>CAXXLX010000004.1:0-17070 GCA_963665235.2 Candidatus Poribacteria bacterium | reverse complement strand
TAGGATGAGTGCTGCGTGAACATCTTTGTAATCCGAAATTGTGCGTTGGACGACACTATGCACCTCCTGAACGTCCGCCTCGGCAAGTGCGCGGAGCGTGTCCAAGGCGTGGATAGGTGTCTCAAGAAACATATTGTCCATCAAATGTTCAGGGAATCTTCCTGAACGTGCTAAGCGGGTGATGCTTTTGTGGAACTCGCCGACTATTTGGACGATAGGTCCGCGCGCTGTTACGTGCTGTTTCGCTTGAAGAATAATCGGGTGAAACCGACGATTCCAGCCTACCATCCCTTTTGCCCCGGTCTGTTTAGCGGTATCGCGTAAATTGATGGTTTCTGCTATAGACATACCGGGCGGTTTTTCCAGCAGTGTATCAATACCGCGTGCCAAACACGGCCGCGGCTGCTTCTCCGTTAAGGTGTGCCGGTGTAGCGACGAAAATTGCATCAAGCACTTCATTGTCCAACAACGTTTCAATCGTCCCATAACGGTGTGAGACCGTTGAACGTATCACCGGCGTTGTTTCGGGCAGTTTCAACCGGGTCACAGACTGCGACGAGGTCGGTATCCTCAAATTGTGAGAGGGTTTGCATGTGCCCGCGTCCACGGCTGCCACATCCGATGACTGCGACTCGTAGGTTTGCCATAATATTCTCCGTTAGTGTCTGATGTGTGGTGCTTCCATGACCTCTCGCTGTTCTGGAGACATGTCCTCAATGTAGTCGGGATATTCCGATGCGATGCGCCCCCGGGCTGTATGCCTGAAAGCCGGGGCTAAATTTATAGAGCAGGGCACGACGTTGATGCGCGGCTTTCCAAGGGAGCGTGCCGTGTGTTAAGGTTTCAGTGAAAATAACGGCATCCCCCGCGTTCGCGTTGATTTCAAGCACCTGGTTCTGATATTTTTCATACCTTTTCATGCTGCTGGGACAAGGCAGGTTCGCCTTGTGGCTCCCAGGAATGATAGCGAGTCCACCGTCACCGGGTCCCTCGTCGGCGAGCATATACTCCACGACGGTGAGTCCGGTGTAAATTCGTCCATATTTGAAGAAGTAGGCTTCAGAGAAATTAGGACGTTCAATCCCGCCCCCGTGCAAGGTGCCGCCTTCGGTGCCCTTCTCCATTGCGATGAGTCCGGGCCCGTGGTCAAGTCGATATTTTTTGCCCAAAACTTCCTCAAGGTAGGGTTTGACGTTTGGATGTATCAATAGGTCACGGAAGGGTTCACACCAGGGTTTTTCCCATGCCAGCATGCCGCCCATGTCCATGCGGTGTGCGGTTCCGGCGAGTGCTGCGGAGCCGCCCGCCAATGAGTTCTCGCGTTCTTTGAGCAGCGCGATGTGATGGTCAATGGCAGCGTTGCACTGTGCGATCTCGTCGGTAGTCAGTGCGTCTTCCACGACGAGATACCCTGTTAAATCGAATAGATATTTTTGTTCTTCATTCATCTGCTATTTCTCCTGATGCAGGCTACATGTGCTTTGTATATTAGCAAATGGCGATTAGCAATTTGGCAATTGGCAATTGGCAAGAGAAG
This sequence comes from Candidatus Poribacteria bacterium, assembly GCA_963665235.2. GTDB lineage: Bacteria > Poribacteria > WGA-4E > WGA-4E > WGA-3G. Next base: position 15,533 of record CAXXLX010000004.1, on the reverse strand, counting down.
AAAGAAAAGAAATATAAGAGAAGAAACCTCTTTGTTTTCTTCCTCTTGCTAAAGGTTTCCATAGGTTTCCAACTGCCATTGTCGGATTGGACTTCGTTCAACCCAACCTACAAGGACAGCTAAGTAGCAACTTGAGTTATATTAGCAGATTAAAAAAAATGTGTCAAATGAAAATTAAACGGACTATAAAATTATGCTTGCAGGAAAATTGGAGGTGTGTTATTATCGATTAAAATCACATCCGTAAAGTTGGAAAAGTCGCTATGCATATCCAAGGGCACAATCACAAGGCTGCGTACCACACCGTCGTATCTACTCCCAACGGCAGAATTGGCGAGCTACGGCTTAGCACAAATAACCGTAAACTGACTACACCCGCTATTTATCCTGTTATCAGCTTCCTGACCGGGACAAGTCCACGTGGCGGGGGCATCTGGAAATATCTCCTCCGCGATTTTATGCAGCGTGACTATCAGATGTTGTCACAGGTCCTGCACTTTCTGGATTTTAACTTCACCGGAAAATATCTCGCGAACTGGCGGAAAAAGTCGATGCGGGAAAATTACCGCGAACAGAACGGTGATTACAAAGGTACCCTCTTTTTGGATTCAGGGGGATTCAAACTCCTTTACAATGCTGGTTTAGAATTGTCGGAATTCGGAATTCATAAGGAGACAGAGGCGGACGATATACTCGCTTTGCAATTAGATTTTGGTGGGGATATCGTTGCCTCGTTGGACTACCCGCTTCCGCCAAATCTGGTACGTGCCGAAGCTGATATCCGTATGGCACAGAGCTTGCAAAACGCAATCCGAGCTGCAGAACTATTGACCGACAAAGCAGATAAACCTCCGTATCTTTATATCTGTTGTCATGGACAATCTCAAGAGGATATCAGCAATTATACCGCTCAAGTCTTCGAACAGGTTGGCGATAAATTGCCCTCCTTCGGTCTTGCTGTCGGGTCGCTTGTGCCGCTGCGGGGACGCGACGATTCAGCTGTTATGGAACGTATCCGAGGGGTTGTCGAGGCAATACCGGAAGCGCGTCGTGACACTACGCCTATTCACGCGTTCGGAGTCTCTGGGGTGCTCACACCTATCCTTGCATACCTTGGCGTGGATAGCTTTGACAGCACTACCTATATTCAAACTGCACGCAGCCTGTTTTATGCACAACCAAACACACAGCGAAAACTTAAAATCCTTGAGATGGATACGATAACTTGTGATTGCTACGTCTGCCAGCAATACCCGCTTGACGAAATGCAACAAGCCCTGATGGGAAGAACAGAGTTATCAGGTCACGTCAACGGGGAAGTATAAGAGCGAATACTATGCAGCAATTGCCCTACACAATTTTGAGATGGAAACCCGGATGCTTGCGGAAATGTGTGAAGGGATTCAGGCAGATGACGCAGTGGAAGCGTTGGCAGAACACATCGGCAAATATCAACACAACCGCGGCACCCACGAAGCGATAGGGTGGCTTGCCGAAAACGATACTGAACTGGGAATTCGATTGACCCGCACCTTAATTCATAACCCAACACGCAAGGAAAAGATTTTTCGCGACCCAAATCAGTTGGAGCTCTTCTCGCTGGACTATGAGACCCCTGAAAATGCAACGACGCTTATAGCGGAAGATGCTACGGAGACCATCTCATTATCGTATACCCCCGATGATTTTAGTGTTCCTGCCGATTACGAACCGCCTGCCGATAAAAATATACTTTTGGTGATTCCGTGCGCGGGAAAGAAACCGTATTCCCTTTCACGAACACACACGATTGTTGCTAAAAAATTAGTAGCGGTTTTCGGGGAAAAACAGCAGCATATCCACAAGGTCACACTCTCCGGACTCTATGGCCCTGTTCCAGCAGAATTTGAGACCGAGGAGGCGGTCACACGCTACGATTTTCAGTTGTCTCCGCACAACGGTGCACAAATTGAGCTGTGTACGAAACGATTACTCGCTTATCTCGAAAAATATGGCACGTCTTACACGTTATGTGTCGGTTATGCAACGAGCAGGGCATATCGGGAAGTAATGTCTCTCGCTGAAAAGCGGTATAGACGGTTCATTTTAATGCCGAAATCGTTAAAACAGAAACGGTTGTCTGAATTCTTTAGACACGCCCATTTGGATGCTTTGGTTGAATTGATACAGGAGAAGGGAGAAATTGAAGGCAGTGACAGCACAAGCGAATAGGGAAATTCTGAACTACTTTTTACCGCCACGTATTGAATTCGGGGCAGGGGCCATCGCCAATTTAGGGAAACACGTGAGGGCTTTCGAGGGTGAGAAGCCGCTTGTCGTTAGCGATGCGGGTCTCCGTGAAGCGGGAATATTGCGTCAAGCTGTTGCTCCTTTGGAAGCGGCAAATCTACACTACGCCACCTATACGGAGATTGAACCGAATCCTACAGATGTGAGCATCACGCCGGGGGTTGAGGTCTATCGGGCAGAAACGTGTGATGTCATCATCGCTGTCGGCGGGGGGAGCGTTATGGATGCTGCTAAAGCTATCCGCCTTTTGACTACGCATGACCCGCCACTGGCACCCTATTATGTGGACTCGGGTGGTGTTAGCCGGATACGGGACGATATGCCGCCGCTTATCTGTGTGCCGACAACGGCTGGCACCGGCAGTGAAGTGTCACAAGGCGCGGTGATTACGGATACCTCGTTGCAGACGACGAATCGATGGCGGAAACGCGCCTTTGTTACGCCTTTCAATATGGCGAATCTCGCTCTTCTTGACCCGATATTAACGGTTGGGATGCCTCCGATGTTGACCGCTGCTACCGGCATGGATGCGATTACGCACGGAATTGAGGCTTATGTGGCGACAAAATATCACCCTATCGCTGAAGGTGTTGCGCTGATAGCCTTAAGAATGTTGGGCGCGAATATCCGACAGGTATATCACGATGGCGAAGATGTTGTTGCACGCGGGGAGATGTTGCTCGCAGCATGTATGGCAGCGTTCGCATTTCAAAAAGGACTTGGGGCTGTTCACTCAATTGCACATCAGTTATCGACAGAAGCCCCTATTCCGCACGGTGTAGCGAACGCTATTCTGCTTCCGCATGTCATGACGTTTAATTTGCCTGCCGTAACCTCGAAGTATGCGGATGTCGCTGCGGCGTTGGGTGTTAATACCGCGGGTATGTCCGCAGCGAAGGCGGCACGCGCGGCAATTGATGAAATCCGGGAATTAAATGTGCAGCTGAATATGCCCGCAGGTCTGGGTGCGGCAGGCTTGGCAAAGGCACGACTTCCGAAAATAGCAGCGGATTCTATGCTCGATCACTGTTATAAATTTAATCCAAGACCGTGTACGGAACAGGATATGCACAATCTGCTTGTGGCAGCATTCTGAACGTTGCGATGTGCTGCACCAGTTCATCTTCTGAATTTTACTAATACCATTTTTATTAATTATTCTATCATTACCGGTTGTTAGAAATGAAACGGAGAACAGCACAAACTGGAAGTTTATGCTACAATAAAGAGGCACAAACTGGAAGTTTATGCTACAATAAAGAGCACAAACTGGAAGTTTATGCTACAATAAAGAGGCACAAACTAAAAGTTTATGCTACAATAAAGAGCACAAACTAAAAGTTTATGCTACAATAAAGAGCACAAACTAAAAGTTTGGCTCATGTTAAAGATGTGTGCGATTGTTCTAATAAACGCAATGGCCACAAGGGTTAAATTTTCTTATGCACTTATTCTTTACATGAGCCAAAAGTTTATGCTACAATAAAGAGCACAAACTGGAAGTTTATGCTACAATAAAGTGCACAAACTGGAAGTTTATGCTACAATAAAGTGCACAAACTAAATGAAGATTAAGAAATTAATTCGGTAATTTCTGTTTTTATGTTATCCTATTGTCCCAGGAGGTATTGTCTTATGTCAAAACGCCATGAACTTGAACTCAGTAAAGATGAACGCCAAAGACTGATTGAACTCCGCGATACAGGGGAACCCGCTTATCTTCGGGAACGTGCGGCTGCCCTGCTAAAGATAGCCGCGGGAACTTCTCCACACAAAGTCGCCCTCAAAGGGCTGCTAAAGAAGCGAGATCCGGACACTGTTTATGCCTGGCTTCGCCGATACCAAGAAGAGGGCATTCAAGGATTGTTTCATAGACCGGGCCGTGGCCGCAAACCCGCGTTCGCCCCCAAATCCCCCGAAGAAGCAGAAACCGAGGCGTTGACGGCTATAGGACAAGACCCGGGACAAGTCAAGGCACATCAAACGCGCTGGACGCTTCGCACGGTTGGCGAGGTTGTGCCGTGGCTTGCTAATATCTCTGTGCCGGGTATCCATCAAATCTTCTCACGCCTGGGCATCAGCTATAAGCGTGCTAGACTGTATTTGCAGAGTCCGGATACAGACTATGCCAAGAAAATCGAACGGATACAGCAAGTTTTAGAAGAGACCCATCAAAACCCACAGAACACGGCTGTGCTTTATCAAGATGAGTTCTCATTTTACCGAAACCCCACTATAGCAAAAGACTGGGCACAGACAGGGACAAAAACGCCATTAGCCCATCAGAGTTATCAATCGGATAAAACTATTTATGGTATCGGTGCTATGAACCCCCATACAGGAGACGTTGTTTATCAGCAAGTGCCAAGCTGCACAGTTGTAGCCCTCCATACATTTTATACCGAGATTTGCCAACGCTATCCCGACAAGCAACGGATTTATCTTATCCAAGATAATCGGGCGATACATTTTCACGCCAATTTGATGGAGGCACTGCTGCCGCAATCGGTCTCCTTTGTGAAACCGACCCCGCCGAATTGGACCGGAAAACTTTCCGAGAAAATCGGTGAACTGACAAAACTCCCGATTGAAATAGTGCAGCTGCCGACTTATGCGCCGTGGACAAATCCGATTGAGAAGTTATGGCGATGGGTGCGGCAATCGGTTTCTGCATATCCATCGCCTCTGCGATGAGTGGGAGACCCTCAAAGACAAGGTGCTTGACTTTATGACACAGTTTAGAGGCGGCTCACAAGCATTGCTACGCTATGTCGGATTATTACCGAATTAATAAATTAATCTTCATAAAGTTTATGCTACAATAAAGAGACATTTTCAATTAGAAATGGTATAACTTTGGACAATTCAAGGGGATAGGTGGAAGGGTGGAAGATTAGATTTCGTGTTTTTTGTCTGAATCGCGGATTATCGCGGATTACACGGATTACGCGGATTTTTTTAAGGTGTGTATGCGTCAAGGTTTTGTGATTAAGTTGCGTTTTTTTGTCTGTCTGAATCGCGGATTACACGGATTTGGCAATTAGCAATTAGCAAGAGAGGTATTCTGAACCCTCTGACGCGCGTCAAAGCGTTGATTAGAATTACAACATCTTGCCATTAGTTTCCATAAGCCAATCGCCATAAGCCAACATTCTATAAACATTCCGCCCCGATGGGGCTAGTTTGTGTTTTGTTTGGGCTTTCTATAAACATTCCGCCCCGCTGGGGCTGCGCCTTTGTCCATCGGTGTCTATTTTGGACAAGTTGTCCGTGTGTGAGGAATTTAGAGAAAAATCAGAAATGCTTTGAAAATCGGGCATCAACCTCACAGATAGTGTCCAAACTATAGTGTATTTTAACGCGAGTTTGAAAAAAAGGTTTTGACCTACAGCGTTTCTGTGGTAGTTTTAGCAAAAAACAGCACAAACTAGGAAGTTTATGCTACAATTATACCGCTTTTTTCGCGATGAAAAAGGTTTAGAGCAAACGGATATTTGTTATCAAGCTCACGTTATTTTAACAAATTCTATTTAATGGCGGATGAAATAGGCACAATCCAGCCTGTTGTTTCTGCGGGTTTATATGCATTATCGCGGAGGTAAGCGGAGGTGTACCATAGGCAGAGATGTTTCCCATCGGGCATCCAGACGAGAGCGGTAAGCTCCAAAGCGGTGCGCGCAATCGAAAATTTCTTTCCGCTATCCATGTCGTAAATCCAGACCTTCCAGCGAATTCCTGCACAATCCTCTCGTTCCAAATATGCTAATAGGTTTCCCTTTGGGGACCACGCTGGTGCAGTATGTTTAAAAATCTTCGTTTTTGCCGATTTGTCAGCGATGTTTACAACGTGTATCCGTTTATCGAAAAATAGGTCACGCTTATTGCTCCCTGAAAGCACGTAGGCGAGCTGCGTGCCATCTGCGGACCAGCGAAGTTGATGTACATGTTGATATTGGGTGGGGATTTCTTTCACACGTTGCCCCGCTACGTTTTGAACACGGACACCAGCGTACGGAAACGTCCCGGTACTAGCCCGTTGCTGTGTTATGCCAAACGCGACGTTATTTCCATCAGTTGACCAGGCGGGTGCAGGTAAGTGGGTGTAAGCACGCCGGGGCTTTTTAAATGGCACGCGTGCAATAGTTTTACCGCCACTTCCGTCACTGTTGATGCGGTAGATGATATCGAACCCTTTTTCGCGCCATCTAAATATCAACTGATTGGCGGTTGGAGACCATGCGGCTCCTTCACCCTTTACCAGTTTTCTAGTGCGTCCGAGTTTCCAATCGAGGGTGTAGATGTACCGTTGCCGTTCTACTTCAACCTCATAAGCCAAAAGGCGGCTGTCAAGCGACCAAGAGATGTGCGGATTGAAAAACTGTCCACTATGGAGTTTTCGTGCTTGTTTCCCTTCTTTGTCCATAATCCAGAGCTCATCGGCTTGCCAATAACTTCCACTCAGGTCGTGCCGGACCAGCATTGCGACGATTTGACCATCAGGGCTCCATTGCGGATATTCCGCGCCTGTAATCAATTGCAACGTTCGGGGGGTTTCACAGAAATTGGTATTGAACATGACACCCGCAGTCTCTTCAAATTGGCCGATGGAGAATTTATCTATCCAAACGTTCTCCTTGTTCGGCAATTCTACCTGATACCAATCTGTTGTGGTTTGTAGAATAGACACGTTCATGCCGTCGTTAAGGCGGAATAGTGGCGTAGTTCCGGCTTTTTCCGCGTAGACCGGTGCATCGTCATGTGCGACAGTCCCGATGGGTCGGGTATCCGTTGAAGGGGGTGTGCTTTCTGTAACGTTCGCAAATGCGTAAACTTTGCCGTCGCCGGAGGTAACGTAGAGGATGCCATCGGAAATCGCTGGGGCTGCGTTAGCGAAACCGCCGGTCTGATGTGACCATACCTCCTCTTTAGATGCCACATTCAGCGCGTGGATGTTCCCATCGCGCGCGCCAATATAAACGAAACCGTTCGCGATGATAGGGTAGCTCTGACTTCCAGCTGTGTAACCACGCCATATCTCCGCGTTGTGTTCTGGAAAAACCGGACGGAACTCCGCATTTGCGCATCCGTATTCAACGCCTTCAATCCTGACTGTCCGTTTTCGCTCCGATTTAAGGGTGCCGTTTATCGCATCCAGCAGATATATGCGTGACGGAAAGGCACCGACATAAACTGTGCCCTTGGAAACAATCGGGGCTGTGGCGATCCACGTTTTTGTTTTGAACTGCCAAATAAAATCGCCTGTGGCTGCGTTGAGGGCATAGACGGTGTTGTTCCGTGTGCTGAAATAGACATATCCGCCAGAGACAGCGGCAGCTGTAGAGATAGGACTTTGGGAATTAAAAACCCATTTGATTTCCCATTTTTTGGCATTTAACGCGTAAAATTTACCGTCTGCAGAACCGATGTAAAGAATGTCGTTGACAATGACGGGTGAGGCTTCAAGTGGGCCTCCCGTTTTAAACTGCCATTGCAATTGCAGCGGCGGTTTGAGCTGCTTATCGGGGCTCTGTCCAGAAAACTGTAGGTCGTTCATGAACATAGGCCAATCCTCAACCCGCATAGGGGCGGCAGTGATGGGTGGACTGACCTCTGAGGTGCCCGCCTTTGGAGTCGGTGATGGTTTTTCTGACGGTTTTTGCTTGGTATCACAACCTATCCCCAACACAAAACCTAACAGGACAACGAGGGTGAATTTTATAATTTGATTCATGATTTCATTAAAAGTAGTAGGCACACGCCATATTTTGTAGTGAAAGTAGATAGTAACGAAAATCCGTTACCATTAATATAACATGTGGCCGAATATATGTCAACTTTTCTTGAAATTGTAACGAATCTGTGTTAAAATTGGATTTTCACGAACCTATTTAAGACGTTTAAAATAAACGGTGGAAAGTATTATGAATAAATTATTGGCAGAAGTTGACCCACAGATTGTTGAGATTACTACCAGAGACTTGGCACGTCAGCAAAATTCGCTGCAGATGATTCCATCGGAGAATTACGCGAGTCGGGCAGTTATGGAAATTCAGGGCAGTATCCTCGCCAATAAATACGCTGAGGGGTACCCCGGTGAACGTTATTATAACGGCTGCGAGTTTATGGACAACGTGGAGTCGCTTGCAATTGAACGCGCAAAATCGCTGTTTGGGGCTGAACATGTGAACGTCCAGCCGCATGCGGGCACGCAGGCGAATATGGCAGCATATCACGCGCTACTTGAACCTGGGGACACTATCCTAGCGATGTCTCTCAGCCACGGCGGGCATCTGAGCCATGGGGATAAGGTCAATTTTTCCGGGCGGTATTACAATGTCATCAGTTATGGAGTAGACGCGGAAACGGAACGAATTGACATGGAGACGGTTTCACAGCTTGCCAAAACACACCATCCAAGGTTAATCGTTGTCGGGGCGACAGCGTATCCCCGTCAGTTCGATTTTAGCGAATGGCGAGAAGTTGCGGATTCTGTTGGGGCTTATCTGCTTGCTGATATTGCCCATATTGCTGGGCTTATCGCAGGCGACGCGCATCCCAATCCTGTTCCGTATAGCGATGTTGTTACGACTACGACGCATAAGACTTTACGCGGTCCGAGAGGGGCGATGATAATGTGTAAATCGGAATACGCAGACAAAATCGATCGGGCGGTGTTTCCCGGTTTGCAAGGTGGGCCTTTTTTACATACAATTGCTGCAAGAGCCGTCGCTTTTAAAGAGGCGAGCGAACCGGCATTTAAAACGTATCAGGCACAAATCGTTGAAAACGCAAAAGCCCTTGCAGGACGACTCGTCGAGAATGGATTCCGTTTGGTGAGTGGGGGAACTGATAATCATCTGATGTTGATAGATCTGACCTCCAAGTACGAGAAATTGAGCGGCCGGCAAGCAGCGGACCACCTTGAGGATGCTGGAATTATTGTAAATAAGAACAGTATTCCGTTTGATAAAAGGAAACCGCGGACGACAAGCGGTATCCGCCTCGGCACCCCGATGATTACAACGCGCGGGATGAAAGCGGATGAGATGGTGCAAGTTGCGGATTTTATCGCTGAGGCACTTGAGGGTAGACAGAAATCGGCTATCAAACGGGGTGTCCGGGCGAAAGTTGAAGAACTGTGTGCACAACAATCCTCTTGCTAACTGCTAATGGTTTCCAAAAATCTATAAACATTCCGCCCCACTGGGGTAACCGCGCTTTGGAAAACCCATCGGCGGAAACCATTTCCGATTTATGAATATTTGAATTAGAGGAGCCGGCACACATTGAATTACGAAGCCGCCCTTGCTTATATCGACCAGTTCATTGACTACGAAAGAAGCCGGGAGTTTGCACGGCAGACACGTCTATATAACCTTAACCGAATTTCTCAGCTGCTGGACCTACTCGGCAATCCGCAAAATAGGTTAAGGGTTATCCATATAGCCGGTAGCAAGGGGAAGGGCTCAACAGCGGCACTCATCGCATCAGTCCTCAGGTGTGCAGGTTACAAAACGGGGTTGTTTACATCGCCGCATCTTATCACACCGCGGGAACGTTGCCGTATTGATGGGCGTTTAATTTCAGAGGAAGATGTTACCTTATATATTCTTGAGAAATTGAAATCTGCGATTGAGACTGTGTCCGATTCTGAATTCGGGCGGGTCAGTTTTTTTGAGATATACACCGCGCTGGCCTTCTGTTATTTTGCGGACAAGGCGGTAGACTTCGCCGTTGTTGAGGTTGGATTGGGCGGACGACTGGACGCAACGAATATCGTTAGTCCTGTAACAACGGTCATTACCCGATTGGGCTGGAGCATACGGCTATATTGGGCGAAACGTACGCTGATATCGCGGCGGAGAAGGCGGAAATTATTAAAACTAAATGCCCGGTGGCTTTTGCACCACAACACCCGGAGGCACAAGCAGTTCTGGAAAATAGGGCAACAGCACGGAACGCACCAATTGTTTATACAGGTACAATTTATAACCGCCAGATGCTTGGCGGCACGGGGGATAACAACGATTTTATAGATGTCCAGAGGGGTTTTAATGGCGATACCTTTGTAGGACAACAGTTCGATTTGAATACCAAATCGGATAACTATTTAGGTCTCACCATTCCATTTTTAGGACAGCATCAACTCGTAAACGCCGCAACCGCCATTGCTGGAATTGAATGTCTGCTACAGCAAGGATATGACGTTCCGAAGCCGAGTATCTATGATGGATTCAAGCAGGTGCAGTGGCCAGGCCGTATGCAACTAATTCAGGCAACACCTACTGCCTCCTCAACGGTTTTGCTTGATGGTGCACATTCGCCTGTTTCGATGCAGGCGTTATGCCGTGCTATTCAGGAGAGTTTTCGTTATGAACAGCTCATTTTTATTGTTAGTCTAATGCGAGATAAAGACCTCACGGCGATTGGCAAAATCATCTCACAAACTGCTGATTCTGTGATTGTTACGCAGGTGTCCGCTGATAACCCGCGGGTGATGCCTGCTGAAACGATACGGGATGCTTGGGAGGACATATCTAAGAAGGTTACGGTGTGTCCAACCCCTGAAAAGGCGATTGCAACGGCTCTAACGTCCGCGTTGCCAGGCACACTTGTCTGCATCACAGGTTCACTCTATCTCGTCGGGGAGGCACTCAAGATATTTGGTTTTGAGGGGAGTCAAGACAGGATTTAAATTGGTTATTGGAAACCATTGGCGATTAGCAATAGGTCTCTGAGGCGTGTCGAAAACTTGCTTAGAATCAAGAACGCTTGCTATTTGCTATTTGCCATTTTACAGTTGGGTTGAACGCTGAGGAATCCATAAGTGTCAATTTAAATCTATAAACATATCGCCCCTACGGGGCTTAGTCTGGCCGAGGTGTGGTGTTTTCTATAAACATATCGTCCCTACGGGACTGAAGAGCTTTAGTCCTATTCGGACGAAAAATTCTTAAGTTGACACTTACGGATTGAACGAAAAGAAATTCGACATCTTATCATTTTACAAAAAGCGAGGTTGTTTTTAATGCATGAAATCAAGTATAAAAGGGGGTGGCTGTATTTGAAAACATTTTTAGTATCCCTATTTGGGATACATTTGGCCCCCCTTGCTTTTGCACAAACAGAGGCACAAACAAAATCTTTTGAATCTATACCGCTAATGTGGTGGATTGCACCGATCGGGTCGCTTATCGCTCTGGGATTTGCCTATTACTTCTATCGTTCGGTGATGAAACAGGACGAAGGCAACGAAACAATGCAGGAAATTGCGCAAGCCGTGCGTGACGGTGCGATGGCATACCTGAAACAGCAATACAAAGTGGTAGGCATTGTTTTCGCTATACTCTGCCTCATCTTTATCTTTATGGCTTTTGTTCTTAAGGCACAAAACGAGATTATTCCGTTTGCCTTTCTCACTGGTGGGTTTTTCTCTGGGCTCTGCGGTTTTCTGGGCATGAAGACAGCAACGAACGCCTCCGCCCGGACGACAAGTGCTGCGATGAAAGGCCTTGACGCGGGGTTAAAGGTTTCCTTTCGCGCTGGCGCAGTGATGGGATTGATAGTTGTCGGCTTCGCGCTGCTTGACATAACCGCATGGTTTTTCGCGCTCTACCACCTCTTTCCGAAAGGGACGAACCCGCTGCCTCAGATTACCGTAATTATGCTGAGCTTCGGTATGGGGGCATCGACGCAAGCACTGTTTGCTCGTGTCGGCGGTGGAATTTATACGAAAGCAGCAGATGTTGGGGCTGACCTCGTCGGCAAGGTTGAAGCCGGCATTCCAGAAGATGACCCGCGGAATCCGGCTGTCATTGCGGATAACGTCGGCGATAATGTCGGCGATGTGGCAGGTATGGGCGCGGATCTTTACGAATCTTACGCCGGTTCTATCCTTGCGACTGCTGCCCTTGGGGTTGCAGCCGTTGCTGCCACAGACCACGAGAACATAGCCCTTCAGTTGAAATATCTGTCAGCTCCGATGATTATCGCCGGTATAGGTGTGATTCTCTCTATTTTAGGTATCTATATGGTACGGACAAAAGAGGGGGCATCCATGAAGCAGTTGATGAGTTCGTTGAATTTCGGCATCAACGGAAGTGCAATCGGCATTGCTGTCGTGTCGCTTCCTGTGCTTATCTATCTCGACCTTCCAAACAAATGGCAGGTTTGGGGAGCAATTGTGACGGGTCTTGTGGCGGGCTTGATTATCGGTAAAGTCACCGAAATCTTTACCTCCCACGATTACAAACCGACACGTGCGATTGCGAAGCAGTCCGAAACCGGGCCGGCAACTGTCATCATTGAAGGGATTGCTGTCGGCATGGAATCCACAGCGATTCCTGTGCTCACGATTATTGCTGCAGTTGCTATTAGCTACTACTTGCCCGGTGGGGCGAGTGAACCGCTCATGGGGCTTTACGGTGTTGGCATTGCTGCTGTCGGGATGCTTGCTACACTCGGTATTACGTTGGCTACCGATGCTTACGGGCCCATCGCTGACAATGCTGGCGGAAATGCGGAAATGGCGAAGCTTGATGAAAGCGTTCGCGGCCGCACCGATCAGTTAGATGCACTTGGTAATACGACCGCTGCAACCGGGAAAGGGTTCGCTATCGGTTCGGCAGCACTCACGGCACTTGCACTCTTGGCTGCCTACCTAGAAGAAATCCGATACGGGTTAATTCATCTGGCAAACCAGACAGAATTGAGCATCCCCGGTGAAGGGACAGTGGAAACAGTCAAGGTGACGGTGAGTCAATTTATGGATTATTACAATGTCACCCTGATGAATCCGCAAGTGCTAATCGGTTTATTTATTGGGGCTGTGATGGCGTTTTACTTCTGTGCCTTGACGATGAAAGCTGTCGGCCGTGCTGCTGCAGCGATGGTAGAGGAGGTCCGTCGTCAATTTAGAGAAAAACCGGGTATTATGGCAGGTGAGGAAAAACCGGATTACCCGCGCTGTGTAGAAATCTCAACGGTTGGTGCGCAGCGGGAGATGATTTTTCCCTCCCTTATTGCCATTGTCGTGCCGGTTGTTGTTGGATTGATTTTCAATGTGGCGGGTGTGTTGGGTTTACTTGCTGGCGGACTGGCAACAGGCTTCGTACTCGCGATTATGATGGCGAACGCGGGCGGTGCATGGGATAACGCCAAAAAGTTTATTGAATTAGGGGAATTCGGTGGTAAAGGCTCCGACCAGCACAAAGCGACTGTTGTGGGCGATACCGTCGGCGACCCGTTCAAAGATACTTCAGGCCCTTCGCTTAATATTCTAATTAAGTTGATGTCCATGGTCTCTGTGGTGTTTGCTGGCCTTATTGCGAAATATGGTGGTGTGCTCAGCAGTTTGCTCGGCATACAATAAAAAAGGGAGTAGGCATACACAGAATGCGGTTCAACCCACATAATGAAATTAGAGAGTGCAACCGCATAATTTTTCATTGCACAAACTAAGTTTTTAAGGTATCCTTATAGGATAAAGTAGGGTTCCAGGTTAATCAACCCCGTTTTGTAAACCTTATTTTCAAACTCACGTTAATGTAAGAACATCAATATGCAGGAGCGATTCCCCAATCGCGCCTGCTGAAAACTGACAAAATAAATAAAAAGGAGTTTAACATGTTATTTCAAAAAATAGGTAGAGTAGCACTCTGCCTCCTGATTGCCCTATTCGTAATAGGATGTGAGCAGATGAACATTATGAACGGAACTGGCAATGGTAATGGTGATGATGACAGTGTCTCTGTTACACCCGGGGATGTTCCGGACGATGACACCCAATTGACTGGAAATGTCGTCATTTTGACTGGGGACGATGATGTCGATGATATCGATCAGTATGGCGGCGATGTTTTTGATTTCAATAGTGCGACAATAGAAGGTGACACCCTTACAGTCGCTGTAGCGTACGGTGGGGGTTGTGAAACACACACATTCACCCTCCTTGCGGAACCTGAGTTCGATACTGAATTTCCCGGTGGTCCCGCAATTGGTTTCTCAATTGCTCACAATGCCAACGGTGATATGTGTCAGCGATGGGTAGAAGAATCGTATCACTTCGATCTTACGCCAATTAAACAGAAATATCAGGCGGAACACGCGGCCGCGGGAGCTATTCGCCTATTAATAGCAGCCGATCCGACTGTCACTTTCTCTCAGGGTGCTCCCCCTACCGATCTGACCTACAGTTTTTCAGAGTAGCTCAACTGTCAACAACGTGCCAGCTACGACATAACAGCAGGTGCCCGCTACTATCATAAGTGGGAACCTGCTACTATTGCCAAGGGATTAAGGTATACTATTAAGAACATTAATTTACAGGAAGCGAGCTTCCGAGCGCGACTGCTGAAAACTGACAACAAAAGGAATTTCAACATGTTATTTGAAAAGATAGGTAGAGTAGCACTCTGTCTCCTGGTCGTCCTATTCGTAATAGGATGTGAAAAGACGCCCACTAAAATTATAGATGAAACTGACAATGACGATGATGACACTGTCTCTGTTACCCCTGGGGATCTCCCGGACGATGATACCAAATTGGTTGGAAATGTCGTCATTTTGACTGGGAACGATGCGGTCGATGATATCGATCAGTATGGCGGCGATACTTTTGATTTCAATAGTGCGAAAATAGAAGGTGACACGCTTACAGTTGCTGTATCGTACGGTGGGGGTTGTGAAACACACGTATTCACCCTCCTTGTGGAACCCGACTTCATTCCTGACTTCACCGACGATGGACCTGGAATCGGTTTCTCAATTTTTCATAATGCCAACGGTGATGCCTGTGAGGCATGGTTAACTGAATCGTATCACTTTGATCTTACGTCAATTAAAGAGAAGTATCAAGCGGAATACAATCAGGATGCAGGAGCTATTAGCCTATTACTAGCAGCCGATGCGACTGTCAAATTCCCACAGGGTGCCCCCCTCCCTACTGATCTTGTCTACGAATTTACAGAGTAGTTCAGCACCAGCTACGGGATAACAGCAGGTCCCCGCTCCTATCATAAGTGGGCACCTGCTGCTATTGCAATTGTTAGGAAAATAGAATTAATGTCAAATACACTGAAACCTCGAAGTTCTGTGATTACGGATGGGCCTGACCGCGCCGCCGCGCGGACCATGCTTATGTTCGGCGATGGTGGCTTGTCACCAGAAGACCTTGACAAACCGATTATCGGGGTTGCCAATACATGGATTGAGATCGGCCCTTGTAACTTCCACTTGAGACGGCT
>CAXXLX010000003.1:0-34019 GCA_963665235.2 Candidatus Poribacteria bacterium | reverse complement strand
GATAGATCGTTTGGGACGCGGCATCACAAGTCCGCGTCCGGTAAATTGCGACATTCTGTCAAATGAGAGCCTTCCGCCATATTGAGGGTAAGGAAATTTCTCTGAAATTCGTTAGTTCCGGGTTTGAAGAGATCAAACCCCCGGTCGACTCCAATAATAGCGTGTTGTGTTTGCAAATACCTTGCATGGAATATATAATCAGCATCGTTTTTTACATGCAATTTTACCGGCCACGGGAATTGAGTTTTTACCGGTTCTATGAGGTCTCTGATGACTTTTCGATGTTGAGCCCGATTTTCTGTTTGCTTGCTTTGTTTCACACGTGCTTCGTCACTGTCGAAAATTCGCTCTGCCCTACGAGTAAATATGTCCACACTTCCAATACCCTGCTGAGATGCAAAAAACCCGTGTTCCCGCCAGAGAGATAAAATGTATTCAATACCTTCTCGGTAATGGCTTGTCCTGTCTCCCTTGCCAATCTGCGGGTCATAAAATCGCAGCCATTTTGAAAAACGGATGGCACGAATGATGAGCTCGGCCACGTCTTCCCTAGGAAGCGTGTCTATTGACTCAAATCCGGCCTCATACTGCTGTCGATCTTTCTCAAAAGTGCTATCGCGGTAGTCAGATAACGGGACAACATCCACCCTATGTTTACCAGCAGCCCTTAGTGTTTCCAGACTATCGGCTCCAACAATTAAGGCATCAGCTTCGGTATCGGTTCTCAAGTCGTACGCTAACTCTAAAAGAGGCATGGGATGTGGTGAAACAGGACACTCGACGGCTCGCTGTTTTCCATTTTTCAATAGCTCTGTAAGCAAAGTTAGCAATTCCTGTCCATACTTTGGGACTGCCTGAATCTGTGCGATGCAGGCAGTTAGCAATTTTCCTTTCGAATCGAGAATCAGTAATCCGTTCTTTTGTATCCCATTTAAGAAATCTTCCGCTTGTATCCGATAAAGTGGATTAAAATATTTCTTGTCAAACGCGGTGGGATCGGGGACTGCACTGACTAGCATGTATGCAACTCCTTCCGTTATCTCAGTTCGCGAATCTTAGTTCGCGAAGTCGTTCTGGGAAAAAACCGTTGGGCCATTCATCGATAAAATCCCCCTCTTCGTCAATGTGTAAACGTTGGGATTCTGCTCCATCAGGACCACGGCTGACGTAGATAACCGAAATATCTTCAGGCTTAATCTTTTGTTCATAGACTAGACGCTGTAGCCGCAAGATTAGATGCTCACTGTGGGTTTCAATAATGAATTGATTTTGGCGAGGCTCCTTAATAGCTTCCGCTAAGAGGTCCCCGAGATCTGCTTGTAATTTCGGATGCACGTGAACCTCTGGCTGCTCAATGGAGATAATCTGTTTCTCACCAACCAAACTCTGAACAACGAAGGGAAGAAGTTGACTAATACCGAAACCGACATCTGGGAGTGCAACATTTACGCGGTTTTCTCGACGTGTATCTATGAGTCTGACCGCAAAAAGATCACCTGAATCACTTCCCACCGGTTTCACTTCTAACTCATATCCCAGGTCAAGACGTTGAAGCCACTCGTTTGTATCCGTAACCAATTCAGGACGACGAAAGAGCAGATCCGGGAGCAGATTACCCCGGTATCCGACATCTTGAGGACTGGTTCCTCTAAAAGTGTACCATCTTTCCGGCGGTGTCCGAGAAGGTCCCATTGGAAAAAGATAAGCCAAAGTTTGTTTTAACGCATCGTCTGCTGCTATAACCAATAGAGCAATATCAAGTCTCCCACCTAATCCAAGTTTCCGATTTAATAATGAACGAGATTCTGTTATATGGACACTGCCCCTACGATACATAATTCCAATTGGAAGGCGACCCTGCAACCTAAGACGACTTGTGTTCATCTCCTCCTTGTGCCTCTTGGAGATATAAGCTTTCAAATCGAAATTTGAAGAGAAAAATTTAATATTATCTGCTAAGGAGCTGATCTCTTCGCGAAATTTGTTCTTGTTTTCCTCGTCAGCATTATGTTGTAGGTCCGTAAATCTTTCCTTGAGTATGTCAAGTATCGACTCCCTATTCTCTTGACCCCAATCAAATTCCGGTTTCCAAAACGCTGCTGCCTCTGTTAACCAAACACACTCCATTGTAGTTAATTTTGAAGGTGGAAGACCGGGCAGATCTCGGAAAAATCCGCTGCCCCTCACAAATTCTGGACCTTTCCTGATTGAGCCTGAAGGCTGAAATTTGGCGATACACTCAGCAGATTCTCCATCGTAAATGCTAATTTCATCTAAAAGGACCTCTTCCTCAAGTGAGGGACGCTCGAAACGAAATTCAATGCCTATTTTGTTTTTCCTATACGATGATGCTAGAATTGCCTTTTCTCTATCATTCATCGTAGTTTCAACACGAATAGAGAGTGTTCGTTCTAGGTCATGGTCGAAAATCATCTCCTGAAAGCTTCCGAGATCGACAATACCGTTTTCAGCCCGGGGGAGTAGCACAGCTCCAGCCTCCCGGCTTTCTACTGTCTGCTTAAGTAGATTGAGTGCTTGCAAGATACTACTTTTTCCAGCACTATTCTCACCGAAAATTAACGTTATCGGGGCAAAGGGTATTTTGGCGCGTTTTCCGAATGCCTTGAAATTCTCTAATTCTAATGCATGAATCATCAGATTTCTCCTAATGAAACGGGGGGTATATGTCGGGTTTTTCTGTATTCAAACCGACCTCTAGGGATGTCTATCGGGTGTCTCCCGTTTTCGATGCAAAATGATTTTGTCTACATAAGTGTAATTATAGCAGATGCCAAAAACTTTTTCAAATTAAATTCATGTTATGTCACGAGGGGTGTGTAAAGTTTCTGATACGTTTGCTTCTATAAACATACCGCCCCTACGGGGCTAAGAGAGGGTGGCGTTCTGCGCTTCTATAAACATATCGTCCCTACGGGACTAATACCGGATTGAGGTCCTTATCAATTTATACTTGTACAAAAATTTACACACCCTTTATTTGTTTTCGCGAGCGCAGCTCGCTCTTGAGAAGCGGGCCGTTTGCCCAAATACTAAAAAAGACACAATACCCTTAATCACAAAACCTTGATGCGGACACCTCTTAAAATCCGCGTCATCCGTGTAATCCGCGATAATCCGCGATTCAGACAAAAAAGATGTAACATCAGGACAAAAACTTTACGCATCCATTTGTTTTCGCGTGCGAAGCACGCTCCTACAGAAGAAAGGAGGGTATCGCGTGCGCAGCACGCTCCTACAGCTCGTCAGTAAGAAAGGCGGACTGAAAAGAGGGAGGTCTGCGCGGCATAACCGCCACTCACAAAGGCGTAATCCAACGCGATGTTGCTGTACTGATAACCAAATCCTGCGGTGAGGCCGCGGGATAAACCCTGCGTCCATCGCCACCCCACTCGCGCTGTGAATGTGCCGTTGCTGGCATCATGTTGATACTCACAACCGATAAGCGGGTTGCCGTTGGCTATCTCAATAGCTGCTATGAGAGCATCCCATTTCTTTATTGCACAACCGATACGCCACTCCGCTATGAGCGATTCGTTATACCGTTCTGCCGCCTCGCGTCGATAGTAGAGCTGCGAAACGAGGTTGGGAAGCATAACCCCTATTGCAACCGTCTCTTCCAATAACGCGTAGTGAATACCGAGGTCTAATCCCCAGCCAACGCCTCGTCCCAGCGGCATGCGTTCAAGGTAGGTGGCAGTAGAGAAATATTTGGCGTTGACTCCTACCCGTAGGCGGTTGACGATAGGCACCGCAGCGGATAGCATGACGGTCCGCTCTTGGGATATGCCTTCGGTATCGCTTGAGCTCAGGATTGCAGCCCCGACGGTTTGCCCGGGTCGTATCGGGTGCGCCCAACCGACAAAGCTATAGCCGAGCAATCCGTAGAGTTCCAGATAACTTACACTAATTTCGGGAGTGGATAGTTGTGCTAAGCCTGCTGGATTCCATACTATCGCGCTTGTGTCGTGTGCAACGGCTGAATATGCGCCGCCCATGCCCATCGGTCGCGCCATAATGCCGATATTTTCAAATGCCGACTCGGCCTGTGGGCTCAAGAGAAGAAGGAAAATGCATAGTAGGTAATGCCAAATTAAATGTAAAGGGTTCATATTGCTGATGGCATTCGGAACATGCCTACTCCCTTTAATTATTTTTTGACAGCACCAAATGTAACGCCTCGCAAGAGGTGGCTTCGCATTAAGAAGGTGAAAATGGCGACAGGGAGTAGGAACACAAAGGTGGCAGCAGCGATTTTTCCCCAGTCCATGCCTGCTGACCCTGTGGCACTCGTAATAGAGGGAGGGGCGGTCACAGCAGTGCCACCGGGATTTGTGAGTACAAGCGCAAATGCGAATTCGTTCCAGGCAGTAATTAGACAAAATACCGCGGTTGCTGCAATACCGGTTACCGATTGCGGGAGGACAACCTTCAGAAAGGTCTGAAATCGGGTGTATCCATCAACGAGGGCGGCATCCTCGTATTCCCGCGGGATTTCGTCAATGAACCCCTTCATGAGCCAGACCGCAAACGAAACGTTGAATGTAGTGTAGAGGAGTATCAAACCGAAATGGGTGTCCTGCAACTTAAGCACGGTATACATAAGATAGATAGGAATTACTACGACAATAGGGGGCAGCATCCGTGTGCTGAGGATAAAAAAGAGGAGGTCATCCTTGCCAGCGATATTGAACCGGGAAAAAGCATACGCGGAGAGTGTGCCTAACCCGACTGCGAGGACTGTACTCCCCCCGCCAATGATAATGCTGTTGAGCAACTGATAGAAATACTTTGAGCCGCCATTTGCTAAGGCGATACAGCCTCCGATTGTCGCAAAGATAACAGGAATCACAAAAGCAAGTCGCCCCCTTTTGTTAACGACTAAATTCCCCCCGGAACTGTCGTACGTTGCCGGGATGTTTTTCTTCCACGGAACGAATAGGAGATAGGCGATGATGTTGCACGCTATCAACGTTAAAAAGTGGAAACGGACATCAATATGTGCCCGCCCGGGGAGAGGCTGCGTGCTGAAAAACCCGTAGAGGCACGTTCCGATGAAAAGGATGTTCCAGAGTATACCGATGCTTCGAACCGAAACGCCGCGGTACCATGCAGGTTTGCCAAGTGAAAAAAAGGCAAAGAGTAGCAGTCCCACGAGCATTTGCGCGATAAAGAGATACGTCACGTTAGGTATATTCTCTGTTGGCAGCAATTTTTGATAGTTTTCCAACGATATGTTAAAGAAAAACTTCGGAACTTTGGTGTTGATGTCCGGTGATGCCTTCAGGGAGGTTACCGCAATCCAGTAAATCGGCAGAATGTAGACAATAAGCGCGAGAACAATAAGTGCCATGAGGAGAAGGAATACAACCTGCTTGGTTATGTTGCGGCGGAATCCGAACCGTTCATTTTTTGAATAACGTGCCATAAGATTATGTCTCCCCCTTCACACGATTTAAATATTTCACATAGATGTTGCTGAGCGCGACAATAATAATCAGTAGAATGTATGCCATAGCACACGCTTTCCCCGTGTTGTAGTTGCGAAATGCCAGTTTGTAGAGGTTCATAGAGACAGTTTCGGTGACACGGCCGGGGCCGCCTTCCCGCGTAAGTACATAGACGATGTCAAACATCTTGAAAGCGTCCATCGTCCGAAACAGAAGCGCGATGAGCAGAAGCGGTGACACTAACGGTAGGGTAATCCATCGGAATTTGAACCATGCAGAGGCGCGGTCAACATCGGCAGCTTCATAGAGATATTTGGGGACCGCGCTCAACCCTGCCAGCGCAATCAACATCATAAATGGCGACCACATCCACGTATCAACAATGACCACCGATAACATTGCCACCTTGGGATTCGTGGTCCAGCCGATAGGTGATTTGAGGAAAGGTTTGAGGAAAAAGTTAAGCACCCCCGCGTTATCGGAAGCGAGAATGAACCGCCAAAAGAGGCCAACGACGACAGGCGATAACATCATCGGCAACAGGAGCAAAGTTGTTACGATGCCTTTCGCACGAAACTGACGATTTAATAAGAGGGCAAGCCCGAACCCGATAAAGAATTGAGCGGTTACGGCTAAAACAACGAAATAGGCGGTTGTTCGGAAATACCCCCACATATCGGGGTCGGTTAGAAGACGGGTGTAGTTGCGTCCACCGATAAACTTTGGCGCGATGCCGGGTGCCGAGGCTTTATAGCGGTGGAAACTCAAGTAGAGCGACCACAGGAGCGGAAAGATGTTCATCAGGATGAGCAAAATCATCGTCGGCATGATGAATGCCATCTTAAGTTGGTAATCGCTCATTCCACGCGAGAAACGGTTGGTTTGCATACTTTTTAGTCTGGTCCGTAATAATGTGCGGGGACGCGAGGCACATATCGATACGCCGCTGTAGGCAAGGTTTGAAACCTCGCCTACAGTAATAGTTGACAGAACACTATAACGTCCTTAGTCGTCGTAGTAGCCAGCGTCCTCAAAGATTTCCTCGTGTTTGCGTGCGATTGCATTGAGGGCCGCTTTTGCGGATTTGAGTTTGGAGATAGCTTCACTCCAGTTCGTCTGACAGACCTCTAACAGTTCGGCGTATTCCGGGACAGCCCAGAAGTCTCGTAGGTACGGAAAGCTTTCAGCGAACGCTTTGTTAAAGGGGGTCGCTGTCGAGAACGCATCGGATTGCAAGACCTCTTTATGTGGGGTGAATCCTCCCAATTGTGCCCATTTTTCCTGGACCGGTTTCTGCATAAACCATTTGAGGTATTGCTTGGCGATGTCCTGATTTTTAGAGTACGCAGAAATAGACATGCCCTGTCCTCCGATGCTGACATAATGTCCTTTAGGCCCAGCAGGTGCAACAAAGAAACCGCTTGTGTCATGAGAGGTAGGATTCTTTTCTGGGTCAACAACGCCGGGGAAAAAGGCGAAATAGTTCATTGCCATGGCGACCTTGCCAGAAAGGTAGGCATCCAAGGTTTCCGACCAATAGTAATTGGGCGCACCGGGGGGGGCAAATTGAAGCAGGTCTGTGTAGAACTCAAGTGCTTTGACAGCGTCTTGGTTATTGATATGCCCATCAACCTTATAGGTATTGGCATCGCCGTAAGAGGCACCGAAACTCCACAGGACCTGTTGGAATCCCATCGTAATGCCGTCATATTCTTTGCTGTACCAGGTTGCAATGCCGTAGAGCTCTTTGTCGGGTCGTGTAAAGAATTCAGAAATATCACGGAGTTGACTATATGTTTTTGGGGGGGCAAGCGCGTAGCCGTATTTTTCTTGGAACGCTTTCATCTCCTTCGGGTCTTCAAAAAGGTCTTTGCGATAGACGTACCCGGCGGCATCTACTTGAGCGGGCAGTGCCCAGTACTCTTCGCTCCCTTTCGGGTATTCCGCAAAGGCGGTCATCGCGGGCCCGTAGATAGAATCAACGTCTATATTCGCTTTAATCCACTTGGTTAAGTCAATATAGTGTCCGCCGACAGAGTTTCGACCGAGCCATTGACTATCCCCAATTACGATGTCATAAATATCCTGCTTCCCGACGAAGGCTGTGAAGACCTGATCTTGAAAACTGGGCCATGGTACCTGCACGACATCAACGGTTATGCCCGTTTCAGCAGTAAAATCCTTAGAGAGTTCCTGTAAATAGTTAGCGGGATCCCATTCTGCCCACACGATTGTTAGCGATTTTTGTGCGTCAGCAGGTAAGGGTACCCCTATCATCGCTACCATCAACACAAGAACAGTCCCTATACATAATAATTGTTTCATTTCTATCACTCCTTTGTTTTTTGCAAGCGGCACTGGACGCGTCGCGCCTTTAACGCGCTAAGCGGTCCAGCATCTTCTATTTTCTTTTATGATTATAGCAAATTGCAAGAATTTTAGCAAGGAAAAAATCGATTAAAAAAGGAGTGCCCCTCTACAAATGACATCAGATTGTTAATCGTTGCGATGTTTCAACTGGATATCTCCCCCGGTGCTGCGGAGGGCGAGGAGGGGACCGCCGCCATTTACGAGTCCTTGCAATTCTCCTTTAACGTCTATAGCTACCGGAAAACTGCTTATGACCTTGCCCCCATTGCTTTTGGCATCAATTTTAACCGCAGCTTCGGGAATGAGTGAGACCGTGATGTCGCCTCCGGATGTCTCTAAGATTGAATCGTCTTGGAGCTGTCCCGATATGGCCGCCTTGATAGAGCCACCAACGGTTTTGGCAGTGATAGGTCCATCGTTTTCTATCTCTATACTGCCGCCTGAGGCCTGAACGTTTGCGCCCCCTCTACAGCCGCTGAGTTGAATGTTCCCGCCGGATGTTTCCGCAGAAATTTCTCCGATAACATCGGTACACTGGAGATTCCCGCCGGATGCTTCCGCATTAACACTCCCCCCGATATTCACGTTAACGTCAATGTCGCCACGCAACGTATCTACCTGAACATCCCCTGTACAGGTAGTCAACCTGACGTTACCCCGAGCTGTATGTCCTAATATGGGGCCGGTAATATTGTCAAACTGTAGTTCACCTTCAGCGGTGCGGCTCTGGACCATTCCATTGACATTGACAACAGAGATATCGCCACCCCCGGTTTGCAGAATTATTTGATGTAACCGCTTCGGTACTGTGATTTCAAAACGGATGTCCAACCGGTTGGCTACTTTTCTCCAATGCCGTTTCTCATCTTTGAACGCTGCGTGAATAGACAGTTCTTGGTCCTGCCGGTCGAAGGTTACGTTGAGGTTCCTGAGCATGTTAGCAGCTTGTCTATCCATATTCAATTGCGCTGTGCGTTGGATGCTGACGCTGACAACATTAGTTTCTGCTGTTTGCACGTCAATCGTTCCGAGTGCCGTTTTCACGGATACAACTGTCGTTGGACCGACGTTGAACGTTTCGTTGATGTCGTCCAATGTGGTTTCCATCAGGAATTCCGGGATAGATTTGCGTATTAAATCACCGATTTTGTCCTCCTCGAACGAGTAACTGATGTTTTTTATGACCTGTGTGCCAAGGAGGTTAGTCATCCATCCTTTGAAATTGGCAGCTGCGCTGAGGTCTTCGCTAAGGTAAGCAGCAAGGTGATGACATGCAACGGTAATCTCACCAAAAGTGGCATCCGTTTGTAATGGATCGAAGAGCCCATTCGGTACAGCGTTGATGTCGTTTAACCGTGCTAAGACCTTGTTAAATTGCGTGATGCATCGGTTTTCACTATCTGTGAAGGTTTCTGTCAATATGGCATGTTCTGCGATTTCTACTGTTTGCTCTAACATTTGAAAGAGACGTCGGATTTCTTGGTGTCGTTCCTGTTCCATGGGATACCTCTCCATTTTTAATTTAAGGGCCTCCAGTTTTCTGTTATCAGCATCGTAGGGGCGAGGTTGCCTCGCCCTGCTAAAGAAAGGGCCCTTATAGGCGGGCGGGGTTTCCCCGCCCCTACAAGTCCTTTATGCGATACGCTCTAGTATTCCTCACCATATCCTTGCCTTTTGAGGAGGGTTTCGAGCAGTTCTTTTGCTTTGTGGAGCCTCCATTTCACGGTTGTCAAGGGGAGCGATAGAACTTCCGCGATGCGTTTCTGTGGCATTTCCGCCCAATAATAGAGGCTGATAACCTCCTGAAATTCAGCAGGTAATGTCCCAATTGCGTCTCTGACCGCTTGGTGCGTTGATTCCCGGAGGGAAATCTGTGCGGGGTCAGACGTAGCCTGTTCAGCTGCGAGATTGAATTCCGCCTCCACATCTTCGTGGAGTTGATACCGCGCTTCCCGTTGTACAGTGCGAAGCGCGTGATTGCGTGTAATTGAATAGAGCCACGCGCCGAAGCGGTTGAGGTCTTCGAGCTGAGGCAATGCTTCGAATGCGCGTATCAGCGCGTCTTGGACGATATCTTCAGCGTCCATCGGATTTCGGACGATCTGTTGTGCCACTGCCAGCATCCCACGCCGATAGCGAAAAACTAATTCGCCAAATGCTTCGTGATTGCCTGCAAGGGTTGCTATTACGAGTTCCGCATCGTCAGCGTTTTGCAATTCTTCTAATACCATTTTTATTAATTATCCTATCATTACCGGTCGTTAGAAATGAAACGGAGAACGGAAGACACAAACTGGAAGTTTATGCTACAAGAACGCACAAACTGGAAGTTTATGCTACAAGAACGCACAAACTGGAAGTTTATGCTACAAGAAAGCACAAACTGGAAGTTTATGCTACAAGAACGCACAAACTGGAAGTTTATGCTACAATAAAGAGACATTTCCAATTAGAAATGGTATAAGTTCATGAAACGTTCGCTCCTCCTCTTGCATATTAGAGACGCTGCGACCCGAAAAAGATAGTGAAAATTGGTTAATGGCTGTTGGCTATTGGCTAATGATTTATGGCTGTTGGCAAGAGGAAGAAACAAAGGGGAGAGAAAGAGTTCTCTTTCTTATATTTCTTGCTAATTGCTAATCGCCAATTGCCAATTGCCAATCGCCAATCGCCAATCGCCAATCGCCAATCTAGCTGGGTTTATAGAGCATAACGAGACATCCGCCAATTGCGGCGAGCAAAATGCCGAGAAGGAATGGCCATCGCTCCATGCTCCACCCTCCTGCGGGTGGATGCCATAACAATGCCACGATAGCGTTCACGATAGGAGCCCCTGCAAAAACAATGGACATCACAACCGCGGGTCTACCGCCTGCCCCAAATGCAAGTAAAACCCCAAACGCGCCGACAGCACCGACAATCCCTGCTAGGAAAGACCAGGATACGCCACCGCTAGTAAAGGTCCACTCAGCACCGCTTAGGAGGAGCATTAGCGCGGAACCGATGACAGCTGTTAGCAGATAGGCGAGCCCTACAAATAAAAATGCTTTGTAGCGATTATGTGTCCGCTCCTCTGGAGACATCTCGCCTTTATCAGAAACCCCCATAGAGGCCTGCCCTTGATGTAGAAAAACACCGTAAAGTCCCCAGGATGCGACGGTCATGACGACAAAAATTATCCACGTTTTAGCCATAATTTATTCCCCTTTCTGTGTTTTGCAGCATCTGAAATGCTACAGATATTTTTCAAATGAAATGCTACAGATATTTTTCAAATACCGTTAAGAGTTGCTGCGCAATTGCTTCGTCGTTAAACTTCTGATGCACGTTAGTCTTTCCCATTTTTCCCAGGTGTTCCCGTTTTTCGGTATCGTTGTAGAGTTCCAGGATGCCTTCAGCAACAGCCCCAACCGATTCCGGTTCGATGAGAATTCCGCCTTCGGTTGCATTAATCATTTCAGGGAATGCGCCGTGTCGGGGTTGAACAACCGGTACACCGTTCGCTAGGGCTTCCAGAATAGATAAACCTTTGGATTCGCGGTAAACGGTGGGGACAGAGAAAACGTGCAGCTGGTTGAGGAAATCAATTTTTTGTGACCGTGTCACCTCACCGTGATGAACAAAACTGTCTGTCAACCCCCATGCATCAATTTGTTTTACAAGTTCTTCGAAATAGGGTTTATCTTTTTTGCCGAGGTATCCGGCGACATGAAGTTGAACGTTATCTGTCCCTAATTCGGTTGCCAATGTGTGGAGCGCGCTTACCAAGAGATGTAACCCTTTTTCGGGGCAGATGCGTGCCAAATAGCCAATCGTGAAGGGAGGCGGCTCCGGTTTTTCGACAGGAACGCCGTGCCCTTCTAAGTTCAAACCGAGGGGTACAACATCAATTGTATCAACAGGTACTTTAAGATATGCGTCTGCCATAAACTGTGCATAGTAGTGGCAGGATGCAACAAATCCATCTGCGTCTGTAGCCCGTTCCCCAAGGAGCATTAGTGCCTCTGTTTTATAAGGTTCGATTAGGTTCCGTAGGAAGATGTCTTCACCCTGAAGGGCGCAGATAACTGGAACCTCCAGCGCGCTTTTAATTTCTCTGGCAAATCCGACGAGCATAGAGTTGGTAAGATAGACGATATCCGGTTTGTTGTCTTCTCGAAGCCAGGCAACCAATTTGTCCAACTCCTTCTTCTGATACCCTTGTTCAGCACTGAGCATGGATACTGTGAGTTCACCGAGGTCTCGTGCGCTGGTTGTGCTGCTGAAACGTGATAATCCGTTCAGCAGCGTTGGGTTATCGAGCAGTCTATCGAATGCCCATGGGGTATGTCGGAAGAGGGACAATTTTTGTTGAAGATAGACGTTAACGCCGCCGAAGAAAACGCGGTTCATGCTGACATTGACCTCATCGGTTCGGGTGGGGGTATATGTCGGAATCAGCGCGACGTTGTGTCCCTGTTTTTTGAGTTCTGTTGCGACCGTATTGTCGTGGATGCAGGTCCCGCAGTACATGCCAGCGGCCCCGGCTGTGATGTAAGCAACTTTCATGTTTTTGTTCTACTATTGATGTCCGCTATTTTGGGTATTGCTTTCTCATATCAATAGTATACCATATTTTGTTAAAAAACGGTTATCAAATTTTATCTTTACCCGATTTTTGTTGATGAATTGAAAAACTTTTCAAGCGTTTGTGAAGTCGGTGGCTTCGTAAGGAGTGAAACGACTATCAAGGTTGCCGAAGAGACAAGGATGATAACGGCAACGGGCATGATACCGCTGCCCCCGACGGTATACCCCGGGGTCTGCCAATGCCGCAGAAAGAAGTAGAGCCATAATACAATGACGCTTACGATTGCAGCGAACACACCGTGTTTTGTACTACGCTGCCAGAACAGCGCAGCGACCACTATCGGGAGAAGTCCTGAAAATCCGGTGAAACACCAAACTGCAAGCTTAAAGATGCTCGGTGTGGCAATGAGGGAGATGAGATAGGTGATGCTGAGCACACATACTATGAAAAACCGTCCTATCCATACCTGCTGTTTTTCGGTTGTCTGTTCGCGTCCGCGTTTTCTACGGTAGTGCAGGAAAATATCGTGTGTGAACATACTTCCGAGGGAGAGCGATTGCGAATCGAGCGATGACATAATCGCTGCGAAGACACCCGCACCTAAGAAACCGGCTAAAACGCCTGGGGCATGTGCACCAATCATCTGAATTAGCACATTGTTGGCTTCCGGTCCCTTGAGTCCGGGAAAATCTACATTCCCCAATATTCCAAGCAGCACACTCGGAATCCACACAATTGCGATACAGAGCGGATAGAAGATAATCGGATAGCGGAACGACTCGACATCTTTTGCTGTCAAAAAATGTGTAAAAATATGGGGAAACATACCGACAGAGAGCGGAATACAGGTATATGTTAGGAGTTCCAGCGGTTTTATGTGGTCCGTCTGCATCAACAGACCGGGGTCCACAGCAGCAAGCGCGTTTGAAAACCCACCCATCCGCTTGATGATGATAAAAAAGGTAATTCCACCCAACGTCATGAAGACGAGGGTTTGAAAGGTGTTAACCCACGCTGTGCCGCGCATACCGCTATAGGTGACATAACAGAGCACAACCGCACAAATCAGCAACCCGCCTACCCATGAAGGAATTGTGCCTTCGGTTATTGTCGCCAGCGTACCGCCACCCCCCATGACACCGATGAGTAGATACGGGATAAGCAGTAAGACAAGCACAATGAAGAGGAGCAGTCCCAAACCCTCCGATTCCCATCGGTCGCGGAAGTATTGCACCTGCGTTATATAACCGAACTGTTTGCCGAGCCGCCATATCCGTGTCCCAATAAAGAGAAAAACACACGGCACCACAAGCGCGGAGGAGGATGCCATCAGCGCGAAAACGCCGATACCCCTGTGGTAACCTTCACCGGAGGCACCGAGGATAGTAAAGGCTGTCATGTGCGTACCGAAAAGCGTCATCAAAAGGATAAACCAATTAATCGTCCGGCTCGCGACAAAGTAATCCTCACCGGTGGCACGGAAAAACTTATGACTCAGAACGCCGAGGCTTAGCACTAAACCGAGATAAACAAAAATAACAACAAGACTCATATCTCCACTCCAAATTTATGTAAAAGTAGCAAATAGCAGTTAGCAATTAGCAAGATGTTGTGATTATAAGCAGATTTTTGACGCGCGTCAAAAACCTCTTCCTTGTGCCAATCGCCATAAGCCAATAGCCAACAGCCAACTCACATTGTGTATTTCACCAGGGCTGCCATGAGCAGGGTTGCGGCGAAGCAAAACGCTATATGATAGAGCAATCCTACCGGTATGCCGAGGACAAGTTGTGGGGTTTTCCAAAACCAGAAATCGTTGTGAAGTAGGAACAGTAGGACGAGCAGACTGTAGAGCGTCCATTTAAGCGTACGTTTCATGATTTGCCTCCGTTTTTTGCCAATTATAGAAGAAAATGAAAACACTCCCAAGGATTGCTATGCCGTGTATCAACAGGAACGGCATGTGCGTAGGGGTGAAAAAGAGAATTACCACAGCAACGAAAAGTCCCCAACGTTCCCACTGAGAGAGCGGTTTGAAGGCGTATCCAGCAACCCCCGCCGCGAAGATAAAGGTGCCAATCAGTGTCAGTGAGAAATTCATGAAGACCAACCACACCGCCGGGCCGCCAGCATCCGTGCTGAGCCACAGCAGCTCTGGCCGTAACACAAAGGCGTAAGGCAGCGCGAACCCGACAAGCGCAAATCTGAACGCGGCGAAGGCTGTTTGCATGATACCGGCGTTCGCAATCGCCGCGGCGGTATACGCAGCTAACGCCACCGGGGGCGTGACCATTGACATCATCCCGAAATAGAAGATGAAGAAGTGGGCTGCAAGCGGAACGACCCCTAAATCCAGCAACACAGGTCCGACCAAAATCGCCATGAGTAGATAACAGACAGAGGAGGGCAGCCCCATCCCGAGAATAATCGTGGAAATCATCAGGAGGAAAAGGGCTAAAATGAGATTCGTTTTCGCAAGCGGTAACAGGGCTGCAGGCAGTTTTGAACCAACACCTGTGAGTGTGACAATTCCCAAGATGATTCCCACACATGAAGCGGCGGCTATCAGAGACACACCACTCTGTGCAGCGTTTTCCATCGCTTTTAAAACGCCGGGTATGCCGACGCGGGTCTGTTTGTGAAAGAGGCTTACGACCAACACGACCAGTAAACTCCAACTGACTGCACGGAACGGCGTAGCTCCCTGCAGTAGGAACACTATTAGCGTGATAAACGCCGAGAAAAAGACTACGCCTTGCATCTTGGAAAGTTTGCTTGTGTGTTCCTCCGATGTGTCGGTGTCCGCCTGGGTGTGATTCACGGGGGTGCTACTGATACGTTTTGCATAGAAATGGACGATGCACAGCAGGGCTGTATAGTAGAGAATCGCTGGCAGGAGCGCGGCTTTGATGATTTGCAGGTATGTAACAGCAGGTTCAACGATTTCCAGCATCATATAGGCACCCGCGCCCATAATCGGTGGGACTAACGCGCCCCCGGAACTCGCCGCGGCTTCAATCCCCCCCGCAATTGTCGGCTTAAATCCGACACTCCGCATCAACGGAATTGTAAAGGTGCCGGTCGTCGCCGTATTGGCAACGGCTGAGCCTGAAAGCGAGCCCATCATCCCGCTTCCAATTACTGCTACCTTTGCTGGACTCCCCGCGCTGCCGCCGAATATTCGTCGCGCTAAGTTTAAGATGTACGCGGTGGCACCGGTCTGCTCCAGAAAGGTACCGAATAGCACAAAGAGGAAAACGTAGGTGAACATAACCCGTAGTGCAATACCGAATACCCCTTGGCTATGTAAAAACGTCTGACTTGCGATACGTTGCAAGGAATACCCCTTATGCGGAAATAGCCAGTCCGGCATAAACTGCCCGAAACCTGCATAGAGCAAAAACAGGAGGGCGAGAATTGGAAGGGTTATGCCAATAGCGCGGCGGGTCGCCTCTAAGACTAAAATAAGTCCAACTCCGGCGACGAGGTAATCCGTGAAACGTTCGTTCGCTGCGCGGTCCCCGAGGAATTTGCCATCTAACCAGAACGTTTTAAAAATAGGTTCGGTTTGGAGGATAATGTAACCGAAACAGAGAATTACAGTGCCAACTAGCACAAAATCGAGGAGCTGACAGGCACGGTTGTCAACAAATCGCGGATGAAGTGGGTATTTCAAAAAGACGACTATTAACCCGAACATCGCGAAGAGTGCCAACTCGGATTGCGGATTCAGCAACGGATAGTTGACTTCGGCTAAGATAAAAAGACTTAGCAGCACTGCAACTGACAGAATAAGGGGTTGTTTTAGCTGTTCCAATAGATTAGATGATGTGTTCCGGTGACGTTTTAAGTTCAGACAATAGACTTCTCTTAAAGTGTAGCAGAAAATGTGAGGGGTGTCAACTAAAAAGATAGAGATGGGCAGGGCCATTTAGTTTTAAGAATTTTCATGTGATGAGGTTAACTGTGAGTTTAGGTTTTGAGGCGAAAAATCGTATTGCCTCGGTGATTTTGGTATACCCTGCAAATCGTAAGACCGCCAGTGCGGTGTTGTGCAAAGCTGCCAAGACTTGGGGGATGCTGCCTGTTCTCGCTTTTAGTGTCACATTCTCCTGTTTTGGGGTGTGTAAAGTTTTCGTATGTCTGCGATATTTTTTATGAAGAAAAATGAAACAGTTCGCAACTAATACCATTTTTATTAATTATTCTATCATTACCGGTTGTTAGAAATCAAACGGAGAACGGGAGACCCAAACTGGAAGTTTATGCTACGATAAAGCGCACAAACTGGAAGTTTATGCTACGATAAAGCGCACAAACTGGAAGTTTATGCCCGCACAAACTGGAAGTTTATGCTACGATAAAGCGCACAAACTGGAAGTTTATGCTACGATAAAGCGCACAAACTGGAAGTTTATGCTACGATAAAGCGCACAAACTGGAAGTTTATGCTACGATAAAGCGCACAAACTGGAAGTTTATGCTACGATAAAGCGCACAAACTGGAAGTTTATGCTACGATAAAGCGCACAAACTGGAAGTTTATGCTACGATAAAGCGCACAAACTGGAAGTTTATGCTACAATAAAGCGCACAAACTGGAAGTTTATGCTACGATAAAGCGCACAAACTGGAAGTTTATGCTACAATAAAGAGACATTTTCAATTAGAAATGGTATAATATAACAGCACCCCAAAACATTTTTGGGAGGAAAGCGGCACGGTTTGCAACTAACCTGATGCGCCCCCGATAGCGAAAGTGTCACATTTCATTTTTTTTTGGAAATCGTCCAAAGGGGGTGTAAACGGCTTACAAAGCTATGCGTGTCGTGAGTTTAGGCAAATGCAGCCCCGGGAACCAGATGTCACACTTTGTGTCGAAAAGTGTAACATTTTCACCGGAACCGGTCTCAAAAAGTAGGAGGCAGAACGCTAAAAAAGTTGTCAGGACAGATACCCGAAATCGGCCGTTGAAATGACACACTTCGTTTTTTTTGTGTTTCGAAAGAGAGAGGACAAAACGGCTTTCAAAGCTATGCGTGGCGTGCGTTCAGACACATTCAGCACCGAAAACCGAAAGTCACACTTTGTGTCGAAAAGTGTAACATTTTCACCGGTTTTGTACAAAAACTTTACACACTCTTGAGATAGTCAACTTAACGGTGGTTTACCTTATTTGCGAGGTTCCGTGTCAATGGAGATGTTTTTGACATCCTTAAAATCGGGCAAGCGGAACCCAGTATCATTAGACATTATGATGATTTAAACGGAGTATGCTTGTGAACCTTGTAGGGGCGAGGTCCCCTCGCCCTATGACCATGGCTTCAAATCGGGCGGGGGGACCCCGCCCCTACGCACCGCCACTGCTAACGAACTAGAAATGCTACAATTAAACCGGCATAATGTCTATTATTTAGGCGAAAACTCTCTCGTCAAAGTGGTAAATATCTGATTGATACTGACATAGTCGTTTGACAAAAACTTTATGCCCGCCTCTGCAAAAACCTTGATTTTTGATGCGGTTTATGCTAAAATGTTTATAACATATTCGGTAAGTGCCAAAAATTAAACCGAAAAGGAGGCTACACAATGGACAATTTGAAAACAGAACTTCTCGAACAGATAGAAAAACTTACACCCCAGCAACAGAAACAGGTTTTGGATTTTGCCCTAGAACTTTCGGGTGAACTAGCAAAGCGTTACCCCGGAAAAAATCTGCTTCAATTTGCGGGAACGATTTCGCCAGAAGACTTGGAAATCATGAAGCAGGCAATTGAAGAAGGGTGTGGACAAGTTGATGAATCAGAGTGGTAGGTATCTGCTTGATACGAATATCGCAATTGCCTTGTTTTCCGAGGAGGTAGAGGTACAAGAAAGAGCCAAAAACGCAGGAGTTGTGGCACTGGCACCCCCTATAATCGGTGAACTTTACTACGGGGCCCAGAAGTCGCACAAAGTCTTGGAAAACCGCCACAAAATAGACAGTTTTGTGCAACAAAACGCTTTTTTTCCTTGTGATTTGGAAACGGCGCAGTGGTACGGAATCATCAAAGACCAACTGCGAAGGAAGGGCCGCCCCATCCCCAACAACGATATCTGGATTGCAGCAATCGCCATGCAATATGATTTAATTCTCGTCACGCGAGACGCACACTTTAATCATGTAGAATCTCTTCAGACAGAACGTTGGTAACGTTATGAACAGGAATGAACACCCCTAGACGAAATTGAGAAATATGTTAGCATCAGAGCAGAACCCCACAAACGAAGCACTTAACACTCTTCGCGAAAAACTCCGCGAAATGTTCCACTTTGCACATACCGACCTAGACTTCGGCATCTTCCGTATCCTCAAAATCAAACGCAATGAAGTCAATCAATTCATCGATGACAAACTAACAGAAATCGTCCAAACCGCACTCGCTGATGTAACAGAGGCTCTTTACGACAACCAACTGACACAGGTCAGGGAATACGTCACCGAAGAAGGCAGCCGTAGACAACGGGACTGGCTTGAGGATATCAAAGAGAATACCCCACAACTCGGCGCAAATATCGACAATTGGATGCCTCTGGTTAGAACAGTATGAGGATGTCCTCAATAATATCACTTTACCGACCACTTTATAAATATTAAGTATTTTGATGGAAATTCAGATAACATTCATCTTCCTGTGTTGTGGTTATGATCCATCCATTCAACACAGTCGCATGGAATGGATAGATTATTTGACATACTCTCCCAGCTAAAGCAAGGGAGATTCTTTTAAAAAGTTCCGCTACGCGTTAGCTATTGGATTGTGGTTTTCAGACGTGTGAACGTCCGAAGTCCTGGAGATGCCTGGGCTGTTCCAAGTCTTACTGCCCCTAACTCAAAGGACAATGGCCCTCGTGCTTCGCACCTTCTTTATGCTTGTGAATCAGTGCTTTGGTATCCAATGCAGCATGACCCGTCTTTTGGATACCGAAAGCATTGCACAAAAATGTGGATATTGATTGGGTATCGCCAGAACATCAGCACACAACCCTACCATAGGTTGAGGTTCGGAACTTCAACATTGGTGGCGTTGAAGGTGGTAATCCGAACCACTGATGATATATATATTATACCACATTTTAATGCAAAAGTCAAATTAAAAACATAAGCTTATGTTCCTACTACATCCCCCAGCTAAAGCACGGGGGTTTTGTAGCGGAAGACTTGATAAAAGTCCTGTTTCTTGGAGGAGTCTGCTACGAGATGCACTACCGTGTGGCTCAAAAAGATATGGACAATCTAACATTTTATGATAGTAGATGTCTGTTAAATCGATAAAACCTGTTATACCCTTAATATTTGTGGTTTCAACCGTTCGATAATAACCATGTATTCTGAGCAGTTCCTTACGTTTTTTACGTTGTATTAGGTGGATGACCTTATACCAATTTAGAAGTAGAAATAAAGGAATTCCAAATACAAGGCAAGTAACAACAACGTTTAGTAAGGTAACATCGGACATACTGTATTGTGGATTGGCAGCAACACCAATCAACCCAAAAGTTAAAATTACTGCAAGTGTGACTAACACAGGTTTAATAAGCATTTTGCTATCTTGATCAGGACTTACGCAAATTTAGCAGAAACCTCGTAGGGGCGGGGTCTCCCCGTCCGCTATGTCTCGCTCTAGATCCCACTGTCATTAGGGTTTATCAACGCGCTGCGTAAGTCCTGGTCAAGTTAAGAATCAATGACGAGTGCGTAAAGTTTCTGTACAAGTTAATCTATTGATGTTTAAAACGCCCTACTCCTACAGTGCGACTCATTGCTCAGCAGAACGGTGCTCGTAGTAGGGAAACCATTTATTGCCTGTCAGCGTAACATTTTTCGTAGTGTGCCTCATTGTTCGTCAGAGTCCTACACAACACGACGGGCGATGAATCGCCCTACTACAAACGCGTGTACGAAAACTTTACACACCCATCAATGACTTTTTGCAAGTCCAAAACGACTTATTGCGAATATTAAATCTACATTCGGACCGAAATGAGCCAAGTGCGATTAAGAACTCCAACACCACCCCCCTATCTTCTTAAAAATTGACACCTATGAACCCGCTCCAGCTCTTCCCTTAAACACCGCGTACAAATACCAGAACGCAGGCACGAGCAGCACCCCACCTACACCCACAACAATCAGCACAGGCCGAAGCACAGCATCGGAGGCGGCAGTGTTTGAAAACGTTAGATTCGGCGTAACAAGATAAGGAAATTGCGCCAATCCCCAACCGAAAATAATCAGCGTGACCTGTATCGGCACAAGCACGCGTGCGAGTCTAAAGTGCCGTTTCCAAATCGCCCAAATGCCGCTGATGGCGACAGCCCCGGTTAAGATATGAAACGGAATTGACCAGACGCTACTTCCTAAACCGCGTCGTATTGCGGGCGCGCCTTCCGTTGACAAGATAAAACTGAGTCCTGCCATTGCACCCACACTTACTGCCGCAATAAGCGCGCGCCGCCGAAAATCCTCCTGTAACGCCGCATCTGTCGTTTCTAGTGTAAGATAAACAGCCGCGAGTAAGGCGCAGAGGGATAAGGTGAAAAAACCGATAGCAAACGGAAACGGCGCAAGCCACGATGAAATAAAATCTGTCTCTACATGTCCGCTTTCGGCATTACCCTGAATTGTGCCGGAGGCAACCGCCCCTAAGGTTACGCCTAACATCACAGGCGTGATAACACTTGCAATAGCGAAGACGCGGCTCCAGCGACGATAGGTCGTGTCCGATTGGTCGTCATAAGTGCGAAAGACAAAGGCGGTGCCGCGAAGCACAATGCCGATGAGCATTAAGGTGAGCGGAATGTGCAAAGCGGTGCCGATTGTTGCGAACGCCACCGGAAACGCCACAAAAAGCAGCACCACAATTACGATTAACCAAACATGGTTGGCTTCCCAAATAGGTGCGATTGCCTGGGTGATAAGGTCACGTTGTGCTTTCGCGCGCGGGCCTGTTGCAAACAAATCCCAGATGCCGCCGCCGAAGTCTGCCCCGCCTGTTAGCATATACAGAATCAGCGAGATGAGCATCACGCCAGCAACCCATATTTCAAGTTCAAGTCCGAACATCGGTCTCCTCCGCTTCTTGGGGATGCTGGAAAATCTGACGACGTAGCAGGATAACAACGATAATTGATAGGAAAATGTAAAGCACGGTGAAACCGATGAACGGAACAACGAGATTCGGCATCGGTGTTACCGCCTCCGCAGTCCGCATATAGTTGTAGATAATCCACGGTTGCCTGCCGACCTCTGTCACTGTCCAACCCGCTTCAATGGCGATGAAGCCGAGTGGGGCACAGAACGTGACGAATCGCAGGTACCACCTGTTGAGCGGCAACCCTTTCTGTCGCCATGCAAGCCACCCGCCTAGTAGGCCCGCGACAATCAGCACCATGCCGCACGCTACCATAATCTGAAATGCAATATGCACAATTGCCACAGGCGGACGATTTTCCGGTGGCACCTCCTTGAGTCCCATAATTTCAGCGTTCGGGTCGAAGTGTGCAAGGAAGCTGAGTGCTTTCGGAATTTCAATTGCAAATCGGGTTTCTTCAGCGTCCTCATCGGGAATCCCGCCGATACGTAGCGGTGCCCCGCGTTCCGTTTCCCACTGTCCCTCCATCGCTGCCAATTTGATCGGTTGATATTTGGCGAGACGCTTGGCACTGATGTCCCCAGAAATCGGTTGGAGAATTGCAATGATACCGCCGACGCTAAGCGCAATCGCAAACGCCCGCCGATGGAAAGGGTTATCCGGGTCACGCCGCAGAAAATAGGCGTGGATACCTGCAACTGCAAAGCTGACAGCGAGAAAAGCTGCCAACGTCATGTGGAGAGCTTGACTGAACGAAGAGGGATTTAGCATCGCCGCAATAGGGTCAATGTCCGTAACCTGTCCATCAACAACCGTAAATCCGGCAGGCGTATTCATCCATGCATTCGCTGTGACAACGAAGATGCCCGAAAAGATGCCCCCTAACATCACCATGATGCCTGAAAACCAGTGGACATTTTTCGGCACCCGTTCCCAGCCGTAGAGGTAAATGCCCAAAAAGATTGCCTCTACAAAGAACGCGAGCCCCTCCAACGAGAACGGCATACCGATAATCGGACCAGCGTAAGCCATAAAACCGGGCCACAATAAACCGAGTTCAAAAGAGAGCACGGTGCCAGAGACTGCCCCGACAGCGAACAGAATCGCCGTACCTTTTGACCACCGCTTTGCAAGCGTGAGGTACACTTCGTCTCCTGTTTTCAACCACAACCTTTCGGCGATGACCATCAGGAGTGGCATCGCTATCCCGGCGGAGGCAAAAATGATGTGAAAGGCGAGGGACATCGCCATTTGGGCGCGCGCTGCCAATAGGTCTGTCATAATTAGCAATTAGCAATTGGAAACCAGAAATATAAGACGCGGGTCACAGATATTGATAACGCCGCAAACTCTTGCTAAAGGTTTCCATAGGTTTCCATAGGTTTCCAAAATCCAACATTTTTGTGCTAGTAGTGAGAAAAAACGGTGACAGACTAAATCAAGTCGGTGTCACAACAAAGTGCCGGTATTCAAAAGGACTGAGGACTGTTGCTGCATTGCTAACCATATAGCTATTGACATCCAAACTGAAGATGGATGTTGTGTCATAGCTACGTCCGCATCAGGAACGACAAATCATTGCGCCGCTTGAACGGTGATATTGACCCATCTGCTTTTTGCGGAACCTGCAGCGTTGGTCGCTGTAAATTGAAGACCACGCTTTTCAACTCCTGACACCGTGCCACTTAAAACACCATTCCCAAATGACAAGCCAGCAGGAATACGCCCAGCTGTCTTCGTTATCGTCGGACTTCCTGACACATAACTCTTTAAGTCTAAACGAAAACTATCCCCCACAGTGAGCGTGAAGGGAGCTGGTATATCACTCCAAACCGGGGCTGCCACTGCGGCTTGGGGCGTTACAACGACTTTAGACGAGGCTGAACCCGAACCCGCACTATTCACAGCACGCACCCGAAACGCATAAACCGTGTTGTTTGTTAAGCCTGTTATCGTAACGGATGGGCTGCTGCCGCTGCCTGTAGAAACCCAACTTCGCCAGGTGCCATCATTGTTGGTATCTCTGCGATATTCGTAATCGGTTATTGTACCGCCACCATCTGAAGAGGGCGCGTACCAAGATAGCGTGACCTCTCCATCCCCTGCGGTTGCCTGTAGATTCAGAGGTGCCCCCGGCGTGGATACTATAAAGCGCGGTGTAGCGGTAGCCGTATACGAGGCTGACCCTGAACCCGCACTATTCACAGCACGCACGCTAAACACATAAGTTGTGCCGTTGGTGAGACCACTAATTACTTTACCTGTTAAAGTCCAACCTACTGATGTCCACGCCCCCCAAGTCGTGGCACTATTTTCTCTATACCGGTATTCGTAATCCGTAATTGTAGCACCGCCATCATCACTTGGGGCTTCCCATATCAAGGCGACCCCTCCATCGCTGCCAAAGGCTTGCAAATTACGCGGTGCCCCCGGCGCGAATATTGGAAGTTCCGGGGTTGCCCCATACGGTCCACTCCATGCACCACCCCCCACGCTATTCTTCGCACGCACCCGGAATTGGTAAAACGTACCATTCGTGAGCCCTGTTACAGTCTCCGATAGGTCGGTGCCGGCGGATATCCACGGACTGAAGTAACCGCTGGTACCGACACGATAATCGTATTCGTAAACGGTAATCACAGTACCACCATTAGAAATAGGGGATTCCCAGGTAAGGGTTACCACACGATCTCCTGCGGTCAACGTTAAATTTTGCGGGGCAGTAGGCACAGTCGCCGGGGTTGCATAGGCGGTATTCGAGACTACGCTTTTACCCGCACTATTAACAGCTCGCACCTGGAATTGGTATTGGACACCGTTGGTTAGACCAAAAACCGATGCTAAGGTGTTGGTATTACCCCACGATGCCCATGCGCTATAGGTCTGATAGGTGCGACTATATCGGTATTCGTAATCGGTAATCGTAGCACCCCCATTGGAGCTAGGAGCTATCCAGGATAAGCTGACCCAACCATTATACCTATAAGCACTCAGACTTGTTGGTGCAGTAGGCACAGTTGCAGGTGTCGCTCCAAACGTATCAGATGTAGATGCAGCACTGGCATGTTGACCATTCATCGCGCGCACTTGGAACTCATAAGTTGTCCCGTTTGTTAACCCTAAAATATCTAATGCTGTGACCAACCCTGCGGATATCCATGAACCCCAACTCCCACCACTTTCACGATACCGATATTGGTAACCGGTAATCGTCCCACTAGCAGCTGTCCAAGAGAGGCGGACTTGACCATTCCCTGCCGACATACTTAAACCGGTTGGCGAGTCTGGTAGCGCGGGCGTATTCGTAGCACCGTCATCGCCTGAATTCTGATTTTGCTGATTGTCACTATCATCGGTGTCTGGTGGTGTCCACTGCGGTTTCGTTTTACGAAGCGGATTGGCTTTAGAGTTCTGACCCCGATCTGCCGCATTAACCATATTATACCATTTTTATTAATTATTCTACCATTACCAGTTGTTAGAAATGAAACGGAGAACGGCACAAACTGGAAGTTTATGCTACAAGAAAGAGACATTTTCAATTAGAAATGGTATTATATTGTTTCTTGTGTAGCTTGGCGGGATACGGGTAACCAGCT
Source organism: Candidatus Poribacteria bacterium (assembly GCA_963665235.2). Lineage (GTDB taxonomy): Bacteria > Poribacteria > WGA-4E > WGA-4E > WGA-3G. The sequence goes on along the minus strand of CAXXLX010000003.1, from coordinate 8,878 downwards.
TGATGTAATTTTTCGACGATATCAGCGTAATCCTCACGTTTTTCATTGTCCGACAGTTTGGTTCCATCGTTCCACTTGTCAGCTACTTCCGTATCCTGCATAATCGAATGACCGTGTCGTTCATTATAATGCTTTTCTTGTAATTCATCTGTTGCATGGTCTAATTCAATACAGTGTCCAATTTCATGTCCAATAGTTCCCTTCAATTCTTCGAGGTAGTAGTTTTTATAATAATTATCTAAGTCCGGATGCTTATCTATCCGTTGCAAGTCCTTTGCAATACGATGCGGATACACGCGACAATATTGAACAAGATATGGCACGGTGGCCCGCGGTGCCACGACACCCTGGTCCCCCTGATGCGAATCCTTAATCTCGTCATCAGCGGGAGCATTTACAACATAAACGGCACTTTGAGGGTTTGGAGTACCACCCCTGATAGGTACATACCTTTTGCCATTTCCACAAGTATAACGACTTATCCGTCTGTTGTTAGATGCCATATTATTTTTATCAATGAGGTGAATGGTAAATACGTCCGGAAGGTTTGACGCATAGCCATAACCTTCATCAAACTCGCTGTGAACAAAAAGGTCTTTTTCAGATGACGGATCTGTGTCAACACGCTCACCACCGATCCAGAACCCGCGATACTCTTCAAAAACGGTAAGCCCATCTCCATTGTTTGTATTGCCATTGGGGCCGGCTTCGTCATCTCCCCACGGGTCGTAACCGGCGCGTCCTTCAATTACAAATGTATTATCCTCCCTCCAACCATCGGCAATGTCGTTGCCGTTATTGTCTTTAGGTATTGAAAGACTCGCATTCGCGGTGTCATTATTAGTGGGGGTATTATCTAGCTCCTGACCGTTCTCTCCTTTTTCTCATTGAGACTTACGTTTCCATCGAGTATACCGTGGGCACCATAGTCATCAACAAAAACATATATCGGAATTCCTGTATGAGGCGATTTGCAGTAAACTGTCAATGTATCACTCGTTTTGCTAACGCGATACTGTAATTGGTCCGTGTCTTTGGGTTGGTCACTTTGCCGGAAGTAAATATCCTTTTTATCGCCGGACTGGGGGCCCTCATTCATACAGAACCCTGTGTAATCGGAGACCTCTGTCAGGCTAAAAGTATAGTGAGTCGATGTAATGGCATCTATTGCATCTGAATCGGCCTCGATAGAAGCATTAATTACAAGCACTGTATCGTGTTCCGGTGTCCATGACTCCCACTTGGCGGGTGGCTTCAGGTCTAACGTAAAAGTGGTAGCGGGTTGCGTAGGCACCGCATCTGCTGCGTGAGTGGAATTAGTCAAAATAGATGAACAGATAAGAACCAGCGGTAAGAGTGAAACACTTAGATATTTGCGTATCATCTGTTTTCTCCTTCACTTTTTCGTTTCATAGCGGGTTGTTCACGGATGAGATGTTTATACAAAGAAAGTCTTTTCATAGGTCCTGTAAACACTTCAGCCGCTTCAAAGTATGATAGTGCCTTTTCATATTCCCCCAAACTGTAGTAGGTTAGTCCTAAAACAAAGATAGGGTCATACCACCACGGGTTTTGCTGATATGCTTTTTCGAGATAAGGTATCGCTTCGCGGGGTTCAGGATGGTGATAAGTTAGGTGGCATGCTAATTTATATAGAGCTTCTATTGAGTCTGGACGTAGTTCAACGAGCCTCCGACGTATCGCTTCCCCCTCATCCGGATTTTTATCTTGTATCATGGCACAATAGTAGCTAAGCGCACGAAAGTTATCGGGGTTTTCTGACAGCACTTCTTCAAACAGTTTCTTTGCTTCCGCTTTCCAACCAGCCAATTTCATAAGATATGCGCCGGTTGCGACCTTGTCTAACCCTTCACCGACAAGTGCTATGAACCTTTGTTCATTCACTTCGTCCGGAAGATCAATATCATAAGCAAACCTCTCTATTTTTCTCCATTTTTCTGTGCCTTCTCTAAGATGCCAGAAACCTTTATCGTCCACTCTTCTAAAGTGTTCCGGGTATTTTTGAACGAAATCGGGCGGTGGAAACGGAGACTTTGGCAGTCTATAGTGTCCATCGGGGCGATGTGGTGGGGTCTTTGGGAACTGTATCGTTGTAAAAAAGGTATCGCCCGGCGGAGCTTCGGGCACCTTCGTGTATGCGGTGCTCCGGTGATGCTCGTGAGGCAGTGAACCGGCTGGTGTGTTTTCATCAGCAGCGGGTGCGCTCTTTTCTACGGTTTTCTGGCCGCACCCGGCACACCCACTGAGTAAGATTATCATTGTCAGAAATAACGTTGTAAGGTTTCCACTGTGAAGGTTCATGACGTTTCTCCTATTTTTCAACGCCTATAATCCATTGTTCGGCGGAACGTTGCGTCTGTTAAAAGAAAACTGATGACCAATAATAGAGGTCAAGTGAAAATAAGATGTTGTCGTGTCATTGTATGGCGATTCCTTTATTCTGTTTGGCTAAAATTATTCGGATAAGAGCAATACGAGTAGACGCGACACCAGGGTGATTTCCTGCGAACCTTTGAAACCCTTGGAAGTATCTCAGTGATTTCTCAAACTCCCGTAATTCAAAATAAACTTGACCTAAAATCAAAATAGGATCTGCCCAGTCCGGTTTGAGTTGATACGCTTTTTCAAGATAAGGTATCGCTTCACGGGGGGTGTCTTCGTTCTCCAAAATGAGCTGCCCTAAACTATATAAGATTCTGATGTCATCAGGACGGGTTTGTAGCATGCGGAGATAGGTCGCTTTCACCTCATCCGGATTATCAAGTGAATGATACATACACCAATAAATAAGCACCTCATAATCATTTGGATTTTGGGCGTATGCTTTATCTACCAATTCTTTCGCATAATCATTTGAGACATGTTTTGCCGCTATAAACAAGGCCCCAACAAGTGGGTCTAATCCTTCCGATAGTGCTTCTGCCAATTTTCTTCGATAGGCTTGTTCTGTGATTCCTTTAGAGCCGAATTCACCCTGCACTTGCGACCATTTTTGAAATAATTCTTCCGTTTCATTGACACTCCAATATCCGTTTTCATGTATGACGAAGAGATGCGGGTTGTCTTTGATAACATTCGGGATTTCAAATGGATTCTTTGGTCTGTAGTGTCCATCGGCAGAGAGTTGTGGTTTGTCCGGGAAAACGATACTTTCAAAAAAAGTGTCGTTTTCAGGGGCTATGGGCTCCGTTGTATCTGGTGCGGGATGCCAGTGTCCATCGTGCCAGTATCCATTCGCTGTGTCTTGTTGCTCTGCTTCAATAGGTGTCTGCTCAGCGTTTTTCACGCTACACCCACTACAGCCTGCTAACAAGAACAATGTTATCAGTAGCATTATGGTTGTGAAAGGGTCTATACGATATTTCATCGGTTTTCTCCTTTTTTCAGGACTATTTAGTTTGAGGAGCGGGCTTGTCGCCCGCATACTACTCTTTTATTTTATAGCATTTTGAATGGACAGTCGCGAGCACAGCTCACTCCTACAGAAAGCTTTGAACAGAAATAGGTCTACCAGGCGGCTTTTCTCAGTCGCAAGCACAGCATGCTCTATAGGAACGGGCTGTTTGCCCGAATACTAAAAGAGGCGCGAGCACAGCTCGTTCCTACAGAAGAAAACGATTGAAAATATGGAGAACTAGATGACCCTGCCACCCCTTATCAGGGAGACGACGTTACATACAAACGGTGAGTGCCTTTGAATCGGCACTTATTGCGGAATATATCAAGCCACCCACGGCTCAAGCCCGAGAAGTTTTTTCCCTAGCGGGGTTAGTTCAGCTGTTTTGCCTTGGTGATGCTCCTTCTCTTTCTTGTTTCCACCGAGACCGGTTAAACGTTCACGCCATCCTGTCACCCGGTGTTCGCTTGTCTCTGTGCCGTTATTCGGTGCGGGTGACATCGTGATGTATTGCGCCATCCGTGGACGTTCAGCAGAGTTCGGGCTGCTGCCGTGCGGCAATGCGCTGTGCCAGATAACCAAATCCCCCGCGTTCCCAGCAACCGGCACCGCTTCCGATTGATATTCGCGTATCACCTGCTGTGGGGGGGTATCTTCAGGCAAGGTCTTTAACCACGCCTCTAATTTCTTATGGAAACCGGGGATACAGGTAAACGCTCCCTGATTACTGGGGGTATCCGCGAGGTATAACACACCTTGTACCCTTAGACGCACCGGCATATCGTTCAACGACATATCCCAATGCAGATAGGGGCCGGTGAACTTCCACTCTGGCCGTTCGGGCGGGTTCATACTTGCGCGGTCAAAACTAACCCAGAGTTTATCATTTCCCCAGATTTCAGTGAACGCTTGATGGATGCGCGGATATTGGCGGTTGTTCCACAACGCTTGATGTTGATAAATTTCCACCATAATCGTCCGCCGAGGGGGGTCGGGGTACCAGCTCTCCGGGTCATCGCCATCCATTTCTAGGAAATCCCAGACCGCTTGCTCAGCGGCGCGGCAATTTTCAAGCGGAACGGCTTCCGGTACAACAACGTAACCATTTTCTTCCCAAAATTCTAAAGCTTCTGCATCAAAAACAGGCATAATTTTTCTCCAATATATAGTAGTAGGCACGAGGTGTGTGCTGTTAACTCTCTTGATTTAGGATATAAAATGCTGTCTTGCATATTCAAGTCGTTCCGGCACACCGATATCAATCCAGTCCGTTTCAACTGTGTGAACATAGAATTGTGTTAGGTGTGGGAAAACATCGTGTTCAATAGAAAAGGTATCGCTTTTTGGAAAAGCGTCAACAATAGTACGGTTGAAAAGAAAAACTGCCCCGTTTGCACAACCGGGGCGTGCCTCCTGCTGCTTCTCGCGAAACTCGGTTATACGGCCCTGTGCGTCAGCGACGATTTCGCCGTAGGAGCGGAGGTCATCCACTGAAACACCGAGCACTAACCCCTCCATTTCAGGACGCAGACGAGCAAGCATGTCAGCCAAGGCGATATCTTTCAACAAAATATCACCGTGTAAAACAAACACAGGAAAGCTGCGTACATAGCGGAACGCGTTCTGAATTGCACCACCGGTACCGAGCGGTTTCTCCTCTTGTGCATACAGGATTTTCACACCAGCATAGCTGTCACCGACATGCTCATAAAGCACATCGTGCAAGTGTCCGGAGGCGAGAATCACTTCTGTCACCCCCGCCGCTTTTAGGAGTGCTACCTGCCATTCCAAAACGGTGCGTTCCCCAACTTTGAGGAGGATTTTCGGCAGCTTTTCCGTTGTTTTTCCGAGTCGGGTGGACAGGCCACCACAAAGAATAACCGCTTGCATGATTGGTAATTGGTAGCGTTCCGTAATGGCTAGCCGATGATATTAACCTGTATATTGAAGAGCAGGCTGTTTGCCTGAAGCCTGTGCAATACTATGTATTTCACATCTTATACGGTTTGCAAGTTGCTTATAGAAAGCAACCAGGGTTCATCTACCAAAGCACGCAGGAATATCCCGCGTGCGCCATTCAAATCTCTGTCCATCTTAAGACCTGTGCTATCTTTGATAACTTTAGCCCCGCCTAAGTTTTTGACAATCTCGCCTGTCCAAGACACTGTTTTTGACGTGTAAGCCTCACAGACATCCAGCACAAGACATCCAGTTTCTTTTGCTTTATGCCTAAGGAACTGTTTGAAACGGTAATGGGAGAGAGTCAACATTTGGCGGACTGTTCTTTTATGGAGTTTGCGTCCACTTTTACAAGTCATTTGAGAAGTCTCAAAAGTGGGGAGTAAGATAATATCAAAGTTATCGACAAGCCACCGTGCGACTTTCTTATGCAACTCATCCACAAGGTTTCTAATCCGTTTTCTGATACGATTTGCGGCACGTCTCATGTTCTTCTTTGCCTGTTGCTTAGTTGCTTTAGAGGCACGGGATAATAGGTCGTCAAGATATGAACAAAGTCGTTGAATACGATTAATCGCATGGTGTCCGAGCCAGCCGAACCCATGCTCATGAAAATATGTAAGGAATGTCCTAACACCGGGGTCAAGTGCGACGACACGTCCGTTTGGTTTTCGCTTTCGTATCGTCACACTATAACTGACACACAAATAATAGTGTGTGCCATCTTTGACCAAGCGGGAGTCTTTGATATTTTCAGGGAGACGCTCACTCAGTCGAAGTTTTCCTAACTTTGTGTGATAAACACCCTTTTCAGATATGGCAGCTTTGGGTATAAAGATACTATCTGAAGGGTTTCGTTTAGATTTAAAAGAAACAGATTGAAACTGTCCTATTTTCTGACATTTCTGCTTCGCTGCGCGAACAGCAAGACAGGCATCACGGATAGCAACTGACTTAATTTGATAAGGAACAGGGGTTGCCCAATCCGGCAGGGCATCAAGGATACCTGTCTTAATCGCTATCCAGTTGGCATGTGTGTCCGTGTCGTTCAACAAAGCAACCGTTTTGTTGTAGGTCCAACGTGCTGTGCCTATCCATTGCCGCAGTGTCTCACGTTGTTCGCTTGATGGATAAACTCTTATCCTCTTTGATTTTATCACGGGAACTTCGGAGTCCATGCAGTCTGCAACTGAAGACATGCAGGATGGCGAGAAGATCCGACTTGAGCTCTTCTTCCGGGCTGTGTTCTGTTTGGTCAAGAACCACGAGTTCGCCACCGTTTTGTTCAACGAGGTATCGTATAAGGTCGATACCGAACCGGGCGAGACGAGCCCGATGGGCAATAACAACCTCGAACTTATCACCTTGCATAAGCCGGTCCAGTAAGGTTTAGGTCCCTTTTCTTTTGAAGTTAAGACCGCTTCCGATGTCTCTAATAATTTCTGCTTCGGGGTAGATACTTCGCATAAAAGCGACTTGGCGTTCAAGGGCGTCTCTTTGCTTGGTGCTCGATACCCGGCAATAGCAAACAGTGGCAACTGATTTGGATTGGCTTTTGATGTATCTGTCAACATCGTAGCGTCTGTGTCCGCCTCCAGTGCGGATAATATCAATCTTTCCTTCATTTGCTAATCTCCGTAAGTGTGCCGGGGTATAATCAAGCAACTCGCTCGCTTTTTTTGCTGATACATAAGTCATTGTATATATGATAACACAAATATCGCGAAATGTAAAGAAATATACAGATTTTATGCTACTGTTCCGCTACCTTCATTAGGCTTGGAACTCAAATGCATTCTCAATTTGTTCAAGCCGTAACAATTCACACTGCGGTGACAAGTAGATAGCGATAACATCAAAGCGGCAAGGTGCGTTCAATAGATTTTGTGCCTGCAAATACGCCAACGCAATTTTGGAAATTTGCCGCTGTTTTCGGCGTGTCACCGCAGCTTGAGGCAACCCAAACTTCAGGCTGCGCCGCGTTTTAACTTCCACAAAAACGATACGCTCCCCATCTTGTGCAACTAAATCAATCTCGCCACGTTGGAAACGATAGTTCTGTGCAAGGATTTGATACCCTTGTGTCTTGAGATGCTCCACTGCGAACTTTTCGCCAAGCTTTGCAACGTCCAGCCGTGAATGACGCATGTGTGCTTTCCAAATTGTACGAAAATAGCTATCGGCACCCGGCGGTTAAAACCAGAACGTATCCGGGAGCAGTTTAAAGGTGGACCGATGAATCTCTGATGGACCAAATTCAGCAATTGCCTGACGATGCTGCCGTGTAGGGTACCCTTTATGTTGCGCGAACCCGTAGTTTGGGTACGTCTGATGTAGTTCAATCATCAGTCTATCGCGTGTTGTTTTAGCGATAACGGAAGCCGCCGCGACGGAGCAGCTGAGGCTATCCCCCTTCGGAATCGCTTTTCCGACAATACCTGTGTCAGGCAGATGTAAACCGTCAACAAGCAGATAGTCCGGTTGCGATGTGAGTTGCTCAACCGCTTCCTTCATCGCCACCAACGTTGCCCCTAGGATATTGTGCCTCGCGATAACCTCGGGGCCCGCTGAACCGACACCTACTGAAACAGCCACACGTTGGATTTCGTCAAACAGCTGCGCCCGTTGTTTTGGGGTCAACTGCTTTGAATCGTTCAAACCGGTAATGTGGCAATTGCGCGGGAGAATGACAGCAGCAGCGACAACCGGTCCAGCCAAAGCTCCCCTGCCTGCTTCATCAACCCCCGCGAGCTGTTTGTAGCCGTTCTGATAGCATTCACGTTCAAAAACGTTCAGCTGATTAGCGTCTACGTTTCTTTGACACGTGCTGCCCTTCCAGAGCGGTCTCGCAAATAATATAATTTCGCGCGTCGAACCGCACCGTACCGAACGACCTGAATACTGTCAATATTCGGTGAATGGAGTGGAAATGTCCGTTCACTTCCCTCGCCAAATGCGACGCGACGCACCGTAAATGTGGCGCGCAAGCCGCCGTGTGCCCGACGAATTACAGTGCCTTCGTAAGCCTGAATTCGTTTCTTCTCTCCCTCGCCGATAAGGGTATTCACCCGAACAACATCGCCAGGGCCAAACTCAGGAATATCACTCTTCATATATTCACTTTCAACGGATTCAATCAAATTCATTTTTTCTCCTCCTTTCTTTCGGACTTTGTAATGACGATCCAAGTTGCCGGCCGGCCTTTAATTACCATTTTTGATCCTTTGGCCAGAAACCAATTTTCTTACCTTCGAAATGAGGGCTTTTGAAAACAATATCTGCTACTTCAGATGGACAAGTCTGAAAATCCTCATTTCTGCCCTCATCTGTCAGCTGTCTTTTATGTTTCTTTAAGACACCATGTACGTAGCTTTCCAGCGCATGATCCTCAGTTGTGCAGACCAGAAGCGGAACTATATAGTTTCCCTTATTTTTGTCTATCTGCTCTTTAATCCGTTCGAGGGGATTACGTTCGGTTATGCCAATATTGCATCTCCAAAG
>CAXXLX010000002.1:0-898819 GCA_963665235.2 Candidatus Poribacteria bacterium | reverse complement strand
CTAAAAAGGTATCGCGTGCACAGCACGCTCCTACAGAGGAAAAGAGGGCGCGTGCACAGCACGCTCCTACAGAGGAGAAGAGGGCGGTCACAGCACACTCCTACAGAGGAAAAGAGGGCGCGTGCACAGCACGCTCCTACAGAGGAGAAGAGGGGCGCGTCACAGCACGCTCCTACAGAGGAAAAGAGGGCGCGTCACAGCACACTCCTACAGAGGAGAAGCGGTCGCGTGCACAGCACACTCCTACAGAGGAGAAGCGGTCGCGTGCACAGCACGCTCCTACAGAGGAGAAGAGGGCGCGTCACAGCACGCTCCTACAGAGGAAAAGAGGGCGCGTCACAGCACACTCCTACAGAGGAGAAGCGGTCGCGTGCACAGCACGCTCCTACAGAGGAAAAGAGGGCGCGTGCACAGCACACTCCTACAGAGGAAAAGAGGGCGCGTGCACAGCACACTCCTACAGAGGAAAAGAGGGCGCGTGCACAGCACACTCCTACAGAGGAAAAGAGGGCGCGTGCACAGCACGCTCCTACAGAGGAAAAGAGGGCGCGTCACAGCACGCTCCTACAGAGAAAAGAGGGCGCGTGCACAGCACACTCCTACAGAGGAAAAGAGGGCGCGTGCACAGCACGCTCCTACAGAGGAAAAGAGGGCGCGTGCACAGCACGCTCCTACAGAGGAGAAGAGGGCGCGTGCACAGCACGCTCCTACAGAGGAAAAGAGGGCGCGTGCACAGCACGCTCCTACAGAGGAAAAGAGGGCGCGTGCACAGCACGCTCCTACAGAGGGAAAAGAGGGCGCGTGCACAGCACGCTCCTACAGAGGAGAAGCGGTCGCGTGCACAGCACGCTCCTACAGAGGAAAAGAGGGCGCGTCACAGCACGCTCCTACAGAGGAAAAGAGGGCGCGTCACAGCACACTCCTACAGAAATGACCCTGAAGATGTTTAAATATTAGATTGCACAATTAAGGTGAAATGTGGTATGATAACAGCATCAACGTCTAAAGGAGGGATCTAGCAATGAATCAACACAATTTCAACCTTACCGATTCGGAGATTAATTTTTTCAAGACGTTCGGCTACCTCAGTTTTCCACAACTGATGGCGGACCGAATTCAGGAAATTCAGGATGCATTTGAAACCGTCTGGATGGAACGCGGCGGGGGCCACAACGGTAAACCTCACGAAGGTACAGCACGCTCCTGCATTGTGCCCTTCATCGATCAGAGTGAAGAGCTATCATCGCTGTTAGATGACCCGCGAATTCTAGCGATTGCAAAAACACTGCTCGGCGACGATTTTAACTACATGGGAAGTGATGGCAACTTCTACGTCGGCGATACGGGGTGGCATTCAGATGGTGGGCATAAGTTGGAAGACCCGATGCATATCAAAATCGCTTTCTATCTTGATCCGCTCACGCGTGACACCGGAGCACTTCGCGTTATTCCGGGGAGCCATCTCTTCGGGGATAACTATGCGGATGGACTCAGTCAGCAGATTGGAAGAAGTCAAGAGACGTGGGAGTTGCACGGTAAAGATGTACCAGCAGTTATCTTTGAAACAACCCCCGGCGATCTGGTGCTGTTCAACCATAACACGAAACATGCAGCGTTCGGGGGCGGAACACGTAGGCGTATGTTTACGATGAATCTCTGTGAGCGGTATCCAGAGCACAAGTTGGATGCCTTGCGCGCCTATATTAGCGGTGCCGCACGTTTCTGGATTGACCGCAAATATGGCGAGAAGATGGTGAACACAGCAACACCAGAAAGACAGATACACCTTGAACAGGGAATGGCGAACGATGGACACCTCGCGGAACTTTCACGGCAAGCCAAGGAACGTATGAGTGAACCGTCACGCGGATGATGCCTGTTGCCACGTCTGCCGGACAAAAGCGGTGGCTTGTTCAAAACCTTCCTGTCCTAAACGACTGGCTTCCTCAATGCTGAGCCATCCATTGTAACCTGCTTGTCGCATGCGGGAAAAGACTTGCGGAATCGGGGCGGCACCTGTGCCGACACGGACCGGCACGAACGTTCCCGCTGCTTCCATATCGAAAACGTGAAGTACGACAACGCGTTCAATAACCTTTTCCAAAAGTCCGAGCACATCTTCATTGAGGACGAGCGGGTTGGCGGTGTCAAAACAGACACTGAGTGGCGTGTCAGCGAGTGCATCTAAGATTTCTAAGAAAATCTCTGTCCGTTGTGAGAAATCCCAATAATCCCACGGCGCGCCTTTGGTATGATTCTCATAAGCGAGGGTGATGCCGTGTCGTTCCGCTTCGTCAAGGGCATATCGGAATCCATCTGTAACCCAGCGCACCCCCGTTGTGCGTTGGGTGCCGGGGTGGTTTTGTCCTGCGGTCACACGCACAAATTTCACGCCTAACGTCTTTGCCAGGACAATGTCCGCCTTCAGTTCGGTCAATTCTTGGGCGCGTTGTGTTGCGTCAGGGTGTGTGAAGTCGGAATAGCAGGCGAGCATGCACGGTTCGATGCCATATTTTTCCAGCGCAGCGCGAATGGTGTTTACTGTTTCAGCGTCGCGCTGTGGGAAAAATTTGATGCTAAAATCAACGCCATCCAGTCCTAATTTTGCCCCCAATTGAATCCATTCGACAACGGTGCTTCTTCCGCTGAAAATAGCATCGTAAAGAGAGACAGGGAGACAACTGAGTTTCATGGTCTTGTTATGTGTTGTAGATGGGGTTTGAAACGTCGCTTATACTGCTATTCGTCAAGCCAGCTCATCATACTGCGTAGATTTTTGCCGACCTCTTCAATCTGCAATTCCGCTTCCTGTCTTCGGAGTGCGCGGAGGACAGGTTGATTCGCTTCGTTTTCCAGCACCCATTCTCGTGCAAAGATGCCACCCTGCACATCCTTCAAGATTTGACGCATCTTTTCTCGGACACTATCGTCAATAAGCTGTGGGCCGCGTGTGAGGTCACCGTATTCAGCGGTGTTGCTAACATCGTTCCGCATTTTGCTCAGTCCACCAGCATAAATGAGATCCACAATTAGTTTCAACTCATGTAGGCATTCAAAGTAAGCCATTTCGGGTTGATATCCCGCCTCAACAAGCGTATCGAAGGCGGCTTTGATAAGTGCAGCAGTTCCGCCACACAGCACGGCTTGTTCCCCGAAGAGGTCGGTCTCGGTTTCCTCGCGAAATGTGGTCTCAATGACTCCAGCGCGGGTGCCACCGATGCCTCTGGCGTAAGCAAGGGCAATATCTCGAGCTGCGCCTGTCGTGTCTTGATGGATGGCGATGAGACACGGGACACCCCCCCCGCCTTCAAAAACTTCGCGGACGAGTGAGCCCGGCCCCTTCGGTGCAATCATCGTCACGTCAATGTCCGCGGCGGGGATAATCTGGCCGAAGTGGACACTGAACCCATGCGAGACCATGAGCATGTTTCCCTCTTGCATGTTTGGTGCAATCTGGTCCCGGTAAACAGCGGAGTGACGTTCGTCAGGAATGAGAATCTGCACGATGTCTGCCATCGCTGCAGCTTCTTCAACCGTTTTGACGGTTAACCCTTCAGCCTCTGCGCGGGCTTTTGAGGGGCTGCCTTCGTATAATCCAATAACGACGTTCGCGCCGCTGTCCTTGAGGTTTAGGGCTTGTGCCCTGCCTTGTGCACCATAACCGATGATGGCGACGGTACGTTGTTTCAGTAAAGCGAAATTGGCATCGCTATCGTAATAAATTGTTGCCATAAATTCTATACCTCTTTTAATATTTTGAAGGCTCCCTATAATCCACTAAAGGTGTGTACCGGCTCATGAAATCAGGTGAGACTATTTTGTAGCTCCTCGCGGCATCGCGATTTTGCCGGTACGCGCTAACTCAAGAATACCGTACGTGTTGAAAATTTCAATTGCGGCTTCCAATTTTCCTTCATCCCCGGTAATTTCAAGCACAAGGGAGGCGGGTTTCGTATCAATAACGCGGGCGCGGAAGACTTCAGCGACCTGTAAGATTTCAGCGCGTTTCCGAGGCTCATCAGTGCCAATCTTGATTAAGAGGAGTTCCCGTTCAACATGCGTTCCGGCGGATAGGTTGGTAACCTCTATAACATCTATCAGCCTATTCAGGTGCTGATAGATCTGTTCGATGATTTGCGCGTCCCCGTGTGTCACAAGGGTTATCTGTGAGATGCTCTCGTCATGCGTTGCAGCGACGTTAAGGCTGTCGATATTAAAACCGCGTCCGCTGAAAAGTCCCGCAACCCGTGCAAGGACACCGAATCGGTTTTCGACTATGACAGAAAAAATATGTCGTTCTTCTTTATTATCCATAATGTTAAAAACTTTTTATCCCCTAGCATTGATAACGGTTGTTGGTTATTGGTAGGGTTGGGAGTCTGAGATTAATTGCTAATTGCCAATTTAGGATAATCCGCGGATAACATCTCCGAGGCCTTCGCCTGCTGGCACCATCGGGAACACGTTTTCCTCTTCATCAACGATAAAGTCAATGACGACGGGGCCATCATTAATCCCTTTTGCCTTCAGCAACGCAGGTCTTACATCTTCGGGGTGTTCAACGCGTAGCCCGGTTGCACCGAATGCTTGCGCGAGCAAGGCAAAATCGGGATTGTCGTGATAATCCACAGCGGAATAACGTTTGCCGTGGAAGAGTTCCTGCCACTGCCGCACCATCCCGAGATACATGTTGTTGATGATGAATATCTTAAGCGGTAGTTTCAACGTAATTGCGGGAACGAGCTCCTGAATGGTCATGATGTAAGAGCCATCGCCGTTAATATTGACAACCGTTTCGTCTGGGCATCCGAGCTGTGCACCGATTGCTGCGGGAAGACTGAAACCCATCGTGCCGAGTCCCCCGGAGTTAAGCCATTGCCGAGGCTCCGTGAATTTGAAGTACTGCGCTGCCCACATCTGATGTTGTCCGACATCAGCGACAACAATAGCGTCGCTGTAATGTTCATAAATCTGTTCAATGACATATTGCGGCATCACACGAGTGCCTTTCTGCTCGTATTCAAACGGATATTTCTGTTTCCACTCCTGAATCTGTGCGCGCCACGGGTCAATGTCTGCCATGCCGACCTGTTTATTCAGTTCCCTGAGAACGTTCTTTGCATCCCCAACGATGGGTACATCAATAGGCACATTTTTACCGATACAGGATGCGTCGATATCGATATGAATTTTCTTTGCGTTCGGTGCGAACTTTTTCAGGTCGCCTGTAACGCGGTCATCGAATCTGGCACCGATAGCAATGACAAGGTCCGCATCGGTGAAAGCGTAGTTTGCACAACAGGAGCCGTGCATGCCTGGCATCTCCATCGCCAGCGGGTGGGTTTCGGGGAACGCGCCGAGGCCCATTAACGTGACGGTAATCGGGATGCCGGTTTTGAGGGTCAGCTCTCGAAGTTCTTCACTTGCATTTGCTAGAACAACGCCGCCGCCTGCATAAAGAATCGGTTGTTTCGCCGTTTTAATCAGGTCAGCTGCTTTTGCAATTTGTGCAGGGTCACCCTCTACCTGCGGTTTGTAGCTGCGAATGTCAACGTTCTCTGGATACTGGAAAAATGTCTCGTTTTTCTGTGCATCTTTTGCGATGTCAATGATTACAGGACCGGGCTTCCCTGTCTGGGCGATATGGAACGCTTCGGCGACAACATCCGCCACCTCGTCGCAACTTTTGACGAGATAACTGTGCTTACAAATCGGGCGGGTGACACCGATGACATCACATTCTTGAAAGGCATCACTGCCAATAAAATGTGTAAACACCTGTCCGGTAATCGCTATCATCGGAATTGAGTCCATATAGGCCGTTGCGATTCCGGTGACAAGATTCGTTGCGCCGGGGCCGGAGGTTGCAAGGGCAACGCCGACTTTACCTGTGGCGCGTGCGTATCCATCAGCAGCGTGAGATGCCCCTTGCTCGTGCCGCATCGGAATTAATTTGAGGTCTGTCTCACTGTAAAGGGCATCGAAAATCGGCATAGCAGCGCCACCGTTTACACCGAAAATATATTCTGCCCCTTCGCGCTTGAGACTTTCAACCAGGATTTGGGCTCCTGACAATTCCATCGCCATCCTCCTTATAAAATGACATGAAAAAACCCTCCCGTTCCAAAACTGGAGACGAGAAGGCTCTATAAGATTACCTTACCGTGGTACCACTCCAATTCCCGTTCTCATTTTCTTCAGCTGAGAAAGGGCACTCTTGGGGATGCGATAACGGGCATCACACCGGCTAACCCTACACAACAACCCATGCCTTCGGATTAGCAGCTCCAGGGCGACCTTCAGTCGGTAGCACTTGAGGAAACCTCTCAGCCTACGAATTTCCTTCTCTGACAAGCCGAGCCGACTTACTCCTCCCCTTCAACGCTTTTTTTGTAAATTTAATTCAACGTGTTACTAAAAATTGTGTTTCCTTTTTTTAAAGTATAACACATTTAAAGCGAGATGTCAAGAAAAAATGTGAATCTTTTCGGGAACATCCGGTTTACCGAGGGCCGATAGGTGCAATTTCCTAACTTGCACCTACTACACTGTCCAAATAATGGTGTCTATCGCAGAGATTTTAGTCGTCCCCACACAGTGCTGACTTTATCGGCAGGGTTGACTGGTCTTGCGTCAGCAAACCGGTTTGAAATCAGTTCGGCATATTCCGTTGCGACCTGCTCGTTCCCTGGTATTGACGTGCCGCAGCAGGAGGTATGAAAATTGATGAACCACCCCTTCATATCTTCTGTTCGGTAAGCAATCGGATCAGCGTCTGAGCCATTGTCTGCATAGCTTTCAAACTCAAAATTGTTTTGCTCTAATGCTCCTATACCTACAGGACGATTTGATGTCCAATTCTTAAGCGAAGGGATGTACTGCTTGCCGAGATCGGTGGGTTTAACAGCTGCGGTGTTTGCATTGGTAACGGTAGCACCAAACACAGTTTGCTGGCCTGCCCCTGTTATGGTAACTCGGTTATTCGCTCCAAAATCCCAATAGTAGTAGAAAGGGTAATCCCCTATGAAACCGCCGATACCGCCTTCTCTCAACCATGAATGAACCAGATCGGCTTTTCCTTTGTTCTGAAATATCGTTTCAGGGGTGTTCCCTTGTGTGAGCACATAGATACCTTGTGGGTTTGCATCCATATAATCTACTAACTGGTCAGCGTCGACGATTTCTGCCTCCAGTTTTTTATCCTGAAGTTTTTCTACAATGAGGTCAGCTAACCCTTTCGCTCCCGCTGCCCCACCTGCAATACCTAAGCCCTCGCCATTTTCCATTCTAGCATCGTAAACGACAGCGACATCTTGCGCGAAGGCGTAACCGGATAAAGTTATAGCGATAATCGATACCAAACAAAATAATCTTTTCATTTCAATTCCTCCAAATTGTTTATAAGCATGGGGAAAACCGAATGGTGTGTAGGCGAAACGTTAGGTAGGTAGGGACAGATTAAAGGCTGTCCCTACAAACACGTCCAATCGGTTTTTAGGCATGTGCCGCATAGATTTCGTTGACTTTGGTCCAGTTAATAACATTCGTCCATGCTTCAACGTAATCTGCTCGCCGGTTCTGATAGTGCAAGTAGTACGCGTGTTCCCAGACATCAATACCGAGTATTGGGATATGCCCCTGCATGATAGGACTGTCCTGATTTGCCGTGGAATAGATTTCTAATCCATCGTCGCCAATGACGAGCCATGCCCAGCCGGAGCCGAAACGTGTCGCAGCGGCTTTTCCAAATTCTTCTCTAGCACCTTCAGCGGAGCCGAACGCAGCGGTTATCGCTTTAACCAAGTCTTCACTCGGTTCGCCGCCATTGGGGCTCATAATTGACCAGAAGAGCGAATGATTCGCATGCCCGCCACCGTTGTTAATAACAGCCTGACGTTTGTCTTCCGGCACCTGGTCGAGGTTGCCAAGCAGTTCGTGAACATCCATATCCGCGAGGTCCCCGAGGCCTTCTAAGGCAGCGTTCAGGTTGTTGACGTAGCCTTGATGGTGTTTGCCGTGATGGATTTCCATCGTTTTCGTGTCAATGTAAGGTTCCAAAGCATCGTGTGCATAAGACAGTTCTGGTAATGTGTGTGCCATTTTAAAAATAGCCTCCTGAAAAATATATGATAATAAACATAGTATAACAGATTTATGGAAAATGTGCAAGTTTTTTCCGCGAGAGGCATCGAACAGTCATCTATTCCTCAAATTGGAACTTCTCGGAAAATGCGCCGACACGGCAGACGCGCTTATAGCTACAGTAATTACAAGGGGTTGTCCTATCGCGAGGCGTGAGAGGTGCATCCCCCTCGTCTTCCGAATCCACATAAGTGTCAACCCGCGTGATAAGCTGAAATTTACCGCTAGAGATACTATCAACGTACTGCTGAACATAGCCGCTAACACGGTTAAGTATTGCGTCAAAACGTTCATCCTCTAACAATTGCCCACTTTTTGACATTTTTGTCCAAGCTGCACCGTTGTAACGTTTGAAAGCCTCCCCATTTAGAGCTTCGTTGCCCAAACCGAGTTCAACATCGCACTGGTCCAGCCTGATTTTGTGATAGAGTCCTGCTGCTGGTGCTAAGCCTGTCCTGCCATTTTCATCTAACAATTTTTTTGCGATTTGTAGATAAATTGGGAGTTGGAGACTGTGTCCCTCAAGCACGCTCGGGATTTTAGGCGTGGTGCTGCCGGTCTTATAGTCAATTACATTAAAGACACCGTCACCAATATCAATACGGTCGATTTTGCCTGTGATAGGCACGTCGCCAATAGGAATCGGTTCAGAGCAACTGAGTTCAGTGTCCCTGATTTTATCTGTTTTACCAATGCCGACTTCGAAGTAGCGCGGTTCAATAGGTAAATCATAAGCGCGTTCCGCTTCAAGCCATTTGTGTAGTGAAACGTTTAGTTTGTCGATATCTATTTTCCAAAAGAGATTGTGTTCATTAATATCGGAACGTCGGGTCCGTTTTTCTTCAGATTTGTCCCGTATTATTTCATCTAATTGCCGTTTTGCTTCCTCAAATAGCACGTCGCTACAGTTCGCGATAGGTGGCATTTGTCGGTCATGGCGGTTGGTGTAGAATGTGTGAACAACTTCATGCACCAACGTGCCTCTTTCAAGACTAGATAACTCATCCTCCGTTTCGTCGTCTCCAGTCTTGAGGTTCAAGACGTTGCCAACGAAGTACTGAAACGGACACCTGGCGTAAGTTTCCAATTCGGTGACAGAATACGTTTTATCTTTTCTCTCTTCCAATGCTGCCCGGCTTTCGTCAGAAAGGGCCTCAATTGTCAACAGCCCCTCGTAAGCTAATGCCTCGTGTGTTTTTTCGCGGCTCTTTTCAACCTGAACGACGTGTTCTATCTGATAACGTCTGTCTGCCAGGGCACTCGGGAATTCCGTGTCATCAGGGGTGTCCGTTGACCATACATGATTACCGTAAGTGCTGAGAAAACCTGATGCCGTGATTTGTGTGGGGTTCTCAATTTTAAGCCTTTCAATATTGATTATCTTCTCTAAGTCCGCTATAAATGGCGAGGCAATAAGTGTGGATTCACCCTCATGCTGCGGGACCGTTAGATAGAGCAACTTCCGAAAAGATTTGAGGACCCTATAGAACAGGAATCGATTGTCATAACGTTGTGCTTCCTCAGTGCGATAAGGGGCTGTGGGCAGAAGCGGGTCGGGTCGATAATTCACAGGGAATCTGCCTTCCACAAAATCGCCTAAAAAAACAGTATCAAACTCAAGGTTTCTCAGTTCAGCTAGCTGCAAAATTTTGATAGTCTCTCCCACCGCTACTGCCTTAGTTTGATACTTTGTATGCCTTGCTATGAAGCGAAGTTCTTCAACGTAATCGTTTAAGGGCTGAGCCTCATTTCCCTCCGCTTCTAAAACCTCACAAAGCTCTGTAACGAGCTTATTGAATTGGTGATACGCGTTCACTTCCCCTTCAACGATATGGCGGTTTGTTTGCAGCATCGGGTTCAGAATTTGCGAAATAACCTCGCTTTTTTTGAGGACATCGGTGACATATCCCAGAAATTCCTTAGGGAGGAGTGGACGTTTGGAGGATGAAAACCCCTCAAAAATTGTTTTGACAACCTTTGATTTGGTGAGCGGTACGCCTTCTGTAAACGAATGGGGGATTCCGTAAGCGGGAAAAACTTCCGCGATACGTTGTTGATATTGCATAGGATTGTAAAAGGTAACACAGATGTCGCTGAGTTTGCAGTCACCTTTTGAAACGTGTTGTTGAATTTGATACGCTATCTGTTCCACCTCTTCGCCTCGGTTGGCAGGTTCCAAAAGTCTAATCTGATGCGTTGTGTCAGCGATACGGGTAGGGTTCGGACAAAATAGGTTTTCTGCGAAATGTTGGTGTTCCTCGAGGTCGCGTTCATAGGTGGTATCAATATGGATGTCTTTAAATTCCGAGATGAGGGGAACAATATTTCCGTAGAGGTTTTCATTTTCCTCAAGGTAATCCGTGCGAAACCACATCTCTACTGTAGGTATCCGGGCAGTCCGTTTCAGAATTTTGATGTCGGTTTCCGAAAGGACAGAGAATCCTTCAACAACAACAAGGTTCGTTTGGCGAAAAGCATTCGCCATAAACTGTGCCTCAAAATTGTCGGCAAGATAAGCGTGTTTCCCCTGTTCATCTATCCACTGGTCTTTGAGTTTTTTCTGATAATCGGCGTAAATGTCGGTCAGGTCAGCAAGGAGCGGATTGTTTTCACCTAAGTCCTGGGGTGAAGTGCTACGCTCCTTAAGCCGATTAATCGTTTCTACAATCAGGGAGAGCGTACTATCAGGTGTTCCGATATTTTCCATCGGCCGAAGTGCTTGATATCGGTAGGTGTCGGCGTTAGCAGCTTTAAAATCGGTAATTTGGTGCAGCCAACGGGTTTGTAGTCCCGATGAGATGCTGCGTTTCTCCGGGGTTACCTGTTTATAGAGCATACTCACAAAACGTTCAATCGCGTACACTTGCAAATTGGCAATTGCCCTATTTGGGTGGTACGCGATTAATTCACGCTCCCGTTTCAAGCGGGCGGCATCGTTCGGAACAATGACGATAAAGGTGTGTGCCTCATCGTTCTGAATGCGGGTTTTAAGAATGTCCTCTATGTTCTGCATCCGTTTATTTTACCTCCGTGCCCGACGGAACCTCCGCTTCAGGGGTTGCTAGTACAATAGATTCACCGCTTGCGGCAAGAATCATGCCGTGCGATTCTACGTTGCGAATAGTGGCGGGCTCCAAGTTTGCCACAATTATTACCTGTTTCCCGACCAATGCGTCTGGGGTATAGTGTTCAGCAATGCCAGCAACCACTTGCCGCTGTTCTGTACCGAGGTCCACCTGTAATTTTAGGAGGCGGTCAGCCCCTTCAATCGGTTCAGCCGTGAGGATAGATGCGACCCGCAGGTCCAGTTTCTGGAAATCGGCATAAGAAACGAGAGGGCTCGTTTTAGCTTCCTTCTTTTGCTTCGGCTGTTTTTGCTGCGGCACTTTGACATCAACCCGTGGAAAAATAGGGTCGCCTCTTTTGACTTTCAACCCTGTGGGCAAATTTCCCCACGCTGTGACACTATCAAATTCTGTCAACCCAATCTGTTTCTGAATCTTCTCAGCAGTTTCCGGAATAAAAGGCGAAATCAGCACAGAGATAACACGCAACGCCTCCAGACTATTGTAAAGGATAGTGCCCATTCTCGGTTTCGTTTCTGACTTTGCAAGTGTCCAAACCTGTGTCTCTTGTACATAACGGTTGATACGGCGCACAAATTCCCAGATAGTCTCCAAAGCAGCGTCAAACGCGAACGCCTTTATGTGTTCGTCTAATTTACCTACCGTCTCCTGTGCCATTTCAGCGATTTCGTCATCAATTTCCTCCGGCGTTTTCGGTTCAGGAATTGCCTCGAAGTTTTTGTTGACCAACCCGAGAACACGATTGAGTAAATTACCGAGGTCGTTCGCCAGATCGGCGTTGTAACGTTCGTGCAAGCGGGTGGGTCTATAATCCCCATCGTTACCGAAACTAAATTCACGGAGCAGGTAGTAGCGAAATGCATCTAACCCATAATCTGTGATGGCTCCATCCATATCAATAGAGATGTTTCGCGTCTTGCTCAACTGCTCCCCATCCTTTGTTAACCAACCGTGTGCAACGATTTGCTTCGGCAGGGGTAAATCAAGAGCCATGAGCATCGCAGGCCACAGCAGTCCATGAAAGCGGGTGATATCCTTTGCCATCATGTGCACATTTGCAGGCCAAAACGTCTGATATCTTTCAGCATCGGTATCATAACCGAGCCCGGTTATATAGTTCGACAGTGCTTCTATCCAGACATAGCAGATCTGCTCCGGATCGAAAGGTAACGGGATGCCCCAGGAGACAGAGGCACGGGATATACTCTGATCTTCCAATCCAGATTCCAACACCTTGAGTAGCTCGTTGCGTCTGCTTTCCGGGTAGATAAAATCCGGGTACTTCTGAAAATGTTCAAGGAGCTTGTCCTGGTATTTGCTGAATCTAAAGAAATAGTTTTCTTCCTCCAACCATTCCAGAGGTAATTTATGAATCGGACAGATTTTTTCAGGTGTTAATTCTTTCTCCGGAAAAAAACGTTCACACGGACGACAGTAATGTCCCTCGTAAGTGCCCTTGTAAATATCCCCAGTTTCATAGAGTGCTGTAAGAAATTTCGCCACGCCGCGTTTGTGCATACTGCTTGTGGTACGCAGAAAAATATGTTCCGAGATGTTTAAACGTTTCCACAGATCAATAAATATAGGTGCCATCTTATCGCAGTATTCTTGTGGGGCGAGATTTTCGTTTTCGGCTGCTTTATGTACGTTCGCACCGTGCTCATCAACCCCCGTCAGGAAAAGAACGGCATCCCCTTTGAGGCGGTGGCGGTGATACCGTGCCAAAACATCGGCAGCGATAGTGGTGTAAGCATGACCCGCATGCGGCTCACCGTTCACGTAATAGATAGGCGTAGTGACGTAAAATGTACTCATCGGATTTCCTTTTATCTGGCTAATTGCTCATGACTAATGACTTGCAGTCAAGAGGGCTCTGACCCTTTTTCCTATCTGCTGACTGCTAATTAGATTTTACCATGAACGTTTCTGTTTGTCAATAACGCAAATACTATAAACATATCGCCCCGCTGGGGCTAGTTTGCGGGGACATTGTGTTGTCTATAAACATACCGCCCATACTGGGCTAAGAGAAGGGCAGAAACCGCTGCGCCTATAAACATATCGTCCATACTGGACTAAGAGGAGAGACAGAAACCGAGGCACTATTGTGTTAGAGAACGTTGTGCAATTGTGCGTCCCTCTTCCGTTAAGGTTAGCTGCATCTCTTCCCTATAAACATATCGATTGTTCAGGGCATGTTTAACAACCTGTAATGCAAAGTCCGGGGGCCAACGGAGGTGCTCGTGGAGGTGTGCTATTTCTGATTCTACCGCTGCTTCGGGGAGCCCCTCGTGATTCAGAAGATGGATAACCAACATCTGTTGTGCAAATTCCCATTTTTGTTGAACACGCCTACGCGCAATAGCGATAAGCCCACGGTTCGGTACGACCAGAAAAATTAATCCAAATACGAGAAGCGTCACCGTTGCAATTGCCCCGGCAATAGAGACTTCGAAGAGAACAGCGAGCCAATAACCGCTAACGGCATTCACACTGCCAATAATCGCGCTGAGGATGAGCATTCGCGTCAGGCTATCTGTCATGAGATACGCGGTAGCTGGCGGTCCGGCGATAAGAGCGACGACTAAAATTGAACCGACCGCGTCAAACGCGCCGACTGTTGTCATGGAGACTAGCATCATCAAACCGTAGTGGATGAGGGTAGGGGCAAATCCAAGTGTGGCAGCGAGACTTGCATCAAAAGTGGCTAACTTCAATTCTTTATAGAACAGAAAAATAAAGAGCACATTCAGGGAAAGAATGCTCCCCATCACATATAGTGAAATAGGTCCTAAATCGTAACCGAAAGCCTCGAAACGGTGAAATGGGGCAAGCGCGAGCTCCCCAAGCAGGACAGCGTCCATATCTAGATGCACATTGTTGGCAAATCGGGCAATTAGGATTACGCCTATGCTAAAAAGGGCGGGGAATACCAATCCGATTGCAGCATCCTCTTTTAGTAGCTTCGTCCGTTGTAGCAATTCAACGAAAAGGACAGTGAGCATGCCGGTGCCAGCCGCAGCAAGAATGAGGAGCGGCGAGGAGAGACTCTCTGTAAGAAAGAAGGCAAGCACAATGCCGGGGAGAATCGCGTGACTAATCGCGTCGCTCATCAAGGTCATCCTGCGTAGCACAAGGAATACCCCCGGTAAGGCACATGCTACTGCGACGACAATTGCAATGAGTTGGATTTCAATTTGTTGTATTTGCATAATGTAGCATTTGGTGCCTACAAACGGTGGGGGGCTGCCCCCTATTTTTCCGTAGTCGTTATCATCAGCTGCACTTCACTCTGCTGAAAGCGGGGTTTTTCATCGCTTAGCGGCGGCTCAATCGGTTTCGGTTCCTCGGTTTTTTCTATCGGCTTTAACCCTCGAAAAAGTTCAGCAGCCTTCTCTATATCCTGATTGATAAGGAGGTGATATCCATCCTCTTCCCGAGTTTCAATAGGTGGAAATTTGTCGGTGCGTGCTGCGACGTTCAGAAATTCTATGCCGAAAGGCGGGGTACACACAAACTCACCCATTTCTGCAGCACCGTTTACCGCCTCTGGACCGATATAGTGGTTGTCCTTAAGGAGTATACGTCTCCCATCGGCAAGGGTGTAAAGGAGCCGGATATACGCGGATTGATTTACGCGAACGTAGATTTTTAACCTATCGTCTTTTGTGTAATGCAGGGGACCGTGCCCTTCGCTTGTCCACACTTCGACCTTTAAACCATCAATCGGAGCAAATTGATGTTCGCTGATTGTTTCGGCATCGCCCCGGCTATGTTCACTTCGATAATAACGTGGTTCGAAAGCCTTTTTCTGCTCTTTTGCTTTCTCATAGCCGCGCGGTTTATAGATAAACTTATCACCATCGCGCAGTTTAGAATGCAAAAACCGGACGACAGCAGTTGCGATAAATTTGCCAGTCTCTATATCGCGCAGTGTGGCTCGGAGCGTAATTTCATCGCCGTTTTCCCAGAAGGAGGGGTTGAGTCGCCACGGGTAGCGAACTCGGTTAATTTTGTTTGTGTCAATAGCGGTCTGATTAAACTCACGGACAGGCTCAACAACTATCCAGCGAAACTTTTTCTGTAGTATATTGTTGAACGTTGAGGCGAGGGGACTAATCATTTCGGAATCTTCATAAACCAAAGGATGGACGGGGACGCTGTGCGGTTCATTGGTCTGCTGCAAAAGTTGAGAGATGAGACTCAAGCAAACGTCGTTAAAGTTGACAATGGTCTCTTCAGCAAGTTCTTCTACCCGCTTAATCACGTTCCGATGCGGTAATATCTCGCCATCTATTTGCGTTGCTGCGGTTGCCAATTGCTTGAACGTCTCACGAAAATTAGGAGTGTATTGCGCGCCAATCTGAATAATTTCTGCCTCTTTGAGTGCTTCATAAAGCGGATAGGTTCGCAGATAAGTTCTTATCACCCCTTCTCTGTTCAACATCTCTTCTTGGCGCTTAGCAATTGCAAGCTCCATTTGAATTTGTAAGCGTAGCATCGAAGCGCGAGCAGCGTAAAGTTCCTTAAGTTCGGCGCGCTTAATATAGACGAGGGAATATGTTTCCTTGTCGTCTTGGCGTGCCATATCAACGGTAAGGTTCCGAACTTTAAGACTTTCTAATTTGAGAGCGGGGACGACTTGCCGCCATGAACAGTAATCTTCCAGGACTGCACTATAGTGTTCCCGAACCATATCGTACTCCAGTTCATCCTGGTTGGAACGAATGATATGGGATACCTTTCTGAGAATCTTCGCGGCGACTTTTCTATGGGCTTCAGCGGTAGCGTTTTTAAAGGCTTCCTCCCCGGAGGCCGTACCGATATCACGGAGGTATGTGTCAGCTGGATACTTCTTGAGTTCAGGTAAAATCCACCCTGGCAGTGCCCAGGTCACGGATGATGTGAAAAAGGTTATAGATATAAATATAAAAATAAAAAGCAGTTTTCGCATAGGTTGAGTTCTCCTTAATTTAAGAAATTGCAAATTGAGTGCTTAGTCTATGGCAAAAAACAGGAAATTGCTTCCTGGTTCATCGATTCCGAAGCTGTCTGAGCGCGGTTTAGGATTAACGCCCTCCATTTCACTCACAATTTCAGCAATCGTTAGGATATTGTCGACCCCCCCTTTACTTCGTAATGCCTTAAGGAGGGCTCTAACAAACGCGGATTCATCAGGCACCTGCTCCTTACCGCCGGATGTCAAGTACCGCCGGGTAGTGTATTTAAAGTTCCGTATGATATCGCGTTCTGTGAGAGATTCAGGGCTGCCGCGCATAGCAATTTCCCGATCGAATGTCCCGCTGTAGCAGGTATCCAGGACCAAAAAGATATGTTTACAATTCATCCTATTCACAATATCGTGAATTTCTGAGTGCGACACGTAGCTTATAATTGCATCTTTATCTGATGGCAATTTTGTATCGCGTGCGACAAGGTAGCCGCCTTTGAATGCCTCATCAAAGTGTCCGTGTCCGGCGAAGAAGATGAACAGTTGCGCATCCTCCGGGTAGTCTTTCTTTGCGTATTCACGGAACGCTTCAAATATATCTGCCTTCGTTGGGTTTTTGATTAACCGTGTTTGAAAGCCGTATAGGTCCTCTAAATCTCGTTGGACAGCTTCCGCGTCAGAAACCGGTTTACGAAGTTTGGGCCAATTGTCATAGTCTTCGACGGCAAACAACAAGGCGTAGTCCTTTCCTTCCCTGATGTTTCGTGGCCGGTGGATGACAATTTCCTTATAGGATTGGTTTCCCAGCATATCTGTGGCGACAACATGCACAGAATTTTCCCCATAAATTAGTGAAACCGAAGTGGAGAATTCCTTTCCTCTCAACTGGACGTTTATATTGCCTATCCTGATTTCGGATACGCCATCGTCATCCTCAACTTCACCGGCGACAGTCGTGGTGGCATCGTATATGGTGATTATAGGTTTGATACCCCGTTTAGCACTTGCCTCCGGTGGTTGGAGTATGCGAATCACAGGTCCCGGATTCGGAAAGCGCCTCGGAAAGGCTCGAGAGATAGTGAAGCGGTTTGTATCCATGTTGCCGTGCCTGTCTGTAGCAGCGATACGAATCTCGTTTTCACCGTAAGAGAGTGGTACTGTTGCCGTAAATACCCCATCCTCAGAAAGATAGACCTCCTTGTTATTGACCTTTACTGTGCTAACGTTGTTATCGTCGGTAACACTGCCTCGGAAACTGAAGTACTCATGTTCAGCAGTGACCTGATTCTGTCTCTGTAAATCGAGAGAGATAGTCGGTGGATTCGGGTCTAATGGAACGGGCCGGAGGACAATAAGTCGGTTTGTATCCATGTTTCCGTGTGTGTCTATCGCTGTGATACGGATTTCGTTTTTACCGCCACCCAATTCGACAGACGTACTAAATCTACCTTCTGCCAAGACCTCCACCTCTAATCCATTGACTTTGACTTCGGCAATACCGTTGTTGTCTGTAACTTGTCCACGAATAGTAAGGTATTCCGTAGTATAGGGTACAATACGCCCGGTAGGCGAGATGATTTCAATATTAGGGGCGGTTGTATCTGCTAAAATGGCGGTAGGTTTAGGCAAAACGTTAATTTCAGGCGGAACGACATTGAAATGCGAAAGATCCCAGAGCAGTACAGTCCGATCGCGACTGCCACTTGCGAGTGTTCTTCCATCCAGTGAAAACGCGACAGAGGTTACCTTGCCAGTATGCCCACTAAGCGTTTTAAACATCTGCCGATCAACAACATCCCAAAGTTTTACAGTGTCGTCACCACAGCCTGCGGCGAGATACTTTCCATCCGGTGAAAACGCCAATGCTGTGGCGTAAACCTGGTGGGTACTATTAACCCTATTAACAGTAAAGCTTACGAAGGCTTCGCCAGAAGATATTCGCCAGAGCTTGATAGTTTTATCACGGCTGGCGGTTGCAAGCATGTCTCCATTCGGTGAAAACGTCACGGCGTACACAACCCCTTTGTGTTTCATAGAAGGTTTCCGTATCTGTTGACCCGTAACATCCCACAATTTAACAGTCCCATCACGATCGGTTGATGCAAGCAGTTGTCCATCGGGCGAAAACGCGATGGATTCGACGATATCGCTATGTCCGGCACTCGGGGCGATGCGACTATTTCGCGAAATATCGCGAAACATAACAGTACCCTTCTGATCGCCACCCCCGCTGGCAAGCACCTCTCCATCCGGTGAAAATACAACTGACTTCACATCGCCGTCGTGTTTATGTTGAAAGGCTCTGAGTCTATTTTCGGAAATAACGTCCCATACCCTAACAAAACCATCAAGACTTGCTGATGCAAGCAGTTGTCCATCGGGTGAAAACGCCACCGACATAACCGATTTACTGTGTCCTCCGAAAACTCTACTTTTATCTTTATTCTCAACATCCCACAAGACAACGGTGCTGTTATCACCACCGATTGCAAGAAGCTGCCCATCCGGTGAAAACGCAACAGCGTACACATCCGCTCTATAGTTAAATTGTGCTATCGCTCCGGCAGGAAGTTCAGCATGGCCTCGCTGCCCCTCCGAGGCAGCAAGGCTCAGTAGACATATTAGAGCAATGGTATAAGCGAGAAAAATTTTGCGTTTCATTCACTTTCTCCTAAAACGTGTTTTGTTAGCAAAGGTTCACTCTGTAATTTCCAGTTTTTTCTCAATATCGGGATGAATAACACCGCTAGATGTCTCAAAACGGAGGGTGACCGACACCGTTTTTTGTTGTCCATCCGCATTTATCATGCAACGCAATGCTTTAGTTTCTGATTCGCCGTGCGCGATGTTCCCAAACTTTAGCTCCCAATCATTGAAATCCGGATTGCCACTGATGGTTTTTACGGTTAACCCGGTAAGTACAGCACTGCTGGTATTTCTCACACGGACTGTTAATGTCGTTTTTTCCCCGGCGCGTAAACGGGCTTTGCTCCAGTTTGCATCTACTTGAACCTGGTGGGCAGAACGGATAGGGGGTTCTAAATCAAACTGTGTGATGGGTTCTGAAGGCACAGAGAGCCCTGAAACAGTGTAATCTTTTTTGTACCGCTTTCCGCCAACCTCTGTAGACACTCGAAACTTAAGCGATTCAATGTTTCGGAGGTATGGTGGATTGCCGAGATCTGCTAGAAAATCTCTGAACTCAATCCGTTCGGTCCCAGTTATTGTGGTGTAATTTGTGCTAAGTCCTGCCTGGTCGGGAAGTTCAATGCGGTAGGGATGTCCTGTCAGCGGTTGTTTTGGCTGTTTTATGTTATGCCGATCGAACGTATAGGCGAAACCCCAGTAAAGTAGAATGTCTATCGGCACGCCTATCAGGACCGCCTTTTCCCACAGTTCCGAATCTTCCCAGTCGAAAGTATCATCTGAAAAGTCAAACGTATTATCGTGGTCCCAATTGTCGTAGAAAACTTTTCCTAAAAGTCCGAGAGCAGCAAGTCCTATTCCCAGGTCGTTAAGTGTTATCCGGGGTTTATAGATATTATAGGGTTGACGTTCTAGCTTTACAGTGAGACTGTTGTCTATTGCATCAAAACCGACTTGGAAGTCCAGTGCCATGTTGATTTTATTGGCGTTTTTGACACCGTATCCCATCCGAGTTTCAGCGAATCGTGCTACCGAGCAACCTGTTATATTTAATATTAATATCAAAAAACTGAGTGTCAATAGGAGTGAGCTTTGTTTCATAAACACCTACTATTTTAATTTTGGGACGAATGCTGATTTTTGTATAAGTATACCCAAGTTGCTACTTATAAGTTTTTAGACTTGGAAACACCGTCTTTAATGGAAACATGCTGATAATGAGCTAATATTTGTAGCGTCCACTTTTAGTTTGCACACAAATATGCACAATCTGGAAGATTATGCTACTATGTGGCAACTTAGGTATAAGTATACAAAATTTGCATAAAAATTTCAAGAGGATAATAAATTTGAGTGTGTAAATATTTTGTACTTATGTGTCAATAATGCGGAAAACACGCTAAACCTCCAATCACAAAACTTCGATTGTTACGCAGGTTAAAATCCGCGTAATCCGATAAATCCGCGATAATCTGCGATTTGCGGCGTACTCGCCCAAATGCGCCGGGCATTCAGACAACACACACGCTAAATCCCTTCTTCCATTCTTCCTCTCTTCCACCCTTCCAATTTTCCAATCTTCGCGAACCGGC
This sequence comes from Candidatus Poribacteria bacterium, assembly GCA_963665235.2. Lineage (GTDB taxonomy): Bacteria > Poribacteria > WGA-4E > WGA-4E > WGA-3G. The sequence goes on along the minus strand of CAXXLX010000002.1, from coordinate 878,402 downwards.
ATTAGAGCGAATCACCCTCTTGACGGGGTTGCTCTAATAACCGGCTTGCTGCCATTTTTAGACTTTGTTCGTTGCGTCGCTGTCGCACCCGGTGCCAGACAAGCCCACGGTTCGGTGCAAAGGCAATTGAGAATCCCACGACGGCTGTTGCACAGAGGACAATCGTTGGACCGGTGGGGATACGGGCAGCACTGCTGCTGATAAGGGTTCCGCTTACGCCTGCAAGCGCGCCGAAGCACGCAGCGAGAAACACCATCAACCCGAGCCGGTCCGTCCACTGCCGCGCGGCAACGGCTGGCGCGACCAACATTGCACTCATTAACACCGCACCGACCGCTTGCAAACCGAGGACGATTGCGATTACGAGAAGACTTGTTAAGAGCACATCGAGCGCGCGGATAGGGAAACCGAGCGAAGCAGCGAAACCCTCATCGAAAACCAACAGTTTCAACTCTTTCCAAAAAACGAGCATAACGATAATGGCGATACCGCCGAGGATGCCTATTGTTAAAACATCCCGTTTCAGAATTGTGGCGGCTTGTCCGAAGAGAAACGTATCCAACCCCGCTTGATTCGCATTGCCGGTGCGCTGAATAAGTGTATGGAGTACGAGACCGAATCCGAAGAAGGTCGAAAGCACGATGGCGAGCGCGCTATCGTCCTTAATCCGTGTGAGCCGCACAATACTCATAATGAGCAACGTGCCTAACCAGCCTGCTATTGCCGCACCGAGAACGAGAATCAGCGGCGTTTTGCTGCCTGTGAGGAGAAAGGCAATTGCAATGCCGGGCAGGGCAGCATGTGAGATGGCATCCCCAAGCAAGCTCTGCCGACGCAAAACGGCGTAGGTACCGAGTGAGCCGCTGACTGTTCCAAGCAGTGCTGTCCCTGCAGTGACAACCATCAGTGTATAATCAAAAAGGATAGGTATTTGTAAAAAATTGCGCATGATTTGGGTGCTATCACCTGTTTTTGATGAAGGCAACACGGCCGCCATAAGTCTCCCGTAAATTTTCGGAAGTGAACGTTTCCTCAACGGGGCCACTGGCGATGCGCCGCACGTTCAATAGCGTCACCCAATCGAAGTAGTCGGTGACGGTTTGGAGGTCATGGTGTACCACAACGACAGTTTTGCCATTTTCACGGAGTTCTTGCAATAAAGCGATGATAGCGCGTTCGGTGGTAGCATCTACCCCCTGGAAGGGTTCATCCATCAGATAGATTGTAGCATCTTGGACGAGTGCGCGTGCAAGAAAAACGCGTTGCTGTTGTCCGCCGGAGAGTTGGCTTATTTGTCGGGAGGTATACGTCTCCATTCCGACCTTCTCCAACGCCTGCATTGCGAGTTCGCGTTCCCGTTTTCCCGGACGCCGTATCCATCCCAATGTGCCGTATCGACCCATCATGACGACATCTAATACGTTCGTTGGAAAATCCCAGTCAACACTGCCACGTTGTGGTACATAACCGACAATGCGGCGTTGTGCTTCATAAGGTTTATTGTAAATTAGGACGCGTCCTGCAGCGGGACGTACCAACCCTAAAATGGCCTTAATTAGCGTGGTTTTACCAGCACCGTTGGGGCCGACAATTGCCAGAAGTACGCCTGGGGGCACATTTAGGTCAACATCCCACAAAACAGGTGTCTCCTGATAGGCAACTGTCAAGTCAGTTACCTCAATAGCTTTGGCATCAAGTTCGCGCACTTTACTTCTCCGTTATAGACACGGTCGGTTCATCAGGTGTGGCTGTCAAGGCTTTTACAATCAGATCAATGTTGTACCGCATCATGCCGATATAGGTGCCTTCAGGTGTGCCAGCGTCTCCCATAGCGTCAGAGAAAAGTTCGCCGCCGATTTGCACGTCAAACCCTCTCGCCTTGACCGCAGCTTTGACAGCTTCAAGGTTGCGTGAAGAGACCGATGTTTCCACAAAAATTGCGGGAATACGCCGGTCTGCAATAAATGTAGCCAATTCCTGCACGTCAGCGATGCCCGCTTCTGTTGTGGTGCTAATTCCCTGGAGCCCGCGGACCTCAAATCCGTAGGCTCTGCCGAAATAGCTAAAAGCATCGTGTGCCGTCACGACTACGCGTTGTTCAGGGGGTACTAAGGCCGCCTGAGTCTTTACGTACTGGTGCAGCTCTGCAAGTTCAGCGAGGTAACGCTTGGCGTTGTCCTGATATATAGGTGCGCCCTCGGTATCGTTCTCGCTGAGCACATCTCGTACCTTTTCTACAGCCTTCATCCAGAGCGTCACGTCGAACCAGAGGTGCGGGTCGTATAGCCCTTGGCAACATCCAAATTCCGGAGGTGTTAAGAGTAGCGATTCGTCAACATCCGCTGTGACTGCGAAGGTTTTTGTGTTTCCTGTCATCTTGGCAAGGACATCCCCCATCTTTGCCTCAAGGTGGTGCCCGTTATAGAAGATGAATTGCGCAGCACTCAGTCGCTGTTGGTCATTTGGGGTCAGTTTATAGAGATGCGGGTCAACCCCTGGTCCCATAAGTCCTATCACCTCGAGGCGTTCGCCGCCGACGTTTTTGACAATATCGGTAATCATACCGATTGTTGTGACAACCCGGATTTTTCCATCTTCTGTGGTACCGTTATCCTGTTTTTTGGTATCACATCCGGTATAGACAAGTATAGCTATTGTGCATAACAGAATGTAGAATTTTTTCATGTTTTTAGTTTCCTATCCAGAAGTATTCTAAGATTACGCCGACGATGGAGCCAATTCCTGCAACTCCGAGGCCGACAACAAACATATCAATGCCGCTCCGAATTAATCCGCGTCCGGTGAAAAGACTACGCGCGGCTCCGACGATGAAATGGGACAGCATAGCGAGGCTGAAAGCAATCCATATCGCGGTTGCCCCCGTGGTAAAGAGAAAAGGTGCAACCGGAATAAACGCACCGAGGGCTGTTGCAATCCCGGTAATCCATCCCTCTTTGAGGGGGGTTGCATGGGTCTTACCAATTTTAAGTTCCGCTTGGATTTTTTCCTCAAGGGCACGTTCCGGGTCGCTCATTAACTCCTCGGCGAGCAGACGCGCCTGTTCCTTAGGTACGCCGCGTGCCGCGTAAATAAGGACAAGTTCTTCCTCCTCAAGGTCAGGCATGAGTCGAATTTCCTCTCTCTCTACCTCTATTTCGTGTTCATAAACCTCCTGTTCACTCTTCGCGGCAAGATAGCCCGACGCGCCCATAGAGAGTGCATCGACCACAGTGCCGACGATGCCTGTCAACAGAAGCGTTCTTGGGTCTTGTGTGGCGACAATAACGCCCGCGACTAAACCGAAGTTTGCCGTTAAGCCATCATTAAACCCGTAAACGATAGTGCCGACCATTCCGCCGGATTCAGTTTTGTGCCACGGTTCATCACTGGAGCCGGTGAGTTGCTGTAAGTTCTCAGTATGCATAGCGGATTCTCTAGCTAAAATAAGTGCAGTCTCTTTTGCGTCGGGCAACGTGCTGCTTTTATGAAGTGCTAGATAATCTTTAACCTCCCCCGCTTCCTCGTTCAGCATCCGGGCAAGTGGAAATGCACTGCCAAATTTTCGGGCGTACCACGCCATGAGTCTTGCTTTTAAAGTCGGTTTCGGTGTTTTAATTTGGACGTTGTATGAAGTCAGTATCTCTTCCCAACGTTCTACGTGTCGGCTTTCCACATCAGCAAGTTCGAGTAAGATTTCTTTCCGCTCAGCAGCCTCTTCAAGCTCAGCGAAGACACTGTAGAGGTAGCTGGCATCGACTTCATCTTGTAGATGGTGTTTCCAGATTTTAATAGTTTTTTTATCTGGGCGTCCCTGTTTTTGTTCCATTTTTTAAGATTTCCTTGCGGTTCGTTAAGGATATAAGTAAGAAATACGTGTTCTTCCGTATATCCAGCACGGCGCGTTGCTTGTGCTTACATTTTTTGACTTTTGACTTGACTATAGTGACATTTAGAATTAAAGGGACATGTTGTAGAGCAACTTTATGAAGATTAATTTTTTCGGTAATCCTGCTCTCTTTTCTGTCTGAATCGCGGATTAGCGCAGAGGACGCGGAAACGCGGAATTAAGAGAGCCTTTAGTTACCGACCCATCTCTTGCGAAAGGAAATGTCCGAGACACAAAACCATTTTCCGCGTCATCTGTTTTCTCCTAATATGTAAGCGCGTCTACGTATCGTCTACATCTGGCCCTTGCACCTTATCGACGAAAATATGTTTTGCGACCTCCCGTCCGATGACCGCCTGCTGTCCCGCAATGTCAATCGTGAAGGGCCCCTCGAAGGGAGCAACCTCAATAACGCGAAATGCTGTGCCGGGATAAAGGTTAAAACCGCCAAGATGTCGGAGCAGTGCGGAGTCGTCATCGTTCACTTCAGCGACAACACAAGATTGACCTGTCTGTAGGTCCGTCATTGGGACAGATGGCGTTTTTGTTACGACCCCGTTTTTATCCGGTATGGGTGCACCGTGTGGGTCCGTGGTCGGATATCCGAGAATCTCATCCATCCGTGCCTCTACATCTTCAGAGATGACGTGTTCCAATTTTTCGGCTTCTTCGTGGACACCATCCCACGGTACGCCGAGTGCTTTGAATAGGTAAAGCTCCAATAAACGGTGATGGCGAATGATTTCAAGCGCGATGGCTCTGCCCGCCTCTGTCAGCGTCACCTCCTGATACCGTTCGTGGTTGACTAGCTTCATCGCCTTCAACTTTTTAATCATCCCCGTCGCCGATGCGGGTTTAACGTTGAGGTATTCTGCCAAAAGTCCAGTCGAAACTTTACCGCCCTTTTCCTGTAGCTTGTAAATTGATTTTAGGTAATCCTCAGCTGCATGTGTAAGCATTCGATTTTTCCAATTTAGACACTCGGTGCTAAAATTATTAGACGTGTCTATAAATTAATTTAGGTATAACTAAATTATATCTTAATGTCCATAAAATTGTCAAGCAATTTTTTCATAAATTCTGAAATTGGAGTTAAAATTCGTTGTAAACCTTGACAGGTTGACCCGTTTCAATGGATTTCCATGCAGCAACGCCGACAGCAATAGACTTCGCGCCATCAATCACATTCGGGGAGGGTTCCGTATTGTGTTTTAGGCAGTGTTGAAAATGCCGCATGTACCGGATAACGGTTTGTCCGTGTCCGTAAACGCTTGTGTCAACTTCGGCGGGGACCGTCATTTCAAAAGGCACTCTTGCGGTTGCCTTATCAAGCATGAGTTTAACCGTGCCTTCCGTGTTATCGGTGAATTCCCCAATCATTGTGGCTTTAGTGCCGTAAAGTGACACCTGCATCATCGGCATCGGTGGGTGGACGACATCGTAAAGCCCCATCGCCCTTGCAATCTGGCCGCTCTTAAACTTCAGGTTGAGAAAGAAGTTGTTCATGATAGGGTATTCGGGGGTGAGCGTGCCTTTCGCGCCGTAAGCGTGTACCTCTTCAACATCACCGAGGAAACTTCGTAGAATGTCAACGGGGTGCACAACACCGCCGAACATTAGGTCTTGTGGGGTGTGCAGTCGCCACGGCGTGAAGTCGTAAACATCCCGCAGGTCGTGTACATAATATGCGTCTGCCACCATGAGGTCGCCTAGGTCGCCATCGTCAAAGAGTCGTTTCATCGTCAAAAACTGTAGGTCAAACCGCATTGTCTGCCCAACAAGGAATTTGACATCGTGTTGGCGAACTAGGGCTACCAACCGTTGTGCATCTGCTAAGGTTGTCACCATCGGTTTTGTGCAGACGACGTGTTTGCCAGCTTCAATGGCGGCGATGCAATGTTCCGCGTGCAGATGGTCCGGCGAATAAACAGCGATGACAGAAATATCATCGCGCTGAACCAATTCACGATAATCTGTCGTCCAGAACGCCACACCGAGCTGTTTGGCATAGTTTTCCAGAACATCCGGCCGCTTTGCACAAATACCGCGGAGTTCGTAATTTAGGTCTGGTACATCTTTCAAAAGTGCCGTGGTTGACCCCATATTGGTAGGATTCATCCCAATAACGCCTAATCCGATTGCCATTTTGTGTCTCCTCACTTGAAGTTGTTGATTTTTGGAACATTCTATCACGATTACTTTTTTTGGTCAAGAAATTTATGAACTAAGAGTGTGTGAAATTTTTGTAAATATGATAGAGGGAAGGGTGGAAGGGTGGAAGAGGGGACGGATGGAAGGATGGAAGAGGGGACGGATGGAAGAGGGGATTTCGCGTCTGTCCTGTCTGAATCGCGGAAGGCACAGAGGACACAGAGGACGCGGAAAAAGAGGGTTGTTGCTAACATCTACGGATTTTTTGTCTGAACCGGGGATTATCGCGCATTACACGGATTGCGTGGATTGTAATACCATTTCTAATTGAAAATGTCTCTTTCTTGTAGCATAAACTTCCAGTTTGTGTGCTTTATTGTAGCATAAACTTCCAGTTTGAGGTCTTCCGTTCTCCGTTTCATTTCTAACAACCGGTAATTTACAGTGAAGTATGATAGAATAATTAATAAAAATGGTATAAGATGCGTAACACGCCAAGTTTTGTGATTATAGGTTAGGGTGTTGTTGCTTCTATAAACATTCCGCCCCGCTGGGGCTAGTTTGTGGTGTGGTTGCGTTTGCTATAAACATTCCGCCCCGCTGGGGCTGCGTTTTCGCACATCCTATCCTATTTTTCTCTTATTTGTCCTTGTGTGAGAAACTTTGAGAAAAATAGACACCGCTAGTCACAAAACTTTGATTGTTCCGCCTCTTTTTTCCGCGTCCTCCGCGTTCTCCGCGCCTTCCGCGATTCAGACAAGCAAGCACACAAAAATCCCCCCCCTCTTAGCCCCATCCGGGCGAAATGTTTCATGGGCGAGAACCTCTTCTTTCCGCGTTCTCCGCGTCCTCCGCGCCTTCCGCGATTCAGACAGCACCCGCGAAATCCCCTCTTCCATCCTTCCCCTCTTCCACCCTTCCCCTCTTCCACCCTTCCCCTCTTCCACCCTTCCACCCTTCCATCCTTCCCCTCTTCCACCCTTCCCGCTATCATAATTACAAAAACTGGACACACCCATTATTGATTATTAATTTTTTTGCTGGACAAAATTATGAGAAACGTGTATGATGGTTAAAGTGAATAATTTTAAAGGCAGATATATCTATGACTTCCACAAAAAAACCTATCCGTTGGTGGCCGATTTTTAGCATCGCTGGTCTCGCTCTTCTGGGCATCGGACTGATCTGGTTTATGGATGCTGACCATCGTCAAGACGAAATTATCAAGACAATCATGGTGCTGCTCCTTACGGTGATTCTTGCAGTGTTGTGGCTGCTATGCTTCTCTCGGCTCGCCTGGCGGGTTAAACTCGTTGCTGCTGCTGTGCTCATCTTAGGGGGTGTAGCGTGCGGTAGTCTTTTCCAATTTGACGGTTTTAGCGGTGACCTTGTTCCTAAATTTAAGCTGCGATGGGACAAGAAAACCGCGGAGCCCACTGTTTCGAACCCATCCGAACGCGTTCCTGAAAGTTATCAGATGGATTATCCACAGTTCCTCGGCCCGAACCGGAATGCAGTAATAACCAATGTCAAATTGAAACGGAATTGGGAGGAACACCCACCCACTTTAGTGTGGCGGAAACCGGTCGGTGCTGGCTGGTCAGGTTTTGCTGTGGCTGGCAATTTCGCAATCACACAGGAACAGGAGGGCGACTGGGAAAAAGTTGTCTGTTACGACTTGCACACCGGGGATATCAAGTGGAGCCATCGCGACCGGGCGAGATACGACACCGCCCTTGCAGGGCTCGGCCCCCGAGCCACCCCAACGATTGATAAATCAAAGGTTTACACGCTCGGCTCAACCGGTATTCTGAACTGTTTAGAGCTCAATACTGGGCAACCCCTCTGGTCAAAGAATGTCTTTGAGGCACACGGTGCGGGAACACCGCCCTGGGGCGTGAGCAGTTCACCGCTTGTGCTTAACGACATCGTCGTCGTCAGTGCTGGGGGAGCAGTAGCATATCACACGGAAACGGGGGAGGTTGCATGGATAGGACACAGAACCCGCACCGGTTACAGCTCACCGTTCGTCACAACCTTAGCAGGCACCGAGCAAATTATCCTCTTTAACCAGGGGCTTGTCACCGCGCATGAGCCCGCAACTGGAGAGCTCTTATGGAAGCAACCGTGGCCAAGGGCGGAATGTGTGGCACAACCAATGCCGCTGTCCGGGGACCAACTGCTCGTCTCAACCGGGTATGGTGTCGGTGCGAAGCTGTTTCAGGTTACACGTAACCCGACAGCAGACTTTAACGTTTCTCTTATATGGGAAACCATCTATCTCAAAGCAAAATTCACTACTATTATCTATCACGCGGGCTACCTATATGGTCTTGACGATGGTATTTTCGCTTGCGTGAAGCTAGCCGATGGGACACGCCAATGGAAACGCGGCAGGTATGGACATGGACAGACACTTCTGGTCTCGGATGTCCTGCTGGTCCTTACGGAATCTGGAGAGGTTGTCCTACTAGAACCGACACCGGAATCGCATAGAGAACTCGCGCGGTTCAGAGCGTTGACCGGGCACACGACCTGGAACACACCGGCACTTGCTGGCAGCTATCTGCTTGTCCGAAACAACCGAGAAGCCGCCTGTTACCAGCTACCGACAGAATAGCGTGCTATCCAGAAAATGGCAGCATTACAAAAAATGCAAAAGCAATCATACTCCCTACTCATCGGGGATAACCTACAGAAAGGAAGACAAAATACTGATGAAAAGATGTGCTATCTATATCCTTAGCTTATTCGTTTGTTGTGGGGTCGGCCTCCTATTTTCCGGAACCACGACATTCGCGACGAAGTATGACCCAACGATAGATTCCTATCTAGAAAGAATTTTTGAAAACTATATTAAGAACCAGCGGAGGCGCGGCCAGCTGGCATCAACGGAACAAACCAGTTTCGTTGTTTATGATATCTCCAACGAGAAAAAATTGGTATCTATCAACGAGGAACGTCGAATGATGGCTGCATCGCTGGCGAAAAACTTCATTATGCTTGCATATTTTCACGAAGTCAAGTATCGCCGTTTAAGCCATACCCAAACAAATCGCTACCATCTGCGGGAAATGATTCAGAAGAGCTCAAATACTTCTACCAATCATTTTATCAGACTCATCGGTGGCCCCTATAGAGTCAATAAGATTTTGAAAGCGAATTACCCCTATTTCGAGCAGACCGAGATTGTGGAATACATTCCTGCAAGCGGGAGAACTTACAGAAATTTGACTTCAGCGCGAGATTTGAATAAGTTTTACGTCCAGCTATGGCGCAACAATCTGCCGCACTCCGACAAAATGCGGTATTACTTCGAGCTGCCGAACGGCGATTACATCTACAAAAAAACTTACATTCCGCGAACAACGAAGGTGTATAACAAAACGGGCACTGTCTATGGATTGATAGGAGATAGCGGTATTTTAGTGATTCGCGATTCGCACGGACGGGCGCGCCCCTATGTTTTTACAGGGTTAATTCAGGATAAAACCAAAACCCGCACCCGAAACCGGTCGCTTCCGTTTGGCACTTGGGTCAGCCGGCGCGCGAATATTCTACGGCGGGTATCGGAAAGGGCGTACACTTATGTTAAAAACTACCATGACAGCCGGTATTCTATGCGCTAAACGCTCTGTCCAACGTAAAGCAAGGCAATTTTATGGCATCTATCGTTAATATCGGCAGACGCATTGAACTTGTGCCGATTGACCCCCATTTCCATGACATCACTATCGCGCTCTACCGCCAGCAACACGATGCACGTACTGTCTTCCGCGTGCATACCTATAGCAGTGTAACAGATGCGGATACCCGAATTCAAGGGGTGCGCCAAGCGATGCAAACCTTAGGCGGCATGTTAGAAACGCCGGAGGGGCTGCTCTATTTTCCTTGTGGCGATGGGCATGAAGCGGCGTGTCGGCGCGTCTTTTTGGAGGCGTGCAAACTTGAACCGAACGCGCCTATAGAAGTTCGTCCCTTGAACACGGTCGATAAAAAATCTAAGCTAAACATCACGGTAGATTCTGTAGGGGATGGCATCTATCGGGTGACGGCTGATGGTGAAGGCAGAAGTGCTGAGCGGCGGGTCTCTGCCATTGCTGGAGGCCTGATAAAATTAGGCGAAATGGAAGCCGTTCAAGAGAACAGCACTGACACCGTCGCCTTTTCATGTAATAGTTCCCATGATGCCTTAGTCGGGCTGCTATTAGTTCGTGCACCGAACGTCCGCGTCGTCCTGCGAGAGGCAGAGATGGAGGCTTCTCGCGGAGTCCTCTCCGCACCCAGCCAGCAGACATAAGCATACCAACCCTTCCTCCTCACAAACGTTTCCACGCCCAATTTGCGGAAGTCCTGATGCTTACAACACTTATTCGCAGGGAACTGCTCAACAATCTAATGACCTTCCGTTTCGCAGCGGTATTGCTTATCACACTACTACTCGTTGTTGCGAATACCGCCGTGCTTATCCAAGATTACGAACAACGTCTGGAGAGTTATAATGATGCGGTCAAAATGCATCAGCAGGATTTACGCAATTCCAAAACCTACTCTACTTCGTATCTGTTCATTGACCGGGCACCGAATCCGTTGAGCATCTTCAATGTCGGGTTAGATAAACGTTTGGGCAACCTCGTCGGTATTTATCACGGATTTATGCCGACACTATGGGATGCCCAAATGCACGGGACTGACAATCCATTTATCGCCTTCTTTTCTTCAATTGATATTGTCTTCGTCTTTGAAGTCATCCTCAGCCTGATGGGGTTGATATTCGCTTACGATGCGATTGCGGGGGAACGTGAGCACGGCACGTTACGTCTTGTTCTCACACAACCTATCGGACGCGGACAGATTTTACTTGCAAAATATATCAGTGCCATGACGTGTCTGTTGCTTCCCCTGATATCGAGTCTGCTCTTTTCCCTACTGTTGCTAACGCGTTCGATTCCGCTGTCAGCTGCGGATTTTCTCCGTATCGGTGGTATTGTTCTTACCTCATTCGCGTATCTATCGCTATTCTACCTCATTGGATTGCTGCTTTCCGTAGCGACGCGTAGAACCGGCACGGCGTTAATGCTGGCGATGTTTGTATGGGGGTTTCTGATACTCGTGTATCCGAACTTGATTCGAGCAACGGTTAACCCAGGAGGCAACATTCAGGCGCGTGTGAAGACTACCCATAACCAGATTCAACAAATTTTAGATGAATATGAAAGAGAACGTCAAAAGTTTCTTGAAAACGAGGGTATCGCTGGAGAAATATCGGAATTCAGCAAGGCGTTAGGGTTCTATCACCAAGCGGATGTAGACCCTGCAACCCTGACATCTTATATTGAGAATATGAGTGTTATTTCAGAAATCCAGCCGAACTTTGAGAAGTACGTCCCCGTCGCTAAGCGGTATTACAATTTCGTTGAACCGCTGGTCACCCAAACAGTGGAAAAGGCTTGGCGTATCCGCAAGCAGGCACTTGATGAAATTTACGTTCAACAAGCCACAACTGATAGGATGTTGTTGAAATTCTCACCTGTAGGCATCTATGACGCTGCGACACAAGCGTGGGCAGGAACAGATTTCTCGGGACTCAGAGATTTTTTCGATGCAGCACGACGTTACCGAAGAGTCAAAATTGACTATCTCTATGCAAAAGACGCATTTGCATCACGGGAGTGGTTTGTTGCTGATAAAGGCGCAGTCGATTGGAGCACGCTCCCAACCTTTTCTTTTCAGAGAAGTGATGTCCGAACCAATGCAAAGCGGGCTTTACCAGACCTGTTTTTACTACTGATATGGAACCTCGTTTTGTTCATGGGGACCGTTCTTATTTTCATCAAAAGCGAAGTGTAGGATGGGTATGATTTGGCATATTGCAAAACGTGAACTCTACGACAATCTGAATAGCCTCCGTTTCGCACTGGCAACAGTGCTGTTGTTGGCATTGATGCTGACCAACGCGCTCCTGTATCTGCGCGAACACCCGCCGCGGACACAAGCATATCATAACGCCGCTGCCGGTGCCATAAAGAGCTTAGAAGCACGTAGCACCAACTTATATCGCCTTGCAACTGAAGGCCCCGGGGACCTCCACAAGGCACCCTCACCTCTCCGTTTCTGTGCGGAAGGCGATGAGGCGTTCCTACCGACGCACGCCAGCGGCGCAAACTTTGCACGCACAATCGCCAACATGACACCTATCTGGCGGATGGGGTATCCACAAGAGACACCAAATCTCCGTAATATCCGTCCTGATTTCGCTACATTGGATTGGGCGTTCATTGTCGGTTATGTGCTGAGTTTCGTGGCAATTCTCTTTACCTTCGATTCGGTCTCCGGCGAACTACAACGCGGCACATTGCGCTTAACACTAGCAAATCCTATTCCACGGCACACAGTACTAATTGGAAAGTTCTTCGGCGCGTTCATTAGCATTAACATTCCGTTTGCCATTGCGATATTGATGAACCTACTCCTGATTGCCATTTCAGATGCGGTGCAGCTCAACGCTGAGTCTTGGGGACGTTTAGGCATCCTATATGTTGTCTCTATTCTCTATATGTGCATCTTTATGGCGTTAGGACTTCTCATTTCCGCTGTAGTACGAGAGAGCGGGGTGAGTCTCGTTGTGCTACTGTTAATCTGGGTCAGTTTTGTGGTGTTTATGCCGAATACGTTGGCATCTATCGGCAGTCGAACGTCAGTCCCGATAGCTTACGAGAAGTTTTGGACCCAGCGCATTCGGATTGCAGACGAGGCGCGCGAGGCATACCAAGATAAATATGGCGACTCACAGGTTACGCCATCAGTGCATGTCCTCGGGGAGTATGTCACCTCAGAGGCAGAAGAATATGAACGTTTCAATGAGGCATATTTGAAGCAGCAGCTTGCACAAGGGAAACGGGCGCGTGCGATAACTCGAATCTCACCAGCAGCGATTCTCCAACGTCTCTTTGAATCTTTCGCGGGAACAGGATTTGAACGGCATCTGCAATTTATTGAGAATGCGCAGCGTTACGCCCGGGAATACCGCGAGTTCGTCGTTGATACCGATAGAGCCGATGCAGAGAGTCTTCATATTATTGGGATTCCTGAAGGGATGTCCCAGAAACCGGTCAGTCCAGAAGCAATTCCTAAATTTAAGGATACGCTCAGTCTCACCCGTGATTTCAACGCCGCGGCGTTAGATTTTCTGCTGTTGACACTGTTTCTGGTCGTGTTGTTTTCGGGGGCATCCCTTGCGTTTGTCCGCCTTGAGGTTTGAAATGAGAAACTGATCTCTTGTAGGAGCGAGCTGTGCTCGCGATACTCCTTCCTCTAGTATTTGGGCAAGCAGCCCGCTCCTATAGGGAAACCATTCATTGCCTATTCAAACCTTCAGACGTGTGCACAAATAATTACGGGCTCTACTATAAAATACTGTCTACCCCTTAAAATTTGAGAAAAAGTGCTAAAAAATCCTAAAAATTCAAAAGAACGTTTTTTCCGAAATTTAACTTGACAAACAGTTTTTTCGCATGTATAATTAATAACGTAAACTTTCAAAACGGCGATTTTTTACATATTAACGTAATTTTTGCAAGTTAACAAAAATGGGTACTGTAACAATGAACGGCCAACGTAATTTGAACAATTCAATTCACACCGTATCTGCTCGGAGCGTAGACACTTCGGCCTTCGCTTTCTGCTGCCCCCGTGTTGTCACGGCATTGTCTCGGTTAATATTACCAATAGATAATCCCCCCCCCCATCTATATTAACACATGTTATATTTTTACAGGTAATCTCAAGCGTTTTCTCTATCTTCGCGTCCGCACGCGCACTTCGTCTATCACGGTGTGCTTCGGCGCGGGCTTTTTTTTGTTGCATTGGCGAATGCTTCAATGTGCGTCCCCTCCTTGTTCCATATCTGTCCATGCACGGCGACGGAATATCACGGAACGATACCCATCTAACCACACAAATGGTGCCATCCACTTCGGTGCCCTATACAACATTCGATAGCACTCGGAGAAGTGGAAACGGGACGCACCAAATCAATATAGGTGGTGTATGGATTTGGTTAGGGATAGCGTGCACAAATTGGGAAAACGAAGTCAGTGGATCTGTTGCGAGTGGTGTCTACTTCTATACACTCACCGCTACCCGCAAGATGTTGATACGAAAATAGACTTTCAAGTATTCTCGATCAAGCGAGAGCTTCAGCACTCACTTGACACTTTCTAAAAAGGAGTTCTACTTATGTTTAGAAATAACGAATTGGCGCAAAAACCCCTTATATTGATCTTAGTGGGTTTATTGATCGGTTGTTCAATAACTCTTTTAATAGGCTGCGGGGCAGAAGATGAGTCACCGGAGCCTGTTGAGGTTGAAACGCAACCGGAACAACCCGCAGAACAAGAAGTTGAAACGCAACCGGAACAACCGCCTCAACCCGCAGAACAGGGGGTATGTCAAGTCGGTGATATTCTCCAACCCGGTGACAGTTGTACGTACCCTGGGACCAATAACGAGCTGACTATTCTTGATGACGGAAGCGCACAGTTCTTGTTCTTTACTGCCGGCCAAGGCCTAAATATTAAGGATTCAAATATCAATGGTAAACGGTATACCCTTGTTGCCAATAAACGCGATGATGGTTCATGGGAAATAGAGGAAATTGGAGATTAACCTTAAGGAATCAATAGCCATCTGATAGACCTAATTCATTGAGGGTGGTTCATATTGGCAAACTATCCGAACCCGTTCAACCCAGAGACGTGGGTCCCGTACCAACTCTCTGAAGCAGCAGACGTAAAGTTGACGATCTATGCCTCAAATGGACACGTCATCCGGCAGTTGGCACTCGGGCATCAACCCGCCGGTGTCTATCACTCCCGTAGCCGCGCGGCGTATTGGGATGGCAGAAATGCAGTGGGTGAACCTGTCGCAAGCGGTGTTTATTTTTACACACTCTCCGCAGGCGAGTTTTCTGCCACGCGCAAGATGTTAATACGCAAGTAAGCGTATTAGATAAAACTGGAAGGATGGCAATTTATTGTGTGCCATTCTTCCATTCAATACTTCGATTGCATATTGCAATCAGAAAATCAAAAGGAGTTTATGAGGAAAATGTTTATATTAAGTCGAAAATTATTTATGGCAATTCTTACTGGACTATTGCTACTCTACGGAATATCTGGTGTAGCTGCCTTAACGACCCAAGAACTTGCCAAGATCGCTTTAGATTCTACGTTACATATTGAGGTTGAGCTCACCACTGACGATCAAGTTACAGGGAGCGGATTCGTCATCGGTGAAGGTCTGATCGCAACGAACCATCACGTAATTGAGGGTGCAGCAGTAGGCACAGCAAAATTGGTTGGGGAAACAACGGCACATAAGATTGAATCTATCCGTGCTGTTGATGAAACACACGATATTGCAATAGTAATAGTCAAAGGTGTTAATGCTCCGATACTTCCCCTCGGGGACAGTGATGCGGTTCAAGTCGGAGAAAAAATTTACGTTGCGGGTAACCCAAAGGGATTGGAAGGCACGTTTTCAGACGGTATCATCAGTGGTATCCGACAAGAAAGCGGAGTCAAATTACTTCAGATGACTGCTCCTATTTCTGATGGGAGTAGTGGCGGTCCTGTGCTCAATAGTAGCGGCCAAGTCATCGGCATCTCTGTTGCTTCTCGTATAGATGGACAGAATCTCAATTTTGCTGTACCTATAAACTATTTGAAGGCACTAGCCGCGACAACAGTCAACAATCCGCTTATTACAGAGATACACAATCTGCGGACAAAAAATGAATTGTCGGTCTTATTTAGTTATGGGGTAGCCTTTAGTCCTGATGGAAGATATATTGCTACCGGTAGTAATGTTAACGCTACAGTCCTCTGGGACGTGAGTACCGGTGAGCTAGTTACAGCTTATAAACCGAATGTTGATAATCCAGAAAAGTCTGTCTGGGGTTTAGATTTCAGTCCTGATGGGAAATATCTTGCGTATGGCACACACGTTGGCAATGATGAACAACCTATCTTGGCTATCGTAAATTCGAACATGGAAGGTGTCGTTGAAACTTTTTTGATGCCTTCCTCCATAACGCGTGGAGAAATTTACGCAGTTCGCTTTAGTCAGGATAGTAGGTATGTAGCAGTATCATTCTCAGATAATTCCCGTGTTCTTCTTTGGAACCTAGATAATGGAAACTATAAGTGGTGGGGACGGAAAAATGCATCCAGGGTAGATAGTCTCGCCTTCAGTCCGGATGGTAAGTATCTTGCCACGGGTCACAACAATGGGACTGTAATCTTCTATGAATTAAGCAGTTGGTGGTCAGACAATGTAAATGAAACACAAGTAGAACTTGGGGGAGCCATCTTTGATGTTGCCTTCAGTCCGGATGGTAACTACTTTGCTGCTGATGGTAACTACTTAGATGACCACAATGTTTCCATCTATGATACAAACAATATGGCCACCCCCAGTATTATTCATCAAATAGATTACAAAGAATTTTCACCTTGGGCAATTGCTTTCAGTCCAGATGATAAATATCTTGCGGTCGGCGGTGATGATGGTAGAATATCTTTCTATGAAACCGATGCAAACTTTACCGAAGTGGGATCCATTTTGGTAGGAGTGAGCATTGCGGATTTAGCATGGAGTCCGGATGGGTCTTTGATCTCTGATGGTGAAAAGGTTTGGAAAATCACAGAGAATACCGAATCACTTATACCCTTATCTCCCACTGATTCTACTCCATCAACTACGGTTCGTCTGACACCATCACCAATGGCATCGCCAGGGCTCGGAGAACAACTCACACTCTCTTTGGATATTATGACTGGAAAAAACGTTGCAGGATACCAGGCAACTCTGCAGTTTGATACCGCCGTGCTCCGGTATGTAGAAAGTGCCAACGGAGACTATCTCCCTACAAGTGCGTTCTTTATTCCGCCAGTTGCCGAAGGAAATACCCTAACTCTTGCGGCATCGTCAGTAGCAGGTGGAAGCAGCGGTGATGGTACACTCGCGACTATCACATTTGAGGTTGTTGCTGCCAAAGCTTCTACTGTGAGCCTATCTAGTGTGCTGCTGGCTGACAGTGTCGGCGGCAGTTCTACACCCACTACAGAAAATGCTGAGATTACCGAACCAACGCAACTGCCAAAGGATGCACAATTGCCTGCGGATGTTAACGATAACGGTGTTATTAACATTGTCGATTTAACCCTGGTTGCTGCGAACTTCGGACAGAGTGGGGCAAATGATGCGGATGTCAACGGTGACGGTGTCGTCAATATCGTTGATTTGACATTGGTCGCGGCAGCTATCGGAAATAATAGTGAAAATGGGGATACTGCTGCACCCGTATTGTGGAGTCTTAACCATGATAATATGCCGACACGTAAGATAGTGGAAGCATGGCTACAGGAAGCACGGCAGCTCAACTTTTCTGATGCCGCTTTCCAACGTGGCATTCTGGTTTTGGAACAACTCTTGACTGTGTTAACACCGAAAGAGACAACACTCTTACCGAACTATCCGAACCCGTTCAACCCAGAGACGTGGATACCGTATCAGCTGTCCAAACCCGCAGCGGTGATGATTACGATCTATGCCTCAAATGGACACGTTATCCGGCAGTTGGCACTCGGGCATCAACCCGCGGGGGTCTATCAGTCTCGGAGCCGTGCGGCGTATTGGGATGGCAGAAATGCAGTCGGTGAACCCGTCGCGAGCGGTGTCTATTTCTACACACTCACGGCAGGCGATTTTTCTGCCACGCGGAGAATGTTGATAAGGAAGTAACCCTTATCAGAAACACTTGGAAGGATGGCAGATTGTTGTGTGCCATCCTTCTATTCAATACCTTGATTGCACATTGCAATCGAAAAATCAAAAGGAGTTTATGATGAAAACTTTAGTTGTCAAGCAGTATAAAACCGTGTCAATCTTAACAATGTTTGCTTTTCTTGTCTTAGCAACAGTTCCCGCTTTGGCGAATGAATTTGAAGTCGGAACACAATTTGGGATCTCCCATCTCATTGAAGGTGATGATTTAACGACAAGCTTCACTTCTATTAAGCTACCCGCAAACGCATTTTTGGATATAGGGTCCTCTCCGACTTCGCTATATGCTACGTGGTTTCCGAGTAAGCAGTTCGCTATTGGGTCGGAATTCAGTTTTGGGAGCGTGTCAATTTCAGCAGAGTATCAGGGAGAGTCGGAAACTGAAAGCCTAACGGCACTCCATCTTGGAAGCCGGGCAGCATTCTTTCCGCTTAGCCATTTACGGTCAAGTCCCTATGTCCTGGGACGGGTCTCCAGAACTATATTTTCCGGTTCCGGTGACGATGACTTCTTTTCCGACGAAGAAACCTTGACAAGTTTTGGAGGCGGTTTAGGGTATCAATGGCGTATAGGAGCTGCTTTTGTCTTTCGGGCAGAGGGGCAGTATCAACGACTGTTGCTGTCGAATGTAGATGATGGTGCTAATGAATTCTCACTCATTTTCGGGCTCGGCACTCGGTTCGGAAACGGTAAAAGCCAGCACCCCTAAAATAACAGCAAAGCCCTCTGGTGTTGGACCAGATGACTTGGCAACCCTTTCAGTCGTCAGTAGCGTGTGTGGGCGGTGAAAAACTTATGAATCGTCCCGAACCGCTACTGACTGTTGATAGGAATAAAAAAGGAGTTTCTTATCAACAATCCGATTGCCCGGTGCAATCGAAAATCAATCAAAGGAGTTTATGATGAAATTGAATCCATCACTTACACATTTTTTATCCGTTCTGCTGTTGATATTGCCGTTATTTGCAGGTTGTGGCGAAGATAGCGAAGAAATGACAGCTCCTGAAATATTGACTGTAAAGATAGAATTTACCCTACCCAGTCCGCCGCCCCCAATCGAACCTGATGGCCCTGTCTGTAAAGCGGGGGATATCTTATACCATTTCTAATTGAAAATGTTTCTTTATTGTAGCATAAACTTCCAGTTTGTGTGCTTTATCGTAGCATAAACTTCCAGTTTGTGCCGTTCTCCGTTTCATTTCCAACAACCGGTAATGATAGAATAATTAATAAAAATGGTATTATATACTGGGGACAGTTGCTTTTATCCTGGGACAGATATCGAGATGTTTGTTCTTGACGATGGGACGCTTAGAATTCTGAATATGTTCATTGGTGCAGGAGTTAATTTTGAAAATTTTTCCATAAATGGCACCCCTATTACCCTGATTGCTCAGAGGCGCAGCGACAACTCATGGAAAATAGAAAAGATTGGAGGCGCTGGAGACGCTGGAACGTTGGATGTCATTGTCACTGATTCTACCGGTACGAAAAACGAATTTTCGCTTACCGAGAGTTTTAGCCGAGACTTCCCCCTTGACCTTGACCCTGAGGACTGGGAACTGGAGGTTCTAATCATAAACAAAACACATCACGACCTATCTGTACGTTTCACCGTTCTGCTTGATGGTGAAGTGGTGCACGACCAATATCGATTCTTCCAGAGCGGGGCGTCGCAGGCATGGTCACAGGCACGGAGCATTACAAACGAGTGACATCTGTATCCGCCCGTTATCGTCTTTTCAAGTAAGGTGGGTTTGTAGATGCCCAATTTATTGCACGTCAGCAAAGGGAAGGTTAACAGGGTTATTGACATCATTTTTCAGCTGTGCTATGTTTTAAGACAGACTACGAACGTTTTCGGAGGCTATTATGAAAGCAGCACAGTTTTACGGTGGAAAAGACATTAGAGTTGAAACAGTACCAGATCCAACCCCTGAAGCAGGACAGGTCCTCGTAGAAGTGGAAGCGGCTGGCATCTGCGGAAGCGACCTGCACGGGTATCACCATCAGCCGGCCCAACCTTTGTCCCCTCGGATTGGCGGGCACGAATTGGCAGGCAAAATTATTGATGTAGGTAAAGACGTTGCAGGCTATCAAACAGGAGCCCGCGTCGCAATTGAACCGATCAGTCCATGTAACAACTGCCCGGAATGCTACAACGGCTACTATAACATCTGCGCGAATTTACGGCACGGCGGGGGCGGATTCGCAGAATTTATGGCAGCTCGCACATCAAACGTCTATGCATTACCCGATAGCGTCACCGTTGAGGGAGGTGCACTGGCGGAGGTCTACGCCGTAGCCGTTCACGCTGTCAACAGAGCCATGGTATCCCCCGGAGACCGTGTCGCTATCATCGGCAGCGGGCCTGTCGGTTTAACAATTGCACAGGTAGCAGATATTGCCGGGGCGACCTCTATCGCCATGTTAGGAAAACCGGATGCACCGCTACACATCGCCCAAGAAGCGGTCGGTGCCGTACCTATTCATGTGGATAAGACAGATGGGACAGCGGCAGTCATGGAATGGAGTGCCGGACGCGGCGCGGATGTCGTCTTTGAAGCGGTCGGTGGTACAGCAAATACATTGGAGCAAGCGACCGCAATAGCCGCAAAACGGGGACGCGTCTGTATGGTAGGCGGGCACCGCACACCGCTCACCTTTTCCGAAAGGTACGCCCGAAGCCGAGAACTTACCATTATCTGGTCGTTCTGTTACGGACGACGCGGCGGAAAAACGGAATTCCAAATCGCCATTGACCTGCTCGCCACCGGTAAACTTAATCCGAACCCACTGGTTACGCACCGGTTCAACTTAGACAATATTACACAAGCATTCGCCGTCGCTGCGGGCCGCGATGAACACGGCTCTGTCAAAGTGCTTGTAATGCCTAACAGCTAACGGAGGAAAAAAATGGACGCACTTCAATTACTTATATTTGTCGGAACGGAAGGGATTTATCACGACCACGTCGGAAACGGACAATTTCTGACAACCATGCTCAACGATACCGATGGTATTAACGCTACTTTTTCGCAGGACTACGGTGTACTTGCCGATGGACTCGATGGATATGACACCCTCCTCTTTTACACCGATGTCGGAGAACTCACAACTGCACAAGAGACCGGTTTGCTCAACTATATCCGAACCGGCGGCGGATTTTTCGGATTGCATACTGCAGCCGCCTCCTTCCGAGAATCTGAGGGGTACCACGGCATGCTCAACGGCTTTTTCAACGGACATAGTCCGTATATGGACTTCACCGTGACCGTGGGCGACAACGAACACCCAATTACTGAAGGCTTAACCGATTTTGACGTAACAGATGAACTTTACTATCTAAAACATGACCCCGCCGCATCGCACCCGCTGATGCACGCCTATGATGAAACGAAAGAAGAGACGCATGTCATGGCGTTTCACCATATATATGGCGAGGGCAGAGTGTTCTACTTCGCCCTAGGCCACGACATGGCAGTGCTTGAGAACCCGAGTTTTCAAACGGTTATCCATCGGGGCACGTTATGGACGGGGAATCGGCTTTAGATAAGCCGCAAGACGTTTACCAGATTTCATCGCGTTCGGGCACCTCTTCAGCGGGGTACAGTATATCTACTGCCGGACTACGCGGGTCGTTCGGTGACACACACCACGGTGAATTCAGGACTGCCCCTTCCGGCGGTTGCATAAACGCCGGATCATTGGTTTCAGCGCGCCACTGTTCCAGTCGGTCACGCATCTCGCCTAAAACCCGTTCGTACTTAGGATTCCTCGCGATGTTATGCGCTTCGGAGGCATCGAACACCAAATCGTATAACCGCTCCGATTGAACAGGATGGCTTCTCCAGTCGTGTTCCATCATAAAGGTTTTGCTGATGCTATCGTCACAGTTCGCGAGAGCCCAATGTTTTGCAGTGTCGTACCGTTTGATATATTTCCACCGCTTGGTTCGGATAGCGCGCTGCGGTTCATAACAGCAGTGATAATTGACTTCGGCGAAGATGGCATCGCGAATATCGTCTGCGTCGCCACGGACAAGCGGAAGCACAGAGGTCCCTTGAAGCCACGCCGGAGGTTCAATCTCTGCCAATTCGCAGATAGTCGGAAATAGGTCAATCTGACTGACGAGTCCATCGACCACTTTTCCGCTGTCAAACCCGCCTGGGCCGCGGAGTATCAGCATCACGCCGATACCGTGGTCCGTGAGGTGACATTTCATTCGCGGAAAAGCGAGGCCGTGGTCAGTTGTGCATATCACGAGTGTGTTATCGGCGAGACCATTTTCCGCCAATGCGTCGAACACCACCCCCATTTTCTTATCAAGTGTGCGTGCTGAGTCTATGTATTCCGCCATATCCTGTCGGGTTACAGGTGTATCGGGGAACGGTTCAGGTGGTTTCACATAGCGCGGATCGGTTTTCGGTTCGCCATCTGGTGGGGGAGCGAAGCCTTTTCCCCTGCGATGCGTTTCCCCGAACGCGATATCTATGAA
Source organism: Candidatus Poribacteria bacterium (assembly GCA_963665235.2). Classification (GTDB taxonomy): domain Bacteria; phylum Poribacteria; class WGA-4E; order WGA-4E; family WGA-3G. The sequence continues at coordinate 856,020 of CAXXLX010000002.1, read as the reverse complement.
AAAGGGGGCATCATGTTTTTCGGCAATAAATGCCTGTGCGCGTTCTTCTGCACCAGCGTTCCGCTGCTCTTGAGATAAAATCCGCTGGTAGCCTGTCTCCTTAACATCTTGGACGACATGCTGAAATCCCGCCAAGGCGGTGACATACCCGGCACGATTCAGCGTATGTGGAATGAGATGCTCCGGCACGGGGAGGCTCCATCCACGGTTTGCTAAACCGCCCATACCGCAGCTGTGTGCCCACTGCCCAGTCAGCAGTGCTGCCCGCGAGGGAGAACAGGTCGGATTTGCACAAAAGGCGTTCCGGAACAGAACCCCCTCCTCCGCAAGTTTTTGGATGTTCGGAGTCGGAATCGCATGTCCGTAAGGTTGCACATACCGCCCCGTATCGTGTGAATGAATATAGACTATATTTGGTTTTCTCATATTTATCCTATGCTTGTGTTTAGGGATTGGTTATTGAGAATGGATGACGCTGCCTTATCTAATTGGCAACTTCAGTATATCACAAACGGTTAAGTACTGTCAAGGATTGCTGTAGAGGGGGGGTGCGTAAAGTTTTTGTACCAGGACTTACGCAAATTTGGCACATAATACCATTTCTAATTGAAAATGTCTCTTTCTTGTAGCATAAACTTCCAGTTTGTGCACTTTATTGTAGCATAAACTGGATGAAGATTAAGAAATTAATTCGGTAATTTCTGTTTTTATGTTATCCTATTGTCCCAGGAGGTATTGTCTTATGTCAAAACGCCATGAACTTGAACTCAGTAAAGATGAACGCCAAAGACTGATTGAACTCCGCGATACAGGGGAACCCGCTTATCTTCGGGAACGTGCGGCTGCCCTGCTAAAGATAGCCGCGGGAACTTCTCCACACAAAGTCGCCCTCAAAGGGCTGCTAAAGAAGCGAGATCCGGACACTGTTTATGCCTGGCTTCGCCGATACCAAGAAGAGGGCATTCAAGGATTGTTTCATAGACCGGGCCGTGGCCGCAAACCCGCGTTCGCCCCCAAATCCCCCGAAGAAGCAGAAACCGAGGCGTTGACGGCTATAGGACAAGACCCGGGACAAGTCAAGGCACATCAAACGCGCTGGACGCTTCGCACGGTTGGCGAGGTTGTGCCGTGGCTTGCTAATATCTCTGTGCCGGGTATCCATCAAATCTTCTCACGCCTGGGCATCAGCTATAAGCGTGCTAGTGTTTAGTCAACAGCTGCTTGATAGTTATTGATAAAAATGGTATCATGAGACTCAAGTGATTATTCATAACTTGGAGTCTATTATGGCAGCAAAACAATATCAAGTCATTCTTGATCAGTCCCAACGAGATTATCTCATTACTCTGATATCTTCTGGGAAAGAATCGGCACGCAAACTTACCCGTGCCCGGATCCTATTGAAAGCCGATGAAGGCGAGTTCGGACCCGCCTACACCGATGATAAAATAAAAGAAGCTGTTGAAGTTTCAATACCGACTATTGAGAGAACCCGTAAAGCCTTTGTGCTTGAAAACCTCACAGCCGCACTCAACCCGAAAAAGCGTTCAGACACCCCAGGCAAAAAGTTTGATGGTGAAAAAGAAGCACATCTTATCGCTTTAGTTTGCTCGGAACCGCCAGAGGGGTGTGCGAGATGGACGCTTCGGCTGTTAGCGGAAAAGATGGTGGAGTTGGAACATTTTGATAGCATATCTCACGAGACCATACGCCGGGTCCTAAAAAAAACGAACTTAGACCTTGGCTAAAAAAGCAATGGTGTATTCCTCCCGAATCAAATGCGGAGTTCGTTGCAGCGATGGAAGATGTTCTCGAAGTCTATCAGCGTCCACAAGATACCAAAAATCCGGTAGTTTGTGTTGATGAAACAAGTAAACAACACATCAAAGAAACCCGAAGCCCTTTACCCATGGTTGAAGGGGCTCCGCTCCGATATGATTATCAATACCAGCGAAATGGTGTGAGTAATCTGTTCATGATTTTCGCACCCTTTGACGGATTTCGGCACGTTGAGGTAACCGACAGACGCACAAGCATTGACTTTGCCTTCATTTGCCGAGACCTAGTGGATGTCCATTTTCCGGAGGCTGAAAAGATTACACTCGTTTGTGACAATCTCAACACACATAAAACCGCTTCGCTGTATAAAGCTTTTGAACCGGCTGAAGCCCGGCGTATTGCGAAAAGACTTGAGTTTCACTATACCCCGAAGCATGGCAGTTGGTTGAATATGGCGGAGATTGAACTATCGGTGCTATCCCGCGGCTGTCTTTCAAAGCGGATCGCTGACCAAGAGACCCTAAAGAAGGAGATACGGGCGTGGCAAAACCGAAGAAACGAACAACGTGCCGATATAAGTTGGCGGTTTACAACTGACGATGCACGTATAAAACTCAAAAAACTTTACCCGTCAATTACCGCATGACCTAGCACTAGACTGTATTTGCAGAGTCCGGATACAGACTATGCCAAGAAAATCGAACGGATACAGCAAGTTTTAGAAGAGACCCATCAAAACCCACAGAACACGGCTGTGCTTTATCAAGATGAGTTCTCATTTTACCGAAACCCCACTATAGCAAAAGACTGGGCACAGACAGGGACAAAAACGCCATTAGCCCATCAGAGTTATCAATCGGATAAAACTATTTATGGTATCGGTGCTATGAACCCCCATACAGGAGACGTTGTTTATCAGCAAGTGCCAAGCTGCACAGTTGTAGCCCTCCATACATTTTATACCGAGATTTGCCAACGCTATCCCGACAAGCAACGGATTTATCTTATCCAAGATAATCGGGCGATACATTTTCACGCCAATTTGATGGAGGCACTGCTGCCGCAATCGGTCTCCTTTGTGAAACCGACCCCGCCGAATTGGACCGGAAAACTTTCCGAGAAAATCGGTGAACTGACAAAACTCCCGATTGAAATAGTGCAGCTGCCGACTTATGCGCCGTGGACAAATCCGATTGAGAAGTTATGGCGATGGGTGCGGCAATCGGTTCTGCATATCCATCGCCTCTGCGATGAGTGGGAGACCCTCAAAGACAAGGTGCTTGACTTTATGACACAGTTTAGAGGCGGCTCACAAGCATTGCTACGCTATGTCGGATTATTACCGAATTAATAAATTAATCTTCATCCAGTTTGTGCACTTTATTGTAGCATAAACTTCCAGTTTGTGCACTTTATTGTAGCATAAACTTCCAGTTTGTGCACTTTATTGTAGCATAAACTTCCAGTTTGTGCACTTTATTGTAGCATAAACTTCCAGTTTGTGCACTTTATTGTAGCATAAACTTCCAGTTTGTGCACTTTATTGTAGCATAAACTTCCAGTTTGTGCACTTTATTGTAGCATAAACTTCCAGTTTGTGCACTTTATTGTAGCATAAACTTTTAGTTTGGGTCTTCCGTTCTCCGTTTCATTTCTAACAACCGGTAATGATAGAATAATTAATAAAAATGGTATAACGTCGTAGGGGCTGGGTCCCCCAGCCCGTGCCTTTCCCGCCGCGTGTGAAAATAATTACAGGTTCTACTATAACGTACTATAGTTTGGACAATATCTGTGAGCCTGATGCCCGATTTTCAAAGCATTTCTGATTTTTCTCTAAGTTCCTCACACAAATACAAACAGTAGAAAATAGACTCCGATGCGCCAAAGCGCGGTTTCCCCAGCGGGGCGGTATATTTATAGAAAACGCAACCACACCACAAAGTAGCCCCAGCGGGGCGGTATGTTTATAGAACGTGAGCTTGATAATAAACGTCCGTTTTCCCGAACCTCTATAAAGATATCGTCCTTAAAGAGCGGGCTGCTTGCCCGAATACTGGGACTAAGAGTTTTAGCGTTAAGGCTGCTTCTATAAAGATATCGTCCTTAAAGAGCGGGCTGCTTGCCCGAATACTGGGACTAAGAGTTTTAGCCGTTGTATTCTATAAACATACCGCCCATACTGGGCTAAGAGGTCAAAACTTTTTTCAAACTCACGTTTTATAGAAAGAACAACACCCGAACCTACAATCACAAAACTTTGATTGTTACGCACCTTAAAAATCCGCGAAATCCGTGTCCTCCGCGCTAATCCGCGATTTGCGGCGTACTCGCCCAAATGCGACGTGCATTCTGACAACACACGCGCGAAATCCATCCTTCCCCCCTTCCAATCTTCCCCCCTTCCAATCTTCCCCCCTTCCAATCTTCCATCCTTCCCTCTATCATAGTACAAAAACTTTACACACCCACTTTACACGGGTGTGTAAAATTTTTGTACTTAAACGTGAGTTTGAAAATAAATGTCCGTTTTCACTAATCTCTATAAATATATCGTCCCTACGGGACTAGGGGTTGTCGAAAAATCTGCTTCTATAAATATATCGTCCCTACGGGACTAGCGGTATCGGGGCGACATGTTTAATGTGAACGCCAGACAAGCTAGCCCCAGCGGGGCGGTATATTTATAGAAAACACAACAACACAACACAAGCTAGCCCCAGCGGGGCGGTATATTTATAGAAGCGCGAGTGCCAAACAAGCTAGTCCCAGCGGGGCGGTATATTTATAGAAAACACAACAACACAACACAAGCTAGTGTTTAGTCAACAGCTGCTTGATAGTTATTGATAAAAATGGTATCATGAGACTCAAGTGATTATTCATAACTTGGAGTCTATTATGGCAGCAAAACAATATCAAGTCATTCTTGATCAGTCCCAACGAGATTATCTCATTACTCTGATATCTTCTGGGAAAGAATCGGCACGCAAACTTACCCGTGCCCGGATCCTATTGAAAGCCGATGAAGGCGAGTTCGGACCCGCCTACACCGATGATAAAATAAAAGAGGCTGTTGAAGTTTCAATACCGACTATTGAGAGAACCCGTAAAGCCTTTGTGCTTGAAAACCTCACAGCCGCACTCAACCCGAAAAAGCGTTCAGACACCCCAGGCAAAAAGTTTGATGGTGAAAAAGAAGCACATCTTATCGCTTTAGTTTGCTCGGAACCGCCAGAGGGGTGTGCGAGATGGACGCTTCGGCTGTTAGCGGAAAAGATGGTGGAGTTGGAACATTTTGATAGCATATCTCACGAGACCATCCGCCGGGTCCTAAAAAAAACGAACTTAGCCCTTGGCTAAAAAAGCAATGGTGTATTCCTCCCGAATCAAATGCGGAGTTCGTTGCAGCGATGGAGGATGTTCTCGAAGTCTATCAGCGTCCACAAGATACCAAAAATCCTGTAGTTTGTGTTGATGAAACAAGTAAACAACACATCAAAGAAACCCGAAGCCCTTTACCCATGGTTGAAGGGGCTCCGCTCCGATATGATTATCAATACCAGCGAAATGGTGTGAGTAATCTGTTCATGATTTTCGCACCCTTTGACGGATTTCGGCACGTTGAGGTAACCGACAGACGCACAAGCATTGACTTTGCCTTCATTTGCCGAGACCTAGTGGATGTCCATTTTCCGGAGGCTGAAAAGATTACACTCGTTTGTGACAATCTCAACACACATAAAACCGCTTCGCTGTATAAAGCTTTTGAACCGGCTGAAGCCCGGCGTATTGCGAAAAGACTTGAGTTTCACTATACCCCGAAGCATGGCAGTTGGTTGAATATGGCGGAGATTGAACTATCGGTGCTATCCCGCGGCTGTCTTTCAAAGCGGATCGCTGACCAAGAGACCCTAAAGAAGGAGATACGGGCGTGGCAAAACCGAAGAAACGAACAACGTGCCGATATAAGTTGGCGGTTTACAACTGACGATGCACGTATAAAACTCAAAAAACTTTACCCGTCAATTACCGCATGACTTAGCACTAGCCCCAGCGGGGCGGTATATTTATAGAAGCGCGAGTGCCAAACAAGCTAGTCCCAGCGGGGCGGTATCTTTATAGAAAACACAACACCCTAGCTCATAATCACAAACCTTCTATTGCTACGCATCTTAAAATCCGCGAAATCCGATAAATCCGCGATTCAGACAACACACCCGAAATTCACACTTCCACCCTTCCCTCTATCATGGTACAAAAACTTTACATACCCAATAGGAGTGTGTAAAGTTTCTGTACAAGTTACTAAACTTTAGACAATTTTAGGGGTGCGTCCCGTCAAAGGGAAGGGTGAAAGATTAGAAGGAAGGAAGCTGCACACTGACCGAAAACCGTTATTATTCCATATTATGAAAAAGTGATAAAAATCATAATATAAGATTCCATATTATGAAAAAGTGATAAAAATCATAATATAAGATTTTTGCGAAAAATTGAAGGGATTTTAATATTTACTAAACTTTGGACAATTTTAGGGGTGGGTAAAGGTTTTGTCAAAGCGATAGGTGGAAGGGTGGCAGGACAAAAAAGATGTAACATAAATACAAAAACTTTACGCACCCACACGATATTTTTTTTGAAGAAAAATCAAACAGTTCGCAACTAATACCATTTCTAATTGAAAATGTCTCTTTCTTGTAGCATAAACTTCCAGTTTGTGCCTTGTAGCATAAACTTCCAGTTTGTGCCTTGTAGCATAAACTTTTAGTTTGTGCGGTTCTTGTAGCATAAACTTCCAGTTTGTGCGATTCTTGTAGCATAAACTTCCAGTTTGGGTCTTCCGTTCTCCGTTTCATTTCTAAACAACCGGTAATGATAGAATAATTAATAAAAATGGTATAATATAACAGAAAACCAAAACATTTTTCGGAGGAAAGCGGCACGGTTTGCAACGAACCTGAGCAGACACCGATAGCGTGTGTCAAAAGTGTAACTTATGCACCGGAACGGTGTGAAAAAATAGGAGGCAGAACAGACCGAAAAGTGGTCAGGACAGATACCTGAAATCGGCGGTCGAAATGACACAACCCCTTTTTTTCTGTTGCGAAAAATAGAGGGCAAAACGGCTTATAAACATAGACGGGGCGGGCGTTCAGACACATTCAGAACCGGAAACCGAATGTTACACTTTGTGTCAAAAGTGTAACATTTACACCGGGTTTGTACAAAAACTTTACACACTCTAATGTTTCTGCAAATTTGACAAATCCCCTATTTCATGTTATAATTAACAAATGAAATATTGAACTGAGTGGAGAGCAATCTTGCTGACTTGTATATCTGAGCGGCACGCCTCGGATATTCGGTTAAAACGAGCGCAAGAGTCAACGAACCAAGTGCAACAGACACATCCGGATAAAACCATTCAACTGTCGCCATCCATCATGTGCGCCGACCTCTGTAATTTAGAGGCGGATATTCAGCAATTGGAAACGGCAGGCATTACGATGCTCCATTTTGATTTAATGGATGCCCACTTCGTGCCAAATATGCCGATTGGGTTATCGCTGATTGCACAGCTGCGCCCGAAAACAACTTGTGCTTTCGACATTCACCTGATGGTAGAAAATAACGACTTTTTTGTCGAGGCTGTTGCAAAAATTGGCGTTCAGCAAATAGCAGTTCATGTTGAATCTGCGGTTCATCTCGATAGGACCTTGTCGGTTATTCAGGAACACGGCATCAAAGCAGGTGCTGCCCTAAACCCAGCAACTCCGTTATCTGCGTTGGATTACGTGCTTCCGCGGCTGGACTTTGTACTAATTATGACGGTAAATCCGGGGTTTGCAGGCCAGAAAATGGTGCCTGCTACACTCCAAAAGATTTCGGAATGCAGGGAATTTTTAGCCGAACGCGGCACCTCCCTTCCAATTGAAGTGGATGGCAATGTCAGTTTCGAGAATATTCCTAAGATGGTAGCAGCAGGTGCCGATATTTTAGTCGGTGGAAGCAGCAGTGTTTTCCACACATCCGGCACCCGTGCGGAAAATATCAAACAGATTCACGCCGCTATCGCCAAAGGCGTTGCTTGTAGGAAGGCTCAACCGCTTGGAGAAAGATAACGGCATGCGCAGCGATTTGATGGAAGCTTTAGTTCTGCACGGCGTTGGGGATTTACGACTAGAACGCATCCCTATTCCCCCCCCTGCTACAGGGGAGGTCCGTGTGCGAATTGGGTTCTGTGGCGTATGTGGCTCCGATATTCCGCGAATTTTTGCCAAAGGCACCTATAGCTTTCCCACAGTGTGCGGACATGAATTTGCTGGCACCGTTGACGCGTGCGGTTCAGGCGTTAGCAACTTTGCACCGGGCGATGCTGTTGTTGTTTTCCCACTGCTTTGGTGTGGGGACTGTGCCGCATGTGAAAAAGGTAAATATGTCCAGTGTGATGATTACGGCTATCTCGGCTCCCGAAGTGATGGAGCGTTTGCCGAATTTGTCGTTGCACCGAAAGAGAACTTAATTCCTGTACCGGAAGGCGTAACGTTAGAAGCGGCGGCGATGACAGAACCGGCGGCTGTGGCACTCCACGCGCTCCGCCGAGCTCAAAATTCGCTCGTCGGCAAAACAGTTGCAATCTTCGGAGCAGGGCCAATCGGGTTAATGGCTGCGCAGTGGTCAAAAATCATGGGGGCGACATCCGTTTTTCTGTTCGATATTGTCCCCGCGAAGCTTGAATTAGCACAACAGCTTGGGTTTGAACATGTTTTTAACAGTAGCGTTGAAGATGTAATTAGCGTGATAAACATACTAACAGATAGTAAGGGGGTGCATGTGTGCATTGAAGCCGCAGGTGTCCCGCAAACCTATCTGAACGCCTTAGGGAGTGTGAGACGGAGCGGCACCGTCATTTTACTCGGTAACCCTATTGCAGATGTAACCCTGCCCGCGACACTCATTTCACAAGTGATGCGGCGGGAGGTGAACCTCTTAGGCACGTGGAACTCCGATTATAGCATTGCGGGTAACGACGATGATTGGCGCACCGTGCTGAAAGCGATGGAGTCAGGTGAGCTAACCCTCTCACCCCTGATTACACACAAGGTGCCGTTGATGAATAGCACAGAAACACTGCACATGATGCGGGATAAAAGCGAATTTTACGCAAAAGTACTTATTCATCCATCGTAAAAGGAGAATATATGAAAGCGGCTATACTTGAAAGCCTCGAAAATTTGAGCGTCCAGGAAGTTCCGGAACCAGAAATTGACAACGACTCCGCCTTGATGCGTGTTGAATCTGTCAGTATATGCGGGTCGGATGTTCGTATTTTCCGCCACGGCAATCCGCGTGTCAAACCGCCGACAATTATTGGACATGAAAATTCGGGTGTGATTGTAAAGGTTGGCAAAAACGTGACCCGCGTAAAGGAGGGCGACCGTGTCTCCATCGGTGCGGATGTCCCGTGTGGGCAGTGCCACTGGTGCCGTAACGGGCTCGGAAACAACTGCCACATCAATTACGCTATCGGTTACCAAATTCCGGGGGCGTTTGCACAATATATGAAACTGCCGCAGCTCGTTCTGGAAGAGGGCCCGGTTACACCATTTGGAGCCGGCCTGAGTTTTGACGAAGCAGCACTTGCCGAACCGCTTGCATGTGCCATCAATGGGCTTGAGTTGGTAAACATGTCGCTCGGAAAAACCGTCGTAATTATCGGGCTGGGCCCGATTGGGTGTATGATGATTGACCTCGCTCGCATCATGGGTGCAACGAAAGTTATCGGTATTCAGCGAAGTCAATTACGCATGAAACTCGCGAAATTTTATGAAGCGGATACCTACATCGCCTCCGAAGAGGAGGACGTGCTTGAAAGATGCCGTGAGGAGACAGATGGTGCCGGCCCAGATATTGTCGTTACCACTTGCGCGTCCGTTGAGGCGCATGAACAAGCCGTTGAAATGGTGGCACACCGTGGGTATGTTAACCTATTCGGCGGGTTGCCGAAGACGATGCGGCCGATGCAGATTCTATCGAACACTATCCATTACAAGGAGTGTTTCGTCACCGGGTCTCACGGATGCGTCCCGCGTCATCATGAGTTGGCGGTCCGACTTCTGGAAAAGGGATTAGTTCGGGTACAGCCGCTTATCACACATCACTTCCCGCTTGTGGAAATTGACGAGGCTTTTGAGGCGATGGAATCCCGAAAAGGGATGAAAATTATGATACATCCCCATGCGGAATCTTCGTAAGGGACGAGATAATAAGAAAGGTAGATAATGCACGATTTTTCAACGTTTATTCGAGATATACCCGATTTTCCCAAACCGGGCATCTTATTCAAAGACATTACACCGCTTTTAGGAAACAGTACCGCTTTCCAGAACGCAATTGACGCGTTCACACACCGTTATGAATCCGAGTCAATTGAGGTAGTTGTTGGCATTGATGCCCGTGGTTTCATTTTCGCATCCGCGCTGGCGTATCGGCTTGGTGCCGCCTTTGTTCCCATCCGTAAAAGCGGTAAACTCCCGTTCGACACTCACGAAGCGACCTACGACCTTGAATACGGCACCGATACACTTGCCATTCATCAAGACGCGTTCCCCAAGGGGAGCCGCGTGCTTATCTGTGATGATGTTTTAGCTACAGGTGGCACGCTTGCCGCTTCGGTTGAACTCGTTGAAAAACTTGACGCGGACCTAGTTGGGATTGCCCTCTTAATTGAGCTCACACAACTCAACGGACGCGAAAAACTTGGAGACCAGGAAATCTTTTCTCTCATTGAATTTTAGAAAAAACTGGGGTATAATTACAATTTGTGAAATCAACCGGCAAGGACAACAACGTTCACCCTTATAGGGGTGTGCCGACAAACGCGCCTGTAGCTCAGGGGATAGAGCAGGGGCTTCCTAAGCCTCGTGTCGGGGGTTCGATTCCTCCCAGGCGCACTTCGCGAGACCACGCGAGACCATAATATCTGATATATATTTTTTTCCAAAGAATAGCGCGAAAGATTTTTGAATATTCAGCGTAAAAACATTCCGCTTCTACAGCACATCTCTCGTTCGTGCAAAAAGCAGCAGCGGAATCGGAGGCATTGATGTACAAATTTAGTGGTTGGAAGCTCGTTTTAATTATTGGCATTTTGCTGCTCGCAGCTCTATATCTCATTCCCACCCCTGACCGTTTCTATAATCCGTTATATGGAAACCTACCCCTTTGGATGCAGGAGGTCCTGCCTCGCTTTGAAGTCAGCGAAGAGAATGCCTTCAAGGTCAGTTTAGCAGACGTGACATACCCCGAAGGCAGAAGTTTTCAGGATGCCACAGCGGGGTTCGAGGACGTTTTCCGGGTTCATTTAGAGACGCTCGGGTTTGAAGAACAGGTTGACTATCAATTTGATACGACCGAAGAACGGGAATTTTACGTTAGACTGCTATCCGACAAAGCACAAGAAAACCCCGCAGCAATCTTAGCGGATTTGCACCTATACGGGAGCCTTCCAATGCTATTGAGGCGGCTAATACCGGATAACCGGCTCAAGTTAGGATTGGACCTGAAAGGCGGCGTTCATCTTGTCTTGGAGGTTGACCTAGAAAAATCCAAGGACGAACTGATGCGTGCACGCGTCGACTCTATTCCTGAGCTGTTGCGCGAAAAGGAAATTTTATGCCGAGAAGATGGCGTAAAACGCGTGGAGGGACAAAACGCACTCAACGTCCTCATCGGCATACCCTCTCGGTATAGGTCCGCACCAGATGAGAAAACGAAATACCTTGACAAAGCCAAGGACATCCTAAATGAACTAGAATTCTTTGACGACGCAACGCTCCTTCCCGACATCGATAACCAAGCCACATTTCAGCTCCAATTGGGCTCCAAGGGGCTTAAAGAATACAGCGAGGATGCCATTGAAAAAGTACTTATCGTCTTGCGAAATCGGGTGGATGCGTTCGGGGTTGCTGAACCCTCTATCCGACAAGAGGCGAATCGTCCCCGAATTATCGTTGAATTGCCCGGTGCAAAGGATTCATCAAAACCGCTGCAAATTGTCCGAACGATGGGCCGGTTGGAATTTAAACTGGTCAGAAAATCGCCTAGCGGGGACACTTGGTGGAGCGGCTCCGCGAATACACCGCCACCGGACGAACTGCCTGAAGATTGTGAAATCCGTTACCAGCGCGACACAGGAGCCTGGTATGTCCTCGAAAGTCCAGTTCTCTTAACCGGCGATTTTATTGATGAGGCTTTTCCGACAACACAAAGCACTTTTGAGATTGTTGTCTCTATGCGGTTTGATGGGGCAGGTAGCAATAGATTCGCCGATGTTACCACTAACCATACAGGGGAGGCGTTAGCAATTCTACTTGATGGCATAGTACAATCTGCACCACGTATCAAGGAACCTATTATCGGGGGCGGCGCGGTTATTGAAGGACAGTTTAATTTTGAGGAAGCCGACTATCTTGCTAATATCCTCACCGCAGGAGCATTCCCAGTCGGAGTCCAAATCGCTGAAGAACGAACCGTCGGTCCCACCCTCGGTCAAGAATCTATTGACAACGGCATTAAAGCAGCTGTTATTGGGTTAAGCGTTGTCCTAGTTTTCATGATAATTTATTACCAATTCTCTGGACTCGTTGCCATCATTGCGCTCGTTTTGAACATGTTCATTATCCTTGGCGCATTGGCGGGATTTGGGGCCGCCCTAACACTCCCCGGCATCGCTGGTTTAGTGCTCACTATCGGCATGTCTGTTGACGCAAATGTGCTTATCTTTGAACGAATTCGCGAAGAATTGCGAACCGGCAAACCCGTTTGGCCAGCTATTACCAGCGGGTACCAACGCGCATTCCTCACAATTTTAGATGCCAATCTCACCACATTTTTTACTGCACTCGTCCTCTATCATTTCGGAACCGGGCCGATTAAAGGGTTTGCAATAACACTCGGTATCGGCATCCTCGCCAGTATGTTCACCGCAATTATCGTCACACGCGAAATATACGGGTGGGTACTTGGAAACCGGGACGTACAGAAATTAAGCATCTAGTAGCCAAAGCAAACGTGGAAAGGATACAAAAAATTGGAATTTCTGAAAGGTACAAACTTTAACTTTATTAGCAAATATCGCACCGGGTTTCTCACCTCAGCGGTGGTCATCCTCATCGGTTTAGGCTTCCTTAGCGTCCAACGGGGGCCAAACTTCGGAATTGACTTCCGGGGGGGTGTTAAAATCCAAGCCAAATTCACTAGACAGGTTACCGAAACTGAGGTGGCAGCAAAACTCACTGAATTAGGTTACGAACAGGCAAAAATCCAAATCGACGCTGGCAAGAACGAAGCCTCTATCTCTATGGGCCATCGTCCCGAATTTCAGGAACAGCTCATTGATATTCCTGTCACAGCGGACCCAGGCGACGCAACCGCGATGCAACTACAGGTCAGCAGTACCGCAGAAAAAGTACACCTCTTGCGGCCCGGGACAACAGTCGAACTGATTGATGGCAGCACGCGCCAACGTAAAGAGATACAAACCCTCGAAACTGTTAGCGAGGGGGCTGCAATTGAACTGACTTTCGCAGAAGAATTCGGCGTGGACCTAAGCGAAAACACTATCGTCCAAATACAGGCAAGCATCGGTACAATTCTCACCGAAGCACTCCTCACAGGCGGAGAGGGATGGCAGGCAATTTCCGGAGGGGTCAACGTCTCCGAAGTGGGCCCCAGTGTTGGACGGGACCTCAAGGTGTCTGCACTCTGGTCTGTCCTCTGGTCAATCATCATCTTATTGGTCTATATCTCTTGGCGGTTTGAGTTCCGTTTCGCTATCGGTGCAATTGCGGCACTTGTCCACGACGTTCTTATTACGCTAGGCATCTTTGCCATCTTCTCAAAAGAGATTAACCTCCCGACCGTCGCCGCGTTCCTCACAATCATAGGATATTCGCTCAACGACACAATTGTCGTATTTGACCGGATTCGCGAAAACGGACAAACCTTGCGTGGCACTGAGTACATCGAGGTGCTCAATCGAAGCATCAATCAATCATTGAGTCGAACCGTTATTACGTCATTGACGACTCTGTTTGTTGTGCTTGTTATCTTCTTCCTCTCTACATCCGGTGAGGAAATTAACACGTTCGCCTTAGCACTCATCGTTGGAGTGATAGTCGGGACCTATTCCTCGGTTTTCATTGCAAGCCCGATTTTGTATATTTGGCATCAAAGGGAACGCCAAAAGGTTTAGGGATTTTAGAAGGGACAGTTATAGTTCATGGAACATTGGATTGCTGAATATATTAGCGAATTCCCTATCGTAGCTCTTTTACTTATCACCGGGGTGACACTCGCCATGCTCGGTAAAGGGGCAGACTGGCTTGTTGATGAAGCGGTAGTGCTTTCAAAGCGATGGGGATTGGGAAAGGCTGTTATCGGCGCAACGATTGTAAGTATTGGAACAACAACACCAGAGGCGGCCGTTTCTGTCTTTTCAGCGATACAGGGAGAACCGGGGCTCGCCCTCGGAAACGCAGTCGGCTCAATTATTTGTGACACAGGACTTATCCTCGGACTAGCCTCGTTAATTGCACCGTTATCGTTCAACCGTCAGTTGGCCTCGCGCTTATCAAATGTCCAGGTCGGTGCCGGAATTCTCTTGGTATTAGCCTGTTTTCCCTGGGCATCCCCAGCGAAAGTCTTCCGCGAAGGAGGCACGCTGCCACAATTCATGGGATTTGTTTTTGTCGCACTGTTAGCGTTGTACGTGTGGCAATCTATCCGATGGGCAGGTTCAACAACGCCTGAGACTGAACACGAAGCGGAAACAGATTCCGAGGGGAAGAGCACACTCCTCACCCTGCTGAAACTCATCGGGTCAATTGCTATTGTCGTTATCTCCGCGCAAATCCTGATTCCCACGGTAAGTGAACTAGCAGAAAGGTTTAAGGTACCGAGCGAAATTATTGCTGCAACGCTTGTCGCTTTTGGCACATCGCTGCCAGAACTTGTAACAGCCATAACGGCAGTCCGGCGCGGACATGGAGAGTTAGCAGTCGGAAACATTATTGGAGCAGATATCCTTAACGTTCTTTTCGTCGCTGGGGTGTCAGCAGCAGCAACGCCAGCAGGACTACAGGCATCAGAGAAAGCTTTTATGTTTCTGTTTCCTATGATGTTATTTATTTTGATAGTCTTTCGCGTCGGAATCTTTATTTCGGGAACCCAATTGAAACGTTCATTTGGAGTCGTCCTAGTCTGCGCGTATATTTTGGTGACAATTCTCAGTTACGTGTTTTCTGTCAAGATGCATTAGAGTGGAATTGCAACGAGAGAAAATATAGATATGCGGACGATTAATAATGCAATTCGGAAAATGTACAACACAGCGGGGGTTCACCCAACAACCGACCCAGATAATCCGCGTTCGCAATTTGTCGTTGATAGATACGAAAAACATTTGCGTCAGCTCATAAAGCCCGGCATGCGTGCATTGGACCTGGGCTGTAATGCCGGACGGATGACTTTCGCTATGGAAAACATGGGGGCAATAGCAACCGGTATCGACTGTGCAGAAATTCCGCTCAGTCATGCTAAAAAGGTGGCACACAAGAGAGGAAGTCAATGCCAATTTAATATCGGGGATATTGCCGCTCTACCTTACAAAGCAAATTCTTTCGATTTCGCGCTACTTCCGCAAAATCATCTTTACCTGTCCTATCAAGCACTAGAGCACTTAGCACTTCAACTAAAACGAATTCTCACAGATAACGGGCTTTTCGTTCTAATCATGCGCGATGACTCCATCAGGGATGCAGGTATGGCGGATTATGATGTCTTGACAGGTTCAGTGGGAGGACATATCACAATACCTGACAAAGGCGTGTTTGCTTATCCCACCTACTTTTGGACGGTGGCCTTTGCTAAGTACATCATTGAAAAACATCTTTTTTGTGAACAGATAGAGGAGATAGAGGAAAACAGATTCTTTTTAGTGTTCTGTAACAAATATGAATAATATCGTTTTTCTTTTCTCGGATGAACACACTGGAACCGTCATGGGAAACAGCGGACATTCGGTTGTTCAGACCCCGCACCTTGACCGGCTTGCCGAGCAGAGTTACACCTTCGATAACGCGTATTGCAACAGCCCAATCTGTACCCCGTCACGCCTGTCTTTACTCACCGGACGTTATCCGCACCAAATTGAAGCGTGGGATCTGGGTGCAATTGCCACACGGCAGCACAAAACGTGGGGGGATTATTTGACAGAGGCGGATTACGAAACCGTCCTATGTGGACGCACACATTTCAACGGTACAGACCGACTGCTCGGTTTTTCCGAACGGTTGCTGGATGATCTCCCGCGGTGGCGTAGTACAAAGGGACATCCGCCACGGCGCACTGCGGACGACCGACGCGGCTCCAATTCTCACGTCACCGAATGCGGACCGGGCGACCATGAACATACACAATATGACCGAAAGGTTACAGACTTAGCGGTGGACTTCCTCCACAAAAAAGCTGATACACCTGCCGAAAAACCCTTCCTGCTCTATTGCGGTTTCATGCATCCCCACTTTCCGTTGATTGCCCCACCGGAGTTTTTCTCACGGTACGACCCAAACACGGTTGAACTGCCTGACACCTGGAACGAGCCGCTTGAATCTCAACACCCGGTAATTCAACACCTCCGCTGGGCATGGCGAAATGACATCCCGCCTCCAGAGGCCACTGTCCGCTGTGCGTTGGTCGCCTACTACGCGCTTGTCTCCGCGCTTGATGCACAGATTGGACGGGTGCTAGAGGCAATTGATACATCGCCTTTACGTGAAAATACGGTTGTTATCTACACAAGTGACCACGGGGAGATGGCAGGTCACCACGGCATCTGGCAAAAGCAGTGTTTCTACGAACCGGCAGTAAAAGTACCGTTAATGCTGCGTTTACCTTCAAAAGAGACCGGGCGCGTGGAGCAAAACGTCTCTTTGGTAGATGTCTTACCCACCTTATTGGAGGTTGCAGGTCTGGAAAAACCCTCCGATTTACCAGGGGAAAGTCTTCTAAAAATTGCTCGGCATCAATCCAATAAAACAACACGCGCTGTCTTTTCAGAATACCATCACAGAGGCATGCTTAATGCTGGCTTTATGCTCAAACGTGGACATTACAAGCTCTGCTATTACGTTGGAAGTCAACCGCAACTGTTCAACGTAAACGTTGACCCACAGGAAAACAACGATTTGGCATCAAAACCTGAATATGCGGCAATTCGGAATGAATTAGAGGATGTCCTACGGACAATTGTTCAGCCTGAGCTAACGGATGTGCAAGCAAAAGAGAACCAACGGATGCGCAGAGAATAGGGCAGAGTCATTTAGTTTAATGAATATTTCACTTCCAGACTCAAACTTTCTCAGCTACCTGCTCTGCTAACCGAGTAAGTGCAGGGGACATGTCCAATTTGTCAACCTTCGCCTCAATTAAGATAAAATGTTGCGTTTCGTCAAGTGCGACTTTCATAGCAGTATCAAATTCACCTTCGGTTTGAACAACAAACGCGCGGCCCGCGCCAAAAAGTTCTGTCACCTGGGTGTAGTTCCAATTCTCTATATCGTTAAAAGGGCCTTCAGCGAGCGGACGGATAGTGCCATAACCCGAATTGTTTAGTAGAAGGACAATTGGGTTGAGGCCGTATTGGAGAGTTGTTGAGAGTTCGGTGCCGGTCATTTGGAAGGCACCATCTCCTACAATCGCGAGCGGTCGAGACTGAGGTTTAGCTGTTTGCGCACCAATTGCGGCCGGGATTGCGAAACCCATTGAGGTATAATAGGCAGGACTTATAAAATCGGTGTGTGCAGGGAGACGTAGGTCGACAGCCCCCCAGAGACTATCGCCGATATCGGGGATAATCGTCATGTCCTCGCGCAGAAATTGATTGAGGTGTTGGAACAGGCGCCGCACTGTTAATGGCTGCTCGGGCACCATCTCAAAAGGTTCTGGTACTGTTAGCACCCATTCCAAGTCTATGTCCCCCCGTTCCTCGAGCTTGGGCGAACAGAGGCCATCGATAAAGTCCTCAAATGTGATATCTTCATAAGTGGAGTAACGAACAGAGATTCGATCCGAGCTAGCGTATATACAGCGGTTTCGCTCAAGGTTTGCCGTGTAAATCCCAAGGTTGACATCTGTCATGAAGGCACCAAGGATGATAACGCAGTCGGAGGTATTAACAAGTGTTGTAATCTCTGCTCTCCCCATTGCGCCGCTATAAATACCCAAGTAGAGCGGATGTGCCTCCGGAATCACGGATTTGCCGAGCAGCGTTGTCACCACAGGTATCTGTTTTTCTTCAGCAAGGCGGCAGGCTTTGTCTTGGAAACCGAATCTGTGGAGTTCAGCCCCCGCTAAAATGATAGGGTTTTGACTCTGATTTATAAAATCAATTGCATCGGTTAAGGCGGCATCCAATGTTTTCGTGTCGCTGTGGTGTTCACCCGTTGTGGGACGTTGGTAAAGCAATCCGGGCATACTTACCATATCCCGTGGCAATTCAATATATCCCGGCCGCTTATGCCAATAGACTGCGTCCAGCACTCTGTCTATCTGATTAAAGGCGGTAAAGGGTTCATCAAGTAGTGCTGTCGCAACGGTTATCTCTTCATAGATACGTTGTTGTGTATAAAAATCTTTGCCTTTATGGTGCAAGAGCGCATCCTTACGGCGCTCATTTATGCCTGGCCCCCCGCTAATGACGACGAGCGGTGATTTTTCAGCGTAGGCACCGGTAACGGCGTTAATCATAGATAATCCCCCGACCCCATAGGTCACACATGCGGCCCCGATACCCTTTGTACGGGCATAAGCATCTGCTGCAAATCCAGCAGTTTCTTCTCGCGTCGTGCCGATGAGTTGGATCGGGCTTTGCTCAATCAGATCGAAAAACTGCACTACATAATCGCCAGGGATGCCGAAAATGTGGTCGATACCGTAACTTCGCAGTTTTCTCAGAAGATACTCACCAATAGTGAGCTGCCCATTTTGCATCTACGCCTCCTATCAAGAACAGTTTGAGTTAGTGCAATATCTTCGCCCAAAAAATGCTGTTAATTGTACCGTGAACTTCCTAGTTCGCGCCCTTATGGCACAAACTAGGAAGTTTGTGCTACTATGTGGCAACTTGCGTTATTTTAGAATGAAGGATAAAGTACATCCACCCCTGCTAGAGATTATATCACTTCTACAGATTTTGAGTCAACAGTTATCCAGGGCCATTTCAGGGCCATTTAGTTTTACTATAGTTTGGACAATATCTGCCCGGTTGATGCCCGATTTCAAAGCATTTCTTATTTTTCTCTAAGGTCCTCACACACGGACAACTTGTCCAAAATAGACTCGAATGCACGGAAGCGCGGTTTCCCCAGCGGGGCGGAATGTTTATAGAAAACACAAACAAAACAAAAACTAGCCCCAGCGGGGCGGAATGTTTATAGAATGTTGGAAACCATGGGTTTATGGAAACCATTAGCAGTTAGCAAGCGGGTTGTGATGCTAAGCATATCTCTGCTGCGCGTCAAACCCCTCTTCCCCTCTTCCACCCTTCCAGTCTTCCACCCTTCCACCTATCCGTTTGACAAGAACGTTGGGTTCCCCCCTAAAATTGTCCAAAGTTTAGTAGTTTTAAGAATTCTCATTTTATAATGTTAACTGTGAGTTTAGGATTTGAGGCGAGAAATCGTATCAGGCTTAGAAAAGACCGATGCCGCCTCCCACACTAAACCTCACCATCCCAATAACTCAAACTCTCCCCTTTTCGGTAAATTTCCCGAAGTATGTATGGTAGCACCTTGTTGGAGTCCGGATATTCACTCACATCGTGTGGGGTTGTAGTGCCGAGTATAAACAGGACAACGGGGGTATCCCCTTCGTTAGTGAATTTATGTGCACCGGTTTCACCTGGCGGAAACGCAATAAAATCCCCCTGCCGTACCTCCATATCGCCCCGAGGAGTCTTGAGGGTGCAGGCACCTTCCATTACGTAGCACATCTCCTCACCAAAGTGATGCAGGTGCATCGGGAAGCTCGTCTTCCCTGGGTTCAGGCGGTAAACGCAGTATCCTATATTTTTAGCACCGATAAGCGGGTCAATATCTTTATACTCAAAATCGTAAGGCTGCGGTGCTTGTCTATACGTCCATTCAATTTCATCGATATTGATGCGATTGATATAGATATCGCGCCGTGCCTGTAGACATTCCACTAATTGTCGCCGCCCTTCCGTAAAGAGAGAATGTCCATCACCGACGAGGACCGTGTTGAAATTCAGTGCTAACACCTTGCGAAGTGCCATCGCTGCTTTGGGTGCATCCGCTAACTTGTCGTCCGCAAGCAGCGTCAAACGGCCCATCGGTGCACCTACGACAAGGTCGCCGAAGAGGATTGCTTGTTTGTGCGAAAAATGGAGTGCTATTTCGCCGGGGCTTTTCCCGAACGGGAGATGTACCGCGCGTAATCCTGGAACCACGGTATCGCCATCTTGAAGTGTTCGGGCAGGTTTAATGTCTATCAAATCGGCATCCGCCTCATGCACAATCACTTCTGCCGCTGTCCATTCCTGAAATACCGCAGCCTCCCGTTCATGGTCCCGATTCGTAATAACAATCCATTTCGCGCCGCCAAGTTGTTCGAGTTGTGCACGGTCAGCATCGGACATTGCAACCGGGTCTATGATGATATTTCCCTCGTCCCTAACCCATAGATGTCCACTAAAATCAACCTGCCGCGCCTCACTAAATACCGACCAGCTATAGATGTCTGCAAAAATCAAACGTTTCATTTTCTCTCCTCTAAAAAGGGGGGGCAGTCAAACGCACAAATGAACGGGATACCTCATCCAACGTCTCCCGAACGGTTGCATCTAATTCCCAACCGACACCGCCGAGTGTGTCATCTAACTGCTCAACCGTATCGCTTCCGCTGATAGCGACGGTGACTTCAGGATGTGACAACACCCATGCCACAGCAAGTTGCGCTGGCGTTTTGCCTAACTCGTTCGCAAGCTGGGTGAGCGTTGTAATCACCTGTCCCGTCGCCCCGCTCATTCGACGGTCAAATTCATCGCGGTATCGCCTTTCCCACAAGCTGCCAGCTGGCGGCGGTTCATCCGGCGAATAGAAACCGCTCAATAAACCTACCGACAATGGACTATAACACATAATGCCAAGCTCTTCCTCGCGCACTAGCCCGAACATCTCCGTTTCCAAATCGCGATTTAGCAGGTTATACATATTCTGCACACACATATAGGGAGTAGCGTTAATCGCATCGGCAATCCAGAGGGCTTTGCAAACCTGCCACGCTTGATGATTACAACAGCCAAGATAGCGGACCTTACCTAAACGCACCAAGTCATCAAGGGCGCGGATTGTCTCCTCCTGTGGTGTTGTCGCATCAGGCACATGAACCAAATAAACATCAATGTGGTCCGTGCCGAGTCGTGTCAGCGACCGGTCTATTTCTCGCATGATGTGATACCGCGATAACCCATAGTCGTTTGGGCCCTGACCGACGTGGCTACAAACCTTGGAGGTAATCACGACATCATCTCGTTTCCCTTTAATCGCTTTACCGAGAATCACCTCGGAGCGGCCGATGTTTGCGCGGTCATCCATCGGGCCGTATATGTTAGCGCAATCGATGAAGTTGATGCCGGAATCGATAGCGTGCTCAATCAGTCGTTGGGCAGCACTTTCATCGTCTTGTCCTCTAAGCCCCAATCCTAAGGCGAGGGGACTTACCTTAACACCTGCTTTACCAAAATTGACATATTCCATAAGCTATCTCCTATAAAAGATTCTGGACCGACTGCCGCAATGCCTGAACAAGTCGCTGCATACCTGCTGGTTTCGGTGCAGAGAAAATTAAAGATTCATGTGTGATAGGATGTTCAAATTTGACCGTGCGCGCATGCAGTGCTTGCCGTTTAAGCCGCGTAAGAGCCTGTTTGACAGGAGGGGCATCGGCATCGTTCAGAGCGCGTCGTTCGCCACCGTAAACCGCATCGCCGACGACCGGGTGTCCGATATGCTGTAAATGCACACGAATTTGATGGAGCCGACCGGTTTCCAACGTCAGCTGAATGAGCGCGAATTTGTGATAAATTTCCAAAACGCTATAATGTGAGACAGCATGCCGACCGCCTGTCTCGACCGTTGTCATCCGCCGCCGGTCACGTCGACTCCGGGCGATATTCGCGTTAATGGTCCCGGTAGCTTCAGCCGGAATACCACACACAACCGCAACGTACTCGCGAGTTATCGTCCGCTTTTCAAACTGCATAGACAGTTGGCGATGCACTACATCTGTTTTCGCAACAACCAGCACTCCCGACGTATCTTTGTCCAGCCTGTGAACGATGCCAGGACGTTCTATCCCCCCGATGCCGGACAGGTCATCGCAGTGGGCGAGCAGTGCATTGACGAGTGTGCCTGTGTTAACACCGCTTGCGGGATGAACAAGCATCCCCGCGGGTTTATTTAGGACAATCAGGTGGCTATCTTCGTAAAGAATATCAAGCGGAACATGCTCAGGAAGTAGTGTCTCCAACTGGCGAGTATCGGGAAATGTTAGACAAACGTGGTCACCGGAACGGAGTGTCCGACTCGGTTGTTTAGAGACCTTATCGTTAACGGTAACAGCCCCGGTCCGAATCAGTTTTTGGAGGTAGGTTCGTGATACCCCTTCGGTTGTACTTATCAAAAACCGATCTAACCGTTTGCCGCTGTGTTCTGTTTGGATGTGATAGATTTGTGTTGTGTTTTCCATAAGCGTCTGTGGAACGGTTTACCAATTTTTTTAGACTGTATATATATTATGGCATATTCAATAGATTTACGCAAACGTGTTTTAGACTTAGATTTAGCCCAGTATGGCCGTTATGTTTATAGAATGTTGGCTATTGGCTGTTGACTGTTGGCAATTAGCAAGAGAAAGAAAACTTTGATGCACTTCAGATATGCTTTTAGCATCACAACCCTCTTGCCAATTGCTAATTGCTAATCGCTAATCGCTAATTATGTTTATAACCCTGAATTTTTTACTATCTTTTTACAGCTGCATAGACTCTAATAACCAAATAACACAAGATTTACGCACATTTGTATGTGTGTCTACGAATACTGGGCAAGTAACCCGCTCATAGTAGGGCAATGCATCGTCTGTCTCTTCGTGAGGATAAAGCAGGGGTACAAGTTAATTCAACCCTATTTTGTAAACCTTATTTTTCAAACTCACGTTAAAAAAATAAAATAGTGGGCAGTTAAACAGACCAGGACAGACGTAAATTCGGAGCATAGTGTAGATTTTTCGGTTTTTTGCAGGATTTTATCCCCAATGCGTCCGTCCTAGTTAACATTTAGATTTGACTAAGGAGTTAGTTGGCAGTGAACTATTTCTTACCTAAGAAAAATTTGCAAGTACTTACCGTTTTAATTCTGATTATCCTGATAAGTGCTTGTAGCGAGAATGTTATGAATTCAGAAATCGTCTTAATAAAAGAGGGTGAATATATGTACCCCGCGAAAGTCACGAAGGCGGATGCCGAATCGGATTTGCAGATTCAGGTTTACATCTTCAATGACACCGTTCGAGCGAAAATTGGCAACCAGATTCCCGCTGACAAGGTGGCAGTAAAACGCCTAAAACCGCCGAAAGGCTGGGGAACACGGCAAGTCGCGCTCCAATACTTATGGAATGAAGAGTGGATTTATGCTGAAGACGTAACCGAATTCGAAGACCACTACATTGTTCCTACTACCGCTAAAGAAAACAGAAAAATTGAACTCAAACACATCCGGTTTCCAATTCCTGTCCAACGTTAAGGAAATCGATTAAGGAGATTTTAGATTGTGAATACTGTTAAATCTGTACATATTTTAGCACTCTTAGCATTTTTGCTGAGTTCCGCTGTCTGTGTTGCAACCGCCGATGCCCAAACTGTCCACGCGCTGCTGATAATTATGGATGCCGACCCCAAAATTGGGCGAAATGTGAAAATAGACCAAAAGAGGATGCAGCAACTCTTAGACGCTATTCATAACGATTTCAGTGAGGTAGAAACAGTGACCTTACTGAGTTCCGAAGGGACAGCAACCCGTAATCGCGTTTTACGGTGGGTTCAGAATATCAACGTTGCGGAAAACGACATCGTTTTCATCTACTATGCCGGCCACGGTGGTATGAACCCTAACCGACAAACTTTTCTCGCCACTGAAGGAAAATGGCTCTTCCGCTCAGAGCTTGTCAATGCTATAAAACAGGTGAAATCACATCGATTAACACTCCTTATCACAGACTGCTGCAGTAATCTAGTTCAAACTAAGGTAGAACCTACGTTACAGAGCAGCCGAAGCCTGACCCGCTTAACTGAACGGGTATTGCGGAACCTTTTTCTTGAGCACAAAGGGTTTTTTCATGTGACAGCCGCCACTGAGGGACAATATGGATGGAGTAACAACGTGACAGGAGGGTGGTTCACCAGAAACTTTATAGAGGCATTGGATGGCAACCCCGATAAAGATAAAGACGGTTTTCTGACATGGAAGGAGGTCTTTGAAACGGCACGCGAAAATACGGAGAAAACCTTTAGACAAACCATTTTCACATCGCAGCAGCAAGCTGATATGAAGCGATTAGGTATTACCAGTCAGACTCCCAAAGCCTACTCCTTTCCGACACCACTCGGCGGGGCAAATTCAAAAACAGAGGAACGAAAGACTGCTAACTACATCTTCCTTGGAATTGTTCTTGGCACATTGGGCATTGCAACCCGAGTTTCACGGAGATTGAAGAGACACGGTGCCAACAACAGACACCTGAATTTTCATAGAGGCAAAGTATTTGCCATCTTTGCCATTGAGACGTTGATGTGGCTTGGTTTTAATATCTTCACGGAATTTTTTATGACCAATTGGATGTTTATTGGCATCATCGGTATCTTTATCATCCTCATGATTCTTGCTCGAAAGCGGAAGCGATATGTGTGATAATAACGCAAGTTGCTACCCAGCTGTCCTTTTGCCAATCACTAATTGCTAATTAACGAAGATGGAAATAGAGCGTTATGAGGGACCTCCATCTCATCACTGTTTCAACGAAAACCCTCATATAGGAGAAATGAGTGAAACATTTTTTTGCCCTTGCAGGCATATTTGTCATGGTGTTTTGTCACTTCGGGTGTTCTTCCGATGACGAGCATGCCCAATTTGAAAACCCGACAGAAGTTAATATGGCAGAATGGTTTGGTGCCCCGCTTGGGGACGATGTCGTTCTGGAAAATATGTATGAGGCTGAATCCAGACGGCTCGCGGACAAAACCCGTGTCCAAATCGTTACGGTGCTTGAAGGCACGGGGAGGGTCACGATTGAGGCTCGATTCCGCGGCGTTCGAGATTTTGGCTACGGATTTCCACTCTATGAGTGCGAACTGATGGATGAAGCGGTGGAGGCCATGGGCGGTATTGCACAAGGCATGTCCGGCAGTCCGGTCGGACCTCCTGGGCGTGTCATGGGGGCCCTCGCCTATGGTGAACAATTCTCTGCGTCACCTAGACGTTTCTGGGTCACCGCTATTGATGCGATGGAAGCTGCAAGAGCGCATCAGACATTCGGAGATTTATTATTGGATGCTGAACCTGCCCCGGCTGCGCCGACAAATGGCATTAGTGCTGTTTACGCCCCGGTAAAAACCCCTCTACTGATTACCGGCATACAACCGCACAGACTCTCACAACTTGCAGGACAGCTGAACGGTCCAGATCTCAGATTCATTGAATTGATAGCTGATGCAGGGGAACCGCTCGACGCACCCCCCGCAAATAGAACAAAATTGGCAGCTGGCGATATGATTGGAGCCGCCTTTGTAACGGGCGATGTCGTCAACGCAGTAGGGCTTGGCACAGTCACACAGGTTTATGACGATGGGACATTCGTAGCGTTTGGCCATCCGCTCGGTGATTTCGGCGGCGGTGGCAAGATTACATTACCTGTCTATAGAGCTGTCGTCAACGGAATCGTTCCGAGCCTGTCGCTATCCTATAAATCCGCTTCTATTTACGGCAATCCAATCGGGACGCTAACCAAAGACCTCACTCCTGCGGTTGTTGGACAACTTGGGGCACCCCCCGAAATGATTCCTGTGGAGGTCACCTACCAGGTTGTTGACGGGCCCGTAACAGTGAAACATCACAAGGTTGCCCAGGGGCAAGAGGGGTATATAGCCCTCGTTGCAGCCTCGACAATAGACGCAATCCGGAAAGAGATTAGCCCCGGTACAATAGATGGAACCGTTTCACTTCACTTCAAAGAGACTGAAACCGTCTATACCGAATCATTCCGAGTTGCATCTCCAAATGTGTTTGGTGATGCATACGGTTACGTTGCTGGCACTATAGACCCTTTCACTAACATATTCGCAAACCCTGCAGCCAGAGCTACATTGGATTCGGTGTCAATTGCCTTCAAAGACAATCCGAGAATTAAGGAAGCGGTAATCCACGAGGTGATTACGCCTGAAGAAATTATCCCTGGCGAAAGTGCTACCTTCACCGTTGTACTACTCCCGCATTGGAGTGCCGCCACGGAGGGGCGAAAAATTCATAGAGATGTTACCCTCGATATTCCGGAAGATTTTCCGGTGGGTGAGGCAACTCTCAACGTTTCTGCTAATGGAGAGGCTGGCGAGCTCATCTTCTCCGACAACGGCTCAGATGGAGATGAAAAATTACCTGAAAATCTTGACGAAGTCATCAAACAGAAGATGGAAGGGCAGATAGATGTAAGTACTATTACGATAACACTCAGCCATGGTCAAGGTACCGATTTTGATTTTTCCGATGATTTCCCTATAGATTTCAACATAAATATACCCGGACTGGAGGAAGAAGAAACAGTAGACGGTGAAGAAGCTGATAACATTCCAGCCGAGGAAGGGGATGAGGAAACTGATGAGGTCCCCGAGGAAATCGACGTAACACCGCTCGAAACCGAAATCATTATTGAAGGTTTTGTTGTTATCGGGTCCAAAGAGCTGACCGTCATCATCAACGGTGAAGACGAAATTCCCACAGAAACCGACGACCTCTCTGAAGAGCTTGAAGAGGATGTCCCCTCTAAAGAGGAATAACTTCAAAACCAACCGTGTAGGCAGGTTTCCGGACCTGCTTACACGGTTGCCTACCGTTCACGAAATTAACATACATTCTTTACAGAAAAACCACGCGAGTGTCACCGTTCTCCAACAATCTCTCTGTCCAATGTGTATGTTTCTAAATCGAACGTGAGTTTGAAAAAAGTTTTGACCTCTTAGCCCAATATAGACAGTATGTTCGTAGAAACACACAACAGCCCGGTCTCTTAGTCCCAGTATTCGGGCAAGCAGCCCGCTCTTTAAGGACGATATATTTATAGAGATCCGTTAACGCCCGGTCTCTTAGTCCCAGTATTCGGGCAAGCAGCCCGCTCTTTAAGGACGATATATTTATAGAGGTTAGGAAAAACGAACATTTATTATCGGGTGTGTAAAGTTTTCGTACACCCGTTTGTAGTAGGGCGATTCATCGCCCGTCGGGTTGTATAGGGTTGTGATGTGTGATAGGTTTTGCTACTAGAACCCGGGCTGCGACGGGCAATAAATTTGCCCTACTACGAACACCGCTCTGATGAGCAATGAGTCGCACTATGGGAGCAGGCCGTTTTAAACATCAATAGATTAACTTGTACATAGGACTTACGCAGCGCGTTGATAAAGTCCATAGATAATGGGATTTAGAGGGAGACCTAGCGGACGGGGAGACCCCGCCCCTACGAGCATCCTGCTAAATTTGCGTAAGTCCTGTTGTACAAAAACTTTACACACCCTTAAATTCAAGTAGCTTTGACATACTCCCCCAGCTAAAGCAAGGGGGATTCTTTTGAAAGTGAATCCCATGCTTTCTGGTGCGGATTGTGGGGTATAGACTTCGGGTGAAGTCTGCGAGGGCTGCTCGCAATAGCAAGGCTGACATCCTCTAATCCAAAGGTTGACGCCCCAACCTTTAAAATATTTATCGCAGCGTTAACGTCACGATGGTGTTTCTGATGGCAAGTAGAACAACACCATTGACGAACAGACAAGTCCAGCTGCTGTTTTCGCTGTCCACAGTGGCTACAAGTCTTAGAAGTCGGTTCAAAACGGTCAATATAGTGAACCTCTTTACCGTGTTTGACCGCTTGATGTTGCAACTTTTGATGAAACGAGTAGGGCGCAATATCAGAAACTTGACACCCCCACAACCGTTTCATCCCCTCAAAAGTCAACGTCTCAAAACAGAGGTGATCTTGTTCATGCACAAAACGCTTCGCGAGTTTCCAATGATGATCCTCACGTTGTCTCTTGATTTTACGGTGTTTGCGCGCCACATTTAAGCGGGAACGCTCACAGTTGTTGCTACCCTTTACTTTCTTAGCATGGGCACGTTGGGCTACAGACAAATCCGCCATAGAGGTTTTATAGAACTCAGGAGACGCATAGGCTGTGCCATCGGAACAGGTGAACATCGTTTTGATACCGAAATCATACCCTGCAGCACTACCCGTCTTAGGTAGGATTTCAGATACGGTGTCATCTGTTACAACACACATATAGAAGTCACCAACGCTATCTGCTTTGATAGTGACTGTCTTAATATTACCTACTATCTCGCGGCTTAGATTAAACCGATATTGTTTTTCCATTATACGGACCCTATCACCATAGAAACTATAGCCAGAGGGGGACATTGTGAATGAATACGGTTTGCGCCATGAACGAAACTTAGGCGGACGCTTCGCAATACACTTAAAAAAACGCTGATACCCGGTGTCTAAACGCCGCAGTATATCACGCGCCGCCCAAGAGTCTAACTCACGCCAATGCGAAAACACTTCAGGATGTGAGTTCCTAAGGACGGTAAAGGCACGCGACATCTCAGGAAGCGACATATACGCAAGACCAAGAGAATAGCGCGTCCGCTGCCAACCTAAAAAATAGTTCCAAACATCATGGGCCACCCACGTTAAACGCTTGAGATTACGATTACGCGGGGCACGAAAAAGTTTGTATTTTGTGGTATACATCTAAGGGTATCCTGCCTTGAAAAGTTGCTACCTGCCTCTAAAAAGGGGCGGAGAAGTCTATAGATTCTCCGCTAAGGCATTAAATAGAGTATACCCCATTTTTCAGGAAAAGTCAAATTAAAATTTCAACTCATGCGCCGCTACTACATCCCCCAGCTAAAGCATGGGGGTTTTGTAGCGGAAGATTTGATAAAGAGCACATATACACTATGCAAAAGATAGTTTGCAGTAAGTCAATGGTCTGCTTACTTCTATTATTTATCTTTAATTCAGCAGCTATTTCACAACTTGATATTCAACCTCTCGGGACATATCAAAGTGGAATTTTTGACGAATCCGCCGCAGAAATTGTTGCACATGATGTCAAAACCCAGCGGCTTTATGTAGTGAACGCCGACTCCGGTAATATCGACGTTCTGGACATTAACACCCCCTCTACGCCAGTTCGCCTTTTTCAAATCGACATTGCCGCTTATGGTGCTAGTGCTAACAGTGTTGCTGTGCATAATGGGGTCGTAGCGGTCGCAATAGAAGCCGAGCTGAAACAGGCCCCAGGTAAAGCTGTCTTTTTCAACCCGGACGGTGAATTTCTAAATGCGGTGACAGTAGGCCCATTGCCGGATATGCTAATCTTCACGCCTAATGGACGTTATCTTCTTGTCGCAAATGAAGGTGAACCGGACGAATATTGTGTTCCGGGGGAAGCCGGCGATCCGGAGGGTTCAATAAGCGTTATCGAACTCAAAAATGGCGTGGCGAATCTCACCCAAAACGACGTTCGTACAGCCGACTTTAGGCATTTCACTCACGAAAATATCCACCCGGATATTCGCATCTTTGGCCCTGGGGCAACTGTTGCACAGGACCTCGAACCGGAGTACATCGCTGTAGCTCCCGATTCTAGCACAGCGTGGGTTGTCCTTCAAGAAAACAATGCAATTGCTGTGTTAAACATAGCAAGCGCGACGGTGACAAACATCTTTCCGCTCGGATACAAAAATTATGCGGAGGGCAGTGGTCTCGATGCAAGCGACAAAGATGATGGAATTAATATCGCTAACTGGCCGGTCAGTGGAATGTATCAACCTGATGCCATCGTAGCGTTTACGACCGGCGGGGAAACATTCCTGATTACAGCAAACGAAGGGGATGCTCGCGACTACGACTGTTTTAGTGAGGAAGTTCGCGTGGCCGATTTAGAATTGGATCCGACGGTTTTTACTGATGCTGAAGAACTCCAAGAATCTGAGAATCTAGGCCGACTGAAAACCACAACAGCCTCCGGAGACGCGGATGGTGATGGTCTCCATGAAGCAATTTACAATTATGGCGCGCGGTCCTTCTCCATTTGGAGCGCAGATGGCCAACTCATCTTTGATAGCGGTGATGCCTTTGAACAGCTCACCGCCACGTTAATTCCGAACGATTTCAATGCAAACAACGACAAAAACGATTCTTTCGACACGCGAAGTGACGATAAAGGCCCTGAGCCTGAAGGGATAGCGGTCGGACAGATTGGAGCACACACTTACGCTTTCATCGGGTTCGAACGCGTCGGCGGAATTGTCGTTTACGATATATCCGACCCGTCCCATCCCCAATTCGTACAGTATATTAACAATCGGGATTTCACTGGCAATGCTGAAGAGAGCACAGCCGGCGATCACGGGCCGGAGGGTATTCTGTACATCAACGCAGCGGACAGCCCTATAGAATATCCACTCCTCGTTACGGGGAACGAAGTTAGCGGAACTACGACTATCTTCGCTATTCTTGAACAGCCCGCCTTTTCGGTTGAGCTCGCAAAAGGTTTGAATATGATTGCGCTTCCGCTTAAGCCGAACTTACCCTACACCGCTAGAACTTTGATGACAGAATTGGCTGCGACAGTGCTTATCCGGTTCAATACGCAGCATCAAAGATTTGAAGGGTTTACAGCAGACGCACCGGACGATGGGTTTGAAATTATGGGCGGACAAGGATATATTGTTAACGTCCCAACCGCCCAAACTGTTGTGTTCAGAGGAAACGCTTGGGGAAATGCCCCGACTGCCTTCGCTGCACCCGCTGTAAACAGTTCAGGGAACACGTGGGCATTTGTCGTCAGCGGAAAGCTTCCCTACACTGCCGAAGGTTACACTGTCAGGGCAACAAACAAGCGGACCCATACCACCGTTATTGATGTTGTGCGGCGTGGGTATTTCGCTGCTGCCTTCGGTGATTTGATGCAGAACGCTGTCGTTCAAGCCGGTGATATTCTCGAAATTCGGATTGCTGATTCAGAGGGTAATATTATAGGGGACTCGCAAGTATACACTGTTACGCCGGATATGCTTGAAACAGGCTTCATCTCTGTTACGCTTGAAATGTCGCCTCACCCTGAAACACCGCGTCTTCTACAAAATTATCCGAATCCATTTAATCCGGAAACTTGGATACCCTACCAACTCAGTGAGGCGGCGACAGTCAGGGTTACCATTTACGATGTCGCTGGCACCGTTGTTCGCTCGCTTGACCTAGGGCATAAGGGGGCAGGATATTATCGCAACCGTTCACGGGCTGCCTATTGGGATGGCAGTAACAACTTAAGTGAACATGTCGCTTCCGGTATCTATTTCTATCAGATTCAGGCGGGCTCCTTTTCAGCGACGCGTCGTATGTTAATTCTAAAATAACGTGAGTTTGATAATAAATGTCGGTTTGCCTAACCCCTATAAACATATCGTCCTTAAAGAGCGGGCTGCTTGCCCGAATACTGGGACTAAGAATTAGGATGGAAACGTCTTTTTCTATAAATATATCGTCCCTACGGAGCGAGCTGGTTGCCCGAATACTAAGGGAAAACTTTTTCCAAACTCACGTTAAAATAGGCACCCCTCTATCGTTTGTAGGCGTTCTTTGTAAGCGCGCCTACAAACGTCCCATTTAAGCGGTGAGCTATCCTTCCAACCTTCAAACTTCCTCTCTATTCCTTTGACAAAATGGACACTCCCCGAATCGAATTTTAAACGTGACTTTTTTTTCTGTTTATGATATTCTATTGGCAGTAAAACACTTTTGTCTATGCAAGGAGGATTCAATTTTGTCTAACGACGTGAATGGAAAAGAGGATACCAGACCAAAGCCCGGTGTGGAAACGGACGCAGCTTTACGCCGTCAAGAAAATAGGGCCGCTGCTGATACACGGCGGCAAACCGATGCTGAATTACTTCAATCAACTGCGCTCACGGAGCTAAATCAACAGTTAACAACGTTGCAAGCTTTATTTGAAAAGGAAATTGCGCGGAACCAGAATCAGACACAGATGTTCGACAAAATGTACGCTGAGATGAAAGAGTATAAGGAGCAATTCCTGCTTGAAGTGCTTCACAAACCGATTATCCATAACCTGCTCCAGCTTTACGATAGTTTTGTTTTACTTGAAACACAACTCAATGAGATTATAGTTGATAACGAGGCGAATAGTCTTCCGGATGAGCTGGCACGTTATCAAAAGAATTTGGAGAACTTCCGTTTTGAACTTGAAGAAGTGCTATACCGTATGGACGTGACCCCTTATAAGGATACGCTACAAACACTTGACCGACAATTGCACAAAACACGGAAGGTCATCTCGTCCGATGATCCGGAGCAGGATGGCAAAATTGCGGAAGTTCATAAAATCGGGTTCAACTGGCGAGATAAAGTGTTCCGACCGGAGGAGGTCACTATCTTTCGTTATACGCCTGCTACAGAGCAACCGCCTTTAGCGGAGAAAGGAGGTAACACGGATGGGTAAGGTTGTAGGAATCGATCTCGGGACAACGTTTTCAGCGATAGCGCACATCAATGAACATGGACAAGCGGAAATTATTCCCAATATAGAAAATGAGCGGATTACCCCGTCGGTAATTATGTTTGAGGACACTCTTATAACGGTTGGGAAGATTGCGAAACAGAACGCGAGAGCTGTTCCCGAACAGATTGTGGAATTTGTCAAACGCGAGATGGGTAAATCCAAAGAGGAATTTTTTCGCTCATTCAACGACAAGGATTATTCACCTGAAGAACTCTCCGCCCTTATCTTAACAAAACTCAAGCAGGATGCTGAAACCTATCTGAATGAAGAGGTTACCGATGCGGTCATCACCGTTCCCGCCTATTTTCATGACGCTGAAAGGGAAGCAACCCGCAACGCTGGAAAAATCGCAGGATTGAACGTCCTGCAAGTCCTAAACGAGCCCACCGCTGCCGCCCTAGCATACGGCATTGACCAATTGGGCAGCGACCAAAATGTCTTCGTGTTCGACCTCGGCGGCGGAACATTTGACGTAACCATCATGAAGGTTTCTGAATCGGAAATACAGATGCTTGCGACAAACGGGGACCATAGGTTGGGCGGCAAGGATTGGGACGATAAAATCATCACACACGTCGCTGAAATGTTTGAAATTGAACACGGCGAAAATCCGCTAGCTGATCTTCACACATATCAGGACCTTCAAATGGATGCAATCGGGGCAAAAGAATCTTTGTCCTTGCGGCAGCGCGCCTTAATTGTCTGTGGATACAACGGAAAGACGACCCGTGTAGAATTAACGGGCGAAAAATTTACAGAACTTACCGCAGACCTGCTCGAAAGGTGTCGCTCCTTGTGTGACGTTGTCCTATCTGAGGCAGAAATGGCCTGGGCGGATGTTGACAAAATCCTATTGGTGGGCGGCTCAACTCGGATGCCCATGGTCCAGGAAATGATCGCCGCAATCAGCGGTAAAGAGATTAATCCACACGAAGTCAATCCTGACGAGGTCGTCGCGATTGGCGCAGCAATTCAGGGAACGCTCCGCCAACTCACGGAGGGAAATCCCGAAACAGTAGACATGCCTGACGCTGTTATTGATAGATTTCTCGGTCCGGACGGTGCACCGAAGGTAACGGTGACAGATGGAGCTACACACAACCTCGGGCTCGTCGTGCTCAATCCACAGCGCGAACATATTATCCATGTCATGATTCCCAAAATGACAGCCATACCGTGTGAAAGATCGGATAAGTTTTTGACAGTAGATGAGAATCAGACTTCGGCGTTAATCGAAGTGGTGCAGGGGCTTGAACAGGATAGGCACAAAAGCGAAATTGAGCTATTTGATGACTATAAATTGGGGGAATGTACCCTTGAACTGCCCGATGGATTGCCGCAAGGGTCTCCGATTGAAGTAAACTACAAATATAATCTGGATCAGAATCTTGAGGTGACAGCAAAATCCCTTGACGAGGATGGTCCCACGGCGGTTTACGATATCTTTTCCATTATCGAGAGACCTACGCTCGATGAAGAAGAGGTTGCACAGGCAAAAACGGAGCTACAAGACCTTGTTGTTGAATAGTTTAAGGTTTAACCTATGTCTAAACGCGAGGAATTCATAGCATTTCTTAAGGCGCTTAAAACCGCCTCACCGACAATTACCGCCGAACAACGCAAAGGGTTTCTCCGATTAGGCGTTCAGCAGCACGGTCTCACTGTTGAAGAAGCAACTGACATTTTCAACGCCTCGGGAATAGGTATCGGTGAACGTGTGAACTATTTTGAGGTATTGGGATTCTCAATCGCTGAGATTCAAAACTTAAACGACACGACTGTCATGAGTCGCGTGGCAGCAGCGCACAAAAACCTATACAGTGCTTCATTAAAGGCGGGGGGTCGTCCCCGCGCCGATGGCAGAACAGAGGAACAGTGGCGAACCGTTCTAAATCAAGCACGGGATACGTTGATTGCCCCCCAGAAAAGGCACGAACACGCCGCTATGTTCCAGCAGACTGAAGCAGAAGCACTCCCGGAAGAAAACCCATCGCCTCCGCCTGAGCTAACTGAGACTGAGGAATTAAATCATCAGATAGTTACACCCAATATCGACGCACCGCCAGACATGGCGTTCATCCCAGCGGGCAATTTTCAAATGGGCAGTGATGACCCGGCAGCAAACGAAGACGAACATCCGGTTCACACCGTTTCTCTCGACGCATTTTTCATGGACAAATACTTGGTAACCAATACACAATTCAAGGAATTCGTCGATGCTAACCCACAGTGGCACAAACGGCGGTGGTTCAAAGACCATATTCCTAGTGCCTATCACGATGGAGGCTACCTGAAGCATTGGGAGGATGAAACCTACCCGAGTGGAAAAGGTGAGCATCCGGTTGTAAATGTGAGTTGGTATGCAGCGATGGCGTACGCACAGTGGAAAGGGAAACGTTTACCGACAGAGGCGGAATGGGAGAAGGCCGCACGGGGCGGTTTGACAGGCAAGAAATATCCGTGGGGAGATTCAATAAGTGCTGACGATGCAAACTACTTCTATTATGTTGGTGATACCACACCAGTCGGTCATTATCCTGCTAACAGATACGGTCTCTACGACATAAGTGGAAACGTGTGGGAGTGGTGCCTGGATTCGTATCATGCCTATTTCTATGTGAATTCCTCACCGCAAAATCCCTTCTCTGCCATAGACAGTGTGGAGTGGATAACGCGAAACTTCGAAAGCGTTAAAAGCACTCGCGTGTTGCGTGGCGGTTCATGGGGAATTGATTCCGCAGGTGTGCGGTGTGCCTACCGGTTCAAAGGTAATCCAACGGACACGCTCCCTACCTTCGGCTTTCGGTGTGTAAAGGATATCCAATCTTAAAGGTTTTGTCACATTTTTTAAAGTGAAATGAGATATGTCCAAACGTGATGAATTTATTGAACTCCTTAATACCTTCAAAAATGTATCACCGACTATTACAGATATTCAACGGCGTGGGTTGCTGAGACAGGCAGTCCAGAATTACGAGCTGGCTGTTGAAGAAGCCACAGAGATTCTGAAGTCTCTCGGTTTGGTAGTCGGGGAGGAGATAAACTATTTTGAGGTACTGGACCTTTCAATAGAAAATATCCAAGGTTTAGATGAGCAAGCAATCGTAAGCGTTGTTAAGTCTGCTCACGATAAGTGCTATAGGGCATCGTTGGGTGCCGGTGCGCGCGTGCGTCCCGATGGTAAAACAGAAGAACAGTGGCGAACTGTTTTAAATCAAGCGCGGGATACTTTAGTAGATACACAAAAGCGGCGAGAATATATGGAGACATTCCTGAGCGACGCAGATACATTAGAGATATCCGTGACTGACCTGCCTTCCCCCGAAATCGAGCTTGAGAACGCAGAGCCAACGCCAGAAAGTACACACGAAACTATCTCCGTATTACCCCTTTCAAATACCGACCCGGTATCAGTTCCACCCAATCTCGATGTCCCTGATAGTATGGTGTTCATTCCTGCCGGTGAGTTTCAGATGGGTGAGCAGGACAAAGCGGAAAATACGAGCGAAATGCCCGCACAAACAATTTTCATGGATGCATTTTTGATTGATAAATATCCGGTGACCAATGCACAATATAAGGCGTTTATAGAGGCTAATCCTCAGTGGCAGAAAAATACAATCGTTAAAGATTACCACGATGGGAACTACTTAAATACTTGGAATGGCAATACTCCGCCTAGAGGGAAAGCAGATTATCCGGTTGTAAATGTGAGTTGGTATGCCGCCATGGCTTACGCACAATGGACAAATAAACGGTTGCCAACTGAAGCGGAATGGGAAAAAGCGGCACGTGGCGGATTAGTAGGGAAAATATATCCATGGGGCGATGGAATTGATATAAACCTTGCGAATTACGGCATGCAGCTCGGAAGAACAACCCCCGTTGGCAAGTATCCACCTAACGACTATGGCGTGTATGATATGGCGGGTAATGTGTGGGAATGGTGTCTTGATGAACATGATGGTAATACCCCACGTCGACACCCCGGTTTAATGGTTGACAGCATTGATGAAATCACAACCAATTTTTTGCATATTGCAACGTTTCGTGTACTGCGTGGGGGGTCTTGGGCAAGTAGCGAGCGTGCCGCGCAAGTCGCCTATTGCGGTTGGGCTCCCCCCAATTTCACATATTACAGCTATGGCTTCCGATGTGTCAGGGCAGTCACCTCTTAAGATGCTGTCCGAACTCCTGATAAAATTTTATACCCCTCTTTTCTGTTTGCCTTTTTTGCAGGTTTGTGCTACAATTCGATTGTTCAGTTATCAGCTAAAACACACTGGAGGAGAAAAAAATGTATGTGTATAATGTAGAAAAAGTCATTGATGGCGATACTTTTGAGGTGAGTCCTACCGAAACTGTTATGCGATTTTCCAGTCAAGAAAACCGCAGTTTTCTTGAACACATTAAAATGCTTCCACTTCTGCCCGAAACTCCTATACAACGGATGGAAAAACTAAGGGGGTTCGAAAAGGTGCGTTTAGCGAATATAATCCCCCCGGAAAAAGGCACCCCCGAAGACGAAAAAGCCGCTAGATATTTGAAGGAGCTCATAGAGGGCAAACGGGTGACGCTCCTGCCGATTGAGATTTCTGATGAAAGAGTCGTCGCCTATGTCTGGCGTTACCCAACCCATTTCTTCATTAATGCGGTCATGGTCTATAGGGGACACGCTAATTGGGCAACAGTTCCAACTGGACGGAAGCGAAATGTATCATCTAAGTGAACTGCCTGTGCACGTAGCGGAACGCGTAAACATCTCACCTGGTCCTGAGTAGATCTTAGAAATTGACAAGGATAAGAAGTCTCGAGCGACAACCTTATATGCCGCAGGGCACGAAGTAGAAGTCTTATTGCATAGAATCTGTTACACTAACAAATGCTCAGATTGGGCAAAACCCGCACGTCAACTAGTACCGGAATTTTTATTTATGTTTTGTGTTCACAACCTCCCTCACACAGACGCAATTTTGTGGAGGTACATGGATTTCACAAAATTTGTCTCAATTTTGGAAAATGGTGCCCTATTTTTCGCAAGGGCGGACAAATTGGGGGACCCTTTTGAGGGCTCATTACCTAGGAGAAACATAGATTCGTTCCGTGATGAAGAAAGCAATATGTATGCCCCCGTGATGCAGCAATTACCGCGTTTTACGTTGATTAGTTGTTGGCACGAAAGCACACACGAATCAGAGGCGATGTGGAAATTGTACTCTAGCACCCAAGGAGGTATTGCAATTAAAACTCGCTTTGAGTCTTTTGTAAAAAGTCTCGGAACCAACGAGCAATTTCATATCGGAAGGGTTCAATATCTTGACTACGATGGCGATCAAATACCTGAAGTAGACACATTATCTCCCTATCTGCACAAGCGAAGGAGTTTTGCATGAGCGAGAAGTGAGAGCGAAAAAACCTAACAGAATTTAGAGAACGGAAAACATGAACCAACATACCGATGGTTACTGGAGCTTGTCGAGTCAGTTGCTGAACGCTACGAATTAAACGCAACTATTAACCAGTCTCGCCTAGCTGAATCCCCTCTATGGTAATCCGCAGATGCCCGAAAAAAACAGAATTTAGAGAACGGAAAACATGAACCAACATACCGATAGCCACGACGAATTCATTAGAGTTGTCAACACACTCAAAACGTTATCAAAAACGATTACCGACGAACAGCGCATCGGGCTTCTCCAGCAAGCGGTGCAGCAGTTTGGGCTCTCCGCAGCGGAAGCGGATGAGATTCTGAAAGCCTCAGGACTAATTGTGGGGGAAAGTGTAAACTATTTTGAAGTGCTTGGGTTTTCGGTAGATGAATTTGAAAATCGGGATG
Source organism: Candidatus Poribacteria bacterium (assembly GCA_963665235.2). Classification (GTDB taxonomy): domain Bacteria; phylum Poribacteria; class WGA-4E; order WGA-4E; family WGA-3G. Next base: position 817,408 of record CAXXLX010000002.1, on the reverse strand, counting down.
AAACCTTCATCTTGACCCGCATTGATGAAGCACATAAAAAGCAGTATAGTGCCTCGTTGCAGGCGGGCGGACTTCCGCGTCCGGACGGTAGGACGCAGGAACAGTGGCGAACCGTTCTAAATCAAGCACGGGATACGTTGAAAGACCCACAAAAACGGGTGGAACATATCGCAGCACTACAAACTAAAATACCACAACCGACCGAGCCTATCTCGGTAGAGGAATTGACTACACCTGAAACCGAGGAATCTTCCACCTCCGAACAAACATCCTTAAGCGTCTCAGTCCCAGAAGATATGGTGCTCATCCCAGCGGGCGAGTTTCAAATGGGAAGCCAAGAATGGTGGAATACCCGTGAAAATCGAGAGCATGCAGTCTACGTTGATGCGTTCTGTGTGGATAAATATCCGGTGACGAATGCACAATATAAGATGTTCATTGAGGCTAATCCCAAATGGCGGAAGCTATCGGAACGGGACGCGTGGAATAAGGCAAAAAAGAGGTTATCTATCCTTGGACTTGGAAGATACCACGATGGAAACTATCTAAAACATTGGAATAGGAACAACTTTCCGGCTGGAAAAGGGGACCATCCTGTGACTCATGTCAGTTGGTATGCGGCGATGGCGTATGCAAAATGGAGCGGTAAACGTTTACTGTCAGAAGCGGAATGGGAAAAAGCAGCACGGGGGGGCTTAACAGGCCAAAAATACCCATGGGGCGACGCTTTGAATTCAGACAAAGCGCATTGTGGTGAGAATGCTGGTGAAACTATATCTGTCGGAAAATATCCAGCAAACAATTACGGTTTGCATGATATAGTAGGAAACGTATGGGAGTGGTGTCTTGATGCGTATCAAATCGCTTTTTATGGAAATTCACCGCTACAGAATCCAATTGCGGGTGTAAACTCGAAAGAGGATTTTGACATATTAATTTCGGACTTCTGGGAGATTACAAATAATCGCGTATTGCGAGGTGGTTCGTATTTTACTTCGTCAAAACCTAATCAAATTGCTGCACGCCATGGAGGTTCGCCTTTTCTCACCACGCTCTTCTCTCAGTACTCAGCAAGGTTTACCGCAAATATCGGGTTTCGATGTGCTTGGGATGTACGTTTTAAATCTTAATCTTACATAACCTGTTTTGATTCATTTGTGGATATAAATGTAATTACAAGAGAGGCATTAACTGATGAAAAATGATAAAAAATTTACCTTATGGTATAACAAACCAGCCGGGGCGTGGACAGACGCGCTGCCTGTCGGAAACGGACGGCTCGGCGCAATGGTGTTCGGCGGCGTGGAACGCGAACGCATCCAACTCAACGAAGAAACACTTTGGGATGGCGGCCCTCGCATCGGCGATAATGATAACAATAGTCCAAAGGCTTTGGAAGCACTCCCGAAGGTGCGACAACTGCTCTTTGACGATAAAAACGAAGAGGCAACCCAACTCGCAAGCGAAATGTTGCACGGAATAGAGAAACGGATCAAATCCTACCAGTCCCTAGGCAATCTGTTCCTCGATTTTTCGAACGACGCTGAAGTGACAGCATATCGCCGAGAATTGGATTTGGATACCGGTATCGCAAACACAACTTACCAACAAGGGGAGCTTAATTTCAGCAGAGAGGTCTTTGCTACAGCAGTGGACAATCTTATCGTTGTTAGGGTTGAAAGCGAACCACCGGGAAAACTCAATTTTGATATAACGATGACACGCGAACAGGATGCCACCGTTGAAGCGATAGATAACAATTTACTACGTCTCGACGGCCAGTGTGGCAATGATGGGGTGCTACGTTTTGCAGCATATTTACAGGTGAACGTTGAAGGGGGCACTTCGCAAGCGAAAAACGACGGCATCTCTGTGAGCGATGCTGATGCTGTGACACTCTTCATCGCCGCTGCGACAAGCTACATCAACCAGACAGATGCAAGTGCCAATCCACACGAACGTTGCGAAACGTATCTGTCAGCCGTCGATGGCAAATCCTATCAGGACATTCGGACAGAGCACATCGCTGAACATCAATCCCTTTTCAGAAGGGTTGATTTAAATCTCGGTTCAACTGAAGCGGAAAATCTTCCAACCGACGAACGTTTAGCTGCTGTCAAGGAGGGCGCGTCAGATGCCGGGCTTGTCGCTCTTTACTTTCAATACGGACGTTATCTATTGATGGGAAGCTCACGCCCTGGATGTCTCCCCGCTAATCTTCAAGGCGTATGGAACGAACACATGAACGCCCCCTGGAACAGTGATTACCACACCAATATCAATGTCCAGATGAACTACTGGGTGCCCGAAATTTGTAACCTGCCAGAGTGCCATACGCCGCTGTTTGACCTAATGGAATCGCTCGTTGAACCCGGAAATCGGACAGCGAAAATTCATTACGGTGCTGAGGGATGGGTCGTCCATCATCTTACCGATATCTGGGGGTTTACCACACCCGCGGATGGGGTGTGGGGTGTCTGGCCCATGGGGGCCGCATGGTTATGTGAACACGTGTGGGAACACTACCTTTTCGGAGAAGATGTGGAATACCTGAAGAGACAAGCCTATCCGTTGATGAAGGGGGCAGCCCGTTTTATCCTCGATTTTCTCGTCGAGGCACCGGAAGGCACACCGCTTGCAGGAACACTCGTGACGAACCCCTCTCACTCACCTGAAAACAGTTTCCTGAAACCTGATGGCAACCGTTCCCTTTTTACCTACGCTGCAACGATGGACTTGGAGATTATCCACGAGCTTTTTACCAATTGCATCGCTGCTATTGATATCCTCGGCGGAGATGCGGACCTCCGGGCAGAGTTGGCCTCCGCCCTCGAACGGCTCGCCCCGCTCCAAATCAGCGAAAAGACAGGACGGTTGCAGGAATGGGTGTTCGATTACGACGAACCGGAACCCGGGCATCGACACATGTCGCACATGTATGGGCTCCACCCGAGTTGCCAAATTACCTTGCGCGGCACACCAGAATTAGCAGCCGCAGCGAAAAAATCGCTGGAATATCGGTTGCAACACGGCGGTGGACAGACAGGATGGAGTCGGGCATGGCTTATCAACTTTTTCGCAAGGTTTGAGGATGCTGAAGGAGCATACACCCATCTCCAAGCACTTCTCGCCAAGTGTACCCTGACTAACCTCTTTGATACACATCCACCGTTCCAGATTGATGGCAATTTCGGTGGAACCTCTGGTATCGCTGAAATGTTGCTACAGAGCCATGCAGGTGAAATTAACCTACTGCCTGCCCTTCCGAAGGCATGGGACACAGGATACGTCAAAGGGTTGCGTGCCCGCGGCGGGTTTGAAGTGGATATGACGTGGGAAAACGGAAAACTCACCGAGGCGAAAATCCGTTCCGCACTCGGTAGAGACTGTACTGTCCGAACATCGAGCACCGTTTCGGTGGCATGTGAGGAGCAACCGGTTAAAGCAGCCGTATCGGATTCAGTTGTGACGTTCGACACGGCAGCAGGAAAGACGTATACACTTTCGACGTAGCAGGTGTGGTAGCCGTAATCATATTGGCAAACGGAGCTGAGCGGTGTACTGTTTAATCCGTTCGTTTGCCAATTTGATATATTTCTCCTCAATATCGTATCCGATGTAGTGTCGTTGCGATTTCACAGCACTTAAACAGGTCGTACCGCTCCCACAAAACGGATCCAACACGACATCCCCCACGAAGGTGTAAAGCTGAATTAAGCGATGCGGCAACTCTTCAGGAAAGGGGGCGGGGTGACCGATACGTTTGGCTGAAACAGCGGGAAACGTCCAAACACTTTTTGTCCATTCTAAGAAATCGGCTTTGCGAATGGAATTCTCTTTTCCGTTCGGTTTTCTATGAAAGGAGCCTTTGGAAAAGACGAGAATATATTCGTGGACATCTCTCAACACCGGGTTCGCCGCGGAGAGCCAACTTCCCCATGCCGTAGAACTCCCTGCACTTGAGGCTTTATCCCAGATAATTTCACCCCGCATATAGTAGCCTATGTTCAGCATATCCTCTATGATGTAGCTATGCAGCGGGATGTACGGTTTCCGACCTAAATTGGCGATATTGATACACGCCCGCCCCCCGGTAACCAATTTTTTGTAGGTTTCGGTAAAGACTGCCCGGAGGAGCTCTCTATACTCGTCCAACGACAAATCATCGTCGTATTCCTTTTTGGCGTTGTACGGTGGTGACGTAACCATGAGGTGAATACTTTCATCCGGAACGGCGTTCATCTGTGTGCTGGAGGCACAATAGAGTTGGTCAAGGTTTTCAGCGGGAATCGGGTTTTCTATCCACGTTTCAGGTTCGGGGGGTTGCTGATCGGTGTAGAGTTTACCGGCATAAAATTCACTGGAGTCGTGGCCGCTCCGCTTGGATACTCCGAACGCGCTTGTCTGTGTGCCTTGCCGTTTAGGTTTCGAGTCTGTTTTAGCCATGTCTTACTGTTCTGCCTCAATACCGGTCGGGATACCAAAAAATTACATCACGTTTAGGGAAAAGCGTGGCTAAAAATCGAGAGACCTCCGAGGGCACCGAGTCCTCTGAATTGACTTGTGCCCACCCTATTTCACCGAACAGCAGCTGCCAAAAATCTTCTTCACTTATTATTATTTCCAAGTGAACCGCATCCGATGCGTTCTCCACGATTTGGATTGTGTCGTTGCCGTTGTAATGCAATACAGCCTGTTGACCGTTGACAGTGGGAAATTTGACAGCGAGTTGTGGAAACGATTCCTCAGCAGCAGCAATTTGTGACTCCCACCCTACCACAAGGCGGCGCAGAAGCACCGGTAAATTTACGGCATAGAGCATCATTGCTGTATCCGTAATTGTGCCTAATGTTCCGTTGCTCCTAACAATAAGGCGTTCTACAAATGGGTGTTTCGGTGAAAACATGCCCTTTATCTCTTCAACGCCATCTGCTGTGCACGTTTGTAAAAGGTGGCACACAAGCGCGTCTAAAATATCCGGATTTTCAGGGAGATGTCCAACTTCATGGACCTCGGCACACTTTTCATCTATCTGATAGGTGAGATATCCGCCTATATTGGAGTTGGATGCTTCTCCTGTGGCGGTGGCGACAACGGTTGGCAGGATACCGCGGATACGGGAAGGTTGCATATCCCAATAGGCACGTGTGCGCGAGAGAGTGCCGCTCCGTTGGGCATTAGCAATATCATAGATTTTTGCCACTACGTCTAAATCCGTTTCTGAATTGAAACCCCTAATCTGCCAGTCCGATGGTCTTTCAGCTATCGTTGCCGAGTTCAACTTTATCGTGAAACCGTGTAGTGGCAAGGAGGTCCATCCGAATCTGTGGTAAAATTCCTCTGGAATGATAGTAAACAGCACGCCGAGGTCACATCCGATTAGCTGTAGATAATCAATTGTCTGCCGCATAAGCGCGGAGGCATATCCGACCCCGCGGTACTTTTCATCTGTGCAGACACCGCCGATGCCCCCCATCGTCACGAGAGATGCACCAACCCGTATCCGCCGTTCCCAGACGCGTAAAGTTGATACAACCTTATTGTTTACAACGACTACCCGCGTCTGTGAAGGTCTATAGCTGCTGTCCCCTCGGACGTATTGCCAGTAACGTTCCTGCTGGTTCGGATTGAACGCCATGCAGTTAAGTTCAACGACCTGTTCCAATTCCGATTCTTGTGCTTCTCTAATTTCCATTTTTGTATCTTAACCCAAGTTGCTACTTATAAGTTTTTAGACCTGGAAACACCGTCTTTAATGAAAATATGCTGATAATTAGCTAATATTTGTCCCGTTCACTTCCAATTTGCACACAAATATGCACAATCTGGAAGATTATGCTACTATGTGGCAACTTAGGTTATCTTATTGCATTGAAAAGATAACCCCTAACGCCTCGTTTGGAGTTTGGATTAGTTTTTCGCATCCTTCTGTGGCTTGGTCAATCGGCACGATATCCGTAATCAACGGTTGTACCTTGATTCTGTTTTCCGACATGAGACGCAGCGATAATTCCAAGTTACGTTGTGTCGGCCACGGGACGAACACAGGTGGATACTCCGCGCCGTGTTCATAAGCTTCATCGTGGTACCCGGGACCGGTGCGTGCTGCGCTGATAACGTCGACGTTGCCGAGTCCTGCTGCGAAACCGTGTGTAATGCTCGCACCGCCGACAATGACAATCCTGCCCATCTTGTGTGTATCCGGTGCTGTTTTTAACATTGCGCGAATCTGCTGAAAAGCACTTGTAGCATCGCCACCGAATGCGATAATTCCGCAGTCCATGCCATACCCCCTGGTGAATTCCTTTGCAATCGGAATCGGGTCGGTTTCAGAGACATTTATTGTGAGGTCTATTCCAGCATTTTGTGCAATCTCGAGCCGCAACGGCAATCGGTCCATTCCAAGCACATAGGCTCCCGCGGCTTTAGCTATCTGGCAGGCAAACTGCCCAACGATGCCCAATCCCGCTACGACAACGTTTTCACCGATACGAATACGGCCACGTTGCACCGCATGCAATGCTGTCGCCGCGAGGTGAATAGATGCGGCGTGTTCATCCTTGACGTTATCGGGAATTTTAGCGCACAGGTTATGCGGCACACATGCATAAGTTGCATGCAGCGCGTACCCCCCGCCCATGCCTGCGACTCTGTCCCCGACCTCAAATTCATCGCAATCTCCCGATGTCTCGATGACTCTCCCTGCGTTGGTATATCCGAACGGACGTTTGTGTGCCTCGGACCCCGGGTTCTCGCGTCTCCGTTTCATACCCCCCAGCTCCGTCCCAGGACTGACCATCGAGGTGAAGACCTCAATTAGTAGCTGTCCCGGTTTCAGTGCAGGCGTTTCCTGCTCCTCTGTCCAGATACGGCCGGCTTCATTCCTCATGACAACTTTTCTGATTCGCATAATTTTTTCCCTTTTGTAGCTGTAGCTCTCAATCTTGAACATATTTTAGTCTATTTCGCTTTTTTTGTCAACACCTAGAGAAATGCTTTACACACTCTTTTTTATTTGACTTTTGCGGAACTTTCTGTTATAATGGGAATTGTCTAAATTGCGGATTGAATGGCTCCACCCGTCTGACCTCTGTCCGTCTGATTTCACGTTTGTGTTCCCCCCAGCCAATATCTATAAGTATCATATTGAGACAGGTGTGAGAACGCAGCTAACAGACCACCCGGGCAAGGATGCGACACTAGATTGGATAAGTGACGATGTGCTATCTGTATCCCCTATCGGGGAAAAAAAAGTAACGTGGGGAGTGCTGAAGCAGTAGGTCAGACAAATCCAAAATCACAGTAAGCATAGGCAGGTATCGGACACGGTATCTGCCTATTTTCTTATCTAATCGGTTGACAGAATGTCACGGCTTCTGTGCAACCATGCTGGACAGTATACCGAGAATTCTGTCGCACCGTTCGATGGTATAGGTTACCATATCAATATGGAGACATTTTTCCGACAACTTGAGAAACTGCCAATTTACCCCTGTCGTGGAGGCACCATAAATGCTAGGGATGTCATTCCCTTTTTCAGCATTAAACCGTTGGGCAGCGAGCATTTCTGCCACACACTGCCCAAGTCCAAGTTTCACGTCAATGTTTTTCGCCCCAACAAGGCTAATGATAGGTGCCTCCAAATAAAATTGGTTAGGCGACAGGCTCACTAAAAAATCGCACACGCCGTTCAAACCTGCGTCGGCATCAACGTTGAAGTCAATCCCTGAAAAGAGGCTGATGCGCCGATTATAGTGTTCCCGAAGTTCAACCAGCAAATTGATAACAATCAATTCGGAACGTGCTTTCTCGGTGCCGATAGTGGTAGCTAAGGGTACCTTTTTTTTCAAGTCCGCGGTGAGTGCTGCGCTTGGCACTACCGGTTCTATCTCCGAAAAAAGACCTACGGTGTCAATTTTCTCAAGTTGAAATGCTGGCACCACTGCCTCTAAAGTAAACTCTCTATAAGACATCGATAGTTCCTCTTGTATAGAAAGTTGCCACATAGTAGCACAAACTTCCTAGTTTGTGGCATAAGGGTGCCCCATAGAAGTTCACGTTATAATTATCATCATTTTTTGACTAAAATCGGCGTTCCCAAGTCTAAAAATTTATAGGTGGCAACTTAGGTTTGTGTAGAAAGTTGAACGAAGAGAAACCCGACAAGCAGACGCGCGCCTAAAAGCCTGTCTATAGGGGGTTCAGCGCGCCTACAAGGGTGAAGGGCGCGATTACAACGTCCGAATACTTCGCCTAATTTTTCTCCGCATCTTCATTCGTGTCCTCGTCAACGACTTCGTATTCAGCATCAACGACATTGTCATCATCAGCGTCTTCGGTGGGTGCGTCTTCAGGCGCGTCCTCCGGGGCATCCGCTGTTGTCTGTTGATACAGCTGTGCGGAAGCCTCATGCCAGGCTTGTGTGAGTGCATCGGTTGCGGACTGGATTTCGTCGTGATTGTTTGCTGCTAAGGCCTCCTTGACACGTTCCACCGCGGTGCTCACCTTTTCCTTCGTAGCGTCGTCAACCTTATCGCCAAATTCCTGTAGGTTTTTCTCGGTTTCGTAGACCATAGAATCCGCACGGTTGCGAGTTTCAACCTCTTCTCTTTTCTGTTTATCCTCTTCCGCGTGCGCTTCAGCATCCTTCACCATCTGTTCAATTTCAGCGTCCGTGAGGCCGGAGGAGGCAGTAATTGTAATCTTCTGCTCCTTCCCCGTTGCCGTATCCTTCGCAGACACATTGAGAATTCCGTTTGCGTCAATATCAAACGTAACCTCTATCTGAGGTACACCTCTTGGAGCGGGGGGTATATCGCTCAGGCGGAACCGACCGATGGTTTTGTTGTAGACCGCCTGTTCCCGTTCTCCCTGAAGGACGTGCACATCGACGGCTGTCTGGCTATCTTCTGCGGTTGTGAACTTCTCCGATTTCTTAGTCGGAATTGTGGTATTCTTTTCGATTAACCGCGTAAACATACCGCCAAGCGTTTCAATACCGAGTGAAAGTGGCGTTACATCCAGTAACAAAATATCTTTCACTTCGGAATCGCCAGCGAGCACACCCCCCTGAATTGCTGCCCCGATTGCAACGACTTCGTCCGGGTTGACCCCTTTGTGCGGCTCTTTTTCGAAGAGCTGCTGCACCGCTTCCTGTACTTTCGGCATCCGGGTCTGTCCCCCGACCAGTATAACTTCGTCAATATCGGAGGGTTGCATTTCTGCATCCGCGAGGGCTTGTCGGCACGGTTGGAGCGAACGTTCGACGAGTTCATCTGTAATCTGCTCAAGTTTCGCACGGGTGAGCGTCAAGTTAAGATGCTTCGGCCCACTTGCATCGACAGTGATAAACGGGAGGTTGATATCGGTCTGTAACGTGCTAGAGAGTTCACATTTTGCGGTTTCCGCTGCCTCCTTCAAACGTTGTAAAGCCATCTGATCTTTCCGTAGGTCGATGCCTTGGCTGCTGAGGAATTCCTGTGCCATCCAGTCAATAACAGCTTGGTCGAAGTCGTCACCGCCGAGGTGTGTATCCCCGTTTGTACTTTTGACTTCAAAGACCCCATCGCCGATTTCAAGAATAGAGATATCGAACGTGCCGCCGCCGAGGTCGTAGACGGCGATTTTCCGCTCGCCTTCAGTTTGGAGCCCGTAGGCAAGAGAGGCGGCAGTCGGTTCGTTGATAATCCGCTGCACCTCTAACCCGGCGATTTTGCCCGCATCGGCTGTCGCCTGACGTTGGGAATCGTTAAAGTAGGCGGGGACAGTGATAACCGCTTGCGTGACCTCTTCACCGAGGTATGCCTCCGCGGTTTCCTTCATCTTCCGCAAAACCATCGCGGATATCTCAGGAGGTGAATACGTTTTGCCCTCGATATCTACCGCAATATTGCCATCTTTATCGCTTTTTAATTCATAAGGCACACGGGAGGCATCGTCACCAATCTCGCTATATTTTCGTCCCATGAACCGTTTGATGGAAAAAATTGTGTTTTCGGGATTCGTGATAGCTTGTCTCTTAGCGACCTGCCCGACGGGACGCTCCCCCTCTTTGGTAAAACCGACAACCGAGGGAGTCGTCCGATTCCCTTCCGCGTTCTCTATTACCTTGGCATCGCCACTTTCCAAGACAGCTACACATGAATTTGTTGTTCCTAAATCAATTCCAATGACCTTGCTCATGCTAAATCTCCAATTCTACAAGTTATTTTAATTATATCTCTATTGTATGCAATATTTGTGCCAACCGAAACCCCTTCAAATTCGGTAGATAGCGGGGGTATGCATGCCAATTTGGCACTTTTCACGCTAAAAACGTTTCGGACCTCAGGTCAATTTGACACATCACGAACGTTATATCTCTGTTTGAGGGTACCCCACGTTGTGGAGAGCTTCGCGCTCGGGTCAACAGCCAATATTGTTTCCACCGGCGCTGCCTGTAGTTTTTTAATGTCGTTCTCGGAGAGCCCCCGGTTAAAAATCACGAACTCGTCAATATCACCGTTATAGTAGCGGTTCAGAGCGAACGGCTCCTCTGTTCCCAGCAGCAACGGCGATTCGACAGGTTTCAAATTGGCGCGTGCCCTTGGATAATCAATCAGGACGTTGCCATTAAGGTAAATTGTCCACCACCTATCTGCTTGAAACGAAACGGCAATGTGCTGCCATTTATCTTTGACAATATCTGGCGGACTTTTCTCAGGCACTATACGCCCAACCGATAATCTCCACCCCATCCATATAAAGCCATCTGGATGTAACAGAATCTCAAAGAACTCATCAACATCGGGTCCCTTGGCTGCAATAAGTTGCCATTCCCCGGGTCCCTCTATCAACGTAGGGCGGATCCAGGCGCAAATCGTAATGCCATCTGTAAATTCAAAAGTGTCCGAATGTTTGACGTGAACAATGCCGTTCTCCCCACCAAAATTGAGAGCTTTACCGAATTTACCATCAGTCCAATCGGTGTCACCTGCTAATTGTCCGTTGTTGCCGTTGCCTGAGCGGTCCACAACGGTTTTACCGCTGCCCTCTTCAAATGAGAAATAAACGACCAAGCCCTTAAATGTTTCGGCTGTGCAGGTAAATTGAAAACTGCCTACCAGATATACAACGTATAGAAAAATAATAAATGTACGCATAAGTGTCACCTATTCTCATCAATGAGAGTAGGCACAGGGTGTGTGCCTACTATTATGTCTAAGCAAACGGAAAAGTGCCCTGATACCCGCGCGGGCGTGAGACGTGCCAAACGCCATCATACATCGGTGTTACCTGATAATGGCACACAACGTTGCTACGTTCCATATCGTCGCGTTCTTTTGCACCCTGGTGCGGAATGTGATTGATAAACACGACACAATCCCCCGCCTTCGGATACAGAATAACGTGTTCTTGTGATTCACACCACTCCTCAAATTTGGGACGGTCTAACGGATATAGATGCGGCGGTTCGTTTAGATGTCCACCTTTGACAAACTTGAGGTGCCCTTCTCCGGGGCCGTTGTCTTGAAAATAGTAGGTGGTGTTGATACCGGCAGGTGCCATTGCAAACGGGTGTTCCTCAACATATCGTTTTTCGTGCCAATAGCCGTAAAAGTCCATGTGCCACTCTTGTAGATAAGGGCCTGGATTGATATGTGCACGCAAGCTCCGTAGCTGGCACTGTTTTCCCATCAGGCCTTCAAGATAGGGACGGACGCTAGAATGTCCGACAAGGGGCCCGTATGTATCCGGTTCGCGGTCAAGCAGGGAATCGAACCACATATTACCGACTGCGTTCAATCCCTCTTCCCAACCCTGTTCGCGGGCGTAGTTAACCCGCTGACGAATGTTTTCGGTTTCCTCTGGTGACAACGCACCCTCTATTAAAATGAAACCGTCCTGTAGCAGCTGGTCAAGTTTCGGTTTTGTCTGTTCCATAGTTCATCTCCTTATTGCGGTTTTTCCTCAACTGAGGGGTTCCAACGGTTGTGAATGTCCGAAAACGGGTTTAGGTGCGTCTCCGAGTGCTGCCCATCGCGCTGCGTTGGCGATTACATGTCGGACATTTTCATCGTAATAGATTGGGTATGTTTCATGCCCGGGGCGGAAATAGAAGATTTTTCCTCTGCCGCGATAGTAGCAACACCCGCTCCGAAAGACCTCACCGCCGGGAAACCAACTGATAAAAACAAGCGTGTCGGGTTCCGGAATGTCGAACGGTTCGCCATACATTTCAGCGTGCTCAATTTCGAAGTATTCGCCGAGGCCTTCAACGATTGGATGGCTATGTTCAATCACCCAGATGCGTTCTTTTTCGGCTGCCTCACGCCACTTGAGGCTACACGATGTTCCCATCAAGCGGGTAAAGGGTTTAGAATAGTGCCCGGAATGTAGGACGATTAATCCCATACCTTGTAACACCCGTGCCTTCACCTTATCAGCGATTGCATCTTCAACGGCACCGTGCGCAGCGTGTCCCCACCATATTAGGACATCCGTTTTATCCAGCACTTCGTCAGTCAAACCGTGCTCCGGCTCGTCTAACGTAGCGGTTAGCGTTTCAATGCCGTGTTCATTTAACCCATCAGCAATAGCGGTGTGAATGCCTTTCGGATAAATTTTGCGGATGGTTTCGTTCGTTTTTTCGTGCCTAAATTCATTCCAAACTGTAACCAAAGGTTGTGCCATAACTTTCTCCTTATAAAGCGATTCCTAACTTACGTAATCAGAAGTAAAGATGATAACCGAACAGTAAACGCTTGCCTAATCTACTACCATCCTCTGAATCTTCAGCTGCACGTTTTAAGCGGCTCAAACCAAACTCAATGGTATATCCGAAATCAGCATTCTCTAAAAAGAAGTATTCAAAACCTATGAGTGTTTCATACTGCCACTGTCTCGGATAAACCGTACCCCAACCCCAATAGAGCTGGCTTCGAGAATGTATTTTGACGGTATACAAAAATCGGTTTGTCACTGCCACGCTTGTCTTCTCATCTTCCAAAAGCCATAAAACATTTTGAATACTGAAACTTTCTGAGAGCGGCGTTTTCCAACTGAGACCATTTGCGCTTATCAGCTCTCTATTGGACAGGGAGGTAAACATGTAGCCGAATCCGAAGTCAGCATCTTTATTATCTGTTGCCTCAGCAGGCTGAAGCACTAAACAACAAGCGATTACTAAAAATGTCAATACGCGGTTGAAATAACGTCCCATTATTAAATTCCTCCTTAGAATACTAATTCTGTTTCCACGGCTTCATCGTAGTCCACGCCGTCGACCTCAAAGCCGAATAGGTTTCGGAACCGTCTTCTGAAATCTGCGTAATCGGAGAGGTCATGGAAGTTGTCGGTATCAATCTCTTCCCAACGCGCCGTGACAGCCTCGGTTACGTCTTGCCGTAATTCTCTATCATCTAGGCGAATGTAACGTTCGCTATCCAGTTGCGGTTTTAGTCCCGGTCCAAGATGCTCCGAGAAGAGCCGCTGCATCTGTCCAATCGGTGCCTCGTTGATACCCTTCGCATTCATAATATCGTAAAGAATGCTTATATACAACGGAACGACAGGGATGGCCGCTGAAGCTTGTGTAACGACTGCTTTATTAACCGAAATGTAGGCATTGCCGCCTAATTGCTTCGCAAGTTTTTCATCGAGCGCGTCAACCCGTAGCTTCAGGTCATCTTTTGCCCTGCCGATAGTGCCATCTCGATAAATTGCCCAAGTTAATGCACTGCCGATATAGGTATAAGCGACAACCGTTACTGCTGGTGCCAGCAAATCGGCATCCGCTAGTGCCGACACCCACATCTCTAAATCTTCGCCCCCCATAACAGCAATTGTGTCCGAGATTTCCTGCTCGTTTGCCGGTTCAATCGTTACAGGCACAACGACCTCCCGATTCAAATCCACGGTTTTCCCGGTGTAGGCTTCGCCAATCGGTTTTAGTTGAGACGTATGCGCTTCGCCAGTGCGGGGATGAATTCGTCGGGGAGCCGCAATGCTATAGACGAGCATATCTATTTTGCCAAAATTCTCTCTGATTCGGGTGAGGGCTTCCGCCTTTATTTCATCCGAAAAGGCATCACCGTTGAGGCTCTCTGCCAAAAACCCATCGCGTTCTGCCGCTTGATGAAACGCAACCGTGTTATAGTAGCCTGCCGTTGCGGTCCGTCGGCTATCCGCGGGCCGTTCGTAGAGAAGCCCAAGTGTCTTAGCACCGTACGCCCACGTCAAGGCAATCCGAGAAGCAAGACCGTAACCGGTTGACGCGCCCACAACGAGCGCATTTAACCCTGCCGATTTGTGCGGAATACGCTCCTTAATCAGTGCTATCTGGTTTTGAACGTTCGCCTGGCACCCAGCAGGATGCGCATTTGTGCAGATAAAACCGCGAATGCGAGGCTTAACAATTTGAACTGCCATGGTATTTAAAGTCTACTCCTCAATTTCAACAACCATCTCAATTTCAACCGGAATGCCGCCGGGCAATTGTACCATGCCAACTGCCGAACGTGCATGTTTTCCCTTATCGCCGAATACCTCAACGAAAAAGTCGGATGCACCGTTGACGACAGCCGGCTGGTCCGTGAAATCTGGTGCCGAGTTAACGAAACCGACAACCTTCACAATCCGCTTAATCCGGTCCAAATCGCCGAGGGCATGTTGGAGCGTGCTCAATAATTCGATTGCAACCTGACGCGCAGAGGCATACCCCTCTTCAATAGTCGCATCTGTACCGAGTTGACTCTTATAGATTTTACCTTCGCCTGTGCCGGGTCCGTGTCCAGACGTAAAGACAAGATTTCCGGTTTGCACCGTTGTGACGTAATTCGCCACGGGGACCGCCGGAGGTGGTAATTTCACACCTAGTTCTTCAAGTCGTTTCTCTATTTTCATGTAATTTAATATCTCCCAAGTAGGTTAATTCTAAGGTGCTGCAAAGGCAGCATTTTTGTACCTGTCTCTACTATTAAACAGATTTTCACAGAATTTGTCAAGCAAAATTTATTTTTAGTGCAGAACTGTTCAATTTTTGACAAAATATTTACCACCTTCTCTATTTTTTCCTTGCATTTGCAACGCTACATCTGCTATAATATCTAAATGAGGCTATCCGTGACTTCGTCCAAAGTTTAGTGTCCAAAGGCAGTTTCCAATGAAAATAGTAAAAACCGATTTGTATCTCGGAGATTGTTTAGAGGTCCTCTCCAATTTTGACACCGATTCGTTTGACCTAATCATAACATCTCCCCCTTACGCAGACCGCCGCGCCAAAACGTATAACGGAATCAAACCTGATGAATACGTTAATTGGTTTATGCCTCGTGCCGAACAATTTCTAAGAGTCCTCAAGCCATCTGGCACCTTCATCCTGAACATTAAAGAGAACGCCGTTAGCGGTGAACGGCACACCTATGTTATTGAATTGATACTCGAGATGAGAAAACAGGGTTGGTTGTGGACAGAGGAGTTTGTCTGGCACAAGAAAAATTGCTATCCGGGCAAATGGCCAAACCGATTCAGAGATGCCTGGGAGCGGTGTTTACAGTTCAACAAAACGAAGAAGTTCAATATGTATCAGGAGGCTGTCATGGTGCCGATGGGCGAGTGGGCGGAAAAACGATTGAAAAACCTCAGCGAAACAGATAAAGGGCGGGATACATCAAAAGTGGGGAGCGGGTTTGGTAAAAACGTTTCAAATTGGGTAGGCAGAAAAATGGCGTATCCGACGAATGTTTTGCATCTTGCGACAGAAACGGGCAATCGCAAACATAGTGCCGTTTTTCCGAAGACGTTGCCCGAATGGTTTATTAGGCTATTTACGAAGGAAAAGGATTGGGTGCTGGATCCGTTTATGGGTTCCGGAACGACATGTCAGGTCGCTCAGCGGTTATCGAGAAATTCTGCCGGCATTGAAATCTTGCCGCAGTATTATCAGGTGGCAAAAGAGCACATCGAATCGACACAATCACAATATTCGTTATTTGAAGAGGTGGAATGTGAAACCCATTACACAACAAGAGCTCACGGATTATGTTGAGGCGAATATTCAAATCTTTCATCAGAGAAGGTTAGAAAACCTTCAAAAATTGAAACTGATGAATGTTGTCAAACGCAAAAATCCATATTTATTCAAGGCGAAAAATATTAACACGGCATCGGAATTTGTTAAGACTATTCTAGAGGCTCATCTATCTTCGCAAGAAGAAACGATTTTTGGCGGGTTTCTGGAGGGGCTTGCTATTTTTATTTGCACACAAGTATATGATGGTCGAAAATCTTCAGCAGAAGGAATTGATTTAGAGTTTGAAAAAGACAGCGTAAGATATATTATATCGATTAAATCTGGGCCAAATTGGGGAAATAGTAGTCAAATCAAAAAAATGCAGGACAATTTCAAATCAAAAAAATGCAGAGAGCAAAACGGATTCTCAGGACAAATACACCCTCTACAAATGTCGTTGCTATCAACGGTTGCTGCTATGGAAAAAATCGGAAGCCAGATAAGGGCGACTATATAAAGTTGTGTGGCCAAAAATTTTGGGCATTTATTTCAGCTGATGACAACTTGTATACTGACATCATTGAACCGCTGGGACATCAAGCCAAAGAGAAAAACGCGCAATTTATGGAAGAGTATGATAAAATTATCAACAAGTTTACTTTTGAATTTATCAAGGAATTTTGTGATAACGACGGTAACATACTTTGGGAGAAAATCGTTAAATTTAATTCAGCAGAGACTACATGAGATGAGCGGATTGAATGTCTCTGGCATATCCTAATATCCTACAAATTAACTGACACAAATTGTGGATATATGGTATAATAGCCCCAAAATCTTTTTTGGAGAGTGAAGATGATCATTCCTGTCGATACGGCGTATCTTGAAAAACGCAATCAAACGGAGCAGCAACTCTTTTCAGTCGTTGAACAGAATACGCCAGACCCGGTAAAAACTCCCCTTTTTCCACAAGACGAGCCGGGGGCATTCACGTTCGTGCTTGACAAAGACCTGATTGACCAACTGAATCTCTGGGATTGGTTTCGCAACTATGCCAAGGAGGCACAGGTCTCAACTGCGGGTATCCGGGGTCCGCAAAATATTTTATACCCCTGGGATACGCGCTTCCCAATTAATCAGGTCGGCATAATTTTGGCGACGCTCGGAAAAAGCCTCGTCGCGAGGGAAACATCAGCCGGGAAACCTATTGAGAAAATAGCCGGGTGTGAGGTCCGATACAACTCACAGAAATATGTAGAATATATCGCACGCATTCAGGCAGCGCAAGGCATTCGAACTTACGTGCCGAAAGGATTTGGGCTCCTACCGATTTGGATGGCATCGTTTTTAATCTTCATGCTGGACCTGGATGGCGGCGAGCATGTCACATCAAGCCACTCTGTCAGCACAAAGACCGCTACCAAAGACCTCAACGACCAGGGGAGTCAATATTTGCCTGAAGAATCGATGCGGTTCGTCAGCAAGATTGAAACAATTCTGACGACCGCCGAGTCTGAAGGATACCCTATCCAGTTCAGCGCACGTAACGACCCACACATCGATTTTGAAAGATTGGATGAACTCCACGATGGCGTACAACTCTACGTCAGTTATCTCAGAAACGGTGTCGCCACGGCATCGAATCTCGACCTTATTCGTCAAACCAAACCCGCAATTGTCGTTGATTGTGTGGGGGGATGTATGTATCGTCCGATGCGTGCTATCTTCGAACGGTTAGGCATTGCTACGGCTGTTCACTGGCTCCATGTCAAGGCGGACCCGCTCTATCACAATATAGGTAAATTGGATTACAATCCGAAGACAGGTGCCGCTGAATTTTACGACCTCGGCTGCGATTTTAGCATTCTCGATGTCGTCAAATCGGCGGAATATGGGACGAAACTGAAGACACACCCCATCGGCACAATCATTGAGGCGACAGACCCAGATGGCGACCGGCTCATCGTCTGTGAAATAGAGGACGCTTCGCGTGCAGACACGCTCCACCGCCTCGGTATTGAATTTCTACCGCTTGACGACAGCCGGGTGTTGACGATTTACACCCCTAATCAAGCCTTTCTCATGCTGATGGACTTCCACACAAAACAGCTAAAAACCGCTGGACTCTGGGAGAATCATCCACGCTTTCTGATTAAGACGACTCCCTCCGCATTAGCTTGGGACCAGTGGGCAGCGGCGAATGCAGTCAACGTGATTAATGTACCCGTCGGTTTCAAGGAGATTGCCGCGATTATGAAGAAGATTGAGCGACAGCTTACCGACGCGCCAGATGCCCCAGTTGTTGTCCAAGACGTTTACGGTGAAACCATTTCACTCGGTGTACAGCCGCGCCTCATCTTTGCTGGTGAGGAGAGCGGCGGGATGATTACGGGCCCCGAAGAGCTCATCCGGAGCCAGGGCGGCAGAACCGCTATCGCGATGCGTGAAAAATCTGCGGGTGAATCTATGGTGTTGGTCACAGCACTTGCCGCCCATTGCAAACAGGCGAATATTCCGTTGTCTGACTATCTTGCTGCCGTTTTCACGGAGAGCCGCATCAGTGCAACGTGTGATGTGAGAGAGGATATTACCTATTACAACGAATCTGAACCCAACCCCGAAAAGCTACGGGCGGCGAAAATAGCGGGTGAAGCGAAACGTGACAAAAACGACCTGTTTTTTCTTGGCATCGCTATTGGTCTCCGCGAGGGAAAAATAGAGATAGAACAGACCCGCGCTATCCTTTCCGATGCCCTGCCAGGTCTTGATTTCACAACACTTGAGGATGTCCGATTCGTAGGGGATGGGAGTTATCTCAAATTTCACGACAAGTTCGTTGAAGTCCGAAAATCTGGGACAGACGCGAAAACGAAAGCTTACGCCTCCGGCCCCGATAAAACCGAGTGCCGCGCGTTCGCGAAAGCCTTCGGGGAAGCAAGTGGTGAACCTACCGAACTTTACCTTTCACTGCTTGGTCAAACTTACCTAGAGGGGGTTGAAAGCAAAGCCCGACAGATTTACGAAACGTTTCAAGCCTCTTAAACACGGTTTAGCACAAATATAAGAGAGGAGATTGCCATGGGTAGAACAATTATCACTTTTTTCATAGTATTTGTCAGCATCGCGTGCATTTTTCCACAGAAGCTAGCTGATGCGAAATGGACCATCCTCCGCGAAGATGACGTTCTTCGTGCTGACGGTATTGAAGGCATGCTTCAGGATGTCCATTTTATGGATGAACAGAACGGTTTGGTCGTTGGAAATAACGGCTTAATATTGGTTACAACAGATGGCGGGAAAACCTGGACCAAAAAAGAGGTCACTGTACGTCCCCCCGGTCCTGGCAATACCCAAAGACCAGGGCAACCGCCAGGGGGTTTCGGCCGTCGTGGGCCCGCGCCCCTTCATAATATCTACTTTATGAACGAGAAAGTTGGGTTTATCACAGGCGGCAGGGGCACTATCTTGAAAACCGAGGATGCCGGCAAAACATGGATACGCAAAACGACAAGAAGTACAACCCCAGGGCGAGGTGGAAACCCACGGCCACTTCGGGCTACTTTGATGGGGATTCAGATGATTAATGAGAAGACAGGTTTCATTGCAGGCACGGAGAATACTATCCTCAAAACGACCGATGGAGGGGAAACCTGGGTAGGCAATTCAGAACGCATACGGCTTGGCGGTACCCGCACAAATCTTGAGAATATCTGGTTTGTTTCTCCTACAACGGGCTGGATTATCGGGTCTTTCGGAACACTGCTACGGACGACCGATAGTGGCGACACTTGGGAAAAACGGGAGCTTGAGATGGATAGCAACCTGTTCGGCATCCATTTTTTTGATGAAAACACAGGCTGGATTTCTGGACAGGAGGGCTTAATCCTCCACACCGCCGATGGCGGAAAAACGTGGCAGCAGCAGAAAACCGACTCGTACAATGATCTTTACGATATTACCTTTGTTGATGCGATGGTGGGTTGGGCAGCTGGAGATTACGGCACGGTGTTGCACACTACAGATGGCGGCAAAACCTGGAACACCTTAAAAGTAGGGATAGGTGGTGCCCTTAAAGCTGTTTACGCGATAGATAAAAACCGCTGCTGGGTCGTTGACGATTGGGGTGTAATTGCAACCTACAAAAAGTAGCAGACACCTCCCTGTCGCAGAATTCACTACAGCACGCTAACAATTAAGGAGAAAAAATGTCAGAACAGAAAAACCATAAGGTTACAATGCTCGGTACGGGGCTCATCGGCATGTTTTACACGATGACACTCCACAATCAGCGGGGTGTGGACCGCGTGCACGTCGCTTACTCCCGCCGTGAAGAACGCGCTAACGCCTTTGCTGAAGAGTGGAGCATTCCCAACGCAACAACCGATTTGGCTGAAGCCATCAATCATCCTGAAACAGATGTCGTCGTCATCGGATTGCCCAACAACTTGCATCTGAAAGCGGTTGAACTTGCAGCGGAAGCGGGGAAAGCGATTCTCTGTACCAAACCGCTCGGACGCACAGCGGACGAAGCGAAAAAGATGTTGGATATCGTTGAAAACGCGGGCGTATTTGGCGGTTACCTCGAAGATTTGGTCTATCCGCCCAAAACCCTCAAAGCATTAGAATCGGTCCAAAACGGCGCGCTCGGTAAAATTTTATGGGTACGCTCGCGTGAGACACACCCCGGGCCTCACAGCGATTGGTTTTGGGATTTGGAACAAGCAGGCGGCGGGGCTATCGTCGACATGGGGTGCCACTGCATCGAGATTATCCGAAACTTCGTTGGGAAGAACAACAAACCGCTTGAGGTTATGTGCTGGGCGGATACGCTTGTGCATCCCATTGACGCAGAGGACCACGGTATCGCGCTCATCCGATTTGAAAGCGGCGCGATGGGACAGTTCGAAGTAAGCTGGGCATTCCGAGGCGGTATGGACCTGCGCGACGAAGTCTCTGGCAGTGAGGGCACCATCTGGCTCAATCACTGGCTTCGCACAGGCTACGAGATGTTTACAGCTGTCGGCCAGGGCGGTTATGTCGCTGAAAAGGCGGAGGGCGACACCGGCTGGCTCTTTCCCCGTCGGTGATGAAGTTGCTGAACTCGGCTATCGAGATATGTTTCTCGATATGTTCAACGCACTGGACGAGGAACGAGAGCCGTTAGAGACCTTCTACGACGGTTATGTCGTGAACGCTATTATTGATGCCTGCTATAAATCCGCAAAATCGAAACAGTGGGAAACGGTTGAACTGGCGGACTGGCGGGGGACAGCGGACACTGCCGATGCCCACCCCGTGCAATCGGATGCTGATGAACGTTATGCACATCTCAAAGATGAACGGATGCCCGATGGCAGAATGAAACGGATCTTCAGAGACCGTGAGACTGGTGAAATTATTGAACGTGTGGAAGAACAGAGTTAACCGTCGGAGGGCATAACCATGGATGCCAGTTGGCTTGAATACTGCGCTACGGAAGAACAGCTCAAAGCCTTCAACGATACCGGCTATCTCATCGTTGAAGGGACTCCCTTAACAATCCCAAGTCTTTAGACTTGGGTCCAACCCGCGTCTCTCGTGCCTCTGTAATCAAATCGTTTGACTTTTTATGGGAAATGTGTTATACTCTATTATAGAACCTACCAGATAAGGGATATAGTATAATGTTTATTAAGAATGGAGAAAAGCATTGGTCCTCCGAGACAAACCTTGTTTACAGTTTTCAGTATCCTGTCCTCTGGTGTCCGAAGTATCGGTGCCAGGTTTTAACCGAACGGATACAAAAACGCTTGCACCCGCTAATCTGTTGTAAACAAACCGAGTCAGATTTTAAGGTGTGTGCCAGTGAGGTTATGCAAGACCCTGTGCTTATGATAATAGAAAACAACCCCAAAGTGCCATTTACACGGAAGGTTGGGCTGATAAAAGGTTTTACCTCTAGTGTGCTCCGTGAGGAATTCGCATGCCTAAAATCTCGCTTACCTTATTTGTGGACGCGTTCTAAATTCATATCATCTGTGGGTAGCCCCTCCTTAGAAGTTGTCAAAAGGTATATTGAGGACCAAAAGCATGTCTAAAAAGGATACCAAAACGTTTCGAACCTACATTATAGCGACAGCAAAACCGACATCGGAATTAGACGCGATAAATCGTCTCGGTGGACGAATCTATTCCAAAACGGTATCACTTGCGTTTAGAACATACAACAAAAAGGGTTTTTGGTTGTCCGATGCTGGCCTCAAGAAATATCTTAAGTTTAAGCGGTATCCCTGCCATGCGCATTCTGTTCAGGCAGTTATAGACGACTATTGCGGTGCAAGGCGTTCTTTCTTTTGCAATAAAAAATCTAATCCCAAGGCAAAGCCGCCCAAACGGACATATAAATTCCACACTTTCACCTGGCGTGCGACGGGTATCACCTATAAACTTGGCAGACTCCGATTGTCTATGGGTCAAGGACGCGAAGCTGTTTATATCAAGGTTGACAAGAAATTCCATAAGATTGTGCCAACCGAAGTATCCCTTGTCTACAACAAAACAACAAAAGCGTATGAGTTCCATGCAACGTACCAAACACAACCGAAACAGCCAAAAATAAAACACGGGACAGCCGTTGCAGTCGATATGGGTGAAATACACCCAATCACAGCTTTCGACGGTATCACTGCCGAAATCTACAACGGACGCGAACACCGCAGTAAAGTGCGGTATCGCGAGAAGTCCAAAGGGAGTCTCAACCGTAAACTCTCAAGATGCAAGCGAGGCAGTCGGCGTTGGAAAAAACTCAAGCGCGCCAAAGACAAACTCCTTTTCAAAATAGCGTCGCAGTTACGTGACATGCGACACAAAATCACATCACGGTTTGTTTCTTCTTGCTTTAAGCGAAAGATAGAAACGATTGTTATTGGTGATATTAAGCATATCCGACAATCCATAAACTACGGTAGAAAAGCCAATGAGAAGTTACACCAGTGGGCATTTTCTCAATTTAGAGAGATGATTACCTACAAAGCAAAAGCACTTGGTATCAAAGTTGATACCCAAAACGAAGCCTATACCTCTCAAACCTGCCCAAGTTGCGGTAATCGCAAAAAACCAGTCAAACGCAACTATAAATGCCCCAAATGCGGGTGGCATGGTCATAGAGATGTAGTGGGTGCGAGTAATATTCTCACAGCGTATCAGGGTTACCTTTTTAACCCTGTAGTCGGGGTGGTGGTATCCCCCGTAGGTATCAGGTATAATCCGAACCTATGTAGACTTGATTCGTGGTCACCGTTTTCGGGACTCATATCAAGTAAACCGTCCAAGAGGCGGTAAAGAAGCACACGCCTTTAGGCGTTGTGAGTATCACGACGCAATTAGTCAAGAGATGGTAGACGCATTAGAAGAGGTCGCCGACAGGGTTGATGCGGCGGAACGCGCCGAAACCGGGCTGGCACCACATAAGTTGTTATCCAAATTCCGCACCGTCATTGAAGATGACCTACTGCTGGAACTGCTCGATAACAGGAAGGTTTTTCCGCTGCTCTGGGATATTTTGGGGTGGAACATCCAGCTTTACATCTTGCATCTCATCATGTATCCGCCGGAACCCCCCGATAGACTGTGTGTCAGGAAAGCGGCGCATTGGCATCAGGATGGCGGTAGACCTATACCGGAGATGGAACGTCCACATCCGCGCCTTTCGCTTAAAGTCAGCTATTGGTTAACCGACGTTACGCATCGTGATAACGGAGCAATGCGTCTTATTCCGGGAAGTCATAAACTTGACACTTTACCGCCGCCAAGTGAGCCTGATGGCGACCCTGATGGTGCGATGGATTTGCTCGTCAAGCGTGGTACCGCTGTACTTTTCGATCGGCGGATGTGGCATTCACGCGGCTGGAATTTCTCCGATGTGACGCGAAAAGTTTTGTTTATGGGATACAGTTATCGGTGGTTGCGTGGTTTGGATTACAACCTCATGCCACCAGAGATTCTTGAGAAATGCGGCCCGATTCGACGACAGTTGTTAGGCGATGGTGTGGACATTAAAGGCTGGTGGCAACCTACAGATGCGGATGTCCCGCTGAAGACATGGATTGCTGAGCATCGTGGGGAGAATATTTGCGGTAGAGGCTTTTGGGATTTCTCACCTGTGGCGTTTTTTCCTTGAATTTTAAATTGGATAATTAAAATGGATGAACATCAAAATGGATAGAGATGAATTGATTCTACAAAAGTTATCTGAACTTGCAGAAGATGTAAAAGACCTACGGAAAAATGTAGGCGGCTTACAGCAAGATATAACCGATGTGAAATTACAACAAGCCGATGATCGCCGCCGATCGGAAACTGCGGATATGAAACTGGCTGCAAGTTTAGAACGCATAGAATCCAAGTTAACAATAGATTTACAGCGAGTGGAAACCGAAGTAAAAACGGATTTACGACGGGTGGAGGCTAAAATCGACGGGGTTATCCCCAACATAGGCGAGCATAACGTGGATACCAACGAACGGTGGCAAATCGGCGGTATTATTGGCTCTATTGCTATAGCGATTTTGGCATTCATCAAGTCATTTTTCTTTTCCTAATCGTGGACATTAAAGGCTGGGGCAACCTACAGATGCGGATGTGCCTTTAGAGACTTGGTTAGTCATCCTCATCAGATTTTTTTGGCGGTTTATGTCTGGACGGATCGTACGGGGTGTATTTGATTCCGTTCCGTTTGTCCTCTTCTTCTCCGGCTCTTATGTACGCAAATAATTCCTCCAGAGTTTTGAATTTAGCATTCAGTTCTGCTTTGATACGATAGCATTCTTCGAGAATGGGGTCAGTATAAGTTTCGGGGTCGAATTCTGGGTGTTTTTCAGGCGTTTCTTTCATCTGAATGACCTCCATCAGTTCTACCAGGATTCCCGCTTCTGGTTAGTCATCCTCGTCAGATTTTTTTGGCGGTGTGTGTTTGGACGGATCAAAATACGAGACGTATTTTATTCCATTCCGTTTGTCCTCTTCCTGTTTTGTTTTCAAATACGCAAAGTATTCGCCGGGGTTCTTGAATTGCGCACTAATCTCTGCTTTGATTCGATAGCATTCTTCGAGAATAGGGTCAGTATAAGTTTCGGGGTCGAATTCTGGGTGTTTTTCAGGTTTTTCTTTCATCTGAATGTCCTTCATTTGCCAGCGTGCCAGCGTAAAGTTTGATAAAAAATCGGCGAGTTCACAAGGGGGAAATTGAAAGTATGGAAGATTGAGAGGTTTCCGCTTCCACACTTCCAGTCTTCCCCTCCTAAATCAAGCTTGCATCACGCCAATGTATCCGCTCCATCAGTCAACCATGCCAAATCGAACTTTGCGAACGACAACGTCTCATAAGCTCCACGTTCCCCCCGTTCATAGAGACAACATATATTCATGTCTGAATCGATACAGAGGTCAGAGTAAGCAGCGGGGCCTGCATGCAAGACTTTGCCACCGTTCCAGGAACGACATTCATCGTAACTGATACGGATTGTCATCTTTTCCCTGCCCATGCTTGCTGGATTAGAGAACAGCACCCGGTTTTTGTCGTGCGAATTGGCATCCGTGTAGCGCACCATGCTGGCTTGACAGATGGGTTCAATTAAATTATCGTCGTAACCGAATTCGGTAAACGTATCGCCGCCATCGGAGCTCCAAGCGTATGCGCGTCGTTTCGGTGCGACGTAGTTTCGGCAGTTAAAATAGAGGTCGCCATCGACGGTCTCAACGACAACAGACTCATTTGTGCCGGGTTGTGCTTTACCCGCGATACGCCACGTTTCACCGTGGTCATCACTGACAATAAGATGTGAGTAGCCGTGTTCAGCATAGTTTCGACTGTTCCCAAGCACATGGTCACACGGAATCACCAATCTGCCGCTTGCCAATTGGATACCGTGGCATGGTCCTGTTGCGTACCATGTCCATGTGTCCAACTTTGTATCGGCGGTAATCTCTTTCGGTTCAGTCCATGTTTCCCCGTCGTCGGTGCTGGAGGTTACCCAGACGGTTCGTGGTGCTTCACCCGCGATAATTTTTCCTTCTCCGCCATCAGAGAAGTTTTTACAGAAAGGCAGCCAGATAGTGCCGGTATCACGGTCAACCACTGGTGCGGGATTGCCATCTGTATCTGTGCCGGTGGAGACAGCGACCTGTATCGGTTGCCATGTCGTGCCGTTGTCAAAACTGCGTTTCAGTACAATATCTATGTCGCCCGAATCTCCGCCGCCTTTTCGTCTGCCTTCGCAGAACGCTAGGAGTGTTCCTTCATTAGAGGCGACGAGTGCAGGAATACGAAACGTGTTATATCCTTCTGTCCCCGCTGTGAAAAGCGGGTTTTCTGTTTTATACATTTCTAGTCCTCCGCTCTGTTTGTGGAGCAATTGGCAATTAGCGATTGGCGATTGGCAATTGGCAAGATGTTGTGATTCTAAGCAGGTTTCTGATGCGCGTCAGAGTCCTCTTCCTCTTGCTATAGGTTTCCAATGGTTTCCAATGAAGCCAATCGCCAATCAATCTTTTATCTAGCGGCTTTCAATTGTCCCCAAGTCGTAGTCAATTTTCCAAGCGGTTCGACAGGGGCAGGGTCGTCAAGTACCAATTCATTAGCCTCTTTCTGATGGTCAGAAATACGGAGCCCATCAACGACGCAATTCGTTGGAAATTTGGGGTCGGGGGGTGAAGCGTTGTTAATTTCAAAGGTTGCTGCAAAAATGGTCGGCCCTTTTGTAGACGCGTTTTCCCCTGCAAGTTTACCATCTAGGTAGAGTTTAAGTCCATCCGGTCCCCATGTTCCCGCCATGTGGTGATGTTCACCTTTTTCCCATGTAAGCGGTTCACTGTTGGCATCGAGCCAGGCCCCGGCACTTTTAACCCGCATTTGTGCTTTTCCGCCGTTGTTAAATTGCAGAAAAATTGCATCGCTCCCACGTTTATAAGTCATAAACATGAAAAGTTCGCCGGTGATTTCTACAGCGTCAAGTCCCATGGTCACCCATAATTCAACGGTGCCCTCCTTCAGATTGACGAATCGGTCTTCCACGGGAAAGTGAATAACGTCTCCTACTTTCTCACTGACAAAACCGTTACCGAATTTACCGGGGACGAAGCTACCGCCATCAACGGTGCCGCCCTCTCTTTCCACTTCCGCTTTACTCTCCAATGCCGAAAAGAAGGTCTCCTTCGCTGTGGCCACAGAGAGACAAAGCAGCATCATTGTTAAAATACACACTGTTTTCATGAAAAGTTCTCCTATTTTGTGTTGATAAATTGTGGGAGCCCGCGTTTTGCATGCTCCCGGACTATTTGTACCAAAAGCAATTTGTAACGTTCACTACATCTAATAACAAACCGTAGCAGTCGTTTTCGTTTGACATTACGAAGTGCCGCGTGAATTACACAACAGCAGTCTATTTTCAATCCGCCTCTAGGACAACAGCGTTGTGCTCTAGGATAGGGCACAAGTCACAGAGTCTGTCGGCGCAATAATTCCTATAAAGTCGGATAGCTCCCTGCTGAATTTTGGCAGTTCGGGGGAGCAGTTTCATCGGTTGTGTCTCCGTGAAGAGCTGTTTTTTAATCTGGCGGATATACTGGTTTTCTTGCGATTCAGGATATGCGCTATAAAGTTGTAGGATAGCTTCCTGCAATTCCTTGCTTTCCGCTTCAACTGCCCAAATATATGCAGCTGGCAGAATTTTGTTGATGATGATGTCCACGGCTCGACTCGCGCCAATGAAAGCAGCTTTGCGGTTACTCTTTTTCCCGAGGTCGTAACGGGTTGACCAATAGTCAGTAGGTTCAAGCGTGAGTAGTTCGAGCAGTTCTTTCCGGATATTTCTCAACAGTTTTGGCGTATTTGCAGCGGCTGCCTTTTCACATGTAGGCAGAAAATGCATCATTAAACTGCCGTTGCAGCGATCGATTAGCTGGCTCATTGCAGCAATTCGCCGAGATGGGTAGTTAAAAGGACGAACACTGCCGAACCGCCATCGTTCTGTGTTCATCTGATTTTGGCGGGTTGCGTGCTCGGAAGTATCCCACAGTTTCTCTAGCGTGACAAGAAACGGCTCAGCTGCTTCTTCGGCTGACAGCGGTTTGTCCCGCTGCGATGGCAGCAGCCCGGCAACCCCGAAGAGGATGGCTTGAATCTCCGGCTCGGACCTATCATCGAAATCCGAAAAAGGCACCCGCTGTGCCAATTCGCGCAACGGTGTGCTGTTGCTTTTATAACCTAACGCCTCCATTATCCCCTCATAGAGAATTTGCTCAAAATTCAGCCGTGTTCTTAACAAGCGCGTTGCATCCGCTTTTTCTAAAAACCTTTGACGACCTAACGACTCAAACACCCCCCGAAGGGGTTCCATATCTAAACGGTTTCCTGTAACCCGACAATACTCGGTCGTATCTGCTTCTGTTTCCATGGTCTCGTCAAACAGGTCGCCGATAGGCATATCAATCCATTTGAGAAGTTCCAACGTAGGTATCCGTCTCCCGTTTTGGAGCCGGGCCCGTAAGTTGAGTTCATCGTCAAAGAACACTGTGTGGAGAATAACGCGATTATACCGAGAATTGAGATGATGTTTATGCATGTACCATTCGGAAGATTTGACGTGAATTTCAACGTCACCGACCAGCAGCTTGCCATTAATCTCAATTTCAGCGTGCATAAAATCGGGGCCCTCTTCGTGGTTCCATACACCCGGTTTTAGCACGCGAATCTCTTGGCCATCAATGGAGGTTAGGTTTGCGTTGAAATAACGTTGGGTGTCCCATAATTTCTGCACGAAATCTTCCTGAATCTTACTGAAATCGGGTTCAAAAACCTGGTCGACCTCCCGGAGTTTTTTCAAAAAAGATGCATGTTCAGGAGCATCGGTTACATCAACCTGCCTGTGCTCACTCATTTTATTATTCTCCAATTCCCTTGATTTTAGTTTATTTCGCGTTGCGAATTTCTCGGACCAGTTCTTGCGTTGCTATACGCGGGTCCGGTTGCGCGCACACAGCAGAGATGACAGCGATGCCGTGTGCCCCTGTCCGTATAACCTCCGCTGCAGTTTCCAGGGTTATCCCCCCGATTGCGATAACTGGGCACGTTGCAATTTCACAAATTCGGCGGAGACGTGCCAACCCCTTAGGTGTTTCTGCATCCGATTTTGATCCGGTCCGATAGATGGGGCCAAACCCGATGTAATCTGCGCCCTCTGAAATTGCAACGAGTATTTTCTCTTCAGTTCGAGCAGATGCCCCAAGGATAGCCTTTGTGGAGAGGATGCGTCTTCCTATTGTGATGGGCATATCTTCCTGTCCAAAGTGCGCCCCCGCTGCTCCAACAGCCAGCGCGATATCGGCTCTATCGTTCACAATCAGGGGCACCTCATGCCTTTCACATATTGCCTGCATCCCTTGTGCGATTTCTACCAATTCACGCGTAGTCCTCTGTTTATCCCGCAATTGAACTGTATCCGCGCCGCCTTGGATTGCCAGCTCTGCTAATTCGGTGTGCGTAAACCGAGACTGAAACGTTGTATCTGTGATAACGTGAAGAATTCCGATGTCTTTCATGTTGGCATTTTCTCGAAAATGTGATATGCTACTAACTAAGGACGTTCAATTTTCATGGCAACAAATCGCCATAAAAACGATTGAATTTCTATAATAATTTAGTATACCACATAAAGGGGAAATTTTGTGAATAATTTACTATTTCAATCCGGAGATAAAGTGCTTTTTATCGGGGATAGCATTACGGACTGTGGAAGACGGGGTGAGCATGCACCTTTGGGACACGGATATGTCCGTAAAATAACCGAGTTGATTACGGCCAAATACCCTGAACGGGACATCGCTTATGTGAACAAAGGAATCGGGGGCGATATCGTTGAGGGGTTAGAAAATCGATGGGATACCGACGTTATTGCTGAGAAACCGAAGTGGGTTTCTGTCAAAATCGGCATCAACAACGCCAGCCGTCAACTCTCCCAAAATGTTTCGACAGAGGAATATCTGCCAACTTGGGAGGCGTGCTATAGGCGAATTCTGACGCGGGTGAAAACGGAATTAGCGGCACCCCTGTTTCTGTTTGAAATTTTTTATATTGAAGCCGATGTTGAAACGCCACGCCCGTTAGCCGTTGCTGCTTACAACGCAAGCATCCATAAACTCGCTGAGGAGTTTGACGCACGGCTCATAACGGTAAGTGCTGCGTTTGAACGCGCGGTCGCTGCGCGCCCCGGGGCGTTGTGGACAACCCGAGATGGCGTTCACCCCAATGCTGAGGGACACACCTTGATGGCGTTAGAATTTCTCAAACAGGCAGGGTGGTAATCGCTGATTTGGCTGTTGGCAATTGGCAATTGGCTGTTAGCAAGAGGAAGAGGGGGCTGCAGCGCGTCAGAAACCTGTTTGTACTCATCAGGTGGACATGGACTCGGTAGACCGCGCAACGTCTGCAGCGCGTCAGAAACCTGCTTGTACTCACAACATCTTGCCAATTGCCAATCGCCATTTGCTATTTGCTAAATATTTTTGAATATTTTTTACTCATTCTCACGAAATCCACAAACGTGGTCACCGAGGTCCCTAAGTGGGGCAGCAAAGCTTGAATTGGCGATTTCGTTTTTAAGTGCATCATTCGCGTGAGGATTGAGAAGAGAGAGTGTGACAGCAATAGCAATCGCGCTTGCAGCGATACCTATGCCTAAGCCGAGTGCACGGTTCAGCTTGTTCAAGACCCCATTTTCAAAAAATCGTTGAATTCGTCCCAAAATTATGTCTATTACGACCGTTATGAGTATGACAATTAGGATAATACTGAGCCATTTAGCGACCTTTTCGTTGTCGATAAACTTCTGGATGAGTGTGGCTACGTTTTGCCAACCTTGGCTTGCCATAAAGCGGCCTGTTCCGAGTGCCAAAATGCCCCACACACTTCGTGTGAACCCCACCCGGTAGCCGCTAAATCCAATTATCCCGATAACGATGAGAATCGCAATATCCAACTTGGTCATAATTCATAACCGTGGCGTTTAGTTTGCGCGTCCGGTCAACGGGATATCTCTCATCCTTTTTGCAAAAGTTTGCCACATTGCAATTTCAATTGGGACACCTTTTCCAAGGCTGTCGAGAAGGTGCCGGATAGCGACGAAACTACCTTCATGAATCAGCATCTCTGCAATCGCTGCAGCTTGCAGATAAGCGGTTTGCCGTCGTGAGGCAGGAATCTGGCTGAAAGGTTGGTTGAGTTCAACCAAAGTTAGTAGGTGTCCTTTTTTGTATGCCTGTTGGAGTGCTTCTTTTTCAAAGGACAGCAAGGGCCGGGCAATAGTTTGTGCAAGTCCCTCGTCAAGCCAAGCAGGACATTTGCGGTGTGTCAGGATGTGAACTAATAGATGTGTCCATTCGTGGCGAATTAAGGCATATAAAACGCCAAGTTCAGGTTCACCCTCCGCACAATAGCTCAGATGAATGTCGCCATCGTAGCGGCCCGCTGCCCACTTCGGAAGGGGCCCCTGGGACGCTAAAGCGCATGCGTTTGTAATTGAGATAGACACCTGATGTTCTGGATAGCAGCTAAGTTGATTACCGACTTCATCATAAGTTTTCTCAATGAGTTGTGAGACGCTCCAGAGTGTTTTCGGACAAACAGTCGGTTCAAAAGTTAGCTTGAAAAACGTGCGCTCCACTACCATTTGTGCGCGTGAACCGTTTTTAGAAAAAGCCGCTGGCAGAAAGTCCAAGGGGGGATGTTCTACTAAATTGCTCTCACGAATCAGCGTTTGATAGCAGCTTTTTTCCTGAGCGATACGGGCTTTGCGTCTTAAGGCTGTTGGAGAATCTGGACATAATCGAAGCGCAATATCCAAGTATGCCAACGCCTGCTCCCATTTTCCGACCATTTCATACGCTTTTGCCAGATCAGCGTATATATGGTGATGACCTGGAGCATATCTTAAGCCTGCAAGATAGTATTGGATGGATTCAACATAGCGAGCTTGTTGATAACAGACCGCCGCTTGTTGAAAATAAGAGAGAGCGAGTGAATTCGTATAGCGCACGAGTCCTTAGTTTCCTGTGAGTTAGGGCCAATTAGGTTTGAACAGGGGAACACACGAGCACACGGTACCCAGTCTCGCTGCCAGCAAGCCAGCAAAAACCGCACCTCGTCAGATTGCCCCCCTGTCCTACCAGGGATAACTTAGGAATCCTCTATATCAACAACTTGGAACGTAATGTCTCCGCACCTAAGGGTTGTTCCCTTCTGAATTGGGGCAGAATTTTTGAGGCGAACCCCTTCTATATGAGTCGGTATATGGCTTCCCAGATCGGTGACAGACACCTCGTCACCCTGCATTTCAAAGCGAAGATTGAGATGGGCAAGGGGCCGCACCTGGGTCTGATGCGCGCCTTCCGGGGTGCTCCAACGTTTCAATTGGGCATCGGTGGGTGGCTCTAACGCGCCTGGAAGCACATCCGTGTCCCAGTTGCCCATTGCTTGTGGGCTGTAAGCAGGCTCTGCCACTAGGTCTACCGGGCTTTCGGGAGCAGCTTCTGTTATTTCGCCTTTGATAGTTTTCATGAGTCGTTCCGCTACACGTTCCTTCGCCCCCGGGCGCGGCTTAACGCTCTCCGTTTCCTGAAAGCGATAGTGTGCAAAATCAACGAGTTCTTTTAAAGCATGAAAGCGGGGGGACTCCGGTATCTCTTTAAGGAGCCGCTTCTGCTTACGGGTGAGCTTTTCGTTTTTTAGCCAGCAGGTATAGGCTTCTAGTATGTTTGCTTCTTTAAGCTCGGCATCGTTATATTGAATATTCCCGGGGGTTTTCCTAAAAAAACGCATGAGTTCATCCTCCAGATTATTATCGTTATTATCAATCAAATCCACTGAATTCTTACTGAATCCAATGAATACCTTTGTTAATCAGAATTTGCCGCAATTCTTGGGTGCACCGAAAAATCCAAATTTTCACAGTGCCCTCCTTCCGATTAAGAATACGGGCAATTTCTGCGATACTGCATCCCTCCAAATGCCGCAAAATCCAAGCGATGCGATGATTCGGCTTCGAGACATGCTCAAGTGCACGTTCTAAAAGTTCCTGTGCTTCTTGCGCTACCACATTCCTATCAGGACCAGGACTTACGTCTTCGTACTCGGTCAGCGGGCGCTCCTCTTCCTCCTCAGGCGTGAGAAGTGTTTCAGGGGTCCTGCTCCGCTTTCGGACCGCATCAATAATTGTATTGTGCGCTACCGTATTTAACCAGGCTTGAAAACTACCCTTTTCCGGATCCCATTTGCCTTCATCTAATTTTTTCCAAACTTTGATAAAGACATCCATACTGACTTCTTCGGTGTCGTGATGGTCGCTAAGTATCCGGTAAGCTTTGCTATAAACCCAATTATAGTGCTTCTCAAATAATTGCGTAAACGCAGCTTCGTCGCCTTGCTCGGCTTGGGTAGCCAAATAAGTATCTTCAATTGCAGAAAGATTATTTGTTGCTTGGCGCGCCATAACAATTTTCTCCTTTGGCCAAAGGATGTTCTAAAACCAGTTTTTCTTGTTCATACATAGATAATAACGTTAACCCATCCAATGAAGTTACAAAAAATTTCAAAAAAAGTAACACACAGAAATATTCCTATACACCAAAATATTCCGTTACCACAAGCTTCTTTAAATAATCATAACACAAATTTCGCTGAAAAGCAAATAAAAATTTAAATTAATGGAATTTGAATTTGCTATTCACAAGCAGTTGTGGTATAATTTTAAACGTATTGCGAAAAAGGAGGAAAACCTAGATAGATATGGCTTATATAATCTGTGAACCGTGTATTGACGTGATGGACACCGCTTGTGTCGTGCCCTGTCCAGTGGACTGCATACACACTACCGAAGACAAAACACAGCTCCATATTGACCCGAACGTATGTATCGACTGCGCAGCGTGTGAGCCCGTGTGTCCCGTTGACGCAATCTATATGGAAAGCGATGTCCCAAGCGAGTGGCAATCTTATATCGAAATAAACGCAGAATTTTTCGAAACATTTGTTTATCCTGAAACCGATGAAGGCACAGCTGACGACGCAGGACAAGGTGGCGGGAAAAAACAGGGCATCCCTGAAGAATTCGTACAGTTACCGGACGCTGCGCGGTCATCGCTGCGTGTACCTTTCGGGTTGTTTGTCATGCTTGGTCAACCCCTACTCGGTGCATTTTCAGCGAAATTTAAAGCGCGGCTTGAAGAGATGGCAGGAAACACACGGGTGTTCAGTGCCGCCGTTTCAACAGGTATCAACAGTTTAATCAATTTGACACTCTATCCGCTGGTGCTCTTCTTTATCGGCATGCAGTCGGGCAACGTCAGCAGTTTTTTCACACCCGAAGGCAATTTAATGATCTTTTTAGGAATAGTGATTGCTATTGCTGAAGGTGCGTACCGTTTTAAAGATGAGATAACGTCAACACCGGATGGAACACAATCCCGTTATGGCGCGGCATTCTACGGTTGGTTCCCTTCACTCCTTGCCACTCCCCTTCTCAGTGGTTTACGGCCCGCGCTAGTCGCCTCCCCAGAGGCACCGCGGACAACAATGCCCGGGGCAGTCCAAACTGAAGGTGAAATTTACACCGACGATACAAAAGAACGGTATCGCCGCTACGGGATGGTCAATCGCGTCTCAGAAATGACGGATTATTATCAAATTGAGATTGAGTTTCCGAGATGGGTTCCCAATTCTGCAGCGAAGAAAACCCATAATCTTCCGGATAGACTGCCCGATTATGCCTATGAAATTTGTCTAAGTTCGCCATATTCCCCGGACGCGCCCCCGGCAGCACAGATTATCGTGACTGTCCAAACGCAGCTGCCAAGAAATCCTAAAAATCCAAACCAACTCGAGGATTTGCGGTTTGAAAAGGTCATCGGACGCACCAGCTCATTTCCGGATGGATTCAGAAATATCTTTCCCCTTATAGGGCAGCCAGAGGATTTCCACGCAACCTATCGGAATAGGATACTCGAAATTATCGTACCCAAGACAGGAAAATGTGACGCTCTCGCTCTAGAACAGCCGGTCCACTATGCAAAACTTAAGGGATAGTCAACAGCTTGCTGACTGGGACAAAAATTATCTCTGGCATCCGTTCACACAGATGCAAGACTGGCTTCAAGAAGTGCCGGTTATCATCGAACGGGGCGACGGCGTTTATCTCATTGATATTGAAGGAAACAGATACCTTGATGGAATCGCTTCCATGTGGACGAACATCCACGGGCACAATCATCCGGACCTGAACGCTGCTCTTAAAACACAGCTGGCACAGGTTGCACATACCACCCTGCTCGGTTACAGCAATATCCCCGCAATTCGACTTGCCAAAAAATTAGTTGAAATTACACCAGCGGGGCTCAACAAGGTATTCTACTCCGATAACGGTTCAACGGCTGTTGCTGTTGCCCTCAAGATGGCGTATCAGTACTGGCAACATAAGGGCCAGCCGCAACGCAAACTGTTTATTCACTTTGATAAGGCGTACCATGGCGATACCATAGGGGCTATGAGCGTTGGCGGCATTGATAGTTTCCACACAACCTTTGATTCACTCCTTTTTAACAGCGTCCGTGTGTCATTCCCTGAAACCTATCGTGCTTCTGTGCCGCCTGAAGCCGTGAAAGCACGTTGCCTGCGTGAGATAGAACGTACGCTCGCCCAACATCCGAAACAGATTGCGGGGATTATTTTGGAACCGCTCATTCAAGGTGCAGGCGGGATGCTTGTCGCACCAAAAGGGTTTCTGAAGCAGGTCGCAGCACTGGCAAAACAGGCAGAAACACTTCTCATTGTCGATGAAGTGATGACAGGATTTGGACGCACCGGAAAAATGTGGGCGTGTGAACATGAAAACGTCACCCCCGACCTGCTATGCACAGCAAAAGGACTTGCGGGCGGTTATCTGCCGCTCGCAGCGACCTTAAGCACAGATGAAATCTATAACGGTTTCCTTGGCGAATACAG
The DNA here is from genome assembly GCA_963665235.2 of Candidatus Poribacteria bacterium. Classification (GTDB taxonomy): domain Bacteria; phylum Poribacteria; class WGA-4E; order WGA-4E; family WGA-3G. Next base: position 781,391 of record CAXXLX010000002.1, on the reverse strand, counting down.
TGCACTCAAAACCTTCTTCCACGGGCACACCTTCACCGGTAATCCGCTGGCATGTGCTGTGGCATTGGAAAATATCGCCATTTTTGAACGTGAGGAGCTCCTCGCGCGCCTCCAAATAAGCATCAAACATTTCAAAAACCGGCTTCAGGAATTTTATGCCTTGCCCCATGTCGGGGATGTGCGTGTATGCGGCTTAGCCGCAGGGATAGAATTAGTGAAAAACCCGGATACACATGACCCCTATCCGTTGGAAGAGAAGGTCGGTATCCGCGTTTGTAAAGCAGCACTTGCCCGCGGGCTAATACTCCGACCGCTTGTCAATACTATAGTCCTAATGCCGCCGTTACAGATTTCAATTTCAGAGTTGGACATCCTACTTGATAACACCTATCGCGCCATTGCTGAGGTAACCAGGGCTATTTAGTTCTCCATGTTTTTCTTCGTTTTTTCAACAAACCTCTTCTGTAGGAGCGAGCTGTGCTCGCGATATTAAGGAGCGGTCTGCTTGCCTGAATACTGAGGCTAATGAGTTTCCTATATTGCAAATGAAATACCCCAAATTCAAATCGAGAAGCGTGTACAGGATAATAGGTTATCTGCTAGTTGTAGTTTGCATCGCGGGATTTCTCCTGTTGAATGACTTTAATCCCAAGGCAACGCAGCCGGAGCGTCCCTGTCCGGGCTGGGAATCTTGTCCACAGGAAGAAAAGGAACGCGCGCCGGATAGGAAACCTTGTCCATATAGAGAGAAGGAACAGACATGTCCGGAACGTCTTCTCTATCTCCCCCTGGTTATTATAGGAGGCTTCGGTGCTTTCATACTTGTCCAGCAGCAAGCCCCCGCCACGGAACATCAAGTGCAGGACGTTGCCAAGGAATCCACTGCGGGGTGTTGCGGTGCGTCCACGGTTGAAGGCGAAACGTCGCCCGCAACGCCTGGCGGGTGCTGCGGAACTTCTGCGCCCGAAACGGCGCAAAGCGGCGACGCGGCACAACAAACACAACCTCCGGTCGTGCCCGAAACCCGCCAAACGGTTCCTGAGGCACCGCAAAGCGACGCTACGGATACCGGCGGGTGTGGATGCGGCAGTCCGTAGTTTATCACTGTAGTTTCCCCATCGCGGGGACTGAAAAACCGTGCTTCGAAAAGAGGCGCGTAATAGACACATCACGTAGGTGTGTTCGGATATTTCTATACTGATGCCCATGCGGCATAAAAATAAAAAGGAGTAAAGATTCATGTATTTGAAAAAGTTTTTAGCACAACCGAACGTGGTTGGCACGGTGCTGATTGCGTTCTTGGTTGGTACTGGTTTTGTTTATGCGTTTGCGTTTGATGGTTTTAATGTGCAAACTGCCACTGATGGTGATGTTGATGTCTGGGTCGCTATGGCTAGCAGTGGGAACTGTGGCGGTGACGATGATGAGAGTGAGCCGTGTGAATGCTTGTTCGCTCCGGATCCCGAGTGTGGTGATTGTCCACCTCTTAAAGAAGGGGAAGATAAAGGGGAATGTGGCAATAAATGGGCTTCTTGCTCAGATAACTGTCCTCCAAAGAAACTTGTGCCCCCGATAGGCTGTGACCAGTGTCGCGAGGAGCACAAATGCAAAAATGCAGTTGACCTCAATTTATGTGAGAGTGATAATCCTAAATGTACTCGCAGGGATGAGATCATCCCCGGCCGCGAGCTTGGTAACGAATAAAGTTCATACAAAAAAGGAGGAAAATGAGGGTGGAAAATCGAACTCAGTCGAATGCTACAGATGTGTCCGGTATTCATTCACCGATTCCGACACACAACATAGATATAAGGACCAATCCCAATACATGGGCACTTCCGGAGGGGGCAATCGTTCGATTCGGCAAAGGATTGGAGAACGCATTAGCTTTTTCCCCTGATGGAAAGTTCCTTGCTGTCGGTACCATGATTGGCGTATGGTGGTATGACGTGTCTACGTGGTCTCCTATTGCATTATGGGAAACGGAACGTGGAGTAATTTCTGCCCTCGCTTTCTCTCCAAATGGTCAGAGGCTTTCAACGGGTAACCTGGATGGAGAAATCAAGATATGGGACGTTCAAATCGGATCATGCATTACCAAAATTCAACGTCCACGACAGCGATCTCGTCCCAGTTTTACATCTGAACTGGCAATTAATCAAATTGTCAGTTCAGGTAAGTACATCGCAGTATCTAGTAAGGTAAACGGTGTCATTTACATTTGGCATTCTGACACGGGTGAACAGATTGCTAAGCTCTCAACTGAACCTGAGATAGCACTAGAAAAACGTAGAAATGTCCCCCGCCCGCTTTGCTTTTCACCTGATGGACATCTGCTCGCTTGTGCAAGTCCCGCAGACACAGCAGGGGACACCGACTTCATTGCTTTGTGGGACATGAAAACGCTGGAACACATTGCTTCCATTAGAGACTATACCACACAAGTAGATACCCTCTGTTTTTCACCGTGTGGAAATTTCCTTGCTGCAGGAGATGCCGCCGGCACGCTGAAGGAGTGGGAGGTCACCACCGGAAAACAGACTAAAAAACAGCTAAAGGTGTCATCTGAATATCCAAGATATTATCAGGTGCTCCCCGCCTACACACAATCCGGTCAACTCCGGGCTGCGGGGCAACATGGTTCAACAATCGCTATTTGGGACGTAGAAAGTGGTGAAAAGTTAGACGTGTTTGATTACGACTGGTACATCTTTTCATATCACTTTTTAGACGGCACACACCTAGCTCTCAGAAATCCGCTTAAGGTGTGGATAGAGAACTCTCCATACAAAGGGGATAGGCTTTTAGGACATCGCTCTATTTCTTATTCTCCTACGTTTTCCGCTGATGGGAAAACACTGTTTAGTGATGCTGCTTATTGTTGGAATGTATCAGAAAAACGATTTGAGCGGTATCTATACAACGACAGGAAAACAATAAGTCATATTTATATTGCGCCGACCGGAGAGATGCGTGCGCTGGGTGGGATTAGAGGCGCGAATATCGATATCGTATGGGATGTGGAAATGGATAAAACAATCGCTACCTTTGAAAATCAGGCCCAATTGCGAGATTTTGCCTTTTCCCCCACAGGCACATCCTGGGTGAGTGGTGATGAAGACGGTAATCTCTATGTGCGGGATGAAAGCGGGGATGAGACAATTTTGTCTGGGCATACACGTTGGGTCAAAACCGTGGCATTCCATCCTGATGGTCAGCAACTTGTGAGTATTTCGTCCGATGATACCGTTAGGCTCTGGGATGTTGTCTCTGGCGAGGAGCTCGTCTCGTTGCCCACAGGCCGATTAGATAGGTCTCTATATTTAGGCGATGCGCGTCAGATACAAAGTTTCAAAAAACCGCGTGAGAGTGTGACAATTCAGGATATAGTCTTTTCGCCTTGTGGAAACATCATTGCTGGGGGGTTATTCGAGGAGATTCGTCTGTGGGATGCGACAAAGCATGTTCCGCTTATGGCAATGGTGCCGCCCTTGGAATGTCGGTTTCCATACTCGTTGGCATTTTCTCCTTGCGGGCAGTATCTTGCATCTGGTTCCTGGTGGTCAGGAACGCCCAAAGTTTCTATCCGTTTGTGGGAAGTTGCAACGGGTGAAAATGTTGCGACGTTGTGGGGTCACCCTACTGACGTTGAGTCCCTTACGTTTTCGCCAGATGGCACGGTTTTGGCAAGTGGCAGTTATGATGGCACTATTCTGCTCTGGGATTTGAAACCTTACTTGTAAGGCATCCAGCTGCCGCATCTGACAGAAACGTTCTGGGCCCCACGGACCCGTGGTGACCATCTGAAGATTTGGAAGCTTCTTGAGTTAGCAGTTGCTGAACAACTTAATGGATAGTTTAACGGAAGGTTAGTCCTGTGTCTATAAGAAACATTATGATTATAGGCGGATGTTTCTGCGTCTTACTTATCATCGCCGCTGGCCTCTATCTGGACCTGCGGGACGATCAAAATTATCAGTCGCCGAGTGAAATAGATGCGGTATCAAGTTCACAACACAAGGCGCGTCCGCTGCAAAACAGAAGGGGGCCCTTCCAATACCTTAGAGACTCCTGCCGAGTTTTATCAGGTTATTATTGATAATAATATCTTCCGTCCGCTTGGGTGGCAACCTCCTAAAGAAGAGCCGGAGTATACCCTTCTTGGCACAGCCATTGCCTCAAATGGGACTGACACGAAGGCGTTTATTGTGGAACGGCGTTCAGGACAACTCCATATCGTGCAAGTAGACGAGCAGATTGGTGATGCGCGTGTAAAGGTGATAAAAGCAAAACGTGTAATTTTACAGGCAGGAGACAAAGAGATTATCCTTGAGGGTGAACAGCTGCGGTTTTTCTAACTTCTCCTATTTTTTTACGAGGTGTAGGGACAACTAGTACTAGCTCGGTTATCTCGGCGGAGGCAATTACGATATGAAATCCAGACTCATTCAATTGTGTCGTATAGCGAGTTATTTTATCGGTGCGCTCTTTTTCCTTTTCCTTGGATATTGGATAAAAAAGCACTTTGTTATTCTTGATGACAAAGTGCTAATTTCTTGGCAGGAATCTTCGTATCTGTCAATCTCTTTTCCAATCTGGGGTGTCAATCTAATTGCCGGGGGACTTCTGTTTTACATGCTGCTTTTGATAATACCGGACTTCCAAGTGTTGAGTCAACGGAGGGTTCACGTTGTTGTCTTTAGCATCCTGCTTTTTATCTGTGTGTTGCCACTACATGCGTCCTTTAACACCGCACGTTTCAATGCTGTCGGACTTCTACCCAGTGGGTATAGCATGATTGTCAACGGTGTCGGTATCGCCCTATGTTTTCGCGGATTGCTCTGCATGCGACTATCCCGAATTCGGACAATCTGTTTTCGCCTTTTTCAATGGATGCGCGACATGCCACCTCGAGCTTTTATAGGCGGATTATTTGCGAGTGCTTTGTTAATATGTGGCTTAATCTCATGGCATCTTTTCGATGGCGTGCCGGGGACTATAGATGGCTGCGCGTACCTATTTCAAGCGCGCCTGTTCGCGCACGGTACACTTTCTGCCCCGGTACCTCCAGAACCGCAATTTTTTGAAAACCTACATGTTATTCTTGACGACAGCTGGTATACACAGTTCCCGCCAGGATACCCCGCTGTACTTGCATTCGGTGTACTTTTCGGTCTTGCTTGGCTTGTGAATCCACTATTGGGTGCGTTGACAATCGTGTGTATCTATCTGATAGCCAAGGAGCTTTATGAGGAGAACATCGCAAAACTTTCTGCTTTGTTGGCAACCGCAAGCAGCTTTTTTCTCTTCATGTCCTCAGAGTTCATGTCACACAGTTCAACCCTCTTTTTCATAACTGTGGCTTTTCTGAGTTTCGTCCGGGTGGTTAAAGATAAACGTCCACTGTTTTCAGCGTTGGCCTGCGGGACGGCTTTAGGCATTGCCCTGCTGTGCAGGCCCTATACAGCTGCATGGATTTGTATCCTAATGGGCATCGCAGCAATTGTCATGCGGAAAGAATTGTCACGCCGGCATATCCTTATAGGTGCAATCCCTATCCTTGTCATGGGGTTGGCATTTCTCGCTTACAACTTCGCAACGACAGGAGACCCGCTCCTTTTTGGATATATCGCCGCACATGGTAAAGGACACTACCCAGGCTTTCACCAAGATCCGTGGGTGGAGCAATCACACACGCTCACACAAGGACTGAAATACGTGAATGGCAATCTAAACGGACTTAACTATTATCTGTTTGAATGGCCAATGCCTTCGCTCTTTTTTGTTTGTCTTTACCTCACATTCGGAAAAAAACAAAAGTGGGAATGGCTACTTGTCGGATGGATAGGGGCATTGCTCATGGCACAGGTTTTCTATTTCTTCAACGAGTTCACCTTCGGGCCAAGGTACGTGTATGAAACGTTTCCAGCCCTAATTCTCTTAACAAGCCGGGGGATTGCATTGAGCACGCGGCTCCTGACATCTTGGCAGAAAATAGTCTCTTACGCACATGCACAAAATATACTGTGTGTAATACTTATAAGTCTTTTTCTATTTGCTTTTCTTTTCAATGTGCCGGCAACAGTAAAATCATATCAAGCTTATGGGGTAGACGTAACAATTCAAAAATACCTTGACGAAAACAGTATGGAAAAAGCACTTGTTTTCGTGAAAGAGGAATACATACTTCGAGTACATTATCCATTTAACGCGCCCTTTGCAAAATCACATATATACGCTAAACATAGAAAAAACGGAAAACGGAAGCTTGCAGAAAAGTTCCCTGATCACCGATACTTTATCGCCGATGAAAAAGGGACCGTAGAAGTCTCTATAGATGAACTGTGATAGCACCCAACGCCTAAAGGCGTGGGCTTCGGTTTCGTAGCAACTGCGGTTTACTCAGAGAGTTTACCGTCTAACTGTCGCTCCACCCGCACGCGATTCCCCGCAGGTGAAAAATCCTCCGGGCATATCAGGTCAGAAGGTTCCTGGCTATCCCCGCGTGCCTCGTTCGAAATAGAATCATCCGAACGATATTTAAGAGAGTGGCAGCAATACAACGTGCGGACTTTCACCCCCGCCACGATACAAGCTTTCGCTCAATTATGCGTTAACTGCCCGATATACTTTTAAAGTGGTCTAACACTAACACTACACACCTTGTCACGGGTGAGGGATAGCACCTGCACTGAGTTTGTGCAGGGTGACAATGCTATCCAAAAGTGTCAGTATAATTATACCACAGTTTTTAGAAAAAGTCAAATTAAAATTTCAACTCATGCGCCGCTACTACATCCCAAACCTAAAGGATTGGGATGTAGTAGCGGAGGAGAGGTAAAACGCAGAAAGCCATTTTTGCCTTTTTCTTGGATATAGGGCTGGTAGCATATCCGCGCCAGCCCTCTTCGCGTTATAACATAGGAGCTCTCTATTTATCAAAACTTATTTCTTACACCGAGCTCACGTTATATACATTACTAACTTTGAGACAACGGCAGCTTCACCTTTCCATTATCCTGCTGTTGTGAAGTCAGGAAACCGATGATAATCTGGACAACCTTATACCCCTCAGTGCCAGGAGAGACAGGCTCGCCGCCTTCGGCGACAAGTTTCACTAACTCTTGAACACCCGCAGGAATACCGACGACATCCCACGTTGGTGCTTCAATGTTTTCAACCGAATCTCCTTGGTGAATTGTGGCCCCCCTGTCGTTAATCAGAATATAGCCGTTTGTGCCGACAATCTCCGCACGAAAGCCGGATTGCGTCGTCTTCGGGCCGCCAGCATAATAGCCGCGCACGCCGTTTGCAAAGTGGATATACCCGTGCGCTGATGGTTCAGTTGATGGGGCATGCCCACCATCCCCCTTATATTCATCATAATCCTCGTAGCCCTCCTCTAATTCAGCCGAAACCCACTCTGGCTCCGAGTCCGCGAAGTAGCATATAGCATCAACACAGTGTGTCCCATTACGGAAGAGCATCGCGCGGCCCCCGCTCAACGTACCGATGACATATTGTACATCTCCGATACGTCCGCCCCCGACGATGTCCTCTCTGGTATGTCGCCACAAAGGTTGCCATCGGCGGGTATGGTCAATTGATAAAATTGTGCCATTTTGTTGTGTCGCTTCCATCATCCTGTCCGCATCTTCCACGCTGGTCGCCATCGGTTTTTCACAGAATATTCCTTTAACCCCTGCGTTTGCCGCATCAACAACAAGGTCAGCATGCCGATGATCAGAAGTTGCAACCGTCACAATATCTAAATTCTCGGCGGCAAGCATCTCCTGATGATTTGTATAAAGGGAGATGTCATCCCAAGTGCCCTGCCATTTTGCTTTGAAGGCATCCAGGGTGCTTTGCACAAAATCGCATCCGGCGATTAATTCGACGTTCGGTAAACCCACTAACCCCGATGCGTGCGTTGTCCCAATACCGCTACATCCTATAACACCTACACGTAGTTTTGCCATGTTTTCATCCTCCGGTATCCTGAAATTTCATGCCAATCTGTTTAACCTCTTTACCTCGTGAAGAGATTGTATACTGCATCAGATTAGATGTCAAGTTTTTTTATCCAAATAATTATAGATTTTACTATAAACGGTGAAATATGGTAAAATATTATGGAGGCAGGGTTATAATTTTTAACTTTTTTCAACTCGGAGGTTATTTGATGTGCAATGTTAGGTTGTTTTCCCTAATTCTCTGTTTTCAAATCGGCTGTTTTTTTGTGGTGCAAGCACAAGAGACCACAGAACCGATAGAGCTTGACAAAATTGTGGTGACACCCGGGCGTTTTACGATTTATGATGGAGCAACATCACAACTCTCTCTGTCAAAAGAGGAGATAGAACGTTTTCCGTTGATTGGCAACGATGTCATGCGGGCGGGGCATATTTTTCCGGGGGTCGTCGCGAGCGATTATAGCGCGCGTTTCAGCGTCCGAGGCGGCGAAAAGGATGGCGTATCGGTCCGATTGGATGGGATGGAACTCTATAATCCATACCATTTGCAAGACTTCGGCGGTGCAATTTCATTGGTCCGACTCGGTCTAATCCAACGTTCCGAATTGCTGATGGGCGGATTCCCCGCCGAATACGGAGAAAAGATGTCAGGCGTGTTCGACCTGACAACACGAGCAGCAAATACCGAAAAAATCTCCGCAAATTTTGAACTTGACCTCATTAACGCTACTGCTATGCTGGAGGGGCCCCTGACTGAAAAAGGGAGCTGGATGCTATCAGCACGCCGGGGATACGTAGACCTGATTCTTGCACTGATAGATATTGACGAACAGTATAAACCACAATATGCCGACCTATACGGAAAACTCTCTTACCAACTCACAGAGACAGATACATTGACGTTCAACGGATTATACGGGTGGGATAAGAACTTGATACGGGTAGAGGATACGGACAATAATCTGGATTCGCGTTATGACAATTTCACGGCATGGACGAGATGGCGGCACACCTTCGGTTCCGAAACCTCACACTGGACAGATGTTTTTGTTTTTGCTGGCACATCCCGTCAAGATAGAACGACAAGAGAGGTCGATTTTGACAATCGCGACTTTCAGTTCTTTGGGACAAAAGCGGAGTGGACGGCTAACGTCTTTGAGAAGCACACGTTCCGAGGCGGTGTCACGTGGCGTTGGTTGGCAGGAGAATATGAATACGACGTGCAAGAACGGCAGGCAGGCATAAACAACTATAACGCCATCCGCGCTGATATTGATGACAGCGGAAGCGACATCAAGGTATTTCTGCAAGATGAATGGCAGATTCACCCGAAGCTTGCCCTTAATGTCGGGGGACGGTATGTCCTCCAGAACTATCGGAAACCTCAACTACAAAATTATGAGATTGGGCCCCGAATCGCGCTCGCGCTGCGTCCAATGAAAAACCTAATCTTTCGGGGCGCATGGGGTCTCTATCACCAGCCAGTGGATATGATGACAATCCCTGTTGAAGATGGAATCCAGACGGTTGGGCGTGCGGAGCAGGCGATGCATTACATCGTCGGTTGTGAATATAGCCGCAACGACAATTTCCTCATACGATTAGAAGGGTATTACAAAAAATTTGACAATCTGGTCGGGCGGCTCCGGGAATTTGGGCGGCAGACGCAGATTTTCACCTCCCCGGACACCGCGGATGCGAAAGGGTTCGATGTTTTCGCAACGCATGCGGTTTCACAACGTTTGACGTGGGGCATCGGTTACGCTTACGGCATCGCAAAAGAGAAGGCGGGGGACGAGACAATTTTTCGGCAGTACGACCGAAGACATTCTCTCTTTTTGAACGCCAGTCATCAGATTTCACCGCTCTGGCATCTCTATGTCAATTGGCGTTTCCATACAGGTGAACCGAAAACCCCGTTGATTCAGGAAACGGTAACGCTGCCAGATGGCAGCATCGCATGCGACAGGCAGTTTGGGGAAACCCATTCAGAGCGACTGCCACCGTATCATAGTCTCGATTTTCGAATTACAAAACGGAACCCTTACAAGCGGTGGGAACTTACGTGGTATTTCCAAATTCTGAACCTGTATAACCGCACTAACATCGATCAGTATGCATTCAGTGAGCTGCGAGATGAGGAAACGGATGCTATTATTGGGTGTGAAATTGCGGAAGAACCGCTGCTGCCAATTCTTCCAACACTGGGGATGACAATCACATTTTAGCAATACTTTCGGATGGGAACTAAGAAAAAATGTTTGAGCGTATCAAAGCGGTATTTCAAAAAATCCGCGCTTCTGCCAACCGAACCTCACGGGACAATTTTCTACCGCGGGCAGTACCGAGTGTAGAGGAGGCTATCCTGCCGTTTGACCCGGAGGAATACGCTATTTTTCCAAATGAACTCAAACAGATGATGGACACAGGAAAAGATTTTATCTTGTTGGATGTCAGGGAAACGTGGGAGTATCATATAGGGCACATTGAGGGAGCAGTGTCTATTCCGCTGGGTGAGCTGCCACGGCGATTTACCGAGCTCCCCCCGGGTGAGGAAATTATCGTTTACTGCCACAAGGGTATGCGAAGTCTTGATGCGGCAGTTCTCCTACAGCAACTTGGGGTCAGGTCCGTACTCAGCGTAGCTGGGGGTATTGATAGGTGGGCGGAGGAGATTGATTCAACTATCCAACGTTATTAGGTAGTGTTTACATTTTGTTAGCAGTGATAAGTATGGCTGTGAAAAAAACGAATCCGAGGTATCGGTCAGCATATTTATCATAGCGGGTGGCAACCCTGCGATACTGCTCAAATTTCAAATCGGTGTCTGTTGCACTACCAAAAGCGTTAGCAACGATCACCAGATCCAAAATGTTCACAACACCATTAATCCCAAAATGGTGATGCCCCCACTACTTACAATCCGCGAAATCCGTGTCCTCCGCACCAATCCGCGATTTGCGGCGTACTCGTCCGAATGCGCCGTGCATTCAGACAACACACGCGAAATCCACCCTTCCACTCTTCCACCCTTCCACCTATCCCTTTGACTGGACACACCCTAAAATTGTCCAAAGTTTAGTAACTTGTACAGAAACTTTACACATCCTGTCTTTTGCTAAAACTACTGCAGAACGCAGCAGGCGAAAACTTTTTTCAAACTCACGTTAACCCAAGTTGCCGGCGCAAGTATGCTTACGACTTTAGTTGTCGTCTCATTGAACTCAGGGGTTGATATTGAATAGGGCGTTCCTAAAGTCTTCAATGCTGTCGGCTTTTGCAGCAGCGAGATGCAACTGATTAAGGTAATCTAAATCGTCAATCGCCTCCATAAGCGGTTTTAGTCTCTCCACTGCCTCGGTTTGAAATCGAACTGTTAGCACTGTGAACACTGCCTCGCGCGCTTGTAGTTTTTGCCCCCGTTCGATGCCTTGTTCGATGCCTTGTTCGATGCCTTCTTGTCGCCCCTGTTCGATACCCTCTTCTCGGCCCTGTTCGATGCCTTGTTCAACACCTTGTGCGATCCATTTTTTACTTAAGTCTTGTATAACAGAAGATTCTATCACGGTTGCCTCCAATACTGCGTTCCAAATCGTTTCGGAACCATAGATTAAACCACCTAAAATCGCAAAATCCGCTAACGCCTCTATTTTCTGCAGATTCATCAACTGAACTACTTTCAATCACCTCTACACACCGACGAAGCCATGCAGGACCATCCAACTCCGCAGGCGGTGCCATCAACGCCGCAAACGGAACAAGCTCCACACGATTCGCATCTAACAGCTTTTGACCATCCATCTTCCACAACCTGATAACACGATACTCTATGTGAATATTATAGCCCGGAATCTCTTGAACGTATTGACCCGGGTCATTCTCCCCTGCCTCTCTATCCAAGTAAATGACATGAGAACAGATAGGTAATTTGTAAGCCGCGAGGCAATTGCCGATGTAGCCTGCCATGCGGAACGGCATCGGGACATCCCGACTATCGCGTGTTTGAAACTCGCAGTGGACAATAATTTGCTTACCCCCGATAGTCACTAATATGAAACTACCAGCAATGTGTGTTTTCATAGTGAGCTGTTCAGTTTCAATGACTTCACAGGTATCCGCCTCTATGCCGAGGAACGTTGTGACAAACCCCATCGGGTCTTTGCGGACACTTCGTCCCGTAACGTTATCAAACGGTTTGGGCAAGATGAGTTTGCTATCGGGGGTTACGATTTTCTGCCCGTTTGAGGGCGGTACGTTACGATTTTCTGCCACAGTGCATCTCCTCGGTGCTGTAAAGTTTCTATCTCAAAATGTATTATATCATATCTCTCCGGTAATTGTCAAGTTTTAAATTTAGAGGATTTAGGGTCCCGCATCCTCCGCGTTATCTTTAAAATCTTGGCTGTCCAGCCCATAGCGCTGCATTCGGATCTGCAATTTGCGGCGTGTGAGTCCTAGCATTTCGGCTGCTTTGCTTTGGTTGCCATTGGTTTTTTCTATAGCGGTCCGGACGTATTCCTTGATAATATCTTCTAAGGACACCCCGCTCTCTGGAATGTCAATCTCAAAATCGGTTGATGGCAGGGAGGTGTCCAAGATTTCGGGGGGGAGTTCGTCTAGGTCAATGACAACGTTTTCGGACAGGACGAAGATACGATGCAGATAGTTCTCCAATTGACGGACATTGCCCGGCCACCGATAGCGACAGAGGGCAGACATGGCACGCGATGTGAACTGTTTCGGCACAGCACCCGCATATTCGTCGATGAACTTTTGAATAAAGAAGTCCACGAGAAGCGGGATGTCCCCTGGGCGTTCCCGAAGTGGCGGAATATTGAGCGGAATGACGTTCAAACGGAAGTACAAGTCTGAACGGAACGTTCCATCCCTAACAGCTTGCTCCAGATTTTTGTTGGTTGCTGTGATAACGCATACGTCCACTTTAATGTTTTGCGTCCCGCCAACGCGGCGTATTTCATGTTTTTCCAGTGCGTGGAGTAACGTGCTTTGCGTTTGAACAGAGATGTCCCCGATTTCATCGAGGAAGAGGGTACCGGTATTCGCAATTTCAAAGAAACCCTGCTTCTGTTGAACAGCGTCCGTAAACGCCCCCTTTTCGTGTCCAAACAGTTCGCTTTCAATTAAGGTTTCCGCAATTGCACCGCAATTAATGGACACGAACGGATGTTCTTTGCGTTTTCCGTGTTCATGGAGTGCATGTGCGACAAGGGTTTTCCCACTGCCCGTTTCCCCGGTGATAAGCACTTGCTTGACCCCCCGATGAATGACGCTGGACATATTTTTGAATAGTTCCTGCATTTTTTCGCTTTTTCCGATGATATTCTCTATCTGCAACGGAGGGAGCGCGTCGTTTTCCGTATTCTGTTCGTTGACAGCCAGGGCCCCGCGGGTTTCGAGGGCGCGTTCTACCTCACGTTTGAGCACATCCAGCTGAATCGGTTTTTCGAGGTAGTAAAACGCACCTTCGTGCGTGACCAGATTCACTGCATCGTTGAGTTCAGCGAATGCTGTCATGATTAAGACCGGCAGCTCGGGGTCACGTTTTTTTATTTCCCGGAGGAGGTCGCGTCCTTCAAACTGTGATGACATGCGCATGTCACTGATGACTAAGTCAAACATCTGTGCTTTAATTTTATCAAGTGCCGCTGTGCTGTCTTCAGCGGTCGCCACGTCGTATCCCTCGCGTTGCAGGATACGTTGTAGGATAGTAAGTTGGTCACTGTCATCGTCTACAATCAAGATTGCTGCCATTGTTCATTTCTCCGTTTTTTGTTTTTACTATAATTTGGACACTATCTGTGAGCCTGATGCCCGATTTTCAAAGCATTTAGCAAGAAGGTTGTGATGCTAAGCATATCTCTGCTGTGCATCAAACTGCTATTCCTCGCCAGATATTTGATAAGATTTGGAGATGCTAAGCATATCTCTGCTATGCGTCAAACCCCTCTTCCTCTGGTTTCCAATTAATCGCCAATCGCCAATCGCTAATTGCTAATTGCTATTTACCGTTTTGAGTGGGAACGTGATTTTAAAGGTTGTTCCCATCCCGACTTTGCTTTTGAGTTCAATTTTTCCTTGATGTGCGGTAATAATCTGATGCGAAATCGCTAGACCGAGGCCTACGCCGCTGCTTTCCTCTTTTGTTGTAAAATATGCATCGTAAATTCGTTCCTGAATTTCTTCAGGAATGCCGGGGCCAGTATCGCGAATTGCGAACCCAGTAGCTGTTTCTTCTAGATAAGTCGTCAGGTAAATGCGTCCGCCCTTCGGCATGGCTTGGATGCTATTTTGTATCAGATTGAAAATCGTCTGCCGCATTAGCATTGTATCTAGCTGCACATCGGGCAATTCTAGTGCGTAATGTTTAATAACTTGGACGTTTGCCTCCTCCATGACCAACGCAAACTCAGAGAGGACCGAGTCAAGGAGCGTGTTCATATTAATCGGTTCCAGGTTCAGTTTTCGTGGGCGATTCAGTGTCAAAAATTGCTCTGAAGTCTGTTTCAGTTCCTGAATTTTTTTATCTACGATGTCTAAGAATTCTTTCGCTTCCGCAATATCTTCGGGGGTCACTTTGGGTTGTGAAAAAATTGATTTTAAATGTTGGGCTGTCATCCCGATTGAATTGAGCGGGTTCCGGATTTCGTGTGCAACCCCAGCTGCGAATTGGCCGAGTGCCGTAATTCGTTTTGAGTGTGAGGTTTTCAGCTGCAAAAACACCCGTAGCAGATTAGATGTCGCTTTGCTGATTTCATCAGCGGAGTATGTGAGCGGTACCGATGCGAAATCTACGGTTTCGGCGTTCTCAATAATGTCTGTCATCCGTGTGAGCGGTTTCATAATCAGGTGGTTTGTTGTTAAACTAATGAGAATAACGAGTAATGCGCCAACAATGACGATAAAAATAGCGTGCCGGAACAGAGAGGACCGGATAGATTTTTCAATATACGGTACATCAAAAAGCACTCGGATATAGCCGGTGTTGTTTTGCATGTGAATATAGAAGGTGTCCTCCTGCCGCCATAAGCTGTGGATATGCTGGTTTTCGGTATCTGTAATGTGCCATCTAGCACTTTTTTCATCGACAGTCACCGTAGCGTCTGGTGATAGATAGATTTTATTTGCGACAAACATTCGCCACAGTTCATAGGGAAATTTTCCAAGGTCCAATGCATTTTGATATGCCAAATCCGGTGGCACCTGTTCCACAGTTACCGTTGTATCTGGTGCTATATTGAATTTTTTAGGCAAGAGCATTTGCCACACTTCAGGCGGAATTTCTTCGAGCGGTATTTGCGGTTCCAGATGTGGTGGCTCCAGTCGCTTTGGTGGCACCGCGTATTTAAGAACGAGCGTTGTAGCATTTTCGCCTACCATTGCGTCAATTTTGGCCCCCTGTGTCTCAATTTGACGGCGGTCATCTATGTTCAAGTAGATGTCTGTTGTCCCTTCAGGTGTAAGCAGACTTGAGCGGATGCGTGTATCGCCTAAGGTGACCTGTATATTTAAAACATCTTGCATGTCCGGGGATTCCTGTTTGAGGCGAAAAATAACCCGGTCGATGTGCTCAGGGTCAAATGTCTGTAAGGTTGTGAGTTCTGCGACAATCGTGTTGAGAATAGTGTTTTCGGCGATTTTTTTTAGCACAGCCCCTTGCTCTGCCCCTAAAGCATGGAGCGCGTTCATATCCTGTCGCATTCGGATACTATCAAAAAAGTAAAACGCGACGAGAACTGCAAGCACCGTTAGGTTGATAACTAACGAGTATTTCCACTGAAGGCGCATCACTCAACTCCGTTTGTATCGTGTAGGGTTCGTAAGGTGTCCAGTTCCGCTGCGTTCAATCCATAACTGGTCAACTTAAGGATTTTCCAAGTTTAACCTAACCGGCAATGGACGCAGCACCGAAACCTGACTTTAGACCGAATGCACGTTACACTATTTTAACCTAGTAGTGAAAGTAGGTCAAGTGAAAAAATTTAAATCTCGCCGCCAATTCATTTGACATTTTCTGTGAAGTATGTTATTCTATAATGGGTTGGCTAGAGAATATCCCTTCATTAGAAAAATTAGAAAAGGAGGGAATTTATGAACAATAAAATAACCAGCGGGTTGGATGCGCTTGATTATTCAGAACTACGGCAATTTCCGGAGCGGAGCTCGCTTTGGCTTCTTGACACTTGGTATAACTTGCGGGGTCTCGTGCAGCTCGTTGACAGTCCCATTGTGCCGTATCTCGATTTTGAGAATGCTGTTCAGCAGGAGACGACTTTTATTTCGAGGGATCTGCGAAAAGAGGAGTCGGATTTGCTGTATAGCGTTCCAGTTCAAGGTGTTGGCAAATCAGAGGCAGAACGGGAGACGTTACCTATTTATGTGTTGGTAGAACATCAGTCATCGGTTGACTCGCTAATGGCGTATCGTTTACATTCTTATATGTCGCAGATATGGGATAGGAATCTCAGTGAGCATAAATCGAAGTCGCTTCCTCTGAGTGAGTGGCGTTTGCCAACTGTGATTGGTATACTGTTTTACACAGGGGACCGGAGATGGTCAGCTCCGTTGTCGTTGCGTGAGTTGTCAACGCCGCGTGGTCCTTTTGACGTATATGTTCCGGAGTGTCGTTTTCTGTTGTTAGATGTGAAGCACACGTCTGCGGAGACGTTGACTGGGCCGGATCATCCGTTGGGTTGGGGTTTGACGGTATTACAACAGGAACATGAGAGTGAGGCGGCGTTGCGTTCGGCAATAGTTTCAACGGTGGAGCGTCTGCTATCGCTTGGCCCTGATGAAGCAAACCAGCGTGACAAAGTTTTGTCGTATCTGTATATGTTGATTTTTGGTCGTAGGCCGCGTGAAGAGCGTGAAGGTTTAGTTCATGTGATTCACGATTTGATAGAGGATAAATCGCTTAGAGCGAAGGAGGAATCAAGAGTGCAAACAATAGCCCAATCCCTTTTTGAGGATGGCATGAAAGCCGGCGAACAACGCGGAATAGAAATCGGCGAACAACGCGGCGAACAACGCGGCGAACAACGCGGAATAGAAATCGGCGAACAACGCGGAATAGAAATCGGCGAACAACGCGGAATAGAAATCGGCGAACAACGCGGCGAACAACGCGGTGAAGTTCGTGCGAAACGTGAGGTTACCCTGAAAACCCTACACACACGGTTCGACGATGTGCCGGATGAACTTACTCGTAAAATCGGGAGGATGCGCAGCCTCAAACGCCTAGATGCCATATTCACGCAGGTGTTAGAGGCACAATCTCTCGAGGATATAGAGTGGTAACGTATGCCTCCATGTGGGTGTGCTTTGTAAACGCGTTGGTTATTCATAGCAAAGCACATCTACAAACAGTGGGAAGCTAAATGCTACATCGAGACCCAGGGGCAAAATATTTACACACCCCAGGGTTATTTAGTTCTCCATATTTTTCGCCATGACCCTGATTTTTAGATTGACAGGTGTCAGTTTAATATGCTATCTTATATTACGAGGAAATTCGACTAAACTTTATTTAAACCTTAAACCGTTCGTAGTGTGACAAATACGTGCACCTATTTTTGAAAAATGGCACAGTTTCTTGGACATAACGGTTTTGTACCGTCACACACGATACTCAATTTTCGATATATCAGAGAGGAGTGAAAATTGTGAAAAAGATTTTGCTTTGTGCACTTGTGGTTTTCTGCTTGGCTGCATTCCACGGGTACGCTCAGATTAAATGGGACGCTGAGAAATTTATGCCGTTGTCTGAAGTAGAACCGGGCATGACAGGGAAAGGTTACACAGTCTTTTCTGGAACAACGGTTGAAGAATTTGATTTTGAGGTTGTGAGTATTGAGTACAACGCATATCCGAGATGGCATGTCGTCTGGGCAAAAGGGACCAGCGATAACTTTAAGCGTACCGGCGTTGCGGGGGGTATGAGCGGCAGCCCCATTTACATTGATGGACGGCTCATGGGAGCCCTTTCGCTCGGTTATTTCAACCAACGGGAACATGCAAATCTCTTCGGCGTAACGCCTATTGAATTAATGATAGATGTCGCAGCACGCGGCATGAAACCTAACCTTAGATACGCGGGAGCCCAGCTCTTTGACATCGGCTCGGAATATGTATCAGATGGTCTGGATATGGTGCCAGCCCTTATTTCGAAGGGTGATAGTGCACTCCCTCAAAATTCTCTTGACCGTAGTAAAATGTCTTCAGAGTACCCCTTAAACACACAAGAGAATTCCTTGCGGTTAGCAATACCTGTCACCCTGCCACGGCTCGATGCAGCAACGATGCACTTTCTTAAACCGGTTTTTGAAAAATGGAACATGCTGCCCGTTCAAGCGGCAGGGGGAAGTGGACCTGTTAAAAAATCGCCGGTCGAAGAGGGGCAGGCAATCGGTACCGAATTTGTAAGGGGTGACTACACTGCTTTCGGCTATGGGACTATCACCTATGTCGATGGAAATGAATTACTGGCGTACGGGCACTCCGCTTCGGGGGAAGGCAATGTGAACCTACCAATTTCTGGCGGGTTTGTCCATTTTATTCTTCCGAGCAGCAGTCGCTCAAGCAAAGTAGCATCGCCTACACAACCGATTGGGACCTTGGTACAAGATCGAGACCCAGCAATTGCTGGACTGATTAAAAAGCTCCCGGATACGCATCATTATATACCCGTGACAGCAAAGGTCCGGACGACTGATAGGAAAGAACATGATGTATACTATGAGGTAATTCGCGATCAGGGTTTCTCAGCATTATATACCGGAATTGGAATTGCAAATGTAATAGATGCGATGGAATTCTACGGGAATGACCACACAGTGAATGCAAAGACAACGATTACCCTTAAGGAGCATCCGGAGTTAGACACACAAAAAATTGTCTTAAAAAACATCTATTCTTCCAGCGGCTCCCCTGGGCTAAATGTTTCCCGTTCCGTTGTGAACCCGCTGATGGATTTGATACTCAATCCGTATACCAAAGTAAAAGTGGAGGCGGTGAATTTTGATGTAAAAATTGAGGATAAGCGGAAAACTGCAGGGATAATCGAGGCCAAGCTGGATAAACTTCGCTATCGCCCCGGAGAAGAGGTCAAAATAACGTTCCTGCTGCGTCCGTATCTAGAGCAACCGATTACGCTGACAGGCACGATTACCATTCCAGAGGATACGCCTGATGGAATTGTTATGCTTCTCGCGATGAGTTCAAGTTCATACACCTCATGGGAACGCTCGCGAGCACCGCTTAATTTTCGTCCGAAAAACGTCAATCAGTTAATCGCATTATTGCAACGCGGTGAACTTAACACCAATATCATCTTGAAACTCTCTGTACCGAAAGCGGGACTAACCGTTCAGGGTGAGGAATTCTCTGACCTTCCGATTTCTGTCATGTCTGTCATGAATACCGCGCGGAAAGTTGGGGAAAGTGGGTACACAATGGGTACAACCTTACACACAGACAAAGTTATAACAGACTACGTTATCCTTGGAAGTGCTTCGATGCGGTTTGCTGTTGATAGAAATGCACCATAACCGAGGGTTCGGATTTTTTGTTAATTATTGCGCAATTTAGAGGAGGATATTTTTCATGCGCCGTTTCGTCTCTTTCTGGAGTCTTATTGCAACCGTTTTAATTTACGCTAGCCTCGCCCCTGCTGTGACAACTTCCTTGTGGGAACAGCATCAACAAGCACATTTTGAAGAGGGCGAGCTCAAAAACATGACAGTCACAAGCACGGGAGATGTCAAACTGTCTCTCAAAGTAGACACCTTCGCGGATTTGAAGGAAACACAGGTGTGGGCACTCGTTGAGGATGATGAAGGGAACATCTATGCGGGCACGGGTACCCAGGGCAAAATTTATAAAATTAGCGCGGATGGCAAAACATCTACGCTCTTTTACGATTCGCCTGAAGTGGTCATTTATAGCCTCGCCATCGGGCAAGATGGGGCCCTTTATGCTGGCACAGGCCCCGATGGACTGATTTACAAAATTACCGATGCGGAAACTCCACCCCAAACGATTCTGAGTGAAGGGGACAAGTACGTCTGGGCGATGCACCTGGACGATGAAGGGAACCTCTACGCTGTAACGGGAACCGATGGGAAGATTTACAAAATCACGCCTGATGGGGAATCTAGTGTTTTCTTTGATGTCGAAGAAAAAAATATCATGTCTATCGTTCCATACAAGGATGGATTCTATGTCGGAAGTGGCGGCAACGGCATTATCTATAAAGTGGCACACGATGGCACCGCAAACGTAGTGTATCAGGCAAAAGAGAGAGAGGTGCGCGCACTTGCCTTAGACAGTCAAGGTACCCTTTACGCTGCAGTCGTCACCTCAGCACCGCCTGATAGAAGTAGTCCCCGACGGTCCAGCGGCCCGCCCTCTGTGAAACCGCCCCCGGCCCCTGGCAGCGGCCCGCCGGTGGAAAACAAATCTTATATCTATAGAATTCGGCCGGATGGAACCGCAGCACGCGTATGGGATTCGCCTGAACCAATTATCCAGACAATTGTTTTGGAAAACGATACGCAAATTTTAGCGGGCACTGGCGATAAAGGAAAGTTATACAGGGTATACACACACACAGGTGAGTCTGAAATGCTTGGCAAATGTTCTGCGGAGAATATCATTGCTATACACCACGTGGAACAGGAGGAGGGCAGGTACACACTCCTTGCGGGAGGAAATCCCGGTAAACTTTTTACGCTAACATCAACGTATGTTGAAGAAGGAACGCTTGAATCTACTGTCCACAATGCTCAAAGCTTGTCTCGCTGGGGAAAACTTTCTTGGGAAGCGGAGATAGTAGAAGGTACTTCAATCACGTTTGCAACACGTTCCGGCAACACCCGAAAACCGGATGACACCTGGAACGATTGGTCGGAAGAACTGACAACCGCAGAAGGGTCCCAAATTCCTAATGCCGATGGGCAGTACATACAGTGGCGTGCGAAATTCACAACCACTGACCCAGCGCAAACGCCGCTACTCAAAAAGGTTACACTCGCCTCAGCACAAACGAACGTTGAACCCCAGGTTAACAGCCTGACTGTCGGCCAGGGCAGTGCGGGGAGTCGTTCATCAGGCGGTGGCCCGCCTCCCGGTGCAATGCGTTCAGGCAGTAGCGGCGGAAGCGGTGCATCCGGCGCGCAGGCGAAAAACTGGAAAGTTGAATGGAAGGTGGAAGATGCAAATAAAGATACTTTACAGTACACCCTCCACTATAGAGCCGTCGGCGAAGAGAACTGGAAACTTCTTAAAAAGGAATTGGTAAAAACGAGTTACGATTGGGATATCACCGCTATCGCTGATGGAAGGTATGAGCTGAAGGTCAGCGCAACCGACAAACTCAGCAATCCGGTAGGATGGGCAAAATCCGCCGAGAAGGTCAGTCGACCGTTCGACATCGATAATACTGACCCGTCTGTCGGTGAAATCCAAGTTGTTGCCAACGGTAATGGCTCCTACAAAATCACCTGTGATGTTACGGATACAATGAACTCTGTCTTGAAAGCGGTTTATAAGATTGATAACGACGAACATTGGAAGGTTATCTTTCCTGATGATGGAATCTTCGATTCTAAACAGGAAACACTGCTATTGGAAACAGGGGAACTTCCCGAAGGGGAACATAGCATCATTATTCGCGTGACTGATAGGGCACAAAACATGGCCGTGGGCAGACAGAGTTTTTAATAGGCAGGACAGACGCAAATTTAGCACTAAGCCTTGTAGGGGCGGGGTCCCCTCGCCCTATAACCAGGACTGCAAAGCGGGCGGGGAAACCCCGCCCCTACGCACCGCGCCTCTTAACGAAACAGACGTAACTGCAAAGCGGGCGGGGAAACCCCGCCCCTACGCACCGCGCCTCTTAACGAAACAGACGTACTCGTAGATTGGCATAATGTCTACTAATTGCCGCGTAATTTTCCTATAATCGCCGCGGGGAGTGAATCTGCCCCGGAGGTTGCAACGCCATCGTCAACCTGCGCAGGTGTCATCATTCCGGGAATGACGGTAGAGACTGCCGGATGCGCCAAAATAAATTTCAGCGCAGCTTGGGGTAAGCTGCGTACTTTGTCCCCAAGTATCGATCTGATTTCTTCCACACGTTCTAAATCGGCAAGGAATTTCTCGCGGGGCCACGTCTTCCGATAATCGTTTTCTGCAAATACGGTGTCCGACTTGAGATGTCCAGAAAGCAGCCCGGAGGATAACGGTTGACGTGCTACAACTGCGATGCCTTTTTCCGCTGCGGTGTTCATCACTGTTTTCGCCATATCCTGATTAAGGATATTGTAGGTTAGCATCAAGGAAGAAATTCCTGTTTTTGCTATTGCTTTAAGTGCCTGCGCTTCGTTTCCAAGGCATAACCCGTACAAACGAATTTTCCCCTCTGATTTGAGGGTTTCCATCGTTTCGAAGGCTTCATCCCACATTTCAGCAGGTGGGGGCGCGTGGAATTGATAAATATCTATTGCATCCTTTTTCAATCGGGTGAGGCTTCCTTCAACTGCATGTCGGATATAATCTTTCGATGCGTTGAACGTTGGGACTTTTCCCCCTTGGCTAATCCATCCGTCGGAGTCTAGCTCATATCCAAGTTTCGTAGCGATGGTGACCCTGTCGCCGAGTGACGAGAAGGCTTCACCGAGCAGGCGTTCGGCGCGTCCGCCGCCGTACTGATCTGCTGTATCGTAGAACGTGACTCCCTTTTCGAAGGCGTATCGTAGCAGTGAGATGGCATCTGTTTCGCTAATATCGCCCCATTCGCGTCCGCCAAGCTCCCATGTACCCATACCGATTTCAGAGACGAGCAATCCTGTATTTCCTAGTTTGCGCTGTCGCATCTTTTTCTCCCTCCGCTACAAAAATTGTGTATGCTTGCTATTTTACAAAATTTATGTTTGTTTGTCAATAATTCAATTCGGAGAGAGCATAATACTTTACATTTTCCGCGCAAATATGCTATAATATCTGCAATCTTAGTATACAGAGGAGAACGTTTTAATGAAAAAAACACATTGGTCAATTAAAATCATCTTTCACGCTGCGTTATACAGCGCATGTCTTTTAGCAATCGGTCTTGTGCTGGTCGGATGTGCGGATTCTTCTAAGAAAGCCGAAACCGACACGGAAAAAGAGCAAATCAACACGCCACAGGAAACCCAATTCAAGGTGGCCATGCTTCTTCCTGCCTCTATTAGCGATGCAGGATGGAACGCGCTCGCCTATGATGGACTCCTCGCAATTGAAAAAGAGCTTGGCGCGAAAATTAGTCACGTTGAAAGCCGAACCCCCGCCGATCAGGAGGAACATTTTCGCTCTTATGCAACAGAAGAATATAACCTCATCTTCGGACATGGATATGAATATCAAGATCCGGCGAAGGCCGTCGCTTCAGATTTTCCTGAAACAGTTTTCATTACGACATCCGGGGGGACCTATCAAACGAATATAGCCCCTATTAACTTTCGGCTTGAAGAGGCAACCTATCTTTTAGGTATTATGGCAGGCATGATGACGCAAACAAACAAAGTCGGGGTTATTGGCGGGCAGAACATTCCATCTGTTAATAGCACATTTATGGCGTTTAAAGGGGGCGTGGAAAGCGTTAACCCTGACGCAGCGGTCCGCTACGGGTATGTCGGCGATTGGGAAAACAGCGTTAAGGGTAAAGAACTTGCAAGCGCGCAGATCGATGAAGGGATTGACTTTATCTTCCCAAATGCGGATGCCGCCGGACGCGGCGTATTTGAAGCTGTCAAAGCCGCACAAACTGCCGGAAAAGTTGTTTACGCATTCGGCTCCAACCGAGACCAGAGTGTGGTGTCCCCAGAAACTGTACTGGCTAACGCTGTGATTACACCGGGCGCATTTGTTGACGTTGCCAAGCATGTGAAAGAGGGAACCTTTAAAGCGGATAAATCGAACCCTTACACTTACACAATGTCAACCGACAACGCAATCTCCATGGTCTATAATCCGAAATTGAAGGATAAGGTGCCTGAAGCGGTACAAAAAAAGATTGAGGAAACAGCAGCAAAAATCCTTGCTGGTGAGCTCAAAGTCCCGCAAATCGATTTTACGAAGACTGAATAGGATTGTCTATCGGCGTGAGGTGAGCGCGATGAAACATAAAATGGAAATTGATGGCGTTGAGGTTGTATTCTCCGAGGGGGAAACGGTCCTTGAGGTGGCACAACGCCATCAGAAGGAGATACCGACTCTCTGCTACGACCCCCGACTTGAACCCTTCGGCGGATGTCGGCTTTGTATCGTTGAATTGGCGGGGGCAAGAAATCCCGTAGCCGCTTGCACAACAAAAGCTACCCCAGATATGGTAGTCCACACAGCAACCGACACAATTGAGGCGTACCGCAAAACGCTACTTGAAATGGTTATTGGCGAAAATCGTGAAGTTGATGTCGACCCTTTGAGCGGCTATGCCTCTGGCGAACTCGCAACCCTCCGTGATAAATACGCTGCTAACACCACCCGTATAACAGG
Organism: Candidatus Poribacteria bacterium; assembly: GCA_963665235.2. GTDB lineage: Bacteria > Poribacteria > WGA-4E > WGA-4E > WGA-3G. Next base: position 756,867 of record CAXXLX010000002.1, on the reverse strand, counting down.
TGAGACCTCTGGCACAAGTAAACAGGATGAAAATCCGTTTATACTCAGAGATTATGAACTCTGCATCTCCTGCTATCGGTGTGTACGCGTTTGTGCGGAACAGGAGGGCGACCACGCTATCAATGTCATGAACCGGGGGTTTCATACACAGATTGTGACCGAATTTGATGGGGCCCTCAAGGACTCCGCATGCACCTTCTGTGGACAGTGTATCCAGACCTGCCCGACAGGCGCGCTTGCAGATAAAAAAGCACTACGCGCTGCTGAACCTACAGCACAACAGGGTGTACCTACGACTTCGAACGCTATTGACAAGACGCGAACGATATGTGCCTATTGTGGGGTCGGTTGCTCGGTCGATGTGCTTACAAAAGACGAGAAAATCGTCGGCATTCATCCAGCGATGGACGGGCCAGCCAATCAAGGCGCACTCTGTGTTAAAGGGCAGTTCGCTTACGACTTCGTGCAACACCCGGACCGCTTGAAAACACCGCTGGTGCGTGGTGAAGATGGTGAACTACACGCGACCACGTGGGAGGACGCGCTGGATAGGGCTGCCGAAGGGTTCAGGAAAGCCAATGCGGAACACGGCAGACATAGCATCTACGGTATCGCCTCCGGGCGTGCACCGAGTGAAGCCGCATATCTCATGCAGAAGTTTATCCGCGCAGGGTTCGGCACGAACTATATTGACAATTGCAGCCGTGCCTGACATGCCCCCACCGTTGCCGGGCTGGCAGCGACAATCGGACGTGGGGCAATGTCTAACCCGCTCGTCGATATGCAGAAACCGGATGTTATCTTCTGTATCGGCACAAATATGACAGAGTGCCATCCTGTTGCAGCGACGGGGCTCAAGAAAGCGATTGCCCGCGGCGCAAAACTCATCGTCGCCGATCCGAGGCGTATCGGGCTCGCGGATCTGTCGCATCTCTATCTACCCCTCCGCGTCGGTTCAGATACAGCACTGCTTTTAGGAATGGCGCACGTCATCGCACGAGACGGTTTGATCAATGAAGAATTCATCGCAAATCGCACCACCGGATTTGATGACTTCTTTGAGCATATTAGTCAGTGGACACCGGAATGGGCGGAGACAATCACCGGCGTACCTGCCGAGGATATTGAAACCGCAGCGAAATGGTACGGCACAGCAAACAGAGGGGCAATCTACTATACACTCGGTATCACGGAGCATATTTGTGGGGTTGAGAACGTTCAAAGCTTGTGCAACCTTGCACTGATGACAGGAAATGTCGGTCGCGAGGGAACAGGTATCAACCCGATGCGTGGGCAGAATAATATACAGGGCGCGGGGGACAGCGGCGCATTACCCAATAACTACCCCGGTTTTCAAACTGTCACAGCACCGGAAAACCGGGCGAAATTCGGTGCGGCTTACGGCAGAGAGATTGACCTAGAGAAGGGTATCACAAAAGTGACCGCCTTGGAACTCTGTGGCGACAGCATCCATGCGATGCTAATTGATGGAGAGAACACGCTACTCTCCGATCCAGACCGGGAACATTGTGAACATGCCCTCCGTTCGTTGGCGCACCTCGTTGTGATTGATATTTTCTTGACTGAAACTGCAGCCCTTGCCGATGTGGTCCTTCCTGCAACCGCCTGGGGTGAAACGGATGGGGCTTGCACAAACACGGAACGCCGCGTCCAACGGATGCGTGCCGCGGTACCACCCCCCGGTGAAGCAAAACCGGATTGGTGGATTATCTGTCAAATCGCACAACGGCTCGGGGTCAAAGGTTTCGATTTTGACGCACCGAAACCGATTTTCAATGAACTCTGTCGTCTTTCCCCGATTTACGCAGGTTTGGATTGGGAACGTATTGAACGAGGGGAATATCAGTGGCCCGTGCCGCATAAAGAGCACCCCGGCACACCGCGTCTGCATGAGGAAACGTTCGTCAATGGAAGAGGCATCTTTTCAACGGTTCATTATCGCGACCCCGCTGAAACTATCAGCGAGACGTTCCCGATATGGCTAACGACAGGTAGGAGACTAGCATCTTATCACACCCGCACGCAAACAGGACGCGCACAAGGGATTGATTATCTGTTACCTGAAGAAACACTTGAGGTGAATCCCGCCGATATTGAGAAATTGAACTTGACAGATGGGGAGTGGTGCAAAATGAGCAGTGCCCGTGGAAGTATCACGATTAAAGTCAAAGCGACAAATCGTTCCCCGCGCGGCACCGTTTTCGCCAGCTTCAGTTTCGCGGATGTGCCTGTCAATTTATTGACCGGTTCAGGATACGACCCGATTACCCACACTGCCGAATTGAAGGTGTGCCCGGTCAGGTTAGAGCCACTTTAGTGGGTTGTCGGTTAAGAGCTGTTTAGAACAGAACCGAATTAAATTCTAAAATCTTCATTTAAGCAAGTTTAAGTGAAATTGTAAAAAATGTTCGCTTCATCGGGCGAATTCGAGGTAAATAACATTGTGAAAATTAGAGTAACCAGCATTTTCGTTAAAGATCAGGAAGGTGCGCTAAAATTTTATACTGAAAAATTGGGATTTGTCAAGAAGAGGGACATTCCCTTGGAAAATGGGGACAGATGGCTTACGGTAGTATCAAAAGAAGAACAGGACGGACCTGAACTTTTATTGGAACCATTATCTGATAACCATTTTAAACCCGCCGAAACGTATCAAAAAGCTGTATTTGATGCTGGGCTTCCATATACCCAATTCAGTGTGGAAAACGTCCAGGAAGAATATGAGCGATTAATCAACCTTGGAGTCGAATTCAGTGTAGAACCTACTGATATAGGAACAACAATTTTTGCTGTTTTCGATGATACTTGCGGAAATAATATTCAGATCGTAGAAATTGAGTGAGGGTGGTTCATTTTGATATGAGGCGTGAGTGCAGGATATAATTTCAGAAAGCCGTTTCCGCCCCAACTCTTAGGCCCAGTATTCGGGCAAGCAGCCCGCTCCTTAGGGACGATATGTTTATAGAGGTTAGCGCAAACGGACATTTATTATCAAGCTCACGTTATATAATACCATTTCTAATTGAAAATGTCTCTTTATCGTAGCATAAACTTCCAGTTTGTGCGTGTATTTTGTAGCATAAACTTTTAGTTTGGGTCTTCCGTTCTCCGTTTCATTTCTAGCAACCGGTAATGATAGAATAATTAATAAAAATGGTATAACATCGTAGGGGCGAGGTCCCCTCGCCCGCTAAGTCTTCCTCTAAATCCGATTATCAATGGATTTATCAACGCGCTGCGTAAGTCCTGAGGAGGTAAATCCTCTTGAAATTTGAGAAAAGTAGTGGAAATGTTTTTAAGGATATAGGTTTTTCTGATAAAGAGGCTGAAGCCTTGTCGTTTCGAACGAAGTTGACTTTTGAGGTATTTACACTTCTCAAGAAATCTCGGTTGAGAAACGTGAAGGCAGCGAAACTTCTGGCGGTTGACCCGACAGACATCTCGAAACTTAGGAACGGAGACGATGACCATTTCAGCTTGGCATGCCTTTCTGACTTTCGAGCTCGGTTGGAACGTCATATCGAAGTTCAGGTTACGCCATCGGAAAATGATGATACACAAAACGCAACAGACATACTTGGAGTTAGCAAATGAAATGGAAAACATGTTGGTTAGAAGAAAATGAGGACATTGATGCTTTAAAGAGCCAGTTGGAATCTGAGGGTTTCAATGCGTATCAGTGGACGGGCCGCCCGGGCGGTGCCTACCTTGATTACATCCACAGCCAAGACGAGGTGGTCTGTGTGTTATCCGGCACAGCAGAGGTGAAGGTTGCCGATGCCCACGATACCGTCAAACGTGGCGACCGCCTTGATGTGCCCGCAAACACCTATCACTCTATTACCGTCACGAGTACGGAACCTCTTGTCGTCTTGACCGGAATGCGTGCATCTGAATAGCAGGTTTTCTGGACTAACAACCGATAGCTAGAATGTAGACAATTACCCGATTGCGAAATTGAAAGGAAATTTTGATGAACATTACTGTCAATATTGGTGATTTTCGCCAAGTAGAAACCGATGCCGTGCTTATCCCGGTGCTTGAAGATGATCTTCACAACGAGCTGCTTCTCGCCGCGGACACCGCTTTAGATGGACGTATTCAAACGTTCCTGAACCTCGGCGACTTCAAGGCAAAACCGAAGACCACGAGTGTGCTCTATACAAACGGAGCAATAAAATCCCCGCGTATCATCTTGGTAGGACTCGGCACATTTGAGAAACTTGACGCTGAACAGGTACGTCAGGCCGCTGGACACACGGTCCGTTACGCGCGCGATATGGGACTAAAATCTATCACGGTGCCAATTCCCCCCGAAACGCAGGACGATTGGGCACAGGCAGCCGTTGAAGCGGGTATCCTTGCGCTTTACCAGTTCAAACAGCACAAAACCCAAAGCGGTGAGGAGAATGAAGATGAAGATAAAAACCTTGAATCTATGTCTTTTCTTGTGGGGAGCGAGGCTGAAAGCACAGCACTGGAACAGATCGTTAAACGGGGTCAAACGATAGCTAACGGCACACTTCTGGCTCGCGATTTGAGCAATCAACCTGCTAATCATCTCACCCCCACACAGCTGGCTGAAAAAGCGCAAGAGGTTGCTAATGAAACAGGACTTATTTATGAAGCTTTTGACAAGGCAACACTCATAGATGAAGGTTTTCGCACACTCCTCGCTGTCGCACAAGGCAGTGCTGAAGAGCCACGGTTTATCATGTTGGAATACACCCCTGAAGGTGAAGAAGCAGAGGATACCGTCGTCCTCGTTGGAAAAGGGATTACGTTTGATACAGGGGGCATTTCGCTTAAGCCCGGTAAAAACATGCACGAGATGAAACATGACATGTCCGGGGCTGCAGCGGTAGTCGGTGCGATGCAAGTCATCGGTCAACTTAAACCGAATGTGCGCGTCATCGGTTTAGTCGCCGCAACCGAAAACATGCCCGGCGGGTCTGCTATTAAACCGGGGGATGTCATCACCTCTTACGGCGGTAAAACGATTGAAATCCTTAACACCGATGCGGAGGGACGACTGGTTTTGGCGGATGCCCTCGGATGGGCAGCGCGGTACGAACCGAAAGGTGTTATCGATTTAGCCACGCTCACGGGGGCTGTGATTACCTGTCTCGGGCATATCGCTGCAGGTGCAATGGGCACCGATGCCGCGCTGATGGATAAAGTAAAAGCCGCGGCAGAAAAAACGCATGAACGTGTCTGGGAATTGCCGCTCTGGGACGATTACGATGAAGGCGTTAAAAGCAAGATTGCCGATGTGCAGAACATAGGGGATGGCACTGCTGGCACGCTTGCAGGCGGCGCGTTCTTGAAAAAGTTCGCCGAGGGCTATCCGTGGGTTCACCTCGATATCGCTGGCATGGCCTGGGGCATGAAAGGTGGTACTTATGTCCCTGAAGGCGCGTCCGGCTACGGGGTACGGTTGCTGGTGCAATTGGTTGAAGATTGGTAGGACCGCTTTATCAAGTCCCCGCTACAAAACCCAATCCTTTAGGTTTGGGATGTAGTAGCGGCGCATAAGTTGAAATTTTAATTTGACTTTCTCTCTAAAATGTGGTATAATTAAACTGGCACTTTTGGATAGCATTCTCACCCTGCACACTACTCAGTGCAGGTGCTATCCCTCACCCGTGAGAAGGTGTGTAGTGTTAGTGTTAGACCACTTAAAAAGTATATTGGGCAGCTAACGCGTAATTGCGCGGAAAGCGTGTATCGTAGCAGAGGTGAAATCCTGACGGGGAGGAACGGATGACCGCAGGTCATTTGTTCCTCCCCTCACGTTGTATTGCTGCCCCCTTCTCAACATATCGTTCGTTTTGAACGAGGTAGGCGGGGATAGCCAGGGTTGTGTTACACCTGATGTGCCCAAAGGGGTTTCACCTGCGGGGAATCGCCTACTGGTGGAGCGACCGTTAGACGGTAAACTCTCTGAGTAAACCGCAGTTGCTATGAAACCGAAGCCCACGCATTTAGGCGTTGGGTGCTATCACTGGATAATTTCTGGTGTGGCAGCGTTCACTATCTGTTCAAAATGCTATAGAAGACCGGTATTTGGGAAACCAACGGCCCGCTCTTCAAACTAAATCACCCTGGACGTTGTATCGTTTCCTATTGATTTTTTTGGGCAAAATGTTATCATATTTTAAGATTATTAGCTAGCTGCATGATTCAGAGGGTTATTGTGTAGTCTGCTTAAATCATTGGTTATGTAAAACCCTCCGTTGATTTTTTCCAAAAACGGGTTTCTTTAAAGAGATCCAAAATAAGGAGAATGTAAAATGAGAACGTCATTCAAAGTGTGGGCCTTTATTATAGGCAGCCTATTGGCAATAAGTTTGTTTATCCCTGGTAGCGAGCTTGTCCATGCTAACGAGAAGTGGTGGCCCTGGGTGACTGGCAGGGGCGAAGATAGATTACTGAATATGTGGGCTTCTGTCTGGGTTGGAGATTTAGGATATGACTCAGAGACAGGTCGGACTTCAAGTTCGCATTGGTTTCAGATAATGAACCATCTCGGCTTTGATACTGACCATAATTACGAGTTCCAGCATGGTGTTTCGGAAGTCCTGAGGCGAGACAACCGGGGTGACATCATAAGCATAAGACCCGTTGATCAGGATACATTGGCACTGCCTCGGCTTAGCAAAAATGGCGAGTGCTATTGGCACCCTGACGTGCGGGGTGTAGACTGTAGTGGCGAAAATGAAGGTGAGTATATCATCGAAGCCTATACGGCTGTGCGGAAGGAAGCCGATTTGAACGTTAAAATGGAGGCCAGGTTGGAATTTTGGATTGATGCTGATTAAGAATTCCCTTTCATCCTACATGATAGGGGAGACACAAGGTGTTCCGCCTATCATGGGTTTTAGGAGGTAAGTTATGCTATCAAGGTATACACACTGGAAATTTAATATTCTCTTCCTCATGTTGTCAATCCTGGTTCAAATAGGTGCCTCACATGCGGTGATTGTTTTCAGAGCCAGCCCCACCGGACGAAGTGACATTTACATCATGAACGACGATGGTAGCAATGTGAGACAACTCATGAATACACCGGTTTCGGAATACAGGCCGCGCTGGTCTCCAGATGGGAACTACATTACTTTTGAACGCAACCTAGGACCGACAGCGGAAAATCCGAATGCCCAGCAGTATGATATCTTTATCATGGATGCGGATGGCAGTAATGAGCGTCGCCTGACTCATCACCCCGTAAACGATGGATTTCATACTTGGTCCCCGGAGGGTCGGCACCTAGCATTTTCGAGCAGCAGGGGTGGCTGGCCGGAAATCTATATTATAGAACTGTCTACTGGCAACATTAGACAACTGACAGAGAATGTAGACAACGATGCGTTTTCCTCGCGTCCGAGTTGGTCTCCGGATGGTCGTCATATTGTGCATGAACAGGTTATCACAGGGGGCGGTAGACATATCTACATTACGGATGTGGTTGGTAAAAATACACGTCCGTTTCTCAATGGGCCTCAACCGCATCTCATCGGTGATACGGTGATATCGAAATACGCGCCGCGTTGGTCTCCAGATGGCAAACACGTTATGTATTATGAATCTCATAAGAGATATGAAAAGGATCGGGTAGTTAGACTTGCGAATCATCTGATTGTGGTTGACAAAAACGGTGGAAATCCGCAGAAGTTGAACATCCCCAAAGATTGGTGGTTATCCACCTCCGCCTGCTGGGCAGCGGATAGCACTGAAATTCTCTTTTCCGCAGACCTAACAGGGTGGGATACACCGGCAAAGCTTCGCAATTATGACATCTATCGGTATAAAATCTCAACGGGGAAGTGGACACAAGTCACAGACACGCCACATAGAGAGTTCGATCCGCATTGGTTGCTAGGGACCTTCTCCGTTTCTCCGGAGGGCAAGTTAGAGGTGGAATGGGGAGAGATAAAAGCGGAGAAGTGAACAGCGTTTTGCTACTGTTTCTCCGGTAGCCCTGCTGTGTCGGTTGACACTACGGGGCACCCCTTTTCGCCTGACTCTGCTATTTGATTTCCCGCGGCTGTACTTTTTTGTTTCGATATCGAGTAATACCAAATTTATTTGATTCATCGTCTTCACATCCGGCCATAAGTCAACATTCTATAAACATATCACCCTTAAGGAGCGGGCTGTTTGCCCGAATACTGGGGTTTAGTCTGTCTGGGTTGCGTTGTTTTCTATAAATATATCGTCCTTGAGGAGCGGGCTTGTCGCCCGAATACTGGGACTAATACCAAATTAACACAATCCGGCTTGTTCTTTTCATTATTCCGCTCCAGCGGAGCGATCCGTGAACACGATGAATCAGATAAATTTGGTATAAGTGGTTCACTCGGTAAATTCTTATGTTATACCATTTTTATTACTTATTCTATCATTACCGATTGTTAGAAATGAAACGGAGAACGGAAGACCCAAACTAAAAGTTTATGCTACGATAAAGAGGCACAAACTGGAAGTTTATGCTACAATAAAGAGACATTTTCAATTAGAAATGGTATAAGATAACCGAATACCGATATCGATTGAAATTATCCCTCTGCGCGGAGTTGAATTAACTTATTGACAGCGTGGATATACGCCTTTGCACTCGCTTCAATAATGTCTGTGCTTGCGCCGTGCCCTGTGATGATGTGTCCGTTGTCCTGTATCTTCAACATGACCTCACCGATGGCATCTTCGCCTTCCGTCACAGAACGGAGCTGGTAATCGATCAGGTTCAGTTGAATTTTGACAATCTGGTTAATCGCCTTAAAGGCGGCATCAACCGGTCCATCCCCCGTGGCAGCATTTTCCACAATGCCTTCCTCTGTCTGAATCCCGACCGTGGTTGTAGACGCAATCTTTGTCCCACTCACTACCTGAATGTAGTCCAATTCGAAGACAGCGGGTACTGCGCGAATCTCATCGCTCATAATCGCTTCAAGGTCCGCATCGTGTACCGCTTTTTTCTTGTCGGCAACCCGCAGAAATCGTTCATAAACCTTCTCCAGTTGTTCCGGTGCGATTTCGTAACCGAGTTCACTGAGACGGTGTCGCAGAGCATTGCGTCCGGAGCGTGGGCTGAGAATCAGCTGGCTCTCTTGCCACCCAACCTCTTTCGGGTCGATGATTTCAAACGTTACACGCGACTTAATAATGCCATCTTGATGAATGCCCGAACTGTGTGCAAAAGCGTTCTCGCCTACAATTGCCTTATTCGGTTGCACCGCAATCCCCATGGTGCGGCTCACTCGCTTGCTGATGGGTACAATTTCTTTGGTGTTAATATCGGTGTAGTACGTTTTGAAGTAGTCTCGCCGGGTTCGGATTGCCATGACAATCTCTTCTAGGGATGTATTCCCCGCCCGTTCACCGAGCCCGTTGATAGTGCACTCTACCTGCCGCGCGCCCTGTTCAATTGCACTCAGGCTGTTTGCCACTGCTAATCCTAAATCGTTATGACAGTGGACACTAATAATGGCATCGTTAACGTTCGGTACATTCTCCATGATACCTTTAATCAGGTCACCAAACTCCGATGGCACCGTCCATCCGACGGTTTCTGGGATGTTAACAACGGTCGCGCCTGCGGCAATAGTAGCTTCGACCACTTTGTAGAGGTACGCCAGCTCAGTCCGTCCTGCGTCCATCGGTGAAAACTCGACGGTGGCATCTGGGTGTTCAGCACATAAACTCTTTGCGTAAGCGACAGCATCAACCGCCATCTGTAACGTTCGTTCTGGGGTTGTGCGTGTGATACGTTCCATGTGAATGGAAGATGTGCCCACAAATGTATGGATACGTGCTCGGGGCGCGTCCTGAATTGCTTTCCAGGCGGCTGTAATGTCTTTCTCCACAACGCGGGAAAGCGCGCAAATTTCGGGCCCTTCAACCTCGTTAGCTATCCGTTGTACCGCGTCAAAATCACCGGGCGATGAAATCGGAAAGCCAGCTTCAATGACATCGACGTTGAGCTTAGCGAGATGTTTGGCAATCTCCAGCTTTTCCTCAATACCGAGGGCGGCTCCGGGGGTCTGCTCAGCATCGCGTAGCGTTGTATCAAAAATGTAAACCTTGTCTTGGTTAGTTTCAAAATCAGTCACGGCTGTTTTCCTCCAAGAAACGTATCCCCTCTCAATAGGAGATGCTCGCCGTTGTATCTGCTTAAATTTCTCGACCGACAGCGATAGCAATCGGTTTGAGTTCGCGCATCAACGTTTCAAATTGATCCGGGAACAGCGACTGTGCCCCATCCCCTGTCATGGACCGATCAGGGTCGTGATGAACTTCGAGCAGTAAACCGTCCGCGCCTGCTGCGACGGAGGCTTTTGTCATATCGCACACCAGACTTCGAATGCCGGTGCCGTGGCTCGGATCGACGATGATGGGGAGATGACTCAGCTCGTGAATGAGGGGGACCGCGTTGAGGTCAAGTGTGTTTCGGGTGCGGGGTTCAAAGGTACGGATGCCGCGTTCACACAGCATGACATCTGGATTTCCTTCAGCGAGGATATATTCGGCGGCAAGCAACCATTCCTCAATCGTTGAAGCGAGGCCACGCTTTAGGATAACAGGTTTTTGCGCGCGTCCCACTTCGCGTAATAGGTAGAAATTGGTCATGTTCCGCGTGCCGAGTTGAAAGATGTCTGTATATTCACCAACGAGGTCAACCTCATGCGGTGTCATGACTTCGGTGACGATGCCCAAGCCTGTCTCTTCTTTCGCGGCGACCAGCATTTTGAGTGCGTCTGCTCCGAAGCCTTGGAAACTGTAAGGCCCTGTGCGCGGTTTAAATGCACCGCCTCTAATAAAACCGGCACCTGCTTTTTTCACGTGCTGTGCAATAGTTACGATTTGTTCTGTACTTTCTACTGCACACGGTCCCGCCATAACTGCCAACCGTCGGCCTCCAATTTTTGTGCCATTGGAAGCGATAACCGTGGGTTCCTTCCGAAATTCGCGGCTTGCTAACTTAAACGGGGCAGTAATCGGCATTGTGCGTTCAACACCGGACATGGATTCCAGCGGAATATCGCCAAGTAATGATTTATCGCCTATAACACCGATTACGGTGCGTTGTTCACCAGTTGACACTTGTGCTTTCAACCCTGCGTCTTCAATCCGTTTGACAACCGCGTCAATATTAGCAGGGGTGGCATCCGTTTTCGTAACGATTACCATGGTTCTCTATTTCCTCCAAAAAATAATTCTGATTCAAATTCAAATCAATACTACGGGTCCGTTAAAAAAATACCCGCCCAAGGCCGAATTGATTTTGGCCTTGGGCGGTGTTAGTTAAAGTATCATTTTATGCGCTTACGCACTATCACCACCGGCGGCCGCAGTACAAGTACGGGTATAACCCGAGCGTAAAAAGTGCCCAAAGGTAAAAATAGCCAGCCCGTGAAAATGCCGCTGTGCGCTGTGCTGTAGTGATGATAGTCCGTTCACACGTTTGCATTATTTAAAATTCCTATTAAGACGTTATACGTAAAAAAGTGTTTAAGAGAAACAAACAAATTATATTATAACACAATTTATGATGCAAGTCAAATTTTTTTATTTTTTACACAAAACTTATATAATTTGTAGTCTGCATCTAAATTGTCCTAAGCGTCCTCAAGCACAACGCGATGATAACGTTTTTTGCCAGCACGGAGGCGCAAACCGTTTTCTTCCAGCAGATTGGTGTTAACAACAAAATCTATTGCCTTACACTGGTCCTCATTGATATAGGCCCCGCCTTGCTGGATTAGCCGTCTTGCTTCGCTTCGCGAGGTAGTTAACCCGACTTCATGGAATAACTCTATTACCGGAATACCTGCGTTAAGTCGGTCTATAGAGATAGTCGTGGTAGGCATTGCATCGAGTACAGGGCCGCCCCCGCCGAATGCGGCGCGAGAGGTTTCTTGTGCTTTGTCTGCCTCAATTTTTCCATGTGCAAGTTTCGTGGTTTCGTAAGCGAGTACTGCTTTTGCCTCCCGTATTTCATCATGTTCCAAACTGCCGAGTCGGTGTACTTCATCCATCGGTAAGAAGGTAAAATAGGCTAAGAATCGCTTGACATCCCTGTCATCGGTGTTAATCCAATATTGATAAAATTGGTATGGGGATACTCGGTTCGCGTCGAGCCAGACTGCGCCCTCAGCCGTTTTTCCCATTTTCGTGCCGCTAGCTGTTGTTAAGAGTGGAAAGGTTAGCGCGTGTGCCCGTTCGCCTTCAATCCTGCGTACCAAGTCAACCCCTGCAAGGATATTGCCCCATTGGTCATCGCCGCCGAGTTGGAGAACACATCCATACTGCCGGAAAAGGTACAAGAAATCGTAAGCTTGCAGCAGTTGGTAATTAAATTCAAGGAATGAGAGTCCGAGTTCGCGTTCAAGCCGTTGTCGATAGCCTTCGGCTCGGAGCATCTCATTAACGCGAAAATGTTTACCGATATCACGTAGGAATTCAATATAGTTTAGCGAAAGCAACCATTCGGCATTGTTCAGGAACATTCCTGCGTCGTTATCAAAATGCAGGTAACGCTTTAGCTGTTCAAGGATGCCTGCGCCGTTTATTTCGATCTGGTCAGCGGATATCATCGGTCGCATTTCGGTTTTGTCTGTTGGGTCGCCAATCATCGTTGTTCCCCCTCCGATGATTGCAATTGGCGTATGTCCGGCGCGTTGCAGATGTGCCATCGCCATAATTGGGACGAGGCTCCCTGCATGAAGACTCTCCGCTGTTGCATCGAAACCGATGTAATAGGTCAGTTGATTCTCCGACAATAGACGAGAGACAACTTCTTCGTTCGTACACTGCTGTACGAAACCGCGTTCCTTTAATATTTCAAACACGTTTGACATGACAGCTTTTCCTTACCCCAAAAAATTCTAACTAATATTCCTTAATAATATCATAAAAAGGGGGGGGGTGTCAAATTTGTTTTGAAATTTTCCTATACCATGAAATTAAAGTTGACAATAAAATTGTGTTGATGTATACTTAAATAATATGTTACAATTGGATTGGTTTCCCGTACGAGAAGAAAAATAATTTGGTTACAACTAAAAATATTATTATGGCGAAAAAAAAGCGCCGGTCGGCGAATGTTGCGCGTAAACGCGAAAAACGCAATCGCAACCGAAAAACCAGACAGAAACAGTTAGCAATAGAAAAGCAACGGCGAATTCCGCACGGAAAATTTGACCGGGAACATTTGCAAACGTCCCTTCTTAATAGTCGTGAATTGCTTGATGAACCGGAACTTGAAGGTTTATATTTTGACTTCGACTTAATGCACACACACGTCGTGAATTTGCTCAGAGACAGTGAGCAGGGTTTCGAACCTGAAACGCCCTCAGACGTTGTGGTGGAGGAGCCGGATGTTGAAGCAAGCGATTGGGATACGCCATCAAACCTTTGGGACCTACCACCAAACCTTGCGGAGGTGGCATGTATACGGTTTCAAACGGATGTTTTACCGCATTTAATTACACCTGAGTTTTTGCGTAACTTATCCCGGGCATTGACTGCATGTGAAAACCGCCTCAGACGTATAGGACATCGGAACCGTGCGGATGTAGCAAACGTTGCACAGGCTTTCTTTGAAGTGGTACCCTCGGAATATTTTGCAGAACACCCGTTGATTCAGAGCATCGGTATCCAAACACTACAGCAAGTGGTGGAGCGTCCGACGCCTATTTATGCGGAGCATCCTAACTTCAAGGTTGTCCTTTCGGAAGTTCTGGAAATGGGGAGTGCCGAATATGAGGATGTGTGTGAAGAGGAAGCGGTAGCAAATCTATTGTCAAATGTTGATATTGTCCAAGAAATGCCCGCTGTTTTCGAAGGGGAGCTTGCACAGACAGACGTAACCCCGACACCGCCCGAGCTTGCTGCTGATGCCTTGATAAATTCCCAAGAAACACCGCAGCTAGGTATAGCCCTACCAATACCGTCACCCGATTCGCTGCCAGCGAAAGCACTCTATAAAAATTTTGAGGGTTTAGCAATCCGGGACGTGTTTGAGGTGTGGGAGGGAAACACACTCCAAAAAGAGACTGCAACACAACTCGATTTTTTCAATGTGCCTCAAGCGTGTTATATCACGGTAACCGAGAACCGGTTGCAGCTTCATGCATATTCTGAATCCGAATTAACAGCGGCAATGGTGGAACTTGAGACGCATTGCCAATCTGCTTTAATGTATCTCGCTAAAACTATTGAAGAAGGAGGAGAAATTGATGCCACGGAGTAAAAGTGGACAGACTAGAAGGCGGACACAGATTCGCCAACGTCAAAAACGCCGATTGAAGAAGAAAAAGGCAGTGCTTAAAGAGTTATTGGAAAATCGCCAAGCCCAGGAGTAATGTTCTTTTTTTCTTATGGGGGTGGGGCACCGTCCCTGCCCTACCTTCTACTCAACCTTTTCAAAATGCACGAAATCGGAGGGGGGTACTCTGACAGAACGTTTATTCGCTTCTAAATCAATGTAGCCAATTCTGAGTAACGTGATAACTTCGTGAGAGGCGGGTATATTGAAAAGGTTGCGGAGCTTGTCACGGTTCGATTCGCTTTCCAAAGGTGCGCTGACAAATTGCACACCGATGCCGAGTGCTGTCGCTGTAAGAAGCATGTTCTGAATTGACATGCCCATACTTAACCACATCCAACGTGTAGCTCCCTCACCCGGTGGATACCTTTTGCAATTCATTGTCACTAACATGAGCAGTGAGGCGTTGCGGACCTGTTCAGCAATCTCTTTCGCCGGCAGTTTTCCGCCTCCCAAGTGTCCCAAAAACGACAAGGATTTGGCATTTTTCAACAGCGGTTTCAGTTTTTCGGGGTCGTTTTGAAGCGGTTTCGGCAGTGTAACATGGTCCGTGAGCAGGACACCATCGCCTTGTGTTTCCCATTCCGCTTCGGTCAAACGCATCCAACGGCTGTTGTCGTCTAGAAATTTTGCATCTTTGAACTGTTCTACGATGGCGGTTTCTGTTACCTCGGCGAGGGCTGCTTTCCCATCAGGCTCCTGAATGATGAGCAGCTCCCAGGGTTGAACGTTAAAGGGAGAAGGTGCCCAACGCGCTGCTTCTATTAACTGATTGAGGTCATCCGCCTCGAGCGGTCGGTTCTGAAATTCATCACGATAGCTCCGGCGGTGTTTAATAGCGTCAAAAACGTTCATCTATCTAGGCTCCGGTATTGTTTAAGGACTTCCTCGGGGGAGGCAGTGCCGGTTGTGCCAATTTTTGTCACGGTAATTGAGGCGGCAAGGTTTCCGATATATGCTGCTTCGACAGCTGCATCCAAGCCGAGGGTACAAAGCGTCGGGACGAGGCCTGCCGAAACACTGTCCCCCGCACCCACTGGGTCGATTTTGCCATCTATCGGAATGCCGGGGATATGCGTAAGGTTATCGTTATGGCAGACAAGGATACCGTCTTCGCCAAGTGTGACATATACTGTCTTTTGCGTTCGTTGCGCGAGTGCAAGTGCACACTCTTTTGCCTCTTCGTTGTCGACGGTGTTTCCGTTCCAATCTGGGGCAATTGCACGTTTGGCTTCAAACCGGTTCGGTTTAATGATTACGTTTCGGTAAGTGCCGATGCGGGTGCGGGAATCGGCGAAAAAAATCTTTTCAGGGGACGCTGATGCAAGCTCACACAGGGTTTTTCGCACACGGTTGGTAATAACTCCTAAATTCTCATGAGACACCTGATCGGCGATAATTATGCCATCAACGAGGGACATACACGTTTGAAGCGCGTCTATGACAGCGGTTTCAACCGTGGCTGTCATCGGTGTTTGGTTTTCAATATCGAACCGGGGTCCCTCCGTTTCTATGTCTTCATAGCCCCGGTGAATCGGTTTGAGATAGGTGGGCGTAACCCAATTCGGTGCTTGTATCATAAAGTCTGTGCGGCAGCCGTTCGTTTGTAGGTGATTTAGGAGTGTCTCGCCAAATCCATCTTCGCCGATAACGCCTAACGTATAGACTGTGCCTACTCCTAATGCGTTCAGGTTGTTTGTAACAGTTCCTGCTGCGCCGGGGCTATAACGTTGTTCAACGACGGGATTGGTATGCCACGGTGTTTCCAATGAGAGTGTAGCACGCGTTTTGTCTATATACCAGTAAGCATCCAGATAAAAATCCCCGATGACGAGAAGACGTAGGTCGCGAAATTGGGTCAGAATTGTTTTGAGGCGCGCTTCGTTAATCAAGGTGTTCCTCCTAAAGTGTAGGAAACCATTATAGCACATTTTCATTTTTTATACAAAATCGGAAAGGAGGCAAACGATGAAATATCCAAAGCTGCTCTTTATCTCACAGTTGCTAATATGTTTAATCCTTCTGTTATCGGTTCAAAACATCGCTGACGCGAAAATCGTCTATGTTTCAGATGGGAATATTTACGTCATGAACGATAACGGGGGAAGCAAACGCAGAATAACGGATACACGGTGGAAAGATGGGAGTCCGCGCTGGTCGCCGGATGGAAAACGGATCGCTTTTCATAGAAGTCTGTCTGAAGATACAGAAAAGTATGAGTTATTCCTCATAAACGCAGACGGTACCAACCTACGGCGACTCACAGACAATGGCGGAAGCAGCGGGTTTCCCACCTGGTCCCCCGATGGAACGCGCCTTGCCTATCAGTCGAACCGTGATAAGATGCACTGGATTCATCCTACCAATACAGAGATTTATGTGATGGATTTGGGGAGCCGGATCAGCAAACAGTTGACAGGCATTGAAAGGTCTCACTTCTCTACCGCTCCGGATTGGTCGCCGGATGGAAAAGAGATTATCTATGAGAGGCCCATATCGGACCTTGCTGCCATTTTTAGGGCCATATTTGGTGGAGCTGGAATTGCAGTGAAAAACATTTGGGTGATGTCTGCAGATGGAACGAACCTACAGCTGTTGCTTCCTGATGTTGCTGTAGAAGCTGGACCTGTTTTCAGACACACACCGCGCTGGTCGCCGGATGGACGGCGAATTCTGTACCATGAATCAAAGGGACCGTTAGTAACTCCGGTCGAACGTTTTGTGATTCTGCATCGAAGAGGTGGCGGAAAAACGGAGATTGATATTAAGACGAAAATTGGTGGCGAATGGGTTGTTTCAGGGAAATGTTGGATGGATAATGGACGCGCTATTCTTTTTTCAGCAGGCGGACTGGGTGGGCTGGAAAAGGAAAATCATGACATCTATCGATATGACATTGATGAAGGACAGCTTAGGCGGTTAACACGTCATTCGAGTCATGAGGTGGAGCCGGATTGGATAGGGGGTGCGTTACCTGTGGCTCCGCAAAAGAAGATGCCTACGCAGTGGGGAGAGATAAAGGATGCGCGGGTACGATAAATATTTCGTTAATCGACGGGCAATGAATGGTTTCCCTACTACGAACGGTGATAAAAAACTCGCCCACAAGGGTGATTGTGAGCGAGTCTGGTTGGGATTTATTGCATCTGTTCCATTTGTGAGAACATCATTACCGTTTCGATCAGCTGTTTGAAGTCACCGAGGGTGATGAGTAGTTTTGCGCCGATTCCGCCCTCCTGAACTTTGGCAGAAAAACCGAAGCTGTACTTTTCAGGAATTGCCATTAGCATACCGGAGAGCATTTGCATTTGTGCGGCGGTATTCGGATCGGTATTGGCTATAATAATTTCCACAGCACTGTTTACCATTGTCAATGGCGATATTCCAAAAAGGAGATTGTTATCTGTTCCTAGCTTCTCAACGAGTTTCTGATAACTCATGTTGTTAGCGAGGCTTTCTCCCGTTTCTGCTTTGACATCCAATGCGGCCTTAATTAGTTTTGGGCCGCCTACCGCGAAGAAGAGCTGGCCATCTGAGATAGCATAAGACCAATGCCATTCCTGCGGAAAAATACCATCGATTTCAGGGGGCATCTCTGGGAAAACTGTGCCGAAATTGGGAAAGACGAACGTCTTAATCTCAACCTCGTTATGCAGTATTGGCTCGCCGACATAAGCCCCGTCGTACATACTAAACTGTGGAAGGTCGCCTGCGCTATTTTTGATCATCTGCATCATTTTGTGCGTATTATGCAAAAATTTCTCGTCATAGTAGGTTTTGACTTTCTGTTCATCTTTCAAGCCGTATATGACCAAATAATCGGGAATGATGCTATCGTTAATATTAGCGGTGATGCTCCATTCGTCTTCTAAGGCATCATAGACCTCTCTCATTTCCTCTTTGAGTGCTTCCCAATCTACATTCTGCTCATCATCTGCGTCATCTACTGAGACGGTAACGCCTGATTCATCCATTGTAAAACCTTTAAGCCATTTCATGCTCCAATCAAACAGCAATTCTGGATTACCTTGGAAGCTACCGTTCAAAAAGGCTTTATTGGGTAATTGATTGAGGAGGCTCAATTCAGCGTTGGGCATCTGTTTTAGTGCCTCTTGAATTTTACCATCACTACTAAATTTCAGGTGTGGTGCCAATTGCACATCGGTGCCATCTACTTGGAGTGTTGCACTGATAGATTTTAATTCCTCAACGAGTTGGACTACCATGTCAAACACACTTTTGGCGACGGGTACGGCTTCCATAGAAGTGGGGTCGCTTTCCATAGCATCGAGGGTTGATTCCAATTCTTGCTGCATAGTTTCGCTGAAGGGAGCGATGATGGATTGTAGGTCAAAGTAGGCGGCCAATTGGTTTGTGCCTTCGACAATATCGGTAAGAAATGTGCTGTAATCAGGGTTGTGTATGATACCGTGCTTTGTCCCGCTTCGGATATCGATAATATTTTCACAAACTTCAGCCTCTTGTGAGTAGATAAGCGTATTCTCTAGGATAGCGAAGTTGCCGCTGCCTTCCTCGGTGCTCCAGTAGGTTACGCCGTTGTATTCGGTGGGCGTACTTCCTTCCGCTTCCGCTTCAATGACCTGTAGCATCATTTCAGGGTCGGTCAGGTGTACGGTTGCGGAGAGACTCATCGGGTCAAGACTGTTGAAAAAGATAGCGAAATCTTTTTTGAGATCGAGTCCGATTTCTTCAAGTTCGGATAAGCTCTCGAAGCCTGCCCCGAAAGCGTCAGCCAAAATTTCTGCGAGGATATCTGGCGGAGCTCCTGCCTGCGGCATGAGTTCTAATGCCAGCATGTTAATCTTATTATCCAATTCAAACAGACTGGTGCAGTAAATGAGTCCGAGGGCTTTTTCTGGAATAAGCTTGAGTACGCTGTCGTCTGGAATTATCGCTGCGATGTTGTTAAGTTTTGGTGCGGGTTTATCTGCTGATGCAGACTCAGCGGCACTAGAGGATGCTTCTGGTAGGGCTTGAGCGACATGCGGGTTAGCAAACAGAAGCGTTGTCAGAAGTGCCAACAGAAGTATGGGTAAAGGCAAACGTTTAATCATAACTGATTTCTCCTTTTTAAGTGTAAGTTTTAGGTTGCTGCGATTTTTGCTTCAAGTGCATCAATTTCAGCATTAGAGGTCAGCACACCGATTTCGACTTCGTAGTGTCGGCGGCCGCCGGGTTCAATGTATTGTAGGGTACCGTTTTGGCGTTCCATGGCTCTGCCCGCAACTCGACAGTTTGATGGCTCTAAGCCCATGACGTACGCCCCTTCTCCGCACATTTTCCATTGGACGAAGTGAGGGAATTGTGTTTTATGGTATCGCACTGAAACACCGATGCCGTTGCCGTTGTTAAAACCGCGATTGACGAGTGCGACGCGGATATGATTGTCTACGTCAGGTTGCATTTCGTGATAGTAGACCTGTTCTTGGAAATCTGCGGTAGGGGGTTCTCCGATGTTAGAATTGGTCAAGTTGTTGTTAGCGTGTTCATCTCGTGGGGTTATCTTTGAAGAGGGTGCGATGAGCTCGCTTCCCGTGGCAAGGATCGGAAATCCGACGTTAATGTGAAAGAGATACATGTGTGGGCAATCCTGATAGCCAAGGTTTTCGACGATGTCCTCAATATGCAGGGTGTGTGACCCCAATTCTGTCCAGATGCGGCGGGTTCGACAGAGATGTTCGCCTAAGGCAGCCGTTTCTGTGACTTTTCCTTGTGCCCATAAGATGTATCGGTCGCCCTCCCATCGGCTGTCGACCCATACGTTTTTTGCGGGGATGTGAGAGACTCTACCGTGCAACCCGAGTGCCTCTTCTCCATCGACGTTCGGTGCGCCCGCTTGTGTCATGCCGCACGTAGTAAGCAATCCGCCATAGAATCCACGTAACCAACCGAGCCCATCAGGTTCATAATGTGCTGCTGCGACATCACCGGTACTGGAACGCCAGCACAAAGGTATCCCGTTGTAATCTGCCTGGGAAATATCTAATCCACGGTTCGGCAGCACGGTGAAGTTTAAACCGGACCCGGTACGAAAACCGACAGCGTCTGTGCCTTTTTCATTTCCATCGTTCAGCTGATACACTTTGGCTTCGGCAACCTGTGAGATGTCTCCTAAGTGGCGAAGCAGTTGTATTCTATCATAAGCTGCTCCATATAAATTTATCAATTTAACCCCCTCCTTTGCTCTATAAAATTCAGACTGAAGAAATTATAGCATAAATACCGAAAAAAAAGCAAGGGGTGTTAAAATATTGATGCCTTCAAACCGTGTGCTATCTATTGCACCTCTGCACGTAATATTTCGGCAGCATCATGGATGACCTGTAGTTTTTGGGTGGCGATTTCTGTCGTGTTTACGGGCCGGTCAGCGAATGTCCCGAAACCACAATCCGGATTGAGATATATCTGTTCAGGAGTGCGATGCTTTAAAAGCGCGTGCACCTTGTCTAATACGAAGTCAACGGATTCCACTTCGGTAGTCCGTGGGTCAACAACACCTAGCCCAATCTCCTTATCGGTGGGCAGTTCACCGAGGACGTCGATGCTGCCAGCACGTTCCGTGGCGTATTCCAGCACGAACTGATTTACGTTCATTCGGCTGAAATAGGGGATTAGCAGGTCGTAAGAGCCGCGGAGTAGGACTTCCTCCTGCTGACTCCAGTTGCCGCGGCAAACATGGAGCGCGGTCTTCATGTTTTCATCTATCCCCGCAACGACGCGATTCATGAGTTCAACTGCAAAATTGAGTTCCTCTTCTGGGCTGCTTTTTTCGGAAAGCGCGGCGCACATAAACGTATGCGTTTCATGCGGGCCGGTGAAGGCGACTTCGGTTAGGACAGGTTCATCAAATTGGACAAATTCGCAGCCTGCGTCCTGTAATTCTCGCAATTCTTGACGTAGCACTGCTACAACATCATCGCCTAGAGATTCTTTATCGGGATAGAATTCGTAGGATAATTTTTTCACCCACATGGAACGGGTTAAGAGATACGGCCCGGGCAGGGTCACTTTAATCGGTTTAGTTGTATGCTGTTTAAGAAAGCGGTAATCGTCAAGAACGAGCGGGGCGGTCCGTGCTAACTTTCCATCAACGACGGGGTTTTTCAGGGCAAACGCGGGAACATCTAACGCGTTGAGTAGTTGTTCAAAGGCGGCTTTATCTTCGACATAGTCGAGCATTTCGGCGAGTGTCATCAGTCGGATGCCGTCAATACACTCGGTGATGAAGGAATAAAAGTTGTCGCGGCGTTGTTCGCCATCGCTGACGATATCTACGCCGGTTGTTTCTTGCAATTTGAGGCTTTCGATGACGGCTTCGTCTGCTATGGCGTTAAAGTCGGCATCTGTTATGCGGTTTTTTTGTCTGTTTCGTAATGCGCGTGCTACCGTTCTCGAGCGGGGCATGCTGCCGACAACGGTTACGGGAAATTGTGGTAAATTGTTCACTGTTCAGCTCCTTTGTTTTGTTCGATGAATTATAGCACAGTGTCTGGAAAAATGCAAGGAAGGAATCAGCAGTCGAGTGTGTAAAGTTTTTGTACATGATAGAGGGAAGGATGGAAGCATGATACGAGGTCAGATAGGTTCACAGCTGGAAGCGTGGAAGAGTGGATTTCGCGTGTGTTTTGACGGGCGATAAAATTCTCGGTCAGATACGACCCCATTTTTTTCACACGTCCTGCTTTAATATCATCGCGGGCTTCTTGAGCAAGTTGGGCTAGTACTTCCTGCGATTCAGCAAAAGTTTTGTCCCATCGCTGCTCATCTTCAAGTTCCTCAAGAATTATCAAAGCAATAGCGTCCTGTTTTTCAGGGGGCAATTTATAGACCTCATTGAGCATTTTTTCAAGAAGCTGTGTCATAATTTTTCCTATATCACGCGGAGATCAACATCTATATTAACATCCCGCGTCAACGTATTCGTCACGGGGGAGGCGGTGAGGGTTTCCTGCCAGAGGGTTTCTAAAACGTCATCGTCTGCATCCGATGCGACATAAATTGTGCCTTGCACGGCTTTGAAACCGCTATGTCCCCCCTGTTCGGTGCCGAGAAAAACGAAGATGTTGTCAATTTGACCGCTTAAGGAGATTTCCAATTCATCAATTTCTATTTTCTGCTGTGAGGCGCGTATCTGGAATCCCATCGCTAAACACGCGCCGAGTGCGCCGAGGACGTATTCCACTGCACTTGGGGCGGCATCTCGTACGTCAAAGCTAGCAGGTTGGCCGACTGTCCAGGAATGGTTTCGGCAGAAGACCTTTGCCTGTAACCCGCCATCCCAATGGATACGGGTTTGCCATTTGTAATCTCGCGCTTGTTCATAAGCGGCATCTGCATCCTGTTCCGCTTCGCCGCGCTGTACGAAGTATTTGTTATGTGCTGCTGCGGCGCGCCATCCGAGATATGGATTTTCGGTCATTCGACACCACGCGGGTAGGTCTTCTTTGACACTAATCTCTGTACTGCGAATTTCGAGGACTTCACCATCCGGCACCTTCTCCATGGATTTACGAATGAGCAGGAGTAGCCCGGAACCGCAGTCAAGGTTTCCACCTTCGCAGATATGGGGTGTTTGTAGTGAGTCTGGTGCGTGTAAATCTTCTTCGCGCATTTTTTTATTTTGTCCTGTAGGTGTTTTAATGAAAACGGAAATCCAGCGGGGTGTGTTTTATAGCGAAAATCCCTCCCAGCGGAATTCTGTGGACAGCGTCGCCAAAAGGGGGAGGGATTTTCTTCGAGCAAGCTGGGCTCAACCGAGCCCGGTCGGATGTTTCTACTGCGGGCAGCAGGAACTCCTTGCCTCGGTGTCAATAGGTAATACTAGAGCCGCCGGTGGTTAAGAATTCAACAGCCTTCGCACCTCCGACAATGAGTGCCCCTTCCACAAGGTTATCTGCATCAAGGTTCCGCTTTTTGAAACAGGGGGAACAGACCCAAATGGTTCCACCTACTTCAACGAAATCATCCATGAGCTGTTGTAGTGGTGCGAAACCCTCTTCGTGAATGGGCTCGGCGTATCCGTTTTGCGAAAGATGAACCCCCTCCGTGCTGAGGAATACAACCGTCTCAACGCCGGATGCGACGGATGCGTTAGCGACGACGAACCCGACGGTCGCTTTGTCGGTGTTATCTTTCGCGTGTGTGATGCTAATCATCAACTTAGCCATTAAGAATTATCTCCTTTTTTGATATAAAAATAGGCATTGTCTTCTCCGCAACAATCTGCAAGAAGTTCATTGCCTTTCATGTTGCACCATGCCGCGATGTCCACAGGTGCGCCTGGGTCGAGTGCGCGGATTTGTGCTATCTGTCCCGGTTCAAGAGTTCTCATGGATTTTAGGAGTGCGATGATAAGGTCGCCACATCCGAGTTCTCCTAAATCGAAGACAGCGTTCGGAATAATATCGGGTAAATTGTTTTTTTCTTCCATAAAATTAAGGATACCATGAGGGCGATAGCGTGTCAAGTTAATTTTTAGCGTTCGAGCCACCCTGGCAGCTGTAAGTTCTCAGATAATTTCCACGCGGTGAGGTAGAGGGAGGCGGTCCAACGCACCGCTTCGCGTGAACGTTCCGTTGTGAAATCAACCAAAGCCGGTGAGGGCTGTTTGAGATTTTGAAAGTCTTCGACGAGGTTGTAAACGTTGTCTACTAAGCCGTATCCTGCCTTAATCTGTTCAGCAATAGCGGGCATCAAATCGCCAACATGTTTTACTTCCTGCGCTTTCGCAAGGTCGGTCGGGTTCAGTTTCAGAGTTTCAACAGCCGAATCGACCTTTTCATGGATACCTCTATGGAGGCGCGTTCCATCTTTCTGGACGATTCCGTCGAAATTCACTGTTAGATGCAACGGTTGACACATGTCCTGTGCGTAGTGTGCGAGGAAACCTGCGTATACAAAACATTTGTATCGGATTATCTGATTATCTGGCCATTTACGATGTTCAGCGAAAGCGACGGCGAGTCTTTCTGTCCATTCAGCGAGTGCATAAGGCAGGAAGCCGACTTTACTCGGTTCAAGTTCTAATGCTGCACACAGTTTAATAAAATCGTTTCGATTCGCTGGTATCGGATTGTCCTTGATAAGCTCCAGATCAAAGTAGTGTTCGCCGTATTCAGCGGCTCGTGCATGGGGTGTATGGCGCTCTTTCGATATATCCGGGTCGTAAGTACAGTGTGCAATCATTTTCTGGGCTGTAGCGGTCCGGAAAAATTCGGGCATCTCCTCAGGGAGGGTTTGTATCGCTGCTTGTGTGAGGATATCGTGTCCCCCACCCCACCACGCCCAGGTGGGCGTAATGAGGATGAATGAGAACAGCAGCAATGTCCTATAGAAACGTTTCATAATTCTCCTTTTATGCATGCGCGTTAAGGTATTGGGCGTAGTTCGCTTCATGCCATTGTAGCTGGAGTTCAGCGGTTTCATGCGGTTTAAACGGTATCGCAACGGAGTCGATACTGGGGCCGACAACCTCAATTTTATCCAAATCGGCGGTGCCGTAACCTATCTCATTTGCATAATGGAAGAGTCCAATCTCCAACGGTTCAAATCCCATCGCCTTTGAGGTGACAGCGTCTGCTGCGAAGGCATCGCCACTTGCAACGGCAATGCCGAGCGGGACAGAATTAGTGCCACCGGGGCCGTTCCCCTGTAACCCAACGGTGCCGTCAACGATTGCGATATCGGGTCTGAGGTAACGCGAGAGGCGCAGTAGGTTGATATTAATCGTTTGTGCTTCACGCGGTAGCACCCGATCGGCGTGGCTGTGATAGCCGTGTACTTTAATCCTGTCCTCCCGATGTATAGTGCCCATAATCATGTTTTTGATTGCGAGTGTCACGACTCCTGCGTCGTGGGTTTTCGCAACTGCGATGGAAATTGTGCAGGGGCAGTCTAGGACGGTTTTGGGCATTCGGACTGTATCCTCTTCTCGCCCGGTGAGAAAAACCTTTGTCTCTACCCATTCCGTTTCTTGATTCAGATCGGTGAGGTGGATTGGTACATCGTATTCGGCTTGTAATGCTTTATACCCGAAGACCTGAAATGCCTCGCCTGAAAACGCTTCGTTTCCGCCTTCACCGATGATTACCTCTTTTGGGGGGTGCGGGGTGCTTAGCAGGAAGTCTAATGCCCCACGCATTGCATCGACGTGCGATGAAGCGAGCTGGTTTGTGCTGGAGAGGAAATTCGGTTTCAACAGCACCTGTTCACGGACTTTCGGCGTGAGGTGTTCTCGGATGTTGTCTAGTGCCTCAAAAACGTTAGAACGTCGCCTGCCGGTTTTGGCAAGCCCAACTTTTGTATCTTTCGTAGCCATAAATTTTCTCCTTTTTTAATCCCTACCTACAGAAGAAGAGGTTTTGGGTTGCAATATAGTAAACCTATTAGCCCCAGTATTCAGGCAAGCAGCCCGCGCCTTAATATCGCGAGCCCAGCTCGCTCCTACAGAATAGCCTTGGGAGGTTATGTTATGCGGATATAGGTGTCTCCATTAAGATGGGACGCAGGAAACCCGCATGTTTTTCCAATACCGCGATAGCATCGGTTGCGTTAGCTCCTTTTACTAACATCACAATTGCTACTTTCGCGTTGCCATCTGCCTGTTTTAAAGCTGCCTCCGCCTTCGTGGCATCGGCACCGGTAACTGTCTGGACGATTCGGACGCTCCGTTCAACCAATTTGGTATTAGAGGCGTGTACATCTACCATCAGATTGTTGTAAACTTTGCCGAGCTTGACCATAGAGATAGTCGTAAGCATATTAAGAACAAGTTTTGTCGCTGTCCCCGCTTTCAACCGGGTTGAGCCTGTGATGATTTCAGGTCCGACAATGGGGGTGATGAAATGGTCTATGTATGCTTTCAATTCTGCTTTGGGTGGGACACAACTGAAAAAAATCGTTTTTGCTTTTCGGGTGTGTGCTGCCTTTAGTGCCCCCAATACGTAAGGCGTTCTCCCGCTGGTAGCTATTCCGACGACGACATCATGTTGTGTCAGATTATGCGGACGCATAGCGTTTGCGCCGTGTTCCGGTTTATCTTCTTCGCCTTCGACTGCGCGTCGTAGTGCGATATCTCCGCCTGCAATAATGCCTTGGACCATTTCTGGGGCGGTGCTAAAGGTTGGTGGACATTCGGATGCGTCCAACACGCCGAGTCTACCGCTAGTTCCGGCTCCTACGTAAAACAGCCGTCCGCCGTGCCGAAATGCAGTGATAATCATGTCAACGGCGTGTGCAATAGCGTCCGATTCGGCTGCGACTGCTTCGACCGCCTTCCGATCTTCTTCGTGAAAGATTTGAACGATTTCTGTTATTGACTTCAGGTCAATATCGGTTGAGTTTGGGTTTCGTTGTTCTGTAATCACTGCTGCTGCGCCTATAGCTGCGTCTGTGCTAATAACACTGCGCCGTATACGGGTTCGTGTCTTGGAAGTATCACTTCTGCCATCGGTTCGATTGTGGCAAGCCGAGTGCGAAGTTTATCAGCGAACATCGGTTGATGCACCAGATTGCCGCCACTGAGCACAATATCGAACGGTGCTGTGAACGTTAGTTGTTTTATTACTGCCCCCGCGGCAAGTACAAGTTCATCCGCCGCGGAATTGATAATTCTTGTTGTGATTGTATCACCTGTTTCAGCTGTGCGAAATACTAGCTGTGCCAATTGGGCAATTTCGTCACGTTTTGCTGCATGCACCCAGCGGATGAGTTCACTCGGTTCATTCAATTCGAGCCTATTGAGGATGCGATTTGTCAATGCGGTTGGCATGTCGCGGTCATCTGTCGCGCGTGCAACCGCTTGGAGCCCTTTTAGTGCGATGTCGTATCCGCCGCCTTCATCGCCTATTAGATATCCCCAGCCGCCGGCGCGTGTCTCTTCACCTTGCTTGTTGATACCGTAGACAATGGAGCCCGTGCCCGAAATGACGATGACCCCCTCCTGTTTTCCAATACCACCAACGAGCCCGATATGTGCATCGTGGGTGAGAATTCTATCGCTGTTTATGCCGATTTCGTTGCAAATCTGTCTGATGACTTTTTTATCTTCGGCCCGTCCTAAACCTGCCATGCCCAAACAGAAGATGGGACAAGATGTTGTGGAAATACCCGCTTGTGCAAGGAGCCCGGTGACAACCGTTGTCAGGACGTTTTTCGTTTCGGTTTCACCGACTACATGATAATTTGATGGACCCGCTTGAACTTGAGCGATACGTTCACCTGTTTCTGTTGTTAGCAGTCCGAGGGTTTTAGTTCCCCCGCCATCAATACCGATAATGTAGTTCATGCCGATACGCCTTTCCCAGCGATAAAAATTGTGTTGACAAACTGGATTAAATCCTTTACAATAATATATCACAATTCCATCGATAAATGCAATTAAATTTATATGGAGGTTTCACATGCCCCAAACAAAACATTTCCTTCTACTTACTGTTTTATTAATCGGAGGTCTTGCGTACTTCGGTTGTTCGCGGGATACTGCTGAATTCCAGTGGCAACAGGTTGATAGCGGTACAGAGGTACATCTCTACGGCGTGCATTTCGTAGATGCAAAACACGGGTGGGCGGTCGGTACCGAAGGTACTGTTTTAACCACTACCAATCGCGGAACGACCTGGAACCGCTCTAGCGTCAAAGCTATTTCTAAGAATGTCCTGACTCATGTTAATTTCACAACACCAAATAACGGCTGGGTTATTAGCAGAGGGGGGGTGTTTTATACCGCGAGTGCCGGTAAATCGTGGAATCCACAAAGGGTGAATACCTCAGCGGGGTTATTGGACATACATTTTGTGAATGCAGCAGCGGGTTGGGCAGTTGGCGGAAGAGGCACTGTTCTTCATACACAGAATGGGGGCAACCGGTGGGAAAAACAGAGAAGTTATTCGGAACAACACTTGTGGAATGTCCATTTTGTAGACAGTAAACACGGCTGGATTGTGGGGGAAGCAGGAGAAGTACTCTATACACGGACTAGTGGACAAAAATGGATACGTCAAGAAAGTGGCGTTGAACAGCCGTTATTTGCTGTCCATTTTGCTAATCTGACGCATGGGTGGGTTGTAGGTACAAATGGCCTGATTTTGCATACTTCTGATGGCGGACAAACGTGGCAGCGGCAAGAAAATCCGATGAAACAGCATTTACGCGATGTGACGTTTCAAGACAAAAAACGGGGTTGGGCAGTCGGTGAAGAGGGTGTAATCCTTCACACAACGGATGGTGGAAAGATTTGGGAACGTTATCCCTCGCCTACGACACACAATTTGTTGGATATCTATCTCTTCAAAAATTCGGGGTGGATTGTCGGTGAACGCGGAATTATTTTGCGAGGATTTTAGGGGTTTGCTTGTATAGGTCAGAGTATGGTATATTAATTTAAGGGAGTTTGTTCTGTTTCAAACTTGACCTACTAGGTAGTGCTTTGTCTATACTAAATTTTGGGGTTGATTTATCCGGACTACAAACACAATTTCACGCTGGAGAAAAAGATGCGAAGTTTTGGCACCGAGGGGCGTGTCCGTCCTGATAAGCACTATGTTGTGCCGCGCACGGCAGAAATCGCCGATTTCATCGGGCGCGTCAAAGCTGGCAAGTACATTGTGCTGTTTGCGCCGCGTCAGACCGGCAAGACCACCTTTTTCCGATTCGCGCTAGCCGCACTCGCAGCAGAAGAGCCTGAGTATTTTCCGATACAGTTGGATTTTCAAGGGATGCGGAATGTTTCACCTGACACGTTTTACGAGCGGCTGTACTACAAGATTCGTCGGCAAATTGTGAACATTTTTCAAAAACGCGGAGGCAGACCTTCCGAGGCGTTAGCGCAGTTTTTGGAAAGGACAACGCTAACTGATGATTTTTCAATGGTCAATTTCTTTGAAGACCTTGAGCGTTTTCTAAACAGTGATGCTCACTATGCGGTCCCGGCATTCAAACGGGTTGTGCTGCTGATTGATGAGTTTGATGGTATCCCCTCAACTGTCGTGAGCGATTTCCTTTATGCCCTCCGCGAGGTTTATCTTTCGGATGATATGCACTGTCCGCACAGTGTCGGTATTGTCGGGGTTAAGAACATCACACAACTCGACTACGACTCCTCTGTCTCACCTTTCAATATCCAAAATGAGTTCAAATTACCGAACTTTACACTTGAAGAGGTGCGGGAACTATTCGGACAGTATACAGCGGAAGTCGGTCAAGCCTTCACCCCAGAAGTCCTTGAGTCCATTCATAAACAGACGGCTGGCCAACCGTTCCTTGTCAATCGGTTCGGACAAATACTCACCGAAGAATTAGACATTGCGAAAACAGAGACGATTACCCCCGCGCACTTTGCGAAAGCGCACGCACTGCTCCTTAAGGAAGACAACGTCAACCTGAGGCATTTGTCGACCAATATCCGCAGAAACCGCCGTTTTGAAACCTTCCTGATGCGTATTATGGGGCGAGATGAAGGCGTGGAATTCAATTTATACGATGACGTTATCAGCGAACTCGCCACTTATGGTGTCATTACAAAAGGGGCTGACGATATGTGTGAAATAGTGAACCCGATTTATCTGTCCTGTATTCTAAAAACATTCAAACCTGCCGTGAACGGATTAGAGGATGAATACTTCGCCGAAGACACGCCAGGCGGTTTTTTACATTACCTCACCCCTATAGGAGAGATTGCGTTAGAGGCATTGTTGGATAACTTTCGGGATTTCATTGTGCGTGCGGGTTTCGGGATTCTACAGGTGCCGGATACACCGCGGGAGTCTGTCGGAAGATTGCTGCTGCTATCCTATCTTGACCAGTTCGTGAAACTTGTCGGGGGGGGGTGATGCACATAGAGGTGCCAACGGGTCGAGGTCGGATGGATTTGCTGATTACGCACAAACAAAAGAAGTATATCGTTGAGACGAAGGTATGGCGGGGTGCAATGTATTATGAGGCGGGCAAGAAGCAGCTGGCGGCACATATCAAAACAGAGGGGGCAGTAGAGGGGTATTATGTTGTCTTTGACCATCGGCGCACCCCGATGCCGCTTGTGGACACAGAGACAGTTGACGGTGTCACAATTCGGAGTTATGTTATCCCTGTGGTGCGGGAACAACCCTCAATAGCGATTGGTTATTAGCAATTGGCAATTGACAAATTGGAAACCAGAGGAAGAGGGTTTTGACGCGCGGCAGAGATATGTTTAGCATCACAACCTTCTTGCTAACAGTCAACGGTTTCCAACAGTCAATAGTCATAATTCTATAAACATATCGTTATTGGCGATTGGCGATTAGCAAATGGCAAGAAATATACTAAGTGCAGAGCTTATACACCCACAACGATAGACAAAGGAAAATCCCAATAGTGATAACGATATTTCGAGATAGAGGCTCGGTGCGATTCCAAGCCTTTTTTAGCTGCAAGGGGAAGAAGGTGCCCCCGATGGCTAACCCAACAACTAAAAAGGCGAACGGATGATAATGCCAAGCATCGGCGAAATTGACATGTGTTAGCGCGATACATGCACGCGTCATTCCGCACCCAGGGCACGGAACATCGGTTATAGAATGAAATGGACATGGTACTAATGAAATCTCCTCCGGCGATTTTCCTAACACCGCCATGTAAATTGCTATAACGCCTAACCCGAGCAGAAAAAAACGCGCAAGAAAAATAGGATTAACCATCGGAGGTGTCTCCGTAGAGTTTGTTGATATGGTATTGCTGAATAGCAAGTGAGGCGATACCTACTCCAAATAGTGCTAACAGGACACAAAGGATTGGCAGATTCGGATCTATTAACACACCGTTGTTAGACTGTATCTCATTGATGCCGGTTGCCAGCTTATATTCATAATAAATCCCGAAAATACCACAGGTGAGTATCGTAAGAAAAAGCCATAGCCAAAAAGAATATTCGTTTCTTTTCAACCAGGCGTTGAGGGTATCTATCTGCTTGTATTGCCAGTAGAGCCCATAGATACCACAAGTGATTAAAGTTGCCAAAACGCCGACGGCAATACTACGTTTACCTTCATACACTGGATGCGGATATAGATTACGCATGAACCCTCCTTTTCCATTCTATTCCCGCGGGAGCGAAATGGTGTCAGGAACGACAATCTCACCCGCGATAATTTTTGCTTTTAGCGATTCAACTGTTGCAATGATGTCGTCCGAAAGCAGGGAGCGGTTGTGTTCATCTACAGCGTAGTAAACTCCCCCATTTTCAAGACCGAAATAACGGGGCCCCGCTATAAAATTGCCTTCGACGGTTTCTCGAATGATACGCTGCACCGATGCCGGAAGCTCTTTTGCCATACTTGTGAGGACTACGCCCGGGGCGAGATGATTTCCGTTGGAGTCAACCCAGATGATATATTTTTGCTGTTGTTGTGCTGCTTCAAGGATTCCCTGGGCAGAGCTGCCAGCGGGCGCGTAAATGACATCAACGCCGTTTGCATATTGTGCCAATGCCATCGTTTTTGCCTTGTCCGGTTGGACGAAACCTGTTACATCCTCGCTAATATACTCAACAGAGATGTCAGCGTCCGGATTGATAGTCTGAATTCCAGCAATATACCCGGCTTCAAATTCGTGGACTAAGGGGGCATCAACCGCGCCGATGAAACCGATTTTTCCACTTTCCGATTTTAAAGCGGCAATTGCCCCAACCAAAAATGACCCGCCATTAGATTTGTAGTTCACGGAGGCCACGTTCGGAATATCAACGATAGCGTCAAAAATAGCAAATTGGACATCGGGAAATTCAGGGGCGACACGCACGATTACCGCACTGAATTGATAACTTGCTGCCAGAACGAGGTCTGAATTTTGTGCGGCTGCTCTGACTACCCTCTCCGTAGTCACAGGCTCGCTTTCCATACCGTTTACTTCGCTAAGGATAATCCCCAGCTTTTCTTCAGCGGCTGTTACGCCGGTATGAAAACCGTCACAGTAAGCCGAGGTGCCGACACAATCGCTCGGATATACCATTGTTACGCGAAGCGGTGTGTTTCCTATACCATCCGAGGGTTCGGGGGGTATTACTGCCTGCATCCGCTCACACCCACAAATTAATAGCAATCCCAAACCCAACAGAACCAAACCAAACGCTTTAAGATACAAGTTTCTTTCATATCCTCTCCTGTCTATTCCCGCGACGCGGGAGTGAAATGGTGTCAGGAACGACAATCTCCCCTGCGATAACTTTCGCTTTTAGCGATTCAACTGTTGCAATGATGTCGTCCGAAAGCAGGGAGCGGTTGTGTTCATCTACAGCGTAGTAAACTCCCCCATCTTCAAGTCCGAAATAACGGGTACCTGCCATAAAATTGCCTTCGATGGTTTCTCGAATGATGCGCTGCACCGATGCCGGAAGCTCTTTTGCCATACTTGTGAGGACTACGCCCGGGGCGAGATGATTTCCGTTGGAGTCAACCCAGATGATATATTTTTGCTGTTGTTGTGCTGCTTCAAGGACACCCTGTCCAGAGCCGCCAGCAGCGACGTAGATAACATCAACGCCGTTTGCATATTGTGCCAATGCCATCGCTTTTGCCCTGTCCGGTTGGACGAAACCTGTTACATCCTCGCTGATGTATTCAACAGAGATGTCAGCGTCCGGATTGATGGACTGAATTCCAGCGATATACCCGGCTTCAAATTCATGTATTAGAGGAACATCAACGCCGCCGATGAAACCGATTTTTCCACTTTCCGATTTTAAAGCGGCAATCGCGCCTACTAAAAATGAGCCTTCGTTGGCTTTGTAGTTCACAGAGGCTACGTTCGGAATATCGAGGACAACGTCAAAGATGGCGAATTGGACATCGGGAAATTCGGGGGCGACACGCGCGATTACCTCTCCCAATTGATAACCTGCTGCGAGAACGAGGTTTGAATTTTGTGCGGCTGTTCTGACTACCTTTTCTGTCGCCACAGGGTCATTTTCCATACCGTTTACTTCGCTAAGGATAATCCCCAGCTTTTCTTTAGCAGCTGTTACGCCGATATGAAAACCGTCACAATACGCTGCTGTACCGACACAATCGTTTGGATATACCATTGTTACGCGGAGCGGTGTGCTTCCCATACCATCTGAAGGGTCGGGGGGTATTGCTCCCTGCATCCGCTCACACCCACAAATTAATAGTAATCCTAATCCAAAAAGAACAAAATTTCTTAAGACACGAATCTCTTTCACGCTTTCTCCTTTCATGTTAGCAATTAGCTCTTGGCGAAATTGGCAATTATGTTTGTAGTAGGGTGATTTATCACCCGTTCCGATTTACAGAAAATGTTGTTGATAAACCTGATAGGGATGCGTCGTGTAAACGCGGTAAATGATACGTCCCGAAAAGTTGAGTTTATCTTTCATTCGGTCATAGATAGCAGGATTTGATACGCGTTGCAAAGCGGTATTCCGTGCAACCCATTCGGTTTCCAGACTCTCATCGCTGGTGGTCAATTCGCCGCGAACGTAATCGCCTAGGAAACCGAACATCACTTTTGTAGGCGGTTTTATGTTCGAATAGATGCCAACCAGAGCCCCAATGGATGCCGTAACACCGGTCTCCTCTAAAATTTCGCGTTGCAGTGCCTCAATGAGATTTTCACCCTCTTCGACCTGACCGCCTGGGAATTCCCAGCCGCGGCGGGGACCTCGTATAAGCAGGATGTCACCGTTCGGATGACTTACCAGTCCAGAGACAGCGACAATATGTTTTGGATGGTCCATCTCGTTCTCCCGCTTAGTTCTTCAAGAAACGTTGCCGAAACTGGTACCATCTTAGCTGCCATTCCAACTTTTTTGTGTCAATGTGATGGGCAAAAAGCTGTTTTCCGTTCAGCTCAAGCACCGGAATCATCAGTTTATACTTTGTGAACAGTCCCAGGTTTTTCGTGATGTCAATCTCCTCTACAACAACAAACGCGAATTTATGCTTGATTCTCTCTAGTGTCGATTTTGCTTCGTCGCAGAGTGGGCACTCCGGTTTCGTGTAGAATTGGAGTTGAATCGGTTTAGTGTTCATAGTTTTTGGCTGTTGCCACAGTGGAGCGTGCAGTTTATCTTAAGCCAAAATGTCGCGAACAACGTGCCCGTGTACGTCAGTGAGACGGAAATCTCGGCCTTGGAAACGGTATATCAATTTTTCGTGGTCAATGCCGAATAGATGTAGCATTGTGGCGTGGAAGTCGTGGACGTGCACGATGTTTTCAACGGCATTGTAACCGAGTTCATCGGTGTTACCGTAGCTAATTCCGCCTTTGACACCGCCGCCTGCCATCCACATTGAGAATCCTTTGATGTGATGGTCGCGTCCGCTGCCTTGTGCCATGGGGGTTCTACCGAATTCTCCGCCCCAGATAACTAAGGTATCCTCTAACATACCACGCTGTTTCAGATCATTAATGAGGGCTGCTGTGGCTTTATCAACATAGCCGGCAGTTGTCTTGATGGCGTTCTGAATGCCCCCATGATGGTCCCAGCCGCGATGGTAGAGTTGGATAAACCTCACGCCGCGTTCTGCTAATCTTCGGGCAAGTAGACAGTTCGAGGCGTACGAGCCATCCCCCGGCTTTGCGCCATACATATCAAGAATATGCTGCGGCTCTTGAGAGATGTCGGTTAATTCAGGGACACTCGTTTGCATGCGGAATGCCATCTCATACTGATTGATACGCGTTGCAATCGTCGGATCATCTACTGTTTCATTCAATATACCGTTCAAGTTCTGCACGGCATCTACAACGTCACGCTGCTGTTCATGACTGACACCGCCTGGGCTAGAGACATAGTGGACCGGATCGCCGCTGGAATGGAATTGAACGCCTTGAAATTGACCGGGCAGGAAGCCACTATGCCATTGCCGCGTTGCAATCGGTTGGTCTTGTCCGCCCCCGGAGGAGATAAGTACGACGTAACCGGGCAGGTTTTCATTTTCACTGCCGAGCCCGTATAGCAACCAGGAGCCCATGCTGGGTCTGCCAGAAATAGCAGTGCCAGTATTCATAAAGGTGTGCGCGGGGTCGTGATTAATCTGCTCGGTGCGTAATGAGCGCACGATACAGATATCATCTGCAAGACTGCCGATGTGTGGAAAAGCGGTGCTCATCTCCTGTCCCGATTCTCCCCACTTTTTAAATTCGTGTGTGGGCCCGAGGCATTTGAGCGAATTTGCTTGTCCCTGGAGTTGGGCAATCGGTTGCCCTTTAGTGAACGATTGCGGCATCGGTTTGCCGTGCATTTCCGCGAGTTTCGGTTTGTAATCTAAGGTCTCTAGGTGTGAGGGGCCGCCTGCCATGCAAAGGTGGATAATCCGTTTCGCTTTAGGCGGTACATGCGGTTCGGTAATGATTCCGGGCCATCGTTCAATCTGTGGTGCAGCCTCTAGCAAAGATGGCGTGAGTAGGGATGCGAGCGCAAGCGACCCGATGCCGCGCACTGTTTTCCCTAAGAAGGTGCGCCTTGTAAGGCGAAGTTTGGTTTCCTCATGATGAATATCTATCGGCATATCTAAGTCCTCCTGTGGCAACGCTGGCTGTTGGTTAATTGCCATTAGCCAACAGCCATTAGCCAATTCAATACCGTGTAATCGTTTCGTGCAAGTTCAAAATCACCCGTGCGACAGAGGTCCACGCTGCAAGTTCGATAGGCTCAATTCCCTGTGTTGCGGGGGATTCGCCTGTTGCTGCTAATGCCTTCGCCGCATCTACATTACCGGTGTATTCGGTTTTATGTTTTTCGTATAACCGTGTCATAATCTCTAACTCATTGGGTTGTGGTAGCCGTGACAGGGCGCGATGGAAAGCCCACTGGATACGGTCCGTGGGGGTTTTCCCTCCCTCTTTGAAAATTCGCGCAGCAAAGACTCGAGCTGTTTCAACATAGGTCGGATCATTGAGCAGGGTCAGTGCTTGCATCGGTGTATTAGAAGCTGATCTTTCCGCTGTGCATTCCTGTCGGCTCGGTGCGTCAAAAGCCATCATGCTTGGGTGCAAGAATGTCCGCTGCCAGTGGGTATAAAGCCCTCGGCGGTATTGATCTGCCCCCGTGTCATGGACATATCTGCGTTTGGGAAAGTTCAGGTTTGAATAGTAGCCGCTCGGTTGATAGGGTCTAACACTTGGTCCGCCTATTTTGGAAACGAGAAGTCCACTCAGTAGGAGGGCATTGTCGCGTACAATTTCTGCATCGAGTCGCCACCGCGACTGCCGTGCAACGAGGCGGTTGTATGGGTCTTTTTCATGCAGGACATCGTTCGGCACGGATGCCTGTCGATAGGCGTTTGAAGTGACGATGAGTTTGACAATGTGTTTGACGTTCCAGTCACTTTCCATAAACTCCACAGCCAGCCAATCGAGAAGTTCGGAATGCACTGGGGGTTCACCTTGTGCGCCGAGGTCGTCAAGGACGCGGGAGATGCCTGTTCCGAAGAAAAGTGCCCAGAGTCGGTTGACAAACGTGCGTGCGGTTAGTGGATTATTCCGTGAAACTACCCATTTTGCGAGGTCAAGTCGGGTTGGGCGGCGGTTTTTGATACCGAGGTCACCCATGAATTCGGGTATCATCGGTTCAACGATTTCGCCTGAATCGTCCAGCCAGTTGCCTCTCGGCAGGATACGGGTTGTCCGAGGTTGACCGGAAACGGTTGTTAGAGAGTACGCGCTTTGTCCTCTGATGTCAGTCTTCCGTTTCTCCAGGGCTGCCATCTGATTTCGGATACCGTCAAGTGCGGGCGCGATGCGTCGATAGTAGTCTTCGATTCGTTTCCGTTGGTTTGTCGTTCGGACGAAGGGGTCGACCTGAATTGCGTTAATGACTGCCCCGTCGTGACTATTTCTTGTCACTACACCTATGGTGGTTGCGACACCTGCGACATCCCAATAGGCTTTCCCGCCGAACTGTGTGAATGCCATCCCGTTGAGAACACTTCCCGCTTTCAAGCCGACCACTGCGGGGTCAACTTCAAGCCGTATCCATTCGCCAAGGTTGGGCAGAACACCCATCGGTTTGTGGGCGGGGGTGTCAGCTCCTATATCACCGTAGGTAATTTTGTCTTCACCCCAGAACGCGCGGTGGTCCCAAGACCCGTCATTCCACTGTAGCATGATAGTTTTAGGAGGTGTTTCGGGGTCTAGCCAGACGTAAGCGAAGAGCTTATCGCCTTCAGCAAGTGTGACTTTTCTATTCGCGCCCCGGAAGGCGTGCTGGACAAGCTGTTCCGGTGCTGCAGTCTGTATCCGTGACCGTTCTTTGCTGAAAACGGGTGCTTCGTTTTTATTGACAAATTTCCATGTGCCTTCCGTTCTGCCCCCGTTAGATTGTGCGTCGTCGACCCATGCGAAATCGGCGGGTTCCGTTGATTGTAGAAGTGTGCGCGTCTCCGCTTCCCACGCTGCCTGTTCCGCTTGCAAACCGGGCGATGGCAGTTGAAAGACTTCCCGCAATCTGACTAATTCTTCGTCAATTTCTTGCAATTCAGCTTGTTGTTCCGATGTGGGTAACATGACGACAGGCTCCCATCTGCTTCCACCTCGATAGACACCGGGGCCCTCAACATCAGCGAAGAAGGCGGCGAAGCTGTAAAAATCTTTTGCGGTGTATGGGTCAAATTTATGGTCGTGGCATTGCGCGCATCCGAGCGTCGCGCCTAACCAGACAGAGGCAGTCGTTCGTACTCGGTCCGCTGCATAAATTGCCAGGTATTCTTTCGCTTGCGCGCCACCTTCAGCCGTTGTTTGATTTAACCTGTTGTACCCGGAGGCGACTTTCTGCGCTGACGTGGCATTTGACAGCAGGTCCCCGGCGAGATTCTCAAGCGTAAATTCGTGGAACGGCATGTTTTCATTAAATGCCTTAATCACGTAGTCTCGATAGGGCCAAACGTTAACGTTCTCATCCGAATGGTAGCCGCTTGTATCGGCGTACCGCACTAAATCAAGCCAGTAGATTGCCATCCGTTCGCCGTATTGTGGGGCAGAAAGCAGCCGGTTGATTAGCGTCTGATAAGCTTCCGGGTGCTTATCTCTTACGAACTGCTCCACCTCTCCGGGGGTTGGTAGTAAGCCGGTTAGGTCGAAGTGTAGGCGACGGATGAGGGTCCGCTTATCAGCTGCAGGGGACGGTTCAAGCCCTTCAGCCTCTAACCGACCGAGAATAAACGCATCAATCGGATTACGAATCCAATCGGCATTTTTAACTGCGGGTTGTTCAGCGCGTTTGGGGGAATTATATGCCCAATGTTCCTCCCATTCCGCCCCCTCGGCAACCCATCGGATTAGCGTGTCAATCTGCTCCTGTGTGGGTTGCCGATTGGAGATTTGTGGAGGCATGCGTTCATCTAGGTTCTCGTGTGTTATACGCCGCACCAATTCGCTATTCTCCGGCTCGCCGGGGACAATAATGGGGTAGCCACTCGGGTCAGAGAATGCCCCCTCCTTGGTGTCAAGTCGTAGGTTAGCTTGTCGTGTTGCGGGGTCCGGCCCGTGGCACGCGTAGCATTTATCAGACAAGATGGGACGAATATCCCTGTCGAATTGGAGTTTATCAACGGCATTGGCGACCTGTAGTGTTGTTATCATCAACAGCACAATCGGTAAAAGGTATAGGAAGCCTTTGCCTAATTGCATCAACGAAAATAGCTCTGTTTTTCGGCCTGTCCTAAACATTTTGGAAATTTTCCTCCTTGCAAGTAAACGCGGAATACTTTAAGTATAAACCGTAAGCTCTTAATATGTCACGTAATTTACCATAAAAATGAAATATGTGCAAACGTGAGTTTGGAAAAAGTTTTCCCCTAGTATTCTGGCAAACAGCTTGATCTTTAGGGACGATATGTTTATGAAGCAACGGTTACCGCACCGCCTCTTAGTCCTATAGAGACGATATCTTTATAGAAGCGGACGTTTCCACACTGTCTCTTAGTCCCAGTATTCGGGCAAGCAGCCCGCTCTTTAAGGACGATATCTTTATAGAGGTTAGTGCAAATGGACATTTATTATCAAGCTCACGTTATGTGCAAATAAAAGTAGCAATTGGGGTGTGTAAAGTTTTTGTACTATGATAGAGGGAAGGATGGAAGATTGGAAGGGGGGAAGGATAGATTTCGCGCGTGTGTTGTCTGAATGCACGTCGCATTTGGGCGAGTACGCCGCAAATCGCGGAAGGCACGGAGAACGCGGAGAACGCGGAAAGAAGAGGTTTTCGTGCATGAAACATTTCGCCCGGATGGAGCTAATACCAAATTCATTCGCTCCGCTGGAGCGGAAGAGTGGAACGAGACGAATTGTGTTAATTTGGTATTATGTGCTTACCGGTGATAATATCCCAAATCAAAATTGTTCCATCGCTGCTTCCACTAGCGAGGAGCTGCCCATCCGGTGAGTATGCAACCGAGTAGAAATCATGTTTGTCTTTAGAGAGTAGCCTTATTTGTCGACCAGTTGCAACATCCCACACCTGAATTGTGCCATCCGAGCTCCCACTGGCAAGTTTCTGCCCATCGGGACTGAAGCAGCTGCTATAATAATAGCCAAATCTATCTTTCTTGGAATCGGTGAGTGTTTTGAGATGCATGCCTGTAACAGTATCCCATAGATGAATTGTTCTGTTCCTTGTCGTACTTGCAAGAATTTTTCCGTCTGTATTCAAACAAACACTCCATATCCGGCCTGTGTACCCTGTGAGTGTTTTGAGCGGCGTACCTGCAACAGTATTCCAAATCCGTAGTGTGTTATCTTTACTTGCGCTTGCGAGGGTTTGTCCATCCGGACTGAAACAGAGTGTCGTGATGGTCTCTGTATGTCCTATGATTATTTGAGAGCGTTCACCTGTAACGACATTCCATAATCGGATTGCGCCATCATCATATCCGCTTGCGAGGGTTTGTCCATCCGGACTGAAACGGAGCGTCATGACGGCATCTGTATATCCTATGATCATTTGATTGCGTTCACCTGTAACGATATTCGATAATCGGATTGCCCCGTTATCATATCCGCTTGCAAGGATTCGGCCATCCGGACTGAAGTCTACCGCAATAATACGCTCGGTACGAGACATATAGGCAGTGTCTATAGTGCGCCGTTGATTTTTACCTATGTTCCGCAGACGCACCATCCCATCAATACTTGCACTTACTAATATCCGCCCGTCTGAACTAAAGGTGGTCCCGATAACATACTCCCCATTCACCTGGAATGTTTCCAGACGTGCACCTATGACTGTATCCCACAGATGGATTTTGTTTTCCCACTTACCCTCAGCAAACCGTCCTTCTCTTATACTACCTGTACTTGCAAGAGTCCGTCCATCTGGGCTGAAGCGGACACTTTTTACCTCTCCGGTATGCTGCGTAAATGTTTTACGGTGTTTACCGGTGACTGTATCCCACAACTGTATCGCGCCATTTTCGCTTCCAGATGCAAGGGTTCGCCCATCTGAACTGAAGGAAACGCTTTTAACCTCCCCAGTGTTTTTAGTTAGCAAGGCGAGTTCTCGATAGCTTCCGGTATCATATATCCAAATACCTGCGTAACCAGCAACAGCGAGTCGAGTACCGTCTGGTGAATATTGGATGTCATTTATCCAACCTTTGCCTATAATTCCCCGACGTAAATCTAGTTGTGTGTAATTCTGGACAGAATTGTTCTGGTTACCTCTATCTTGTAGATGTCCCCTTGAGCCACACGATAGGCATAAGCTTAAAATGATAAGCAACATCGGGAAAATCGGAAATGAGCTGGTATTCATCCAAAACTTCTCCTTGTCTAAGGACAGACAGTTGCGGTATAGAAAAATGTTATCCTTTCTAAGTAAGAGAGGATACCACTGTTCAGTATATCATTAAAAAGTTGTGAGATCAAGGAAAATGGATCGGTTTGTCAGGGCCATTTAGTTTTTCAGATTTACTTTATATATGTGTATATGTTTCTCTGTAGGAGCGTGCTTTGCACGCGACACGTTATATCACGGATGGACACGGACAAA
This sequence comes from Candidatus Poribacteria bacterium, assembly GCA_963665235.2. Taxonomy (GTDB): domain Bacteria; phylum Poribacteria; class WGA-4E; order WGA-4E; family WGA-3G. Next base: position 715,516 of record CAXXLX010000002.1, on the reverse strand, counting down.
CGAGGTGTGTCGCAATATAGGAAACCCATTAGTGCCCGTATTTGGGAAACCAGCAGCCCGCCCCTAATATCGCGAGCACAGCTCGCTCCTACAAAAGAAAGAGCAGTCTTCAAAAACCGGAGGAAAATATGGAGAACTAAATAACCCTGCCCTAATCTTGGGGGTGTGTAAAGTTTTTGTACTTAAACGTGAGTTTGGAAATAAATGTCCGTTTTCACTAATCTCTATAAATATATCGTCCCTACGGGACTAGGGGTTGTCGAAACATCTGCTTCTATAAATATATCGTCCCTACGGGACTAGGGGTTGTCGAAACATCTGCTTCTATAAATATATCGTCCCTACGGGACTAGGGGTTGTCGAAACATCTGCTTCTATAAATATATCGTCCCTACGGGACTAGTGTCGATAGTATATTGATAAAGAATGTGTTTATAATGCTTGAGTTACGAAACATCTGGCTTCTATATCAATATCTCATCGATCCCTTACGTGCCCGATCTAGGGGTTGTCGAAACATACTGCTTTGAAAACCCGAAGCCTTTGTGCGAAAACCTCCCTACGGGACTAGGGGTTTTCGAAACATCGCTTCTATTGGAAATATAAAAAAAACGAACTTAGACCTCGTCCCTAATCGGGACTAGGGTGTGTCTAAACAAGATACCAAAAATCGGGTAGTTTGTGTTGATGAAACTTCAAAGAAACCCGAAGCCCTTTACCCATGGTTGAAGGGGCTCCGCTCCGATATGATTATCAAAAATGGTGTGAGTAATCTGTTCATGATTTGATTTCGGCACGTTGAGGTAACCGACAGACGCACAAGCATTGACTTTGCCTTCATTTGCCGAGACCTAGTGGATGTCCATTTTCCGGAGGCTGAAAAGATTACACTCGTTTGTGACAATCTCAACACACATAAAACCGCTTCGCTGTATAAAGCGAACCGGCTGAAGCCCGGCGTACGAAAAGACTTGAGTTTCACTAGGGGTTGGTCGGAATTGACATCGGTGCTATCTATAAATATATCGTCCCTACGGGACTAGGGGTTGTCGAAACATCTGCTTCTATAAATATATCGTCCCTACGGGACTAGGGGTTGTCGAAACATCTGCTTCTATAAATATATCGTCCCTACGGGACTAGGGGTATCGGGGCAACATGTTTAATGTGAACGCCAGACAAGCTAGCCCCAGCGGGGCGGTATGTTTATAGAAGCGCGGGTGCCAGACAAGCTAGCCCCAGCGGGGCGGTATATTTATAGAAAACACAACAACACAACACAAGCTAGCCCCAGCCGGGCGGTATATTTATAGAAAACACAACACCCTAGCTCATAATCACAAACCTTCTATTGCTTAAAATCCGAGAAATCCGATAAATCGGAACGGTCTCAAAAAGTAGGAGGCAGAACGATAAGAAAAGTAGGCAGAACTGATAAACGAAAATCGGCGGTCGAAATGTCACAACTCATTTTTTATGTGTTGTGAAAAAGACGGGTCGAAAATGCTTCTAAACATAGACGGGGCGTGAGTTTGTGCGACTGCAGCACTGAGAAGTAAATGTTACACTTTGTGTCAAAAGTGTAACATTTACACCGGTTTTGTACAAAAACTTTACACACCCTAATCTTGGAATGTATTTGACTTTTTATTCTAAAATATGTTAAAGTATATCTATAGCAAGTGAGACATTTTTCAAATCTATACGCGAAACAATTAGCAAAAAATACGAAAGACAGAAAAGGAAATTATGTCAATAACCGATTTTTTTCGTGGTAAGGTACTATTGATTACAGGGGGTACCGCCTTCCTGGGACAACCGATGGTTGCCAAAATCTTAACGTCTCTTCCGGAGGTTGAAAAAATTTACCTGCTCATTCGCAGCCGGACTGAGTCAAATGGCAATATTATCACCGCTCAAGAACGTTTAGAAAATGAGCTGTTAACTTCGGCTGTTTTTGGCGAGTTGCATCGGGTACATGGGGAGCAGTTTAAGACATGGGCAACCGAAAAGATTATCGCGGTTGAAGGGGAGCTGACCGATGAACGTCTCGGTTTCAGCGATGCGGACTATCAACGCCTTCAGAAGGAGGTTGACGTTTTCATTAACATCGCTGGTCTCGTGCAGTTCGACCCGCCGTTTGATGCTTCACTGAAGGGCAACGCGCTCGCCGCTAAACACGTCGTGACGTTTGCTAAAGGCTGTACTAACGTTGTGTTCCTACATGTCTCAACCGCCTATGTCTGCGGTGACAATCCGGGCCTGGTCCCAGAGGAACTCCATCCGCCTTACGAAGTTTATGCACAGCAGCATAACGAGAACACGGAAACACCCATCCCGCTAACACTCTCGGAGGAAATTGAAGATCTGCTTGCATTGAGTCAAGCTATTCGCGATGAAGCGGAAACCCCAACGCTGCAGGCACAGTTCAAAAAAGCAGCACAACACCGACGAAAAACAGATAAACGTCTCTCCCGAAAAAGTGTTGAAACGCTTACAGCGGAGGTGAAAGCAGAATGGATTGAAACGACTCTTGTAGAGGTGGGCATTAAAAACGCGCGCGCCCGTGGCTGGAATGATACCTATACGTATATGAAATTCCTTGCGGAACAGGTAATTATGGAGCTCCGGGGGGATTTGCCGACTGCCATAGTCCGTCCCTCTATTATTGAGAGTAGTTTTGCGGAACCGCCTCTCGGTTGGCTTGAAAAATTTCGGATGTCGGAACCGCTTATTGTCGGTTTCGCGAAGGGCCGTATCCCCGATTTTCCTGCTGACCCGGATATTATTTTGGACATTATTCCGGTAGATTTCGTAGTGAATGCAATGTTAGCTGCGGCTGAAGCGACTGCAAGACATGGCGGTATTGAGGTGTATCACGTCGCGACTGGTACACAGAATCCGCTCTATTTTCGGGGTATCGTTGATGCAACTTACGAGTATTTCGTTGAAAACCCGTTTCTGGAAAATGGGCAACCGATTCCTGTCCCTGTGTGGCAATATCCGACTCTGGAGCTGTTCGAGAAGAAATTAATGAGCAAGATGCGGATGCTTGATGGCGTAATTCAGGGCCTCGCGCGGTTCCCGATGCGTGCCGCAAAACGCAAACGCCGTAAACTCATCTTAAAACAGAACGGTCTCAAGGCATTACTGCATTATGTCAGAATTTACGCCCCTTACACACGCACCAGCTTCGAATTCGAAACCGGAAAAACGCAAGCACTCTATGAAGCACTCTCACCTATAGAGCAGCAACGTTTTAATTTTGATGTTTCTCAAATTCACTGGAAACAGTATTTTCAGGAAATTCACATCCCCGGTATCAAGCGACACGTGCTTAAACTTGAGGATAGAACATCGACGACATCGGAGACAAACGAAACAGACACGGGGACTCCAAAATCTGGAAAATCGGGTTCACAAGACGAATCGGAGGAGTCTGCTGAAACGGCTGTCAATCCAATTGACCGGATTTCCCCCAAAACAATCGTTGATCTGATTAAAATACAGGCGGAACGTATTCCGGATAAGATAGCCCTTCAGATGGTAAAAGATGGAAAATGGGAGCATTATACATACTCGGAAACCTACACGCGGTCCCGTCAAGTTGCGTTTCAGTTGTGGGAAAGCGGTTTACGCGAAGGTGACCGGGCAGTTTTGGTTTCTGAAAATCAGCCGGAGTGGTGCCTCGCCTACCTTGCTGCTGTGCAAATCGGTGTTGCTGTGGTTCCGCTTGACGCACAAACGTCACCCGCTGAAATTTTAGCCATCGCCGAATTTACGGAAGCGAAATTAATCTTGGCATCTGAAACCGTTTTAGCAAAGGCGGGTACGACGTTGGAGTCGGCAAAACAGCCCTTGCAAAATATTAACACCTTCGGTGAGATTGGGGAGGGTGCTAAAGAAATTCCACCCGATTTTCCGAATGTAACGGTTTCGCCAGACACCGTGGCTTCTATCATTTTTACGATGGGGACCACTGTGGAAGCGAAAGGCGCGATGCTTACGCATGGCGGTTTTATCTCTAACGTCCGAGCAGTTGCCAAAGCCCTTCCGCCTGAAGATACGGAGCGGATTCTGTCAGTGCTGCCGTTGTATCACGCGCTGAGTTTTTCTTGTAGCTTATTGATGGCACTTTATAGCGGTACAACAGCGACTTATGTCAACGCATTCCGGCCGACAACGTTGTTGAAGACGATGCGTGAGGTGAAAACGACTGCCTTTATTGGTGTCCCGCGTCTTTTCCAGCTGCTCCAAAGTACGATTGAACGTCAAGCGATGCGAGAAGACACCCCGGGGGATACCTTAGCGCAAAAGGCACAAGCTGTCATGGGGGGACAAATTCGCGTGCTTGTTAGCGGGGGTGCCGCGCTTGCCGATACTGTTTACGACGGTTTCCAAAAGTTCGGCATGACGGTCTACCAAGGCTACGGCATGACAGAGACCGCCCCGGTGCTTAGTGTGAATCCGTACCTAAAAAGTAGACGGGGTTCGGTCGGCCCAGCAGTGGCAGGTGTAGAGCTTCACATTGAAAACCCTAATAGTGAGGGTATCGGCCAAATCATCGCAAAGGGCCCCAGCACTATGAAAGGCTATTACCAAAATCCAGCTGCTACGGCAGCAGCCGTTCAAAATGGATGGCTCTACACGGGAGACCTCGGGTATATGGACGCGGAGGGTTATCTCTATATTACGGGGCACTGTAAGGATATTATTGTCCCCGCCTCTGGTAAAAATGTGTACCCTGTTGAATTGGAAACACTTTATCGGAATACCCCCGCTATTGCTGATATGTGTGTCGTTGGCATTCCTTACGAAGATAACACTGATACGGCTATTCACGCTGTGATTGTCCCGACAGCCGAAGATGAAACGACTGAAACAGAAATTCAAACGCACCTCCAAACGTGTGCAAAGCAGCTGCCAAGTTATCAACATTTCCATAAATCCCATCTGTGGCACACCCCGTTGCCGAAAACAGAAGAGGGTAAAATCGACCGGCACCGGGTTAAAGAACTGCTACAAGCACAGCTTGCCCAGGAAAACCTCGACACGAGTGACACCGAAAATGCATCTCCCAATTCAGACGCAGCGGAGAATCTTCCGGAAGAAATTATAACCGCACTTGCACGATTAGCACGCATGCCTGCACAGCAAATTGACAGACAAAACCGTTTAGATACGGACCTCGGGCTTGACTCGCTCACCCGTCTCGATCTGTTAATGCTCCTAGAATCGCGTCTCGGACAAACAATTCCTGATGCACTGCTAGCGAACTTGCAGACGGTGGGGGATGTCGTTGAATTGACCCAAAATTTTAAAACAGGCGTGCACGAGTCAGAAACCGATACGGCTGTTGTCCCTTTAAACCTTCCCGAAAAACCGAGCTGGTATGCCCAGACATTTCGTGCAGGCATCCGAAGCATGTACCGGCACCGCTTCTCGTTTCAGTTTTTCGGATTAGAAAATATTCCACAGGACCAACCCTATATTATTACACCGAATCACACTAGCCACTTGGATACCTTGACAGTTATCACCGCTTTGGGACAAAAATCACACCAACTGTGGACGCTCGGTGCACGCGATTATTGGTTTGCGAATTCGTTGCAGGGATGGTTCGCGCGAAATTGCCTCAATGTGCTCCCGATAGAACGCGAAGGTGATTTTGCACAGTTCCTAAAAGATTTGCGGATGGCGAATCAGGTGATGGCACAAAACAACGGATTGCTCGTTTTTCCAGAAGGCACACGGTCACTTGATGGGACCTTGCAGCCTTTCAAACCGGGAATTCTTAGCCTGCTTGTCGGTGAACAGCAGGTACCCGTCATACCGGCCTATATTAAGGGTACCTATCAGGCACTGCCGAAGGGCAGAAATTTTCCGAAGAAACATCCGATTCAGATAGTTTTCGGGGAGCCGTTGCTGCTCAAGGTTTCACAAGAACCGGGGGACATCGCGGCGAACCCGGAAAGATATCAGCAGTTTTTGGAGACGCTTCAAAACCGCGTTGCTGAACTCGAAGAAACACTTCGTTAGGGATTGAAAAACATGGATTCGCTAGAAAAGAATGCCATCGCCTTTTTTGATGTAGATGGCACTTTGCTCAAATCAACTATCGTCCACTACTACATTTGGTTGCGGACTGCATCGCTCTCGCGGTTTCTAAAGGTTTTTTGGTTAATCGGGTTTCTCCCGAAAATTGTCTACTATCTCATTCTGGATAGATTCAGCCGAACACGGTTCAATCAGGTTTTCTATAGAAACTATCGCGGGATGAATGCGGCGGAAATAAAGACGTTGGCTGCAGATATGTTTGGGACCTATATCCGCGAGAAAATCTTCTCTGCAGCTGTCACCCAAATTCAGGAGCATAAGGAACGGGGGGACTACGTTGTATTCGTGACGGGTTCATTGGATTTCATCGTTCAACCGATTGCGGACTACCTTGAAGTAGATTCTGTTCTGGCACCACAGCTTGAAGAACAGGATGGAAAGTTCACAGGTGCACTCACAACTGACCCGCTTATCGGAAAACAGAAGGAAATCGCATTGACAACCTTCGCGGATGAAACGGAAATTCCGCTGCCAATTTGTTACGCCTATAGCGATAGTCAATCTGACCTACCGATGTTGAATTGCGTTGGTTACCCTGCTGTTGTGAATCCGAGCGGTGCTCTCCGCAAAAAAGCACTCACTGAAGGTTGGGAAATGCACGAATGGATGTAGGTGATTGGCTGTTGGCTATTGGCTGTTGGCTATTGGCTGTTGGCAAGAGAAAGAGGTCTCTGACGCGCTTCAGAGTTCTTCTTATACCATTTTTATTAATTATTCTATCATTACCGGTTGTTAGAAATCAAACGGAGAACGGAAGACACAAACTGGAAGTTTATGCTACAATAAAGAGCACAAACTGGAAGTTTATGCTACAATAAAGAGCACAAACTGGAAGTTTATGCTACAATAAAGAGCACAAACTGGAAGTTTATGCTACAATAAAGAGCACAAACTGGAAGTTTATGCTACAATAAAGAGACATTTTCAATTAGAAATGGTATTAGAATCACAAACCTCTTGCTAATTGCTAATCACCAATGAGCCAATTTGCCAATTGCTAATCGTGGTATATTTATAGAGAACACCGCACCTCGCCCGGACTAAACCCCGTAGGGGTGATATATTTATAGAGAACATCGCACCTCGCCCGGACTAAACCCCGTAGGGGTGATATATTTATAGAGAACATCACACCTCGCCCGGACTAAACCCCGTAGGGGTGATATATTTATAGAGAACATCGCACCTCGCCCGGACTAAACCCCGTAGGGGTGATATATTTATAGAGAACATCACACCTCGCCCGGACTAAACCCCGTAGGGGTGATATGTTTAGGACTTACGCAGCGCGTTGATAAACCCTTATGATAGTGGGCTCTAGAGCGAGACATAGCGGGCGGGGGGACCCCGCCCCTACAAGACTCCTGATAAATTTGCGTAAGTCCTGATGTTTATAAAAAAAACGGAAATGGAAACTCCTAAAATTGTCCAAAACTTTAGTATAAAAGAGAAAGGAGGAAATTATGCAAGTTAATCGTTATTTTGAATCTATGTCGGAACCGAACGATACGATGTTCGTTGAAATTGCTGGTATGCACAGATTTACCCGCCGTGGTCAAGATTGGGTTAAATTTCGTGCTGACCTTATACAGCTAATTGAAAATACTATTTCTGAAGAGCTTTCCGCGGAATTCGCAAAAGCTACCGAAGCATGGACATCGGAGGATTTGGAATAGAAGGATATAGTGTCATGAAAAGGAAAATACGCAACATTATAGTTTGTCTCATACTGCTTAATATCGCTATTATAGCAGGTGCAGACGAAGCTGCACTCAAAAATCCGGACGGTTCATGGAAGTGGACCAATCGGCTCAGCAACGAAACAAGCCCCTATCTTCTACTTCATGCACACAATCCAGTAGAGTGGTATCCGTGGGGCGATGAGGCGTTGACACGCGCGAAGGCGGAAAACAAACCGATTTTTCTCTCTGTCGGCTATTCCACGTGTTACTGGTGCCACGTGATGGAGCGGAAAGTCTTCTCTAATCCAGAAATCGCGAAACAGATGAACGAGAACTTTATTAACATCAAAATTGATAGGGAGGAACGCCCGGACCTCGACGAAATTTATATGACAGCGACGCAGCTATTGCTTCAACGTGGCGGGTGGCCTAACTCTGTCTTTCTCACCCCCGATTTGAAACCGTTTTATGCGGGCACCTACTTTCCGCCGGCAGATATGCCCGGCAGGCCGGGGTTTCCAACTATCATGACGTTAGTCCTAGACGCTTGGAAAACCCGAGAAGCAGAGGTGATAGAATCGGCTGACCGGATTACGTACGCTATTGAATTAATGACAAATAGACGGTTCACCACCGCAGGACTTGGCTTAGAAACCCAGCTTAAGGAAACGGATAAACCGCTCAACCGCTCGCTTATCGCTGCTGCTGTGGCGCACCTACAAGAGACCTATAGTCAGGCGGACGGTGGATTTGGGGCAGCCCCGAAATTTCCAAACCCTGCCAATCTCGAATTTCTGCTGAGTGAATATCAGCAAACACCGCACACAGAACAGGAATCCCTTCTGACGATGGTGACGCATACGTTGGATATGATGGCTTACGGTGGAATTTATGACCAAATCGGCGGGGGGTTTCACAGATATGCCGTTGACGCAAAATGGCACGTCCCGCACTTTGAGAAGATGCTCTACGATAACGCACAATTAGCGAAAATTTATCTCCAAACGTATCAGCTGACGCAAGAACCGCGCTACCGCCGAATTGCGGAGGAAATCTTCGGTTTTGTTTTTCGTGAGATGACTGCCCCCGAAGGCGGATTCTATGCCGCATTAGACGCGGAAACGGATGCCGAAGAGGGAAAATATTACGTCTGGACAGCCGATGAAATTCAGACAATTTTCTTCAGAAAAGGGGTGGCACCGGAAAATGCAGCGCAATTTGCTACTATTTACGGGGTAGATAAGGGCCCCAATTTTGAAGGTAAAAGTGTCCTCTATGTTCCATACAACGCAGCTGCGGAGGATGCCCTGAAAGCTGTAAAATCCGAGCGGGAAACGCTCCTCTCGGAACGTTTCAAACGGGAACGACCGCTGCTAGATACGAAGATTATTGTCAGTTGGAACGGTTTGATGATAGATGCACTCGCTTACGGATATGAGGTGCTGGGTGAAGAACGGTATCTCACCGCTGCCTCAAAGGCTTCGCAATTTATCCTCGACACGCTCAGCAAGCCGAACGGTGAGTTATGGCATACGTATACCGCTGGTGTTGTGAAATACGATGCATATCTTGACGATTACGCCTTTTTCGTCCGTGGGCTGCTTGGGCTGCATAAGGCAACAGGGGAAGACCGTTGGTTGCAAGCCGCGATACCGCTAACCGATAAGATGATTCAACACTTTTGGGACGATAAAAATGGGGGATTCTATTTCACAAAGGCGGATGCGAAACAGCTGATTGTCCGCACCAAAAAACCGCACGATTCTGCAGTACCGTCGGGGAACGCTGTAGCTGTTAACAATTTTTTTATGCTGATGGCAGCGGATGCGCAGCCTATATCCGAGATAACGGATACAAACTATCGGAATTACGTTGAGAAAACGTTGTCTAGCTTTGCGGAAGCGATGGCAGATGCCCCCGCATCGTTTATGCACATGCTGTTTGCTCTCAACGGCTATTTCAACTTAGACGAAAACGGTGAGAAAACGGCTGTCCCGGGGTTGCCTCTAGAAGAATTTGGGTTTGGGGATTCACCGCAGGCGGTTGTAACAGCGTCTGCGAAGATGAAAACACCGACGCAAAAAGCGCAGTTCGACGTGGTGGTTCAAGTTAAAATTGATGCGGGGTGGCACATTAACGCAAACCCGGCGGGACAAGACAATTTAATTCCGACGACTATCACCGTCGATAAAGAGAATTCTCCGGTAGAAGTGGTTGATGTGAACTATCCGAAAGGCAAATCTGTGAAATTTGAGTTTAGCGATGCAGCCCTACGTGTTTACGAAGGGACATTTACGATTTCTGTAAGGTTGAAACGGAAACCGAATAAATCGCTCAAGAAAGATGGGACGATTATCCTCAAGCTTGACTATCAACCTTGTAATGAGACGCAGTGTTTATTGCCGCAGGTGTTAGATATTCCGTTGAAATTGCGGTAAATTGCCGGGTTTCGCTTTTGTAGTAGGGCACAAAGCAGTGTTCAGTAGAGGAGCGGGCTGCTTGCACGAACACTAGATTAGCGAAGAGCAATTAGCAAATTAGCACGATGTTGTGATTATAAGCAGATTTTTGACACCCGCCAGAGACTCCTGGTTTCCAACAACCGCTTCCAAGTGTCAACGGTTGCCAAACGAAAAATTGGGAGAAATAAATACCCTCGCTCCAGATTATATTTTTCTGGAATATCGATGAAAAAGCTGGTATAATATTCTGTAAGTAGTTTATTAAGGTTTATTTCAAAACCGAGGTAAGATTCTCAAACGATATAATCCCCCCCGGCAGGGCACGGTATTTTTAAAAACTGACCGACCCGCCGAGGAATATCAATAAGGGAAGGAAATTTATCTATGACAAAAAATAAGGAGACACGTTCCGCGTTGTTCACTGTTCGAGATGGTGAGGACGCTCTAATTCGTCTCATATTCATTTTCTATTCAATATTAGGAGGGATTCTCCTCCATGAGAGAATACTTGAGGGTCGGACGTGGTCTGCGGCATTTTCCGTGATGCTGGAGCATGGCGGTGAAGCGTTGACCTGGGCTACAAGTCTCACCCTAACTATAGAAGGAGTTATGATTATGTTTTCACGTCTTCAAGACCATCGGGACAGACGGAAAAGACGCTTCGAGGAAGCTAGAACCGAAGGGAAAGCCGAAGGGAAAGCCGAAGGGAAAGCCGAAGGCATAACCCAAGGCAGAGCCGAAGGGAAAGCCGAAGGCATAACCCAAGGCAGAGCCGAAGGGAAAGCCGAAGGCATAACCCAAGGCAGAGCCGAAGGGAAAACCGAGATTTACAAAGAAATCGCTGAATGGAATAACAGACGGCTTGCCGCACAGGCACGCAATGAACCATTCACCGAACCCCTCCCCGAACCACCTGACACTACTCATTAGCGATTAGCACTTGGCGATTAGCTATTGGCAAGCGGTTATGATTATAAGCAGATTTTTGACGCACGGCAGAAACCTCTTTCTCTTGCTAATTGCCAACTGCCAACTGCCAACTAAGGAGGTATGATTATGTTTTCACGGCTTAAAGATCACCGGGAGAGACGGAAAAGACGATTCGCCGAAGCTAGAGCCGAAGGCAGGGCCGAAGGCAGGGCCGAAGGCAGGGCCGAAGGGATAGCTAAAGGCAGAGCCATAGGCAGAGCCCAAGTCATAGCCGAAGCGAAAGCCAAAGGCATAGCCGAGGTTTACAAAGAACTCGCTGAATGGAATAACAGACGACTTGATGCTGAGGCACGAAATCAACCATTCACCGAACCGTTTCCTGAACCGCCTGACACCACAGACACCTAATCCTTAACGCACGACAGGCAATGAATGGTTGCCTTACTACAAACATGCATGTTCGTAGTAGGACGATTCATCGCCTGTCGATTACCGAAATATCCAGGTAAACTTTATTGTAGGCCGGGTTTTGCTTGCGCTTGACTCGACCTACGTAACTTAATCAGGACGGACGCAGCGCGTTGATAAACCCTTATGATAGTGGGATTTAGAGGCAGACCTAGCGGGCGGGGAGACCCCGCCCCTACGAGTTTCCTGCTAAATTTGCGTAAGTCCTGTTAATTTATCCTATCTATCCGATTTTATAGAAGCCCAAGTCCGTAGCTCTTTACCAGAGGCGGATACATGTCCACGCATCCGAACCGTCTGCAGCTGTTCACGCACACCGCTAAACGATACATCCTCTATACGATAGTAGTACGAAACATTCGGCTTCGCCGTTGTGTCTTTCCATTCATACTGCTGACGCTCGCCTGTCGTACCCGCACCTCGAATTAGCTCAGCGTTAATCTGTTTGAACGCACCGGTCCGCGTTTCACTCCGATAGATATTGAAACCCGCATTGTCTAACTCGGACTCGGTCGTCCACTTCAGCACAACTTCTGTCCCTGTGAACAGCGCATCGAAATGCGACAACGATACAGGTAAATAACCCCCCTGACGATAGCCCGGATTACCGATATCTGTGCTATGTCCCCAGTAAGTTCTAAAACTGAGTTTCAGATCTTTCGCCACCTGCCAACTTGACTGTTCTGTGCCCGGAAGCGGTTCGCCATTTTCATACTTACGGATTAATGAGTTCCGATACCCCTCTAACGTTCTGCCAGCGGGCAGTTTCCAGGCGGGTTTGTCCATCGTCTTGGAATCACCATCAAGGTTGCCAATTTTATCAACCATTTTACCGTTGGCATCGGACAGCATCAGACTAAACCCGGCACTACTTAACAACGAATATCGGTTTACGTCAAGTAGTTCACTTACGCCGGGCATGTCTGCGTGCTGCACTGACACATCGTAAACTTTGTGCTCTGGGAAATGCCCAGAGTTGGAGCCTCGCTGCGTTACGATTAACAGCGTTTGTTTGGGGCCAATATGAACCCCTTCAAAGGTGAAACCCCACGTTGTATTTCGCAACGTGTTCGGTTCAGGTTTCACTTCTAAGTTAAACTGCCACCCTCTCAGGTCAACAGTTTTGTTAGAGGTATTGTAAAACTCTATCCACTGCGGGGCGGCACGACCGAAGTCTCGCGTGGCGAACATTAGCTCACTGATAGAAACCGGCCCACTGGGCAGATTTGTGGCTACCGGATAATCGTTGAGATGTCCGGGGGTGCCGAGGCTGGTTGCCTTCGGGGCATCCTTATCGTAGCCGCGTCCCTCTTGGTATCCGCTGGCTGTCCACGCCGCTGCGAGATAGCCGGGCAACTTCTTCGTTGCGGTCGTGCCGGGTATTTTCTTATCGGTCCGCCGCCACGCTGCATCCAATGCAAAGACCGGTCGTATCCCTGTCGGTTTCTGGATATACAGGGGCCACAGCAACGTTTCGTGGTCTAGATTGTTCGGCCAATAGGTGCTGGCAACATCAACAATCGCTTCGGAGGTGCCAATCCTATCCTTCTTCTCACGCAAAGTGAGAAGGTATTTCTCCTCGACCGGAAGCGGAAGTTTCAACTTTTTGGTGACCAGATACCGGGAGACGTTCCAACTTTCCAGGACGGCATCATCCCACCGGCCGGTGTAGATGTCAATACCCGCTGCGATTGCGGTTTTCTCCGTCGCACTGTTGAGAATCAAAAGGATATGGTTCGGCAGCAGCTCGTAGCTTGGCAGTGTGATAATCTTTTTCTCCTCCAGGGTCTTGCCGTTGCCTGTTACGATGCCGATTTCCCAATCTCCAAGATTAACGCTCCGCTGTCCTACGTTCTTCAGTTCTATCCAGTCATTTTTATCCTCCGTCCCGTTGTATATCTCGTTGAAGATGACTTTGCCGAAATCGGAGCCATACTCCTCTGTAGACCCTGTGTCAACCAGTTGCGACTCGGTTTCAAAATCAATCGTTATACTCACATCTGCAGCAGGCCCATTTCGGACACCGTCTGTCCCCGCATTCACCTTCACAGTGAGGACGATTTCGCCAGCAGTATCAACAGGGGGCGTGATGGTAACCGTGTAGTCCGTGCCGCTGCCTGTCAAAGTGAATGTCGCATCGTCTATGCCATACATCCGAGTTGTCGTCAATGTCATATCGCCCAATTCAAACCTGTTGACAGGTTTGGAGAAGGTAATATCGACATCAAACGGACCCGTCTGCACATCTTGCGGCACTGTGAAGCGGACCGTCGGTACTGTTGTATCAAAAGCGATACTTTCCGATGTTCTAACGGCAGTCGGCATATCATACACACCATCGTTTGCAGCATCAGCACGGACTTGAACCTGTAACGTGCCTTTGGCCTCGGCGGGCACGGTGATTGTGGTTGTATAGTTTGCACCTTCACCTGTCAATACCGATGAGACGGTGCCGCCGCTGGTATCGGCACGCGTTGTGATAAGGGTAATATCATCCGTTTCAAACCCCGTGACAGGTTTGGAGAAGGTGATACCGACATCAAACGTGTTGTTAAGTTGCGTTCCCGAAGGTTCGCTGAAAACTAGCGTCGTCGGGTTCGTATTCAGAGGCGGCGTGTTAGTCGGATCCGTATTCACAGGTGGCGTGTTAGCCGGAGGCGTATCCACAGGCGGCGTGTTAGCCGGAGGCGTATCCACAGGCGGCGTGCTAACTTGTGTATCAAAAGATACCGATACACTCGCATTTTCAGACGGCCCGTTCCGCACGCCATCCGACGCTGCATCCGCTTTCACGGTGAGGGAGATTCCGCCAGCAGCATCAACAGGGAGCGTGATGGTAGCCGTGTAATCGGCACCGCTGCCCGCCAAAGCAATAGTCGCATCACCTATGCCATGCGTCCGAGTTGTTGTCAATGTCAGATCGCCTACTTCAAACCCGGTGACAGACTTCGAGAAGGTGATACCCACATCAAACGCACTCGACTGCACACCTTGTGGGGCAGTAAAACTGACGGACGGCACTGTCGTATCAAAAGCGACACTTGCGGATGTTTGCGCGGTAGTCGGCACATCCTGCACACCATCGTTGGCAGCATCGGCAGCAACTTCAAGCGTGACACTCCCGGCTGCATCGGTTGGCGATGTAATCGTAGCTGTCCAAGACGTACCCGAACCGCTAAGGACTAACGAGGCAGTGCCAGAGGTGCTCACCACTGTGATGTCACTTGCCTCAAACCCAGTGACCGATTTAGAGAAGGTAATCCCTACATCAAACGTGTCGGCGCGTTGCGTTCCCGAAGGTTCACTGAAAACTAATGTAGCCGGGGGCGCGTTAATCGGATCCAAATTCACAGGCGGCGTGTTCACTTGTGTATCAAAACTTACCGATACACTTGCATTTTGAGACGGCCCGTTGCGCACGCCATCTGTCGCCGCATCCGCTTTCACAGTGAGGTCGATACTACCCGCAGCATTTGCAGGCGGTATGATCAAAGCGGCGTAATTGGTGCCGGAGCCTGTTAAACTGCTAAGAGCAGCAGTGCCTGTGCCACTTGTCCGAGTTGTTGTCAATGTCAGATCGCCTACTTCAAAACCTGTGACAGATTTGGAGAAGGTGATAACGACATTAAATGCACCTGTCTGCACACCTTGCGGCTCAGTGAAACTGACCGCCGGGAGTGTCGTATCAAAGGCGATAGCTTGTGATGTCTCTGTGGTTGCAGGCACACTGTTTGCCCCATCATTCGCGGTATGCTTGCCGACGGCGAGTGTCACCGTGCCTTGGGCTGCGGTCGGTGAAGTCACCGTGGCGGTATAGGAGGTCCCTGAACCACTCAACGTGAACGTAGCATTGCCGGAACCATTGGTGTGTGTTGTCGTGAGCGTGATGTCACCCGCTTCAAACCCGGTGACAGACTTCGAGAACGTAATCCCAACGTTAAAGGTGTCCGCTCGCTGTGTGCCTGCGGGTTCACTGAAACTCACCGTGCCTTGGGTGGTGTCAAACGCAATAACCTTGGAGTTGGCATTGCTTGCAGGGGCACGGCGGGCACCATCGGTAACATCCGTAACCGAATTTGCGGCGATTTGAAGCGTGAGGGTGCCTTTGGCATTTGTCGGTGAGGTAACCCTGGCAGTGTAGTCCGTGCCGGAGCCGCTCAACGTCAAAGAGGCAGTCCCACTGCTACTTTTCACAGTAATGTCACTTGCTTCAAACCCTGTAACACCCTTAGAGAAGGTAATCCCAACGTTAAAGGTGCTTCCGTACTGTGTGCCTGTGGGTTCATTGAAACTCACCGTGGCAACTGTGGTATCAAAAGCGATAGCCTTAGATGTAGTTTTGCTGGCAGGAGCGGGGCGTGTGCCATCTGTGGCTGCACCTCTCACAACTTGTAGTGTTATAGTCCCTTTCGCTGCCGTGGGCGGGATAATCGCCGCGACATAAGCGGACCCCGAACCCCTTAATTTTACCGTGGCACCTCCACTTCCATTTTCACTCACGATTGTCACCGTGAGGTCAGCAACGACACCAGTGCGGTTATTAAGGGAGTCCTGAACCGTATTAAACCCTGTGACGCTCTTGGAGAAGGTAATCGGGACATCAAAGACACCTACTGTCTGGACACCTGTTGGTTCACTGAAACTCACCGTTGCAACTGTGGTATCAAACGCGATAGCAGAACCGATCAATTCGCTGTTAGGCCCGGTGCGTGTGCCATCGGTGACTGTGTATGCGCCAATAGTTAATCTCACCGTGCCTTTGGATGCCTTCGGCGGTGTAATTCTGGCGATCCAAGACTCACCTGACCCCTTCAACGTCAACGAGGCGTTACCTGTGCCGCTTGTGCCAACCTTGTGTGTCGTGGTCAACCTAATGTCACCTGCTTCAAACCCGGTGACGCTTTTAGAGAAAAGAATCCCCACATCAAACGTATCAGCGATCTGGACACCTTGTGGTTCGTCGTAAGTGACCTGTGGCGTTGTGGTGTCAAAGGCGATATTCTTGGATGTCTGCCTGTTTTTCGGCACCTGTTTCGTGCCATCGGTCGCAGCATCTTTGGCAATCTCGAATTTCACCGTACCCTTCGCTTCTGTCGGTGATGTCACCGTGGCGGTATAAGATGAACCTGACCCGCTCAGTGTGAACGAGGCATCACCGAAACCTTGTGGGGGGGGTGTCGTTAATGTGAGATCACCTGATTCACGGGTAGCGTCCACTGTAGGTGGTGTCCCAGTCTTCGTTGTCGTTAATGTGAGATCACCTGCTTCAAATCCTGTGACGCTCTTAGAGAAATTAATCCCTACGGTAAACGTATCCGCCGTTTGCGTCCCTTTCGGTTCAGAGAAAGTGACGGTAGGTACCGTCGTATCAAAAGCGATGGCGGCAGAGACCGCTTTGCTGGCAGGAGCCGTGCGCGTGCCATCCGTAACCGCATCTTTTGCAACCTCCAGCACGATGGTGCCCTTCGCTGTTGTCAGAGATGTAATCGTGGCGGTGTAGGCACTACCCGAGCCGCTGAGGCTAACCGATGGCGTGCCGGAACCACTCGTGAGAGTCGTGACCAACGTAATATCACTCGCGGTAAACCCTGTGACGCTCTTAGAAAAATCAATCCCAACGTCAAAGTTATTCGATGTTTGGACACCGTTCGGTTCATTGAAACTCACCGTTGCCACTGTCGTATCAAAACTAATCGCTGAAGATGTCGCTTTGCTTGCCGGACCGGTGCGCGTGCCATCCGTGACAGAATCTGCAGCAACCTCCAAGGTGATGGTCCCTTTGGCTGCTGTGGGTGAAGTCACCGTGGCTGTGTAAGACGTACCCGAGCCACTCAACGACACTGAAGCAGTGCCTGTGCTACTTGTCACTGTGATGTCGCTGGCTGCAAATCCCGTGACGCTCTTGGAGAAGGTAATCGGCACGTCAAACGTATCTGATACCTGGGTGCCCGCCGGTTCTGTGAAACTCACTGTTGCTACCGTCGTATCAAAACTAATCGCTGAAGATGTCGCTTTGCTGGCAGGTCCAGTGCGTGTCCCATCCGTAACCGCATCTTTCGCAACTTCTAAGGTAATAGTGCCTTTCGCTGCTGTGGGCGAGGTAACCGTGGCTGTGTAAGACGTGCCCGATCCACTCAACGAAACTGAGGCAGTGCCTGTGCTACTTGTCAACGTGAGGTCACTTGCGGTAAAACCTGTGACGCTCTTAGAGAATGTAATCGGCACATCAAACGTGTTTCCGTACTGCGTGCCTGCGGGTTCATTGAAACTCACTGTTGTTACTGTTGTATCAAAACTAATCGCAGAAGAGGTGGCTTTGCTGGCAGGTCCCGTGCGGGTGCCATCTGTTACCGAATCTGCGGCAATTTCCAACGTAATGGTACCTTTTGCTGCCGTAGGTGAAGTAATCGTGGCGGTATAGGAGGCACCTGAACCGCTCAACGAAACTGTCGCATTGCCGGTACCACTCGTGCGCGTCGTCTTCACCGTAAGGTCAGCATTACCAGTGAGGTTCGGCACTGTCGTAAACCCTGTGACGCTCTTAGAGAATGTAATCGGCACGGTAAAGGTATTTGCGTACTGTGTGCCTGCGGGTTCGGTGTAAGTCACCGTTGGCACGGTTGTATCAAAGGAAATGGCATCAGATGTTGTGTCGCTTGCCGGACCTTTGCGTACTCCATAATCTTTTTGGATTTTTCCATCCGTGACCGAATTTTTGGCTATCGTAAGTGTGACCGTGCCTTTTGCAGTCGTCGGTAAGGTCACCGCGGCAGTATAGGAAGAATCTGAACCGCTCAACGCTACCGTGGCATCGCCTGTGCCACTCGTGCGCGTGGTGGTCACCGTGATATCACTTGCCGCAAATCCTGAAACGACCTTAGAGAAGGTAATTGGCACATTAAAGGTGTTTCCGTACTGTGTGCCTGCCGGTTCTGTGAAATCTGCCGTTGGCACGGTTGTATCAAAACTCATCGCATCAGATGTTGTGTCGCTTGCCGGGCCTTTGCGTGTGCCATCCGTTGCCACATTTGCGTTGACCGTAAGTGTGACTGTGCCTTTCGCAGCAGACGGCAAGGAGATATCTATGTCATAACCAGTACCTCCTGGATTACCGATTACGCTTTGCACCGAAGCACTCCCTGTGCCACTCGTCAATGTCGTCGTCACAGAGAAATTCGTAGTCTTAAAACTCCCCGTATCACTTTTTGGGTCTGAGGCCGTAACATTTTTTGAGAAGGTGATCGGCACTCTAAAAGTTCCCAGTGGTGCTATCTGTGTGCCTGTCGGTTCTGTGAAATCTACTGTTATGGTGCTCGTATCAAAACTAATCGCAGACGATGTTGCTTTACTTGCCGGACCTGTACGTGTTCCATCCGTAACCGCATTTTTTGCAACTTCCAAGGTGATGGTACCTTTTGCTGCGGTTGGCGATGTCACCGTGGCGGTGTAGGATGAACCTGAACCGCTCAACGATACCGTGGCATCACCTGTACCACTTGTGCGCGTTGTTGTGATCGTGATGTCACTTGCAGCAAGCCCTGTGACGCTCTTAGAAATGGTAATCGGAACGTCAAATGTATCTGCTATCTGTGTGCCTGCCGGTTCTGTGAAACTCACCGTTGCCACCGTCGTATCAAAATTGATGGCAGAAGATGTCGCTTTGCTGGCAGGACCGGTGCGCGTGCCATCCGTGACCGAATCTGCCGCAACTTCCAATGTAACCGTGCCTTTCGCTGCCGTGGGTGAGGTAACCGTGGCGGTGTAAGACGTACCCGATCCGCTTAACGATACCGAAGCAGTGCCTGTGCTACTCGTCACTGTAATGTCACTTGCAGCAAACCCTGTGACGCTCTTAGAAATGGTAATCGGAACGTCAAATGTATCTGCTATCTGTGTGCCTGCCGGTTCTGTGAAACTGACTGTTGGCACTGTGGTATCAAAATTAATCGCAGAAGAGGTGGCTTTGCTGGCAGGACCCGTGCGCGTGCCATCCGTGACAGAATCTGCTGCGACCTCCAATGTGATGGTGCCTTTGGCTGCTGTCGGTGAGGTCACCGTGGCGGTATAGGAAGTACCTGAACCGCTCAACGCCACCGTTGCGTCACCGGTACCACTCGTGCGCGTTGTTGTCACCGTAATGTCACTTGCGGCGAACCCTGTAACGCTCTTAGAGATGGTAATCGGCACGTCAAACGTGGCTGCTGCCTGTGTGCCTGCGGGTTCGGTGTAAGTCACCGTTGGCACGGTGGTATCAAAGGAAATGGCATCGGATGTAACTTTGTTTACAGGACCGCTGCGTTTGCCGGCACCAATTGCTGCATTTTTCCGTATCTCCAGTGTGATAGTGCCTTTGGCTGCGGTCGGTGATGTCACCGTGGCGGTATAGTCTTCGCCGGAGCCGCTGAGCGTGAACGTAGCATTTCCTGTGCCACTTGTGCGTGTTGTTGTTATCGTAATGTCGGCCGTAGAAAACCCTGTAACGCTTTTAGAGAAGGTAATCGGCACGTCAAAGGTGGTTCCCGCTTGTGTGTCTGCGGGTTCGGTAAAGGCAACTGTCGGTGCTGTAGTATCAAAATTAACCGCAGAAGATGTAGCTTTACTTGAAGGACCGGTACGCGTACCATCGGTGACAGCATCTTTTGCAACTTCCAGTGTAACGGTGCCTTTCGCAGCAGACGGCAGGGTGACCGTGACAGTATAAGTTTTACCGGAGCCGCTGAGCGTGAACGTTGCATCGCCTGTGCCGCTTGTGTGTGTGGTAGTGATCGTTAGGTCATTTTGATCAAACCCTGTAACACTCTTAGAGAAGGTAATCGAACCTCCAAATGTGGCACCTGTCTGTGTGGTTGTGGGTAGCGAGAAACTTACCGTTGGCACAGTTGTATCAAAGGAAATGGCAGAGGATGTAGCTGCGCTTGTGGGACCAGTGCGGTTGCTGCCATCCGTGACCGCATCTTTAGCAACCTCCAATGTGATAGTGCCTTTTGCTGCCGTGGGTGATGTAACAGTTGCGGTGTAGGAAGTGCCTGACCCGCTCAACGCCACCGTGGCATTGCCCGTGCCACTCGTGCGCGTTGTCGTCACCGTGATGTCGCTCGCTGCGAAACCCGTGACGCTCTTGGAGATGGTAATCGGCACGGTAAACGTAGTTCCTGCTTGTGTGCCTGCGGGTTCTGTGAAGCTCACCGTCGGCGGCGGCATCGTATCAAAACCGATACTCTTAGAGGTTTCCGCCGTGGAAGGCCCGTTGAGGTTTGTATTAAAGGTTACGGAATCCTTTTTTACGGTAAGGGTTACACCCCCTATCGCGTTCGTCGGTGGTGTAACCGTGGCGGTGTAGCTACTGCCCGAGCCGCTCAATGACACTGTGGCATCTCCTGAACCGGATGTGCGGGTTGTTGCCACTGTGATGTCAGACGCGGTAAAGCCGGTGACAGTGTGACTGAAAGCGATTGGCACAGTGAACGTACTGCTTGTCTGTACACCTGTGGGTTCTGTGAAATCCACCGTCAACAGATTTGTCGTATCAAAACTAATACTATTAGTGGTTTTCGCCGAGGAAGGCCCATGCACCCATCCTAACGATGTATGGGTTGCAGAAATTGAATTCTGTTTTACGGTAAAGGTGATACTTCCTTTTGCGTTACCCGGCGGTTTAATCTCAACGTCGTAAATTTTTCCGCTCCCGGTCACTGCCACCACTGTGGCATCTCCCGAACCTTGTGTGCGGGTTGTTGTCACTGAAACATCTCCCGTGGTAAAAGTACCATTACCACCGGGACCGGCAGAGGCAACGAGATTTAACGTGACTCCCACCTTGAATGTTTTGGTTGTCTGTGTGCCTGTGGGTTCCGAGAAATTCACCGTTACGCTTTGTGCATGTGCGTCTTGTGGTGTTATTAGCACCATGCCTGCGGTTAACAATAGGAGCATCAGTGCTCCTGTGAATAAGTTTCGGGTTAAGGTGTTACTGAAATTTTTTCGTGAAATAATTTGTGATAACATTTTCATAAGCTCCTCCTTGTTCCGTTCCGTAAAAATTTTGTGTCAGTTGTCAGCAGGTAGACCGCTCTTCCCGCTTGAATGCGTCCCCGAAGTGTCTCAATTTGGTTGATAGGGAAAAAAAGTGATTTTACCAATTTCGAGACCGCGAAAAATTCTTTATCTGTTTCCCTATTGTGCAATTGCCGTGCCAATAGCTAAAATTGGTCTTTTTGGTATTATTGGGATGTCGTGTGGAGCCTTGTGTGGTAAGGGTTTATCGGGGGTGAAAAATTTTTTTGGTGGGCGGATAAGTGTTATGGATGTCTTTATGGAATTGTTGCAAAATGCAACAGGATTTGCGGAAAATTTGGCTTTGGCACCTTGATACGACAAGGTTTATCGGAGTTCGTTGCAAAATATGATGTATGTCGCAAAATACAACAGAATTCTAGGGGATTTCTCGCCTATCTGATTTGATGCGGGGTTGGTTTGAAATTTTTGAGGGGTAGGATTTATCGGGACATGATGCAAAATGCAACGTATGTTGCGGTTTGCAACGTGGTTTTGGCGGTTTCTCGCTTGTCAGAATCGCAGATGGCACAGAGGACACAGAGAACGCGGAAAGAAGAGGCTTTTTGCTAACAGCTACGCATTTGTGAATGGAAACTGAAATATACCAAAACCCTCTCCGCGCCTTCCGTGTATTCCGCGATACTCCGCGATTTTGACAAAACGGTCGATGAATCGCCCCAGAGGAGCAGGGTTTCACTCCGAATACTGAATGGGGCTCTGACAGGTGATGAATTGCCCACTATGCGCGAACTTGTAGCCCGAATACTAGCGGAAAACTTTTTCTAAACTCACGTTAATATAGACAGCGTCCTACAATTCATCCACATGCCTCCGGACTTTTTGGAATGCATCTAAAATGCGTTGCATATCGTCTGTGTCGCCTAAGAACATGGCATGCCCGAAGCTGCAGACCTCTTCCCGATACACCCGTTCCGCTTCTGGACAGTGGAGCGTGCTGTAATCAATTGCCCGGTCTCCGAGGTGTTCCCGAGGCAACCCGAGTTGGTCAAACAGGGCAGGATTGCCAAAAGGGCCTTCGTTATAGATAGGTTGTCCATGTGCACCGACACCACAAGGCACACCTTCCGCACCTAGTGCTTGTAAAAAACGGTCGCGTGAAATACCGCCGAATGCCTCAGAGACGAAACGGAAATCCCAATAATAGAAACACCAACGTGTAACGCGGGCATCGCGCGGAATTGGATTGAGCCCTTCTATCGATTCCATCCCCTTTACAAGATAAGCGATGTTCCGTTCGCGCGTCTGTACCTGTTCATCAAGTCGTTCTAGTTGGGACAATAGCAGTGCCGCTTGGAAGTTTGTCATCCGCATGTTCAACTGTGCGAATTGGCGTGCGCTGTTTGCTAGCCCCTCATCGTTCGTTAAAACCATACCGCCTTCGCCACACGTGAGCGTTTTGCCTATCTGAAAACTGAACGTGCCGAAGTGTCCAATTGAACCGACCCCTTTCCCACGCCACTGCGAACCGTGTGCATGGGCGCAATCCTCAATGACTTTGAGATTATGTCTTTCCGCAATATCCATAATCGCGTCCATATCCGCCGGATAACCCCCGTTATGCACGGGAATAATAGCCTTTGTTCGGGGGGTAACCGCTGCTTCAATTGCATCGGGGGCGATGTTATAGGTGAGTGGGTCTATGTCAACGATAACCGGCACTGCGTTTACACAGACAGCCGATGTGCCGGTTGCCACAAATGTGAGTGCCGGAACGATAACTTCATCTCCTGCGGTGATACCCGCAGCTTTTAGGGCGCATTGCAACGCCACGGTGCCGTTTGCAAGCGGAATACCGTATTTCGCATCGTGATATGCTGCAAACTTTTCACCGACTTCGTCAACCTTTTCGCGTCTGTTCCATGCACCACTGTGCAATACTGCTAAAAGGGCTTGCTCCTCCGTTTCATCAAAAATCGGCCAACTTTTTCCTAAACCGTCTTTGACAACGGGTTCACCACCGTTTAGTGCTAACTTTGCCATGTCTGTTCCCTCCGCGCTATACTTAGTTGATAGGTTGTTTTAATCATTCAAACGCAACATCTCTTGCAGAGATTATATCAAATCCGCACGATTTTTTCCAGATTTTTATGGAAAACTAAATAACCCCGAACAGCCAAGAACGTTTTGTTGACAAATGGCTCTATTTTGTCTTACAATTGCTTCTAATAACGCGAGTTTGAAAAAAAGTTTTGACCTAGAGCGTTCTGTGGTAGTTTTAGCAAAAAACTGCACAAACTAGGAAGTTTATGCTACAATTATACCGCTTTTTTCGCGATGAAAAAGGTTTAGAGCAAACGGATATTTATTATCAAGCTCACGTTCTAATAGGACTTACGCAGCGCGTTGATAAACTCTTATGATAGTGGGAGCATAGGGGCAGACATAACGGGCGGGGAGACCCCGCCCCTACAAGACTCCTCCTAAATTTGCGTAAGTCCTATTCTAAATAAAAAAACGTAAACTAACCAGCAAATTATGGCATCAACAAATCAGACCCTTACAGCCGTTGAAGGTATTCAGGTTGGACATGCGACCGATTTGGGTGCGCGAACAGGGTGTACCGTCATCCTCTGCCCGACAGGTGCGACGGCAGGCGTGGACGTGCGCGGGGCTGCGCCCGGTACACGGGAGCTCGCTGCACTCGCGCCCGGACGTTTAGTTCAGAAAGTGCACGGTGTTCTTCTCACAGGCGGAAGCGCGTTCGGTTTAGACGCTGCAAGCGGTGTCGTCCAATACCTTGAAACACAGAACGTTGGTTTTCCTGCGGGGCCGGTACGGGTGCCGATTGTTCCCGCCGCTGTTATTTTCGACCTTAGCGTTGGCGATGCAAAGGTACGCCCTACGCAAGAAACGGGATATCAGGCATGCCTTAATGCCACGACTGAACCGGTAGCGATGGGCACTGTTGGTGCAGGCACAGGTGCAACTGTCGGCAAAGCCCCCGGTGTGGAGACTTCGCCCGGTGGCGTAGGCTCGGCGTGTAGATATCTCACCACCGGCTTAATTGTATCAGCACTCACAGTTGTGAACGCGCTCGGAAACGTAGTGCATCCATCAACCGGTGAGATTATCGCAGGCGGTAAAGAGAACGGTAGGTTTGTAGATATTACGGAACGCCTTTTAGACGCAAACATTGTCCCTGGAACGAATACGACTATCGGTGTTGTTGCTACAAATGCGGCACTTTCCCCCGCAGAAGCGAGACGTGTTGCAGAGATGGCACATGACGGCATTGCACGCGCTATCCGGCCTGCACACACAATGTTCGATGGTGACACGCTTTTTACACTCGCCCTCGGTACACATACCGAGGCTCACGTGAATACAGTTGGCATCCTCGCTGCGGAGGTTGTTGCAGAGGCGATTACTAAAGCGGTTATCTAAAATTTCGTTCGCTCGGGATGCCCTATCTAAACTGATGAGGGGTGTTCTTGTATCACGGGAATAAGATAGGTCTGAATCGTTAAACCGTCCACAGTCTCTGTTTCCCTGCGTGGTTCCGGATTCTTACGATGGTCAAATACAACATAGTACCCCTCTGTTGCTTCTTCCGATGTAAGGTAAGCCGCAAGCTGCCTCTTCCCTGCCCGATGGTGTCTATCGCCTTCCCAAATTTTTGTTTCAACGATGTATTTACGGTGGTTATGGATAATAAGGAGGTCTATCCTGCCGCGTCCCGTTTGGACTTCAAGAAACATATCGGCCTGAATGACGCGAACAAAATGGTCTAGATAGGCGTAAAGCAAATATTGCCCGACATACTCCCGTGGTGTATCTGGGACC
Source organism: Candidatus Poribacteria bacterium (assembly GCA_963665235.2). Classification (GTDB taxonomy): domain Bacteria; phylum Poribacteria; class WGA-4E; order WGA-4E; family WGA-3G. Next base: position 689,997 of record CAXXLX010000002.1, on the reverse strand, counting down.
TGCAGGATACGAAAACCAACTCGTTCAATGAATTTTTGAAAGTTATCAAGGAGTGCCCCCATCTCAATCTCTCCAGCTGTTGTGAGATAGTCGATGAAGTCGGTTCCGGTGTCCTCAGCGAAATATTCTCCTTCTAATCCGTTAAACAACGGTTCGAAAGTCTCCAAGATACGGTGCTGATAAATCGGGTTGACAATCTCACACATCCTATCAGGGCCCTCTGCTATGACCCCATAGTTTGCAAGTTCATTGATGATGTCATTGTCTAAACTAAAAGGCACGCCTCTTTCATAAGAAACAATATGTAGGAGAAGGTTTTCGAATCGCCTATCTCTGCGAATATTGGTAAGCAGATGCTCAATGTTCGTGTTGCGTTCGCTAAGCAGCTGCGTATGTGCTGCGGAAAAGTGTGTTATCGTAATCGGCTCGCTTTTGGGAATGTCCATCTCCTCGGTGAGAATTTGCGCGCAACGATTTACAAGAAACGGTTGTCCGCCGGTCTGTTTGTAAATAGCAGTAATCACCTCTGTGGTGAACGTCTGCCCGACTTCATCCGTGTACTGCGAAAGCAGTTCCACTAGCTGTGCAAACGTAAAATTGGATAAGTGAAACTCAGCTTGAATATTGAACGGAGAGATTGACCGGTCGTAGTTAAGTTTTGTGATATTCTTGACACCGACAAGCCCGACACTGTACGGACATCGAAGCCCAACCCGCGTGTGATAGATGTAACGTAGTGTATGAAGAAAACCGCGCACAGCCTCCGATGGTATGCCATCAAACTCGTCAATGATGAGAATAACCTTTTGCTGATTCTCGCCGTGCGTTAGAAAACGCATCAGCTGTTTAAAGAACTCCATCATTGAAACGTGGTCGGTTATCTCCGCGTTCTCCAAAAATCGGCTTAATGCCGCTGAGAGTGTACAGCCGCGTTTCTGAAAAACGTATTCAATTTCCTCGTGCAACCTTTTACAAAGGGATGCGTAAAAGTCGGCGGCGGTATAATCCGCATACAGCTCAAAATTCAGTTGCATAGGAAAGTAGTCAAGCGCCTCGGTGACGAATGTATCTAGGACGTATCGGAAAAAGGTAGTTTTACCTGTCTGGCGTGGCGCAAAGAGTGTGATATACTTGCCCTTTTTCACCAAGTCTATAAAACTTGCAACCTCCTCGGTGCGACTGACAACGTAGTTGACTTCAGGATTCACAGGACCGTGGGTTCCAAACGTCTTCATTTCTACCTCCCCAATACCTAATCCGGCCGCAGCCGATAGAGCACATAAAACAGTAACCCAATTATACCTACGCCGATAGTGATACCAATCCAGGAAGGTAATCCAAGTGCAGCGGGAAGATAACCGCACATTAAGGCGATACATGCAACCGTGAGGGCATAAGGCAATTGTGTTCTCACGTGATGCATCGGGTCGCAACTACTAACAATTGCACTGAGGATAGTTGTATCCGAAATCGGTGAACAGTGGTCGCCAAAAATCGCGCCATCAAGCACCGCGCCGAGGCAGATGATTGTGGTAATGCCGTAGCTGCCATTGTCAAGAGCGAAAGCGACCGGAATCGCGGTGGGTATCAGAATACCCATCGTGCCCCAGCTGGTGCCGGTCGAGAAGGAAATCAGCGAAGCGATAAAGAAAACAAGGGCAGGAAACCACAGCGGGGAGACAACATCGCTTAGCATCGCCGCGATGAACTGCCCTGTCATCAGTTTATCACAACTCGCTTTTAAACCCCATGCACAGAGGATAATACCTATCGGCATCAACGTTCCGGAGAGCCCTTTCCAAACGGCTTTACCGATGTCGCTAAACGGCATTTTTGAGAACAACTTTCCGCAGATAATTGCGGCGATAAATGCTGTTGTCGATGCAGCGGCAAGCACCATAACATTGTTCGCGTTTGAAAGCGCATCCCGCCATGCATTTAATGAGAAGATCGGTTTCGAAAACACAACTTGCCATGTTGATAAGGCGAAAATGGACCCACCTGCCCTATTTCCATCTACCCATAACCCGCCAAGGATGAGGCCAAAAAGGAGGGCAAGCGGAATGAGGGCTGAAAAGATTTGACCCTTCGTTTTTTCGGTATCGTTGTCCGCAGTGATATTCTCCATCACCTTCGCATCGGGGGCGGCAACCTGTCCTGTTTCTCGTGCACGCTTTTGTGCCGTACGCATCGCCCCGTAATCTCGTCCACTGATAGCATTGATTATCACAAAAATAATCGTCAAAATGCAGTAGAACCGGAACGCCAAGGCATCAAAAAACATTTCATAGCCATCCGTGCCCAGCCCCAGCGTCTTCGAAATCCCGTCGAACAACCCGACCTCATAACCAATCCACGTGCTAACAAATGCAAGTCCAGCAATCGGGGCACTCGTAGAATCCACAATATAGGCTAACTTTTCCCGACTGACGTTGTTCTGATCGGTAATCGGCCGCATTGTTGGCCCGACAAGCATCGCGTTGCTATAATCACCAACGAAGATTAATGTGCCCATCAGCGCAGTGACGAATTGACTGGAACGCGGCCCCCTTGCCAGATGCGATAATAGCGACACCGCACTGGCAATCCCACCGGACGCTACCACTACCGAAATCGTGGACATCATGAAAAGGACAAATAGGATAACCCAGACGTTGAAAAGGTCAATTCCATCGTTGCCAACGCTCACCTCGCGTACAAACCAGACAAATTCCGAGGTAAACGCCTCAAATGTCCAATTTTGCCAACCCCACGCGATCAGAAATCCAGCACCGACCGCCACACCGAGGCTCAGAAACAAGCGGGAGGTCGCCACTGCCAGGGTTATAGCGAGCAACGGCGGAATGACGCTGTACCACACTAGGTCAGCATTAGCAGCGGTAATGTGAGTAGATTGCCATATCAGGATAAGACACACCCCGAAAAAGATCAGGATGCTTATTGCGATTTTAAGTTTGTTGTCCAAAAATAATTCCTTGCGTAAAGTGTATAGGTTAACGTCTTTGTTAAGATACCACAAAACGTTGAAAAAGTCAAATTGCAGACCATTTAGTCCCAGTATTCGGGCGACAAGCCCGCTCCTCAAGGACGATATCTTTATAGAAAGTCGTTTCCGCCCCGGCCTCTTAGTCCCATAGGGACGATATCTTTATATGAATGTCAAATATCTGTGAAAACAACAAAAACAATGCGTTAACTAGCACAAGTCGTAACATTTACACCGGTTTTGTACAAAACTTTACACACCCCCATAGGCCGGTCGGCAAAAAAAGTTTGCCATGTTTTGTCAAATTGTGTTATACTAAAATGGCTATTGGCTATTGGCTTATGGCAAGAGAAAGAGGACACTGACGCGCAACAGAAAATTGCTTAGAATCATAACCTCTTGCTAATTGCTAATCGCCAACTTGTGTTATACTAAACTTGTCTATTTTAACGCAATTTGCTGTCTAGCTGTCCTTGTATGTCAGCTTGAGTGGATTAAAATCCGACAAGGGCTGTTGACTATTGGAAACCAGAGAAAGAGGTCTCTGACGCGCTTCAGATATGTTCTTAGAAGCACAAACCTCTTGCTAATTGCCAATTGCCAATTGCTAATCGCCAAATAGGTAAATACGAAATTTGAGGAGGACATTTCCAATGCTTAAAGCAGGTTTTATCGGAGCAGGTGGACGTAGTCAAGGGGCACATTATCCCAGCGTCAACCGCCTAGAAGATGATGTTGAGATGTTCGGTGCATGTGAATTAGACGATGGAAAACTCGCACAGGTCGCACAGAAATATGAGTTTCCGCATACGTTCACAGACCACCGTAAGATGTTAGATACGTTGGATTTGGACGTAGTTTATTGTGTCATGAATGAGAAGTGGATTTTACAACCCGCCTTGGATTGTCTAAACGCAGGAAAACATCTGTTTATTGAAAAACCACCGGGCGCGACGAGCGATGAAACCCAACAATTGCTAGAGGCAGCGGTAGCCAACGATGTCTACTGTATGGTAGGGTTTCAACGGAGATATGCTGCTGTCACACGCGAGGCGATGCGGCGCGTTACAGAAAAAGGACCGGTTTCGTTAGCGGTTACCACTTTCAACAAACAGATACTCGGCAACAATCGCGAATTTACCACAACGCTTTGGAATGATGTGTGCCACGTGGTTGACCTGCTGCGCTATATGGCAGGCGGTGAACCGGTTGAAGTCACAGCACATCGGGATAAGTTCGGTGCAGAACAACGAAATTTCTATACCGCTTTTGTCCGTTTTGATAACAATGCAACAGGTGTAGTGTTCGGGAATAGAGCATCAGGAGGCCGGGTGCTGCGCTCCGAGTTGCACGGTGTCGGCATCGGATGTTATATGAAGATACCGGAAGAAATTGAAATTTACGAGAATAACAATAGGCATGTGATGGGCGGTTGGGAGGTCGATGGCGTTGACCAGCGCGATTCGCCAAGTTATGAGGGCGTTCTTACGATGCATCGGCATTTCGTTGATTGCGTTCAAAACCGGAAAGTACCGCTTACCGACCTCCGCGATGTAATTCATTCCATCCGCCTCGTCGACCAGATTGAGGGCCCTTTACCCTAGTGAAATGAGGAGACGAAACAGATGCTTGACGAACGCCATCTCCAACATCAGATTAGTGACGAGCAACTACACGCGCTAAACGCTGATGGATATTTCACGATAGAAAATGCACTGCCGTTAGACCTCGTTGCCGAATTGGAAGCGCGAGTAGACGCTATCTATCAAGTTCACCTAGATGCCGAGTACGACCCGTACACGAAAAGACGACTGACCTCAACCCACAATTTTTTCTATCCGAATTTTCTGGGAAAAGATCAGGTTTTCATCAATGTGCTGGATTGGTATAAGACGTTTCCGAAGGTGTGGGGCATTCTAGGGTGGAATATCTACTCTTACCATAGTCATCTGATTATCACCCCGCCACGTCCAGAGTCGGAACGCGGCAAAACGGCACCGCTTGGATGGCATCAAGATAGCGGACGTGTCAACATTGAGATAGAGAGTTCACCACGTCCCCGGCTCTCGATTAAAGTGGTGTATTGGCTCTCCAATTGTTCCGAACCGGGCAGAGGCAACTTTTATATCATCCCGGGGAGCCATTTGTCGGATACACTTGAACGGCCGAAAGATGGGTCAATGCCTGAAGGTGCAATACCGGTCTGTTGTAAGCCTGGCGATGCGGTCTTTTTCGACCGTCGCCTCTGGCATGCCCGCAGCGAAAACGATTCGGACATTACGCGGAAAGGGTTGTTCTATGGATACGGTTACCGCTGGCTGCGAAGCAAAGACGATATGACAATTCCACCGGAGCTCTTTGCACAGAATGACCCAATACGGCAACAGCTCCTTGGTGGCGGAACGAATGCTAATGGGCACTTCTCACCGAAAGATGCGGATGTGCCTTTGAAGGTATGGCTCACAGAGAACGGTGTCATCTCTACTTAGCACTCTTCAAAATTTCATTGACATGGTAATGGAAAATCGGTATAATCCACCGGACACGACACCCAGAGTGCCGTGCAACATAATTTAATCTATCTTTTTGAGGAATTGAAACATGTTTCAAAACGTATCTATTCAAGGTGTTGGCATCGTGCTGTTAATATCAGTACTTTTCGTGCCGATAGCGTTAGCGGAGAATAAGGATGTGGAAAAAGTAAAGGAACTCACAGTGGGGATGGTTGCCCCCGATTTTAAACTAAAGGATGAGACCGCCACAGAACGGAGTCTCACCGAATTCTTAGGGAAGAAAAACGTCGTTCTTGCCTTTTATCCGAAAGATTTTACCGGTGGCTGAACAGCTGAACTCAACTCGCTCCGGGAAAAATTGAGCGAGATAGAAGAAACGGGAACCGTGCTACTCGGTGTAAGCGTAGACAGCGTCGATTCACATAAACGGTTTAGGGCAGAACATAAGTTCGGCTTTTCCCTGTTAGCGGACACTGAATTTGAGGTCAGCAAACGGTACAGCGGTATTATAGAACGGTTCAACGCGTCAAAACGGGTCACCTTCATTATTGATAAAGCGGGATACATCCGTGCAATTGATAAAAAAGTGAACACCAAGACACATGGCGAAGATGTCGTCCGGATGCTTAAGAAAGTGCTTCCGAAGATAGCGGTTGGCGAGCCAGCTCCCGATTTTATTGCAATCGATGGCGACGGAAAAACGCACCAACTGAGCAAGTTCCATGCGGAGAAGAACCCTGAAAAAAAGAGGGTTGCTCTAGTATTTTATCCGCGAGATTTTGGACGCGGCTGAACGGCACAAGTTTGCTCACTCCGGGATGAGTCGAGCCATTTTGTCGCACACGATGTTCAAATTTTTGGGATTACCTCGAACGATGCAAAGTCGCATCAGAAATTTTCAGAAGAAAACAGCCTGAACTTTCCACTTTTAGTTGACACCGGACGGAACCTCGCCCTGCTTTTCGGGGCTGTGGATAAACCTGACGGTCGAATCAAACGGCACACCGTTATTATTGATAACACGGGAAAGATTGTGAAGATTGACAAAAACGTCAATGCCAGCACCCACGGGGCGGATTTAGTGGATTTCTTCCGAACCTTGGAACCGCCGAAATAATTAATGACGCATAGGACCTTCTCAACACTTCCCGCCCGGGTTGCGTTGGGTACATCTATTATTTTTAGTCCGTTTTTGGTTCCGATTGTGACCGCTGTGTTTGTTATCCGGGCGCATGCGGAAACGAATCAGGAAACGGCACTCTGGTTGGCAGTTGTGATAGCATTTGTAACGGTGCTGCCGATACTAGGAATACTGTGGCTGTCTCGGTTTTCACAGGTAAACGATTGGCATCTTCACACCAAAGAAGATAGGCTACTTCCTCTCTGCTTCACGCTTGTGAGCCTGATTCTGGGGACGGTGCTGCTTCATCAGATTGGTGCAAGCCGGGAAATCGTTTGGGCATGCATCGCCTATATTGTGAACACAGTTGTATTCACTGCCATTACACCTTTATGGAAAATAAGTTTTCACACAAGCGTCACGACAGGCTGTATAATGGTTTTAGGTTTTCTTGTCGATAGTCAGTTGGGGTGGCTTTTTCTGCTGATTCCGTTGATTGCCTGGGCGCGGGTTTATCGAAAGCGGCATACACTTCTCCAAACCGTTGTCGGCACGCTGCTGGCGGCTGCAAATACGGCGGTAGTCTTCCATTTCGCACCGATTTAGGGAAACAGAGGCGGCAGATTGTCCCAATCACATTGCAAGCAGAAATAATTCTCACCGATGCTTCTCACGTTGCCTTTGCACATCGGGCATTCGGTAAGTCCTCCATCTGTCTCTGTCTTAAGTGAAGGGGGTAACAGGAGGAGCTGGCCGATGGGTATTGCGCTCTCCTGCGTAGCAATATCCTGCTGGATGGCCGCAATAACCTCTTCAGCATCTAGATGGAGAGGCGGGAGGAGATTATCGTTTAGATTAATAAATTCGCTCCGGTAGAATCGAGCGGTTGTCGTCCCATCCTCGTTCATCCGGCGTACAAAGAGCGCGTATTTTGCTGGAGAGACCAAATAAGCGGAGCCCTCGGATACATGACGGTTAGCATGGATAGTGAGCTCATATCCGGCATATTCAAGCACAAAGCGGCCTGTTCTTATCCGATGTGCATCTAGGGTTCCCTCTGTCAGTTCGTACAAATAGGCAACCGAGAGCAGCAACGCATATCGACGATACGGATACCGTTCCAACCGTTCAATAGGGAGAAACGGGGTGGGTTCAGACACTTGGTGGAGAAACGTTGTAAAGGCTTTATATGCGGTCTGCTCTGCCTTCTCCCACATCACAAAGTTCCGCAGCCAAATTGCCCGGGTATGGGACGGCACCTTGTAATCGCTTGTGTAAAATTCATTTCTAACTTCCACGTCAATGACGTGATTTTCGTTCTGAGGAAGGTGAAACCGTTGAACCGGTGTCCCAACAGTTTTGAGAATAAAAGGTAACATGGCAGCGTGTTTAGCCTCCTTCGCAGCGTGAATATAAATATTTTAGCACATTTTTCGGCTTTTTTCCAATCTTGTAAAAAATCTCGACGTGAATTCATTTGACATTTTCTGTGAAGTATGTTATTCTATAATTGGTTAGTTATGAATATCCCTTCATTAGAGAAGGAGGGAATTTATGAACAATAAAATAATCAGTACTTTGGAAGTTGACTCGATAATGGCGTATCGTTTACATTCTTATATGTCGCAGATATGGGATAGGAATCTCAGTGAGCATAAATCGAAGTCGCTTCCTCTGAGTGAGTGGCGTTTGCCAACTGTGATTGGTATAGTGTTTTACACAGGGGACCGGAGATGGTCAGTTCCGTTGTCGTTGCGCGAGTTGTCAACGCCGCGTGGTCCTTTTGACGTATATGTTCCGGACTGTCGTTTTCTGTTGTTAGATGTGAAGCACACGTCTGCGGAGACGTTGACAGGTCCGGATCATCCGTTGGGTTGGGGTTTGACGGTATTACAACAGGAACATGAGAGTGAGGCGGCGTTGCGTTCGGCAATAGTTTCAGCGGTTGAGCGTCTGCTATCGCTTGGTCCTGATGAAGAAAACCAGCGTGACAAAGTTTTGTCGTATCTGTATATGTTGATTTTTGGTCGTAGGCCGCGTGAAGAGCGTGAAGGTTTAGTTCATGTGATTCACGATTTGATAGAGGATAAATCGCTTAGAGCGAAGGAGGAATCAAAGGTGCAAACAATCGCCCAATCCCTTTTTGAGGATGGTATGAAAGCCGGTGAACAACGCGGTGAACAACGCGGTATAGAAATCGGTGAACAACGCGGTATAGAAATCGGTGTGGTTCGTGCGAAACGTGAGGATACCCTGAAAACCCTACACGCGCGTTTTGACGATGTGCCGGATGAAATTACCCGCAAGATTGGGAGAATGCGCAGCCTAAAACGCCTCGATGCTATATTCACACAGGCATTAGAGGCACAATCCCTCGAGGATATAAAGTGGTAACGTGTGTCTCCATGTAAGTGTGCTTTGTAAACGCGTGGGGCATTCACATCAAAGCACACCTACAAACGTTGGTGGGAGCCTACAAACAGTGGGAAGCTAAATGCTAAATTGAGACCCCATGGGCAAGCTATTTACACACCCTCTTTTTTCACTTTGTGCTATACTAACCTAAGTTGCCACATAGTAGCATAATCTTCCAGATTGTGCAAACTAAAAGTGGACGCTACAAATAGTGCCTAATTATCAGCATATTTTCATTAACGACGGTGTTTCCGGGTCTAAAAACTTATAAGTAGCAACTTGGGTTATACTATCTAAAAGCTAGACAACTCTATTTTCAACATTTTTGTGAACACAGAAAATTCAGAAAGGACGGAGATTATGTCAGGACATTCCAAATGGTCAACAATTAAACACAAGAAAGCAGCTAACGATTCCAGGCGCGGTAAACTCTTCTCAAAATTGATAAAAGAGATTACCGCTGCGGCGCGTCTCGGTGGGGGTGACGTTGACGCAAACCCACGGCTCCGCACCGCTATTGCGACTGCTAAGTCAAGCAACGTCCCGAATGATAATATTGAAAAGGCAATCCTTCGGGGTACTGGGGACTTGGAGGGCGAAGACTACGAAGAGCTGGTCTATGAAGGTTACGGACCGGGCGGTGTCGCTTTAATAATAGAGGTGATAACGGACAACCGTAATCGGGCAGTGGCAGCAGTCCGGCACACCCTCAGCAAATACAACGGCAGAATTGGGGAGCGCGGTTGCGTCTCTTGGGGTTTTGACAAGTGTGGGCTTATCGTTGTTGAAGCGAACAGCATAGATGAAGATGAACTGTTCATGGTCGCAGCGGATGCAGGAGCGGAGGAGCTGACACCGCTAGAAACCGCTATTGAAATCATCACCCCGTTCGAACAGTTTGACACCGTCGTGACCGCCATTCAGGAGACAGAAGCCGAAATCCAACTCGCTGAAATCAGCATGATTCCGCAGAATACGGTAAAATTAGATGGGAAAGAGGCGGAACGCATGCTGAAACTTATGGCAGCATTGGATGAACTAGATGACGTACAGAAAGTTTACGCCAACTTTGACATCCCAGACGACCTCCTGGAGGCAGCCGCCTAGTAGAGAAAAAAAATGATTATCCTTGGGATTGACCCCGGTATTGCAAATACGGGATACGGCGTTGTTAAAGCGAGCGCGAACCGCGTGGAGCCGCTTCACTTCGGAAATATCCGAACGAGTCCGAAAACCGCGCCAGAAAAACGCTTACAACAGATTTACGATAGCATAACAGAAGTGATTACAGAGTTCAATATTGACATAATTGTTTTAGAGGACATTTTCTTCAACAGAAACGTAAGCAGTGCGTTCGTGGTAGGCGAAGTCAAAGGCATTGTTAAACTGGCAGCAGCATATAAAGATTTACGCGTTGTAACGTACACGCCATCTCAAATCAAGCAAGCCGTTGTCGGTTACGGAAAAGCCACAAAACAGCAGATACAAAAAATGGTGCAGGTTTTACTGAAACTGAAAGAGCTACCAAAACCTGACCATGCAGCGGATGCGCTTGCCCTCGCAATTTGTCACGCTCGTTCCCACAAAGTGCTCCGACTTCAAGGTAAAATTTAAGTAGCGCGTTTCTACTCTGAGTTCCAGGACCGATTCATCGAAAGGAAAGTTGATTAAATGATTGCTCATGTAAAAGGTATTATCTCTTTTAAAGACACAAAAGAGGTGATTGTGGATGTAAACGGTATCGGATATTCGGTTGAAGTGGCCCCGCGAACCGCCGACGAACTACCGGCCGAAGGTGAACCTATTACCTTCTACACCTACTACTATCAAAGCCGAGAAAATGAAATTAAACTCTACGGGTTCACTTCAAGAGATGCCCTGAAAATTTTTAAAATGGCTCTGACCGTGAAAGGGGTTGGGCCTACACTTGCCCAAAACATCGTTACGAGACTATCCCCGTCACAGTTTCAGCGGGCAGTGCACAGCGCGGACGCGACAACGTTGATGCGCGTGCCACGGTTAAACAAAGAGCTTGCACAACTCATAATCATTAAACTGAAAAAGAACATCGCCAAAGTCAAATTAGAGGGAGAAGTTGAAGGAGATAGTCCTGTAAGCACTGACCAATCGGTCATCGACATACTTGTTGGTTTGGGGGCTTCGGAACTTGAGGCGGAACAAGCGGTAGAAAAGGCACGACAACTGCTTGGCGATACCGCCGAGCGGGAAAATTTGGTTAAACAAGCTTTCCGCTACATCGGTAATCAAACAGCATAGGTAACCCACAATGGATAGCCACGACATTCGCGATATGACAGAGGAAAGCTTTGAATATAGCCTCCGTCCAGAAACCCTGAACGAATTTATCGGTCAACCGAAGGCGAAGGAGCAGCTCCGAATTCATATTGAAGCCGCGAAAAACCGAGGCGATGCGCTGGAACATGTCCTCCTTGTCAGTCCCCCGGGGCTTGGAAAAACAACGCTTGCTAAAATTATTGCCAATGAATCCGCAAGCAATTTCAAGCAGGCCATCGGGCCTCTGATGGAAAGACTTGACCTCGCCTCAATGTTAATGAACCTGGAACAACGGGATATTCTGTTTATTGACGAAATCCATAGGGTGAAAGGTTACGTTCAAGAATCGCTGTACCCTGCGATGGAGGATTATCAGGTGGATTTCGCTATGGGTCAAGGTGCAGCGGCGGATGTTGTACAAGTGCCCATCGCCCGGTTCACGCTAGTCGGTGCGACAACTCGGGAAGGGCTGCTTGCCGGCCCGTTTCGCGATAGATTCGGTATACGTATCCACTTGGACTACTATGCGCCAGAGGAGATTCAGGAGGCTATCCGCATCAATAGCGTGAAACTCAAAATTGATATAGAAAATGAAGCCGAATTCGCCTTAGCCCGGCGTGCACGCGGGACTATGCGAATTGCTAACAAATTGCTTTTAAACGTCAGAGACTATGCTGAAGTTAGAGGCGATGGGACGCTTACGCTTGATGTTGTAGAGGAGGCATTAGAGTTCTTCGGTATTGATGAGCGCGGTTTAAATGCCCAAGACTACGCCTATTTTCACACGCTTATCAAGAACTTTAACGGACGTGCTGGGCTTAAAGCACTCGCTGTCGCCCTCAGTGAGGATGAACGAACCATCTCAGAGGTCTATGAACCCTATTATATCAAAGAGGGATTTTTGACATTGACCCCGGCAGGACGCACTGCAACGGATGCAGCCTACGAATACTTCGGGTATCCAACAGGCACGCAGTACACGTTATTTTGAAAAAAAAATGAAATCTACAGATTTTGATTACCATTTGCCTGCTGAGCGGATTGCACAACACCCGTTGCAAGCACGCGATGCGTCACGGCTCATGGTTATCAATAGAAGCACGCGTGAGTTTCACCATACCCACTTCTCACGGATTCGGCAATTTTTACCGGATGCATCGCTCCTAGTCTTAAACGATACGAAGGTGATACCGGCGCGATTAATCGGGAACAAAAGTGAAACCGGGGGCAAGATAGAGCTGCTTCTTATCCAGGAAACGGCCCCTGATACGTGGGAAGTGCTAGCAAAGCCGCGCCGGAGTCTCCGCATCGGTACACAGCTTGTGTTCGGTGAGGATGTGCTCAAGGCAGAAGTGCTCGCGATGCCGGAAAATGGGCACTGTATCGTCCAGTTTAGCTACGGGGGGCAGTTCTCAGCTATCCTCGCGGCGGTCGGACAACTTCCACTGCCTCCGTATATCCGCCGTGCACCGAACGCAGCGGATACGGTGCGGTATCAATCAGTTTACGCGGCTCACGAAGGGGCTATTGCTGCACCGACAGCAGGGTTGCACTTCACACGAGAACTATTGGCGGAATTGAGAGAAAACGGAATAGAAACAGCAACGTTAACGTTACATGTCGGGCTTGGAACGTTCCAACCGGTTTCAGTGGAGGATATTGAGAAACACAAAATGCACGCTGAATATATCAACCTCTCTGAGACAACAGCGAACCGGATTCGCACGGCTCGGGAAGCGGGGGCAAAAGTGGTCGCCATCGGTACCACGGTGGTACGTGCTCTCGAAACAGCGGGCGCGACAGGCACGCTCACCCCTTATAACGGACACAGCGAACTTTTTATCTATCCCGGGTATCAATTCAGAGTCGTAGATGCGTTGGTCACCAACTTTCATCTACCGAAATCAACGCTGCTTATGCTTGTGAGTGCTTTTGCTGATGTCCCCTTGATTCAGGAGGCTTATCAGGAAGCACTTCGACATAGCTACCGTTTTTACAGCTATGGCGATGCCATGCTAATTCTTTAAAAAAATAAGGAGAACAATAATGGGAGATCCAATAATAAGCATGCTTGTTCCGTTTATCCTAATCGGAGCTATTTTTTACTTCCTGCTGATTCGGCCGGAACAAACGAGACGTAAAAAACACCAAAATATGCTCGAAAATCTGACAAAGGGCGATGAAATCGTAACCAACGGCGGATTGCACGGCAAAATCCTGGGGCTCAGCAACGATAAGAACATTATCCTGATTACGGTTGCGGAATTGAATAATCAGGAGGTAAAGGTTCAAATCTCGCGGAGTGCCGTCGCTTTTATCAAAAAGGGGGGAGAACTGATTGAAGGCGAGTAGGACACGTTACACATAATTGATAGCAGACACCTTCATGACTTAACACGTTGGCGTGGTGTGCACTTGGAATCACAAGGACATCGTTGTGGTGCAGGATAAGAGGCTTAGCCGCCTGTGTAGGGTGCGCGAGCTCTACCGTAGCACTGCCTTCTGCATTCGGGAATCGATAGAGACAGACTGCCTCGCAACCGCTTCCAACGGTTATATCGTTTTCTCTAATGTTGAGTTGATAATCTGTTTGCGCGTCCGCCTCGCCTGCAGCGAAGATGACAGCAGGAACATCCATATCGGAGGGGGTTTTGCAAACTGCTATTTCAACCCCTATCTTGCTCGCTAAAATCTCATAAGTGGTGTGGTGCGGGATATACGCCACACATGCATCCCCCTGAAACACATCCGGGCGTTCACCTAAAATCCCGTTGGCTTTGTTGCCGTTATGTCCTACCAATAAGGTGCCTTGTCCTGCTAGTGCTATCAAGGCGACTTCGGTATCATCAGAATGGTCAAAGAAGGTTGCCTCAGGTGCAAGGTTCAGAATGCCAAAATGGAGTTTTGTAATCCCCAGCTCGCCAGGGGTGAGGATGCGGGTATATCCCTCTGCAACTGTCCAGCTTTTATGTGTCAGCATCGTTCGGGTGAAATTCTGCTAATTGTTCAACAAGTTTTGCCAACGGTAGACCGACTACGTTGAAATAGCAGCCCTCAATTCGTATAACGAAGGCTGCGCCGAGGCCCTGAATTCCGTAAGCCCCGGCTTTATCGGAGGGCTCCCCTGTTTCAACGTAGGCGGCAATTTCTGAATAGGAGAGCTTTCTGAAGTAAACCCGGGTTGTTTCTGACCATGTTACCGTTTTCTGCTGTTCTATCTCAATTAATGCAACCCCGGTGATGACCTCATGGCAGGTGCCGCTGAGGCGCGTCAACATGTCGTGGGCGTGTGCGTCGTCCCTCGGTTTGCCGAGCAGCTCCCCTGCTAAGGAGACTAACGTATCTGCGCCGATAACGACTCCTTCGGTGTACTGCTTCGCGACAGATTTTGCTTTCAGCAGTGCAAGCTCTTGTGTAAACACCCCTGGTTTCATAGATGGCCTCGGGGCCGGTTCCACAATATCGCTGGGATGTACCTCAAACGTCAGTCCAATTTGAGATAAGAGGTCCGCGCGTCGCGGGGACGCTGAAGCTAAAATAAGGCGCGGGATTTTCAACGTAAGCATAGCCTTGCTATTTCAGGCAATACCACTTTATATTTTCTTTATCCTGAATCTGTAGTAAATTTGCGTCTAATAATTCTGTGATAGCTTTATCAATTTCTATTTTAGAAAATCCGGCTCTTCTTAAGATACGTTCACGTTGTGAAACTTGAAACCACTCCGGGCCGTCAGGGCAACACTCCCTGTTTTGAGTTTGAAAAACCTCCAGCGCATTATACAAACGTATTGCCTTAGAGGAAAGCCCAACAAGCGGATTAACGGCAGCGAACATTTCTGTTGTTTGTTTTACCACTGTTTCATCCTCCTTTTTGTACAGTTAAAAATTACGCGTACTTTAACAACTTTAAAAGATAATAACGTTTCTATTCCTCAATTGGTTACAAAAAAAACATTTTTATTTCTCCAATCTCCCGAATTTTGGGGTTTTTGCGCGGTTTGGGGGACATTTTTTGGTTTTTCTTGACAGTTTGCGTCAAATATGTTATTATTTAACGTGAGCTTGATAATAAATATCCGTTTGCTCTAAACCTGTTTCATCGCGAAAAAAGCGGTATAATTGTAGCATAAACTTCCTAGTTTGTGCAGTTTTTTGCTAAAACTACCACAGAACGCTCTAGGTCAAAACTTTTTTCAAACTCGCGTTAAAATTGTCCAAAGTTTAGTATGTTTATAGAAAATAACGCAAAAGGAGAAAAAAAATGATTCGTTCCGACTCAAACTCAAGAAGGCGTTCCGTAAGCGCGCTCCTCATCTCAGGCATTGCTCACCTCTGCTGTGCAATTATCCTGACATTTGTCTTTTACAAACAGGTACAAAACGATTTTGAAGATACCCTCAGCGCGGAAATTATAACGAAAAAGCAGGAGAAACAGAAACGCGTGCTAAAGCGACCGCCCCCGAAGCGGCTGCTTACCCCAAAATATTCGGAAACCGTGAGAGAATACCGCCCACAACACGTGAAGCTAACCGCCTCCGATAATTTAATCGATGAGACCGTTCGACCCTCTGAGAAGGTCCTGATGCATAGCGCGACAGATGCTGTGAGTGATGTACAGCAACCGCTGCCGGAAGTAACCACTTACGCGAAACCGTTTGATAGTCGAGCCAGAGCTATTTCAGAAGCGGTGCAAAGTCCATTTAAGGTAACCGATGGTGCTGGGGTCAAGAGTGTCCGACAACGCACCAAAGGTGAGGGCGGCGACGGACTTCATAGACTTGAATCCACCGGGACCGCCGAAGTAGGAACAATCGGGGACGGCTCAGCAGAAAAAGGTAGCGGCGGTGAGGGCGGCGATAATTATATCACGAACCCTTTCGCTGAAGCCCTCAAAGAAATTGCTGACCATATCATTAACACCCGCCAGGTAGATAAAGTCAACGTCGTGTTTGTGGTGGATACAAGTGCAAGTATGCGGGATAACATTCAGCAGGTCGCCAAAAATTTATACAGCATGAGTGACGCATTCGATCTGGTTAATTTGGAGTATCATTTCGGCCTGTCGGAGTTTAGTGTACGCACCGCGGGACAGGAGGTCCGGGTTCGAACGCTGCGGCCCGATGTCGCCATGCTCCGCCGCGAGATGCAGGCGGTGAGGATGAGTGGTGACGAACATGCACTCGACGCGCTCATCGATACATTGAGTTTTATTGAGTTTCACTCAGATGCGGATAGGCACATCATCCTCGTCACCGATGAACCTGCAACAACCCGTATGAAAAAGGGCGGGGCTTATACGACGATGAAGGAAAGGGTCATGGATAACTATAAACTTGAGGAGATTAGCGTCAATGTCCTCGGACATCCCGAACCTTTTCAGCAGCAGTTAGCCGAAATAACAGGGGGCTTGTGGCAGCTCATCCCCGGCGGTACCAAGAGTGCCACTGCACTCCCAAGTACACGGGTCGGAAATCAGCCGTTTCTCAAGATTTTCCGAGATATCGCGACCGACATCCGCCGGAACGGCGGTAAATTGATGTTTAGCCTAGAGGCAAAATTTGACGTAACGCTTGAAGATGGGAATATTCCAACACGAAAATTAATCCGTGAATTTAAAAAACACGGGATTGAGCTAAAGGAATATCTATATTACTCTGAAGATGCAACGTTGCGGAAAAAACATGAGAACGACCTGTGGGTGATGACTGACCACAAGAGCGGGCTCGTTTATACCATCCGAAAAGTCGGCGATAAATTGAATGTCTACAGCGGAATCTATCCAGAAAGTTGGAATCTCAATAAGAATCTCAACGCGCGCACGTTGCGACGCGATAAGATATGGCGTGTAAATGACAGCGAAAACAACCGGATGTACACTATCCGAAGTGAGAAGGACCGCCTAAATATCTATGGCGGCGGGCAGCCCGGTGCAGCTGCTGAGGACTCTGAACCTATCGTCGATATCGCTATCATGCTGGATTATAGTCAGAGCATGGGCGGCAGGTCACAAGCAATTATGCTTGGATTAAGCACACTCCTCGGCAGGTTGGAAATTCTACCGATAAAATACCGCATCGGCCTCATCCGTTTCGCAGAAGCGAAAGGAGCAATTAAGGTTATCAACGGTGCCGTTGTAACACGACAGATGTCGCTCAACGAAGCGACACTGCAAAGCTTGATGGAAGACCCGTTCGGCGGAGACGAACACCTTATTGATGCCATCGTGGAGGGGCTCCCGAAAATGCAGTTCAGTCCGTACGCAAGCCGATTCCTGCTAATCTTAACAGATGAACCCACAACAGGAAAATATCCTGCCGAACGAGCTGTCCAACTCTGTCAGTCGTTAGGGCTTCGCGTCTATGTTGTCGGACATCCAGACCCGGATGATTTTCAATCAACACTTGCTCAGCGAACAGGCGGACTTCTCTTTGAGATGCCCAGGTATTTGAAGAAAACCTACCCGAATCAATAATTTGTAAAGAAAGTGAGAAAAGAAATATGACGACTTCAACAAGCACACAGCAACACCGGGAAATGGCAACCGAAGAAGGACCGGTAGCCGTCGCTATTGTCACCGTAAGTGATACACGTACGCCAGAAACGGACAAGAATGCTGTGTTCCTACGTGAACAACTTGAGGCAGCGGGGAACAGTGTAGCGGCTTATCAGATTATTAAAGATGAACCGGACCAGGTCGACGCTGTTTTGGATAAAATGGCGGAAAGCGAGGCACAAGTCATTCTATTTAACGGTGGTACCGGTATTGCCCCGCGCGACACTACGTTTGATATTCTGAATCGCAAATTGGAAAAGACGTTACCGGGCTTCGGAGAACTTTTTCGGATGTTCAGTTATGACCAGGTTGGCGCAGCAGCGATGCTATCCCGCGCAACGGCGGGAGTCTACCGTGGAAAAGTGGTTATCTCTACCCCCGGCTCCACTGCTGCCGTACAGCTCGCTTGGGAAAAACTCATCGGGCCAGAACTACAGCATTTGGCCTGGGAGGTAGGCCGTTAATCCATCAGGACTTACGCAGCGCGTTGATAAGTCCTTATGATAATGGGCTTTAAAGGAAGACCTAGCGGGCGAGGTGACCTCGCCCCTACGAGGATATGTCTTAAATTTGCGTAAGTCCTGTCCATTCTAAACTACACGAAGCCTCACAGCACCTCGCGGGTAAAGGTATACACTTCCCGCAACCACGATTGGTAATAGATGCCGTTGACATAGCAGAAATAGAGAATCTTTAAACAGCATAAGCCGATTAAGCAGAGAAATAACAGCGCAAGTAGACTGAAATCCCACGGGCCCATCTTCGAGGTCCGCAATGCGGTACGATGCCTCACCGTGTCCGTAGAGAAGCCGCGACTCTCAACCGATGCACCGAGGTGGGTCGCGTGCCGAATATTACCCGCCAAAATAGGGCGAAAACTATTGAGAATACCCCGTACAGTAGCACGTAGGTTGAATTGTAGATAGCGAAACCCTCGTAACCGCTGTGAACGGAGCACGGCACCAGTCTCGTTCGCAATCATCGGAATAAAATGTAAAGCGGTTGTCACCATAAAGGCAAGCGTGCCCGGCACGCGTAACCTCACTAACGCGAGGAGGAGGTCGCGCGGTTGTGTGCTCCAGACAATGAAAAAACCGATGACAAGCGTTGTGTTGAACCGGAGGGATTGGACAATGCCATGAAACAGCCCCTCTCGATAGATTCGGATGCCCCCAGTCGCCTCACCGATGAACGGCAGCTCAGCAGGAACAAGCGTTAGCAGCACCGTACGCGGAAATTCGTTATAGAAAATCGCCTGGCTGTAAAGTAAACCCCACGTCGTAAAAAAGAGAAAAATAAGAAGCAACCGGATCTGATGTAAGGTCGGCCTGGACAAGACACTCAGTAAGAGACTTGCAAGGAAGCATGCAAGCAAGGCACTTGGGCTATCCAGTAGGATAACGAGGCAACCGCTTATCAGCATTATGAGGATTTTTGTGCGGGATTCCAAGAGTGATACCATTTCTAATTGAAAATGTCTCTTTATTGTAGCATAAACTTCCAGTTTGTGTGCTTTATTGTAGCATAAACTTCCTAGTTTGTGTGCTTTATTGTAGCATAAACTTCCAGTTTGTGTGCTTTATTGTAGCATAAACTTTTAGTTTGTGTGCTTTATTGTAGCATAAACTTCCAGTTTGTGCCTTTCTCAGCTATCTGTTTTTGTTGTCTGCAACGTCATATCTGCGAAACCGGTATCGGGGGCACCATCAAAGACTAATTCACCGTCACGGAGCAGCAGTACACGGTCGGCATATTTCAAGGCGAGCTGCATGTTATGCGTCGTGAAAATTAGGCTTTTATTCTCCTGTTTAATTTTATTGCAAACTTCACCCATCAACAGGTCGAGGTGCTGTGCATCTTGACCTGTTGTAGGTTCATCAAGCAGCAGGAGGTCAGGATGGAGTGAAACATTTGCGGCGACTGCGACGCGCTGTCGTTGTCCACGGGAAAGTGAATATGGGGTCTCTTCGGCAAATGCCGCTAACGCGAATAGCTCGAGCGTCTCATCCACCCGTTTTTGGCGCGTTTCCGGGGGCACCTTCAGGTTTTTAGGCCCAAATTCGACCTCATCCCGAACGGTTTCCGCTTGCAACACAAGGTCAGCGTTTTGAAAAACGATGCCGACCTTTCCTGCCAATTGATGAAGCTTGACGCGTTTTAAGGTTTTCCCTGCTATAACAATCTCCCCCGCTGTTGGACGAAGTAGGCCCGCCATGAGATGCAGCAACGTTGTTTTGCCGGAACCGTTTGCCCCCATGACAGCTATCACCTCACCGCGGGTTACCGTAGATGCGACAGAGTTGACTGCCATTTTATCATTTTTCGGATACTTAAAACTGAGCGAGCGGAGACTGATAAGAGGCCTGCGCGGCGAGGGAGGATGTGACACTGGGACAGCAGGCTTCTCCAATGTCCGTGCATCACGGGAGGGTTCAGGGACATCCTCATAGGGAATCTGTACGCCTAAACGGCGATAAGGGGTAGGGTCGCGAAACGCTTCCGCCTTCGGTAAATCTAGGACGAGTTGTCCATCATGCATGAGCCAGACGCGGTTGCACAACGGTACCACCTGTCTAATTTGATGGGTTGCCCAGACAACTGTTATCCCCATTTCCGCGTTGAGTTGTGTGATGATGTTGAGAATATCTTGCGTTGCTTGGGAATCGAGATAGCTGGTCGGTTCATCGAGGAGGAGCACCTGCGGTTGCATTGCACAGATGGCTGCGAGGGCCACGCGCTGCTTTTCACCGCCGGAGAGCGTTCGGGTTCGCCTCGTCCGGAATCCAGATAATCCTACCTGTTTCAGTGCAGTAGTAATCCGCTTCTCAATTTCCGCGGGGGGAAAGCCCAAGTTTTCAAGCCCAAAGGCAATTTCATCCTCTACCTGTGTACAAAAGAGTTGCTGCTCCGGATTTTGGAAGAGCAGCGAGACGTGCCTGCACGTCACAGCAAGCGGTTGCGAAGCGACAGCTGTGCAATTGAGCCGTACGGCTCCACTGAACGTTCCTGCCGATGCATGCGGAATTAATCCGTTCATCGTCCGCAACAAGGTGGACTTCCCACAACCTGTTGGGCCAGTTAGCAGCACAAAGTCACCGGGGGCGACATGTGTGCTGATGCCTCGAAGTGTGGGGGTCTCCCGGCTCGGATAGGTGAAACGGAGGTTCTCTATCTGAATAGGCACCATGGCAGTTCGTTGTGTCCATCAAAAGTGTGTAAAGTTTTCGTACATGAGTGTCAATTTAGCGTCTATACGGGACCTCACCGTTTGTAGGTGTGCTTCGATTCAGATTAGAAAAGGAGACGGTTCTGCGAAATTTTGTTTTGGTATAGTGAGTTCTTCTGTTTTGAGGGCTTAACCATTAGGTGTCTCATCGTCCGATTCTTTGGGCTGATTCTCAGATTCTTCCTGCGTTTGAACTGGTATAAGAGCAGCATCTATCCTATTTCTGATTGTTGATACTACTTTCGTAATTGATACCTTAGTCCGCCACCAGATAAGTATAAGACATATACCTAATAGGGTACCTACTACAATGATAAAAATAAAAATCGTTTCCGCGATTTTCCACCTAAAATCAGCGGTTGCTAAAGCAGCTATACACGTGAACGCTATTGAAAATAGAAAAATTGCTAAATTCAATTGGAGTGTTCCGACCTGGCCCTTTTCTAGTGCCTCTAATTCATGCTCTTTGACTTCATACAAGTTGACAGAATCAACTCTGCCACGTTTTATGCGGGGCATTTCATCGCTGCGGGGGGAATTAGAATCCATCATTTTACAGTTTTTCCTTTAACCATTCACTATTTTCGAGACCATAGGGGTTTTTCCACGCAGCGTATGTTCCAGACCGAATAACGAATATTCGATCTGATTCTGACAGTACCCCTGCTAAAGAATCTCGAATTTGAGAAGGTGTCTGATCGGAGAGAATAGCCCAACAATTATCATGAATGGGGCAATAGGTGTTATATCGTTTGAGGTTCTCTTTAAGAACACTCTTTCTGGAAGCATCGGGGACTTCGAAGGTAACAATATAGGTTGTCATGGTATCTTCCTGAATTCCGAATATTCAATAACACCCTTAGCCGTCTGAATCCCACAAGCTAAAGCATGGGGATTTGACGGGGAGTGTTAAAACCTCTAAAATGGGCTCATCACAAACTATCTAGCACGGCCAAATTATCCAAACCTACATCAGGTACTACGACAGTTCCGGAATTGGGTCAGGAACAAAACCGAAGAGTTGCTCTACATGCCGGCTGACAGATTCCTGGAAAGCGTCAAATGTCTCCTGAACGTTCTGCATGAAGTCTTCGTGAAGTTGTTCGTGCTGTGCGCGAACCCGCTCATAGAGGTTAGAGACATAAACTTGTACCTCGGAGAGGCGGTCGCTTTGTGTTTTAGCAAACGCGCTAACTGCCTCTTTAAAAGCGTTGAACTCCGCTTCTAGATACGTCTTTAGGAAAGAGTCCTGAAAAACGGCGAAGGCATTCCGTGCGGCATACTGAAAATCTTCGTGAATTCCTTCATATTCATTCCTTACACGCTTGAAGAGTTGGTGAGCATACCGATTGATTTCATTGATGCGGGCCTCTTGGACCTGCGCGACCTGCGCGACCTTCTCTTTAAACGTATCCATCTCCGCGGCTAAGAAGTTTCTGAAATCTTCAACAGCGTCAGTGTGCCGCGTCATTTTCTCAAGGTGATACCCCATAATTGAGAGCCGGATGGCTTCTGGTAGCATAACGCGATGGTCTTTGAAAACCTTCATCAAGTAGCGTGCATAGGCCGGTCCCTGTCTAGAGAAAAGTTGCCGTTTTAGCGACCGCAGCAGGGCTATAAACTCGGATTTCCCAATCGCTCTAACGTTATGTGAGGTGTACGGCATGTGCTCAAGTAAGGTCAAACATCTTTCAAAGTAGTTTTTCAGAGTCGGGTCATACAGTGTTGAAACGACGCGGCGATATTCCGCAATGAGCTGCTCGCGCGGCATTTCTGGTACAAAATTCAGACTCATGTCGGTGTTATTGCCACTTGATTCTACAAGCAACCGATCCTCTTGCTTTAAGCGGTGCCAGAGGTCCGTCTCCTTCAAAGCGGTTAGCAACCCGGCCATCGCCATCGGTATGCCTGCTTCCTGAATAAAGTTGATATGCGAATCGAACTCCGTATCGCCATCAAGCCCGATAATAAACCCGCCTGTGACCTCTATCCCCTTGCTCTGAATTGTTCTGATAGCGCGGAGCAGATAGCTGCTAGCTTCCTCCTCTTTGCTTGTATTTTGTCCCTTAGAGGTGCCGAGAAGCGCGGTATCATTCGGACTCTCAATGCCGAGGAAGACCATGTTAAAGCCGGCTTCGCTCATCGCATCAAGCATGTCCGGAATTTCGACGAGGTTCACACTCGCTTCGGTATAGAGGGAGAAGGGATAATTGCGTTCCTCCTGCCATTCGGTGACAGCGGGCAGCAGTCGCATTGCATCGCGCTTATTGCCGATAAAGTTATCATCAACGACAAACATCGAACCCTGCCAACCGAGCTTATAAAGCATCTCAAACTCGGCAAGCATCTGCTCGTTGCTTTTGGTGCGCGGCACCCGTCCGAACAGCTTCGTTATATCGCAGAATTCACAATTGAATGGACACCCCCGAGAAAATTGAAGTGCCATAGAACCGTAAGCGTCGATATTGATGAGGTCATAGCGCGGTAAGGGGGCTTGGGTGATATCCGGTTTCCGCTTCTCACGGTAGACATCCTTGGCGCTCCCGCTCTCAAAATCTGTCAGAAACTCCTCAAAGATTTCCTCAACTTCACCAAAAAGAAAGTGGTCCACCGTACCATCGGTCTCTTCTCGAATGTTATCGTGGTAAGAGGTAGGATGTGGGCCGCCTGCTACGATAGGTACCCCTGCGCGATTACAACGTTCAACGACCTGATAAAGCGATTCTTTCTGAACAATCATTGTTGAAGTGAACACGACATCTGCCCAGTTTAAATCCGTATCTGTCAGTGGTTCAATGTTCATATCAACGACTTTTAGCGCGTAATTCTTTGGAAACATCCCCGCAACGGTCAATAATCCAAGCGGGGGCATTGACGATTTTTTCCCGACAAATTCTAAGGCATACTGAAAACCCCAATAAGATGGCGGAAACTTCGGGTAAACAAATAAGGCATTCGGCATAATTATGTTATAACTCCGATTTGTTTTTTACATTAATTTTATTATGTTAACATGATACCACAATTTACGGAGATTAGCAAGTTAAAATTCGATATTCGGGTGTGTAAAGTTTTTGTACATAGTTATCACCTACACTCCGCAGTTACGGATCTGGGAAATAAATATTTTTGACTTCTGGCCCTAATATATTGATAATTTGTGTCAGGACACTATTTTCGCGATTTTCTGCGTTTTTTAGGTCTTTGTGAGGTTTAAAAATACGGATTAAATGGAAACCCGACTTCGCAATAACCCCGTAATACCGAATGAACACGGCTCTAAACATTACAGTATAACCACAAATAGACACAAAAAAACCCATACTTTTTATAGGAATACGAAAATTCAGACTTGACATTTTTTTTTCTTATGCTATAATTCATTTGGTGCGATTTAATTTTTTTCTTGCACTTTAGTACTTAAAAATGCTATAATATGTTTAACTTGCTTCTTGCGGGAACATATCTAGCCCCGCGAGGGAGTGAGGAATCGCACAGCTGAATAGATTCCATATCCGCTAACTTGTGGATATGCGAATACCTGTCAGCATCGTATCGCGTGATTTGCATGCAGTACTGCTATCACCGTGAGAAAAAATAAATTTCGGCGTAACTTGCAGGGACCCGAAATTTGGTAAAAAATATAATTTTTGTTTGACTCGGTACAGGATTTTTGGGAAGCGCGCTTCTTACTCAAACATTCTGAACTTGGGTTATACGGAACAAGGAGATTTCGTAGCTATGAAAAAATTAGTGATTTTGCTTACAATCACTTGTATCACTCTCGCGCCAACGGCTTTTGCACAAGACTGGCAGCCCGCAGGCGACACATGGATTGAGAAATGGTGGGGCCTTGATCTGGTCCTAAATACTGGCGGATTCGCCGCATCGGCGGAACACGACTACCTCGCTGAAGGCACTATGGACGAAAGCACGGGAAGACCCGTGATTACGAACTCGTCCGTTTCCACTCGCGAAGGGGCTGGACTGACAGGAAACCTTCCTGTAATCCTACCACCGAATAACGGCGGGGCACTCAATTGGCGCGTCGTAACGATTAACACCAATAACGACTCTTACAACATATCAACAAGCCACGGTGTTGCGGGTCACTTAGATTTCGTTACGTGGCACGGTATCATTCTTATCCTATCTCCGGATGATAGGACGACAACGATGTACCCAGCACACGATGACCATGCAGAAATTTGGCTCAACGGTCTGAAGGTTTATGACAACCCAACTTGGACTAGCGGTGCTAATAACGCAACCCACCCCACAGAGGTCGATCTTGTGAAGGGAGAAAACTTTCTGCACTTCAAGTGCGGCGAAGGGGGCGGTGGCGATTACCTCAACCTCCGCTTTGAAGAAAGCGACGCTGACCTCAAAATCGCGCCAACGCTAGATGGACGATTCCTTGATATTCTGACCCCTGTAGAGCCGAAAGGTAAATTGGCAACTCGGTGGGCAGATATTAAGCGGAAGTAATTACTGAAGCTCGTAAACAAAAAAGCTCTTATCCACATTCGGTCGGATAAGGGCTTTTTTGTTTGGTCCTATACTTGTGTGAGCCCGAATACTGGAATTAAAGGCGGGACATGCCTACTGTGCTTCTGTAATTGTCAAGATTTGATTCGCGAGGATTTTTCCCAATTTTTGTGTGCTTCCATGCTGCCATAAGATGGTAAGACTATCAGCCTGCTGTGCGTCTCCTAAGCCGAACAGCAATCGGACATCGCTTCCAGAGGCATAACTTGAACCGCTTTTCACTTCTGCTGACTGTGTAATGCTACCTGTTACAAGCTGGACCTTCGCGCCGATACCGTCTCGGTTGCTCCGCGTTCCGATAAGTTTAACCCCTATCCAATTTTTCCGGTTGCCGATGTCGTTTCGCAGCAGCACAGCACGTTGATTGGAATTCATAACGACGATATCGGTATCCCCATCGTTGTCGTAGTCAGCGGCTGCGGCTGCCCGTCCGACGAGTGCTTCAGCGAAGTAAGGGCCAGCAACCTCTGAAACGTCTGTATATGTTCCATCGCCGTTGTTGTGAAAAAGCTGGTCACGTTGTGCGTAGGTTTCCTGGTCGGTCAATAGTTCAATCACATCTTGTGGATGTCCATTTGCACAGAAAATATCGAGGTGCCCATCGTTATCGTAATCCAGAAAGAGTGGACTAAACCCGACAAACGGTAGCGTGGGTTGTTGCAATCCGCTCGCTGCGGTTGCATCGACAAAGAAGAAACCATCGTCTTCAAGATATTGTAACTTATAGAGCGTAGCCTTCTCAGAATTGGCAACGATAAGATCAAAATAACCGTCTCGGTCATAATCCCCCCAGTCCACCCCCATGGAGCCTTCCGGAATTCCGTTTTCATCGTATCCCACACCGAGGAACAGACTTTCATCAGTGAAGGTGCCATCTCCGTTGTTGCGATATAAGAAATTGCGGTTCATATCGTTGGTAACGTAAAGGTCAGGGAGTCGGTCGCTGTTGTAATCACAAGCGATAGCTGCCATGCCGCGGCCTTCAGTTGGATTGATGACTCCCGCTGTCTTGGCGATATCGGTAAACGTTCCATTGCCGTTATTTCGATACAGCACGTCCGCTGTCCCCTCATAACGCAGCGGGTGTCCGTAGCCGACAATTCCTTTATAGGTTGTCTTCGGCATGGATAGCTCGTAAATTAGGTAGTTCACAACGAAGATGTCCAAATCGCCATCCACATCAAAATCGAGATAGACAGCGGCCATGCCCCAGAGCGGATTATCAATGCCTGCCGCTTCGGTGATGTCGGTAAACGTGCCATCGCCGTTGTTGCGGTAAAGCGTATCCTGCCCAAAGTTGGCGACATAGAGGTCCGCATCGCCATCGTTATCTATGTCTCCTGCGGATGCCGCCATGCCGTAACCGGTGTCCCCGGTCCGTGAAATGTTCGTAACATCTGTAAAACCGCCATCGCCATCATTGCGGTATAGGGTGTTCATAGCAGCGTCTTGGGTATCCCGATTGGCGGTGGGATTTATCGGAATTGGCCCGCTATTAACGAAATAGAGGTCGACATCGCCATCCGTGTCGTAATCAAAAAAGACAGCCCCAGAGCCCATCGTCTCAATGACGTGCTTGTGCTCAGTTTTACCGTTGTTATGCTTGAAGTGTATACCCGACTTCTTCAGTGACATCCACGAAGAGCGGGGGTTGTGCGTTGGCACCGCCGATAATAAATAGGAGGGATAACGTGAGGTGAATCCAAGGCGGAATTAAATTCTTAAACTTCATTTCAGCGTGTTCAATCGGGTCTACGGGTTTTCTTTTGCTGCGGTTTTTGCCACGCGGAACCCAACGAAGGAGGTTTTGAGGGTCGGATAGAGATGAAATCGGAATGTGGTGCTACACCGGGTGAGGGTGTCAATCCAGGAGCCCCCTCGGATAACCCGCCAGCTGCCGACTGCTGGCCCTGTCGGGTTCCGTTTCGGACTGTTGAAGTAGTAGGCATCGCTGTACCAATCGGCAGTCCACTCCCAGACATTGCCTGCCATATCCAGGACACCGTAGTAGCTTTTTCCTTTCGGAAAGCTGCCCACGGGTGCAATGCGGTCTTCATAACCGTCATCCTTCGCGCTGGTATTAGCATAACGTTCTCTTGCGTTGCCCCAGGGCCATATCCTATCGGTGTAGCCGCGGGCTGCTTTCTCCCACTCGGCTTCCGTTGGGAGGCGTACGCCTCTCCACGCAGCGTAAGCTTTGGCATCCTGCCACGACACGCCGACGACAGGGTGATTCGGAAATTGTTTCGCTCGGGCAGGCCAATCCCCGATATGTGAGAGGTGCGGGAAGCTCTCCGGGGTGTGTTTCTCGGTTTTCAAGCTACGCCAAAATTCATAATACGCTGCGTTTGTGACCTCATATTTACCGATATAGTAAGCCTCTAGGTAGACCTTATGCGCCGGTTTTTCATCCGTAGCGCGTTTGTTGCTGCCCATCGTAAAGGTGCCTGCGGGTATCAATATCAGCTGTTCTTCCACCTTCGGGGCAGCATCAGGACGTGCAGTTTGCGATTGCTCCTTTTCGGCAGAAATGTCAAGGCTAAAAAAGAGCAGTGACAGAACGATAAAAATCCATCGCTGTGGATATTTATTTCTGTTTGGAGAGGAAGTGTTCATAGGCGCGATAGTGCTCCTGGGCAAGTTTGCGGTTTCCGAGCCTTTCATATAATTTTGAGAGGTTGAGATGATAGTAGGGTTGCTCATTATCTAATGTAACCGCTTTTTGGAACGCGCCGATGGCGTTTCTCACATCCCCCTGCATGGCATAAGTGCTACCGAGGGTGTTATAAAGCACGGCTTGATTCGGTGTGAGTTGAATCGCTTTGCTGGCGGCTTCCTGCGCGTGCTTCGGATAATTGAGGTTGATAAACGCTTGGCTCATCCCGTGATAAAAGTTTGACATGTTGTTTTTAGAGGCGTTTTGCTGTTGTCCGAGCGCGATGCACTTTTGCAGTGTCTGAATCGCTTCTCCGTAATCCTTTTGATGCATCAGCAACTTCGCTAAGTCTGTCCAACCTTGAAGGTTATCCGGTTCTGTGTGCGTTAGCCGGGCGAGCCGTTCATATTCAACAAATTCCTTTTGCAGCTGCTGAAATATACGCATTTCAGCTCTGCTTTTCTCCTTATTGCCTGAACGGAGGTACGCCATGCCGAGGCCGTAGTGCGGTTCAGCATAGCGTGGCGGGCTCAACTTTATCGCCTGCTTAAAGTTTTCTATCGCTTTCGGGTACGCCTTTAAGTTCAGATATGCGGTGCCGAGTTGATTATAGTTCTCGACAACGCTAGGGTTTAGTGTGATAGCGCGCGTTAAGATGTCAACCGCCTCTGGATATTGGCGAAGCTTGACGTACGTCTTCCCGAGTGCTTCATGGCCGCGGGCATGCTCCGGGGAAAGTTTGATAACCTTTTGCAGCGGGGCAACTGCATCTTCCCACTGTTTCAATTTGAAATAGACAACGCCTAACGAATAGAGTGCCTCAATGTTATCGGGCATCAGTGCCAAAGAACGTTGGTAAGCCGCAACCGCTTTGTTTCCAAATTCTTCTGAGGCGTATACCATGCCTACATAGTGCAGAATCTCATAATGCTCCGGTTCAATAGCGAGTGCAGCTTCAAACGCAGCGATAGCCCCTTTATTGTTGCCCTGAAATAGCATTTTAAATCCCTGCTCGACGTGCTGCACGTACGTACTATGGTCCGGTTTTTCGACAGTGGGGCCAGCTAACGGCCAACACAAGCAGAGGATGATTAGAATTCTTAGCCAATATTGCATCGGGTTGTCCTAATGTGTTAGCGATTCAGTTGTCACCGAAGTAAAGTTTGTTCATAAATTTTACAAAGTGTATCACAAATTTAGAAAAATGTCAACCTTTTTCTAAAATGAATTAATATCGTCAATTTCACAGAAAAGTGTTATAATACCATTTCTAATTGAAAATGTCTCTTTATTGTAGCATAATCTTCCAGATTGTGCCTCTTTATTGTAGCATAATGACTTGTGCCAGTTAACTGGTTGTTTTTGTTTTTCTCACAGATATTGGATGTTGTCATACAAACATATCGTCCCTATGGGACTAAAGAGAAAGGTGGAACGCTTAGCTATAAAGATATCGTCCTTAAAGAGCGGGCTGCTTGCCCGAATACTGGGACTGAAGAGCATCCAAACCAATGAGAAGCACGGACAAAACGTTCTGTTTGTGTGAAATAATGTTGTACAAAAAGTCATTTAGCACAACTCGTTAGCATAAACTTCCAGATTGTGCCTCTTTATCGTAGCATAAACTTCCAGTTTGTGCCCTTTATCGTAGCATAAACTTCCAGATTGTGCCTCTTTATCGTAGCATAAACTTCCAGTTTGGGTCTTCCGTTCTCCGTTTCATTGCTAACAACCGGTAATGATAGAATAATTAATAAAAATGGTATAATACACATGGGAGCATGTCTTTTGTCCTATGTTTATATTTAAAAATTTGCAACCGCGAGGCCTTGGAGACGAACCATGAACTTCAGTGATGCCGAAATCAAACGCCACATGCGCCTGGGGGAAGACAGCCACTGGGAATTCAAGGAAATTGTGTTCGCAGGGAATGTCCTCAAGGGGCCCCGGCGGACTGACCTAGCAGATGAACTTGCCGCCTTTGCTAACACGGAGGGCGGGGTGCTACTATGCGGTGTGACAGATAGTGGTACAGCACAAGGTCTGTCACGGGAGCAGATGGACACTCTAGAGAGCTTCCTGACCGAAGTGTGTACCGATATGATTAAACCCCCAATTCGGCCTACTATCGTTCGTAGGGAAATAGAGGCGGGCAAACCCTTTCTGCTAGTTGAAATCGCGCGAGGGTATGCCCAACACGATAGCCCTGGCGGCAGTTTTCACCGGGTTGGCAGTACAAAACGTCCCATGACAACCGACGAGCGATTGCGGCTTGCACAACGCCGCGCTCAGGCACGTTTTCTCTGGTTTGACAAACAGCCGGTTCCGAGAACCGGTTTCGGTTCATTAGAGCCCTCTCTCTGGAAACAGCTATTAAGTGCAGCGGGTGCCGCTGCGCCTGAATCGGCTTTGGAGAAGATAGGTATTCTCGCGACCGATGAATACGGAACGATGCGCGCTACGGTAGCAGGGGTTCTCTTTTGCACCGGCTCACCTGAAGAATGGCTGCCGAACGCCTGCATCTCCGCAACCTGTTACCGAGGCACAGACCGCGCCTCTGGACAAATAGATGCCCAAACAATTACCGGGCCGCTGGACCAGCAAGTTGCGGAGGCGGTTGTTTTTGCGGTCCGCAACATGCGCGTCGGCGCATACAAAAATCCCGCACGCACCGACCTGCCCCAATATAGCGAAAAAGCACTGTTTGAAGCAATTGTCAACGCAGTTGCACATCGGGACTATGCAATTCGCGGCAGCCGAATACGGATATCAATGTTTGTAGACCGCATCGAAATAAATTCCCCGGGCGGTTTACCTAACAATTTAACAATTGACAGTATGACTGCTCGGCAATCAACACGAAACGAAACACTCGCCTCAATACTCGGAAGAATCTCCGTAGGAGATATTCGTGGGGCGGGTGAGCGGCAGTTCTTCATGGAAAGACGTGGCGATGGGGTGCCAACGATATTTCGAGAAACGGAGGCGTTAACCGGGAAATCTCCCCGATATGAACTGATAGATGATTCGGAGCTCGTTCTCACAATTCCAGCAGCTGTGACGGATGCGACACCGTCGACAGCTGTTATCTTATGCCGACACGGAGGTCAAGCTGTGTCAGGCATAGCACTGCTGCTCCTGTTTCCAAACAATACCTGGCACCAGGCAACAACTGATGAAAATGGCGAGGCATTCGTTAATCTGCATACAACACACCTTCCAATGACAGTGTTTGCCGCTGCATCGGGTTTCGCAGCACATTTGGAACAAGGCTGGGTGCCAGCAAACGGAAAACTAGAAATTGAAATGAAAAGACTGACAGCGAGGAGTTCGGTATTCTTCCCCGAAGGAGCCGGAAACCTACCAGGCTTATCAGGAAAACTGAACTTTGTTTTTGATGCTTACGAACGGACCTCGCTCTACGCCTCCAATATTGACATAAATAGGGGACAATCGGAGCCGGTTCACTGCATCCCCGGTGAGGATTTACGTCTCACGGATGCTGGAGGTAAGGCATTGCTGGTGCGTATCGTTGCAATCGTGGGGCGGTCGGTCTTGATGGAATATCAGCCCTATGAAAAATGACAGTGAAACAGTTATTTGAGGAGCGGGCGGATTTGGCCAGTATTTGGGCAAACCGGCCGCTCCTCTAATTGGGAAACCAACAGTTCCCTGCTGCTCAATATCGCGTGCGGAGCACGCTCCTACAGAGGAGTTGCGATATAATGTATCGCGTGCGAAGCACGCTCCTACAGAAGAGGTATGTATTGCCTTACGAACGCATGGGCTCTATTGCGATGCGGATAGCATCTTGACGCAACGCATGTGCAAAGGCAGTATCAATTTCGGTTAGTGGATAGGTCTCGCCGATGAGTTCGGCAAACGGATAGCGCGTCCGATGTGCCTCTATGAAACGGAGCGAGTCGCCAAGTGCAGTAGGATGATAATTGTGAACCCCCCGTAGTGTCACACATTTTGTGACAAGTTGATGTGCATCCACGGATAGCGTGGCGTGCGGATAGACGTAACCGAGCGTTAAACATTTTCCGCCAATTGCCAGCCACTCTATCAAATCGGCCAATGCGGTGAGTGCCCCGCTGACTTCAACGGCGAGGTCAACGCCGCGTCCCTTCGTGAGTTGTTGTAAGGCTGCCTTGATGTCTGGTGTGGCGGTGGTATCTGGAGTGAAGGTATGCGTCGCGCCAAAACGCTCAGCAATTCGTAAACGGTCGACCTTCTTATCAACGACTGCAACGATATCGTACCCCTGCTCGCGCAGATAGCAGGTGGCGTAGATGCCCAACATGCCAGCACCGTGGATGACAGCCGTGTCTCCAGGCGATACGCCGATAACCGCTAACCCGTTTAGCACAGTTGCCAGCGCGCAGTTGATAGGCACAACCTCCGTATCTTTAAGGATTTCCGGTATGTGATAGATAGCTGTTCCGGGGCGTATCCAGATGTGTGTGGCGAGCCCGCCGGACAAAGCACCGGTATCGATATGCCGCGCGTGACCATATTTGAACAAGGTTTCACATTTTTGCGGAAGATTTTTGTTGACACAAAAGTAGCACGTTCCGCAGGACGCCGCAAGGCTCCATGTGATTCTGTCCCCCTCCTTCAGCGGTTTGCCGTCGACTGTACGGAGCTGTGTAGGTGCAGCGACGGTGCCGACAACTTCATGTCCGAGGATACACGGGACCTCCACACTGCGCCGCCCTGATACGGTGTGCAAATCGGAACCGCAGATAGTGGCTAAGTTAACGCGCACAAGGGCACTGTTTTCGGTAGGTGTCACAGGGACATCGCATATTTCAAAGGGGGTGTTCGGTGCATGAAATAGGGCAACCTGTGAGAATTTATCCATTTTTTCGGACATGTTATCTTTCCCATCATTAGAGAATTGAATTTGGGTAGGCATTCGGAGAACGCTTACCCAAATTATACAACATTTTGCTTGTTATGGCAAACGTTTTTTTGTATAATATGTCCAAAGTTGCCACTGGCGATTAGCAATTGGCAATTGGCAATTGGCAAGAAATATAAGAGGGCTCTTCCTCTTGCCATTGGTTTCTAACGGTTTCCAATAACCAGCGAAGCTATAGGTTTCCAACAGTTTCCAATAGTCATAAACCAACAGCCATTGTCGGATTTTACTTCTTCAACCCGCTGAATGCCATACGCGCATTCAGCGTTGATTTGGACCTACAAGGACAGCTAGGTAGCATAAGTAGAAATTATGGCTATTTTAATCTAATACCATTTTTATTAATTATTCTATCATTACCGGTTGTTAGAAATCAAACGGAGAACGGAAGACACGAACTGGAAGTTTATGCTACAATAAAGAGCACAAACTGGAAGTTTATGCTACAATAAAGAGCACAAACTGGAAGTTTATGCTACAATAAAGAGCACAAACTGGAAGTTTATGCTACAATAAAGAGACATTTTCAATTAGAAATGGTATAAGTTGCATTATGCTTTCAATCATCATTCCTATTCTGAACGAGGCAAAAATTTTAGAAGACACACTTGCGCGACTACAACCCGAATTGGGGGACCATGAGCTCATCATTGTAGATGGCGGTAGCACTGATGGTTCTGTCCACATAGCAGAAAAGTATGGGAAGGTCATTAGAGCTGAACGGGGACGTGCAAAACAGCTGAACGCAGGTGCAGCAGCATCAACGGGGGATATATTGGTCTTCTTACATGCAGACATCTGGCTTGAGCCGGGGGCCCTTGCAGCTGTGGAAAAAGCACTTACGACTAAGTATGTCGGCGGTGGATTTTTTCAAAAGATTGATGGGAAAAGTATCCTATACCGTATCATTGAGATAACAGCAGATATGCGTGGTAAATACTTAAAAATTTTTTACGGGGATAGCGGTATTTTTGTCTCAAGAAGCAACTTTCAGCGTATCGGGGGATTTCCGAAGGTGCCGATTATGGAGGAGATGGAATTTTCTAAGGCGTTGCGTAAACTTGGAAAAACAGGACTGATTCACCCGCGTATCCATATATCGGCACGGCGGTGGGAAGCAGGCGGCATCGTCCGTACAACCGTAAAAAACTGGCTCATTACCTGGCTCTATTTTTTTGGGTTTTCTTTGGAACGTCTTGCAAAACTCTATCGACATATCCGGTAGGATAGGGCGAATGAATTGCCCTACTACGAACATGGGCTCACAGTAGCGCGATTTATCGCCCGTTCCTATGTCCTCTATTTGCCAGATTTTTTCTGACCGTTCATGCCGTTATTTTGCCAGTTATCCGCTTTCTGCCGCAACCGCTCTAGGTCACCCGGGTTCTTCTCCAAGTCGTCCGGGTTCTTAATATCTATGATATGCGGTGTAATAATGAAAACGATTTCCGTATTTTGGACTTCGGTTTCGGTGCTTTTGAACAACCTTCCGAGTAAAGGAATATCTCCAAGGATAGGCACTTTGTTTTCAACCTGCTTCTGTTTTTGCCGGATGATACCGCCAACGATAAGCTGCTGTCCATCTTTAACATCAACATAAGTACTGAGCGAGTTGTCGTCAGTAATGGGTGCGTTGAATTCTGTAAACTCGATGAAGTTGCTGGCACTAATATTTGTAATCTGTAAACCGATTGTCCGTTTCCCATCCGCTTCTGCCTGCGATTTGGCAATAAACGGGGTGAGGTCGATGTTAATACCGACAGGCGGGTCAATAAAGTCATAGTTGAAGAGCGGCTGCGTAGCGGTTTCTCCAAGGATACTGTTGGTATCAACGCTCTGGAGATAAGGTATGCGGCGCCCACTACTCCACGTAGCCTGTTGACTATCGCGTGTCAAGATAGACGGTGTTGAGAGGGTCTGCACCTTATTCTCACGGATGAGCGTATGAAGCATTGCCATGTACTCTTTGGTTGCCAGGCCGTAATTGAATCCTGAAATCTCCTGTTCAAGCCCGAGTTGACTATTTGCTGTCCCAACAAGCGGATTGGTCGGGGCAAGTTCAGCTCCGAAGAGTCTGTTTTCTTGCGCGGCTAATTCAATACCGAGTTTTGTGGTTTCATCCAGGGTGATTTCAAGAATCTGAATATCAATCCGCACCTGACCCCGCACGAAGTCAAGACGTGCTATAAGGGCTTTAACCTCCTCCATATACCGCCGACGGGTTGTGATAATAAGCGAATTAGTGCTTGCATCGGCATAAATAGTGACCTTCCCGTGCAACGAATTGATGTCCGTAGGCTCATCACCGCTCATCTGGGAGGCAAGGAATCTGCTGAAACTGAAACCGAACCCTTCACCTTCTGACTGCGGGTCTTGCCAGACCTGTGCAAGCACTTGGGCAAGTGCCTCGGCATTAGCATATTCAAGCCGAACAATATCGGTGATTTCTACCTGTTCCGGGGGTGTCGGGATGTCAATCTGTTTGATAAACTCCTCAACCATGTCAAAGTTGCGTTTTGTCCCGGTAGAGACAATAATCGCATTGAGATTGACATAAGGTTCAGCGGAAACATTACCAGCCAGCGCGCCTTGTGTCCGTGACGATGAGGATTGTCGGTTGCGGAGATAATAGAAGTCGTAGTAGTAGCTTCTCCTACTACTGCTCTGGTCTGCTTGCCCTTGGTAGTGTGTATTAATTAGGTTCGCCACATTTTGGGCATCCGCATACTTGAGATAAAATATGCGTGTACCCCATTCCTGGTCTGGCATATTGACATCAAGTTTAGAAATAAGGTCGTCAATCATCAGAAAATTTTGTGAGGCGGTAGAGATGAGCAGCGCGTTGAGTCTGACATCATGGACAATATGGACGTTTCCCTGCACGCCAAAGCCGCCATCTCGTGTAGGTTCGCGGTCTCGGCGTTCCCACCAGGGGCGGTCTCGATCAGCCCCGGCACTTCCGCCTTCAAAAAGGTCTTGTAGCTCCGCCGACAGGTCTTCAGCGTTTGCATACTCAAGGAAGTACATCTTAATTTCTTCCTGTGTCTGCTCCTGATCGAGGGATTCGATAATCTTTTCAATGATTGGAAAATTGCGTGGGTCGGACGAAACAACCACGATGTTTAATCTATCATTTTTCGAAATATTTACGGACCCGACAATTCCTTGGTACGTGGCATCTTCACTGCGTTCTCTGTCCCTTCTTCTGTCGCGGTCCCATCTGTCATAGTAGCCTGAACGCTGCCCACTTTCTCCAGTAATAATTTCTCCCAAGGTTGTTGAAACGTCCTCCGCTGATGCAAAGTTGAGGTGATATGTTCGGATTTCGGTTTGCACACTAGGGTCGGTGTCAAGGTGGAGGATGATCTCCCTGAGGATAATTAGATTTTCCTCAGTAGCTTTGAGAATGAGGGAGTTTGAGTTGGTATCCGCGTAAACCTTAATTTGGCCTGGGATCATCTCAACGCCTAAGCCTTGTTCAATAGCTGCTCTAACCTGTTCTGCGTCAACACCTTTCGCGCCCTGTGACGATTTATCATCCTGTCCATCTTCCCCGAACACCTTTGTGAGGGTTTGCTCCAGGTCTTCAGCGTCGGCATAAGTTAGCGGAATGATTGTAACCTTTAATGGGAATCGTTCACCTGTATCCGCATATTGAAGAATGGTAACGATTCTGCGGACGTTGGATGCGACATCGGTAATGACGAGCGCGTTCGTCATTGCGTCTGCGAAGATGTTCGCCCTTCTATTCAATAAGGGTTTCAGCGATGAGACCTGCTCCGACGCAATCGCATTCTCCAATTGGATAATGTACGTGTGTATTTCATCAGTAATCTCGACCTGCTCCGGGTCAGGTGTAATGCGTTTAACGGGTACATTCATCACAGTTGCCTTTTCAAAGGTTGTGACGATGAAAGTGCTATTACTTTTAACGAATGTGAGTTCATATTGTGCGAGTACTGTTTTGATTGTCTCAATGACCTCGTCGATGGTAACATTTTGGAGGTTAATGAGGGAGAATGATTTGCCTCGGACATCGTTTTCACTTGCGATGATAGAGAGTTCCGCTTCTTTGGACAGCCATTCGAAGAGGTTTTTAAGTTCTTGGCTGGTAAAGTTGAAGTTGAACCGTATGGCGCGTCCTTCCGGATCCCTTTCGGCGACCTCCATTCCCCGTTGTGCCTGTGCTTCATCGAGCGTCCCGATAAACAGGCCGAGGCACACAAGAAAGATTAAGTAGATTTGAAGTTTTCGTGTCCCGATTGGGCCACCCTTATTCCAACACATTTGAATCTCCTTTGCAGTTTGATAAGGTGAAAGTGAGAAAAAACGGGCCTCGGCATATATAGGCTCCCTCTTTTCTGCTGCGCTATAGGTCCCTTCTTTTCTGCATTCAGGTTTATTATTGATAAACCCTCGCAATCATAAGAACATCTACGTTTATTACATTCTGTTTTTTATCAGTGGAAATTTTAAGGTCTCTGACCGCCAACCATTTGGTAGTTGTTTCGATCAGGCGATTTAAATTGACCAATTTTTCCATTTCCGCTTTAAACTTCATTTCAACGATGTAACTTTCAGGCGAATAGGTGGCGGGTGCCAGGTTTAACTGTTTCGAAAGTTGATCGATTTGCTGTTGAACCTGGTTAAGGTATTCCAGCAGAACCGACGTGAGTTCTTCCGTGTTCAGTTCCTCACTGTGCATGTTAAGCAGTTCAGTGAATTTGGCTAAAATCACGCTATTCGGATGAAAGTTGATTTTGACAGTTGACTTTTTAGCTCCGATGCCAAAGAACCCTGGGGTTGGTGCCGTTTGTGTTTTTAAGAAATGTTTTTCAAACAGTGTATTTTCTGCGCCCACAAGGTATCGTTTGAGCATCGGCATGACAAACTCGATGAGTTCAATTCGGATAGGTACCGGTATTGCCTTGGGCAACGCTGCGAATTCCCAATCGTTTTTAGGCGTTGCTGCAGCGTCTTCACCAGATGTTTCGGCTATTTCGGCTGTCTCGTCACCTGTATCCGTTTTGGGAGTCTGTGCGTCTTCCGGTTGCGTTGTATTTTCGTCAGGTGTTTCCGTTTTTTCATCTGTATCCATTTCGTTTAGCCAGGCATTCATCATAGCATCAAAGGCTTCATCTTCGGTTTCAAGTTCCGCCTCAAGTGCCTCCTGCTCCGCTTTGAGTGCCTCCCGTTCCGCTATCAGCTGGTCCTGATAGAGATAGACAACGAGGTTCCGCCGGGCTTGTGTTGAAACGCGGTGCGATTTTTTGCCCGGTGCCGGTTTCGTGTTAAGCTGATAATTCTGACGAATGCCGGCCTTTTTCACAATTGCATCAAGTTTCTGTCGGATGACCGTCTCCGGGTGGTGTCCATCAAAAATGGTGTTTTCTTTTTCGTCATCAGCGAGTCCGGTATCTTTATATAAGCCCGTTTCAACCGGTTTCAGATTTTCCGATGCCGCCACCAAATCCTTAGAGGTTTGAAGTGTTTGCCGCTTCGTTTCTATGACAGGGTCGGAAACGAGACGGTAGATACCTGGCCCCCATTGTGTCGCGACAGCAACAATTAGGACAACGGCCAAAACGCCAATTAATAACTTGACGCGCGGTGTCAGTTGAAGATTTAAGTCCATTTTTTGTTGTTTCCTTGTCAATTTGAGTGTACTTGCAGTTTGATATATGTTAAGTATTACTCTTTCTGACCTTCGTTCTCTTTTTCGTTCTCGTCTTCCGCCTTTGGTGTTTCCGGGGGCTCCCCTGGGGGCACTACTTCGGGTTCTTTAGCCTCGTCATCAGTCTCCGGTTTTTCGGGCTCTTTAGACTCATCATCAGCCTCCGGTTTTTCAGGCTCTTTAGCCTCGCCATCAGTCTCCGGTTTTTCGGGTTCTTTAGACTCGTCATCAGTCTCCGGTTTTTCGGGTTCTTTAGACTCATCATCAGTCTCCGGTTTTTCGGGTTCTTTAGACTCGTCATCAGTCTCCGGTTTTTCGGGTTCTTTAGACTCGTCATCAGTCTCCGGTTTTTCGGAGGTATCCCCCGGTGGTGGCGATATGTCGGGCTCTTCAGGTTCCGGTTTTCTGATTTGATAGACCGGTTCCGGATGCCGTTTTTGCGCGAACAGCTGTGCCGCTTCCCGCGTCAATCTAAACTGCACCTTCACTTGGAATATCGGTCTCCGCTCATCCCCTGTAGTGGTGACCCCGCCATCCTCAATGTTTCGAAACAGTTTTGACTGGTCAAGGACATCTATCATATTATTAATAGCTTGATGCGAATTCGCTTCCAGATTGAAGGAGACTCGTGCTTTTTCCAAATCATCCAAATTGGTGATATCGAAGGTTTTCCAAGCAACCTTTGTTCTGTCTTTAAAGAGCGTACTGATAGCGTGCAAAACGTCGAGTGGGGAAGTCTGATGTGCTAACTGATCGGCGAGAACAAGTTCAAGTGCAAGTTGTTTGTTCGCATTCGCCTGTAGCGGTACAAAGTTCGCTATCTCCTGGTCTAACGCTGCAATCTTTGCGTTCTGTGACCTGCTCCACGTAACACTGCCGAGGGCAATTCCGAGAATTAAAAAGCCCCCGATGCTTGCAGCTATTAGTTGCTGACGTTTCCGGTTCGATTCAACGCGTTTGACATCTATCTCTTGCGGTAAGAGGGAGACCGGTGTTTCAGCGGTTAAGAGGTGTATAGCACTCCCTAAAGACACAGCAAACGTGTCGCCTGCCTCCTCAAATACCGGTGCAGCTTCAGGACTGATGTCTAAAACTACTGTATTACGGAGATGCCAATGCCGGGTTGGTATGCGTAGTTGTTCCTGACAAGCCTCGGCCAATTCTGGGACGCGCGCCCCTCCGCCACATAACCATATTTCGGCAAGCCATTCCTCAGCGTCATTGGGAATTTCTCGTTTCGCTGCGGCGATAGAACGTTCTAATTCCGCAACAAGCTGCGTTGTCCAGGTACGCGTAGGAAATTGATGCGCCGGGATAACCTGCTTTTCCTGCTCTGCCGTTTCCGCATCTAGCTGCGCTTCCGCCATGAGATGCTCTGTCAATTGGTCACCCCCCATAGCGAAACTACGTGAAAACAGTAAATCACTTCCTTCCATTAAACAGAAATCTGTTCGGCCCGCACCGATATCGACGACAATCGTGCGTTGTAAGCGTCCAGCTAAGGCATTACCAGCACTTGCTGCAACGGCTAACATAGAAGGCACTACCGCCGATAGCGACGCGTCTACGCCGGACAATGTTTCCATATAACGTTCCACTGTTTCACGCCGAGTTGAAACCAATTCGACCGAAATTGCTT
The DNA here is from genome assembly GCA_963665235.2 of Candidatus Poribacteria bacterium. GTDB lineage: Bacteria > Poribacteria > WGA-4E > WGA-4E > WGA-3G. The sequence continues at coordinate 649,445 of CAXXLX010000002.1, read as the reverse complement.
CCGGGGTCCGGCGGACACCGTGATATGTAAATATCGCTTCCTCTATTGGGAACGGCAGTTCTGTTTCAGCCGCAATTTCAATTAGTGAAGGCAACATAGCGTCCTGCGTCGTAGCTGGCAGATTGGATAAACGTTTTGTGACAATAAGCCCGCGCGGCAATGCAATCGCAACCTCCAGCTTGTGTTTGTTGAAAATATTTCGTTTAATTCCGAGTCGATTCCATAGCTCTTGCACCGCAGCTAAAACACTCTCAGGGGAATCTCGGTCGGTGTAAGCGATAACACCCGCATTGATTAAACGAAGGGCCCCTGACACTTTCTCAATATGAACGATTTTCGCTGTGGTTGTACCGACATCAATTGCGATAACCTGATTTTTTGCCATCTCAAAGCCTCGTTTAGTTATTAATCTTGTCGCCAATATTGGACTACCAATTGCCCACCGCTGCGTACAACAACGCCGCTGCACGTAGCAATGGTTTTCCCATTCGGATCGATACTTGAAGATTCAATATAATACCCGTGTGAACGATATGTAATCCAGTCCGCAATTTGCTTGAACGTTTCCTCGTCAATCTCTTCAAGCTCGTAAACTTGTGAGAGCGCACTGAAGGGATTGCCCTTAATTTGAGATTCCTCTGCCGCCTGTGCATCCGGGTTTTCCTCTTCGCGGCGGGTTATAATGGCTTGTGCCTTTGTGCCATCCATCCCCGGCAACAATTGTAGGACTTCCGCAGGGGCAGTATTTATGTTAATTAACCCCTCCACGGTTTGTCCATCTTTCGTTGTTATTTTATCCACAATACCGACGAATTCCTGCACTGTTAATAGTTTAACATCTTTAATGGCATCAATGTTTTCAAAGTCGCCTTCTGCCTCGCGATGTGCAACAATCCGCTGGGCAATTCCGTTATCAATGCCATCAAGCTCCGCAAGCGCGTCCGCATCAGCCCTATTGATATTAGTGCCTGTTTCCTCAAATTCGAGGTTAAATTCGAGGTTCCCACCATTTTCTCCTCGACCCTCTCCGTTTCCTTGCCCGCCATCGTTGTTCTCTTGCTCATCGCCCCCTTCCACAGTGATTTGGGTAAAAATATTGTCAAAAACGTCGTCCGATACGGCTTGAACATCTAATAGGTCAGAGAGGTTATCAAATTGGCGGCTTGCAATAAGCGCGTCCGCCTCGCCTTGGGAGAAAACGGATTGATTATTTCTGCCCTGAATTTGCGTGAGCTGTTGTGCTTCAGCCGTGTTAATATTAGTCCGCTGCTGCCCATTGCTGTCGCTATTCGCATCAACAGAATAGACAGTCGTTAGGTTGACAAGCCCCCCACTTGCAGTTGACGCTGTTGCTGCTAATTGGGGAACCCCTGTCTGTGGCGGTGCGTTTTCAGCATCGCCCGGTGTAGCGGGTGCAGCAGTTTGTGGAGCGATACCGTACAAAATTTCTTGCGTCATGCCTTCAACCCGTGCCACATCGCGGACAGTTCGGTACGGACGGCCCTCAACGATGAGCGTTGCTAAATCTGCACTAATAGCAGCATCCTCATCATCTGACGCTTGTACCCCCAATGCCGATATTAAATTTCGGATGAGCTCCACGGGGGCGGTATTGAGATTGATTTTTGAGGCTTCATCTGTAAGTGTTACCTGACACATTAATGACCTACCTTCCAGAACACCATCTTCAATCTGTTCCTGAATCGGTTCAGCCCACAGCTCCCCGAGCGAGTCAAAATTGGTTTCATCAATTCGCAATCGGGTAAGTCCCCACTCAAACCCAGATTTCGCAGCGTAGTGATACTTCGTTCTGTCCAAAAAGTTGCGCTGTGCCCGATTCTCAAGCCCTAGTGAATATAGCAGCTGCATCGCTAGAACAGAGAGAATGGTCAGTATCCAAAGCGTTGACACAAGCGATAACCCCGCTGTATCGTCCAAGAGAGCGGCTGTATCGGGGGATTTTTGCAATTTCCGCTTCCCCAAAATATCTCTGTATCGCCACATAAGTTTACGAAAGGCTTTCATGAATACATCTCCAATCTCTTTGTGAAAAAGTCCGAACGCTCTCGCTGCCATTCCGGCGCGGTCATTGCTGGGCACCTCCGCCACCACTATCATTAGCAGTTGCACTTGCGGGGAGGTACACCATAGTTGATTGTGTCAATGCATTCGGTGGTACAAACGTCTCCTCCTGCGAGGGTGTACTTGGTACTACTCCTGTTGTGGGTTGCGCACCATCTTCATCACCGGAAACACTAATCAAGATTTGAACGGTAAGCGGAAATGACTCTGTTTCCATCCAGGATTCATACACTGTTTCGTCATCTGTATATTTCAGATCGAAGTTGAGAATCCCATCAATAAGGGGTGTAACCTCGGTATAAATTGGCACCCCGTTTTCGTCTTCGGTGGGCAATGTGCTGTTGCCGCTCAAATAGCTGACGAACAATTCGGGGTCAAGTGCCGTAGTTATGACTCGGTAAAGTGAAAGGCTTTCCGGTTCCGTGTCAGTATTCCGTCCTCCCTGCGGTTCCGTTGTATAAGGGGAGGGTAGACCTGCTCCGCTCTGGCTCTCTTCGATAGACATGGCAGGTGCGACGAAATAGGCGACGCGCCGGACATCGCTTAAAAGTGGGGCCGCTGCACTTGCAGGATTCTGCTGGACGAAAAACGGGTCTGGCTCCGTTTTTACTAGGGTAACGATACTGAGTATATCGGCATCACCTGATGCGGATTGTCTATCTTCCGAATAAAGTGCCAACATCGGGTCAGCAGCATCCGCCTGCATCTGGCTTAAATCTGTAGCTATCCAATCCAAAGCCACCCGGCAGCGCTGCGCCCGAATTAATTTGGATTGCGTTCGTTGGTAGGCATCTATTGCAGAGCGGAAAACAGCATACGTCGTACCGCCAATGATTACGAGAACGCTAACAGCCGTGAGCATTTCAACGAGCGTTAAACCACTCTCCCGTTTTTTTATCCGATTCTTCATAATTCGTCACCTGACTTAAATGAACATCCAAAATACGACCTAAAAATTGGAATTGGACAAGCCTGCCCTACTGTGGTTGAGCCTGCTGAATTTGCCGGTCAGCCATGTAACTGTACATGCTAATTGCTTTCGGTCTCCCTAAATGTTGCCAGGTGACAGTCACCCGAAGTCGCCGGAGCCCATCAAACATATCAGATTCCACAGGTTCCACGACAGACTCCCACTGATAGTTAGAGCCTTCTCCAAATTCACCGCTCGCTTCCCCAACTTCAGGGTAGCCATCCCTCTCAATTTCCGCCATCCGAAATTTGAGAAGGTAGAGGGCTGTCATCTGATTGTCAGAGAGTGCCTGGTTCCTAGCAGCATTCCTAAAGACCATCAGGAGGGCTGGCAGTATGGCTGCCATAATTGCTAAGGTTACAAGGATTTCAACCAAAGTGAATCCTGCTTCACGCTGGGAAAATGTAGGTTTCGTCATACTTCGTTGGACTAGGATTTGCTCTGCAACCCTAGCGTTGTCGCCAGTTCAGCGGGTATGTCCTGCAAGCGGGTGCGTCCGGTCGTCGCGTCAACAGTGATAGCGATAATTTTGTTCCTGACGTTTCGCAGATAGACAGTGGCCCCCTCGGCTGTTGAAAGTGGTGAAAAATAGACGTAGGCCACTCCAGTATCAGCTTGTGTGTTTACGCCGTTGCGGTTTGTGACAATTGCCGATAACGTAATGCTCTGATCGAGCCGTTGTAGGATTCCCATAACGCCGCCAGCGCGTGCTAAAGCAACCTGTCCCCCATTTGCAGACGCAGCGGCACCTGTTGCTGCACTCGCTGAACTGCCTGCTGATGAGAGCGGATTCTGGAAATCAAAATTCTCACTAGAAGCCAACCAATATCGCCCCGCATCAACATCAAAAACCACGAGATGCGCTGTCCGCTCCGTAATTGCCATGTCGCGAGCAAAGGCGAACGTATCGGCTATTGCACGCGCACTACTTTTCAAGCGGCGCGAGGCAGCGACACCCCGCATTGCTGGCATAGACAGCGACGACAAAATGGCGATGATAGTGAAAACCAACAACAGCTCCATAATGCTGAAACCGCCATCGGTCCCAAAGACACTATCCCTCCAGAACTTTCGCAATCGCCCTAATTTATTCACACCTAAACGCATAGGTCTAATTACTCGCTTCAGTCTCTTGATGCCAATTGGTGATGTCTTTGTCAAAACCGGTCCCCCCTAGCTTCCCATCCTTACCATACGAGAAAAGGTCATAGTCATAACCGGTGTGGGTGCCCGGGTAACGATACTCATAAGGTCTATTCCACGGGTCTAAAAATTCTGGACTATCAACATAAGGTCCATCCCAATTGGGGGGAGCCGGACTCGGTGCCTCCCACAAAGCCCCTAATCCCTGTTCGGTGGATGGAAATTCACCGACCTGGATGGCATAAAGTTCAAGTGCCATTTTAAGACTGCCAATCTCCGTTTCCGCTTTTGCGACATTTGCTTTTTGCGGCGCGTTTATTACCCTCGGCGCGATGAACGCTGCTAAAATGCCTAAGATAACAATCACAATTGTCAATTCAATTAAGGTTAACCCTGACTCGTCTGTTCCAAGCTGTTTAAACATTTTGTTGTTAACTCCTTTTAAATTTTGCAGAACGCGGTGTCCTGATGTTTTTTGCTCTATTAACAAAACTTGTGTCAATTTATTTTAGACAAATATGTCTTGTGATAGTTTAGAAAAAATTGAATTTACGAATGTGCCCTTAGGCTTAACCGCCCAATGCGTTTTGTGCCTCAAACAGCGGTAGAATCATAGCGACAGCGATAAATCCGATAAGCACGCCCATAATCAAAATAACTAACGGACTAATAGAACTGGTCAACCGTTCCAAGCTTTTCTTAATTTCCATGTCGTAGTATTCAGACAATTTTGACAGCATGGTAACCGGTTCTCCCGATTCTTCACCAACCGCAATCATGTGGGTGACAGGCTTTGGGAACTCATCGCTCTGCCCGAGTATGCGAGAAAGCGTTGAACCTTGCTCTACCTCTGTTTCAGCATCAGCGATGATATTGCTGTAAACCCTATTGCCCACCGTATCTTTGACGACGCGCAGGGCAGGGAGCATCCGTACCCCGTTTTCTAGGAGAGTCGCCATGGTACGCGTGAACCGCACAATTGCAAAGGTGCTGAAAACTGGGCCGACAATCGGTATTTTAAGCTTTAACCGATCAAGCCATAGCTTCCCTGCGTCCGTCCGCAGATATTGCCGTGTTGCCGCGCCGATGATAATAGCAACGGCTAATCCTAACCACCAAAAACCTGCAAATGCGTCCGATATACCGATTAAGATTTGTGTCGGTGCAGGCAAGTCCCGTCCGAATTCAAGGAACATGGCGGTGAATTTAGGAATGACAAAAATCATTAAGACGGCGACTGCCATTATCATCAGCCCAAACAGAATGGCCGGGTAGAACAGTGCAGAAACAACCTGGTTTTTGAGAAGCCGTTGTCTTTCAGCGAAATCAGCGAGACGTTCCAAAACTTCGCCTAATACCCCGCCAGTTTCACCGGCTCTCACCATATTAACATAGAGATCAGAAAAGACTTTCGGATGCTGGTTCAAGGCATCGTTGAACGTGGCACCGTGTTCCACATCGTGTTTGACCTGTGAAATGACACGATGCAGACCCGGGTTCGTAATCTGCTCTAATGTAATCTCTAAGGCACGAGGCAGCGGGACGTGTGAACCGACCAATGCTGCTAGCTGATATGTGAAGAATTCGACCTCCGCTAGCTTGACGCGCCGCGTTCCGAATTGAAACAACCGTTTTGCTTCGGTTTCAATGGCAACCCCTTCCTCCACAATCTGTGTCGGCCAGTATCCCATCTGTTTCAAACGTGCTGCGAGTTCCTCCCTCGAGTCCGCCTCTAAGGTATTGTTGACTGTCGTTCCGGTACTCGTGAGTGCTTCATATTGAAATCTTGGCATAGTGTTTTATCCAATTAAATTTCGTAGGGTTTCGGGTTTCCGCGCGTTCGACAGCAATCGGTAATTGGAAACCATTAATTATCAGTCATTAGATTGACATCATCTTCTTGGGTGAGTCGAATTATCTCACTGATTGTTGTCAACCCGCTTGTAACCTTTTCCCAGCCATCTTCGCGTAAACTTTTCATTCCCAATTGTATTGCGAGGCGGCGCAGTTCGCTGGTTGAGGTGTGTTTGAGTGACATCCGGCGCAGCTCTTCTGTCATAAAGATGACTTCAAAAATCCCTACTCTGCCTCTATATCCGCCTCGGCACTCTTTACAGCCCGCAGAGTTTTCCCGCGGAATCAGCAGATCCGCCGGTAAATCAACACCGTTGTTTCTGAAAAGTCCTGCAAGTTCCAGGTCAGTTGGGTGGTACATTTCACAACACATTTTGCAAACCCGTCGGACGAGCCGTTGTGCTATAATCCCCTCTACCGTGGAGGCAACTAGATACGGTTCAACCTTCATATCGATAAGCCGTGTGATAGCCCCTGGGGCATCATTTGTGTGCAATGTACTAAAGACGAGGTGTCCCGTCAGGGCAGTGTGAATTGCCATTTCCGCCGTCACGTAATCCCGAATTTCACCGACCAACACCTTATCCGGGTCTTGTCGTAGGATATGCCGAAGTCCATCAGCAAAGCTAAACTCAATATCGGGGTTTACCTGAATCTGGTTAATCCCCTCTAATTCATATTCTACCGGGTCTTCAAGCGTGATAATTTTGACCTCCGGCGTGTTAATCTCCTTCAAACAAGCGTAGAGCGACGTAGTTTTACCACTACCGGTGGGGCCCGTTGCAAGAATGATACCGTGCGGTTTACGTATCATTCGGTGAAAGAGTTCCAGATTGTCATCGGTGAGTCCGAGCTCTGTTAGTCCGAACTCAATCGATTGTCTGTCGAGGATACGGAGGACGACACTTTCACTATGTTGGGTAGCGACAGTTGGCACGGTTGAAACCCGAAGGTCAATTTGACGGTTTCCAACACTGCCAATTTCCCGGTTAATTTTACCATCTTGGGGTCGTCTGCGTTCAGCTACGTCCATACCTGCCATGATTTTGATACGGGAGGTAATACCGGATTGGAGGTATGCGGGGGGTTGCGGCTGATCTTCCAAAACGCCATCAATTCGAAATCGGATTTTGAGTTCGGTGGGGTAGGGTTCAATATGAATATCACTCGCCCCGGCGCGAACAGCGTCAATAATTATCTGGTTAACAGCCTGGATAACGGTTGGATCTTGTGTAAGGTCTTTCTCCGTAATACCGAAATCGTCAATTTTTTCCCGTTCAACTGTTGCCGCTGCACCGATGGGGCCCTTAATACCTGCGCTGAGCAAATCGGCTGCGTCCCTAGCGTAGAATCTGACGATTGCCTCCGAAATTTCGTCCGCATCCGCAAGGAATAGCTTAATCTTGCACTCCGTAACATACTCAATTTCGTCAACCAGCATCACATCTCGGACATCTGCGATTGCTACAGAGAGGACGTTGTCTTCGAGGTGTAGCGGTACAATTTTATTCCGATAAGCAAAGCTGGCTGTCACCTTTTCAAGTGCCTCCGGCTCCGGTTCTAAATCCACCAATTGAATAATAGCCGCATCGAATTCAAGCCCCTTTTTGGCAAGTTCAATCATCTGAGGGGACACATACGCGGACATAATCTTTTCCTCTGATGCGCCGGTGTTCTCAACTTCTTCTAAGATTTGCCGATATTTTTCCGAGTCGGACAGTGCTAAGTCTTCCGCTTCAACATCCTCGATAGGTTTATCTGCCCAACCTGCAAGAATTTCTTCCAAAATTTTATGGTGGTCTTGCTCAGAAATGAGTTCCGCCTCGCGTAGCACGTCAACGAGCGATTTTTTAGGGGATGGCCCGTACAACATAAGATAGCTCCTTCTATTTTTTTTATGAACTAATGCTTTTTGACGCAAATTAAGCCAATTAGTTTAATATCTAACGGTTTTAGACGTTTGAATTTTTCGCGATTTTCCCGACGAGAAAGACATGTACCGGGTTGAGGATAGGGCCCGATTTTTGAAACGACTTTTTAGACGAAAGACATCACGAATAAGTTTATTCAGCCAAAAGAGATGCTGAGCACCATCTGCCAATTGCCAGCCGCCCGTTTTGGCACCTCGATTTATGTTTTCACCTAATTTAGACTACAAACTGCTATTTAAGTTCGAATTTTTAAGAAATTTTTCATTTTTTCGTAAAAAATTTCAGAATTTCACTATTTTTTTAAACAATTTGCTTGACATAACGTTTAATATTAAGGTATTCTAATATTTATGAAAAGTTTCTAGTGGAAAAAATTCTATATCTTAAAGAGAGACGAAAAATGGAAACCGAGTTTTTCGGTGAAGCAGAAGATACCCAAAATGTGGATGCTTGCATCGATGAGAGTTGGCTCCGGAGTGCTGCAGAACACCGCCTACTAACCCGCGACGAAGAGGTCGAACTCGCCAAACGGATTGAAACCGGCGATATGGAAGCACGCGACCAACTGGTACAAGCCAATTTGCGGCTCGTCATTTCTATTGCGGTTAGGTATCAGGGACACAACGTACCCCTTGAAAACCTGATCCAAGAAGGAAATATCGGGTTAATCAAAGCAGTCAGCAAGTTCAATTATAGGAAGGGTTTTAAGTTTAGCACGTATGCTACTTGGTGGATTAAGCAATCCATTATACGCACGGTTAATAATTAATTTTGCCCGCTCTATCCGATTTTCGTAAAAAATTCGGAATTTCGATATTTTATATCACTAATTTGCTTGACAAAACGTCTAATATAAGGTATTCTATAATTTATTGAGAAGTTTCTAGTAGAAAAAAATCTATATTTAAGGAGAGGAGAAAAATGGAAACCGAGTTTTTCGGTGAAACAGAAGATATCCAGAACGTGGATGTTTACATTGATGACGTTTATCCGGACGAAGAAATGGAGTATTCGGATAACTACCAAGGAAGCGAGAGAAGCGCTTTAACGAGTTGGCTCCGGAGTGTTGCGGGACACCGCTTACTAACCCGCGAAGAGGAGGTCGAGCTCGCCAAACGGATTGAAACCGGCGATATGGAAGCACGCGACCAACTGGTACAAGCCAATTTGCGGCTCGTCATTTCTATTGCGGTTAGGTATCAGGGACACAACGTCCCCCTCGAAGACCTGATCCAAGAAGGAAATATCGGGTTAATCAAGGCTGCCAGCAAGTTCGATTACAGAAAGGGTTTTAAGTTTAGCACGTATGCTATCTGGTGGATTAAGCAATCCATTATGCGTACGCTAGATAACTTTGCCCGTTCTATACGATTACCGGCGTACATCGTTGCCAAGATGAATAAGTTCGACGCGACGTATGCGGCATTATGCCAAGAACTCCAACGTGAACCAACCCGTGCGGAAGTCGCAAAAGCACTCGATTTAACGGTCCGGCAGGTGGAAGAGATCCTTACTTTTAACGCTGGAACCATCTCTATGGATTTACCGCTAAATGATGAGAGGTCGGCAACGCTCGGCGATTTAATCGAAGACCCAGCATCAACAGAGGAAAACGGGCCGATTGCCCAATTGGTTACCCGTGATTTAGTGGAACAGTTTTTGGACAAACTCCCGGAACGGGAACAGCAAGTTTTGAAAATGCGATTCGGGCTCGAAGATGGCGAACGTAAAACGCTCCGAGAAATTGGAGATGCCCTTGACGTAACCCGAGAACGTATCCGACAACTAGAAATATACGCGATTTCACAATTGAACACCCTATACAACGAAATGGGAGAATTTCGCGCAGACCAAACTGCCGCATAAGAGGCACCACCTATGAAGAATTTCTTGAAGAAACTCACAGGAAACGAAACTGCTATATTGGAAATCACCGAAGCCGCCCAAGAAAAGATTCAGACCGTTATCCAAAACGAAGATGTCGAAGTGGAAGGCCTCCGAATCAGCATCGAGGGACGCACAGCATCCGATTTTCAATATAGCCTCGGACTCGCAACTGAAGCCGAAGAGGACGACATTGTCATTGAATGTAACGCTTTTAACGTCCTCATCGACGCCGCCAGCGCACCAAACCTTAAAGGCGCGGTTATCGACTATGTCGAAGACCTCAACGCAAGCGGGTTTAAGATAGATAACCCGAATAAACCGACATGGGATAATCCGAAAGCACAGAAAATTCAGGAACTGATCGATGAACGAATTAACCCCGCAGTCGCGGCACACGGCGGACAGATCGAACTGCTGAACGTCGAAGACGATGCTATCTATATTCACATGGGCGGCGGATGCCAAGGCTGCGGCATGGCAAACGCTACCCTAAAACACGGCATCGAAGCGATGATTCAAGAAGTGTTCCCTGAAATTAAGCAGGTTATTGATACAACAGACCATGCATCCGGAACTAATCCCTATTATGCCTCCGGCGAAGATTAGAAGAAATCCGCCTGATTTCAGAAATAAACTAACGTGTGCTCAACTTAAACATTTCACCTACGTTAACTCAAGTTGCCACCTAGCTGTCCTTGTAGGTCCAAATCAACGCTGAATGCGCGTATGGCATTCAGCGGGTTGAAGGCGTAAAATCCGACAAGGGTTATTGGCGGTTAGCTATTGGAAACCTATAGCAGGAAAAAGAAAAGAGAAGATCTTCTTATATTTCTTGCTAATTGCTAACTGCCAACGCGCTAATTTTGCTAATAGGTAATACACTCAATTTCGCTTTACAGGGGGTATTTATGCGTTTTTTACACTCAATCATAGAATGGATCGAAGCGTTAGAATCTGGTGATTATTTTCGAAAAACCATTGTGTTCAGCCTCAAAATTTCTGCTGTGGGAGCTGTAATTATTTGCCCACTTTTAGGACTTGCGATTTTCCTGCTTGCTGTTAATCCCCTTCTTATACCGCTTTGCGTGATAGGATATGCAGTAATCGTTATCTGGAGCGTCCTGGTTTTTATGCTATTTCGGAACCGCGCCAATAAAATTGCCGCGCTTAGTGAGGAATCGCACCTAACGTTTGGTCCCATCGCAGGTGTTTTAACACGACTGGCAGGTGAATTTTCCCTCCTTTTCTGGAGCCTAATTGGAATTCTACTTTTGCCCTTGTCAATCCTGTTCATACCTATTGGGCTGAGTCTATTGAAATTCTTTTATATGATAGCAGAGTACACCGGTATGGTCGGGGATATTGCCACAAACATCAAAAAGATTGAAGCGACATTATCAACGGCAGTAAACACCTCGGCGGAACAGGACGAAACCCCATCAGAAGAAGAGGGGTAAAAATTGGCATTGGCACGGCATTCTTGGTAGCGAGTAGGTAAAAGCATGGAACGATGCTGGAATATTTCAATCTTCAGTCCAAAACCTCCGAATCGTTCTCGGATCTACGTTTAGTGCCTCAGCGGCTTCAGTAAGGTTTGCGTATAGGTGTCGCGCCCGGCGATAAATACTTTCTTCAATTTGCGAAAACGTCATGCCGCCAAAATAGATGTAACCGTGCTCTCCAACCAAACGTTTAGATAGCACTCTCAAATCAAGATGGACAGTCCGCATCTGACTATTCATATTTTTGTCCCGCCATCGAATATGTGCGAAATTCTCCAAAATAAAGACGAGGGTTGGTTCGATAAGAAGTTTTTTGGTTTCCTCATAAGTCAACCGTTCGCGCTGGCGCAAAGGCTCTATAGATGTCTGAAGTGAATCGTTCGTGTCATTTTCATTTCCTCGATATGACAACCACCTCTCAAGTCTCTCAAGAGAAATATCCAATTCCTTCGCGACACTCTCTTTGTCCCCACCATGTTCCTTTACAATCTCAGGCAGAACCGCTGTAAGGCTCCCTTTGAGGGTTTTCCCTACTATACTGACCAAATCAGCTTCCTCTATAGGTTCAGGCTCCATTCTCTGTCGAAGATTTGACAATTGAGAAACAGCGTCGTCAATTACTGCCTTAATACGTTCCAATAGATTAGGAAGATCAAACGATTGTGTGTTCCATTCGACTCTCCAATCATTAATTTTGCGTTTGGCTCTAACGGCACGCTCCCGCGCGTAATTAGAGAACTTCATCCACCATCTGGTGATTTGGTCGTCAGTGACATCCTCTTCTGCTGCATCGGAGATAAACTGACAGAACACTGCGACTGGCAAATCAAACAAGTTCCTAGGTGTCGGTTCGACAAGCGTTTCCGAAGTTTGTATGTCCGACATGTCTCCGCCAGAATCTTCATCGTCCCTATATCTCTGGATGTTTTCTGCTAGGAGGTCGTCCGGCAAAATTACCTCGCCTTGGGACGCAGCTGCCGCGCTTCTGAGGCATTGTTCCAATTCTCGAACGTTGCCAGGCCAATCATATCTTTGGAACAATTCTATCACTTCTTCAGAAGCTCCATGCATTCGCCTATCACTTTCTTGTTCAATACGCTGTAGAAAATACTCAACGAGTAAGGGAATATCCTCTATCCGTTCTCGCAACGGCGGCACGGAAATTTTAGAACCGCGGAGACGATAGTACAAATCCGCTCGGAATTGCCCTTGTGTAACCATTTCCCACAAATTCTGATGGGTCGCGCTGAGAACACGCACGTCCACACTATGTGTCTCGGTTCCGCCCACCCGTTGTACCTCGCCTTCTTGCAGCACATTGAGGAGTGTCTCTTGTAGTGCCGGTGTCATATTGCCGACCTCATCTAGAAGAAGGGTGCCCCCATCAGCCAACTCAAATTGCCCAGGCCTACCTTCAGATCTTGCCCCTGTGAAGGCACCGCTTTCATAACCGAGCAGTTCACTTTCACGAAGCTCATTAGCGACCGCGCCACAATCAACTGTGATAAACCGCGCCTCGGCACGTTCACTTTCTTTGTGAATCAAGCGCGCAATCAATCCCTTCCCGGTGCCTGTTTCACCTTCAAGCAGTACTGAAACTCTATTCCTCGCTACAAGTCCAATTTCTCTGTTTAGTTCAAACATGGGTTCACTATCGCCAACGAGAACATACTGGTCCTCAGATATTTCTACCTCAGGCATCGGGGATACTTCGCTTCGGATAGATAGTCGGACGAACACCTCATCAAGCACTTCAAGGATACGTTCCGTCCCAGCGTCTGTCGGCAGAACATCCCATGCCCCCAGAGCCGTTGCCCTTCTCACTGTTTGTACACCAGCCCCAATCACAATTACAATTACCCCTATATGTTCGCGCTTAATTCGCGCCAGCACCTCCCAACCATTTGTCGCTGATGATTCCACATTGAGCAAGACAACTTTCAGATTCTCAGGTTCATTAATATTTCGCAAGCCGTTGCCAACGGCATTAACGACGCTAACAGAAAAATCCCTATTTATTAAGAAACGTTCCAATTCAGATGAACTTTGAGCATCATCAATTATCAATACCTCTTTTTGCATTTTTCCTCCTCTGTTTGTTGACTATAGCACTAGTTAACGAATTAAACGAATGACCTGAAAAAAGTTTACATGAAATAGAATCTCTCACCCCGCCTTTATAGATATAGAAACATCTACTCCTAAAAAGGATAGTAAAAAAGCACTTGTTATTTTTTGACGCGGTTCAATATATGGCTGCACAAACTGCACCATTACATAACGGATGTAGGTTTGGACATAACGGATGTAGGTTTGGACATAACTTATGTCGGAATCGTGGTTTTTTCACTCGTAATTGCCCGAATTTGTTTGGCATAAAACTTGCTAACTATATTAGATGCATACAGAAGCAATACCGAAAGTGCTTATGACATTTGGAGGGGCAGGCATTTTATCACACAAGTGTATCACCAAAAATGTCCTTACTCAGCGTTAGGAAACTATTTGACAGCTATCGAATTGAACGAAAATACTCATCTTAACTTTGCTAATTTTTGGTCTGAATTAACGTTGGCACTTCACTATGGATGAGTCATAACGATAACCTTTCACACCTAAAATAGTGCGAAATCTGTGCAAGTCCATCAGGGTTGAACAGACGACAGGTTTCCGCCAAATTTTCAAAATTCACAGGAGATGCATTATCATGTTTTTAAGTCGCATTGTTGAATGGATTGATTCATTGGAGTCCGGGCATCAATTCCGAAAATGGGCAGCATTGTCTGTCAAAATCTCGGGAGTCTTTACTTTGGTTACTACCTTCGTGTTGGGCATTGCGATCCTCACACTTGTGCTGACATTTATAAGACGTTCAGGCATTGTCACACAGGCGTTTACCATCATTGGAACATTCTTCGGTCTTGCCATCATCGGTATCGTTGGTATAACCATGGCTATGCTGTTTTGGGACAGAGCAAAAAAAATCGCCTCACTTGGTGAAGAATCGCATCTCACGCGCCTTTTAGGCGAAGTCGCCTTTATCGGATTTAGTGGAGGCGCGATTCTATTCTTGGTCTGCTCAATTTTCGGTGCCCTGACGCTTGGATGGATCGTACTCGTTTTGCTTGCTTTGTCTTTTCTCTTTCATTTACTGGGGGCAGGGATCCTACAATTTTCCTATGTCATAGCGGATATTTCAACGAATATCAAGCAGATTGACCGACGCTATCAAGAGCCGCAACTGCCACCACGGTCCCTGCAGACAGTCTCATCAGACACACCTTCAGAAGAAAGACCAACACCAAATATCGATCAACGCTCACCAGAACCGACAACCGCAACTACCACCACGGCACATCAGGCAACCTCGGCAGACACACCTTCAGAAGGAACACCAACACCGAATATCGATCAACGCTCACCAGAACCAACAACCGCAACCGCAACCACGGCACATGAGACGGACGCAACAGACACACCTTCAGAAGGAACACCAACACCGAATATCGATCAACGCTCACCGGAGATTATCGCTGAACAGAATCTTGAAACTCATACCAACGGTTATCCCTATCCGGAATCCAAAGGCAGGCTTGGTATCAGAAGCCGCGTTTTTTTCACTTTAATTACGTGTTTTATCTACGGTATTTTTTGGACATCGAAACAGATGTCAATACTCAACGGTTGGTTAGGAAGAGAGAATTTCTCTTTTTGGAGAACTGTCGGGCTTGGTTTTCTTACCTGCGGTATCTACACTATATATACAGAGTATCAGATGGCATGCAGTATCAATGAGATAAGGGATAAGTATGGTATGTACGTCACTTCCAGTTTTCCGGTTGTTTATATGTTGTCCCTTTTCTTCACCTTTGGTATTGGTGCGTATGCAATCATGCAGAGCCAGATCAACAAACTCTATGATGAATACTCTGGTGGTGAATGACACTTTTCTTGCCCGCGCGTTCCTTATCGGGTTAGGCGTGATAGGCCTCTACACAGCCGTATCGGGAAAGTCACCGGATGAAGTAACCCTGATTCCATGCTTATTTCGTTCGGTGACAAATATTCCGTGTCCTGGCTGTGGCATGACACGGGCATGTCTTGCGCTAACACACGGGCATTTCACTGAAGCCTGGCGTTATCATCCGTTTTCGTTTTTAGTTGTAGGACTTGCTATCGGAGTAGCACTCTTTCCTTCGCAGTTAAAAAAGGCCTGGATGGGTTATGCCTTAAAAATTCAAAATTTGATCTTTATTTTCGGAATTGTGTTTTGCTTGTTTATTTGGATTCTCAAGCTTACAGGACTTACGCAAATTTAGCAAGACGAGCAATATTCGGGCAAACAACCCGCTCCTCTGAGCGAGGGCCCCTTGCCCGCTAGGTCCCCCTTTATAGAGAGTACTGAGGAATCTTCGTTTTCCTGATACCCCCGGCATTTACTACTATGGGGTTTGTATAGATAAAGTAGCGCGTGAAACCGATACCCAAAACAACTGCAAAGTTATTACAGTCATAGTCTTGGGCACCCGTCTGGAAATTCCAGAGGGACTTATCTCAAATGTGGGATACAGCAAAGAAAACACCTATTTTGTCCTGAACCCCAAATTCGCAAACCTTTCAAGGACAGACGATACACCTCACTATATCCCGCATAAATGTACCATTACACTGCATATAGGAGATATTCAACACGCTATGCTAACGCTCAATCCGCCGCCCCCCGTATTGGGTTGATGTACCGCCCAGAATTTGACTGGGAATTCGGGGAAGTAATCACGAAAACCTACTATGATGGTGAGCTTGACACAGATAGAGAACAGGTAAATCGGGAGTTAACAATACCTGCTATGTGGGGGCTCGGTGTAGAATATAAGCTCTCGCCTGAATTCATTGTCGCCTTAGAACTCCAATCACGTTCATACTCTGACCTTCAATGGCGCGGCGACCGTAGTGGACTCTCACTTATTGACGACGGTTTTAATGTTTCCGTTGGCGCGGAGTATTTAGGAGCAGGTTTCCCACTGCGCTTCGGAGCTTTTCGTGACGTAATCCCGTTTGTAGATGACGGCGACACTACGCCTGTGAGTCTGCTCGGGCTCACTGTTGGAATCGGTTCCAACGGAGACAAAAATTTCTCCTGGGATGTTTCGGCACTCTACGAGACATGGACGCAGGCCAATGACGAAGGACAGGAATATTCAGAAAACCTCATCCGTGCCAATATTTCAGCAACTTACCGCTTCAATACGGTTCTTGGTACGGCTCCTGACTCTCCCGCCTCAGTTGGTAGCGAGTAGGTGAGTCTTCCTTCTTGTAGGCGTGCTTTGTAAGCGCGCCTACAAACATCTCACCTATAATCCGCGGCTCAGGCAAAAAAAAAACGCAACGTTCTTAATCACAACCCGTGTAGGTGTTTAACCTCCCATACCGCCTTACCATCGTTGCATTCACATACCACTAGATTTTACTATAATTTCTGTCCCAACGTTGTTTGCGTAGGTAATAAAACAGTGCCCCCCGTTCGGGAGCGTCTTAAGAAAACGTTCTGTTTTCCGTTTCAACGCCTCTATATCCTCACTCACCGCGCAAATCGCTGGCCCCCAACTGCTAACACCTGCCCCGAATGCCCCGTTGTGCTGTAAGAACTCAAGCGTTTGCCGTAATTCTACCCCTTGGGCATCAATCTCCACCTTTTTCCACCCAAAAGTTTGGATCCGATTTAGTGCATCGCCGAAGCGTGGCATATCGTTTTCAAGAAGGGCAGGTAATATCTGGAGTAGAAGAAGATGGGAAAGGGCGGGCGCGACAGAGGCAGGTTGCGGACAAAGCGTCCGAAACAACTCTAATTCCGCCTCACCGTAAATCTTTGAACAATTCGGCAGAGCAATCAGCAGCGGCCAGGCAGGAAAATCGTAACGCAGTAAAATAGGCGGGGGGGGAATATCCGCAACAGCAGCGGACGGAAGGAAAGACGATTTCTCTTCAGGATACCGATGCCCACCATCTACGATGAAACCACCACTATCAAACGCAGCAACCCCGATACCAGAAGTACCACCACGCCCGACTATACTCGCAAGTTCCAAAACACTTAAGTTTAGATTGTAAAGGACGTTTACAGCAGAAGCGATGCCAAGGGAGAGTTGCGTCCCTGAACCAAACCCGCTATGCGTAGGAATTTCATCGGTGAATTTGAGGTGAATGCCCGGAAATGGATAGCGTGTTTGAAGCCGCTCGACAACAGCACGCGCACGCTCAGTATACCCTGTAGATTCAACAGAGATGTCTGCCGCAGGTGCCGCGATGATACGGAAATGCGGTTCCGTGATAGCTAAACCGAACCCGCCATCAATTCGTCCTAAACCCCCGTTCAAATCAAGCAGCGAAAAGTGAAGACGCGCGGGTGTCGTAATGCTGATAGGATATTTATCTCGTTCAGGTCCGCCTTTCATCTCGCTCAATGAGTCCATCCCGAATGTGCAGCACCCGTTCGGCATGTTCCGCAACCTCG
Source organism: Candidatus Poribacteria bacterium (assembly GCA_963665235.2). Classification (GTDB taxonomy): domain Bacteria; phylum Poribacteria; class WGA-4E; order WGA-4E; family WGA-3G. The sequence goes on along the minus strand of CAXXLX010000002.1, from coordinate 631,565 downwards.
GGTTCATGTGTAACCATAATAATAGTGTTGCCTTCCTCATTAAGCCGATCGAAGATTGCCAAGATTTCAGCACCGGAGCGGGTATCTAAATTCCCGGTCGGTTCATCAGCGAAAATCATCGAGGGATTGTTCACCAATGCACGAGCGATAGCAACTCGTTGAATCTGTCCGCCAGACAACTCCGTCGACTTGTGGTCAACCCGGTCGGCTAAGCCGACCGCGTCCAGCGCTTCAAAAGCCTTCCGTTTCCGCTCTTTTCTGCCCAGCCCGGAGTAGATGAGCGGCAGCTCAACGTTATGAAGTGCGCTGGTCCGCGGCAAAAGGTTGAACGACTGAAACACAAACCCAATCTTCTTATTCCGAATATCTGCAAGGCGGTTATCCGAAAGTTTGCCAACCTCCTCACCTTCAAGGTAATACTCACCCGATGTCGGCGTTGAGAGACACCCCAAAATATCCATCACAGTTGATTTGCCTGAACCGGAGGGGCCCATAATGGCGATAAACTCTCCCGATACAACAGAAAAGGTCACACCCCGCAAAGCGTGGACCTGGACATCCCCCATTTGGTAAATCTTCGTCAGGTCTTTGACATCAATTAACATAATATTTTCTCCGTGTAGATTGAACCCGCTGACTATCTGTCATCTTTATTCCTCGACCCCTTCGTTAATTCCATCATAGACGGGACGAAGACGCGGTCCCCTTCCTTTAAACCGCTAAGGATTTCAAAGTGTGTATTATTCCGTTTGCCGACCTTAATGTGTGTTTTAGTACCTCTTTCCATCCCCTTCTTTGCGGGTTCACCTATATCCAATTTGACAAAATGCTGACGTTCACTCTTGACTTCAGCTTCTATACCGGTGAGTTGATTTCCCTCAGCAACAACAATACTAATTTCTGTCGGGCCCGTTTCCAACCCTTTCTGTGTTCCCTCAAGCAAAATTTCGAGGTTGTTCCGTGTTTTATCAGATAAAACCTGCCCGACCTGTCCACTAAATTCTTTGCCGATGAGATTCCGAATTTTGAGTTTTTGTCCAGATTGGAATTGCCCGACTTGCGCTGCGGTTAAATGTGCCTTGACAGTGACAACTTCAGGACTGAGCACAGTAGCTATCGGAAGCTGCAGGATATCCGGCTCTTCAAAGACGATGATATCCACATCGGCAGACATACCAGGAAGAAGTTCAGGGGGTGAGCCAACCACCTCTATATCCACAGCAAAGGTAATCACAGCATTTCCGCTATTCTGCCCACGTTGCGTTGCACTCGGTGAAATCTCACTCACTTTTCCTTCAAAAACGCGGCCTCGATAGCTATCCACGCGGATTTCAGCACGCTGCTCGAGTTCTATTTTCCCGATTTCTACCTGATTAATCTGTGTTTTGACAATCATATTTGAAAGGTCGGCAATTCGCATGATAGCCTCCCCGCGTGAAAATGAGGAGCGTCCGGAGGTGATAATCTCACCCTCTTCCACAATCAGACGCGTAATTGTCCCAGACATCGGTGCGGTGACTGTTGTCCATTCATACCGCTCCGCTTGAGACTTCAGTTGACTTTCCGCTTGGAGTAAGCTAGCTTTCGCACCCACCTTTGCATGCTGGGTCAACTGTTTCTGTTCCTCAGTTGTCTCTTGCAATTGTTGGAGACGTGTGCGGGCGTTCTCCAAATCTGCTTGTAGCTGCTTCCGCTGCGCTTCTTGCGATTCTTTAACCGTTTCAACATTCTTTTTTCGGAGTGCAAGCGTTGCCTCCCGGCTCTCAATCGCTTGCCGCATCGATTTGATATTCTCTTCTTGAGATTTAATCGTCTCCTTTTGCGATTGCACCTCTTTTTGCGCGGTTTCATATTGGGAGGTGCTCAGGATGTGCTGTTTTTGGGATTCCTCCAGCGTTCGCTTTGAAACCAATTCCTTATCAAATAACTCCTTGTTTCTTTTGTATTCTGCTTCAGCGGTCTCAAACGTAATTTTTGCGGATTGCACATTGACATTCGCGCGTTCTAGGGTAAGTCTCGCTTGTGCAAGCGCGATTTCAGCCTGCTTCAATCCGATTTTATCTTGATTCAACGAGTTCTGCGTTGTCGCCACAAACGTTTCCGCTTCCGTGATACGTTGCTGCCTGTTTGCAACAAACGACTCCAAATTCGCCTCCGCCTTTGCAACAGCGTTTGTAGCCTGTAGCAGATTGCTCTGCTCCTGTTTTTCCGTAATCTGGATACGGAGTTCTGCCTGTTTCAATTGTGCCTCTCGGGCATCTCGATTGGCTTCAGCCTGCTTCTTTTCCTCCAAAACCTGTTCATCGTCAATTTGAAGGAGCGGCTGCCCTGCCTCGACAACATCCCCCTCTTCAACGAAAATCTTTTTGATTTCCCCTTCAACGTTTGACCGGACATCCACCTCAATAAATGAGCGGAGATTGCCAGACTCACGTACCTTCACGCGGAATTCCCCACGTCGAACAACCTCCTGTTTAACCTCATTGTCACCCTTCTGTTGTCCCAATCCGCCGCTGATTCGGGTAGCCCCCACTATTACAGTGATGATGGCAAGCCCAACTATCCCGAATATAATCCACTTCTTCCTTTTTTTCATGGCTACTCTAAAACTCCCATTGCGTCCCGTAAGCGGGTTTGTGCGATTTTGTAGTCATAAAAGGTATTCACCTGATTTGTCAGTGCGCGCGCATAAGCCGTTTGGGCATCAAAGACTTCGAGCAAAATCGCTTTGCCAACCTCAAACCGTCCCTGAATTACATCCAGACTCTTTTGTGCGTTGAGAATTTGTGTCTTAGAAATCTCCACCGCCGCTTCGCTCCGCTTGAGACTCAGGTAGGCTTGCCGAACGCTTAGCGCGACCGTCCGTTCTAAATCGCTTGCATTCTCACGAATCTGCTCAAGTTGCATATTCAGCTCTTTGACACGGTTTCCCAGAATCCCGCCATCAAAAAGCGTAAAGTCAAGTGATGCCCCAACGCTCCAACTTCGGAAATCCGAGAAATTTTGACGTTCCCGGAGGTAATCATCCAGATTTACGTTGTAACTCACGTCTGCGTTCAACCGGGGCCAGCGCTGCAATTTTGCGAGCGTCAGCTCCCATTCCTGCTGTTTCAGTTGCGACTGAATCTCCTGAAACTCCGACCGGTTTTCAAGGGCTATCTGAATAGCCTCCTCAACGGACATCTCTATCGCCTCAATAGTTCCGCGCTGCTGATACAACTGATACGACTCATCAACTGCAACCGTAAGCACCGTCGCTGGGTCTAAACCGAGGAGCCGGGGCAACGTCACTTCGGCTATCTGAAACGCATTTTGACTGTTTAGCAGGGACAATTGGTCATTCCCTTCACGGAGCCGAGCACTTGCAACATCCGCAGGAATTAGGATGCCCGCCTCCTCGAGGATTACCGTCTTCGCTGTATTCTCTTGGGAACGCGCCAAAATATCTTCGCCAACGTTCACCAACTCCTTCGACTGAAGAACATCGTAGTATGCTTGCGTAATTTGAAGAATTAAGCCCTGTTTAATATCTTCATTCCGACTCGTTGTCGCCTTAAGACTCTCCTTCGCTTGTGCAAACCTCACCTCACGTTGACCGTTGTCCCACAGCGTATACTGGCCTCTCAACCCCAAATCGTAGTTTTCAGGCTCAAAACCGAAGTCCAACGCATCTGAAAATCTATAATTGCTACTAGCAGAAATTCGCGGAAAATAACCAGCCCGGGCATTTTTTACACGAAGCTCCTGTATTGCAAAATTTAACCGCGCATTCCGCATACTTGTCGCCTGCTCCAATCCTATCTGGATACACTGTTCAAGTGTCAACGGTTGCGATAGGTCAATCTCCGCGGGCTGTGCTTGCACAACAGGCTGCTCCTGCTCAACCTCTGTGGGCTGCTCCTGTGCATCAACACAAAAAACGACTACAAACTGAATAATGAAGAGTATAGCAACATGAATTCGCCATCCGACCATCAGCGTCTCCTTTAAAAAAAGAAAATTGTAATAAATCAGTTTTTCACGTTCTGTTTTGACAGAAAAAAAACGCGAAAGTTCAAATCGGGCTCCTAATAAGGATGTTTTTCCAAAAAACAGATTAGCTATTTTGACGCAATTCAACAGAAAACGTTTAGTACGTTAAAAATCAGAATAGGCATAGACTTGCGTTCAGTAGCATCTCCTTAAGTATACCACAAATTTTATGAACTCACAATTGAGTGTGTAAAGGGGTGTGTAAAGTTTTTGGACAAAGGGGGTGTCAGAATGCACGTCGCATTTGGGCGAGTACGCCGCAAATCTCGGATTATCGCAGACTACACGGATAACGCGGATTGTCCATTAGCAATTAGCAAGAAAACGCAAAGAAAGAGAAGAGGGCACCTCCTCTTTGTTTCTTCCTTTTGCTATCTCGCCCTAAAGAGCGAGGTTTTGTAGCGCGGGATTTGATAAATTAATCTTCATGCAGAGGATTTTGAATGAGACTCTTCGGTAAATCGAGAAATTTGTAAGGGTCTATCCCTCCATCTGGATACTCATGAACTTTTATACCTGATGCCTCACTGTCATTCTTTACGTCTGTGCGTTCATACCCAAGTTCAGTTAGATATGAAGCACTCCATTTTTTAGCAGTATCTGGGTGCCCCATGACGTGCGCAGCATACCGTCGTCCTACGAACTGCAGCGGACCTTCTTCAACAGTCCGCCATTCCACATAAATTACACCGGGAATAGTCGGATAAATGAGACCATTATTATCAAACATGGCACCTGTAGTCTGTGTGCCCTGTTTCCACAACTTAACACGGATCCGGACTAACAACTCATGCTCTGGTATGGGATTATCCCAAATTTGTTCCTGAAACGGAAAATCGACCGGAACCTCCGGATACGGACCAAATCCAAAGGGAGAGGCAGTGCGCTCAATTGATTCCGCTTTCGGTTTTTCAACGTGTGATTCTATACGCTCATCTTTAAGGAATTTGCGTTGTATGCGTGCTTTATTGGCACCGGCTTGGGCAGCGCGTTTGCTTTGTGGATAGCGGTTCGCAAAATCCTCAAAAGTTTTCACAGCGTGTTCATATTTCTGCCCCCCCTCATAACTTTTTGCCAACATCAGGTGAGCATTCTGACGCAATTTCAGATGCGGAAATTGGGTGACAACAGTCTCAAATCGGGTCTGCGCTGCGTCATAATCTTTTTGACGATAGACGTGCATTCCTATACAATAGTGTGCCTCTGCTGCCTCATCGCTATCGGGGGCTTCAGCAATGACCGCTTTATAGATTTCAATCCCGCGTTGGGGTTGATTGATATGTACAATGTAGAGTTCACCGATAGCGAGTTGGGCTGCGCGTGCGGCAGCCGTACCAGGTTTACTATCAACGATGCTTTGATAAACTTCTATCGCCTCCTGATAATCCTGCGCTTCAACTAATTTCTCTGCCTTGCCCATTACCCCCGTAGATAAACAGCCGATTTGCAGGACTGTAATAAGAATAAAAGTCGTAAACAAGCAGGCGTTGACATATTTCATGATGTTTCCCCTTGCAGATGGATTTAAGTCTAATTCTTGTTAGTGTAAGGCTTAACTTTTATGAGTGTTCGTAGGTATTGTCCTGTGTTCGCATCCCATTGATTGACTTCCCTCGTACCCGTACTTACAATAGTCTTTCCATCCGGACTGAATGCCACGTTAAAGACCCAACACGGAGTCCCCTGGGGCCCCTCGAGTTTTCGGAGGTGTTGTCCCGTATTCGCATCCCACTGATGGGTTTCACCAAAACTAGCACTACCTATAGTCCTTCCATCCGGACTAAACGCCACACTATTAGATTCAGAGGCCCAGGTTTCTACATTTGAATCCTTATGATTCATTATCCTCGTATACCCAGAGAGTGTTCGGATTTGTCGTCCGCTGTTTACATCCCACAGACAAATGGTAGTGATGGTATTGTTCCGACTGGCACTTGCGATAGTACTGCTATCCGGACTAAACGTTACGCTCCGAACATGCCCCTTATGTCCTTTGAATGTTCGGAGGTGTTGTCCTGTGTTCGCATCCCATAGACGGAGCGTAGTGTCTTCACTTCCAGTAGCGATCATCCTGCCATCAGGACTGTAGGTAACACTTAAGACCGCCCCCTTATGTCCTTTGAGTTTTCGGAGGTGTTGTCCTATGTTCGCATCCCACAGCCGGAGCGTTTTATCCTGACCGCCACTTGCGACTGTTTTGCCATCTGGACTATACGCCACGCTCCAGACCGCTTTCTTATGCCCAGAAAGTGTATGTTGGGGTATACTTGTGTCGGTATCCCACAGACGAATGGTTCCATCCCTACATCCACTTGCGACTGTTTTGCCATCTGGACTATACGCCACGCTCATGGGCATAAACCCAAGGCTATGCATGTTATACGCGGGGAATACGCCAAGTTCCTTACCTGTCTGTGAATCGTAGTGCCAAATACCGGACGAACTAGCAACCGTGAGTTTCGTGCCATCCGGCGAATATTGGATGTTATTGATAAACCCCATCCTATGCTCTGCTTTTGCACCATCAGGGAGATGCTCTATCTGCGGATCAGGGATGAGACTACAGCTTAGAAATGTGAGTGCTATAAACTGAACTATCAATATTGAAAACAATCTGTTTTTCATGGCTGGTCCGAACACCTATCTGGCGAGAAAGACAAGGACTAAATCTAGAACTATTCTAACGTTTGTCAAAATTTCACAATTTTTTCTTGCAATTGTTACCGCTTTTTGCTAACATGGAGGGGAATCTAACTCAAAATCAGGAATTTACGGATATGCTAAAACATAAGACCATCATTTTCGTCCTTTTCAGCTGCTTTTTAGCGGTAAATATCTCGGCAGTTCTCGCTATGCCGGTCGACACCGGTACACATTGGCTTATCGTCGATGCAACATCGGACGCGCAAGCGGAACCGCTACTAACGAAGCTAACCGAAGTGTTAGTCCAACGTGGAAAGGTGCCCCCCGCGCAAATCCATCATCTCAAGGGGGAACAAGCAACCCGTGAGGAAATCCACGCCGTGCTAACAGATATCCAGAACACATCCGCTAAAAAACAGACCGTTATTTTTCTTTATCACGGCCCGGTTACCAAACCGCGCGGGCGCAACGCGATGCATCTTTTAGTACAAGGCGAAACACCCATTGAAGACTACACACTAAATCAATGGCTGCAACAGATAGGAACGAGCCAAACTCCTGTTATCATTGACGCATACACAAGCGATAACAATCTAACTGCCTACTACGCGAACCGCGAAACGCTCGGCACGGCTGCACTGAACATCATTAAAACCGAGAGCATCGCCGAAAATTCCATCCTACAGCAAATTATCAATGCACTCACTGACCAAAAAACAGACCAGGATGATAACCGCCGTCTCAGCATTCTCGAAATTTACGATGCACTTCCAGCGAAGCACAATTTCAGAGGCGGTATCCTTGCACCGACAGGTGATGTTGAACAGGACGTTCTGAAACTCAGCCCCGCACTCAAGGTTACAACCTCCCCAGAGGGGGCAGAGATTTTGCTCAACGATGAAGCAAGTGGACTGACCCCAAAGCTTTTCACCGATAACCTACAGCATGAGACCTATACCGTCGCAGTTAGGAAGTCCGGTTATATCAGTCCTCCCCCTAAAACGACCGATTTGAAAAACACACAAGGCGAAGCGGTGGCGTTTAATTGGACACTCAAACCGATTACCGTCTCCGGGACTGTTACCGGACCCGCGGGTGAATCGGTTGTCGGAGCAGAGGTCGCAATTGAGGGCACAGACTATGTCGAACGGGTCGCAGAAGATAACACCTACATATTTGAAACGTGGAAATCCACAGCACCGCTAACGCCAGGGACAGACTACACACTCAATGTCCAGCACAAAGACCGCTATTACGGGACAGCAACATTCACGTTCGGCGGTTATACTGCAATAGAACAACCTATCCGTTTAGAGAAAAAAACCTGGTTCGAGGTTGCCGAACTTGAATTCAGTCGCAAGAATCACGCCGCAGCGATAAGTGCCTTTCAAAACGGTATCGAAGGAACGTTCGATTTCCCCCCGCTGTCCGAAGATTTAACGCTGCTCCTCTTAAGCTCCTTCGCCGATGCAATCAAACGCTCAGAGGTGGAGGACATTAACTATATTGTCATCACAGCGAAATTAGCCGAGGCGTATCAGAACCCGGAACTCGCCAAAACCTATTGGGAACAGGTGAAACTCAAGGCACAAAAAGGCAGCCCCGCCGCGAAATTAGCTGGACAGCGGCTCCGGCAACTCAATCCCTGGCGACAGGTTATCGATATCGGAATCATTGTGTTGCTTGTCGCTGTCCTCATCTCCGGCACGTGGACATGTTATAGATATTGGAAATCAAAGCAAACCGATGCAGAATCTGAGGCAGACGCAGCGTAGAAAATGCGCCCCCCGATGAAACAGTGCCGTTTATCCGACCAAGTTATTCGCAGCCCGAACCGGGCGGAAAAGCGTCTGACGTTTCGATGGCATCGCCGCTAACAACTCCGGATGCGGATTCCAATCGTGCCACTTGCTATTCACCGTATTGTAGCAACTGAAAATTGCAATCCGGTGGTTTTCCTCGTTGGTCCACCGATGTGTACTGTGCGTCAACGCCTCCGTGAAAAACAGCAGCGAGCCAGCCGGACACTCGTACGTATCCCAAATCGGCGAGTCCGGAGTCTGAATTGTGTCCGGTGCCGTATAGACCGCCTTATGGCTGCCCGTAATGAATAGCGTGCCCCCCTGTCTATATTTGACCGGATTGAGCTCCCACACAATGCGCGTCAACCCGCTATATGCCTTACCGGGAATACACCGATACAGATGCGAGTCACCGGGGAAACGCAGCATGCCGTTACCGTTGTGTGGTCCAAAGTTCCCATCCCCAACCGTGCGGTAAAACATGTGACACGATTCCATACGGAACCCGTAACATTCTGGGCTTGAAAGGGCAGGATGGGCAAGGAATTCGTTTAGAAAACCGACAACGTTCGGATGGTCAGCTAACTTCTGCATCGGACCGCCCAGCGGCGAACGCTCATGTGCCGGTATAGACTCCGGGTCATGGCGGAGACGATACCCAAATTCCTGCATCTCTTCCAGTTCATCGCCTGACAATACGCCGGGGACTAACAGCCAGCCGTGCATATCAAACAGATATTTCTGTTCCTGTGTCGGTGGCACAACAGGTGTGCCATCAGATGTCGTCTCCGGGAGCGAAGCATTCTCAAGGTCTAGTGCTGCCCCCAAGTTTTTATCAACAATAAAAGGTTTTGCGTAATTCATTTTCCTTATCCCTTCGCTTTCGCCTGTTTGAGTGCATCCTCTGAAACACTTAGCGTTTTAGCGATATCCTCATCCGTATGTGAAATGGACATAAACCAGATATGCCCTTGCGGCAGATACAATCCGCCATCTAATGTCGTTTCATAGAAAATTTTTCGAAATTGCTGCTGCCGTTCGTCACCTGCGCCCAAACCGAAAAACGGCATAGGCCCAATGCCCCCGATACGTGCCTGCTCAATCCCCAATCGGTCCGTCATTTCTTTATAACCATCTAACAATTTTGTCCCCTGTTGCCACATAAAATTGACCCCATCTTTCGCTTCCAATTCCGCAATTGTAGCGATAGCGGCAGCGACAAGTGATACCTCACCGTGGAAGGTGGCAGCGACCCATACACCCGCAACTTCATCCATAATCTCCTGCTTGCCGACAACAACAGCAGTAGCGAAACCGTTCGCTAGGGCTTTCCCGAACACCGACATGTCTGGAATAACACCGAAATATTCTTGCGCGCCCCCTAAAGCATACCGGAAGCCAGTTTTGACCTCATCAAAAATTAACAGCGCATCGTTAGCGTTCACAACGGACTTCACGTTTTCCAAATATCCCTCGGTTGGCAAATCGTGTCCAGAAGGTTCCATAATCAAACATGCTATTTCTGTGGGATGTTCCTTAAAGAGGTCTTCCAGTGCATCTATATCGTTAAAACCAACGGTAAGCGTTGACGCAGCACTGCTCGGCAAATGTCCGCGGGTGTTATGACACCAATCGTGCCAGCCGTGGTAACCGCACCGAATCACCTTCTCCTTTCCAGTATAAGCGCGTGCAAACTTAAGCGCGCCAGTTGTCGCATCGGAACCCCCGACAAAATATGCCACCCTATCCGCGGATGGAATAATCTTAACAAGTTTTTCTGCAAGTTCTATCTCTAATGTATGCCCAAAGTTATAGACATTGCCGCGTTCGAGAGCCTTTGCAACCGCTTCTATCACAGCGGGATAGGCATGTCCGAGAATCATCGGACCGTATCCCATCAGGTAATCAATATAGTCATTACCGTCCGCGTCCCAAAAATGTGATCCTTTCCCACCAGCAACCATAACTGGTTCCGGCGGTTGACTCCGTTTATGCGGTTGACCGCCACCGACTAAAGCAGCTTTCGCGCGTGCCTGCCACGCCAACGATTTTTCAAAAGTTCTACCCATACTAAACTACCTCCACTCAATTTAATAGAATAGTATATCACAATTTCATATTTGCATGAACATTTTTTCCTTGTCAATTCCGCGAATTTGTGGCATACTATATTAAAAGAGGTTTAAGAAATGTTCAGAGATAACCGAAAACCTTAGGAGGATATCAAAAATGGGAGAACACCTCTTAACAGATGCACAGATGCAACATTTTATTGTGAACGGGTATGTCACCGTTACGACAGACCTGCCTGAGAATTTTCATGAGACCATCTTTGAAAAAACAGTGGCGGTCTTCGACAAGGAGGGCAACCCAGGGAATAATCTCTTGCCACGGATACCCGATATCCAGCAAGTCTTTGACGATGCTAACGTTAAAGGAGCTTTGACCAGCCTACTCGGACCCGATTATTACATGCAACCGCACCGGCACCCACATTACAATCCGCCCGGCAGTGGCGGACAGGGCATGCACCAAGATGGCGGAAAACGTTGGTCACACCATACCCGCAGGTTGCTCGTTTTCTATTACCCACAAGATACGCCTGTCGAACGCGGCCCGACAGGAGTCGTACCGATGAGCCACTATTACAGTACACAAGAAGGCGCGCACGTCTCGCCCGAACAACCTATCACCGGAAAAGCTGGCACCGTCGCCTTCGCAAACTACGACCTCTGGCACCGCGCAATGCCCAATCAGAGTGAACACAAGCGGTACATGATGAAGTTCCTCTACACCCGTATGACCGAACCGCAGAGCCCTACCTGGGCAAATACGGAAACAGAATGGGCAAACGGAACTGCACACGGACCGCCTGAACACCAACTTATGTTCAAACATCTATGGAATTGGCACCGAGGCACGGAAAGCAGCGAAGCAGACACAACATCAAACGGTGAATCCATATCTACTTTAATTAGCGCACTGAACAGTACAACCGAATCAACCGGACTGCAAGCCGCATATCAGATGCCACAGTTCGGAGAACAGGCTGTACCCGCATTGACGCGGTGTCTGCACGAGGAATCTGATATGACCCGCCGAAACGCATGCTACGCGCTGAACGCTGTCGGCACACCCGCCGTTAATGCACTCCGGACCGCTTTGAAAGATGCCCCAGAAAACGTACGCGCAAACGCTGCTGAAGCACTCGGCGACCTCGGAACCAAGGCTGAACCCGCAGTACCCGAATTAATTGAGCGGTTACAGGATGAATCCGCTACAGTCCGAGCACGCGCAATTGAGGCGTTAGGCACAACGAGCCAATCTAGTTCAGTAGCGGTTCCAGGGTTGATTGAGGCGTTGGAAGACCCGAATGGTGGAATCAGACGGAATGCCGTGTTTGCCCTGTCTCGAATTGGGAAGCATGCTGCAGACGCGGTTGAAGGGTTGGAAAACCTGCTTTTCGATGAAAACCGCTATATCCGTGGTAATGCAGTGCATGCACTTTACCGTATCGATACGCCAGCAGCGAAAGAGGTATTGCTGCGCTACCTTCAAACAACCCGATGGTGTCCAATCACTAATCGAGAAAGCACGTTTTGACAACATAAGACATGTTGAAAAAGCACGACCCGGACTTCGTAAACCTAAGGAGTTAAGTATGCGAAAAAATATGCCACCCCCAAACCCAACGTACACGCATATTGTAGAGTTTAAAAATGAAATAGCGAGTTTCCGTGAACATTTGAAGCAGACATTTCTTGAAGAACATCCATCTCTCCAAAATGTTTTCACAGTAGACCCTGCTCATTTTAACCTCTGCTTAGATGCAATCATCGCTATCACTCTCGACCCGTTTCTATCAGATGACGCAAAAGATTTTGGCGCGCTTTTGTGGGAATTGAACCTTGAAGACTTCGCTTGCAGATTACACAATTTGTCCGAAATCGCCGAAGACACGGAGCTGTCTACTAAACAAATTAGCGAAGCCCTCGCTGACTTAGAAAAAGCCGGCTACATAAAAATCCGATTTCTGAGCAAGAGAGGAAAAAACAACGCACAACATTTCCGAGTGCTCGAACTTCCGGTACGGTACGAGAAAAATGTCCCACTCTTTGGAAACCTCTGTATACCCGGAAGCGGTAAACAGGTCGAATGGATGGACGAATTTCAGACGAAACTTAACAGGTTTCTGGAAGATATGGCAGAAAACGCCCCCGATTTCAGTACCAATTAATTGTGCTTCCTCTTTTTGAACGAGAAGCTGCTTAGATTGTGCCTCTGAATAGGGCAAAATCTAAGCAGCTCACACTACGTTTCTAATTTTTCTACGTAAAGAATTCCTCATTATGCGGACGGACATCCACTTCAAAACTCCATGCACTCTGCTCTTGTTGGACGAGTGCCCAATAAGTGTCCGCAATTGCATCCGGAGCAAGCAACGGCTCATCCGGTGCCAGTTGATACCGCTCCCGAATCCCGGGAGTATCAATAATACCATCTATAATGATATGCGCAACGTGTATGCCGCTCGGACCGACTTCACGGGCAAGTGACGCAGCTAACCCACGCATAGCGAACTTAGCACTGCTGAAAGCGATTGCACCCGCTCTGCCACGAACCGCAGATGTCGCCCCTGTAAACAGAATCGTCCCACTCCCCTTCTCAAGCATACCCGGAACCACCTGCTTCGCACACAGAAACGCACCGAGCGTGCAAACCCGCCATGCACCTTCAAACGCCTCAGGAGTCAGCTCCGCGAAGTTCCCCCACGTCGCATTCCCCGCATGATTCAACAAAATATCGGGCACCCCTAATTCCTCACGAATTTTCGAAAAACTTGAGGCAACTTGCGCAGCATCCGTAATATCCGTAGGAAGCGGCAGCACAGTTGCACCTGTCTCCTCCAATCTTTTTGATAAATTGGTAATATACGCGGAAGAGCGAGCCAGTAAAGCAAGCGTACACCCCTCACTCGCAAATTTACGGGCAAGTGCCGCACCTAAACCAGACCCTACGCCTGAAATCACTGCTATTTTTGACATAGTAATACCTCTTTTTATTCTGTCTACTTGCAAGGCAGAGAAATTAACTGTTCTGCTCTCTCCACCACTTTTTGATTTATCTAGATAACCGAAGCGGCATCTCAACTGCACGCTCCCTACGTTCATGCATATTCTTCTCCATCGACTCCGGATAACGGTCAGGTAGATGTGAAACCTCGTTTAGACGTTGCAGTGCCTCCCCCGACAATCGCCACCCCGCTGCACCAAGATTATCTTCTAAGTGGACCGCATGCCGTGCCCCGACAATCACCGATGTCATCGCCCGTTGCTCAAGCACCCACCGAAGCGCGACCTGCGCCGGACTATATCCCAACTCATCCGAAACCGCTAAAAGCACTTGCAGCGATTCATCCGCATTTGCCGCAAAATAACGGTGTGGAAAAGCCCAACCCTCCGACGAACGTGCACCTACCTGCGTACGCTCCCCAGGTTTATACTTACCAGAGAGAAATCCACCGGCTAATGGACTCCACACAACAATTCCCAAACCTTTGTGCTCACACAGCGGCACCAACTCCTGCTCTATGTCCCGAACAACGAGACTATATTGCGGTTGATAACACACAAACCGCGCTAAATTAAGCGAATCGCTAAGCCACAACGCCTCGGATAATCGCCACGCCTGATAGTTGCTACACGCCGTATAGCGCACCTTGCCCTGACGCACCAAATCGTCCAATGCCCGGAGCATCTCCTCCAACGGTGTCTGCGTATCTACATGGTGAATGTAATAGACATCCACGTAATCCATCTGCAAACGTTTCAGACTGTCATCAATCGCCTGCATGATATGCACTCGTGACATCCCTGAATCGTTCGGACTGCGCCCCATCGGATTGAAAAACTTAGTCGCTACGATAGCATCACGCCGCCGGCCCTTGAGTGCTTTGCCAAGCAATACCTCCGACTCCCCATCGCCATAAGAATTCGCGGTATCGAAAAAGTTCACACCCGCATCCCACGCAAGATGCACCATCCGCTCCGATTCCGCCGCATCCGCCCCGTGACCAAATGTCATCGTCCCTAAACAGATTTCGGAGACCTTCAGACCACTACGTCCTAACCTTCTGTATTCCATATTTTCCTCCGCATTTACAGCGGCACCGCCCTACTGGCAACATCCAAAATGCCATCAAGCACTTCCGTAACCTCTGGGTCAATTTGCTCTGCTGGCACATATTTGACAAGGGTATGATAATTCGTTTTTTGCATCAGATTTGGCATCTCTAATTTTTCAAAAAAAGCTTCAAAAAGCGGGTCCAGAAAATCGTCAGACACTTTTGTATCAATCGACCACGGCGAGCCCTTACCAAGCGTTGCCAAGGCACGTTCTATCTCCGTAATCGTTTTTTCCATTACAGACACACAACGTTCTGAAGAACAGAGACCGACCAACATGCTCTGCTGCTTCACCGCGTGCCCAATCAATTAACACCTGCTTGTCAAGGACAATGTAATTCTCAATTTCCCGACGCTTCCACACGTACTCTGTTAATTCAGGACGCGTGTGGAGGTTTTCAGAAATCCGATCGAAGAGACTGAAACCAACCAAATCCGGATTTGCCTCACGCAAACCGTAAAAGTGCCTCTGGGCCTCTGACAGTTGGTTGCCCACGTAATGGACATAAGGTGATTCCAATACAGCTTGGACCGGGTGCTCAAGTTTCGCTGCAAACGCCTGCAAGATTGTCAAATCGGTGGAACCTTCAAGATAAAGCACCCAACCCCGCTGCTGTGCCTGATAGTAATGCTCAAAACCAATTGTTCGAAGCGATTTCAATAGTTGACTACCACGGTCGTCAATTCGATGCGGTTTTCCGAGAAAGGCGATGACAACCCCCTGCTCAGCCGCCTCATTCAGGATAACTTCGGAATGACTCGCAGCAACAATTTGACACTTGTGCTCCTCTGCTAATTCTGTCAACACCCGGTAAATCTGCCGTTGCCGAAGAATTTCAAGATGGGCATCCGGCTCATCAAGCAGAAGCACAGAACCGGGGTGCGCGGAGATATAGGCAAGTAGCAGAAGCGTCTGTTGCAACCCACGCCCAGATGACGAGAGATCCAAAGTGGTCCCGAACTCATCCCGATATTGCATCGTAATCTCCCCACGTTCAGCGATGTACTCCGGTATATCAAGGCTCACACCAAATAGGTCCTGAATGTGCTCACAAAGCCTTTCCCATTTTTGAGTATCCTCAAACACCTGATAGCATAAATTACGCAAGACCTCTGCTGTCCGCCCCTCTCCAATCCTTACATTAACGGCCCCGGGCTCAAGACGTATTTCATTAGACGCAAGCCCGGACATCGGCGGCAGAAAAGCGACTGAGAGGTCATCAGCCACCTCAGGTATTAGCATCCGTTCGGAGACCTTCCCATCCACTTCCGATATTCTCAGCGGACGGCAGTAAAAGGATTCCTGATTAGCATAATCGAATTCAAATCCACATTTCCAGTTTTTGCCCCTAGTAACACCTTCTACGGTTATATCTATCCGGATGTTTTTTGTCTGTTGCTTCCCATCGACTATTTTAGCATCACGGACTTTCAAATTATGCCACAGCAATCGCGCATTTGGCACGAGAACAGAGACAAGGTCACGTCGGTTAATAGCAACACCAAACCGTTTTTCCGGATTTGCTTTTCCTTTACGGTTCTCGTTCCAACGTTTGAGCCCTATTTCCCACAAAGTCAATGCTTGCAACGCATTCGTTTTGCCGGAATTATTTGGACCGATAAAAACAACAGGATTCCCTAATTCAATCTCAACATCGTCAAGGTTTTTGAAATTACGACAAATCAATTTCGTTAGCATGCTTCCTCCAAAAACGTTCCAAAGCAGCAATTATCCTACGAAACCGCAACGGTCTCCCCCGCTGAACGTAACCCCGCTTCATAGACCTTCATAACCTCTAACGCAAACTCAAGCGACCCCTGTTCAGCAGGTGTCCCTGAAAGAATACAGTCGCAAAAATATCGCATCTCCTGATAGAAACCTTGGACGAAAAGTCCTTTATTTTCAAGCGTGCCGAGACTATTTTGCGGCTCCCATACCAGAGCCCCTCCATCAAAACCTTCAGGAACAAAACTTGTGCTCCCGCTGTAATCAAAGGGGATACCGCGTTGTAACAACACGCGCGTACCGTTCCGAATTTCAACATGGCACCCATCACCGAAAAATTGATAGAGTTCCGAGGGCTGTCCGTGCCGTGCACCATCCGCCAGATGGAAATTTCCTAGCGCACCGCTAGCAAATTCCAAAACGCACACACCACCCCCGTGGGCACCCCGATGTACAGTGACAGCCGATACCTTCCCCCCAACTGCCAACAAAAGTGACAACGGATGACACCCGTTTTGAAGCCAGTTCGTATGCACCCCTTCACGAAGCACACGGTCGCCATCTGCTGGAATAGTCATCGGATAAACCGCTAACAACGTCCGAAGGGGGCCATATTCCGCAGTGTCAAAAATTTCAATCACCTTCCGAGTAGCGGGCATGAACGCCTTTTTGAACCCGACAACCACAACCCGGTCCCCGCGGTGACGAATCATCTCTTCTACCTCACTCGCGAACATGCCGGGCGGTTTTTCCAACCACACATGCACCCCCGCATCCAACGCCTCACACGTCAGCTCTGGGTGTAAACGCGGCGGAACACAGAGGAATATCGCATCTAATCCCTCGTTCTGAAACATGTCCGAAAGGTTTTCATAACACCTTTCAACACCGTACTGCGCAGCTGTCCTTCGTGCGCGGTCAATATCCACATCACAAATCGCTTTTAGCCGAATCGGGAGAAACGTCAAAGTCGGTAACACGTTCCGATAACCGTGAGTCCCCACACCGACGACCGCTACGTCCAATCTGTTTTCAAACGCTCTCTGATAGCTCATAACTTAGGTCTCGGCAAGCGCGTCGTCAAGGAAGGCATCCAAATCCGCTTTCATTTTCGCCAACTCATCCATATCAATATACATCATGTGCCCAGCTTGATAGTAAGCCATCGTGATGTTATCCTGCAAGGATTCATCCAGCCCAAGGTGCGTGAACGTATACTCAGTCGCCAAGAATGGCGTTGCTAAATCGTAGTACCCGCTAGCAACGAAAACTTTCAATGAAGGGTTCATCGTCATCGCCTTCCGAAGCGTATCTGCCACATTCACATACTCGTTTTGATGACTGCTATAATCCCACGGATGTACACGGCGGCTCAGAATTTCATAAGGCAAATCGCTTTCAAAGCCGAGGTCGCCCCGGACATAATCGTTCAGTGTAGCCGTATATGCCCCCTGAATGACAGCAGAGCTCGGATCATATTCATACGTTTCACCTGCCGAATCACGGTCAATTCCGGTAAAACGACTATCAAAACGCCCAACCGTTAGACTTTCATCTCGGAGCAGCTCTTTGCAAAACCGACCGATTTTTATACGCAAATCTGTCCGGGTAATGTAATCCGTCGACAATCCCGTGTACGTCGCTAGCTTCTCAATGATATCAGTCCGTTTATCGGGCGGAATTGCTGCCCCTTGCATCAGGGCAACCGTGTATTCCCCCAAAGCGAACGTTCTCGCTTCCTCCAAAAGCGTCTGAAAAGTGGCATTAGATTCAGACACGTCCCCCACCTCCAACCGCTCGTGATAGAGTGCCGTTGCCGTATAGGTAGGCAGATAGAGGATATACGGTAAATCGTTCCCCGGTGCAAATCGGATGGTCTGAAAGTTAAGCACAACCGAAACCAGCATGATACCGTTTAGATATGTCCCATGCCGCTCCTGAAGATAACCTGACAAACCACCAGCACGTGTTGTTCCATAGCTTTCCCCGATAAGAAATTTCGGCGACCCCCACCGTTTATAACGGCCTAAGTAAAGCAAAATAAAATTTCCGACCGACTCAATATCCTGATTGAAACCGTGAAACTGCTTTGCTTCTTCACCTGGAACCGCCCGACTAAACCCTGTACTGACAGGGTCAATGAAGACCAAATCGGTTTTGTCTAAAATAGAAAACTCGTTATTTGTTAGTTGATATGGCGGCTGCGGCGGCTCACCATCCACATCCGGCTTCACACGACGCGGCCCCAAAACCCCCAAATGCAACCAAACCGAAGACGACCCCGGCCCGCCGTTAAAGGAAAACGTTACCGGACGCTCGGATACATCCTCCACATCATCCAGAGTATAGGCGATGAAGAAAACAGAGGCTTTCGGTTTTTCACCCTCTTTGTCAACCTCCGCCTTCAAAACAAGCGTTCCCGCTGTTGCCGTATAACGCAATTCCTCGCCATTAATCGTAACACTGTGGTGCGTAACAGAGAGATCATCCTCAGGAATAGAATTATCTTCTTCGGCATCAGACGGACTCTCTTCAACATCTTTTTTCTCTTCTTGACTCATATTCCACCTTCCTGAATAAAGATATACAAAAGCATTATACCACATTTCGCAAAGTAGGTGTCACAAAAATATTGGACACAAACGCAAAATATGATAAACTATACAAAAAGGAGAAAAACAATGCAAAAACCAATTCGTTTAGGACTAATTGGCTGCGGCGGCATCGTCCAAAATACGCATGCCCGAGCATACAACGCCCTAACAGATACCGTCAACGTTACCGCACTTGCGGATGTCGTCCCAGAAAACCTGCAAAAGGTTGGCGACCAATTTAATGTCCACGCCGAAAACCGATACACAGACTATCGAAACATGTTAGCAAATGCCGACATCGACGCTGTAACAATTGCTACACCGCATTCACTTCATGCCGAGCAGGTCATTGAAGCCGCAAATGCAGCCGTAGCAATTATATCCGAAAAACCGATGGCGACCACATTAGCCGAAGCGGACAAAATCCTAGAGGCAGTCCAGCGAAGCGGCGTTCCCTACACAGTGGTACATAATTACCTCTTCACCGCTGGCATGCAAGCAGCGATAGCAGAAGTTGCCCAGCTCGACACCCCCTATTTCGGACGAAGCACAGGCATGGGATTGAAACCTACAGATTTCTCCGCTGACCATCCGACCCCTGCATTTGCATGGCGTGCAAGTAAGGCGAAAGGCGGCGGCTGTATCATCGACACCAGCTACCATGAAATCTACTCCGTCACTGAATTAATGAAATCCCCGGTCCGTTATGTTGAAGCGCGTGTCCAAACCATGGCTTTTAACATCGATGTTGACGACATCGCCATGCTGCTATGCGAACATGAAAGCGGGGGGATTACTACCATCTCCGGAGCATGGTGCGTCCCCGCCACGGATTTCGGCTGGTGCGAAGTCCACGCTCAAAACGGCTCCTTACGTGTCCGACACCGACAAAACGTCCAGGACGCACTCCGCCGATTCTCCAGAACTGATGGATGGAAACAGGTCGAACTCCCAAACCTTGACGGAGCGGACCGGAACGACGCTAGTGGGCATGTCGGCTACTTCAACGCAACCTTCAACGCCCTCGCCGAAAACGCACCACTGCCAATTGGGCCAGAGAAGGCATACCATAACCTATCCATCATTGAAGCCGCACGGAGGGCAACAATAGAACGCCGCGCAATAGAAATTCCATGAAGGAATTCAGGGTAAAAACATGCATGAAAATCGAGCCCACATCGAAGCAACCGCCGAGGATGATGCCAACGCTGACACCAACAAAATTGTCTGGGTCGCAGTCGGCTTAGCACTAAACGTAGTCGGAATTCTCCTCGCTTACATCTATCAACCGGCACCAGCGGCATCACGGTTCCTTGAGAAATCGCAGGAATACATTGCATTTTACACCGATGCATATAGAGCAAAAACCCGAAGGGTCCAACTCCTTTATGCCATCATCGGTTGTATTATCCTTGGCGTGCTTTTTGTCTTATACATTATCGTTGTACTCAACTCTATTTGGAACTTTAATGAAATCTACAAGCAATTCCCAGCCGAAAAATTCGATGACCGCTAAAAACCACACAACGCCACCTCTCTTAACCCAGTATGGGCGATATGGTTATAGCATTATGGAAACCGTTGGAAACCATTAGCAAGAGAAGGAAAACTCTGACGCGCTTCAGAAACCTGTTGCCCTTCAAAAACTCTTGCCAATTGCTAATCGCTAATTGCCAATTGCCAAAATGAAATCTATAGGCAATTCCCAGCCGAAAAATTTGATGACGGGTGCGTAAAGTTTTTGTACAAAACAGGTGTAAATGTTACACTTTTGACACAAAGTGTAACATTTGGTTCTCGGTGCTGCATGTGAAAGGGTGTGTAAAATTTTTGTACTTAAACGTGAGTTTGAAAATAAATGTCCGTTTTCTCTATAAATATATCGTCCCTACGGGACTAGGGGTTGGGGAAACATCTGCTTCTATAAATATATCGTCCCTACGGGACTAGGCGTATCGGGGCGACATGTTTAATGTGAACGCCAGACAATCTAGCCCCAGCGGGGCGGTATCTTTATAGAAAACACAACACACTAGCTCATAATCACAAACCTTCTATTGTTACGCATCTTAAAATCCGATAAATCCGATAAATCCGCAATTCAGACAACACACGCGCGAAATCCATCCTTCCCCCCTTCCAATCTTCCAATCTTCCATCCTTCCCTCTATCATAGTACAAAAACTTTACACACCCTTTGATGACCGTTAAGACACACCCTTTGATGACTGTTAAGCTTGACTTTTTTTTGAAATTTTGATATAATAATTTACAGATTAATTTTTTTGAAAAACAGCTTGACTTTTTTTAATAATTTTTGTAAAATTAAAAATGTAATTCGCGATATCGCATTCGATAAATGGTTCATCGGTGGAACCTGTTTTCTTGTTGTTTTCGAATTTGGCTGTTATCCACGGTATCAGAACAAGGTAAAACACGCGGAACAACGGATCGGAGAATGCAAAGATATTGCGTCAACTTGTAAAAACAGACCGAGCTCTTCAGAAACAACTTAGGATTTGATAATGCAAGACCTACGAACGAAATCACTATCCATAAATAAGAGTACCAGGCATCCCCGATATGCGGGGAATCGTGCTTGCACACTGCCTGCCGGTTTTGTTTTTAGCTTTCTGTTAAACCCCCCCCTTATTAAATTTTCTTATCCGTTAATTATTTTACAGCGTATTGCAGGATTTACAACCTGTGATATTTCGCGCCCGCGCGCCCTTCGTTTTGCACGGAGTGTTGCGTCGTGGGCTTTTGTTGTTGCAGTATTGGGGGGCGATCTGCATCATTCTTATTTTATTATTTCAAAGGAGGTTTTATTTTTATGTACAAAAAATTATGTCTGATGGCATTGGCATCTCTGATGTGTCTTTCAGTTATGACACTTACCGCTGATGCTCAAGAACAGATTCTCGGTCCGTGGCTCTGGATGGTTGCCCCAACCGAACCTAACCAAGGCGGTCAGAATTCAACCAATATTGACTCACTTGCAGTTGCCAGCGACAATAAGGTTACCGAGGATAAAGTATCACAAAATGGCGCGAAAGAGGGGGATGCTGTCGGTAATTATGAGTGGACCGAAGCCACACTCCCGGCCAATGGTGACATTAACAAAATGCTCTTTGATGCGCGCATGGTAGCAGGTGAGGATATGAATGATATTACGTCCTATGCCCTTATCATGCTGAAATCTGCTAAAAAGCAGGAGGGTGTCACGATGCGAACCGGGAGCGATGACTCCATCAAAGTCTGGCTCAATGGTGAAGACGTTTTTACCAATGCAACAAACCGTGGACGCGCACAATACCAAGACACGTTCAAAATTGACCTGAAACAGGGGGAAAATCTGTTGATGGTGAAAGTCAGTGAACGTGGCGGCGGATGGGGCATGCACGTCGGTGTAGATGCAGCAGTAGACCACCATGTGAATTTTGACCGGTATCTCCCAGTTGAACCCGCTGGAAAATTGGCAACGCAGTGGGCGAAAATCAGGAACGCGCACTAATTCTGCTAGTTCCTTTTAACTATTTAATTGTGGTTATAAAACTAATTGTAAACAGAGTTGTTTATCCTTAAAAATTGAATCGGAAATTGACGCGTGAGGATGAACGACATTAAATTTTATCGCTTATTTTCTATTTTATGGAGGTTTTTAATGTACAGGAAATTATGTGTAATAGGATTAGCACTTCTGATGAGCCTTTCAGTTATGACGCTCACCGCTAATGCTCAAGAACAGATTCTCGGTCCGTGGCTATGGGTTATTGCGACAACTGAAGCGAACCAAGGCGGACAAAATTCTACCAATATTGACTCGCTCGCAGTTGCCAGCGACAATGCTGTCACCGAAGAAGCAGTCGCCAAAAATGGTGCAAACGAAGGCGACGCTGTCGGTGATTATAAGTGGATCCTCGGTGAATTACCCTCGAACGGCGACATCAACAAGATGCTCTTCGACCTCAAGGTAACAGAAAACGAGGATTTCAACGACGTTTCGTCCTACGCACTCATTACGTTGGTATCAGCGTCAGCACAGAATGATGTTACGATGCGAACCGGGAGTGATGACTCCATCAAAGTCTGGCTCAACGGTGAAAACGTTTTTACCAACGCAACGAACCGGGGACGCTCCATGTGGCAAGACACGTTCCAAGTTAATCTGAACCAAGGCGATAATCTGTTGCTTGTCAAGGTTAGCGAACGTGGCGGCGGATGGGGTATGCACGTCGGTATTGAGGCTGATGTTACCGCCGTATACAAAGCGCCACCTCCTCCCATAGTGGATATTACGGGTGAGTGGCTATGGGTTATTGCCCCAACCGAAGTCAATCAAGGCGGACAAAATTCTACCAATATTGATTCCCTTGCAGTTGCCAGTAAAGACACTGTTACCGAAGAAATGGTCGCTAAAGATGGCGCGACCGAAGGCGACAGCGTTGGCGATTACGATTGGATCGTTGGCGTACTTCCCGATAACGGCGACATCAACAAGATGCTCTTCGACCTCAAGGTAACAGAAAACGAGGATTTCAACGACGTTTCGTCCTACGCACTCACTACCCTTGTCGCAGAAGAAGCGATGGAAGGGGTCAAAATGGCAGTCGGCAGCGACGATTCTATCAAGGTCTGGCTCAACGGTGAAGTCGTTCATACAAACGCAACGAACCGGGGACGCGGCAGATGGCAAGATGAATTCTCCGTCAACCTGCAAAAAGGCGATAACCTATTGCTTGTCAAGGTGAGTGAACGTGGCGGCGGATGGGGCATGCACGTCGGTATTGCTGCCACTGGCTCCGTCACCGAAGGTGTCTATAAACCCTCCGCAGTTGGCACATCAGTTGAGCCTGCTGGAAAACTGGTTACGACCTGGAGCAAGCTAAAACGTGCTGAATAATTAGCATATTGCAGGGAGCATCTACAATGTTGGGTGCCACCCACGCTATCGTTAATTGATGTGTAAAGGGCGGTCGCTGTTCGCAGCACCGCCTTTTACGTTTTTAATGGAAACACCTCCCACAGAAAATCGCGAGCACAGCTCGCTCCTACAGAAATCGGTATTAGCCCCAGTATTCGGGCAAACGGTTTCCCGCTCCTCAAGGGCGGTATGTTTATAGAATATTGGCTTATGGCTTATGGAAACTGTTAGCATTTAGCAAGAAGGTTGTGATGCTAAGCATATCTCTGCCGCGCGTCAAAACCCTCTTTCTCTGGTTTCCAATTGCTAATCGCCAATTGCCAATCGCTAATTTAAAATCCGCGTAATCCGATAAATCCGCGATAACCCGCGATGCTGACAAATAAGCGATGTCCTCTCCCTCTTGCTAATCGCCAATCGCCAATTTACAATCCGCGTAATCCGCGATAATCCGCGATTCTGACAACTTCCTCCGCTTCCACCCTTCCTCCGCTTCCACTCTTCCATCCTTCCACCCCTTCCATCCTTCCTCCGCTTCCACTCTTCCATCCTTCCATCCCTTCCATCCTTCCTCCGCTTCCACCCTTCCATCCTTCCATCCCTTCCATCCCTTCCACCCTCCGCTTCCACCCTTCCTCCGCTTCCACTCTTCCACCCTTCCCTCTATAATAAACCTGCACATCAACCGCTACTCCGATACCGAACGCGCTTTTCTTTTCACAGCCAATAGCCGCGTTATCGCCTTTTCAGTTGACTGCGACTGTGCCTTATCCGCCATCGTCCGTTCGCGCGGCACGACTGTTTCCACCGTTGCCTGCACCGACCGTTCGGAAATTGTGTCCATATCAGCCTTCCTCTGCGTGAGACGTGTCAACGTTTCCGGTGCAACCCTTTCAGATTGTTGTCCACGCAGTTGTGCCCGAAGTTGAGTTAGATATCCGCTCGCTATGCTGAACCGCCGGAGAATCATCTCCAACACAAATAGGACAACAGCAACGCCTAGCAACATTTGAAACATCGACACACGTTTTTCAATAGGTGTTCCGGCAGGTGCTGTTATCTGAGAGAGCGTCGGTTCATAAACACCGCCAGTCCGTTCAGAAAGCATCTTCAGCAGCCCTTCATTAACGCTAAAATCAGCATATTCGGCAGGATAGGAACGCGCCAACGTTTCGGTGCGAGTGCGTGCATCTCCCTCCTGTTTCGCGGTGACAATATAGGTGCCGCTGACGTTTGTCCGAAATGTGCCGCTGTAACGCTTTGACGTAACCTGTTGCATCTCAACGGTTTCGCTGGTGCCGTTCGGTCCTGCAACGTGGACAGTATAACCGAGATGTGATGGCCGTTGTGCATCAATGACCACTTCCGCGCTGCCGTTGCGGGGTGAGACGATGAGTTCAAAATCTGCGTCTGCATCGTCTGCGGGGAGTGTCCAATTGATAACCTGTCCCCAAAACTTGCCAAAGTTTTCCCAGGACATCCACGTTTTACTCCACGCGGGTTTGATATCCGATGTCCATGCAACAGATTTTCCTAATCCGTGATGCCACCCAGCCAGGAGCGGTTCGTCCTTATGACGAGATTTTATAAAAACCTGTGCAGCTGTCTTCTCCGCTGTTGCTACGTAACCATATAGCGGAGGCAAAACGTCTATCCCCTCTAAAATTGGTGGCCTATGAGCGGCGATTTCCGGTTGGACCTGTTCCTGTACAATATAATCCTGTGTTTCTCGGACAGTATTCATCAAAATTTTGGGCAATTCTTGGAGGTTTTGAACCCTCACGGTGCGTCCACCGCCGACATCTGCAATATCGTTCAGGAGTGCTTCCGCAGCGTCGCCGATGGCGATTGTCGTAATACCGATACGCGCCGCAGCGATATTTTTCGCTATCTCCATAAATTCGGAACGTTCTCCATCAGATTTACCATCCGACAAGAGGACAATGTGTTTCCGTTTCGCATCAGCGGCTTTGAGCATGTCGCCTGCTTCATTGATAGCCTCCGCCATCATCGTTGTGCCGCCTGTCGGTTTGAGTCGTCCAACCGCTTTTTTCAGCATATCATGGTCAGATGTGAGCTGTGAAATAACGTGAGAATCAACGTTGAACCCGATAACTCCCGCCTCATCTGCTGGTTTAAGGTTATGAATTCCGGCGCGTATCGCCTCAATAGCGAGGTCAATCTTCCGTTGTGTTCCGACATAGTTCGCCATGCTGCCCGATGTATCAAGTACAAACACAAGCGCGACAGCATCCTTCCGTTCCCGCGGTGTCATGTCAACGGGGAGTGCACGTTCCAACGCTGTCCCTGTATAGCCGCCGGGTCCGAAAGCCTCATCTCCCCCGATAACCACTAAACCGTGCCCGAGGTCCCGGACGTACCTCTCTAGGGCGTTCAATTGTGCTGTTGAAACCGTATCTGCGGAAATGTTGCTCAGGATAGTCACATCGTAGTGTTGAAACGTAGTTAAATCTGTTGGCATCTCTGAAGCGGAAATCACGTTTACCACAAAACCGTTCTCCTCTAGGAGTGTCTTTAGCGTTCCAGCATATTGCAAATCGCGTTCTACATAGAGGGCGTGCGGTTTATCCGCAAATTGCACAACCGAATATGCCCGGTTATTTTCAAGGATAGTATCGCCTACGTTTAACCGTAGTTGATACGTGTGTGGTCGAGCTTCAGACACCTGTTGTGTAGGGAACGTCAATATATTTCTGCCACTTTGCAACGGGAATTCAATTTCAGGCATCGGAACCCCGTTGTGATAGAGCGTGGCAGTGACAGTCGGAATGCTTCCATCCGATTCGACGATTGCTTGTACCGGAAAACGTTGCTCTTTTCGAACCCGGTTTGGCAGTCGTAGTTCTTGAATCCGAATTGCGTCTTTAATGGTTTGAAGGGGGAGGGTAAATATTTCCACCTCACTCGCCGCGAACAGCGGCAGATGATGTTCGAGGGAGGTCCGTCCAGCGTTATGTCCGCCATCACTGAAAAGCACTATCCGCCGATGATAATTGTCTGGCAGGAGTTCAAGGGCACGCTTAAGGCTAGTGAGAATGTCGGTGGCATCGCCTGTCCCCGTTGGCTCCGCTGTCAACGATATTAGGTGAGATTGTTCCCGTTTCGGCAACATCGCCCTGAGGATAGATGCTTCTCGTGCAAAGCTGATAACCCCAAATAGGTCGGTCGGTTTCAATTTTGCAATGGCGGCGTTTATCTGATTAACGGTTTCCTCTTTTTGAGAGGGGGCAATACTATCGGATGCATCAATAAGAAACGCTACTGCTATGCGTTGTTCTTTATACGTTCGGTGCAGGCTTGCCAGGGCAAGGACTGCACATAAAAGCGCGGCACATCTGAGGAGGAAGACAGCGCGTTTCCGCCATTTCGACGCAATGACGGTGGTGCGCCGTTGTACAAAGACTATAAACGGCAGCGCAGCAAGCAGTCCGAGGAAGAGCGGAGATTGAAAATCAAACATTCAACACCCCTACTGCTTATGCAACTCCTCAAAATAGACTTCAGCCGTCTGGTGTTCAGCCGTATGCGTCAATCCGTAACGTTTGCAGAGTGCGATATATTCAGCGATTAGGTTGCGTCTCCGTTTCGATTCAATGTCGCCGCCTGCCACCAACATCGCCTTATAGGCAGGGATAGCCGCCTTTTCGACACGAGCGTGGACTTCCGAATTTTCTGCCCGTGCCAATGCTTCTTGGAAATACTCAAACACCCGTTGCGTACTTTCGGCATCTAAACCGACCTCCGCCGGGCTCGGAAAACATCTCGGATGACACCCTTTCGCCTCAGCGTTGTCGTGGAGAAAGTCGATGTACTCAAGAATAGTAGGGGCAGCGGTTTCGTAATGCAGATGTACAAATTCGGTTAACACCGCCTGCGCGTCAAGATATGGATTCCAGATAAGTCGTGAAATCAGGTAATTCCGCAAATCGGAGAACTCACCCGTTAAACCGTTGCCGTTTGCCTGCATGAAAACGCCTTTTGCATTGTTCCGTAAAAAGTATCGGACGTTAGGACCGATACACCGCAGATTCGGAAACGGCAAATCGTACGAGCGGAAATTGGTATTGTAATTCCAAATCCAGATATCGTTACAGACTTCTCCCCAGGCGTTCATATCCGCGCAGAACGTTTGATTCTGCTCACAATCCGGATTATCAATTGCATGGAGCGTGCAACATTCAATGCTACAGAGTTGTATCTGTACATTATGCCGCGGTGTGACAGTCTTAGGGGGTTTGCGCGTATACCAATATGCAAGTGTTCCGACCTTGACATTGGGATGAACCTTTTCGATGCGTTCTGCGACAGCATTGACGAACGTCAGCTGTGACCCCATGGGTGTACCCTCTGCGTTGTTGAGTTCTTCGCACCGTTCACATCGGCAGTATGCGGCGGTATCGGCTTGACTAACACTGATGTTCGCCACATTCGATGCGTCTGTAAGACGTTGAATTGCTGCTTCAGCCGCCACCTCAATCACGTCCGGATTTGTAACACATAACTGCGGGCCGCCGCCGTGGGTATTCGTATCCCGTTTTCCATCAACGAGGGCGTAATACTCCGGGTGCGTTTCACCGTAGGTAGCGAAAGGGACGAGCCAATGAAACGAATGATTAATCAGCTGCTGTGGCGTTTTACCTCCGAGATTGTCGGCATCTGTGACAGTGTTGATTTTGCGTTTTGCTGCGAATGCTGGTGCTGCTGCGTTTTCGCGGTAATAACTCCACCGGAACGAGAAAGGGGGGGTATAGGTATAGGTGCCGCACGGGATTTTCAGTTCTGATGCATCCGGAATATAGGTATGGTCAGCCGTTAGAAATCGGATGCCGATGAGTTCCTCAAGAAATTGATAGACTGCATAGAGAACACCTCGTGGCGCGCCCCCCGTGATTTGAATCTGCTCTCTCTTCACGGTGATGTGTATATCCTCGTCTCCGATTGTAGCTGCTGTCCTGACCGTGAGCTGTCCGCTATTACTAGTGTCAGCACTTTCATCAGCCGTGCGGAGTGGTAATGCCAATGCGCTTGCTTGCTCGAGCCATTTCTGGAGTTCTTCGGCGGCATATCTTTCAGAAGCGGTTGCATCCGCGGCGATGCTAATGTACCATTGCTGCATCGCCGAAATTGCCAAATCGTCCCCGCTAGAATCAAACAGTAGCGTTTTGTCAGTTGCCATAATTTTTCCCCTCAATTTGATGACGCGCAGCGTTTTGACATGCGGTGTGCGCGTCTGTTAGTCTATCACCACTCCGCAATAGGGTCGGTTGACGAGACGATATGCATTCCCGCGTCAGCAAATTCGGCAAAAGCGGCATCTGCGGGGTCTGTATAATCGACTATGTCCGGAACGACCACTGGAGAAGTCAGGTCTTGCATCAGATAAACCTTTTTCGCTAAAGTCGGTTCAGTTCGCTGAATTTCGGCTAGCAGGTCGCTGACGGTCCAGGCGACGCAGTGGCTCTTTGCTTGTCCAGCGATGATAAGTCGGTCATATTCCAATAGCATTTCCAAAAAAGCTGTGTTCTTTTGTGCAACTGGTTGCCCCTCTCCATCGTTAAGGACTTCGGGTCGAAGTACAGAATAGTTCTCAGTCAAGGGGTTCCGTCCTTTGAGTTCATAGTGCGTCTGACTGCTGCGAGCGATTGCATGGAAAAAGCACGTTTCATCAACAGCAGACACAACGGCATGTCCAATCCCGCCGAGCATAGCATGATAGGGCCATATCATAAGCGGATATTTCCCATCGGCGGTGAGCGTCTTAACGTAGTGTTCGCTATATGTCTTCAAATAGGTATAACCCGCCGCATCTCCGAGCACGTTATCGGTCACTGCCGGATTGACGCGCCATCTGCCTCCCTCAATGTCTGCCTGCGTAATCAGGGTTTGCAACGGTATCGGATGCTCCCCTGTCCCGTCAATCCAAAACACCTCGTGGAATATCTGCATAGCGGTGTGCGTATCCAGCGTGCAAACGATTTTGCTAATGTGTGGCAGGTTGTGATAGATGAATTGACACAGGCGAACGTTATCTTCAACCGCCCCATTGCCCGAACGTCCGCCGACGAAAAGTTCATAGCTCGGAATACAGAACGTATTTTGTACATCAATGAGCAATAGGCAGGTCCGGAAATCGTCCTCGGATGCGTGGGGGATGTCGTGCTGCTGTGCCCATGCCTGCGCCTCACTGTGTCGTATCTGATACGGGATTCGCCAAACCTCTCCCACCCGTGCGGCATCGAAATGCGGGGGAATTGGAATTTGAGACGTTTTTGTAACGTTGTGCATTTTTTTGCATCCTTTTTAGCTAAATAAGTGTATAATATACAACAGAGACAAAATGAGATATTTTTTTTCTATCCTTTTTAGATTTAATGTGTCATATATACATGACGAGCGTAAAACTAAACATATTCGTGAAAACCTACTGCTATTTTATAGCATGGTGCATTTTTTCGCAAGAAAAAAATCGGGGCACCCCATCTTAAGGATGTAATCGCGAGTTCGGACTCGCTGACAGACACCGGGAATTCACGAATTTTTTGAAGAATGATATGTTTTTAAGGTATATTAAATTATGCGAAGAGCAAAAAAACCTAATCCAGAATTAGAGTCAAGGGTCAACCAAGCAAAACGACGGATGCGCGACGTACGGAGAAGATTGAGTTGGCAAGCCGAAGAGGCACTTGCCCCGCTCAGCATTCAAAAGGAGCTTTCTATCTCTGAATTGCGCGGGGAAGTACTGATTGTTACCCGACATGGAGGCATCCGGGACAAAATTAAAAGCGTCCTTGAATCCGATAATTACCGATGCGATGCCGTCGACCGGACCGCCAAAGCAATCGGGTTAATGAAGCTAACGAAGTATCAATTGGTAATTGTGGACTGCACCCGCTACCATCGCAGGGATATCTATGAATACGTCAGAAGGTATCAACCGCATATTAAAGTTATCACGATTGCCAGAGACGATTACAGAGCCCGACAGGCTATGCGACAGGGCGGTTACAGCTATCTGTTGGGACATAATTTCGATCCGGAGCAGTTACGGACCTGTCTAATCAGCTCTCTTCGGTTGAAACATCGGGTTTGCTGGTTGCAAGAACACGGTGAACGTTGCAACCGTTCGTGCGTCAATAGTTATCAAACCGATGAAGATTTTGATGAAGACTTTTTGGAGACTGACTAAAACAGCTGCGTGAATAGCATGGCAAAAAACTTAGAGTTCAAGGTCCGGTGTGAATCGCTGGCAGCTCTCCAGCCGAGGCTTGCTGACTTGGCGGCAACGCACCGAGAGACCGTCCATCAAGTGGATACATATTTTCACAGCCAGACAGGCAGATTAAAATTACGTGAGACGAACGAAACGGCTGAAGGTTGGCTCATCTACTATGAACGGCCAAATCATGAGAATTCTCGCTATAGTTTGTATGAGCTCTGCGAAGTTGCAGAACCAGCACAGCTCAAAAAACTTTTAGCCGCTGCGTTAGGCGTAAAAACAATCGTCAAAAAAAAGCGGACAGTCTGGATGTTCAACAACACCCGAATTCATCTCGATACTGTGGCTGGGCTTGGAGAATTTGTTGAACTAGAGACCGTTTTTCAAGGACAAACTGAAGCCGAAGCGATAGCGGAACATCAACACGTTAAAACGACACTTCACCTAGACAAAGCAGAACCGATTGCTGTTTCCTACAGTGAAATAGCACAAGTTTGAAAGAGGACATGACACGACATTCAATGGGCCGCGCATGGTCAAAATTGAGGGGGATTCAACATGGATTATTTAGCATATCGTAAGATGCTTGAGGAGCGGGGTGAAATAAATAGCACAGAAAAGGAAAAGTTGCTCAAAATTTATCTGCAAAGGCCATCGTTGCCAAAGTTGCAATCTATCCGCACGTCGTTAGTCGAACTAAAATCAGAGCTGAATCGGTCGGACACGTCAACACAAAAACGTACGAAGACGATGCAGATTCTCCTGAATAAAAAGCGTTCGGCAGATGATGAAAATTAGCTATTGGCAAATGGCTATTGGCAAGAGGTTGTGATTATAATACGTGCTTTGACGCGCCTCAGAGCTCTCTCCCTCTTGCTAACTGCTAACTGCCAATTCTGCCAACAGCCAAAACTACAACCGAGATAGCACAGCCTGTATTAAAAGCGGCACCATCAATTCGTGATGTCCAGTGAACGTATAACCTTTACCGCCCATCTCGGTCGGCCGTTTGACAACGTTCTCTATAGGCCGATATTGTTGTTGCATATCAAAATTGGCAGCAGTGAAACGTGCTACGGTATTCCCCAAGTTTCGTGCGATGGTTAGTGCCTTCAGAAAAACCTCAGGCAGAATCACAGCGGACCCCAAATTAAGCACGACTCCGCCCCCCTCTAACTGTGTTACCAATTGTGTTAGCAGACGAAAATCGGTGAAACTACTCTCGCCGATAGCGGCTCCATCGGCAGCCGGATGCTGGTGAATGATATCGGTACCGATAGCGACATGGACAGTAATCGGTATGTCATATTGGACAGCGGTGGCGAGCAGACTGTAATCGTTGTAGTGTGCCTCCATTTTTATCAGGTGGCTGCCCAACGCTTTCCCCATGCCGATGCCACTAGCCGCGGCATTTTGAATCGCTGCGTTCATCAATTTTCCTGTCTCCTCCCACATACCAAATTGTCCGGTCTGTAAATATGCCGACACGTCCTCCGAGGTCTCTCCAATGAGGGCAATTTCAAAGTCGTGAATGCTACTTGCACCGTTAAACGCAAATCCGGTAATTACACCCCGCTTTGCAAGTGCAATTAGAAGCGGGCTCAACCCACACTTGATGACATGCCCGCCCATCATGACGAGAACCGGTTTTTCGTTCTGATGTGCAGCAACGATGTCGTCGACGAGCCGTAAAAAATCCGGTGCCTTTAGGATATTCGGCAGGCTTGCCAAGAACGGTTCCAAGTTTACCGCTCCCTCTGGCAACGTTGCAAAATCGTCAACGGAGACCTTATTGATGCGATGCTCAAGTGGATACGTCTTGACGTTAGCAATATCAATCGGCTTCAAACGTTTTTTCATATTTCTTCCTTCAAGAGAAAATTGTTGTCAGATTGGCATGAAATGTGATAAAATTTAATGTATGGTAAAAACTATTAAGAACATAGACTATGGGAGGCACAATGATGCGTTTTAGAAACACCCTTACAGTTTTGATTATGTCGCTTTTTCTGCTCAGTTTTTTCGCTGCACAACCAGCACAAAGCTTTATCGAACGTGAATATACGATTCGCGAGGTTGTGGATGCTTGCACAAACATCGTTTTCGGAGAAGTCAAAAGTATTGACAAACGTCGGATGACCGGTATCGTTCAAGTTAAGGAAGATGTGAAAGGCAAAAGCCGGCGCAATGAGATTAAGATGAATTTCTCTACCGGTCA
Source organism: Candidatus Poribacteria bacterium (assembly GCA_963665235.2). Taxonomy (GTDB): domain Bacteria; phylum Poribacteria; class WGA-4E; order WGA-4E; family WGA-3G. The sequence goes on along the minus strand of CAXXLX010000002.1, from coordinate 598,204 downwards.
GTATAAGCGCGGCACCTCACCGCAAAAATTGCTGAGCCTGCTTAAACCCGGAATGCCCATTATCGTTTTTTACAGAGAACACTACGGTATTGATAGTATGTGTTTCATCGACGAAACCTGGTTTCAAATGCGTGCACATGGCGGCAGAAGCACCACCTCCTGGTGGAGTTTCACACATATTGACCCAATGATGTCGCGCACATTTGATGGCACTACAAAAACGTTCCAAAAGCTGGTTCGCGACATGTTAGCCGGAAAAATGTGGGTTGGTGCACAGAAAAATACCGTAAAGGTTTTAGTCCTAACAGGAAATAGCACATCCCCGACGTGGGGGCAGACCCCTGTTCATACCAACACTGTTACTTATGAGTATCAAGCGTTGCGCTCAGCCAAAAAGGTTGGCAAACGGCCCGTGGCGTATGAAGCCACTAAAAGTCGGAAACTGCCGAACCTAGCGGAGGCTGATATTTTATGGATTGGTTATGAAGAGATTTCAAGTTTCGGACGCTATCTCCTCACCCGAGCAACGGAGCAAAAAATCAAAAAATTCGTCAAAGATGGCGGTATCGCCATCGTTTCTGGACAGGACAGCACCCCCAAAAGAGCTTGTGGCATCGGCTGGCTAGAGGGCAAATTGAAAGGTGTAGAAAGTCGCCCAACCCAAAAGTTTATCGCTACTAAAAACGCGGGGACCCTCTTTTCTACCCCTAACAAAATTGTGTCGGGTAAAATCTATGTTGACGATGCCTGGACAGATTGGGAAAAGCAGGATGAAATCTTCGCGATAACCCAAGAAAATAAAGAATTGGTTGCCGGTATGCGGCGACATGGCAAAGGGTTATACATTATCACCAGCCTCCGAAACGATGACCGGAGCAGAGCATTCATCAACAAAGATTTCATGGAAAATATTATCCATTATGCAGTCGGTCAACTCAAGGAGCCCCCGAAGAAGTAGCACTGCAACGGTTTCCACTCGGGTCACTGAAATTTTATAACAACTAACGCAATATCGTCATGCGGGAGTGCGCCTTGCTGATGTGCCTCAAGATTCGCCAATATCTCCTTACGGATTTCAACAGCGGACAGGTGCCGTTTTTCAGACAAGAGGTTTTTGAGTCGTTCCAGACCATACATTTCATTGTTCGAATTAAAGGCTTCCGTAATACCATCTGAATAAAGCACAAGAAGGTCGCCCGGGCCCCAGGTCGTTTCGGTGCTGTGATAGGGTGTTTGCATCCGTTTATCCGGTAAAGCGAGGCCGACCGGTATAAATTGAGAATCCAATTCAACGATGGCTTCGCTATCGGCGCGAGCAAGCAGCATCGGCGGGTGCCCGGCGTTCGCGAACTCTAAGCACCTATCAGTATGAACGATAACGTAGCAACATGTCATATAGATAAACGTTTGGGTATCCTCCGCTGTGACTCGCGTGACCGCCTTCATCACTTCGGGTACCGAAGCGTCAAATCGTATTTGTGTTTGTAAACAACTTTTGATCATCGCTGCGACCAGGGCGGAATGAAATCCGTGTCCCATCACATCGCCGATAAAGATTGCGACTCGGCCGTTGGGAAGATAGAGATAATCGTAATAGTCTCCGCCAACACTATTTGTCGGTTGGCAATGGCCGGCAGAAGTCAGGCACGGATGTTCAATCTCCTTGTCCGGCAGGATAGATTGCTGGACAGCCGCCGCCAGTCGCATGGACTCTTCTTGTGCAACCTGCTTTCGGATAGCACTCATCTGAATTTCAAGGTCGTGCCGAATTTTACTGTTGAGTACGCGAAACATGCCTCTCCCGATAAGCGGCTCATGCGCGAGGACTCGGTAAAAGTCATCCCGTGTGATTCGGAGAAAACGTGTCGGCCGAACCGTCTGTATCGTCGCGCTCCGCGGTTTATCATCAATAAGGGCAATCTCACCGAGGCAATACCCCTTTTTGTTGAAGGATAAGACTTCCGTCTCTGCTTTGATGACACGAACTTCTCCATCAACCAGCAGATAGAGCGAATCGCCTTCTGCTCCCTCTTCAAAGACAGTATAATCGGCTGGATAGGTAACCTCGTCTGCAATATCGCAGATGGATTTTAACCCTGCCTCGGGAAGCTCCACAAAAAGTTCAGTTTTCTGTAAAAATTGGATTTTATCCGCTATTAACATAAATGTGCATATCCTTGACTAGCAATAGGTGATGTGTTTTGACCTACCCCTCTGAAAAATAAATTTCTCTATATGTATTCTAACATAACGTCTTATTATACCAAATCCATAGAATATTTGTCAAGCATATTTTTCGACGGTTCCAGAGGTGTGTAAAGTTTTTGTCCTTAACGTGTTATGTAGGAGCGTGCCGTGCACGTGCCTGTCCACCTCTTATGTAGGAGCGTGCTGTGCACGTGCGACTGTCCACCTCTTATGTAGGAGCGTGCTGTGCACGCGACTGTAGGAGCGTGCCGTGCACACGACTGTAGGAGCAAACCGTGCACGCGATACCTTTCTTCTAGTATTCGGGCAAACAGCCTGCGCCTTAGGGGCGAAATGTTTATAGGCGCGGGTGTTTCTGCCCTTTATGAATGACTGGTTTCCCTAGTTTACATTTAAAAAAATTAATCTTCATAGAATGGGATGGTGCGAGTCAATGAAACGGTTATTTTTATCCTTGCGGCGAGGGGAGGGTAATGCATCTGCTTTTGCACGTAGGCGTTTGAGCGCATCGGTGTATGCAGGAGCATCTATCAGATTGTCCCGTTCGTCCGGGTCTTCAGCTAGATTGAAAAGTTGTTCGGGCCAGCCTTTACCGTTGTCGAAACGGAAATATTTTAAACTACCCTCTTTGACCATCACAGAAGGCCCGTTTTGAGCACGCCAGAGTTCACTATAGACCGTATCATGCCAGTCGGCCGCGTTGCCTTCAATCAGGGGCACGAGGGATTTGCCATCAAGCTCCTCCGGAGCAGGAATTTCGGCTAATTCACACAGCGTGGGAAAGAGATCGACTAATGATACGTTCTGCTGAACTATCTTCGGCTCTCGTCCGAACCGCCTCGGATACCAGATTGAAAGCGGAACACGGGCGGACGCTTCAAAATAACTCTGCTTTTCCCAGAGGCCTTTCGTTCCCAACATCTCACCGTGGTCCGAAAGAAAGACGACAACAAAATCGTCAAGTACATTCAGATGTTCCAATTTCTCAATGACTCTACCGAACTGTGCATCCATCCACTCAATCATACCGTAGTAAGCCGCGGTTGCGCGGTGTGCCTGACGGTAGGTGACATCCTTACCCACCTCAACTCTAAAGAAGTTATCGTATTCAAATTTGTCGTTCGGTTCTTCAACAATGGGCTGGACGCGCTGCATGTAGTAATTGAACAATTCAAGCGGACACTGATACGGATAATGTGGTGCCCACAAGCTAACAGCCATACAGAGCGGGTTCGCCTTGGGTCTATCATAGGAGGCGTTAACGAAAAACTCCTCAAGGAACAGCAACGCGCCATCCACGGTGTATCCATCGTGTAGCATCCAATGCCCTATACCGGGTTGTGCGTCTCGTATCTCTTGCGCGTTCTTGTTCCGTTTCATGCCTGTGCCCGGCTCTCTTTCAATTTGGGCGGTGTGTTCGTCCTTTACAGCGGGATAGGGGTATCCGTTATTACCGATAATATCGCGCCCGATGCGTTCGTGCCAACCGTGCATGACATCAGTGCCGACAAAATGCATTTTTCCCGCACAGCATGAATAATACCCGTAGTTGCCGAGGTGCCCAGGAATAGTTCGTACCTCTGTCGGCATCGGGTCGCCAAAGTTTAGGCATCCGCAATTGCGGGGGTATAAACCTGAGAGAAAACTTTGTCGTGCTGGCACACAGACAGGTGAAGGCGTATAGGCATTTCGGAAATATGTGCCCTCATCCATAAATCGCGACAGTGTGGGGGTGCGGATGGCTGTGTCCCCTTCAATCGGCAATATGTCTGGCCGGTGTTCATCGTTGATGAGTAATAGGATATGCGGTTTTTTCTGTGACATTACGATTTTGCGTTGGTTACGGCTCGAGGGAGATCAATCCTTCTGCGCCGGGGATAGGTTTGCGTTCAAATTCTGGTGTAATCCACGGGGTACAGGGTTTACCGGGGTTGCGATAGCCGTAGACGACTGTCCATCGTGTATCGCTATCCTGTTTTCTGGCACTTACAGCGTGAGCGGCATGTGTCCACATCAATATAACCGTTCCGTTTGGGACGGTTAATTTCTGAATCTGTAAAGGTTCGCCTGTTTGTAGATGGGTTTTTCCTGCCAACCAGCCTTCTTGCAATGCCTCATCTGTCCTGCCATGGATGCCGCTATCACGGTAAAGATGGCTTCCTGGTACTGCCTTCAAACCCCCATCATCCGCCTCGAATCCGTTGACATAAAAGAAGATACGAACGAATCCGTAGGCCGGATCATCATCGGAGTAGCGGTGGCTATGCCAACCGATGCCGCCATTGCCCCCGGGGCGATTGAGACTGACGCAGTGGTCATATCGGATGTCGTCTCCGAGCACTTTTCTAATCAGTTCCAGCATCTGTGGATGGGCAATCAAGCTTTCGAGATAGCTGTCGTATTCGGCTGCAAATCGGTTCGGTTCATGTCCCTCCTTACAGTTAGGTATTAGGGATTGAATCCGAGCTAATGATTTGGTTAATCGGCTCTGTGCATCGGCGGTAAGGAGTTCAGGGAATATATAATGTCCATCAAGGTCTAAGGCGTTTCGCTCCTGTTCGTCGAAGGTGTAAGCGTGAAAGAGCTGTGTTTGTTGCATGGCGCTCCTTTTTTGGCAATTAGCAAATGATAGATGAAAATCTGCGATTTTCATTATTTTCTCTCCTGGCAAGATGTTGTGATTCTAAGCAGGTTTCTGACGTGTGTCAAGAGATATGACTCTTGGGCTCCCGGTTTGTTAAGAGTCGGCTTGCTATTCAATTCCCATTCTCTTCTAGGACCTGCTCGAAGTCTTCGGGGGTGTTCGCCAAAACAGCAGCACGGAGCAACACCTCAAGCCGCTCCAAATCGTCGATTTGTTCCAGGGCAAGTTTGAAACGAAGCGCAGTGTCGGGCTGCAAGCGAAGGGTTAACACTTCAAAGATGTATTTCAGTGCGTTTTCCTTTGCAGCTTTCTCTGTAAGGTGTCGGATAATATCTAATTCGTACATTGTCTCCTCCTTTACAATAGTTTACAATAGTTAAAATCATCTGTGTTGCCCTTTCCGGGCGGTTTTTGAGAGGGGCGCGGTTTTTTCCGCGCCTCCCAATGTTCGTTACACAAAAGCGGCTCTGTCTACATCAGCGAGAAAAACACGTGCGCCGTTCTGCAAAGCGGAGCGATGGACTGCTGCTTCAAACAGAAGTTCATTCCATGCTGCTTCACCATCTGCTGGAAACGGTTCGTCAGCCTGCATCGCTTTGATTACGCCGTCAGCCATCCGCTTAAAGGATTCGGGCATTTCAGGGTTACCGGGTTCGTTTTCCCAACTTTCCTCTACTTCAGAGTTGTTAGCTTTGCGTCGAAGGTAAGCCCCATCTAAGCCTTTCGCTTCAGCATAAGATTTGTCTCCAAGGATTTTGACGCGGAGCGGGTGGTCATCGTATCCCCAGAGGTTCGTCCCGGTGAGCGTCCCGGTTACGCCGTTTGCCCAACCGATATGAATGAGGCGTTGCCAGCCACCACTTTGAGTGGGGTCGCCAACAACACTGACCCACTCAGGCGTGCCCATATTCCAGAGGATTTGGTCGATGATATGTGACCAGCAGTTAAAGTGTGCGCGTGCATGTATCATCCGAATTTCGCCCAATCGGTCCTCTACAACATCTTCGTGGAGTTTTCTGAAGTGGTGCATAAAGCGGTAATTGTAGTCAATACCGAATTTTAGGCCGGAGTCGCGCCACGTGGCGATAGCCGGCGCTGCAATAGCGAGGTCTGCTTCACGCACCCGGGCTTGCCCCTGTAAACCGCACAAAGGTTTCTCTGTAAAAACGTTCTGTCCCGCTTCAAGCAATTCACGTAACGGGGGGATACGTCGTGTCTCGTTGACAATCAGGAGAATCACGTCCGCATCACAGTTGGCTAATAGTTCTTCTATTGTTGGATACCCTGGCACACCGAAGTGTTCTTTCGCTTTCGCGAGGAGGCCGGCATCCATATCACACACCGCGATTACCTCTGCATCCGGATGATTGTGGAAGTTTCCACCGTGCATCATCCCCATCCCTCTTCCGCTGATAAGTGCACATTTTATCATGGTTCAATTCCTTTCCATTTGCGTTTAGGACGCGTCAAAGCAAGGTCTGTTCTTGGTTGTTCGCGTCTATCAAAAACTGTTTTTCCGGATCGGACCGCAATTCCGGAAAACGGATTGAGTATTATTTTATTATAGCACAATTTTATTAATTCGTTTTAATTTTTTTCTGGAACAAAAAAATGCGTTTTTATACAAAAAATGGTATAATCTTAACGAGGTTTGCATGTTGGGCATGCAGCAAGGTGATATTTGAGAGATTTTTAGGAAAAGAGATGTTTACTAACGTACAACAAATTCAACGGATTACGATATGGGGAGTCGGTTTAATCGGGGGCTCACTTGGGTTGGCTCTGAAAGCGAACGGGTTTCAGGGACAACGCATCGGGCTCGGACGCAACACCGAAAGACTCAAACGCGCACTGCAGCGAGATGCCGTTGATTCGGTGACCACTGAATTGACAGTAGGACTTCGCGAGAGCGACATCGTTGTGCTCTGTACACCGGTAGCACTGATTCCAGTATTTGTGGAACGTATTGCAAAAGTTGTTGACACACAGCAACACCCCATCGTGATTACGGATGTGGGCAGTACGAAAGCAACGTTAGTGAAATCGGTTGAGACGTTTTTGCACACGCGAGATTCGGTTGGGCTCTCTTTTGTCGGGGGGCACCCGATGGCGGGTTCACACGAAACCGGGGTGGATGCAGCACAGGCTACCCTTTTTGAGAACGCGAAGTGTATTCTGACACCGACAGTCGATACAGATGCTCACGCGCTACAACTTATTACAAACCTGTGGGCATTCGTAGGTGCAAAAACGCATCTCCTTGCTCCAGACATGCACGATTTACTTATCGGGGCGGCGAGTCATCTGCCACATCTTATTGCAAGTGTGCTCACTAACAGCGTGGCCGGGGTTAAAACAGATTCTGGAAACGCATTGGATTTCGCAGCAACTGGATTTCGAGACACAACCCGGATTGCAGCGGGACCACCCGCAATGTGGACCGATATTTTTGAACAGAATGCATCTATCCTTCTGACACGTATTGATGACGTAATGGAGAAACTAGGCGAATTTAAAACGTTACTCCAAAATGGGAATTCTACCGAGATTGAATCTCTACTCAAGGCAGCGAAAACATGGAGGGAAACGTTAGGAGCCTCATGAACAAGACTGAACATCAGGTAACGATTGCAATAGACGGCCCCGCTGGGTCAGGGAAAAGTACGGTTGCCCGACTTGTCGCAGAAAAACTCGGGTTTCTTTATCTGGACTCCGGGGCGATGTACCGAGCCGTGACTGTGCTTGCAATACAGCACGGCATTACAGAAGATATAATCAAATTAATAGATAGGACCAAGCGGTGTCATATTGAATTTGAGAATAACGGTAAAACGATTCTACTCAACACCGAAGATGTTTCTCACCTTATCCGTACGCCACCAGTGAATAAATTAGTTGCGGACATCGCCAAAATCCCTGAAATTCGCCACGAAATTGTTAAGCATCAACAACGTATTGGGACGGAAGGAAATCTCATCGCGGAAGGACGGGATTTGACAACTATTGTGTTTCCAAACGCTGACTTTAAATTCTATCTCGACGCTTCGGTGACGGAACGCGCAAGACGTAGACTAGCAGACCTCCACGCTCAAAATGTAGAGACGACGCTGGAAGCTGTCGAAGCGGATATTCGTGCCCGAGACGAGAAGGATTCCTCGCGAGAACACAGTCCGCTCCGTACTGCTGAGGATGCAATTGTGATAGATACAACGCATAAAACAATTGACGAAGTTATCAATTGTATTGTTAAACACGTAAAAGGAACAGATTAACCGAGCAAGGATAGGATTTTTTCATGTGGTACACTAATAACCAATTCTGGTCTCCACGCGGACTATACCGATGGGGACATAGATTTACGAACCTCTTCTGTAAAACCATGGGGCATCTCGAAGCGGAAGGTGTGAACAATATCCCACGGGAGGGAGGGGTATTGTTGGTTTCAAACCACGTCAGCCTCCTCGATCCGATTGTTGTCGGTTCCGCGGCGAGCCGTGAAGTTCATTACATGGCACGGAGCAGCCTTTTTAAAATACCGGGCTTGGGGAAACTGATTTCAGCCTTTAATGCCTATCCAGTGGATAGAGGTGCACCGGATTTGGGGGCGTTGCGGAGAACTATCTCACTTCTCAAAGATGGCAACGCTGTGCTCATCTTTCCGGAAGGCACGCGCAGCGTTGATGGAACTCTGGGGAAAGGACAGGATGGTGCATGTTTTATCGCTCACCGGGCGGGTGTTCCTACGCTTCCTGTTTATCACAGCGGGGCGGAACGGATGTTGCCGCGCGGACATAAACGTCCACGCCGGGCAAAGCTGATCGTGAAATTCGGAACGCCTATCGATTTTACTGACATGGGTACGTTTGAGGTTAAACGTGAGATGTATCAGCAGATGGGCGTTAAGATGATGGATGCTATTGCGGAATTGCGTGGACCCCTGTAGCTTTTGATGTGAATTTATAGGGAAACCTATAAGCTCATAGCTGCCTCAATGTTAGAACTCATACGCCGCCAATTTCAACACTGACCGATTTTTTGAAAAAAACTTGACATTTACCGCAACTTAGGATATAATAGCTACGTTAAGTTGTATAAAGTTAGTAGAGAAACCGGGAAATTACACCTTACACTCATATTTTCTGATACAGAATGGGGATTTAATAGTGAAAAACCAACATGGAGATACCGCAATTCAAAAATTGATTCCATCCACGCCCGTGTTACATGAGCGACCGTACGCACGTGTGCAGTGCGTGTGTCCACATGTCTACTTTCATTTAACTGCTCTCCCCCCCCCACTTTACATTCGTTAATTATTCCGATTTTTTACAAAGTCTTATTGCAGGATGTGAAACCTGCGATATTTTCGCGCCCGCATGAACTTCGTTTTGCACGAAGCATTTCGTCGTGGGCTTTCGTTGTTGCATCGCGGACACCCGCAATGCTTGTTACCCCTATTCTATTCGCGCACGATACACAACAAGAGGGAATAGGTGAAACCCCGTAAATAGTGTCCAATATTTTTTATTTACACAAAACCGGAAACGTGCTAAAATGACTACGTCTTCTGTGTATGGAGAAGCCAACGTCCCCGGCGTTGATTTTTCCAAAGACTGGCACTCCGCTTCAATTTGCGTGTGCTAAAGGAGAAAAATTGTGAAACATTTAGTAGTGATAACCCTAATCGGGTTAATAGCGATAGTTTGTCTCGTTCCAACGCATCTTCACTCAAACCAAGTGCCCCACTCTGGTGAAACTTGGGCTCGGGATTGCAGAATGGGCAGGACCCTTAAGTTCGTATACGGATATCTCTATGTAGCGTATTTCTATGAATTTCCGAAAGTCTCTAGTAGTCATCTGGCAGTTCTGTACAATGATTCTGGAGGGGTTCATCCCGATTGGCCACAGCGCATCCGTGTCAGATACTACGTTGACTTCACCAGCAAGATTGAGGGTCCGCTATTACCGAATTTTGATGATTTCAAAGAAGAACACACTAATGGCTGGGTTGATGCTGTCGATAGTTGGGAAAAAGCTATGGCCCTTAAATTTGACCTTAAGGATCAACCGTGGAGGAAGTACAAGATTACCGCAGATTCCAAACAAACTGTGAAAGCGGATCTTGATGGAAATGGAACGCTAGAGACCTCTGAACCGTGGTACGCATTGATTAGTCAGAAGGAGTTTTGGCACCGGCAGGAGCCTTTAGGCATCGAGTAAATTCTGCCAACCAAACGCGGGTGTTCCTCTTTATAGGGCACCCGTGTTTCTAAAGGAGATAAATTTATGATACACGCGAACACCTCCTTTATCTCACAGCCCTCCACACGTTGTTTAATACTCTGTCTCCTTATTTTACTGTTTGTTCCACGCGGTGCCGATGCAAAAATCACCTTTTCCGCGTATGGTAGTATTTATGTCATGAACGATGATGGGAGCGGCAGACGTAGATTGACAGACAATCAGTTTTGGGAGTTCGGGCCGAGCTGGTCCCCGGATGGCACCCAAATCGCTTTTGAAAGAAGCCTTGAGAAGGATATCCAAAAGTGTCAACTGTTCATCATGAACGCTGATGGCACTAACCAACAGCAGCTCACACATACCGGCAAAACGAATCGAAATCCAACCTGGTCCCCGGATGGCCAATACCTTGCATTCAACAGTGACCGAAATGGAGACACCGAAATATATGTGATGGACCTGGAAAATAGAACCGTCAAACAGTTGACAGGTCTTCAAAAAAATAGCGGATCACATGAAGCACATTGGTCCCCAGATGGCAAAGAGTTCGTTTATACAAGGTTTATATCGGTCCCTGCGGGTCTTCACCCAGTAAACATCTGGATAATGTCAGCAGATGGAACAAATCAGAGACCGCTCCTCCCAGATCCAGCCCCAGGAGACCCGCTTGCTTTCAGAGTTTACCCCCACTGGTCTCCAGATGGGAAGCAGATTCTATACCTCGAATCTAAAGGGCAGCTAGAAGACCCTGTCAAACGATTTATCATTCAGCGGAAAAATGGCGTGAAAAGGAGGATTGATATAACAAAAAAGATAGGTGGAGATTGGGTCGGTTCCGGGTTATGTTGGATGGATGACGGCCGTGCCTTCCTTTTTTCAGCAGGACGGCTTGACGTGCCCAAAGCGAAGGAGCATCATGACATCTATCGGTATGAGATTGAAGATGGAAAACTCAGGAGATTGACAACACATCCGAGCAACGACATTCAACCGGATTGGGTACAAGGTGCGCTACCTGTATCTCCGCAGGGGAAATTGCCAATGCAGTGGGGCGATATAAAAGCGGTATATGATGTCGAAGTAGCACTTGAAGTTGAAAAGCAAACCGTCAATCAAACACCTCGTCCGGCAGAACGTGTTCACAGGAAACCAGTAGATACACCTTGAAGGTTTTCTGAGGGTGTTGTCGCACGAGAAAAAAACGCGGCGTTTTCAATGCGTTGGGTTCGCCAATATTGTCAGGACATCCCCCTCTTGAACTAGATAGGTTTTACCCTCCGCTCTCAGCAACCCTTTACCTCGCGCTTCGACGAGACTTCCACATGCAACTAACTCTTCCCAGTTAATGGTTTCTGCACGTATAAAGCCGCGTGCGAAATCGGTGTGTATGATGCCTGCTGCGTCAACGGCAGTCTGTCCCTCACGAAGTGTCCACGCCCTGACACCGTTCTCATTGCCTGAAAAAAATGTGATTAACCCCAGCAACTGATAGGAGGTCTGAATAAAACGCTCTAAAGCGGAAACCTCTAATCCCATTTCGGTCATAAAGATGGCTGCATCCGAGGCATCCAGCTGGGCAATTTCCATCTCTAACTGTGCAGCGAGTACAATAATGGCTGTCTGGGGTTGTGCTGCATATTCAGCAAAACGGTTGTGAATGTCATCGGCTGTTTCTAGTTGTGTCTCATCGATGTTGCAGATGAGCAGCAACGGTTTTTGCGTCAAAAACCCGTAACCGCGTATCAGTTTTTCCTCGGTTGCCGATAGTGCAATGGTGCGGAGTGGTACCCCACGTTCCAAGGTGGCCTCACACCGTTCTAAGACGCGATGTTCACTTTCCAGCTCAGCCGTTTTCTGATTTTGAAGTTGCTTGGTGAGCCTCGATAGCCTCCCCTGAACGACTTTCAGATCGGCGAGGACTAATTCAAGTCCGACCGTTTCAATGTCCCGCTCAGCATCAACGTTTCCATCGACATGCGGAACCGCCTCATCCTCAAAAAGTCGAACCACATGCGCGAGCGCGTCAACTGTGCGAAGTTCCGCAAGTACACCGGAATCCAATTCCGCCTGTTCAACATCCGCTTGGGTTAGCCCGGCGACATCCACATAACCGATCGTTGCGGGTGTCACTTTTTTCGGTTTGAACACGGCTGCGAGAGATTCCAAACGTTCATCGGGCACGTTCACTGCGCTGAGGTTGGGCTCTTTGCTTGCCGTATAACCGCCTAATTCTGCGTTGGAATGTGCCAATGCGTTGAAGACTGTCGTTTTTCCGACGTAGGGTCTACCAATAATACCTATCTTCATTTTTTCTCCTACTTGACACTGTCTTTGATAAAATGTTAATATATATACTATAAATTCCACCAGAGAGGTGAACGAAAAAAATGAGTTCTGAAGAACGGACGTGGAAACGTCATATAACCAAAATTTTGGTTGTTATCTTAATACTCTTTGTCTTACTTGCCACGTTACAATGGATTATCATCAAAGAGCTGTTCGGTTTCGGAGCAGATATGATGAAGGACGCGATGATAAAACAGGCCCCTGAAGAGGTGAGTCGAGCCGACATCGAAGCTACGTGTGAACGGGTTAAAACCGTTGGGCAGCAACTACCTTTTAGTCTGTTCATCGGGAGAATCAATCTCGGTAAAATTAAAAAGGTAGCAGATTATGCTATAGCCGCGAATGATGACGACACCTGGGATGCAGAGGAAATCAACACGTTATTACAGATGCTGAATGCCTCTATCGGATTCAAACAGGAAGCGGAAAATTGAATAAAGTGATACCGGGACACTCGACCCTACCTTATGAAAAATTTTCTCACGTCTACGACCGGATGATGAAAAACGTCAACTACATCCGCTGGGGCAATTACATTGAGTCGCTCTTCGACAAATACGATTCTAAACCGATTAGTATCCTTGATGTGGCATGCGGGACAGGCACGTTGACTGTCCTGCTAGCCTCAAAAGGCTACGAGATGACCGGTATAGATAGGGCAGCAGGTATGTTGCACATCGCGCAAGAAAAGGCGGAAACACACAATGTGGATATCGCATTCCATCAAGGCGACATGTGCTACTTTGACCTCGAGCAGCAGTTTGACGCAATCCTTTGCACGTACGATAGCATCAACTATGCCCGCACCGAAACCGACCTCAGCAACGTCTTCCAGACGGTTTCAGCGCACCTCGCCCCAGGTGGGCTGTTTATCTTCGACGTGACGACCGAACGGAATATTGTCGAGCATTTTCACAACAAAACCTTCTCAGAAAATCACGACGATTATTCCTACATCTGGAAAAATAGCTATTTCTATTATAGCAAAATATGCCAGACCTCCCTGACCTTTTTTATCCGAGAAGGCGACCTATTTCATAGGTTTGAAGAGGTACACCAGCAAACAATCTTTGAAGTAGACACAGTGACGCGTCTCCTCAAGGAGGCAGGTTATAAAACGTTGAGTGTTTACGACATGTACACCTTCAATCGCTGGAACCGCAATTCAGATCGGATTAATTTTACAGCGCAATTGGCGTGAGACGCGTGTTCTGAGTCCGCGCCTTAATATCGCGTGCACAGCACGCTCCTACAGAAGAGTATCGCGTGCACAGCACGCTCCTACAGAAGAGTATCGCGTGCACAGCACGCTCCTACAGAAGAGTATCGCGTGCACAGCACGCTCCTACAGAAGAGTATCGCGTGCACAGCACGCTCCTACAGAAGAGTATCGCGTGCACAGCACGCTCCTACAGAAGAGTATCGCGTGCACAGCACGCTCCTACAGAAGAGTATCGCGTGCACAGCACGCTCCTACAGAAGAGGGCAAGTTTATAGGCCTTCGGCGAGCATGTCGCCAACCTCTTCGGTTGTGTATCCCATCCGTCCGGCACCGAGGTCTTTAATTTTTCCGCTTGCAAGCAAGTTGCTGATAGATTTGTCAACATTTGCGGCGGCTTCCGAATACCCAAGGTGTTCGAGCATCATGCCGGCTGCGCCAATCGCTGCGATTGGGTTAATCTGGTTTTTGCCGGTGTAGCGTGGGGCTGACCCGTGAATCGGTTCGAACATTGCCACGCTTTCTGGGTTCAAATTGCCTGAAGCTGCAACCCCCATGCCTCCCTGAATCATCGCCCCGAGGTCCGTGATAATATCGCCGAACATATTGCATGTCACAATCACATCGAACCATTCCGGGTTTTTGACCATCCACATAGTCGTGGCATCGACAAAGGCGTATTCCTTTTTAATGTCTGGATAATCTTCTCCGACCTCATCGAAGACGCGCCGCCACAAATCGTGGGCGTATGTTAGCACATTCGCTTTATCGCAGAGTGTCAACGTATTTTCCTTATTGCGTTTCTGTGTGAGCTCGTACGCGTAGCGGACACACCGTTCAACGCCTTTGTAGGTGTTAATCATCTCCTGAATGGCAACCTCATCGCGTGTGCCGCGTTTCAAAAACCCGCCGATACCCGCGTATAATCCCTCCGTATTTTCGCGAACAATGATAAAATCGATGTCCTCTGGGCCTTTGTCCTTCAGCGGTGTGGGCACGCCTGGATAAAGTTTAACCGGGCGTAGGTTTATGTAGAGATCGAGTTCAAAGCGGACCTTTAGCAGAATCCCTTTCTCTAAAATACCGGGTTTGACATCGGGATGTCCGATAGCCCCTAGATAGATAGCGTCAAGTTGTCGTAGTTCTTCCAATACCGAGTCCGGTAACACCTCTCCTGTAGCGAGATAACGGTCCCCCCCGACATCGTATTCAACGGTTTCGTATTGGAGCCCTGCTTGTGCGGCTGCGGCCCCGAAGACCTTCATCGCTTCGCTGGTCACTTCGGGGCCGATGCCGTCACCAGGGATGAGTCCGATTTTATACATGAATTTCCTCCGAAATATGTGTTCCTGAGTTTTAAGCCTTTTATATTTTAGCACATCTGTGAAGATATTGCAAGGAGTGTGTAAAGTTTTTGCACAAAGGATAGTGGAAGGGTGGAAGGGTGGAAGAATGGAAGGGTGGAAGGGTGGATTTCGCTTGTGTTGTCTGAATCACGGATTATCGCGGAGAACGCGGAATTAAGAGTTTCTTTGCCGACCTGTTTCGTGCACAAACGTGAGTTTGAAAAAAGTCTCTTTAGTCCCAGTATTCGGGAAACCAACGGTTTCCCGCTCTTAAGGACGATATGTTTATAGAAGGTCCGTTTCCGTCCGACTCCTAGTCCCGTAGGGACTCACCGTCCTAGAATGTTTAATCGTGACAGAGAGGACGTTTCCCTCCGACTCCTAGTCCCGTAGGGACGATATATTTATAGAAACAGCCGCTAACGCCAAAACTCTTAGTCCCAGTATTCGGGCAAACGGTTTCCCGCTCCTCAAGGACGATATGTTTATAGAGGTTAGCACAAACGGACATTTATTATCAAGCTCACGTTACAAATACCAGAAAATAGTCCCTAATGTGCAAAAGTCCAGTTTCCCCAGCGGGGTGGAATGTTTATAGAACACCGCAACCATCCCACAAACTAGCCCCAGCGGGGCGGAATGTTTATAGAATGTTGGAAACCATTAGCAGTTAGCAAGAGGATTGTGATGCTAAGCATATCTCTGCTGCGCCTCAAAACCCTCTTCCCCTCCTCCACCCTTCCATTCTTCCAACCTTCCACCTACCCCTTTGACAAGAACGTTGTGCCTCCCGAAAATTGTCCAAAGTTTAGTGTACATTAGTTAGAATGCTTTTTTCCTTGAAAAACAATAGAAAATATGTTATAATACAGATTAAAAATTAGTAAAGTTGAATTTGTGTTTAGTTTTACCAGCGTTTATCGTTTATGATTAGCTCAAGTTAGTTTAGTACCCGGCGGCATTTTGCTGGTCCACCTATTCAACGCTCGAACAATATTTTTCAACCAAAGTAGGTATTGCTTATGTCTAAAATAGTAAGTTTCATGAGTTGTGTTTTTAAAAGAGGAACATCCTATCACTGTTTCTTAGGAATAGCAGTGGCGATTTTGTTAGTTTTTACGCCGTTCGCTATAGCAGATGCAGATGAAGAGGCAGCTGTCGAAGCTGAAGCTGAGGCTGAAGCTGAAGCTGAAGCTCCCCAGAAAAGTCCGCTAAAAATCGGCGGGGCACTGCGATTAAATTACGTCTACGGCACTTACGGCGATGAAGACAACCCGCATCGGCGAGGCGACAGGATTGGCGATGTTGACCTCGAAATATTCCGCCTCAATGCCGACCTGGATTTTAACAACGTCATCGGTCGGGTTGAATACCGATGGTACGATAACTATAGTTTTATTCACACCGCATGGTTGGGCTATAATCTCGGTGATATCGGCACACTTAAAGCAGGTGTTGTCCGAGTGCCTTTCGGACCTACACCTTACGGTGTTTCTACGAGCTGGTTTTTTGATCAGCATTTTTATGTCGGCCTCGCTGATGATCCGGATGTGGGTATCCGGTGGGATACCACTTTTGATAAACTGGCACTCAGTGTCGGATACTATCCCATGAGTGAACCGCAGACCGATGGAGGCAGTCTTCAAAGTTCTCTATACGGTTATGACGTTGTTAAATGGAAAGAAAAAGCGGATAAAGAGGGAAACGTCGAATGGGGTGCGGAGGAAAACGGGTTTGAGGAACAACATCAATTTAACCTACGCGCCATCTATGCTTTACCAGACATCGCTGACCTTGGGGTATCGCTCCAATACGGGTTGCTGAAAGGCACAAACGTAGGTGAAGATGATAGCGGTACTCACTACGCCTTCTCCGCACACATGAAAAATTCTTTTGCCGATTTTACCCTCTTTTCTCAATTCACCTATTACGCGCACAATATCCCCGATGACACCCCGTGGGGCACAGGCGACCTGATTCCGATGGGAGCTTACGACTTTGCATGGCCCGTCGCATCTGAGGGAATAATCCCTGCCGTGTCGCTACGATACGGGGGTATAGACACCTCAAGTGTTTCCTGGATAGATAGCGTTACGCCTTATGTTGAATTCAGTACTATTCTCAAAACTGTGGAGGACTATAATCCGAGTAATCTTGTTATGCTCGGTGCTAGTTGGACAGTGTTCGGCGCGCTCTATGTCTATAGTGATATGGCAATTTCCAACGGCAACTTCTTCGTTGGTAATGAAGGGGATGATTATAACAATATCTATACGGGGGTTAATCACGTTGGTGCGAACGGTAATGATATATGGCATTGGCGGCTCAACTTTAACTTCGGTTATTATTTCTAATCGGTTTACCCATCTCAAATTGTAGCATAAACTTTCCAGTTTGTGCCTATAAGGAGAAACTAAAATGAATGAAGAAGAAAAACAACCGCAACAGATGCCACATCAAGTGGACGAAGGCAGATATAGGAAACTCTTCGGTTTAGAGATTTACCTTACGCCTGTATTCGTGGTCTCTGCTATTACGATTGTTGCCTTTATCATTGGCACTCTAATCTTCCAAGAGGATGCCGAAAAAATTTTTAAAGCTGCACGAGTCTGGCTTACCACAAATCTTGATTGGTTGTTCATGGGCACTGTCAACCTCATCTTTCTCTTCTGTTTGATTGTAGCCCTCTCACCCCTCGGCAAGATTCGTCTCGGTGGGGCAGATGCAAAACCAGAATACTCCAACCTAACATGGCTTGCCATGCTTTTTGCAGCAGGGGTAGGGATTGGGCTTCTGTTCTTTGGTGTGTCAGAACCGGTCACCTATTTTCAGGGTGGTGCCTATTCGCCTCTGAACACAGAAACGGTTTATGACCCAAAGGCAATTTATAATGTTGAAGATGTCCCTAACATCGGAGATGCCAATTATGACGCAGAGGCGGATTACAGTGTTAAAAATGTTCCTAACATCGAAGATACCAAAGTTCAAGCGGCAGCCTCCGTGGGAATAGCAACAACAGTTTTTCACTGGGGATTGCAAGCGTGGGCAGTTTATGGGGTCGTAGGACTTGCCCTTGCATTTTTTGCCTACAACCGTGGATTACCCCTGCTAATCCGGTCCGCGTTTTATCCGATATTTGGTGAGCGGATATGGGGGTGGCCCGGACACATCATCGATACATTTGCTATCTTCGCAGGGATTTTTGGTCTTGCAACTTCCCTCGGTTTAGGTGCTGACCAGGTGACCGCCGGTCTTAACGATCTGTTCGCAATTCCGGATAATAAAGTCACCATGGTCATATTGATTGTGGGGATTACAGCCATTGCATTGATTTCGGTAATGACAGGGATTAATGTTGGTATCAAACGTCTCAGTCAGTTCAACATAATTCTTGCGTTCATTCTACTGTTAACTATTTTTGTGCTCGGTCCAACGCGTTACATTTTCCAAAGCATGTTCGCTGGACTTGGGACTTATGTCATGAAAATTGTACCGCTCAGCAACTGGGTGGGGCGTGAAGATACAGCATTCCTCCACGATTGGACGACCTTCTATTGGGCGTGGTGGATTGCTTGGGCACCATTTATTGGGACCTTTATTGCCCGCATCTCAAAGGGACGCACAGTTCGCCAGTTTGTTATTTTCGTACTGCTGCTGCCGACACTTTTATGTCTTATCTGGTTTAGTGTCTTCGGCGGCACCGCAATCCACCAGTTCCTTGCTGAGAATTTCACGAGTGTAACCGAAAAAGTTGAGACATATAATTATGAACTTGCACTTTTCGGAATGTTCAAAGGATTACCGTGGACAACCCTACTTTCTTGTGCCGCAATGCTGTTGACGATTATATTTTTCGTCACTTCATCTGACTCCGGTTCCCTGATTATTGACATCATTGCAGCAGGTGGCAAGGTTGACGCACCGGTTGCCCAACGCGTGTTTTGGTGTACTGCCGAAGGGTTAGTCGCTATCGCGCTATTACTGGGCGGAGGATTGGTAGCTTTACAAGCCGCTGCCATTGCAACAGGTTTCCCCTTCGCGATTGTGCTGTTAGGCATGGGAGCGTGTGCTCTCGTTGGACTTATCAGAGAAAGACGGGAAACACTCTCTGAAGAAACACTCTCTGAAGATGGGAATTCGATGGAATAATTTGCTATCAATATAGGACTTGTGCGCGCAAGGCATAGAACTGCCCAACAGCAAGACGGTTCTCGCTTTTAGCATAAGTCCTATGTTTCCGGACACGCGGTGGAGACTTAGCGGGCGAGGTGACCTCGCCCCTACGAGGCTCTGTCCTAACAGGACTTACGCAGCGCGTTGATAAAGTCCATAGATAATGGGATTTAGAGGGAGACTTAGCGGGCGAGGTGACCTCGCCCCTACGAGGCTCTGTGCTAAATTTGCGTAAGTCCTGATGCATTAACATCGTAGAGGATTCGGAACCGTTAAAAAATGCAACATGAAGAGAAAAAGTCGCAGCTAAAGTCAGATACGAGTTACCGGGTCGGTCAGAACAACCTCCAAATATTTGGGCTTGATATCAACGCCCCGGTTTTCTTGACCTCCAGTCTCTCCATTGTTATTTTTGTGCTTGTGGCCCTTGTGTTCCAAGAGAAGGCGACAATTGTTTTTGAAAATATCCGGGTGTGGATGACTTCACGCTTAGATTGGGTATTTTTGCTGAGCTGTAGTCTTCTTGTGCTGTTTTGCCTGTACCTGATTGTTTCTCCGCTTGGAAAGGTGCGCCTCGGTGGGCAGGATGCAGTGCCGGATTACTCTACGCTTACGTGGATTGCCATGCTCTTTTCGGCAGGCTTAGCAATCGGACTCGTATATTTCGGGGTAATCGAGCCTGTTCATCATTTTCAAAATCCTCCATTCAACATGACCAAGGTGTACGATGTTGGTCAGCCGCCTCCCGACCTGAACGATCCGGATGTCAAAGCGGCGCGAACTATGAGTTTTGCATCGATAGCTTTTCACTGGGGGCTCCATGGTTGGGCGGGTTACGCGGTCGTTGGACTTGCGCTTGCATTTTTCACCTATAATCGCGGATTGCCGCTTGCACTACGTTCAGCGTTCTATCCGCTGCTCGGTGACCGCGTCTGGGGCTGGCCTGGTCACATTATTGATACACTTGCTGTTTTCGCGACGTTGTTCGGGCTTGCCCCATCGCTCGGTTTGGGCTCCGAACAGGTGACAGCAGGGCTTAACTATTTGTTCAACATTCCCGGGACCAATACTACCAAAGTGGTCTTAATCTCACTGATTACCGTAGTCGCTACGGTTTCGGTAATCAGTGGACTTGATGTCGGTATCAAACGGCTCAGCCAAATAAATATCTGCATCACGGTTAGCCTATTTTTATTCGTAATCGTCGTAGGCCCAACCGGTGCTATTTTCAGTAACTTTCTTAAGGGACTTGGCACCTACTTCGTTAAGATTGTGCCGTTCAGCAATTGGGTAGGGCGTACGGATTCCTACTTTATACACGATTGGTCGGCGTTCCACTTGGCATGGTGGATTACCTGGGGCCCGTTCGTTGGTACTTTTATTGCCCGCATTTCAAAAGGGCGCACGGTTCGCGAATTCCTGTCCTGTGTTCTTGTCCTCCCTATGCTGATTATTTTATTATGCATGAGCACTTTTGGCGGCACAGCTATCCATCAGTTCCTTGCCGATGGCTACACCGGTGTGATGCAGATTGTTGCATCAGGGACGTATGAGCTTGCGCTATTCAAAATGTTTGAGCAATTGCCCTTGACACAGCTCGCTTCCTTCGTTAGCATTGTTTTGTTAATCATCTTTTTCGTCACCTCGTCGGACTCCGGGTCGCTGGTTGTGGATACTATTACATCTGGCGGTAAGTTTGACGCTCCGGTAGTACAACGCGTGTTTTGGTGTTCTGCCGAGGGATTGGTTGCCATTGCGCTCCTGCTTGGTGGTGGTTTGAAGGCAATGCAAGCGGCCGCGCTTGTGGTAGGTTTCCCCTTCGCGATTGTGCTGTTAGGAATGGGGGCTTGTGTCTTCGTTGGACTTATCAGAGAAAGACAGGAAATACTCTCTGAAGATGGCGGTTAGCATAAGGTTTACCCCCCCTTTAGCTCCGCAAAATTGAAATTGACAAGCGAACGCGAACAAGGTATAATTTAATATCAGAGGAAATTCGCATTGTGGAGAGCAAATTTGAACACACAAGAAACCGAACGCAACAGCATTTTAGAGATAATCGGTAGGATAGCAGAAACAACCGCTGGTGGTGGCTTCATCTATCGCGGTGAACCACAACACTATGAGAAAGTATCTTCAAGTCTGTGGCGTGAATGCCGGAAAGAAATTGGAACAGGGGAATTCGATATAGAAGCTATCCAACAGCGAATGCTGACGGTGGCTAAAAAATATACCTACGAGGAAGATAGCTTTGAAATCTTGACAGAACTCCAACACTACGGCGGTTATACCAATCTTATCGACTTTACAACAGACAACCACATAGCCCTCTTTTTCGCATGTGACGGTTCACTTGGAAAACCCGGCAGGATTATTTTGTTGGAGAGAAGTGGGGAGATAAATAAGAACTATCAAATTAAAGAACCTCGGAACCCGCAAAACCGTATCATAGCACAGAAAAGTATATTCGTTCGGCCACCGAAGGGGTTTATTGATTCTGAACATTTCGCTGTAATAGATATTCCCGCATCACTCAAGGAACCGATATTAGACCATCTGCGAGAACAGCACGGTATTTCAACACAAACCGTTTACAATGATTTCCACGGGTTTATTAGAGAGCAGGGCACCCACCTGAAGGAATGCGTAGAAGTTTACGAGGTCGAAATGCCATCGAGGGATGATGTCTTTCAGGATACCCAGTCTCAACTTCGCAACGACAAGGAGACGTAAAACATGCACACACAAACAGATCGGGCATCTTACGAAAACGCTATCCAGCGCTACAACAAAGCGATTGAACGGAGACCTACCTTTGCCCAAGGTTATAACTATCGTGGCGTTGCTTACGGCAATCTAGGCGATATTGAGCGCGCTATTAAAGACTTCAACACAGCTATTAGTCGCGATGTAAACTATGCCGAGGCATACAGCAATCGGGGTAGCGCATACCGTATCAAAGGTGATTACGAGCGCGCCCTCGAAGATTGTAACATAGCAATAAGGTTAGAGCCTAATTTGCCAGTGGCATATAATAACCGTGGGATAGTTCATAAACTCAAAGGTGATTACGAGCTCGCTATTGACGACTATAACACAGCAATAGAACTGGATCCCAATTTTGCCTATCCGTATTACAACCGTGGTATCGTTTACTTTGATAAACAGGAGTATGATAACGCAATTGTAGATTATAGCAAGGCGATAGAGCTGATACCGAGCCGCGTCCATCCCTATAACAATCGGGGTAATGCTTATTCGCGAAAAGGCGAGTATCAACGGGCTATTGACGACTATAACACAGCAATAGAACGCAACCCGAATTTTGCCGAGGCATATTACAATCGCGGTATGGCATTTTTACACTTGCAAGAGTGGGAGAAGGCAAAATCGGATCTGAAGTCCGCCACGGATATGGCGAAAAATATTATCGTTGAGATTTTTGGTAAGGATTACAGAAACGTTGCCGACTTTGAACAGAAACATAATATCAAACTACCAGAAGACATCGCCGCACTGCTGACACCGCCGCAGGCATAGCAGCCTAACAAAGCTGTCCGCTTAGCAGATAATTTGATGTTACAGAGTGTCAATCCGCGTAATCCGTGTAATCCGCGATAATCCGTGATTCAGACTTTCAGTGCCGGGTGCAGTTCCACAAGATACGGTGTAGCATCAGTTAACGTTTTATGTGAATCAGGCAATTTGGCAAGTTCTGACGTTGCATGATGCTGAATGTCCCACACGGATGGGAACTTATAAACCAACTCACCATTTTTGACAATCGGAATTAACAGCGGATTAGCGTCTGCACGACTTGGTTCATCCCACGGGGTTATATCGTCTTTACAGTAATACCCATCGGGTCCGGTGTATCGATACACCTGTTTTTTTCCGGGGATAGTCGCCTTTGCGGGTTCATCAAGCGACTGTTTCCCTTTGGGAACTCCATCGCGTTCTACCAATTTGTAAACCCCGCCGAGTGCCGACGGTCCCCCTTCGCCTGTGAACGGGTTAAAATTCGCGCCTGTAGCCAGGCGTGTACCGACTCCGAATGCGTCAAGCGGCGCATCTTTTTTGCATAAGGCATCTATCTGGAATTCGTCCAAGTCGTGACTTGCAAGGATTTGCACATAGTCCAGCCCTTCGTCATCAAAAATCTGGCGTACCTTTTTGCTCAGTGCGAAGAGCTCGCCGCTATCTAGTCGGACCGCGCGTAAACGTTCCCCGCGTGCTGCCATCTCATGGGCAACAATACATGCATTTCGCGCCCCCTCAAGTGTCCCGTAGGTATCAATTAGGAGTATTGTATTGTGTGGAAATGCCGCGGCGTATTCTCGAAACGCCTGTATCTCGGTCGGACGTTCGGAGATGAATTTATGCGCCATCGTGCCAACGTAGGGTATATCAAAATAGTGGCCTGCAAGGACGAGAGATGTGGCTTGTGCGCCGCCGATAAATGCTGCCCGAGCAGCAAGGACAGCAGCGTCTCTGCCGTGTGCACGCCGCGCCCCGAAATCGAAAACCGGTTTACCGCGCGCAGCAGAGACAATCCGTGATGCTTTCGTCGCAATTAACGTCTGAAAATTCATCACACACAGCAGGTACGTCTCAAAAAGTTGAACGTCCCGAGAACGACCGGTCACATTGATAATCGGTTCGTTCGGAAAAACAGGCGTACCTTCAGGAAGCGCGAAAATTGACCCATCAAATCGGAAATCTTTTAGCGACGCAAGGTAATCTGGGGACAATTCCCCGCGTTCTGCTAATCCCGTAAGGAGCTCCTCGGTGAAACGTAGGTTGAGAATATAGTGAATAACCTGTTCAAGTCCGGCTGCGACGAGATATTCCCCCTGCGGAATTCTACGCACATAGTAGTTCGCTGTGATAACCGCCTCATTTTTCGCGTTAAAATCTGCCTGCCCCATCGTAAGTTGATAGTAATCAAGAAATAGGGACATATCCGCTTCTGTGAGTAGTACCGATTTTGGCGACCCTGTGTGTATTGTATTCATATTGCTTGCTACTCCTGCGTAATTTCTATCCGCTGATTTATCGGTATATTATGAAGGACTTGTACTGCCCCACTCGGCCAAGTAATCTGAAGCGACTGAATCAGTTTGGCTCTGCCGAGCCCGAATTGGACATAGACACTGTTAGCCGACATATAACTATCCCCTGCGTAAATTTCGCGGAGCTGTGTAAGGTCCGCAACTTTCAGTTGGATTTTCGCACCGATAGCCTCTATGTTTCCGGATGTCCCTACCAATTTAACGCGCAACCAATTGTTGCCATTACCGTTCTGTGCAGAAACAGTCTCATTCCGCAACAACGTTGGCTTAGCGTAGTTATTGACGATGAAAATATCTATATCGCCATCGTTATCATAGTCGCCAAACGCCGTGCCGCGACTCACCCGCGGGGGGAGCTTCGCAATACCGACATCTTGACTGACATCGGTAAAAATGTTGTCCGCCTCGTTGCGAAATAACCGATTGGGTTGTGGGATAAGCACCTCGGGGCGGTCAAGTTCTTGGAACGTACTTCCGTTTGCAACGAAAATATCCAGGTCGCCATCATTGTCATAATCAAAGAGAGCCGTGCCCCATCCGATATCTTTAATACTGACTTCAGCGAGCAGAGTGGAATAGGTTTCATCAACGAATCGGAGCTGTTTTTTCGTTTCTGGCGGAGTCTGTTTCAGGTTTGCCCCGCCGCCTGTTTGTATAGGGTTTCCCCCCTCTTTCAACAAGTTTCTGTAGAGGG
Source organism: Candidatus Poribacteria bacterium (assembly GCA_963665235.2). Taxonomy (GTDB): domain Bacteria; phylum Poribacteria; class WGA-4E; order WGA-4E; family WGA-3G. The sequence goes on along the minus strand of CAXXLX010000002.1, from coordinate 573,264 downwards.
TATTCTCCTGCTCAATCCAGTGGCTGATAAACAGGTCTATGTCGCCATCAGCATCGTAATCACCAGCAGCTAACCCCATGGAGCCGTGTGGGTTTGCTGCCCAAGAGTCAGCACTAACATCGGTGAAAGTGCCATCCCCCTCGTTTTGATAAATGTGATTTTCAGTAGTATCATTTGCGACATATAGGTCCATATCGTTGTCGTTATCAAAATCGCTAAAAATGGCTTGCATGCTTCTGCCGCCAGGTGCAGCAGTGCCCGTTTCGGTAGTTGCATCGGTAAAAGTGCCATCGCCATTGTTCCGATAGAGGACGTTGTCTTGCGGTTCAAAAACAGTGGGATTTAGTGCGTTTGGCACCATTTTTCCGGCTTGTAAAGATTCCGCTTTCTCCTGCTCAAATTTTTTGAGGTCGTACGTAACATAGTTGCATACGTAAAGGTCAAGGTCGTTATCGCCATCGTAATCAGCGAAGACAGCTCCTGTGCTCCACAACTCACATCCGACCCCAGCGTGCTTTGTCACATCGGTAAAAGTCCCGTCGCCGTTGTTCCGGTAAAGCACATTTTCTCCATAGTTAGTCACATAGAGGTCCACGTTGCCATCAGCATCATAATCGGCGAAAACACATCCCATGCCGTACCCGGAATGTCCAACGCCTGCTGGGCGTGTAATGTCAGTAAAAGTGCCATCGCCATTGTTTCGGTAGAGTGCGTTTATTGCGGGAGCCGTTGTTCTTGGAAGATGGGCTTCGGGAGTGTGTTCGGCCGCTTCTATCCTGAAGGGGCCGGGAATATTGACGATATACAGGTCAATATCGCCATCGTTATCGATATCAGCGAAACCTGCTCCGGACCCCATATCTTCTACAAGTAGGCTAGAGCGGGTTCCGCTTGAATGCTGAAAACGGATACCCACTTCATCTGTTACGTCAACAAAAGTCACAGGGTGTGCAGTCGTAATTGCAAACAGGAGCAGATATAGGGAAATGAATCGGTAAAGATAAGCATGCATATAAATTGACTATTGGCTTCGCTGGCTAATGGCTAATGGCTATTGGCTTATAGCAAGAGTTTTAGATTCTAAGCAGGTTTATGCCGCGCGTCAAAACCCTCTCCCCCTTTGTTTTCTTTCTCTGGTTTCCAATTGCTAATCGCTAATTGCCAATCGCCAATAACGATATGTTTATAGAATTAAGAACGAGACGAGCTTAAAAAATTTGTAAAAATAGCTCGGTTGAGGAAACGTTCATCGTTGAGAATATTCTGATGCAGCGGGATTGTTGTCTTTATCCCCTCTATTTCAAATTCAGAAAGGGCCCGTTTCATTCGGGCGATAGCTTCTCCCCGGTCCCTGCCGATTGCGATAAGTTTCGCTATGAGCGAATCGTAGTGCGGGGGGACAGTATACCCAGCATAGACATATCCATCGACCCGGATACCGATACCGCTGGGCGGGTGATAAGTTGTAACTAACCCCGGCGACGGCATAAATTCATTATTAGGGTCTTCCGCATTAATTCGGCATTCGATGGCGTGTCCTTGAAAATCAATATCGGCCTGGTTGTATCCAAGCTCCTGCCCCATCGCTAACCGAATCTGCTCTTTAATCAGGTCAATCCCTGTAAGGCTTTCAGTGATAGTGTGTTCGACCTGGATACGTGTATTCATTTCCAGGAAATAGAAGTTTTCTGCTTTATCGACCACAAATTCAATCGTTCCTGCGTTTGTGTACCCGATGGCTTTTGCGGTTTTTGCTGCGGCTTTACAAATTTCGGCTCGGAGTTTAGAAGAGATCGATGCAGCGGGGGCTTCCTCAAGAAGTTTCTGCTGTTTACGTTGAATAGAGCATTCGCGTTCACCGAGATGAACAACGTTCCCGTGCGTATCGGCAAGAATTTGAACCTCAATATGCCGTGCGTCTTCAATCCATTTTTCAATATAAACATCAGCATTTCCGAAAGCAGCCTCGCCCTCCGCCTTTGCTATATGAAAGAGGTTAAACAAACTCGGACGATTGTATGCGATTCGGATACCGCGGCCACCCCCGCCCGCGGTCGCTTTAATACCGACCGGATATCCGATTTTCTCCGCAAGTTGCGCCGCCTCCTCCGCAGTAGCAACGGTGCCGGTCTTATCCTTCTTTCGTTTGGAAGCCCGACTCCCGGGAACCAGATTCAAACCCGACTTTGCGACTGTTTCACGCGCCTGAACCTTATCCCCCATAGTGACGAGGTCGTTAATAGAGGGCCCGATAAATTTGATTTGGTGCGCCTCACAAATTTCAGCGAATTGGGCATCCTCCGCAAGAAATCCCGCCCCAGGATGAATAGCGTCCACATTGGCAAGATTCGCAACTGTCGTGATGCTCGAATATTTCAGATAGCTCTCTGAAGATGGCGGGGGGCCGATACAGTAAGCCTCATCGGCATATTTAACATGCAACGCATCTTTGTCAGCAGTTGAAAAGATAGCGACGCTTTTTATACCCATGTCTTTACATGCACGGATGATACGGACAGCAATTTCGCCTCGATTTGCAATAAGTATTTTTTGAAACATTTGATATTTCCTTGCGGTTCGGTGAGGACATAAGTAAGAAGTAAGTCCCCTTCCGTATATCCAGCCCGCCCGCTGGTTGGGCTTACAACTCTTGGCGGATTAGGTCAATAACTTGAAATTGATATTTCCTTGCGGTTCGGTGAGGACATAAGTAAGAAGTAAGTCCCCTTCCGTATATCCAGCCCGCCCGCTGGTTGGGCTTACACATCCTTTAATATTTTCCAGAACTTACGCAAATTTAGCACGTAGTATCGTAGGGGCGAGGTCACCTCGCCCGCTAAGTCTCCCTCTGAATCCTATTATCTATGGACTTTATCAACACGCTGCGTAAGTCCTGATTTTCTTTAAGTCTGCCTCTGTATACCCAGCCCGCTCCATCTAGTATCTCTCTTGCTAATCGCCAATCGCCAACGAGCCAATCAGGTTTGCTTCACGCGAAAAAGGGGTTGATTGTATTCAACCGCCTCCCCATCCTCAACCAGAATTTCAAGGATTTGGCAGTTAAAAGGTGCCTCTACATCATTGTACGTTTTCATGACCTCCAGCGTGGCTAAAGTGTCCCCGGCTGTGACAGTGTCACCGACTTCAACGAACGGCGGCTCGTCAGGAGCAGGAGACCGATAAAAGCGTGCCAGCATCGGTGCCCGAATCACCTCATGCGCATCGGTTTGTGACGCATCGCCAGCTTCCAGGGTAGGCGTACCACTAGCACCAATGGGCACCCCCGGTACGAGCGAAGGTGCGGTTGTACGTGCAATTTCTATTTCAACGTCTCCATCGCGAATGCGAACCGTAGAGAGTCCCGCGCGTTCCGCAATTGTTATCAGGTGTTCGAGTCGTTCTATAAGCGGGTCCGTATTAACATCGGTTTCTGCCGCCTCCTTGTCCGGTGGAGATGGCTTGGCATCAGGTTTTTTCCTCATCTAAATCTTCGGGCTGGAAACCGCCATCTTTAGGCGGGGCAGGAAAGCCCGCTCCTTTCTTAGTTTGTAACGTGAGTTTGAAAAAAGTTTCCCCTAGTATTCGGGCAAGCAGCCCGCTTCTTAGGGACGATATGTTTATAGAATGTTAGCTATTGGAAACCTATGGAAACCATTAGCAAGAGAAAGAGGTTTTTGACGCGCGTCAAAAATCTGATTATAATCACAACATCTTGCTAGGAGAGAAAATAATGAAAATCTGCGATTTTCATCTATTTCTCCTTTCTGCCAATCGCCAATCGCTAATTAAAACAACGGCGCAGGCGAGCAGAGGCCATGATTCAAACTCTTTCAACGTATTTTCCAGTGCGGGTGTCAACTTTGATGACAGTCTCATTTTTAACGAAGAGCGGTACATTGACAACCCCGCCTGTCTCCAATTTGGCCGGCTTGGTGCCCCCACTGACAGTATCGCCGCGTAAGCCAGGGTCAGTTTCAACAATTTGAAGCTCAACAAAAGTTGGCATCTCAACGACAAGCGGTGTCGTTCCATCCATTTTGACCGTTAACGTTTCCCCCTCTTTTAGGAATTTCAAGCTATCCTCAATGAGTTTTACAGGAAGAGGGTGCTGCTCAAAGGTTTCGTTGTCCATAAACCATAACATATCCCCCTCCCGGTAGAGGTATTGCATCTCTCGGTCGACGAGTCGGACAGTTTCAATCGTTTCGTTTGCTCGGAAGGTTCGGTCCAGGACTGCGCCATCGGTAACGCGTTTAATTTTGGTTCGCGTGAACGCTCCCCCTTTTCCGGGCTTGACAGGTTGACAATCTACAATTGTGTAGACAATATCGTTGAGGCGGATAACTAATCCATTTCTTAAATCGTTTAGTGCTGCCATAATAACATTCCTTTGGTCATTTGCTGGCTATATACCTATTCAGATGTGTGATAGCCAAGCGCAGAGCTTTACTTCTGTGACTAATTTGGTTTTTGATTGCCTCCCCCAATTCGGCAAAAGTTTGGTTATACCCTATAGGAACAAAAACCGGATCATATCCGAAACCGCTTTCCCCTACAGGTGCCGTGGTGATATGTCCCTCGCAGCTGTCGATGACAATTTGCAAATCTGCAATCCCCCTATTCCCCTTATCAAGGCGGGGAGTGGGTGAGGCGATAGCGATAGCAGCAACAAATCGGGCACGTCGATTGGAAACGCCCTCCAAAAGCGAGAGCAATTTTTGCATGCGTTCCGCGTCCGTAGCATTTTCACCTGCCCACCGTTTCGCATGGATGCCCGGTGCACCGTCAAGCGCGTCAACCTCTAATCCAGCATCATCAGCGAGCGTCAGGTGTCCAGTATACTCAGCGATGACCGTTGCCTTTTTTGCGGCATTCTCTTGATAGGTAGTGCCATCCTCAACAACCTCTGGTGCATCAGGAAAATCCTGTAGTGAGAGAAGCTCTACTAACGCCTGTTGACAGTCGGTGCCCCCCGTGTCTTCCCGCGGGAGTGAGGTGTGGCTTTCAGCAAGCATAGTTGTGAGTTCTCTGACCTTTCCGAGGTTACGGGTTGCCAATACAAGTTTCATCTGTCCTCACCCCCCACAAGCAGGGGAACTATTAAATTCTAAATCGCAATCACGGAATTGTTCCTACATCTAAATTCTCAAGCATGATACGGCTCTGTAAGCGTACAAGTTGTTGAATTCCACCGACGGCCAGCTCAATCATTTGGTCATATTCTTCACGCGAGAACGGTTTCTGTTCAGCAGTCCCCTGGATTTCTATAAACTTTCCACTGCCAGTCATAACGACGTTCATATCAACATCTGCCCCAACATCCTCTTCATAACATAGGTCGAGGAGTGCTGTGCCGTCGATAATACCGACGCTGGTTGCAGCAATATTATCAGAGATAGGAAATTCTTTAATTTTTTCCTGCTCTTGCAATTTTTTGCATGCGTCCCATAGCGCGATAAACGCGCCTGTCACAGCTGCGGTGCGGGTACCGCCATCCGCTTGTAGAACATCACAGTCGACCCAGATTGTGCGTTCTCCTAATGCATAGAGGTCAACCGCAGCCCGCAGGGCTCTGCCGATGAGCCGTTGAATTTCTTGTGTCCTACCCCCGACTCGACCTCGGCTGACCTCCCGTTGTATCCGTTCACTACTGGAGCCGGGAAGCATCGCGTATTCAGCAGTCACCCAGCCTTTTTTTCGGCTTCGTTGGTCACGCATAAAGCGCGGCTGCTGTTCTTGAACAGATGCGGTGCATATCACTTTAGTATCACCTGTTTCCACAAGCACTGCGCCTTCGGGCTGGTTGATATAATTCCGTGTAATTTTAACAGGACGCAGTTCGTCGACTTTTCGTCCATCTACTCTATCCATTTTTTAATATTTCCTATCGGTTCGTTGCGGGTTTATGTATCTGCCCCTAACTCTTGTCTGATGAAATCCAATGCTTTCGTATAACTCTTCCGCTGGAGATAGTGTTTGAGCATTGCGGGTGCGGTTGCATCAATTTCTACAGACAACTGTGCAATGCGGGTGAGTTGTTCTTCAATATCGGCACCGGTGCCGATACGTGTGAACATCTCCTCCAATACATTCTGAAGTGCATAAACGTGTTCTGTTGTCATAGTGTTTTAGGTGTACGCCAACGACGTTCACTCTCCTACAGGGGTGAGGGCTGGTAATTCGCCTATAGCTTTGCAGGTTCGCAAGGAGACATTCTTAGGGGGCGGGTCGTAACCTTTCCACGCGTACGGGTCCACCCCGGAGACAGGAATAATGCAGCGCCGGTCAGCACTCGCGGGCCGTTCGCCCTCCCGAATTGACCACGGAAGTAGGGACCAGGAGTTGCAATAATGGCTCACAAGAACACGCCGGTAGGTGTCTCCCCGATTTTTTCGGGAACGGTGCAGCAGATAACCGTTGAAAAATACAAGGGTGCCTGTTGTCACTTCGACCGGGACCTCCGGTGAACCGTCGAACCCATAACTCTCCTGTGCAAAGTCAAACTCGTCAGGATTCTCATGATTACGTTGTGGATAGAGATAGCCTTGACGATGTGAGCCGGGAAGTACCCATAAACATCCATTTTCGACGGTTGCGTCATCCATGGCAATCCATGCACCAATCAAGGAACGGTCCCGGGTCGGAATATAGATCTCATCCTGATGCCACGCTTGCCCCTGAAAATTAGGCGGTTTAACAAAGAGCATCGACTGCATACACTTAACACTGCCATCCCAATAGGGGAGGTGTGCAGCCGTGATTTGACTTAAAATTCCGCAGATTTTGGGGTGTTTCACATATCTTTCAATTACCTCGCTAACGAAGTGCGGCTGATGAATGCAGAGAATTCTGCCGACAGCTTGGTCATCAGTGACGCTCTCCGGAAGCGGTTTAAGGCTATCGCATTCATATCCGCCGCGTGCAAGCGTTACTGTATCCTGCCGCAACTCTTCAATCTCACTGTCCGATAGCAAATTAGGCACGACGAGATAACCGTTCTCGATAAAAAACTGGATTTTCTCATCGCATACAACCTTTGGAACCTCAATTGCAGTAGTCGCTTCAACGTTCATGTAATTATCCTTATTGACTTTTGGCTATGTGACGGCCTACGGAGTATACCTACTCCTATTAGACCCGATTTGCTATAAACATTTCGGCTGCAGCCAGAGCAAAAACCGCCAGAAGGAGATAGGTAGCGATACCCTGTTTTTTCTCAACACCTTCGTTGTATTCTTGCCTGACTTCGTCTGTAAGTTCTGTCGGTGCACGGTCCACTTCTGTTGAGCCGACCAGCATGCTACGCAATTCCTCCGCATCGCGGGGGGTTAAGTCAGATTCGGTAGTGTCCACATTGACAACAAAATAGTAAGCAGTTTCACCGGTCCTATGCACCGAATAGATGCCGGGCAGTTCGGTGTTTTCATAAAAGAGCTGCCCCTGTTCGCTCAACGTCATTCGCGTTTCCTCGCGATTTGGATTGAAAACTGCCACCGTTTTCCCGGGGCCCGGGCTTTGGCTTCTAACAGCGGGACTGTATTCAACCGCTTCACCCACGCGATACTCAGCCGTTTCGCTCACCTGCCGCAGGGCAAGGTGTTTGATAGCTTCATGCAGAAACGGGAGATAGACTGCATGCACAGGCAGGTCGTTCCACTCTCGGTCGAGTGTAGAGGTAAAGCAGAGCACGCGTCCATTTCCATAAATTTTTTCAAAGAGTGCGGGATTTCCATCATCATACGCCGCAATAACCGCCGCGTCGACTGTAGGCGTTGCCTGAAAATAGCGATAAAATCGTCCCTTCCCAAAATCACCGTGGTTCGGATTTCGAAACGGTGCAAAAATCGGATGTTTGTAGTCTACCGTGGCAATTACCTTGAACTCCTCCCGCGCAATCGCATCACCGACTGTCTGCATGAGCGTACACGGCATGAGCGGGGTTTCCGATGCACCAAGGTGCTGCTGATAAACAGTAGCGTCCACCTGATCGCCGAGGGTGATAATCAACCCGCCTCCATCAGCAACATATTCCTTCAATCGCACCGCATCCGCCGCTGTGACCTCACCCAGATTCGCAAGGATAAGCACATCGTACCTCTGTAGCGCATCTGCACCAGATGGCAATGCAGTGGATTGTGTAAAATCAATCGGGGTGGCCTCTCTACCCGCATTAAGTGCCATTCGTAAAAAGAAGGTTTCACTCTCATAGTCCGGTTCCTTCGGTTCACCGTTGATGCAGTGCACCTTGATGGTCCGGAGGCTTTGCACAGTAAAATATCGGCGGTTATCAACTCCCAAGGAATCCTTCGTCCCGATGTCAACCCAACCGGTATGCATCTCTCCTGACTGAAATTTGTCCATTTCTAGTTTGAAAACGGCATCAGTGATATCCCCAGGTTCAATGTCCACCTGTGTTACGCCTACGCTTTTTCCATCGATAGATAATTTGACAGACACATCCTCAACAAGCTCAGTGCCGAAGTTATGGATACGTGCAACCAATTCAGCAGATTCAACAGGTCGTAATTGTGAGCCCCCCCCTACCAGTACAATAGGTGGCACATTTATGCCGGTAATTGCGAGATTGTCGGACTGTTCTACTCCCACATTAACGAACTCAATGTCTATATTGGGACTGAGCCGGTCGGTGTCGAGGAAATTATCCCACCCGTTTTTCTGTAAATCAGCAACTAAGTATATCTGTTTCTGACCGACGGCGACCTGCTCGAGTAATTGCGATGCAGTTTGGATTGCATCGAGATAATCGGTTTTGTGATAGGTCGGTTTTGCGTTTGATAATGTGGACCTAATGTGGCTCCGTTCTGTGTCAAGTGGCAGAACAGTCAGTGCTTTGTCCGCGGACAAAATTAAACCGACAGCATCGGTATTTTCCAACCCATCAAGTCGGGCGATTGCCTCCTTTTTGGCACGGTCAAAAACGTCCTCATATTGCATACTATACGACGTATCCAAAATAATCACAGCGTTTCGGGTACCGCCTAATTCTGGTGCAGTTTCAGGATCCGCAGCGAAATAGGGCCGCGCGAACGCCAGCCCGAGGAGGATTAATATTAAGATACGCATCAGGAGCAGGAGCAGCCGCTTCAGTTTATGCCGCTGCACATTCGTCTGGTGCGACATCTGGATGAACCGGACCGTACTGAAAATGAGGCGGCGCGCGCGTTCCCTATTCAGTAAATGAATGATGAGCGGGATAGATGCCCCAACAGCACCCGCTATAGCAAAACCCCAAGCTAAAAATGACATAGTCCTATATCCTTTTACCGCTCTATAGAAAACCCTGCCTCTTCGCAAGATATGCCGAAAGGGCCCGGTCAATCGGTGTTGACGTATTTATCAGGTTGTAATCGATATCTGCTTGGTTCAATGTGGTTCGGTAATAGTCAATAAATTCGTTGAAATTGCTGAGATAGCTGTCGCGAATAGCTTGCGGGGTCGTGATAATCTCCTGGTCGGTTTCCGCATCAACGAACCGGATAAGTCTTTCAAACGCAAACGACACCTCCTGCTCGGAGAGGAGATGAAAGACAATAACCTCGTGCCCATCGTAACGTAGGTGCTCAAGCCCGTCAATGACCTCATCGGGATTTTCATCGTAAAGATCGGAGATGAGTATCACTAACCCGCGTTTCGTCAACCGTTCAGCGATTTGATGTAACGGTTCGCCAATTCGTGTCTGCTTGGCTGTTTCAAGTCGCTCCAGTGCCAATAAGATAGCGTGCAAATGTGACGGGCTACTCCGTGCAGGAAAGTACTGATTCAGTTTGTCATCGAAGTGAGCGAACCCGACTGCGTCGCGCTGTTTCGCCATGAAATAGCCGAGCGAGGCAATCAGAAAAGAGGCATATCGCAACTTTGTTAGCGGAACCCCTCCTGCCTCAGCTGCCTCGCCTCCCTGCGAATCGTCCGTTTCTGCTAAATCCTCCGGAGTAGGATGTGCCATGGATTGACTACTATCAAGAATCAGGTAACAATTGAGGTTGGTCTCCTCCTCAAACTGTTTGATATAGTACCGGTCCGTTCTGCCGTAGACCTTCCAATCGATATGTTTCGTATCGTCTCCGGGCATGTACTGCCTATATTGTGAGAACTCAACGCTAAATCCGTGGTAGGGACTTTTGTGGAGCCCTGAGATAAATCCTTCGACGACAAATTTGGCGATGAGCTCAAGGTTGCCAATTTGTGCAAGGATTGATGGATTTAAGAATCTGCGGCCTTCAATGCTATGTTGCATAGTTTTTTTAACTCTCTTTCAGGACCTACGTCTTCCCGCCGCTTGTGGCTTGTGGACTTTTTAGAGACCTATTTGATTCCTATTGCATGCTACTTCCGTTGAGGTCAATATCCTCAAAGGTTTTAGCGGTGAGTATCTGATCGAAGAGTGTATCAAGCCGTGAGAATTCCGTGATTCCCCGGATTTCCGCTACAACGGTATCAGAGATGTCAGGGAATTGGTGCGTCAACAACTTGATAACATCATCTTGTTTGGTCCGGAACTCACCTTGTTTGAAACCTTGTTTGAAACCTTGTTTGAAACCTTGGGCGATGCCGCGTTTCATGACCTGTTCGTAAAAAGGAGATTCTTGCATAATTGCCTCCAATCTAGGGTTTTGAAAAAGCTCGTTCGGATGGACTAAACTCCGGAAAGCGGTATGTTTATAGACAACACAATGGCTCCACAACCTAGACCAATATGGACGATAGGACGATAAAGCGGGGTAAAACCCGACCCCTCCGCTATTTTTTTCGGAGCACCAGTAACGTCAAATCATCAAACTGATCAGCGTCACCTTGAAATTCAATGACTTCCTGATAAATGAATTGACATATTTCCGACGCATCTCCCCTAGGGCATGTTTTGGCGACCTGTTCAAGCCGTTCCTCATCGTAGAATTCATCGTCAATGTTAACAGTTTCAGTAACGCCATCGGTATAGAAAACGACCAGGTCGCCGCTATTGAGTTGGACCTGTTCCGCCTCATAGTCAGCGATGAGTGGGACCATATCATTGGGAAACATGCCGAGCGGAAGTCCACCCACATCTTCACCGAGCCATTCAGTGGTTCCATCGTTTCTAATAAGGATAGGCGGGTTATGTCCACCGTTGAGCGTCGTTAGTGTATCCGTTTCTGGATTAAGGTGTCCGTAGAAGAAGGTAGCATATTTCTCCTCTGTTCCACTGACATAAAGCAGGGAATTGAGGGTGAGTGCCATGTCGATAAGTTCATCTTTCCTAGATGTTTCTTGCGTCTCGTTCAGTGTGCTTCCGCGTGACAATTCAGAGAGCAATCCCGCTCGGAGGGTTGCCATGAGAAGGGCGGCTTGCATCCCTTTTCCAGAGACATCGGCAATAGCGAGCCCCCATTCGTTTCCGGTGGAGAGTTCGAGGCAGTCAAAATAATCGCCGCCGACGGGTCCACGCGGTTCGTAATGCCCTGCAACCTCATACCCGGGAATGTCAGGCAGTGTGTCCGGTATAAGATTTGTCTGGATTTTGCGTGCCTCCTCCATTTCCGCTTGCAATTGTCGTGCTTCAAGTGCTTCTTGATGTAGGTGTGCGTTCTCAATTGCCACGCCTGCCTGTTTTGCGAAAGAATCCAGCAGGATTTCGTCCTCGTCAGTAAATTCGGTTATTCTGCCGCCGCGTTCCTCCTTGTCCCCGATAACGAGAACCCCTAAGATATCGCCATCGCGTGCCTGAATGGGACCTGCCATTAAGTTTCTACCGCCGAAAAGTATATCTGTTTTAGCGGCGCAGCGGACCGTTCTGCCAGCTTCGACAACCTTGTCAAACATCTCCAATGAAGTCGTTTCAAAAACCCCGGGCGGATAATCGTATTCCAGTTGCAGTTTCTGCTGCTGCGGGTGAATCAGCATAAGCCCACCGACGTTCGCATCCAAAAGTGCTACTGCTTGATGGACTACCTGTTCAGCTGCTGCCTCCGGCTGCAAGAGTTGGCATATTTGTGGCGCGCTCTCCGCCAACATAAACAACCGAAACTTTTCACTCTGAATCCCCTCCACTATCCGTGAATAGGCAATAGCTATCGATATTTGATGCGCAAGAATAGTTAGTAGTTCCTGTTCCCAAGCTTCCAGTTGTGTGCGGCCTAGAAATCTTCCTAAACTCAGTATACCGAGGAACTCGTCATGGATTTTTAGAGGGACCCACAAGCGATGCATAGCATTGTCCGCAAACTGCTCCGCATGCCGTTCGAAGAAATGTTCAAGGCATGCCGGCGGCGGCTCCAATTCAATGAACGAAGCTTGCAGCAACCCCGCGACCTCCTCCGGTTCCAGCGACATTGGCGGAACCTCCAGCTCCGGGGTTGAAGCCGCAACGGTCAGGTAATTGTCTGTCGGATGGAAACAGAAAATCGCCCCCCGGGTCACCTGAAGTGTACCGAGCGTAATGCGAAGATAGGTTTTGCTGGAAACATTAAAATTGCTGTGCCCAGAGATGAGCGTCTGACCTAACTGTTCCAACTCAGATAGACTAAATATCAACCGTTGTATTGTCTCTTCAGCAGAACTTGGCTGCATGTGTGCCTACTCCTTTTTTTCTCAAATAGCTATTGGAAACCATCAGAAACCTATAGCAAGAGGGGTCTAACGCGTGTCAAAAACCTGTCTATAATCACAACATCTTGCCAATAGTCAATAGCCAATAGCTAATTCAGAAATTAGCGATGGCGGTTTCTTCATCCGGGAAAATGCCAGCGTATTTCGATATTGCCATCATACGGAAGGTGCGTTCCTGCGTTGCGGACAGTCCGCAGAAGTTCAACGTCCCTTCCCGTTCATCAAGTGCCTCAATGATTTCTATCAGAATAGAGATGCCGATGCTGTTAATCAAAGCCGTTTTATCCAAATTGATTACCAGTTGTGTGTATCCATCCTGAATGAGTTCCTGTGCTTTTTTTGAGAGCTCTTCTCCGAGTGCGTCGTTTAAGTAACCATCTGTTTCAAGTACGGCATACTCCTGCTCCGCACGAATTTGTATGTCAAATTTGTTTAACAAACCCTTACCTCCTTCACATTGACACTGGGCTGTTGCGGGGGTTAATCCGTTTTCTTTTTAACACCACTAATGGTCGTTCCATCTGCCCCGCTTTCTATATCTACTTCATCCATGAGCGTTCTGACAATTTCTAAGCCCCACCCGCGTTTCCGCATGTCTGGATGTAGCACTGGCCCACTGGTTAAGCGTTTCGGCGGCTTATCCGGATTGAAACCGACACCACGGTCGGTGATTTTGAATTCCAACGCATCGGTCCGCATAATGAATTCGATGAAAACCTGCTTATCTTCACTCTGACTATGCTCAAATGCGTTAATACAAGATTCAATAACCGCCAACTGAATTTCTTCGACCTGTCCCTCGTCAAAATTATTCAATTCAGCGAAGACAGAGACCGTCTTGGCGGCTATAAGCTCCATATCTGGATACATCGGTATGGTCAGGTGCACTTGGTGCTTGGAAAGCGTATTTGCCACGCTGCTTTTCCTCCTTACTGAGTAAATTTTATTCTACATTATTTCTATGAAGGGATAGCCCGGCAATTACTATTCCTCCATCGTTTAATAATTAGAATACCAAAGTTTGCAAAATATGTCAAGTTTTTTTCACAACTTTTTTTATTGCCATAATTCCCCTTCAAATTTCTCCCCTTCTCACCAAGAAAATTTTGATGTATATATTTCCTCTCCTCTGTAGGAGCGTGCTGTGCAAGCGACCCGCTCTTCTGTAGGAGCGTGCTTCGCACGCGATTTCCTCTCTCTGTAGGAGCGTGCTTCGCACGCGATATAGGCCTGCCGTGCCTCCTCTATGCCAAAGGAGCCTTTGTCACATCTACAAACCACAAGGCATCTGCCATTCGCGTCGCTGCTTCGGACACCTCCGGACGGTACGTTGCGAACTTAACCCTATCACAGCTCCCAAGAAAATGTCGGAGATGTTCAATATAAAGGCCCCCTATCCGCTCGCGTGCCATCTGCTCGAGCAACCTTGTCGTTGTCAATTCCAGGGCAGGAATTCGGTAACGTGCCGCAATATACTCACGAATGACATAAGCAATTTGCGTATGATACACCGCCATGTTGCAGTCTGCTGCTTCAAGTGCCTCCAGCTGTTCAATTGCAATTTCGTGAGGCGGCCGCAGCACAAGCTCTGCTGCCCGCGGTGCCGATGACACTACGGTTTGCCAACGTCTTCGCAGATAGACCCACCCCAAAGCTGCCATGCAGGCGACAACGACACTGCCAACCACAATATAAGGAAGCAGGTTTAACGATACCTCCAGGGGCGGCTTGATGTCGCGAAGGGCCTGCACACCGGCATCGGGGGCTTGTGCATAAAGCTGCCCATTCCAAAAAAGCGGGACACTGAATAGGAGCCCAGCGACTTTTGCCGCATTGCCCCAGCAAAAAATAAATTTCATGCTACCGAATCGCTTCAATCACTATCGATTTAGGCTCTGTCGGACATGCATACTGACAAACCCCGCACCCCGTGCAGCCCGAATCGAGCACCTCTACAACACCCGCCGCTGTTAGATGAATCGCTTCCTCCCCAATAGGACATGTGTCAACACAATAGGTACAAGCGACCCCTTTCGTGCGGAGGCAGGTTTCAGCGTTGAAAACAGCACGGCCTATTCTGATATCTTCAGCATAGACGATTTGTAACGCACCGCTAGGGCAAACGTACATACAAGCCAATGACTCGCAAATCACACAAGGTTGTTCCTCGGGGTCTATGTAAGGCGTATTAGCGAGATTTGGGTCTCGATTTTGTAGCGGCTGTATCGCACTTGCTGGACAATTCTTAACACAGTTGCCACACCGAAGACAGGTCTCTAGAAACTCGGCCTCAGGCAACGCCCCCGGAGGACGCAAAATTACGCGATTCGGGTCATCAACCGGCAGCCGGTCCCCACGCTGTTCATCTAGAAATTCAGCGACAGGTTTCATAAGTTGGCTTAAAGCCTCCTTGAAAAAGTCGCGGCGTCCCTGTTCGTCAGACATCTGATAATTTCCTCTGTGATTTTGTGCTGTTACACCTACTAAACCGGAATTTTATCAGCTATGACGGGCAACACACACTGATTTTCAATGGGCGGTATATCCGAAGCTTATACCGATTGAGAAACAAGGTGATTGCCTCCATGAATGCCAAGATTGATAGGTGTAAACGCCACTCCCCACGCTGGTGGTACTTGGTGCGTAGAAAGTGGAAGCGTATCCGAAAAATTGACAATCAAATCAAGGATGCACTCCACAAACACACGACGCGGTTTGTCAAACACTGCTCTAAGTCAGGTATAGGCACGATTGTCATAGGCGACCTTATAGGCATTCGAGACAATATTGACTATGGTAAACGTGCCAACCAGAAACTTCACCAATGGCCTTTCGGTAAGGTGACCGAGTTGATTACCTACAAAGCAAAATCACTGGGTATCAAAGTTGAACTGATTAACGAGGCTTACACCTCACAAACTTGCCCAAACTGTGGCAACCGAAAGAAACCTAACAACCGAAACTATACCTGCTCTTGTGGATTCAAGTATCACCGAGATGGTGTCGGTGCTATCAACATTCGAAAAAAGTATCTGGGACACTTCGGTGTCCCCGTAGCGGCGGACATGGGCAACAAAACCATGAAAATGACACCGCCCCTCGGATTTCGCCTTGAAGTCCGAAGTTGCCCTGCCTGAGCAGGGAATGTTCCTACAAGGAGCAAAAGAACCCCAATGCTTTAGCTTTGGGAGTATGTCAGTCACATTCGCAGCCTTTGGGTATACGGTAGCAACATTTATAATCGCCTTGCATGAGATGCTCCACTCGATATACCTTCGTCCCTAAGGATTGCCGGAAGAGGGCTAATTCAATTTCGCATACGTGCGGATATTCCTCAGCAATAGCAACAATTGGACAGTTATGCTCAATTAAGACATAGTCGGTATCGTCTTCGTCGAAACGTGCCATGTACCCCTCTTCGTCTCGGATGCTTGCAAGTTCTTTGACGCGTTCCTGCAAGGTGCCTCCCTGAAGTCGCTGTTCGTATACCTCAAGCTGCGACTTCATGCGTCCCCGAAACACTTTATTGATGAAGCCTGGTCCGTTGAGCTTTGCGGCCTCTTGCAGCAAACCGACTGCAAAGTTCGCGTAGGTTGTCGGAAACAGGCTATTTGCTTCCTCTGTTAAACCGTATAGATAATGCGGACGGCCGCGCGCCTGCTTTTCTCGGTAATGTTCTACCAAACCCTCCTCCTCCAAAATAGCGAGGTGTTGTCTGACCCCCATCGCACTGATAGGCAACGCCTCTGTTAGTTGATTGACGGTCATACGGGCACGCATTTTCAGGAGTTGTAGGATTCGCATTCGCGTTTCGCTCATTTCGCAATTCACGTGATTCTCTTCCTTTTACAAATTCTAATTTAAAAGAATTATACCACACCTTTAAGCCTTAATTCAAGTCTTACTTTTTTAAACCCTCCCATTTTTAATTTTCCTTGCCAATTTCTGTTTCATGTGTTAAGATAATAGTATAATCATGTATTGACATCGGGTCGGACGTTTTGAAAGTCCGCTGCCCGAGGAATTAGTAAGGAGAACGTGGAGATGCGGCACGAACTCACCACAGAACAAATCGATTTTTATCAGGAAAACGGATTTCTTGTCATTGAAAACTTTCTGGATACCAACGAATTGGCAGAATGGCGACGATGCACTGATGAGGCTGTCACGGAACGGCTTGGCACCTCCGTTGATCTTATGACAAACCAACTGGAGCCATCTAACTTCTACGCGCGAGTCTTTACACAATGCCTCCGTTTGTCAGATACACACCCCGGTATGCGGAAATTGGTACACAACCGGAAAATCGGACGTATGGCTACGCAATTGGCAGGCGTTGAGGGGATGCGGATATGGCACGACCAAGCGTTAATTAAACCGCCATCCGGAAATCCTACCGCATGGCACCTCGATGTACCGTACTGGTCATTTGACTCGCGGGATGCTGTTTCGTTTTGGGTTGCCTTGGACGATGCAACGCTCGGGAACGGTTGCATGTGGTACCTGCCCGGCACCCATAAAACCGCACGGTTTGATAACGTCGGTATAGGCGAAAACATCGGCGCGCTGTTCACAGTGTACCCGGAATGGAAAAAACTTGAACCATACCCGGCACCATGCCCAGCAGGTTCCATGGTCTGGCATAACGGATTAACAGCACACGGCGCAGGAGCGAACATGACATTTGCACACCGCCGAGCGATGACCTGTGGATTCATGCCAGATGGATGCACCTTCAACGGTAAACGAAACATCCTGCCCGAACCCTATTTTAACTCGTTACAAATTGGGGATGTGCTGGATAATGATACCCAGAACACCCTCGTTTGGCATAAAAATTGGGAAAATTCACAATAAGATAAAGGAGTATCAGAAATGGCAAAACATCCAAATATCGTGTTGATGGGCGTTGACTCCCTCCTCGCCACACACATGAGTTGCTACGGGTATCACCGACTGACGACACCCTACATAGACAAATTCGCAGAAGGGGGCACCCTTTTTGAGAAGACCTATAGTGCCCATATCCCAACGACGAGCGCGTACGCCTCTATGCTCACAGGGATGGACACGTTCAGCACCCAAGTTGTTGCACTGCGACACAAAGGGCCGCTCCGTGAAGAAATCAGAACGTTACCCGAAATCCTGCGCGACGCAGGATACGATACCACCTGCATCGGATTTAATAACCCGAGCTCCCGCGGGTTTGATACCTATCTCGAATTCGCCGGATGGGGGCCAGATGAAACCGGCCGGAGCCCTAAAGCGCAAAATCTCAACAAAACGGCTGTCCCCGAAATGAACCGGTTGATTGACCAGAGCAGCGATAAACCGTTTTTCCTATTCCTGCGCCACATGGACCCGCACTCCCCCTATTTGCCACCTGAACCTTACGAGCGGATGTTCTATCACGGCAACGAATGCGACCCCAACAATTCCTCCATGGAACCGGTAATGGAGTTCAAACCTTTCTGCGACTACTTCGCCTCGTGGATGCCGGTCGGAATTACCGATAAGGACTACGTCATCGCGCAATACGATGGCGCAATTGCTTATATGGATGCTTGTATTCAGACACTCTTTAATGTTCTAGAGACCCGCGGTGTCTTGGATGAAACGATTGTCGTTATCAACGGTGACCACGGTGAAACGCTTTACGACCACGAATGCTGGTTCGACCATCATGGGCTCTACGATGTCACTTTACATGTCCCGCTTATCATCCGCTATCCGGGGCGAGTGCCAGCACGGAAACGTGTGGCAGGATATAACCAGCACAAAGACCTCGTGCCGACGCTTTTGGAATTGGCGGGCATTGAAACCGACATCGAATTTGATGGGGATAGTCTACTTCCGTTGATGTCCGGTGAAATCGCCTCCTACGATAGCGAATTCTATATCACCGAATGCACGTGGATGCGGAAACACGGCTGGCGTACACCTGAATGGAAGCTCATCGTCGCCCTTGAACCGGATTTCCATTACAAACCGCCTGTCGAACTGTATAACCTTATCCAAGACCCGGACGAAAACGACAATGTGGTCGATAAGCATCCGGACATTGTCAATATGCTTGAGACGCGTATGAAAGACTACATTCTACAGCGTGAAAAGGAGACAGGGTTGCCGAACCCGATTATGAATCAAGGCGATTGGCACGGACACAAAGGTGTCGGCCCCTTCAAGAGCTCTGACCAGGCTTATAACACGATGCATATCGGAAACCCGGGCGAAGCGGCACGTCTACAAGCAAAATCGAAAGACGAATAGATGTGTAGCGGTATATTACCGGCCGCAAAGGAGAAGCAAATGCCAGATTATACACGAGAACACGTTTTAGGACGCTTGAGACAGGAATTAGATAGCGGCAAACCGCTGTTAGCTGTCGGTGCGGGGACCGGCATCACCGCCAAATTTGCCGAACAGGGGGGTGCCGACCTAATTGTGATTTATAACTCCGGTCGATACCGGATGTCCGGGTTCGGCTCTTGTGCCGGGCTTTTGGCTTACGGTGATGCGAACGCTATCGTTATGGAGATGGGAGAACGCGAAGTGCTCCCCGTTGTGAAAAAGACCCCCGTTATTGCAGGTGTCAACGGCACAGACCCAACGCGCCGGATGAGCAATTTTCTCAAACAGGTGCGTGATGTTGGCTTCGACGGTGTCAATAATTTTCCGACTGTCGGTGTCATCGATGGCACTTTCCGCATAACGCTTGAAGAGACAGGCATGGGTTTCTACAAAGAGGTAGAGACGATTGCCATCGCACATGAGATGGATCTTTTTACGATTGTGTATGTCTTCAATCCCGAAGAGGCGGAAAACATGGCGAAGGCTGGTGCGGACGTTATCATTGCGCACATGGGCACGACAATCGGCGGCACGATTGGCGCGGAAACAGCGTTCACGCTTGAAGATGCAGCCGTGCGAGTGCAAGAGATTTGTGACGCAGCAAAAGCATACAACCCGGAGGTTATCTGTCTAGCGCACGGCGGGCCTATCTCAAAAGCCCCCGAAGCAACGTTTATCAACGAGCAGACAGATACAGTCGGTTTTGTCGGTGCCTCTAGTATTGAGCGGTTTGCCTGTGAGGAGAGCATTCCACGGGTGACAGCCTCGTTCAAACAGGACAGCAGTTCGGAATAACTGTTAGCGATCACAACATAAGTTAAATTCATCACAAACCCGCCTGCAACATCAGCACAGGCGAGCGGAGGTGCCATGATTCAAAGATTTAACATCCTAACCGCCGACGATACCGAACTGATGCGGATTAGCCGAGAAGGCACGTTATCCCTTAACCTCACCGAAATGCTGGCAATTCAGGCGCACTTTCGCGGTTTAGGACGTGACCCAACCGATGTGGAACTTGAAACCATCGCCCAAACCTGGTCGGAACATTGCGTCCACAAGACCTTTAAAAGTATCATCCGCTACTCCGAACCGGGGAAAGAGCCGGAACAGATTGATGGATTGTTCCCAACCTTCATTCAGCGTACAACGCAGGAGATAGACAAAACGTGGTGTGTCTCTGTCTTCTCAGACAACGCCGGTATTATTGAATTTGATGACACGTACAACCTCGTTTTCAAAGTGGAAACGCACAACCACCCCTCGGCAATTGAGCCTTATGGCGGTGCGGGGACCGGCATCGGCGGCGTGATTCGGGATTCGCTCGGCACCGGGCTCGGCGCGAAACCGATTCTGAATACAGATGTGTTCTGTTTCGGACTGCTCGATACACCCTACACGAAGCTGCCCAAAGGCACACTCCATCCGAAACGCGTTTTCAAAGGCGTTGTCGCGGGGGTACGCGATTACGGTAACCGCATGGGAATTCCCACCGCTAACGGGGCAATCCTATTTGATGAACGGTACACCGCCAATCCGCTTGTGTTCTGCGGAAACGTCGGCTTAATTCCCCGAAATAGATGCGATAAATCTGTTGAACCCGGTGACCTGATTGTCTCTATCGGGGGGCAAACGGGACGTGATGGTATTCACGGCGCGACCTTCTCATCAGCAGAATTGGACGACACCTCTGAAAGCCTCGGCAGTGTTGTCCAAATCGGCAACCCAATTATGGAGAAGAAGATAGTCGATGCACTGATACAGGCACGTGACCGTAACCTTTACCGCACCATCACCGATTGTGGGGCAGGCGGGTTTTCGTCCGCTGTCGGTGAAATGGGGGAAGAGATAGGCGCGGAGGTCCACCTTGAACGGGTCTCCCTCAAATACGAGGGGCTTGCACCGTGGGAAATTTGGCTCTCCGAAGCACAGGAACGGATGGTAGTCGCAGTGCCACCCGAAAACATTGACGAACTGATAGCAATTTGTGAGTCCGAAATGGTTGAAGCCACAGTCCTCGGCACCTTCACAGACACACATAAATTGCAGGTCTTCTACGAAGGTGAACTCGTTGGCGATTTGGATATGGAATTTTTGCACAACGGGTTACCACAGCCTGTCAAAGAAGCTGTTTGGCAACCGCCACACCACCCTGAACCGAATATAGAAACGAGCTCCCTAGCACAACGGACAGAAACCTTGTGTCACCTGCTCGCCAGTCCGAACATAGCGAGCAAGGAATCGGTTATCCGCCAGTATGACCACGAGGTGCAGGGGGGTATTGTTATCAAACCGCTCGTCGGGGTTGAAAATGACGGTCCGAGCGACGCTTGCGTCACTACACCCGTTTTGGGCAGTCGGCAAGGGGTTATCGTTGCGAACGGCATTAACCCGAAATATAGCGACATCGACCCATATCACAGTGCTGCTGCAGCAATAGACGAGGCTTTACGCAACGTCATCGCTGTCGGGGGAACGCTTGAATACACGGCACTGCTCGACAACTTCTGTTGGGGAAATCCTGACAAACCAGACCGGCTCGGTGAGCTAGTTCGGGCAGCGAAAGCATGTTACGACATCGCAACCGCCTACGGCACCCCTTTCATCTCTGGCAAGGATAGCCTCTACAACGAATACCGGGATACGACAACCGGCGAGCAGCGCGCTATCCCTGCCACACTGCTCATATCGGCAATTTGTGTTATGCCCGATGTTAACCGAGCTGTTACGATGGATGTGAAAACTCCCGGCAATGCCATCTATGTTGTCGGGAACACCTACGCGGAACTTGGCGGTTCGCATTACTACGGCATTCAAGGTTTTATCGGTAACGACGCGCCTGTCGTCCGTCCGCCTGAAGGCAAACTGACGATGGAACGGCTCAGTACGGCTATCCAGAACGGTGTCGTCCGTTCATGTCATGACTGCTCGGAAGGGGGCATTGCTGTTGCTGCTGCGGAGATGGCATTTGCTGGCGGATACGGCATGCACCTAAATCTCGAACCTATCCCCACAGGGGATACCAGTACGATAACTGATGATGTGCTGCTGTTTTCGGAGTCCACTAGCCGTTTTATCGTAGAGGTTGAACCGCAGCATGAGGCAACCTACAAAACCTGCATGGCAGATGTGCCAACAGCACACATCGGGACTGTCATAGCGGACACAGCATTTATTGTCACGGGAACTAACGGGGAGCATATTGTGGAAACCTCCATTGATGTGCTCAAATCTGCATGGCAAGGAACGTTGCGGTGGTAATTTTATGGTCGTAGGGGCGAGGTCTCCTCGCCCGTGATATGTGTTAACAATTGGTATTTCCCAACCATGAGCGGAGGCTACAATTCAAATGCACAAACCGAAAGCACTCATCTTACGAACTGCGGGAACAAACTGCGATGCTGAAACGGAAGTCGCCTTCCAACTAGCAGGGGCCGAAACCGCTTTAGTCCATATCCAACAGCTTATCTCAGGCAAAATTAGCCTCGCCACTTACCAGATTCTGGCGATTCCCGGCGGATTCTCTTATGGAGACGATATTTCAGCCGGCATACTACTGGCAACAGAGATTAAACATAAACTCACCGGGGCACTCAGTCAGTTTATTACCGATGGCAACCTGATATTAGGGATATGCAACGGGTTTCAAGTGCTCGTCCGGGCGGGATTGTTACCTGCCATCCCACACTCTAAAACCAATAGCATAGACATGACGCAACGCGCAACGTTAGCAATGAATACATCCGCAAAATTTGAGTGTCGTTGGGTAAATTTGGCAACACAGCAGAGCCCGTGTGTCTTCACGAAAGGCATTAAGTCGCGCATCTACCTGCCTGTCGCTCACGCTGAAGGACGGTTTACTGCCCCACCCGCTGTGTTGCAAGAATTAGCGGACAACCATCAGATTGTGTTTCGATATGCACCTCACCCCCCCTCGCCTGCTGGAGGTGAGGCTGTTACTGAATATCCCGATAATCCGAACGGTTCCGATGCTGATATCGCGGGTATCTGCGACGTAACAGGCAAAATCTTCGGATTAATGCCGCACCCTGAACGGTTTTTGACACGCTGGAATCATCCCCGGTGGACACGAGAAAATCTGCCTGAAGAGGGGGATGGACTCGCTATTTTCAAGAACGGTGTCAACTATGCAAAGGCGAATCTCTCATGATGGATAAATTATCGCGTCGATTGCTCCCCTTCTATATGAAAATCCCCGTGTTTTGGGCGTTCATAGTGGTGTCACTGCTAGGGCAAGTGCTTTGGGTGGCCACTATCTCTCATGACCCGTACATCGATTTGCGCTGGACAACCTTCGGCTATGCCCTCGGTATTGTGCTCGGTTTTATGCAAGGGAAGTGGACATCTCGGCTCTGGGCACACTCCTACCTGCGGGTTTTAAGGCGGGAGATAACCTTTTGGCAGGCAAAGGGTGCGAAAAGTTTGACCTTCTACACTTTTCTCACGCTCGGTTTACCAATCGCTGGGGTCGTCTTTATTGAGTCAACCGAAACGTTGACCGGAATTCAGTCCTACGTTTTCGGTTTCGTAGGGGCGATGAATGCTGCGCTGCTGTTATGGGTGCGGCGCATGCCGAAATAATCCTTGGCACTGCTTTATGGAAAAAAGGTTATGCAGCTTTTGTATATAGAGCGATGTTCTTAGGATGGAAACCATGCATCGCCCATCAGAGCCCCATCCGTAGTAGGGCAATTTATTGCCCGCCCCTTCACGACGGGCGATGAATCGCCATTAGGAGCGGGCTGCTTGCCCGAATACTGGGC
Source organism: Candidatus Poribacteria bacterium (assembly GCA_963665235.2). Lineage (GTDB taxonomy): Bacteria > Poribacteria > WGA-4E > WGA-4E > WGA-3G. The sequence continues at coordinate 549,526 of CAXXLX010000002.1, read as the reverse complement.
GATAAGTCGGCTTCTTAGGGACGATATCCTTATAGGCATCTCGGTTTCTGCCCGCCTCTTAGTCCTGTAGGGACGATATATTTATAGAAAACCGTTTCCGCCCCAACTCTTAGTCCCGTAGGGACGATATCTTTATAGAAGCAGCAGTTTCTGCTCCACTCATTCCGCTTTTTTCGGAGAACCTCAAAAATGTTTATAGAAAACGGATATTTATTATCAAGCTCACGTGTATAGGGTTGTGATGCGCGATGCGTTTTTCTACTAGAATCAGGGCTGCGACGGGCAATAAATGGTAATAATCCACAACATTTTTTTCATTCTATAAAGATATCGTCCTTGAAGAGCGGGCTGCTTGCCCGAATACTGGGACTAAGAGGGGGTGGGCGTTTTGTGTTTCTATAAATATATCGTCCTTAAAGAGCGGGAAACCGTTTGCCCGAATACTGGGACTAATACTGATATCCCGCTAGTAGAGGAGCGGAGGGGAATGCGTAAGTCCTATTATTAATAACGATGTAGGTAGGTGGGGGGTTTCATTTATAGGAGGGTGTGAGGACAAATACGCGGGTTTTTCAGAACGTCTCTACAAACTTTTTCTAAACCCAAAAACGACTTAATTTTCACTTGACAAGTGGCAAAATATGTGTTATATTAACCCAAGTTGCTACTTATAAGTTTTTAGACCTGGAAACACCGTCTTTAATGAAAATATGCTGAGAATTAGCTAATATTTGTCCCGTTCACTTCCAATTCGCACACAAATATGCACAATCTGGAAGATTATGCTACTATGTGGCAACTTAGGTTATATTATGAGTATAAAAAAATTGGCGAGTTGATTAAGCGCGACTGCTGGCAACGGATGCCAGTGCCGTACGGTAAAGACTGTCTACGTACTAGGCGGGCTAGCAGCAAAAAAGCAGAAAAATGTGGATTTTAAACAACAACCCCATAATTCGCGTCATCCGTGTAATCCGAGATTCAGAAATATTTTAAGGAGAAAAACCTATGAACAGACCATTTGACGCAGCCATCCAAGACTATAACGATCGGGGCATGGCTTCCCACCAAAAAGGCGAGTTTGATATGGCTTGCTTACGGTGATAAAGGCCCACCAAAAAGGCGAGTTTGATATGGCCATCCAAGACTATACCAAAGTCATAACATTTGCCTATACCAATCGGGGTGCTGCTTACGGTGATAAAGGCAATTTTGATGCGGCTATAGAAGACTTTAGTAAAGCCATAGAGTTGAACCCCGAGGATGTCGCTACTTATCACAATCGGGGTGCTGCTTACGTTGATAAAGGTGATTTTGATGCGGGGATTCAAGACTATAACAAAGCCATAACCCTAAACCCTTCGGGTGCCGCTACTTATAACAATCGGGGTTTTGCTTACGTTGCTAAAGGTGATTTTGACAAAGCCATCCGAGACCTCAGTAGAGCCATTGACTTGAACCCTGAACTTGCCAATCCTTATAACCACCGCGGCAAAGCGTGGCTACATCTACAGGAATGGGAGAAAGCCAGAGTGGATCTCACTACCGCCAAAAATATGGGGATTAACATCGTCGCTGCCTTCCATAACTTCTACGAAAGCGTTGCGGACTTTGAGGTGCAGCATGGCGTGCAGGTGCCGGAAGACATCGCAGCACTGTTACGCAGATATTGAAAAGGAGAAAAACCTATGAACAGACCATTTGACACAGCTATCCAAGACTATACCGAAGCCGAAGTTTATTACAAGTGGGGGATTGCTTACCACAAAAAAGGCAATTTTGATAGTGCCATCCAAGACTATACCAAAGCCATAGCATTGAAACCTGACTATGTTGTTGCCTATACCAATCGGGGTGTTGCTTATGCTGCAAAAGGCGAGATTGACAGGGCAATCCGAGACTATAGCAAAGTCATTGAACTGAACCCTGAGTTTGCCACTGCCTATACCTATCGTGGCGTTGCTTACGTTGAGAAAGGCGATTTTGACTTGGCAATCCTAGACTTCAGCAACGTTATAGTCTTGAACCCTCAGGATGCCAAAGTCTATAACAATCGAGGTATTGTTTACGGTCAAAAAGGCGATTTTGACTTGGCAATCTTAGACTTCAGCACTGCTATCAACTTGAACTCTGACTATGCTGAAGCATATTGCAATCGGGGTCTTGCTTACTTCAGCAAAGGCGAGATTGACAGGGCTATCCAAGACTATAGCAAAGCCATGGACTTGAAACCCATGCCTGCCGAAGTCTATTACAATCGGGGTGCTGCTTACAAGGAAAAAAGCGATTTTGACGCAGCGATCCGAGACCTCGGCAAAGCGATAGAGTTAAACCCTGACTATGCTGAAGCATATTGCAATCGTGGCGATGCTTATGGCCGAAAAGGCGATTTTGATGCTGCTATCCAGGACTTCAACAAAGCCATAGACTTGAAACCCATGCCTGCTGAAGTCTATTACAGTCGGGGTGTTGCTTACTTCCAAAAAGGCGATTTTGACGCAGCGATCCGAGACTGTAGCACTGCGATAGCCTTGAACCCTGCGGATCCCGTTGCCTATACCAATCGCGGTGTTGCTTATGGTCGAAAAGGCGATTTTGACGCAGCGATAGAAGACTTCAACAAAGCTATAGACTTGGAGCCCGAGGATACCGATACTTATCAGAGGCGGGGTCTTGCTTACAACAGAAAAGGTGATTTTGACGCAGCGATAGAAGACTTTAGCAAAGCCGTGGATTTGAACCCTGCGGATGCCGATGCATATTGCAATCGCGGTGAGGTGTGGTTGCACCAGCAAGAATGGGAGAAGGCCAGAGCGGATCTCACTATCGCCCAAAATATGGGATTTGACATCGCCGCTTCCTTCCATAACGACTACGAAAGCGTTGCGGACTTTGAGGCGAAGCACGGCGTGAAGGTGCCGGAAAACATCGCAGCGCTGTTAAACGGAGATTGAGCAGATTGTTTATGTCAATGTTGAATCCGCAATTCAGACAAAAAAGAAAAATGAATCAACAGTTGCTATTTCCAGAAATCCCACTAAAAGAACATTTTTTAGCAAACCTAAAAAGCAAGGGTAAGTTTAAATACACACGTTATAATGGACTCCCTTTGCGTTATGCTGGCGGGAAAAGTCTCGGTGTCGGACATATTATTGAGCATATTCCCGATGCTGTTGATAGACTCATGTCTCCCTTTATAGGCGGGGGTTCTGTTGAAATAGCTTGTGCTAAGGAACTTGATATACAGGTGCGCGGCTACGACATTTTTGATATTCTCGCCAATTATTGGCAAGTGCAAATTTCCGCTGGAAAAGAACTTGCAGAGACACTTGACCAGTGGCAGCCGACAAAAGAAAAATATGCAGAGATTAAAAGCCGCCTCAAGAAACACTGGACAGAAGAATCCCTTATCTCAGACCCGTTAGAACTGGCTGCACATTATTGGTTTAATCATAACCTCTCTTACGGTCCGGGGTTCCTCGGCTGGATGTCCAAAATCTACGAGTCACCCGATAGATATGTGCGTGCCGTTGACAAAGTTCGTCACTTCACTTGTCCATCTCTCTCTGTCAAAGTAGGTAGTTTTGAGGAAACAATTCCCTGCCATAAAGACGAATTTCTTTATTGCGACCCACCCTACTACCTTGACGATGGGAAAATGTTCCGGGGGATTTATCCGCAGCGCAACTTTCCTGTCCACCATAATGGATTCAATCACGAAGGACTCCGCGACCTCCTTCACAATCATATAGGTGGTTTTGTGCTTTCCTATAATGACTGCGCGACAATTCGGGAATGGTATGCGGAATTTAAAATCCTTGAAGTGCGGTGGCAGTACACATTAGGTCAGGGTGAGACTCGGATAGGAAAAAATAGGATTGAGAATGAAACAGGACACGTCAAGCAATCCCACGAACTTTTAATTGTGAAGGACAAATAATGTGGCTCATGTTAAAGGGGTGTGCGATTGTTTTAATAAACGCACTGCTTGTCTGAATCGCGGAAGGCACAGAGCACACAGAGACTAACCTAACGTGAGCTTGATAATAAATATCCGTTTTCTCTAAACCTTTTTCATCGCGAAAAAAGCGGAATAATTGTAGCATAAACTTCCTAGCTTGTGCTGTTTTTTGCTAAAACTACCACAGAACGCTCTAGGTCAAAACTTTTTTTTCAAACTCGCGTTAACCTATTTCATCGCGAAAAAAGCGGAATAATTGTAGCATAAACTTCCTAGTTTGTGCTGTTTTTTGCTAAAACTACCACAGGACGCTCTAGGTCAAAACTTTTTTTTCAAACTCGCGTTAACCTACAAAAAACATGAAACTTGATAAAAAACAGAAAAAAGCGGTTAACCATCTCACCGGGCGTGCAATTGTCGTCGCAGGTCCCGGCAGCGGCAAAACCGCGGTCATAACAGCGCGAATTCTGAACCTCATCCAAGAGCATAACGTGCCGCCATCCCACATCCTTGCTATCGCTTTCAATAGAAAAGCGGTTGAAGAGATGGAAACTCGGATTAGACAGGCACTACCGCCAAAAACTGGGTTGCCTGTCATTCGGACCCTCCACGCCTTCGGTAAAGATATTATCACCAAAAACTATCAAGATGCAGGATTTAACAAACAGCCCGAAATCTGGTCCGGAGACCTCGATAAAATCATCAAGGAGGAACAGAGACAGATTGAACGTGCAGCCGCTGCTGCACCGGTCGCTATTTATAAGATTGAGAACAAAGAGACAGGGGCATGCTATATTGGGCAGTCCACAAATCCGGAGCGACGGCGACATGAACACTTCGACCACTCATCAAACGACCGCCTCCGTCAAGCCATCCGTGTGGAAGGTGCCGCACAGTTCAGTTTTGCGGTGTTGGAACAGGTTGATGGACGAGACGCGAATCGGCAAGAAGCATATTGGATTAAGCACTACAAAGAGAGCGTGCAGGTTTATAACCGTGCCGACCCACTACGCGCACAGTACAGCAATCAACTCATGCTTGAGATGTTCTGCAAACACTTCAGCGTCCCATATCAGGATCATCTCGATAGAGACCCCGACTTTGAAAACCTTCGGGGACGCTTCGATGACCTGAAAGAGACAATCATGCATGCGAAACGACAAGTTAAAACCGGGCTGTTCGAGCCGACCTCCCTTAAAGACCCCGTCGCACGAGCATTCGCTCAAGAATATGAAGCTGCCAAGACAGCAGCAAACGCCATCGATTTTGAGGATATGCTCATCTATTCCGCAAACCTATTCGAGAAACATCCCGACATCCGCCAAACCTACTGTGACAAATATCCGTACGTGCTTGTAGACGAATTCCAAGACATTGCCCCGACCGACTTTCGGTTGATTGCCCTCCTATCAGAAAATCTGTTCGCTGTCGGAGACGATGATCAAGCAATTTACGGATTTCGCGGCGGAGACTCCCGAATTATGCTCGAATTTGCTCGCCGGGCGGATGTCAAAAAATACGAAATTACGCGCAATTACCGTTCTATATCGACCATAGTGGAGCATGCCAGAGCCTTAATCGAACGGAACACCCCCCGCATTCGGAAAAATCTACAGGCACATAACCCTATCAAATCCGAGATACGTGTTGTGGAGACGACACCTGATACCGTAAAAGCGCGCCTCTTACACGAAATCACCTTACCGGAGGAGACCGCAATCCTCGTCAGAACGAACTATGAAGTTGAGCAGGTTGAAAAAATGCTCTCCGCTGCTATAAAAACAGAACATGCGGAGGTGTCAACAATTCACAAAGCGAAGGGACGCGAATGGGAGAAGGTTATCCTCATTCACAATACGTTGGAGCGGCAATTTCCCCGGCACGATAGCAAACTCACAGAGGAGCGACGCGTTTTCTATGTGGCATTGACGCGGGCAAAAGCGAAGCTGGTCGTCCTTGGAGGACGGTGTCCCTTTGTGCCGGAGTTTGAGAACATTCCGAAAAATTCGCGGTATTATTATCGGCAGTTCCTATATTGGCGTGGGAGAAGGAAATTGAAAAAAGAGGATGCCCGAAAATAGAAATTGTGCTAAAATAGATGCTAAATCTAAGAACAAAGAAGGTCATGCTGGGGAAAGCACACTTCCAGCTCTCTAATGAAAAAAAACGCGCCAAAATCCGCAACCGCATCGAAACGCAACCAGTTCATTTTTCTCACGTTCGCGCATACTGTCCTTGACTCCTACGCGACGCTTTTTCCACATCTACAACCCATATTAGTGAAAAGGTTTGCTGCAATTGGGGTCCAGAACAGTTTTGCCGGAGTTCTTATCTCACTCTATAGCATCTTCAGTTCGCTCGGTCAGATATTCTTCGGTTGGCTATCCGATCGGGTTCGGACGGTGCATTTTCTAACGCTTGGGGTTGCTTTCACCGTAATCGGCTTAAGCCTTGTAATCCTATCCCCTTCAATCCCAATAGTTTTTCTATTATTAGCTGTCGGTGGAATCGGGATTGCCGCCTTTCACCCACAGGCGACAACCTATGCTGGCGCGCTTGCCGCTGAAACGAGAGGGATGGGAATTTCTATCTTTCTTACAGGTGGCAATATCGGTCGTGCCCTAGGGCCCCTTGCACTTCTGGTCATTCCGTACCGCTTCGGATACGGACACCTGCTGTGGGAGATGCTACCGGGGCTGCTTGTCGCTGCGTTGGTGCCAATTGTGCTGAAATTTGAGCATGAACTTGACCTGACCGCCTCCGCGCGTGTCCTATCGGACGGTGAAAAAACACCGCGAGACTCTTTTTGGCATGTGGCTAGACCGCACCTGCTACCCCTGATTGTGCTTTTTGTGATTGCGTCTTTCCGAACTGTCACGGCAGTCGGGTTCGAAAACTTCCTGTCACTCTATCTGAAGGAACAGAACTATTCAGATCTGGCGCGTTCCTTAGTTATCGCGCTATTTATTTTTGCGGGGTCAATAGGTATTATGGGGAGCGGTTGGGTTTTAACTCGGGTGAACACATATCGGCTATTGCTGTTTTCGCTGGTTGTGTCCCCCCCGCTACTCTATGCAGCACTTCACACACAGGGCATCGTTTTTCTCGTGTTTCTCTTTTTAGGGAACATGGTCCTCTCTAGTTCAGTGACAATTAACATTATCTTAGCACAGATGATTTTACGGGGACATGAGAACATCGCCTCCAGTTTTATGATGGGCGCGGCGTGGGGTGTCGGCGGTCTCCTCACTCTAATAGTGGGAGCTTTGGCAGATCAGTACGGCTTAGCCATTGCGTTAGATGGATTGGTGATGCTGCCGTTATTGATTGCACCGCTTCTGATTTTCCTCCGTAAACAACCTGATCTGTCAAAAACCCCATAGGTGTCAATTACTATCGACTTAGAAAGCCCATAACAGGCTCAAAAAATGTGTGCTCAGTAGTTCGCCTATGAGGAGCGCGTAATCGAGGCGAAACTGTTTTAGCTGGATACCGATACCACTTGTAAACCGGCTATCTCGATACCCCACGCGTAACGCCAACGGGGGGGTAATACGATACTCTATACCGAGGTGTGTTTGTCCGCCATACCGTTGCTGCCACTGATACGAGAGAATCAATTCGCGGTTAAAGATGTTGGGATTGGTATATGCGATGCCCAGGTTGAAATTCGCTGGAATTGATTCTTTGACAGCGGACTCGGTGTTCCAGGTCAAGGTCGTATTTGAAATGTCCTGGAGATTTAGACCGAGTGCGAAGCTGCCAACATGGTCTAAGCCGAAAAGCGCGTTCAGGTCAGGCAGCCGAATCAGCATACCCGCGTCAAACCCGTATCCACTACTTCCGCGGTCGTAGGTTTGAGAATCGGTATCGTCCCGCAGTCGTTGTAAGAGCCATTTCGCATTGACCCCGAATAGAAATTCCGGTGATTTAGAATCTCTCCCGAAGTTATCCCACCAAGCCTGACTGACCTTTAGGTGCGTCGCGAGTGTCAAAAAGTATGCGTTTTCACTATCGCTGAGATAACCGGCGGGGTTAAAGTCTTGTGCTGTCGGTCTATATTTAGCATTATGTTTGCGTTGCTCCGCGCTAATCGTCGGATCGAAGGCGGGTATCTCTTCATAGATAGGAATATCGTCAATACCTGCGCGTATCCACGATAGTCCCACGGTGAGTTTCGGCAGGAGTTGTCCTGTAGCACTGATATAGTTGAACGCGCCTAGGCCGGAGCGACGCGCAGCATGCATCAAACAGAGTTGATAATCGTTGGAAACGCCTGCAATACCTGCTGGGTTCCAATAGGTGGCGGTGGCATCGTCTGCGATGCTAACATACGCACCGCCTAATCCGAGGGCGCGTCCGCCTACACCGTTCGTCAAGAAATCCCCGGCGTAGTTCTCCGCGTGCACCGACAAACAAATCAAATAAAAGCCTGCAATGAGTACAAGGAATACTGCCTTAGCGGTACGGTTTGAAATCGCACCTACGGCAGGACATAGATAATTACGGATTTTGCTATAATAGCATCCAAGACGTATAAGGTGTTTTAAGTTAATCAATGCTTTCTGAATCCTTTGTAGGGGCGAGGTTTCCTCGCCTGTCAAGACTAAGGCACTATATCCTTGACGCAGCGGAAACCGACATCACTGCTCACTAGCGAAGGCTTCTCGCCGAGGCGATTTGCGACGCGGACGCTTTTCGCGTTGAAACTCCACGACCCGCCGCGCACGACCCGCCGTTCCTGAGTATTTGTGAAATTATCGATGACCTGCTGAATATGTGCTGCCCCCGCCACAGGATTACGCCGCGGCGAATTGGCGTAAAACTTCTTCTGATACGCATCAAGACACCACTCCGCGACGTTCCCTGACATGTCGTACAAACCGTATCCGTTCGCAGGATATTTGCCCACAGGTGTTGTATGCTCGTCATGGGTGCCGGATTTTGTGTTCTTGTCGTAGTTTGCTTTACTGGCATCGATGACATTTCCCCACGGATATTTCTGTTCATTTAAGCCGCCGCGTGCTGCTTTTTCCCACTCCGCTTCCGTTGGCAGCCGTTTGCCTGCCCACTGCGCGTACGCCATTGCATCGTGCCAACTCACCCCGACCACGGGGTGCTTGTCGGTCGGAGCACACCGAGCGACTGAAGCGGGTAACGCCCGGTGGCTGGTAGCTTGAATAAACCGCTTGTATTCACCGACGGTTACCTCATGTATATCCATATAGAACGCATCGAGATAGACAGTATGAACAGGTTTTTCATCACGTTCTCCGCGAGCACTTCCCATCTGAAACTCACCTGCCGGAATCAGGACCATAGTAGCGTGCACCGTTTCGGTCTTCGTGGCGTTGTGTGTTTGCGATATGAGGCCGGTTGTAAGACCGATAGTGCCACACAATAGAAATATCAATCCGACTTTCATCAATTAATTACACCCGATTTAGGTCAAACGCGTTCCAGTAGTATTGATATTCTGTGGATTTCCATCCGCTATAGATTTCATCCCAGGGCATCCGATTGAAATGCGGTAACAGCGAGCCTTGCGTGACCGGTTTTGAGCAGCCCTGATAACGATAGTCTACTGAAAGCCGTATCCTATTGGGGCTCTGGTTCGGCAGTGCTTTGTGAACGGTATGACTATGAAAGAAGATAGCATCGCCTATGTCGTAATCGCCTGCAACCCATGTAAGTCCATCTGCCTCTAGAGGCGCGGTGTCGATACCGAGTCCGCCGGCACCATGTGCCGGTTTCACCGGAAATATGCCAAACCGATGTGAGCCTGCCAACACTGTCAATCCCCCCAAATGTTCGGGACATGCGCCGAGCGGAATCCAGCCTGTATAGGTCTCCTCCGTCCCGCGAATGTGAATATAATCCTGATGTGCGGGTGTTGTGTATTTCGTGTTTTCAGGGAACATAATTCTGCCAATATTTCGGGGATGCACCAACGTCTTTTCACCGAACAACGTGTCACACACCTCCAAAATTGCGGGGTGATGTGCAAAGGCGTGAAACGATTCCAAACATTGGAATTCGTCCAACACCGGCCAATATCCATCATCCCCTTCCATGAAGGGGCCGCCTATTCGGATGCCGTCCATCAGTGTGTCGCCGCCTTCAGCCCAACCGTGTCGATGGCAAATCTCCAAGAAATCTTGACGCAGGTTGTAAATTGATTCGGCATCAATCAAACCGCGGAAGTAGAGATACCCGTCCTGCTGTGCCTGTTCTTGCAGCTTAACCGGTTCAGCTAACAGCTCGTTTGAAACAGTAAAAGGCTTAATTTGTGTCACCATATTCTCCTTAAGTTAGCGATGTCTTGACAGAATTATACCACCAAAACGCTTTAGGTGTCAAACCCAGCTCGCTAAATAGCGTGCCATCGTCATGTTAGTTGCAAACCGTCCCAATTTTCTTCAAAAAAAATTATCGCGAGCCCAGCTCGCTCCTACAGAGGAGGAAAGATTGAAAAAAATATCGCGAGCACAGCTCGCTCCTAATGAATTTTGAAGTTCAAGTTGGGTATCGTAGGGGTGTGTAAAGTTTTTGTACTATGATAGAGGGAAGGATGGAAGATTGGAAGATTGGAAGATTGGAAGGGGGGAAGGATGGATTTCGCGCGTGTGTTGTCTGAATTGCGGATTTATCAAATGAAGGCAAAGTCAATAGGATTTATCGGATTTTAAGATGCGTAACAATAGAAGGTTTGTGATTATGAGCTAGTGTGTTGTGTTTTCTATAAATATACCGCCCCGATGGGGCTAGATTGTGTTGTGTTTTCTATAAATATACCGCCCCGATGGGGCTAGATTGTCTGGCTTCTATAAATATACCGCCCTGGGGCTGATTGTCTGGCCCTTGTGCTTCTATAAATATACCGCCCCGATGGGGCTAGATTGTGTTGTGTTGTTGTGTTTTCTATAAATATACCGCCCCGATGGGGCTAGATTGTGTTGTGTTGCCCCGATGGGGCTAGATTGTCTTTCTATAAATATACCGCCCCGATGGGGCTAGATTGTCTGGCCCTTGTGCTTCTATAAATATACCGCCCCGATGGGGCTAGATTGTGTTGTGTTTTCTATAAATATACCGCCCCGATGGGGCTAGATTGTGTTGTGTTGTTGTGTTTTCTATAAATATACCGCCCCGATGGGGCTAGATTGTCTGGCGTTCACATTAAACATGTCGCCCCGATACGCCTAGTCCCGTAGGGACGATATATTTATAGAAGCAGATGTTGCCACAACCCATAGTCCCGTAGGGACGATATATTTATAGAGAAAACGGACATTTATTTTCAAACTCACGTTTAAGTACAAAAATTTTACACACCCGTATCGTAGGGGCGTGGTTTCCACGCCCGAGCTGGGAAAGCTCAAAAGCCAAGCGGGTTGGGGAACCCAACCCCTACGTATCCAACTACCGATTTGATTGTCAAATTTCATCAGAGGAGGAAAGATTGTCAGAATTTTTTAACCTATAATTTGTGGAATGTGCTACAATTCAGCTCAGGATAATCCGAGAATTGGAGGAGACATCATGCTTAGCATAAAACACCTCGAAGTAATTCCGTTGAACGTTCCGTTTTATTGTGACCGCGTCAGTCGACACATGCACCGTGCAGCGACGCACGGCGAACGAGTCTACGTTTACCGCGTGGAACTGAGCAACGGAATTGTAGGATATGGCGAAAATTTATATGACGAATCAGGCAATATTGAACGGCTCGTTGGGCAAAACCCGTTCGCATGTATGAACGATGATGGGGTCGGGTTCGGTATCCAGATGTCGCTTTTTGATGCCGTTGGCAAAACGGTCGGTGTCCCTGCGTCCGACCTGATGGGCCCGAAGGTTCGCGAACGGTGCCCCATTTCATGGTGGGACATTGACATGCCCCCTGAAGATTGGGTGGCAGAGGTAGAAGAATCCGTTAAACGGGGGTATACTTCCGCCAAACTGAAGGCGCGGCCTTGGCGAGATATCTTCGCACAGGTTGACGCGGTCGGGGACGCTGTACCAGCAGACTATCGGCTCGACATTGACTTCAACGGCTTCCTGCTAACAGCAGACGACGCTATCCCCGTTTTACAGAAATTAGACGAGCATCCGAATGTGGCCATCTACGAGAGTCCGTTCTACCTCGGAACAGATACAGAAGGCGCGAAGCGGTTGCAGGATGCTATAGAGAAACGTATTGTGGAGCATTTCAACGAATCCTGTTTACATGAACGTTGTTGTGGTGGGTTTGTTGTTGGCGGGGGTGTCAACTCGCTGCGGCGAACCAACGCGCTCTGTTCATCGTTTGGCCAACCCTTCTGGCTCCAGATGGTCGGTACCGGCATTACAACCGCATACTGTGTGCATCTCGGTGCAGTGCTATCGCAAGCCGAGTTGCCTGCAATTACCTGCCATGAGTTATGGGAATCGGATCTGTTGGAAACGCGTCTCGATGTGGTGGATGGCACAATTCAGGTGCCAACGTCACCGGGTCTCGGTGTTTCAGTGGATGAAGCAGCCCTATCGGAATATCGCGTTGAAAAATCTGCCCCGACACCGCAGCAGCATTTCCGCGAAAGTGAGTATATTTGTAGGGTGCACATTCCAAATCCCGATGGTGGCGAAACAGTTCACGATTTCCCAGGAGAGGAGGTCTATTATCCCGCGTTCAGTGAGGGAAAATATCCGAGGTTCGTGCCGGGGGTGTGGATGGAAGTTATTTGATGCAACGGTTGATTGTGTGAATCTCAAATTTCTGCGGTTCACACAACCCGTCCATTGTGACGTTTTATCCTATTCGGCACCTTCAGCAAAGTAATCGGAATCTACGCGCTTGATTTCGTAGGTCTTTGTCGTGGAAACACCAATATCATGGTCGATCATATACTCTGTCAGTTGCTTTCCATCAATAAGAACAATCTTAGAATCAATCGTATCAACATATTCTTCAGCATCTCTGGTGAAATTCGATGTTGTGATGAAGACCCCTTTACGTGCACGTTGACCTTGCAAGGCACCCGCAAATCTCTGAATCTCGGGACGACTTACACTGCCTTCCCACCGTTTGGCCTGAACATAAACTACATCAAGGCCAAGCCGATCTTCATTAATAATACCGTCAATCCCACCATCACCACTGCCACCTACAGCCTTTCCAGCATCCTCTCGGGAGCCACCATATCCCATCTTGACGAGGAGGTCAACAACCAATTTCTCGAAAAAATCAGGGGAGTTACCCTTAATCTTCTCTAAAAGGTCCTCTGCTAATTCCTTTCTGATTTGCTGGTAATTTTCGTCAATGGATTTTTCAGGGCGTTGGCCACCTTCTCCACCTTCCGCAGGAATTTCTTCCGGGCTTTGACTTAAGAAATTACGCCCGAGAGCTGTTATTCGGTAATGCCGTTCTCTGGCTCGCTCTATGAGTCCCTCACGACTCAAAGACCGTTCCATCTTTCCGCTTTTACTTAGTTTTCTCCTTTCATCCTCGGTAAGCGAAAAATGTTCGGTAAGCATTTTTATAATACTCAGGCGACGGTATTCTTGACCATCAGCTATGTGCTGAAGAACGGGTAGCACCATTTCGTCAGTAGTGGGTATAGGCATTTTTATCTCCGAATATCAATTAAAATTTCTTTTGCTGCTTTTCATGCTACAATAATTTCAGATTTGATTTCCTCGTTTTTCGCAGTGTAAACGCCAAAGCCGTGGTCAATCATTAGCTGCGCGAGTTCCGCACCATCAATTAATATGACGTTTTGATCGATTTTTTTCACGTACTCTCTGGCGTTCTTACTAAAATTCGATGTTGTGACGAAGATTCCCTTCTGTGCACTCTGACCTTGCAATGCCCCGGCAAACTTCTGAATTTCAGGACGGCTTACATTTTTTTCCCAACGTTTGACTTGAACATAAATGGTATCAAGCCATGGCCTGCCTCCAGAAATGATACCGTCAATTCCAGCATCGCCACTTCGTCCGACCGTTTCGGCATTTGCACGCGAACCACCGTATCCGGTTTTTACGAGCAGGTCGAGAACGAGTTTTTCAAAAAAAGCGGCCTGGGTCTCCTTAATCTGCTGTAGAAGTTCATTAGCCAATTTGGCTCTAAGTTTTTGGTAATATTCCTCAATAGATTCTGGGATTAGGGTATCTCCCGGAAAAAATCCAGGAGGTTCATCAACAGGTGCATCAGCAGGAAAAAACGGTGTTTTTTTGCCTTTTGGCTGTTTTAACTTATCTTTCTTAAGAAGAACCCCAAATGTGTGAGCGACCATAGAGTAAAAAATGTTAGTTCCAGACTTGTAAACCGCGTTCTTCTGTTCTTCAGACAGTTCAAAATTTTCCGCCAATATCTCTACCGCATTCTTAATCGTCATTCCGGCAGGCGGAAAATCGAGTTTAAGAATGGCTTGTCTAATTTCCTTAAGTGCTTGCATTTCAATCTTATATTCAAGCTTTGTCTCTGGATGAATTGCCGTTCTCCATACAGTTTCCATAAAAAAATCTCTCTTACATTTAGAAATATGTTGGCAGTATAACATACCCAGCTTAATTTGTCAAAACAATTTCATTTAGGTGCAAATTGGACAACACAAAAAAAGTTTGCTATGTTTTGTCAAACAGTGTTATACTTAACGTGTCTATTTTACCGTGACAATATTGTTTAATTTCAATTGAGGGTATTAAAGAATGATGTTGTTAGCGGTAGGAACTGAGGTGTAAAATGACAGAGGAAACGAAAGAGACGAACACTCACGATTTACCAGATGAACATATTGAACACTTTTCTGATAGGAGTATCCGCCGCTTATTTCTAAACAAGGAAAACATAGTGGGCTTGTTAAAAATCATCGCCGGCGATCTTGCGAAATTTATGGATTTTAGTCGGCTTGAGCCGCTTAGCAGTAGTTTTATTCCTGAAGACTTACGGGAACGGGAAGCGGACATTTTGTATCGCGTGCCTTTTGAAACAGCGGATAAAGCAGATGATGTGATAGTCCATATTCTACTTGAACATCAATCTACGGTGGATGAGACGATGGGCTTTCGCGTTCTACTCTACATGATGTTAGTATGGGACGCAGAAATCAGACGATGGAAGACAGACAAGGTTCCCAAAAGTGAACGTCGCTTGTCACCGATTCTGCCGATAGTCTTTTACACAGGCGACCGGCGATGGACCGTCCCGCTGACACTACAAGCACTCATGGATCTCCCGAAGGAGCTGGAACGGTTCATTCCACAGTTTGAGACGCTGTTTCTGAGTGTCAAAGAGACAGAGGTGGAAACTCTGACGAAGACAGAGCATCTGATAGGCTGGCTACTTACGGTGCTGCAAAAAGAGCGCGCAAGCACAGCAGAGCTAAGTCGTGCGTTAGTCGATATGCTAAAGCACGCTGACAAGCTTCCTGAGGGACAGGAAGCCCAAAAACGAGAAGCGATTTTCTATATTCTATCGCTTATCATGCATCGTCGTTCACCGGCGGAACGTGAAGAGTTAATAGGACTTGTTGATAGGCACACACACAACTTGGAGGTAGACCCTATGGCTCAAACAATAGCACAAAACCTGATGGAACGCGGTATCGAACAAGGTATCGAACAAGGTATCGAACAAGGCACTATCAAGAATATCGTAGCAATACTCACAGAACGATTTCCTAATAGTGATACCGAAACCGCAAAGCAGCAACTCGAAACTATTCACAATACCGAACGCCTGACACAACTCCTAATCACTGCTATGAAGATACACAGCTTTGACGCATTCCTACAAGTATTGGATACCGATTCCAAGTAAAATAAACTAATTGCTACCCACCTGATACATTTTTTGTATAACCTCGAGAATGTCTGGGGCATCGGCAAGATAACGGGTCTCTGCCTGTTCTATGAACGCATCGGGAATGCCGTGTAGTGCCTCCGCAATGGGACCCGCAATTGCACCGAGGGTGTCAGCATCCCCCCCCAGAGAGATAGCATTACGGACAGCATCTTCATAACTAACCGATTCCAACGCACACGTTATTGCTTCCGGGACTGTGCCTTGGCTTGTCACGTCAAAAGAGTAATTGGGTCGAATGTCGTCCACTGTTTTGGTTAAGTCATAGTTGTATTCGGTAGAGATGATGTGGCGTATAGTGTCCGGATCTTCACCTTGAAACGCAAGGTAGATGGCGTGTGTTGTTGCCCGCGCGCCTTTCATACCTTCCGGATGATTATGGGTGATTTCGGTTACCTTGTCAGCAGCGGCGAGGGCTGCGTCTAAGTCATCACGATATAGGAACGCCGCAGGCGAAACCCGCATCGCTGCACCGTTGCCGTAGCTGTCGTAGGGTTCAGGTTCATTAACATAAATCCACTGTCTAAACCAGCCGCCGTAGCCTCTGCCCGGATGGCGGCGGCACCACGCCTGCATCGTCTGTGCTGGAGGGAGGTCTTGCAACAGAATATCCGCCACTGCTGCAGTACACACCGAATCATCCGTGAAAAAACAGCGTGAGTTGAAAAATTCAAATTCCTTGCTCTTAAATGGAAGGGCGGCGAATTCGTAGATGGAGCCAACTATGTCGCCTATAATCGCACCTAACATATTTACTCCTTTGTGTGTTTGAGGGGGTGTATCATAAAACCGAAACGTGCTATATCCCAATTATATGCTATTTTTGCGCTTACGTCAAATTTACAAGGTTATTTATTTTTATCTGTTTGTGTGGTAAAATATTGATATGTTTGCAACATTCTTTAATAAAAAGCGAGGAGGAGAAAAAAAAATGAACGAAGAACTTTTTGTCAGCACCGAATTTACACCTGTCAACGGGTTTACTTCCGGAATAGAGGGGCCCGCCTGTGATGCGAATGGCAACCTCTATGCAGTCAACTACGAACGACAACATACCATCGGTAAGGTGACACCGAACGGCACTGCCAGCGTTTTTATTGAACTGCCGCCCGGAAGCATCGGCAACGGTATCCGTTTCAACAGCGAAGGTTTTATGTTCATCGCCGACTACACGAACCACAATGTACTTAAGGTGGATATGGAAACGCGGGAGATTAGTGTACACGCACACGAACCGAAGATGAACCAACCGAATGACCTCGCTATTGGCGCGAACGATATCCTCTACGCCAGCGACCCGAATTGGGGGGAATCAACTGGACAACTCTGGCGAGTGGGACAGATGGACAGGTAACCCTTTTGGAAGCAGATATGGGCACTACAAACGGTATTGAGGTGAGCACCGATGAAAAGGTGCTGTATGTCAACGAATCGACGCAACGGAACATCTGGGCTTACGACCTATCGTCTGAAGGGAACATCAGCAATAAGCGGTTATTAATTCAGTTTCCAGATTTCAATATGGATGGAATGCGGTGCGATATTGAAGGCAATCTTTATGTCACTCGGCACGGCAAAGGCACGGTGGCGAAATTGTCACCCGAAGGGGAGGTGTTATTAGAGGTTGAGCTAACAGGTAAACTCTGTTCCAACATCGCTTTCGGCGGCCCGGATGGATGCACCTGCTATGTTACGATGGCAGATCGTGGAAATGTAGAGGTATTTCGCGCCGATCTCCCTGGCAGAAGTTGGCAGCTGTTTCAGCGATAACGGAACGACAAACGATGAATTGTCTTATCACGGCCTGATTGCTATTCTTCTTGACAAGACAATACAAGTTGTGCTACTATTTTTAAAGCAATCCGCCATCAACCCGACCTACGAACGTTAATTTTAACGTGAGTTTGATAATAAATGTCGGTTTGCACTAACCCCTATAAAGATATCGTCCCTACGGGACTAAGAGTTGGGACAGAAAAGAGCAAAAACCGATTAAGTTATAGAACCAAAGTATAAGGTAAAACAAAAGGACATCCAAAATTTCCCTACAATCCAAACTCTCAGTAAAATCTACCCGTTTCACGGAATCAGTTATCCGGGGCATGACGCAGCTCTGTTTGCGGTACAATGCGATAAACCTGTCACAGGGGACTCCAGCATATCAACCCCCGGATGCGGTGAAAGCTGCAGCAATTGAAGCAATCCAAGACGGGTACAATCAGTATAGCATTACGTGGGGCGAGCCTGCGTTCCGAGAGGCAATTGCCCATAAAATGACGACCTTCAACGGTATTCCGACCGATGCTGCTGAAAACGTTACCGTCACCTGCGGTTCAACGGAAGGCATGCTGTCGGCACTACTTGCGATTATCAATCCCGGTGACGAGGTTATCATTTTTGAACCTTTCTATGAAAACTACGGGCCGGATACGATTATCTCTGGTGCAGTGCCGGTGTATGTTGCACTTCAAGAGACACACAGTGCCGAGGGTGTGATGCAGTTCACTTACGACCCAACTGCTCTCCGAAATGCGTTCTCTAGTAAGACAAAGGCGATTATTGTTAACACACCTAACAATCCGCTCGGCAAGGTTTTTACGCAAACCGAACTTCAAAAGATTGCCGAGCTCTGCTGTGAATATGACTGTATCGCTATCACCGATGAGATATATGAGCACATGATATACGATGAGAAATTGCATATCAGCATCGGCTCTTTGCCCGACATGCGGGAGCGGACTATCACCGTGTCAGGGTTGAGTAAAGCGTATTCAATGACAGGCTGGCGTTTAGGATATGTCGTGGCACCTGCCGCTTTAACGGATGGTATCCGAAAGATGCACGATTTTTTGACGGTCGGTGCGCCGCATCCGTTGCAACGTGCTGGCATCGCTGCTCTCAACTTGCCCCCGAGCTACTACACAAGTTTAGTTGCACAATACGACACAAACCGGAAACGGCTTGTGAACACACTCACCGAAGCGGGGTTTAAATGTGCGCGCCCAGAGGGGGCGTACTACATTATGACAGACATCACCGATTTCGGTTTTCCCGATGATACCGCCTTTGCACACTGGTTAGTCAAAGAAATTGGCGTAGGCGGGGTGCCGGGGTCTAGCTTTTATAGCCACCCGCACCTTGGCAAGACAAAGTTCCGTTTTATGTTCAGCATAGCCGATGACATTCTGATAGAAGCGAGTGAACGGCTGATGAAAATTAGGGCAAAAATTTAAAAATAGGAGATGGGCGGATATGGACACATCCCTTGAATACGACACACAAGAAATCTATAAGGCAGAAATTGAGGCACTGCTGGAGCGCGACCCGAAGTATAAGACGCTCGGCATTGCCGAACTTGAAGCAATCGTGCACGCATTCGAATTTACGTTGACGAATGGGCGAGAAAACGTGAGAGCCCAGATGCTTTACGACCTTATCCACGAAAAGCAAGGCGATTAACACTCCCCTGTCAAATCCCCATGCTTTAGCTTGCGGGATGTAGACGGCGAAGTGCGTGATATAAAAAAAGACTTGACAATCTAATCAAAATGTGGTATAATCTCCTATACACTCTAATAGACAGGTAATATATTATGCCACTGAAAATCTCTAACAAAAAGCGTGATTACCGAACAACTCACTTTGTGGACCCGTTCGAAGTTTGTAAGTTCTTGTGGCAGTGTAACACTGAAGGTTATCAAAGACTACCTTGAAGGTCAAAGCGGACAATGAGAAAATCTTACAAGTTCAAATTTCAGGACCAATCTAACACGATAAAGATTGGCAATTTGATTGACGATATGTGGCATATCCACGTGCATATTGTCTGTTTAGCCCGTCGTTATTATCGCCTCTACGGAAAGAATATATCCACGTCGCGTCTAAATAAACATATCACGAAACTGAAGAAAAGGACCAAACCCCATTGGTCGGATTTACCGAGTCAAGTGATTCAAGATGTTGTGTTGCGTTATGGCAAATCCCAAGACGCTTTTCTTGATAATATCAAAGACCGCAAAGCAGGCAAAACGAGGCATCGGGTGGGTAGACCGAAAATCAAGTCTCGCCACAAATACAACTCAATGACTTTCACACAAGCGGGTTACACGCTTGAAGAGCATCGTATCAAAATCAACTGTATAGACACCTATTTTTCGTTTCACAACCATCGTGAGATTCAAGGTGTTATCAAGACGATCACCCTCAAACGCGACAGATGCGGGGACTATTGGATATGCTTTTCGTGCGATAATGTTGACGGTTCCGAACCGAAACCCATGACGGGTAAGAGCGCAG
Source organism: Candidatus Poribacteria bacterium (assembly GCA_963665235.2). Lineage (GTDB taxonomy): Bacteria > Poribacteria > WGA-4E > WGA-4E > WGA-3G. Next base: position 529,427 of record CAXXLX010000002.1, on the reverse strand, counting down.
GGTTTGATTACGGAAACAAAACATTACTCACAAGCAACGAGGGACAGAAGATAGAATCACCACATTTTCTAAAACAATCACTCAACACGTTGCGGTCTCTGCACAAGGCATTGAGTCGCAAAGTCAAAGGTTCAAGTAATTGGTATCGTGTGAGGCTCACATTAGCAAGGCTCTATCGGAAAATATCACGCCAACGCCTCGATTGGCAATGGAAACTTGCTACTGAACTTTGCACAGAGTTTGACATACTCATTTTTGAAACGCTAAACATTGACGGTATGAAACGCCTTTGGGGACGCAAAGTCTCTGATAATGCCTTCTACCAGTTATTGCTGATACTGGAACAGAAGTGTGCTAAGCACGGGAAGACGTTTCAGAAAATCGGTCAATGGACAGCAACTACGAAACCTTGTAGTGATTGTGGATACCATAACAAAAAACTAACTCTTTCAGATCGGCAGTGGACATGTCCTGAATGTGGTTCAGACCACGATAGAGATGTCAACGCTGCAATCAACATCAAACGGGCAGGCTTAGCTGCCCTAAGTGGAGACGACATAAGACGGGTTGTCCCCCAGGGATAAACGCTGTTGTCGAGGAAGCACAAGCCCCCACCTTTAGGTAGTGGGTACTATGACTATGCGTTTAGAACGGATACGTCTCAAGACATTTGGCTGTTTTGAACAGCAAGATTTTGATCTGTCTGATGGTATCAATCTTATCTTTGGTCCCAACTTCAGCGGGAAAAGTACGCTCGTCAACGCCATTTTTTTCACACTAACGGGCAAACCGATTGTGCCACGTGTTGACGCGTCAGCGATGAAAAACCCTGAAGCCTATAGCGGAACAGCCGGGCTACAATTCGTCGAAGATGGAAAACGGTACATGCTCTACCGGGCAACCAAAAAACGGATCCAACTCCGACATCAGGAAAACGGTAAGTGGTATATCGATTTCGATGAAACACGCGTCAAGGCACCTGAAATCGAGTTGCAAAAGCGATTCGGGATTATGCACGACCGACTCGCCTTGACAACCTTCCTGCGGGAGGGGGAAATCTTCGAATTTCTTGCCCGACAACCCGCAACCCGCCGCGATATTCTCTACGCACTCCTCGGCATTGACAGATTGATAGATGTCCGGGAACGTTTCATCGACGCACGGCGCATCGCCAAACGCGAGGAAAACCGGGTGAAATCCCACCAAAAGAGCCTCCGGTTCAATGCACAGAACACACATAAAGCCGACATTGAAAAAATCGAGGCGAAATTGAAAAGATTAGAGGCAGCATACACCGCTGAAACAGGGGATACGGACTTAATTGCTGAGTGGATGCAAACTCGAAACCGACTGCAAACACAATTGGAGACCCTCATACGCGAGCGCGTTCAAACCTTGACAGGGTTCACCGATATCGCACACATCCACAATATGATAGCAAAAATTCAGAACAGCCTTAAGGATACTGGAGGCTTGGCAGAAAGTCGTGAACAGCTTATCCAAAAAATCGGCAGTGTTGACTCCCAAATTACCGCGTTGACAAACGTCTGTAACACCCTCCGAACGCTCCTCGACAGCGACGAAAGCCACTGCCCAACCTGCCACCAGACAGTTGAACAGGAGGTGGTACAGCGGATAATAGAGGAAAAACAGACCGAGACAGCACAACTGCAAACTGAATTGGCACAGCACAAAAAAACGTTAGCCGAAAAAACCGAAAACTTAGACAGCAGCCGTAAACTTGAAGAGCGACTTCAGACATTGCAAATAAACGCAACTCGATTGGAACAGCTGGAGCGAGATATGGGGGACATTCAAACGCAACTTCAGACCCTCACGACGCGGTTAACCGAGAAAGGTATACCGCTAGACGGGCCGACTCCCGCTAGTGAGGGGTTAAAAAACGTTACCGCCCCGGTGCCAGATAAACGTCAACTAAAGACGCAAATTGATAACGAGCGTGCAAAACTTGACAAGCTTAGACAGGCGGAAGCGGTGCGAGTAGATAGATTTCAGACATTGCAACGTATCAATAAAAACGCGGTACAGCTTGAGAAGACCCGGCTTAGCTTAGAGCTCGCCTGTGCCGGTGTTGACAAGACGATTGAAACGCTCCAACGTCAAATCCTTAAACCGGCAGAAGACGCGCTACACAATTGGCTCGAACATATAGACCTTTTTGGAAGCACACGCATTGACTTACAACGCCAGCACCTACTTCCCTCCCTCACAATAGACGGTGTTGATAGGAGTTTGATGTTGCTCAGTGGAAGCGAGAAGATGTTTCTGTACCTCTGTTTCAAGGTGGCACTTGCTAAGGTGTTGGGGAGCCCCGGTTTCTTTGTATTCGATGACCCGACTTTGCATTTAGATAGTGAACGGAAAGCGTCGATGATGGATTTTATCTCTGAGCTAGCCAAGGCGCATCAGGTAGTCGTGACAAGTTACGATGAAGAGGTACGGGCAGGATTAGCGGACGCGCATCTGATTGAGATGAATCGAGCATCGTAGTGCTAAACTCACCACCGCATTGCTGCCTCCCGATACAGCTGAATCTGCTCCATATTGCGTGGCACGGCGACCTGGATAGATTTCCGTTTGCGATTTGTATCCTTTAGCACAATCGGTGCACGCAATCTATTGGTCAATGTCACAATACCGGACTCGTAATAGACCCACATCCGCTGCTCTGTGTACGGATTGAGAACGTACACTGCCTTAGGGTTGTCCGATTTTTCCGCGCTTTCCGAAAACGAGTCGTATTCCGGATAGGGCAGTTCGACGGTCTTATCATATCCCTCTAAAAACAATCGCTCGGGTGGTAGTTTAGGGGAGTAGCCACTCAATTTACATGTGCGAAACTGAATTGGGGTGCTGGATTTATTGATGAGATGCAGGGACACGACAATCGCCAATCGGTTGTTATCGTCTCGGGTGATAAAATAGGTATCCTCCTGAATTACCGCCACCGTCAATCCCTGAATTTGCCGCCATCTGTGGTAAACGACCGCCAAAATGACCACACATGCTAGCCCAAGTATGACCCAATTTCCGGTGGGTGTGGCGAGAAATTTCAGGAGTTGTTTGAACGTCTGCTGTAACACATTAGTGCCTCGGTAAGTGTTTCTTCAGAAATTACGCCGTGTCGGCGAATCTGTGGCGGGGATACAGAAATGTCGTAGACGGTTGACGGAATCGGGCCGGGTGTTTTCCCGCCATCTACAATCACATCAATTCGGGAGATGAGCTCCGCGCCAAATTCGTCGGGAGCAGTTGCTGCGGGGTGTCCTGACAAATTCGCGCTGGTCACTGCCATAGCTCCCCCAAATTCCTGAAGAATCTCCAAGAGTAGCGGTTGATTCGGAATACGGACCCCGACAGTAGTGCCACCCGCTGTCAGCTGCGGTAGCAGATTTTTTGCCTCCACAACGATTGTTAACCCCCCCGGCCAAAACCTATCTGTCAGCTGAAAAAAGAGGCCTGGGAGGTTTTGTGCAACCTGTTTTACATCTTCAACGGAACTGAGGAGCAGGGGTATCGGTTTCGCTTCTGGTCTCCCTTTTAGGGTATACAGTTTTTGGACCGCCTCGGCATTAAATGGGTCCGCCCCCAACCCGTATACCGTATCGGTAGGGACTGCAATAATTCCGCCCGATTTTAGACAATCGGCGGCTGCTTTTATCCGTAAATCAGATTCCACGTGTGTTCCCCCGTTTAGACATCAACTATTGAACCGTTCGCGGCAGCATTGAGAGAAAGCGTGTCCCGAAGTCCTTGCTGATATTTTTCGTAAGCGATGCCCGCTATCATTGCACCGTTATCTGTACACAGTTTAATCGGAGGATAATAGACAGCTGCATCAATTTCGGCGGCGGCAGTCTCCAGGGAGGCGCGCAGTTGACTGTTCGCGGCGACTCCGCCTGTCAAGGTGATGGTGCGTGCGCTTGTCGTTTTCGCGGCATGAACCGTCTTTGCGACAAGCACTTCGACCACCGCTGCTTGAAAACTAGCGGCGACATCTTCCAAGAGAATTTCACCGCTATCCACTGTGCCAGCCCGTTCCGCTTCCTCAATAAAATACCGCACAGCTGTTTTGATACCGCTAAAACTAAATTGGTAATTGCCGCTACGGAGCATCGGGCGTGGAAAATCTATCGCCGTAGGATTACCCTCCTGTGCCAGTTCATCAATAATTCTGCCGCCGGGAAAACCGAGTCCGAGGTATTTCGCGACCTTATCGTAGACCTCCCCCGCTGCATCGTCTTGGGTCGTTCCCAGAACTTTATACTTCCAACCTTCATGGACCTCCACAAGCAACGTATGTCCACCGGAGACAGTCAAACAGATATGCGGAAAAGTCAAGGTGTCATGCACCATGTAATTGGCGTAAATATGCCCTTCAATATGATTAATGCCGAGCAACGGAAGATTATGACAGTAGGCGAGACTTTTCGCTGCCGCCACCCCGACGAGCAACGCGCCGATTAAGCCCGGGCGGTTTGTCACTGCAATAGCATCTAAGGTGTCAAACGTGACGTTCGCGTCTGTCAACGCGTTATTGACGATATAGTTGATTGCTTCAATGTGTTTACGCGATGCCAACTCCGGGACAACGCCACCGTAAGCCTGATGTGTTTCAATCTGTGAGGCAACCACATTTGAGAGGACCTCACGGCCATCCGCTACGACCGCTGCAGCAGTTTCATCACAAGATGTATCAATACCTAGTATTTTCACAAGTCTCTCTTTCTGTAATATCGATTTCTGTGATGAATTATAGCATGAATTTATCTGCAAAGCAATAAATACATCGCGAAGAGTTAGGGGGAGGGATGGAAGATTGGAAGATTGGAAGGGTGGAAAAACAGCTCGCTGTCTAGGTCGGACGTTGATTTGACTATCGCGGGTTAGGGGGGTAAAGGATGCGATAGGGGTAATTCATCGTTTTTGGCTGGGCTATTCGTAGAAGCATTTATCATACGCGCAGATCGTACCAGTTCGCCGTGTTCCTGGTGTTGATGTCTGCCCAATTCAGATTGAGAGATGGGCCTGCGGGGATTGCCTGTGCTTCAGGGTAGTCTGCCCAATCAGGGTGCTTGAGATACCGCGTGCCTTGGCGTGTGACACCATACTGCCCCTCATTTTGCTGTATGTCTACGGGCGTTTCCACTCTTAATTCCGATTGTCAAAAATGGTGAGTTAGTTTATAAGTTCCCATCAGTATGGGACATTCAGCATCATGCAAAGTTGGAACTTGCAAAATTGCCCGATGCACATAAAACGTTAACTGATGCTACACCGTATCTTGTGGAACTGCACCCGGCACTGAAAATCTGAATCACGGATTATCGCGGGTTACTTTGACCCGTGCATAGATGTCCCGCAGAGACAGTGCACATTCTATGGAAGGGAGGGAAAGCATATCCGAAAGCGAGCGAAATTCAGCTAATATCCACTCAGCACCGAGACAACGATAATGTTCAATATGAACCCTATCCTGTGAAACGAGGATATATTCTTGCAACGACGTGATTTGCTTGTAGTGCTCAAACTTTTCGCCTCTATCGTAAGCAGCAGTTGAGGCGGAAAGCACTTCTACTATAAGCACCGGGTTGAGAAGCACATCGAAGGAGTTATCCTCAAATTGTGGTTCACCACAAACGGCAACGACATCCGGATAGAAATAGGAGGCCGTTGATGACGTTTTTACGCGCATATCACTTGCATGAACCGTACACGGTTTCCCTTTCAATTGGGCATGGATTTCAGCTACCATATTCGCTGCAATAAGCGTGTGCTCATAACTTGCCCCGGACATTGCGACTATCTGTCCGTTGTGATACTCATGTTTCGTCGCTGCCTTCCGTTCCCAGTCGAGATATTCCTCGGGAGTCAGCTGCGTTTGGACTGCAACATAAGTCATGTGTTTCTCCTCAAAGGTGACAGAATGTGTCCTCCAAACAACACTTTCATTTTCTTAAAGTATAACGGATTACGGGGGAATTTGCAACAAATTTCAAAAATGTGGAGGTGTAAAGTTTTTGACACGATTGTTTTTATAAACATATCGCCCATACTGGGCTAAGAGGTATGGTGTTGTGTGTTTCTGTGGTATTCACGGGCAGGCGTAAGTTACGGTTTTTCATAATATTCATACAGATGTTCAATACCCAATCGTTTGTAAAGGTTTCTGATGCCGACTGCCTCCTCTTCCTTATTCATCCTACTTTTTTCAATGTCAGAGAGGTTCTCCCAATCCGGGTAGGGGTCCCCATAGGACGTCGAGAAATAGGAGGTCGGGTCGGGCAGTTCTCCTTGCGCGGATGCCTCAAGTTCAGCAATCTGACTCCGTAAGGACTCGGCTGTCGAATCGTCTCCCAATGATAGTGCCGTGTCGTAGCGTGCAGTCAGTGCTTGGTGTTCAGCGAACTGCTCAGGTGTCGGACGAAAACCTCTACGCTTGCTCCACTTGACCACCAGTGAGACATTTTCAAACTGTTGAAGCGGTGTCCCATAGTTATCTAATCTGGCACGATACGGGACAGTCCCATCCGTTCTCGCCTTGGGGCGATCAAATCCCCAGAAGTTGCGATAAGATTCCCATACGCGCGGATCATACCAGTTCGCCGTGTTCCTAGTGTTAATGTCTGCCCAATTCAGATTGAGGGGTGGGCCTGTGGGGATTGCATGTGCTTCGGTACGGTCTGCCCAGTCAGGGTTCTTGAGATACCGCGTGCCTTGCCGTGTGACTCCATACTGATCCTCATTGCGCTGCATATCTACGGGCGTTTCCGCAGGGGCAGTTCTATGCCAGTGGTCACCATGCCAATATCCTGTTTCCGCGGTTTCACCGGGAGGCGGGGGTTTGACCGCGTCCTGCGCGTTCCGTGCTGCGATGTCGTCCTTAATCTGCTGGAGGACTTCCGGGGATGGCGGCTCAAAAATAACGTTCGGTTCGGTGTCAGTGTCCTGTTGTGTAAACACGACAGCCCCAATACTTCCGAAAATAACTATGATGAAGAGTAGCCAATGGTAGTTGTTTTTCAAATATGACATATTATCACTCCTATGCTTGGCGGAAGCCTGTATCTGTCCGATGCCAATTTTGTCCATGGTCAGGGTCACGGAACGGAATTTTTCTGCCCAACAACTGTTTCAGCACATCGCTTTCATCTACTAATACCTCATCGGTTAACTGCCGAGGCATATCCTCTTGCGGGTAGATGACGGAGCGGTTATACATACCGAGCAACCCGACGCGCGGTGCATCTGTAACATTAGGAAGACACTGGTGCCAGATTGCGCCGTTCGTGAATAGGATAGAGCCCTTCGGGGCGACAGCGACGCTCATCTCGAGCCCCTCCGCTTCTCCTAATTCGGGGCGGCGCAGCGTTTTGTGTGAACCGGCAATGCATGCGGTTGCGCCGTTCTCTGCGGTGAACTCGTCCAACATCCATACCGTTTGTCCTGTCAACGAGCCCGATGGAAATGGGGCTTGCATCGCCCAATACGGGTAATCAATATGCCATCCGCCTGCTGGCGCGCCAGGGCCGACAATATTGGCAGTGAAGGTAGAAGCAATCATATCCTCTCCCAGCATCCGTTTCCAGACTGCCACAACGGTCGGGTGCTGAATGAGTCGTCGGAAGATAGGCGATTTTCCGACGATTGCCCAGACCCGGCGGATTTTACCATCGCCGTAGCTGTGGTCGTATCCGTTAGCGATGTCTGTTTTGACCATCTCCCAAATCGCTTCGCGCGCCTCGTCAGCCTCGTCAGCCGTAATCACGTGCTCAATGATATGGAAACCGGTTTCGCGCAGGTCGTGTTCAACGCGGTCCAATCTCTCTGAATTTAATGCGGATTTAATGTGTATCATAGTGTCACCTCTGCTCTATTGGATACGGGGTAGGTTGCGAATCGTCTCAATAATCCGGTCCTCTAAATCGTTTGCATCACTGTCCGGTATCCGATTGTGTTTATCCATCCAAGCAATGTTTTCTGCCACGCTCTCGGTTACCGGAATTTTCGGTTCGAACGTGGGCAGTGCGGCTGCGAGTTTGGCATGACTGAAGATTTGTGTGTGTCCGAAGTTCCCCCGTAAACCGCTGAATCGCTCTGGCGCCATTGCGATAAGCGTTTCTTGCGATACATGCACGAGCTCTATTTCAACGCCAAGGGCATCGGCTGCTGCGCGGTGCCATTCGTCCCAGGTGCGCGCCTGCGGGTGGACGAGGTTATATATTTCACCGAAGCACTGTGATTTACCGAGCACATCTGTAAAGGCAACGCCCGCGTCCCGTGAGGATAGAAATTGAAAATAGTTCAGTCCATCGCCTGCGGAGAGAATCGGTTTCCCTTTTCGTAGCCTATCGAGCCAACTTCCATCTCCACCTACCTGTCGGTGTAGATTCATACCGGGGCCGTGTGTATAGGAGGGTTTGAAAATAGTTACAGGAAATCCGTCACGGTCATGTGCTGATAGGAGCAGGTTATCCGCTGCAATTTTACCGAGCCCGTAGCCTGATGTGCCTTGCAACGGGGCTGTCTCTGGAAGATTGATGCCGCTGAACGGCGGGCCATAAGTCATGACCGTTGAACAGTGGACGAGGTGTCCGACACGGTCCCTGCATGCGCGGAGTACGGATGCGGCATCGTCTGCGTTGAAGCTAATCATATCTATGACAGCATCCCAGCGTTCCGTGCCGACTTTCGCTTCAAAATCGTCGCGGTGCTGCCGATTGCCGTGGATTACGCGGACATCTGGTGGGGGCGGGTCGATGTGTTGTCCCCGGTTAAATAGGACGACTTCATAGTTCCGATTTTGTAATGCGGCAACAATCCCGCGGCTGATGTTGCCTGTTCCGCCGATGACTAAGACTTTCATTTTTGGAATTTCTCCTCTGGTTTAAGTGTTGAACGAGCAATGAATGGTTCTCTTACTACCAACGAAGTTCTGTTTCACGTTTCCCTCCGGAAAAGGGAGAGGCCGCCAAACCCACTAATCACGGCAGTATAGAACCCGAAATCGTACCATCCGCCTGTGTTATAGGGTTCGTAGATGCGGATATCTGGATTAAATAGGTGCCAAACGAGCGAAATTGGTGCTATCCACCCGTGCCAAATTCCCCAGAGAAATCCAGCGGGTTTGTTGCTGGTGTGTTTTCCATCCCCAGGGACACACCCTACGAATGTGATGAGAACTATTAACGCAAATATAAGAATGAATTTTTGTGTCATGATGCCCTCCTTTGGCTAGCAAGATTTTATAATAGGTTGCATGAAAAGTCAAGGAGTGTGTAAAGTTTTTGTACTATGATAAATGGAAGGATGGAAGAGGGGAAGGGTGGATTTCGCGTATTACACGGATTTCGCGGATTGTCCGATGGGTAACAATCCAAGTTTTGTGATTATAGTTTTAGCGTTTTTTTGTCTGAATGCACGTCGCATTTGGACGAGTCCGCCGCAAATCGCGGATTGTCGCGGAGAACGCGGAAGACGCGGAGTTTAAGAGTGTCTGCCTATCTAAAAAGGTATCGCGTGCGAAGCACGCTCCTACATAATGTCGGGTATGTAAAGTTTCTATATCAAGTTAATCTATTGATGTTTAAAACGGTCTGCGCCTACAGTGTGACTCCTTGCTCATCAGAGCGGTGCTCGTAGTAGGGAAACCATTTATTGCCCGTCACAAAACGGTTTGTAGTAGCAAACCCCATTGCACATCATAACCCTATGCAACCCGACGGGTGCTGAATAGCCCTACTATAGGAGCGGGAAACCGTTTGCCCGAATACTGAACGGGTGTACGAAAACTTTACGCCCCCCTTTCCAAAGTCACAGGGTTATTTAGTTCTCCATATTTTTCGCCGGGTGTTCAACAAACCTCTTCTGTAGGAGCGTGCTGTGCACGTGATATTGAAACCCCGTAGGTTCAAGCGTTCTCTTCTGTAGGAGCGTGCTGTGCACGCGATATTAAGGCGCGTGCTGTTGGTTTCCCGAATACTAGGGGAACATATACACATATATAAAGTGAAGTTGTAAAACTAAATGGCCCTGTCCAAAGTCAAGTATTATAGTAAAGCATATAATTATTGGAACATTTCGTAGCACAAACTTTCCAGTTTGTGCGGGTGCGGCCACAAGCTAAAAGTTTGTTGGACAACATCCCCGGTAAGTGCGGTTTCGTATCCGAGATGCTTAAAATGTCCAATTAATTCTAAATCCTACTATATTTGGCTGTTGGAAACCGTTGGCAAGAAATATAAGAGCCCTCTTTTCTTTCTCTTGCTAATTGCCAATCGCTAATTGCTAATGGTTTCCAATGACATAAGGACTTATCAACGCGCCGCGTCTGTCCTGAAAAGATGAAATTTTTGAAACCTTGCACGCAAAACAGACGTAATTTAGGATAGTTGGGAATAGGACACGCGTGTAACATAACATTGCAAAGAAGTGGACAGTTGCACTACCGCGAATCACATTTTACCGCACGGGGGAATTGATAATGCAAAACCGATGTACGAACACCACATTTGAGAATGTCATTACCTCTGCTACCCGTTTCCCGCACAGCAATAGGATGAGTCTGCGCGTACTACTTCCGATGTGTTTTAACTATCAGCCCCCCCTATTTCACATTCGTTAATTTATTCAGTGGACAAAGTCACATCGCAGGCATTGGTCGCTGCCACATTTTCGCGCCCGGACAGGCACTTCGTCTCACACGACGTGTCTCGTGTCACGGGCTTTTTTTCGTTGCAGTGGCGCATGCTTCAATGCATTAAGACCCCCCTTTATCCCCCCGCAAGCGGGGGGAAATGTGGTTATTCTTGGTGCGAAAGCTTATTATGCACAACGATAAGCTATAACAGAACGATTAACACTTCGATGTGACTTGACAGATTTTAGCGGAGGATATATAATCGTGAAAACGAAACTTTTAACGACAAACGTCAATATAGCCGCCGTGGCTGCATTCGGAGGCCTCATCGTTAGCATGTTTTGTGCACTCTTTTTTGCACAGCACGGGCTCCGCCTCAGTGTCGTTGCCTTTGCTATTTCGTTATGGGGATTCTTGTTCCTAAAACGTCAGGACACCTCACAGTCGAAAAGGCACCGCTGGCGCAAGATAGGTTTCACCACGGCGCTGATTGTTTTGATGAGTGGGTGTCTGTTGTTTGGCACAATCAAAATGATTGCTGCGACACAGAGAGACTCAGACACTCCCGCTTGTATGGGATGGACACAGCCGGGGTGTAATAAGGAGCGGCCGGAAAAATCGCCGTGTCCAAACTCACAACCGGAATCACATTGCCCGCTATCAGACGACAGTGGTGCAAAGTGAGCAGCCTTTCAATAAGGAGAATGTTCTCATGAAACGAAAAATGCTTTGCGGACTCGCTGTCCTCATTCTACTACTTATAACCGTCGGTGTTTTTCTGTTCACACAGCAGAACATCGATACGAAACCCGAGGTTGTTTTTGAGCCGCCATCCGATGAAGTCATCCAAAAGATGGAGGCGGACATTGCGGAACGGAACACACAGGATGCTGCCAAACCCCCGCCGCCCGGTGAAACGAAGGAAAGTGGATACTGGCACGGGGACCACTGGCACAAAACATCACCAGGTGCAATAGAGACAGCGAATACGCCACGCGAGCTGGCGGAACCGCCCACCGACATCCCTTATCCCAGTGGACAGACATCCTCAAATCCACTCTTTGCGGATGGAGTTCCTGAACACCTCAAATGCCCACAAAAATGGATTGGCGTTTACCGAGCTGATGTCTCTGAAGCGGAGATAGAGACATTTGAGGCGATTCTCTTCGAGATAATAGAAACGTATAACCCAAAACGCCCTATTGCCGACATCTGGCCGAAGTTTATTGAATCCGAAAAATTCTATCAAGAAAATGATGTACCCATAACCGTGATGATTGGTGTCCGTGATGGACCTCAGAAACCTTTCATTATTCAAGGGAGCCCTGGGATAGGTGCTGATAGAATGGATTGGATACTTCAAAACACTCTGGATTACCCGGAAGCAATGACTTTTTGGGCCGAGGATTTTGACAGATTTATAGATGTACTGAGGGTGGACCTTGGGAAGGATAGCCCCAATTGGAACCTAATCACGCTGCCGGACGGTCGCACGTTTCGCGAAAAAACAGGATACTACTATGAGTTCATATATGATGAAATTGAGCGCGAGGTTCCTGTGGCACTGAAACATGGAAATTGGGTCGGCAACCGCACGGTCATGCGGACAGGACACTCCGGCAGAGATGCTGAATTGATTAGAATCCACTTAAACCAGACATCCGATGAAGAACTATCAAAACTCAGTGGATGGGATTATAACATCAATCCCTACACACAGGAGGTTTCTAAGCAATGAGACATTTATCTTTGTTTTTTTTAACACTTTTCTTCGCGGGTATTGTATCATACACGCATCCACTGGGGGGGCCTGTCAAAATACTCAGCAAAACCGTGTTACATGATTGGATTGAACCTGCCCCAGACTATCCTGTTAACGTTGGCAAGGGAAACAAGGTTGTCGTCGATAACCCATTCCATGTCAGTTCCCGCAAATACGCAGACATTCTCAAAGGGCTAAACGATTTTTTTGGAACGATTTATAGTCTAGAAGGCCTGGCGGAGATAAGTGTGTCTGCACAGCCGTTTGCTGTGAGAGGTAAAACTATAGACTATAATGCGTATGCGTATGCGGAACTTACCAGCGACCAGGGCTCCATCGAGGCACCTGACTATACGAATGTTGTGATGAAGACCAGCCATACTCCGGACAGTAAATCCTATGAATATGGCGAAATCGTCAAAACAAGTCCAGATGGGAAAGCAAAAGCAAAAGCGGTCAAGAAAAAACATAGTGTCTTCGGTGAAGGAAAGAAGCAACGTTCCTTTGACCTCTATATTTCTGTGAAAAAAATTGATGTATCTACGACCTCCCCCACACCTTTGGACGCGAATCCGTGGGCGAAAGTAACCCTTGAGGCAACTGCCAAAAAAGCGTTACAGCAGAATATTGGGGATCCCATGGTGAGTGTCACGCCGAAGTGCGCTCCGAAAGCGAAGGGACATAAGTGTGCCCCGGAACAAGGAAACGAAGCTAATAATGCCCGGAATATAATCAATTTAGACTTCCTCGTCCTAACTACCGATAACACCCCCGACTGCAATCTCTGCACCGACGGGTGTTCCGCGTGTCCAACCACCGGTGCTTGTGGACATACCTACGCAAATAGTGAGGCAAGCAACCACGCATGGGGCACCGCACCGTGTGGCGATAATACACATGTCGGATACCTGTGTCAAATCAACGCATCAGACCACGAATGGGTGTATGAGAGTTGTTCATCCTATCATGCACACTACGAATGTGATGGTACCGAGCACTCTCTCCAAGCAAGCTGTTCCGAAACTGATTCCAATGGAAATACCTGTACAGTCACTAGTTTCTATGCATGTGAGTCACACACGCACGTCTATCCCGCTCCTACCGTTTCGTGTGCGCGGCAAGCTTGTAGTCAGCAGGTGAGCAACCGGTTTGAACATCGCCAGACCTGTAGTGCCGGACATACGTATTGGACCTGCATTTCGGGAGCAACGCACAACCATACGACAGTTTTCACGTGTAGTCGCCCTGGGTGTAGTGTGACCTTCACACTTTGTAGCAACGGCACCTGTAACAGCAACTGGGGAACGCATCCGTGGCATTGGGCCCAATAGTAGCAGAACATTCAACTTTGAACGCAATAGGCAGGTATCCAATTTTGGGTGCCTGCCTTTCTCTTTAAAAATGTTTCTTGACAAACGCTGCGAAATTTTAAAATTGTCTTGACAACTCCCCTTGACATAGACTATAATTTTAGAATATATCACAAGAAACAACAGAAAAAGAATGCGATTCACATATTTTTTACCAGCCTGGGCAGTTGCCCTCGGAATTGGCATCGTGGCGGGTATCACCATTTTCGGATATTTTCAACTAAAACGGCCGCTGCAGCGCACACACCGTTTTGCACTTATTGCACTCCGAATCCTCGCTGCCGCGATTTTACTCGGATGTTTACTTGCACCGGTCATTATGGAAAAAAAGGACGTTACGCCGCCGACGCACCTCTCTATCTTAGTGGACACCTCCCGAAGTATGGCACTAGAAGATACACCCGCCGGTGAAACCGACAGCTCACGTATTAGTAAAGTGAATCATCTCCTGTTCGATGAATCGAGCCAATTTTTGCAAACATTGGAGAGCAAATATAAACTTCACCTCTACCGCTTTGATACGGGACTTTACCAAAGTACAATCCCAACGGAAGGATTTGAGCCGATGGGCAACCTCACCGATATCGGAACTGCGCTTCAGGAGACAGCGCACGCGTGGAAAGGACAACCCACCGCAGGCGTTGTACTCATTACCGACGGGGCACATAACGGCTCAAATTTCCAGATAGAGGACATCGTCGCGCTGGAAACACCCGTTCATGCTATCGGGCTCGGCTCAACACACCCCCCGAAAGACATTCAAATTCAGAACGTCGACGTTGCACCTATTGTCTATACTGGGCATGAAAACGTCATTCGGGTCACGGTTGTGCAAACGGGATATACGACAGAATCCGCTCGCGTGTCTATGCGTGAAGCAGATAGCAACCGCCTCGTTGATGCGGCAATGCTTACCTTTGCACCTGATGCAACAGAGCCCGAAACAGCACAAGGCACGAAACACGTGGTGACTTTAAAAATGACTCCCGAAACAGAGGGGAATTTTCAGTATAAGGTCATGCTGCCAACGCTGACAGGTGAACTAACTGACGCAAATAATCAGAAAACCTTTTCGCTAAAGGTCGTGAAAGCGAAACTCAAAGTTTTTTATTTGGAAGGCAGACCCCGCTGGGAATATGCATTCCTCAAACGCGTTTTAGAACGGGACCCGGACCTTGAAACCACTACGACTGTGCTATCGGCAAAGGCGCGCCCGGAATCTCTGCTAAACCAAAGCAGGAGTTATTATCCACAGGAAACTCCGGGGCAGCCCCCCCGGTTCCCCGAAACCCGTGAGGCACTCTTCAAATATGATGTGCTGATTTTAGGTGACCTTTCAGCAGAACATCTGACCGTGGCACAACAGGAGATGATTATTGAGTTCGTGGAAATGCATGGAAAAGCGATTATTTTTCTGCCATCGCATAACGCACTTGGCAGAAACGGCTTCAGAAATACCACACTCTCAAGACTGCTGCCTATTCAAATTCCAGCAAACGGATGTCGCGAACAGAAGGCGGATTTCGCGCTGTCCCTCACACAAGCCGGTGCGTTTCACCCGATACTCCAGCTCAGCGACACTTATGAACGTAATACCAAGCTTTGGCAAAACCTGCCCCCAGTCTCTCGCGTTTTTCGCGGATTCCAGTTGCGGGCAGGGGCCACCTCATTGATTGAAAGCGAGGGCGGAGAGTCAATTCTCCTTTTTCAACGTGTTGGGCTCGGGAAAAGCCTCCTCATCGCCGCTGAAGGTGTATGGAATTGGCACTTCGGCGTGGGTGCTTTCAGAGATACCGCATATCAAACAGTATATCCCCGTTTCTGGGCACAAACCCTCCGATGGATGGGGCAACAATCAGATGTGAATAGGATATATCTCACTACCACAGCACCGACCTATGCACAGGGAGATACAGCACAACTCACTATAAGAGCGTACTCACAAACCTTTCAGCCACAAACCGATGCCGAAATTCAGGTGTCCGTCACAACCCCGAAAGGCGCGACGTTTCCACTGAGAACACACATTGAAACGACAGAAACAGAGAACAGGAACGCGGGTATCTATACTGCACAACTGACAGTTGACGAAAAGGGCACTTACCGAATTCGGGCTACGGGCATCGCAGACAATGTTCCGTTAGGGGAAGATGAAATTAATATCCACGTGCATCCGCAACTTGCAGAGCTGGAATCGCCGCAACTCAACGAAACGCTACTCAAACAGCTCGCAGAACGAACAGGCGGCACCTATCTCACTATGGCGGAGGCACAATCGCTCCATGAAAAAATTAAGATAGAACAGAAACCTATCTTCGTTGATGAGGAACGTGATTTATGGGCAAACCCACTCATCCTCCTTACGGTGGTCGGGCTGTTAGGGACAGAATGGTTTATACGAAAACGGATTGGGTTAGTCTAATCCATAAAGGAGTAAAGCCAGGGCTATTTAGTTTTCAGCATTTTTGCAGTGGCGGTCGCGAGCAAAGCTCGCTCCTACAGAAGACCGAAAGAGATGACGCGGAAAGCACTGATGGCACTCGGTCGCGAGCAAAGCTCGCTCCTACAGAAGAGAGCACTTGAAAATATGGAGAACCAAATCACCCTGGGAGTAAAGCGATGTCTAAACTTTATAGATTATCTAAACTATTGAAAACCCCGCCTTCGCGAATCCATCTCATCGTCACTTGTTGTTTGCTGTTTTGGCTAACAATTGGCACACAGAATGCAGGCGAACCTTTCACCATAGCACAAGTCCAATATAGCGGGGGTGGCGATTGGTACGGAGACCCCTCTGCTATCGGCAATTGGTTACGGATACTCCGAGAGCGCACCGATATTGAAACAGCAGATGATAGGGTTATTCTCAAACTTACCGACCATGCCCTCTATCAATATCCTATGCTCTATTTAGTGGGGCACGGAAATATTCGCTTGACAGATAGCGAGATTGAGGCATTGCGGCGGTATTTGACACAGGGGGGGTTTCTCTTCGCAAATGATGACTACGGATTGGATAAGAGTTTCAGACGTGAAATACGCAGGGTTTTTCCCGAACAGGAATTGCAACCTATACCTAACTCACACCCGATTTATCACTGTTTCTATGACCTGCCAGGGCTCCCTAAAATCCATGAACATGACTCAGAGCCAGCACAAGGATTCGGCATTTTTCACGATGGACGCATGGTACTCTACTATGCCTATAGCGCGGATATTGGCGACGGTCTAGAAGACCCAAGGGTCCACCCAGATGACACACCCCAAGTTCGCGAACTCGCAGCAAAGATGGCGGTTAACATCGCCGTTTACGTCCTAACGCACTGAAGATTAAAGGAGTAGGCACGCGCCGTGTGCCGCTAACTGACGACCGATAACCGTTCCAAGGAGAACTGTAATGCAAAACCAAAACGTCAATCAGATTTATCAACGACTCATTGCTCGACTTCGCACTGTTAGACGAACGTGGCGATGGCTCATCGTATCTGAAAGTTTACTCACATGGATTCGCACCGTCGCCCTTATAGCAGTGATAGCACTACTCTGCTTTCAACTCCTCGCGCACCGCTTTATTGATATCGCTATCGTTCTCCTTTTCATCGGCGGCGTTATCTATACCACCTTTCGTTACCTCATCTATCCCATAGCACAGAAATTGACCGATATGAGAGTCGCTGCTTATCTTGAGAAAACCTATCCGGGCTACGAAAACCGCATACTCAGTGCTATCCAACTCAAGCCCACACTCGCGGATAACCGATTCGGATACGCAGCAGAATTCATTGAGGCACTGATTCTTCAAACGCAGCACGATATTGAGGCTATTCAATTGAAACAGGTTTTTCAACGCGAATTTGTGGGGATTAAGCGGAATGCAGGTATTGCAGTGCTTGCTGTGGGACTTCTCCTGCTCACTACCCTTCTTTTGCCCACCGCACTTAACGGATTCACACAAGCCTTCCAGACATTACCCAAAACACCACAAGAAGGCTTTACTGCACAAATTGAAGAGATACACCCGGGGAACGTCAAAATCAAACAGGGGGCAGATGTTAGCATAACTGCGAAAGTCAGCGGACACCTCGGAGCCCCTGTTTCCCTCTACTATCGGGTTGCACAACCGGATAACGTGCCACAGCAACCACCCCCTACAGCGGAGGAAGAAATATGGCAATCGCTACCGATGCAACGTGAACCGACTGACATTTTATATCAAGCGACACTTGAAACCGTTGACCGTTCGCTGCAATACTATGTCAAAACGAAAGACGTAACCTCCGCGCATTACCAAATTGCGGTGAGCCATGAACCGCTACTCAAAACGTTTCAACTCCAACTTAGCTACCCGGCTTATACGCAACTGCCTACACAGACGCTTGAAGCGAACACCGGTGATATCCAAGTGCTCCTCGGAACAGAGGTAGTGTTTACAGGAGAAAGCAACAAACCGCTCACCGAAGCACATATAGTCTTTGATTCGGGTACACCGATTCCACTAACAATCAGAGAGACAACGCACATGGTAGGCAGTTTTATCGCAGAACAGGCGGGAACTTACAACATTCAGCTCCTTGACACAGATGGATTGACAAACCCTGCGCCGCCCGACTATACGCTCAATGTCTTTAAAGACACTGCCCCGCAAGTTGAAATTATTGAACCTAGCAAAGACATCGTTTTAGACAATGCTATGCAGGTAAAATTAGACGTTGAAGCGACAGATGATTACGGCATTCACGGGGTCCAATTAGTTTATCGCATACAGAAAGAAGGTTTTGACCCTGTCACTATTCCGCTAAAACGGATGCCTATCGGCACCGCTGCCTCCCCCGCTCCATTGCAAACCTTAATCTCTCTTAAATATACATGGGACGTTGACCCGATTGGGCTTTTCCCTGGTGAGGCAGTCTCCTATTATGTGCAAGCGGTTGACGTGGATAACGTCTCCGGCCCCAACATCGGAAAATCGCGCACATACACGTTGCGTCTTCCGACCCTGGATGAATTATACGATTCCATCGCCGCTGAACAGGAAGCGGAACAACGCGGGTTTGATGAAATCTTTGACGAACAAGCTGACGCTACCGGAATAGTCGATGAACTCCTCGATAAAATCCGAAAATCTAAAGAACTGACGCTCACAGACGAAAAACTGATGCAGCAGGTCGTCGACGCACAGCAAGAAATTGAGCAGAAAGCAAACGAACTCATCACAGAGATGGAACAGACCGCCACCGAAATGCAGAAAAACCAACTCTTTGAACCTGAAACCGTTCAGAAATATCAAGAACTTCAGGAATTGATGGAGAAAGCACTCTCTGAAGAACATAAAGAAATTTTGAAAAAATTGGCGGAAGCCCTCGCACAACAGGAATTGACCGAACAGGAAAGTGCTATGACAGAAGCCAATTTCAATCAGGAACAGTTCTTACAGCAGTTAGAACGTATGAAATCGCTCTATCAACAACTTCTCCTGCAACAGGAATTGGAAGCCTCGGCAAAACAGGCAAAAGCACTTGCGGAGCAGCAAAAGCAATTAATGGACAAAGTGGATACTACACCCGCCTCGGAAAATGTTGAGAACACCGCACTATCCGAAAAGGCTGAACTATCAGATGCTGCACAAAAGGAGACCCGAATTCAGCAGGAATCTGATAAACTCAGCGAAAAATTGGACACGCTCGGTAATAAAATGTCTGAATTAGCCGAGTCGCAAGAGACCGCCGCACCGCAAACGCAAAGAATTGCCGATGAAGTCAAGCGGCTCAACCAGTTCGCACGCGACGAAAAACTTTCCGAAACACTACAAGATACCAGCGAAAATCTACGCAACGCTCAAAAGCAGGACGCACTACAAACCGGTAGAAAGGCGGAGGACACGTTGAGTGCACTTGCACAGGGGTTAGATAACGCCCTGGAATTCATGGAGGGGGCAAATGCCGACCAAGCACTGACCGCAATGCGCGAGGCTGTTAAAAGCGGGCTCCACCTCTCGCACCTTCATGAAAACGTCATCAATCAAACGAATGACCTTCTCGGTGCTGCAACCTTCAATGACTACATCCCGAATGAGATTAAGCAGTTGCAACAGCTCGCTGCTGCAGAACTTAGCGCGGCGAAAGGAATTACACAACTTGCCGAAAAACTGTGGGAACTTGGAAAACAGCAGATGCAAATAGAGCCCCGGATTGTCTGGCGACTCAATACCTCAAGCGATGCACTCACCCGCGCCGCACGCGCCTTAGAGGATAGAGAACCAGGGCTCGCGCTCCCTATTCAAAAAAGTGGGCTTGCTGACATCAATCAGGCAGTGGACGACCTCCTTACCGCTATGGCACAAATGAACCAACAGATGGGCGGTAGCGGTCTACAAAATATGATGGAGCAGCTGCAACAACTCGCCCAAAACCAGGAACAGCTGAATGAAATGGCACAAACCCTCAGCCAGCAGATGCGGGAACAGGGACAAACGCCTAACCTCCAACAAAGACTCGAACGACTCGCTTCACAACAACAACGTATCCGTGAGGCGATGGAACGACTCGCTGAAATGGCGGAACAGGCAGCAGAAGTGCTCGGTAGCTTAAAAAATATTGCTGAAGAAATGGAGGATGTCGAGAAAAAACTGGCACAACGCACACTTGATGACCAAGTGCTTGATAAGCAGCAACGTATCTTGACCCGTATGCTTGACAGTTTGAAATCTTTGCAGAAACGGGATGTCGGTAGACAACGGAGGGCAGAAGCCGCTAAAAAGCCGTCTGTCCCTTTACAAGAGGTGCCACCGCTCCACCCCGAACTTCTGGAAATCGTACGCAAGTTAGAAGCTACACCCAACGCCAAGGAGATAGAGAACATCCCATTCCAATATAGGGAACAACTTCGGCAGTACTTCAAAGCACTTTCGAAAATTAGCAATTAGCGATTGGCGATTAGCAATTAGCAAGAAATATAGGAGACCTCTTCTCTTTCTAACAGTTTCTAACGGTTTCCATAGGTTTCCAATAACCAGCGAAGCCAACAGCCAATTGCCAATCTAATTACCGATAACACCTATTAGGGAGGTGCAATTTTTCATGAACTTCAAACTTCTCTTATCTCTATTCTTAATCCTTTGCGTTGCAATGCCTGCCCGCGCCCTTACCGATGCAGAAATAGATATGCGCCTCAATAGAATGTCCGTAGCCGAAAAGATTGGGCAACTCCTTATCGTCGGTATCGGTGGGAAACAGGTAAGTTCGGTAGCTGAAGCACATATCACCAAACGATTTGTAGGCGGATTTATCCTCTTCGGAAGGAATATCCAAACTCCGAAACAGGTAGCCGCGCTGACAGCGGGACTCCAGCAGGTTGCACAACAGACCCCGAACGCTATTCCGCTATTTATGGCAATAGACCAAGAGGGCGGAAATGTCGTCCGGTTGGAGAAAGGTGCAACAGTACTGCCTGGCAATCTTGCATTAGGTGCAACCGGTTCGCAGGCACTGGCAGAAAAAGCGGGTGAACTCACCGCTATTGAATTAGCAGCCGTTGGCGTTAATCTCAATTTCGCTCCAGTGATGGATGTCAACACGGACCCACGCAACCCGGTCATCGGCGTTCGCGCCTATGGTGAATCCCCCACACTTGTTTCCCAACTTGGCAAAGCCTACATCCGAGGACTACAACGCAACGGAGTCATGGCCACAGCTAAACATTTCCCCGGACATGGGGATACCGACGTTGACTCGCACAAAAATCTGCCGATTGTTACACATGAAAAGGAACGAATCAGCACCGTTGAACTTGTTCCGTTTCGTGCAGCGATTGCCTCCGGGGTCGCGGCGATTATGTCAGCACATATCCTCTACCCCGCGCTTGACGATGAACTGCCAACGACGCTTTCACACAAAATACTTACAAAACTCCTCCGCCAACAGCTCGGTTTTGAAGGGCTCATCATTACCGATGATATGGAGATGCAGGCGATTGATGCCCAATACGAAATCGGCAACGCCGCGGTCTTAGCTATTCAGGCAGGTGCCGATATCGTACTCATGTCCGGCACCTTGAAAAAACAGCAGCGCGTTTATAACGCACTCCGCCAGGCGGTCCGGAGCGGAGATATTTCCGAAACGCACCTCAACACCGCAGTCCGCCGTATCTTAAAAACTAAAAACACCTGGGGACTTTTTGAACGCACATCTGGCGATGAAAACCTTTCACGTGTCGGAAGTACAGCACATAGAAAAATCGCGGAAACTATTGCAACACGGGCAATAACTCTTGTTAAGAACACCGACGGGCTCCTTCCTTTAGCGGAGGCACCACAGGAACAGGTTTTACTTATCAGTCCATCGCGGGCGTTTTCAAAAGCTTTCTTCAGGGCACATACTGACCTCACTAACATATCAGATGTTTTGCTTCCACTTCAAGCGGACGCACAGAAGACAATACATGAATTCTTACAAACGAAAACTTCGGTTATTGTGGCAGGAATTGCCAATGTGCAGCAAGCTAACCTGATTCACCAGTTAAGCCAAAAAACTGGCGTTCCGATTGTAGTTGTTTCTATCACATCGCCATATCTACTTGGCAAATGTCCTGATGTTGCCTGCGCTATCGCTGCCTACAATGGAAACACCTATTCTCTTGTCGCTGCTATGGAGGTATTATTCGGCAAAAGACAGGCAACAGGAAAACTGCCCGTTACAATTCCTTAAAAAGGTAAATTGGAACAAACAGGAGGTTTTTATGAATACAGAATCAATGTCACAAACACAGGATTTCAGGTTGAACCCGGACGAACTTGCACACTGGAACGAGAACGGCTATCTGATTCGCTTAGACGTGTTCACCGAAGAAGAAAACGATATACTCCGGCAAGTTGCAGAAGACATCGTTGATGGAAAACGTCCGTTTCCATCCGCCCATATCGATCAGAATGCCCTCGTCAGGGATGGGAAAGTGGAGGAGTCCGGCATCTATGCGATGCATAAGATTCATCATCCGAGCTGCTACTGCCCAGAATTCCTTGCGCGCGTCCGTGACCCGCGTCTCACCGACCCTCTCGTTGACCTACTCGGTCCGGATATCCTCGGTATTAACAACCTGTTTATCTGGAAATCCCCTAAGATTGGGCTCGGTTTTCCCTGGCACCAAGATAAGTTTTACTTCCGCAGGCGATTTAACACAGAAACAACCGTCGGGACGTGGACAGCGATTGATGCAGCAAATAAAGAGAACGGTTGTCTCTACGTCATCCCCGGCAGTCACAAAGGCGATATCTTTGAGCATGATGACCTTGAAGGTTCACAACAACGAGAGTTCAAATTAGCACGCGGTGTACGAGATGAAGATGGTGTCGCAGTAGAGGTGCCGCCCGGCGCTGTAATCTGGTTTCACAGTCATCTCCTACATAAGAGCATGGACAATCACAGTCTACGGTTCCGCCGCTGCTATGTTTCACATTATCTGAGTGCTCAGGCAGAATGGGCGCGTCCCGAAGCAGCGGGGTGGGGCCAACCTGTGATGTGGATTCGCGGCGAGACATTCCCCGACAAGGTCCACGAAGTCGAACGCGACATCCTATCGATTCCGAAATCCGATGATTAATAGGCGGAACGGCTATGGACTATTTGTAACCTAAGTTGCCACCCGCCATTTGCCAATGCCCTCATAGCAATTCCATAAAAACCTCGTTGGCGAGGAAGAGCCCACGGGGAGTGAGCCGCAGATGGGTAGCAGTCCGTTCTAACAACTGATAGCCATGCCATTTCTCAAGCATATTTCCGAACGTAACATCAAGCTCCTCTCCAAAACGGCGTTGATACGCTGCGAGCGAGATACCCTCGCGTTTGCGAAGGGCAAGCATTAATGTTTCTGCCTTCTTTGTGTATCCTGTTAAGCGTTCGGCGTTGGCAATCGGTTTGTTGTGATGCCGAAGCGCGTTGATATAAGACAGAATACCCCGAATGTTGGTATAACGCACATCATCTACATACCCGGACGCGCCCGCCCCTAAACCGATACACGACTGATTGTTCCAATAAACAAGATTGTGTCTTCCCCTGCGGGTCGGCAGGGCAAAATTGCTGATTTCATAATGCTCGTAACCGTGTGAGGTTAGGGTATCAATGGCATCCTGGAACATATCTGCCTCGGTTTCTTCAGCGGGAAGGTGCAGCTCCCCGGCTTTCCACTGTTCATAAAAAGGCGTTCCCTCCTCCATGACGAGATTATAGACCGAAATATGTTCAGGCGCGAGGGAAAGGACGCGGTGTAAGGTATAGCCCCAGGCTGTCCCTGTCTGCTTCGGCAGCGCGAAAATCAGGTCGATGTTGATGTTATCAAAACCGGATTCGCGGGCGAGGCGATAACTGTGAAGAAATTCCGCTACAGTGTGAATCCTGCCGAGCTGCCTCAGCATCTCATCCTGCATCGCTTGCAGCCCGAAACTGAGGCGGTTGACTCCAGCGGTCCGCATCACCTTTAATTTCGCTGTGTCAACGGTGCCCGGGTTACATTCTACAGTAATCTCAGCGTCCGGTCCAATCTCAAAGTGTGTGTGCAGGTCCGCAAAGAGCTGTGTCAATGCGTTTGCGGAAAGAATTGAAGGGGTGCCGCCACCAATGAAAACCGTCTTCAACGGGATAGTGTCTGAGACGTAGAGTGCCATCTCCGCTCGAAGGGCTCGTAGGTATGCCTCCGCCTGCTCCGCGTTGAAAACATAGGTGTTGAAGGCGCAGTAGTAGCATTTCGTCGTGCAAAAAGGGATGTGTATGTATACAGAGGATGCCATGTTTTAACAAACCGCGTCAAATTCTAATCCGACCCGAATCGCCGCGCCGCTATCCGCATAAGAAAAGGCTTCGTTAATCTCATCAAACGGGAAGGTATTAGAGATGATTTTGTGGAACGGATATTTGTGTCGAGTGCGGCTTAAAAAATTGAGTGCACGCGGGATAACCCACGGTTCGTAAACGATGACCCCGCGAATGGTTTTGCTACACCGCACGATATTGCCCGGGTCAATTTCGGTTGGAAACCCGATGTTAATGTTTCCAATCCAGAGATAACGGCCGCCCCATCGGAGCATTTCTACGCCTTCACTGAGGACACGCGGAGAGCCGACAAACTCTGCAACCAGGTCTGCCCCAATACCTTGCGTCTGTTCCAAAACGTAATCGACGCGTGCCTTCATATCTATTTCGTCGACGTTGAGTGTGATGTCCGCGCCAAACTCCTGCGCGAGTGTTAGCCGCGCTGGT
Source organism: Candidatus Poribacteria bacterium (assembly GCA_963665235.2). Classification (GTDB taxonomy): domain Bacteria; phylum Poribacteria; class WGA-4E; order WGA-4E; family WGA-3G. Next base: position 504,386 of record CAXXLX010000002.1, on the reverse strand, counting down.
AGGCGGTCGAGGACGATGATTTGCCCCGCCCCCATCTCCCTTGCAACCGCAGTGGCGTAAAGGCCAAGTCCACCCGCTCCTTGTATAACAACCGTGTCACCGAGGGTGATGCCGATTTGGTTGAGCCCATAGATGACTTCCGACAAGGCACAGTTAATCGGTGACACAAGCGTGTCCGGCAGTTCATCGGGCACCTTGAAAACCCAATGCCCTCGCTTCATGTAGTAGTATTCGCCGTACGCACCGTGGAAGTGCGGTGGTTGTTCGCTCGAAACGCCGAGCCAATCCCGGTAGCGGTTGGGACATCCCGGTTTTCCGTTAAGGCACACCCAGCAGTGCTGACACGGTTTAAAGTAGGAGTAAACGATTCTGTCCCCTTCGACTAAGCGGTGACCGAGGCTATCGGTCCGAACATTTCGTCCCATCGCTTCAATAGTGCCAATCATTTCGTGGCCCAGCACCTGCGGAATGTCACTTTCGATTTTAGGCCCGTGGCCCCGCCAAAAATGCAAATCGGAGCCGCAGATATTCGACATTCGGATACGCACAAGCATGTCGTCCGCTGCGACAGATGGGATTGGGTATTCACGGAATGATAGTGGGGTCTCCGGTTGTGTGAAGACAGCAACTCTTCCAGTTTTCATAGTGCACTTCTTGCATTCTATAGAATATTGCCGTTAATTTGGTATTCAGCAACTCTTCCAGTTTTCATAGTGCACTTCTTGCATTCTATAGAATATTGCCGTTATATCGTGTGCTATCGGTGTGTTCGCAAGCGTTCAAGCTCTTCTCGGAGACGTGCGACTTCCGCTTCTGCTTGCACAGCGCGTGCCTCGGCAGCCTGTCGGTCAATAGCCTCCTGCTCAGCACGCAAAGTTGCCGCCTCCGCGGGAGTTCTAAATACTGCCACTCCGACAATACTGGGTCATAAATACCTAAACCCTTCCGATTCATCCCAGAAGATCATCCTCATGAACTCCATCACAAAATCTGCGGATTATGCTGTTTAGATACCCAATACGCCCGGCGCGCTTTTGGTTCTATCCCGAAGGTAATAAGCACATCAGGAGACACCGAAATAGTCTCCGACTCTAAGAACATAATACATCATTATATCTCCAGAGACATACACCAGCTTCTTTGCAAAGTGTGCCTCAAGGACTTGTAAAACCCATATTAGAATTCTTCTGTGTATATCCTGCCATCGGTTTACCATCCGTTTCTGGGTATAGGTCATCCACCTGTAGGGACATAGCGGATGCGCTCCGTTGTTATGTGAGTCGGTTTACTCCTCTTCCGTATTAGCGTGTTCGCAAGCGGTCAAGCTCTTCTCGGAGACTTGCAACTTCTGCTTCTGCCTGCGCAGCGCGCGTCTCGGCAGCCTGCCGGTCAATAGCTTCCTGCGCAGCACGTGCGGCTTCCTGATTAGCACGTGCAGCTTCCTGTTCCGCACGCAATCGCCGCTTCAGCGGGAGTCCTAAGCCACTCCGACAATACTGGGTCATAAATACCTAAACCTGATTCATCCCGAAGATGAAAATCTAAACCCAAGGCAGAGGAATGAATACCACCATCTACACCCTCAGGAATACGGACATACCGATTACCTACTAACTCAAAACCCATCAACGGCGTGGGAAGATACCCCTTTCATATAGGAAATAGTTCTTAAATCTCCATCTTACGTATCGTCTGTATGGGTCCCTTTGCTTGTGAACTCCATCACAAAATCGGGATGCGGATTATGCTGTTTAGATACCCAATACGCCCGGCGCGCTTTTGGTTCTATCCCGAAGGTAATAAGCACATCTGGAGACACCGAAATAGTCTCCGACTCGCTAAGAACATAATACATCATTATGTCTCCAGAGACATACACCAGCTTCTTTGCAAAGTGTGCCTCAAGGACTTGTAAAACCCATATTAGAATTCTTCTATGTATATCTGTTGCTGCCATCGGTTTACCATCCGTTTCTGGGTATAGGTCATCCACATCTGTTGGAACATAGCGGATGCGCTCTGTTGTTATGTGAGTCGACATAAGTTTACTCCTCTTCCGTAACATGCATGAAAACCAAGTTATGAATAACAGAATACTGCCGTTAATTCGACATTAGTACTCATCAAAATTAACAACTTTCCAATTTCCAGCGATGTTTTCTGTAGTAATCACAACCTTTCGGGTAGGGGTTGCTGTCCCATTGCGGTTTTTAATCGCCAATTGAAAACTGAACGACACGTGTGTTCCGTTTTCAGTTTCGCTTGTGGTGTCAGCGCCAATCTGCTTATACTCAATTTGCGGCATTTTGCGAATCGGCTGGTCGGTTCCGCGTATGCTTTGCACCCGTGCAATTTCATCCTCTAACTTTTCAGCAGCGAGCCCGTGGCTAAGTAGCAGGGCAGCTTCTTGGTCAGCGTGCTGGTAGTAATTATAGATGAAATCCTCAGCGACAGCTCGCGGCGTATTCCTATTTGAACATGCAAGTAGCAATAAGATTAATCCTAACGCATATCTTCGTTTCATTTTTTATTTTCTCTTGCACAAATCATAGCTACGTTGAAGATAGGACGCTCATGAGGGTGAGCGTATCTGTTGACAACACTGCCTAATGCCCACAAGGCAGAAGAGCTGCCGCCATCGAAGTTAATGGCGTGCTTGATGCCGATGTCGTTGAAAAAATCTGCCATTTGATAGAGGGACATCCCCATGCTGTGCCCGGGGCTTCTGCCATCAACAACGATTAGGAAGAGTTTTTCATCGTTAAATCCGAGGGCACTCCGGGGGTTCCGGCGGGCAGCGTTTGAATGATTGTAAGCACTTCTGCCGCCAGTACGTGCAAATTCAACCAATTCCGGTTCAATTTCGCCATCTCGTAAGAGCCGTAGGTTTCCGCCTATTCCATCGGGAACTGTTTGCCACTTTTCGGGGGTGAGGGCAATTTTTAGGGTACCCCTTGTGTTTTCAGCGAGCTTCTTTTGCCACCTTTGTGCCTTGCGGCGTTCTATCGCAAGCACAACACCATTGCGCGGAATGCTGCTATTGCCGCTCCGATTGACATCAGTAACAACAAACTGACTCTCATATTTTCCTCTGAGCGGAAGGGCAAGGTTTTCAAGGGTGAACTCGTAACCCCTACGTGCTAGAGTCGTTTTGCCAAACCGAGGGGTATAAAGCACAACGGGACACGACGAATCACAAATCTGGTTGATAGCGTCAATTGCAAGCATCTCGCCGTTGATATAGAGTTTTCCGTTCAATTGAACCGCATCCAAGAGAAACTCACCATCGGGTGTAACGCCAAAACTGGTTTCACCCCAAGGAGAAGGCGGTGAATAACCCCATCTATCAATTAATTTCGGAATACTAACGAGCTCCCCTTTTTGAATGTGGAGATTGAAAATCATACCGCCTCGTCTCCAGCCATCATCGCGAATGCCGAAACTTCCGTTGACCCCCGCTAACGGGAGCACTCCTTTTCTCATAAGCTTCCGTGTAGCACTGCTAACAGTTTCACGCGTGAGAATTTGGGAATTGGCAAGAGCCACGTCAAATTTCAGATGTACCGATTTGCGGTCCATCTCCGCGACGTAAACTGCCGCTCCGCCGACCCACCAATAACAGTGGAGACGGAAACCCTCCGGCCACCGTTTTGTCCGCAACGCATCACGGCGCCGGACAGATGCGGGGAGCATCTCTTTCCCATCAACCTCTGACGGAGATGCACGAAACGCATCCTGCGTCGGAGAAACTTGAAACGCATCCCGCGACGGGGATGCACGAAACGCATCCTGCGGTGAAGGTGACTGAAATACATTCCGCTCAACTACGCGTAAGGCATTAATAACCAAAATGAAAAGCACAAGGAGGGCGGATATGATAATCAATTTCGATAAAGGTCCTCGCTTGTTGTTTTCTCTATACATAAAATTAACGCTCCATTTCGTGCCGGTAGGCGCGCAGATTTCTTGACGTAGGGGGACGTACCCCCGAGGCCGTTTCTCTATAAACTGTCTACAATTTTAACAGATATCTTCGTATTTTGCAAGACGTTTGTTGGAAAAACCGCGCGGAGTAGCGGAACAGAGGGGAGGGGAATAACCCATAAAGTGTCAGAAATATCGCGAGCCCAGCTCGCGCCTACAGAAATATCGCGAGCCCAGACCGCGCCTTACTATCGCGAGCCCAGCTCGCGCCTACAGAAGAAGATCGGCTTACGTCTCAATGTGCAAGCTCATTCAGAACGAATAGGTTTGACAATCTTAATTTTGATTTCCCCCGGTTTGACATAACCGAACCGTTTTCTGACGAGACGCTCCTTGGTTAACCTATCGTTTTTCAGCATCTCAACGCGGTGCTTAAGCTGGGTGCGTTGGACTTCAAGCATCTGGAGCTCATCATTATACCGCTGTTTGAGCACTTGTGCCTCTTGCCAATCACTATATCCGTTCCTGAGCTGGGTGACGCTAACGAAAAGCAGGGCAAGCGCGATGAGAAATAAAATGAACCGAAAAATGTGCATAAGGTATACCTTTGAAAAAAAACGTTTTGGGACAACACACGGGTTGCCCCAATAGGCACACAAGGATTTAGCGGTACTGCGCTAAATTATAGAAAACTTTCCCACCCTCAAATCTAGCACTTTCACCGAGGTCCTCCTCAATGCGGAGAAGCTGGTTATACTTACAGACGCGGTCGGTGCGCGAAAGCGACCCTGTCTTTATCTGTCCGGCGTTCGTGCCGACAACAAGGTCAGCAATAGTCGTGTCCTCCGTCTCGCCGGACCGGTGTGAAACGACAGCGGTATAATTAAAACGGCGTGCAAGCTCAATAGCTTCAAGCGTCTCTGTCAAGGTGCCAATCTGGTTGACCTTAATCAGAATAGCGTTGCCTATGTCCTCGTTAATGCCCTGCTGCAAACGAGTCGTGTTCGTAACAAACAGATCATCGCCGACGAGTTGGACCTTATCACCGATGGCTTCGGTCAAATGCTTCCAACCGTCCCAATCGTTTTCGTCCATGCCATCCTCAATGGAGATGATAGGGTATTTCTCACAAAGTTGGCTATAAAAGTCAACCATCTGTTCAGGGGATTTGGTCGGTTGTGCTTCCGCGTTTAGCTGATATGTCCCGCTATCCCGGTCGTAAAATTCACTAGAGGCGGCATCTAGTGCCAAAAGGACATCGTCCCCGGGTCTATAATGTGCGCGTTCTATGGCTTGCATAATGACAGCAATAGCTTCCTCGTTAGAGTCCAAATCGGGTGCAAACCCGCCTTCGTCTCCAACAGCCGTGTTGCAGTTTCGTTCATGCAGAACGGCTTTGAGGCTGTGGAAAATTTCAGTGCCCATGCGGAGTGCTTCAGAGAAGTTCGCCGCACCTGCCGGCATAATCATGAACTCCTGTATATCAACGTTGTTGTCCGCATGTGACCCCCCGTTTAGGATATTCATCATCGGTAAGGGGAGCACTTTCGCATTTGTTCCGCCGATGTATCGATAGAGCGGTTGTCCAAGTTCATCTGCCGCCGCTTTAGCAGCAGCGAGGGAAACACCTAAGATTGCATTCGCACCGAGGCGGCCCTTATTTTCCGTGCCATCGAGTTCGCACATTGCAGTGTCAATTTCATTTTGTGCGAAGACATCTTGCCCCGTGAGGGCATCAGCGATAACAGTGTTAACGTTGTTCACAGCTTCCTGAACGCCCTTACCTAAATAGCGGTTCGCGTCCTTATCGCGCAGTTCAACCGCCTCGTGCTCACCCGTAGATGCACCTGACGGAACTGCTGCACGTCCAAACGCGCCCGATGCTAAATTAACGTCAACTTCAACCGTGGGGTTACCACGTGAATCTAATATTTCTCGTGCATGGATGTGGATAATTTTTGACAATGTGTTCTCCTTAAGCTAGCAACTATCAAACATGGTTGTAGATATGTGACGGCGGGATATATGTCATCAAACTTATTCTTCTATAACAGCCTCAGCGAGTAGATACGCAGCTGCTAAAAAGACGAAACTATACCCAATTAACAGATACAGCCAGAATTTGTCATCCACTGTCCCGTTTACCAAGAGCGAGACGGTGCATTTCGCACCGCCCATAATAATGGGTATGACAAGGGGGAATAGAATGACAGAGAGTAGGCTTTCGCCACCGCTTGTGGTCGTTGACATGCCCGCTAATAGCACCCCGACAGCACAAAAACCGAGCGTACCGATAGACAGCACCCCAATCAATTTGAATAATACGGCTACAGGTACAGCATCCAGCAAATCCAAGAATTGCAGCGCAATAGGGGTAATCACAACTTCTAATACGGACAAAACGATGAGATTGCTAATGACCTTGGAAAGATAAAAGTTGCTGGCATCGACACCGGTAAGCCGGATACCATTCAAGGCAGCGTTGGTACGCTCCAAGGTAAACGAACGGTTCAGGGTGATAATTCCCGCGAAAGCGAAGGTTGCCCAGAGAATGCTGGCGACAAGTTTGCCACGTTCGCTTTTCTCTTCCGGAAAAATGGGTCCAAAAGCGAAAGCGAAAATCAGGACAACCAGCATGCTAAAGACGAAGATTAACGCGAATGTCTCCTTTGCCCGCCATTGCAGAGCAAGGTCTTTGCGAATCAGCCATCCAATTTGCCGTAGGACCTTCATAAGGAATCACGCCGCTGAAGGGGTTGTGCTCAAAATTTCCTCGTAATACTGGGACAACGTTTCTGAATTAACGTCTGACTTATTTGGACCAGCATGAAGCTGCCCATTGTGCATAAAGCAGAAGCGAGAGCCCACAAGATACCCTAGCTCTATATTGTGTGTTGTGACGATAATCGCTTTTCCCCGCTGCTGTTCCTGTGCGATGCGCTGTAAGACAAACTGTTTGGCCGACGTGTCAAGTCCTGAGAACGGTTCATCAAATAGCAGCACGACAGGCTCGTGGAGTAAGGCTCTGGCTATCATAAAACGCTGCGTCATCCCGCGTGAGAAAATGTGCAAGGGTTCATGCACAAAACGGCTTAACCCCACCTCGGTAAGGAGCGTTGTACATCGCTCCGCTAATCGCGCGACACCGTACAGATGTCCGAAGAATTTGAGGTTTTCATAAGGGCTCAGAGCCGGGTAAGCTAAAGGTTCATGGAGGACTACGCCAAGTGCCTTACGCACTTTCAACGGTTCTGCAACGGCATCTATGCCTTCAATATCAAAACCTCCGGATGTCGGCCGGAGGAGGGTTGCAAGAATTTTGAGCAGCGTCGTTTTGCCGGCACCATTCGGTCCGAAAATCGTAACCACTTCCCCAGGGGAAACTGCGATATCGACGTTTTTGACAATTGTACTGTGCCCAAAATTTTTTGTGAGCTGCGAGGCACGAAGCCGCATAACGTTAATCCCAACCTCCTTGTTGATACCTATTGCGAAGTAGTGGAAAACCTGCAACCCGAACTGTTGTACCCGCTCCCTTACGGTTCCGTTTTACATCATACGTTGGACAATCGCGTCACCCTGTTCCTGCGTAATACCGAGGGGTTGATGCGCCATCGGCCCATTTTCCAAAACAGGTTCCATCTGATCCAAGGAGGGGCGACTTGTATCGTGATAGAATAACCCAATCTGCGTTTCATAATCGGTCTTAACGGCTTGTTCAAGGGCCGCCGCTTTATCGCTTGTGTCATGATTCTCAAGGTCTTGGAGCCGTTCCTTCCAATACGGGAAAATTTCATCACTTCCGCCCTTCCACGTAACACACGGACTGATAACATCAATAAACGCGAATCCTTTGTGTTTCATCCCGTCGTGCATCAATTCGGCAAGTTGTGCACCTTTAGAACTATAGGCTCTGGCGACGTACGTGGCTCCCCCGACAATTGCCATAGCAACCGGATTGAGAGGGGTTTCTATATTACCGAACGGTGTGCTTTTCGTCTTTTCCCCTACAATGGTAGTGGGGGAGGCTTGCCCAACGGTCAACCCGTAAGTCTCATTGTTCATAACAATGTAGAGAAGGTCAACATTTTTCCGCATGGTATGAAGAAAATGATTTCCGCCGATGCCGTATCCATCTCCATCACCGCCAGTGACGACGACATTTAAATTGTGGTTGGCGAGTTTAGCACCCGTTGCTACAGGGAGTGCACGCCCATGCAGGGTATGCATGCCATAAGTCCGAATGTAGCCAGGGAGATTAGAGGAACATCCGATTCCGCTAACGGTGAGATGATCGTGATTGCCACGGCCGAGTTTTGCATACGCGTTTTGTAACGCATTGAGCACCCCAAAATCACCACAACCCGGACACCAATCTGGTTTGATGCCTCTAAAATCTTTCGCGGTAGGCGCGCCTTGAATAGGTCTCTCTTTTTTTGCCATCTGATTTTTCCTCCTTCGTTAGACAACAATTTCCTGATATGGAACATAGAGGTCGGTTTTGCCGATTAAAAGTTCACGGATACCGTCAGCGATATGGTGCGGCATAAACGGTTCACCGTCGTATTTTCGGATATGTCCATCCGCCTTAAAACCTGTTTCGCCTCGCAGGAACCGGGCGAACTGACCGGTGTAGTTGCATTCAACAATAACAGCATGCCCCGATTTGGCCAAGACTTCGTTTACCGCATCCTCATCCATCGGATAGAGCCATTTGAACTGAATATGGTTCGTTGTAATACCCTCTTCGGTTAGCAACTGCACAGCCTCACTAATCACACCGTGTGTCGATCCCCATCCAATGAGGGTAACTTCTGCATCCTCAGGGCCCTCAAGTGTCGGCGGTGGGAGAAGTTCAACGATACCGGCCATCTTCCGTTGCCGCTTCTCCATGATGTCGCGTCGTTTATGCGGGTTCGTAAATTCGTCACTAATTAGACCGCCATCCTCGTCGTGGTCATCGGTCGCGACGACGTGCATGTGACCTGGGGTGCCTGGAAGTGCCCGGGGTGAAATACCGCTGTCGGTAATCTGATACCGCAGATATTCTTCATCCATTTGCCCAAGGTCCGTTATCAATTCACCGCGGTCAATTTCGGGTTGCCAGTTAATAGAATCAGGAACAAACGTCGTATACCCCATGGATAGGGTCAGATCTGACAGCACCATACCGGGGCACTGAAATTTATCAACGAGATTGAAAAGTTCGGGGATAGTGTCAAACCCATCCATGATACTGGTGGGCGCGACAATAATCTTTGGAAAGTCGCCTTGGCTGGCACCGAGGAGTTGCCATAAATCGCCTTGCTCAGTTTTTGTGGGTAAACCTGTAGAGGGGCCACCCCGCTGGACGTTGATTACTACGATAGGAATTTCCATCATGGCTGCACTGCCAATTGCCTCCGACATAAGTGCAAATCCGCCGCCGGATGTAGCACACATCGCACGACATCCCGCGTGTGCAGCACCGATAACCATGTTGATAACGCTAATTTCGTCTTCACACTGACGCACCATAATGTTCAGATTTCGTGCATTCGCCGCCATCCAATGGAGGACACCCGTCGACGGACTCATTGGATAGGCACAATAAAACTTAACACCTGCGGCGGCCCCGCCCATTGCCATCGCTCCATTGCCATCAACGAACGCAAGCGCGGGCTCCTGTTTCTCAAACTTAGCATCAAATGGCGTAAAGTTTTCGACAGCTTGCTCATAACCCGCGGTCGCTACCATGATGTTGGCATCCACAACCTCCTGGCCTTTGCGTTTGAGAAGCGCGCCGATGATTATCTCCTCAAGCACCTTTAAGTCCGCCCCGACAATCCCCAAAGTCGCCCCAAGCATGCACGTATTTAGACACCTTTTCTGTAACGTTCTATCTTCAATGCTGCTGGAGAACTCTTTGTAAGGAATAGGACACAACTGGATATCGTCCCGTTCCGGTGCTTGTTTGACATCATCGCTGTTATAGATAAGTGCGCCGCCGGGTCTGACGTGCGGTAGATGCGTTTCTATACTGTTTCGATCGAGGGCTATGATAAGGTCTATCTCGTCGCCGTGGTTGGCAACAGGTTCAGAACTAATTCTGAGGGTAAGGAAGGTATGGCCGCCGCGGATAAGGGATTGGTAGGCACTATAAGTAAAAACATGTAGACCATACCGCGCACAGATTCGACCCAGACTGAGCCCAAGCGTGTCTATACCTTGCCCAGGTGCCCCTCCTATGGCGACTACAAAATCGTATTTTGCCATCTTGGCTCCTTTCTGATTGTAATCAAATTTATTTGTTAATGACTTCTCTCAAATTCAGATTTTTCAACGAGGGTCATGAAATTTCTTATGTGGAAAATTCAAAACTTCACTTTTTTTAATTATACCACATTTTCATAGCATTTTCAAATTTTTCTTTAAATTTCACAAATTTGCCACAATGTTTGCTGGGGAACCTAATTTTGACATTTCCTAGAAGATATGAAGGTTTCTTACGGTTTTTGAAAAATCAAAATGAACTCGTGAACTTTATTAACACGGAAAACACTCGGATATCCTAACGGTCTTAAGTTGTTGTATTCTTGTGCTCGATTCCAAATAATAGTATCATCAAAAATGAAACCGATATCCACCATCAACTGTGAAATGTCGAGATGATACGGATAAAAGCGGTTCTTTTTTCGCAAATCCATAACAATAACACAGCAATAACTTTTGGACTTCATTACGGCATAAACCTGCTCAAAAACTTTGCGAAGTTCCAGTAGGAATTTTTCGTAATCCCGGATTTTCCCTAAATCTGCTGCTGAGTCCCCATAATCGCGCTGCGGTTTATTATCCGCGGTTCTTTTTTGCAACAGAATATCCCAATACGGCGGTGATGTCACTACCATATCCACACTGTTTGGCGGAACGTACCGATAAAGTTCGCGGCTATCAGCAGCATGAACTTTTGCATCTACCTGTCCAGAAAACGGTAGCATTTGACTTATGCGTCCCTCAGCGATTTGCGCGAATTCCGGAGAAATCTCTAGACCGATAGATGGCTTGCCCAACTCCTTCGCAGCGAGCAGCGTAGAACCAACTCCGGCGAAAGGATCAAGAATTAAAGTGGCTTCAGGCCGTGCCAAACACTCAATAAGTCGACGCGCTAGCGCGCAGCGAATTGCGGGGTGTTTTAGTTTTTTGAGTTTTATACGTGCATCGAGTTGTAAACTTTCTATCCACGTTGGGTCGAAACATCCGCTTTGAAAGCAGCCGCGACATGTGTTTTATTCGGGTACAGAAGCTGCAACTGCGCAACCTTTTACTATAGTGAAACTCGAGGTCTTTTCGCAATCGTTCAAAAGCTTCGGTTTTAATGTGTGTTGATATCGCTCCATGGACATCCACGGATAAGGCTGAGTATCGCAAATCCACAAATTGGTCTCATCCCATCGAGTTCATAGCGGCAGCGTTTCGGGAAAAAGCTTCGGTGTTGTTTACGTTTCATCATAATCCGGATTTTTGGTATCTTGTGGACGCTTTTTTTCCATCGCTGCGCTACCTTACAATTGCTCCAAGGTCTCGTTTTTCAGCACATCGGCTCGTATTTCTCGTGAGATATGCGAGTCACTCCATCTTTTCCGCTAACAGGAAGCGTTCTCTCGAGCAAACCGAAAGATTGCAATCACTCAATACTCGACTTCGGTGTCGGAACGCTCTAGGTTTTCAAATCTTTACCTGCAATGCCTTGAAACTGGGTGTAGGCGGGTCCGCAATTTTATCTAATCATTTAAGTTGCTGGGACATGCTGTCCGGATATCGCTCCATACGTTATGAACCAACTAATCCGATACCAGAGTCAATAACTTCAAGCAGCTCGTTAAACGCTAGCGCGCTTGGAAACATTGCAGGGTGTTTTAGCGCAACCTCCTCTTTCGTTTTCCGGATATCGCTCCATACGGATACTGAGTATCGCAACCACGTCTTCCCATCGAGTTCATTGGCACGTTTCCGGGGCGTATTCGCCTTTTTTATCTCGCTACCTTTCTCTTCTATTTCAGACATGACTTCTCTCCCTCTTCCTCTCTACAATAAGGCTCTAAGTGCTTCCTGTGCCTCTGGCGTTCCAATTTTATCTAATGCGAAAGCGACATGCTGTTGGACCCGTTCAGAATCATCTTCAAGTGCCTCGATAAGAGCGGGTACAGCAGCTGCAGCTGCCGATTCCATTTTAGCGAGGGCATAAGCAGAATAGGTACGCACCTCATCGGCGGGGTCGGTCAAAGCTTGAATAAGGGCGGGTATCGCGTTAATTGCCGTAACCCCCATCCCACCGAGTGCGCGAACAGCATATTCTCGGAGGTCTTCATTTAGTCTATTGTTTAATGCTTCAACCAAGGCAGGGATTGCCGTTTCACCCATACGGGTAAACGTGTCGCTTAGAGCCAGTGCCTGATGTTTTGGAGCAACCTCCAGCTCTTCCATGAGTGCCGGTATTACCCGTTCACCAATAGCGGCTAAGACATCAGCCGCCTGATCGGCGACCTCCCATAGATTATCGGCAAGTGCCTCAATCAATTGTGGTATTGCGGGTTCACCGATATCGATTAATGCCGCTTTAGCAGCGTCGCGTGCATCATCGTCAAACTCGGCGAAATCTTCAATCAATTCAGCAATCTGTTCTTCAGTGTCCATTTCATCATATCCTTTTCAATTATCTAATCCGCGTTCTTTGTGCTGGTCGAGAATCTCGGTAAGACGTTCGGTCTGTTCTTTCCGTAATCGGTTATAGACGCGTTCCGAAATTTCCTGTTTTTCGTGCATGTCGTCAAGTTGTGCTATAAATTCAAGTCGAGCAGTCCGGGCATCAGCAATATCGGCATCGTTAAGTTTACGGAGCCATCCCGCGTCATGTGTGATAGTTTCCGAGGCATCGGAGGCAGCAGCAGCGGCACGCCGTTCCTGCCGGAGCCGGTAAATTGCGGCCACGAGTAAACCCCCCGCTAAAGCGGAAGCAATTGCAATAAACACCATTTGACCGACATTCGACTTCGGCTGCGGAACCGCCAAACGCAAGTCAACGGACGTACCTATTGGAAATCCATCTGCTGGTGCGGCTTGATAAATATTGTAAATTGTATTATGAACCGGCTCACGTGTCACCGGCTTAAAAAGCTTTGATTTCGGAACAAGGTTAATACCTTCAGGTACCCAAATTGAAATTTGCTCCGTATGAAAACGCACGGGACGGGATAGATTAAGTTTATGTCCTTTGGCGTGAAAGATGTATGTATATCCTAACTGTAACAGCTCGGTTGCTGGGGTAGGTTGTAGCATGTCCGTCAAGATAACATGATCGGCCGCAGCATTAATTTTTAAGGTGGCAGGGGCACGTGGTTCGAACATGGAATGCCCCTCAGGAAGTGCTAAATAGAGCCCAGCTTTTTCGTTTTTATACTTCGTTTGAAACGGCAAATCTCCGCTGTTTTCAACGTTATACGCTTCAATAATTGACACGGCACCATCTTGCGGGTGGTCTTCAGGCGGGAATCCGATGACAATATTATGTGATTTTATCCGAATCTGGGATGCATCAGTCGTCACCCCAACGCTAATGTCAACAACAATGTCTGGCACGAATGAGGTTAGGACTATATCTTTTTCTACGCGTTCCGTGCCTTCATGAATTGTAGAGATTGAATAGTGTGTTTCAACATCAATCGGCAGATTTTCGAAGCGATAGTGCCCATTTTCATCCGTTGTTGTTTCCTGTGTTGTGATGTCCCCTGCCTTATGAATATTAAGGGTGACAGGGTGATTGGCGATAGGTTTGGCTAACTGTCTGTCCATCAGTTTGCCGTGGATGGTTCCTGTCTCATTTTGGGAATAGGCGGTCGGAAGCGAGAAAAAAAATGTGAGCAATACTCCGAGAAGTCCACCGAGGCATTTAGCGGTTTTCGGGTGTGTCAAAATATATCTCCATTATCCGCGTCTCTGTCGTTTATATTTTTCGATTTCATCTTCAACATCCGCCTTCGCCTCAGCTTCAAGTTTACTAACAACTTGTGCCGTTTCCTGCAAAAGGGCGGTCCGTAATTCTTTGTAATCTGCTTCTGAAAGTTTACCGGTTTCATAATCTTCGTCTAGTTCCGCTAAAGCGGCGTAGCTCTGCTCCCGTTCGATAAAGAAGGCTTGCCTGCGCACTTCTGTAGGGTCAACCTCTTCAAAAACGTGTTGTTTCGTAAAAAGCGGAAAAGCGAGATATACAAAAAGGGCAACGCCGAGAATGAATAACCACAGAATCACAAAAGAAAACATAGCGCGTCTCCTAATTTTGTTTTTTATACTTTTCGAGTTCCGATTCAACCTGTTGCTGAAGTTCATTAGAAATCTGCGTATCGGGTTGTGTTAGGGGTGCCCAATTATCATTATTACGCGCTCTACGCAAAACAACGACAACTACCGCCCCCAGGGCGATGAGAATGCCTATAGGCATCAGATACGCAAGCAGATTGATACCTTTTGCGGGCATAACAGCAGAAAACTGCGGTCCGTGTCTTTGAAGGTAAGCAGTACGGATTTCATGAACAATTCCACCAGCGGTCAATACGTTCCGAAAATCAGCCTCAATTTGCTGCGCCGTGGCACATACACACGCCTTGATTGTTTCTCGGACACATCCACATGGACAGTAAACTGTCGTCATCAACTCGTTTAATCCGGAGTCAATCTCTGCTGGTTTGAGAGGGATGGTTGCCTCTACTTGTTCCTGTGCGATGGCTGTGCAGACAAATAGCATAGAAAAAACAACACAGAGTGTTAGTGGACATCGCAAATTTCGGATTTTCATGAGAACACCTATCCTAACCCAAGTTGCTACTTATAAGTTTTTAGACTTGGAAAAACCGTCTTTAATGAAAATATGCTGATAATTAGCTAATATTTGTCCCGTTCACTTCCAATTTGCACACAAATATGCACAATCTGGAAGATTATGCTACTATGTGGCAACTTAGGTTATCCTATTTGGGAACGTGGTTTAGGTTCGTACTTCTCCAGTATGGCGACAATGCCGCCTATCACCATTATAGCGACCCCAATCCAAACCACGCTGATTAGCGGATTGTGATAGGCTTGGACGTTGACATGGGTGTCTGCCCCGATATTTGATGGCAAGGGCCCGAGGGCGATATAAAGGTCGTTCACCCCGAAATGACGTATTGCGGATTCAATGGTATCCTGTTCACCCTGCCCTGCTTTATAATAGAAGTGGCGAGCAGGTTCCATGGTGCCGTGCGGTTCTCCATCCTTTTGAACATCAAAAACAACGCCTGCGCGAAGGTAATTTTGGTGTTCCTCCTGAAATGTGTCCTTCATCGTCAGCTGATATTCGCCGACCTGCATTGACTCGCCAAGTTTTAAGCTTGCAGACTCAAGTAGAAAATACCCTTTTGACCCCATAATGCCGAGGTAGACGATAACAATTCCGATATGGACAATATAACCGCCATAACGTCTTTTGTTCCGCTGAATGAGAAGCCCTAACCCTTCAAAAAAGCTCGTTTCCTGCCGTTTTGCTCGAAGTTTTGCACCGCGATAAAATTCGCTAAAAATCGCAACGAACACGAAAACGCCTGCGAAAACACAAAGTGCTGAATAGATTGGCATCGGTTGTCCGCTGAAAGTAAGAAATGCCCACGCCTGCGTAAACAAATTAGCATCGGCAGCTTCAGTATTCGCTATAGCGGTCCGTGCTCTGACAGCAAAAAATACCCAGGTTGCTGCCCCTACTATCAAACCGATTAACAGGGGCCATAAAAACATGCGGCGAAAATTGTTAGGCGTAATCTTTTTCCAAGAAATGATAGGGCCGGCACCGGTCAAAAAGAGAAGCAATAACCCTGGAATAATAACAACCTTGTTAAAGAAGGTCTCCGGGACAGACGATTTTTGACCGTTAATCGCTTCGGAGACAATAGGCCACAACGTCCCCCAGAGGATAATCAAGGTTAAGCCGACCAGGAGCCAGTTATTCAGAACAAACGCGCTCTCGCGGGAGAGCAGCGATTCGAGCCGATTTGCACTTTTAAGCCGCTTCCAGCGATACACAATAAGCGCGATGACACCCCCTGTTGAGGCTAAGATGAAGCTGAGGAAATATCCACCGATGTCGGATTGCGCGAAGGCATGCACCGAAGTGATAATGCCACTTCGCGTAATAAACGTCCCCAATAACGTGAACTGGAAGGCTAACGTAATAAGCAGAATATTCCACAATTTGAGCATATTCCGCTTCTCTTGAATCATCACGGAGTGCAGATATGCGGTGCCCAGAAGCCACGGCATAAAAGAGGCATTTTCAACCGGATCCCAGGCCCAGTAGCCTCCCCACCCAAGTTCGCGGTATGCCCAATTTCCGCCGAGGGTGATGCCGACAGTCAACACAATCCATGAAAATAGCATCCATCTACGTGAACGGTATATCCAATCGGTTCCGATTCTACCGGAGGCAAGCGCGCCGACAGCATACGCAAACGGCACCGTTAGACTAATCCAACCGATATATAACGTTGGCGGGTGGAACGCCATGCTTGGTGTCTGAAGGAGCGGGTTCATGCCGCTTCCATCGGGTGCCACCTGTCCGCCCGGAAATCGGGCAAGCGGGTTATAAACCCCCTCAATTAACCCGGTGACAAGAACGATGAAAAAGAGCTGTACAACGGTAATTGGAATCAGTGCATAATCGGCAAGGGTGTCGGTGGCACGTCGGTTTTGCAAAACGACGACTGCCCCTGCTACAGTAAGCAGCCAGAGCCAAAATAGGAGAGAACCGGACATGCGTCCCCAGAGTGCGGTGATTTTATAGAGGAGGGGTTGCGCTTCACTGGATACCTCAACGACGTAACGCATGGAAAAATCGTCGGTCACAAATCCGAAGATTAACGCGCCAGTTGCAATGCTGATGAGAACGAATGTGGCGATAACAGCGTTTCTACCGCTCTGTACAGCGTTCCGATTTCTCTGCCGCAATCCGATGCAGAGAAAAACAATTGCCCACAACGCAGAAAGGACAGACAACCATATCGCGGCTTGTCCGAGTTCAGCAGTCATCTGTTTCATACCTCCCTAAAAGAACGTTCGTCGGAAACCTCTTATTGCTCGAGATACGAAGTATCACTGTCCGTTGTCGTGCTGTCCGCACTCTCGTATTTGGAAGCGCACTTGGTCATTACCTTCGTAGCGATGACAAGATTTCGGTCCGCATCGTATCTGCCTTCCACAAAAACACTGCCGCCATCCATGAAGTTATCCGGTTTGAGCCGGTCCGCGAAGATTACATTGACTGTGGCGTTCGCAGCATCTTCAGTGTCGCGGTTGCGTACAGCAAAGGTCAACTTAAAATTCGCTGCATCCCAATGTGAGCTGCCCTCCAAAACGGCACCATCGACCTGTACCCTTTTATTGTTAATCGTGGCCGCGTTCGCCACTAGGTCAGCAGGTGTAAAATACTGTATACTCGTTTTTTTAATCCCCGCCACCACCAAAACTGCCATAGTGGTGAGCAAAATAGCACTCGCAGCGATAATTTTCAGTCTTCTCTGTTCCATCTGAACCGCCTCCGTCCAAAAAAATGAGGATAGAATAAATTCGTTATTTAAAATAATACTTGACTTTGCATTGAAAATCAAGTTAAAATAACGTTAAATTGAAAATTATTACGGAATTCCGTGTTTATTTGTTTTTTTTGGCAATTGGCGATTGGCAATTGGCAAGAGAAGAAAGAAAAGACATAGGGTGCGTAAAGTTTTTGTACTATGATAGAGGGAAGGATGGAGGAGTGGAAGCATGGAAGGGTGGAAGGATGGAAGAGTGGCAGAGTGAATTTAGCGTGTGTGTTGTCAGAATGCACGTCGCATTTGGGCGAGTACGCCGCAAATCGCGGATTACACAGAGGACACAGAGAACGCGGAAAAGAGGTTTTTTGCTAACATCTGTGCATTTTTTGCTGAATCAAGGAAGGTGCAGAGGACGCGGCGGAGGCAGAAAGAAGCGGGGTTTGGCTAAAATCTATAAACATATCGCCCCGCTGGGGCTATTTTGTGTTTTGTTTGGGTTTTCTATAAAGATACCGCCCCGCTGGGGCTAAGAGCCGACTGTTCCCCTCAAGTTACGTTAGGAGGTCGCGTGCGAAGCAGGTTTCTACATAAGATGAATGTCGGGATTCCAGACAGGTCGAGGGGTGCCAGTCGCGTGCGAAGCACACTCCTACATAAGACATCGGACTGTTTGTACAAAAACTTTACACACCCGTTGTTAGAAATGAAACGAAGAAAGGCACAAACTGGAAGTTTATGCTACAATAAGGGAAAAAATGAATTTAAATTGGGAACATCATCCGTGGGCGGGGGTTTTTCCGGCGACCCTTTGTCCGTTTCATCCGGATGAATCAATTGACGAAGCCGGTTTGCGTCAATATATGCAGGAATTGGCCAGCGTTGAAGGCATAAAAGGGGTTGTCTGTAACGGTCACACCGGTGAAATCATGTCTCTCCGTTTATCGGAACGGCAGCGCGTCACACGAATCACCGCTGAAGCCGTTGGCGATAAGGTTAAAGTTGTTTCAGGCGTTAGCGCGGAGGGCAGTCTTCCGGCAATTGACGATGCGCTCGCTGCGAAAGAAGCAGGAGCAGATGCGATTCTGCTAATGCCCGCGCACCACTGGTTACGGTTCGGGCGTACACCTGAAACCGCAGTCGGTTATTTTCAAGATGTCGCCGAAGGCGCGGATATACCGATTATTGTACATCAATATCCCGCATGGACAAAGGCGGGATATTCCCTTGAAGAGATGTTGGAGATGGTGAAAATTCCGCAAGTTGTCTGTATCAAAATGGGCACTCGCGACATGGCACGTTGGCGATGGGATTATGAACAATTGAAAGAAGCAGCCCCGCATGTGCCTATTTTAACGTGTCATGACGAATATCTGCTCGCTTCGCTTTTGGAGGGCAGCGACGGTGCGCTCATCGGTTTTGCCGGATTTGTTCCTGAATTGATGGTGGCAGTAGTACATGCGGCACTCAACAACGATTTGATAGGGGCACGCAAAGCACGTAATCAGGTGGATACCTTAGCGCGGATTGTTTATAACTTCGGTGAACCGAGCAGCGATGCACATCAACGCATGAAGTGTGCCAGATGGTTGATGGGTAGGTTTCCATCTATGACGATGCGGCGACCGCTCCGGCAACTCTCTGAAACCGAGATAGACAGAATTCGTGTAAGTCTTGAGGAGGTCGGTTATCAGTGCACGAACTAGTATGCCAGCGCGCGGCGCGTACTTCCTATCTTTCAGGACAGACGCAGCCCGTTGATAAGTCGATGTGATAATGGGATTTAGAAGCAAAGCTAACGGGCGAGGAAAACTCGCCCCTACGAGGCTATCGACTAAATTCGCGTAAAGCCTCAATCCGATTTAGAACAAAACTAACGGGCGAGGAAACCTCGCCCCTACGAGACTACCGCCTAAATTTGCGTAAGGCCTCAATCCGATTTAGAACAAAACTAACGGGCGAGGAAACCTCGCCCCTACGAGACTATCGCCTAAATTTGCGTAAGGCCTGTCTTTAATTTTGAGGGAAAAATGTCACGTTTAAAATATGCATTAATCGGTCACGGACGACGCGGCTCAGCACATCTGTCAACCGCTGCCGCGCTAAAGGGGACCTTTGAAATTGTTGCGGTGTGTGATGCCCATCAGGAATCAGCAGAAGCAGGCGCAGCAAGGGTCGGTGTTAAGGCATATACCGATGTCCGAAAACTTGTTGACGAAATGGCCCCTGATGTTTGCGATGTTGTTGTGCCTGCCCCATTGCATCATATCGTTTCTTGCTACCTGTCACGTTGCGGTATCTCACATAACGTTGAAACAGGACTCGCCCCGACGCTCGGTTTGATGGATATGATGATAGCAGATGCAGCTGAAAATGGTGTCCAACTGCAAACATCAGAGAACTTTCCGTTTGTCCCCGTAGAACAGTTTGTTTGCAAACTCATTCAGGAAGGTGTAATCGGCAAGGTGCATAAATGCTATCGGTTGTTTTCCACAACCGGGTATCATGGACTTGCAGCAATAAGGTGTCGGATGAATGCTGCTCCTACATCCGTAAGCAGTATCGGACACATGATGTCTGTTGTGCCTTACGTCGACCGTGCTAAACGCGATTTTAGTTCAGAAAGACTTGAATTTTACGCCGTTGATTTTGACAACGGTGGACTCGGTATCGCGATGGTAGGCAACAAGAATGGGTGCCTCGGACGTAATAAACTGGTCGGTTTTGAGACGTGTGGTGAACGCGGTACAATTATCACGAACGGCAATCAAGGTGCCTCCGGTGGCGAAACGGTCAACGTTTGCACAGATGAAGATATTCGCCAGAACGCTGGAAGAGCGCAAACTTACGAATTTCAGAGGGAATACCGTGATAATAAGGTGCTGCAACGTATCTTTGTGGAACTCCCCGAATCTCTTGGCGGCACGGTTGAATGGCTCAATCCGTATAGAGATATGCAAATCTCCGAAGGCGGAATTTCACTTGCAACAATGCTCGACGGTATCGCAACAGCGGTACGAGAAGACACATCGCCCCTCTGGACAGGAGAAATGGGCAGAGCCGACCAAGAAATGGTTATCGCTGCACAACGTTCTATCCGCAACAATCGGCAACCGGTTCAACTGCCGCTGCTACCGGATGCAGCAGAAGAAGACGCTTTTGATCGGAATTTTGAGGAACAGTTCGGGATTCATCCCCGTGAAGATATTGAAAAGGCGTTACAGGTTAATTTTAAGGCACGGTAACGCGAGTCGGACAGCGAACAACGCAGCGTTTCCTGGAGGAGGCGGGAATAATTCCATGAAGTCCAAAGGGTATAGCGCGCGTGTCGAGTACAGCGAAAAAGATAAATGTCTTGTCGGTCATATTGCAGGAATCACCGATATCGTCGGGTTTCACGCGGACACTGTCCCAGAACTCCGAGAGGCTTTTGAAGAAGCTGTAGAAGATTATCTGGAAACATGTGCGAAACTGAATAAACCGGCACAGAAACCGTATTCTGGAAATAGGTTATAGTATCCAAACATTTAGAAAGGAAAAAAGTAATGAAAGAAATTAAAATTGGTTT
The DNA here is from genome assembly GCA_963665235.2 of Candidatus Poribacteria bacterium. Classification (GTDB taxonomy): domain Bacteria; phylum Poribacteria; class WGA-4E; order WGA-4E; family WGA-3G. The sequence goes on along the minus strand of CAXXLX010000002.1, from coordinate 483,302 downwards.
TATCGGCTCTGGTGGCAATGCGAACGGTCACATGAACCGGCTATCCGGAATGGAAGGTGCGAACGTCGTTGCGGTGTGCGACATTGTTCCGCAAAAGGCACAAAATGCAGCGGAAAAACACAACGCAGCCCCATATACAGAGCATCGCGTAATGTTGGAACGGGATGACCTTGACGCTATTTATTTGAGTCTTCCCGTTTTTGTCCACGGTCAACCTGAATTAGATGTCATCGAACGCGGTTTACCGTTCTTCGTTGAGAAACCGGTCGCTATCAATATGGACATCGCCCGTGAGGTTGAAGCAGCCGTTACAAAAGCAGGGCTGATAACCTGTGTCGGTTATCAACTCCGCTATCTCGGTTCAACACGGATAACACAAGACATCTTGGCAGACAGGACAATTAACATGGTTGTCGGTAAGTATTGGTGCGGCAGCGGACGCGGTAACCCGGAAGGGTGGCTCCGACAGATGAACAAGTCCGGCGGGCAATTGGTGGAACAAGCCACACATACAATTGATATGATGCGGAATCTCATCGGTGAGGTAGAGACTGTTTACGCAATGCAAGCGAACCGGTTTCTAAAACAGATTGACTGTCCAGATAGCAATTGTGTGACGCTCCAATTTAGTGATGGCGTTGTCGGTTCAATGACAGCTGCATGGGCTTATGCAGGCGGTTGGAACAATGCCAATGTTTTAGATATTTTATATGATGGTGAGTTGTTAAACTGGAATCCCGCGAGAGTCTCTGTGAAGGAAGATGGCGAATGGGTGGATAAAACAGAACCCGGTCCCAGCATTGACGAAGTTTTTGTGAACGCAGTCCGTAGCGGCGATGCATCTCCGATTTTAAGCCCGTATAGCGACGCTGTCAAAACGCTTGCAATATCACTGGCTGCAAACCTCTCTGCTCAAGAGAATAGGCTCGTAGAAATCGCTTCGCTCTAACGCTAAGGTGGAAAAATTATGTCGAAAAAATATCGCGTGGCAATCGTTGGATGTGGCGGTATTTCACATGCACATGGAAGGGCATGGCGCGCAGTACCGGAAATAGAGATTGTCGGTGCCTGTGACGAGAAATTTGACGCACTCTCGCGCTTTGCCACTGAATATAACGTGCAAAATACCTACAACGACCTTCGGCAGATGCTGGAAAAACAGAAACCCGATGTGCTAGTCGTTGCAACGTGGCCCTCAAGCCATCTTAAGAATGTGCTGGAAGCTGTCCGGTGTGGTATCAAAGGAATTCTCGTTGAAAAACCGATTGCTGTCACAACTTTGCAACTTGAGCAGATGATTCAGGTTACAGATGGGGCTGACATCCGATTAATGGAGGCGTTTATGTATCGACACCATCCGTTGACGTTGGCAGTAAAGCAGAAGGTTGAAGAGGGAGCAATCGGGGAGGTCCGCTATGTCCGTTCATCCTTTTCAACTGGTCTCACCGATAGACAGAACTGGCGACTCCGGGGCGACCTCGGCGGCGGTGCCGTTATGGACCTCGGCTGTTATTGTATTAACATCATCCGCTACCTCATCGGCCGGGAACCTCAAGCCGCCTGGGCAACTGGCAAATTTGAACCGATTAACAACGTCTGGGAAACATTGATTGGCACATTGGATTTTGGTGAGGGTGTCACTGGACAATTGGATTGTAGCTTCGGCTGGACCTGGCGTGAATGTTACGAAGTTGCTGGAACAAAGGGCACCCTATTTGTCCAGACTGCATGGGGGAACGGTGAGGGGGAATCTCACTTCAGTGTGAATGGGGAAACCTTCAGTGTGACAGGCGTGAACCCTTACGCGGCTGAGATATTGAATCTGTGTGAAGCGGTAGCAAACGGCACGCCGCTGCGTTTACCAATTTCGGATGCGCTCGGGAATATGCACGCTATTGACGCGTTGCACGAATCTGCACACACTGGACAGCGAATCCAATTGCCCGGTTAAACTTCCTACGCCCATGTAAAAACTGAACTCCAAAAGAGATAGCTTAACACAGCAGGACTTACTAAACTTTGGACAATTTTAGGATTGTCCAAAGTTAGGTGGAAGGGTGGAAGAATGGAAGGTTGGAAGAGGGGAAGGATGGAAGAGGGGATTTCGTGTGTGTTGTCTGAATCTCGGATTATCGCGGATTTATCGGATTTCGCGGATTTTAAGATGCGTAACAATAGAAGGTTTGTGATTATAGTTTTGTCGGGCGATTTGGGTGCGAACGCGGGTTTGCGCCCACGGCCCGGTCTATGAAACAATCCTTGAATTTTTTTGAGGCGGACAGAAACCCAGTCTATAAACATAGTGTAGGGCCATCACAGGGGTGTCAATTTGAGAAAAGGGGGTGTTTGAGAGAGTTGTGCGTTTTTGTCTGAATGCACGTCGCATTTGGGCGAGTACGCCGCAAATCGCGGATTATCGCGGAGGACACAGATTTCGCGGATTTTAAGATGCGTAACAATTCCTCCCCTATTCCCATGGCAAAAACTATACACCCCATAAAAAAAACGTTGACTTGACTCAACGCACTAGTGTATAATATTAATAAGACTTACGCGAACAAGTGATAAATCACGGGCATGGCTATTAGCAGTCGATAGTCAGTTTTCTGATGGTTTTTAATGACTTTCGCCTGCTATTCTTACTCATTGCATGGCGCGTAAGTCCTGAATAATATATAGCACAAGCAGATAGACACACCACCTTGCACCGCAAGGCATTAGATGATTTAGAGAGGAAATGATTATGTTTGAAACACTCATGAGGCACCCGATTGACGTTTTTCGGGAGGGGGATTTCGCGTTCGGGATACCGTTACCGGGGCTTCTTATCCTTGTCCTATTGGCCGCACTTATTGCCGCTACGATTTGGGCATATCGGAGTACAAGGGGACGGACAGGACGGGGATTCCGAGGGTTTCTCATCGTTCTCCGAACGGTTATACTGTGTCTCCTCGCCTTCTGCCTACTCAAACCTTTCCTGACGATTTATCAGAACAATCCTGATGACTCCTACCTTCTGGTAATGGTGGACCGGTCTAAGAGTATGCAGATTACCGATTCTATCGACGGTACTCCGCGGCTGGAACGGGTCAATCGGTTGCTTTTTGGTGAAGACATTGAGGCTGGCGGGGGGCTCCTTGAAAAACTCAGAGACAACCAATTCAAAGTCAGATTGTTCGGATTTGATACGGGGTCGAAACGGATTCCGCATGCCGTGTTAGCAAACGCGGAGGGGGAAAACACAAACATTCCGAACGCCTTAAATGAGGCGTTGGATGACCTTCAAGGCATACCGCTTTCCGGTGCCGTTATTTTAACAGATGGCGCGGATAAGAGTGGAACAGACATCGCAAAATTGGGGATGCGGGTGCGGGAACGGAAGTTGCCTATACATACCGTTGGCATCGGCGCGGAAGAGGGTAACCCGGACCTGGAACTGATCAAACTTGATGTACCGCGTACCGCTGAAGAGGATTTTCCTGTCGACATATCCGCCACGGTGAAGCGCACTGGCTACAAGGGAAAGGAGCTCACACTCCAATTAATAGAGAACGGTCGAATCCTGAAAACAACGACTGTATCACTTAATATGGACACTGCGCGGGTTCCGCTTAAATTTACGCCGCGGCAGCCGGGCACACGGAAATATGAGGTGCGCGTGCTGCCTGAACCGGACGAAGCGATTCCACAAAACAATACACAAACGTTTATTTTAAAAGTCGCCCCGGCAAATCGTTCAAAAATCCTATATATTGGAAATCCGGGCAAGGAATTCAAAGACATCAGACGTGCCCTAGAAGACGACCCGAATATCATATTAACTGTCCGATATAAAAAGAGTATAAGCAGCTACGGTGGCACAACAAGCAGCATAGGGCAGGAATTCAACTTCTATCCGGAGTCAAGAGAGGTGCTTTTCGATTTTGACGCGATTATTTTCGGCAATCTTCCGGCTACCGATTTTACAAGCACGCAGCTTGAAGACACAGCTGAGTTCGTCCGGACGCGCGGCGGCGGATTTTTGATGTTAGGTGGACAATTTTCTCTAGGGAATCCTGATGTATCCGGGGCATATCTCAATACCCCGCTCGCTGAAGTGCTCCCGGTTGAATTGGAATTAGGCGCGCCCCCTCCCGTGGCACCGACTCATCTCTTCCCTTCACAGATACCGCGAAATGAAGGGTACAAATTAAAATTAACAGCAGAAGGCAAAACAGAGACATTGATGGCGTTAGCAGAGACACCGACCGAGAATTTGCAGCGCTGGGCTAAACTGCCCACTTTCAATGGCGTTTATAGTAAAGTTAAGCGTGCCAAGGCAGGAGCGACAATTCTCGCTGAACACCCTACTGAAAGCAACCAATTTGGCAATCGCATTCTCGTCGCAACGCATAATTACAACGCAGGACGGGTTATGGTATTTACGCCAGTCAGCTCATGGCGGTGGCAGCGTGGGCTCCCCCATGAAGATGACAGCCATGGACGCTTCTGGCGACAGGTCGCGAAGTGGCTTACAACTGCACCGAAGGATACAATTAAACTTAACCTCGCTAAAACCGCCTATACGCTAAAAGAACCCGTCGTGATTGAGGTTACGGCAACGGATAAAAACTTTGCGTTGACCAACGCTGCGAAATTACGCACTGTTATCGTGGACGACACAGGTAAACGGAAAGAACTTACACTTGAGCAGGTGCTAGGTCAAGATGGGCTCTATACAGCACGGTTTATTCCGAACCGCTACGGCGAATACACTGTCACTGCATTAGGCACGCTTAACGGAGAAACGTTGCAGGAACAGCAAGCACTTTTTGAGGTTAAACCCTCTTATGTAGAGTTCAGTGATGCAGCGCTCAATGTGCCGCTCCTCACAACGCTTGCAAATATGAGCGGGGGTAAATACTACCCGATTGAAGAGGCTGACCAATTGGTGAACCAAATTTCACTTGTAGAGAGTGCCACGTCTCAGATAACCGATGTTGATATTTGGGATGTACCCCTGATTTTCGGATTAATTCTTCTGCTATTAGGGTTTGAGTGGTTCTTCCGAAAACGGGCAGGACTGGTATAGCAACTGAGAGAGAAAAGATGCGATGTCCGACAGTTTGACCGAACTCATAGAAAAAATATCGCTCGGTGAAGACACAAGGCTTGAATTGAAAAGGGAAATACCGCACAGACAGAGTCTCGCTGACGAAATCGCAGCTTTTGCCAACACAAGCGGTGGCGTTATCCTCATCGGGGTCGACGACTCTGGTGAAATTGTCGGTATTGCCCGGCAAGAATTAGATGCCGTTGAAAAGAGAGTCGTTGAAATATGTCAAGACAGCATTGAGCCCCTGGTGCTTATCCACACTGAAAAACTACGGTTCGACAATAAAAACCTGTTGAAAATAGGGGTGCCGAAAAGTCTATTTGTTCACAAAACAGCAAACGGTTATTTTATTCGTCAGGGGAGTAGCAAAAGAGAGATGCCTCCTGAACAGTTAGCGAGGTTATTTCAGCAACGTTCACAGGCCCGTATCATCGCTTTCGATGAACAATTCGTGCCGAATACCGATAAAGAGACATTGCGGAGAGACCTCTATCAGCGATTTATCACAGAAGCGGCGAGTGAGGATGACATAGAAAATCTACTGCTGAAAAGACGTTTGCTCGTCAAGGAGGGGCAGGAAAACCGGGCATCTGTTGCCGGTATTTTGATGTGTCATGACAGACCGGAGGCTTATCTCTACAACAGTTATATTCACGCGGTCTTTTACAACGGCACAGAAATGGATGCCAATTACCAACTTGATGCTAAGGATTTCAGAGGGCCGCTGGATTGGCAGATTTTGCACACGTTGAAATTCGTTGAAAGGTATAACGCAGTTTCGGCACGTAAGGAAATTGGTAGAATAGACCTGCCGCAATACAGTATGCGCGCCGTTTTTGAGGCTATCGTCAACGCGGTGGTGCATAGAGATTATTCAAAAACAGGCTCGAAAATTCGTCTATTTCTATTCGCTGACAGGCTTGAGCTCTATTCCCCAGGGGCATTAGCAAATACATTGACGGTAGATAATTTACGGTATAGCCAAGCCACACGTAATGAGCTGCTTGCGCGATTGCTTTCGGAAATTAGCTTAGACGATGATGTGGAAAAGCAGGTTATCCGCCGTCATTTTTTGGAACGGCGCGGCGAAGGTGTTGGTATCATCTTGAACGAAAGTGAAGCACTCAGCGGCAAAATGCCTGTCTATGAAATGTTTGACGAAGAATTACGGTTGACAATTTTTGCAGCAAAATTTTCCCCAAACGAAATGGCATAATTTTTTTTCTTGACATTTTTTAAATTTTATGTTATCATTATTTTTTAAGGTTTTTTACACCTTAAAAAAACAAAACGAACTTCGGGAGGCACACCTCTCGCTCACTGAAAAAATAATGATTGAAGTTAAAGAACTTACAAAATCTTACGGCCCAACTCTTGCCGTCAATCAGGTCTCTTTTGAAGCACAGGCTGGAGAAGTCATAGGATTCATCGGACCTAACGGGGCAGGAAAGACGACGACGATGCGTATCCTGACGTGTTACCTTATTGCTGATGCGGGAAGCGCGACCGTTGCCGGTTACGATGTGCTTGAACATTCAATTGATGTCCGAAAGAACGTCGGGTACCTCCCTGAGAGTGCGCCGCTCTATGCAGATATGGGCGTTGTTGAATACCTCAAGTTTATGACAGAGATTAGAGATATTCCAAAAAGCCAACGGCGTGAGCGATTAAAGGCTGTCGTTGAAATCTGTGGCCTTGAGGGTGTTATTCAGAAGGACATCGGTGAACTTTCTAAAGGGTATCGCCAACGCGTCGGCTTGGCGCAAAGTCTCATTCACGACCCGCCTATTCTGATTCTAGATGAACCTACCTCCGGACTAGACCCGAGTCAAACGATTGAGATTCGTAACCTGATTAAGGATATTGGGCAAGAGAAGCTGGTGCTTTTCAGTACACATATCCTGCCGGAGGTGGCGGCTACCTGTAGTCGCATCCTTATTATCAACCACGGGGAGCTGGTTGCAAACGGGACGTTAACGGAACTCGTCAGCCAGGTACGGAGTGAAGGGAAGCTGCACGTTGCTATACAGGGGCCGGAAGAGGCAATTACAGCAAAACTAGATACGTTAACGGACATTGCTAGTTGGACGCATGTCGAAACAGACGATAACGTAGTTAGCTATGAAATCACAGCAGCACACGGAAGTGAAAATGCTGCGGAAACGCTTTTCGATAGTGTTGTACAAAATGGGTGGCGTTTAACTGAACTCCGCCAAGAATCTGTAGATTTGGAGCAGGTATTCCTCCACTTTACTGCCGGTCAGGTTAGGGAAACTGCGCCTACACCGGAACCAGTAAGTGAAACAGCCGCTACAGAGGATTCTACAAATGACTCCTCAGCGTAACATTTTCGCTTTTCTAACGTGAGCTTGATAATAAATATCCGTTTGCTCTAAACCTTTTTCACCGAGAAAAAAGCAGCATCATTGTAGCACATACTTCCTAGTTTGTGCAGTTTTTTGCTAAAACTACCAGAGAACGCTCTAGGTCAAAACTTTTTTCAAACTCGCGTTTTTCTATAACCGCGTGTCGCGTATACAAACATAGAGATTATGCAAAACATCAACGCCATTTTCAAGAAGGAATTAAGAAGTTATTTCAATTCCCCTATTGCATATATTTTCATCACATTTTTCCTCGCGATATCTTCGTGGCTCTTTTTCCGAGCTTTTTTCATCAACAACCAAGCGGAAATGCGGGGATTTTTCGGGCTAATGCCGTGGATATTTCTCTTTTTTATTCCCGCCGTAACAATGAAGCTCTGGGCTGAAGAGAAGAAAATCGGAACAGCAGAAATCCTCATGACCCTACCGATTCGGGATTATGAGGTGGTGCTAGGAAAATTTCTTGCAAGCTTCGGACTGCTCGCGATAACAGCACTCTTTTCGCTTGTCCTGCCCCTTTCGGTTATCTACTTGGGCGACCCAGATGGCGGTACGCTTGTATGTGGTTATATCGGTCTGCTATTGATGGGTGGGGCATATCTGGCAATAGGGTTGTTTACGTCGACGTTGACAGAAAACCAGATTGTTGCGTTTATTTTAGGGATAACTGCTTGCTTTGGGTTGCTGATTATCGGTGAAGATATTGTGCTTTTCAGTACGCCGGATTGGTTATTTCCAATTTTTAGCTATCTCGGTCTCGGTGCACATTATAGCAGTATTCTGCGGGGTGTGATTGATTCTCGTGATATTATCTACTATCTTTCCATCATCGGGTTTTTTCTGTATTTAAGCACTTTGTCGGTTGAAAGCCGCAAATGGCGTTAAGATAAGGAGGGTAAATGTTTTGGCTAGTAAACAGATTAGGTACGGTACCAATACCGTTGCATTTATAGCAATCATCCTCGGTATTCTCGTGCTGATAAATTTTCTCTCCACGCGTCGTTTTTTACGGGCTGACCTCACCGAGGATAAACGTTATACCGTCTCAAAATCGACCAAAAATCTTATTAAGGGACTTGACGATATTGTGACTATCACCGCTTACTTTTCTACAGAACTCGCGGAGGTCGCAAAAATCCAGCGGGATGTTAGAGATATTTTGGATGAGTATAAAGCGTTCTCACAAAAACTCCAGATAGATTTTATTGACCCGGCGGATTTTGACGATGCTCAGAAACAGGAGCTTCGGTTTAAAGGGATTTCTGAGAACCGAATCAATGTTTATAGGAAAGACAAGGTGGAGATAGCGAACGTCTATATGGCGATTTCTGTCGGTTACAGCGGTAAAGAGGAAGTTCTGCCGATTGTGCAATCAACTGCTAACTTGGAATATCAACTCACCTCCGCAATTCTGAAGGTGACGACGAAGGAGACGAAAACGGTCGGATTTTTGACTGGACACGATGAATACGATATCAACGCGCAGACTCCAGGGAATCAAGATCTTCGTCGGCTCCTGGATAAAAACGCCCAAGGGCAATATAACCTTACCACCGTTGACTTGCAAACAGGTAAGCCGGTTGACGAATCTGTGACAACGTTGGTTGTCGCCGGTCCGAAACGGGCGTTGACAGAACGCGAGAAATATGAAATTGACCAATTTATCATGCGTGGTGGTAGAACCATTTTCCTAGTGGATTCCATTACGATGCAATCGCAAACGCTTCAGGGGACCCCGCTTAGTACCGGTTTGAACGACCTCCTTGAACATTACGGGGTCAAACTCGGAAATAACTTAATTGCCGACCGTAGATTTCACGACAATGTCCGGCTACAGCAGGGACGGGTGACCTTTGTGCAACCTTATCCCTATTTTGTTAAGATAGCTAAGCAGAATTTCTCCAAAGAACACACTATCACGAGTCTATTGGAAACGTTGACCTTACCCTGGACCAGTTCTTTAGAAATTCTGACAGTAGAAGGTATCACGGCAACCCCGTTAGTAAAAACGAGTGAATTTGGACAGAGTGCCCAAGGGGTTTACAACCTAATGCCGGGGACACCCTTTCCGCCGAATGCGGAGTTGCAAGCTTATACCGTTGCAGTGGCTTTAGCAGGCAAGTTCAAAAGCTTCTATGTCAATAAAGAGATTCCACAGGTAGCCTCGACAACGGGGGCTGGGAGTGAAACCGAAAAAGACAACCCCGAGCCGACACAAGATACTACAGAGCGGACAACGATAACTGAAAGTGCCGAAACGCAGATTATCGTTGTCGGAACAGCACAATTCCTCACACAACTTAACGACCACAGTGTCAAATTTTTCTCAAACAGTGTGGATTGGTTAACCCTCGGCGATACACTCATCGGTATCCGTTCACGGGCTATCACCGACAGACCGCTAAAAGATGCTTCAGGTTTTGAGAAAAATTTCATCAAATACTTCTGTACTGCTGGCATTCCACTGCTAGTCGTTATCTTCGGGTTAATCCGGTACTTGTTAAAAAGGAGGGTGAAACGGTTGGTAGTAACCTACGGTTCGCGGATTTAAGATGAAAAAAAAGCAACTACTGATTTTAGGCGGCGTTTTTGTTGTGCTCTTACTTCTTGTCCTGATTTTGGAGAACCCTTTTCAGAAAAGTGAGTATCAAAAGAAGGTCGAAGAGGCAACCTCCCTCTTTCCGGATTTTGATAAGGGGCAGGTTACAAAAATAGAAATTATTGCTAAAGCGGAAACCACACTCCTCTCAAAGCAGACCGGGCAGTGGCTCGTCGCCTCTATGGACAACTACCCCGCAGATAGTGAAAGCGTTGATGAGTTGTTGACTAAAGTGGCAGAATTTGACAATGCCAACCGCGTCTCTGATAACCCGAAAAACCGAGCCGAATTCGGGGTCGATAGCACCGGGGTTGAAGCGAAATTGATGGATGCAAACGATAAAATGTTGGCACATCTCTTTGTCGGAAAAAATACCCCCGGTTTCTTGAGCAGCTACGTACGCGTCGCCGATTCCAACGATGTCTATACAGCACAGGGTTATCTACAAGGCATTTTTGACAAAGGCACGCGAACCTGGAAAGAGCGGACTATCTTCAAGTTTAACAAGGATATCGTTACACAGATTAACATCACCTCACCGGAGGAGACGGTGGAGCTGCACCGAGATGCTGAAAACAGATGGCAGCTGCTCAAACCGGTTGCTTCCGGTGTTATCCAAACCGAGATTGATAATCTGCTTACTACCTTTAGTCAATTGACAGCCGATGATTTCGCAGCGGAGAACGAGCTTGCCGAATACGGTTTAGATGCCCCCACCTCCTCCATTACCGCACGTCTCAATGACGGTTCAATCCGAACGCTGCATATCGGAAAAGAGGAAGGTGGCAAACTTTATGTCAAAAGCAGCGATAAAGATACAGTTTTTATGTTATTCAAATCAAATGTCGATAGGTTAATAAAGAAATCTGAAACCCTCGCGGAGAAGGTAATTCCGCCAGAAACGGAGACACCGACTCCCGTAGAGTAGGAAAGGAAATTGTAATGAAGAAATTTAATTTTGCATTATTAATACTCAGCGCGCTGCTGGTTATAACCCTCAGTGCTTGTGATACAAATCTCTCATCAACGCTGACGTGGCCGCTAGGCAATTCAACAGATAGAACTATCAATGTGAACGGGAGCGGTTCAGTCGTTGGTGAACCGGATATGGCAACGCTCAATTTAGGTGTATCCGTATTGAGAAAGACTGTAGCGGAGGCCCGTGAAGATGCGGCCAGCGCGATGACAGCGGTGGTAAAGTCCCTCAAAACCAACGGCGTTGCTGAAGATGACATTAAAACGAGGAACTTCAGCATCTATCCGCAGTACGACTACACGGAAAACGGACGTGTGCTTCGCGGCTACAATGTGAGCAACACCGTCAGTGCAAAGGTGTTAGACCTGGATACGCTTAGCAAGATAATTGACGATGCTGCTGAAGGCGGAGGCGATAGCGTTGTTATAAACTCTATTCAATTCTCGATTGAAGACCCCACACCTTTACAAGCACAGGCGCGTAGCTTGGCAATGAAGAATGCCGAAGCGAAAGCAGAAACCTTAGCAGATGCAGGCGGCGTTAGGCTCGGAAAACCTATTACAATTACAGAAACGACATACACCTCCGGTCCGCCAATCGCTTACGCTGAGGATGCAGCTTTGGATGCGGATGCTGGACGCACGCCTACACCTATTTCACCTGGCGAACTTACTGTTACCGTGAATGTCAGTGTAGTTTACGAGATTGAGTAAGCTATTGCGATTAGTTGTTGGCTATAGGTAAGAAAGACTCTTGCCATTCGCCAATTGCTAATCGCTATTTGCTAATTGACTATCGAATGACCGGTATTTTTCGCCACCCTTCCTCGGTAAATTCTCGTACGCTCAGACACCAGACAACTACCCGTTTTCCGTTCAGGTTATCGGAACGTCGAAATAGGTTCAATCGCGATAACGTTGCCCCGGAGCGACGAACCGCCACTACATCTACAGGAAATCCGAGTTGATGTGCAAGATGGTCCGGTAACCCCGCTCCCTGCGCGTGCATACCACTGCCCTTGTGAAAAACAAGGTTATGACTATCCCCCAAGAGTACGACCGGGCTTGCTCGCCATGACACACCTAACGGAGCCGTGTTATTGTGTTTGACATACACAAGCTGTAATTTCTCCTTCTGTAAATTCTTATCCCGTAGTTCCAACCAGAGGTCACCGATGATTTCAAGGGTGCGCGTCTCAGTTGTTGTCTTGCGTTTTGGAATTTCATCCATCCAGGGGGGCATGCCGATGGTTTTAGCAATAGCTTCCGCTGCGAGAACACTCCCCTGCCCGGACCAATGTGTATCCTGCTTACAGTATAGGGGCCCAGCATCGGTAAACCGATTTTGGAGGAAAATAGGCGTTAAATCCAGCACGTTCACCCCCTGTTTTCGTAAAATGTCGTAGAATTTTAGATGATATTCATCGGTCCGCTCGGTTTCGGAAACCTTGCGGCGTTCGTCTCCGACTTTATCTGGATAGATAGTGGCTTTTGCGGGTATCGGGACAAAAATCAGTGTGATGCCTGCCCTGTCCAATTGTGCTTTGAAGTCAAGAATAGCAGGAAGCGGGTCGGCAAATTCAGGGTTCGGTGTCCTGTTCACCTTCTTGGCGGCTTCTCCCCAAAATTGTCGGACGCTCAGAGACCGCAGTTCAGGGGCGTAAAACAGCCACCCCTCCTGTCCGAGGACAACAGTTGTTTTCTGTGCTGCTGCTTGGGCCGCTTTTTCAGCACACATTTCCCTGAAAAGGTCCACTTCAGATAAAGCGGGGTTGACGTGCCAAACGAGAAAGCACATAAGTAGTAGCAATTTTTTCATGGATATCATGGTATTTCTCCCCAATATATATCTAGCAACCACGTCTGTTCATCTTCCAACTCCTTGCGGTAATAGCTGTCGTAATCTGATTCGACCGACACCCAAGGGCGCAGGTCTAATTTCACCTGTTGTCCTACTTTGAATGCGGTCGCCGCTGTCCATCGGTTTTGACGCATACCCCATAGGAACACAACGAGCTCGTTCGGAAGCTGAGGTGTTTTGACATTTTCGAGATGAAGAGCGATGATGCATTCGGAATACGGTACACTTCTCGGTGCAGGGGGCATCGTCTTCGCCTTGATAGTTGCGGTGACGGTTATCTCTTCATACTGGGTTTTGGGTGTCGCCGCATTGATGTTCTGATTTGGGGTCGGTAGCGGTAGTAATTTCCAGTCGCCGTCACTAAGTTCTCGCGTTGCGAACTGATAGACAAGTACACGTTTGCCGGCTAGTCGATTATCACCCCGGTTGAGTTCCTGCATGAGAGCTTGGCGGGTTGCAAGCGCGCCGCCTGCATTGATGACAATTTTATCAATCGGTCGCGAGAGGGCAGCACTGAGATGTTCAACAAATCCTGCGGATTCACCCCATCCCATGTCAGCGAGCGAGTAGATATTGCTGAAGCTGTCTCCGAGGAACAGAATTTCTGCTTCACGTGTTGGTTGCCACAGTTCTCCCGAATCGGTTCGGATGACGCGGCATGTAATGTGTTCCGGGGGGAAAAGGGTTTGGTGTGTTGGCAGTTTCAGCATCTTCGCGATATCCCCGATGTTGGCGAGTTCGATAGCTGTATAGGTATAGCCCGGTGTTGGCGCGGTGCTGAATTGAACGTGCGCGGCAATGAATTCAGCGAAATGTTTTGCGACACGTTCCATCGCCTCCGGCCGCCAATGTGTGTCTGTCTTGAGATATTGGTCAACAGAACGTGCCGCTTCAAAGAGATGTGTTGATGGTTGATATACTAAAATATCGTTGGACAGAAGGGCTTCAACAAAAGCTGTACAGGCTGGACTGTGTAGCGGTGCTTTAGCATCGCGGTAGCGGGCAGAGAATTTCTCAGGATGGATTGTCGGTTTAACGGGGGTTGGCAGGACAATGAGTTTGATGTCGTACATCTCTAACTGACGATTGAAATTGATAATCGCTGTCAGGGCAGCATTATGTGAATTGTCCGCTTGTGCTGCGTGTGCAGTCTGTTGGCGTGCTTGAAAACGGGTGTTCTCCTGATGATGGCGTTTGCCGCTTAGCGAATCTATGTCAGCACGATAGAACAACCAACCTTCTCGTCCCAAATAGACCTGTTCGTTGCCAATGCGGAGCAGACGCGTCAAAACTGTCTGGACACCCGGCAAAAGCCAATCGGTGAGAACAGATTTCTCTTCTAATGTGTCCTCGTACGTCTGAATTGCTTCACGGCTCGGGACAGGCAACAGGTTGGCAATGTGAAAAACGGGAGGTGTCTCGCCCCGGTGGAGCGCAATGATAAATTGGCAGAACGGTACAGATAGCACGGTTAGTGCGAAAATGATGAGTGTGATTACGCTCACGTTACGTCTGATACGTGTGCTGCCGAGTTCTTTCTCGGCGGTCTCTCTGCGATGTTTAGCGAAGTTTTGCATGGCTAAAAAATGAAATAGATGAACGGATTATACGCCTGTGTTGACAAGATGACGAGAGAGAGCCCGAACAGCACTAGAGATATGCCAACACGGACAGGTGTCAATTGTTGTGTCCAATCCCAGGTCTGCGGAAAACACCAGACTACAATACCTGCTATAGACATCGTCAATAGGTAATAGGGTTGATAAAGCACACCTGCAATTAAATCGGTAGCTGGTTGCGAGGGCACTGTGCTAAACATGCATCGAAGGTACATAATTGCATGGGATAAATCACCTGCTCGGAAGAAAACCCATGCGATTAGCACAAGCAGGAACGTTGCTGCGATGCGGAAGGGTTTCGGCAACGTCTGGTAAACGCTGCGTTTTTCCCGCTTCCGCTCGAGTGCTAGCATGCCGCCGTGAATGCTGCCCCATAAGACGAAATTCCACGCTGCACCGTGCCATAAACCGCCGAGGCCCATGACAAGGGCGAGGTTGATGTACGTCCGCGTTGCACCCCGCCGATTTCCGCCTAGCGGAATGTAGAGGTAATCGCGAAGCCAGCTGGAGAGTGAAATATGCCACCGCCGCCAGAACTCTGTGATAGATTCAGCGAGGTACGGGGAATCAAAGTTCTTGGGAAAGGTAAACCCTAGCATCAATCCCAATCCGATTGCCATGTCGGAATACCCACTAAAATCGAAATAGAGTTGAAAGGCGTAAGCGATTGCACCGTACCACGCCTCAAGTGTTCCGACGACCCCTGCCCCGAATACTGTATCAGCGCATTTGCCGCACGGATTGGCAAGCAAAACCTTCTTCACCATACCGAGCGAGAAGAACGTTATGCCGCGCGCGAATTTCGCCAACGTGTGTGTCCGTTGCTGCAGCTGTGTGGCAATTTCTGAAAACCGAATGATTGGTCCCGCGACGAGCTGCGGAAACATTGACACATAACAGGCAAAATCGATAAAATTGCGAATGGCTTTCGCATCGCCACGATAGACATCAATCGTATAACTCATCGACTGGAAGGTGTAAAAACTGATTCCGAGCGGTAGCACAACCTGAAGCACACTCTCCCAAATCGGTAAACCCAGCCAGCCCATAAAGGCGTTTATGTTTGCGATGCCGAAGTTGAAATACTTAAAAAATCCTAAAAGCGATAGGTTTGAACAGATAGAGACCGTCAATGCCACCTTTCGGGAACGGGGTCGCGTGCTCGTAGAGATAACGCGTCCGCACGTATAATCAATTAACGTTGACGTTAACATCAACAAGACGAACGGGGGGTTTGCCCAACCGTAAAAAAGGTAGCTTAAAAGGGTCAGTCCTAAGTGTTTGGCGCGCCGAGGGAGCAGGTAGTAGCACAGCAATGCAACCGGCAGAAAATAGTAGACGAAGATATGTGAACTGAAAACCATTTTTTTACGGTAGTCGGCGGCAAAGGTTTACTTGTGGCGTTGCCGAATTTCTTCCAGCCGCTGCGTTAGCTTTTTCGCACCGAGCGCGTTCAGGTGGTCCAGGTCTTTGAACATCTCCGCGCTAAAATCGTGCTTACCGCCCTGCATCAAATCGACGAAAACGAAACGTGGAAACTGTGTCTCTAGCTGTTTCAATCGCTTAGCGAGTTCGCGATACCCCTTCTGGGTTGTTCCATCATCATCAACGACTGGCTGGTCCCGCATAATCGGATGGAAAGGGGGTAGATAGAGCAAAACATGCACGCCGCGTTCGTTCAATGCGGTTATCATTTCGACGAGGCGTTTCCACCGTTTTTCGGAGATTTCCCACCGTTCCTTAAAATCATCATCATCTGTTTCAGGATTTTGCCAGACATCACCTCTGTACTTCCATCCCCATGGGCGTTCGGACCAATATGCGCCGGCATAGGGTATTGAAGCGATATCAGCTACCGTCTTTTTAGTGTTGTCCGTGTCGGCACTTCGCCAGAGCCCTTCAGCATGCTCCACATCGAATTTATAGCCATCGCTTTTCATCAATTCTCTTTCATCTGACTTGTCAAAGTGTCGATTAACGACACGCGGTGACATTTGATAAACCACCCATTCCAAGTTAGGCATTTTGATAAGATATTCATCAATAACAACCTTCTGAAATTCCAATGACCCGCCGGAAATTGCGAGGTTGTATGCCACTGGGGTTTTACGATTTTCCTCTGGGTAAAACAGTTCTGCTCGAATTCCCAATTCACATCGCGAGTCGCCCAATGCGATAAGTTTCAGTTGATTTTTGAGTTGCCAGAACACCGGCATTTTTTCGGAGAGAATAGAGTCGTAGTCGAATCGGTCATCAATAGAACGGTCCTCATGAATCTTCTGTCCGATATCGTGATAGAGCGGTATATCCGGGTCTAACGTCAATGTGTCGCTTGTATAGAGGCTTTCCAATTCACGGAATTGGCGGTACGGATAGAGTTTCAGTGTCCGTGATGCGCCGATTTTGACGTTGTCAATGGGTTGCGGTTTATTGTCGTAAATTGCCCAATGTGCTACCCGCAGTTTTTTCCCGCTGAATTCGCCATCAAGCCGTTTCTGGAGGCTATATTCATAAAACACGAGGGCTTCGCGATAGGGGGATATATCCTCAAGCGTTGGCAGCCTGGATTTTGCAATGAGCTTGACCTTAAGCTCAATCGGGTCGCTCATATCCTTGTCAAGCAAGGTTCCATCGGCTGCAATCTCAAGGTCAATCTCTATTCCCATATCATCCGCTTCAACGTCGTAAAAAACGGCTTTACCGAGTTCTGTTTTCCGTTCCACGTCGTCAATTTTCAGTGTTCCAACATGCCGATGCACCGTATCTTGGACAGGTATTGGGAGTTCAGAGAAAGAGATTTCTTCAGTAATATCGCGTTGTAGAAGCGTTCCATCTGCTGTTATCTCTAATTCGATCTTAATTCTTTCATTTTCCGCTTCTACATCATATTCGATTTCGCCATCATCTTCATTTCTGTCAATATCGTAAATTGGCACGTCTCCAATTTCCCGCAAAGCGATTTTCTGTATGGCTTTGGGGAGCTCGTCGAACGCAATATCTTCGGAGAATGTGTCAATACTAACAAAAACTTGGGATATTGTCATAAAGAGAAACAGAAACCAAGTGGCGTGGTGTTTTAGTTTTCGCAAAATGCAACCTCCTTGTGATGTTATACCATTTTTATTAATTATTCTATCATTACCGGTTGTTGGAAATGAAACGGAGAACGGAAGACACAAACTGGAAGTTTATGCTACGATAAAGAACACAAACTGGAAGTTTATGCTACGATAAAGAACACAAACTGGAAGTTTATGCTACGATAAAGAACACAAACTGGAAGTTTATGCTACGATAAAGAACACAAACTGGAAGTTTATGCTACGATAAAGAACACAAACTGGAAGTTTATGCTACGATAAAGAACACAAACTGGAAGTTTATGCTACGATAAAGAACACAAACTGGAAGTTTATGCTACGATAAAGAACACAAACTGGAAGTTTATGCTACGATAAAGAACACAAACTGGAAGTTTATGCTACAAGAAAGAGATATTTTCAATTAGAAATGGTATTACACACGTTTTTTCAAGATAACAATCCGATTACTGTTTGTGCCTTTTCTGTTATTGGAAACACCCCAGCAATTGGCTGTCTTTGTGAAGCGCTGTGCGTTTATCATCAACTTTTCAGGGATAAATCTGGCATCTAGGGCGGCTTTCATGGCGGCGTTCTCTAAAAAGACAGTTCTATTCCGAACTTCACCTACCTCAAATGCGACCTGTCCGCCCGGCTTTAGAAGGCGGTGCAGCTCTACGAAGACATCTGTCATTCGGGCAACCCAATCCTCAAGGGATTTCAGTTGCCAAATTTTGCCCGGTTCAATTTCTATCCCACAAAACCACATCCGTAACCAATTGTCTTGAACATAATCAATTGTGTCCAGAAAAGGCGGTGAGGTGACAACGAGGTCAACCGATTCATCTGCGATTTGCGGGGTGTTATCAGCCGACTCGGTGAGGAGTACGGCATCGTTCCGCCAAAAATGGTCAGGGAGGCTATGGCGTAACAACTGCTTCGATTTTCTTAGCACTAACGTCTTTGTGTTTCGGTATTCTGGGCTCTGATTCCGCCTCTCATTGATTTTCCGTTGGGCAGCAACCGAGGCTGCAAGATTTGGCGGTAGGGTAAAGACAGAGAAAAAACCGGGGGAATGTCCCGTGAGACGACTACACGTTACCATCTGTAACCACGCATCAACCGTGGATAGCTGTTGTTCCTGCTGAAAATAGGTTCGCCACCCATAAATCTCCTTGAGCGTGTCCTCATGGAAAAAGACAAGGAGCTCTGAATCTATGTCGGCATCCGTTGATAGGTCAATCTCGGACAATCTCTTTTCAATATCGGCGAGCGTAGGCGGGTTAAGGCGTGGGGACGTAAGGACTTTAGACAACGGATTTATGTCGTTGCCAACGGTTTTGTGTCCGTGAAGTTGCGCCTCTATTAGGGTGGTGCCGCGTCCCATGAATGGGTCGTAAACGACAGATGGCTGTTTGCAAAATTTCCGGATAAAATATGCCGGCAATTGCGGTTTGTAGCAGGCGCGGTACGAAACCTCATGGAGCGAATGTCCAGCGCGTTGTTTCGCTGTCCAGAATTCATCTACGTAGGTAGGGACCTCGACGGTGTAGCTGGTGGGCCTGTTAAAATCGAAGGCCAGTTGTGGCGAAACCATGTGCTATTCCCCCAAATTGTTTCTAGGTCCGAGGTACAAATATAATCTTTGTAAAAGCGCGAGACATCATCCGATTTTCTCCGTTCCGAGAGCCTGTTTCGGATGAGTTTAACGTTATGCGGGTCAATTTCAATGCCTATAGATTTTCGGTCTAACTGCTCAGCCACAACGAGTGTCGTCCCTGAACCAGCGAACGCATCGAGGACGACATCGCCGGGATTTGTGGAAGAGAGGATAATCCGTAGGAGAAGCTGAATGGCGGTTTGTTGTTTGTGCAAGCGATTCCCTTCCGCGTCTCACAAGGCTTCATCTCCAGCAAAATAGCCGGAAGTCAGTTCCCGGATGTCATCCCAGACATCGGTGACGAACATACCGTTTTCGCGTGCGTGCTTGTAACCTGCTGGAAGTGGCGGATTAATGCGGAGCCGGTTGAAAACGCGAGGTGTTTTGCCTTTCGTAACAAATGCAATAATCTGATAGTGCTTGCCGAAACGCTTCCTCCCTGGCACTGCCGAGGTTTTCTTTTTCCAGATAATTAAATTTTGGAATGTCCACCCCGCTTCACGTAAGCATTGCAGTACGAATTCGGTGTTCTTTTCGCGTTGCATGAAATAGAGGGCACCGCCATCGGAAGTCAACGTATATATTTTGGTACATACTTCTTGCATCCACTCCCAATATTTCTCGGGTGGGAGGTTATCGTCCCATGAATCGTACGCCTTATCTTGATTGAAGGGTGGGTCGAGAAAGGACAAATCAATTTTTTGTTCAAAATGCTTTGTCTCTAAAGCGGCCGTGCAATTTTTGTGCAGCACAACACTGTTCTTAACAATTAAATTTTGCATGAAAAGACCTATAGTGAGGTAACCGGCTGCTATCGAAGTCGGTAAACGCTGGGGGATACGTATCTGGTGTAGATGCACACTTTAGCGACCAGTCTAGACGGTGTATTGCTTTAGCGTGTCATCATCCAAGTTTTCTAGGACATCCTTGGCATCGCGTTCTTGTGGCTGTTCCGGTTCTACTTCGACGTATCCGTGTTCCTGAATGACCTCTTCGGCGACATAGATTGGTGCGTTACATCGGATTGCGAGTGCGATAGCGTCGCTGGGGCGCGAGTCCACGTCGAATTCTTGTCCGTGCAGCTCCAATTTGATGTATGCATAGAAGGTGTCTTCCTCCATTGCGTTAACACAAATCGCCTTTACTTCAGCGGAGAGTACATCCATGACATTTTTAATGAGGCTGTGGGTCATTGGACGTTTTTCAGGAACGTCGGCGAGGTGATTATAGATTGCGAAGGCTTCGGAGTCGCCGATTAAGATTATGAGTATCCGCTTAGCGTCGCCTTCCTTTTCTCTCAAGAAGACCACTGGTACGCCAGTGTGTCTGTCAATAGTTACAGATGCAACATTAACTTCAACCATTATTACATTACTCCTTGGAACGGCTATCGACAGTCGCAGCATTTCAATTATGGTTTCTGACTGTCTGATAGCCAATAGGGGTTCGTTGCCGGTTTGCCTGTTTATTCGGCATCGGCTTCTGTATCGGCCTCAATTGGGTGGCTGCCAGTTAAACCTGTGGTATAATCTCGGATTGTCTGTCCAATTTTTGCCGTATCAAGTCCGCTAAAGTTAACGAGTTCTTTGAGGAGTGGCATTGCGGCCCCGGCGTTGATAATAGAGCTGAGTACGCGGTTCATTCCGCCGGAATTTCCATTTCCGCCTAGGTCAAGTACTCGTATGCTTTCGATCCGTTCTGCGGGTTTCATGAGTTCACTCGTGACCTGTGGGAGGGCTTCTACAAGTGCAAGTACAGCATCGCTGACAAGGACTTGTGGTTCCGCCTGATTTTTAGCTAGCATTAACGCTTCCTGTCCATCGGCTTGCGCTTTGGCTTCTACAAGGAGTGCTTCCGCGAGGATACGTGTCGCTTCCGCTTGGACTTGCGCGGCTTCTAATTCTGCCTTTGCGGCTTCGATAACGGCGTAGGCTTCAGCATCCGCGTTGCGTTCTTTTGCGATTTTTTCCTCGTCTGCCTCCTGTTCGGCACGGATGAGTGCAATTTTGCTTTCTCGTTCCGCTTCTTCAAGTGCTTCAGCCGTTTGGACGCTGGCTTCAGCCCGTGCTTTTTCTGCGGAAACTTCTAGAAGTTCTATGAGGGCAGCCTCCAGCTCTTTCTCTTTGAGTGAAATTAGGATAGCGTTTGCGGCTTCGGCTTCCTTCTCTTCGCGTTCCTTGTCAAGCAGGACAATTCTGCGAGCGATGTCAGTCTCTTTGATAGTTGCCTCCTGTTCAATTTTGGCTTTTTCGATACTGAGATTTCGCTCGATTTCTGCCTCTTCAACGATTTGCTGTTGTTGAACCTTGGCGACTTCGATAGTCTGCTTCTGTAAGATTTCACTTTCTTGAACTTGGCGTTCCTGTTCAATCCGTGCTATCTCAATTTTTTGCGTCTGTTCGATTTCAGCGGATTTCACAGCTTCTTCCTGTTTGATGCGTGCTTCTTCAACGGCTTGCAGCTGTTCAAACTTATGCGCTTCAACTTGGCGTTCCTGCTCCGCTTTATTGGTAGCGATTTCCTTGCGCTGTTCCTCTTGTGCCAACTCAAGCCGCTTTTCAACCTCTAACCCCTTGGTCTCGGTTTCCTCTTCCTTCTCCTTAATCTCAAGTTCGGCTTTGAGCCGGTCCTCTTCACGTTTGACCTTGTTTTCATGCTCAATCTTGGCGGTTTCAGTCTGCTTTTCCTCGACCTCTTTTTTGATGGTCTGAATTGCAACCACATCGAAGCGGTTATTTTCATCAAGTGCTTCAAGGGGTGTCTGGTCAAGATTGGTAACAGCAACGGTTTCAAGTTTAAAACCGTTCTGCTCGAGGTCTTCAAGACAGGCTTCTTGGACTTGGTCAGAAAATTCCTGTCGTTTTTCGTGAAGTTCCTGTAAATCCATCGTTGCCGCAACGCTCCGGAGCACGCCGACGAGTTTACCTTCTAGCAAGGAGTTGACCGCAGCAGGGGTTAGCGTTTTTTCGCCGAGGCTCGCTACAGCTTTAAGCACATCTTGTTCGTTCGGCTCAATTTTGACGTAGAATTCCGCTTCTATATCCACGCGCAAACTGTCCTTTGTAATTAGAGCTGCGGTGCCAACCCGTTCAACAGGCAGCTGTATGGTGTTTAAAGAGATTAACTGTGTCATATTGGTAATCGGATTGACAAGGGTTCCACCAAAGACAACACGTTTTTTGTTTCCGCCTGAAATGACTAAGGCTGAATCAGCAGGTGCCTTTTTATAGAAAGACTTATAAATCAGCACGAAAATAATGAACAACGAAACGAGACTACCTATGATAACTAAAAAGAGTTCTCCGCCGGGCATATTTCAAATCTCCTTATCTGAAAGTATTTAAGTTATTAACAGAATCGCGTGTGTTTAGTGTGATTCTATTGCCATCGGTTTTACATCAAAGATTCGCTTGTCGGAATCATAGCTTACGAGGACAACAATATCTCCCTTTACAGGATTCGGGTCATCGGGTTTAACTCGACATCTCACTGTTAAGGTATGGCCATCCGGTGCCTCAACACGTGCGGTGCCGAAAGTGGTTGTAATTTGGCCGCTAATTACTCTCCCCTGCATTCCGAGTAGGTGGAGGTCTTTGGTAGCGGGGTCACTTTCAGGAAAAAT
The DNA here is from genome assembly GCA_963665235.2 of Candidatus Poribacteria bacterium. Lineage (GTDB taxonomy): Bacteria > Poribacteria > WGA-4E > WGA-4E > WGA-3G. Next base: position 460,407 of record CAXXLX010000002.1, on the reverse strand, counting down.
TTTTGCGAGTGTAAGTGATAGGTATCGCGTGCCCAAAACACTACAGACGAGGGCAATCGAGCAAGAAATCCCAAAAGATAGGCTCATCGCAGCTGTAACGGTTAGGAGCTCGTTTACGATGAGTCCGGAAAATCCCCATGTTGTAAAGAGTGTCATCATCACAATCATAAAGGGGACTCTTCCGACATTCAGAAATCCGAATGCGTCTGCCAAAGCACTACCGCTGCCTGTATCCGCGTCCATGTCCGTATCCACATCCATGTCCGCGTCAACGTCCAGGTCAGCATCTACATCCAGGTCGATGTCGGCATCGATATCAACGTCTAGGTCGAGGTCAGCATCCACATCAACATCCGCGTCAATTTCGGCATCGCCAAAGTCTAGACCGCCAAGGATAAGTCGGAAGATTGCGAATAGAAATACGATAGCAAGGGGTGCAGTAAACCACACATTATGCGTAAAAGTCAGATATTCCCAAAAAGCACGCATCTTTTACCTCCGTATTTTTTCGGCAATGCGTTGATGGGCGCGCTGCGCCTCACGGAAACTCATGTTATCAATCCAATACGTATTACGTTTGACATCGATTTCAAGCCGTGCTTGCCCAAATAACCGATGCTTGAAGTAGCGTTGAATTTTTACGGCGCTTATCTCACTAAAACGGATATTGCACCGAACGTTCGCGTAAGAGATAGCAAGACTTCCAATATGCTTCTCATCTAGGACAAGCACACGCAATGTGGTAATCAGGACAAAATCGGGACGCAGGAGCGAGGAACGACCGAGGGCACACAAGCAGATACGCTCATCAGGCAGAAGTTCCGCTTTAGCGACCTGTTGAATGCGAATGGGTAGATTTTCAAAATCAACCATTAGATAGTGTCCCACCCCGCTCGGCTGCATCCGTTTTTGGTGCAATGGGTGATGGAGGTGGCGGGAATTGAACCCGCGTCCGAAGGCATATTAATAGAGGCTACTACATGCTTATCACAGGCTTGAATTTTCGCTGTTCAGCCTCCCCTGTGCAGGATTCATGAAGAGCTATCTCAAGTTTGGTTTCGCGAGCTGCCCCTTGAGAACACGCAAATCGCTAGCCTGTATTGCGGCGCTTTAGCATCCCTGACAGGCAACAGGTCAGCCAAGCGTAGCTGCATTAAGCAGCTAGTGCTAATTCTTGATCAGCAATTATAGTTGTTCCGCCTATTTAACGAGGCCTGCGGAGACCTCGACATGCAACCTATATCGCAACTACCTCCGTCGAAACCTAATTCACCCCCACAATTTATGAATATGTTCGTATTTCACGTTCGGTCCGTTCGTTCTCAATTTTATCGCGTTTATCGTAAAGCCGCTTTCCTTGTGCTATGGCTAGTTCTAACTTCACCCGTCCGTTGCTGAAATAGGCACGGGTTGGGATGAGCGTCATCCCCTTGGAGCGGACTGCGCGTGTCAGCTTGTTTATTTCGCTACGGTGCAGTAACAGCTTCCGTGTACGTTTCGGTTCGTGATTCGCAAGGTTGCCTTGTTCATACACACCGATGTATGCATCGATGAGGAATACCTCCCCATCCGTTATTTGGGCATAGCTGTCGGTCAGGTTGAAGTGACCGCCCCGAATTGCTTTGACTTCTGTTCCTTGCAAAACGATACCTGCTTCGTATCGGTCGCGCAGGTGATAGTCATACCGTGCTTTTCTATTTACGGTAATCACACGGTTTTGCGTAGAATTTTCGTTATTTTTCATGAGGTCCGTTTTAATATTAAAAAATTATAGCATAAAATTAATGTACATGCAAGGAAAAATGCTAGATTTCTCATGCATTATATATGTTGGTGAATTAAAGTATATCACAAAATTGACAGATTGTCAAAAGCACGTAAAATTTTAGCCAATTTTAGTTGAAAATCACACCTGAATTCTGATACACTATTATATATGCTTTTTAATTCTATAATCCGGAGAGGAGACGGTTATGCAGCAACTTTACGATACACGTTCACCGAATCCGCCCTCGCGCGCGATTCTTGTTGGCGTAAACCTTCAAGCTACCCCGATGCACGAAACGGAGGAATCGCTCCAAGAACTGCGACAGCTTACGGAAACGGCGGGCATTGAAGTCGTTTGTGAAACAATCCAATCGCGCAATGCACCAACTCCTACGTATTTCATCGGGGAGGGTAAGGTCGAAGAGCTGCGGGGGATAGTAGCGGAACTCAAAGCGGATGCAATTATATTTGACGAAGAGTTATCGCCAGCACAAACACGAAATATAGAAAACAGGCTTGATACCGCAACGGTTGATAGGACAGGCCTTATTCTTAAGGTTTTTGCCCAACGCGCTTTGACGAACGAAGCCCGATTGCAAGTTGCCCTGGCCCAATTGGAATATGCGCTGCCTCGGCTAACGCGGATGTGGACACACCTTTCACGTCTTGCGACTAGCGGCGGGGGTGGCGGCTATCTACGCGGTCCCGGGGAGACGCAGCTTGAAATGGACCGGCGATGGATTCGGAGACATATCGCCCAAGTGAAAAAGGCGTTAAGTGCAGTTGAAAAGCGGCGGCAGGTACAGCGGCAAAATCGCAATGAGAAGATAAAAATCTCTTTGGTCGGTTATACAAACGCGGGGAAATCTACGCTCTTCAACGCGTTGACAGGTGAAAACGTTCTGGCTGAAGATAAACTGTTTGCGACTTTGGATTCAACGACGCGGCGGGTTAAATTGACAGAGAATCAGCATATTTTGTTGAGTGATACTGTCGGCTTTATCAAAAAACTGCCACACCAATTGGTCGCCGCGTTCAAGGCGACTTTGGAGGAGGTCGCGGAAGCCGATTTGCTACTTCATGTCGTCGATGTAAGTCACCCGGAGGCAGCGGCACAGATTGCCGCCGTGGATACCGTACTCGCGGAATTGGATGCCGCCGATATTCCAACCGTTATGGTCTTCAATAAACTCGATCGGATTGAAACAACGGATGACCTGCAAGTTCTCCGAAGTCGCTATCCCGAAGCACTTGCTATTTCTGCACAACGTGGAGATGGCATTCCCGCTTTAGTAGAAGCTCTGGCACAACGTTTTATCACCCACGGGCCAACGCTCTCTCTCAGTATTCCTTATACGGAGGGAAAGGTTTTGGATTTACTATACAAACACGGGACTGTGCTTGATACAGAATACACTGACGAAGCTGCTTACGTTAAGGCAAGGGTGCCGAGTCGATACCTTAAGGCGGTTCAGAAATTTTCGGTCGATGACGAAAATTAGCATACAGCAAAGATAAAATAGGATTCCGAACGATGGGGTGGCTAAATCAAATTGATATCGGACACGACTTGCAAATATGTCCGGATTGTAACCGCGAATATGAAGTACTTGACCAATTTTTGGGAACACCCCGAAGTGTTCCTTCAAACTGGATTGACGGTGTGTTTAACGATGCCTACTATGTCGAGCTGCGGTGCCCACAATGTCTTGAATGCCGCTACCTCTGCATAGAGGCGTTGACATCGACACAGTTTTATACTGAAAAGGAGAAATAATGAAGATAGGCGTTACGCAAATTATCCTTGGAAATATGTCCTTAGACGATACGTTGGCACTTTGTCAGGACGCTGGCTATGAGGCGGTTGAACTCACCTTCGGTGAGGGGAAGGATACAGACATTAATATGAGCGATTCGGAGCTGCACGGAATTGCTGCGAAGTGCAAGGCTGCTGGTGTTGAAATCGGTAGTATCACTGCGGGGTATTCAAACCGTGGGAATCTGCTCAGTCTCGATGCGGAGCAGCGAAAAAATGGTGCGATTTCATTATCGCGCGGGTTGGAGGTTGCTGGTGCACTCGGAGTCGGGGGCATTTTATTGCACCCCGGTCAATTGACAGTTGAGGGGACATATCAAGTGGTATGGGATAACCTCGTCGGTATTCTGAAAGAGCTTGCTCCATCAGCCGAGGCGCATAAGGTTGCTATCGGTCTGGAGAACGTATGGAACAAATTCCTGCTTAGTCCGAAAGAGATGCGCGAAATCGTGGACGAGGTTGGAAGCGACTGGGTTGGCACCTATCTGGATACTGCGAATATGATGGCTTATGGGTATCCTGAACACTGGATACGCGAGCTGGGACATCGTATCAAGCGGGTGCACTTCAAGGATTTTTCACGCGGGTCGCATCGGTTTGTTAACCTATTAGATGGTGATACAGATTGGCCAGCGGTCATGGCAGCGTTTCGGGAGGTAGGGTACGACGGGTACCTGATTCACGAGGTTGGCGGTGACAGGGCAGCACAGATTGACCTTGCGGAACGGATGCGGAAAATTGTGGCGATGTAGTCGCAAAAGCGGAAGGCGATGGTCAAAATATAAACCATCGCCCGATGCCGGAGGTCGGACTCGAACCGACATGGACCTAGGGCCCGCTGGATTTTGAGTCCAGTGCGTCTACCGATTTCACCACTCCGGCGCGCGTCTTTCTGAAATCATTTCAAAATAAACACGTAATATATTAACACATTTTGGGAGAAAAGTCAAAAAATTATGGCAAATCAACAACGAGACCTTGCAACGGATAATCTGATTAAACGTTTTTTTATTGGGGCGGAGGCGTTTTTGGGACAATTGCGTCAAAGAGAGACGTGGCAGGCGTTTGCACACTGGATACTTTGGCGTACTTTACCGAAACGCCGCCGTATTGTAAAATTGGCCCGTGAACTCAACCCGCTTCATGAAAATGCCACCGCTGAAATGCAAACTTTGCGGGAGGAGGTCTTTTCAAAAAGTTGTCTAGAACTCAAGAAACCGGAAGAACAGAAAATGCTGCTGGATATCCTCAATCGGGCCCATCAACCGCTTGGATATGAACAGATGCTCTTTTCAGCGGTGTATCCGATTTTGATAAAACGGGATATGGGGATGAACGCCGTTCCCACTGACGTGAACCACCGCCTCGATGTAGAGGTCGGATACCTCGGGCACAATGAAGATTACTTTTTTTGGGTTTTTGAAATTAATGGCGCGCGCCGTTTAAGTCTCACAACTGCCCTTGATGTGCGAGATGAACAACGTGCAGACAAAAGGTATGTTACCTATTCACTCGGCAGTGCGGGACTGGTGGATAAGGACTACGCCGAGTATGCGGAGCAGTGGTTACTTGAGGGCCCTCGGCTGGCTCCTGCCCTTCGTATCCTTGCGACAACTTACGCCGATCAGTGGATTCTGAATTCTCGGATATACCTCGCCCATATTCTCGCGGATCTGAAAAAACGGAACTATAAGATTACAGCAGAGGCAATACCTGATTTTGAACGGGGGAGGTTGTCAACTTTACGCCGTCTCGCCCTGGACCAGTTAAGAAGACATCAATCTCAGTCCGCACGCCGAAGGCGGTAAGATAGATACCCGGCTCAATTGAAAAACAGATTCCGGGGATGAGCACCCGTGCGTCCCGTGTCTCTAGGTTATCCAAATTCACCCCGTTTCCGTGAATAGCGGTGCCGATATTGTGCCCGGTGCGGTGTATAAAAAATTCTCCGTACCCCTTTTCGGTGATATACCCACGCACACAATCGTCGACAGCGTAGCCGGGTATCGGTTCGTCTGCTGCCCATTTTTCACGGATAAACGTTACTGCCCTATCGCGTGCCTCTCTGACAATTTCAAAAATTTGAACGTATCTATCCGGGACAGTTGCTCCTGCATAAGCGACCCATGTGGTATCAGCGAAGATAGCATCGGGGGTTTTCTGTTTCGCCCACAAATCAATGAGTATGAAATCCCCCGCTTTAATCGGGTCGGTGCGCGTTGCCGTAGGTGCATAATGCGGGTCGCCGCTGTTTGCATTGACGGCAACAATAGGTGGGTGTTCCGTTATCAGCTCCATCTCACCAAATTGCTGGAGGATTATCTGTTGTGCATCATATTCGGTAATAGGTGTCCCTGCTCGCAGTTTGTCCCCAATCCATTTGAACACGTAGTCCTTCGCTTGCAAAACGGAGTGCGCAGCCTCTTGATGTCCGATGTACTGCTCTTCACTCAGGCGTGCTTCGATGTGTTGTGCTAGGGCTGCAGAGGAATGAATTTCCACTGCAAACCCGCGAATCCACTCTAAGGTGCCTGCATCTACTCGTGAGATATAGGGGATTTCGGCATTCGGTGAATATTCCATCGCAACCGATTTGACCCCGGCGAGTAGCACTTCAATCTGTTCGTTAAGCTCCTGCCACGCTGCGTAGTGTGCGATGTGCCCGGGTACATCGGCGAAATTTGATGTTTCAATTCGATGGATTAACCAGCGCGGTTCACCTTCAGCGGGAATAAGGCAAAACCATCGGCGTGTAATGTTTTTCCCTGTTAAGCCTGCGACGTTCTGCGCAATGGGATTGATGCCCCGGAAATCGTATAGTAGCCAGGCATCTAGACCTAACGTTCCTAATACATTTTGAATTTCAGCTATCTTCATGAAATTTTCCCCGGCTTGGGCGGAAATGCCGTCGCCTTTTAAAACATATATTGCTATCTACAAAATGCATGATAGCACGAAAATTTTCTGGTGTCAATGAGTGCGTAAAGTTTTTGTACTTATGTCCCATCTTTTTTGTCTGAATCGCGGATTATCGCGGATTACACGGATTTCACGGATTTTAAGAGATATGGGCATCACGGGTTTGTGATTATGATGAGCGTGTCTGTGTCATTTGAATCGCGGATTAGTACAGAGAAAAAGACGTTCACGGTCTAATTCTTATACCATTTCTAATTGAAAATGTCTCTTTCTTGTAGCATAAACTTCCAGTTTGGGTCTTCCGTTCTCCGTTTCATTTCTAACAACTGGTAATGGTAGAATAATTAATAAAAATGGTATTAGTCCCAGTATTCGGGTAAGCAGCCCGCTCCTCAAGGACGATATGTTTATAGAAGCAGCGGTTCAGGTCCCCGTGTAGTCCCGTAGGGACGATATATTTATAGAAGCAGCGGTTCAGGTCCCCGCATAGTCCCGTAGGGACGATATATTTATAGAGGTTAGGGAAACCAACAGACATTTATTATCAAGCTCACGTTATTTTTAGTAGTGCGCTTCATTGTTCGTCAGAGCCCTATACAACCCGACGGGCGATGAATCGCCCTACTACAAATGGGTGTACGAAAACTCTACACACCCGCTGTCACAGGGCCATTTAGTTTTAGGAATATCTGTTATTATTTTGATTTGGACAGATGCAGCGTGACTTTTTTCGCTGCATCTGCTATACTTCACTGTAAATAAAATAATCCTTTTTTTTAGGAAGGTTGAAGTATGTTACTCAGTATATTATCACAAATTGTAGATCCACGCAAGGCAAAAGGCAAACGCATCCTTTGGTGCTCTTAATTATCGGTTTTCTGTGCGGTCATACAGGTTATACGTCTATAGCGACCTGGGCCCGCAATGAACCTGTTGAAGCGTTAGGTTTCCGCCCCGTGTCCTGCCACGATGTTTAAGCATCTTGATTAGAAAGTTTAGAAACCGCCCTAACCGAATGGGTGTCTTTACAACTTGCGGCTCTTGATCGGGTTTGAAAGGCATTGCTATAGATGGTAAAGAACTCTGCGGTTCCATAGACATAGACACCGGCCGCCGAACCCATTTACTCTCCGCTGTCTGTCATGAGTTAGGGGTTACCCTTGCACAATGTGCCGTCAGTCACAAGACCAATGAATACCTATTTCCCGGGAACTGCTGGAAAAGTTTGATGTCAAAGGAAAAGTGGTGACAACGGATGCTCTATTGACCCAACGTGCTTTTTGTAAAGAACTTATCAAACAGAAAGCCTATTATGTGCTGCGTGTCAAAAAGAATCAGAAACAGATGTATATCGATATTGTGTGGGTCTTTGCCCCCCTTGTAGAGACGGACCCCCCCGAGGTGCAAGCACGCAGACTTCAAAACGCACACACGCAAGCAGGGGCACACCTACAAACGCACACCGATGTTGAAGAAACACGCGGATTTATCATCACACGCATCCTAACAGCTAGCACAAGCGTGTCTTCTTGCACAAGTCTATCAATACAAAGTGCAGCGCGTCAATACCAAAACAGGTGAATGTGAAACTTCTATCCAGTATGGTATCATAACTTGTCGCCCGAAGAGGCAACAGCGGAAGACTTGCTAAAACTACACCGAGAAAACAAATCCCACTGGGTTCGAGACGTGGTTTTAGGAGAGGATGCCTCAAAAGCAAGAACAGGCAGCATCCCCCAAGTCATGGCAGCTTTACGACACCGCACTGGCAGTCTTACGATTTGCCGGTTATACGAAAATCACCGAGACAATACGATCTTTCGCCTCAAAACCTAAACTCGCAGTTAACCTCATCACATGAAAATTCTTAAAACTAAATGGCCCTGCCCGCTGTCAATAAAGGTGTTGACATAAGTGTTAATTTGTAGTAGACTTTTGAACATAAAAATTTGAAAAGTTCGCTATGTCTCATTAGAAAGGAATTCACGGATGGCAATAAAAAAATCGCAACTTTACGCATCCCTCTGGCAAAGCTGCGACGAGCTGCGTGGGGGTATGGATGCCTCACAATACAAAGACTACATCCTCACGCTCCTGTTCATGAAATACGTCTCCGACAAAACCGAAAACGACCCCCACGCACTCATCACGGCACCTGAAGGCGGAAGTTTCTCGGATATGGTGCAACTAATAGGGGACAAGGAAATCGGCGACAAAATCAATAAAATTATCGGTAAATTCGCGGAAGAAAACGAACTGAAAGGTGTTATCGATCAGGCGGATTTCAACGATGATAGCAAACTCGGCAGAGGACAAGAGATGCAGGATAGACTCTCCAAACTGGTTGCTATCTTTAACGACCTCGACTTAAGCGCAAACCGGGCTGAAGGGGATGATCTGTTGGGCGATGCCTACGAATATCTCATGCGGCACTTCGCCACCGAATCCGGCAAAAGCAAGGGGCAATTCTATACACCCGCTGAAGTCTCACGCATTATGGCGAAGGTAATCGGCATCGGACCCAACACCTCCCAAGACAAGACTATTTATGACCCCACTTGCGGCTCCGGCTCCTTGCTACTCAGGGCGGACGACGAGGCACCCCGCGGACTTACCATCTATGGACAAGAAAAAGACAATGCAACCCACGCACTCGCGCGGATGAACATGATCCTCCACGATAACGTCACTGCTGAACTATGGCACGGCAATACGCTCGCTGAACCTTACTTCAAAGGGACAGACAACACCCTCAGAACCTTCGACTTCGCTGTTGCCAATCCACCCTTTTCTGACAAAGCGTGGACGAACGGGCTCAACCCAAATAACGATATTTATAACCGTTTTGAGTACGGGGTTCCACCTGCAAGAAACGGGGATTACGCGTTCCTGCTACACTTCATCGCATCGCTTCGGAGTAAGGGAAAAGGCGCGATTATCTTGCCCCACGGCGTGTTGTTTCGCGGAAACAGAGAGGCAGACATCCGCAGAAACCTCATCCAACGCGGTTTTATCAAGGGGATTATCGGTTTACCTGCTAATCTTTTCTACGGGACCGGCATCCCCGCCTGTATTCTCGTTATCGACAAAGAGAACGCCAATGTCCGCAAAGGTATCTTCATGATAGACGCGAGCAACGGTTTTCTCAAGGATGGCAACAAAAACCGCCTTCGCGCACAGGACATACATAAAATCGTGTCGGTGTTCAATGAACAGACTGAACTGCCACGCTACTCCCGTATGGTGCCAGTGACCGAAATTGCTGATCCTTCTAACGACTATAACCTCAACATACCACGCTATATTGATACCAGCGAACCGGAAGACCTGCACGACCTCAACGCACACCTCAACGGCGGAATTCCTGACACCGATATTGACGCACTTGCTGACTATTGGAACGTTTTTCCTACGTTACGCAATGCTCTGTTTAAAGGCAACGGTAGACCGGGGTACAGCGACCCAAAAGTGGAAACACAACAGGTAAAAACGACTATCCTCTCCCATGGTGAGTTCAATGTTTACCAACAGCGCGTTACGGATGTCTTTGAAACATGGCGGAAAACGCATGAGTCGATGCTGGACGGGATTGATGTCGGCACCAAGCCTAGAGAGGTCATTCGTCCCTTATCGGAAGACCTACTACAACAATTTGGTGACCTCCCGCTGCTGGATGCCTACGATGTGTATCAAAAGCTAATGGACTATTGGGATGAGGTGATGCAGGACGACCTCTATCTTATTGCGACAAACGGATGGATGGAAGCGGCGAAACCGCGCCCCCTCATTCAGGACAAAAAGGTTAAGGAAACCCCGGACCTAACTATCAAAAGCAAGAAATATAAGATGGACCTGATTCCGCCATCGTTGATAATCACCCGCTACTTTGTCGATAAGCAAAACGCTATTGAGATGTTGCAGGCAAAACAGGTGACTGCTGCGAGTGCGTTAGAGGAATACATTGAGGAACACACCGGTGAGGAGGGGTTGCTCACCGATGCCACTAACGACAGTGGAAACGTCACAAAGGCCACTGTAAGCGCAAGACTCAAAGAACTTACACCCAATCTGATGATACACAACGGGACCCAAGGCGGCGATGAAGAACGCGATGCCCTGGAACACTGCTTATCGCTAATTGAGGCGAAATCTAAAGCGGACAAGGCAGTAAAAGCCGCTCAACTCGCGCTGGATGAGCAGGTGTTAGCACGGTACGCAACTCTCACCGAAACGGAAATCAAGGAGCTCGTAATTGACGATAAATGGTTCGCCAATATCCAATCAGCGATTGAAGGTGAAATCCAGCGAGTGATCCAAACTTTGACAGGACGCGTGCAGGAACTGGAGGAACGTTATGCACAGCCGTTGCCGGATCTGGAGCGTGATGTGGAAACGTTTAGTGCGAAGGTAGAGGCACATTTGTTAAATATGGGGGTGGCGTGGGATGAGTAATCAGCAAAGGTTTAGCGGTGAGTGGGAAACAAAACAATTGTACCAGATTGCAGATTGTTTGGATAACGTCCGCATTCCATTGAATGAGGCACAACGCTCTGGCATGCCGGGACCCTACCCGTATTGTGGAGCAAATGGCGTGCTTGACTATGTGAATGATTTTGTTATAGATGATGACGTAATTCTGATGGCTGAAGATGGTGGACATTTTGATGAATATTCCTACCGTCCAATCGCTTATCGGATGAAAGGAAAGATTTGGGTCAACAATCACGCCCACGTTCTCAAAGCCAAAATTGATTACGACCAAGGCTTTTTGTATTATTCACTAGTCCATAAGGATATACTCCCTTATTTGTCTGGTGGAACGCGTGCAAAGCTTAATAGGTTTGAGATGAACAAGATTGAGGTAAACTTGCCTCAAGAAATTGATGAACAACGCGCTATCGCCGAAGCGTTATCAGATGTGGATGGGTTGCTCAACGCCTTGGAGGCACTCATCGCTAAGAAGCAGGCGATTAAGCAAGCTACCATGCAGCAACTGCTGACCGGTAAAACGCGCCTGCCCGGATTCAGCGGGGCGTGGGAAAAAACAGAGATTAGCAATTTACTTAGCTACAGACGACCAGATGCTTACATCGTTAAATCCACTGAGTACTTGGAAAATGGGGATGTTCCAGTTTTGACAGCGAATAAGGCTTTTATTCTTGGTTATACCGACGAAGTTTCTGGAATCTGTCATAATTTTCCTGTTATCGTTTTTGATGATTTTACCACAGACAGTAAGTACGCGACATTTCCTTTCAAAGTTAAGTCTTCGGCAATCAAACTTTTGTATCCCAAACATGAGCGTGTTAGTCTCAAATATGTGTTTGAGCGGATGCAATTGATTGATTTTCCATTGGGTAACCACAAACGGTACTACATATCCGAGTACCAAAATCTTAAATTATATGCTCCTGATTACGAAGAACAACAAGCCATCGCCTCTGTCCTCTCAGACATGGATGCCGAGATTACCGCGTTGGAGCAGCGTCGCGACAAAACCCGCGCCATCAAGCAGGGCATGATGCAGCAACTGCTCACGGGGCGCGTGCGGTTGGTGAAGCCTAGTGAGGAGCCTAAAGAGAATTGAAAGGTTACGTGGTTTTTGTGTCCAGAGCACTGTTTGTAGTAGGGCAATAAATTGCCCTACTACGAACACGCGTGTGATGCACAATGCGTTTTGCTGTAGGAGTGGGGAACCGTTGGTTTTCCAAATACTAAGCATCAATAAATTAACTTGTACAGAAACTTTACACACTCCTTTTCGGGACGTGTAAAGTTTTTGTCCTTGCGATTCGGGCGTGTAAAGTTTTTGTCCTTGCGATATTTTTTCTGAAGAAAAATCAAACCATTGGCAACTAACATAACAGAAAACCAAAACATTTTTCGGAGGAAAGCGGTGCGTTTGCAATCCACCTGACCAGCCATCGATAGCGTTTGTGTCAAAAGTGTAACATTTACACCGGTTTTGTACAAAAACTTTACGCACCCCTCCTTTTCCGTTGATTTGATTTCTTTTCAAAAATATGGTAAACTTTTTAACAACGTTTAGGCAATTTTATAGGGCTCGCTCCGAATAATAGTAGGGTGCCAGTTTATAGGTATCGCGTGCCTTGAGTCGCGGGAGAATACCCATGGCAAGACAAAGAACTATCAAATTCCCACCCAAACGTGGGAAGCTCACAATCCGCCAAATTGAACGCGCAGTAGATAAGGCTATTCAAAAGAGGCGCGCTCAAGAGGCAATAAATTCAACACCGAAAGAAGTTAGAAATCGTGGAACCAACTGCGAATAAATGCTGCTATACAAGAGCACGTGGACCATCAACAGGAAGTGGTGCGGCAGCTCCTCAATAGGATGGGTGCGGTTGTCAGAATCGCGGATTATCGCGGATTACACGGATTTCGCGGATTAGGGACACTTGGTGTTTCGCGCGGCTCCTGGCTGAATCAGAATTTGGTTGAAATCTGAATAAATTATGGGTATAATATTTACAGATCAAGAAATCAAAGCGTTTATACAAGAGCGCAAAGTGTTACCAGACAATTGGGGTAGCAAGTTTAAAAAAAGAATCAATCGCGGAAGCAATGAATATATCCTGAATATAACAGGAGAAGAGGGGAACGAATTTCGAGTTATTGTCAGAACGAGCGTTTCCGACGAATTGAACTTTTCAGTTATCTTAAGCGTTATAGTTCCACCGCCGAAGAAATTTTTCTACTTAGACGCTACAATGGCGGTAACCATGAACACACCAACCCAATTGAAAATGAAGTATTCACGGGTTTTCACATTCACACCGCGACAGAGCGATATCAGGTGAACGGGCCAAAAGAAGAAGCTTACGCCGAACCAACACAACGTTATGCTGATGTCAACGGTGCTTTGAAATGTCTTTTTGCGGATGCAAATTTTGAAGACCCTAATGCGTTACAAGACACCTTATTTGAGGAGGGCTAAGCAATGTCGATAAAATCTATAGAGCAAGACTTTATTGATAAAGTCTCGGCAAAGGTTCGGGTTTTACCCGATGGCAAAGACCGTTTTCGCGTGTTTACCCCTTTCCGGTTTGACGACGGTGACCACTTAGCCATTATTCTAAAAAAAGAACAGGGACGTTGGTTACTCTCAGACGGAGGGCATACCTATATGCACCTTACCTACGATATTGATGAGAGGAAATTATTCAGCGGTACACGCGAGAGAATTATTTCAAATGCTCGGTCTACGTTTAAAGTTGAAGACCGTTGTGGAGAATTAATTCTTGAGGTCAAAGACGCGCGCTTTGGTGATGCGTTATACGCTTTTGCCCAAGCACTTGTGAAGATGGGGGACGTGTTGTGTTTGTCGAAAGAACGGCCACAATCCACATTTATGGCAGATTTCAAAGATCTGTTCCATGAAGTTGTTCCAGAAGCGGACAGGGCTTTCGGCTGGCACGATCCAAAACACGATGCGGCGAAAAAATATACAGTCGATTGTCGCATCAATGGAATGCCTGAACCGCTTTTTGTATATGCCCTTGCCAACAATGATAGAATCCGTGATGCCACAATCAAATTACAACATATTAAGCAGTGGGACATTCCGTTTCGTCCTCTGGGTATTTTCCAGAATCGGGAAGCTGCTGGTCATCAGGTAGTCGCCCGTTTCGATGATGTGTGCAAGGTATATTTTCCGAGTTTAGAAGTAAACCGACAAGAGATTATAGATTATCTGAGCGCGAACATCGAGAGAGTGCCTGTGCAATAGTAAGGTTAACGTGAGTTTGGAAAAAGTTTTCCGCTAGTATTCGGGTGAAAAACCCGCTTCTTAGGGACGACAGGTTTATAGAATCAGGCGTTTCCGCCCCACCTCTTAGTGGTTCACTCGGTAAATTCTTATGTTATTTGAATTTCCAGATAATAGCCGGGACATCGCACTGTGCCTGTGATTATGGCGTGTCTATTTTACGATATAATCTTAGCGAGCAGACCACTTAGTGGTTCACTCGGTAAATTCTTATGTTATTTGAATTTCCAGATAATAGCCGGGACATCGCACTGTGCCTGTGATTATGGCGTGTCTATTTTACGATATAATCTTAGCGAGCAGACCACTTAGTCCCGTAGGGACGATATATTTATAGAATCAGACGTTTCCCCACCGCCTCTTAGTCCCGTAGGGACGATATGTTTATAGAAATAGGTGCCCTCCCCCCTGCCTTAGTCCCGTAGGGACGATATGTTTATAGAGGTTAGTGCAGACGGACATCTATTATCAAATTCACGTTACGTAACATATGCAATATAGTGTGATTTCAACAAGAACCCGTACAAATTGTGTGTACCAACGTTGAGGTATTGAATGCCATTACCTAATCTGAATCCTGAGGGTGAATTGCCAGAAGGAGTACACCCAGCAACGATTGAGGAAGTCATCGCTCAATTTGGTAGCGGAACAGAACGACGCATAATTGTGACTCAGCGTTTGCAACGCATCTACCAACTTGCTAAGGAAACGGGGCACCTTCAGCAATTACTTATTTTCGGGAGTTATATTACGGCAAAACCGAAACCGAACGATATAGATGTCGTCATTATCTTTGATGACGATTTTGACATAGCAGCTTGTAGTGATGATGTCAAAAAACTCTTGAACCATCAACAAACAGAAAACGAATTTGGTGCCAGTATCTTCTGGATACGTCCATCATTGCTGTTTTTAGAAACCATTGATGAGTTTATAGCAAGCTGGCAAGTCAAACGCGATGGGACCCTTCGTGGCATTATAGAGGTGAGAGAATGATTCAAAATGATAAGGAACTCAAAACCAGTCAACAACGTATCGCCTATTTTCAAGACTTACTTTTGCAATTGCGTGCTAAAGCCTCCGCTGAAGAATTCTCACTCGTTTCGAGTGGGTACAGGGCAGAAATAGAAAAAATGCAAGAGGAGGTTCTTGAGTATCTAACTCGACACGTCGGTGAACCGATACAAACGAAAGAGACATCAAAAGGTATCGGAAGGAATACTAATTCATGATTGAGAGACGCTTAGAAGAACTCGGGAGAAATTTGCAAGGCAAGAAACCGCATTTACCGCATTTTCTGTCGGCAATCCGCTTGGATGGTATCCGTGGATTCAATAACTTAAGAGTCCCATTTGATTACCCAGTAAGTGTAATTGCTGGTGGAAATACGACTGGCAAGTCAACGGTCCTTTTTGCCACAGCGTGTGCGTATAAGGTGTCAGGTGCGGGCGTTAAGGAATTTGTCCCGTCCACGCTCTTCCCCGATTATCGTCCTAAACTCGGAAGACATCAAGATATGCAGCAAACGGTTACAATGGAGTTCTCTTACCAGACTCCTGAAGGCGATACCTCCATGCGATGGCGACGTGCCAAGGGGTGGAGCCGTAGCTTTTTCGGTCGTAAAAATGCCAGTCAACCGATGCGGCCGGTCTATCTCAGAATCCTTAGCAATCTAAGGAACCCCTCGGAGGTGAGCGGTGTTCTCAGTATGTCACGTCTGAAATCCGAACCAGAAGAAACGCCACTGACATCAGCACAGATCGAGTTTGCACATCAGATGCTCCCTTTCAGATATTCGGAGGTGGTGAGTTTGGCTAGTGGCAACAAAAATCTGCTCTTTGCTGCCCAAAAAGGTGGCGCGGCATACTCTGAACTACACATGGCGGCGGGGGAACGCGCACTCCTGCGACTGTCGCGAGACATCACAGAACTCAAAGGTGCGCTTGTCCTGATTGACGACGTCGAAGCAGGCTTGCATCCTTGGGTACAGCAACTACTCATGTTGCATCTACAGCAACTGGCACTCCGCAATGATCTTCAAATCATCGTAACCTCACACAGTCCGGCCGTTCTCGACTCGGTACCACCCAACGGCCGGATTTTTCTTGACCGAGACGACGCGTCAGGCGAGGTTGTGGTGCGCCCGGCATATCGTGACTTAATTCAGAACACGCTCTACGGACGCTCCAGCGAGATGCTCAAGCTGCTCTGTGAAG
Organism: Candidatus Poribacteria bacterium; assembly: GCA_963665235.2. GTDB lineage: Bacteria > Poribacteria > WGA-4E > WGA-4E > WGA-3G. The sequence goes on along the minus strand of CAXXLX010000002.1, from coordinate 443,900 downwards.
ATGAAATTGCTGAAGGTATCTTGGAAGGTATATTTGACTTTTTACTCCCACAAGAGGGAATGAACAGAGAATCAATCCGCATTGGACGAGATACAGCGGCAAGCCAATTTCCGATACACGCTGAGACGCTAAGAAAATTCGGTCAGATTCAAAATACTGTTTTCGTTCTCGATGGTGACCAGAGAAATGGTGAAATCGCGTTTAAAATACAAGACGCTGCAAAAATTACTGTGTCCATACTATTTCTCCCCGGTAGTGGAGCCCCCGAAAGTTGGGTCTGGGAGCGGTTAAAATACATTCCTGACGCAGAAATCGAACGACTCGGAAACACACGAGCAGGTTTGTCTAACTTAATGAACCAGTTGGATGCAATATACAGTTTGGCATCCGATTCGCCATCAGAGATTGCAAAAAACAAATTTCGGAGCCTCTCCGAGAACTTACGTAGAGAGGCATCGGAAATCTGCCGGATCGTTGCACGTTTAGAGGCAGATCAAAGAGAGAGTGACATCCGGTACCTTGCGAATGAGCTACAGAGAATTTTAAAACAGTGGCGGGAGTAGTCATAGGACTCAACACTAAATCATTATGAACACCATACATATTTTCATCAGCAGTGTACAAAGAGAATTCGCACAAGAACGCGCAGCACTACGCGACTACCTACGCGCCGACCCGTTGATGCGACGGTTCTTTGATGTCTTTCTGTTTGAAGATGTTCCGGCATTAGATCGCCGTCCGGATAACCTCTATCTGGACAAGGTTGAGCAGTCTGATATTTATGTTGGACTATTCGGGAACGACTACGGGTCAGAGGATGCGGATGGCATATCACCGACAGAACGGGAGTTCGATCAGGCGACTGCTTCTGGTGTTCATCGTCTGATTTTCGTAAAAGGTACAAACGATGATGAGCGGCATCCAAAGATGCAGACACTCATCCGTAAAGCACAAACTGGACTAATTCGGAAGCGGTTCAACACGTCGGAAGAATTAGTAACGGCCCTCTATGCTGCACTAGTTGAATACTTGGATAGCAAAGAGCTTGTCCGTTCCGTGCCTTTTGATGCTGCCCCCTGTACGAAGGCAACGTTAGCTGACCTTGACTCAGAGAATATGCGCCGGTTTATCCGCAGAGCCCGTTTTGCTAGAGCGTTCCCGCTGCCTGAAGATGCATCAATCGAGGAATTGCTTGTGCATCTCAATCTCTTGAATGATGGTAACCCTACGAATGCGGCGATGCTACTGTTCGGAAAATCACCACAACGATTTCTTATCTCCTCCGAGGTCAGGTGTGCACACTTCCACGGAACAGAGGTCGCTAAACCGATTCCATCTTACCAAGTCTACAAAGGGACTGCGTTCCAACTTGTAGATCAGACGGTGGATTTTGTACTTAGCAAGATCAATTTGTGGGTCGGGACACGCGCAGAAAGCGTACAAGCACCTGTCGCTTATGAAATTCCGAAGGAAGTTGTAACTGAAGCCATTGTCAACGCCGTAGCACATCGGGATTATACCAGTAATGGCAGCGTCCAAGTCATGCTCTTCACAGATCGGTTGGAGGTCTGGAACCCTGGTAGACTTCCACCGCCGCTAACATTGGCCCAGTTACGTGTAGCCCATCCATCAATACCACATAATCCGCTGCTTGCAGAAGCGTTGTACCTCACCGAATACATTGAGCGGTTAGGAACGGGAACGGTGGACATGATTCGTCGGTGTATAGACGCTGATTTGCCAGAGCCCGAGTTCACTACAAGCCACGGGTTCACAACGACGATTTGGCGTGCTACACAGGCGAATCAGATTTCGGGGCAGCCAGAGTCGCAGCCAGAGTCGCAGCCAGAGTCGCAGCATAAGGGGCTTAAATCAAAAGTGTTGGTCCTGCTCGCTAAGGGGCCACTGCAAAAATCTGAAATGTCCAAACGTTTAGGACAGAAAGAAATCTCCGGTCAGCTCAATAAAGTTGTTCAGGCACTGCTAAAGGATACGATGATTGAATATACGCTGCCGGATAAACCTACAAGTCGTCTACAAAAGTACCGTTTAACGAATAAAGGAAGGAACACCTTGGTGGGTTTGGAATCAAGGCAAGCGGACAGATGATAGCTTTTGCCAGGCGAATCTCAATTACAGATGCCGCGCCTTAACCGCATACATCGGCCACGAAAAGTAGAAATCATCCCCTGCGGGTTCAACTGTATAATAGGTTTTTGCATCATCAGGCGAAAGTTCAGCGAACGCCTCACGGATTTTCCGGACCAGCTCCGGCGGATTTTTCTGCGGACGCACCCACCACAAAAAGGACATCAACGCATTTCGTGTGTGTGCAGTCTCCTCAATTTCAAATCCCGCCTCCGTAATCATCGCATCCCACTGCGATGGGGGGTATCCATACACATGGGATTCGTCGCGTAACGTCTCCACGCGGTTTTGCCACGTTATCAATCTCTCCGACTCAGGCGAAACGGAATCGACCATACAGAACAGTCCATCTTTCCGTAGGACGCGATAAACTTCGCGCAAAAATGCGGGCACATCCTGAAAATGATGGGGTGCAAGTCGACAGGTGACTAAATCTAACGAAGCGGTTGCAAAGGGTAAAGCCTCCGCAGCAGCGACAGAGAACGTAACGTTTCGTATTGCCTGTTCCTGTGCCAAATCGGCGGCTTTCCCTACCATCTCCGGGGTGAGGTCCGTGGCGACGACATGCTCCACTTTGGGTGCAAGCGCGAAGGCGGTAAAGCCTGTGCCGGTGGCTATATCCAACGTCTTTTCTGTACCCTTCGGGTCCGCAAAATTGAGGATAACCTCAAGGGTATCACCTTCGGCATGCACGCTGCTCTGTGCATAATAGTCGGCATGCTGACTGAACTGTTTTCGGACTGATGCATGTATAGAATTTGCCATTTTGTGTTTAGTTGAAAACAATAACCCCGCGGGCGTTTTCACCGGCCTCCATGTCTGCGAACGCCTCATTAATCTGTTCGAGCCGATAGTGACGTGTAATTAGCTCATCCAACTTCAATTTTCCCTCTGTATAAAGATTGAGAAGTTTCGGCATATCGACTCGGGGGTGACACGACCCGTAGAACGACCCGATGAGCTGTCTTTCCGTTGAGACAAAGTGTTGTGCGGGGATGCTGAATTCCTTTTGATGGTGTGCCATGCCGACAATCACCGCGGTGCCTGCTGCACGCACCATGCGGTAAGCCTGAACAATCGTTTCTGGGTTTCCGATGACCTCAAACGCGTAATCTACACCGCGTCCATCTGTCAATTCACGAACAGCGTCAACAGGGTCAACCTCGGCAGCGTTGACAGTGTCCGTAGCACCGAAATTTTTCGCGAAGTTAAGCTTCTTCTCCGAAATATCAACAGCGATAATCGGACCTGCTTGTGCAAGCCCTGCCCCTTGAATAACGTTTAAACCGACTCCGCCCGTGCCGATAACCGCTACAGCACTGCCGGGCTCTACCTTTGCCGTGTTCAGAACAGCACCAACGCCTGTTGTTACACCACATCCGACAAGTGCCGCTTTTTCTAATGCATACTGCGGGTCAATTTTGACAAGGTTTTGTTGTGGTACCACCATGTATTCCGACATGGTTGCAATACGCGCCATCTGAAGGATACCGTCACCTGCGCTGTTATAGAGTCGATAGGTGCCATCTAATTGAAAACCGCGCGGTACATCGTAGCTTTCGCAGAGGCACACCTTTTCTATATGACACATCGGACAATCGCCGCAATAACTGACGAAGGAGAGGATAACATGGTCGCCTGGGTGAAAACCTGTCACATCCGCGCCTACACGTTCAATAACGCCAGCCCCTTCGTGCCCGAGTGCGACGGCGGCATCGTAATAGATAGCCCCCGTGACAACGGAGAGATCGGAGTGGCAGACACCGCTTGCAGCGGTTCGGACGAGCACTTCGTTTGCTTTGGGCTCCTCCAATTCCAATTCCTCAACGACGACAGGTTGATTATGTTGATACATAACAGCGGTACGCGTTTTCATAGCAAGGACTCCAGATAACTTCTCGCCTTCCGCATGGATTCAATCGGGTCGGATTGTCCTTCATAGACAACGGAAAGACAGCCGTTATAGCCGACCGCTCGCAAGATGTCCAAAACCCGGGGATAGTCCAGCCATTCCTCTACGCCGCTATCAATTTCATAAAACTTGGTGCGGACATAAACAGCGTGCGGGGCTGTCTGTTCGATACTGGCATAGCAGTCGTAATCTGGGTGCGGTGAGCCGCGATGTCCACTTGCGCCTGGGGAGCCCGCGTATTGTCCAGTATCCAAGATATGTGTGAAATAGGGGTGGTCGGTTTCGGTTAATGCGCGTAAAACGGCATCGCCATCTCGCGTGACGTTGTTGTGATTGTGATTTTGCAGTCCGACGAGGATACCGGATTCATATCCGTATTCGGCGGCTTCCTTGAAACCGTCAATCATCGGGGGCCACAAAGTTTCCTCATCTTCACAATCTGCGGGGACATAAGCGGCGAATACGCGAACGAGGGGGCAGCTCATAAAAGCAGCGACATCAATCCATTTTTTTATCAGGGCAATCTGTTCGGGGTGTTCAGCGATAGGTTTACCGAAGTTGTTGCTGATACCGATGTATCCGAGCGGTAAACCCTTCCGCATGAGGTTAAGTTTCAGGTCACGTAAGTATGCGGCATCGGTAGATTCAAATGCACTTGAGTGGAGTTCAATCACGTCAAAGCCGAGGTCGTATACGATTTGGGCGAAATCGGTTGCTGTGGTGCCTTTGACATTTAAAGACATGGTACCAATTTTCATCATGCGGGGGCCTCCTCGTCGTCTGCATAAGAAGTTGCGTTATTGGTGTCATCCATCTGTTCTCCGACCTCTTTAAGTAGTGCCTCCGTTTGCCGATGGGAGGTTCTGAAAAACGTTGTTAAGGTTTTTTCTAGTTTGTCGATGTGGTCCCGGTTGTTTTCAAGGGTGGCAATACGTTGGTCGAAGGTTTCCAGATAGTTGAGCCGTTCCACAATGTCTTGAAGCAGATTTTGCAGTTCCATGTAGTGTTGTCTGTCAGATTCTAACTGCCGGATTTTCTCTGACATCACCGAAACTTTTCCCTGTAGCTCGGTTAGTTCCTGCTGCAGGTTTTGCGTAAAGACGATTAATTTCTCTAACGTATTCGTTGTTTTATAAACAGGGGGGTCCGCGCTCATTGCGGGTATGCTTGCCTGTGGTTCCGTATCGGCAGTCTGTGTTTCCGGCATTTCGTCGGGCTCGGTTTCTTCGGGTGTGCCAATATCGAAGACCCCTAACAACTTGAGGTTATATGAGATTTGTGTGTACGGTCCTTTCCGCTCGATGTAAGTAATTTGGACCTGGAGTTCCTGCCCGACGTTCAATGCCCCGAGTCGGTTATGGATATTACGAATGACTACCTCATTGTATCCGAATGCGTCACTCGTTTTCGGGTTCAATCGCCGAAGATATCGGTAAAGCTCGAGGGCATCGTCACTCTCTCGTGCTGTTCCCTCAGTTGTTAGGACACCGACTATTTCCTTATTATCGACATTTCGTGATACATTCAAGCTCGGTATGACAACGTCCAATGGTACTTCGCCTTGGATTGCCCTCATTCCGAGGTTCCAACCGGTTGCTGAAGTTCTGCTGCTGAATGCGATGAAGTCATAACTAATTGTCGTCATTATTTTTACCTTATTAAGAATTGCTATTTGTCCTGTCCATGTTCGTAGTCAGTGTCGGGTTTCTCTTCAGTCAACCCGGCCTACAAAAGTTATTAGTCTATACACCTATAAGTCGATTCCCTTCAAACCTGTTTCAAGCGCGCCATCACCTGTGTAAGTTTCGGGAGCCGGGTTGCTCCTACCCCTTCGACCGAAAACGAAGCTACACAGTGTGCGAAATTGAGTGCCTTCCGTGCAGAACGGGTTTGATAATAGTCGAGTAGGAAAGCGGTTGCGAACACATCGCCCGCGCCTGTCGGGTCAACCTCTGTAGCAGGATAGGCTGTTGATTCTACTTGTGTCCCGTTTTGAAAAAGCGTCGCGCCCTTTGCACCTTCTGTTAGTACGACAATCGGGGTTAATCGGATGTATTTATCCAATTCCTCTGGATAGCCGCGCAAATCTTCGTCACTTAGAATTAATACCTCAATGTAAGGCAAAATATCTTCGGCGGTCTGCCATCGTGCAACTTGAACCTTACCGTTAGTGTCCCAGCGGCGCATCCATCCTTGCGGTGTCGCGCCTATTAAGGTGTTCTTGCTAAAACAGTGGACAATTTCTGCGGAAACCTCATCTGCAATTGGACATAAGTAGGCTATATCGGTAGTCCGCCATTTAGCGGGGACATCTGTTCCGTGTAGTTTCCGCGCTGTGCCTAAGATAAATTGCTGTCTATGCCCTATTTCATCATAGCGGTTATCAAAGACCGTTGTTTCAGGTGATTCCTGATAGACGATTTCAATGCCATCCAACAGACAATTTTCCCGCTGGAAGTTCGGGCCAACAGCTGTAACCGCCCGGGCAGAATGTCCGAGGTTCCGTGCAGTCAGTGTAGCATAGGCTGCAGAACCACCGAGCAGGTAGCCTTCTGGCGAAACATCATAACAAAAATGACCGATAGATAGAAAAGTTATGGGCATTGAAGAGGCGCGTCCTTTTTTGTGTGTTACAGCTCAAAGACCGGTTCCATCAGAGCCCACCATTCGCCTTCCTGCGCTTCCGCCACCGGTTCTTGAAACGTTCGCATCAATTCATCCCAAGCCTTGCACTTCGGATGTTCTCGGAGATAACGCGGAAAATCGGTTTCCATATTAAACGTATCAACCGTCTCCATCGCCATAAACAAACGACACCCGAGCAGGTAAATATTCATTTTCGTTATGCCGACCGCTTTTAGGGCATCCAATACCTCCGGCCATGCCTCGCGATGATATGCTTTATACTCTTCTATAAGTGCCGCGTCGTTTTTGAGGTTCAACGTTAAGCCGAAGTGTTTCATGCTAATCCCTCCAACGTTTTTTGGATTATCTCGCCGTGGTCAAATGCCAGGGGTGGTAAATTGTCGGTTGAAAACCAGGCAACCTCTGCGGCATCAGACCCAGCTATAGCCCTCTGTTCCATCTTTTTAACAGTGCCAACGTAAGCGACGGTAATCACACGGCCCCGGGGGTCTCGGTCCGGATTTCCGAAGGTCGCCACCTGGCGTAGGTGGACATCTGATAGTCCTGTTTCCTCATGTAACTCGCGAAGGGCGGTGGCTTCAAGCGTTTCATCCATCTCTATGAATCCCCCCGGCAATGCCCAAAATCCTTTGAACGGTGCGTTCTTACGCTGAATTAACAGTATCTCAGGACGCGGAAACGCATCTGTCAAGAGTACAATATCAACAGTAACCGAAGGGCGAGGATAATCGTAACAATACATTGTACAATCTATAATACCAAACTTAAATTTTTTTGTCAACACTTTTTTTAAAAAATTGGTCTATATCTCGAAAAATAACTTGAGTTACCTGACATAAAATGATATAATCAAAAGCATGATAGAATTTATTATGGAATGTGAGACCGAATTCACGGTTTTAACAAGTTTTCTCAAAAATGGATGAGGGGGGTTATAATCGTGTTAGGAGAACGTCTGAGAAGATTTAGACTTGCTCGGGGTATGTCACTGAATGCTCTGGCGGCTGCGATTGAGGGACCGATGAGCACACAAACCCTGTCAAAATATGAGCATGGGCAGCTTCAACCGACAGCGAGAGTCCTCAATCGAATTGCTTCCGCCCTTGGAATTAAGTCCGCCCAATTGTGGGGTGAGCCGCCATGTCACGTTGAGTGGATTGCCTTCCGGAAGCATGCTCGTTTGGGTAAAAGAGAGCAAAAACGGATACAGGGTTTTGTAGCAGAAGAATTTGAGAAACGGGTTCAGTTGCAGGAGCACATTTGTGAAGGAGACATCCCTGAGTTTCCGCTACTCAGTGCTGCTGTACGCAATTTGAATGATGCCGAGAACGCTGCCCTCGCGCTGCGCAATACGTTGAATTTAGGTATCGATCCAATTGCAAACCTTACCGGTGTACTTGAAGCACATTACATTCACATCATTGAGGTGGAAGCAAGTAAAACGTTTGATGGCATTTCTGCCGTAGCACGGGATGCCAACGGCAATCTACTTGCGGCAGCAATTGCAACGCGCCACGGTGTCCCGGGGGACCGGCAGCGACTCAATATCACTCATGAGCTTGGACATCTCGTTTTAGATTTACACAACGACGTTGATCCAGAAAAAGCTGCTTTTCGGTTCGGTGGTGCTTTTCTTGCGCCCGCGGAACAGCTGTATCGCGACGTTGGTGAAAAGCGGAGCCGCATTGAAAAAAATGAACTTTTCTATCTCAAAAAACGTTATGGTATGAGCATTCAGGCAATACTGTTTCGGCTGAGAGATTTGGAAATTATTACTGACGCTTACCATAAGAAGTGGGACATTCAAATCAATAAATTCGGTTGGAAAGAGCATGAACCGATTGAGATACTCCCTGAAAAACCAGAGCGATTTCACCAGCAGGTGCTCCGAGCACTTTCAGAGGAGTTCATAAGCGAAACAGAAGCCAAACAACTCCTTAATAACGCGATAGAACTACCTACTAACCCATCATTGAGTGAACGTGGTCAATTCTTAGCGTTGCCAAAGAAAGAGAGAGACCGTATCCTGAGCGAACAAGCGAAGGAAATGGCAGATTTCTACGAGCACGATACGGAGTGGCAGGAGTGGGAAGGAGGTCCCATTGTCGAGTACGATATTCCCTAATCCGCGTCGGGGAGAAGTTTGGGATGTAGACTTCGATCCGACTATTGGTACAGAGATTCAGAAAATCCGGCCTGCCGTGGTAGTAAACATTAATAGCATCAGACACCTACAGATAAGGTTAATTGCTCCAATCACAAGTTGGAAAACAAGATTTTCGGGCAAGATATGGCTCGTTAATGTCCAGCCTGGTGATAGACCCCCAGCTAAAGCATGGGGGCTTCCGTCACAATTTTTAGACGAAAGCATTTGTGGATTTCAGAAGCCGACTAGAAGCTTCAACGGAGCAGCCCACAATCTTGTTAGACAAAACTATAGGTCTGACGACTCCTAAGCCAAAGGAAGCTACCCCTTCCTTTAGAATGTTGATAGCAGCGTTATGGTCTCGGTCAAGGTGCGTCAAACAACTTGGACAAGTCCATTTTCTATCTGCTAATGTGATTGTTTCGTTTTTATGTCCGCAAACAGAACAGACCTTTGTTGTAGGGAAAAAGCGTCCAATCTTTAGCACAAAGCGGATCCGCTTTTTAGCTTGGTGTTTAAGTTTTTGCAGGAACTCACCAAAAGCAAGGTCCGATACTTGTTTCCCTAAAATCTGTTTCATACCATTAAGATTTAGGTCTTCAAAGAACAGAATATCAAACTGCCGACAGAGGTCAATAGCAAGTTTCCAATGGTGGTCTGTTCTCTGAGTCTTTGTTTTCTTGTGTATACGTGCAACTCGTTTTTTAGCACGCTCTTGGTTGTTAGAACCTGTAACCTTACGAGACAAATCACGTTGGGCGAACACAAGGTCTTTAGCATTCTGTTGGTAGAACATCGGAGAACTATATCGTTTCGCGTCACTGCTAGTCAAGAAGTCTTTGATACCAAAATCAAACCCTTCGGCTTTACCCGTCTTAGGTTCGGGTATGACTTCGTTATAGTCTTCAGTGACTGTGATATAGATGGCTCCGAGTGCGTCACGTGTGACGTGAACTTCTTTGATTTCACCTTGTATCTCGCGATGCAAAGCAAAACGATACCAACCCCCATTTAGGCGAATGCTATAGGTTGGGTGGTTTCTGTGATACTTTTGTTGGTCAAGCAACTTCTCTATACGAACTTGCTCACCGCGAAACGTCATGCCTTTGTGCTTTTGGCATTTCTTAAATTGGGGGTGCCCGCGTTTGTGCGTCCGCATCTCTCTAAACGATTGAGCAAGGCGTTTAACTACATTTTGTAACGACCAGGAATACGGAATATTCCAATGGGCATACTTCTTCAGTTGCTTCAGCTTCGTTAAATGAGCAGACATTTTAGAATACGACAAACCTTTACCATACCGACGGTAATATCGCATAGACAAGGCGATGAAGTGATTTCGAACAACACCACAGATATTAAGCTCGTCATGCAGACGCTTTAAGGTCTTATCATGAAAGAGTTTGTGTTTTGTGTTTCGCACTACACACCTTTGTTTCCTTGGACATATTTTGTGTTAGGGGCTGTCCCTATTATACCACATTTTTGTCAGAAAGTCAAATTAAAACTTCAACTCATGCACCGCTACTACATCCCAAACCTGAAGGATTGGGTTTTGTAGCGGAACGTTGATAATACCAAACTTAAGTTTTTTTGTCAACACTTTTTTTTCTAAAGCTGATTTCTGCCCTTTTTTGCTTTTTGCTGTCAATTATGCTATAATGGTAAAAAGACACGTTTTTAGATTTTCTCCAAAAGACTCGGATAAAAGGAATTGCGTAAATCATATCTATTAAGGGGGATGCATAACCATGAAACACAGATTTGGAAAATCCACCCGAATTGCACTTATGCTCTCGTTTATTCTTCATATCGTTCTGATGTTTGTATTGGTGGCTAGTCAGCAAAAGAACCCTGGCCCGGAAGAAGGGACGACACACGTTGACATCACAAAGATTTATCCGAAGCGTCGCACCAAACTCACTCCGAAGCATAACCCGCGTCCGCTGCCGGAAGTAGTGCCGGTAAAAATGAAACGCGGGCAGCGGCAGGTAGCAGTGGCTCAGCCGGTTCCGCTCCCACCAGCGACCGTCCCTTTCACACATGAAAATCCGGAGCTTCCACAGCAAAGATTCACGCTCCCCGCGCCGCGCGTATCAGAGATTGGCAAACCCGGGGTAAGTACTGGGGCCAGCATAACCAGTGAGTCTGCCGGTGGCGAATCAGGCACAGGTGAATTTGTGCCAAAAAAGATTTATCGGCCTAGCGTTACACTTCAGATGGTTAAACCCCCTGTCGAGGATATCCTTCCAGATATAGGCGAACTTATGCTGCCTGATATAGCATTGGTGCGAATCGGAGAACGTATTTTAGCCAACAACACCACCGGGGTCGCCGATATCGTTTTCGTTATTGATGCCAGCGGTAGTATGAAAGATAATATTAACGCAATCCGCGATTATCTGAATAAAATGACCGACCTATTTGAGGAAGCCGAGCTTGATTTTACACTCGGTGTCGTGATTTTTCGGGATAGTACCGCGTTCGCTATGCTGGGTTGGGATTTTGAGGTTATTCCGCAAACCCGTTCTGTCGCAAAAATCAAACGGAGTCTTGCAAGAGTGAAATGCCGCGGCGGCGAAAAAACCATGGATGCCCTCGTCCGAGCTGCTGACGAAATCACCCCACGGCAAAATGCAAAACTCCATTTCATCTTAGTCACCGACGAATATGTCAGCGGGTCTTACGCTGCAAACGACGTGTACAATAAAATAAAAGATGCCAAAATCCAGGTGGATGTTATCGGCCGTAATGAACCGTTCCAAAAATTTATCGCACGCAGCACCGGCGGATTATGGATACCCATTTCCAGTTTAGGGACGCAATAGAACACTCAATGACCCTCCAAAATTTTTCTCAATTGCTACAATCTGTACAGTCAAACCTGTCCGCAAAAAAGGATTTCTACTACGCCATCGGGATGACCGCTCTTTTTCTGCTTGTCGGCGGGTACGCAGCGGCACACCATGAGATGTGGCGAGACGAAATTCAGGCGTGGCTCCTCGCGAGAGATAGCGCGTCTCTCTCTGAGCTTCTGGCAAATATGAAATATGAAGGGCATCCCGCCTTATGGCATATCTGTTTGATGCCACTCAGCCGTATCAGTGCCTCACCTGTCATGATGCAGGCGTTTCACCTGCTAATTGCTGCTGCAACAGTTTTCCTATTTACACGTTTCGCACCGTTTCATTGGTTACACAAACTTCTCTTCTGTTTCGGTTATTTTGCACTCTATGAATATGCGATTGTCGCCCGAAATTATGCCCTCGGTTTACTTCTCATAACTATTTTCTGCGTCCTCTTCAGGGAACGGTATAAACGATTTGTATGGATAGGGATTGTCTTAATTCTACTTGCCCACACAAGCGTACATGCCCTTATCGTGACCATCGCTATCGGGGTTGCTCTCATGGTAGAATACCTCTATTTCTACTGCTGCAAGGCGGGGGATGCACATGAGCTGCTTACCGAGGGGAGAAGACGCATCTGGCTCGGATTTATACTCATCGGCATCGGCATCGTAACAGCCGTCTTGCAACTCAATCCCCCTGCGGATACCGGGTTTGCTGTCGGCTGGAACTTTAGGTTCGACGGACAACGTGTGAAACAGATTATCCGTCTGATGTCCAATCCTTTCTTCCCTGTGCCGCATACAGTGAGAGGGTTTTGGGGTAGCAATTGGCTTAATAGTATTGCCCTCTTTCAATTAATTCGGTTTCCGCTCTGTTGTCTCATTATAGTGTGGTGTGTCCTCCGATTTTTGAAACGTCCGACTGCGCTTTTTACCTATCTGATAGCCACAATTGGACTTCTCGCCTTCTTCTACGTCAAGTATGGAGGCAGCATACGGCATCACGGTTTCCTGTTTATCACATTTGTGGCGGCGAGTTGGATTTACTATGACTGCCCCGAAATAAACCTACCCTTCAACCGACTCAGTGAATTCGCACAACGGCTCTTTAGCCCGATTTTTGCTGTCATTCTCCTTTTTCATTTTTTCGGCAGCGTCAACGCTATCAGTATGGATATCCTCGAGATTTTCTCTAATGGAAAACGGACCGCTGAATATATTCGGGCACAAGGCAGGCAAGACATGCTGATGGTCGGCGACACAGATTTTGCTGTTAGCACTGTTGTCGGATATCTAGAGAAGAAGCAGATTTATTATCCGAAAGGCAGCCGATTCGGGTCATTTGTCAGATGGGACAGAGCGAGAACACACGGCGTTTCCAACGAAGGTATTATCCAAGAAGCTGAAACCCTAAGCGGACAAAACGGCGAAGACGTGCTAATTATTTTGAATCGTGCTTTAGACTCCCAGCTGCTTGAGCAATATGGTCTCACACTGTTAGCACAGTTTACAGGTTCAACGATTGGGGATGAAGGTTTCCACCTCTATCTCCTGAAGGCTCCTTAATCTGTGCTATTTTTCCTTGACTTTTTTTGTAAGATACGGTATTATTTATACAAGTCCAACGTTTATATCTGATTTTTAATAAAATATCCTTATGAAACAACGAGAAACCGACTATGATTCATATTAACGAAGAGCTCTGTGTCTATTGCGGCGCATGCGTCGCTGTCTGCCCCGAAAATATCATTGACCTGATAGACACGCATCTGAAAATTGACCAACCGAAGTGCACCGATTGTATGAAATGTGTCAAGGGATGTCCAATCGGTGTGCTCTCCATGGAACGCAAAGGCAAGATTTACTATCCCGATTATCCGGACCGAGGCCTTTTCTGAAGACCCTGCTGCGTCCCCTAATATTAACTTGTGGAGAAGTGATAAATGCTACATGCGGAATACGATGTCATTGTTGTTGGCGCGGGCCCAGGAGGCTCCATCGCTGCAAAGGTTGCCGCTGAAAACGGATTGCGGGTGCTGCTGCTAGAGAAACGCCAAGAAATAGGTGTGCCGCTCCGCTGAGCGGAGGGTATTAGCGCAGAGGCTCTGCGCGAATTTATTGAGCCCGAAGCAGCCTGGATATCCTGTGGCATAAGCAGCGCACGTATCATCTCACCCAACGAGACTGCTGTCACAATTGATTGTCCAGACGCAGGCTATGTGCTAGAGCGGAAAGTGTTCGACCGCCGGCTTGCGGAGATGGCAGCAGATGCTGGGGCTGAGTTAATGGTGAAAGCACGTGTCACAAATGTCACAACCGCTGATGACGGAGCTGTGAACGGTGTCGTGTTCCGTTATTCAGGCCGCGAGTACACTAGCAAAACGAAGGTGGTTATTGCGGCGGATGGCGTTGAATCCCAGGTGGGACGATGGGCAGGTATCGATACAACCCACCAACTACGCGATATCGGCCCCTGTGCTCAATATCTCATGTCAAACATTGATATTATACCGGAGTGTTGTGATTTTTACTTCGGACGCGACGTTGCCCCGCTTGGGTACGTTTGGGTGTTTCCAAAAGGGGATGACATTGCTAACGTTGGGGTTGGCATTCGTGCGAATATTTCGGGCAAAGGGGGTAAACTCGCCATAGATTACCTGAACGCGTTCGTCAAACGGAAGTTTCCTGAAGGTAGAATTTTAGGATTAGTGGGCGGTGCAGTGCCAGTTGGAGAGGGTTTGCCGCGGATTGTCCGAGACGGCATTCTGCTCGTTGGGGACGCGGCACATCACAGCGACCCGGTATCTGGCGGCGGTATTCCTAACGCGATGTACTCGGGAAAGTTCGCTGCTGAAGCTGCACTGGCTGGTATTCGTAACGGGGATGTCTCCGAAAAAGTTCTCAGCGCATACCCAAAACGTTGGGACCGTGAAATTGGTAGACATTTTAAGCATATCTGTCGCATCCGAGATGGTATTTTCAAATTTATTTCAGACGAAACGCTTGATGGATACGCAGAAGTCCTCTCTAAACTCCCCAGCGAAGAGATAACGTTAGGAAAGATTTTCCAAACGGTGCTAAGGCATCAACCTAGCTTGCTCCTTGAACTTCGCCATCTCATCTCTGCAGGATGGGTTTAGCTCTGCCCCCCTTCACAATATTGGGTGTGTAAAGTTTTTGTACGGCTGCGATATTTTTTATGAAGAAAAATCAAACAGTTCGCAACTAATACCATTTCTAATTGAAAATGTCTCTTTCTTGTAGCATAAACTTCCAGTTTGTGTTGTTTTTTGTAGCATAAACTTCCAGTTTGTGTGCTTTCTTGTAGCATAAACTTTTAGTTTGGGTCTTCCGTTCTCCGTTTCATTTCTAACAACCGGTAATGATAGAATAATTAATAAAAATGGTATAATATAACAGAAAACCAAAACATTTTTCGGGCAGAACGGTAAGAAAAGTAGGCAGGACAGATACCCGAAAACCGGCAGTCGAAATGACACAACACGTTTTTTTTGTGCTGGGAAAAAATGGGTCGAAACCGCTTGAAACATAGACAGGGCTTGCGTTCAAGGGAGTTCAGAACCCAAAACTGAATGTTACACTTTGTGTCAAAAGTGTAACATTTACACCTGTTTTGTACAAAAACTTTACGCACCCCACAATATTTTTTTCCTTGACAAAATTCGTCAAAAATGTTACGATATTAAAAACTGTTTTATTTTTCAAAAAAAGATGGAGAACTGTTTGACGCATGTCAAGACCTAAAAAAAGACATAAAAATCAGTCAGTATCGGATGTAGGTGTAGACGAGAAGCTATCCCTACCGAAGACTACCCCGTTGCAACTTCGTTATTACGGTGACCCAGTCCTTCGCAAAAAGGCTGAACCGGTTCAGGAAATCACTGACGTAGAAATTAAACTTGCCAATGACATGTTATTGACCCTCTACACTATAGGGAACGGTATCGGACTTGCAGCAACACAGGTTGGCGTTTTAAAGCGATTTATCATTATCGCCTTAATGCCCGATGAAGAGAGAGAATATGAACCGTTGATGCTGTTCAATCCTGAAATTCTAAGCGTTGAAGGAGAGGATGTAGCGGAAGAGGGATGTTTGAGTCTACCGAACCTACAAGCACTTGTCAAACGTCCAGAGAAGATTGTTGTTAGAGCCCTTAACATCAACGGTGAACAGGCTGACATAGAAGCAGATGGCTTGCTTTCACGTGTGCTGCAACACGAAATAGACCATCTCAACGGCATCCTTTTCATCGATCGGATTAGTGGCATAAAACGACAACTCCTCAGTAATGAATTGAACCAATTACGACAAGCCGAGCGCCCGTTGTATTAACTTTAAGGACAGGAACAGATGTTAAAACCTTTAGAATCGCTCGAGTTACAAACAAAAGTGGACCGGCTCTATGCATGTTTACGCGATTATAGCAAGGTAATTGTTGCGTTTTCCGGTGGTGTTGATAGCACGTTTCTGGCAGATGCTGCGCAGCGTGCGCTAGGGGATAACGCCCTTGCTGTCACTGCTATTTCCGATTCCTATCCTATTCGAGAGATGCAAGCTGCGCAAGATATCGCCGAGCAGCTCGGTATCCGCTTTGAAACAGTTCACACGGAAGAATTGGAACTAGAGGGGTACGCGAGCAACCCTACCAATCGGTGCTACTTTTGTAAAACAGAGCTGTTTAATAAATTGCGTCCCATCGCTGAAAAATACGAGATGGGGACAATTGTCTACGGCGCGATTCCGGACGATATCGGTGACCATCGTCCTGGAATGGATGCGGCAAAACAGATGGGAATCCAAGCCCCCTTGATTGATGTCAACTTGACGAAAGCGGAAATTCGCGAGATTTCAAAAGCGTGGGGACTGCCGACCTGGGATAAACCCGCTTTTGCCTGTCTCTCCTCAAGGTTTCCCTACGGCATGCGTATCACCCGTGAATTGCTGCGGCAGGTAGACGCTGCCGAGCAATTTCTCTACGATTTAGGGATTCGTCAATTCCGGGTCCGGCACCACGGTGACCTCGCCCGCATTGAGCTTGAAGCGGAAGAAATTTCACGCGTACTCTCAAAAACCGTACGCCATGAAATCAATGTCCACTTTAAAACACTCGGATATCTCTATGTCACGCTTGACCTACAAGGGTATCGCTCCGGAAGTCTCAACGAAGGCATAACCAAAATCATCAAAGGGGGATAGAGAGGTGCAAGGTGTTCTGG
This sequence comes from Candidatus Poribacteria bacterium, assembly GCA_963665235.2. GTDB lineage: Bacteria > Poribacteria > WGA-4E > WGA-4E > WGA-3G. The sequence continues at coordinate 426,959 of CAXXLX010000002.1, read as the reverse complement.
AGCTGCTCATGGCATATCCGGTCCACATCATGACGCTTATCGGGTGTATCCTGCTTTTTGCCCTCATTTTGCCGAAGCGGAGAAGAAGCCGGAGGCCTCCACTGATTTCAACAGAGCAGCCCGTTGTAAAGAAGGGGTTAACACAAAACGAGAAGCAGCTTCTCGCCGAAAAGATTCAGAGCACCCGAACAGAAAACCTCAAGAAAAGTTTCGCTGGAAAAGATACCACTAAGTACAAGATTTTCGTCACAATCGGCTTAATCGCACTCACGGTGTTTTTTATTATTATCGCGATAAAAATGGGATTTCGTAGTAGATTTTAGCGCGACGCAATACCGCTTATGTAGGAGCGTGCTGTGCACGCGATGTCTTATGGCTGTGCTTGCGACTCTTATGTAGGAGCGTGCTGTGCACGCGATGTCTTATGGCTGTGCTTGCGACTCTTATGTAGGAGCGTGCTGTGCACGCGATGTCTTATGGCTGTGCTTGCGATTCTTATGTAGGAGCGTGCTGTGCACGCGATGTCTTATGGCTGTGCTTGCGACTCTTATGTAGGAGCGTGCTGTGCACGCGATAATAACCGTGACCGTACAGTAGAATTGCCGAGGAGACCCGCAAAGTGGAAGCGATTTCTGATATTTTGATAGCTGTCCTTGGATGGTTAACTTTTCTCTGTATCGTTGGATTGTTATTAATATTACCTTTATTGGGATGTCTTCTGCTATTTCGGCTCGTCTGGCCTCGGTGGAAGGCGCGGCGTAGTCTACCTACCCCTTCAGGTGAACCGACACCGAAAAAAAGTGGATTTACGCAACACGAAAAGCGGGTTTTGGCTGAAAAAATTCAGGAATCCAAACAGGAAAATCGCAAGAAGGGTTTTGCTGCAAAAGGAAATATGGGATTTATAATCAGTACGATTGTCCTGATTCTGATCACTATCTTTTTTGTTATTCTTGCAATAAAAATGGAATTTCGCAAGTATTAAGAAACACGGAACAAAAACATTACTATGCCCAATCAACAAACACAACCGCTCATCGGCGTAAACACCTTCAATTGGCAAAAGTGGGATGCTTGCACACATTGCGGGCTCTGCCTGCCGACCTGTCCGACCTATCGAGAATTGGGGTTGGAAACCGATTCACCGCGGGGCAGGTTATATCTCATGGGAAGTGCTTTTAAAACGGAGGATGCCACGCCGCTTAGCGAGGAGTGGGCAGAATACATTTATCGGTGCTTGGACTGTCGGGCATGCGAGACGGCTTGCCCATCAGGCGTTCACTTTGGCGAACTTCTTGAACAGGCACGCGCCATCTATGAATTAAACGCGAAACGTTCAACAAGTTATCGATTCTGGAGCAATCTAGTTTTCAAGGAAATTCTACCGAACAAAGAACGGTTGGACCTTATTTTTGAACTGATGTGGCTCTATCAGCGACTCGGTATCCGCTGGCTTGTCCAAAAGACAGGGATTCTGAAATTATTGGGGCAACTTGGAAAGATGGAATCGCTCCTGCCGGAAATTCCGCAGCCACGGCTCAAGTACACAATACAGGATATAACACCTGCCAAAGGGGCAACCCGCTATCGTGTCGGTTTCATACCGGGGTGCATTATGAATCAGGTTTTCACCGAGACGAATTTGGCGACTATTCGCGTTCTAGCAGAGAACGGCTGCGAGGTCGTCACACCCCGGGCACAAACCTGCTGCGGGGCGTTACACCTTCATAACGGGCTCCGGGATTTTGCTACGTCTCTTGCGAAACAGAACATTGACGCTTTTGGATATGAGACGTTGGACGCAATTGTCATTAACTCTGCCGGGTGTGGCGCAGCACTCAAGGAATACGGGGTGCTCCTAGAAGGCGATGCCGCTTACGCGGACAAAGCCGCTGAATTTAGCCACAAAATGCAAGATATCAGCGAATTTCTAGCTGAAATTGAGATGATACCGCCCACAGGAGAAATCCGACAGCGCGTTACCTACGATGAACCGTGTCATCTGCTACATGGACAAAACGTCAAACTTCAACCCCGGCACATACTGAATGCAATACCGGGGATTGAATTGATTGAGCTAACTGAAGCCGAATGGTGCTGTGGAAGTGCTGGTATTTATAATATTACCCAACCTGAACTTTCACAGGAAATTTTGGAACGGAAAATAGCATACATCGCTGAAACGGAGGCAGATATTGTTGCAACGGGAAACCCAGGATGCCTCCTACAGATTCAATTCGGTATTCAAAAACATGGGTTACCGATGAGAGTGATGCACCCTATCAATCTTTTGGATTGTGCCTACCGGGGCATTGTACCAGAAGCTGGGGAGGGCTAACAGGAAATTATGGTTTTATCAGATACCGATATTCTTCAATATATACGCGATGGAAAAATCAAAATTACACCGGAGCCTGATTTAGAAACACAACTTGGCAGTTGTTCAATAGATTTCAGGTTGAGCAATACCTTTCGTGTGTTTGAGCACAGCAAGTACCCTTACATCGATTTGCGGACCCGGATTGATGCCGACGATTTGATGCGCCGCGTAGATGTACCGGACGGGGATGCTTTTACGATGCAACCCGGGGAGTTTGTGCTTGCGGCGACTCAGGAAAAATTGGAATTGGCGAATGACGTGATGGCACGGCTTGAAGGAAGAAGCAGCCTCGGAAGACTCGGTATCATTGTTCATAGCACCGCCGGACTTTTCGATCCGGGGTGGGTCGGAACGGCTACTTTGGAGTTGGGAAATCTCGGCCGTATGCCCGTTAAACTCTATCCAGGCATGCGGATTTGTGCCTTTACCTTTGAGCAGCTCTCATCTCCAGCAAAGGTCCCGTACCAGCTCAAACCTGCAAATAAATATGCAGGCCAAGATGGCCCGGAAACCAGCCGATTTTCTGAGGAATTTGAACTGAAAAAACTGTGATTTTGCTGAAAATTTGGGCAATTTTATGCCTGATAATTTAGCAATGTCCTTGAGAGATATGGGTTAAGACAGCGGTGCTCTGTCCGCTAACAAACAGCGGAATTGTTCCGAAAAATAGGCGTTCTACACACAATTCAACGCTGTTTTTGCCATTAACATATTCAACCTGCATAATCAGAGCGCATCTATAGACAGAATTGGCATAAACTTTGCACAGTGTTTCATGGGATTCCTGTCATCAGTCAAGAATTGCGCTTTCAATTAACAAACCCATGATGGGTTTTATTATTAAATTCTACTAGGAGGAAATGGAAATGACACCAAGTGAGGTGGTTGCACTTGCAAAAGAGAATGATATAAAGATAGTTGACCTCAAGTTTATGGATCTACCTGGGATGTGGCAACACTTCTCCATTATGGTCGGTGAGTTCGACGAAAGTCTATTCGAAGAAGGCATCGGTTTCGACGGGTCAAGTATTCGCGGTTTTCAGGCGATTAACGAGAGTGATATGTTGCTTTTTCCCGACCCGACGACTGCCCTCGTTGATCCTGTCTGTAAGGTGCCGACGTTGAGCATCACGTGTAACATCAAAGACCCAATTACGTTGGAAAATTACACGCGGGATGTCCGGTATATCGCCCAGAAAGCAGAAGCATACCTTAATTCCACAGGAATTGCTGATATCAGCTACTGGGGACCTGAGGCGGAGTTCTATCTATTCGACGACATCCGGTATGCACAGACCCAAAATTCAGGGTTCTATGTTGTCGATTCTGTTGAAGGCAGCTGGAATTCTGGGCGTGAGGAAAACCCGAATCTCGGTTACAAACCCCGCTATAAAGAGGGATACTTCCCTGTACCGCCATCAGATACGCTCCAAGACATTCGCTCGGAGATGTGTCTCAAGTTGATTGAATGTGGTATTGATGTCGAAGTTCATCACCACGAAGTCGGAACCGCTGGACAAGGCGAAATCGATCTCCGGTATGATACACTGACGAGTTCAGGCGATAAAATCGCGTTATATAAATACGTCATCAAAAATATCGCCCGCGCCCATAAGCTCGTAGCCACTTTTATGCCGAAACCGCTCTTCCAAGACAACGGCTCTGGCATGCATGTACACCAAAGTCTCTGGAAAGATGGCAAGAACATTTTTTACGACCCACAGGGCTATTCCTTGCTGAGTGAAGATGCACTCTATTACATCGGCGGCTTGCTCAAGCATGCGCGGTCACTTTGCGCAATCATAGCACCAACAACAAATTCTTACAAACGGTTGGTCCCAGGGTACGAGGCCCCGGTTAACATCGCCTACTCACAGAGAAACCGGAGTGCATGCGTCCGGATTCCGGTCTATTCCAAGAGTGAAAACGCGAAGCGGATTGAATTCCGAACGCCTGACCCATCGTGTAACCCATACCTTGCATTCAGCGCGTTGCTGATGGCTGGGCTCGATGGAATACAGAACCGAATCCACCCAGGCGACCCCTTTGACAGAGATCTTTATGACCTCGAACCAGAGGAACTTGATACGATTGAGTCCACACCTGTTTCCCTCGGTGATGCACTTGACGCGCTAGAGGACGACCACGAATATCTCCTCAAGGGCGATGTGTTCACAGAAGATGTGCTTGACATGTGGATTGATTACAAACGCGAAAATGAGGTAGATGCCGTTAATATGCGACCGCATCCATACGAATTCTTCCTCTATCACGACATATAGAACGTTTCCATAATTGTCTCCTGAAGTGCGGACGAAGCGCGCTAGGGTCCAATTATAGGATGAGCTTCTAATGTTTGTTACACAACGTGCGAGGCACCCGTGGCTGGCTGATGCAATGATAAACGTGAGGCGTTGATTTGAAGGCGAGCGCGAAGTGGCGTGCAAAACCTCTGTTAAAAACTGCCTCGAAAATGCACTGCACCGGTGCCTCAACCTATATGTAAGGGTGGATTTTATATCCGCCTGTAACCCTATCTAATTGCGTAGGTATTAGGAGAAAATTCCATGAAAAAGTTAGAGTGTATTATTCGCCCCTTCAAACTGGAGGAAGTCAAGGAAGCCCTCAGCGGTGTCGGGGTCCGAGGTATGACAGTCAGTGAAGTCCGAGGATTTGGACGCAGCCGTGGACATACCGAACTCTACCGGGGAAGCGAATACACAATTGAGTTTGTGCCAAAATTGAAAATCGAAATCGTTGTTGCAGAAGAAAATGTTGATAAAGTCGTCGAAGCTGTACAACAGGCAGCATCTACAGGCAAAATTGGCGATGGAAAAATCTTCGTTCTGCCCATTGATGAAACTATCCGTATCCGCACAGGTGAAAGAGGCCCCGCTGCTGTCTAAGCCATTATCGTAAGCGCACTGCTATGTGTTAGATAATAAGCTACGCCAGGCACGCCAACCTTGCCGGGTTTCCTACAAAATGCGTTGAAGGGAATCACTTAACAATCCCAAGCTATCTTTTCCGCTTTGGGTCCAGCCCGCGTGTCGGTAAAAAGAAGAACTTTGACTTTCGGTCGAAACTGTGGTATAATTATAACATACAACTTGGGGTCGTCAATGCTATCTAACAACCCCTTTGTTAGTGGCGACCCGCCCTAATAGCATAATGGGCTTGAGTTGTGGGTTGTAAAAAAAAGAACTTTGATTCTCTATTACCACAAATTAAGTGAGGTTATAGCCAAAGCGTTACGTAAAAAGTAAGCAATGCGATAATTGGTATCGGTTGCGTATCAGGGCTCTACCCAAAACTATTCGGGGCCCTGTAGTAGGATAAGTGGCGTGTCCCGCGATTGTGCATTCAATGGTAAAACCCTTCGGGGTCGTAACAAAGGTGAGCAAGTTACCTTAGAGGAGCTTATACCTTTGGAGCCGCCGATGAGCGGTAAAATGCTGTCCGTATGCTGTTTGGGAGCGGACCTTCTTTTAGAAGCCCACTGCTTTAGCTGTGGGAGTACGTCACTATATTAAGCGGGGACAGGTACATAAACCTGTCCCCGCTTTTGTTTTCTTGCCTGCTGCTGAACTTTCCACCCGACCTTTTAACAAAATACCTATCCCCCTCACAGTTTTCTCCTTGACAAACCTAACCTTAGATGTTACAATAGTCTTTAAGTTAGAAGTTCTATGCAGAGGCACCAGCTCTGAGACAGATTTGTAGACAAATGGTATTTGCCGGTAAGGAGTGAATAGGAAAACCATGACCAATTCCCACAGAAACGTTATGTTCGTCATCGCGGACGATTGGAGCCGCATCGCAAAGTGCTACGGAAATGACGTTATCAGAACACCCAACATTGATGCCTTTGCAGAACGCGGAGTCGTATTTGACTACGGATTTTGCACGAGCCCCTCATGCGCCGTAAGTCGTGCATGTATTCTCACGGGACAACATAGCCATACGCATGGACAATATGGACACTGCCACGGAATTCACGGATTCCGTACACACGAACACATGCAGTCGGTCCCGAAAATTCTCAAAGCACACGGATTTGCTACCGCATGCATCGGAAAAAAGCACGTCGAACCCAAGAGCGTTTATCCTTTCGATTTTGAGCCGAGGGTTGACAACCGCAGTCCTGTGGACATGGCAGAAAAGGTTAAGCAATTTCTCACACAGAATACGGATACACCCTTCTATCTCCATATCGGCAGCGCGTACCCACATCGCGCAGGCAAGGGATTCGGAAATGACCGAACACATGCAGGTATTGAACCGGGCGGTTACACGCCTGACGAGATAATTGTCCCTAATTTCCTGCCAGATATACCGGCGGTGCGTGAAGACCTTGCGGATTATTACGAGAGCGTGTCACGGTGGGATGCAGTTGTCGGTGCAGTCTTGGAAGCTCTTGACGCGTCGGGTCGTGCAAACGAAACGCTCGTCTTTGTGACCACCGACCATGCTATGCCGTTTCCTGGGGCGAAGGCTTCTAGTTTTGACAGTGGACATCACTGTCCCCTGCTTATTGCCAGCCCGACGCAAAAACGGCGTGGGCTCCGAAATCAGGCACTCGTCAATTGGGTCGATTTTTGCCCGACTATGCTAGCGTGGTGTGGCGTTCCGCATCCTGATGGCGCAGACGCACTCCCCGGCAGGTCAATGCTGCCTATCCTTGAAGACGATAGTCCGCACCCCGGCGATGGCCACTGGGAGGAAACCTATTTCTCACACTGCTTCCACGAGGTGACCAACTACTATCCATATCGGGTGTTGCGGGGACGGCGATACAAGTATGTCCGCAATCTGGCATATCAATTGGAGACACCCCTTCCGAGCGACCTGTTCCGTTCTATCTCATGGACAGCCGTGCGGAACGACAATGTGCAACAACTTGGAGAACGACACCGGGAAGATTTCCTACAACAGTCCCGCGAAGCACTATTTGATATGCAGAATGACCCCGCAGAATCGCGAAACCTTATTGATGCCCCGGAATTACAGGACACGGTTAATGAAATGCGCCGAAAGGTCATTGAATTCCGACAGAAGACCAAAGACCCCTGGCTTGAGCAGTCTTTTCAGGAAGGAGAGACACAACCCTTTTTTTAGCTCAGTAGCAATTGGCAATTAGCGATTAGCAATTAGCAAGACGTTGTGATTCTAAGCAGGTTTATGACGCGCGTCAAAAACCTCTTGCTCTTGCTAAAAACCAACAGCCAACAGCCAACAGCCAATCTTCAGACCTATGCAAAAATACGATTTAGAAGAAATGAATGCCCGTATTGAAGCCGATAGCGGCTTGATACAGCAGATTTTAACCGAGGCAGGAAAAATTATCGTTGGGCAACGCGCCCTGCTGGAGGGATTAGTCATTGGACTGCTCTGTAACGGCCACATTCTACTTGAGGGTGTCCCCGGGCTTGCGAAGACTACAGCTATCTCTGCCCTTGCCAAAACGATTGACGCGCTGTTCAGACGCCTCCAATTCACACCCGACCTGCTACCTGCCGACCTAGTCGGCACACTTATTTATGACCAGCAGAAGGGTGAATTTTACACAAAAAAGGGACCTATCTTCGCCAACATTATCCTTGCAGATGAAATAAATCGCGCCCCAGCAAAGGTCCAAAGTGCCCTACTTGAGGCGATGCAGGAACGACAGGTCACTATTGGCGGGACCACTTACCCGCTTGATGACCCATTTCTCGTTTTGGCAACCCAGAATCCGATTGAGCATGAGGGCACCTATCCGCTCCCTGAAGCGCAGGTAGATAGATTTATGCTGAAGCTTAAGGTAAACTACCCCTCACACTCAGAGGAGTTGCAAATTCTCCGGCGGATGACAACCGAAGAAATACCAGCAATTGAGAAGGTTATCTCCTTAGAGGATATCAATAGATTCCGCGAGATAGCGCGCAGCATCTACATGGCAGAACAGTTGGAAACCTACATCGTTGACCTTGTGTGTGCTACACGCGCGCCAGAGGCGTATCAATTGGACGAATTGAGTTCCCTGATTGAGTACGGCGCGTCGCCGCGTGCGACCATTTTCCTTGCACTTGCGGCAAGAGCGCGGGCATTTCTCGCCCAACGCGGTTATGTCACCCCTGAAGATATCCACGAAGTCGGCATGGACGTGCTAAGACACCGGGTTATCCTCAGTTATGAAGCGGAAGCGGAGGGACGCGACGTTGAGAGCATCATTACGCAGGTATTTTCAAAAATTGAGGTGCCTTAATGGAAACTAAACTTTGGACAATTTTAGGGGTGTCCAGTTTTTGTTAAAGGGATAGGGGGAAGGGTGCGGGGTTGTTTAGTTCTCGGTTTTGTAGAGCGAACTTTGGACAGCATCAGACTAAACCCGGCACTACTTAACAAATATCAGTTTAAGTCAAGTAGTTCACTCACACCGGGCATGTCTGTGTGCTGCACTGAACACATCGTAAACTTTATGCTCTGGGAAATGCCCAGAGTCGGAGCCTCGCTGCGTTACGATTAACAGCGTTTGTTTGAGGTCAATATGAACCCCTTCAAAGATGAAACCCCCACGTTGTGTTTCGCAACGTGTTCGGTCCGGGTCTCACCTCTAAGTTAAACCGCCACCCTCTCAGGTCAACAGTTTTATCAAAAGTAATGTTATACTCGGTCCGTTCGGTGTAGCGCGTTGATAAATCCTTCTGCTAATGGGATTTAGAGGGAGTCCTAGCGGGCGGGGCCCCCCGCCCCTACGAGGCTCCTGATAAATTTGCGTAAGTCCTGTGTACCGTGAACTTCACTGAACGAAAAAACTTTACATACCCTCCGGAAATTTAAAAACTTGACATAAAAGTTAAATTTATAGTAAAATAGAATAGAGATTAAAAAGATAATGGGATTAGCATGCAAAGAATATATCATAATAGCATCTACTATGTTTCTATTTTTGTGCTCCTAACGGTGTTGGGGTGCGCTTCTCGTGATGCTGCGCGGCTAGAGGCTTACAATAGCTTTGGCATAAAAGCTGCGCGCGCCGAGCTCTGGAATGAGGCGATTTTTCGCTGGAAACAGGTTGTATCGGTCGCGCCTGAGCATGCCGCTGCCCACAATAATCTGGGGGTTGCTTATGAAGCCCTCGGCAGAATAACAGAGGCTATAACGGCTTATGAACAGGCTACGACACTTAATCCGGATAATAAATATTACCGTTTCAATTACCGGCGGTGTCGTTTACACCTCCGTCGAAGTGGTGCGGAGCCTGAAGAAACGTCGCCTATATCCTCCGAAGGCGAGAGGGATTAATTTTATGCGAAAGAAATTAAAATCTCTCATCACGCGGGTGTCCTTTCGCTGGAGTCAACTGCGAAAACAATATAAACTGATAAGCTTGGTGGTGACGGTAGCTTTAACGCTTTGTGCTTGCGGCAGTCGGGCAACGCGCGTCTCTATTCCGATTAAGGTGCAATCCGAAATTGACATCAGCAACTATTCAAACTTCGCTGTTTTACCGTTTGTCCACGATAAACGTGATTCAAGGACTAGCGAATTGCCTGTGGAAATGGGCACCGAAATTGCTGAGCTCCTGCGTGGCAGCTTAGCACGTCAAAAACATTTTGATGTCGTTGATAAGCAGGAGACCAAACGTTTGATGACCGGTGAAGAGGTGACGGAAGCATGGCTTGAGGATACCGAACGGCTGAGCGAACTCGGACGCTATTTTGAAGTTAAAGGCGTTATTGTCGGAAGCTATAGGTTTTACACGGATAGCCGCCCTAGACGGTATTATGGGGAACGTTACTCGGTTCAACATCAACGTTATATCATGGATTATCAGGATTATCTACAGAAAACCTATCTGCTTTCACTTCGCGTGTTGATTGTAGATGTAGATACGGAAGAGGTTATTTGGGATGAGACGTATCAACGGAGTACAGCTGAGGCGCATAGCCTTGGCTCGTTTGTCTTTTCACAGATGGCACCGCAAGAGGCAACTTTGAGAGAACTGAGTCGGCACGCTGTCTCCGAATTTACACGCAGAATTTCACCGCACTATGAACAGGTAGACCGCTATCTTGTTCAATAGCTCGTCGGCGATTAGCGATTGGCAAGCGTTCTTGAAGCTAAACAGGTCTCTGACGCGCTTCAGAGTTTTCTTCAGAAGAGGGGTGTTGAAAAAACAACGCAAAATATGGAGAATTAAATAACCCTGACGGGTCAGATAAAACATATTGACATACCGCCATAATATAGGTATAATACTCATAATGGCATATTAAATTCTGAAAATATGTCTGCACGCTGTGATAGGGTTCCCACACAACACGCTCGTGGGGGTATTTCCCCTAGGTCCCCAAGTCCGTGCGGTTCCCGATAGGAGCGGCGGTGCTGAATACTGTGTGCGAATAATTATGGGCACTACTATAAAATGACACTCAAAGGGATCTCTATGGAAGCGGAAAACAGCGCCAAACGGTCATCAATATTCACAGTCCGGAATGCTGAGAACGCGATGATTACGTTCACAATCTTTGCGCTATCCTGTATTTTGGTAGTATTCTTCCATGAGATATTGATTAAAAATCAGAGTTTTGTTGACGCGCTTTATAGCGTTGGATGGAACATCTCGAAAATCATGTCAGCAGCAACAATGTTTACGATATTTGAGGAGGCAACCGACATCATGTTTCAACGCATTAGAGATACGCTGAAAAAGGAAAGAGAACTTAAAGCACAAGTCAGCGCAGAAGCTAAAGCCGAAGGCAGAGCCGAGGGAATAGCAGAAGGCAGAGCCGAGGGAATAGCAGAAGGCAGAGCCGAGGGAATAACCGAAGGCAGAGCAGAAGGCAGAGCCGAGGGAATAACCGAAGGCAGAGCAGAAGGCAGAGCCGAGGGAATAACCGAAGGCAGAGCCGAGGCTTATCGCGAGATAGCTGAATGGAATAACCGAAGAATCAATGCGGAAGAACGCGGCGAACAATTCACCGAACCCCCGCCGATACCACCACAGAACGATTAACTAATACCAAATTCATCCCGCGATGTCGGAGGCTAACGGGAAGGTTTTTGGTATGTTTATGTTTATTGTCTGAATCGCGGAAGGCGCGGAGAACGCGGAGAACGCGGAAAAAAGAGGTTTCCGCGCATGAAACATTTCACCCGGATGGAGCTAATACCAAATTCATCAGGACTTACGCAGCGCGTTGATAAACCCTTATGATAGTGGCATCTAGAGCGAGACATAGCGGGCGGGGAGACCCCGCCCCTACGAGACTCCTGATAAATTTGCGTAAGTCCTGTTCATTTGATTTAGCGTCTTCACGGACGCTCCGCTGGAGCGGAAGAGTGGAACGAGACGAATTGTGTTAATTTTGGTATAACACACCTGTAAGCCCGAACAACGTGAAGGGCTGGATATATGGACAAAAACCTGTCTAATCCAATAACCCTTATCAAACCGCAAGGAAATATTAAAAAATCAAACCGCAAGGAAATATCAAAGCTTTGAAAAAAATTACAGCAGGACGTTTTCTTACCTCTATTAGGATGTTTAGGCCGACCTACAAAAAGATTGTGGGCATTCTCCTCTCCTTGGGATTGACACTCTTAGGTGTTACCGGTGTTTTTGCACAAGGTTTCGGGAAGAATAAGATTACTGCCCAACGTTTCGATTGGCACATCCATCGGACAGAACACTTCGATATTCACTACTATCCGAGTGAAGTGAAGCTGGTACCGGTGATGGCGGCTATCGCTGAGGAGGCTTACGAAAGACATAGCGAAGACTTTGAGCACGAACTTAAAGAGCGGACTCCGCTGATTCTCTATAAATCACATAAGGATTTTCAGGAGACGAATATTATCCTTCAAGAACTACACGAAGGGATAGGCGGTTTCGCGGAGCTCTTTAAACATCGCATCGTCATACCGTTTACCGGGTCGCTTGAGGCGTTTCGAGAGGTGATTTACCATGAGCTTATCCATATTTTTCAGTATGATATTCTCTACCATAAACCGCACGCGAGCATCTATAGCGGAGAGTTTCTGTATTCGCCGCCGATATGGTTTATGGAGGGGATGGCGGATTACTTCGCTGAGGATAACGATGCTATGGGTGAGATGGTGTTACGCGATGCAAGTATCAATAACAATATCGTGCCGCTAACAGAATTACAGAACTTCAATCGCCTTAGCTCGCCTTATGTCGGTTATAAGATGGGGCAATTGGCAGTCGCCTATCTCGTTCAGACGTACGGCCGGGAAAAGATTGCTGAAATCTTGCAAGGTTTACGACAAAGCCGTACGAAAAACCTAGATGTCGTCTTTAAAAATGTGTTGGGCGTTAATCTAAAGGATTTTGATAAAGCATGGCGGCAGACAGTGCGGCAACGTTATTGGCCCCTAATAGCCGATATGGAATTACCTGACCTTGTTGCAAAAAATCTCACAGAAAGCTCAAAATACTCCCACAACATTAAACCTATATGGTCTCCGAGTGGCGATATTGTGGCTTATGTTACGGGAAATGAGGGATTTTTAGAGATTGTCCTGATGTCTTCCAAAACCGGTGAACGGCTTGAGCGTATCACAGAACGTTTTTTCCGTAATCGGTATGAGGAAATCCGTACCGATTTCGGGGGGTTCGGAAAAAGCCTCGCTTGGGCCCCTGATGGGGATAACATCGCCTTTATCGGCAAACATCACGCTGCGAATTATCTGCTCGTTGTCAATATTTTAACACGCGAACTGACGCATTACTTTAAACTCGACTTTGATAACGTTACCTCCCCAGATTACGATGGCAGCGGTGAACGGATAGTTTTCTCCGCGCTAAAAGAGGGACAAACTGACCTATATGTAATGGAACTGGAGACAGGCACGATTACCCGATTAACACACGACCCATTTAACGATACGCATCCGTCTTGGCATCCGACAAACGGGACCATCGTTTACGCTTCGGAACGGGAGCGTAAAAATAGGCTGATCTTACTAGATGTGAACCAGCAAACCCAACGTGTGCTGACCGATAACGTAGCAAACGCTATCAGTCCGGTTTGGATGTCTGATGGGAAGTCTGTGCTATTCTGTTCTGACCGGACAGGTGTATTTGACGTTTACAAACTGCAGCTTGATGAGATGGCATTGACGCGGCTAACTAACTTCATGACAGGGTGTTTCAATCCGAGCTTTTCGCCGGATGGGAAACGTCTGCTGTTTAGTGCTTATCAGGCTGGTAAATATGATGTCTGTGTTATGGATGCTACAAAGACAATTCATGAGGAAATTGAGACACCTCCGTTGGAAACAGAACCGGTGCCTATCGCTTTAAATAGAGAGGTGCCGGAACCGAATCTTCGGATTGCGAAACGGAAGTATAGTACGAAATCCTCTTTCCGGTTTGATGCGATTTTTCCGGAGTTCAGTTATGGTGCCGACGGTTTGCTTCGGAGTCAGATTCAGATGAGTGCTAGCGATATGTTAGGCAATCATCGGGTTGAAGTGAGCGTCATCAATCAGTCGGCGGGTTATCTTATTCCGGATTTTGTTGCCCAGTACGGTTTTTTGACGCATCGCGCGGATATCGGTGCGTCAATTTACAACTATCATCAATACCATCTGCTGGGTACGCTGCGTAATCAACGCGGGATTTTACAACGTATCACAGGAATCGGCGGTTATCTGAGCTATCCGTTTAACCGGTATCACCGGCTTGATTTTCAAGTTGCGATGTATTCAACCCCGTTCTCTTACAATTATCAGACACAGCAACCCTACAATTATGCGGAACGGGGGCTGCTGAGTCTCGGCAGCTTAGCGTTTGTAGGGGATACCACGATGTGGCGGGAGTGGGCCCCTTATAGAGGTGCACGGTACCGTTTTGAGGTTGAACGTTCCTTTAAACCGCTCGGTAGCAAGTTAGCCTTGACCAATGCCATTTTTGATGTGCGTGGTTATATCGGTTTAGGGCGACGCTCCACTATTGCGACTCGGTTATTACTCGGTGGCAGTTTCGGTGCAGATAAATCGCTGTTTTATCTCGGCGGCATTGATACGCTCCGGGGATATAACTACGAAGATTTCGTTGGGTCTCGTATCGGATTACTCAACCTTGAGCTACGCATCCCGTTCATAGACGTTCTCTATTTCGGTTGGCCCATCCGCTGGTCGATTGGGGGAATTCGAGGTATATTTTTCGCTGATTTTGGGGGTGCCTGGGCAGATTGGCGGTTCGATTCGGATACGCCGTTCCGCATATTTGAACGTGAAAATAATCGTATCCGACTTGCGGATGTCAAAGGCTCAATAGGTGTCGGTCTTAGACTGCGGCTCGGTCTGTTCTCTATAGATTTCGCTGCTGCACGTCACACAGATTTAACTAGTATCAAACCAGGAGTCAAATACCACTTAGGCCTAGGCCAGGCTTTTTAATATTTCCTTGCGGTTTGATTTTTTAATATTTCCTTGCGGTTTGATAAGGGGTAGTGGATTGCATAGGTTTTTCGCCATATACCCAGTCCTTCACGTTGTTCGGACTTACGGGTGCGTTAAACAAAGTGGAAAACTATAGCAAGAGGAAGAGGGCTCTGAAGCACATCAGAAACCTGTTTTGCTTCAAAAACGCTTGCCAATTGCCAATTGCTAATTGCCAAATTGCCAAATTGCCATATATCCAATCCTTCACGTTGTTCGGACTTACGGGTGTGTTGGACACATTTGAAACCTATAGCAAGCGGAAGTGGACTCTGACGTGCTTCAGATATGTTCTTAGCATCACAAACCTCTTGCTAATTGCTAATTGCCAATCGCTAATCGCCAACGCGCCATATACCCAGTCCTTCACGTTGTTCGGACTTACGGGTGCGTTAAACAAAGTGGAAAACTATAGCAAGAGGAAGAGGGCTCTGAAGCACATCAGAAACCTGTTTTGCTTCAAAAACGCTTGCCAATTGCCAATTGCTAATTGCCAATTGCCAAATTGCCATATACCCAGTCCTTCACGTTGTTCGGACTTACGGGTGCGTTAAACAAAGTGGAAAACTATAGCAAGAGGAAGAGGGCTCTGAAGCACATCAGAAACCTGTTTTGCTTCAAAAACGCTTGCCAATTGCCAATTGCTAATTGCCAATTGCCAAATTGCCATATATCCAATCCTTCACGTTGTTCGGGCTTACGGGTGTGTTGGACACATTTGAAACCTATAGCAAGCGGAAGTGGACTCTGACGTGCTTCAGATATGTTCTTAGCATCACAAACCTCTTGCTAATTGCTAATTGCCAATCGCTAATCGCCAACGCGCCATATATCCAGCCCTTCACGTTGTTCGGACTTACGGGTGCGTTAGACACAGATCGGAGTTATTTATTTAGTTTTCGGCATTTTTGCATTTTGGGAACAGTGGAGGTCGCGAGCACAGCTCGCTCCTAACATAAAAGGAATCGCGAGCACAGCTCGCTCCTACAGAAGAGGCGGAGGCTTCATGATTCAAAAACGTTTTATTATTACTATCGCAATCTTAGCGGTACTTGTTGGTATTGTTGCCGCTTGGATTAATATTTATCCAGATTTTTTATGGTTCGACATGGTGAACTACCTTGGGGTTTATACCAAGATTCTGTCGACCAAAATCTTCGTCGGGGCCATTGTTGGGGTAATCTATCTGCTAATCCTTTCGGTTAACCTCTACTTGGTCTATCGGTTCACACCGGCACATCTCAGCCCTACCTTTATGGGAGGGACAGAGTTTACAGGCGACCAACCGGACACGCGAAGACTGATTTATGGGGGTCTCGCGCTTCTTGCTATTTTATATAGTATCTTGATGGGTTACGCTGCAAGTGCCCGCTGGGAGGTCTATTTACGTTACACCCATACCGATGAACTTATGTTCCGCACTGCCACGCCTATTGTTGTAGAAAACAACCTCGATTCCCCTGAAATACCTGTCTCAACGTTAGAATTAGCGGCGAAAAAGATACAGGTCGGTGACGAAGTGACCGTTCACGTTGATGGGAATGAACAAACAGGGAGTGTGGAAGCAATGTTGCCAAACGGTATCCGTTTGAGTACACCGGTTCAGATAGAGGTGGGGCAGAAAGCGTTTTTCACATCTCCAGCTCGCGACCCAGTTTTTAATAAGGATGTTGCCTATTATGTGTTTAAAATGCCGATGGAGCGATATATCTGCGGAACGCTTTTCGGTCTGTTCCTATTAGTGACAGTTTTTGCGTTGATTATCTACTTTTTCCACGGGTTAATAACAGGCGACACAAATGAGTTCCGGTTTCAACCCCCCCCTGCTGTGAAAGCACATCTGTTCGCTTTAGGCGGTGTGACGCTTCTTTTCCGAATGTGGAACTACCGCTTTGCAATGTATGACCTTCTCTATACCTCAAACGATGTTGTGCGTGGCGGTGGGGGTTACGCTGCAATACAGGCACGGCTGCCAGTGCTACATATTCTCTTCTGGCTAACCTTGGTGTGTGCCATAGTTCTGATTGTGAGCATTTTCCTGAAACGCAACACGTTTGCTTTCGGGGCATTGGGTATATTTATAGCCGCTGGTTTGCTCGGTCAGATGTACCCGAAACTGATACAGACGTGGCGGGTTGAACCGAATAAACAGGTGTTAGAGGAAAAATATATCAATTACAATATCAAGGCGACGCTTCACGCTTACGGTTTAGAGGATAATACTGTGACGGAAGAGGAATATCCACTGACAGAGGAGCTTGCATATACTGACATAATGAGTCCCGAGAACGAGCCTGTCATTAATAGTATCCGTCTTTGGGATTGGCGACCGCTACGCCGAACCTTCAGACAACTCCAAGAGTTACGTTCACAGTACGATTTTTTCGATGTTGATATTGATAGATATACGCTTGAAGATGATCCGCAGCAGGTGATGCTCTCTGTACGAGAACTAAATATAGAGGACCTCCCGCCGGCTGTGAGAAATGATTGGTATAAGCAGACTTATACCTATACACACGGTTATGGGGCTGTGGTCAGTCCAGTAAACGAAATCGATAACGGTAAACCTTATATGTACATTAAAGGATTGCCCCCGATTGAGTATGAATCAGAATGGCCGTTTAGGTTTGATGGCGAGCCGGATAAACCGGGGCCCCGTGTCTACTACGGTGAACGGACGAATCGGTATGTCATTGTGCACCCGGAACGTACCGAGCTAAAGCTTGAGTTTGATTATCCGAAGGAGGGACAACAGTACGTTGACTACGCCTATCAAGGTAAAGGTGGTGTTGTGCTATCCTCTTTCTGGCGGAAGCTGGTGTACATGCTGAAGTTTAATAACGAAATCAAATTTGTGTTGCCGGGTGAAATTACGTCAAAAAGCCGTGTGCTTTACAAGCGAAATATCAAGGAGCGCATCCTTAAAATTGCCCCGTTCTTGCGGTACGATGGCGACCCGTACGCTGTTATCTATAACGGCAAACTTGTCTGGATGATTGATGCGTATACCGTCACGCACCGGTACCCGTATGCTGTTTCTACGGAGGAATTCATGCAGCGGAGGGATAACCAATCGTGGGGAAATTACATCCGAAATTCTGTGAAGGTTGTTGTTGATGCTTACGATGGTACAGTTGATTTTTATCTCATTGAACAGGAACAAGATCCAATTGCGGAGTGCTATCGCAAAATTTTTCCGAAGCTTTTCAAGACGTTCGAGGAGATGCCCGCTGAACTGAAAGCGCATATCCGCTATCCAACGACAATGTTCCTTATACAGGCACGTATCTATCAAGATTATCACATGAAAGACCCGGTAACCTTTTATGCAGGTGAGGACCAGTGGGAAATCGGGACTGAACTGTATGACAACACGGATGCACAAAGCACTCAGCCCGTTACAGCGCAGCCAACGACACCGTTCGCGCAACGGCGTCCAATTGTTCAAAAATCACCGAGCAACGTGCAGCCAGTAGAGCCTTACTACGTTGTGCTCAGGCTTCCGGGGGAAGAGAAGGCAGAGTTTATGTTGATGATTCCGTATACCCCTCGGAACAAACCGAATCTCATCGCGTGGCTCGCCGCTCGATGCGATTTACCACAATATGGTCAGCTGCTTGTCTACCGATTTCCTAAACGGAAATTGGTGCCCGGGCCGATGCAGGTTGAAAACTTTATTAGTCAAAAACCTGAGATTTCGCAGCAAATCAGTTTATGGAACACAGAAGGCACACGTGTTCTGCGCGGCAACCTCTTAATTATGCCAATGAACAACTCGCTGCTTTATGTGGAACCCATCTATATTCAGTCCGAAGATGAAGAAACCGCGATACCGGAACTCCGCCGCGTTGTCATCGGATATGAGGAGGATGTCGTCTGGGGCGAAAGTCTCGATGAGGCACTTAAAACGATGTTCATGAAGAGGGCGGGTGCCCAAATTGAATCCACTACATCTACCGCCGGTGATACCGTTGAGGTAACCGAGCCTAGCGAAGGTGAAACATCGTTTCAGGGATTAATTAAACAGGCGAGCGTCTACTATAATAGCGCGCAGAACGCACAACGCAACGGAGACTGGGCGGAATACGGACGAAACATTGAATTGTTAGGGAAAACCTTGGGGCAACTTGAGGAAAATATCCAATAGCAGGCATGCTCCGAATGCTGCTATGCTATTACTAAAGGAGGTGAAAAAGATGTCTCTCGATTGGAAACCGCGGCACCGTGATATGATTATCGGCGGCATTCCTTGGTTAGCCAGAATTTCGGACAAAGCGAACGCGAAGATGGCTGGCATCATCGGGGAATATATTTACCCGTGACCGCAGGACAGAATGTTCCTGGAGGAACATAAGCTAACGCCTGACGAATTCGTTCAGATGGTGAAAGACAATCCCTCAGATGATGAGATGATTGCCGCTATGAGGGAATTGAACGGGGAGTAGTCGGTTCGTAGTAGGGCGATTCATCGCCCGTCGTGTACGAGCCGTTACGCTATTAGAGCGTATCTCATAAATTACTTGTAGGGGCGGGGTCTCCCCGCCCGTGCGATTCTCACCGCGTGTATAAATAATTATAAGAGCTACTATAAGATGCGTCACAATCAAAACGGCAAGGAACATCAAAGATTTGGAACTTAAGAAATATCGAGACCAACTTAACGAGATAGATGACGAAATTTTGGCACTGCTTCACAAACGGGCGGATATTGCCAAACAGGTCGGTTCTGTAAAAGCGGGGACAGGTATAGAAATCTACTCGCCGCAGCGTGAAACCGAAATTCGCAACCGATTGAAAGCGCAGAACGGCGGTAAATTTCCCGACGCTGCCCTGGAGAAAATCTGGACCGAAATTTTCTCGGCATCTCGTGCTTTGCAAGCCCCCGAACGGGTTGCCTTCCTCGGTCCTGCTGGAAGTTTCGGACACACTGCAAGCTTAGTCCATTTCGGCACCTCCGCTCAGATGCTGCCGATTACGCCGCAGACCGATATCTTTACCGAGGTGGAAACTGGACGTGCTGACTACGGCGTGGTAGCCATAGAAAATTCTATACACGGGACTGTCCGGGATGTTTTAGAACGTTTTCAAGATACCCCGCTGAAAATCTGCGCTGAGATTTTTCAACCTATTCGGCACCACCTGATATCAAGGGTTTCTCTCACAGAAATCCAACGTATCTACTCACATCGACAGCCTTTTGCACAATGCAGAATGTGGCTAAATCAGTTTGTGAAAACGGTGGAGCAGGTTGAAGTTGTGAGTACGTCAGAGGCAGCACAACGTGCAGCAAATGAAGCGAATGCTGCAGCAATCGCTAGCAAACTCGCAAGTGATATTTATCACGTACCGGTAGTAGCAGACTCCATTATGGATAATCCGAATAATACGACCCGTTTTCTCGTGATTGGCACGGAAACCGTCGACAGAAGTGGGGATGATTGCACCTCCTTCTTTTTTTCTGTGAAAGACAAAGTCGGCGCGTTATACGAAGTGTTGGGCATATTAGAGAAATATCAGCGAAACCTCAGCTATATTGAATCCCTCCCTTCGCGTTCTAAGGCGTGGGAGTATATCTTTTTCGCCGATATGGATGGGCATATTGCAGATGAACCTGTGGATGCCGCGCTCGCCCAACTTAAGACGGTTTGCCAGAGCGTTAAAGTTCTGGGCTCTTATCCCCGTGGAACAAAAAGCCGTTAAAAGGAGTAGGCATACTCTGATATACCCCGTAACAAAGGAAAAAATGGGCGACACGTTAACCGAACAAATTCAGAATCGCGCACACGCGCTCGGTTTTGAACTTGTCGGAATTACACCAGCAGAACAGAGCCAAACAATTCAACTTTACCGACAGTGGATTGAAGATGGATACGCGGGAAAGATGGGGTATCTTGAAAAGCATCTCCCCCTCAAAGTCGACCCGCGGCGACTCTTACAAGAGGCGAAATCTGTTATTAGTCTCGCAATGAACTATTATACCGTTGACCCATCGGCAGCTGACGCAAGCGACCCGGCTCGAGGCCAGATTTCTCGATACGCCTGGGGTGACGACTATCACGACGTTATCCGTGAACGTCTCAATCGTCTTGTTGAATTCATTAAGCACACCGCTGAAAGTAGACTCAAGAGCCGTGTCTTTGTAGATTCGGGCCCCATCTTGGAAAGGGAATATGCCCAGAAAGCGAAACTCGGTTGGATAGGAAAAAATACCAACCTGATTAATTGGCGTTCCGGCTCCTGGTACTTTATAGCGGAAGTACTGGTGAGTATTGAATTGGAGCCTGAAGCGGAACCGCTTCGGGGCAGTTGTGGTACGTGTACAAAATGTATTGAGGCATGCCCTACCGATGCGTTTATTAAACCGAACGTACTGGATTCCAGGCTGTGCATCTCCTATCTCACTATTGAATTGAAGGATAGTATTCCGCAGCACCTCCGTTCGAAAATGGGCAACCTCATTTTTGGATGTGACATCTGTCAAGAGGTCTGTCCTTGGAACAGCAAAGCTTCCCCTACAAATGAACCGGCATTTTACCCGCGAAGCGGGAATCTCGCCCCCGAATTGCTGACGCTGGTCGGTATGACGCAGCCTGAGTTTAGCAAAAGGTTTAAGGGGAGCCCTATCAAACGTGCAAAACGGCGCGGGTTTTTACGCAATGTTATCGTTGCTATCGGAAATTGGAGGGGGCGCGCCGCTGTCCCCGCCCTTCAAAAGACATTGACTGACGATGAACCGCTAATTCGTAGCCACACGGCGTGGGCATTAGGACAAATCGGTGGGAAAACGGCTGAACAGAGTTTGCGAACCCGATTAACATGTGAAACCGATGCGGCAGTCATAACGGAAATTCAGGACGCGCTACAGGTTATCAGCAATAAGGAGCGTTCCTGACTGAGGAGGGTGTTTCTACATTTTTCTATCCGCCTTGGCGCGTCGCCATTATTTCAATATCAAATCCCTCTTTCCGAATACGTTGGTCAAAATAGAGAAGTGTCGCTCCAATAATCCAAATTGGCATCGTGATGGTATCAACACTTAAGTAAATTAGGTACAACACTATATTTGAGAGGCTCAACTCGCCTTGAATGACTGGGGGTCGGATGAACATTAGCGAGTTAAATTCCTGCATCAAATTCGTCATGTTCGTGAGTCCGGTAAAGGTGAGCGAAATGCCTAAGGAGAAACGGAAGATGAAACCGATGCCGATATAGAGTAGGAAAATAGCTATCATTGTGCCGCCGATTTGAAACGTCCGCCCTCTGATTAAGTCGCGTCCGCGTTTTACTGCATTCCGCATCGATTTTCCTTCTATTAAAATGGCAGCGGTAAAGAAAAACCAATCGGTTACGAAATAGACCACTATGAAAACGAAAATTGGGAATGCAAGCAGAAAAAAAATCGGAATGGCTTGAAAGAAAACCCCTAAAGATGCCCCAGTGAGAAATGTGGCGATAATTGCAAGCGAGCCATAAAGGACGGCACCGAAAACACAACTAAAAAATCGACGTATTCCCGGCTTGAGTGCAGCCCCCGTTCTAATAGTGTTCTCAAGATAGGCTTGCGACGTTGCCGATATAAGTCCCCCAATCACGATAACGGTAATCCCGAAGATTGTGATTATTGTTGGAATCCAAATTGCTTGCCCCCCATCTTGACCTCCTGAGCTTTTGAAGACACTAATTGCTGACCCAACAACGATAGTGGTAAAATAGGAGGAGGCAATACCGAGAAATCGTAGGAGATGCGTCCGATATAGAGTGAGGGTCGTATCAAGCAGTTCCCCGAACCCTAGAGGCCGCAGCGTAGTCGGTTGATTTTGGATACCGGTTTCCACCTAATTATTCCTTAACAGCGTTAGGAGGTCTCTGCTACCTTTAGTGCATAGACCTCCTCTAAGAATTTGTCGTATCCAATTGCTGCCGGTGCCGCCCATCTTTTGAGCAAGGGGACTGCCGATAGTTCGGGCGAGTTCTGTGCGGCGAATTGTTGAAAGCTTCGGGCGTCGAGCGAGATATTCGCGTATCACCCCGAATTCAGTGTCGGTGACGAGCGCGGGTTGTATCCATTCTGCATAGAGATACGTCCTGGGCTGACTGTCGCTGACCTGGACGTTTGCTGTGGCTTCGGAAACGGTAGTGCCAATTTCTGAGCGCGTCACCTTCACAAGGAGCGTGCCAGCAGCTAAGTCGCCTAACCGCTGCCAGTTTTTATTTAGCAACATGCAAAACAGACCGATTCCGTAACAGAACGGTAGAAAATCGACGATTCGGACCAAATTTCGGACTGCCGAGTCGGAGAAATTGATAGGATACCCACCCTCTTTGATAACTCGGATGCCCAATGCCATTTTCCCGGGCGACTGGCCATTCGTTGTAATTTCAAATACCATATAGTAGCCCCAAGTCAGTGCGAAAACAATGACAGCACTCACCGCACCGAGCCAATTCCCAATGAAACCATCAAGGTCAATTATTATCACCCGAATTATATAGGCACCCCCAAATATAATGAGAGACAGCAAAGCCGTATCTATGAGTGCCGCATAAAACCGCGTCCCTATACCTGCTCGCTGGAAGTTGAGTTCAATCTGTTCTGGTGTTTCGACCGATAAATGCTGGTTCATAAATATGGCTGTTGGCTGTTGGAAACCATTAGCAAGAGAAAGAGGGCTCTGAAAAATCCGCAAAATCTGCGCAATCCACGCCAATCTGCAATTTAGACAACTTCTTCCGCTTCCACTCTTCCACTCTTCCACCCCATCCTTTTGACAAAAACTTTACCCACCCCAGTTTTGTAGCTCTTTAATAGCGTCGTTTCCAATGCCAACTGTCGCTTCCAGAGACAAGGGGACGGATTTCTTCGGGGAGCGTCTCAATGAATTCAGGACTAATCTCGCAACCTGGCCATTCACGCACCATTGGCGGCGTATAGCCTGCAATGAGAATGACCCGTTCCTTATCGCTACGGATAGCAGTTGTACTGTGAACGAGGGATTCTGCGAAAAGTAGGACGGAGCCTGCTGATGTTTCAACTTGATGGATAAGTTTATCATCGGCTAAGGCCGCTTCGATCATTTCGTTTTGATTCCACGTTAAGCGGTGACTCCCCGGTATGACGCATGTGCCGCCATCATCGGGGCCGACATCTGTTAGGTAGGCGAGCGTCTTCACAAAGATGCAGTGAAATTTGTTCTGTTCCATATAGGTGCCCCAACCGTGTTTTGTTCCGCGGTGGAAGCCGGTTGGATTATAGCGGCGTTTGTGAAGTGCTCCCACATCTACGTCCGGATTTCGTCTGTTAATGATGGCTTCGGTTTCCTCGAGTCGTACCCCGCCGCCGACAACTTCCTCAACGAGTGGCACAAGTTTGGGATGCACCGCATAGTCCAACAGTGCGGAATCGTATTCAACAAGATTCCCTAATTGCACATGGTGTTCACCGTGCCAACGGGCATAGACCCTTTTATCATCAAGGTTTTCATCGGCTTTGATTCTGTAGAGTGCATCTTTCATCCGGTGGATTTCGTCGTTATTGAGAACGTTCTCTAATAAGACGAAACCGTAGATATCGAAGTGCAACCGTTGTGCAGGTGTTAGATGAACTGTTCCGTTGTCCACAATGACTCTCCTTTTACCGAAATGAGGAATATCTTTTGATATGTCCCCAGGCGGTCGTGAGTTTTCCGGTAGGCGCGACGGCAAGGTTTATGGGGTCGTCCCCTTCGTAGATGAACAAATCATCTACATATCCGGGGGCAGATATGGAATACACATGGAAAACGACCCATCTGGCAACAGGTGCCACAGCAGCTCTCCGAAAAGGGAGCCCTTTTTTGCCTCTATCCGCTAATGCTTTGTTTCTATCGTCTCCTGCATAGAAATCAAATGTACTTTCCTCAACATTAGCGACAACCCGGACGTATCTCCATGTATCCGTATCAAAATCGTCAATCGGCTGCCAGGCTGCGCCATCGAAGAGGCGGACAGCGTCTGCATTCCAATTGATATAAACCCCCCCATCATTTTGTGCGATGTTGTCAGAGGAGACAATTTTGAGATTGAAGGACCTGCCGCCGCTCTTAATGTAAACCCAGAATTCAACTGAGATGACAGGATTTTGGGTTTTGATGGCGACTCCAACCCTATCGTCGTTGGCACCGCCAAGGATAGCGAGCGATTTTTTGTCGGTCTTGACAATATCGTCTGTGACTTCAAACCCGCCGCCTCTGACCTCCCAATCCTTTGGGGGTTTACCGAGCGCGAATTTCTCAAAGCCGGTTTGAATAAACACCTCTTGTGCACGTGTCGTTTCTACTGAAATGAGGCTGAGAACAAGCGCGATGCCTAAGAGCACATGTCTAAAACAATTCGTCGTACGGCTGGTTGCTGATTTTAACGTGCGGCGACATCCATTTTGGTTCATTATACACTCCTTAGGGCGTTTCGACTCTATCAAAACGCGCCGTGTTTCTTAACCTGCCCCCAGAACGTTGCAAGTTTTCCCTTCGGGTTCACAGGTGTAACGGCTGGCGGTTCTCCGCCTTCATAGATAAGCAAATCATCTACGTACCCCTGCGCGACAGACGAATACACGTGAAACACAACCCATTTCGCGACCGGATTTACGGCTGCTTTTCGAAAAGCGAGGTCCGTTTTGGGGTCAGCGAGCAGTGCTTTGTCCCTGTCGTCTCCGACATAGTAATCAAATGTGCTTTTGCTAACATCAGCGACAACCCGGACGTATTTCCATGTTTCAAATTGAAAGTCATCAATTGCCACCCAAGCGGAGCCATTGTAGAGGCGAATAGCGTTTGCGTTCCAATTGACATAAACCCCCCCATCGTTTTGTGCGATGTTGTCATCCGAGACAACTTTGAGGTTGAAAGCACGTCCTTCTCCCTTAATATAAACCCAGAATTCAACCGAGATGATGGGATTTTCAGTCTCAATAGCAACCCCGACCCTGTCGTCGTTGGCACCGCCGAGGATAGCGAGCGATTTTTCATCGGTTTTGACAGTGTCATCGGTGACCTGAAACCCGTTGCCTCTTACCGACCAATCTTTTGGCGGTTCACCGAGCGTGAATTCCTCAAAGCCGGTTTGGACTAAAATATTCTGTGCTACCGCGGTTTGTCCAGAAAAGAGACCGGTAACAAGGGATAGCATGATAATCATAAATGACAGGCGCATCGTTGCGCATTCTAATTTCGTTCGATATTGGTTTTGATTCACTGTTTCCTCCTCGAAGGGTTTAATGAAGTTTAAATAAATATTTCGGTAATCGAGGGGAACCCTGAATGGTTTCCCTACTACGAGCCCGCCTGTAAGGGGTTACGGAATGCTGGTGTGTCTTTGCTTGCTAAGGCATCCAGATATTCCACTCCCCCTTTTTCTGCCAAGCGCGGCAATTGAGACACAAACACATGTAACGTATTGCAAAACGCGGGTACGTTCCCGCATTTATCGTACCGGAATGCGGTAATAGATGATGGAAAAACAGGGTATCTCCCTGTCTTGCAACGACCTCCATCGGTTCGCCTAAATCCATCTCTGGAAACAGGGCACGAATGTCGCGAACGTGATTGGAGAACTTAGGATTCTTTTTGCGGAACTTTCGAATCCGCTGCGGCCCCTCGGGCCATATCACCGTTGTACCTTGATGCGAATTGGCATCGGTGAGGTATGTGATGCTCGTTGCACGAAATGTACCGGGGTCTAATCGGAAATCCCTAAAGTCTCCATCCAGGTGAGGCGATGGGGTTTTCCATTCCGCGGCAACAGGGAATTGATTCATCGCCCAAATGCCATCAGGAAATTGGCTTTTACAGTGCAGAATAGCCGGATATATTTCGGCAAGCTGCTTGAGAACAGCGAGATATTCTGGCGTACAACACGCTAACACATCCGGATGCGTTACGCCGAAAAGTTCGAGCCGTTTGCCGTTTGCCAATTTGTCTATGTAGAAACCGGCAAGATGTGGACGTTTGAAATGTTCCCAGGAGGCGGGGTCTTCTGCATCCATACCCATCTGATGCCACATCGCTTCCTCCGCTTTTACGGTGAGCTCCTTCGGAATTAAATCGGAAAGGAGCAGATACCCCATCTCCTCAAATTGTTTTAACTGTTCGGTTGAAAGCATCAGATGTACCCCATCGTTTCATTCCACGACAAGCTTTGAAATATCAAAAGCAGGTTTCGGGTATTGCATGTCCAACTTCTTAAGGGTTTCAACAATGCATTCGGTAATGAGTAGGTTTCGATACCACTTCTTATTCGCTGGAATAATATACCAGGGGGCCCAGTCGGTACTGCACTTACGGAACATTGCTTCGTAAGCTTCTATGTAATCATTCCAATAGGCGCGCTCGCGAATGTCCGCTTCGGTGATTTTCCAATGTTTTGTCGGGTCGTTAATTCGGGCTTCAAGCCGTTCTTTCTGTTCGTCTTTTGAGATATTGAGAAAAAATTTCAGTACGACCGTGCCGTTTTCGACCAGCATCTTCTCGAAATCGTTAATCTGCTGGTATCGTTGCTCCCAGACCGATTTTTCTGTCAAGCTATGCACCCTTACGACGAGTACATCTTCATAATGTGAACGGTTGAAAATGCCGATATGCCCCTTCCGGGGCACGACTCTGTGTGCACGCCATAAGAAGTCGCGCGCCTTCTCCTGTGATGTAGGCACTTTAAAGCTCACGACATCACATCCCTGTACATTAACACCGGCCATTACCTTCCGGATGGTGCCATCCTTTCCGCATGTATCCATGCCTTGCAGGATAATGAGAAGGGCATGCTTGTTTTCGGCGTAAAGCAGCTCCTGAAGTTCCAGTAGCTGCTTCTGTAGTTCTTTCAACGGGCGTTTCACTTCACCCTTTTTTTGATAAACCCCCGTGTAGTCCGCATCATACTCTTTCAAGCAGATACTATCACCGGGTTTAACAATATTTTGAATCATTGTCCCTCCGCTTGCAGGCAAGTTTCTGGCTAATGGCGATTAGGCCATATAACCCTTGAACTATTTGGATAACGACTCATAATAATTATCAACGAATCTACGGTATTCAGGAGGGACATCCTCCTTAGCAACTTGTGCCAACCGTTTTTTCTCTTGAAGCGTATTGAGTCGGTCTTCTAGGGCGGATTCCAATTTCTGGAGGTCTCGGATGACGAGTTCGTAGTTTGGGAAGTGCCGTGTACGATTTCCGGGGCGATGCTGCATCGTATCAAGCATTCCGAGCCACAATTCCTGAATTCGCTGGTTGGATTCAGCTCCGCCTCGCGCGAGTTCACTTTCACCCTCCTGTTGTCCCTCCTGTCCGGGCTGTTGTCCTTCTTGTCCGGGTTGCTGCCCTTGTCCGGGTTGCTGCCCTTCCTGTCCGGGTTGTTGTCCCTCCTGTGCATTTTGCATAGCTTGCTGTGCCTGCTGCATCCGTTCCTGAAGCTGCTGTTGCTGTTCAGCAAGCTGCTGTTGGCGTTCCTGTTGCGCTTCAGTCTGCTCCTGCCCTTCCATCGCTTCGAGTTCGCGTTGGATGTCCTGCGCCTGCTCTTCAAAGCTTTGGACCTGTTCGAGAGCGGCTTCAAGCTGTTCCTCTTCAGTATTTGCCATATTGGCTCTTGCCTGCTGTAAATCGGCTTGTGCCTCCTCTAGCGTATCGATGACCTCTTGCTGATTTAGGTCAGCAGCCTGTAAGCTCCGCCATTGCAACGCACGTTGTGCTGTTGACATATCCTCTGAGGTCTGTTCCTCCGAGAGTCGGTTTGATGCATCGGCGACATTTTGGGCAGCTTCAGGATTGTTTTGGTCAAGCTGTTCCTGAAGGTTGCTCAATGCGTTTTCAAGCGATTCAAGGTCCTGTTGAAGGTCCCGTTGCTCATTGGCAAGTTCAGAGGCTCTTTGGTAATCCTCGTCACGCATTCCGCCGGATTGCTGCGCGTTATCTCGCAGTTCCTGCGTTTGCTGTTGGACATCAAATTGCTCTGCCGTCAACTGCTGAAGTTGTTCGGTGGCACGTGCCAACGCATCCTCCGTGAATTCTGCGGAGGCTCTTTCGAGCTGTTCAATAGCCTCTTCAAGCCGCTCCTCTGCCTTTTGTCCTTTAGCAGCACTGAGTTGCGGTTGCTGCTGTTGCATCCCTTGTGAGGCTTGCTGCATCTGTTCACCCGCCTGTTGCATCGCTTGTCCAGCCTGTTCTAGGCGTTGTCCTTGGTTGCCCTGCGCGCTGCCTTGCATTTGACCGAGCTGTTCTGACATCTGCTGTGCCTGCTGCGACAACTGCCCCTGCTGCTGACTGTTCTGTTGCATGTCGCTCTGGGATGGCTGCTCTTCTCTGCCCAATTGTTGGCTCTGTTCATTCAGATTTTGCTGTTGTTCCAGCATCTGACGTGCCTGATCTAACATCTGCTGCGTCTGTTCCTGCATCTGCTGGTCAAGCTCTTCCTGATTCTGCTCCAGTTCGTTTTGCAGCTCTTCCATCTCCAACTCGAAGTTTTCAGCGAGTTGCGGTTGTGACGCTCTAGCTTGGCTAAGCATTTTCGGAAATTCAATGTTGACTTTATTGAGCAGTTCAAGGGCAGCTTGTTCCGGTGGGATAGCATCCCCAGGTTGGATAGCATTCAATTCGTCAGTCGCCTCTCCCATTTTATCAATTGCCTCTTCAAGGTTCATCAGAATTTCTGGAGCGATTTGTGCTTCTTGCATCGCCATACTGAGCTGATCGGTTAGTTGCTGCGTTCTATCCTTCAGGTCAGATTGCTTCTTACCGGTGCTTTTAACTGCCGCGCTGTACTCTTCTGTAACCGTAGGCGGTTGCATGTTAATGTGCTTCCAGGTTTCCCGAATAATTTCCTTCTGGGAAGCGATTAACTCCAAAAATGGATTCGGCATTCCGTTTTCGGAGGGCTCCCCCTGTTCAAGCCGCTGATTAAAAGGTTTAATCTCTATGAAATAAATCTCACTGCTCGCTTCCCCCGGTCCTGTAAGCGTGTTATTGTCTACAGCGTGTGCATAATAGGAGATGACCTCCCCCGGTTCAATATCAAATTCCTCCAAGTAGAAGGTATAAGTGCCGGAGCGGAGGTGTTTACCCAATTCCAAATTCGCGTCGGCCGATACAGGTTCACCTGTAGCCTCTAGAACGAGCTCCTTTAATTCGCCTGCCCCGATGCGATACATCAGGTTTAGTTTTTCTACACCGTAGTCGTCTGTGGCTTCAGCGACAATTTTTACCTCTTCTAATTTTGTGACCTTGACATCGCGCCCGGGTTCTTTGATAACAACTTTGGGCGCAGCATCCGGGATGGCTTTAATAGCATACTCAATCGGGACTTCGTTGTTGAACCCATCAATACAGAGCAGTTCAACGGCGTATTTCCCATCTTCACGAACCGCTACAGTTGTTGTCAGGACATTTCCATCAGCAATAATCATCTCTGAAGAGCTGGGTGCAGCTGCTTGTTCAGTTTCACTTTGGTCATCTTGGGCTACTGCGTCTCCGTTCGCTGTTTCAGGGGCCGTTTCTGAACTGTGATGCGTGAAAGTCGCTTTCTGGACAGTTTTATTGGTCGTGATTCTTATCTCGGCAGTTGTACCGACGACCGCCTTAATGTCTCCGCTGCCCCGTTGCACAACCGGCTTAAGGTTTGTATATTCAGGATAGGTATACGAGACAGAGATGTCCACTAGGCGCGGCATCTCGAAAACCTCCACCGTGTAACGTTCGGATGTTGTCTCATTCGCTACGACGTAGTATTCCATATCCGCGTCAATATTGAAGATTTCATAGGTAAACCCGCGTTTATCGTCCGGGTTCTGCACCATGTTAATCTGTTGTGCACTGCTTTCCGTGCCTTCCGTTTCCGTAGGCGGCGGTGCATCCTTATCGTGATACGTGAGGACGACCTTTTCGGCAGATTTGCCGGTGACGATGACATTAATAGGCAGGCTTTTACCGCGTAGAATGCGTGCATTCCCCGGCTCGACGGTTACCTTGGTCGTCAAAACCGGCTCGGTTTTTTCCCACGGAACAAGCAATCGCATAAGACTCGTCTGAATTTCAGTGGGAAACAGGACAGCGAGCAGCCCACACGCTGCGATGACTAAGGTCATTATGCCTATATATTTTCGGGCGCGGCTGTGGTCAATTGTCGCTTTGAAGTCGATACCCTTAACCCGTTCTGTGGTATCTTCAAGGAGGCGTTGTAGCATGTGCGCCTCAATAGGGTCATCCGACTCGCGGTCCCCGAATTGCACTGCACTCACTAACCTATCTTCAAGGTTCGGGTGGCTTTGTTCAACGTTGAGCGCGACATCCCGAAGTGTGAGCGATGCTCGCACCGGTAGAATTAGGTGTTTATAAAGTAGGTAGACAGTTGCACCGATAACGGCTGCAAGGAGTACCACGCGCACAGGACTTGGCAGCGGCATCAGCACATCAACGACCGATTCGCCAATTAACAGCACCAAAATTCCTATCATCACGATGGCGAAGCCTGTCCAGAACAGACTCCGTTTCCATAAGCGTCGTGCAGCTAAAATTTTTGCTTGTAATTCCGCGTAACCTTCCCTTGTATTCATATTATCCTCCGCGAAACGGCACAGCGACGTGTGCCTACTACCTTCGGAATGGTAGCTAATAACCGAATGTTTTTGTAAAAGACCGGATTAAAGAAACTCTGAAAAAACAGCTGATAGAGATGCACTCTTTAAATTAGTATAACAAATGCTCCTAAAAATAGCAAGAATATTAGACATTATAATGATTTAATTGTTCATTTTAGTTGGTCTATAGTAATACCATTTCTAATTGAAAATGTCTCTTTCTTGTAGCATAAACTTCCAGTTTGTGTTGTTTTTTGTAGCATAAACTTCCAGTTTGTGTTGTTTTTTGTAGCATAAACTTCCAGTTTGTGTTGTTTTTTGTAGCATAAACTTCCAGTTTGTGTGTTTTTTGTAGCATAAACTTCCAGTTTGTGCTTTCTTGTAGCATAAACTTTTAGTTTGGGTCTTCCGTTCTCCGTTTGATTTCTAACAACCGGTAATGATAGAATAATTAATAAAAATGGTATAATATGAAAAACGTATCAGAATGTTTCGCTTATATCACTGCTACTTATACCTTTTTGCCAATAGTTGTCTTCATTCTCTTTCTAGATAACGCAATAGGGTCAACTAAAAAGACTTTGTGCCTTCTCAAAATCTGCGGGGGTGTTGACGTTGAAAAAAGATACCCCCTCCGAATCAAACACGTTCCAAATTTCAGGTGATAGACACAGCACGTTTGCACGTTCGTGTAGCGCGTGGACACGCAACTCCGATTCTTTGAGCATCTGCGTAATAATCGGCAGACAATGTTTGGCATACACAGCACATAACGTCTGAAGCGTTGACTTATTGTCATCAGAGCCCTCCGTATAAGGCATTACAGCATCATATTGCCCCAAAACGGTGATGAGATAGGTGAGCAGATTTGGCACCAAAAACGGAGTATCGCAGCCGACGCAGAGAACGGTCTCATGTGACGCGTATGTTAATCCCGCATGAATGCCCCCTAACGCGCCCGCATGCGGAACGATATCCTCATGCATCGTGAGACCGAGATGTGCATATTCATCAGGGCTCTTCGTGATAAGCAGGAGCTCATCCGTGATGGGCCGTACCCGACGAATCACATGCCCGATGAGTGTATCGTTGCCAAGTTTTAGCAACGCCTTATTCTTCCCCATCCGCTTGCTTTTTCCGCCTGCTAAGATAATACCTGTTACCGGCGGTTTCATTCGTTTTCCTCGACAAGCATCGGCCCATATCGACTCTCCATGCGCGACCGCAATTCTGTCACCAATTCCTGGTCTGTCTCGGCAATATTGTGCAATTCATCCGGGTCATCTATTAGGTTATACAATTCGGTGAAACCGTCGCTGTTTTCGATGAGTTTATGTGTTTCTGTCCGTATGCAACTGAAGTTTCGGAGTCGGCTCACCGTTTCTGTCCGATGTGTTTCCGTTTTGCCTTGCAGGACCGGTACAATTGAGCGTGCATCCATATTCTCAGCGGCTGGCACGTCAACCAATTCGCATATCGTTGGGTTCACGTCGATGAGTTCGACTAACCCCGTTTCCGTACGATTGCCCTCTATTCCTGGGCCTGCCACGATGAGCGGAACCCGCAGCGATGCCTCATAAGCGACGCTTTTGGTGTAAAGCCCGTGGTCGCCGAGCATTTCGCCGTGGTCGCTTGAATAGATTATATAGGTATTGTCAAGCATGCCGCGCTGTTCTAAGGCGTGCAGCATGTTGCCGATTTGATAGTCAATCAGTTCGGTTGCTGCGCAGTATTGTCGTCGCGTTATTGTAACCTCTTCAGGGGTGAGATTAACCACGCGTTTGCGTGCGGATACCGGTTTTCCTTCCATATTATCGTCGATAGGCGGGGGCATCTCCGCTTGCCGATATTTATCACCGTATTCAGTAGGCGGGTCGAACGGGTCGTGTGGGCCGACGAAACTGACGAATAGGTGCCACGGGAAATCGTCAGGGATATTTTCAATAAATTCGGTCGCGCGCCTTCCGATATACGTATCCTCAAAATCCTCGGTTGCAAGGACAGAATCGTAGGAGCCGCCTTTAATCCAGCCGCCGCCGGAGGAACGTTTGCGATAATCCTGATGGAACGTCTCTAAAAGTCCTTTTTCCTGAAGATAATGTGTGTAGGGCCCAATAGGTGTTGCGGAGCGGCCGGCGTGCATCTTTCCTTCACACTCCTCTGGATGCGTGAATCCCCAGCTGTAGCTTCGGGGCCGGTCGCCGTATCGGCCATTATAACCATCAGGTTTAGCGAGGTCAAGTTTGCCAACGCATCCGACGCGATAACCGTGGTCACGCAGCTGCTGATAATAGGTTGGCACGGTTGAAGGGAGAAAGCATCTGTTGTCTAATGCCCCTAATCGAGCGGGTTGTATTCCGGTGGCGAGTCCGATTCGTGCGGGCGCGCAGACAGGGGCATTCGTGGTGCAGTAGGGAAAACTTACCCCCATTTCTGTCAACCGGCGTAAGTTCGGCGTGTTGAGCGCAGGCGGTGCGTTTTCAACCGTTTCCAAATAATCGTATCTGTGCTGGTCTGACATGATAAAGAGAACGTTCGGTTTATCGGTTTTTCGGGCCATTATTGGTCACTCCGTTTTGTACTAAAACGTAAAAAATAGTTGATTCGCTTAGATTCTCTCCGTTCAACACCCTAAAATAGCGTTTGGCTCCAATTCTTAAGGTAAGTATAACACGTTCCTTGATGGGTTGTCAAGTGCTTATTTCACTGTAAACAAGGCTATTTAGTTTTCGGTCTTTTATAGCATTTTGAACGGAACTCGGACGAGCAGTCCGCTCCGCTTAGTCGCGTGCACAGCACGCTCCTACAGAAGAGAGCGGCTAAAAATTCATTTGACACCTTTCGCAAAATATGATATTCTAAATTGATATGTGCATATCTATCATTTAGAGAGAATAAAAAAATGGACAGGACAAAAGAGCGAAAGGTTGCAAATAGAAAACAGAAAGAAGCGCAACGCGGAAAACATTATTACGCTGCAAACCATAATTTTAGTCGCGAAAATAATCCGCTGCCCGAAGAATACACGGATAAAATTATCTGCGGGGAATCACAGGTAGTCCTCAAAGCGTTGCCCAATAATTGCATCGACCTTATCTTCACTTCACCGCCTTACAACTTCGGACTGGATTATCAGCAAACCGAGGATGCCCTTGCATGGGACACCTACTTCAAAACGTTGTTCGACATTTTCGATGAATGTATACGAGTTCTGAAATATGGCGGACGTATCATTGTTAACGTTCAACCGCTGTTTTCGGATTATATCCCGACGCACCATGTTATCTCACAGTACTTTATGCGGAATAAACTGATATGGAAAGGCGAGATTTTGTGGGAAAAAAATCATTACAATTGCAAATATACTGCATGGGGGAGTTGGAAAAGTCCCTCAAGTCCTTATCTCAAATACACCTGGGAGTTTTTGGAAATCTTTTGCAAAGGCACGTTGAAAAAGGCGGGCGACTCAAAGGATGCCGATATTGACGCGGAATCTTTCAAAAACTGGGTCTCGGCTAAGTGGACAATTGCACCGGAGCGACACATGCACAAATTCGGCCATCCCGCGATGTTCCCGGAAGAATTGGCATATCGTGTCCTGAAATTGTTCAGTTTCAGAGGCGATGTTATCCTCGACCCGTTTGCGGGGACCGGCACGACGTGTGTTGTCGCTAAAAAGAGTCAACGCCGCTTCCTGGGAATAGACATCTCACCCGAATATTGCCAAACCGCAAAGAACAGAGTTCATCAATTTTTACTATAGCCTAAGTTCCAAAAAGCAGAACAGGTTTCAGCTCAACGGCGGTAGATGCTAACCTCCATGCCGTCGCGTCTTCGCTGTCCCCGATCGCCATCTTCGCCACCGCCGCGTCTTCGTCGCCGTCGACTTTCAAACCAATGGGTTTCGGAGTCGTAGTGTGAACGGACATGTTCCAGATATTCTGCCATCTGCTCTGCTCTACCGACGTTGTCAGCGACAAGCGTTGCTGGGTCGGTTAACCGCGATTTAATTGCTTGGAAGCATGCAAAATAACCGTCCTTGTTGTTGTCAAGGAATAGAAAATCGACCGGGTCTTGAATGGTTTTAAGCACTTCCGCCGCATCCCCGATACGTGAGTCGACAAGGTCAGCGACACCTGCGTTTTCAAAATTTTCGCGGGCTCGGTGTGCGCTATCAGGATTTATCTCTACCGTTATCAACCGTCCCGTGCCTAAAGTTTTCAGGACGCGTAGCATCCATAACCCGGAGTAGCCGATAGCAGTTCCACACTCCACGATAAGGGATGGTTTTGCGTTTTCAACACAACTCGCGAGAAGTTTCGCTTTTTCAGGGCCCAACATCGGAATCCGTTCTTCGCGGCATTGCGCCTCAACCTCTTCTAAAACTTTTTCAAACATGCGTGCACCTCCATCAGAGATATTCAGTTTTGGGAGCTCACTAAAACCAATGTTCCAAAAGCGTCTTCGGTCCGCTATTCAGTGCAAAAATGCCGTAATCTTTTCCACTCGGTGAGCGGGTAATTGTGTGGATATGGTTCGGCCCCCTATTGTTTCTGCCTTCGTCATTGAATTCAATCCAGACAGCGGGATTGAAGACGCGGTAATAAATTGAATCGTTTTCGGTATTACCCCCCATCCAAACGAAATAGGTGTCGTCAAATCCAGCCTCGATATCCTTCATCCAGACATCTGCAAACTTGGTCTCGAGATTGTAGATGTATGTTTTAATCAACTTCCGAAGATTCTCTTTTTGGGAGTTGGTCATCTCCGATGCCTTCAAACCGATACCGACAAAATCGGAATAATCGTAATTCAGATAGGGGTCGGTTGTCCTGCCAGGGCCGACTTTAAGTCCGCGGCGGCCGTCTGTCTGAATTGCTTTCTCCTTTTGTGTTGCATTGAGACTGTTCAGCACAGTTAGAGCGTTGGCTCTCTCTTTGCCAAGTACTGCGGTGCCATCGACGCTTGCAGGTGAAGTGCCGATAAAAGCGGGGACGATAGTGACCTCATCGCCATGCACCAAAAAGTTAAGTGCCAAATGATGTCCATCTAACTGAAAACCCCAAGACCCATCTGTCTCCGGGTTGCCAAACAGTGCGATATAGTAGTTCGGCTTCAAGGAGCCGGGGGCGACGCTGCCCAGCTCTGCGCCAACGGCTTTCGTAATAAGGGAGACTTTGGTATAACCCTCATCGCTTAAAAACACATCCAAAACTTTATAGAAACGTGTCAATTGTTCTTCAGATAACCGACCAAAATGGATGCCGCCGGGATTGTCGCTTGCCCTTGCTGGAACATTTGTCCAGGAATAGGATTCCTTATGACCGAGTGGAAAAGAGGCTTCTGTCAGTAGTTCATCGCTTAGCGATTCGCGGAAACTTTTCATGGCGGTTGCCAAGGCGACAATTGTGGGGTTGGTAGAGATTTCGGCGATTTCTGCCGGTTTTTCTGCTTCAACGTCTGCAGATTCAAAAACATTAAGCGTAAGTGCAACGACGCACGCCATTGCCATTACAATAAGTGTGAGTAATATTTTGCGTAACATGAAAATCCTTTCGTTTCGTTTTATGCGGGGCTATTTCGTTCACCATATTTTCCGTTGTTTGTTCACCACCCCTCTTCTGTAGGAGCGTGCTGTGCACGCGACCGAGAAGAGCAGACTGCTTGTCCGAGTTCGGTTCAAAATGCTATAAAAACCTCAAAACTAAATGGCCCTGCCGTTTTATGGCTTTCGACTTTATGCTTCATGCCAATCACTGAAGAACGGGAACTTCTCATTAATCAGTATAAGCGGCTCTTGATTAGCGAACACCCGATAGGCACGACTGATAAACGGCTCACCTTCAAGGTGTCCAATTTCGGGCGGGAGCTCGGTTAAGGTTTCAATACCGCACCATAAGAGTTCACGCCGCGTCTCCAGACCGCTACGCCGCAAAAGCCCACCTAACCCCTGCTTGTCAGATTCCAAACCCATCAAAAGCGATTTCGGTAGACGTTTCGGCACAATCAACGAGTCTGCATAAGTATGAATTATCGGCAACGGTTCGTCTTGTCGCTGACTTTGGAGGACTACCTGACGTGAGATAACCTCTTCCCCTGCTGGCAGTTCAAGCCAGGCATGTTCGGTGATGAGTGTCCGTTTCGTTTGCTGTAGCAGCACGACTGCGACCGGCATGAACGTATACGCTTCAATAAACCGTGTAACCGTTCCATCCGTGACGAGGAGCCCCCGTTGGAACGGTGTTAGTCGTGCAAGGTTGATTTTTTTTAACGTTGCAGGTTTATCGTCTTGTGCAACAAAGAGTGCTTTCATGCGTGTGTTGATGAGAGTTTCTGAATTCTTACCTATGTCCGTTATCATCATGTAATTTCTCTCTTTTACGGAAAAAATGTGTTTGTTGATTTAAAATTTGGAGCTGCTATCGAGCTTATTAGACATGTTAACGTACAAAAGGTTCGCGAGGGTGAAAATCGTAGGCATGCTCCGAAGGTTTTCGTAACATTGAGAGGTTAGTGGGAAAGGAGGTCGGCAGAAATTGACTGAATTGCAGATAACATAACTTTTAGAGGAAGCGCGCCTTGGGAGGCGCGCTTTGATGAAAATCAAAAAATACAAGCCAAGCTCCGGAGTGGGCGACACTTGATAAATCGCCGGACTTCCATTAGATTCTTAATGCTTGCTGAAACCGCTTTGGAGACTACACGATATGCAGGTACAAACGTCTTGAGTTCCCCCCATTGCACGGGCTGCTTCCCTATAGGCGATACGGATAGGACATCGTCGCTTATCCAATGCGCTGCTTGGTCACTTGCAGGATGGGTTGTGAGGGGTGTAATTTGCCGCTTCACAATATCGTATCTATAAATATCAAACGTCCTTTCCGGATCGTCCCATGCTTGTTGAATATCAAAATCTTTGTCCGCACTAAAAAGTGCCGCCTTACCGTTATCCATCCACACCAATGAATACTTCAACCAATTTGTCGGAATATTCAGCTTCGATGGGTTGTTCCCGTTGCTATCACATATAAAGGTCCGATATGCTATCGGGAAAAACGCCCACCCACCATTATCCAACTGTTTGAGTTCATTCTCAAATGTAGATTCCGCATACAAAATTTTCTTACCGTTCGGTGAGAAACTTGCGAAACGGCGGGTCTGATGTATGCCATCAGGTATCCGCGGTAGGAGTGGACGCACATCCTTGCCATCCGCACGCATAATGAAGACATTCGCAGCATCTGCGTTCTGAGCGACCGTAACATTTGAAAAGGTGATATGTCTGCCATCAGGCGTAAACTCAGCATCGTTCATAAGTCTGTCGGATATCCTT
Source organism: Candidatus Poribacteria bacterium (assembly GCA_963665235.2). Taxonomy (GTDB): domain Bacteria; phylum Poribacteria; class WGA-4E; order WGA-4E; family WGA-3G. The sequence goes on along the minus strand of CAXXLX010000002.1, from coordinate 388,187 downwards.
TTCACCACACCGCTTTCAAGGTCCATCACATAAAGACCGTCGTCCTCGTTACCGCGAAGCCTATAAAAGAGGATGGACTTCCCATCCGGTGAGAACACAGGATCTAGATCTGCCCCAACAAATGGATGTGGTTCTGTGAGTTGACGTTCATTTGTGCCATCCGCATTCATGATGAAAAGGTGAGATCGTTGGTTATCTCTTATATCCACTTGCCGCATAAAAACAATATGTTTACCATCTGGCGACCAGCGAGGTCCACTGTCTGAGAGCGGGTTATTTGTTAATCTCTGGAGGTTGCTGCCATCATCATCCATCACGTAGATTTCGTAATTCCCATCGCGTTTGGATCGAAAAACGATTTTTGCGTTCACCATCGATGTGAGGAGTAAGGTGAGACATAAGGTTGTTAATATCCGCATTGGAGTCCTCCTTTAGCAGAGAGGGGTCTCCCAGAGCGGAAAACCCCTCGGAAAACCGGGTTTACTTAATCATCCTCGTGATGAAACTCCTCAGTGCTTGTTGCCGTGGTTCCCTCACCCTCGACTTCAATTCGAGTATATGCCCAGGACTCGTAGATACCCCGTCCTTGTCCATTTAGATTGACAGGGAAATCCTCCGAATGTTCCGTATTCGTTGATGTTGGAGCGATAAAACCTTCCCTCGGAATGATGCACAAAAATGCAGCCCTCAACAGCATTGCATCATAACGAATAAAATGATACCATATTTCGTCCAAAGTATCAAGAAAAAATATAGGATTTTTGATTGCCTAATATTTTGAAAGCGTTTATCCTCATCAAAACAATCTATTTATTTCACTTATCCGTTTGTCTCAAAAACACGAAAACACAATATACTTGCCATCGGACGACCAACGTGGTAAATCCAGTTCCAACGTATCTGTCAAGAGTGCGACGTTGCCACCATCATCGTCCATGACATAGATGCCGTTTACGCCCTCACGGGTCGAGTCAAAAACGATTTTGGCACTTGCCTCCATTGCAAAGAAGAGGAAAATGAGGACACTGAGGCTTGCTATTAGTAGACGCATGGTTAATCTCCTTCTTTGTCTTCTTACAGGGACAGGGAAATCCTCACCCAATAATAAATTGTTGGGCAAATTCCGTGCCAATCTCATCGCAAACGCCGAAAACACACGAATAGCATAGAACTATCGCAACTCCTGTCTTTCCGGTAGTGGAATGCACTTGTTCAGATTCTGAACACTCGGTAAGTCCTCTTCTGTAGGAGCGAGCTCCGCTCGCGATTTATGAAAGTTCTCTTCTGTAGGAGCGAGCTCCGCTCGCGATTTATGAAAGTTCTCTTCTGTAGGAGCGAGCTCCGCTCGCGATTTATGAAAGTTCTCTTCTGTAGGAGCGAGCTCCGCTCGCGATAAAGAATTGGCACAATTTCGCCAAATATGGTAAACTAAAATATATTTGACAAGAAAAGTTTTTAACCCTGCGCCTATTTGGAGCAACTATGATTCATTTGCTGAATGCCGCTGTCATGCCCAATGAGGGGCAGTATACACTGCGGCAGATTCCACTATCAGAATTCCGAGCACGGCTGCGGGAAGCTGCCGAAGCGGAAAACTTTCAAAGCTATATCGGTTATCCGGAGACAGCTCGCCTTATTGAAGAAATAGCGGATGTGCCAATTGAGGTATCTCGCGCACAAGCGACGCTGGACATCGGTGACGCGATGCTAATTGTGAAGCTGCGCCTTCGAGTAGCAGTACCAGCCGATAAGATAACGTTATCTCCCTCCGTCGATGACCTCGAATTCTATTTCTGTGAATGGCAACCCTTATGAATTTGAAACATGTGGCATTTTCCTTTCTGTTAATAGCATTTGTCCTCTGCTGCGGTTTGACTGTGAAGGCGGAGAACACCCTATTGTCCCTCGGGGACCATCTCTTCTCGGTTGGCAACTATGATGCTGCTATCACGGAGTATAAACGTTTCCTCTTTTTTTACCCGGACGATGTGCGTGCAGCAGAAACCTATTATAACATCGGCCGTGCTTACCGCGCCCAAGCGCAGTGGTCAGCAGCAATTGTCGCGATGCGTGCTGCGATGCTTCACGCCACAGATAGCGAAACGAAATCGACATATCAATTGGAACTTGCCGTTATGCTAATTGCTGGTCAAAACTACGAGCTCGCCCAATTGGAATTGATAAAAGTGACACTACGTTCCCCCTCGGCAGGTTTGCTGCGGCGCGCGGCGTTCTTGAAAGGGGTTGCCTATCTTTACCAGTTCCGATGGCAAGAAGCCCAGGAAGCCTTGCAACACTACACCGACGACGCTGAACTTAACACGCTTTTCGATTCAGCTATCCGCTCCTCTCGGAAATCTGTCAAGGTTGCCAAAATCCTTTCGGCAATTTTACCGGGAGCAGGTCAGGTCTATGCGGGGGATTGGGGGGATGGCTTAAACGCGCTTATGCTAAACGGGGGCCTCGGTTTCGTTACCGTCAATACGGCACTAGATGGATATTATGTGGATGCGGTTTTGTTGGGTGCGACGATTTTCCTCCGATATTATCAGGGAAACTTCTATCACGCGGGGAAAGCGGCGGAGGATTTTAATGAACAGCTATCGCGTCAAGCTGCATTGCGAATTTTAACACGACTTCAAGAAATTGCGGACCAACAATAGTAAATGAGGAGCACTATGTCAACACAAACAAATCCGTTACCAAAACAGAGATTGGGACGGACCGAATTGCAAGTCACATGCCTTAGTATGGGCGGTGCAGGCATCGGCAGGGGTGAAGTCACCGATGATGAAGCGATTGAAGCGGTCCGCCGTGCAATTACATTGGGAATGAATTATCTCGATACTTCACCGCTATATGGCGAAAGCGAAAGACGCGTAGGGTTAGCACTTGCTGATGGGTGGCGTGAGAAGATTTTTCTTGCGACAAAAACAGGCACACACCCAAAATGGCGAGGTGATTATAGCGCGTCCGGCACGCGACGAAGCGTCGAAAATAGTCTTCACTTGTTGGGCACTGATTACCTTGATGTCTGCTTAGTGCATGACCCGTCAAGCATGGAACCGGTTGTGGCAAAAGGTGGCGCGTTGGATGAACTACAGCGGATGCATGAGGAAGGATTGGTTAAATTTATCGGACTCGGTGTCCGAGAACATGAATTCCATAAAATTGCTATAGAAACCGGCATAGTTGATGTCATCCTAACCCATCTGGATTACACATTACTTAGCCAAACCGCAAATGAGTGGTTATTACTCTTTGCTTCTGAAAACGACATCGGTGTCATCAACGGCAGCCCTTTGGGAATGGCACTACTGACAGGACTTGAGCCGGATATTGCAACAAGAGCTCCTGAGGCAGAAAAAGCGCATCAACTTTGGCAGTGGGCAACTGATAACAATTTGAACCTGCTGAATCTCGCTATTCAATTTTGCCTCCGTCAACCGTTAATTGCTACAACATTGACAGGCTCCAAGAATGCAATAGAGGTGGAGCAAAATTTCGTGGCTGCCACAACCCCCATTTCTGATGAAGTGTGGGACAAATATAATAAGGAATTTACTGATGATTCTTTCCTGTTGACGGATAAACCTTAACAATCCCAAGCATTTATGCTTGGGTCTAACCCCCGTGTTTTGTGCGTTGATAAGAGAGTGTGTAAAGTTTCTGTACAAGTTACTAAACTTTGGACAATTTTAGGGGTGCGTCCAGTCAAAGGGAAGGGTGAAAGATTGGAAGGAAGGAAGCTGCACACTGACCGAAAACCGTTATTATTCCATATTATGAAAAAGTGCTAAAAATCGTAATATAAAATTACATATTACGAAAAAGTGCTAAAAATCATAATATAAGATTTTTGCGAAAAATTGAAGGGATTTTAATATTACCAGGACTTACGCAAATTTAGAACATAAGCTCAGTATTCGGGCAAACAGCCCGCTCCTCTAGGGCTGGGTCCCCCAGCCCGCTAAGTCAATCTCTAAATCCCATTATCTATGGACTTTAGCAACGTGCTGCGTAAGTCCTGTAGTAAAAACAATAGGATGTGTGCACAAAACTGCCACATCTGAACGCCACGGTTGAGTGGCAATTTGGAGGATAAAAATGAAATCCAAACTGATTCAATGTGCAACTTTATTGGTTTTTGTGATGACTATCGTCTTTATGGCACAAGCACCGAATGGATTTGGGCATGGTCTTGGAGGAGATCATACAAATATGGATCACCCTCCGCAGTTCGAGGTTGATTATTGGACAGGGAGACCGTGTCCTCCTTTTATATATTCTGTGGATCCAAGGAGCAATACAGACTATTCTGGTTCCAGCGGTAACGGTACCGGCTCCGCTTCTTCCTGGGCACTCAGATATTATGCCTCACCACTCTATAACGGTTATGGTGGGCAAGTGTACGACCCTAACGAAGCTAATGCTGAACAGATTAATGCCAAAAGGACTAGGGAAGCCCAAATGGTTTTTGGAGTGAGAGTGGATCTCTCTGCCTCTGCGGGTAATAGTTCTTGTAGTGGAAGTGTTACCCCTAATGTTACCCGCTCATTGGAGATGGGGTTGACTACAGCCGGGAAATTGAGATTAGGGTATCAGACTCAACTCACCAACAAGAAGTCTGGGGGAATTGATGTAGAAGTTGGGCGCGGGCTGGGAAAGGTCACCGGTAAATGGACTGTAGGGTCAGAAATCTCAATAACCCCCAGCTAAAGCATGGGGGCTTGTCTTTGATGCCCGCCAAGGCTATCACAGAGACAAGGGTAACTTGGACTACAGTAATATATCGGGGGTTCTGGGCGTGGCAAGTATGTTTCGGATGCTCCCCAAGTCTGATCCCAACGAACCCCTGATCTGGATGGGGCAATATATACCCGAAAGGAGAACAACAAACTTATGAAAGATGGACGCTCATTGGCGTGCAGGAAACTTGTCAAACGCGGTGAGGCAACGCCTTATTGAACAACGGTGTCTATTGTGTCAACAAAGAACCGAGTGTGTCGTTGTCGGTGTGGATCCGGGAAGTTTTAAAATCTGAGGCCCATGATGGATCCAGTTATGACAGCGGGAGACGGGAAATTGAGATTAGGGTATCAGACTCAACAATCACCAAAACCGGGTACAAGAAGTCTGGGGGAATTGGCGTTGGAAATGTGTTTTGCTATAAAGGCAGGTGGACTGCTGCGCGGAGGAAGGCATTAGGATTAGAGAAGAGCCAAGACAAACTCTCTGATGACTTCTATGCACATTGTGTTGATAGTTGGGTGATGGCACATTCGGTTGTCAATGGCAACACAAAGAAAGCCATGGCACTGAAACCCGACAATACAGCCGTTTTTTGCATATCCCCGATACCCGTAGCAAGGCGGAACTTGCACCGAGAACAACCTCAAAGGGCGGAATGCGGTCAAGATATGGCGGAACTGTGTTAGGCGAAGGACTTGTGAAAAACACGCTGATAAAGCACGGCAAACACGGTATCACACGGATTAATGCGAAAGGGGTGTTTTCTATCTATAGCTTAGAAGGTCAACGCCTCACAACGGGTGCGAAACGCACAGATTTTCAAGTCCTCACACGCTTGAACTTTCAATATAGGAGCGGTGTTTCCTCCCCGTGCTAAAGCAACGGGGTCTCCACACCGAAGATTTTGATGAGGTTCACGCATACCCCTACGGATTTTCATTTACATTGGAGTCACCTTCTTGGGACCGGTTCAGAGGTCTAGACTCCCAACAGGATAAATCTGCAACAGTCACCGGAGAATTAGGTACTACTATAAAAGCACCAGACATCTATGCAGTATTTATAGGCAATCATGAGTGTTATTTTCAAATGCCACTGCGCTAACTAAGTGGTTCACTCGGTAAATTCTTATGTCATTTAAGTTTCCAGATAATAGCCGGGACATACTATTGTGCTTACAACAATGGCGTGTCCATATTACCATATAAACTTAGCGAGCAGACCACTAAGTGGTTTACTCGGTAATTAGATGTGCTTTTGCCCGTTCCGAATCGCCCCCCCCTAACCCCCCGCAGGCGGGGGGAATGGGTTTTTTGAGCGATTATGTGAGTTTTAGATATGATAAATGTTTAGCGAGTGAACCACTAAGGACATTAAACCTAACGCTCTAACGTTATGCGGATTCCTACTGCATTGCATCTATCGGAAGAGCGAGCGTTGTCCAACTAATTGGGATTAGAGACATATTGGTCGTTGCCCGCTCTATTATCCAACAAGCATCAAAAGTAAGGAGCGCGTATTTTCTGAAACATGAAAAGGGAGATACTTCTCCTCCACGCCCTGACGAAGGATTTAAAAGGAGAGAGATTGCTATGAAAAAACAGGTTCGTTTTCTACTTATTTCTATTGTTATTGTTATTGTCGGTGTTGCATCCTATGTAGGTATCCTACAAAAGAAAGAGGAAAAGTCGATACTTGACCGGATCCCTATTTCTAAACCGCATCAGCATGTGGTCCCGGAGGGTGAGGTGGTTGAGCATACCCATCCACCTATTTTGCCGCCTGCAGCTCCATCTAAAACAACCACGCCGGATACTATAGCAGAACATTCTATTCTCCGTGTATGGGATAACCTTGACCTTGCAGCCATCAAAAGAGACTATCAACCCCACACTGTCCCAGAAATGATAGAAAAATGGGAAGAAGAGTATAAGACTTTTGAGAACCCATCACGTGGATTGGTGGCGCGCGGAGAGGATTACTGGCCAAAAGAGGCATGGCTTCAACACCTCTTGGATAATGGGTACCCGTTTCTTATATTTGGGCAGTATAAAATGGCATCGGATCTAAGATTTCAAATGTTACAGGATAAGTCCGAATTCGATAACCCAGAAACAAGATTAAATATTCTTAAGGGTTACAGGTTACCTGAGGACGCAACTTGGGAAGAACTTGAAGAAGTCAGGATTAAGTTTAGTATTGTTGCAAGGCTCAACACGCAGCGTGCAGTGGATCGGGATCCGTCCATAGCCGGGGGCATCACCGATCTAAATGGTGTCTATACCCCTTTTTCCCCCAACACTGTGTATGTCCATGTGTCTGAAGATAAACCGCTGTCGACGTTTACAGGTGCGATGTTATCCGAAGAACAGAAAAACGATATAACGATGTATGGTGTTGCACCGAAGGGGGTCACCGTTATCTATACAGATGAAAATGGCAATCCAATGCCATCTGGCCTTCCCCCGCCGAGGTTTTATGAACGCCAGATGGCAGCACTCGAGGCAGTAGAGGAACATGTTGAAAAGCTGATAGCTGACCACGAGGCACTCTTCAAATCACAATCTGAGAAAACACAGAAAATCGTCCCGCCCCTCACAACGCCCTCACAGGATGAACGCCTGCATCCACATCCACACGACAAGTCGGATGGACAAGAGAACGCGCAACGCCCCTCACAACGCCCCGGTGGACCCGAATCGAAGCGGGAGTTCCCCTTTGACATACTGCCTCCTGAACCTCCTGGCCCGCACAACATCCAGCTGTGGTTTGAGATTCTGCAGGAATGGCATGGAGGTGATTTGCCGAGAGATCTCCGGGAGCTACAACAAGTGATAAAGGAGCTTGACGCGATACGACAGGCAGGCGAAGAAAGGATGCAACCGAAGGGGACTCCTCCAGGGCACCGTTCCCCAGAACGTTCAAAACCCAAAGCACCCACCCCCTCGGAATTACCGGCGGCGCAGGAGTAGGGAAACCCCCTTGTGTGCTGTAATCAATGGAGGGACAATGCGGCGTATCCTAATGATTGCTGGTATTTTCGCAACTGTGTGTGCATGTGGGCTGCTACTCCTATTTTGGGGTGGGCACAGGCCTGATACACCCGCGTCCCCTCAAATCTCGGACGCGGACATAGTATCGGTGACTCGAGCTCGTCCTCTGCCGACACTTTCAAAAGGCGAGGAGTCTCAGGGGGTAGACCCTGAGGCGTTCTATCAAGCGATTATTGACAATAACATCTTTAGACGGCTCAACTGGCAACCACCCCAGCGAGAATCCGCATATACACTGCTCGGCACCGCTGTAGCCACAGATGGCAGTAGTGCTACAGCATACATACAAGAACGGAAATCAGGGCAGTTTTATGCCGTTGTTGATTCTTTCCTATTGACAAGTTTAGTGAGCATGTAGTATAATGCAGGAATGATAGATTAATCAAGAACTGATGTGACTATGACATTGATAACCGTAGGAAGGAGCTCGCTCCTACAGAAGAAAGAGGTTTCCAATGAAAGAGCGTTTATTTCCCGTTTTCATGGGTATATGCTTTCTCCTCGGCGTGGTGGTTTTCCTGACATCAGGGCCCCAAACCGATACGCCGGTCGAAATGGAATCGGTTCAGGAACAGGAGACAGACGAACCCACTGAGATGTCCGAAACCGAGGCCGTGGACGATGTTGCCCCAACTACTGAAACAGGTGTACCCCCGCAAGCATCCACCTTCGGCATAGATGCAAACAAACTCAAAGAGCTGCTGAAAACGAACGACCTTGAAAACTTTAAGGGGTTTGAAAATCCTGAAGACGCTCAGGAGTTCACTGATAAACTTAAATCCCTTATGAGTGCAGAAGCTTTGGAGCGAATGGAAGCAGCTGAAAAGTGGTTCTCTGAAAAATTTGATGGAATTACGCCAGGGGAAGTACCGGATATTGATATGCAGGAACTCTATGATATTATGGGGCTGCCCATTAATTTTGCGGAAATCGGGATGAAGGTGTTCCGCCAGCATTTTCCTGAAGGCACGCCTGCCGATTACGAGGCACAAATGGCAACGCGCATTCACGAGATAGTCGCCGCTACGCCAGGCGACTTTCATGAGGTAATGACAGCTGTTGCGGTGAAACTCCATAAAGAACAGGATTTTACCGCATGGACACTTGCTCAGTTTCAAGGTAAAATCGGTCAACAAATAGAGTGGATGCGTGGCGAAATCATCGCTGCGGGGGCATTGGAAGGCGTTGAATATTCTGATACTGAGGACATGTCCGAATTCATAAAAAGTTTTGCCGGAACCATGACACAGGGACCAGCAATGCCTGCACTTAACCCCCAAGACACAGTCCCACAGACAGACACTGTTAATGCTTCGCCTACGTCTACAAACAGTGATAGTGGGCATGCCCCGAACCCTGCCACAGCGGCACCTGCACCGCTATCGCCTGCGCGCGTAGCGAAGATTCGGGAGGTTTTGTTGCTCCACGGCACAGAGGCAGGTATGTTACGTCTGCTTGAAACCGATAAGGAGGCTGCAGGTTGGATTTTGAAGCAGTTCGACACACCTGCAAAAATAGAGGCGTGGCTTTCTGGACAAACGGCTGGGAGCCCCCCTGCTAAACCGCCTGCGCGTCAACCCGCGCCGAAACCGGGGAGAAAATAATGAAAAAACCTATTGTTCTGATTCTTATCGGCATATTTGTTGTGCTTCTCGCTGGCGGAATAATTTTTGTGGTAAAGTGGATTGGCAAAATAACGCAGGAGATGAAAGAGGTATCCGCGCAGCATCGTATCTACACACAAAAATTAAAGACGTTTGCACATGCCCCCTTAACTGAAGACCAAGAAAACCTGCTCAACCAACTTCTACAAGCTGAAGAAATTGATTTAGAAGACGTTTTGTCCAGTGAACCCTATCTCTCTTATTTAAAAATGCGCGATGGGGAGGCGTATACAGATTTTTCGGCTTATGTCGCCGCGATGCCCACGGAAAACCATAGAACCGCTGTATCGTCCCGGCTTAAAGCGGTTGTGGGGGATGAGAAGGACGCTGCAGAATTACAACATTGGCTGGATTACTACTTCAGAATCTGGGAGTGGTGCACGACAGTGCCAGAACCGCGTGAGGAAATAGGAGAAATGACCAAACTCCAGCAGGAGCATCTGATAGAACCGCTAATGGAACACGTTTCGGATACCTCCGGTCTGAGTTCTCAAATGGTGCAGATGGGTATGTTTTCCAAGCTCATAATAGATGACACGAAGGTGTTTCAGCAGGCATGGCGGGAGCGTATCGAGACGCACGGGGCCAGGGAAGGTATGCTGCGATGTGCAATTGCAACACCCGATGAATTTGCGCTGATGCGTTCATTTTTTGTAGACGCGCCGGCATTCCAAGAATGGATTCTTGCGGAGCCTGAAGTCAAACAGCCCGTGGACGAAGCAGAATAACAATGTAGGTAAGCGGTCCGTTCGTCTACATCTTCTCAAGCTGTTCTGCTAGGACTGCGATTAACTCTGTCAATGTCGGGAACTGGTCCCGTGCCTCCGGGGGTAGGTCAGCGAGATGGGTTTCACCTACCAGTCGGTACATATCCGCTGCGCCTGCCAAGAGGTCCGGTGTCAATCCAACGTGTGCAAATGTTGCCGAGATTTCCTCCATCTCTCCAATCCAACGTCTGGCTTTGGGTGGCATGCCGGGCAGTCCGTTTTCCATCCGTGCAAAAAGAGCCGCTTGACTCAATTGAAATTCTGCTGTTAGTGCGTCCGCTACGCCGAGGCGTTTTGCAGCGGTCAGTAATTCGGTGCAGAGCGCGGTTAGTCCTTTCGTCAATGCGGCATAACACATCTTAATTGCAGAGGCCTGCCCTATCTCGTTACCGAGCGTGCGTACCTCTAAGCCGTAATCGTTGAGCTGGGAGAAAATGTCAAGGTTGGGGCCCGATGCATAGAAACGCGTCGCCCCCGGTCCCTGGTCTGCGTGGGGGCGGTCCTATGATAGACGCGTCGACAAATACACCCCCTGCTGATGTAATCTGCTCCCCTAATTGGCGCGTTGTTTGCGGTGCAATGGCATTACAATCGACATAGGTCAAGGATGTCCCTGTTTGTTGCAAGGCTTCCGCGACTTCACTTGCAGCAGACATCGCCTGTGCTGGTACCATAATTGAGAGAATCAGCTCAGCGTCGATGACAAGTTGCGAATACGTCGGTACATCCACAATGCCCGCTTTTTCCGCAAGCTGCCGGGTGCGCTGGCTGCGTCCCGCCAAGCAGGTAATAACGCGTAAACCATTTTGACTGAGAACAGTGCCGACGGTGTGTCCCATATCGCCAGGGCTCAAAATACCTACAGTCTTTAGCATAAAATATTTAACTGTCTCCTGATGCCCGATGTTGCGTTCGGAGTGTGTACAGTTTTTATAGAAATACACAACCCCACAACTCTTAGGTAATAGGTGCAGCGGCCTAATAACATGATTCAAATAGTGTTGATTGCTTTGATTACCAATAAGCCTCCAAGTAGGATAACGACGGCGGCACTGATAATTGGTAAGCGGCGTAGCCAAACACCTTCACCTGTGAAACGTTCAATAATCGGTTTCGCTAAAACCATCAGAATGCCAATAGCAACTAGTACGGCGGCAAGTCCTAAAGAGAAGGCACAGAGGATAATCAACCCCAGCGCAATTTTATTAAGGCTGATAGCAAACAGCAGACCGATAAGCGCGTCAACGCACGGCACGATGCCGCCAGAGATGCCGAGCGATAACAATCCCCAGAAACCAGGGCGCTCTGATGGCACATGACTATGTGAATGCCCATGTCCATGGCTATGACTGTGGGAATGGGCATCCTCCGGGTCGTGAGAATGTCCATGTTCATGACTGTGAGAATGAGCATCCTCCGGGTCGTGAGAATGCCCATGTTCATGACTGTGAGAATGAGCATCCTCCGGGTCATGAGAATGGGTATGTTCAGAGTCGTGAGAATGGTCGTGCTCATGACTATGGGAATGGTCGTGCGGATGATGATGATGCCCAGGTCCATGGCTGTGTGTATGTCCGTGGGCAGCCCCTTTCACATTTCTGACGAGCAGCCACGCTCCAATGCCAGCAATCAAAACCCCGGAAACCAAACTCAGCCACGGAACAATATCATCTGGGACAAAATGCTCCTCTGCTAACAGCATGATGACCCCCAGCACAATAACGCTGAAGGTGTGGGTGAAGGTGACGACAAGTCCCAAGAAAATCGCATCAATTACGCGACCTTTAGAGCCAACGAGATACGCTGCGACAACCGCTTTTCCGTGTCCGGGGGTCAAGGCGTGTAATCCGCCTAGCACAAACGAGACAACTAGCGCGGCGATTGCCAATTGGAACGTCATCGGTTGTGTGATAAAGTTTTTAAACCAGTCCCCTGAATGTTCATGTCCGCCATCAGCAAAAGCGGTTGTGCCTGCTACAAAACCGATAAAAACGATACTAAAAATATAGAGATAACATTTCTTCAAAACAGGTTATATCCTCACAAATTTTTGGAAACGTCTTTCAGCGATGACTTCGCTGACATAGATGTCTCCTGTTGAGTCAATCCAGATTCCGTGTGGTGAATCGCTGAATTGTCCTGGTGCCGTTCCCTTTTCTCCCCAGCGTCCGATGATATCGCCCTGTAGTGTCATGATACAGATGCTTTGCCTCGCTTCGGCAATGTGAATGATATTATCGGTGTCGATGAATAGGTCATTAGGGGAGCGGAGGTCTGTCCACTCGGTCAGAAATTCGCCATCGTTGTTAAATATTTGACATCGAAGGTTGCCCCGGTCGAGTATATACACAGTGTCGTTTGCGTCTACTGTAACATCGTGGGGCAGGTTGAATTCACCGGGCCCAGTTCCGGGTGCTCCCCATGAGACGATAACTTCGCCATCGGGGGTTAGGCGGTGAACGCGCGATTGTCCATAGCCATCAGAGACATACATCTCTCCGGTGGCAGAAAGGACAGCACGCGTCGGTTGATTAAACGGTGTGCCTGGGGCACCCGGCTGCTCGACGGTGCCGAACGTTTGCAACAGCTCGCCATCAAGCGAGAATTTCCGGACAGTGTGGTCAATGGTGTCTGTGGTATAGATTTCATCATCTGGACTTATCCAAATTCCGTGGGGTTTTTTGAAAATATCCTTGCCCCATTCTGTGACGAAAGTGCCATCCGCTTCAAAAACGAGCATGGCGGGTTGCGGGCTGCGATTGTAAACATAGACCCGATTATTTGAGTCGCACGCTACCCCTGAAACGAGGCCGAGTTGCGGAATCATGCCCCACCCCTCTACGACCTCATACCGATAGTCCCCGGTTCCAAAAGTTGCCATAGTAATCTCCCCAATTAGTTATTGCTCTGTTCCGCGACGATAAATTTTAGCAATTGCACGATGCGTTCCGCGTCAGTGATGCCGTTATATACAGGTGCAAATTCAATGTTGAGCATCGGTTTTTCTGTTTCAATACCCTCAACAACGCAGCGAGCGAAATGCCATCGGTCAATGAGCGTGTAGCACCCAAAAATCCTTTGTTTCGGCTTAGTATCGCTTTGCCAGTTAAGCCATGCAGCGGCGAGTATTTCGCCGTAGAGTTGGAATTGCGGATTAGGAGCATTGATACCCCGCTTGGCTTGATGCACAATTTGTAGATAGGGAAGTTGAATTCTACCGCCTACGGAGGGTGCAAGCGCGCCAGCCACTTCGCCTTCAAGCGTAAATGTGGGATAGGTGGCTTTGAGCGGAACATCTGCCCACGCTTGAATATGCCCCTGTTCTGCCAGCTGTAACAGTGGATAAATTGCTCGTCCCCAGAGTGTCGCCTCATTCAAAATTGGCAGATGGCGTTGTTGGGCATCTGACCTGATGGAGTAGTCAATTATCGCGTTTTCCTCGGCGGTTAAGGCTATCCGCATCTTCTCCCAGGTTTCTGCTGTGCCGTCCACTTCGCTTAGTGTGACGAGAGTCTTGAGTGTTTCTTCATTGAACTGTGAGAGTGTGTAAGTCTGCATGTTTCTAGTCCTCTCTTTAAGGAGCCCGCTTTATCAAACCGCAAATTTTGGCGCGTTTTCCATATCAATAATCGTACCCAATTTTCAGGAAAATTGCAAGTTTTTTTCAAAATTCGGCTTGCTATTCCGCCAAGGTGCTGTTGTAGGTGTGCAAAGTGTTGGGATGAATTATCCTTCCCTCTTGAAGGAGATGAACAATTTTATAGCGAGCAACGTGATGCACCGCAAGCGACAGGTCCGTCTCCGCCACTTCTCTTACATGTGTGACACCTTCATGGATGCGGGTCGGCTCAATAAAATCAGCTACGTATACTACTTGCGCTATTAAACCCATTGAGGCGTTACCCGTTGTGTGGTTGCGGATTGCTTCAAGCACTTCAAGGTTGGTTATATCGAAACGTTCAATAGCTAGCTTGACCCCGATAATTGGATGTAACAACGCAGGCGTAATTCTTTCAATTGCATCGAGTTGAATCTGATAATCTGCCACGGCAGTGTATAGCTGCGTCTTGTTCATCCATTTTGCAACGTCGTGCAGTAGGGCAGCCAAATTGGCTTTAGATATGTCGGCATCATGTCGCTGTGCTAATGCGACAGCCGTTTCCTGAACAGCAAGGACATGCGTGTAACGTTTCGGAGTCAATTTTTCTGACAGATATTGCTGGATTTCTATCGATTTTGGGTGTTCTCGGAGTTCCGCTAAAGCAGTAGGAACGGGACGCTGTCCATCGTCACGCTGAGCTGATGAAAAAGGGTTGTGCATTGTCATGTATCTCTTTTAGCGATTGGTTGTTAGTTAAGCTTCCTCGGATTCGGTGTCGTCTCCAAGCAGTTCCGCTAGAATTTTTCGGTCCATGTCTGTTAATATCTCAGCTTCAGGCAGCGGCGTGCTGATACAGTATTCCTCGTTGAGCCATTTTCCTAAATCTATTGTCTTGCACCGGTCGCTACAGAACGGGAAGTGTGAGGGTAACGGTATCCCTTTTTGGTAATTAAATTCGTAGACTGTGTTGCAGATGCTACATTTATGTTCCATATTGTCTCCTTTCCAAAGTTGTCGACTTTCTCTTTACTGGTATAACCGATGCTCGTAGATATAGGCAGCAACCGCTTCAGGTACAAGGTATCGGATGGAAACACCTTTGCGGATGCGGTCCCGAATGTAGGTTGCGGACATATCAAACCCTGTTATCTGAAACGTTGTAACTCGGTTTCGGACTTCTGGGGGAACACTCGTTAGGTCGTAATTGGGGCGTGTTGTGGCAATCATAGTGCACTGTGTTAATAGTTCGTCAAAATCCTTCCAAATTTCATATTCAATCAACGAATCTGCCCCGATAATCCATGCAAGCTTCGTTGTTTCATCATACAGCTGCTGTAACGCTTTTATCGTCTGAATTGTGTAGGAGGGTCCCGCGCGGTCTAGTTCAATCCGAGACACCTCAAAATATGGATTCTCCGCTGTTGCTAACAGCACCATCTGGTACCGATGCTCAGCGGACACCATATCCGGTTGCGATTTATGCGGTGGTCGTGCTGCGGGGATAAACAAAATTTTGTCGTAACCTAATCCTTCCCGTACCTGTTCGGCACTGAGCAAATGGGCGTAATGGATTGGGTTGAAAGTTCCCCCCATAATGGCGATTTTCATCTGTTGCTCCCCAACGGGGTAAGATATTGTTACGCGGTCTACACTGTTTTAAGTATATCATATTTTGTTTGGGATTGCAAGGGGGTGTGTAAAGTTTTTGGAGGGTGTGTAAATATTTTGTACTTATGGGTCAATGGACCATGTAGTTCTCCGCCGTTTCTAAAATGACGTAGTGCTATTTGGGTCGAAACTTAGGCGGGGCCTATAACGGAGGCATACACCCAAAAAACGAACCCGTCATTTGGCAAGCGCAGCGGCTGTAAGGTGTGTCGCATTCGGCATGATATCTACCCCTCCGATATTCTTCTCTAACATACGCTGATGGATGTCCCTACCGTTACCACCCGATTGTTCATACAGCGACAGAGTCCGTTGGTATACCCCATTGAGCAGCGCGCCTGTCCCACATGCAAAGTCTGCCACTTTTGGAAGTTTACCTTCAGGCAGTTCAGGCATTACAAGGCTGGAGAGCAGCACGGCACTTTCCGGTAACGTGTAGTTTGCCTTCACATATTTCCGGTCGGTGATGAGTTTTTGAAACACTATCCCCGCGAGTTCATGGATTTGGGCAATATCGGTATCCACAAGGTCTCTGGCAGCTTCACATAGAAGTTTTAAGATAGGGTTGACGAGTCTATCATCCGTAGCGAGTGCCTCGACTATGTTCCGGGCATCCTCAAAGATTGGACGGTAGTTAACCTTAAGGATAGCGTTCCAGTCCGTGATAACATCGGCGTAATCAATTGTGGGCAGGAGCTGGCGAAGGGACCGGACAGCTTTCATTTCCGGTTTACCCGCGAGGGAACTTTGGAAGACAAAGGCATCGGTGATAATCAAGGCTGCCATGCGGAGTGTCTGGATGTTCGGTTTTTCTTCTGTGTTATCTGCCGACTCAGAGAAAACCGCTTGGTGCAGAATCGTCTCAATTTTTGTGCCGATGGCAGGGTGGTCAACAATAGCATCTTGAAGTAGGTAAGCCGCCTTGTTGATACTTTTCTTCATCTCTTCGGCAGCTTCTTCAAGTTGAGAGGTAGGCATTGCGCCGATGTGGAGTGCGTTTGCAATGTCGCCTGCTGTGCCTGTTGCCCATCCGTTTTTCGGGAAGTGTCCCACGGTGTCGCCGACAGCATTGACGAGTTTATACTGTAGGTCGGCTGCCTCGCGTAATTTTGCCTGAATATCGCGTCCCGGCACCGTCTTAAAGCGGTCGGGATAGAGAATTGCCATGACGTTATCAAGGGTTTTGCTGGTGGTCTGGTATCCAGTTTCAAGTTCGAGTACAAGTCGTGTTTCCGCCTGCTCGAGCAGTTTTTTGGCGTTAGTGGTAGTGGCGAATTTTGCTTCAATGCCGACCGGCTCTCTCCCGTGTTCAATCACGAGCGCGTCAAGTTCACTGCTGCCCTTTATGAAGGCTCTGACCTCTATTTCAATATCCCATCCGTGTCGCATGTGTCGAAGGATGTTGACGAGTTCGTTTGTAATAGTTGTTTCGCGTTGGTTCGGCATAAGGTTTTCCTAAATTGGCTATTGGCTGTTGGCTGTTAGCAAGAGATGAATCTAAACCCTCTGACGCGCGTCAGACCGCGTATTAGAATCACAACATCTTGCCAATTTGCCAATTCCGGTAGATTATGTTACAAAGGCGGCACCTTATACCATTTCTAATTGAAAATGGCTCTTTCTTGTAGCATAAACTTCCAGTTTGTGCGCTTTATCGTAGCATAAACTTCCAGTTTGTGCCCTTTATCGTAGCATAAACTTCCAGTTTGTGCCCTTTATCGTAGCATAAACTTCCAGTTTGTGCCCTTTATCGTAGCATAAACTTCCAGTTTGTGCCCTTTATCGTAGCATAAACTTCCAGTTTGTGCCCTTTATCGTAGCATAAACTTCATGAAGATTAATTTATTAATTCGGTAATAATCCGATAGCGTAGCAATAAACTTGTCCAAGTTTGTGCAGAGGCTTTATCCGTAGCATAAACTTCAATCAGTTTGTCAGTTCACCGATTTTCTCGGAAAGTTTTCCGGTCCAATCGTCGGTTTCACAAAGGAGACCGATTGCGGCAGCAGTGCCTCCATCTTGGCCGCCCGATTATCTTGTAAGATTCCGTTGCTTGTCTAGCGTTGGCAAATCGGTATAAAATGTATGGAGGGCTACAACTGTGCAGCTTGGCACTTGCTGATAAACAACGTCTCCTGTATGGGGGCATAGCACCGATTAGTTTTATCCGATTGATAACTCTGATGCTAATGGCGTTTTTGTCCCTGTCTGTGCCCAGTTATAGTGGGGTTTCGGTAGAGAAATCTTGATAAAGCACAGCCGTGTTCTGTGGGTTTTGATTTCTTCTAAAACTTGCTGTATTATTTTCTTGGCATAGTCTGTAGCATAAGTCTAGCACGCTTATAGCTGATGCCCAGGCGTGAGAAGATTTGATGGATACCCGGCACAGAGATTTAGCAAGCCACGGCACAACCTCGGTGCGAAGCGTCCAGCGCGTTTGATGTGCCTTGACTTGTCCCGGGTCTTGTCCTATAGCCGTCAACGCCTCGGTTTCTGCTTCTTCGGGGGATCCAGGGGGCGAACGCGGGTTTGCGGCCACGGCCCGGTCTATGAAACAATCCTTGAATGCCCTCTTCTTGGTATCGGCGAAGCCAGGCATAAACAGTGTCCGGATCTCGCTTCTTTAGCAGCCCTTTGAGGGCGACTTTGTGTGGAGAAGTTCCCGCGGCTATCTTTAGCAGGGCAGCCGCACGTTCCCGAAGATAAGCGGGTTCCCCTGTATCGTTCAATGTCTTTGGCGTTCATCTTTACTGAGTTCAAGTTCATGGCGTTTTGACATAAGACAATACCTCCTGGGACAATAGGAATGTTTGTGCCCTTTATCGTAGCATAAACTTCCAGTTTGTGCCCTTTATCGTAGCATAAACTTCCAGTTTGTGCCCTTTATCGTAGCATAAACTTCCAGTTTGGGTCTTCCGTTCTCCGTCTCATTTCTAACAACCGGTAATGATAGAATAATTAATAAAAATGGTATTACAAAGGTGGCACCTTAGGTTAAATTAGCATATTAAGGAGAAAAGTGCAAGATTTTTCTTATTAAAGAGCATAATCCTGATTACCCCAAAATTTTGGCACGGTTCTTGCTATAAAATTATGTTTGAGGTAACACTATGCAGGAAATGCACATACCCGTTTTATGTGATGAAGTACTCGATTTTCTTAAACCGGAACCGGAAGGCATTTATATAGATGCGACAATTGGTTTAGGCGGACACAGTCTCCGAATTTTGAAAAAATCCAGTCCGACCGGTCGCGTCATTGGTATTGATAGAGATGCAGAAGCTCTCGGAATTGCAAGCACGCGTTTGCACGCTTTCAAGGACCGAGTTTCCTTGATTCACGGGAACTTTGCACATCTTCAGCAACTGCTACAAACGCACACCGTTAGTGAGGTAGACGGTGTCCTGCTTGACCTCGGGGTATCCTCGTTGCAGTTAGATACACCTAGCAGAGGGTTCAGTTTTCAACACCTTGGGGCTTTAGATATGCGGATGGATTTGCGCGATAGGGTTTCCGCTGCAGACCTTGTTAACGAAAGCACACCTGAGGAATTGGTGAATATATTCAAGGAATATGGCGAGGAACGGTTTGCCAGACGAATTGCTCGGGACATCGTTGCACGACGCACGGAGAAACCGATAACAACAACTATAGAATTGGCAGAAATAGTAAAACGTGCTTACCGCCATAAGGTCGGAGGAGGTAAAGTCTCTTCGTCTTCCCATCGGAAAGGGGTGCGATTACATCCCGCCACGCGGGTGTTTCAGGCACTCCGAATTCAGGTAAACGGGGAGTTGGAGAATTTGTCGATTGGATTAGATACAGTCGTTTCAGTATTGAAACCGGGGGCATCCCTGTGTGTTATTAGTTTCCATTCGTTAGAGGACCGTTTAGTGAAGCGGCGGTTTCGTGATTTAGCGAAGTCTTGTATCTGTCCGCCGAAAACACCTATCTGTATTTGTGAACATCGTCAGTTGCTGCGTGTTGTAACGAAGACCCCCGTGCAGCCATCAGCGAACGAAGTTGCAGCAAACCCGCGGGCCCGGAGTGCAAAGTTGCGTGTTGCAGTCAAGTTATCCGAGCCCGGACGTGATAGTCAAAAAAGTGTATCTTAACCTTGAAATTGAACGTATAGATTTAAAGATGCGGAATTCAAACAAGTACACAACACAAACTGAAGAAAAAGAGGAACGCAAACCGAAATTGACAATTTCGATTGTCTACGTAGTGTTAGCACTAGCTTTATGTGTTTTTAGTGCCAGCGTCTGGTTTTCATCTTATGCAAAGCGGGTTGTGCTTCGGCAGGGGCCAGTGTTTCAGAAGCAACGCAGCCAAACTCAACATGAAATTCATAAGTTGGAGCTGGTGGTGGAAACATTAACTGAAGTGAAGCGGGTGCGTCAAATTGCGAAAGAGTTGGGGATGGAGGAATGGACTGGCGAAACACAGCGGCTCCAGGATAAATAACCCTTTTCTCTTGACGTTCCCACTAAGGTAGCAGTGTCCGGTACTTGTAAACAGTTGTAAGGAGAATCATGAAAAAAACCCTACGTATTTCAGTTATCCGTCTTATCCTTATTTTGGTAGTCTTACAGGGCGGCTTTCTATTATTGATGGGCAAGCTGTTCACTCTTCAGTTTTTAGAACGTGAGGCTGCCACGGAAACACGCGCGGATTGGCGTTCTCGGGACAAACAGCAGGTTAAACGCGGCAAAATTTTAGACAGGCATGGCCACGTGCTAGGTATCAGTCAAGACCGGCTTTGGGTTTCCGCCGATCCGAGGTATCTGAATGCGAAAAATGTTAATCCGACCCGTGTCGCCGCCGAATTGGCTGAGATTTTAGGCGCTGATAAAACGCAATTGCTGGCACAACTGCGGCGTAAGCAGAGAGAGTTCGTTTCCCTACAGAAGAACGTTGATTATGAAGCGTTAGATGCAATCCAAAATCTTGCCGAAAAATATAGCGGGATTCGCTATAAGGTGAAACAGAGACGCATCTATCCGAAGGGGGACCTCGCTGCACAAGTTATCGGATACCTCAACGATGCTGAAGAAGGAGAAGGCGTTGAATTTTACTACAACAACTATCTTCAGAAGCAGCATAGAGGCTCAGTTCATAGGAGCGCAAACGTAGGCGCGCCCGGAGCCAACGGACAAGTCGGTTCAGACATGCTCGGAAATTATGCATGTAATGTCGTTCTAACGATTGATGAGTATATCCAGGATATTACCGAAAAGGCATTATCAGTTGGGTGTCGAGAGTGGAACGCGCCTCGGGGGACCGCAATTGTTTTGTCCGTGTCAACCTCAGAGATTTTAGCGATGGCAAGTTATCCATCTTACGACCTGAACAATTACGCACACGGGGACGAGGAAACGAAGCGGAATCTCGGAATTTGGTATACCTATGAGCCTGGCTCCATTTTCAAAATTGTCGGTGCTGCTGCTGTCCTGAACGAAGGCATCATGAGCCCAAGTTCAAGCATTTTTTGTCAAAATGGCCGATATCGTCTTCCCAATGGGCGGACTGTTAAAGATGTTTCTGCGAAAGGGTGGCTAACGCTTGCCGAGGTGCTACACAAATCGAGCAATATCGGCATGATAAAAATTGTGGAGCGGTTAGGGCATAAGCAATTTCAAGCGTACATAAAACGTTTCGGTTTCGGAAAATTGACAGGCGTTGACCTGCCATACGAACAGATTGGCAACCTCTATGCGTTGCGGCATTGGGATGCGAACTCACTCGGGTCCATTCCTTATGGGCAGGGTATTGCGGTTACGCCTTTGCAAATGGTGAACGCCTTGAACGTAATTGCGAATGGCGGTATTCTCCGCCGCCCCTATATTACCAAAGAAATTCGCGATGCACAAGGTAACCTTATCAAAAGGGTTTATCCGATTGAAATGCAACGGGTGTTGCGTCCGGAAGTAGCCAGACAGATGACTGACATCCTGACAGGGGTTGTAGAAAATGGAAGCGGCAGACGTGCCAAAATAGAGGGGTATCTCGTCGCAGGGAAAACAGGAACAGCACAGAAGGCTGAAAGAGGAAAAGGTTACGCCGCGGGTAAGGAGGTCATGTCATTTATGGGATTCCTGCCAGCCGATAACCCACAAATTGCGATTATTGTCACTATTGACGAACCGAAAGGCGCACGGTACAGCAGTCAAGTTGCCGCACCAATTTTCAAACAAATTGCCACCCAAGCTATTCAGTATATTGAACAGACAGACTTTTTTGAGGACGAGCCTGACTACTCAACAAAGGAAGATGCCATAAGTAGACGTAAGGTAAAAACCTCAGATGCCAACGCGCTTAGCCTTCGGAGCGAGCCACAAAACGGTGGGGTTAGAGAGGGGTTGACGCGCAGAGACGATTCGCAGACGACAGTGTTATCAAATGCCGCGTTGGAGCAGGGAGGCGGTTTATGAAACTCCAGGAGCTTCTGAACGGTATTGAAATCATAGACATCACAGGGGAACACAATGTAGAAATCACAGGGGTTGTCAGCGACCACCGGAAAGTCAAGCCCGGATACGCCTTTATCTGCTATGAAGGTTTAAACGTTGATGGACACCGCTTTATTGCCGGGGCGATTCAAAACGGGGCGCGAGCAATCATCGCAGAAAAGCACACATCCGAGGTGCCTATAGGTGTAACATACATTAGGACCGCTAACGGCCGGTGTGCTCAAGCCTTAAGTGCCGCTAATTGGCATGGGAACCCCGCAAGACGATTGAAACTCATCGGTATCACTGGCACAAACGGAAAAACTTCAACAGCACATCTGACATACGGCATTCTGAAGGCACACGGGCTGAAAACCGCTGTACTCGGAACAGTTGGACATACCTATGAAACAGACGCAAAATCCCCGACAAAAATTGATATTCCCGCACAACTGACGACCCCCGATGCATTTCAACTTCACGCACTGCTAAAACAGATGGCTGATGCAGGCATTGAATATGTCGTTATGGAAACCTCCTCCCAGGGACTTGCACAACACCGATTGACAGGGCTCACATATCATACAGCTGTCTTTACCAACCTAACGCAAGACCATTTAGACTACCACGGCACAATGGAGAACTACTTCGCTGCTAAACTAATGCTGTTCTCACAACTCAGTCCGGAAGGCGTAGCAATCTTAAACGCCGATTCACCAGCTACACCACGCATAGCGAAGCACTTGCCACATGCAAACATTTTACGGTACGGCATTGAAACGGATGCCGATTTGCAGGCGCGCGATATAGCAGTATCCCTGAAGGAGCTAGCGTTTACAGTGGTGCAGAGCGAGAACGGTAATAAAGCTTTAAAAAACAACGTAAGCCGGAAGATTCAGGCGACTATTCATCTACTCGGGAATTATAATGTTTACAATGCCCTTGCTGCAATAGGGGTGGGGATGCGTTACAATTGTAGCCCGGCAGCGATTCGCCACGGGCTCGCTGCAACTGTCGTCCCTGGGCGTTTTGAGCTTGTTACCGCCGCGAATAAGATGGAACAGGATTTCGCTGTCATCGTAGATTATGCACACACCCCTGATGGTTTGGAAAATGTACTGACCGCCGCACGCAATATCACAGATGGAAAATTAATCGCCGTTTTCGGCTGTGGCGGGGACCGAGATAGGAAAAAAAGACCCAAAATGGGGAAAATTTCCCTCGAATTGGCTGATTTAAGTGTGATTACCTCCGACAATCCGCGCACGGAAAACCCTAATGAAATCATTAAAGAAATTGTATCAAATTTACCACATGGTGCAGCATATTTGTGTATCCCGGAGAGACGCGAAGCGATTCAATATGCAATCGCGCATGCAAATCCAGGGGATATCGTCGTCATTGCAGGAAAAGGACATGAGGACTACCAGGAAATTCATGGCGAACGGTTCCCATTCGATGACCGAAAAGTCGCCTCAGAATTTGTTCATAGAAATTAATGGGTTAAAGATTTCATATCAGGTTGCGGGGGAAGGTGAAACTGTTGTGCTGCTACACGGGTGGGGTGCAGAATCGAACAGTTTTACGCCTATTTTTGAGTGGCTTTCGCCTTCATACAAGGTTTATGCACTTGACCTCCCCGGTTTCGGGTTGAGCGAACCGCCTTTGACAGGCTGGAATGCAACCGACTATGCCCGATGTCTTTCAGCCTTTTTTGACAAAATTGGTATTGACAAGGCACATCTCATCGGCCATTCTTACGGCGGCAGAATTTCCATAGTGATGGCAGCCGAGGCACCGGAAAACGTAGATAAACTAATTTTAGTGAATAGTGCCGGGCTCAAACGCAGAAACGCGAAATACTATATGCGGGTGAGCCTTTCAAAAATTGGACGCTTGCTGAGACGTTGCGGCACCTTCGGTAACAACTGGGCGGATATCCTGTCAGAACGGGCAGGTTCGACAGATTATCGGAATGCGGGGACGATGCGAGCAACGCTTGTCAAGTCTGTTAAGCAGGATTTGCGACCGCTTCTCCCAAAAATCAGGGCATCTACGTTATTAATTTGGGGAGAAAACGATAAGGATACCCCTGTCTCCTTCGGAAAAATAATGGAGAAGGAAATACCGGACACCGAATTGGTCATCCTTAAAGATGCTGGGCATTTCTCTTATCTCGACCAATTTCCCCAGTTTCGACAACACGTAACAACCTTTTTAGCATCAACACAATAGCGATGCACAGAGGCCACATGATTCTATTTTTCTATCTCGTAGTTTTTGCCTGTTTCGTAAGGGCAGTTTTTAGAACAACACACGGACTCCACATACTCCAATTGGATGGCTATAAAACGGGACGTTATCTGAAATGGATTTGGATGCATCCGAGGCGCTGCTTCGCGATTGAAGATATTTGCCTTGGAGCAGGTTTCCTGATTCTACTAACGTGGGGATATCCTGCGGGTCAAACGAATTGGGTTTTTCCGGCAGTCTGTCTCGCTTGGATTGCGTTTCAAACCTATCAAATTGTTGGTAAGAAGAAGCCTCCTGCGAAAAAACCGCTCGTTTATACCGCCCGGGCAAAACGGGTTTTCGGTCTGTCCCTTGCACTGCTATCAGTACTCGCCATCGGGTTAGCTCTCGGTTTAAGAGAGAATAGGTGGCGCGTATCGCTTTTTCTTTTCAGTGAACTGACAACGTTGAATCTAGTTGTGAGCAACCTTTTAATTTGGCCGTTGGAACGTCTCATAAACGGTGCGTATTTACGCGATGCAAAACGGAGACTTAAGACACTTCAACCTAAAGTTATCGGAATCACAGGCAGCTACGGAAAGACGAGCACGAAATATATTCTACACCAGATTTTGTCACGAAAGTTTAACACGTTGATGACACCGGATAGTTATAACACGCCGATGGGCATTTGTAAGGTGATTCGGGGTGATTTGTCAGAGGAGCACGAGCTGTTTATCGTTGAGATGGGTGCCTATAAACGTGGTGATATCCGGCAGCTGTGTAATCTTGCATCGCCATCTATCGGCATACTTACCGCCGTCGGGCCGCAACATTTAGAGCGATTTAAGAGCATTGAAAATACCACCCGTGCGAAATATGAGCTAATCGAATCGCTCCCCCCAGATGGGCTCGCTGTCATCAATGTAGATAACGAAATCTGTGCAAAACTTGCCGATAAGACTGAACATGTGCCAGTTATCCGGTACGGTATCCAGAGCATGTCGCCCACATCGGCTGACGACACGGTAGTGAAATTGAGAGCATCCCAGATTGAGCAGAGCTACAAAGGGTTAACGTTTACCGTGATAGACGATGTTGCTGGGAGTGTTGTGATGACAACCCGGTTGTTGGGTCAGCATAACGTCTCCAATATCCTCGCTGCAGTAGGTGTTGCGTTGACGTGCGGCATGACGCTGCATGAAATTCGGGAGGCAGTTGAAACCTTACAATCGGTACCGCACCGTTTACAGTTGATAGATGGCGAGGCAGGTGTGACCGTTATTGACGACAGTTTCAATGCAAATCCCTTGGGAGCGAAAACAGCTCTCGACGTTCTTAACGACTTTACGAGTGAGAAGCACCGGAAAAAGATTCTGGTAACCCCCGGGATGGTAGAATTAGGTGAACGTGAATATGATGAAAATAAGCATTTCGGTTCGGAAGCTGCAAGGGTGTGCGATTTTATTATTTTGGTAGGGAAAATGAGAACGGTGCCCATTATAGATGGGCTCAAGGCCGCTAATTATCCGCAGCAGCAAGTTTTTGTTGCTGCTGACTTTGCTGAGGCACAGCAGCAGCTGGAAAAACGCGTAAAACCGGGCGATGTGGTCCTTTTTGAGAACGATTTACCCGATAACTACAACGAAACAGGTCTTTGAATCATTGGCCTCCGCTCGCCTGCGCCGGTGTTGCAGGCGGTTTCTTACTAATCTAACGTGAACTTGATAATAAATATCCGTTTGCTCCAAACCTTTTCACCGCGAAAAAAGCGGTGTAATTGTAGCATAAACTTTTAGTTTGTGCGGGTTTTTCCTAAAACTACCAGAGAATACTCTAGGTCAAAACTTTTTTCAAACTCGCGTTAATCTAAGGCACCACTTTTGTAACATAATCTGTATAAAGTTTAAATAAATAGTTCAGTAAGGGCTCGTAGTAGGTGATTTATCATCCGTTCCGAATTTTAAAAATTAATCTTCATCAAGCCTGCTTCTCAGGCAACTACAACCCATTCCGACTGCTACTATTTAGATGTGAAGAAAACAAAAAGGTCAAAAAAACTAGCGTCCGACAATGCGGATGCAAAGGAGCGGGCACTCCTCTCCGCCTTAAAAGGTGAGGTTTTTCTGCCCGAAGAATTTGATGAAGGTGGCTCTCATATTTGGCGGACGCTCGCCTGAACACGAAGTCTCCATCGTTACGGCACATCAGGTCAATACTGCATTGGCGGAAAATTATGAGGTTATCCCGATTTATATTACCAAAACGGGGGAATGGTTAACAGGGGATGGTCTCAATGAACTGAGCACATTCACCAGCGGAACGCTCCCTCGCGCCTCCGATTTTAATAGGGTCACTGTGGAGTTTAAGGGGACACCGAAATTCGTTGCAGCACCGAGTCGGCCCGGCTGGCGGCGTAAAAAAACGGAACTTCCGGTCGACGTAGCATTTCCAGCAATTCACGGCGTACACGGAGAAGATGGGTCTCTCCAAGGGTTACTTGAACTCATGAATATCCCATACATCGGCGCAGGTGTCCTAGGGTCTAGTGTCGGCATGGATAAAATCATGATGAAAGCAGCCCTCAGTGAGAACGGACTGCCGATACTCCCCTATCTCCCTGTGACAAAGCACGGCTGGAATACAGCAGATGTGGCTATCCTAAAAGAAGTTGAATCGCGGTTGTCGTATCCAGTGTTCGTTAAGCCAGCAGTCAGCGGGTCAAGTATTGGGGTAAGTCAAGCAACAGATACGGACACGCTTCGGCAGGCTATCGAGCTTGCCTGCCGATATTGCCATCGCGTGCTCGTTGAACAGGGTATAGAAAACGCTTCTGAAATTAACTGCGCCGTGATGGGAACACACACGCCGACCGCTTCTGTCTGTGAAAAACCGATTAGTAGTAACAATTTCCTCAGTTTCGACGATAAATATATCCATCAGAGGGAGGAAACAACCGATAGTCCTCCCACTACTACAGAGGACATTGGGGGGGTATCTTCCGGGATGGCAGGGGCGCAACGTGAAATTCCTGCACCGATTTCGGAAGAATTGACGTTACATATACAGAAACTCGCTACGGCAACATTTCAGGCAATTAATTGTGCAGGCGTTGCACGAATCGATTTTTTGCTCGATAGCGATGAAGAAGTTTACGTGAATGAAATCAATACTATCCCTGGCTCCTTCAGTTTTTACCTGTGGGATCCCGTTGGGATTTCGTTTCCGGAGTTAGTGTCACAACTGATTGAACTTGCTGTTGAAACACATGAACAGAAGAATAGATTAGTCTATTCTTACGCAACGAACTTGCTTAATCAGGTGGAGGCAAATTTAGGGAAGCTTTCATAGTTCCTTGCGGTTTGTTGTAGTATGGCGATTAGCTCATTGGCGATTAGCGATTGGCAATTGGCAAGAGTTTCAGATTCTAAATAGGTTTCTGACGCGCTTTAGAGTCCTCTTTCTCTTGCTAATAGCCACAAGCCACAAGCCAATAACCAGCGAAGCCAATAGCCAGCGAAGTCAACAGTCAGGTCGCAGGCGAGCGGAGGCTACGATTCAATTGTTTTATCATCTGTTTTTTGAAAACCTCCTAGAGCTGTTTTCGCCTTTCAATATTTTTCGTTATATCAGCTTCCGCGCAATTTATGCAACCGCGACCGCGCTGATTATCTCCCTCGTCCTGGGCCCGTTTATGATAGCTCGGTTGAAACAGCTACGTATCGGGGAGCATATTCAGGAGGAGGTGGAAAAGGCACAAGAGAGTAGCGAGAAGCAGGGTAAAGCAGGCACGCCAACAATGGGCGGTATCCTTATCATTGTTTCGGTGCTTATATCTGTGCTCTTCTGGGCCCGTCTCGATCAGCCGTATATCTATCTTATGCTTTTCACGACACTGTACTTTGGCGGGTTGGGTTTCCTGGACGATATAAGCAAAATCAGCAAAGGGCAATCACTCGGGTTACGCGGGTGGCATAAAATAGCACTGCAAACTGTAGGCGGCTTAGCTATTGCCTTCTATCTTTATAAGTGGGGCCCGCCTATAGCAGCAGCGGAGGCAAGCGATATTGCCGTCCGGACCTCGCTGAGTCTCCCGTTTTTCAAGGATTTGCAGCCGAATCTCGGCATTCTATTTATCCCTTTTGCAACCTTGGTGATTGTTGGAACTTCAAACGCGGTTAATCTGACAGATGGTATGGATGGCCTAGCTATTGGATGCACCCTCTTAGTTGCCGTCACCTTCAGTGTGTTAGGGTATATGACGAGTCACAGTATCGGGGCAGACTACCTGAATATTTTTCACCTACCTATTGCAGGAGAAGTTGCAACGGTTTTTTGTGCGGCCTTAGTAGGGGCAGGGTTAGGGTTTTTATGGTACAATGGGCACCCCGCTCAACTTTTTATGGGAGATACAGGCTCCTTAACGCTCGGCGCGACGCTTGGGACTGCTGCCCTATTGGTAAAACAGGAATTTCTCCTCATCATCGTTGGCGGTATCTTTGTAGCGGAGGCGTTATCGGTTATCATTCAGGTATGGTCTTACAGAACATTTGGGAAACGTGTTATCAAGATGTCTCCGCTTCATTATCATTTTTTGCTTTCGGGCTGGAAGGAATCTAAAGTCGTTATCCGTTTTTGGATTGTTGGGCTGATTTTGATGCTGCTTGCGTTAAGTACGCTAAAATTGAGATAAAGGGAAATGGTTAATGGCTCATGAAAACCGATTACCAATTACCTATCACTGTTTTCGGGGCGAACCGAAGTGGGATTGCAATTGCGAAGCTGCTAAATAAATTCGGTGCATCTGTTTCCGTTACGGATATGCGTGATGCCGATGCATTGTCCGCAGAGATAGCACAGTTGAAGGGGACCGCGGTTCAATTTCACCTGGGTGGGCATGAAGCCGCGTGTATCGCCAACGCTGCGTTAATTGTGGTATCTCCTGGGGTCCCGTTGGATATTCCGATTCTGCACGAAGCACAGCAAAACGGCATCCCGATTTTGGGTGAGTTAGAGGTATCGGCAAGTCTCTGTCAAGCCCCTATTGTCGCTATCACAGGGACAAAAGGGAAATCAACGACGACGCTGTTGACAGCAGCGATTCTGAAGGAAAGCAACATGTTTGGTAAGGTTGCGGTTGCCGGAAATATTGGGGTTCCATTAGCGAACGAGGTTTTAACGCTCACCCCCGACGATATAGCAGTCGTTGAGACGAGCAGTTTTCAGTTAGAAACTACTGAAACTTTTCGGCCTGCGGTGAGTGTTGTGCTGAATTTCTCACGCGACCATCTTGACCGACACCGTACCATGGAGGCTTACTGTAACGCTAAGCGGAAGATATATGCTAACCAGACAGACGCGGAGTGGATAGTCCTAAATGCCGATGATGCAACAGTGAGAAGCTTTGGGCAGGTGACAGCTGCTCAAAAAGCATACTTCACAGATACGGGCTGCGGCCCCCCCATATCCCCCCCACAAGCAGGGGGGTTAGCAGAGGAAACACAAGCAGGGGGGTTAGCAGAAGAAACGCAAACAGCAGGGTTAGCAGAGGAAACGCATAGGCAGACCAGCAGGACAGACACACGACTTAAAAAGAATGGAAACACGATTGGCATCTACGCGAATAGGAACAACCGAGAGCAGTGGGTTTGTGATATAACCGATATGCCGTTGGCAGGAGCACATAATGTGCGAAACGCGCTTGCAGCCATAACCGTCGGAACGATTTTTGAGGTAACCCCCGCGGCGATGCGACAGGCCCTCATAGAATTTAATAGAGGGCACCCTGCACTAGAGCACGCTTTTGAAAAGGTAACCCTCATCAACGATGTAGAATTTATAAACGATTCTAAGGCAACGAACGTCATAGCAACAGCTGCAGCACTTGAATCGGTCGCAGGCATGTTCACACAAGCTAGCACCTCGAAACGCGTGCTTTTAATCATAGGCGGTTACGATAAAGGGAACGATTACGCAGCACTCACTGAACTTGTTGGGACGACTGTTAAAGGCTTAGTCTTACTTGGGGAACATACACAGTACATAGAGCAGACACTTGCTGGATGCAGCGATATGTGGCATGCTGCGACGATGGAAGATGCCGTTAGTGTTGCGTATCGGCATGCAATCCCCGGGGATATCGTCCTTTTATCACCGGCGAACGCAAGTTTTGATATGTATACGGACTATAAAGCACGTGGAGATGCCTTTAAAAAGGCTGTGAATGCACTCAAAGCAGGCGAGGGGAGGTCAAATGATTCAAACCCTTAATCATTCGTATTCGCGCACGCAGCAAATTGAGAGAACAGAGGCACCAAGTGCTGGGTCAGGCAAAGCTGATGCTGTCCTACTTGCCGTCACGCTATGCTCAGTTGGGATAGGTATTTTGATGGTTTACAGTGCCGGTCACCTGCTATCGGCGATAAAGTATGACGGTGATAGTTACCGCTATTTAAAGGTGCAGGTAATCGCGTGCATCATCGGCTTGATAGGGATGGGAGTGGCTTCCTATATTCCGTATCGATTTTATGAAAGACACAGTACGAAATTGCTTATTCTGGCGTTTGTAGGGTTAATTTTGGTATTCACGCCTTGGTTCGGGAGTGCTGTTCAGGGGGCGGCGGGCGGAAGATTTAATCGCTGGATAGAAAGAGGAGGGCTCCGGTTTCAACCGGTGGAATTTGCGAAAATTGCGTTGATTATCCACACGGCGCGTTTTTTAGCACGAAATCCGGAACGTATCAAGAGTTTTTTCAACGGCGTTCTGCCGAACGTCATCGTGCTGGGGTCAGCATTTGCCCTAGTAGCCGCCCAACCGGATTTCGGTTCCGCTGTGCTGCTAGCTGCAACGGTGGGGTTTCTGCTTTTCGTAGGGGGGATTCGCTTCTCACAAACCCTTATATTGGCAGGCGTTGGCGTGGCGGTATTAGCAGTGTTTATTATGATGGACCCTTACCGTTTGAAACGTTTAACAGATTATTGGGCATCCTTACAATCAACAGGTGAGATTGGCTATCAGTTGGAACGTTCCCTAAATGCGCTGAGATGGGGAGGCCTATTCGGGGTCGGCATTGACGAGAGCGTTGCGAAAATAAATTATTTGCCGTATCCGCATACAGATTTTATTTTCTCGGTACTGGCAGAAGAATTCGGATTTATCGGAACAGGGAGTGTCACGCTTATCTTTATGATTTTTATTTGGCGTGGCATCTCTATCGCGATGCACACAGAGGACCGGTTTGGGGCACTATTTGCAACAGGACTGACAATCGTTATTGGGCTACAAGCGTTCATCAATATTGGCGTTGTAACAGGACTGTTGCCCACAAAGGGGATTACACTTCCGTTTCTGAGTTACGGCGGTTCATCCCTGGTAGTTAGTTTGGTAAGCGTTGGGATGCTTTTGAACGTTTCCCGTCATGTACAGAAAACACAACGTTGACAGACAGTACATGTCAAATTCACAACACCTCATCTCATGATTGTGAGATTTTTTAGGAACAACCCCGCCTGCAACAACGGCAGCAGGCGAACGGAGGCCACATGATTCAAAAATTTGTTTTGGCAGGCGGCGGGACAGGCGGGCATATTTATCCTGCTATCGGTATTGCACAAGCCCTTCAGCGGCGCAATCCGAACGTGGATATCGTTTTTATCGGAGGCAAAGGACGTTTAGAGGCAACGTTGGTCCCGCAAGTAGGTTTTCAGTTTTTACCTATTACCGTTGAAGGTTTCCCGCGTCGAGTGACATGGCGGTGGTTTCCGGTTATCTCCAAAAGCTGCCTGGGGCTCTTACAGTCTTTGAAGTATCTGAGACAACTTCGTCCGGATGTTGTTATCGGTACGGGTGGGTATGTATCAGGCCCGGTGCTGTTTGCTGCGTCCCTACTGGGTATACCGACAGCGATACAGGAGCAAAACGCCTCACCCGGTTTAACAAATTGCCTGCTTGCAAGAAGGGCCAAGGCGGCATATCTTGCATTAACCCCGGAGGCACAACGTTTCCCGGAGAATATTGTAGAGGTAACAGGCAACCCGATTCGTCCCGGGATAACAAGCTACCCGCGGCGTGCAGAGACCTATCGGAAGCTGAACCTGATACCCCCCATCTCCCTCACCAGCGACGGAGACCTGGCAGGGGTTAAAACGGTGTTTGTGATGGGCGGGAGCCAAGGTGCCCGTGCTGTTAATGACGCAATGATAGAAGCGAGTCCGCTGCTTGCTGAAGCTGCAGCGTCTCTGCTACAAGTCGTGCATCAAACTGGGAAGACAGATGCCGAGCGAGTTCGGGCGGCCTACGAGAAGTGGGGGATACGGCATCACGTGCAGCCCTTTTTCGAGCAGGTTGAGGAAATTTATAGCATTACAGATGTCATGATTTGTAGGGCAGGGGGCATGACCGTTTCGGAAGTGACCGCGTGCGGTATTCCTGCAATTTTTATACCCTTACCTGCGGCTGTTGGCAATAATCAGGTCAGGAACGCGGAGACTGTTGCAAGTGCTGGAGCCGCCATCGTTTTTGAACAGGAGCAATTGACAGTTGAAGCACTTGTGTCAAAGCTGATACATATTGTTACAGATGAAGAGACCTATCGGCAGATGAAAACAGCGAGCGAAGGGCTCGGCCGCCCATTTGCAAGCGATACAATTGCTGAATCAATTTATCGGCTCGCAGCGGCACACCCTTCATCGGCAGTCCGCAGTGGTAGGCAAACGGAGGCTTCATGATTCAAAAATTTGGAAAGACGCGACACATTCATATTATAGGCATAGGCGGGGCAGGTTTGAGCGGAATTGCCAAAGTGCTTATAGACCAAGGTTTTCATGTGACAGGCTCTGACCTGCAGCGTTCGAGCACAACAGAGAATCTCGAAGCACATGGCGCAAAGATATGGTACAGGCACACTGCATGCCAGGTTGAAGGTGCCGATGTCGTTGTCATGTCGCCCGCTATTCCCTCGGACAATCCGGAATTACAAACAGCCATTCATGAAAAAATCCCCATCGTCCGGGGGGCGGAGATGTTGAACGAGATTACGCGGATGAGTTACAGCATCGCTGTAAGTGGAACGCACGGAAAAACAACTACAACCGCAATGACATCCGCCGTTTTAGCCTCACTTGATCCGACAGTAGTCGTAGGCGGTAAACTGATGGGAGGGAGTAACGCTCGCAGTGGACACGGAGAAGTCATGGTCGTTGAAGCAGACGAAGCGTACGGCTCAATAGAGATGTTCTATCCCACTATTGCTGTCGTAACCTCTGTAGATGCTGACCATCTAGACTATTACAACGATATCGATGAAATCGGCAAAACGTTTCTGAACTTTATTAATAAGGTTCCGTTTTACGGAACAGCCGTTTTGTGCCTTGACCAGGAAAACATTCAAAAGTTTATCCCGGAGATAAGGAAAAAATTTGTGACGTACGGTTTGGAAACGCGCGCAGACATCATAGCCGATAACATTCGGATTGAGGGGCCCACCTCACGGTATCAGGTTAAGAAAAATGGTGATGCCTACGGCGAGGTTCATCTTAAGATGCCAGGGCGGCACAACATTGCCAATTCGTTAGCCGCAATTGCGGTCGGTCTTGAATTGGAGCTTCCGTTTGACCTGATTCGGCAGGAACTTGAGAGGTTTCAGGGGGTGCATCGCCGTTTTGAGGTGCTTGAAGATCAGGATGATATTATTGTCGTGGATGATTACGCACATAATCCAGCCAAACTGAGAGCAGCCCTCCAGGGAGCACGGGATGGATACAACCGGCGAATTGTCGCTGTTTTCCAACCCCACCGATATGCCCGAGTCAGAGATTTAGCTGAAGAGTTTTCGCGTGCTTTTTATCAGGCAGATGTCCTAATTGTGACATCAATCTATGGGGCCGGTGAGCAACCGATAGAGAATGTGACTGGCGAAAATTTGGCGCGGGCAATAGAGGCACATGGGCATCCGAATGTAATTTACGCAGCGGATATGGATAAGATAGTAGACATATTGATGGAAATTACGCGCCCGAATGACTTAGTCATCACACTAGGTGCTGGGGACATCGTGAACGTTGGACACGAATTTTTAAGGAAAAGAGAAAAATGAAAAACGTTGCCTCTCGTTCGCGACAGACCGTCTTATCCTCGTCAGAAATCCGCCTGCAACAACAGCGCAGGCGAGCCAGAGGTGTGAAAAAATCTCAAACGCCCTCAACGCAGAACACGCGTCCGATGCATGTTGTGCTCAAAAGGAAAAAATCCGATAAATACCGAGCCCGACGCATCGCAGTCTTAGGGGCTGTTTTGGTCACATTGCTGTTCGTATCGAAAATCGTCCTCGGATTTTTCAACGTTGAAAATGTATCCCTGGCACTTTCCGGAAATGTGCACTATACAGAAGGGCAAATCTACGATGTGTTAGGGGCCAATCTGGAGAATATTGTCACCGACTCGGAGACACGCGCTGCTGCATATTTACAGGAAAATCTCAGCTACATTAAATCGGCGCGGATTTCTAAAAATTTGGCAAAACGGCAGCTAACTATCCAAATTACGGAGCGGAGCCGTTTTGCACGCTTAGCTTACGTGCAACAGCAAGTCGGCACAAGTGCCCGAGCACGCAAAAAGCGCACCGACTTCTTTCTGATAGACGGTAAAGGGTATGTATTAGAGTCTATCGAACCTGACCAATTTCAAGATAGATTCCCGCTAATTCAGGAGGAAGGCAAAGGGGTACTGAAAATTGGTGAACAGATTGAAACGGAGGCGACGCAGCTCGGCCTGCGCGTCTTACATATCATGATGTTGCAGGAGCCTGAACTTCTAAGCCGGGTTAAGCAGATTGACGCACGAGTCCCGCAGAAAATTGAAATTCAGGTGGTCCCCTTGTCGATGCCCGTGTGGCTTGCAGCAGATTTAATTGAGGTAGGGGTCCATCATATCGCTATATTTGTGGAACAGGGTGCACATCTCCTGTTACAAACCGAAGAAGAGCCTGCAGCGGAAAACGCCCCAAAGCAGCACCCCCAAGCGAATACCGCCGTAGTTCGGGTTCAAAACAGAGACCCCCGACAAGCGGAGGACACCGCCTACAAAAAACAAGCGAGCCACAGAGCACCGTTCCCATTCAGGAACTACAAGTACTTAGATGCCCGATATGAAGATACACTTTATTTAGGAGGTGAAAACAGATAAATGGCAAAAGGAACAATCATCGCCGGGTTAGATATCGGCTCAAGCAAGATTTCGGTCGTTGTCGGTCACACTACGCCTAACATGAATACACAGATGGAAATCATCGGGGTTGGCACTGCAAACTCGGAAGGGTTGCAGAA
This sequence comes from Candidatus Poribacteria bacterium, assembly GCA_963665235.2. Lineage (GTDB taxonomy): Bacteria > Poribacteria > WGA-4E > WGA-4E > WGA-3G. Next base: position 352,676 of record CAXXLX010000002.1, on the reverse strand, counting down.
AGGCGTTATCGTTGACATTAATTCAACAGCCGAGGCAATCCGAGAAGCGATTTCGGATGCTGAATTGATGGCAGGTATCAAAATAGAAGCGGTGTGTGTAGGTATATCAGGGGACCATGTCGTCGGACAAACTGCACACGGGATGGTAAGGGTGGCTAACCCGACAGAGATTACCAACGGCGATGTCGAAAGGGCGATGACTGCAGCTGAAGCACATGCCATTATCCCAGATAATCAACACATTCTGCACGTCATTGAACAAAACTTCGTCATTGACAAGCAGAACAAGATTAAGGAACCTATTGGTATGTCCGGTTCCCGTCTGGAAGCCTATGCGTATATCATAACAGGGAGCATCAGTGCCATCCAAAATCTACTGAATAGCGTGGAAAAAGCGGAAATCCCAAATGTGGAAGCCCTCGCCGTTGCCCCGTTAGCCTCGGCTTATGGCGTGCTGACACGCGATGAAATTAAAGTCGGCAGTGCCCTCGTCGATATCGGGGACCAGACGACCGAAATCGTTGTCTATAAGGAAGACGCTATTGAACACACTGCAGTGTTTCCTGTCGGTGGACAACACGTGACAAAAGATATAGCCCAATATCTAAAAGTAACACTGCCCGCAGCAGAAGAACTTAAACTTCACCGAGGCTGCGCCTGGATGGAATGGGTGGAAGACGATGACGCTCACCCCATTCAGATAGCCAGCGGTTCCAACCGCCCCCGTTTTATCAGCCGAATTGAACTCACAGAAGTGATTCAATACCGGATGGTCGAGCTTTTAGAACACATAGCTGGTGAGCTTGGAGACATGGAACTCCCCGGCGGGCTTGTTTTGACAGGCGGAACAGCCTTGATGGAAGGGCTGCCAGAATTGGCGGAACAGATAATACCGCTTCGCGCACAAGTCGGATACCCAAAGACACTCGGGGGACTGACAGACCGTGTCAATTATCCGACGTATGCTACTGGGCTGGGATTAGTGCTTTACAGTGAATACTCACAACAAGCGGAAAGACACGCCCGATTATCGCAACGAGGCAGGGGCCCGCTCCACCGACTCGTCCGCCACGTAAAAGAATGGTTCGGCTATTAGTAGGTCAGGTGAACCTATAGAACCCTGACAAATCGTTTTCTATAAGAGGTGACGCAAGGCACCAAACCGGTTTGGAAAGCATCAAAACGCCTCTTTCTGACAACTATTTTCAACAAAATGTCCAAACCTTAGAACATCCATGAAACATTTTGTTGATTTAATTCTAAAGTAACTGTATAATATACCTAAGATAAAGGACCTCCTGCATCTATAGGTACAAGCTAATTTAACAACAAACCTGTCTGCAACAACGGCCGCAGGTGAGCGGAGGCTACGATTCAAAACACTTATATTGGGACATAGGAGAGCGCTCCGAGGAGAGCACTCCGACAGAAGACAAAGTGCATGCCGAAGGAGGAATAGGTTGCTACGGGGTGAATAATGCTAACGCATAGAAGCGTGCAGCACAATCAAAATATTTGATGCCATGCTCACGCTATGTAGCTCAGCATCGAACTATTTGCCACAAAGGCGACTGAAATGAAAAATGATAGAATTTGAACAAGAAGAATTTAAGAGTTCACCGGCACGAATAAAAGTTATCGGCGTAGGCGGAGCAGGCGGAAATGCTGTCAAGCGGATGATTGAAGCCGGACTCTCTGGTATCGAATTTTATGCTGTTAATACGGACCATCAAGCCCTGAGAACATGTGTAGGGGCTGAACAAATTCAGATTGGTGTAAACACAACAGAGGGCCTCGGTGCCGGGGCAAACCCAGAAATCGGCAGGAAAGCCGCCGAAGAGGACCGAGAACATTTGCAAGAAATCGTTGATGGTGCAAACATGATCTTTATCACCGCAGGCATGGGCGGCGGCACTGGTACAGGTGCAGCCCCGTTTGTCGCATCGCTTGCCCGTGAAAAAGGGGTGTTAACCATCGGTATTGTCACGCGTCCCTTCGATTTCGAGGGCCGCCGGCGCGCCGAACAAGCGGAAGTAGGACTCCAAGAACTTCGAAGTACCGCAGATTCGGTCATCGTTGTTCCGAACCAACGGCTCATTGACGCAATGGACAGGAAAATGCCGGTAACGGAAACATTCCGAGAAGGCGACAAAGTCCTCTTGCATGGGGTGCAAAGCATCTCCGACATTATCACCGAAGCTGGCGAAATTAACGTTGACTTCGCCGATGTCGAAACCATTATGCGGGACGCTGGCACTGCCCTGATGGGCATGGGAAGAGCTACCGGCGACCATCGCGCGCAAATCGCCGCTGAAGCCGCTATCTCCTCACCGCTCCTCGAAGAAACAAACATTCAAGGGGCAGTCGGAATGATTGTCAATGTTACAGCCCCCCCCGGATTTATGATGCATGAATTGCACGAGGCGATGAAAGTCATCCGGGACGTATCCGAAAACGCTGAACCCATCTTCGGATTAGTCAACAAAAATGAATTGGAACTCGACGATGAAGTCCTCGTCACTGTCATCGCAACCGGATTCGATTCAGATTCAGACCAAGGCAGGGAACCTTACGTTGGCACAGGCCCAACGAGTCCCACCGGGACAGGCGGACAGAACGCTGTGAACTCTCCGCAAAGATTTCGCCAAACCGAACGAGGCACTCCTATCTTACAAGGCAGCCGAATCCGCAGAACGGATAGCAGGTCAGCAAGAAACCCCTATCCAAGAGAGCAGGCAGCCACACCTGAAAGGCAGCCAGCCGGAAGAAGAGGCAACGAGCAGGAAAGTGCCAATCCTCCCGCTAGAAATACACGAACCTCCAACCGTCAAGCAGACAGCTCACAACCAGATAGAGAACAGCCTGACGATACGGAACAACCCGATGATAAGAATACGGATACCGGAAACCAGGAAAAACCGTGGGATATTCCGACATTCCTTCGAGTTAAGAAAGGAAACAATCGCAGAAACTAAGGCAGGAATAGTTATCGCCGCCAGTTAACTGAGGTTGAAGAGTATTTAACTATTATGAATTTACGCCAACACGCGCAACACTTGGTGAATACGGAAACACAAGCAATACACGGACAGCACGGGGCGCACTCAGGCAAGCGTACCTACAGAAAACCCAACCGGTTCGCGCTCGTATATCCGGGCACCTATCAACTTGGGATGTCAAGCCTCGGCGTTCAGGTCATCCATGCTACGCTAAATAGCAGGCAAGATACCGCTTGTGAACGAGTTTTCATACCGGAACCCAAGTACGTTCAAGAACTCCAGAAGCGGAACGAAGCCCTCTTCTCACTAGAGACACAAACCGCACTGCATGCCTTTGATATAGTCGGCTTCTCAGTCTCCTTTGAATCCGACTATATCCACATTCCGCAGGCGTTGACACTCGGAAAAATTCCCGCCCTCGCTGCAGAACGGTCAGAATGGCACCCACTAGTTATTGCGGGGGGAATTAATATCTCCTACAACCCGGAACCGATAGCGGATTTCATTGACATCTTTGTCGTCGGTGAAGCCGAACTCCTTGTACATCAACTCATGGATGAATTCCACGAGTGGAAACAGGCAAACGCGCCAAAGACTGACCTGCTGCACACCCTTGGCAAACTCCCGGGTTTATACGTCCCCAGCTTTTATGATGTCACGTATCACGCAGATAATACAGTCAAACAGGTAGTTCCAAAACCGGGATTCCCTCAAAAAATTAGCGCAGCCGCAGTCCCAAAATTGGACGCTGTGGAAACTTGTACGCATATTCATACCCCGAATACGGAGTTCCAGAACGCACATCTCATTGAAATTGTACGCGGGTGTGGCAGACAATGTCGTTTCTGTGTAGCAGACTATGCCCGCCGATGGCCGAGGCGCCGCTCTGTCGAAAATACACTCGCCCTCGCTGAAAGAGCCCGCGGTATTACAGACAGAATCGGACTTGTCGGGGCATCTATCTCTGACCACCCGCAGATTGACGACATCGCAACAGGCCTCGTGGAACGCGGGTTCCGTATTTCGTGTGCCTCGCTCCGGGCAGAGACTGTCCGTACGCCCCTACTTGATGCCCTCGCTGACAGCGAACAGGGCACAATTACCATAGCACCCGAAGTTGCCACACCAGAACTTCAAAGGGTTGTCAATAAAGCAATACCCCGGGAACGGCTCTATTATGTCTTTGAAGAAGCGTTGAAACGTGATATTCTTAACCTCCGCCTCTATTTTCTCATCGGTGTCCCGCAGGAAACCCCCGCCGATGTGACAGCCATTGTGGATATGGCAAAGGATATGCGAAAAATCCTGCTACCCCACGCAAAACGCACTGGAAAAATAGGACGCATCAGCTTTACCATCTCGCCGATGGTACCAAAACCGCATACCCCGTTCCAGTGGGTCGCCATGGAGCCACCGAAAACAATCGCGAAAAAACTTGATTACCTGAAACGCGAAATTAACAGGCTCGGTAGTTTAAAAGTGTCATCCGCAAGCGCGCGCCTCGCGCACCAAGAAGCTGTCTTCGCACGAGGCGACCGCCGGCTCGGAAAAGTAATTGCCGAACTCGCCAGCGGAAACCTATCATGGAACAACGCCTTCCGTAAATATGGGCTTGCACCCGATTTTTACGCACTCCGACAACGGGAGCTCAACGAAGTTAACCCCTGGGACCATCTTGACCTAAACGTTAAACCGCAATTCCTACAACTCGAATTCAGTAAACAGGAAAAAGGGTTTATGACAAGCCAATGTGATACGACAGTCTGTAAAAAATGTGGGGCTTGCTAAGCTCTTTTCAGTTTGGAAAAATCTCTATAAGGAGGCTTTGAAAACCGTGCAGAAATGTATAAAATGGACAACAGCAATCGTGGCAATTTTCACTCTGTTCATCGTTACCGCCCCCTCGAACGCAGGTTTAGACGATAAATCTCTCGTGCTATACCTATCCTTCGACGATGTAAAAGGGAACACCGCCAAAGATGGCTCAGTACACGGCAATGATGGCGAACTGGTCGCAAATCCTACAGTGGTTGATGGACAATTTGGTGGGAAAGCCCTTGAATTTGATGGCACTAAGCGACAGTATGTAAAAGTGCCGATTAACGATACCTTACAGCTAAGAGAAAAATTTTCTGTCACTTTTTGGGTTAAACGCGGAAATACTCAAGCTGCAGAATGGAACTATATGGTCGCTGCTGGTCCACTCGTATGGGCAACTATTTTCAATAACAATACCAAAAAAACTTATCTCTGGTCCAAAGCACCAGGCTGGACACAAAAATGTATTTCCGATGAAAATCAACCCGAAGATTGGGTGCATCTTACCGTAACACATGACGTTGACTCCGATGTTAGCATCTACTATGATGGCAAAAAAGTAGGTAGTGGTGGAAAACCGCCAGCAATTATTGAGATTAGCGGCTCCGTTATGGTCGGCGCAAGACATCCAGGCGACGAATTCTTCACAGGCACCATTGACGAAGTGTATCTTTTCAACCGAGTCCTTACGCAAGCGGAGATTGATACCATTAGAGCGGATGGATTTCTACCGGTAGAACCCGCAGGAAAACTTGCTACGACATGGGGTGCTATAAAAGCATCACAGCGTTAATTGGTTGTTGGCAATTGGCTATTGGCTGTTGGCTGTTAGCAAGAAGGTTGTGATGCTAAGCATATCTCTGCCGCGCGTCAAAACCCTCTTTCTCTGGTTTCCAATTGCTAATCGCCAATTGCTAATTGCTAATTGCCAATCGCCAATGCTCAGATATATCACAATGTTTCTTCTCTGTAGTGTTTTAGGAAACACTGCTTTAGCCAATGTTGCTAATGAACACTATCAACGCGGCATAGCGTCCTATGAAGCAGGTCGGTATCAGAAAGCACTCACAGCGTTTGAAGAAGCAGTCCGCTCACGAACCGCAGATTCTGATGCTGACTGGTTGGCAGAGGTACATTATAGAATCGCCTCTGCTCACCATGCGTTAGAGGCATTTGAAAAAGCGGTCTCCGCCTACAAAAAAGCCATCGCGCACAACCCGAGTTCCGCTATTATCTACAACGCGCTCGGCATTACCTACTCGGAACTCAAACAGTACGAAGCAGCACTACGCGTTTATCGGAAGGCGTGCCAATTGTCCGATAAAACAGCGGAGCCACACTATAATATTGGCTTAGTCTATCTCAAGCAGGGCATGCTCGCACGTGCTGCCGAAGCGTTTAAACACGCTATTGCCATCGATGCGAAATGGACAGCTGCTTATATTGGCCTCGGTGAGGTGTCCCTCAAACAGGGGCAGACAACGCAAGCCGAGCAGGCATATCGAGCAGCGGTCCAGCTCACACCCAACGGAACCGAGGCCATTTACGGATTAGGGCGGGTATACGCGAAGAGCGGACGGTATGATGCTGCCATGACTGCCTTTGAGAAGGTTATTGAGATTCAGATAGATAGGACAGCAGCATATTATCAAATAGCGCAGGTCCATATCAAGCGTGGTCAGAAAGAGAAAGCCGCGGCAGCAATGACGTTCTTCAAAATCCTTCGCGCCACCGACCCCCTTCTTCAAAAAGCACAGAAGTGGGTCAAAATGCGTCCCGACGACCCAAAAGGTTATAACAATCTCGGCATCATTTATCTGACACGCCGCCGTTACGACAAAGCAATTGAAAACTATAAACATGCAATTTCCCTAGCCCCCGCTTTAGCCAGTCCTCATTACAATCTCGGACACGCTTACCATAAACAGGGGAAAATTAAACTCGCAATATCGGCATATCAAAAAGCGATAGATGCCGATGCTACGCTCGCAATTGCCCATAACAACATCGCTGTCTGCTACACAGAATTGATGGGACATCTATCAAAAGCACTTAAGCACGCGCAAACTGCCACCCGCCTTGCCCCAGCGGAAGCGAATTATTGGGACACGCTCGCCACAATATACACCCACCTAGCACTAAACAGCGAAGCACAACAAGCCCGCGAAAGACGGGATGCCCTACAAAAAAAATGAGATGTATCTGTCAAATTCTGCTCTGTTTGAGTCTCGTCAGTCGGCCTGCTTATACAGAGGTTCACTTCATCGATGCAACCGCCACAGCAGGCATCGCTTTTCGGCATGTGGATGGCAGAACAGGTCAAAAATTTCTCATTGAAACCCTCGGCTCCGGGGCACTCTTTTTTGACTACAATGCCGATGGAAACCTTGACCTTTATATTGTGAACGGTACACACATCGCCCCCGCAATTCCAGCAAACATCCCCTCCGCACAAAACAGCCTCTATCACAACAACGGAGACGGCACTTTTACCGACATTACACACAAGGCAGGCGTTGGCGATACAGGATACGGGGTCGGATGCGCCGCAGCCGATATCAACAATGATGGATACCCTGAAATTTATGTGACAAACTACGGAACCCCCAATCGACTCTATCATAACAATGGCGATGGCACTTTTACCGACATCACAGAGAAAGCAGGCGTCGGAGACGAACGTTGGGGAACAGGATGCGCCTTCCTGGATTACAATTTGGATGGACACGTCGACCTATACGTCGTCAACTATATGCAATTTTCCGTTCCAGACAATCAAGGGTGGGAAACACGGGGGGTACGAATCTATTGCAGTCCTGTAGACCAAATGGAACGCACCCGCTTTGTCAGTGAAGCGGATATCCTCTATCGCAATAACGGAGATGGGACGTTCACCGATGTCACCGAAGCCGCTGGAATTTCACACCGTGGCCTCGGACTCGCCGTGGCAGTCGGCGATTACGATAATGACAACGACCCTGACCTTCACATTGCCAACGATATGGAACCTGACCTATTTTATCAAAACAATGGCGATGGCACATTCACTGAAATCGCTGACCTCAACGGCACAGGCTACGATGAAAATGGCATGCCCGGCAGCGGCATGGGTAGTGCTTTCGGCGATTACGATAACGATGGATACCTCGACCTAATCGTCAGTAATGCTCCCGCGCAACCTGTACTCCTTTATCACAATGAAGAAACACTATTTTTTTCAGAGGTTTCTTTCGCTTCAGGGATTGGCGCAACAACACTTCCCTATTTTAAGTGGGCAGTCGATTTTCTAGATTACAACAACGATAGCCGACTCGATATCTTCCTCGCTAACGGGCATCTTCAGGACAATATCGCAGACTTCTCCGATGCCACCTACCCCCAACTCGACCTCCTTTTCCAAAACAATTCCCAAGGTAAGGGACATCGTTTCACAGATGTGTCTGCTGAAGTTGGATTAACGCGGCTACCCAAAAAGGTCAGCCGCGGCGCAGCCTTCGGCGACTACGATAACGACGGCGATATCGATATTTTTCTCAACCATTCCAATCAAACCGCAATGCTACTCCGAAACGATGGGGGAAACAGCAACAACTATCTAACAATTCGGACTATCGGTACACAAAGCAACGCCTCCGGTATCGGCACAAAAATAATCTTAAAAATAGGCGCACACACGCTTATCAGAGAGGTGCATAGTGGGTCAAGCTATCTCTCCCAAAACGACCTGCGCGCTCACTTCGGACTTGGGCAGCACAAACAGGTTGATATGCTAGAGCTCCACTGGCCGAGTGGACACACTGAGCAATTTTTCGATGTGAAGGCAAATCAAATTCTGCACATTAAAGAGGGGCACGGCGTAATAAAGTGAGGTCGTTCAGTATTCGGGCAAGCAGCCCGCTCCTCTAAGGGCAATTCATCGTCCATCGTTCGTAGAGGCGAGAGCCCCTCGCCCGTCGTTTGTAGTAGGGCAATTCATCACCCATCGTAGTTGTAATAGAAGCATTTATTGTGTAGGTCTCATTTCTTGTTCAACTTGGTAGCTCTAAAAGTTTTGATCGGTTGACAGGAAAATAGAAAACGCGAACACCAGACAAGCTAGCCCCAGCGGGGCGGTATGTTTATAGATTTTAGCCAAACTTCTTTCCGCGTTTTCTGTGTCCTCTGTGTCCTCCGTGATTCAGACAACACACGCGAAATCTAATCTTCCCCCCTTCCATCCTTCCCTATCTCTTTGCCCTTTGACTGGATGCCCCCTAAAATTGTCCAAAGTTCAGTATTAATAAAAAACTTGACGATTTCATCGAAATATCCTAAAATGGGAACACTACATACTCAGGAGCGTTTTTTTGTAAAGATCACCCAGCTAAAGCTTGGGTGCTTTGACAAAGCGTAGCCACACACGTTCCCTGTCAAGGATTAAGTTCTTCACTACAGTAATATATCGGGTATTCTGAGCGTGGCAGCTCATAAGATGTCTCGGATGCTCCCCAAGTCCGACCCCTCTCTGAATACCTGATCTGGATGGGGAAATATACAACCCGAAAGGGAGATTACAAACTATGTTTGTTCCGGTTCAAAGCAAGTCTGGCAATCCATTAATGCCGACAGATTCTAACAAAGCGGGCGTGCTAATCAAAAAAGAATTGGCAACGCCATATTGGCGTAACGGTATCTTTTGTATTCGGCTAAACTACGAGACAAAAGAACACACACAGGAAATCTGTGTGGGCGTGGACCCTGGTTCCAAGAAAGAAGGCTTCACGGTGAAGTCTGAGGCACACACATATCTGAATGTGCAAGCGGATGCACATAACAAGGTTGGAAAAAAAGTTAAAAGAAGACGTATCTTGAGACGGGGTCGTAGAACCCGGAAGTGTCCAAACCGGAAGCATCGAACAAATCGAGTAGCGAAGAAAGACCGTCTCCCGGCAGGCACCCGTGCCCGTTGGGATTGGAAACTTCGGATATTAGATTGGTTGTCTAAACTCTATCCTGTTACACACGTCTGTGTTGAGGACATCAAAGCACGGACTATTGAACGTGCTAAGAAATGGAACACATCTTTTAGTCCGCTTGAGGTGGGCAAGACCTGGTTTTATGGCGAAATAGAAAAGCGGTGGGAACTGCTAACCCTTCAAGGGTGGCAGACAAAACAGCTGCGCGACAGGCTCGGTTTGAAAAAGTCATCTCAAAAGTTGGCAGAGACTTTTGAGGCACATTGCGTTGACGCGTGGTGCTTAGCCTACCATACCGTGGGGGGTGATGCGGAAACCGTGGACAATACAGACATATTCTGCATTTCACCGATACCCATACGCAGGCGGGAACTGCATCGGCAGAACCCACAAACCGGGGGAAAGAGACCCCGCTATGGGGGGACTGTGTTAAGTGATAGACTTATCAAAAACACACTGATCAAACATGGTAAGCATGGTATCACACGTCCGAGGTCCCACCGAGGACATCCTATTACGGGTATTAATGCAAAGGGGTTGTTTTCTATCTATAGCTTAGAAGGTGAACGCCTCACAACGGGTGCAAAACGCGCAGATTTTCAAGTGCTAACACGCTTGAACTTCAACTATAAAGGCGGATTTTCCTCCCCCGCATAAATGCTGGGGGTTTCCAATCCGAAGAACTTGATGAAACAGATAGATGGTGGAATTACCGCAGTGCCGGGGGTCCGAGCAGCAGGCATCCATGCCGGTATCAAAAAATCAGAACTAAAAGACCTAGCCTTAATCGTCACCGATACCCCAGCGGTCGCTGCAGGTGTCTTCACAAAAAACAGCGTCACAGCTGCCCCAGTTTTGGTATGTCGTCAGCACCTCAGCGAGGCGACAGCACAAGCCGTTGTTGTCAACAGTGGGAATGCCAACGCTTGTACCGGTGAGGCTGGCATGGCGAACGCCCAACGGATGGCATCGTTAACAGCAGCACAACTCGGCATCGCTGAAAAGCACGTTCTTGTCTCCTCAACAGGCGTTATCGGTCAACAATTGCCGATGGATAAAATTGAGAACGGCATTCAATTGGCAGCAAACGCGCTTAGCGTGGAAGGCGGAAGCGATGCCGCCGAAGCTATTATGACAACTGACACGCACCCGAAAGCGTTCGCGATTGAAACGACAATTGCCGGCACCCCTATCAAAATCGGAGGAATTGCCAAGGGGTCAGGGATGATAGCACCCAATATGGCCACAATGCTCTCCTACCTGACAACTGACGCATGCATCGGAAGCGAAGCACTTCAAGCCGCCTTAACCCACGTCACAGATAACACCTATAACCTACTGACCGTCGATACCGACCGGAGTACAAATGACACGGTATTGATTCTTGCAACGGGCAGGGCAGGCAACTCTGACATTATTCAACCGGAGGGGACGAATTACGAGGCGTTTTGTGAAGGGTTGCAGTCTGTCTGCACCGAATTGGTCAAGATGCTTGCTCGTGATGGCGAAGGCGCGACGAAATTGGTTGAAGTTGTCGTTAAACGCGCAAAAAATCGGGACGATGCCGAAAAAGCCGCCCGGGCAGTTGCCGAATCCCCACTCGTCAAAACAGCCGTTTTCGCCAACGATGCCAACTGGGGACGGATCATGATGGCAATCGGAAAATCCGGGGCAACGTTCGACCCGTATCAGGTCGACGTGCTCCTCGGCGACTATCTGCTCGTTAAAAACGGCATGGATGCTGGATATGACGAGGCGAAAGCGACCAAATTGTTCGCCAATGACCCTGTCAGAATTACCATTGACCTCCAAGCAGGCAACGCTGAAATAACTATGTGGACCTGCGATTATTCGTACGATTACATCCGAATCAATGCGGACTACCGCACCTGATAGCATTCACATAGCGAAAATCCTGAAAAATTTCGAAGTTTTTTGACAAAATTTCGGAATTTTTCTGTTTTTAATCAAAATTAACTTGACATTTTCATTAAAGCATGTTAAACTATATACACTATCAGATGTGTAAAAATTCACATCTACAAATTGCGGGAGTAGCTCAGTGGTAGAGCTCCACCTTGCCAAGGTGGAGGTCGCGAGTTCAAATCTCGTCTCCCGCTCCATTCCGGTGGCGTAGCCAAGTGGTAAGGCCAGAGTCTGCAAAACTCTTATTCGTCGGTTCGATTCCGACCGCCACCTCCATTACCTCTATATGTGGGTGGTTAGCTCAGGTGGCTAGAGCGTTTGCTTGACATGCAAGAGGTCACAGGTTCAAGTCCTGTACCGCCCATTTTTCCTAATACACAGCATCTGTTCAACCCAACCTACAAATAACGAATTCTCATTCTCAGACGAAGCTCAGAGATGTCTAAATTCTATCTGATTCTATTGCTATGTGTGCTCTTTATCGGGTGTGCAACACTCTTCACAGAACAGAAGTACATCCCGGTTGAGGCGGTTGTTAACGAAAAGTATGTCTGGTCCGGCGTCGTTTTTTCCATACCATTTAAAAGTGACATCCGAAAAATTGTTATCACCGGCGAAGGTGTCGTTCACAACATAGATATTTATCAGTGTCTTCGGTGTCAAAACCCCCAAGCTTTAGCTGGGGGATGTAGACACCGCTAACAGCGTTTTTGTAAAAAAAAGAGTTGACATTCTAATAACAATGTGGTATAATATATATATAATCTAACACAATAAGGTTTTTTAGAATGAAATTAGAAACGCCGGAGTTAGTATATCAAAAGACACGGTCCTCTACATACGCCTGTGAGTATCATATCATTTGGTGTACAAAATACAGACGCCCGGTTTTGTCTACTGAAATCCAAACTCGGTTTAAAGAACTTGTATTAGAATCTCAAGATAAATACGGTTACGTTGTCCGTGCAGTGGAAACCCTTGCAGACCCCGTGCATTTGTTGATTAGCATTCCTCCCACCGAAGCTGTTGGTATCCTGATCGGCAGGATAAAAGGAATGACGGCAAAAGTGTTACGCGAGGAGTTCCCACACTTAAAATCAAGACTTCCGAACTTGTGGACACGTTCCTATTTTGTAGCCTCTACAGGCGGTGTAACCCTAGATGTTTTACAGCAGTATGTAGAAGATGAAAAAGGTGTATAGTGCGAAATACAAAACACAAACTCTTTCACGATAAGACCTTAAAGCGTCTACATAACGAGCTTAATATCTGTGGTGTTGTGCGAAATCACTTCATCGCCTTGTCTATGCGATATTACCGTCGATATGGTAAAGGTTTGTCGTATTCACAGATGTCAGCACACCTGACAAAACTGAAGCAACTGAAGAAGTATGCCCATTGGAATATTCCGTATTCCTGGGCGTTACAAAATGTAGTGAAACGCCTTGCTCAATCGTTTAGAGAGATGCGGACGCACAAACGCGGACACCCGCAATTCAAGAAATGTCAAAAACACAAAGGCATGACGTTTCGCGGTGAACAGGTGAAAATAGAAAAGTTGCTTGCCCCACAAAAGCAAGAAAGAAATCATCCTACCTATAAAATTCGCCTAAACGGACACTGGTATCGTTTTGCTTTGCATCGCGAGATACAAGGTGCCATCAAAGAAGTTCATGTCACTCGTGATGCCCTCGGAGACATATATATCACACTCACTGAAGACTATAGCGAAGTCATACCCGAACCCAAGACAGGTAAAGCTGAAGGGTTTGATATGGGTATCAAAGACTTCCTGACTGGCAGTGACGCAAAACGATATAGTTCTCCTATGTTCTACCAACAGAACGCGAAAGACTTAGCCAAGGCACAAAGGGCGTTTTCACGCAAGGTTCCAGGTTCTAATAATCAAGCCCGAAGTCGGCAGCAAGTTGCACGTATCCATAAAAGAACTGCGCATCAAAGGTCAGACCACCATTGGAAGTTAGCGATAGAACTTTGTAGACAGTCGGATATTCTGTTCTTTGAAGCCCTAAACCTTAATGGCATGAAAGCACTCTGGGGTAAACAGATTTCTGACCTTGCTTTTGGCGAGTTCATGCAGAAACTAAAACATCAATCCAGTAAGCGTATTAAAAGCGTTCTGAAGATTGACCGCTGGACCCCCACAACAAAATCTTGTTCTGTTTGCGGACATAAAAACGAAACAATCACATTAGCAGAGAGAGAATGGACCTGTCCAAGTTGCCATACGCATCTTGACAGAGACCACAACGCTGCTATCAATATTCTTAAGGAGGGGGTAGCCTCCTTTGGGTTAGGTATTGTAAGACCTATTGTTTTGTTCAACAAAATTGTAGGCATTGCCGTTGAAGCCACCAGTCGGCTTCTGAATTCCACAAATGCTTTCGTCTAACATAGGACGGAAGCCCCCATGCTTTAGCTGGGGGTCTATCACGTGCGGGATAGCGAGTTTGGCTGGAAGAAAATCAAAAGTATTAAGAGGCGCATCGATTTTCCGATTGAGATTCAGTTAGCTGCCTATACAGATGCTGTGCGAATTCTGCAAAAAACAGTGCAGGGAAAAGGGCGACTCGGCACAGTTAAATTTTATACGCTTGCACCCGCAAACGAGTAGTTGGAAACCTGCTACCCACCGTAGGCATGATTTGGCACCGTGCATAGAACTAATGGCTGGTAGTAGGGAAACCATTTATTGCCCGTTCTTAAGCTGTGATTTGGCACCGTGTTTATGACTAATGCCCTTGTCAATTCAACCTTCCGCGTCAAATAGATAGGCGAGAAGTTTTGCTCCCTCCTGAAAATCGGGGATGATGATATCCGCCCCGGCACGTATCAGACGTTCACGTTTATCCACGTTCATATTGTAAACGTTATCCTCTACAGAGGCAACCCCGACAGCAATTGCCCCTACCGCTTTGGCGTTCTCTATCTCCACATAGCCATCCCCAATGATTAGCAGTTCACTGCCGCTGAGATTGAAATCGGTGAGAATTTTCTGGATAACCATCGCTTTAGAAAACCGCTTATAGTCCCGTAATGCCCCGAAGATACCGCCATCGAAGTGCTCCGCCACCCCAAGCAGTTTCGCCTCATTTTTGACAAACTCAACATCGGTGCCGCTAGCAAGATAGCAGCGAACACCCAAAGCACGCAGGCTTTGGAGAAACTCAAGGGACATCGGGACACGAAGCGTTTCCGCAGGTAACGTCCCCGCCGCAAGGTCAGCAATCCGTTGCTCAACGACGGGAAGCAAACGGCGGTTGTATTCATCTTTGTACGCCAGCGGCGGTTTCGGGGTACCCCCACGTTTCTCAACCTCTTCGCCTAACTGAATCATCTGATAGATAGTCTGCTTACCTGTCAGTCTATCCACAAATTCAACGACGAGCGTCTCTAATTGTTCACGAGTTTCGGTGGTATCCGTTTCGGTTTGCAGGCATTCAACCATCATCGGTACCATAACGTTCTGCCATCCATCTCGGATGAGAGAGATAGTGCCATCAAAATCGAAAACGGCGTGACGAATATTTCCACGCTGAATATCGCGATGAATTTCAATCGCTGTTCCATTCAAAAAAACGTTCTGCATAGCTGTCCTTTTAATTCCTTGTGAAATTAATACATTGTATCAAATCCGCGATAATCTTTCCAATACTATTTTATCAAGGTTTTTGTACAAGTATAAATTGATAAACACCTTAATTCAGTATTAGTCCAATATGGGCAGTATGTTCATAGAAGCAGGGGTTTCTGCCTCTTCGCAAATAGGACAACCTTAATCAAAAAACTTCGATTGTTACACATCTTAAAATCCGCGAAATCCGTGTAATCCGCGATAATCCGCGATTCAGACAACACACGCCAAATCCATTCCTCCATTCTTCCACCCTTCCACCCTTCCATCTATCATAGTCCAAAAACTTTACACACTCTTATTTTATTTGCTCCTGTTCGGTAATTGTGCTACAATTGGTAACGTTTGATAGAAAACGGGTCTAAAACATGCAATAAACGAGGTATAAGCATCCGAATTGCCTCACAAATGCTTCACGGGACACAAAAACAGTGGACAACATTACCCAAATTATAAACGATTTTGGCGAGCGTATTGTTCGGGTGGATGGCGATATTCCTGTCAACCTCCCCGCTAAAAATGGCGATAGATTTCTGTTTATCAGCCACGACCAGAGTTTGCTGACGCACGGTTTGCACAAATATCCTGCCAAATTTTTTCCAGAATTACCGCGCTGGCTCATTAAACGGTATTCTCAGGAACACGACCAAATCCTCGATCCATTTGCAGGCAGTGGCACTACAAATGTGGAGGCACTCCTTTCAAAGCGAAACTCTGTCGGAATTGATGTCGACCCATTTTCCCGCTTCATTTCCAAAGTAAAGGTAACCCCTTTGCCAGAAACGGAACTCAGGTCTGCACAAAAAGTGCTTTTAGAGGCTGTTCTTAATTACCATCCTGCTTGCGTTCACGAGTCCGACCTACCGAATTTCCCGTATAGAGATAACTGGTTTAACAAAGAAATTCTTCTGGAATTGGCCTATTTAAAAAAGCACATTCAGCAACTTGATACGATGGATGAGGTGAAAGACTTTTTCAAGGTCTGTTTTTCGTCTATTATCCGCTCTGTCTCCAATGCAGACGATAATTGTACCCGGACAGTGATTCGCAAGAAATTGCACAAATTGGTGAAACCTTCCGACGCGCTGAACCGTTTCGCAAAAGTGATGCTCGCTAAGGTGCCAAAAATAGTCGCGTTTTCTCTCAATTCTCCCCCCGACATTACCGTAGATTTCCCAGAGCACATGGACGCGCGGAATATTGAGTATGCAGAAAACTATTTCCATCTCGCGGTAACCTCTCCGCCGTATGTCAATGCCGTTGACTATCCAAGAACTCACCAATTGGAGATGTACTGGTTAGGTTTCGCCCAGGACTCATTAACTGCCTTGAAAAAACAGAACATCGGCACGGAAAGCGTTTCCGCCCGGAATTACAAACAGAGGCACGAAATAGGTGTCCCCGAGGCAGACGCAGTTATAGCGAACATCTTTGAGGTCGAGCCGAGGCGAGCATTCATTGCCTTCAAATACCTAGATGACATGCGAAAAAACCTCAATGAAGTATACAAAGTTTTACGCGAAGGCGGTAGGTACGTCATCGTCGTAGGCAATAATCGCATTCGGGGGCACCTGTTCGAAAATTGGAGATACCTCATGCCAATCGCCGAAAAAATCGGGTTTGAAATTGAAACCTACTTCGGTTCGGAGATTATCAAACACTTCATTAAGGTGCCGAGAGAAGAACGTATCAACATGGATTGGATTCTAATCTTAAAAAAATAAGATGGCTAATAAAGAAAAAGAAATCCTCAAAAAGATTCGGCACATTGAAATATTCACAAATCGGTTAGTCAACACCGTCTTTGCTGGCGAATACAAAAGCGTCTTCAAAGGGCAAGGCATCACGTTCGATGAAGTGCGAGAGTATCAGGTAGGCGATGAAATCCGGACAATCGATTGGAACGTCACAGCGCGCATGGGACAGGCTTATATCAAAAAGTACGTGGAAGAACGCGAATTGGTGATGATGTTAATCGTGGATATGAGTGCCTCCACAGCGTTCGGAACTAGTCGGAACACAAAGGCGGAGATTGCCGCCGAAATTGCTGCCCTACTGGCATTTTCTGCTATCAAAAACAACGACAAGGTCGGACTTATATGTTTCACCGATACGGTTGAACACTATGTTGCGCCACGGAAGGGCAAAAGACATGTTTTGCGTATCATTCGCGACATCCTCCATTTTCAGCCTCGGCAACCGGGCACCGATATTACATCCGCATTAGCATTCGCCGAGCGGGTTCTCAAACGGCACAGCGTTGCCTTTCTTATCTCCGATTTTAAGGATACAGGGTACGAAAAGCAGCTCCGATTGAGCAGCAAACGGCATTCCCTAATCGCCATCATCCTACAGGATCGGCGGGAAGCGGAAATACCAAACGTCGGGTTGATAGAACTAGCGGATGCTGAAACTGGGGAGCGGATAATTGTTGACACAAGGTCAGAACAGGCACGCCAGCTATACGCTGAATTCAACAAGAACGCCGACGCGGAACGACAGCAGGCTTTCCGAACAAGCCAAATCGATTCTATTGACATCCGAACGGATGAACCTTATGTCACACCACTCATCCGATTTTTTCGCCAGCGCAGCGCACGTCAATAATACTATGCCGAAACTTGAAATCAGAAATCTCACACGAACCTTTGCACAGGACAACACACACCTACAGGTATTGGACAAGCTAAACATCTGCGTTGATGAAGGCGAGTTTGTCACCCTCCTCGGCCCCTCGGGGTGCGGGAAAAGCACGTTATTTAATATCATCGCGGGACTGCTCTCACCGGACACCGGAGAAATTTATCTCAACGGCAAGCGTCTCCAAGATAACACGCGGGCGTTCGCCTATATGCAACAGAAAGACCTCCTATTGCCGTGGCGAACCGTCCTAAAGAACGTGCTCATCGGCCCAGAAATTCAGAAGGAGCCCCTGGATAAAGCGGAAACAGAAGCGATGAAACTCTTAGCGCAATTGGGGTTGAACGGGTTTGAATCGAATTATCCCAGCCAACTTTCAGGCGGAATGCGGCAACGCGCTGCCCTCGTACGGACACTGCTTTTTCGAAAAGAAATTCTGCTGCTAGATGAACCCTTTGGCGCACTGGATGCAATGACACGCACCGTGATGCAATCCATCCTGCTCGATATCTGGCACAAAGACGGACAGACCATCCTCCTGATAACCCACGATATTGAGGAAGCCCTCCTCCTCGCTGATAAAATCTATGTACTCACAGCCAGACCAGCAACATTGAAGGCAGAAATCGCTGTTCCGCTCCCGCGCCCCCGAAATGTCACCGATGCTGCCCTAATTGACTTGAAAAGGGAGCTCTTAGATATTTTGCAGGTCGAAATGTCAAAGGTTTTCAGCATGCATTTGTAGGTCTTTCGCTTAAAAAGGCTACTCCTTAATCACGAAGAATTTTTCCTCTTTAATCCGCTCCTCCGGAAACCGTGCCCGACCCCAAATAGCCTTCGCATTTTCGATCATCTGGGGATGCCCACATGCATAAACAACAGCGTTCGTATGGTCAAACCCGAGCTCATCGCCGTATTTTCTGATTACGTCTTCAGCACGACCGCTTTCACCTTGCCACTCCGTGTCCTCCCACGGCCGACTTACCGTCGGAACGAACGTGAACCATTCCTCCTGCGCCGCGAGCTCGTTGAGTTCATCCATGTAGTAGCCCAGCTCCCAAGAGCGGCTCGCCCCTACAATCGAGAGGATTTGATGCTGACTCGGTTTCCCCTGTTCCTGCTCAATCTTTTGTGTTCGAGCGATGCTAATATACGGCGCAGCCCCTGTGACTGTGCCTGCCATGATATGCCTTGTCATACCGCTTTCTGTGTCCATCACAAATTTCCCAACAAGCCGGTCCCGAATGAACACCGTGTCCCCCAATTTGAGTTCCCAAAATAGCGGGGTTGTTGCCCCTTCCGGCACCAATTCCACGAAAACCTCCATGAACGGTTCATGCGGAGAGGAGACAATGGAGTAGGGCCGTTGGACGATTTTTTCATCCACTTCAAAACCGATAGTCGCATATTGCCCAGGAATAAACGGCAGCTCCATATCGGTCCGGAATTTGAACGCGGCTAAATCTTCAGAAAAATCTTCGCGTTCAATTAATTCACCTTTACAATATCGCGTTCTAGCGCGTCTTTTTTGCATAATAGTTTCCTTACAAAAATAAAAGAGAGTGAGGTTTAATTGCCTATCCGATTATTATATCTAAAAATTAAATCTGCATCAACTTAAAAAATTCGGTGTGTGGCTCCGACTACATCTCCGCCAACTTTTTCTGTAGCCATTGCCGCATCGGGGCATGCCCTGGGTCACAAACCTCAATAAAATGCCCAGGCAGCGGTTGTCCAATCAACGCCTCCACATCACGCTGACGTTCCGCGACAATTTCCGGATGCTCACTTGCAACGTTCCGCTTCTCCTCAACATCATTCAGGACATCAAAGAGCTGAGCACCCCGCTCCTCCTTATAGCCTACCGAGGTGCAGAAGTTCCAACGATTATCGCGTACACTTACGCGTCCGACAGCGTTGCCTGTAGTAAACCCTGCCCAGCCCGTGATAATCCGTTCACGTAGAAATGCTTTCTGCTGTGTAACAAGTGGCCACATATTCTCACCATCTGTCCAACTGCACGGAATATCAAGCAGATTCAGCAGCGTCGGCATAAGGTCATGGTTTTGCACAAACGCCGAAATATCTTTGTCATTCGGACCATCCGGATGTCGAATCATGAGATTTAGCTGCGTGTTGAACGGGTGTAGCTTGTTTGCCCCCTTCCCAAAACCGCCGTGGTCTCGGAGTTGCGTCCCGTGGTCAGACATCACGACAACAAGCGTCTCCTCCCGGATATTCAACGCCTCAAGTTTATCCAATAACACCCCCACCCATTTGTCAACGAACGTCACCTCACCGAGGTAGAGTGCTTCAATACGGTTGCGTTCAGCCTCAGTCGGTCCATCTCCTTCATTTGCGCTGCCCGGTGTGATGAAATCTTTCCCTGAATACTCTGGAAAATAGATATCCGCATAAGATTTCGGCGGATCCCAGGGTTCATGCGGGTCAAAGCTGTCTACCCACAAAAAGAACGGCCCGACAGTGTGATTGTCTTGAAGCCAATCCGCAGCAGCACGGAACACACGAGCACAACTGTAATCATCCTCCGATTGCCGATGTCGTTGCGAAAGTAGATAGTTCACGAGTCCTGCATGCCGTCTCCAATTGAGCGGTTCACGGACATGTTTTCGGAGTTGTGCCTCAATCAACCGAGGGTCACCGCTGTGCCAATTATCAGATTCCTGTCCACGGATGAAATCGAAATGTGCAAACCCGCGCGAGAAGTTCATAGTCGGCTTGAACATGTGGTACGTATCAGCTATGAGTGCGGTCAGATAACCGCGTTCCAACAAGACCTCTGCGAGCGTATCCTGTTCCGGCGGGATTTTATGCCAGCCGGGGGCGTGATGCCAATGTCCACGGCGATCGAAATTATATTTCCATGGAAAGCTCCGCATGCCTGTGAAGCAACCCCGGCGCACCTGAAGCGTCGGTTGTCCTTCGCCAAACGCGCGGGTGAAACGGACGCTCTCGGCCGCAAACGCATCTAGGTTTGGCGTTTGCACGTGGCTAAACTTCTTACCTTCACCGATAATGTCCGCGCGAAAAGTGTCTAAACAGATACAGATAATGTTCATAAAGTTATGCCTCTCTCATCTCTTCGAGTATCATTACAGCAGCCTCCAGAGGGTCTTCCGCCTCAACAATGGGTCTGCCGACAACAATATAATCCGCCCCCCGCTGAATTGCCTCTGCTGGCGTAGCGATGCGCCGCTGATCATCGCTTTCTGCCCATTCCGGACGGATGCCCGGTGTCACAATCAAAAACCTATCCCCGCATGTCTGCCGAATTCCTTCAATTTCTAACGGAGATGCGACAACGCCATCTAGCCCCGCTGCCTGTGCCAACTGCGCGAGATAGACAACCTGCTCTGTCAGTTGCCGCTCCGAGCCGAAATCCTGTTGAAAGCCGGTTTCGCCAATACTGGTTAGAATAGTCACACCGAGCAGGATAGGCCTCCGAATTCGCGCTGTGTCCGCAGCATCCTCTGCACTGGCCCGTGCAGCTTGCATCATTTCAAGGCCGCCGGAGGCGTGCATGTTAATCATATTTGCACCGTGTTCTGTCATCATCCCGACATCGCGTGCCACTGTGTTCGGAATGTCATGGAATTTTAGGTCAACAAAAACCTTGTGACCCCTTCCGGTCAACCACAGAAAAGCCTCAATTCCAAGAGTACTGAACGCCTGAAAACCGAGCTTAACCCACGGCACTATGTCTATAAGTGTTCCTGATAACCAATCAATATCTTCACCATCATCTGTGTCCAATGCGACGATTAATCTGTCTTTCAAATTGCATCTCCTTAGAAACGATATGTTTATAGAACCCTGCGTAACATAAAGTCTATCATGAAACGGAAAAAGTGTCTACTTAATACTAAACTTGGGGTGCGTAAAGTTTTTGTACACCCGTTTGTATTACACACCCCAAAAAAACTCGTCTATTTTGCAGAAACGTGTTATAATACCATTTCTAATTGGAAAATGTCTCTTTCTTGTAGCATAAACTTCCAGTTTGTGCCTCTTTGTAGTAGCATAACTTCCAGTTTGGGTCTTCCGTTCTCCGTTTCTAATTGGAAAATGTCTCTTTCTTGTAGCATAAACTTCCAGTTTGTGCCTCTTTGTAGTAGCATAAACTTCCAGTTTGGGTCTTCCGTTCTCCGTTTCTAATTGGAAAATGTCTCTTTCTTGTAGCATAAACTTCCAGTTTGTGCCTCTTTGTAGTAGCATAAACTTCCAGTTTGGGTCTTCCGTTCTCCGTTTCTAATTGGAAAATGTCTCTTTCTTGTAGCATAAACTTCCAGTTTGTGCCTCTTTGTAGTAGCATAAACTTCCAGTTTGGGTCTTCCGTTCTCCGTTTCATTTCTAACAAACGGTAATGATAGAATAATTAAAAAATGGTATAATATCCATTGAGAGAACTCCTTTTGTTAGAGATTCTTGTTCCATTATACCGAAAGGGTTCTCTTTGGACAAAAAATGCGTCAATTATTTATCAAATTCACAGACTGTAAAGGAAAGCTAGCAATGAATAATGAACAACACCAAGCCCGAATGATTGCCGAACAGGAGGCAGAAGTTGATGTCACCAAAATTCTATGGCTCCTTGTCGGTTGTTTCCTAGGCCCAGTAGGACTGCTCATCGCATACATCTATCAGTCAACACCGCCAGCAGCCCGGCTGCTTGAAAAATCGCAGGAATACATCCTATTTTACACCGAAGCTTATACAGCCAAGGCAAGAAGTATTCAACTCCTTTATGCCGCAGTGGGATTTGCCATCTCTATCGGTATCGGTTTTCTCATTGGCCTATTTGGGCTATCACTTATCGCAAACATCGGACTGCCTCTCGGAATATAGGATTAGATAGAACGGACACTACGCGCACGGAACGCGCTTAGGATGGATATAAAATGAGTCAATGGTTCCAACAACTCCTAAATACAATTAACCTCAAACATCTGACGTTTGTCGGAATTCTAATAGGTGCTTTAGTGCTTGCCGAAATTTCACGTCGAAGTTTCAGGCGACTTTTCAATCGGATGGAAATACCTCAAAACATCCGAACCCGATTGCTTGCACTGCTCTTTCTCATCGTTGTCGGTATAGGAATCGGATTAGCGTTTAATCTATCAGGAATAGGTACCATCGAGCTGGATGAATTCTTAACAACATCCCTCACGGACCTATTCCAACCCTCCAAAAAGCAGGATGAGACCGAAGCTGAGCAGGAAGCATCCTCAGAAAACGACCAGCAACAAGTATCCACAGAAGATGGAAGGCAACTGACATTAGAGAAACTTTTCTACGCATTCGTTATCATCTTTGGCACGTTTGTCCTCTCAAAATATGCCCAATGGGTGCTGCGCCGACAAGTTTTACAAGCTTTTCAAATTGAACAACACACCCAATTTCTTATACTCCGTTTCTTTCACGTTACCCTTATCACTATCAGCGTTCTTATCAGCTTCGGGATACTCGGTTTAGATTTAACAAGCATGGCACTCATCTTCGGTGGATTGAGTATCGGTATCGGTTTCGGTCTACAGAATCTTGCATCGAACCTAATCTCCGGTGTTATCCTGATATTTGAGAAACCGATCAAGATCGGCGATCTTGTGGAAATCATGGATATAGACGTATTTGGCAAAGTGAGCTCCATCAATTTCCGATCGACAGTCATCGTCGCCCTCGATGAAAAGGAGATTATCGTTCCGAACTCACAATTAATTTCGGAATCAGTTCACAATCTCACACACTATAACAACTTCTTCCGCATACGTATACCTGTCAGCGTATCATATAAATCGGACGTAGAGCTCGTCAAAAAAACCCTACTTGAAGTTGCACATGCACACCCAGAAGTCCTTAAAGAACCGATACCTGAAATAGAAGATGTCGCCGCACCATCCGTTCGATTCACCAACTTCGGTGAATACACCTTAAATTTTGAACTATTATCATGGATTCCGAACGCTTTTGAGCGGTTTGATATTAACAGCGACCTTCACTTTATGATTTGGGAAAAATTTAAGGAATACGAAGTCCAAATTCCCTACCCACAACGGGATGTCCACCTCTATTCAGCGGAACCTCATTCATAGCAGCTCTGTAGGAGCGTGCTGGGCACGCGATTTTCTTCTGTAGGAGCGTGCTGTGCAAGCGATTGCCCATTCTAAATACCTCTGGCAAAATATCAAAAATAGGACTTACGCAAATTTAGTAGGAACCTCGTAGGGGCGAGGTCACCTCGCCCGCTAGGTCTCACTTTAAATCCCATTATCTATGGACTTTATCAACGCGCTGCGTAAGTCCTGAAAAATTAATTGACCTTTTTCGTGAAATATTGTACACTGAAATATGTGAACGGAAAAATCAACGATTTTCACCAAACACATCGCAAAAAAAGATGTTGTACAGGCATATTTGTCATTTTTTTCAAAAAAAGTTGACAAAAAATGCAATTGTTTGTATAATTATTAAAGTGATAAAGTGAAAGTTTGGAAAATGTCTGATAGATTCTGCTCGTTTTTTGGCACCCGGTCGCATCAGGGGTAGCAAACCGTGCTTACTTCGGTCTGATGTCGCCGTTCGACAATTTTAACGATTGTGCCTTCGTGTGTAGCAAACCGTGCTTACTTCGGTCTGATGCTATGCCTTCAAACACGGGCACCATTTGTTATAAATCGGGAGAGGTCCGATATGCCGCCCGGACGCGGTAATAAAGAGATGAGTCCATCTCTGTCCCTCTCAGCAAACGCAGACACATCGTCCAAACTTTAGTCCGATGTTATCAAGTTTATATTGATTAACACACGGTAAGGAAAATGCAACCCGTGCAATTTTCCGAACCATAAAGCAAATGCAGGTAAAAAAGATGCAGAAAATGCACCACAATTTTAGCATCCCAAAACCGATTTTAGCCGTGCCGTACAGTTGCTGTGCAGGCGGTGCGAATCCTTGTCGTGCTTGCGTTTGTTCAGCTTCGAAACATATCGTTAATATTAAATTAACGATAATTACCCCCCCCTTCTAAATGTTAATTATAAATTAACTATTATTAGAAATTTAACAGTCCCAGCACTTATTGCGGGACTCTATTTGTGCTCGCGCGAGTTTCGTCTTGTACGAAATGTTTCGTCGCGGGCTATTTTTGTTGCATTGGGTTTTATTCAGTGTTTTCACTAATACGGTTGCCCGGTGCAATCGGAAATTAATCAAAAGGAGTTGCTTATGAATATGAAAAGGTTATCTATAGCTCGAAAGTGCTTCGCGTTGATCCTAACCCTTCTGCTTGCATCCTTCGTTCTTGTTGGGTGCGGGGAAATTGAAGAAGAGGAAAATAACCAACCGGTGATTGTTGAAAAAAATAATCAACCGGTGATTGCGGCGATATCCGATCAGACGCTTGGTGTGGATGACGAGGCAAGGGTAGTAGTCAACATAACCGATGCCGATCTTTGGGACACACATATCATCCGCGCGTCTTCTAATGACACGACTATCGCTACTGTAGCAGTGAATAGCACTACCTTGACTATCACAGGTATGGGGGGTGGCGTGACAACAATTACTGTTTCCGCCGCAGACGACAGCGGACAGGCCAACGCAACGGCAACGCCTATAACTTTTCAGGTCACTGTCGGCTGCCGGATCCCTCCTTTAGATGAAGATTATAGAGGGACACCTATTGTATTTGGGGTAGGTAATCGTGGGTTGGTTTTGTTATCAGATGGAGATCTCGTTGCAGTTGCTGCCTCACCGGGTGATAGTCTCCTGGTAGCAGGTGGGCCGGTTCTAACATCCAAGCGGGCCTCCGTTAAATTTGCTGGAGCAGATTTTATTACGGAGCCTCCTGGAGGAGATTTTATTAAGGGTTTCCGGTCAATTCCAGATGGTAAATTATCAGAATTTGAAGTAGGTAAACCCAGGTCAGGGACTATTGAAGTACGGAATAACGGGTTCCGTTTTGTAGTCGATATTCCTGAACAGGACTTTGAAACGATCAGGGGAGATTTTGAGTTCACAGGTTATTTTTTAGAGATTGATGGACCTTGTCAAGTGAGCCCCCGTCTAAATAGAGATTTAGTAGAAGTGCTCACAGAGCTTGCGGAAGATATGCTCTTTATCATGAGAAGCAATAGGTGATAGCACCCACAGCCTAAAGGCTGGGGAAACCTCGGTTTCATAGCCAAGAGGCTTCAAAACCGAGCAAATGGCAAAAGCGCGTTCGATGAACCTATAGCGGATGGTGTCTATTTTTATACACTCACCGCTGCGCGCAAGATGTTGATACGAAAATAGACTTTCAAGTATTCTCGATCAAGCGAGAGCTTCAGCACTCACTTGACACTTTTCTAAAAAGGAGTTCTACTTATGTTTAGAAACAACGAATTGACGCAAAAACACCTCATATTGATCTTAGTGGGTTTATTAATCGGTTGTTCAATAACTCTTTTAATAGGCTGCGGGGCAGACGATGAGTCGCCGGAGCCTGTTGAGGTTGAAACGCAACCGGAACAACCCGCAGAACAAGAGGTTGAAACGCAACCGGAACAACCGCCTCAACCCGCAGAACAGGGGGTATGTCAAGTCGGTGATATTCTCCAACCCGGTGACAGTTGTACGTACCCTGGGACCAATGACGAGCTGACTATTCTTGATAACGGAAGCGCACAGTTCTTGTTCTTTACTGTCGGCCGAGGCCTGAATATTAAGGATTCAAATATCAATGGTAAACGTTATACCCTTGTTGCCAATAAACGCGCTGATGGCTCATGGGAAATAGAGGAAATTGGAGATTAACCTTAAGGAATCAATAGTCGTCTGATAGACCTAATTTAACGTGAGCTTGATAATAAATATCCGTTTGCTCTAAACCTTTTTCATCGCGAAAAAAGCGGAATAATTGTAGCATAAACTTCCTAGTTTGTGCTGTTTTTTGCTAAAACTACCACAGAACGCTCTAGGTCAAAACTTTTTTTCAAACTCGCGTTAATTTATTGAGGGGTGGTTCACATTGGCAAACTATCCGAACCCGTTCAACCCAGAAACGTGGATACCCTATCAGTTGTTCAAACCTGCGGATGTATCATTGACGATATACGACATCCAAGGGCGTGTTGTGTGTGCGTTAGACTTAGGACATCAGCGTGCAGGCACCTATCAGACTCGCACCCGTGCCGCCTATTGGGATGGCAGAAACGCGCAGGGTGAACCTGGCGCGAGCGGTGTGTATTTCTACACACTCACCGCAGGCGATTTTTCTGCCACGCGTAAAATGTTGATACAAACTATAAGTAAGGCGATCAGAGAAACGGGGAAGGATGGCGGATTGTTGTCTGCCATCCTTCCATTCAACAATCTGATTGCCCGATGCAATCGAAAATTACGCAAAAAGACCAAAAAGACAGCACACACACCGACAATAGCGTCCTAACTATACGCTCGGACATACGCTGAAAGTAAGTAGAAAAAGTTCTTGAAAAATTTCTGTAGATTTGATAAGCTTCTCTTGCATGAGATGACCTCCTAAAGTCAATATTATCAACAATTACGATGCCATCTCATGCATTAAAAGTCAAGAAACTTTTTCAAAATATCATATTTTCAGTTGGCTATACCTGCGAACTCTATATGATTACTACTTTCTTGATACATCTGAGAAATGTCAGACTTTATGAGATTTCCTTAGCCCGAAGAGGGTGTCCTTGGGAGAACAGGTATGCTGAAAGACTTATCCGAACCCTCAAGGAGGAAGAAGTGCATCTCAACGAGGACAAGGATATCACGGAAGCGAGACATCACATCGGTCATTTTATCACACAAGTGTCCAATCAAAAACGCCCGCACTCGGCGTTAGGATATTTGACACGGATTTTGGGGCATTGGTATTGACGCTAGAGGGAATCAAAAACGCCCGCACTCGGCGTTAGGATATTTGACACCTATGGAATTTCAACGACAAAACTTGTCTTAACTTTGCTAATTTTTGGTCTGAATAACCGTTAGCAGTACAAAATCTGGAAGGGGGGAAGTTTGTTGTCTGCCATCCTTCCATTCAACAATACGATTGCCCAGTGCAATCGAAAATCATGCAAAAGGAGTTTATGATGAAAATGTTCGTTATGACTGAAAAAATCACCGTGTCAATTTTTGTGATGATAGTGTTGGTATGTAGTTTTCAAGGCGTAAACCGTGTTGCTGAAGCGGTTACTGTGCCGGAAGATCCTGCATTAAGTGATCTTTTCGCAGCTTCAGGAAATAAATTTCAAGCACTCTTGGATCGTGCAACGCGCTTATGTGAGGGACTTGAATTTCCGAGAGATACCTTTGCGGTAAATGAGGCGCATACCGTCCTGGTTGGCCATACTTCTGATGGAAGCGGGATTGTGATCCAAGGTCGCTTCAGGTCTCAGGCTGGTGGTAGTATTAACTTCGGCTGGCTTACACTTGTTCCGAGGGGTGACGTTCGCGTTCTGACGCGTTACGCACCTTCTGGAACATCCATCACCTGCGTGCTTGACGAACCCTCACAGGTTTCTGCTTCGGTTACATTACCTTTGACAGAAACAACTTTGGATGAGAGTGTCGTCACATTAACACTAAACGAACACACTTATGAACAGGACATTTCCAAAATTAGAGATGCCGTATCGGTATCCGGTATCAATGGCGTAACGGTAGACTTGACCACGGTGCAACGTCTCAGCGACACAGAGATAACGGTTGCACTTGCTTTTGATGGCACTGATTTTGACGCGGATGCCACACTGACCTTTAACGTGGAATCGGGGGCTATAGTAGACTACACGGGAGATGCCTTCACCGCAGAAGTCCCCGTTACTGCTATTAAAGAAGGCGTTGTTGCTTCGGTTGTGTCTCCATTAACAGAGGCGACTTTGGATGAGAGCGTCGTCACACTGACACTGACAGGTCCGATTTACGAGGCGGACGTTTCTACAATCAGAGATACAGTGACAGTAACCGGGATTGATGGTGTGACAGCAGATCCTTCTAAAATTCAACGTCTCAGCGACACAGAGATAACGGTTGCACTTACCTTTGATGGCACTGATTTTGACGCGGATGCCACACTGACTTTTAACGTGGGATCGGGTGCTATAGCAGGCTACACGGGAGATGCCTTCACCGCAGAAGTCCCTGTCACTGCTATTAAAGAAGGCGTTGCTGCTTCGGTTGTGTCTCCGTTGACAGAAGTGACTTTGGATGAGAGTGTGGTCACACTGACACTGACAGGTCCGATTTACGAGGCGGACGTTTCTACAATCAGAGATGCAGTGACGGTATCCGGGATCCCTGGCGTAACGGTAGATCCGGCAACAGTACAACGCCTCAGCGACACAGAAATAACCTTTGAATTGGATTTTGATTGGACGAACTTCGATGCGGATACCACACTGACCTTTAATGTTGCATCGGGGGCTATAGCAGGCTACACGGGAGATGCCTTCACCACAGAAATCCCTGTCACTGCTATTGAGGGACGCGTTGAGATAAATATCTCTGCTTCGGTTGTGTCTCTATTAACAGAGGCGACACTCAATGAGAGTGCTGTCACACTGGCGCTGACAGGTGCCACTTATGAGCAAGACCTCTCCAAAATCAGGGATGCGGTGGCGGTATCGGGTATTACTGGTGTAACGGTAAATACCGCTAAGGTGCAACGTCTCAGTGATAAAAAAGTCACCGTTGAACTCGGTTTTGACGGCACCGACTTTGACACGGATGCGACACTGACCTTTAACGTTGCATCGGGTGCTATAGCAAACTACACAGGAGCGGCATTGACTACAGAAATAGCTGTCACTGCTCATAAGGAAAGCCTTTCGGTTGTATCTCGGTTGACAGAGGCGACACTAAATACGGACCCTGTCACACTGACCCTTACGGGTGCCACTTATGAGCGAGACCTCTCCAAAATTAGCAACGCCGTGACGGTATCGGGCATCACTGGTGTAAAAATAAACACTGCAAAAGTGAAACGCCTCAGTAATAGAAGGATAACAGTTGCACTCGATTTTGACGGTACCAACCTTGACAAGACTGCGACACTCACCTTCAGCGTGGCAGCAAGCGCAATCACAAACTACACGGGAGCGGCATTAACCGCAGAAGTCTCTGTTACCCCCGTTAAGGAAAGTGTTTCCGCTTCGATGGTGTCCCCATTGACAGAGGCGACGCTAAATGGCAGCGTCGTTACGCTGAGCCTGTCCGATGCGACTTACGAAAAGGATATTGCCAAAATCAGAAACGCCGTGACAGTCTCCGGCATCAAGGGGGTAGCAGTAGACACCGCTACCGTGAAACGCCTCGGCGATAGACAAATAAGGGTCAAACTGAATTTTGATGGCACCGACTTTGTCAGGGATAGTGCGTTGACCTTCAGTGTGGCAGATGGCGCGATCACAACCTATAAAGGCCCCGCGCTGACCACAGAAGTCCTCGTCACTGCAAGTAGAGGCGAAGACCTGTTGACGATTTTCTGGACAGATTATGACACGGATAAAATCCAACGTGCGAACTTGGATGGCTCAAACATTGAAGACCTCGTCACGACAGGGATTGAGGGCCAGACGGCATAGCGTTAGATGTGGTGGGTGGCAAGATGTATTGGACAGATTGGTACACGGATAAAATCCAACGTGCGAACTTGGATGGCTCAAACATCGAAGACCTCGTCACACAAGGATTGAGGGTCCAGACGGCATAGCGTTAGATGTAGAGGGTGGCAAGATGTATTGGACAGATTCTGGCACGGATAAAATCCAACGTGCGAACTTGGATGGATCAAACATTGAAGACCTCGTCACACAAGGATTGAGGGGTCCAGACGGCATAGCGTTAGATGTGGTGGGTGGCAAGATGTATTGGACAGATTGGACAGATTTTAACACGGATAAAATCCAACGTGCGAACTTGGACGGCTCAAACATTGAAGACCTCGTCACACAAGGATTGAGGAGTCCAGACGGCATAGCGTTAGATGTGGTGGGTGGCAAGATGTATTGGACAGATTATGGCACGGATAAAATCCAGCGTGCGAACTTGGATGGCTCTAACGTTGAAGACCTCGTCACACAAGGATTGAGTAGTCCATAGGCATAGCGTTAGATGTTGAGGGTGGCAAGATGTATTGGACAGATTTTGGCACGGATAAAATCCAACGTGCGAACTTGGATGGATCAAACATTGAAGACCTCGTCACAATTAGGATTGAGTAGGGGGTCCATTCGGCATAGCTCTTGGTGTTCTTCCGTCAGCTGGTGCACCGCCTGATACCCCCGCACCGGTAACCCGCAAAGAGGATGTGAACGGTGATGGGGTCGTGGATGTCCAAGATTTGGCACAGGTCGGACTGCAGTATGGGAAAACCGGCACCAACACCGCAGATGTCAACGGCGATGAAGTCGTCGACGTAGACGATTTCATATTGGTAGCAGCGGCGGTAGATACTGCGGCAGCAGCCGCGCCCGCTGCCCGCGCACAGGTGCACTCCCATTTCACCGCAGCCCAACTCCAAGCGTGGCTCACTGAGGCGCGCGCATCGGGAAACACCTCTCACACCTATCAGCGGGGATCGCTGTGCTTGAGCAGTTCTTGGCACTGGTTGCCCCCGAAGAAACCGCGCTGCTTGCCAACTATCCGAACCCGTTCAACCCGGAGACATGGATACCCTATCAGTTGTCCAAATCTGCGGATGTATCATTGACAATATACGACATCCAAGGGCGTGTTGTCCGGGCGTTAGACTTAGGACATCAACGTGCAGGCACCTATCAGACTCGCACCCGTGCCGCCTATTGGGATGGCAGAAACGCAGTCGGTGAACCTGTTGCAAGTGGTGTGTATTTCTACACACTCACCGCAGGCGATTTCACCGCCACGCGTAAGATGTTGATACGCAAGTAGGACGGACCAGAGAAAGTTGGAAGGATGGCGGATTGTTGTCTGCCATCCTTCCATTCAACAATACGATTGCCCAATCCAATCGAAAATCATGCAAAAGGAGTTTATGATGAAAATGTTCGTTATGACTGGAAAAATGACTTTGTCAATTCTCCTAATGACAGTCTTAGTTTCCCTATCTATTTTCGTTGCAGGTTGTGGCGAAGATAGCGAAGAAACGACCGTTCCTGAAATAGCGACCGTAAAGATAGAATTTACCTTACCCAGTCCTCCGACCCCAACTGAACCTACTGATGGCCCCTTCTGCAAAGCAGGGGATATCTTACAGCCTGGGGAAAGTTGCTTTTATCCTGGAACAGATATCGAGATGTTTGTCCTTGATGATGGGACGCTTAGAATTCTGAATATGTTTATTCGAGGCGACGGCCGAGTAAATTTTGAAAATTTTTCCATAAATGGCACCCCTATTACCCTGATTGCTCAGAGGCGCAACGACAACTCCTGGAAAATAGAAAAGATTGGAGACTCTGGAGCCCCTGAAAAGTTGGAACTTCTTGTCTCCACTGATTTTACTGAGACCGCCAACGGTGAGTTTATCTACAATACGAAACACGAATTTGCGCTTACCGAGAGTTTTAGTCGAGACTTCCGCCTTGACCCTCACAATCCGAGGCTGGCTGTTGAACTCACAAACAACACGCCTCATGACCTATCTGTTCATGTCACCCTTCTGTTTGATGGTGAAGTAGATTACGACGAGCGTGAATTGTTCCAGAGCGGGTCGTGGTGGCAGAAGGTGCGGATGTGGGGCATTACAAACGAGTGACATCCGTATCCGCCTGCTATCGTCTTTTCAAGCAGGGTGCATTCGTAGACGCGCAATTTATTGCACGTCAGAAATATGGAAAACTGAATGACTCTGTCTACTTATACTATTTCTAATTCATTTAGTTGGACAGATTCACTTTATATATGTGCAGGACAGACGCAAATTTGGCAGGAGCATCGTAGGGGCGAGGTCGCCTCGCCCGTTAGGGCTCCCTCTAAATCCCATTAGCATAAGGGTTTATCAACGCTCTGCGTAAGTCTTGATATGTGTATATTCTTCTAGTATGAGGTTTGTTGAAAAAACTGCGAAAAATATGGAGAACTAAATAACCCCGCACCGCAACTGACAAAAACTTTACCAATCTTCGGGCAGGAGACCCCGACGCTTTAGCGCGGGGAGAAATGCCCGCTCCTTTTTTCCTTGACAAATACAATCCATGATGTTATAATATTCTTGTAGTGTCCGGTTGTGAGTTAGGTTCCTGTTCGCTCCCCCCGTGTGTGACTTGTGTAAAGGGACAGCACTTCACGGAAAAGAACAGATGGACGCTGCAGAGATACTTGAGTGTCTTGGATTGCCATAGGTAAAAGCGTGGGTCTGATAAAAGCACTGTCAAAATGGATTGTATATAAAAGTCAACTTTCATGTTGAGGAGGCTGCTTGGATCTCCCTGTGGAGACGATGTCAGACACTTCTTCGGAGGTGCTGTTGTTTACGAAGCACAGGTTTCCCCCGCCTTTAGGCGGTGGGTGCCTTGACAAAATATCACACCTATATCTTAACTTAGTCACCCTCTTTCTAGAAGGAGAAAAAAATGAAAATCAACTTGATGCGAAACGTTTTCATATTGCTACTAACGGGCCTCGCGCTCCTATCAGCCCATGCCCAACAAGACACCGCAGCCGAACACATTACCCTACTAATCGGCGACCATCCCGGTGTAGATGAAGTGGATGCACAAAGCGCAGTCCTACTGATAGCTACCGAATTCCGGAAACTCGGTATTGATGTGAGCGACCCCGTTTACGAGGCACAGATAACAGCCGAATTCTATCGCGTAACCTTCCGCCGTCTGGGAGAAAAAGTACTCGTACACCTTACTAAAGAGACACCCCGCGGCACCACCGTTGTTGAACGACAACTTTGGATAGCGAACATAGAGGAAATGATTAAAGTTGCCCCCAGATTGGTTGACGCAATCGTTCATGACAAACCGATTGAAGATACAGTGGACATCGAGAGCGTTACCGAACATGAGGGCTCGGAAGCCAAAAAAATAGCAGGTGAATCCCTTTGGAATGTCGGAATCTTTGGAACTTTTATACCAGGAGCAGATGTAACTGCTGAACCCGGTTATGAATTCGGTTGGTCTTATGAGACATCGAAGTATGCTGTAGGCACAGAGTTCCGACACAGCGGGGACGACAACTTTATGTTCGCCGCATGGTCAATTGGGGGACGCTACTTTTTGAATAATAAGAACATCACGCCCTATATCGGAGGCGGATTCTCTATATTCGGAGGTAGTTACACAACCATAACTGAAAAAAAACAAAAACATTGGTTTAGGGATGAGTGGGAGTACTACGAAGAGTCTAATACAGAGGACGACAGCGGTCTAGGGGCTTATGTTGTCGGTGGAGTAGAGATGCTCCGTTTGACTAGAAGTCGCCTCAAACTCGAATTGCGAGTGGATAGACCCTTCTTCTCACTCCCGAACAACGACATGATGCCTGTAACCCTCGGAATCTTCTTCTCGCGACATTATGTCCCATCCGGATGCTTTCCGTAAGGAGACCACAAGGGGGTACCCCCAAAAAAACGCTCCCAAATCCGTAGAGGTCAAGGAAATCCCATGCTAAATCATTCACCAATGTATCCCCTACTTATGTGCCTCTATATACTCTGTTTATCCGCTATTATTGCTGTCCCATCCACGTTTGCAGGCGAAGCCGCTGACCTTGCCTTCATCCGACACGTCAACCCAATTACACCTACAAAACCGCAGAAGCGTATCCGCTTCAATCCGCAAGAAACCTCCGAATTGAAACTCGCAGCCACAGGCTTAATACGATTGTATCAGAAATTCATCTCAAGCCAGGACAAACCGTCCTGTAATTTCACGCCAAGTTGTTCCCATTTCGGCATGGCGTGTATCCAAGAATACGGGCTCCTGCGCGGTTTCCTGCTCACCGCTGACCGGTTGCTCCGGTGCAACGGAACACAAGCCGCACACTACCCTAAAGATGATTCAAACGGTAAATACATAGACCCCGTCTCAGATTACGCCTCGTTCAAATGAAGCCATTGAGAAAAATTTTAACCTTTTGACACAGAGCCATAGTGCATGGTAAACTATAAAGAAAGTGTAAATATTCCATGTTATACCATTTTTATTAATTATTCTATCATTACCGGTTGTTAGCAATGAAACAGAGAACGGAAGACCCAAACTGGAAGTTTATGCTACGATAAAGTGCACAAACTGGAAGATTATGCTACAATAAAGAGGCACAATCTGGAAGATTATGCTACGATAAAGAGGCACAAACTGGAAGTTTATGCTTTTATAAAGAGGCACGCTACGCGTTATGCTACAATAAAGATTGTGGTTTTCAGACGTAAAGAACATTTTCCGAGGTCCCACCGAGGACATCCTCAACGGAGATGCTTGGGCTGTTCCAAGTCTTACTGCCCCTAACTAAAAAGAGGAACTATGGCGATATTTTATAGAGGGGCAGGCATTAATACTTATTGGTATCGAAATAATCCAATAGAAAGTGGTTTATTGCCAGGGCCCCCGGGATGGAATCTACTACAAATCGGTTGATGCTTCATATTGCGAGAAGCACTATCAACAGTCCTTTCATTTCTATAACGCGTTCGTACGGAGTGGCTTTGCACTATGCAATATCAAGTAGTATGCGGTTTCCTACCCCGAGCGATCCGGCTTATGTCCACGAAATTGAGATTCAGGAGCCGCTGCTGCCTGGCCTCCATCTCCTTGATCCAGTCAAGGAGGTTGCGGCCCTGTTACCGTCTCCGGCAAGCCCAGGGCCGCCCTACCAACACGATGGAGTGCCTAATTTTTTGATAGGGGTTGTTGATTCTAGAAATATGGGGCATTTTTTGAGGCAGCCTTCGCTGCAGCCGCCTGGAAGCGAAGGCACAGCGCCCGCCGAATCTAACCATTGAATTAGAGACACTTGTTCGAGCATTACGGGATGCCGAAATTCTTGTACATGGTGCCATTCCGGCAACTTGTGTAAAGAATAGTTTCGATGTTTATTTATAGATAATCTTAACTTTCACAATAAAAAGGAAAACTCTGATGAAAAAACATATTGTTGATAACGTTAATAGGCTCAAAATCACGATTAGGACGCTTGACTTGGCCGGCCGTGTGCCCTTCACTGATTCTATAGAACTCCTCAGCGTAGAGCTCCAGTACCATGAGGGATATGGTCCGCTTTTCATGGGCCGTGTTCGATATGCCATAGATGGTGTTAAACAGGAGGAGGGGTTTCCGCTTGATCTGGATAAGGGTGCCTTCATCGCCACTGTTCCAATCCAGGAGGCGGGTTTGGAGGATAAACTCCAGGCAGTCGGGCCCGACATCGCCAGGATAGTGTGTGAAGATTTGGCAGCAGAGCGACGCGCCCTCTTCGACAGCGTCTTGGCAGAGCGCCCCGAGGTATCCGTAAAATCTATCACAGGCGATTAATTTACCGTTGGCAATTAGCGATTAGCGATTGGCAATTAGCAAGAGGTTTGTGCTTCTATAAACATATCGTCCCGATGGGACTAAGAGGTGTGGGGTTGTGTGCTTCTATAAACATATCGTCCTGAAAGCGGGGAACTGTTTGTCCGGATACTGACACGACGGACAATGAATTGCCCATAGGAGCGGGAAACCGTTTACCCGAATACTAAACAGGTGTACGAAAACTTTACACACCCGTTGACATCTGCTAAAATTTAAGGTATAATACAATATATCTAAAGATCGTATAAGGAGTTGTTCAGTGAAAATCACGTTAAAATCGCCATTTATCGCCATTCGCCTTGGGGTGTTTATACTTCTTGCCTGCCAACTGATTATTCTCAGCGGTTGTGAGCAATTTGAGAATTGGACGAACGATACACCCGAAATTACCAGCTTTACTGTCCCAGAAGAGGTTCATTATGGCGAAACTGTTGAATTGAAAGTTACCACTTTCGACCCGGAAGATGATACCTTAACCTACCTGTGGGATGTATCGGCTGGAACTTTAAAGAATGAAACCGAGAGTAAAGCACAATGGACCGCCCCACCATTAGAAGACGAAGAGGTTGTCCCCCCGGAAAAGGTTACGGTGCGTGTTTCCATACGAGACGGTGGTGACGAAGAGGTGTCAGAGACAGCATCAGTTACAGTTTTTTCAAAAGCATACAAGGTCGCTAACGCACTTAGTGGGGATTATGACCTGGTCCGTTCTCAAGTCAATGGAAAAACTGTGGATTCATTAGGCGGAACACTGCGGCTTACCACTACAACTTTTACACGACAATATGAAGATGATGAACAATTTTTCTTCGGCTCTTACGAACTCATTGAACCGTTTGACGAGAAAAAAGGAACTATTCATTGGTTTTCTGAAGGAACACTCGCGCCATCTGTTAGTACGTATACATGGGATGGTAAGCTGTTAGTAATTTTTTGGCCCGACACTTTTACCGGGCATGTTTACGATAAAAAGCGTTAAAATTCGTTGTTTTCGCCTGTTATAAACGATAGGCAAACCCAAAGTTTCCCGCTCCTCAAGAGAACAAGCTGATGCGGCTAAATTCTAATTTCAAATTAGTGTTATTTTCTATGGCTGTACTAATGTTTACATCACCTTTGCTGACTCACATAAGTGCACAAAATCCCTCCACGGCAGCAATTGATAAACAGCTGGGACAGTTTTTGGGTGCCATTGAAATCATCGTCCGAAAGAAAACGGTACAAGCAGAAGAGGCTTCCCAGGCGGAGGAGAAGCAAGCCATCGCCGATGCAAAACGCGATGCAAAGGCACACCTCAATAAAACTTTGTGGTTCAGTTCAGGTTGTTTTTTGCTTGCATTCGGCCCCATCTTTTCACAGCGGACACAACGTTCTGTCCCGACTGCTCGAACTTTGGGAAAATCACCACAATATGTCGCTTTTTACACGGATGCATATAAAATTGAAATGAAAAAACTCCGATTCACTTGGGCATTGGGAGGATGTATTGTTGGCAGCTTAGTAGATGGATGTTTGGCAAGTATTCTCATTAACAGGTACACCGATTGAGGTGCAAAAACAGTAGCAGGACAGACGCAAATTTAGCACATCGTAGGGGCGAGGTTGCCTCGTCCGCTATACTAAAAACTCACTGCCACGCCTAAAAGCTATACCATTTCTAATTGAAAATGTCTCTTTGTTGTAGCATAAACTTCCAGTTTGTGTTCTTTCTTGTAGCATAAACTTCCAGTTTGTGTTCTTTCTTGTAGCATAAACTTCCAGTTTGTGTTCTTTCTTGTAGCATAAACTTCCAGTTTGTGTTCTTTCTTGTAGCATAAACTTCCAGTTTGTGTTCTTTCTTGTAGCATAAACTTCCAGTTTGTGTTCTTTCTTGTAGCATAAACTTCCAGTTTGTGTTCTTTCTTGTAGCATAAACTTCCAGTTTGTGTTCTTTGTTGTAGCATTGTAGCATAAACTTCCAGTTTGTGTTCTTTCTTGTAGCATAAACTTCCAGTTTGTGTTCTTTCTTGTAGCATAAACTTTTAGTTTGGGTCTTCCGTTCTCCGTTTCATTTCTAACAACCGGTAATGATAGAATAATTAATAAAAATGGTATTATGTTCAAAAGGATTGCACGTATTGCCCCGCTTCTCATAGGATTTCTCCTTACCTCTGTTCTCCACGCCGCGCCGTTGAAAACCCTCTCCCTAGATTTCACGCGCGAATTAACCGAAAACAGAAAAACCGAGCGAACGGTCGGCACACTCCACTACGATGCAAAAGCTGCGCGGGTTGTCGTTGAAGTCACCAAACCGATTAAGCAGATAATGGTCGTCAAGAAAAACGTCTTAGAAATCTATTATCCTTCAGAGCAACAAGCCTTCCGTTTCATCTCCGAAGCACGCATCCCGTTACCATTCATTGAAGCCATCCTCCAGACCACACAACCCGAATACGGATTGACTGCCGTTGGTTATGCCCTAGACAAACACGATGTCGTCGACGGCGTGCTTTATACCTATTGGGCACCCCCTAAAAAAGCGAAAGCGCAGCACGGCCCCGTCATCTTAGGAATGCGCAACGACAAGCTTATCTCTGCCGAAGTTAAGAGCCCTAAAGGACACATTATCGCAAGGACACGGTATGAAGCGCATCGTCCAATCGGACTCAACTATATCCCGATGACTGTTACCGCCAGCACCTATAGCGAAAAGTCCGAAATCCTTCAACATGAACAGATTATCTATAGCAATCCGCAGGTCAACATGGAACCCGCTAAGCCCATACTACATTTCACAATACCCAAATCTGTAGCCGTCAAGGAAATCAAATGGTAAATCTGTTACAAACATTAGCCTTCATAATTCTCCTTAACATCGCCTGCCTATCCGTAAGCGCGACCCAAGAACGTGCTGACTATCATAGTCCCGAAAACATCCGAAAGTTCGCCGATTTTCTGCTATACACCGAAAACGACTACCTCCGAGCCGCAGGCGAATACCAACGTTATCTCTTCTATAGCCCAGTAGACACCCCGCAGATTCTTTATAAAATCGGCTTATGTTACCGCTTAGGCGGCAAAACCGAGCAAGCAATTCGCACCTTTGAAAAACTCTTACAGACGCACCCTGGCAGCCCATTTGCAAACGAGGTTTACTATCAAATCGGGGCCTCCTATTTTCTCGCCGAGCAGTTTGAGCAATCGGTAAAATTTCTACATCAAACCCTACCACACATAACAGATGCGCGGCACCGTGCTGAATCGCAACAGCTCATCGGCCTCTCCTATCTGATGCAAAAGCGGTGGTCCGAAGCGAGCGAAGTTTTCAACGACTTGCAGGAATCAGAAGCAATAGAGGTCAGGGAAAAGGCATCCATGTATCACAATTATGCCAAAGCCGGGGCGAACCTCCCCACCCGCAGCCCTTTTATAGCGGGCTTTCTCTCCACCATCCTACCGGGGGCTGGACGACTCTACGCTGGCAGCAGCATCAACGACGTGCTTAGCTCCCTCCTCATCGTTAGCGTAACAGGCTGGCAAGCCTATGACGGTTTTCACCGAGACGGGCTCTCATCGGCAAAAGGGTGGACACTCGGCACCATCAGTAGCATCTTCTATATCGGCAACATCTACGGCTCCGCAATCGCCGCCCGTGTCTATAACCGCCGCCTACAAAACGAATTTTTGACAACCCTCACCATAACGTTGCAGTAGTGTTCGAAAGATCGAAACATCAAAAAGTTTGACATTTTCATCGGAACATGATAAAATTACGATAGAATGAAATTTTTGTATTAGGACTTACGCAAATTTAGAACATAAGCTCGTAGGGGCTGGGTCCCCCAGCCCGCTAAGTCCCCCTCTAAATCCCATTATCATAAGGACTTAGCAACGCGCTACGTAAGTCCTGTGTATTTAACCTTAATTTAACGTGAGTTTGGAAAAAGTTTTCCCCTTGTATGAAGAGCGGACTACTTGCCCGAATACTGAACTAGTGTACCGAAACTTTACACACTCGATAAACATATTGACATATCTCTACAATATAGGTATAATAATCATTATGGCATTTTTTGATAAAATCTTTAAATTCATTACGGGGATTTTCCCGGATTCGTTAGCAGGGCTAGCACTGGGGACCTCAAAAGTAAAAATCTTAGGGAAGCTGAACACCGAGCACGTCACGCTTCGGATGCATCATAGCGATATGACGTTTCACGTCCAATTGCCTGATGAGGAGGCTATCCTACATATAGAGGCACAAACCGACGACAGCACACATAAACCGATGCACCTCCGGATGCTGGCGTATTCAAGTCTCCTTGCCCTTGAACACGGCAAAAACGTCTATTCAACGGTGTTCTATCTCCGTCCCCCTGCGGGGAAAAATGACACCGGTGTCTATAGGTATGGAAACGAACAGCGGGGCGGTGTGACGTTCCAGTATAACGTCATCCGTGTTTATGAGTTGCCGGGGGAAGCGTTTTTAGACCCTGCAGCTGTAGGTTTACTCCCTTTCACCGCTTTGATGGAACCGCCCGCTGATATGACACCGAAAGCGTGGGTTGAGAAGTGTATAGAGACGACCCAGGCGGCAGATGTCAGTCGAGAGATGCGGGCGAACCTTTTATTCGCACTCTCCCTTTTCGGGAGTTTAGTCCATCCAAAAGAGCTTTTTCAAGACCCTAGATTGGAGGCAATCATGCAAGAATCTCCTTTTTACGAACAGGTAATGCAACGCGGCATCGCCCAAGGCGATGAACAAGGTTATCAACGCGGCATCACACAAGGTGAGTTCCGCACCAAACAAGATGATGTTATCAAGTTGCTGACGCACCAATTCCCTGAAACCTCTGATACTGTTGTAGAGGAAATCCGAGAGATCAAGGAATTCTCGCGACTTGATACACTTTTCGATCAGATACTCACCGCTAAAACCTTTGAGGATATTGATTTCAACGGAAATAGCAATCAATAAGCATCAAATATGGCCCTAAAAAGCCCCAAATTCCTAGCGTGCGATTATACGCAGCCGATGTTGTGTGAGAAAAAAGTGAAAAATCTTCGGTTTTTCTCCGATATCGCCCATAAATTTCACATGGAAAAAGAAGTTGACCCCTAAAACGTGTAAACAAAACGAAAATAAAAACCTACTGCGTCAGCTCCCGGCAATTGAAAAACTCCTAGCGTTACCGGAGATACAGGACATCCAATTAACCTACGCCCGGCCGCTTGTCACAGAAGTCCTCCGTGCAATCGTCGCTGATATCCGAACCCAAATTCTGAAGGGAGATGCCCTGCCACGACTGCCCGAAGTAGAAGAATATGTCGCACTAGCTCGCCAACGGCTTGAGGAAAAAACGCGACCCCAGCTACGGCCTGTCGTCAACGCCACAGGTACAGTCACACATACAAACCTTGGCCGTGCATTGCTAGGCACCGCTGCATGTCAAAACCTTCAGAACGCCGCACAGAATTACGTCAACTTAGAATACGACGTAGAGACAGGAAAACGGGGCCATCGAGACCGAATCACCGAACCCCTCCTGCAGCAATTGACAGGCGCGGAGGCATCAACCGTGGTCAATAACAATGCTGCCGCCGTCCTGATTGCCTTGCAAACTGTAGCACGTGGGAGAGAAGTTATCGTTTCACGCGGGGAATTAATAGAAATTGGCGGGTCTTTCCGCATCCCGGATATCATGACCGCAAGCGGAGCAATCCTACGAGAGGTTGGCACTACAAATAGAACGCATCTCCGGGACTATGCCGAAGCCATTAACGAAAACACAGCACTTCTCCTCAAGGTGCATCCGAGCAACTATAAATTGGTCGGTTTCACAACAGCCCCCGAGATGTCCGAATTGACAGCACTCGGTGCCCAACACGGCATTCCAACGATGGAGGATTTAGGAAGCGGTGCCCTCGTTGACCTTACCACTTACGGACTACCGCATGAACCGGTCGTCGCTGACCGCATCGAGAGTGGCGTAGACATTGTCACCTTTAGCGGCGACAAGCTGCTCGGCGGACCGCAAGCAGGCATCATCGTCGGAAAAGCGGAATGGATTCAGAAAATCCGGAAAAACCCACTGATGCGTGCAGTACGCGTAGATAAACTCACTATCGCCGCACTCGGGGCAACCTTGCAAGCCTATCTCAATCACGATGCACTATCGGTTTCACAATTTCCGATGCTGCAGCGTTACACACGGCCCGTAGAGGAACTGCGCGAAACAGCCGCACACATTACAGATAAACTCACCGAAATTCTAGGAGAAACCGTCACAATCACTATCGCCGACACACAATCACAAATTGGGAGCGGTTCACTACCTGTCGAGACATTGCCGAGCGTCGCTGTCGTCCTCACACCGCAGGTAGGCTCCGCAGAAAAAATAGCAGCCTACTTCAGACAAGGCAGCACCGCTATCATCGGCCGATTACAGGAGGAACAGGTATGGTTTGATGTACGCACACTCTACGAAAAAGAACAGAAACAGCTGTTTGAAACTGCAGCGGAGGTCGCCGAAAAATTGATATGAAGTGTCTTATGCTCCTACTCACCTGCCTCCTTTGCGCGTGCACCGACACCTCACAAGATACCGTTGCACCCACAAAACCGGCAGAAACACACATCTCCTTAACAGATGGCGCACACATGCGACTCATCCCCGCTGGCACTTTTCTTATGGGAAATCCGGATGAAAAAACAGGAGATGCTGACGAGCGGCCCGTTCACACCGTCTTTATTGACGCGTTTTACATAGACATTCACGAGGTAACAAATGCCCGATATCAACAATTCGTCGCAGCAACAGGATATCCCGAACCACCCCTGTGGCACGACCCAAAATTCAACCGGCCAGAGGCCCCCGTCGTACATGTAACATGGCGTGATGCGATGGCTTACGCAAATTGGGCAAACAAACGACTGCCCACTGAAGCCGAATGGGAATACGCCGCACGTGGAAATCTCAACGGAAAAAAATACCCCACCGGCGACATCATAACACATGCCGATGCCAACTTCGGCGGGGACTTAGATGGATGGAGATGGACAGCACCGGTCGGCAGTTTTCCACCCAACGCATACCAACTTTACGATATGGCTGGCAATGTTTGGGAATGGTGTTTTGACGAATACAACGGGCAATTTTATGAAGTGAGCCCACAGAACAACCCGCGTTTCGGCAGAGACTCGGCACCCTCTAATGAAAACTTTCGCATCTTGCGCGGCGGCGGATGGGGCGGAAGTCCTGAAGACCTACGCGTCGCCGACCGCTGGTACCATCTAACTTCAGGCAGCACTATCGGATTTCGATGTGCCAAAAATCTTTGAGACGGGGAGGCAATGATTCATGTCTGTAGGGGTTGAATTAACACAAATTACAAAAGCGTTTGATACCACTGTCGCAGTTAATGATGTCTCTTTATCAATCGCACCTGGGGAGCTATTTTTCCTACTTGGCCCCTCTGGCTGCGGAAAATCGACCCTGCTCCGCGTGCTAGCCGGATTTTATCGGCCCGATGCAGGGCAACTCCGATTTGACGATACCGTCATGAACAACGTTCCCCCGCATCAGCGTAACACCGGCATGGTTTTTCAAAACTACGCCTTATGGCCACACATGACCGTCGCCGAAAACGTTGAGTACGGACTCGTACTCCGCAAACTTGACAAACCGACGCGTCACCAAAAAATCAACACCGTCCTTGAGATGGTGCAGATGGCCGAATACTGGGACCGGCCCGTCAACACCCTCTCTGGTGGGCAGCAGCAGCGTATCGCGCTTGCCCGCGCATTAGTCATTGAACCGAGCGTCCTCCTCCTTGACGAACCGCTCAGCAATTTAGACGCAGCACTCCGACAAAGCCTACGAGACGAAATCAAAGACATACACAACCGAACCCAAATTACAACACTCTATGTAACCCACGACCAACGCGAAGCCATCTCCATGGCAGACCGAATGGCAATCATGAAAGATGGCGTTTTCGTTCAGGTTGGCACACCCAGAGAGATTTATCAATACCCCGCTGACCCTTTTGTTGCAGGCTTTGTTGGCGAAACGAACTTTATCGAAGGCAACATCAAAACACTCGAAAACGGCGTGACAATTGAAACGCCTATCGGTACCCTTCAGTCCGAAAACGTCTATCACGAATTCGCCCCTGGGCAAGCTGTCCGCTGTTCCATCCGCCCCGAGACAATTCACTTCAACGAAAGTCCAGCACCGAATCAGTTCACAGCAAAAGTCGATGCGGTCACCTATTTAGGCCGGGTCGAAGAATACGAACTCAGAATTGCCGACACGCTCAAACTCAAAGCTGTCCTCCATAACCCCGGCACACAAACAAAGAAACCCGGCGACACCGTTAGTATTTCCGTATCCCCGAAAG
This sequence comes from Candidatus Poribacteria bacterium, assembly GCA_963665235.2. Lineage (GTDB taxonomy): Bacteria > Poribacteria > WGA-4E > WGA-4E > WGA-3G. The sequence continues at coordinate 307,771 of CAXXLX010000002.1, read as the reverse complement.
CCGTTGTCCCGTTGCCAACAGAAATATAGCACAAACTTGTTAATTTGTAGGAATAATCAAAATGCAACTTACACCGAAACAAAAACAGGCTCTCGATATTAATCGCCATATCAGCGTTACCGCAGGTGCAGGCTCCGGAAAAACCACCGTACTGGTCGAACGTTACCTCAAAATTTTACAAGTGGGGAACGTTAAGCCCCAGCAGATTGTCGCTATCACCTTCACAGAGAAAGCTGCAGCGGAGATGAAGGAACGCGTAATTGAAAGACTCAGTCAAATTGAAAATACAGCACAACGTGAAAAGTTCCTACAAGAGATGAACACAGCCCCCATTTCCACGATTCACGCCTTCTGTTCGCGCATCTTGAGAGAATTCGCTTTTTTCGCCAAAGTGCCCGCCAACTTCAGCATATTGCAAGGCATAGACAAGCGGCTCCTATTACAACAAACCTTTCAGAAAACCCTGAAGGATATCGCAACCGACCCGCAGGACAGCCACCACGACACACTCCGCCGCGCACTCCAACACTACGGCAACCGTCAAAAACTCGATGAGCTCTTTATCACGCTCCTAGAAAGGCGTGACATCGTCGCGAAACTCAGCAGAGAAATTTATGACACACAAAACGACGAAAACATATATGCATTGTGGAATCAGCACCCCGTTGACGAATGGATAACGTGTTTGAAAGCAGTTTTGCAGGTCGCTACAGGTAAAAATGCAGCAGAGGTTAACACCTTAACCCAAAAACTGGTGATGCAACCCAACCGGACAGAGATGCTTAATCTACTTAAAGAGATTGCAATTTTAATCACAACCAAAGGCGGTACCATTGCGAAACCGAATTTCCTCGGCACACGGACCAAAGCAGAGCATCTTGAAACCGAAATCAAGTTTCTACAAACCGCCGCAGGCAATATAAAGGACATCGAAGGGACAGGGGCAGATGACGAATTGCTGCTCAGCACCACCCGAGACCTGTTGGCACTTTACACCCGAATCTTCGACGCTTACCAAATTGCCAAACTCTCCACCGGACACCTCGACTTCACTGACTTGCAGGTGAAAACGCGCGACCTGCTCTCCCAAAACGAAGACATCCGACAGAAATTGATAAACCGATACAAATACTACATGATAGACGAATATCAGGATACAAACGAATTGCAGTTTGAGTTAGTAATGCTGCTTACAGATAACCTCAAAGCCGCAAATCTATTTATCGTAGGTGACCCGAAACAGAGCATTTACGGGTTTCGCAATGCCGATGTCCGCGTGTTCGAAAAAACGAAACAGAAGGTTGAAAGCGGCAGGACGGCGAAATTATCTCCCTCAAAGAGAATTTCCGTTCACTGCGCGGGACGCTCGGATTCGTCAACCACTTCTTCGGAAGCCTAATGGGGGAGGGAAGCGAAACTGAATTTGCGGTCCCCTACGAATCACTTACCAAAGCGCGACCTGCCGAATCAAACGGTGCTGTAGAAATCCTCTGTGGAACAAAGGACGACGAGACAGCCAACGAATACACGCTTATTGCACGAAAAATCCAGAAAATGGTAACGGCAGAAGAGAAGGTGTGGCTACCTGATGAAAATGGAAATGAAGTCCCCCAGAACATTCAGTACGGAGACATCGCCATCCTCATCCGGAGCAGAAGGCATCTCCCTGATATTGAGAACGCTCTTCATGAGGCAGACATCCCGTATCTCACCACGGGCGGCATCGGATTCTATCAACGTCAGGAAATCTATGACATCATGAACTATCTCACGTTCCTTGACGCGCAGACAAAACACAAAGACCGCCTCGTCCAAATCAGAAAAGACACGTCAGACGATATTTCTGATACTGCACAAGAAATTTCACACGGTGTGGAAACAACCCCTCACGTATCGCTCATCGGAATCCTCCGCGGACCCGCCTTCGGTATTTCCGACGACGAACTCTACGAGATTTCACAGGAGAAGGGAGCAAACAATTTCTGGGACAAAGCACAGAACTATCACCCCCGCTCAACGCACCTCCAAAACGCCATAGACACGCTAGAACGCCACATGCAGGTTGCACAACACATCCCAATAAACCAACTCATCCTAACCGTAGTTAATGAAACAGGCATGATTGCAACCTTGAAAACGGGCAAAAAGGGACAGCAACGTTGGGCGAACTACCAAAAACTCCTAGATATTGCCAGAAATTTCGACAGAGATGAAAACACACGAACCCTATCAGATTTTATTAAATTTCTGGACATCTTAATTACGGACGAGCTTCGCGAGAGTGAGGCACCCGTTGATGCAGACAGGGGGACAGTTCAAATTATGACGATTCATGCTGCCAAAGGGAAACAATTCCCCATCGTCGTCCTGCCATGCCTTGACCGGGGCTCGAGAAACACGCAGCCCCCTTTCATCGATGAAACATTCGGCATCGGTTTCAGCACACATAAACCCGCAGAGAATTACGATAAAAATGAACCCTACGTCGTTGCTGAAATGAAAAATCGTCAGAGTGCCAAAGAGGAAGCCGAAACTAAAAGGCTGTTCTACGTCGGAGCAACCCGCGCACGGGATAGGCTTATCTTATCCGGGGCCCTCTCTCATAGCGGAAAACCGCAAAACCTATTTGAGTGGCTCCATACACACCTCGGCATCGATGAAACCGACCAGACGCGGAACTTCGATGTCGAATTAGAGGTCTTCCATAATAACCAAACAAGCAGCCACAGGTTTGAACTTCCTATTCCGGTACACCGAGCCCTACAGGATATTGACTCTGAAGAATCTCTTTCACCCGAAGTTGAATTCCCTGCAGCACCGAAAGACGTTTTGCAACCCACCGTAATTGGTACGTCCCTCTCTGTTGATGAACTTGCTAGCTATGTTCAATGCTCACTACGATACTACTTGGAACATGTCCTGCGCCTCCCGCCGCACGTCCCCGCGGACGAAGAGATAACCGCTGAAACCGAGGGGACCGATACACAGCCATTTGCCAATGACCAATTGCCCTATCAAATAGACATGGATTTTGTCGTACGTCGCGTCCTGCGAGAAATAAAAACGCCTGCCGCTATACGCAATCTCGACGCAGTTATTCGCAAGGTCTCTCAAGAGTATCAATTGCCCAATGGCACTGTTCTCCGCACCCATGCGGATAACTTCCTCATCTCTGAACTCGGAAAAACTGCACTCGCTGCTGCGGAAACCTATACCGAACGGACAGTTCACGTCCAAATAGGAGAACACATCCTCACCGGAAACCTTCCGAGGCTTTTTAAGGATGCAGCTGGACACTGGCAGATTATCAATTACAAAACGGAACACCGGGTGGAAGAAGGTAATGCGGATAGACCCCTCATGGAACTCTACGGCATCCTACTTCACAAACTTTATCCGAAACAAAAAACCGTAACCGTCCATCTCTTTTTTACCAGCACAAAAACCTGTTTTACCACCTCTTTTCACCTACAGGAGATGGCGGAACTCGCACAACGTTGGCAGAAACGCATCGCTGACTTACAGCAACAGCAGCTCGAGAAAAACCTACAACACTGCCCTTTCTGCCCTTATGCTGATGAGACACAAAACTGTTTAATTCACTCCAATGGCATAATCTGTTAGATTGTGCAAAGAAAGGAAAACCCATGAAAGTCCTTACAATTTTTATAGCCATAACGCTCCTTATGGCCACAATTCTCAATCCGTGTGTCCTAGCAGGAACCTGGCGTGACGACTTCGAAGACAACAACACCCAAGAATGGGAAATCTTTAACCTAGACCGCCAGGTCGAAAAATGGTGGATTAACAATAACGAAGCTGTCGGCGAAATCTTCCTCCCCGGGTTTATGAGCCTCTGGATGACAGGCGAACTCACTTGGGAAAATTACACCCTTTCCTGCCGAGCAAAACTCGTTGAACAAAGGCAGGACGAACCAAGCATCGGACTCACGCTCCACGATAGGGGACATGAAGATAACCGATACCTGTTTTTTATTCATTACGTAGAGAATACAGTCGAAATTGTCAAATCACAGGCCGCCGGGTGGTCTTCTAGGAAATACTGGTTCGAATCAGAATTTGATACATGGTACGAACTGACCGCCGCGGTTCAGGAAGATGGTACCCTGTTATTTCAGATTGACGAGGAGGTCTTCACGGTTATTGATGATGACCCGCTAAAAGGCGGACTCGCCGGACTTGTTGTTCAAAATGCACAAGCCCGATTTGATGACGTAGCAATCAAAGGCGAAAATATCCCAAACGGGGGGCCCGGAAAAGCGCGACCCGTCATGCCACGAAACAAACTCACAACAACCTGGGGAACACTCAAGGCAAGGTAATAGTAGAATGTTGGAAACCGTTGGAAACCTATAGCTTCGCTGGCTATTGGTTATTGGCAAGAGAGGTATTTTAAACCCTCTAACGCTCGTCATATTGTGTGTTATAATCACAACATCTTGCTAATTGCTAATTGCTAATTGCCAATGAGCCAAATCGCTAATAACTATGAGACCGCATCTATCTAGCTTTTTTACCATCTTTTGTCTACACTGCCTACTGACAGCGAATACGTCCATAGGGCAAGTCCACCTCCAATTTACCGAAATCACCCAACAAGCGGGGATAGACTTTGTCCATAACACAGGGGCTTATGGAAAAAAATATCTGCCTGAAACGATGGGCTCAGGCTGTGCCTTCATTGACTATAACACAGATGGCTGGTTGGACATTCTTATCGTCAACGGACAGGATTGGCCAGAGCACCCAACAGGAAAACGACAAACCATGGCACTCTACCACAACAACAAAGATGGCACCTTCACCGATGTAACCGAAGCAGTAGGGCTTGCTGTCCCGCTTTACGGCATGGGCACCGCAGTCGCAGATTACGATAACGATGGCGATACCGACATCTATATCACCTGCCTCAACGCTGATAGACTCTTTCAAAACAACGGAGAGGATGGATTCACCGACGTTACGGAAATAGCTGGCATTGACAATACCGGGTTCGGCACCAGTTGTGCATGGTTCGATTACGACACCGACGGATACCTCGACCTATACGTCGCCAACTACGTCGAATGGCACAGAGAGACAGACATCTTCTGCACCCTCGATGGCATAAATAAATCCTACTGTACCCCCGAATCTTATACCGGGCAAGCGAGTAAACTCTTTAAAAATCGTGGAAATGGCACCTTTGTCGATGTCTCACGGATAGCAGGCATCAGTGACCCCACCAGTAAATCCCTCGGGGTTTGCATCCTAGATTACAATATGGACGGTTTACTGGACATCTTTGAAGCGAACGATACGCAACCAAATAAACTCTATCAGAACAACGGCGATGGCACTTTCATTGAGGTGGGAATGATAACAGGCGTTGCCTATAATGAAAGCGGCATCGCTACCGGTGCCATGGGGGTCGATGCCGCCGACTACGACCACAGCGGCAGGGAGAGCCTAATTATCGGCAACTTTTCAAATGAGATGCTCAACCTCTATCACAACGAAGGCGACTTCTTTATTGACGACGCACCCGCCGCACAAATAGGAAACGTAACGCTTTTGACACTCACTTTCGCTTGCTTCTTCTTTGACGTAGACCTAGACAGCAAACTTGACATCTTTACCGCCAACGGACACGTTGAAACTGACATCAACGCCATTCAAAACGAAGTCACCTATGCACAACAGCCGCACCTATTTCATAACAATTCAAACGGCACATTCACCGACATTCTCGATAAGATGGGCCCAGACATGGCAAAACAATTTGTGGGTAGAGGCGCAGCTTACGGCGATATTGACAACGATGGCGATTTGGACCTGCTGCTTACAACATCGGGCGGGCCAGCGCATCTCTTCCGAAACGATGGCGGAAATCGAAACAATTATATAAAAATCCAACTTCTCGGACAAAAAAGCAATCGCGACGGCATCGGCGCACGCATACAAGTGACAACCGCCAGTGGCACACAGACACGCACTGTCAGAACCGGTTCAAGCTACTGCTCACAGAGTGAATTGAACCCCACCTTCGGCATAAAACAGGACAGCATAATTCAAAAAATTGAGGTCGTTTGGCCGAGCGGTATTGTGGACAAACGTACGAATGTCAAACCGAATCAGGTAATCCAAATCGTAGAGTAGCAAATGGCGATTAGCAATTAGCAATTGGCAAGAGTTTCAGATTCTAAATAGGTTTCTGATTAGGTTAATATAGAGAACGTTAATTTGGTATTAGCCCAGTATGGGCGTTATGTTTATAGAAAACGCAAACAAAACGCAAACTAGCCCCAGACAGGCGATATGTTTATAGAAAACAACGCAAATGCAAACTCATAAAATTGTCCAAAGTTTAGTACTACTAACAATCAGTTTAATCCTTTTCACGACTGCCCCGCTCCTTCACGCGGAACCGTGGCAGTGCGGCACCCCGCTGCTCATTGCACACGAGCATCATAATAACGAAGCAGACGTTGACATACCCCCTCTTGCACCAGCAGCACCTGCGTTATTAGGACAAATAGACCGATTTTTTATTCACATCCCGGAAACGTCTATCACAGCCACTTGCATCGCCATCGGGCAACACTGCTACATCTATGTCGAAAATTCGCTACGTGCTATGATAACCGACGCTGAAGCGGCAGCTATTGCAAAAACGTTTGACACGCGGATATATCCAAGCGTTCGGCATTGGATGGGGGCTGAAACGCAACCCGGCCTCGACCGCGACAATCGGATAACTATTTTAATGCATGATGTCGGTATGAATGCCTCTGGACGCGACTACGGCGGTTATTTTGCACCTGTTGACCTACAGCCAACCCTTCCCAACAGTAATCGGCGCGATATACTCTTTATGGACATCTTTCAGTTCCGGGAACGTGCCCGGCAAACCTTCTATAGCAGCCTCGCGCACGAATTTGCACACCTCGTTAACTGGTACCAAAATGGCGGCACAGTTGACCAACGGTGGTTAGAGGAAGGAATTGCCTCCTTCGTTGAATGGGGTGTATACGGCACTGTCCACACCTTATTCGTTGACAACTACCTCAAAAACCCGAACGTATCCCTCACAACCGCCAATACGCTCGATGTCTACTACGGTGCTGCATTTATGCTCATCCTCTACCTCTATGAAAACTACGGCGGGGTCCAGTTTATTCGCGCACTTGCAGCGGAAGATATGCTCGGACAGCATGCCATTGACATCACACTCGGCGAAAACAGAAGGTTCACCGATGTCTTTCTCGACTGGGGGCTTGCAAACTACCTAAACAATCCGCTCCATGGGCAGCACCTGTCCTATCAGAATTTACCCAACCGAAAAGTGAGGTACAGGCTACCAACGCGTTGTCAATTATCCGAAAACAGGCACTCGTGTCCCTATCGCCAATTGGGAAACACACTACATACTTTTTGAAAATCTTCCCGAGACGTTGGAACTTACGCTGCACACATCTACGCCGCTGCCACTCCATGCCAAAATTGCATATTTGCCACCGAATAGGTCGCCTGCCACCCTCACAGCGGTTCCGCGTGTGTCCCCCCTCGATATTCTCGATATTCTCCTTGCAAACGAAGGGGAAGTGCCTTTGCCAGAGCAAATCTACACCTATCGGGTTTCCATCGGTTCAACCGAAGGATTAAACCGTGCCGGCAAAATCGTCTTAATCGTCACGAGTCCCCATGCACAAACGTTCAGTTATGTCGCAAAGCGGGGGACCGATGAAGGGGAGAACGAAGGGCCGACACTCCTGCCACCTGATGTGATGACGTTGGAAAAACTACTACCGGAGACGGTAACCTATGCCCCTAATAGCGCAGCGGTTTCCAATGATTTTCAACAGGGTATGATTCCCCCTGGGGGGACTAGGTTAGAGCCGCTCACACAAATCCACCTCTGTAGCAACTATCAGGATATCGTCATCCATGGAGACATAGCTTATACAGCAAGCGACTGGGGTTTAGAAATTTTCGCGCTAACCCCCGTACCGAGACGCGTCGGTGAAATCGCAACCCCCGGAAACGCCCAAGCGGTCGCATTTCGTGATGGGACAGTATACGTAGCAGATGGCGAGGCAGGTGTACATCTCATCGATGTGAATTTACCGATGCAACCGCGTCTCCTCAAAACGCTCGGGGGGTTTCAGGATGTCCGCCGCGTACAGGTCAACAACGGTAAACTCTACACACTCGGTACACAGCGCGGACTTTGGGTCTTTGACGAGAAGGACGCACACCAAATGCAAACCCCACGTCCCCGTCGAATCTGGACACTCGCGGGCACCCCACAGCATCTTGCTGTTAAAGACGATATTGTCTATATCAGTGATAACAGCCACGGGTTTCGAATCTTGACTACCAATCCGCTTGGCGGATTTGACCCGAATGGCAACGTCCCCGTCGTCTCACTCGATTTTCAAATCGGGCCCCGTTACGCCTACGTCGCAACTGGCGAGTTCCAAATTGTGGATGTCCGTGACCCCTCGGCACCGGACACTATTTCACGGCTGAATACGCCAGGCCGCGTGTCAGGCGTACTGTTCGATAGGGGACTAGTCTATCTCGCTGACGAGCAGGCGGGACTCCACATTGTGGATGTGCAAACCCCCTACACCCCACGCCTCCTCGCCTCACAGTTTACCGCAGGGCACGCTACCGATGTAGCACTCTATAAACCTTTGGACACCGCAACTTACGTGTATCTCGCCGCAGGTACCAGCGGCATTCAGACAATTGATGTTACAACACCTCACACCCCCGATTGGATACACCGATATGACGCAGGCGACACGCCTTATGGACTTGATATCCTCACCGATTCCGCCGATAAAACAACTGTCGCGGTCGCAAACGGAACCGCCGGACTCAAAATCGTTGAATTCAATTTAGTCGAACCTGCCAAAAGCAGCGTGACACAGCACATCCCCTTGACGGGGGTCTCCAAAAATAGTCCCCCCAATGCCCTGAGTGTCCGAGGTGAAAATAACATCGGATATGTCGGGACAGAAAGCGGTATGCACGTCATTAACCTACTGACAGGCGACACCATTGCCTATGTTCCCACAGCAACCCCTGTCTCCGACATTGCACTTATTGACAGATACGCCTATCTATGTGCAACCCGATTGATTGTTGTCGACACCGGACAGAACTACGGAATCGTCTCACAACGCAGCGTACGGGGAAGTGCTTACCGAATCGCAATCAACGATTCACACGCCTATGTTGCAGCACTGGCGGGGGGCATTCATCCCTTTGATATTACGGAGCCTGCCACGCCGCAACCGATTGGCAATAATTTTGCAACAGAAAGCATCGCTACCAACATTACACTCGCTAACGAGCGGGCTTACGTTCTGGATGGCCTCCGCAACACTGTTTTGACCTATGACATCAGCAATCCACATGAACCGATACCGGGCGCGGAATATGTTGATACACATCTCCCTATTGATGCGGCTGTCCATGGCAACGTTCTCTACCTGCTTGATAGTGAGAGTCTTCAGCTAATTGATACAGACACACTGCAACGTCTTTCCCGTTTTTCTCAGCTCCGCTTTCCATTCGCTTTAGCGTTAGGGAATTCCGATGTTTACGTTTCCGACCTGTATGAACTTCGCAGCTTTCGCACCCATTCACAGGCAACCAACCTTGCCGTTGAGCAATCCGTAATTTCCATGCAGAAAAATGGGGATGTGCTTTCCACGGCGTGGCGGCAACATGAAAATCGCTTATCGCAAAACTTCCCGAATCCGTTTAACCCGGAAACATGGATTCCGTATTCACTCTCCCAAGCGGCCCCTGTCACACTATCCATCTACGATGTGCATGGGCGTTGTGTTTACCAGCACCAGCTTGGTCATCAAAAAGCGGGAGCACATATCGCGTATTGGGATGGACGCAACGCAATAGGCGAACACGTTGCCAACGGTATCTATTTTTATCAGCTTTCCACCCCAAATTTTACTGCAACCCGAAAAATGCTCATCCAAAGATGACGGGGAAGAAACGGGACGATGAAAAAGCTTGACCATTCCATTTGGGAACATGCTCATCCAAAGATGACGGGGAAGAAACCCTATTTCTTACTTATGTCCTCAACGAACCGCATCGCTGGCAGTTGGAAGCCGTTGGCAAGAGTAATATCTCTTGACGCGCGTCAGAGGATTTTTATTTCATCTCTTGCCAATTGCTAATTGCTAATTGCTAATTGCTAATGAGTAGTAGGGCAACTCATCGCCCGTCGTGGAGCACCCTGACGCGCTTCAGATATGTTCTGAGAATCACAAACCCCTTGCTAATTGCCAATCGCTAATTGCCAATTGCCAATTTAAAATCCGCGAAATCCGATAAATCCATGATAATCCGCGATTCAGACAAATAAGATGGAACATACATACAAAAACTTTACACACACGGCTGTTAGCAACCAGAAATCTCTAACGCGCGTCAAAAACCTGCTTAGAATCACAACCTCTTGCCAATAGTCAATAAGGAAACATCAATTTTTTCTGTAACCCAAATTATTATGAGACGTTAAATGTAGAGAATAGTGCGCCTTAAAGCACGCGTATCTGTAACCCAAATTATTATGAGACGTTAAATGTAGAGAATAAGGATAGCACGTACCATACATATCGTCTATAAATAGGATAGGTGCGTGTAATTTCAAGTGCGCGCCTTAAAGGCACGCATGAAAGGGAAGCCCGAATGAATTTATCTTATTTTACGCAACGAACACGGGTAGGTTCGTAACTGGGTAGGTTAGTTATCCCGTTCGGGCCCCTTTCAACAATTTTGAATCGTGGCGACTTCTGCACCGCCTGCGGCCGTTATTGCAGGCGGGTTGATAGGAATAGCCGAAGAATTATGAAAAATCTCTGTTTTTTCAGCCAATCTGAAAGGAGCGGAAAGGTTAGTGATGAGCAGTGTAACTGGGAGTTTCCGAGATATTAAGGTGAGTTTCACCTACAACGGGCCCAAAATCATTATGACCGTTGCAAACCAGGCGGTTGAAGAAAGACGGCTGCGGGTCATGTACCAACGGCAACCGTTGAGTGGGCGTGTCAACTGGACAGCCTTTCAACTAGCTGGTGAAGAACAGTCTAAGGTCGTGCCTGCCGAAGTCATGCAGTCCCACCGGTTGACATTTTACGTCGATGACCATCAACCGATTTCGACCTATACTGAGAAAATATTAGAGGACTTAGAGAGAATTCGGGAAGAATCGCCACAGGCGAGTGAACCTGATACCTCTACAATTGTGCCAGAAACGGCACCGAACGCGCAACAAGCGATAGTAAACCGAAGCGACTCAACGCTGCAGCCTGAACAAAACGCAACGGCAGCGGTTCAAACAGAAGCGCAGGACACCGTACCGGAAGTTTCGCAGATAAAACAGAATGGACAACTACCGGATACACACACCCAACCTGTAGCGAAACCGATTGAACAGCCCAAATCTGAAAGCAGCGAACCAGCGTTGGATATGACACCGAAATTTGAAATCAAGGTACCAACCCTCCCGAAAAGCGGCACAGAGCAGATGCAGCAAATCACTTTCATACCGCCCCGTGCTGAAGCCTTTAAAGAGGACAAAGGACTTTTTGGCAAAATGCGTGGTGCCTGGCACGTATTCACCGGGTCAAAACGCAATAAGACCTATTATTTTCAACAAAACCGACGCATACAGGAAGAGTTTCAGGCAAAACTGGCGAAACTCGAGAATAGCTACAACAAGGGACGCGGACTTCCTCTCAACAGCTGGGAACCTGAAATGCTTAACGAAAAGCAGACCGCAGTGCTCCTCCTGAATCTTATGGTCAATGAATTGACTGATTGGAAGAAGGCTATTAAGCCAAAAGACGAAAATAGCAACCCACTATCTGAAACCCTTGAAACCCTTGAGAAAAAACTACAAGCAGTCCTCAGACAGACCCGCGGGGTTAACGCACCACCCCCTACACTCTGTCCCAACAAGGACGCGAAAACTGAACAGGAGTTGATGGCAATCCAGAAGGACTGTGAACGTTACCTCCAACGTTTTTCGGAAAAATTGGCAGGCCTTGAACAGGAACATGCCGAAAAAGTTGATGTCCTGCCTTTCAAAAAGTTCTTGGTCAAATTTGTTCAGGAAAAACTCTACGAAAATGTCGTCAAGCATAACCTGTCAAGCGCAGAGCAAGAGCGATTGAATTGGTTCCTCGGACTCATCGATTATGAACTCATGCCAATCGAACCAGGAAAAACAAAGTTCTCGCCCGAGCATCACCAAGCTAAGGATAAACACGATAGCCACTTTGAAACCGACACAATCGTTGAAGTCATTTCACCCGGACTGCAATCCAAAGATGGAAAACGGATTATCCGGACCGCCCTCGTTACACTAGCGGAGTAGCTTGTGATAACACCAGACCATCTCATTCAGAAGATTGCACAAATGCCAATCGTAGATATCGGGCATTTCCCCACACCGCTTGAGGAATGCCCACGCCTCTCTGACGCACTCGGCGGCCCCCGCATCTTCATCAAACGCGAAGATTGCTCCGGACTCGGATTCGGCGGAAACAAGGTCCGACAGCTAACCTTCACTATCGGCGAAGCCGTTAGCCAAGGGGCGGATACAATTGTGCACGGGGCCGCCTCACAATCTAATCATTGCAGACAAGCCGCCGCCGCTTGCGGCAAACTCGGACTAAACTGCTACCTCCGACTCGCCGAAGACCACAAAAGCATCCACCAAGGCAATCTGTTGCTAGACCACTTAACAGGCGCGGATGTAGAAGTTGTCGATGTCCCGTTCGGGCCAGAACTAGACGCTATCAAATACGAACTTGCCAATAAACTGAAAGCAGACGGGTTGAAACCTTATGTTGTTGCCTCTCCCCGTTCAACTGCCCTTGCCGCGGTCGCCTTCGTCTGGTGCATCGCCGAAATTCATGAACAGCAGGCACATATCGGAATTGATGCAGATTGGATTTACACCGCATCTGTCGGCGGCACACAGGCAGGTTTGGTCCTCGGCACCAAGGCACTCGACATGAAGTTGAAACCTTTCGGCTTCGCACCTATTCACTGGCCCGGTAAAATTGAACGGATACGCACCGCCGCCAATTCCGCCGCAACCCTCCTAGAACTTGACACCCCTATCACCGATGAGGATATACAGAACACAGATGATTACATCGGAAAAGCCTACGGATACCTTACCCCAGAATGCATAGCCGCCCTCAAGTTAGTTGCAAACACGGAAGGCATCTTCCTCGACCCTGTTTACACAGCTAAGGCGATGGCTGGTTTAATTGAGCATATCCAACAGGGCCGATTCCGCCGTGATGAGACAGTTATCTTTCTCCACACCGGCGGCACTCCCGCCTTGTTCGCCTATCATGAAGAGCTACTATAGTTTGGACACTATCTGTGAGCCTGAGGCCCGATTTGCAAAGCATCTCTGATTTTTCGCACCCTTTCTCACATTCCCTTCACAAATGCGGAGATGTTACCAAAAAACCTCTTCTTTCCGCGTTCTCCGCGTCTTCCGCGCCTTCCGCGATTCTGACAACACAAACGCAGCGCAGCCCCAGCGGGGCGATATGTTTATAGAAAACCCAAACAAAACACAACCTAGCCCCAGCGGGGCGATATGTGTAGACAATCAGTTTCCATTCAAAAAATGCGTAGATGTTAGCAACAACCCTCTTTTTCCGCGTTCTCCGTGTCCTCCGCGCTAATCCGCGATTCTGACAACACAAACGCCAAATCCCCCCTTCCATCCTTCCAATCTTCCACCCTTCCACCCTTCCGCCTATCCCTTTGACAAGAACGTTACACCCGTAAAATTGTCCAAAGTTTAAAAAAATGCGATTTTGTGCAGATTTTTTAGGAAATTTGGATTTTTTTCAAAATTTTCTTGATTTTTTCTTGACATTCATAAAAATCGCGTGTATAATTAAGGGAATAGGATTTTAAAGATAATGAGATTCGTTATCTTTTTTCGAACATGGGACATTTGACAAAAGGTCAAAATCCCATTCTTACACATATCTTTATATGATAATGAATCTCAATATCAAAAAAGAGAGATTTATGAAAGAAATACCGCTTTTCCTCATCGTTTGGGGAATGTTTATCTTGGTAGGAGCGATTCCTAATTGCAACACTGCTATTGCGGAGTCAAACCCATTCTCGGTCTCCGGATACGGTGTAATCCACTACGCCAATTTCGATTGGGACTTTGAACCGAAAAGGCCCTCCGCAATTGACGTGGAACGTCTCGTCGTCGCACCGAAATACCGTATCAACGACACCATCCGGCTTGAGGCAGAATTGGAATTTGAGCACGGTGGTACCGGTAGCACAATGGAATTTGACAAATTTGAAGAGTTCGGTGAATTTGAGTTAGAGGTAGAAAAAGGCGGCGAAGTTATCGTCGAAAAACTTGCCGTCGTTTTCTCAATTCAATCGGCATTCAATCTTCGCATCGGACATATTATTGTTCCCGTCGGACTTGTTGCGAAACGACATCGACCGCACCACTACTTTACCACAACCCGTCCTGAAGCAGAGACACATCTCATTCCGACCATCTGGCATGAGACAGGGGTTGAAATTTTCGGCGCGGTCGGTGCTTTAAACTATCAAGCGCAAATTGTCAACGGATTGGACTCTACCGGCTTTAGCTCACGGCACTGGATAGTTCCCGGGCATCAACTCCGATTTGAGACAGTCAACGCTGAAGCCCCAGCATTCGTCGGCCGACTCGATTATGTGTTTCATGAGAACGCAACCGTCGGGCTCTCAGGCTATTACGGCGATGCAGCAGCGAACCGTCCCAAACCGGATGCCGATTTTGATGCACACGTTGGCATTGTGAGCCTTCACGGGTTTTACGAGGTGACTGCTGTGAAAGTCCGAGGGATGTTCCTCTACGGGACGCTTGAAAACGCCGCACAGTTGTCTAAAATCAACCGGTCCCTTTCCAATAATCTCAATGTGAAGCGGACACCGGTGGGCAGTTCTGCCCTCGGCTGGTATCTTGAGGCAGGGTACGACGTTCTATCATTCGGACAAAACGCGTCTGCCGATAGATTAGATGTGTTCGCACGTTACGATTTTTACGACACCATGGCAAGCGTTGAAGCGCCTGTCTCTGACAATCCCCGGTGGGAAAGAAGTGTGTGGACCTTTGGGATTAACTACCACATCCACCCACAGCTAGTTTTCAAAAGTCATTACGCACTGCGGCGGTTAGCTGCAGCTGAAAAAAATCGAGAAAATACCTTTGCACTTGGCATCGGATTTCAATATTAATGATTATTAGTTATCGGTAAAAAACGGAGGTTTTTATGAAGGACTCTAATATTTGGACACTTTTCAGAAATCCAGCTCATGGGTTTTCAACACTTACAATCGGCTTATGCTGTGCGCTACTCACATTGTCCCTTATTGTGGGATGCGATAACAACGATGACACAGATGAACCCGCAACGGGTGAAGCTTTCGACGCAAGCCCGATGCTCAGCGATTTCGCAAATACTGTCGTCTTAGCAACCTACACCGATTTGGATAGCAAAGCGGGCGCACTGTTAGCTGCTGTCAAGACGTTGGAAACCGCTCCAACCCAGGCAAACCTTGAGAAAGCACAACAAGCTTGGAAGGCAACACGAACACCGTGGGAAAAGAGCGAAGCCTTTCTATTCGGGCCCGTTGACACACAAGGCCTAGACCCCGCTTTAGACACCTGGCCCGTCAATCAGGTCGACCTACAAGCTATTTTAGATGGAAAGGATGACTTAACCGTGGATTATGTCGGTAGATTGGACGATGAAAAAAAAGGATTCCATACCATCGAATTTCTGCTGTTCCGTGAGGGAAATCAGCGCAAAGCATCAGACATAACCGAACGAGAATTGGAATACCTCGTTTCCGCAACAGAAAACCTCAAGGCGAGTACCGAACAGTTGAAACTCGCGTGGGCACCAACGGGTGAAAATTTCAGCAACACTGTCGCTACAGCTGGGAAGGAAGGAAATTCTGTCTATACATCACAGAGTGCCGGGGTACAAGAAATAATCAACGGCATGGACGTTATCGCCGATGAAGTTGGCACCGGCAAAATCGCCGACCCTTACAAAGAAAAGGACACCACACTCGTTGAATCCCAATTCAGCTTTAACTCCATCGCTGACTTCCAAGACAACATCCGCGGAATTCAGAACGTTTACATGGGCAAATTCGTCCAAGATGGCGTAGGCCTCAACGAATTTGTCAGCAGTAAAGACGCTGAATTGGACACCCGTTTCCAAACAGAAGTTCAGGCAGCAATTGATGCCATCGGTGCTATTCCAAACCCGTTCCGTGATGCAATTACCACCGGCCGGCCATCTGTCCAAGCAGCGATTGACGCTGTGCTCAAGGTCCAGCAAACGATTCGGCAAGATATACTCCCGCTCGTTGAAAAGAGCGAATTTAATTAAGAATAAGGTCAGCATGCTTTGTAAGTATGTACAGACTATTTCGTTTCGTCGGGAACAGTCGTAAGGCTGTTCCCCATCTTAAACAATGCGTTGTTCGTAGGGGTGTTTTTGCTGGGGTGTTTCCCCTAGGTTTCCCAGTCCGTGTGTGTCCGTTGTTCGTAGGGGCAGGGTCCCCCAGCCCGTGCGTTTCCTGCATAGATTTCACTATATTTTTTACATAAGCCGAAACCTTTAGCAAGAGAAAGAGGTCTCTGACGCGCTTCAGATATGTTCTTAGAATCACAAACCTCTTGCCAATAGCCAATAGCCAATAGCCAATAGCCAGTGAGCCAATAACAATGAAACATTTTCGTAGTTTACCTTATCTGCTAACGTTTCTCGTATCCATTCTCCTAATCGCATGTGATTCGAAGTCACCAGTAGACGGAGAATCGATGCCCATATCTTCCACGAGTGCCCTTTCTGGCGGCGAGACCACTGTATTTGATGCGTCAAGCCATGCGTTCTCAACCCCCGCCCCCAATCTATCCGCGGCAGCACTTGAAAAGCATCTCGAGGGGGATGTAGAATTTGAAGCCGTTTTTGTCACTGCCCCCGCCGTAGTCAATCCCGGTCTCGGGCCCATCTACAACAATATTTCGTGTATCAACTGTCACACCCGCGATGGTCGAGGACGGCCACCGGGCCCTAACGAGAAACTCACATCGCTCCTCTTCAGACTCAGCCTACCCAAACCGACTGCGGAAGAAGGGGCTGATACCGAATCGCAGCAGCCTAACGGAGGGCAAACCGCACAACCGCCAACCCCAGTCCCGGGCTTCGGCACACAACTGAATAACCGGGCTATCTACGGAAAAAGTCCAGAGGGAACAGTCAAAATTGACTATACCGAGCAGACCTTGACAGCATCGGATGGCACCCGTGTACACCTGCGTTATCCAAACTACACCCTCACCGAAACATATCAACCGCTGCCAAAGAATGTGGAGGTATCGCCACGTGTGGCACCCGTTGTCTTTGGGCTCGGCTTATTAGAGGCAATTCCTGAAAAAACCATCCTCGCTTATGCCGATGAAATGGATGTGAACGGCGATGGTATTTCGGGGAAACCCAATTTTGTGTGGGATGTGGTCAGAAAACAGTATGTCCTTGGCCGGTTCGGATGGAAAGCGAACCAGCCCACGCTACTACAGCAGGTTGCCTCCGCCTATCATGATGATATGGGGATAACCACTTCGCTCTTCCTCACTGAAAATTCTGCGGGACAACCGCAGCACACTCAACATAGCACAACACCGGAAGTCAGCGACGATATTTTAGACGTCGTAACGTTCTATGTGCAAACGTTAGCCGTGCCTGCGCGCCGAAGGCATAACGACCCACAGGTCAACCACGGCGAACAGCTTTTTGCACAAGCACAATGTGCAACCTGTCATATTCCGACATTAAGAACCGGGGTTCTAATCGGTGTACCCTCAGTCAGCAATCAGACAATTCATCCATATACAGACCTATTGTTGCACGACATGGGGCCCGGTTTAGCAGATAACCGTCCCGATTTTCATGCAACCGGTACAGAATGGCGGACACCCCCCTTGTGGGGTATCGGCTTAGTGGAAACAGTAAATGGGCATACCAACTTCCTTCACGATGGCAGAGCACGCAACCTGATGGAAGCAATTCTCTGGCACGGCGGCGAAGCGGAAGCATCACGCCAAGCAACCTTACAGATGTCAAAAACAGAACGCGACGCGCTTATTGCGTTTTTAATGTCGCTCTAAACAGGATACTATAACCCAACAGGACTTACGCAAATTTAGAACATAAACTCAGTATTCGGGCAACAAGCCCGCTCCTCTAAGGCGAGGTCCCCTCGCCCGCTATCCCCTCTTAAATATCATTATCATAAGGACCTATCAATGCGCTGCGTAAGTCCTGACCCAAGTTACACCATCAGGACTTACGCAAATTTAGAACATAAACTCAGTATTCGGGCAAACAAGCCCGCTCCTCTAGTAGGGGAACCATTCATTGCCCGTTGTGCCGTTCGTAGTAGGGCAATTCATTGCCCGTCGTGCCAAAAAGTGCCGCAATATTTTTGGTTTCACTATAAGACATTCGGGCACCTACAACGCTTTTCTGACGTTTGGGGCTATTCCGCTAAGGGTTCACTTCACCCAATAGAAATCACCACTGGAAGCCGGCCAGTCGAGCACATACAAAATCTGGGATTTTGTCTCATATTTCTCAACTTCATTACGGACACTTGCCCAACGTCTCTGTATTTCATCCGTTGCAAGTTTGCTAAAGATTTCTGGATTTTCGTATTCTGGAACAACTTCTTGCCAGCATGCCATTGCAAGGTTTTGTAGATTTTTAATCCTATTTCCTCGCGGTATATGCGTATCTCTAATCACCTCATCTATTTCACAAATGATTTGTGATACTGACATTTTGGTCCACCCCTATTCGTCTACCCTTACACACCCTGAACACTCTACTCCGTTTGGTAGACCGCCTCACGAGTATGAAACCCATCCTTAATAACGACATCATCAAGATTATCCTTATCTACCTGAATAGGCGTGAGAAGAACGGACGGTACATCAATTTTGCCATTGTTAACCTTCTGAATCGCATCTCCAACGGGTTCACCCTTTGCAAGGGCAACAGCTGCTTGCGCCGCCTTCGTTGCAATAAGACGAATCGGCTTGTAAACCGTCACCGTTTGCGTGCCTTTGACAATCCGTTGACATGCAGCAAGCTCCGCATCCTGCCCAGAGACTATAACCGTTCCAGCGAGGTTTTGTTCCTCAAGTGCCTGAATAACCCCACCTGCTGTCCCATCATTAGACGCAACAACAGCATCTACCTGATTATTTGTCCGTGTCAAGACCTGCTCCGTCTTTTGAAGCGCATCCCGTGGTGCCCAATTGACCGCCCAATGTTTACCATCTGCCACCAATCGAATATCCCCCTTATCAATAGCCGGTTGCAACGCACGAAGTTGCCCCTGACGTAAAAGTTGGGCGTTATTATCGGTCGGCGCGCCGCCAAGCAGAAAATAATTGCCCTTCGGTTTCTGCCGAAGAAGATATTCCGCCTGCAAATACCCAACCTGTTCGTTATCAAAAGAGATGTAAAGATCAGGTGCGCTCTCGCGAATTAACCGGTCATAAGCGATAACCTTAATCCCCTCCGCATGTGCTGCTTTCACAATTTGAGATGAAGCCACACTATCCTTGGGAATCACAACGAGGACATCCACACCCTGCGTAATCATATTTTCCGCTTGTTCGTTCTGTTTCCGTTCATCCCCATCGGCGGATTGGACGATGACTTCAGCCCCTAATTTTTCCGCCTCTGCGATGAAAATATCCCGGTCCTTCTGCCACCGCTCAACCCGTAGTGAATCCATAGACAACCCAATCTTAATTTTCTTCTCTGATGGGGTCACCTGTTCGTTGGGTGTCGTTGTATCAGATTTCTTCTGATTAGATGGGTCAGCGCAGCTGAACAGCATCACAACCGCACACACCACAACAAGGAGAAAAGAGAGCCGCGCGCCGAGCACGCCGCCTCCATTTTTATACATGCATTGACCGTTCCTGCGAATCATTGATAAACCCTCCACTATTTTTAAAGTTGCAGGCACAAGTTGGCTATATGCCTATTCCGAAATTACTGTTGTTATACCATTTCTAATTGGAAATGTCTCTTTATTGTAGCATAAACTTCCAGTTTGGGTCTTCCGTTCTCCGTTTCATTTCTAACAACCGGTAATGATAGAATAATTAATAAAAATGGTATTAGTTGCTTTCATGAGCCGGTATATCCTTAAGAACATCCCCTCTTTTCAGGTCCTCTTTCTTATCAACAATTTTCACGATAGCAAGTCTATCATTGCGAATTTCCGTAATAGTCACAGTCGCTATTCTCTTTTTCGCGTAATCCAGAATCTCGCCGGTATCGATGTCGCGAATCGGCTCACTATCCGTGTAAACTGCGAACTGTTGATTTATCGCCAAGCCGCGTCCTGAACCCGCATTGATATAAATCAGCTCAGGATTTTCACTATCAATATATGTAATTTTAATAGGGCGGTTATCTGCGTTTTTCATTGCGTTTTTCTTCGCCGCCTCATCCGCCGCAGCACTTTCCCAGGGCGTTATAAAATTCGGTCCGAAGTTGTCCCGAAGTGCCAAGACCACCTTAATGAGTGCTCTGTTTGTTGCCATGCCGAGCAGTGTTTTATCATACATCGGGGTTGCGAATTTGATTTTATCCAGTGCTTGAGGTTTGACAATCGGCCGGGCATTCCGCCGGTTTCTGTCTGTTGATTGTCCAAGCTGTAAGTTCGTTCCATCTTCTGTTATGCTAGCTTGTAGCGCAGCAAGACGTGTACCCGCGTAGAGGTGATTTAGGGAAATCGAAATCTGCGGCACTTCAATTTCATTGCCAACCGAATTATAAAATTTCATGTTCAGCTTCACCTTAGCAACATAGCGATATCCCAACACCTCAAGCGGAACTTTATAGCTGGCAGTGGTATCTAAATTTGCCGATTCTCTACCGCTTTCTGCCAAACTCCGCGAAGCATTCGCCTTCATCCGAGGTTGCTTGAACTCGCGGATATCCCCGATAACAAGCACATCCGCGTTCAGATGTTTAGCAAACGTTGCGCGTTGTGCCTTATCCAGTTTTTTCAGACCGTGGCGTGAGAGCGTCATCTCTGCCATTGCATCCAGCATTTCAGTTTGTGACACCGGTTCATACACAGTCGTTTCAGCGAGCCTCCGATTTAGCATCGTTTCAAACCCCTCCGCCAAGTCCCAGTGTTTCTTAGTACCGAAAATTTTCCCGACAAAGCCCGGAACACATCCACATCCAGTTGAAGAATCAAATCCGCTATGGTCCTCAAAATACAGGACAGCTATCCGTTTTGTGGAAGGCTTTGCCTCCGCCGAGGTTGCCGCCTCCTCCGAGGTTGCCGCATCACTTGTAGAAATAACACCTATCCTGATACAGAAGCACAAACCTATCAACAACAGATACGTGCAGAAACGTTTCATTTTTTTCTCTCCTTCCTAAAATAATTCTATCTATATCTACTATTTTACCAATTTTTAGAACATTTATCAAGGAAAATTGCAGGGCCATTTAGTTTTCGATATTTTTCGCCGGTTTTTGAAGACTGCTCTTATGTAGGAGCGAGCTGTGCTCGCGATATTAGGGGGTGGGCTGCTGGTCTCCCAAATACGGGTGCTAATGGGTTTGCTCTATTGTGCCCCAGCGAGTTTGTATGGGAATATGTGATGTCCTCTATCGCGTGCGAAGCACGCTCCTACAGAGGAACATATACACAGATATAAAGTGAATCTGTAAAACTAAATGGCCCTGAGGAAAATTGTCTGTTGTTCAGGGTGTGTAAAGTTTTTGTACAAAACCGGTGCATAAGTTACACTTTTTGGCACACGCTATCGGTGGCTGGTCAGGTGGGTTGCAAACGCACCGCTTGCCTCCGAAAAATGTTTTGGGTTTCTGTTATGTTATACCATTCCTAATTGAAAATGTCTCTTTGTAGTAGCATAAACTTCCAGTTTGTGCTTTGTAGTAGCATAAACTTCCAGTTTGTGCTTTGTTGTAGCATAAACTTCCAGTAGCATAAACTTCCAGTTTGCGTGCTTTCTAGTAGCATAAACTTTTAGTTTGGGTCTTCCGTTCTCCGTTTCATTTCTAACAACCGGTAATGATAGAATAATTAATAAAAATGGTATTAGTTGCGAACTGTTTCATTTTTCTTCATAAAAAATAGTATTGGCAATTAGCTTATTGGCGATTAGCGATTGGCTATTTCGGAGGATTTAATGAACTGCGTTCATTATCCTGGCGATTGGCAGGAGTTTGTGATGCTAAGCAGATTTTTGACACGCGTTAGAGACTTCTTGCTACCAGAAATGTACTAGCGGAGCGGTCTCGGCTTCTATAAACATATCGTCCCGATGGGACTAAGGTGTGCGGACGGTCTCGGCTTCTATAAACATATCGCCCATACTGAGCTAATACTGAACAACTTGTACACAGGACTTACGCAAATTTAGAACAGAAGCTCGTAGGGGCGGGGTCCCCCCGCCCGCTAGGTTTCCCTCTAAATCCCACCATCATAAGGATTTATCAACGCGCTGCGTAGGTCCTGTAATGAAAATTAATTTTTTTAATTCGGTATTAGACGATAGCCATCTATAATCCCAAAACTTTGATTGTTACACATCTTAAACTCCGTGTTCTCCGCGTTCTCCGTGCTAATCCGCGATTCAGACAACACAAGCGAAATCCCCTCTTCCATCCTTCCATCCTTCCACCTTTCCACCCTTCCATCCTTCCACCTTTCCACCCTTCCACCCTTCCACCCTTCCATCCTTCCACCCTTCCATCCTTCCCTCTATCATTATGACGAAAACTTTACACACCCAACCGTAATTAACTTGAAATATCATCGGCACTGTGGTATTATTTTGCTATATCTATCACAGAAAGGACGCGTAATGTTAAAAAAGTTTCAGCTAGGGATATGCCTCGTTATAGTTGCGCTGACCGTTTTCTGCGGATGCAGCGATAACAGTAAACAGAGCGATAAAAGTACCACAGAAAACACAGTCACCCCAAAAAAGGAGTGGCTCTCCATTATGGGAGGCAGCATAGGCGGTAGTTTCTCCCAATTCGCTGGGGGCATCAGAAGTATTGTCACCAAACATGAACCGCATCTTAAGATAGCCGTCACAGCATCCGCCGGTTCAATTGAAAACACCCGTCGTATCAACAAAGATTCGGAAACCCTCGGTGTCCTCTTCGCATCCGAAGCCTATCTGGGGTATTATGGGAAAGAAATTTTTGAAAAAGACGGCCCCCAAACCAATCTCCGCGCTGTGACACTCCTCTTTATGGCGTACGACCAATTCTCAACTCCACAGAACAGCGATGTGCATCAATTCGAGGACATTGTCGGGAAAAAGATTGCTTGCGGGGCAAGCGGCTCCGGCACCGCTAAAACGCTAGAACGGTTAGCAAAATTAGCAGGCATCTGGGGACAATTTACCCCAATTTACAAAGGCGGCACGGCCGCCGCTGAAGCACTCCAAGATGGGCAAGTTGAAGCGTTCCAATGGCTCGTCAGCGTTCCCAACAGTGCCATCATCCAGCTCACAACCATTAAGTCCATCCGCATGCTTGACCTTGACACGCCTGCAAAGAAATACGGTTTCTATGAAAAATATCCGTTCTACCTCCCGGGAACCTTACCTGAGGGAGCTTATGATGGAAAAGTTGAATCCGTGAAAACCATTGTCATGCCGACTCTGCTAATTTCCCACAAAGACGTGCGGGCGGAGACTGTCTATGCCATGTTAAAGCACGTTTACGCCCCCGAAGGGCATCAAAACATGCTGCGAGTGACGCGAGCTGCAGCGGATATGACCGTAGAAAATGCCCCGAAGGCGTTCGTTATACCGCTTCATGCTGGTGCGTACAAATTCTGGAGCGAGCAAGGCGTAGAAATTCCTGAACAAGCAATGCCCGTCGATTAACGGAATTCATCGCATATATCCTTGACTCTGTTTTTCGAACGTGTTAGCATATTAACAATCAATCAATCAAAAGCGGAATTCTAAAAACTATCCAAAGTTTATTAATGAAAAAAGGAAAGCTAAAAATGCAGTTTAATTTAAGACAGCTTCAGATATGCCGCGCAGGAGCATTTTACAAAACGTTATCTTATCTGAATGTCGGGATGATGTGCATCGTTCTATCGTTCGCTATTATGCTTAGTAGTTGTGACCGTGTTCAGGAAACCCTCATGCCAGTAGACGACTCACAAACAGTTTCCCTGACAATCGCCGGAGGTGCCCCCGGAGGCACGTTTTCACCCTTTGCCAATGCCGTGAGCAACATCGTCAGGCAGCATGAACCCCATTTGATGTTCACAGTTGAAGCCTCCCCCGGGGCCGTTGAAAATACGCGTCGCGTCAACGATAATCCGAATTACCTCGGTGTTACCTTTAAATCGGAAGCCTATCTGGGGTACCACGGTCAAGAAGTTTTCGCTGAGGAGGGAGCTAAAACCAATATCCGGGTGGTAACGCTGCTCTATATCGGCTACGCCCAGGCAGCAGTCCTCGCCGATAGTGATATTCAAAACTTTGCCGACGTGGCAGGCAGAAAAATTGCCAACGGTGCAATGGGGTCCGGTTCAGCAAAAACCATGGAACGTCTGACCAGATCGCTCGGCATCTGGGACGAAATCACACCGGTCTTCAAAGGCGGAGACGATGGTGTAGAAGCACTCGTAAGTGGTGAAGTAGACGTTTTTCAATGGTTAGTTAGCGTTCCAAACGATGCCATGGCGCAACTCGCCGCATCCCATGAAATCAGGATGCTTGACATGGACGCGCCCGCACAAGAATCCGGTTTCTATGAACAGTATCCGTTTTACCTATCGGGCACGTTACCAGCGGGAGCTTACGATGGTAAAGTAGCACCGGTGAACACGATTTTGATGCCATCACTGCTTATTGCTCACAAGGATGTCCCCGCCGATGCTGTCTACGCTATCTTAAAACGACTTTATACCGCTGAAGGGTTGGAAGCGATGATAGCCGCTACTGGCGGTTCTGCAGCGGATATGACAATAGAAAACGCCTCGAAGGTGTTTGTAATACCGCTTCACACTGGCGCGTACAAATTCTGGAGTGAGCAAGCCGTGGAAATTCCAGCCCCCGCGATGCCCGTGGATTAACGAAAAATTTTGCAACCGTTTTGAAAATATGGTATAATAAAATTCGTAGTATATTATGGGGTGCTCTTATTTAAGAGCTGAGAAAACACCCTTTGAACCTGATCTGGGTCATGCCAGCGTAGGGAAACACAGAGAACCGCGATAAAAATCGGTCCTCTAAGCGACTTTAAAACAATCGGAGCACGCCCCGATTGCACACCTTCTATTGATGAGGTATCGAGCCGCTTCCTTTTTGGTGCTGACATGTCCCCTATACCGAAAATGGAAGACGGCTTTTTTGCTGTTATGAAAAGCAGATGCGAACCTTCAGCAGACTCGTGCTGCCAGTGGCCATCCTATTGACTGTGTTGGGGATATGGGAAGCAGCCGTGTATTTTAAAGATATACCGCGTTATATCCTGCCAGCCCCCTCAAAAATTGTGGTGACACTCTTCGTAAAACACGAACTCCTGCTGAAACATTCGCTCGTCACGCTACAGGAGATGCTACTCGGATTTGCACTTGCAGTTAGCATCGGCATTCCGCTATCCGTGCTGATGTTCGAGTTTCCACTCTTGGAGAAAGCCTTCTATCCTTATGTCATTGGGTCACAAACGGTGCCAGTATTTGCGATTGCACCTTTATTAGTGATGTGGTTCGGTTTCGGGATTTCCTCAAAAGTTGTCATGGCCGCGATAATCGTATTTTTCGCAATTGTCATGAACACATTAGACGGTTTGAAATCCGCCGATACCGATACGGTAAACCTTTTTCGCATCCTGCGGGCAACGCGATGGCAGATTCTCTGGAAAGTGTACATCCCATCAGCATTGCCATTTATCTTCTCCGGCGCGAAAATCGGCATATCCATCTCCACAATCGGAGCAGTAATAGGCGAATGGGTCGGTTCAAGTGCTGGACTCGGCTATCTCATGTTGTACGCAAATGCGCAACTCCAGACTTCAGTCGTATTCGCAGCTATTTTCTGTCTAACACTATTAGGCTTAGCACTCTTTGCCCTAATGACATTATTAGAACGATACGCAATGCCGTGGCGACGGCATCAAAAAAACATATCGGATATCCGATAAGTCTATTCATTTAGGAGGAATTCCAATGAAAACGAATTTATGTTCTACTCTTCTCTTTACACTGTTTCTGATTTCAACGCTCTATCTATCTCCTTGCATCGCCCAAGAGTATATAGCCGGGCCATGGCTCTGGATGATTGCCCCAACCGAACCGGGACTGGGTGGCGCGAATTCTACCGATGTGGATTCACTCGCGGTTGCCAGTAATGGCGACACCACAGAGATAGATGTCGCAACTAACGGAGCAAACGGCGGAGACTTCGTCGGCGATTATGCATGGACACTCAGTGAACTTCGCTTTAGGAACATTGAGAACACCTATAATTTCGTCGGTGAGATTGATAACCTAACAGATCTCTTCAGTAAATTGGGATGGGCAGATGCTGAAATGATTGACTATTCAGCTTACGGCTTGATTACACTTGAGTCCGCAAGCCCACAGAATGGCGTAAAGATGTACGTCGGCAGTGACGACTCTGTCAAGGTTTGGCTCAACGGTGAAGTGGTTCATAAAAACCCAATCGACCGAAGCACCGGAGGCTATGAAGACATGTTTCAAGTTAACCTAAAACAGGGGGATAACTTGTTGCTAGTGAAGGTAAGTCAATCTTGGGGAAATTGGGGTATGTTTGTCGGGGTGGATGCCGTTGTAAAAGCAATCTATAAAGCCCCGCCACCGCCCGAATTAGAGAAGGTCACGCTCCTGCTTGACTGGTTTCCCAACGTCGACCATGCCCCGCTATATGTTGCCCAGGAAAACAAAATTTTTGCCAAACACGGCCTAGCGGTTGAATTGCAATGGGGCGGCGACCCGAACGCACCGTTGAAATTAGTAGCCGCTGGAAAAGCCCCCTTTGCAGTGAGTTATCAACAGAGCGTCACAATTGCCCGCGCAAGCGAAGAGGTTTTACCGGTCAAAGCCATCGGTTTGCTCGTCGAGCATCCGCTCAACACAATCACCTTTCTCAAGAAAACGGGCATAAAAACCCCCGCCGATTTCAAAGGACGAAAAATCGGATACACCGTCGCACCATTAGACGTACTGCTATTCGATGCAATTGCAGCAAACGCCGGACTATCAAAAGAGGACTACGAATTGATAGACATCGGCACAAATATTATTGCACCTCTTGTCGGGGGACAAATTGATGCCGTTATCGGCCCGTTTCGCAACTACGAAATTAACATGTTGAAACTCAAGGGTCAAGAAGCCGACTTTTTCGCACTAGAGAAGCACGGTATTCCCGACTATTATGAGCTAGTTATCATCACTAGCGACGCTTATTTGGAAAAACATTCAGCAACAGCGATAAACCTGATGAAAGCCATTCAGGCGGCGATAAAATTCACGAAAAAGAATCCTGACAAAGCACTGCAACTCTTCTTCCAGGCCAACCCTGAAGCCGATAAGGAATTGGAAGAACTCGCTTTTCGGGACACGCTAGAGGTATTCGCTACAACACAGGTGCAATCCAAAGAGAAGTGGGAAGCCTTCACCAAGTTTGCCCTTGAAAAAGGGTTGATTACCAAAAAAGTCAAGGTAGAAGACCTTTTCATCAATTTGTTAGGTGAAAAAGAAAAAAAATAGGTTTACAGCAAGGGTTAATGTCAAACAGAAACATTCTCATCATTGGTGGTGGCATAATTGGGCTCGGTATCGGGTGGCAACTTGCCAAAGCGGGAGCATCCGTCACCATTCACGAACGTGACCGGGCGGGTCGAGCTGCCTCTTGGGCCGCTGCTGGCATGCTCGCCCCCCTCGCCGAGGCGCATACCGAGGAGGCAGCCCTGCTCACCCTTGGATGTCAAAGTTTGGCGTGCTATCCGCAATGGGTGTGTGAATTAGAGGCAGATGCGCAGATGTCTGTCGGCTATCGGGTAGAAGGCACACTCATTGTCGGATTAGAGCCGGACGACACCGCCCAGCTCCGCCATCTTTACGAGGCACAACAGCAATTAGAGCTAGATGTCAATTGGCTAAGTGGACGCGAGGCACGCGACATTGAAACGACGCTCTCACCTCGCGTCACCGCAGCACTCCATTGCAAAACCGACCATCAGGTTGACAATAGGTTAATGGTTAAAGCACTCCAACGTGCCTATCAGGCGTGCGGTGGGATATTACATGAAAACAGCCCAATTGAGCAAATTGTCATAAAAAACGGCACAGCAATTGGGGTTCAGACAGCCGATAGTTTTCAAGCAGCAGACGTGCTTATTCTCGCCGCGGGATGCTGGTCTGCCGGGATTGATGGATTACCGAATACCCTTATCCCCCCGGTCCGTCCTGTGAAAGGACAGATGTTAGCATTGCAAATGGAGTCCGGGATTACGATCAAAAACGTCATTCGGACAGTCCGAGCGAGATATCCGATGTCCGTATATCTGGTACCGAAAACCAACGGTAGGCTTATCGTCGGTGCAACCAGCGAGGAGATGGGATTTGACACACGTCTAACAGCAGGCGGTATATTTGAATTGCTCCGTGGAGCAGGTGAGGCGGTGCCGGGTGTTTATGAACTGCCTCTTTTGGAGACATGGGCAGGTTTACGCCCTGGTAGCAGAGACAACGCTCCCATACTCGGCAAAACGCCCATTGACAATCTGATATACGCCACAGGTCATTATCGTAACGGCATCTTACTCACCCCCATCACCGCTTACCAAATCGCCAAACTTATTTTGACCGGTGAGACTTCGGAGACAATCGCCCCATTTCAATTGAACCGGTTTTTTCCTCTGTAGGAGCGTGCTGTGTTAGCGATGTTTTTCTTATATTCTGTAGGAGCGTGCTGTGCACGCGACCCTTCTCTTCTGTAGGAGCGTGCTGTGCACGCGAGCTCTAGTTTAGTGCGTTATTGCCTCAAAATTTGCCTTAAAAATGGAAAATATGCTATAATCTCTAAAAAACAATCAAAGCAAAAATTAGAAAAGGTGAGTAATAATGGAAAATAGGAAGATTCTCATCATTGGTGGTGGTGTAATTGGACTCGGTATCGGGTGGCAATTAGCGAAAGCGGGTGCTGCTGTTACCATTTACGAGCGTGGACAAGCCGGACGCGGAGCCTCCTGGGCAGCCGCCGGTATGCTCGGCCCAATTGCCGAAGCACATATCGACGAACTCGACCTCCTCAAACTCAGCAATCAAAGTTTAGCACGTTATCCAGAATGGGTCAATGAGTTAGAGACAGAAACAGGAATGCCAATCGGGTATCGAGCAGAAGGCACCCTCATTATAGGAATGAAGCCTGATGATGCATATCAACTCGAGCATGCTTATAACCTACAACAAGATTTAGGGTTAAATGTCGAGTGGTTAAGCGGACAAGAAGCCCGTAAAATTGAAAGAGCCCTCTCCCCTTATGTGACAGCAGCAGTTCGTTGTGAAACCGACCATCAGGTCGACAATCGACTGATGACCCAGGCACTCCAACGTGCTTATCAGGGACGCGGCGGCGTATTGCATCAAAATACCAATGTTGAAAGCGTTGTCATAGAGAACGGCACAGCGACGGGCATTCAGACAGCGGACGGTTTTCAAGCAGCAGACGTGCTTATTCTCGCCGCAGGCTGCTGGTCCGGACAGCTCAGCGGGTTACCGGACACTGTTATCCCCCCCGTGCGGCCCGTGAAGGGACAGATGTTAGCGTTGCGAATGCAGGATGGGTTTATGCTTAAAAACGTCGTCCGGACCGTCAAAGCGAGGTATCCGATGCCCGTATATTTAGTGCCGAGAGCCGATGGTAGACTTATCGTCGGAGCAACAACCGAGGAGAAGGGATTTCACACCGATCTGACCGTTGGTGGTGTGTACGAACTCCTCCATGGAGCGTGTGAGGCCGTGCCCGGTGTTTATGACCTGCCCCTTATTGAAACGTGGACAGGTTTACGTCCTGGTAGCACAGACAATGCACCCATACTCGGCAAAACGCCCATTGACAATCTCATATATGCGACAGGGCACTATCGTAACGGCATCTTACTCACCCCCATCACCGCCTACGAAGTCTCCAAACTGATTCTGACAGGTGAAACATCGGAGACAATCGCCCCATTCAACCTGGCTCGGTTTTTTAAAGTAGTGGATGCACGTCATGTGTCGTAAGTAGGGGAAAAAATGAAGATACGTGTTAACGGAGAAGAGCGAGAGGTCCGCTCCGATTTGAGCCTACATGAATTACTCCTTCTTTTGGAGCTGGAGCCGGTGCAGTCGGGCATTGCTGTAGCGGTGAATAGGGAGGTTATCCCCAAAGCAGCGTGGCAGACAACGCAATTGCGTGAAAACAGTGAGGTTGAAATTATTCGTGCCGTGCAGGGGGGATGATTTTTTTGAAAAAAATTGTTGACAAATTTTTAAGAAAATGCTAAAATCTAAGCAAATTAACCGAATTCGGTAAAAATTCGGTGTTTTTTGCGAAAAAAGTGTTGACATACAGATCCATTTTACGGTATAATGAATTGGTATTTGACGAAGACGATGCGGAAAATAGCCGGATTATCGGGTTAATTCGACATTTTCCGTAAAATATCGTATACTTTAAAGTATGCGAACGGAAAATTAACGCTTTTCGTCGAACACATCGCAAAAAAGTTGTTGACATACAAATTCGTTTTAACGCTTGTCAGCGTGCTTTTTGCATATCCTTAACGATCTTATCGTCAAGCAGATGGAGACAAATGATGTACCGTATTGAGTCCTTTGAAATAACCAAACTGTGGGACTATAGAGACATTCACCTAACTTTTTATGACGACGTAAATATACTGATAGGTCCGAATGCCTCTGGTAAAACCACTATTTTGAACCTTCTCCATTCGATCTTATCGGTAGATTTGGAAAGTCTCCGAAAAGTTGATTTTGAGCAAGCCAAAATTGGGATAAGTAAATTTGAAGGCGAAGATGATGGACCCAATACTATTACTGTTGAGAAGGATAACAGGTCCTTAAAATTGGAACTCACTGGGGAGAAAAATTCGTCGCTTGAGCGAAACATCGTTACTGGAAAAACAGTGTTTAGGGATGAAATAGGTAGAAGCACCAGAAGATCGATGTATAGTGATGAAGAGGAATTTTCTAATAGATTGACCAACTTAGTTCCTCTCCTTTGGCTTCCCGTAAGTCGTCGTTTAACTGTGCCAGAGGGTGATGAAGAAAGATCTCGGACAAATTCTTTGGAATCGGTAGACGCACGACTTTCTGGATTATTGGAAAAGCTTTCTGAGTATCGCTCTGGCTTAAGTGCACGCCTTTCTGAACGGTACAGAGAGTTTTCACGTCAAGTTCTATCAGTGATCCTTTACAGCAAAGACCAAGATCAACCTGATTTGATTCTGGAGTCAATTCGTTCTTTACCAACAGAAGTTGAGAAAGAACAATTAATCAGGGCTTTTGGTGCTGCCGATCTTCTAGACGAACAGATGCGGAGCAGAATTAATCAACATTTTGATACTGCAAAGGAATCAGTCGAACGAATTAGAAACATTGAAGATGCAGATTTGAAATTCAAAGATACACTTGTTTTTCCACTGATCAGTCGAACCAAAAACATGGTTGAGCATTCAAGAAAACTTGAAGAAGATAGAGGAGATATTTTGGCTCAATTGCGTCTTTATGAGAAATTTGCCAATTCATTTTTGCGTAACAAATCCATTAAGGTAGATGAAAGTGGAAAGTTAAAGATAAAGATTGGATCTTCTTCACTCTCTGACCTAGAGGTGCACCGCCTCTCCTCGGGTGAGAAACAGATTCTGATTTTACTTACCGAAGCCCTACTTCAATCAGATAAACCAGTGGTCTATATCGCAGATGAACCGGAGTTGTCGCTCCACCTCATTTGGCAAAAAACACTTCTAGAGTCTCTGGTAGCACTTGGTGGGCAAATACAGCTAATTGTCGCAACCCATTCTCCCGATATTGTTGGAAAATTCGAGGATAATATTATAAATTTAGAAGCTGATGATGCTATAGATTTGGAGGTGGAGAATCAATGAGTACGTTTTCACGAACCGTCCCTGGGTTAATAGCAACCCCTCACTTTCATCCTAAAAAGGATGTAGTTATCTATGTTGAGGGGAAAACTGATTGGACTTTCTACGACGAAATCTGTACAAGGGATCCATTCCTTAACCGGTTTAATTGTGTAATAAAATCAGCGGGTGGAAAACCAAAATGCATGGCCCTAGTAAATGCGCTCAAAGTAAAAAAACGCCGTTACGTTGTTATTCTTGATGGGGATTATGACATTTTGCCGTTTCCCCCGAGTCTAGGCCCACAAGTTGTTTTACTTCATCGGCATTCTGTTGAAAACTATCTTTTTGAAGCAAAACCGATAGAGAAGTTTTGTCTTGACCGTATGAATGGGGTTCCCGGACCCCATTTCCCTTCGCTAGCAAATGAATTCTGGCTCTTCCTCAAAAATGTAGAAGCTAACTTTAAGGACCTACTCGTATTAGATATAGCACGGCACAACGAAGCACCACATCTTCGGAGTTTTCTCAGGGAGCCAGACAGATTTTTTGCAACGAAGGGAAAAATAGATTTCCACGCTGACAGAATTGATCACTGGTCCTGTACCGCGGCTGTGCACGTTAGCGTTGGAGGCATTGCTACTGCGGAAGTCTTGGTTAACGGGTTTTTAAAGAAACATCGTTTCATTGATTTACTTCCAGGACACTTCGCGTTTGGCATTGTAAGGCGTTTTATAATTCATATGTTGCGACGCGGCGGCGTAACAGGCAACATACAGGATAGGTCCATCCGAGCGTCCTTATCGAGATTGACCTGGGGATTTGTGACTACCAGCATCGACCATACAAATTTGAACGATAGTTTGTGTGCCGCAGTTAGGCATGTTTAGAAAATCTAATATCTTAAAGAAGGAAGTCTTCAAGTTCAACATTCAATAGAGGAACGAGATGAAAATCTATGTCGATAATTTGCCATACCGTGCTACCGATACTGACTTGAAAAGACACTTTGAGCAGTATGGAACGGTAACTACTGTCACAATTAACCTTCACCAAAGTGGACCCCATCAAGGTAAATCTAATGGGTCCGGGACGGTTGTAATGGAAAACCGAGAGGAAGGCGAACGGGCGATAGAAGCATTGGATAATCAAGAGATGATGGGACGACCATTGAGGATTAAAGAACATCAACCTACTGGACATCAACCACCTTCAGAGGGGACGCTATCAACTGACGATGAACACGACTATTTCCATAATCCATATACCTTTGTCCCCACGCCTCCGCGGCCGTCAAATGGATTTGCTGGTGATTTCGATCCGTTGGAACATAATCCTCCTCTTGATCATGCGTCTCTCAAAGATGGTTTGTGGACAGGACATATCCCAATCAAGATAACCACGGTTACGCCCTTAGTGTTACTTAAGAATGATGGCACGGAACGAGAGCCAAAGGAACATCAAATTTATGACGTGCTTGACTTTCTACCGGAATCGTCTTTGCGCGGTATGTTGCGTAGTGCCTATGAAATAGCGACGAATTCGCGCTACGCGTGTTTTAGTAACGGAGATCGATTAGCCTATCGTATGAGGCCGCAAGAAGCTTTGAATCTCATTCCGGCGGTTATTGAAGATGCTGGCGGTGGGAATTTAGTAGCGCGTTTATATACAGGAACTAGTACGCCGACACCTACAGGGCCCAATGGTCCTATGTACGCTGCAATGCTAACATGTTACCATAGAAATTCGCAGGAGAATTCAGTGTGTATCGGAGGATATGGGCCGCGCACTCGCGATGAAGTTTGGGTAGAAATTGATCGCCGCCGGCACCGGAGTTACCAATATTTGAAGGTGACAAAAGTTTGGCCAAAATCTAGATATCCTAATAACCCGTTGCCTGGAGGGAACGTTGTTGAAGGACATATTTTGATTACTAATGAAAACATGGACAACAAACATGATGAACGTATTTTCTTCAATCCCATGAAAACCACTTTGCCTGTGACCGACGAGCTCAAAGAGGACTGGCGCATGCGTATCCAAAGTTATCGGGATGCACACTCCGAAAACGATATTTTCAATCGAAAGGGGGCACAGGATGAACCTTGGAAAAAACTTGGCAGAGACCCTGGTCAAACTGCTTGGTCTCCACATCTGTATGAGGACGGTAAACACAAGGACCGCTGGGGTAGAGATGTACATGACGCGCTTGAACTAAAAGCGGGTGATATGGTATATGCCCGCTGTAAGTTCAAGCGCGGAAAGATTACAGAAATTGAAGATTTTTTTCCTGTCCTGATATCCCGCGAATTGTACGTCGACAGCCCGAAAGATCTGCTTGATCCATCGCTCCGGCCGGCGAGTAAGAGAAATAAGCTGTCTCCAGCAGATCGTCTGTTTGGGTGGGTGCCTCAGGAACAAGGAGATGATGCAGGTTACAAGAGCCGTCTCCGGGTTGTCTGTGAGGATGGTGCACGACCAGAAATTGTTAAGAAATTTAATGGCAAACTGCCACTGACAATTTTAGGACAACCAAAACCGGCGCAGGGCCGTTTCTATGTTGCTGACGATCAAGGTGATCCACAAGACGGTGTCAGGAAGCAGGACGCGGGTTATGACGCAAGTCAGAGTAAGAGGTTACGGGGCCGTAAGCAATATTGGCACCATGCAGGGCTAGAAGCCGAGTTGGAGGAGAGCAAACAAACACTGTGCTACTGGCAGCCATCCGTTGAGGACAGAACGAAGATTAAGCGTAAAGGTCGATATCAAGAATACCGCCGGCCTGATGATAAAGATGGCAAACCACAAACAGATCCACAGAACCGTTCGATTACAAGTTGGATTAAGCCCGGCACCGAGTTTAAGGCATCTCTGTACGTTCAAAATCTACAACCTGAAGAGATTGGTGCACTACTTTGGCTGCTAACGCTTCCTGAAAAACATTACTTCAAACTCGGATACGGCAAGCCGCTGGGTTTCGGGAGTGTGAGACTGGAGGTTGACGACGGGGTTTTGCCACTCGGTACTAGCGAAGATTGGAAAAAGTACTACGCTACCTTTGATGCCGATCCGCCCGCTACG
This sequence comes from Candidatus Poribacteria bacterium, assembly GCA_963665235.2. Taxonomy (GTDB): domain Bacteria; phylum Poribacteria; class WGA-4E; order WGA-4E; family WGA-3G. Next base: position 272,366 of record CAXXLX010000002.1, on the reverse strand, counting down.
TTGGATGACAATCAGCGAAACCAATGTATTCAGGCGTTTCAGGCAAGTATGGAGGCAGCGTATAATACCTCTCCAAGTTTTGGCGATCTCTATTTCATCTCGGATTTCTTACAAATCCTAGAAGGCCCCGTGGATGACTCGCCGATTCATTATCCACGCCTGAAGCGTGAACCGACTCCAGAAGGTGAGAACTTCCAATGGTTTACAGAGAACGAACGTAATTGGCGAGAGGCACTTCCGAGGGTTGATGAAAGCGGATTAGCCTATGAGCCCTATGACTTTTAGTGCCTAAATGTTCGCTATTCATGCATACGATGGAGATTATGGTTATGGCAACACAACTGATAATGACAGTTGGGACCAACCCGCTCCCTGTTTGGGTCGCTTGGTATCATTTGAAGGATAAACTGGATGCCTCTGTTACAACCAGACTTGTCCATACCGCAGGTACAAGTGACGAAAAGGAGCGACTACAAAAACACTGTGGACACATCCCTGATGTCCAAACTTACGAAACATCAGCAGGTGATCCAGGAAAGGTTCGCGATAAAATCAATACGAGACTTATTCCAAGTTTACCGACAGATGAGAAAATCCACGTTCATTACACGGGGGGAACTAAGGTTATGGGTGTTGAAACTGTTGCTGCTATTGAAGATTTTGCGTTGCCGAGTAATATTGATATGAAAACTTCCTACTTAGATGCGCGCGCGCCCAACGGTCCGACTATCGTAGATTGGGACAGCAACAAGCTTGTAACGGACACCCGTATAGATGTTAATCCCAGTCTTACGAACATTGCTGATCTGAATGGATTCGAGCTTGGCCCCTTCCGACACACGTACTGGAAGCGGGAAGTTGGTCGTGAGGTAACAGAAGATTGTCCGGAGCCCAGTCAGCTCACAGATGAACAAATAGATGCCGGCAATGCAGCACTTAATGGATTCATCCACGATTTTCGCCTGCTTGAGTACGGTGCATATGCAGCTATGAAAGCAGCATTGGAGAAAATTTGTAGGCAGAATTCACAAAGATGTAACTATGAACTTTTCCATAACGTATACGTTCGGCGATCCAATGCAACTACTTCAAGGGTTCGTCCTTTTGAATTGGACGTAGTGGCAGTGTTAGGTTACCAAATTGTCGTAGTTTCATGCACTGTTTCTGGCGGAGCTGACGAGGTTAAGGCGAAAGGTATGGAGGCCATTCTTCGATCCAGACAACTTGGTGGTGATGAAGCACGTGCAATTGTATTGTGTAGTGTTCGTCAACAGGACCAGCCATACATTGAAGCAGAATTGCAAGACGAGACAGGTAGCTCGGACCTACCTCTGCAAATCTGGGGACGTCATAAGTGGCAGTCTCTATCAGATCATTTCTATAAATACCTCCGTAGAGATCTGCATTGGAAATAAGTAAGTGAGGAATATACGATGTCAATTCAGTGCATTTTGGTTTTCGGTACTGTTAGTCTTCAGAAATATGTCTTTCAGAGCAACCATTTGAAGGAGAATATTGGGGCATCCTATTTGGCAAAATATTGGCTCAAAGAAGGTATGATTGAATCTATCCAGGGGACAGGACTTGCTGTTAACACAGACTGCTGGGATAAGTACCAACAGAGCATACCCAAGTCTATTCCCGCGCTTTCGGAAGCACTGTCAGCATCTTCAGATGTCAATCTCCTCTATGTCGGTGGTGGAAACGCTGCCTTGTTATGCAGTAGCCGAGATACTGCGCGCCGGGCAGTCTCGGCGTGGAGCTGCCAGCTGCTATATAAGGCTCCGGCACTTCGTATCGCCGTTGGATATGGAGATGTAAATGCCACATTTGCCGAGGCGTATCGTACGGCATTGGACGATCTGTCTGCTTGTGAGGAAGCACTTCCGTTTGGTTCAACTCTCTATAGTTTGCCTATTGTTCGTTCTTGTACCACTACCGAACTTCCGGCAAGTATGCTTAGCAAAGAAGACCAACAGTGGATCTCGCTAGCTGCAGTGAGTAAGCGAAATCAGGTTGGCTCTCAACAGGCTCCCGGGCCTGCTCAGGACTCTATTGCAAATGAATTTTCCAAGGTTCTTTCAGCAGGGAATGACTTGCCAGATGGACAACGTTTCGCCATTGAACTTGGAGAGGAATTAGGAGGTAGCGAAGGTGAATCCCACATTGCTATAGTCCATGCAGATGGTAACGGAATGGGAGAGCGGCTCAACCGAGTAGTGGACAAAGAATCTCAAGAAGATGCCGAATTCCTCCATAATCTGCGCGCGTTTTCGGCTTCTACGACAGACCTGTCTCATAGGGCCTTAGAGGCAACATTACTGCACTTCAAGGCTACTTTGCCGCTGGAGGCACTTCACAATCCGCCGGAGGTATTCCCGCTGCGTCCAATTGTGTACGGTGGTGATGATTTGACATTTGTTTGCGATGGTCGTGTTGGGCTCCATCTTGCCGCGTTCTATCTAAAAGCGTTTTCTTCTGGCAACATTCAAGTCTGTGGCAAGAAAGAATCTGTTGATGCGTGCGCGGGCATCACGATCGTGCCAACGAAGTTCCCATTTGCCCGGGCTTACGGTTTTGCTGATGAACTTTGTGCGCTGGCCAAGCGATACCGTCGTGAAGAAGGAGATTCAAAAGGTAGTTGGTTAGACTTTCAGATTATTCAAGAAGGTGCTACCCGATCCATTACAGCTCTAAGAGAAGTGCAGTATCGCAGCCTTGAAGGACAAGTACTGCATCAACGCCCCTATGAGGTGTCAATAGGTTCGGACAATTGGAACAATTTTATCTCAATTTTAAAGGGTTTCCAATCGTCGGGGTGGCCCCGCAATCGTGCTAAAGGTCTCTTACACGCTCTAACGCAAGGTCCAGTGGCAAGTGAACATTTCATTAAGGGGGCACAATGGCGTAATGTGGAGTTGCCATCATCCGGTGTAGGGGGCGATGCAAGGGCCACCGGATGGACAGGTGGTGATGCCCCGACCACGCCCTACTTCGATCCGCTCGAAGTGCTCGACTTCTGGATAGAAGTCCAACCAGAAACCGGTAATGTAGATGACAGAGAGGAAAATAAAGAATGATGAATTATGTCTTGCAAATTACATTGCAATCACCATTAACATCGGCATCTGGCGAGGGACGTGTTGGCTTAGTTGACCGCGACATAGCCTCTGACGACTTGGGCTTACCAATTCTCCCTGGTAGAAGGCTGAAAGGCTTGTGGCGTGAGGCCTATCGTGATGTTACGGATGCTTGGGGAGCGTGTTACCAGACTTCTACGCCAGCATCGAAGATTTTTGGCGAGTCCGGAAAAAGCCCTGGTGACAGAGAGGTTGCTTTGTATGTAGGAAACGCTGAATTGGTAGAAGCATCGTCTTTGAAACCCTGGCTGGAATATCTGCAACATCAGAATATCCGGAAAATTCTCCGCGAGGATGTCGTGCAACACTTTTCTACTGTGCGCGCCCAAACCGCCATAGATCGCCAGACCGGCGTAGCACAAGAGGACACACTTCGTCTTACCCGTACTCTCCGACCGGGGTTGGTATTTCGAGCACCGGTGCAGTTTACTCTGCATCCTGATAAAGAATTGCTTAATGCCTTAGCTATCAGTGCTGCTGCCTTACAATACATGGGCACTGCACGTACCCGTGGACTCGGAAAGGTCTGTTGTCGTCTGATTGAAAGTGACGGGAGTAACCAAGAGTGCGACTTGACAGAAAAAGTTTTGAACCAAAATTCGCTTCCATCCATCATGGTGAGCCAGTCGCCCAAAACATCAAGAAAGCAGACATCCAATACTTCTCTTTCACATAGCGGCATTCCCACACATTTGTTGCGATATCGGTTGACTTTGACAGCACCAGTCGTTATTCCAGCGACAGAAGGAGATTCAAATACTGTTGTGACTCGGCAAGACATCCCGGGTAGCAATGTATGGGGGGCTGCTGCTTGGCACTATCTCCATCAGCCGAATCACACACCGGATGATCAAGCGTTTCGCAATGTATTTCTTGAGGGTAAATTACGGTTCCTGACAGCTTACCCTGAAGCCCATGATTCCATACAACGTCTACTTCCTATTCCGCATTCCATACGTCAATTCAAGGACAGCAGAATGTTAACGCTAGTAGATTTGGTGGAAGCACAGGACGAGGACTCAAAGAAAAGACCTAAAAAACGTCTTGAGCGTCGCTATGCTAAACTAGACAAAGGTGTCGTGGAGAGTCAATCGGTTAGAACAGAACGAAATTATCATCATGCCCGGGTTTCAAAAGATCGCCGCATAGGCCGTGCCCTTGGGGCAGACGTTTCAGCTGGCGGAGCCTTCTTTCAATATGAAGCCATCCAGACAGGCGAAACATTTCAAGGAGTGGTCCTGGGTTCAGAGTCGGACTTGAAAGACTTGCAAAAGTGGTTGAAAGGGACAAACCTAATAAGACTTGGGCGGTCTCGCAGTGCACAGTACGGCGAGGCAGCATTTGAATGGGTCGATGCTAAGGGGCCCCAACAATTGAAGGGGTGTGTTGAGTGGGATGGATTTATTGGACAACTGGGACATAGTGTTCCTAATCTTGGCAATTGCTTAATTGTTACCACGTTATCTCAGTTACTGGTTGTCAATGACAATGGACATCCAGATTCATGTTTCCCCAAACAGGAATTGGCAAAATTGCTATCTTTGAATGCGGACGATTTGAAACTTTTACGCAGCTATACCCGTACGGAATTAGTTGGTGGTTATAACGCCCACTTGCGTCTGCCCCGACAGCAGTGGCCCGCTATAGCTGCTGGTAGTGTTTTTGTGTTTGAATTAAAGCAAGAACTTAAAGAAATAGACAAAAAACGTCTGGTGGAATTGGAATATGATGGTTTAGGGCTGCGTAAAGGTGAAGGCTATGGGCGCATTGCGATCAATCGCTTTAAATTGACAAATACAATGGAAACACAGCTTGACGATCCCAACAATCAAGATAGTCCCCCTGTCCCCGGGGGATCAGAGATACCCGCGTGTGTTCAAGCCCTTCTTAAAGAGATCGCTCGAACCCGCTGTTTGGCAGAAATGCAGCAGGGAGCGATGAACATAGCGACTATCCGTGGTGCCATACAAGAAATCCCAAGCAACGCGCTCCTCGGGAGACTACGTTTCTTTTTGCAACAAGATGTCCCCATTGATACTCTGAACGACCTACGTAGGCAAGCGAAGGAAGGTTTGACGAATTGTCGAATAACCCTTCGATCCGGTATGCCGTGGTTTCCAAGAAGTACAACATTGTATGATTTATTCAAGATAGCTTGGAGTGCCCCTGAGACCCTAACTGAATCATTAATTCGGACTCAGATAGAAGCACTCGTTGAAGACGACGTTGATGAAAGTTATGCAAACACGCGAAAAACCCTGATTGATGAACTGAAGGGAGACAGTAAGGAAATGTGCCAAGTATTCCTCAATCATTTGCTAACCTCGCTCTACCGTAAGCGACGAACATAGGCTAAAGAATAAAGAAAAAGATAGGAAACAATGTAATGGCAAATACAACAACCATAAAACCTATGGATGATGCTGTTGTCCGCCGCTTATATGCGCGTGGGACATGGAAACTAGAGAGTGTAGCACACTTTGGCGGCGACGAAACTGGAATAGCAGATATGTGTCTCTTGAGGGATGAAGCCGGGAAACCTTTTATCCCTGGGGCCTCCATTACTGGTGCTGCACGGAGCTTTCTCGCTCACCAGAGTTTACCGTGGAAGCAATATCAAGGAGGACATACCAAAGAATCATCAGAATTCAAAAGATTTTTCGGTGGGTCAGAAAAAGCAGATACCGTGGAGAAGTCCGACCCGATGAGTGCTCTGACAGTTGCTGATGCTCACTGTATGCAAGCGACGACATCAACTCGAGACGGTGTCCGCGTGGACAAACAATCAGGATCCGCTGCGGACAAAGCAAAGTTTGATGTAGAAGTTGTTGAACGTGGTACCGAGTTTGAACTGAATCTGGAATGTGTGATTCGTGAAGGGGACAAGAACTATGATTTAACAGCACTGTTTTTGGCACTTCTGCACGGATTTCAGGATGGGAATATCCGATTAGGTGCGCGCACCCGTCGCGGTTATGGTTGCGGTAAAGTAGGCACTTGGCAAATACGCGATTTGCAAATGAACAACCCGGAGGATGTCATGTCATGGCTCCGAGACGATCCTTGGTCTCGAGACCCGAGCTCTTTAGAAATACGCTCATTGCCATCCGATTACCGACGATACTTCCGTATTGAAGCTAACTTTGAGCTGTGTACCTCCCTGCTAATCCGTAGTTCCTCTGGAAATCCAGATGACCCAGACATGATACACCTACAGTCCGATGGAGAGCCCGTTGTTCCTGGAACTTCCTTTGGCGGTGCATTCCGCCATCGTGCTACCTTAATCGCGAAAACTATTGGTTGGTCAGAGAAATCAGTTGACAAAATGTTTGGTTACGTCTATGAAAAAGGTGATAAGAACCAGGAACCGGATGCGCGTGCAAGTCGAGTTAGGATTGAGGAGCAGCTAGTGAAAAATGTGCGATATCAGTGGCAAGATCGTGTTGCTATCGATCGCTTTACTGGTGGCAGCTTGGATGGTGCCCTATTTAACGAAAAGCCTGTTTATCCGATTAGTCTCGATGAAATCGCTGAAAAAGAATCGGCATCCAATCTTCGGTTAATACTCACGTTGGAGGAACCGGGCGACGCGGAGATCGGTTTACTGCTGTTGACATTGCGGGATTTCTGGTATGGACATGCCGCTCTCGGTGGGGAGACAAGCAACGGACGCGGCACACTCCGAGGTATCGCAGCAAAATTGATATATAAAGATGACCCCGATCCATCTAATACAAGGGAATGGAAATTGAAAAAAGACGAAGACAAACGCATGACGGTTGAAAATGGTGATGCCGGTTTTCTCCAATGCTGTGTCGATGCAGCGCAGAGCTATACCGATCGTCCTAAAGGATCACGGCGACCTAAGAAGAATGACAAGGAGGATTCCGATGCCGAATAAAACGCATATAGAAGAACTCAATGAATCATGGGTTTGTGGCCATCTGTCCAATGTTACCGAAAAAGATTTAGCATGGGTTTTGGTGCAAGAACCAGGGTTTATCGGCTTTGGCGTAGTATCCCCAAACGACATCTGCTGGCCCCCATATAAAGAATCAGAATCGGAAAAAGAATCAAAATGGAAACCGGATTGGGAACTGGTGAGCGATCTCCGTCTTTTCGGTGAGAAAGGCGAATGGCACGTCTGGCGAGATTGGGATGGCAAACATTATGCACGCCTGCTGGAATTTGATGTCGAAGACGAAAAGCACGTTTGGATCGGTTGTAATGAAAACGATCAGGACAATCCAGAAAAGTCTCGGAAAAAGAGAGAGGCTCTAACAGAATACCACGCCTTGTGGGGTACCGACGTTAAATGCACACAGACACGCTGGGTAAAATTGCGAGAAGACCGAGGAGCAGAAATCTGGATACCACCGTTGAAGGATGTAAAATTGGCAGAAAAGAACTTGCCCCTACGGCTAGAACTCAAACAAGTAGTAGACTATGACCCCAAATACCATTTAGCAGGTATTGTTGATGCTGCCCTTGTGGCACTCGTACGCAAATCAGACAAAACGCCCTTAATACCGTCTACTGACCTACTTTGTGCAGAGTCGGAACCCGCGGAAACAACATGTCCTAACTCGGATGCGGATGCTGAAGCAACCAAGACTAACGCTGATGCGTAATGAACCAACAACCCCCATGCTCAAAAACTTCCGCTTCGCGCGTTACCGCTTCACATACACCGTCCAAGAGCCCCTGAAGATGCCAGCCTACAAAGGCAACATCTTCAGAGGCAGATTTGGATACGTCCTCCGGCACACCGTCTGCATCGGCACCGAACAGCAGTGCGAAAACCAGTGTCACTTTCCGGACCAATGCGTCTACTCCAGATGCTTTGAAACGCCAGTGCCGCAGGACAGTCCTGTCCTCCGAGGACAGACGTACGCACCACATCCGTTCGTACTTGAACCACCCCGTACCGGCAAAGTCCGATACGCTCCAGGCGACACCTTCAAGTGTAATCTGATCCTCATCGGAGAGGCGATAGCGGTACTCCCATGGATGGTATTTACCTTCCACAGGATGGGCATCCAACGAATCGGACTTAAAGACCAGCGCGGGCGGTGTTTACTGGAAACAGTCGAAAGCCTACCCGCGTCCGATGAAGAGCCGGGTCACACAATCTACACCGCAACGGATCAGATGCTGACAGACGATGGACTCCTGCTCGGACTTGATGACGTGGGACGAGTTGCACCTCACATTACAGATGAACTTGAACTTGATTTTCTCACCCCCACCAGCATAAAGGTCAACGGACGCTGGACAAGCAATCTGACGTTTGAACATCTCATCCGCAACCTGCTCCGGCGTATCCGTTTCTTGAGTTTATGTCACTGCGGCGAGGATTTGGACGTAGACGCACCCGCCCTAATCAAGGAAGCCAGCGGTGTCAGGCATACCTCCGGTTTGCAGTGGTTACCGCGAGATAGATATTCTTATCGGCAGGAGACATCAGTTCCGATGAGTGGATTCAGAGGCAAGATTCGTTTTGAGGGGGACATAAAACCCTTCCTTCCGCTAATCGTTCTCGGCAAATATCTACATATCGGGCATCATACAGCATTCGGATATGGACAGTACCACATCGTCGGGGTGTTTCCTTAGGTCTCCTTATGTCACAAACTAGGAAGCTTGTGCTACATGCCATAAACTAGGAAGTTTGTGCTACTACGGAGGATAAATTCGGTGTTCTATGTAATCTCTTACGACATTCCGGACGACCAGCGGCGCACCCAACTCGCCAAAACACTCAAAGGGTTCGGCACCCGCGTCCAGTACAGCGTCTTTGAAGCGCATCTCACCCATTCCCAATTTGATCAAATGAAACGCGCCGTTGTGAACATCATAGACCCTGATAAGGATTCAGTTCGCTACTATGCACTCTGTAATGCTTGTGTAGGACGGGTCGAAGTGCCTGCTGTGGGGGATGTCACATCAGAGCCCAAGACAATCGTGGTTTGATATGCAAAGTCCTCACCTTACCTACGCTCAGATAAAACACCGCTGCACAGAACGGAGTTTCACACGCGGCCTGGAATACTTCCACGATGGCGCAATTGGCAACCCGGTACTCCACGGCTATACGTTGTCAGCAACATGCCGCGGGACATATCCGAAACCGTATAAGGTGTCTGTGGAATTGATACCCACAGGGATTGCCGCCGCGTCCTGTTCATGTCCTTACGGCGGTGAAGGAGATTGTAAGCATATCGTCGCACTGCTGTTGACCTACATTCACGCGCCGGAGGTGCTCTGTTCTGTCGACACCCTGCTTGCTACGCTTGCGAAAAAACCGAAGGAACAGCTTTTGCACATCATTATGGAGATGCTCAAGCGAAGGCCAGCATTGGCACGTGTAGTGCAGGGATGGACAGATATTCCGGATACACCCCCTCAAACTGACCCGATTCCACTCGTTACGGCTTACCGAGAACAGCTCAACACCATTTTTGGAGACAGCTTTCTGGAACAACATCAACTTCAACAGGTGTTAGCTCAACTTGAAGAGCTCCTCATGCATGCCGAATCACTTGCACAGGTAGGCGAAACGGAATTCGCGCTCGCCCTCCTCCATGCTCTCATACACCAATCAATTGTGCATTATCCTGACACGCTCCAGCGGAATGAATTGCCCCGATTTGTTAAAAAATGCACAAAGCAGTTCACGCGCATTGTCCTCAACACGCAAGAGCCGATGTCAGTAGGTTTCAAAAACACCGGGGCTACACCTGAGACCTTGTCTGAACACTGCCGCCTGCTGCTGTCACTCAGTTTTGAAGCAGCACCGGTATTCACACCTATCCTCACACACCACCTTGAACAGCTCTGTGCAATGCAAAATCCATCAGATTTACACACAACAATTGAACAACGTCTCGATGAAAGCCCCGAGCGACAGGCACACGTTCAACTTTTACTTGCCCTATATTTTCGCGATGAGCGAACTGAAGATTACCTCCAGCTTGCCCTACGTGAAAAGGAGGGGTATCGGTTGATACACGCGCTGTTCACACAGCAGCGCGACGATGCAGCATGGAAAGCAGTTGAAGAATTCCCCCTATCCGTTGCCGAATACGCGTCCCTTTTGCAGGGCCCAATTGTCAAACGTATCCCAGATTTCACCGAACGGCTGCTCACACTTCTTGGTCAACACTATCCCGATACCGCCATTTTGCTCTATCAAAGTCTTATTGAACAGACCGCGCTTTTCCGAAAACGTGAAGCTTACGAGAAAGTTTCGGCATATTTAATAGAATTAAGGGCACTCTATCAGCACCTTGGTCAAGAAGAGCAGTGGCGTGTTTATTTCGCAGACCTCCGAGAACAACATACCCGTAAGCGGTTATTGCTGCAGATAATTGATGCAGGGCTCAGCACACCGTAGCAGATTGTAGCACATACTTCCAGTTTGTGCGGATGCGGCCACATACTTCCAGTTTGTGCTACAGCATAGGCATCCGATCAACACCGAATGCTTGTGTCCGAACATAATGTCCGATTAATTCTAAAGTCTACTATATATCCCCCCTCCTCAAAAAAAATCTGAAAAATTTTACTATCCTTTTCATTGCTTGCAGACTCTATACAATCGGTTGATCGGTAAAATCTGAAAAATTTTACTATCCTTTTCACTGCTTGCAGACTCTATACAATCGGTTTCAACACGATTTTCTTCCGTAAGAACAATCTTCCGAGCACGACTTTGCTGCTGATAGTTTCCAATATTGTAAAAGTGTCCAAGTAATTATAACGTGAGCTTGATAATAAATGTCGGTTTGCACTAACCCCTATAAAGATATCGTCCTTAAAGAGCGGGCTGCTTGCCCGAATACTGGGACTAAGAGTTGGGGCGGAAACGTCTGCTTCTATAAAGATATCGTCCCTATGGGACTAAGAATGGGGGGGGGGAACGTCTGCTTCTATAAAGATATCGTCCCTACGGGACTAAAGAAACTTCTTTTCAAAATCACGTTATTTAAACTTCATTTAGTTTGTGCATCAAAAGACGCAAACTAAAGGTTTGTGCTACAAATCGTTTAACCCACCTAAAAGGAGAATTCTAAATGTTTGATTACACATCACCAAATAATTCACTCACAACACAACTCTGTCAACCCGAAACCCTACATGCCGCGTGGCGAAAAGTGCGAAGCAACAAAGGAGGGCCCGGTAGCGATGGCGTTACCATTCAACAGTTTGAGGCGAACCTTGCGAAACATCTCCGTCAACTCTCGCGTGAGCTGGCTGAAGAACGGTATTACCCGCTTCCACTTCGGAAGTTCATCATTAAGAAGTCAAACGGCACCCCACGCGAACTCGCTGTGCTGACATTAAAAGATCGGATTGTTCAACGTGCCGTTTGCGACCTCATCACCCCGATTTACGAGGCAAAATTCCTGGAGTGCAGCTTCGCATACCGTCCCAATCGCGGCGTACCCCATGCAGTTGCCCAGGTAAACGCCATCCGAGCGGAGGGATACGAATGGGTCGTTCACGCGGACATTGAGAACTTCTTTGACAGAATGGACACACAAATTCTCATGCGTTTTCTGCGGGCATCACTGAAAGAGCCAGCAATCTTACGCCTCATTCAGATGTGGCTGGATATGGGAGGCATCTTACAACCGCCCAAGCTTCCGACATGGAGCACCCATATTGAAAACACCGCCCACTGCTTAGGCGCGGGGGTCGAACGGGTCATGAGCCAAATCCTGCAACGCGGCTCAGGACTTAGCACACCACCTGAAAACGTCTATTATGCCGATGAATACGGCGATATGCAACCCATACCGCCCGAAGATTCCTGGGAAATTGACGAACTGGAACGTGTAAAAGATAACGGACTCTGGTCTCATGCAAATAAGGAGGCATTAATAAACTTAGGACGAGACGGGGTATTACTACTCCTTGCAAATTCAAAACGGATATGGATGGGGCTCACGGCAAAACACCTACTCTTCGCTGCACCGCTTGTCGTAGCAACACTTGCCGCACCTACTGTGGGCGGTATCGTCAAGGAGCGTCTGAGTCGCCCACGCAAAATCGGCATTATACAGGGTTCACCGCTTTCACCCTTGTTAGCCAACATCTACCTGCACCCCTTCGACAAGGCGATGACGCGGGCAGGTATACGGCTTGTGCGATACGCAGACGACCTGCTCATCCTAACCAGAAATGAACGCCGCGCACGACATGCACTACAGCAAACACAAAAACGGCTGGCGACACTCAAGTTAGGATTGAACCCTAAAAAGACGCAAATCGCACGTTTCGATGACAGCGTAGAATTCCTCGGACACGTCTTCGACAAGGATGGTTGTTACCAACCTGTCCCCGACTCGCAAGCGAAAATCTTGCAGAACCAGGTACAACACGCCTTAAAACGGGGTGCAGCACAAGTCGCGCGGCCCGTGCAACATGCCGCCCAGCGTGGGAAAAATATTGCTACGCAGCTTGGCGGCCGTTTCAAAAAACGGGACACACAGAAAACAAAGGCTTAATGGCACTCGGCCGGGATCCCACACGACACACTCGTAGGGGCTGGGTCACCCAGCCCGTGCGGATCCCGCCGTGTGTGCCAAATAATTACAGGCTCTACTATAATCAGGATGGACGCAGTGCTTTGATAAACCCTTATGCTAATGGGAGTTAGAGGCAGACCTAGCGGGCGAGGCGACCTCGCCCCTACGATGGTCCTGTTAAATTTGCGTCTTTGTAGTAGCATAAACTTCCAGTTTGTGCGTCTTTGTAGTAGCATAAACTTCCAGTTTGTGCGTCTTTGTAGTAGCATAAACTTCCAGTTTGTGCGTCTTTGTAGTAGCATAAACTTATAGTTTGTGCGTCTTTGTAGTAGCATAAACTTCCAGTTTGTGCGTCTTTGTAGTAGCATAAACTTCCAGTTTGTGCGTCTTTGTAGTAGCATAAACTTATAGTTTGTGCGTCTTTGTAGTAGCATAAACTTCCAGTTTGTGCGTCTTTGTAGTAGCATAAACTTCCAGTTTGTGCGTCTTTGTAGTAGCATAAACTTCCAGTTTGTGCGTCTTTGTAGTAGCATAAACTTATAGTTTGTGTCTTCCGTTCTCCGTTTCATTTCTAACAACCGGTAATGATAGAATAATTAATAAAAATGGTATAATATCAAAAATCGCGCCATAGGAGGCATAAAATGGCAATTCTTTACATCACACAACAGGGAGCTGTTCTTCACAAATCTGGTAACCAGGTCATCGTCAAAAAAAATCGCGAAGTGCTTCAGGAAATCCCGATTGTGCAACTAGACGAAGTCATCATCTTCGGCAACGGTCACCTCACAACACAAACGATGGGATACTTACTCAACAAAGGCATTCCCGTATCGTTCCTCTCTTCACGGGGCACATACAAAGGGAGACTTCAACCCGGCTACGCCAGAGATGTCCTCATCCGGCAACGTCAATACACCGTAGCAGCCGATCCGCAGCAGTGTCTTGAACTCGCAAAAGGATTTGTGCGTGGCAAGCTGAAAAACGCAATCCGTTTCTGCAAACGGCAACGAACGCAAAACGCAGAAATCGAATCCGCCATCAGCGGAATTCAGAAGCCGCTCCAAAATCTTGAGGGAGCGCAAAATTTGGAATCCCTGCTCGGATATGAAGGCGCAGGCACCGCCGCATATTACCGTGCCTTCCGACAATTTCTCTCAAACGATTGGAAGTTTACAACACGGCAGTTTCGACCACCCCCCGATCCGATTAACGCCATGCTCTCACTCGGCTACACGCTCCTATACAACCACGTGTATGCCTTCAGCAACGTCGTCGGATTCGATCCATACTGCGGTTATTTTCATCAACCCAAACACGGGCATGCCACATTAGCCTCCGATCTGATGGAGGAGTTCCGACAGATTATCGTAGATGGCTATGTGCTATCGCTCGTCAACAACAACCGGGTGCAACCGGAGGACTTTGAAGAGACAACCAAAGGGATCCGATTCACCAAGGAGGCACTCGATCGTTTTCTCGTCGGTTATTACGGGCGGATGCAACAGACCTTCCAAGACACCGCACGAAATGAGAAAACGACCTACCTACGTTGTATTGAACTTCAGGCACGTCATCTGGCACGCGTAATTACAGGCGAAGAGCCAGCATACAAACCGTTTCTCCTTTAGAGATTTAGTGAAACTTTAGACCCGCTACGTGGGGGACATCTGTCCCCCACCTCTCCTCTTCCATCCTTCCCCCTTCTTTTTTGCATCTCCGGCTGCGATGTCGTTTTGGATGCTTCTTTCATCTTTCCATCTTGCCTCCTTTCCCCTCTTCCATCCTTCCACCCACGCGCACGATTGCTATCCATCTGACTGCATGTTATGACCTCTTCCATCCTTCCCCCTTCCCCTCTTCCACCCCCCTCCGCATTTATCCGCTAAAATTACGAAATTTTCGTTTTTTTGAAAAAAATCGCAAAAAAAATTTGACATTTATGCAAATCTGTGGTATACTTAATAACGTAAAACAAACGCGATTCGACCTTGAGCTGAATCGCTTGATGAAATAGCCCATAAACCTATACGGTGACTGAATTCTCTCGTGTTTTTCGGTAAAAATCGCGTTTGAGTCAGTATTCATAAGGGTTTAGGCGATTTTCGCTCCAATTTTTGAGTAAAAAAAAGCCCCGCGCAGTTCGCGTTTGAATCAGGGGTTCCGGAGTCAAGCGTGGAGTGGGTCGAAAATAGGGTAAGTGCACATGTGCTTTCCCGTTTGAAGGGAATTGAAACAATATACCTGTCGGTATACTCCATACGCTCGTAATGTGTGCACATGTGCTTTCCCGTTTGAAGGGAATTGAAACTTAACCTCCTTAAAGCCATATGCGTTATGAAGTTTATAGTTACGTGCACATGTGCTTTCCCGTTTGAAGGGAATTGAAACTTCTTTTGCCTCCAAACCTTTTTTGAGGGTCTTGGTGCACATGTGCTTTCCCGTTTGAAGGGAATTGAAACATCTACTTGCACGTTCACCAACCATTGGATCTGATGCAGTGCACATGTGCTTTCCCGTTTGAAGGGAATTGAAACAAGCCGAAATAAGTTTTGGACTTGGACATAAGTCCTCGTGCACATGTGCTTTCCCGTTTGAAGGGAATTGAAACTCCTCGGGGTACAGAGACCCCATTAGTTTAGTTAATTGGTGCACATGTGCTTTCCCGTTTGAAGGGAATTGAAACAAGAAAGAACGATTCAGTTTCCTGGTCCATACAGGAGCGTGCACATGTGCTTTCCCGTTTGAAGGGAATTGAAACATGTCACGGTAAAAAGCAACCATCTGCTTCATGTTGTCGGTGCACATGTGCTTTCCCGTTTGAAGGGAATTGAAACGCTATTAACGCCATTATACTCCACCTCCTTCTCCTCCTAGTGCACATGTGCTTTCCCGTTTGAAGGGAATTGAAACAGCTCCTTTTCTTGTTCTAACTTTTGAGAAGCCTGTTTGTGCACATGTGCTTTCCCGTTTGAAGGGAATTGAAACTAACCCACGAATCAGGCAACGAATAGACCAACTGTTGTGCACATGTGCTTTCCCGTTTGAAGGGAATTGAAACAGAGCTCCATGTCGTAGAGGAAATTATTCCGTGCTTCGTGCGTGCACATGTGCTTTCCCGTTTGAAGGGAATTGAAACTCTCATTAGCAACGTTGCGGAGATCCAATACCCTTGTGCACATGTGCTTTCCCGTTTGAAGGGAATTGAAACATCATAATCATAGGACGAGCAGTCTATAAGAATTTTCGTGCACATGTGCTTTCCCGTTTGAAGGGAATTGAAACTGGGAGCTGCGAAAGCCATGAAAGCGAAAGCCAATAGGTGCACATGTGCTTTCCCGTTTGAAGGGAATTGAAACTTCTCGGAGATATGATTTTAGTCCGGCAACCGTTGCCTTCTCGTGCACATGTGCTTTCCCGTTTGAAGGGAATTGAAACACTTCCTGTAAAGGAAAAACGCAGCCGCGGAACCGACCGTGCACATGTGCTTTCCCGTTTGAAGGGAATTGAAACTCTAAAGCCTTTAGTGATTCCTCGGGCGTGAGATCGTTTCGTGCACATGTGCTTTCCCGTTTGAAGGGAATTGAAACTTTACGTGTCATTTTATTGACTCCTTATTTTGCAGCAGTGCACATGTGCTTTCCCGTTTGAAGGGAATTGAAACTTGTCGTTACTTCCTCGCTGCTGAGCATTTTGGAAAGTGTGCACATGTGCTTTCCCGTTTGAAGGGAATTGAAACCCGCCTCCGCCAATTCCTCAGTGGCATCTAGCAGCTGTGCACATGTGCTTTCCCGTTTGAAGGGAATTGAAACTTAAATCTTTGTACCTGTTCTCCATCGTGCCGCGATTTGTGCACATGTGCTTTCCCGTTTGAAGGGAATTGAAACTCGCGGTTATAATTCCTTGCAAGGGAACCATCGTTGTGCACATGTGCTTTCCCGTTTGAAGGGAATTGAAACCGTTGAGACTTGCCAACCTCTAAACTACTTAAACAAGTGCACATGTGCTTTCCCGTTTGAAGGGAATTGAAACTGACGAAAGCGAAAACAAAAACGAAAACAAAAGCGGTGCACATGTGCTTTCCCGTTTGAAGGGAATTGAAACAAATCAATACCAAAGTAGCCAAATTTTTAAATTTCGTGCACATGTGCTTTCCCGTTTGAAGGGAATTGAAACTATAACAAGCAGAATTCGCCTCCTTGTTTTATCTATTTGTGCACATGTGCTTTCCCGTTTGAAGGGAATTGAAACGTGCCCAAAAAACAAAAATACACAAACAACCCAATTTTTCGTGCACATGTGCTTTCCCGTTTGAAGGGAATTGAAACCAGTTAATGTTGCGATTGTGAAAGCTTTTTTCAACAGTGCACATGTGCTTTCCCGTTTGAAGGGAATTGAAACTGCTGTGCCTGTGAAGGTCCATGCCTGGTTTATGAAATGTGCACATGTGCTTTCCCGTTTGAAGGGAATTGAAACTCGGCCTCTAAAGCAGCTTTACGACGTTTTTCTCGAGTGCACATGTGCTTTCCCGTTTGAAGGGAATTGAAACACTATTTAATAACACATCGTAAAATGTATCCACATCCCGGTGCACATGTGCTTTCCCGTTTGAAGGGAATTGAAACCTTTGTACTGGTTCTTGAGATCAGAACGGTTGCTTCGTGCACATGTGCTTTCCCGTTTGAAGGGAATTGAAACCTTCTTCAGCCATCAGGGCCTCAAGCTCTTTTTCAAGCGTGCACATGTGCTTTCCCGTTTGAAGGGAATTGAAACCAGGGCCTCAAGCTCTTTTTCAAGCTGCTTTTGAGCTTTGTGCACATGTGCTTTCCCGTTTGAAGGGAATTGAAACTCATGTCATCCTTTAGGCCTTTTTCTGCCATCTCAAGTGCACATGTGCTTTCCCGTTTGAAGGGAATTGAAACTGTTATTCCTTTTAAATTCAACATTACTTTATCCTTTCGTGCACATGTGCTTTCCCGTTTGAAGGGAATTGAAACTTGTAAATCCGCTTGGCAATTTCCGTATCTGTAATTCGTGCACATGTGCTTTCCCGTTTGAAGGGAATTGAAACCAGCATCTTGATCAACTTCAGTCCGGATTCACGAAGGGTGCACATGTGCTTTCCCGTTTGAAGGGAATTGAAACGTTGCCAGCAGTGCGACCATTGTAATCAAGTTGAGGTGCACATGTGCTTTCCCGTTTGAAGGGAATTGAAACTCACCACTGACGATTACATCGTTCTGGATGATGACTTCGTGCACATGTGCTTTCCCGTTTGAAGGGAATTGAAACTTAACAGCGTGAAAAAAATAGTAGTAATCATTTTCGTGCACATGTGCTTTCCCGTTTGAAGGGAATTGAAACACAGGAAGCAGCAACCACCAGTGCCAGGAGTAGTGCGTGCACATGTGCTTTCCCGTTTGAAGGGAATTGAAACAAATTTCTCCCCCCCTCTTTCGCCCCCGGCCATGATACGTGCACATGTGCTTTCCCGTTTGAAGGGAATGCGAAATGGCGAATGGCGATTAGCAAATGGCGATTAGCAAGATGTTGTGATGCTAAGCAGGTTTTTGACCTGCGCCAGAGCCCTCTTGCCCACGGTTCCCAACAGTCACTTTAGCAAAGAGCAAAGAGGCGAACAACAACAAGATGTTGTGATGCTAAGCGATTTTTTGACCTGCGCCAGAGCCTTCTTGCCAACAGCCAATAGCCAACAGCCAATAGCCAATGACACATGTGCTTTCCCGTTTGAAGGGAATGCGAAATGGCGAATGGCGATTAGCAAATGGCGATTAGCAAGATGTTGTGATGCTAAGCAGGTTTTTGACCTGCGCCAGAGCCCTCTTGCCCACGGTTCCCAACAGTCACTTTAGCAAAGAGCAAAGAGGCGAACAACAACAAGATGTTGTGATGCTAAGCGATTTTTTGACCTGCGCCAGAGCCTTCTTGCCAACAGCCAATAGCCAACAGCCAATAGCCAATGACACATGTGCTTTCCCGTTTGAAGGGAATGCGAAATGGCGAATGGCGATTAGCAAATGGCGATTAGCAAGATGTTGTGATGCTAAGCAGGTTTTTGACCTGCGCCAGAGCCCTCTTGCCCACGGTTCCCAACAGTCACTTTAGCAAAGAGCAAAGAGGCGAACAACAACAAGATGTTGTGATGCTAAGCGATTTTTTGACCTGCGCCAGAGCCTTCTTGCCAACAGCCAATAGCCAACAGCCAATAGCCAATGACACATGTGCTTTCCCGTTTGAAGGGAATGCGAAATGGCGAATGGCGAATGGCAAATGGCGATTAGCAAGATGTTGTGTTTCTAAGCAGGTTTTTGACGTGCGTCAGAGACCTCTTGCCCACGGTTGCGAATAGCGAACAGTTTCCAACAGCCACTTTAGGAAATAGCCAAGATGTGAATAGCAAGATGTTGTGTTTCTAAGCAAGTTTTTGACAGGTGTCAGAGTCCTCTTGCCAACTTGCCAATTGCTAAACTGCCAACTGCCAATACCACATGTCCTTTCCCGTTTGAACGGAATGCGAAATGGCGAATGGCAAATGGCGATTAGCAAATAGCAAGAGAACGCGCCTAGCAAACAGGCGTGTGTTGTAAAAGTTCGCGTTACTTTGGCTTGGAATGCTAACAACGGTTAGATTGTGACATTGCGTCCCGAACATTCCGTATCGGTTCGATTATAGTTGGAATGCTAACAACGGTTAGATTGTGACAACACCCCCTCTTGCCAATAGCCAATTGCTAACTGCCAACTGCCAATACCACATGTCCTTTCCCGTTTGAACGGAATGGGAAATGGCAAATGGCAAATGGCGAATAGCAAGAGGAAGCTCCTGGCAAACAGTCGTGTGCTGTCCAAGTTCGCGATACTTTGGCTTGGAATGATAGGAACGGGTAGATTGTTACAACAAAACCTCTTGCCAACTGCTAATTGCTAACAGCTAATAGCCAATGACACATGTGCTTTCCCGTTTGAAGGGAATGCGAAATGGCGAATGGCAAATGGCGAATGGCAATTAGCAAGAAAACAACTGATTCAAATAGTCAATTACCAATAGATTTGCAATAATCAAATAGGTAAGAAATATGCGGGATTTTAGGCAACTACAAGTTTGGGAAAAAGCACATGAGCTAACTTTAAGAATCTACGCGCTAACAACTCAATTTCCTCGAACAGAAATATATGGCTTGACGCATCAACTTCGCCGTGCAAGCGCATCGATACCAACAAACATCGCCGAAGGTTGTGGAAGAGGCAGCGAAGCTGAATTCAAGCGTTTTCTTCAGATAGCAATGGGTTCTACAAGTGAAACGGACTATCTTATCCTGCTTGCACACGACCTCGAATACCTAGATGCGGCACAATATGCCGATTTGGACGCTACAATCATCAGTCTAAAGAAGATGCTAAATGCTTTACTGAAAAGGCTCAAAGGGGCTAATGACTAATTGCTAATTGGCGAATGGCAAATAGCAAAGAGGCGAATAGCAAGAGGTTGTGCTTCTAAGCAGGTTTTTGACCCGCGTCAGAGACTTCTTGCCAATTGCCAAAAATGCTAAATGCTAATTGCCAATACCAATAGACGATTTTGAGTTTTATCGATGTGAATCACAACCCTTAACTGAAGGAGACACAGAATGTTAAAGGCACTTACTTTTATAGGTCTTGGAAACTATGATGAAACGACCTATGTCAAGCATGATGATCCTTGTAAGACTTGTAAGACAGATCTATTTCCTAAAGCCGTAGCGGAACTTTATGAACCAGATAAAATCATAGCGTTTGTTACCCCAAAAGTGAAATCAGCTAAGGCCAAAGTTATAGAGGGTCTCGAAGAAGACATCAGCAACTTTTGTACACAGGAGATTCAAAATGGTAACTCACCAGAGGAACTGTGGGAAATTTTTGATGTATGTGCAAAGACTGTCGAACTCAAGGACGAAATTATCCTTGATATTACGCATGCGTTCCGTTCTATCCCCTTACTCGTTTTCATCGTTTCGGCTTACTTGCGCCAAGTTAAAGATGTCGAACTTAAGCATATTATTTATGGTGCGTATGAAGCACGGGATACCTCTAAAAATGAGACCCCGATTTTCGACTTAACGCCTTTTGTAGATCTGTTGAATTGGACGAATGCTGTTAATGTCTTCCAGCACTCGGGAGATGCGCGGCAACTCGCCGGGTTGGGGGGTGTAAGCACTATTCGTCGGGAGCTCACGACTTTGTCGGATGCACTTCTTACAAATCGAACCCTTGAAGCACAAGAAGCAGTGCCAAGACTTATTAGAAGGCTAGAACGTCCAGAAACTTTGGACAGACTCGAGGCCCCATTTCACATTTTGGTAGATCAAGTAAAGGACACCTATGCAGGAATCAGTGTGGGGGATCCGGCATTAAGTCCACGAGAAAGCCTCACAGGGCAGTATGTGCAAATCAAGTGGTATATTGATAACCTACACTATCTCCATGCTATAACCTTGATTCGCGAATGGTTAGTGTCTTGGGAGCTTCTTCAAATACATCGAACATCCCCCAATTTATTGGATCTTCCGCAGCGAGCGGAGGCTGAGCATGCGCTAAACACGCGATTTGCTGCAAAATCCAAACTCCCTTTGGACAAACTTTGGAGTGCTTGTAATGGGACTCGAAATGACCTTGCCCACTGTGGGATGCGTCCCGACGCGCGGAGCAGCAATACAGCTATTGCAGCAATTAAGAAGCTTTTCAAAAACTTTGAATTCTTTTTTACAGGCTTAGTCAAAATAGGAAAGCTTCCTCCGCCAAAATGATTTCAAAGTCCTTGATGTCTTCAGACAAAAAAGACGCAACACCCTTAATCACAAAACCGTGATGCCCAAACCTCTTAAAATCCGCGTAATCCGCGTCCTCCGCGAAAATCAGCGATTTGCGGCGTACTCGCCCAAATGCGACGTGCATTCAGACAACACACTCAAAAGTTCACGATAGGTTGATTTTTTTTGTGAAATCGAGTATACTTTAAAAAATGAAAAATAGAGCAGTGCTGTCCAAGTTCGCGATACTTTCGCTTGGAAGGATAGGAACGGTTATATTGTTCCAACACCCCTCTTGCCAAATGCTAATTGCTAATTGTCAATAACCCATTAGAAATTTATCCTTGACCTCATACACAGGGACATCTTTTAAAATGCGTTGTAGGGCATTCTGAAGATCTTTTTCTCGAGGCGAAAAGCGAAGTATGGATTTGATTACATATCCATGTGCTTTCCCGTTTGAACGGAATTGCCAAACATAAGAAGGAGAAATTCGATGAAAAGAGATATGACATTTCCTGTTTTGGTTTTTTGTATAGCAGTGTTAACTTTCAGCCTGCTATTTGCCACCTACGCTCAGCAGAATTCCGGGCGGGTTGCAGCCAAAACTGTTGCGGCACAAGATACAAGTGCTATGAGATTTGAGGCTAAATTTGCTGCTGGACAAGACGTGAATCGCTATATCAATGAACGTTTGCGGCTTGGTGCTGATGTGGGTACTTTATGTATTGGAGGAGCAATTGGTGGTCTTGCTGGATGCGTTATCGGGAACTTTATCGCGCCTAGAGATCCCTCAGCCCCATCAGGATTGATGCCATTTGACGACATCAGTCAAGGAGCAGTCGTGGGAGGTTGCATTGGTTTTGCAGCAGGTGTCTTAGTGCCACTCAGTGGGATTTATCGTTCTCAGTCCCATCCGCCGCCTGAGCGGCTCCTCGGAAAATCACCTGAGTATGTTGAAATCTACGCCGATGCCTATAAGGCGAAAACTCGCTAGCTTCGGACAAAATGGACAACAGCCGGAATCGCTAATCCCGGTTTATCTGGAAATGTGGTATTTCCTGATCTATTTGGCAAATAGTGAGGTGTTTAAAAGTTCCCGCTATTTTAGCCTCTGATGCTAGGGGTGTGTAAATTTTTCCAACACTTCCTCTTGCCAATAGCCAATTAAAAAGGGAGTTTTTTATGAGCTATAATGGCGACGATGAATTCAACGATAATAGTGACGATGGGTTCAACGATAATGGTGGAGATGGATTTGATGAGGCATTAATTGGAGTCGGTTTAGGTTTGATGCTCGACAGTCTGGACAAAAATCGGACAGAGACTGTAGTGGAAGAAGAACTTTCACAACCACAGGAAACACCAGAAGAACGCAAACAACGGCGTTATGCCTATAAAAAGAAACTGATGAAAGGTTTCGTTAAGGGATTTTTCATCTCTTTACCTTTTACATTATTAATAGCATTTGGATGGGAATTCATGTTCTCTGATGAAGATGATGGAAAGCTCTTTTTTCATCCAATAGAAGGAGTTATAGGTTCAGCTGTTATTACATTAATTTGCGTAAAATTAGCCGCTCTGTTTAAGCCTAACGACCATTTTCCAAGCCAGTTATGGGCTCTACACATAGTGAATGCTTTTTTTTATCCGCCAATGAAACTCGTTATACTTGCTATGATGGAGATATGATTCGTTCGGGCAGGGATATCAAAAAACATTTGACATTACTCAAAAAATGTGGTCTAATTATCGTTACTGTAGAAAACGCTAAACGTTCCATTAAAAAGACACAAATAAACATCAACCCTAAGATAAAACATGCCAGAACTCAAAATTGCAGATGCAACATATAGCTCAAGACTACTTATCGGAACAGCGGGGTATCCCAATTTCAATGTCATGATGGAGTCCATCGCGGCAAGCGGGGCAGAAATCGCCACCGTATCAATGCGGCGTGTCAAATTCACCGACACATCCGGTGAAAACCTCTTTGCCCTACTACGTGAACGTGGATTGACAATCCTGCCGAATACCGCAGGCTGTTTCACCGCGAAGGATGCCATTCTCACAGCACACCTTGCACGTGAGGCTTTAGAGACATCGCTTATCAAACTAGAGGTCATCGGAGATGAGCAGACGCTATTTCCCGATGTAGAGCAGCTGCTCAGCGCAGCGGATACACTCATCAAAGATGGATTCACCGTGTTGCCCTATTGCAACGACGACCCGATTACCTGTAAGAAATTAGAAGACATCGGCTGCGCTGCTGTCATGCCGTTAGGTGCCCCAATCGGTTCAGGGATGGGAATACGCAACCCGTATAACATTCAGATTATCCGTGCTTTAGTCCAGGTGCCGCTTATCGTAGATGCAGGTGTCGGCACCGCCTCTGATGCAGCAATCGCCATGGAGTTAGGATGTGATGGAGTGCTGCTCAACACAGCAGTAGCAAAAGCACATCGTCCTGTGCTAATGGCAGAAGCGATGAAAAAAGCCGTTGAAGCGGGACGGGCAGCGTTTTTAGCCGGACGTATCCCGCGTAAACTCTACGCAACCGCCTCAAGTCCGCAAGAGGGTATGATTAACTAGAGGGTCATGCGGGGTCATTTAGTTCTCAATATTTTTCGCCGTTTTTTCAACACCCCTCTTCTGTAGGAGCGAGCTGTGCTCGCGACCGTATAAAACTGAAAACCGACATTCTCGGAAACAAAAAACTGCTGGAGACGTGTCCCCAGCAGTTTACAGATAATGATATAACGAACGTTAAGCCGATACCGCTGTATCCACCGGTATAACTTCACCGCGTGTATCCGCCTCCGGTTTCAAAATCTTCGTAACATCGTAACCCCGCGTCACCAGTGCGAGGAGGAGAGCTTCATCAGAAGCCTCGTCGAGCGAACGTGACGTTTTCATACTTATGTCATGTTCGACGAAAACCGACATCGCCTCACATGCCTCACGCGCCGTCGTGTAGTTCACACCCAGATACCGTTGCGTCGTCGAAACACTACGATGCCCTAACATCTCTTGCACCATATAGATGTCGCTCGTCTGCTCATAAAGACGTTGCGCAAACGATTTACGCAGCGAATGCGTCGCTAGCTTACCGTTCAAACCCGCCTTCTCATAAGCCCGTTTTAACACATCATGCGCAGTTTGACGATTCATCGGTTTCAAACCTTTTCTGCCATTCCGAGATGGAAACAGCGGATGAGCAGCATCAATACTATCATAATGTTTACCGTGCCACATTATAAGGGCCTCAACCGCTTCCCTACCATCCGAATTCACCGGCACAACTCGTGACACTTCACCACCTTTAACAATGGAACGGTCAAATAATAGGTCCGACACCGGTTTGCTATTTTGATACACATCACCGATTTTAAGCGATAGCAACTCCGATATCCGTCCACCCGTACTAACGCCTAGCATAAACAAACCACGATTGCGAACACTAAATATGCCCTCAAAACATTCCGCAACCTGTTGTATCTCCGAATTAACTAAAGGACGTGCCCCCTGCATTTCGTTTCTCCTTTGTAGCAAAAATAATTTGTAAAAATCTAGCATAGATAGAAAATAATATTTCCCCTTGTATATATAGACGAATAAATGCCAATTTATGTTGCAACTTTTTCATAATTGATATTGAGACTCATTATCCATTATAAAATATGATATTGAGACTCATTATCTATTATTCCGAATTCTTCTGTAGGAGCGTGCTGTGCACGCGACTATTGAGACTCATTATCTATTATTCCGAATTCTTCTGTAGGAGCGTGCTGTGCACGCGACTATTGAGACTCATTATCTATTATTCCGAATTCTTCTGTAGGAGCGTGCTGTGCACGCGACTATTGAGACTCATTATCTGTTCCGAATTCTTCTGTAGGAGCGTGCTGTGCACGCGACTATTGAGACTCATTATCTGTTCCGAATTCTTCTGTAGGAGCGTGCTGTGCACGCGACTATTGAGACTCATTATCTATTATTCCGAATTCTTCTGTAGGAGCGTGCTGTGCACGCGACTATTGAGACTCATTATCTATTATTCCGAATTCTTCTGTAGGAGCGTGCTGTGCACGCGACTAACGAAAAAATAGAAAAATAGTTGTATTTGTTCCCAATATGCGTTATCCTATATTATGAGAAAATTACCGATAAGGAAAAAAATATATGAACCGCCTTAAAATTGTTGTCCCTGGCGACGCACCACCACAAATTCAAGGCTCCCCACATCTAGAACGTCTGAAACCTTACGGGGATGTCGTCCTCTATACAGACCGCCCGGAGACAACCGAAGAAAAACTGCGACGTGCCGAAGATGCGGATATTCTCATCAATTCGCGTGGGCTCGTTAAGTGGCCCGCCGAGGCCTTACAGCGTCTACCCAAACTCAAGTTAATTGCCCTCTGTTCAATCGGAACAGATATGATAGCCCTTGACGAAGCGAAAAAGCGGGGAATTGTCGTTTGCAACCAACCCGGACGGACCGCCCCTGTCGTCGCAGAACACAGTTTTGGACTGATGTTTGCACTTGCCAAACGCACCGCATTTCTAACAGCCGCCATGAAAGCAGGGAAATGGACGCGTATGGATAACGTCTACCTTCAAGGCAAAACCTTAGGAATTGTTGGAACAGGGCACATAGGCGCGGAGATGGCACGTCTTGCAAAAGCAATCGGGATGAACGTTATTGCGTGGACATATCACCCATCTGACGAGCGCGCAGCACAATTAGGAGTACAATTTGTTCCTCTTGAAACACTGCTCCGCACCGCCGATGTTGTCAGTCTGCATGTTAAACTGACACCGGACAGCTACCACCTCATCGGCACGGATGAATTGGCATTGATGAAACCGAACGCCCTTTTAATTAACGTCGCACGCGGCCAAGTGCTGGATACAGATGCACTCGTTCGCGCCCTAAACAGCGGACACATTGGCGGCGCAGCTGTTGATGTCTATGAACAAGAGCCGCTGCCATCAGACCATCCACTTTTGGCCTGTGAACACGTCATTCTGACACCGCATTGTGCAGATATGACCCCCGAAGGCGTTGACCTGCTCAATGAAGGCGCAGTTGACAATATCATCGCGTTTTTGGAAGGCACACCGAAAAATGTGGTTGTGTCCTGATGCACCTAAATATGATACATAAACAGAACATTATACAAAAGATAGGCGTTGATACCGGCGGCACCTTCACAGATATCGTCATGTTTGCAAAGGGTAACCTCTTTACACACAAGGTCCTTTCCACACCGAGCAATCCCGCACACGCAGTCATAAAAGGGGTCAGCGACATTTTGAATAGGCACAACGGTGATGCCTCCAACGATACAGAAATTGTTCACGGCTCCACAGTTGCCACAAATGCGCTGCTTGAACGCAGGGGAGCACGTATTGCACTCGTCACGACAGCAGGTTTTGAAGACATTCTAGAAATCGGAAGGCAGACGCGCCAAAGTCTTTACGACATTTTTATTGAACGTCCCGCACCCCTTGTGCCCGCTGAAAGACGGTTCGGTGTCCGAGAACGCACATTGCACACAGGACATATCCAAACCGCTATTCATTCTGATGACCTTGACACCCTTGCAAAGCAACTTAAGACGTTGGCACTAGATGCTATCGCAATCTGTTTCCTCTTCTCGTACGTCAATCCGCAAAACGAACAGATTGCCGCCGAACACCTCGCTACGCTCAACGTCCCGATTTCGTGTTCACACCAAATACTGCCCGAATACCGTGAATATGCGCGTTTTAGCACCACCGTTGCAAACGCCTATATCCTCCCTACCCTGGAACGACACCTTTCAACCCTTACAGAATCGGAGCGGTTTCCGAAGCGATTCCGTTTGATGCTATCTAACGGCGGGAGTATTTCGGCAGGAAGTTTTAAATCGGAGGGAATTCGCACAGTGCTTTCCGGACCTGCAGGCGGAGTCATCGGAGCGTATCACATCGCCAAAGCCGCTGGTTACGAAAAACTCATTACATTTGATATGGGGGGCACCTCCACAGATGTAAGTCTATGTAATCACGGTATCTCAATGACGACCGAAAGCACAATCAGTGGATTACCCATTAAGGTCCCCTTGATTGACATCCACACGGTTGGCGCAGGAGGCGGCTCCATTGCAACAGTAGACGCAGGCGGCGCACTGCATGTCGGCCCTGAAAGCGCAGGAGCCGTCCCAGGCCCCATCTGCTACGGTAACCAAGGCAAACAGATTACGGTGACCGATGCAAACCTCTTTTTGGGACGTATCGCCCCAACGCAGTTTTTAGGCGGAGCTATGTCACTTGCTGTCGAAGCAACTCATCAGCACATTGAAAAATTCGCTACGCACATAGGGCTGCCGTCCCTTGAGGTCGCTGATGGAATTCTGAAGGTTGCCAACGCAACAATGGAACGAGCTATCAAAGTTATCTCTGTCCAACGCGGTTTTGATACGCGCGATTTCACGCTCGTCTCATTCGGTGGGGCAGGCGGATTACACGCCGCTTTTCTTGCAGCGAACCTCGGCATACAGACAGTCCTTATTCCACCAAACGGCGGTTTGCTCTCCGCCTATGGAATGCTCTTTGCAGATGTCGTCAAAGATTATTCACAGACAGTACTGTGGAAAACCGAAGACAGCAGTATCAATATAAGTAGGCAACTACAAACCGGTTTTGATACACTGCTGGCTCGTGCTGAAAACGACATGAAGACAGAGGGGTTTGCACCCACACACCTCACAATTGAACGCTCACTTGATATGCGGTATGAAGGACAATCTTATGAACTAACTATCTCCTATCCCACCACTGACACGGATTTTGTTAATAAATTTCACGAAGCACACCAACAGCGATTCAGCACGGCGCGCCCCACAGCAACAGTGGAAATTGTGACACTCCGACTCACTGCCATCGGCGAAACCGAAAAACCGGCATTCCATGCTGAACCCCTCACCCAGGCAAACCCTTCCGCAGCACGAATGGCACAACATCCGGTTATTTTTGAGCGAGAAGCACTCCCAACCAATTTCTACCAGCGCGAAGCATTGCACCCCGGCAATCGAATTGAAGGCCCAGCAATTGTTACAGAATTTAGCGCAACAACTGTTGTCCCTCCGCAGTTCTCTGCTGTCGTTGATGTGTATAAAAACCTTATCTTAGAGAAAAATTGAATCAGCGTGAATCAAAAAATTTGACATTCCCAAATAAACGTGCTATTATTTATAACATGTGTTTTGTAAACCTACACTTAAAATCGCAATCGGCAGATTGCGCCTACGGAAGTAGAGAATAAAATGGACAAGACTTCAGATACTATTACCTGCAGAAATTGCAACACAGATATCAACATCGCGGCATTCATGGAGAATCTCAAGGTTTGCCCACACTGCGATGCACATCACTATATGAGCGCAAACGAGCGACTCGACCTTATAGTCGATACAGGGAGTTTCCAAGAAGCCGATGCACATCTCTACTCTATTGATGCTTTAGAATTTCCGGACTATCCGGAGAAACTCACACGCGACATTAATAAGACCGGGCTCCGCAGTGAGATGCTCTCCGGTACTGCTACAATCGGCGGCTATCCGGTTGCTATTGCAATCGGGGATGTCGGATTTATCGGGGGGACCTGCGGGGCAGTCATCGGCGAAAAAGTCACCCGATGTATAGAACACGCCGGACAAAATCAA
This sequence comes from Candidatus Poribacteria bacterium, assembly GCA_963665235.2. GTDB lineage: Bacteria > Poribacteria > WGA-4E > WGA-4E > WGA-3G. The sequence continues at coordinate 243,174 of CAXXLX010000002.1, read as the reverse complement.
TTACCTCTCATTATTGTATCTGTCAGTGGCGGCATGCGGATGCAGGAGGGAACATTGGCGTTGATGCAGATGGCAAAAACAGCATCCGCTTGTACCGAATACGCCCAAAAAGGCGGGTTCTACATCTCTGTTATTACAGACCCAACGTTCGGAGGTGCAACCGCAAGCTATACCTCCCTTGGCGACGTGATTATAGCTGAGCCCGGCGCACGTGTCGGTTTTGCTGGGCCCTTAGCTGTTGCCAGTCTACAAGAAGAGCTGCCCGAAAATTTTCAGAAAGCTGAATCTTTACTATCACACGGGTTTATTGACAATATCGTTCACCGCGCGGACATGCGGCAATTGCTCACCGAGCTCCTCGCGTTTGCGCAATAGACGAGTAATTCGCAAACGCTATATACTGAATTCTGTCACCTTATTTCATTTTAGACGTTAATTTATAGTACACAACGTTTGAATCATGGACCTCTGGACCGTTATCGCCGTTGTTGATAGCCAGCTCAACGCCATAAGCGCGTGTGGGACTTGGCGGGTTTCTAACTTTATCACGCCCCACCTACTAACAACGGCAGCAAGGGAGCAGAGGCCCCATGAATCAGAAAAAAATCACGAACCGCCTGCTAACAACGGCGGCAGGCGAGTGGAGGCCCCATGAGTCGAAAATCTAAATCGTTGGTTGTTGTTGAATCGCCTGCAAAAGCGAAAACTATCAAAAAAATTCTGGGGAGCGGCTACATTGTCGACTCCTCTGTTGGTCATATCCGCGACCTTCCGAAAAAGGAATTGGGCGTTGATGTAGAAAACGGATTCACCCCGAAATATGTGTTAATTCGCGGAAAAGGGGCAGTTGTGAAAGCCCTTCAGGAGAAAGCCAAGAAGGTCGACAACATCTATCTCGCCGCAGACCCAGATAGAGAAGGCGAAGCTATCTGTTGGCACCTCGCTGCTGAATTGAAGAAAGCGAAAAAACCCATCTATCGTATCATCTACAACGAGGTCACTAAAAGTGCCATCCTGGAGGCCGTTCAAAAACCGGAGCAGATTGACCAGGCACTTGTGGATGCACAACAAGCACGGCGCGTTTTAGATAGACTCGTCGGATACAAGATTAGCCCTATTTTGTGGCGCAACGTGAAACCGGGGCTCAGTGCCGGTAGGGTGCAATCGGTCGCAGTACGGCTTATCTGTGAACGGGAAGCGGAAATTGAGGCGTTTAAACCAGAGGAATATTGGACACTCACCGCTACACTAACACCGAAACCGAAGGAGCATCCCTTCCTTGCAAAATTACATAAAATTGGAAGCAAGAAAGGCGAAATTAACAACTACGGCTTTCGCATCGATGAAGCCCGCGCCAACGAATTAGCCGAAGACGCAAAGACACAAACATATACCGTTGAGAAGGTACAAAAACGGGAACGAAAACAGCATCCGGTCGCACCTTTTATCACGAGCACACTACAACAAGAAGCCTCTCGAAAACTCCGATTTACTGCAAAAAGAACGATGAGCATTGCCCAACAACTTTATGAAGGTCTAGAAATTGGAGAAGAGGGAACGCTTGGACTCATTACCTACATGCGTACCGATTCTACGCGCGTAGCAGCAGAAGCTCTTAGTGCCGTTAGAGAATACATCGGCGACACCTACGGAGAAGCATATCTCCCAACCCGCGCTGTACAGTATAGACGCAAACAGGGAGCACAAGACGCACATGAAGCTATTCGCCCGACGGTACCCCTAAGAACACCTGAATCCTTGAAACCTTACCTCGATGCGCAGCAATATCGCCTCTATGACTTAATTTGGAAACGGTTCATCGCCAGTCAAATGAAACCGGCTATCTTTGACGCAACAACGATTGACATCAAAGCCGGCACCTATCTCTTCCGCGCAACCGGCTCCGTCATCAAGTTTGATGGCTTCAGACGTATCTATATGGAGGGGGTAGATGATGCCACTAACGCTCAGGATAACACACCCTCAGAAAACGTCACGCTGCCAATAGTAAAGGAGGGAGAGGAGCTCACGTTGCAAAAGTTGATGCCGAAACAACACTGGACGCAACCACCCCCTCGCTATAACGAGGCAACACTTATTAAAGCATTAGAAGCGGAGGAGATTGGCAGACCGAGCACTTATGCTACTATTCTCTCCACGATTCAGGACCGGGGGTATGTGACAAAAGAGCAGGCGCGCCTCCTACCCACAGATGTCGGACAGCTCGTCAACGCACTCCTAATAGCAGGATTTCCCGATATTGTCGATGTTGAATTTACCAAGGAGATGGAACAGAAATTAGATACTATCGCCGAAGGAAAAGTTGGATGGATTGACACACTCAGGGAGTTCTATCCGCCTTTTCAAGCTGCTTTGGAAGCAGCACCGGATAAAATGTATGAAGCCCGAAAGGCGATGGAAGTAGAAGCCGATGAAACCTGCGACAAGTGCGGCGGGAAAATGCTTATCAAATGGGGAAAATATGGACGCTTTATTGGATGCGCAAATTATCCAGAATGCCGAAATATCAAAAATCTGAACGCCGATGATACCCCAATCGCGCCACCAGAACAGACAGATACCGCCTGCGATAAGTGTGGCAAACCGATGGTCATCAAACACAGCCGAGCCGGCGCACGATTCCTATCATGCAGCGGATACCCAAAGTGTAAAAACGCAAAACCTATTCCGATGGGCGTTGACTGCCCAGAACAGGAATGTGACGGATACCTCGGCGAACGCCGCAGCAGAAGCGGAAAAATCTTTTACGGATGTAGCAACTACCCCACATGCAAATTCGCAAGCTGGGATAAGCCTATTGCGGAACCGTGCCCAAAATGTAAGGCACCTTTCATCGTTGAGAAAACGAAAAAAACAGGAGAAATCCTACGGGCATGCGCTTCAAAAACGTGTGACTATACCACACCGCTGACAGAGGACAATCAATCGTAAGGGGGGGGTTTCCCCGACCGAAATCAGTTGTAGGGGCGGGGTTTCCCCGACCGAACTGTACTACATTATAACGAAACGCCTGCCAACACCGGGAGCAGGCGGGCGGAGACCACGCATCAAATGATTCAATGCCATCAAGTTAACTTCAGTTATGAAAATCTCAGTGTCTTAGAGCGAGCTAGCTTTCGTATAGAACGCGGAGAATTTGCCTTCATAGTAGGCGAGAGTGGGGCAGGGAAAACAACCCTGCTTAAGCTGTTGTACCGCGAATTAGTGCCTGTTACAGGACACCTCAACGTGCTTGGACAGGCACTCTCCGAACTCACCCCTGCAACGTTACCCAATTTTCGACAGAAAATTGGAATAGTTTTTCAAGATTGCAAGCTGCTCAACACCAAAACGGTTGAGAAAAATCTGGAACTGCCGCAAAAAATCATCGGCGCACACCCAGCCGTTGCCCGTGAGAACGTCAGCAAGCTGCTCTACCAGATGGGACTAACACACCGTCGCGACGCGCACCCTACACACATATCTGAAAATGAAAAACACCGACTCGCTATTGCACGAGCACTTATCAACAAACCCCTGCTGCTCCTAGCCGACCAGCCAACAGATACCCTAGACCCGAAATTAGCTCTTGAGATGCTGGCACTCTTTGACGCGCTCAATACACAAGTACATCTCACCGTCTTAATCGCAACCGCAGACCCAGAGCTGCCCCAAAAGTATGCACGCTACAGAAATAGCACGCCGAAGCGAATTATTCACCTCAAGGATGGACATATTTACTAAGGAGCCCACCGTTTATCTATTCTTCCGCTACAAAAGCCCCGTGCTTTAGCTGGGGGATGTAGTAGCGGCGCATGAGTTGAAAAGGAACATATTTACCTTTTACCGATAATGTGGTATACTATTAGAACTGACTCAGTGATGGAGGCGTTAACTCCATCACCCCCTTAACGCGGGAGTCAGCAACCTTTCAGGAGTCAGAATATGCCATACAAAACACACAAAATCGCATTAGCGCCGAACAATGTGCAACGTAGTTGGTTTGCCCAACAAAGCGGCTATTCCCGTTTTGCCTATAATTCTGCCTTAGCAGACTTCAAGGCAGGCTTAGATGTGGATAACTTCCTGTCTGCCGCCACGTTGAATGAGCGATTTAATCAAAGGAAAAAAGGGTATGAGTGGACCTCCGGCATGGATCAGGTTGTTGCGAACAAAAGCATTTTTGTTAACTTGGCTGCTGCCATCAAGAACTGGGTGGACCAACAAGCCAAGTTTCCGAGGTTTAAGCGGCGCGGCCAAAAAGAGAGTTTCACAACAAACAATCAATTCGTTGAAGTTCGGGGCAAATATATCAAGTTACCCAAGATTGGTTGGGTGCGAATGCATCAAGCGTTACGTTTGGCAGGCAAAATCATAAAAGTGACCATAAGTCGCACGGCGCATCGTTGGTTCGTCTCTATCACCGTTGAAGTGGAGAACACCGAAGTTGTTGATGTATCAACACACCCCATAATCGGTATAGATGTCGGTATCAACACGTTAGCGACGTGCAGTGATGGCACAAAATATGAGAACCCGAGGCCTTTGAAACGGTATGAGCGCAAGTTAGCCCGTGCCCAACGGAAGTTGAGCCGTCAAGTGCCGCAGTCTAAAAACTGGTTCAAGCAGAAGCGGCTCGTTGAGCGTATCCACTATAAAGTTGCCTCTATCCGCTGCGATGCGCACCAGAAAGCCAGCACGGCTATTGTCAATCGTGCGTCAGGCATTGTCATTGAGACGCTAAAAGTGTCTAACCTGCTAAAGAATAGAACCCTTGCTAAAGCGTTAAGTGATAGTGCGTTAGGCGGTTTTCTATCGTTGCTAAAGACGAAAGCCGAGGCGCGCGGTATCCTTGTAACCGAAGCCTCCCAGTTCTTTGCGAGTAGCAAGACTTGCAGCGGTTGTGGGCATAAGAAAGCAGACTTAACACTGTCAGAAAGAACATACCCTTGCAGCGAATGTGGGGTGTCACTAGATAGAGACCTGAACGCTGCTATAAACTTAAAAAACCTCGCGGCAGGGCATGCCGAGAGCCAAAACGCCTGTGGAGTCCAAATAAGACCCTCTAACTCTCATGAGACTCATGAGAGGGGGGCACGAGAGACGGAAGCAGGAAAAGCCACTTGGGAACAACTCAGTTTGTTTCCAGTATAAGAGCTAAGAATCACCCATGCTTTAGCAGGGTGAGTATGTCAAATACCTGCTGCACCTATAAACGCACTACTTAAACGACAATTAAGAAGGCAAAAACGATGCGCTATCAACTTCAAAACGCACTCCACCACATACACAACGCCAGCTCCATCAATCTGTTAAGTCTGGTAGGGGTTGCCTTTTTTACTGTCATATTCAACGCGTTCCTGCTAAACCACAGCTTCGTCTATCAGGAGCTTGAATTCCATCACACTGTACCACCGCTCGTCGCTTTTCTTAGCGACACAGTCACGGAATCAAAGGGGGTTGTTTTTGCTAACCAGATCCAGAAAGAAAACCGAATCCTTACCGTTGATTATGTCTCCAAGGCAGAAAGCTTTACCCGCGCGCAAACACAATTCGGGGAGCTGAGCCGCTTGATTCAAGATGAATTCTCACGCGGCAATCCGTTCCCAGCATCCCTAGAAATTTATGTTGACTCAGATGAACTCAAAACCTTAGAGGAAATCGCCATTAACCTTGAAGCTTACAACCAAATCGAAGATGTTAGCTTAACAGAACACGGTAAACTCACCGCACTCATGCGACAGACAAACCGCATAACAATTGCCAGCGGTACCATCGCAATACTCCTACTCTTTTTTACCATTTATGTCGTAGTGCTAAGAACTGTCCGAACCCAGCGGGAAGAAATTCAACTCATGCACCTCATCGGGGCAGAACGCGGATATATCAGCACCCCTTTTCTTATCCAAGGCGTTTTCCTTGGCTGCATCGGAACCCTTATCGGAATAGGTTGTTTCTATATACTCTTCTATATCTTCAATGACCAAATAGGTGCAATGGACTTCTTACCAGTTTATCAACTCATCTTAATCGTCATCAGCGGGAGCTTCATCGGATTTTTGGCAAGCCTCCTTTCAGATTTTATCACCAGAAACTATGATTCAAAACAGTGAAATTAGTGCCATCTTTAGGAACATCAGCAAACTCCTACAAATCCGTGGAGACGCTACATTCCGTTCACGGAGCTACGACAAAGCTGCCGATACAATCGACACGTTAACCGTTGACATTCAGCAACTTGTAGCAGCGGGTACCCTCCAAGACCTGCCCGGAATTGGCAAAACCCTATTAGAGAAAACTGAAGAAATACTGGAAACGGGCAGCTGCAAATTTTACGATGGGCTCGTCGCTGAAATGGGAACAGAGGTCCTGGACCTCCTAGAACTCCGAGGAGTCGGCAGCAAAACCGCAAGTCGACTCTATTCTGAACTTGGCATTAAAAGTCTTACGCACCTCAACGAAGCCCTTGGAGATGGAAAACTCCAGCACATGAAGGGATTGGGCAAAAAGACTATCGCAAATATTACTGAAAGCCTCCGATTTCTTAACACCTACCGCGGCACGCGACTCATTCATAAAACCTTAAACCTTGCAGAAAACCTCTCCGAAATTTTCAAAAACTGTGGTGCTGTTAAACAACACCAATTCACAGGGGATTTACGCCGACGGGAAGAGGTCTATCGTAGTCTATCAGTCGTTGTTGAATGCGCCGAAGATATACACACAACGCAACGTACCCTCATCGAACACCTATCAAAACACGGCATTGACGCACACGAACAGCCCACTGAAACACCGCTGCAACACCCGCAACCTACAATTCAGTGCCGTGTTGATGGCGATTTTCCTGTAGATATCTACATAGCTGATACCGCCGGATACATCCCGACCTGCTTTATCACAACCGCAACTGAGGCACATCTATCCGAATTTGAAAAACAGAGCCCTGATTCACGTTACGACATTGACACACCAACTGAAACCGCCATCTATGAAAAAATCGGGGTGCAAGGACTCTATATTGAACCTGAACTCCGCCAGGATGGCGACGCTATCATCGCTGCCCTACAAGACAAGCTGCCAACGCTTATCCAAACCGCCGATTTAAAAGGTGACCTACACGTGCACACCAACCACAGCGATGGCGCGAATACCCTCGCCGAGATGGTTGCAGCAGCCAAAACGCACGGATTGGAATACATCGCCATCACCGACCATTCCGTTTCCTCCACTGTCGCCAACGGTTTAGACCAAAATCGGTTGTTATCACAGATAGCACAGATACGCGAATTAGACGTTGTAACCGACGGTATCACAGTGCTCACCGGCTCTGAAGTGGATATCCGTAAGGATGGCACTCTCGATTTCCCTGATGAAATTCTCGCACAGCTTGATATCGTTGTTGCAAGTGTCCACAGTCATTTCTCGCTATCAGAGACAGAGATGACCCGTCGCATTGTTCGGGCAATTGAGAATCGGTTTGTCAAAATCATCGGACACCCGACAGGACGTTTACTCGGCAAACGTGCAATGTACCCAGTTAATTTTGATGAAATTATTAATGCCGCAGCAGCGAACCGCACAGCATTAGAGATTAACAGTTCACCTACCCGATTGGATTTAGGGCCCGAATATGTGCGAAAAGCAAAAACTGCCGGTGTCCTATTCGCAGTCAACACAGATGCACATGCCGCCATCCGATTTGAAAACCGCCAATTCGGCATAAATGTCGCGCGCCGTGGATGGCTAACAAAAGCGGATGTCATCAACACATATCCGCTACAGAAATTAAAGGAGACGATTGCCCATTCTTAATCGGTTTGTAGTAGGGTAATTCATTACCCGTTCTTGAGCGGTTTGTAGTAGGGGTAATTCATTGCCCGTTCAACCATCTTGCTTACAATTTAAGGAATTCTTTCATGAAACGCACACAACTTTCCCCTGCAAAACGCGCCATCATTATTGGTATGGATGGTGCAAGTATGGAACTCGTAAATAACATGATTGTGTGGGGGCACACCCCAAATATGGCGAAACTCCGCGACACAGGCGTACATCGCGCAATGATAGGCGTATTCCCCACACTAACGCCCCCTGGCTGGACCGCACTCTCTACCGGTTCGTGGCCCGGCACACATCGCGTCATGGATTTCAACATTCGCGCTATCGGCGAACCGCTTCATAAAACAGTGTGGGGCATTAACACAGGATTGTGTCAATCCGAATACCTCTGGAATCTCGTAGAACGTGCCGGCGGAAAACCAATTTTAGTAAAATGGGAAATGTCCTGGCCACCTACCGTCAAAACAGGCATTCAGGTAGAGGGAACAGGCCCCGGTGTCTCAAATCATCACCAAATTGCGGGGTATCATCTCTTTGTCGCGGGAAAATGGGCACCACGACCCATCGGCGGGCAACGAGACCCGGAAACCCTAGACCCTAGCGCATTACAGAAAATCCGACATATTGACCCGGTGACAATTCAACCGGTTGACACAAATAGATGGCAAGGCGCATTGCCTGATTCCAACAAACCTGTCCAAGCCGTAGAACTCACTATCCACCCCTTGGCACGCGGTAGAGAAAATATGAACCGCGGCAGAACCGGTGCCCCCAAACCCTTCTATGGATTGATTTACGCCACCGGGCAAAACGGATACGACCGTATACGCGTGTGCCGCAGCCGAGACACAGCGGATATCGTAGCAGACATGGGAGTCGGGGACTGGAGTGACTGGTGGTTGGATACGTTCGAAATTGATGCAAGTCCTATTGAGGGCTATGTCCGCATGAAACTCATTACGCTTACCGCAACAGCCGATGCCTTTGAACTTTTTGTACCACAGATTTGGCCCCGAACCGGCTACACTGTGCCAGCGGCTACTGCTACCACGATTGACGAAAACATCGGGCCGTTCCTCCAAAACCCCGCACGAGACGCACTCGGACAGGTGGATGATGACACCTATTTTGAGCTATTGGACTATCATCATCAGCGTCTCGCAGATGTGGCAACGCATCTCGCCTCCCAAAACGATTGGGATGTCCTTATGGTAGAGACACATGCCCCAGACTACGCGAGCCATTTCTTCCTTAGCCAAGCGGATGAAATCAGTGGCGCAGCAGCAGAAACAATCCATCGATGCCGGGAAGGACTGCGGCGCACTTACGAATCTGTAGACCGCATGATTGGACAGATAACCGAAATAGCCGATGAGGAAACGGTCGTCCTTATCTGTGCCGACCACGGCGGCACCCCCAATCAATTTCGCGCTGTGGACATTGAAACGGTTCTGGAAGAGACCGGTTTCATTGTCAAAGACACAAGTGGGGCAATAGATTGGACACAGACGCGGGCGGTTAACATCGGCTTAGTCCATATCTTTATCAACCTCACAGGACGTGAACCGAACGGTATTGTTGTCCCAGCAGATTACGAAACAACGCAACGCGAGATTATCGCCGCACTGCACGCCTACCGCGACCCTGAAACAGGAAGACACCCCTTCTCATTGGCAGTGACGCGCGAAGACGCAGAAATGTTAAACCTACACGGCGACCTCGTCGGCGATGTTGTCTATGCCCTACGCCCGGAGTTCGATGGAGCACACGGCAAACAGCTACCATCCGTTAGTTTCGGCATTGGGGGGCAGCATTCCACATTTATCCTCTCCGGCGCGGGAGTCCGGCAAGGCGTTGCACTAGAACGACAGGTCCGCGTAGTGGATGTTGCCCCAACGTTGTGCTATTTGCTAGGACTACCAATGCCCGCAAATGTTGAAGGCGGTGTCCTTTACGAAGCACTAAACGACCCAAATTGGCATCTCACACGGCTATCCGAAATAGAAACAGGACTTACGCAAATTTAGCAATAGGTGACGGATGTAGTAAGCAATACCGCCAATAGGGCGGGGAAACCCCACCCCTACGCAGAAACCGCATCAGGATTCGGGAAACCAACGGTTTCCCGCTCCTCTGGGCGAGTGCCCCTCGCCCGATACGCCCTTTCTTTGCCAATTGCCACGCCAATCGCCAATCGCTACTTCACAATAACAAGCCGCCGCGTTTGCTGGAACGAGGGGGTTGCTAACTGGTAAAAATAGACACCACTCGCCACCTGTTCACCGAGGGCATTTCGTCCATCCCAATACGCAGCATGCTCCCGACTATTATAGAAACCCGCGGCTTGATAACCGACCAAAAGCGTCCGAATCAACCTACCCGTTGTATCATAAATCGTTATAGATACCGGACTGTCTTCGGAGAGTTGATACGGAATCCATGTCTCTGGATTAAACGGATTCGGGTAGTTCTGCAACAACCGATTCTGCACCGGTTGACCGATGCTATCAAGGTTGATAGACAAAACCGCGTTGGCTATGTGCTCGGGGGTCACTTTAAAACTGAAGGTTTGCGATTCAACATTTCCCGCTGGACTGACGACGTGTAATTCCACAGTGTCTCCCACTTGGACAACGCTCCGCTGCGCCAAATCGGCAGTTGCAGCAGCGAAGTAATCCGATTCTACTGTGGCGGTTAGCGTGCTGTTCGTTCTCAAGTTCCGGACGCTTACCTTGTATCCATCATACGCGGTTTTACCTTCGTAGGGGTGTTTTTGCTTGGGTGTTTCTTCAGGTTTCCCAATCCTACCACTGACAACGAACGCCCAGGCTCCTTCGGGACGCGAGCCGGAGCTCGTTCCTACAGAAGTGGGGGCTCCAGCCGCCTCCGTTTGATTTGTCCATCCTGTTCCGGTGAAGACAACGGCGCGCTCCTTTGGGAGATTGACGATGTACCCTTTTGCACCTTCAATAGCAAATCCGTCGTCAGGCGCGTTTGGGGTCCAGCCTATAAAACGTTGATTTTCGGCATCGAGTGCTATCACCGTTGTCGCCCCTGTCTTTAGGGCAAGCGACCGTGCTGTCATGTGGACAGTCGGCTTCAACGGAACGGATAGCATGTTCAAACCTTTAGAGAGATGCATCGAGAAAGTCCTACCGAAATCTCCGCCGTTGGAATCTGTCGCAGGTCTCCCGACGAATCCCACTCTGCGTCCGTCTGTTGCGTCATAATAACCGATAATACTTCCATCCTGATTAACATTTCTAACGACGGTGCTAGTACTGCCTGGGAACCGCACTTCATAGAGGATGCTATCTGGTAGGAGAATATAGGACCGCAAAATATCGTTTGCAGCTTTGGCTCTGAAACCGATAACCCCAACATCAGTGATGGTGTTCACAAATAGGTAGTCAAGATTCGGCATTCCTGGAATGTCTATAGTGATAAAACTGCCATCGGGGTTACGCATAAATCCGTGAAACATATCATCGGCATCCCTATAGCTGCCGACGACAGCACCCGCGGCGTTGACAAAATCCCCATAAGTTGCTACCGCTCCGGGGAACGTAATTACCAGATTGCCTGAGAAGGCGCGCGTGACCCCCGCTTCATCAACGATGTTACCGCTCAATGCCCCTGTTTCATCACTAAGCCCGAAGATGAACGTCTCGACAGCCCCCGGAAAATCGTATTGCATGAGTTCCCCATCCTCCAGGATGACACCGTGATAACGGTTATCTGTCCCTTTGTAATGTCCTGCAGCCTTTCCGGTATTGTCGAGCGCGTAGAAATAGGTATTCACGGACCCTGGAAAGTCGTAGGTTGTAAAAACGCCATCGATTAATGTGAAACCGATTTTTTTCTTACCATCAGGGCTCCGCGTGTTCCCAGCATAATCCCCAAAATCGTTACTTGCAGCCACCTCCAAAAAATCGACACCAGGGACCTCAATCGGTTCAAAGATGTAATCTGCAATTTGTATCTCGGCACCAACTTGTGCAACAGCATATCCTGTGGAACAGATAATTAAACATATTAACAACGGAAGTTTCGTTTTTATATTGTGAACCATAGTTCTCCTTTTAGGTTTTGCAAAGTGTCACAGTTGCACCTATAGCACAGCTGTGACTTGGCAGAGTCGTAGGGGCGGGGTCCCCCCGCCCGGTCACACAGGACGCTCGTAGGGGCGAGGTCGCCTCGCCCGCTAGGCCTCCCTCTAAATCGCATTATCATATCGACTTATCAACGTGCTGCGTCCGTCTTGTAGCATGTTGGCTTATGGAAACCAGAAGTCTCTAACGCGTGTCAAAAACCTGCTTAGCATCCCAACCTCTTGCCAAATGCCAAATGCTAATTGCTAATTGCTATTTCACAATGACGAGCCGCCGTGTTTGCTGGAACTCAGGCGTTGTCAACTGATAGAAATAGACACCACTTGCAACACGTTCGCCGAGGGCATTGCGTCCATCCCAATACGCCGCGCGTTCCGGACTATTATAGAAACCTGCGGCTTGATGACCTACCAGCAGCGTCCGAACCAACTGACCGGTGGTATCATAAATTCCTATAGAGACCGGACTATCTTCTGAAAGCTGATACGGAATCCATGTCTCTGGGTTAAACGGGTTCGGGTAGTTCTGCAGCAACTGGCTCTGCATCGGTTGCCCGATGTTATCAAGGTTGACCGACAGTACCGCGTTGGCTATGTGTTCAGGTGTCACTTTAAAACTGCGGGTCTGCGATTCAACGTTTCCATCGGGCCCGAGTACGTGCACTTCAATCACGTCTCCGAGTTTGACGACGCTCCGCTCCGCTAAGTCAGCGGTAGCAGCGGCGAAGTAATCGTCTTGCACCGAAGCGGTCATCTTGGTGTTTGTTCTCAAGTTCCGGACAGTGACCGTGTATCCATCAAAGGCGGATTTCCCTGCCAAGTGTCCGGCAACAACGAACGCCCATGCCTCCTTCGGCATCTCTGTGGATATGGCAGGTGCAGCCGGAGCCTCTGTTTGATTTGTCCAAGCAGCTCCCACGAAGGCAAAATTGCGAGCCTCTGGGACATTGACGATATACCCTTTGCCACCTTCTATTGAGAAACCGGCATCGGGTGCACTTGGAGTCCAAGCGACGAACCGTTGGGTTTCCGCATCAAGCGTGATTACGGTCGTCGCGCCTGATATCCCGACAAGACTCTTAGCAGTCAGGGGTGTCCAGGGTGCCAGTGGCACCGAAAGCATGTTCAACCCTTTAGACAGCGTGACAGTGTAGGCGTTGCTAAAATGCTCGCTCACTGCTTGGTCAACAGGTCTGGCGATAAAACCGTGTACGCGGCCATCTGCTGACTCATAGTGTCCGACGATAGAGCCATCCTGATTGATATTATAGCCTTGTGTGCTAACGGCACCCGGAAACTCCAATTCATGTAGCACGTATTGACCGGCATAAGTGCGCGGGACATCCCCCACCGCTTTGGCTCGGGCAACAATACTTCTTGCATCGCTGATACCGTGCACAAAAAAGTACTCCAGAGTTAGTCCTTTTGTTGGAAGGTCGATAGTTGCAAGGCTGCCATTTCGGAGACGCACATAAGCATGATATGTCCCTTCAGCATCCACGTAGCTGCCCACGATACTGCCTTCCGCGTTTACGAAATCGGTGTGTGTCGCTGTTGCCCCAGGTATATCAATGATTAGGTCCCCTGAGAAACCACGCTGAACGCCAGCCGCATCTATGAAATCCCCTGTCAGTGCTCCGGTGGCATCACTATAACCGTAGAGGAATGTCTGGACGGCATCCGGATAATCGTATCGCCGCATCTCCCCATTTTCCAAAATGACACCGTGGTAATTACCGTCGCTATCCTTGTAGTGACCGGCCGCTTGTCCATTATTCCCGAGCGCGTAGAAACGCGTTTCTTGTGCACCAGGGAAATTGTATGTTGTAAAAACACCATCAATGAGCGTAAAACCGACTGTTTTTTCACCACCAGGGCTCCGTGTGTAGCCGGCGTAATCCTCAAAGTCGGAACTCGCTGTCACCGCTAAATGATCGACACCCGGCGAATTGATACTCTCATAAGTATAGGTGGTACTAGCAGGGGCAACAACAGGACGCTCGCCGCTTATGGGTTTGGCGATAAACCCATATTTGTGCCCATCTGCTGTTTCATAGTGTCCGACGACAGAGCCATCCTGATTAATATTATAGCCTTGTGTGCTAACGGCCCCCGGGAACTCCAATTGCTGCATGGCATCGAATGGGCCAACCATGGTGCGCGAACCACGCCCCCAGTCCAATCGGATAACCAAAACACCGGCATCGTTGATACCGTGCAGAAAAAGATACTCAATATTTAGTGTTTTTGGAAGGGGGAGAAGGGCAAACCTTTCGTCCGGGGTACGCACATAAGCCTGATATCTTCCATCAGCATCTATATAGCTGCCTACGATAACGCCTTCCGCGTTCACAAAATCGGCAAAAGTTGCCGTTGCCCCGGGCGGCTCAATTATTAAGTCCCCTGAGAAACCACGGCGTACGCCAGAGGCATCTGTCCAATTACCTGTCAGTGCCCCGGTTGCATCAGAAATACCGTATATCTCCGTTTCGACAGCATCCGGGAAATCGTATTGACGCAACACGCCATCTTCCAAGATGACCCCATGGCGCTTACTCTCGCTATCCACGTAGTATCCGGCCGCTTGTCCATTATTCCCGAGCGCATAGAAACGCGTTTCCTGTGAATCCGGGAAGTGGTATGTCGTAAACACGCCATCAATGATAGTAAAGGCGACATATTTTCCGCCATCAGCACTTTTTGTGTATCCTGCGTAATCGTCAAAGTCACTACTCGCTGTCACCGCTAAATAATTGACACCCTCAACTTCAATACGCTCGAAAGTATACTTGGAGTCTTCGGGTGCAGCAACGGGTGTAATGTTGACTTGTGTGGCGGCAACCGGTGCAATGTTCACTTGTGCCTCGATGTCCGTTAAGAAAAAGGAATTGAGACACATCAAAAACGTAAACATGAAAAATAAAAAACCGGTTCTAATACGAGTCGGCATAATAAAAACCTCTCTTCAGATTTAAAGTTGATGCTTGAGTTTTCAAGCAGTGCTATGTTTAAATAATAAACCCTACTTCAAAATAACGAGCCGCCGTGTTTGCTGGAACTCAGGCGTTGTCAACTGATAAAAATAGACACCACTCGCCACGCGTTCACCGAGGGCATTGCGTCCATCCCAATACGCCGCGCGTTCTGGACTATTATAGAAACCTGCGGCTTGATGACCTACCAACAGCGTCCGAACCAACTGACCGGTGGTATCATAAATTTTTATAGAGACGCGACTATCTTCCGAGAGTTGATACGGAATCCATGTCTCCGGGTTAAACGGGTTCGGGTAGTTCTGCAGCAACTGGCTCTGCATCGGTTGCCCGATGTTATCAAGGTTGACCGACAGTACCGCGTTTGCTATGTGTTCAGGTGTCACTTTGAAACTATGGGTTTGCGATTCAACGTTTCCATCGGGCCCGAGTACGCGTACTTCAATCACGTCTCCAAGTTTGACGACGCTCCGCTCCGCTAAGTCTGCGGTCGCCGCAGCGAAGTAATCGTTTTGCACCGAGGCGGTTAGCGTGCTATCTGTTCTCAGATTACGGACATTTACCGTATAGCCATCAAAGGCGGATTTCCCTTGTAGGTGTCCGGCGACAACGAACGCCCATGCCTCCTTCGGCAGCTGCGTGGATATGGCAGGTGCGGCAGGAGCCTCGGTTAGATCTGTCCAAGGTGCGCCGACGAAGGCAAAATTGCGAGCCTGTGGGACATTGACAATATACCCTTTTCCGCCCCCTATTGGGAAACCGGCATCGGGTGCACTTGGTGTCCAAGCGATGAAACGTTGGTTTGCGGTATCAAGTGTGATGATAGTTGTTGCACCTGTCAGCCCGACAAGACTCTTAGCTGTCATGGGTGCCCAGGGGGCCAATGGCACAGAGAGCATGTTCAACCCTTTAGACAGCTTAACGGTGTAGGCATTGCTGAAAGCAGTGCTGACTTCCTCGGTCCCGAGTCTGGCAATAAATCCGTGTCTGCGTCCATCGGGTGAGTCATAGTGCCCAACGACAGAAGCGTCCTGATTGATATTGTACCCTTCCGTTGAAACGCTGCCTGGAACTTTCAATTCATGGAGCCCCCCAAGGAATGAACCGACATAGGTTCGGGGGACCTCACCTACCACTTTGCCTCGAGCAATGCAAATCTTTGTATCGGTTTGACCGTGCACATAAAAGAATTCATAAGTTTCTTCGGTTGGAAGGGTGAAAGATACAAACCTGCCATCCGCAGCGCGTAGGTATGGCGTATAGGTCCCCTCGTCATCTACGTAGCTGCCGACCATCCCCCCTTGTGAGTTAATAAAATCGGCAAAAGTTTCCGCTGCCCCCGGATACTCAACGATGATGTCCCCTGTGAATCCGCGACGCACGCCGGAAGCATCTGTCCAATTCCCTGTCAGCTTCCCCGTTGCATCAGAAATACCGTATATTTCTGTTTCAACGGAGCCCGGAAAATCGTATTGGCGTAACTCGCCATTTTGTAGGACGATACCGCGGTGGTGCCCCTCGCTATCTTCGTAGTAACCAGCAGCATCGCCATTATTACCGAGGGCAAAGAAATACGTGTTCTGTGAACCGGGGAAATCGTAGGTCATAAAAACACCATCGATGAGGGTAAAGGCGACCATTTTTTCGCCATCCGCACTTTTCGTGTAGCCCGCGTAATCTTCATAGTCAGAACTTGCTGTCAACGACAGAAAATCTACGCCCGGCACATCAATATTCTCATAAGTATAGGTGAAGCCACTGATTTGGAAAACGGGTTTATCAACGACTTCAACGGGTTTGGCGATAAAGCCGTGTCTACGTCCATCGGGTGCCTCATAGAAGCCGACAACAGAGCCGTCCTGATTGATATTATAACCCTCTGTGCTGACGCTACCCGGAACCTTCAATTCACGCAGACCATCAACAAATGTCCCCAGATAAGTCCGTGTGACATCACCGAACGCTTTACCTCGGGCAACCCTTGTCTTTGCATCGTTATAACCATGCACATAAAAGAATTCGAGATTTTCTGCGTTTGCAAGATCGAAAGCTATATACCTGCCATCCGAGGAATATGCGAATTCTTGAAATATCCCATCAGCATCTATGTAGCTGCCGAACATATTGCCTGCCGAGTTGACAAAATCAGCGAATGTTGCTGTTGCCCCGGGGAACTCAAGGATTGTGTCTCCTGTAAATCCACGCCGAACACCAGCAGCATCTATCCAAGTCCCCGTCAATACTCCCGTCGCGTCACTAATACCGTATATCTCTGTTTGCACAGCATTGGGGAAATCGTATTGCCGCATCTCACCATCTTCCAAGATAACACCGTGGTGCAAACCCTCGCTATCTTCGTAGTAGCCCGCAGCGCGCCCATCATTACCAAGTGCATAGAAATACGTGTTTTGGGCACCAGGGAAATCGTAGGTCATAAACACGCCATCAATCAGCGTAAAGCCGACATCCTTTTCACCATCCTCACTTTTCGTGTAGCCGGCATAATCCTCAAAGTCAGAACTCGCTGTCAGTGCTAAAAACTGGACACCCGGAACGTCAATCGTTTCAAATGTATAGTTCTCACTGGCAAAACCGTCAGCGGGTCCATCGTCCACTTGTGCATCGGCGTTCCTTAGGAATAAGGAGCTGACGCACATCAAAAACGTAAACATGAAAAACAGAAAACTAGTTCTAATACGATTCGGCATAATAAAAACCTCTCTTAAGATCAGGATGGACGCAAATTTAGCACTAAACCTCAGTATTCGGGCAAACAGCCCGCTCCTCTAGGCGAGGTCGCCTCGCCCGCTAGGCCTCCCTCTAAATCGCATTATCATATCGACTTATCAACGCGCTGCGTCCATCCTGTAGCATGTTGGTTTATGGAGACCGTTGGAAACCTATAGCAAGAGGAAGAAAACAGAGAGCCCTCTCTTTCTTCTCTTGCCAATCGCCAATCGCCAATCGCTAATTGCCAATGAGCCAATCGCTATTTCACAATGAGCATCCGCTTTGTTTGCTGGAACTCAGGCGTTGTCAACTGATAGAAATAGACACCACTCGCCACGCGTTCGCCGAGGGCATTGCGTCCATCCCAATACGCCGCGCGTTCTGGACTATTATAGAACCCCGCGGATTGGTGACCGAGTGAAAGCGTCCGCACCAACTGACCGGTGGTATCATAAATTGATATAGATACCGGACTATCTTCCGAGAGTTGATACGGAATCCACGTCTCCGGGTTAAACGGGTTCGGGTAGTTCTGCAGCAACTGGCTCTGCATCGGTTGCCCGACGTTATCAAGGTTGACAGCCAAAACCGCGTTTGCGATGTGTTCAGGTGTCACTTTGAAACTGCGGGTCTGCGATTCAACATTTCCATCAGGTCCGAGCACGCGCACTTCAATCACATCTCCGACTTTAACGACGCTCCGCTCCGCTAAGTCCGCGGTTGCAGCGGCGAAATAATCCTCTACTACCGAGGCAGTCATTGTGTTGTTTGTTCTCAAGTTGCGGACGTTTACTTGGTATCCATCAAAGGCAGATTTCCCTTGTAGGTGTCCGGCGACAACGAACGCCCACGCTTCCTTGGACATCTGCGTGGCTACGGCAGATGGCGCGCCAGCCGCCTCCGTTTGAGACATCCAAGGTGCACCGACAAAGGCAAAATTCCGACCCTCTCTGACATTGACGATATACCCTTTGCCACCTTCTATTGAGAAACCGGCACCAGGGTGCATCTGGTGTCCATGCCACGAATCGTTGGTTTTCCGCATCAAGTGTTATCACAGTTGTCGCACCTGCTATCCCTGCAAGTGCTTGTGCATTCATCGGTGTTGGCTGTGCCAACGGCACAGACAGCATATTCAACCCTTTAGACAGCGTGACGGTGTAGGCGTTGCCAAAATGATCGCTCTCTGCCTTGTCAGCGGGTCTTGCGATAAACCCATGGACGCGTCCATCTGCTGATTTATAGTTCCCAACGATAGAGTTGTCCTGATTGATATTCCAACCCTCCGTGCTAACGCTACCCGGAAACTGAACTTCCGTTTGTTCTGTGAATGTGCCCACAGCTGTTAGCGGAGCGGCACCCACCGCTTTATATCGGAAAATGAGAAACCCCGCATCGTTGATACCGTGTATAAAGAAGTATTCCAGATGTGGTGCACCTGGAAGGGGCACAAAATCGCCGTTAGGAATACGCACATAAGCATGATATATCCCATCCGCATCTACGTAACTGCCGACCATAACGCCTTCCGCGTTTATGAAATCCGCAAAAGTTTCTGGTACCCCGGGGACCTCAACGACTATTTCCCCTGAGAATCCGCGGCGAATGCCATCAGTCCCTATAAAATTCCCTGTCAGTGCACCGGTCGCATCGCTAATCCCGTATATCTCCGTTTCAACAGATTCTGGAAAATCGTATTGCCGCAATTCGCCATTTTCTAAGACGATACCGTGGTGCTTACCTTCGCTATCCTCGTAGTGTCCGGCAGCATTCCCATTATTCCCAAGGGCATAGAAATAAGTATTCTTTGCACCCGGGAAATCGTAGGTTTTAAAGACACCATTGATGAGCGTAAAACCGACTGTTTTTTGACCATCCGCACTTTTCGTGTTACCGGCGTAATCCTCAAAATCGGAACTCGCTGTCAACTCTAAAAAGTCTACACCCGGCACATCAATACTCTCAAAGGTATAGTTTAATTCAGTAGGCGCGTCATCGGGAACACCATCATCCCGGACAGGTTTTGCGATGAATCCGTGTCTGCGGCCATCTGCTAAATCATAGTATCCCACGATGGAGTTGTCCTGATTGATATTCCAGCCCTCCGTGCTAACGGCACCCGGGAACTGGACTTCATGGAGTACTCCTAATGTGCCGACATAAGTGCGCGGAACATCCCCCACGGCCTTCCCTCGAGCCACAATAACAATCGCATCGGTGAGGCCGTGCACAAAAAAATACTCCCAATTTATTGGGGCTGGAGGCTCAGGACTTATAAGAGGCTCAGGACTTACAAAATCGCCGGTCGGGAGAAGTCCATAGGGACGGTATACCCCTTCAGCATCCACGTAGCTGCCCGCGACAACGCCTAGCAAGTTTGCGAAATCTGCATAAGTTTCCGTTGCCCCGGGGGGCTCGATTATTTGGTTACCCGAGAACCCACGGCGCACCCCAGATGCATCTTTGAAATTACCTGTCAGGTTCCCCGTTGAATCACTAATGCCCCATATCTCGGTTTCGACAGAGCCTGGAAAATCATACTCTTGCAACTCACCGGCTGTCGTCAAAACGACCCCCCGGTGGCGACCCTCGCTATCCACGTAGTAGCCGGCCGCTTGTCCGTTATTCCCAAGTGCATAGAAACGGGTTTTCTGTGCGTCGGGGAAATCGTAAGTCGTAAACACGCCATCAATGATAGTAAAGGCAATCTCTTTACCATCAGCATTTTTCGTGTAGCCGGCGTAATCGCCAAAATCGCTACTCGCTGTCACCGCTAAAAAATCCACACCCTCAACTTCAATGCTTTCAAAAGTATAGGTGGAGTCATCGGGTGCATCAACCGGGGTAATGTTGACCTGTGTGGCGGCAACCGGTGCAATGCCGACTTGTGCCTCGGTGTCTGTTAGGAAAAACGAACTGACGCACATCAAAAACGTAAACATGAAAAACAAAAAACTAGTTCTAATACGAGTATTCATAATAAAAACCTCATTTAAGATTTAAAGTTGATGCTTGAGTTTTCAAGCCGTGCTATGTTTAAATCAGGACTTACGCAAATTGAGCACACGGGGATGTAATACCATTTTTATTAATTATTCTATCATTACCGGTTGTTAGAAATGAAACGGAGAACGGAAGACCCAAACTAAAAGTTTATGCTACAAGGAGGCACAAACTGGAAGTTTATGCTACAAGGAGGCACAAACTGGAAGTTTATGCTACAAGGAGGCACAAACTGGAAGTTTATGCTACAAGGAGGCACAAACTGGAAGTTTATGCTACAAGGAGGCACAAACTGGAAGTTTATGCTACAAGAAAGAGACATTTTCAATTAGAAATGGTATAATAAGCATTACCGCCAATAGGGCGAGGCAACCCTATCACAAACCAATAGTCTCGTAGGGGCGAGGTCTCCTCGCCCGCTATGTCTCCCTTTTATTTGGCTGTTGGCTTATGGCAAGAAATAGAAGGGCCCTCTCTTTCTTCTCTTGCCAATCGCCAATCGCCAATCGCTATTTCACAATGACGAGCCGATTTGTCTGCCGGAACTCAGGTGTCGTCAACTGGTAAAAATAGACACCACTCGCCACGCGTTCGCCGAGGGCGTTCCGTCCATCCCAATACGCCGCGCGTTCCGGACTATTATAGAAACCAGCGGCTTGATGCCCCAGCAACAGCGTCCGAACCAACTTACCGGTGGTATCATAAATTGATATAGAGACCGTACTGTCTTCGGAGAGTTGATACGGTATCCACGTCTCCGGGTTAAACGGGTTCGGGTAGTTCTGCAGCAACTGATTCTGCATCGGTTGACCGACGTTATCAAGGTTGACCGACAGCACCGCGTTTGCTAAGTGCTCAGGTGTCACTTTGAAACTATGGGTTTGCGATTCAACGTTTCCATCCGAGCCGATGACGCGCACTTCAATCACGTCTCCGAGTTTGACGACGCTGCGCTCCGCTAAGTCTGCGGTTGCCGCTGCGAAGTAATCGTCTACCACTGAGGCGGTTATCGTGCTGTTCGTTCTCAAGTTCCGAACGTCTACTTGGTATCCATCAAAGGCGGATTTCCCTTTCAAGTGTCCGGCGACAACGAACGCCCATGCCTCC
Source organism: Candidatus Poribacteria bacterium (assembly GCA_963665235.2). Lineage (GTDB taxonomy): Bacteria > Poribacteria > WGA-4E > WGA-4E > WGA-3G. Next base: position 221,388 of record CAXXLX010000002.1, on the reverse strand, counting down.
TGGGGCATCTCCGTGGATATGGAAGGTGCAGCAGCACCGTCCGTTTGATTTGTCCATTGTGCTCCAACGAAGGCAAACTGACGCGCCGCTGGTACATTGACGATATACCCTTTGCCACCCTCTATTGCAAACCCGTCGTCGGGGGCACTTGGGGTCCACGCCACGAACCGTTGGTTTGCTGTATCAAGCCTGATGACAGTTGTCGCACCTGTGATAGCGACAAGGCTCTTGGCACTCATCGGTGTTGGCGATACCAAGGGCACCGAGAGCATATTCAACCCTTTAGAGAGTGTGACCTCATAGACGTTGCCAAAAAGATCGCTCACTGCTTGGTCAACGGGTCTGGCGATAAAACCGTGCACCCGCCCATCTGCTGATTTATAGTTCCCAACGATGGAACCGTCCTGATTGATATTCCAGCCCTCCGTGCTAACAGCGCCCGGGAACCGCACCTCTACAGTCCCCTCCCGGATTCTACCCACGTAGGTGCGTGGGACATCACCCTGCTTTTTAAGTCGGGCAATCGAAATTCCCGCGTCGTTGATGCCGTGCACAAACATATATTCCCGCTCGGCTCCTGCTCCAAAGTCAGCAGTTGTAAACCTGCCATCAGGACGTTTGTAGTATGGACGATATATGCCATCAGCATCTATGTAGCTGCCTACGATAGTGCCTTCCGCGTTCACAAAATCGGCAAAAGTTTCCAGTGCCCCGGAGAACTCAACAGTTGTTTCGCCTGAGAATCCCCGGCGAATGCCATCAGTCCCTATAAAATTCCCTGTCATTACCCCGGTTGCATCGCTAATGCCGTATATCTCCGTTTCAATAGAATTCGGAAAATCGTACTGCCGCAATTCGCCATTTTCTAAGACAACACCGTGGTGCAGCCCCTCGCTATCCTCGTAGTATCCGGCAGCGTTCCCGTTATTACCCAGCGCGTAGAAATTCGTTTTCTGTGAGCCGGGGAAATCGTAAGTCGTGAACACCCCATCAATGAGCGTAAAGGCGATTTCTTTGCCATCAGCACTCCGCGCGTTTCCTGCGTAATCCTCAAAGTCGCTACTCGCTGTCAACACTAAAATTTCCGCCCCCGGCACATCAATCGTCTCAAACGTATAGGTGCCATAAGTGGCGGGGACAACGGGTTCAAGAGGTTCACCTGTGTCCGTTGCGGGTCTAGCGATAAATCCGTGTCTACTTCCATCCGCTGTGTCATAGTGTCCGACGATAGAGCCGTCCTGATTAATATTATACCCCTCCGTGCTAACGCTATTCGGCACCTTAAACGGCTCGAGCCCTCTCTGGAATGTGCCGGTGTATGTGACCGGAACACCATCCACCGCCTTGGTTCGTGCAACGATAGTCTGGGCATCGTTGATACCGTGCACAAAAAAGTATTCCAGAAATGCTGCTCGTGGCAAGTCGAGAGATACAAACCGGCCACTCGGGCTGCGCACATAAGGATAGTATAGACCGTCAGCGGCTATGAAGCTGCCGACCATGCCTCCTTGTGAGTTAATAAAATCGGCATAAGTTTCCAATGCTCCGGGGAATTCAATGATTTCTATCCCTGTGACTGTGCCTGTAAATCCGCGTCGCTTACCATCTTCAGCATCTATAAAATTACCTGTAAGGTTACCCGTTGAATCACTAATGCCCCATATCTCGGTTTCGACAGAGCCTGGAAAATCGTACGCTTGCAGCTCACCCTCTGTTGTCAAAACGACACCCCGGTGGCGACCCTCGCTATCTACGTAGTAACCCGCCGCTTGTCCGTTATTCCCGAGTGCATAGAAACGCGTTTCCGATGCGTCCGGGAAATCGTAGGTCATAAACACGCCATCAATGATAGTAAAGGCGACTATTTTGTTATCATCCGCGCGTTTCGTGTAGCCCCCATAATCCTCGAAATCGCTGCTTGAAGTCACCGCTAAAAAGTCTACCCCTGGAACATCAATTGTCTCAAAAGTAAAGCTGGGGGTGTCAGTTTCGGAAATGAGTTGAGGGATGCCTTGTGCAGCAGTATCCCTTACAAAAAAGGAACTGAGACACATAAACAGCGTAAACGTGTAAAACAAAAAACCGGTTTTAATCTGAGTATTCATAATTATCTCCTTATCTAAAATTTAAAGTTAATGCTTGAGTTTTCAAGCCGTGTTATATTGTTAATTTGTAGCAGAATCTGCTAATTGTGTGTATCACGGTGCAACTTAATAGATTGCGTAGTGTGAACATTGACATACTCCCCCAGCTAAAGCAAGGGGGATTCTTTTGAAAGTGAATCCCATGCTCTCTGGTGCGGATTGTGGGGTATAGACTTCGGGTGAAGTCTGCGAGGGCTGCTCGCAATAGCAAGGCTGACATCCTCTAATCCAAAGGTTGATGCCCCAACCTTTAAAATATTTATCGCAGCGTTAACGTCACGATGATGTTTCTGCGCGCAAGTAGAACAACACCATTGACGAACTGACAAATCCAGCTGCTGTTTTCGCTGTCCACAGTTGCTACAAGTCTTAGAAGTCGGTTCAAAACGGTCAATATAGTGAACCTCTTTACCGTGTTTGACCGCTTGATGGCGCAACTTTTCATGGAAGGCGTAGGGCGCAATATCAGAAACTGGACGCCCCCACAACCGTTTCATACCCTCAAAAGTCAACGTCTCAAAACAGAGGTGATCCTGTTCATGCACAAAACGCTTCGCGAGTTTCCAATGATGATCCTCACGTTGTCTTTTGATTTTACGGTGTTTGCGCGCCACATCTAAGCGGGAACGCTCACAGTTGTTGCTACCCTTTACTTTCTTAGCATGCACACGTTGGGCTACAGACAGTTCCGCCATAGAGGTTTTATAGAACTCAGGAGACTCATATTCTGTGCCATCGGAACAAGTGAACATCGTTTTGATACCGAAATCATACCCTGCAGCACTACCCGTCTTAGGTAGGATTTCAGATACGGTGTCATCTGTTACAACACACATATAGAAGTCACCAACACTATCTGCTTTGATAGTGACTGTCTTAATATTACCTACTATCTCGCGGCTTAGATTAAACCGATATTGTTTTTCCATTATACGGACCCTATCACCATAGAAACTATAGCCAGAGGGGGACATTGTGAATGAATACGGTTTGCGCCATGAACGAAACTTAGGCGGACGCTTCGCAATACACTTAAAAAAACGCTGATACCCGGTGTCTAAACGCCGCAGTATATCACGCGCCGCCCAAGAGTCTAACTCACGCCAATGCGAAAACACTTCAGGATGTGAGTTCCTAAGGACGGTAAAGGCACGCGACATCTCAGGAAGCGACATATACGCAAGACCAAGAGAATAGCGCGTCCGCTGCCAACCTAAAAAATAGTTCCAAACATCATGGGCCACCCACGTTAAACGCTTGAGATTACGATTACGCGGGGCACGAAAAAGTTTGTATTTTGTGGTATACATCTAAGGGTATCCTGCCTTGAAAAGTTGCTACCTACCTCTAAAAAGGGGCGGAGAAGTCTATAGATTCTCCGCTAAGGCATTAAATAGAGTATACCCCATTTTTGAGGAAAAGTCAAATTAAAATTTCAACTCATGCACCGCTACTACATCCCCCAGCTAAAGCATGGGGGTTTTGTAGCGGAAGATTTGATAAACCCTACTTCACAATGAGCATCCGCCGTGTTTGCTGGAACTCGGGTGTTGTCAATTGGTAAAAATAGACACCACTCGCCACGCGTTCGCCGAGGACGTTCCGTCCATCCCAATACGCTGCCTGCACACGACTATTATAGAAACCCGCAGATTGGAAACCGAGTGAAAGCGTGCGTATCAACTGACCCGTTGTATCGTAAATTGATATGGAGACCGTACTGTCTTCCGAGAGTTGATACGGTATCCATGTCTCCGGGTTAAACGGGTTGGGATAGTTTTGCAACAACTGATTCTGCATCGGTTGCCCGACGTTATCAAGGTTAACCGACAAAACCGCGTTTGCTAAGTGTTCAGGTGTCACTTTAAAACTGCGGGTCTGTGATTCAACATTTCCATCGGGGCCGAGGACGTGCACCTCAACAACATCGCCAACTTGGACGACGCTCCGCTCCGCTAAGTCTGCGGTAGCAGCAGCGAAGTAATCGCCTATCACGGAGGCGGTTATCGTGCTGTTCGTTCTCATATTACGGACGCTTACCTGATAGCCATCAAACGCGGATTTTCCTTCGTAGGGATTGGGTTTCCCAATCCTACCACTGACGACAAACGCCCAGGCTTCTTGGGGTCGCGACGATGTGGATATAGCGGGTGCCGTGGCAGCCTCAGTTGAATCTGTCCAGGGGGCTCCCGCAAAGGCAAAGTTTCGAGGTTGTGGAACATTGACGATATACCCTTTTCCGCCTTCAATTGAGAAACCGGCATCGGGTGCATCTGGAGTCCACGCCACAAACCGCTGTTTTTCGGCATCAAGTGTTATCACGGTCGTCGCCCCAGCGATTCCCGCAAGTGCTCTTGCATTCATTGGCACTGGTTGTGCCAAAGGCACGGACAGCATGTTCAAACCTTTAGACAGCTTAACAGTGTAAGCGTTAGCAAAATAATCGCTCATTGCCTTGCCAGCAGGTCTTGCGATGAATCCGTGTACGCGGCCATCTGCTGATTCATAGTGTCCAACGATAGAGCCGTCCTGATTGATATTCCACCCCTCTGTGCTAACGCTCCCTGGAAAGGACACTTCATCTAGGGAACCGAATGGACCGGAATAGGTGCGTGGCACATCCCCTACCGCTTTGGCTCTGCCAACCAGAAACCCGCATCGTTGATACCGTGGTAATGAAAGTACTCCAAATCTGGGGCACCTGGAAGGTCCAGAGCTGCAAAATTGCCGTTTGGGAGACGCACATAAGCATGGTATACACCATCAGCATCTACGTAGCTGCCCGCGATTACGCCTTGGGCGTGCACAAAATCGGCATAAGTTTCCGGGGCCCCGGGGACCTCAATTATTAAATCCCCTGAGAACCCACGACGAACCCCAGATTCATCTATGAAATCCCCGGTTAGTTTTCCTGTCGCGTCGCTAATCCCCCGTAAGAACGTTTGGACGGCCCCCGGATAATCGTATTGGCGCAGCTCGCCATTTTCTAATATGACCCCATGGTAAAGCCCCTCGCTATCCTCATAGTGTCCTGCGGCTTTCCCGTTATTATCAAGGGCATAGAAATAGGTATTCTTCGAACCCGGGAAATCGTAGGTCGTAAACACGCCATCAATCAGCGTAAAACCGACCATTTTTTCACCATCGGGACTTTTCGTATTACCTGCGTAATCGTCAAAATCGCTACTCGCTGTCACCGCTAAATAATCCACACCCGGCACATCAATACTCTCAAAGGTATGAAAGGCGAACAATAGCTCAGGGCTGTCCTCGGGGGGAGCACCGTCCGTTACTGGTTTAGCGACAAATCCGTGTCGGCGACCATCCGCTGTGTCGTAGTATCCAACGACGGAGCCGTCCTGATTGATATTCCATCCCTCCGTACTCACAGCACCCGGAAACTGTACTTCATGGAGTGCACCGAATGCCCCGACATAAGTACGCGGGACATCCCCCACAGCTTTGGAGCGGGCAACGATAACCGCTGTCGCAGTGAGACCATGTACAAAAAAGTATTCCCGATTTGCTATTCCCGGAATCTCAGTAATGATAAAATCACCAGTCGGGATACGTACATAAGGATGATATATACCGTCAGCATCTATGTAACTACCCCCGACAACGCCAGTCGGGCTTGCGAAATCCGCATAAGTTTCCGTTGCACCGGGCGGCTCAAGGATTAACTCTCCTGAAAACCCACGGCGAACGCCAGAAGCATCGATATAATTGCCTGTCATCGCCCCTGTTGCATCACTAATACCGTATATCTCGGTTTGGACACCCCCTTGGAAATTGTATTGGCGCAGTTCGCCATCTTCTAAGATGACCCCATGGTGTAACCCCTCGCTATCCTCGTAGTACCCAGCGGCTTTCCCGTTATTATCAAGAGCATAGAAATAAGTGTTCTTCGAATCCGGGAAATCGTAGGTCGTAAAAATGCCATCAATCAGCGTCCAACCGATTATCTTTTCACCATCGGGACTGCGGGTGTTGCCGGCATAATCCTCGAAGTCGCTACTCGCTGTCACCGCTAAATAATCCACACCCGGCACATCAATCGTCTCAAAAGTATAGGTGGGGGTGTCAGTTGCGGCAACGAATTGAGGCGTGCCTTGTGCAGCAGTATCCCCTACAAAAAAGGAACTGACACACATCAATAGTGTAAACGTGTAAAACAAAAAACCTGTTTTAATCCGAGTATTCATAATTATTTCCTTAAAGTTGATGCTTGCGTTTTCAAGCTGTGCTATGTTGTTTATTCCTAAGTTAAGTGTTTATCAACTTGCTGCGTCCATCCTGTAGCCTGTTGGTTTATGGTTTCGCTGGCTGTAGCATAAACTTCCAGTTTGTGCCGTGCTTGTAGCATAAACTTCCAGTTTGTGCCGTGCTTGTAGCATAAACTTCCAGTAGCATAAACTTCCAGTTTGTGCTCTTTATTGTAGCCTAAACTTCCAGTTTGTGCCGTGCTTGTAGCATAAACTTCCAGTTTGGGTCTTCCGTTCTCCGTTTCATTTCTAACAACCGGTAATGATAGAATAATTAATAAAAATGGTATTAGAATCACAACCCTCTGGTTTCCAATTGCCAATCGCTACTTTAGAATGAGCATCCGCTTTGTTTGCTGGAACTCGGGTGTTATCAACTGGTAAAAATAGACACCACTCGCCACGCTTTCGCCGAGGGCATTGCGTCCATCCCAATAAGCCGCGCGTGCTTGACTATTATAGAAGCCTGCGGATTGATGCCCTACCAACAGCGTCCGCACCAACTGACCGGTGGTATCATAAATTGATATAGAGACCGTACTGTCTTCCGAGAGTTGATACGGAATCCATGTCTCCGGGTTAAACGGGTTCGGATAATTCTGCAGCAACTGACTCTGCATCGGCTGCCCGATATTATCAAGGTTAACCGACAAAACAGCATTTGCGAGATGTTCAGGTGTCACTTTAAAACTACGGGTTTGCGATTCAATGTTTCCATCGGGTCCGATGACGCGTACTTCGACCACGTCTCCGACTTTAACAACGCTGCGCTGTGACAGGTCAGCACTTGCCGCTGCAAAATAGTCGCCTACCACCGATGTGGTTATCGTCTTGTTTGTCCGCAGATTGCGAACGCTGACCGTGTATCCATCAAAGGCGGATTTCCCTTCGTAGGGGAGTTTTTGCTTGGGTGTTTCTTCAGGTTTCCCAATCCTACCACTGATAACGAACGCCCATACGTCCTGGGGCATCTCCGTGGATACGGCAGGGGCAGCAGCACTGTCCGCTTGATTTGTCCATCGTGCGCCGACAAAGGCAAACTGCCGAGCCTCTCGGACATTGACGATATACCCTTTGCCACCCTCTATTGCAAACCCGTCATCGGGGGCACTTGGAGTCCACGCGACGAAACGCTGGGTTGCTGCATCAAGCGTGATGACAGTCGTTGCACCTGTGGTAGCGACAAGGCTCTTGGCAGTCATCGGTGTGGGGGATGCTAACGGCACAGAAAGCATGTTCAAACCCTTAGAGAGTGTAACGTTGTAGGCGTTGCCAAACCGCTCGCTCACTGCCTCGGAAACGGGTCTAGCGATAAAACCGTGCCTGCGTCCATCCGTTGTGTCATAGTGTCCGACGATAGAGCCGTCCTGATTAATATTATAACCCTCTGTGCTAACACTATCCGGCACCTTAAATGGTTTGAGCCCGCCTCGGAATGTCCCGACGTATGTGAGCGGAACACCCCCCGCCGCTTTGGTTCGGGCAACGATGGTCTGTGCATCGTTGATACCGTGCACAAAAAAGTATTCCAGTTTTGCTATTTGTGGAAGGGCGAGAGATACAAACCGGCCATCCGGGGTACGCACATAAGGATAGTATACACCTTCAGCATCTACGTAGCTGCCGACCATACCCCCATGTGAGTTAATAAAATCGGCATAAGTTTCCAATGCTCCGGGGAATTCAATGATTTCTATCCCTGTGACTGTGCCTGTAAATCCGCGTCGCTTACCATCTTCAGCATCTATAAAATTACCTGTAAGGTTACCCGTTGAATCGCTAATCCCGAAGATTTCTGTTTCGACAGACCCCGGAAAATCGTACTGTTGCAGCTCACCCGCTGTTGTCAAGACGACACCCTGGTGCTTACCTTCACTATCCACATAGTAGCCGGCCGCTTGCCCATTATTCCCAAGTGCATAGAAACGTGTTTCCGATGCGCCAGGGAAATCGTAGGTCATAAACACGCCATCAATGATGGTAAAAGCGACTATTTTTCCATCATCCGCGCGTTTCGTGTAGCCCCCATAATCCTCGAAATCGCTACTTGAAGTCACCGCTAAAAAATCCACAGCTGGCACATCAATCGTCTCAAAAGTAAAGGTGGGGGTGTCAGTTGCGGCAACGGGTTGAGGTGTGCCTTGTGCCGCAGTATCCCTTACAAAAAAGTAACTGACACACATCAACAGTATAAATGTGTAAAACAGAAAACCGGTTTTAACTTGAGCCTGCACAACGAAACCTCCTTTAAGGCATTCTATAGAAAATAAAGTATATAACATTTTGGTGAAAAAGTCAAGAAAAATCTCAACTACTTACAGGGCCATTTAGTTCTCGATATTTTTCGCCGGTTGTTCAAAAAACCTCTTCTGTAGGAGCGTGCTGTGCACGCGATATTATACCATTCCTAATTGAAAATGTCTCTTTGTAGTAGCATAAACTTCCAGTTTGTGCTTTGTAGTAGCATAAACTTCCAGTTTGTGCTTTGTAGTAGCATAAACTTCCAGTTTGTGCTTTGTAGTAGCATAAACTTCCAGTTTGTGCTTTGTAGTAGCATAAACTTTTAGTTTGGGTCTTCCGTTCTCCGTTTCATTTCTAACAACCGGTAATGATAGAATAATTAATAAAAATGGTATTACGTAGCGGTCCGATGGTTTCCCAAATATTGGTGGTAATGGGTTTCCTATATTGTGCACCATCTGTTTTGTATGTGGGCGTATGTGATGTAATGTATCGCGTGCGAAGCACGCTCCCACATAAGAAATATACACAGGCGTGAAGTGAATCTTTAAAACTAAATGGCCCTGCAACTACTTATGGCTGTTAGCAAGAGAAAGAGGTCTCTGACGCGCTTCAGATATGTTATTAGAATCACAAACCTCTTGCCAGGAGAGAAAATAATGAAAATCGCAGATTTTCATCTATTTCTCCTTTCTGCCAATCGCTAATTGCCAATCGCCAGCTGCATATAGATATCGTTCTTGCCATTACCTCCGCGGGCATCGCTCCAAACGACAATTGCACCACCAATCCCGATTGAAACAGCCTTCGGGGAAATCTGCTCTCCCTTTGCGGTGCAGACAGGCACACCGTCCTTTTTCCAAAGCGGTTTACCGGCAGCATTAATCCGTTGTGCATAGATAGCATCCTCCGTGGTATTTCCGAAATCTTCCCGATAGTCAAGCCAGTAAGCGATTGCCCCGCCTGCACCATCAGAAACAAGCTGCGGAACCTGTTGAACGCCCCCGGCAGTGCAAACCGGCACGCCTGTAGCCTTCCACAGCATCTTACCTGATGGGTTGACACGTTGGGCATAAATGTCGGAGAAGACATCTCGGTCGTCCCACCACGCGACGATAAATCCCCCTTCGCCATCGCTGATGCAGCTAGGTTGCTGTTGATTGGAACCGGGGTCGCAAATCGGGATACCATCCTTCTGCCATAAGGTAGACCCATCCGCTGCTATGTGTTGTACATAGAGTTTGGCAATCGTGTAAGAATTCGGATCGTTTCTATAGTCTAACCACACACAGAATGCACCCCCATTTCCATTGGAAACAATAGTAGGTGCGCCCTGGTTACCGGGGGCTGTGCAGACAGGTGTCGGTAAATTCCACACAACATTGCCACTACTATCAATCCGCTGTGCAAAGACGTTCCAATCCGGGGGGCTGATGTCCCACCAGACGAAAATTGCCCCACCTGCGCCATCACTGATTAAAGCGGGGTCATATTGGTGACCTTCTCCGCGATGGACAGCAATACCGTCCTGTTTCCAGACCGCTTGTCCATCAGCCGATATTTTTTGGGCATAGATATCTTGATTACCAGCGCGCCAATCTTCCCAGACAACAATCACCCCGCCGTTTCCATCTGCGATAGCTGTAAAATCGTTTTGTAAGGCCGGCTCTGTACAGACCGGCGCGCCTTCAGGAGCCCACAATTTCTCACCATCCGCATTGATACGTTGTGCAAAACTGTCGTGCTTACCGTTACGCATATCTCCCCAGACAACGATTGCCCCACCCCTCCTGTCCTCGACAATCGTAGGGTCGCTTTGAAAAGCCGGGTGTTTACAAATAGCGATACCGTCAGGTGTCCAGACTATCTCGCCTTTACTATTAACACGTTGGGCATAAATATCCTGATTTCCGTTGCGTGCGTCGCGCCACGTAACAATAACGCCATCCGCACCATCAGAGGTTAGCTGCGGAAAATGTTGTGCATTTTCAGCGGTACATATTGGCAGATTTACCTCCGGCACCCACTCAGGTTGAGCAGAGGTAAAACTGATGAAGAAGCAGAACGTAAAAAAAAGACCGCCGCGAAAAACAGACCAGCACTTCTCCCCAAAACCGTTCCGTAATGCACGGGTACGATGTCTCAACATTACAAATTTTCCTCCGCAATAGTTAAATTAAGACAGCTACATCAGCAATTCCTCGCCGATTGGGAAAAATTGGTCGGCAACTGCTTGCAAATCCATGGAGGTGTTGTGCTCAAACGCAACTACCTCTATCCGTTTATGTTGCTGTTTAATCAGTTCAGCGAGTGGACAGAAATCCCCATCACCGCTCGCTAAAATTACAACATCTAAAGTTCCGAGCATAGAAACCACATCCACAGCAATTCCGACATCCCAATCTCCTTTTGCTGAGCCATCGCCTCGTAGCCGTAAATCTTTGCTACGAATTGTGTAACCGTTATGCTCTAGCAGCGAGAAGAAATTGGATTGGTCAATTTCTGGAATCTGGACGATGTAAGCGTAAGCGGCTATAAGTTGGCGGGGACCGACTATCAGATCTAGCAGTTTGATGTAATCAACGCGACGTTCAAACCTATCTTTCGCAGCATAGAACATGTTTTGCACATCGACGAAAACACCAACGCGCGGTTGCGTTGGCGTATCCACATTGTCCTCTACCTGAGTAAATTGCGGCTCATCCAAAGTGTTCACGGTTTGACGAATCTGATTGAGGGCAGTTCGAGAGGCTTCGTACGATTTTTCAACGATGTCGAAGTGCCCCAGTAAATCGGTTTTGAGTTGGTCTAAGGCTTGGTATTCTTTGTAAACGGCTTCCTCAACGAGTTTCAGCTCGACGGTGAAGGTCTCTTTCACTGCTTTGATTTGTTCAACTTCCTGGAACTGTGCTGTGAGACGCTCTTTTTCAGCCAACAATTCCTGATGTTCAGACTCCAATTGCCCGAGTCTTTCATTCGCCTTAGCATCCTGTGCCGCTTTTTCCTGAAGTTGCAGATTTTCTTGTTGTAAAGTATTGATGCGTTTTTCGCTTTCTTGATACGCGTTTTCTTTTGCCTTCAACGCCTCGTTTTCTTCAACGAGGAATTGGCAGTGCTGTTCAAGCCGCTTGTTTCTTTTTTCAACAACGGTAGACTGCCCTTTTAGGTGTGTAAGTGTACGTTCAAGACGTTCAATCTCGCCATCACGTTCATCTATTTCACCTCGGTGGGTTTCCAAATCCTGCTCATATTTTGTCCGTATTTTTTCAACCGCCGCTTCTATAGGCTGCACGGCGTGCGTTTCTATAGATACGGCTTCTGGCGGTGGAGACACAGCAACCGATGATGCGTTGTGTGCCCCGTAGGCAGTCGTCAGGAGGTGATACCCGTGTGCATACACAGCCTCGCGTGGATCGGCTATAAGGGCCCATACCACTTCACCGAACTCACCCGCCTCAATCAGGACATCCGGAGACCTGAAAAATTTATGTATCTCTTCGACAACCATATAGCCGACTCGCTCAATTGCTGCCTCCGCCTTTTGCGATAAGTGCTCTGTCACTACCTCGTCAATACGCGATTGCCTGAAAAACGCGTTGGTTAAACTGCCCAGCAGTTGTTGTTTCGAACAGGAATACAACCGGTCCGGATCGGTGATTAAATCGGTGTGCATTAACAACTCACAAATTTCGCGTTCATTTAAAAGAGTGGCAAGAAACCAGATAAGCTGTTCCCGGCGTATCTGCGATTTTAGCTCAGGTTTTGCCATAAGTGCCCTCCAAATTTTTGAAAATTTCTAATTGTTCTCTAACGTTACTCTATTTTGGACAATATCTGTCCGGTTGATACCCGATGCACAAAGCATTTCTGATTTTTCTCTAAGTTCCTCACACAAGTCCAACTCGTAGAAAGCGGAATGTTTATAGAATGTTGGAAACCGTTGGAAACCGTTAGTAAGAGGGTTGTGATGCTAAGCCTATCTCTGCTGCGCGTCAAAACCCGCTTCCCCTCTTCCCCTCTTCCACCCTTCCATTCTTCCACCTATCCGTTTGACAAAAACGTTGTGCCTCCCTAAAATTGTCCAAAGTTCAGTAACGTTACCATTCTTGTCGCCGCGCGCTGATTGCACTGCATGCAAGCCCTATAGGTAATAATGATATAACATACACAAACTTGTGTCAACAATTAATTACTATAGTTTGGACAATATCTGTCCGGTGGATCCCCGATTTTCAAAGCATTTCTGATTTTTCTCAAAGTTGCTCACACACGGGCAACTTGTAGAAAATAGACTCGAATGCTCGGAAGCGCAGCCCCAGCGGGGCGGTATCTTTATAGAAAACACAACCACACCACAAACTAGCCCCAGCGGGGCGGTATCTTTATAGAAAACACAACCACACCACAAACTAGCCCCAGCGGGGCGGTATCTTTATAGAAAACACAACCACACCACAAACTAGCCCCAGCGGGGCGGTATCTTTATAGAAAACACAACCACACCACAAACTAGCCCCAGCGGGGCGGTATCTTTATAGAAAACACAACCACACCACAAACTAGCCCCAGCGGGGCGGTATCTTTATAGATTTTAGCCAAACCCCTCTTCTTTCCGCGTCCTCTGCGGCCTCTGTGCCTTCCGTGATTCAGACAAAAAAAGCAAACTCCACCCTTCCACCCTTCCACCCTTCCACCCTTCCATTCTTCCACCTATCCCTTTGACAATAAAGTTACGCCCCCTAAAATTGTCCAAAGTTTAGAATTAATTAATTGACAGCAGTTCACGAAAACGTTGTTTTCGAATAATAACGTCCCGAAAACAACCCGCTAGCTATTGCGTTAACCAGTGTGCTGCTGCGTAAAGGTCCTGGAAAATTTTGTCGGGTGTCCGCGTTTTAGGGGGTTGTGTGTTAGATATATAACGCCGGTACGTATTCCGGCCGTGTCCTGTTAAAACCAATAGAGGCGATACGCCAGCACTTCTCCCCGCCTCAATATCAGTAATAAAGTCGCCAATGAAGTATGCTTTTGACAGGTCTATATCATGTTCCTGTGCTGCGCGTATTAGCATACCCGGCTTCGGTTTTCTACAGGGGCATCCGACTTCAGGGGTGTGTGGACAGTAATAGATAGCATGAAGCTGACCCCCTGCCGTTGTGATTTCGGCAGACATCTGCTGATGAATGTCTATTAGCTGAGGCTCGGTGAAAAACCCTCTCCCGATGCCGGATTGATTGGTTATCACAATAATCCGAAAACCGCTTTCGGTCAAGGTGCGGATTGCTTCCTTGGCATTCCGGATAAACGTAAAGTCTGCCCAGCTCCGGACATAGCCTTTATTGGGTAGACTCACATTGATAACGCCATCCCGGTCAAGAAAAACCGTTCTCATAGTGCGGTCTCCATATCGCTGCTTTTCAACGTTTCAATTGCATGCAGCAGCTCTTCAGGCGTAACAGCGGCGCATCCCATTTTTCCAACGACAATACCCGCCGCAAGGTTTGACAACAGGGCCGCACTGCGGAAATCAACGTGAGCTGCAAGCGCAAGCGTGAAGACAGCAGCAACGGTATCCCCCGCCCCTGTCACGTCTGTCACTCTGAGAACGTGTGGCGGCAGATGTTCCACCTGTAATGCCCCCGCTGCATCACGCTGAAATAGGGACATTCCCTCCGCATCACGCGTAATTAACAACGTTTTGAGGGATAACCGGGCTAAAATTTTCTCACCAACAGCAACGAGGTGCGACACATCCGCGATTTCTTCCCCAACCGCCGCGCCTGCCTCCTTATGATTTGGCGTAAGCGCAGTTACGCCTTCATAGTCCCAGAAGTTATTCCGCTTCGGGTCTACGATTATCGGTATATCTTCAGGCTGCGCCCGCGCTACAACTGCCCCAATAAGTGCCGGACTCACAACACCCTTATCGTAGTCCGAAAAAATAACCGCATCGCTCTCCGGTAATTTTGCAAGAACAGCCGCTAACAGCCGCTCCCGCAGGACAGCAGAAGCCTCCTGCTTCGACTCTCTGTCAATACGGAGCAGATGATGCCCCGGAGGCAACGATGAATTCCCGCGCGACCGCGAACGACTCGGAGTATCCGCGTAAGCAATCACACGCGTTTTCGTACTCGTCGGACGCTGGATATCCATACAGATACCGGTGGTACCTATATCCATAGCGGTAACCATCTGGTGCAGCTTTTCGCCCTCCCTGTCTTTCCCGATAACACCGACCAGTTCTGCCTTGCCTCCCAACTTGGCAATATTCTGAGCGACGTTCGCTGCGCCTCCACAGCCAGTCTCCTTCGCGGTCATGTCAAACACGGGTACGGGGGCTTCAGGCGAAATTCGGTTCACATCTCCCCAAATATACTCGTCCAGGATAATATCACCGATAACCATCACCTGTTTACCTTGAAGTTGTGCAAAAACAGCTTTTAAGTTCACAAAATTATATTAGCATAATTCACATCTTAAAGCAACAATCATTTTTAACAGGAGTGTGTAAAGTTTTTGTACTATGATAGTGGGAAGGGTGGAAGGGTGGAAGAGTGGAAGGATGGAAGAGTGGAAGGATGGAAAGATGGAAGGGTGGAAAGATGGAAGGATGGAAGAGTGGAAGAGGAAGAGTGGAAGAGTGGATTTCGCTTGTGCTGTCTGAATCGCAGATGACACGGAGAACACGGATTTCGCGGAGTGTCCGATGCGTAACAATCCAAGTTTTGTGATTATAGTTTTAGGGTTTTTTTGTCTGAATGCACGTCGCATTTGGGCGAGTACGCCACAAATCGCGGATTATCGCGGAGAACGCGGAAGACGCGGAGTTTAAGAGATGTCCGCCTATCTAGAAAGGTATCGCGTGCCCAGCACGCTCCTACATAACACGTTAAGTACAACGTGAGTTTGAAAAAAAGTTTCTTTAGTCCCAGTATTCGGGCAAACGGTTTCCCGCTCCTCAAGGACGATATCTTTATAGATAACCGTTTTCCCAACGCTTCTTAGTCCCAGTATTCGGGCAAACGGTTTCCCGCTCCTCAAGGACGATATCTTTATAGAGGTTAGCACAAACGGACATTTATTATCAAGCTCGCGTTAAGTACAAAAATTTTACGCACCCAATCAGACGGGTGTGTAAAGTTTTTGTACGGCTGCGATATTTTTTATGAAGAAAAATCAAACAGTTCGCAACTAACATAACAGAGAACCAAAACATTTTTCGGAGGAAAGCGGCACGGTTTGCAACTCACCTGATTAGCCACCGATAGCGAAAGTGTGACATTTCATTTTTTTGAAATCGTCCAAGGTGGGTCAAAACCGCTTACGAACATAGACGGGGCAGGCGTTCAGGAACATCCACCACCGAGAACCGAATGTCACACTTTGTGTCAAAAGTGTAACATTTACACCAGAACAGCACACAAAAGTAGGCAGGAGTGATAACCGAAAACCGGCAGCCAAAATGGCACAACGCGTTTTTTTTGTGTTGCGAAAAATATAGGGGTAAATCGCCTATAAACATAGACGTGGCGTGCGTTCAGACACATTCAGAACCGAGAACCAAATGTTACACTTTGTGTCAAAAGTGTAACATTTCCACCGGTTTTGTCCAAAAACTTTACACACCTCTGCAAATGCTTTTCACTTGCATTTTTGATAGAGATTTGCTAAAATAATTTGAAGAATTTGCATCCAAACAGCAACAAAGTAACAAACAGATAAATTTTACGTATAGAACCGCGCGCGAGACGCGCAACCGAAAAAGGTTGATTTAAATTTAATGAATACGTTTTTATACTTACGCTTAGGACTTATCCTGCTAATTTTGGCACTGCCGAACTTTACGGCGGTGGATGCCGATGTCAAGGACGTTGCTGCTAACAGCACAGAGGTTTCCGAGATAGATGCCGATGCCGAGAACATTGTCATTAGCAGCGGAGAAGTACCGGGGGTATCCACTTATAAATTGCAGGTTGGGGACAGCATCGTCGTTACAGTGGAAGGGTATCCCGAATATAGCAAAGAGCGAACGGCTGTTCCGGTTCAACCGGATGGTTATATTTCCTATCCGCTAATTGGACTTATCAAGGCAATCGGTTTAACGGTTTCTGAGCTGGAAGCAGAAATGCAACGTGCCTTCTCCGCAAAACTGCCGAGTGTCCGTGTCTTTGTAACGCTTATGCAACCCAGGCGGAACATTTTGGTGTTCGGCGCAGTTGAATTGCGACCACGGGGCAATTTGCATGTTTTTAGTGCGGGGCAGGTGTATCTGATGCACGCCTTAGCATCCGCGGGTATCAACTATGAAATCGCCGACCTGACGAAAATTACTGTCTGGCGTGACGGAGAACGGCACAAAGAGGTAAATTTTTTGGAGCTGCTTGAGACCGGCAAAGGCGATATTCCCCTAAAAGATTACGATATTGTCATCGTCCCATCTGTTTACGCCCAAAGACGAATTCGTGTGATAGGCGCAGTAACCGCCCCTGGCCTCTACCCGATTCCGTTAGCAACGCAGCAGATTACCGCAACGCGCGCCTTAAAACTTGCAGGCGGGTCCAGAGCAGACTTCGCCGATTTGAAGAAGGCAGAAATTGTCACTAACACTGGACATAAACCGGTCGATTTGACAGGAACAGACTCGGAAGCTAAGTTGGGACCAGGGGATACCTTATATGTTCCGTTGGCGGAAGCAAAAATAGGCGTTGTTGGTGCCGTGGATAGGCCCGGGCAATATGTCATCACAGAACCAACGCTTTTAAGAGATGCTGTCGCAATGGCGGGTGGATTGAACGAAGAGAAAGCCAACCCTAAAAAATGTATCCTTACACGTGCTGATGGGACCCAAGAGGAGCTTAACTACAACATAGTACAATCCGAGATTTACCTGAATCCAAATGATCAGCTCCGAATCTTGGAACGGACACGTATCGACTGGCGTGTGCTATCTTTCGCTGCCTCGTTGACAAACCTTGTTGTGAGTGTTTGGCTGAGATATAGATAGCGGAAAGACATCTCTTCTTTCTTCCATTTTTTACGTACACACTGGTGCGTTCATCGAGAACATGAGGTTAATTATGTCAGAAACAACAGACAAGCAACTTGAAGAAATTACAGAAATTCGATTATCAAACTATTTTTGGATTCTCTTTCGGAATAAGTGGAGTGTTCTTTTTATTTTTTTGTTCACCGTTTTCGCGGCGTTTGTCGTAACAGACCTCACCGCGCCAGTTTACAAATCAGAAACAACCCTTCGCCTCCTCGATAACCAACAAGCAACTTCGCTCCTATCGCAGCTACCGCTATCCGGGTTCCTCGGCGGCAAATCTGGCGGGGTCTACGCCGCGCTGCTACAATCCCGAGACACCATTATTACCCCCGCTGTTCAGCAGCTGCGAGCAGAGGGAATTTTGGAACCGGAACCTATTCACCGTGGACAGCTGCTCCCGTGGCTAGCAAATCGACTGAATGTTAAACTCACAGACACTACGGAACAGGGAGAACTGACCCCACAGGAGTGGGAAGACTTTTTCATTAAAACCCTTATTGATGAACAACTTAAGGTTGAAGAATCCCCAGATGGAAATGTCATTACGATTACACTGCTTCAACGGACCCCCGAACGCGCCCAGCAGTTAGCTAACAGAATTGCGAATGTGTTTATTGATACTATCGAAACCGAAACAGCCCGAAATATGCGATGGTGGGAAAAGGAAGCCCCCCAGCAGATGTTGAATGAAACCGAAAACAACTTGAAAACTGCTGAAGAGAAGCTCGCACAATTTCAGAAGCGCAACCCAGAAATTACCATAAATGCTGACGGAAGTATACAAGCACAACGCATTTTGGCACTCCAATTGAGCGAAAACGAATTGGTAAGTCAATTGGTAGGGGCTAAATTGAAGATTGATGTCTATAAAAAAGAGCTGGAGAATATCGAGGAAAATCTCATTTCAGAAACGGTCACAAAAAATCCATCCTATTCCAAACTCAAAGATAACCTGAATGAGTATGAAATTGAGCGGAAAGCACTTATCGGTAAATATGGCGACACAGCCCATCCTGAAATTACCGCCCTCGATGAAAAAATTAAGGAGACACGGGCCCGTCTCGATGAGGAAGAACCGGACCTAAAAAGCACAACCTCCGCTTACAACCCTTTACATCAAGTCATTACAGAAAAAATTAATGAGGGGCAAGCAATCATTATTGGGCTTGAGGAGCAGAAAGCGGAGGTCGCCGCTCAAATTGCAGCGAATCTTGAAAAATTAGGCAGCTGGTCAGCGACGCAAATAGAGTTATTTCGACTCAAACGCGACGTTGAAATTTTCGGCACACAAGTGGTCACCCTGAAAACAAGGATGATGGAATCGGAGGTCACCGCCCAGTCCCTTACAGAAAGTGTCAGCTTTTTAGATAAAGCCCGACTCCCTGAAGAACCGGTTAAACCGCAGAAAAAGCTAAATCTCCTTCTAGGAGCGATGCTCGGCGCGCTCCTCGGATTTACGTACGCTGTCGCCAAAAATTACTTTAAAGACACCTATTTACGATTAGAGGAGGCTGTTGAGCAATTGGACGCGCTACCGGAGCCCCCCAGTTTTTTAGGCGTAATTCCATCAATGAAGAAGAGACGTGCGTATCGGCTTCCGCTTATCGTTCACGATGCCCCGCGTTCAAAAACCGCCGAGGCATTTCGGGCTCTCCAAGCGAAATTACCGTTCCTTAACCCCAGCGGCGAAGTGAGAACTATTCTTGTCACGAGTGCAACCCGCGGAGAGGGAAAAAGCACTATCTCTGCCAACCTAGCGGCAGCACTCGCCCAAAACGGGGATAACGTGCTGCTCATAGATGCGGATATGCGGAGACCTTCGCAACACAAAATTTTTGCAACAGCACAACCGATTCAGGATGTTCCTACAGAAGATGAGACTGCCTCTGAAGCCTTGGTAGTAGCAAGCGGTGCAGCTCGCAAACCGGGATTGAGCGAAGCCCTCATCCATATAAACACCGAAAACGCAGAAGACGTTTTGCACGCAACCGTCAAACCGACCGATATTCCGAATTTGCAGCTCATATCGGGCGGGGCCGTACCGCCAAACCCGATTCAGCTGCTCAACTCGGAGATGATGACACAGTGGCTGGAACTGGCGAAATCTGAATATGATGTAATCGTCATTGACTCCCCCCCTGTCCGAGCTGTCGCTGACCCGATGATTTTGGCACCTAACGTCGATGCTATCGTCTATGTGTTTGACATCACGAAAACCCGGCGGACTGATGTCTTAGCAGGTGTCCGGCATCTCACTCAAGGCTTGCCCAAGAAAGGAATTGGCGTACTTTGTAACATGATAAACCCGAAGCATGCCAAATCTTACGGTTACTACAGCCGCCACACCAGTTATTATGAGCTAGCGGAGGAGGACACCTTAGGATAGTCAGAATACGCAGGCGGTTATCTGCCTCGGTTTGGTTAATGTACGGGTCTTAGTCCCGTAGGGACGATATATTTATAGAAAACCGCTAACGCCCAAATCTTAGCCCCAGTATTCGGGCAAACGGTTTCCCGCTCCTCAAGGACGATATATTTATAGAAAACCGCTAACGCCCAAATCTTAGCCCCAGTATTCGGGCAAACAGTCAAGGACGATATATTTATAGAAAACCGCTAACGCCCAAATCTTAGCCCCAGTATTCGGGCAAACGGTTTCCCGCTCCTCAAGGACGATATATTTATAGAAGCAGCGGTTTCTGCTCCACTCATTCCGCTTTTTTCGGAGAACCTCAAAAATGTTTAGAGAAAACGGATATTTATTATCAAGCTCGCGTGTTTATAGCATTATGGAAACCTATAGCAAGAAGAAGAGAACTTTGAAGCACGTCACAAACCTGCTTAGAAGCACAACATCTTGCTAAGTGCCAATTGCCAAAATTGCTAATCGCCAACATTCTACGAATGCAATTTTTTCTTGACAAACAGGAAAATATGTAGTATAATTAACAGTGTTAAGATAAATAACTATGTAAATCAAGGTGACGCAATGGGTGTTAAAGAGCGCAGAGCGAGGCAGAAAGAGGAGTTGCGGCAGAAAATTCTTTTAGCAGCACGAGAATTGTTTGTCAATGAAGGGTATGAGAACGTCTCCATGCGAAAGATTGCCGACAAAATCGAATACTCACCGACAACAATCTACCTTTATTTCAAAGATAAGGCAGACCTGTTAGATTCTGTTTGCAAGGAAACACTCCTGCATCTGTTGAACACGCTTGAGCAACTAAAGGAGGATAAAGGCGACCCCGTCGAGACCCTACGAAAAAGCGGACGCGCCTATATTGAGTTCGGACTAAAATATCCGCAGGATTACAAGCTCACTTTTGTTATCCGACCGCAATTCCAGAAAGGATTAGGACTGCAAGAGGGCTCCGTCGGCGAAAAGGTGTTTGACTATTTGCGAACCACGGTCTCTGAATGCATGCAACAGAAGATATTCCGCCAAATGGATGTCGAAACTACCGGGCAGGTGTTGTGGGCAGCCGTTCACGGTGTCACGCTGCTCCTGATAGATTTTCCCGATTTCCCTTGGGCTGAAAAAGACAAACTGATTGATACGGTAATTCAGACAACTATTGAGGGGTTGAAGGCGTAGGTTAGGTCGCCTATATTTTTTTGGTTTATAAGTTAACACTGTTCATTTACTTATCTATGTTAACTTATAAAACACGTAAAAGGAGAATGACAGTGAAAAAACGGAATCCATCCCTTAAACGTTTTCTTTCGATGTCCGCGCATCAACGAGGCTTGTGCTTCATATTCGTTTTTAGTGTATGCCTATTGAGCTGCTCGGGGGTGTCAAACGAAGCGGTCAATGCTATAGAGCCTATTCCGCCTCCGTTTACTTTCGACGCATACGAGGTCATCACCGGTGTCGCGAAACACCAGACCGTTTTGACAGGATTTTTACTCGGAAACCCGCGCGCCGAACTCGTTGTCCTGAACGTTGATGAAAACAGCGACCGGCATTTATGTATCTATACGTTCAACGGTGATACCTGGGTACCGAAACTCAATGTGCCGTTGCGGCCCGAAGTCCTCTTCGTCGATGTTGCACATATCGGGGGACACGACCGGTTGCTCACTTATGAACGGGGTCGCCTGAATTGGTTCGACCCTGAATCAGCAACCGAACATCGGTTGGTGGCGGTTATTGCTAATTACGACATCATGGAAGAGACACCACATGTTGACATCACGGACGACCTGAACGGCGATGGGCTCGACGAGCTGGTAGTCCCAGATATTGACGGTTTTTGGGTACTTGTTCAGAAGCGCGATGGGACGTTCGCGAACCCGGTAAAAATCGGACGTGCCATCGAAACATATAGACTCTACAACGCGGAGGGATATCGATACACCCCTTGGGCCCAAAGCGGTATCCACACGGTGGATTACAACCGAGATGGACGCAGCGACCTATTATTTTGGAACGGAGAACACTTCGCTGTTCATTACCAGAACGAGCAGAGGTTATTTACCCCGGAGGCTGCGACCTTCACAATTGATGTACCGTTTGACTCCGACACGCTCGCCGTGCTTGTTGCACCTTACGGTGTGCGCCGCAGGCCTAAGGACCATCAGCCCGCCGGGAACATGACAGGACGGGTGCTCCATGCATTTACCGACATGAACGGTGATGGAATTGCTGACATCGGCATCTTTTCGCTGAAAGGCGGAAGCTTGTGGCGTATGCACGCCAGCTATGAGGTGCATTTCGGTATACCGACACCAGCGGGGGGTATCACCTTTTCACCCGAAGTCAGCACCCGGATTGCATCGGAGGGCATCCCGTTCGGCCTCATGCAACACGACTTCAATGGAGACAGCCAGCTCGACATCGCTTTTCTCACTATCAAACCGCGTATTTTCAAGGCTATCGGCATGCTCATCGACTCGCTTCTGACGCATTCCGTATCTATGGACCTTGAATTCTACTGCATGAAAGACGATGCCTATCCCGACAAACCTACCGAGAGGCGCAAGGTTAAATCTCACACGTCTGACGCAACGGGCGGTCGAACGGCGTTCCCGCCTGTCCTGCTCGGAAATGTCAATGCGGATGAACGTTTGGACCTTCTGGTGGGAAGGAGTGGCAAAAACCTCAACGTCTTTGTTGGGGTGCCAGAGGCATCTATATTTACGAGAAAATCTCAAAAGGTGGCAGTCACCATGCCTACTTACGATGAATGGACTTGGCTGGTGGCTCTCAACGCAGACAAAAAACAGGATATTCTTATGTCCCACACATCTACTACTGAACCGCATCGGGTGACGCTGCTGATTGCTCGATAAGCGAAGTAGTGGAAAATCCGCTACGGTGTGCCGTAGCGAAGGAGAAAAACAGTGAAACACTTAATTTTTTGCTTAACTTGTATCTTTTTTGTGGCAGTCTTCAGTCTCTCAACGCATGCGCAACAGGCTGACCTCACTAAAAATTTCGGTATTGGACTTCAGGGGGCTACGCCTGCCTTTGGTGGGTTGAGTTTTCGCTATAACGGATTAGCCCCGGTCTATCTTCAAACGGTGGGACGGCTCGTTCTGAACGAGCGGGATAGCGACCACATGTTAGGGGCAGGTATTTCTTACGCTATATTTGAGCATCAAAGTAAGTTGAGCATAGCTCGCCTCTATTTCACCTTAGAGGGGGGTTGGCGATATAAGATGGAAAAGGAGCAGCTGACGACGACGCTTGCAGGGGGGCTCGCTTTTGGCAGTGAACTTGTCTTTTCAATTGGCGGCATTCCGTTCGGTTTGAACGTGAGTATCGGTCAAGGATTTGGCACGGAAAAAGCTGAATCGCACTCTCAAAAACTTGCAGGCGTTTACATGAGTGCCGGCATACACGCCTATTTTTAAGAATAGGAACGGAAACTTGGTACGTAAAGTTTTTGTCACGCGGATAGATGGAAGGGTGGAAGAGTGGAAGGGGGAAGAGTGGAAGGGTGGAAGAGTGGATTTGGCGTGTGTTGTCAGAATCACGGATTACGCGCGAAGGACACAGGGGACGTGGATTGTCCGGTGCGAACAATCCTTTCCTTCAGTAGGAGCGTGCTGTGACATGAACACGCGACCTCCTATGTAGGAGCGTGCTGTGCACGCGACCTCCTATGTAGGAGCGTGCTGTGCACGCGACCTCCTATGTAGGAGCGTGCTGTGCACGCGATGTTTTGTCGTTTTTTATAGCGATGTCTAGCGTTCCATCAGAGACAGAATTCCCTTAGACAAAAACTTTACACACCCCTTGACAAACTATAGTTTTGTGGTATAATTATGGCATAAAAGGGACGTGTTTGAACATTTGGAGAAAATAGCACGATGAGTATCACGAACCAACACCTCCTTAAGGACGACCTGTTAGAGCATAAGCAAATTAAGGCGGACACGCTTGAGGAGGGCAAACTCATTCAAGGGGACACCCTCAACGTTCTGAGTAAAATAGATGATGATGTTATCAATGTCGGTGTCACTTCACCGCCATATAATAAGCAGGAAAAGCAGAAGGGTTGGCTTGTTAAAAATGTGGTGTATGATACTTACAGAGATGCCTTGCCTGAACCCGAATATCAGCAGAATCAGGTCGATGTACTCAATGAGATTTACCGTGTAACCGCACCGGGCGGTTCGTTTTTTTACAATCACAAAATACGATGGCATAGAGGCAACATGTACCATCCTATGGATTGGTTACGTAAAACGGCGTGGACGGTAAAACAGGAAATCATTTGGGATAGGGTAATTGCGGCAAATATACGAGGCTGGCGGTTTTGGCAGGTAGAGGAACGCATTTATTGGCTGTATAAACCGATAGGGGATTATTTAATTGGTAAGGAATTGAAATCTTGTGATGCAAAGTTGACCTCTATTTGGCGTGGAGTCCCCGAAAATGGTAAAAAAAATCCGCATCCTGCCCCGTTTCCGCTCTGGCTGCCTGCCCGTGTGATTATATCCATCTTGGGAAAAGAGACACAAGGCATCGTGCTGGACCCTTACATCGGCAGCGGTACGACTGCTGTTGCTGCAAAACTTTTAGGGCATAAATATATCGGTATTGACAGCAGCGAGACATACCTGAAAATGACGTGCAACAGATTAGAGAATACGGAGAGTGAAATGCCTAAAATCGAAGAGGAGCTCGCGTTGCATAACGTGCAAACAACTGCCGAGGAACGGAAATTAAAGGGTAAGAATAGGGGTAAATATCGCCCGAAAAATGACGAAGGCCAAGAACCCCTTTTCAAGCTGTAATTCCGCAATTCCGCAAATTATGTTTGACCGAAAAAACGAAAACGTGCTATTATGCATTATGGTAGAGACATTCAGTTTTCAAATTGGAAGTGGAAAAACATGACAGTAAATCATAACAACAAAGCGACATCTTCTAGCCCTGGGTTTGAGGCGAAGAATCTTCCTGCAGCCTTGGGAGGAACACCGGTTTTTGAAAAAACACCGGAGGCACCGTATCCGAGACTGGAGCAGTGGTCCCAAATAACTGAAGAGGAGGCGCAGCTCGCATTTGAGATGACATTGCGGAACGAGTTATCAGGAACATCCCCCGTCGTTCAGGAATTTGAACGCATGTGGCGTGAACGGCATCAAACGCAATTTGCGATGAGTCTTATCAACGGTACCGCGGCGATTCATAGTGCAATGTTCGGGCTCGGTGTTGGCCCGGGGGATGAGGTTATCTGCCCGACATACACGTGGATGGGGTCTATTACACCTGCGCTTGCGTTGATGGCACGCCCGGTTTTCTGTGAGGTTGATTCGAAGACGTTGCTGCTGGATGTAGCGGACGTTCGCCGACGCATTACATCACGGACGAAGGCAATCGTCGCGGTCCATCTGTGGGGTAACGTGTGCGATATGGATGCCCTCATGGCACTGAGCGAGGAAACAGGTGTCCCGGTGATAGAGGATTGCTCTCATGCACATGGTGCATCTTATAAAGGGGTGCCGTGTGGTAGCATCGGCCATGTTGGGGCTTGGAGTTTGCAAGGCAGTAAATCGGTGAGTGCAGGCGAGGGGGGTATGCTTGCAACGAACGATGTGACGGTTTTTGAACGTGCATGTTTACTTGGGCAGGTCAATCGCGTGCCTGGGAGTATAGGGGATGCAGCCTTGGAGGGTGCAGCGCTGCGGTATAAACATCTTCCGCCGATGGGGCTCGGTGTCAAATTTCGGGCACATCCGTTAGCTATAGGCATCGCTTCTGTGCAGATGAAGAAATTGGATGCGCTGAATGCAGGCCGCCGCGCCTATATCCAAGAGATTAGGAACGGGTTAGAAGATATTGCGGGGGTGCAGGCTGTTGAAACGTATCCAGGGGCGATGCCCGCGGGATTCTTCGGATTTCCTATCCATTACCATGAGGAGGAGCTTCACGGTTTGCCTGCGCCAGTGTTTGCGGATGCCCTCCGCCAAGAGGGCGTTCTGGCGAATAACAACCCGTATCCGCTCCTAGTCGGAGACAACGTGCCTGTTTTCTCCGGGAGTCTTCCAACGAATAGTAATCCGTACCCGCTTCTCCACACCCTACCGCTGTTTACACACGGCCTAGATATTTACATGGATGGCCGCGGTCCGCTCTGTACCGCTGATAAGGGCGGCGATTATGTCGGATATGCCCCGGGGGATTTGCCTGTCACTGAGCGGACCTGTTCGCGATTGATATTTCTACCCCTGTTGACGGAGCCGGTGCCCGGGGCAGCAGCCCGAATCTTGACCGCCATTCGTAAAGTATCGCAGCACGCGGCACTGTTAGTTAAAAATATGGCGGATGAAACGAGCTAGTGCCTTGTGAGCTAAATCGGAGGTGTACACGGACAGCGGAGATGTCCTAGAGCCTAGTTTATCCTTACCAAACCGCAAGGAAGATTCAAAAATGTCAATGGAATTTTCGGCACGAACCCGCACCCAGAATATTAGAACGCTCAAGACCACCCGGTTGGACGTTTTGGTTATCGGCGGGGGCATTGTTGGGGCAGGTTTGATTCGGGACCTCGCGCTAAACGGTGGCATCAAAGCCGGTTTAATTGACCAAGCCGACTTCGCAAACGGCACTAGCAGTGCCTCCTCACAACTTATCCATGGCGGGTTCCGCTATCTGGTTAAAGGCGACTTCAACCTCGTAAAACAGGCGCGCAGGGAACGCGAAATTCTGCGTCATATTGCACCTACCCTTGTGAAACCGATACCGCTTGCAATCCTTCGATACAAAGGCGACCCGTATCCGCTTACCGGGATTCACCTCGCAGCACGTTATTACAACTGCCTCTCTAAAACGGCTAAAGCTGAACGCTCAGTTGTGCTTCGGAACACGGAAAAAATA
Organism: Candidatus Poribacteria bacterium; assembly: GCA_963665235.2. Taxonomy (GTDB): domain Bacteria; phylum Poribacteria; class WGA-4E; order WGA-4E; family WGA-3G. The sequence goes on along the minus strand of CAXXLX010000002.1, from coordinate 194,358 downwards.
CAAACGCTAGTTGGACCTATTGCAACCGATAAACTAAAAGGCTGCGTTATCTTATGGGATAGTACTGTTGATGATGCTAGGTTGACGTTGGCAACCCTCAAGGATGCACATCGGCATGGGGCGGTCATTGCAAACTACGTTCGGTTCCTCGATTTTGTGCGGCAGCCGGTAAAATCCGACCCGATATATAGTGTCACGGTTGAAGATACTATTTCTGGACAACGTTTTCCAATTACAGCACGGAAAATTGTTTCAACAACGGGGCCGTGGACCGACCGGATATGGTGCAAAGACCCGAGTTACGATGGGACTCCCCGATTGTTGACGGAAAATGCGAAAGGGATTCATCTGCTTTTGCCGCGTTGTGCTACGGGCAATACCTCGGTGCTATACGGTTTGGTAACCTTCGCACAATCGGAGCGGTTGCATAATCGGAGGTCGCGCCCGGTTTTTGTCTTGCCCGGTGAGCATGAGACCTCTATCGTTGGCACAACAGAGACGACTCCGGAGGGTGAACCGGAGGCGGTGCGTCCCTCCGCAAAAGAGGTTGCCTATCTGCTTTCAGAAACGCATCGAATTTTTCCGGGACGCGCGTTACACCGCAACGATATTATTGCGACTTATGCCGGAATTCGTCCCCTCATCGCCCCTGAGCGACACTGGCATGGAGCGGAACGAAGCGATTTGGCTTCAAGGGAACATCGCGTCACGGAGAGCCCGAGCGGTATCATGTATATCTATGGCGGAAAACTCACTACACACCGACAGATGGCGGAGGAAACAGTAGACTACCTCACCGAGTCGCTAAACCTTCCACGCCACTGTAAAACTGCTAGCCATCCGCTGCCACATGCAACAGCCGATGAACCTAGCGATTGCGGAGCCCTGTCTGTGGAACCGTTATGTCCGAAAACTCCCGAAAACCCAACGTTGACTTATCATAGAGACCGGCTGATTCAACGCTACGGAAACAACGGGTATCAGGTGATTCAAAAGTTTATTGCACAGGAAGCGGCACTTGCTGAGCCTATAACCCCTTTGTTACCCTTTGTGAAAGCGGAGCTGCTGTACGCCTTATGGGGTGAAATGGCAATGACGTTGGAGGACCTGCTCTGGCGACGCACCCGAATCGGATGGACACGAGGCCAAGGGTTAGATATAGCCCCGCAAATCGCGCAATTTATCGGAGAACGAAACAATTGGAACCGAGACAGAATCGCAGCGGAGGTTGAGGCATATCGCGAACGCATTCAGTGGCTCAATGTTAATATTTAGCAGCGATTGGCAATTGGCTTATGGTTGTTAGCAAGAGAAAGAAACAAAGAGGCGAAGCCTCTGACGCGCTTCAGAGTTCTTCTTAGAATCACAACATCTTGCTAATTGCTAATTGCTAATTGCCAATTGCCAATGATAACTATTATGGAAGTTTACCGGTGGGAAGATCAGAAATTTGGAAAATTACAGCCCTTACGTTTTGGCACAGAACGTGACTTCGAGGATTTGCTTGAACAGGATGCAACCCTCGTTCTGGGTGAACCGGTGTGTGTGATTAGCAGACAACCGCCTTTGAGCACGTCAAAACGGAAGATTGACCTTCTTGCCCTGGATCGGCAGGGAAATAGTGTGATTATAGAGCTAAAACGGGGTAAACCGTCTCGGACAGCTATCACACAGATTTTAGAATACGCGGCGGGGGTTGCAAAACTTTCTTACATAGAATTGGAACGGCTGGCGTATCGCTGGGCACAACAGAAGGGCACATATTTTGCGTCACTTTCGGCACACCACAGTGAATTCTTTGATTATGAAGCGGGCGATATTCCGCAATCCGCATTCAATCGGCGGCAGCGGTTAGTCCTTATCTCCGAGGGCGTAGACACCCAAGTCCTAGAGGTTGCTGAATACCTGCGGAGTCTAGGGCTCGATTTGACATATATCTCTTACTTCTCCTACCACGCCCCTGATGAAATCTTGGTTGCAACCGAAACCGTTTTAGGCGGCCCCTTCGTCAAGGAGGAAAATAGGAGTTATCGTGAAACCGCACAGCAGTTTATGACGCTTGAGCTGTTTATTGAGCCACTCCAAGCTAACGAGGAGCTTCTAAAAGTCGCCCACGAATTTATTGCGTACGTTGATATGTGTGGTGCGACGCTTCGTCCACGCATCGCAAAACTCCGAATGACCATAGGCGGCCACTGGTGGCTTGACCTCTATCCCTCAAAAAAGGCAACACATTTCAGGGTTGATGTCCACGGTGACTTTACACCGCTTCATATCGTGGAGTGCCGGGCGAATTTACCTAACGTGACAGTCAAGAATTTCGGACTCTCTTTTAATATTGCGACTAAGGCACACCTAGATTACGCCTTTGAAATTTTCGAACGCGTCCGGAACTCTATTTTGTCGTAGTCATTGGCAATTGGCGATTGGCGATTGGCAATTAGCAAGAAATATAGTGATATCTATAATTAACGTGAGTTTGAAAAAAGTTTTCCCTAGTATGAAGAGCGGGCTGCTTGCCCGAATACTGGTTAGTCCCATAGGAAAATCCGATGACGCTGCTGGGTAATGCTGACCAGCCTGCTTGCCCGAATACTGGTTAGTTCCATAGGGACGATATATTTATAGAAGCATCGGTTTCCGCGGGGTCTTAGTCCCGTAGGGACGATATATTTATAGAGGTTAGTGCAAGCGGACATTTATTATCAAGCTCACGTTATAATTACTAAACTAATGATTCAAAAATTTCGTTTTGAGCATCCGGAATTTCTCTTTTTTTTAACGATAGGGCTGCTGCTTCTCATTCTGCTGCTGCTGTTTGGGGTGCGCCAGAAATGGAAAGCACTGCTCCAATTCCACAGCAATCCCAACCCTTTGCATCTACGTCTGCACCAAGTTCAAGCCGGTTTACTGATATTGAGCACTCTTTTCGTCACGCTGGCTATCGCGCGGCCGCAGTTTGGGATGAAACCGGAACCGGCTGTGGAAAGATTGGATATCATACTTGCACTTGATATTTCAACGAGTATGCTGGCAGCAGATATGAAACCGAATCGGTTACACGTTGCTAAAACTGCCATGAACTCGTTGATAGAAAGGCTGCAGGGGGACCGAATCGGATTGCTTCATTTTGCGGAGGCGAGCTTCGTGGTGTGCCCCTTGACGACAGATACGGCAACACTCAAAGAATTTTTGGAGGCAACAACAGCGGAAACGCTCAGTCACAGCGGTACCCGCATCGGTCATGCAATTGAAACCGCAACGGCGCGGCTCATTACGCCCCGGGACCAGTTGTCAACAGGGAGTGCCAGTAATCTGGGCGGGCAGAAGGCGTTAATTCTTTGGACAGATGGTGAGGACCACGGGGAGGAGGCGGTCGAAGCGGCAAAAGCTGCACATCGGGAAGGTGTCTATATCTATTGTGTCGGTGTTGGAACCCCTGGGTTGCCAGCCCCTATTCCGCTTATAGGCGAAAGTTCAGGATATAAGCGGAATGTCAATGGGCAGGTGGTGCTGACGACGTTGGACGAGACACGTTTGCAGGACATTGCTAAGGCGGGAGATGGTGCCTATTATCATGCGAACGAGGGAATTGCTGAGCTGACGACAGCACTATCACGGCTTGAAAAACAGAAATTCAGAATTCGGGCGGATGGTGCGTATAAGGAGAGGTTTCAGTGGTTTGTCGGGGCAGCACTCATTTTACTGGTGGGGGAATTGCTGCTTCAGAGATGGTTGAATCGGCAGAGCGGGTAGGCGTGCCGGGTTATAACGTTTTTTCGGTATTGGGATAAGCAGCACGGTCCTACAGAAGAGGTCGCGTGCACAGCACGCTCCTACAGAAGATAGGAAGATAGAAGTGAGATGCCGAATTCAAGCCTTCTTGTAAATCAGCCCACCGGGACGGAAACGCATCAGCAAAACTAGGATAATACCGAAGATGAGGTAGCGTGCATCCGCTAAGAAGTACAAGGACAAGGCCGAAAGAATTGCGCGCAGAACTTCACCTAAAGAGCCGAGGACAGCCCCGCCTATAATCGCGCCTTTTATACTCCCCATACCGCCGAGTACGACCATACACAGAATGAGAATAGATTGCCAGAATTCAAAAGCATTTGCGTCAAAACTGACCTGGAAGGGCGCAAAAAATGCCCCGGCGAGCGCGCCAATAGCTGCACTGACAGCGAACGCCAACGATTTATATCGACTCACATTAATTCCCATACTTTCAGCGGCTTGTTCATCTTCGCGGATAGCGACCCAGGCTCTTCCGACACGCGAATGGAGTAAGCGATACGTCACAAACGTCACTAAGCCAACCAAAATCAAAATATGATAGTAGTGGTGCCACATCTGATCGAGATTTATACCGAAAAGCGTTGGCGCGGGGACATCGTTAATTTGTCCGTTAACTCTACCTGCAGGTAATAACCATTCTTCGTTTTTGACGAAGCGAAAAAGGAGCTCTGCAAACCCGAAGGTTACAATAGCAAAATAATCGCCGGTGAGCCGTAAGGTTGGGACACCTCGTAATAACCCCCACAAGGCACCGTTCAGCGTAGCAAGTGGGAGGACAAACCAATAGCTCCAACCGAACCGTGTCATTAAAATCCCTGCGGTGTATCCCCCGACGAGGTAAAACCCAACATATCCGAGGTCTAACAGCCCGGTAAATCCGCAAACGATGTTCAAGCCGATAGAAAGCAGAATAGAAAGCCATACAAGCACAGCGATGCGGAGCAGCAAGCCACCACTGACCGGCAGGGAAACACGATAAGTACTTAACAACATCTTAGCAATGGCGTCTAGACCGACCATCAGTAGTGGGAAGAGCAGTATAATTAAAAAGAGCGTGAGGTTTTTGGTGGTCAAATTTTCTTGAACCATTCTTTTTAACATAAGAACACCTGAACAGACTAGGCACGAGATGCGGTTGATTTTCCGATTATTCCTGAGGGACGTATCAAAATGACAACTATCATGATGATATAGGCGATAGCTATCCGGTATCCCGAAGATATATAACCTGCGCCGAGTGCTTCAGCAAGTCCTATCAAGACACCGCCGAGGATTGCGCCTGTGATACTTCCAATTCCACCGAGGACCGCCGCAGCAAATGCGGCAACCCCCTTATAGTACCCCATCATCGGTTCGATAGTCTCGCGTAGTCCCACCATTATACCAGCCACCGCGCCTAGCGCGGACCCGATTGCAAACGTTACGGCTATGACCTGATTCGTCTTGATACCCATGAGATTGGAAGCGACTTTGTTTTGTGCACAAGCACGCATCGCTTTCCCTGTTTTAGTGAAGTGAACCAGCAGGTTTAAACCGACCATGAGTAGAATAGCGAGCAGAATGATAACGACATCACGGTAAGGTAAGTCGGCGCCCCCTGGAAGGGAAAGGGCGTTTTCACTCAAAAAAATAGAGGGGAGGGATTCCCGCGGAAAGGTCCGATGCCTCGCGGTCCCTATCATCCGCACGAGGTTCTGCATTCCGATTGACAGCCCTATAGCCGTAATTAGGGCGGACAATCGGGGGGCATTCCGTAGCGGTCGATAGGCAATAACATCCATTAATATACCGATTCCGGCACATAAAGTCATGCTAACCGGTATGGCCACCCAAAAAGGAAGAGCGAAAAACGTCACAAGGATTAGTGCAAAGTAGGCACCGAGCATGAAGATTTCACCATGGGCGAAATTAATCAACTGGATAATCCCGTAGACCATCGTGTAACCGACAGCGATAAGGGCATAAATGCCCCCCTGCACTAACCCGTTAATAATTTGTTCTAAAAGTTCTGACCCCATAATTCACGCTTATCCTTCAATGGTTGTTGGCTATTGGAAACCGTTGGAAACTGTTGGAGACCAGAAGTCTCTGACGCGGACAATATCTTTGACGCGCGTCTTATCTTTCTTTGTCTTGCTATTTGCTAATCACCTTATGCTAATTCTGGCAGATTATGCTACATAACCCAATTTGCTACTTATAAGTTTTTAGACTTTGTCCCGTTCCCTTCCGGTTTGCACACAAATATGCACAATCTGGAAGATTATGCTACTATGTGCACAATCTGGAAGATTATGCTACTATGTGCACAATCTGGAAGATTATGCTACTATGTGCACAATCTGGAAGATTATGCTACTATGTGCACAATCTTGAACTCAGTAAAGATGAACGCCAAAGACTGATTGAACTCCGCGATACAGGGGAACCCGCTTATCTTCGAAACTTCTCCACACAAAGAAAGGGCTGCTAAAGAAGCGAGATTATGCTACTATGTGCACAATCTGGAAGATTATGCTACTATGTGCACAATCTGGAAGATTATGCTACTATGTGCACAATCTGGAAGATTATGACCCCGCCGAATTGGACCGGAAAACTTTCCGAGAAAATCGGTACAAAACTCCCGATTGAAATAGTGCATGTTATGCACAATCTGGGAGACCCTCAAAGACAAGGTGCTTGACTTTATGACACAGTTTAGAGGCGGCTCACAAGCATTGCTACGCTATGTCGGATTATTACCGAATTAATAAATTAATCTTCATGAAGATTATGCTACTATGTGCACAATCTGGAAGATTATGCTACAAAGGTGGCAACTTAGGTGAAAATAGCATATCGTAGCCGGGGTGACCGATATGCTATTTCCGTAGTTTGGCACGTCCCCAGTTATTCACCGTATTGCTGCGGTGCGGCCGTAAATTTGCCATCCTTGACAATTTTGACGTAGGCGGGTTTGTCAACAGTATCCCCGTTTCTGTCAAAATAGGTTAATCCCGTAATACCTTGGTATCCTTCTTCAGGCGTGTCGAGGGATGCGAGATGGTCTCTGATGGCTTCTCTATTTTCGGCGGTCGTTGCGTCTTGGTTGTATGTCTTTTCAAGAGCTTCGGCAATCATGCCAACAGCATCGTAAGAGAGGGCGGCCCAGGTGTCGGGAGCTCTTCCGTATTCGGCTTCAAAAGCCTGTGCAACTTTCTGTGCCTCTTCTCCACCGGCACCGAAGGTGAAAGGCGTTGTGATGTAAGTTCCCTCTGCGGCCCCCTCTGCATTTTTGATAAAATCTTCTGAGTCTACGCCATCTGCTCCGAAAAACATCGCTTTAATACCAACCTCCCGAGCCTGCTTAACGATTAATGCTGCTTGGCTATAGAGGCCTGAGATAAAGATAACATCGGGGTTTTCCCCCTTAATGCTGGTGAGTTGTGTTTTAAAATCGGTATTATCGCGGTCATAAGCCTTGGAGGCAACCATGTTGAGTCCTATTGCTTCCGCTTCGGCAGTAAACGAGTTTTTGAGTCCTCTGCCGTAATCATCGTTTTCGAACAGAACAGCGACGTTTTGTTTGTCTGGAAAAAACTTTTTGAGATATCTGGCAATAAATTGCCCCTGAAAATCGTCTCGGTACAAATTCCGGAATGTCCAATCACTTCCTTCACAGACGGTCACATTTGTTGAGCCTGGGGATAATTCGACAATACCGTTCCGCATATAAATTGGTTTACCCGCCAAAGAGCATGCACTGTTAAAATGCCCGACAACGGCAAGGAATTGAGGATTAGTGGCGATGTCAGTTGCAACATTGCCAGCCACCGTGGACCTGCCTTCGTCATCTTTAAAGACAAGTTCTAGTTTTATTCCCTGAATCCCGCCAGCGGCATTAATCTCTTTCGCCTTTAGCTCGGCACCGCGCTGAATCATCTCTCCGAATGCAGCGGAATTGCCGGTAAAGGGGCCCGCGACAGCAACTTTTAACTCTTGCTGACATCCCAATATGGGTAAAAACCCTATTAATATTAGCAACAATCCTATAAACCCATTTCTCATTTTACACATCCTCCCTTTATTATCTAAGGTTCGCACTATTTTTCAACAATGACTTGCCTAAAGTCAAATTTAAACGTCAATTTATCTTGCTTCCCATTTGAACGGACGATGCGGATTTCGGGTAAAATAACCTTGAGCTCCGTCGCGTCCATGTTAAGCCGGTCGAAGATTAAGAGCCCCCGCCGTTTTGCCCCCGGGAACAACTTCCCACTCGTAAAGAGACTCGCTTGCACTACGTCCCGGCCTACCTCCAAAGCTGCGACATCCAGGTACGTTTGATAGTAAGGATAATATCTTTGGAAGGTAGGATAGTAATTCGGATAAGGTGCTATTGTAGTGGAAGGGTGCTGAGGGGATTCTAGATTATCGTAGAGGGCTTCGAAGTAATCGTACGGTAGGTTTCCGTATTGTGCCCCGTTCGCATCGATGAGCACCGCGGCATCATCGGCTAAGACCCGTGGGGTGTCCAAATTATGGACTGTCACTTCAAAAACGGTGTAGATAGGCTCAACAGCCCCATTTCCCCTGACAAAAAGATAGGGGTTCATGCGCGGGTTATCGGTGAGCGCGAATAGCTCTACCTCATCGAGGGGTTCAAGGGTAACGGCAACGCCCTTCTGTTGGACAGTTACAGCCCCTGTTTCAGCATTCACCTTGGCATTCGGGTGCCCTTCAATCGGTGCTATGTAGATTTCCACAGAGGGCCGCGGGGTGATTGCACACCCTGCTACCAAGGCACTGATTAAGATGAGTATGCCAAAGCAGGCGTATTTCGTTTGTCCGTTTGTCAAAATTTGATATGTCATTAACTTCGCCCTCCTTTTCACCGTGAATTCTCTATTAGCAATTGGCAATTGGCAAGAATTTGTGATTCTAATTATATCTCTGAAATGCATCAGAAGCTCTTACTAATTATATTTTACACAAAACAAACGTTATTGTCAAGTGTTTTTTTAGTTTTTTTCCAATTTTTGATAACGTGATGTTAGATTGGAAACGATTCCGCCCCATAAACCTGCTAGCACCATTGCTGTAATGGAGAACGCTGCGCCGGGAACTGTTTTTACGCCTAGCTTTATCAATACAATGACCCCTGCACTGCCGCCTTTGGCGAATCGGTATACGAACGAATCGATAATCTGTTTTGCCCGGTATCTTTCATCGTAGGAAAGCGGCATGTAAAATAATTCTTTTGCCGCACGAAAGAGCGAATAGTCAAGGGCTTTGAACGTTAGATACGCGGACGCGCCAGCACGGAGCGAAGGCTTAAGTGTGAGAAAAAGTCCACTGAGCAGATGGACTACCGGTATCCCGATATGTATAATTCGTATGGAGATAAATCGAAGCGCGAGCGGCACAACAATGAGTTGCAGAATAGCGGAGATTGCACCGAGTGCCGCATAAAAATTACCGTAATACGCGGTCCGCGTGTCTTCTTCAGCTATTTGCCCTTCGACCAGCCCATTGAATCGAAGATCCAGGACAGTTGACATGGCTTGGGTGCTTAAGATAAGCAGTGCGATAAAAAGAAGATATCTGGAACGGAAAAAGGTTTTGAGACCGAGATGTCCAAGTTTTCCTCCTTCTTCAGCGGCAGACGGTTTCGGTTCGCCAGCGAGGTTGTAAGCGATAACGCCAAAAAATGCTGCGGGTATTAAGGAGCCTGCTGTGAACAACAGTAGAGTTTGAGTGCCTAAGGGTTCCGCCCATCTGCTAACAAGTAGACCGCCTACAACCGAACCGACCGAGGCAACCGCACAAAAGGGACCGTTAATGGTTTTTGCCTGCCGAGATGTGAGCGTGCTATTGACGAACGACCAAAATTGTTCAAGAATCAGCACAATATACGCCTCACGAAAAACATAAATAATTGCAGCAGCGAAACGCAGACCCCTTGAAAGTCCCAAATAGCACACAAAGATTAACACAGCGGATAGGATAGAGGTGATTACGAGGGTCCGTGTCGCTCCTACCCGCGAAAGTAGACGACCGTAAATATAGAGAATCAAAAGAACGCCCGGGGGGACTGCTACCATAACGCGTGGCAGATTCTCCGAGGTGTAGTACGTAATGAATATAGAATTGGAGACAGCCCGGATGAACTCGTAACCGCACAGCAGACAACTTGCGGCGGCGGAGATTGCAATGGCGGCGAAAATGATACGTCTTGGAAACATGAAAAAGTGCTCGCTTTTCTGTAGAGAGCGGCATTCCGTAAAGGGTACCGGTTATTTTTCTACGGGTTGTCAACGCCTTTCGGGTATGGTATCCTCAGCGGGACGTGGGACGTGAACCCAATGTTCATCTGGGTCGCTGCCTCTTGGAATAATAGCGCGTTGATTCCAACTATTGGCGGCTCGGACATCTGGTGGTACAAATCGCATCGTCAATCCACATCGTCGCCGATCGGAGGTATTCGGTTCTGACCCGTGCAATAACAGGTCGGAGTGTAGAGAGATTTGACCGGCTTTCATTTCGAACGGGACAGGGGTATCCCCATACTGTTCTGGGGTGTGAACTGTCTGGCTTAGCACGTTCTTTTCTTCGGCAGTGCTGCGTTCAAATGCTATCTGCCCGTGCAGATGTGATTTGGGAATAACGGTCATCGCCCCGTTTTCAACCGATGCGTCATCAATTGCAAGCCAGACGGTGACGGTTTTGCTCGGTGAGAGGGGCCAGTAAGAGGCATCCTGATGCCAGCTGACCTGCTGTTCCTCACCGGGGAGTTTGCAGAAGTAATGGGTTGCCCAGCAGATAAGGGTTTCGCCGAGCAGGTCTTGCACGTAATCCAATATCCTATCTTCGTGAATGAGGGCGTAGATGCCGGTGCAGTGGGTTTGCCATCCGTTGATGGAATAACTGTTCCATCCGGCTGCCATCGCTTTCTCCATGAGCTGGTCGAAATAGGCGCGGTGTTCCGAGATTTCGGTTTCAGAAAAGACATCTAAGGGACAGATAAAACCGTTCTCGTTGAAGTGTTGGATTTGTGCAGACGTTAACGTTGCAGGATTTTCGTTTTGAACCGGGAAGAATTGAAGTTTACGCTTGAGTTCCGGCATTGCATCCGTAATAGCCATGGGTGTATCCTTTCGCTTTCAATAGGTACGAAAAACGTCTAAGCGTTTTTCGCTGTTTCAGAAATTTGTATTACTCTCATGATACTCTATTTGAACGTTGTTGTCAATAGGGTGCGTAAAGTTTTTGTAACGCGAGTTTGAAAAAAAGTTTTGACCTAGAGCGTTCTCTGGTAGTTTTAGCAAAAAACTGCACAAACTAGGAAGTTTATGCTACAATTATTCCGCTTTTTTCGCGATGAAAAAGGTTTAGAGCAAACGGATATTTATTATCAAGCTCACGTTTTTGTACTATGATAGCGGGAAGGATGGAAGAGTGGAAGAGTGGATTTCGCGTGTGTTGTCAGAATGCACGTCGCATTTGGGCGAGTACGCCGCAAATCGCGGAAGGCACGGAGGACACAGAGGACACGGAAAATGATTTTGTGTCTTGGACATTTCCTTGGGCAGAAAACGGTGCTGAACGCTAACCTTCCACAGAGTAGCCATCTGCATTCAACCGGGCAGAGATTTCTAGAAATTGCTGCTCGTTGAATACTAGTTCAAAGATGCCTTGCCGTCTAGGTCCGTCCCGGATTACCATCCTCCCGGCGGTATTAAACGCGCCCTCAAGGGTTTCCAACACTTTCTGCTTGTACTCAGTATCAGGGTTGCCGCCGAGATGTTCTCCTTTCGTTTCAAAAATCAGGACGCGCGTTGTGCCAACAATCTCTCGCGTCATTGCAACGAAGTCGGGATAAATACGTCCCTGTTTCCATCCCTGCACGTAGTACTCACCACGTTGACGCGCGGCGACCCGATACCACCATTGCAATGCTTTCTCCTCATCAAGATAGTACGCAAATTTCTTTTCCAATTCGTTATCAAATTGTTGGTCAAATACCTTCTCAAACAGACTAAGCTGTACGGGGTTTCCATACCTTTCGAGTTGTCTGTCATTGGGATGCACCTGTATCTCATAGCTGTCTACCATCTGGTAGTTAGGTTCCTGCGTTTCTAAGTCGAAACGGATTACCCCCTGCTCCAGTTTTCTCCGAAAGACCCGTTCTGCCTGCTGTTCCACTTCACTATGCAAAGCCATTTTTCATGCCGTTCCATGTCTTCGTTGTCAACGGGTGCGTTCTCCGTAAGCCATTGCTGCATCAGTGGGCTGTTGACGTTGTCATTATAGACCCATCCCTCGTTGCCGGTGTTATAGGGTGGGTCGATGTAGATGCACTTAATACGGTTTGCATAACGCGGGAGTAATGCTTTGAGCGCATGTAGATTGTCACCGTGAATGATAAGGTTATCGTCTGTATCGGTCGGGTTGCAGGAACGGGTTTCGTCAGGTTCGAGGGGCCGGTAGGGGACGGTGAGGTGATGCGCGTAGATGTGCTGTTTTCCTTTGAAGTCAAGTGTGGGCATAATAGAGCGGCTCCGCTAAGTTGGATTTCGGTTGAAAAACTGTGAGGTATCTTCTTGATTAAAGTTTAGCATAATTTTGCAATGGCAGTCAAGTAAAAATTTTCGCAAGCACTCAGCAAAAAAAGTTTGCCATGTGTTGTCAAATTGTGTTATACTAAACTTGTCTGTTTTAACGCACTGTGCTACCTAGCTGTCCTTGTATGTCGGATTGAACGGAGTCCAATCCGACAATTGCTGTTGGTTATTGGCTAGAGAGCTCTGACGCGCGTGAGATATGTGCTTAGAATCATAAACCTCTTGCTAATTGCTATTTGCCAATCGCTAATCGCCAAATTGTGTTATACTAAACTTGTCTGTTTTAACGCACTGTGCTTGTATGTTATACCATTTCTAATTGAAAATGTCTCTTTCTTGTAGCATAAACTTCCAGTTTGTGCCGTTCTCCGTTTCATTTCTAACAACTGGTAATGGTAGAATAATTAATAAAAATGGTATTAGATTGAACGGCGTAAAATCCGAAGATGGCTGTTAGCTATTGGAAACTATTGGAAACCAGAGAAAGAGGCCTCTGCCGCGCTTCAGATATGTGTTTAGAATCACAAACCTCTTGCTAATTGCTAATCGCCAAATTGTGTTATACTAAACTTGTCTGTTTTACTTGACGATACTGTTTAATTCCAAAAGAACTGAGAAGGAAAATGGCAGAGGAAACGAAAGAGACGAACGGTCTCAATGATTTACTTGGCGGAAAGGTTGCACACTTTTCAGACAGAAGCCTGCGTCTGTTGTTTCAAAGACCGGAAAACGTCCAGGGGTTGGTAGAGATTGCTGCCCCCGACCTTGCCCCACGTATCAACTTTAGCGGGCTTGAGCGGCTTAGCACGAGCTTCATTCCGAGAGACTTACGGGAACGCGAAGCGGATATTTTGTATCGCGCGCCTTTTCAAACAGCAGATAAAACCGATGAAGTCATAATCCATATTCTTATGGTTATTGGCTTATGGCTATTGGCTTATGGCTATTGGCAAGAGAAAGAGGTCTCTGACGCGCTTCAGATATGTGTTTAGAATCATAAACCTCTTGCTAATTGCTAATCGCTAATTGCCATTTGCTAAATTGGCTTATGGCTGTTGGCTGTTGGCTGTTGGCAAGAGAAAGAGGTCTCTGACACGCTTCGGATATGTTCTTAGAATCACAAACCTCTTGCTAATTGCTAATCGCCATTTGCTAATCGCCAATGAGCTACATTTCCGTTTTGGCGATGTTCCGGATACCCTCACCCGTAAAATCGGCAGAATGCACAGTCTCCAACGTCTAGATTCAATCCACACACAGGCGTTAGAGGTGCAATCCATGGAGGATATAGAGTGGTAATGTGTTGGGCTGCCTACACGATAAAGTGAGACATAAGTACAAAGGGTGTTGTTCTTCTATAAACATATCGCCTGGATGGGGCTAAGAGCAATGGCATTGTGTGCTTCTTTTTTCTTGACAGTTTCGCCCAAATCTGTTATCATCAAAACAAACTAAAATGTGCGCCGCTGGAAAGATTTTCTATCTGCCACAGTAGCATTTGATAAGGAGTTTCTTATGATAAAAAGAGTATTTGTGATTTTCGCAGTAATCGCTATGTCCATTAGCTTCACACCGCAGAGTGATGCCAACCCAACAAATGGATTGGTATTATATCTGAGTTTCGACAGGAACACTATTCAAGGTAATACCGCGAAAGACCAATCTGGAAAGGGCAATGATGGAACGATTAACGGCAACGCAAAGACTGTCCCGGGAAAGTACGGCGAAGCGTTGGAGTTTGATGGTCAAGATGACTTTGTTGAGGTGCCGTTGGCAAATTCTATCACCTTTTCTACGGGGGATTCATTGACAGTGCAGGCATGGGTAAAAACAGATGATCAGCCGACAAAGAACGATGGAATTGTCGGCAACTATCGTCAGGGCACCGATGCGTTATGGATGCTCTCGGTCAGCGGTGACAATGCGGCAGCGCGCGGCAGAATGGGGTTTAATCTTCGGGATAAGGGACGCGCCAACAGTGCCGGGGTCAGCTCAGCAGATTTTCTGAACGATAACGAATGGCATGTCCTCGCTGGTGTTCGAGACCAGGACGCAAAAAAGGTCCGGTTCTACGTAGATGGTAAGTTGATTAGTCAATAACCCCCCGCTAAAGCCTGGGGGCTTGTGCAATGTGCCTACCAAGCACCTCTTCACAAGTTAAACCGTTGACTACAGTAATATATCGCAGCACAGACTATTGGTACGTCAAAAGATGTTTCGGATGCTCCCCAAGTCTGATTCCACTCTGTGTTGTGATCTGGATGGGGCAATATACACTCTTCGGAGGTTTACGCATGTTAGTTCCCGTGGTAGATAAAAACCAACAACCTCTGATGCCTACTAAACCCTCACGGGCAAGGCGTTGGATACAAGCAGGGAAAGCAACCCCCTTTTGGTCTAACGGTATATTCTGCGTTAGGTTAAACGTAGCCCCCTCAGCCAGAGAACTTCAAGACATAGTAGTTGGCGTGGATCCTGGTTCTAAAAGAGAAGGTTTCACGGTGAAGTCTGCGTCTCACACCTATCTGAATGTGCAAGCGGATGCACATAACAAGGTTGGCAAGAAAGTAGAAAAAAGACGTGAACTACGGCGGGGAAGGCGCAGCCGAAAATGTCCAAATAGAAAGAATAGGACAAATCACCGCGCCAACACGGAACTTATCCCCGCAGGCACGCGTGCACGTTGGGATTGGAAACTTCGTATATTGGAGTGGTTTTCTAAACTTTATCCGATTACACACGTGACAGTTGAAGACATTAAGGCAAGAACTAAGCAATATCAAAGAAAATGGAATCAAACCTTTAGTCCGCTTGAGGTTGGCAAGCAATGGTTCTATACCGAGATTCAAAAGCGGTGGCAGTTGCTAACACTTCAAGGGTGGGAAACAAAAGAGATACGCGATAGGTTAGGTCTTAAAAAGGCATCAAAGAAACTATCCGAAACTTTTGACGCACATTGTGTAGATAGTTGGTGTCTTGCATATCACACGCTCGGTGGCGATAGCACGCCTGACAACATTGATATTTTCTGCATAGCCCCTATACCTGTATGCAGGCGTGGACTGCACCGACAAAACCCTCAAAAAGGGGGGAAACGCCCACGCTATGGGGGCACTGTGTTAGGCAATGGACTTGTCAAGAACACACTTATCAAACACGAAAAGCACGGATTAACACGCTTGGCGGGGGTCAACGCAAAAGGATTGTTTTCTATCTATAGTTTAGATGGAAACCGATTAACAACAGGGGCGAAGCGGTCTGATTTTAGCGTGCTAACACGCTTAAACTTCAACTATAGGAGCGGTGTTTCCTCCCCGTGCTAAAGCAACGGGGTTTCCACACCGAAGATTTTGATGAAGTTGATGATAAAACACAAGACATCAACAGCGGACAGTCAATTTGGATTGGCGAACATCTGAGCCGGTTTTACAAGGGCTTAATTGATGAAGTGAAGGTGTGGAATCGGCCTTTGAACGCGGATGAACTTGAGCAGTCCAGATTGGGGACAGCACCGGTGGATGTTGCTGGAAAACTGACAACTACGTGGGGTACGATTAAGAAAACGCCCCATTAACGTTTACGAAACGATGGGCGAGGTCCCCTCGCCCCTACGAACGATGGACGATGAATTGCCCTTAGAGGAGCGGGCTGCTTGCCCGAATACTGAACGACCCCACTTTATTACGCCGTGCCCCTCTTTAATGTGCAGAATTTGGTTTGCTTTTACATCGAAAAACTGTTCGGTATGTCCACTCGGCCAGTGGAGTTCTAGCATGTCAACCTGTTTGTGCTGCCCAAGTCCGATAAATGCCTCTGGTTTTTCTTAAGAAAACTTGACAAAGCGGTTGGCTCATGTAAAGAATGAGTGCTAATAAAAAATTTAGCCCGCGTGGCCATTGACTTTATTACAAGCAACCGCACTTACTTTTTACATGAGCGACAACGCTTGACATTTCGCCAACGGTCCGTATAATGAAGGTATACACAACAATTTTCACATTGTGGAGGAGAAATATGGCAAAAATACGGATGGCACAATACGGAACTAAACACGGACACGCACGCGGTAAACTACAGGCGATGTTCACAAATCCCGACGTAGAGGTGGCAGGCGTTTTTGAACCGGATACTGAACGGCGGGCACAACTTCAAGCAGGTAAGACGGCTTTTACGGATGTTCACTGGTACGCAACTGCTGCGGAAATGTTAGAAGATGAGACGATTGTAGCAGTCGCTTCAGAGGGGAACAATGCCGAAAGTCTTGCACAGACAGAGGAAATCGTTAGTGCTGGCAAACATGTCTGGTATGATAAACCGGCTGGTGAAAACTGGCCGCAGTGGCAACGCGTTATAGAGACGGCACAAGAGAAATCGCTACTGGTGCAGATGGGGTATATGCTGCGCTATCATTCGGCGTTTAAACAGGTTACCGATTGGGGACGCAACGGGTTTTTAGGGGATGTCTTTTCGGTGCGGGCACACATGTCAACAAATGTTTCTCATGAGGCGCGCACGCGGATAAGTCAGCACGTCGGTGGCATCTTCTTCGATTTAGGCGGACACGTTCTCGATCAGGTGCTTTGGATATTAGGCCGACCGGAGAAGGTCACCGGTTTCCTACGCAACGATGGCGGTTCGGCGGACCCTTTCAAAGATAACACACTAACGGTCTATGAATTTGAGAAGGCGATGGCGTTTATCTCTATTTCTGCTTTGGAGACGCGTCCGGTGGCAAGACGGTTTGAGGTCTACGGCACCGAGGGGAGTGCTATTATCGTTGAGCCTTTTGAACCGGGGCGGACGATTCGGCTCTGTTTGGACAAGGCGAAAGATGGTTATTCACAAGGTGAACAGGCTGTGGAGACAGCAGGTGAAAGTCGCCAACGGTTATATGAGTTGGAATTGGACGCATTTTTGGCGACTATTGCTGGCACACAACCTCCTGACCGGCCTGTATCACATGAGTTGTTGGTGCAGGAGACGCTTTTACGGGCAACAGGGGTTATTTAGTGGGACACTCATCTTAGGGTGTGGCGCGCTTTGAGGTTTGGGACAAGAAGAAAAATTGGGCGGGCACGGAGACCCGCCGTTAGTGAGGTTAATCTTCTAACCCACCTGCCCACTTGAGACATCCAGCGATGTGTTCGTGGAACCAAGGTTGACTCCAAAGGGCATCCGGGTGACCGAAGGCGGTGTACATTACGCGCCCCTTGCCGTACGTGTGACACCATCCGAGTGCGTAGTCGTTGTCATCACGGTTGCCCCGGGAGACATCAATAGAATCGTTATCCAAGCGCATTAGCACATGTGTGTTCTCCCGTGCCCAATTTTTGAAGGTGTAGATTTCATCGACAACTTTGAAACTTGTGCCGAGCATTCGTGTTGCCGGGTGGTCCGTATCTTCGACGATTACGTTAACCTCTTGGTGCCATGGATGTCCCGCAAAATAGCCTCCGAGCATCTCACCGTATTCCGGCCAGTCGTAGAATGTATCGGTGGCGTTATGGATGCCGAAGAACGCTTTGCCCTCACGGACGAAACTGAGCAACGCCTCTTTCTGGGCATCGTCAAAGGGTAAATTGCCGGTTGTTGCGAAGACGACGATATCTTGTTTGGCGAGGTTATCGGCGTTAATCCGGTCGCAGCGATGGGTTGTTGCAACTTTCCACCCGTTTGCTGCACCGATTTCTTTCAGCGTAACTTCGGCGTTTGGAAGATAGGTGTGCTCGAATCCTGCAGAATGACGTAACATGAGAATGTTCATAAAAATATCTCCTTGCTTAGGGTGCAATTTTTCAAGTATTATATAGGATTTTGCGAAAAAATGGTAACAATATTTTTTGGCTGTTGGCTATTGCCAAAAAAAAGATTGGCAAATTGACGCGTTTTATGGCATTATTATTAATATGAAATCAACTTCTTTCGTATGGTCGCTGGAAACTGCCAATTGTTAGCAATATAGACACAAGGAGAAGATATATCCATGAAGTTTTTTAAAAAAGGTGAAGAGGATAAGCAACAGCCGAAATCGGATACGGCAGGGAAACCACACCCTGAGCTCAAGGTTATCAGTGGGGCGGAGCTCTCTGGACAGAAATCGCCGCAACAGCAACCCGCACCGCAACAGCAGCAGACACCGCAGCAACAGAATATCACGTTGCCGGACGTGCAGTACAAAATCGCTGTGGCAAGCGGTAAGGGTGGCGTTGGCAAATCCACCGTTGCGACGAACCTAGCAATCTCGCTGGCGCAGGCAGGTGCTGCAGTCGGCTTAATGGACGCGGATGCTTATGGACCGAGTATCCCGACGATGATGGGCATTCAGGATAAACCACAGACGAGCCCAGCACGGAAACTGGTTCCGCTCATGCGGCACGATATCAAACTTATGTCCATCGGGTTTATGGTGCCTGAAGAACAGGCGATGATTTGGCGCGGTCCGATGCTACACAGTGCTATCCGTCAATTTCTTACCGATGTTGAATGGGGGGCACTAGATTATCTTATTATTGACCTGCCCCCGGGTACTGGCGATGTGGCTCTCTCGCTAACACAGGCGATTCCGCTGACCGGGGCGATTATTGTCACGACTCCACAGGATGTGGCATTGGCGGACGTGCGACGCGGTGTTGCTATGTTCGAACGTCTCGGTGTGCCTATTCTGGGCATTATTGAGAATATGAGCTACTTCGTCTGTCCGCACTGCAGCGAAAAGACAGAGATTTTTAGGGCGGATGGCGGGAAGAATATGAGTGAGCGGTTCGGTGTAGCCTTTCTCGGAGCAATTCCACTTGACGCTGAAGTTTGCACGGCTGGCGACATTGGCGTGCCAATCGTTGCTGGACATCCAGAATCGCCGCAAGCGAGTGCCTTCGGTGTAGTCGCCACGGAATTGGAGACGGTGCTACAGGAGAGCGGCGAAGAGGATGAATTGACTATTCTTTAGAGGCCTGCGCGGTTTCAATGAGACGCATCGCTTGCTTAAGAGGTGTCTCCTGTTTAGCAGGATTTACGATTGGCTGCGGATTTCCTAAATTGTTCGTGAATACCTCAAGGGAAAGCCCAAAATCGTTCATGCCTTCAAGTACGGTTTTCAGATATTCAGCTCCCGGCAATTCTAAGGGCATTGCTGTGTCGCGCATGCGGTAAAACATGATGTCGTCTTGGTAATATTTTCCGTAGAAGGTGGGATAGCCTTCGTATCGGTCGAGGGATTTCTCGTCTTCTGCGGAGATTTCCCAAAGTCCGCCTGTTACAGATTGGCCGGGGGCAGGAATAATATCGGCGTAGTACCGAAAAACAAGTCGGTAATCCTGCAGCGCGAATGTGCCGATAGGCATCGCGTCGGGGCACCTGTATTGCATGTGTCTAATATTGAGGTTAGACCCGTAGGCGAAGTATTTCATTGTGCTCTCTCCAAGCGGGAAATCTTCTATAACCGATAGTCACCACTGTGACTAATTCTCCTACCTGCTTCTTGCTGTCCCAATATGCCGCGCGACTAAGGTTCAAGTTCCCATAGGAGAATAGTGCCATCCCCACTCCCGCTGGCAAACGTGCGACCCTCCGGACTAAACGACACGGTTTCGACCGAATCGGTATGTCCCGTGAATGTTCTGATAAGTTTTCCTGTCCTAATATCCCATAGACGAACAGTATTGTCCAAACCCCCACTAACGAGGGTATTCCCATCCGGACTAAACGACACACTATTGACCCACCGTGTATGTCCCGTAAGCACTCTAATAAGTTGTCTCGTACTTGTGTTCCATAGACGAATAGTATTGTCCCTACTGCCACTGGCGAGGGTATTCCCATCCGGACTAAACGACACACTAATGACAAAATTTGTATGTCCTGTGAGTGTTGTGATAAGTTTTCCTGTTGTAGTGTCCCATAGATGAATAATCCTGGCCATCCCACTGGCGAGGGTATTTCCATCCGGACTAAACGACACGCCACGGACAAACGAAGTATATCCTGCGGAATCCTGTCCTGTGAGTGTTGTGATAAGTTTTCCTGTTGTAGTGTCCCACAGACGAATGGTCTTGTCCCAACTACCACTGGCGAGGATATTCCCATCTGGACTAAAAGACACGTTTTTGACCCAATGTGTATGTCCTATGAGTGTTGTAATAAGGTGTCCTGTTGTAGTGTTCCACAGACGAATAGTATAGTCCTTGCTCCCGCTGGCGAGGGTGTTACCATCCGGACTAAAAGACACGCTACGGACCGACCCCGTATGTTCTACCATCGCTCTGATAAGGTGTCCAGTGTTTGTGTCCCATAGATGGATAGTCTTTTCCTCGTGGATAGACCTGTCCCTGCCTCCACTGGCGAGGACGTGCCCATCTGGACTAAACGATACGGTTTCGACTGCATCCGTATGTCCTTCCATCGTTCTGATAAGGTGTCCCGTGCCGGTATTCCACAATCGGATAGTCTCGTCCGCACTTCCACTGGCGAGGGTGTTACCATCCGGACTAAACGACACGCGATTGACATGCGAAGTATGTCCTGTAAGCACTCTGATAAGGTGTCCGGTGTTTGTGTTCCATAGCCGAATAGTCTTGCCCAAACTCCCACTAGCGAGGGTGTTACCATCCGGACTAAATGACACGCTATAGACCGACCATTCATGTCCCGTGAGTGTTCTGATAAGTTTTCCTGTCGTAGTGTCCCATAGCCGAATTTTAGTCTTGTCCGAACTCCCACTGGCGAGGGTGTTACCATCCGGACTAAACGACACGCTATTGACCCAACCCATATCTCCTGTGAGTGTTCTGATAAGTTGTCCTGTGTTGGTATTCCATAACCGAATAGTCTCGTCCACACTCCCACTGGCGAGGGTGTTACCATCCGGACTAAACGATACGCTATGGACATACGAAGTATGTCCTGTGAGTGTTCTGATAAGGTGTCCTGTGTTGGTATTCCACAATCGGATAGTCTTGTCCGAACTCCCACTGGCGAGGGTGTTACCATCCGGACTAAACGATAAGCTACGGACCGGAGCCGTATGTCCTAGCATCGTTCTGATAATTTTTCCTGTTGTAGTGTCCCATAGACGAATGGTTCCATCCACACCCCCACTGGCGAGGGTGTTACCATCCGGGCTAAACGACAGACTACTGACCCCCGCTGTATATCTCGTAAATAGGTTGAGCACCTCCCCCGTCTGGACATCATAGATCCAAATTCCGATACTACTACCAACGGCTAAGCGTGTTCCATCTGGTGAAAACTGTATATCAGTTATAATACCTTTACCCAATCGGGCTTTCGCGCCTTCTGGTAAGCTCAATTGTGTGTAGTCTGCAGCGAAGGTGTTTGGTGCAACCGTTAGGAGCGCAAACAAAAGCGTTAGCGTCAAAAATCTGTTTTTCATGATGTGTCCTGAAGTGGTTTTTAAGGTGTATTGGCAGATTTGTAGCCGTAAATTTCAATTTCTCGGATTTTACCGGCGGCTCGGCGGCGGAGCGTTTGCAGGCTTGCCCCTGATTTGGCTCCCCCTCTCTGTGCTCGCACGAGCTTATTGACATCGGCGGCATGCCTTTTTCGCGTCAATTCGCTATCTTCAGTTGTTTCTAATACTCTGACCCGCAGTTTAGCCGTAGAGAATAGGATAGAAACGGGGATCTCGATGGGGTTGGTTGTGACATTTCTTATCTCTTTAATCAATTTCCAATCCGCGTCAATGGTGCCGATGCCTTTATCTGCGAAGATTTCAAGCTTTTTGACATTATCGGCATGGATTACGATTTTGCGAATGGTCTTTTCTTCAGGTAAGGTGATAATAACCTCGGAGGGTGGTGTTGCGATGGTGCCGCGTTGCGCGCCTCTCGGAAAACTTGTTTGACCGATAGTTTCGAGCTGGCCATCAATCATTTGGGGACTGGTGGAATGTGCGCCTTCAAGGAGTGCGTAGTTTTCGCTCCATTCCTGTTTTGTCACTAAAATACTGCACCCTGCCGTAATAATAGAAAAACCGACAAGGGCAAGGAGTGTGGTGAATCTATGAAACATTGTTTTATCTCCTTTAGGTTATAA
The DNA here is from genome assembly GCA_963665235.2 of Candidatus Poribacteria bacterium. GTDB lineage: Bacteria > Poribacteria > WGA-4E > WGA-4E > WGA-3G. The sequence continues at coordinate 171,904 of CAXXLX010000002.1, read as the reverse complement.
TAGATTTTCTGCCCATTTATGAAGTACTCTCGCCATCTCGACGAAAACGTCCTCATCGGATTTACGGGAACGTTTTAGGGTTTTGAACCCGTGGTCGGCTGTATCTAATAGGTGTAGGGTTGCCTTGTCGCCAAGTTTTTCGCAGACCGGTTCTAATAGGGCAAGATTTGCTAACTTATCACGTGTGCCGGAGAGGAATAGCATGGGCACGGTGACATCACTGAGATGCTCTGCGCGTTCCGTGCCTTCTCTGCCAGAGGGATGCAGCGGAAATGCGAAGAAAACGAGTCCATGCACATGTTCAATTGGGGATTTGGCTGCGGACATTGAAGACATACGTCCACTATAAGAGTGCCCCCCGACGAGTATTGATAAATCGCTCGCTGCTTCATGGGCAGCAGCGACTGCAGAACGGACCGTTTGGAGTGCAACCGCCTCGGATTCTCTACCACCCCCACCGCGTTCCATGTACGGAAACTGATAGCGGAAGGTTGCAATGCCGATATCTGATAGCCTCTCGGCAATGGTCTGAAGTGTTGAATGGCGCATGTTTGTACCCGCACCATGTCCAAGTACTAACACCCATTTTGCATTGTCCGGACGCATAAGTAGTGAGGAGACTTCTCCCTTTTCCGGTGTTGCGATGAACTTAGATTCTATCGTTTCGTAACTCATTTTTTTCTCCTTTTTTTAAGTATAACGGATAACGTCTATTCTGTCAAATTTAGGGGAGGTTTGGGCTAAACTGAAGAACATTTTGGGGGTCCGCAACCTCCATTCGATAATCCCACCATCCATTGTAATCGCCGGACAAGACGATTAAGGTGTTCCACCCCGCTTTTAAGGTTAATTCAAAGTGCGCCCACCAAGAGAATAGATGTTTACCGGGAATAGCAGCACCAGGGATTTCAATGCCGTTCAGATAGATTCTCCCTAAATTGCTGCCCCATTCGATTTGAGCGAATACGCGTCGGGCATCGGGGCTCTTGATATGGGTCATGCCGAAACCGTAAGCCAACTCAGCGTTTCCGAATACTTCCCGTAAATTAATGCGCTCCGTTTCAGACCGGTATTCTCGCCAAAGGCGTGTTTCTCCTGCTTCTCCGTGAGAGGTTATTTTATCAACATCGGGGTTCGGTAACGGGACTGCAAGAAAATTTTTCGGGACCTCCTTTAGGCTAGGAGGCGGACTGGTCAGACCGAGGGAAAAGGGACCGAGAAGCCTCCAGTCTTTAAGAACACGCATGTCCTCGGTGGGAATAGGGTGAAACAGCTTTGTGCCGCTTAACAATTGCTCGCCCCCATATAGCACGGAATAACTGTAGACAGGAAAAGGGAGGTAGGTCTCTGAGGGTGCGGAGAGGGTGACGGTTGTTTTTGTGGTTTGCCCCGGTTTGGTTTGAAAAGAGAGCTGGTTCGGAGTGAGCTGCCAATTCTCGTTCGGTTTGAAAACAACTTCCATCTTTAGCGGTTTTTCAAGTGTATTTTCGAGGGTTATTTCAAGGGTTCCGCTGGCAATCGGCTGCGATTGGGCCCGTTTGAAGTAGGGCTTAAAGGTAAGGAGTTTTGAGACCTTGCGTTTGAACGTTGCAGTTGATAGGTCCGCGGGGAAAATGTTACCCGGTTCTATAATAGCAACGTTAACATCTGTGCTGTCAACGGTTACGAGGCTGTAATGGTCGAAAGCCCCGGTCTCTCGGACTACTTGGGGTGTAAATCCGCCGCCAGTGGCTCCGAGTACGAAGTATCGCCGGTCGTTGCGTGTGTGAAGTGTGAGGTTATGGTAATGTCCAGCGAAGACAGTGTAGGGCCGCTTACCGAGTGCTGCTTCAATTTCTTCCCACCCGGAGTGCTTTTGAAGCCAGAGGGGTCTGTGCAGAAAGACAAAGGTATGCCGCACCTCCGAATGCTGTGCCAATTGCGATTTGACGTATTTAATCTGTGTGTCTCCAAACCAGTTTGTCCATTCATCGGGGGTTGCATGCCATTCCTCTGTATTGAGCAGTAAAAAGAGGCAATTTTTGTAGGTAAATGCTGAATAGGTGCGGCCGATGTTATCCTTCCAATAGGCGTACATAACCGGATTCGTGATGTCATGATTACCGGGCAACGCTAAAAATGGCACGCTTAGCTCGGATTGATGTTCCCAAAATTCTTTCCATTCTGCGGCGAGTTGTTGTGGGTCTGTTGTGTCCCCCTGTATTAAGTCGCCCACCATGATAGCGAAGTCAGGTTTCAATATGTTGATTTCATCTATTGCACGGTCGAAGATTGGCCATTTATCTAAGCCGCCGCCTGTTTTATCACCGATAATGGCGAAGGTGAATTTGTCGGGGTCGTCTGAGAAGGGACGTTCAACGAGGGGTGTTCGTTCCGGAAAATTCGGTTTTTGGGCAACGGTTGTGGCGATTATTATGAGAGGGAGCACAAGCGTGACTAAGATTTTCAGTATGTACGCGTGTTTAGGCATGTTTCCTCCTGATGTGGGTCTGTGTTATCCGCGAAAAACTGAATTTTCCTATTGTGGGATGGGTAAAACGTCCCGATGGACTGGAGATATTTTATCTGGGTGTATTTTACCGCGAACCCACATGACAGGCCGTACGTTTTTTACATTCTTCCGAGGGATACGCTCTGCTTTTGCACTGATATAATGGGCGACGTTGCTTCGTCGGAAGCGGTCACTGTGATTATCGGTGCTTTTATGAAGGACTTGACTGTTGAACCAAACTACGCCGCCAGGGGGTAATTCAAGGGCGATGCCATCTTCGTCCCGGGCAGCGCGTACTATCTTAAATTCGTCCTGTTGTGAGCCTTCAAGGTCTTCGTGCTTTTGAACACCGTGTTTGTGGCTACCGGGGATAACATAGAGACACCCGTTGTCTTTATCTGCTGCGTCAATAGCGGTCCATGTTGCGACTGTCATGTCAGTTTTATACTGGTGGTTGAAATACCACTTATCCTGATGCCATGGGAAGCCTAGTCCAATTTTGGGGGATTTCCAGATATAAAGATTGTTAAGTCCCAGGATATCTGGGCCGAGTAGGTCAACAATCGGGTCTGTTAGGCGCGGGTCGCGGACGCGTGCAAGGAATTCTGGACAGAAACAGCTCACATGGTGAATTTTGTGCAGGGCGTGAATACCGGTGGCTTCGGCTTTTCCGTCTCTGACTAATGCGTTTTGATTAATATTTGCGGCTGGGAAGGCTCGTTTTCCGAGGGCAATGTCATCAGCGATATGCCGTAGCACGTCGTTTTCTTGTTCGGTGAAAACGTCGTAACGGATAAAGTATCCGTTTTCCTCCCAGGTGGCTTGCTCTTCGGGGGTCAGTCTAAATTTCCGTTCCTCGGGGGGTGTACTTGTGTGCATTAACATTCCTAGAGGTAGTGTCTATAGTTACGGCAAGGCAACTACAGACACTTAGATTTTACATTGAAAAGTCGCCGACAAAGACGTTGTTTGCTGCATCCCCTTGGCTCCAGGTTACGGAGAGATGCGTGTCTTTATAACGGTAAACTTCGGATTTGCCGACGATGGCATTCCGTATCTGTGTCAGCGGTTCATACCAAATTTGATGTGGCTGTGTGCAATTGACGCACGGGTAGCGGTTTGCTGTGAGCGTTAGGACTTTGCCAACCGCTACGTTGTATCGCGTTCCCTTTTTCGTGAAGGTTATGGGGGCGATTTGTGTTGAAATTACGTTCCCGAGCACATCGGCGCGCTTTGTGACAAGCATGTCACGCACCGCGGCACGTTGTTCAGGTGTGGCTTTTTTATCCACATATAACACGGTTTTACGGGTTTTCTTGTCAATTGCAAGGTTGTTTTTCGCACTGATAACAGCGACGACGGTTAAGCCTTTGAGGGACACATCGTTCCAAGTTCCGCGTTGAATGTGCCAGACAAGGGTTGCTTCGGTGCCGCCTTCTACAAATTCAGCCCCGAAATGACACGCGCCGACATATACACTGGCTGAACGTGCCTCAATATAGTCGCCTGATACAGCGGGGGTTTCGGCGGCATAAGCGAACCCCGATGCGATTATGAGGACTAACGTTGTTAAAATAGAGATGCTCTTCATGTTGATTCTCCTTTTCACAGGACCGGTCACGTAAATGAAACCGCGCCGGTTTTTAAATTCGATTCGTTTTAATAGTATACATTTATGAGAGATGATTGTCAAGCAAAATCGGTTAATCCGTTTTTTCAAAACTTTGCATTCTAGTTTGGATTGTGATATAATTTTCTAAAACTACAGATGTGATTTTACTATGGATAGGACAATAGCTCACGTTGGACTTATAATTTTGCTGTTACTGCTGCTTGGGGGGTGGTTCGGAAATTGGACGCGCACGATGCAGGCAGGAAATGAGGCGTTTTGGCTGGGTAAGTATGACGAGGCACACAACGCTTTTCAGGATGCTATACGCCAAAAACCTGATAACCCTATCGTGCATTATAACCTCGGTACTGCTCTCTATAAAAGTGGTAGGTTTAAAGCGGCAGCTGCGGCGTTTCAGACATCTCTGACAAGTAGAGAAAAACTGGGAGATGAAACGGTAGCGTATTATAATTTGGGAAACGCTCAGTTTAAAATGGGGGACCTTACCGGTGCCATCTCGTCTTACGAGCAGGTGCTCCGTTTGAACCCGCATGATGCGGATGCAAGGTATAACCTGAAATTGGCACGGCAACTGCTGAAACAGCAGCTGAATGCTCAAGCGGATAGCACTACACAGCAGAAACAGGACTCGGAAAAAACGGAACCGAAGGATATCGCTAAATCGGACGCTCTTCGGCTTTTGGAAGAACTTAGCAAGAATGAAAATAGATTACGACAAAAGACACGTCAGGAAAAACTTAAACGCGGGCTGCGCCGGGAAAAAGATTGGTAAACGGCTGATAGGTTGGGGAGCTATGTGCATTTGTCTGGTGCTTCTCCTCGTTGCGCCGGCGGTGCATAGCCAAGATGTCAACGTTGCTGCAGTTGTTAGCCCACGGCATATCCGATTTGACGAGCGGGCGACGCTGGAACTGACTATCTCCGGAAAGACGTTGATGAAACATATCGGTGCGCCGACTTTCAATTTTTTGCCGGGCTTCCTCGCTGTACCGCTGCATACGAAAACAACCCCCCGATTAGTTGATGATAAAGTGGCGGTCACCATGGCGTGGGCTTATCAACTTATCCCGAAGCAGGTTGGCGAGATTGCACTCTCGGATGTTCAATTCTCTTACCAAGGGGTGCCGTATTTTGCGAATCCTGGGAAAATCGTTGTCGGGGCACTTGACACTTACGTGAGCCCATCAACGGGTGGCATTCATAAAGTTCTGGCGGATGTTAGTAATCGTAAACCTTACCTGAATGAGGGAATTGAATACCGATTCCGTTACCTCTATACAGTCGTGCTGCCGACTGAAGAATCCCCGGCTCCTGTGCTTCCCGAGTTGCCCGATTTTTTATCGGAAGAGCCCCCGACTGAAACAGAAACGACCGTTCAGATAGAGGGTAAAACGTATCAGGTGGAAGAGGTGACGAGACGTTTGTATCCGCAGAAAATAGGAAAGATTGTGATTCAGCCCGCTAACCTTATTCTGCCCATTAAAGGGGCCCCCAAGACGCTTAAGACGGGGACGGTGGTGCTGACTGTGCAGCCGCTTCCTGAAATCGGAAGACCACCGAATTTTACGGGGGCGGTCGGGGAGTACAATATCAGCGCACATATCGACCGTAACCGAATTGAGGTTGGCAGAGCACTTTCATTCTCGCTAAAAATTGAGGGTGAAGGGAACATGCAAACGGTGACACCTCCAAAGCTGCCGACGATTCCAGGGGTGCGGGTAGGTACGCAGTCTCAGGTTGAAGAGACAACTATAGGGGGGCATGTCTATACCTACGCTTTAATTCCATCGCAAGAAGGCACAGTGTGGATACCGGCGATTAAATATGTCTATTTCAATCCGCACCGTCCGGCGTATCAAACGACCGAAACGACGCGGATACGGATAAATGTGTCGCCTAACCCGAACGTTGTTGATGACGGTGAAAGCGGTCCGGCTCTGTGGAAGTGGGGGATATTTCTGTTTCTGATAGCACTGCTCCTCGCTGGCCTTGCAGGCGGAGGGTTTGTGTGGTATCGCAAGAAGTCAACGCCGACAACAGAAATGGCGACACGGGACGCGCCTCCAAACGTAAGGGAACAAGCTCTTTCGACACTCAAAAGTCTAGCGAGTAGTAAAACTGGGGGGAGCGCGAAGATGTTCGGGGATGCTCTCGCTCAAACCGTGTATCAATACCTAGAGGAAACGTTGGGTTTGTCACAACGTACTACTGCTGAAGTTCAGCGCATCGGCGCGCAGGCGGGTATATCAAAACCTATTCTACAGGAATTAGAGGATATTCTGACGCAGTGCAATTATCTTCGATTTGCACCGGCACCGCTGACTACGGAGGAACAGCAGGCGTTAATCTCTCGCGCTGAGGCGGTCATCTATCACGTGGATACGGTATTGTAGAATTTAGTGTAAACGTGAGTTTGAAAAAAGTTTTCTCTTAGTATTTGGGCAACCAGCTTGCTCCTTAGGGACGATATGTTTATAGAAAAAGACGTTCACTTCCTAACTTTTAGTCCCGTAGGGACGATATCTTTATAGAAAACCGTCTCCTCCCCAACTCTTAGTCCCAGTATTCAGGCAAGCAGCCTGCTCTTAAGGACGATATCTTTATAGAGGTTAGTGCAAACGGACATTTATTATCAAGCTCACGTTAGTGTAAGAAAAGGAATTTGACAAAATGGAAATACTCTGGTTATTTATTCGATGGTTACATGTTATGGCTGCTGTTATATGGATTGGCGGAAACCTGATTTTGGCAATGGTGATTGTGCCTTACTTTAAGCATAAATTACCGCCTGTTCAGCGGATACAACTTCTGACGCAGATTGGTAAACGGTTCCAACCTGTTGTCTGGGGATGTGTGTTGGTGCTGCTTTTTACGGGTATTGCTAATATTTTCGACGCAGTAGATTTTAACCTCTATCTCAATGTAGACTACCAAGGTGTAGATGTCGCGGATGTGGGTACACCTGGGGGTCCCCCCGACGCAGTGGACTCTACCGTTGTCAGCTCCTCCGAATTTATCAATACCTTTATGCGGACGCTGTTTATTAAACTGATGCTGTTTCTGGTGCTGATTGTGCTGACGTTTTTGCATAGCGCGTTTTTCGGTCCGAGATTGTCTACGGCAATTGAGGGATTAGACCCGGAGCTGACAGAGCTTCCACCTGAAGTGAAACGGTTACGGACGCAGATGGCTGTTGTGTCAAGTCTGATGGGTGTTGTTTCGCTGTTAATTTTGCTTGCTGCGGTTGCGCTTCGGCAAGGACTATGATAGTAATTGGCGCTTGGCGATTGGCGATTAGCAAGAGAAAGAAAAGAGAAGAGGGCTTTTATATTTCTTGCCATGAAGCCAACAGCCATAGGTTTCCAACAACGAAATAATAGGGAGACCTAGCGGACAAGGGGACCTCGCCCCTACGACAAATTGGAGGTAATTCTATGCGAATTCATATCCTTGCCGATGTAGGCAACGGTATAACCCTACCTATTAACTATAATCACCTACTCACAGGTATCATCTATCGTTTCCTCGCTGAGTCTAATCCGGAATACGCTAGCTTTTTACACGATGATGGATACCATGCGGATGCGAAACGTTTCAAACTTTTTACCTTCTCACAACTGATGGCGGACCGGAGACGCATCGACGGTGAGTTAATCCATTTTAAATCAACTCTGATGTGGTTTGTGTCTTCTCCTGTAGAACAATTTTTGTCGCATTTTGCGGATACGTTGCTTACCGTGGGCAGTTTAGATATCGGCAGGCACCAGCTACGGGTCGAAGATGTAAGGGTGCCGCGCGTTCCCCATTTTCGACAGGAGATGCGGTTCCGATGCCTCTCTCCTATTACTATGTCTACTGTACGGGAACGAGATGGAAAAGAGGGAACGCATTACTGTTTACCAGACGACCCGGAGTTTTCGTCGCTTGTTCGTCAAAACTTAATAGGTAAACATCAGGCGATTTACGGCCGCACGCCTGCTGATGATTCGTTAACTTTTCGTTATGATACTGCCTATATACAACGAAAACGGGGCCGCGTTACGCGTCTGGTGGATTTTAAAGGTATTAAAATTCGGGGTGTGCTGTGTCCGTTTACGGTGACAGGTAGTCCTTCGCTTATTCAGGTCGGCTACGAATGCGGGTTTGGGGATAAGAATAGTGCCGGTTTTGGAATGGTGGGGTTGTAAACGATAAATAAATTTTAATTTGACAAATGCTAATTTATATGGTATAATTACGTAGGTTTGAGTAATACGGAAACCTATTTGGGGCAAGAGTGATTTATCGCCCGTTAATATTGGCAAGGGCGATTTATCGTACGAAAACCTGAATTCCAAGACGCGAGTTGCCTTGAAACCGCGCTTAAATATGCTACCGACCCCAATAGATAGATACGCTTTTCTGGTGATTTCCGCTCCATCGGAGCGATATGTTTAGCAACGCGATGTGCTGTTTCTGCTGCTCTATCGGAGCAGGCCGTTTATGGCAGCACTAGTGCGGTGACAAAATAGGGTAAGACTCGGTCTGATCTAAACTAAATATTTTTGAAAGGAGGTGAATAGCATGCCAATCTATGAAAAATTGATGGGCAATCCATTTGTGGATGCTGGTGTTTGTGGAATCTGTGAATGGTTAGGGCGCGGTGTCCAACCTGAGCAGATTACCCCTGATGACCTTGAGAAGGTTGTTAATGATGTTGCGCCGATGATGCAAACAAATGCTGGTTGGGGAAATTTACACAGTATTTTTCCAAATAGTGTTTTGACTAACCCTGCGTACAGTAAGCGAAATCGTGTTGAATTACTTAAAGAGGAGTGCAAAAATTATTTGGAAACTATCTGCGATTTGGACCAAACTGGGGATTGTATGGGATGCGGTAGACGGGATGCCAACATTTTTCTTTTAAAAACAAGACATACCTTTAACAGGATCTGGCGGATTACGTAACTTTTTTTCTGCCTTTCGTTGAGGGGACAGGTTACTGTTCTGCATGTGCTATTGCTATTCAGTTATCCCCATTGGTATTCATGGCAACTGGTGGTAGGTTTCTTACACTCCATTCTAATTCATGGAAGGCATTGAGGAGTTGGGCGACGGGTCTGTATCAAGGATATTCGCGATCAACACCTTCGAAAAGACATAACGGGATGTTTTAACCCTGGCTACGCAAATCCACGCAACGGTGTGTTCTACATGGCTCGGGAAATGACACAATATCAGGAAATGCGTGCTGATGAGAATATATCTATGCAGGTTTACTGCTTTACAAATTATAACGACAAACCCTGAACTTGAAATTTTCTATATGCCTGCCCCAATGTTTCGATTTTTGCGCGTTGTGTATCAAGGCGAATTTAAAACCGCTTGGCAGGAAATTGTCCGAAGCGGTTACGGAAAGTCAATTGGGATGAAGTGAAATCCGAAAAAGATTACAAGAACCGGGCAAACCGTGTGTATGAAAACCTGTTGCAAGACGTCTCAATTCTTGGATACTTTTTAAATAGGCGAATCCGAAAACCACGCGGAAATTGGGAATTGCTTTCCCTCTACCTAAAGGAGGTTAGAACTATGGAACAAACACGACTTGAAAAAATTAAACAAGTCGGCGATCTCATCGCAGAATGCATCCGCAAATCTGGAAGCGATAAGCGACTTGTTCGGTTGGAACGTGCCAAAAGTTACGAGGCGTGCCGAAACGTCCTATTATATATCATTCGGGAGAGAATTAAACAGGGAGCACCGAACCCGCTTTTTTCAATTGACGATTATATGGAACATCTTTTCCCAGAAAGCGAAGATTCTAGTGCAACGAAGTTTGGGGAGACACGCGACTTGCTGCTTTTTCGTGTTTATGAACGACTCCATAATTGGTTGCAAGAAAAAGGTTTTGTTGATTTTGACGAAGATAATACATCGGATGCAGACGATGTATCTGAAACCGAAGCAAATGAGGAGGACTAATCATGTCTAAACACCTTATTGGATTAACCCTAATTGATGCCCCTTATTCTGCGCTAAACAACGCAGGAGAAGATCTATCAGAAAGAGCAGAAAACATCGTTAAGGTCAAAGTCTTGAGAAGAGGAAAAGACCCTTATCCTTATGTCTCTGGACAAGCTTGGCGAAATTGGTGGCGAACTACGCTGGAAAATGAGTTTAGTTGGAACGTTTCTCCAATCACGCGTAGTGGTAAAGGGCACACTCAGGTTGTCTACACCGATGCTTCCCCAGCGGTATATGACGACGATGATGTCTTCGGTTATATGAGAGCACCAAAGGGAAAACCTAAAGAAACTGTTACCCGCGTTTCACCATTGAAAAATTCACCGCTGATTTCAATTGAACCCCAACGACCTACTCCAGATTATGGCGTAATGGCGAGACAGGAAGAATTTCCTGCGATTCACATACATGAGTTCTATTCATGTGTGCTTAAGGGTATTTTTTCTTTGGACCTTAGCGCGGTTGGGACATTCTCGGATATTAATAGGACAGGTTATAAGAATATTACTCCAAGTTATGTTCAGACTATCCAAGACGCAGGAGGCACACAAGTTGGTGAAAAGCCGGTGTGGGTACTCCCAAAAGAGACACGGGTTCGCCGATGCCGGCAAACGCTTGAGGCACTCCCACTCCTCAGTGGCGGCGCAAAGTTAACATCTCATCTCACCGACGTTACACCTAAATTAATCATCCTGTCTGTCCTTGATGGCGGGAATCACCCTTTCATGAATCTCGTTGTTGAGAAAGACGAAGGCGGTCAACTTAGCCTCGACGCACTCCGCGAAGTTATGGATGATTACGAAGATCGGTTCTGTGACACAATTTACATCGGCAGGCGGAGCGGGTTTATGGATGAGTTAGACGAGGACCTTTCTGCATTGGCAGATGACCGCAACGAAGTCGTTTATGATTCGCCAAACAAGGTAATTGCCCAGCTTGCAGAAAAGTTGGAGGAACATGTTGAGGATTCACCATGAAAGTGATTCGCGTTCACATTACCGGGTGGGTTGCCTCGTTTCGGAATCCGCTATTTATTAGCGGATTCCAACCGACTCTTCCGTTGCCCCCGCTGTCGACACTTTATGGCCTCCTTACTGCTGCAAAAGGTGATTGGGTCACACCGCATGATGTCGCCATTGGATTTGTTTTTCAGAGTAAAGGAAAGTCTGTTGATTTGGAAACTGTTTACGAATTTCCATACAAAGGGAAAAATTTATTAAAAGGGAAATCTAATGTCAACAAACGCGAATTTCTCGTTCAACCGGAACTTTATCTCTATACCCCGGAGATATGTCTAAAGGGGGCCTTTGAACGGCCCCGTTACGCCTTGCTTTTGGGACGTTCTTCTGATTTAGCGACCGTCAAATCTGTAAAGGAAATTGAACTGGAGGATAAGGCGGAGACAACCTATCAAAATACGATACTCCCTTTTCCTGATGAGCAGCTTCACGGACAGGTGCAAGCGTTACCTACGCACTTTACGGCGGAAATTCCTCGTCGACCTTGCGGTATTCGAGCCTATTGTCTCGTAACAGAGCCGATTAAATACAACGGTAAGGTCTTGCACGATTCAGAAAAGGACTGGGGGGTGTATTTGCACGAACGCATCCCCGGGGAATTTACAGTTCCAATTGAGAAAAGCAAGAAACCGATTGACAAAGAGCATGAAATTCCGAACGTGAGCGGAGAACAGATGCAACTTTTTGACATTTAACCCGAATTTCGTAGGAGAGAAAATCTATGCCAATATTACTTGCGAAAAGCGATCCAAAAGAAACACTTTTTGACCACACCGAAAATTGCCTCGCGGTGTATGATAGTCTTCGAAAACGGATGCCATTTTTAGCTGATGTTGCCAAAGAGCCCGATTTCTTTGAGCATCTCTTTTACGCTGTCGCACTTCACGATTTCGGAAAGGCAGCAATCGGTTTTCAAAAACAACTCATAGATGACACGCGATGGAACTATCGCCACGAGATCTTGTCGACTGGATTTGTTGTCACGCTTCAATACCCAGAACCAGTCAAACAAGCGATCGCGCTCGCGATTTTAACACATCACAAGGATATTGAGACCCTAGTGGAGAGACATCCGGCCTGGCAAGAAAATAAAGAGGGTTACGAGGAATGGCAAGGACGAATTGCAGAACTCGCGCCGAATTGGGATGCTTTAATGAAAATTCAGGAACAGGTGTCTCAGTGGTGTCCTACTGAGGAGTGCTTATGGACACCTGTCATCTCGAGAGATGAGCTTATTAGCGGTTACCGAGAATTTCTGGCTCCCTATTGGAATGACTTCGAAGACGGTGAATTAACTCCGTTGCACAGCACCTATGGCATGCTTATGCGCGGATGCATGATTGCCTGTGACCACCTCGCTTCTGCTGGCAAAAATGAGATCCAGGCCGCACTTGATAACTTTGAAGCAGAACTGACACAACATGTTAAAGAGAAGGCAGAAGAAAAAAAACGACAATTTCACGGATGGCAACCTTTTCAAAAAGCCTCAGGCGAAACAACCGGACAACTCATGCTCTCCGCGCCCACCGGTTCCGGCAAAACTGAAGCGGCTTTGCTCTGGTCAGACAACAACCAATGTGAAACACTTGGCAACCGGGTCTTTTATGTTTTACCCTACACCGCCAGTATAAACGCTATGTATAATCGGCTGAAGGAACTCGTATCTGACGATAAAATCGGTATGCTGCATGGTAAGGCTGCCTATTTTATGTATCAAGCACTCGTTGATAAAGATTATACTGCTGCGGGAGGGCGAGGAAACCTCGCCCCTACGGAGAATCAAGCACTCGTTGATAAAGATTATACTGCTGCGGGAGGGCGAGGAAACCTCGCCCCTACGGGGAATCAAGCACGCGTTGATAAGAAGTATACACCTCAAGATGCAGCCGCGTTAGCCAGTCAGAATCTCAATCTCACTCGGAAGATCTGTCGTCCGTACAAGGTGCTAACGCCTTTTCAACTGCTGAAGGCGTTTTTTGGTATACGCGGGTTTGAGATGCAGATGGCTGAGATGTCCAAAGGGCTTTTTATCTTTGATGAAATCCACGCCTATGATCCGCACACAACCGCGCTTATTTTGACGATGGTAGAACGACTGCGTAAAGACTACGATGCAAAATTCTGCATTATGACTGCTACAATGCCAAAGTTTCTTAAACAGAAGATTAACGAGGCAATCGGGGAACTTGCACTGGTTGAAATGGAACCGGAAGAACGGAACAAATTCACGCGACACCGCGTCCGTTTACTTGATGGCGACATCCACGATGCAATCCACATGATTGTAGAACGACTCGCGCAAGGTGAGCGGGTCATGGTTGTTTGTAATACCGTTAAGCAGGCACAAAGTGTGTTCGAACAATTACGAGACGTAACTGAAAATGCTAAACTCCTTCACAGTCGATTTATCCTTCGCGATCGAGAGCGTATTGAACAGGAACTTGAAAACGCCGATCTCCTTGTCGGTACGCAAGCGGTTGAGGTTTCGCTTGACATTGATTTTGATTGCCTCTTTTCAGAACCAGCACCGATAGATGCCCTTATTCAGCGTTTCGGGCGGATCAATAGGAAAGGTGAAAAAGGTATCTGTGATGTACATATTTGCCAGGAAGGTGGAGAAAACGATCACTTTATCTACTCCTCCGAGAAGGTGGAACGTACTAAAGATGCGTTCGCACCTGTAGAGACTCTGCACGAATCGGAAATCCAAGGTCTTATCGATAAAGTCTATTGTGATGGTTACAATGAAAAAGAAACCGAGAAATTTAATAGGGCGAAACAATTATTTGAACGGCACCTAGAAGGCATTGTTCCATTTATCGAAGATTCTGAAGGGCGCAAGGAATTTAATGAACTCTTTAAGAGTGTTGAAGTTGTGCCCGAATCTTATGAAGAAGCCTTCTGGGCGAAAATTGAAGAACGCCAGTACTATGAAGCCAGAGCCTATATTGCCCAAATTAGCGACCGTCAATTTGCAAGACTGCGTCGAGATGGCCAGCTGTATGAACGTAAACGCTTTGGAAAGTTTGCACAGTGGTTCATAAAGGTTCGCTACGATGAAACACTCGGGTTGCTCATAGATGAACACAGCACCAACCGCTTATAGTTTTTATCACGAAAAAGGAGAAACGACAAATGCAAAACCGTGACAACACCAACATCACCGGCATCGCCGTTAACTATCTCTATGTCTGCAAATGGAGCACACCTCCGAATACGTCGACCTCGCTGCGATGAGCAGTTTCCGTGCTTGTCTCACTCACGAATTCCGTAAAAAAACGGGATAATCCCTTGTCACACAACGATCCGTCAACCTCCCAAGAAATTTGCGTTACCGGCAGTCGACAGAAATTTGCCTGCTAAACGAAAAAAATAAATTTGACACACAGTATAAGGATGTAGTATAATATCAATGCTGGCTGAGCAAAGCCTTTTAATCGAACCAGTTTGGAATAGAAACTTCCATGTGTTCAACTACTACGGCTACTACGCTGGGCCTTTTAATCGAACCAGTTTGGAATAGAAACTATGAACAACCTCTTTTATAGTGTTCAGGGGAAGTTGTCTTTTAATCGAACCAGTTTGGAATAATCCTATCAACGCCGCCATCTCCTTCGGCAACTCGTTGATGTATGCCGCCTGTCTCACGGAGATCTACCGAACGCAGCTCAATCCAACGATCAGCTTTCTTCATGAGCCCGGCGACAGACGTTTCTCGCTCTCGCTTGACCTCGCTGAGATTTTCAAACCTCTCATCATCGATCGGATTATTTTCCGAATGTTTAACAGAGGGCAACTCAACGAAACGAAACATTTTGAAAAAGATGTCGGTGCCTGTTATCTCAACGAGCAGGGACGAAAAAGTTTCATCGCGGAATTTGATGAACAACTTAAGCAGACCGTATCGCATCGACAACTCAAGCGCAAGGTTTCTTATCAACGCCTTATCCGCTTAGAATGTTACAAACTCATCAAACACCTCGTTGGCATGGAGACGTATCAGGCATTACGGCCTTGGTGGTAACCTTTTTCAAAGGAGGCATATACTAATGTATATCATTCTCGTTTACGATATTGGGGTTGAACGTGTTGCAAAGGTATGTAAATATCTTCGACAACATCTCAATTGGGTTCAAAACTCGGTTTTTGAGGGACAATTGACGAAGGCCCAATTCTCCCGTGTTAAATCCGGTCTCGCAGCAATCACCGATCCTGAAAAAGACTCTGTCATCATCTACCAATTGCGCGATGCCAGATGGATGAACAAAGAGATCATGGGTGTGGACAAAAATCCCGCCACGAACCTGTTATAGACAACGCTTGTGCGGAAAACTGCTTATAAATGCTGCTGTCGACCGCGCTGCAATAAGCAGTTTCCGTGCTTGTCTCACCAACGAATTCCGTAAAAAAACGGGATAATCTCTTGTCACACAAGGATCCGTCAACCTCCTAGGAAATTTGCATTACCGGAGGTCGACAAAAATTTGCCTGCTAAACGAAAAAAAATTAAAATAAACTTGACAAACAGTATAAGGATGTAGTATAATATTAATGCTGGCTGAGCGAAGCCTTTTAATCGAACCAGTTTGGAATAGAAACCGCCTTGATGAAAAATGTTTCACCGCGCTCCGTCTCACTTTTAATCGAACCAGTTTGGAATAGAAACTCGTGGGAGCCATGGGTTATCAAATTGTCCGAAGAACCTTTTAATCGAACCAGTTTGGAATAGAAACACGCCGGGGACAATTTATCTTGTCCCAAGTATGGCTTTTAATCGAACCAGTTTGGAATAGAAACCCTAGCAAACGGTTGTTTTACATGTCCATCAATGGCGCTTTTAATCGAACCAGTTTGGAATAGAAACGCTATTACTTCTGAAAACTTTTCTATTGGTTGGAACTTTTAATCGAACCAGTTTGGAATAGAAACATGTTGTCGAACAGCTAAAAATGCTCAGTGCAACCCTTTTAATCGAACCAGTTTGGAATAGAAACTCGCTCGTTTTGTTGCTATTGCTATCACACGCGAGTTCACTTTTAATCGAACCAGTTTGGAATAGAAACGAAAGTAGCATGCACTTTGCTGTCAACGCAATGTCGTGCCTTTTAATCGAACCAGTTTGGAATAGAAACCGGACTCACACACTTTAGAGGGTTCCACAAGTTCATACTTTTAATCGAACCAGTTTGGAATAGAAACCGTGAGAGGGGGACGAGGGTATAGGCGATATGTGGGGTGCTTTTAATCGAACCAGTTTGGAATAGAAACTTGCTTTAATTAGTTTTCCGTAATAATATCTCATCCTTTTAATCGAACCAGTTTGGAATAGAAACTGTTGCGTCTTTGAACATTTGGGGTTGGGGTTGGGGTTCCTTTTAATCGAACCAGTTTGGAATAGAAACGGGTGATTCGGAGGGCTTCTTCCAGCTGTTGCTTGTCTCTTTTAATCGAACCAGTTTGGAATAGAAACTGAATCTCCTGAATGATGCCATCGAGCCCCCCTACCCTTTTAATCGAACCAGTTTGGAATAGAAACTATAAAAATTGATGGCGGGAAATCACAATTCCAGGCCTTTTAATCGAACCAGTTTGGAATAGAAACCGAGGATATTTTATCCGATATTTTGCCAGACAGCACGCCTTTTAATCGAACCAGTTTGGAATAGAAACCCACAAACGAAAACGTTTCATGTTGTTACCTCCGTCCTTTTAATCGAACCAGTTTGGAATAGAAACTCTCCCATTTCGGTGTTACGTCGCGTGTGGGCGATTTCTTTTAATCGAACCAGTTTGGAATAGAAACTTACGGTTAAAGTCCGTCGACTATAAATTGCATCCCCTTTTAATCGAACCAGTTTGGAATAGAAACACCGAAACCGCACCCGAAACCGCACCCGAAACCGACGAGGACTTTTAATCGAACCAGTTTGGAATAGAAACATGATGAAATTTTGTTTTGGGCAAAACCGAATCAGCCTTTTAATCGAACCAGTTTGGAATAGAAACACAGAAATCGGCACTCAAGCAAGAAAAGGCGGTGCAGCCTTTTAATCGAACCAGTTTGGAATAGAAACGTGTCTTTTGTGTTCTCATTTTCTAAGAGTGCTACTTTTAATCGAACCAGTTTGGAATAGAAACGTTTACGGCGTTGTCCTTTTTTTGCTGCTT
Organism: Candidatus Poribacteria bacterium; assembly: GCA_963665235.2. Taxonomy (GTDB): domain Bacteria; phylum Poribacteria; class WGA-4E; order WGA-4E; family WGA-3G. The sequence continues at coordinate 154,590 of CAXXLX010000002.1, read as the reverse complement.
GGATACCTTTTAATCGAACCAGTTTGGAATAGAAACGCGTAATTAAATCTCGGATATTTAATATGACACCCGTAGCTTTTAATCGAACCAGTTTGGAATAGAAACAACACTCGTGAATGGACAGCCTGCTAATAAGCGATCTTTTAATCGAACCAGTTTGGAATAGAAACTCGGTTGCGGGGTTAATCTAAGCGTGGGTTGTTTGCCTTTTAATCGAACCAGTTTGGAATAGAAACGATAAATCGGCTGTGCTCCACAAAATGCGGCTTCATAGCCTTTTAATCGAACCAGTTTGGAATAGAAACTTTTAAAAACCACATCCAGTTGTCTAAAGCGGATTTCTTTTAATCGAACCAGTTTGGAATAGAAACATTGTTGCGTCCGCTCTCGACTTTGATGGTAGCGTTTGCTTTTAATCGAACCAGTTTGGAATAGAAACAAAGTTGTAAACCGTTCAGAATTGATGAACATCGCCCCCTTTTAATCGAACCAGTTTGGAATAGAAACTTGTCAAGTAGTACAACATCTTCACCCAACAACCCCCGTCTTTTAATCGAACCAGTTTGGAATAGAAACTTGATTTGAGTGCTTTAACTAAATCGTTTAGTTCCGCGCTTTTAATCGAACCAGTTTGGAATAGAAACCTTTGCAGCACAACAGCAGACACTGCTGTTTGTTCACTTTTAATCGAACCAGTTTGGAATAGAAACCTTCAGTTGTTGTCGCTCCAGTTCGAGCGTCTGTAGCTTTTAATCGAACCAGTTTGGAATAGAAACCATTCAGTATCACAATATCTGCCTCAAGGCCACGAGTTTCTTTTAATCGAACCAGTTTGGAATAGAAACTTTATTGCAACTTCATGATCCCAGATGGTAATCAACCTTTTAATCGAACCAGTTTGGAATAGAAACGTAGTCGGTGTGCCTTGTGTCGGTGTGCCTTGTGTCGGTCTTTTAATCGAACCAGTTTGGAATAGAAACTCGGCCCATCTCTCCGGGTACTGTTGCTGGAGGAACTCTTTTAATCGAACCAGTTTGGAATAGAAACGCACCCGCCTTATCACTTCTTTAATCACTTTTTATCTTCTTTTAATCGAACCAGTTTGGAATAGAAACTACGAAGCGTGGTTGAGAAATTACTGGCGTGACCGTTCTTTTAATCGAACCAGTTTGGAATAGAAACGATGCAAGGGATTGCGGCGGATTGGAAATCTCAAGCCTTTTAATCGAACCAGTTTGGAATAGAAACGGCTGAAGATATTCACGTTTCAAATCTGGAAAAATTTCTTTTAATCGAACCAGTTTGGAATAGAAACTGCAGAAACAACATCAATGGACAGAAATTACAATTGTCTTTTAATCGAACCAGTTTGGAATAGAAACTTTGCACGCGCAAATCGTCTAATAGACAACTACAAACCTTTTAATCGAACCAGTTTGGAATAGAAACGAAACCGAGAAGTTGCATCCGAACAGACTTAAATGCGGCTTTTAATCGAACCAGTTTGGAATAGAAACACAGATTTAGGGGTGTCGTTTGTGTCCGATTCTGCTGACTTTTAATCGAACCAGTTTGGAATAGAAACGTAAGGGTCAGGGTGAGCGCACCGATAAAGGTTTGGACTTTTAATCGAACCAGTTTGGAATAGAAACTCTTGCCAGCGGCGTTGATTGACTTCATTCGCATGCCGCTTTTAATCGAACCAGTTTGGAATAGAAACACCATAGAGGTACCGACTCATTCTGTCTGCAAATATCCTTTTAATCGAACCAGTTTGGAATAGAAACGAACGTGCATGCCACCAGGTTTATTTTTTTGCAACAGACTTTTAATCGAACCAGTTTGGAATAGAAACGTCGCTAATTTTTTCACGAGTGCCTGCGAATCCGACTTTTAATCGAACCAGTTTGGAATAGAAACGTAAGAACAAAGATTTTATCGGGTCTAACTTTTGGCACCTTTTAATCGAACCAGTTTGGAATAGAAACTTAGTCTTTTCAAAAACCTTGAAGCCTTTACCGTCCTTTTAATCGAACCAGTTTGGAATAGAAACGAACTCCTGACAACCCATCTTAAAATGCAACTTCACTTTTAATCGAACCAGTTTGGAATAGAAACATTGCAGCAAGTACCGAGGTAAGAACGTCACGTTGTTCCTTTTAATCGAACCAGTTTGGAATAGAAACCCAGCCCCCTTGTGGGTGAACGTGTGTCTCGTTCACCCTTTTAATCGAACCAGTTTGGAATAGAAACCTGTCTGCTGAAATGGATGGACTCAAAAGACTTGACCTTTTAATCGAACCAGTTTGGAATAGAAACGCACCCGGAACAGCGACAACCGCACCGGGACCTTCCTTTTAATCGAACCAGTTTGGAATAGAAACTCTGCAATTCAATATGTGGCCCGCCTGTGCCGACCACTGCTTTTAATCGAACCAGTTTGGAATAGAAACACACACTACAGGAAGGTATGGCATACTTCGGAACACTCCTTTTAATCGAACCAGTTTGGAATAGAAACCCGTGCGGTGAGGTCATCTATAAGTGCTTGTACACCCTTTTAATCGAACCAGTTTGGAATAGAAACCGAACTATGCTGTGTGAAGAAAGGCTGTAAGGATACTTTTAATCGAACCAGTTTGGAATAGAAACGGAACAGCCGACACCTGGGACCCACACCCCGAAAACAGCTTTTAATCGAACCAGTTTGGAATAGAAACCTGTCCAGGTTGGAAAGTCTCCGCTGATAACGGTCTTTTAATCGAACCAGTTTGGAATAGAAACTAATCGGAACCTCGCTAACATTTGCATTCAATTATGAGCTTTTAATCGAACCAGTTTGGAATAGAAACGTTAGACGATAGCGTCCTCGTTTCTACAACCAAGACCTTTTAATCGAACCAGTTTGGAATAGAAACCGCGGTCTGAAAACCCACAGCGAACAAACTCGGAATGGCACTTTTAATCGAACCAGTTTGGAATAGAAACATACAAAGGGAGGCAAAAGGGCAACAAAGCGTTTCTCTTTTAATCGAACCAGTTTGGAATAGAAACGCCCGGTATGCTGTGACCTTAGTCTCCTTTTATCTGTCTTTTAATCGAACCAGTTTGGAATAGAAACGTTGGGTTGCTATTTGCGTGCTTCATGCTGGAACATTTCTTTTAATCGAACCAGTTTGGAATAGAAACTTTGGTAAAAATCGGATACTCGCATGCTATTCAGACGCTTTTAATCGAACCAGTTTGGAATAGAAACTTCATTCTAAAAGAAAGTTGGGATGTCATGCTTTCGCTTTTAATCGAACCAGTTTGGAATAGAAACTTCGAAGAAAACAATTTGCAATAAACCCTATCGGGCACTTTTAATCGAACCAGTTTGGAATAGAAACTTAGGTTTCTCACCTCCTTAAAAAACTATTTTTTAACTTTTAATCGAACCAGTTTGGAATAGAAACCTTTCTAAAAAAATGGCGGCAGTCTCGATTACGTGCGACTTTTAATCGAACCAGTTTGGAATAGAAACTACGTTCAATATCGTTAATGAGTATCCCAATTTCCTTTTAATCGAACCAGTTTGGAATAGAAACCTTTTCGTTGATGTAAAGAGCGTTGTTAGCATCGGCAACTTTTAATCGAACCAGTTTGGAATAGAAACGCGTCTATAGGCACAGGAGAGACAGGAACAACCGCCTTTTAATCGAACCAGTTTGGAATAGAAACATACGGATGTACCGATTGGGGTGCTAAGGGCATTTGACTTTTAATCGAACCAGTTTGGAATAGAAACGCGTCTATAGGCACAGGAGAGACAGGAACAACCGCCCTTTTAATCGAACCAGTTTGGAATAGAAACTCAAAAATAGGCGGCACCTGAATTGCGTAAAAATCCTCTGCTTTTAATCGAACCAGTTTGGAATAGAAACTTAGATGTTTTAGTTGCTGAAGTGCGTAGCTGCCATCCTTTTAATCGAACCAGTTTGGAATAGAAACTTACCTGAACACCATTACGATTAATTTTGTTGGACACTTTTAATCGAACCAGTTTGGAATAGAAACCTTTCTCGCGGTGGTATGGGTAATTGTTCGCATCAACTTTTAATCGAACCAGTTTGGAATAGAAACCTGAACTTCCGAGGGATAATAAATATTCCTCGATATTCCTTTTAATCGAACCAGTTTGGAATAGAAACGTGCTTTTTTATCAGGCAAATCAAACAAATCTCTATCCTTTTAATCGAACCAGTTTGGAATAGAAACGTGCCTGTTGTGGTGCCTGTTGTGGTGGAGGTTGACTTTTAATCGAACCAGTTTGGAATAGAAACTTTCTTCAGTCGGTCGAACGAGACCCCATGGTGTGTTCCTTTTAATCGAACCAGTTTGGAATAGAAACACGTACGTCTTCCGCGTTTGGAAGTAATACGCGGTTAACTTTTAATCGAACCAGTTTGGAATAGAAACCATTATAAATTGTTAAAGATGCATCCACAGCATACCTTTTAATCGAACCAGTTTGGAATAGAAACTTCCTCTCCGCCCAGCGGGTGGCGCTGGCAAAACTCCTTTTAATCGAACCAGTTTGGAATAGAAACCCCAACCGTGGTATGCCATAAGGTTTATTTTTGCAGCCTTTTAATCGAACCAGTTTGGAATAGAAACTTGTCAATAACATCCTCAAGGAGCGATGTTATTGAAACTTTTAATCGAACCAGTTTGGAATAGAAACATTCTCAACAACGCCATCAACGGTTGAACCGTATCCCTTTTAATCGAACCAGTTTGGAATAGAAACATTCCAGTGAATCTGGAAAGGAGAATGAAATGTCCACCTTTTAATCGAACCAGTTTGGAATAGAAACACCTTGCCAACCGGGTAATCTGTAGCCGCCTTGGCTTTTAATCGAACCAGTTTGGAATAGAAACCTGGTTTATGTCCAAGTGCCCATCTGGCATTCCCATCTTTTAATCGAACCAGTTTGGAATAGAAACATTCGCTAAGGTTTTTTCACCTATCATTTTTCTCCCCTTCTTTTAATCGAACCAGTTTGGAATAGAAACCTCTAAGGAGGAGAAACCGAAAAGGCATACCCAATTGCTTTTAATCGAACCAGTTTGGAATAGAAACATTTTTGGGATAACGATGAATATCCCCCGATGTGTCCTTTTAATCGAACCAGTTTGGAATAGAAACGGCGGTAGTGTTATACACACATTATCACCTGTATTTATCTTTTAATCGAACCAGTTTGGAATAGAAACCTAAAATTTTTTCGGGGGGCTCTGATGCCCGCGCGACTTTTAATCGAACCAGTTTGGAATAGAAACCTATTTTATAAGCTTCCACTTTTGTTTCAGCAGTTGCTTTTAATCGAACCAGTTTGGAATAGAAACTTGACTTCCCCACTTCTGCCTCGTTGGTTCTCTTTTTCTTTTAATCGAACCAGTTTGGAATAGAAACCTCCCACATTCGCCTACGATGATTGCAGGGATTGAGATGCTTTTAATCGAACCAGTTTGGAATAGAAACTATCACAAGTAAGAACATCCTGACCTATACAACCACCTTTTAATCGAACCAGTTTGGAATAGAAACATGGTCGGAATGTTCAGGTAAAAATCAAGGCCGCGCTTTTAATCGAACCAGTTTGGAATAGAAACGCATGCACGCGACGAAAAGAACAAGGTCGACGCAACTTTTAATCGAACCAGTTTGGAATAGAAACGCTAAAGATTGTCAAAATGTTTCCTGACAAGCAGCCTTTTAATCGAACCAGTTTGGAATAGAAACTTGTGTTCACAGACGGCTCCATCTTACTCGAAAATGACTTTTAATCGAACCAGTTTGGAATAGAAACTGAGTCACGCGCTCTCTTGGTATGGAAACGTACACTTTTAATCGAACCAGTTTGGAATAGAAACCCCCGCGGAGGGGGGCAGTCTCTCTACGAATACAGACTTTTAATCGAACCAGTTTGGAATAGAAACACTTTTTTTGGGTACGCTTGTCGGACTATTGTATTCACTTTTAATCGAACCAGTTTGGAATAGAAACTATCTATCTCCTTGAGGGTGTCAGCTAATTGTTTGTTCTTTTAATCGAACCAGTTTGGAATAGAAACCGTCATTCGCCTCGTTTACCGCCTCCTGAAATCTAAGCTTTTAATCGAACCAGTTTGGAATAGAAACTCGGGGTACAGGGCCATTTAGTTTTAAGAATTTTCATGTGATGAGGTTAACTGCGAGTTTAGGTTTTGAGGCGAAAGATCGTTTTTTTCGTAATCGTAAGACTGCCAGTTTGTTAAGAGACTTGGGGGATGCTGCCTGTTCTTGCTTTTGAGGCATTGTCTCGAACTTTTATAGTAGATTATGGAAATACGTTGACATTTTTTTCTGCATTTGGTATACTTCATATATTATGAGATATTCCAAGGATTTACGTAAACGCGTCTTAGATTTTATTGAAGCAGGTGGCAGTAAAACAGAAGCATCGAAACGCTTTTCTGTTTCCCGCACTATCATTTACCGGTGGCTCTCTGCCGAAGACCCTTTCACTTATGAAAAACCGGGCCCCCGAGGCCCCCGGGCACTCTCTGTTGAGGCACTCCGAAAACACGCTACCGATTTTCCAGATCAAACACTAGCAGAGCGGGCAAATCACTTCGAGGTATCCACCTTCTGTATTTGGTATACATTGAAAAAAATGGGTTTTACGCGAAAAAAAAAACAATAGGGTATAAGGAGCACTGCCCTCAAAAGCGTCAAACCTATCAAAAACAGTTGCAAATAGAACAACAGAACGGGAAGTCCTTAGTTTTTGTGGACGAATGCAGTTTTATGCCAGAGACTTTTAGACCTTATGGGTATGCCCCTATAGGTGTCCCTGTTCGTGCATTAGTTACCGGTCAAAAACATCCCAAAACGAATATGATAGCTGCACGAATAGAGGGGAAGTTTGCGGCACACACCTTATTCAAAGGCAGCTGCAATGCCGAGCGTTTCAACACTTGGTTATCAAAAGACTTATGCCCGCATCTCACAGCATCGCACACAGTGATAATGGACAATGCGACTTTTCACAAAACGGCGCGAAGTAGAGAACTGATAGAAGCAACAGGGGCAACCCTTTTGTTTTTGCCCCCGTATTCTCCGGACTACAATCCGATTGAACAGGACTTCGCCAACATTAAGCGGCTCCGGAAATATAACGCAGATAAGTCACTCACCGAGATTATCAATATGTATACGTAATTCTAAAATCTACTATAATCGAACCAGTTTGGAATAGAAACCAGCAAAGATAACCGCACGCAGCAAACGCATGCAACACTTTTAATCGAACCAGTTTGGAATAGAAACCTGCGCGGGAGGCGGGTGTTTTGCCGGTGTTGCGGCCCTTTTAATCGAACCAGTTTGGAATAGAAACTCGTAAAGGGCAGTGAAGTGAGCCGTGCCATGCCTGTCTTTTAATCGAACCAGTTTGGAATAGAAACCGCGGTTAACGATTTTCACTCCATGTCGAAATTGTTCCTTTTAATCGAACCAGTTTGGAATAGAAACGATGCTGCTCAGTTTGTAAGGTCTTATGGTGCAGGTGCTTTTAATCGAACCAGTTTGGAATAGAAACACCGCTGGGGTTTTCTTTGTTGCCGACTGAGTAATCTTTTAATCGAACCAGTTTGGAATAGAAACGCAGTAATCTCTGTAATATTCTGATCCGGTGTGCCTTCTTTTAATCGAACCAGTTTGGAATAGAAACAAACTTATGTCGCGTGTCAAGCGGCTGAGAAACGCGCTTTTAATCGAACCAGTTTGGAATAGAAACCGGCAAAACAAAACTCGGTACGGATTATCCTACTTAATCTTTTAATCGAACCAGTTTGGAATAGAAACCATAGACTTTTATATGCGTAAGTTTAATGCCAAATACCTTTTAATCGAACCAGTTTGGAATAGAAACTACATCCCGCGTAATCGCTACTAAGGAGGAACGAAAAGCTTTTAATCGAACCAGTTTGGTGTGGCATCGAACTTTTAATCGAACCAGTTTGGAATAGAAACTGCGTCCGAATGGTTATAAACATAGTAAATTTTCCCCTTTTAATCGAACCAGTTTGGAATAGAAACTTTGACCGATGGATAAAAATGATGTCCCCCACTTCTTTTAATCGAACCAGTTTGGAATAGAAACGGCGACCCATCTATACCGTCTTGTCCAGCGAGCCCACTTTTAATCGAACCAGTTTGGAATAGAAACGCACTTTTAACACTCTATACAGAGATTACGCGAAAAACTTTTAATCGAACCAGTTTGGAATAGAAACTCGGCGGCCCCCTGATGCAAAAAGGGGAGAAAAATTACCTTTTAATCGAACCAGTTTGGAATAGAAACGACTTTGCGTCGCTGGCGCACCGACAATCTCGTATTTCTTTTAATCGAACCAGTTTGGAATAGAAACCATTCGCGCGGATAGCGTCATAAGCATCGCTATCCGCGCTTTTAATCGAACCAGTTTGGAATAGAAACTTCGCCTGTCCCTTTTTTGCTGTCAGTCGTGAATGTCTTTTAATCGAACCAGTTTGGAATAGAAACCATGGATTCTAATTCATAAATCACGTGGGGTAATTCGCTTTTAATCGAACCAGTTTGGAATAGAAACCGTTTTCATTACGACGCTATGCTGGAAATTCTGTAAACTTTTAATCGAACCAGTTTGGAATAGAAACATACACAAACGCACGATACCGCTCTAGTATGACCTCACCTTTTAATCGAACCAGTTTGGAATAGAAACTTCTCAGACTGGACGTAGAAGGGCATGTTTACCTTTGCTTTTAATCGAACCAGTTTGGAATAGAAACGCTTTCAACGATGCGCTTCGCAATGCAGGCTTCTCCCTTTTAATCGAACCAGTTTGGAATAGAAACCTCAACATGTTCCGTGTGAATCGCTACCCAGTCACTTTTAATCGAACCAGTTTGGAATAGAAACGCGGATTTCTGCGTCACGTGTTCCTGCGATGTCCATAGTGGTTACCACAGGGCCATTTAGTTTTAAGAATTTTCATGTGATGAGGTTAACTGCGAGTTTAGGTTTTGCGGCGAAAGATCGTATTGTCTCGGAGATTTTGGTATACCCAGCAAATCGTAAGACCGCCAGTGCGGTGTTGCGTAAAGCTGCCATGACTTGGGGGATACTGCCTGTTCTCACTTTTGAGGCATCCTCTCCTAAAACGACATCACGAACCCAGTGTGATTTGTTTTCTATCGTCCAATGGTAGGCCGCGTGATGTTTCAACATCGGTTTTAATCGAACCAGTTTGGAATAGAAACGCGGATTTCTATGCGTCACGTTCTGGAAACTTTCGCTAGTTCCTTACCTTTTAATCGAACCAGTTTGGAATAGAAACATACTGCGATGTCCATAGTGGTTACCATAGGCGGAATTGACTTTTAATCGAACCAGTTTGGAATAGAAACGCGCCATTAAGGGATGGCGGTTTCAGTTGTCCGTAGACTTTTAATCGAACCAGTTTGGAATAGAAACATACACGTAGGCGTGCCAGCCCCAGACCCGGAGGAGGACTTTTAATCGAACCAGTTTGGAATAGAAACACAACTTTAGATTATTCTCCATAGCAGCGATATTCCTTTTAATCGAACCAGTTTGGAATAGAAACTTCTTATACGCAGGCACCTTACGAGGACGAGCATTCCTTTTAATCGAACCAGTTTGGAATAGAAACGCCACATTGCATTGATACTGCGTATCATCACATTGCTTTTAATCGAACCAGTTTGGAATAGAAACTCTTCTGCCTGACACGATTGTGGCCCCGTTGGCCACGACTTTTAATCGAACCAGTTTGGAATAGAAACCTGTGTCCACTGTGTAAAAACCCATTTCCAAACCTCCCTTTTAATCGAACCAGTTTGGAATAGAAACTTTGCATCCCGAACGTGTGTTGCTGCCATCTCAATTCTTTTAATCGAACCAGTTTGGAATAGAAACGGAATACAATCTCATTTAATGCAATACTCAACAGTCTTTTAATCGAACCAGTTTGGAATAGAAACAGAATTAGTGAATCACGATTTTATTCGGTGTGAGTATCCTTTTAATCGAACCAGTTTGGAATAGAAACAAGGTGATACGGAAATCACAGAGCAGCAACGCAAAGACTTTTAATCGAACCAGTTTGGAATAGAAACTCAGAAAATAAGCTGTAAAATAGCTACAAGTATCACACCCTTTTAATCGAACCAGTTTGGAATAGAAACTCTATTAACAATTCACGTGCTTTGTTTAACGATGACTTTTAATCGAACCAGTTTGGAATAGAAACGGTAACCCCAGCAAGGAATACCCAGTCACAGGAAACAACTTTTAATCGAACCAGTTTGGAATAGAAACCAAGCAGATTCGCTTTGGTAATCTTTTTCATAGATGAAGCCTTTTAATCGAACCAGTTTGGAATAGAAACTCAATATATCCGAGAAACAGGTATAGGAGGACAGAGCTTTTAATCGAACCAGTTTGGAATAGAAACGGCAACATCGCACACCTCCGGGCACCACCTCCAGCAAGCTTTTAATCGAACCAGTTTGGAATAGAAACGATCCGCTACGTCCTCGTCAAAGAAACGACCACAACTTTTAATCGAACCAGTTTGGAATAGAAACCATTTTGCCAGTCCGCATACAAATCGTCTTCATGTCCCCTTTTAATCGAACCAGTTTGGAATAGAAACTTATACTAAACGCAGCTTGTGAACCCAATTGCAAGCTTTTAATCGAACCAGTTTGGAATAGAAACGGAGCATCTACGAGAGGCTTCCCACAGATGGAAACACTTTTAATCGAACCAGTTTGGAATAGAAACGCGGATATACCTGCACAGAGTTTAGATGTGCGTGTGACTTTTAATCGAACCAGTTTGGAATAGAAACCGCGCGTCGTAGCGGACAGCGAACGGGGACGGAGACCTTTTAATCGAACCAGTTTGGAATAGAAACCGAAAATATGGCAAGCGAGATAATGAGATTCATTGCCTTTTAATCGAACCAGTTTGGAATAGAAACGCAAATGGTTGTATCTGTCGCCTAGTGTTTAGTCAACAGCTGCTTGATAGTTATTGATAAAAATGGTATAATGAGACTCAAGTGATTATTCATAACTTGGAGTCTATTATGGCAGCAAAACAATATCAAGTCATTCTTGATCAGTCCCAACGAGATTATCTCATTACTCTGATATCTTCTGGGAAAGAATCGGCACGCAAACTTACCCGTGCCCGGATCCTATTGAAAGCCGATGAAGGCGAGTTCGGACCCGCCTACACCGATGATAAAATAAAAGAGGCTGTTGAAGTTTCAATACCGACTATTGAGAGAACCCGTAAAGCCTTTGTGCTTGAAAACCTCACAGCCGCACTCAACCCGAAAAAGCGTTCAGACACCCCAGGCAAAAAGTTTGATGGTGAAAAAGAAGCACATCTTATCGCTTTAGTTTGCTCGGAACCGCCAGAGGGGTGTGCGAGATGGACGCTTCGGCTGTTAGCGGAAAAGATGGTGGAGTTGGAACATTTTGATAGCATATCTCACGAGACCATACGCCGGGTCCTAAAAAAAACGAACTTAGACCTTGGCTAAAAAAGCAATGGTGTATTCCTCCCGAATCAAATGCGGAGTTCGTTGCAGCGATGGAGGATGTTCTCGAAGTCTATCAGCGTCCACAAGATACCAAAAATCCTGTAGTTTGTGTTGATGAAACAAGTAAACAACACATCAAAGAAACCCGAAGCCCTTTACCCATGGTTGAAGGGGCTCCGCTCCGATATGATTATCAATACCAGCGAAATGGTGTGAGTAATCTGTTCATGATTTTCGCACCCTTTGACGGATTTCGGCACGTTGAGGTAACCGACAGACGCACAAGCATTGACTTTGCCTTCATTTGCCGAGACCTAGTGGATGTCCATTTTCCGGAGGCTGAAAAGATTACACTCGTTTGTGACAATCTCAACACACATAAAACCGCTTCGCTGTATAAAGCTTTTGAACCGGCTGAAGCCCGGCGTATTGCGAAAAGACTTGAGTTTCACTATACCCCGAAGCATGGCAGTTGGTTGAATATGGCGGAGATTGAACTATCGGTGCTATCCCGCGGCTGTCTTTCAAAGCGGATCGCTGACCAAGAGACCCTAAAGAAGGAGATACGGGCGTGGCAAGACCGAAGAAACGAACAACGTGCCGATATAAGTTGGCGGTTTACAACTGACGATGCACGTATAAAACTCAAAAAACTTTACCCGTCAATTACCGCATGACCTAGCACTAGCTCCTCTGGCGCTTTTAATCGAACCAGTTTGGAATAGAAACAGTGCTTCAAGTGCTTTTGCTTTTTCTAAAGCTTTCTTTTAATCGAACCAGTTTGGAATAGAAACTCGGCAAGTGCTACCATATCAGGGTTACGGGGCAGTATCTTTTAATCGAACCAGTTTGGAATAGAAACGTGTTAAAATCGGAGTTATGTGATGAATTGAGTATATCTTTTAATCGAACCAGTTTGGAATAGAAACCTGGAGGCGGGGGTGTTTGCTGTGCAGTGCCCGCAAACTTTTAATCGAACCAGTTTGGAATAGAAACTTGATAAGGTCTCTAATACTCAACGAGTTTGAAGTTGACTTTTAATCGAACCAGTTTGGAATAGAAACGCGCCTGTTTATCTCTGATAGGTGTCATCAACTGACTTTTAATCGAACCAGTTTGGAATAGAAACTCATGGTTTTAGAATAAGTTTCGGAACGCTATACCTTTTAATCGAACCAGTTTGGAATAGAAACGACAGTTTAGGGACGTGTCCAGGTCGGTTGCTGGTGTTACTTTTAATCGAACCAGTTTGGAATAGAAACGAATCCATTCGTCGAGGAGGTTTTCAAGCTCTTCGACTTTTAATCGAACCAGTTTGGAATAGAAACTTATGAGTTGACGACATTTCTCTAAAACTTTCTCCTCACTTTTAATCGAACCAGTTTGGAATAGAAACTAGTGCGAGCATTTGCCAACTCCAATGTCCTTTCTCGACTTTTAATCGAACCAGTTTGGAATAGAAACCAAGAATGCATGCTGCTGGTGGCGGGGGCTAAGTCTTGCTTTTAATCGAACCAGTTTGGAATAGAAACTGAAGAAATTATTCAACGCGTCTTTCAAGCCATGGACTTTTAATCGAACCAGTTTGGAATAGAAACTATAAAGATATATACCGAATCGTGCCACTCGGATAATCTTTTAATCGAACCAGTTTGGAATAGAAACGCCTATCAACGAACCCAACTGAAGCCGCGATTTCTTACTTTTAATCGAACCAGTTTGGAATAGAAACTCCGCAGCGACAGATTGGATAACAAGTGTGTCATCTTTTAATCGAACCAGTTTGGAATAGAAACTGATTACACGGCCCTTGGGGGTTAACGAGTCACAAAACCTTTTAATCGAACCAGTTTGGAATAGAAACGGGCATGGTGTTAGAGGTTTTATTCAGTTTGATGACTTTTAATCGAACCAGTTTGGAATAGAAACCGGAACACACATTTATCGCCTCGCAATGATTGCAGACTTTTAATCGAACCAGTTTGGAATAGAAACTATTGCACTTCACCTCGGCGTGTCTGGGTATCCGTCACTTTTAATCGAACCAGTTTGGAATAGAAACGTCGTCCTGCCATCAAGAAAAACGCCTGAATCGATTGTGCTTTTAATCGAACCAGTTTGGAATAGAAACATATACGCGTATCTATGGCGGTCACGTGCATCACGAATCACTTTTAATCGAACCAGTTTGGAATAGAAACGTAACTGCTTTTTTAACGGCAGCTTGGATAGGTTTCCTTTTAATCGAACCAGTTTGGAATAGAAACTTTGTTTTTTTATCACTGTAATTAGCGTGTTCTCACCTTTTACGTCGAACCAGTGGCTTCTAGAAACACGCGATAATGCATCATATTTCTCGTTTTAATCGAACCAGTTTGGAATAGAAACCCGTATCAGGTTCGCGCCACGGAGGAGACCGCGTCTTTTAATCGAACCAGTTTGGAATAGAAACAATTCTAAACGAGGTTATAGCACTTAACCCCAAAATCTTTTAATCGAACCAGTTTGGAATAGTGCGTAAAGTTTTTGTGCTTATGCTACATCTTTTTTGTCTGTATCGCGGATTAGCACGGAGAACGCAGAGGACGCGGAAAAAGAGGGATGTTGCTAACATCTACGCATTTTTTGTCAGAATTGCGTTTTCCTATATTTTCCGGACAAAGGATAGCAGGCGAGGGGACCTAGCCCCTACGATATTGTGTTTTCTTATATTTTCCGAACAGAGGATAATGGGGGAGGGATCTCGTCTAATCAAATTTGACAATCAAAATCGGTAATTGGATACGTAGGGGTTGGGCTCCCCAACCTGCTTGGTTTGCGAGTTTCTGTAGCTCGGGCATGGAGACCACGCCCCTACGAATACCCAACTTGAACGTCAAAATTCATCAGAAGAGAAAGAATATCGCGTGCGAAGCACGCTCCTACAGAAGAAAAACATCGCGGGAACAGCACGCTCCTACAGAAGAAAAACATCGCGGGAACAGCACAACCCTACAATTTTAGATGGGCCCAGGTAAGTGCTAATTTGCCACGGGCGGAAACATCAAGTGTCTCTTTGACGATTTTTTGGATGTCGGCTTCAGACAACGGATAGTTGGCTAACATGACCTCATCCATGCGGCCCTGGAAGAACCGGGGACAACACGCATTGTTCTCACCGCCAAGTCGCAGGGTTTTATTCGGTGAACTTCTGCCAACCCCTTTTTGAGGGATGACTTTGCCATCATGCTCGCCGTTGATATAGAACCGGGCTTCTGTTCCGTTCCAAACAACAGCAACATGTGTCCACTCCTTCGCCTTTAACCTGCCATCGGAAATATGGTAGCCGGGGTTGTCGGTGTCGTAGAAGTAGTAGGCGAGTTGCCCTGCCCCTGGTTCAACTTGTAAATAGTAGGTGTTTTTGTAGAAGATGGTGCCTTTGTTCTCCTGCCCACCGGCGGGCAGTTCGTCTAGGTAAATCCACGCCATCATGGTAATGGCTTCGTCTATATCAATTTCATCGGAATGAGGTATCTCTATAAAGGCGGCATCGCCTGCTGTGCCTGCCATTTGGACGGCTCTGTTCGCAACGCCTTCAGTCCACGTCACATCGCCATGGAATTGACCGACTAAGCCGGCGGTGGAGTCTTCGGTCTCTTTTCCAGCACCTTCGTCGAAATGCCAGATATAGAGTTTTTCGCCAAGTTGTTTTACGTTCCCTTTTCCGCCTGCGGTGAATCCTGTTGGGCAGAAAGTGAAGCTTAGAAAAATAGTGAGTATCATGAGCGTGTAGGTTTTCATGAATGTTTCCTCCTTAGGAAGAAGCTTAACAGGTTTAGAGGATAGACGGGTCCGGAGGCCCGTCGTGTTATAAGCCCCTACGGACGGGGAGACCCAGCCCCTACGAGTTTTAAATTGCCCCAGGTTGTGGCGAGTTTGTCACCGGGGGATACGGCAAAGGTCACGCCTTTATTCATGTCTTGGTTAATTTCATCGGCGGAGAGGGCACGGTTGTAAATGGCGACCTCATCAATACGGCATACTGTGCCAGCAAGTCCTGTCTGGGATTTGCCGATGCGGAAGACGATGTCGACGCTGTGGATGTTTTTACCAGGTGGTTTAAATTCTACATCCAATTCGCCATCTATATATTGTCGAATCATGTCGCCATCAAAGGTGGAGGAGACATGATGCCACTCGTTCAACGCAGGCTTAATGGTCTGTTTGTTTCGTGAACCCTGCCATCCACCCCCGACGTTCATCCATGTCTCAATTTGTGGGAATCCGGTGGGATTTGAACTCCACTGAAGACAATACCCTCCGAGGTTGGCTGCTGTTCTACGTCCCATTAGGTTAGAGTCGCCTTGGTTCTGTTCTGGGAAAAACCAGGCTTGGATTGTGATTTCGTCTGTAATGTCGAGTTCAGGTACGGATTCGATTTCCAAATACTTTGCAGTATCCGGAAGGTGTATGCAACCGCCTATTTTGCCTTCGTCAGACCAGGTTGCGCCGTGAAGTTTGGCTTCGAGGTTATTCCCACTTGCATCTTTGGCTGTGTCTCCGTTGCCTTCGTCAAATGGGAGGTATAGCATGAGCGCCTTGTCGTTGTTGATTGCCCAGGCGTTGAAGCTGAGGGTTAGAACGATAAGGAGAAGAGTTATAAGATGTTTCATTTGAAAACTCCTTTTTAGAATTTGGAAATCTCAATTTCTTTTGCCGTGAGGAATTCAAGCAGTGCTGGTGTACCTTCTTGGGTTTTTTGAATGCCGCGCTGGATGGCGGGTATGATTTGGTCGGGTGTTTCGACGCGTTCGCCGTAACCGCCGAAGGCTTTTGCCATGTCTGCGTAGTTGCCGGATATATCTGTGGACCGGTATTTTTCGGTGGAGATGGGCATAATGGGAATTTCGATTGCCATGGAGAAATTGTTGAAAAGGATTGAGAGGATGGGGATGCGTTCTCGGACGGCGGTTTCGAAGTCCATGCCTGTGAAACCGATGGCGGCATCGCCCCAGACGTTAATGCAGAGCGCGTCGGGTTTTGCAAGTTTCGCGCCCATCGCTAGCCCAAGTCCGTAGCCAAGCTGCGTTGTTTTTCCCCAACCGATATAGGAGAGTGGCGTGATACAGTGCCAAAATGGCGAAAGTTGGTCACGTGGGCTCCCCGCATCATGTGTGATAATGGTGTTTTTAACGTCGACGGTGTGTAGGAGGTCCCAGATGACGCGATAGGGTGTCATCGGCACTTCATCGGAGGTGAGTTTGGGCATCCACTGTTGGAGCCATTCGGCTTTGACATTACGAATTTCTTCGGTGACAATAGCAGTTCGGCTATGGGTTGTGCCGGTGGTCCGTTCGCGAACGGCTTCAAGGAGCCCCTCTAAGGTTAACCGGGCATCGCCGACGAGTGCGGCTTCGACTGGGACATCTTTGTTGATATCTGCCGGGTCTAACGTTGCATGGATGACAGGTGTGCCTTGCGGGATTCTAACGCCGAAGTTTGTTCTACTGAAACTGCAACCGATACCGAAAAGGAGGTCGGTGTTTTGGAGGAAGTGATGTACCGGTTTCGGAACAGAACGTCCGCCTGAGCCGAGGGCTAAGGGATGTTCTTCCGGAAAAGCACTTTTTCCGCCGAGACTTGTTGTGACAGGGGCTGCAAGGAGCTCCGCCAATTCTTTGAGTGCGTTCCATGCTTGGGCGTAATGGACACCTTGCCCGGCATAGATAACTGGCCGCTCTGCGTTGACTAAAGCGTCTGCGACTGCTTCAATTTCTGCGGTGTCGGGTGCGTATCGGACTCTGGGTACCGGTGTGGGTTCAAAGGGTTCAGGAATTTCCTGCGACATGAGGTCGCCGGGAATTTCTACAAGGGCAGGTCTGGGTCTACCGTTTCGGACCTGTGTGAAGGCGCGCCGCATCACTTCTGGCAGTGCCTCTGGTACTGTGAGTTGTTCGCACGACTTTGTTACGTGCCGATAGTTCAGGGCGGAATTGAAGTTGGGTTGGATTTGGGACAGCGGTCGCGCATATCCCATGGGTAAAACGACAATGGGTGCGGAATCGCCGTAGGCTTGGGCAACGCCGCCGAATGCGTTTTCGGAGCCGGGGCCGCTTTGCATGCAGAATACGCCAATTTGTTGGCCGGAGGTCATTCGGCTGATTGCGTCTGCCATGTGTAACCCGATACGTTCCTGCCGGACGATGATGGGCCGGATATCGATTTTGGCTGCTGCTTCGATGATGGGGTTAACCGGATATGCAAAAAGGTATTCCACGCCCTCTGCTTTAAGGACTTTTGCAATGGCATCAACGACTTTCATAAATATCTCCTGTACTTGATTTTTACGGGCGCGTTGGCGTTCCCGCTTGCATGACAAGTGGGAAGCTATCTCCTGCTAATTTATCGCCATCCTGGACGGTGACGAACTGTTTCATCACGTGGTTTCCGCTGGCATCGTAGCGGGTTTCGCCTGTCATATAATGGACTGCGATTGCACGCCGGGGCTGACCACTGCTGTTGTCATGGGAGCCGTGCCAAGTTAAGGAGTGATGGTAATGGACATGGCCTTTCGGTACGGGACAGAGTTCGACATCTAGTTCGTTCTCTTCAAATCGGGTGGGCATTGAGTGAATGTCTTTGACGGAATGGAGGAACGAAATTTGATTGCCCCAGTGGTAAGAGCCCGGGACCATACGCATACACCCGTTGGCTTCATCGACATCGTCTAGGGCGACCCAGGCGGTCACTTGGCTGGTTTTCGGTGTAAGAATTGGCCAGTAGGGTGAATCCTGGTGCCACATGTTAACGCCGCCGATTTCAGGGGGTTTGTATTGGATTTGGTCGTGCCAGACGCGTACTTCTGTTGCGGATGTGAGTTGTGCGATTTCTTGGACAATAATCGGGTTGTAAATCAGCTGGTTGTAGGCGTGGCTTGCTTCCCAAATATTAACAATTTGCCAGACTGGGGTTTCTTCTCGACCGCCGAGGTTTGCTATGTGAACCGGTTGTGGGATGTCGTCTTTTTTGTAGTCGTCAATGACGCGTGCTAATTCTGTTTGTAATTCTTCTACTTGTGCATCATTTAAGACACGGCTCCCGAGTAGGAAACCTTTTTGAAGGAATGTATCGACCTGAGTTTGATTGAGCATGTTTGTCTCCTGGTGGCAATTGGCTATTGGCTATTGGCGGGCGAGGAGACCTCGCCCCTACGATACGCACGCGGGCGGGGAAACCACGACCCTACGGAACGCACGCGGGCGAGGAGACCTCGCCCCTACGAGCTGCCTCCGGTTCATGGGGTGTGGGGTGTCGGTACGCCGGCTTCCATGACGAGTGGGAAATGTTCTCCTGCTAATTTGTCGCCATCGTTGACGGTGACGAACTGTTTCATGAGGTGATTGCCATTGCCATCGTATCGGGTTTCGCTTGTCATATAATGGACAGCGATTGCACGTCTCGGACCGCTGCTGTTGTTGTCATGCGAACCGTGCCATGTCAAGGAGTGATGGTAATGGACATGGCCTTTCGGTACGGGACAGAGTTCGACGGAGAGCGGATGGTCTTCAAAGTGGTCATGCATTGAATGGATGTCTCCGACGCTGCCGAGGAATCGCATTTGCGGTCCCCAGTGATAGGAGCCTGGTACCATACGCATACATCCGTTGGTTTCATCAACGTCGTCTAAGGCGACCCATGCGGTTACTTGACTGGTTTTTGGCATAAGAATTCCCCAGAGAGGTGAATCTTGATGCCATTTATTGATTCCGCCGATTTGTGGGGGTTTGTATTGTATTTGGTCGTGCCAGACACGCAATTCTGTTGCGGATGTGAGTTGTGCGATTTCTTGGACAATAATCGGGTTGTAAATCAGCTGGTTGTAAGCGTGGCTTGCTTCCCAAATATTAACAATTTGCCAGACAGGATTTTTTTCGCGTCCGCCAAGGTTGGCAATTCGGACGGGCTGCGGGACATCGGTTTTTTCATAGGCGTCGATGACACGTGCTAGTTCTGTGCGCAATTCATCGACCTGTTCGTCGGTTATTACACGGTTTCCGAGCAGAAAACCTTTCTGACGAAAGGTGTCGACCTGGGTTTGCGTAAGCATATTTGTCTCCTTTATTGGCGATTAGCAATTGGCGATTGGCAATTGGCAAGATTTTGTGATTATAATCAGATTTTTGCCGCGCGTCAAACCCCTCTTGTTCTTGCCATAAGCCATAAGCTAATAGTCATTAGCCAGCGAGGCAATTAGCAAGATGTTGTGATTAACGTCTAGGGCACTAGGGTGAACGTTGCAGTAATTGTGATTTTGCCATTGCGTCTTCGGCTTCCTGAATCATGCCTTTTCGCTGATAACAGATAGATAAGCTGGTATATGCAAGCGGGTCTTCGGGGTTAATGTCGATGGCTTTTTTTACGGCATCAATTGCTTCATCGTATAAACCGAGCCGTTCATAGGCATGTCCGAGTCCGAGGTATCCCTCGATGTAGTCGGGATATGTAGCAATAAGTTGTTTGAAAGCGTTGACGGCGGCTTCTAAATCGTTTTCTGCGAAATGTGTTAGCGCAATATCGTAAAGTTCGGCTTGTGTTTGCATATTTTCCTGCCTTCGGCTGTGGAATTTGAAAAGAGTTTAGCAAAAATTGAAATAAAAATCAAATGTTTTTTATCTACAACACTTACGCAGCGCGTTGATAAACCCTAATGATAGTGGGATTTAGAGGCAGACCTAGACCTGCGGGCGGGGGGACCCCGCCCCTACGAGGTTTCTGCTAAATTTGCGTAAGTCCTAATCTAATCTTGAGGAGCGGGCTGCCTGCTCCTCTACTAAACATCACTCCGATGGGCAATAAATTGCCCTACTATGAACGGGGCTCCAACGGCTCCGACGGGCAATAAATTGGCCTACTACAAACGGGGCTCCGACAGACAATAAATTGCCCTACTACGAACGGGGAGATCAAAACTTTACACACTCGCCGGGTTTCTGATAAACATAAATATCCGGCGAGTGAACCACTAAGAGGAATTAGGATAGACTTCGACTATTATATAGGTGTCGATTCCTACCCTGCTGTATCTGGTGAGATAGCAGTTGTGGTGGGAGTCTGGTATTCCTCCCGTATCCGTTATTTTACGATTAGGAGCTTGTGTATCTGATCGATTTCTTTTCCGAGTTCGCTATAGAGTTCGGCGACTTTGTCAAATCGCTTTTGAAGTTGCGCGGGATCGATCTTTCCTCCAAGCTTTCCTGTCGTAGCAGTTTTTGCGGTTTTTCCTTTGCTTTGCGAGGTAGTTGTTTTCATTCTCCATCTCGTAAAACACTTTTTTATACTGAATGTTTCAGCGGTACCGTCTATACGTACGACACAAAATGCGCGGGCATTTGCTACTGGATGTCTGCCAACCTTGAAGTAAGATATGCCGAGTCCTTGCTTTTCTTCTACTTCTGGATGGTGTAAGAAAAGCTCTTGTATGAGTTCGGCATCCGAAGACATAATCGGTTGGTCTACGGGGGCTTCCTTTAAAATCTGGTAGACATGCGTTTGCACATCCTTTACGGTTGGAAATGTTTTACCGCCTATTTCTATGCTCATTTTGTCCCTCCTCTAGCGGGCTGTTTGCCCGAATACTGTCTCTCGTGGCTCCGCATGAGGTATTATTTTGTCGGTGTCACGATTTTATTGAATATATTGTAGCACATTTTTAAAAAAAAGTCAAATGAAAAATTATAGGGGTGTTTAAAGTTTTTGTACACCCGTTTGTAGTAGGGCGATTCATCGCCCATCGTGTCGTATAACGTGAGTTTGAAAAATTTTCCCCTAGTATGAGGAGCGGGCTGGTTGCTCGAATACTGGGCGAGAAGCCCGCTCCTTAGGGACGATATGTTTATAGGCATCTCGGTTTCTGCCCGCCTCTTAGTCCCGTAGGGACGATATCTTTATAGAAAACCGTTTCCGCCCCGATTCTTAGTCCCAGTATTCGGGAAATAGCCCGAAGGACGATATCTTTATAGAAGCAGCCGTTTCTGCCCGCTTAGTCCCAGTATTCGGGCAAACGGTTTCCCGCTCTCCAAGGACGATTCTTTATAGAAGCAGCGGTTTCTGCTCCAATTCCGCTTTTTTCGGAGAACCTCAAAAATGTTTAGAGAAAATGGATATTTATTATCAAGCTCGCGTGTATAGGGTTGTGATGCGCGATGCGTTTTTCTACGAGAATCAGGGCTGCGATGGGCAATAAATGGTAATAATCCACAACATTTTTTTCATTCTATAAAGATATCGTCCTTGAAGAGCGGGCTGCTTGCCCGAATACTGGGACTAAGAGAGGGTGTGCGTTTTGTGCTTCTATAAAGATATCGTCCTTAAAGAGCGGGCTGCTTGCCCGAATACTGGGACTAATACCGATATCCCGCTAGTAGAGGAGCGGAGGGGAATGCGTCCGTCCTACTTGTACAAAAACTTTACACACCCATTATAGGGGGGGTGTAAAGTTTCTGTACAAAAGATGGATGGAAGGATGGAAGCGGGGGAAGTTGTCTGAATGCACGTCGCATTTGGGCGAGTACGCCGCAAATCGCGGATTAGCGCGGAGAACGAGGAGTTTAAGATGCGTAACAATCAAAGGTTTGTGATTACAGGTTTTGCGTTTTTTTAACTTTGATGGATTCGGAGGTTTGTGATATAATGCAGTGATGTAAGATGAAAATAATTTCTTAGGGGAGCGATGTATGAAAATAGATAAAATTGAATCGTTTTTTATCGGGAATGGCTACGTGCTTCGGATATATACCGATACAGGTATCAGCGGTGTAGGACAGACTGCTTGCTGGGGCTATCCGGAGGCGGTTGAGAAAATCGTTAATACGTTTGAGAAATATCTCATCGGGCAGAATCCGCTGCGAATTGAGCATCACTGGCAATATCTTTATCGGATGGGTCCGTTTAAAGGGACTGCGCTGAGTGGGGCTATAAGTGCGGTGGATATTGCGTTGTGGGATATTAAGGGTAAACACTTGGGGGTGCCGATTTGGGAGCTGTTGGGGGGAAACTGCCGTGATAAAATCCGGTTGCACCTTCTCGGCGGTGCCGGTACTCCGGAGACAATGTTTGAGGCGGCGAAATCAGCTGTTGCTGAGGGTTTTACTGCACTTAAGTTCGATCCGTTGGTTGGGAATTTTCAGGATATGACTGTGGATAGACTGGTGAAGACAGCGCGGGACCTGGTTGCTGCAGCACGAGAAGGCGGTGGCCCGGATCTGGATCTGATTGTGGAGGTGCATCGGAAACTGACACCGATGAATAGCATCGTATTGGAGGCGGCGTTGGCACCGTTTAATCTGTATTTTATTGAGGATCCGATTCAGATAGATACAATCAAAACACAAGCGGAGCTGGCGAAGCGGATGACGAGCCCGGTGGGTAATGGGGAACGGTTGACGACTATCTGGGAATTTCGTGAACTGCTGGAGGCAGGCGGTCCGCAATACGTACGGCCGGATGTCGGTTTGGCTGGGGGGTTAACGCATTGTAAGAAAATTGCGGCGATCGCTGAAGCTTATCACAGTGCGGTTGTGACGCATAATTTTCTTGGGCCGCTTATTACGGCTGCGTCGCTGCATCTGGATACGAGTATTCCGAATTTTATTACGCAGGAATACACGAAAGGTGATGAGTCGCCAGATTATGCTGTGTATAAGGTGGCATACGAACGGGAGGGCGGATATATTCCAATTCCTGAAGCCCCCGGCTTGGGGGTAGAACTTGACGATAGTTTAATTGCAGAGACACCGTATCGACCGATGAATACCGGTACGACACCTTTACGCGAGGACGGTTCCGTGGCTTATGCGGTGTAGTGGTTATTGGCTATTGGCTATTGGCAAGAGTTTGTGATTATAATCATATCTCTGAAGTGCATCAGAATCTTTTGCTATAAACACCTAAGTTGCCACATAGTAGCATAATCTTCCAGATTGTGCATATTTGTGTGCAAATTGGAAGTGAACCGGACAAATATTAGCTAATTATCAGCATATTTTCATTAAAGCCGGTGGTTCCAGGTCTAAAAACTTATAAGTAGCAACTTGGGTTATAAACCATAAACCATAAACCAATCTAGGAGATAATACATGAATGCTGACGAAAAATATCTGTTTGATCTGAACGGTTACCTTGTTATTAAGGGTGTTCTCACACCTGAAGAGGTGACATTGGCGAACGAGGCGATTGATAAACATAGTGAACATGCCCGAATTCGGCCCCGTGAGCAGACGCTTGATGGCGGCTCGGCTGAGCTGAAGGGGGAACAGGGTAGAGGTGAACTCGGTGGGATGCTCGGATGGGAGGAGCCCTGGTGCAATCCGTTTCGACACATGCTTGCACATCCGACAATTGTCCCGTATCTGAATGTGATATTGGGAAAGGGGTTCCGTATGGACCACCAGATGTTTCTACTTTCTATGGATAAAGGGGCAGAAGGTTTTATTTTTCACGGGTCATCGGGGCCCGGTTTCGATCCGAATCAATACTATGTTTTCCGTGATGGTAGAATGCATAACGGGTTGACTGTTGTGACGTTTCAACTAACGGATGTGCCGCCAGGGGCGGGGGGTTTAATCGTTATACCGGGTAGCCATAAGAGTAATTACCCATGCCCGCAAGAGATGCGGTTGTATCAGAAACATCAGGAACATATTCGGCAGTTGGTGTGTGACGCTGGGGATGTTGTGATTTTTACGGAGGCTGTGACGCACGGGACGCTACCGTGGAAGGCGGAGCATCCGCGGCGCTCAATTTTGACGCGATATACGGCTGGAAATATGGCGTATGTTCCGGCTTATCCTATTCCGGAGTGGGCAAATGAACGGCAGCGGGCGGTGATGGAGCCGCCGTATCATTCTCGATTGAATCGTCCGATTTTGGATGCTTAAGTTGGAATGGAAGAATGGAAGAATGGAAGGCGAACTCGCTGTCCGAACAGGCGGAAAAAGGGGAACAGGAAGAATGGAAGGGGAAGAAGTTGTTTGAATGCACGTCGCATTTGGGCGAGTACGCCGCAAATCGCGGATTAACGCGGAGAACGCGGAGGACGCGGAATTTAAGAGGGGTCTGAATCGCGGAAGGCGCGGAGGACGCGGAGAACACGGAATTAAGAGACGTAACAATCGAAGGTTTGGGATTATGGGTTTTGCGTTTTTTCTGCATTCCGAAAAGGGGAACAAGCGATAAATCACCCTACTACTAACAACACTACGGGTGATAAATCACCCTACTATAGGAGCGGGAAACCGTTTGCCCGAATACTGAACGGGTGTGCTAAAACTTTACACTCTTTGGAAAAAACTGGACAGTTTATGCTACAAAAGATAGCACAAACTGTCCATGTTAGGTTGGGGCGAGGTTATGAAAAACCTCGCCGATTAAACATTATTTATCGCGTGCACAGCACGCTCCTACTGAAGAATAGAACGAGCAACGCTCGCTTTATCGCGTGCACAGCACGCTCCTACTGAAGAATAGAACGAGCAACGCTCGCTTTATCGCGTGCACAGCACGCTCCTACTGAAGAATAGAACGAGCAACGCTCGCTTTATCGCGTGCACAGCACGCTCCTACTGAAGAATAGAACGAGCAACGCTCGCTTTATCGCGTGCACAGCACGCTCCTACTGAAGAATAGAACGAGCAACGCTCACTCCTATTTGAGGATGAGCATCTTGCGCGTGGCGGAGAAGTTCCCTGCGGTGAGGGTGTAGAAATAGATTCCGCTCGCTACGGATTCGCTCATCTCGTTTTTACCATCCCAATATGCGGCTTGGCTCCGGTTGTGATACATGCCCGCATCCCGATGCCCTATTGCTAACGTCCGAACAATGTTGCCATCCGAGGCGTAGATGGTTACCGTGACATCAGCGGCTTTCGCTAACTGATACGGTATCCACGTCTCTGGGTTGAACGGGTTCGGATAGTTCGCTAAGAGTGCGGTTGCATTCGGTGTCAACGCACGTGCCAACTCTTCAAGGACCTGAATGCCACGTTCGTAGGAAAATCCTGCTGGAATGGCAGTTTTATCTACGTTTGATGCGTTTTGACGCGCAAGTTTGAGCCAATTGTTGGCGACTGCTGCTGCAGACTGATTTGCAGTCGGCGCGCTTCCTAATGCACTTGAGACCCGGACCAGATCTTGTGTGTTTACAGTGCCATCACCGTTCACATCCGCAGCTGAGTTTGAGGTCCCAAACTGTGAGGCAACTAACACCAAGTCGTAGATGTTAACAACGCCATCGCTATTCACGTCTGCTGGGTTGGCTACCGTAACACTGATAGTCTGTGTAGCACTCAAACCGCCGGGGTCAG
The DNA here is from genome assembly GCA_963665235.2 of Candidatus Poribacteria bacterium. Taxonomy (GTDB): domain Bacteria; phylum Poribacteria; class WGA-4E; order WGA-4E; family WGA-3G. Next base: position 128,606 of record CAXXLX010000002.1, on the reverse strand, counting down.
TCGCCGTGACGGTTACCGTTGCGGTGCCGGCTGCGACTGCGGTGATGGTGACGGTGGCATTTGATACACTGACGGTTGCTGTGGCAGTAGCCGAAGAGACCGCAGTGTAGGTTAGGGTATCACCATCGGCATCACTGAAGTAGCTGCTTACGTCAACTGTGGCAGTGCTACCGAGATTTACCGTTTGGGCGGGAATAGTTCCTACGGTTGCGGGGGCACTATTAACAGTAAGAGAGATAGTCTGTGTAGCACTCAAACCGCCGGGGTCAGTCGCCGTGACGGTTATTGTGGCTGTCCCTCCCGCGACACCTGTGATGGTGACGGTTGCATTTGATACACTGACGGTTGCTGTGGCAGTAGCCGAAGAGACCGCAGTGTAGGTTAAGGTATCCCCATCCGCATCGCTGAAGTAGCTGCTTACGTCAACTGTGGCAGTCCCACCCACATTTACCGTTTGAGCGGGAATAGTTCCCACAGTTGTGGGTGCACTATTTGGCACTGGCACAGTGGCAGTGAAGGTCTGCGTAGCGGTCAATCCACCTGGGTCGGACACCGTGATGGTGATTGTGGCTGTCCCCGCTGCGACTGGCGTAAGGTACAGTCTAGTCCCATCCCTCCTGAGCGTGACTAGGCTTGTATCAGAAGAGCTTGCAGTGTAGGTTAGGATATCGCCATCCGCATCGCTGAAATTTGTCAAAGGAAACATAACCACGTCTATACCCGGATCAAAGGTTATGTCGGGTATCTGATTCGATACGGTCGGTGCTCTGTTCTGCAGTTTCACGCTTACTGTGAAGGTCTGCGTAGCACTCAAGCCGCCAGGGTCTGTCGCGGTGACACTTATGGTTACACCTGAGGTTGCGGCTGTGACACCCGTGATGGTGACGGTGGCACCTGATACACTGACGGTTGCTGTGCCAGTAGACGAAGAGGACACAGTGTAGATTAGGGTATCGCTATTGGGGTCGCTGAAGTAGCCGCTTACGTCAACTGTGCCAGTGCCACCCACTTCCACCGTTTGGTTGGGAATAGTTCCCACGGTTGTCGGTGCGCTATTTGGCGTTGGAACAGTCACAGAAATGGTCTGGGTAGCGGTCAACCCGCTGGTGTCAGTCGCTGTGACGGTTATGGTGGCTGTTCCCGCTGCGACTGCGGTGATGGTGACCGTGGCATTTGATACACTGACGGTTGCTGTGCCAGTAGACGAAGAGCTTGCAGTGTAGGTTAACGCATCGCCATCCGCATCGCTGAAATAACTGCTTACGTCAACGGTGCCAGTGCTACCGACATTTACCGTTTGAGCGGGAATAGTTCCCGAGGCTGTCGGTGCGTTGTTGTTAGTGTTAGCCACGGTGACAGTGAATGTCTGGTTGGCTCTTGTGTTTTGTCCATCGTCAGCGACGACGGTTATTGTCGCTGAGCCCAAGGCGACACCGGTGACGGTTACAGTAGTCCCTGAGATGCTTGCGGTTGCTACGGTGGTTGTGTCCGAGCTGGCCGCGTACATCATGACATCTCCATCAGCCTCACTAAAGTAGGTGCTGGTGTCTAGGGTAATCTGCTGGTTTATGTTGATGGTTTTCGCGGAGATGGTGCCAACCGTTTGGGGTGCCGCGTTTGGTATATTCCACTGCGTTGAGCCGCGTTGCCACACGGTTATTCTCCAGACTCGATAGTCGTTGTTGGTTGCGTCTGCGACTCCATCATTGGCGGCGACAGATATATCCCATCGTCCTGTTTCCGCTGATGGTACGGCACCAGTCCGCTCGGTAGTTGCGGTGAGGGTTGAACCCGATATGGTGGCTGTCCCCCAGGGTTTCGTCTCGGAGGTGACCCTATAGGTCAATGGATCTCCATCGTCGTCGGTGAAAATTGTGTTAAGATCGAAAGAGACCGAATTGGGTACTCGAATAGAGTAATCCGGGAGGCCGCCAGTCCGTCTCGGTGCGGTGTTTGCCCTGACGGTTACCGTGAACGTCTGTGTAGCACTTGTACCCTTGGGATCTTTGGCGGTCACGGTTATAGCCGCTGCGCCCACAGAGACGTTGGCGATGGTTAAGGTTGAATCGGACACACTCACTGTTGCATAGGCTGTATTAGCGGAGCTCGCTGTGTAGGTGAGGGTATCACCATCAGGGTCCCTGAAATAGCTGCTGACTTCTAGCTGCCTGGCAGTCGTGCCCAAGCCCATCGTTATGTCCGAGATTGTGCCGACGGGGGTCGGTTTCCGGTTAGATTGGACTACCGTGGCTGAGAAGGCCTGTGAGGCGGTTGCCCCGCTCGGGTCTGTGACTGTGATTGTGATTGTCACTGTTCCCAAAGCATTGGCGAGGATAGATACCGTAGAATTACCTGGGCCGCCTATGGTTACGGAGGCGATGGCACTATCGGTAGTGGTAGCGGTGTAGGTCAACGCATCCCCATCGGGGTCGCTGAAATGATCGTGTGCGTAGATACCATAAACTCGACTGTTCTCAATACTTACGTCTGGGATAGCGTCAGTGATGACTGGTGCCCGGTTCGTCAGGACAGTCACCGTGAAGGTCTGGTCAGCCGACAACCCTGCGGGTTCAGTTGCTGTGACGGTGATTGTTGCGGTTCCGCCTGCTACCCCTGTGACGGTTACCCCGGCGTTTGATACACTCACCGTTGCTTTGGTTGTATCAGATGATGCAGCGGTGTAAGTGAGGGGTTTGTTATCTGGGGCCCTGAAGTAGCTGCTCACATCATCTATAGTAGCAGTCCCACCCACAATGACGGTTTGGTCGGGAATGGTGCCTACCGTGGTCGGAGGCCATTGCACGACTGTGGCAGTAAAGGATTGTGAGGCGGTTGCCCCGCCGGTATCTGTGACTGTAATCGTGATTGTCACTGTCCCCAAAGCATTGGCGAGGATAGATACCGTAGAATTACCCACACCCCCCACGCCTACCTGGGCGATGCTGCTATCGGTAGTGGTTGCGGTGTAGGTCAACGCATCCCCATCAGGGTCACTGAAATAATCGTGTGCGTACACATCGTAGGTGAAACTGTTCCAAATTTGTATGTCCGGAATTGTGTTTGTGATTGTTGGCGTGCTATTCGCCAGCACGACAGTCACGGTGAAGTTCTGTGTAGCACTCAACCCATCGGGGTCTATAACACTCACGGTGATCGTGGTGTTCCCCACTGCCGCTCCGGTGAGTCTGAACGTAGAAGGATTCGTCACCGAATGCGTTGTGACTACGGTCCCATCGGATATGAGAAGTCCACTCATGAAAAGTCCATCGCCGTCGGGATCACTGAAGTAATTACTTGCATCAATTGAATCGGTAGTTTCACCAACGTTCAGCGTTAGATCCGGCATGGTCGCCGAGACAACCGGTGTACGATTCGGCTGCACAACGGTCACCGTGAAGGTCTGGTTAACGGACAACCCGCTGGGGTCAGTCGCAGTGACAGTTATGGTTGCGGTTCCCGCTGCGACACCAGTTAGGGTTATCGTGGCACTTGACACACTGACCGTTGCTTTGGTTGTATCCGATGATGCAGCGGTATAGGTGAGGGTATCCCCATCGGGATCGCTGAAATAACCGCTCACATCAACTGTAACAGGGGTTCCCCCAGAGGTTCCACTCAGAGTCACAGTCTGGTTTGGAATAGTCCCCACTGCTACCGGTGCGCGGTTCGGCTGCACGACAATTGCAGAAAAGGTCTGCGTAGCGGTCAATCCCCCGGGGTCAGTCGCTGTGATGGTTATGGTTGCAGTTCCCGCTGCGATCATCTTGAGGCTTACCTCTGCTGCCGAGATACTGACGGTTGCTATCGTGGTATCAGCGGAGCTAGCGGTATATGTTAATGTATCGCCATCAGGGTCCCTAAAATTGCTACTCACGTTAAATGTGATAGTCCAGCCGGGACTAGATGTCCGATCCGCTATCGTTCCTACAGCCACCGGTGCGCGGTTGGGCTGCACGACAGTCACAGTGAAGGTTTTGTTAGCGGACAACCCGCCGGGGTCAGTCGCTGTGACGGTTATGGTTGCGGTTCCAGCTGCTACCCCTGTGGTGGTTACCGTGGCACTTGAGACTGAAACCGTGGCTTTAGCGGTATCCGAAGAGGCGGCGGTATAGGTGAGGGTATCACCGTCCGGGTCACTGAAGTGATTACTCACATCAACCGTGGCAGTTGCACCGACATTCACCGTTTGGTCCGGAATGTCGCTGTCGGTTGGTTGTGGTGCGCGGTTGGGCGGCACGACGGTCACCGTGAAGGTTTGAGTAGCACTCAAATTATTGGGGTTTGTGGCTGTAACGGTTATCGTCGATGTCCCCACTGCAACTGGTGTGAGGGTTACCGTTGCATTTGACACACTCACTGTGACTTTGCTTGTATCAGAGGAGACAGCGGTGTAGGTTAATATATTGTTACCGGCATCACTGAAGTAATTAGTCACATCAACCGTGCCAGCAGGTCCACCGACAGTCAGTGTTTGGTTCGGAATGGTGCCTTCTGCCACTGGTGGACTGTAAATCTGCCCAACATTAGCAGTGAAGGTCTGGGTAGCACTTAACCCGCCCGGGTCAGTCGCTGTGACGGTTATCGTGGCGGTGCCTGTTGCTGATAAAGCTGCTCGTGTGATGCTCACCGTTGCATTCGACACACTGACGGTTACTTTGGTGGTATCCGAGGAGACAGCAGCATAGCTCAACGTATCACCATCCGGATCGCTGAAGTAGGTACTGACATCAACTGTAACGGTAGTGGCTCCCACCGTTTGATCCGGAATAGACCCCACGGCGGTCGGGGCACGGTTCGATTGCACAACGGTCACCGTGAAGGTTTGAGTGGCAGTCAAATTACCGGTGTCGGTCGCTGTCACGGTTACCGTTAATGTTCCCGCTGCTACCCCGGTTAAAAGAACCGTGGAGCCGGTTGCGCTAGCGTTCACTTTACTCGGATCAGAAAAATCGAAGGTGTAACGCAATGGATCTCCATCCGGATCGCTGAAATAACTACTCACGTCAACGGTGACATCTGCCCCCACATTTACGGTTTGGTTCGGAATAGTCCCCACGGTGGTCGGGGCACGGTTGGGCTGCACAACTGTTGCAGTGAACGTCTGGTTTACACTCAAACTGTCGGGGTCTGTTGCCGTGACGGTAATCGTAGCGGTGCCTACCGCGACACCTGTGAGGGTTATCGTGGCACTCGATACTGAAACCGTGGCTTTAGCCGTATCCGAGGAACTAGCGGTGTAGACTAGCGTATCGCCATCCGCATCGGTGAAATAACTACTCACATCAACTGTGGCGGTCCCACCTACATTCACCGTTTGATCCGGAATAGACCCCACGGCGGTCGGGGCACGGTTCGACTGCACAACGGTCACCGTGAAGGTTTGAGTGGCAGTCAAATTACCGGTGTCGGTCGCTGTCACGGTTACCGTTAATGTTCCCGCTGCTACTCCGGTTAAAAGAACCGTGGAGCCGGTTGTGCTAGCGTTCACTTTACTCGGATCAGAAAAATCGAAGGCGTAACTCAATGGATCTCCATCCGGATCACTGAAATAACTACTCACATCAACGGTGACATCCTCACCTACATTTACGGTTTGGTTCGGAATAGTCCCCACGGTGGTCGGGGCACGGTTGGGCTGCACAACTGTTGCAGTGAACGTCTGGTTTACACTCAAGCTGTCGGGGTCTGTTGCCGTGACGGTAATCGTGGCGGTGCCTACTGCGACACCTGTGAGGGTCAACGTGGCACTCGATACGGAAACTGTGGCTTTTGCCGTATCCGAGGAACTGGCGGTATAGGTTAGCGTGTCACCATCGGGGTCGGTGAAGTAAGCACTTACGTCAACGGTGGCGGTTGCCCCGACATTTACCGTTTGGTTGGGAATAGTTCCCACCTTTGTTGGGGCACGGTTTGTAGTCGGTGGTGGTAAACTAAAACCTAATCTCACAGCGAATGTAACGAGATCGAAGTCAACATAGTTAATATTGCCATCTTCACTCACATCACCGGTGAGCGAATTGTTGATCATTGCAACAGCTACAGCTTGAATATCTAGAGCGTCAATTTTCCCATCATTCGTCACGTCATAAACTGCCCGTGACACAGCTCCAGGTTGACAATCGAAGTATACTCGATCGAGTGTGGTTGTATTGAGTTCCAGCTGAAACCGCGTGGACGGTACAGTTGTAAAGTTTGCCCGTACTTGAACATCAGTCGTGCCTTGCGCGGTAGCGATACCTTCAAGCACACTATACGCTATGCTGACGGTATCCTCGTTCGTGGTTGTTTGTAGGTCTTTCCACTGCTGCTGGCCGTCTTTGTAGGAGAAAGTCGGTATTGGGGCAGTTCCGCCTGTTGGTACAAGTGCAGTGGCTTCAATCTTTGTATCGGCTTGAACGCTGGCATCAATGGATACCCGAAAAAAGAGGTTAAGCGTTGTGGAACTACTTGTATTGCCGACCTCAACAAGGTTCGCATCTGTTAGTGTGCCGCTATCTTCCATGTGAACAATATCGCCATCTGTGAAGTCTTGTGCATTTGCTATACTTACCGTTAGGCACAGGACGGCAATTATGCATATTATTGAATTGAAAAATGTTTTTGACATATTATGTCCCTTTCTTTGTTAGCGATTAGCAATTAGCTATTGGCAAGAGGTTGTGATTCTAATATTATTATAGCACAAACTCGAAAGTTTATGCTACAAAAGATAACACAAACGAGCAGGTCCATTTAGTTTTAAAGATTTACTTTATATATGTGTATATGTTCCTCTGTAGGAGCGGCACTTCGCACCGAATACTATAAGAGGTTTGTTGAAAAAACCGGCGGAAAATATCGAAAACTAAATGGCCCTGGTGTAAAGTTTTTGTACAACTGTCAGAATCGCGGAGGACACAGAGAACGCAGAGAACACGGAAAAAGAGGTTTTTGCTAACATGTCTGCATTTTTTGTGCGGTTTGTGTGTAAATGTTACACTTTTCGACACACGCTATCGATGTCTGGTCAGGTGAGTTGCAAACGGTGCCGTTTTCCTCCCAAAAATGTTTTGGTTTTCTGTTATGTTATACCATTTCTAATTGAAAATGTCTCTTTATTGTAGCATAAACTTCCAGTTTGTGTGCGTTCTTGTAGCATAAACTTCCAGTTTGTGTGCGTTCTTGTAGCATAAACTTCCAGTTTGTGCGTTCTTGTAGCATAAACTTCCAGTTTGTGCCCTTTATCGTAGCATAAACTTCCAGTTTGTGTGCGTTCTTGTAGCATAAACTTCCAGTTTGTGTGCGTTCTTGTAGCATAAACTTCCAGTTTGTGCGGTCTTGTAGCATAAACTTCCAGTTTGTGCGTTCTTGTAGCATAAACTTCCAGTTTGTGTGCGTTCTTGTAGCATAAACTTCCAGTTTGTGCGTTCTTGTAGCATAAACTTCCAGTTTGTGCCCTTTATCGTAGCATAAACTTCCAGTTTGTGCGGTCTTGTAGCATAAACTTCCAGTTTGTGCGGTCTTGTAGCATAAACTTCCAGTTTGTGCGGTCTTGTAGCATAAACTTCCAGTTTGTGCCCTTTATCGTAGCATAAACTTCCAGTTTGTGCCCTTTATCGTAGCATAAACTTCCAGTTTGTGCTCTTTATCGTAGCATAAACTTCCAGTTTGTGCGGTCTTGTAGCATAAACTTCCAGTTTGTGCGGTCTTGTAGCATAAACTTCCAGTTTGTGCCCTTTATCGTAGCATAAACTTCCAGTTTGTGCGGTCTTGTAGCATAAACTTCCAGTTTGTGCTCTTTATCGTAGCATAAACTTTTAGTTTGGGTCTTCCGTTCTCCGTTTCATTTCTAACAACCGGTAATGATAGAATAATTAATAAAAATGGTATTAGTTGCGAACTGTTTGATTTTTCTTCAGAAAAAATATCGCGGGGTGGCGGCGGAAGTATCACACCCTTATTAGCGATTGGCGATTGGAAACCAGAAATATAGTAGCGGGGCGGTCTCGGCTCGCTATAAACATAACGCCCATACTGGGCTAAGAGGGGAGATGGTGTGTCACCCTATAAAAATAACGCCCATACTGGGCTAAGAATTAGGATGGAAACCTCTTTTTCAAATATATCGTCCCTACGGGACTAAGAACTTTGGCCTTAACGGCTGCTTCTATAAAGATATCGTCCCTACGGGACTAAGATGCGGGGTGGAAACGGCTGCTTCTATAAAGATATCGTCCCTACGGGACTAAGATGCAGGGAACTTTTTGCCCAGTATTCGGGCGCACAGTCCGCTCCTCATACTGGGTCAAAACTTTTTTCAAACTCACGTTGATTAGAGGTTTCGCGTTTCTCGCTGAAAAGAGAAACGGGCGATAAATCGCCTTACTACAAACAATTAGGCTTGTAGTAGCAGCAATTCATTGCCCGCCGATTACCGAAATATTTATCTATGGCGAGGTTGTGACACCTCGCCTGACCTAACGTTATTTGAGGATGAGCATTTTGCGCGTGGCAGAGAAATTGCCTGCGGTGAGGGTGTAGAAATACACACCGCTGGCTACGGACTCGCCTAACGCATTTTTGCCATCCCAATATGCCGCTTGGGTACGGGTCTTATACATGCCCGCATCCCGATGCCCCAACGCTAATGTCCGAACGACGTTCCCATCCGAGGCATAGATAGTCACCGTGACATCGGCGGCTTTTGCCAACTGATACGGTATCCATGTCTCTGGGTTGAACGGGTTCGGGTAGTTTGCCAAAAGTGCCGTTGCGTTCGGTGTCAACGCGCGTGCTAACTCTTCAAGCACCCGAATGCCGCGTTCGTAGGAAAATCCTTCCGGGATAGCAGTTGCAACGATGTTTGCTTCGTTTTGACGCGCAAGACGCAGCCAATTGTTGACGACGGCTGCAGCGGACTGATTCGCTGTCGGCGCGGCACCAACGTTATTTAACGCATTTGCAACCAGGACCAGGTCTTGAATGTTGATAATGCCATCACCATTCACATCAGCGGTTGTGCTTGTTGTTCCGAACTGTGAGGCGACTAACACCAAATCAAAGATGTTCACAACACCATCGTTATTAATATCCGTATCAATCACAACACCATCGTCATTGCCATCCGTTGATGGCCCCTGAGGTTGATAGCCTGGGGAGCCGAGTCCATTTTGATACGTGCTTTTTGCCCACGCCTCGGCGCGATAGCCGGAAACAATCGGCTGTGTGCGGTCCCACACCGTGTCCACTGTGAGTGCGGGTGCTGTTGCCGGGCGTTCTGCTTCGCCTTGAAAATAATTACCGGCAAGATCACTGAATGCTGTTGGACTTCGTAGAATTAGCGCGAAATCGGCTTGCGGCAATGTGAACGTTTCAGAAACCACAGACAGAACGGTCATATCCACCGATGCCATCTCTGTGTTTGTGAGTAAAAGGACATCCCCTGCGGGGATGGCCGTGCCTGCGGGGAACGGGACGACACTACTCCCTTTATCCGTTAGGATAGTGAGTTGATAGTCGTCAAGTAGCAGATTCTCTGCACTCACGTTGCGAAGCTCCAACCAGTCTTTAGCATCGTCAGAGCCGTTGGACAGTTCATTGAAGATGAGGGTATCAAAGGTTAACAATTTACCTAGCAGTGATAGTTCTTGACTGCTGAGGCTCGGAACAACATCTGCCGGACTAGCTAGTAATTTTGTCCAGAAATTGGTAGGGCCGGCATATTCACCTATTTCAGTGCCTACCTTTGCTGCTACGAGGACCCCATAACTGGTGGCTGGACTGAGTCCTGTTAGTGTAATACTGGTCGTTGTGGTCTCAGCCTCAGTGTAGTTTACCGGCTGCTGACTTCGGTCTTGGTAAAGCACCACGTACTTGTCAATGGTGCCGCTCGGTGCGCTCGGTGCTGTCCAGCTAATAGTCGCAGCGTCGCTTTTTATATCAGATACAGTCACGTCGGTGGGCGGACTAAGCAGCGTTGTGGTTTCCACAAGACTTGACCAGATGCCAGAATCATTTGTGGCGTTTGCCCGGACGCGAATCTGATAGGTAGTTTCCGATGTCAATCCGGTGACCTTAAAAATGGTGCCTGTCCCTGTGTGGCCGGCATCGGTGAAATCGGTTGTACCTTTCACCCGGTACTCTACATCATACCCTGTAATCGTTAGACTCGTGGTAGGAGCCGTCCAATTCACTAAAACAGAGGTAGACCATGTGTAAAGGACAGATAGATTGGTGGGTGCCGGTGGTCCCGCTTTGGTCGTGACAGAAAATGTTTGGGTAGCGGTTAGATTGCCGGGGTCTGTCGCCGTGACGGTTATCGTGGCGGTGCCTGCTGCCACGGCGGTAATCGTTACCGTGGACTCTGAGACACTCACGGTCGCTACTGCGGTATCCGAGGAACTGGCGGTGTAGGTCAACGTATCGCCATTCGCATCGCTGAAGTTACCACTCACGTCAACGGTGCCAGCCGTCCCACCTACACTCAACGTCTGGGCAGCTATTGTGCCAACGGTTGTCGGTGCACTGTTCGCTTCCACCGTCACCGAGATGTCTTGTGTAGCGGTCGCACTGCTGGGGTCTGTCGCTGTGACGGTTACCGTGGCGGTGCCTGCTGCGACTGCCGTGATAGTGACCGTGGCACTTGAGACACTCACGGTTGCTACTGCGGTATCCGAGGAACTGGCGGTATAAGTTAGTGTATCGCCATTCGCATCGCTGAAGCTACCACTCACGTCAACGGTGCCAGCCGTCCCACCTACACTCAACGTCTGGGCAGCTATTGTGCCAACGGTTGTCGGTGCACTGTTCGCTTCCACCGTGACGGAGATGTCTTGTGTAGCGGTCGCACTATTGGGATCTGTTGCCGTGACGGTTATCGTGGCGGTACCCGCTGCCACGGGGGTAATCGTTACCGTGGAGTCTGACACACTCACGGTTGCTACTGCGGTATCCGAGGAACTGGCGGTGTATGTCAAGGTATCGCCATCGGCATCGGTGAAGTTGCTACTCACGTCAACGGTGGCAGCGGGCCCACCTACAGTCAATGTTTGGGCAGCAATTGTGCCAACGGTGGTGGGTGCTTGGTTAGATTGTGTCACCGTGACAGAGAATTGCTGTTCTGCTGTCAAATTGCCGGGGTCTCTAGCAATGATAGTAATCGTTGCTGTCCCTGCTGCGACTGCCGTGACAGTTAGCACGTTGGTTGGTGATATACTGACGGTTGCAATATTGGTATTCGAGGATGTAGCCGTATAAGTCAAGGTTTCGCCCTCGGGATCGCTGAAGTAGGTCCCCACGTTAACTGTGCCAGACACTCCATCCACAGTCAAGGTGAAGCCAGGGATTGTACCATTAGCCTTTGGGGCCTGGTTTGTTGGAGGCAGGTTTCCGGGGTCATTTCCGGGGTCGTTCTGTGCGTCTACCACGGCAACGCCGGAGGTGAAAAGGGTAACTGCTAAGAGCAAGGTTAGAAATATGTTTAAGTTTGTCAATCGTTGTAACATTTCATTTTCTCCTTCGGAATAAGTCGTTTTGGACTTGAGCAAATTTGTTAAATCGCCTTAAACGCTTGTGTTTATTAGGTTTTTAGCTTGTTCAAAGTGCCCAAGATTGATATAATATCAGGTAAAGTAAATAGGGGAAATCACCCCCTATTTGAACCTAAAAAGCGAGTTGCTTTTTTCGGATTCACACTTATCCAGTATTGTATCAGAATTCATGAGAAACAAGCAACTCCTAAAGATTAAAAGTAGGAGCATTTTCTGATACGGACATAGGTTGTGGCGAGGTTGTGAATGCACGTCGCATTTGGGCGAGTACGCCGCAAAACCCCGCCGATTAAATAGCATTTATCGCGTGCACAGCACGCTCGGACATAAGAGGTCGCGTGCACAGCACGCTCCTACATAAGAGGCGTGGGCACAGCTCGGGCCTATTTGAGGATGAGCATCTTGCGCGTGGCGGAGAAGTCACCGGCGGTGAGGGTGTAGAAATACACACCACTCGCTACGGACTCGCCGAACGCATTTTTGCCATCCCAATAGACGGCTTGGCTGCGGGTTTTATACATGCCAACATCCCGATGCCCTAATGCTAACGTCCGAACAAGGTTGCCATCCGAGGCATATATCGTTAGGGTTACATCTGCTGCTTTTGCTAACTGATACGGTATCCATGTTTCAGGGTTGAACGGGTTCGGATAGTTCGCCAAGAGTGCCGTTGTATCGGGGGTTAGTGCACGGACTAATTCTTTAAGCACCTCAATCCCGCGTGTGTATGAAAATCCTTCCGGAATGGAGGATTTAACAATTTTTGATTCGTTTTGCCGCGCAAGTTTCAACCAATTGTTAACGACCGCGGCGGTGGACTGTTTGGCAGTCGGTGCGGCACTAACGTTATTTAGCGCATTCGCAACCAGGACCAGGTCTTGGATGTTTACAGTGCCATCACTGTTCAGGTCCGCAATTGGACTTGTTGTGCCGAATTTTGAGGCGACCAGCACGAGGTCCAAAATGTTCACAACACCATCGTTATTCACATCGCCTGTTAGAGCGGAGGGTTGATACCCCGGTGAGCCGAGTCCGTTTCGATAAGTGCTGGCTGCCCACGCCTCGGCGCGATACCCAGAGCCTGTCATCTGTACGCGCTCCCATACCGTGCCTACAGTGAATGCGGGTGCCGTTTCTGGACGTTTACTTGAATCTTGGAAGTAATTGCCTGCAAGATCGCCGAAGGCTGTCGGGCTGCGCAAGATCAACGCAAAATCGGTTTGTGGCAATGCAAACGTTTCAGCAACCACAACTGAAATAGACGCATCTATCGGTGCCATTTCGGCATCTTCTTGTAGGAGCGAGCTTTGCTCGTGACCTTCCTCTGTGTTAGTGATTAAGAGGACTTCACCCGCGGGAATAACCGTGCTTGCAGGGAACGGGACGAGCGCATTACTACTGCTCGCGCGAATAGTGAGTTGCCACTTGTCAAGAGAGATGTCTGCCTCACTCACATTACGCAGTTCCAGCCAGTCGTTTGTATCATCAGCCGCGTTGTGGAGTTCGTTGAAAATGAGCGTATCATAAGTAAGCAGCTGTCCGAGCAGCAACTGTTCAGTGCTGCTGAGCCCCGGCACGGCATCAGCTGTGCTTGCGGATTGCCCTGAAATATTTCCAATTAACGTGGTATGCTTGGTTTTTGCAGCGTTTACCCATGCGGGCAGTGAGCCTAATCGCCGTTGTAGTTGTGCCTCGTAAAGTGAGTCAGGCGTGACGCGGCTTCCGAATCCCTCGACGTAGGCATCGACGGGACTGGACCCTCCCGCTGGGTTGTATCCGATCAGGTTTGCTTGCGTGACAGCGAAACTGTATCCACCGGGTGCCCATAGGTCAAAGGTGCTGCTGGCATCGACTTCGTTGTTCCAACGTGTGTACCCATCGAGATGGTGCGGTAAGTTTGCTACCGAGCCCCCGCTAGAATGATGATTGACGCTGTCGTAATTATCGAACAGGGTCCAGCGGGGCTGCGCGCCGTGCGTATCCGGTCCTTTCATTGTTGCTCCGCCAATTTCCCAAGCGACAGTTCCTGCGGAAGTGGCAGAAACAGTGATGCCGTGCCACACACCGGTGTCGGTATTATCGTCTAACAGCCCGATAAAACAGTATGTTGAATGAGACACACTTCCGGGGTGGTGTCCAGCTCTACCATCTATGATAATTCCAAGTGCCGAGTTGCTGTAAGAAACGTGGTGATTGAATGAATCGATGGCGTTTGAGAATCGACATTGGCGGATCCATGAATGCGCCGTATGCCAAAGCAAGATACCCCGCCGGCCTTTTTGAACGAGATGTCGGTAGGTTTGCTGGAAGTTGCAATCTATGTGCAGATTTTCAAAACCGACCCCCACCGTCAAATCTCGCCAATTGACAGTGAAGCTTGAATTGAGAGGGGTGAGCACAGGTGCCTTTACATAAACGCGGTCTCCATCTATGTAGTCAATTTCATGAATTTCGTATATATTTATGCCGTTCCGGATGCTTGTATATGACGTAGGCATGTCGGCTCTCAGCCGAGAAGAATGTAGGCTCCAATCGGTACCGAGGATTCCGTTTGATCGGATTTCGATAAACCTCCGGTTGTTAAGGGAGCTTACATTCTCCACATCAAAATGCTTTGTTCCCCTTATGAAAGTGCCTTTAACTTTTGTTGCCGAACCTTGCCCGTTTGAACGCCAGCCGGTACGGAACAACCAATCGTTTAGGTTGTTGTGCATTTTGAGGGTGGTCCCACCGTTGCCGGCACCTTCGGCACCGCTGCCTCGAATGATGACATTGTCTCTTGATATGTTGAATGGTGAGGCCGTTTCACCGTCAAGAAAGATATCATATTGTCCCGCCGCGAAAAACACAATACCGCCCTGGCTATTGGCATTCGCAGCACTCAGCGCAGCTTTGATGCCTGCGGTATCCGATGCGTTGTCATTCGGCGCGGCACCGTAATCGTTCACATTGTAGACTGGCTGCGTAAAGGTGTCGGGTATCGCCTCCGCACCATTTTTATAGCCTGCATAAGAGTGGTCGATAAGGCCGGGTGTAACCAGGAGTACCGGTTCTCCGATGAATTCCTTCCAGAGGTTTGGTGTGATTTGGGCTGGTGCAAGGGGCAGCAAAAATAAGAACAGCAATGCAGCGACCGCCCCGCTTCTTATTTTGTTAATCATGATGGTTTGTTTATTCTCCTTGTGCCAGAAAAAAGGTTGTGGCGAGGTTTCACAACCTCGCCTATTAAAACGTGAGCTTGATAATAAATATCCGTTTGCTCTAAACCTTTTTCATCGCGAAAAAAGCGGTATAATTGTAGCATAAACTTCCTAGTTTGTGCTGTTTTTGGCTAAAACTACCACAGAACGCTCTAGGTCAAAACTTTTTTCAAACTCGCATTAAAGCACGTTATTTGAGGATGAGCATCTTGCGCGTGGCGGAGAAGTCACCGGCGGTGAGGGTGTAGAAATACACACCACTCGCTACGGACTCGCCGAACGCATTTTTGCCATCCCAATAGACGGCTTGGCTGCGGGTTTTATACATGCCCGCATCCCGATGCCCTATTGCTAACGTCCGAACGACGTTGCCATCTGACGCATATATCGTTACCGTGACATCGGCGGCTTTTGCCAACTGATACGGTATCCATGTTTCGGGATTGAACGGGTTCGGATAGTTCGCCAATAAGGCGGTTGTATCCGGTGTCAACGCACGGACTAACTGCTCAAGTACCTCAATACCGCGCTGGTATGAAAAACCTTCCGGGATTGATGTTGCAACAAGGTTTGCTTCGTTTTGACGGGCAAGTTTGAGCCAATTGTTGACGACCGCGGCAGCGGACTGGTTTGGAGTCGGCGCGGCACTAATGTCATTTAGTGCATTCGCAACCAGGACCAGGTCTTGAATGTTTACAGTGTTATCCCCATTCAGATCCGCTGCTGTATGTCCCGTTGTCCCGAACTTTGATGCGACCATCACCAGGTCTAAGATGTTCACGACACCATCGTTATTGACATCACCCACTAAGACTGATGGTTGATAACCCGGTGAACCGAGTCCGTTTCGGTACGTGCTCATTGCCCACGCCTCGGCGCGATACCCAGAGACTGTTGTCTGCACGCGGTCATACACTATCCCTAAGGCAAACTCAGGTGCGGTTTCCGGGCGTTGACTTGCATCTTGGAAGTAATTGCCAGCAAGGTCACCGAATGCCGTCGGGCTTCGCAGGATCAACGCAAAATCCGATTGTGGCAATGCGAAAGAGTCAATAACGATATGTGCGGCATCTGTTGATGCCATCGCCGTGTTTTTAAGTAAGAGCACTTCACCTGTGGGAATAGCGGTACCCGTGGGGAACGGAATGATGACACTGCCACCGCCTGTCTGGATAGTGAGCTTCCAGTTATCGAGCGGGATATCGACGTTACTGACGTTTCGGAGTTCCAGCCAATCGTTGGTGTCGTTGGAGCTGTTGTACAATTCGTTGAAAATGAGGGTATCATAAGTGAGCAACTGTCCAAGTAGCCGTTGCTCCGCACTGCTCAGTCCCGGAATAGCGTCTGCTTCACCGATGAAGTAGTTGGGAACACTGGCAGTAAAGGTTTGGGTTGCGCTCGAACCGCCTGGATCCGTGGCTTTGACGGTTATTCTAGCGTCCCCTCCATTATTTGCCGTAACCGAGACAGTTGACCCCGACACATCCACACTCGCTATACTTGTATTAGAGGAGCTCGCTGAGTAGGTTAACGCGTCTCCATCGGGCTCATTGAAGTAGGAACTGACATTAACGTTGACCGCACCCCACCCGACTCTTGCGCTTATATTGGAGATTGTTCCGACAGTTGTCGGTGGACTTCCGACAATTGCGTTAAATGAACGGCTGGCAGTCAGTCCGATGGGGTCGGTCGCCGTTAAGGTTATCGTTACATTCGCGTGAGTGGTTCCTGATAGAGATAGCGTCTGATTGTTCCCCGATACACTGACATTCATTTGGTTTGTATCAGAGGAGCTCGCCGAGTAGGTGAGCGTATCTCCGTCAGGATCGCTGAAGTAACTGGGTACATTCGTAAGAGTACTGGTTCCCCCGCGCGTCACAGAGAACGGCTCGGTAATCGCGCCCACCGTGGTTGGTCGTCTGCTCGTGGTAACGGAGAACGTCTGGCTCACGCTTTCGCTGTCGGTATCTGTTGCCGTTACGGTTACCGTTGTAGTTCCTGAGCCCCCAACGTCTGCTTGAGGCGCAGTGATGGTTAGGGTGCTTGCCCCCATACGGAAGTCGACGTGGACGAAGTATCCAGCAGACGTAATTGCCACGGTAGCGGTATAAGTCAACGCATCCCCATCCGCATCGCTGAATTTATCGCTAAGCCCTATATGGACATTTGTTTTAAGATTAGACCCGCTATATGTCCTTTCTATTGTTTGGTCGGGAATTGTCGTACTCGCTACGGGTGCGCGGTTCGCCTGCTTCACCGTGATGGTGAAGATCTGTGTTGCAAACGTGCCATTCGGGTCAGTCGCCGTTGTGGTTATTGTTGCTGTCCCGACTGCCACGGGCGTAACGCTTAACGTTGCATCCGATAGGCTCACGGTCGCTTTGCTGGTATCAGAGGAAACCGCCAAGTAGGTTAGTGTATCTTCATCCGCATCGGTGAAGTAGCTGCTCAGGTCCACACTGTATGCACTGTGCCCAATCTTCTTAGTGCTGTTGGGAATGGTGCCGTTTGCGGTGGGTGCGCGGTTTGCAGGCTTCACTGTTATGGAGAATCGCTGTTCCGCCCAGGCACTGTCCGGATCTCTGGCGACGGCCCTAAACTGCGGGGTCCCTGTTTGGTAACCGTTGGTATTTACGGTTAACACGCCGTCTACAAAGGAGAATATTATGGACCCGCTGCCACTCGTTCGCCACAGATGATATGTCAAAGCATCGCCATCCGGGTCACTGAAGTAGGGTTTCACATCAATTGTGATAGCAGCCCCGCCAATTTTTATCGACTGATCGGAAGGAATCGTTCCCACGGCGACCGGGCTCTGGTTGGGTTGCACGACAGTTGCAGTGAACGTCTGTGTGGCAGACTTACCAGAGGAATCTATTGCCCTTGCCGTTATGGTTGCAGTCCCCGCTGCCACGGGTGTGACGGTCAACGTTGCATCCGATATGCTCACAGTCGCTTTGCCTGTATCAGAGGAGACAGCTGTATAGGTTAAGGTGTTCCCAGTACTTGCGTCGAAGTAAGCACTCACGTCGACATCTGTGCTGCTTCCACCGACATTTACGGAAACATTCGGAATTGTACCGTTAGGGACGGGCCCGCTGTACACCCTAACGTTAAGCTGCTGTGTGGCGGTGCCTTCCGGGTCTATCATTGTGATTCGGACGCTATCGGTGCCCTTTCCTACCGGGTTGATAGTTAGCAAGTGGTTGTTAAAGGGATTAATCCCGATTGTAGCGACAGCGGTGTTAGGATGGCTCATGCCACTACCGGTCATATTGCCATCTGGTTCATCGAAGTAAAGATCAAACACGTGAAAGCTGATAGAAGCCCCGCCGACTTCCAACTTTTGCAGGGGAATTGTGCCCACAGTGACCGGGGGCCCTTTGACACCGACAGAGAAGGTCTGGGTTGCGGTTGTGCTGCTGGTGTCTGTGGCTGTGACGGTTATGGTGGTGGTTCCCCCCGCAGCCACAGGGGTGACGGTAAGCGTTGTATCCGACAAGCTGACAGTGACCGCGGCGGTATCAGAGGAGGTAGCGGTGTAAGTCAAGGTATCCCCATCGGCATCACTGAAGTAGCTACTCACATCGATTGTGGGGTCACTACTCGTCCCCAGAATCAAGGATTGATCTGAAATTGTGCCTACTGTGCTGGGTGCTCGGTTGGCTTGGACTATCGTTATGGTGAAGGTCTGTATGGCATGCGGTACCGGAAGCGTTGGCCCTTTCCCACTCGCTATGATAGTAGCCGTCACGTTCCCTGTTCCCCCCACGGCATTATAGGTTGCTAGTGTCCCCGAAATGCTGGAGCCTACGGTGGGTCCGGAGCTAGATACACTATTCGTATAACGGAACGAACCATCCGGATCGTTGAAGTACTGCCTCGCTTCGATGACAAGTGTTTTGCCAATTTTCAACGTGTGATTGGGGATTGATCCGACAGTCCTCGGCTGGGTGGGTTGGCTCACCGTCACAGAGAAGGTCTGGTTCACGCTCAGCCCACCGGGGTCAGTCGCTGTGACAGTTATCGTCACGGTGCCGGTTGCTAATTGGGTGAGGGTAAGCGTGGCACTCGATACACTCACTGTCACTTTAGTGGTATCGGAGGAGGTAGCGGTGTATGTCAAGGTATCGCCATCGGGGTCGCTGAAGTTGGAACTCACGTCAACTGTGATAGGATCAAAATCCCTATTCATATTCTGATTGGCAATTGTCCCTACAGCGGTAGGGGTGCCTTTGTACTTGACGGTCACAGAGAAGGTCTGGGTTGCGGTTGTGTTGCTGGTATCTGTGGCTGTGACAGTTATCGTGGGACTCCCCGCGGCTACCCCCGTGACGGTTACCGTGGATTCTGATACACTCACCGTTGCTATGGCGGTATCGGAGGAGGCGGCCGTGTAGGTTAAGGTATCGTTATTGGCATCGGTGAAATAATTACTCACATTCACACTATAGCCAGTCCCACCGACCTCTATTGTGCTGCCGGGAATGGTGCCGCTTGCCGCGGGAGCTTGGTTTATTTTAACGCCGAAGGATTGCTCAGCAGTTAAACCCCCAGGGTCTTTCACTGTGATCCTTACGGTTGCTGTCCCTGCGGCTATGGGTTTTAGCTCTACAGAGGTCAGGCTGGTAACAGTTCGTAATTTTTCTGAGGGCCCGGGGCCGCTATCTACGGCAACCTGCGCGATTATCAACGCATCGCCATCGGGATCGCTGAAGTACGAGCCTATGGAAATTGTGATACTACTTCCGCCAACGTGCACCGTCTGATCGGGAATTGTAGTTGAGACGACCGGTGCGTTGTTCGCCTCGGCAATTCCTGATATGTAAACGGAAACTGCCAAGAGCAGAATTAGAAATATGTTTGTTTTTGTCAATCTTTTTAACATTTCATTTTCTCCTTAAGGTTTTGTGATTAAGCATGTGCTTTTTTTCAATCTATAAATATATCGTCCCTATGGGACTAAAGAGAGGCGAGGCAACGCTTGTCTATAAATATAGCGTCCCTATGGGACTAAAGAGAACAAAAGTTTGGGCCTCTATGCCAAAAACTTTACACCCCGCACAAACTGGAAGTTTATGCTACAAAATACACCGCACAAACTCGAAGTTTATGCTACAAAATACACCGCACAAACTCGAAGTTTATGCTACAAAAATGCCCGCACAAACTCGAAAGTTTATGCTACAAAATACACCGCACAAACTCGAAGTTTATGCTACAAAATACACCGCACAAACTCGAAGTTTATGCTACAAAAATGCCCGCACAAACTCGAAAGTTTATGCTACAAAATACACCGCACAAACTCGAAGTTTATGCTACAAAAATGCCCGCACAAACTCGAAGTTTATGCTACAAAAATGCCCGCACAAACTCGAAGTTTATGCTACAAAAATGCCCGCACAAACTCGAAGTTTATGCTACAAAAATGCCCGCACAAACTCGAAGTTTATGCTACAAAAATGCCCGCACAAACTCGAAGTTTATGCTACAAAAATGCCCGCACAAACTCGAAAGTTTATGCTACAAAAATGCCCGCACAAACTCGAAAGTTTATGCTACAAAAATGCCCGCACAAACTCGAAGTTTATGCTACAAAAGATACAAACTGGGAAGTTTGTGATACAAAAGATAATAGGTTGTGGCGAGGTGTCAAAACCTCGCCGATTAAACATTATTTATCGCTGTTTACCCCCCCTTTATCCCCCCAGTATTCGGGCAAGCAGCCCGCTCTTAAGCGGGGGGAAGGCGGAAGTCCTAAAGCACGTTATTTGAGGATGAGCATCTTGCGCGTGGCAGAAAAATCGCCTGCCGTGAGCGTATAGAAATATACACCGCTCGCTACGGACTCACCCATTTCGTTTTTGCCATCCCAATACGCGGCTTGACTGCGGGTTTTATACATGCCCACATCTCGATGCCCTATTGCTAACGTCCGAACAAGGTTGCCATCTGAGGCATAGATGGTTATTGTGACATCTGCTGCTTTTGACAACTGATACGGTATCCATGTCTCTGGATTGAACGGGTTCGGATAGTTTGCCAAGAGCGCGGTTGCATTTGGTGTCAATGCGCGTGCTAAGTCTTCAAGCACCTGAATCCCGCGTTCGTAGGAAAATCCTTCCGGAATGGAGGATTTAACGACGTTTGCGGCGTTTTCACGTGCAAGTTTGAGCCAAGTGTTGACGACCGCTGCATCGGACTGATTTGCTGTCGGTGCGCCAATAGCAGAACCTAACGCACCGGCAACTAAAGCCAAATCCGCTATGTTGACGGTGCCGTCCCTATTCAGATCGGCGGTTGTGCTTGTTGTCCCGAACTGTGAGGCGACTAACACCAAGTCAAAAATGTTCACAAGACCATCGTTATTGACATCCGTTGATGGAGCCAGAGGATGATAGCCTGGGGAGCCGAGTCCATTTTGGTATGTGCTCACTGCCCACGCCTCGGAACGATAGCCAAAAACGATTGGCTGCGTTCGTTCCCACACCTTATCCACAGTGAGCGGAGGGGTTGTTGATAGGGGTTCGCCTTGGACGTAATTCCCTGCAAGGTCCCCTAACACTGTCGGACTTCGCAGAATTAAGGCAAAATCTTCCTGTGGCAACACAAATGCTTCAGAAACGACAGATAACACAGACATATCATCTGCTGATGCCATCTCTGTGTTCGTGAGTAAAAGAACTTCACCTGCGGGGATAGCCGTGCCTGTGGGGAACGGCGCAACGACATTACTATCCGCTGTCCGGATGGTGAGTTCCCAATCGTCTAACGGGAGGTCAGCATCACTGACATTTCGGAGCTCCAACCAGTCGTTTGCATCGTCAGACCCGTTGTGCAGTTCGTTGAAGATAAGCGTGTCGTAAGTGAACAAGGTAACCAATTGTGAGAGTTCTTGACTGCTGAGTTCTGATATAGCATCCGCGGTTCCAGATTGTACCGTCTGGAATTGGAAAGTAACAGTTTCACCATAGTCATCGCTGTTAGAGCCTACTACTGCTGCTATGTTGCCAGAATAAGAAGTGCTCGCCGTCAACCCTGTTAAGGTAACACTCGTGGTTGTGGGTTCAACGAGCGCCGTGGTGCCCCCCCCAGTGTAAATCACCCTGTACTTGATAATGTTGCTGTTGCTCCTCGGTGCTGTCCAACTTATCGTAGCTCTCCAGTCTGCCGTACCAGGGACATTGCTTATATCGGATACAGTTACATTGGTAGGCGGCCTAACCCTTGTTGAAACTTCCAAAAGACTTGACCAGGAACTGAAATCATTCGTGAGGCGTGCCCGGACGCGAACTTGATAGGTAGTTTCCGGTGTCAATCCACTGACCCGAAAAGTGCTCTCTGTCCCTGTGTGGCCGGCATCTGTGAAATCGGATGTCCCTTTCACACGGTACTGGACATCATACCCTGTGACCATTCGCAACGTGCTAGGTGCTGTCCACCTTATTGGAAAATAGGTAGCACCGTGGTACCCGTCGTCGCGCTTCAGAGCAGTGGGTGCTGGTGCTACTATCACTTCGGTCTTGACAGAAAATGTCTGGGTAGTGCTCAAACTGTCGGGGTCTGTTGCTGTCACGGTTATGGTTGCGGTTCCGCTTGCCCCTGCGGTGAGCGTTAGTGTGGCACTAGACACACTCACTGTCGCTATCGTGGTATCCGAGGAGCTTGCGGTGTAGGTCAAGGTATTGCTCTCGGGGTCCCTGAAGTAAGGACTCACATCAATCGTGGCGGTCTTCCCCTGATTCTCAGGCTTTGTCAATAACTGAGCGGGAATTGTCCCCACGGCGCGCGGTGTGCCGTATGCATCCCGTGCCCCCTGGTGCAAAGTTCTATCTTGTGGATCATCTGTATTGCCATCTTCGTCAAAATCCAAGGCACCCGCATCTACATCGGCTTGGTCTACATCGCCATCCGCATCTCTATCAAAAACGGATTGTGAGACTGTGTAACGTATCCAATGTGCCGCGCTATGTGCGACAAAACCATCAGGTTTGTGAATACGCACGGAAAGTCCTGTTGCCATTGGTGTCAAATCCCTGCTTATTGTGTCGAGCGATACACGAAGGATTATGCGTCCAGGGTTATCTTTGGCCGTTGGTAAAGTGTGGGCGTTCTCAATGAGGATAAAACTATCTTCATCCTCATTTCCGACTGCCACCCACTGGTTACTGTTATCCTTTGCCTCGATAACGAGGTCCTGATTCGCGGCGGTGCTCTCTGTGACATTGTTCAACGCATTGCCAAGGGGTAGTAAACGGATACTCCCGCCAGTTTGTATGTCGGATTTACGAATGGAGACCCAGAGACGTTCAGGCGCATTCACAATGAAGATTTCACTGACAGTCCCCTTATAATATGCTGGCTCATGCGGGTTCGTTGATGGTACAGGTACACTCCAAATAACAGGGTCCTGGAGCCAAAATCCGAAGGTTTTTTTGAATAGAAACGTGTTTGTGTTTGCATAGACAGGACTGCCGACGAGGATAAGGCAGAATAGAATTGTCATTCTCTTGAAAAAAAGCATTATGTCTCCTTGTAATATTACCCAAGTTGCTACTTATAAGTTTTTAGACCTGGAAACACCGTCTTTAATGAAAATATGCTGATAATTAGCTAATATTTGTCCGGTTCACTTCCAATTTGCACACAAATATGCACAATCTGGAAGATTATGCTACTATGTGGCACACAAATATGCACAATCTGGAAGATTATGCTACTATGTGGCACACAAATATGCACAATCTGGAAGATTATGCTACTATGTGGCACACAAATATGCACAATCTGGAAGATTATGCTACTATGTGGCACACAAATATGCACAATCTGGAAGATTATGCTACTATGTGGCAATGCTTGTGAGCCGCCTCTAAACTGTGTCATAAAGTCAAGCACCTTGTCTTTGAGGGTCTCCCACTCATCGCAGAGGCGATGGATATGCAGAACCGATTGCCGCATCGCCATAACTTCTCAATCGGATTTGTCCACGGCGCATAAGTCGGCAGCTGCACTATTTCAATCGGGAGTTTTGTCAGTTCACCGATTTTCTCGGAAAGTTTTCCGGTCCAATTCGGCGGGGTCGGTTTCACAAAGGAGACCGATTGCGGCAGCAGTGCCTCCATCAAATTGGCGTGAAAATGTATCGCCCGATTATCTTGGATAAGATAAATCCGTTGCTTGTCGGGATAGCGTTGGCAAATCTCGGTATAAAATGTATGGAGGGCTACAACTGTGCAGCTTGGCACTTGCTGATAAACAACGTCTCCTGTATGGGGGTTCATAGCACCGATACCATAAATAGTTTTATCCGATTGATTCTGATGGGCTAATGGCGTTTTTGTCCCTGTCTGTGCCCAGTCTTTTGCTATAGTGGGGTTTCGGTAAAATGAGAACTCATCTTGATAAAGCACAGCCGTGTTCGTGGGTTTTGATGGGTCTCTTCTAAAACTTGCTGTATCCGTTCGATTTTCTTGGCATAGTCTGTATCCGGACTCTGCAAATACAGTCTAGCACGCTTATAGCTGATGCCCAGGCGTGAGAAGATTTGATGGATACCCGGCACAGAGATATTAGCAAGCCACGGCACAACCTCGCCAACCGTGCGAAGCGTCCAGCGCGTTTGATGTGCCTTGACTTGTCCCGGGTCTTGTCCTATAGCCGTCAACGCCTCGGTTTCTGCTTCTTCGGGGGATTTGGGGGCGAACGCGGGTTTGCGGCCACGGCCCGGTCTATGAAACAATCCTTGAATGCCCTCTTCTTGGTATCGGCGAAGCCAGGCATAAACAGTGTCCGGATCTCGGTGTGGAGAAGTTCCCGCGGCTATCTTTAGCAGGGCAGCCGCACGTTCCCGAAGATAAGCGGGTTCCCCTGTATCGCGGAGTTCAATCAGTCTTTGGCGTTCATCTTTACTGAGTTCAAGTTCATGGCGTTTTGACATAAGACAATACCTCCTGGGACAATAGGATAACATAAAAACAGAAATTACCGAATTAATTTCTTAATCTTCATGAAGATTATGCTACTATGTGGCACATATGCACAATCTGGAAGATTATGCTACTATGTGGCAACTTAGGTTAATATTTAAAGTTCAGGCTAGCGTTATAGCTAGGATTTACGCCCTCTCGATTGCTGGCGAGGTTGTGAATGCACGTCGCATTTGGGCGAGTACGCCGCAAAACCTCGCCGATTAAGTACATTATTTGAGGATGAGCATTTTGCGGGTGGCGGAGAAGTCACCGGCGGTGAGGGTGTAGAAATACACACCGCTGGCTACGGACTCGCCTATCTCGTTTTTGCCATCCCAATACGCGGCTTGACTACGGGTCTTATACATGCCCGCATCCCTATGCCCTAATGCTAACGTCCGAACAACGTTCCCATCCGAGGCATAGATGGTTACCGTCACGTCAGCCGTTTTTGATAACTGATACGGTATCCATGTCTCCGGATTGAACGGGTTCGGATAGTTCGCTAAGAGTGCGGTTGTCCCCGGTGTTAGCGCGCGTGCTAACTCTTCAAGTACCTGTATCCCGCGTCTGTAGGAAAAACCTTTTGGCATAGCGGTTTTGACAATTTTTGATTCGCTTTGACGTGCGAGACGCAGCCAATTGTTGACGACAGCGGCAGCAGACCGATTCGCTGTCGGTGCACCGATAGCGGGCCCTAACGCATCAGCAACTAACGCTAAATCTGCCATGTTGACAGTGCCATCACCATTCAAATCGGCGGTTGCACTTGTCGTCCCGAACTGTGAGGCGACTAACACCAAATCGAAGATGTTCACAACCCCATCGTTATTCAAATCCGTTGATGGCATCATAGGATGATAGCCTGGGGAGCCGAGTCCATTTTGATACGTGCTCTTTGCCCACGCCTCGGCGCGATACCCGAATCCAACCGGCTGCGTGCGGTCCCATGCCGTGTCTACGGTGAATGCGGGGGTCGGTGCTACGGCTTCGCCTTGAACGTAATTCCCTGCGATATCACCGAACACTGTCGGACTTCGTAGGATTAAGGCAAACGGTGCTTGTGGCAACACAAACTTTTCAGAAACCACAGATAACACGGACATATCATCCGCTGTTGCCATCTCGCCATCTTCTTGTAGGAGCGAGCTTTGCTCGCGACCTCCCGCTGTGTTGGTGAGTAGGAGGACATCACCTGCGGGGATAACCGTGCCAGCGGGGAACGGGACGATCACATTCCCTCTGCTCGTTCGAATCGTGAGTTGATAGTCGTCCAACGGAAGTGCTGCACCACTGACATTTCGGAGTTCCAGCCAGTCGGTGGCATCAACAGAACCGTTGTGGAGTTCATTGATGATAACCGTATTGTATGTGAGCAATGCCGCGAGTTGCGATATTTCTTGGCTGCTGAGACCCGGCACGGCATCAACCTGGTGTACCTCGGCAGCGACTTCAACGGAGAAGGTCTGCGTAGCAGTCGCACTGCTTGGATCTGTTGCCGTTACCGTAATTGTCGCTGTTCCCACACCATTTCCGAAGACATACACCGCCGAACTATCCGTGCTACTAATGCCTGCCTCGGCTATAGTGTCATCAGAGGAGCTTGCGGCGTAGGTCAATGTATTGCCATCGGGGTCGCTGAAATAGCTGCTAACGCCGAACTGCTCATTCCAAGTCTGAGCAGTATTGAGCGTCGGAATTGTGCCCACCTTGGTCGGTGCGCGGTTTGCATAGACCCTGGTAGAGAAACTCTGTGTAGCGGATGCGTTGCTGCTATTTGTCGCGGTCACCCTTATTGTCGACCACCCCGCAGCTACGCCGGTGATGGTTACCGTTGCGTCTGACACGCTCACTGTGGCTCTGCTCGTACTGGATGAGGTTGCACTATAGGTTAACGTATCGCCATCGGGACCGCTGAAGTAATTACTTACATCCACTGTCGCAACGCCAGTTCCACTCAGTGCCACCGTTTGTGCCGGAATTGTACCCACACGGACCACCGCGTCGCTTGCAACGACCTTGACCGAGAAACTCTGTGTGGTACTTGCGTTGTGGATGTCTGTGGCTTTCACTCTTATTGTTGACCACCCCGCAGCCACTGCGGTGATGGTTACGGTTGATCCTGACAGGCTTACTGTAGCTCTGCTTGTGCTAGATGAGGTTGCGCTATAGGTTAATGTATGTCCATCGCGGTCGCTGAAGTAGGGACTCACATCAAGTGTCACAGCAGTGCTACCGACTCTCGCCAATTGGCTCGAAATTGTACCCACCTTGATCGGGGTTCTATTTGAAACGACTGTGACAGAGAAGGTCTGCGTAACGGATGCGTTGCTGTCATCACTCGCCTGCGCGGTGATTGTCGTCGTGCCCGCAGCCACGGGTGTGATGGTGAACGTTGACCCTGACCGGGTCACTGTGACGATGCTCGTATCGGCTGGTCTTGCAACATAGGTTAGTGAATTCCCATCGGGGTCGCTGAAGTAGGGACTCATATCCACTGTCGCAGCTGTGCCGCCGACACCCAAGGTTTGGGTTGGAATAGTTCCCTCCGGCACCGGTGCTCGGTTTGTAACGACCGTGACAGAGATAGTCTGTGTCGCAGTTGCGTTGGCGGTATCCGTTGCGGTGACGGTGATTGTCGCCGACCCTGCAACTACTGGGATGATGGTGAGCGTTGCGTCTGACACCACGATATTCACTGTGGCTGTGCTCGTATCTGATGGGGTTGCAGTGTAGGTTAGCGGATTATTATCGGCATCGCTGAAGTAACTACTCACATCTACTGTCTCAGCGGATCCACTCAAAGATACCGTTTGGGCAGGAATAGAGCCCACCGTGGTCGGTGCGGAGTTTGGCTGCACAGTTGCCGTGAAGGTCTGTGTGGCGGTGGCACCGAGGCTATCCGTTGCTGTGACGGTGATTGTCGCCGACCCCTCACCTACAGCCCTGGTGAGTAATTGGGTCATAAAGGTTGATTCTGCAACACTCACTGTGGCTATGCTCGTATCGGATGAGGTTGCACTATAGGTTAACGTATGGTCATCAGAGTCGCTGAAATAGAACCTTATATTATTAATTATAACGACTGCCAGAGGTCCGAGATGGTCAGTACCACCGACCTTTAGTGTTTGGTCCGGAATTGTCCCCACCGGCTGCGGTGCCTGATTTGGAGTCACCGTTGCCGTGAAGGTCTGCGTGGCGGTGCTGTCCACATCACTGGCGGTCACCGTGACTGTGGCTGTCCCGACACTCGCGCCCGGTGTGAGGGTTAACGTTGCCTCTGATAGGCTCACGCTGACGTTTGCATCGGTATTCTCTACGGATGCCGCATAGGTGAGTGTATCGTTGTCGGCATCGGTGAAATAACCGCTCACATCTATTGTCGTGTTAGTCTCAACTTTGAGCGTTTTGTTGGGCATGGTCCCTTTCGTCTGTGGAGGACTGTTCGTCGTTGCCTCCTGTGTTGACGACCAGCTGGTCCATTTCTTAAAAAAACCAAAAGTTCCGGCCAGAGTCTTCACTTGGTATTCATAAGTGGTGGCTGCCTTTAGACCAGAAATCGAAATTGAATCATAGCCACCTTCACCTTGCTCCGTCCAGTCTGTGTCGCCCTTTTTTCGGTG
This sequence comes from Candidatus Poribacteria bacterium, assembly GCA_963665235.2. Classification (GTDB taxonomy): domain Bacteria; phylum Poribacteria; class WGA-4E; order WGA-4E; family WGA-3G. The sequence goes on along the minus strand of CAXXLX010000002.1, from coordinate 100,281 downwards.
TCGGAAGTTCCACTTGTCAGCGTACCATCCAAAGCCCGGGCCACCCGACCAGCTGATTTTAAAGCCTTTACTGGTCACGTTGGATACACTGAAAGAGCTTGGCGGATTTGGCGCGGCGAATGCCTCGTCAACGCCTAGCATGAAAACGGAACCTACGATGATTAATGCTAAAGAAATAATTAGGATTTTCCATTGTCGTAACATTATTATGTTCTCCTTAAATAAATTTATTAAACTTCTGCTCTCTTTTGTGTCTGAATCGCGGAATGCGCGGAAAACGCGGAAGGGACTTTTGTGCATTTCAGTTCCCCTTCACAAATGCGGACAGGTTAGCAAACAACCTCTTCTTTCCGTGTCCTCTGTGTCCTCTGTGTTTTCCGCGATTCTGACAAATAATAATTATTTGAGGATGAGCATTTTGCGCGTGGCGGAGAAGTCACCGGCGGTGAGGGTGTAGAAATACACACCGCTGGCTACGGACTCGCCGAACGCATTTTTGCCATCCCAATACGCGGCTTGACTACGGGTCTTATACATGCCCGCATCCCTATGCCCTAATGCTAACGTCCGAACAACGTTCCCATCTGACGCATATATCGTTATCGTTACGTCAGCCGTTTTTGATAACTGATACGGTATCCATGTCTCTGGATTGAACGGGTTCGGATAGTTCGCTAAGAGCGCGGTTGCATCAGGTGTCAACGCACGTGCTAAGTCTTCAAGCACCTGTATCCCGCGGGCGTAAGAGAACCCTTCTGGGATAGACGTTTTCACGACATTTGATGCGTTTTGACGCGCAAGCTTCAGCCAATTGTTGACAACCGCGGCAGTGGACTGACTCGCTGTTGGTGCACCGATAGCGGGACCTAACGCCCCGGCAACTAACGCTAAATCTGCCATGCTGACAGTGCCGTCACCATTCAGATCGGCAGTTGTGCTTGTCGTCCCGAATTGCGAGGCGACTAACACTAAATCAAAGATGTTCACAACCCCATCCCTGTTCAGGTCGCTTCTATTAGAGGGTAACAGATAGCCGGGGGTGCCCAACCCATTTTGATAGGTGCTCTTTGCCCACGCCTCGGCGCGATACCCGAAGGCAACCGGCTGGGTGCGGTCCCATGCCGTGTCTACGGTGAACGCGGGGGCGGTTTCTGGGCGGTCCCCTTCAAAGTAGTTGCCGGCTATATCACCGAACACTGTCGGACTTCGTAGGATCAATGCAAATGCCGCCTGTGGCAACACAAAGGCTTCAGAAACCACAGATAACACAGACATATCATCGGCTGTCGCCATCTCGCCATCTTCTTGTAGGAGCGAGCTTTGCTCGCGACCTCCCGCTGTGTTGGTGAGTAGGAGGACATCACCTGCGGGGATAACCGTGCCTGCGGGGAACTTGATAACTGCCTCACCGCTCTCTGTCCGGACAGTCAGTTGCCAGTCATCAAGCGGAAGGTCAGCACCACTGACGTTTCGGAGTTCCAACCAATCGTTTGTATCGTCTGAGCTGTTGTGGAGTTCATTGAAAATGATTGTGTCATACGTCAGCAACTGTCCGAGTAGCAATTGCTCCTCACTGCTCAGTCCCGGAATAGCGTCTGCGAAACCGGGCAGAATATAGACAATAAAGGTTTGGGTTGCGGTCAACCCGCTCGGATCCGAGGCTGTGACAGTTATCGTCGAGTTCCCTGTTCCCTGTGGCTTAGCCGTGACAGTTGAACCCGATACACTCACTGATGCTACCCCGGTATTTGAAGAGCTGGCTGAGTAGGACAACGCCTGCCCATCAGGCTCGTTGAAATAGGAGCTGACATCCGTATTGATATTCCCCCACCCGAACTTACTGGTTCTATTCGGTATTGTTCCCACAGTGGTCGGCGGATTGCCTACAGCTACCTTTATGGTATGGGACGCTGTAAAACCGGCGGGATCTGTGGCAGTTACTGTTACTGTCACTGGCCCACCGTTTTTTCCATCGATTCGAACACCGAAGAATGGCTGGGACACTATCTGGGTCGTTGCTTTGGTGGTATCGGAAGAACTCGCCGAGTAAGTTAAAGTATCCCCATCATCGTCGCTGAAGGTACCCGCCAAAGCCACCGTACCGGATCCGCCATTGGGACTCACAGTTACGTCGGGAATTGTGCCCACCGCGGTTGGAGGTATGCTCGTGGTAACGGTGAACGAATCGCTTACACTTTCGCTTTCGGTATCTGTAGCTGTGACGGTTACTGTTGTTGTTCCTGAATCATTCGGAGATTCTGTAGGCATCGAAACAAGAGATAGCGTGGTCGAGGGCCTTGTCGGATGGAAACCCGCCCAGACGACATGCTGCCCTGAAGTCGTTTTAACGGTGTATGTCAACGCATCCCCATCCGCATCGCTAAAATAATCTCCAAGGGGTAGATCAACAGTTACACCAGAACCAGACCTTCTTTCTATTTTTTGGTCGGGAATTTCGGTACTCACTACGGGTGCGCGGTTTGCTGGTCTCACCGTCATGGTGAAGGACTGTGTCGCGAACGCGCCACTCGGGTCAGTTGCCGTTGCGGTTATTGTTGGTGTTCCCGCTGCCACGGGGGTGACAGTAAGCGTTGCAGCCGATAGGCTCACGGTGGCTTTGGTGGTATCGGAGGAGATCGCCGTGTATGTCAACGTATCCCCATCATCGTCGCTGAAGTAACCGCTCAGGTCTACACTGTATGCAGTGTGCCCAACCTTCTTGGTGCTATCGGGAATGGTTCCACTTGCTGCGGGTGCGTTGTTCGTCGTCGACTGCACTGTTAGGCTAAATCGCTGCACCCCACCCAGTCCATCGGGATCCTTTGCAAGTATCGTTACTATCCCCGTCCCCGTGGAAGGATTGGACCCAGGCGTAATGGTTAATATATTGCCACTTATACTGTACACCACCTGCTCGTTGCCGCCGAGGAACGAGTCATTTACCGTATAAGTCATGGTCTGTCCATCAGGCTCGATGAAGTAGCCGCCAATGTTTATTGTAATACTACTTCCACCAATTGTTATCGTTTGACTGGGAATTGTGCCGTTGGGGACCGGTTTTCCCTTCACCTTCACGGTGAACGTCTGTGTGGCATACTTCGCGTCGGGGTCAGTCGCCCGGACAGTTATTGTTGCTGTGCCTACTGACAGAGCTGACACGGGTTTGAGGGTTACCGCTGTACCAGAAAGGCTCACGGTGACTTTGCTGGTATCGGAGGAGACAGCCGTATAGGTCAAAGCGTCAACAGCATCGAAGTAAGCGGCCAGATTCACAGGACTGCCTATATAGTTAGGGTCAGAGCCATCAGCAGCTATGAGTGACTTATCGGGAATTGTCCCGACAGTAATGGGGCCATCGAAGACCTTTGCGTCGAAGGTCTGTGTGGCAGATGTCCCGGCGGGGTCTGTTGCAGTGACGGTTATAGCGGAGGTGCCTGTTGCTACCAGCGTGATAGTGACCGTGGTGTTTGAGATGCTCACGGTTGCAACACCCGTATCCGAGGAGGTAACCGCGTATGTCAACGTATCCCCATCTGCATCACTGAAATAACTACTCACGTCAACTGTGGTAGTGCTCGCGCTAAGTTTTACCTTTTGGTCGGCAATCGTGCCCTCGGCGACAGGTGCGCGGTTGGGTTGATATACATTCGCCGTGAAGGTCGATGTTCCAGACGTATTGTGGGGGTCTGTTGCAGTGACGGTTATCGTGGCGGTCCCTACTACCAAGCCTGTGACGGTTACCGTCGAATTTGACACACTCACAGTTGCTTTGGTGGTATCGGAAGAGACAGCCGTATATGTCAACGGGTCGCCGTTTGCGTCGGTGAAGTAGGAGCTCACGTCTACACTGTATGCGTCGCCGCCGATGCCTGGCGAACCGTCGGGAATTGTGCCGTTTGCCTCAGGGGCTTTGTTCACCTTAACGTCGAAACTCTTTGAGTTGTGATTCAACGTTACAGTAATAGTTGCGGTCCCCGCTGCTTTCGGTGTGAGACTTATTCGAGGGGGGTCGGTACGGTGAAGGGTTATCCCCACTACATCGGAATTAGTGTTAGTTGCATCTAAGTTAAAGCCCAAATACCAACTGAAGTATAGACTCAGGTTAATGGAGACCCCGCTTCCATCGAGTTGCAAGAGTTGATCTGGAATCGGCGTTGGTACATGGATAGAAAAGGTTTGGGTTCCGGTTAATCCGTCGGGGTCAGTTGCAGTGACGGTTATCGTGGCATTCCCGCCGCTGATGGCTGTGACGGTGGCGGTAGCACTTGACATACTCACCGTTGCGATGCTGCTGTCCGAGGAGCTGGCGCTGTAAGTTAGCGTATCGCCATCGGCATCGCTGAAGTTGCTACTCACGTCAATTGAAATGGGATTGTCACGGACTCTCAAAGTTTTATTGCTGATTGTCCCTACGGCGGTCGGTGCGCGGTTGGGTTGTACCACTGTCACAGAGAAGGTCTGGGTTCCGGTCAATCCGCCGGGGTCAGTGGCTGTGACAGTTATTGTTGCTGTCCCTACTGCGACTCCCGTGACAGTGACTGTGGACTCTGACACACTGACGGTTGCTTTTGTCGTATCTGCCGAGCTGGCGGTGTAGGTCAATGTATCACCATTTGCGTCGGTGAAGTAGCTGCTCACGTCCACACTGTATGCTGTGCCGCCGATGCCTGGCGAACCGTCGGGAATTGTGCCGCTTGCCTCTGGACCTTTTTCCACTTTAACGCTGAATGACTGCGAAGCTGTTAAACCGCCAGGGTCGCTCGCTATTAAAGTTATGGTTACAGTTCCCCCGTTTTTGGGTTTGAGTGTGACATTCCATGCGGCAGTGGCGATAATGTCTACTGTTGTGGTATTGGAACGATGGTACGTCTTGAACGACAACGTATCGCCATCGGGATCGCTGAAGTATTGTTTCACGTTAAATTTGACATTACTCCCGCCAAATTGTAACGTTTGATCGGGGATTGTCCCCACAGGCGTGGGTGCGTTGTTCGCTTCGGCAATGCCTGATATGCAAACGGAAACCGTCAAGAGTAGAATTAGAAATATGTTTAAGTTTGTCAATCGTTTTAACATCTTTTTTTTCTCCTTTGTTTGTCTGAATGCACGTCGCATTTGGGCGAGTACGCCGCAAATCGCCGAAGGCGCGGAAAACGCGGAATGCGGGCGGGGAAACCCCGCCTTACTATACACGCTTGCACAAACTGGAAGTTTATGCTACAAAAATGCCCGCACAAACTGGAAGTTTATGCTACAAAAATGCCCGCACAAACTGGAAGTTTATGCTACAAAAATGCCCGCACAAACTGGAAGTTTATGCTACAAAAATGCCCGCACAAACTGGAAGTTTATGCTACAAAAGATAATAGGTTGTGGCGAGGTGTCAAAACCTCGCCGATTAAACATTATTTATCGCGTGCACAGCACGCTCCTACTTGAGGATGAGCATTTTGCGTGTGGCGGAGAAGGCACCGGCGGTGAGGGTGTAGAAATACACACCGCTCGCTACGGACTCGCCTAACGCATTTTTACCATCCCAATAGGCGGCTTGGGTACGGGTTTTATACATGCCCACATCTCGATGCCCTATTGCTAACGTCCGAACAAGGTTGCCATCCGAGGCATATATCGTTAGCGTTACATCAGTGGCTTTTGCCAACTGATACGGTATCCATGTCTCTGGGTTGAACGGGTTCGGATAGTTCGCCAATAAGGCGGTTGTATTCGGTGTCAACGCACGTGCTAACTCTTCAAGCACCTGAATGCCGCGCTGGTATGAAAATCCTGCCGGAATGGAGGATTTAACGACGTTTGCAGCGTTTTCACGGGCAAGTTTGAGCCAATTGTTGACGACCGCGGCAGCGGACTGATTTGCAGTCGGCGCGCCGATAGCGGGACCTAACGCCCCGGCAACTAAAGCCAAATCCGCTATGTTGACAGTGCCGTCCCTATTCAGATCGGCGGTTGTGCTTGTTGTCCCGAACTGTGAGGCAACTAACACCAAATCAAAGATGTTTACAAGACCATCGCTATTGACATCCGCTGATGGAGCCAGAGGCTGATAGCCTGGGGAGCCGAGTCCATTTTGATAGGTGCTCTTTGCCCACGCCTCGGTGCGATACCCGAAGGCAACCGGCTGCGTGCGGTCCCATGCCGTGTCTACGGTGAATGCGGGGGTCGTTGATAGGGCTTCGCCTTGAACGTAATTCCCTGCGATGTCGCCGAACACTGTCGGACTTCGTAGAACCAACGCAAACTTTGCTTGTGGCAACACAAAGGCTTCAGAAACCACAGATAACACAGACATATCATCTGCTGTCGCCATCTCGCCATCTTCTTGTAGGAGCGAGCTTTGCTCGCGACCTCCCGCTGTGTTGGTGAGTAAAAGGACATCACCTGTAGGGATCACCGTGCCTGTGGGGAACGTCACAACGAGATTACTATCGGCTGTCCGGACAGTGAGGTGCCAAGTGTCAAGTGGAAGGTCCGCACCGCTGACGTTTCGGAGTTCCAGCCAGTCGTTGGCATCAATGGAACTGTTGTGGAGCTCATTGATGATAACCGTATCGTAAGTTAGCAACGCACCGAGTTGCAACAGCTCTTGGCTGCTGAGACCCGGCACCGCATCAGCGGTAGACGCGAGTGTCGCCGTATAGACTGCTGAGGTCCACAAACTTGTATCACTTCCTCCCACTGCGCGAATTTGGACCTTATAACTAGTGTTTGGTGTCAATCCTGCGAAGGTAAAACTTGTGTCTGTCCCCGTGTGACCAGCATCGCTGTAAGTCGCTGAAGATACCACTTTGTATCTAACATCATAACCGGTGATGGTTAACCCGCTCGTATTAGTCGGTGCTGTCCAACTCACTGTGAAACCGGTAGAAGTCCGATTAGATACGGTCAGCCCGGTCGGTGCGGCAATCGGATACTGCGTGAGTGTCGCCGTATAGACTGGTAAGGACCACACACTTGTATCATTGCCTGCGACTGCGCGGACTTGGGCCTCATAAGCAGTGTTGGGTGTCAACCCTGTGAAGGTAGAACTTGTGTCTGTCCCCGTGTGCCCCGCGTCGGTGTAAGTCGCTGAAGATACGATGCTGTATCTGACCTCGTATCCCGTGAGGGTTAACCCGCTTGTATTTGTCGGGGCCGTCCAACTCACTGTGAAACCCGTGCTCGTCTTATTAGATACGGTCAGCCCAGTCGGTGCGGCAATCGGATACTGCGTGAGTGTCGCATCGTAGAATGTAGCTGACCAAGCACTATATCCTCTACTTATCACTGTGCGGACTTGGAACTCATAATTAGTGTTGGGTGTCAACCCTGTGAAGGTAGAACTTGTGTCTGTCCCCGTGTGCTCCGCGTCGGTGTAAGTCGCTGTAGATACCACTTTGTATCTGACATCATACCCTGTAATGGTCTCGGTGGTGGTCGGTTCCGTCCAACTGACTGTGAAACCTGTGCTCGTCTTATTAGATGCCGTGAGCCCCGTGGGTGCAGGCAAACTGCTTATCGCTCCTGACGTGGTCGCCGCATACACGGTCGTTGACCAGGCACCTTTGCCATTTGCACTTTTTGCGCGGACTTGGATTAGATAACCCGTGTTTGGTGTCAACCCTGTTAGACTGGTACTTGTGCCTGTGACAGACACGGTCGTGACGTAAGCGATGTTTATCCCGTATTGCACATCATACCCTGTAATGGTCTCAGTGGTGGTCGGTGCCGTCCACCTCACGTCAAAACTGGTGTTAGTATTATTAGATGCGGTGACATTAGAGGGTGTACCGAGCTCGCTTAAAACAGTCTCCGCGAGTGTTTTCACTATCAATGAGTTTGGTGATACTGTCCAAATGCTGCTTTCAGTCGCACTATTCGCCCGCACTTGGACTTCATACGTAATGTTCGGTGTTAAACCGCTAAGGGTAACCTGCGTATTAGTGGTGTTCGTAGAAACGAAACTACCGGATACACCGATGGGGCGGTATCGGACATCATAACTTGTAACGGTCTCAGTGGTGGTCGGTGCCGTCCAACTCACGTCAAAACCGGTAGTCGTTTTGTTAGAGGCGGTCAGCGAAGAGGGTGCTGGAATTGCCGAGAGTGTGCTCGTGAACACTGAGGTTGACCATGCACTGTTTGCATTTGCAGTGAGCGTCCGTATTCGAAGCGCATACTCAGTGTATCTTGTCAAGCCGGTGATCGTAATGCTCGTCGTTGTGCCGGTGTGCCCGGCATCTACGAAACTGCTGCCAGTGATGCTGGCATCCCGGTATTCCACATCATACCCTGTAATGGCGATTCCACCCGTATCAGGTGCTATCCAATTTACTGTAAAACTGGTTTGACCCGGGTTAGATACACTGATAGAAGACGGGGCGGGGATAGTCTGTGCCTCGACTTGTATTGAGCAGAAAACGAAAACCGAGCTTAGCACTGAAGCAAAAAGAATTGTTGTAAACGAAAAATTTGATCTTTTCATGATAAGTTTCCTTTAAAATAATTAATCTGTTGGAAAAAAGTTTAGACAGACTTTAGAGTTAAGGCGAGGTTTTGACACCTCGCCTATTAACAGGTTATTTGAGGATGAGCATTTTGCGCGTGGCAGAGAAATCACCGGCGGTGAGGGTGTAGAAATACACGCCGCTGGCTACGGACTCACCTATTTCGTTTTTGCCATCCCAATACGCGGCTTGACTACGGGTCTTATACATGCCCGCATCCCTATGCCCTAATGCTAACGTCCGAACAACGTTCCCATCTGACGCATATATCGTTATCGTTACGTCAACCGTTTTTGATAACTGATACGGTATCCATGTCTCTGGGTTGAACGGGTTCGGATAGTTCGCTAAGAGCGCGGTTGCATCAGGTGTCAACGCACGTGCTAACTCTTCAAGTACCTGTATCCCGCGTTCGTAGGAGAAACCTCCTGGCATAGCGGATTCGACGACTTTCGATTCGTTTTGACGCGCAAGCTGCAGCCAACTGTTGACCGTTGCTGCCTCGGACTGATTCGCTGTTGGCGCACCGATAGCGGGCCCTAACGCACCAGCAACCATAAGCAGATCTTGAACGTTTACAGTGTTATCACCGTTCAGATCTGCTGCCGTATGCCCTAGTGTCCCGAACTTTGAGGCAACCAGCACAAGGTCTAAGATGTTCACGACACTGTCGTTGTTCAGATCGCCTATTAGAGCTGACGGGTGATAGCCTGGTGAACCGAGTCCATTTCGGTACGTGCTTTTTGCCCACGCCTCCGCACGATACCCGGAGATAATCGGTTGTGTGCGAGCCCACACTGTGTCTACTGTCAATGCGGGTGACGTTTTGGGACGTTCTCTTTGACCTTCATAGTAATTGCCGGCGATGTCGCCGAACACATTCGGACTGCGTAGGATCAAAGCGAACTCCGATTGCGGCACCACGAAAGATTTAATAACGATAGGTGCAACGGACGCATCTATTGTGGCCATCTCAGTGTTTGTGATTAAGAGGACTTGGCCTGCCGGTATAACCGTACCTTTGGGTAACGGAATAACAGCATTACCTTCACCGGTAAGAATGCGGAGTTGCCATTCGTCCATCGGGATGTCGATATTGCTAACATTTCGGAGTTCCAACCAATCGTTTGCATCGATGGAGCTGTTGCACAATTCGTTGAAGATAATCGTATCATACGTGAGCAGTTTACCGAGCAGCAATTGCTCTGTGCTGCTGAGCCCCGGCACGGTATCAGCCTGGTGGACCTCGGCAGCGACTTCAACGGAGAAGGTCTGCGTCCCAGTCAATCCACCTGGGTCTGTCGCTGTCACGGTGATTGTCGCTGTTCCCACACCATTTCCGAAGACATACACCGCCGAACTATCCGTGCTACTAATGCCTGCATCGGCTATAGTGTCATCAGAGGAGCTTGCGGCGTAGGTCAATGTATTGCCATCGGGGTCGCTGAAATAGCTGCTAACGCCGAACTGCTCATTCCAAGTCTGAGCAGTATTGAGCGTCGGAATTGTGCCCACCTTGGTCGGTGCGCGGTTTGCATAGACCCTGGTAGAGAAACTCTGTGTAGCGGATGCGTTGCTGCTATTTGTCGCGGTCACCCTTATTGTCGACCACCCCGCAGCTACGCCGGTGATGGTTACCGTTGCGTCTGACACGCTCACTGTGGCTCTGCTCGTACTGGATGAGGTTGCACTATAGGTTAGTGTATCGCCATCGGGCCCGCTGAAGTAATTACTTACATCCACTGTCGCAACGCCAGTTCCACTCAGTGCCACCGTTTGTGCCGGAATTGTACCCACACGGACCACCGCGTCGCTTGCAACGACCTTGACAGAGAAAGTGTGCGTGGTGCTTGCGTTGTGGATATCTGTGGCTTTCACTCTTATTGTCGAGTTACCGGCGGCCACCGCGGTGATGGTTACGGTTGACCCTGACATGCTCACTGTGGCTTTGCTCGTACTATATGAGGTTGCACTATAGGTTAGTGTATGTCCATCGGGATCGCTGAAGTAAGGACTCACATCAATTGTCGCGGCAGTGCTGCCGACTCTCACCAATTGGCTCGGAATTGTGCCTACCTTGGTCGGTGTTCTATTTGAAACGACTTTGACAGAGAAGGTCTGCGTAGCGGATGCGTTGCTGTCATCACTCGCCTGCGCGGTGATTGTTGTGGAGCCCGCAGCCACGGGTGTGATGGTGAACGTTGACCCTGACCGGGTCACTGTGACGATGCTCGTATCGGCTGGTCTTGCAACATAGGTTAGTGAATTCCCATCGGGGTCGCTGAAGTAGGGACTCATATCCACTGTCGCAGCTGTGCCGCCGACACCCAAGGTTTGGGTTGGAATAGTTCCCACCGACACCGGTACGCGGTTTGTAACAACCGTGACAGAGATAGTCTGTGTAGCCGTTGCGTTGGCGGTATCCGTTGCTGTTACGGTGATTGTCGCCGACCCCGCAACCACTCCTGTGATTGTTAGCGTTGCCCCTGACAGGCTTACTGTGGCTTTGCTTGTATCCGACGAGGTTGCACTATAGGTTAGTGGATTATTATCGGCATCACTGAAGTAACTACTCACATCTACTGTCACAGCAGATGCAGTCAAAGATACCGTTTGGGCAGGAATAGAACCCACCAGTTCCGGTGCCGAGTTTGGCTGCACGGTTGCCGTGAAGGTTTGCGTGCCGGTGGCACCGAGGGTATCCGTTGCTGTGACGGTGATTGTCGCCGACCCCTCACCCACAGCATTGGTGAGTAATTGGGTCATAAAGGTTGATTCTGCAACGCTCACTGTGGCGATGCTCGTATCGGATGAGGTTGCACTATAGGTTAGTGTATGGCCATCAGGGTCGCTGAAATAGAACCTTATATTATTAATTATAACGCCTGCCAGCGGTCCGAGATGGTCAGTACCACCGACCTTTAGTGTTTGGTCCGGAATTGTTCCGATTAACTGCGGTGCCTGATTTGGAGTCACCGTCACCTCGATGGTCTGGGTGCCGGTGGCATTGAAGATATCCGTTGCGGTAACGGTGATTGTTGCCGACCCCGGAGCCAACGTAGAAACGTTTACATTAGCACCTGACACGGTCACTGTGGCTTTGCTCGTATCCGATGAGGTTGCAGTGTAGGTTAGTGTGTCGCTCTCGGGGTCGCTGAAATAACTACTCACATCCACTGTAAGGGTAGAGCTTTCAACTTTCGATTGATCGGGTATCGACCCCACAGTGGTCGGTGCCCCGTTCGCTTTTGTCTTCGCTTCCTGTGTTGACGACCAGTCGCCGGTTTTAGTAATCGCAAAAAAAGTGTAGCCTTTGGTACGCACCTGATATTCATAAGTGGTGTTTGGCGTTAGATCTGGGATCGTAATCTTTCCTCGCCATTGGGTACCGTCCCAAGCAGAGATGTTGGTGGGGACATCTGTCCAACTTGTATCCCCCTGCTTTCTGTATCGGAGGTTATAATAGTCAACCGCCCATCCCCAGGGAAGGTCGGGTTCATCCCAGAGAGCTGTAAAGCTGTTGCGCTTCGAAAAGGACCAGAAGTAGTCTGGAGGATTTATAGTTTGCGCCTCGCTAACGCCTACCATGGCAACGAAAAGGGTCAGGGTCAAGATAAGAAAAAGCGTTGTCGTTGTTAATCGTTTTAACATTTTTTTGTTCTCCTTAAATTTTTGTTTGTCTGAATGCACGGCGCATTTGGGCGAGTACGCCGCAAATCGCGGATTTCGCGGAATTAAGAGCTTCTTTGTTACCGACCCGGCTCAGACGAAAGAACCGAATTATTTTTTTATATTATCGCACCTCTCGGGCGGGGAGACCCCGCCCCTACGGACATAGAGATAGGTTGTGGCGAGGTTGTGACACCTCGCCTGACCTAACGTTACTTGAGGATGAGCATCTTGCGCGTGGCGGAGAAGTCACCGGCGGTGAGGGTGTAGAAATACACGCCGCTGGCTACGGACTCACCTATTTCGTTTTTGCCATCCCAATATGCCGCCTGGGTACGGGTTTTATACATGCCCGCATCCCGATGCCCTAACACTAACGTCCGAACAACGTTCCCATCCGAGGCATAGATGGTTATCGTCACATCTGCGGCTTTCGCCAACTGATACGGTATCCATGTCTCTGGGTTGAACGGGTTCGGATAGTTCGCTAATAGCGCGGTTGCATCAGGTGTCAACGCACGTGTTAACTCTTCAAGCACCTGAATGCCGCGCTGGTATGAAAATCCTTCCGGAATGGAGGATTTAACAACGTTTGCAGCGTTTTGACGCGCAACCGTCAACCAATTGTTAACGACAGCGGCAGTAGACCTATTCGCTGTCGGTGCGCCAATAGCGGGACCTAATGCCCCGGCAACTAAAGCCAAATCCATCAGGTTGACAGTGCCGTCACCATTCAGATCCGCGGTTGTGCTTGTCGTTCCGAACTGTGAGGCAACTAACACCAAGTCAAAAATGTTCACAACCCCATCCCTATTTATATCCGTTGATAGAGGCTGATAACCCGGAGTGCCGAGCCCATCTTGATAAGTGCTAACTGCCCACGCCGCCGCGCTATACCCAAAAACTATTGGCTGCGTTCGTTCCCATACCGTGTCTACAGTGAATGCGGGGGTCGTTGCTACGGTTTCGCCTTGGACGTAATTCCCTGCAATATCACCGAACACTGTCGGGTTTCGTAGGATCAATGCAAACGGTGCTTGTGGCAACGCAAATTTTTCAGAAACCACAGACAGAACAGATATATCGGCTGATGCTGTATCAGGGTTGGTAATTAAGAGCACATCCCCTGCGGGGATAACCGTGCCTGCGGGGAACGCGACAATGACACTCGCTTCCGCTGTCCGGACAGTGAGTTGCCAGTCGTCAAGTGCGATAGCGGCTGTGCTTACATTGCGGAGTTCCAGCCAGTCGGTGGTATCGTCGGAGCCGTTATGCAGTTCGTTGAAGATAATCGTATCATACTTCAACAAGGTGCCGAGCTGCGATAGTTCTTCGCTGCTGAGACCCGGTACGGCATCTGCCGGTGCTCCGGGATACCTAGGTAGTTGATTGTCCTCGTGCCCGGGTGGGTGTCCTCTCGTAAATGGAAACGCCGAGGATGCACTCTTGCCGTAAGGGTCGGATGCTGTCACGGTTATGGATGCCACCCCCACATTCCAGCCGCTACCAACACTAATAGTGAGTGTACTCCCCGAAATGGACACACCCGCGATTGACGAATCAGTGGTACTCGCCGTATAGGTCAACGGATCGCCATCAGGGTCGCTGAAGTGGCTGCTCAGGGTAATGCTAATCGGTCCTGCCCCCTCTACCTGGTATGAGTCAAATGTATTTGACAGGACGGGTGCCTGATTTGCCCTGACAGAAACGGAAAATGTCTGAGTAGCCGTTGAACCGGCAGTGTCTGTCGCTGTCACGGTTATGGTTGCTGTACCCGCTGACTCGGGACTGACCGATAACGTTGCCTCCGACACGCTCACCGTGGCTACCTCGGTATCCGAGGAAGCAGCCGTGTAGGTCAAGGTATCATCAGCACTATCCTGGAAGTAGCTGGTCAGGACAACCGTGGCGGCATCGCCTCCGTCAACCCCCGATTGGTCGGGGATTGTCCCCACGGTGACCGGCGGACTGTTGAACGGTGTGACAGTCAAAGAGAAGGTCTGCTGAGCCGTTGAACCGCTGGTATCTGTTACTGTCACGGTGATTGTCGCTGTCCCCTCAGCTTTTCCTTGGAGGTCCACCGTATCAGTCGACACGGTTGCAACGACTGTGTCGGTATCAGAGGAGCTGACGGTGTAGGTCAAGGTATCGCCCTCGGGATCGCTGAAATAGTCGCTAACATTCAACGATAAGGTTTTCGTTTCCATAACTTCTTGAGCCGGAATTGTACCCACGGTTGTCGGTGGATGGTCAGTGAACACAGAGAACGTCTGGTCAATGCTCAACCCGCCGAGGTCTGTCGCCGTGACGGTAATCGTAGCTATCCCTTTTGCAAGGGGAGAGATGGATACCCATGAGCCTGAAACGGTCGTTGTCGCTATGGCGGTATCCGAGGAGGCGGCACTGTAACTCAACGCATCCTCCTCGGGGTCGCTGAAGTAATTGTAGGCATCAATTGAGACAGAATTCCCATTAGGTGTCAGAAGTTGAGCAGGAATTGTGCCCTTAGCAGTCGGTGCTTCGTTGACCTGTACATTCAAAGAAAAGCTGTGCGTTGCACTTAAACCGCCTGCATCTGTGCCAGTGAGGGTTATCGTTACTTGTCCCACTGCCACCGGCGTAACGGTCAAGGTTGTATCTGACACCGACACCGTTGCTATGGCGGTATCCGCGGAGGAGGCGGTGTAAGTCAACACGTCGCCATCGATGTCGTTGAACCACGTCAAAAGATCCATTGTCTGCGTTGTGCCGAGGCCCACCGTTTGGGTAGGAATCGGTCCCACAGTGTTCGGTGCGTTGTTCGCTTCGGCAATGCCTGATATGCAAACGGAAACTGCCAAGAGGAAGACTATAAATAGGTTTAAGTTCGTCAATCTTTTTAACATCATGATGTCCCAGGACTTACGCAAGCAAATTGGTCATTAAACGCAAAAAGCGATGCTTTCCGTATTTTAACCTAAGTTGCCACATAGTAGCATAATCTTCCAGATTGTGCATATTTGTGTGCAAATTGGAAGTGAACGCTACAAATATTACCTAATTATCAGCATATTTTCATTAAAGACGGTGTTTCCAGGTCTAAAAACTTATAAGTAGCAACTTGGGTTATTTTATATTTCTTGCTAATGGAAACCGTTGGCTTATGGAGATAATTTTATCTCCTTGAGAAACCTCTGACGTGCTTCAAAGCTCTTCTTAGAATCACAACATCTGGTTTCCAATTGCCAATTGCCAGTGACACAAGGGTTTATCGACGCGCTGTGTAAGTCCCACTCCTTAATAAAATTTTAAATTTTTAAACTGAACGCTTATGTTTAGTATTCGAGGTGATTTATCAAACGCCCCAAATTACATAACTTGATTAACTTCATAAAGTTTATTATATAAGGATAACACAAAATGAAAGTTTATACCACAAAATGCAATGAAGTCCAAATAAATACTTCGGGAACCCACAGGCAACGAATTGCCTAAAGAAACAAGGGACTACACCGAATACTGAACGCTTAGCTTTAGTTCGGATGATTTATCAAACGCCCCAAAATTACATAACTTAAAGATTAACCTTCATAAAGTTTATTATATAAGGATAACACAAAATGAAAGATTATGCCACAAAATGCAATGAAGGGGGGTGTGTAAAGTTTTTGTACTATGATAGAGGGAAGGATGGAAGGATGGAAGAGTGGAAGAGTGGAAGGATGGATTTCGCTTGTGTTGTCTGAATCGCGGATGACACGGAGAACGCGGAGTGTCCGATGCGTAACAATCAAAGTTTTGTGATTATAGTTTTAGCGTTTTTTGTCTGAATGCACGGCGCATTTGGGCGAGTACGCCGCAAATCGCGGATTCGCGCGGATTATAGGGCGAGGGAACCTCGCCCTTAGAGGAGCGGGCTTGTAACCCGAATACTGATGTTCGTAGGCGGACTCTGATTAAATCATTACGTGGAACCCCGCTCCTTAACGCCTCAACTATTTGGTGCTGTTGAGACAGGGGGTCAACTCAACCAAGTCGAGGGGTTCTTTTGGTTGTCTAATGCCGCGGTCAATCGCCCAACGAGCTGTTCAAGGTGTGCAATGTGCTTCGCTGCCTCGCTGGATTGCTTATCCGTGGGGGCAAACACAGATGCCGCATTTTCAAGGAACTGCTGTTTCCACTTTGAGACCTGGGCTTCACTGAGGTTATGTCGGCGACACAAATCTGCTTGTGAGCTTTCACCGCTGAGTGCCTCAAGAACGACCTCCGCTTTAAACTTGGGGGTGAAGTTTCTTCGTTTTCGTTTCGACATCAGATACTCCTTTCAGTTAGATTGTATTCTCTTTTCTGTCAACGTGAGCTTGATAATAAATATCCGTTTGCTCTAAACCTTTTCATCGCGAAAAAAGCGGTATACTTGTAGCATAAACTTCCTAGTTTGTGCTCTTTTCTGTCAACGTGAGCTTGATAATAAATATCCGTTTGCTCTAAACCTTTTCATCGCGAAAAAAGCGGTATACTTGTAGCATAAACTTCCTAGTTTGTGCTGTTTTTTGCTAAAACTACCACAGAACGCTCTAGGTCAAAACTTTTTTCAAACTCGCGTTCTGTCAGAATCGCGGAAGGCACGGAATGCACAGAATTAAGAGATGCTTTGTTAACGACACGGCTCGGACGAAAGAACCGAATTATTTTTTTCAGGACTTACGCAAATTTAGCAGGAACCTCGTAAGGGCGGGGGGACCCCGCCCCTACGTGTTGTTCCCCTTTGTCCAAATCACGGAAGGCAAACGGTACGGGCGATGAATCGCCCAGAGGAGCGGGAAACCGTTTGCCCGAACACTGAACAGCCTTACTTGAGGATGAGCATCTTGCGCGTGGCGGAAAAATTCCCTGCCGTGAGGGTGTAGAAATATACACCGCTTGCGACAGACTCGCCTATCTCGTTTTTGCCATCCCAATAGGCGGCTTGACTACGGGTTTTATACATGCCAACATCTCGATGTCCTAACGCTAACGTCCGAACAACGTTGCCATCTGACGCATATATCGTTATTGTGACATCAGCGGCTTTGGATAACTGATACGGTATCCACGTCTCTGGATTGAACGGGTTCGGATAGTTCGCTAACAGGGCAGTTGCATTGGGGGTCAACGCACGGGTTAACTCTTCAAGCACCTGAAGGCCGCGTTCGTACGAAAATCCTTCTGGGATTGATGTTACAACGACGTTTGCGGCGTTTTCACGTGCAAGTTTGAGCCAAGTGTTGACGATGGCTGCAGTGGACTGATTCGCAGTCGGTGCACCGATGGCGGGACCTAACGCACCAGCAACTAAAGCCAAATCCATCATGTTGACAGTGCCGTCACCATTCAGATCCGCAGTTGTGTTTGTTGTCCCGAACTGTGAGGCGACTAACACCAAATCAAAAATGTTTACAACACCATCGCTATTCAGATCTGTTGATGGCATTTGAGGATAATAGCCTGGGGAGCCGAGTCCATTTTGATAGGTGCTCTTCACCCACGCCTCCGCGCGATACCCGAAGACAGTTGGCTGGGTGCGCTCCCACACCGTATCCACGGTGAGACTGGGAATCGTTGCTAGGGCTTCGCCTTGGACGTAATTCCCTGCTATATCACCAAATACCGTTGGGTTGCGTAGCATCAATGCAAACGGTGCTTGTGGCAACACAAACTTTTCAGAAACCACAGACAACACGGACATATCATCTGCTGTCGCCATCTCACCATCTTCTTGTAGGAGCGAGCTTTGCTCGCGACCTCCCGCTGTGTTGGTGAGTAGAAGGACTTCACCTACGGGGATGACCGTGCCTGCGGGGAACGCAATAACGACATCACCGCTTCCTGTCCGAACAGTGAGTTGCCAAGTATCAAGTGGAAGGTCTGCACCACTGACGTTTCGGAGTTCCAACCAATCGTTTGCATCAACAGAACCGTTGTGCAGTTCGTTGAAGATAACTGTCCTATATGTGAGCAGTGCGCCGAGCTGTGATAGTTCAGCACTGCTGAGACCCGGCACGGCATCAGCAGTTTGTTGGACGACCTTAACAGAAAAAGTCTGAGTAGCGGTTGCATTGCTTGAGTCTGTCGCCGTCACTGTAATTGTCGCTGTTCCCAAACCATTTGCGAGGATATACAACGTCGAACTATTCGTGCCCGTGCCCACGTTTGCCTCAGCTACAGTGTTATCAGAAATGCTTGCGGTGTAGGTCAAGGTATCGCCATCGGGGTCGCTGAAATAGCTGCTAATGCCGAATTGGTCATATCCACTATTAGCGACAAATTTGGTCGGAATTGTGCCCACTGCGGTCGGTGATAGGTTTGAAACGACCCTGGCGGAGAAACTCTGCGTAGCAGTTGCGTTGTTCCCTGTTGCGGTCACTCTTATTGTCGACCACCCGGTAACCAATCCGGCGATGGTTAATGTTGATTCTGACACGCTCACTGTGGCTCTGCTCGGACTAGATGAGGTTGCGCTATAGGTTAGTGTAACGCCAGAGGGCCCGCTGAAGTAGCTACTCACATCAACTGTCCCAGTAGCTTTAGTCGCAGCCACTTTTTGGGTCGGAATTGTACCCACAGCGACCAGTGCGTCGCTTGCCACAACCTTGACAGAGAAACTCTGCGTCCTGCTTGCGTTGTAGGTATCTTTCGCTTTCACTCTTATTGTCGCTGACCCGGTAGCCACTGCAGTGATGGCTAGCGTTGCCCCTGACATGGTCACTGTGGCTCTGTTCGTGTTCGATGAGGTTGCGCTATAGGTTAGTGGATTGCCATCAGGGTCGCTGAAGTAGCTACTCACATCAACTGTCGTGGCGGTGCTACCCATTCTCGCCGCTTGGGTTGGAATTGTACCCACCTTCACCGGTGATCGATTTGAAATGACCCTAGCGGTGAAGGTCTGCGTCGCAGCTGAGGTGCTGATATCTGTCGCGTTCACGGTGATTGTCACCCACCCGGTAGCTACCGGCGTGATGGTTAGCGTTGCCCCTGACACGCTCACTGTGACTTTGCTTGTATTAGATGAGGTTGCGCTATAGGTTAACGGATTCAATTCGGGGTCGCTGAAGTAGTCACTCACATCAACTGTCACAGCAGCTCCAGTCACAGACACCGTTTGGGTCGGAATTGTGCCCACCTTCACCGGTGGCGAGTTTGGCTCCACCGTTACCGAAAAGGTCTGTGTGCCGGTGGCGTTGTAGGTGTCCGTTGCAGTCACGGTAATTGTCACCGAACCGGCTGCTAATCCCGTGATGCCTACTTCTGCCCCTGACACATTGACTGTGGCTTTGCTCGTATCGGATGAGGTTGCGCTAAGGGTTAACAGCTGGTCCTCGGGGTCGCTGAAGCGACTACTCATACTAACGTAAACATTAGCACCATGCGCAGTCACCGTTTGGTCCGGAATTGTACCCACCGCCTGCGGTGCCTGGTTTGCCTTCACCGTTACCTTGAAGGACTGTGTGGCGGAGCTGTCTGCATCACTGGCGGTCACCGTGACTGTCGCTGTTGTAGGAGTCGATGATGGCGTAATGGTTAGGACTGCCCCTTCCAGACTCGTAAGGTCTGAGTTTTCGGTGTAGGTTAACGTATCGCCGTCGGGGTCGGTGAAATAATAACTCACATCCTCTGTAATGGCAGGATCCCCAATTATGAACGTTCGGTCGGCCATAGAATATCGCGTCGTCGGCGGACTGTTCATCTTCACTGTCTGTGCTGTCGACCAGCTGCTCCATTCCTCAACGGTCAACATAATAAGCGCAGCCGCCACATTCTCGGCGTAAGTACGCACTTGGTATTCATAAGTAGTGGCTGGTTTTAAAGATGATAAGCTAATACTTGTCTCGGAAAATGGCCCGCTTGGCCCGCTTATCGTCACCCAATCTGTAGTACCCTGTTCTCGATATCGGTACTCATAACCTATAGTAGACCATCCAAAGCCCGGACCACCCGACCAACTCACTGTAAAGCTGATGCTGGTCACATTGGATGAGCTGAATGAACTTGGCGGATTTGGCGCGGCGAATGCCTCGTCAACGCCTAACATGGAAACGAAGAGGGTCAAGATAAGAAAAAGGGTTATAGTTGTCAATCGTTTTAACATTTTTTGGTCTCCTTGTGATTATATTAATTGAAAAAGTTTGATTTAATACCTGGGTTATGGTGCGATTAGGAAACCGCACCTACCAGGGTTGAAATTGGAATCCTACTTGAGGATGAGCATCTTGCGCGTGGCGGCGAAGTCGCCGGCGGTGAGGGTGTAGAAATATACACCGCTCGCTACGGACTCACCCATCTCGTTTCTGCCATCCCAATAGGCGGCTTGACTACGGGTTTTATACATGCCCGCATCCCGATGTCCTAACGCTAACGTCCGAACAACGTTGCCATCTGACGCATATATCGTTATTGTGACATCAGCGGCTTTGGATAACTGATACGGTATCCATGTCTCCGGGTTGAACGGGTTCGGATAGTTCGCCAAGAGTGCGGTTGTACTCGGTGTCAACGCGCGTGCTAACGCTTCAAGCATCTGAATGCCGCGTTCGTAAGAGAAACCTTGTGGAATAGCGGATTTATCTACGTTTGCGGCGTTTTGACGGGCAAGCGTCAGCCAATTGTTAACGACTGCTGCAGCAGACTGATTCGCAGTGGGGGCGGCACTAACGTTATCTAACGCATTCGCAACCAAAACGAGGTCTTGAATGTTTACTGTGCCATCACCGTTCACATCGGCAGCTGCGTTTGTCGTGCCGAACTTTGAGGCGACCATGACCAGGTCTAAGATATTCACAACATTATCGTTATTCAGGTCGCCCATCACAGCTGACGGTTGATACCCCGGTGAACCGAGTCCGTTTCGGTACGTGCTGGCTGCCCACGCCTCGGCGCGATACCCGGAGACTGTCCCTTGGACACGTTCCCACACCGTGTCTAAGGTAAACTCAGGTGCAGTTTGCGGGCGTTCACTTGCATCTTGGAAATAATTGCCAGCAAGATCACCGAACGCTGTCGGGCTGCGCAGGATCAACGCGAAATCGGTTTGCGGCAATGCGAAAGAGTCAATCACCACAGGGGCAACGGGCACGGCCGCTTTAGTCACATAGGTGTTTGTGAGTAGGAGGACTTCACCGGAGGCAATAGCTGTGCCCGCTGGGAACGGAATGACAGCGGTGCCACTGCTTGTCTGAACGCTCAGCTGCCAGCTATCGAGCAGGATGTCAATATTACTGACGTTTCGGAGTTCCAGCCAGTCGGTGGCATCGTCGGAACCGTTGTGGAGTTCATTGAAAATGATAGTGTCATAAGTGAGCAACTGTCCGAGTAGCAATTGCTCGTCACTGCTCAGTCCTGGAATAGCGTCTGCGAAACCGGGTTCAATATAGACCGTATAGGTTTGGGTTGCAGTCAACCCGCTCGGATCCGAGGCTGTGACAGTTATCCTCGCATTCCCTGTATTACCGGCCGGAGTAGCGGTGACAGTTGAACCCGACACGTTCACCCATACTACCCCAGTATTGGAAGAGCTCGCCGAGTAGGACAACGGCTGCCCATCAGGCTCGCTAAAGTAGGAGCTAACATTCGTAGTGATATTACCCCAACCGACTCTACTGGTTTCATCCGGCATTGTTCCCACAGCCGTGGGCGGATTTCCTACGTTTACCTTTATGGTCTGGTTTGCCGTTAGACCGAGCGTATCTGTTGCGGTTACGGTTACCGTTGCAGGGCCCCCAGCTTTTCCTGTTATGGTAACATTTGAACCGGACACGCTCACCGTTGCTTTGGCGGTATTGGAAGAGCTCGCCGAGTAAGTTAACGTATCCCCATCAGGGTCGCTGAAGTAGCTTTGCACATTCACCGTGGCACTTCCGCCATTGAGCGACACAGTTTGGGTGGGAATTGTGCCTACCGTGGCCGGCCGTATGTTCGTGGTAACGGAGAACGTCTGGCTCACGCTTGCGTTATCAGTATCTGTTGCCGTTACAGTTACCGTTGTTGTTCCTGAGCCACCAGTGTCTGCTTGAGGCGCAGTGATGGTTAGGGTGCTTGCCCCCGTACGGAAGTCCACGAAGACGAGGTATCCAGCCGACGTAATTTGCACAGTAGCGGTGTAGGTCAATGCATCCCCATCCGCATCGCTGAATTTATCGTCAAGCCCTATATGGACATTTGTATCACGATTAGAACCGCTATATATTCTTTCTATTGTTTGGGCGGGAATTGTCGTACTCGCTACGGGCGCGCGGTTCGCCGGCCTCACCGTCATGGTGAAGGACTGTGTCGCAAACGCGCCACTCGGGTCCGTCGCCGTTGCCGTTATTGTTGCTGTCCCTTCTGCCACGGGCGTAACGCTTAGCGTTGCCCCCGATAGACTTACGGTGGCTTTGGCGGTATCGGAGGAGACCGCCGTGTAGGTCAACGTATCCCCATCGGCATCGGTGAAGTAACCGCTTAGGTCCACACTGTAAGCACTGTGACCGGCCTTCTTGGTGCTGTTGGGAATGGTACCGCTTGCCGCGGGCGGGCGGCTTGCCGGTGCTACTGTTACGGTGAAGATCTGTGTTGCAAACGCGCTGGAATCTGAGGCGTATACTCTTACCGTCACGGTACCCGTTTGAAGCGTGGCACCAATGGTTACTTTTCCGTCCGATGTTAAACTGATGCCGATTTTCTGGTTCGCGAGGTCAGAATCGCTCACCGCATATGTTAATGTATCGCCATCAGCATCGCTGAAGTACGGGGCCGCGTCAATTGTGATAGAAACCCCTCCAAGGTATATCTTTTGATCAGGAATTGTTCCCACGGTAACAGGCGCCTGGTTCGGCTTCACGACAGTTGCGGTGAACATCTGTGAGGCATGCTTACCAGCGGAATCCACTGCCCTGACCCTTATGGTCGGAGTCCCCGCAGCCACGGGTGTGACGGTGAGCGTTGCACCCGACACGCTCACGGTTGCTTTGCCGGTATCAGAGGAGACCGCCGTGTAGCTCAAAGCACTCTTATTAACAGCATCGAAGTAATCTGCCAAGTCCACATCCGTGCTGCTGCCACCGACATATAAGGAAACGTCCGGAATAGTGCCGACAGTGACGGGACCATTGTCGATCGTTGCGACGTTGAAGCTCTGTGTCCCAGACGTGCTGTGGATGTCTGTCGCAGTGACGGTAATCGTCGCGCTACCTGCCGCCCCAGCGGTGACGCTGACCGTGGATGTTGACACGCTGACAGTTGCTGTGCTGGTATCCAAGGAGGTGGCGGTGTAGGTCAGCGTGTCCCCATTCGCGTCGGTGAAATAAGAGCTCACGTCCACACTGTATGCGTCCCCTCCGAACACTGTCGAACCGTCGGGAATTGTGCCGGTTGCCTCGGGGGCTTTGTTCACCTTAACGCTGAAGCTCTGCGTAGCGCTCAAACCGCCGGGGTCGCTCGCCACTATAGATACGGTTATGGTCCCCACTGCTTTTGGTATAAGGGTGATATTCCAATTACCATCGCCGTTAACGTCTATGATTGCATCATTGGAACGAATGAATTGCCCTGCCGATGCTGGTAACGGATCGCCATTGGGATCACTGAAATACTGCGCCGCGTTAAATGTGATGTTGCTCCCGCCAAGTTGCAATAGTTGATCAGGAATGGTGCCGACAGCAACTGGGGCGTTGTTATCTTTGCTCACAGTCACAGAAAATGTCTGTGTGGTACTCGCCCCGTGGGTGTCAGTTGCTGTGACGGTTATCGTAGCACTGCCTTTGGCTACTGCTGTGATGGTAACCGTGGCACTTGATATACTCTTTGACACACTCACTGTGACTTTGGCGGTATCAGCTGAAGTGGCGGTGTAAGTCAAGCTATCGCCATCGGCATCACTGAAGTAGCCGCTCACGTCAACGCTACCGATAAACCCGCGTCCATCCAAGGTTTGATCGGGTATCGTGCCTACAGTAGTTGGCGCCCGGTTAGGTTGGATTACTGTTACCGAGAATGACGAGGTTGCAGATAACCCGCCGGGGTCAGTTGCCGTGATGGTTATGGTTGCGGTGCCTCCGCCGACCGGTGAGACCGTGAGGGTTGCCCCCGACATACTTGTGGTTGCAACACTTGTATTCGAGGATGTAGCCGAGTATGTCAAGCTATCTCCATCGGGATCACTGAAGACATTTGTCACGCTAAGTGAGAAGACACTGCTACCCACAGTAAGCGATTGATTATGGATTGTAGCCACAGCGGTCGGGGCTCGGTTGTCTGCCTCGGCAATTCCTGATATGCATACGGAAATCACCAAGAGTGGAATTAGAAATATGTTTGTTTTTGTCAATCGTTTTAACATTTTATTTTCTCCTTTGTTTGTCTGAATGCACGTCGCATTTGGGCGAGTACGCCGCAAATCGCGGAATGCACGGAAAACGCAGAAAACGCGGAATTAGGAGAGCCTTCGGGACGGGCAATAAATTGCCCTACTACGAACAGCTTTACTTGAGGATGAGCATTTTGCGCGTAGCGGAGAAATCGCCTGCAGTGAGCGTATAGAAATAGATTCCGCTCGCCACAGACTCACCCATCTCATTTTTACCATCCCAATATGCCGCTTGGCTGCGGTTCTTATACGTGCCCGCATTTTGATGCCCTATTGCTAACGTCCGAACAACATTACCATCTGACGCATAGATAGTCACCGTCACATCTGCGGCTTTGGACAGCTGATACGGTATCCACGTCTCTGGGTTGAACGGGTTCGGATAGTTCGCTAAGAGCGCGGTTGTATCCGGTGTCAACGCGCGGACTAACTCTTCAAGCCTAGCTATCCCGCGTTCGTAGGAAAATCCCTCCGGGATTGACGTTACAACGACGCTTGCGGCGTTTTCACGCGCAAGTTTGAGCCAATCGTTGACGATCGCGGCAGCGGACTGTTTCGCAGTCGGTGCAGCATTGCCAGCACTTAACGCACCTGCAACTATCACCAGGTCCTGAATGTTCACAATACCATCACTATTCAGATCCGCTGCTGTGCTACTTGTCGTCCCGAGCTGCGAGGCAACCAACACAAGGTCCAAAATGTTAACGACCCCATCGTTATTCACATCGCCCACTAGAGCTGAGGGGTGATAGCCCGGTGAACCGAGTCCGTTTCGGTACGTGCTCAGTGCCCACGCCTCCGCGCGATACCCGGAGACTGTCGTCTGTACACGCTCCCACACCGTGTCTCCAGTGAATGCGGGTGCGGTTTCCGGACGGTCACTTGTATCTTGGAAGTAATTGCCTGCAAGATCGCCGAAGGCTGTCGGGCTGCGCAGAATCAACGCGAACTCCGATTGTGGCAATGCTAAAGAGTCAATAACGATAGGTGCAGCATCTGCTGTTGCCATCTCTCTGTTTGTGAGTAAGAGGACTTCACCTGCGGGAATAACCGTGCCCGCCGGGAACGGAATGACAGCGGTGCCACTCCCCGTCTGGACGCTCAGCTGCCAGCTATCGAGCAGGATGTCAATATTACTGACATTGCGGAGTTCAAGCCAGTCTTTGGTATCATCAGAACCGTTGTAGAGTTCGTTGAAAATGATAGTGTCGTACGTTAACAGCTGTCCGAGTAGCAGTTGCTCTTCGCTGCTCAGGCCCGGGATAGCATCTGCTTCACCGCCGACGGGGGTGGAAACAGAGACATTAAAGGTTTGGGTTGCGCTCAAACCGCCTGGATCCGAGGCTGTGACGGTTATCGTCGCGTTCCCTGATGCCAATGAAGAAACAGTGATAGTTGAACCTGACACACTCACTGTCGCTACCCAGGTATTAGAAGAGCTCGCCGAGTAGGACAACGTGTCCCCATCGGGGTCGCTGAAGTAGGAGCTGGCATTAACACTGACATAACTATATGTATTAATGTATTCATTCGACATTGTTCCCACTGTTGTTGGCGGATTTCCTACATTTACCTTTATGGACTGGGTCGCTGTGAAACCGATCGGATCTGTTGCGGTTACCGTTATCGTTGCTGGTCCTCCAGCTTTTCCGGTGATGGTAACATTTGAACTGGACACACTCACCGTGGCTTTGGCGGTATTGGAAGAGCTCGCCGAATAGGTTAACGTATCCCCGTCAGCGTCGTAGAAGTAGTCTAGCACATCCAATAGGCGACTTCCTCCATTAGGCTGCACAGTTTGTAGGGGAATTGTGCCTAACGGGGTTGGTCGTATGCTTGTGGTAACGGTGAACGACTGGCTTACACTTGCGTTGTCGGTATCCGTTGCCGTTACGGTGACCGTTGTTGTTCCTGAATCATTCGGATCTTCTGTTGGAAGCGAAACAAGAGATAACGTGCTCGCCGGCCTTGTCGGATGGAAAATCACCACGACGATTTGCTGCCCTGCAGTCGCTCTAGCAGTGTAGGTCAACGTATCCCCATCCGCATCACTAAAATAATCTCCAAGAGGTAAATAGACAGTTACACCAGTACCAGACCTTCTTTCTATTTTTTGGTCAGGAATTGTCGTGCTCACTACGGGTGCGCGGTTCGCAGGCTTCACTGTCATGGTGAAGGTTTGTGTCGCGAACGCACCGTCGAGGTCTGTCGCCGTTGTGGTTATTGTTGCAGTTCCTTGTGCCACAGGCGTGACGCTGATCGTTGCAGACGAGAGGCTCACGGTGGCTTTGCTGGTGTCGGAGGAGACGGCGTGGTAGGTCAACGTGTCGCCATCAGCATCCGTGAAGTAGCCGCTCAGATCCACCTCATAACCACTGTGCCCGGCCTTCTTGGTGCCGTTGGGAATAGTGCCGTTTGCTACGGGTGCACGGTTCCCCGGGGACACTGTTACGGTGAACGTCTGTTCTGTCCATGCAGAGTCGGGATCACTGGCGACCACTCGCATCGTCGAGGTTCCCGTCTTCCAACTGTGGGTATTCATAGTTAGCACACCATCCAGTATATTGAAGTCCAAGAACCCGTTGCCACTTTGGTAACAGGTATATGACAACGCATCGCCATCGGGGTCGCTGAAGTAGGGTGCTACGTCTATTACGATAGCAGCCGCGCCAATTTTTATCGACCGATCGGAAATCGTTCCCACGGTGACGGGTGACCGATTCGGCTGCACGACAGTTACGGTGAAGGTCTGTGTCGCAAACTTACTGTTGGAATCTAACGCCCGTGCGGTTATTGTTGCTGTCCCTGCTGCCACGGGTGTGAGGGTTAGGGTACTACCCGATATGCTCACGGTAGCCGCGTTGGTAGCGGAGGAGACAACCGTGTAGGTCAAAGCACTCTTATTAACAGCATTGAAGTAATCTGCCAGGTCCACATCCGTGCTGCTGGCACCGACATAGAAGGTAGCATCGGAAATCGTACCGACAGTGACGGGGCCGTTGTCGATCGTTACGACGTTGAAGCTCTGTGTCCCGGTCGTGCTGTGGATGTCTGTCGCAGTGACGGTAATCGTCGCGCTACCCCCTGCCACGGCGGTGACGCTGACCGTGGATTCTGACACACTGACGCTTGCTTTGCTGGTATCGGATGAGCTGACGGTGTAGGTCAACGTGTCGCCATTTGCGTCCGTAAAGTAAGAGCTCGCGTCCACACTATATCCGTTGTCTCCGAATGTTATTGAACCGTCGGGAATCGTGCCTTTTGCCTCGGGTGCCTTGTTCACCTTAACGCTGAAGCTCTGCGTAGCACTCAAACCGCCAGGGTCGCGTGCCGTTATAGATACGGTTATGGTCCCCGCTGCTTTTGGAACGAGATCGATATCCCAGTTACCATAGCCGGTAACGTCTATTATTGCGTCATTGGAACGATGGATTGACGCTGCTGATGCTGCTAACGTATCGCCATTGGGATCGCTGAAGTACTGCGCCGCGTTAAATGTGACCTTACTCCCACCAAATTCTAATAAATAATTAGGAATAGTGCCGACAGCAACCGGGGCGTTGTTATCGTTGGTCACAGTCACAGAAAATGTCTGTGTTCCAGTCGCCCCGCGGGTGTCTGTCGCTGTGACGGTTATCGTCCCACTGCCTTTGGCTACCGCCGTGACGGTAACCGTGGACTTTGACACACTCACTGTGACTTTGGCGGTATCAGCTGAAGTAGCGGTGTAAGTCAAACTATCGCCATCGGTATCACTGAAGTAGCCGCTCACGTCAACCGTACCGGTAAACGCAGGTCCATCCAAGGTTTGATCGGGAATCGTGCCCACGCCGGTCGGTGCGTTGTTTGCCACTACCGTTACGGTGAAGATCTGTGTCGCAAATGCGCTGGCATCTGAGGCGTGCACTCTTACCGTCACGGTACCCGTTTTGAGCGTGGCCCAAATGGTTACCTTTCCATCCGATGTTAAACTGATGCCGATTCTTTGGTTCGCGAGGTCAGAATCGCTCACCGCATAGATTAATGTATCGCCATCAGCATCGCTGAAGTACGGGGCCGCGTCAATTGTAATACTGCTCCCGGGAAGGTACACCGTTTGATCCGGAATTGTGCCGACTGTAGTGGGTGCGTTATTTGCTTCGGCAATTCCTGATATGCAAACGGAAATTGCCAAGAGTGGAATTAGAAATATGTTTGTTTTTGTCAATCGTTTTAACATTTCATTTTCTCCTTTGTCTTTGGTTTTCATAAGTAAACATAGAAGCCTGAACAAACACCTCTTTTTCGGTGCCCTCTGTGTCCTCTGTGCACTCCGCGACTCTGACAACCAGAGAGCCTATTAACACGTTATTTGAGGATGAGCATTTTGCGCGTGGCGGAGAAGTCGCCGGCGGTGAGGGTGTAGAAATACACACCGCTGGCTACGGACTCACCTAACGCATTTTTGCCATCCCAATACGCGGCTTGGCTGCGGTTGTGATACATGCCCACATCCTGATGTCCCAGTGCTAACGTCCGAACGGCACTGCCATCCGAGGCATATATCGTTAGCGTCACATCTGCTGCTTTGGATAACTGATACGGTATCCACGTCTCTGGGTTGAACGGGTTCGGATAGTTTGCTAACAAGGCGGTTGTATCCGGGGTCAACGCACGTGCTAACTGTTCAAGGACCTGAATGCCGCGATAGTAAGAGAAACCTTCTGGGATAGACGTTTTCACAACGTTTGATGTATCTTGACGTGCAAGCTTCAACCAACTGTTGACGACGGCTGCATCGGACTGATTCGCAGTCGGCGCGCCGAGAGCGGGCCCCAACATCCCCGCAACCAAAGCCAAATCTTGAATGTTTACAGCGTTATCACCATTCAGATCCGCTAATGACGAACCAGGTACACCGAATTGTGATGCAACCAGCACCAAATCAAAAATGTTTACGACACCATCGTTATTTAGATCCGTTGATGGTGGTTGATACCCCGGGGTGCCGAGCCCATTTTGATACGTGCTAACTGCCCACGCCTCTGCGCTGTACCCAAAAACTATCGGTTGTGTTCGGGCCCATACCTTATCCACAGTAAGGGTGGGCATCGTTGCTAAGGCTTCGCCTTGGACGTAATTCCCTGCGATGTCACCGAATACTGTCGGACTTCGCAAGATCAATGCAAAATCCTCCTGTGGCAACACAAACGTTTCAGAAACCACAGATAACACAGACATATCATCTGCTGATGCCATCTCGGTGTTAGTGAGCAAAAGGACTTCACCTGTAGGCATCACCGTGCCTGTGGGGAACGTCACAACGACATTACTCTCCGCTGTCCGGATGGTGAGTTCCCAATCGTCTAACGGGAGGTCAGCATCACTGACATTTCGGAGCTCCAACCAATCGTTTGCATCGTCGGAACCGTTGTGCAATTCGCTGAAAATAACCGTGTCGTAAGTGAACAAGGTAACCAATTGTGAGAGTTCTTGACTGCTGAGCCCCGGAATAGTATCTGCGGGATATGGTAACGTCTTGAAAGTGACAGTAGGGGCATATTCACCTGTTTCACTGCCTCCCTTTGCTGCTACGATGACATAATAATCAGTGACCAGATCCAAATTGGTTAAGGTAATACTCGTAGTTGTACTTTCCGTGTCAGTGTAAGATTGCACAGTCGTTTTTTTGTAGAGCACGCTGTACTTGTTAATATTGCTCCTCGGTGCTGTCCAACTTATCGTAGCAGTGTACCCGCCTATATTAGATACAGTCACATTGGTAGGCGGTCCAATCCTTGTTGTAACTTGCAAATGACCTGTCCAATAACTGAAATCATTCGTGAGGCGTGCCCGGACGCGAACTTGATAGGTAGTTTCCGGTGTCAATCCGTTGATCTTAAAATTGGCGGTCCCTGTCCCTGTGTGGCCGGCATCTGTGAAATCGGATGTTCCGCTCACACGGTACTCTACGTCATACCCTGTGATCGCTAGAGTCGTGGTAGGTGCTGTCCAAGTTATTGGAAAAGAGGCAGAACCTCTGTAGCCGGTTTGCCTCAGATTAGTGGGTGCTGGTGCTACTATCACTTCGGTCTTGACAGAAAATCTCTGGGTAGCACTCAAACTGTCGGGGTCAGTTGCTGTCACGGTTATGCTTGCGGTCCCACTTGCCTCCACCGTGATCGTTAGTGTTTCACTCGATACACTTACCGTCGCTACCGTGGTATTCGAGGAGCTAGCGGTGTAGGTCAAGGTAAGGCCTTCGGGGTCTCTGAAGTAACCACTCACGTTAATCGTGGCGGTCTTCACAGTAGTCCCCGATCTCTTTTGTCAATAAGCGATCTGGAATTGTCCC
Organism: Candidatus Poribacteria bacterium; assembly: GCA_963665235.2. Lineage (GTDB taxonomy): Bacteria > Poribacteria > WGA-4E > WGA-4E > WGA-3G. Next base: position 69,419 of record CAXXLX010000002.1, on the reverse strand, counting down.
TTCAGCGGTCGGTGTGCCGTAGGCATCCCGTGCTTTCTGGTGCAAAGTGGTATCTTGCTGATCTGTATCACCATCTTCGTCAAAATCCAAGGCCCCCGTATCTACATCGGTTTGGTCTACATCGCCATCCGCATCTCTATCAAAAACGGATTGTGAGACTGTGTAACTTATCCAATGTGCCGCGCTATGTGCAACAAAACCATCAGGTTTGTGAATACGCACGGAAAGCCCTGTTGCTTTTGGTGTGGTATTCCTGCTTATTGGGTCGAGCGATACACGCAGGATTATGCGTCCAGGGTTATCTCCGGCCGTTGGTAAAGTGTGGGCATCCTCAATTAGGATAAAACTATCTTCATCCTCATTTTCCACTGCCACCCACTGGTTACTGCTATTCTTTGCCTCGATAACGAAGTCATGATCCGCAGCGGTGTTCTCTGTGACATTGTTCAATGCATTACCAAGGGGTAGTAACCTGATACTACCGTCAGTTTGTATGTCGGATTTACGAATGGAGACCCAGAGATGTGTAGGCGCATTCACAACGAAGATTTCACTGACAGTCCCTTTATAATATGCTGGTTCATGCGGGTTCGTTGATGGCACAGGTACACTCCAAATAACAGGGTCCTGGAACCAAAATCCGAAGGTTTTTTTGAATAGAAACGTGTCTGCATAGACAGGACTGCCAACAAGGATGAGGCAGAATAGAATTGTCATTCTCTTGAAAAAAAGCATTATATCTCCTTGTAATATTTACCAGGACGGATGCAAATAGAACAGATTTCTCGGGTTTTCACAGGGGTTTACCCCCCCTACCCCCCCGCAAGCAGGGGGGAAGGCGTAATGTAGCTTTTGTCATTCCATCGCTAGTAGTAAGTGTATCCCCCCTAACCCCACGCAAGCAGGGGGGAAGGCGTAAGTCCTATAACCCGTTATTTGAGGATGAGCATTTTGCGCGTAGCAGAGAAATCGCCTGCGGTGAGGGTGTAGAAATATACACCGCTCGCTACGGACTCGCCTATCTCATTTTTGCCATCCCAATATGCAGCTTGGCTGCGATTCTTATATAACCCAGCATCCTGATATCCTATCGCTAACGTCCGAACAATGTTGCCATCTGAGGCATATATCGTTATGGTCACATCAGTCGATTTTGACAACTGATACGGTATCCACGTCTCTGGGTTGAACGGGTTCGGATAGTTCGCCAATAAGGCGGTTGTATCCGGGGTTAAAGCACGTGCTAACGCTTCAAGCATAGCTATACCGCGCTGGTAGGAAAATCCTTCGGGGATTGATGTTACAACGACGTTTGCGGCGTTTTCACGTGCAAGTTTGAGCCAAGTGTTGACGATGGCCGCATTGGACTGTTTCGCTGTCGGTGCACCGATAGCGGGACCTAACGCACCAGCAACTAAAGCCAAATCAACCATGTTGACAGTGCCGTCCATATTCAGATCGGCAGTTGTGCTTGTCGTCCCGAACTGTGAGGCGACTAATACCAGATCAAAAATGTTTACAACACCATCGCTATTCAGATCTGTTGATGGCATTTGAGGATAATAGCCTGGGGAGCCGAGTCCATTTTGATAGGTGCTCTTCACCCACGCCTCCGCGCGATACCCGAAGACAGTTGGCTGGGTGCGCTCCCACACCGTATCCACGGTGAGACTGGGAATCGTTGCTAGGGCTTCGCCTTGGACGTAATTCCCTGCTATATCACCAAATACCGTTGGGTTGCGTAGCATCAATGCAAACGGTGCTTGTGGCAACACAAACTTTTCAGAAACCACAGACAACACGGACATATCATCCGCTGATGCCATCTCACCATCTTCTTGTAGGAGCGAGCTTTGCTCGCGACCTCCCGCTGTGTTGGTGAGTAGAAGGACTTCACCTACGGGGATGACCGTGCCTGCGGGGAACGCAATAACTGCCTGACCGCTTCCTGTCCGAACAGTGAGTTGATAGTCGTCAAGTGGAAGGTCTGCACCACTGACGTTTCGGAGTTCCAACCAGTCTTTGGTATCATCAGCTCCGTTGTGAAGTTCGTTGAAGATAACTGTCCTGTATGTGAGCAGTGCGCTGAGCTGTGATAGTTCAACACTACTAAGCCCTGGCACGGCATCGGCGGTTTGGGCAGTAACGGTAACGGAGAAGGTCTGCGTAGCAGTCGCATTGCTTGGGTCTGTCGCCGTCACGGTGACTGTCGCTGTTCCCACACCATTTCCGAAGACATACACCGCCGAACTATGCGTGACACTAATGCCTGCCTCGGCTATAGTGGTATCAGAAGAGCTTGCGGCGTAGGTCAAGGTATTGCCATCAGGGTCGCTGAAATAGCTGCTAACGTCGAACTGCTCATTCCAAGTCTGAGCAGTATTGAGCGTCGGAATTGTGCCTACAGCGATCGGTGCGAGGTTTGAAACGACGTTGATGGAGAAAGTCTGCGTAGCACTTGCGTTGCCGGTAGTTGTCGCTGTCACTGTGATTGTCGCTGACCCGGCAGCCACGCCGGTGGTGGTCACCGTTGCCTCTGACACGCTCACTGTCGTTTTGGTAGTATCCGATGAGGTTGCCCTATAGGTTAACGCGGTACCATCGGGACCTTCGAAGTAGCTACTCACATCAAGGGGCACAGCGGTAGTACCACTCAGCGACACCGTTTGTTCCGGAATTGTACCCACAGCGATTACCACGTTGGTAATGACAGAGAAAGTCTGTGTGGCGTATGCGTTGCTGGTATCTGTCGCTTTCACTCTTATTGTCGCCGATCCGGTACCGACTGCCGTTATGGTCAAAGTTGACCCCGACACGGTCACTGTAGCTCTGCTTGTGCTATATGAGATTGCACTATAGGTTAGTGTATGTCCATCGGGATCGCTGAAATAACTACTCACATCCACTGTCGCGGCAGTGCCACCGACTCTCACCGTTTGAGTCGGAATTGTACCGACAGTGGTCGGTGCGCGATTTGAAACGCGGACAGAGAAGGTCTGTGTAGCGGATGCGTTGCTGGGAGCTGTCGCTGTCACTCTTATTGTCGACCACCCCACAGCCACTCCGGTGATGGTTACGATTGACCCTGACACGGTCACTGTGGCTCTGCTCGTACTAGATGAGGTTGCACTATAGGTTAGTGTAACGCCATCGGGACCGCTGAAGTAACTGCTCATATCTACTGTTCCGGCAGTGCTATCCGCAAACACGGTTTGGGTGGAAATTGTACCCACACGGACCACCGCGTCGCTTGCAACGACCTTAACAGAGAAACTCTGTGTAGTGCTTGCGTTGTGGATATCTGTCGCTTTCACCCTTATTGTCGTGTTGCCTACAGCCACTCCGGTGATGGTTACCGCTGACCCCGACACGCTTACTGTAGCTCTGCTTGTGTTATATGAGATTGCACTATAGGTTAGTGTATGTCCATCGGGATCGCTAAAGTAGGGACCTACATCAGGTGTCCCAGCAGTGCTACCGACTCTGACCAATTGGCTCGAAATTGTGCCGACTCTGGTCGGTGCGCGATTTGAAACGACATTGACATAGAAGGTCTGCGTCCCAGTTGCGTTGCTGGTATCCGTTGCTGTCACGGTGACTGTCAACCACCCGGTAGCGACTGCGGTGATGGTTAGGGTCGAGCCCGACACACTGACTGTAGCTCTGTTGGTGTTAGATGAGGTTGCACTATAGGTTAGTGGATTTCCATCGGGGTCGCTGAAGTAGGAACTCAGGTCAACGGTCGTAGCAGTGCCACCGACACCCACGGTTTGGGTTGGAATTGAACCCACCTTGGTCGGTGTTCGATTTGAAGAGACGACGACAGGGATGGTCTGCGTCCCAGTTGCGTTGCTGGTATCCGTTGCTGTGACAGTGATTGTCGCCGACCCTACAGCCACCGCCGTGATGGTGAGCGTTGAGTTTGCCAAACTCACTGTGGCTCTGCTCGTATCCGATGAGGTTGCACTATAGGTTAGTGGATTCCCATCAGCATCACTGAAGTAGGAACTCACATCCACTGTCGCGGCAGTGCTACCGACTCTCACCGATTGGTCCGGAATTGTGCCCACAGCGGTCGGTGCGCGATTTGGAAGGGCTTGGACAGAGATGGTCTGCGTAGCCGTTGCGTCGTCAGGATCCGTTGCGGTCACAGTTATCGTCGCGGTGCCTGCGGCCACTCCAGTGATAGTGAGCGTGGCCCCGAGCAGACCCGCTGTGGCGATGCTCGTATCCGATGAGGTTGCACTATAGGTCATCGTATCGCCATCGGGGTCGCTGAAGTAACTGCTTACATGAACGGTCCCAGCAGTACCACCGACTCTCACCGACTGGTCCGGAATAGAGCCCACTGTCACCGGTGCCGAGTTTGCCCACACGGTTACCGTGAAGGTCTGTGTGGCGGTGGCACTGCGGCTATCTGTCGCTGTCACGGTGATTGTCGACGTCCCCGCAGCCACCGCCGTGACAGTTAGCGTTGCCAAGGTTCCTGATGGCGATTCTGACACCACGATATTCACTGTGGCTTTGCTCGTATCGGATGAGGTTGCACTATAGGTCATCGTATCGCCATCGGGATGGCTGAAGGAGTCACTCACATGAATTATAGCAATTGTCGAGATTATACTGTCAGTGCCACCGACTTTTAAGGTCTGGTCCAGAATTGTTCCCACTGGCTGCGGCACATAATAAGGCTCCACCGTTACCGTGAAGGACTGTGTGGCGGTGGCACCGCGGCTATCCGTGACAGTCACGGTGATTGTCGATGTCCCTATAGCCACTGGGCTGATGGTTAGATTTACCCATGACAGGCTTACTGTGGCTTTAGCCGTATCGGATGAAGTTGCGCTATACGTCATCGTATCGCCATCGGGATGTGTGAAGTAGGCACTTGCATTAATTTTACTAGAGCTATCGACTTTTAAGGTCTGGTCCGGAATTGTTCCCACTGGCTGCGGCACATAATAAGGCTCCACCGTTACCGTGAAGGTCTGTGTGGCGGAGCGGTCGACATCACTGGCAGTCACCGTGACTGTGGCTGTCCCAACATTCGCTCCCGGTGTGAGGGTTAGCGTGTCATCTGATAGACTGACGGTGACGTTTGCCCCGCTATTCGCTACGGATGTCGTGTAGGTTAGTGTATCGCCATCGGGGTCGGTGAAATAACCGCTCACATCCATCGTAATGGCATCCGCCTCAACTTTGAACGTTCGGTTGGACATGGAACCTTGCGTCTGCGGCGGGCTGTTCGTCGTCGCCTCCTGTGTTGACGACCAGCCACTCCATTTCGTAGCAGGAACGATAAAAACTTCGGCATGAGTACTCACTTGGTATTCATAAGTAGTGGCTGGTTTTAGCGAAAAAAACTCAATATTTGTATAGTTACCTGCGCCATATTCTGTCCAGCCTGTAGTCCCCTTTTCTCGGTGTCGGAAGTTGTGACCTATAGCGGACCATCCAAAGCCCGGGCCGCCCGACCAGCTGATTTTAAAGCCGTTGCTGGTCACTTTGGATACGGTGAATGAGCTTGGCGGATTTGGTGCGGCGAATGCCTCGTCAACGCCTAACATGAAAACGGAAAGGGTCAAGATAAGAAAAAGGGTTGTAACTGTCAATCGTTTTAACATTTTGTTCTCCTTAAATTTTTGTTTGTCTGAATCGCGGATTAGCGCGGAAGGCGCGGAAAACGCAGAATTAAGAGCTCCTTTGTTACCGACCCGGCTCAGACGAAAGAACCGTATTATTTTTTTATCTTATCGCACCTCTCGGGCGGGGAGACCCCGCCCCTACGTGCCGTGCTCCTTTGTCTGAATCGCGGGAGGCGCGGAGAACGCGGAAGGGGTCTTTTGTGCATTTCAGTTTCCCTTCACAAATTCGAGCAGGTTAGAAAAAAACCTCTTTTTCCGTGCCCTCTGTGTCCTCTGTAGTCTCCGCGATTCTGACAGCTAGAGAGCCTATTAACACGTTATTTAAGGATGAGCATTTTGCGCGTAGCAGAGAAATCGCCTGCGGTGAGGGTGTAGAAATACACACCGCTCGCTACAGACTCACCTGTCTCATTTTTGCCATCCCAATATGCGGCTTGACTACGGGTTTTATACATGCCCACATCCTGATGTCCCAGTGCTAATGTCCGAACGACGCTCCCATCTGACGCATATATCGTTATTGTTACATCAGCGGCTTTGGATAACTGATACGGTATCCATGTCTCTGGGTTGAACGGGTTCGGATAGTTCGCCAATAAGGCGGTTGTATCCGGGGTTAAAGCACGTGCTAACGCTTCAAGCATAGCTATACCGCGCTGGTAGGAAAATCCTTCCGGGATTGATGTTACAACAAGGTTTACGGCGTTTTCACGCGCGAGTTTGAGCCAAGTGTTGACGATGGCCGCATTGGACTGATTTGCAGTCGGTGCGCCGATAGCGGGACCTAACGCACCAGCAACTAAAGCCAAATCAACCATGTTGACAGTGCCGTCACCATTCAGATCGGCAGTTGTGCTTGTCGTCCCGAACTGTGAGGCGACTAATACCAAATCAAAGATGTTTACAACCCCATCGCTATTGATATCCACCGATGGCATCAGAGGCTGATAGCCCGGAGAGCCGAGTCCATTTTGATACGTGCTCTTCGACCACGCTTCCGCACGATACCCGAAGACAGTTGGCTGGGTGCGGTCCCACACGGTGTCTACGGTGAATGCGGGGGCGGTTGCCGGAATGTCCCCTTCAAAGTAGTTCCCAGCGAGATCGCTGAATGCCGTGGGACTTCGCAGAATTAGCGCGAAATCGGTTTGCGGTATCACGAACGTTTCGGAAACCACAGACAGAACGGATATATCGGCTGATGCTGTATCGGGGTTGGTGATTAAAAGCACATCACCTGCCGGAATGACCGTGTCTGCGGGGAATTGTACGACGCTACTGCTTTCACCTGTTAGGATAGTGAGTTGATAGTCGTCAAGTTCAATAGCGGCCGCGCTTACATTGCGGAGTTCCAGCCAGTCCGTGGCATCGTCGGAGCCGTTGTGCAGTTCATTGAAGATGACAGTATCATACTTCAACAGTGCGGCGAGCTGCGAGAGTTCTTGACTGCTGAGCCCCGGCACAGCATCAGCCACGTCCAGGGAAAAGACTCTCGCCGAGGAGGAACTGCTTGCGATACTGGTGCCTACAACGTTCTTGGCAGCCACTGTCCACGAATATTGTCCATTAGCCAAAGCAGGTGTAGTGTAGCTAGTGCTAGTGGTATTATAGGTATTATCTGCGGGCCCTGTTTGCTTGATGACATACCCATCGATAGAATAGCCGCCGGTGTTCGTGGGGGCTGTCCAAGACAACGCCACTGTTTTATCCGCGTTCGGAATCGCCGTTAAACTTGTAGGTTGCTCTGGTTCACTCTTACCGATAAGCAGCGCGACATTCCATGCATTTGTACTGACGAGGGTTTTTCTATTTGATATGCTATTGTTCTGAAGGTCCGCGACCTCAATTTCGCCACTGTTCGACTCCGCCCAATATATCTTTTCGCTTGTCACGGCGACACTCCTTGGAACATTCAATCCGGTCGTGATGAGGTCTGTAGCAGTTCCCCCGGCAATCGGCGCGTACTGGATTTTATCAGCTAGCGTGTCTACCCAATATATGTAGCTACTTGTGACATCGATACCGGCTGGGGAGCTTCCGGTTGTGATAAGGTCTGTTTGATTTGAGCCAGTGAGGTCCGCAGACCGAATTTTATCAGCGGAATAGTCTGTCCAGTATATCTTGCTACTTGTCACGGCGATACCGGATGATGACACGTTCGAGACAAGGGGGGTTTGACTGGACCCATCAAGGTTGGCAGAATAGATTTTATAATCGGAGGTGTCAGTCCAGTATATCTTGCTACTTGTCAATGCAATAGCCGTTGGTTTTGACAAGCCCGTGAGGACATCTGTTTCATCTGACCCATCAAGGTTGGCAGCCAGGATTTTACCGAAGCCTTGGTCTGTCCAATAGATTTTGCCTGCTGAAACATCCAAGGCAATCCCGCTCGGATTTGACAACCCCGTGACGAGTTCTGTTTTATCTGTCCCATCGATATCTGTGCGCACAATTTTGCCCGTTGTAAGGTCCGTCCAGTATATCTTATCCACCTGCGCCGATGCGTTCATCAGTGTGGCATGCATAAGGCATGCACATAAGATAGTTGTGAAAATAAATAATACGGTCTTTTTGTTATTCATCGTCCTATACTCCTCTGTTATTAGCGATTAGCAATTGGCAAATTAGCAATTAGCAAGATGTTGTGATTCTAAGAACATATCTGAAGCGCGTCAGACACCCCTTTCGCTTGCTATAGGTTTCCATAACACTATAAACATATCGTCCCTAAGGAGCAGATTTCTCGCCCAGTATTCGGGCAACCGGTTTCCCGCTCCTCATACTAGGGGAAAACTTTTTTCAAACTCACGTTAGGTAGAAACTTGACTTATAAGTTTAATTCAGGTATTGAAGAAGAATAATTTATATATTAAAAAAACTAGTCTCCTCCCCGTTTACCATAGACCAAAACGTTGTAATCTGCTGGACCGTTGCATTTTACAACATACCCCTATATCCCTTTACCTTCAACGCTCTTTCCCTATATACGCTCCTAAAATTGTTGTGTTTTGCAACATTTGTTTATAAATTATACCACAAAAAAAACAAGTTTTCAAATTAAAATGAAAATTAGAGTGTGTAAGGTTTTCGTACAAGTTAAAGGTATAGTATGAATTATGTGCAAGAACCTTGCCAATAGGGAAATCGGTCTTAATGTTCAGATATCGCGCCTCACAGAAACCCTTGTCTGTCAAGGCTTTATCGGGTGGGACCTAACAATTGTAATCTGAGAACATAAGAAAATGACCGATAGGTCCTTTTAAACAGGTGTTGCAAAATACAATAATTTTGGTAGCATATATAGGGGGGAAGCGTTGAGGGTAAAGGGTTTCAGTAGGCTATGTTGTAAAATGCAACTATGTAGCATATTGCAACGTTTTTCTTAAGGTTTTTGTCAAAGGAATAGATATAAGGGCGGAAGGATGGAAGGGGGGAAGAGGGGAAGGATGGAAGGGGAGAAGACCTGATGCTGTATTTTATGAGATAAACTATGAGCCAGGAAGAGGGGAGGATGGAAGGGGGGAAGGATGGAAGAAAAAACAGCTTGTGACTAAGGGGTGTTGTATGCACGCTTACAAAAGCATGCATACAAACGATAGGGGTATAACCGAACCTATTCTGAACAGAGAATGGCAATCTAATACGGGCGGCCTCGTGGGTTCAAGGGTGGGCTCACCTCGTTTTTAACAGGCTTAATCGTTTGGAGGTACGCCCAAATCGCTTTGAGGTCGGCATCACTCATGAGGGCGTAATGCTTGGTGGGCATTGGCGGAAAAATTTTCCTGTTAGTTTTATCGCCTTGATGATGTCCGGTGCGCATTGCGTCAATAAACATCTTTTCTGTCCATTCGCCGAGTCCGGTCTCTTTGTCGGGGGTTAAGTTTGTGGAAAAACTGGTGCCGAACGGTCCTGAAAATGCGGTTAGCTGTGGTGCTGTTAGTAGAAAAATACCTTGCTGCATCATGCTGAAATTGAAACGTGGATACCCCTCTCCGTTGGGATGTCCGGCGAGGTACATATCCATGTTATATTCGGCACCGGCGCGTGGTGTGTGACAATGTCCACATGCGCCTACTGTATCCACGAGATATTTTCCGCGCTGCGCCACATCGTTCTGACTTTGAACAGTGCGAAGACTTAGCACAGTTATGAGGCTGATAATAAAAAGTATGGTTACGCTAAAGATTATGATATTTCTATGCATTTTAGTTATACTCCTTTGGAACGGTTGTCAATTTTCGGTTCGCCGTGTTTTTACAGATTTTCCGGGTCGATATCTTCGAGGGTCGGTGCAAGGGCGACTTTTTCATAAATCGCATCAAGACGTGCAATGCTGCGCATTGCGTTAATTTTTCGGATGAGTGCGTCGGGGACGTTGTCAAAACGCAGTTGGAGTAATGTTAGCGTAGCTTGGCGTTTCGCACGCAGCGCACCGCGTTTCTCACCGCGTGCTTCGCCTTGTTGGAAGGCCTTTTCCGCCATGGATTGTGACATTTCGCTTGCCTCCTTTTTACGAGATTCATCTCGTATCTGATCTTGAACCAATGTATTCAAGTCATCGTGTTCTTCAGACGGGCGCCGATGCAAAATCAGCAAACTGATATACAAGATGGCGCGCCGCCACTGTGCTCTTTTTTCCTCAGGCAGCTGGTTAATGTGCGCTAGTGCATTTATCAACGCCGGCTCCAGCTCCGCGAAGAAAGTGACGTTATCCGTTTCACTATTTTTCATCAAAATATTCGGTGTGGAGACCCTCAGCATTTATGCGGGGGAGGAAACACCGCTCCTATATTGAAAATTCAACCGTGTCCGCACTTGAAAATCTGTGCGTTTTGCACCCGTTGTTAACCGTTGTCCATCTAAACTATACTATAGTTTGGACAATTTCTGTGAGCCTGATGCCCGATTTTCAAAGCATTTCTGATTTTTCTCTAAGTTCCTCACACAAATACAAACAGTAGAAAATAGACTCCGATGCGCCAAAGCGCGGTTTCCCCAGCGGGGCGGTATCTTTATAGAAAACACAAACAAAACAAAAACTAGCCCCAGCGGGGCGGTATGTTTATAGATTTTAGCCAAACCCCTCTTCTTTCCGCGTCCTCTGCGGCCTCTGTGCCTTCCGTGATTCAGACAAAAAAACGCAACTTAATCACAAAACCTTGACGCATACACACCTTAAAATCCGCGTAATCTGTGTAATCCGCGATAATCCGCGATTTGCGGCGCACTCGCCCAAATGTGACGTGCATTCAGACAACAACGCAAATCGAAACTCTAAAATTGTCCAAAGTTTAGTAAACTATAGACAGAGAATAACCCTTGTATTTCAATTATTATACCAAAGTTCACATCATAAGTCAAATATAATTGTAGGGTTGGGTGTGTAAAGTTTTTGTACGGCTGCGATATTTTTTATGAAGAAAAATCAAACAGTTCGCAACTAATACCATTTCTAATTGAAAATGTCTCTTTATTGTAGCTAAACTTCCAGTTTGTGCGCTTTATTGTAGCATAAACTTCCAGTTTGTGCGCTTTATTGTAGCATAAACTTCCAGTTTGTGCGCTTTATTGTAGCATAAACTTCCAGTTTGTGAATAATTAATCTGTTTTCAAAAGTTATGGTAGGGATTTCTTTATCTGAAGGGTGTGTCTTTCTCCCGTCAGTTGAAGTTGTATTTGATGAAATGTGCCAGGGCCGGTCAATTTGTAAACCGGTAATCGAGGTAGAATAATTAATAAAAATGGTATAATGGGATTTCTGCTTTTACCCGACAGAAAACCAAAACATTTTTCCGAAGGAAGCGGTTCATCCGTTTTGCAACTCACCGGATTGGGTCCCGATACCCGTGTCATAAAAGTGTAACATTTACATAGGTGCGGATCTACCGCATCAAAAAATAGATTGGTGTTCAGGCAGAACGGTATAAAGAAAGGCAGGACAGATACCCGAAAACCGGCAGTCGAAATGACACAACACGTTAGATCAATGTAAAGACTTCCAGTTTGTTGGGAAAAAATGTTATCGAAACCGATTGAAAACATAGACTGTTAACGTGCGTTCAAGGGGCGCAATCAGAACCCAAAACTGAATGTTTCATCTTTGACAAAAGTGTTTTTCGGAATGGAAGCGGTGCTTATGCAACTCACCGGATTGGGTCCCGATACCGTGTGTCAAAAAGTGTAACATTTAACCGGACCCGCATCAAAAAGTAGCAGGCAGAACGGTAAGAAAAGTAGGCAGGACAGATACCCGAAAACCGGCAGTCGAAATGACACAACACGTTTTTTTTGTGCTGGGAAAAAATGGGTCGAAACCGATTGAAAACATAGACAGGGCGTGCGTTCAAGGGAGTTCAGAACCCAAAACTGAATGTTACACTTTGTGTCAAAAGTGTAACATTTACACCTGAGACGTTAAGAAAAGTAGGCCATTCGAAATGACACTACACGTTTTTTTTGTGCAAAAAATAGTTGAAAACTAGACAGGGCGTGCTTTAGAAACCCAAAACTGGAGGTTTTTGCGTCAAAAGTGTAACATTTACACGTTTTGTACAAAAACTTTACACGGGTTATTTGGTCGCGTGCACAGCACGCTCCTACACGGGGAGGTCGCGTGCACAGCACGCTCCTACACGGGGAGGTCGCGTGCACAGCACGCTCCTACAGAAGAGGGGTGGTGAAAAAAATGACTCTGCGGGAAACCGCTATCCGCCGTTTTTTTAATTTGACAAAAAAATTGTATGTGGTATACTATCATAAGAAATCTAACGTCATTCTCAGGACAGCTGTGTACAGCTGTTATGAGATGGGATATAAAAAATATGTAGAGGTTTATGGCTACGCATGATTTCAGTCTATGACCTTGCAACAATGTTATTGGAGGAACGAATATGTGTTTTGATTTGATAAAGTGGTTTCAGGTCTCTCTTGCTATTTTGGTGATTATGGGAGCTGTTGTGATAACCGCTGAGTCCGATTTGAGTGATCCGACGCTTTCTGTCTATTACAGTTTTGACGGAGAAGGGGAGGCTGTCAAAGATGGCTCACCTAATGGAAATGATGGCAAAATTGTCGGGAAAGTCAGTCGTGCAGATGGGGTTTTTGGAGAGGCGATTGCTCTGGAAACTGATACATGGATCGATATGAACGGTCCTGAGTTTAAAAACGGGCCGGTGGATGGGTTTACACTAGCGCTTTGGGTGAACCATACCGGTTCCAACGACCCGCAGACGCTCCTTGACGCAATCGGCACGGACCACGGAAATGGACTTTTTCACGTAGAACTTCGACCCGGCGGTGTGAGATGGTTCCACCGGGATGGTACGAATACAACCGTTTTCAATATCAACCCCGGGCCCGTCGTTGAGGCGAATAAATGGGTACATTTTGCCGGCACGTACGATAGCGATAGCGGTGAAGTGAAAACCTACGTGGACGGCGAGGAAACCCATACAGCTACTGGTTCCGGAAAGCTTTCAAACAATTGGGGCGTTTCGGCAGGAATCGGGCACCATAAGAATGGCCGCTGGTTTAACGGACTTCTGGATGAGTATTATATCTTTGGTCGTGCGTTATCTGCGGATGAAATAATGAGTGCTATGAATGGCGAGCTGCTGGCTGTGGAACCGGCGGACAAACTGACTACCACTTGGGGTAGCATTAAAGCACATCGCTAAGTCTAATACGCTCGTCACTTTTTGGACGGTAGGAGGCAAACATGCGGCATAAAAAACGACTCTCCTCACAGCGAAACTATGTGTGCCCCGGGCAGAGCGAGTCTGTACGTCGTTTTGCAGTGTTTGTGCTATACCTGCGTATTTTACTATTCGTTAATTCCCCCCCCTTATTATATTTACATAAAGTTATAGTTTGTAACACTTCTAGCATAGTAGTGTTAGCAACTACCGCTGTACTGTCTTCGCGCCCGCACGTTCCGTGTTGTCAACAACGGAATTTGTTGCGGGCATTTCTGTTTTCAGACGACAAGCGAAGGGGGGCGGATTTTATCTGATGTCCACATATCTTTATACTCTATGAATATTATACCATTTCTAATTGAAAATGTCTCTTTCTTGTAGCATAAACTTCCAGTTTGTGCGCTTTATTGTAGCATAAACTTCCAGTTTGTGCGCTTTATTGTAGCATAAACTTCCAGTTTGTGCGCTTTATTGTAGCATTGTAGCATAAACTTCCAGTTTGTGCGCTTTCCAGTTGTAGCATAAACTTCCAGTTTGTGCCGTTCTCCGTTTCATTTCTAACAACTGGTAATGGTAGAATAATTAATAAAAATGGTATTAGGAGGCAAAAATGCATTTTAATTCGATAAAATGGTGTCAGGTCTATTTTGCTATTTTGGTGATTATGGGGGCGTGTGTGTTCCCGGTCCAAGCCCTTAAAGACCCGACATTGGCTGTTTACTATAGTTTTGATGAAGAAGGGGATACCGTCAAAGATGGTTCACCCAGCGGGAATAACGGAAAGGTTGTAGGTAATGCTGCTCGTGAGAAGGGTGTTATCGGTAAAGCCATTGCGTTGGAAGCGAACAAATGGATTGATATGAACGGTCCAGAATTTAAGAACGGTCCGGTGGATGGAATCACACTTGCGGTTTGGGTAAATCATACCGGTTCTAATAACCCACAGACGTTGCTTGATGCAATCGGTACGGACCATGCAAGTGGTCTTTATCACGCTGAGATTCGTCCTGGCGGTTTCAGATGGTTTCACCGGGATGGCACAAATACTGAGGTTTTTAATATCAACCCGGGGCCTGTGATTGAAGCGAATAAATGGGTGCACTTTGCTGGCACGTATGACAGTGATAGCGGTGATGTTAAGACCTATATTGATGGGAAGGAGACGCACGCTGCTAAAGGGAACGGTAAAGTTGAGGATAACTGGGGTCAGTCGGCAGGAATCGGGCACCATAAGAATGACCGCTGGTTTGCTGGTTTGATGGATGAGTATTATCTGTTCGGTCGTGCGCTGTCTGCTGCTGAAATTAAGCAGGTTATGGATGGCGACCTGCTATCTGTAGACCCGGCGGACAAACTGACGACAACTTGGGGAACTATTAAGGCTCGTTGAGAGCATGAGCTCCGGTTTTGTTTCGGCTTGTGTTCAGCAATATGTTGGGCACAAGTCTTTTTTTATTTGTTTACCAATTTGGGTCGTAGGTCCAATTCACACGTTGTCTACCGTAGCGGGTATCAGCAATTTCGGTTTGGTGGCATCCGAGGCATCTATGGTAATCGTAAACGCCGTGCAATTCGTGGGCTGAACGGATTTCGGGAGTGTCATGGGTGTGGCAGGTGCGGCAGGTATAGCTTTGATAGACAGAGTCGGCGTAGATACCGAGTTGTGTTTCTAGTTTTTTAATTTGATAAACGCGTCTATTTTCGCTGTCAGCAATTGTCCATGTGCGTCCCGCTTTTTTGGTTGAAACCTTTGCAGTCTCTGGTGTCTGTAGTCCGTGCTGTGAGAACCACCACTGTATATCCTCTGGGAGGATGTCAACGTCATTTAGGTCTTGCTGGGGTGTTACGTCCACATGGAAGAGGAGCGGTTCAGCGGTGTGGCACCTGGCACAAGGGACATCGTGGTCCTCGGTAAGCGGGAAAAATTCATCGTGGTCCAGTTTGGCTTGCCCGTGAAAGACAATACTGATTAACAAAATTGGGGCGAGGATGAGGTGACATCGGAGCAGAATTTGTCTTGTCCGGTGTGCGGTCAGGCTAACAGCAATTCCGGTGCCTAAATTTGCAAGGGCGAGTAAAAGGGTTAACCATGAATGCCACACAAGCGGTTGGAATGCAGAATGGAACAGCACAAGGCATAAACCGAGGGTTGCCAAGCGTTGATGGTATTTTAGCCAGACCTGCCGTTTGCCCCAGCGAATCCACCGACTTCGTAGGAGATAGAGGCTTGCGATAAGGATAGCGACAGCACCGATAATACTAATTGTGTGTCTCGCTTCGCCGAAACTGCCCGCTTGCCAAATGCAACCGATAGATATGAGTGCAGCACCGATGATGCCATGTGCGATTTGAACAAATACTTTCATGGGGTTATACCATTTCTAATTGAAAATGTCTCTTTATTGTAGCATAAACTTCCAGTTTGTGCGTTCTTGTAGCATAAACTTTTAGTTTGTGCGTTCTTGTAGCATAAACTTTTAGTTTGTGCGTTCTTGTAGCATAAACTTTTAGTTTGTGCGTTCTTGTAGCATAAACTTTTAGTTTGGGCGTTCTTGTAGCATTTTTAGTTTGCGTTCTTGTAGCATAAACTTCCAGTTTGTGCGTTCTTGTAGCATAAACTTTTAGTGCGTTCTTGTAGCATAAACTTCCAGTTTGTGCGTTCTTGTAGCATAAACTTCCAGTTTGCGTTCTTGTAGCATAAACTTCCAGTTTGTGCGTTCTTGTAGCATAAACTTTTAGTTTGGGTCTTCCGTTCTCCGTTTCATTTCTAACAACCGGTAATGATAGAATAATTAATAAAAATGGAAACGGTATTAGTTTAGCAGACTTGCTAAGTAAACGCAAGTGAAAAATTTTCGTTGAAATAGGTAACAGGACAGACGCAAATAGGAAAGTAAATGTTGAATTTAGAGGAGGTAAACCGATGAGTTTGAAAGTTGTTTTTATACTGCTGTTTCTCTTGACAACGGTGGCGTTTGTCGGGTGCTATACAAAACTCGGTTATCACGATACGGCGTACCTTAAGGAGAAACGACATAAACAGATAGAAAAAACCGGGGAAGAGATGGAACACGTTTCCGATTCTGATGACTCTGAAGGCTATTACGGTCGCCGGAAGTCTACCTACCGCTCTTCCTATCCTTACGTGGGTGATTCGTATTGGGTGCCTTATGCACCGTATCCACGCCTATTATATTATCCGCCGGTGTATTATTATCCACCACCTTCTTGGTATTACGGGTATGGGTATTACAGGTATTCTGCCCCCTATTACCGGTATTACGGTAGCTTTTATCCTTACTGGGGTTATTACGGTAGGTATTACGGCGGTGGCTATTTGCGTGCGCCTCGTGGCACCTATAAAAGCGGTAGCTTGAGAAAGGGGCGCGTAGAGAATAGGCGTTCGCGTGCCTCTCGTAGTTTGACTTCACCGAAGTCTCGGTCGGAACGGCCCCGGCGCGGTTTAAAAAAGGACGAAAAAAAATAACCGCC
Organism: Candidatus Poribacteria bacterium; assembly: GCA_963665235.2. Classification (GTDB taxonomy): domain Bacteria; phylum Poribacteria; class WGA-4E; order WGA-4E; family WGA-3G. Next base: position 52,585 of record CAXXLX010000002.1, on the reverse strand, counting down.
TCATGCTGGCGTGCTTTGAAAGTACGCAGTGTGATGGTGAAAACAAAGGAGCGAGCGGAACTATGAAGCAGAAAATATATTGCATTTTTACCTGTTTACTTGCGACAAGCTTATTGACAGCTGTTTGTACCGCCCAAGTTGAGGAGATGGCAATCGGGAAAACGTTTGGTGTTGGTGCACGGACGATGGGTATGGGCGGTGCGTCTCTCGGGCTCGCCGATGATTTCACTGCGCTGTATTGGAATCCTGCGGGGATAGCACAGATACGGAAGTTTGAACTGTTCACCGGTTTTTCACACAATACGGCGATTGCGGATACCTATTTTACGGGGGATGCGGTGAAAACAGGAACGAGTCGCTCACAGCTGCGTCTGAATTCCATCGGTTTTGTTTATCCGTTTCAGACGAGCCAGGGTGGTTTTGCAATCGCTTTCGGCTACAACCGTCAGCAAAACTTCGATTATCAAACCGAGGTTCAGGGAATCGATCCGAGTGTTGGTAATGAGTTCAGCGGCCTTACGGTTGCTGATAGGAATACGAACTCAGGTGGCATCGGGATTTGGAGTTTTGGTGGGAGTGTGTTTATCTCGAAGCATATTCTGATTGGGGGCTCTATAGATTTTTGGGAGGGTGAAAGCCTTCATGAGCTGGATACTGCTGCGAAAGATAGCAAGGGGATAGACAGTGAGTTAGCAAGCTTCAGATATGACGATGAGATTGAACGGAAGTATTCCGGTATTAGCGGGAGAGTGGGGATTTTGGTTAACTTAACAGACGCTATTAGCCTCGGTCTCACGTTGGTTGCCCCGACTGAGTTGGTAGTTGATGAATTCTGGCGTGAGTATACGTTAGCGTATTATGATGATGGTGAGGAAACGTCGGATGCGGCGAGCGGTGTTCAGGCGTTTGACATTGAGAGGCCGTATGAAGTCGGTGCGGGTCTTGCAGTCAAACTGTTAGATAAACAGTTGATTTTGGCGGGGGATGTTCAATTCACGGACTGGACACAGACGCGGTACGATCCGGCTCCAGCAGATAATATCTCAGACGACAATTTTGAGAAGTTCTATGCCACAACAGTTCAGGCGAGACTCGGCTTGGAATATCGGATACCCAGCATTGCAACACATATCCGTCTTGGATATCTTCGCGACCCTATCCCGTTCAGATATACCCAGGTAGATACGCATGATTTTTTTACAGCAGGAGTCGGTAAAATTTTCGAGGATTCGTTGAAAGTGGATGTTACTTATGTACTTGGGGGTTGGGCCCAAGAACAGAACAATGTGAAGACCGAACATTTGACGCATCGGTTTTTTGCGTCTGCTGCGTATCACGTGAGTTTGAAAAAAGTTTTCCCTTAGTATTCGGGCAACCAGCTCGCTCCGTAGGGACGATATATTTATAGAAGCAGCCGCTAACACCAAAACTCTTAGTCCCGTAGGGACGATATATTTATAGAAGCAGCCGCTAACACCAAAACTCTTAGTCCCGTAGGGACGATATATTTATAGAAAAAGACGTTTCCATCCTAATTCTTAGTCCCGTAAAATGTTTAAGGGGTTAGGCAAACCGACATTTATTATCAAACTCACATTTTGGTTAACGTGAGTTTGAAAAAAGTTTTCACCTATGGCGTTCTGTGGTAGTGTTAGCAAAAGACCGCACAAACTGGAAGTTTATGCTACTAAAGAACGCACAAACTGGAAGTTTATGCTACAAAAGAACGCACAAACTAATGAAGCTTAAATAAAATAGTTCGGTATTCGACGGGCAATGAATTGCCCAGAGGAGCGGGAAACCGTTTGCCCGAATACTGAACGCTCAGATTTAGAGCAAACGGACATTTATTATCAAGCTCACGTTTTGGTTAGATTACAGCAAAAAAGGCGGAGTTTCGGCTCCGCCTTTTTGCTTTTCTTCAAACGAGTTGAATGTAAGCCATCTGTGCGCCGTCGCCGCGTCGGAGTTCGCCGCGTATGATTCGGGTATAGCCGCCATTTCGGTCTTGATAACGGGGTGCAATATCATCGAAAAGTTTTTGAAGGACCGCGTGTTTTTCGATGGCGGCGGATTCACCTCTTTGTGCTTTATAATGCAGGTCTCGTCCGTATAAGAATCGTGCGGCTTGTCGTCGCGAGTGTAAGTCATCTTTCTTTGCGAGCGTGATGAGTTTTTCAGCGACGCGTCGGAGTTCTTTGCATTTCGGCAATGTAGTCCGTATCTGTTCGTGTTCGAACAGTGCGGTGGCTTGGTTTCGGAAGAGTGCGTTTCTGTGGCTGGTAGTTCGTCCGAGTTTTCTGCCGCGTTTTCTATGGCGCATTGTGTTTCTCCTCTTCTGTATGACGGTTCTACTCGTCATCCAATTGCATTCCGAGCGTTAATCCCATGTTAGCGAGTTGGTCTTTGAGTTCGTTGAGCGAGGTTTTGCCGAAATTTTTGTATGTCAGCATTTCGCTTTCGTCTTTAGCGACCAGTTCTCGGATGGTTTTAATATTTGCGTTTTTAAGACATTTGCTTGATCGTACTGAGAGTTCGAGGTCGTCAATTGGTTTTGCGAGGTATCTGTCTCTCAGGAGTTGTGCTTCGTCGATTTCGGGTTCAGGTTCGATGTAGGTTTCATCAAATTCGGTAAAAAGTTCGAGTTGCCGTTGTAAGATTTCGGCGGCTTGCGTCATAGCTTGTTTGGGTGTGATACTTCCATCAGTCCAGAGTTCGAGGTTGAGTCGGTCAAAGTTTGTCATATCCTTAACTCGGGTTTCGTTGACTCGGAAGTTAACCTTTTCGACGGGTGAGAATTTTGCGTCAATCGGAATCCATCCGATGGGTTTTTTCCTATTTCTGCGTTCGTCAGCGAGTGAGTAGCCGCGTCCTGTTTGGACTTCGATTTGCATATCGATTCCTTGGCATTTATCAAGTGTTGCGATGTGCTGGTCGGGGTTAATAATTTCGACGAGTGCATTAGGTCGTATGTCGGCTGCGGTGACCTGTCCGGAGCCGCTTGCTGTGAGTTCAAGTACCATCGGTTCATCTTGTAGGAGTCGGAATCGAATCTGCTTGAGGTTGAGGATGATATGAACAACATCTTCAACGACACCGGGTATAGTGGCGTATTCGTGCTTGACCTGGTCGATTTGAATTGCGACTATTGCGGCCCCTTTAATTGAGGAGAGCAGTACACGTCGTAGCGAGTTGCCGAGGGTAGTGCCGTATCCTCTTTCGAGGGGGTCCGCGATGTATTTCGCATAATTCGGTTTCAAGGTTTGCGTATCGGTTACAAGGCGTTCGGGCATATTTAATTCTAACGTATTCATCAATTTTCTCCTCTCAGTTAGTATTCCTGTGAATGAACACGGGCAATCGGTTAAGCACTATCTAGAGTACAATTCGATAATTAATTGTGTGTCTAGTTCGTCTGCAATATGTTGTACGACTGGTACTCCTTGGACTCGTCCTTGGGACGTATCGGTATTGATTTCCAGCCATTCCGGGGTGCCCTTCTGCTTTGCCAATTCGAGTGCGTCCTGTATTGCGACAAGTTGGCGGCTTTTTTCGCGTGGCGTAATAACATCTCCGACTTCAACGAGATAGGAGGGAATATTGACGCGTTTTCCATTGACGGTGAAGTGATTGTGCTTGACAAGTTGTCGGGCTTGTTTGCGCGATGTTGCGAATCCGAGTCGATAAACCACATTATCAAGGCGGCGTTCGAGAAGTGTGATGAGGTTTTCGCCGGTGATACCTGTTTGTTGTGCTGCTTTGACGTAATAGTTTCGAAATTGTTTTTCAAGGATTCCGTAGATTCGCTTGGCTTTCTGCTTGGTTCGCAATTGGCGTCTATAGTCGCCGCGTGCGCGAGTTGGGGGTTTTTGTCCGTGTTCGCCGGGTGGATATCCGCGTCGTTCGAAGGAACATTTTGGTCCGTTACATCGGCGGCCTTTCAAAAAAAGTTTTTCGCCTTCTCGGCGGCATAGTTTACAGACTGAACCTAAATACCTGCTCATGTGTCTCCTTGTTTATGATACAGTTAGCTATTCGTAAAAATTTAGCGGGAACGTTGTTTTCCAAAATACTATCAGGACTTATGCAGCGCATTGATAAATCCTTATGATAGTGGGATTTAGAGGCAAATCTAGCGGGCGGGGAAACCCCGACCCTACGAGCGGACGGGGAAACCTCGCCCAGAGGAGCGGGAAACCGTTTGCCCGAATACTGAGGGGCCTGCTAAATTTGCGTAAGTCCTGTACTATTTCAATTTTTCCGTACCGCGTAAGTTGGTCCTCTTGCCAACAAATTATAAAGTATACCACATTTTTAGCCGTTTTGCAAATAAAAAGGCGAAACGTCGGTGTGCCTACATTCCCGATGGTGGGAAAAGGGTTAGACGCGTCGTCTTTTGGGCGGTCGACAGCCGTTGTGGGGGATAGGTGTCATATCCTTTAGCAATGTAATTTCGAGCCCAGCGGCGGCGAGTGCGCGAATAGATGATTCTCGTCCGGAGCCGGGGCCTTTGACTCTGACCTCAACGCGTTTGACACCGTGTTCCATAGCTTTTCGCGCGCATGCTTCAGCGGTTTGCTGTGCTGCGAAGGGTGTGGATTTTCTTGAGCCGGGGAACGTCATTCCTGCGCTTGCCCATGCGATAGTATTCCCATTGGGGTCGGTGATAGTGACGATTGTATTATTAAATGTTGCCTGGATATGGGCGATGCCCTCAGGTACATTTTTTCGTTCTCTTCTTCGTGAGCGCAAACTGTTTCTCCTTTATCCGTTCGGCAACGTGCGTTGGTTGCATATTTTGTTGACCAACACACGTTGCAAAGGGGTGGTTTTCCGGGTTCAGCGGCTCTTAACCGCCCTTGCGTGCTGCTTCTTTAGCTTTTCTCCCGACAGAAATGGTTCGGGCTTTGCCTTTGCGTGTGCGGGCGTTTGTATTTGTGCGTTGGCCTCGCACGGGTAACTGTCGTCGGTGGCGCAGTCCGCGGTAGCTGTTAATATCCATGAGCCGTTTAATGTTCTGATCGACTTCTCGGCGCAGGTCCCCTTCGACTTTATAGCCTTCGTTCAGCTTATCTCGGAGTAGGCTGATTTCGTTTTCAGCGAGGGAATCGACCTGTTTAGCCGGGTCAATGTTAAGGTCAGTGACGATTTGCGTAGCAGTATATCGGCCGATGCCGTAGATGGCAGTTAGCGCGATGTCTACTCGTTTGTTACGGGGTAAATCGACCCCTGCAATCCGTGCCATGGTTTCCTCCTTATGGAAGGTATGGGTTTATCCCTGTCTCTGTTTGTGCCGAGGGTTTGCTGGGCACAAGACGCGGACGACCCCTTTTCTTTTGACAATTTTACAACGGTTACATATTTTTTTGACAGAAGCTCGGACTTTCATAATTTTCCTTTTCGGCAGATGTTCCCTATTTGGTAGCATAAACTTCCAGTTTGTGCACTTTATCGTAGCATAAACTTCCAGTTTGTGCACTTTATCGTAGCATAAACTTCCAGTTTGTGCATGGTTTTTTGTGTGCTTTATCGTAGCATAAACTTCCAGTTTGTGCATGGTAGCATAAACTTTTAGTTTGTGCATGGTAGCATAAACTTCCAGTTTGTGTGCTTTATCGTAGCATAAACTTCCAGTTTGTGCATGGTAGCATAAACTTCCAGTTTGTGCATGGTAGCTTTCAAAGCATAAACTTCCAGTTTGTGTGCTTTATCGTAGCATTTCCAGTTTGTGTGCTTTATCGTAGCATAAACTTTTAGTTTGTGCATGGTAGCATAAACTTCCAGTTTGTGTGCTTTATCGTAGCATAAACTTCCAGTTTGTGCATGGTAGCATAAACTTCCAGTTTGTGTGCTTTATCGTAGCATAAACTTCCAGTTTGTGCATGGTAGCATAAACTTCCAGTTTGTGCATGGTAGCATAAACTTCCAGTTTGTGTGCTTTATCGTAGCATAAACTTCCAGTTTGGGTCCTCCGTTCTCCGTTTCATTTCTAACAACCGGTAATGATAGAATAATTAATAAAAATGGTATTACCTGCCTCGGCGCCCTTTCAAACGTCTATCCTTTAGGAAGCCATCATAATGCCGCATGGTTAAGTAGGATTCGATTTGTGACATTGTATCCAAGACAACCCCGACAACAATCAGAACAGAAGCCCCTTCGACCATGTTTCCGATTCCCAATCGGGTGGTGATAATAATGGGTATCACGGAGATAGCGGCGAGGAAGAGTGCGCCTGGGAGCGTGATTCGTGTGAGGGTTGTGTTGATATAATCGGCTGTTTGTTTGCCCGGGCGAACGCCTGGGATAAAACCGCCATATTTCTGTAAGTTTTCTGCCATTTGCACAGGGTTGATTTGGACTGCGGTGTAGAAATAGGTGAATCCGATAATCAAGAGTGCATAAACGATGAGATATAAAGGTGCGCCGGGGTCGATTAATCGTGCGACCCAGGCGACCCAGGTCCAATCCTGTGGCAAAAATCCGATGATTACACTTGGGAACGTCATCAAAGTTACAGCGAAGATAATCGGAATCATGCCTGCTGCGTTGACTTTGAGGGGGAGGTGTGTTGTCTGCCCACCAAAGACTCTGCGTCCTCGGATTTGGCGTCCATATTGAACGGGGACTCTGCGTTCAGAAAGCACGATAAAAACGGTGCCGCTCACTGCGATGATGACGAGAACGACTAGGATAAGGAGCTGTGGAATTCCAAAACGTGGGTTATTAAAGAGCTGCGTGAAGACGGTAGAGACTCCCCCCGGTAATCCAGCAATAATACCGACGGTGATAATCAAGGAAATTCCTTGCCCGATACCGCGTTCGGTAATTTGTTCACCGAGCCACATGACAAAAGCTGTGCCTGCGGTGAGTGTTAGGACGACGAGTCCATGCCACCAGATGCTTGGATTAATGACGACTTGGCCGACATCTCCGGAGATAAGCTGTTCAGGATTTCTCAAGACGATGCTAATTGTGAACCCCTGCACGATACTGAGGAGGACGGTGCCGTATCGAGTGTATTGCGTAATTTTCTTACGGCCGTCTGGCTCCTTGGAGAGTTTTTCCAAGGCGGGGACAATAACTGCCAGGAGCTGCATAATGATTGATGCGCTAATATAGGGCTGGATGCCGAGTGCGAAGATTGTCATTTGGCTGAAAGCTCCGCCGGAGAAGACATCAATAAATGCAATGGCACTCCCCGTTCGTTCGGTGAGCCCATCAAAAAAAACCTTTAGTGCTATATCGTCGATGCCGGGCAGCGTAATATGTGCGCCGAGTCGGTAGACAATCAAAAGTAGCGCGGTGAAAACGATGCGCTTTCGTAATTCAGGGATTTTAGATGCGTTTTGAAATGCCTTAATCACTTATATCACCTCGGTGGTGCCGCCTTTTGCTTCAATTTTTTGAATTGCTGCCTTTGAGAAGCGATGTGCCTGTACGTTGAGTCGTTTTTCAAGTTCACCATCGCCGAGTATCTTTATGCGTGCGTTTCTGCGTTTAACGATACCTGCTTCTCGAAGGCGTTCCGGGTTGACAACACCCTCTTCCTCAAAAAGGTTGAGGGTTTCTACGTTGACGATGTGGTATTCGAGGCGTTTATGTCCGGTGCGTCTGGGCCCCCGTTTTGGGAGTCGTCGTACGAGTGGCATTTGTCCGCCTTCGAACCATGCGGGGATGGAGCTGCCGGCTCGGGATTTTTGTCCCTTGTGTCCGCGTCCGCATGTGCCGCCTCGTCCTGATGCATTTCCGCGTCCGACCCGTTTTTTGGGCCGGTTTGCGCCCCGAGGGGGTTTGAGTTCATTGAGTTTCATGGTGTCTACCATTCCTTAGTTTTGCCTGTGCAGGCTCAGTTGTGCGTCTTGTTGCCCTATTTGTGTAACAATTCTTCGACTGTCTTGCCTCGGATTCGCGCGACCTCGTTGATATCTTTGAGATTTTTTAATCCAATCATCGTGGCTTCGGCGATATTCTTCACATTTCGTGAGGAAAGACATTTGGTAAGTGCGTCGCGTACTCCTGCGAATTCCAGTATAGCGCGTGTTGCATGTCCTGCAATGATTCCGGTGCCGGGTCTTGCGGGTTTGAGCAAAACTTTTGCGGCTTTGAATTCACAGATAATTTCGTGTGGCAGTGTTCCATCAGTCAGCGGTACACGTATCAGATTTTTGCGTGCGTCAGCGGAGCTTTTTCGGAGGGCTCCCGTGATTTCACTTGCGCTGCCGAATCCGATTCCGACAATACCGTCCCGATTGCCAACGACAGAGAGCGCGTTAAAGCTGGGGGTGCGGCGTCCTTTTCCAACACGCATTACCCGATTAATTGCAATGGGTCGTTCTTCAAATTCGTAATCTTCAGGGTTAATTCTTTCTTTTCGCAAAAAAGTCTCCTCTCTAGGGACCGGGCGTTGGTCTGGTTCGGTTAAAACTTAAGGCCTTCTTTCCTTGCGGCATCGGCGAGGGCTTTAACACGTCCATGATAGAGATAGCCGCCTCGGTCAAAGATAACAGTCTCAATCTGATGTGCTTTTGCCTTTTGTGCGATGAGTTGTCCGACGTTTTGGGCGGTTTGTAGTTTTCCGCCATTATCAGTTTTCGTCTTCAATTCAGGCGATAAGCTGGAGGCATGTACGAGTGTAGTGCCGTTTTCATCGTCGATGATTTGTGCATAAATATGCTTGAGACTTCTAGACACAGAAAGTCTGGGGCGTTGTTTTGTTCCGTTAATTTTCCATCGCACCCGCTTTTTGCGTCTTAGATAGTTAATTCGCTTTTTCTTTGTTCTTTCCAAAGGTTTTCCTCCCGGTGTTTTCGGCTGTTATCCTGCCACTTTTCCGACTTTATCTCGGACGCGTTCGCCTTCGTATCTAATACCTTTACAAGGTTTATAGACTTCAGGCTTCTTAATTTGGCGAATAGAAGCTGCTGTTTGTCCTACCAACTGCTTATCGATGCCAGTGACGCGTATTGGCGTGTGCGTTTGGCCGTCTATATTCTCGGAAGGTTCCACGCTGAGTGTTATCCCATCTGGTGGGGTATAGGTGACAGTATGTGAATAACCAACATCGAGCGTGAGTATATTCTGATGGTTGACTTCGGCGCGGTAGCCTGTTCCGACGACTCGGAGCGTTTTTTCGAACCCTTCCGAAACGCCTGTGATCATATTTGCGATGAGGCTTCGGGTTAATCCATGTAACGCTTTATGTCGTTTCAGCTCACTGGTTCGTGTGACGTTGATAGTGTTTTCTGCAACGTTGACATGAATGCCGTTGGGGAATATCCAATTGAGTTTCCCTTTCGGTCCTTCTACGTGAATTTCTTGTTCGTTGCAATCAACTTTCACCGTGTTTGGAATTGGAATAGGTGTTTGTCCAATACGTGACATTTGATTTCTCCACTTAAGATTTTGTGGGTGCGCTTTGTAGCCGCGTGTTGTGTTGTTACCAAACGTAGCAGAGGACTTCGCCTCCAATTTTGGTGCGTCTGCACTCCATAGAGGTTTTGAGTCCTTGCGATGTTGAGAGTATAGCAATGCCGAGATCGCCGTAGACTCGTGGCAGTTTATCGGCTTTTACGTAGACGCGTCTGCCGGGTTTGCTAATTCTCTTGAGGTTGGTAATAGCTTTCTCTTTATTATGTGCTCCGTATTTCAGATGGATGCGTAAAATTCCCTGTTTGGCATCTTCGATAAAACTATAGTTTCGGATAAATCCTTCATCAGCGAGGATTCGTGCTATCTCAAGTTTAATGTTTGATGCGGGAATTTCGACGCGTTCATGCCCCGCCATATTGGCGTTGCGCATTCGGGTTAACATATCCGCAATCGGGTCTGTCATTGCCATGAAACCTTCTCCTTGTGTTACCAGCTAGCCTTTCTGACCCCGGGTATTTTTCCGGCGCGTGCGAAGAGCCGAAAGCAGATACGACATAATTCAAATTTCCGGAGGTATCCCCGGGCGCGTCCGCAAGTTTTGCAACGGTTATATTTGCGTGAGCGGAAACGTGGGGTTTTCTTATGTCGTGCAATCCATGATTTACTTGCCAATTTTCATGTACTCCTTTACAAGAATTGAGAGAGGCACCCTAAAAAACTTCGTAGTTTCAGAACGGCTATGCTCTGTTTGCTATAACGGGTTGGATTTGCGCCTGTCGGTCCGGTATAAACGTTAAGATTTTACTGACGGAAGGGCATCCCAAGTTCCCGTAATAGGGCATGTGCTTCTTCATCAGTTTTAGCCGTTGTCACAATTGTGACGTTCATGCCTCGTATGTCATTGACTTGGTCATAATCGATTTCGGGAAAAATGAGTTGTTCTGTTAGGCCGAGTGAATAATTTCCTCTGCCATCAAAAGCATCTGGAGAGACTCCCCGGAAATCCCGAATTTGGGGGAGTACTACGTTGATTAATCGGTTGAGGAATTCGTACATCCGTTGTTGTCGGAGCGTAACCTTGCATCCAATAGCATTGCCTTCGCGAACCTTAAAGGCGGATACGGATTTTTTTGCGTGTGTGATAATCGCTCGTTGGCCGGCAATCTGTGTTAATTCTTCAACAGCATCTTGCAGTGCCTTTGGGTTCTGAATGGCTTCCCCGATGCCGATATTTAAGGTAATTTTCTCCAGTTTGGGTATCTGCATCACATTTTTGTAATGAAACTGGTTCTGTAATGCGGGAACAACTTCGGTTTGATAAAATGTTTTAAATGGGCTCATCCGGGTTATATCCTATCACGTTCGGGTAGAGATGATGGTGCTAGTTTTCAACTCTCTTTAGATTAGAGATGTGAATAGTGCCTTCACGTTCTACGATTCCGCCTTGTCCTGCTTGATTGGGGCGCATGTGGCGTTTGACGAAATGGATTCCCTCAACAATCGCTCTGTTTTTTTTGGGAAATACTTCTAACACAACGCCGCTCTTTCCTCGGTCCTGTCCACTCAAGACGACAACTAAGTCATCTTTTTTGATATGCAGTTTTTTCTGAGACATGCGATTTTCTCCTAGATGACTTCAGGGGCTAACGAAACGATTCGCGTGAATTTTTTTTCTCGCAGTTCACGGGCGACCGGTCCGAAAATCCGTGTCCCCCGGGGCCGATTATCGTTCTGCGGGTCGATAAGTACTGCTGCGTTTTGGTCGAACTTGATATAGGAGCCATCTTGACGGCGATACTCTTTAGCAGTTCGGACGACAACAGCATGAACGATTTCCCCGGCGTTGACTTGGGTATTTGGAGCTGCCTCTTTAATGCTTGCGACAATGATATCGCCGACTCTGGCATAGTGCCGTCGTGTCCCGCCGAGTACGCTAATGCACATTAATTTTCGGGCTCCTGTATTATCAGCGCAGGTTAATCGGGTGTAAGATTGAACCATTGCGGTACCTTCCTTCCGCTCCTTAGAACTTAGATAAATCCGAAGATTTATTGTTTATATAGACGTGCCTGCCAACGTAGGTCTTACGGTTGTCTATCGGTTTAATCGGTGGCGGCTTGTGCCACTGATAGTATTTTTTGGACGCGCCAGCGTTTGCGTCGGCTGAGCGGTCGACTTTCAATCACCTGTACAACATCTCCGACATTACAACGATTCTGCTCGTCATGTGCAAGAATCTTTTTGGTGGAGCGTATGACTTTTTTGTAAAGTGGATGTTGATATCTCCGAACGATTGCGACACTGACAGTTTTCGCCATGCGATTGCTGACGACTGTGCCGGTTCGGATTTTGCGGTGTCTTCGTTTTTCCACGTTCAACTTATCCTCTTTTCGGGTCTCTTAGTATGAGACGTGAGTTACGTGAGTTCCGTTGGGGTTTCACTTTTAAGTGTCCGCCAAGTTTTCGGTATACTAATTTGTGCGTTCTTGTAGCATAAACTTCCAGTTTGTGCGTTCTTGTAGCATAAACTTCCAGTTTGTGCGTTCTTGTAGCATAAACTTCCAGTTTGTGCGTTCTTGTAGCATAAACTTCCAGTTTGTGCGTTCTTGTAGCATAAACTTCCAGTTTGTGCGTTCTTGTAGCATAAACTTCCAGTTTGTGCGTTCTTGTAGCATAAACTTCCAGTTTGTGTTTGTGCGTTCTTGTAGCATAAACTTCCAGTTTGTGCGTTCTTGTAGCATAAACTTAGCATAGTTTGTGCGTTCTTGTAGCATAAACTTTTAGTTTGTGCGTTCTTGTAGCATAAACTTCCAGTTTGTGCGTTCTTGTAGCATAAACTTTTAGTTTGTGCGTTCTTGTAGCATAAACTTCCAGTTTGGGTCTTCCGTTCTCCGTTTCATTTCCAACAACCGGTAATGATAGAATAATTAATAAAAATGGTATAAGTATGCCGGTTTCAGTTTTATGTCTATTCTTCTAGCTCGCGTGCCCGTAGAATAGTTTTGATCCGTGCGATGTCCTTCCGAATTTTGCCCGGACGCGTAGTGTCTTCAAGTTGCCCTAGGATGCTTCGGAATCTTTGGTTAAAAAGGTTCTCTTTAAGCGTCTCTAGTTCACTGTGTAGTTCGTCATTTGACTTTGTTCTGAATTCATCAGCTTTCATGGCTATATTTCACCCCGTGCGACGAATTTGGTTTTGATAGGCAATTTGTGGGCGGCTCGTTCCATTGCCCCCTTTGCGTCTTCGAGGGAAACGCCGCTGAGTTCATAGAGGATTCTACCGGGTTTGACAACGGCTACCCAGGATTCAGCACCGCCCTTTTTGCCGCCGCCCATCCGCGTTTCGGCTGCCTTTTTGCTAATAGGTTTGTGCGGAAAAATTTTGATCCAAATTTTTCCACCCCGGCGCACGTGACGTGTGATGGCAACTCGTGCGGATTCAATTTGGTTGCTGGTAATCCATCCGGCTTCCATCGCTTGTAGTCCGTATTCCCCGAAGCTAATTTGGGAGCCTCTTTTAGGTTTACCCCGGCGTTTACCCCGGTGTACATATCGATGCATTACTCGTTTTGGCATCAACATTTTGAATGTCTCCTTCGGTCAGTTTATGATAGGTTTAGGTAAACGTTTCCAGTATTTAGTTATTCCTGTTTTGTCTACCGCTGCCTCTCTGTTGTCTCCCTCTGGGTTTGCCGCGTCCTTGGTTTCGGTTTCGCTGTCCGCCCGGTTGGTTTCTGGTGTTGCGCCGTGTGTTTGTTCTTTGCTGCTCGGTTCTTGGGCTTCCCACATCGTCGCGTTTACTACTAGGTTGCCGTCGGGTTAAAGGTTCACCTCTGAGTTCTTCAGGGAGTTCAATGATTTCGCCTTTGAAAATCCAGGCTTTTACGCCAATTTTTCCGTAAGTGGTATTGGCTTCGGTGAATCCGTAGTCTATATCGGCGCGGAGTGTATGTAAAGGGACTCGTCCTTCTAGACTGGATTCAGTTCGTGCGATTTCCTTGCCATCAAGCCTGCCGCTGACCATGACTTTCACGCCTTTAGCCCCCGCTTGCATTGAAACGGCGATATTTCGGTGCATGGCTTGTTTATAGCTGATGCGGCGTTCGATTTGGGTTGCGACAGCTTCGGCGAGGAGTTGTGCATCCAATTCGGGGACTTTAATTTCCTCGACGTTAATTTTAACGGGTCGCCCGATAAGTTTTTCGAGTTCTGCCTGAAGTTTTTCAGCTTCAACGCCTCTCCGTCCGATAACGACCCCGGGTCGGGCAGTATGTATATTCACGGTGCATTTCTCTGCGACCCGTTCGACTACGATGCGCGAAATGCCGGCCCGTTCCAATTGCTCTTTGACGTATTTTTGAATCTGGAAATCTTCGTGCAGCCACTTTGCATAATCTCGGTCGCTGTACCATTTTGAATCCCAGGTTTTAATTATTCCTAAGCGTAAACCACGCGGATGAGTTTTTTGTCCCACGCGAACCTCCTGTCGGACACAGCGTCTGTCGTGATTTTAGAGGTTGGACGGGCTGCTGTTTATTCATCAGCATAATCGAAGTGCTCCTCTTCTTCCTCTTCCTCGTCGACGATGACGGTGATATGGCTTTGGCGTTTTAGAATTCGGTTTGCCATACCTCTCGCTCTATGCCGTATCCATTTTCGGGTGACTCCTTCATCGACCCATATCTCTTTGACGTACAAATTAGCGATATCCACTGCGGAATCTTGATATTGTGCGTTTGCCACTGCGGATTGAATCAGCTTGTAAATGATAGGTGCTGCCGCTTTATGTGTAAACATCAATTGATTTAAAGCGTCTTCAACATATTGATTCCTGACGAGGTCGGCGACAAGTCGTGCTTTTCGGGGTGCCACCGAAACGTTCCGAATCTTAGCCTTAGCTTCCATCAGTTTCTCCTAACAAAACCTAAGTTGCGAGGTTTTGTTTCATATTAACACTTGGCTATGCATCAGAAGGTTAATCCGCTTTCTCTGCGTAAAGCGTTTCGTTTTGATGCAAGAACATTAGAAAAAAATTATCTGGTAACCCCCCCGGCATGTGCTCGGAATGTCCGGGTCGGAGCAAATTCTCCGAGTTTATGGCCGACCATATTCTCGGTGATATAAACGGGAAAGAATTTTTTTCCGTTATAAATTGCGAGTGTATGGCCAACAAATTCGGGGGTGATAGTAGTGCTACGCGACCATGTGCGAATTACCCGTTTGCTCCCGGTTTGTTCCATTTGAGCGATCTTTTTTGCGAGTTTCGGGTCAACATAGGGTCCCTTTTTGATAGAGCGTGGCATTGGCTTCTCCTGTTACCTGAAAGTCCTATTTACGTTTTCCAACAATATATTGGCTGGATTTCTTCTTTCGGTTTCGCGTTTTATACCCTTTGGTCGGTACGCCCCAGGGTGTGACTGGGTGTCTTCCGCCGGAACTTTTGCCTTCCCCGCCGCCATGGGGGTGGTCTACCGGGTTCATGGCGACTCCTCGGACTTTTGGTCGTTTTCCTAGCCATCTTGAGCGTCCAGCTTTGCCGATGACAATCTTGCTGACATTTCCGACCTGTCCTATAGTTGCCATTGCTTCTACTGGCAGCAGTCGGATTTCGCTGGAGGGTAGCCGTATGCGTGCATATTTTCCTTCACGGTCAATCAATTGGGCGGCTCCACCTGCGCTTCGGACGAGTTGTCCGCCTTTACCGGGGCGCATTTCTATGTTATGTATTGAAGTGCCCAGCGGAATTTTTTGAAGCGGTAAGGCGTTTCCGACCTGAATTTCGGCATCGGGTCCTGAGGTGACGCTCTGGCCGACCTGAAGTCCGACAGGGGCGAGTATGTACCGTTTCTCGCCATCTGCATAATGGAGCAGTGCGATATGTGCGGAGCGATTCGGGTCGTACTCGATGGAGGCGACTTTTGCGGGGATGCCGAATTTATCGCGTTTGAAATCAACGATTCGGTATCGGCGTTTGTGCCCGCCGCCGCGTCGGCGTACGGTCATGCGTCCATTATTGTTACGGCCTGCGTTCTTCTTGATTCCTTTGACGAGCGATTTTTCAGGTTTCTGCCGTGTAATCTCTTCAAAGGTATATCCTGTCATAAATCGCCGACTTGGCGTGACAGGTGAATATGTCTTAGGCACTTTCCCTTCCTCTCGTTAAAATATGTATCTGTCCCCCACGGTGTTAGGGGGTTATCTCATGACTATATATTCTCGAAGGCTGCGAGTGTTGTTCCTTCAGTTACGGTGATAATTGCTTTTTTCCAATGTGGGCTGCGTCCCCGTTGGTATCGAAGCATTTTGCCTTTCGGTTTACCTTTGACGCGCATTGTGTGGACGCTGACGATATTTCCCTGGAGCTCAAAAAGTTCTTCGGCTGCCTGACGGATTTCTGTTTTCGTTGCATCCCGTCTGACCACGAACACGTACTTATTATTCTCGCGCAGGGCGGAGCTTTTCTCTGTAAAGTGAGGTTTCAAAATGATTTGGTATTTATCCCTCATGAGTTACCTCTTCAGTCTCGACGAATTTGGCTTCTAATTTTTCCGCAGCGCGCTCCGTTATGACCAACGTGTCGTGCCACAGGACCTGATATACATTGAGTGTATTCCACGTGCAGCTGTTAACCTTCGGGATATTTCGTAGGGAGAGGTAGATATTCGGGCTGTGTTCATCCAACACAAATAAGACTTTTCCCTTCAAATTCAAAGCGTCTAAGAGTGCGACAATTTCTTTGGTTCGGGGCCGCTCGAGCGTGAAATCTTCAATGAGAACACATCGTTCATTCTGGAATTGAGCGGCGATGGCACTTTTTAGTCCGAGTCGGCGTATCTGTTTCGGTGTGCGTTGCCTGTAGCTACGCGGTTTCGGTCCGAAGGCTACGCCGCCATGTACCCGTATTGGCGATTGTGCGTCCCCGACTCGTGCTCTGCCTGTACCTTTTTGGCGGTATAATTTCCGACCACTCCCCCTGACTTCACCTCGGCTTTTGGTTGAGGCTGTTCCACTGCGCTGGTTGGCGAGATATGCGACTACACATTGATGGACAACAGCTTCATTAACTTCTGCATGTGTGAAGGCTTCATCGAGTTTCTTTTGGTGAAGGACTTCGCCTGAACGATTGTGTACGTTTAAGGTTGCCATAGCTTTCTGTTTCTTCTCCGATATACTGGCGTGGCATGCGATACCTGTGGTGTCCGCTTTTAAGCATCCCCTCGGTTAATGCTGCCAATTCCCTGTTTTCCTGGGCAAGGTGTTCCTGAATGCTGCGACCTCTTCTCAATCGGTAGCTGTTTTGGAGGTCTTTACAGCTTTCTTTATCAAAAGGAGTCCGTTAGGCGGTCCTGGGACGGCTCCTTTAACAACCAACAAGTTCCGTTCTGCGTCAGCGCGGATGACTTGTAAATTTTGGACGGTGTGCCTTTTGGCACCGTGGCGTCCGGGCATGCGTTTCCCCTTAAAGACACGGGAGGGGGTTGCGCTTGCGCCGATAGCTCCGGGGCGGCGGAGGTCCTGTTCACCACCGTGTGACTTTCTACCGCCTGCGAATCCCCAACGTTTAACGACACCTGTGAATCCCCGTCCCTTTGTGGTGCCGGTGACATCTACTAGCTCCCCTTCTGAGAAGAGGCTTGCGTTTACGGTGTCACCGACTGTGATTTCCTCAAGGCTTTCTACCCGAAATTCTCGGAGGACCTGGGTTAGGTCGACTCCGGCTTTTCTGAAATGCCCACGTTTCGGGCTATTGGTTTTGTTCTCTTTCCGGGTGCCAAATCCTAATTGGACAGCTTGGTATCCATCGCGTTCCTGGGTTTTGAGCTGTACAATAGGGCACGGGCCCGCTTCGATGACAGTGACAGGAATTGCTTTCCCGGATTCTTCAAAGAGCTGTGTCATGCCGACTTTTTTACCAATGATTCCGTTAACCATTTCGGCTGTCTCCCTTTACAATAGTGTGATTTTGACATCAACGCCAGCCGGTAGGTCAAGGCGCATAAGCGCGTCAACTGTCTTCGGGGCGGTTTCAAGAATATCCAGCAACCGTTTATGAATCCGCATTTCGAACTGTTCCCTAGACTTTTTGTCTTTGAACGTTGAACGTTGAACAGTAAAGATGTGCTTTTTCGTCGGTAGCGGAATGGGCCCGGAGACCCTGGCTTGCGTTTGACGTGCGGTGACAGCAATCTGTTTAGCAGACTGGTCAAGCAGCCGGTAATCAAAGGCTTTAAGCCGGATGCGTATCTTTTGATTGTCCATTCGTGTCTCCTGTTTTGCTAAGCAACATCAGCGAAGCGAGTGAGGCATCCTACAAAAAACGTTCCTCTTATTCAAGGATTTTAGAGACAACGCCAGCGCCAATAGTATGTCCGCCTTCGCGGATGGCGAATCGGAGTTGTTCCTCTAATGCAATCGGTTTTGTGAGTTCGACGGTAATCTGTGCGTTATCGCCGGGCATAATCATTTCGATGCCTTCAGGGAGGCGCATTTCGCCGGTCACATCGGTTGTGCGGAAATAGAATTGGGGGCGATATCCGCTAAAGAACGGATTCCATCGGCCGCCCTCCTCTTTGGTTAAGATATAGGCTTCCGCTTCAAATTTGGTATGCGGTGTGACGGTTCCGGGGATTGACAACACCTGTCCCCGTTCTACATCGTCTCGGTCAATACCTCTGAGCAAGGCTCCGATATTGTCGCCGGCTCTTCCTTCGTCAAGGAATTTGTTGAACATTTCAACGCCAGTGACGACGGTGTCTTGTGTTTCCCGGAGGCCGACAATTTCGACGGTATTTCCGACTTCAATGATGCCGCGTTCAACGCGTCCGGTGACGACGGTGCCGCGTCCACTGATAGTAAAGATATCTTCGATGGGCATCAAGAAGGGTTTTTCCGTATCGCGAACCGGTTCAGGGATAAACTCGTCAACAGATGCCATAAGTTCACGGATAGGTTTACAGGCATCACTTTCGGGGTTGCCAGCGGCTTCCATCGCTTCGAGTGCGGAACCTGCGATAATAGGTGTATCGTCTCCGGGGAACTCGTACTCGGTTAACAATTCTCGGACCTCCAAATCGACGAGTTCTAGCAGTTCCTCGTCATCTACCATGTCTGCCTTATTAAGAAAGACGACCAGGGAGGGGACGTTAACCTGTCTTGCCAGGAGCACGTGCTCTCGTGTCTGCGGCATGGGGCCATCCGCTGCGGAAACAACGAGAATGGCACCATCCATCTGGGCAGCACCTGTAATCATATTTTTGATGTAGTCCGCGTGGCCGGGGCAGTCGACGTGAGCATAGTGTCGGTTGTCTGTCTCGTATTCAACGTGTGCTGTGTTAATCGTAATGCCACGTTCTTTTTCCTCGGGTGCCTTGTCAATGTCTTCATAGGTCATGACATAGTCTTTGTCAGCGAGTTTTGAGAGGACCATGGTAATTGCTGCGGTGAGCGTTGTTTTACCGTGGTCGACGTGGCCGATGGTCCCAATATTAACGTGTGGTTTTGTCCTTTCAAAAGCTTGTTTTGCCATTTCTGTCCGAGCTCCAATAAAATGTTTAGGTCTAAAGGTTTTTAAGATACCACTTAACCTGAGTTGAATCTGTGTTCTTGCTAAATGCGCGTAATTGCGCGCCGGGTCTTAGATGTGCCCAAAGTTCTCGGGCATTTCCAAATTGCCTAAGCGATTTTCGATTGCTTAGGTGTGCCGAATTTTATAACGAATATCATAAGTTGGCAGTGCCAACAAAAATGTGTCGTAAGTGCCCTCCGTTTGCAGGTGTCACGCCACCGTGCCTTTGTCTTTCGTTGGAGGGGTTATGGTTTCGAGGCTACGTTTGAAATCAATGTTTCGGTGACACTTGCTGGTACCTGACTATAATGTGAAAATTCCATAGAATAGTTTGCGCGGCCTTGTGTCAGCGAACGAAGTGTTTTGACGTAACCGAACATTTCGGAGAGGGGTGCATCTACGTACACTACCTGAATCCGAGATTTGGCGCGGGCTTCCGTTTTCCGAATTTGTGCTCGCCGGGAGTTAAGGTCTCCAATTACTTTGCCGAGGTATTTTTCCGGAACGATAACTTCGACATCCATTATTGGTTCAAGTAATATAGAGCCTGCCTGTTTGGCTGCGTCCTTAAATGCCATGGAGCCTGCTATTGAAAACGACATTTCGGATGAATCTACCGGATGATAGGAGCCATCTACAAGTTCTACGCCTATATCAACGACAGGGTACCCTGCTAATGTTCCAACCTTCATCGCCTCTTCGATGCCTTTCCGAACTGCTGGAATGTACTCCTGTGGTATAACGCCGCCCTTTGTTTTATCAGTGAACTGGAAACCGGTCCCTTTTTCAAGGGGTGTAACCTCAATGACAACATGCCCGAATTGGCCTCTGCCGCCAGTTTGTCG
Organism: Candidatus Poribacteria bacterium; assembly: GCA_963665235.2. Lineage (GTDB taxonomy): Bacteria > Poribacteria > WGA-4E > WGA-4E > WGA-3G. Next base: position 32,803 of record CAXXLX010000002.1, on the reverse strand, counting down.
GACGAATCTTCCGACCGATTTGACAGGTTTCCGGAGTGTTTCGCGATAGGCGACTTCAGGTAAACCTATATTTGCAGAAACACTGAACTCCCGGACGAGTCTGTCAACGATGATTTCTAGATGAAGTTCCCCCATGCCCGATAAGAGGGTTTGCCCAGTTTCAGAATTTTGGTGGACCTTGAAAGTGGGGTCTTCCTCTGCTAACTTTGCAAGGGCGAGGTTCAACTTATCGATGTCCGATTGTGTGCGCGGTTCGACAGCTACAGACATGACAGGTAACGGAAAGACCATGGTCTCCAAAGCGATATGCGCGTTTGGTGCACAGATGGTGTCGCCGGTTGTCAAATCTTTTAATCCGATTGCTACAACGATGTCGCCTGCTCTGACAGATTGTCGTTCTTCGCGTTTGTTGGCGTGCATTTGCATCAATCTGCCAATACGTTCAGATTTTTGCTGTTTACTGTTGTAGACGGTATCGCCTTTGTTGAGAACGCCGGAGTAAACTCGGAGATACGTCATTTTTCCGTGCGGGTCGCTGGTAATTTTAAAAGCGAGTGCACAGAAGGGTTCATCGTCTTTTGGTTTGCGGACCTCTTCTGCGCCGGTTTCGGGGTTAAACCCGACAATTGGTTTGACATCTGTCGGTGCTGGCAGGTATGAGACGATAGCGTCTAGGAGGGGTTGTACGCCTTTATTTTTTAGTGCGCTTCCGCAGAGTACAGGTACAACTTCTGCGCTGAGTGTAGCTTGTCGCAATCCTGTTTTAATTTCCTCTGGAGAAAGTTCGATTCCCTCTAGATATTTAATTAGAAGTTCGTCGTCCCATTCCGCGACGGCAGCTAATAATTTTTCCCTATATTCATTGGCGATTCCTTCCATTTCTGGTGGAATATCGGTTTCGTGGATAACGGTGCCGAGGCTGCCTTCGTCCCAAAACTGTCCCTTCATTGAAATGAGGTCTACAATTCCTTTGAATTGTTCGGCTGACCCTATGGGAAGTTGAAGAGGTATAGCAGTTGCACCGAGGCGTTCAGTCATCATTTCAACGGTTCGGAAGAAGTCTGCCCCGGTTCTATCCATCTTGTTGACGTAAGCGATGCGTGGGATTTCATATTTATCTGCCTGTCGCCAGACAGTTTCGGATTGCGGTTCGACACCGCCGACTGCACAGAACACAGCGACGGCCCCGTCAAGTACTCGAAGCGAGCGCTCAACTTCAACCGTAAAATCGATATGTCCGGGGGTATCAATGATATTGATATGGTGTTCTTTCCAATGGCAGGTCGTTGCTGCGGCTGTAATGGTAATGCCGCGTTCCTGTTCTTGGACCATCCAATCCATTGTGGTTGTGCCATCGTCAACTTCACCGATTCGGTAGACGCGTCCTGTGTAGTATAGGATACGTTCGGTTACGGTAGTTTTGCCTGCATCAATATGCGCCATAATACCGATATTCCGTCTATGGGAGAGGGTGGGTCGACGTGGACCTCTCTGATTTTTTTCCGCCACGGTTCAAAGACTCCTCAGGGAGACGTATATTGTAGTGTCGTCTGCCTATAGAAAATATGTGTGTATTAATTCGTTACCAGCGATAATGTGCGAAAGCTCTATTGGCTTCAGCCATTCGATGCTGTTCTTTTTTCCTGTCCATTGCAGCGCCTTCATTGCGGGCTGCTTCCAAAAGTTCACCGGCGAGTCTCGCCGCCATGCCTTTTTCACTGCGTTTCCGTGCAGATTGAATAATCCAGTTAACGGCTAAGGTCGTTCGCCTGTCAGCTTTGACATCAACAGGTACTTGGTATGTTTGACTGCCGACGCGTCGTGGGCGAATTTCTAAGACCGGTTTGACGTTGTTTATCGCTTGGCGAAACACAGAAAATCCATCTTCTTGCGTTCGCTCCGCAATAATCTCAAAGCTTTTATACACAATGCGTTGTGCAGTGCCTTTTTTGCCATCCCACATCAGGTGATTAATAAATTTTGTAACTAACTTACTGTTGTAGGTTGCATCAGGACTTGGTTCACGTTTAGTGACGTTTCCACGTCTTGGCATTTGCTACTCCTCCAGAGCGTTCCGAATACTGCCCACGCTTATCCGATACGCAATTAGCCGTTTGTGCTTCCGGTGTTGGTTAACTTGGCTTCCGCGCGCCATATTTAGACCGGCCCTGTCGCCGATTTTCAACACCTGCTGTGTCTAGTTTACCGCGTACAATATGGTATCGCACATTTGATAGGTCTTTGACACGTCCGCCTCGAACTAATACAACCGAGTGTTCCTGCAAATTATGGTCGATTCCTGGAATATAACAGGTTGCTTCGTCGGCAGATGAGGTAAATCGGACTCGCGCTACCTTACGCAAAGCTGAATTCGGTTTATTCGGTGTTACTGTTTTTACCTGTAAACAGATGCCGCGCCGTTGCGGGCACTGTTGCAGAATCGGCGATTTCGTCTTTTTGCGATACTTTTTTCGCGGTTTCTTGATTAACTGGTTAATTGTTGGCATTTCATACCTCTGTTCTTTAAAAAAGATTCACTTGGGATTTCCAAAATGATAATTATACCACAAATGATAATTATACTACAAAAAACTAGCGGTTGTCAAATTTTTTTTGAAAAAAATGCAAAAAATCGCAAATTTTTCTAATTTTTTTCTAATTTTGCCCTTCTTTTTCCGATTTTAGCAATTTTCCGCCGATAATCACTTCGCGGACGTTTAAATCTGAATCAACAATGACGATATCTGCAGATTTCCCGGGGGAAATGGAACCGAGGCGATTCTCTACACCCAAATTCTGCGCGGGTGTTAATGTTGCCATGGTTAACGTATCTTCTAATGAATACCCCCAGGCGATAACGTTGCGGACCCCCTCTATAAGGGTAATGATTGCCCCAGCGAGCCGCTCGGTCGGTTTACCGACATCTAACCACATCGCTCCATTTTTTATATATGCTTGTGTATCAGAGGTAGGCGGGGATGCGTCGTGAACGCCTCCGTTGAGCCGGTAAGCGTCATGCTCCGCTTCGTAGATAGCTGTTTTTTGCCATTCTTCGGGTAAAAGTCCGGCATGTTGTGTGCAATCTGTAATGAGGCCGACCCCCGAAATGCCTTTATGCTGGATTAACTGCTTCCCCCAAAACGGGTGAACGTGATGTTCGTCAACAATTAATTCTGCATGGATATCGGGATGTGCGAAGACTGCTTCAAGGGCACCGAGGTCCCGATGGTGCATGCCGCTCATGCCGTTGTAGGTGTGTGTGGCACGGGTAATACCTGCATCAATCGCAGCCATCGCTTGCTGATACGTTGCATTTGTGTGCCCCATGGCGATAACGATGTTGTTATAGCTACTTGCGCTGTAATCGGCGAGGTGTTTAATAAATTTCAAATCTGCGTCGTTTTCGGGTGCGACGGAAATTACTTTTAAGGTGCCGTCGGAAGCTGCCCACATGGCGTGGAATTCCTCAAAGTTGGGGGGTGTAATGTACTTCGCGTTTTGGGCACCATTTTTGGCGAGACTTCCAAACTTCCCTTCAACATACGCGCCTAAAACCCTCGCCCCATCCGCCACCGGTTGGTCAACGACCTGTGCAATTGCTGCTAAGGATGCATTTATCCGCTCCATACTTCCAGAGGAAATACCGATGACTAAGGAGGTAACACCGTTAGCAGCATGTGCTCGAGCAATTGTGGCAATGTCTTCAACGTTACCTGTCATGGTATCACAACCGCCGCCGCCATGCACTAACCCATCAATCAACCCTGGAATGACAAGATGGCCTGTTGCGTCAATAATTTCGCCTGATGTCGGGGGTTTATCCGTCGTTAATGCTGTAATTGTTTCGCCTTGAATGACGAGGGTCCCCTTGCCGTAATGTGCCGGGGTATAAATGTCACCATTCACAATCGTCAATGTTTCCATATCTTTATCGTCCACCTTTAAACTCGGCATACCTATGCTGGTTCCGATACCCACAATACGCTTTGTGCAAGAAATCGTAAAAATGGCTCTAACGTAAAATCTTGCTGGTGTCCTAATGATGTATAAAAGATGCGTCCACCGTGATGCATGCGCGTCCATGCCACGGGTTCCGAATGTTCGTCGGTATGTCCCATCAGCAACACAGATGTATCGTTGCGAAGTGCCGGATTTTTGTAAAGGCTGCCGTAGCTTTCAAATTTCGGAATGTCGTTCAGAATAGGATGTTCGGGGATTACTGTTTCTAATTGCACAGCTGGCCCTTTTCCATAATGTCCTTGGTAATCGCCGCCTAATACAATTTTATCAAATTCTAGCCAATTCTGATAGGCATGGCTAGCTGTTCTGATTCCAACGAGCGGTTTACCCTGTTCACAATATGTTTGGAATCGTTTGAGCGACGCGCCTGTTGTATTGAGTCGACGTGTAAATACCAATAGGACATCTGCATCATCCAACGGTGCCAGGTCAGGGTCATCATCCTCGGAAGTGTAGACAACCAAATTGGCTTGGATTGGATAATGTTTCTGAACAAACGTTTTGAAAATATTTAAAGATGCTTCGGAGTCGTATTCAAATGACCCGGAGAGCATGCACAGATTTAGCAAAATTTTGCTCCTTCCCTTTTATTTAAAAACAGAAAACTGTAGGGGTGCGGATTTTTCTCATCTGCTTCACAATCAATGCGTTTTACCTCTTCCCATGCTGCTGTGTCAAACGCGGGAAAGTAGACATCTCCCTCAAAAGTGGCGTGTATCTGGGTGAGGTAGAGTCGAGTCGCGTGCGGTAAAAAAGCTTCGTAGATGGGTGCGCCGCCGCATATCATCAGTTCTTCGGTGGACTTCTGAAGCGCGTTTACCTTGTCGAGAACGTCTGCGACTGAATAGGCGATGATACAGCCTTGAGGTGCCTCATAGTCCCGGTTCCGTGTTAAGATAATGTTTTGTCGCTTTCCCAAGGGGCGTTTAAGTGTTTCAAAGGTTTTACGTCCCATAACGACCGGTTTGCCGATTGTCATGTCCCGAAAGTGTCGGCGGTCGGCGGGCATTTGCCACGGAATATGCGGTCCGTTGCCGATGAGTCGGTTTTTATCTATAGCGGCAATCATTGAGATTTGCACGGTTTTTTGATACTCCTAACGTGAGCTTGATAATAACGTGAGCTTGATAATAAATATCCGTTTGCTCTAAACCTTTTTCATCGCCAAAAAAGCGGTATACTTGTAGCATAAACTTCCTAGTTTGTGCTGTTTTTTGCTAAAACTACCACACAACGCCCTAGGTCAAAACTTTTTTTCAAACTCGCGTTCCGTACACGGGAGCTTGATAATAAATATCCGTTTGCTCTAAACCTTTTTCATCGCCAAAAAAGCGGTATACTTGTAGCATAAACTTCCTAGTTTGTGCTGTTTTTTGCTAAAACTACCACACAACGCCCTAGGTCAAAACTTTTTTTCAAACTCGCGTTGATAATAATATCTGTTGGTTTACCGTAGACACTTTTCAGGTTCTCCGAAAATAGCGGAATGTATCGCGTGCACAGCACGCTCCTACTGAAGATTATCGCAGGCACAGCACGCTCCTACTGAACTCACGTTGCGTTATATAGGAAACTTTAGAACGTTAACGGTCTGTCGACACCACATCTTTATCTTTAATACCCCGGTTCACCTTCGGAGCAACTCCCCAGTGCACAATATATAGGTCATCGCCTAATTTTTCCTGGTACTCAAGTTGAACCTAGACAATCAACTTCGCGCGAATTGCATCGTGATGCTGGTAATCCTCTAGCTGCATATCCTGGATTTTGAAGTTGTCAATTTCGGTGACCTCGGTGTTGAGGATGAGTTTCGGAGGGGGGTAAGGTTTCCGTTTAAGTTGCGTTTTGACCTGATCGAAATGCGCGTGATAGATGTGCGCATCCCCCATTGTATGGATAAACTCACTCGGTTGTAGATTCGTCACTTGTGCGACCATAGAGAGTAGCAGGGAATAGGACGCGATATTGAAAGGTACGCCGAGGAACATATCGCAGCTGCGTTGATACATCTGTAGGGACAGCTTTCCATCTGCGACGAAGAATTGGAAGAACATGTGGCATGGTGCTAATGCCATCTGATCGAGTTCAGCTGGGTTCCATGCGGTGACGATATGCCTGCGGCTGTGCGGGTCGGTTTTTAGGCGTTCAATCACTTCAGCGAGTTGGTCGATTTTGCCATGCTCTTTTTGCCAGCGTCGCCATTGGACACCGTAGATACATCCGAGTGCGCCTTCGCGTCCCCATGCGGCAGCGTTTGCGTTCCATATCTGTGTGCCGAGTCTCTGAAATTGCTTGACGTGGTTATAGCCGCGCAGAAATCCCAGAAGCTCTGCTTTTACTGAGCGGAACGCGAGTCTCTTGGTAGTTACGGCAGGAAATCCTTCTTCAAGACTATATCGCATCTGCATGCCGAAGGCTGCTCGGGTTATTCCGTTTCTACCTTCGCGGTCAACCCCGGTGTCTAATATTTGCTGGTCAACCCCGGTGTCTAATATTTGCTGGAGTCCTTCAAGATACTGGTCCATTCCTAATATGCCTCCTATAGTCAGTCATATCACAGGTAAAGTGCTAGTGCTTTGTCCAGTTTAAATGTTTAGTTTGTCGGGTTTCTCTGTATTCAAACCCAAGTTGCTACTTATAAGTTTTTAGACCTAGAAACACCGTCTTTAATGAAAATATGCTGATAATTAGCTAATATTTGTCCCGTTCACTTCCAATTTGCACACAAATATGCACAATCTGGAAGATTATGCTACTATGTGGCAACTTAGGTTATTCAAGCTGCGCTACATATTTACGATAGCCAGGGTAGACTACCGGTCGGTGCTGCCAAACCCGCCTCGAGACGGTGCTGTCATAATTTCGGTCTCATGCCATTCAGCCGTGTCGACGCGGACAAAAACGGCTTGTGCAATTCGACTGCCTCTCTCTATGGTGACCGGGGCCTCTGTGAAATTGTAGACCTGAATTTTTAGTTCGTCTGCCTCACCGCAGTAATCGTTATCAACGATGCCTAAGCCTTGCGGCATGAGTAATCCTAGTTTTCGTGGTGTGCTGCTCCGCAAGCATACCATAAGCATATAGCCGGGTGGCGTTTCCACGATAACGTTCGCCGGTATAAGGACAATGGTGTGCGGTGCAATTTCCGCCGATTCCCGACAAAGTAGGTCAAACCCTACAGAACCGGCGGTTTCATATTTTGGCAACGGAAGCGTTTTATCTACGCGTTTGATTTTCACTTGCATTACGGTACTGCTACTCCGGCTATTTTGCATTCCACCCGATAGAGAGATGTGCTGGCGGTGATAAAAAGACTTTTCCACTGCTCACCGCCCCAGGCGAGATTCGCGGTTCGTTCAGGTACACGGATGATTCCAAGGTGCGTTCCATTTGGTGCGAAAATCCAAATTCCGTTGGGTCCGGTTAAGTAGACATTCCCCCGACGGTCAACCTTCATCCCATCCGGTTTTCCGTTTTCACCTTTTTCTTCAGCGAAGATGCGGTCATTGGCGAGTGTGCCATCGGGTTGGACATCAAATGCTCGTATATGCATCCGGGTGGTGTCGTTTATATAAAGGATAGCTTCATCCGGTGAGAAGCAGAGGCCGTTCGGTCTATCGAAGTCGTCGATGAGAAGGGTCAACGTTTCTGCGTCCGGGGACAAGCGATAGACTCCGTGAAAATCAAGCTCCTTTTCCGATTCAGGCCCGGATGCTGAGCGTAAGCCGTACGGCGGGTCGGTGAAATAGATGCTGCCATCGGATTTCACAACAACATCGTTCGGACTGTTTAAACGTTTGCCTTGATAGTGCGAAGCGATTGTGAGTACGTCCCCATCGGCTGTAGTTCGAGATACCCGCCGGTTTGCGTGTTCACAAGCGATGAGGTGCCCACCCTTATCGTAGGTTAAACCGTTTGACTTGCCTGAGGGTTTGCGGAAAACGGTCATGCCGGATGTTGCGTCCCATTTTCGGATTGTGTTTGCGGGAATATCACTAAAAATCAGAAAATTCCGGATAACGTTCCAAAGCGGTCCCTCGGTAAATCGGCATCCTGTTGCTAATCGTTCAACAGTTGCGGTTTCATCAACCAATTCTAATAATCGTGAGTCGCGTACGTCAAGTGCCATATTTTTCCTTTAATAACGTGAGCTTGATAATAAATATCCGTTTTCTCTAAACCTTTTTCATCGCGAAAAAAGCGGTATAATTGTAGCATAAACTTCCTAGTTTGTGCCGTTTTTTGCTAAAACTACCACACAACGCCCTAGGTCAAAACTTTTTTTCAAACTCGCGTTTTAATATCCTTGACATCTATTGCTAATTCATGTTAATATATCAATCATATAGTACGAAGGGCATAAAAATATAAACGTGCCTGGGGCGACTCGAACGCCCGACCTTCAGCTCCGGAGGCTGACGCTCTATCCAACTGAGCTACAGGCACATAAATTAATTTTGAAGTGTCTTTTAATAGTTTAACAAATTCAATTGCTTTTGTCAAGTTTTTTTAATGAAAAATCTTTAAGGGGGAATTTTAGCATGAAACATAAACTTCCGCAACCCACAAAAAATTGGGGTGCAGCGTGCAAACGGGTACTACAAATCGCGATGATTGTTATCTTCCTGTTTAGTCTTGCCCCTGATTTAGCGGAAAGCAGACGGAGTTTTGGCGGTAGGAGTTTCAGCCGCAGCTTTAGCCGCAGTTCCAGCCGACGCAGCTACAGCGCGCCAAAACGTTCTTATAGCAGCACCCGGAGTAGGAGTACCAGTTCGCGAAGTAGTACCAGCAGGTCAACGCGTAGTACGTCTACACGTCCTACGACCTCTCCAACGTCGCGCAGTACGCGCAGTTCAGGTAGCAGTTACGGAAGTAGTCGTTCATCAAAAACGCCGACGACACGCGCAAGTAGCACAGCACGTCAGAAGCAGACTGCAACGAACAAGGCAAGGACGACGAATACAACGTCAACGCGCAGCAATACCGCTACGCGAAGTCAACAGCGCAAAACTACGGCACAAAACCGGAAACAGGTTCGACAACTCAAGGCGGAAAACCGTACCTTAAAACGTCAAGTTAAAACGGCAAATCGGCAAACTGCTAACGCACGCAGAGAGCAACGCTCAACTATTAATATTAATAACTACCGGGGCTACTATCCCGTGACTACCTATTCGATATATAGTCTCGCCGCCGCTAGCACGTTTAATAATCTGATGTTCGGTATCTACTTCCACGACTACTATAACCATGCAATTCGCCGTAGCTATCTATGGCATTATCACCATCGAGATTATGACCGGTCGCATTGGGATGCCAAAAAACAGGCGGAGTACGAGTATTATAAGGAATACTACGAAAGTCAAGGCATTGAACCGAACCCGAATTACGTTGACCCAGGCACGAACCGTGATGAAGACTATATTGCAAGTTATGTAGAGGAAAATCCGGATAAATTCTACGGAGAAAATGTGGAAGTTGTCACCGTTGACGAGCTGCCGGATGAGGAGGCACTGAAGCAGGAGCTCCTTGCATCTGCTGAAACGCCATCCGAAACTACTGAGACATCGCGCGCACCGCCGACAACGCAACAGGTTGTCGTAGAAAAACCGGTCGTGCAAAGGGTTATCGTAGAGAAGAAAACCTCAGGCGCGATGTGGTTCGTCCTTATTTTCGGAAGTCTTCTCATTGTTGGCGTAATTATGCTGGTTATGTACAACAAGGGGTATTTCTAGGGGATTCAATATGGCACTATTTGGTAGAAAAGATAGAAAATCCTTGTTTGGTAAAGGGAAAGAGGCTACGCCGAAAAAACCGCTACGGCATGAACTAGTCGATATACCGCTCGATAGCATGATTGAGCTCTCCGATATTACAACTTATGAGGAGACAGGGGACACCTCACGGGCGTTTAGACTCGTCACGCGAAAGCGGTATGAAGGGGCTAGCCTCCTCCGTTACATGTATCACGTACAGGACGCGGAGGCGGAGGTTGTTGTCGGGGTTGACCACATAGCGGGTACGAAGGATGAGTATGAAATTTCCCGATGGATTGTCGATGGTGAAGAGGAAATAGGTGACCCGCTGCCTGATGTAATCACGCTCTATTATCCGGACCCGGATGACGAAAACACGGAGGTTGCTGTTGAATACAGTCGGCAGGAAATCGTTGAAGCGAAACTCACTGTTACCAATGCACAAGGGAAAGAGGAATTTGAGGTGGAGCTTCACGAATACGCCAGCGATAACGATGCCCTTATGTCTGTTGAGCACTGCGGAGATTGGCTAATCTTCTATGTCGGGGTACTCATCCCGCGTTCAGATCTTGAGGTTTATCCTGCTGTGGTGGACGCGCCTTTACGACGATAGGGTTTATCTATGGGCTCTCTGTCTGTAGATGTGCTTTGTAAGCATGTCTATAGATAGAGGGACCATACACAGCGTATGCAACTTAACTTTTTTGAAAAAAATTTGACATTTATGCAAATTTGAGATATACTTATAACACTCCGTGGTTCAACCGATACTTAAATCGTTGGTTGAAATAACCCGACGCTTTTTTGTTTGATAGAAAATCCGAAGGGTTGACATGGAGGGAATCGTTCCGTTTTCGGTCATCCCAACCTATCTTTGCCGAAGCGGAGCCGGGCGAAGCCCAATTGTTTTAGTTAGATTTTAATAGAAGAAAGAGAAAGCCTCCCTTTACTAGGGGAAGCTTTCCTGCGGACAGCCTCGCCTAATTGGAATGATGAAGTTTGGGCGAGGTATATAGAGGGGGGAAATCGTTCCGTTTTCGGTCATCCTTGCCAAATCGGAAATGAGAAACACACCATGAAAAAATTATTAGTCTTGTCAATACTTTTTTGTGTCCTCGTCCTACCTTTCTGCATGCAGTCAATAGCCGATGACGAAATAAAAGCAGAGATTGCCGGTATCAAAACAGAAATGGCTAGCATGAAAGCAGAGATTGCGGACATGAAAGCAGAAATTGCGGACATGAAAGCAGAGATTGCAGGCATCAAAACAGAGATTGCTGTCATGAAAACAGAGCTTATTGCCCTGAAAACAGATTTTGCTGTCATGAAAACGGAAATCAAAAATCTGAAAGAAAACGTCAAGCAAGGTTTTGAATCCGTTCAAAGAAATTTTGACAGGCAGAACAGTATCATCATCGCCTGCATCGGGTTACCTTTGGCAATTATAGCGATAGCTGTGACCGTGTGGGTGGTTATAGAAAATCGGCGCAGGAAAGAATTTGAGGAACTTAAACAGGAAATAGAAATATTGAAGCAACAACTGAGTGCCCAATAACCGTAAGGAATTTAATTATGGAATTCGTCCAGTTGACAGATATACAACGTGAGGAATTTGAAGAGAACGGATATTTCATCGTCCGCTCAGTGCTTGACGCTGATATGATAGCACGGTTGACAGAAGCAGCCGACCGTATCGTGGCATCGATGGAAAGCGATGCACAATACGTACATAAGCGCGATGGTTTGGTACAAGAACCGGCCTTCGCGGAGCTTACCTCCCAGACAAAAGCGATTCCGTTGGTGATTCAACTGCTCGGGACGAATATACATATTACCAATACGGCTCTCCTCTACAAACACCCGCAGCCGCGCGAACTTCCTGAAAACCGCGGGTGGCACCGAGATGTCGGTTTACATCTCGATCTTGGGCATAAGGCGTGTCCTCGTGTCGGATTAAAGGTGGCTTACTGCCTAACAGACCTGAACGTACCGAACTCTGGGGCAACGCTGTTTATCCCGAAAAGCCATAAGTCCGGTAAACCTTTGGGTATCCCCGAAGGCAAAATTGACCCTATCGAACCCTACGCTGAACCGCTCCTCCGCGCGGGAGACGCATATTTCTTTGAGAACCGTATTTATCATACCAGCGGGCTTAACTTTACTGATGAAACTGCTAAGATTATCATCTACGGATACCACTACGCCTGGCTCAAACCGGAGGGATATCTGCTGTATTACGATGAGAAGCAGCAGCCTGACGAGGATGTGCTGCAAAACGTTGACGACCTCGGTAAGCAGTTCCTCGGTGGGGGTGGCGGTGCTGCGGCACAATGGGCAGCAGAACATAATCTGACTTTAGAACAAGCTCCACAAGTTGTAACGATTTAAAACACACCGTGTGCCGTTATTTACAAACGCCACATTTACTCCAGTTTATTGCGGTTTGTTTTGGGTTTCCACGCCCGAATTAGCTCCGTTTCCAATAACACCGTTTCCTCCGCCCCCTCTGTGAACTCTACCGAAAATAGGATGATTGCCCGGAACAGCCGAAGTTGTGCCTGCAAGTCAGGATTTGTCGTGCCGTCGTGATGTTGTAACAACCGTCGCCGGACACATGTCGTGGATTCGCCAACGTAGAGGCATTCGTTACGCCCCTCGGTGCCGGTTTTTCGCCATAACGCATACACACCGCTCCGACCTGTCGGCAATTTCAGGAGCTCCTCGCGTGTAAACGGCCGCAGATTACGCTTAAGTTGATACTGTAAGATGTATGGGGTGACGTTTTCACGCATAGCAACGGGTTTCCTTATCTTATTCCTACCGAGACGGTGCGGTTTCAGGCATTAAAGGCGTTATCGGCTGTTTTCTACCCGTTGCTTGGGAGATATATTGCCACTCCGTCACGAGGTTGTTGTAAACCGACGCGCTTTCCGCATCGCCACGGGTTTCGTGATAGGCATATAATACCTGTGCCAGCTGCTTCGCCGATTCATAAGCGCGCATCGCACGTGCAACCGCAGCACATCCCATAATACCTCCGCTATGCTCCTTACCGGACAGATGCCACACCATCCGCAGACACCCCTCCCAGGCAGTCATATCTTCGCTGTTTTCACGTTCCGCATATTCTTCCGCGCGCAAGAGCCGAACCTGTCCCCGTGCCGAAATTAGCACCCTCTCGTGCATCGCGGCGATGTCTACACCCTTCGCCTTTGAGAGCCCATCAGCATCCCCGAAATTGCCCGCCATGTAGCCGTGCTGCTGTAGCCATGTAAAACAGAACTGACTTTCCGCATCGAGCGTGCCGGTCTCTTTTTCATGATACGCGGCGATTTCGTTGTTGATATGCATAAGTGCTTCCCGTATCGGCACAATTTCGCCACTGACACGCATCACCTTGCTATAGCGGGAATAGACCTCCATGCCCGGTCCAATGGCAGCTTGAGCCAAGTCTACTGGTCGAATGTTTGCGATGCGGGTGAGTCCTTTGAGGGCGGGGGGCATCTCTTTTCGCAGGACTTGTAGGAATTCGTTGCGGGTTATAATGGGGGCATCCTCATCACGCGGCCGGCAGACGAGCACAATAGAGGAGGCGAGCGCGTTTATATTTGTTTTGACCCCGGATGTCCGCTCGGTGCGCAGCGGCCAGGTACCAACTATTTGAAAACCAGCATTAACGATTGCCATTAGCATCGTCTCCCAGCCAGTGGAAGTTTTTCCATCATGTCCCTTCTCCTGTTGTCTGTAGGCGTAGAAGATAGAGGTTGGGAACTTATCAGAGCAGTGTTGCCGTATCCGTAGCAAGACTTTACCAAGCAATTCTTCAAATCGCTTTTGTGAATTATCAAAACGTGACGGAATGGCCACGATTTCCTCCGCCTTAGGGGTCAGTATTCCAGCAAACAGATTGGGGTAGACATCACGAAGCAGGGGACGTATCCAAACATAGAAAAAGTCGGACAAATCTGCATAGTCAATATTGTCATAGTAGGGCGGATCGGTGATGATGACTGGAGCATCGACAGCATGACTTGTGGTGGTTGCGTCTGCTTGATACACTTCACCTCTATTTGCGGAGCACGGTAAATTCTCGATAACCTTTGCTATCCACCTTATCTGTGCAAGCCAGTTCTGTGTTGAGCTAGAGAACAAATTGGTTTCAGTGAAGTCCCATGTCATTGGAATTGCTTGGCGTGTAAAAACTGGCGGAATCTTCTCTCCTTGATTTTCCCACCATGTAAAACTACAACTGCTCTCAGCCGTTCGTCCAATAGCAAGGGATAAGTAGGTGCAAACGGCATTGGCATATCTTTCGTCCGCACTATCTTGTGTAATCTGGGCCCTAACCTCTGATAGTAGGTCGCTGAAAATGGTTAATGCGGTAAGTTGTCGCTCGGTAAAAAGTTGATGCCAATGCGTAATTCCATATCCGCGCCCACTTACTAGAGTAGGGTTATTAGGCATTGCTTGCCGTAGGCTCCGGGTTGCTTTGGCCGACTGGGCTCCTTCAATATCCGCTTCAGTGGGGGCCACATACAGTTTTCTACGATTACCTTCGGCGACTACTGCGGTCATTATTTCCCCTATTTTGCCCGCTTGTGCTTTCTCACGAACATAATCCGACTTGACAGCAGAACCGCAGGCGAAACAGTGAGCCCCGCTACGGTTTACGGTAGGCTTTGGCACGCCATCGTTATCGGTTTGCACCACCCACGAAATCGTATTTGAGCCTCTGTCAACAACAGGTTTAATCCAATGTTCATTGCCTCTCTTTTTTGACAACTGAAAGGTTTTCATTAAAGGCATCTGGAGACCACAGGCAGGGTTAGCACACGGCACTGTCCGTGCCCAGAGCCACGCCACCACAGTCGCAGAACCGCCCCCCGGCAACTGCACCTTCGGATAGAGGTGTCCGATACGTTTGTGTGCCTCCTCACGCATCCACGCGCCGTAGTAGCGAATGTCATCTGCTAAACCAGCAGGGCCTCTCCAGGGCGTTCGCGTTTGGCTGCTACTGGCCATCGGCGCAGCATCGGGATTGATAGGCGGACAATTGTGAAACTTCGGCGGCAATTCAATCATCGCCTTCGTGATAAGGACGGGTAGGGGGTTGAGGTCACTGCCGCGGGCGCGTAATCCCAACCGTTGTGCCTCAAGTGGAATGGAGCCGCCGCCACAGAACGGGTCGTAGACAGCGGGGCAGTGGTCGTTGAGGTATTGTAGGACTGCCTTCGGATTATGCTTATGTCTTTCGCGGAATGCCTTTACGTTTTCGCCGTTGTTACGTGCGATAGAGACAGCGATTTCGTACCGTGCCTCCGCGAGGATATTTTCGTCGTTGCTATTTTTCCAGATAACGAGACGTTTCATGAGGCTATGGAGTCGGTTTCGTTCGACGTTCTGTTCAGATTCGGTAGGGAATTCGTCTTTGCAGTCGGCGGGATCATCTACCATAGTAGCGAAGATAACGGCTCGGCATGCGGCGAGGGGTCTGCGTGCCCAGTAGCGGTGCAGTGTTGAGGGGTGTCCGTGTGTGAGGGATGCATCCTTTGCGGCTTCTATGTTAATAGCTTGGAGCGGTATATTTGTTTCAATGAGTTTTTTGCGGGAGTTGGTCATATTTGACAAGTCCTCATGAACAAAAACGTTCCTATAAGGGTAGGTGCTGCTATTCGTTTAGCATTTGTGCAAACGCATCTATGTTTGGCACTTCTATTGTTGCAAGATGCAACTGCTTTAGTTTTTCCAAATCGTCTATGCGCAGAAGTGCCGGGCGGACAGCATGAACCGCCTCGCCTGAAAATCTATGTTCCAGCAAAACCAACGTGTTTTCAATGGTACTTTCTATGATAATTCGTTCCCGTTGTCGTTGGTAAGTTTTAGATTCTATCATAAATTCCTCCGGTATACGGGGGCTATACAACGGAGCGCATCTGCCCAGCAACACGCGCAAAGGCTGTTATTCGTTTAGCATTTGGGCAAACGCATCTATGTTTGGCACTTTTGCTGCTGCGATGTGCAACTGCTTTAGTTGTTCCAAATCGTCTATGCGAAGAAGGACCGGGCGGACAGCATTGACTGCCTCAGTTTGGAATTGGGATTCCAGTAAAGCCAACGTGTTTTCAATGGTATTTTCTATGAAATTTCGTTCGCGTTGTTGTTGGTAAGTTTTGGATTCTATCATAAATTCCTCCGGTATACGGGAACTATACAACGGACCGCATCTGCCCAGCAACACGCGCAAAGGCTGTTATTCGTTTAGCATTTGGGCAAACGCATCTATGTTTGGCACTTCTGATGCTGCGAAGAGCAAATCCTCCAATTTTTGCGAATCCGTAATGTTTAGCAGCATAGTTTGTAAAGCATCCACTGCCTCTGCCTGGAATCTCCGCTTCAATAATGCCAAAATGTGTTTAACAGTATTCTCTCTGATAAGGAGTTGGTATCCTTTAGACTCTATCATAAGTTCCTCCCGTATACGGTGTTTATACACCGTAGCGTCATGCACAATGCTCCCAAACAGATAGGTAGCGAACAGTAAATCGGACCGTGTCTGCTCATCAACAGGCGCAGATAATGTCGTATCAACGCATTCCTGAACCCACCGGTCTAAATTCATACCCGCCGGCCGTCGCATCAGCGGCGTAAACGGTAGCAAACCCGGGGCTTGCCGCTCCAAAATCGATTTGCCATCTATCTGACTCAACCGAATTACCTTATAGTGCAGGGTATACACATATCCGTTCCAGCTATATTCGTATTTCCCAGGATCATTCTTGCCCGCGTTGCGGTGGAAATAGATAGCGTTGGTATACACAGGCAACTGATGTTGACCGACGAGATAACCTTGATATTCTGCGTTTCGGGCCCACATCGGTCTATGTGTGCTATCCCGAAGTTGCAGCTCAATGTGCAATATCGCCTCGTGCCCATCGACACGAATGCGTTTTGTGCTATCGGTTCGGCGTGCGACGGTGTGTTGTTGTTCCGTATCAATATCCTCAAGGACTTCAACGTCGTCTGTGTCGAGCACAAATTGTGAAATGTCGGGAGCGTGCTCTGTTAGCAAAATTCTTGCTGTATTGTTATATTCTTGTGCCATAGTTATATTCTACCATAATGTGTGGAAAGATGTCAAAGAAAAAAATGGGGCGAGTGTATAAAGTAGGGGCAGGGTTTCCCCGTCGGCACAATGTTTTTACACGGGCGAGGTGACCTCGCCCCTACGATATTCACGGTTCCTAACGTGATGTGTTTAACAGTATTCTCTCTGATAATTTGTTCGCGTTGGCGTTGGTAAGTTTTAGATTCTATCATAAATTCCTCCGGTATACGGGGACTATACAACGGAACGCATCTGCCCAGCAACACGCGCAAAGGCTGCTATTCGTTTAGCATCTGGGCGAACGCATCTATGTTTGGCACTTCTGATGCTGCGAAGAGCAAATCCTCCAATTTTTGCAAATCTGTAATGTTTAGCAGCATAGTTTGTAAAGCATCCACTGCCTCTGCCTGGAATCTCCGCTTCAATAATGCCAAAATGTGTTTAACAGTAGTTTCTCTAATAATTCGTCCGCGTTGTTGTTGGTAAGTTTTGGATTCTATCATAAGTTCCTCCGGTATATTTCTATCAAATAGTTGAGAATCATACACTACGCCGCCGAAGACAGAGATTCCGTAAAGCAAATCTGCTCGTGTCCCTTGGTCGACGGGAGCAGCAAGCGTTGCATCAACGCATTCCTGAACCCACCGGTCTAAATTCATACGCCGGCCGTCGCATTCGGCAGCAAACCCGGGGCTGAACCCACCGGTCTAAATTCATACCCGCCGGCCGTCGCATCAGCGGCGTAAACGGCAGCAAACCCGGGGCTTGCCGCTCCAAAACCGATGTGTCGAGCACAAATTGTGAAATGTCGGGAGCGTGCTCTGTTAGCAAAATTCTTGCTGTATTGTTATATTCTTGTGCCATAGTTATATTCTACCATAATGTGTGGAAAGATGTCAAAGAAAAAAATGAGGCTGCTTGCTGCAGCATTCTTTGCGACATGTGTCGCCGTGTATTTTACTCGCTTTTGAATTCAGCATTTAGGAGTTCACTGTTGGACTTAACGGAGCGGGTGGTGTTTTCCGAAAACCCATCCGATTTGTTGGCAGTGACAACGATTTGAATTTCGACTTCCCCGCCATCGTTCTCTAGCGTGCTTGCAATTTCGTCATGAATTGCGCTAACCTCGGCGGCGGCAGCCGGTGTGAATTGCAGAGTTTTGGTGATGACAACGCGTGTGGGGCCCTTCGGCTGCGGTGTCGAGCCGGCCTCCTCGGTTGAAGTTTCCGCCTTTTCTTCATCCACTTCGGGAGTTGGTTTTGTATCCGGGGCTGGCCGTTCAGCCCCTTTCTTTTCCTCCTGAATTATTTTCGCTAATTCAGGGTTTATGAGGACAGCCGTAGTGTCTTTATCTCTCGGAAGCGCGCCGACCTGCCCTTCAAAACAGAAGTCGACATACTCGTCATCTGTGTATGCCTTCGCATATCCGAATGTGCCCGCTAGCACGCCATCTCTGATACACGTCATTAGGACGTTCCAATCCTGCATCCGTGGCATATAAACGTTCTGTGCCGTCAGTTTCCAAAGTGCGTCCAGCCGAATATGGTCTTTAGTGGTGTCCGCACTCCAGATATATCGTTGCAACTTTTCGACAAATATCCCGGGGTCAATCTTTTTGATGATGATATCATCAGCGATAAATTGTTCACGGATACGGTGTACGATTTGCGTATCCTCCGGTTCTTTGGTGACATCAGCGAAGTGGTAGTCGTCTTTCTGCGGGTCAGCTTGTGACGGTGTCAATCCGTATCGGTATGCCTTGAATAGGGCAGTCGATACAGCATCCTTAGCGGCTTCAAGATTTTCCGTTGTCTGCTCTAGGCGTTCGCCTTCGAGGTTATTAAGTGCGCCGTGGATTTCATCACCGTTCAGAATTGAGTGCCATGCAAGGTAATTTTTGACAAGGTTTTTGAGTTCACGGATTTCGTCGCGCCGCGCTGTAATAAAAAGAAGTGTGTTCCTGAAGGTTCGGAGCTGTCCATCTTCACTGCAGTGTGTGAGTATGTCAAGTGCTGTGGCGCGTGCGGTGTCCTCCTCCTTTTCGCGGCTCGGCAGGGAAACATGCGGTGGCAGAACGACATATTGAACCGTTTCGGAATCTTTAACGGGACATGGAGATTCGGGGCAGACAAACACAGTGGGGTCGCTTCCGATTGCCTGTTCTAATTGTGAAACGATTTCGGCGTAGATATCCTCTTTGGTGTACTGCTCCGCCCTGTCCTTGGCGACCTTGTTCAGATTTTCCTGTGTGTGAAAGTAGTATCTATCGTCGAGGTTATAGAGGTAGTAAAGGTTACCGGTCATTCTGCTGAGCGCGTCGTTGTAAGCAGAAGCGGTTTGTCCGGGTTCGACGACCCCTATACGGATTTGCTGCTGCGATATGCCTTTGACAGCACGCCCATCTGCGCTGCCGAGAAAAATAGTTCGAGCGATGCGGCGTGCTGCACCGCCTACCTCAATGAAGATTTTAGATTGCTTATCGATGAGGTCGGTGCGAGAACCGTGTCTGTCTATTTCGGTTATGACAGGCTCCCAATTACTGTCAGCTCTTTCAAGCAATCGTTTGAATTCATCGGCGAGGGCGGGGTCATCCAAGGTGAGGTTCGCAGGCATTATTAACAGGGATATATCCTGCTGTTGATAGAGACGTGAAATACAACTTGCCATAATGCGGAGCACGGCTCGGGTACGCTGAAATCCGGGGATAACAGCCCAGTCCTGAAAGAGACGGTCAAATATTTCCGGATGAATCGGATAGCACGCCTTCATGCGGTTCAGATAGGCCTGCTCGCTGACATTGTCCGGGTATGCTCTACGAGCGTTCTGGTACATCTTGCGGAAAGCTTCACAGGTTTGATCGCGTTCTTCTTCATCAATAAGCGGCCCGAACAACCGCCGCCGGACGACCTCAAATGCGTTATCCACTTCCAAAGGTATGGAGACAGCATCAACCCGGTTGAGGATTTCCTCAAGGTTATCAAGGACAGTCATGCCCACTTGTCCGCCTGCTTGTGTTTTCCCCGCCGGTAACGTAGCGACTAACGTAACATTGTCCGAGCGCTTTATAGACTGCGTGAGTGTCTGAAAAAAGGTATAGAGCCGTGCTTGGGCCTCGCTTCCTACGTTCCGCACGTAAGCGACAAGTTCATCTATTAAGATGACAGCAGGTCCGACGTGTTCAAAAAGGGCATCTAACTGCTTGCCGCCGGGCGAAATGCCTTCAATCGCAGCGTCCCGGATAAAGTTGTATGCATCTTGTCCACCAAGTTGGTTCGCCATAATGCCCCAAAGCGTGTTGAGCGGGTCACCTTGTGCCGTTTTATCGGCATCTGTGCTAGAGAGATATGTGCCGACAAGAACAGAGACCTTTGCGTCGAGCGGCGCGTTTATATCCCAGTCCGCTTCTGTTAGGATGTCCTCTATCTCTTCCCGTAACCGCGCATATTCCCCCTCAGTCGGGAGGTCTTTTAGGATATGTGTACCGGTGATCAGGTGGTAAAGTGCAATTAAGCTATGGGTTTTACCGCCGCCGAACCCTGTTTTGAGCTGGATGACCGGGTCGCCCCCCTTACCGGCGAGCCGTTTCAAGGTATTGACTAACAGGTGTCGGAGTCCGGGGGTAATATACGTTTGATTGAAAAAGATTTCAGTCTCGCCATATTCAGGTGTTTTCGCTTTTCCCTCGAAAACCTCCTGCAAATCGGCGGCAAATTCCGATTTACGAAAAGTGCCTTCAATAACATCGGTGTTCGGGTGGATAACTTCACGCCACGGCTTAAGGTCGGATGCCTTTCTACGCGGGAGTTTCGGTTCAGGCTCTGGAGCCGGGTCGCGCACTATGCTCGCAAACAGTTTTGCGCGTATAGCTTCAACCTCCGCTTTCTGACTATACGCGTTGATTAGTCCGAGGATATCCGAAATTTCATAGAGCCGCGCTAGGGCATATTCGAGCACGAGGTCTTCTCCCTCGGGGTGGAAAGCCTTATTTCGTGCTTCGGTTATAAGACCTACAGCACCGCGAATATCCCGGTCGGCATAGAAGCGGTGTTCAAAGGCATTTGCCCAATACCTTCTGACGAGGTGTGGAAAATCGTTAATATCAAAATCTGTTTCATTCTGAAAATTTTCTGCGCTGAGTAATCCCGGTACTGCTCTCAAGCTTTGGAAGATAAAGGTGCGCATGCTATCGCGATAGATGTTCAAGGCTTGATATAGTGCGTCTTGGTTCGGAGTTTTGGATGTGTTCACGTGTCTAGGTCTCCTAAAAATCTAATACCATTTTTATTAATTATTCTATCATTACCGGTTGTTAGAAATGAAACGGAGAACGGAAGACACAAACTGGAAGTTTATGCTACTAGAAAGAACACAAACTGGAAGTTTATGCTACTAGAAAGAACACAAACTGGAAGTTTATGCTACTAGAAAGAACACAAACTGGAAGTTTATGCTACTAGAAAGAACACAAACTGGAAGTTTATGCTACTAGAAAGAACACAAACTGGAAGTTTATGCTACTAGAAAGAACACAAACTGGAAGTTTATGCTACTAGAAAGAACACAAACTGGAAGTTTATGCTACTAGAAAGAACACAAACTGGAAGTTTATGCTACTAGAAAGAACACAAACTGGAAGTTTATGCTACTAGAAAGAACACAAACTGGAAGTTTATGCTACTAGAAAGAGACATCTTCAATTAGAAATGGTATAAGTTGCGATTATCAATTCCCCACTTCTGCTGCGGCGTTCCACATTTCTGCACGATTCATAAATACCGAGGTATCTTGCAACCATTCGCCGTAACCGATGTTTCTATTGTCTGTCAGATAATTAATCTTCTCGTCGATGCATGCAGCGAGCTCAGCTTCTTCTAATGCGAACTCCCGGTAAAACCGCCGTACTCGACCTCCTCGTCAAGGGCAGTGACGACGAACTGACGCTATCAGCTGCATGGGCGGCATCCCGGTTACCGATTTCTCCGCGTGCAACTGCGTCTATAGTGCCATCGGCGAGCGCTGCTAACAGTGCCGATTCACCGAATGCGTCTCCAAGATAGATAACCTGCGGCATGTTTTGTGAGGGAGGGGAGATATGACTTCTGCCCGCTAAATTAGGCGAGGCATCAGCGGCGGTAATCCTGTAACCTGCTGTTCCATCAGCCGTGACAGTGCCCTGGGGGGTCTCAATTTGTGTTCCCTCGGCGAGAATACCGTCGGCATCGGCGAGCCCTGCTAGTTGCAGTAAACGTGCTTCGCCTGTCGTGCCGGCAAATACGCCGACGCGGACATCGTTTGTCAGCATTGCATGCGTCGCAAGACGTTCCGCATCCTCCGCACGAACCAGGAGCGATTGACGAAACGTGATATGTCCCGATGTAAAGCTGATGCGCGGTGTGCCATCAGCATCTTTCGTCCGAGAATCGAGAATTGTGATGCCCCCGCCGACCATATCATACCCCGGTTCGGCAGACTTGAGCCAGATGCCGGGCCAGACAGTGATAGGTTTTCGGGAAAAGGAGAGGCCCACGCCTTCCATCGCCTCAAGGGCAGTTAGTAAATCTGCTTCGTACCCTTGATGTGTATTGAATCCATCAGAATCCGGGTTTTCATCGGCACTGTAGCTCACTGGTGCAAAATAGGCGTAAAAGCCTACATTCAGCACGCGTGTTCCATCCGTACAGGCGTGCTCCGTTTCAGGCATAACCACCTGTTGAATTTTCTCACAACCTGAAAATATCAGGGTCGTCAGCAGTAGTGAAACAGAAAGAAAAAGTCTATTTTTGTGAAATTTCATGTGAGTTCACCTATTGGTGTTATTGAATTTGCGCTGCAACAGCGACTAAATCTAAGATATTTACAATGCCGTCACCGTTGACATCAGGCGAGGTCTGCCCAAAACGGGAGGTGATGAAGGTTAAATCCGATATATTTATCAACCCGTCTCTATTGACATCCCACGGTGGGCGGGCGGTGGCAAGCTCCCACAGCAGCAACGTGTTATCAAGACTCACGTTTGCAAGGACTGTGCTGCGAGGACTTTGTGGTTTCGGTAAAAATGTGAGGGTAGAGGCAGGGTGCATATCTCCCTCAAAGATTGCTATCAGTTCACGCGTATAGGGGTTCCATAAACGAATCGTCCTGTCCCGACCTGCACTAGCAAGCGTTATGCTTTCGTTTTGGGCATCAGATGAAAACGCTAGGTCAAAGACAGTATTCGTATGTCCCGAAAACGTTGTTTGGAGTTCGGCAGTATATGGGTCCCACAAACGGATTGTGCTTTCTGTATCTGGGCTCCAATATCCGCCGCTTGCCAGCATTTTACCGTCCGGCGAGAACGCAAGGGTTAAGATTGAATCTGTATGTGCTTGGATAGCATTTTGTAGTTGGTAGGTCCGCGTATTCCATAATAGAATTGTGCCGTAAAAGCTTGTGCTGGCGAGGGTTTGGGCATCCGGAGAGAACGCCAACGTGGTAACCATATCCCGGTGCCCATGAAGCACAGTCCTAATGCGCGCGTGTTTATCGGTTAAGTGCCATAAATGAATGGCTTTGAAGCTCCCCCCTGCAAGGGTTGTGCTGTCCGGTGAGAAGACTAAGGCAACAACCGCGTGCACTGGAATTGTGAAACGGGTTCGATGCGCTCCGGTGTGTGTGTCCCACAAGTTGACTGTCCGGTCTTCGTTTGCACTGGCAAGCGTTCGGTTGTCAGGAGAAAGGGCTAAAGCGGTGACAGGATGTGTTGTTGTCCTAAATAGGGTGCGTTGTTTACCGGTGTAGGTTTCATATAGAGAAATTCCGCTGGTGTTTGCGACTGCTATTTGCGTGCCATCTGGGGAGAACGTTAGCGCGGTTATGCCGTGGAGGAGCTCGTTGCTTGTCGGCACTTGCCAGTGATTCTGGGCGAAACTACTCGGCAGGATGAGAAGATAGGTAACGAACAGGACAAGGCTGCCGAATTTTTGGATTTCCGTTTGTCCACTGGACAAGCGGGCTTCTGATGTGGTTATATCTTTCGCTGTGAATTGCATCTCATATTTTTCGGTGTCGGGTTTCTGTGCGTCGATTCCGGGCAGCTAAGGGTAGGCACGGTTTGAAACCGCGCCTATCTATAGCGTCCCCCTAGAGAATGTATCTGCTCAGATCTTGGTCTTTGACGATTTCGGCCAATTCTGCTTGGACATAATCGGCATCAATGGTAATCTCCTTTGCCTCCAGGTCGGGTGCGTCGAAAAAGAGGTTTTCAAACAGCTTCTCCATGATAGTGTACAGCCGTCGCGCGCCAATGTCCTCAACCGATTCGTTCACTTGGAACGCAAGCGAAGCGATCTCCTCAATTGCATCTTCGGTGATAGTCGCCTCTATTCCCTCCGTATTGAGCAGTGCCGTATACTGCTTCACTAGGGCGTTTTTAGGTTCGGTGAGAATAGATTCAAAGTCCGATTTATTAAGACTTTTGAGTTCTACCCGGATTGGGAAACGG
Organism: Candidatus Poribacteria bacterium; assembly: GCA_963665235.2. Lineage (GTDB taxonomy): Bacteria > Poribacteria > WGA-4E > WGA-4E > WGA-3G. Next base: position 8,442 of record CAXXLX010000002.1, on the reverse strand, counting down.
CCTTGTAGTTCAGGAATCAAATCGGACGGGTTAGAAACATGGAAAGCTCCGGCAGCGATGAAAAGGATATGATGTGTCCGGACCGCGCCATATTTTGAGGCAATTGTGCTGCCCTCAATGATAGGGAGGATATCGCGTTGTACACCTTCGCGGGAGACATCCGGGCCGTGTCGGGATTCTCTGCCAGCAATTTTGTCGATTTCGTCCAAAAAGACAATGCCGGTGTTCTCGACCCGCTCAATTGCTTCACTGATAACAGCGTCCATGTCAATCAGTTTTTCTGCTTCCTCTTGCATCAAGATTTGCCGTGCTTCAGAGACAAGCACTCTGCGTTTTTTGGTCTGACTTGGAAGTATGCCGCCGAACATATCTTTGAAGTTGATGTCCATCTCCTCAATACCGCCGGGTGAAAAGATTTCAACGAACGGTGTGCTTCGGCTTTTCATGCTGATTTCAATTTCCTTATCCTCAAGCGTTCCCTCCTTGAGCTGCTTTCGGAATTTATCCCGTGTTTTCTGGTACCGTTCTCTCTGTTTTTCCAGTGCTTCCACCTGTTCATCAGCAACATCAAGGTCGAACGGGAAGTCAAAATCGTCGTCGTCATCGTCTTTGTCATCATCGAAATCGAATTCATCCGAGGGTTCATTCGTGAGGGTTTTCTGTAGGAATCGGGGCATCGGGATTAAACAGTCCAATAGCCGTTCTTCGACAAATTCGAGTGCCTTTTCTTCAACGACGGTGGTTTGCTCTGCTTTGACCTTGCTGACAGAGAGTTCGGTTAGGTCACGAATCATGGATTCCACGTCCCTGCCGACGTATCCGATTTCAGTGTACTTTGAAGCTTCGACCTTAATGAAGGGGGCATCAACGAGGCGTGCAAGTCGGCGTGCAATTTCAGTTTTGCCCACGCCGGTTGACCCAATCATGATGATATTTTTCGGTGCAACTTCGTCTTGCATTTCTTCAGCCAGCATCTGTCGGCGTGCCCGATTTCGAAGCGCGATGGCGACTGACCGTTTCGCCTCGAACTGTCCGATAATATATTTATCAAGTTCCTCAACAATTTGCCGCGGGGTTAACGCGGATGCTAACATTTTGGTTTTTACATTTGAATTCTCCAAGATAACCTCCTAAAAACGTGAGCTCGGTTGGTAGGTAGCAGATGCAGACTTTGAGGTTTTGGTCCGCGGGGACGTATACTGTTCTACTCCTCCGTTTCAATTGTTTCGATTTCAATACGTGCGTTAGTATAGATACAAATCTCACTCGTAATCTGTAGTGCCTCTTTAATAATCTCGGAAGCGGTCAATGTTGAATGGTTAAGGAGGGCTTTGGCAGCGGCTTGCGCGATGGCGGCACCTGACCCGATGGCAAGGACATTATCGTCGGGGACAATCACATCCCCGTTGCCAGAAATGAGGTATCCATCTTTTGCGTCAACTGCAATCATCAGTGCATCGGCGCGTCTGAGAATGCGGTCGGTGCGCCAATCTCTTGCAAGTTCCACAGCTGCTTTCTGAAGACTGCCCCGGTACTGTTCCAACTTCTTTTCCAAATTTTCGTAGAGGGTGAGCGCGTCCGAGGCGGACCCAGCAAATCCGAGCAGCACTCGGTCCTGATGGATTTTACGTATTTTTCGCGCCCCGTGTTTAATTGCAGTATCCCCTAATGTGACCTGCCCATCGCCTCCGATAGCGACCTGCCCATCTCTGCGGACTGTTAAAATCGTTGTTGAACGTATCTTTGGACTGTCAAGTGAATTAAACATATATTTTTCCTAGGTTGGTAATTAGCTATTGGCTATTGGCTATTGGCAAGATGTTGTGATTATAACACGTGCTTTGACGCGCGTCAAAAACCTCTTTCTCTGGTTTCCAATCGCCATAAGCCAATAGCCAGCGAGCAATTAGCAGGAGAAGAAAGAGACCTCTTCCGGTATACTATCGCCATCGATAAAACACCAGAAAACTAAGAAACATCAGTGCCCCCATGAAGAGCCCGCACCGCATGCCAGCGACTAACGCGGGTTGCTCCCGGTGAAAGTAATACGGACAAAGGGTATAGGTCAACAGAAAAGTGAACGGTACAAAGACCGGCACCGTGGCAATTTTTGCAATATTTTCCACCCGGAGCTCGTTCCATGTCCATAATGCCGGTCCCAGTCCGTAGATAACGATGCTTCCGAGTCCTGCAGCGGCACCGGTTATCACTGAAGCCACGAAACGGTGCAAACCGTTCTGGTGAAGTCGATGATAACTGTAAACAGTTAACGTGGCAAAAATCGTCCACGTTAGTATCAGCCCAATTGGCGTTGTTACGTCTGTACTGCGATAGACGATGAGATACATTTTTCTCGAAAACAGCCAGTCTATCGGCAGATATGTCGCTGCAGTAGCAAAGCCGAACAATACACTGCGAAAAAGGATTTCTGATGTTTCACGTTGTTTCCATATCAGATAGCCGAACCAGCCGGCTGATAGCAGGATGTTCGGATAAAGCAGCCAGATAGCCCCGATTTTGCCCGCCAATTTGTCATGCAGAAACAATAGTAAGAACGTTAAAAGTGTAGTACAGGCTACAGTGAGAACAGATTTATCCGTTTTGATGTGCATGCTGACAAATTGGTAGCGGTTTGACGGAGGACCTACCCCTACGTTATTTAATAGAGCTCTGTGCTTCGGGCTGCTGGAACGTAACGACAAGTTTCGTTTCAGAGAGTTTCGCGCCTGTGGCTTTGGCATTTGCCAAGCTTCGCGGGAGGGCAACGTGCTGTTTAAAGCCCCCGATAGTGATGATTAGCTCGTCTCCGTGCTTCGTGATGTCTACCTCCTCCTTGGTCAAAAATGGCAATTGCATTTCAAGTTGATATAGCTCATCAATTTTTCGAAACTGATACGGACTTTTTTCAGCAAACCGTTCCGCCGGATCGATGTCCGAGTAGAGTGCCTCACCGAGTTGATATAAACCGGGTTCGCCAACAATCTGATCGGCGAAGAGGTTGACTTTCCAAATCGGTACCCCCGAAAAATAGGTAGTGGCTTCCTCAATATACCGCTGTTGCGTCTGTTTCCAAACTTCAAAAAACTCCGCTTCAACGCCCTCCGGAAATATGCGGTTGATGATAACCGCATCAATGCACAAACCGTAAAGGCAGAAGTACATGAATGCGCGTTGTGTCTCTTTGATTACGATTTTTTCGGGGTTGGTCACGAGGCGCACCGTTGTAATCTTCGGGTCCGTTAGGACTACCTCAATACCCTCTAATTTATCAAAAAGATTCTGTATATTTTGGAAGTAGGCATCCCGCGGTATTGGAACGGAGCTGACCTTTTCAATCACGGGCCCTGCTATTTTTGCGAGATTACGTTCTAGTTTGAAAATGCGATTCATATACCATTCAAGCGTTGTCGGAATGCTAACGAACCTTAGCGATTCACCTGTCGGTGCACAGTCAAGGATAATGACATCGTACGCGTTTTCTCGGATGTACTGATTGATATAGAGGAGCGCGCAGATTTCTTCCATCCCTGGGAACACCGCAATCTCTTCGGCGACGAGGGTTTGAAGCCCGGACCGATTCAGCAGTGAGCGGATGTAGTTGTAAACTTCATCCCAGTATTCGACAATTGCTTCCTGAACGTTAATCTCTTGTATCCAAAGATTTTCGTTAATTTGTATCTGTTTTTCGGTGGTGTCCGCGCTTTGCGCGATGAGACGTTCTTCGGTATCAAACGCATCTCGGAGCGAATGTGCTACGTCAAGCGAAATAACAATCGTTTTGTAGCCAAGTGCGGCTAGCTTGAGGCCTGTTGCTGCAGAGATGGTTGTTTTGCCTACGCCTCCTTTGCCTGTATAAAAAATAATTCGCATTTTTCAATTCCTTACGTAGTTTTTTTATGCACCTATTAAGTATATCAAAAAATATTAAGATTTGCAAATTTAAAATTTCCTTGTTCCTGGGCCAGGGTTATTTAGTTCTCGATATTTTTCGCCGGGTGTTCAAAAAACCTCCTATAACGCGAGTTTGAAAAAAGTTTTGACCTAGAGCGTTCTCTGGTAGTTTTAGCAAAAAACTGCACAAACTAGGAAGTATGTGCTACAATTATGCTGCTTTTTTCGCGGTGAAACAGGTTTAGAGCAAACGGATATTTATTATCAAGCTCACGTTCCTATAGTATCCGGACAAGCAGCCAGTGCCTTAATATCGCGTGCACAGCACGCTCCTACAGATACCTAAGTTGCCACCTATAAATTTTTAGACTTGGGAACGCCGCTTTTAGTCAAAAAATGATGATAATTGTCCCGTGAATTTCATAGTTCGCGCCCTTATGCCACAAACTATGAAGTTTGTGCTACTATGTGGCAACTTGCGTATAAACATAACGCCCATACTGGGCTCAGGATGAACTTGTCTAAAATCCACGTAATACGCGAAAAATCCGAGATTCTGACAACACACGCCAAATCCTTCCTTCCATCCTTCCACCCTTCCACCCTTCCACCCTTTTCAACGTGAGCTTGCTAATAAATGCCCATTTGCACTAACCCTCTATAAACAGGACTTACGCAGCGTGTTGATAAGTCCTTATGATAATGGGATCTCTAAGGAAACCCAGCGGGCGGGGGACCCCGCCCCTACGAGGTTATGTGCTAAATTTGCGTAAGTCCTACTCTATAAACATATCGTCCTTAAAGAGCGGGCTGCTTGCCCGAATACTGGGACTAAGAGGGTGGTGGAGATGCCTGTTTCTATAAAGATATCGTCCCTACGGGACTAAGGCAGGGCAGAAACCCATCGCGTGCACAGCACGCTCCTACAGAAGAAAAGAGGCCCTAAGGAGCGGGAAACCGTTTGCCCGAATACGAGCGGAAAACTTTTTCCAATCTCACGTTTTTCACTTTTTAATTTTGACAATCCATAATTTTTGTGGTATAATATATCTATAAAATCTCCTTAAAGAGAGATTGCAGACATATTTTACGAAAAGGTCAAAAATTATGATACTGAAAACGAAAACCCATTTTCCTAAATCCGATAAAGAGATTAAGTGGTACGTCGTCGATGCGGATGGGCAGGTGCTCGGCCGTTTGGCATCCCGAATTGCACAAATTTTAAGAGGGAAACACGACCCTGGGTATACACCCCATGCGGATTTAGGGTATCGTGTTGCTGTGATTAACGCCGAGAAGGTGGTTGTCACAGGAAAGAAACGGGAGCAGAAGATTTACTTCCGACATAGCGGCTATCCGGGCGGTGATAAATATAGGACCTTCAACGAACAGATGGAAGTCAGTCCGGAGGCGATTATCACTTCCGCTGTCAAAGGCATGGTGCCGAAGAATCGACTCGGGGCGAAACTGATGAAGGGGTTGAAGGTTTACACGGGGCCGAACCATCCACACCAGGCCCAGACCCCGGAGGTCTTAACATTTTAGATTTTAGTAGGTAAGGAAAAACGATATGGCTATCGAACAATACTGGGGGACAGGCAGACGGAAAACCGCTGTCGCGCGCGTTAGAATTATCCCTGGAGCCGAAGGCAACATCATTGTCAATAAAAAACCGATTGAGGAGTACTTCGACCGGCCCGACCATGTGAAGGCAGCCCGCCGACCGATTGAACACGTCGAACGGGTTGGCGAATACGCGGTTCACGTCAATGTCCGCGGTGGAGGCAACACTGGGCAAGCCGGTGCAATTTCGCACGGTCTTGCACGTGCACTCGTGAATGCGGATGAATCGTTGAAACCTTCGTTGAAAAAAGGCGGTTTTTTAACACGCGACTCAAGAATGGTAGAACGAAAAAAATACGGACAGAAAGGGGCGCGAGCACGTTACCAATTCTCCAAACGTTAAACCTTTTATACGTCACGGAATTGTAGCTAGCTGCACATTTATCGCGCAAAGAATTTGTATGTCAAATATTGTCATCCTAGGTGCCCAGTGGGGGGATGAAAGTAAAGGGAAACTCACCGATGTCTTCGCTGAGCACGCGGATGTTGTCGCCCGCTACCAGGGCGGAGATAACGCAGGGCACACGATTGTACTCGGTGAAAAGACGTTTATCCTTCATCTAATTCCCTCCGGAATTTTCCGACAGGGGACCGTGAACGTCATCGGCAACGGGGTTGTTATTAACTTGGAAACCCTTTTCGGTGAGATAGATCGTTTGCAGGCGCAAGACGTTGAAGTGAGTAGCGATAATTTGAAAATCAGCGACCGGGCCCATCTCATTTTGCCTTACCATAAGGCCGTTGAACAGTGGGAGCAGATGGGGAGTGCAACCAAAATCGGCACCACTTCCCGCGGTATTGGTCCGACCTACTCCGATAAGATGAATCGACACGCTGGGATACGCGTCTGTGATCTGCTTGATTTTGAGCATTTCCAGAAGAAGTTGGACTACAACCTACAAGCCAAATCGGACGCACTCCAGATAGGCGGTGTTGCCCGACATGCGCTCCTTGAAACGTATCACAGCTATGCGGAACGGCTTGCACCTTATGTGACCGACACCGTCGCCTTCATGCACGAGGCACTTGCCGCAGAAAAACGCATCCTATTTGAGGGCGCGCAGGGAACTATGTTAGATATAGATTTCGGCACGTACCCTTATGTCACTTCCTCTAACTGTACCGCAGGGGCGGTCTGCACCGGGCTTGGCATCGGACCGAAAGTGATTGATGAAGTACTAGGCGTTTCAAAGGCTTATGTCACGCGCGTCGGCGGGGGGCCGTTTCCAACTGAAATGCCTCCCGACCTAGATGAAGAAATTCGGGGTATCGGCAAAGAGTACGGTGCTACAACGCAGCGCCCCAGACGTTGTGGATGGCTTGACCTCGTCGCGCTCCGATACGCAACACACATTAACGGACTCACTGCTATTGCCTTGACGAAATTAGATGTGTTTGACACCCTATCAGAGCTACAGGTCTGTGTTGCCTATCGCTATAACGGAAAAGAGACGAACACCTTCCCGAGCAGCCTGCGGGTCTTGGAGGCGTGTGAACCGGTGTATGAAACGTTACCCGGGTGGCAACACCCACTAACGGAAGCACGTACCGAAACGGATATTCCGCAACAGACCAAAGACTACGTCGCTTATGTCGCCGATTATCTCAAAGTACCAATTCCGATTATCTCTGTCGGGCCGGATAGAGAACAAATTGTACCGTTAGGAAAGATGTTTTGGTAGGCATAACAGCGTATTCGAGGCGGATTTCAATTCTTTTTTCATTTTTAATTTGACATCCGCCTAAAAATGTAGTATCATTAAAGGTTGTGAGTTTGAGCCGTTAGCTCAGCAGGACAGAGCACCTGACTTTTAATCAGGGGGTCACAGGTTCGATTCCTGTACGGCTCATTTCATTTTTCATTCTCCTTAAGCCCCCGTCGTCTAGCCTGGCCAAGGACACCGCCCTTTCACGGCGGCGACACGAGTTCAAATCTCGTCGGGGGTATTTTCCCGAAAGAAAACCAACCCTATCTCCTGTGAGTGTAGGTTGGTTTTCTTCCTTTAACAACTACGGATACTGTATCCCTAATTTGCGGCACACCTTTCGGATTTTATTAATCGCACCGCCAATCTGTTTGCCGTTTCGTGTTATCCCGAACAGATGTTGACTGACGACTCGGCGCGAAATGCCGAGAATGTCGCCAATTTCCTCCTGCGTTTTCCCTTCATAGAAATAGAGTTCGACACAAGCAGTTTGGCGGTCAGTCAGCTCTTCCGAGATAATTTGACGAATCTGTGTTAAGACTTTCTGACGTTTGACACGGCGTGTCTTCGTCCGTTCGTCAACCGGCGGTTGATACCAGAGATGGTCTTCCGTAGTTAGCCGATCGAAATATTCCGGTGGCACCGGAATTTCCCAAAAATCTGGGTTAAATTTAGACATAGATAGCGACTCCTCAAAATGAGGCGCGGGTACCTATGCCATTTCCAATTTAATGTATTGATAATGGCGAGAGGCACCATCGCCTTAGACGCAATACGTTCGGATTAAGTGTGGTGTTCAGATATAACATTTAGGTACCTCCTTCTGTTTTCCGTAAGTTAGAATGCCGATAGCGCATCGGCAAAATTTTTTAATTGTGAACGTTACGTAATAGTATACCAAAGTTTGAAATGAAAGTAAACCTTAAAAAATAATGTTAGCTGTTGGAAACCGTATAGCTTCGCTGGCTTATGGCTGTTGGCTTATGCCTTATAGCAAGAGAAAGAAACAAAGAGGAGAAACCTGCTGACGAATCTTCAGACTTCTTGCTAATAGCCAATCACAACATCTTGCTAATTGCTAATTGCCGCCAATTGCCAATTGCCAATGAGCCAATTAAGGGCAGAGGGAGTAAACCCTCCACCCTGTCCGGAAGGGCGTGACACGAATGCCACACCTCAAGGGCGCAACACTACGTGTCACACCTCCTCTGGTTTGTTAACA
>CAXXLX010000001.1:0-4364704 GCA_963665235.2 Candidatus Poribacteria bacterium | reverse complement strand
TTGGCACATAGAGCCGGTCATCGTCTCTATATTTGAGGACAAGAAAGTCCTGCGCCTGTCCATCAATATCCATTCGACGGATGCCTTCATATAGTGCTATACCGTTGGAAACGTGCACAACATAGTCCCCAACCTTCAGGTCTATCAGGCTGAGAATCGGTGCCCCGTTGTTATAACGTCTTTTCGGTCTTCCCCTGCGTTGCTGGCTTCCGAAGAGCTCGTTTTCTGAAATAACAGCAAATCGTAGTGATTCATTGAGAAATCCTTCAGAGATAAGCCCGACGCTAACTGAAACACTTTCCGGGGAAAGGTCCCGCTCCCATTAACATCTCCAACACGCGCTTTGCCTGTTGTGGGGTTTCACAGTAAACTTTGATGAGATACGCCTCGGTTGTCCACGTTTTAATATGGTCAATCACCATTTGGTAATTGCCACGACCGAGCCCGAGCGGTTTCATGCCAAAGTAGAGTTCTGAAACAGATGACGGCTGCTGGTTATCAGGTACCGGCTCATTATTTACATCGGAAACCAAGGAGATGCGGACATTCGGATACCTCCCTAATTCGGTCTGCAGTGTGTTTGCGGGGACTAATAATGTTTCAGGTGCGGGCATCAATTTACCTTCGGTCAGTCTCCGTGAGTATATTGTCTGCAGCTGTTCGTGCATCTGTTCAGCCTCCCTTGCCTGCCATCGGGGTTCTACGAGAACCAGAATTGTGTCATCAGGGAGATAATCCATGAGCGTCTCTGTCTCTGGGAACAGGAGCGGTAGGAAGGCTTCAATGCCATCAATTTCCGTGGGATGTTCCTCAGCTTCGGCCGTTGCCTTCACTAACCAATTTTCCAAGGATTGTGTCATATCGCGGACAGCATTTATGAGTTCAGGCGTGTTTTCGGACCCATGCATCAATCGCTTAGTTTGTGATTGCCAATGCGTGAGCGAAGCTTCTGCAAGACACACCTCGGACATTGGCGTGAGCACGACCGATGTATCGTGTTCCACAGAACGTTGCGATGTCGGTTCGAAGAGTCGGAATGTCGTCAAGCTCATCGCCAAAAAAGTCAAGCCGGACAGGCATATCAGAGGTGAGCGGGTAGACATCTAGGATATCGCCTCGTAAGGCGAATTCTCCCTTCACTTCAACTAATTCAACCTGTCGGTATCCACCACGGATGAGAAAGGCTGTGAGTTCATCAAGTTCAATCTCATCGCCGATGCGAAGGGTTCGACACATTTTCGTTAAGGTCACGCGTAGCGGCAGTTTGTAGTATAAGGCCCGAACTGTGGTAAACACAATCTGCTGCTGATTAGGCGGTGAAGCGGTCCCTGCCTTCTCTTGATTTTTCAAGGTAAGCAGACTATGGAGGCAACACAGGCGTGCAACAGTCGTGTTTTTCGCTGGCGAGATGCCATCGAAAAGGGTGTCTTGCCATGCTGGGAACAGCTGCAGTTCGGGCAGCAAGTCCCCCGGTTTGTTATTGTCCGGTTCAGCCCTCTCTCCCCCTGCCTGCGAGAGGGTTAGGGAGGAATTGTCACAGAATGCATGGACCTCATCCAACGCCTGTTCGGCTTCACGTAGTGAAGGGTACACAATGAGAAAAGATTTATCCGGAAAATCAGATAGCAGCGTTGCCAAAAAATAATTTGTTGAGGCACCAGGTAACCCTCTAAGCCACGGCGGGTTCTCTGAATTCTCAAGGCATTTGAGGACTTTTTGATAATTTTCTGTTTTCGTAAAATCTCTAACACGAATTATTCCTTGCTATTTACGATTTCAATTTTTTCTAACGTTGCTGTCGTTTTTCCAATTTTGGTTTCCGCCTCAATTTTGATAGGGAGATGACGCGCGTCATCGGTTAACCAGAGCTTACCCCCATCTGAGGTTCGGACCAAGAGTGTTTTGACTCTCATTTTGTTTTTACCTAAGGCTTTAGTTTCTAACATCTCTCCTCGTTCAACCGTGAGTTCCATCTTGCGCAATTCACCTTTTATAATTAGCGGAAAGAGGTAGGTATTCCCGGGGGCTATCTGCTTAGTGCGCAAGAAGTATACCATAGATAGTTCGTCTTGCGTGCCAATTGGAATCTCTATGTCTTTTTTATCACGTTTTTCTGGCGATTTTGGATTGTTCTGCGACCGTTTCTCATATTCCGCCAGCCCTTCCCGAAAATTAATTTCAACGAAAGCTCTATACTTTTTATCTTGCACCTGATTTCTAAAACGGAGTGGATGGAATCCTACAACGTTGAGAAAGGTAGACTGATGACTTCGAAAATGATACCATCTCGCCCACGCTCCGGTTTTTGCATCAGAACTGATGTGGTAAACTCGCTGCCCATTCCACAACATCGTTTTCCGGATATAGTCCACCCGTTTGCCGGCTGAAATCCGTCTGACCTTGACATTGTAAGTCAACTTCTCACCCACTCGGAGGGGCTGTTCGGCAACGTTTTCAACATTAACAAGTGAAATCGCTTCCCCTTGCTGATTGCTGGATAATCCGTTTTTAGCGGCTAGGTCTGCCCGGATAACTTCGGAAATTAACAGACTCATCCCTATTAACAGAATCAGCGTTAAGTACTTGGGATATTTCACATTCATCCCTCCAGAAGATTACTCACTAATTTCAGGTTTCTGATTCGATTTTAAAACCGGTGTGTAAACATCAGTGCATGTGTTCCGTTCAGAGTTTGTTGCATCTGGACAGAAATTCTTCGATGGTTATAGGCTTTAACCGTATGTGAGGCATCCAGAATATTCCAGACATGCAGTCCAATGCCCGTGATTAGAAAAAGCGCGCCCCGGAGACTACGATCCCTCATTCTCGCTTGAACCTGATTACTGTCTAAGAAGCTGTCTGTCCGTTCATCATAGAAGCCTGTTTGAAAAGCGTCGTGGTTTCTGTAGTGTAATGCACGTGCGATGTTGTATCCCGCCAGTGCAAAAACACCCAATTCAGCTGTGAGAAAAAGCGTGGCTTTCGTGTAATTGTCCGCATAAGCTTGCCCTAAACCGGGCATAGCTGCGGATAAAAGTGCCGCTTTTCGGGGACTCCGTTCCGGATAATATCGGGCTGCGTGTGCCCGAAAAAGTGGATACACCGTTGTTTCTGGCGCGGCGCGGGACATCTCCTGACGCGACACCGGTTTCTGCCCCTGCGGCGATGGCTCCTCAAGCGAGAATACCACGGTTGGTGTGTAAACTACGGTCAGTAGGACAATTAAGAAAAGCATGCGGTAATTTTTCATAAGCTCTCTTTTGAGTTGCACATTTTTAGGGCACCGCTCACTTGAATTTACAAGGTTATTTGACAGATAACGGGCCTCTGTTTTTTCAACGGGGCAGGGCTGGTGCCAATTGTACATTCTCCGATTCGGTCTGGTATGCCCAATCAAAAATGACAGCATCGTCAGAAACCTCATGCACATGAATCTTAGCGAAGTTGTCATCAGGCGTGTTGATAACGTAGATATGGCCCCGAATAAGCTCAATAAATCCATCTATATATCCATCTTCCGGTGCCAAATCGACCGCGGTGAATGTTTCGTGGTATCCCATATCTTGCATAAAGGTTTCGTTATCAGAATAGAGATAAAAAACGGTGATGTCATCATTCACAGTGCCAATACCGAAGTAAACATCAGTGGCAACACTGTCCCAAGGGATAGCCCCTTTATAGGGATGTGAGAAGTCAAATCCGCTTCGGCCTGGGTAGAGGTCGTATGCCTCTAATCTAACGTTTTGCCCTTCCGGTCGTGGCGTATCCCATACATTTTCAGGGCTGAGGCTGCTCTGATTACCATCGAAATCGTAAGCAGAAATAGCATAGTAATAAGTTTCGCCATTCCGTACATCTTCATCTATATAGTGTGTGGCTCCTGCCGATAGTTCTGCTAAAAGTTCAAAATTTCTGGCATCTTCACTACGCCACACCGAGTACCCAGATAAGTCGTACTCACTGTTTGGGTACCATTCAATCCGAACGTTCTCATCTCCTGTGATAGTTGTAAGCCCACGTGGCACAGCAGGCGGTTCAATATCGTCAGCACCGCTGGGGGCCCCAGTGTTATCAACATAACAACTCGTTAGCATTACGACTCCGATAACACACAGAAATTTCACCAAGCAGGCATTAATTTTTGAAAGCATTTCCTAATTCTTCCTTTACCATGATCAAATTTGCAACATTTAACGTTCGCCAGCCTTCAAACGTTGACATACGCATTTATTGACATACTCCCCCAGCTAAAGCAAGGGGGATTCTTTTGAAAGTGAATCCCATGCTCTCTGGTGCGGATTGTGGGGTATAGACTTCGGGTGAAGTCTGCGAGGGCTGCTCGCAATAGCAAGACTGACATCCTCTAATCCAAAGGTTGACGCCCCAACCTTTAAAATATTTATGGCAGCGTTAACGTCCCGATGATGTTTCTGATGGCAAGTAGAACAACACCATTGACGAACAGACAAGTCCAGCTGCTGTTTTCGCTGTCCACAGTGGCTACAAGTCTTAGAAGTCGGTTCAAAACGGTCAATATAGTGAACCTCTTTACCGTGTTTGACCGCTTGATGTTGCAACTTTTGATGAAACGAGTAGGGCGCAATATCAGAAACTTGACACCCCCACAACCGTTTCATTCCCTCAAAAGTCAACGTCTCAAAACAGAGGTGATCTTGTTCATGCACAAAACGCTTCGCGAGTTTCCAATGGTGGTCTTCACGTTGTCTCTTGATTTTACGGTGTTTGCGCGCCACATTTAAGCGGGAACGCTCACAGTTGTTGCTACCCTTTACTTTCTTAGCATGGGCACGTTGTGCCACAGACAAATCCGCCATAGAGGTTTTATAGAACTCAGGAGACGCATAGGCTGTGCCATCGGAACAGGTGAACATCGTTTTGATACCGAAATCATACCCTGCAGCACTACCCGTCTTAGGTAGGATTTCAGATACGGTGTCATCTGTTACAACACACATATAGAAGTCACCAACGCTATCTGCTTTGATAGTGACTGTCTTAATATTACCTACTATCTCGCGGCTTAGATTAAACCGATATTGTTTTTCCATTATACGGACCCTATCACCATAGAAACTATAGCCAGAGGGGGACATTGTGAATGAATACGGTTTGCGCCATGAACGAAACTTAGGCGGACGCTTCGCAATACACTTAAAAAAACGCTGATACCCGGTGTCTAAACGCCGCAGTATATCACGCGCCGCCCAAGAGTCTAACTCACGCCAGTGCGAAAACACTTCAGGATGTGAGTTCCTAAGGACGGTAAAGGCACGCGACATCTCAGGAAGCGACATATACGCAAGACCAAGAGAATAGCGCGTCCGCTGCCAACCTAAAAAATAGTTCCAAACATCATGGGCCACCCACGTTAAACGCTTGAGATTACGATTACGCGGGGCACGAAAAAGTTTGTATTTTGTGGTATACATCTAAGGGTATCCTGCCTTGAAAAGTTGCTACCTGCCTCTAAAAAGGGGCGGAGAAGTCTATAGATTCTCCGCTAAGGCATTAAATAGAGTATAACCCATTTTTCAGGAAAAGTCAAATTAAAATTTCAACTCATGCGCCGCTACTACATCCCCCAGCTAAAGCATGGGGGTTTTGTAGCGGAAGATTTGATAATATCACAAAAACCGCTCGGATGCAAGGAATTTTTGCTGTCAATAATATCTCGGTGAATACCCAATCCTCCTCAATTGTGATATAGAAGCTGGTTTTACCATGTTAGTTGCGAACCACCTCGTTTTTCTTCGAAAAAAGTTCCGATTTTATCATATTAGTTGCAAATTGCCCGGTTTTTCTTCGAAAAAAGTTCCGATTTTATCATATTATACCATTTTTATTAATTATTCTATCATTACCGGTTGTTAGAAATGAAACGGAGAACGGAAGACACAAACTGGAAGTTTATGCTACGATAAAACGCACAAACTGGAAGTTTATGCTACGATAAAACGCACAAACTGGAAGTTTATGCTACAAGAAAGAGACATTTTCAATTAGAAATGGTATTAGTTGCAAACCGCTTACGTAGTCATTGGTTTCCAATAGCTACTCGTCCTGCAATTTTATTTACTGTCCTCAATTTCTGACAGTCGGGTGCGTAAAGTTTTTGTACAACTGTCAGAATCGCGGAGGTCACAGAGAACGCAGAGAACACGGAAAAAGCGGTTTTTTGATAACATGTCTGCTTTTTGGTGCCATCCGGGGGTAAATGTTACACTTTTCGACACAAAGTGTGACATCCGATTTTCAGTCCTGAACTCCTCTGAACGCACTCAACGTCTATGTTTTCAAGCGGTTTTGCCCTCTCTTTTTCAAAACACATAAAAAACGAAGTGTGTCATTTCAACTGCCGATTTCACGTATCTGTCCTGACTACTTTTCTTACCGTTCTGCCTCCTACTTCTTGAGGCGGGGCCGGTGAAAATGTTACACTTTTTGACACAAAGTGTGACTTTCGGTTTTCGGTGTTGCAGTCGCACAAACGCATGCCACGCATAGCTTTGAAAGCGGTTTCGACATATATTTCTCGCAACACATAAAAAACGAAGTGTGTCATTTCAACTGCCGATTTCGGGTATCAGTTCTGCGGACTTTTTTAGCGTTCTGCCTCCTACTTTTGATGCGGTTCCGGTGAAAATGTTACACTTTTTGACACAAACGCTATCGGTGTCTGGTCAGGTGAGTTGCAAACCGTGCCGCTTTCCTCCGAAAAATGTCTTGGTTTTCTGTTATATCCTACATTCCGCAGTTGTTGAATCAGATTTTAAGTATTTATGATATAATGTGAACATCATAATAATAGGAGATGTTATCATGGCTCAACAGATTTTTTCAACCCAACGTTTAGATCACATAGGCATTGTTGCGGGTATGTGTGATCGTATCGGTTTAGTTGACACGATTGATGCGTTTATTGGTTCAACGAAGCGAAAAGTTTCAGTAGGCGAAGCTGTGAAAGCAATGGTCTTGAATGCTTTAGGGTTCGTTTCCCGTCCTCTTTACTTAACCCCTGAGTTTTTTTCAAACAAACCTGTGGATCTTTTAATCGGCTCTGACCTCTGTCCATCTGATTTCACCGACGATAGTATGGGGCGTGCTTTAGACACAGTTTATGAGAAAGGAATAACGGAGTTATTTGCGACAGTTGCGTCTAAAGCGTTATCAACATTTGACATAAGCCATCGTTTTGTTCATTTGGATAGCACCACTTTTAGTTTTCATGGAAACTACGAAAACGGAGCGAATGCGGAACACCCTGTTCAGATTACACACGGGTATAGTCGGGATAAGCGTCCGGATCTCAAACAAGTGGTTGTCCATCTTCTATGTTCTTATCGTTCTCAATTCCCTATATGGTTCAAGGCACTATCTGGGAATCAGTCTGATAAAACGACTTTCCCAGACACTATCTGTGAATACCTGTCTCAGTTATGTGGCAGTGAACCGCCCTATTTTATAGCAGATAGTGCCCTATATTCTGCCCAAAATATTGAGAGGCTCCGTGATATCCGTTTTATCACGCGTGTTCCTGAAACCCTCAAAGCAGTCAAAGCCCTCTATCAAACTATCTCTACTGAAGATATGCAGCCCGCCTCTCTATCGGGGTATCGTTATCTTTCAGTGGATAGCACCTATGGCGATGTGCCGCAAAGATGGTTAGTTGTTTATTCCGAGGCGGCTTATCATCGTGAAGTGGCGACTTTAGAAAAGAAGATTGCCAAAGCAGAGACAACTGCCAAAGCAGCCTTCAAGCGTTTGCGAAATAAAGCATTTGACACTTATTCCGCTGCTGAAACGGCTGTGTCAGAAATATCGCAGTCGTGGAAATATCATCAGCCGAAGGTCTCTATTATTTCCGTGCCACACTACACAACATCTGGAAGACCGAAAAAAACGGATAAACCCACCCACTTTCGGTATCGTATTGAGGGGAAAGTCGTTGCGAACTTAGAAACGATTGACCAACTCAAACGCAGCAAAGGCAGATTTGTTTTAGCGACCAATGAGTTAGACACAACGTGCCTCTCCGATACCACGCTTCTTGAAGCCTATAAAGCACAGAACGTCTCTGTAGAACGCGGTTTCCGGTTCTTGAAAGACCCCTTATTTTTTGCGGATAGTTTATATTTAGAAAAACCGCAACGCATCATGGCATTGCTGATGGTGATGTGCCTTTCACTAGTCGTTTATGCGCTTGCGGAAAGATGGGTTAGATCCGAACTAAAGAAACAGGGACAAACCATACCTAACCAAGTTGGTAAACCGACGCAAAATCCCACGCTCCGGCGCAAACGGTTTTCGGTCAGTGTGCAGCTTCCTTCCTTCTAATCTTTCACCCTTCCCTTTGACGGGACGCACCCCTAAAATTGTCTAAAGTTTAGTAACTTGTACAGAAACTTTACACACTCCTATTGGGTATGTAAAGTTTTTGTACCATGATAGAGGGAAGGGTGGAAGCGTGAATTTCGGGTGTGTTGTCTGAATCGCGGATTTATCGGATTTATCGGATTTTAAGATGCGTAGCAATAGAAGGTTTGTGATTATGAGCTAGGGTGTTGTGTTTTCTATAAAGATACCGCCCCGCTGGGACTAGCTTGTTTGGCACTCGCGCTTCTATAAAGATACCGCCCCGCTGGGGCTAGCTTGTGTTGTGTTGTTGTGTTTTCTATAAAGATACCGCCCCGCTGGGGCTAGCTTGTCTGGCACTCGCGCTTCTATAAAGATACCGCCCCGCTGGGGCTAGCTTGTGTTGTGTTGTTGTGTTTTCTATAAAGATACCGCCCCGCTGGGACTAGCTTGTTTGGCACTCGCGCTTCTATAAAGATACCGCCCCGCTGGGGCTAGCTTGTGTTGTGTTGTTGTGTTTTCTATAAAGATACCGCCCCGCTGGGGCTAGCTTGTCTGGCACTCGCGCTTCTATAAAGATACCGCCCCGCTGGGGCTAGCTTGTGTTGTGTTGTTGTGTTTTCTATAAAGATACCGCCCCGCTGGGGCTAGCTTGTCTGGCACTCGCGCTTCTATAAAGATACCGCCCCGCTGGGGCTAGCTTGTGTTGTGTTGTTGTGTTTTCTATAAAGATACCGCCCCGCTGGGGCTAGCTTGTCTGGCGTTCACATTAAACATGTCGCCCCGATACCGCCTAGTCCCGTAGGGACGATATATTTATAGAAGCAGATTTTTCGACAACCGCTAGTCCCGTAGGGACGATATATTTATAGAGATTAGTGAAAACGGACATTTATTTTCAAACTCACGTTTAAGTACAAAAATTTTACACACCCGTGTAAAGTGGGTGTGTAAAGTTTTTGTATTATGATAGAGGGAAGGATGGAAGATTGGAAGGATGGAAGATTGGAAGGGGGGAAGATTGGAAGGGGGGAAGGATGGATTTCGCGCGTGTGTTGTCAGAATGCACGTCGCATTTGGGCGAATACGCCGCAAATCGCGGAAGGCGCGGAGGACGCGGAGAACGCGGAAAGAAGAGGTTTTTTGTTAACATCTGTGCGTTTTTTTGTCAGAATGCACGTCGCATTTGGGCGAGTACGCCGCAAATCGCGGATTAGCGCGGAGGACACGGATTTCGCGGATTTTTAAGGTGCGTAACAATCAAAGTTTTGTGATTGTAGGTTCGGGTGTTGTTCTTTCTATAAAACGTGAGTTTGAAAAAAGTTTTGACCTCTTAGCCCAGTATGGGCGGTATGTTTATAGAATACAACGGCTAAAACTCTTAGTCCCAGTATTCGGGCAAGCAGCCCGCTCTTTAAGGACGATATCTTTATAGAAGCAGCCTTAACGCTAAAACTCTTAGTCCCAGTATTCGGGCAAGCAGCCCGCTCTTTAAGGACGATATCTTTATAGAGGTTCGGGAAAACGGACGTTTATTATCAAGCTCACGTTCTATAAACATACCGCCCCGCTGGGGCTACTTTGTGGTGTGGTTGCGTTTTCTATAAATATACCGCCCCGCTGGGGAAACCGCGCTTTGGCGCATCGGAGTCTATTTTCTACTGTTTGTATTTGTGTGAGGAACTTAGAGAAAAATCAGAAATGCTTTGAAAATCGGGCATCAGGCTCACAGAAATTGTCCAAACTATAGTACGTTATAGTAGAACCTGTAATTATTTTCACACGCGGCGGGAAAGGCACGGGCTGGGGGACCCAGCCCCTACGACGTTATACCATTTTTATTAATTATTCTATCATTACCGGTTGTTAGAAATGAAACGGAGAACGGAAGACCCAAACTAAAAGTTTATGCTACAATAAAGTGCACAAACTGGAAGTTTATGCTACAATAAAGTGCACAAACTGGAAGTTTATGCTACAATAAAGTGCACAAACTGGAAGTTTATGCTACAATAAAGTGCACAAACTGGAAGTTTATGCTACAATAAAGTGCACAAACTGGAAGTTTATGCTACAATAAAGTGCACAAACTGGAAGTTTATGCTACAATAAAGTGCACAAACTGGAAGTTTATGCTACAATAAAGTGCACAAACTGAAGTTTATGCTACAAGAAAGAGACATTTTCAATTAGAAATGGTATTATGTGCCAAATTTGCGTAAGTCCTGGTACAAAAACTTTACGCACCCCCCCTCTACAGCAATCCTTGACAGTACTTAACCGTTTGTGATATACTGAAGTTGCCAATTAGATAAGGCAGCGTCATCCATTCTCAATAACCAATCCCTAAACACAAGCATAGGATAAATATGAGAAAACCAAATATAGTCTATATTCATTCACACGATACGGGGCGGTATGTGCAACCTTACGGACATGCGATTCCGACTCCGAACATCCAAAAACTTGCGGAGGAGGGGGTTCTGTTCCGGAACGCCTTTTGTGCAAATCCGACCTGTTCTCCCTCGCGGGCAGCACTGCTGACTGGGCAGTGGGCACACAGCTGCGGTATGGGCGGTTTAGCAAACCGTGGATGGAGCCTCCCCGTGCCGGAGCATCTCATTCCACATACGCTGAATCGTGCCGGGTATGTCACCGCCTTGGCGGGATTTCAGCATGTCGTCCAAGATGTTAAGGAGACAGGCTACCAGCGGATTTTATCTCAAGAGCAGCGGAACGCTGGTGCAGAAGAACGCGCACAGGCATTTATTGCCGAAAAACATGATGCCCCCTTTTTCATAGATATCGCGTTCGGGGAAACGCATCGCAGGGGAAAAGGCTTCGCTCCCCCACCAGATGGCGAACCGAAAACCGATCCGCGCTATGTGAAACCACCTGAACCGTTCCCCGATACACCTGTAACCCGACAGGATATGGCGGAATACATAGACTCAGCACGCACACTTGATAAGAAAATGGGGGTGGTGTTCGACGCATTGGCGGAAAATGGTCTCGCCGATAACACACTCGTGATATGCACAACTGACCACGGCCTCGCTTTTCCGCGAATGAAATGTCACCTCACGGACCACGGTATCGGCGTGATGCTGATACTCCGCGGCCCAGGCGGGTTTGACAGCGGAAAAGTGGTCGATGGACTCGTCAGTCAGATTGACCTATTTCCGACTATCTGCGAATTGGCAGAGATTGAACCTCCGGCGTGGCTTCAAGGGACCTCTGTGCTTCCGCTTGTCCGTGGCGACGCAGACGATATTCGCGATGCCATCTTCGCCGAAGTCAATTATCACTGCTGTTATGAACCGCAGCGCGCTATCCGAACCAAGCGGTGGAAATATATCAAACGGTACGACACTGCAAAACATTGGGCTCTCGCGAACTGTGACGATAGCATCAGCAAAACCTTTATGATGGAACACGACTGGAGAAGCCATCCTGTTCAATCGGAGCGGTTATACGATTTGGTGTTCGATGCCTCCGAAGCGCATAACATCGCGAGGAATCCTAAGTACGAACGGGTTTTAGGCGAGATGCGTGACCGACTGGAACAGTGGCGCGCTGAAACCAATGATCCGGCGTTTATGCAACCGCCGGAAGGGGCAGTCCTGAATTCACCGTGGTGTGTGTCACCGAACGACCCGCGTAGTCCAGCAGTAGATATACTGTACCCCGCTGAAGAGGTGCCCGAACGCGATGAAATCTGGTAAACGTCTTGCGGCTTATCTAAAGCCGATTCCCCGTCCATAACGTGCCCCGATGGATAACCGTTTGAAAACTCGGGTTCTCAAGCACTGCCATGTCGTGGCCTAGGGCGAAGTAGAACACCCTGCCCTCGCCATATATATGGTGAAACGCCATGACATGCGTCTCCTCTTTCGTTTCATCATAGGCGTGCATCAGCGGGTGCGATGCGGCGGGGTCATGTTTTAGATAGTAAAGTTCATCTGTTACCTCAAAATCGGTTAAGCCTTCGGTAATTGGGTGTTCGTTGTCGCCCCACGGTCACGGTGAAGTCCATATACGGACTATGTCCGTTGAAAAATCCGTTGAGCATGCCGTGGTACCCCTCAGATTCCCGAAAGGAGGCGGCTGCGGTGTGCAGTCCGAAAAATCCGCCGCCGGTTCGGATATAGTTGAGCAAACCGGTCTCTTGTGCAGTTGTGAGTTCCCCGACATCGGTGTAAAAGAGGACGGTGTCATACCCATCGAGTCCATCGGCAAGTACACCGTAGTCCTGCGAAAAAGTAGCGTTAATACCATCGGTATCGTTGAGCATGGTTGTCAGAAATTGTCCGTTTCCGACGTGGTCGTGATAAATTCCTTCCGTTCCGACAAATATAAGTAATTGAAGTGCGTCCATTTTTTTCTCCGTTAGCTGTTGGGCATTACAAGCACTTTGACAGAGCCGTGTTCGTCGCGGCCTGCAGCGACGGCGAATGCTTGTGTAATGTCGTTTAAATTGAACCGGTGCGTAACCAGTGGGTTCGGATTAAGTTTACCGGCGGCGAGCAGGTCAATGGCGATTTGGAATTCCGTTTTTCCGCCGCGTCGTCCGTAACAGAACGACCAGATGATGGTAAGTTCTCGGCTTCGGGCGTACCTTTCGGAAAAGGTGAGCGGTGTGCGGTGCCCGCCTACCATACAGACGCGTCCCCGTTTTGCGGCTATGGCGGTCGCTTGCTCCAATGTATTTGCTGTACCACCGACCGCTTCAAAGACGACATCCGCGCCGCGTCCGGCACTCCATTCCATGACTGCCGCTGTCCCATCTGTCTTATCCACATGAATAGGTACGGCACCGACCGCTTCCTGGGCGATGTGTAGCGGTGCATCCGGTTTTCCTAACATGGCAATAGATGTGGCCCCGGCAATATCTGCCACCTGTGCAATTGTTAAACCGACAGGCCCGCTGCCGATGATAGCGACACGGTCTCCGGGGGATACCATGGCTCTGTTGACAGCGTGAACCGCTACGGCGTAGACCTCCGCCAGTGCACCTCCCTCAACGGTGACGCTATCGGGTAATGCATAGACGTTTGATGTGCGAGCTGCCATAAATTCTGCGAATCCGCCACCGCCGTGCCGTAAATTCGCGCAGATATTATAGTAGCCGTTGTAGCATTCCGGACAGTTGTTGCATGGACTAATCGGTTCGATTGCCACGCGGGCTCCTGTTTGATAGCCTGCAACGTCTTTACCTATATCAATAATTTTGCCTGCCAATTCGTGCCCGCCAATCCGAGGGGACAAAGGTTGGGCCGGCTGATGGTGATACCCGTGCAGGTCGCTTCCGCAGATGCCAGCCGCTTCCACTTCTACGAGGACCTGTCCTGCTTCAGGGGTTGGATCTGGTACTGTTTCAACTCTAATGTCTTTTCCACCGTAAAACTGTGCCGCTTTCATAATAGCCTCCGAGAACGTTCGTAGTCTGCTTTAAAACATAGCATAGGTGAAAAAGGGTGTCAATGATTTAATGTTCCATCAAACCTCAAGGCGGACAAAGACGAGATATGCTCCTGAAAACAGCACGACCAGAAACAGTGTCAACAGCAGAAAATCTAACGCCGCGGCGTTGAAATCACGGGTGAGACTGAGCGTATCCTTAAATTTAGGAATTGCTTCTGGACTGACCGGTTTCTGGGACATCCCTTCAGGAATCCCAATAATATGAAGACTCTCTGCATCGGCTCTATCGGTATCAACGACGAATTCGCGGTATTCCCGGGCGTAACGCTGCGCGTTCTCAATAAATTGCAGATGCCGTTCAAAGCCTGTTCCAGCGAAAGATTCAAAGAGGTGTTGGAGAATGGCTGCTGGTGAGATTCGCGTTATCGCACGCGCCCGTTTCCCTTGTGCAAGCTGCTGCTTCAAATATGCCTCGTTGAAACGTTCATATTCTTCTGCCTCTGAGGCGACATACTCCCCGAGGACATGCACTGATGGCGTAACCTGTGAGTCGCCATATTTATCTTGGTATGCCTCGCGCGCCTCGTCTGCAATCCGAATGCGCTGGGTCCAAAACTTCTCGTAAGCTATCGGGACTGACGTTCGACTGCCGATAGATGCCAACGTATTCGGCATAAACACCACAAAACTGACCCAGATTAACAGTAGCACAACGAGACTCACCCCGCTCTCTCGTACTACAGCGGAAATGAGAAGTCCTAACGCCATAAAGATGCACATATAGAGAATAGCGACAACATATAGGATGCCTAAACGTCCCCAAGACTCAGCGTTGAGCTGCACCGCATCTGAAATGGCAATCAGGAGTAGGTTCATCAATATCGCAATGGCAAACGGAATGTTAATGCTAATGAACGCGCCGAAGAACTTTCCAATTAGTACTGTGTGCCGTGGAATAGGATTTGCTAGTGTTAAGCGCAATGTACCGCGTTGTAGTTCGCCAGAGACCGAATCGAAGGTAAAGAGAATTGCCACGAAACTCAGCACATAACCGACAATGAACGCCCAATCCAATGTGGCGAAATCAGGACGGATATTACGGAGATTTGGTGTCTCTTGTGGGTACCCCATCCGCCAGATAGGTGTCATGTTGGCGATTGTGCGTGCAAAGTTTGCTCCGCTGGCGTGCGTCGGTAGGAACGCCTCATCGCCTTCCGCACAGAAACGGAGAGGTGAGGGTGCCTTGTGGAGGTCCCCGGGGCCTTCAGTTGCAAGGCGATATAAGTTGGTGCTACGTGCTTCTAAGCTCTTTATGGCACCGGCAGCGGCGTTATGATATGCTTGTGTCCGCGGCGGGTGTTCGCGCAGATACAGGAGCGCGTTGGTCAGCATCAATGCCAACAACAGCACTGTTGCCAGTGCGAAACGGAGGCTATTCAGATTGTCGTAGAGTTCACGTTTTGCAATATGCCAAATCATACCCATCCTACACTTCGCTTTTGATGAAAATAAGAACGGTCCCCATGAACAAAACGAGGTTCCATATCAGTAGTAGAAACAGGTCTGGTAAAGCCCGCTTTGCATTGGTTCGGACATCACTTCTCTGAAAAGAAAAGGTTGGGAGCGTGCTCCAATCGACTGCGCCTTTATCAGCAACAAACCACTCCCGTGATGCAAATGCGTCTTTTGCATAGAGATAGTCAATTTTGACTCTTCGGTAACGTCGTGCTGCATCGAAAAAATCTCTGAGTCCCGAGAAATCTGTTCCTGCCCACGCTTGTGTCGCAGCGTCATAGATGCCTACAGGTGAGAATTTCAACAACATCCTATCAGTTGTGGCTTGTTGAACGTAAATTTCATCAAGTGCCTGCTTGCGGATACGCCAAGCCTTTTCCACTGTTTGGGTGACCAACGGTTCAACGAAATTGTAATACCGCTTAGCGACGGGGACGTACTTCTCAAAGTTCGGCTGGATTTCTGAAATAACACTCATATTCTCAATATAAGATGTCAGGGTTGCAGGGTCTACATCCGCTTGGTGATAGAACCCTAACGCCTTGCTGAATTCCGATATTTCTCCAGCGATACCCTCGTTTTCAAGAAACTTTTGACGTTCTCTTTCATATTCATCTAAAATTTGTTGAATCTGGTTATGGGTAGTCTTCACACGCGCCTGAATGTTGCCTCCTGGGTTAACCGTTGCCCGAATCAAGTTCGGATACACGAGTATCAGAAACCCCCATACAAACATCGCCAGCATTAACGCCGTGCCGGTTCTACGCGTCGCTACGGAAAGCAGCAATCCAATGAGGTAGAATAGCGATAGATACGCGAATGAGGTAAGAACAATACCACCGATACGGAGAAAATCCGCAGCTGACAGCGGAATCGAACGCGTTAGCAACAGTAGGGAAAAGAGCAGACTCGATATCAGGGGAAGCAACAGACACGTCATGGCACTGATATATTTTGCAAGTAAAATCTGTCCGCGTCCGATAGGTTGTGTGAGAACAAGACGTAACGTGCCGTGCTCACGTTCCCCCGCAATCGCATCGTAAGCGAATATCAACCCCATCAGGCTGAGGATGACTTCAAAGACGAAGACAATATCAATTGAAGAAAAGAAGGCGATAAATGGATTGTCAGTCCCGTGCATTTGGGCATCCCATAGTGTCGGCATAAATCCGTGATAAATACCGACGAGGTTGCCCAAACGTTTATCTAACCCGACATTGAAGATGCTCAACGGATTCGGTGCCCGGTCAATGAACAGATACGAAGTAGAGTAGGTTTTGGAATTGCGTAAATCCTGCTGATGCATTTTGACCGCATCATTATAACTCTCCAGACGTTGTTCGTAATCTTGGATAAGCACGGCGGTATTCGCAACAACGAGTAGTAGTGTGATAAGCAATACCGCTGCGAAACGGAAGGTCATTAGATTGTTGAGCAGTTCCCTGCGAATAAGTGTTGTAAGCATCAGGACTTCCGCAAATTGGGCGTGGAAACGTTTGTGAGGAGGAAGGGTTGGTATGCTTATGTCTGCTGGCTGGGTGCGGAGAGGACTCCGCGAGAAGCCTCCATCTCTGCCTCTCGCAGGACGACGCGGACGTTCGGTGCACGAACTAACAGCAGCCCGACCAGGGCATCGTGGGAGCTATTACATGAAAAGGCAACGGTGTCAGTGCCGTTCTCTTCAACGGCTTCCATTTCGCCTAATTTTATCAGACCTCCAGCAATGGCAGAGACCCGCCGCTCAGCACTTCTGCCTTCACCATCAGCCGTCACCCGATAGATGCCATCCCCTACAGAATCCACCGTGATGTTTAGCTTAGATTTTTTATCGACCGTGTTCAAGGGACGAACTTCTATAGGCGCGTTCGGTTCAAGTTTGCACGCCTCCAAAAAGACGCGCCGACACGCCGCTTCATGCCCATCGCCACAAGGAAAATAGAGCAGCCCCTCCGGCGTTTCTAACATGCCGCCTAAGGTTTGCATCGCTTGGCGCACCCCTTGAATTCGGGTATCCGCATCTGTTACACTGCTATAGGTATGCACGCGGAAGACAGTACGTGCATCGTGTTGCTGGCGGTAGAGCGCGATAGTGATGTCATGGAAATGGGGGTCAATCGGCACAAGTTCAATGCGTCTGCCGATATTAACGATAGATGCCATAAAATTGCCTTGCTTTACGTTGGACAGAGCGTTTAGCGCATAGAATACCGGCTGTCATGGTAGTTTTTAACATAAGTGTACGCCCTTTCCGATACCCGCCGTAGAATATTCGCGCGCCGGCTGACCCAAGTGCCAAACGGAAGCGACCGGTTTCGGGTGCGGGTTTTGGTTTTATCCTGAATTAACCCTGTAAAAACATAGGGGCGCGCCCGTCCGTGCGAATCGCGAATCACTAAAATACCGCTATCTCCTATCAATCCATAGACAGTGCCCGTTTTGTTATACACCTTCGTTGTTCGCGGAATGTAAGTTTTTTTGTAGATGTAATCGCCGTTCGGCAGCTCGAAGTAATACCGCATTTTGTCGGAGTGCGGCAGGTTGTTGCGCCATAGCTGGACGTAAAACTTATTCAAATCTCGCGCTGAGGTCAAATTTCTGTAAGTTCTCCCGCTTGCAGGAATGTATTCCACAATCTCGGTCTGCTCGAAATAGGGGTAATTCGCTTTTAAAATCTTATTGACTCTATAGGGGCCACCGATGAGTCTGATAAAATGATTGGTAGAAGTATTTGAGCTCTTCTG
The DNA here is from genome assembly GCA_963665235.2 of Candidatus Poribacteria bacterium. GTDB lineage: Bacteria > Poribacteria > WGA-4E > WGA-4E > WGA-3G. The sequence goes on along the minus strand of CAXXLX010000001.1, from coordinate 4,346,651 downwards.
AATCATTTCCCGCAGATGGTAGCGATTTGTTTGGGTATGGCTTAAACGGCGATACTTGACTTCGTGAAAATATGCAAGCATAATGAAGTTTTTCGCCAGCGATGCAGCCATCATTCGACGTTCCTCGTTGATAGATACCAATTTTTTCTCGTTGGAGATATCATAAACAACGAAACTGGTTTGTTCCGTTGATGCCAGCTGGCCGCGCCTCCGCTGGTTCTTAATATAGTTTTCAAAAATTCTTTCTAGATAGGAATCTATCGTTGGGTCATACTTCGTCGCGAATGTCGTGGTTCCGGAAAATAGGAGGCCGACCCCACAACAAACGAATAAGCTAAGGATATAGATAGCACATCTTTTCATCAGTATTTTGTCTTCCTTTCTGTAGGTTATCCCCGATGAGTAGGGAGTATGATTGCTTTTGCATTTTTTGTAATGCTGCCATTTTCTGGATAGCACGCTATTCTGTCGGTAGCTGATAACAGGCGGCTTCTCGGTTGTTTCGGACAAGCAGATAGCTGCCAGCAAGTGCCGGTGTGTTCCAGGTCGTGTGCCCGGTCAACGCTCTGAACCGCGCGAGTTCTCTATGCGATTCCGGTGTCGGTTCTAGTAGGACAACCTCTCCAGATTCCGTAAGGACCAGCAGGACATCCGAGACCAGAAGTGTCTGTCCATGTCCATACCTGCCGCGTTTCCATTGGCGTGTCCCATCGGCTAGCTTCACGCAAGCGAAAATACCATCGTCAAGACCATATAGGTAGCCCGCGTGATAGATAATAGTAGTGAATTTTGCTTTGAGATAGATGGTTTCCCATATAAGAGAAACGTTAAAGTCTGCTGTCGGGTTACGTGTAACCTGAAACAGCTTCGCACCGACACCATACCCGGTTGAGACGAGCAGTTGGTCCCCGGACAGCGGCATTGGTTGTGCCACACATTCCGCCCTTGGCCACGGTTGCTTCCATAAGAGCTCTCCAGTTGCGGGCTCATGCGCGGTGACAAGCCCCTGGTTAAAGAGGATAATTTGCTCGGTGCCTGCTAAGGTTGTGACGAACGGTGAGCTGTAACCGGTGCGGGTTCTGTGTCCTATCCATGCAACCTCCCCCGTTTCCGTGTGATATGCTACTGCTCCCCCAGCACTGACGACGACGATGTCGTTAAGCACAAGCGGTGAACTGCTCACGCCCCAGGGCGGTGTTCCCGCACCGTGTGCCTCAAAGACATTCTTTGACCAGAGGGGTTGCCCAGTATTGAGCTCTAAACAGTTCAGAATACCGGTTGAGCCGAGCGTGTAAACCTTTGATTTATCAATCGTTGGGGTGGCTCGGGGGCCGAGCCCTGCAAGGGCGGTGTCGTATCTCGCCCGGTCGCGATGGCTCCACTTGATATCCCCGGTGTGCAAGTCGTAACAGACAACTTTTTCCCAGTCGCCCTCCTGTTCCTGTGTGATTGCGAAATTGCCAGCCACAGCAAAACCTGACCAGCCAGCACCGACCGGTTTCCGCCACACTAAAGTGGGTGGGTGTTCCTCCCAATTCCGTTTCAATTTGACATTGGTTATTACTGCATTCCGGTTCGGGCCGAGGAACTGTGGATAATCCATCTGATAACTTTCAGGAACGCGTTCGGATGGGTTCGAAACAGTGGGCTCCGCGGTTTTCTTGTCCCATCGCAGCTTAAATTTAGGAACAAGGTCGCCGCTAAAACCGTCAAATTGGAAAAGACTACCGCACGCTACACCCCCTAAGATGAGCACAGCAGCAGCAACGAGTTTAACCCGCCAGGCGAGCCGAGAGAAGCATAGCAGCCACAACACTGCAAGAATCACCGTAAGGAGCAGCACCATGATTGTCTTGATAATTTCGTCTTGACGATGGTCAGCATCCATAAACCAGATCAGTCCGATGCCCAGGAGAGCGAGACCAGCGATGCTAAAAATCGGCCACCAGCGGATAGGTTTTTTTGTGGAAGTCATAGATATATCTGCCTTTAAAATTATTCACTTTAACCATCATACACGTTTCTCATAATTTTGTCCAGCAAAAAAATTAATAATCAATAATGGGTGTGTCCAGTTTTTGTAATTATGATAGCGGGAAGGGTGGAAGAGGGGAAGGATGGAAGGGTGGAAGGGTGGAAGAGGGGAAGGATGGAAGAGGGGAAGGGTGGAAGAGGGGAAGGATGGAAGAGGGGATTTCGCGGGTGCTGTCTGAATCGCGGAAGGCGCGGAGGACGCGGAGAACGCGGAAAGAAGAGGTTCTCGCCCATGAAACATTTCGCCCGGATGGGGCTAAGAGGGGGGGGTTGTGTGCTTGCTTGTCTGAATCGCGGAAGGCGCGGAGAACGCGGAGGACGCGGAAAAAAGAGGCGGAACAATCAAAGTTTTGTGACTAGCGGTGTCTATTTTTCTCAAAGTTTCTCACACAAGGACAAATAAGAGAAAAATAGGATAGGATGTGCGAAAACGCAGCCCCAGCGGGGCGGAATGTTTATAGCAAACGCAACCACACCACAAACTAGCCCCAGCGGGGCGGAATGTTTATAGAAGCAACAACACCCTAACCTATAATCACAAAACTTGGCGTGTTACGCATCTTATACCATTTTTATTAATTATTCTATCATTACCGGTTGTTAGAAATGAAACGGAGAACGGAAGACACAAACTGGAAGTTTATGCTACAATAAAGCACACAAACTGGAAGTTTATGCTACAAGAAAGAGACATTTTCAATTAGAAATGGTATTACAATCCACGCAATCCGTGTAATGCGCGATAATCCCCGGTTCAGACAAAAAATCCGTAGATGTTAGCAACAACCCTCTTTTTCCGCGTCCTCTGTGTCCTCTGTGCCTTCCGCGATTCAGACAGGACAGACGCGAAATCCCCTCTTCCATCCGTCCCCTCTTCCATCCTTCCATCCGTCCCCTCTTCCACCCTTCCACCCTTCCCTCTATCATATTTACAAAAATTTCACACACTCTTAGTTCATAAATTTCTTGACCAAAAAAAGTAATCGTGATAGAATGTTCCAAAAATCAACAACTTCAAGTGAGGAGACACAAAATGGCAATCGGATTAGGCGTTATTGGGATGAATCCTACCAATATGGGGTCAACCACGGCACTTTTGAAAGATGTACCAGACCTAAATTACGAACTCCGCGGTATTTGTGCAAAGCGGCCGGATGTTCTGGAAAACTATGCCAAACAGCTCGGTGTGGCGTTCTGGACGACAGATTATCGTGAATTGGTTCAGCGCGATGATATTTCTGTCATCGCTGTTTATTCGCCGGACCATCTGCACGCGGAACATTGCATCGCCGCTATTGAAGCTGGCAAACACGTCGTCTGCACAAAACCAATGGTGACAACCTTAGCAGATGCACAACGGTTGGTAGCCCTAGTTCGCCAACACGATGTCAAATTCCTTGTTGGGCAGACAATGCGGTTTGACCTACAGTTTTTGACGATGAAACGACTCTTTGACGATGGCGACCTAGGCGACCTCATGGTGGCAGACGCATATTATGTACACGACCTGCGGGATGTTTACGACTTCACGCCGTGGCGACTGCACACCCCACAAGACCTAATGTTCGGCGGTGTTGTGCACCCCGTTGACATTCTACGAAGTTTCCTCGGTGATGTTGAAGAGGTACACGCTTACGGCGCGAAAGGCACGCTCACGCCCGAATACCCTATCATGAACAACTTTTTTCTCAACCTGAAGTTTAAGAGCGGCCAGATTGCAAGGGCGATGGGGCTTTACGATGTCGTCCACCCACCGATGCCGATGATGCAGGTGTCCCTTTACGGCACTAAAGCCACAATGATTGGGGAATTCACCGATAACACGGAAGGCACGGTTAAACTCATGCTTGATAAGGCAACCGCAAGAGTGCCTTTTGAAATGACGGTCCCCGCCGAAGTTGACACAAGCGTTTACGGACACGGACAAACCGTTATCCGGTACATGCGGCATTTTCAACACTGCCTAAAACACAATACGGAACCCTCCCCGAATGTGATTGATGGCGCGAAGTCTATTGCTGTCGGCGTTGCTGCATGGAAATCCATTGAAACGGGTCAACCTGTCAAGGTTTACAACGAATTTTAACTCCAATTTCAGAATTTATGAAAAAATTGCTTGACAATTTTATGGACATTAAGATATAATTTAGTTATACCTAAATTAATTTATAGACACGTCTAATAATTTTAGCACCGAGTGTCTAAATTGGAAAAATCGAATGCTTACACATGCAGCTGAGGATTACCTAAAATCAATTTACAAGCTACAGGAAAAGGGCGGTAAAGTTTCGACTGGACTTTTGGCAGAATACCTCAACGTTAAACCCGCATCGGCGACGGGGATGATTAAAAAGTTGAAGGCGATGAAGCTAGTCAACCACGAACGGTATCAGGAGGTGACGCTGACAGAGGCGGGCAGAGCCATCGCGCTTGAAATCATTCGCCATCACCGTTTATTGGAGCTTTACCTATTCAAAGCACTCGGCGTACCGTGGGATGGTGTCCACGAAGAAGCCGAAAAATTGGAACACGTCATCTCTGAAGATGTAGAGGCACGGATGGATGAGATTCTCGGATATCCGACCACGGACCCACACGGTGCACCCATACCGGATAAAAACGGGGTCGTGACAAAAACGCCATCTGTCCCAATGACGGACCTACGGACCGGCCAATCTTGTGTTGTCGCTGAAGTGAACGATGACGACTCTGCACTGCTCCGACATCTTGGCGGTTTTAACCTTTACCCCGGTACAGCATTCCGTGTTATTGAGGTTGCCCCTTTTGAGGGCCCCTTCACTATTGACATTGCGGGACAGCAGGCGGTCATCGGACGGGAGGTCGCAAAACATATTTTCGTCGATAAGGTGCAAGGGCCAGATATAGACGATACGTAGACGCGCTTACATATTAGGAGAAAACAGAGGACGCGGAAAATGGTTTTGTGTCTCGGACATTTCCTTTCGCAAGAGATGGGTCGGTAACTAAAGGCTCTCTTAATTCCGCGTTTCCGCGTCCTCTGCGCTAATCCGCGATTCAGACAGAAAAGAGAGCAGGATTACCGAAAAAATTAATCTTCATAAAGTTGCTCTACAACATGTCCCTTTAATTCTAAATGTCACTATAGTCAAGTCAAAAGTCAAAAAATGTAAGCACAAGCAACGCGCCGTGCTGGATATACGGAAGAACACGTATTTCTTACTTATATCCTTAACGAACCGCAAGGAAATCTTAAAAAATGGAACAAAAACAGGGACACCCAGATAAAAAAACTATTAAAATCTGGAAACACCATCTACAAGATGAAGTCGATGCCAGCTACCTCTACAGTGTCTTCGCTGAGCTTGAAGAGGCTGCTGAGCGGAAAGAAATCTTACTCGAACTTGCTGATGTGGAAAGCCGACACGTAGAACGTTGGGAAGAGATACTGACTTCATACAACGTCCAAATTAAAACACCGAAACCGACTTTAAAAGCAAGACTCATGGCGTGGTACGCCCGAAAATTTGGCAGTGCATTTCCACTTGCCCGGATGCTGAACGAGGAAGCGGGGGAGGTTAAAGATTATCTAGCACTTCATAAGAGCAGCACGTTGCCCGACGCAAAAGAGACTGCACTTATTTTAGCTAGAGAATCCGCTATGCATACTGAGAACTTACAGCAACTCACCGGCTCCAGTGATGAACCGTGGCACAAAACTGAATCCGGCGGAATGGTCGGCACTATCGTTTACGGGTTTAATGATGGCTTAACGGCAAACTTCGGTTTAGTCGCGGGCGTTATTGTCGCCACACAAGACCCAAGAACGCTTCTGTTGACAGGCATCGTCGGCACTGTGGTCGATGCACTCTCTATGGGCGCGTCGGGCTATCTTGCCGCGAAGAGTGAACAGGAGGTTTATGAACACGAAATAGAGGTAGAGAGAGAGGAAATTCGACTCATGCCTGACCTTGAGGAGGAAGAACTTGTCCTTATTTACGCGGCACGCGGCGTACCTAAGGAACAGGCGCGTCTGCTCGCCGAGGAGTTAATGAGCGACCCGGAACGTGCCCTTGAGGAAAAAATCCAAGCGGAACTTAAAATTGGTAAGACCCATGCAACCCCCCTCAAAGAGGGATGGATTACCGGGATTGCAACAGCCCTCGGTGCGTTTATTCCGGTTGCACCTTTTCTCTTTACCACGGGGGCAACCGCGATATGGATTGCTTTCAGCCTCGCTATGCTGTCCCATTTCATCGTCGGAGCCGCGCGTAGTCTTTTCACCGGACGCGGATTAATTCGGAGCGGCATTGATATGTTTGTTGTCGGCCTCGGAGTTGCAGGAATTGGCTCCATCGTCGGCGTAATCTTAGAATACTTCTGGATAGGAAACTAAAAACATGAAAAAATTCTACATTCTGTTATGCACAATAGCTATACTTGTCTATACCGGATGTGATACCAAAAAACAGGATAACGGTACCACAGAAGATGGAAAAATCCGGGTTGTCACAACAATCGGTATGATTACCGATATTGTCAAAAACGTCGGCGGCGAACGCCTCGAGGTGATAGGACTTATGGGACCAGGGGTTGACCCGCATCTCTATAAACTGACCCCAAATGACCAACAGCGACTGAGTGCTGCGCAATTCATCTTCTATAACGGGCACCACCTTGAGGCAAAGATGGGGGATGTCCTTGCCAAGATGACAGGAAACACAAAAACCTTCGCAGTCACAGCGGGTGTTGACGAATCGCTACTCTTAACACCTCCGGAATTTGGATGTTGCCAAGGGCTATACGACCCGCACCTCTGGTTCGACGTGACGCTCTGGATGAAGGCTGTAGAAAAGGTACGAGATGTGCTCAGCGAGAACGATACCGAGGGCGCATCTATATATCAGGACAACGCCAAGCGTTACCTCGCTGAACTTGCAGAGCTGCACCAATACGTAAAGACCCAGGCGGCCTTAGTGTCCCCTGAACAACGCGTAGTCGTGACGGCACACGATGCTTTTAGCTATTTCGGCAGAGCCTACGGATTTGAGGTCCGCGGGCTACAGGGAATTAGCACCACAACAGAAGCGGGCATCGCTGACGTGCAGGAATTGGCTACATTTATTGCAGACCGGCGTATTCCCGCAATTTTTGTGGAAACATCGGTCTCTTCACGCAACCTTGAAGCTGTCAAAGCTGCGGTCAAGGCAAGAGGGTTTGACGTGCAAATCGGCGGCGAACTTTTCTCTGACGCTATGGGAGACGCTGGCACACCTGAAGGCACCTATATCGGCATGATGCGGTACAACATTGATCTGATTGTAAAAGCCTTGACAGCCACACCTGATGAACCGACCGTGTCTATAACGGAGAAGTAAAGTGCGCGAACTTGATGCCAAAGCTATTGAGGTAACTGACTTGACAGTTGCCTATCAGGAGACACCTGTTTTGTGGGATGTTGACCTAAATGTGCCCCCAGGCGTACTTCTGGCAATTGTCGGCCCCAACGGTGCTGGTAAAACCACGCTAATTAAGGCCATTTTAGGGTTGGTACGTCCCGCTGCAGGACGCGTCCTAATTTACAATAAACCTTATGAAGCACAACGCCGCATTGTCGGTTATGTACCACAACGTGGCAGTGTTGACTGGGATTTTCCAACGAACGTATTAGATGTCGTCATGATGGGTCGATACGGCACATTGGGATGGATACGGCGTCCGGGAAAACGGGAACGCGAACTCGCAATGCAGGCGTTGGAGAAGGTCGGAATGGAGACGTATACCTCCCGACAAATAAGCCAACTCTCCGGTGGACAACAGCAACGCGTTTTTCTTGCACGCGCACTCGTCCAAGATGCTACAATCTATCTGATGGATGAACCCTTCCAGGGGGTAGATGCTACCACCGAACGCGCTATCATCGCTTTATTGCAAGAACTCCGTGAAAATGGCAAAACTGTCGTTGTGGTACACCATGACCTCCAAACCGTCACCGACTACTTCGATTGGGTGACGCTATTGAACGTGCGGCGCATCGCCAGTGGCCCCGTTGAGGAAACGTTCACTTCCGAAAATTTACGGGAGACTTATGGCGGCCGTGTTGCCTTCATCAAAAACAGGTGATAGCACCCAAATCATGCGCAATTTTTTACAAATACCTATTCTTTTTGATTATACACTGATGGTTGTCACTGCAGGGACAGCACTGCTTGGAACAGTCAGCGGCTCACTCGGTACCTACGCCGTTTTGCGTCGGCAGAGCTTGCTTGGGGATGCCATCTCACATGCTGCCCTGCCCGGCATTGCAATTGCCTTTCTCCTCACAGGCAGCAAAACGCCGCTGATTCTCGTTCTCGGTGCGGCAATAGCAGGCTGGTTAGGCACGTTGCTCATTATGAGTATTGTGCGGCTCACACGGATTAAGGACGATAGCGCGCTCGCCATCGTGCTTTCGACCTTCTTCGGATTCGGTCTCGTACTCCATACACTTATTCAGCGCACCGGCAATGCGAATCAAGCGGGGTTGGATACGTTTCTCTTCGGACAAGCCGCCACAATTCTGAAACGGGATGTTTTAACAATAGGCATCCTCGGCGGTATCGCCATTATCGTTATGCTCGTTTTTTGGAAAGAGTTGAAACTGTTGGTTTTCGATGAGGGTTTCGCTGCTTCGCTCGGTTTCCCTATCCGCGCACTTGACGTTCTTTTAACAAGTCTTCTCGTAATCGCAATCGTCCTCGGTTTGCAAGCGGTCGGTGCGGTGTTAATGAGTGCAATGTTGGTCGCGCCAGCCGTTGCTGCGCGGCAGTGGACGGACCGGCTCGGGTTGATGGTGTTTCTCGCTGCGTGCTTCGGCGCGCTTGCAGGTGTAAGCGGAACCCTTATCAGCAGCAGTGCTGCCCGTATCCCCACCGGTCCAACGATTGTCCTCTGTGCAACAGCCGTCGTGGGATTCTCAATTGCCTTTGCACCGAACCGTGGGCTTGTCTGGCACCGGGTGCGACAGCGACGCAACGAACAAAGTCTAAAAATGGCAGCAAGCCGGTTATTAGAGCAACCCCGTCAAGAGGGTGATTCGCTCTAATGCCGGTTCGCGAAGATTGGAAAATTGGAAGGGTGGAAGAGAGGAAGAATGGAAGAAGGGATTTAGCGTGTGTGTTGTCTGAATGCCCGGCGCATTTGGGCGAGTACGCCGCAAATCGCAGATTATCGCGGATTTATCGGATTACGCGGATTTTAACCTGCGTAACAATCGAAGTTTTGTGATTGGAGGTTTAGCGTGTTTTCCGCATTATTGACACATAAGTACGAAATATTTACACACTCAAATTTATTATCCTCTTGAAATTTTTATGCAAATTTTGTATACTTATACCTAAGTTGCCACATAGTAGCATAATCTTCCAGATTGTGCATATTTGTGTGCAAACTAAAAGTGGACGCTACAAATATTAGCTCATTATCAGCATGTTTCCATTAAAGACGGTGTTTCCAAGTCTAAAAACTTATAAGTAGCAACTTGGGTATACTTATACAAAAATCAGCATTCGTCCCAAAATTAAAATAGTAGGTGTTTATGAAACAAAGCTCACTCCTATTGACACTCAGTTTTTTGATATTAATATTAAATATAACAGGTTGCTCGGTAGCACGATTCGCTGAAACTCGGATGGGATACGGTGTCAAAAACGCCAATAAAATCAACATGGCACTGGACTTCCAAGTCGGTTTTGATGCAATAGACAACAGTCTCACTGTAAAGCTAGAACGTCAACCCTATAATATCTATAAACCCCGGATAACACTTAACGACCTGGGAATAGGACTTGCTGCTCTCGGACTTTTAGGAAAAGTTTTCTACGACAATTGGGACCACGATAATACGTTTGACTTTTCAGATGATACTTTCGACTGGGAAGATTCGGAACTGTGGGAAAAGGCGGTCCTGATAGGCGTGCCGATAGACATTCTACTTTACTGGGGTTTCGCCTATACGTTCGATCGGCATAACATAAAACAGCCAAAACAACCGCTGACAGGACATCCCTACCGCATTGAACTTCCCGACCAGGCAGGACTTAGCACAAATTACACCACAATAACTGGGACCGAACGGATTGAGTTCAGAGATTTTCTAGCAGATCTCGGCAATCCACCATACCTCCGAAACATTGAATCGCTTAAGTTTCGAGTGTCTACAGAGGTTGGCGGAAAGCGGTACAAAAAAGATTACACTGTTTCAGGGCTCTCTGTGCCTTCAGAACCCATCACACAGTTTGATTTAGAACCCCCTATCCGTTCTGCCCACCAGGTTCAAGTAGATGCAAACTGGAGCAAAGCCCGTTTACGCGCCGGGGAAAAAACGACATTAACAGTCCGTGTGAGAAATACCAGCAGTGCTGTACTTACCGGGTTAACCGTAAAAACCATCAGTGGCAATCCGGATTTCAATGATTGGGAGCTAAAGTTTGGGAACATCGCGCACGGCGAATCAGAAACTAAAGCATTGCGTTGCATGATAAATGCGGATGGACAACAAAAAACGGTGTCGGTCACCCTCCGTTTTGAGACATCTAGCGGTGTTATTCATCCCGATATTGAGAAAAAACTGGAAATTACAGAGTGAACCTTTGCTAACAAAACACGTTTTAGGAGAAAGTGAATGAAACGCAAAATTTTTCTCGCTTATACCATTGCTCTAATATGTCTACTGAGCCTCGCTGCCTCGGAGGGGCAGCGAGGCCATGCTGAACTTCCTGCCGGAGCGATAGCACAATTTAACTATAGAGCGGATGTGTACGCTGTTGCGTTTTCACCGGATGGGCAGCTTCTTGCAATCGGTGGTGATAACAGCACCGTTGTCTTGTGGGATGTTGAGAATAGAGATAAAAGTAGAGTTTTCGGAGGACACAGTAAATCGGTTATGTCGGTGGCGTTTTCACCCGATGGACAACTGCTTGCATCAGCAAGTCTTGATGGTTTTGTTAGGGTATGGGACGTTATTTCCGAAAATAGACTCAGAGCCTTTCAACATAAACACGACGGCGATGTGAAGTCAGTTGTATTTTCACCGGATGGAGAGGTACTTGCCAGCGGGGGTGGCGATCAGAAGGGTACTGTTATGTTTCGCGATATTTCGCGAAATAGTCGCATCGCCCCGAGTGCCGGACATAGCGATATCGTCGAATCCATCGCGTTTTCGCCCGATGGAAACCTGCTTGCATCAACCGATCGTGATGGGACTGTTAAATTGTGGGATGTTACGGGTCAACAGATACGGAAACCTTCTATGAAACACAAAGGGGTTGTGTACGCCGTGACGTTTTCACCGAATGGAGACATGCTTGCAACCGCCAGCCGTGATAAAACTATCAAGCTCTGGCGAATATCTTCTGGCGAAGCCTTCGTAAGCTTTACTGTTAATAGGGTTAATAGTACCCACCAGGTTTACGCCACAGCATTGGCGTTTTCACCGGATGGAAAGTATCTCGCCGCAGGCTGTGGTGACGACACTGTAAAACTTTGGGATGTTGTTGATCGGCAGATGTTTAAAACGCTTAGTGGGCATACTGGCAAGGTAACCTCTGTCGCGTTTTCACTGGATGGAAGAACACTCGCAAGTGGCAGTCGCGATCGGACTGTACTGCTCTGGGATCTTTCGCATTTCAATGTCGTTCCGCCTGAAATTAACGTTTTGCCTAAACCTACCGCCATTTTAGCAGATACAACCGCCCCTAATATTGAAATCATCTCGCCTACCGGGCGTATTGTACCCTATACTACGGAATACCTTACTATTCGTGGACAAGTTACAGACAACAACGGTATTGCCGAAGTCAAAGTCAATGGATTAGAGGTGGAGGTCTTGGCAGAAGGTAGATTTAGTACGTCTGTCGAATTGGGTGGCGGTAAAAACGAAATCCGTATCACAGCGATAGACACACACGGAAACATGGATACAAACCGACTTATTGTCCTCCGGCCCGTTCCATTAGACCCGAATCCACCGACTATCTCTCTCGATTTACAGAGACAGAATCAGGTCACTGCTGAACATGAGTACTTCAGTTTCCGAGGCAGTGTTACCGACGATAACAACGTTAGCACAGTAAAGGTCAATAACAAGGAGGTCTATCTTTCTGAGGATGGGGTATTTACGGCAACAGTACCACTCTCTTACGGTGAAAACGAGATTCGTATCGCTGCTACAGACAGACACGGCAACATGGATACAAACCGCTTCACTATCTCTCGAGCCTTTCCGAGGCGCTTTCCGAATCCGGGACCTGTGATTCGCATACTCCAACCACCGGAGGCAAGTGCTAAACGGGGTATCAAACCTATAATCACCATATACGATGCCACCACGACTGTCGCCGGTGAAGTTGAGGATGACGATGGCGTATCCGAAATCAGGATAGGCAATATAAACGTCCAGTTGAGAGGAAAGGAATTCTCCACTTCGGTTTCACTAATTTATGGGGAAAATTCTGTGCATGTTGTCGCCACAGATATGCTGGGAAACCAATCCTATAAGGAAATTGTCATCCACCGGCCACGAAACATCAGGGAAGGAAAGGACTACGCCTTGTTGTTTGCCGTCGAAGACTATGACAATTGGCCCAAACTTCGTAAACCGGTTTCTGACGCGGAAGCTGTCCAACGAGATTTAGAGGACCTATACGGCTTTCAAACACGGTTAATCAAAAACCCAACGAAGGCAGATATATTTGAAGCGTTCCGTGAATACGCAAAGAAAGACTACCCGGAGGATGCGCAACTGTTCATCTTCTTCGCCGGACACGGACACTTTGATGAGGCATTCAAAGGCGGCTACCTTGTCGCACGCGATACAAAATTGCCATCAGATAAAGATGCAATTATAAGCTACGTGTCGCACTCAGAAATTCACGATATTGTGAATAGGATGAATTGTAAACATATCTTTTTGGTCCTGGATACCTGCTACAGCGGGACATTCGATCGGGAAATTGCTATGCGCGGCAGCCCTGAATCTCTCACAGAACGCGATATCATACGGAACTTTAAATACACTACCCGGCGGTACTTGACATCCGGCGGTAAGGAGCAGGTGCCTGATGAATCCGCGTTTGTTAGAGCCCTCCTTAAGGCATTACGAAGTAAAGGGGGGGGCGACAATATCCTAACGATTGCTGAAATTGTGAGTGAAATGGAGGGCGTTAATCCTAAACCGCGCTCAGACAGCTTCGGAATCGATGAACCAGGAAGCAATTTCCTGTTTTTTGCCATAGACTAAGCACTCAATTTGCAATTTCTTAAATTAAGGAGAACTCAACCTATGCGAAAACTGCTTTTTATTTTTATATTTATATCTATAACCTTTTTCACATCATCCGTGACCTGGGCACTGCCAGGGTGGATTTTACCTGAACTCAAGAAGTATCCAGCTGACACATACCTCCGTGATATCGGTACGGCCTCCGGGGAGGAAGCCTTTAAAAACGCTACCGCTGAAGCCCATAGAAAAGTCGCCGCGAAGATTCTCAGAAAGGTATCCCATATCATTCGTTCCAACCAGGATGAACTGGAGTACGATATGGTTCGGGAACACTATAGTGCAGTCCTGGAAGATTACTGTTCATGGCGGCAAGTCGTCCCCGCTCTCAAATTAGAAAGTCTTAAAGTTCGGAACCTTACCGTTGATATGGCACGCCAAGACGACAAGGAAACATATTCCCTCGTCTATATTAAGCGCGCCGAACTTAAGGAACTTTACGCTGCTCGCGCTTCGATGCTACGCTTACAAATTCAAATGGAGCTTGCAATTGCTAAGCGCCAAGAAGAGATGTTGAACAGAGAAGGGGTGATAAGAACTTATCTGCGAACCTATCCGCTTTATGAAGCACTCAAAGAGGCAGAAATTATTCAGATTGGCGCGCAATACACTCCTAATTTTCGTGAGACGTTCAAGCAATTGGCAACCGCAGCAACGCAAATAGATGGCGAGATATTACCGCATCGGAACGTGATTAAGCGGGTAGAAGAACTTGCTGAAGAGACCATTGTCAACTTTAACGACGTTTGCTTGAGTCTCATCTCTCAACTTTTGCAGCAGACCAATGAACCGCACAGCGTCCCCGTCCATCCTTTGGTTTATGAAGATTCCGAAATGATTAGTCCCCTCGCCTCAACGTTCAACAATATACTACAGAAAAAGTTTCGCTGGATAGTTGTTGAGCCTGTCCGTGAGTTTAATCAGACCGCTATTGACACAAACAAAATTAACCGAGTTCGCTACCCGTGGCGACTCAACCCCTCCTTCTGGGAAAACGGCGATGAAATTACGCTCCGAGCCACACTGCGCGATATAGAGACTGGCAAATTTATCGCAACTGCTGTCGTCCGGTTTTTGCATTCTAAACTGCGCGATGGTGATAAGTTTATCTATAAACCGCGCGGCTATGAGAAAGCAAAAGAGCAGAAAAAGGCTTTCGAACCACGTTATTATCGAAGTGAACATAGCCGGGGCGATGCCGAAACAATCAGCGAACATCAATTTGCTCCGATTGATGGTTTAAAGGTCGAAGTGTGGACAAGCGAAGGGCACGGTCCCCTGCATTACACAAAAGACGATAGGTTAAAAATCTACGTTCGCGTAAATCAATCCGCGTATATCCGGCTCCTTTACACCCTTGCCGATGGGAGACGTATACTCCTTAAGGACAACCACTATATCGGTCCAGAGGCGGTAAACGGTGCTGCAGAAATGGGTGAGTTTGTGTGTACCCCGCCTTTCGGCATAGAATTTCTGAACGTCGCAGCACGCACCGACAAATTTCCACCTATTGAAACTCGGGAAGAGGATGGATATCACCTCCTTATCAATCAGGATATAGAGAAGGCTGCTGAACTTTTTCGAGGGTTAAAGCCGATAGAAAAAACCGAGGAACCGAAACCGATTGAGCCGCCGCTAAGCGATGAAAAACCCCGCTTTCAGCAGAGTGAAGTGCAGCTGATGATAACGACTACGGAAAAATAGGGGGCAGCCCCCCACCGTTTGTAGGCACCAAATGCTACATTATGCAAATACAACAAATTGAAATCCAACTCATTGCAATTGTCGTCGCAGTAGCATGTGCCTTACCGGGGGTATTCCTTGTGCTACGCAGGATGACCTTGATGAGCGACGCGATTAGTCACGCGATTCTCCCCGGCATTGTGCTTGCCTTCTTTCTTACAGAGAGTCTCTCCTCGCCGCTCCTCATTCTTGCTGCGGCTGGCACCGGCATGCTCACTGTCCTTTTCGTTGAATTGCTACAACGGACGAAGCTACTAAAAGAGGATGCTGCAATCGGATTGGTATTCCCCGCCCTTTTTAGCATAGGCGTAATCCTAATTGCCCGATTTGCCAACAATGTGCATCTAGATATGGATGCTGTCCTGCTTGGGGAGCTCGCGCTTGCACCGTTTCACCGTTTTGAGGCTTTCGGTTACGATTTAGGACCTATTTCACTATATGTGATGGGGAGCATTCTTTCCCTGAATGTGCTCTTTATTTTTCTGTTCTATAAAGAATTGAAGTTAGCCACTTTTGATGCAAGTCTCGCCGCCACACTTGGATTTGCCCCTACCCTCATCCACTACGGTTTGATGATGTTAGTCTCCATGACAACAGTCGGCGCGTTTGACGCGGTCGGTTCAATTTTAGTCGTCGCCCTGATCGCCGGGCCGCCAGCTACTGCGTATCTCATGACAGATAGTCTGACGCGAATGCTCATCCTCAGCGCGATTATTGGCAGTGTGAATGCCGTTAGCGGTTATTGGCTCGCTGTTCTCTTCGAAGTCTCTATTGCCGGGGCAATTGCAACGGTGACGCTTCTCGTATTTGGATTAATTTTTCTGGTCGTACCGAACCGTGGGCTTATCGCTATTGCGCGTAGGCGTGTTCAACAAAAATGGGAATTTGCACAACAGATGTTGGTTATCCATCTTCTGAATCACGAGGGGCTCCCCGAAGCAGCGGTAGAATCAGAAATAGCACACCTCCACGAGCACCTCCGTTGGCCCCCGGACTTTGCATTACAGGTTGTTAAACATGCCCTGAACAATCAATATGTTTATAGGGAAGAGATGCAGCTAACCTTAACGGAAGAGGGACGCACAATTGCACAACGTTCTCTAACACAATAGTGCCTCGGTTTCTGTCTCTCCTCTTAGTCCAGTATGGACGATATGTTTATAGGCGCAGCGG
Organism: Candidatus Poribacteria bacterium; assembly: GCA_963665235.2. Taxonomy (GTDB): domain Bacteria; phylum Poribacteria; class WGA-4E; order WGA-4E; family WGA-3G. The sequence goes on along the minus strand of CAXXLX010000001.1, from coordinate 4,330,405 downwards.
TTTCTGCCCTTCTCTTAGCCCAGTATGGGCGGTATGTTTATAGACAACACAATGTCCCCGCAAACTAGCCCCAGCGGGGCGATATGTTTATAGTATTTGCGTTATTGACAAACAGAAACGTTCATGGTAAAATCTAATTAGCAGTCAGCAGATAGGAAAAAGGGTCAGAGCCCTCTTGACTGCAAGTCATTAGTCATGAGCAATTAGCCAGATAAAAGGAAATCCGATGAGTACATTTTACGTCACTACGCCTATCTATTACGTGAACGGTGAGCCGCATGCGGGTCATGCTTACACCACTATCGCTGCCGATGTTTTGGCACGGTATCACCGCCACCGCCTCAAAGGGGATGCCGTTCTTTTCCTGACGGGGGTTGATGAGCACGGTGCGAACGTACATAAAGCAGCCGAAAACGAAAATCTCGCCCCACAAGAATACTGCGATAAGATGGCACCTATATTTATTGATCTGTGGAAACGTTTAAACATCTCGGAACATATTTTTCTGCGTACCACAAGCAGTATGCACAAACGCGGCGTGGCGAAATTTCTTACAGCACTCTATGAAACTGGGGATATTTACAAGGGCACTTACGAGGGACATTACTGTCGTCCGTGTGAACGTTTTTTTCCGGAGAAAGAATTAACACCTGAAAAAATCTGTCCGATTCATAAATTACCTCTGGAATGGTTGGAGGAAGAAAACTATTTCTTTAGATTCAGCAAATACCAGGACAAGCTCCTTGAACATTTTCAGAAGTACCCGGATTTTATCTACCCGGAAAGCAGACGCAACGAGCTACTCAAGGTGTTGGAATCTGGATTGGAAGATCAGAGTATATCCCGTGCCTCTGTCTCCTGGGGCATCCCGTTACCTTTCGATCCGGAGCAGATCTGCTATGTCTGGATAGAAGCACTGTCGAACTATATAACCGGGCTCGGTTATGATACCGATGCTGAAAGATATCAGACGTTTTGGCCTGCAAATGTGCACATGATGGCAAAGGATATCACCCGCTTTCATGGACTGCTGTGGCCTGCGATGCTTATGGCCCTTGATTTACCCCTTCCGAAGCAAATCGTTGCACACGGTTGGTTAACAAAGGATGGGGAGCAGTTGAGCAAGACGCGAAACATCTCTATTGATATGGATGGAGCCATCACAGATTATGGGTTAGATGCATTTCGCTACTACCTGCTCCGTGAATTTAGTTTCGGTAACGATGGGGATTATAGACCCACCCGCTTGCACGAACGTTATAACGCCGATCTGGCGAACGACCTCGGTAATTTACTCAATCGTGTTCTCGGGTTGGTCAACAAAAACTTCGAGGCAATTCCTGAACCGAAAACGCCGGAGGAAATTGATGACGAAATCGCTGAAATGGCACAGGAGACGGTAGGTAAATTAGACGAACACATAAAGGCGTTCGCGTTTGACGCTGCTTTGGAGACTATCTGGGAATTTGTGCGCCGTATCAACCGTTATGTACAAGAGACACAGGTTTGGACACTTGCAAAGTCAGAAACGAAACCGAGAATGGGCACTATCCTTTACAATAGTCTGGAGGCGTTGCGTGTTATCTCTGTGCTGATTTCGCCTTTTATTCCGGAAACTGCTGAGAAGATTCAGAAACAGATTGGGTTGACAGAATTTGATAGTGTCACAGCATGGGGAAATTTGCCCACAGGGTTGAAAGTCAAAAGAGGCGACCCTATTTTTCCACGGGTTGATGTCAAAGTGCCGCAGCAAAAACAGCCGAAGCAAAAGAAGGAAGCTAAAACGAGCCCTCTCGTTTCTTATGCTGATTTCCAGAAACTGGACCTGCGGGTCGCATCTATCCTCACGGCTGAACCGATTGAAGGGGCTGACCGTCTCCTGAAATTACAGGTGGACCTCGGTACTGAACAGCGGCAAGTGGTTGCTGGCATTGCTGAACACTATACCCCAGACGCATTGGTCGGGAAACAGGTAATAATTGTGGCAAACTTGGAGCCCGCCACTATTCGCAACGTAGAATCGCACGGCATGATTCTTGCCGCAAGCGGTGAATCTATTGTACTAGCAACCCCTGAAGCGGAGGTTCCGTCGGGCACGGAGGTAAAATAAACGGATGCAGAACATAGAGGACATTCTTAAAACCCGCATTCAGAACGATGAGGCACACACCTTTATCGTCATTGTTCCGAACGATGCCGCCCGCTTGAAACGGGAGCGTGAATTAATCGCGTACCACCCAAATAGGGCAATTGCCAATTTGCAAGTGTACGCGATTGAACGTTTTGTGAGTATGCTCTATAAACAGGTAACCCCGGAGAAACGCAGCATCTCATCGGGACTACAAACCCGTTGGCTGCACCAAATTACCGATTTTAAAGCTGCTAACGCCGACACCTACCGATATCAAGCACTTCGGCCGATGGAAAATATCGGAACACCTGATAGTACGCTCTCCCTGATTGTAGAAACGATTAATCGGCTTAAGGAGCGTAGCACTTCACCCCAGGACTTAGGTGAAAACAATCCGCTCCTTGCTGACCTGACCGACATTTACGCCGATTATCAGAAAAAACTCAAAGACCAGTGGATAGATGAACAGGGGAAACACGCTTATCTTGCCGACAATTTTGAGGCACAGTTTATGGCGAATGCTTTTCGCCAAACGAACCTTGTTGTTGTTGAAGGATTCTCTGTCCTTTCGGAAACCGACATCAAAATTCTGAAACGGACTGCCCGGATACCTACAGTAGAGATGTGGTTTCGCACGGATTACCTTGAGGAAAATGAAAACCTCTACGGAAATATTGTTCCCCTCATCTCGGAATTTAAAGACATCCATATTGATACCACCTATGAACGCGACCTCGAGGAACACCAACATTTCGCAGAAAACCTATTTTGTCCGAACCCTACCCGTATCGCTGACACAACGCATCAGATTAGACTTTTGGAACCTGCCAACCGAGGCGAAGAGGTGGAACAGATAGCGTATCAAATTCAACAACACGTTTCAAAAGGTGACTGCAAACTCAGCGACATCTGTGTTACCTTTTACAATCCTATGCAATATCAACAACGTATCGCGGAAGTTTTTCCCGCTTACGGAATCCCCCATTCGTTTACAGAAGGCGTACCGCTCACCAAATCAAAGGTTGTCAAAACAATTTTTGAGGGGTTTTCATCCTCCAAACGTCCACTCCTCCCTAAGGAATTTCTGGGATATGTCACCGATGTCCTCAAAAAAAGCGAGGTTATTTCGCAAATTCTGAACCCGATGCTGCAAACAAACCGCCATATCGTTGAAGGGGAAGTGAACGCGTATCACCAATTCAATAAGCTCGTTACAGAGCTTTGTGAGGTTTTAGAAGCGGAGGGAAATGAGGCTCAGCCCTTAAACGATTACGTTGAAGAACTTCGCTTCATAGCAAGGCATACAAAGTATCAAACTAAGGCAGTAGCGGTGGGAGAGACTATCAAAATTTTGCAGCTAGCTGAACTGAGAAACCTTGAGTTTGATACTGTTTTTTTAGGCGATTTTGTGGAAGGCAGATTCCCTGTGAATTATCGACCCGACCCGCTTCTGCCCACAGCCCCTTATCGCACTGAGGAAGCACAACGTTATGACAATCGATTCCTGTTCTATAGGGTCCTCAAATCTTTTCGGAAGTTGCTCTATCTAACGGTCCCGCAGCATGAGGGTGAATCCACACTTATTGCCTCGCCATTTATAGCGGACTTAGAGAAGATAATCAATATTGAAAGGCTTAAAATTGAGAACCCCACACAAATCACGGCATCAGGTTTTCTCAGCACTTACGGTAATCATGTATGGTCAACGGACACCCCTGATGACACGGAATTCCCGAGTGCCCTGGCAGACAGACGTTATCAGATAGAACACGTCGTTCAGGTTGAAAAGAGCCGCGAAAAAACACACGAGGCATTAGCTTACGAGGGGCTGTTGACAATTGAGGCCCTTTCTGACGAAAGCCGGGCAGCATTGGAAGAGAGAAAAGATAAAACGTATTCTGTCACCGAATTGGAAACTTACGCCAGGTGTCCGTTTCAGTACTTCGTTGGCAACGTCTTGAACCTCAAGACTGGAGACGACGAAACGGAGGATGAGTTATCTAGTCTTGAAAGAGGCACGTTGGTGCATGAAGTTGTTCACACATTCTACACCAACCGCCATGACCGACAAATGCCACCTATCGCGAACTGTAGCGACGTGCTATTTGAGGAAGCAAAACGGCAATTAGATGAAATAATACGGGACAAATCTGAAGAAAAACGGACCCGACGTTCCGATATTAATGAACACAATCTCTTTTGGAAAATAGATATCGACAAACTAAACGTTTCACTACACAAATGGCTTGAAGCGGAACGCGCTTATGATTTACCTATTGAACCGAGCTACTTCGAAGTCGGCATTGGCAAAACAGATAACATCAGGGACACTGAACTCAGTTGCTCTGAACCGATTCCTATTGGCGACGTGCCTATCACAGGCAAAATCGACCGTATTGATATTGGTGACGGTGTCTTTAATGTAATTGACTATAAGACCGGCAGCACCACGCCTAAAATCCCGAGCGTGCTTGAGGGACACAGTCTCCAACTCCCAATTTATCTACAAATCGCAAAAAAATTGTTAGATGAAAATGGCATGACAGGCTTAGAGCCAGCAGCAGGGCTCTATCACAAAATCAGGCTGGACCAGTGCGATGTTGAACTCGGTTTGGGCAACGAAGCTCTAAATGGGGAGGCTTTCAAACGTTACAACGGTGCAGCTTGGACAAAAATGTCAAAAAGTGGGCAATTGTTAGAGGATGAACGTTTTGACGCAATACTTAACCGTGTTAGCGGCTATGTTCAGCAGTACGTTGATAGTATCTCTAGCGGTAAATTTCAGCTTATCACGCGGGTTGACACTTATGTGGATTCGGAAGACGAGGGGGATGCACCTCTCACGCCTCGCGATAGGACAACCCCTTGTAATTACTGTAGCTATAAGCGCGTCTGCCGTGTCGGCGCATTTTCCGAGAAGTTCCAATTTGAGGAATAGATGACTGTTCGATGCCTCTCGCGGAAAAAACTTGCACATTTTCCATAAATCTGTTATACTATGTTTATTATCATATATTTTTCAGGAGGCTATTTTTAAAATGGCACACACATTACCAGAACTGTCTTATGCACACGATGCTTTGGAACCTTACATTGACACGAAAACGATGGAAATCCATCACGGCAAACACCATCAAGGCTACGTCAACAACCTGAACGCTGCCTTAGAAGGCCTCGGGGACCTCGCGGATATGGATGTTCACGAACTGCTTGGCAACCTCGACCAGGTGCCGGAAGACAAACGTCAGGCTGTTATTAACAACGGTGGCGGGCATGCGAATCATTCGCTCTTCTGGTCAATTATGAGCCCCAATGGCGGCGAACCGAGTGAAGACTTGGTTAAAGCGATAACCGCTGCGTTCGGCTCCGCTGAAGGTGCTAGAGAAGAATTTGGAAAAGCCGCTGCGACACGTTTCGGCTCCGGCTGGGCATGGCTCGTCATTGGCGACGATGGATTAGAAATCTATTCCACGGCAAATCAGGACAGTCCTATCATGCAGGGGCATATCCCAATACTCGGTATTGATGTCTGGGAACACGCGTACTACTTGCACTATCAGAACCGGCGAGCAGATTACGTTGAAGCATGGACGAATGTTATTAACTGGACCAAAGTCAACGAAATCTATGCGGCACATGCCTAAAAACCGATTGGACGTGTTTGTAGGGACAGCCTTTAATCTGTCCCTACCTACCTAACGTTTCGCCTACACACCATTCGGTTTTCCCCATGCTTATAAACAATTTGGAGGAATTGAAATGAAAAGATTATTTTGTTTGGTATCGATTATCGCTATAACTTTATCCGGTTACGCCTTCGCGCAAGATGTCGCTGTCGTTTACGATGCTAGAATGGAAAATGGCGAGGGCTTAGGTATTGCAGGTGGGGCAGCGGGAGCGAAAGGGTTAGCTGACCTCATTGTAGAAAAACTTCAGGATAAAAAACTGGAGGCAGAAATCGTCGACGCTGACCAGTTAGTAGATTATATGGATGCAAACCCACAAGGTATCTATGTGCTCACACAAGGGAACACCCCTGAAACGATATTTCAGAACAAAGGAAAAGCCGATCTGGTTCATTCATGGTTGAGAGAAGGCGGTATCGGCGGTTTCATAGGGGATTACCCTTTCTACTACTATTGGGATTTTGGAGCGAATAACCGAGTTCCCATAACAGGGGCAGGCCAGCAAACTGTGTTTGGTGCTACCGTTACCAATGCAAACACCGCAGCTGTTAAACCCACCGATCTCGGCAAGCAGTACATCCCTTCGCTTAAGAATTGGACATCAAATCGTCCTGTAGGTATAGGAGCATTAGAGCAAAACAATTTTGAGTTTGAAAGCTATGCAGACAATGGCTCAGACGCTGATCCGATTGCTTACCGAACAGAAGATATGAAGGGGTGGTTCATCAATTTTCATACCTCCTGCTGCGGCACGTCAATACCAGGGAACGAGCAGGTCGCAACGGAATATGCCGAACTGATTTCAAACCGGTTTGCTGACGCAAGACCAGTCAACCCTGCCGATAAAGTCAGCACTGTGTGGGGACGACTAAAATCTCTGCGATAGACACCATTATTTGGACAGTGTAGTAGGTGCAAGTTAGGAAATTGCACCTATCGGCCCTCGGTAAACCGGATGTTCCCGAAAAGATTCACATTTTTTCTTGACATCTCGCTTTAAATGTGTTATACTTTAAAAAAAGGAAACACAATTTTTAGTAACACGTTGAATTAAATTTACAAAAAAAGCGTTGAAGGGGAGGAGTAAGTCGGCTCGGCTTGTCAGAGAAGGAAATTCGTAGGCTGAGAGGTTTCCTCAAGTGCTACCGACTGAAGGTCGCCCTGGAGCTGCTAATCCGAAGGCATGGGTTGTTGTGTAGGGTTAGCCGGTGTGATGCCCGTTATCGCATCCCCAAGAGTGCCCTTTCTCAGTGAAAAAATGAGAACGGGAATTGGAGTGGTACCACGGTAAGGTAATCTTATAGAGCCTTCTCGTCTCCAGTTTTGGAACGGGAGGGTTTTTTCATGTCATTTTATAAGGAGGATGGCGATGGAATTGTCAGGAGCCCAAATCCTGGTTGAAAGTCTCAAGCGCGAAGGGGCAGAATATATTTTCGGTGTAAACGGTGGCGCTGCTATGCCGATTTTCGATGCCCTTTACAGTGAGACAGACCTCAAATTAATTCCGATGCGGCACGAGCAAGGCGCCTCTCACGCTGCTGATGGATACGCACGCGCCACAGGTAAAGTCGGCGTTGCCCTTGCAACCTCCGGCCCCGGCGCAACGAATCTTGTCACCGGAATCGCAACGGCCTATATGGACTCAATTCCGATGATAGCGATTACCGGACAGGTGTTTACACATTTTATTGGCAGTGATGCCTTTCAAGAATGTGATGTCATCGGTGTCACCCGCCCGATTTGTAAGCACAGTTATCTCGTCAAAAGTTGCGACGAGGTGGCGGATGTTGTCGCCGAAGCGTTCCATATCGCCCAGACAGGGAAGCCCGGTCCTGTAATCATTGACATCGCAAAAGATGCACAGAAAAACGAGACATTTTTCCAGTATCCAGAGAACGTTGACATTCGCAGCTACAAACCGCAGGTAGAGGGTGACCCTGCACAAATTGCAAAAGCAGCTGACCTGATTAAAACGGCGAAACAACCGATTCTTTATGCAGGCGGCGGCGTTGTTCTAGCAAATGCAAGTGAAGAACTTCGAGAGCTGACCCTCAAAACCGGCATCCCGATTACCGTCACGTTAATGGGCCTCGGCGCGTTCCCCGAAACCCACCCGCTGGCGATGGAGATGCCAGGCATGCACGGCTCCTGTTGTGCAAACTACGCTTTCACCGATGCGGACCTTGTCATTGCTATCGGTGCCAGATTCGATGACCGCGTTACAGGCGACCTGAAAAAGTTCGCACCGAACGCAAAGAAAATTCATATCGATATCGACGCATCCTGTATCGGTAAAAATGTGCCTATTGATGTACCCATCGTTGGGGATGCAAAGAACGTTCTCAGGGAACTGAATAAACAGGTCGGCATGGCAGACATTGACCCGTGGCGCGCACAGATTCAGGAGTGGAAACAGAAATATCCGTTTGAATACGAGCAGAAAGGCACTCGTGTGATGCCGCAATATGTCATTGAACAGATTTATGAACATTACAGCGACGCTATTGTTGTAGCGGATGTCGGGCAACATCAGATGTGGGCAGCGCAGTACTTCAAATTCACGGAGCCTCGGCAATGGCTTAACTCCGGGGGGCTCGGCACGATGGGTTTCAGTCTTCCCGCAGCAATCGGTGCACAGCTCGGATGCCCAGACGAAACGGTTGTCAATATTAACGGCGATGGCTCTTACATCATGACCATTCAGGAGCTCGTCCCTGCAATTACGTTGAAACTACCGCTTAAGATATTCATCATCAACAACATGTATCTCGGGATGGTGCGGCAGTGGCAGGAACTTTTCCACGGCAAACGTTATTCCGCTGTGGATTATCACGACAATCCCGATTTTGCCTTGCTCGCGCAAGCATTCGGTGCAACCGGGCTACGCGTTGAACACCCCGAAGATGTAAGACCTGCGTTGCTGAAGGCAAAAGGGATTAATGATGGCCCCGTCGTCATTGACTTTATCGTTGATGAAGAGGAAAACGTGTTCCCGATGGTGCCAGCAGGCGAAGGCCTCGGAGATGTTATCCGCGGATTATCCTAAATTGGCAATTAGCAATTAATCTCAGACTCCCAACCCTACCAATAACCAACAACCGTTATCAATGCTAGGGGATAAAAAGTTTTTAACATTATGGATAATAAAGAAGAACGACATATTTTTTCTGTCATAGTCGAAAACCGATTCGGTGTCCTTGCACGGGTTGCGGGACTTTTCAGCGGACGCGGTTTTAATATCGACAGCCTTAACGTCGCTGCAACGCATGACGAGAGCATCTCACAGATAACCCTTGTGACACACGGGGACGCGCAAATCATCGAACAGATCTATCAGCACCTGAATAGGCTGATAGATGTTATAGAGGTTACCAACCTATCCGCCGGAACGCATGTTGAACGGGAACTCCTCTTAATCAAGATTGGCACTGATGAGCCTCGGAAACGCGCTGAAATCTTACAGGTCGCTGAAGTCTTCCGCGCCCGCGTTATTGATACGAAACCCGCCTCCCTTGTGCTTGAAATTACCGGGGATGAAGGAAAATTGGAAGCCGCAATTGAAATTTTCAACACGTACGGTATTCTTGAGTTAGCGCGTACCGGCAAAATCGCGATGCCGCGAGGAGCTACAAAATAGTCTCACCTGATTTCATGAGCCGGTACACACCTTTAGTGGATTATAGGGAGCCTTCAAAATATTAAAAGAGGTATAGAATTTATGGCAACAATTTATTACGATAGCGATGCCAATTTCGCTTTACTGAAACAACGTACCGTCGCCATCATCGGTTATGGTGCACAAGGCAGGGCACAAGCCCTAAACCTCAAGGACAGCGGCGCGAACGTCGTTATTGGATTATACGAAGGCAGCCCCTCAAAAGCCCGCGCAGAGGCTGAAGGGTTAACCGTCAAAACGGTTGAAGAAGCTGCAGCGATGGCAGACATCGTGCAGATTCTCATTCCTGACGAACGCCACTCCGCTGTTTACCGGGACCAGATTGCACCAAACATGCAAGAGGGAAACATGCTCATGGTCTCGCATGGGTTCAGTGTCCACTTCGGCCAGATTATCCCCGCCGCGGACATTGACGTGACGATGATTGCACCGAAGGGGCCGGGCTCACTCGTCCGCGAAGTTTTTGAAGGCGGGGGGGGTGTCCCGTGTCTCATCGCCATCCATCAAGACACGACAGGCGCAGCTCGAGATATTGCCCTTGCTTACGCCAGAGGCATCGGTGGCACCCGCGCTGGAGTCATTGAGACCACATTTCGCGAGGAAACCGAGACCGACCTCTTCGGGGAACAAGCCGTGCTGTGTGGCGGAACTGCTGCACTTATCAAAGCCGCCTTCGATACGCTCGTTGAGGCGGGATATCAACCCGAAATGGCTTACTTTGAATGCCTACATGAGTTGAAACTGATTGTGGACCTCATTTATGCTGGTGGGTTGAGCAAAATGCGGAACGATGTTAGCAACACCGCTGAATACGGTGACCTCACACGCGGCCCACAGCTTATTGACGATAGTGTCCGAGAAAAGATGCGTCAAATCTTGAAGGATGTGCAGGGTGGCATCTTTGCACGAGAATGGGTGCTGGAAAACGAAGCGAATCAACCTGTCCTCCGCGCACTCCGAAGACAGGAAGCGGAATTGCAGATTGAAGAGGTCGGCAAAAATCTACGCAGTATGATGAGCTGGCTTGACGAATAGCAGTATAAGCGACGTTTCAAACCCCATCTACAACACATAACAAGACCATGAAACTCAGTTGTCTCCCTGTCTCTCTTTACGATGCTATTTTCAGCGGAAAAAGCACCGTTGTCGAATGGATTCAATTGGGGGCAAAATTAGGACTGGATGGCGTTGATTTTAGCATCAAATTTTTCCCACAGCGCGACGCTGAAACAGTAAACACCACTCGCGCTGCTCTGGAAAAATATAGCATCGAACCGTGCATGCTCGCCTGCTATTCCGACTTCACACACCCTGATGCAACACACCGCGCCCAAGAATTAACCGAACTGAAGGCGGACATTGTCCTTGCAAAGGCGTTAGGCGCGAAGTTTGTTCGCGTGAACTGCCGGACAAAACCATCCCGGTACCCAACACACAACGGGGGTGCGCTGGGTTACAGATGGATTCCGATATGCCCTTGACGAAGCGGAACGACACGGCATTACCCTCGCCTATGAGAATCATACCAAAGGCGCGCCGTGGGATTATTGGGATTTCTCACAACGGACAGAGATTTTCTTAGAAATCCTAGATGCCCTCGCTGACACGCCACTCGGTGTCTGCTTTGACACCGCCAACCCACTCGTCCTCAATGAAGATGTGCTCGGACTTTTGGAGAAAGTCATTGAACGCGTTGTCGTACTTCACGTTTTCGATATGGAAGCAGCGGGAACGTTCGTGCCGGTCCGTGTCGGCACAGGTGCCGCCCCGATTCCGCAAGTCTTTTCCCGCATGCGACAAGCAGGTTACAATGGATGGCTCAGCATTGAGGAAGCCAGTCGTTTAGGACAGGAAGGTTTTGAACAAGCCACCGCTTTTGTCCGGCAGACGTGGCAACAGGCATCATCCGCGTGACGGTTCACTCATACGTTCCTTGGCTTGCCGTGAAAGTTCCGCGAGGTGTCCATCGTTCGCCATTCCCTGTTCAAGGTGTATCTGTCTTTCTGGTGTTGCTGTGTTCACCATCTTCTCGCCATATTTGCGGTCAATCCAGAAACGTGCGGCACCGCTAATATAGGCGCGCAAGGCATCCAACTTGTGCTCTGGATACCGCTCACAGAGATTCATCGTAAACATACGCCTACGTGTTCCGCCCCCGAACGCTGCATGTTTCGTGTTATGGTTGAACAGCACCAGATCGCCGGGGGTTGTTTCAAAGATAACTGCTGGTACATCTTTACCGTGCAACTCCCACGTCTCTTGACTTCTTCCAATCTGCTGACTGAGTCCATCCGCATAGTTATCCCCGAAGAGATGGCTCCCCGGAATAACGCGAAGTGCTCCGGTGTCACGCGTGAGCGGATCAAGATAGAAAGCGATTTTGATATGCATCGGGTCTTCCAACTTATGCCCACCATCTGAATGCCACCCCGTATCGCCGACGTAGAAGTTGCCATCACTTCCCATGTAGTTAAAATCGTCGCCGAGCAGTGTTTTTGCAATCGCTAGAATTCGCGGGTCATCTAACAGCGATGATAGCTCTTCACTCTGATCGATGAAGGGCACAATGCAGGAGCGTGCTTTGCCTTCGTGAGGTTTACCGTTGTGGCCCCCGCCGCGTTCCATCCAGACGGTTTCAAATGCATCCTGAATTGCTTGAATTCGGTCCGCCATCAGTTGTGGAAAACTGAGGTAACCGAACGTCTTGAAAAAATTAATCTCCGAATCGGTAAGGTTGAAATTGTGTTGATTCATTGCTAGATCCCTCCTTTAGACGTTGATGCTGTTATCATACCACATTTCACCTTAATTGTGCAATCTAATATTTAAACATCTTCAGGGTCATTTCTGTAGGAGTGTGCTGTGACGCGCCCTCTTTTCCTCTGTAGGAGCGTGCTGTGACGCGCCCTCTTTTCCTCTGTAGGAGCGTGCTGTGCACGCGCCCTCTTCTCCTCTGTAGGAGCGTGCTGTGCACGCGCCCTCTTTTCCTCTGTAGGAGTGTGCTGTGCACGCGCCCTCTTTTCCTCTGTAGGAGTGTGCTGTGCACGCGCCCTCTTCTCCTCTGTAGGAGTGTGCTGTGCACGCGCCCTCTTTTCCTCTGTAGGAGCGTGCTGTGCACGCGCCCTCTTTTCCTCTGTAGGAGTGTGCTGTGCACGCGCCCTCTTTTCCTCTGTAGGAGTGTGCTGTGCACGCGCCCTCTTCTCCTCTGTAGGAGTGTGCTGTGCACGCGCCCTCTTTTCCTCTGTAGGAGCGTGCTGTGCACGCGCCCTCTTCTCCTCTGTAGGAGTGTGCTGTGCACGCGCCCTCTTTTCCTCTGTAGGAGCGTGCTGTGACGCGCCCTCTTCTCCTCTGTAGGAGTGTGCTGTGACGCGCCCTCTTTTCCTCTGTAGGAGCGTGCTGTGACGCGCCCTCTTCTCCTCTGTAGGAGCGTGCTGTGACGCGCCCTCTTTTCCTCTGTAGGAGCGTGCTGTGCACGCGCCCTCTTCTCCTCTGTAGGAGCGTGCTGTGCGCGACCGCTTCTCCTCTGTACGCGTGCACGCGACCGCTTCTCCTCTGTAGGAGTGTGCTGTGACGCGCCCTCTTTTCCTCTGTAGGAGCGTGCTGTGACGCGCCCTCTTCTCCTCTGTAGGAGCGTGCTGTGCACGCGCCCTCTTTTCCTCTGTAGGAGCGTGCTGTGCACGCGATACCTTTTTAGATAGGCGGACACCTCTTAAACTCCGCGTCTTCCGTGTCCTCCGCGATAATCCGCGATTTGCGGTGTACTCGCCCAAATGCGATGTGCATTCAGACAACACACACGCGAAATCCAATCTTTCATTCTTCCCTCTATCATAGTACAAAAACTTTACACACCCATTTTTTTATATTTTCACTTGACAAGTAGCAAAATATATGTTATACTCTTAGTGTAAAATCAAATTAACGCGTTGATTAAGCGCGGACTGCTGGCGACGGATACCAGTACTGCACGGTAAAGACCGTCTGCGTAGTAGGTGGGCTAGCAGCAAAAAAGTGGAAAAATAATGAAAGGCAAAGATGAAACTGTCCAAACCATACTATTAACTAGCAACTTGGGTTAAATAAGAGAGAAGACAACTATGCCCTTTACAGAATTTAGCGTCAAAGTATCTGATTATCATGAATTTATGGATTCGTTACCGGCTGGATCAGTAGACCTTATCTTAACAGATCCACCATATTGCATTAGTAAAAAAACAGGATTTTCGGCAGTGGTGAACGGTGAAAAGAAATTCGCCGTTAGTATGGACTTCGGTGTATGGGATCACGTTGAGATAAATCTCGAAGCGATGGCAAGGGTGTTTTATAAATCCTTGCGTCGTGGCGGAACTGCCATCGTGTGGTATGATCTTTGGAAGATAGGTAAGGTAAAAGAGGCTATGGAGTTAGCAGGATTTAAAATGATTCGCCAGATTATCTGGCAGAAAACCAACCCTGTCCCGTTAAATATGCGCTCTACTTATCTTTCTAACAGTCGAGAAATGGCTGTTGCAGGGGTCAAAGTTGGTACACCTACTTTCCATAGCCAGTATGACTCTGGTATCTATGAATATCCAATCCCTCGACATAAGGGTAAAAGACAACACCCTACACAAAAACCCTTAGAGTTATTTGAGGATTTAGTGCGCAAGCACAGTAACCAGGGCGATCTTGTTGTGGACCCATTCCTTGGAGCAGGAACTACAGGTGTTGCTGCCGTCAGAAATTTCCGAAGGTTTGCAGGATGTGATATAGATTCCAATTATGCGAAAATTTCACAAGAGAGGATTGAGAATGAGTAACGATCAAGGCTCTCAGTTTAGAAAAGGAAGCAAGCCTGCGCTGTTTATTCAGCTTGCTAAACCAGATGATCTCGGTTTCAGCTGTCCAGTTCCAGTTACAGAATTTGTAGGAAAATATGCATCACTCCAGTTTGGAAACGGGGGTGATTGGATACGCAAAGACGGTAGTTTATCACGATATTACAATATTCGCCGCCACCCTGAAGGCAGAGGTAAAATAACTCACGTTGAGTTGCAAGGCTTTAGAAAAGTCCCGGTTACTGAAAAGCCAATACCCAATAACATTAGAGAGGAGGTGAGGGCACAACGCTGTGTTGTATTGGGAACAAGTGGTCCAGAGTGTGACCATAAAGACGGAAGACTGGACGACCCGAGGCTGAGTGACGCAAATCAGGTAACACTTGATGATTTTCAACCACTATCGAAGGCTGCTAATTATGCCAAGAGACAACATTGTGTTGAGTGTCGAGAGACAGGGCAGCGTTTTGACGCGAAACGCTTAGGTTATCAAGTTAGCCAAGTGCGTGGTAATGGATTATACAATGGAACGTGTGTCGGATGTTATTGGCATGACCCGATTTTTTTCAACAAAGAAGTCTCATGCAACTATTCAGATTAATAAAAAGAGGGCCCCATCAGGAACGGGTTGTTTGGAGGATAAGGTGTGAAAGACATTTGTCCTGCTAACGGTTATTCAGACCAAAAATTAGCAAAGTTAAGACAAGTGTTGTCGTTGAAATTCCAAAGGTTCTTCGTTTTCGTTTCGCCATTGGATACTCCTTTCACTTAGATTGTTATTACATCACAATCTTGGTTTAGAGGGTGGCCCGAATATCCGATGGCAGTACAGGTTTACGCCGTTTCATCGGAGATGTCTGCATCTTTAGCGAAATCACTGAGCAATGCAGGTGTAGCGGTATCAAACCCGACAAAATCGAGCATGCCCGCATCCTCTGGGTCAGCGATAGAGAAGTCGTTCGCCACCATCCCGACAACAGCACACTTTGCGGGTCGCCCCATCTTTTGCCGATAGTTGTCCAATGCTGTTTTCGGATGAATGTCGCCATACCACGTTTCATTATCTGTATAGATGACGAAGGTGTCTATCTGTAGTTTATGTTCCAATGCATACAGCATGGGGAGAGCGCAATCGGTGCCATCAAAGGGCAATCCAGAGACAGCTTTAATAGCACTATCCAACGTATCGTTTGCTGTAATCGGCAGGGTCACAAAACCTTCTGAAAACCCGAAGATATGATAATGCGGTTCCGTGCGTGCGGTTACGAGTGCCATGGCAGCGGACGCATTACGCGGTGTTAAGCCTTCACATCCTGCCACAGTTCTGCCTGCCATTGACCCAGAGACATCAAGTGCTAGGAGCGTGTTCTTTTGGCTCGGTTCAACGTTATCGAACGCCATATAAAACGCAGCGTCCAACCCATCAACAATCTGCGGCACGGGCTCCCAGGTTAAGCTGCCTCTCACTCCCTTACCTGCCTTGTATGTTATCAACGCCATAAGGATTTGGATAGGATGGATGCGCGAACGTTGAATCGCCTCAGCGGAGAGTCTTTCTAGCACGGTTTGAACCTCTGCTCCAAAAGGTTTCAACAACCCGATTTGCGTCATCTTACCGAGGTTTCGCACCGTTGCCATAACGGGCATGTTCTGTAGCAACGCCGCCCATACTTCCGTTTCATTTTTCCACTCGTTCGGCACCATTTCGTGGGTGAATTGATGTTTCTCAATGAGCTGGATAACATCCACGCGTTTCTCTGTGCGTTTCAGGTCCTCATATCCGGCGAGCAATTCAGGCAAAGCGTCGGTGGCCTCGTAAACGGTAGCTGTCTTTTCTTCATTTTGTAGGGTGCGATGCACAATACGCTTATCCGTGTCAAGCCCTTTTATCCAACGGTAGATGCCCCGGTTTTCACCGTAGTGGCACTTTGCAAGGACATCCGCATGCCGCCAACTGTTCCGAGATTGATATTTCAGGACCTGATACGCCAAGGTGTTATCGTCCTTCGTGCGGTACCAGTTGCCGACTAATCGGCGTAGCGACCTGCCCCAGCCACGCATACCGTCTACAAACACCACAAAGTTGAATAGGTGTGTGCCGATACGTGCGACATCACAGAAGACCTCTTCCACTTTTCGTTTCGTTGCCGTATCGCCATGGGTAAAGGCAAGGGCTAGTGCGTATAATGCGGGGTCATTTTTCGGGGCGCGCCCGGAGACAGAAATCTCACGTATCCGCTCAACAACTTGAACCCCATCCTCGGCAATGCACTGCTTGACAGCATCGACATTGACCTTCGTCAAATCCTGTTCTGTGGCGTAATAGGAGCCGCCTTCGGTCCCTAAAATGAGAAACCGGTCTAAGTTTGTCCAGATAGAGACAGGATAGGCGTATCCGCCGGCAGAATTTTGGACCTGTTTTTCGTCCAACGGCTGCCGCTGATGTGGATGCAATGGAGAATATTTCCCTAAATAGCTCATGATGTCACCTTTTGAAATGTAGCGGGCAAGGTGTGTCCTACGGGTTATATGGGATAAATATAGGTTAACGTAGGACTTCGGCCCGCCAAATGTGTCTCTGGATAAGAAACAGCGGACATTGCTCGGCAAACTTGCGCGTCAAACACAAGTGCGCCGGCAGGGGTCGAACCTGCTTGCTTCCGATGATGTGCGCCGATGATATTAAACTGTATATTGAAGAGCAGGCTTGTAGCCTGAAGCCTGTGGAACACTAGGTATTTCACTTCCATACACGTTTTGCAAGCTGTATAAATACAGCCAGGGGTCATCTCCCAAAGTTCGCTACACAAGGCAACGAACGCTTATACTGTGAATATTCGAGGTTTTTATTGTGCTTCGAAGTCACACTACCAGAGAGGTTTTTTCACGTTTTCTTTGCCCTCTCATTTCCATCAAAGCTTGGTTTTCGCTACTTTCGTTGTCAGAGGTCATGCCCACCCAGGCAAACATTGAGCGGATGCCCGCTAAGCACTCTGTACATGGTGTTTAAGTAACACGACTCACAACGCGGAACATTCAGATGTAAAACATTAAAAACATAAATTTATCAAGTCTTCCGCTACAAAACCCCCGTGCTTTAGCTGGGGGATGTAGTAGCGGCGCATGAGCTAAAATTTTAATTTGACTTTTGCATTAAAATGTGGTATAATATATATATCATCAGTGGTTCGGATTACCACCTTCAACGCCACCAATGTTGAAGTTCCGAACCTCAACCTATGGTAGGGTTGTGTGCTGATGTTCTGGCGATACCCAGTCAATATCCACATTTTTGTGCAATGCTTTCGGTATCCAAAAGACGGGTCATGCTGCATTGGATACCAAAGCACTGATTCACAACGCATAAAGAAGGTGCGAAGCACGAAGGGCATTCCTTTGAGTTAGGGGCAGTAAGACTTGGAACAGCCCAAGCATCTCCGTTGACGTTCACACGTCTGAAAACCACAATCCAATAGCTAACGCGTAGCGGAACTTTTTAAAAGAATCTCCCTTGCTTTAGCTGGGAGAGTATGTCAAGTTCTCAAAAAGGTTTAGGAACATAAGCTTATGTTCCTAGAAAAATAGAGGTTTTTTGCTACTGTTAATCAATCCTCGACCCAGAGTTTAAGTTTGGTTTATATTTTTAACGTTTTTTTAAGGCAGCGGGCAAGGTGTGTACTACGATATTTAAGTATAGATACACTTTGTGTATTACTATACGGGCAGTTAACGTAGGACTTCGGCCCGCCAAATAAAATTCTGGATAAGAACAGAATGCGTTGAATATTGTGCTCTACCACTGAGCTACAGTAGGCTTCGCATGACGCTCGGTCTACTGGCAGGAGTCGAACCTGCGACCCGGTAACACATCCCCGCGACCCAGAATTAAGTTCATTTTTGTAGATAGCCATCTCCCGTTTCATGCGGTTATGTGCCTCTTGGGACGCTGAAAACGCATCATCGCGCAGTTGGGTGAGTGTTGGCATCAGTTACCGATGATATTAAACTGTATATTTCCGTGGAATACTATGTATTTCACTTCCACACACGTTTTGCAAGCTGTACGAATACAGCCAGGGGTCATCTCCCAAAGTTCGCTACACAAGGCAGCGAACGCTTATTGCTTCTTCTGTGAAGGTTCGATGTTTTTTACGTGCTTCGAAGTCACACTACCAAGCAGGTTTTTATCACAATTTCCGCCTGCTATTTCCATCAAAGCTTGGTTTTCGCTACTTTCGTTGTCAGAGGTTGTGCCCACCCAGGCAAACATTGGGCGGATGCCCGCTAAGCACTCTGTACATGGTGTTTAAGTAACACAACTCACAACGCGGAACATTCAGATGTAAAACATTAATTTAGACGTTTAATTGCCTAAAAGGTTTAGTAACATAAGCTTATGTTCTGAAAAACACAGATTTTTTGCTACTGTTAATCAACCTTCTTAGTTGTGATACTGTCTTAATGGATTTGCTTGAGTTGTGCCCATCGGATGGCGAGTTTGCTCACAGGAGAAACAGCTAGTGCCCCATCATCTATCCAATCCGGAAAACCGTCGTTAGTTCTATCTGATTTCGTGAGATTGACGATTTCATCGGTGGATAGTGTATACCGATAGATATCACTCTGCCCCCCATCAGCGGCTTTGAAGTCTTCTATGGCATCAATGAGAACATGTTTCGTCCCCATCCAACAAGCGGCTTGTATTGACCATTTCGCAAGCGCCGGCATTTCTAATTCCTTTACCAAATTCCCATTAACGGTGCGAATGACGATTTTATCTGAAATCCGCATTTTGCCTACGGCTTTTTTTTCGCCATACAGAATATGTTTCCCATCCGGCGACCAGTCGGGAGAATGGTACTGTGCAACCACGGGGCGGAAGAGGGCACGTGGGTTTTTACCATCTGCCCCTATGATGTAGATGGCGGATGTGAAGGGGTTTAGAGTCTTGCCTACATAGGCAATCTGTTTCCCATCATGAGACCAAGCCGCGCTATCCGCGGCCTGCCCCTTTAGGGTGCGCGTGAGGTCGCGGACATCTTGTGTCTCAACATCCAGGATATGAAGACTCGTCACATCACCTCGCGTACTTGTAAAGACTATGTGTTGACTATCGGGGGACCAGTCTGGATTTACATCAAGCCCTGTGTAGGTGGTAAGTTTCCGTATCTGTGTTCCATCTATATTCATGAGGAACAGATCATGATTTTGTTCATTGGTTTCCTTAGGTTGTTCGCCCTGAAAAACGATCCACTTTCCATTGGGTGACCAGCGTGGTTTCGTGTCATAGCGATCATTATGTGTCAATCTTTGGCGGTTGCTGCCATCATCGTCCATGACACAGATTTCCCAGAACGCCATCCACACGATTTTTGCGGAGGCAACGGGCACGATACTGATGAAGAGTATGCTGATAATAAAAAGGGTGCGCATTGTTTTTTCTCCTACAGCAGAATCATAGGACCATATCGCGGATTCGCCTGATACCGTGCATCCTCATCGACAACCAGCCGGTATGCCCAATAAACGGTGAAAGTCTCTTTTTCTTTTTCATAGTAGTGCCAGCAACTGACGGAGTGGTCACTACTAATCTAAGCTCTCTTAAAGAGAAGGGCGGGCCAATGGGCTTGCTCAATGTTCTTGGCGGGCCAATAGGTGAGATTGCTTACTGAAGCCTGCCCGTAGATATAGGCCTCATCCGCTTCATTGATGAAAAACGAACCTTCAGCCTTTAGTTGCTCATCAGGACAATCTGCGAAAACAAAATGTATGCCGCTGATGAGGAATAGCGCGATAAGTGTTTGTATCGAAAACGTTTTCATTGTTCCTCCCTATATTTTCACCTTAAATTCTTCAGTTATAAATCGGTGGCGGGCAAGATGTGTATTGCGAATGCTCTTTCAAAGATAACACAATACTTCGGCCCGCACAAATATGGCTCTGGATAAGAACAGAATGCGTTGAAGTTTTGCTCTACCACTGAGCTACAGTAGGCTTCGCATGAAGCTTGGTCTACTGGCAGGAGTCGAACCTGCGCTGGGGTAACACACTCTCGCGACCCAGAGTTTAAGTTGGGCTTCGAATCAGGAGGCTCTGCCAATATTTCTTAGGCAGCGCACATCCATTTTCATACAGCAATTATATATTATAACCTAAGTTGCCACATAGTAGCATAATCTTCCAGATTGTGCATATTTGTGTGCGAATTGGAAGTGAACCGGACAAATATTAGCTAATTATCAGCATATTTTCATTAAAGACGGTGTTTCCAGGTCTAAAAACTTATAAGTAGCAACTTGGGTTATTATATCACATTTAGGTGTCTGTTGTCAAATTAAAAAAATATTTCTTCATGGCGGACAAGGTGTGTATTGCGCTCGGGATTCCGGCCCCGAGAGTAAACGGAGGATAACACAATACTTCGGCCCGCACAAATGCGACTCTGGATAAGGATTGGAATGCATTTTGATTTGCTCTTCCACTGAGCTACAGTAGGCTTCACATGACACATGCTCAGACTGCTGGCAGGGCTCGAACCTGCGACCTAATCATTATGATAACACACTCTCTCGACCCAGAGTTTAAGTTCGGTTACAAATCAGAAGAGGCTGCCGATATTCCTCAGGCAGCCTCCATCCCATTATGACTAGTTATACCATTTCTAATTGAAAATGTCTCTTTCTTGTAGCATAAACTTCCAGTTTGTGTTCTTTATCGTAGCATAAACTTCCAGTTTGTGTTCTTTATCGTAGCATAAACTTCCAGTTTGTGTCTTCCGTTCTCCGTTTCATTTCCAACAACCGGTAATGATAGAATAATTAATAAAAATGGTATAACATAATCAGGACTTACGCAAATTTAGCAGGCCCCTCAGTATTCGGGCAAACAGTTTCCCGCTCCTCTGGGCGGGGTCCCCCCGCCCGCTAGGACTCCCTCTAAATCCCACTATCAGAAGGATTTATCAACGCGCTGCGTAAGTCTTGTTCCTCATTAGAATCACAACATCTTGCCAATCGCTAGTGAGCTAATTTTCTTCTTGACCTCTAGTTGAAAAACTGGTATGCTGTATAGGACTAAAAAAAAGGAGAAGCAAAATGGCTAATACAACCCCGCTCCGAACCGTTATTGTCGGATGCGGCATGATTGCAGCTGGCGGTTATCAGCCCCGCTGCCAAGCATATCCAAACCATATCGAATTGGTCGGCTTTTATGACCAGGACAAAGCACGGGCATCAGCACTCGCTGAGAGAAACGGTGGAAAAGTCTATCCATCCTTTGAAGCCGTTCTAGAGGATGCAAACGTAGAAGCAATTGTCAATTTGACCATCCACATCTCACATTATCCCATCTCGCTTGCAGCCTTGAAAGCCGGAAAGCATGTCTATTCAGAGAAACCGATTTCTATCCGCACCGATGAAGCCAACGAACTCGTCGAAACCGCCGAAGCTATGGAATTGAAATTAGCGTGTGCCCCCTCCGCCATACTTGGGTACGTCCAGCAGAACGTCTGGAGACGGATACGTGATGGCGAAATTGGGACCGTCATTTCAACACTTGGCAACTTCGGGGGCCCCTTAGAATATTGGCACCCAAATGCCGACGCATTTTTGATACATGCAGGTCCATTTCGAGATGTTGCCCCTTATCCCTTAACCGCAATGACAACGATGATTGCACCTGTGAAGACAGTTCACGGATTTGCCAGAGTTGCTGTCCCTAAGCGGACATTACACCAAGGCCCGCGTCAAGGTACCGAATTTGAGGTGACTGAAAAGGACCACGGGTTTGCTGTCCTTGAATTTGACCAACCGGAAGCGCAAGCAGCCCATGGATTTATCTATCACAGCTTCACCGTAACCTCACACATTCCGCCTTATGAGATACATGGCACCCATGGTGGATTCTCAATTCAGGCGCACGATGATGGCCGCGGCATCAAAAAATTCACAGCAAAAACCAGCTGGACAGACGAACCCTCTCCAGCGAAGGCATATACGGGACTTGATTGGGGAAAAGGCGTAGCCGATTTCGCAGACGCAATTAGAAACAATCGCGCACCCCGTTGCAACGGTGCCCAAGCTCGGCATGTCCTAGAGGTTTGCGAACGGATTATTGAATCGTCTGAGCTCCGAAAACCGGTCGATGTCTCCAGCCGATTCCCTGCCCCACCCCCAGTTGGGGACATACCGCCATGGGAAGCGAACTAGCGAGGGGAGGAGGGATTTGTAACCTCGCTTTAGAGAAAGAGTCATTGGCGGGCACAACGCCCGCCAACCACACCATATCCCAATTACGTATTGCTTTTATTATCAAGAGCCGCACGCAGCATCGTCACACTTTTCGGAACCCCGACATCCGCGTCTGCTTTCCCTTCAAATTCAATCGAGACGTAGCCTTGAAACCCGACCTCCCGCAGAATCTCACCAATTCTAGCGTAATCAAGGTCTAGGGTATACCATTCACCACCGCCGTAATACGTTTTCGCGTGAACAAGCACCGTCTCAGGTGCAATCTGCTCCAATTTCTGGTACGGCTCCGACAGAAAATTACCACAATCCATCGTCACCTTTAGCCATTCTGAATTGATAGCAGACACAATGCGATTAACACCCTCCGGGGTACAGGTCAATCCCCAGTGATTTTCCAGTGCCAGGATAACACCGTACTTCTCCGCATCCGGGAGACATTCTTCAATAGAGTCAATCACCCATCCAAACGCCTCATCCACTGTGTGCCCAGGGAGTGTCGGCTCCTGCCCCTCTGTCTTCATCAATTCATCAAAAGATTTGACAGTCCCCCACCGTCCTGAGTTAAGGCGGATTGCGGGAATACCGAGTTCATGTGCCAGCCGGATGCAATGCACCGTGTGATTGATATTTCTTTGCCGCACCTGCGAGTCCGGCGAAACAAAACCTTGGTGAATAGAGAGAGCATACAGATCTAGCCCGTGAATAAAGGAGAGCCGTTTCAGTTTTTGAAGATACGGGGTAGCCTCCGAAGCCATCTGTTGATGTAAAATTTCAACGCCATCCAATTCAAGTCGGGCAGCCGCCTCAATTACCTCTTCAATCGGAACGCGTTCAGGTGTAAAATGCCAATACGAATAAGTAGATACGCCAAGTTTCAATTTCTTTACCTCTTATGTAGTAGGGCAATTTATTGCCCGTTTCTTCAGTATTTCCGTAGACTCTTATGTAGGCGCGTGCTGTGCACGCGACCCTCTTTTCCCCTCTCCCGCGGGCGGATATACGGACTATCACAATCTTTTTCACTTACCCCTCGTCAATCGACCAGGTACAGTTAATATTATGCTCCTGATAAAATTGCTTTAACGCGGGTTTATCAAACCATAGCTGCATCTCTTTGTTCACAATGTGCCCGACACTACTTACCTTAAGGTAAAGGCCACCGGCTGTCCAAGCTGGCATCATGTCATAGTGTCCCGTTTGTGCAGCATAGATGCTAAGCAGTGCTAACGGCTCCATTGCATCTAGATTAGCGGTTTTATGGCCCGCCTGCAAGATGTCACTCACACTTTTCCCTTCGTGCCCCTCCTGTAGGGTCGGCATATCCATAATTTGGTTATGGAGTATAAATTCATCTTCCAGTGTAAAAAGACCGCTATCGGCATGCTGTCTAACCCGAAGCAGGTTATCCCCTATATGCTCCGCCATTGACAGAAATTCCGGCTTCGGTTCAACCCGGTACAAATCTACCAGTGCGAAAATAAAAGCAGGTTCCACGGCAGTCGTCCCAAAATTCAGCGAGGGGTTGCAGTTTGTATCAACCCCGATGTCTCCGAGTCCGAAGGCATTAAACATAGTGCGTAGGTAATCTCTGAACGCACCTTTACCCCCAGAAACCCGGTATCCACGGGCACAAACGGACGTAAAAAGCGGCGTAATATTTTGCGGCAGAAACGCACCGCCTTCCTTCGCGCCAAAGTAGAGCTTCTCTGTCTTGAACGGGCCCTTTATCCGAAAATCCGTTAAATCGGTACCATCAATAATAATGCTTCTCAACGTATTGCTTTCCGGAGAGTATGAGGCGTTTAGGAAACCGATGATATGTTGTTCAACTGCCACTTTGATATGTGCCATTTCGTCAACGTGCTCATACTTTTGGGCATTTTCTACGATTGTAAGCATACCCATCATCTGGGTAATAGTGTGATTCAGCAGATTGCCTACATAGACCCTCGGTTCCGTTGCCTGCGGGTATTTTCTACCGAACACATTAATCCCCCGTTTAGCACTTTGCGGATGAACGAGATTAGGCCAAATACCGGTCTCTGGGTCACGTTGTTCTATAATCAGATTTAGCAAACGTTCCGCCCAAATACGTGGTGCTGTCTCCTGCCTTTGATAGCCCAAGCTATAAGCAGCATAAGCCATATCCAAAGCTACACTGATAAACGAAAGATCGCCGCTGATTTTGGGGGGTTTGTATCCATGCCAGGGTCTATTCCAGGTATTAGCAAGCTCAACCTGTTTTTTGAAATCACCGTGTCGATTGTAATGCAGGGCATCCCAGTCTTTAATATTTGCTTCCCAAATACCCTTCATCAGCATCTCACCGCGCTCTGGATTCACAGCTCTCAGCAATTCCCAATATGGATATACGTCCTCTATTTCGTGAACAACACCCTTCATGCCGTATCTATTACCGGTTGCCAAATCCACATAACCGTGTCCGCCCCAATGCAAAACCCCACTTTCTGGATACCAGTAGTTGTTAAACATATATTCAGCAGCTTCTCCTGCGGCCTGGACATATTTGCTATCTCCGGTGAATTGGCTTAAAGAAGCCAGCAACCGCATCAGATTCTGCTGATTCTGAAAGAAACACCACACCGTAGGCTTCGGCTCGCTGCCAGAGCGGTGAGATGTCATCGACCTGGGTGCCTTTAAATAGTCGGTATGGAGACAATCAGCAAAGAGCGGCATATCTTTACCGCTATATCTATCTCTCCCGTATTGAACAGCCGTATCTGCAAAGAGACCGGCAGCTTTTAAAAAGCGATTGCTCTCTATTTCGTTCGAGCTCAACCGGTTTTTACCAATCCACTGCGTCAATTGATTAGGGCTCATACATCCTCCTCTCCTCTGTAGGAGCGTGCCGTGCACGCGATACCTTCTCTTATGTAGGAGTGTGCTTCGCACGCGATACCTTCTCTTATGTAGGAGTGTGCTTCGCACGCGATACCTTCTCTTATGTAGGAGTGTGCTTCGCACGCGACCTCCGCTATTCTCCTATTTGTAGTAGGGGCAATTCATTGCCCGTCGTCCTCACTGTTCTTCCGTTTGTAGTATAACGTGAGCTTGATAATAAATGTCCGTATGCTGTAGACACTTTCCATTGCGAAAAAAAGCGGTGTAATTGTAGCACAAACTTTCTAGTTTGGGTCTTCCGTTTTTGCTAAAACTACCAGAGAACGCCCTAGGTCAAAACTTTTTTCAAACTTGCGTTCTTTAATGTTTCTCTTGTGTGAGGTCTATTCTCTTTTTGTCTGAATCACGGAAGGCGCGGAGAACACAGAGGACGCGGAAAATCCTTTTGTGTCTCGGCCCTTTCCTTTTGCAAGAGACGTGTTGGTAACAAAGGCTCTCTTAATTCCGCGTTCTCCGCGTCCTCCGCGCTAATCCGCGATTCAGACAACACACACGCGAAACCCATTCTTCCAGCCTTCCAGCCTTCCAGCCTTCCACCTATCCCTTTGACAAAAACTTTACACACCCCTCAAAACCCATCCGTCGACCAAAAGACGTGATGTGACCGGATAGGTTGCCGCAGAGATTCCACCTGCTCATGCAGAAGATTCGGAAACACATCGCCCGATTTTTCCGCAAAAGCTGACGGTAACGCGTCGGGTAGAATCACACGGTACATCGTACTCCCACGCGGCTCAACCGTCGGGGCATTGAACCCATCAGCGAGCGGCGCGGGATACTCTACCAAAAAACGCTCCGCATCCAGCTGTGCTATAATATCAGATAACACCATCTCAAAAAAAACCTTCGCGTTATTTTGTTCAAACACCGCATCTGAAACAGCAAACTCCTTCACATGCAGCTGTCCATTCTGTTTTCTAATTGCGATATAACCTTCAATAACACCATCACGTTCAACCCCCCATGTGCTTGGAGATTCAGTCTTTACCCAATCGGTCCAATATGCCCTATTGTCCCTAACGAAAGGTCCATTAAATTTGCGAGAATAAGTGTCGTAGAGGGCAGCGAGCTGCTCGACCTCATTTTCATTTTCAAAGTTGATAGGACAGATACGCCATTGGGTCTGTTTTTGGGCAGACAGAGTTATCTTCGCATAATACCGTGGCACCTTTTGCCAGCCTTCACCTGAATAGATACGTTGACTTCCGTGCAGCAGAGAGATAGCAATTTCGCGGTCTTCCATAAACGCAATAGAATCTTTGAGAAGCTGCGTAGCAATACCTTGTCGACGATATTCAGGACGAGTACTCACCTCCCCAATACCTCCGACAGATATAGGTTCACCGTGCAAAAACATCTTCCGTATAAAAACCCGCACTGTGCTAACAATTTTGCCATCATCCACCGCAACGCGAATACCTGCTACATCTCTCCACGGGTCGTTATACCAATGATTAGAAAAGTATTGCCGACCTGCGGAAAAGACATGTGCAACATGGTCCAACCACGTCTCAAATTCATCAGGATAAAGCGCACGAAACTCCATAGCTATACGGCTCCATCAGAACTTTATCGTCAATTCACCGAGAAATTGACGTGCCTCATTGCGACTTCCAAAAACTTCGTAGAGGTCACCAGAAACATCGTAAAATCGGCGCACAAAATTGCGGCTTGTATCGGCAGGATTCAGGTCAGCATAGCGGAACCACAGATTTGCCCGTGACCAAATATCCCAATTCAGCTCTATCACTGTAGAAGTAGCATCCCCCGTGTCTTCTCTATGCTGTTTGTTCAGTTCAGGGAAAAGGGCATCCTGTGTCAAATCAGACGTACCATCAACACGGCCGATGGACAGATTTAACTCCTTATACCGATACGGATTAGGATTTGTGATAAACTTCAGATTAGCAGCGAATGCATTCTCCAACGCCCGGGTTTGAAAATCGTAGCTATCCTCTACCTTAGCGGGGGTGACATACCGCTCGTCCTGCTCCGCGTAAGTCAACTCGTCAAGGAAAGTTAAATGCCACCGTTCAGAGATACTATAGGTCCATCCGAATAGATTCTTAAGTTCTAACTGGTTCAGCTCATCCTGAACATCGGTTGATATATCGATATCTTCATAATCCTCTAGATAGTTGTTGCTAAGATTAGCGATACGGGTGCTGTAAAACCCGTTCATGTGGGAGGGTTTCACAGTGAACCCTGTAACGGAATATTGCGCGATAGTGAAGTCACTCGTGTCTCGCAAATAGAGATAACCGGAACCGTCAAAATCGAGGAACGTGAGGTCATGCCTTTTCTCACTGAGCTGATCGGTTTCATAAACAATCCGCCCGACATAGTTGCCACTGTTATCAAACTTTTGGATACGTGAGATGACATTATGAAACAACGTCAATCGGATATCTTTCCGTTTGAGTTCTTCAGCCAGTTCTTCATCTGCTTCATCGTCTGTTTCATAATCATAATACCGGCTGTATTCCGCCTCTTCAAGCAAGCGTAACCGGCGATTCAGAGAAGCCGTATCAACGGTTTCCATCGGGTTTTGTGCAAACGGGCCGTATTGTGGTTGGGTTGCATTCGTAATTGTATTGGCAAGATTCGCCTGTCCTGGGGAGCTCTCTGTCAGCTGTGTCAATGTTGGGGAGAGCGCGATAACCTCAGGCAACCCGCCGACTTTTCTACGGAATCGACTTTCATCCTTGACTAAAATCTCACCTGTAGGCAGTGTAACGAGTGCCATCGGTTTTACAAATTCGCCGTTTCCGCGTCCTTTTCTCCCGAAGCTCCGTAGAAATTGTCCATCAGCATCAAATTTAACGATACGGTGATTACCTGTATCTGCCACGAAAACATTTCCGCGGGCATCGAGAGCAATATCGGCGGCATCTCTATCAAATTCTCCTGCCCCGCCACCGTATCTACCGAAGGTGTGCATCTTTTCTCCATCCGCAGCGAACTTATGGATACGTCCCCGTTTCGCGTCTAAGATATAGATTTGGTTTTGGGCATTGACAGCGATGCGAAGCGTGCGGTCGTGTCCAGCAGGTTGAATGCCGAAGGCGGTCTTACCCTCTTCGTCAATAATCAGTTTTGCGGGTAAAACTACACCCGGACGTTCATCCACCCGGTCAACGAAATAGGTATGTTGCAACTCCCCCGTTGGACTAAATTTATGAACACATGGTGCGAACATGTAGATTTTCGGCTCGACCGTTTTAGCGATGTGATGCGCGGTTGCATCGGCGACATAGATATTTCCATCGTTATCCACGGCAATATGCCCCGGCTTCCGCAAAATGTTATCAGAAGATTCCGGGTTCGCCGGAATTTGAAAAAGAAATTCCCCGGCCGGTGACAGCTTCTGGATAAGCCGATTCTCCGTGTCACTGACGTAGATATTCTGCTTAAAAGCGAGGTGAATATCTTTGCCGAAGCTCCCTTGGGTTGTGCCTTTACCTGAAAATTCCCGTTCTAATTTGATAAATTCTACGGCGGAAACCTCTTTTAGCAGAAAAAGCGAAAAAATTAATGTAAGTGCACAAAATTGTAACAAACGTTCGGTAGTGATTATTTTTCTCATGTTATCCTTTGATTTTTTTTTGATATAGCTTTACCTAATATGTTACCACTTATCGGTTTGAATGTCAAGACTAAAGGGTGCGTAAAGTTTTTGTACAAAACCGGTGGAAATGTTACACTTTTGACACAAAGTGTAACATTTACTTCTCAGTGCTGCAGTCGCACAAACTCACGCCACGTCTATGTTTGTAAGCGGTTTACCCCTATCTTTTTCGCAACACAAAAAAAACAAAATGTGTCATTTCGAGCGCGGATTTCAGGTATCTGTCCTGCCTACTTTTCTTATCGTTCTGCCCCCTACTTTTTTGTGCTATTTGTGTGCATAAGTTACACTTTCGACACAAAGTGTAACTTATGGTTCTCGGTGCTGAATGTGCCCAAACGCCCGCCCCATCTATGTTTGTCCGCCGTTTACACCCCCCTTGGACGATTTTCAAAAAAAAAGAAATGTGACACTTTCGCTATCGATGTCTGGTCAGGTGAGTTGCAAACCGTGCCGCGTTCCTCCGAAAAATGTTTTGGTTCTCTGTTATGTTATACCATTTTTATTAATTATTCTATCATTACCGGTTGTTAGAAATGAAACGGAGAACGGAAGACCCAAACTGGAAGTTTATGCTACGATAAAGAGACAAGAAAGAACAAACTGGAAGTTTATGCACAAACTGGAAGTTTATGCTACGATAAAGAGCACAAACTGGAAGTTTATGCTACAAGAAAGAACAAACTGGAAGTTTATGCTACAGAATTGTCCCAGGAGGTATTGTCTTATGTCAAAACGCCATGAGAACACAAACTGGAAGTTTATGCTACGATAAAGAGCACAAACTGGAAGTTTATGCTACAAGAAAGAACACAAACTGGAAGTTTATGCTACAAGAAAGAACACAAACTGGAAGTTTATGCTCCAATAAAGAGACATTTCCAATTAGAAATGGTATTAGTTGCCAATGGTTTGATTTTTCTTCAGAAAAAATATCGCAGACGTACAAAAACTTTACACACCCAGACTAAATTGCAGCTTGACATTTTGCCCCTCTTTCTGCTAAAATAGGTAACACGACACAAATAACGAAAGGAGCAAAAAAAAGTGGCAGCAGAAACAGTCCGAGTCGGCATCATCGGCGCGGGCAGAAATACAAAATCACGACATATCCCAGGACTACAAGCCATTGAAGATGTTGAAATCATCGGCGTTTGCAATCGAAGCAGGGAATCTTCCCAACGCGTCGCTGACGAGTTTGGTATCCCAAAAATCTACGATAACTGGCAGGATGTCATCGCTGATAAAGAGACGAACGCCATAGTCATCGGAACATGGCCCTACATGCACTGCCGTGCGACAGTCAGTGCGCTTATGGCAAACAAGCATGTGATGTGTGAAGCACGCATGGCGATGAACGCACGTGAGGCACATGCAATGCGGCTGATGGCCCGGCGAAAATCGCATCTCACCGCACAGATTGTCCCCTCCCCGATGACGTTACGCGTCGATAAGGCGATAAAGCGACACATCGCCGAAGGGTACATCGGAGATGTGCTAGCGGTTGAAGTGCGTGCAGGCGGCGCGTTCCTAAATAGCGATGCACCGTTACAATGGCGACAAGACTTCGACCTGAGCGGATTTAACATCATGAGCCTCGGCATCTGGTACGAGGCGTTGATGCGATGGGTCGGGGAAGCAACACGAATTATGGCGATGGGCAAAACATTCGTCAAAATGCGGCCCGATGCCGATGGGGGCATGCGTGCAGTACGAATTCCTGAACATATTGACGTTGTTGGCGAGCTTGCATGTGGCGCGCAACTCCATATACAGATTTCTGCCGTTACAGGGTTAGCAGGTGCCCCGGAAGCCCTTATTTTTGGAAGCCGCGGCACGTTACGATTCTCCGACAATCGGCTCTACGGGGGACAAAAAGAGGATGCAGAATTGCACGAGATTGATATCCCGCCTGCCGAAGAAGGCGCGTGGCGAGTTGAAACTGAATTTGTCAATGCCATCCGCGGCACCGAAATTATTACACATACCGATTTTGACACAGGGGTAAAATATATGGAATTTACAGAAGCCGTCACGCGGAGCATGTCGTCCGGGACAGCAATTCCTTTGCCTCTTCAAATGTAGACGAACGCTATGAATTTTAGAAAGGTGAAAAATTGACATTAGGTGAACTCTTTAATCTTTGCCAAGACATTGAATTGCGACAGGCCAAATTATATGCCTCTTTCTCACTACTTCTGGGGAACATCGATGAGCGAATTGCGCGGTTTTGGGAACGAATGAGCACAGAGGAATGGCAACACTACATTCTCGTGGATTTCGGACGCTCCTTATGCGCTAAAACCTTCGGAATGGATGCACCTGTGACAGAATTGCCGGATATCCCTATTCAGCAAATTACAGACAAACTAGATGCACATGAGCGGAAAGTAAATAGCGGCATAATTTCGTTGGATGAAGCATTCGCAATTGCCATTGCAATTGAGGGAAGCGAAGCGGATACCATCTATATGTACCTGCTCTCCATCATGAGAAAAGCAATCCAGCAGAGCAATCAACCTTACTTGATAAACAGGATTGTACAGGTCGAGAAGGATATGGACTCACACGTAGATGGCCTCGTCAAAGCCACACAAAAGTTTTCTAAAAATAATGAACTGATTCGCGAAGCACATCGCTTAAAAGCACATCACTGATGCTGAGCATTACATAGGAGATTCCCCGCTTGCGCACATTCAATCTGCTCTAATTGAAGCGTGGTATGTCCGATACCAAAATGTGTTTGCAACTCAGCGTTAATCTGTTGTAGAATCTGATCAGGGGTTGAAACGGTGTTTTCATGAACCACAACATGGGCACTCAACGCCCGATAGTTGGAACACAATGACCAAATGTGCATGTCGTGTACCTCTTTGACAGGAGCTAAATTGCAGATATGCTTTGCTACGGTGGCCGCGTCAATATCCCGGGGGGAATTTTCAAGCAGGATATGCACCGCCTCTCTTGTAACATGAAGTGCCCCGAAGAGGATAATCCCACCGATGAGGAAACTGAGGACCGCATCAATCTGGTACCACCCGGTCCAATAGATCACCAGCCCACCGACAACAACAGTCACTGAAGATAGCGTGTCCCCTATCACGTGAAGCACCGCACTCCGAACGTTAAGGTTGCTATGACTTTCACCGTGCAGTTGCCATAAGATGATAAGGTTCGCTACAAAACCGAGGCACGCCACAATAAGCATCCCTACCGTTTTAATCGGCTCCGGGGACGTGTACCGTTGATAAGCTTCATAAAAAATCCAACCGGAAATGCCGATAAGCGACACCCCGTTCAAAAATGCGGCGAAAACCTCAGCACGGTGATACCCGTACGTCCGAGACGAAGTCGCTGGACGCGTCGAGAGATAGATTGCCAACCAGCTGATGAGAAGCGAAAGCGTATCGGACATCATGTGCACAGCATCGCTTAGCAACGCGAGGCTCCCCGACCAAATTCCTCCGATAACTTCTCCGAGAAAAACGCAAAACGTCACAAGGACAGCTACCTTAAATTTCTTCTGAAGATGGATTTGATGGCCGTGTGGGTGCGTTTCGTCGTGATGATGTTGGTGGTTATGTTTGTGCACTACAACTCCGTTTTAGTCGTCCGTAGCTTTACTTTTCGTCGGTTCGCTACTCGTGTCGGTCTGTTTCGTCTCTTTTTTATCTTTATCCGTTTTGCTTTTGTCCGATGAAGAGCTTTTATCCTTCTTTGCGGATTCCTTGTAACCTTCGCTCCGGTAGTCGGTGGTATAGAAACCGGAGCCTTTAAAAATAAGTCCTGCACCAGCCCCGATGAGCCGTTTCACTTTGCCACTACACTCGGGGCATTCCTCAAGTACCGGCGCTGTTATACCTTGAAACTGCTCAAATTGAATATCACATTCAAGACATTTATAGTCATACGTTGGCATATAGCATTTTCTCCTTCATTTCTCGTAGTTGATAAAAAAGTATGTATGATAAATTTTAATAGGTAACCGTTCAAATGTCAAGTGTAAAGTTTTCGGAGGACTAAAGGATAGAGGCCTAGAGGCGTGGAAAGCCAGAATGACGAGTATGTTTTTTGGTTGTATGCCCGCATTGTAGGCCCCACCTAAGCTCCAACCCCAAAGATTGCCTCGTCATTTTACAAACGGTGGAGAAGGACACGCTAAATTCACACATAAGTACAAAATATTTACACACCCTTTGCCGCCTTCTGTAATGTATGATATACTTAAATAAGGACATTTTCACGTGAGGTTTGCTATGTCGTTCCAATTTGACGTTGACAATTTTCCACTCGGCAAAGGGCCGATGGTCATGCTAATTCTCTTTCTTATTTCTGCCGTTTTCATTTTAGCACCCTCCAAAGAAAGCGGTGAGAACTTAGAGTTTTGGATTTTTGCCAATACACATTATGAAGAATACCAGGCGCGTGTCCCGATTTTTGAGGCACAACATCCGGGCGTGAACGTGCAACTTATTAATTTAGGCGGCACAATGCACGATAAACTGCTCACCGCTATGCTGTCCGATTTCGGTGCACCCGATGTGGTCGAAGTTGAAATTAACGCTATCGGCCGATTTCTTAAGGGGGCAATTGACGAAGTCGGGTTTATTGACCTCCGACCCCGTTTGGAAAGCGAAGGGTGGATGGAAAAGTTAGTCGCTAGTCGGTTCACACCGTGGTCCTACCGCGGCCGTATTTTCGGCATACCGCATGACTTGCACCCTGTCGTCCTTCTCTACCGCGATGACCTCTTTAAAGCAGCCGGTGTTGAGATGACCGATATTGAGACATGGGATGACTTCATCGCTGCAGGGAAAAAAGCCACACGAGACCTGAATGGTGATGGCGATATTGACCAATATGCAATTGTGTTAGACCGCCAAACTGAAAGCGATTATTTTAACCTACTCCTCCAAAGAGGCGGGGGTTTCTTTGACGAAAAAGGCAACGTTATTATTGACAACGACATTGCGATTGAGACATTGGAATTTCTCACCTCGCTGTTCAATGAACATAAGATTGCTACGCCGGTTTACGGTGCATGGCACGGCGCTCCGAGCACCTTCGCAGCGATGCAAGATGGCAAAATCCTCTCTGTCCTTGCACCGGATTGGTACGTCGGCATTCTCAAAAGTCAAGTGCCGCAGATGGCGGGTAAATGGAAAGCTATCGGGATGCCAGCGTGGGCTCCCGGGGAGAGACGTACTACAACGCGCGGCGGCACGATGATTGGGATAACGAAACAGTGCAAAAACCTGGACCTTGCATGGGAGCTCCTGAAATTCACCTATTTTGATAGGGCAGGTTTGATAAACCGATATGAGACGACACGGATTATTCCACCGCTTAAAGCAGCATGGAACGCCCCTATCTTTAAAGAGCCTGATGCCTACTTAGGTGGACAACCGCTTGGTGAATTGTTTATCCAGTTGGCTCCCGATTTACCGCCGCGTTATCAGAACCCTTACTGGTCCGAAGCAGCGGACCTCTTGAACGATGCTATCTTCGCCGCTGTTACGGAAAAGCAGACACCGAGAGAGGCTTTGACAGCACTTGCCAAAAAGGTACGTGCGCTTATTGCGAAAGATAAGGAACGTTGGCAAAAATTGTAGCGAATAAGTATGAATTTATGGACTAAAATTGCCGATTTATCCCTGTTTTTTAGTTGACATTTTTGAAAATGCCATATATACTAAATAAAGCAAACGTGCTTCAACCAATAAAAGGAATTCTATTATGACAGACAAAAGAGATGAAATACTACAGCAAATTACAGAAGAATCCCTAAAAAATTCTGTTGTCCGTTTGTCATCGAAATATACCGCCGGCAAATCCCGTAAACTTATTAACAAACTACATGGAAGCGGTTTTTTTGTCGAGCCAAACCTGATTGCAACTACTATTCATTGTGTTGCGGGGGCACCACCCTCCATTTTTGCTGAATTCCCACGCACCGAAACCCAATTTTTAATTGAGGGTGTCGTAGCGTTTGACGACAAAAACGACCTTGTGCTTTTAAAAGTTACCGGAGAAGGTGTACCACTTCCCATTATCGATAGCGATACCGTTCAGGTTGACGATACCGTTTATGCTGTAGGATACCCTCGCGGAGAAGCAGGGGAAGGCAAACAGGCCACTATTCACAGTATTCGGAAAAGTGACAAATGTTTGCTAGTTAAAGAGACATTTGACCCCGGACAGAGTGGCAGTCCTCTCCTAAACGGCAAAGGTGAAGTTATCGGTATTCCCGCGGGGGGTACCCTTAGGAAAGGCCTTTTTAGCGGTGAAGCACAGACATTGCCTGGCCACGCAATCCCGGCAGACATTGCAGACCCGACAGCATCTCACAGCCGTGCAATCTCTTCAAACTTCTTGATTTGCCTGCTCGCGAACGTGGCAGAGGTCAAACCGTTAACAGAATGGCAAAAACAGCCACGCATACAGGGGTATGCCGAAGCTGTAAAAGGACGGGTGAAAAGGGTACAACGTAGAAACAGAGAAGCAATCGCATGCTTCGATGCTGCACTCAAACTTAATCCCGATTTAGCGGAAATATACCTTGACCGAGCAGGTCTAAGAAGGACGTTCCTGAACCAGATGCAAGCGGCTATTGCGGACTGTGACGCGGCTCTCAGACTTAAACCCGATTTTATAAGAGCCTATAACGAACGCGCCCTCACGAATATGTCCCAAATGCGATATAGAGAGGTAATCAATGACTGTGATGCTGCCCTCGAACTTGCTCCGGATGTTCGAACTTATGTTTGCAGAGGAATCGCAAAATCTCTCTTAGGCCAATACAGAGCAGCATTCGCTGATTATGAGGCAGGCTTAAAATTAAATCCAAATTCACCGGGAGCCTATTTATGCCGTGGAAATCTGAAACTCCAATTAAACGACTACGCAGGGGCAGTTGCAGACTTTCACAAGGTCCTAGAATTGAACCCAAAAGATGACTTAGCCTATACGAGCCTCGGACAGGCAAAACGGCTGTTTGGCGACTATGAAGAGGCAATCAAAGACTGCAATAGAGCTATCCAACTAAATCCGAGAGGGCCTGTTGCCTACCACAATCGGGCCGCTTCAACATATCTCCTTGGTGAATTGGCAGCGAAGCAGGGGGATGTTGAAGCAGCACAGCAGCATTACCGCACTGCAATTGGCGACTATACACGAACGCTAAAACTAACCCCCCGGGATGCCGTTACATGGAGCGACCGCGGCTGGGTGAAGTACCGCACCGGAGAACTCGAAGCGGAGCACGGACATAAAGCAGAAGCACAGCGGCATTATCACGCAGCAATTGACGACTATATGAAGGCACTTCAACTGAATC
Source organism: Candidatus Poribacteria bacterium (assembly GCA_963665235.2). Taxonomy (GTDB): domain Bacteria; phylum Poribacteria; class WGA-4E; order WGA-4E; family WGA-3G. The sequence continues at coordinate 4,293,960 of CAXXLX010000001.1, read as the reverse complement.
CGAATCATGCCCTCTCATATAACAACCTGGGATGGACGAAATACCTCATCGGGCAATTTAAAGCCGAGCAGGGAAATGAAGCAGAAGCGCAGCGGCTCTATAAAGAGGCGTTATCCGATAGCAACGAAGCAGTACGGCTAAATCCACATAATACCAGCTATCACACGCGAGGGGTTATAAGGGCTGTCCTTGGTGATTACACCGGTGCGATTGACGACTATAATAAGGCGATTCGGATAAACCCACATCAGTCGATTACCTATCTTAATCGCGGACAAGCGAAAGAAGCCCTCGGGCAAACAGAGGCGGCTCATGCCGACTTTGAGAAAGCGAAGACGTTAGAAGAACTTGAGTTAAAATTATAGTAGACTTTGGACAGTTTGAGGGGCGTAACGTTCTTGTCAAAAGGATAGATGGAAGGGTGGAAGGGTGGAAAGATTTCGCGTGTGTTGTCTGAATCACGGAGGGCGCGGAGGACGCGGAGAACACGGAAGGGGTTTGGCTAAAATCCATAAACATTCCGCCCCGATGGGGCTAGTTTGTGGTGTGTTTGCGTTTTCTATAAACATTCCGCCCCGCTGGGGCTGCGTTTTCGCACATCCTATCCTATTTTTCTCCTATCTGTCCTTGTGTGAGCAACTTAGAGAAAAATGAGAAATGCTTTGTCCATCGGGCATCAGGCTCACGGAAATTGTCCAAACTATAGGTCCTGTAGTGATGAAGACGAAACGAACTACATATCGCTTTTGGCACCACCAGCAGAAGATAGCCCCCTATCTTTTTATTGCCCCGTTTTACCTGCTTTTTGTGGTCTTTATGGGGTACCCCCTTATTTCGTCTCTTATTATGAGTCTGTATGAAATGCGGGGGTTTCAGAGCCGAATCTTTGTCGATATCGGAAATTTCACCGAGCTTTTTGGGGACCGAATATTTTGGAAGTCGCTCTGGAATACCACCTATTTTGCGCTCGGTACGCTAACGGTTCAGTTGCCGATAGCCCTGTTATTAGCAATTCTGCTCAACTCAAAATTTGTCAAAGGGAAAAACTTCCTGCGGCTCGCCTTTTTTGCGCCGGTATTAGTTGCAGGGGTGTTTGTGGCGATTATCTTTAACCTCGTATACGATCAGCGTGCTGGTTTAATCAACAACGAATTTGTTCTGTTTGGAAACGAGCTCGGCTGGCTAAAGGAGGAAAAGTATGTCATGCCCGCGGTTATCCTAACAGGTGTTTGGCAGTGGGCAGGGTTCAACATGATCTATTTTCTGGCGGGGTTACAGGGTATCCGACAGGAGTTATACGAAGCAGCAGCGGTTGATGGTGCAAATTGGTGGCAGGCGTTCTGTCATGTCACACTGCCTTCGTTGCGGCCTGTGATTGCCTTCGTCCTCGTTGTCTCAATGATTGGGTCGTTTCAACTCTTTGACCTGCCCTATATTTTGACAAACGGTGGTGAACCTGCTGATGCAGGGTCAACTATCGTGATGTATCTCTACAAAAACGGATTTCAGTTCATGCGCCTCGGCTATGCGGCGACAATCGGTTGGGTGCTTTTTATCATTATTGCTATCATCTCAATTGTGCAATTGCGATTACTCGGCATTTTTCGAGAGGAATAGGCGTAGGCACACGTTGTTGTGCTGCTAACTGCAGAAAGGAAAACTTGTGCAAATATTACCAGCAATAGATCTTCGCGGTGGGAAATGTGTAAACCTCATTCAGGGAATCGCTGAGCAGGAGACTGTTTTCTCGGATTCGCCTGTGGACATGGCAAAACGGTGGCAGGCGGAGGGTGCGGAATACCTGCACCTTGTGGATTTGGATGGGGCATTCCAGCGAGCATCGGCAAATCTACATATTGTCCGCGAGATTGTCAATGCAATTGAAATCCCTGTCCAGCTGGGGGGCGGTATTCGCAGCATGGCACAGGTCGAGGCGGTTTTGGAATTAGGCGTGAACCGGGCAATTCTCGGTACAGCGGCACTTAGACAGCCGAGTTTGGTTAAAGCGGCGTGTGCAAAATATGGCGCGCGTATCGCTGTCGGCATCGACGCAAAAGATGGTATGGTCGCGACAGATGGGTGGTTAACGGTTTCACAAAAGTCCGCAGTAACGTTCGCACGGGAGATGGAGGGGGTTGAAACGATTATCTATACGGACATCAAGAGCGATGGTATGCTTAAAGGCCCTAATGTTGAGGCAACCGCGGATATAATCAATGCTGTGTCCGCGGACGTTATCGGTTCGGGTGGGGTTACCTCGCTTTCCGATATTGAAGCGTTGAAGGATATCGGTGCCAGCGGTGCGATTATTGGACGGGCTCTGTATACCGGTGCCCTAACCCTACGCGACGCAATTGCTGGGTAAAAGTATTACTTTCGCTGTGTATATTGAATAGGTTCTAAAATTTTTATTGGAGGAACGACTCAAATGAATAGTCGCTATAAGTATGAGGGAGTCCCTCTTACACGGGGCGTTGCTATGGAAATTATCATTGAGGTATATTCGGGGCAGCCAGCTGCTAACAAAACAGATATTGTTGAAGCGGTAGTTAAACACCACGAGAACCGTGGAGGGTTACCAGCAGAGGCTAAACCAGCTAAAGTTGTCGCTGTAGCATTAGGGGGTTTGTCCAAGGAAGGAAGTGCCGAACATCTTACCGTAGGTTATTGGCGAATTTATCCGCTTCATGAACTCGGCTCCGGAGCGAGTTCGGTTTACCTTTATTATTTTCCCACTTTTCGCAAGGAGGCAAAAGCTCAAGGTAAACCTTTTTGGAAATGCAAAATTGGTTGGACTGACCAAGATCCTCGCGAAAGAGTAGAACAGCAAACCCGCCCGAGTACGGGGATTCCCGAAGATCCTATAGTTGCGCTTATTATTAAAACAGATATTCCACAAGTGCTGGAGAAGGCAATACACGGAGTCTTGACTGCACGCGGCAGACATGTAGAGGAAGCGAAAGGTACTGAATGGTTTCTCACTTCCCCAGTCGAAGTGAAAAGAATTTATACCTTCATAGAAACAATGGATAAACTCCCACAAACATAGCAGTTTTACGGGCCTCATACTAAGTCAGTCACAACGCCAAGACCGATAGAGGTGCCCATCTTTTTAACCTCAAACCGGGTGCCGGTATCCATCGCAAGCGGCAGCTCAAGCGTAACGGTGGCGGGGGCATAAGTCCCCGGTGTCACAATCGCTAGTTCAGGCGGAAGTTTGATTTGAGCCGTTATTTCTACCCCCCACAAATAGATTTGTAGTTTATCGTTTTCAATGAGTGGGATATGCGTTCCGCTCTCTTCGTGCGTCAGTAGATAGATAATCGCTGTGAAGGTAGAATGTGCCTTGATAGTTTTGGGGGTGCAAAGCACTTGTCCCACAGAAATCCAATCGGGTTCAGCCTCTACAGAGACTTCGTTCTCTTTTATGCCGAGGCATCGTGTTTTAATCCGCTCGCCTTTACCGACAACATCGACCGCCTGTCCGATGGCAAGTTGTCCCTGCACAATTTCGCCACGCACCGTTACACGTACTTTTGTCTCCTCAACGATTTCATAAACGGGCATGATGAGCGGCAACCGTGCCGATTTCAGCGGTTCTGGCATACACCGGTTCATTGCGGAGATAAGGTCAACAATCGGTTTCCATTGCGCAGCGGCGATTTTATTGCCTTTATACTTTAGTGCCTTCTGTGCATCGCCAGCAATCATCGGGACAGTTTCTCCTGCCATTTCATGTTGGTTGAGCAGCTCCTGCATCTCCATCTGACAAATCTCCAACAGTTCGTCATCTTCTGCGATATTTCCGGTATTAAGAAAGGGAATCACTGTGGAGAGGTGTAGGTTGCTTGCAAGACGAAGATGTGCTTCTGCCTCCGGTGTAACGCCCTCAACAGCATTGACTACCCAAATTGCTCCCTGAATTGCAGCCCCCCCGCTGACAAGCATTTTGACGATATCCAGATGTGTTTCACAGTCTAGCAGCGTATAAAATTTACCGCTGGTTTCATAGGCGATTTCGCGGGAGGTGAACCCTACGCCTTCTCGGATGGGATGATGGGTTGGGGGTTGTGCCTCAAAATCGTTAGTGCCGGTTGTGTGAATAGCTCCGATTCTTGCAACGACTTTCGCTATCGCGGCGGTCAAGGTTGTTTTACCGTGTCCAGTGGCACCGAGGGTACAAATTGGCAGTCCGCGCTGTGTCTTCACTGTTTTTTCTGGCATCTCTTTCTCTCCTGATGGGTGTAGCTTTTTTTACTGCAATTTCTCTTTAGCTGCATTATAGCAGAAATTTGTAGATTGTGCAATAGGTCTACGCGGAAAACTGCGGGGATGTGAAGTTTTTGTCACAGGGATAGGTGGAAGGGTGGAAGGGTGGAAGAGGGGAAGGGTGGAAGGATGGAAGAATGGAAGAATGGAAGAGGGGAAGGATGGATTTGGCATGTGTTGTCTGAATGCACGTCGCATTTGGGCGAGTACGCCGCAAATCGCGGATTATCGCGGGGGACGCAGAGAACGCGGAATTTAAGATGCGTAACAATCTCTTTGGCAATTAGCGATTGGCGATTGGCTGTTGGCAAGAGGGGTTGTTGTGACAATTTACCGGCTTTATCATCAGATGCAATCAGATGCAAAGGTATCGTGAATTTTTTCAACACGCTCCTACTTGCCATTGATTCCGATTCGCTATTTGCCATTCCCTTCAAATGGGAAAGCACAAGGGCACTTTAAGCGCAGATGTAAACCCATAGAACCGATTTTTTATTGCTTTTTAATTTTAGCCCATATTGTAACCAATTTATCTCTATGATTTACGAATATTTGTTCACTGTCTACAATAGTTTTATCTGATATCAATTTAGCATCGCCAATTGCAGGATGATCGCACCATTCACCATCAGGGCCGCTATTAATAATAATTTCTAAAACATTAGATTTAGCTGGAATGTCAAATTCAACTAGTATAGCAGCGTCTCTACCAGTTAGCAATTCAGATTTGTATACTTCTTTATTATCTATCTTAAAAGTAAAGATTGAACTACCGCCTACATTGCAGCTTTGATTGTGATGATTATCTATTTCAGTGGTTCGATCGTTGGTGATGCCGATGTATCCTCGAAAGTCAACATAACGATTTTCACTAATGTCGTATTGCAATATAGAATTATTATGAGCTCCTGGGGGAGATAACGAGATACCTCTTTCGAAAGTTGTATTCCGAATAATTATAGGATTGCCATTATTAGTTTGATTATCTGTAATGTTATCTGATCCCCAACCATTCTTATATTCAGCTACAGGATTAATCGGTATAATTCCGTGTTCATTCGGAGCATCTTTTCCGCCTTTAATCAAAGTAAGATATACTACATTATCTTTGGTATCTTCTTTTATAGTATTAGGGGTAGTAGGTAAATCTGGGTTTTTATTAACTTCTTTTTCTTCAGGTAAATTAATTGTAATACCTATCGCCATGTGATGGTTACCTCGAGTATCCATAATCTGAAGAGTAGCAGTATGACCCCATTTATGTCTTGCTACATCAAAAGAAACTACATCTTGTGCTTTTCCGTTCAAATAATCGTAACCTAATACCATTATATTTTCTGTATTAAAAATCATTGCTTGATGTAAACCTATATTACTCATAACTGGCAGTTCAAATCGAATAATGTTATTACCTATAGCAGTGAGCGTAGGATTTTTATGTACAGGTTCAGGATATGTGAAATTATTGGCATTATTATTAAAATGGTAATGTTTACTTAACCATCTAGCTTCATAATGATCTAATAAATGATCGCTATGTTCTTTATGATACAAAGCAAAGCAGTGTCCTAATTCATGAAATACAAGCTCTTTATTAAAATGGGGACTGCTACCAGCTACAACTGCACCTCCACCATATCTATTTGAATGGTGCGGCCACCCTAAGCCCCATCTATTACCTCCAACGTAATTAACCCCTCCAACTATAATCAATCTAATAGAATCTTGTTTTCCCCACGGTGCTGTATCTGGATTAAATCGATTAGGTAATTCTGTTTTGATTTTATTATACGTATTATCAACATAGTCCCAAGAATCATGTTTGCCATTCACAAGATGAACTATTACTTGATTATCTTTATCGCGTTCTATTCTAAAGGTTTTGTTTCCAAAACCATTACGTTGCATTTCATCAGCGTATAATCTTTGAGTAGCATCTACTACATCAGCTATTTTCTTTTTCGTATCATGTAGTGGAGCGGCGTTCGCAGGTTTAAAGTAAATTGTTTGAACAATAAAATGCTCTTGTGAATATGCGTTTATGGTTACTCCTATAAAAAATAGGATAAAAACATAAAATAAATTTTTCAATTGATTTCGCATGATTTGTTATCTTCCTTTCAAACCGGAAAGCATAGGGAACACCCACCAAAACGGAGATTTGTGTAAATCAAAAGGTCGTCAAACTCGAGGTGAAACTCAAGAACGGTGACGACAAAGATCGTTCCGGAAAGCACAAGGACATTAGGTTTACTGACTATTTCAACGAACGATTCAGTGCAAGGTCGAGAGCGTGTTTGTAAGGGAATGGGCCGTTTGCCCAAATACTGTTATTAAGTATACCCTAAATTTTCACATAAGTCAAATTTTTTACGTTTTTTTCATTATGCCCCTGGTCTCCGCGCGGAAAATCCGCGGGGATGTAAAGTTTTTGGTTAGAGGGTTGTCTGAGAATCGCGGATTGGCGCGGAGGACGCGGATTGGACGATGCGTAACACGCCAAGTTTTGTGATTAGGGGTTTTCAGTTATTAGGTGTCAGTTGCTACGAAACATTGCCGCCTCACACTGTAAGGAGGTTAAGGGGGGACACTCAGCACGTTGCGACGGGCGATGAATCGCCTACTACAAACTCCCAATCACATCACAGAGCTTTTTGAGAGAATTATTGCGCCGCAATGCTTCTTTGTTTATGACAATGTGTTCAGCTACTTCGGGAGATAACGTTTCACAGTATCTTTCCTGGATTTATCCTCCAGAACATCTTGCAACAGTCCACTATCAAAGACAGCACTACCAATTCCGAAATCTGCAATCCACCCATCAAGTGCCTTCCTTTGACCGCGGTAATCCTCAAGGTTGAGCACCTCTGTGCCGAAACCGGGACGGTTGTTTAAGAGTAAAACCCCGAGTGAATCTCCCAAACTTTCACGATTAAAGGCACCAAGCAGTTCTGAACTGTGTGTGGTAATAATGACCTGAGAATATTGTGCGATTCGCTCAAGCACATTTGCGATGTCTGTTAGGGCACCAGGGTGTAAATTCCGCTCCGGTTCTTCAATCGCAATGAGCGGCGGCAATTCGGGCATGTTGAGCAGGATGTAATATGCAATCAGCCGCAGTGTGCCATCAGATGCTCTCCTTAATTGAATAGGTTTCTCGTACCCTTCCATAGACAAAGTTGTTCTTGTCCATCAATCGGACGTAGGTCTATTTCAATATTCGTGCTTGATGCAAGCGAATCACTGACGTTTCGGAAACGCTCTGGAAAATATTTATGCCAGTACCAAAGGACCTCTGGTACCTCCACACCATCCCTTTCAAGCCTTGGGGACTCTTGCATCTCTTTTTCAGGGGGAGAGAAATCTGAAAGAATAAGTCGTATTACGTCAGTCGAAAAACGATAAAGTTCCCATTCCTTAATAAACTCAGCTAAGTGCGTGTAATCGGTTTATTTTCGTAATTTTCTGCCGAGCCCAAAGCAAGTTCATTAGAGTTATATGTGTTCTACCCTCACCGTTTTCATCCCTAACGACTCCCTTTCCGTCTCGGATTGAAATCACGTCTACATTATTAACCGATAAATTTTCTTCAAGGCGAGACCAATAGGGGGTTCTTTACTACTAAGTTGTATAAGGTTTGGTGTTCTGCTACTTTCGTCTGTAATTGGAAAGTAATTTCTTGTCCTTTACCCGCAAAACTGAAATCTTCGCTCAATGCTTCAAATACCATCTAATCATCAACCATCATCCTTTGAGAAAACGCAATAAGATGTTTGTTTTCCACTTGCATTCGCGCCCACAAGCCCGTCAACGGTTTTAATGGAAGCGTAACATCTCGTAAACTTAAAAAGTTTTTGATACGAACTCCCTTTCCTTTAAACATAGCTCACCTCCTACGTTCTGTACTTAATATGCTGGGTTTGTCAATGCGTTATAAACGCTAAATAGCGTCCGAAACAGATGTTTTCATTCAAGTGAAATAGCTCGAAGGGTGTGTACCACAGGGATTGTCTGAATCGCGGATTATCGCGGATCGCGGATTTTGGGATGTGTAACAATCAAATTGATTGGTTGTTGGCAATTAGCACGAGAAGGGTTGTTGTAACATTTACCGGCTTTATCATCTGTGATTAAGGAAGGGCCTTCGTAGTAAACACGACACTGTCGGCTTCGTTGCCAGTACTCTAAGTTTATAAGTTTTTTCATTGAGCTCTTGACTTTGAGAGCTTCGTACCGTCGTAAGTAACCTCCCAACCCAGGTCATCGCCGTTTCGGCTTCCGAGCCTAATTGAACAGCTTTATCCCTTTACCCTGCAAAACTTTTCAGTTTCATCTGCTGACAGTAAGTGAGCGTTGTGCAGCACCACCATCTCCCACGTGACAGTGAGGGTGAGCGCACCAACGGTAAAGGGGCCATTAACAGTACGATTTTTACCGAAACGCAGTTATGCCCGGATTCAAGGTGATTCGATTTTCCGCGGGGGTTGCGCTTTCATTCGTAGTCCGACGTCGCCAGCCAATCAGTTCAAAGATTTAATGGCTTTTTAGGTTGTAACATCTCGTAAACTTACATTTGAAAGTTTTTGATGTGGGACGAACTTCAGCGTCAATCCATTTAACAATGCTTACGAAACTGACGATCAGGTCTATTTGTATACAGAAGTGGGTTATTGTAATGCATCTTCATTATCACTGCTTCGAACTCTATCCATAACTGGCGTATCAATTATCTGTGAGTACGGCACATTGCTCTCAATGTCATATTTATCGATATTTGACAATTCAACAAGGCATGTAGCTTTGATTTGATAATACCGTCAACTATTTTGATAAACAGTTGCTATATCATTTTCATCTTTACATTTTCCAAAATGTGCTGTCGGTACTGCAGTAACGGTTATTCAGACGAGAGCAAAAATTTTAGCAACAGTTAAGACAAGTTTTGTAAATCGTTGAAAACTGAACGGTGACGGCTATCGTTTCGATTCAAACCGGAAAGCATGGGAGCACATCAAAAGTTTCGATAGATCAAAAATTCCAAGCAAACGCCTTAACCATCTGGCACTGTTCAGATAGGGTCAATTCAACAAGGTCAAGGCTTTTTTGTGGATGTCTACTGCCACGGTCAACCGCTCAACGCGCTCCTCGAGGTGCGCGATACGCTCCGCTGCCTCACTGGATTGCTTATCCGGGGAGGCAAACACAGCAGCGGCATTTTCAAGGAGCTGCTGTTTCCATTTTGAGAGCTGCTCTTCACTGAGGTTATGTCGCTGACACAGTTCGGCTTGTGAACTTTCACCGCGGAGTGCCTCAAGAACGACCTCCGCTTTAAACTCGGGGGTGAAGTTTCTTGGTTTTCGTTTCGCCATTGGATACTCCTTTCACTTAGATTGTTATTATATCACAATCTTGGTTTAGAGGGTGGCCCGAATTTCCGATAGCAGTACAGTTGTATTTATTGAGTCTGGCTTTAGCAATTTCACAGTAGTTCTCATTTATTTCGCTACCGATATAATCCCTGTCGCTTAATTTTGCCATGAGTGCAACAGTCCCGCTTCCCATAAATGGATCGTATACCAAATCCCCCTTATTACTCCATGAAAGGATATGGTCACGTGCTAATTTTTCAGGAAAGATAGCAGGATGCTGGTATGCTATCTTATCACTTGCAGAATGTCCACTCCCAATCATATACTCCCAAACATTTGTTCTTCTGCCGTATTCCTCATAACCGCTACGTTTCATCTTTAGTAAACTGCCATTAGGGAGTCGTTTTGTTCCGCTGTCTCCTTCTCGCGCTTGCTTATTCTTCCTATCCTTAATAAGATTAATCGTTTTCGGTTTGTCTTTACTGAGAACGAACATATACTCAAACGATTGCCAATAAGTTTTGTTATTGCCAACAGCACCTCTGGGGGGTTTCAGGTAGATCATGGTATCAAATAGGTTGAAACCAATTTCTTTGAAATGTAGTGCTTGTCGGAATGACGTTCCTGACTCGTTCCCATTTTTTGTTTGATCGCCGACAATCCAAACGACCACTCCTCCGGACTTTATAACGCGGAATAATTGAGCTGCGATTGATTCAAAATCGTGAAGCATATAGCCTTCATATTCTCGCATTTCATCATAGGGGGGTGAGGTCACAACAAGGGTAACAAATTCGTCACTCATTTGCCCACTGTATCGATGCAATTTTCGTTCCGTATAACATTTACAATCATACACGAAGTGCGGTTTTTAAGTATCTAAAGAGGAACAGAATAATGATATAGGTTTCGTCCGCTTCTATGATACCTATTAGCAACACTCCCCCTTTCTTAGACGTTTCTGCTCTAATACGCGTTAGTATATACCATGCCGTTTTTCGATTCAAGTAAAGGAATAGACTGTTAGGTTTCCCAAATACTGTTATTAAGTATATCATAGATTTGCACAAATACCAAGTTTTTTTACGATTTTTTTTTTATTATGACCCTGGTCTTCATTGCCAAACTGTCTGAAACCTGCTAAACTATTAACGCTTAGAACTTACGCACCTCAAAATTGTAGGACTTACGCAGCGCGTTGATAAGTCTTATGATAATGGGCCCTCTAAGGAAACCTAGCGGGCGGGGGGACCCCGCCCCTACGAAGCTAATATGATGGCAGGAGGCACGCGCTATATCCTATCCTAAGGAAGTGAAAACTGACGCTGAGAAGCACTTCGGCTTTTGGAATAGAAAAATGTTAAACTCAAAAATCTATCATCGCGAGGAACTTGCATCTGTCCTTCAGCAAGCGAAAGCAGATGGGGCTGTTGTTGTGACGACGAACGGTTGTTTCGATGTGTTGCACTTGGGACATCTCCGATATCTACAGGCGGCGCGGCAACTTGGCACGCTACTTGTGGTGGGGGTCAACAGTGATAGTTCAGTACGGCAGCTCAAAGGTGAAAATCGTCCGCTTGTTCCTGAAGCGGAACGGGCAGAGATGCTCGCTGGATTGGAATGTGTTGATTATGTCGTGATTTTTCCCGAATTAACGCCTGTTGAATTGCTCTCTGAACTGAAGCCGAATATTCACGTTAAAGGCGGCGATTATAAATTAGCACAACTGGTCGAGCGGGAGGTGGTTGAGGCACACGGCGGCAAGGTTATCGTAGGTTTAAACATCCCCGGCAAGTCCACAACCAACCTCATCCAAGTAATATGTGAAAGGTATAAAGATGCTCCCTCTCTTGCAAAGTAGTAGGCATTCTCGGTATGCCGTAACCTAAAAGGCAACACAGTCAAATGCAGATAAACAATTCATTGCGTACCGCTGACCTGAAACCGCAGCTCGAAAAACTTTTTGAATACTCAGGTCAGAAGATTTTGGCGATTGAGGATACGTGGCCCCCTGAAAAGGGTACCCCTGTCTTCACCGTCGCTGGGACCTATACGACCCGCGGCTGGACAGAATGGACACAAGGGTTTCAATTCGGTTCTGCTATCCTTCAATTTGATGCTACCGGTGATGAACAATTCCTTGACATCGGCAGAAAGAATACGATTGAAAAGATGGCACCGCATGTTACACACATCGGTGTGCATGACCATGGATTCAACAACGTTTCCACTTACGGTAACCTGCGTCGGCTGATGCGGGAGGGGGTGATTCCGTGGAACGATAGCGAAATGCACTTCTATGAGCTTGCGCTGAAAGCCTCCGCCGCTGTGCAAGCGAGCCGCTGGACAACGATTAAGGATGGCACAGGATATATCGCCTCGTTTAACGGCCCCCATTCGCTCTTTTCTGACACTATCCGTTCATTGCGTGTGCTTGCACTCGGACATACGCTCGGCGCAGTGCTGATGGGGGAGGGGGATGTTGCTACGAATCTATTGGAGCGGCTGCTTCAACATTCTGAGACTACAGCCACGTATAACGTCTACTATGGCGAAGGACGTGACGCTTTCGATGTCCGTGGGCGGGTTGTGCATGAGTCCATTTTCAATACAAATGATGGGAACTACCGATGTCCTAGCACACAGCAGGGATATTCACCGTTTACAACGTGGACGCGTGGACTGGCATGGGTTATAACGGGGTATGCTGAACAACTTGAGTTTTTTGACAGTCTAACGGAGGATGAACTTGAACCCTACGGTGGACATGCCGCAGTGACGGCACACATGCGCAAAGCAGCGGAGGCAACTGCCGATTTCTATATTGAAAACAGTGCACAGGATGGAATTCCGTATTGGGATACGGGTGCCCCCGGCTTGACAGAATTAGGCGATTATCTGGCAGTGCCCGCCGCGCCGTTCAACGACTTTGAACCGGTGGATAGTTCCGCTGCAGCGATTGCAGCACAAGGGTTAATCCGGCTCGGCAACTATCTCAAACGGCGGCAGGAAATACCTATTTTCAGCATGGCGAAACGGCGGCAGGAAATATCAAGCGGGATTGACAGTCGCGAGGACGCTCTTCGCTGAACCGTATCTATCATCCGACTCCGATGGACATCAGGGGTTGCTGTTACATTCAGTATATCACCGCCCGAATGGGTGGGATTATGTGCCCCCGGACAGAAAAATTCCGTGCGGCGAGGCATCTATGTGGGGTGATTATCATGCCCGCGAGTTGGCTGTGTTGTTGTGGCGAGAGATTGTCGGAAAACCGTATTTGACGTTTTTCTAACCGTATTGTAACGTGAGTTTGAAAAAAGTTCAATCTCTTAGCCCCGTAGGGGCGTTATGTTTATAGAAACACACAACACCCCGCTCTTAGCCCCGTAGGGGCGTTATGTTTATCCTTCAACCGGTTCAACTTGTCCTGTTTCCAAAGAACGATTCGCAGCGAGGGTGACAGCAAGCGTTTTGACAGCATCCGCGTAAGCGGAACGCACTATCCCCTGGTCGTTTGCCTCAACCGCTTTGATGAACTGCTCTACCTGTCGAAAATAACCTGCTTCGGCACCGGTATAGTCGATAGCCTCACCACCGACCTGCCCGCGCAACCCATTGTCGTGCGTAAGTTTGAGATAGATGTCATCGCCTACCAATTCGGTGGCGAAATGTTCGTGTGCGCGAGCCACACAAGTGCTTGTAATGTTGCCGACTGCGCCGTTCTCGAACTTTAGGTTGCAGACGGTACACTCCTCAAAATCGGCGATGTCTTTGGAGACTCCCTTGATACCGTAGGCGTGAACACTTTCAACATCTCCAAGGAAGTAGCGGATAAGGTCAAAGACGTGGGTGGTTTGTTCTACCATTTGTCCGCGCGATATGTCGTATTTTCCCCACCACGGGTGGTTTGCTCCCATCCGGGCGAGAAATCGTCCGAACCCCATGGCAAGCTGCCGAGTGCCGACCAATTCCTTCGCTCTGTCTGTGATGTCGCTATACCGTGCCATATAACCGACCTGATTGATGACCCCTGCTTGCGTAATTGCGTCGCGCGCATTTATGGCGGTCTCCAAATCTTGTGCGACAGGTTTGGCGACGAAAACTGCAGCACCGGACTTTGCAGCGTCAGCAACCTGTGTTGTGTGTGCTCCCGGTGGAATGCAGGTAAAGACGACATCGGGATTTTCTGTGTGCAGCATTTCCTGATGGTCTGTGTATGCAGTAGCATTTTCGTCGGCGGCGATGGATGCTGCGCGGTCTGCGTTTATATCACATACCGCTGCGATGGGGTGTTGTAGCTGTTTTAGGCTTCGGCGGTAATTTCCTGCAATTCCGCCAACACCGATAAAGGCGATTTTCAAATTCTGTTGATTCATTCTATTTTTTCTCCTTTCAGTGCTAAGAGTTATGGGGTTGTGTGCTTCTATAAACATATCGCCCCTACGGGGCTAGGAGATCAAAACTTTTTTTCAAGCTCACGTTATTTATGTTCACCTCAGATCAAGATAGTCGCTGTACCAGAGTCCGCCCAGGGGCAGTCCCTCTTCAACAAGGTTATTGACGAGTGAGTCGTCGCTCGCCCGGCGGATTTTGGAGAAACCGTCTTCGCCCTTTTCCAGAAGCCAGACCTCTTTCGGTCCTAGCGCGTTGACAAAGTAGGGTTGGTGTGTTGTAATGAAAACTTGTGTCCCTCCCTTACGTCCTGTGGCATGGGCACGAAATTCGGTGGCAAGGGTCTCCAAAAGTTTATGATACAGCCCATTTTCCGGTTCTTCAATACAGAGGAACGGGGGGGGAGCCGGATCTTCGAGCAGCAGTAGGTAAGCAAACAGTTTGAGCGTTCCATCGGACATCTGCTGGGCGTAAAAGGGGTCTTGAAAAGCTTTGTCGTTAAATCTGATTAGCAGTCTACCGTCACTGGTTTTCTCGGTATCGATTCGGTCTATTCCCGGAATTTTATCAGCAATCTTCGCGAGAATTGTTTGGAAACGGCGGGGGTGTTCACGTTCCATGAATTGCACGACGTTGCCGAGGTTATCCGCATGAATATTGAGATGTTCCTGGGGCCCGGCAAGCGGCAGACTGCGTGCTGCGTCTGGGGTGAAGTAGCTGAGATACCATCCCTCAATGAACCTGCGGAAGGCGGAAATCCTGGGATGCTGCTTCAAGGCACCGAGTGTGGCAATGCCGAGTTTTCGGGGGTCATCCAATTCAACATTCTCTGTTTCCGGAGATTCCATTGCTTTTATAATTTCTATGAACGTATGTGAGTCTTCGGGCTCTTCATCGAACTGATGTCCTGCTTGTTCCCCTTTCCAAGCTATACCCTTCCCGTTACGGAGTATCAGAAAGGAGAATGGTTGTCCCCGTTTCTGTCCTTTTCGTCTTTGGCGGAAACGTTCATGGAGGACATAGGGTCGTCCAAATTCATCTTTATCAATGACAAGTTGGTATGTAATAGGTCTGGCATTTCCGTGTTCTCTGTAGTACACATCAAATGCCATGGGTGCTGTAACGCCTTGCGATCGAATTTTGTCAAAGCCGCCGCGTCCGCGTGCATCGCAGGCAGTCTCAACATCGGATTTTAGGGCATCTGATAGGAAACCGAAACTGTCAAATAAAGCACTCTTTCCTACGCCATTTTTGCCAATTACGGCCGTAATTGGCGTGAGTGCCTCCGCTTCCGTTCTATCCCATTGGTACCACAGGCGGCCCAATGTGATATCCTTGAGCACACCGAAATTTCTTATCCTGAAACCTTCTAATATAGCCATTTTAAAAGCCTCAATCAAGTTTTGCAGTCCACTCTTCTGTAGGAGCGAGCTGTGCTCGCGATTCGTTAATCATCAGCTGGGGCTGCTTCGCCCAGCAATTGTTCATCTGAAACGAGTCGGAATCGTGCCTCGGCATCTTTCAGGAGGAAACCGCGCAGGTCCGCTACGATGGCGTAAAGTGCCGGCATTATGAACAGTGTCAACGTGGTTGCGAGCGCGAGTCCGAAAATAATTGTGTACGCTATCGGCATCCACATTGGCGATTTACCGCCAAGTCCGAGTGCCATCGGAATGAAACCGATGATTGTCGTCAGCGTGGTGAGCACAATTGGACGCAATCGGAGGCTACTGCCTTTCAGAATTGCATACCATTTGTTATACCCTTATCTCGGTACTTGTTGATGAAATCAATAAGGACAATGGAATCGTTCACCACAATCCCTGAGAGCGCGCCGATGCCTAACATCGTGCCTGTGCTGAGCGTTGCATTCAAAAGAAGCAAGCCGACCATCGCACCTATCATCCCGAATGGGACCGCAAACATAATGATAATAGGTTGTATAAACGATTTGAATTGCGCGCCTAATATCATATAGATCAGCAGCAGGCCGACGGTAAACAATTTCCATAACTCCGAAAAAGATTCAGCAACATCATCGAAAGCACCCTGAAAGTCGAGTTGATACCCCGGATACAAGGATTCAATATCGGCGAATGTCCTCATGAGCATTTGGTTGACTTCAACAGGTTTCGCTTTTTGCCTATCTACGGATGCATAAACTGAGAGTGCCCGTTTCCCATCGGAGTGGTGAATATCTGCGTAGCCCTTTTCTTCTCTTATATCTGCGACATCCTTAAGAGGAACAGTGGTGCCGGTGGGTGTCGCAATCAAGAGGTTCTCAAGTTCCGCGAGATTCTTAAGGGTATCCTCCTTATATTTGACGATGACATCAATTGCTTCATCAGCTTCTCGATAGGTGGTCGCTTTAGTGCCTTCAATAGCCGTTCGAAGTGTTTGTGCGATCTGAAACGTCGTTAATCCATGTTGATGTGCTTTCTCTGGCTTTAAGTAGATGCGGAGTTCGGATTTGCCGGTTCGAAAATTATCACGAATGTCGTAAACACCGTCCATCTGAGTGAGTGTTGTCTTAAGCATGCCAGCGAGTTCAGTCAGTTTTTCAAATCTCGGTCCTTTTACCTTGACTGCCACGTCAGCACCTTGTGGGGGTCCATCTTCCTGTTTGACAAAGCTCAGGTGCTTAATACCGGTAATTGTCGCTGTTTTCGCCCGCAAGGCTGCGATGATTTCCTCCACCCCTCGTGTCCGTTCCTGTTTGGGTGTAAGTTCAACAAGTACCTCACCCAAATTTGAGCCGAAGCTAACACTTCTAACTACCCCTGAAGCAAATGTATGTAAACCGATGTTGGTGACGAGCGCGGCAACTTCGCTTGGTGGAAGTTCTTTGACAACCTGTTCAAGTTGGGCGGTTATTTCTGCTGTTTGTTTGATACTGTAGGAGGTTGGCATCTCTGCTTTGAGATAAAATTGCGGGAGCTCTTCTCCTACGAAAAGTTCCCTGTCGAGAGTTAAGAAGGCACTCACACATGCAATCGAGCCAATAAAGAGAGTGCCTCCGACAAACGCATATCGCCATCGGATTGTTCCTTTGAGGGTTCTCACGTATCGGTTTCGGATGCGTTCAAACCATCTGTTGGTGTGTGCTTTTCGGTTTTCCGCTTTTCCCCATTCAGCGACGTGTGCGGGTAAAATTACAAAGACCTCAAAGAGAGAGGCCAACAGGACGAGAATTACCATTATTGGCACGATTCGCATAAACTGTCCTGAAACACCGGACATAAAGATCAGCGGACCAAATCCACAGATTGTCGTCAAACTTGCGGCGATGACTGGCCAGCTAACCTCTTCTGCTCCGCGAATGGCGGCAACTTTTGGTGATTCACCTGCTTCGATGTGTTGATAAATGTTTTCTACAACAACAATAGCGTCATCAACAACGATGCCAACAACTAAAATAAGCCCAAACAGTGCCACGCCATTTAGCGTCCAACCTGCAATGGACATAACCCAAAATGTTGCCATGAACGCCACCGGTATACCGAGTGCTGCGAACAACGCGTTTCGCCATCCGATAAAGAGGAGAAGCATTAGGACAACCAGCACCAAACCGAAAAACAGATTCGTTTCGAGAATACCCAATCTCTCTTTGAGCCCAACCGAAGAGTCGTTAATGACTGTCAATTCGGCACCTTCAGGGAGCTCGGTTCTCCATCTTTCAACCAATTCCCGGAGTTTAGCAGCGAGTGCTATTATGTTCCCATCAGTCTTTTTTTGCGGGCTTAAACTGATAGAAGGTTTCCCATCAATCCGAGAGAGGGTTCTCGTTTCCTCGTAAGTGTCGGAAACGGTTGCGACATCGTTTAGGCGAAGCGGTGTCCCTGTCGGTTGAACGGCGATGATGGTTTCCCCAATCGCGTCTGGCGTTGTGAATTCACCCATGGTTCGGACCATGAATTCGGTGTTTCCAAGTTCCATTGTGCCAGCTGGGAGGTTCAAGTTGCTGGTACCGAGTGCCGTGGTAACTGCCGAGATAGGGAGCTGATATGCCTTCAACCGGTCGGGATGGACTTCAATCCATATTTCCCGTTCACGGAGTCCTGCAATTTGGACAGATGCAATGTTTTTGATGTCTAATATGTCGTCTCTAAGATTCTCGGCAATATCCTGCCTCTGTGCTTCCGAAATGTTTCCGCTGACAGCAATCGTCAGCACCGGAAAGCCGGACGAAAGCTCGAATTCTTCGACCTTAGGGTCATCTAAAATCTCTTCTGGTAATTCATTCACCTGCTCTATGGCAATCCGAAGGTTATCGAGTTCTTTACTGAAGTCGCGGTCACTCATTTCATCAAACTGGACGGCAACAATAGAGAGTGCCTCTGACGAGGTAGAATTCAGTAGGTCGATTTTGTTGACGTTCTCCTCAATTGCGTCTTCAATAGGGACGGTGACAAGTTTTTCAACCTCTTCCGGCGAGGCTCCGGGATACAATGTTGTTACGAGGGCAACCGGTACTGTGACTTCTGGATTGAGCTCCCGGGGTAGGTTTATATAGGCGTACACCCCAAAAACGATGATTATCAGCATCAACATGTTCGCTAAAACGGTGTTGTTTACAGATAGTTTGGGGATGGACATTCCACGCCTCGCTTTGTTATTCTAACCCAAGTTGCTACTTATAAGTTTTTAGAGCTGGAAACACCGTCTTTAATGAAAATATGCTGATAATTGGCTAATATTTGTCCCGTTCACTTCCAATTTGCACACAAATATGCACAATCTGGAAGATTATGCTACTATGTGGCAACTTAGGTTATTCTATTTAATCATCAGCTGGGGCAGCTTCGCCCAGCAAGTCATCATCTGAAACGAGTCGGAATCGTGCCTCGGCATCTTTTAAGAAGAAGCCGCGCAGGTCGGTTATGATGGCGTAAAGTGCTGGCATTACAAACAGTGTCATAATCGTTGCAAAGGCAAGCCCGAAGATGATGGTGTTCGCCATCGGCATCCATATAGGCGATTTGCCACCGAGTCCGACTGCCATCGGTATCAGACCGATGATGGTGGTCAACGAGGTTAAGATAATTGGGCGTAAACGGAGGCTTCCCCCTTTCAGAATCGCATACCATTTGTTATAACCGCGCTCCCGGTACCTGTTGATAAAATCGATAAGTACAATTGAGTCGTTGACAACGATACCGGCGAGTGCGACAATTCCAAACATGGCAATGAGGCTGAGCGTTGCATTAGAAAAGAGCAAACCGACCATTGCCCCGATCATTCCGAACGGCACAGCAAAAAGAATAATAATCGGTTGAATAAAGGATTTGAATTGCGCTCCCAATATCATATAAATTACAAGCACCCCGACGATAAAAAGTTTCCATAACTCTGAAAAAGATTCCCGTATTTCGTCGAAGACTCCCCGGAAATCGAGGCGGTAGCCTGGATACAGAGATTCAATATCGGCAAACGTATTCATTAAGGCTTGGTTCACTTCAAAAGGTGTTGTTTTTGTCCTATCGACAACTGCATAAACAGTGATTGCCCGTTCGCCTTCGAAACGTTTAATATCCGCGTAACCTTTTTCTTCTACGATTTCGGCGACATCTTTTAGCGGAATAATCGTCCCGGTGGGGGTTGCTATAAGTAGTTCGTTAAGTTCTTCGAGGGTTTGTAAGCGGTCTTCACTGTATTTGACGATGACATCAATCGCTTCATCAGCCTCGCGGTAGGTTGTGGCTTTCGCGCCTTCTATGGCTGTTCGGACAGTTTGTGCGATTTGGAGTGTTGACATTCCGAATTGTGCTGCTTTTTCAGGTTTCAAATAGATGCGTAATTCAGATTTACCGATACGTAAATCGTCTCGAATGTCTTCCACGCCATCTATTCCGCGCAATGTGCTTTTAAGCTGTGCAGCGATTTCTGATAACTGTTCAAATTGGTCCCCTTTGACTTTCACCTCAACGTCTTGTCCTTGTGGGGGGCCGCCCTGAATTTTGGCAAAATTGGCTTCTTTTTCGAGTCCACTAATCTTTTTGGTTTTTTCCCGCAGTTCATCGATAACTTGGTCGGTATTGCGGATGCGTTTATCTTTAGGGACGAGTTCGACGATAAGTTCGGCAAAATTGGAGCCGTAGGTAATTCCTTCAAGGAGGCCCGTCGTAGGCGTATGTAAACCGATGTTGCTAACAAGTGCAGCGACTTCATCTGCTGGGAGTTCTTTCGCAGCATTTTCAATTTGTGCCATGACAGCTGCTGTTTCTTGTATACCGTAAGAGGGTGGCATCTCTGCTTTGACGTAGAATTGTGGAAAATCTTCACCAGGGAAGAGCTCTTTGTCAAGCACGATAAACGCGCTTATGCATGAGATTAAACCGATGAGGAGAACGCTTCCGACAAATATATACCTGCGGCGGAGCGTAATTTTTAGGATTCTGACGTATCGGCTCCGTATGAAATCGAAAAATAGGGCAAACCATGCGAAGAAGCCGGTAAAGAGGATACTTAAGGTAAAGACATTCCTTGAGCGGGTTCGTATACCTTCAAGTCTGCTGCGTCCTGTTTGATGTCTGGCTTTTCCCCATTCAGAGATGTGTGCTGGTAGGATAACGAAAACTTCGAAGAGGGAGGCCATCAAGACGATAATCGCCATTATTGGCACTATCCGCATAAACTGTCCTGAAACCCCGGACATAAACATCAGGGGCCCAAACGCGCCAATTGTTGTTAAGCTTGCTGCGACGACTGGCCAGCCGACCTCTTCTGCGCCACGAACGGCGGCAACTTTCGGAGGTTCACCTGCCTCGATATGTCGGTATGTGTTCTCTATGACAACGATAGCGTCGTCAACAACAATTCCAACGACTAAGATGAGACCAAATAGGGCAACGCCACTGAGCGTGTATCCTGCCATTGACATGAACCAGAACGTTGCCATGAAGGCTACCGGAATGCCGAGTGCAGCAAACAGCGCATTACGCCATCCGATAAAAATGAAAAGCATCAGTATAACGAGTATAAGTCCGAAAACAGCGTTCGTTTCAAGAATGCCCAACCGTTCTTTCAAGATTACGGAATAATCGTTGACCGGTGTTAGCACCGCCCCTTCAGGAAGTTCCGTTTGGCGTTTTTTAACTAAGTCGCGAAGTTCTGCGACCAAAGAGATGGTATTTCCCTCTTTCTTCTTCTGAACGCTGAGGCTGATTGAGGGTTGTCCATCAATCCGTGAAAGCGTTCGCGCTTCCTGATATGTATCAGAAATTGTAGCAACGTCGCTGAGCCGGAGCGGTGTTCCTGTGGGGTGAACGGCGAGAATTGTATCGCCGATGCTGTCCGGGTCACGGAATTCTCCCATTGTGCGGACCATAAACTCCGTATTCGCGATGTCCATCGTTCCTGCGGGGAGGTTTAAATTTTTCGCTTGCAACCCGGTGAGAACGGCACTAATTGGAAGATTATAGGCTTTTAAACGCTGGGGATTGACTTCAATCCAGATTTCTCGTTCGCGAAGTCCGGCGATTTGTACGGATGCAATATTTTTAATTTCTAGTATTTCGTCCTTCAGATTCTCGGCGATATCCCGCATCTGTGACTCGGAGATGGTGCCGCCGACGACAATTGTCAACATCGGAAAACCGGAGGAAACATCTAATTCCTCCACCCGCGGGTCGTCCAAAATGTCCGCTGGCAAGTCGTTTACTAATTCTACCGCAGTGCGTAGGTTTTCAAGCTCCTTGTCAAAATCCCGGTCGCTCATCTCATCAAAATCGACTGAGATAATAGACCTGCCCTCAGAAGAGGTGGAGAGCATCCAATTGATTTTGTTAACGTTTTCTTCTATTGAGTCTTCAATAGGAGCGGTAACGAGTTTTTCTACCTCTTCTGGGGATGCCCCCGGGTACAACGTTGTTACGGTAACGTTTTGGAGCGCGATCTCCGGTGTGAGTTCTCGCGGTAGGTTTATCCAGGCGTATGTCCCAAAGACGATAATAAGAATCATCAGCATGTTGGCTAAAACAGGGTTGTTTACGGACATTTTGGGGATGGACATAAGGGTTAGTTTTCTCCTTAATGTTTATTTTTTTGAACGTTCGGATATGTTTTTTTGAGATGGGGCGGATGCTAATAAGCTCCGCCCTTTTTAGAATCAGATATATAGTCAGGCTATCTAGCGGTTTTGAGAGTTCCCCATGTCGTGGCGAGTTTGTTAGACGCATCGACAGCGGCTACGCCGCCAAGTGCTTTATCCAACCCGTGTTCCATAATGGTTCCCAAATCGTCTTCACTCAGCACAGCTTTAAATATGGCGACTTCGTCAATGATACCGAAGAAGTATGAACCGTTATTCCAGCGTCCGATGGTAACCGGATTATTGGTTCCGACGGGGTTGCCGGCGCGTGTGCTTTTGCCTGCCTCTTTCCCGTTGACGTACACGACAAGTTGGTCAGCGTTTTTGCCTTTATCATAAGTTGCAGCGAAGTGGATCCACTCCTTTGTCTCTGGTACCCGTGATGAGGCTCTCGGTTCCCATCCGCCGAGGTGGACAAATGCAGACATCCTGTTTTGTTCTCCAGGGGGGTCGATTCGTAAAAGATACTCGGCGTTTTTAGCGATGAGTTGTCGCCAACTCGCGATATCTGTGGCAAAAAACCAAGCCATCATAGTGAATTCACTACCGAGTTGTAAGTCCGGCGTTGATTCGATGGACACCGACTGTCCGCCATCAAATTCGAGGCCAGCTCCGAATTTTCCGTCTGTCCATTTGGCACCGTTGAGCGTGCCAGTATGCTCTTTTCCTGAAGAATCCGCGGCAGTGTCGCCCCTGTTTTCATCAAATAGCCAGACACCGACAGCGGTTTCCGGGTCAAGTTTGGCGGTGCTCGCCTGCGGGAGCAGCCAAGCGATTGCACAAGTTAATCCCAAAACTAAAATCAATTTTCGCATATTTTGTCTCCTTTATTCTCGGAAAGGTTTCTTAAATTGTGTAACGTTTACTATTATAGCATGTTCAACGGTATGATAGCAAAGAGAAATTAGACATTATGCAGGTTTAATTGTAGTCCTTCTGTTCCGTTAGGAGTTGCGGTGCGTAGGGGCGGGGTTTCCCCGCCCTGTTCGTAGGGCGAGGTTTCCCCGCCCTGTTCGTAGGGCGAGGTGACCTCGCCCTGTTCGTAGGGCGAGGTCACCTCGCCCCTACTATTGCTATTGTTCCCTCCCGGACACAAGCAGATCATAGGAATTGCTCTGCCATCCGCCTTCCATGACGATGTTATCTCGCGTTTCACGCAACCGATTGACCATCCGTTCTTTCATTCGACGGAGCACGTGTTTGTAGCCAAGGTGTGTTGCAAGGTTATGGAGTTCATGCGGGTCGCTTTGCATGTCGTAGAGTTCGTCTTGACTGTAGGGATTGTAGACGTATTTCCAGGAATCGGTCCGCACCATCCGCACAGAGGCGAGCGTGGCTTCGTATCCATGAAATTCGGCGAATATGTCATCTGGCCAATCTGCTACGGTTTCGCCTTTCAGCAACGGTAGGATAGACCGACCATCGAGATTATTCGGTACTGTTGCACCCGCCATTTCCAAAAATGTGGGCATCAGATCGACGAGGTTCACAAATTCATCACAGGTTGTTCCGGGAGATGTTATCCCCGGCCAGCGGATAACGAGTGGGATGTGGTGTGTTTCCTCGTACATGTGAAAACCCTTGTTAAAAAGTCGGTGGCTGCCGAGCATGTCGCCGTGGTCCGTTGAAAAGATAACGATGGTGTTTTCTGTAAGTCCCTTTTCTTCAAGGCAATTGAAAATTCGCTGGAGTTGGTCATCGATGAAGGTGCAGAATCCCCAGTAAGCGGCGATAACCTTTTGCCAATCGGGCCATGTCAGGTGGCTGGTGTTCCATCGGAGCATCTCCTTCTGCTGGATGAGCGGTTTGTTGATAAACTGTTCATCAAAGTTGCCCCACTGGGGAACGGTATCCGAGTCGTACATCGTATCGTAAGGTGCGGGGACAGCATAAGGGAAATGGGGTCCGAAGAAATTCGCGGCAATCATAAAGGGCTGCTCGGAATCTGTGTATCCATTGATGAGTTCAATTGTTTTATCTGCTGTCCATGCCTCCATTGTGCGTTCGGCAGAGAGCGGATGTTTTCCGTAGAAGGGTGCCTCGCCGCCCCATTCAAGGGGTTGAACCGCGTCTCTATCAATTCGGAAGTCAATTTCATCGTCTCGGAGCCACTGATGCCACTCGTTATAAGGATGCCATTTATCGTATCCCCAGAACTCGGTGTCACCCTGTTTGGCGAGATGCCATTTTCCGACACAGGCTACATTATAACCTGCTGCTTTCAGAAGTTGTGGGTACGCGGGTTTGTCAAGGAGCTGGTTTGCGAATACACCGTTGAAATTTCCCATGTTTGACAGCTGCCCGTGATTGTGTGGATAGAGCCCCGTGAGCAGGGATGCACGTGCTGGCGAACAGAGTGCTATTGGCGTGTAGGCCTTTGTGAAACGCATGCCGGTTTCAGCGATTTCGTCAATAGCGGGTGTTCTGCAAATAGGGGCACCGTTGCAACTGAGCGAATCGAAACGTTGTTGGTCGGTAAGAAGAAAGAGAATATTCGGAGATTGTGCCATAGCTGAGCCTTTCTATGCTAGTTGGTTAGATTTTCTGGATTTAAGCCAATGTTGACAGAATAAAATATTTTCCGCTAAAGATGTCCACCACGTCTCAGCTGCGGTGACATGCAATATGTGGGTATTACCGGGGGCATCATTTGCGCCTAATCCCTTCTCGATTATCTTTGTGCCTGCGGTCTGTTCGAGGAGCTGTGCGATTGTCGATTCCAAACGTTCAGGCGAGCGAATTAGGATGACATGGGTGATTTCGGCTGCTTCTAAATCCAGCAGAAAATCGATATTCCAAAACAATTTTTTGCCGTTTTTGGGAAGCGGGTCGGGAGGTCCCAAACTACCTTCAAGGAATTGTTTTAACATTTCTGCTCTGATGGCGTGTGGCGGTTTTTCACCACTTCGCGTTGCATGTCGAACAAGCCGTCGCGCTAGCGAAGTAGACCCTTTTTCCGAAAGTGCGGAGCCGACATAAGTGTAAACCCCTGCGGGAAGTGAGATCCGTTTGCCTCTCTTAAATCGCCCGAATTGTAAGCTCTTATTTTCTTGAAGCTGGATTCGCAGGATGTATGTTCCCGCTTGCGAATCTTCACCGAGTATAAAGATATTTGGAATTTCCATGTGAACACCAGAGGAGTTGCCGCGCTATTTCAAGGTTTGCTGCTTGAACAGAATTCTAACCGAATTCCGTTTATTATTCAAGTAATAAAATTGAGAAAAATGGTGCCGGGGGTTTTCGCGTTAAATATTTCGAAACCTTATTTTTTCATTTTGGATTTAGGCGTTGCACAAGATAAAATTTTGTGCTATGCTATAAGGCAAAGAGAGGATTTGAGAAGTTGAACGAAGATAACACTAAAACAGAGGAAAATCAATGCCAAACACACAAGAAATTGGTTGGAAAGCGGTTAGTAAAACTGGGGTTGTTGCTGCAGGGGGGGCAAAGGCAGTTGCAGCGGGAATTGAAATTTTGGAAGCTGGTGGAAACGCGGCAGACGCAGCGGCGGGAACAATCCTTGCACTCAATGTCACGGACCACGGGGCTTGCTCTATCGGCGGGGAGGTGCCACTTCTTATCTTTGACGCGGAGAAGCAGGAGGTGAAATCGCTCGCTGGACAAGGACGCGCCCCGCTTTCGCAAGATGCTGTTGATTGGTACATGGAAAACGGTATTCCCAATTGGGACATCAAAATGGCACCTGTCCCATCAGTCGTAGACCTCTGCACGACTACACTCAAGCAGTATGGGACCATGACGTTCGAGGACATCGTCGCGCCTACATTGGCACTGCTTGATGCAGGTGGGGCAGATTGGCATGCTGATTTGGCAGTTACACTGCGGCGGATGGTAGAGGAGGAGCGGAAGACAGCTGGAAGTCGTGAGAAAAAAGTTCAAGCTGCAAGCGATCGGTTTTACGGACGGAATGGAGCTAATAGCGATATCGCGGATGCATTAGAGGGTTTTTATATTGAAAAGGACGGTTTTCTCCGTAAGAGAGACCTCGCTGCACATACCACCCCGATTGAAGACCCTGTAACAGTAGAATACCAGGGATATACGGTGTGTAAGTGTGGCCCGTGGACACAAGGGCCTTACCTCTGTCAAGCGTTGCGTCTGTTGGAAGGTTTTGACCTCGAAACGATGGGCCACCTGTCGGCAGATTATGTGCATGTGGTCACAGAGGCGCTCAAGTTGGCGATGGCCGATCGGGATGCATACTACGGCGATCCGGAATTTGTGGATGTTCCGTTATCTGCCCTGCTTTCCGATGCTTATAACGACATCCGCCGTCCGTTAATTGATATGGAAACGGCATCAAACGAAGCCCGGCCGGGCGATGTAGATAACATGCAACCGCTAAAAGCGGATGGTCTCTTCAGACCGGGCGTAGGCGGAACGACGACTTGTGTGATTGCTGACCGATGGGGGAATGTTGTTTCTGCTACACCGAGCGCGAACGTGTATCATGCAGGCGGTATGGTCGGTCCAACCGGTGTCAGTTATGGCAACCGCTTGCGGAGTCTTAACACAACGCCGGGGCATCCGAACTGTATTCAGCCCGGAAAGCGTCCGCGGATTACGCTTACGCCTACGTTAGTTCTTAAGGATGGCGCACCGATTTTAGCAATTAGCGTTGCGGGAGGCGACCTACAAGATCAGGCAACGCTGAATTTGTTGCTCAATTTTACTGCGTTCGGGATGCGGCCTGAAGACGCGGTCACAGCACCACGTTTTGCTACCGCCCATCACGAAGATTCATTCGATCCGAATCCGAACCGAGGGCAGACGTTTAAAGGGCCCGGTTCATTGACTATCAATGACAGTGTCAGTGAGAACGTTCGGCAAGAACTTATCAATCGGGGGCATCAGGTTAGGGCACAGGCAGGGGCTATTGCGGCGCCTGTTATGCTCTATATTGACAAGGATAGCGGAACTTACGCTGCTGCGGGTGACCCGGCTGCAGGACGGCATGCAGCGGGTCTTTGAGAAAAATGATGCCGTATTGCTGTGCTCAATTCTCTGTCTGTTGCCAAGTTCTGAACTGGCGGTGTAGCGCGCTTAGGAATCTGTTTATCATAATATTCGGTGTCAAAACCCCCAAGCTTTAGCTGGGGGATGTAGACACCGCTAAAAACTTTGATTGCACACTAAACCTTTTAGACTATTTTTCGTTTAAATAGTTAGAGTGTACGGTTGCTATAGAGGGCAGTTACGCGCCTCATGATTAGACTTCCTATAGTGTAAAGCTCTAATGTCGTAGTCAGAAAGTGTAGCATGACAGTCGTTAGTAGGGAAAGACAGGTAATGCTGAAACCCGTTTGAACAATACGACTCAAAACAAATTTCACAAGGACACTTCGGTGTCGCAGTCGGGGTAGCGACTGTTGCAGTAGGCTTCTGTCCCTGGAGAACCGCTATAGGTTTTCTAAACAAGGTCGTTAATCGCACGAACGCTTTCGCATAACTTTGCGGAAGCCCCCTTGCTTTAGCTGGGGGTCTATCACAGACCGGTCGTTTTGTGCCAACCGTTGCAAATCCATGGCATTAACAAGGTCTTCTATCTGCTCAATGCCATCTAGGGTTGGCATTATGCCTGCTTCAGCTATGGCATTTAGCAGCATACGCTTGTAGCGGTCTTGTTCACATTTCTAATCAGGTGCTGGACAACCTTTGCCGAACACAGCTTTGAATGCTGCTGAATCGAGAAGCAACCACCTTTCAATATGGGGCTCAGGTATTGCAATGATGACTAAACGGATAAAATCGGAAATGGCCTGACTAATCTCCCTTTCGCGTTCCAAAAACCCTTTGCAATTGCTATCTGTCCCCGCGATGATGAGATCAGGAAATTCTTCTTGATTGCGCTGCAAGTCTCGTTGATATTGTCTCAATTGCGTAATGACTGTTCCACTTCCGCCGCGCACACTATGCGGCGTGATGCTGATTTTTACCTGATATGTTTCCGCAAAACGTTGCACCAGAGTTACGATAAAACGCTCCTGGATTCGATCTTCAACGAAAAGACTGATATTATACATCCAGATCTCCCCGTAAGATACGATTGGGAATGGACATATCATTTTTGTTTTTTTTCATGGCTTCTTTTAGATTTAATTTCGGCCATAACGATTGCACACGCGTCAAAAAGGGTTCTATTGTTGTATTCCTATCAACCTTGTGACAGACATAGAAAAATTCGGGGCGAATAAATTCTGTTAAAAGCGGTGAATGTGTCGTCACGATGTACTGGGTGCGTTCAAGGAGCCTGCGGGTGTCTAAAAATTTGGCTATCAGATCTATGTAACGTGGATGTGCCCCGTTTTCTGGTTCTTCAAATCCTATGAGTGTCGGTGGTTTTTCTGAACCGACGAGTGCTAAAAGTCCCAGAATTCGGAGCGTTCCATCCGATAGCAACCGTGCAGAAATCCGCTTTTCACCTTCGAGGAGGTGTAGTTCGACCTCTCCTACTTTATTCACACAGACATCGATTCCGGTTACAGCAGGCACTATACGCTGGAGGGCTTTCGCTATGGATTCGAACTGTCGTTGATTGTGCGTTCTCAATGTGTTGAGGTACCCCGCGAGGTCTTCTCCCATCAATCCGATATGGTGAACTTCAGCGGCAGGTGTAGGTATCCGCATACGTTCTCGAGGTTCAAAATAGTGTGTGAAGTAGTTGGCGAATTCGTGCTGGAGCGCGACTACGTGTGGGTAGTGTAGCGGAGAATGGGGCATGGATAAGATGGTCTGGTCGAGCGGCTGCTTATAGCGTGCTGCATGTGTTTCTCCCTCTAAACGCAGATGCAGTTCATCGTCAACACGTTGTAAAAACGGTTTCCTATTCTGTTTCACTGCTCCTTTTTTGCTGAGGGCGACGAGATATTCATCTGCTACCCGCAGGGTGCCTAACTTCGGTAGCATTTCAATTGTAATACGGTACCGGAGGTTTTTCTCACACACAAGCGTTAATCGCTTTGATGCATTTTTGCCTGTATTGTTACCCCTCGTGGGTGTCATTTTCTGTATTTGGGAGTTGACATTTTCTATGACCGTGGGTGTTAACTGAATATCCGCCTCGATACAGAACGACACGTTCTCTTGTTCTCGTAGCCCCGCGATGCCTGATTCTCCAAAGGTGAAAGATTCTAAAGGAAACCCCCGATGCGGGGGTGCGAACGCTTTTTTCAGTGTCTGACAGGTGGCTAAGCGTGACAGCAGTTGCAACGCATCGAGGAAGTTGCTTTTTCCTGAGGCGTTCGGTCCGACAAGTACGGCGAGATGGCCGAGATGTACCTCAACGTCCGCTAGAGATTTATACCCCTGAATTTTGACACGCTTTAGCATGGTGATGTGTCTCCGTTCAATATCCGAGACCCCGCAGGTATTCGCGATTTACGACCGCAGCTTCGGCTGGCGGTCGTGGAGGGTACGGCCGGTCAAGTTCGACAGACACCCATCCATCATAACCTACGGCCTCGAGGCCTTCAAGCGCGGCTTTGACATCAAGCCCTAGGTTTCCTGCACCAAGTTCCGCGAAACGCGCCTTCTCGCCAAACCGTTGTGTTCTATAGTCCCAAGTTTCGGGGTCATCCGCGTGACAATCTTTCAAGTGGACATGCCCAATCCGATTCCGTAAATTTTCGCTCTCAAAGACCTGCATCGGGTCGCTCCCCGCGGCCAGCATGTGGCCTGTATCGAATAGCAGCCAGAGACTCGGGGCTACTGCGAGAAGCCGTTCCGCATCGTCGACCGTCTCAATCAATGTGCCGAGATGTGCATGGTGGAACCCCTTGATGTGATGTGCATCGCAGAAAGCGAGTATGTCGTCTAAGGTTCGGGCGGCGTTCTCGAAATCGGCATCGCTTGGATTCGCACCACCCCATGCGCCACGGCCTAATGCGGGAACTTCTGCTGCATCGTTGCCGAGGGTGATGTTAAACCTAATCTTGTCAAGTCCAGCACCACCGGCATTGACGATATGGAGTCCGAGGCTACGGGCAACCGTTGCCATCTCAACGAGCTGCGTCGCATCTGCAATTGGTAATCCTTCGACACCTTCCCAGCCCGCGTCGGCGACTTCGCGTAACACTTTTTCCGGATTTTCTCGCTGTTCCCCGCCAAACTGTATGAGGTGACAGGCGAGTCTGAATTTGCTCATGAATGTTCTCCTTATCTAACTGATAGATGTAACTTCTTTCCAAGCACTTTTGCGTACTTTCCTAAAGTTGACAATTTAACATCTTCTGCGTGGTTTTCCATCCTTGAGATAGCAGATTTCTTGGTATTCAACTTTTGCGCTACCTCTTCCTGGGTTAAGCCTGCCTCTTCACGAGCTTGTCGAAGCAGAACACCGATTTTGAACTCCAAATAACCGGTCTCGTAATTTTCAGCAAACTCAGGGTCTCTGGCTTTACGCTTTTCGACATACTGTTTTAAGTCGCTCATTGTTGTTTCCTCTGTTCCACCAAATTTAAAACCGAGCCGTAGTGCCGCTGCTCGGGAACGTTCATTCAGAGATTGGTGTTTAGGGCGTGGGTCGCCTGGCTGTCTCATTGAAGTAAGCTGCATTCGGATTGTCAATCCAATCGCCAACCCAACCCAGTTCTTTCAGTCCGCTTTGAACAATCGGTAACGTCCCACGTAATTCTTTCACCGGTGCCCAGTCCCGCCAATTATGGCCGGCTGGTGGCTCGCGAAAGTCCGCTATGCCCTCTACCGCTCGTCGAATTGATGGATATACCATTGCGCCGAGTTGTGTTCGTTTCGCTGCTTCAACCACCCATTTTTCGTACGGAAACGGTTGTCTCTCAGCGACACAGCACATTTTACAGAGATACTCTATAACGTTTCCAACGGCAACAAATGCCGTTTCCACCTTATTTCGAGCTGCCATAGCCAAGGGACCGCGCTGCGAGAAATAATACTTGCCGAACATCCACTTCAACTTCCGCTCCGCGACTGCTGGGGGATACACACAATAGCGATGCTTCAATTCCTCAGCAGTACTCGAACAACCGTAGAGAACTTTCGAATTGGCAATGACCCACATCATCTCATCTGGCCACGTCTCCAACCACGCCCGCAGGTCACTTTCATCATAAAATGAATAGTGTGCCTCAAAATCACCTCTATCGACGAAGAGTTGCCAACTTTGTTCATAAGTCTCCCGCTCTTCATCGGAAAGGTGACATTTATTGCCAATGATACACAAGTCAAGGTCCGACCATCCATCGGCAAAATTAGTCGCACGACTCCCAATCAACATGAGAACAGCACGTTCACCCATTTGTTGACAAAAATCCCTGGCTCGATCAACGAACTGTTGATCTTCTGAGCTGAAACAGATTTCTTCGTTCATTCGGACACCTCCCGGAAAGGTTTTTCATGATAGGTACAAGTTAACATTAAATGCGTTGGTCCGCCAAGTTTATCAAGCCATTGAATTTCACTTTCCGAGAGTGGCAATGGATCGATCAGGACTCGGGCACTGTTGATTTCGTCTTGCACGAGAAAACTATTCCAGTTATACGCCTGATTCCGCGATGCCCCGTGAATTTCCGCCCAAGTAAACAGATGGGGGGTCAGTTTAGTGAACATTCCTATCTTCTCTCTTGAGCAACCCCCAAGTCGTTGCAACTTTGTCCAACGGTGACACGCTCAAAACCTCTGTCATATCCTGCTGAATTTCGGCTTCAGTTAAGACACGATTATAGATAACAAATTCGTCAAGCATCCCCTTGTAGGGCCACGCGCCATCTAAGCGGTTACCGAACCAGTGAGCTCCTTGAGAAGTGGGAATTTCGCCTTCCAACTTATGGGTTTTATCAAGTTTGCCGTTGATATAAAACCGAAGCTCCTTATCGAATTCGTAAACCGCGGCGACGTGCGACCATTTATTAAGCGGAATATCGCTCTTTGCGCTGTTCCATGTGCGTCCGCCTGCGCCGGGACTACCAATCCAGACCGAAGGTTTCCCTTGATGGATACTCAGATAGTATGTGTGAGGGTCCGCCTGCCCGCGTAGGTTGCGATAATCGCCGATACTTTCGGGGTGTACCCATACCGCCATGGTTAAATTCTTGGTAATCGCTAGGCTATTAGAGGCTTTGACTGCCACGACTCCCTGCTGAATCTGCTCACTAAAAGATACTGCTGATTCGGACTTTCCGTTTTTCACCCATTTGACATCGCCTTCGAGCGTGCCATCATTCCCCTTACCGCTCAGGTCTTTGGCAGCTTGCCCGTTTCCCTCATTGAATGAGAGGTAAAGGACCAGTGCGTCGTCCTTAATCGCCTCGGTGGCAAAAGGAAAAGTGAAAATGAACGCTGCGCTCAAAATATAGAGAATGATCTGTCTCATTTTGAACCTCCATCCCAGGCGGTGTGCGCGAATGCCTGAAGATATATCTGATGCCAAAAATTGTTCTACTTCCAATCGTCATCTGGCGGGTAAATATTGGAACTCCCGCCGCCTGCGCCTTTAAAGTCGCTCTCAGCGAACCAGTCCTTCACGGTGTCCCGCCACTTAATGAAGTGTGGGGTTTTGAGATGTTCTTGGAACGCTGCCTCGTCTACATAGACTTCATAAAGCCAAATTCGGTTTGGGTCGCCGCCGTCCTGAATTACATCGAATCTCAGGCAGCCGGGTTCGTTTTCAATGGAGCCTTTCGCGTCGTCCAGCATCGCTTCGACGAACGCCTCTCTGTGCCCCTCTTTAATCTGAATTGGTGCAATGATAACGTACATAATTTTCTCCTTTTTTGCACATTGGGGATTGATTCCCTTTTGATGTCACAGTCTATCATAATGTTGAGCAGTTGTCAACTTCAAAACGATACTGTTGACAGGTTAAGCATTTAAATGGTATAATTTGTATAATATCGCGAGCACAGCTCGCTCCTACAGAAGAAAGCACGATCAAAAACGAAAACGAGCGAGAATATGGAGAACTAAATGCCCCTGATTATGACACCTCGCGAGACACTCGAAGCAAAAATCGATCAGCTGTTTGCAGAATGGAATCGAGCTGACTCCCCTGGTGCCGCCATAGCGGTTACCAGAGACGGTAAGGTCATCTATAAACAGGGTTACGGGACAGCGAATCTGGAATACGATATTCTTATCACACCGATAACTGTCTTCGATATCGCTTCGGTGTCTAAGCAATTTGCGGCGTTTGCCATCGCCACTTTAGCACACGCGGGAAAATTTTCACTGAATGACGATATCCGAACGTACTTGTCCGATGTTCCGGATTTTGGACACACAATCACAATCCGGCACCTACTCCATCACACTAGCGGACTACGGGATTGGGTACAATCCCTTGTTATCGCGGGAGTTGCCATGGAGGATGTGATTTCGTTCAAACACATTTTGAAAATGGTGCGGCATCAGAAGGCACTCAATTTCGAGCCGGGAACAGCATATTCATATAGCAATACGGGTTATAACCTGCTTGCAGAAATTGTCGAAAGGGTGACTGGAAACACCTTCAGAGAATGGACAGACACCCACATCTTCAAGCCGCTCGCGATGACAAACACCCACTTTCACGATGACCACCAAGTGATTCTGAAAAACCGAGCGTATTCGTATCGTTCTGTCGAAAATGGCGGGTTTAAGCATGCGGTCAATATGACGACTGCTCTCGGTTCAAGTTCTCTCTATTCAACGGTAGAGGATTTAGCAAAATGGATTCTGAATTTTGACGACACACAGATTGGTGAACAGACAGTAATTGAACAGATGCACCAGCGCGGTGTGCTAAACAACGGGGAACAGATTAGTTATGCACTTGGACTGACTATCGGTGAATATAGAGGGTTGAAAACGGTCGGACATAGCGGGTCGTGGCGCGGATTTCGGAGCCACTTGATGCGGTTTCCAGCTCAGAAATTTGGCGTTGTCATCTTGTGCAATCTTGACACCTTTAAGCCACTTCGCCTGGCGGAAAAGGTTGCTGATGTCTATCTTGCCGATGTCCTCGCTCCGGTAGAAGTGTCCGAGCCAGAGAAAGCGATAGAATCTGCTGAAGAAGCCGAGTCTGAAACGTTAACCCCGGAACAGTTGACAGAATTTGAGGGGGCCTATTATACGGAAGAACTCGATACAACCTACAGCATCCGCGTGCACGGAAATCAACTTGTGGCGCAACATATACGGCACGATGATATATTGCTAACTTATACCGATGGTCATTTCCACGGGGATTCCTGGTTTTTTCCAAAGATTCATTTCACGCGGGATGACGCTGGACACGTTGCGGGATTTAGACTGACAGGTGACCGAGTTAGAAATTTATACTTTGAAAAAAAAGAGATTAAGAAAGGTGAGGTTCAATGAAAGCAGAATATGACTTTTCAAAAGGAGAACGTGGTAAATTCTACAATCCGAAAGCCACTTTTAATTTTCCTATCTATTTGGCGGAAGATGTTTATGAATTCATGCGAAAACTCGCTGACGAGACAGGCAAAGATGTGGAAACGTTGGTCAATGAATGGCTTCGCGTCGAAAAACAAAAATAGGGTTTACACCTCGTTAATTGATGACCTTCTACCTCTAATTTCTGCCCGGCATCTTGTGCAATTTGATGACGTGAATCATCACTCTGTGTAATTCGCAACAAAACATTGGTATCAACCAGATAAATCATAATTTTGGATGACCTTCGTATATCCCCTCCCGACTCACTGCGTAATCGGATAATGGTTGGGTATCAGGCCCCGTAAATTTCATACTTAGGACCGCTAACGCATCTAAGAGTGCTTTAAATTCCTCATGTGATAATTGTTGATTGTTATCCACAAATGGATCCGCCGTAGGATCAGGAATTTCAAAAGACACCGGAGCATTAGAAAGGATATTAACTACAATTCCCATCTGTATACCTCCTTTTCATGGTATGTTTTCACGCCCATGTAAAAGGTGTGTGCGATTGTTTTTAATGAAGAGAATGGTCACAATAGTTTTCATTCCTTACATGAGCTAAGCAGTATTGGCAAAGCTTCTGAAACTACGTCTTAAATTATGCCACATTCCAAAAACTTTGTCAAGTTAAAATTCACAAATCTTCCGGCAGCCACAATTGGCTCAGGTTTCCCTTAGGAGGCACTACAACGAATTTTATCCAACGGCAACAGCATATTCGGTTAACGCGGGAGACCGTTCTTTAGCACGTTTGGCGGTGTCAACGAGTTCTCTAACAGTTACGATCAATGCGTCAACCGTTTCTGGCGTGAAGGTGGCTTCGCCATCTTCAGGACAAACCCACGCCCAAACGTTCTGGACTCGAACGGATATGCCATCTTCGTTATATTCAAATACAGTTTGCTTCCATACTCTTTCTGTGTTGTGTTGGGCACAGATTGGAATCGGTTTAGATGTCATAATTTATCTCTTTCTGCGTCTCCGACGCTTGAAGGTTGGAGGTTCCCATTGAACTTCGTCAGGAATATAAGCTGTCACAAATTCGATATAGTCCTGGTGGGCATATTCACAAACAACATGCAGGTAAATTGTGATATTGCTTAAGTGCGCGCGCCCACAAATTAAAACTCGCTGCGCGTCTGGATATTCTTCGATTATATCGCCACTGAGAATCGCTTCAACTATATGTTTACGTTCAAAACCCTCTTTCAAAGCATGTTGCACAGCATGAGGCTTTGTAAGATATTTATCTCCGCGAATTCTATTGCGGATTGTTTGTATATTCACTTCAGACATAATGCTTGTAGGTCTTAGAAAAGCCTCAACCCTGAGTAGTACATATAGTGCCCTCAGACGTTTCAGGAAATGTGACGCGCTTGTATATTTCCTGCAAGGGGAATTCGCACTCAAGAGACGTTAACGGAAGTTGCTGTTCAAGTCCTTGAAAGAAAGTGTAACTCCAATCATCACGTTTTCGCAGAAAACGTTCAACGTTCACGCTATCTTGTGAAACAAGGATATATTCTTTCAAGGAAGCGACCTGTCGGTAGCGCGAGAACTTTTCACCTCTATCATAGCCCTCGGTGCTTGGAGAGAGGACCTCTACAATAACAATCGGGTTCAGGAGTGTGTCAAAAACATTGTCTTCAAAGCGCGGTTCATCACAAACGACGCCTACATCAGGGTAAAAGTAGGATTTTGCTGAAGGGATACCGACACGCATTTCATTGGCGAAAACGACACAGCTGCTTTCTATCAAACGATTGTGAAGTTGAACAAAGATATTCCCTTTAATAAGATTATGTGTAAAACTTGCCCCGGACATAGCGATAATTTCACCTTGAATATATTCATTTCTGACTGTGTTCGCGTCAGGTTTTGCTTTACGTTCTGAAGCGATGTATTCTTCTGGGCTAAGGTATGTTTGGACAGCACTTATCGCCATGATTTCCTCCGTTTATCTCTGGAAATATTGAAACGAACACATCCCATTTAAATTAAGAACAATTCGCCTTCAGGCATAGCGTTCCTAAAACCGATTACTTGCCAAGCAGAAAATTGTCGGCAAGCCCACGTGGAGAAACTGCCTCTTTTCTAACAAATAAGCAGTATTGGCAAAACCTCTGAAACTACGTTTTAAAGTATACCACATTCCAAGAACTTTGTCAAAATTAAAATTGACTGATTCTCCGGCAGCTACAATTGGCTCGGGTAAAAAGGGGTTTGTGCGAACGGGCAATGAATTGGCCTACTACGAGTGCTTATGTTAACGTGAGCTTGATAATAAATATCCGTTTTCTCTAAACATTTTTGAGGTTCTCCGAAAAAAGCGGAATGAGTGGATCAGAAACGGCTGCTTCTATAAAGATATCGTCCTTAAAGAGCGGGCTGCTTGCCCGAATACTGGGACTAAGATGCGGGGTGGAAACGGCTGCTTCTATAAAGATATCGTCCTTAAAGAGCGGGCTGCTTGCCCGAATACTGGGACTAAGATGCAGGGAACCTTTTGCCCAATATTGGGGCACACAGTCCGCTCCTCATACTGGGTCAAAACTTTTTTTCAAACTCCCGTTATGTTAGGAACGAGGAACCGTTTGTCCGAATACTAGAAAATTGGCATTAACAGAGAGAAATGAGGGACGCGCGGCGAATATCGTCTAACTCTTTAGCACTGAAGACTCCAGCGCGATAGAGGTTCCGATATTCTTCGGAGACGCTCTGCCCGAATACTATCAGGTCATCGGTGTTGATTGTCACGGGGACACCGTTGTCAAATAGGATGCGGATGGGATGCGCGGTGAGTTCCGATACAGCATCCAACATTACGTTGCTGGTTGGACATACATTCAACCGAATTTGATTCTCGGAAAGCCACCGCATCACTTCTGTCGATTCTGCGGCACCGATACCGTGTTGAACTTCGTCCAAATCAAGGACCTCAACTGTTCGCCGGACCTCTTCTGCACCACCAAATTCCCCGACGTGTGCTTTCAGTTTCATCCCTGCAGCGCGCGCTTTTTTGTATAAGGGTTGGACAGCTTCAGGCGTGCATGCTTCCTCATGACTATACAGATCGATTGAGTGGAATATGTCCAATTCTATTGCTTCGTGTGCCAGTGTCATCCACTTTGGGTCGGCAGCACACTCCCTTGCAAAACCGAGTTCTGGACGCAAATCAAGCTGTGCCTGATATCGCTCAACTAACATTTCAATAAATGCGCAAACTTCGGTCAATCCATCTGGATACAGCTTAGCCAACCGGATATCAAAACTCGTTTCAAGTATAACAACGCCATCTTGGAGTGCATCATTTATTGCTGAAACAGAGATGAACTCGAAACCTTTACGGTTTTCTAAGTGGGGGGCTAAAATCGTGTCTATGTATTCCATCATCCCGCCGAGCCCTGACATTTTGAGGGGCGGTTTGGTTAGCGAGTATCCCAGCCACTGCTCCGCATTCTCTAGACGCGTGCTTAAAAAAACATGAGAGTGGACATCCGTTTTGGCAGCTGCCTTTATAGCGGTTAGGTCGTCTGTGGAAAGTGCTTCAATAAAATCGGTGTGTTTCATGTCAAATTAGTCGCTCTCTCTATTTTTGGGTATTATAACCCAAGTTGCTACTTATAAGTTTTTAGACCTGGAAACACCTTCTTTAATGAAAATATGCTGATAATTAGCTAATATTTGTCTCGTTCACTTCCAATTTGCACACAAATATGCACAATCTGGAAGATTATGCTACTATGTGGCAACTTAGGTTATTATAGCACGATTGGAAATAGAAATCAATCAAATTTGACTGCTGAGCGGGAAAGTGGTATAATGATTATCAGTATATAGCTATTGGTTAGAGCAGCAAATTCTACGGCAACAGTGAGCACAACGACATGTT
Organism: Candidatus Poribacteria bacterium; assembly: GCA_963665235.2. GTDB lineage: Bacteria > Poribacteria > WGA-4E > WGA-4E > WGA-3G. The sequence continues at coordinate 4,255,511 of CAXXLX010000001.1, read as the reverse complement.
TACTATACAACAACTTAAACATCTCCTTCGATCGGAGCGCGTAAGGAAAATTTCCATTTGGGGGATGTCAATCGTCCTCCTATTTTTCGGTTTTTACGCTAACGCCTGGCGTATCGCTGAACAGCAGTGGTTTGATGGGCATCAGCGCGACACCGAAAGTCTTATTATAGGCAGGATGGTTAAATCTCACCAAGATGGCATCTTCTCGGCGGGTGGCCTGAACGGTGCAGGTATTACGCATGATATCCAGCAGCAATGGATATCTTCATCACAGCTCGACCGACAATATATAGCCTACCTTAACGGGCTCTCCTTCGATGAATTCTCAACGTACATGTCGCAACCTGGCGGGCAAGGAATGATTTTCAGTCTATTGGATAGACTTATCCCCTTATCTCCGCAAATGAAGTTAGGATTATTTTATGTGCTAACGGCTCTACTCACGGCAATAGCATTGGCTGCAATTATAGGTTGGTTTTATGATGAGTTTGGGGGCTGGGCAGCTGTGTTTGTCGTTGTGTCGGCTGTGCTTTCGCAATGGTTGACGGTCTTCGGTAAGAATCTTTGGTGGAGTCTTTGGGCGTTCTACCTGCCGATGATTGTTGTTATGTCCTTCCTTAAACGTCGCAACGTGTCAACGAACCGTCAGTTCATCAAGTTTGGTGTTCTGATTTTCATCGCTGTTTCTATTAAGTGTTTCATCAACGGTTACGAATACATTACAACTACGTTGATAATGATGATGACACCGTGTATCTATTATGCCGTTCTCGAGAGATGGGACAGGCGCAAATGTTTGAAGTGGACACTTGCAGCTGGAGTCGGTTCAGCGGTGGCAATTTTGTTGAGTCTCACAATGTTATGTTTCCAGATAGGGGCTGTGAGAACAGGTTTCGTTGATGGACTTATGCATGTGGTCTATTCTCTCGAAAAACGAACGTACGGAGATGCGGGAGGTTTTCCTGAGATATATGCTGCCAGTCTAAAAGCGGGGACAATGGGGGTGGTCATTACCTACGTGAACGGTATATTCTTCGATCTCAACAACTATCTATCTCACGCTGGTGCCTTCGTCTCTAACTTTCTGTTGAAAGTCCGTTATTCTTATCTAATAGTTCTCTTTGTAGGAGCGTCTGTTTTCCTGTTTTTGCGTAGCAATAAGGAGGAGCTGGCAACGCGACGACAGCACAACATTGCGTTAATCCTTACGACGTGGTTTTCAATTTTAGCCCCCTTATCGTGGTATGTAATTTTCAAGGCGCATTCGTACATCCATACACACATGAGTTTTCTATTGTGGCAGATGCCCTTTACGTTCTTTGGTTTTGCTGTGTTCGGGCTTGCTATCAGGCGAAGAAAAACAGGTAATCTACAAGACTGATGCAATTATGAAATTAACGTGACATTTTTGATTACATGTGGTATCCTTAGCTTTAACGTCCGAAACCTTAACCCGAATTAACACAACAGAGGAGATAACTATGAACCGTTTATCAGACACTTTCATGTTGGGATTCTCTGTGCTGCTTCTGCTCGGCTTATCATTGCCAGCGTTAGGGCAGGCAGAGAAGCAGGAAGATTTGATTGGACATTGGACCTTTGAAAGAGGTGCTGAGCTGCAAGACCTTACCGGCAACTTTGGCGATATTGACCTTAAAGGAGCGGAGGTCAAAGATGGCAAATTGCACATCGGCAACAGTAAGTGGGCATTGACCACCGGATATAAAGGTCCAAAGATTGGGCCCGAGAAAACCCTAGTGGCGTGGCTCTATTTAGACAATCTTGACACTACACATGGCGCGCCACTTGCAGTGAATAAGAGCAGTGGAGACACGTTTGATGCTATCGTCTACGCAGAGAAACATGCGAGGCATTGGATGGCTGGCAGCAGTTTCTTTAGACGCACCCACAATGATCCGCATGGTACTGCGGAAAAAGAAACGGGTAAACTCATTCAATTGGCGATTTCTTATGAGAATGCCAACAATAGTGCAAAGATTATGATATACCGTAATGGCGAAGTAATTGGCGACTATACAAAGGGACAAATCGTGTCTTGGGTGGCTGGCGATGTAGAGGCTCTTTTTGGTCCCCGTGCCCTTATCGGTGGAACGGCTCACGGTTGGGTCGTCGCGCGTGTTGAAGATGCCAGAATCTATAACGCTGTTCTCACTGAAAAAGAGATTAACAACTTGGAAGCGAATACGCTGCTTGATGTGGAACCGCGCGGTAAACTCGCCACGATGTGGGGGTCCCTAAAAAATCTGAATCGCAATTGAAACCTTCACGCTCCCGCAGATAGAATGCAACGCCTAAGGGTAAGTTCTATTACGCTAACGCCTTGAAAAGAGGTGCTGAGAAATGGTGTATAGCAATTTCACTATGGAGATTGTAAAGGAAAAGTTTCAATTGGAAAAGGTTGAAAGCTTAGGCGTATTCTCTGAAATAGAACCGGTGGAGCCAAGTGCACATCTCACAACGGCTTTGGCGAAAAAGGTGTCGTTAGCTGCGTCTATCAATACAGAGAAAGCAAGGTCGGAGCTGATTGTTGCGGATGTCCTTGTTGAGCTGCGTGAAAGGTTTGAACACCGTATCAGTCTCTTTTCGGGTATTGACTTCAACGTAGATGCTGAAAACGGATTAACCGGTGTGTGCGATTTTTTGATAAGCTTATCACCTGCGCAGCTTCATTTAGAGGCACCTATCATCATTCTTGTTGAGGCAAAGAAAGAGGATTTGACGGTCGGTCTCGGTCAATGCGCCGCTGAGATGTTAGCGGCGCAACGTTTTAACGCCGATAAAGGTAACGAAATTCCTCACATTTATGGGGCTACGACCTCCGGAACAGATTGGCGTTTTCTTAAATTGGAAGGGCAAAAACTGCATATTGATATAAAACCCTACCAAATCTCACAGTGTGATAAAATTCTCGGTATTCTCTCAAGTATGGTAGAACAGAAGGCGTAGAGCTAAAGGAAATTTTAGGTTTGAATAACAACCGGACAGAACTATTTATTGATGACGCATGCATTGCCTCGAAACAGGGTGTGAAGCGGACACTTCATCCATGTGTAAAACATGACGTGCCTGTCCTTGAACCTGACCCGGATAACCCTTGGGAACATGGCGGTCCTGATCAGTCCAGACGCGTGCATCTCTACGGCACGACAATGTACGATGCCGCGTACGGAAAATATCGTATGTGGTATATGTGTCGCATGGGACCGCATTGGCGGTTTAAAGCGAACGAAATTCCGGGGCTGTACGTCCCCCGTCCGGACCGAAATCCATCAACATACAGAGGACAGACACACGACGCTTACGGACGGAAGTTCGTTGAAAACGACCGAGGTGACCTAACCTGTTACGCGGAAAGCGATGATGGATTGACCTGGACGAAACCGAACCTTGGGCTTTTTGAATTTAATAGCAATCCAAACAATAACATCGTGTGGGACCTACACGGTGCATGCGTTTTCCGTGATGACGATGAATCGGATGTACAGAAACGGTACAAGATGCTCGGTTTTTGTAGACGGTATCGCAACGTCTTTCTCCTAACATCCCCCGATGGCATCCGATGGGACGATTCAGATTACTTGGAACCGGTTGCTGAACGGAGCAACGAAGGTGCATTCAATGTTATCTACGATAACAAAACCGCGCTGTTCCGTGCTTATGCATTGATACGGGGGAAAGACAAAGACGCTCGTCGTATGATAGCGTATACCGAAAGTCCGCGTCTTGAGGGGCCGTGGAAACCGCTTGAACCGATGTTCGGTGCAAGTGATAAAGACGATGCCGTTGGTAGGCAGAGATACGGTGCAGACCGTGCCGAAATTCACAACATGTCGGGTTTTCTTTACCATAACATCTACATCGGAATCGCGGGGGTGTTATATGTGACGGGCCCAGGCGCGGCGGAACATGAAATTCCTATCGATGGACCGATTGATGCCCAATTGCTCTGCAGCCGTGACGGATTCAATTGGGAGTATCCGGACGGTGACCGGACTCCGATTATTCCACGCGGGGAAAGCGGCACTTATGATACCGGGATGATTATGGGAACTGCCACGCAGCCAATCATTACCGACGATGAAATCCACTGGTACTACACCGGGACAGAACACACCCACGGTGCAGCGATGAAGGATAGACACAAGGCAATTGGGCTTGCGAAATGGCGACTGGATGGTTTTGTTTCGCTTGATGCGGACGCAAACGGAGGCGTAATAGAAACCGTTCCATTACGGATACCAAACGGTGGACTTGAAATTAACGCCGATGCAAGCGCGGGGCAAATCGGCGTTGAAGTGCTGACGGTTGATGGACAGGTTCAACCCGGATTTTCCCTGGATGACTGCGTTCCGTTGACAGCGGATAATATACGGCATCAGGTACAATGGAAATCGGCGAGGTTGGCGAATGCGACGCAACCGCTTCGGCTGCGATTCATTTTGAACCGGGCAAGACTTTATGCCTTTCGTATTGCGTAGCTGCTTTTACAATAAACATACGAGGTAAAAAAATGAGACACACCACGAAAATTGAACTCGAAAATCTATACGACCTGGTTGCAGTAAAGCTAGGCGTTATGCGTCCTGAAGATGTGCGGCGACTCACTGTCGCAGATGCCCTTGTTGATACCGGCGCGACGGGGCTCTGTCTACCAACACCGCTCATTGAAGAACTCGGTCTCACACCTATTGAAACAACGCGTGCACGCACCGCTACCGGTATTGTTGAGCGCGTTCTCTATTCAGAAGTCCAATTTACGATATTGGAACGAACAAGATCAATACAGGTTACTGATTTGCCTGAGGGATGCCCTGTCCTCGTTGGACACATGGTATTGGAGCACTTGGACCTCTGTGTGGACATGAAAAAAGGGTTAATCTATAATCCCGCACATGATGCTGAATGGCTTACAGAGATTCTCTAAGTATAACCTATACTTTGCGCGTTGTCATAGGGTTTGTGATAAATTCCCATGGAAAAATCGAAAACGAAATGACCGCGCCCGCCAAAACAACGATTTTGCTAAAATGTTGTTGCAATATGCTACACTGTATTGGAACGAACAAGGTCAATACAGGTTACTGATTTGCCTGATTGTAGCATAAACTTCCTAGTTTGTGCTGTTTTTTGCTAAAACTACCACAGAACGCTCTAGGTCAAAACTTTTTTTCAAACTCGCGTTAAGTATAACCTATACTTTGCGCGTTGTCATAGGGTTTGTGATAAATTCCCAACAGGTTACTGATTTGCCTGATTGTAGCATAAACTTCCTAGTTTGTGCTGTTTTTTGCTAAAACTACCACAGAACGCTCTAGGTCAAAACTTTTTTTCAAACTCGCGTTAAGTATAACCTATACTTTGCGCGTTGTCATAGGGTTTGTGATAAATTCCCAACAGGTTACTGATTTGCCTGATTGTAGCATAAACTTCCTAGTTTGTGCTGTTTTTTGCTAAAACTACCACAGAACGCTCTAGGTCAAAACTTTTTTTCAAACTCGCGTTAAGTATAACCTATACTTTGCGCGTTGTCATAGGGTTTGTGATAAATTCCCATGGAAAAATCGAAAACGAAATGACCGCGCCCGCCAAAACAACGATTTCGCTAAAATGTTGTTGCAATATGCGACATTGTTGCTTATTGCAACATATTCACTATAAACCCTAGTATTCTCAAAGCTTGCTCCCCTAATTGCTACCAAAGCTGTTGCATTTTGAAACAACCTCCCAAAAAACTTATCAAGCATCTCCTCAGGCTGCGGATTGGTATATATTCCCGATACTGCCTTTACAGATAAAGGTTTCCAACGCGTCCAAAGCAAAGATTAAAATAGATTTTACAGATTGGCACGGTTTTTGCAATGCACTATGTTACGTATAAAGTTGTCGTTATTGCTGTTAATAGCAAACGCCGAGTCAGATATTTTGTGCATTTGAGTCAAAAAATGGCAAACGGGTGCTCGCTCCTAACAGCGAAAAGAAAAGGAAGGAATAGTATTAGCACGCTATGGAGATATGCTATGGAAAAAAATAAAAATAACAGAGCTGAACGCGGTTTACTTTACGGTATCCTCATTACTGTCGCCGCTGCGATACTGATAGGTGGGTTTTTCCCGGAATATGCAGTCCATACCAAGCTACTTGGTGATATATTTCTGAACCTCCTCAAGATGATTGTTGTACCACTCGTCATATTATCTATGATAGTTGGCATGGTAGGGCTTGGCGACATTCAGAATCTCTATGATATCGGTTGGAAAGCCGGGTTTTATTTCCTTGCCACGACTATCATCGCTGGCATCATCGGGCTGGTTTTTGTTAACCTCATACAACCCGGCAAGAATTTCGATACAAAAGAGCCTAACGCCGATGTGATGGCTTCCAACAGTAAACAGACATCAAACCAATGGGAGAGTGAGGAACATCCATATTTGCAGTATACCTTGGTAGGCGAAGATTTACGTACAGTAGTCACATCAGACCTTCCACATCAGGACTATTCTAGCAAATATCTCTTGGCTCTCATGGACCAGAACGTTGTTGGGCATATTGAGTCTATTTCAGATATATCTGTGACGGTGAAATCCTGGGCATCTTTATCTAAGAAGGCTACTTATGTCCGTTCCGAAACCGGTGAACCACTGCTGTTTGTGGAAGACATCGCAACACAGATTCGGCTCAAACAGCAAGGCGAAGGGGTTGCCTTCAAACTCCCGATCGATGGTGCACAACCTGTCATCCAACAGGTCGGTGTACTGCAAACATTAAAAGCGATGTTGCTTGGTAATGAGGAAAGGGGTGGGATGATTCCGCAGAACCTTTTCAATGCATTGGTAGAAGCCAATATTTTGCCGCTCATCTTTTTCTCCTTACTCATCGGTTACGCCTTGTTGATGCAAGGACAGGTGGCAGAATCTGTAGTTGACTCAATTCTTGTCGTAAACGTGGCTATCATGCAATTTGTTCATTGGGTGATGTATTTCGCTCCCATAGGTATTTTTGGGTTAATTGCAGCGAAGATCGGGGAAGTCGGCGGGTTCGCCAACCTATTGCCAGAATTAATAGCAGTTGGAAAATACAGTGCTACCGTGCTAATCGGATTATTGGTACACAGTGTTGTAGTGTTACCGTTCCTGCTGTGGGGAATCGGGGGCCGTAATCCGTTGACCTTTGCGAAGGGCATGCAGCCCGCTTTACTAACTGCCTTTTCAACTGCTTCTTCTAGTTCTACGCTGCCTTTAACGATGGACTGTGTGGAGAATAACAACGGTATCTCAAGTCAGACCTCCATTTTCATTTTACCGCTTGGGGCGACCCTCAACATGAACGGCGTTGCAATTTACTTTACTGTGATTGGAATGTTCATCGCACAAGTGTACGGTATCACAATGGGACCGCTAGAACAGTGCCTTGTCGTTCTAATCGCTACGCTCATGGCTATTAGCGCAGCCAGTGTTCCAGGGGCTAGCTTTATGAGCTCGGTAATCCTTCTGCGAACCCTGAATTTACCCGTTGCAGGCATTACTCACATTATTGCAATTGATTGGTTGATGGAACGTTTCGTTACGGCTGTCAATATTTGGGGCGATGCTGTCTGTGCTGGTATCATTGAGAAGCATCAATCTGAAGAAGCTGAGGAAATGTTGGAAGAGGAAATGTTGAAAATTGTTCCTGATTTGCAAAAAACATCGCTCATGTAAAAAGTACCGGGACTTACGCAAATTTAGCAGAACCCTCAGTATTCGGGAGAACCAACGGTTTCCCGCTCTTCTGGGCGGGGTCCCCCCGCCCGCTAGGTTTCCCTCTTATGAAGAGTCTTGCTTAACAATCCCAATGCTTTAGCTTTGGGTCCAATTCGGTTTAGCTCGTTCGGTTTCTTGCAAAGGGTGTGTAAAGTTTTTGTACGTCTGCGATATTTTTTCTGAAGAAAAATCAAACCATTCGCAACTAATATAACAGCACCTCAAAACATTTTTCGGAGGAAAGCGGCACGGTTTGCAACTCACCTGATGCGCCCCCGATAGCGAAAGTGTGACATTTCATTTTTTCGAAATCGTCCAAGGCGATTATAAACGGCTTACAAATATAGACGTGGTGTGCGTTCAGGCACATGCAACACCGAAAACTGAATGTTACATTTTGTGTCAAAAATGTAACATTCGCACCGGAACCGCATCAAAAAGTAGGCGGCAGAACGCTAAAAAAAGTAGGTAGGACTGATAAACGAAAACCGGCAGTCGAAATGACACAACCCGTTTTTTTTGTGTTGGGAAAAAATGGGTCGAAACCGCTTGAAAACATAGACAGGGCGTGCGTTCAAGGGAGTTCAGAACCCAAAACTGAATGTTACACTTTGTGTCAAATCGGATTTCAGTGAACGGTGAGCTGCACTGGCAGGGGGAGCGGCACTATTTCTTTGCGCGGCATGACCACAACAAACGGGCGGATTTTTTGCCCCACAACGATATTGATAATTATCACTTGACACTCGGTTCATGGTTCGGCAAAGGCGGTTTTGCACTCTGCTACGGGGACCTGAATGGCACAGTAGCACCCCCCGAACCGGATATCAACGAACCGGTGCAGACATCAGGCGGCTGAGGCTGCGGATGCTAATGCAGTGGCGGTGCCATTGCTTATTTTTTCTACCCGGTAAGCACGTTACAAAGCGTGCCTATCGGGTAGGATTTTGATTGTTAGTTAGACTACGCCCACGGTTCCAACACGACTTTACCGCACTCACCCGTAATCTGCAATTCCCACGCTTTCTGGACCTCATCCATCGGGAAGGTGTGAGTGATATATGTATCCAATTTTTCAGCAGAATTCTGGATGACTTGCATCAATTTCGGATAAAAACCGAGGTTGTAGTGCCAATTCCCACGTAGGACTAAGCCTTTCCGGATCATATCCCGGCTGGCAGCAAGCGGAAATTCGCCGCCTTCCCCAACGAACGTGACCTGTCCTTTTCTTCGGGCAGCATCGACCATCAACCGGTGTGCTGCAGATGCGCCTGAACAGTCAACAGCCTTATCGATTCCCACACCGTCTGTTAGTTCACGAATTTGATTGAGAATATCCTCATCATTCGGGTTCAGTACAACCTCTGCCCCTAACTTTTTCGCAAGTTCCGCACGGTACGGATGGCTTTCCACCCCGATGACACGCGCGCCACGATAACTGGCATTGATGATACCGCCTAAACCTACAGGACCTAAACCGGTTACCATCACCGTATCTAGCGCGTCAACTTCCATCTGTTCCATTGCCCCGAACGTCGGTCCGAGTCCGCAGCATGCCATACCAGCGTGTGCATAACTCATTCCATCCGGAATGGGAGATAGTAAATCTTCCATTTTGTTCATATACTGCGCATAGGTCGCCGAGGCGGGATTGGTGCCGAGGACTTCCCGGATATTACGTCCTCTCATACAGTGAATGTGTTCACCGATGACGCACATTTGACACTTGCCGCAAGCGTTCTGGGGTTGCACCACCACGCGGTCTCCTACCTTGACGCGTCCGGGTTGTGCCACTTCGACGACTTCTCCAGCGGCTTCATGCCCGAAGTGTTCGCCGGTGCCGCCGCCTTTGAAACCTTTGTATTCCGTACACATCGGGACAGCGTGGATTTTAACGACGACGACATCGCCCCCTGCGCGAGGGTCCGGTTTATCAACTACGCCGCCTTTACCTTCGCCAAACATTGCTGCTACTTTCATAAAAATCTTTGTCTAACACTTCCTGCATTCCCGCAAGGCGGGGAGTCTATTGCAGAAAGTAAAAGCCTGCCTCCTTTTGAAATGTATGGGCGGAGTCCGATCCGCCCGTATTCGTAAACACATATCTAACTATACTAAAGTTGAAAAAGACCTATTCATCAAGTGCTATCAAGAAAGCGTTGAAATTAGGCACTGAGAGCGCGAGGGTATGCAGTTCGGTGAAACGTTCAATATCACCAATTGCCTCAAGCTTATGTGTAGCGCGATGTATATCGTCATCCGAGAACCGCGTTGTAAGCACAGCGATTATGTTTCTAATGGATGTGTCGCGAACGCCCTGGGCGATACCTTGTTCCATCCCTTGTTCTCTGCCTTGGGCGATACCTTGTTCCATCCCTTGTTTAATACCGCTCTGTAGAACTGTATCATAAAACGGAGACTCTTGCATAATTTCCTCCAATATAAACTTCCGAAAAAGCTCCGGGTCGTGTGCTAAACTCCCAAGAAGAGATAGCGCAAATAAAAGCGTACCCCGCGTCTGTGTGTCAACAGGTGCCGTTTGTGTCTTCGCAACACAGGCTTCAACCCATGCCTCGGCTGTCATACCAGCAGGCGGTTTCATCAACGGCGTAAACGGCAGCAAACCTATTGCAGGGGACTCTAAAAATGGTTCACCCTCTAAATCAGATAGACGGATGACCTTATAGTTGAGCCGCAAACCTATTGTGTCATCTCCATAGGCGTAGGTGCCCGTATCTCCGCGACCCGCGGCCGGATCCAGATAAATCACCATAGAATATACTGGCAACCCATAGCGAAGGATAAGCGCGCTTGCATAGCTTAAAACGCGCAACGACATAGGTCTGTCAGTGCTATCGCGGGTTTGTACCTCTATGTGGAGAATCACCATCTCGCCATTGGAACGCCGAACTTTGAAAGTTAAATCGTTTTGATGGGCCTTAATGGTAGCTTGCTTTGTATCCAATTGCTCAAGAACTTCAAGGTCAGATTCATTGAAGCAAGGTTCGCAAACTCCTGAGAAAAAAGGCCCATAATGTGTGTAACAATCGGGTCAAATTGTCGCATATAAGTAGTATACCTTTACCTTTCTAAAAAGTCAACTGTTTTTCAGAGGCAACTTAATTTGAAAACTGAATGCCTCGAATACTTTTTACGTTATAGTGAAATTCATAATTAAGTATGAATCGGGCAATTGGTTATTGTTGAAAACCCTTCCGAGTAGGGTTGGGGTTACAAAACCCTCCTACATAGGACTGAATGCCTCCCTATTTTTCTCATGCCCTGATTAGAATTATATCACAGATTGCAGATTAGACATCAGGATATTTTTTGACCCGAAAATTTAACCTAGCCTCCCCGCACAATTACATTTTTAAAACGTAGGTTTACACTTAAAGGAATTTTTGGTAAAATTAAACGAGGAAAAAGGATTTCTAAAGGAGCAAAAATGGCACCTGAACACATAGGTTTAACACCTACGCAAAAAACGTTCTATCAGAAAAACGGATACCTTATCCTTAAGAGTGTTTTCACACAGGGCGAATGTCAACGTTTCGTTGAACATGTAGAATCCCTCCATGCGGGACGCAAGCAGCTTCCCGGATTTTTCCAGCAGGATAAATACGGATACCGCACCTTCAATCAGCATCTATATGATCCGGACACCCTAAAATTTCTCATCGACCCCCGCTTGCACAAACCCCTTACTGACTGTTTTGAAGACGAACCGGAGGCAATTCAAACGATGCACTTCTATGAGGGCTCAGAGCATCCTCGACATCAGGACCAATACTATCTACCGGACTGTATGTCCGCATGGATTGCGATGGTGCAGGTAGATGAGCACAACGGGCCCCTCGTCGTCCAACCCGGCTCACATAAAGGAAAATTGATTACAAAAAGCGATGTTCCAATGAAATTACTACCGGGAGAGACCTACGAGCAGCAACAGACCCATCGCTATTTTCCTAGGGTTGAGCAGGTTTTTCTTGAAAATGGCGGCAATGAAATTCAGGTGTTAGTGAACCCCGGCGATGTCGTTTTATTTCACGGGCGGTTAATCCACGGGGGCGCGCCTGTGCTACACCCTGGAACCCGTAGACATGCCTTAGCATGCCACTATATTCCCTATCACTCCGAAAACTGGGAACGCGATTGGCCGCGTATCTCCTTCGATGGAAGTCGGCGGATTCATTATCGTTAAAATCGGACAACTTTGAATATATCTGGAAAAGAAAATGGAAAAATGATATACTTTATATCAGAACGCATGTAATTCAGACGCGCCGAAACACAAGACAACACACAAAAAATAAGGAGAAGGCGAGATGCAACGTATATTTACATTTTGTACCTGTATATTTCTGATAAGCGGTTTTTGCCTACCGATTATGGCACAAGAAGCAGCAACAACTGCTAAACCCGCTACACAGGAAACCCCGGAAAAAAAGAAAAAAGAGTACGAAGACTTTAATAAAGTCGTGGAAGATAGCAAAAGTTATCAAGGGTTTTTCAAACTGTACCAGAAAAAAGAGAATCTCTATTGCGAAATTCAGCCCTCACAATTGGACAAACCTTTTCTATGCATGATTAGCATTGCGCGCGGCATCGGAACAGGCCGACTGCTCTCAGGCATGACTCTGGAAGAGTGGCTGCTCGTCTGGCGACGCGTCGGGGACCGTGTCCATCTGGTGCGAAAAAATGTACGCTTCCGGGCGAATCAGGGAACACCAATCGCTGAAGCGGTTGACCTAGGGTATAGCGACTCTGTCCTATTTTCCCTCAAGCTGGAAAGTGTCCACCCGCAACGGAAGAGTCTCCTCGTCAATATCTCTCCCGTTTTTGTATCTGATCTGCCGCCTTTAGCCGGAAGTATCGGCGGCGGTGCCCGTTTCGACAAGACGCGTAGCACCTGGGGAACAATCAAAACGTTTCCGAAAAACGTTGAGCTAAGAGTCAAAGCGGTCTACTCCGCAAGTAGCGGTGGAGAGACAATACCTGACAGTCGTGGTATTCAGTTGACAGTCCACTACAGTCTTGCTGGGCTGCCCTCAAACAACTATCAACCCCGGCTGGCGGATGACCGGATGGGGCATTTCATGACGACCATCAAAGACTATTCCCTTCAAACGAGTGATGAACCCTATATCCGTTATGTCAATCGGTGGCATTTAGAGAAAGCAGACAAAAAGGCGAAACTTTCGCCCCCAAAAGATCCGATTATCTTTTACATCGAAAAAACTGTCCCGCACCGTTTTCGACCGTACGTTAGACAGGGGATTCTGGAATGGAATAAGGCGTTCGAAAAAGCAGGGTTCGTGGATGCAATTGAGGCACGTATCCAACAGGACCATGAGACGTGGGACCCCGAAGATGCACGATATAACACGATTCGCTGGATTGTAGGGGCATCTTTCGCAATTGGCCCCTCGCGTGTCAATCCATTGACAGGACAGATTCTAGATGCCGATATTCTGGTCGGCGAGAGTTGGATTAGATATTGGCAGCGCGAGTATACCACCTTCTTTGAGGAATTGGAGCACGAACGTCACCACCCGATGGACCACGATTCACGTTTCAACTGTCAGATAGCGTCCGGTCTTGCACGGCAAATGGGATTCATGGCGAGCGTCCTACAAGCACGGGGTCTAATGGAAGATGGCGGTGAACTGCCTGAAGAATTTATCGGGCAAGCCCTCAAATCATTGATTATGCATGAAGTTGGACATACATTGGGATTACGACACAACTTTAAAGCGAGCACCATATTTTCGCTTGATGATTTGCATGGAAAAAAGGGGGAAGCCCTCCTCGGCTCTGTCATGGAATACGATGCAGTAAACATTGCACCAGAAGGCAAAAAACAGGGGGACTACTATACTGCAACAATTGGACCTTGGGATTATTGGGTGATTGAATACGCCTACAAAGCGATTGATGCTAGTAAACCTGAAGCCGAATTGCCTGAGTTGCAGAAAATTGCCTCCAAGGTTGCCACCCCAGAATTGAGATATGCTACAGATGGGGATGCCTCTATGTATCAATACCGCGATCTGGATCCGTTGGTAAATCGCTGGGATCTCGGTGCAGATCCCCTTGAATTTGCCAAACAACGTCGGGAAATTGTCAGTGGGCTCTGGGACGAAATCGCCGACAAGGTTACAAAGGATGGTATGGGGTATCAACGCGTGAGACGTGCCTTCCGGTCTCTACTTGGTGCATATAGTTCCTCCATGTTTCTTGCATCGCGATTCATCGGTGGACAGTACCATCATCGCGACCATAGAGGGGATAAAAATGGACGCTTACCTTATGTGCCGGTGCCAGCGAAAAAACAGCGGGACGCACTGAAATTTATCAAGGAGCACGCGCTTTCAGATGAAGCCTTCGATTTTCCCCCCGAGCTCCTCAACAGTCTGGCTATTACACGATGGAGTGATTGGGGGACAGATAGCTGGAGCTCCACACGTTTGGATTACCCACTCCACAACGTTATCCTGCGAAATCAGAGCCAAATTTTGGGACGATTGCTCGATGCGAATGTACTTGCACGCGTTCTAGACACGGAGCTGAAGTTTGCTGACGGTGAGGATGTGTTCACATTGCCGGAACTCTTTTCAGGGATTACAGATGCCGTTTGGATTGAACTCGGACGAAATGCTAACGAAAAGCAGTGGTCGAATACGGATGCGTTCATCTCAAGTTTCCGCCGAGGTTTACAGCGGGAACACCTGAAGCAGCTTATCAAATTAGTGCTCGATGCGGATAGTGGCACCCCTGAAGATGCAAGGTCGCTTGCGCGGCATCATCTCGGGCAAATCAACGAACGTCTACAAAACGTGCTTCAAAATTCCAAGGCGCAGCTGGATGATTATACCGTGGCACACCTTGAAGAATCACAAGTTCGGGTCGAAAAGGCTCTGGACGCTAATTTCCAAGTTGAAAAGCGTTAAACGCGCCACTGCTGTAAATCGGATTTGAACCACACCGCTGTAATCCGCAATTCTGACAAAATAATTCAATTTTTCTCGAAGAAAACTGGAACGCTTAGCAACTAATGTAACAGAGAAAAACGGAATAACAATTTTTTTGGAGGAAAAAATGAAAAAGCGGCTGTTTCTCAATTCTATCTTTTTGTGTGTTTCTATTCTATTTATAGCAAGTGCTGTTGCGCAAGACTACACCCAATTTAGTCTGCCGAGGGGGGCAAAGGCACGACTTGGTAAAGGAGATGTCCAAGATATCGCGATGTCGCCGGATGGCACACGGTTAGCAGTGGCAAGTATGATTGGGGTTTGGCTCTATGATACACGGACCGGTGCCGAAATTGGACTTCTTAACGGACATGCGAACCCTGTCCGTTCTGTAGCATTCTCACCAAATGGCACAACGGTTGCAAGCGGGGGCGGTTTGGGAGACGACGAAAGAATCCTGCTCTGGGATAGCAGGACGGGCAAACGGAAAGGTATCCTCTTTGGGCATACATCGGATGTTCGGTGTTTAGCGTTTTCTCCTGATGGGAGGACGCTCGTGAGTGGAGATGATAGTAGCAAAGTTCAGCTGTGGAATATTGCCACTAGGCAACCTAAACAAACCCTCTCTGGGCATACAGGGAACATCTCCTCAGTTGCATTCTCGCCAGATGGCAAAACAGTTGCAAGCGGAAGCTGGGATAACACGGTTCGGTTGTGGGACGCTTCTACTGGAAAACACATCAGAACGCTCTCCGGGCATACGAAATGGGTTTATGCAATTGCCTATTCGCCAGATGGACGGCTGCTGGCAAGTGGCGGGAAGGATGGAATTATTCGACTCTGGGATATCTCCACCGGACAACACATCAGAACCCTTTTGGGATATGCGGGGCCGGTCTATTCCGTCGCGTTTAGTCCTGATGGGAGCACGCTCGCGAGTGGAAACAGCGATAACCCTCACATTCAGTTGTGGAATGTCGCCACAGGCAAACCGCAGAAAATCCTTCGCGGAAATGAAGATGCAGTTGAAGCGGTCGCCTATTCGCCAGATGGCAAAACACTTGTAAGTTTAAGTTGGGGTGGGACGATTCGTTTTTGGGACCTTATAGCAGAAAAGGACAAATTGACCCTCAAAGGATATAAGCATTCTGTCCGCTCTGTGGCATACTCGCCCGATGGTAAAACCTTAGCAAGTGCGTGTGGCTACCAGATCTGGTTGTGGGATATAGATGCCAGAAGTCACAAATTGACGCTTAAAGGACATACAGCTGGTATACGTTCCGTAGCGTTTTCCCCGGATAACCGCACAATCGCTAGTGGCGATTGGAGGGGTACGATAAATTTGTGGGATGCAAACACAGGTAAGCATAAACAAATTCTTGAGGGGCATACGGAGCATATCCGTTATGTGACATTTTCCCCAGACAGTAGAATGTTAGCGAGTTGCTCGGAGGACCGAACAATTCGGTTCTGGGATGTCATTACAGGAAAACAGACACACATTTTTGTTAATCAAAATGGACGCGCCTCCTCTCTGGCGTTTTCCCCAGATGGCCAGACGCTAGCGACCAGTGGTGTCAAGATTTGGTTATTGGATCTAATTACGGGGGAATATAAACTGTTTTTTGGTAATGGAGGTCCTATCAGATATTCACCCGATGGCAAAACACTCGCCAGCGGCGGATGGCGCGTTCAGTTATGGGACACAGAGACAGGCGAACATAAAAAGACCTTTGAAGATCACTTAACAATATCTGACACCTTTAAGGCTATTCTGGATATCGGAAACCAGAGGCGTGGCTGGGAAGGACATGACGACCTGGCTGATTTAATTGCATATTCACCTGATGGGAAAACACTGGCAAGTGTAGATGATAACGGCTACATCTATTTGTGGGATGCAGCAACCGGACGACGAAAGTCGATACGCTACGGGCATAAATGGGATGTTGATACCATAGCGTTCAGTCCGGATGGCAAAACGCTTGCAAGTGGTAGCTCGGATGGCACAATTCTTCTGTGGGAAGTTCAGTAAAAAGGAGTAGAAAAACAGATGGAAATTTTTCAATACACCCCCGATATGCTAACACCTGTCACACAATTTTACAATCGAGTGACCGCTGACGTTCCACACTGTTATCCTGTGAAAGCGGAGGAATTTGCTGTCGATATGCGTGACGTTACAGATGAAATCAACAATAGGGATGATAGACTTGATGCTCCAACTGCGTTCGTCGCGATACAAAATGGTGTGGTGCAGGCATTCATTCATATAGGTTTCTATACCAATACAGATGAAAAGAATATAGGCGTTATCCGATTCCTGGGGTACGAACCTGGGGTGCGTCCTGCTGGACAAGCTGTTCTTGAAAAAGCAGAAACCTATCTAAAAGCATTTAACGTAACCCAAATTTCCGCTTTCCCATCAGCCTTTAGATATCGTTGCTATCATCTTGAATACGCCAATCTATCTAACGCCCTTGGTCAAGTTCATGCACTCCTTGGATTTAACGAATACCGTCCCGAACCGCGCTGGATCTTTTTAGACTGGAAAAACTACGTTGTCACTCCAATGCCCGCACCTATACCCCTAAAGCTTTCAGTGAACCGGGTGCAGGAACGCGGACAATACCCCGACTGCATCGTTAAAATCTATCAAGAGAATGAACAGATTGGAGAATGTTGTTCTGTCTCTGGCGGTGAGTTTTCCAACCACGCAGATGCACAAGAGTGGTTATATACAACTTGGCTTTCGGTCGAAGAGCCGTTTCAGGGAAAAGGGATAGGGAAATTCTTGCTGCAGTCCGCACTACAAGAGATGCACAAAATCGGCTACCGACATGCAGCAATTAGCACAGGGTGGGATGATTACCGGGCACTCCTGTTTTACAACAACTTCGGGTATCGGGTTGTCGATTGGACTTATCAATACAAGAAAGTCCTCTCTGAAACACCGGTACAAGCGTAGTAAAAAAAACACGGCATCTCATGCTCTGTTTTTTATTGAAGTTTCAGCATTCGCTTGCCGCAAAACCGCCACTGCTCGCTGCGCCTGCTCAGTCGTCCTGTCCCGCTTGATAATACGGTTTAATTGTAGCACTGCCCGCGCATCTCCATCACGGGCCAACGCCAACGCCTCCTCAAACCCCTTGTTTCCGTAACTGAAATCTCTCGGCAGGACAGTGAGGTCGTGTGCTTTCCAATAATACTGTAGTTCATCAGACTCCCAATTGCGATAGACATCGTCCCATTGAAGCGAGTTGAAAATATTTAGGTGCGGCTCAAGCATGTGCTCCGCAATCGGGTCGTCGACTGCCTGATAACGGTTGTCCAATGAAACGCGCAATCGGTCTTCCGTTAAATTCGGTAACGCTTTGTGGATAGTCAGGGCAGGAAATATCAGGGTATCGCCAATTTCATAGTTTGTGGAGTAAAATTCACCGGACAGCTCGTCCGTATTCACGCAGAGCCCACCAGCCCCAAGGGAAAAATGATGTTCCATCACTCTATTCACCTTATGCGAACCGGGCAGAACTGCTAACCCCCCTAACTCAATCGGGCAATTCCCGACAGGAGCCCAACAGGTATAGGTCTGAAAATTACCTTGAAAGTGAACGAAGTCTTGATGTATCGGTGTCGTGTGCGCGGTATACTTCGGAAACCAGAGCCGTGCAATCTTCTGTGGATGCGGTAGCACATCTCTACCGACGATTTTCTCCACCATATTGACCACTTCAGGCCAGTGCCCGGAACGATGGAACGCCTCTAGCTTATACACTTCATGGTATACATCGGTGTACTCGGAGTCGCCCTCGGTGCACTGCGTAGAAATATCGGCGATGCCATCCATCGGGTCCGTACCTGCGACAAGCCATCCGCCTTCTTGCATTGTTGTCAGCATCTCTCTTCGCAATGCCCAGAGTTTGTCGGGGTCTTGCAGTTTCTTGAAAAAGAGGTATCCCTCCTCTGACATCCGCGCACGTAATTCTTCTGGTGCGTTCATCGCATCGTTGGATACGCGAAGTTCTTTTAACAATTCCGCCATCTGATATGCTCCTTCGGTTCACCTGTGTCTAAAAACTATTTTTACTGTAGTATAGCACATAAATAGCAAAAAATCAATTTTTTTAGATTTAGCAAATCACGCCTACAGTCTATTTTTCTTTTCAATATAGAGTGCCTCAAAATCCGCCTGCAGCGATTCGACCGTAGCAAGTGTTTCCGTTTCACAAACTATTTGACCTTCAGGCATTGTCAACTACGTCCATCTTTTGATTTCTCAGTTTCATTGCTGCATCACTGAGCTCGTCCACGCTCTTTTCCCCCCACAGTGTTCTCTGCCATTTGGTGTAATCAAACCGAGAACGCATAATCAATGCTATGAACTTTTCAGCTTGGACATCGCCCAAGGCTTCCGTAAGAGCCTTTAAGCCTTCTACTTTGAGTTGTTCATCTGTCATCATGGAATATACTCCTAACAAAATCGAGAGGGTCTATAACCTTAATCTCTTTAAAACTAACTGTCTTCCTGAGAATTGCATCATCTGTGGTGACAAAGTAGTCACATTTTGCTGCAACAGAACAAGCTAAATGGAGAGCATCTTTATTTCGCAAACCGATTCCTTTCAAAACATTCGCCTTTGTAAGAATTTCAAGATTGGCATCTATATCAATTAAAGCGTGTGCTTTCCAATTTTGAATGGTATTTCTACGTTCCTCAAATGGATTTGATAGATTCTCGTAATCAAGCATGTATGACCATACTAATTCCAAAGTCCCATCTCGAATTCTTTCCTGGATATATAATTTGGCTTCTGTTTCGAGTTTGATTCTAATCTGAGTTTGATCGTCAAAAGGACGATTAAAAGTACAGTTATCAAGGTACACTCGCATACAATTCCCCGAAGTAAGTCCTGAAGAGGTTACAATTCATTTTGTCGCGCGAATCGCCGCCTTAAACCGTGTTCCGAGGTGCATATCGTAACTAACAATGTACCTATAGGATACTACATGGGCATGCGACTTGTCAAACCTTTTTTTTCAATGATAGGCCCTCTTCTGTAGGAACGAGCTCCCGAGTGCGGCTTTCTTTCCCCGCTTCAAATTCAACTGTCTTCTCACCACTCAATTTCTGAATCATCCTCCAATAATCTATGAGACACTTCATCGATTCGCTTATGAGCAATTTGATGGTACGCCTCGTCCTTCTCAATCATAATCCATTTTCGGTTATGCTGTTCAGCGACAACCGCTGTCGTTCCGGTTCCAGAAAACGGATCGAGAATAAGGTCGTCTTCATTTGTGCCCGCTAAAATAAGTCGATTGATAACTGCCAGCGGCTTTTGCGATGGGTGTTCCCCATGCCTCCGTTCTGAAGGCTTAGTCAGCGGAATTTCCCATACGTTTCGCATCTGCTTTCCCTTATTCATCGCCTTCACAGTTTCATAATTGAACGTCCAATTTTTAGCTTTCTCGCTTTCATTGTTAACAGCCCACAGGATAAATTCAGCAGACTCGGTAAACATTCGGCAGGTAATATTGGGTTGTGCATTCGGTTTATACCAAACAATTTGAGAGATTATCCGCCTGTTAAATAGACTTTGAAGAATAAACCCGATTGTAAAAATGCAATGAAAAGAGCCGAAAACGAACAGGTTTCCGTTAGGTTTTAGTACCCTCAAAACCTCTCTAATCCAATTAACCGTGAATTGAAAATAGTCGTCCTTTGAAAACATATCCCACTGTTCCTGTATGGTAACATGGGAACTAAATGCCCATCCCAACCCTTTCGGGCTCGCAGCATTAAAGGGCGGGTCGGCGATACAACAATCAAAACTGTCATCGGGAAAAGCGGGAAGAATCTCTAAACAGTCGCCTAATAAAAGTTGATTGACAGGAAAAGCTTCATTTAAAAGCTGCATGATATCTTCACCGTCCTCTTCTTGCGTTCTGTAGCATAATCTGAAAATATGCAAACCTAAGATGCCAGGTCATCTAGCATCTGTCGGATGCAATGCTCACCGCTATCAATAAACAACGGTGCTAAAGGGCCTCTGCCGTGCAACGTCTGCAGCAGCATATCAATCTGTATCATGCGCTGTTGTGGAGTTCGACATCTAAGCCATTTTTCTACGAATTCACGGGCAGGCCTCGGATTCCCAGTTCGCAGCGTCTGAGCACTTTTCCGCCACGTTTGCCACCTAAAGGCATATCCACAACTCGAACACACAAGTTTTTCATCTCTCTTTTTCAGACTTTTGCGGTATTTTCGCCACTGACGTTTATAACCACATACAGTACACGCGAGGTTACCAGAGGTCCGTTGTGCTGTTCCGTTACATTTTGGACATTTCAGTTCAGGTTTCGGAATCGAGGGACGATGTTTAACCGTTCGCACCTGCGCAGCAGGTTCAGGTCTACGGACAAGATTATGACAGTGTGGACACGGCAGCCGGACCCGCGTTCTCACAGACTGATTGTAAGTCACCTGTGTCCAAGTTTTACCGCAGGTACACCACAACTCACCATTTTTCCGCAAGACAGAACGACAGATAAAACACCTAGGGGTATTTCGGAGAGCTTGACGGCAGTCGCGCCAGAGCAACCGTTTGGCACAGTGCGGACAGCGAAACCAATTCTCGCGCGTCCCCCCTTCGCCAGTACTAAAAAGCGGGTCAATTTGGCGAACGACCTTTGTGCTGCATTGTGGACAAGGCACGCGCCCTTCACGGTAAACATTGTTCACTGTCACTATATCAGCACAGCGAGCGTAGAGCTCCCAACCGACATCGTGCAACAATATATCGTCATAGATGCCGAGCCTAGCATATCGGTATAAACGCCTTATTTTAATAGGTTTTACACGCGGTGCCCAGTTCATGAAGGTTTCCTTTAAACTGATATTTGAACAATCTCGCCAGTCTCAATGCTACGGCTAATTGCTTCCAAAACGCGCATGTTCTGATACGCATCCTCAAGGCTTGAATGCGGTTGTGTTTCGGCTTGCAACGACTGTGCCCAATGCTGCATCTCTTCAAGATACCCAGGTCTGCCGATACCGTGATATGCCGTGTTGAGAGTCCACTCTTCGGTCGGTGTATCCGCATATCCGCCACCGCTGCCGAGCCAGGTCGGCACCCGATACCGCCGCAGCTTCCGCGTTTCAAACACTTGAATCGCTTGATTGTTCGTGCCTTTGATAAAAACCATCGCCTCCAGAACAGGCCCAGTACCGAGTGTCATTGTACCGATACCGCCGTTTTCATAACGGAGATTGACAGACATCGACACGGTGCTTGACGCGCCATCAATTTCACCGATTGCGAACACTTGGCTGACCTGCCCCATGAAAAAACGCATGCAGTCGGTCGGATGAATCACCTGATCGAGCATGAAGGGCCACGCGTACGGTGAGCCTGCTGCCTGAAGCCGTGGTCCCGGTGCAAGATAACGCGTATGATATTGGCATGCCGTGCCAAAATCGTCCTCGTTCATCAACCGTTTCGCCATCTGATGTGCGGGTGCATGTCGCCACATTGTGCCGACCATCCCCGTTTTGCCAGTCTCAACTGAGGCATCAACTAACATTTTCGCCCCTTCAGCGGTTGTTGCTGGCGGTTTTTCGGTATAGATATGATACCCCCGTTGCAGGCATTCAATACCGATGTCCCGATGCAGTTTATCCTCCGGTCTGCCCACAACAGCGACAGCGTGGAGGTCTTCCGTTTTCAGCATCTCATCGTAATCGGTGTAATGGCGGAGTGCGCCGAACCTTCGAGCATTTGACCGTGCTTTCTCTTCAACAAGGTCGCAAGTGGAAACAAATTCGAACGCCGGCACCATTGGAATGCACTGTTGCAGCTGTGAAGACATCCCCCCACAACCGATAAACGCAACTCTAATTTTGTCCATATATCTATAGTCTCCTTCGTAGCATAATTAGAAAGTAGGTTTTACGAAACAGCAGAACTGTCACCTCTTTTGATTAGAAATTATAACGTTTTTGAGAAAAAGGGTCAACGAAAAAACAAATCCAGACACACCCCCTGCATAATTTCTGTTTCTGTGGTATACTATTATAGGCTACCGGGAATCTGGTGATACGTGTTCTGAAAACCGCTATTAGAAAATAGAAAGGACTAACCGTGCCAAAAAATGTAACAATCATCGCCGGTCCAAACGGGGCGGGTAAAACAACGTTCGCGTCTGAATATCTCCGTGATTCGGCGGCAGAATACATTAGTGCCGACTTTATCGCAGAAAAACTGGCCACCACGACAGCGGACTTTGACAAAGTTAAAATTCAAGCAGGCCGCCTATTTTTCGACGAGCTCTACCGACTCATCGAAGCGGAGAAGGATTTTGCTGTCGAAGTCACCCTATCAGGAAAAGGGTTTGAGCGGATAATCCATCAATTGCAAGATGCTGGATGGACAGTTACAATTGTCTTTATCTTTCTCAAATCCCCTGAGATGTGCATCAAACGTGTGCAAAATCGAGTGAGAGGCGGCGGACACCATGTACCAACGGAGGACATTGTCCGTCGATTTTATCGTAGCAAACGCAACTTCTGGCACACCTACAAAAATCAGGTGGACCATTGGAGTTTGTACTACAATTCTGGGGAACATGCCCAGGAGGTCGCCTTTGGTAAGGGGGATCAATTCACTGTCACAGATAGAGAGTTCTTTGAACTGTTTATACGAGACGTTAGCAATGGAGGTACATAATGGGTCAAGATAAACTAAGCCCTGAAATCTACAAATGGGCACATGAGATGCAAAAGATTGCCAATCGGGCTGTCAGAAAAGCACAGGAAGAGAATCGCAAAAAGGGAATTCCCAACGTCTACTCTTTTAATGGGCACATCTACTACGAACTGCCAAATGGGGAACTGACGAAAACCGATCCGTATGAAAAAGATGAATGAAGGCATGTCGAGAATGCCTCCTACCATGGCGGAAATTTTGAGGGACAGAAAACCCCAAAATTTTAATTTGACAACCAGCCTAGAAATGTGTTACAATATATAACTAGTCATAATGGGATGGAGGCTGCCTGAGGAATCTCGGCAGCCTCTTCTGATTTGTAGCCGAACTTAAACTCTGGGTCGAGAGAGTGTGTTATCAATAATGATTAGGTCGCAGGTTCGAGCCCTGCCAGCAGTCTGAGCATGTGTCATGTGAAGCCTACTGTAGCTCAGTGGAAGAGCAAATCAAAATGCATTCCAATCCTTATCCAGAGTCGCATTTGTGCGGGCCGAAGTATTGTGTTATCCTCCGTTTACTCTCGGGGCCGGAATCCCGAGCGCAATACACCCCTTTACATCAGCCAAACGGACATTGCGGAAAAACGTCAAAACGTGGAGCGGCTACTCTGATGTCTGCCCTGCAATAGCCGATGCGCGTGCCCCAACCCCAAGCACTGCCAGAAAACCTTCCGAATCGGCG
The DNA here is from genome assembly GCA_963665235.2 of Candidatus Poribacteria bacterium. Classification (GTDB taxonomy): domain Bacteria; phylum Poribacteria; class WGA-4E; order WGA-4E; family WGA-3G. The sequence continues at coordinate 4,231,328 of CAXXLX010000001.1, read as the reverse complement.
TGGTCGAAATCGCCAATTGCCTCCATAGACGCGGTCTCCTCGGAGTAGAGTGAATGCGGAACACCGCTCGCAGCGTGAAACGCTACATTTCCCTTATAGAGTGCTACCGTGATAGTCCCGCTTGCCAAATGTGTCAACGGTTCAATTGAAGCGAGCAGTGCCTGTGTGGCAGCATCAAAGTAGTAACCCTGATAGATCTGTTCTGCAACTGTGTCCGCTACACTTTCGAAATGCCGCCGCGCCCGGCGGTCTAAAATCAGTTGGAGCAGATATTCGTAACACTGCCCTAACAATTCCATCCCTGGCGACTCATAAACGCCTCGGCTTTTAATCCCGACAAACCGGTTTTCAACAGTGTGAATGCCGATGCCTACACCGTGCCGCCCCGCAATTCGATTGGCTTCGAGCAAACTCATAAGCGGTGTGCAAGGGCTTCCATTCACCTCGACAGGTATGCCTCGCGCATAAGTTACGGTGAAGTGTTCTATATCATCCGGCGCGTCTTTCGGATGCACCCCCATTCCCGGCGTAATAAAGTCAGCCGGCGTTTTTAGGGATTCCAACTTACCCGCTTCATGCGTCAATCCCAACAAATTCGCATCGGTTGAGTAGGGTTTTTCATGTGTTGCAGTAATCGGTAAGCTGTGTGCTTGGCAGAAATCTATCATCTCTTTTCTGCCGCCGAACTGTTTCAGGAATTCACCGTCTCGCCACGGCGCATAAACAGAGAAGTGTGGGGAAAGCATATTGGTTGCAAGTTGAAAACGGACCTGGTCGTTCCCGCGTCCTGTTGCCCCGTGCGTCAGAATAGTGATACCCCGTTTTTCCATCTCCGGCAGCAGTGCTTTTACCGTAACGTGTCGAGCGATGCCTGTTGTGTTCCAATACCCCCCTTCATACATCGCTTGACACTGAATGAGCCGGAGGCCTTCCGCCGCCAAGGCATCTTTTGCATCTACAATGACCGCCTCTTGCGCGCCACATGCCAGCATGCGTTCCCGAATTTCTTCGACGTTTCGTTCGTCCGGTTGTCCGAGGTCAGCTGTAAAGCAGACAACGTTGACCCCTTTATCGACTAACCATTTGGTAATTGTGCAGCTATCGAGCCCGCCTGAAACGGCAGCCCCGACAGTTTTTCCTATTAATTGATGAATATTCATAATTAAATTATACAACTATTTTTTGAAAAAGGCAATTTTGTAATATTGCTGTTCGAGTCCGTTTACCGGGAGGTGAATGCTTGCAGGATACGTTGCTGGTAAATCGGATTGGCAATTTCACATCTTCCAGCAGCACCTTTTTTGATAACCCCATAAGTAGTAAGTTCGTTGATGAGGGGATTGTCTGGATTGAAACGGACGCGGCTCTCATAAGTGGCAATCTTCATGAGAATATTTTTAAAACGTGGGTCTCTTCGGATATTGGTAATGAGATGTTCAATGTTGACATTTCGTTCTTGAATAATATGTGTGTGCGCGGTTAAAAAGTGTTCCGTGTGGATTGTCTCGGTTTTCGGAATATCCAAGTCCTCTGTGAGAATTTGTGCGAACCTATTGACAAGGAAGGGTTGTCCACCTGTCTGCCGATGCAGCATCTCAATAACCTCTTGTGCGAAGGGCTGTCCGGTTTCCTCCGTATACTGTGATAGCAGTTCCTGCACCTGTTCAAGTGTGAAGTTGGGCAGGTCGAAATCGTCTTGAATATTGAAGGGGGAGATAGAACGGTCGTAATTCAGCTGTGTGATGCTCTTGACCCCGACGATACCGATACTGTGAATACATCGGTTTTTGGTATTCAGGTAGATGTGGCGTAACGCATTTAGAAAACCGCTCACAGCTTCTTGGGGGATACCATCAAACTCATCTATGATAAGGATAACCCTCTGCTCGATGTGTTGGACGTTTAGCAATCTCACAAATTTGCTAAAGAACTGTCTCAGTGACAAAGCGTTCGTTAGTTCGGTGGTATCCAACATTTCCATCAACGTCTCGGAAGGCGTGCTGCCGCGCTGCTCAAAAACCGTCTCAATTTCTTCGCGAATGTCTTCGAATAGTCCGCCGTAAAACTCGGGAATAGAGAGCTCAGCGTAGGTATCAAAATTCAATTGAAGTGGAAAGTAGGTGTGCTCTTCGGTTGTAAGCTTATCTAAGGCGGTTCTGAAAAAGGTAGTTTTGCCTGTTTGTCGTGGGGCGAAAATGACGACGTACCGTCTCGCTTTGACACGGTTGATGAAATCAGCCGTCTCTTCAGTCCGTGAGACGATATAATTTTTCTGCGCATCTACGGGGCCTCGGGTCTCAAAACGTCTCATTTTTTCTCCTTTCTGTATTCATTGTATCACAACCGTATAGGTAAAGTCAAGACTTAATTGCCGGTGGGTGCGTAAAGTTTTTGTACAAACAGTCCGATGTCTTCTGTAGGAGCGTGCTGTGCACGCGACCTGGCAATTCCCGCCCCATCCGCCAGCCCATGCCCGCTCTTCTGTAGGAGCGTGCTGTGCACGCGACCTGGCAATTCCCGCCCCATCCGCCAGCCCATGCCCGTCTTCTGTAGGAGCGTGCTGTGCACGCGACCTGGCAATTCCCGCCCCATCCGCCAGCCCATGCCCGCTCTTCTGTAGGAGCGTGCTGTGCACGCGACCTGGCAATTCCCGCCCCATCCGCCAGCCCATGCCCGCTCTTCTGTAGGAGCGTGCTGTGCACGCGACCTGGCAATTCCCGCCCCATCCGCCAGCCCATGCCCGCTCTTCTGTAGGAGCGTGCTGTGCACGCGACCCCCTTAACGCAACTTGGGGGTAACAGTAAGCTCTTAGCCCCATCGGGGCGATATGTTTATAGAAAACCCAAAAAACACACAAACTAGCCCCATCGGGGCGATATGTTTATAGATTTTACCCAAACCCCTCTTTTTCCGCGTTCTCTGTGTTCTCTGTGTAATCCGCGATTCTGACAAAAAACGCAACTTAATCACAAAACCTTGATGCCCACACCTCGGACAATCCGCGAAATCCACGCTTCCACCCTTCCCCTCTTCCATCCTTCCATCCTTCCATTTATCATAGTACAAAAACTTTACACACTCTTGCCGGTTGTCAGTCCCACATTAGCATTCAATTATCGTTCCCACTTTCAGCGGGAACGAGCGAATTCAAAATCGGAAGGAGCGCACGCATCGTTGGAACATCCCGGAAGGTAAAACCGAACTGTGAGAAATACGTCGATGCTGCGAGTGCCTCGGCGATAGGCGGCTTTTTTTTCAATTCCCCTGAAACACCGAGGATAAGAGATACATCGCTCTGTTCAGCCAACGTGTTGAGCCGCGCAATCAGATGCCCTTGATGCCACGGATGAAATAGCTCAATCGCCGTTTTAACACCGCTTTTGTGAGTGAGGATATAATCAGGAAAACAGTAAAGTTCACCGACTAAAGGGAGGAAATGGCTACCCGGACTGATGTCCCATTCATCTGTCTTATTGCGGAGCATCGCCTGAAAAAGTTGGATATCCTCGGGGATATAGGCGAGAAATTGTTGCGAAATAGGCGCGATACCGCACGATTCATCAAGACACAATCTATAGGAGCGCGAATTCCGAAACTGAATTTCGGCAGTCAGTTCCCACTTCGGTTGATGCAGCACCGCCATGAAAAAATTCGCCAGATTCATGCCGTACCGCTTCGTTTTGTAAAAGAGGTTAAGTGGACCATCCACTGTAATCTGATACCGCGCCTCCGCTTCCTTCCGAATTGTAGAGAGGAGTTGGTTGAATCTCAGATATTTGAACAGCTGCCGCAGTTCAGCCGTCATGGAATCGGCAAGCGTGAGCGTGAGCGTGTTACAGTGGAGAAGCAATCCTTGCACCTGCGCGGCGTTATAGCGGTGCAGTAAACGTTCAGCAGAGACCGTTTTAAATGCGACAACCGGTTGGCAACTTGGTAAATCGGCGTAGAGTTTCGCCCCAAGGTCCGTTTCATCAAACGTCGCTTGCACGCGTTGCTGATAATCATCATAGCTCGGAAACGGTTCGTGCGAAAGCAAGCGACTTGTCTCTGTAAAGAGTTTTTGCCGAAATGCAATCAACTCCTCGTTGGGCGCGGTATCAAACTCGGTCCGGTCCAATAGAAGTTTTTCAAGCCCACGTTTGACTACAAGTACCCCCGGGGTAGCATCAATAATTTGCTTGCTGGATTGCAAAACCGCCGCCCGCTGCTGATTTGGAGATTCCTCAAAAACCGCGATTAATTGCTCAGCGATTGCCAACAGTTCGCTATCTGATGGATTGACAAATTGGGGTACGATGTGCCCACTCTGAATTTTGTATCGGAGCAGGTTTTTGGTGAGCATCGTTTTGTCTCCTACCTCGGTTGGTAAGCGTGGTGTTGTCTCCGCCGTTTGTTAACAAAATGTTCGCCGGTCTGTTTAGAGATGAGCTCGTAGAGCACTGCCTGTTTGCCTTCCCGCTTACGGAGAATACGTCCAAGCCGTTGCACATGCTCCCGTACACTGCCACTCCCAGAAACAATAATGGCAACGTTCGCCTCCGGTACATCCACACCTTCGTTCAGCACTTTGGAGGTGACTAGGATAGAATAGGTGCCATCGCGAAAGTTGTTCAGAAAAGCGTTCCGTTCCTTCAGTTTCGTCTGGTGCGTTAGGACAGGCAAAAAGAAACGCGTTCCGAGTTGATACGCCGTGTCGTTATCCTGCGTAAAAATGAGAATCCGGTCCCCGCGATGCCGCTGTATGAGTTTCCACACCCACTCCTGTTTTGTGGTGGAGGCAAAACTGAGACGTTTTTGGGTGAGATATGCTTTGAAAGCCGCGCGTCCCGCTTCGGAGCGGGACGTTTTCCAGAGAAATGTTTGCCACCCGCGTGGACTTCCCATATTAATCTTCTCCTGCTTTAGAAAATTCAGGTAGATGCTACGCGCCTCCTCGTACCGAACCCGCTCCGTGTCCTCCATCTCAACCGCTATCGTGACAACACGATATGGCGACAACGTTTTCCCAGAAAGGTCTTGCACCTTCGCCTCATAACAACGTTCACCGACGAGGGAATAGAGCCGCGTCTCTTTACCATCAACGCGTTCAGGTGTAGCTGTCAAACCCAAACGGAACGGGGCAATACTGCTGAGGGCCGCGTATTGATACTGCTCCCCCGGCAGATGGTGACACTCATCAAAAATAGCGAAACCGAACCGATTGCCGTAATACGGTGTATGCATCACCGCGGATTGATACGTCGTCACGGTAAGCGGCTCCAATTCGTGATACCCGCCCCCATACAAACCCACCTTTTGATTGAAGTGTTCTGTGAGTACGTCATACCACTGGTGCATTAAATCCAACGTTGGCACATGCACAAGCGTAGGCCGTTGTGTATCCGCAATTAGCATAATCGCGATGAGTGTTTTGCCAGCACCTGTCGGTAGACTAATAACGCCACGCTTCCCGTTGGCGTGCCAAGCATCAATCGCCTCAGTTTGGTACGGATAAGGGGTTACATCTTTTTGGTTTGTGAAGGATTCCACTGTGAACTGTCGGGCGGTGTCCTGATACGGGATGTCGTGTGCCCGCAGCTGCGAAACAATGTGGCGATAGTGATAGGCAGGTGCGCGAAAAGTGAGGGTACGCTCGTCCCAGCGGATATGTACCAGTTGTGTTTGCAGTGCCTCTGGGACGTTCTGTAGGGTGAGGGTGCCTTTATCAAAGTTGAGTTTTAGGGGCGTTTCCATAACTTCCATTCTCTATTCCGGGTTCTGTGCTTGTTGAATTTCTTTGAGAATCGCCTCAATATCCTGTTCAGGTAGTTTGTGCCGGTCAATAGTGTAATCGCCCTGACCCGCTCTGTTTTTAAGAATTTTATCCAAAAGGGCGTGAAGTTCCGGGGCCCGGGGACGGAGTTCTTCCATCTTTTGATTTAGTATCGTTTGGATATTCATTTCAAGCCTCCTATAACCATGGGTAAGGGTTTTCAACTGCATAGATGAAATTATAGCGTTAAACAATAATAATTGTCAACAAATTTTTCAAACCCCAAAAAAACCTTGCACCTCTGATGCTGCTATGCTAAAATAGGCATATCTTAAACCGTAAAAGCAACAGAGAGGAACGGAAATCATGCCGAAACTTATTATAATGCCCCCGCAGAACTCGGAATCACAGACATGGGCTGAACGTCTTCAAAACGAATTGCCCGAATATACCGTCGTTTTACCGAAGACAGATGAAGAGGTGAACGTACATCTCCCCGATGCAGAGGCGGTCTACGGGTGGGTGTCTCCTGAACAATTGCCGTTAGCGAAAAACCTACGTTGGTTACAAAATCCCGCCGCTGGCCCCTTCCCCGGCTATTATTATCCTGCCCTTGTTGAACATCCCGTGGTCGTTTGCAACCCACGGGGTATTTACAACGACCATATTGCACAACATATCATGATGTTCGTGCTCGCGCTGGCGCGCGGCTTGCCCTACTATATGGATGCACAACGGGAAGGCACCTGGAGCCATAACGCTCGCAAAAGTGAATATATTGACCTCAAACAGGCGACTGCGTTGATTGTTGGCGTAGGGGGTATCGGACATGAAACCGCGCGGCTCTGTGCCGAATTTGGCATGGCAGTGCTCGGCGTTGACGCAAGATGGGAGCATGCAGTGCCTTTCGTTGAAAAACATGCCCCTGCCGAATTAGACACACTCCTGCCGCGCGCTGACTTTGTTATCGTCACGACCCCGCACACACCTGAAACGGAGGGCATGTGGCACAAAGACCGATTCGCACTGATGAAACCAACCGCTTACTTTATCAATATCGGCCGTGGCAAAACGACAAAACTTGCTGACCTTGTCGAGGCACTAGAACAGGGGAGTATTGCGGGATGTGGGTTGGATGTGTTTGAAGTTGAACCGTTGCCTGCCGAAAGTCCGCTGTGGCAAATGCCGAATGTGTTGATAACACCGCATATCGCTGTTAAGGATGCGAAGAATATTGCAGAACGTCGGTTTGAGATTTTCTTAGAAAATGCGCGACGGTTCGCTGCGGGAAAACCGCTACAAAATGTTGTTGATAAGGCGATGTGGTATTAATGACTGGCAACTAAAACTCGGCCAAGGGCTCCAAGACGCAGGCCTACTTGTTGATACAACCAACGTCCTATAGCCGAGATAAAACTAAGTGGTATCTCTACAAAGGCTAGCTAAGCGTTGCGGTACGCAGAATCACCCGCTCTTCTGTCCAATTATCCCGATACCATGTGCATGCTTCAAAGGTGTCGTTAAGCGTGTCCATACGCTGCTTTAGCATCTCACGGAATTCACATAGGAGGTTTGCCGAGGCGGTGTCATCCGCCAAATTGCGGGTTTGAAACGGGTCGGTTGTATTGTCAAAAAGTTTCTCACATCCATCGGGACGGTGAACAGCGTAAGTATACCGCTTCGTTCGGAGAGCCCGCCACTCATGACCATCCTCCCATTTTGCAGTGCACCCCATTCCCTGCATAAACGCGGCATCCGGTTCATCAAACGGTTCGTTAAACGCGGCGTGATGCAGTGCGGCGCCCTCTACACCCTGCGGAATTGGCAGATTCATCATAGACAGCAGGGTCGGCATAACGTCCGGGGTATTCAAGCATGCGTCTGTAACATACCCCGCCGGAATTTGCGTAGACCAGCGGACAAGAAACGGCACGCGTACTGCTTCTTCATAAAAGATATTTTTTGCCTTGCGGCCCTGGGCACCGAACATTTCACCGTGGTCAGACGTAAACACGAAGATTGTGTTATCCCGCAATCCGAGTTCATCAATAGCACTCAGCAATCTACCGATGTTCCAATCGAGATTGGTCGTCATTGCGTAATAGACACGCATCCATTCGGGGAGTTTCGCACGGTTTGCCGCGGACATCATAGCCCATGCATCACCGTACGGGTCGTTCTCTTCACGATAGTTCTGTGGCAACGGAAAATCAACATCTTGGAACATCTCATAATAAGCACTCGGGACGTTGTTCTGTGTCCACGGGTCGTGCGGCGTGCCGATTGAAAGGAAAAGCGCGAACGGATTATCTGCTGTTGCGGCGCGTTGAAGGTATTCTATCGCTAAATCTGTCTGTCCATCCGGTTCATAGCCAGGAATCGTAATCCTTTCAGGGGTATCTTTATGATAATAGGTGTCAAAATAGGTGTGATGGAAATTATAGGCTGACCATTCCCCATCAAAGCCGAGTCGGTGCGGGCCGGGCGGAATATAGGAATTCCGCGGGTCGTGATGATGTCCCAACTGATTTGCCCAAAGATGCCACTTTCCGATATAACTTGTCTGGTACCCGTTACGATGTAAAACGTGTCCGAAGCAGTCATGATTAGGGTTCATGCGGAGTTCATTGATTGCCATGCCGGTGCTGCTGCTATATTTCCCTGTGAAGAGTGAGGCACGATACGGCGCGCACATCGGACTACCAGAGACCGCGTTGCAAAAATTCGCTCCCTCTGTGGCAAGCCGGTCGATGTTAGGCGTACGCGCCCGTGTATCCCCCGCGTACCCGCACGATTGATAACGCAGCTGATCGCCGAAGACATAGACGAGGTTCGGTTTCCTATCGGTTGAAGTCATTTTTTTCGCCACTGTCCTCCCGTGACGTTATCGATAAGCAGCCGTGCCTTCTGACTTTCGCGGACCTGTCTCTCAATTTCAACGGGATTCCACTCCGCTAAGAGGCTCGCTTCCAATTCACGGCAAATAGCTTGATATTCAGGTTGAGGCGCAAGGTTACGAAATTCGCCAGGGTCTTCTGCTATATCGTAAAGTTCAGGGGCATCGCCGAGGCTATAGTTGAATTTGTATCTCCCCTTCCGTAGCATCGCCATCGGACGTTCAACACCGTGGGCGAGATATTCGGAGAACGCGAAATTTTTCCAATCGGTTGCCGTGCCTTGTATCAAGGGAATCAGACTATCCCCATCAAGCTGCCCCACATTCGGCGCGTTTGTGAGGTCAATCAGTGTAGCCGTCAGATCAACGAGCGATACAACTTCATCAACACGTTTACCGGCGGGGAGATGGTCAGGAAACATAATCTGGAGCGGCACCCGAGCGGATGCCTCATAGAAGTTTGATTTGCGCCACATACCGTGTTCGCCGTTCATCTCGCCGTGGTCGCTGGTATAGATAACAACGGTATTTTCCAACTGCCCGGTCTCTTCAAGCGTCTGAAGCAGCCGCCCAATCTTCTCATCGAGATAGGTAATCAAACCGTAGTATCCTGCACGTGCGCGGCGGACCAGGTCTTCAGGAAAATCAACACATCCGAACGTCCGCCGCATCCGCTGATAGACAGGATGCTGGTTTTCGAGGTGTCCATCCGGAATATTAGGTAAATCGATTTCATCAAGCGGATAGAGGTCCCAAAACCGCTGCGGCACAACAAGCGGAAAATGGGGTGCGATGAACGAAACATTGAGCACCCACGGCTGTTCCTGGCCTGCCCGGTCGCGCAGATATGTGAGAGCCGCGGCTTCTGCAAGGTCATCTACCTCAATTTCCACAGTTGTTCCAGGCCCGGCGTGTGCAAGTCCTTGCCATGGCCGGCGAGCAGGTGGTGTACCGTTCTCCCAGTCTGTGAGGCCGTGTTGTCTTTCAGCGTGTAGGTCCCGGGCGAGCTGTGCACGAAAACCGTGCAACTGGTCCATCCCGCCAAAATGCTGTTTTCCTGAAAGCACAACATCATAACCTGCGGTGCGTAGAAGGTGTGCCCATGTGACAGCGTCCGGTCGCAACGGTGCCGCGTTATCCCACGCGCCAATATGATGAATATATTTACCTGTCATAAACGACATCCGCGACGGCATACAGAGCGGTGAATTGCAGTAGGCATTCGTGAAAGTGACCCCCTCTTGCGCGAGTCTATCCATGTGCGGTGTTTGAACAAGCGGGTGTCCATAAGGTCCACTGAACATCGGGGCGTGTTCGTCCGACATAATGATGAGGAGATTGGGTTGTTGTTTTGCAGACATAGTGTTCCTGAATTTATATGTTAGCAGGTTTCACGGAGACCATTCATCCCACTCCTTATCGCCTTCGGTGTTCCACTTTGATTCTCCATTTTGAGGGCTGGGCTCAATTTAAACGTTTGCTAAGCAAACGGACGATGTTCAAGTCCGATTTGCGCTTGAAATGGGGGTATCCACGTAGGCTGCATTTGGATGCGCGCCGCTTCAGGCTGAAATACCGACACAGGACTTTTTCCATCGTGCTGTTTTAATATTGCAACGATGTCTTCTGGTAACGATTTAATACCCGTTTTTTCCTTAAATTCCGCTAGACTTTGATACGCGTTCCGAAAAGCGGTGCCGACATCTATTCCATTATCCACTGCAGCAGTCAAGTCCGCAATTGCTAGGTCAAACTCACCTATGTTAAGATATGCTTTACCACGCTCATAATAGACATCGGCATGCTTAGGTTCCAATTTTATCGCCTTTGTATAATTCGCGATAGCGGAGTCAAAATCGTTTTTATTGCCAAAAGCCATCCCAAGAATGACATAAGCATCAGCAGCATTGGGCTCGCGTTCTATCGCTTTTTCACAGTCGGCAATAACCGTGTCGAACTCACCTTTAAGGCTATGAACAATCGCACGGATGATATACGGCTCGGCAGTCTTAGGGTTGAGCTCCATCACTTTTTGGCAATCCGCGATGGCGGAGTCAAAATCGCGTTTAAGTAAGTGAGCTTGACTTCTAACAATATAGGCATCAACATAATTCGGTTTCAACACCAATGCCTTAGTATAGTCTACAATAGCGAAATCAAAATCGCCTTTTTCGTTATAAGCATTACCACGGACGACGTAGGCAAGAGGATAATCCGGCTTAAGTAGAATTCCCTTGCTATAGTCCATAATAGCGAAGTCAAGCTCACTTTTGCTTCCGTAAGCATTACCGCGAATGAGATAGGCCTCCGCAGCATTGGGGTTAAGCTGGATTGCCTTATCGCAATCCGCAATAGCGAGGTCAAACTTATTTTGGATAACATAAGCGTTACCACGATGATAGTATGCCTCCGCGTAATCCGGTTCATATCGGATTGCTTGTGTGAAGTCTTCAATCGCTTTGTCAATCTCACCTTTAGCACCGTGTGCCATACCGCGGCCGTTGTAAGCACTAGCGGGTTGCTGAGTCCAGAAAATCGCTTCGGTATAATCAGCAATTGCCAAATCCCATTTGCCCATTTTATGGTAAACCTCGCCCCGGAGGATATAAGGCATAACAAAACCGGGTCGTAGACGGATGGCTTCACTAAAATGTTTGGCAGCTTCTTCATAGTGTGCCATCTTTGCTTTGTTAACCATGTTCTGAATCTCCTATTTGTTTATAGGTTAGGCCCTTGTGAATCAATTTGTAGACATCCAGATGGTTATCCTGATCTTTAATAAAGCCATGGATATCGTTGTAAATTGTTTCGACAGATATATCGTGGGAATTTCTCAAATGCCTTAGCATTGGTCTTTTGAGGTCCGCTGGAATATTGATGATGTCCTCTTCATTCGGCTTAATAAAACCATCCGGATGTCGGATAAATACACTTTTTTGTGCAATAATACGATTTATCGGTTCGTAAGATTCCTCAATATATGGATTTACCTGTTCCTTTTTTTGCAATATAATCCGACCATCTTTGCCAGGGGCCCCATCGCAAGCCATAAAAAGCGCAATAAGATAATCCTTCGTGAAATCAATGAAGTTAGTTTTGCCCCCGTAATGTTGGATTTCGGCGAGCCGTTCAAGTTCACTGGCTGTTTTTCGAGTAAAATGCTTGGATGTTTCAAACATTGTTGCTTGAACATCCTCTATATCAAAGTGTTCTGCCTCGACATCAAAGTCTTCGTCTTCAAGAAAGACGCGATAGAGATTCGAAGAGATCTTCCCAAAGTAAGGGGTTTCGTGATAATGTTCAGGCTCGCCTCGGTAAAAATATTCGCCGGTATCCGCTTTTTCCTCTATTTCTCGGAGTATGCCATCCACTGTGCCTTGCTTGTTTTGATTTTCGTTTTTCATTAACTTTCCTTTTCACAATCCCGATGCTGTTTAAAAGAATACCATGTTCAGTAGAAAACGTCAATTTTTTAATTCGGTGTTCCACTTTGATTCTCCATTTTGAGGTTGGGCTCAATTTAAACGTTTTCTAAGCAAATGGGCGATGTTCAATTCCGCTTCGCGTTTGGAATGGGGGTATCCTTGTTCAATATTGACACAGGACTTTTTCCATCTGTTTTAGTATAGCAACGATGTCTTTCGGTAACGATTTAATACCCGTTTTTTCCTTAAATTCCGCTAGACTTTGATACTCGTTCCGAAATGCGGTGCCGACATCTATTCCGTAGTCCATCGCAGCAGTCAAGTCTGCAATTGCTAGGTCAAACTCGCCTATGTTAAGATACGCGTTCCCACGTTCATAATATGCATTGGCATGCGTAGGTTCCAATTTTATCGCTTCTGTATAATTCGCAATAGCGGCGTCAAAATTGTTTTTATTGCTAAGAGCCATCCCAAGAATGACATAAGCATCAGCAGCATTGGGATTGCGTTCTATCGCTTTTTCACAGTCGGCAATAGCCGCGTCGAACTCATCTTTAAGGCTATGAACAATCGCACGGGTGATATACGGCTCGGCAGTCTTAGGGTTGAGCTCCATCACTTTTTGGCAATCCGCGATGGCGGAGTCAAAATCGCGTTTAAGTAAGTGAGCTTGACTTCTAACAATATAGGCATCAACATAATTCGGTTTCAACACCAATGCCTTAGTATAGTCTACAATAGCGAAATCAAAATCGCCTTTTTCGTTATAAGCATTACCACGGACGACGTAGGCAAGAGGATAATCCGGCTTAAGTAGAATTCCCTTGCTATAGTCCATAATAGCGAAGTCAAGCTCACCTTTGCTTTCGTAAGCATTCCCGCGAATGAGATAGGCATCCGCAGCATTAGGGTTAAGCTGTATTGCCTTGTCGCAATCCGCAATAGCAAGGTTAAACTTATTTTGGATAACATAAGCGTTACCACGATGATAGTATGCCTCCGCGTAATCCGGTTCATATTGGATTGCCATCGTAAAATCTTCTATTGCCTTGTCGAGCTTGCTTTTAGCACCGTGTGCCATACCGCGGCCGTAATATGCCTCAGCAGGTTGTCGGGTTAGTCGAATGGCCGTAGTATAATCATCAATCGCCAGCTCGAATTCCCCCATTTTCCGATAAACATTGCCGCGATAAATGTAAGGCATAACAAAAGTTGGGTCCAAATTGATGGCTCTGCTAAAATGTTTCGCAGCTGCTTCATAATGCGCCATCTTAGTTTGAGTTGCCATTGTCTGAATCTCCTTGCTGTTCGCGGGTTAATCCGATATACATTGCCTTGTAAAGTTCCATATTGAGGCTTTGATGTCTAATAAACCCATGCGTATCATTATAGACGGTTTCGGCAGAGATATCGTGAGATCTTTCAAGGTGTTCCCGCATAAGATTTTTGAGAGATGCAGGAATGTTTATAACATCATCCTTGGCTGGTTGAATGAACCCAGCCGGATGTCGAACAAATACACTTTTCTGCGCGATGACCCGATTTATCGGCGCGTAAGGACTTTCAATATAAGGTTTTACTAACTCTATCTTTTGAAAAATAAACCTACCATCTCTACCACGAGACTCTTGAGATGCCATAAAAAGCGCGATGAGGTAATCCTTTGTAAAATCGATAAGATTGGTTTTACCCCCATAATGTTGAATCTCCGCCAGACGTTCAAGCTCACTAACGGGTTTGAGGGAGAATTTGTTCGCTGCGCTCAACATTGCTCTTTGGAATGCCTCTATATCAAAGTGTTCTGCCTCGACATCAAAGTCCTCGTCTTCAAGAAAGACGCGATAGAGATTCGAAGAGATCTTCCCAAAGTAAGGGGTTTCGTGATAATGTTCAGGTTCGCCTCGGTAAAAATATTCGCCGGTATCCGCTTTTTCCTCTATTTCTCGGAGTATGCCATCCACTGTGAGCTCGTTTTGAATCGCGTTTTTCATTAACTTTCCTTTTCACAATCTCGATGCTGTTTAAAAGAATACCATGTTCGGTAGAAAACGTCAATCTAAATTGCATTCTGTGCCCGCTCTTTTTTCTTGACAATATCTGTCAAAGGTGCTGTACTATAGACAACTTTACCACGACACGAAAAACGCTCAGTGGAGGATAACATGAAAAACAGATTTTTGACGCTAACGATTTTGTTTGTGCTCCTAACGGTCGCACCAAACACCCTCGCTATAGACTACACACAATGGAACTTACCGGAAGGCGCGAAAGCACGACTCGGTAAAGGTGCTATAACTGATATAAAGTTTTCACCAGATGGAACGCGTTTAGCCGTTGGGAGTAGCATCGGGGTCTGGATTTATGATGTCCAGACAGGAGAAGCACTCAACCTATTTACAGGAGATATGGGGTCGGTCTATAGCGCGTCGTTTAGTCCAGATGGTCGCGCGCTTGCTACTAGGAGTGAGGACGCTACTATCCGACTGTGGAATACAAACACAGGAAAAATTATCAGAAAATTCACTGGACATACAGAACCGGTCAATAGCGTGTCGTTTAGTCCCGATGGTCGTATGCTTGTTAGCAGCAGTAGGGAAAAGACTATTCGTCTATGGCACACTAAAACTGGACACCTTATCACAACATTCACTGGACATACGCGTCCGGTCAATAGTGTGTCATTTAGTCCGGATGGCAACACCATCGTTAGCGGAAGTGAGGACAAGACTATTCGCTTGTGGGACATTAGCACAGGAGAACTTATCACAACACTCAGAGGACATACAAAGCCAGTCCATAGCGTGTCATTTAGTCCGGATGGCAATACCCTCGTTAGCGGGAGTAGGCACAACATTATTTGTCTATGGGATATTAGCACAGGAAAAATCGTCAGAAAAATCACAGGACATACGGATGATGTCAATAGCGTGTCGTTTAGTCCCGATGGTCGTATGCTTGTTAGTGGCAGTGAGGACGAGACTATCCGCTTGTGGAATCCGAACACAGGAGAACTTATCACAACACTCACGGGAGATATGGGTCGGGTCCATAGCGTGTCATTTAGTCCGGATGGCAACACCATCGTTAGTGGAAGTTATGACAGCACTATTCGTTTATGGGACACAAACACCGCACAACTTATCAGAAAAATTACAGGACATACGGTTATTGTCCGTAGCGTGTCATTTAGTCCGGATGGTAACACCATCGTTAGTGGGAGTAGGGACGGCACTATTCGGCTATGGGACATAGCCACAGGGAAACCACTTATCAGAACTCTCACGGGACATACGGGGCCGGTCAATAGCATATCATTTAGTCCGGATGGCAACACCATCGTTAGTGGAAGTGCGGACGCTACTATTCAACTATGGGATATTACAACAGGAAAAATTAGCAGAACTCTCACGGGAGCAGATTATGTCTATAGCGTGGCGTTTAGTCCTGATGGGAATATCTTCGTTAGTGGCAGTGTGGACATGATTATTCGCCTATGGCACACAAACACAGGACACCTTATCACAACACTCACGGGAGATATGGGGGCGGTCATTACCGTGTCGTTCAGTCCGGATGGGAACACCATCGTTAGTGGAAGGGTAGGCAAGACTATTCAACTATGGGATATTACCACAGGAAAAATTATCAGAACTCTCACGGGACATTTGGGACCGGTCCTTAGTGTTTCGTTTAGTCCCGATGGTAATACTATCGTTAGTGGGAGTGAGGACAAGACTATTCGCCTATGGAATACGAACACCGGGCAACTTATCAGAACTCTCACGGGACATACGGAGCAGGTCTATAGCGTGTCATTTAGTCCGGATGGCAATACCGTCGTTAGTGGGAGTTGGGACAACACTATTCGACTATGGAGCACAAACACCGGACACCTTATCAGAACACTCACGGGACATACTGGGCCGGTCAATAGCGTGTCGTTTAGTCCGGATGGGAACACCATCGTTAGTGGGAGTTGGGATGGCACTATTCTCCTTTGGGAACTCGAACCTTAAAAGATATTGCGACTTCCACCCTTCCCTGTGACGAAAACTTTACACATTCGCTCCTCAATTTCAACGTGACTTTTTTGAAAAAGTGTGCTATACTGATATAAAATTTTATAATGTGGAGTTTAATTTGATGAATAATAATAATGAATGGGTTGTTTATGAAGGAAATGATGGCCCCGGAAACGGCAAACATATTGTTCTGGTCAGCGGCGATGAGGAGTATCGCTCCGAAGAAGCGTTACCGATGCTCGGAAAGATATTAGCTACACATCACGGCTTCCGATGCACAGTACTGTTCGCTATTAACCCCGAAACAGGTGAAATCGATCCGGAGGTACAGACCAATATTCCCGGGCTCCATCATCTGGAATCAGCCGATATGATGGTACTGTTCACCCGTTTTCGCGAACTGCCCGATGAACAGATGAAATATATCGTGGACTACACCAACGCTGGCAAACCTGTGATGGGACTCCGGACAGCGACACACGCTTTCAATTATAGCCGAAATCAGGAAAGCCCGTACGCAAAATACAGCTTCAACAGCAGGGATTTCGCGGGCGGATACGGCAAGCAGGTCCTCGGAGAAACCTGGGTGAACCACCATGGACATCACGGCAAAGAGAGCGCACGCGGTGTTATTGATGAAACCATGAAAGACCACCCTACTCTCAAAGGCGTTACCGATATATGGGGACCATCCGATGTCTACGGCATTCGGGAATTGACAGGCGACGCACAAGTGCTGGTACACGGACAGGTGCTGGTCGGTATGGAACCGACAGATGCACCAAAACCGGATACCGTCACAATGCCGATGGCATGGATTAAAACCTATACCGGTGAAGCGGGGAACACCTCACGTATCTTCAACACTACGATGGGAGCATCTGTGGACTTAGAGAGCGAAGGCCTTCGCCGTCTCCTCGTCAATGGGTGTTATTGGTGTATGGGGATGGAGGACGCAATTCCTGAGGAAAGCGTCGTTGATTATGTCGGTGAGTATGCACCGCTCTTCTTCGGTTTCGGCACGTTTAAGAAGGGGGTCCGTCCAGCCGACCTTGCGCTATAGAAAATAGATAAGAGGTACGTGTCAATTGGGGGATAATTCAACTACCTAGAGACACAGGATACCGCCTTCAACGAGCATCGGTGCACCGGTCATGTAGCGGGATTCATCGGAGGCTAAATAGACCGCTGCCCAAGCGATATCCATCGGTTCACCGATGCCCAACGGATGCATCGCTTCAATCTCTCTATTTATCGCCTCCGGGTCTTCCTGCTGTGCCAAAAATTCTTGATAAAGCTCCGTGTTAATTGTACCGGGGCAGAGGCTATTGACGCGAATGTTGTCCTCAGCGTACCGAACCGCCATACTTCGCGTAAGATGAACCACCGCGGCTTTTGAGGACGTATAGGCGGGGTGCATCGGAAACCCGACGTAAGCCGACTCGCTTGCCATGTTGATAATCGTTCCCCCCCCGGCAGTCCGCATCAACGGAATAACCGCGCGGGAAACGAGATAGACGCTCTTCACATTGACAGCATATTGCCTGTCCCAGTCCGCCTCGGTAATCTCCTCTAATTCGCCTACGACAGCAATACCGGCATTGTTAAATAGGACAGTGGGGGTACCGAGTTCAGACGCGACCCGGTCAACAGCACGGGCAATCTGCGTAGCATCGGTTACATCACACTGACAGAAGATAGCAGTGCCGCCGGCTGTCTGAATTTGGTGGGTGGTCTCTTCGCCGCGTTCGGTATTTATGTCCCATAAGGCAACAGCGGCCCCCTCGTCAGCAAAGATTTCGGCACTTTTCGCGCCAATCCCGCGCGCAGCCCCCGTGATAATTGCGATTTTATCTTTGAGTCGGTTTGCCATGTATATTCTTTCTTAGGTGAAGAAGCGCGCCCGCAGTGGTCAAGCGTTGGAATGCTTTTAATATTTACGTTTGGTGATTCCGTTGGATCCGCTTTGCAATCGTCCTGATGTCGGGTTCGCTAGCAATCCACTCTTTGCGTTCTTCAGTAAAATTGCCTGTAGCCGGTTCACACTGCCTGAGGAATCTAATCATCCCCGCGGCACCAAGTTTATCAGAGAGGACTTTAAGCCCAACTTCGTAAATTTCTTCATCAGTCATATTCCGTATATTCATGTCCTATTTCCTCCTGTAGCCGTCGGGGTATTCTACCGAGACATGAAGTTGCGTATTGACGCGTTTTGCCCTCTTCAGTAAGGAGTCATTATCTCACCAGGGTATGGGTTCATCAATGTGAGGGAGGTGCCATCAGGACTAAACGAAATGCTACGGACCGAACCCGTACGCCCTATGTGTTGTGCACTCTCCCTTTATTTATGTCAGGACTTACGCACAGCAGGGTCATTACGGATACAAGAGATTGGAGGGCATCCTCATTTTTTCAGAACATTATACCACTTTCTCTAAAATATGTCAAGTTTTTTATCAGGCATTGAATTAGTCTTGACAAATTTTTCCGCGCGATGTATACTTATCACAGCGACAATATTTAATTGATGTTGGAAGCACAAACGGTAAAATTGGTAGGAGTCGCAATGCGAAATTTTACAGACGAAGACCTGCTGCAAATCATTGAGGCAGATGAATCAGACCGCGTTGAGTTCAAAGCGGTCCTGTCTGGTAATGCCCCGGAGAAAATTAGGGAGGCTATCTGTGCATTTGCCAACGATTTGCCTCGCCACGAAAAGCCTGGCTTTGTTTTCGTTGGCGTGGGAGAGGACAAAACGCTCCTGGGTCTGCAAGTCACAGACTCGCTCCTGCGGCAGTTAGCGGACATGAAAACTGATGGTAATATCTTGCCGCCCCCATCGCTCACCGTTGAAAAACGGGTGCTAAAAGGAAAAGAGATTGCCGTAGTTAAAGTGGAACCTTCTGATTCACCACCAGTGAGATACAAAGGAGCTGTCCATATCCGGATTGGCACACGTCGAGGTATCGCCACGGCACAAGATGAGCGCATTCTCAACGAAAAACGCCGCTATAGTGACCGGCCCTTTGACCTATATCCCATTCCGGAAGCGGATGTGTCAAACCTCAACCTAGCTTTATTCAATTATGAATATCTACCCAAGGCATTCTCTTCGGAGCTCTTGGAAGCAAATGCCCGGAGCTTGAATGAACAATTGGCAGCCACAAAGATGATCGAAACTGCTGACCAACCAACACCTACCGTGTTTGGTATGCTTACGATTGGGAAAAATCCGCAGGATTTCCTATACGGTGCTTATATTCAGTTTCTCAGAATTGATGGCGATGAACTAACTGCGCCTATTCTTGATAGTGAGGAGATTCGCGGCGCAATTCCAGATCAGATTCGCCGTTTAGACGATAAATTAATTGCACACAATCGCGTCTCTGTTGATTTTGTAAGTGGCCCTGCTGAACGCCGCACAGAAATTTATCCGCTTGCGGCACTGCAGCAGGTTACCCGAAATGCTGTTATGCACAGAACATATCAAGGAACAAATGCACCGGTACGCGTCACCTGGTTCAACGACCGCGTTGAGGTTTTAAATCCCGGTGGGGTTTTTGGGGCAGTAACAGCTGAAAATTTCGGACAGCCCGGCTGGACCGATTATCGCAATCCAACTCTTGCGGAAGCGATGAAAACGCTTGGTTATATGCAGAAGTTCGGTATGGGTATACAGATAACCAAAACCTTGCTAAAAAAAAGCTGGACATCCTGAACCTGAATTTAAAATCTTTGATAATCACGTGCTGGCAACGATACACGCCGCACAGAAACCGGAGGTTACCTGACGATGCCTGCGCCAGTTTTAACTTTTTTCAATAATAAAAGCGGGGTTGGCAAAACATCCCTCGTTTATCATATAGCATGGATGCTTTACGAGACCGGTTATCGCGTACTTGCCTGTGACCTCGACCCGCAGGCAAACCTTACTAGCATGTTCATCGACGACGAACGGCTGGAAGCACTATGGCCTGAAAGCGGCCCTAGAAAGACCGTCTATGGCGCGCTTCAACCGCTTTTGGACGGTACAGGAGACATTAAAAAACCCTACTTGGAGAATATGACAGAAGAATGGGCAATGGAAGAATTAAGTCTTATTGTCGGAGATCTTCTGTTATCTTCGGTGGAGGATGAACTTAGTAGTGAATGGCAAAAGTGTCTAGAGCAGAATCCACGGGCATTTCGCGTAATGTCGGCACTATGGCGGATTTTGCAAGAAGCAGCAAACGAACGGCAAGCCGACATTGCCCTAGTGGATGTGGGACCGAACCTGGGAGCCTTGAATAGAGCCGTCCTGGTCGCTACGGATTATGTTATTGTTCCACTAGGTGCTGACCACTTCTCACTTCAAGGGCTCCGGAACCTTGGTCCGACGTTACACGATTGGCGACAGGGGTGGCAGGAGAGACGCAAACATAATCCTCTTCCTGAGTTGTCTATACCAATAGGGTTAATTCAACCGATTGGTTATGTAGTCCAACAGCCCAGTGTTTATTTTGGATATCCAGTTAAAGCCTATAATAAATGCATCAGCCGGATGCCCGCAGAATATGCCCAGAACCTGCTAGATGATAGGGAAGGGCCCTATGCCAAAACACCGAAAGAGGATGAGGAAAATGCACTCGCTATCGCTAAGCATTATCGCAGCCTTGTCCCGATGGCACGGGAGGCACGCAAACCTATTTTTCACCTTAACACAGCTGATGGAGCTATCGGTTCCCACGCTGCTGCCGCCCAAGATGCTTATTACGACTTCAAGATTTTAGCAGCAAAGATAACAAAGAGAATAGGCATTGCAAAGATGGATGACTAGACACTTATATCACGGTATCCGTGCATAGCAACACACAAGATATTTTGGATGCTCCCGCGGAGACTACCAAGCTGCGTGGCATTTTGCTGTGCAGTCCGTTCTCAAACAGAAAGGAGTGGGCTTTCCTCCGCCGCCTTAAGATGGAGGCTCTAGCCCGAAGAACATGATAATGCAAAACAAAAAACTGAATCGATTATTTTTGAACGTTCTTATAGGATTTACTGTGCTGCTAATCCCTTGTATCCTTTTCATGTCCTGCGTTGAGGAGCAGCAGCTAGACGAACTTGTCCAGCAAAACGAGCCGGATAACGAGCCTGAAGAACCCGCGGTTGCACTGCCGGGGCTTCCTGACGATGTAGCAGGTTATGAACAGTGGTTAAAATTAAACGCTGAACCGATTCCGCCCGTCGCAGGTGGTGACCCGCATTTAGGTACAAAGAACGTTTACGTTAACCAAACACGCGAGACCATTGCACCTGATGACGAACAGCAATTTCCGTATCCCGCTGGAAGCATCGTCGTAAAAGAGGCGTATCGTCCAAATAAGGACTACATTGGGCTCATTGCAATTATGCGAAAAATACCAGGCACTAACGCAGCGCACAACGATTGGGAGTTCATTGAATATACCCGCAACGCACCGGATGCCGATTTTAGCATACTCGCCTCCGGCAGAATCTGTTGGGGATGCCACGCCCAGGTTCAAGATATAGACTACGTTTTTACAGAACTTGACTAAGGGAAAGCAATCCAAACCACAATCGGAAATCAGAGGGTATTTATAGATAAGGAGCAGGATTTTGAACAGAAATAATAAATTCGTAAACGATTTTAACAACGACGTTTTATCGAGAAATCCTTTGTGTCTGCTACTGACACTTGCACTCATAGCCGGACTTTCATTCAGCCTCTTTGCAGTGAATCTTGCTGAAGCGCGTCCTGAGTTTGCCGCCGAATTAGAGAAGGACTGCAACTTCTGTCACATCGACCCAGCTGGCGGCGGCCCCCGAAACCGGATTGGCGAAATTTTTGAACAGAACTATTTCGAATTTCCCGAAGACTTCGATATGGAAGCTGTAACCGAAGAAGCCAAGGCGGTTGTCAAGCAACTTACGACTTCGTTTGACCTACAGACAGCTTTTATTAAAACTATGGATGTACACGAAGGAGAGAGCACAGTAGCAGGGTGCAACTCATGCCACTCCTCTGTTGACAGATTTCTCCTGATGCAAGCGGAGGTAACGTTCAATGCACAAGCATCAGAGCACGTACGGTTAACCGTTTCCAACAACTTTGTTGCGAATACGCTAAACGCTTTCGCTACAGTGGATGCAATTCCGAAACACCTCTACGTCAAAGCCGGTCAATTTCGCTTGCCTTTCGGTATCAAACAGAAAGACCATAACATTCTCATCCGCGAAGGCTACGCCCTCGGCTCCAATAAGCGCGATGTTGGCGTTGAACTTGCAGGGAGCTTAGGAAAAGTTTTTTACAACGCTGCGTTTTTTAACACCGATACCACAGCAGCCAAAGGGATACTCGGAACTGTTGGCGGACACCTCGGCCCAATCCGGGCGGGAGTCTCCTGCATATTTGAACGACCCGGTGAAGAGTGGGAACGGCTCATCGGGGCTTTTCTGACCGCCTCTTACGCGGGATTGAGCTTAGAAGGTGAATTCAATTTCGGTAATAGCGACATGCCTACCTCCTTCGCGTCAGATGACATTGACTCTAAGGGTTACTATGTCGGCGCAAAATACCGTGTTCTACCGCAATTTACCGTGGCTGGACGCTACGGTTTGTTCGACCCAGACAGAACGGTTTTGGGAGATGCTACAAGACGTGTGACGCTCAGTGCCCAATACAATTTTATCGAAAACGGGGCAATTTCGCTGTTCTATTGGGCAAATTTGCCTAACGATGACCGGATGCCTGATGAGAAAATTAACAATAAGGGCATGTTACGACAGCTCCAAGGGACCGATCAGATTATTTTGATGTCGCGATTTTGGTTCTAAATTGTTTTGCGATAAAACGGCAAAAGTGGTGTGTTAATTTTTACACATGTTAGTTGTCATAAAGATGGGGTTGATGATTCAAAGAGATGCTACATTGGCCCGATCTCTCTTAACTGATGCTTGAGGCCTTCAGAATTACCACGTTTTGGGGCAGGAAATCTTTCAAGGCATGATATGTAAAATTGGCATAAAAATTGCTTATACTTAAAGTGAGCGAGAAAGCGAGAAGAGATTTAACTACAATTGGAGGCATTTATTGTGGGCAGAAAAAAGTTTTTAATCGGTGTGATTGCTCTTATCCCAAGCGTTATGCTGCTTACCTTCTTTTTCCATAAGTGGTTTATGACATCTAGCGAGAAAACGCGGGTCACTGTTAAGTCGTTCACACCGCAGAGCGAAAAAGTACCGCAATGGGTTGACTTTACGATTACGTTTTCGGAGCCAGTGGTTGACAATTCTGCGATTAACACGGAGGTGCCAAACCAAGCGATTCAATTTACACCTGCCGTTCGGGGGACTGCGCGTTGGTTAGAACGTGATAAAATCCGCTTCTTTTTAGAGAGCCCCCTAGCCCCCTCCACAAAGTACACGATGGAACTTTCCAGCAAATCACTTCAAAATGTCTTTGAAGCGGTTATCACCGGGACCCGAAAATTCAGCTTCTCAACGGAACCCTTCCATCTAGAGAAAAAAGACCTTGAATTCGAATATACCAAAGTACACGCGCAAGCTGTTGGCACCTTGACCTTTAATTATCCGGTCAATATCGCGGATTTACGCGCGAATCTGTCTGTCTGGCTTGAGGGGGCCACGGAGATTCCGTATACCCTTGAACCCCAGCACGGCATCGCCCGGACGATTACGCTAAAAACGGAAAGCATTCCACGGCTCCTCGGGGACCAAAATCTCAAGGTCCGCATTGAAAAGGGGTTTAAGTGTACAGGCGGACAAATCGGTTTGAAAGCAGCGGATGTTACAACGCTAGTTCTGACCGGCCGGGGTACGCTCGGCATTAGGTATGCTCGCGCGGAAGAGACATCCGGAAAACCGCATATCGCCCTACGTTTCAGCTCCTCAATACCGATACACACCGTACAGCCCTATATCCATATCAAACCAGCTTTAGACGTTCAGATTATCACGCGATACGGGGATATTGAAATTCATGGCGATTTTGAACGACGCAAAAAATACACTGTCACTGTTAAGGAAGGGTTAACCGCGCCCGACGGGTCCGTGCTAAAAAAACCGTATTCTGTCCAGCTCACCATCCCAGATGTACACCCACAGATTCGCTTTGTTGGCAGTGGATTTTTTCTCACACGGCATCAGAACATGAACGTAGGTCTTGCAACGATAAACGTCCGGAACGTTTCTGTAACAATAGAGAAGGTCTTTGGGAACAACCTTATTTATGTTTCTCGACGAGCCAGGTGGAGTCAGTGGGTATCAAACTTGGGTAAACCGATTCACACCGGCACCCTCGCTATCAACCCACGGTTGAACCAAGAGGTCCGAACGCCTATTGCATTAGGGCAGTACTTGAAAGACCCGCACGTGGGAATCTTTAAGGTCACTGTCCAAGATGTCCAGCGTCCCTGGATACGTGCCAATCAATGGGTCATGTTAACAGACCTCGGCATTATTGCCAAACAGGCGGGGGATGAGCTGTGGGTTTGGGTCAACTCCCTTGCTACCTTAAAACCTATTCCGTACGCGACGGTTAAACTGATTAGCGATAATAATCAGACCTTGCTCACAGGTAAAACGAATTGGGGAGGGGTCGTCAAATTCTCCAGAGTTGCTCAAAAAACGGAGGGGTTTACGCCGTTTATGTTGACTGTGGAAAAAGCGGATGACCTTGCCTTCCTCCAGTTGAACAAACATCAGTTGGCCACCGGGGACCTCAACGTTGGCGGTACACCCTATATAGAGACAGGATATGAAGCCTTCCTCTGTACGAGTCGCGGCGTTTATCGTCCCGGGGAGAACATTTCGCTTGCAGCGATTGTGCGTGGTAAGCGAAACGTAACACCGCCCTCCCTTCCCACCCGCATTGAGGTGTTAGCCCCTGATGGACGCATCGTTCAGGAATTTCGACAAAACACGGACAGACGAGGCGGCTGTGAGATAACAATTCCGCTACCCCCCTACGCGCAAACAGGGGGGTATATCGCCAAGATGCGCATCGCTGACAAAGAGATTGGACGCACCCGTTTTCTAGTAGAAGAATTTATGCCCGACCGAATGAAGGTCACCGTTACCACCGACAAACCTATATATGACCTCGGCGATGAAGTAAAAATGGATGTTTCAGCGGTGAACCTATTCGGACCGCCCGCGGCCAACCGCAAAGTGGAAGCCGCTTATATTCTTGAGGCTGTACCGTATCGCCCCGCTGAAAAGTGGCGTACTTTCCTTTTTTCAAGTCTTATGCCGTTTGAACAGCAACAAATTCCCCTAGCGGAGGCAAAGACAGATGCGGAGGGCAAGTGCGTATATCAATTTACGCTGCCAAACACTGTGAAAGCCCCCTCTCTGCTCAGCGGTGTACTAACAGCAACTGTCAGCGAAACTGGCGGAAGAGCGGTCACTGCATCACAGCGCATGGTCGTACATCCATATTCACATTATGTCGGCATCAAACGTTCACGTTCGGGGACTATCAAACCTAATCAGGATGTTATTTTTAACTATATTGCTGTGGATAAAAGCGGGGAAGCCGTGGCTGGACGTGCCTTAACGCTCAACATTTACAAGGTCCATTGGAACACTATACTTCGCCAAAACACACAAGGACAGTATGAATACGTATCCGATAGACAGGTCACCACGTTAGAATCCCGCGAATTTATCTCAACGGAAGAGATGGGCACCTTCACGTTCACGCCCACCGACTATGGCGAATACCGATTGCAGCTTCAAGACACAGCGTCTGGTGCAAAAACCGAATTGGACATCGAAGCAAGTGGATGGCGGACAGTTCCCTACTCCATGGAAAACCCCACCCTGCTTGAAATGTCTTTGAATAAACCCGTATACCGAATCGGGGAGACAGCCAAACTACAGATTAAAGCACCATTTCCCGGTAAACTTTTATTGACAATAGAACGGGAAAAGATTTTGAGCTACCGAACTGTCACACTCAGAGGAAATACAGCCAGCTTGGATATTCCGGTCCAGTACGGTTATAAACCGAACATCTACCTTTCTGGTACCTTGATTCGGTCGACCGGTTCTTATGAGGAACACGCGCCCGCGCGGGCTTTCGGGGTCATTCCTTTGAAAATAGACGCTGAGCCCAACCGACTCACTATCAACTTAGAGGCCCCCGAAGAGATGCGACCAAATAGCGATGTAACCGTCAAGTTTCGCGTGCGTGGCGGCCAAAGGGCGTTCTCACATGTTATCATCGCTGCAGTTGATGAAGGAATACTTCAGTTGACAGATTTCCGTACACCCGACCCACACGGCTACTTCTATCGGCAGCGCGGTCTAAAAACAGACACCTATGACCTCTATACCTCTATCTTACCCGAAATTCCGACAGTACAAGCCGCCTCGAGCCCCGGCGGGGATGGGGCAGCTAGCACAGATGGACGGGCAAAACGAATTAACACCGGCAGTGTTATACGCGTCAAACCGGTTTCACTCTGGTCGGGAATTTTGAAAACGGACCGGTACGGCAGAGGAAAGGTCGATTTCCATGTCCCGCAATTCAACGGCACCTTGCGGTTAATGGCGGTCGCTTTTTCCAATGCATACTACGGTTCTACAGAAAAATTTATCAAAGTTCGTGAACCGGTGGTACTAACACCAACATTCCCCCGTTTCCTGGCGGGAGGGGACCGTATCCAGTTTCCTGTAAATGTATATAACGGCACAGGGAGAGATGGAGAATTTCGTGTCGAATTGCATGCAGCCGGTGATGTCCAACTCCTCCCGGTAGAAGGGAGTAGCCATTCTCCGCATACTGTCAACCGCCAGATACAGATTGCGAATGATAGTGAGGCACAACTCATTTTCGAACTGATGGCCCATGATGCGATTGGCAAAGCTACCTTTACCTTGAACGCTTCTGGAAATAATGAACAGACACAGATGTCAGTCCAACTGCCGCTCCGCTCCGCTGCACCCCCAGTAACACAGACCGGGCATGGGGTAGTAAGCGCAGCGAACCCCGCGGACCTCATTTTTCCTTCTAACTACATAGCGGAGTCGTCCGACTTTACGCTCACCGTTTCACCGTTTCCTGCGGTTGAGTTTGCTGGGGGGATTCGTTATCTGCTCCGCTATCCGTATGGATGTCTTGAGCAAACGACAAGTCGAGTGTTTCCACTGCTCTATTTTAAGGATGTCGCCCGGACTGTTGACCCTGAAATCGCTTCAGATGAAAGCATTGATGCCTACATTACAGCCGGTATCACGAAACTTGAAAGTATGCTCACCTCTCAAAATCATTTTTCATACTGGCCCGGCGGACGATACATTAATCATTGGAGTAGTGTCTATGCTTCGCACTTTTTGGTTGAAGCGCGTAAAGCAGGTTATCAGGTCTCTGACCGGGTTTACAGCGCAATGCTACAAGGGTTAAAAGAACAGGCAAAACAGCTTATAGGGGGTGTTGACCGAAGCGAAATCCAAAAAATTGATAAATCTAATAGATATGAAGTTGCCCGAGCTGTTTACGCTTGTTACGTCTTAGCCGCTGCCGAAGCACCAGAAAAAGGGGTGATGCACTATTTAAAAAACAATCTCCTCAGTGGACTTACCGATTATAGTCAATTTCAATTGGCGGGTGCTTATGCCCTCAGCGGTGAATTGGAGACAGCCCTCTCTATGCTCCCTATGTCCGTTTCATCTCAAAACGAGGGGCATCGCGAGACCGGCACAAATTTTGATTCACCGGTTCGGTCGCAAGCGATTATCCTCGATGTCCTCGCCGAGGTCAACGAAAACCACCCATCTATTCCAACACTTGTTAGCAACCTGAGCGACGCTGCAGCCCAAAGAAAACGGTGGGGCACGACTCAAGAAAACGCATTCGCCTTTCTTGCCCTCGGCAAAATCCTGAAAAAGAAAATGGATGGAAACTATACCGGCACGCTCACGCTAAATGGAGAACATATCGGCGATTTCGATTCAAAAACAGGACTCCAATTAAGTGATAAAGATTGGGATGGCGCGCAGGTTCAAATTGCTATTGAAGGGGAGGGCAGTTGCTATTACTATTGGTCAGCATTCGGTATACAACGCGATTCCTTTATTGAGGAATACGACCGACAGTTAGTGGTCCGGCGACGCTACCTTAATCGAGAGGGAATACCATACAATAATAACGAATTCCGACACGGGAATTTGGTGATAGCAGAAATTACAGTCAAAGCC
Organism: Candidatus Poribacteria bacterium; assembly: GCA_963665235.2. Classification (GTDB taxonomy): domain Bacteria; phylum Poribacteria; class WGA-4E; order WGA-4E; family WGA-3G. The sequence continues at coordinate 4,203,011 of CAXXLX010000001.1, read as the reverse complement.
CTTACTTCAAACCTGGAAAATGTTGTAGTCGTAGATATGTTGCCAGCAGGTTTTGAAATTGAGAACGCGCGGTTAGCTTCGCGGACAGGAATTCCCTGGTTGAAAACGCAGGACTTCAAACCGGATTACGTCGACATTCGCGACGACCGGCTTATCTTCTTCGGCACCTTCCCGCGTCAACGGGAACGAAAATTCCATTATGCCCTACGTGCCGTAACGCGCGGCGAGTTTACGTTGCCACCCGTCTCCGCTGAAGCGATGTATGACCCCGCAAAATCTTCTGTTGCTAATAGTGGTAAAATAGTCATTAGCCATTAGCAAAACCATGAAACTCACAAGACGCAATTTCCCGAATTTTCTGAATGCTGTAATCAGATTGGTAAAAAGCGTACGGAAAAGATGGTACATCGTAGCACTCCCCTTAATTCCGTTGTGCTTTTTTGTTGTTGCCAATTGGTGTTTCCCGCTGCCTACAGAGAAACTTCAGCCGGTACCATCAACTGTGGTACTTGATAGAAATGGCTATTGGCTCCGTGCCTTTACTGCACCAGATGATATGTGGCGGATGCCGGAAACATCGCTATCTGCCGTATCCCCGCAGCTTCAAACTGCTATACTAACTTATGAAGACCGGTGGTTTTACCAGCATTGGGGTATCAACCCTGCTGCACTTCTCAGTGCTGCGTTTGACAACCTCAAAGCGAGAAAGATTGTGCGTGGCGGTTCTACAATCACGATGCAACTCGCCCGGCTCATGGAGCCGAAACGCCGGACGCTGTCCAACAAACTCATCGAAATGTTTCGTGCCCTTCAGTTAGAGCTGACCTACACGAAATCGGAGATATTGACGTTTTACATCAATATGCTGCCTTACGGAGGCAATATCGTCGGCTCCGCTGCTGCGTCACGCCTCTATTTCAATAAACCGCAAAGTGCGTTGAGTCTGGGGGAAGCTGCACTTCTGGCGGCCATCCCGAATTCACCGGAAAGTTTACGACCCGAGCGGTTTCCCGAACGCGCACGCGAGGCACGAACAAAGGTGCTGCTGCGCCTGAAAAATGCCGGAAAAATCTCCGCACAGCAGATGGCGGAAGCAGAACAGGAGCCTATTCCGACAAAACGATATCCCCTTCCTTTTAAAGCCCCTCACCTCTGCCGCCGCCTTGCCAAACAACACCCGTTTCAATCTACAATACACACCACAGTGGATGTCCGGTATCAGGACACAGCAAAACGTATCTTGCGGGAATACCTACTCCCGTTGCAAAAGCAGCGGGTCTCTACAGGGGCAGTTGTCGTTATGGACACCAAAACTCGTGAAGTGCTTGCAATGGTTGGGGCACACGATTTCTTTGATAAGGCATCCGCGGGTCAAGTCAACGGCACACTATCTGCCCGCTCCCCCGGTTCAACGCTCAAACCCTTTATCTACGCGCTTGCTATTGACGCGGGACTTATTACGCAGCAAACAGTGCTGTTCGATGTCCCGGTTGACTTCAGCGGTTATTCACCTGTCAATTACGATGGAAAGTACACAGGATACGTTACAGTGCAAGATGCATTAGCGCGGTCGCTCAATGTACCTGCTGTCAATCTCTCTGCGAAGATGGAAAAAAATAGACTTTACGGATTTCTTAAACAGGCGGGGATTTCTACGCTCACACATCAGGAGGACTATGGATTGTCGCTTGTGCTTGGCGGGTGCGGTATCAATCTCCTCGAGCTAACAAATCTCTACGCAGGTTTGGCGAATATGGGGGAATTTGCACCGTATCGAATCGTCAATGAAAAAGTAGAGTCGACATCCGCAACCTTTGCCCCACCAGTGCGCCGTCTGTTGCGCCCGGAGACGAGTTGGCTTGTCACCGAAATGCTGACGACGTTACAACGTCCCGATTTTCCTAAATCTTTTGAGAAGACTGGCACGTTCCCAAAGGTGGCGTGGAAAACAGGAACATCTTATGGCCACAGAGATGCTTGGAGCATCGGCTATTCACCTGCGCTAACTATTGGCGTGTGGTTAGGCAATTTCAACGGAGTCGGGTCGCCTGTGCTCAGCGGTTCCGAGGCTGCTGCGCCTATCCTTTTCGCGCTCTTCACTGCCCTTTCCAGCGAAAAGACCCACAGGTGGTTTAGCAAACCTGCCAACCTCAAGACACGGTTGGTCTGTGCATTAAGCGGCTTGCCTTTATCATCGCACTGCCCAACGTCAACTTCGGATGTATATATCCCCGGCATCTCCGCTGTCCGTGAATGTCACATTCACACGCGCGTCCAGGTAGATATAACAACAGGAGAACGGCTCTGCTCATCATGCCGCCCGGGAAAAGCCTACCGTGAAGAGACAATTGCGGTGTGGCCAGCAGCGGTGGCGACCTACCTACAGGCAAACGGTTTCGCTGTTCCCCTACTTCCACCGCATAACAGGACATGCACCCGCACGCTCACTGGTACACACCCGGTTATCCTATCCCCCGTACAGGAGACTGTATATTATATCCGTTCGGGTGTCCCGCTACAGCATCAAAAGATTCGGTTATCCGCTTCGGTGTCTGGCGACACACAGGAGATTTTCTGGTTTCTGAATGGGGAGCTTATCTTCAAGGGGAAAGCGGTAGAGCCAACGTTCTTAACCCCTACTGTCGGAAAGCATGAGTTAATGTGTATCGATGGAGAGGGCAGAGCAACCAGCTTGCCTCTCATTATTGTCAAGAAGGAATTTTAACGTAAGTTTGAAAAAAGCTTTCATCTAGTATGGAGAGCGGGCTGGTTGCCCGAATACTGGGCGAAAAATCCGCTACTTAAGGACGATATGTTTATAGGCACCTGGGTTTCTGCCCACCTCTTAGTCCCGTAGGGACGATATCTTTATAGAAAACCGTCTCCATCCCAACTTAGTCCCGTAGGGACGATATCTGTATAGAGGTTAGGGAAACCAACGAACATTTATTATCAAACTCACGTAATTTTAATAAAGTTGATTGCAAATTCACTTTCGGAAAGCGGTTATTATCAAGCAGGCCCATCCAGCGATAAAAGCCAATCCCCCAATCGGGGTTATTGCACCTAGCCAACGGATACCAGTGAGACTAAGCGTATAAAGGCTCCCTGAAAAAATGAGAATGCCAGCAATAAAACACCATCCTGCCGCCATTGTCAGCGAACCCTGCCATTGTGCCGAGGCCCATGCCACAACGATTAAGCCTATCCCGTGGTACATCTGATATCGCACGGCAACCTCAAAGATGTCTAGATTCTCCTTAGTGAGATGCTTCTCAAGCGTGTGTGCCCCAAAAGCACCCAGCACAACGCCAAGTAGACTAAAACCTGCACCGAAGCCAAAGAAAAGTGTTTTCATATATGTCCCCATTCCTAGTTTCTAGCAGCAAGTGTTTCGAGAATGAGCGTGAATTTATCGCTGATTTCCTGATATCTGCCAGCCATCGTATCACATGTCCGTTCGAGGAGCTTGTGCTCCTGTGTTATCGTCTCTAATCCGGTTTTGAGAATTTCGCTTTCCGCCTTCAGGGTGTCATACTCTTCTTTTAGCGGATTGTATCGTTCTTCCCATTCCAGCTGCAAGGTTTTGTATTGGTCTTCCCATTCCAGCTGCGCGGCACTGTATCGGCGGTCGGCTGCACTTTGAAAAGCTCTGAATTCCTGCTGTAGGGTTTCATGTTCCTGCTGCAAGGTTTCATGTGCTTGTAGCAGGACGTTGTATTTCTCCTGCAAGGTCTCATAAGCCTGCTGCAAGGTTTCATGTGCTTGCCGTAGGGTTTTGTGTTCCTGCTGCAAGGTTTTATGTTCCTGCTGCAGCACGTTGTACCGCCTAGCTAACCACCATAAACCGATAATACTGATGCTAAGCACACCGATGTCTATTAGGGTGATGGATGCAAAATTGAAGTCTAGCATAATTTTTACCTCTTCCTTTTGTGAGTTTATCCACGCGCCCCAATGGTAGGTTTTTGAGTATAAGAAAATTATAGCATTTTTTGTTTATAGATGTCAAGTACTTTCGAAATTGAGAAATTAATTCTTGCTTCGCGAATTTTTCTTGACTTTTTTCTAAACATGTGATAGAATGATATATCTTTACCATAGGGAGTAGGCACGCTCCGCCGTGCCGTTCGTTACAAAAGGAGAAATTTCTAAAAAATGAGACAATATAGGACAGAACAAATTCGGAATATCGGAATTATTTCACATTCGGGAGCCGGGAAAACCTCCCTGATTGAAGCGATGCTCTACAACGGCGGGGCCATTGAACGAATGGGCTCCGTAGATGAAGGCACTACCGTAGCTGATTATGCCACTGATGAGATAGAACGCAAAACAACCCTCAATTGCTCAGTCTGTATCGCGGAATGGGAAGAACATAAGCTGAATCTCATTGATACCCCCGGTGCAGAAGATTTTTACGGCGACCTCCACAGTGTACTTCGCGTCGTGGACGCGGTTGTCGTCGTCGTGGACGCAACAACAGGCGTAGAAGGCGGAACGGAAAAGGTTTGGGAAATTGCGGATAAGTACGAACTGCCACGGATTATCTTTATCAATAAAATGGATAAGGAGAACGCTAGTTTTGAAAACACCCTCGCCAGCATCGAGGATACGCTAGAGACACGGGCAGTGCCAATGCAACTGCCAATCGGAAGCGAGGAGCAGTTTACGGGAGTCGTTGATATAATTCAAAATGCAGCGTTCCTTGAACCGGATGGCAACAAACGCAGCGCGAAAGCAGAAGTCCCCGCGGACCTCGCTGCTACCGCGGAAGAATCCAGTGAAGCCCTGGTCGAAATCGCTGCCGAAAGCGATGATGAACTCATCGAGAAGTTTTTTGAAGGAGAACTCTCCGAACAGGAAATCCAGGAGGGACTGCAGACCGGGATTATTAACAACCAATTTGCACCAGTACTATGTGGGTCCGCAGTGAAAAACATCGGCGTTCAGCAGCTGATGGATACCGTTCTCACCTGTTGCCCATCGCCTGTGCAGGTAGGGGCAGCGCAGGATGCCACAGATGAATCCACAACCCGTGAACCCGCAGCAGACGCACCGATGTCAGCTGTCGTCTTCAAAACTATCGCCGATCCGTTTGCAGGACAGCTCAGCTTCTTCCGAGTCTATTCCGGCGCACTAGAAAGCGATTCACAGGCAAGCAATACCACGCAGGACCAGTTAGAACGTATCGGAAAACCGACCTACATGAACGGCAAACAGGCAATTAACACCACCAGTGTAGGTGCTGGAGATATCGGGGCACTGACGAAACTTACCGCAACCCAAACAGGCGATACACTCTGTGACAGAGACGCACCGATTCAACTTGCAGGCATTGAATTCCCGAACGCTGTCCTCTCTTACGCTATCAGTCCAATGCGAGAAGGCGACGATGAAAAACTGATGACCGCCCTGAGTCGAATCAGTGAAGAAGACCCAACTTTCAAAATCGAACGGAGAGAGGAAACGAAACAACTCGTCGTCTCCGGGTTAGGCGACCTTCACATCACTGTCAACCGGGAACGGATAGCCGATAAGTTCGGGGTCGAAACGGCAGTCGCTGTACCGAAGGTCCCCTACCGGGAAACAGTACGCCGCCGCGTCGAAAAGGTTCAGGAGAGATACAAAAAACAATCCGGCGGTAAAGGACAATTCGGAGATGTCACGATTAACCTCGCCCCCCTAGAACGCGGTGAAGGATTTGAGTTTATCGACAATATCAAAGGCGGCGTGATTCCCAGCAACTACATTCCAGCCGTGGAAAAAGGCATCCGCCAAAGAATGGAACGCGGATTGATAGCCGGATACCCGCTAGTCGATGTTCAAATTGACCTTTTCGATGGAAAACACCACCAAGTAGACTCTTCGGATATGGCGTTCCAAATCGCAGGCTCACTTGCATTCACCGCCGCCGCCGAACAAGCCGACCCATGCCTGCTCGAACCGATTATGAACGTCTCTATTTCGGTACCCGATCAGTTTATGGGAAATATCATCGGCGACCTGAATGGACGACGCGGGCAGGTTATGGGAGTCGAACAGGTAGGCAAACGGCAGGTGATTCAAGCCTCAGTACCGCTTGCAGAAATGCTACGGTATTCCATCGACCTCAAGTCAATGACCAGTGCACGCGGCACCTTCACGATGGAATTTGCAAACTACGAGATTGTCCCTGAAGATGTGGCACAGAAAATCGTCGCTGAATCAAAGGTAGAAGAGGACGAAGCGTAAACCGCTGTGCAGCACACTTTTCAGCAGGCACCCGTTAGGCGCGCTCACTTTATTATAGGAGGGCGCGCCTCTCAATAAGGAGACAACGGAGCCGATATGAACATCATCAAAAAACTCCCCCCAATTATCTGTCTGCTGATTCTCATCCCAGGCTATTTAAGTGCTGACATCGTTAGTCCGCCGGACCCGCCCATAACACCACCGCGGCATAAGAACTCTGTAAAACCTATTTATCCAGTGGAAGCCAAGCAAGCAGGAAAAGAAGGAATAGTTTGTCTGCTTGCAACTATTGATGTGAAAGGTATACCCCAAGACATCGTAGTCCTCACAAAACTTGGATTCGGATTAGAGGAAGCAGCCCTCGAAGCACTAAAGAAATCTACCTTTCATCCCGCTACAAAGGATGGAAAACCGGTAAGTGTTAGGGTTAAAATACCTTTTGATTTTAAATTAGGGCCCGCGGGTATGGTATTCATTCCAATAGGCGAATTCCAGATGGGAAGCGACGACGGGAACTCTGATGAAAAACCGAAACACCCTGTCACCCTTAAAGCCTTTTATATCGACCAGTATGAGGTAACGAACGCGCAATACAAGGCGTTTGTTGATGCCAATCCACAGTGGCGAAAAGACCAGATTCCGCGCACATATCATGATGGCTACTACTTAGCACATTGGAACGAAAACGATTATCCGTTCGACAAAGGCAACTGTCCCGTTGTCTATGTAAGCTGGTATGCAGCGATGGCGTATGCAAAGTGGGCAGGAAAGCGGTTGCCCACAGAGGCGGAATGGGAAAAAGCTGCCCGTGGCGGATTGATCAATAAGATATATCCCTGGGGCGATTTAATTGACGCTAGCAAGTCAAACTATTTCAGCGGTACCGGTAAAGGACTTACACCTATTGGGTCTTATCCATCAAACGATTATGACCTATATGACATGGCGGGAAACGTGCGGGAGTGGTGTCTCGATGTGTATGATGCCACCTTCTACGCGAATTCACCACGCTCAAAACCCGGTTGCGGGGGTTAGTAGCATCGCTGAACTCGTTAATAATTTCCTTAATCTCAAAGAAAATCGTGTGGTTCGTGGTGGGTCATGGCTCAACGGACCCCGAAGTTTGCGGGTAGCCAAGCGCAGCTGGCGTGCACCTACAGCCACTAATCCAAATGAGGGGTTCCGGTGTGTGAAGGATGGGTTTTAACGAGTTGTGCTAAATAACTATTTGTCCAATATTATTTCACAATTATATAACGTTTTGTTAGTTTTTATGATTGGTTGATTCCTTCTTTAGTCCCAGTATTCGGGCAAACAGCCCGCTCCTCAAGGACGGTATATTTATAGAAGCAAGTGCCATCCTCCCTCTTAGTCCCGTAGGGACGGTATGTTTATAGAAGGCCAACAATAACCCCCTCTTTAGTCCCAGTATTCGGGCAAACAGCCCGCTCCTCAAGGACGGTATGTTTATAGAAGCAGGCACCATCCTCCCTCTTAGTCCCGTAGGGACGGTATATTTATAGAAGCAGGCGTTTTTAGGTCTGTAGGGATGATATGTTTATAGAGGTTAGGGAAACCAACGTAGATTTATTATCAAGCTCACGTTAATTAATTTTGATTTTGAACGTTCTAATCTCACCGCTAAAGAACAAAGGTTTAACATAATGTCTAAACGTGAGGAATTCAGAACACGTCTTAATACGATCAAAACTACCCTTCAAACAATTACCGCTGAACAACGCAAAGAGATTCTCCGACTAGGGGTGCAGCAGCACGGGCTCACTCCTAATGAGGCAGCTGACATTTTCAATGCATCGGGAATAATTGTCGGGGGACATGTAAATTATTTTGAGGTATTAGAACTTTCAATCTCTGATGTTCAAAACTTAAACGACACAATTATCGTGAGTCGTGTGAAGGCAGCGCACAAAAAGCTATATAATGCTTCATTAATCGCGGGCGGTCGTCCCCGTGCCGATGGCAAGACAGAGGAGCAGTGGCGAACTGTTTTAAATCAAGCGCGGGATACGTTGAAGGACCCGCAAAAACGGCTGGAACATATTGCTATACTTCAAACTGACATTGGAACTACTTCAGGAACTGGTTCGGGCTCAAATTACCCGCCGGAATGGAAATTGCTTTCGTTCCAGTGTCGTGAGGAAGCAGGATGGAAATGTGAAGAATGTAGCATAGATTTAGGACTCAGCCACAACCGTAAATTCCTCCACGCTCATCATGTAGAAGGACTTGAACATAACCAACCCGAAGATCTAAAAGCCCTTTGCGTTGGCTGCCATGCGGAGCAACCTAATCACGCTCAACTGCTGAAAAAGTTGCCAGTTTATCTGGAATTCATGGATAAATATGGAGACATCTGGAGACAATTAACCGGAAGGTAACTCAGTGAATCGCTTATTTTCCTATCGATTCAACGCGACAAGACAAGCACTGAGCATATTTTCAACTTCTTGTCGCGTATCATCACGTAACGGCCCGGAAAGTGCTGCACGATACAGGTTCACGGCTCGACTCAGGGTTATTTAGTTTGAGGAGCGGGGTTTCACCCCGAATACTGATTTTGACTTTGGTTTTGAGGAGCGGCCTGTTTGACCGAATACTAGAAATCGGCATACACATCTTTAAAATCCGCGTCATCCGTGTAATCCGCGTAAATCCGCGATTCAGACAACACACCCACCCCAAAACACACAAATTACGCGAATTTCATTTTGACAAAATGTGGGAGGTGTGTTAAAATAGAGGCGGTTTTGGTTTAAATTGGGTGTAAAGTGGCGTTGGTAGAAGAAAAACGAAAAATCAAAAAACTATGGAAAAGAAATTATTAGAAACACAATTTGTGCTTTGCATCGAAAATAGGGGTTGTGGAGACTTGGAGAAGCGAAAATTCTACCAAGTGCTGTCTGATGAAGCCGCGGCGCAGGAAGGCTATCTGCGAATTGTCGATGAATCTCAGGAGGACTACCTATATCCCGCCTCCTATTTCATTTCTATTGAACTGTCTCGTAAAGCGCAGGAAGCACTTGTAGCGACAGGCTAAATTTTCTACCTGCAAAGTAATGGTATTCAATATCGTGACACAGATAGTGCCTGAGGAGCGGAGAACCGTTTGTCCAAATACTGGGAGAACCAACAACCCGCTCCTCTACTGTTGACACTTTATCGTTGACGCGCGTTACACCGACAGCTTAGCCTCAGCGGGACGATAGGTGTATAGAACGGTTTTCCAATGGTTGGTGATTCAATGCGACAAGACAAGCACTGAGCATATTTTCAACCTCTTGCCGCGTATCATCGCGTAACGGACCCGAAAGTGCCGCACGATACAGGTTCACAGCTCGACTGAGCTCCCCCGCCTTTTCATAACATGATGCTGCACTGATACGATGTATTGCGCCTTCTAACTCCCGACCCAACGCATCGAGCATCGGTGCAATATGCTCCTCATAAGTAGCAGCAGATAGCCAAAGCGGTTGTGCTGTTTCTGTCATACCGACTTCCGAAAACGCCTGGGCTTTCGAGAGAATCTCTGACTTTCGGCGCATCGTTTCTTTGAGTGTTTTCGTGTAAGGTTCGATTTTGGGGGTAGACATATCTTCATTCCATCCAAGGAGGGTAGGGTGTGTAAAGTTTTCGGACAAGTTAACCGAAGGGCGTTTGTAGTAGGGCGATTCATCGCCCGTCGTGTCAGTATTCCGGACAACTAGCAGCCCGCTCCTCAAGAGCAAGCTTTGCTTGCGATACCTTTCTATATAGGCGGCCCCCCCCCTCTTAAAATCCGCGAAATCCGTGTAATCCGCGATAATCCGAGATTCAGATGTAACATAACGCGAGCTTGATAATAAATGTCCGCTTGCACTAACCTCTATAAAGATATCGTCCCTACGGGACTAAGAGCCGGGGCGGAAACGGACTTTCTATAAAGATATCGTCCCTACGGGACTAACCAGTATTCGGGCAAGCAGCCCGCTCCTCATACTAGGGAAAACTTTTATCAAACTCACGTTATTCAACACGCTAGCTATCCAAATGGAAGATTGCCATCTTCAGCTCAGTCATCTCTTCAATGGCATATTTCGGGCCCTCTTTCCCCATACCGCTCTCTTTTACACCGCCATAAGGCATCAGATCGGCGCGCCACTGCGTTCCCCAGTTCACCATTAGGTTGCCAGAATCGACCTCTCGGACAAACCGCATTGCCCAGTCGACGTTCTGTGTAAAGATAGCGGCACTCAACCCGTAGTGCGTATCGTTTGCAAGAGCGATTGCTTCATCAATGTCGTTGACGCGCGTTACACCGACAGCCGGTCCAAACACCTCATCACAGGAGATTTTCATCTCCGGGCTGACGTTGGCGAGGATAGCGGGGGTCACAAATTGGTCCTGTTTTTTACCCCCTGTGAGAAGCTCAGCACCATCTGCTACCGCCTCCTGAATCCACTCGGTGACGCGTGTGGCATCCGTGTCACGAATCATTGGGCCCATGCGTACCCCGGATTCCAGCGGATTGCCAATCCCGATCTGTTTCACTTCAGCTTGGAACGCATCTAAGAAGTCGCCATAAATTTTTTCATGGGCGATAACACGCTGCGTTGAGATACACACCTGTCCCGCGTTGGAATATCCGGAGGCTGCGGCGGCGCGTGCCACCTTCTCGGGGTCCGCATCGGGCATAACGATGAGCGGTGAATTTGAGCCGAGTTCCATTGTGACCCGCTTCAATCCGGCGGTACGACAGATATGTTCGCCGACATCTCGGCTGCCTGTAAAGGTAATTTTCCGTACGCGGCGGTCCGCGCAGAGCATATCTCCGACTTCACTCCCGGGGCCCGTAATACACTGAATCGCTTCAGGCGGTGTGCCTGCTTCCAGAAAGAGCTCCACCAATTTCAGTGCCGAGAGGGGGGTATCCGTAGCAGGTTTAATAATAATAGCATTTCCACCCGCGATAGCAGGGCCAGCCTTGTGACAGACGAGATGCAGCGGAAAGTTGAACGGACTAATGCCCACAACGATACCGCACGGTACGCGTACCGTAAAACCTATTTTGTTTTTAACACCGGGCGCGCCTTCAAGCGGAATAGTTTCACCTGTTAGTCGTTTCGCCTCCTCAGCAGAGAGGGCAATAATTTCGGAAGCGCGTGTGGATTCAACGGTTGCCTCTGCTAAAATTTTCCCCTCTTCCCGGGTGATAACCTCAGCAAGCTCATCCGCACGTTCTACCATCAGGTCCGCGACTTTCCGCAAGATTTCGTAACGTTCATAGCCGGTCAACCCCGCCATGATTTTCGCGCCGCGTTCTGCTGTCTGAATAGCCGTTTCAACGTCGTTGACATCCCCCTTCGGCACGGTATCAATAACCGAACCGTCGAACGGGCTCACGACATCAATTTTATTGGATTTGTCAATCCATTCTCCACCTACGTGCATTTGCATAGTCCATTTTCTCCATTTCTATTTCGGCACACTAACGTGCCTCTTAATTTAGTCCTATAGTTTGGACAATATCCGTGAGCGTGATCCCCGCTTTCAAAGCATCTCTGATTTTTCTCTAAGTGCCTCACACAAGGAGGAGAAAAGAGAAAAATGGTTTCCTTCGATGGGTTTTCCAAAGGGCGGTTTCCCCAGCGGGGCGGAATGTTTATAGAATGTTGGAAACCATTGGCAGTTGGCAGTTAGCAAGAAGGTTGTGATGCTAAGCATATCTCTGCCGCGCGTCAAACCCCTCTTCCCCGCTTCCACCCTTCCATGCTTCCACCCTTCCACCTATCCGTTTGACAAGAACGTTGTGCCTCCCTAAAATTGTCCAAAGTTTAGTAATTTAGTAGCTTGTTTTCAGAAATCCCCAGGTAGTCGTTGCTTTTCCTGCTGCCTCAACAGCGGCATAATCTGCTAATCCGTTATTCATGACCCCGTTGAGTTGTGCTTTAGAGAGGGCTTTTGTGAAGAAACCGACCTCGTCAAAGAGCCCTGTTGCAGCAATATTGCCAGGGCGCGCGCCTATCCAGATGGGGGATTTGCTGGTATCCAATGTTCCGCCACTCGATTTTTCACCATCCAATTTGCCATCAATGAACATCTGAATATTTTTGCCATCGTAGACCTTAGCGATGTGGTGCCACGTACCGTCAGCGATGACCGTCTTACTCTCAAGCCGCCCAACTTCACCTTTGACGTGCCACATAAACACCGGAAAGTGCTTTTCGTGAATCCATATATCCAGATGCCGTACAAGCTGTGGTTCGGGCCAAATTTCGCCATTTCGCCAGACGATGTACTGCCAGGTGGTAGCTTCCAATTTAACCCATGCGACGAATGTATAGGGGTCGGCGTTGAAAACATCGGCGTGGTCAATGCGAATATAACTATCTCCCTTGCCCGGGAATTCCAACGCTTTGCCAAATTTACCGTCACCCACCCACTTCAGCGAACCTTTAATCTCGCCATCGTGTCCACTAACAACATCTTTGACGACCTTGCCACCATTTTCTTCAAATAACCACGCGCTTGCTAAACCGAGTTTCGCTGCGTGTGCAGAAAATACTGCACCAGCAATTAGTATGGTTAAACACAAAATAGTTGTTTTCATTGTGTGTATGTCTCCCTTATTTGCGTCTGTCTTGGTTTTCTTCTAGTATTCGGGCAAACAGCCCGCTCCTCAAGAGCGTGCTGTGCACGCGATATTTCTCTGTAGGAGCGTGCTGTGCACGCGATATTCCTCTGTAGGAGCGTGCTGTGCCCGCGATATTCCTCTGTAGGAGCGTGCTGTGCACGCGATATTCCTCTGTAGGAGCGTGCTGTGCATATTCCTCTGTAGGAGCGCGTGCACGCGATATTCCTCTGTAGGAGCGTGCTGTGCACGCGACTATAAGCAGTTTTAAACGCGGCAGTTATCAAGCGCGTCCTCATCCAATTCAACGCCTAATCCGGGTTCGTCCGGTATAGTTGCGTAACCATCAACAAGCGGTATCGTTGAGGGGGTGACGATGTCGAACGCACGTAAGGCGTTTAGTGTTATCGCTGGCATTGTCGCATTCGGCATGACCGCTGCAAGGTGCATGACATAGCAGGTGGTAATGCCGAGCCCAACGATTTGTATCCACACCGGAAGATGCGCAGCCGCTGAAATAATCGCCTCCCGTCTCGCGTTAGCAGCACGCGAATCTGGATACGCGATAATAAACGAATCGTTCATCTTTGCACGAATCGCTTCAACCGGATCCGGATTGCCAAAATGAATTGTTATCGGCATGTCCGTATGCTGCTTGATTTCCTGATAACCCGCGATATCCCGCTGCGGAATCGGGGTCTCAAACGACTCTATGTTGTAACCTTCAAGTTGCCGGATAACCTCAAGCGTGTTTGCTGGGGTCTCAAACGAATCATTGGCATCAACACGAAGTTGAAAATCATCTGGCACAACCGCCGTAATTGCTTCTACCTGCTCAAGCACTTCGAACCAGGGACGCGCCTTGATTTTGTGAAGTCTATACCCAAGCGAATAAGCATGTTTCGCCTCTGCCGCCCACTCCTCTGGTGTCATGTCGATAGACCAATAGCCAAACGATGTTTTATCGTGAACCTTTTCACCTAAAAGTTGATGAACCGGGACCCCGAGCGATTTGCCCATGATGTCGTAAAAAGCTTGCTGAAGCGGTGTCGGTGCCCAGCCGTTCATGAACTCAAAGGGGCTCCGACCGATGTACCGTTGAACCACCTCATCTGATTGGAAATGGCCATCCCCAATTCCGATGAGTCCTGCATCAGTGTGCACCTTGTAGACGTAGTCGATTTGGTAAAGATTACGCCGTGTCATCAGTTCATAAATGCCGTCGTGATACGGTACCCTGACCTTGATAACCTCAATTTGTGTGATTTTCATAATGTTCCTCCATTATCAGAAGCCGTTAGTCAATAGATTATAACCGTTAGTCATTCGTCAATAGATGATTCAAGATACTACGGGGACCTATTCGTCACGTCGGATCCAGCTGACTACGTCTTCTGCCTCCCCCGTGCCGCCTTCAATACCGTCACTTCCGAAGGAGATGAGGTCGTACCCGTACCGGTCGTGCGTTCCCGGGCGGATATAGATATACGGATTACCCCAGGGGTCCACCGTAATTGGGATTTGTATATAAGGGCCTAGCCAATTTATAGGAAGCGGGGGCTCTTCAGGTTTCTCCCAAAGTGCTTTCACCCCTTGTTCTGTTGATGGATAATCGCCATTATCTTTGGCGTATCTGTCGAGTGCAATGCCGAGCAACTCTATTTGATTAGCCGCTTCTGCCTGTAAAGCTCTGCCCGCCTGTCCAAGTAATCGGGGTGCCAAAAGGACTGCAGCAATAACGCCGAGAACCCCTATAATAACTAAAACCTGTATGAGAGTTAAGCCGGATTGTTTAGAATCGATTGATTTCACGTACGTGCCTCCGCACACTACTTAGCGGGAACTTGCTCGCTATATTGATGTCTCGCGTCCAATAAATACTTCTAAAAAAAGTGTATCACAGATTCCGAATTGTGTCAAACTTTTTGTTACAGTGAAAAAATAATTTGCAGAAAATTGAAATTTGTAGTATCATTTTTAAAGACATATTTGATAAAAAGTACTGTGCTTGTCCATAAGACAACTTCACAAGTGAGGTGCACGGTGCGGAGCATTCTATTTTTTAAACAGATAAGGAGCTAACTCACATGAACAATGAAGCATTAGGAATGGTTGAAACACGCGGATTAATCGGCGCGATTGAAGCTGCCGATACCATGGTCAAAGCCGCGAACGTCAAATTGAGCGGAAAACAACAGGTAGGCGGTGGTTTTGTGACCGTCATGGTTCGCGGAGATGTCGGCGCAGTGCAGGCGGCAACAGATGCCGGGGCTGAAGCTGCAAAAGCGGTCGGTGAACTCGTATCGGTACACGTTATACCCCGTCCGCATTCAGATGTAGAATCCATTCTCGGTGGTAACGCAGCACCCGCTGCCAGCAAAGATACAAAAGACGCAGCACCCGCTGCCAGCAAAGCCGCGGATAAGTCGTAAATCCACGTTTTGCACTGGACCTGGCGCGACATCGGCATCGCGCCTTACGGAGAGAGTGAAAAAGGTTTTGAGCTATTTTCAGCTTGGAGCCGGCTTGAACAGAAACCGCATCATAGCTGAATACAAATTGCCGAATCAACGCGGAAGTTTTAGCAATGCTTCGAGCGGCTGCGCTTAATTTATTGCCAGCAAGGCATCGCTCGGAGACACCGGTTTCGCAGCATGCCTACTTTCATATATTGGAGGGCTGAATGGCACAAATTGATGAGAAACAGATTGAAGAAATTGTTTCACAAGTCCTAACAACACTACAACGCGACGGAACAGTTAGTGCACCGACTGTGACACCGGGGGCGAGTTCTACCCGGTCAGGCGTTTTCACGACTGTAGACGAGGCTATCGGCGCAGCAAAGACAGCACAGGAAGCCCTCGTCAAACTCGGGTTTGCAAAAAGAGGCGAAATTATTGAGGCAATCAAACAGACTTCGCTTGATAACGCCAAACGGCTCGCGGACCTGGCAGTTCAAGAGACGAACATGGGCAACTCAGAACACAAGGTGATGAAAAATGAAGGAGCCGTCCATCTTTCACCCGGGATGGAAGACCTCCTCTCCGAGGCGATGTCCGGAGATACCGGTACCCTGCTGATTGAGTATGTTCCGTTCGGCGTTATCAATTCAATTACACCGACAACCAATCCGACCTCGACAGTGATTAATCATGCAATTATTATGCTTGCGGCTGGCAATGCGGTTGTGTTTAGTCCGCATCCCAATGCACGGGACTGCACAGAAGAGACGATGCATGTGATTAACGAGGCGATTGTGAAAGCAGGCGGTCCCGCTAATCTATTAACGTCAGTTGCAGATGCGAATCTGCGGACAGCAAAAGAGATTATGGCACATCCCGATGTGGCACTGTTAGTTGCAACAGGCGGAGCCAGCGTTGTCAAAGCAGCGTTATCGAGTGGAAAAAAGGCAATCGCCGCGGGTCCCGGAAACCCACCCGCTATTATTGACGAGACAGCCGATATTTCAAAAGCCGCACAGCACGTTATTGCAGGGACCAGTTTTGATAACAACCTCCTTTGCATCGGCGAGAAAGCACTTTTTGTCATTGAATCGGTTGCAAATGAAACGGTCCGAGAACTAACGCAAAACGGGGGACACCTGCTTGGCGCGAGCCAACGTGAGGCACTTGAGGCGGTTGTCACTGAAAACGGGGAATCTAACAAGCAATACATCGGTAAATCCGCAAAGGTCATTTTGGAGGCGGCAGGCATTACAGCACCGCCGCAGACGGTCGCGATTGTGGTAGAAGTGCCAGCCGACCACGAGTTCGTTATCAACGAATATCTGATGCCCATTCTGCCGGTCGTTCGGTGTCGTGATTTTGATGAGGCGGTCAACGGTGCCGTCGCAGCAGATGGCGGCCGTGGACATACCGCTATGCTCCACACCAATAACACCGCGCGTATCACACAATACACAAAGGCGATGAATTGCAGCGTCGTGGTTGTCAATGCGCCCTCTTATGCCTCTTGTGGTTTAGAAGGCGAAGGTTTCTTAGCAATGACTATCGCCGGACCGACAGGAGAAGGGTTCACCCGACCACGCACGTTTACGCGGCAGCGACGGTTAACCCTTGCCAATAATTTGTCGGCACACACGTTGTGACGCAAATAGGTTTATCAGCGGCCGGTTCGTGTCGTTTCGTAGATAACCTGAGTTTGGAAAAAGTTTCCCCTAGTATGAGGAGCGGGCTGGCTGCCCAGGCGCGGGTGTTTCTGCTCTTCCTCTTAGTCCAGTATGGACGATATGTTTATAGAAGCAGGGCCCGCCCCTCTAGTATATTTCTGGTTTCCAATTGCCAATTGCCAATTGCCAATTGCTAATTTGGGTTACATCATTCGAATATTTGAGACATATCAGTTGCCCGTGTATTCTATGGTCATCTATATTCGTCAGACTTCCAGCAGGCATTAGCGGAAAATGGGAATTGAATACCACTGCAAACATGAAAACTGAAATTGACGCACTTACAGAACTGATACGTTACCATGAGCATAAATACTATATTGAGGACCAGCCGGAGATTTCCGATGCGGACTTTGACGCGCTCATGCGGCAACTTGAGGAGCTTGAAAAGGCGAACCCAGAACTTATCACGCCAGATTCCCCTACACAGCGGGTTGGCGGCGGCGCAACATTAGGCTCGCGCACACCGCATCGCAGCCCTATGCTAAGCCTAGATAACAGCTACGATGAAGGACAACTACGCGAATTCGCTGACCGCATAAAACGGTTATTAGAGGACGCGCCCGTCGAATACGTTACAGAATTAAAGATAGATGGACTCGGGGTCTCCTTGGTCTATGAGAATGGCCTTTTGGTTCGTGGGTTAACACGCGGCGATGGCGAATTCGGTGAGGATGTAACCGACAATTTGCGAACGATTCGGTCGATACCGCTGCGGCTTTCCCCTACGACAACTGCCCCAATCCCCGAAGTGCTGGAAGTGCGCGGTGAAGTTTTTATACCGAAGCACCGCCTTGATGAAATTAATGTCCAACGCGAAGCAAACGGCGAAACTCCCTTCGCCAACCCTCGGAATGCTGCCGCCGGCTCCGTCCGAATGTTAGACGCTTCTGTCACCGCTTCCCGACCGTTAGATATTTTCGTCTATACCCTCAATTATGCCGAAGGACTTGAATTTGAAACGCATACGGAGGCACTAGCAAAAATAAAAAATTTCGGATTCAAGGACAACCCACACACGGAATGCCATGACTCTCTTGAAGACGTGCTCGCGTACTATCAACACTGGGTAGCCAAACGCGAAACGCTCCCCTACGAAGTAGATGGCATTGTTGTAAAGGTTAATGCCCTTGCCCAACAGTTCGAACTCGGTGCCACTTCAAAAAGTCCGCGCTGGGCAATTTCCTATAAGTTCCCCGCCCATCAAGCTATTACCACACTTGAACGTATTGAAGTCCAGGTGGGACGTACAGGCGTGTTGACACCTGTCGCCATTTTGACACCGGTAACTCTCGCCGGTGCCACGATTACACACGCTACGTTACACAACGAGCAGGACCTTCACACAAAAGACATTCGTATCGGTGACACCGTTGTTCTAGAACGCGCCGGGGATGTCATTCCCAAAATTATTGATGTGTTGACTGCGAAGCGGACAGGAAATGAGACCGTCTTTCAATTTCCTAACCACTGTCCAACCTGTAGGTCGCCTGTTCAGCGGGTAGAGCATGAGGTGGCGGTTCGGTGTGTGAATGCAGGGTGTTCAGCACAATTGAAACGCCGAATTGCCTATTTCGCTTCACGCAATGCCCTAGAAATTGATGGACTCGGTCCCGGCAAGATTAACCAATTGGTGGATACCGACATGATTCACGATGTCGCTGACCTATACACTTTAGTGGAAGCGGAAGCAGAAGTGAGCAAATTAGAGCGATTCGGGCCCCGCTCCACGCGCAACCTTCTCCAAGGAATCGAGCGGAGTAAGCAGGCACCCGCCGCAAAAGTCCTCGCCGGACTAAGCATCCCGCATGTCGGGAGCAATGCCGCTGAACTTTTAATTGAACACTTTTCATCTATAGATGCTTTAAGTCACGCGGAGATGGATACCATTGAAAAGGTGCCGGGGATTGGCCCGCAGATAGCAGAAAGTGTTTGTACCTTCTTCGCACAAAACCAACCACTGCTTGAAAAACTAAAGGCAGCTGGGTTGCACTGTTTCACACAGAAAACCGTCAAAACCGTACTCTTTTCTGAGGACAGTTTTTTTAATGGAAAAACGTTTGTCGTTACTGGCAGCCTGCCGGAGATGACGCGTGCCGAAGCATCGACACAGATTAAAGCACGCGGAGGGAAGGTTACGTCAAGTGTGTCTAAGAAAACCGATTACCTCATCGCAGGTGAGTCACCGGGCTCTAAGTATGAGAAGGCATTGGCATTAGGGATAGAAATTATGACAGCTGCGACGTTTTTGGAGCATTTAGGGATAGATGTCTAAGATTTTGGCACTCTTAATCTATTTGTGGGTCAAGGGCATCTCGAAGGGCATCGCCGAGGAGGTTAAAACCTAAGACCACCAAGAAAATAGCGGTGCCGGGAGCGATAACCGTTAAAGCTGCACGGCGGTCAAAGATGAATTTCCTATTTTCATTCAGCATTGCACCCCATTCAGGTTCACCCACTTCGGCACCGAGCCCGAGAAAGCTGAGCCCTGCCGCATCTAAAATCGCAGCACCAATGCCTAAAGTGGCTTGAACAATCAACGGCGCAAGGCAATTCGGGAGAACAGTCGTGAACAGGATACGCATGTCGCTTGCCCCGATAACCTTCGCAGCGGTGACGTAGTCTAATTCTCGAACTTTGAGGACAGAAGCGCGCAGAATCCTTGCATACTGCGGAATATAGACGATAGAAACAGCAATAATCGCATTCGTCAGACTTTGTCCCAAAATCGTCACAATCACCATGGCGAGCAGAATACTCGGCATAGCGAGCATCATATCCATCACACGCATAATCACATTGTCAAGCCAACCGCCGTAGTAGCCTGCAATCGCACCGAATACGGCACCTACGCCTAGCGAAAAAATCATCGCGATAAAACCTACCTTCAACGAAATGCGAGACCCGTAAACAATGCGACTGAAGATGTCACGACCGACACCATCTGTACCGAGCAGGTGTGCTGTTGATGAACCTTGTAAACGCACAACGATATTAGCTTGCCGTGGGTCGTGCGTTGCAATAAGCGGGGCAAAAATGGCAACGATGACGAAAAACAGGATAATGGATGCACCGATAGTCGCGGAGCGATGGCGGAGAAGCTTCCGAAAAATATGACGTTGCGTAGTCGCTGGTGTCGTAGTGTTCATGTCGTCTCCTCTCCGACTCGAATACGCGGGTCAACGTAGGCGTATAATAGGTCGACGATGAGGTTGACAAACATAAATAGAGCTGAAACGAAAAGCACCCCGCCTTGAACCGCACGGACATCGCGCGCTTCAACCGAATCCCGTAACCACGAGCCCAGCCCGGGCCAAGAGAAAATATGTTCAGTTAAAATAGCACCCCCCATGAGATAACCAAATTCAAGTCCGATGACGGTCAACACCGGCACCATGCTATTTTTCATCGCGTGTTTAATGATAACCTGCCACTGTGACAAACCTTTGGCGTACGCTGTCGTAATATAAGGCTGATTGAGAACTTCAAGCAGACTGGAACGGGTCATCCGGGCGATAATCGCTAACGGAATAGTGCCAAGCGTAATTGCAGGGAGAATGAGATGTGAAACAGCGTTCCGAAAGGCCGCAAAATTTCCCGCTATAAGCGTATCAATTAGATAAAACCCAGTGCGGGACTGAATGTCCAAATCTAACACCGCATCCAACCGGCCTGTGCTTGGAAATAGACCGAGATAGTAGGAAAAGAGTAGAATAAGCATCAACCCTAGCCAGAAGATTGGCATGGAGATGCCAGCAAGCGAGGTGGACATGGAAAAGTAATCCCAGAACCGGCCCCGATAGACAGCAGCGATGATACCAGCGATAATGCCGAATAGGATTGAAAACGCCATCGCGGCGAGCGTTAATTCAGCTGTCGCAGGAAAATAACGTTTGATTTCGTCTACAATAGGCTGTCTTGTCTTAAAGGAGCGACCGAAATCGAGATGCACAGCATCCCAAAGAAATTTTCCGTACTGATAGTAGAGCGGTTTGTCAAGCCCTATCTCCTCACGGAGTTGTGTTAGGGCCTCTTCAGAAGCACGTTCTCCCAAAATAGCGAGGGCTGCATCCCCCGGAATCAGATGCACCATAAAGAAAACGAGCAGCGAGACCCCTATAAGCGATAAACCGATCGAAAGCAGACGCTGGACAAGATACGATAACAATACTCAAACCTCACATGCACGCTAAATTTATAAACTAGAAAAACGGGTTGTGTTGCTTCTCTTCTCCAACCGTTGTCGTAGGACCGTGTCCGGGAAAAAGGCGTACTTCATTC
This sequence comes from Candidatus Poribacteria bacterium, assembly GCA_963665235.2. Classification (GTDB taxonomy): domain Bacteria; phylum Poribacteria; class WGA-4E; order WGA-4E; family WGA-3G. Next base: position 4,181,679 of record CAXXLX010000001.1, on the reverse strand, counting down.
GGGAGCGAGAGCAGGTTATCGCGCACACTATCAATCTCATCTTGATAGGAGATGTTCGGGCCACCAACAGACCCAGCAAAGATAGCATCCCCCACGAATGCGGCTGTCTGTGTGAGGAAGCTGCACCCGCCGGGGGTGTGACCGGGCGTATCCACCACCGTGACCATGAGCGCGCCGATAGCGATAACATCCGCGTGTTCTAATTCGCAAAGTTCTTTAGCACTTCGCGGTTTCGGTTCGTTTTTATGAATGTAAGTTTCGCAGCCAGTAGCGGCTTGAAGTTCGGACAACCCATCGGTGTGGTCGCTGTGGGCGTGCGTCAAAAGAATCGCTGTCGGATTGACTTTACGAGCGTCTAGTTGTTCCAAAATAAGGTTCGGATGCGCAGCGGTGTCAATAATCGCAGCGGCATCGGTAGCCTTGCAGATTAAAAGGTAGGCGTTGACCGGCCACCCGCCAACCGGCGCACTGACCGTGATAACGTCTAGACTCCCATCATCGATTTGTCCTATAGGCTCGGGCTCCCAACGTTCCATTGCAATGTCAAGCAGCTTCGCACCATCTAAATTAAGTACCTCTGCAAGTTTATAAACTTGTGTTTCTGTCGGTTTTAAGGTATACTTTTCCATGTGAGCCAGCTGTGTCTCTGTAATTCCAGCCGCCGCAGCGATTTCGCTTTGGGACAAATGTTGTCCCCGGCGCGCTTTGCCGATGATGTCACCAAATTCGTCTTCAAGTGCGTATGCCATAGTTGTGTACTCCTTTACTGTCTTGGTTATGCCAAATTATATCAAAAAAAAGCAGTATAAAGCAAGTGAAAAAGGTGGATTTAAATTATGCAAGTTCCAAAAGACGGTTACGAACAGGCTTTGATATCCCTTGCCCCGATAAAAACGGATATGACACTGGAAGAATTCCTTCGGAGCGATATAGAGGGATACGAATATGTGAACGGGGAATTAATACCCCTGGCACCGCCAACACTGGAGCACGGCGAGATAAGTATGAGCCTTACTTTATCTCTAGGCGCATACATTCGCGAAAAACAGTTAGGCCGCTTGTATCCAGCGGATACCACATTTAATCTCGGTGACCGGGTGGTAAAACCGGATATCGCGTTTGTTTCAACAGCACAATTGCCTGAAAACAGACGACAAGGATCACCAGTCCCGCCAGAGCTCGCCGTTGAGGTGGTTTCGCCATCAGATTCACAGTATAAGGTGGCCGAGAAAGCACTCGCCTATCTGAACGCGGGGACACGTCTTGTGTGGATTATCGAACCTGTCGTGAAAACGGTGACGGTGTACCGTTCGGAAACAGATATTGAGATACTCACACGCAAAGATATACTTACAGGAGAAGACGTTGTCGAAGGTTTTTCCTGTCCAGTGGCACAACTTTTTCAATAAGGAGAATTTATGAAACTCGGTTTAGTTACGTATAATATGGCAAAAGATTGGGATATTCCGACTATCATTCAGCGGTGTACGGAAACCGGATTTACGGGAGTAGAATTGCGGACGACGCACGCCCACGGCGTTGAGGTCAACCTCTCCGCAAATGAACGGGCAGCAGTTAAGCAGCAGTTTGAGGATTCACCGATTGCACTCGCCGGTCTAGGCTCCGCTTTTGACTATCATTCACCCGACCAGGATGCTGTCAGACGAAATATAGAGGGCACGAAGACATACTCACAGCTGGCAGCGGATGTAGGTGCCCCGGGCGTGAAGGTACGCCCCAATGGCCTCCCCGCGGAGGTCCCCGTGGAAAAAACCCTCGAACAGATTGGCATCGCACTTCGCGAATGCGGTGAATTCGCAGCGGACCTCGGCGTGGAAATCCGCCTGGAAGTACACGGCGGCGGCACCTCCGAACTCCGACATATCCGCACAATTATTGATGTCGCTGACCATGACAACGTTTATGTGTGCTGGAATTCTAACTTCGGCGAAGTGGAAAATGGGTCCATTAAGAAAAACTTTGACCTTGTGAAGGGCAGAATCGGCCTGGTACATATCACAGAGCTGCATCGCCGTGAATATCCGTGGCGGGAACTGTTTACATCGCTGAAAACGTCCGGATATTCCGGCTACTGCTTGGCAGAGATCGCAGGCAGCTCCGACCCTGTGCGTGTCATGAATTTTTATCGCGCATTATGGGAAGAGTTGGCGCGATAACCAATCGGGACCAAATCAGCCCCCAAGAATGAACGCAATTATTTCGTTGCATAAAACGCGTAATTCTGCTAAAATTTTAATAAAGCAGGAATTAGGTAAATTGATTGACTATACTTTCAAATCAGAGAGACTCCTCTTTCCTGCTTTTTAGCTGAGTCCTATTACTGATTGCTATTCGCTGTTGTTGAATGCAGCGAAGATTTAGCCGAATTATGCAAATACCACAGGAGTTATGAAATTGTGCAAATTTTTAATCTGTCTGTTTTTTGCCGTGATGCTTCCGCTCTCTGCATTCGCGCAAACGGGCACTATTGAAGGCACCGTCTATAACCAAAACACAGGCGAATTACTTGTAGGTGCCGAAGTTCGTATCCTTGAAACCGGTGAACGTCAAAAAAGTGATGCCGATGGAAAAGTCTGGTTCACAAAAATTCCCCCCGGCACATACACCCTCATAATCACACATCCATCTTTCACTGCCCCGACGACAACTTCTGTTGAGGTGACAGCGGGACATACCACACAAGCGAAAATGTACCTCGGTGACGTATTCGAATTGGAAACAGTCGTCGTCGAGGGGGAACGCGTACCGCCGACGGTGAGCCGAAAGGACATCCGTGGAAGTGAACTCCTCCGCATTCCGGGGGCAATGAATGATGCACTCAAAGGATTAACAACGCTTCCCAGTATTGGCATTCCCAATGATTACTTCGGTGTGCTCTATATTCGTGGCACTGAACCGGGGGCAAACCTCTACTATCTTGACCGCACCCCGCTCGGCTATCCTTTTCATTGGGGCGGGCTGCTTTCAACCATCAGTTCGGAAACCATTGATACTATTGACATCTACGCGGGGGGTTACGGAGCCGAGTTCGGATTAGACTCGCAAGCGGTGCTTGACATCCACGCCCGGGACAGCATAGAAGCGCAGCTCGATGGAAAATTTAACCTAAATATTTTTTATTCTGAAGGATTAATTGAGGGGGGAATAGGTAAGGGATATTTCTCTGTCTCCGGACGCAGAAGTTATATAGACCTCATCGTTGGACCGATTTATGAACAACAGACAGGTGAGGAACAACAGTTCCCCTATTTTTCAGACTATCAATTGAAATTCGTCTACCCGTTCTCCGAAAACCACATCCTCACACTGAATGCGTTCGCGGCAACCGACCATTTTCACTTTAAATCGGACGAAACCCAGGAAACAAAAACTGCTAAAGGCTCAGTAATAGAAGTTTCTGAAGGTTCTGCTATAAAATCCACTTATGAAACAAGTGTTTCTGAGGATACGAAATCTTCTATCTTTTTCAAAAACGGTTTTAATGGGCAGGGCATCCATCTCCGTTCAAAATTCACCGAAAAACTCACATCCCATTTATCACTTACCCGTTCATTCAATTTGCTTGATATAGACCTAGATGCAATTGTTTCAGAAGAAACAAGAACTCACACGTGGACTGAAGAGGGCGAGCTTATTGATACTGACACATCTACATCCACAGAACGTTTTGCCTACAAGTTAAAGGTACACGTTCCGGTCTACACGCTCCGTGAAGACGTGGTTTATGATTTAACACCTTCGCTCCGACTTGAACCGGGCTTTCTGTTTGCTTTCAGTCCTGCCAACAGTACGGAACATTCCGATTTTCCAACGCTTAGCGAAGAGGTGCTGGTTGGAGAAACATTGGACGAATTACTAGAAACCGATCCGAACAAGGTAGAATATGACGATGATGGTTTTCCACGGCTGCGTACTAGAGACATAAGAGACTACGAATTCGGACACGATTTGCAACGCGCTGAGGGGTACCTACAAACGCGATACGACCCTATGCCTGGACTTTCAGTTGCGCTCGGCGTTAGATTTGATTACTTAGACCTGATAAAGCAGGTCTCTGTTCAACCCCGTGCCAGCGTAAGCATTGAACTACCGGTCGGCTCCAAACTCCGTTTCGCCTACGGACACTATGAACAGAGCCCACAACTTTCTGAGCTGCTCGGAGAGAACGGCAATGCAGCACTAAAATCTAGCCTCACCCGCCATTATATCATGGAGATAGAACACGCACTCTCATCTCAAACCGAGTTTAAGTTTGCTACGTATTACAAGGACGCACAGAAATTGGTCACCGAGGATGAGGTATCCAACTTTCTTAATCAAGGTACCGGTTTTGTTGGTGGGCTAGAAGCGTTTCTGCGGCACCGTGTTCGGGATAAGTTTTTCGGATGGATTTCATACAGCTATACACACGCGGAACGCCGTGAGAATCCGAACGTGTCCTTCCAACCCCATCTTTTTGATAACACACACATCGTTAGCATCGTCGGGAACTATAACTTCAGCTCCGATTTTGAAATAGGAGCAAAGTGGCAATACTTAAGCGGTACCTCTGAAGCCCCTTTTAGTGCGATTGTCCTCGTTCAAGACCCGGTGACCCGTGGGTTGAATCCGCTCTTCGCAAGTTTTGACCGTGCTTTAGATGCGAAACTTACGCCGTATCACAGATTAGATTTCCGAATAAGTCGCAAGTGGAACCTTCTTGGGATGAAGATGGGCGGGTTCATTGAAATTCTCAATATCTACAACCGTAAAAATACTATCCAGTTTATTCTTAAAGAGGGAACATTTGAGATACAGGGTGAGGAGGTCGAAATTGAAGAGCAGGAAATCGATGAAAGCGGACAGCTGCCCCGACTGCTCTATTTCGGTTTAACCCTCGAATTCTGACATAGACAGGACCTTTAATACACATTTTCTCTGGCAATCCTACGAAACAAAATGTATAATTTAACAGGACTTACGCAAACTTATCACATAGGCTCGTAGGGGCGAGGTACGCAAACTTATTACATAGGCTCGTAGGGGCGACAAACTTATCACATAGGCTCGTAGGGGCGAGGTCCCCTCGCCCACAAACTTATCACATAGGCTCGTAGGGGCGAGGTCCCCTCGCCCACAAACTTGTCACATAGGCTCGTAGGGGCGAGGTCCCCTCGCCCACAAACTTATCACATAGGCTCGTAGGGGCGAGGTCCCCTCGCCCGCTATACTAATTTCAACACGTTCTGGAGGAGCTCCCGAATCATGAAGAACTTTTTTTACCTGCTAATGGTGTTAATAATCCCTACTGCCGCTTTCTCGCAAACGGGCACAATTGAAGGTATCATCTATAGCACCGGCACCGAGATACCGTTAGCAGGTGTTGAGGTCCGCATCATTACACTTGACAAACGTCAAACAACCGATGAAAATGGAGTATTTATATTTAAGGAAATCCCTGAAGGCAGGTACACTTTATCTACGGTTTTGCCGGATTCTGAATTGACACAAAAAACCACTATCCTTGTCGCGGCGGGCAAAACCCTTAAACCCAAAATTTATATCGACGCGGCGCAGTATCAACTTGAAGGGGTAGAAGTAAGAACGAAACGGACTCCGAAAACTGTAAGTAGAAAGAGCATTCAGTCCCAGGAAATTACTCGGCTGCCAGGCACAGCGGGGGATGTGCTTCGCGCGTTGCCTGTCATTCCGGGGATTGGCGTGGCGAACGATTTTAGCGGTGCCCTTTATATTCGGGGAGGGTCTGATGAAGATAATCTTTACTATTTTGACCGGGTGCCCGTTGGATATCCGTACCACTTTGGTGGACTGGTCTCCTCATTGAGTTCCGAAATCATCGATAGAATTGATGTTTACGCGGGGGGATACGGGGCGCAATATGGCGTCGATTCTCAAGCGGTAATTGACATCTATTCACAGAACAGTGGACCGGCGAATCTGCGCGGAAAATTTAATCTCAACCTGCTATATTCTGAAGGGTTGCTTCAAGGAAAAATTGGTGAAAAAGGGTATTGGTATGCAGCAGGACGCAGAAGCTACATCGACCTGTTCATCGGCTCGCTCTCATTTGAGACAGGCGCGATTACAGCATTTCCGCGCTTTTGGGATTATCAGTTGAAAGCCGGTTATGACCTCAACGAAAAAAATCAACTTTTTTTCAATCTCTTCGCGTCAGGCGACCGGTTTGCCTTGAAGTTGGATGGCGAAGATGTGGATGCCGATTTTAGAGGGAACACCAGTTTCGAAAGCGGGTTTGAGGGATTAGGCATTCATCTGCGTTCCACCATTACCGACCGGCTCAGCTCCTTTTTATCGCTAACCCGTTCCAATTTCCTATTTGATATCAATTTCGGACCGACGCTTTCACTCTATATTGACGCGCCGGACTACACCCTGCGTGAAGACCTCACCTACGAATTGAACGAGAAACATCGCTTAGAGACAGGCTTTATCCTCGGGGTTGAACCGGGGGAAGTGAGCGGGACATTCGTCCGGATACCGGATGAGGGCGAGGTTGACTACGATATCCGCCTGCAGGAAAGGGTTAGTATAGATGAAACAGTGCGCGGGCAGCGGATTGAAGGCTACTTACAAGATAGATATGAGCTCCTACCGTTTTTGTCAGTTGTCTTAGGCCTTCGGTTTGACTATTTTAATCGAATCGATGAACTCTCAATTCAACCGCGTGGGAGCTTACGGGTAGAACTTCCAAACGGTTCTGAGCTCCAATTTGCTTACGGTATTTACAACCAAACACCTATTCCTGCCCAACTCTCGCCCAGCGTTGGCAATCCTGAATTGAAGTCAAGCGAGGCAAGCCACTACATCCTTGAACTTAAACGTCAAATTTCACAGGATACAGAAATTAAAATGGCGGCTTATTATAAAGATCTGGTCAATTTAGTGACATCTGACAAAGAGGAAACGTTTCTTAATCAAGGAGAAGGTTATGCACAAGGCACAGAGATTTTCCTACGGCACCGAAGTGGCGATAGATTTTTCGGATGGGTCTCCTATGCCTACGCGCTTTCAAAACGCCGCGACCGAACTGATGAACCTTACCGTTTCTATTCATTCGATCAGACACATGTCGCAACCCTCGCTGCAAGTTATAACCTCACCCCGACTTGGGAGCTAGGCGCGAAATGGCAATATCGCACTGGTAACCCTTACACGCCTGTTGAGGATGCGATATTCCTGCCGGACCCAAGGGAAGCTGGAAAATTTATCTACGTGCCTGTCTATGCTGAAACAAACTCCGCTCGATTGGGCCCATATCATCGGTTAGACCTGCGGGTCAGCAAAACATTTCAGTTAAAACGTGTGAAACTCGGTGTCTTCTTAGAGCTTCTCAACGCCTATAACCGGAAAAATCTGTTGGATTTCAGCTACAACACCGATTACACAGAAAAGACTGAGATTTACCAATTTCCCATTATTCCTTATTTGGGTATTACGGCGGAATTTTGATGGTATATTATCCTTACCGTTTGAAACACCTATTGACGTTTTTAATGCTTCTGGCACCGCTGTTTGCATTCGCGGAAACAGACGATAATATGACAGAGCTGCCGCCTGTCATTGTCCAAGCCCAGCGATTAGAAAACAAACCGCGCCATAGCTTGAGCGGTTTCTTACTGCGAAGTGGGACCGGAAATGCCGGCGACCCGATTCGAGGAATAGCGCAGCTGCCGAGTGCTGGTGTCCTGAACGATTTCGTCGGAGTCCTGTCCGTGCGCGGCGGCGGGCCCGAAGATAATCTTTACTACTTCGACCGATTGCCGTTAGGCTATCCCTACCATCTGCTCGGTATCATTTCGACGGTAAACACTGAAGTCATTGAAAACGTAAATGTTTACCCCGGTGGTTACGGAGCAGAGTTCGGCGCTAATTCGCAAGCCGTCATTGATATCCACTCCCGCACTGAAACCGATACCCGGTTCGGCGGAAATGTCAACTTGAACCCTGTGTACTCCCAAGCCTTCCTCCAAGGAAATCTAGGCGAACGCGGGTATTGGTACGCCTTCGGACGGCGAAGCTATATGGGCCCCCTCTTTGAATTGCTGCCCAAATTACTAAAAACCGAAAGTGATTTAGTCACCGAGGTACCGACTTTTTGGAGTTATCAGGGAAAGATAGTTTACCAATTAAATGGACCTATCCCTGATGCCTCGCGCGAGGGACCGGACAGCGAATTGCATACTATCCATAAATTCGTTATTAACACCATCGCGGCAGACGATTCCGGCCGATTTAACTTCGGGAAAAATGAGGTGAATGAAGGTGACCTACGCGGGCCCGTGAGGTCAGATAACCCATTCGATTCACAAGGCATTCATCTCTATTCTAAAAAAGAGAAGACGTTTAAATCTGTCTTATCCTTGACACGCGCCTTTTCTCGCAAGGAGCTTGAATTTGGAGATGGCTACTTCTATCGGAGCTCACAAAGTGTCTATTCCCTCCGGGGCGACGTGGCTTATTGGGTTAAGCATCCGCGTACGGTGTTAGAAACCGGTTTTGACCTTTCAAACGTTCCGTCCACCCTTATTAGCAACGGCGCGCGTCCGGTGGAAGAGGGCGACCAGGATTACGACTTCAGACTCAAGCGAGATGGGAAAAAAATCTACACCGTTATTTCTAAAAATTTGCACCGTCTCGAAGGGTATTTGCAAGCCACGCAGGATTTCTCTTCGTTCCTCTATGCTACCGGGGGGGTGCGGATGACTTACGCCGAGCTCACAGACAATTTTTTGATGCAGCCGCGCGCGCTCCTCGGCGTAACCCTCGGTCCGAAACTTGCGGACCTCCGATTTATGTATGGCAAATATGCACAAACCCCGCGGTTTTACCAAGTTGTGCTTGGAGACGAGAACCCTGACATCGCACCTAGTCTGGCGACACACTATATTATGACGTTGGAAAAGGAGCTAACCCCTGAGACGAAAATGGAACTCGCTTGGTATTACAAAGACCTCCAAAATATGATTACCTTCAACCTCTCAGAGAAACGGTATCAAAACCAACAGACCGGCTCTGTGAAAGGTATTGAGTTTTCATTGGAACACACTATAGGTGAAAAATTTCGGGTGTGGCTTGCTTATGCTTACACCCTCTCTAAACGCCGCGATTCGGATAGAGATGACGAACGACTTTATATGTATAGTGCACCACATGCGCTCACACTTAATCTAAATTACACCTCAGCCTTGTGGGAATTAGGAGCAAATTGGCAATACAAAAGCGGGGTACTCTATTCACCGTTGATAGGAAGGGAGCGGTATACCAATCCGTTTACAAAAAATCAGACGTGGATAGGGATTTATGGGGAGCCGAGACACACAACGCCTTATCACCGCTTAGATTTACGGTTCCATCGGCGCGTAATCCGCCTGAATAGGTGGCGGTTCGGAATTACTGCTGAACTTTGGAACGTCTATAACCGCAATAACCTCCTCCAGGTTCGATACGATGCGAATTTTACAAAACACATTCCTGTCTCTCAATTGCGCATCGTCCCCTTTCTTGCAGTGACCTTAGAATTTTGAGTGCCAGCCTATTGAAATTCCTATGGTTTGGACACTATCTATGAACCTGATGCCCGATTTGAAAAAGCCTTTCTGATTTTTCTCACAGTTTCTCACACAAGGACAACTCAGTATTTGGGCAAGCAGCCCGCTCCTATAGAAAATAGACACAGTATTTGGGAGACCAACAACCCGCTTCTCACGCGAAAATGCAGCCCCAGAGGGGCGTTATGTTTATAGCATTATGGAAACCATTAGCAGTTAGCAAGAGGGTTGTGATGCTAAGCATATCTCTGCTGCGCGTCAACCCCCTCTTTCACCCTTCCACCCTTCCATTCTTCCACCCTTCCACCCTTCCACCTATCCCTTTGACAAAAACTGGATGCCCCTAAAATTGTCCAAACTTTAGTATTGAAATTCATATAATCCAATTCGCTGCCTTTTTCGTCTTTATAATAATTGCGATTTTTCTTAAGCAAAGGAGGCAACGTTTTTGGAGCATTATCTATCTACTATTCCGCAATTCCGAAAAACCGGAATTACCGTATTCATATTAACACTAGCATTCATCGTTGTTGCCGACCTTGATGCCGAAACCCCTAATAAACAGGTAAAAGCACATCGCACCCATCAGGCTATTGAAATTGATGGCGATTTAACTGAAACAGTGTGGCAAGAAGCTGAACCGATTGACCAATTCGTTCAAATTGAACCGCACGACGGGAAAAAACAGCACGGAACCGATGGAGGTCCGTATCCTCTACGACGATGAAAATATCTACTTCGGTTTTATCTGTTTTGACTCCGATATATCCAAGCTCGTCGCTAACGAAATGCGCCGAGATACACGCGATTTGCACGAAAACGATAACGTTTTTCTGTTGTTGGATACATACAATGACAAACGGAGCGGTTTTTTCTTTCGCGTAAACCCCCTAGGCGCAATACAGGATAGAGCGATAACGAATAACGGTGATACACTCAACGACGACTGGGATGCTGTCGTCGCGTGCAATGCGAAAATCAACGATACGTCCTGGACAGCTGAGCTAAGTATTCCCTTTAGTCAACTCCGTTTCAAAAAAAGTGACCCGATAGTATGGGGTATCAACGTGGGTCGGGAGCTCATTCGGCATCAAGAGGAAACGATATGGGCCCCTGTGCCTGCCTCCTATGGGGGTTTAGCGAAATACCGGACTACGAACCTCGGTACGCTCGTCGGTCTAGAGGGCATTGCACCCTCGCGGACAATGGAATTTCTGCCTTACGTGCTGCCAGGCGTTACCCGAGTGAATGATGATGAGAAGGGTTTGCAAACGACGCGGGAATTCAAAGTCGGTTTCGATGCGAAATACGGCATCACCTCAAACCTAACTGCTGATATTACCTATAATACCGACTTCGCACAAGTAGAGGCCGATCAGGAGCAGGTAAATCTTACGCAATTTAGTCTTTTTTTTCCGGAGAAACGGCCCTTCTTTTTGGAGGGAGCAGGCCTTTTCGATTTCGGCGTGCCACGTCAAAGCTTCAGACGACCACCCCCGATGCTCCTTTTCTATAGCCGACAAATTGGGTTAGCCGAGGGCAAAGCAATTCCCATTATCTTCGGTGCAAAAGCAAGCGGAAAGATGGGCCCCTACGGCGTTGGGTTGCTCAATGTCCTTACAGATAAATTTTACGACGCGGACAGCGAGGATGAACCGATTGATATTCAACGTACCAACTATTCTGTCATGCGGATTTCAAGGGACATCGCTACAGGGTCACGAGTCGGGATGATTGCTGTCAGTAAAGACGAAAGGAGTGATTATGCGCGCGCCACCGGTTTTGATTTTGAATACCGGCCGAGCGATAGACTAGATGTCCGCGGCCTCTGGGCACGCACCTTTAAACCGGATATGTCCGGCGAGAATAACGCTTGGCACATCGGGGCCCGGTGGCGCAGCGACATCTTTCGAGTATCCAGCTCCTACACCGACCTAGATGAAGAGTTCGACCCAGCGGTAGGATATGTTCAGAGAACAGGCGGAAGCCGTCAAGCACGTACCGAATTCCGCTTGGCACCGAGACCCCAAAAATACGGCATCCGAGAAATTTGGTCGGGACCAGAAATCAACTACATTCTCAACCAAGATAATGAGGTCGAACGGTGGAATATCTCCTATACGCATTGGACCTCATTCACAACAGGCGACTCCATTAGGGTGTCAGCAAAACGAACGTTCGAGCGACTTGACGAGGATTTTGAGATTCGCGAAGATGTGATTATCCCCATTGCGGACTACCACTTCAGCGCGTTCGGCGGCAGGATATCCACCAGTGATAGCCGACCCATCAGTACCACGGTGGGTTGTGAGCTCGGCAACTTCTACGATGGCGAAATTCGCAAGTTTTCTGTGCGTGGAACCTTGAAACCGAGTGACCGCATCAGTCTGAATGGAGACTACGAGTTTAATCGGGTTACCTTACCTGCTGGCAGTTTCGATGCAAATCTTTTCTCAGGCAGGTTCAACTACTCTTTTTCTACAAACCTATTCGCAAAACTTTTTGCCCAATGGAACACAGACGACAACGTTGTCTCTACCAACTTCCTCATCAATTATATCTATCGCCCAGGGAGCGATTTCTATTTCGTTTTCAATCAGACATATCGGACAGACAAAACAACAAAAGGACGTTTGTTGGATTCAACTGTGGTAGCAAAAATGACGTATTGGTGGAGCCCTTAACTATTAGGGTACCTGCTAATCCCAGGTCTCTTATGTAGGAACGTGCTGTGCACGCGACCTCTTATAGTATTCGGGCAAGCAGCCCGCTCCTCAAGAGCGTGCTGTGCACACGGTATTCGGAAAAACCGTTAATGTCCAGTATTTGGTCAATCCACCTGCTCCCCAAAACCGAAAACTAAATAACTCTGCTGCTAATCTGAAAAAAAAGTTGACATGCAATAAAATATATGTTATAATTTTAAATAATGGCACTTCGATATGCAAGGTTGTCAACCGGCTTGCAATTATTTCGTTAATAAGATTAAGGACAACCAAAACTTTAACTCATGACTATTAGTCTGCCCATCGTAAAAATGGGTGTGTTTGTAGAAATAGCAGTCAACAGTCGGTAAGAGGTATCCGACCCCTCCTTGCCGAAAGCTGATAATTTCATAAACGTTTTTCGTAACCTTATTAGAGAATGCTATTAGGAGGAGAAGAGATGAGTAGAGGAGCTGATATCGCTTATCAAATGCAGCAACGGCGCATTGAGCGAAAAAAACCGAAAGTTCATGCTATGCTGAAGAAGGTCAGTATTGACCGGGGCCAGCAGCGTGAGATAGTTGCCGCCAGCGGCAACAAACCACCCCCGATGACCGTCCAGAAAACCGGAGGCCGCAACTCGCTCGCCTTGACGTTTTCTATAGGACTTCACGCACTGCTTGCTATTCTCGTTACTGCCTTTTATATCACCCAGCACATAGAAAACGAGGCGGAAACATTCGACGCAGATCTTGTCGTCATGAGACAGGACAAGCGGCCTACCCTCAATACCCGACAACGTGATATATTCAAACCGCAGCAGCAAGAAATCAAGTCCACAGTGCCACAAGCACCGGTGACCACTGCTGCGCAGATTCCGAACACATATAACGGACCGACACTGCCACCTTCAGATTTTTCCAATGTTAATGTACCTGAGGCCCAGACTACGCAAGGACCGAGTGTCGTTGATATCGGACAGAGAATCCCACGCCCAACGCAGCCCACACAAGAAGTATTTACCCCTAAAGTTGAGGCACCGCGCACGTCAGAGACCTTTAGCGGTAACCTAGATAAGGTGGATTTAGGCGAGGGCCCCGGATTGAGCGGAGTGCCTGACATTCAGACTAACGACAAGGGGACAATACCGCCCCGGCCGAAGGTACAAATCAAACCGGATTACCCAAAGCAGGCAAAACAGGCGGAAAAGAAAGGGATTGTAAGGTTACAGGCAACTATTGATGAAAACGGGGTCCCTAAAAACATTACACCCTTAACGACCCTCGGGTTTGGGCTTGAGCAAGCAGCAATTGAGGCGTTGCGAAAGACAAGGTACGTTCCAGCGAAGAAGAATGGGAAGGCTGTCGCAGTCACAGTCAGTATTCCGTTTGAATTCAAATTGGAAGACTAGGAAGGGAGCGGGCTGCATTTCCATCGAACCTCTTTCCACTGGCGGATAAACCGGGGAGTGGCCCGTTTCTGACTTCACTGAATTTTCAGGAGACCTTTCTCAGCGAACTTCCGGACTAAATTCACGACAGATTCCCGGGCAGTCTCACCTATCTGTTTCTCCTCAAAGGTGAGTTGTGCGCTTGCTGCCTCAACCGCATCTATTTGCGCTTCGGACATATTTTCGAAAAATCTATCCTGCATTGCGGCCGGGGCGTTATGGAGCGCAAGGGCTAAGGTGTTTGTTTCCAAGACTTGCAAAAGCGTCAGAATGGCTTCATCCGGCAGCTCGGCAAGGTCATCAAAGTCTAAAAGCTGTTTAGACACAGTGTCTGCCAACCCCGGTTTCGTTCTTCCTAAGGCAGCAACAAGGCGATTCTGTTCTGCAATTTCCACTTGCTCGAGCAATTTAGTGAGGTTCGCAACACCGTCTCCGAAGAAGAGCGTATTTTCAAGGGCATCCTTCATCTTTTCAACGATGTCATTCCAAATCTGAGCAGCCTGCTGTTTATCTACCATTTCTGTTGCGACTATTTCTTCGGCAATGCGAAGCTGCCGCTCAAATGGAAACTGTGCAAAGAGCTGCTGTGCCTGAACGGATAGAGCGTCTTTCGCGTGTTCCTTCGCCAAGGTGTCCCCAGCGGAATGCGACAGAATCTCCTGTATCTCGTTCGATTCCTCTTGGTTAACATCAGCGGCTGTCGTCCTATCAAGCATCAACAGGAAGATAGCTAGGTCGGTGTTGTCTACATCGTCAAATGCCTTCATAATCACTTGCGGCGGCATCTTCTCAAAAAGGGTTTTCACTTCTTGAAGTGCTCCTTCATTCATAACCTCACCCCTTTCTCCCCTGCGACTACCTCCCCGATGAGGTGTGCCGATTCTTCAGACGTTTTAAGGAATTCCAACGCAATTGATACCGCATCCGGGGCAAGTGCCAACACAAGGCCGACTCCCATATTGAAAACCCGATACATCTCTGCCTCAGCAACATCACCTTCCCGCTGTAAAATGCCGAAGATAGGCGGAACCTCCCACCTGTCCTTCTCAATTATAGCGTGGCATCCCATCGGGAGGATACGTTCAACGTTCGCGGGCAACCCGCCGCCTGTGATATGTGCAATTCCTTTAACGTTACACACTTCTCGGAGTTTTAAAATAGATTTGACGTAGCTTTTGTGCGGTTTCAGCAGTTCTTCGCCAACGGTTGTCCCGAGCTCTAAAAGATGTGTGTCTACATTATACTTACAACGGTCGAACAGAATTCGCCTTGCTAACGAAAACCCATTCGTATGCAACCCTGTTGACACTAAACCGATGAGTTTGTCCCCGGGCTCAATTTGCTTGCCGGTAATGAGCGCATCCTTTTCAACAACGCCGACGATGGTGCCGACCAAATCGTATTCGCCTGGGGCGTAAAAACCGGGCAGTTCCGCAGTTTCCCCACCGATTAGGGCACAGCCAATCTCGCGACACCCCGCTGCAAGCCCGGTTATAATCTCTTCAATAACTGCCGGGTCAACCTTTCCGATGCCGATATAATCCAAAAAGAAAAGCGGTTCAGCCCCCTGTACAACAATGTCGTTGCCGCAGTGAGCGACGATATCAAAACCAACGCTATCGTGTTTTCCCGCTTTAAAAGCGACCTTCAGTTTTGTCCCAACGCTATCTGTGCTGGAGACAAGCACCGGTTGCTGGTATGTCCCGAGGGCAAACAGCCCGCCGAAACTGCCAACGTCACTCATCACTTCGGGACGATAAGTCGTTTGGACGAGTGCTTTAAGCCGTTTCAAGGCTGCAGCTTCCGCTTCAAAAGAGACACCAGCATCGGCGTATGTCAACGGTTTTTTATCTTGCACACTATTCTCCTTGTTGCGGTGGGTGTTCAGAGTCAGAATTTTCTGTGTCTGAACCCTGTTCTGGGGGCTGCCGCCGCTGGTTAGTCTGTCCTTTCAGTAGGCTTACCATTAAATAGATGAAGGCGAGCCCAAATGCTGCAAACACACCTATTTCCTCAGCCGCGGCTGGTGGAGTATTGGGGTCTATCTTTAGAATGATAATAGGGATAATCCAATTCAAAACCATGGCGAATATAGTGCCTATTAAGATGACCAGCAACGTACGTCGTCCTTGCGGTGTTCCGAGGCTCTTTTTGATTTCGCGTCTTTGTGTTCGATGTTTCATTTTCTATTCCTCCTTGACCATCCCGCTAATGTTTGATTAAGGATAATTGTCGTGGGGGTTTTCCAGCTCGCGTGACGGGGTACGCTTCATCGAAGCATGCGGTACAAAAATCTTGCGGTGTTTGCACAGCTTTCAGCATACCCTCAATGCTGAGATATCCTAAGCTGTCAGCGCGGATATATCTTCGGATTTCCTCAATCGTCCGTTGGCTCGCGATGAGCTCAGCTTGAGTAGGCGTATCAACACCGTAAAAGCATGGGAACTTAGTCGGAGGGGAGGCGATACGGAGATGCACGGCAGTTGCACCGCCTTGCCGCACGATTTTGACAAGTTTACGGCTGTTTGTACCACGCATGATTGAATCATCTACCATAATCACCCGTTTGCCCTTAAGGACATCGCGAATTGGATTCAGCTTCACCTTCACCATGAGTTCCCGGATTTCCTGGGCAGGATTCATGAAGGAGCGGCCTACAAAAGCGTTGCGGTATAAACCCTGCTCTAACGGAATCTTAGCTTCTTCGGCATAACCCCGCGCCGCAATTGTCGCTGAATCGGGGACCGGAATGACGATATCTGCTTTGACAGGGTGTTCCCGAGCAAGTTGGCATCCGAATGCGCGGCGGGTGCTGTTCACACTCTGTCCGAACATTGCACCATCGGGACGCGCGAGATAGACATACTCAAAAATGCACTGTGCCAATTCAGGTTCTTGTTGATGAAATCGGAACGATTCGACCCCGCGATGAATTGAGCGCATCGTTACCAATTCGCCCGGTTCCACCTCGCGGAGTGCCTCCGCTTCGATGACATCGAGCGCGCATGTCTCGGACGCTAACACGTAAGCTTCCCCGAGTTTACCGAGCCACAAGGGGCGAAATCCGTACGCGTCGCGCGCGCCCATCAGCGTTGTTTTGTCCAAAATAACGAACGAATACGCGCCTTCAACCCGCCGGAGCGCGTCAAAAATTCTATCCTCCAACGTGCTTTGGGTCGAACGCGCTATCAGATGTAGAACAACCTCCGTATCTAAACTTGTACTAAAGATTGCCCCATCATCCTCCAGCTCGTTCCGAAGCTGCGGCGCATTGACCAAGTTGCCGTTGTGACCAAGGGCAAGGGGCCCCTGCTTGTACTTTCTCACTAAAGGTTGGGCATTCCCAAGGGTACTTTCACCTGCTGTAGAATATCGGTTGTGGCCGATAGCAATATGCCCCGTAAGTCTTGCTAAAGCCTTCGCGTCAAACACCGAATCAACAAGACCCATCCCCTGGTGTGCTGAAAACTGTTTACCATCCGAGACAACAATGCCGCTGCTCTCTTGCCCGCGATGCTGAAGAGCACGTAACCCCAAGTAGGTTAATTCCGCGGCTCTCGGATGTCCAAAGACCCCGAATACGCCGCACTCATCCCTCGGTTTATCATCGTATTGCATACGTTTTGTGAAACCTCCAGCACGCGAATAAATTCGCGCGATTCATAAGCCCCCACCCTAATCGAAGGGGCATGTCTTGACGACTTAGGGAACTGAATGTCTTTGTGATACCGATAGCCATCTCAGTTTACGTTTCCTGTGTGCTAACTTCTAAACGTTCTGTTGTTGAGAGGCGATACCCCAATATTGCACCTACCGGAATCGAGAGGCAATACAAAATTTCTACCGGGAATTCAAACAGGAGCCAGACCCGGATAGGGAATGACAACAGATATGCAAGAATCTTGAACGCTGGCAGAAGTATAGATAGAAGCAGGTTTGGGGTGGTACCGAAAATTTCCCAAGGAACATTAAGCAGGGCAAGTAAACCGACAATTGCAGGCGGTCCCAAAAATGCGCCTGAACATACCGGTTTGAACGCAATAGTGCTTCCGAATTTTCTACCTACAAATCGGATTGCCTCGCTTGCACCTACTATCGCCCCACCGTAAGTAATACCTATTGATATTAACAGAAAAAGTCCAACCCAAAAACCGTGTGTCGCTCGTGAACCGATAAGCACTTCCAAAATAAATTTTTCAAAGAAAAGTTGACATAACCAGCCACCAGCGACCCCAATTACACTGCCAGCAACGATTTGTAGCAGCGTTACCACGATAACATTTTTTTTAGACATCTCGCCTTTTTCCTTACAAAATACATCTATATTTTTAGTATAACATAATGCCATGTTTTTGTCAAAATATTCCGGTAGCAAGGGGTGTGTAAAGTTTTTGTACAGGTTGTTCAGTATTACCCCAGTATGGGCATTATGTTTATAGCATGTTGGCTGTTGGAAACCTATGGAAACCTCTGCGCCAATAATATTTTTTCTGAAGAAAAATTAGACAGTTCGCAACTAATATAACAGAAAACCAAGACATTTTTCGGAGGAAAGCGGCACGGTTTGCAACTCACCTGACCAGACACCGATAGCGTTTGTGTCAAAAAGTGTAACATTTTCACCGGAACCGCATCAAAAGTAGGAGGCAGAACGCTAAAAAAGTCCGCAGAACTGATACCCGAAATCGGCAGTTGAAATGACACACTTCGTTTTTTATGTGTTGCGAGAAATATATGTCGAAACCGCTTTCAAAGCTATGCGTGGCATGCGTTTGTGCGACTGCAACACCGAAAACCGAAAGTCACACTTTGTGTCAAAAAGTGTAACATTTTCACCGGCCCCGCCTCAAGAAGTAGGAGGCAGAACGGTAAGAAAAGTAGTCAGGACAGATACGTGAAATCGGCAGTTGAAATGACACACTTCGTTTTTTATGTGTTTTGAAAAAGAGAGGGCAAAACCGCTTGAAAACATAGACGTTGAGTGCGTTCAGAGGAGTTCAGGACTGAAAATCGGATGTCACACTTTGTGTCGAAAAGTGTAACATTTACCCCCGGATGGCACCAAAAAGCAGACATGTTATCAAAAAACCGCTTTTTCCGTGTTCTCTGCGTTCTCTGTGACCTCCGCGATTCTGACAGTTGTACAAAAACTTTACGCACCCGACTGTCAGAAATTGAGGACAGTAAATAAAATTGCAGGACGAGTAGCTATTGGAAACCAATGACTACGTAAGCGGTTTGCAACTAATACCATTTCTAATTGAAAATGTCTCTTTGTAGTAGCATAAACTTCCAGTTTGTGCGTTTTATCGTAGCATAAACTTCCAGTTTGTGCGTTTTATCGTAGCATAAACTTCCAGTTTGTGTCTTCCGTTCTCCGTTTCATTTCTAACAACCGGTAATGATAGAATAATTAATAAAAATGGTATAATATGATAAAATCGGAACTTTTTTCGAAGAAAAACCGGGCAATTTGCAACTAATATGATAAAATCGGAACTTTTTTCGAAGAAAAACGAGGTGGTTCGCAACTAACATGGTAAAACCAGCTTCTATATCACAATTGAGGAGGATTGGGTATTCACCGAGATATTATTGACAGCAAAAATTCCTTGCATCCGAGCGGTTTTTGTGATATTATCAAATCTTCCGCTACAAAACCCCCATGCTTTAGCTGGGGGATGTAGTAGCGGCGCATGAGTTGAAATTTTAATTTGACTTTTCCTGAAAAATGGGGTATACTCTATTTAATGCCTTAGCGGAGAATCTATAGACTTCTCCGCCCCTTTTTAGAGGCAGGTAGCAACTTTTCAAGGCAGGATACCCTTAGATGTATACCACAAAATACAAACTTTTTCGTGCCCCGCGTAATCGTAATCTCAAGCGTTTAACGTGGGTGGCCCATGATGTTTGGAACTATTTTTTAGGTTGGCAGCGGACGCGCTATTCTCTTGGTCTTGCGTATATGTCGCTTCCTGAGATGTCGCGTGCCTTTACCGTCCTTAGGAACTCACATCCTGAAGTGTTTTCGCATTGGCGTGAGTTAGACTCTTGGGCGGCGCGTGATATACTGCGGCGTTTAGACACCGGGTATCAGCGTTTTTTTAAGTGTATTGCGAAGCGTCCGCCTAAGTTTCGTTCATGGCGCAAACCGTATTCATTCACAATGTCCCCCTCTGGCTATAGTTTCTATGGTGATAGGGTCCGTATAATGGAAAAACAATATCGGTTTAATCTAAGCCGCGAGATAGTAGGTAATATTAAGACAGTCACTATCAAAGCAGATAGCGTTGGTGACTTCTATATGTGTGTTGTAACAGATGACACGGTATCTGAAATCCTACCTAAGACGGGTAGTGCTGCAGGGTATGATTTCGGTATCAAAACGATGTTCACCTGTTCCGATGGCACAGCCTATGCGTCTCCTGAGTTCTATAAAACCTCTATGGCGGATTTGTCTGTGGCACAACGTGCCCATGCTAAGAAAGTAAAGGGTAGCAACAACTGTGAGCGTTCCCGCTTAAATGTGGCGCGCAAACACCGTAAAATCAAGAGACAACGTGAAGACCACCATTGGAAACTCGCGAAGCGTTTTGTGCATGAACAAGATCACCTCTGTTTTGAGACGTTGACTTTTGAGGGAATGAAACGGTTGTGGGGGTGTCAAGTTTCTGATATTGCGCCCTACTCGTTTCATCAAAAGTTGCAACATCAAGCGGTCAAACACGGTAAAGAGGTTCACTATATTGACCGTTTTGAACCGACTTCTAAGACTTGTAGCCACTGTGGACAGCGAAAACAGCAGCTGGACTTGTCTGTTCGTCAATGGTGTTGTTCTACTTGCCATCAGAAACATCATCGGGACGTTAACGCTGCCATAAATATTTTAAAGGTTGGGGTGTCAACCTTTGGATTAGAGGATGTCAGCCTTGCTATTGCGAGCAGCCCTCGCAGACTTCACCCGAAGTCTATACCCCACAATCCGCACCAGAGAGCATGGGATTCACTTTCAAAAGAATCCCCCTTGCTTTAGCTGGGGGAGTATGTCAATAAATGCGTATGTCAACGTTTGAAGGCTGGCGAACGTTAAATGTTGCAAATTTGATCATGGTAAAGGAAGAATTAGGAAATGCTTTCA
Source organism: Candidatus Poribacteria bacterium (assembly GCA_963665235.2). Classification (GTDB taxonomy): domain Bacteria; phylum Poribacteria; class WGA-4E; order WGA-4E; family WGA-3G. The sequence continues at coordinate 4,160,796 of CAXXLX010000001.1, read as the reverse complement.
AAAATTAATGCCTGCTTGGTGAAATTTCTGTGTGTTATCGGAGTCGTAATGCTAACGAGTTGTTATGTTGATAACACTGGGGCCCCCAGCGGTGCTGACGATATTGAACCGCCTGCTGTGCCACGTGGGCTTACAACTATCACAGGAGATGAGAACGTTCGGATTGAATGGTACCCAAACAGTGAGTACGACTTATCTGGGTACTCGGTGTGGCGTAGTGAAGATGCCAGAAATTTTGAACTTTTAGCAGAACTATCGGCAGGAGCCACACACTATATAGATGAAGATGTACGGAATGGCGAAACTTATTACTATGCTATTTCTGCTTACGATTTCGATGGTAATCAGAGCAGCCTCAGCCCTGAAAATGTATGGGATACGCCACGACCGGAAGGGCAAAACGTTAGATTAGAGGCATACGACCTCTACCCAGGCCGAAGCGGATTTGACTTCTCACATCCCTATAAAGGGGCTATCCCTTGGGACAGTGTTGCCACTGATGTTTACTTCGGTATTGGCACTGTGAATGATGACATCACCGTTTTTTATCTCTATTCTGATAACGAAACCTTTATGCAAGATATGGGATACCACGAAACATTCACCGCGGTCGATTTGGCACCGGAAGATGGATATATAGATGGATTTATTGAGCTTATTCGGGGCCATATCTACGTTATCAACACGCCTGATGACAACTTCGCTAAGATTCATGTGCATGAGGTTTCTGACGATGCTGTCATTTTTGATTGGGCATACCAGACCGAATCGGAGAATGTACAATTGGCACCAGCCCTGCCCCGTTGAAAAAACAGAGGCCCGTTATCTGTCAAATAACCTTGTAAATTCAAGTGAGCGGTGCCCTAAAAATGTGCAACTCAAAAGAGAGCTTATGAAAAATTACCGCATGCTTTTCTTAATTGTCCTACTGACCGTAGTTTACACACCAACCGTGGTATTCTCGCTTGAGGAGCCATCGCCGCAGGGGCAGAAACCGGTGTCGCGTCAGGAGATGTCCCGCGCCGAGCCAGAAACAACGGTGTATCCACTTTTTCGGGCACACGCAGCCCGATATTATCCGGAACGGAGTCCCCGAAAAGCGGCACTTTTATCCGCAGCTATGCCCGGTTTAGGGCAAGCTTATGCGGACAATTACACGAAAGCCACGCTTTTTCTCACAGCTGAATTGGGTGTTTTTGCACTGGCGGGATACAACATCGCACGTGCATTACACTACAGAAACCACGACGCTTTTCAAACAGGCTTCTATGATGAACGGACAGACAGCTTCTTAGACAGTAATCAGGTTCAAGCGAGAATGAGGGATCGTAGTCTCCGGGGCGCGCTTTTTCTAATCACGGGCATTGGACTGCATGTCTGGAATATTCTGGATGCCTCACATACGGTTAAAGCCTATAACCATCGAAGAATTTCTGTCCAGATGCAACAAACTCTGAACGGAACACATGCACTGATGTTTACACACCGGTTTTAAAATCGAATCAGAAACCTGAAATTAGTGAGTAATCTTCTGGAGGGATGAATGTGAAATATCCCAAGTACTTAACGCTGATTCTGTTAATAGGGATGAGTCTGTTAATTTCCGAAGTTATCCGGGCAGACCTAGCCGCTAAAAACGGATTATCCAGCAATCAGCAAGGGGAAGCGATTTCACTTGTTAATGTTGAAAACGTTGCCGAACAGCCCCTCCGAGTGGGTGAGAAGTTGACTTACAATGTCAAGGTCAGACGGATTTCAGCCGGCAAACGGGTGGACTATATCCGGAAAACGATGTTGTGGAATGGGCAGCGAGTTTACCACATCAGTTCTGATGCAAAAACCGGAGCGTGGGCGAGATGGTATCATTTTCGAAGTCATCAGTCTACCTTTCTCAACGTTGTAGGATTCCATCCACTCCGTTTTAGAAATCAGGTGCAAGATAAAAAGTATAGAGCTTTCGTTGAAATTAATTTTCGGGAAGGGCTGGCGGAATATGAGAAACGGTCGCAGAACAATCCAAAATCGCCAGAAAAACGTGATAAAAAGGACATAGAGATTCCAATTGGCACGCAAGACGAACTATCTATGGTATACTTCTTGCGCACTAAGCAGATAGCCCCCGGGAATACCTACCTCTTTCCGCTAATTATAAAAGGTGAATTGCGCAAGATGGAACTCACGGTTGAACGAGGAGAGATGTTAGAAACTAAAGCCTTAGGTAAAAACAAAATGAGAGTCAAAACACTCTTGGTCCGAACCTCAGATGGGGGTAAGCTCTGGTTAACCGATGACGCGCGTCATCTCCCTATCAAAATTGAGGCGGAAACCAAAATTGGAAAAACGACAGCAACGTTAGAAAAAATTGAAATCGTAAATAGCAAGGAATAATTCGTGTTAGAGATTTTACGAAAAACAGAAAATTATCAAAAAGTCCTCAAATGCCTTGAGAATTCAGAGAACCCGCCGTGGCTTAGAGGGTTACCTGGTGCCTCAACAAATTATTTTTTGGCAACGCTGCTATCTGATTTTCCGGATAAATCTTTTCTCATTGTGTACCCTTCACTACGTGAAGCCGAACAGGCGTTGGATGAGGTCCATGCATTCTGTGACAATTCCTCCCTAACCCTCTCGCAGGCAGGGGGAGAGAGGGCTGAACCGGACAATAACAAACCGGGGGACTTGCTGCCCGAACTGCAGCTGTTCCCAGCATGGCAAGACACCCTTTTCGATGGCATCTCGCCAGCGAAAAACACGACTGTTGCACGCATGTGTTGCCTCCATAGTCTGCTTACCTTGAAAAATCAAGAGAAGGCAGGGACCGCTTCACCGCCTAATCAGCAGCAGATTGTGTTTACCACAGTTCGGGCCTTATACTACAAACTGCCGCTACGCGTGACCTTAACGAAAATGTGTCGAACCCTTCGCATCGGCGATGAGATTGAACTTGATGAACTCACAGCCTTTCTCATCCGTGGTGGATACCGACAGGTTGAATTAGTTGAAGTGAAGGGAGAATTCGCCTTACGAGGCGATATCCTAGATGTCTACCCGCTCACCTCTGATATGCCTGTCCGGCTTGACTTTTTTGGCGATGAGCTTGACGACATTCGACTCTTCGAACCGACATCGCAACGTTCTGTGGAACACGATACATCGGTCGTGCTCACGCCAATGTCCGAGGTGTGTCTTGCAGAAGCTTCGCTCACGCATTGGCAATCACAAACTAAGCGATTGATGCATGGGTCCGAAAACACGCCTGAACTCATAAATGCTGTCCGCGATATGACACAATCCTTGGAAAATTGGTTAGTGAAGGCAACGGCCGAAGCTGAGGAACATCCCACGGAAATTGATGGCATTGAAGCCTTCCTACCGCTCCTGTTCCCAGAGACAGAGACGCTCATGGATTATCTCCCTGATGACACAATTCTGGTTCTCGTAGAACCCCGATGGCAGGCAAGGGAGGCTGAACAGATGCACGAACAGCTGCAGACAATATACTCACGGAGACTGACCGAAGGTAAATTGATGCCCGCACCTGAAACATTATTAGTCCCCGCAAACACACTGCAGACCGAATTAGGGAGGTATCCGAATGTCCGCATCTCCTTGGTTTCCGATGTAAATAATGAGCCGGTACCTGATAACCAGCAGCCGCCATCTGTTTCAGAACTCTACTTTGGCATGAAACCGCTCGGGCTCGGTCGTGGCAATTACCAAATGGTGATTGACCATATTAAAACGTGGACAACCGAGGCGTATCTCATCAAAGTTTACTGTGAAACCCCACAACAGGCAAAGCGCGTGTTGGAGATGTTAATGGAGCGGGACCTTTCCCCGGAAAGTGTTTCAGTTAGCGTCGGGCTTATCTCTGAAGGATTTCTCAATGAATCACTACGATTTGCTGTTATTTCAGAAAACGAGCTCTTCGGAAGCCAGCAACGCAGGGGAAGACCGAAAAGACGTTATAACAACGGGGCACCGATTCTCAGCCTGATAGACCTGAAGGTTGGGGACTATGTTGTGCACGTTTCCAACGGTATAGCACTATATGAAGGCATCCGTCGAATGGATATTGATGGACAGGCGCAGGACTTTCTTGTCCTCAAATATAGAGACGATGACCGGCTCTATGTGCCAACCTATCAGGTTGAGTTAGTGCAAAAGTATTTAGGAAACAAAGATGAGGCTTACGCGCCACGGCTTGACCAGCTCGGCGGAACAGCCTGGCAGCGTAAAAAAGGACGTGCCAAGGCAGCAATAGAGGAAATGGCGGATGACCTCCTAAAACTCTATGCAACCCGGCAGGCACGCAAAGGTTACAGTTTTCCAGTGGATATCCCATGGCAAACTGAATTTGAAGCTCTTTTCCCTTATCAGGAAACCGATGACCAACGTCAAGCAATCGAAGACGTTAAGGCGGACATGGAGGCAGAGGTGCCGATGGATAGGCTTATCTGCGGTGATGTCGGTTATGGCAAAACGGAGGTCGCCTTGCGAGCTGCCTTTAAAGCCGTTATGGCAGAAAGACAGGTAGCTGTTCTTGTACCAACAACTATACTGGCACTCCAACATTATGACACCTTTGAAAAACGTTTCAAACCTTTTCCGATACACGTTGAAATGCTGAATCGGTTTCGCACCCGGAAGGAGATACAAACGGTCAAGAGCGGGCTTGCTGAGGGGACCGTTGATATCGTCATCGGCACGCATAGTTTGCTCTCAAGCACTGTCAACTTTGACAACCTCGGGCTCCTCGTGGTTGACGAGGAACACCGATTCGGTGTTAAACATAAGGAGAAGATTAAACAGTTCAAGGAGACGGTGGACGTGCTTACGTTGACAGCAACACCGATTCCCCGTACCCTGCACATGTCGCTTGTCGGCATTCGGGATTTCAGCGTTATCAACACGCCGCCAGCGAATCGGCTGCCTATTCAGACCTATGTCATGCCGTATAATCCGGAGGTTATACGAAATGCGATTATCACCGAATTGGCACGAGATGGGCAAGTTTTCTTTGTTCATAATCGTGTGCAGAGCATCGCAAGTATTGCCGAGATTCTTCGGAACCTGGTCCCACAAGCACGCATCGCTATCGCCCATGGCCAGATGCCGGAACGAGAATTGGAACAGGTCATGCTAGAATTTGTCCGACACAAACACGATATTCTCGTTTGTACCATGATTATTGAATCCGGACTCGACATTCCGAACGTCAATACTATCATGATTAATCGCGCGGATGCGTTCGGTTTAGCGCAGCTTTACCAGCTCCGGGGACGCGTGGGGCGCGCTGACGAGCAGGCGTATGGGTACCTTTTCTATCCGGAAAATATGCCGATAACCGAGGGCGCAGAAAAACGACTTCGCGTCATTGAGGAATTTACCGACCTCGGTTCCGGGTTTAAAATTGCACTTCGTGACTTAGAAATTCGCGGAGCAGGCAACATACTCGGCGCTGAACAGCACGGGCATATCGCCACCATCGGGTACGAACTCTACTGTAGACTGCTTGAAGAAACGGTACGCGGTTTGAAAGGGGAAAAGGTTGAGGAGGCAATTGAGACCCGAATTAATTTGCCAATTGAAGCGTATCTGCCGGATACATATATCCCTGACAGCCGACAAAAAATTTCTATCTACAAGAAAATCTCCGCTCTAAAGACAGAGACAGATAGGCGCGAATTGGAGAACGAACTAAAAGACCGATACGGTGATATGCCAGAGCCGGTTGAAATGCTACTCGAAATCTCAAGCATCAAGCAACTCAGCCAGCAGCTCGGTATCACCAGTCTCGTTGCTGGAAGCAAGCAGCTCAAAGCAACCTTTGACGAACGCAAACCGAAAATTGATGTGACACAATTTATCGAAACGGTTCATAACAATCCAAAACTCCAGTTACGCCCACCCGCACAGCTTATGATTGATATAGAAGGTTTGGATGGAAAAAACCTGTTAATTGCACTGCAACAGATTCTAACCCCTTTTGTTGCAACTGACTGATTATATTTCGTAGGGGCAGCACGAAAGCGGTTGCCTCGTATACCTAAAAGGAGAATACTCCAGTGAAAAAAACGATTATTGTTGTTGTAGCAGTTGTCGCAGCCTGTTTTCTCACCTGGTCTCTTGGACGTTCCGATAACCACGAACCTGCTGTGGAAACAGTTGATGAGAACGCGATTATTTTAGCGGAGTTCAGTTGGAACGGTGAGCCTCATCAGATTTCACTCGCTAACCTGAACGCAGCCATTGCCGAATTGCCACCGTACCGACAGAGAAACCTCGCTACCAAAGCGGATAAGGCTGAATTTTTAGAGGAGTTCATTGACAAAAAACTTAAACTCCTTCAAGCCAAAGATGCAGAATTTGACACCCTGCCGGACCATCTAGAAAAAATGGAAGACTACACCTATCAACTGATGGTCGAGAAACTCACCGAAGTGGAGGTTGATGCAAAAACCGTTTACACAGACGAGGACCTTATTGCATATTATGAGGAGCACAAAAGTACCTACGTCGAGGCGGAAAAGGCACGGGCAACCTGTATTACGCTTGATGATGAGGACTTCGCTAATCAAACCTTGGACGAGATTAAAGCCGGGAAAGACATCATCGAGGTCGCAAAAGCACTCGCTGCCGAAAACAAATTGGCAAACGGACCTGGCACCAACCAGGACGACCCCGGAAACACGTTTTTCTTTTACATAAACGCATCGCCTGATTGGAGCGAATTCATTGAGGCTGTTTTCGCCCAAGAAATTGGCGAAATGACCGAAGTCGTCTTCGAAACGGATGTCCGAGACGAAACCTATTACCTCATCTTCCGGAAGGAGGAACACCAACCGGAACGACAGAAAGCGTTTGACGAAGTCAAATCCGAGGTTGAACGAAAAGTGAAACGCACCAAAAAGCGCGAACGTATCCTCGCATGGATTGCCGAAATTTCTGAAGCAGGAAAACTGAAAACTTATCCTGAAAACATTCCAGCCCCGGCACAACCAGAAGAACCAGAGAAGGCACCTGATACGCCTGATAAGTAGTTCACGCAACTTCTAATAGAAAGGAGATAGCACTCATGAAAAAATTTAGCTGCATACCCCTAATTTTAATCGCGATTCTTGCCATACACCCCCTATTCTACAGTTGTGGAGAAAAGGCAATCGGTGCCGACAAAACTATCATTGCCGAATTCGAATGGGATGGCAAACATCAAATCACCCTTGAAGAGATGATGCAGGAGATTAGCGAACTCCCCAAATATAAGCAACGTCAGTACCAAGACAAGGCGGGGCTCGAAGAATACATGCTGCTTATGGCCGAAAGCCGATTAATCCTCTGTCTTGCAAAAGATATGGCGTTGAATGAAGATACCGAAATCCTCAAAAAGGTTAAGAATTACCTCCACGACCTTATGATTGAAAAACTCACCGCGCAGGAGGTTGACGCAAAACTCGTCTTGACTGAAGCGGATTATAAAGGCTACTATGAGGAAAACAAAGCCGATTACGTCCGCCCTGAGCAGGTCAGATTGTTGTGTATCACCCTACAGAATAAGGAACGAGCTGATGAAATCTTCGCTGAAATTAAAGCGGGAAAAGATATCGCAGTCGCAGTGCAGGAACTCTCTGATAGAGGAGAATTGGTCGGACCCGGCGCGAATCCTGCCGCACCAGGCGATACCGATTACATCAGCCGGAATTCCTATCCACCCGGCACTGAACCCTTTATGGAAGCTGCTTTCAGCGCGGAAATTAACACTATCCATGATGGTGTCATTGCAGTTGAAGTCCAAGGACAAAAATACTACATGATCTTTCGTAAAGAGGAGGCCAGAGCGGAATATCAGCAACCCTTTGATGAGGCGGATGTCCGCAAGGACGTTGAGAAACGGGTGAAACGGCAAACACGCGATACCCTCATGAAGGAGTGGGTCTCGCGCCTTCGCGAGCGGGCAGAAGTCAAAACATACATTGACCGCATTCCGGAGGATGAACCCACCGAAACGGAAGAGGAAACACCGCCTGAGCAAACACAACCGGCCGAATAGATTTATAGCCAAAGTGTTTTCGCACGATTAACCGAGACGTAGGGCGAAGGTGTCCCACCTCAGCCCTACCCCACTTTATCGTCTAATACCAAATTAACACAATTCGTCTTGTTCCACTCTTCCGCTCCAGCGGAGCGGTATGTGAAGACGATGAACCAAATAAGTTTGGTATTAGCCCAGTAGGGGCGTTATATTTATAGCAGCCCCCAACGACCCCACAAGCTAGTCCCAGTATTCAGGCAAGCAGCCTGCTCTTAAGGACGATATGTTTATAGCATATTGGTTTATGGCGGTATGTGAAGACGATGAACCAAATAAATTTGGTATAAGACAATCTATTAGCCTGAAAATAGGCAAGGCAAACGAATAGTGGAGAAAGCATTCTCATGATACCCAAAATAATTGTATATATAGGACTAATTGGACTGCTCATCGGCAGCCTTGTAACCCCTGGGGTTGCACGTATTTTTGACAAAATCATCGCGTATGTCAACGATGATATCATAACCCAGCGGCAGCTTGACACTATCGTCAACCAACGCGCCCTTGAACTGCAACATGCTTACCGTTTTAGCAAGGATGAAGCCCTTAAAGCGGCAGCGGAGCAACGGGCTGCCCTACTAGATAAGCACATTCGTCAAATGCTTCTCGTTGAAGCCGCCTTGACGCTGAAAATTGAGGTCACCGATTCAGAGGTGGAACAGTACATCCAGGACGTTAAGAAGCAGTATCAAATTGAGACCGATGATGAATTCAAGAAGCTGCTCAACCGGGAAGGGACAACCCTCATCGGATTTCGGGAGCAGTGCCAACGGAACCTCATGACCGAAAAATTGGTCATGGGACGTATTATGCCGCGCCTCCAGGTACGAGACAGCGAAGTCCAGAAGTTTTTTGAAGAAAACCGCGACCAACTTCCGACAAAAACCGACAAAGTCCGCTTACGCCATATCGTCGTCGGATTCAAACCGAGTGAGGCTGACCGGAAAGCTGGACGTGTTAAAATCGACAAGGCTTTGGCGCAAATTCACACAGATAAAACACAGTTTGAGACGGTTGCACAGAATATCAAGGCAACGCGAAATCCGAATTCGCAAGCAGGAAAACTCATAGAAGCCTCCCTCACAGAGATGCATAAATTTCCGAAAACGTTCCAAGCTGTCCTTGCTGAACTCAAAACAGCCGAAATCAGTGAACCGGTTGAAACTCCTGAAGGGTTCTATGTTTTTATGATGGAAACCCGAACAGATAAAACCCTTGCGTTCCGATATCTTACTGTCCCGCTCACTCCAAGCGAGGAGGCGATAGAGGCGGCACGAAAACGCATCGTTGACCTCTTCAAAAAGTTGGAAGCCGGTGAAGAATTCAATACCCTGGCTACTGAACATTCCGATGATAAAGAAACCGCAGCCAAAGGCGGAAACCTCGGCGTACGCGCACTAACCGACTTCCCACCGAAAATTAGGAAAGTCATCCAGGGGCTTGCAGTTGGGAAGCACAGTGAACCCGTTGAAACTGATACCGGACTTCACATCTTCAAACTTGAAGAACGAAATATACCGGAATTGACCGAACTAGAGAAACAGCAAATTGTCACTATTTTGCGCCAACGACGCTTTGAAAAGGAATGGACTGCCTACACAGATTCACTACTTGAAAATGCATACATCAAAATCAAACCGGTGCCATCACAGAAACCACCGGAGTGATTATTTGTAATTTCAAAAACGCTTAGCCATTACCGCGCAGTTATGACGCGTTGTGCAAGTTGTGCTCGCGAGAGCACGTCTACAAAAGAGAGAAACCTTTGCAAAAAAACGGAGATATCCTTTCTAGTTCTAAAATGACACACCCGATAAGGTTTATGCAACGGGGCGAGTTCACAAGTGGACCGTCCGTGACGTGTTCATCCCATACTATAGGGTTGAATCGTGTTGGGCACCTCGCAATTATAGCGATTGTCTGTCTGTTTTTACCACTAGTATCCCTCAGTGCTCAGGTGCCCCAAGAGGAGCAGGCACCTGCTGAAGAGCAAACGGTACCTACACCTTCGGAGGAGACAGAAGAATCTCCCGATACCAAACCTGAGAAACCTGCTAAAAAACAGCTCGACCCTGAAAAGATGACACCTGCCGAAGGTACGGTCATCGGGGATGGAGACAAGGTGATTTTGGTGGATAATTTGGTACAAATTCACGGAAATGCCCTTATCAAATACGAGAATGTCATTTTGCGTGCCGACCACGTCTGGGCTGACTTCGACGATAATTTGATGCGCGCATCCGGCAACGTACACCTCAAAGTCGGGGACGAAGAGACATACTCTGATGAACTTATCTTCAACCTGGAAACCAAAAAAGGAATCGCACGCAACGGATTCACATACAGTGACCCGTGGTATTTCGGGGGAAGTGAACTCTTCAAAATAGAGGATAAGAAATCTTATGTCCGAGGGGCTTCCCTAACTACCTGTTCGCTAAAATATCCGCATTACCATTTTAGCGTTTCCGAGGTTATTGTTCGAATCAAAGAGGAGATGATTGCAAAAAACATCGTCTTACGGATTGGCGGGTTTCCGCTCTTCTATTTTCCCGCTATCCGCCGGGACCTTCGCAAAGATAAAGTGGCTAAAATTATCGTTAGAGTCGGAACGGATAGCTACCAGGGGCCCTATTTCAGCATCATCCAACCGTTAGCACGCAAAATGAGATATGATGGCGCGCTGCTCTACGACAGAAGTGCCCGGCGCGGACAAGGCTTCGGATTTGAAGGAAAATATCGGTTCAGGGATACACAATTTCAAGAAATCTACATACCCATCCCGACAGGAGCGACCCCCGCCCAGCGCACAAAATTCGAGGACAAGGCGAAAGAATTACAAGCACGTCTTGAAGGAGATTACGACCGGTACTGGCTAAAGCAACTCTTCCTAAAATATCAGATTAATGATGAAGATGTCAACCGGGCAAAAGAGAAAGCAGATGAGCTCCTCAAACAACTCACGGAAGAAAATGCTGACTTCGCAAGTCTTGCACAGCGCGAATCTAACCACTCTGACACCCGATACGAGGGCGGAGATATGGGATTCCTTGTACGCGGGGAACAGGACCAGCAGGGCAATCCGAAACTTGACACCATTTTGGAAGAAACAGCGTTTGCACTACAAGAAGACGAAATTAGTACCGTCTTAAAAACCGAATCCGCTTTTCACATCCTCAAAGTTGAACGGACCCTTGATGTTTACGGAGAACGCGAAATTAAACTGCGACGCATCGATATAGCGATTAGTCCAAGCACTGAAACACAAGAGACACTACGCGAGGTAGCAGAAAAAATTCACGAACGCGCTCTCGCTGAGGAAACCTTTGAACAACTTGCCGCTGAATTTCCTGAAGCTACGCTCTCTGAAATCAATGAAGGCAAAGGTTTACCCCTAAATGAAATGGAGAGCGGATGGCAGTATTCGGTCCGACGCCTAGAAAAACCTAATGACATAACCCAAGGCCGACCCGTCTATGCCCCTGAAGGGCTTTACATTTTTCAATTAATTAAGAAAGAGGAAACGCCGACTTTTGAGGCTATCGCTGAAGAATTTGAAGCGGAATGGGAAACTTTTTCAACAGAGGCTATGGCTGCATCTGATGAAGAAAAAACAGAAAAGCCGGAAACCGACACCCTACCTGACTCTAAACCAACGCCGCCAGAAAAGCCGAAGCCGACAACGCCAGCGGAGCCAGTAATACCGCCTACTGAAGAGGCAAAGCCTACGCCGATGCCTTCTGAACCTGATAAAGGGGAAACGGCTGCCACAAACGGCACCGAGACGGCTGAACCGGGCGAAGATAACGGTGAGGAAGCAGCAGAAGAAGAGCTTGAAGTCTACCGAAAACACGGGTTCCGTGGACAGTGGGAAGACCCGAGACCAGTTGCATCGGAAGCACAAAGTTTATATGGCGGCGAAATGAGTCGAAGAGTCATTTCAACAAAAGAGGCGTTTCACCTCATCAAAGTCGATAGAAAGCGGACCTATACCGGTGATTTCTACTTTTACGCTAAAGATGAATATTCCTTTAGCAGACGAGATGCAACCCGTATCGGTAGACGGTGGAATGCACGCTGGGGACACGGACAATCTTTCTATACGCCTTGGGACAGTAGTAAACCCGGCGCGGGAAGAAAACCGCTCAGTTTTCTCGGACGCGTAGAATGGCGGGCTCTTAATTACAAGGAAGACCTTCAAATCCCAGGCGACTCTACCCTCAACTCCTTTGGTATCCTCACCTACGGCTCTGCACTCTCCGCACTTGACATAGAAGATGTTGATGAAAATGATAACTTGCGCTATTCTCAACAGACTATCGGAGATATTACCAGCAGATTGGAAATCCGACACGTTTACGATTTCACCGGCGAAGGAACGACTTCGCTACAAAAACTCCCGCAATTGACAGTCAACTTCTCACGGATGCGTTTTAGCGCACTCCCCCTCTTTAAAACTATTAATACCGGAATGTTAACCGCCTCCGAAAAACTCAAATCCGATAAACCTTTTCTCTCACTGCTCAGGGTCCCTACACTTGAAGACACAAGCTTTGACATGGATATTGAATTCGGAAATTTCTTTAGGCAGGTTTATCGTGAGGAAAGAGATGTACTCCTCCAAACGCTTGACCTCGGTTTCGACCTACGTAAACAGTCAACGCTCCTTATCACCTCTTTGCGGGAACTGAAACTTAACCTGAATTTGAATACAAACCTTATCTGGCACAGTAAAGACCAAGAAAAAAATAGAAACATTTTAGGGGGGGCGTACGGTATCAGAGCCTCTGCTACCAATACGCTTTTCCGTATCTACAATATTAGTTATATCCCCGGGGCACGAAAGCTCCGACACGAAATACAATCTACCCTTACCTTTAATTATCAACCCGCTGTTGACTCAGAGGACACGCTCTATCCCTTTGGACCGAGTACATATTTCTATGAACGGAAAAGGTTGAGCTACGATTTTAGCACAAGTTTTGAGATTAAGACGCGGCGGAGTCAAGAAGCACATCGCATCTTCTATTTTGATACCCGCCTTACCGCCGATTTCACCGAATTCGATCCGTTATATAGACGCAAATACGAACCGATTGAGAGTGATTTCACACTCATCCCGTTCCCAAGCCGAAACCTAAATATGACCGTGCGCTTCACACATGACCCAAACCCACACCCAGTCGATGGCAAACAATTCAAAGTCGTCGGGCTCCGCTCGAACCTCCGATACACCCGCGAAAGGTGGAACGTGAGCCTCGGAAGCTCTTTCAGTAAAAGGCACACCTCAATTCAGGCATCGCGTTCTATCACGGCAAATGGACGCTACCGCCACAGTAAAAACCTCGAATTTGATGCCAGTCTTATCTACTATCCAATTGATGGACAATTTTATTCGCAAAGCGTCAGTATCAACAGGAATTTGCACGACTGGAATCTTCGCCTTTCCTGGAGACGGGTTGGCATTAAACGCGAACCGCCATTTGATAACGTCCGACAAGATTTTACCTTCCAAGTCACACTCATCGACGAGTCAGCTGTTTCTATGGGACTCGGTTATGACGCAACTACCGAAACATGGGGTTTCCAAACCTTACCGGCCGGTGTTCCTTACAATGCATTCGGGGCAGGCAGTTCACTTGGACGCTCTTTCTTCTAACGCAATGCGGCCAAACCTTAAAAACTGTGGCACGCTGCTAATAGAGGAGCGTATCGCGGGTGGTAAATATTTTGTACTTATGTATCAATCTCCCGTGTAGTCCTCCACCGTTTGTAAATGACGATGGGTTATTTGGGGGCTGAGCGTAGGCGGGGCCTATAACGGTGGCATATCTCCAAAAAACATACACGTCATTTTGTGTTTCCACGCCTCCATTCCTGCCCCTATCCTTTGATCCTCCGAAAAGTGGACACACCCCTCCGTATCGCGGAGAGTGTTGCAGAAATTTTGGAAAATAGGATATAATATTTAGTAGCATAATCTTCCAGATTGTGCATATTTGTGTGCAAATTGGAAGTGAACGGGACAAATATTAGCTAATTCTCAGCATATTTTCATTAAAGACGGTGTTTCCAGGTCTAAAAACTTATAAGTAGCAACTTGGGTATACGTAGGCAAATAACACTACCGGTAATCCACCAGAACTAAGGAGAACTTTGATGGTACTTAAAGGGCGTATCTGCATCGTAACCGGCGGAAGCTCGGGCATCGGCCGCGGCATCGCACTTGAGTTCGCGCGCGAGGGAGCACACATCGTTATTGCAGATAAGCAGGAAACACCCCTTCGCGGCAAATATCACCAGCGGAATGTCACAATCTCAACTGTCGCAGAAATTGAGAAATTAGGAGCGACCGGAATATTTTGCCAAACCGACGTGTCCGACGAAGCGCAAATCCAACGGTTAATTCTGCAAACCGTCGAACATTTTGGCGGGCTGGATGTTATAGTCAACAACGCTGGCATCCATATTCCCGGCAGCTCACAAGACATCTCTATCGCTGATTGGGACAAGGTTGTTAGTGTTAATCTGCGTGGCGTTTTTGTCGCAACGAAACTCGCCATTCCGTACCTGAAACACTCAAAATTTGGTCGGATTATTCAAATTGCCTCTGTTCATGCCTACGGTGGCGGTGCGGGGCCCGCTTACGCGCCAGCAAAAGCCGCGGTCGTCAATATGACCAGAGACACCGCATTAGAGGTCGGTCAATTCGGCATAACTGTCAACGCTATCTGCCCCGGTTATATTGAGACAGCTATTCAAGACTACCTCACACCGGAACAGGTTGAACAAGCGTTGGAAAAGACCCCACTTGCCCGTTTAGGATTACCAAGAGACATCGGCCGCGCAGCCGTCTTCTTTGCATCCGATGATGCCGAATGGATTACCGGTACCGCCCTCATAGTCGATGGCGGGACCGCCGCAAAGGCTTAATGGTAGTAGGTACACGCCGTGTACCGTTTATCTTAGTAAGGAGTCAATAGTGAACACAAAAATTTTTCCACTAACTTTGCTCATCTTAATCTCAATATTAGTTATCCCCTTTTCAGGGTGTGAACGCGTTAAGCAGACCGTAACCCCACCAGATGGTCCATCTACTGTGAAAATTGGTGTAATTCAGCCATCGGGAGTCGCTATCAGTTTTAGCAAGGGTGCCCAACTCGCGAAAGCGCAACGCAACGAGAGCAGCGGCATACTTGGGATGAAAGTTGAATTTCTCGTTCGGGATAACCAAGGCGACCTCCCGCGTCCAGATGCGGCGGAGAGTGTCCGGCTTGCAAGGGAACTCATTGAGCAGGAGGGGGTTGTTGCAATGCTCGGTCCTATTTTCTCCTCTAATTCTCTCAAGGTTGGGCCCGTCGTCACGCAGCTGCAACGCCCGATGATTCCCTGTTCATCCGGACACACCGTGACTAGCGTTGGGGGGGAGTTTGTTTTCCTTGTCGCAACACCCTCTTCTGTCCAAGGGCGGGTGCTTGCACGTTTGGCATTCGATGAGACTGAGGTTGGGGCAAAAACTGCAGCAACTATTCGTCAAACCAACGACGCATACTCCGAGAGTGTTGCTACCGCTTTTGCGGAGAATTTTCAGAAACTCGGCGGCAAAATTGTCGCTACCGAAGTCTATCAACTCGGTGATAAAACCTTTGACACCCAGCTGATGAAAATTAAAGCGGCGGACGCAGAAGTCATCTTCGCAGCCAGTTTTAACCCAGAAGTTCCCCTATTGATAGCGCAAGCGAGAAGCATGGACATCGAAGCAACCTTCATCGGAGGCAACGGTTGGGATGAAGCGGAAAGACTTCTCGGCACCCTAACCGACAATGCCCCTCTAGAGGGTGCTTACTTTTTCAGAGATTTCAGCGCGGAAGCTCCCAACGCCGCACCCTTTGTCCAAGCCTACACTGCAATGTTTGGGGTACCGCCAGATGGCACCGCAGCCTGGGGCTACGATGCCATGTCTTTATTAGCGACTGCTATGGAGAATGCTGGAACGTTAGAACCCACTGCGGTCCGAGACGCGTTAGCAAATATCACCGACTACCAAGGTGCCTCTGCTATCGCGGGTTATGACGCTGAGCGCCACCCTCTCAAAAGCAGTGCAATCCACATAATTCGGGATGGACAGATAGAACTCTACAAAATTTTTAAACCCTAACTAACGATAACATCGTAGGGGCGAGGTCACCTCGCCCGTTAGCCCATCTAAATCCGATTCTCATAAACTGTTAGTTTGTGCCACTTGATGATATGCTTAGCAAAACGCACACTACGGCTGTTGTGCTCATTCCGCCGATGTCCGTACAACCATCCATTCAAGCGGTCCGCCGAATCCACGACCGGAACTTTGAACGTTGGATGCCGCACATAACGTTGCTCTATCCATTCGCCGCGCGAGAGCATTTCGCAGACGTAATTCCCGCACTTGCGAAAACGGCGCAACAAAAGACCGCCTTTTCTATTGAACTAGCACGTTTTAACGCTTTCCGACACCGAAAATCGGCGACCCTTTTCCTTGTTCCCGAACCGATGAACGAGATTGTGCAGCTCCACACCGTTCTCGTCCAACATCTGCCGGACTACGACGACACTGGACGATATGCTGGTGGATTCCACCCGCACCTTTCAGTCGGGCAATTCCAGCATCGTTCGCTCCGTGCTGAGCAGCAACGTCTTCAAACCGAATGGCAGCCGATACAGTGTGAAATCACAGCACTTAGTCTCATCTACAGAGCCCCTGAAACAGATAACCGGTTTGTGGTTGCAGAGCAATTTCCCTTCTCAAAATGACAAAGAGCCATAAACTGGGCGTTCGTAGTCCGGTGATTTATCACCCGTTGTAGGTATTGGTCTAAACAAGATGCTCCTTTAAAAATTGTCCTGTGAATGATTTCCGCACCTTCGCTATTTCCTCGGGGGCACCTCGTGCCAATACCTCACCGCCTTTATGCCCCCCCTCTGGTCCGAGGTCAATCACATAATCGGCAGTCTTAATTACGTCCAGATGGTGTTCAATCACGATAACCGTGTGTCCACTATCTACGAGGCGGCTGAGGCTATCTAAGAGTTTCTGGATATCCGCAAGATGCAATCCGGTCGTCGGTTCATCAAGGATATAGAGGTTGTGTTTGCCCCGTTTAATTTTGCCGAGTTCGCTTGCGAGTTTAATCCGCTGCGCTTCGCCGCCCGAAAGAATAGGAGCGGGATGCCCTATTTGGAGGTATCCCAGACCGAGCTGGTTGAGAACGTTCAATTTGTGATGAATTAACCGCTGGTCGGCAAAAAATTCAACCCCTTCCTCAATAGACATATCCAAAATTTCGGAGATATTCTTGTCGTTGTAGGTTACATCCAGCGTGTCCTGATTGTAACGTGCACTTTTACAGGTTGGACAGACCACCTCAACGTCCGGCATGAAATGGAGTTGTGTCGTAATTGTGCCTTCACCGTGACACTCTTCGCAGCGTCCGCCTTTGACGTTAAAACTGAATCGCGAGGCGGTATACTCTCGGGCGACTGCTAGGCGAGTGCTTGCAAAGAGTTTACGAATGTTATCGTAAAAACCGATATACGTGGCGGGGTTAGAACGCGGGGAACGTCCAATCGGGGATTGGTCTATGTTAATCACATCGCTGATATTTTCGTGTCCTTCAAGGGAATCGTGGTCCCCGTAAAGCGTACGGCTGTCATGATAGAGAGAATAGAGCCGTTTGTAGATAATCTCGTTGACAAGCGTGCTTTTGCCGGAGCCGGACGCGCCGGTAATGCAGATAAACATACCTAACGGAAGTTCGACATTGATATCCTTCAGATTGTTCTCTCTTGCCCCTGTAATTTTCAGGAGGTTGCCGTTGGAGGTCCGCCGCGCTTCAGGCATGGGAATCTCCCGTTTTCCGCTCATATAGAGCCCCGTTAAGGAATCATCGCTTTTAATAATCTTTTCGAACGTCCCCTGGATGACAACATGCCCGCCGTGGACACCTGGGCCTGGCCCCATCTCAATGATATGGTCTGCTGCGCGAATAGTGCTTTCGTCGTGTTCGACAACAATGACAGTGTTCCCGATGTCGCGCAGTTTGTGTAGGGTTTCAATCATCTTGACGTTGTCTTTCGGGTGCAAACCGATGCTTGGTTCGTCAAGGACGTAGAGCATTCCCATTAACCCCGAGCCGATTTGGGTGGAGAGCCGAATCCGCTGGGATTCCCCACCGGAAAGCGTTGCGGAGCGTCGATTAAGGTTCAGGTAATCCAGTCCGATGCCGAGTAGTAGGGTAATTCGACCGACGAGTTCTTTGATAACCCGTTCGCCGGCTTCGCGCTGTTTTTCGGGAATGTGCTGAATTGCGGATAAGAAATCCCGTAACTGCTCAAAGTGCAATTCGCCTACTTCGTGGATAGTCTTATCGTCAACGGTAACGAGAAGGCGTTGCCTTTTAAGTTTGGCACCGTGGCAATCGGGACATGTATGTTCTACCATCACTTTTCGGAGATATTCCTCCATCCCAGAGTGTGCTTCCCCCTGTTTTCGGTAGTTTCGGTACCGCCTATCAATGCGTGTGATGATACCATCAAATCGGACCGGCATGCCGATATGTCGTTCCTGCATCGGTTTTGCGCCTTCCGCTTGGCAGAGCGGAAATTCCTCGCCGCGTGTGCCGTAGAACACAATATCCACAACTTCGTCAGAAAGGTCACAAAAAGGCATATCCAGGTCGAATTTATAATGTTGGGCAAGGCTGTACATCATGCGTCCATCCCATCTATCGGGGTCGTAGTTAAAGGCTTGGTGGACGAAGGCTCCTTCTGCAATGCTCCGTGTTTTGTCGGGGACGAGTAGATTTGGATGGACCTGGAGATAGGTGCCGAGCCCGGAGCAGGTTACACAAGCCCCAGTCGGTTCATTAAAGGTAAAGTGGTGTGGCCCTAAGTCGCACATCAACACCCCGTGTTCATGGCATCCGAAATCAGCGAGGAATTCGTTCGGGTCGGTGTCTTCATCGTCAGGAACAACTGCGTCAAACCGCATGAAGCCTTCTCCGACCAGCATTGCGTGTTCAAGTGAGGCTAAAACCTGTTTGTCAATATCCTTGGCGACAAAGAATTTATCAACGATGACCTGAATGTCGTATACCTTATCCTCATCCAATTCAATTTCTTCGCTTATGTCGTGTTCAACGCCATCAATTCGGACGTGTCGGCATCCTTTGGTTCGGACATCGTCAAAGAGGTATTCGTAATCTTCGCCGTAGATTTTGAAGACAGGTGCATGAATTTCTACTTCGGTATCCTCTGGAAACGAGAGCAGCCGTTCCAAAATCTGATGGTGAGACCGTATTGGGATTTCCTTTTCACAGTAAGGGCAGTGCGAAACGCCGATAGTTGCAAAGAGCATGCGTAGATAGTCTTGCAAATCGGTCATCGTGCCGACAGTGGAACGTGGATTCATCGTCACCGTTTTCTGTTCAATGGAAACCACCGGCGATAACCCATCAATAAAATCCACATCCGGTTTTTTCAACTGTGTGATGAACCGTTTGGCATACGTGGACATGGATTCAAGGAATCGGCGTTGTCCTTCAGCATAGACGGTGTCAAATGCCAATGAAGATTTGCCGGACCCGCTGATGCCTGTAACGACGACGAGCTGGTCGCGTGGAATTTCAAGTTCTATGTTTTGTAGATTATTTTCTCGTGCCCCTTTGACAGCGATAGATTGTCTCATAAAATTCTCCTTTCTAGCTATTGATTAATTGGCTTCGCTGGCTTATGGCTTATGGCAATTGCCAAACTACAGAAACGGATTGTCAGCGTCGTAATAGTAGGCAGGCTCTTCAACCGAGACCTTACTGTCCATGGTTAAACGGAGTGGGGCAGAAAACTGCTCAAGGATACCCTTATGGGAAAGCCACTCACACGCCATGACGATTGCGGACCACAAGTCTCGATTTCCGAAGTGGTCATATATATCGGACAGTGCGGATTCGCCCCCCGTGTGCTCTAAAAAATCGAGTAACGGTTTGAAAAGTGTCTGGACGTTGTCTAGTAGGTATACGTCAATCTGCTTTAAAACGTTTCGGAGGAGCATCTCATCTTTCGGTACATCAATAATATCGGTGAAAAGGGCATTAAACAGCTTCGGATTATGCTTAATACCTTGATAGATGACCTTCCGTTTCGGGACTTCCCCCTGCATGAGGGTTTCAATCCGTGCTAATTCTCGGACCGCAAACATTAAATAGTAAAACGTATAGTCATAATCCTGTTTGACGTGAAACCACTTTTCTGTTTTGTCGAGTATTGCTGTTAAACCGCCTGCAGCACTAAAGAGTTGCGATTGTTTATCGCGTTCTCCGATGGCATTGAGGTCTTTATGTAGCTCGGCAAGCGTTGGGTCTTTGGAATAGAGGATTTCACTGTCGGCAAGGATGCTATGGATGCGGCTCCCCTGTAGTGCCTTTTCTATCATCTTTCTATACTCGCCACGGGTGTAGAGTCTCACTCGAATCGGTACCCCCGCTTCGATTAATTGACACGCTTTTTGTGACAACTTTGTGCCATCTCTCATAATAAGCGTAATCTGAACGATTGTTTTCTCCCACACGTTGTCTTCCGCGAGGTTGCTAGTGAGAACTGCGGCGAGGATGTAGCGGTCCTGTTCAATTGTCCCGATAAAGCTGTCCAGCGCGTCGTGAATCTGTGGTGAGATGTCCGCTTTCAGACGCGGTGTTAGCACTTTTTGTTCTGTACTATCATCGTAATAGTACGCCGGTTCTTCTACCGCAATTTGACTTTTGACACTGATTTTCATTGGCGTGGATACCTGCTCGATAATCCCTTTCCAAGTTAACCATTGACATATCACATCTACGGAGGCATCGCGAAATTTTGTCCGAAAATGAATGTTCAGCTCAGAGTTTGTCCGTGCCCCTTTTTGCTCAGCGAGATAATCTATAATCGGTTGGAAGATAAATTGACGCTCGTCGATGTATGAATTAACAGCATCAAGCGTGTCTTGGATGACCGACTCGTTTTTCTCACAATTAATCAGGTCGGTATAGACATGCTCAAAGAATTCGGGGTTGAACTTAAGTGCCGGTTGGATAACTTCGCGTGCTGGAATTTGATTGTTCAGCAGCAGCTCTATCTGTGCTAATCCTTGCACAACATTCAGGAGTGACAAGAAACAGGTTATCACATCGCCGTTAACGTAGAACTGCTTTTCTGCGTAGATAAGGTTGGGCAAGGTCTCGGCAATGACATTCAGCAGTTGCAGCTGCTTATCTCGTTCGCCGATGCTGTCGCGACTTGCGTTTTTATCGTACCACTCTTCGATAGATGCGTCGCGTGAAAATAGAAGCGTGCTATGAGAGAAATATGAATGCATGAAGGAGCCCTGTTGCGCGCTCTCTATTTCCTTCTTAAAGGAATTACGTGGGGACAAACAGGCATGTATATTCACGCCATTTTCCACAAGTGAGAAAAACGATTTTGTCGGGCGAATGTCATCTCTACCGATAAGTTCAACGTCCAAATCCGAGCGTTCCCACACTTGTGCATAAGAAAAGCTCCCCGCAACGATAGCAGCGAGGATATACGGGTCTTTCTTTACCTTTTCAACAAGTGCATCGACAGCTTCATAGTACTGTTTTTCGACGATGTCTTGAGATTTCATAATCGTTTCCTCCTATTTAGCGGGGAGTTTTAGTTGTTTTCGAACCGCTTGTCGGACCTTTTCACAGGTTTTCATTGCATGTTCCATATCGCTGACAGTTGCCGCAGCTCCTGGATACCGGGTATCGACTGCATGTTTTGATAATGTTGAGAGGTCAGCTGTCCACGATGCCCATGAAGGTATTGATGGCAGTATCAGACTTAGGAGTTGCTGTAGGTTGTGCGTTCTCAAAAAGAGGATTTTTGCCTCTTGAAGCCACGCCTTTAGATATTTTTCAACACACTGCTGTGCAAGGAAGCAGATAACATGAGGCACCGGATTTTGCCCGTGTAGCAGTTGCTGTGCTGAATCGTAATCGCCTTCAGCTTTTTGTATCCATTCCAGTGTTAGTGGGTTCATGTGCGTATTCTCTTTTTTATGGGTTTCGGATAAAATCCATCCGCTTCGTAAAGGACTTCACCTCTCTCCGTAATTTCTCGTAGAAACCAATCGTTGTATGAGATACGATAGGCGAGTTCTTCTGGTGAACGGACGAGCAGGTCAATTTTGAACCGGTGCGGTATCCGTTCTTGTATTTCCGAGGCTTGATTTCTTGTTTCCGCTTTCGGCACCTGCATGACAACTAACAGGTCGACATCGGAATGTTCCGTAGGGGTGCCATAGGCGTAGGAGCCGAATAGGATAACCTGTAGCGGTGCGAACTCGCGCACAATATCATCACATGTGGCTTGAATGTCTTGACGGCTAACCATGCTGTCTCTCCTTCAGCAGCGTCAGGGTTTGTTATCTGCAAGTTTTAGTTGTTTTCGGACAGCTTGTCGGACCTTTTCGCAGGTTTTCATTGCGTCTTCTACATCGCTATCAGTTGCTGAAGTGCCTGGATACCGGGTATCGACTGCATGTTTTGATAATGTTGAGAGGTCAGCTGTCCACGATGCCCATAAAGGTATTGATGGCAATATAAGCTTCAGGAGTTCCGCCAAGTTGTGCGTTCTGGAAAAAGAAGTGTTTTCCTCTTGAAGCCACGCCTTTAGGTATTTTTCAACACACTGCTGTGCATGAAAGCATATAGCATCATGCATTGAGGGTTCTCCTTCTCGTTGAATTAATCGGGCTGTAGCATAATCAGCCTCAGCTTTTTGTATCCATTCCAGTGTTAGTGGGTTCATGTGCGTATTCTCTTTCTTATAGGGTTTCGGATAAAATCCATCCGCTTCATAAAGGACTTCACCTCTCTCCGTAATTTCTCGTAGAAACCAATCGTTGTATGAGATACGATAGGCGAGTTCTTCCGGTGAACGGACGAGCAGGTCAATTTTGAACCGGTGCGGTATCCGTTGTTCTATTTCCGAGGCTTGGTTTCTTGTTTCCGCCTTCGGCACCTGCATGACAACTAACAGGTCGACATCGGAGTGTTCGGTAGGGGTGCCATAGGCATAGGAGCCGAATAGGATAACCTGCAACGGTGCGAATTCGCGCACGATGTCATCACATGTTGCTTGAATGTCTTGACGGCTAACCATGCTGTCTCTCCTTTTGTCCAGTCGCTCACTGTTCTTACGTGGTGTTAATTGTAGCACAATCTGTTGAGCGTGCAAGAAAAATTGTGGGTTTCGCAAAGGGGCATTTGCATTTTTAAATTATACCACATTTTCGTTAGGAATGCAAGAAACAATTTCACAAAATAGGAATATCGTACATAGGACGGACGCAAATTCGGAATATAGTCGCGAGCACAGCTCGCTCCTACATAAGAGGGAGCTTGTTACCTACAAAAGAACTTTACAACCTAAAAGAACTTTACAACCTACATGTGTCTTTTTTTACACAATTGACCTGAGGCAGACATCCGCTGTACAACTATTTTTGTAACACGTAACCTGTTGGCATCGTTTATGCAAGAGAGACGTAAAACCTTAAATTTCTTAATAAAGGAGCATAGAAATGGAGAAATTAATTGTTAACGGGGGGACGAGACTTGAAGGCACGGTGCCGGTAAGTGGGTCAAAAAATGCGGTACTTCCTATTGCAGTTGCTGCAGCAATCCTTAGTGATAGTGCAAGTGCACTCCACAACGTTCCGAACTTAACAGATGTCACGACATTACGCGCCGTATTAGAGGGACTTGGTGCGTCGACAAAAATAAAAAATTCCACGCTTTATATTGAACCAATAAACCACATGGAGTATGAAGCCCCTTATGAATTAGTACGAAAGATGCGAGCATCTATTTATGTTTTGGGCCCGCTTGTTGCAAAGTTAGGACGAGCGAAGGTCTCCTTCCCGGGCGGGTGTGCTATCGGCCCGCGTCCTGTTGACTTGCACATCCGAGGGTTAGAACGTTTAGGGGCGCAGGTAAAGGTTCAAAAGGGTTATATCTTCGCGCAAGCAGAACGTTTGATTGGTGCGGAAATGGATTTAATAGGGAACCACGGTCCGAGCGTTGGTGCAACAGCGAACGTCATGATGGCGGCGACTTTGGCGGAAGGCACAACCGTTATCCGTGGTGCTGCCCGTGAACCGCATATCATTGACCTCGCGCGCTTTCTCAACGCCATGGGCGCGGATATAGAGGGAATCGGCACATCTATTTTGACGATTCACGGGGTCAAACAATTACGTGGAACCGAACACGTCGTCATTTCCGATGATATTGAGGCGGGCACCTTCATGGTAGCGGGTGCTATCACGAAAGGTGATGTTTACGTTGAGGGTATCACGCCGCAGCAACTCCCCGCCGTTTCTGAGAAGCTCCTGGAGGCTGGCGTGGAATTGGATTGGGATGACAAAGGGGTCCACGTCACAGTGCCGGACGAACTTAAACCGGTCGATGTCACAACTGTGCCGTTTCCAGGGTTCCCGACAGATATGCAGGCACAAATGATGGGATTGCTCTGCTTTGCCACCGGAACAAGCATTATCACCGAAAATGTCCACACCGACCGGTTTATTCACGCCGCGGAACTCAACCGAATGGGCGCGGATATCAGACTGGACGGTCGACGGGCTATTATTAATGGCGTTTCAGGATTAAGCGGGGCCCCTGTCATGGCTTCCGATTTACGCGCCGGTGCCGTACTCGTCGCAGCGGGCATGGCAGCCGCAGGCGAAACCGTCGTCTCACGGGTCTATCATATTGACCGAGGCTACGAATCACTGGAGAAAAAACTGAACAACCTCGGCGCAGATATTATTAGAGTTAACGAAAACGACGAACCTGTCTCCGCATAAGCACAACCCCCCATACACAAAGGAGCTGTTTTCCAACGATGTTGCAAATTATTGACCTGCATACCTCTGAGGCGGACGCTTTCCTTGCAAAACTTAAGACGCGAGGGGGGTTGACAGATGAAAACATCTTAAAAACGGTCAAACGTACCCTGCACGATGTGCGAACCGAGGGCGATAAAGCTGTTGTCCGATATACGCGTAAACTCGATGCACCGCGCATAACTGCCAAAGAGCTGAAAACCACACCTGACGATTTTGAAAGTGCTTACCAAGAAGTGGAATCTGAGTTTGTTGAGGCTATTAAACACGCCTACACGAACATAGAACGGTTTCACCAACAGCAGCTGCGGACCTCTTGGATGACAACCGAGCCTGATGGCGTGCTGCTGGGACACCTTATACGTCCCTTAAAACGTGTCGGGGTCTGTGTACCCTCTGTTAGTCAGCTCCTCGTCTCATCGTTGTTGATGAATGTGATACCAGCCAAAGTCGCCGGTGTGGAAGAGCTCGTCGTTTGTATGGGCCCAATGCGAAATCGGCAGATTAACCCGTACATGTTAGTCGCAGCTGCCGAATGCGGCGTGAATGAAATTTGCAAATTTGGCGGGGCACAAGCCGTCGCTGCGCTGGCTTACGGTACGGAAACCGTTAACCCTGTTGATAAAATTATCGGTCCTGGCAACCTATATGTCCAACTTGCCAAGAAAGAGGTCTACGGTCATGTGGACATTGATAAGTTGGCAGGGCCAAGCGAAATTCTGGTTATCGCTGATGTTACAGCAGACCCAGATTATGTCGCCGCCGATCTGATTTCACAAGCCGAGCATAGTCCTGATTGCTCCGCAATTCTTGTAACACCCTCACGCGGTTTGGCGGAACAGGTTAAAGCTGCTATTGAGGTTCAAGCGGAACAGCTGCCGCGCAGTGCTGAAATTGTACAGGCTTTTGAAAACTATGGGGCTGCTCTTGTTGTCAACGATTTGACAGAAGCGATTGCCTTGACAAACGAAATCGCACCGGAACACGTTGAATTGCACATCGAAAACCCGTTTGACTACATCGGAGACATCCGAAATGCGGGGGCTATCCTCATCGGACCTTATTCCCCCGAACCTGTCGGGGATTATATCGCTGGACCGAACCATATCCTCCCGACAGGCACAGCAGCACGTTACGCTTCACCGCTCAGCGTTGACGATTTCCTGAAAAAGACAAGCCTCATCTCCTACACCAAAACCGCTTTGGAGAAGGTCACGCCTGCTGCTGTTAAGCTCGCCGAGGTGGAGGGATTAGAGGGCCATGCCGCAGCCATGAAAATCCGATTTGAAGATAAACTGCCAATTTAACAGAGAGGGTAAACGTATATGTTACCAGTCAACACATTTTCAATTGTTGGATACGACCCAAACAACGGCGATTTAGGGATTGCCGTGCAATCAAAGTTTTTTGCTGTTGGGGCTGTCGTGCCTTGGGCAGAAGCGGGGGTTGGCGCAATTGCAACCCAATCCTGGGCAAATACAACATACGGGCCCAGAGGATTAGAACTGCTTAAAGTCGGGCTTTCCGTACAACAAACCTTGGACCACCTCATCAGAGATGATAACGGAAGGAAAACACGACAGGTCGGCATTATAGATGCAAGTGGCAACGCTGCCAACTATACAGGCGAGGACTGCCACGAGTGGGCAGGGGCGGTCTCAGGGAAAAATTACACAGCACAAGGCAACATCCTCGCTGGAGAAGCTGTTGTTAAAGCAATGGGAAAAGCATTTGAGACAACGGAGGGCGAGTTAGCTGATAAGTTAGTGGCAGCCCTTTTCGCAGGACAGGAAAAGGGCGGAGATACACGCGGACAGCAGTCTGCTGCACTGCTCGTCGTCCGGAAAAACGGCGGGTATAGCGGTTTCAATGACCGCTACATAGACCTGCGCGTCGACGACGCGGAGGAGCCAATTGAAGAACTACAACGTCTCCTGCAAATCCACAAGAAATTCTTTCCCCGGTAGGCGTATACCCTATTTTAGTCCGGCCCCAACCGTTTCAATCGCTAATAACGATTGACAAACGTCACAAGTAAGTGTATAATATTAACATGCATTTGTAATTATCCCAGTTTTGAAGGATAACATCCCATCATGAAAGATAGGACAGATAGGATAGAAGAATTTTTTAAACAGCTACTTGAAGCCTTACCGTATCAACGATACGATATTGTCAGCAAAGGCATATTCGCAGTGTTCGCCGAAGCATTGTTGAGACATTTTACAAACATCCGAAACCTCGAGTTCATTGAACACCTCGATACAGAACTACCAACCGTCGAAATCCGACGCATGGATATTTTGGCGAAGGTCCGAATTAATGGTAAAGAGGTCTTAGTGCATATAGAGTTCCAAGTCAGCAGCCAACCCGAAACAGAAATAGTCAAACGAAAAGTTGGATACATCGGGCGATGTTACGAAAAATACGGACTGCCCATTTTATCCCACACCGTTTACATGATTGAAGGGGCCGGCGATAACGACCCCGGAAAGTATACGCAAGAGTTTAATGGCTACAATATAGACATCGAATATCAGGTTATCCATCTCAGCAAATTTGATGGACAAGCCGTTTTGGAAACGCGTGAACCCAGCCTCATAGCATTCACGCCCCTAATGAAGCGACCGGACGATGTATCCGCAGTGGAATGGGTCGAACGGTGCCACGAACAGGTACGCACGCTGGACCTTGACCCTGATGTTCAAAATAACCTACTACTTTGGCAATGGATCCTGAGCGGGTTAATCGTTGACCCCGAAGAAATCAAACATCTTATGGAGGTTCCCATGTTTGAATCATCAACTTATCGATATATCTTCGAACAAGGACAACAAGAAATTGCTGTTGAAAACATCTTGAGTTTCCTTGACGCTCGATTCGGCATCGGCACAGATGAAACCTTGCAGATAGCACTCGAGCAGATAGAAGACATACAACGCCTCAAAGCACTCGTCCGAACAGCCGCACAGGTAGACACCCTCGAGGCATTCAGGCAAAAATTGACTGAAAACGGAAAATAGCCGGGGTCAGCTCCGCAAATCGATTTCGCGCGGGTTATAGGTATCAGACGATAGCTTAAAACCCGCGCAATCTCCGTAATCCGCAATTCTGACAAAAAAATGGATTCTGAAGCGAGTTAATCGTTGACCCCGAAGAAATCAAACATCTTATGGAGGTTCCCATGTTTGAATCATCAACTTATCGATATATCTTCGAACAAGGCAACAAGAAATTGCTGTTGAAAACATCTTGAGTTTCCTTGACGCTCGATTCGGCATCGGCACGGATGAAACCTTGCAGATAGCACTCGAGCAGATAGAAGACATACAACGCCTCAACGTGCTGTATGAGACAGCTGTCCAAACAGATAGTTTCGCCGCATTCCTGCAAACCTTGGTAGAAAACGGACAGTAGCAACGCAAAGCGCGAGGGTTTCTGCCCCCGCTTCTCAGTCCTGTAGGGACGATATGTTTATAGAAAACCCAACTTAGACACAAACTAGCCCCAGCGGGGCGATATGTTTATAGAAAACACCGCAAATGCAAATTCATAAAATTGTCCAAAATTTAGTAAAAATAATGAGCAAATTTTTATTCCTCTTTTTCCTCCAACACAAGCGGCTCGCGATTGAAACGGGTACGAATCTTATTCGCACCTGAGAAGACCGCTTTAATGTTAATAATGCGCATCTCCAACCGGCGCTTCCCCGGAAAATCGCTAATAATCAACCCCACTAAAATCGTTAAAATACCCTGCCCCGGTACCCCCGGCAGCGACAGCAGAATTCCCATAACGATTAAAATGGCACCTATGAGGTTTTTGACAATAGAGAGAAAGATACGCAGCACCGGATTTTTGACACGGTGCACCTGTCTTTTCTCGGTGAAATAGTCTGGTGGCAGCAGTGTAATCAACACGGCACACACAATCAGGCTTGCGATAATGCTTGCTACAAAAAAAACGACAAGCAAAACCGGGTGAGCTTTAGACCAGTCAATCAGAACTTGCAAGTGGGTTTTAAGGGTATTAATCATAAATAAGCAATTTTCTCCTAACTTTTTATCGGCGTGCCACGGCTCCGCCATCAATCGTCATAATATCTCCACTGATATAAGCAGCTTCATCAGAGGCGAGGAACAGCACCGCCCCGATGTAATCCCATACTGTCGCGCCGCGTTCAAGCGGCGGTACATCCGGTGAAGCGGGGGGTAATTCAGGTAAACTGTCGTCTTCAGGGAGTTTTTGTGCGGCATTCATGCCTGTCGGCGCGCCGCCGCCCGGTGCCACCGCGTTCACAGTAATGCCGTGCGGTCGGAGTTCCAACGCGAGGCTACGTGTGAGTCTATTCACTGCTGCCTTGCTCACACAGTAGCTTAAGACCCCGACATGCGACTCCTCCGCGAAGATAGAGGAGTTATTGATAATCCTCCCTTTTATTCCGTGTGCTATCATCACCTTTGCGACTGCCTGCGCGCACAGCAGACACCCTTTGACATTCACTGCCATCACCCGATCGAATTCGTCCGGGGTGAGTTCAAACAACGTTTGCCGACCGAGAATGCCAGCATTGTTGAATAAAATATCAATTCGTTTGAACCTTTCCACTGTCGTATCCACGGCTGCTTGCACTTGTGCTGGTACGGTCACATCCAGCGGCACCGCAATTGCTTGACCGCCTTCGGCGCGAACTTCCGCAGCGACAGCCTCCGCGCTTCTACCCCCAGCGACAACTACAGCTGCTCCCTCACGCGCAAATGCCAAACATGCTGCGCGTCCAATACCTAGCGGCCCGCCACCACCTGTTACAAACGCCACCCGATTTTCAAAACGCATTCTGTACTTTCTCCCCTAACGTAGTTTTCTGTAACCTATTATAGCATAATTAGCGATTGGCTGTTGGCAATTAGCAATTAGCTCATTGGCGATTAGCGAATGGCGATTGGCAATTGGCAAGACGTTGTGATGTTAGTCAGATATCTGAAATGCATCAAACATTTCCTGTTTGCATGTATGTTGTGTGATGTAAGTTGAATCGTCCAAAAATGAAAAATTGTAAAAAAATTGACTTATGTGCAACTCTGTGGTATACTTAATAATGTGATGGGACGGACGCAAATTTAGGACATAACGTCGTAGGGGCGAGGTTTCCTCGCCCGCCAGGTCTCCCTTTAAATCCCATTATCTATGGACCTTATCAACGCGCTGCGTCCGTTCTGGATAAGAACGGTTAGATTGTTATACCATTTCTAATTGGAAATGTCTCTTTATTGTAGCATAAACTTCCAGTTTGTGCGTTCTTGTTCCAGTTTGTGCGTTCTTGTAGCATAAACTTTTGTGCGTTCTTGTAGTTTGTGCGTTCTTGTAGCATAAACTTCCAGTTTGTGCGTTCTTGTAGCATAAACTTCCAGTTTGTGCGTTCTTGTAGCATAAACTTCCAGTTTGTGTCTTCCGTTCTCCGTTTCATTTCTAACGACCGGTAATGATAGGATAATTAATAAAAATGGTATTAGAACATCTCCTCTTGCCAAATGCTAAATGCTAAGAGCCAATAGCCAATAACAGACGATTGCAAGGAATAAAACATGGGTAGAAAATTAGTAGTTGTTTTAGTTCTGGCGTTAGTCTTAGCTCATGCAGATGCCCACAATCGACAGCTGGCGGCAGACAACTGCCACCGAGAAGGTGAAAGTTACCACTGCCATGGTGCTGATACATCCATCGACTTCAGCTCGAACCACGCCGGATATTATCCGTTAGTCAAGGTCACGGATGGTGACACGTTATCGTTTCAGTTTCATGACCGAGGTGTCATTGAAGTGAGGCTGTATGGCGTGAACACGCCGGAACTGAGCAGCAGAGATGAAAAAGAAAAAGAAGCGGCCGAACAGGCCAAGAAATATGTGGCCGACAAGTTAGAGGACAAGGATATATTCCTGCTTTTTGACAATGATAATCACTTTCCATTCATACAGCAAGGCAAGTATGGTCGTTACCTGACCTATTTGTTCTACGTTGAGGATGGAAAAACTAGGATGTTGAACTTCGAACTCATCAAAGATGGGCACTCAGAAGTTGATGTCATAAATAGTCCATTCAGGTACAGATGGGCGTTCATAGATATAGCACACACTGACGACATCGACATTGATGATGTGAGGGAGAAGTTTTCTAACTTCAAACTCCCTGACCCTCCTGGCAGCATCCGTGTTCGCGCAAGTGCCTTCAAATTTTGGGCCTATTGGAAAGCAGATAGGCTGAGGCAGAAATAAAGTAGAAAAATAGACACCGATGTGCGAAAGCGCAGCCCCAGCGGGGCGGTATCTTTATAGAAAACCCAACCATCTCACAAACTAGCCCCAGCGGGGCGATATGTTTATAGATTTTACCCAACCCCGTCTTAATTCCGCGTTCTCCGTGTCCTCTGTGTCATCCGCGATTCAGACAAAAAAATCCGTAGATGTTAGCAACAAACCTCTTTTTCCGCGTCTTCCGTGTCCTCTGCGATTCAGACAACACACCTGCGAAATCCAATCTTCCAATCTTCCACCCTTCCAATCTTCCACCCTTCCCTCCTTCCAATCTTCCAATCTTCCACCCTTCCCTCCTTCCACCCTTCCAATCTTCCATTCTTCCCCCCTTCCATTCTTCCCCCCTTCCCTCTATCATAGTACAAAAACTTTACACCTCCCCCCTTAAAAACAAATCTTTGCATTAAAAAACAATTTATGATACGATATACACATACCGTATCAAGGAGAAAAAAACGTTATGAGTCTTTTGGGTATTGATGTCGGCACAACGGGATGTAAAGTTATCGCTTTTCGTGAGGATGGCGAAATTCTTGCACAGGCATACGGCGAGTATCCGTTAGTGCACCCGCAACCCGGCTGGTCAGAATTGGATTCACGTGTTGTCTGGGACAATATAGCGTCCGGCATCCGGCAGGTTGCTGCACAAACAAAAACAGAGCCGATTGAAGCCATTAGCGTTGCCTCACAAGGTGAAGCGGTTACACCGATTTCGGCAAACGGCGACATCTTAGCAAACGCAATTACTACATTTGATTCCCGTACCTCCGGAATCTGTGATGAGCTACTGCAAGATATAAGTCCATTGGAGGTAATGCAAATCACAGGCATGCCCCCCAGTGATATTCACACGCTTCCCAAGCTGGTATGGATACAACGGAATCAACCGGATATCTATCGGCAGGTGTGGAAATTTCTCGGTTTTGAGGATTTCGTCTATTTCAAACTCGGCATTTCGCCTGTAGTTGACTATTCGCTCGCAGCGCGCACCATGGCGTTCGACATTATCGACAAATCTTGGTCAGAAAAGATGCTCGGTTTAGCAAATCTGGATGCCTCACATTTACCCGACACCGCAAGCTCTGGGACTGTTATAGGCGAAGTGAGCACAGCCGTTGCTGATGAACTTGGGCTTCCGCGAGGCGTAGTATGCGTCACCGGCGGGCACGACCAGCCGTGTGGTGCGTTAGGGGCAGGCATCATTCGCAGCGGCGAAGTGATGGACGCTACAGGCACTGTTGAATGTATTGCCCCCGCCTTCACAGAGCCTGTCATCAATCAACAGATGATAGATGGGAACTTCGCTTGCTATCCGCACGTTGTCGAGGGGCTTTACGTTACGTTAGGATTTGTCTCCAGTGGCGGTGTAGTCCTGCGATGGTATAGGGACACCTTTGCCCAAGCGGAAATTGCACAAGCGGAAGCAGAGGGACGCGATGTTTACGACATACTGCTTGAAGAGATGCCTGATTCACCTGGGACTGCTATGCTGCTACCCCACTTCACCGGTTCTGGCACCCCGCACCTAGACCTATCATCAAAAGGTGCAATTGTAGGGTTGACACTTTCAACCACCAAAGCCGAATTGGTCAAGGCAATCCTTGAAGGCATCAGTTACGAGATTAAACAGAATCTCGCTATGTTGCAAAAAGCGGGAGTTATAATAAATGAGGTACGTGCCATCGGGGGCGGTGCGAAATCGGCAAAATGGCTGCAGCTCAAAGCCGATATGTTCGGTAAGAAGGTCATTGCGCTTGATATATCGGAGGGGGTCTGCCTCGGAACCGCTATCTTATCTGGCACAGCAATAGGCAAATACAGGTCTATTGAAGCAGCAGTTGAGCAGCTAGTCACACCGCGCGAAATCTATTATCCTCGCGACGCGCTCGCCCAACTTTACGATGAGAAGTTGAAAACGTATCAACAGATTTATCCTGCACTCTGTGACCTGAACGACCAGTTGTAGCGGATTTGCAACGCACAATTGGAGACTCCCATGAAAAAGCACGTCGTAGGTATTGACATCGGGGGTACGAAACTTGCAACCGTTGTTGCCGATAGCACAGGGCAAATTATCAGCAAGGTACGCAAACCCACGCTTGCAGAAAAGGGCCCCGACTATGCCCTTCAACTGCTTTTCGAGATGGTTCGAGAGACTATCACACAGGCAGGGTTGGAACAGCACGCGATTTCAGCGATAGGCGTGAGCTGTGGCGGCCCATTGGACACAAAAACCGGGGTTGTCTATTCACCGCCGAATTTGCCCGGTTGGGACGCACTGCCGCTCAAAGCAGAGCTTGAATCAACGTTTCAGCTTCCGGTAACGATTGAGAACGATGCAAATGCCAGCGCGCTTGCCGAATTCAGGTTCGGCGGGGGCAGAGGATACAAGGCAGTACTCTATATCACGATGAGCACCGGCATCGGAGGTGGACTTGTTCTAAATGGGCAGATTTATCACGGTGCCAACGACAGTGCAGGTGAGGTCGGGCACCAAATACTCCTGCCCGATGGGCCTCGCTGTGGATGCGGCAAACGGGGATGTCTTGAGGCACTCTGTTCCGGTCCAGCAATAGCACGTCGTGCCAAAGCAGCAGTTCAGAAGCAATCGACGACCGCTATTTTAACGCTTGCCGAAGAGTGTATTGATAATATAAAATCGGAACATGTGATTGAGGCGGCGCGTCAGGGGGATGCATTAGCACTAAAATTGGTTGACGAAACGGCTTACTACATGGGGTGGGGAATCGCAAACGTGGTTAACATCTTGAACCCTGATATCGTTTTACTCGGAACTATTGCTATTGCTGCAGGTGACCTTTTACTTGTGCCAATCCGTCGAACTGTTTCCGCGTTTGCAATGACGCGTCCAGTCGAAGCTGTCAAAATTATGCCAGCACAGCTCGGTGAGGCACTGGGAGATCTTGCTGCCATTGCCCTCGTAGTTTAATTCCGAATCCTGTCAAAGCAATAAAAATTAGGAAAAAAACGTAATGGAGAGAATTCAAAAATACATATCCCATCTGCAAGACGTGTTAGAACGTTTAACGTTGACAGATGTACGGGACACCATAGATACCATTATGGAGGCGTATCGCGCTGAAAAACAGATTTTTGTCATCGGCAACGGCGGCAGTGCATCTACCGCATCCCATCTCGCCTGTGATTTGGGGAAAGGCACGAGTGTTCCCGGAAAACCCCGGTTCCGCGTTATGAGTTTAACGGACAACGTCGCAACAATGACAGCGTGGTCGAACGATGTCTCCTACGAAGATGTTTTCGTGGAACAACTCAAAAATTTTGTCAACCCGGGCGACGTTGTGCTCGGTATCAGTGCAAGTGGCAACTCGGAGAACGTCCTTCGGGCGATGCAATACGCAGCCGATATTGGATGTAAAACTATCGGATGGAGCGGATTTGGCGGCGGCAAATTGGCAACAATTTGCGATGTCAACGTCGTAGTGGATAGCAACCTTTATGGTCCCGTTGAAGATGTCCATCTTGTGCTAAACCATATCCTCCATGCATGGATTCAAGAGGAATTGGCTGAAAACGAATCTAATTTCTGTTAAAACTTTTTCCTTGACATACACCCCAAACTTAGGTTATATTAATAATAGGCGTTCTATTTTTCAACAATTCGCCAAAAGTATTTTAAGGTGCATTTCAGAAGTGATGAGGAGTAATTGACATGAAAGGCAAAAAAGACCTGCTGCGTTATCTGCTCCCCTTAATCGGGTGTCTTTTTATCGGGGGTGGCGTGTCTGCTGAGGACACCGCCTTAGTTTACGTTATAGACATTCGTACCGAAATCGGCAGTGGAGTCGCCAGCTACATCAGCAAGGGCATTGAAAAAGCGGAGCAGGCGGGGGCTGATGCGATTGTTTTTGATGTGAACACCCCGGGCGGTCGAGTTGACGCTGCTTTTAAAATCATGAATGCAATTCGGAATACCCGATTGCCAACTATCGCCTTCGTCAACCGGCAAGCTCTCTCTGCGGGTGCCATGATTTCTTCCACGTGCTCACAAATTGTGATGACATCGGGAGCAATCATAGGTGCTTCGGCACCCGTTGATGCACAAGGGCAGGAAGCGGAGGAGAAATATGTGTCCTCTATCCGCGGAGCAATTCGCGCCGCAGCAGAGCAAAACAGAAACGCCGATATTGCCGAAGCTATGGTGGATAAAAAATATGTCCTTGTACGCTTCGAAAGTGGTGATATTATTAGGTTACGCCCCGAAGAATATATGGAGGAACAGACAGCTGGCACGAGGATGGAAGTGCTCTGTGCCGAGGGCGAACTGCTTACCTTAACGACGCGCCAGGCACTTGCCTATAAATTCGTGGAGGCGCAAGCGGAAACGTTACAGCAGCTCCTTTCACGGTACTACATCGTTACGATTGAAGGAGATGACAAAGGGAACGTCGCGTTGCCACCTCCAACAGAGAACACTGCGGATATTGAAGCACAAGCTGAGGCGGGCATTGCAACGTTGGCACTCACAGAAAATGCTATTTTGGACAAACAGGAGGAGCTGGGTGCTACGCGGGTCAAACGTCTGAAATCTTTGGCAAATGCACAGGTCCGTAAAATTGCTGCGACACTTGCGGATAGGGTTGTCTTCTTTATTACGAGTCCGTATATCAGCGCGTTGCTCTTATCGCTAGGGGGTCTCGGTCTCCTTATAGAGATTCGCACCCCGGGTTTCGGTATCCCTGGATTCCTCGGATTGCTTTTCATAGGACTCTTCTTTGGGGGGCACATGTTGAACCAAATTGAGGTAGGGTATGCGTTTCTCGCGTTTGTCATCGGTTTAGCGTTGATTGT
This sequence comes from Candidatus Poribacteria bacterium, assembly GCA_963665235.2. Lineage (GTDB taxonomy): Bacteria > Poribacteria > WGA-4E > WGA-4E > WGA-3G. Next base: position 4,124,624 of record CAXXLX010000001.1, on the reverse strand, counting down.
GGTAGAGGTCTTCGTTATCCCCGGTTTCGGCATTGCGGGCATACTTGGTATTATCTTGATGGTGGGGAGTGCCTTTTTTGTCTTTTTTGATACGACCGATAATGTCAGTACTGCGCTGCTGTGGCTCTCTATTTCAATAATTTTAACCTCTGTGTTAGGCATTATTGCGACGATTTTTCTCCCGAAATCGACTCCATTTCAGCGGTTCGCGCTTTCCACTGTGATGAGTACTGACGAGGGGTATCACGCTGCAGGTACTCAGGATTTTGAGAGTTTTATAGGTAAAACAGGGGTTGCGTTGACACCGTTGCGGCCTGCGGGCACCGCGAAAATCGATAATAAACGATTGGACGTTGTCACAGTCGGCAACTTCATTCCAGAGAATACGCCTATCAAAGTACTAGAGGTCTCAGGCTCAAAAATTTCGGTTGAGGCTCTTGAGGAGTAAGGCGTTTTTACACAAAATGTTTGGAGGAAAAAACCATGTGGGTACCAACGGTTCTTATAGCACTCGGTATACTCTTGATATTTATTGAGATTTTGATTCTTCCAGGGTTCGGTGCAGCAGGCATTCCTGGACTAATCCTGCTCTTTGTCGGAATCGGCATGATTTGGGTAAGAGCAGGGGCTACAACGGCACTCATCTATGCCAGTGTCGCGTTGATTTTCGTAATACCGATTGCCATTGTCGGTTTGTCCATTCTTCGGGACACACCTTTCGGCAAAAACTTTATCCTAACTGCTTCTGAGAAAAGTGAAGAAGGTTTTCATGCAGCACCTCAAGAGTTAACCGCCCTCGTCGGAAAATCGGGAAAAACATTAAGCCCCTTACGACCAGCAGGGGTCGCACTTATAAACGGCCAACGTGTCGATATCGTTACGCAGGGGGAGTTTGTTGAACCAGAGACAGAGATTGAAGTCATTCATGTTGAGGGAAGTCGTGTCGTCGTCCGTAGTTTATAGAAACCTAGAAACCGTAGTTCTAAGAAAGGAGATAAGATATGGAACCAATTATACCGATAATTGCTGTCATTGTTCTGATTTTTATCATTGTATTCTTTTGGTTTGTCCCCGTCGGGCTCTGGATTGCTGCCGTCGCAGCTGGAGCACCGCTTCGCATTTCAGAGCTAATCGGCATGCGTTTGAGACGAGTCAATCCGAACGTCATTGTCAGAGCACTTATCAGTAGCCACAAAGCTGGATTGACTGTGGCGACTTCAGAATTAGAGGCGCATTACCTCGCTGGAGGGAATGTTCTTAACGTTGTTAGCGCGCTAATTGCCGCTGATAAAGCGCGAAACATCAATCTTGATTTCACACAAGCGGCTGCCATTGATTTGGCGGGCAGAGATGTGTTTGAAGCTGTTCAGGTCAGTGTAAATCCCCGCGTCATTACGACACAAAAGATTACCGCACTTGCCCTCGATGGGGTAGAACTTATTACCACCGTCAGAATCACTGTCCGAACCAATATCAACCGTCTCGTTGGTGGTGCTGGTGAAGATACAATCATCGCACGGGTCGGAGAGGGAATCATCAGCGCAATCGGTGCCTCCGAAACCTATGAGGATGTACTCGAAAATCCCGACATCATCTCCAAGACGGTGCTTGACCGTGGGCTTGATGCGGGTACCGCTTTTGAAATTCTATCTATTGATATAGCGGATGTGAACGTCGGTAAAAACATCGGTGCGGAGCTTCAGGCTGAACAGGCTGAGGCTGACCTTGTTGTTGCCCAGGCGAAAGCGGAGGAACGCCGCGCCCTTGCCGTTGCTAAAAAGCAGCAGATGACCGCAAACGTGCAGGAGATGCGTGCGCGAGTCGTTGAGGCTGAAGCGACTGTTCCGCGGGCCCTTGCAACCGCTTTTCGTGAAGGAAATTTAAATATTTCACCCCTAACTGATGGAGAATAAACATGCTTGAATCATCTGCTATACTTGCGATTGTTGCTGTCTGTATCGTCCTATTTTTAATTATTATCGCTTGGCTAGTGCCACTCGGTTTATGGATTACAGCCATTGCAGCAGGCGTGAAAGTAGGAATTTTCGATCTGGTTGCGATGCGTCTCCGACGCGTGCCGCCATCAGGAATTGTCGAACCACAAATTAACGCAACAAAAGCCGGCTTGAGCCTCTCCCTTGATGACCTTGAGGCGCATTTCCTTGCAGGGGGACGTGTCCCAAGCGTTGTCTCTGCGCTCATCGCCGCAGATAAAGCCAAAATCGACCTCGATTTTGCACAAGCCGCCGCTATTGACCTCGCGGGCAGAGATGTTTTACAAGCTGTCCAAGTCAGTGTCACCCCAGAAATTATTGATATTCCAAGTAAAGAGGACCCTAGCAACGGTATCACTGCTGTCGCACGCGATGGTATCCAACTCATTGTGAAGGCACGCGTCACTGTCAGGGCAAACATAGACCGACTCGTCGGGGGGGCAACTGAGGATACGATACGCGCACGGGTCGGCGAAGGGATTATCACAACCATCGGCTCCTCCGCAAATCATAAACAGGTTTTGGAAAATCCGGTGCGAATCTCTGAAACTGTCCTTGACCGTGGGCTTGAGGCAGGCACCGCTTTTGAAATCCTCTCTATTGATATAGCCGACATTAACGTCGGTGAGAACGTCGGCGCGAAATTACAAACCGATCAGGCTGAAGCGGAACTCAAGATAGCACGGGCAAAAGCGGAAGAACAACGTGCACGCGCTGAAGCCGAAGAGGAAGAAAATAAAGCACTCGTCGAGGAAATGACGATTAAATTGATTGAAGCGGAAGCGGAAATCCCGCTCTCTATATCGGACTCGTTTGATTCCGAAAAGATGAGTGTTATGGATTACTATACACTCCGAAATATCCTCGCGGATACCGAGATGCGCCAGTCTATCGCTTCACCGGGCGGCACACAAGACATGGACACAACCCGGTCAGCACATTCCCTCGGACTTTCCTAAGCCATAACTAACGGAGGAAAAACTGATGGATGAATTCGTACAGATGATTATAATGTTCGTTGTTATCATTTTGACGATTGTCCTCGGCGGGTCACGCCAACGGAAAGCGAGACAGCAGCGAACACGAACAGAAGGTGAGGTTGAGGGAACACCTGATGGGCAGGAAGCCTTACCTCCCTTCATGGAGAATTTTCCGTTCGAGGTAGGAGAAACACAGCCAGTCGAGCAAGCCCAGGAGGCGGCTGTCCCGCTTGTTGTTGAACAGTCCGAACCGGAACCGCCTAAAGAGCCTGAACCGAAAAATGAGGAGCAAAAACCGCCGCCTGTGCCTGTAGATTCGCCTACAGCACTGCCAGCGAAACCGCTCCCGGTAACCGCTTTGCCAGACCTGTCGCCCGAAACGTTTCGGCAAGGTATTATTCTCGCGGAAATCCTCGGACGTCCTAAAACCCTCCGGTCTCGGAGGCGGTAAACGGACCGCTATTGGTAGGCACGGTTTGTAACCGCGCCTACAATGGTTGGACATTTCGGATTAGGAGACTCGCTTCATGGATTACTTCGTCTGGACACGGATTATCACGCCCCTGGCGGTGCTGATTTTCGTAATTTACGTCATCATCTCTGCCAATAGGTCATATAAGGCAATAGCGAAAAAGAAGGCAGAAGGAAATAGTGGTGGGGTCGATGCGTCTGTCAATAGTAAAACCGATTTTCCGCCCTTTATGGAGAATTTTGAGGAATTGCCCGCTGAAACCACAGCTGCACAGGAAACTGTGGGGAGGGCAGAGGATAGATCAGGCACGTCAGGGCAATCTGCACCTGAAACAGTTCAAGCGGAAAAACAGATTGAACCGCCGCCTGTTCCTGTAGATTCGCCTACACCGCTGCCAACGAAACCGCTCCCGGCGACATCTCTGCTAAACTTATCGCCTGAAACGTTTCGGCAAGGTATTATTCTCAAAGAAATCCTCGGTCGTCCCAAAACCCTCCGTAGCAGACGACGGTAGCCAAACGTGAGTTTGAAAAAAAAGTTTTGACCTCTTAGTCCCAGTATTCGGGCAAGCAGCCCGCTCTTCAAGGACGATATCTTTATAGAGCAGCCGTTAAAACCAAAACTCTTAGTCCCGTAGGGACGATATCTTTATAGAAACGTGAGTTTGAAAAAAAGTTTTGACCTCTTATACCAAATTAACACAATCCGGCTTGTTCTTTTCATTCTTCCGCTCCATCGGAGCGATCCGTGAACACGATGAATCAGATAAATTTGGTATTAGTCCCGTAGGGACGATATCTTTATAGAACCAACCGTTTCCCCACCGCTCTTAGTCCCGTAGGGACGATATCTTTATAGAGGTTAACACAAACAGACATTTATTATCAAGCTCGCGTTGTACAGATGGATAAGGTTAACGACACCTATAGTGTGTCGCGTTTCTCTTCGTTCAACTCGACCTGCTAGTGCCAAACCAACCACATAAAAAGAGATGTTCATATATGTCGCGGTTCATTTGTCAGATTTTTTTTATCGCTCTTCTTGCCTTGCTATTGTTCGACTGTGGACAACCGCCTGAGGTTCCACAACAGCTGGAGACGATTCAGATGGAAGTCCCCCCGTACGCTCGTCACCTCAACGGCATCAAAATCTGTCTCGACCCAGGACACGGCGGGCAAGCGCATGTTCCCGATTACAAACGCGGGCCGACAGGGCTTCGCGAGGCTGAAATTAATTTAAAAGTAGCACGTTATCTACAGCAGATGTTGCAAGGAGTCGGTGCTACCGTCCTCATGACACGCGTTGATGATTCCTACGTTAGTCTGTCGAGGCGCAGTCAAATTGCCAATGAAAGCCGCGCCGACTTTTTCATTTCGTTGCACCATAACAAAATAGATAACCCGAAAACTAACTATACCTCTACGTGGTATCACGGGGACGCTGATGAATCGCGTCCCAGTCTTGACCTCGCGCGTTACGTTCAACTAGGTGTCTCCGATGCCCTCCGCTTACCTACCGCTGCAGCAACAGGCCTTTATTCCGATAAGCTGATGACCGCATCGGGGTTCGGTGTCTTGCGAATGACCCACTGTCCGGCAATTGTGTGCGAAGCCTCTTTCTACTCTAATCCGGAAGAGGAGGCGCGGCTGCGGCAGGATGATTACCTCAAAAGAGAGGCGTACGGCTATTTTCTTGGAATCGCCCGGTACGTTGAAGCTGGGTTTCCGAAGGGGGTGCTGATAACACCCCAGCATGAATCTGTCATAAAAAACAAAACGCCTTCACTTCAAATTCGTGTCAAGGATGGCTTACACGAACGTGGAACGTGGATGCTCAAACGGCAACAGGTCTTCACGAACACTATCCAGGTCAAAATCGACAATGTGAACGTCCCGTTTCGCTATGACCGGGATACAGATATAATCACTGTCGCTCTCAAAAAACCGTTGTCGAACGGTGTCCATTTCGTTCAAACCGAATTGGTCAATTATTACGGCAATCATAGCCTACCTTCGCCACAGTGGTTTAAGGTTGCACCACCTGCGGCTGAACTAAAGTTGCACGCGTGGACAAATACCCTCCCGTTTGATGATAAAAGTTATGTCGGTATCACTGTAACGGCACAGGATGCCGATGGATTGCCAATTGCCGATGCGGAAACGATTCGGGCACAAACGACAAATGGCACGCTCAAGGCAGATAGGCGGCTTTCAAAGGATGGCACAGCACACTTTTATCTGTACGCGCCTAATACCCCCGGGACAGCGACCGTGACTGCCACCTACGGGCAGACTCGCAAGTCGCTAAAAATCCGTTTCGCTAATATTTCGGACCGGATTTTACAGGGCCAGCTCTCTGATGCAAACCTTGGCACCCCGATTCCTGCTGTTCAATTGCATGCAAATCCTAAGCTAACGGCTACTACAGATGCTGAGGGACACTACTTCATTAAAACCGCGCTTCCCTTGAAAAGTCCAATTGAAACCACACTTCACTTTTCAAAACCGGGGTATTATCCCGAAAAACGGCAGGTGCAGATAGCCCCAAATAAGGCGACCGTTACCAATCTAAAGCTCCACCCTATTGCGGAGGGTGCGTTTGCCGACACTGTTATTGTGCTTGACTCACAAACGGATACGCCAAAGACGCGTCAACTCATTCTATTGTTGAATGAGATGCTGGAACTCGCTGCAGCAAAGGTGTCCAACGTTTATACCCCCGGGCAAAAGATGTCTACAAAAAAACGGATTGCTACAATCAACGCCATTGCAGATGATGGCTACTATTTACAAATTAATCACGCGCCGTGGCAGAAAGGGAAGCAGCCCGTTGTTGCCGCGCACTACCGTGGGAATCAGGGCACAGAGACCTTTTTGAAACGGATATTGGAACAATTCAACGAAAAACTTTTTGAAACCCCCATCGTCACTGTGCAAGATAGGACAACGCCTGTGCTGCAAGAGACCAACAAAATGGCGATGACGGTTGAAATAAGGTCTTTAAATTATCCGAACACCTCAGCTGCGCAGGAGGCAGCCGCTATCTTCTTAGGGGCGTGGACTTTCCTGAAGAAATCTGATGGTGAAATTGATGCGGAAGAACGGGAACGTTTCATGTTATATTTAAAAGAGACGCGAGGAGAATAACGGTGCCCCTTGCCTCAAAAATCACGAAACTACAACTCAAGCAGCCGTTTAAAATTGCCCGCCGTGCAACAGATGCGTACCGTCACGTCATCTCTGTAGAACTCGATGGCGGTATTGGCGAGGCCGCACCAGCGAAGTTTTATGGTGAAACCGTTGAAACGGTAGCAGCGGCGTTAGAAACCGTCGCGCCCATACTTGATAACGACCTTGACCCAATTCACCATGTCATGGCGGATATTGAAACGGCACTCCATGGCAACTACGCAGCGAAATCTGCTATTGATATGGCACTGCACGACCGACTCGGCAAAAAATTAGGGATACCGCTCTATCAACTCTGGGGACTCAATCCACAAAAAACACCGAACACCGCTTTTACCATCGGACTTGACGAACCCGCGGTAATGGCGGAAAAAGCCCGACAGGCCACGGAATATCCGATTCTCAAGGTCAAATTAGGAACACCTCGCGATATTGAGATTATCCGGGCACTCCGAAACGTCACAGATAAACCTATCTACGTCGATGCTAATACGGCATGGACACCGAAGGAGGCTGTTGATAAAATACATCAACTCGCCCAATACGGCGTTGAATTGATTGAACAACCCACAAAAGCGGACGATAGGATGGGGCTCAAGTTCGTCCGAGAACACGTTGCCTTACCGATTATCGCGGATGAAAGCGTTAAACGGGCAAGCGATATCCCGTCACTTGCTGACTGCGTCGACGGTATCAATATCAAATTGGTCAAATGCGGCGGTTTACTAGAAGCGCACCGGATGATACATGTCGCGCGAGCACACGGTTTAAAAGTCATGCTCGGTTGTATGATAGAGACATCCCTCAGTATTACTGCCGCTGCACACTTGACACCGCTGGTAGACTACGCAGATTTAGATGGTAATCTGCTAATTTCAAATGACCCCTACACCGGTGTAACCCTGGATAAAGGCAGGTTGATTTTACCCAACCGGCCCGGTATCGGAGCCTTAACACGCTAAAAGGAGAATTTTAAATGACAAAACAGAACCGACACGTCCTTATCACTGGCGGAACCGGTATACTCGGAAGTGCTGTAACCAAAGCCTATCTCACCCAAGGCGACACTGTCGCCGTCACGTATCTTTTCGAAGATGAGGTGGAACGTTTTAAGCAGCACAACCCGGAACGCAGTAAAGATGTTACCTTTCTATTTGCGAACGTCACCGAGGCGGCTGATGTTCAGAAAACCTTCGAAACGTTTATAACGCAATTCGGGCGGCTTGACATACTCGTCAATATCGTTGGCGGATTTGTCGGTGGAATTCCGACAGCAGAGCTTGAAGAGGAGCAGTGGGATTTCATGATGAACCTCAATCTCAAATCTGTTTTCCTCTGTTGTAAAACAGCAATTCCACACATGACAGAACAGGGGTACGGCAAAATTGTGAACGTCTCCGCACGCGCCGGCTTGAAGGGTGAGGCTGGCTTAAGTGCTTACTGTGTTTCCAAAGGCGGCGTACGCACCTTAACAGAAGCCTTAGCGGCAGAGGTCATGGATGTTGGTATCAACGTCAATGCCATCATGCCGAGCATTATGGACACCCCCATTAATCGGGAATCTATGCCCGATGAAGACCACAGCCGTTGGGTGGACACTGCCGATGTTGCTAAAGTGATATGTTTCCTAACTTCAGACGATGCGACCATCCGGCGATTATTAACGGCACGAAATGCGGTTATCGGAACCAATTTGGACCGAATTATCCACATCACCTTAGTGGAGAATGCCACCAGAACTCCTCACGCCTGACGCAGTCAATCAGTGGTTTACAGAGTAGGCACTGCATGATGACCAATTGCCCAAAGATTTAAGAGAGCTCCGAAAAATTATTGATGAATTGGAGAAGATAAGGCAGAAAGGGGAAGCGAGAATGAAACCACCGCAACGGCCTAAGCGTCCGGTCTCGCCATCGTCGGCAATTAGCGATTAGCAATTGGCAAGAGTTTGTGATTCTAATCAGGTTTATGGCGTGTGTCAAAAACCTCTTTTTCTTGGCCATAAGCCAATGGTTTCCAATATTCTATAAACATATCGCCCCTCTAGGGCTATTTTGCAAAACCCCCCTTCTTTCCGCGTCCTCTGCGTTCTCCGCGCCTTCCGCGATTCAGACTACCAAAGTGTTTACGGTCGGGCATAGGTTTAAAAAGTAAAATGTCCGGTTTTAACCCATATAACCACTTAAAATTAAGGAGTTCAACATGCTAACACAAGCTCAGGTTGATTTTTACAACGAAAACGGTTACCTCAAGGTAGAGCAACTCTTTGCACCCGAAGAGACGGAGCAGCTTGCCTCTGAGATGGTGAAGATTATTAACAATTGGGGGCAGGAAACCATCGGTTGGCCTGGACCTTGGCGTTCCCGGTACCTTGAAGAGGAAGACCAGCAGACGACTAAGGCAGTTTTTATGCACAACCCCCATTTTTATTCGGCTACGTGGGGCAGGGTCATTTTCCATGAGCGGTTGACTGGCGCGGTTCAGTCGCTTATTGGGGATACTATCCAATGGCATCATACGGTGCTGCATGCGAAGCCGCCGGACAAAGGCACCCCGTTCCCTATGCATCAGGATTATCCGTTTTATCCACACGATGGACTTGACTTCGTTGATTGTCTCGTTCATCTTGACGACGCGCCTTTTGAGAGCGGGGCACTGCGGGTTGTCCCCGGGAGTCATAAAGAGGGACCGCGGGAACACATCACCGGGGCAGGCACTGCACCGCATCTGCCTACCGATAAATTTCATCCGGATTTCATCGACTCCATTCCTATTCCTGCAAAGGCAGGCGATGTAATCTTCTTTAGCTACTGTCTTATCCATTGGTCGGAGGTCAATCGTACCGAGCAGTGGCGGAAAGCAGTACGATTCGGATATCACACACCGGAGATGCGGCCTGTCGGACGTGACCCGAAGGAGCCTTATAACAGCATTATGGCTGGCGGTTTCAAGGTCAATCCGGAGGCGGGAGAAGTACTCGCTTAGTCTAAGCCGATGGCGCGTTTCTGCGTTTATCCGCAACCGCTGTAGGTCGGGTTGAACAAAGAGAAATCCGACCTATAAACCCCCATTTTCAATAGGCTCGTAGGGGCGAGGTCACCTCGCCCGCTATGTTTCCCACTTAAATCCCGTTATCATAAGGACCTATTAAATCCCTGCGTCTGTCTTGTTTGGTTAAGAGACCGCCGATAGAATAAGGAAGGAAGTCAATGTTTTGTCGTTTTAAACGCAATTATACTCTGAAAGAGATGCCCAGCATCTTCTCAAAACCCCTCGTTTGCCTTTATATGGTGGGGATATGTTTGATTTTCACGACGGGTGTGTTCGGTCAGGAGCCTTCTCTCGCTGAGCGGGTGTTTGAAAGATATCAGACACTTCTGCAGCGGGATGATGTTCAAACACTCCTGCCCACTGTTCTCACTGAAATCAAAAAACCGGACAATCAAGCCCTTTTAACACCGGAAACTATCGGGTTAGTGCTCGATGATCCGGACCTCTTGAAGCGGTTCGTGCCTGATATAGCAGATGAGTTTATTACCCTGCTAAAAACAGATCAGGAGATTCGAACGATGCTTGGCGATGCGGACGTTCAGGCTTTGTTTCAGGATACAGCGGCGATTGATGAATTGACAGCCTTACTTGACGCGAGTAAACGCTCACTCGCAGAACGAATTTTTGAAAGGTATAGGCCCTTTTTTCAACGTCCAGATATTCGGCAATTGCTGCCCACAATCCTCATCGAATTAAAAGTCCCTGAGAACCAGGAGCTCTTGAACCCCACGACGATAAAGCTGGTGGTAGATAATCCGGACGCGCTGAAAATAGTGTTGCCGCAGATTGACGATGAATTCATAACACTTCTCAAAGAGGATGCAGAAGTCAGGAAAGTGCTTAGTGATGCGGATGTTCATGTATTGCTCCAAACCCCTGCCGCTATTGATGAACTCGCTGTCTTACTAAGCCTCGCGCCAGCCCCAATAATTGTTAGAATTGCACCTGCCTCGGTGGAGTCGCCTAATATTGGACAAGAGCTCGTTGTCACCGTTGATATTGCTAAGGGACGTGAGGTAGGCGGTTATCAAGGCACAGTGCAATTTGACACGACAGCCCTCCGATATGTCTCACTGACGCATGGGGACTATTTACCTGGGGATGTGTTGGATATTCCGACACATGTTAGGGAAAATAAGATTACCTTTGCCAAAATTGCTATCGGTTCTACAGCAAGCGCAGCAGCGGGCACCCTCGTGACGATAACATTTGAAGTTGTTGCTGTCAAAGCGTCAGCACTAACCTTATCTGACGTGCTTGTTGCAACGAGTAAAGGGCAGGAATTGCCCGTGACAGTTGAAAATGCCAAGATTACTAAACCGCCGGAAAGGCCGTGGGATGTCAATAACGATGGCAAGGTCAATATTCTCGATCTGACCTTTGTAGCGTCTTACTTTGGTAAGCCGGACGCGCCCCCCGCTGCGGATGTCAACGGGGATGGGAGAGTAAACATCCTGGATTTGACACTTGTTGCAAGTCATTTCGGTGAATAGAGAGAGGAAACGATAAGCATGCCTACAGAGGTTAGCCGGTGTAGGCGCGCATACAAAACAGGACGAGACGGTAGATGTTTACCGACGTTTGATATTTCCCCACATTGTCGTCAGTTTATCCCCGGGGTGAACGACTCCTAACCCTCCCGCGCTTTTCATAGCGATGTTCATTTCATCGATGTCAATCACCCTGTCCCATATATAGACTTCTGCAATGATAGCGTTTAACCATTGTCCATCCTCGCGGTGTCCGATAAAGACAGGTCGGTTACCTGTTTCACAAGGCACTCCGTTATCCTCTCTATGTGCCACGGGGTTTTTGTCGCCGTTGATATAGACCCGAGAGCCGTCCTTTATTTTAAAGGTACCGCATTGATGAATCCATGTTCCTACTGGGGCAGCCCCTGGCTTGCTCGTTTCAGCTACGCCGCTGCCATCACACTTCCAGACTGACAGGCCTGTTCCGAAATCGTCATAGATATAGAGCGCGAATTCCCATACGCCATGGAAACCTTTCATAACAATCGGTTGACGCGTTTGTCCATGTCCATCAACGGCTGTCGCCAAGACTTTCACCCATGCGCAAATCGTGAGCCCCTTCTTCGCGTCAAAATGGGAATCAATATCATTTCCTTGGGCCTCCATGTCGATTTTCACGTAATTTCCTTTTCCATCAAATTCCAAGGCTTTGTCGAGGGTTTCATGCTTCGCCTCGACCCATTTCGGGGCATCTGCGCTAAATTCCGTTTCAAAATTGTGGGGGCCGTGGTCCTTAACCTTTTCACCTTTTCCCTCGTTCAAAGGTAAGTAAAGCCAGAGCCCATCCTCGATATTTGCTGCGTTCGTGCTAAAGGGTACGTAAAAAAGAACTGTTATGAGTAGTATAAAAACAAAAGATTGACGCATTTTCTGCCTCCTTTGGATAATAATAATAATAATTGGCAGTTGGCTACTGGCAGTTGGCAGTTGGCTGGTTTGTGATGACTTCACAAATCTTATAAACATCAACCCCCCTCTTACTATTTGCTAATTGCTAATAACCAACAGCTTATGCTTTATAAAATTCAACCGTTGTTCCGGCCATATCAGCGACCTTTTCTATCAGCTTCTGGCGTTCAGCGTCTTCCATGCCAGCGAACGATTTCGCGATGTCAATTTTCTCTTGTAGCTGGGCTGCGTTGTCCGGACCTGTGACAAGTGTGCTAACCGGAAATGACCAAGTGAAACGGATTGCCTCTGGAATGCTCACCCGATTCGGCACTACTTTTGGATTCGGGCCGTGTTTACCATGTTTGGTACCCCCGAAGAAGCCACCGTTTGCCAACGCTTTCATTCCAATCACCCCGATATTTCGCTCGACAAGTGTTGGCACTACACCCTCTATGAAACTTTCGTAACTGACATCGACAAGGTTGACCGGCAATTGACATGCATCGAAAATATCGGATTGCGCTAGCACACGGAGATGCGCAGCTGGACTTGTGTGTCCGGTAAATCCGATGTAACGCGTTTTTCCTGTCTCCTTCGCCTTTAGCATCACATCAAAAACACCGTTGTCAATGCGTAGGTCGACATCCTCGCGAGTTTGAACTGCATGCACCTGCCACAGGTCGAGTTGTTCGGTATTCAGGCGTTTGAGTGACGCTTCAAGGTGTTTCTGTGCACCCGCTGCGTCCCGCGCTGTTGTCTTGGTCATGATGAACACATCATCGCGGTACTTCGGAATAAGCAGTTTTCCCAAGCGACGCTCGCTTCCACCTGCTTGATAAGATTCCGCGCTGTCAAAGAACCGGACACCGCCTTCGAGTGCTGTCTCAATTGTTTTCTGTGCTTCCGCTTCGTTCATTTCGCCTATATGCCATCCGCCGACCCCAAGCATTGTTACAGCCTCACCTGTTCTACCTAGTTTCCGCATAGGTAGAAGCGTGCCGAGGCGGTCACTGCGGGGGGTTTCTTCCACTCCCTCCGCACACGCTGACGATAGCAGAATGCCGGTTGTCAAACCTGCTAACGATTTTAAAAATCCGCGCCGATCGAGCATTATGTATCCCTCCATTTTTTCTCTGTATTCATCAAAATATACGCAAGTTGCCACATAGTAGCATAAACTTCCTAGTTTGTGCCATAAGGCGTAAACTAAAAGTTCACGCTACAATTATCATCATTTTTTCATTAAAAACGGCGTTCCCAAGTCTAAAAAGTTTATAGCTGGCAACTTAGGTTAAATATAGTGGAACCCGAAACGGAATCTTTCCACATCTCCTTTACCACTCTCTTCAATAGGTTATAGGTTTGAAAATCTCTCCTCATGTATTGAAAAAATTGAAAAAAAAGGTTTATAAGTGGCAACTTGAAATTATAATACACAATTCATAAATTTTTGTCAAGAAAAAATTACAACCCTTTAACAATTTTTCCTTGACATTGCCGGTTTGCGCAGGTATAATATTAATACTTACGCGAACACATAACCGTTTTCACTGAATTTGGGGAATCTATGCAACAGACTTTACAACCAATTCCTGATAAATTGGTCGTTCTCACGTTTGATGATGGCTGCGAATCACATGCGACCTTTGTTGCCCCACTTCTGAAGCGGTACGGCTTCGGAGCAACCTTTTATATCACGGAAGGGCTCGGTTTTCTGCACAATAAAGAGGCGTTTATGACCTGGGAACAAATCCGCGGCTTACACGATGCAGGTTTCGAAATTGGAAATCACACGAAACAGCACCGTAACGTCAAGCATCAACCTGCCGAGGAACTCAAGGCTGATATACAACACATTGACGAACGGTGTGAGGCGTATCGCATCCCGCGTCCAACAACCTTCTGCTACCCCGGTTATAACTATAGCGATGGGGCGGTCAACGTGCTTGCTGAACACGGATTCCAGTTTGCGCGCCGCGGCGTTGCGCCGGAGTTTCAATATGATTCTGAAGGCGGCCGTGGGCCTGCATACAACCCAACCGTTCACCATCCACTCCTGATACCGACGACCGGTGCCTCTGGTCCCAACTGGGATTTTGACGATTTCACTTGGGCACTTGCACAGGCAAAGGATGGGAACATCGCTGTTCTCACGTTCCACGGTGTACCCGATTTGGAGCACCCTTGGGTGCATACGTCCCCTGAAGCCTTTGAAGGTTACATGGAACATCTCGCCCAAAACGGTTATACGGTCATTGCATTGCGTGCTCTCCGCGCCTATGTCGATGTACGATGAATCGCAGAAAATAGAGATGAAGTCCCCCAAAATATTTCGCTTGCAATTCGCTGTTTTTTGTGGTATACTTAATTGTGGCAAGTTTTTCATATTTAAAAAAGAGGATGGAGAAGTTTAGAGGTTTACTTTATCAAGTGTGCCTATTTACGTCGTAATCGATGCTTAGAGGATTTACAAATAACCTTAGTCGATGGGATGAGTCGTTATTTCATCGTATTTTTAATTGGGGAGATAGAAGGTTTCTGAACCGTTCGTTCCGTTTGATTTCTTGGAGTGCTAACGGATATCTCTATCCGTGTGTAGCACTCTATGTATTTCTGACAGTTGACACTGTTAGAAGTAGACCTTTTTTAATGGCAGCCTGCATGTCATTCCCGATTGAGAGATTTCTCTATCATCTGCTAAAACAGTCATTGAAACGGGACCGTCCGTTCGCCCAAATTGTTGACGTGCATTTTCGGGTTCGTCCTCCCGATAGGTTCAGTTTTCCATCAGGACATACTTCCGCCGCTTTTCTGATGATGATGCTTTTATCCAACTTCTTTCCGTTTTTACAAATTCCGACTTTTTGTTGGGCAGCTACAGTTGGGGTTGCCCGTGTCTACCTCGGAGTCCACTATCCGACCGATGTGCTTGCAGGTGCGCTCATCGGAATTTTTTCGGGACACTTAGGCCTATGGTTTATCGTCTAAGCGTGAACGCGCGTTGTCCTGCTACCTTCTTGTATTCTTAATTTGATTGTCGCTTACCCTTTTCATACCTTTACGTCCTTTGACAAATTTTAGTGCCGCCCCATCATGAAATCGGCCAGACATCAAACAGTATTTTCCAGATTTTCTCCAAAAATTGAATTTTTTTATCAATTTTTGTCAATCCTGCAACCTTTCCGCTGCAAAATCGCGTCATTAATAATTGTAGGTACATTTTATCGCGGAGGTTCCGATGGAAAAAAACGACGTTGAACTGATTAACGACATCCTATCGGGTGACGAATCCGCCTTCACGACTTTAGTTGATAAATATCAGAAAAGCGTTCACGCACTTGCATGGCGAAAAATCGGGGATTTCCACATTGCCGAAGAAATTACACAGGACACCTTTCTACGTGTATATCAGAAGTTGCCCACCCTAAAAGACCCTAAGCAGTTTGCGGGGTGGCTCTATGTCATTGCTAATAGACGCTGCATTGCGTGGCATCGAAAGAGAAAACTGCCGATGGAATCGTTAGAAACCACGAGTGAAGATGTCCTTGAACAATCCGCATACACCTGCTATGTATCAGAACAGCAGGAGGAAGCATCCGCAGAACGTTGCCGTGAAATCGTTGAGGAGCTATTGGAAAGATTGCCAGAGAACGAACGGACAGTGATGGTCCTACACTATCTCGGTGAAATGAGCTGTGAGGCGATCAGCAAGTTTTTAGGTGTATCCCCGAACACGGTAAAAAGTCGATTGAGTCGCGCACGAAAACGGCTGAGGGAAGCGGTGCCGCTGATTCGCGATGTGCTCGGTGGTGTGCAATTGCCTGCCAACCTAACCGAGCGTATTGTGCGCGAGAGCACCGCTGTGAAACAACCCGCTCCGACAGGTGGGAAGCCGTTGCTGCCTTTAGCCACGCTGGGGGCATCGATTATTTTGGCGATATTGCTAATAGGTGCAAGTCAGCAGCACCGTATTCGGTTTCAACTGCCGTATAGTTTTGCCGCACAGTCAGAGCCGACGATTGACATCGTGGAGGTGCCGCTCGTGCTGGATATTCACGCGAAACCCGATTTGCAAAACCGAGCTGGACGTGATGATGTCCCCGGCAAAACCCGTTCGGACGGTCTACAAAAAGGAAAGACATCTATGCAAAATAACTTTACCCAAGATTCTACTAGATGGAAATTGCCTGAAGGAGCTAAAGCACGGCTCGGAAAAGGCTACGTATTTAATATGGCGTATTCCCCGGACGGTACACTTCTTGCTGCAGCAGGCACTATCGGTATTTGGATTTATGATGCACGCACCGGTGAAGAACTCCATCTGCTTAAAGAACACACGGAGGGTGTTGGAGCACTCGCTTTCAGTCCGGATAATCAACTCTTGGCGTGTGAGGGAAAAGATGAGACAATCCTATTATGGGACCCCCGTACCGGGCAGCTTGAAAAGACGCTCACGGGACATGCGGAGGTCAGTTCGATAGCGTTTAGTCCCGATGGAAAAAGACTTGCAAGCGGCGGCGAAGATGAGACAATTCGTATTTGGGATTTGAACACTGGTGAATTACTTCTTACCTATGCTGGACATGCAGATCGTGTCTCCAAAGTGATATACTCGCCTGATGGCGAAATGCTTGCTAGTTATGGCAGAGACGAGTTGATTCATCTGTGGGATGCACATACCGGGGAATTCTTACGCACTCTCACCGGATATACAGGCCGCGTTTCCGCTATAACTTTCTCACCGGACGCTAAGTTGCTAGCAAGTGGGGGTGGTGATGGCAAAATTCGGTTGTGGGAGCCCCGCACTGGCGCGCTTCAGGCGACTTTCGCTGCCACCACTAATTCTGAAGGTGTTGACAAAGTTGTGTTTAGTCCGGATGGACAGACACTCGCTAGTACTCATTGGGGAGATGATGTGATTCAGTTTTGGGATGTCTCTACAGGTGAACGTCTCAAAACTATTGAAAGTCCACCAGATACCGCCCATCACATTGTTTTCTCCCCGGATGGCGATACGTTGGTAAATGCACACGGTGATGGCACAATCCGGTTTTGGGATGTTGACTCCAAAGCTCCGCTAAGGACTCTCACCGGATATGCACAAATGTTTATGTGCATGGCGTATTCACCAGATGGGACAAAGGTTGTCGCTGTGAGTTCTTGCCCCAGTCTTCGGATATGGGACACCCGTACCGGGGAATTGATAAAAACGTACTATCCAGATTCCAAAATGATCCATAGTATTGCATATTCACCGGACGGCGTAACGCTTGCATGTGGCAGTGGTGATACGGTTTGGCTTTTGAATACTGAAACCGGTGAACGCGGACGCATTTTCACAGGACATAAGAAGGATTGTGCTGAATCGGTAGCGTTTAGTCCTGATGGGCAGACGCTTGCAAGCGGCGATTCTAACGGCCGTATCCACTTATGGGACGTGCCTACCGGCAAAACTTTAAAAATACTTGAATGGCACGACGATTACGTCCGGAGTTTGGCGTTCTCTCCTGATGGGCAGAGGCTTGTAAGTACCAGTGATTCGGAAGTGCGTTTTTGGGATATCACCACCGGGGACACCCTAAAAACACTTTCTGACTCCGTTGTGGCACTTTCACCGGATTGGCAAACGTTCGTAAGCACGGGTATTGATGGCGAAATCAAGCTTTGGGAATTTGATGTGGATGAACCGCTAAAAACCATCACTTCAGAAATGAAGCTCTATTCTCTTGCCTACTCTCCAAATGGACAGACGTTCGCTGGCATCGGTTCAGACAAAAAACTTTCGTTTTGGGATGCCGCTATAGGTGAAGTAATCCAAACTTTCGATCACGAGCATATCCAGGGGGCTTGGTTTATGTTATTTTCACCGGATGGACGCACCCTCGCCACAGCCGGATGGAATAGCACAGTCATGCTGTGGGATGTCCCACAGTAGGGGTTGCGTTTCCCATCTTCTGTAGGAGCGTGCTGTGCACGCGACTCTTCTGTAGGAGCGTGCTGTGCACGCGACTCTTCTGTAGGAGCGTGCTGTGCACGCGATGTCTTTCTTATATTCTGTAGGAGCGTGCTGTGCATGCGATATTCTTCTGTAGGAGCGTGCTGTGCACGCGACTCTTCTGTAGGAGCGTGCTGTGCACGCGACTCTTCTGTAGGAGCGTGCTGTGCACGCGACTCTTCTGTAGGAGCGTGCTGTGCACGCGACTCTTCTGTAGGAGCGTGCTGTGCACGCGACTCTTCTGTAGGAGCGTGCTGTGCATGCGATATTCTTCTGTAGGAGCGTGCTGTGCACGCGACTCTTCTGTAGGAGCGTGCTGTGCACGCGACTCTTCTGTAGGAGCGTGCTGTGCACGCGACTCTTCTGTAGGAGCGTGCTGTGCACGCGATGTCTTTCTTATATTCTGTAGGAGCGTGCTGTGCATGCGATATTCTTCTGTAGGAGCGTGCTGTGCACGCGATATTAAGGAGCTCAATTAGCATGAAAATAGCAAACATCCTGCTGACGTTTTTACCGATAATCTCTACATTTTATCTACTAACTTTTTTGACAACAACCGCCTTCTCCCAAAATCACACACACTTAGGCTTACCTATTGGTGCCAAAGCGCGCCTCGGAAAAGGAAAGATATATCAGCTAAAATATTTTCCCGATGGCAAACGTCTCGCTGTCGCCACCTCTATCGGCATCCATATCTATGATGTGCAAACAGGCGAACCCCTTGACCTGCTCACGGGGCATACGGGACCGATTGAGTGTATCGTCTTCAGTCCGGACGGTAGAACGTTTGCAACGGGCAGTGAAGACAACACAATCCGATTATGGGACGCAAACACAGGTAAACATAAAGCCACATGTATTGGGCATGAAGATGATATTAGTTTCATAACATTTAATCCTGCCGGAGATATACTCGCCAGTGTTGATTATGACGAATCTAACCGATTCTGGGATGTGCAAACAGGTAAACAGCTAAAAACCGCTATTGAATCTGATGTTACACCTACTTATGCTCTAACATATTCACCGGACGGTGCGTTATTTCTCACTATCGGGAGATCCGACAAGTCCGAATCCTATATTGAGTATTGGGATGCACAAGCCGGTAATAATATAAAAAATGTTCTGATTGAAGAAGATTTCGATGTTGCTGCAATTTCACCACAGCGCAAAATTCTCGCTTGTGGTGGTCATGGTCCACTCTACTTTTGGGATTTGGAGACAGGTGAACGCTTGAAAAGTGTAGAGAAAGCGGATGAACGGCCCGAATCTCTGGAATTTTCACCCGACGGACGCAAACTCGTTACCGGAAGTTCTTGGGAAACCGTTAGTGTTTGGGAGGTTAGCACGGCAAAACTTCTGAAAACCTTCGGAGGTGGAGAAGAGTTCAATTCTGTGACATATTCACCTGATGGAAAGACAGTTGCAGCCGGTGCTGACGATGGCATAATCCGGTTTTGGGATGTGGCTACAGGAGAACTGAAAAAAGAGATTACGGGACACCTATCTTCAGAAATTTACGCCGCAACATATTCACCTGATGGCAGCACCCTTACCTGCGGCAGTGAAAGGAAAATTCAATTGTGGAATCCACAGACCGGTGAGCTGCTGAAGACAGCTACTGAACCCGGTTGTAAGGTCTATTCCGTGGTATATTCTTCCGATGCCAAACTACTCGCTACCGGCGGGACCTCTAAAAAGGCGCGTCTGTGGGACGTAGGAACCGGGCGGTTCCTCGGAAGTTTTACAGGACATAAAGATACTATATATGCCGTTGCTATTTCTCCTGACCAAACTCTCCTTGCAAGCGGCGGTGGGAGCAAATCACCTAGAAGGGGTGCCAATAAGCACAGTGACGGGGACAACACGGTCAGTTTGTGGGAAATTCGCACGGGGGAGCTGTATCACATTGGTGAACGTCTGGCAACTTTTACCGAGCATACCGCGCGCGTCTCTTCCGTAACGTTCTCACCTGATGGTAAAACGCTCGCCAGTGGTAGTCAAGACAAGACAATCCAATTATGGGACGTAAATACACACACCCACTACAAAACGCTCACCGGACATGAAGGGGGTGTCACGGCTGTAGTATATGCTTTTTACGGCAGTACACTTGCAAGCGGCAGCGAGGATGGCACTATCCGTTTGTGGAATACACACACCGGCGACCTACTACTTCCGCCAATAGAGGGAGCTGGACACGTAACGTCTCTCGCGTATTCTCCCGATGATAGAATACTTGCAAGTGCCAGCGAAGACCCAAACTACATCAACATTTGGGACGCATTAACAGGCAAACACCTTCACACCTTTATGGGACATACACACCGCGTCAATGCTGTCCTATTCTCACCGGATGGCAAAACGCTTGCAAGTGTGAGTTCTGACAGCACAATTCTGTTATGGGACTTAACCGTGCTAAATCTTGAACGGTAAATAGCCCCAGCGGGGCGGTATGTTTATAGAATGGTGTACCAAAACTTTACACATCCTTGCAGGGGGGCTCCTTTTTTGAAAAAATCCTTCTGTTTTTTCACAAAATATGGTATACTTTCTTCTCTGGCGAAATTGATGCTCTTAGTTTCGCACCGCGTCTAGACGGCAAACTTCACCCTAAAATTGAGGTTTCTTTCATGAAAACAAGACTTTCGTTTTTAGCGTTTCTTGCTACTTCTGTGCTATGTTTGTCAAACGCTTTTGCACAAGAATTTATGAAAAACTACCTGCCCGAAGGTGCCAGAACCCGCATCGGAAAGGGGCAGGTACATCACCTTGCATATTCTCCAGACAGCACACGACTTGCTGTAGCGAGTTCCATAGGCATCTGGCTCTATGATGCGCGCACAGGTCAACCCCTTGATTTGTTCACAGGACATACAAGCCCCGTTTCTTCAGTGGATTTCAGTCCTGATGGCAACACACTCGCGAGTGGCAGTTACGATGGCACTATTCGATTGTGGGATGTCAACACCGGCGAGCTCAAAACAACGCTAACAGGACAGAGCGTGTATTCTGTAGCATTCAGTCCTGATGGGGATATACTTGCAAGTGGTGGCAGGGATGAGTTTATTCGGTTTTGGAATGTAAAAAGTGGAGAGCTACACCGCACTATCGCTGGACATGCGGAACGTGTCTCTAATGTCCTATATTCTCCTGATGGAGAAATGCTTATGAGTTCTGGATACGATGAAAAAATTCATGTTTGGGATGCAGATACCGGGGAATTCATAAAAACCCTCCAACCTCACCCACTCAGTGACACAGCTGGCGATGCAAAAATTTATTGTATGGCATTGTCTCCAGACAGTAAAACGGTAGTCACAGGGAATAGTTCCGGCATAATTCGTGTGTGGGACGTTAACACCGCACAGCTCAAATTGACGTTGACAGGGAATGCATCCGGCGTTTACGCAATAGCAGTCAGTCCTGATGGAAAGACATTTGTTCCGGGGGGGCATACTGAAAATGTCGACGGTCTCCAATTATGGGATATCGCTACCGGTGAACGTGTAAAAAACTTCAAAGACCATTCGGAGAGAGTTACGTCCCTTGTTTTTTCGCCAGATGGGAGCACACTGGCAAGTTATAGTCCTGATAATGCTTTATGTATTTGGGATAGTGCGTCCGGCAGTTTACGGCACACCATCGCTGAACATGCAATGATATTTCCAAGAGCTATGATGTACTCTTCGCATGGACAGACACTTGCATGTGTATTCGGTCCATTAGGTCCGGGTGAGATTCAGTTGAGGAATCCACAGACAGGGACGGTGATAAGAACGCTTGACGTTGAACTGAATCGCGTAACGGTTGCTGACTACTCTCCGGATAATGTGACGTTTGCATGTGGAAATTATGAAGGGACTTTGGTTTTACTTGATATGGACACAGGACGCAATCAAACTATCATGCATGCAAACGCCGGACGCATTGGTGATGTAGCATTCAGTCCAGATGGAAGCCTACTCGGTAGTTGTGGTCCTGATAATCTAATCCATCTGTGGCGTGTTGACACAGGCAAGTTGAAAAGCACGCTTGCTGGGCATGCAGAAAATGTCTACGATATAGCATTTTCACCATCGGGGGATATCCTTGTGAGTGCAAGCAGAGTTGGCACAATTCGGGTCTGGGATGTTGCCACAGGCGAAACTGTGAAAACAATCGTAGCGCATAAAGGAGTTATCAACGATATAGCATTTTCACCATCGGGTGATATTTTTGTCAGTTCAAGCAGAGATGGTACAATCCGGGTCTGGGATGTTGCCACAGGCGAACGTTTAAGAACAATCACGCCTGGGAAAAATATCCTTTCTATGGCGTTTTCACCCACACTACGTACAGTGGCGAGTGCACATTCAGGCGAAATTAAACTTTGGAATGTGGATACCGGGGAACTTTTGCAAACGCTTACAGGACATATAGGATTTATTCAGTCTATCGTGTTTGCACCGGATAGCAAAACGCTTGTTAGTATGGGGTATGATGATACGTTGATTTTTTGGGAGATAAACCCATAAACGCATCCTTAAAATCCTCTTAGTCCAATATGGACGATATGTTTATAGAGGATGTCTATCTCAAAGGAGTTGATTTTCATGAAAACAACGAACTTGTTACGTCTTGTGTTCCTTCTACTTTCTGCAATAATATATTCATTTGTTGTGCCAAACGCCTTCTCCGAAGAATACACACGTTGGGGATTACCGACAGGCGCGAAAGCACGACTCGGGAAAGGCAGGATATATCACATTAAGTATTTTCCTGATGGCAGCAAGCTAGCCGTCGCCACCGCAGCCGGCGTTTGGATTTATGATGCACACACCGGACATGAAATTGACCTGCTCTCAGAGCATACCGACCGTGTAAACGCCATATCCTTTAGCTCTGATGGCACCCTATTTGCCACAGGGAGCAGCGATTACACTGTCATGTTATGGGATGCCCATACCGGTGCACATAAATCCACACTCATCGGGCATGCGGGGACTGTGAGTTCAGTCGCTCTTAATCCAAAAGGTGAAACCCTCGCGAGTGGCAGTTATGACAACACAATTCAGGTGTGGAACGTCCACACCGGCGAATCCCTAAAAACGCTCCTAGGGCATGATGGACAGGTCTATTGTGTAGCATACTCTCCGAATGGTGAAATAATTGCCAGTGGGGCGCGGGATAGTACACTAAGGTTGTGGCACGCAGCTACCGGTGAACAACTGAAGACTATTGTACAAGAAGATACGTGGGTGCAAACAATCGCATTCTCCCCGGATGGAAAAATCCTTGCATGTGCCGGAGACGAGGACACGGTATACATCTATGATGTTGCCGCAGGAAAACGTTTGAAGACCCTCACGGGACATGAGAGCTACATAGATTCTGTTGTCTTTGCTCCCGATGGACGGACCCTTGCAAGTACAAGTCACGACAGCACGCTCCGGGTTTGGGATATTAACACCGGTGCCCTTCTTAAAACGTTAGAACATCAAAGTTTCGTTAAAACAGTCGCATATTCACCGGATGGGAAAACACTCGCCAGCGGAAGTTACGATGGCACTATACGGTTTTGGAATAGTGCCGATTGGAAACTCTTGAAAACCGTCACTGGACATACATATCGAGTCTCTTCAATTGCATATTCGCCGGATGGCAACACACTTGCCTGTGGTAGACGTAAACTCCACCTGTGGGATTTACACACACATCAAATTCGCGAAACCGTCACAGGCCCGAATACACTGTTTGATCCAATTGCATATTCGCCGGATGGGAAAACACTTGCCAGTCGGAGCACCCGAGGCAGCAAGGTCCGCTTATGGGATGCACAAACAGGGCGGTTCATGGGCAGCTTCGTAGATGGTTTCTCTCCGGCTGTCGCCATCGTCTATTCTCCAGATGGCAGCAAACTTGCCAGCGGGGACAGAGTGGGTAAAATTCGGTTATGGCAGGTTCGCACTGATGAACAATTGCTTATCGGCGACCTACTAAAAACCCTCACTGGCCATACTAGGTCCGTGAGGACTATCGCATTTTCCCCAGATGGGACCACACTCGCGAGTGGTAGCTCCGACAACACTATTATGTTATGGGATGTCAGCACAGGCGACCATTTAAAAACCTTTGTTGGACACTCAGACTATGTTTATGACATTGCCTTCTCTCCGGATGGCAAGACGCTTGCTAGTGGTGGAGAGGACAACGGTATCTGGGTTTGGAATTTGGAAACCGGTGAATTGCGTTTTCCGGTAATCGGACATTTCGGCGATGTCAACGCTCTCGCGTTTTCGCCGGATGGAAACGTTATTGTTAGCGGTAGCACCAGCGATGCTGTTTACCTTTGGGACGCACAAACAGGTAAAGGGATACATACCTTCGTTGGACATTCACTGGATGTCACTGATGTTGCATTCTCCCGTGGCAAGACGCTTGCCAGTAGTAGTCGCGACGGCACTGTACTCTTATGGGATGCAGGAATGGCTGTTCTTAATCGATAATCTTTTGTAGTCACATCGGAAGCGGGTCAATCTTCTGTAGGAGCGAGCTGTGCTCGCGACTCTTCTAGTATTCGGGCAAGCAGCCCGCTCCTCAAGAGCGAGCTTCGCTCACCATCTTCCCCGCAAAACGCTTGAAAAAACCAAAAACTAAATGCCTCTGCAAAGTTGGGTTATTTTTCTTGACAATATCTGTCAAAAGGGCTAGACTATTTCCTATACAGTGGGTTCGTCTGTTAGATTTGGGACATAAATCCGTGAGTATTTATTATAACCCAAGTTGCCAAGTAATAAATTACTTTCATATCCATGGGATTTGCTCTATAATAACGCAAGTTGCCCCATAGTAGCACAAACTTTCCAGTTTGTGGCATAAGGGTGCAAAGTAGTAGTTCGCGCTACAAAACTCCGGAGCGGCACGATGGCTTTCAACAGGAGCCGTTTCTTGTGTGCCGAAAATCTTGTCCCTAGCAACTTGAGTTTATATACATGAGCGAAAATAGGTAAAAATTGGCTATTTCTGATTAAAAAAAAGCTGTTTTTTCAAATTTTTTATTGAATCCTGCAACCTTTCTTCCTCAGAATCGCGTCACTATATAACGATAAATCAAAATTGATTACGGGAGGTTTCTGATGGAAAGAGAGGACATTGAACTAATTCAGAGGACATTATCAGGTGACGAGTCTGCTTTCAGCGATTTAGTTAAAAAATATCAAAAGAGTGTTCACGCGCTTGTATGGGGTAAAATCAAAGATTTTCATATTGCCGAAGAGATTACACAGGACACTTTTCTTCATGTGTATGAGAAACTGCCGACCTTACGCGAGCCGGCGCGTTTCGCTGGGTGGTTATATGTCATCGCGAGTAGGCGTTGCATTGCATGGCAGCGAAAGCAGAAACGTGTGGTGCAGTCAATGGAAACCGTTAGTGATGAGGTATTGGAGAAAACCGCTTATGCCAACTATGTATCGGAACAGCGAGAGGAGGCCGCTGCGGAGCGTCGCCGTCAAGTCGTTGAAAGCTTGTTGGAAAAGCTGCCTGAGAGCGAACGGACAGTAATGATACTGCACTATCTCGGTGAAACGAGTTGCGAACGGATTAGCAAGTTCTTAGGTGTATCCGTGAACACCGTTAAAAGTCGGCTGAGCCGTGCGCGCGAACGGCTAAGAGCGGATGACAATTCGCGAAATCCTCGGTGGTATTTCGTTACGCCAAATCTATTAGAAACCATCATGCGGAATGTTGCCTCACTGAAGCAAACAGGAGAACTTATCAGAACGCTCACAGGACATGCGAGATACGGTCGTTAGCCGTGTCTTTGCGCAGTCCAGATGGTCGCATTGTCCTTGCTTGATTTACATAACCGTGGGAGTTGGGACAAGACAGAGAGGAGAGGCACCTATGGAAAACAGGTTAGCACAAGATGCTATGGGACACAAACACTGTAAGGAGAACTTATGGCAGAACACTCATCGGGATTTGGATTTACGGAGATATTTACAGGATTCCATAGGTCGTTAGCGATGTCATTTAGTCCGGATGGCAATACCATCGTTAGTGTGTCATTTAGATGATGGTTAGTGGGAGACAATTCGTCTATGGGACACAAACACTGGGCAACTTATTAGAACACCGGGACATACCGAACTTAGTCCAGAACACTCACGGGACATACTATTCGATGGGACACGAACACAGGAGAACTCGAACACTCACAGGACATATGTCTCCGTAGTGCGTCGTTTAGTCCGGATGGCAATACCATCGTTAGTGGAAGTGCGGACGAGACTATTCGGCTATGGGACGCAAACACCGGAGAACTTATCAGAACACTCACAGGAGATATCGATGGGGTCAATAGTGTGTCGTTTAGTCCGGATGGCAATACCATCGTTAGTGGAAGTGATGACGAGACTATCCGCCTTGGGAATACGAACACCGGAGAACTTATCAGAACACTTACGGGACATACCGATTTAGTCCGTACCGTGTCATTTAGTCCTGATGGCAACACCATAGCTAGTGGGGGTAGGGACGATACTATTCGTCTGTGGAATACGAAAACAGGAGAACTTATCAGAACACTCACAGGACATATCGATGATGCCAGTAGTGTGTCGTTTAGTCCGGATGGCAACACCCTAGTTAGTGCGGGTGACGGCGATACTATTCGTCTATGGGGCATTAACACAAGGCAACTTATTAGAACACTCACGGGACATACATGGTTTGTCTGTAGCGTGTCGTTTAGTCCGGATGGGAATATCGTAGTTAGTGGGAGTGCGGACAAGACTATCTGTCTATGGGACACAAACACAGGAGAACTTATCAGAACACTCAAAGGACATACAGAACGCCCCTACAGTGTGTCTTTTAGTCCGGATGGAAACACCATCGTTAGTGGCAGTTATGACAGCACTGTTCGTCTATGGGACACAGACACAGGACAGCTTATCAGAACACTCACAGGACATACGGAGCGTGTCGTTAGCGTGGCATTTAGTCCGGATGGCAACACCGTTGTTAGTGGCTGTTTGGATGAGACTATTCGTCTATGGGACGCAGGCACTGGGCAACTTATCAGAACACTTATAGGACATCTGGGTTGGGTCGAAACCGTGTCGTTTAGCCCGGATGGAAATACCGTCGTTAGTGCGGGTGGGGACAAAACTATTCGGCTATGGGACATTAGGACAGGAAAAATTATCAGAACATTTACTGGACATACAGATGGGGTCTATAGCGTATCGTTTAGTCCGGATGGCAATACCATAGTTAGCGGGGGTAAGGACAAGACTATTCGGCTATGGGACACAAACACAGGAGAACTTATCAGAACATTCAAAGGACATACAGATGTAATCTCTAGCGTGTCGTTTAGTCCTGATGGTCGCACGCTTGTTAGTGGGGGTTGGGATGGCACTATCCTTTTCTGGGAACTTGACCCTTAGACGTGCTGCGTATTGGAACGGTCAGAATTGCCAACGCCTTGAACTTATACCATTTCTAATTGAAATTGTATCATAAACTTCCAGTTTGTGTGCTTTATTGTATCATAAACTTCCAGTTTGTGTGCTTTATAGTATCATAAACTTCCAGTTTGTGTGCTTTATTGTATCATAAACTTCCAGTTTGTGTGCTTTATTGTATCATAAACTTCCAGTTTGTGTGCTTTATTGTATCATAAACTTCCAGTTTGTGTGCTTTATTGTATCATAAACTTCCAGTTTGGGTCTTCCGTTCTCCGTTTCATTTCTCTTAGTCCCGTAGGGACGATATATTTATAGAAGCAGATGTCTCCGCTTTCTTAGTCCCAGTATTCGGGCAAGCAGCCCGCTCTTCAAGGACGATATATTTATAGGGTTTAGTGCAAACGGACATTTATTGTCAAGCTCCCGTGTTAATTGGAAACCGTGGGCAAGAGTAATATCTCTTGACGCGCGTCAGACCGCGTATTAGAATCACAACATCTGCTAATTGCCAATGACCCAATTGCTAATCGCCAATCAAAGGAAAATTAACATTGAAAACAACCTGTCTATTCATCATACCGTTCATCCTTACGTCACTGATGTGGATACCTTACGGTTTTGCCCAGAATTTTAATGGACGTTACCTTCCTGAAGGGGCTATTGCCCGTTTCGGCAAAGGGTATATCTTTGATTTTGCGTATTCCCCCGATGGCACTCGACTTGCTATCGCCAGCACACTCGGGGTCTGGCTCTACGATACCGAAACCTGTGAAGAACTGCATCTACTGACTGGACATACAAATTATGTCGCGCTTGTCGGTTTCAGTCCTGATAGCAAAGTGCTTGTCAGTGCGGATTTTGATGACTACCCCGGCGACCCCGACGACCCCGAGGCTCCCCCTGCAATTAAATTATGGGATGTAGCCACGGGCGACCTTAAGTCGACACTCCCTGGAAGTAATAAACGGAATAGAAATCTTATTTTCAGTCCAGACGGTAAATCCTTAGCAGGTGCAGGTGAGGATAGGACTATTCGATTATGGGACAGTGCCACCGGTGAACACAAAACCACCTTTACAGGATACAGAGGCGGGGAGCTGTCTTTTAGTCCTGACGGCAGTCAGCTTGCAAGTGCTGGTGATGAAGTAATCCGTTTGTGGGATGTTGTTACCAGTGAACTTCAACTCACCTTTGCGGCGCATGCGAATTCTATTGATTCCCTAATATATTCACCGGATGGCAAGCGAATTGCTACGCATGGCGGCGATAACAACGTCTGTCTATGGGATGCCAATACAGGCGAATTTTTGCACATACTCAAAGACAACAGTCCTACGAATGTTTCTTCTATCGATTTTCTAAAAGATAACAAAACGCTTGTTATCGCGAGTTCCGGTGAATCCGATGGCACAGTTCGTTTGTGGAACGCCAACACCACAGAGGAAATCGAAACTTTCACCTGGGATAAACCCTTGGAGTCTGTCCTCTGTTCCCCGATGGGTAGAACTTACGCCTGTGACGACAATAAAGGCACGGTACTACTCTTTGATGCCAACACCGGGACGTTATTACATACCCTCGACATGCCTGGCCGCAAGAGTGTTAATGACCTTAGATATTCTCCCGATGGACAGACACTTGCGGTCTCCAGCGGCTCAGAGATATATTTCTACAGTGTAAACACCGGTGCACTTCAAAATACCATCACCGGATATTCTGATGTTTTAGGCACTACGATATACGCGCCGGATGAGAAAACACTTGCAAGTGAAGGGAGTGGTATTGTGCGTATTTGGGATGTTCACACCGGCCAACGCCTCAAAAAACTTTCCACTGTAGGTCGGTTTGGACACACCGAACAGACTGAAAGTTATATAAGAGATATAGCCTATTCTCCGGACGGTGCAACCCTCGCGTGTGGAACAAGGGACGCAACAATTCTCTTATGGAATGCCACCACATGGGAAGATAGGCTGCTTCTCAAAGGCCATACAAAATGGATAAGCTCAGTAGCATTTAGTCCAGATGGACAAACCCTCGCCAGCGGGAGTTGGGACAAAACGATTCGCCTCTGGAATCCCCGCACAGGCGAAAACTTAAAAACCTTCAATGGATATACATCTGGGGTTTCCGATGTGGCATTCTCGCCAAACGGACAAACCCTTGCAAGTGGGGATGATGATGGCACAATTCGGTTTTGGAATGTTGCCACGGGGGAGCTCATAAAAACCATTACGACAGAAGCCGATTCTATCAATTCTGTGGCATTTTCACCCGATGGAAAAACGCTTGCAACCGCCGGAGACAGTAGCGATTACAATATCCGCTTTTGGGATGTTGCCACGGGAGAGCTCCTGCAAACCATTGCTGATAAACATGCCAGACACGCTTATGTTGTAGTCTATTCACCCGATGGTCAGGTCGTTGCCACCGACGGTTTAGAGGGAGAAGCCTGTCTTTGGAATGCCACCACCGGCGAACTTCTCAAAACTTTGACCGGACATAAAGGGACTATCTATTCTATCACCTATTCTTCAGACAGTAAAACCCTCGTCACCAGCAGCCGGGATAGCACTGTGATACTATGGGATTTAACCAAGTGATTTTATGTTACGGAAACCCGGCGGAGCGTATCTACTACCTTAAATTTGATAATAAGGAGGATTGGCAGTGGGAAATGTAAATCTGTTCACATGTCTTATACTGTTCATAGTGCTGTCGCCCTTCCTCTGTAGGAGCGAGCTGTGCTCGCGACCTGTGAGTTCTGCACAAAATTACCTCAAGAACTATCTACCGGAGGGGGCTTATGCCCGTTTCGGCAAAGGGTATATCTTTGATTTTGCGTATTCACCCGATGGCACTCGACTTGCCGTCGCCAGCACAATCGGGGTCTGGCTCTATGATACCGAAACCTGTGAAGAACTGCATCTACTGACCGGACATACAGATTACGTCAGGACTGTTGTTTTCAGTCCCGATGGCAAAACACTTGTCAGTGAGAATCCTGACGGTTTGTCTGTAATTAAATTATGGGATGTCGCCACGGGTGAACTGAAGGCAACGCTCTCTGGACATACAGAGCGAGTTCATAGCATGGTCTTCAGCCCTAATGGCAAAACGCTTGCTACAGTGGGCGACGATGGAAACATCCGATTATGGGATGTCGCCACAGGTGAATCGAAAGCAACGTTCTCTGAACAGACAAATCGGGTGCTGATATTAGCGTTTAGTCCGGATGGCAGTAAAATCGCAGGTGCTGGAAATGATGAGGTCATCCGGTTTTGGGACGCTGTTACGGGTGAACTTCAACTCACCTTTGCGGCACATGCGAATTCTATTGATTCCCTAATATATTCACCGGATGGCAAGCGAATTGCTACGCATGGCGGCGATAACAATGTCTGCCTATGGGATGCCAATACTGGCGAATTTTTGCACATACTCAAAAGCGACAGTCCTAGCAATGTTTCCTCCATCGATTTTCTAAAAGATAGCAAAACACTTGCTATCACGAGTTCCGATGGCACAGTTCGTTTGTGGAACGCCGACACTACAGAGAAAATCAGAACTTTCACATGGGATAAACCCTTGGATTTTGCTCTCTGTTCCCCGATGGGGAGAACTTACGCCTGTGCCGACAATGAAGGCACCGTCCTACGCTTTGATGCCAACACCGGGGAATTATCACACACTCTCGAAATGCCTAGCGGCGAGTATGGCAGGGTCTGGGCCCTTAGATATTCTCCCGATGGGCGTACGCTTGCTGCTTCCTCCGGATATGGAATATATTTCTATGATGTGGACACCGGTGCACCTCAAAAAACCATCACCGGATATAGCGATGTTATCGGCAATGTGATATACGGGCCGAATGAGGAAACACTAACAACCTCAGATTGGTCTGTCGTCCGTATTTGGGATATAGCTACTCACAAACTGCTCAAGACACTTTTTGTTGAAAATTCCGCAGCTATGGCCTATTCTCCGGACGGTACAACATTCGCGTGTGGAGCTGGCGACAACACGATTCTGTTATGGCATGTTAGCACTTGGGAACGTAAAGGTTTGCTTGAAGGACATACGCAGCGCACTTCATCCGTAGCTTTCAGTCCCAATGGACAAACCCTCGCTAGCAGCAGTTGGGACAAAACAATCCGATTGTGGAATCCCCAGACGGGGGAACTTTTGAATACATTGAAGGGACATACATCTGGGGTTTCCGATGTGGCATTCTCTTCGAACGGACAAACCCTTGTTAGTGGCGGTACCGATAGCACGATTCGTGTTTGGAATGTTGCCACGGGGGAGCTCCTGAAAACCATTACGACAGAAACCGAAGTTATCAATTCTGTGGCGTATTCACCCGATGGACAAACGCTTGCGATCAGTCACGACATGGACGATAACGCTATCCATTTTTGGAATGTTGCCACGGGGGAGCTCCTGAAAACCATTACGACAGAAACCGAAGTTATCAATTCCGTAGCGTATTCGCCCGAGGACGATGTCCTTGCCACTGGGGGTTGGGAGAAAATCAATTTTTGGAATGCCACCACCGGCGAACTTCTCAAAACTTTGAACGGACATGTTGGCGTTGTCGGTGCCCTCACCTATTCTTCCGATGGAAAAACACTCGCCAGTGGAAGTCGGGACAGCACTGTCATACTCTGGGATTTAACGGAGTAGAAATTATCATGCAAAACTCACAACCCTACACACAATGGGGTTTACCGCACGGTGCCAAAGCCCGCCTCGGCAAAGGCGCAATCGGAAAAATTCGGTTTTCACCGGATGGCGCACAACTATCTGTTTCCGGGGCCTTAGGAATTTGGTTATACGATGCCTATACCCACACTGAAATCGCACTGCTGCGCGCCGGGCAAGAGCATGGAACAACCCCACTCCCGATTGCGTGGGAAGGCACAACCCTTGCCATCCAAAATTGGGATGAAACTATATCCTTATGGGATACACACACCGGACAACGTCGAATTCCGATTGCCCAAAATATAGAGGATGTATCCGATATAGTGTTGTCACCGGATGGCACAAAACTGATAACAGCAGGGTGGGATAATACAGTCCGATTTTGGGACAGCCGTACAGGGCGTTTGCTGTTTAATGCAATTGGACATACGGGCCAAGTCGCTGGAATAGCAATTTCACCCGATGGCAAAATTCTTGCAACTGGAAGTGCCGACAAAACTATTCGGCTCTGGGATACTGATAACGGTAGACATCTCGCCACCCTCACTGGACATGGAGGTGAGGTCTGGCAATTGGCATTTTCTCCAAACGGTGTTATTCTCGCCAGTCGAAGCCTAGACGGCATGCTCTCTATGTGGGATGTCGCCACGAATGAAAAGCGGATGACACTCGCTACAAATCTGAAAGATGTTGGGCATTTTGTTTTTTCACCGGACGGCACGCTTATCGCGAGCGGCGGCAACAATCATACCGTCCGAATCTGGGATGCCGACACAGGCACCGAACACGCAACCCTCACAGGGCATACATTCTCAGTTTGGACAACTGCATTCTCACCTGATGGTAAAACGCTTGCAAGTGTCGGCGAAGATGGGACGATTCGGTTCTGGGATTTAACCGATGGCACCGAAAAAGGAATTATCACGGGACATTTTAGATGGCTCGGTTCCATCGCCTTTTCACCGGATGGCACCCAGCTCGCTTACGGCACTAATAATAAAACCCTTTACCTGTGGGATGTGGACACCTACACCGAGGTTACAACCTTCGACGGGCATCACGATTGCGTTGACCGCATCGTATTTTCTCCCGATGGCACAACGCTTGCGAGTGCTAGTCGAGATGAGCGGATTTTTTTATGGGATACCAACGCCAGCACCCAGCGAGCTGTCTTGCAAGGACATACGGGTATGATTCAGACATTAGCCTTTGCACCTAACGGCACCACGCTCGCCAGCGGCGGTGACGATAAGACTATCCGACTCTGGGATATTGATACCTGCGACCAGCTAGCCCTTCTAACAGGACATACCGACCGGGTTGATGCCATTGCTATTTCGCCAGATGGGAGAACCCTGGCGAGTAGCGGCGTTGATAAGACAGTCCGTTTATGGAATGCCAACACGGGGCATCATCTTACCGTTCTCAAAGGCCATACCGCCATCGTTGAAACCGTTGCGTTTTCGCCGGATAATAGAATTCTTGTCAGTGGCAGTTCAGATGAGACCATCCGATTTTGGGATATACATTCTTGCCAACATCTTTCAACGTTGACGGTGCCGAGTCATGTTTATGCATTGGCATTTTCCCCGGATGGGTACATCCTTGCTAGTGGCGGTCAGGATGAAAAAGTCCGATTATGGGATGCCCATACCGGCGAGCTGCGAACAGTCTTAAGCGGACATCTTGCTGATGTTGACGTTCTCACATTTAGTCCCGATGGTAGAACCCTTGCCAGTGGGGGTGCCGATGGCATCATTCTCCTCTGGGACCTTGAGACTGTCACTACCAGTCGGCAGTCCCGCAGTGCCGTTTGATAAGGTTCATGTTAAAGGGGTGTGTGATTGTTTTAATAAACGCAATGGCCGAACGGGTTAAATTTTTCTTATGCACCCATTTTTTACCTGAGCCAAGTTTTCTTTAGTCCTGTATGGACGATATATTTATAGAAACCTGAGTTCGAAAAAAATCTCTTTAGTCCAGTATGGACGATATATTTATAGAAACCTGAGTTCGAAAAAAATCTTTAGTCCAGTAGGGACGATATATTTATAGAAACCTGAGTTCGAAAAAATCTCTTTAGTCCTGTAGGGACGATATATTTATAGAAACCTGAGTTCGAAAAAAAATCTTTAGTCCAGTATGGACGATATATTTATAGAAACCTGAGTTCGAAAAAAAATCTTTAGTCCAGTATGGACGATATATTTATAGAAACCTGAGTTCGAAAAATCTTTAGTCCTGTAGGGACGATATATTTATAGAAACCTGAGTTCGAAAAAAAATCTTTAGTCCCGTAGGGACGATATGTTTATAGAATGTTGGCTGTTGGCTTATGGCATTTAGCAAGAAGGTTGCGATGATAAGCATATCTCTGCCGCGCGTCAAAACCCTCTTCCTCTTGCCAATCGCCAAAGGAGGATATATTTCATGAAAACAGTGAGCCTATTATTGACAATTTTACCCCTGATTTTTCTGCTCTGCCCATCAACCGTTCTTGCGCAGGCAAAGGAGCAATGGAATTTACCCCCCGGTGCCAAAATGCGCCTCGGGAAAGGCGGAATAAATGCAATAGCATATTTTCCAGACGGCACAAAACTTGCCGTTACAAGCACAATCGGCATCTACATCTACGACGTACACACAGGCGAATCCCTTGACCTGCTCACAGGGCATACCGGCCCCGTGAATTCAATCGCGTTCAGTCCTGACGGTGCAACCTTTGCCACTACAAGTGATGATAATACCGTTCAGTTGTGGGATGCTAACACCGGACAGCGCAAAGCACGTTTCGTTGAACATACCGACGCTGTCAATTCAGTAGCATTCAGTCCGGATGGTGAACGGCTCGCTACCAGTAGTGACGACAGAACGGTTCGCCTCTACAATCTGCACACCGCAGAACAGATAGCAAGACTTGATGGACATACGACACCCGTTTATTCAGCCGTATTTTCGCCGGACGGTACAGTCCTCGCAAGTAGTGCCGCTTGGGGAGATGCGGGA
Organism: Candidatus Poribacteria bacterium; assembly: GCA_963665235.2. GTDB lineage: Bacteria > Poribacteria > WGA-4E > WGA-4E > WGA-3G. The sequence continues at coordinate 4,089,350 of CAXXLX010000001.1, read as the reverse complement.
ATTCGGATTTGGGACGCTCACACTGGCGAACCGCTAAAAACCTTCACCGAGGATACAGATTGGGCGGAGTATATTGTATACTCGCCAGATGGCAGGACGCTCATCAGTCGAGACACCCCTGGAGAGATAAATTTTTGGGATGCTGACACCGGCAAAAAACTCAGAACATGTGAAACAGAGGATTGGATGAATGACTTCACCCCCATAACCTTCGCACCGGATGGACAGACTTGTGCCACCGGTCTTGAGGATGGTTATATCGCCTTATGGGATGTTAACAGTGGGAGGCTACTGAAAACTTTTGAATTGGAAGACTATGATGGAGATTTGTCACCCTCTTCCGCAGCGTTTTCTCCTGATGAGCAAACAATTGCCTTTGCCAGTGAGGACGGCACAATTCGGTTTTGGGAGGTAAACACCGGTAAACTCACAAAAACGATTACAGGTCATGCCCCGCATCTCTCCGCCACACAAAAAACGGAGGGCTCACGCCAACCTGCTGAGCGGACCTTTCCTGTCGCCTATTCTCCGGATGGCAACACCTTTGCTTACGGTTACGACACCCAAATTCTTATGCGAAATCCAGAAACCGGGGAGCTCCGAACAGCTATCACAGGCCCGCGTGAAACCGTGCGCTCGGTAACCTATTCATCGGATGGAAGAATACTTGCAAGTGGCGGGGATACGATGAAGGCACGCCTCTGGGATGTGGAAACCGGGCGATTCCTCGGCACTTTCGCAGGGCATACGGGCCCAATTTATTCTGTCGCCTTTTCCGCCGATGGCGGGATGCTTGCAACGGGTAGTCAGGATAATACCGTCCGTTTGTGGAAAATTCGCACCGGCGAACTTTACCTTATCGGCAAACTGTTACAAACACTTTCCGAGCATGGAAATGATGTTCCTTCTGTCGCCTTTTCCCCTGATGGTAATATCCTTGCGACTGGCAGCCATGACATGACTGTCCGTTTGTGGAATACGGCCGCTGGCAGCCTTTTGAAAACCCTTGAAGGTCACACCGGCGGCGTACATACTGTAGCATATTCGCCTGACGGTAAAACCCTCGCCAGCGGTAGTTGGGATGGCACGGTACGCTTGTGGAATACCGAAACCTACCAGCATTTGAAGACTTTCAGAGGCCATGCCCTGAATGTTGCTTCTGTCCTGTTTTCTCCGGATGGAAACCTGCTTGTCTTCGGCAATGACGATACCATCTACCTGTGGGACCTGAGCACCGAAAACCTCATCGACACCCTTAAGGGACACACAGATACAGTAGATAGCCTCGCTTTTTCAGCAGATGGTAAAACCCTTGCAAGTGGCAGCCGTGATGGCACCATCCTCTTGTGGGAGGTGAAACGTTAGCTCCTGGGCGATAAATGTCCCACAATTTATTGCCCGCCGATTTTTTGTAGCACAAACTTCCCAGTTTGTGCCGAGCAGTAAGAGCGTTCGTAGTAGGGAAACTTATTGCCCGTCGATTTTTGTAGCACAAACTTTCCAGTTTGTGCCGATGCGAACACAAGCTGTATGAAAATTAATTTTTAGCTTCGGTAATTAAGGCTAAACCCCGTAGGGGTGATATATTTATAGAAACGTCGTCCCCTGGAAAGCCGTACACCAAAGCAAAAATGATAAACAAAGTGATATATTTATAGAAACGTCGTCCCCTGGAAAGGCTAAACCCCGTAGGGGTGATATATTTATAGAAACGTCGTCCCCTGGAAAGGCTAAACCCCGTAGGGGTGATATATTTATAGAAACGTCGTCCCCTGGAAAGGCTAAACCCCGTAGGGGTGATATATTTATAGAAACGTCGTCCCCTGGAAAGGCTAAACCCCGTAATAGAAACGTCGTCCCCTGGAAAGGCTAAACCCCGTAGGGGTGATATGTTTATAGAAACGTCGTCCCCTGGAAAGGCTAAACCCCGTAGGGGTGATATGTTTATAGAAACGTCGTCCCCTGGAAAGGCTAAACCCCGTAGGGGTGATATATTTATAGAAACGTCGTCCCCTGGAAAGGCTAAACCCCGTAGGGGTGATATATTTATAGAAAATACGCAAACCGGAAACGCTAAACAAGGAACAAACACAATGCCAAATCGAGCTTCCGATATAGGCCTAGTTGAACGAAGCGGAACCCGACAATACATTAAACCAGCACAGTCTAACGTTGTCCCCAACGACCCTACCGGCAACACATGGGCACTACCCGAAGGGGCAATTTCACGCTTAGGGCGCGGCAGCGTACCTAATATGGCATTCTCTCCAGACAGACAATACCTTGCTGTTGGAACTTGGGTAGGGTTGTGGATGTACGACCTACAGACGCTTTCCCCTATTATGCTATTCGAAACAGAACGTGGCATGGTGGGATGTGTTGCCTTTTCACCCAACGGAAAATGGATAGCTGTTAGCAATTCAGACCAAATCCTTAAAGTGTTGGATATCCAAAACGGAACGTGCTTGACACAAGTCAAAACAAGTGATTATGTAACAGGACTCACCTTTTCACCTAATAACCGCTATCTTGCTGTCGCCTATGCCAGTTCTTCTACCGCTGAAATCTACAATATAGAGACAGGCGAACCGCTTCCAAAATTCGCCACCAACACCGAAAAGGCGAATTATTTTAGACCTATCAGTTTTTCACCTGATACCCGACTGATAGTTTCTACGTGTGAAACAGACACGTCTCAAACCCCAACAGCAGAGGGAATAGTGGTATGGGATGTAGAAAGTGCGCAGCAAATTGCATTTCTCGCAGCACACACCTCTTGGATATCGACGCTCTGTTTTTCACCGTGTGGGAAGTTTATCGCCTCCGGCGGTGAAGATGGCGCAGTGTACGTCTGGGATGTCAACACTTGGCAACAGGCAAAGGTTTATGCTGATTATGGTGATGTCTATCGTATCATTCCCTCCTATTCACCTGAGGGTATCCTCCGTGCAGCGATAGTCGCTTACGACGAGACCGGGCCCGCAACTATCACAGTCTCTGACTTGGAAAGCGGAGAGCAACTTTATAAAGAGCAAATTTGGGGCAATACCGTAGAATTTTCTACTGTGCACGATTGGGGCAATACCGTAGAATTTTCAAACGGTTCGCAACTCGCTTACGAATGCAGACACGAATTTATCAACGTGTGGACACTTGAGACCCCACACACGCGCCAATTCGTTCATTCACCTATTTCGTTTCCGAAATCAGCGATATTCTCACAAGACAGAAACACGTTAGCGGTGAAATATCATCATGAAGGAGTTGTGTTATGGGATATTGCAAGTCAACGTTCACGGCCCGCGATTCAGGGAGCCTCCGCTGGAAAGAATCAGTTCGTCTATAAATCCGTAGATGACAAACTCTATATCGCTAGCATCAAGGCGGACAACGTCACCCTTTGGGAAGCGGATGGTGATGGCATACCACTTATTGAAGGCATGGACCGTAAGTACTGGAGTGCACTTCCTGCCTTGGCACCGACAGGCAACCTATTCGCGTATGCTACGGAAGATGGCACCCTGAAGGTCTGGGATGTGCAACGGGGCGCGCAACTTTATGAGTTGACGCATCCGCTTGATCATGATGATGACGATGAAGAGGATGATGGCGACGAAGTACGGGAGTTGAAATTCAGCCCCGATGGACGCTTACTTGCAAGTGAATCGCGTTTCACATCTGCACGCTTGTGGAATCTACAAACTGGCGAAGAGGTAGATACATTTCCAAGTGATATTAGAGGTATCATAGGATTTTCGCCGTGCAGCAGGTATCTATTCTCCTTTGGAGAAGAATATATCCAATTGTGGGACATCGCCTCTGCTGAAATGTGCCAAACATCAATAACACCTGAGCAGGTAACAGATGAATTCGCTTTTTCGCCATGTGGACAATACCTCGCTGCAGGTAGAAATGAAATCATCTTATGGGACATCATGCGTTGTGAACTCCATAGGCGGCTACCGCTACCCCCTGGATGCTCGGATATGTTTCCTTTAACATTTTCGCAGTGTGGGAGCTATCTTGCTGCGGGAGCTTGGTGGAAAGAGGGTGTAGAAAAAGTACCAATCTATTTGTGGGAGGTTGCAAACGGAGAACATATTGCCACCTTTAGAGGGCACCCGACAGACGTGCAGGCACTTGCATTTTCTCCGGACAACAAACTTTTAGCAAGCGTGAGTTATGATGGTTCTATCCTCCTTTGGGATCTGACACCTCATATTAATCATTTGTAGGTGGGGTTTCAAACCGCATCTACCAGAGAATTGCGCAAATTCTATTATTATCAAATGTGCATTTTCGACTTGGGACGCATAATTATGATTGAAAAAGAATTTAGGAACGAAGAGCCATCGGGCAAGATTATAGCGTTTATGTTGCTCATCGTTTAGGAGAAAACAGACACAGTGTTCGGGCAAACAGTTCCCCGCTTCTCATGCGAAAACGCAGCCCCAGCGGGGCGGAATGTTTATAGCAAACGGACCCCCGCACGAGCTAGCCCCAGCGGGGCGATATGTTTATAGAATGAGCGAAAATGGGGTAAAAATTGGCTATTTCTGATTAAAAATGCCGTTTTTTTCAAATTTTCATTAAATCCTGCAACCTTTCGTCCTCAGAATCGCGTCACTATGATTGCATGCCAAAATTGATTGTGGAGGTTTCCCATGGAAAGAGATGACATTGAACTGATCCAGAGGACATTATCAGGGGACGAAACTGCTTTCAGCGATTTAGTTAAAAAATACCAAAAGAGTGTCCATGCCCTTGCCTGGCGTAAAATCAAAGATTTTCATATTGCCGAGGAGATTACACAGGACACTTTTCTTCATGTGTATGAGAAATTGTCGACCTTACGGGAGCCGGCGCGTTTCGCTGGGTGGTTATATGTCATCGCAAGTAGACGTTGCATTGCGTGGCAGCGAAAACAGAAACGTGTGGCGCAGTCAATGGAAACCGTCAGTGATGAGATATTGGAGAAAACCGCTTACGCCAACTATGTATCGGAACAACGTGAGGAAACCGCTGCGGAGCATCGCCGTCAAGTCGTTGAAAGCTTGTTGGAAAAGCTACCTGAGAGCGAACGCACAGTGATGATACTGCACTATCTCGGTGAAATGAGTTGTGAACGGATTAGCAAGTTCTTAGGGGTATCCGTGAACACCGTTAAAAGTCGACTGAGCCGTGCGCGAAACCGGCTAAGAGCAGATGACTCTATAATTCGACGAAACCCTCGGTGGTATTTCGTTAAGTCCGAGTCTATTAGAAAACATCATGCGGAATGTTGCCACACCGAAGCAAACCCCCTCGCCGTTGAGCAAACCGGTACCGTGGGCAGCTTTAGTTTCGTCAGCTGTTTTAGCCATTTTGCTGATAGGTGTGAGCAATCAATACTTCACCCGTTTTCAACGGCCGTATAACCTTGAGGCGCAGTCGGAACCGACGATTGAAATCGTTGACGCGCCAATTATCCTTGATATTCATTCAAAACCCGATTTACAGAACCGTGTTGGCAACGATATGTCCCCCGGCAAAAATAGCAACGAAAGTCTACAGAGAGGAGAAACACCTATGAAAAACAACTTAGCACAGGATGCTATGCAATTAAACTTACCAAAAGATGCCAAAACGCGTTTCGGTAAAGGGAAGATAAATGAGATACAGTATTCTCCAGATGGTAAGTTTCTGGCTGTTGCGAGTGGCATCGGTATTTGGCTTTACGATGTAACATCATATCAGGAGGCCAGTCTGCTCACAGGGCATGCAAGCGGAGTTGACAGTTTGGCGTTCAGTGCTGATGGCCGCACCCTGGCGAGTGGAAGTGCAGATACCATTATCCTGTGGGATAGAAGCACCGGAGCGCAAACAAGGCTCACCGGACATATAAATTGGATCTCAAGCTTAGCATTCAGTCCGGATGGAAAAACAGTCGCAAGTGATAGTCGAGACGGCACTATCCGATTATGGAATGTGAGCACCGGAGAGATGAAGTATACGCTCACGAAAGATTCCTGGCGTGCCACCAGGTTATTATTCATGCCAAACGGACAGGCACTTGTAAGTGTGAGTTGGGACAACAAAATCAGTTTGTGGAATTCGAGCACAGGTAAACACAAGAAAACATTCGCTTTGCATCCCGATTGTTCTGTTACGGGCGCAGCGTTCAGTCCGGATGGGAAAACAGCCGCAATTGGCAGTGAAAATGGCATCATCTACCTCCACGACTTGGATACAGGCGAACTCGGGATGGAACTCATCGGACATGAGAAGCATGTTGACAACTTAGCGTTTACCCCTGATGGAAAAGGACTTGCCACTTCATCACCTATAGATGAAACAATTCGTCTGTGGGATGTCAACACCGGTGAACACCGGCTAACACTTACTTCACTACATATTCGGTATGTTCGAGACTTAGCGTTCAGTCCAAATGGAAAGACACTTGCAAGTGGAAGTGGTGATGGCACTATCCGTTTCTGGGATGCCCACACGGGGACCGAAAAACATACATTCACTGGACATTCAGAATCTGTCATGAGTGTAACGTTCAACTGGAATGGGAACATTATTGCAAGTGGATCCACTGATGGGATTGTCCGCTTGTGGAACGCAGACACAGGGCAGCACATCAAAACGCTCAATGGGTTTAATAATGATATGGTACTCAGTATGCTATTCAGTCCCGATGGAAAAATCCTTACTTGTGGGACTGACAATGGTGTTTACCTCTGGGATGTACACATAGGTGAACACAAGAAAATGTTTTATATGAATGATCCCTATAGCCCAGTACTCAGGGCATTCAGTCCAGATGGAAATACAGTTGCAAGTGGTGTTGACGACGAGAAGACTATATCCCTATGGGATGTGCACATAGGCGAACGCAAGAAAACGCTTAAAGGTCATACAAATCACTTGAGCTATTTAACGTTCAGTCCTGATGGAAAAACGCTTGCAAGTGCGACTTATAAAGGGACCATCCGCCTTTGGGATATTGACACTGGCAAGAACAAGGTGCTTAGAGGACATGTAGATTGGGTAAGTTCTTTAGCGTTCAGTCCTGATGGAAAAACGCTGACGAGTGGGAGTGACGACACTACCATCTGCTTTTGGGATGTTGATACTGGCGAGAATATGAAGATACTCAAAAGCAAAAGAACGAATTGGATGCATAGTTACGCGTTAGCGTTCAGTCCAGATGGAAAAACCCTTGCAAGTGGAGACAGGAACAAGGTTATCTATCTCTGGAATGCACATACCGGAGAGGAAAAGGCAACATTATCAGGTCATACAGATATAGTCAGAAGTATCGCTTTTAGTCCTGATGGAAAAACTCTCGTGAGTGGTAGTCTCGATGGTTCTGTGCTGCTCTGGGAAATAGATATAGAGCCCTAATGTTCCCAATTCATCATACCTGCGTTGGTAGTAGCACAATTCATTGTTTGTGTTTTGGTCCACACACAGAAAAGGCAGGTTTTGTTTGAATTATGACATTTATGCAACCTGTCCACCCTAAAATCGCGTCACTATAAATTGATTACGGGAGGTTTCTGATGGAAAAAGATGACGTTGAACTGATTCAGAGGACATTATCAGGGGACGAGTCTGCTTTCAGCGATTTAGTTAAAAAATACCAAAAGAGTGTTCACGCCCTTGCCTGGCGAAAAATAGGCGATTTTCATATTGCTGAAGAAATTACGCAAGACACTTTTTTGCAGGCACATAAAAAACTTGCCACGTTAAAAAATCCGAACCAATTTGCTGGATGGCTTTACGTAATCGCAGATAGACGTTGCAAAGCAGAGTTCAGAAAAAAGAGACTACAAACACAATCGCTTGAAGCCACCAATGAAGAAACACTCGAAAAAACGGCTTATGCGGACTATATCTGCGAACAGCGTGAGGAAGCAGCCGTTGAACACCGCCGCCGAATTGTGCAAAAGCTCATGGAAAAACTACCAGAGAGCGAACGCACAGTGATGGTCCTTCACTATCTCGGTGAAATGAGTTGTGAAGAGATTAGCAAGTTTTTGGGGGTATCTCCGAACACGGTTAAAAGCCGACTTAAACGCGCACGAGAACGGCTAAGAAGTGAAGAACACATAATTCGGGAAACCCTCGGCAGTGTTCCATTGCGACCCGATTTAACGGAAAACATCATGCGGCGCATTGACACAACAAAGCAACTGTCTCCATCAGGAAGCAAACCGCTACTCCCGTTTGCAGCTTTAGGGGCATCTACTATTTTGATTATTTTGTTGATGGGTGCAAGCAAACAATTCACCGCTAATTTTCAGAAACCATATAGTGTTGATGCAAAATCAGAACCTACTATTGAAATCGTTGATGCACCGGTCGTTCTTAATATTCAATTAAAACCGGAATTGCAAAACCGGGCTGGGGGCGATACGAATCGAAGCGAAAACAGTAACAACGGTCTAACAAAAGGAGCAAAAACAGTGAAAAACAACCTAACACAAGATGCCATGCAATGGAACTTACCTGAAGATGCCAAAGCCCGGCTCGGCAAAGGGAAAATAACTGAAATACAGTATTCACCGGATGGAAAGTTTCTCGCTGTTGCGGGCGGAATCGGAATTTGGCTCTATGATACGACCACACATCAAGAGGTTGCACTGCTCACAGAGGATATGAGTGAAGTTGATTCCTTTGCATTCGGTCCGGATGGACACACCATTGCAAGCGGGAGTGTGTACGGTCCCATTACGTTGTGGGATAGGCGCACGGGTGCGCTAACGACACTTACCGGACATACAGATATTATCTGGTGTGTGGTATTCAGTCCGGATGGAAAAACAATCGCAAGTGATAGTCGAGACGGCACTATCCGATTATGGGACGCAATCACCGGAGAGGTGAAGTATACGCTCACGAAAGATTCCTGGCGTGCCACCATGTTATCATTCACGCCAGATGGACAGACACTTGTAAGTGTGAGTTTGGAAGACAAAATCAGTCTATGGGATTCAATCACAGGTGAACACCAGAAAACATTCGCTCTACACCCTGATTGCTCCACTGTAGGCGCAGCCTTCAGTCCGGATGGAAAAACGGTCGCTATCGGTGGTGATAAAAATGGCATTGTCTACCTCCACCACTTAGAGACAGGCGAACTCAAGATGACACTCACCGGACATGGGGAGCATGTTGACAACTTAGCGTTTAGCCCGGATGGAAAAACACTCGCTACCTCAGCACTTTATGATGAAACAATCCGCCTCTATGATGCACACACTGGCGAACATAGACTAACCCTCACTGAGCATACACGATATGTTCGACACTTAGCGTTCAGTCCTGATGGAAAAACATTGGCGAGTGGAAGTGGCGATGGCACTATCCGCTTCTATGATGCACGCACAGGCAAAGCAAGAAATATGTTCATTGGGCATTCTGAAGGTGTCTTGAGTGTGGCGTTCAACCCCACCGGGGATTTTATCGCAAGTGGATCTTACAATGGGATTATTCGTTTTTGGGATGTAGACACAAGGCAACATATAAAAACCCTCAATGGGTCTAAAGATGGGTTTAAGGATATGGCACGCAGTCTGGTGTTTAGTCCTGATGGAAAAACCCTTATTTGTGGCAGTGATGAAGGCATCCGCTTCTGGGATACGCATACAGGTGAACACAAAAAAACACTCACCGGACATACGGATGTTGTTGATACAGTAGTCCTCAGTCCCGATGGAAATATACTTGCAAGTGGAAGTTGGGATAATACCATCCGCCTCTATGATGCACACACAGGCGAACACAAAAAAACGCTCACAGGACATAAATCTGAGGCCGAAAGCGTCACATTCAGTCCTGATGGCAAAACCCTCGCAAGTGGCAATCAAGACAATACGATACGTCTCTGGGACGTTGACACGGGTGAGAACAAAATGACACTTACCGGACAGACAGAGTGGATTAGAAGTCTCGCGTTCAGTCCTGATGGCAAAACCCTTGCAAGTGGTGGGACAGAACGTATCATTTTCTTGTGGGATATAGAGACAGGAAAAACTAAGACGAAGCTTATAGGACATACAGATTGGGTGTACAGTATAGCGTTCAGTCCGGATGGGAAAACCCTTGCAAGTGCATCTTTTGACACCACGCTCAACTTATGGGATGCACACACAGGCGAATACAAGAAAACACTCGCTGGACATACATCTTCAGTCAATAGCATCGCGTTCAGTCCGGATGGAAAAATCCTTGCAAGTGGCGGCTCTGATGGCTCTGTGCTGCTCTGGGAGATAAATCCGTGATGCTCCTATATTGTGTACTATATTTTGGATACTATCAGTGAGGCTGCTGCCCGATTTCAAAGCATTGTTGATTTTTCACCAAGTTTCCCACACAAGGACAAATGGGAGAAAAATAGCCTCCGATGTGCGAAAGCGCAGCCCCAGCGGGGCGGTATCTTTATGGAAAACACAAACAAAACAAAAACTAGCCCCAGCGGGGCGATATGTTTATAGAATTAAAATCCGCGCAATCCGCGTCCTCCGCGCTAATCCGCGATTTGCGGCGTGCACGCCCAAATGCAACGTGCATTCAGACAACACACGCGAAATTTACCCTTCCATTCTTCCATTCTTCCACCCTTCCATCCTTCCCTCTATCATTATGACAAAAACTTTACGCACCCTTGATGAAAAATTAATTTGACTTTTTCTTTAAACTGTGGTATGCTATGCCTATTATTAGAGATTAGAATTTCTACTACAGAATCTCCCACGCTCTATCAGGGAGAGTATGTCAAAACTCTAAAGGAGTAGTACTTATGCTAAAATTCCAGATTAGCTTGATTGTGGTACTAATCGCCTGTGTTACCTTTACATCTTGTCAGCGAATGCAAAAAGCGATGACACCACCCACGTCCGACGATGAGATGATGGACACACATATATTGGACGAAGTCTTAGCAACGTATAAGTCATGGAAATATGCCCAGCCGCTTGACGCACCCCCTGCTACATTCACTGAACCAGAAGAGAGCGGGAGCGCGCACGGCCTAGGTACCCGAACCGTCTATATAGGCAACCTTGACCATCAGTTCTTCTATTCCGTTCCCGCAGCAATAGATGCAGGAATCCCCGTTGAGTATCCAATAGGGCTCACACTTGTCAAGGAAATTATGGATGACACGAACACATTCGTCTGGCGTGTTGCTATAATGAAGAAAACCGACGATGTAATGTACGCTGACCACAATGGGTGGGTGTATGTCCAATATCAACGGGATTCGGAAACGGATAAATTCGTCCCAAAAGCCGGCGATGGAACCGAAAGAGGAAGCATGGGATGCCACGGCTGTCACGCCAAGGCTGAACATGATAGTGTCTTCGTAACAGAGATTCTCTTAGAATTGGGAAGAGAACGTCTTGAGGAACTGCAATCCGGCCAAACTAATGGGAATGCGAACTAAGTTATACCATTTCTAATTGAAAATGTCTCTTTCTTGTAGCATAAACTTTTAGTTTGTGTTCTTGTAGCATAAACTTCCAGTTTGTGTTCTTGTAGCATAAACTTCCAGTTTGGGTCTTCCGTTCTCCGTTTCATTTCTAACAACCGGTAATGATAGAATAATTAATAAAAATGGTATAAGTTAGATGGACATAGATACGTTGGAAGCGCGGCATCTTGCAATTACCGTGCTTCCAACGTTGTCCATTTCCTAATAAGGTGTTCCCCGCGTTGTCAATGAACACCACCTTGTAGCCAATAGATGCTCAAAAAGCACATCCTGTGCCTCTCGCGTCTCAATCTGTTTCAACGCCAACGCCGCGTGGAAACGGACGTACCTATTCTCATCCTCCAACAGCGGGACGAGGACTGGCATCGCAGGTTCAGCAAGGGGACCAAGTTTAGCCAATGAACGTGCGGCATTATCCCGGACCCAATGGTACTCGTCGCGAAGCGCGTCTGTCAACACCTGTACAGTCTCGTCCAAGTCGGTTTCTTCATCGACCTGTTGTCCGATAAGTCCCAACCCTTCAACTGCGTGCCGTCGAACCCATTCGGAGCCATCTTTTGCTGCAAGCGTTAGCGCAGGGATAGCCTCTTGTGCAACCTTTCCCATGTCTGCCAGCGAATAGGCCGCACTTGCGCGGACCGAATCATCCGTGTCTTGCAACGCGTCAATGAGAGTTGGCACAGCAGGCGTGCCAGTGAGGCTCAAGGCATACCCGGCATAGTTGCGGATAGATTCGGAACTGCCATACAACGCCTGTTTCAACGTAGGCACAGCAGCTGCGCCGACCCTCCCTAAGCGATAAGCCGCGTTCAACCTTATTTTTTCATCCGCATCTTGCAAACTGTCAAGCAACGTATCCATTTCAGTTTGCGATACACCGTTAGTTGTCCCGTCCTGTTTTCCGCAGTACCAATCCCACTGGGATTCCCATAAGTCGGGGTGTTGAGATTCATCCATATCGCCAACCGCATCCCAGTCATCGGTCCTGCTTTGCCATAAAGGCGTTTGGGGTTCGTCAAGCCGTAGGAATAGGAACTTTAACATATACCGTTTCTTATCACTACGATTCGGCGTAGCGCGGTGCCACAAATCGTAATGGACAATCGTCACCGTGCCCGCTTCACCACAGAGTGACAGTTCGGGCTGTTCATGCGCGCTTTCCCCAGTCTCATAATATTGCGAACCGGGGAGCACAGCAGTAGGGCCCATGTCCTCTGTGACATCCTGCGGATAATAGAATCCCATAGTCCAGCGGCATCGGTGCCTCCGAATTTGTTCATCACCTTCATACGTATCCTTATGGAAACCTTGACCGCCACTCCCTTGGGGATTGTAATGGCAGTAGCGATGCGGATGCATCACATAATTTGAACCGAGCACACCTTGCATGGCACCGTGGACCACCGGATGGTCAAAAACCTCCTGAATTTCAGGAATAAGCGGTAGCACATTGTTGCCCAAGTTGCCCGTGTGTTCAAACATTGCGTCCAACTGTTCATAGATATTTTCATGAAAACTCGGCGGAAAATCGGTTTTCACCTTAACATACCCATTTATGATAAAATCCCGCATCTCTTCATCAGTGAGTTGTAATGTGTGCGTTCTCATCGTTTTACGTAACCCTCCTCTATTTCTTGCTATAAGTATATCAAAAACAGCTAAGAAAATCAAAACTATTTTCGTTTCATTACGCGTAAAATTTTTGTACTTAACGGGTTATGTAGGAGCGTGCTGTGCACGCGATACCTTTCAATATAGGCAGACACCTCTTAAACTCCGCGTTTTCCGCGTCCTCTGTGTAATCCGCGATTTGCGGCGTATTCGCCCAAATGCGACGTGCATTCAGACAAAAAACGCAACATCCCCTCTTCCATCCTTCCATCCTTCCATCCTTCCATCCTTCCATCCTTCCATCCTTCCATCCTTCCATCCTTCCATCCTTCCATCCTTCCATCCTTCCATCCTTCCATCCTTCCATCCTTCCATCCTTCCATCCTTCCATCCTTCCATCTATCATAGTTCAAAAACTGTACACACCCATTTTGTTTCATTTTTTAACTTGCATTAAAATCCACAATAAGGTATCCTTATATTAGAGGACTTTTATCCTCCTGACGATGAGAGCACACAGTTTGCTTCCTAGAGAAATGTGGACCGAAATCCTTACACCCAAAAATTGGAGGAATCCGGATGGCGCACAAACTATCCATTGTGATTCCGATTTACAATGAGGCTGAGCATCTAGAAGAAATCCTACGGCAGGTTGAAGCAGTTGATGTCGGCATGGAAAAAGAGTTAATCCTTGTCGATGATTGTTCAACAGATGGGACGCGTGAAATTCTAGAGAAACGCCAACGTTCAGCGGACAACATCGCCAAAATTTTCTATAACACAGTAAATCGCGGCAAAGGCGCGACCTTGCGAGCCGGCTTCGAGCATGTTACCGGCGATATTACGCTCATCCAAGATGCCGATTTAGAATATGACCCGCAGGATTACCCTAAACTGCTGGCACCTATCCTATCAGATGAAGCCGATGTCGTCTACGGGTCACGATTTATGGCGGGACGGCAAGAAGGATTATTGCGCAGTTATATCGCAAACCGATTCCTAACGTCACTCTCAAACCTTGTCAACGGCACAAAGCTAACCGACATGGAGACCTGCTACAAAGTCATGAAAACCGACATTTTGAAGGGCATCTCCCTGCGCTCTGACCGGTTCGGATTTGAACCCGAAATTACCGCAAAACTCGCCAAACGAAAGTGCCGCATCGTTGATGTGCCAATCAGTTATCGAGGCAGAGACTACGACGAAGGAAAAACCGTAAGTTGGAAAGATGGCGTTGCAGCAATCTTCCACATCCTCCGATTTCGTTTTTTCTCCTAAAAGTCGTAGGAATATGCTATACACCGGCCCTTTAAAAACGTTGAAAACTTATGCAGAATTTGCAGGATTTGCTAGAAGAGGTTGACGGTTTACTGAATCCATCGGATGCACCTCAAGTCGTTATAGGCCAAAAAGATGAACTCCTAGACGCGCTCCACCAGCACTTTGGTTATAACACCTTCCGACATGGGCAACGCGAAATTATTGAAGCAATCCTCGGAGGTGAGAACGTTTTCGCTGTCTTTCCGACCGGACATGGAAAATCTTTATGTTATCAGCTGCCAGCCTTGATGCTTCCGGGGATAACCGTTGTCGTATCGCCGCTCATCTCACTGATGAAAGACCAGGTCGACGCGCTAAAAACACGTGGGATAGACACGGTCTCGCTGATAAACAGCGCGCAAACCTGGGAACAATACCGCTTTGAGCTTACGCGATTAAAGCGAGGTGAGACTAAACTGCTCTACATTTCACCGGAACGTTTACGGAGTCGCCGGTTTTTAGATACGCTCAATTCCGCTTCTATCTCTCTATTTGTCATAGATGAAGCACACTGTATTTCGCAATGGGGACGCGATTTTCGACCCGCGTATCTTTCACTCTGTGATGCCATCGACACGCTCTATCCGCGGGTCATTGCACTTTTCACAGCCACTGCACCGCCAGATATCCGAAAAGATATCCTGAACCTCCTAAATCTCACTGAACCGCGAGTCCTAGTACAGGGCATTGAACGGCACAATCTACAGCTAGTCGTTCACAATAGCGAAGATGAAGACCAGAAATATACCCTGCTTACGGACAACCTAAGCGAGCTTGAGGGAAACGGCATTATCTATGCAGGCCGCCGCCGTGAAACAGAGGAGGTCGCTCATTATCTGCGGCAGCGAGGGTTTCGAGCCGATTTTTATCACGCCGGCCGTGAACCGCACGAACGCAAGCAGATTCAGGAAGCTTTTTTTGACGACCAAGGAGGTGGGTTAGACATTGTCGTCGCTACAAATGCATTTGGGATGGGCATAGATAAACCCAATATTCGGTATATCATTCATTGGACGATGACCGGCACTCTGGAGGAATACTGTCAAGAAATCGGCCGAGCAGGCAGAGACGGATTGCGGGCCCAATGTATTCTATTCTATCTCCAAGAGGATAGAGAATTACATGAATGGTTCATTAAAGAGAGCGCACCCGATAAGGCTTCACTCCTCAAGCTTTTAAAAGGGCTTGAAAACTTTAAAGGGACAGGCGAATACCGAATGATGGCGATGGATGAATTGCATTGGCAAATCGGTTTTAAGGAAGCCAAAATTCAGGTAGGGCTTAGCTATCTCGAAAAACTCGGTTTTCTGAAACGGTGGTATAACGTCCCTTCTCAGCTCTCCGTCCGATTACGAACAGTGCCCACAACAGAAACATCAACACAACCGGACCTCCTTGCACAACTGCGGGAAAAAAATGTGACTGATATTCTAAGCTTTTGCCAAACCCTTGAACTGAACCCGAAGGAATTAATGGAACAACTCGCTGAATTTCAAAACGAGGGACACCTTCAATACCGAGGACAGGATGACCTGATGCTTATAGAGCTCCTTCAAGACAGTGAACTCTTCGCCTCGCTCTCTGAAGAACAGATGGGCCTCAGCGATTATGTCCAATACAAACGCCGCAGAATAGACAAAATGGTCTACTACGCGGTTGCTAACGAATGCAGAATGAAAGTTATTCGGGACTATTTCAGTGAGGATGTACCAGAAGATTACCGATGCGGGATATGCGACAGGTGCGTACCAATAGATATTCCCGAAGCGCGTCCCGAACAAATCCCCGGCTAACGAACTGACACTATCAAAGGAGTTGAATTGAAAATCATGAAACCGATAATTTTAACCGCAATTTTTGGACTGTTACTCGTTTTTGCAGCAAATGCTGACTTCTTGCCACAAGACAACAGCGACGCATTTGGACTAGAATATGGCGAATCTATCACGGGTCTAACGCCAAATCCCCCCAAAATTGATGGAAAACTTGGCGATTGGCAACACGCTGTCTGGGTTACCTTTGATACAGAAAGGGAGCTCCTGCGCGGAAAGGACGTATGGCAAGGGAAGGACGACCTCTCGATGACGTGGGCAACGATGTATGATGCAAAAAATTTCTATTTCGCCGCAGCGGTCCGCGATGATGCTTTTTTCCCCTCGCCAGATGCCGCACAGCCGTGGAAAGGCGATACCATTTTTTTATACATTGATTGGGAGAAATTGGGCGTAGGATAGCCTGCAAGCAAACCTAACTTCGCCCTTATCAAAAATCAACCCCTGATTTCTGACTTCAGTGCCGATAAAAAGGCGGACCTCCTTGACTCCAAGCTCGCCATTGTGCTAACGCCTGAATTAGGAAAAGGCGGCACCATTTATGAAATCGCCATGCCGTTCACAGGACTCACAGACATCAAAGTCAAGCGGGGCACCGAAATCGGGTTCACACCCGGATATGAAGAGGGAACGGATGACCCAGAAAAAAGGAAGAAGCTTGTGTTCATGAATTGGTACGGCTTGAATCCAGATGATTCAGCGAACCTTGGAACTTTGAAGTTTGGCGGGCCCCTTGCAGTAGTGCCGGCAGGCAAACTTGCAATAACATGGGGACATCTGAGAAAATTTGCACAGTGAAAACGCAGATGCCTATCGGTTGTCAACAGTCGGAGGAATATTTGTCTATTGTCAGCTGAACGATCTGCTGATAACCAACACAAAAATTTTGTTGACATAGAAAGCAGAAAAGCGATATAATTCTATAAAAACCTATTGCCAATCGCTAGTCGCGATATGTTTATAGAAGCAGCGGTGTCCGCGCCGCTATACGATGCAAGGAGGGTATTCATGATGTTCGGGACAGGTCTTATGGAGTTTGTCATAATAATATTCCTTTACATATCAGGAGCCCTGTTAGGAGCAGTCCTGCTCGGGGTTGGTATTGCACTGGGAATAAGATGGGGATTCACGTGGGTGTTGAAAGACATTACCAGAGATTCCGAGTTCGGCACGTGGCTGAAACAATTTTTTAGCTCCCCTGATAAATAAGGCAGGGGCGGCTCATCCGAAATGCTCTCCAAGGGAGCGATTGATGGAACTATGTCTGAGAAAAACCGGGAGCTAGATAATATCTTACCACTTTTTGAGCAGCTGCTTCAAAAAGCCGATAACGTGTTGAACCGCTTGAACGTACACCCAGCAAACACGCTCGCCGAATATTTGGATAACTACATCGCTTTTCAGTGGCGAACCCGAAACGGCACGGGGCACATTGTACCCGTTAAACATCCACATCTTGTTGAGAGCACAGACCTAATTGGGCTAGATGCACAATACGCAGCATTAGACCGGAACACCCGTCAGTTTTTACAAAACGTGCCGGCAAACCACGTCCTGCTGTGGGGCGACCGCGGCACAGGGAAATCCTCTCTCATCAAAGCCATGCTGAATCGCTACGCTGACGATGGACTTCGGTTAATCGGGCTCGGTAAAGAGGGACTTATACATTTACAAGAAATCGCAGAGCTACTGTGGGAACGGCCTGAATACTATATCCTGTTTTGTGATGACCTCGCCTTTAGCGAAGACGAACCTGAATATCGCGAACTGAAGGCGATACTGGAAGGAGGCATTTCAGCATGCCCAGACAACGTCCTGGTCTATGCCACCTCAAATCGACGGCATTTAATGCCACGACAGGTACGAGAAAATCGGTACCCGCAAAACGAGGAGGATGAACTCTACCCACGCGAGGCAACAGAAGAAAAGGTTTCGTTGAGCGACCGTTTTGGACTACGGCTCGCTTTTTATAGAATTTCACAAAACACGTATTTGCAGATTGTTTCCCATTATGCCCAAAAACGCGGACTTACCCTCCCCACTGCGGAGCTACACCGGATGGCATTGGAATGGGAGGCAACGTCAAGTGGACGTTCGGGACGCGTCGCCTATCAGTTTGTCACCGACCTCGCTGGAAGGTTAGCACTAAAATAAACCGACAATATTTGAAGACATTTTAGACACAAATATGACCTTTATCTACGCACAACCTACTGCCTTTACTATACTGAACGAGGGGGACGTACCAGCTGTGCCGAAAGGGGAGACCGCACCCAAAATTGCTTTACCGACATCCCCCTCAAAACGTGGAAACGCCTTCGAACACCTAATCCTTAGCTACTACAACTCCGTTCGCAGCTTAGAGGTCAAAGAGTGGTCGAGTTGTCTTTACGGAGAATCCGGTACGCTCTATCAATGTGATGGAATTTTGTGGGACGGTTCAGACCGATACCTATTAGAAGCGAAGTTCTTTGAGAAACGGCCCGCCTCAATTCAGGATTTACGTGTCGAACGCCGGATACAAGCAGCGAATGACCTCGGATGTGATGGAATTGTCTGTGTATCTCTCAACGGGTTTGACGAAAGTGTTTATAGGTGGCAGAAACGGGAAATGTCCTTGAAAATTCTACTAATTGATTGGAAGGCACTGCGACCACATGTCTTAGCCCGCATCGGTACTGGAAGTGCATCTGTCCTGTTAGATGCTTTTGAACTCCAAGACGATTGCATCATCAGCACTACGGGCAGTCAAATGAGAGTCGGCAATAAGCTCCGTTACGGCGCACCGGTTAAGGGATTTCCTGAATTTGTCAGTTTTCCTGATGAACTTGAAAGATGGATACGGCGTTTACCCGGGTTGTCGGTGGCACAAACGCAATTCGGCAATGGGCACTTCCACTATGTACAGGAAACGGAGGCGGTTCGCTATATCGCTGACCGTAAATCCGAGTTGAGTTTATGGGAGGCGTGGCAATTAGAAGATAGCCTGCTCGGTTATTCCGCGCGTGTCTATGGCGCAATGAAAATCACCGCAGACGCAGTTGAGGCATGTGAAAACCAACCACTTCAGGCGATTCAGGCGTGGCTACAGACACAAAATTGGAAGACAGGAGAGACAGGCGTACGGAAAGCATTAGACAATCTCATCCTCCTTGGCTTTGTGTCTAAACGGAGGAAAGGGCGACGTGTCACTTATGCACTCACCCCGTTAGGCAAGGTTTATGTTACAACGCAAACCGATGCGGAACTCATATTTCACAATCAGTTGCGGCAATGGCTGCCGTATTGCATTTTATGTGAGGCAATTGAAAATCGTAAGGTTGAACCTGCACAGCAGGCACTGATTACGTATTTCAACCAACAGTACAGACCCTACGAGCCCTACGCGCGGTGTCTTTTCAACGAAAATACTGCGTATGGGCTGCTTTCACTTTATCGTGAATTTGGGAATTGATAAGTACTGAAATTAAAACAAAAAATGGAGGTTTTTTATGAACAACCGGCTAATAGGCTGTGTAACACTTTTACTGTTGTTAGGCAGCATAATTCTGATACAAACAACAAACGCTGTTTCCAAAAAAGGAACGGTGCGTGTGAGTGGCGATAACTCCTGGATCGTTTACGTGAATGGGGAAAAGGTCGCTGAGAACGCAAATTGGCAGGCCCCCACTGCCAGTGAATTCACATTGAAAGATGGCTTCGCCGTAATTGCAGTCTATGTTCACGATGCGGAACCGGGCGGTGCCGGCAGCGGCGGATTCCTCGCTGACATCATCCTTGATGATAAGCCTGAATATATTGGCACAGGCGAGGAAGGCTGGCGATGTGAGGCTGGTAAACCTATCGCCCAACGAAACGATGGCTGGGAAAAGGTTAATTTTGACGACAGTAAATGGGAAACTGAACTACAAATTTACGAAAAATTCGGCGGAGGAATATGGGGATTCGGCGCAGACGCAATGCGTGGAACGCTCAACAATCCTGACTGCACAGCAAATTGGGTCTGGTGTGGTCCAAACAATGTCGAAGACGATGTCTACTTCCGTTACACTATCGGAACACTTCCCGTTGAACCTCAAGACAAACTCGCCACCTCGTGGGCGCGTATTAAGAATGAGTCCAAGTAGCCCAAGTAAACAAAAGGGCTGAATTTTTGTAACACTAACGATTGGTCAAATCCGATCATTAAAAAAATAAAGGAGAATTGCATGAAAAAGATTATCATTCGAACAATGTTGGTTTTCGTTTTATCCTTAGTGGCTTTAAGTGTCTGGGGGGCAACCCTCCGAATCAACGGCGACAACTCCTGGGTCGGTTTCGTCAACGGCGAAAAGGTAGCCGAAGGCGATAATTGGCAACAAGCCTCTGTCACCGAATTTGAAATGTCTGAGGGGTATGCCGTTATCGCCGTGTATGTCCACGACGCGGAACCCGGCGGCGCAGGAGTCGGCGGTGCCCTGTTTGATGTTATCCTTGACGATGGCACCTATATCCCTTCAGATGAAACATGGAAGGCTAACGCAGGGGCACCCCTTGCAGAACGCAATGATGGATGGGAAAAGGTTGATTTTGACGACAGCGATTGGGATAACGCAACCCAACTTGCACCCTTCGGCGAAGGGGTCTGGGCATTTGGCGCGAACACAATGCGCGAAACGTTGAAAGACCCTGACTCAACCGCATTCTGGGTCTGGGCAGGACCGAATAACGTCGCAGATGATGTCTATTTTCGGAAAACCGTCGGCGACTTGCCAACCCCTGTCGAACCCAATGGAAAAGTCACAACCACCTGGGCCGCCTTGAAGGCTCGTAGATAAACCCATATCTTACAGGGAACGGCTTCCGTGCCGTTCTCTGTAAACACATTATGTTCGTATACCATTTCTAATTGAAAATGTCTCTTTATTGTAGCATAAACTTCCAGTTTGTGTGCTTTATCGTAGCATAAACTTCCAGTTTGTGTGCTTTATCGTAGCATAAACTTCCAGTTTGTGTGCTTTATCGTAGCATAAACTTCCAGTTTGTGTGCTTTATCGTAGCATAAACTTTTAGTTTGTGTCTTCCGTTCTCCGTTTCATTTCTAACAACCGGTAATGATAGAATAATTAATAAAAATGGTAGTACTATAACGTGAGTTTGGAAAAAGTTTTCTTTAGTCCAGTATGGACGATATGTCTATAGAAGCGAGGGTTTCTACCCTCCTCCTCTTAGTCCAGTATGGACGATATGTTTATAGGGGTTAGGGAAACCAACGGACATTTATTATCAAGCTCACGTTAACCTATACTCACAAACTTAGAGCGTTACGCTTAAAATCCGCGAAATCCGATAAATCCGCGCTAATCCGCGATTCTGACAACACATGACAAATCCACTCTTCCACTCTTCCACCCTTCCACCTATCCCTTTGACCAGAACGTTACCCACTCCCTAAAATTGTCCAAACTTCATTATAGCCATTGAATAACCTCCGCAATTGCCCTGAAAACATCCGCAATATCTGATTCCTCAAGACATGAATACGCCACCCGCAACTCCGTTTCACCGAGCGCAATTGTGCCGATACCGTGCTCCGCAAGGAGCCGCTGCCGAACCCGCTCCGCATCTCCTGATTTCAGTCGAAGGCACAGAAAATACCCCGCATGACTCGGATACACCTCCCAAAACGCTGCATATTGTGCATCCGATGCAACCTGTTTCATCTTCAACGCTCGTGCCTTCAGAATTTCATAATTGCGTCGTTTCTGTTCTGCATATCCTGGGGTTTTCATCGCCTGTAGAATAAGCGTTTGAGCAATTTGCGCGGCCCCTGAGGTATTTGCTCTGATAAGACCGCTTAACTTTTCCTCAATACCCATCATCACTTTCTCCTCAAGCCCGAACGTAAGAAATCCCACGCGCAAACCCCATGCATATTCCGTTTTAGTCGCACCATCTATTTTCACCGGCACGACATTCGAATGGCATCCTACCAGCAAACCGAAAAGAGATTCGTGCATCACTGCTGGATCGTACCAAAACCCTGCGTAGGCATCGTCAACCA
The DNA here is from genome assembly GCA_963665235.2 of Candidatus Poribacteria bacterium. Lineage (GTDB taxonomy): Bacteria > Poribacteria > WGA-4E > WGA-4E > WGA-3G. The sequence continues at coordinate 4,067,059 of CAXXLX010000001.1, read as the reverse complement.
TCACAAGGATACGGCATCCAGCATCAGCACGCGCCACAATTGCCTCCACAATTTGCTCTGCCTCGACACGCGTAATCGAGTAGCCGGTCGGATTGTGAGGAAAATTGAGAAGAATCAGCAATTTAGTGTTGTTCTGTTGTGAGAGAATTTCCCGAAATCCACCGATATTAAAACGTCTACTGTTGTTGAAGAAGGGATAGGTTTGGATATTCGCGCCCGCTTTTGTCTGAAAAATGAGCTTGTAATTTCCCCAACTCTTATCTGGCAGAACAAGCATATCACCGCTATCTACAAAGAGTTCTGCGAGTAGACTGAAGCCGTGTGTCATACCACTTGTTGCAATCGGAAGACTCAAGGGGGCCGCTGATAGGAGCGGATTTTCAGTACGTAGACAGGTTTGCCAGACGTGACGTAATTCCGGATTGCCGAGCACCGGCGCGTATCCGTAGATGCCTTCAGGCGAAAGTTCAGGTATTAACTGCCGCGACGCAGCCAGATGCATTAGGTGCCCGGATTCTAACGCGACCGCGCGCGTTGCATTAAACCGACTCGCCTGTACCTTCGCTTCCGCGCTCTGGCTTAAAATACCTTTCGGTAGATAGATGCGCTGCCCCAATTTGGAGAGCAGCGAGAAAACCTCCGGCGATGCTCCCCGAATCTGTTCATTTAATTCAACTGCTAAAGAATTTAATTCTTGCATATTTTTCCCAATTTGTGTTAAAATAGCATAAGACTTACACTAATTGTGGCCCGCAAACGACTTAATGTCAACCAATTTTTGCAGCGGTTATTTTATCAACCGTAAAATCGTGGAACTTTCCACACGCTATTATGAAAAAGATAATTATTAGAATCCTAACGATAGCCATCCTTTCAACCCTTGTTACCGGGTTTTGCTTCTGCATCTATATCCTCCAAGCACCCCCGGTCCCGGAGCCAGGGTCACCGAAGTTGCAGGTACACACACTCACCTCATTTCGTAAACGGCCCACAGTCAACTCAAGACCGTTTGCCAAGACAAAAGATGTTTACCGTTTTAACCTCGACCGGAAATATATCAGCAACTTAAACAGTGACCAGTTTTCCCCGAATCTGCTGTTTAGTGCAGACCTAGCGCATCGCGCTGTGCTCAGAAAGGGAAAACTCGACAAAGCGTTGGCAACCGGCGTTGATTGGAAAAAGATGTTTGCCGATTTAACAGAAAAAAATCAGTTTCGTTCAAGCACCGGCTCCATTAAGGTATTGCTAACTGGTGAGGAGTGGCTCCTCACAGATAGTGATGGAGCTGGATATACGGTCGTTCGCGTTCGCAACCATCTCGATGTATATCTCCCCAACCTCGTCGAGCAATTTGACATAAACAGAATCCAACTCTCCGATGATTTGGAAGTCTCTATTGAGGTAAAAGGAAAACAGTGGTTGCTTAAGGATAAAAAATATAAGCAAACTTACGAAATCAGGAATGGCCCTCAAAAACTAGCTGTCTACCAGCAATCCAAGTATCCAATTGTGACAGAGCTATTTAAGGTCGATGTAGCATCGCAGACGGCCCTAGCCGAAGGAAAATTCTCCGATGAATTGCGGAAGGAATTTGAGAATCTGAAAATACCTTTATCGCTGAATGCCAAACTCACAGCGGGACCAGATGGAATCAGTTGGTTCATAAGCGATTCCCCTCTGAAATATAGCATCCGGAAAGGAGAGGTGCGGTTGCAGGTCTATCTCGAACTTGACAGTGAGTGGCTCCTCATCCGGGGGGACGCAAACTTAAAAGGTTGGGTCCAACGGGAACGCGGCACTATTATCCACCCGCCACCGCCAGTACTCAGTTCACGCCAACTCGCTAAAAAGCGGCTGCTCACATTCGTTGATAAAATAAAAGAGAAAATAGGGCGGGAGGATGAAAAGAATGAAACCGAAGAGGCTGTCCCCGAGTAATCGTATCGAAACAATTTCGTGCACCTAGGGGGTTCATTATTTTCGTTTAAAAATGAAGATTCTATTTTTATCCCCCACCGTACCTTTTCCACTCACCGATGGTGGACGAATTCGGGTTTTTAACCTCCTCAAACAGCTCGCGCAGAAATGTGATGTCACCCTGCTCGCCCTAGAGACGCAACCGACAGATGCGGAAGGCGTTGCGGAGCTACAGCAGCTAGGCATTCAGGTACACCTCGTTCCGAATGCACAGACGCTTCCGCGCGTATCGTTCGGCACCCTTGCCACTGCTTTTTTCAAACGGTATCCTATCACCGTTGCACGTTACAATCTACCCGCCTATCGGCACAAATTCAGAACACTAATAGAAACCGACACTTTTGACCTGGTCCACTATGAAATGTTGCACACCGCCCAATTTCATACAGAGACACGTTTGCCCGGGGTGCTTTCACAGCAAAACGTTGATTCCGCTATCTGGCGGCGGCTCTGCGCCGAAACTACAAATCCCTTCTATAAATGTGTCTATTGGACACAACAACTTGCATTTCAACGTTATGAACGGGTTATGACGCCGAAGTTTGCAGCAGTTACGTGCACATCCGATATTGACCGGGCTGTTTTTGAACGGCATCTCTTGCAAAGTAGCGGAAACATTGAAATCGTCCCGAACGGCGTGGATGTAACGCATTACCAACCTAACTTTGCCCGTGAGGCAGCTGCACACCTCATCTATATTGGTAGTATGGATTGGTATCCGAATGAAGACGCGGTCTCATTTTTTGCCGATGACGTGTTCCCCAAGATTCAGGAGAAGGTGCCGGATGTCAAATTCTCAATTGTCGGTGGAAATCCATCGAAACGGGTGCAGAAATTAGCGGATAGGGAAGGAATTGTTGTTACGGGCCGTGTACCGGATATCAAACCCTACTTTGAAGAGACCACCGTATTTGTAGTGCCGTTGCGTATTGGGAGCGGCACACGTCTCAAAATCCTTGAAGCGTTGGCGATGGGTAAAGCGATTGTCTCAACCTCGGTCGGTGCGGAGGGGTTAGCACTCCGAGACGGTGAAGAAATTTTTATCGCCGATGCGCCGGTAGCCTTTGCTGAAGCAGTCACCCGATTGCTCACCGCTCCGCCGCTCCGCCGTAAGATCGGTGAAAACGGCCGGGCGCGCGTCGAACGGGATTACGATTGGCGTAGCATTGGCGAAAAGCTTTATACCCTCTATGAATCTTTAATAAAAAAGTAGGCGCGCCTCTAAAGCACGCCTACAGAGCTTGCGAAAATTCTACCCGTTTCCTGCTGCAGCAGCTTGACGTTCCAGCTCACCGCGCCACCCCAAGACATTGCCAGCTTTGATATGCTTGATGTCAAAACCTGTGTACCTGTCCTCGAGCGTATCCCCTAATTTTTGGGTTTCCGCCCAACGGTCCCATGCGGTTTTCATCCAGTTGTATGGCAAAGCCTCTCGTACAGCGGGGTCGAGTTGCCAAGCATGCCGCACATCCGTCACTGACGGTTCACCGGTGAATTCACCTGACCACTTCGACCAACCGATTGACAACGTGTTACGTTCGCGCTCAGGGACGGTATGTCCTGTGTGGATTGCGGCACCATTGCGGATAAGTGCCTCCCCTGCCTTCAATCGAATTGCGACCTGCCCCGGCAGCGGAGATACACCGTCCCAGCTCGGGGTGTACGGTACACCTTGGTCCTTCATCGATTTCGGTAGGAGCACATCGTGCTCAAAGGGTGTCCGCCATCGGTTATGGCTCCCGGGAACCATCTCATGGCATTCGTCATCAGCGAGTGCGAGGAACATGCTCACGCCGTTCCGTTCCGTAATAGATTTCGCGTTCCTCTCCTGGATTTCCTTCCAGAGAGCTCTTTCAACCTCTTCGGAATAAGCCTCCGGACCATCCCCTCGGACCTCGCGTTGCGCGAAATAACCTTTTCCTGTTCCCCACCACGTCACATCTCTGTGCCATCCGAGTTTATTCTCGTGTGTACGTGGGTTGCACCACAGTAGCATACCGCTAAATGTCAGGTCTTCAGCCTGTAGTCCATTGCACCAAGATGCAACGAAATCTAGGAAACCTGAAGACCCGTGGAACTCGGCAAAGCTGGGCTCTTTGAAAGCAGGATGAATAATCCCTCGGATTGCCCAGGGCTGCTCCTGTCCTGTACGGTGTACGTATCCTTTTGAGCAATCAATTTTGTCGTAACCGTTTTCAGGCGCGCACGCCTCGGTAACACGGCGGCCTGCCTCTCGGAGAATAGGTATCCAGGGATTGTCAACAAAGTCCGTGATGATGACAAAACCGTGCTCCTTCAAATGCGCCAACCGTTCTGGCGTTGCACCGGGGGCTGCAAGCTCAGGCTTTGAATCAGCAAAAGCAGTTGCCCGATACGTTTCTTGCTCAGGTGATTGATTCGTGTCCATTCTGTACCTCCCTCTTAAATCTTCTGTAGGAGCGAGCTGTGCTCGCGATATTCTTGTGTAGGAGCGTGCTGTGCACGCGATATTCTTGTGTAGGAGCGTGCTGTGCTCGCGACCTCTTGTGTAGGAGCGTGCTATGCACGCGACCTCTTGTGTAGGAGCGTGCTGTGCACGCGACCTCTTGTGTAGGAGCGTGCTGTGCACGCGACCTCTTCTGTCCAGCAAAGAAAGATTCAAACGTACCTTAACATAGGTTTGATGCTAATTTTAACACACTTTATCTTGCATGTCCAAACTTTATTTTTTATAGGCGTGTAAAACTTCTATAAACGGACTGCCCTTCTGGTTTTCCAAGAGGATGGGGGGAGGCGAAAGGAGGTAACGAGGAGGCGGGGTGTGAAATGTGTCTAAAGAGAAAGGCAGGTTCCACAAAAATTGGATACCTGCCTTTTGCGTTCAAAGTTGAGCGTTCTGCTACTACTGTGCCCAATGCCACGGATGCGTACCCCAGTTACTGGTGCAGGTCCCGTTGCTACAGGACGTGAAGGACACGCCACACCCAGGACGCTTACACGTGAAGACCGTCGTGTGGTTGTGTGTCGCTCCTGAAATACAGGTCCAGTAATACCCGCCACAATTGCTGCAATCGATGCGGTGTGCCAACCGAGTGCTTACAATTTGTGCACACGCGCTGCGCGCACACCGGATGGGATATTGGTGTGTATGCGACGCACATGCATAGAAACTACTCACCGTGCAGGTATCCCCGCGCGAATTGGTGACAGAACAGGAGGCCTGCAATGATACGACTTTGAACCCGTTGTTCATTGTAATCTCAAATTTAAAATCTGTGATCTCGTAGGCATACGTAGGTTGATTTTCACAATACTTCACAGAAACTTCTACACAGCACGTTTTTTCAGAGTTCGTAATAAAAGTCGTTTCTTCTTTAGGGGTATCACCAACCCCCTCACTTTGTCCGACTTTCCAAGCACCCCACTGAATACACGGCGTAACAATGACAACGGGTACCTCATACGATTTCAAAGACGTTGACACCCCACTCTGAAACGGAATAAACGCACATATCAGTAGCAATAAAATCAAAAAAATAGATTTAGCTTTCATGAGTCATCTCCTCTATTAGAGAGGTTTCGGTTATTTCAGACGCGGAAGGTACTCTTTCGCGTCTTTTTCTTCAAAATAATCAGGTTTTTCCTCCGACAGGATGGCTTCCAGTCGGGGGATGAGGATATGTTCCACAATACCGCCTAACTCTTCACGATGCTTTTCAGCAATCCGACATAATACCTCAAGTGCTCTACTACGTAATACCGGCATCAGCTCCATGTCAAGCATATAGGGGATGAGGTATGGCACAGCAGGCACACCCATCTCTACCAACCCCATTTTCGGTCCCAGGCCGCCGACAAGACCTTCACAGAGATAAGTTGCCATAACTGCTGCGGAGCGTGGGTCGTTCCGATCTAGGCTACCTAATAGGTCTATTGTCTCTTCAGCATCGCTATGTCCAGTAGGTCCCGAAAAGCCGTTAGGGGGTGGCATCAGTTGATTTATCAATGCTTCAGTTTCGGCGGATGGCACGCCCCCCCACTCCCATATATTGTTTGCGATATACTGCACCCGTTCCCAGGCAGCCAGCACCTCCGGGTCTGTAATACCTTCGGGTATCTCTACCTGTATGGGTTCGTAGTCTTTGGATGCTATTTGCGGTTCCGTATCTTTCACAATGTGCTGTTCGTCTTCGTGGACGGTGTCATCCGCGTGGCCATGCACAGGGGGCGGAGTGCCAGGGGCATTTTCTTTCGGTTGCTCCTTGGCGATTTCTTTCGGTTGTTCCTTGTTCTGCTGACGCAGTTCTTTGGCTTCCTTCAAATCCGTTTCAACCTGCCGGTTTTCCGAGCGGTTCTTGAGGGACACAAAGAGTGTCGCACCGATTAGTAAGAAAATAAGGGCTGCTAACCCCCATCTCATTTTATTTCTCATGAGAAATAGTCTCCTTTCTTTGGCTGTGATGCGAAGATAGAGGACTGATTATGCAACACATGCTCGGCATGTAGCGTGCTATTCAACATTCGTTTATTAACGTGTTGTTAATGTACAAGGGGGTATCGCGGGACCGCAGGGAATACGGAAACCATCCGTGTTGCTGTTCCCATTGATTACCTTGAATGTTCCAATGAGTATCACCGCAATAATGAGACTCACGCTGATTATAGCGCAGCACCTCCGATACCCGGCTGTCTGCTTCAATCGGGATAGTTTACTGCTGTTCATCTCTCACCTCTCTTTGGGTTAAGACGTACCCAGGCTAGGGTGTTAAGTTTGTAAAGGCGAAATGTGCATTTGTAACTACTATTCCTGCCAGATGCTGGACAGCATCTGGCTATATTCGGGTGCATTCCCTTTCCACTTCTCCGAGGGCTGCCGCGTATTGCGCTGGCACCGAAGTGGATATAGACTTGGAACACACTGTTAGGTGTGTCATGAACAGCACTTTCACAAATGATAACATGTCCTTTGTAAAATGTCAATGAAGATTCTGTTATTCTGTCATAGCTTATCGTTGTACACAATACGCTTTTGCGCTAAGAACAACACGCTCTGAAGTGTGCTCCTCTGCAACGATAAAAGCCCGGGACACGGCGTGTGAAACGAAGTGCCTGTCCGGGCGCGAAGATATCGCAGCGGCTAATGCCCGCGATATAACTTTGTAAACTGAAATAATTAACGATTGTGAAGCGGGGGGGGGGTTAGCTGATAGCTAAAACACAGCGGAGATAGCACGCGCAAACTCATCCTATTCCTGCGCAGGAAACAAGGGGCAGCAGCAATGACAGTCTCAAATGTGGTGTTCGGACATCGGTTTTGCATTATCAATTCCCCCGTGCGGTAAAAACTTGTTCATTTTCTTGAAATGTTATGTCACACGTGTATAATATTCTCAACTATCTTGAATTACGTTTGTTTTGCCTACAAGGTTTCAAATTTTTGAAACGTGGGAAGTCTGTTAAATTCACCTCGCCAAGCGGAGACGATTCAATCAAAATTTTCTTGCTTTTCTATTCCATTTCTGGTAAAATTGCCTATAAAGTTTGTGTAAATCAGAGAAAAGGATGGAAACAGATGGCACTTCCAAAAATGGCACGAATTCAACAACAGTTTGAGGCACCTGTTCTTGATGACCTGCCTACAGCAATTCGGACAGAATTAGAACGGATTAACGCCGCCGCTATTGTGCGGCCCGGGGAGACTGTCGCGATTACCGCTGGCAGTCGCGGCGTTGCGAATGTCGACATAGCGGTCAAAGCGACCGTAGACGCTCTCAAGACCATCGGGGCAAAACCCTTTGTAGTTCCAGCTATGGGCAGCCACGGCGGAGCAACCCCCGAAGGACAACGCACCGTCCTGGAACATTACGGCATCACCGAAGAGACCGTTGGCGCGCCGATAAAAGCGACCATGGATGTGGTACAACTCGGCAAAACAGCGGAGGGGCTGCCGGTCTTTCTCGACCGCTACGCCTCAGAAGCAGACCACATCGTCCCGCTTAACCGGATTAAGGCGCATACCGATTTCAATGGGTCAATTGAGAGCGGTTTGATGAAGATGATGGTCATCGGGCTCGGCAAACAGGCAGGAGCGAATCTCTATCATCGTGCATTTTTTCAGTACGGGTTTGAACACGTCATTACTACAGTCGGTGGGTTCATGCTTGACACCGGGAAAATCGCCTTCGGCATAGGGCTCCTCGAAAACGCACATGAACAGACCGCCAAGGCTGTGGCGATGCCTGCTGCAAAACTCTTGCAAACGGAACGTGAACTGTTAGTTGAAGCAAAATCGCTGATGGGCCGACTTCCGTTCGATGAACTTGACCTCCTAATTGTGGACTGGACAGGAAAAAATATCAGCGGCACCGGCATGGATACCAACGTTATCGGCAGAATGATGCAGAATTTTGAACCGGAGCCTATCAAACCGGCGATTCTCCGTATATTCGTGCGTGACCTCACAGAAGAAAGCGATGGGAACGCTACAGGCATTGGCCTTGCCGACTTCACAACAACACGGCTTGTCAACCACATCGACCGACATGCAACCTATATGAACGGTATCACCGCGCTCGGTCCCCAGAAATCAAAAATTCCGTTTTACTACGATACCGACCGGGAAGCAATTACGGTCGCACTGGACACTATCGGACTTACCGCACCGGAGGATGCACGGGTGATTCGGATCGAAAGTACGTTGAGATTGACAGAACTCGATATCTCTGAATCCCTGCTTGAAGATGCGGAACTACATTCAAGTATAGCGGTTATCGGGGAAGCACAACCGTTTCAGTTTGGGACAACGGGTAACCTTTTACCCTTTTCTTCGGAGGGCCATTAATTGAAGCGATTGATTATAGGCATAACAGGGGCAAGTGCAGTCGTCTACGGCGTACGCCTCCTTGAAGTCCTTGCGAAACAGGCGGATATAGAGGTACATCTAACGATTTCTACATCAGGGGCGCGTGCCCTATGGGAGGAACTTCAAATCGAGGTAGACATCAATAATTTTCGGTTGGAATCGCTCATCGGTATTGATACGCCGCAAATCGTTTACCACCATGAATCCGACATCGGTGCATCAATTGCCAGCGGCTCTTTCCGGACAGAGGGGATGATTGTAGTACCGTGTAGCATGGGCACTGTTGCCTCTATCGCGGCGGGCATCTCCCGTAACCTTATCCAGCGAGCGGCGGACGTGTGCATCAAAGAACGCCGCAAGCTTGTGATTGTCCCGCGCGAAACACCCCTTAGTGCCATCCATTTGGAAAATATGCTCAAGCTTTCACGACTCGGGGTGTGTGTTCTCCCTGCAATGCCGGGCTTTTATCATTTTCCAAAGACAGTAGATGACCAGATTAACTTTATTGTCACCAAAATCTTAGATCAGTTTGGTATAGATACGGGGTTGATTCAACGGTGGAAAGAATAGGCAGCTGATGCGAAAACTCAAAATCATCTTGGAGATGATCAAATTTGAACATACCGTGTTTGCGTTGCCGTTTGCGGTGATGAGTGCATTCATTGCTGCGGGAGGGCTTCCAGCACTACATAAACTCGGTTGGATTCTGGTAGCGATGATAGGGGCGCGCAGCTGTGCGATGGCGTTCAACCGCCTCGCCGATGCGGAGATTGATAGCAGAAATCCCCGGACCGCAATGCGAGCTATCCCCGCAGGCTTAATCACGAAGGAGGCAGTATGGATTTTCACCCTCGTCTCCGCGGGATTATTAGTTTTTGCTGCATGGCAGTTAAATCCGCTTGCGTTCGCGCTATCGCCAGTTGCCCTTGCTGTGGTTATGGGATATTCGTATACCAAACGTTTTACCGCACTTTCCCATTTCTGGCTAGGGTTCGCGCTCTCTATTTCGCCGGTCGGAGCGTGGATTGCAATTAAGGGGAGATTTGACTGGACCCCTATAATTCTTTGCGGCGTAGTCATGCTTTGGACAGCTGGGTTTGACATCATCTACGCGTGCCAGGATGTCAAGTTTGACAAAAGTCATGGGTTGCATTCTATCCCCGCGCGGCTTGGTATCCGTTGGGCATTACGGCTATCCTCCGCGTTACACGTTGTTGCGGTATTGCTGCTGCTTGGCATCCCGTACCTTACGCAATTGGGCATCTTTTACTACATCGGAGTCGGGATTGTTGTAATTATTTTTATCTATGAACATGCGATTGTGAAACCGAATGACCTATCCCGCGTCAATCTCGCCTTTTTTACCTTGAACGGGACGATTAGTTTAGTCTTAATGGCACTTTCAATTGTCGATATTTTATGGAGGCTTTGACACAGTGAAACTCTCACTTTCCGTACGCGTAGCAGAAACGGCATCTAAAAGGGATGCGACTCACACCTTCGTTCAACTCACAGAACTCGCGGCGAGCCTTGGTTATGAGGCGGTCTGTATGCGTGCCTCCCAGGTCGGTATCCATTCCCCTTTGGAACAGATTACCGCAGCGCGTAAGCAGGCAGATTCGCTTAACCTGAACATCTCCATGGTCACCGGAGATTTTCCGGTGCCACTCAACAACGACCAGGGCCCGGATGGCCTCCGTAATATAACCCCGTATCTCGATTTAACCGAACTCCTTGGGTCGAACCTCATCCGTATTGCGATGAAGGTTGAGGAGGATATTCCGTGGGCACAACGTGCAGCCGATGAGGCGGCGGAGCGTGGGATTCGTCTCGCGCATCAGTCGCATACACAGAGTCTATTTGAAACAGTAGGCGGTTCCGTTGATATATTGGCGCGTGTCGGCAGACAGAATTTCGGGATTATCTATGAACCCGCCAACCTTGATCTGTGCGCGCAGGATTACGGTGTTGAGACGCTTAAACGATTTTCGCCTTATCTTTTCAACGTTTATCTTCAGAATCACATCCGTCGTCCGGAGGGAAAAACGCGTCTCTTCACATGGATTCAAGGGGAAGTACCCCATGATCCGATTCGTTTACAAGATGAGGGCGGTATAGATTTTCCGTTAGTCTTTCGCGGCTTGGAGGCAATTGGCTATGATGGGTATGTAACGGTGCATCAAGCGTTTCGGGAAATCATGGAGCCTGAAGACGCTGCGGAACAGAGTTATGCGTATTTAAAATCTTTTTGTGGATAGAAGTCGCTTCGTTTTTAACGCTCTTCACCGTACAAAACCGTAGGAGACAGCACTTATGGTGTCTAGTGATTTCAAGACAATTGCTGAAGTTCAGGAAAAATTCAGAATCAAATATACGTCTCATGACTTTTTCGGGAGTGAGCCTATGAATCCTTCAGAACAATTTCTGCAAGAACTTGAGTTCAATCAGCGATATATCGATGTTTTCGCATCCGAGGGAGCCAGATGTGAAATTGTTATCTTTCCTATCTTAAGAGAGGTTTACAAAGGTTACGCTGAAAACTATGGGCTGTGGGTTAAGAAAGCTATTCGCTACGATGAGACCTTGAGTGGCACGCCAGATTATCTTATTGCCACACGTTCAGAATTAGGCAGAACGGTTGTCGGAACACCCCTCGTCATGTTAGTTGAGGCGAAAAAGAACGATTTTGAACAGGGATGGGGACAATGTCTAGCGGAATTAGTTGCGGCGCAAAAAATAAATGATGACCCCGATTTCCCTGTGTACGGTATTGTTACCGATGGAAAATTGTGGGAATTTGGACAGCTTACTAGCGATACCTTCACCCAAAATAGCACACATTTCACTGTGCCTAATTTGCCGACCCTATTCGGTGCAGTGAACGCTATCTTCAAAGCCATACAGGAATCTTAACGAGATGAACACACAACGGCCCAATATACTGCTCATCACAACCGATCAGCAGCGGACAGACAGTCTCAGCTGCTACGGTTCAACATTTACAGATACTCCACATCTGGATAAACTTGCGTCTGAGGGGGTCTGTTTAGAACGTGCTTACTGTACAAACCCGGTGTGTACACCTGCCCGTGCCTCAATCTTTTCGGGGAAATATGTGAGTCGCCACGGTGCTTGGAACGTCGGTATGAACGTTCCTGAAGACGAGCCGATGATTTCACATCGACTTGCGGAGGTCGGATATCGGACACACTATATCGGTAAAGCGCATTTCCAACCCTTCGGTGCATCTGCTGAGCAATCGGTTGAAGCAAGAGGTGATACAGCGCGTTATGCCGATTTTCACGGCCCCTATTACGGATTTGAGACGGTGGAGCTGGCACTCGGGCACGCAACTTACGGCATTGCGGGACATTACGGTGAATGGGTGCGGGCACAGGTTTCTGAAGAGACGTTTGCGCGTTACAGCAGAGCGAAACGTCTCTCGGCAATGGGATTTGGGGGCGGCGCGCACGATTGGGATATTCCGTTGAAATATCACAATAGCGTTTGGACAGCGGACCGCACAATAGACTTTTTGACCAATCACCCCGCTGAGCAGCCGTTCCTATTGGCAGTCGGTTTTCAAGACCCGCATCATCCGCACTGTGTGCCAACCGAATTTGAGGAACGGGTTGACCCAGCGGACGTGCCACTCCCCGATTTTGTCGAGGGGGAATTGGCGGATAAACCGCCGCATTTTCTGGAGGCACGGTGTGGACAACTGAGCAAATCAAAAATCCGTGGCAGGTTTGCCATGGCTGGACAAGGCGGGGGTGCCGATTTCCGTAAAGTTTCCGAAAACGACGCACGATGGGGTAGAGCATACTATTACAATATGGTCAAAATTATAGATCAGCAGATGGGACGCATTCTTGCATATCTCGATGCCCGCGGATTAAGCGAAAATACACTCGTACTGTTTACCACCGACCACGGTGAACTGCTTGGCGACCACGGGTTATGGATGAAGGGACCGTTCCATTATGAACAGCTTGTCCGTGTACCGACTCTGATACGGTTTCCTGCCGCTATTCCGCCCGGACAGCGGGCACAAGCGTTGTTCAGCCACGTTGATATTGTCCCCACAATTCTCGCGGCTGCGGGATTACCGATTCCATCAGATACAGATGGCGTTGATGCAATGCCGATGCTCAGCGGAAAACAGGATAACGTCCGAGATTCGGTGTTGGTTGAATGTGTGGACGACCCGACCGGTTTGCGGCTCAAAACGATTGTGACCGCCACCCGGAAGTTGACTTGGTATTGTGGACACCCCTACGGCGAACTCTACGATTTAGAAGATGATCCGGCTGAACGGGTCAATCATTGGGATAATCCCGCTTACGCGCCTAATAAGGCACAACTCATTGGAGCTATCCTTGAGGCGATGGAGCCTCTGGAGAAAAGGGTTGAGCGGTTGTCATACGCATAATCAACTACAATGTAATAGGTAGGGGAGGTAGAGCTCATGGCGTTTAGCGATTTCCAGAAAATCTCCCAAGTTCAGGAACAGTTCGGGATTAAATACGCAGCGAACGACTTTTTTAAGGTTGAAGCAGTAAACCCCTCCCCACAATTTATGCAAGAATTAGCGTTCAGTCTGCAACACATCCATGTTTTATCGTCTGAGGCAGCAAGATGTGAGGCGATAATCTTTCCCATTCTAAGAGAGGTCTACAAGAGATATGCCGATAACTATGTTCTCTATATAAGGGAGCCTATCACTTACGATGAAACACTAAGCGGCACCACCGATTACCTTATCAAATCTTCCGCTACAAAACCCCCATGCTTTAGCTGGGGGATGTAGTAGCGGCGCCTGAGTTGAAATTTTAATTTGACTTTTCCTCAAAAATGGGGTATACTCTATTTAATGCCTTAGCGGAGAATCTATAGACTTCTCCGCCCCTTTTTAGAGGCAGGTAGCAACTTTTCAAGGCAGGATACCCTTAGATGTATACCACAAAATACAAACTTTTTCGTGCCCCGCGCAATCGTAATCTCAAGCGTTTAACGTGGGTGGCACATGATGTTTGGAACTATTTTTTAGGTTGGCAGCGGACGCGCTATTCCCTGGGTCTTCCGTATATGTCGCTTCCTGAGATGTCGCGTGCCTTTACCGTCCTTAGGAACTCACATCCTGAAGTGTTTTCGCACTGGCGTGAGTTAGACTCTTGGGCGGCGCGTGATATACTGCGGCGTTTAGACACCGGGTATCAGCGTTTTTTTAAGTGTATTGCGAAGCGTCCGCCTAAGTTTCGTTCATGGCGCAAACCGTATTCATTCACAATGAGCCCCTCTGGCTATGGTTTCTGTGGTGATAAAGTGCGTATTATGAAAAAACAGTATCGCTTTAATCTGAGTCGTGAAATAATAGGCAACGTTAGAACAGTTACCATCAAAGCAGATAGTGTAGGCGACTTCTATATGTGTGTTGTGACAGACCACACCGTGACTGAGATTGCACCTAAGACGGGTAGTGCTGCAGGGTATGATTTCGGTATCAAAACGATGTTCACTTGTTCTGATGGCACAGAATATGAGTCTCCCAAGTTCTATAAAACTTCTATGGCGGAGCTGTCAGTAGCCCAACGTGCGCATGCTAAGAAAGTAAAGGGTAGCAACAACTGTGAGCGTTCACGTCTAAATGTAGCGCGCAAGCATCGTAAAATCAAAAGACAACGTGAAGACCACCATTGGAAACTCGCGAAGCGTTTTGTGCATGAACACGATGACCTCTGTTTTGAGACGTTGACTTTTGAGGGTATGAAACGCATGTGGGGTCGTCAAGTTTCTGATATTGCGCCCTACTCGTTTCATCAAAAGTTGCAACATCAAGCGGTAAAACACGGTAAAGCGATTCACTATATTGACCGTTTTGAACCGACTTCTAAGACTTGTAGCCACTGTGGACAGCGAAAACAGCAGTTGGACTTGTCTGTTCGTCAATGGTGTTGTTCTACTTGCGCGCAGAAACACCATCGTGACGTTAACGCTGCGATAAACATTTTACAGGTTGGGGAAACCTCAACCTTTGGATTAGAGGATGTCAGCCTTGCTATTGCGAGCAGCCCTCGCAGACTTCACCCGAAGTCTATACGCCACAATCCGCACCAGAAAGCATGGGATTCTCTTTCAAAAGAATCCCCCTTGCTTTAGCTGGGGGAGTATGTCAACTCTACAAAATCGGAATTAGGGATAACTGTTGTTGGCACCCCTCTGATAATGTTAGTTGAGGCGAAAAAGAACGACTTTGAACAGGGATGGGGGCAATGCCTGGCCGAGTTGGTCGCTGCCCAAAAGATTAATGACAACCCATCTTTTCCTGTCTACGGTATTGTTACCGATGGAACATTGTGGGAATTTGGACAGCTTGTTGATGATGTTTTTACGCGAAACAGAACGAGTGTCACCTTAGCAAACTTACCAGTTTTGTTCGGTGCAGTTGATTCTATCTTCAAGGTGGCAACTGAAGCTGTCAACTCATCTACTCTGTAAACGTCTGATCCGAGCGGGTGTATCATCGTTCCGTATTTCCGATGAGAGGATGCGGAGGCTCCGCTCCTCTATCGGCAAATTCACCTTTACACCCCCTCTACGGTGAGATTCCCGTAAGGCGATGGCTATCTCTAATGCCGCGCGTCCATCTTCACCTGAACATTTCGGTGCGCCACCGTTTTCAATAGCATTGATGATGTCTTGAACAATCGTCAACCCCATGCCCTGCATCCGGACGGGCCAGGGAAACGGACACGTTGCAGGGACACCGCGGCCCCGCCTTCCACCGGGTACGATACGAATTAATTCAAACGTTTCCGCGTTGTTTATTGAGCGGATACGTCCCTTGGTGCCAATGACATCCACCTCCCACGGGGCTGCGCCACACGGCGTACTTCGGAGATACGCCCGTACCCCGTTATCAAAGACGAGATACCCGTTTCCCATGAGGTCGTTTTCACCTGCAGCGGCTGCATCGGACTGCATCTCACCAAAGACCCATTCCACCTGTCCGCCTGCCATATACCGTAAGATATCGATAGCGTGACTTCCGTTATGTGACAATCCGCATTGTGCATACACTGTCACCTGAAGGACATCGCCGATTTCGCCTTCGTCAATGAGTTTTCGGGCTTCGCTAAAGAAAGGATTCCAGCGGCGCGCGCAGTTTATCGCAAGGACGACCCCGTTCTCGCGGCAGACATCCACCATCGTATCCGCTTCGGCAAGGCTGAGCGAAATCGGTTTTTCTGCCCAAATCCCTTTGACCCCGGCACGTGCAACGTCTTTCACAATAGTAGAGCGTCCCCGTGCTGTCGTGCAAACACTGACGAGGTCCAGGTTTTCCGTGTCTAACATTTCGCGATAATCGCTATAGATATGTTCTGAACTTAAGCCCCACCGTTCACCGAAGATTTCGGCTTGTTCGGGGTGTAGGTCCGCCCCTGCGACCAATTCAACATTGGGGGCAGCATGATAGCTTGGGGCGTGACAGTATGGCAGAAAGAGTGAGCCTCCTTGTGTAATTTCGTCATCAAAGGTGCTGCCCATACGTCCCAAACCAATTACGCCTGCTCGATACATTGACATCTTTTTCCCTCCTGGAACGTTGTGTCAATAGCCAAACTAAAAACCGAGCTGTTTGTTCACAACGTTCTTCAGTTCTTCACCCTTCAAATATCGCTCAAGATTATCCAAGAAAAACTCAGTGATGCGACGCATGCGGTGCTGTGAACCACCCGCTGAATGCGGCGTAATGATAACGTTCTCCATATCCCACAAAGGGCTGTCTTTATCCAACGGTTCAACCTCCGTGACATCCAACCCCGCGCCCGCTATTTTACCGGCTTGCAAAATCTGAATCAAATCTGCTTCCTTAACAATTGGCCCCCGGGCGACGTTTATGAAATATGCGGTCGGTTGCATCACAGATAGGTTTTCGGCATTAATCAGACCGCGTGTCTCCTCTGTCAAGGGACAAGCAATCATAACGACATCCACGCGGCTCATCAGGTCAGAAAGTTTATCCATCGGCATCAGTTCCTCGACACTGTCCGGTTTATCGGTGCGGTATGCGTCGACTGCGATAACGTACATGTCAAAACCTTTTGCACGTTTTACCATCTGCATGCCGATACCCCCAAGTCCGACAATGCCTATCTTGAAACCGTCAATCTCAATCATCGGTGAGCGGCCCCCGCCCCATTGATGTTTGTCCTGATTGCGAACGGAATGATGGATACCGCGTGCTAAACCGAGTAGGAGCGCGAACGCTTGGTCGGCAACGTGTGTTCCGTAAAGCCCGGCAGCGTTTGTCAAAATCACATCACTTTCGCGGATAGCAGGATACATGTGTTTGTCCATGCCAGCACTAGATGCCTGAATCCACTTAAGATTAGGGAGGAGCGGAAAAATATCCTCGCTACAGAAACCGAAAAAGATGTCGGCATCTTTACCCTCCTCGGCCAGCTCCTCGCGTGAACTCGGAATGACGTAGGTGTGGGCATCTCCGATGATGTTTTCCAACCTCTCCCGGAGGGCATCTTCTAAACGTCCTTGCAATAAAATTTTCATGAGTGTCCTTTTCTAGTATTCGGGCAAACGGTTTCCCGCTCCTATAGAGCGAGCTCCCGTCGCGATTTTTGTCTTACCACGGCGGCATTTCTGTAGGAGCGAGCTCCTGCTCGCGATTTTTGTCTTACCACGGCGGCGTTTCTGTAGGAGCGAGCTCCCGTCACGATTTTTGTCTTACCACGGCGGTGTTTCCGGTAGCAATTCCTGAAATTTGCCGAGCAATTCGTCTTCGTAACCGCCCGCGTACGTTTTGTTGAAGAATTTATCCATCGCTTCGCTGAGGAAAAGTGCCCAAGATATATCTTCAGCCCCGGGGTTGACAGGAAAAAACAGGGCCCCTACACTCTGTGCTGCCTTTAAGTCCCCCGGTGAATCGCCAATCATTAAGACATGGTTTTCAGGGTATTTGTCTTGCGTCGTAATGGTGAGATGTTCCGTTTTCGTGCCCATCTCCTGCCCTGCAATTAAGGCGACGTACTGGTCAATATCGTGTTCATCCCATTCCCGTTTGAGTGCCTCATCCGGGGTGGCAGAGACGACAATAACGTCTGCCTTACCTTGAAGCCGTTGCAATGCCTCCCGTACCCCAGGGGAACGGGGGGAGATTATAGACAATCTCGGCAACACTTTCGTTCACGCCAAGGCTCCATTGCATGACTTGGGTAAGTTCGCTATGTCTTTCACCTGCTGAGTTATCAATTGCTTCCTGCAAGGCGGGGTTGCCGAGTTTCGTTTCGGTTTCGGTCCATTCTCGTAGGTACGGCAATTGTGGTACTTCTACCCCCATCTTCTGTACGAGAGACATCTCGCGTAAATAGTCAAACACGAGCAGGACAGCTTTAAATCGATTAGTGCCACGCATCGTGGAGTAGAGGTTGACGAAATCCCACGCCTGATGTACCTGCCGTGAAATGGAGGCTAATCCAAAATGCTTGACGACGTTCACGCTGAAACAGTCGTTATGTTTGACCTCCATGCTGTTGAAAACGCAACCATCTGAATCAATTCCGACAAAGAAATCGTGTTGCGGTTCAAAATCGTATAGGGGTTGTTGTGGTCCGTGAGTCATGTATTCTCCTTAAATGCCTTTGACGATGGTCCGGTGTCGTGTGCTTGCTCCCTTATTCGACGATAACCTCTGGACGGTTCTCCAGCATCCACTCGGTATGGAACACTGTCGGCTCACCGTCTTCCCCGACAATCGTGTTTCCGGCTGCGTCCAATTTATGATAGGTATGTGCGCCGAAATAGTCGCGCATCGCTTGGATAAGATTCGCGGAAAGTCTACCGCTGCGATAACTATCAAAATAGGCTAATGCTGAGCTGAACGCGGGTATCGGCACACCGAGCTGTGTTGCTGTGCCAACGATATTTCGCCAGTGGGGTTGTGCTGCTTCTATTATACCGCGGAAATAGGAGTCAAGCAGCAGGTTCGGCAGGTCAGGATTTCGCTCGAACGCCTCCGCTATCCGATGCAAGAATTTTGCCCGAATGATACACCCACCACGCCAGCCCAGGGCGATGTTCCCAAGTGCAAGATTCCAGTCATATTCTATGCTTGCCTCGCGCATCAAGGCAAAGCCCTGGGCATACGAGCAAATCTTTGCAGCGTAAAGCGCATCGTGGATAGCTTTTAAGGCACGCTCTCGGTCGCCTTCGAATGTACCGACCGGGCCGCTAATTACTTCCGATGCTTTGACACGTTCGCTCTTGATAGCAGAGATACAGCGTGCAAAAACCGCCTCTGCGATAGTGGGTGCAGCTATGCCGAGGTCCAGTGCCGACATGCTTGTCCATTTGCCTGTTCCCTTTTGTCCCGCCTGGTCGAGAACGACATCGACGAAGGGCGTGCCGCTATCATCGCGTTGTGTAAAAATGTCAGCCGTAATTTCGATGAGATAGGAATTCAGTTCACCGCGATTCCATTCGCTGAAAACCTCGTGCATCTCGTCTGCGTTCATTCCTAACACGTCTTTCATTACAGTGTAGGCTTCGCAAATCAGTTGCATATCGCCGTACTCAATACCGTTATGCACCATTTTGACGTAATGTCCTGCTCCGTTCGGTCCGATATAGGAGCAGCAGGGGGTGCCATCTACCTGCGCTGCGATTTTAGTGAAGATGGGTTCAACGAGGGTATAGGCTTCTGGCGACCCGCCGGGCATCATGGCTGGCCCTTTCAGCGCGCCTTCCTCTCCGCCCGAAATTCCTGTACCGATAAATAGAATATCCTGTTCAGATAGCTCCGCATGGCGACGAATTGTGTCGTTGAAATTGGAGTTTCCGCCATCAATAATGAGGTCGCCTTTTGCGAGGTGCGGGGTTAATTGCGCGATGAAGGCATCAACAGGCTCGCCTGCCTTTACCATCAAAATAATTTTGCGGGGTGTTTTAAGTTTTTCAACGAGTTCAACAATGGTGTGGGTGCCGGTGATATTTTTTCCGTTTGCGGCACCTGCCATGAAAGCGTCTACCCGTGAGACGGTCCGATTGAAGACTGCAACCTCAAATCCTTTGCTTTCCATGTTTAGGGCAAGGTTTTCACCCATCACTGCTAATCCGATGAGTCCAATATCTGCTGCCAAATTTGTTTTCCTCCTGAGCTAGAATTTGTTTTGCATATCATACACTGAATCAGAAATGCTGTCAACAGATTTTTTTTGAGTTGACATCGGGGGGGCGAAAAGCATTACTGCGGACAGTCAACACGACCCCGGTCCTCTTTAGGAATTCTGATTTTGCTTGCGAAAAACAATTTTGTCGCAAACGACTATAAACTCTGTGTCGCCACATATAAACATAAATTCCCATCTGATACCACTTTCGCCGGGCCCGAGGCTTGTGTATGTGTCTAAAGTTCCCCATGTTGGCCCGGGGTTTCCCCATGCTGGCACGGGGTCTTCCTGCGGTGATTTGATTTCAAATGATTTAACATCTTGAAACTCAACTTGGACGAGCTGGTTATGGTCTTTTCCATAAGGATAGGTGTTGACAGTGAGAATAATTGTCTTATCAGCACTTCCGATTCCCGTAGACTCGCCATCGTCATCTAGTGCCTTGTAATTCTCAAATTTAATTTCAATCCCGGCAACGTAGTCGTCATGAAAACTATTGAAATGCGCTAAGACTTCGTCAAGTTCATCTATATTAGTGGGTTCAAAGTTGTCCATACTATATCTCCCTGTTGCTGTTTGAAAATCGGATTGTTAACTTTGGCAGTATACCTTAAATTTCTACGACTGTCAACTTTTTTCTTTTTTCGCGTCAGGGTGATTTAGTTCTCGATATTTTTGGTCGTTTTTTCAACATCCCTCTTATGTAGGAGCGAGCTGTGCTCGCGATAGGAAGGCGCGCTGGTTTCCCAAATACTGGGATTTTTCCGTGAAAGTCCGTGATATAATGTATCGCGTGCGAAGCACGCTCCTACAGAGGAATATATCCACATCTGTAAAGTAAATTTGTAAAACTAAATGGCCCTGTTTTTCGCGTATTTAAAATATTTGACAGAAAAGTGGAAATTGTGGTATCATAATAAAATATAAGTTCATCAGGTTATCATAGAGTTTAAGTTTTCTGAAATAGAGAGATAAACGTCAACTTGTCCGAAGCGGATCAAAGAATCAGATGCAGAACATAGAACAGCTCCATTTCAACTTCAGGGATATTTTCCGAGTTAGTCGATACGGTTTCAGTGGGCGGCGGATAGGTATTCATTTCGTGGGGGTGCTACTCGCCTACCTGATTTATGAGATTCTGCTCTATCTCAGTCTTTTCATCGGGGGGAGGGTCGAGGTCCAGACATTTTGGGATAAATATGGTCTTTTGCCTGTTCCGCCATTTGTCGGTGCGGAATTTGGAACGTTTACAACTGTCATGATGTGGATAGGTGTGGCGGTTTTCGCGGCCATTTTTTTCTTGGCGAGTACGATGACTTCAAAAATTACTGTTGAACAGCTCCGGGGCGATGCCTTTTTTTCTGTAAGGAGTGCTTTAAGCTTCGCGAAGCAGCATTGGAAAACGGTTTTCGGTGCGTTTATCGGATTACTTTTCATCATGCTGTTTCTCGCGTTGATACCGCTAGGTGTTGCTGGACTTGGTAAAATTCCGGGCATCGGCAAGGCCATTCTCATGTTCGCGTCGATTTTTACACCCGTTGCTTTTTTATTGGGCGTACTCGTTGTCTTAATAGCTGTCGTTTTTATGACAAGTTTGTTTTGTGTACCGGCTGTCGTTGCTACGACCGGTGCAGATATATTTGAAACCGTATATCAACATTTTTCCATCGTTTGGCACGAACCGTGGCGACTAATAGGTTATGGCACGCTGCTGTTTGTTTTAAAACTCGTCTTGGTACCAATTTGGGCTGCCTTCTGTCTTGGGGGGTTTTTGCTGGCGATGCTGCCGATGCGTTATCTCCATACAGTAGAGATACAGAATGCCTTAGGTTACGCAAACCGGTGGCTCGGCAATGCACTTCAAGAACTTATGAATAACTTTACGCTCCTTGATATGAATACATCTCAGCCCTCCTCCGTGATGGGTGTATCCGCATTTTTAGGGGTTTTTATAACGATCACGTTAATATGTATTGCTGGCATTGTCGTTGCTTACCTGTTTTCGCTTGCTTCTGTTGGAAGCACGTTGATTTATACGGTAGTACGGAAACGGACTGATGGCCAAAACTTGTTAGTACCCATTGGGGTAGTTGAAACAATGGGGCCCCCGCCGCTGCCCATAGGAGATGAATAAAAATATGTTTGAAAATGTAATGACCAAAGTTTTCGGGAACAAGGAGGACCGGGATGTCAAACGTTTCCGAGAAATCGTTGAGGCAGTTAACCAACGTGAACCGGATATGCAAAGACTTTCGGATGCACAGCTCCAAGCGAAAACGCCACAGTTTCGCAGGCAGTTGGAGGCGGGGGCATCTCTTGATGACCTGCTCCCTGAGGCGTTCGCTGTCGTTCGGGAAACGGCAGTACGAACGTTAAAACAGCGACACTATGATGTTCAAATAATCGGCGGGGCAGCTCTTCACCAGGGATGTATCGCTGAAATGCGAACAGGTGAAGGTAAAACGTTAACATCTACCCTCGCAATTTATCTTAACGCACTGACCGGAAAAGGGGTACACCTCGCAACTGTCAACGATTATCTTGCAAGTCGAGACGCTGAATGGATGGGAAAAATTTACAACTTCCTCGGCCTCTCTGTCGGATTAACGCTGAACCAGATGCCGTTCGAACAGAAAAAACTTGCGTATAAAGCTGATATTACTTACGGGGTTCACAGCGAATTCGGTTTCAATTACCTGGCCGATAACAAAGCAATTTCTATTGAGACAAAGCTGCAACGTGGGCATGTTTACGCTATCCTTGATGAGGTGGACAGTATCCTCATTGATGAGGCACGTACACCGCTTATTATTTCCGATCCGTCTGATGAACCGGCTGAACTCTATCGAAGAGTTAACTACGTCGTTTCGCAGCTCCGCAAGGAAGAGCACTTTCAAATTGACCAGAAAGGCAAGTCTCGGGGGGATGTCACCCTCACCGATGAGGGGGTTGAAGAGGTTGAACGTCTTCTCGGTCTAGAGAATCTTTACGAACATACCAACATGGCACTGGTGCACCACGTCAATCAGGCATTGAAAGCACATCACCTTTTCAAACGCGATATAGATTATCTCGTTGAGGGGGGTGAAGTTTTACTGATTGATGAATTCACCGGACGGAAACAGATTGGACGACGGTTGAGCGAAGGGCTCCATCAAGCGATTGAGGCGAAGGAACGTGTGAAGGTCGCACAGGAGAATGAAACTTTTGCTAAAATCACTTACCAAAACTATTTTCGCATGTACGAAAAACTCGCCGGGATGACAGGGACAGCCGCAACCGAGGCAAACGAATTTGCACATATCTACGGCTTAGATGTCATCGTTGTACCGACAAATGAACCGATGATTCGGATTGACCATTCAGATGTAATCTATCGAACGGAGGAGGCGAAATATAACTCGGTGTTGGAAGATATCGCTGAACAACACGAAAAGGGCCGCCCGGTGCTTGTCGGTACAATTTCTATTGAAAATTCAGAGAAATTAAGTAAACTGCTCAGAACCAGGTACCGGCACATCCGACACAAGGTCCTGAATGCGAAAGAGCACGCGCGCGAGGCCGATATTGTTGCACAAGCTGGGGTCCCCGGGGCGGTAACAATTGCTACGAACATGGCAGGTAGAGGAGTAGATATCCTGCTCGGTGGAAATCCGGAGGGTTTTGCAAGGGATGCTCTGCGAAAAAAGAAGATTAACCTCACAACACTTCCGCCAGAATCAAGGGAGTGGGAACTTGCGCTTGCAGAAGCGACCCGTATGTGTGAACAAAACAGGGAAAAGGTGCTGGCAGCAGGCGGACTGCATATCGTCGGAACGGAGCGACACGATTCACGCCGAATTGATAACCAATTGCGCGGCCGCTCCGGTAGACAAGGCGACCCCGGCTCATCGCGATTCTATCTTTCACTTGAAGACGAGCTGATGAAAAAATTTGGCTCCGAACGGTTGCAGGGATTTATGAATCTTGCAAAAAATATCGCCAAAGCTGAGGAAGATATCCCGATAGAACATGCATGGATTACCAAATCTATTGAGAAAGCACAAACGCGGGTTGAACAGATAAACTTTGAAGCTCGAAAGAATATCCTTAAATACGACGATGTAATGGAAGCACAACGGGATACTATCTATACGTTGCGGGATACTATCCTCAGCGGGGAGGAGCTCAAAGACACAATTTGGCAAATGATGGAAAACGTCGTCGGCGATGAAATTGATAACATCACCCCAGAAAAGGGCGCGCGCGAAACCGAGGATATCGACCAATTCACGAAATGGTTGACTACCACCTTCCCTATTAATCCAACTTGGAAGACCCCTTTAAGCGAGATAGACTCCGATGAACTTCACGCGGAAATCATGGCTGAACTCAAAACGGCTTATGAACAACGTGAGGCTGAAATAGGCGAGGAGAATATGCGCATCCTTGAACGGCTTCTGCTTCTCGATAGAATTGACAATCACTGGAAGGACCATCTATACAACATCGACTATATAGAAGAAGGTATCCGATTTGGCGCGGGTTATGGCGGAAAAGATCCGATTGTGGTCTTCAAGAGTGAAGCCCTCGGTGTTTTTGAATCTATGTATCAAAATATCGAGAGAGAGGTCAGCGAATTAATCTTTAAAACTTACGTCAATACCGAAGCCCCGCGCCGCGCTCCCAATAAACGGCCGAGCCGACCCGGACGGGGACGCGCACCGAGCCCACGGCGGACCGCCCCGGAGAATGCACAAAACACGGCTGAATTTGAATCGCAACAGGCAATGGGGACTATGCCAAAAGTCGGACGAAATGCACCATGTCCCTGCGGTAGTGGAAAAAAATATAAGAAATGCCACGGCCGATAATTTTAGGAGAATCGCCTTGAACTCAGAAAAACCTTACACCCTCTCGCAAACCTTGCTTGACATCCTTGCATGTCCAGCATGCAAAAGTGAGATAGTGCACAGTGAAGCGGACCAAAAATTGGTATGTATCGGGAAATGTAAACGTCGTTATCCGATTCGCGATGGTATTCCTGTTATGCTAATTGATGAAGCGGAAATCGGTAGTCAGCAGCCAGCGGAGGAATAGGCAGCAAGCGTTTGGGTAAGCCCGAACAACGTGAAGGGCTGTATATATGGCGCGTTGGCGATTAGCAATTAGCAATTAGCAATTAGCAAGCGGTTTGTGATTCTAATACCATTTCTAATTGAAAATGTCTCTTTCTTGTAGCATAAACTTCCAGTTTGTGTTCTTTATTGTAGCATAAACTTCCAGTTTGGGTCTTCCGTTCTCCGTTTCATTTCTAACAACCGGTAATGATAGAATAACTAATAAAAATGGTATAAGAACATATCTGATGTGCGTCAGAGACCTCTTTGTGTTTGTGCCTGACACACCCGTAAGCCCGAACAACGTGAAGGGCTGGATATATGGCGCGTTGGCGATTAGCGATTGGCAATTAGCAATTAGCAAGAGGTTTGAAGATAAACAGGTTTCTAAAGGAAGTGGGCGGACTGGCTATATTGACAAAAAACCTATCGAATTTGTGTCCAACACACCCGTAAGCCCGAACAACGTGAAGGGCTGGATATATGGGGAAAAACTTGTCTAATCCACTAACCCTTATCAAACCGCAAGGAAATCTTAAAAATATCAAACCGCAAGGAAATATCAAAGATGCGAATTTTGTTTTTAAGTTTACGATGTCCGTATCCCCCGCAGCGAGGGGATAGGATTCGGTCGTATCATTTTATCAAACAGCTTTCAGAACGGCACGCTGTTACGCTCGTTTTCTTTGCTGAGTCGGATGCGGATATTGAAGCGGTTAAGCATCTTCAACCGTTTTGTGAGCGGATAGAGTGGGTTAGGTTTCGTCGTCCTTATGCTGCGCTCAATACAGCACTCCACTGCTTATCCGGGCTGCCACTCCAGGTGCACTATTGGTACGTGCCGCAGATGCAACGGAAAATTAATGAGCTTCTAGAGCAGGAGCAATTTGAATTGATTCATGCACAACTTTTTCGGATGGGGCAATATGTCATCGAGGCAGATGGAACGGCAAAGGTTTTAGATTTGTGTGACTCGTTAGCCCTTAACTTAAGTCGTCGTGCAGAATTAGATTGCACACCAAAACGTTTTTTGGTAAAATTAGAGGAAAAGCGAGTACGCCAATATGAAGTTGAGATTATGAAGGCGTTTGACTGCGGCACCGTTGTTGCACACTTCGACCGGGACTATCTGCTCAATCAGGATAACAGCTTGAATTTGTCGGTAGTGCCGATGGGTGTTGACCTCACATATTTTCAACCGCGCCAGGCTCACGAAGCAGATGCAAACAGGTTAGACGATTTCAGGAATGGCGAGGTGCGCCCAGGGGCTTGCACCAACGTGAAAAAACTGCTGTTTACTGGGACTATGAACTATTTTCCGAACTCGGATGCAGTCATCTATTTTTGCCGTAGCATTCTTCCGTTGATACAGAGGAAGCATCCGGATACGGTTTTTTATATTGTAGGCAATCATCCAACAGAACAGGTGAAGCGGCTTGCGGCCCAGAAAGGCGTTATCGTTACAGGTTATGTGCCAGACATCCGTCCCTATTTTGAGGATGCGTCTGTTTTTGTCGCACCCTTGCGGGCCGGGTCGGGCATACAAACGAAGAACTTAGAGGCCATGGCAATGGGGATTCCGGTTGTGACGAGTTCTATTGGGGCCATGGGGTTAGAGGCAGAAATCGGCACCGAGCTGCTCGTCGCTGACACGCCTGAAGACTTCGCTGAAAATGTCGTTCAACTGATTGACAACCCCGATATTCGCCAGACCTTTGTCCAGGCCGGGAGAAAACGGGTTGAATTGAGTTACGATTGGCCGGTGCTTGTTGAACGGCTTGAGCAGGTCTACGCCAAAATTGGAAGTCGTAAACCCGAACCGGCATCTTCTGCGTAAATCCAATTTTTAGACGAGCACAAATAGGAGGTATTATGGAACAATCTCAGTTAAAATGGAGTTCATCGATTGTAGTTGACGTATTTCTCGTAAATGTAGCCTTTCTGCTAACTTACTACACTTGCAAGCAGCTCGGTTATGACGTGCTGACACTTCCTCAACAAAGGTTAGCAATGCTTTCGCAGGCATCGCCGTATCAACTTTTTTTGGGCATCGCTGCGGTTGTAACCCTCGTGCGTACCGGCACCTTCGTAGGATTTCGGCTGGACAAGCCGCTTTGGCGATACGCTGCAGTTCACGAATTCCGCTCCTTAGCTGCGGCTATCGGTGTGGGGACCTTAGTTCTCATCGGTCTGGCGGCCTGCCTGAAAGGTTTTGATGCGTGGTCATTCTTCTTAATTGATGGCTTCTATAATCTAATATTAATCGGTTGCGCTAAATTCTCCTATAGTATTTTTCAGGAAGGACGACGCAAGGAGGTCGCGGCCCCCCGGACCAAAGTTCTCATCGTCGGGGCAGGGGACGCTGGCATTGCGGTGCTACGAGAATTACGAAATCACCCCGAAAAAGGATATTTACCTATAGGGTTTATAGATGATGATTCACAGAAGGTCGGTAGAAGTGTTGCTGGACTTGAAGTACTCGGCACAACGCGAGACCTAACCTACATCGCCCGAAAACGGGAGATTGAGGAGGTGGTCATCGCTATGCCCTCCGCACCGGGCGGCAAAATTCGCGATATTACCCAGCAGTGTGAATATCTACGATGCCAATTCAAAATCGTAACCAACGTCCATGCTATCCTTGAAGGACGCGTCAGTATCAACAATATCCGAGAAGTGAAGTTGGAAGACCTGCTCAATCGTCCCACGGCACCAATTGATTTAGCAGAAATTTCCAAATATCTCTCCGGAAAACGGGTTATGGTAACCGGGGCAGGCGGCTCAATCGGGGCAGAACTCTGTCGGCAGGTGGCAAAACTGAATCCTGAACTGCTCATCCTCTTCGGCCGGGGTGAAAATAGTTTGTACCATATAGATATGGAATTGCGAGAATCTGATCCGAATCTCAATCGAGAACTGATTATCGGGGACATCCGGGACCAATCCAAAGTATTTCAGATTACCAGACGGTATTGTCCACATATTATTTTTCATGCTGCTGCACACAAACATGTCAAATTCATGGAAATTCACCCGGATGAAGCTGTCAAAAATAACATACTCGGTACGCAAAATTTGATTGATGCTGCTATCACGAACCAGGTGGAGGCATTTATTCTCGTATCGTCTGACAAATCTGTTAACCCAACAAGTGTCTATGGGGCATCTAAGCGCGTCACCGAGAAACTTATCCAGTGTAAAGCCAGCCGAAACGGCACGAAATTTATCGCAGTGCGGTTTGGCAATGTTATCGGCAGCCGAGCCAGTGTTTTGCCTAACTTCAAACGTCAGATTGCCAAAGGCGGCCCTGTCACGGTCACACATCGGGAAGCGACACGTTATTTCATGACTATTCCTGAGGCTGTCCAACTCCTAATTCAGGCGGGAGCGATGGGAAAAGGCGGGGAGATTTTGATGTTAGATATGGGTGACCCGATTAAAATTCTTGACCTCGCTCGCGACCTCATCCGACTCTCCGGACTTGAACTCGATAAGGATATAAAAATCGAATTCACCGGCCTGGACCCGGGCGAAAAACTTTATGAGGAACTTCTCACCCCGCAGGAGGGTGTGACGGCAACTAAGCATCAACGTATCTTTGTTGCACAATTGGAGGATATTGAGGAGCAACAACTCCTCCACCAAATTGAGGAGCTCACCCAACTTGCTGAAGCACTTGACATAGAAGGAATTATCGCCAAATTTCAGGAACTGGTACCAACATATCAACCTAACCGAACCTTCATTGCCGATAATGAGAAAAGCGACCGAGCCGATATTAGAAACTATCTCATAAATGTCGGTACGGAGACAGAAACATCGGAGTCGGAATCGATGGATACGGTTTAAAGCAGCACAGAGATGTGCGGACGCGTCCGCAGGGCAGGCACGGATATGAAGGGTCAAATAACGAGCAACGCACACCAGATGGAGAATTCCGACACCGCACCGCTGGCATCGCCTGAAACAGGCAATTGCCGAAGGGGCACAAATTGGGGGAAACGGAGTTTTGACCTCCTTTTGTCGACAATAGCGGTGGTCCTCTTGTCTCCGCTCTTTCTGCTCGGAAGTTGTCTCGCTAAGGTGCAATCCGCTGGGCCCATTTTTTATCGCGCAAAGCGCGTGGGCAGAAATGGAACCGTTTTTGAGATGTATAAATTCAGAACCATGGTTATCAATGCCGACAAACTCGGCGGCGGACTGACAACGCATAAGGATTCACGCGTAACCCCTATTGGCAGTTTTTTACGGAAGACCAAACTAGACGAGCTTCCAAACCTTATCAATGTGTTTAGAGGCGAGATGAGCCTAATAGGGCCTCGACCTGAAGCTCCAAATTATGTTCAATACTATACAGAAACGCAGAAACAGGTGCTACAGGTAAAACCCGGTATTACTGGGCCTTCGCAAATCGCAAACCGAAATGAGGAAGAGAAACTGAAGGCGCAAGTGAATCCAGAGGCCTATTATATAACTGAACTCATGCCTAAAAAACTGGCACTTGACCTTCACTATGTTGCAACGCAGAGCTTCCTATCTGATATAGGATGGTTAATTAAAACCTTTTGGGTCGTCATTTTTCCAGCAAAGACAGAGCAATTGGAGAACGGATTAACTAAATCAATCCCAGGT
Organism: Candidatus Poribacteria bacterium; assembly: GCA_963665235.2. Taxonomy (GTDB): domain Bacteria; phylum Poribacteria; class WGA-4E; order WGA-4E; family WGA-3G. Next base: position 4,037,324 of record CAXXLX010000001.1, on the reverse strand, counting down.
GCGGAGCGGAATTGAGAAAAGACTCCCCATATTCTGAAGGACTCCTCATGAAGAAGAAACGCGTTCTAATTGTCTTAGCGGTAATCATTGTATGTTTTTTCTTGGTGCTTTTGTTGAACTTAGTGATTCAGACAGCACCCTTTGGGGAGAAAGTCGCGGTGCTAGACATCACCGGTGTTATCTCACAATCGGATACATATATTAAACTTATCCATGCGTATCGGGATGACCCGAGTATCAAGGCACTTGTTATCCGGCTCAATACTCCGGGCGGAAGTGTAGCCCCTGTCCAAGAGATTTACAGTGAATTAAAGAAATTGGAGAAACCTATTGTCGCTTCAATGGGTGGAACCGCCGCGTCCGGTGGCTATTACATCGCTTGTGCTGCGGACACGATTGTCGCTAATCCAGGGACGCTGACCGGGAGTATTGGCGTTATCATGCAGTTTATCCAGATGGGCGGTTTATACGAAAAAGTTGGTTTAAAGCGGCAGGTTATTAAAAGTGGACAATTCAAAGACACAGGCTCAGCTTTCCGGGATTTGACCGAGGCGGAGCAAGCTGTCTTACAAAGCACCGTTGATGATGTTTACAATCAATTTGTAGCAGCTATCTTTGAATCGCGGCAGACACATCTCCCCCGGGATGAGGTCGTCGAACTTGCTGATGGACGCATCTTTTCCGGGAAGCAGGCACACGGCCACAAATTGGTGGATACACTCGGTAACCTTCAAGATGCAATACAGATTGCAGCAAAACTCAGCAACGTGGATGGAACGCCCAAAGTAATCCGGCAGCAGAGAAAACAGTCTTTACTTGAACAGCTCATAGGTATTAATCAGAGCCCCCGATTTGACGAAATTCTCAGTCTGCCCGGTGTCACTTTTCGCTATGAACTTAGCCTTGGTGATTAATACCAAATTCATCTGATTCATCGTCTTCACGGACGCTCCGCTGGCGCGGAAGAGTGGAACGAGACGAATTGTGTTAATTTGGTATAAGGAGATATCGGCATGAATCGCACATATAAAATTAACCATCATTGGAAGCAGCTTGCAAGTCGCATCGTTGCACCGCATCACCGCGTCCTTGTAATAGGTGCCCCGGATACGGGAAAATCAACGTTCTGTCGTTACCTGATTGATTTTGCCACTGCTGAATCGTTGAAAACCGCCTTGGTTGATGCGGACATCGGACAATCCCAAATTGGCCCGCCAACTACAATTGGCATGAAACTTTTTGAGCCAGCTCCAACTGATGGGTCTGAAGATAAAACGTCGGTTGCGGAGGAGGGTGCTGGTGCTTTACCCCAAAAGACACCTGCCCCCGGAAAACCCCCGAGTCAACACCTTAATCAAGAAGTTGATGCTTTTTACTTTGCCGGAGCAATAACACCGCAGCGTAACCTACTCCCGGTCCTAACAGGTACCCGATTGATGGCGGATGCCGCACAAAAAGCAGGAGCAGAATTCACTGTCATTGATACAACAGGCTATGTGAGTGAAGAAGCCGCTGTCACGTTGAAGCAACAAAAAATTGAGCTCCTCCGACCAAATCACGTTATCTGCCTCGGCCGGTCCGGCAGTATGGAACGGATTGTGGCGTGCTATAGCGAGCTAAATTGGCTCACACTTCACTACCTTTTACCGCATAAACAGGTGAGACCCAAAAGTAGTGAAGCTCGGAAAAGAAATAGAAAAGCACGATTTGAGGCTTACTTCGCTCAAAGTGAACTGCAAACAGTCCCGTTCGAACAGCTCCGAGGCGCGCGTACCCCGTTTTTCAATGGCAGAATCGCCAACGACAAGGAACTAGAGATGCTCACACGGCACGCTGAAGCTGAAGTACTGCACGCCGAATGGGGACACCGGACCTTGAGCCTCGTCGCCCGGAAAAAACCGACTAAATTGGCACTCACGAACCTCAAAAATTTTTTGAGCCTAGCCCATATTACAACGGAACTCCCTGTTTATTTTCGACACCGTTTAGTAGGATTAATCGGCAGCACCGGGGACACATTCGCCCTCGGCGTTATTGAAAATATCAACTTCCGCGAACGGAAGCTGAACATCCGCTGCAAAGTAAACGCTGCTGAGCAAATACAGGTTATCCAGTTTGGTGACCACCAATTTGCTGGAAGACTCTAAGCACAGCACCCCTTAGCTGTGTCCGCATCTTGCAGAAGATGGCCGCAGCACCCGGCATTTCGTGTCAAGGTGATGACTCCTTGCGTCAAAAAAACATCTTTCTTCGATTTTTACAGTACATAATCCCTTACAACGGTTCAATTGTGTTGGCGATGATTTGTGCCTTCGTCATGACTGCTTGCGAACTTGGACGCCTTCAGATTTTAGCGGATACGATTGACGCACTCACGCAGCTTGAAGGTTTCAGGCAGTCTTCCGACCCTGTTTCAATCCGGTTTTTTCATATTAAAGGCGTTTTTGAGGGAATTGACATTTTATTGACAGATGTGAAAGCGGCTCTGCGCTTCTTTTTTGGAATTTTGGGCGGTGTCCTCGGCCTCATTTTTATCAAGGGTTTTTTCGCCTACGCTAACGATTTTTTGATGGAGCGTGTCGGAAATAAACTCAGCCTCCGCATCCGAAATGAACTCTATGAAAAAATCGTATTAGCTCCCCTTGGAGTGCTTGCGGAACATCGCACCGGTGACGTTATGACACGTGTTACCGATGATGTCCGAATGTGGCAGCAAGCGGTGGGGGCGACCGCCGCAATTATGCGTGCTGTTATTCAGGTCACCTTTTTCGTCGCTTTTATGCTATATCAGAATCTCCAAATGACAATTTTCGCCATGTTGGTGCTGCCGATGCTAGCGTTTTTTATTGCAAGAATCGGAGCGCGTGTCCGTAAAGCCAGTACAGAAATTCAGAAGCGGAGTTCGGATATCTATGCACAACTCAAGGAAACGTTGTCGGGTATCAATATTATCAAAAGTTTTACGACTGAAACAACCGAGTTGGAACGATTTCAAGCGGTAACTTCCAGACAATACGGTTCGGCAATTCGCCGCGCCCGATTTGCTGCGCTTCTTCCGCCAGTCATTGAATGGATAAGTGCTATTGGCAGTGCAACCGTTTTCGGTTTTGGGTGCTGGCAGGTCATCGAGGGGAAGTTATCAATCGGCTGGTTTGTTAGTTATTTCGTTATGGTTGCACAAATGTTCAAGCCGATTAAAACAATTGGGAGCGTTAATAATGTGTTACAGCAAAGCCTTGTCTCGGCGGAGCGCATCTTTCAGCTCCTCGATTTTAAAACAGAACCCGGCACTGAAACTGATGGAAAACGCAAACTGCCGAACGTCCAAGGGGCGGTTCAATTCCGAGAGGTCTCTTTCGCTTATCTGGAGCAACCTGTTATTAAAAATGTAAACTTTACCGTGGAACCCGGGGAAATTATTGCACTCGTCGGCCCGAGCGGCAGTGGAAAGACAACACTTCTCAATCTATTGCTACGGTTCTATAACGTTGACACCGGAACAATTCTCATCGATAATTTATCGATAGCGGAGGTCACGCTGGAATCGTTGAGGGGCAATATTGCCCTTGTACCACAGGATACCTTTCTGTTCGATGGGACTGTCCTAGAAAATATTGGTTACGGCTCCCCTAAGGCGACTCAACCTGCAATTATTGAAGCAGCAAAAAAGGCGAATGCACACCAATTTATAACGGAAATGCCGCACGGGTACGATACCCCAATCGGTGAAGCTGGCGGAAATCTATCAGGTGGCGAAAAACAACGTCTCTCCATCGCCCGCGCCATTTTAAAAGATGCACCGGTTCTTATCCTGGATGAAGCAACCTCCGCCCTGGATGTACAATCTGAAGCTATCATCCAAGAATCTTTAGCAAACCTTATGGCGGGCAGAACAAGCTTTATCATTGCCCATCGGCTTTCAACCGTGAAACGTGCGGACAAAATACTTGTCATTAACAATGGTGAAATTCTCGAAAGTGGAACCCATCAGCAGTTGTTGGAAAAAGGTGGACTCTACCGAAAATTGTGTGAACAACAACTCGCCAGATAACGTTGCAATACGAACGCAAATAGGCAAAAACTGCTGTATAAAAAAAATGAAAAATAAACGGATTTGTAAACTTATTAGAATTATTAACGTCTCATGACATGAAAGGACAAGCCCGTTTTGCTGTTCAGTTATGATAGTCCAATAAGACTTGACAGAGCACTAGGCTTACGGTTTACGATCCGTTTGTGTGTATAATGGTTTACTCGCCAGCTCCACCCCCCCTAACCCCCGCAGGCGGGGGGAGGGATTTTTGGGTGTATTACATGAGTTCTATAGCTCGTAAATGTTTGGCGAGTAAACCAATAGCGGTGTAAACAGCAGCCTTTGTGTATTCGGTGGCTGGTGGGAAGTTGTAGGTTAATTCCTCCCCTGTTTCGTAATGGCCCCTGCCAGGTCAGCTTCGCGGTAAACCGCTTCGGATAAGTCGACCTCGTAGAGGTATGCCCCTTTAAAATTTGCGCCGAGTAAAACGATGCCTTGTAGTTTAATTTCACCGAAAATTGCCTCTTCTAAGTTGGCATTCTCGAAAGTTGTGAGAGCACCAAATGGGGCAGCAGGAACACATTTGGGGCACCCAAGCGTAGCACGACGTAAATCTGCTCCACGGAAGTTTGTACCGGATAGAAGGCTCCCACTGAGGAACGCGCCAAATAGATTCGCGTCCTCTAGCGTTGCCTCTGTTAGATTCGCACCTACTAAGTATGTGCGCAGCAGTACTGCACCCGACAAATCTGCGCCGGTGAGATTTGCATCGTTTAAATTCGCGTCAGTTAAGTCAGCGTTTTTCAAGTTTGCCCCGCTCAAGTTTGCCGATGAAAAGTCAAGACCGACAAGTGATTGGTCCGATAAATCTAAATTAGCCAAGTTTTCGCTCGCGAAGGATTCCCCCGCTAATGAGCGTTGAATAACATCGTTTTGCGTTATTTTCTGCATGAAATGCCTCCAATTTTTGGGATGAGCTCCGAGGACAATAGGTTAACGTTTGCAGATGTCATCGGAGTATTTACTGTTAACTTTTATCAAATATTTGCGTTAATAAAATTGTCTAAAGACTCTTCGAGAGTTTTGTAAATATAGTTTCCTTATAACCGAACGCGCTTCCTTCTAGCGGTTTCCCGGTCGTAAATGAGCGAAGTAAACGAAGCACTAGCACACATAAGGAGAATAGAAAATGAGAACCTTTTTCCCTGTCGACCCGGTCGAATATGAGATGTCTGCTGCTGAGGAGAAAAAAGAGGAAAACACCAGCACTACCGCAGCAAAAGATGAAACCTTCACGTATCTACAGACCATATCGAAAACCCCATTGCTGACCCCTGAAGAGGAAAGGACACTTTTTGAAAACTACCAAGAAGGTGTTCAGACTTTTACGAAGTACTTTAGACAACTTCCAGCATGGGTTGTGAACTCGCTGAATCTTTCCCCGAAACGTCGCCGCAAACCTCAACCAGATTTGGAGCCCGAACAAAAAGACCACGGCCTTATTATAAAGCAAATTCAGACACAAATCCAGCTCGTTGAAGATTTATCGCAAAAATTGGAGACCAGGTGGCAAGAGCTGGAAGCGATTAAATCCGAGCTCTTCACTGGCACCCTACACCTTCTTAAAGAACATGTCGAAAGTCCGGACTCATCCGAGAATCTGTGTCCGGAACTGATACAGGCGGGCTTTTTGGGCATTATCAAAGCGATTGAGAGCTGGATGCCAACCCTTGACCGTAGGTTTCGAGAATATGCCAAGCATGCCATTCAGATCAGCATTGAAGAGACACGCAAACAGCCTGAAAAATTAGCTGTAATCGCTGCCGAGCTGAAGCAAAATCGGTTGGCCACGGACATCAAGCAGAAGCCCTGGCTTAAAGCCTCCTCTTTAACGCTGGCGGATGAGGCCCGTTTGCTTGAAAACTTTACACTCATACAATATGAGATGGTCCTGCTGATAGAGAAGCTGCCGCCTACGCTTTTAGAGGAAATGGGACAAGATAAAATCGGAAAGACCTCCAAAACGCGGTGGACCCCAAGAACGCTCCGCCCTCTTTTGGAAACTCTTGACACGGACCTCAAACTCCTCAAGACGCTAATCGAAAAATTCGGAGCAGCGGATGACCGCGCACACGGAACGAAATTGAAAGTTGTCGAGGCCAACCTTCGACTTGTCGCCAGCATCGCTAAGCAGCACCACTTTAGCAAAACCGCGCTAACCTTTCTCGATTTGATGCAAGAAGGGAGCATCGGTCTTATGAAAGCTGTTGAGAAATTTGACCATACCCTCCGTTACAGATTTAGCACTTACGCTACATGGTGGGTTATGCAATCCATTAAACGCGCACTGGATCAGCAAGGGCAAATTATTCGCGTGCCTTGTTACATCGGTGAAACACGGCGCCTAATCAAGCAGGTGCAAATCTCACTCACAGCGAAACTCGGCCGGGAACCCACAATTCCAGAAATCGCGCAGGAGATTGAACTCACTGAGAAAAGGGTCGATGAAATCCTGCAAGCTACCAAAGAACCTGTCTCTTTGGATGCCCCCGTTAAGGAGACATCCCCGGATATGACCATTCGGGACCTCATTCCAGATACTACGCAGGTTAGTCCCGAAACTGAGCTGTTGAACTTTTCCAAGATTGAGGTTCTAGAAGAAATCCTCAATAAAACGCTCACCCCGCGCGAGACCCAGGTCATTGTTCTTCGCTATGGTGTCCTTGATGGTATCGAATACACGCTCGCTGAAATTGGGACAACACTTGCGATTAGCCGTGAACGGGTCCGGCAGATTGAAACTGACGCACTCGAAAAACTCAGGCGACATGAATCGAGAAATCTCCTCCTAGAACTCTTTCAAAGGGGTTAAGTAGTTTTCTAGGTCAGGCCTTACGCAGCGCATTGATAAATCCTTATGATAGTGGGATTTAGCGGCAGATTAGCGGGCGGGAAAACCCCGCCCCTACGAGGGGTCTGCTAAATTTGCGTAAGTCCTGCTAGGTAATTAGATTTGGTTTTGAACGTTCTAAATACACCCCCTCGAACCCCCCCAGTATTTGGGAAACCAACAACCCATTCCTAAAGTGGGGAGGAAAGGACTTTTGTGGTTATTATGTGTATATCATAAATGTTTGGCGAATGAACCACAACTAACACAGTGGAGACACCTGCAAGTGAAAATCGCATATTTTGACTGTTTCTCCGGCATCAGCGGCGATATGACCCTCGGGGCAATCGTTGATGCTGGGGTTGCCCCCGAAACAATCACAGCCGAATTGGCAAAACTGCACCTCGATACCGAATTTGACCTCAACTTTCAAAAAACCACAAAACACGGTATCACTGGGACACAAGCAGTTGTCGAAACAGCGGACACTGCACAAGAAGGGCACCATCACGGACACACGCATGGCCCCAGTAGACACCTCGCGGATATCTTCGACATCCTTGATGCAAGCAGTCTAGATGAAACTATTCGCGACACCGCAAAACGCATTTTTGACCGACTCGCCGAAGCGGAGGCGAAGGTACATAACACCGATAAAACCAAAGTTCACCTTCATGAAGTTAGTGGCATCGATTCTATTGTCGATATTGTCGGCTCGGTCATCGGTTTATCAGAACTCGGCATTGACGCTGTTTACGCCTCACCCCTTTCCCTCGGGCGAGGGTTCGTCCACTGTGCACACGGCACGATGCCGGTACCTGTCCCTGGCACTCTTGCGCTCCTAAATGGCGTGCCGATTCGCCAGACCGACATCCCGAAGGAATTGGTCACGCCTACCGGCGCGGCACTCATCACAACGGTTGCAGAAGACTTTGGCGTTATGCCGGATATGACACTTGAACGAATCGGGTACGGTGCAGGCACTCGTGACCTAGATGCACAACCCAACCTTCTACGAATCTGTATCGGTGAAAAATTCTCACCCTACACGACCAAACACCAACCGCACACCTGAACATCTCAACCCAACGGCACCTCGCCCGTTGGGCGGGACTCCATTATCGGTTTCAGCGACCGCATCGAAATTATTGAAACCAATGTAGACGACATGTCTCCCGAAATTACAGGGTATGTCATGGATAAACTGCTTGAACACGGGGCCCTGGATGTTTTTCTCGTACCTATTCTCATGAAGAAGGGCAGACCTGCGACACAGATAAATGTGCTCTGTCCCCCCAGTATACGGGATGTCCTTATCAAACTCCTCCTCACCGAGACCACAACATTTGGCGTTAGGTTTTATTCTGCTGACCGTGCGAAACTGCATCGTGATTTTATTAAGATACAAACGCAATGGGGCACCGTTCACGCTAAACGGGGGTATTTAAACGGAGTCCTTATCAAGACAGTGCCTGAATACGAAGATTGCAAAACCCTTGCAGAAAAAAATGATGTCCCCCTTCAAGCGGTCTATCAGGATGCGCTCCGCAATCTTTAACGTCACACATTAATTCGTTACTATAGTTTGGACAATATCCGTGAGCCGGATCCCCGCTTTCAAAGCATCTCTGATTTTTCTCTAAGTCCCTCACACAAGGAGGAGAAAAGAGAAAAATGGTTTCCTTCGATGGGGTTTCCAAAGGGCGGTTTCCCCAGCGGGGCGGCATGTTTATAGAATGTTGGAAACCGTTGGCCGTTGGCAGTTAGCAAGAAGGTTGTGATGCTAAGCCTATCTCTGCCGCGCGTCAACCCCCTCTTCTCCCTTCCACCCTTCCATTCTTCCACCCTTCCACCTATCCGTTTGACAAGAACGTTGGGTTCCCCCCTAAAATTGTCCAAAGTTTAGTAATTCGTTAAAACATCGATGGAAAATGACGATGTGGGTCGGCAGGTGGACGGAACAGAATCTCCTGCCGCGCTGTTAGCTCTATATCCTCCGGCATAGCGACACGGCGGGATGTCCACGCAATCTGGGAAACACAATACTTATATAATAGGGACCGCCGTTCATGCTTTCCGTGCCACGCTGCGGTACCGTGCGTCAATGCTTCGGTAAAGAGAATCGCTGAACCCGCAGGGGCGTTCGGAATAACGACACATTCCGCCTTTTCGGGTGCCTCCCCTATCTGCCTTGGTAACCTAAAATTGCTTTTATGGCTGCCCGGAATACAGCAAAACCCGCCTAATCCGGGGCCGGTGTCAGCTAAATTCCATGTCACAACCACGAATCCGTTGTGAATTTCATTATCTCGAAAAGAGTAATACTCCCCCGGCTTCGCTTTTGACATAGGTGACGAAGCCCCGTAGTCGGCGTGCAGTCCGCCTCTCGGCATTCCTTCGCGCATATACATACCGTAAATTCGGTCAAGTCGAAAACAGTCCCCCAACCGAAATTGAAGTATCGGCATAATTTTCGGGTGGTCTAGCAGGTCACAAAAGGTCTTTCCCCACTGTAGGAAACCGGAACCGTCCGGCGCGCTTCCAAATCTTTGAACCTTTCCCGGTGTTGGTAGCTCCTGCTCGTCGATGTGTCGATTGAGGGCTGCTAGCTCTTCTGAAGTCAGGACATTTTCAATGACGAGATAGCCTTGTACGTCAAAAAGATATTCTTGCAGTTGTAAATCAATCATGGTCTTATCCTCGCTTTGTATTCTGTGAGCATGGATACAGTGTACTATATTTGATGAACTGTGTCAAGCAGATTCAAAAAAAATCTGGGTGGAAGGGTGGAAGGGTGGAAAATGCTAAAATCTAAAAAAATTAACCGAATTCCGTAAAAATTCAGCATTTTTATAAAAAAATTGCCGACGTACTAATTTTTTATATTCGTAGGTCCCTGACACACTTGAAACAGAATAGCTGAAGCTTAAAGGGACAAACTATATTAACGACAACCCCCGATAAAAATCATCCGCTGATTCCCGTGATGCACTTCATCGGTAACGTCATTGAGAAACACGAGGAGGATTCTAACGTGAAAATCAGGAATGAAACTGCCGATACCGTTCTCAGGCCACATCGTCCTGAAAAAACGGGACGTCCTGCCAATCTCCCGCGCCTGAAACTCGCGGACCTGTTAGCACAGGAACACAGCACAACCGGACATAGTGAGACTGTTAAAACCTCTCTCAAGCCACATCGTCCTGAAAAAACGGGACGTCCTGCCAATCTCCCGCGCCTGAAACTCGCGGACCTGTTAGCACAGGAACCCAAGCATGCAGCCTCAGGTGAAATAAACACCGGACCGGCAGTAGGGCATGAAGTATGGTAGCAGTAACTCCGTACGACCCAACTTATACCAAATTTATTTGATTCATCGTCTTCACATACGGCCATAAGTCAACATTCTATAAACATATCACCCTTAAGGAGCGGGCTGTTTGCCCGAATACTGGGGTTTAGTCTGTCTGGGTTGCGTTGTTTTCTATAAATATATCGTCCTTAAAGAGCGGGCTGCTTGCCCGAATACTGGGACTAATACCAAATTCATTTGATTCATCGTCTTCACATACGCTCCGCTGGAGCGGCAGAGTGGAACAAGACGAATTGTGTTAATTTGGTATTATACCATTTTTATTAATTATTCTATCATTACCGGTTGTTAGAAATGAAACGGAGAACGGAAGACACAAACTGGAAGTTTATGCTACAAGAACGCACAAACTGGAAGTTTATGCTACAAGAACGCACAAACTGGAAGTTTATGCTACAAGAACGCACAAACTGGAAGTTTATGCTACAAGAACGCACAAACTGGAAGTTTATGCTACAAGAAAGAGACATTTTCAATTAGAAATGGTATTACATCCCAGTGCGAGGGGATGTAATAGATATTGACTTCAGCCCGCAAGCAGGCAAAGAGATTCGGGATTGGCGACCGGCCCTTGTGCTCTCTTCTTGGGATTTTAACAATGCGAAAAACGTGGCAGTTATGTGCCCAATCACCCGTACAAATAGAGGAGGGGGTTTGAGGTTGAAATCCCAACAAATCTAGAAGTAGAAGGTGTTATCCGGACAGATCAGGTAAAGAGTCTAGATTGGCGAGAGAGAAGAGCGGTGTTTCTGTGTGAGATGCCTAATGATACGGTAGATGCAGTCTCCCAGATAGTTGAAACAATTATATGGGGAGATATATAACCGTAACTGGACAAGTGGCGATCAGATTGCTGAGGCGTTCTCTGCCGAGGCATTTGCAGGTTTCGTGATTCACTTGTGTCGCGCATTTCCCACACTTCCGACATTTGTAGTCCACACGTTTCATAATCGTACAGCGTTTAGTTTGCCATCGTCTTGATTTCAGGCACTTTTACCCCTCCACTATTTTCCATAGGTTCCCCTCTCCTAATTGCTATTCTCCATTTGCTAATCTTCCAAAATCTGAATGCACGTCGCATTTGGGCGAATACGCCGCAAATCGCGGATTACGCGGAGAACACGGAAAACGCGGAATTAGCACGACAGGCGATGAATCGCCCTACTACAAACTAGTGTGCGAAAATTTTACACACCCGGGGGAATTCTTCAAAAAAATCTTGACAGCTGGCGCGAATTTGTGCTAAATTCTTTTCTATACGGCATTTGAAAACGCATTGGTTGAAAAGGAGGTTACCTATTGTGAAAAGTCGTCTATCCTCTATCATATTTCTGTTGCTGATTGCAAGCACGTTGTTATCATCGACGGCTGTCGCGAGTGGTCCTAGTCCGCCTCCACGTGCTCTGCCTGAAGGCGCGATAATGCGTATCGGTAGAGGCCGCGCGGTTGATTTTGCCTTTTCACCGGATGGAACTCGACTCGCCGTTGCTTGTGCTATTATCGGAATTTGGATACATGATGCAGATACCGGTGCTGAACTTGCTCTACTTACCGGCCATACGGACGCTGTTACTTCGGTTGCGTTTTCACCCGATGGCACGACGCTTGCTAGCGGGAGCTACGACCGGACAGTTCGGTTGTGGGATGCCCAGACCTTTGAACACCTTGCAACACTGACCGGCCATGCGGGGGATACGAAAGCTTTGGCATTTTCACCGGATGGAACAACGCTTGCTAGCGGCGCAGGTAGAAGCAGTAAGATACAGGAATTTAAACGGGTCAGGGAAATCGAGGCACCTGCTGAAATGGACAGCGTTATTCGACTCTGGGACGTTGCCGATAAAAAACAGAAGCTGGTGCTTATAGGACATACCGGGTGGATTACAGGCTTAGCGTTTTCACCCGATGGCACAACATTAGCGAGTGCAAGTACGGATGGCACAGCCCGTTTGTGGGATGCTGCTACCGGAGAACCCAGGGCTACTCTCAATGGACATGCACATTCTGTCATTTCGGTGGTCTTCTCACCGGATAGTAAGCGGCTTGCAAGTTGGGGGCGCGACGCAACTGTCCGCTTGTGGGATACCCATACCGGTAAACAGATAACGTCCATTGCAAATAACAATTATGGAACGGTAGCATTCTCACCGGATGGTTTAACATTTGTCACTAGTCAAGGTGAAAGAAATTCCACGATTCGGTTATGGGATACACACACTGGAAAACAGAAAACAGCACTGGATGCTCAACTCGGTAACATTTTTTCAGTTGTGTTTTCTCCTGATGGTTCAAAAATTGTTACCACTGAAGATTGGCAAAACACTACAATTCGATGGTGGGACCTAGACAGTCAGCAATTCCATGCAGCCCGCCAAGATGACACCCCCCAAGTAGCTGGAAGGACATTGTTACCGTCCGCTCGGTTGGCGTTCTCTCCGGATGGCGAGACTTTCGTAAGTCAGAGTCACGCTGACATCCGGTTATCGGATGCGCACACCCGGAAGCTGAGGGTAAAAATTGAATACCCGGGTATACAGGTACATCGTTCTGGACATCCTTTTGTCATGTTTTCCGCAGATGGCGAGACGCTGGTCTGTGGAGATGGAACGGATAAAATTTGGGTGTTTGATGCTGATACCGGTAAATATCGCGCGACGCTTAATGGACATAGAACCGCAGTTTCTGCCGTTGCACTATCGCCAGATGGAACAACACTTGCAAGTGCAAGTGGCGACAGAACATTACAACTTTCGGAGGCCCACACAGGCAAACAACTTGCGACGCTTAATGGACATACGGCAACAGTTCACGCGTTAGCGTTTTCTCCGGATAGCACAATGCTTGTTAGTGGAAGTGCGGATAAAACAGCGATTTTATGGGATGTACGGTCCGGCGGAGCACTAAAACTGCTCGTAGGACACACAAATGCTGTCAATAACGTTGTGTTTGCAGGGGATGGGGAGACATTTGCAAGTGCAAGTAAGAAAGAAATTCGGGTGTGGAACGTTTTCACCGGAAAACAGCGGTTTGAGCTTGAGGGACATCCTTGGAGCACCACCTCTTTAGCGTTTTCGCCGGATGGGAAAATACTCGCTACTGGGGGAGAGTGGGAGATTCAATTGTGGGATGCACGAACAGGACAACACAAGAATACCCTCTCAGGACATCTCGATAATAATCTATCATTGACATTCTCACCAGATGGAAAAGTGCTTGTTAGCAGCGGCGAAACGATTCAGTTGTGGGACACAAACACTGGTAAAAATCTTTCTACGCTTCCTTATGAACACGCTAGTTTTCTTGCATTTTCTCCAGACAGCGAAATTCTTGCCGGGAGTTCCGTAGGAATTGAATTATGGGATGTGCACCTTCGCCAACGTAAAACAAGGCTTGATGGGCATAGCTCATCTGTAACTTCAATGGCGTTTTCACCGAAAGATGGTACATTTGCTAGTGCCAGCTACGATGGGACAATCGTTTTATGGAAACCGATAGAGACGTTTGACACAAACATAGTCGCGAAAATTACCCCCACGTCCCCGGTATCTCCAGCAATTGGCGACCAGTTAACCTTCGGGATTGAAATTACGGGGGCTGCGAACGTTGCCGGGTATCAACTAACGTTCCAATTCGATGAAGCTGCCCTCCGATATGTCTCTAGTGCCAACGGAGACTATCTGCCCGGCAAGGCGTTTTTCATCAAACCGATTATTCAGAAAAATCGGGTGACACTTGCGGCTACCGCCTTAATAGGTATGGGGAAAGGTGATGGCACGCTTGCGTTTGTAACATTTGAGGTTGTTGCTGATACATTTTCACCCGTGAGCATATCGCATCTGATTCTCTCTGACAAAACGGGAAAACGTTCCAGGCCTATCGTTAAAAACGGGGAGGTGGCGGAAAAGTGAAATATAGGAGTAAGTTTATTGTTCTGTTTTTGTTGATTGTCGTCCCATTTTCAGAAGGTGTTGCTTGGGAACTGCCTGAAAATGCCATAGCACGTATCGGTAAAGGAGAGATAAACGATATTGCGTATTCTCCAGACGGTAAGTTGCTTGCAGTTGGCAGTGAGATTGGAACATGGCTGTCCGACGCACACACGGGTGAAGAACTTGCCCTACTTACAGGACATACCGATGAAGATTTTGAAGATTTTTCTGGCAATACACCTCATGACCCTACCGTATCGTTTTCTCCGGATGGGAAAATGCTCGCCGCTGTCTGTTGGGATGGAAAAGTTCGGGTCTGGGATGTACAGACTCGCAAACACATAACCACCCTCATGGGATTTTGGCGTTCTGCCCTATTTTCTCCAGATGGGAAATTATTGGCTACCAGCGACACGTTATGGGATACACGGACCTTTGAACGGAAAAATTTCTTTAAAGAACGTCCCACGGGAGCACGTGCCTACACCTTCTCTCCGGATAGCACGACGCTCGTAACTGAACTTCCCTCACAGACATTAGCACTTACGTTGTGGAATATAGAAACGGAACAACGTAAAATCATTTCTATAAGGCAGGAAGGAAATCTTAACTCCGTAGCGTATTCACCGGATGGAACGACACTTGCCTTCGGTGGGATGTGGAACCGGACAGTACAGGTGTGGGACATGAAAACAGGCCTGCTGAAAGCTGTCCTTACTGGACATACAAAGAGTGTCCATTCAGTGGTATATTCACCCGATGGCACAACACTCGCTACGGCTTGTTGGGACATGATTAGGTTGTGGGACGCGAAAACAGGACAGCATAAGCTGACTATTACAAAACCTAGCACATTTATCGAGATAGAATACACACCGGATGGCAAAACACTGACAAGTGTCAGTACCGATGGTAAAATTCAATTGTGGGACGCGAAAACAGGACAGGACAAAGGTATCCTCACACATATACAAAAAATCTCTTCTATGCTACCCTCACCCGATGGCAAAAAAATTGTAACTGGGGTGCATGGGGACCTGCTCCTGTGGGATATTAGTACTGGACACCCCAAGCCTATCTTTACAGTGCATCCAGAATACATCGAGCCCTTACTATTTTCACCGGATGGCACGACTGTTACTTGTGTAAAGAGCAGTATGGAAAACTTTGCCCTATTGCTTTGTAATATACACACTGAAAAACGCGAAATAGCATTTACCCACCCCGTAGAAGGTTTTTATTCAAGAGTGCTCTCCCCAGATGGCAAAACCCTCGCTCTAAGAACAGGGTCTAACAATATTCAGCTATGGAACACAAGCACAAGCAAACGGAAAGCAACCCTTACAAAACCTGAAGAAATTTTCACTGCTATGGTATTCTCACCGGATAGTAGTCTCTTAGTAACCGGAGACAGTACGGGAGCAATTGAGGTGTGGGATACTGCTACTGGACAACACAAATCAGTTCTTACAAATCAGGAGGGGGGAGACCTATTAGTGTTCTCACCAGATGGAGAAGTCCTCGCTAGCAGCAGGTGGCGCGAGGTGCGGTTGTGGAATATAGAAACAGGCACACAAATTTCACCGACTCTTCGCACTTTTGAAAGTAAACATGCGTTCCATTCGTTAGCATTCTCACCGGATGGCACAGTCCTCGCTAGTGGCGGTTACGACGCTAAAATCCGTTTGTGGAATGTACAGACCGGAGACCTCAAGGAGACGCTTATTGGACATACGGGGCCTATTGAGTCGTTAGTATTTCTATCACCTGAGCAACCGTCTGGAAGCGAACAAGCGGAGAACGAGGTTTTCTCCAGACCTAAAACAACTTTAGCGAGCAGGAGTAGAGATGGAACCGTTCTCTTATGGAACATAAAACATTTTGTTGGGACAAAAGCAGCCGTTAATATTACGCCGCCTTCCGTAGAGTCTCCTGAGATTGGCGAGCAATTAACGCTCAATGTTGATATAGCTGGGGGTGAAAACGTTAGGGTTTATGACCTTACGTTGGAATTTGATGCTGCCACACTTCGCTATGTTTCAAGTGGGAATGGGGGTTATCTTCCGAGGAGTGCCACGTTTGATGCCTCGCTAGGGCCCCAGTGGATGCGTGCTCCAAATCGTGTCAATCTTGTGGGGACATGTCCGCCCAGCGAATCTAAGAGTGGCGATGGCACGCTTGCAAGTGTTACATTTGAGGTTATAAAGGCGGAGGCTTCAACTGTCCATCTCCCGAAAGTGCAAATTGAAAAAAGTGATGGTAGCTTTGCACGCCCTAATGCTACACACGCCGCTGTGCTTAATCCCTTTCACACACAAAACCTTCCTACAGATTACACACAATTTGCGTTACCTGAAGGTGCAAAAGCACGTCTGGGTAAAGGCACAATCTATGATATTAAGTTTTCACCAGATAATACACAATTCGCAGTGGCAACCTCAATCGGGATTTGGATGTATGATGCAGATACTGGAGCGGAACTCGCGCTAATTACAGAACACACAAAACCTGTTTCTGCCATCGCCTTTTCTGCTAAAGGGGAGCTACTTGCAAGTAGTGGTTACGATGGAACGATTCGTTTATGGGATTCACGTAACTATCAACACCTAAAAACTTTTAAGGCAGGCAGTGCTACCCTCGCGTTTTCACCGGGTGGGACAACACTTTTCAACGGGAGGCAGTTATGGAATGTTCATACTGGGCAGCTCTTTGCAACCATCAAGCCGGGAAATAGCGAGACTGTTACCGATGCGGCGTTTTCACCCGATGGTACAATACTTGCCACTATAACCCGGAAAAACAAAATTGAGTTATGGGATGCCAACAGTGGACAGCGAAAAACTTTGCTGCATGAAGAGGAATTTGCTGATTCTTTTCAACACAAAGTTGTATTCAGTCTTGATGGAACCCAGCTCGCCGCAATAGGTTCGCAACGTAACCTCCCGAATAACTCAATCTTGTTGTGGGACATACGGACTGGAGAATTGCTAAAAACTTTTTCGGAAAAGGATAACTCTTTTATCTTCTCATCCATAGATTTTTCTGCTCAAGGCGAACTGATCACCGTTAGTAAAAAATGGCACCGGACACTTCACCTCCAGAATTTTCGGACAAACGAAAAACTTGCAGTCCTTGATGGGCATACGGAACGGGTCCAGTTTACTGTGCTTTCACCAGATAAAAGGACACTTGTAAGTGCGGAGCGGGAAGGAATAATCCGCTTGTGGGACATAGAAAGGACAAAAGTTCGCACTACTGTCACCGGATATGGCCATCCTGTTAACCCTATAGTCGTATCGGATGAAGGAAAAACGTTGGTTTTGGGCAATCATGATGAACACAGGCACTTGTGGCATTTAATTTCACCACAATTCAGTGATATAATTCGAGATATGAACGGCGGTTTTGTCGCCAGGGCGATTGCCTTCTCGCCAAACAGCGCGACTCTTGTAGGGAAATCCTCGGAGCATGTCTACTTATGGGATACCAATACCTATAAACAGAAATTCATTTTCAAAGAAGACCCGCATCAGGCTGTTGCCGCTGCATTTTCTCCAGATGGCCGGACATTTGCAGTCGCTACAAGGTCTAGCAATCTAATCCATCTGTGGAATATGGACACAGGTCAACGCAAATTGACACTTAAAGGACATGCCGAGTCCATAGACGCTATAACGTTTTCGCCGGATGGGACAACTATTGCTACCGCTGAAATACTGTCTGAAGGTGAAAAGGCAATCCGACTTTGGGACGCAAAAACTGGCAACCATCACACAACTTTCGCAAATTTAATTAACCCCGAAGAAAAACGGCGGCTTCCTATCCTTTCTGTTGCGTTTTCACCCGATGGAAAAACCCTTGCAAGTACAGATGGTAGCAGAGACATTCAATTGTGGGATATAGATACCGGAAAACACAAAACTACGCTCCATTCAGTAGAAGACCGCGGCTATTATGCCGAAGATTCTGCTGCACTTACATTTTCACCCGATGGCACGACGTTAAGTAGTTCGGTTAATGACTTTATCATTCACGTTTGGGATGTTGGAGCTGGAAAACATCAAGGTGCCCTGAAAGGACACACAGGGGCTGTGGTAACCCTCACATATTCAGCGGACGGCACAACACTTATAAGTAGAAGTAAAGACGGTACCGCGCTTTTGTGGCAGATGAAACCCGCACCTATTCCGCGCCTAAACATCACTCCTCTCTCCGTGGAAGCACCCCCTACCGGTAAACAATTGACCTTTAGTGTCAACATGGCTGATGGACAAAACGTCACCGGCTATAAATTCAGAGTCCTGTACAATGCTGAAGCACTCCGGTATATCCCTGATGTTGAGGACAATATAGAGATAGCAGATGTAAAAATTATACCGCCGGTCGTTGCAGAAAATGCTGTAACACTTGCGGGAAGTGCAGCCCCCGATGCTATTATAAACGATGGTACAATTGCTACCGCCACTTTTGAGATTATAAAACGCGCGGATGTAATCTTGACGTTAACCGATGCCGCTCTTACAGACAACACCGGTGCGGATTCACGTCCGCTCGTTGGTCATGCATGGATTGTTGAACCTCCCCGTATTCCTGAAGATGCAAATAGGGATTGGCAAGTGGACGCTGCGGACCTTGAGTTCGTTGCGTCGCAGCTCGGACAGACAGGAAAAGAGAATAGCGCGGATATCAATGGCGATGGAATTGTGGACCTTGCTGACCTTGTCTTGGTCACGAATGCACTCTATGGCCCAGCACCGGAACTTGATGTGGATTGATGTTGCAATCGAACGACTAATTAAATTTTGCTACAAAAAAACACTAAACCGTGTTATACTATAAAGGAGCGGACAGAAAGTAGCGAAATAGAACCAAAAGTTGCACTTCCAAGGAGTGTCAACGCAGATTTAGATTAGGACACCCGTGAATACAGCACAGAAAAACTTAAAACCGAAACCCGGTATTGAAACGATAAAAGCCTATCAGGGCGGCAAACCGATAGAAGAGGTCAAACGTGAACTCGGCATCTCCGATATTATCAAGTTGGCCTCGAACGAAAACCCACTCGGGCCTTCACCGTTGGCGATGCAAGCGATTGCGGATAGTGCCAAACAGGTGCATCTTTATCCCGATGGCAACGCCTACTATCTCAAAGCAGATTTGGCAAAACACCTCGGCGTTTCCGAAAAACAGCTGATTCTAACAAACGGTTCCAATGAGGTGCTACAATTGGTCGGTGAAACCTACCTCGGCCCCGGGGATGAAGTGATTTACGCTGAAGGCGCGTTTGTCGTCTACGGGCTCGTCGCCAAGGTGACAGGTGCAACCTCCATTGTCGTTCCGATGCAGAACGATGCACATCACCTGTCAGCAATGGCCGCGGCGATTACGGATAAAACGAAGGTAATTTTCATCGCGAATCCCAATAACCCGACAGGGACAATCGTTACGGCAACTGAAACTGCGCAATTTATGGCACAGGTACCAGAAGATGTGCTCGTTATCTTCGACGAAGCATATTACGAATACGTTGCACATCCCGACTATCCAGAGACGCTCGCCTATGTTATGGAGGAGCGTAACTTCATTATCACCCGAACGTTCTCTAAGATCTATGGGCTTGCGGGTTTGCGGATAGGCTACGGTATTGCACCGGCTTCTGTCATCGACACGATGAATCCTGTTCGACAACCCTTTAATTGTAACGCGGTTGCACAGGCAGCCGCACGCGCCGCACTGAAAGATGCCGATTACGTTGAAAGAAGTCAAAAACTGAACGCGGAAGGAAAAATGTTCCTCTATGCCGCCTTTGATCAACTCGGACTGCGTTATATCAAAACCGAGGGAAATTTCATCATGGTATTTGTTAACACCTCCGGGGCCGAACTGGCAGAGGCGATGCTGAGAAAAGGGGTCATTGTTCGCCAAATGGCAGGCTACGGGTACCCAAACGCGATTCGCGTCACTATTGGCACACAGCGGGAAAATGAACGTTTTCTTGAAGCACTTAAAACACTTGTATAAAAAAGCGGTCTATATATGGCGAGGTTCGTTTTTCTTTAGATTCGCCTTACCAAACTGCAAAGTAAATTCAAAAATTATGAAAGAACTAATTCAGATTGATAACCGAAAACCGACCCGAACAATTCAGGTAGGAACGGTACCGATTGGGGGTGGCAATCCCATCCCTATTCAGACGATGACGACAACGCTAACTCACGATGTCGATGCAACGTTGGCACAGGTTGAAAGGTGTGCGGAAGCAGGCGCGCACATCGTCCGCGTCGCAGTACCAGAAGAGAGAGACGCGAAGGCACTCAGTGCCTTAGTCAAACGTTCCCCAGTGCCGATTGTGTCTGATATCCATTTTAACTACCAATTCGCGCTTGCCGCGGTAGATGCGGGGGTTGCAAAAGTTCGCATCAACCCGGGCAACATCGGTAATGAAAAGCGGATTGCGCAGGTGTTATCCGCTGCCAAGGCAGCAAATATCCCCATTCGTATCGGTGTTAACGAGGGCTCGCTTGAAAAAGACCTGTTGGAAAAATACCCATCACCGACAGCAGCCGCGTTGGTAGAGAGTGCTATGCGGCACGTCAATATCTGCGAAACACACGATTTTACGGACATCGCCATCTCTGTCAAATCCAGCGACCCGCTACGGATGATAGAAGCGAACCGATTGCTTTCAGCGAAGGTGCGTTATCCGTTACACCTTGGCGTAACGGAGGCTGGCACGCCGCGCCGTGCACACGTTAAATCTACACTCGGCATCGGTACGTTGTTGTTGGAAGGTATCGGGGACACTATCCGCATCTCCATTACCGGCGACCCGGTTGAGGAGGTGTTAACTGCCAAAGAACTCCTGCGGGCACTCGGTATGGCAGAGGATATATTAGATGTTATCTCCTGTCCCTTCTGCGGACGCGGTGACCCTACGGCGGGTTATGAAGATATCGTTGCTGTTGCAGAGGAGCTTTTGGAAAAACACGGTATCAATATGCCAGTTGCGGTGATGGGCTGTGAAGTCAACGGCCCCGGTGAAACACGCAACGCTAAGGTCGGTATACATCTGGGCGGCAGAGAGCTCGCTGTGCTAAAGGTGAACGGGGAACGGGTGCGCACCTTCCGCGGCAGTGATGAGGTTAATCCGGAGTTTTTGGCGAACGCGTTATTAGAGGCAGCACAGCAATTGCAAGCCTCCGAAACGATTTGAATGATGGGGAGCTTTACTCGGCTGCTGAAAAGATTGGCATCGGTTCCAATTTAAGTGTATAATATTAATGCTGGTTGTCCCTTATTATCTCTATATTGTAACCCAAGTTGCTACTTATACCATTTCTAATTGAAAATATCTCTTTATTGTAGCATAAACTTCCAGTTTGTGTTCTTTATCGTAGCATAAACTTCCAGTTTGTGTTCTTTATCGTAGCATAAACTTCCAGTTTGTGTTCTTTATCGTAGCATAAACTTCCAGTTTGTGTTCTTTATCGTGCATAAACTTCCAGTTTGTGTTCTTTATCGTAGCATAAACTTCCAGTTTGTGTTCTTTATCGTAGCATAAACTTCCAGTTTGTGTTCTTTATCGTAGCATAAACTTCCAGTTTGTGTTCTTTATCGTAGCATAAACTTCCAGTTTGTGTTCTTTATCGTAGCATAAACTTCCAGTTTGTGTTCTTTATCGTAGCATAAACTTCCAGTTTGTGTCTTCCGTTCTCCGTTTCATTTCCAACAACCGGTAATGATAGAATAATTAATAAAAATGGTATTATAAGTTTTTAGACCTGGAAACACCGTCTTTAATGAAAATATGCTGATAATTAGCTAATATTTGTCCCGTTCACTTCCAATTTGCACACAAATATGGCACAATCTGGAAGATTATGCTACTATGTGGCAACTTAGGTTATTGTAGTAAAAGGATAACATCCTATTATGCTTCGCTGGCTAATGGCTATTGGAAACCATTGGCTATTGGCAAGATTTTCTGATTACAGTCCGAACTCTAACGCGCGTCAGTGTCCTCTTCCTCTTGCTAATTGCTAACCGCTAATTGCCAATCGCTAATATGGCAATGGATTTTGAGCGGGTTAATCGCTGACCCATCGGAAATCAAACATTTAATGGAGGGTTCTATGCTTGAATCATCAACTTACCGATATATCTTACAGGAAGGTATCGAACAGGGGCGACAAGAAGGGCGACAACAAAATGCTGTTGAAAGCATCTTGGATGTCCTTGAAACTCGATTTCGCATTGGCACAGATCAGACGTTACAGCTGTCGCTTGAAAGTATAGAAGACCTGCCACGTCTCAAAGCACTGCTCCGAACAGCTGCACAGGCAGAGAGTTTCGCTGTGTTCATGCGAACTTTGGTAACAAACGGGAAGTAGTCCTGAATTTATGGGTAACGGTCAGCGCAAGCAGAGCGGATTGAAGGCTAGGTGGAATAATAACCCCTTACAGAAAAAATGCGTATTTTTAAAAAAGCGGTCCAGTCCATTGTTACGCAGATTTTCGCGCTTGCACTGTTTTTCTATTTATATCATAAACTTATGGTATATATTATGCGCGAAACAGGACTGGACCTTGGCGCAGTTAACTATAGTCGACACTTCGTCCCGCTCTACGCCATCCCGCAACTTGACCTGAGTTTGTGGCTTCTGCCCGCCCTGCTTGTGTGTATCGGATTTCTCTATCTCTGTCACAAATGCCTTCTTCTAAACGGTATCAACCGGCGGGTGTGGCTCGGTATAGCGATTATCTGTTTCCTCGCTATTCATATTAGCGTTGCACAAATTGATGGCTATCGGGAACAGGCGGCAGCAAACGGGACAACGCGTATATTAGCCCTACTGGAGCCCTACACCCGAACGTCGCTGGAATACTATGGCGATGTTCCACATGTTGATAAGCATGGGCTCCGTACATTTTTACGGGATTTCAGTACACCAGAGCTATTTGATACGCTTTCTGGCCACACGCGAACGCATCCGCCGGGCGGCGTGATTTTCTTATGGTTTTCCAGTAAAATTTTCGGTTACAACCTTATCTCCGCATCGTTAGTCTCAATTCTTTTCACCGCTGTTACCGTCATACCGCTCTATAAACTTGGCGAACGCCTGTACGGTGAAAGGGTCGCGCTTTACGCCCTCCTGCTTTTCCTTATCACGCCTAACTTTGTCATGTTTACCGCAACGTCAATGGACGGCCCCTTTAGCGTCTTTCCAATTCTTAGCCTCTACCTCTTTTATGAAGCCAGGGCACGCGAAACCGCTCCGGACCTCAGATGGCGCACATTTCGTCCCTACAGTTTATTAACGGGAATTGCTCTTGCGCTCGGCATGTTTATGTCGTATTCCACGGTGGTCATCGGTGTTTTCTTGTGCGTCATTGCGCTATTGGAGCGGAAGCGTTTCGTGCAGTACGTGAAGGTCGGACTGTTCGCCGGGGCAGGTTTCATCGGATTTTACCTACTGCTTTTCATCCTAACAGGTTTCCAGCCAATTGAGGCACTTTGGGCAGCGATAAAAAAAGATGAGGCGGGCATGGGCACAGGATACGAAACCGTTGACCGGTATTTCCACTTGAGTTTCGCAAATCTCTTCGCTTTCCTAATTGGCGTAGGCATTCCGATAACAACTGTATGGCTCCGACAACTCATGCTAACACTCCGTGAGTGGAAGCAGGATGTGGAAAACAAAGAAGCCGGTGTTCGGTGGATATTTCATCATGAAAAGTTGGACACGTTCGTCATCGGTTTTCTGATAACGCTTCTGTTTTTCACCTTTTCGACCCTGTTTACGATGGAGGTGGAACGTATCTGGATTTTCATGGTCCCGTTTTTCGTTATTCCTGTTGCCAAATACCTTACGACGCGTCCCCGTTCAGATTTTTATTGGGTTGCGGGGCTGCTGGCCGCCCAACTCATTATCGCTGAGGTGCTGCTGTATACGTATTGGTAACAATTGTCGGCAGGGGCCTTAAGAAATTATCAGGGCAACTATCCCTAAAGCGATGCAGTAGTAGGAGAATATTGAGAATTTGCCACGGTTTAGTACCACTAACAGATATCGCAACGCAATATAACCAACGATAAACGCGGCAAGCATTCCCGCAGCGGTTGTATAAATAGGGATTGCAGTGTCTCCGATATCCCGTATTTTGAGTGCCACGGCACCAAGTATCGCGGGAATTGAAAGCAGGAAGGAGTATTCCGCTGCTGTCTTTGCCGAAATTCCGAATAGGAGTGCTAACGAAATAGTCGTTCCGGAACGCGAAATACCGGGCGTAATGGCACCGCCTTGCGCTATGCCGATAAGCGGGGCATGCCATGCTTTCAGGGATGCATCCGCTTCTTTGCTCCGCCGCAACCGAGGGAGTTGAAGAATCATCCCTGTAACGATTAACATGATGCTTACAATCTGCACTTTGTCGAAGATAGACTCAAGCGAATCCTTGAACAACACAGCGATGATGCCTGTCGGAATAGAGCCGAGTAGGATGAACCAAATAAACTTCAGGTCAGCAGACGCGTTGAGCGTTGCCATCGGATGCCGATAGAACTGGGAGCTCCCGACAGCAGAAAATCCGCCTTCTATCAACCGTCCTATTGTGCGCCAATAGACAACTACAATCGCAGCTAGCGTCCCGAGGTGCAACATCACATCAAAAAAGACGAGCGGCTCCTTCAGCCCCAGAAACTTTTGTGCCAAGACGAGATGGCCCGAGCTGCTGATAGGTAGAAATTCGGTTAGTCCTTGTAAAATGCCGAGAAGAATTGCTTCAAAAAATGTCATGGTTGATATTATAGCACTTTTCGCAGATTTTAGCAACGGGGTTGTAAAACTTTGTAAAACTTTCACGAATTTATTCCTTGACACCGTTCCATATTTTTGTTATAATTGTGTCACTAAGAAAATTAAGGAGGAACAGTAAATTGATTAAAAATCTAACTGTTTTATCACTCGCTTTGATGTTCATTTTCGCTGTCAGCCTCGTGTATGCTATTGAACAGGCTGATATCCTCGTTTATTACTCTTTCGATAAACTTAATGGACAGACGGTCAAAGATGACTCCGGCAACGGCAACGATGCTGAATTGGCCGGGGCTGGAAAACTTGTTGACGGTCAATTTGGCAAAGCAATCCATTTAACTGGTGGGGTTGTCAAACTGAGTCCCGCAAACGAATTTGTCGTGCCAATCGGTGAAAACGGCGAAGTTACGATGGAAGCGTGGTTCCATCTAAAGGCGCATTCCAATTGGGACGGTATTATCTCAATTGAGACGACAGATGTCGGATGCTGCGAATTCCGCCTGATGGTGGACCCCAGTTTTCACCCGTTTTGGGATGCGGGACACCACAAAGACAAAAGTCTCCCTGACTTCACATTTGAATTGAATAGATGGTACCACTATGTTTTAGTCGCCAATGGAAAAGATGGGAAAATATACGTCGATGGTGAATTAATCGGCTCAAGAGACGAAAACATTGTGTTTAAGAAATTCGAAAAAGCGGAAATCTTTGTCGGTGCAGGTGAAGGTCCAAACACCCACCCGGTTGAGGATGCGATTATTGATGAAGCCGTCATCTATTCAAAAGCATTGACCGAGGAGGAGGTTAAAACCTCTATGGAAATCGGTGTGGCCGCGGCACTCGCTGTGGAAGCGAAAAACAAACTGGCAGTTACCTGGGGTCAACTGAAAAGTGCTTTTTAAGGATAGACCGCAATCCGTTCCTGATGGAGACCTGCTTTTATGAAATTTGGGTTCTTATCCAGAATCTTTGAAGGTGTCTTGAGCATTGAAAAGACTTACAATCAATGCGATAAGGCGTTGGGTGCCTTACGCGCCTACAATGAGAAACAGCAACAGGATAGTCCATCTACCTCCGCTGCAGAAAAAGCTGAGCTCGATACCGTTGTCAACACGGCTATTGAAAATGCAACCCGTATTGTAGACAAGGAAGGTGAACGGAATTGGCCCGGTGTCTTCCGAGAGATGCACAAAAATTTAGCAAACATCTATCTGGAACTTGCTGAATACGATAAGGTTCGGGTAGCTTGTGAACGTCTGCAAAACTATGGTGAAGTCGGCAGATTAGATGCGGAGGAGGTCATTCATAAGCTCAACGAAAAAATGAATCCAGAATCCGCCGCTGCTACAGAAGCACAGACGACACCCCCGGCCCAAAATCCTAACGCCTAACGGTGGACAATGTCTCTATATACCGCGGTGCAGAGCTAAACCCTATCCATCGCGGTATATAGAACTATCCGCCCGTAGGAGCAATCTCCCAATTGCGAACTGTGAGAAATGGCCTTCCTGAACCCGGTTGCGTTTTATCTGCTCGGAACTATTCCTATCGTGATTGCGCTGCACTTTCTGAAGCTGCGCCGACAACGTTACGTTGTCCCGAGCATACTGCTCTGGCGCACAAGTGCTGAAGCGCAGAAAGCGAATATCCCCTTCCAACGTCTGCGAAACCTCCTATTGCCAATTTTACAAACCGTGTTTTTACTCCTTGTCATTGTCAGTGTGGCGCGCCCTGCGTTACATCGGACCGGAACCGCGCTCGGAAAAACTGTCATCGTTGTTGACAATTCGGCAAGTATGCAGGCGAGCGCGCTCGGAAAAACTCGCCTCGAATTGGCAAAGGCGGAAGCGAAAAAGCATGCACGCAGCAGAAACACAATGGTGATGACTACGCACGCATCACAAGGCACATATATCCAACAGGCTTTCACAACGGATGAAGAAAAACTACAGCACGCTATTGAAAATATTAGGCAAACTCATATCGCTACTAATCCCCGACCAGCACTTGACGCAGCAGTCCGGTACATAGATTCACCCCAAGATGACGTTTTGTTTATCAGTGATACGTTTGAGAATTTACCGGACACCCCCGACCTTCCCATCAACAAAATCCCGATAGGGGGCACCGCGGAGAATGTCGGTATTGTGCAATTCAGTGTGGAGAGAGTGGCCAATACGTATACCGTTTTCGCCGCTGTGCAGAATTGGACAGATACCGCAAAAACGGTTGATATTCGTTTGGAAGCAGAAGGTAAAGTTGGTTTCGATGACAAAGTGCTGAAACTTCCCGCAAGAAAGAGAGATTCTGTCCGCTTTATGACTACTGCGGAAGGATTAGAGGGGGTGGTTATCAGCCTACACCTTGACATCGACGACGATTTTGAATTGGATAATCAGGCCTGGGCACGCCTTCAGACTGTAAAACCCTTACAGATTTTGCTCGTCAGTGACAGAAGACAACCTATATTACAGCATCTCTTGCAGTCCTACGGAGACCGTGTGGAACTTCAACTGATATCCTCCGATGAATATCACGGCACAGGCGACGCTGATATAACCGTTTTTGATATCGGGACAACCCCTAAACGCGACGCATTCGGCACCTTGCAGACGCAAAACCTAATGTTTATCAATCCGAGGGATGAACTGCTATTCATGCAGGAAACCCCAATTCAAACTACCCAAACACCTGTCACCATTATTGCAGAAAACAGAACGCATCCACTTATGCAGGACGTATCGCTGATAGGGTTACAGGTGGCGGAATCTGTGCATCGGGATTTACCGAGCTGGGGACATTCACTCGTTGAAACCGAGAAGGGTTCGCTGATATGGCTAGGCATAGAAACGGGTAGGCAAATGTTAGTTTTTGAGTTCGATGCGTTCAACCCAAAAATCTGTGACTTGGTCAAAACTATTCCTGAAGGGCCCCTGTTTATTTACCGATGCTTGGAATGGTTTGAAGCGGGGACCGCCCGGATTAAACGGCTTGTTTTTCAAGGCGGTAGAACGCAGAACGCATTTCGCACCGGAGAACACTTAAGTATTGAGGTGCCCGCCGATGAGAAATCCGATATTCAGGTGCAAAAACCGGATAAGACCTTAGTGGGAACAGATGGCGCGGTTTTTACTGAGACAGACCAGATTGGTGTTTACACCGTCTTTGTTGGAGGGACACCGCTTGAACGTTTCACTGTTAATCTACTTGACGCAACTGAATCTGCACTTTTGCCGCCTGCAACAGAGGTCCAATCACAGCCGCGGCGAAATGAAACCGCACTGATACAACCTATTCGGCAGGAGGTCTGGCGTTGGACTGCCTTACTTGCCCTCTGTCTCCTCACGGTTGAATGGTGGTTTTACCATCGGACCTCGTAGATGGATAATGAAGTCAATCTGCGATTCAGATTAAACAAGCAGAAGATACGGGTTCTGTATAAATTGAGACACCGTTTGCAGGAACTGTGCAGCAGGCGCGCCATCTACAACACGATGGTCAAACGTCAAACTGAGTGTCAACATGCGCCGAATCGCTATCTCATCGTTGTGGACGACCGGTTTCTTGAGAAGCCGACCGACTCCAAGGATAGCACATTCAGGCGGGTTGATAATAGGCGTAAACGCATCTACGCCGAAATTACCGAGATTTGTCAAGGTAAAGGTGCCGCCTTGAAGTGCGCCGGGGGCCAATTGATTGTTGCGTGCCTTCTCTGCTAAGGTTTTTATCTGTTCAGAAATTGCGGATAACCCCGCCTTATCCGCGTGGTGGATAACCGGCACAACAAGCCCATCTTCTAATGCGACTGCAACCCCGATGTTAATATCTGCTAACTGGTGAATTCCCTCATCTGTGAGGGTCGCGTTGAGACGAGGATGCTCCCGTAAGGCATTGGCAACAATCTTGACTAACAGGTCCGTGTAGCTGAGATTCACCGCTTGCCCCTGTAATTTTTCGTTGAAAAGTTCGCGTAATTCGGCAAGGGGTGTCGCGTCAACCTCGGTATGAAGTGTGACACTTGCGTTGGTTTGAACGCTCATCGTCATCCGTTCGGCGATAATTTTTCGGATGCTGCTAAGTTCAATAACTTCTGGCGTTTCAGTCCGGAACACTTGAGCGGGTATTTCATCAGCAGCTTGCAACACATCATCCCGAACAATCCTACCGTCGGGCCCTGAACCGTTAAGTGAGGTGAGGTCTAGCCCGAATTCCTTGGCTAATCGGCGCGCAAGCGGGGATGCTTTGAGACGCGCCGGTTCCGCTGAAGCCGGTGCTCTCAACTCAATGTGTCGATGGACATCGCTTTCAAGGATACGACCGCCAGGTCCAGAGGCTTTCACCTGCGTTAAGTCGATACTGAGTTTGTCCGCAAGTTGACGCGCAGCGGGGGATGCTTTTACGCTCGGCAGTGTGCTTTTAATAGGTGTCGTGGCAGCTTGAACGGTTGTTTTCGTTGCAGCGGCAGGTGTGGCAGTAGGCTGCGCTGGCGCGTCAGACGGTGGCTCCTCTGCTACTTCAACGCGTTCCACCTCCTCGCCCGGTGCCGCGATAATGGCTAATAGGGCGTTGACAGGGACATCGCTGCCCTCCTCAGGAAGCAATTGGGCAATAACACCGTCAGCGGGGGATTCCTGTTCATGGACAACTTTATCTGTTTCAATCTCTAGCAGGGGTTGTCCTTGCGTCACGGTGTCCCCCTCCTTAACGAGCCATTTGCCAATTTTTCCCTTGGTCATGGTCTGATCCATTTGGAGCATTCTCAGTTCTACGGCCATTAGGTTTCTCCTTTACCTCCCTCAGATTTTTCTATAAGTTGTATGAGTAATTCGACGTTTTCATCTTTTTCAAGAATAAGCGCGATTTTATGATACCGGTCCCCACGAAAAAATGCCTGCACAAAAGGACTGAAGGCTATTAAAAGTTGGGAGCCTAAAAAATTGAGCGGTTTGCCGGTCTCTAAAAATAGAATAGCAGGGGCGGTCAAATTTCGCCGGACAATCCACTGTGCTAATTTTTCAAGCAGGACATGCTGCTCCGCTTCAGGAATGTCCTCGAGGACACGCGGTATTTCTGGTGGTTTGTTGTGCATTGGTTGTTGGTTATTGACTATTGGAAACCATTAGCAAGAGAAAGAGGACTCTGACGCGCAGCAGATATGTTCTTAGAATCACAAACCTCTTGCTAATTGCTAATCGCCATTCGCTAATTGCTAATTACTAAATTGACAGGTCACTCAGGTAGTCCGCGATATGCTTCGGTTGTCCATCAACCGACGTTTCCATCGCAGCGATGACGAGAACAAAACTTTTGATGTTGTCTTCAATCCGTGTATCCGAAGGTTTGCCGCCATCAAGCCAATTTAAAAATTCATCGAACAGATGTTGATGGGCATAATATGGGATACCGGGCGCCTCATACACCTCTTTTTCACCGCCGACGCGATGGATGGTCATCTGGTTTCCACCTGCGATTTCGACGGTGCCTTCCTCAAATTCGGCGCGGTAGTGTTCGCCATTCCAACAATTGATGATGCCTGCTGCGGAACTGTTTCCCTCGTAAGAGGCGTGGACACTGTTGTCCATCCGCATCAAATAGTATCCGCTGGAATAATGCTTAAAACTGGACCATTCGGGGTTCCATCCGAATCCTACCAAGGTTTCACAATCCCCGCCGGAGAGGAATCGGAGCATGTCTAGGTGATGTACTGATGCCTCAAAAAGCAGACTGAAATCCATATCGTGCCGCCAATCCACACCCCACGATAGATAACGCCGATAATCGCAGGCGTATCTGCCGACAATATGTTGGAGTCGTCCTAATTTGCCTTCCTCACGGATACGGACTAGTTCCTGTTTATTATTGGCGTAGCGATAGTTTTGGATGATAGCACACGGCAATCCGGTTTTCTGTGATGTGCGTACCATCGCTTTGGCAGCGTCTAACGTGTCGGCAATCGGTTTTTCGCAGATAACGGGCATGCCGTTTTCCATCGCTGCAACTGCGGCGGGACTATGGAATTGCGGCGGGGTTGCGACACCACAAAAATCTGCTTTGACCGTTGCACACGCTTCGTTAAAATCGGTGAAAAGTTGTGAAGAACTGAGTCCTAACGCCTCGCCTTGGTTTTTAAGGACATCTGTTTTCACATCTGCTAACCCCACAATTTCGACGCGGTCGCTGAAATTGTTTCTGAAGTTGTGTATCCAACCGCCAGCCATACCGCTTCCACCAATCATTAAACATTTATGTTTCGCCATTTTTAATATTTCCTTTCGGTTTGATAGGGCAGGTTTCATGAAAAACCTCCCTCGCCATATATCCAGCCCGGCGCGTTGCTTGGGTTTATGCTATTATAACCCAAGTTGCTACTTATAAGTTTTTAGACTTGGAAACACCGTCTTTAATGAAAATATGCCGATAATGAGCTAATATTTGTCCCGTTCACTTCCAATTTGCACACAAATATGCACAATCTGGAAGATTATGCTACTATGTGGCAACTTAGGTTATTATAGGCTATTTTGCATTATTTTGCCGCGTAGGACATAATCTTCTTTGCCCTGCCGAACGCGTTCGAACTCGGCTTCGGTGGTTTCTCTCCGCACTTTTGCGGGCACTCCCATTGCAACTGTACCAGGCGGAATTTTTTGGCCTTCGCGTACAAGTGTTCCTGCTGCAATAATAGCGCGTTCACCGATTGTGCACCCTGTTAGGAGAATTGCACCCATCCCGATTAATGCCTCGTTACCGATGGTGCAGCTGTGCAAAATTGCCCCATGTCCAATTGTGACATCGTCGCCGATAACACACGGAAGCTCTTTGTCCATGTGTATCACTGTTCCATCCTGAATGTTTGTGCGACACCCAATCTGAATCG
Organism: Candidatus Poribacteria bacterium; assembly: GCA_963665235.2. Classification (GTDB taxonomy): domain Bacteria; phylum Poribacteria; class WGA-4E; order WGA-4E; family WGA-3G. The sequence continues at coordinate 4,005,408 of CAXXLX010000001.1, read as the reverse complement.
GTTCCAAATCGCCCCGGAGCACACAGTTAAACCAGACGGTTGATTCTTTACCTATTGTTACATCGCCGATGAGCATTGCTCCCGGGGCAACAAAAACGGATGGGTGCACATGTGGTATTATGCCTTGATATTCTATTAACATAATCGTGACGGCACGCGGTGCGTGCATTCCTATCGCGTGCGAAGCACGTTCCTACCGAAGAGGTCGCGTGCGAAGCACGTTCCTACCGAGGAAGGGTCGCGTGCGCAGCACGCTCCTACCGAGCGGCTAATAATTTGTGGAGATTGTTTGTTCCCCACCTATAAGATATAACAAACACACCTGATAGAAGTACTAACAATCCAACAAACCAGATGATACTTGGACGCTCGAAAGCAATCATTGATATGATAACTAGGCCTATGTCTACAATGATTGTGCCTAGAAAGGTTAAGCCGCGCAGCAGCGGTTTTGGCTCATCTGTCAGATTTGCCATCCACGGCAGGGTTCCGACCGCCGTGTTCAATGCGCTCACTGCTATCAGTGTTACAATCGGCATTAGCAGCAGCTGTGTATAGAGACCTGCGGGAATTTGGAGCAGGTTTACAATTATCAGCATCCAGAATTCCGCATAAATTACACCTGAGAGAAACGTCGCTAAGAATTTGCTGCTAAACACTAATTGGGATGTGACAGGCGCGGATTTTAGCATCCACCACGTTTTTGCTTCCTCGCGAAACCCACTACAACTTAACCCTAATGAGATAAGAATGCTGTAAAGTACAACCTGGACAGCGATAACTTTGGCATCGTTGACATTTCCTACATTACCTTGTGCAAGTAAGACACCGATATGGAGTGCCAAAAAGAGTGTTAGCATCAGAATCGCTATGAAACGGCCGCTGTGTCTGATGAAGACGATGAAGTCTTTTAGTATCATCGCTGACATTTTTCCGCGCCCGAATGTCGGAGCGATAGCACGCAGTTTTGACCCTGGAGCGCGAGCTGGCTTCCGCTTAGTCTGCAACTGCTTGATGTTCTCCCAACCCCGCGAATAAATTAGCAGTGCCATGAACGTCGCAAGACACACGGAGCCAAAACTTGCCCCGATAAGTAGAAGACCCCACCGGAGACGTGCCCCTGTCTCGGCTGCTGGGGACCAACTGAACATCAATTTGCCTATCCATTGGTGCGGAAACCACGCTGTAGCTGTGAGCGAATTTCCGCCATGCACCGTTTTCGTGGAGGCCCACTCGAGAAAATATTGCTTTATCTGCATTGAATCAAATTGAAAAAGCAGCGTAAGAGATAGGAGAAAACCAACGGTAACACCTATCACGATGCCCACCACCTTCAGGGTGGAAAACAGTGCCCCTGATGAAAAAAAACGCGCAATTATCAGCATACCAACGGTCACGTGACTTGCGAGAATGATTAGCAGGCATAGATACGCCGGAAATAACGCAGCGTAAAAATGCCACGGCAGGTCATAGACTACACCGAATATCACCCACGGCGGCCCTAGGAAACAGAGTATACTCATAAAACGGCTCACAGTCAGATGGACAAACTTAAAGCCGAAAATCGAAACGGGTTGTATCGGCAAGGTCCGTAACAGTGCGCTGTCCGGAGCCTCATACAGAATTTTTAGGGAACTCTCCATCAAATCTTTGACGACAATGATAACCCCGAAAATCATGAATCCGTTAAGGATATTGAACACAAGCGCGGGGTCCGCATTTGTCAATTGTAAATGTTTGAATATGGAGTGACCTAACATTGATAAGGCTACAATAAAGATGAGATAACCAATCCCTTTTAGAAGATGCCGGCGTCGTGTCTCCGAATGTCCCTTAAGCGTGTTGCGCCACCCTTGCAAAGCCGCCTTAATTAAAATTTTTGTCGGTGTTAGAAATGTCCGCATTATCTCCTGTGCATTTTCAACGTTAATCGGTTTCGGTAAGCTCAAGGAAAATATCCTCAAGTGTTGTAAATTGCTGTTCGCCTCCCGTATCTTGTGTTGCTTGCAGTTTATTTTTTACATCCTGCGTCTGCTGACGTTTCTGCTGTAATTCGGTTAAAGTGCCAAGGGCGAGAAGTTGGCCCTTGCTGATAATGCCGACCCGATTACACAGCCGCTCTGCAATTTCCAAGATATGTGTCGTCATAAACACGGTGCAACCCTGTTCACATCGTTCACGCAAAATTTCCCTAACGGTGCGGGCACTCCTCGGATCGAGACCGCTTGTCGGTTCATCCAGAAAAAGGATGCGTGGGTGATGGACCAACACAGAAATCAGGAGAATTTTCTTCTGCATACCGTAGGAATACCCTTTGATTCTATCATCGGCAGCATCCGTGAGCTCTAATTGTTCGAGTAAGACCCCCATCTCAGCCTCCGACTGCTCCGGGGGCACCTCATACAAATCGGCAATCAGTCGAACGAACTGCCGCCCACTCAATGCTTCATAGAGTTGCGGTGTATCAGGCATCAACCCAAGGATGGATTTCGCTTCTAAACTTTGCGTTTGAATGTCATAACCCGCGAGCGTTGCTGTTCCAGATGTCGGCTGAAGCAACCCTGTTAGCATATTAATGGTTGTCGTTTTTCCGGCACCGTTCGGGCCGAGAAATCCGAAGATTTCACCAGCGTCAACGTGCAGGGTCAAGGTGTCAACTGCACAAAGTTTTCCGAAGTATTTCGTAAGGCTTGTTGTCTGAATCATGTCCGGTTATCTATTACCGAGTACATCGCTTTTGAGTTCAGCGAGGGCTTCGTCTAGGTTGAAATCGGTGTCAGTTGTCTCTGTCTGTGGTTCGGTCCGGCGATTCCGTTCCTCCCAAATCGCGGCTGTGGCTTCTGTCGCTGCTAATTTCTGTTCTGCTCGTTCAAGCACAGCATCTTCATCATATTGATTAAATTCTGCCAATGCTTTATAGAGTTCAACCCGTGTTTCTGCCTGCTTCTGACGTTGATGCAGCAATTCGGCACGGTTTTTGACCCGTTGGCACCTTTCGTAAAAATCTTTGAGTGCGGTTTTAGAACGTATCACTATCTCCTGCTGTGCGACTAACTGGTCTTTATAGCGGTTTGCGGCATTTTCCTGCCGGTGCTGCCGTTGACGTGCAACGTTTGCTAGCTCCGTATCGGTATTCCGTAAGGCCTCTTCCGCGTTTTGACCCCATCGCTTCGCAATGACGACCGCTTCATGATAAGCTTTCGCTAAGCGGCGTTCCTCTGCTACCGCTTCCGCCACGAGGTTTTTCGCTTCTGAAATCCGCTGCCTCATATCCGTGATAACTTTATCGATAGCAAACCTATTATCTGCTGCCTCAACAAAGAACCGGTCTATATTTTCGCGAATCTGCTCCGAAATTTGTTTAATCCTTTTCACTTTCAATTCCTCCGTATTAATTTGGCTGTTGGCTATTGGCTGTTGGCTATTGGCAAGAGTTTCAGATTCTAAGCAGGTTTCTAACGCGCGTCAAAAACCTCTTTCTCTTTGTTTTCTTTTTCTTGCTAATTGCTAATTGCCAATTGCTATCTTAATAGAGACGCTATCTGCTAAAAAAGATAGTAAAAAATTAGACGCTATCGTACTCAGCGTTAGCAAGTTCAACGCCAAAAAGTGCCAATCTTTCCATAATCACCGGAATTGCCGAGATGTTGTTATCAATCAGATTTTAAAATTTTTGATTAGAATTACTTTTTTATGGATAAATTATAGCAAAATCTGTATAATTTATCAACGTCATTAGCAATTGGGGGTGTGTAAAGTTTTTGTACTATGATAGAGGGAAGGATGGAAGATTGGAAGGGGATTGGAAGCGTGAATTTCGGGGGTGTTGTCTGAATCGCGGATTTATCGGATTTCGCGGATTTTAAGATGCGTAGCAATAGAAGGTTTGTGATTATGAGCTAGGGTGTTGTGTTTTCTATAAAGATACCGCCCCGCTGGGGCTAGCTTGTCTGGCACTTGTGCTTCTATAAAGATACCGCCCCGCTGGGGCTAGCTTGTGTTGTGTTTTTGTGTTTTCTATAAAGATACCGCCCCGCTGGGGCTAGCTTGTCTGGCACTTGTGCTTCTATAAAGATACCGCCCCGCTGGGGCTAGCTTGTGTTGTGTTTTTGTGTTTTCTATAAAGATACCGCCCCGCTGGGGCTAGCTTGTCTGGCACTTGTGCTTCTATAAAGATACCGCCCCGCTGGGGCTAGCTTGTGTTGTGTTTTTGTGTATTCTATAAAGATACCGCCCCGCTGGGGCTAGCTTGTCTGGCGTTCACATTAAACCTGTCGCCCCGATACGCCTAGTCCCGTAGGGACGATATATTTATAGAAGCAGATGTTTCCCCAACCCCCCCTAGCTGGGGCTAGATACCGCCCCGCTGGGGCTAGCTTGTCTGTTCACATTAAACCTGTCGCCCCGATACGCCTTAGGGACGCTATATTTATAGAAGCAGATGTTTCTATAAAGATACCGCCCCGCTGGGGCTAGCTTGTCTGGCGTTCACATTAAACCTGTCGCCCCGATACGCCTAGTCCCGTAGGGACGATATATTTATAGAAGCAGATGTTTCCCCAACCCCCCCGCTGGGGCTAGCTTGTGTTGTGTTTTTGTGTATTCTATAAAGATACCGCCCCGCTGGGGCTAGCTTGTCTGGCGTTCACATTAAACCTGTCGCCCCGATACGCCTAGTCCCGTAGGGACGATATATTTATAGAAGCAGATGTTTCCCCAACCCCCCCGCTGGGGCTAGCTTGTGTTGTGTTTTTGTGTTTTCTATAAAGATACCGCCCCGCTGGGGCTAGCTTGTCTGGCGTTCACATTAAACCTGTCGCCCCGATACGCCTAGTCCCGTAGGGACGCTATATTTATAGAAGCAGATGTTTCCCCAACCCCCCCGCTGGGGCTAGCTTGTCTGGCGTTCACATTAAACATGTCGCCCCGATACGCCTAGTCCCGTAGGGACGATATATTTATAGAAGCAGATGTTTCCCCAACCCCTAGTCCCGTAGGGACGATATATTTATAGAGAAAACGGACATTTATTTTCAAACTCACGTTTAAGTACAAAAATTTTACACACCCCATAATATTTGTCTTGACATTGCCAGATTTTTTGTGTAAAATTTTAACAGTGTATAGAAATCAGATAAGCGGGAAAAGGTTTTTCATAAAAAGGAGCATCGACAGAATATGGCAGTTTTACTCGGATTGGATGTCGGTGATGTTCGGATTGGCGTGGCGATTACTGATGTGCTCGGCGTTGGCGCACATCCACTCTGCACTTTGACCCGGACGAATCGGCAACGCGATATAATGGTGATTGGGGATTTGGTGTCTATCCATAAGGTAGAACGGATTGTTATTGGGTTACCTGTCTCACTTGATGGCACGCTCGGTGCACAGGCGAAGCGTGTACAGAAATTCGGTGCTCGGCTTTCACAGCGGCTGGATATCCCTGTTGAATTCGCGGATGAGCGGTTCACGACGGCGGAGGCGGAAGACATTTTGCGTAAGGTCAACAAAGACTCTAAAAAGCAGAAAGACATTATCGATCAGGTTGCTGCGGTGCTTATCCTAGAAGAGTATATGGCGATTGGCAATTAGCAATTGGCAATTAGCAATTAGCAAGATGTTGTGATTCTAAAAAGGTCTCTGACGCGCATCAGAGCCCTCTTGCCAATAGCCAAAATAGCAATTAGCGAATGGCCAATAGCAATTAGCAAGGGACGCTGTGAAGGTGCACAGTTTTTTGAAGCGCGTCAAAACCCTTTTCCTCTTGCCAATAGCCAACAGCCATAAGCCAGCGAAGCCAATAGCCAAAGGGGGCAATATTGATTTGGAAACGACTTGCACAATCTATAGTTTATATACTCTGCGGGCTCGGAATTGTCGGGTGTTTTGCAGCATTAACGGTGGTTTTCTATCTATCACCACCGGATTCGTCAGCGGAGATAGTCTCTGTTACTATTGCCCCCGGGACTAGTTCGCACACAATCGCAAAACACCTCGCGACAAAAAAATTAATCCGCAGCCCGCTTGCGTTCCAATTGGCTGCCCGGCATCAAGGAGTCAGTCATAAGCTACGGGCTGGCACCTATCAACTCAGACGGAACATGCCGCTCACGCATATTCTTCAAGAACTGCAAAACGGGCAGATTGAATTACAGACGTTTACGGTACCGGAGGGGGTTACAGCAACTGATGTTGCTGAACTTTGGGAGGCTGCAGGGTTCGGCACAGCGGAAGCTTTTCGCAAGGCGATGAATGAGCCGAGCCTATTCGAAAGATACCGCATTCAAGCAGATACGCTCGAAGGTTACCTCTTTCCAGATACCTATAAATTCGCTAAAGGCACAACAGCCGCTACTGTTGTGGAGATGATGCTTGCTGAATTCGATAAGAGATGGGACCAAACCTTGGATGAGGAAACCTGTGACCTCGGTCTGACACGGCATGAACTTATAACGCTCGCTTCTATTATTGAGAAGGAGGCGGGAACTGAAGCGGAGTGTGTGCGGATTGGGAGTGTCTTTCACAATCGGCTCAAACGCAACTGGCGGCTACAAGCCGATCCGACCGTGCTCTATGCTTTAGGCAACCCGAAACGTCTTTTGACACGGGCTGACCTCAAAGTCGAATCGCCTTACAATACATACCAGCATAAAGGTTTACCCCCTGGGCCGATTGCTAACCCAGGAATGGCCTCTATCTTAGGCGCGATTCGACCCGAAAAAACTGATTATTTCTATTTCGTGGCAATTGACAATGGACAACACCATTTCTCAAAAACACTTGCTGAACACACTCGAACGATTCGTCGAATTAAACGCGAAAGAACGGCCTCGCGAAACCGCTAACGGAACAGCAGGTACGGCGCGGAGAGGCACAGAAGTACACACTGCTAACGCAGACGAAAGGAAAATATGGGAAAGCTTGATTCACAGCAAACAATTCAAAGCGACATTACAATTTCCGGGAAGGGATTGATGCTGGGAGAACCGGTGGTACTCACTATCAAACCTGCACCGGTAGACTCCGGCATCGTTTTTCAACGGACTGACCAACCCGATACCTCGGCGGTTAAAGTCTGTCCAGAGAATTGGATAGAGGTACTACCGCGATGCACCAGCTTACAGCAGAACGGGACAACGATTAGCAGCGTTGAACATCTGCTATCCGCATTAGGGGGACTCGGCATAGACAATGCAAGAATTGAACTCAACGCACAGGAGCCCCCCGGACTTGATGGCAGCGCGCTGCCGTACGCCACGGAAATCCAGAACGTGGGCATCGTGCAGCAGGACGCACCGCGCCGCTTTATCGAACTTGCCCAACCCTTTGCGCTTTGTGAGGATAACAAACAGCTCATTTTCCTACCTGCTACAAATTTTGAAATTACATTCGTCTATGACCACCCCAACACCACCCCGCAAATTTCGACGTGGGAATTAACACCAGAAACCTATCTCAACGAAATCGCACCAGCCCGAAGCTTCTGTTTTGAAGCCGAAATTGAGGCACTACAAAAGATGGGCATAGGAAAAGGTGCGAGCTACGAGAACGTTGTAGTCGTCAAAGCGGATGGACAAACCAGCACGCCTCCCCGCTTTAAAGACGAATTTGTCCGACATAAAATCCTTGACCTCATCGGTGACCTTTACCTCGCCGGGCATCTTCCAAAAGCGCAGGTCGTTGCTATGCGTACGGGGCATAAATTTCACGCACAATTCGTCCGGGCCCTGAAAGAGAAGGGGTATCTTCAGCTATCCCCCGCATTGGAATCCCAAGTAGAGCAGACAGTTGAGGCTGAAGATATTTACAAAATCCTCCCACATCGGCACCCGATGTGCTTACTTGATAGGGTCATTGAATATGAAAATGGTAAACGGGCTGTCGGTATTAAAAACTTGACGTATAATGAACCTGTGTTTGAGGGACATTTTCCCATAAAACCTGTAATGCCGGGGGTGCTCCAGGTCGAAGCACTTGCACAACTCGGAGCATGGTTGTTGCTCCAGGAAATTGGAAAGAAGGAACAACTCGGTTATTTTCGTTCTATCAACAAAGCGACTTTTCGGAAAACTGTCATTCCAGGAGACCAGCTCCGATTGGAAGTTGAAATCGTTCAGCGGCGTAGTACTTTGGCGCGAATCAGCGGACAGGTCTACGTAGATGGCGCACTTACAACTGAAGCTGAATTGTCTATTGCCCTTTCTCCGACAGAAACCGGATAAATTCAACAACTCGGAAAAACACTTCTAAACCCGCTGAATACATTCAGAAAGTAGAGGCACACTCGTGAAGACGACAAATATTCATCCAACAGCAATTATCTCACCTAAAGCCGAAATAGCGGAAGGCGTTCAGATTGGGCCCTATACTCTGGTGGGAGATTACGTCCAAATCGGGGCAAATACCGTCATTGGCCCCCACGTGCAAATTGAAAAATGGACAACGATTGGTGAAGACTGCCAAATCTATTTCGGGGCTTCCCTCGGAAACCCTTCAAAAGACCTCAAATACGGTGGAGAACGGAGTTACGTCCGAATTGGAAACCGAAATACCCTCCGCGAGTATGTCTCCATCTCCCGCTCAACTTATCAGGATGGGGAAACCATCATCGGTGATGATAACCTATTCATGAATTGGGTCAACATCGCTCATGACACGGTTGTCGGTAACAGAACAATTATGGCGAATTTTGCCTCGCTTGCAGGACACGTCGTCATTGAAGACGATGTCCGCCTCGGTGCTTATGCTGCCCTTCATCAATTTGTACGGGTTGGCAAAATGGCGATGGGGGGCGGCTGCTCTAAAATCGTTCAGGATATACCTCCGTTTGCACTTTCGGCTGGGCAACCCGCACGTGTCCGAAGTCTCAACCGAATCGGTATCCATCGCTCACAAATCAACCCGCTTTCACAGCTTTCACCTGAAACACTTGCAGCACTTAAGAGAGCCTTCCGAATGCTGTTCCGCTCTGGCATACCCCTACGGCATGCTGTCAAAAAGGTCCGGGAAGAATTACCGCATGACCCCGAAGTCGAATATCTACTCCAATTTATTGAAGCCTCTAAACGCGGCATCGGGTTTAGTCCACCGGACCGCACCACAAAAAACGAGCCGAGGACATAGCGATGAACACTGAAGCTCTTGAACACCTCATAACAGATGAAGAACGAAACCATTTCGAAAAGCAGGGGTATCTTTATGTCCCGAACGCTTTATCCGACGAAAAACGGGAACGTTTAACTGCCGCCGTAGATGCAATTTACAATAACGCACTCGCTAAGGGTAGAGCAACGCCTGGGAATCATTGGGGATGGTCGAATTTCTTAGGCACCGACGATGTGTTCTTAAACCTCGTTGATCTTTCCACTACACTGCCTAAAGTCTGGGGAATCCTCGGATGGAATATCTATCTCTACCATGCACACTTGCACATCAAACCGCCCGCGCCGCCAGAAGCAGAAGATGGAGATGGATGGCTGGAATGGCATCAAGACAGCGGCCGTGTCAATATTGAGATGGAAACACATCCACGCCCGCGCCTCTCTTTGAAGGTGGCATACTTCCTCACAGATGTCTCCGAACCGGATCGCGGCAACTTTTACATTCGCCCCGGCAGCCACCTCTCGGACGTGCTCCTTCCTGAAGCGGAAATTAGCCGTGACCCACGCGAAAAAACTGACAAAAATATTCCCAAAGATGCAATGCCGGTCTGCGTACCCCCCGGCACTGCTGTGCTCTTCGACAGACGACTCTGGCACTCTCGCAGTCCCAACACCTCTCAACTGACACGGAAAGCCCTCTTTTACGGATACGGATACCGATGGATTCGACCGAAGGACGATATGACCGTTGAACCCCTCTATGAACGTTGCGACCCTATTCGACGACAACTGCTCGGGGATGCTGTGAAAAACAATGGACGCTATGTTCCCACCGACAAGGACGTTCCCTTACGCGGTTGGCTCATTGCACAGCTTGGCGAAGAAGCTGTATCTGCTATGGGACCGCTAAGCCGCGCTTATACCTAATTGGCGATTAGCAATTAGCAAGAGGGTTGTGCTTCTAAGCACATATCTGAAGTGCGTCAGAGGCCTCTTTCTCTTATCAACGGTTTCCAATAGTCAACGGCCATTGTCGGATTTTACTCTGTTCAATTAGTGTAACACAATTTGACAAAATTTGGCAAACTTTTTTGCTGAGTGGGGGGGCAAAAACTTTACACACCCGTCAAAAAAGCACTCACGGCAACAACACTGTCAAGTACAACATGCAGTTTTCTTCTGTTTGTCATATTCCGCCTGTCGAAGTTCGGCAACTGCGCGTTCAACATCTTGATAGATTTCTTCTTCGCTAATACCTCTATTTTGTTCGTGGACGCTATTCATGACCTGCAAAAGTTTCTCCCAGTCCTCGGATGTCACTGATTTCCTGGGCGTGATCATGACACAATCACCCCTCCAGCCGTGCATCCACGACATCCCCCTTCCTGAGGCCTAAGCTCTCTCGGATTTGCTTAGGTAGGGTTATCTGTCCATGTTCAAGAATCTTAACAACTGCCATATCCTTGCTCCTTTTTGTGTGAGTTGTCCTAACATTAGTGTTTTTAAGTATAAGGTACTTTTGACAAAAAGTCAATCTTTTGCAGGACTCTCTGTGCAGCATTCATGCCTATAAGTCCTATTAGCATTATCCCGTAACAACGGTTTCCTCCCCGAGCATGTCAATAATCTTCACGGCCACGCGGGCATTCAGGTGCGGTAGCGAGACTGTGTATTCTCCCGCAATGAAATCGGTTTTTTTCTCTGGCACATCGCTCTCAACGATTGTGAAATGTTCGCTTGTATAGTCGGTATCAATCAGGACACAATCGATTTGTGCGCGAAAATCCTCAATATGCTCGTCAAACATAGTGCGTTCTATGTCCAACCGATACAAGATGGTGGGGCTGATATACTCGGTGATGGTAATCTTGACGGTGTCCCCCTCTCTTTTGAAGTCAACCTCTGCTTGGGCAGGTTCAAAGGTAGCAACCCCTTCCGCATGGACATCATGCACTCTGATTTTGTTAATCAGATGCCGACGGTTTTCTGCTTGGAGTTCTTCCTGAATGCCCACTTCACTCCCGTTGCACAGGACGGTGATATCGCGCTCCTCATCCGGTCGGCTGTCAAGTTCGTCCCTAATGAGTTGGACATCCAGACGGGTGAAGGGTTTCGATAAATCGACGATTTTAACAAGCGTCCCGTCGAGAGTGCCATCAAAGAAAAGGTCTTTTCTATCGGTTTGCACGCCGTATTTTTTGATGACAATCGGTCTGAACTCCAAATCGGTATTGGCATCGTAGTTATTGACGCGGTAGTGTGCAACACCACGCGGTTCGTCAATGCTCGTCTGTATTCGTTTTATTGTTGTCTGAATTGCGCCTTTGTTAATATCGGCAGCAATCCAACGTCTGCCGAGTTTTTCGGCGACAACAGCAGTGGTCCCGCTTCCCGCAAAGCAGTCGAGGACGATAGAATCTTCGTTGCTTGAGGCTTTGAGGATACGTTCTACAAGAGCCTCAGGTTTTTGGGTTGGAAAGCCTACACGTTCTTTAGATTGTGTTGCGGTACCGAATCCTATTATGTCTGTCCACCACGAAAGGACAGGTACACCTTTAGCTTCATCCAAGTATATTCGGCGTTCGGAACCATCGGCTCTATCTGAATGTTTACGGTATAACCTACCATCTTTGTCTGTATAACGATAAGCATTTTTAAGGCTTTCTTCTGAAAGTGGGGTGTACTGTGGATTAAAAACTGCGTCAGTTCCAGAATAGAACAAAAGCACGTCATGTTTACGCGGAAACATGTTTTTTATCGGACTATTACTCGCTTTGTACCCCCAAATTAACTCATTTCTAAACTGACTCACTCCGAACACCTCATCCATAACTAACTTCAAATAATGACTCATAGTTGGATCGCAGTGGAGGTAGATAGAACCCTCATTTGACAGCAGTTCCCGCATTAAAATAAGTCGTTCATACATGAATTGGAGGTAGGTATCATTTGCCCAGATGTCCGTATATTGTGTCTGTTCTATAACAGAGTGGCCTTCCGCCTCAAGTTTCTCTTTTTTACCGCGTAATGCGACTTTCCGTACATAATCTGCACCGCTGGCAAATGGCGGGTCGATGTAGATGAGGTCTACCTTACCTCGGAACCCCTTCACTAACAGTGTAGAGAGAATCTCTTTGTTGTCCCCCTGAAAAAGGAGGTTTGGGCCGGACTTAAAATCCTGATATGTCGGTTCAGGTGCGGGATTTTCTACGTTACAACTTTCCACCAACTGTGCGGGATAATAGTCAACGTGGTCAATCGGGTGTTTGCCGACCCAATGCAGCATCGGTCTCCCTTTAACTGGCGTTATTTTCATTATCTTCCTCTCGTAAGGGACTTTCATAGATTTTGGTTTGTAAGGTCCCATCTTTGCGAATCCATGCGACGACAGCGTTCAGATCAGCATTCTCTTGGAGGGGCGCATCCGTGCTATAGATAACGTTATAGTCAAAGCGAGCGTCGGGTTGCAACTGCTTCAAATGTTCTACTGCTTTTCGTTTGGCCTCAACCGTCGGGTCTGTGCGTTCTCCCTCAGATTTTATTTCGACGATGTAGAATTCCCCTGTTTTCTTGACAATCACAAAGTCTGGGAAATAGCGGTGATAGTTTCCATCAACACCCTTATACTCAAAGTGAAAATCCGTTTTCTTAGGGTCCGTCAAGCCGCCGGTAAATAGAAATATCTCTATGTCGTCCACAGACATATTGAGTGTCGCCAAAATCCGCTCAAAAAACTCCCGTTCGGGCCTGGTGTCGAAGTTATAGGGGGCGTAGTGAAAACTGATATCGCGCGTGTCTTCCAAGTTCTCCTCACCAAAGAACAGCTGATGGTCCCTCATACGTTCAGCAGTCCGCTTGAGCACCCGCAATTGGTGAATGTAGTGCCCATCGTCATCTTTTTCAAAAAGCGGGTTGCCTTCGTCATCGTGGACGTGAATAAGCGCGAGCGCCTCTGTCACCTGTTCTTCAATCTCCGTATAGTTTTTCAACTGTTCGTCCACCTGTTGATATAATGGCGTGAGGTGTTTGTTCGGAACTTCGCCTTCTGGATAGAGGCGTTTTAGGGTTTTAATCGTGTCCAGAAACGGGAGATGATAGTTTCGGGCAAGCCGCTTTGCTAAGGTATAGCAATCGGTAGTCCGATTAATAATTTCTACTTCGTCCATCTCTCCGACACCCGTAAGTGGAGAGGTTGTCCCTTTTCGTGTGAAATCGGGGGTCAGGATGCTACGGAAAACCCTGGAGGTTTCTATCTCATCAACAGGCAGGGTTAACTGAAGATTGGTAATTGTTTTTTCTGCCCAGATGACTCTGCGGACTAACCGAGAAATCCCAAGTTTAGGCAGCTCTGTCTTGCGGATGCGAATCACAACATCCACCGTTTCCGTATCTTGTGTACGGAGTTCACCGAGTGTCGTCCCGAAGTTTTCCTGTAATTCCTTATCTAAAATGTTGCTGTTCTTTGTGTCCAGAAAGATTCTGGCGGGATGCGTATTGCCTGCTACTTGACGCAAGCATCGCGTTGAGGCTTGCAAGATGAAATTACTACTCGTTGTCTGCTCCTTGATAAGCGCGCAAGCGAATAGACTTGGACAATTCCATCCCTCTGTCCCTTTACCGATGAGCAGAATAACACGTTTCTGGCTGTCAGGATTGTTAAGTCGTTTAAATTCATCGATTTCGTGTGTGCTTGATTTCTGGGTATTGACTAGTATTTGGGTAGGGCTCTCTCCGATTTCTGCCAATGCGCTTTGAATGTGCTGATGGGAGGTATCCAAATGTTCTTGTGTCTTAAAATAGAAGGCGATTTTCGCTTTGGCACCATCCGGCAGTGATACATCCCCGTAGTGCTCAAAAAAATCGTTGATAACGTTACACATTACGTCTTCATCAGGAATCGTTCCGATAGGGTACTGCACAATGCCGTTTTTAAGACTTTTGAGAATGTTGTCCTTAATCCCCTCACCGAGGCTATACCATGCGACAACTTCTCGGAGCATCTGCCGTTTGTAATACGGGGTACCGGTGGTATTGATAACAGCAACAAGTTCAGTTTCCTTATTGATATAGTTGACCGTTTCCCGCACCCGCTTGAGTTCTCTGTCCATTCTATTTCCGTAGGTATGGTGTGCCTCGTCTGAAAAGACCCCCAAATTCGGCAGGCTCGTAATCTTTTGGAGACGCAGATTCGCCTCTAATTCTGCTTGCTCCCGCTTCTCCTCAAACTCCATCTGTGCTTGATTTTTCCGCCGCCTTACGTTAGCGCGGAGACTAATTTTCTCCGTGTTCGTCACAATGACATTGTACGCGCTGCCTCGCTGGACCTGAATGTCTTTTGACCCGCTCTGTGGATAGGTTAGCTTGAGATTAGCAAGGAAATCGCGGTGTAAACTCGGCGGTAGCACCTGCTCGAAAGGGATTTCACTGATTTCACGTAGACTCTCGATAATGGTCGTACCGGGGGCGAAGACGAGGGCGTTTTTCATGAAGTTGCCTTCGGGATATCGGAGTGCCATGGCGAATTCGGTGGCAATAATGATGCCGATGAGAACAGTTTTGCCGGTGCCCATCGCAAGTGCGAAGATGTAGCTAGGGTACGGGAGCGTTACAGCCTCGTGAACCGGGTCGAGCCGTTTCCGTTTGACGAATTCCGAATTATTTTCTACCGAATCAATAATCGTGTCAACATCCTTAATAAATATCAGTTCGTCAGGAGAGATTGGGATGCCAAATGCCTCGCAGAAATCTCGGATATCGCCGGTATCGTAGTAGTATTTGTAGAGGTCGACAATGTGCGGTGTTTTCAGCACCAGCCTCAAAAACCAATAGAGTTCCAGCGATTGGAATTGCGGTTCGCGGAGATATTTGAGATGGAGACGTTCATTTGCTTCACCTTCAAACTGATAACGCAGCACCTCACCGATGAGGGGATAATCTGGACAGGGATATCCCGCTTTCCGCCAGTTTAGTGTGTCGTCACGTAGTTTTTCGAACAGGTGTTTCATCAAAAGTTGCCTCGGAAATGGAGTTTGTCTAGTGGTCTCCAATTTAAAGTTTACGTTTGATTAGACTCTTCATCAACCCTTATGCTGCGTTAGCGTGAAAATTATAACATGCCTAGGAAAAAATGTCAAGAAAAAAAGAAATAAAATGGAAGGGTGGAAGGGTGGAAGGGTGGAAGATTGGAAGGGTGGAAGGGTGGAAGGGTGGAAGATTGGAAGGGTGGAAGGGTGGAAGATTGGAAACTTTACACATCCAATTTTCCCTTGCTTCAATTTTTGAAATGTGCTATCATGAAAAGCAGCATTACAAAAAGGAGCAACCCTAATGAAGGCAAAACAGATTATCATGCCAGCCAAACGTTCAGCAGTGCTTGAGGATTTTGAACTTGACGAAACGTTGGCACCCAACCAAATTTTACTCAAAACGCATTACAGTCTAATCAGTCCCGGTACCGAAGGGGCAGGATATACCGGTTTGGACAGCGGGGCTCGGTTTCCGCACGGTTCCGGTTATACAGCTATCGGTGAAGTGCTCAAAGTGGGGGAGCAGGTCACCAAATGCGCTGTAGGGGATTTCGCATTCTGCTATAGTTCCCACGCCTCTGTCATCAAAACCGCCGCAGTGATGCTTGCGTTCAAACCGCCGTTGGAAATAGATGCGAAACTGATACCGTTCGTCCGGATGGCAACGGTCGCAATGACCTCCTTGCGTGTATCCTCGGCAGAATTTGGGGATACCGCCGTCATCATCGGTCTCGGATTAGTCGGCAACTCAGCATCGCAGCTTTTCAACCTTGCAGGCATGAAGGTCATTAGCGTTGAACGGGTACCCGAACGGTTAGAAATTGCACGGCAGTGCGGCATTCAACATCTGATTAATCCTGATGAGGAGGATGTCCTGGAACGTGTGAAAGCCCTAACAAACGGACAGAAAGCGGAGGTCACCGTTGAAGCCATCGGCAACCCGCGTCTCGTTGAAATGGCGTATCAGTTGACACGTACCAAAGGGGAAGTTATCCTGCTTGGGTCGCCGCGCGGGGAGTATATCACGAATGCCACTGCACTTTTGAACTACAGCCACCTCATAGGTTTAGGCGCGATTACACTCCGAAGCGCGCACGAATGGGTCTATCCGACAATGCACACCGGTGAATCCAAACATTCCCTCGAACGGAACTCACAGATAGTCTATTCCCTCATCAAGGATGGCAAATTCAGGGTTCAGGAATTGCTAACGCACGTCATAAATCCCGAAGATGCACAGACGGCTTACGACGGTTTGACCGACCAGAAGGATAAATACTTAGGCGTTATCATGGATTGGACACAACTTTAGGAGGGAATTAAATGAAAACGGTTCTCGTTTTGCGCCACGCTAAATCTAGCTGGGACCATCCCGAACTTTTCGACTACGACCGGCCCCTCAATAAACGCGGTAAACGAGATGCACCCCGCATGGGCAAACATCTGAAGCAACAGGGGTTAATTCCGGAGCTTATTCTCACCTCTGCAGCGAAGCGTGCAAGAAAAACCGCGAGCAAGGTTGCAAAGGCTTGCGGTTACACAGGAGAAATAGAAAAACTAGAGAGCTTTTATGGCGCAAGCCCATCCGACTATGTTCACAAATTGAGGGCATTGCCGGACACCTATCAGCGCGTCATGGTAGTTGGGCATAACCCCACGATGGAAAACCTGGTGCGTTTTATGGCAAAACAGCGCGAACGGATGCCGACAGCAGCACTTGCCCATATTGAACTCCCTATCCAACAGTGGGAAATGCTCCATCCGATATATACAGAAGGAAAATTAGTCAATTTATGGACACCCAAAACACTTTTTACCGACTAAGGCGGTTGTTGCAAACATCACTCCTTCTCGTCCTTGTCTGCACAGTCGTACTGCTGCAAGGCGCGACCGCCGCCGCAGAAATCGCTGTCTCTACCGCTGCGGATGGACAGCTCTTTCCAGTGTGTGTGGCTGATGGCGAAGGCGGCGTTATCGTGATGTGGTCAGACTATCGCACGGGGAAGGATTGGGACGTTTATGCACAACACGTTGATAACACCGGGGAAATTAAGTGGGAAGCGGATGGGTTGCCAATATCTACAGCCGCTGGGAATCAAAGACGGGTGCGGATGATGCGGCACGGGACACACGCGATTGTGGTTTGGGACGACAGACGCGCTATAACTAACTGGGATGTCTACGCCCAAGCCGTAAACCTCAAAGGTGAAATCCTTTGGGAAGCGGATGGAATTCCTATCTGCACGAACCCCGCTCACCAATCCGTACAGGCTATCCTAAGCGATGGCGTAGGGGGCGCGCTCATTGTTTGGGAGGATGAACGCCGAAGCAGTAAATTCCAAGACCTCTATATGCAACGAATCAATGCCGAAGGGAAACCTATGTGGGAACCGGACGGTGTTCCTGTCTTTCCTTCAGAAACGTTGCAGAGCACCCCAATTCTCGTTTCCGATGGCGTAGGCGGATTCTACATCGTTTGGTGGGACGTTATCGGATATACCGAATGGCACATCATGGTATATAGACTTAGTCTATCGGGAGAACCGTTGTGGGACGCACCACGGCTTGTCTCGCCAGCCGTAGGCATGCAGGGTGAACCCCGCGCTGTTGCTGATAGCAAAGGCGGACTTATTGTCGTATGGCAAATTTATGAAGACTTCATTAACGACCAACTCTATACACAACGGATAAACCCCGACGGCACACCGATGTGGCAGGAAGAGGGTGTCCCGTTATGTACCGCATCGGGCATTCAGAAACACGCAGCTATCGTCAACGATGGCACTGGCGGATTCATCGCTGTCTGGCGAGACGAACGCGACATCTATTCCGACCTCTACGCCCAGCGCATCCGTGCTAACGGCACACCCGCCTGGGAAAAAGATGGCATACCGCTTTGCGTCGCCGGGGGGCATCAGGATAAACCTTTTATTGTCCAAACCCAAAAAGAGCGATTTTTCGTCACATGGTTAGATTACCGAGATGACTTCGCAGAACAGAGCACAAATGCAATCTACGGACAGCAAATCGATGTATCGGGAACGTTATCGCTAGAAGAAAACGGTGTAGTTGTTTCTGCAAGCAAGGGGGAACATTTTCCGCCATGTGTCGTATCCATCGGAAATGGGCAGAAAGTCGTTGTGTGGAGCAACAATCACCGGGACAGCGGGGATATTTTTCTCAAAAAATTTTGAACGAGAGAATCGGCTTCTTCTCAAAAATCTTTGCTATTTTTTCGCGGATGTGGTATTCTATATTCAGAAGGAGGTATGCGAAACCGGTGGCATCTATTGATAACATAGCAAACGAATTTATCAGAGAAGAAATTGAAGAATACCTTGAACGGCCCGATGAGATAGAAATTTTCATTGAAATGTTTACCCAAGCACGGCCAGCAATGCAGGATATTGCTGCTGCTCTCATCGATGGAGACCATCATACCGTCGATGAACTCACAGAGGAATCACTTGCAGCAGGCATAGAAGCGTTGGAAATTATGGATGATGGGCTCATCGCAGGAATGGGTATCGTTGGCATAAAATTTCGGGAGAACTTTATCTTTGTGCCGGAAGTTCTTGCATGTGCACGCGCAATGAAGGCAGGCATGGCACATATCGAACCAATCCTCTCCGATTCCGGGATTGAACCCGTCGGTACTGTTATTATGGGGACCGTCAAAGGCGACTTGCACGATATCGGTAAAAACCTATGCATTATGATGCTGCGCGGGGCAGGCTTCGTCGTTCACGACCTCGGCGTTGACACCTCCGAAGATGAATTCATTGAAGCGGTGGAAGAATACGAGGCACCCATCCTCGGCATGTCCGCTCTGCTAACCACTACAATGCCGAACATGGGGAAAACAATTGACGCTTTTATTGACGAAGATATGCGCGAAGAGGTAAAAATTATGGTAGGGGGTGCCCCTGTCACACAGACATTCGCCGATGATATGGGAGCTGATGGTTACGGTAAAGATGCCCTCGCATGTGTTGCCCTCGCCAAACAGTTCCTCGAGAAAACAGACGACGACTGGTAAACCCTCACACACACAATGTGGTTATCCATGAAAAAGATAGACAAAACGGAATATGAAAAGCGGCTCAATAAAATTACACAAATCTTCGAAGAATTGGTCGTACATGCTGACGAACAGGCGACTTACCGCTGCCCTTATAAAAACCGGTTTGACCACTGCACAGCAAAATTCGGATGCCGAAACCAGCAGAAAATTGATGAAGGCACAGGACGACTCTGTGTCGGAGACGATAAATTAGATTATCGCAGTGCATGGGAGATAGACGCTCCTGACGAAACAGCACAACACCAGAAAACAGCAAACGGCACCATCACATGCGATAGCAAGGTGTATCAACTCACCCCCGGAAAAACTGTGTTCGACTATGCTGACGACCTAGCTGTGCAAGTACCGACCTCCTGTTTCCGAACCGGGCAGTGCCACGAATGTATCGTTGAAATCAAGAAGGGAATGGACAGCCTCCGGCCACCCAACGCGGCGGAAACGTTCCTGCAAGACAACAACTATCGCCTCGCCTGCCAAGCCGTTGTGCTTGATATAGACGCAGATATTGAATTTGCACCGCTACGGCGCACACCCCGCATCTTAACACATGTCGGCACAAGTACAGATGATGCAACCGCTTCCCTTGCACCGCTGGTCGAACACCGCGATGGAGTCGTCTACTACAATAACGAACCCATCGACCGATTCCGCGGGCACATCTACGGACTCGCCCTCGATATCGGCACAACAACCGTCGTAGCGAACCTCGTGGATTTGGAGAACGGGGAGACCGTTTCGGTCAGTGCTTTTGAAAACCCCCAACGTTTCGGCGGAAGCGACATCATGCACCGCATCTCCTATGATGGCGAATTTGAGGGGGAGCTACGTAAATCCCTTATTGCGGCACTCAACAGCGAAATCATGGCAATGTGCGACCGACACGGCTTCGTCCGGCAGGAAATTTATGAAATCGTTGTCGCCGGGAATACAACAATGCGTGACATCCTCTTTAGACAGGATGTCCAAAGCATCGGCCAAAAACCGTATAAATCTATGATTGAGCATGAATATCGCGAGGGGGAGCGTTCAACAACTTCGCTGACCGAAAAAACGCGGCGTTTAGGGCTCCGTGCTAATCCGAAGGCGATGGTTTACAGCCTCCCGTTGATTGCCAGCCACGTCGGTGCGGATGTCGCCGCGGACCTAGTCGCCATTGATATTCAATCACACGATGAAGTGGTTATGTTGGTGGATGTCGGCACAAACACGGAGGTGGTCGTTGGCAATGCGGAGCGGATGGTCGCTGCATCCTGCCCTGCCGGGCCAGCCTTTGAAGGTGGGGGCATTGAATACGGTATGCCTGCCTACCCCGGTGCTATTGAAGCGGTCAAGTGGCGCGACGGTGAAATTGATTACGAAACGATTGACGACAAAGAGGCAGAGGGATTCTGCGGGTCGGGACTTATCTCCCTGCTTGCTGAGCTGCGACGACACAATCAGATGAACCCGAAGGGGGTTTTCGCAGATAAAAAACAACGGATACTCCCGATTTTACCTGAACGCGGAATTACCTTCTCACGTGACGACGCAAGCAATCTCGCACAAGCAAAGGCGGCGAACTACTGTGGACAATATATTGTGCTGCGACACTTCGGCTGCACCCCACACGCTATAACCAAACTCTTTTTAGCGGGCGGTTTCGCGAACTACGTTAACGTCCAGGATGCCGTTGACATCGGTTTTCTTGCACCGGTACCCGAAGAGCGTATTGTCAAAATCGGAAACGCAGCAGTCGCCGGCGCGAAGGCTGTCCTGCTTTCTAAAAAGAAGCGAGCAGATATTGAGGCATTTGTCAAAAACATTGAACACATTGAACTTGAAACCACCCCCGATTTTTTCGAAATATTCGTGGAGGGGTGTCAATTCAAACCGATGGCTGTTGGCTAATGGCTGTTGGCTAATGGCTAATAGCAAGAGGAAGAGGGCTCTGACGCGCGTCAGCAACTTGTTTAGAATCACAACATCTTGCCAATTGCTAATCGCCAAATAAATTGAGGACACAGCAGCACGTGATAACTTTTCGAGAACGGTTAAAATCTGACGAACCGATTGTTTACGATGGCGGATTTGGGTCACAACTCTTTGCACGCGATATAGAACTCGCCAACAGTGCATTTGCTAATGAAATGCACCCCACCGATGTCGTCAGCATCCATTCAGATTATATTGCAGCAGGCGCGGAAGCGATTGGAACAAATACATTTGTGGTATCCCCACTTCATCTACAAATGGCAGGACATGATAAAACCGATGCGGAGCGGCTCACACGACTTGCTGTGCAGCATGCAAAAACCGCAAGCGGACAGGTGGACAGAAAGGTCTACATCGCTGGCTCTGTGGGCCCCTCCCCGGGGGCAATTGAGGCGGATAGCGGCGACACCACGTTCGGCATCGCAAATGCTGATGTCAGGGAAGCGCATAAATTGGTAATCCACACGCTCGCTGATGAGGACGTGGATTTTCTCTGCATTGAGACTATGTTCTCAGCGAAGGAAGCCGCAATCGCCGTCGATATCGCACGGGAAACACAGCTCCCTATTGCTGTAAATATGACATATAAATGGACAAAAGATAGACGCACCGGCAATATCATATATAAAACCGACTGGGGGCATTCCGCTTTAGACCTCCTAGAAATCCTTGAAAGCGGCGAGTTCTCACATGGAGACTCCCTCCTAGATTATGTCGATATCATCGGTTTAAACTGTGGGGCTGAATCGAAACGGACTGAACATACCGGAATGCCCTACGCTATTACCGGGACAGCACAACTCCACACCGCACTAACGGAAAGAGAGGCTGACGGTAAACGGATGATGGCATACCCGAACGCGGGCATGCCTAAACTTGATGAAAACTATGAGACTGTCTATACACAAACACCGGTTGAGATGGCAAATTATATTCCGGCTCTGATAGAAGCCGGGGCTTACTTAATAGGCGGATGTTGTGGCACAACGCCTGCACATATCAAAGCTTTCCGAGAAGCAGTTGATTCAAATTAAAGCGAAATCTGTGTCCTCCGCGATAATCCGGGATTTGCCAAATGCAACGTGCATTCAGATGCCTAAAATATTCTGCTTGATCCTTGTGTGAGTTTCTTAGGTTTATACCAATGAATGCCTAGTTTTTCACAGACCTGCTCAACACTGATAAGTTTTTGAAAAAGATTAGCTTTGTTAGAGACTAACGAAACTGAGACTGTCTATACACAAACACCGGTTGAGATGGCAAATTATATTCCGGCTCTGATAGAAGCCGGGGCTTACTTAATAGGCGGATGTTGTGGCACAACGCCTGCACATATCAAAGCTTTCCGAGAAGCAGTTGATTCAAATTAAAATTCGCGAAATCTGTGTCCTCCGCGATAATCCGGGATTTGCGGCGTACTCGTCCAAATGCAACGTGCATTCAGACAATCCTTTTCTAAAAACTTTTTAAAATTTGAGAAAAAGTGCTAAATTTTTAAAATCCTAAAAATTCAAAAAAAAACGTTTTTTTCCGAATTTTAACTTGACAAATGCTTTTTTATCGTGTGTAATTAATGACGTAAACTTTCGAAAGCGGCGATTTTTACATATTAGCTTTAACTTTTAATTTTTCATAGGTTATAATATCTGAAGGCACTGCTTGCAACACAAATAGTGTCTAGAACTTTGTATCACAGATAGGTCATAACAGATTTTGGAGGTATCGACGGAATGCTACGTGAATATTTCACAAACCGGTGGATTCTAGGCGGGTTTTGTTTCCTGATTGTTTTTGCACTTGGCTGCTATGTCTGGTATGAACATGAACAAGCAAAAATCCAAAGAGAGGAAGCCGCAAATGCAGCACTCCGCCGCCAAGTGGCAGTGCCCCCAAAAGTGGACACTGATACCGAGGCGGAACCGACCACCAATGCCATTGCTGAAAGCATAACGCCAATCGCAGAGACACCTATTAACAAAACGAACGATTACGTGGAGGAAGACACTGAAACCAGTGAAATCCCTATAAACTCGACAGAACAAACGGAGGAGAATGAAAACGCTAAAATGGTGAGTGTTTCTCCTTACGGTTTCGGGCCATATCCTGAATTGCCCGATGGGTGGCCGGTTGATACGTTTCCGGCTTCGTCTGCTAACCATGAATTAATCAGTCGTGTTATGATAAAACTCTTAGCACAAGGTGTAAATGTAATTGGGGCAGCGAGGGATGATAGTACTGGAATGATTTATCCAAGTATTCCGGGGGTCGTTTATATTGAGTGGATTGAAACCCTGCAACCCGATGGCTCCATATTACGTCATGCTGGGAGGATTTCAGGTGCTCCACGGACAGTACAAGTTATCCGTGATCGCGCTTCCAACAATAAGGATGAACCTTTCTTAAATCTTATTACTGAGAATACAGTTCCCAAGGAAATACGAGTCATTTCCCATAATGATGGGGGGATTGATCCTTACGAATTTCTTGGCCTCAAAGGGGAATAATTTCCTCAATTATCATTAGGGCCAAGGGGAATAATTTCATGAAAGTAAAACCAGTATTGGCAATTATCATTAGCATTTCCATACTATGTATTGTTAGTGTAATGGCTAAAAATAATCGGGTTCAAAAACAAGGTGTTATCGATGGGGCTGGACTTATCGGCACCTACCGAGTTGCTTCTGATGCAGATGGTAAGTTATGGTCTTCGGCCCAAACCGCAATATATCGTAATCAGAATCAGAATTTACGTTGGTATTTAGTCGCTGGCGGTTACATTGGGAGTAATGCTCCCCTAAGCGTAGAAGGAAGCTACGAGGTTAAAGCAAAAGCAATTCTCCCGGTGGCATTTACAGGTCAATTTAGGGGCCCTTGGTATGATGGTAGAATTTCATCTACATCTGCTAACCAAATAATGCCACCTCCTACTATAGATGACTTAGAGGGGTATGGCTTTATTACTGGTGGTAAGAATACGTCAGAAGCCGAAATTCCGTGGTAACAATACATCTGAAACCGAAATCAGGCAGGTAACCAATGTGTTGCCTGCCTATTTTTTTTTGGAATAAGTCGTTTTGGACTTGAGAAAATTTGTTAAATCGCCTTAAACGCTTGTGTTTATTAGGTTTTTACTTGTCCAAAGTGCCCAAGATTGATATAATATCAGGTAAAGTAAATAGGGGGCAATTACCCCCTATTTGAACCTAAAAAGCGAGTTGCTTTTTTCAGATTCACGCTTACCTAGTATTGTATCAGAACTCATTAGAAAAAAGCAACTCCTAAAGATTAAAAGTAGGAGCATTTTCTGATGGATTTAGTGAAAGTGATGGAGACGTTTCCAACACAAACGGATTGTATAGAGTATTTGGAGCGTCTGAGATGGGCGGGTTCTCCTGAATGTCCGCATTGTGAGGGGCTACGCGTCAAAAAGCGTAAAGAGACAGCACTTGGGCGTATAGGCCGCTGGAATTGCCACGACTGCCGGTCAACGTTCAAGGTAACACAAGGCACTATGTTTCAAGGCACAAAACTCCCGCTACAGAAGTGGTTTATAGCAATCTCACTGATGGCAAATGCGAAGAAAAGTCTATCGAGTCATCAACTCGCCCGCGATTTGGGGCTAAACCAGAAGGCGACTTGGTCTATGATGAAGATACGTGCGGAGATGGCCAAGGAAAACGTGCTTTTACAAGGCGTTGTAGAAGCAGACGAGACTTATATCGGTGGCAAACACCGCAAAGACTACGACCGTGCGGCGGGTGAACCGCGTAAGCGTGGGCGTGGCACCGCAAAAGATGCGGTCTTAGGCGCAGTCCAGCGGGATGGGCAAGTCGTCGCACAACTTGTGCCTGATGTTACCGGACAGACGATCCTTGAGTTTATCAAGAAGTTTGTCAAAACTGAAGAGTCCGAACTCATTACCGACCAATATAGCGGGTATAATAAGAGAGGGAACAGAAATGAAACAGGAGACGCTCAATCGGAGCGAAACGTGGGAACCCGGTGAGATTCATACCAATACGATTGAAGGTTTTTGGTCTTTGGTCAAGCGTGCGTGGTATGGACAGCACCATCATTACTCAACGAGGTATACCCCCTTGTATCTCGCAGAGGCGTGCTACAAATACAACGCACGAGAAACAAACATCTTTTGGAAGGTGCTCACCCAAAGTATGACGTGAGAAATCTGAAAAAATGGAAATTCCCAAGTCCAAAACGACTTATGGCGAAACTTTACACCCCCTTGCCATATTCTCTCAAATATGCTAAAATATTGAAAATCTGTAACATATTTTTGGGAGCTTTAATGAAAACGGCAGTCAGCATCGTAGACGATGCATTTTATATTAACGGGGAGATCACCTATCCGGGGCGTTTTTACGAAGACAATAAGATTGAAGGTTTATTGCTCAACACCCGTATGGTACAGGGCATCTTCGATGATAGAAACCCTGAAACTATCCATCAATGGGCGTATCCGGACACAGGCAAATGGGATGCGGAACGTAACACCCGCGAATTTTTAGCAGCAATGCCAACCTGGCGTGCACACGGTGTCCTGGCATTCACTATTAATCTGCAAGGCGGAAGTCCAGAAGGGTATTCTAAAGCACAACCGTGGCACAATTCCGGCATAGAAAGCGATGGAACGCTCAACGCAGATTACCTCTCCCGTCTCAAACGGACCATCGATTTTGCGGATGAACTCGGCATGGTAGTTATCCTCGGCTACTTCTACTTCGGGCAAGACCATCGACTCACAGATGAAACGGCTGTTAAACGCGCAACGGACAATGCAACCGGCTGGCTCTTTGAGCAGGGGTATACCAACGTTATCGTTGAGGTAAACAACGAATGCAACGTTAGGTATTCCCATGAGATTTTACAACCGGAAAGGGTTCATGAACTCATTGAACGGGTGAAAGCGACTACACATGCTGGCAGAAGATTTCTCGTCGGAACCAGTTATGGGGGTGGCAGGGTGCCGTTTGAAAATGTCGTTCGTGCTTCCGATTTTCTGCTGGTTCACGGCAACGGAGTCAGCGACCCAAACCGTATCGTCGAGATGGTGCAACAGACGCGTGAAGTACCGGGATACCGACCGATGCCGATTCTTTTCAATGAAGATGACCATTTCGATTTTGATAAACCCTTTAACAACTGCATCGCTGCTGTCAGTCAATATGCATCTTGGGGTTATTTCGACCCTGGGGAAAACGACTATTGTAACGGGTATCAATCCGTTCCGGTACAGTGGCAAATCAATACGCCGCGAAAACGCGCCTTTTTTCAAAAAATTCGTGACATCACGGGATATACCCCATAGAAAGGAATACTGAAAATGCTCCCACAAATTGAACCGTACCATTTTGCAATTGCAATTGGTGTTATCATTATGTTTGCTACAAGCGTTCGGATTCTCAAAGAGTATGAACGCGCTGTCATCTTTCGGTTGGGGCGGTTCACGAGTACCCGTGGCCCCGGGCTTGTCCTGATGATACCGTTCTGGATAGAGCGGATGCAGCGTGTAAGTCTGCGCGTCGCCGTCAACGATGTTACCCCACAAGATGTGATTACCAAGGACAACGTCTCTGTAAGCGTTAACGCCGTGCTAATGTTCCGAGTCACTGAGCCGGAGAAGGCGGTGATTGAGGTGGAAGAGTTCGGGTTTGCAATCTCCCAAATTGCACAGACCACGCTCCGCAGTGCGTTAGGCCGTGCTGACTTGGATGACCTGCTCTCAGAACGAGAGAAGCTAAATGAAGACCTCAAGAACATCGTCAAGGAGCATTGTGAACCGTGGGGTGTTGAGGTACAGGCGATGGAAATCAAACATGTTGACCTGCCTATCGAAATGCAGCGTGCCATGGCGAAAGAGGCAGAAGCAGAACGGGAACGCCGTGCTAAGGTCATACATGCCGAAGGCGAATTTGAGTCCGCAGAAGCTTTAAGCGATGCAGCCGGAATTCTCAGTAAAACCCCGACCGCTGTGCAACTCCGATTCCTACAAGCTTTGGTAGAGGTCAGCGCGGAGAAAAACTCAACCGTTGTCTTTCCAATTCCCATCGATTTGCTCAAACCGTTCCTGAACATGGCAAAAGCGGAACAGGAACAGGACGATACAGAGAAATGGTAGAGAAAAAAAGGTTTCTCTACCAATCCTCATCGTAGAAAGGCGTGCTTGGGTAGCTGTAGACATTTCCCTCGTAGTTGCGGAGTTGAATTTCATCGTCATCGAATGTGACAACCGGATCTGGAATTAGCGCGATTTTGCCACCGCCGCCTGGGGCATCGACGACATAATGCGGCACGCCAAGCCCGGAGATATGTCCACGCAATGCCGCAACAATTTCTAAACCTGTCTCCACCGCTGTCCGGAAATGGTCAGTCCCAACGACAAGGTCTGCCTGATAGATATAGTAAGGTTTAACCCGGATTCGGAGCAACCCTTTCATCAGTTCTACCATGACTTTCGGGTCATCGTTCACACCTTTGAGCAGGACTGTCTGGTTGCCGAGGGGTATCCCAGCATCGGCTAACATGCCGCATGCCTTTTCTGTTTCAGGCGTAATCTCCCGCGGATGATTAAAGTGTGTGTTAATGTAAAAGGGATGATACTGCTTCAAAATTGCACACAATTCAGGGGTAATCCGTTGCGGCAGCGTCACCGGTACCCGAGACCCGATTCGGATAATTTCTAGATGTTCTATCGCTCGCAACTTTCCGACGACATCATCAATTTTTTTATCTGTCAACATGAGCGGGTCTCCGCCCGATATAATGACATCCCGTATTTCGGGGTGTGCCTGAATATAGGCGATGCCTGTCTCAATATTGTCATCAGCGATTGAGTACGGGTCCCCGACTTTCCGTTTGCGTGTGCAGAAACGGCAGTAGATGGGGCACATATAGTTAACATAAAAAAGGGCCCGGTCCGGGTATCGGTGCGTGACATTTGGCACTTCACTATCGTCTTCTTCGTGAAGGGGGTCTTCTACACCGGTGCTTATCAATTCGCGTGTGTCGGGGACAACCTGTTTCCAGATGGGGTCCCCAGGTTTTTCTATTAGACTGAGATAATACGGATTAATCCGTATCGGAAATTCTTTGTGAATGCGGCGCAATTCTTCTACATCTACATCGAACACAGCTGCCAATTTTTCTGGCGTATTGACAGTATCTCTAACAAGACGTTTCCATTCTTCCATGTTGAATGACCTCTCTAAGTATGTATTAGTGAATAATAAAAATCTGCGGTGTTTAACCTCTCTAGGACAGAACGCATTCTCCCCCCGGCTATTGAACTTCTGTCTTAGAGATTTTCCCAATCGATATCTTCGAGGGTTGTTGCAAGGGCGGCTTTTTCATAAAGTGCGTCGAGACGTGCCATGCTGCGCATTGCGTTAATTTTTCGGATGAGTGTGTCAGGAACGTTGTCAAAACGCAGTTGGAGTAAGGTTAGCGTAGCTTGGCGTTTCGCACGCAGCTCACCGCGTTTTTCACCGATTTCTATACCGCGTTTCTCACCGCGTCTTTCACCGCGTGCTTCGCCTTGTTGGAAGGTCTTTTCCGCCATGGATTGTGACATTTCGCTTGCCTCCTTTTTACGAGATTCATCTCGTATCTGATCTTCAACCAATGTATTCAAGTCATCGTGTTCTTCATGCGGTCGCCGATGTAAAATCAGCAAACTGATATAGGTGATGGCACGCCGCCACTGTATTTTTCATAGTTGTCACCTTTACAAATAGCAAATAAGTTTGGTCTGGTGTATTGCAATTTATTATACCAAAGTTCACCTTATTAAGTCAAATATAACTGACGTATAGGGTGTGTAAAATTTTTGTACTTAAACGTGAGTTTGAAAATAAATGTCCGTTTTCACTAATCTCTATAAATATATCGTCCCTACGGGACTATGGGTTGTTGAAACATCTGCTTCTATAAATATATCGTCCCTACGGGACTATGGGTTGTTGAAACATCTGCTTCTATAAATATATCGTCCCTACGGGACTATGGGGTTGTCGAAATTCCTAAATGGGTTGTTGATCTGCTTCTATAAATATATCGTCCCTACGGGACTATGGGTTGTTGAAACATCTGCTTCTATAAATATATCGTCCCTACGGGACTATGGGTTGTTGAAACATCTGCTTCTATAAATATATCGTCCCTACGGGACTATGGGTTGTTGAAACATCTGCTTCTATAAATATATCGTCCCTACGGGACTAGGGGTATGGAAACATCTGCTTCTATAAAGATATCGTCCCTACGGGAAGGGGTTATGGAAACATCTGCTTCTATAAAGATATCGTCCCTACGGGACTATGGGTTGTAGAAACATCTGCTTCTATAAATATATCGTCCCTACGGGACTATGGGTATGCTTTATAAAGAATCGTCACGGGACTATGTGCCTTCTATAAATCTATCGTCCCTACGGGACTATGGGTTGTTGAAACATCTGCTTCTATAAATATATCGTCCCTACGGGACTATGGGTTGTTGAAACATCTGCTTCTATAAATATATCGTCCCTACGGGACTAGCGGTATCGGGGCGACATGTTTAATGTGAACGCCAGACAATCTAGCCCCAGCGGGGCGGTATATTTATAGAAAACACAACAACACAACACAATCTAGCCCCAGCGGGGCGGTATGTTTATAGAAGCACGAGTGCCAGACAATCTAGCCCCAGCGGGGCGGTATATTTATAGAAAACACAACAACACAACACAATCTAGCCCCAGCGGGGCGGTATGTTTATAGAAGCACGAGTGCCAGACAATCTAGCCCCAGCGGGGCGGTATATTTATAGAAAACACAACACCCTAGCTCATAATCACAAACCTTCTATTGCTACGCATCTTAAAATCCGCGAAATCCGATAAATCCGCGATTCAGACAACACACCCGAAATTCACGCTTCCACCCTTCCCTCTATCATAGTACAAAAACTTTACACACCCTCCGCCAAGACGTATACTTGATAAAATTCAATTAATTGTTTCTTTAATCGGTTTTCAAGCGTTACAGTACTGAACTGAAGACTTTTACCGAAATTTGAAATTACCGATGAAAACGCCCCGGCTCCCCCCTGATAAGAGGGCAGGCGGGTTAATCAGCTAACTATATTAACTCAAGTTGCTACTTAGCTGTCCTTGTCCGTCGGGTTGAACGAAGTCCAATCCGACAATAGCTGTTGGAAACCTATGGCTTCGCTGGCCATTGGAAACTTATGGAAACTATTGGAAACCAATAGCAAGAGGAAGAAACAAAGAGAAGAGGAAGTGTTCTCTTTCTTATATTTCTTGCTAATTGCCAATCGCCAATCGCTAATTGCTCTATATATTATACCCTTATTTGGGTGTAAAGTCAAACGAATTTTAGAAATTTCATCTGATACGTCCGAGACGTGTTGGAAAATTGTGAAAACCATGGAGCGGGTTGAACGACACGGCGTTCATGAAAATTAACCTTGACACCGCACGTTAGACATGGTATACTATATACAAGGGAGGTGAGGATAATGCAAAGAATCCCTACAGAAAATCAGAAGGAACGGGAACTCGTTGCAACTTTGCAACTGCTATCACCAGGCACTTCTCTCAGAGAAGGGATTGATTACATTATCCAAGGTAACACGGGCGGCTTAATAGTGGTTGGGGATACACCGGATATCCTAGATTTGACAGAGGGCGGCTTCCAGATAAATTGTCAATATACGCCGATGCGATTGGCGGAATTGGCAAAAATGGATGGTGCGATTATCCTTTCTGCTGATATGAAACGGATTGCACGAGCTAATGTCACGTTACGGGTGAATCCATCTATTTTCTCTAAAGAGACAGGTTTACGCCACCGGACGGCAGATAAGTTTGCTAAAGAGACAGGACACATCGTGCTTGCCGTGTCCCAAAGTCGCAATACACTCACCCTATATATGAGAAATCAACGTTACCTTTTCCGAGAACTTCCGCTCCTTATCTCCGGAGCGAATTAGACTATGCTCGCGCTGACGCAGGATGTCAAAGCGAGCTCTAAGCATCCCTACAAATTGGGTTTAAAAACTAACTTTCAATTCAACGAACATATATTGTAAATCAAGTTGCTACTTAGCTGTCCTTGTAGACCGGGTTAAACGAAGTGAAATCCGGTAATGGCTTTTGGAAATCGTTAGCAAGAGAAAGAGGTATGTGAAGCGCATTAGAAACCTATCTGTAATCTGACCTCTTGCTAACTGCTAATTGGCAAATTGCTATTCGCCAACGCGCTAAATTAAAATAAAGGAGCCTAAAAATGAAACAAGTCTGCATCCCCATACACCGAAAAGTCTTTGTCAAGTTCAATCAACTTTCTCACAAAGTTGTTCTTGCTGGTTTATTGCTTCTGCCGATGTTTCTTGCTGCGTGTAGTGGAAAACTCGGTAAAGTTGAACCCCAAACAGTCGACACAGTCATGATAGAGGCGGAGGCGGCAATAGCCTCGGCTCGTACCGCTAACGCCCCCTCACTTGCTTTTGAAGAATTTGAGCAAGCCGAAGCGGAGCTTGAAAAAGCAAAAGCCGCGTTAGCAGAGAAAAACGGTAATGACGCAATGCTGTTTGCTTACCAAGCCCTTACGCAAGCAAAAATTGCACAGCGAAAAGCTGAGCACAACGCCCTGAATGCTGAACTCAACGCAAAACTTCTCGAAAAGGATGAACGGGTCAGCGAACTCCGCGAAAGCCTTAAAGAGAAGCAAACAGTATATACCGCCCTCGAAAAGCAGGTTCAAAACCTCCAAGATAGCGAAAGAGCTCTCCGAGAAAATATGCGTACGCTTGAAAAGGAGAAGCTTGAACTGAGCGATACCCGAAAAGCTTACGGCGAAAAGGTGGCAGCACTCAATAACACTGTAGAAGCCCTTCAAGCCCAAAGCAAAAAGGCTGAAGCCGAGCTCCGCACCTACGGCGTTGAAATAAAGCAGCTCGCCCAAAAACTTGAAGTTGCCGAATCCATGGTAAAAGCGGAAAGCCGACAGAAACGTGTCGCTATCGCTGAAGCTGAAGTTTTCAAACAGCAGGTACGTGATAAGGAAAAGCAGATGCAAGATCAGGCGAAAATCTATACGGCTAAACTTGCACAGGCGAACAAGCGCAGCACCTCCGCGGAACATGATGAATTTATCAAGAAATCAGCGGAAGAAGCCCGCGCATTCGTAAAAAGTCAAGAAAATTATAAGCCAAAACGCACTGGCAGAACATCCCTCTCCACCGCACAAATCACTGCTGGCAAAGCAGCACTTAGCGGATGGGAGAAGGCATGGAATGCCAAGAATCTTAACGCGCATCTCGCATACTATGCCCCAAATGTCACTACCACAAAAATTTTGACCCGTGAGAGTAAGGAGAATCGTAGCACGCTCGACCGGAACCAGCTCGAATCTGCCATACGCACAATGAACGCGCACCCCTGGCGGAAAACACGGGCTGACTCCGAAGTTGAACAGGAAAGTGTTATCGGACGATACAGGTTCAGCCGACTCGCTGCTGCTGCTGAAACCGAAGACGAAACCGATTTATACAACATTTGGATTCGCGAAATCTGGGCGCATCAAGTTCAGGGAAAATGGAAAATCTATCGCGAAATCTGGCAAATCTACGAAAATGTTCCAGATTTTTAAGGAGGTAAGCTGATGAACAATCCTCAAAACATGCCACAGCGAAACTTTCTAACCGCTTTGCCACCTGCACTAAAATGGGGCGGACTCGCAGCGGTAATCGTCATCTTAATCATCTGTGGCCTCATGCTTATGAGCTCTAGTGAAAAACCTGTCGCGTTTTTGTCTAAATGGAAAAGCGCACTTGAGTCCGGCGAACTCAAAAAATATAAGGCACTTTGGATTGGCAGCGCACGAAAACAAGCAGATGCAGGATACACGCCAACAGCGCAGCTCCTCCAAGACAAATACCGCATCGAAGTCGATATCCGGTACGCTGAAGACAACATTCGCAAAAACTTTCGGGACCCTAACCAGCTACAAATTGAAGGAATCCCGACCCTTGTATACATACCCGGGGAACCAAGACTCCAGTCCCGGAACCTCACCATTCAAAAGAAAGGACTCATTCAGCAGCGGTGGAAACTACTCAGAGATGAGGTAGTTAGCGAAGAGCTTGCACCACCGGGGACCACCTTCGAGTCGGAAACACCAACGGAAACGCAAACTGCTGATGTTTCACAACCGGACAGTCCAGTCGCACCGCTCGTCCTAGAATGGAAAAAGGCACTTGAAGCACAAGACGAGAAGAGGTATACCGACCTCTGGGATAAATCCGCCCGGAAAAAACAGAAAAGTAATTTCCAACTCGCCCTCGCTCAAGTATCACAGGAAGCACAGGTTGACCTAACACAAGCTATCTATAGCAAAGTACCACGCTCAAAAAATAGATACACCGTTGATAATATCAACGTAACGTTGTCTAGCGATGGAATGGTCATTGATAGCCACACCCGCACCCTTACCATTGAAAAGAAAGGGTTTTTCAGACGCAACTGGAAACTGATTAACGACGAGCTCGGAACGTCTATATCGCAGCTGCAAAATGTCCCACAAGATGAACAGCCCGGAGCTGATACAGTCTCCGGTGAATCTTCCGCTGGCACCTTCGATGGCAACGCCCCTATTGATACACAACTCAAGGTCAGACAGATTTTGGAGAAATGGCGCCGCGCCTGGGAAGATAAGGAACTCGAAACCTATATGTCCATATACGCAGACCGTGCTCAAGTGACACGGGTCAACGTGCGCGACGGAAAGAAGCAAAGCTCTGTCAATCTTACAAAGAAGCAGCTCCGAGCAAAGATGCAGAAACTGAATAACGTCTACGGAAAAATTGATGTAACAATTTCCAACTTGCAGATTAACGGCGATACTGCCGTCGCAGATGCGGAATTCATACAGACCTTCAAAGGAACACCTGCATCCGGAACTCGGCCCGCTTACAACGACATCGGCACGAAAAAACTCATGTTAATGATTGACCCCGCGGATGGTTACTGGCGAATCTTTTCCGAAACATGGCAACGCTACGAGGATGTCCCAGACTATCCAAGAATGTAGCACTGCCCGCGGGAAACAACGCGTGTATTCATTAACTTAATACGGAATTTTGGTTGTTCCTAAAGGCGGCTAACAGGCATGCACACTGAATACCGAACTAAACGAAAAATTGAGTTCGTGGATACCGATATGGCGGGTATTGTCCATTTTAGCCGATTTTTCGTCTTTATGGAAACAGCCGAGCATGAATTTTTACGAAGCCTCGGCACCAGCGTGGCCACCGAATGGAACGGTGACAAAATCGGATGGCCCCGCATTGCCGCTTCGTGTGAATATCTACACCCACTACGGTTTGAAGATGAGGTGGATATCCACCTGTCTGTCTCTAAAAAAGGGACGAAGTCGCTTACCTATCAGTTTCATTTTACACATCAGGGAGAGGAGATAGCGCGTGGCGAAATCACAACGGTCTGTTGCATCGTCAACCCTTGTGAAAAGATACGCGCTATCCCTATCCCCGATTTTATTGCCAATCAAATCTCTGCCGAGTAAACTCATTTCGCGCTCATGCAAAAAAATAGTGACGCTCTTCAACTGAAAGTCTCTAATGTTTACAAGGATTTCGGTGCAATCCAGGTGTTGAAAAATGTCTCGTTCACGTTCAACGCAGGCGCGTCCGTAGCCATTACCGGCCCCTCCGGTTCGGGAAAAAGCACACTTCTCCATATCATCGGCACCTTAGAGGCACCCTCCCGCGGACACGTTGAAATTAACAATACCGACCCGTTTGTGCTATCGGAACCGGAACTTGCCCGGTATAGGAACGCCGTGCTCGGATTTGTGTTTCAGGAGCACTATCTACTGCCACAGTATTCCGTGCTGGAAAATGTGCTAATTCCGACACTCGCCTTTAAAAAACCTGCACCGACCGGGACGCGGACACCCCTCCCTACAAATCCGACACAACGGGCACGTGAACTTCTCCAACGGGTTGGGTTAACCGACCGCATGTCGCATCGACCTGCAGAACTCTCCGGCGGCGAGCGACAGCGGGTTGCTATTGCACGCGCGCTAATCAATCACCCCAGCATTCTGCTCTGTGATGAACCCACCGGCAATCTAGATACCGTTACCGCTGACACAATTACTAATCTGCTCTTTGACCTCCACAGCACGGAACAGAATATCTTAATCGTCGTGACCCACAATCTTGAACTTGCCGCGCGGTTTCAGAATCATCTTAAACTCGCCGATGGGATTTTAAAGGCGTAGCTACACAACAATTATGCGCAGATTTTGGGCATCCTACAAACATTTTTGGCAAATTCATCTCACTGTTGCCCTTTGCACAGCAGTCGCAACCGGCGTGCTCGCTGGTGCCCTGCTCGTTGGCGATTCGTTACGCGGAAGTCTCCGTAACCTGACGTTAGAGCGACTCGGCACAATTCAACATGCACTCATCGCGGACCACTTTTTTCAGCCGGAGCTGCTAAATGGAGAAAACCTGGTGCCAGCTATTCTGATTAGTGGAACAGCTGTCGCACCGACAACGCAAACCCGCGCGACAAAGGTTAACATCTATGGCGTAGCTGATAGCTTCTTCAGCCTCTGGGAAACGGAGCCCACCCCCAATTTTAATAAACCCCCGGACCAGCCCTTCAACGCTATTGTCATTAACGAGGCACTCCAAAATGAACTGAACGTTGCGGTTGGCGCACAAATTGTGGTTAATTTTCCACAGGCGGTTGATATACACCCTGAATTCCTGCTAGGGCAACGTGAGGCATCTGAGGTCATCCAAGAACTCCGTTTAATCGTCAGTGATATTATTCCGACACGGAATGCAGGCAGATTCAGCCTGCGTCCACATCAAAACGTTCCGCTGAACGCGTACATCGAACTCCCTATTTTGCAAAAGGCAATCGGACAGGCTGGCAAAGTCAATGTCCTTTTCACACCGGATACAACCCCAATCTCATCGGACATGCTGACACTCACGCTAGAAGCGCTCGGATTAAAAATTCTGGAGCAGGAAAATCACTTCGATGTGCAAAGCCGCAACTATCTTCTCAAACCGCAGTTGGCAAAACAGGCGTGGGAGGTTGCCGCTGAAAACCGTATCGCTGCCATGCCAACTCTGACCTACCTTGCAAATACTATAACGGCTAACGACAAGACGGTACCGTATTCTACAATTATGGCACTGCCGATTGATAAAAACGAATTTGGCGTTACCCTCGCGACCGATGAAATTATCCTAAATACGTGGACAGCAGATGAGCTCGGCGTAAAAATCGGAGATAACATCGGTATCACCTACTACCGTGTTGACGCAAAGGAGCAATATATCACCGAAACGCGACAGTTTCGTCTGAAACACAGGACACCTATCCAAGGCATCGCTGCGGACAGAGACCTTATCCCCGAATTTCCGGGTATCCACGACACAACCGATATATTCGATTGGAATCCCCCCTTCCCTCTTGATTATACGCTGATTCGCGAGCAGGACGAGACATATTGGGACGACTATGCGGCAACGCCGAAGGCATTTATCGCCCTGGAAACCGGTAGACGGCTCTGGCGAAACCGTTTTGGCGACATCACCGCTATTCGGATAGGCATCGCGCCAGGGAGCGATATCCAGAAGACCCGCGCGCTGTTCGAAACCGAACTTCTCAAAAAAATTCAGCCGGAACAGGTGGGGTTTCAGTTTGTGCCCCTTCGAGCCGATGGACTTCAAGCGTCAAAAGGCGCGACAGACTTCGGCATGCTGTTTGGCAGCCTGAGCGGGTTCATTATTATCGCGGTAGCCGTGTTAGTCGCAATGCTTTTCCGTATCGGTGTTGAACAACGTTCCCGGGAAATAGGCATTCTACAAGCGGTTGGCTATCCACTCGCCAAAATCCGCCGCCGTTTTCTCTATGAGGGGATTAGCATCGCCAGTCTAGGGAGTCTTCTCGGATGCCTATTCGCGTTTGCGTACGCGCAGCTCATGCTTGTAGGTTTGCAGACGTGGTGGTTGCCCGCTATCGGCACGCCGTTTCTAGAATTTCATATACACAGCCGGAGTCTACTTATCGGAGTACTTGTTACCCTAGCGGTCGTTACGGTTTCTATTTGGCTCATGGTTCGCAAATTAGGGAAAACCTCGACCGCTGCGCTGCTCGCTGGACAGAGCGATTTTGCTGAATCCCCCCAAAAATTCAAGATACAACGTGTAAATCCATTAATCGGATGGGCAGTGTACCTCTGTATCGGTCTTCTGTTCGGTGTAATAATAGGGTATTATCTCCAGCAGGATACTCGAAGTGCTTTGATACCCTCACTAATCATATCTCTCCTGCTACTCGCGACCGTCTTCATCGCCACCTATCGTAGACTTGGAAAGCGGTCAATAAAATCAATTTTCGAAGCGGAGCCCGCTCTGCCGAGACCTAAACGCCGAAACCCGCATTCATTAGTCGTTTGGAAGGTTGGGCTCGGACTCATTATCGGCATCCTCGTAGGTTTCACAGGTATTGGAGACTCGGTTTTTATTAAGAGACTTGCAATGGTGTTAGAACATCCGATTTTTAAACTGCTGGGCACCACGGTCACTATTCTGGCTATCGGCTGGACCGTGTTTGATTCTTGGTTAGATTTGCAAACGGTGCCGCACCGCTTGAGTCGGTTCAGATTTGCGATGAAAAACACCGCCCGGCACCCGAGTCGTAGTAAAACCTGTGTCGTGACGATGAGCCTGGCATGCTGTATCATAGTTGCGGTAGGTGCGAATCGGCATGATGCCCCGCCTGAAACGGCATACACGTTTGTCGCAGAATCGGCACTCCCTTTATATCACAGCCTTGAAACAGCAGATGGGAAATTTGAACTCGGTTTTTCGGAAGAAGCCGCGCAACTACTCAGCGCATCAGAGGTCGTGCCGTTTCGCGTGCTGCCCGGAGAGGATGTGAGTTGCCTCAATCTTTATCAACCGCAGACTCCGCAAATTTTAGGGGTCTCCGACGCGGCCCTGAAAGATGAGCCTTGGGATGTTCTACAATTAGAGACGTTCCGTAGCAACACGATTATAGGCATCGGAGATGCAAAATCGCTCCAGTGGATTTTGCACCATAACCCCGCCGATGATTTTGTTATCCAAGATGAATTTGGAAAACCCCTTAATATTGCCCTTCACACGTTTGAGAACAGTCTTTTCCAAAGCCAGCTGATTATCTCAGAATCGGATTTCACACAGTCCTTTCCGAGTCAGAGCGGGTATCAGTATTTTCTTATCAAAACACCGCCTGAACTGATAGCAGCGACAGAGCAAACGTTAGAAAAAACATTAAGCGATTACGGATTTGATGTTACATTGGCAACCACACAATTGGCAAGCTATCGCGCGGTTGAAAATACCTATATTTCTACTTTCCAAAGCCTCGGGGGGTTAGGTGTGCTGCTGGGCACCATCGGACTGGCACTTGTGCTGTTCAGAAATGTGATTGAGCGGCGCGGTGAATTGGCAACCCTTCGCGCCTTCGGCTTCCGCCGCAAACTTCTCTCGCGAACGTTATTTATTGAAAACAGTTTTCTACTCACAGTCGGGATGCTTATTGGAACTGTCGCCGGACTCGTTTCAATAATCGTTTTTCAGGGACACCTTCCACTTTTCCCATGGGTTTCGCTCACAATTACCTTGCTTTCTATCTTTATCTTTGGTATAATTGCAAACGTAATTGCGGTTGCGGTGGCACTCCGAGGGCCACTCTTATCAACCCTGAAATCGGAATAGCAAGCAAGGCACAAACTGGAAGTTTATGCTACAAGAAAGTGCACAAACTGGAAGTTTATGCTACAAGAAAGTGCACAAACTGGAAGTTTATGCTACAATAAAGTGCACAAACTGGAAGTTTATGCTACAAGAAAGTGCACAAACTGGAAGTTTATGCTACAAGAAAGTGCACAAACTGGAAGTTTATGCTACAAGAAAGCACACAAACTGGAAGTTTATGCTACAAGAAAGAGCACAAACTGGAAGTTTATGCTACAAGAAAGTGCACAAACTGGAAGTTTATGCTACAAGAAAGAGACGTTTTTAATTAGAAATGGTATTAGAAGGAGGCAAGATGCGGACTGTTTTCATAATACCGGCCCTGTTTATATTCGGCTTCACGCTTTTGACGCTGAGCGGTTGTTCCGACCGTTCAGAAACGGATAGGGCAACTGCACTCATGCACACAGAAGCGGGGTGGCGTGCCTACAATTCAGGCGACTACACACAAGCACTGCTCAATTTTGAACGTGCCCTCAACACCGATACGGGATTTGCGGATGCACACAACGGGGTCGGCTGGAGCCATCTGAGCCTCTCCTTAACCCTCCCGCTTGCACAGGAGGCGTTTCAAAACGCCGTTCGGCTTGACGATTCTAATGCTGATGCATGGGTCGGGCTCGCGAATGTGCTCTACTTACGTTACAAAGATGCCTCCGATTTTAGGTCGGCTATCCGCGCAATTGATAACGCACTGCAAGCGGATACGCAATACCTCTTTCGACACGATTACGACTCTAATGCCGAACTTCATACACTCACAGCAGCATGCTACTACTACCTCGGCGAAAACGGAAATGCATCGCAAGCACTTGACAAGGCACTTGAAATTGATTCAGAGAATAAAACTGCCCTTGTCCTTCAAAAACTGCTAGAGGAATAACGTTAGCTCTTACTACGAGACGCTTAGATTAACAAATTTGCAAGGAGGAATAGATGTCCGAAAACGTTCTCACAGCAACAAATTTAACCCACGTAACGCCTGCACACCGGGGCAAAGTCCGTGACCTTTACGACTTCGGCGATCAGCTGTTGATAATATCAACCGATCGGCTTTCCGCCTTTGATGTCGTTTTGCCGAACGGCATCCCTGACAAAGGTAGAGTTTTAACCGGGCTTTCCAAATTCTGGTTCAACTACACCCAATCTGTCGTAACCAATCACCTTATCACAACAGAAATCGAAGACTATCCCGAAAATTTACACGTCGATGCGGAGATATTGGAGGGACGCTCCATGCTCGTTCGCAAAGCGGAGCGCGTTGACGTTGAGTGTGTCGTCCGCGGGTATCTCGCTGGCTCCGGATGGGCTTCCTATCAGAAAACGGGAGAAATCTGTGGACAGGGATTACCCGCCGGCCTCCGCGAATCCGAAAAACTTCCGGAACTGCTGTTCACCCCAACAACCAAAGCGGAACACGGGGAACATGACGAACCCATGTCTATTGACGAAATGCGTGACCAAATCGGTGCCGCACTCACCGACCAATTGATTGAGATCAGTTTCGCGCTCTTCAACGCTGCCAGTCAACATGCCGAAGAGGCAGGCATCATCCTCTGTGACACCAAGTTCGAATTTGGGTTGCGCAACGGGGACATCATTCTTATTGATGAAGTCTTCACACCTGACTCTTCACGCTTTTGGCCTGCTGACCAGTACGAACCCGGCAAATCGCAGCAGAGCTTTGACAAACAATTCGTGCGGGATTATCTCTCCGAAATCGGATGGAACAAAGAACCCCCAGCACCTGAATTGCCTAACACCGTTATCACCAAAACGAGCGAGAAATATCGAGAGGCGTACCGGCTTATCGTTGGCGAAGAGCTGCCTGCTCTGTAATTCTTGGTTCTTGGCTTTTGGTGCCCTCCCCCCCGCTCCTCATACTGTAGGGGTTAGGGGGGCGGAAACCGTGGCACTATTCCATAAAGAATAGATGACTCCGTTCAAAGAGGCCATCCAAGTAGATCTCTACAAGCCACTCGCCTTGTTCAAAATCGACATTGAGCGATTGAACCTTAGGGGCATCAATGTAAAACCACGTGATCTTCTCGCCTGTCGTTGAAGAGATAGTGCGCTTATCTGACCGATACGGATTGTCCAGATCATCCCCGGGAGCATACCAGGAAACCTCCACCGTGTGCGTTTCCTCAATGTTTTTCCATAGAATCCATAAAAACACCTGGTCATTTACCCCTGAACTAAAAACGTCAGTGATACCATCTGGACGGTCTTCATGGACTGCAATTGCTAGGACAGAGTCAACAATACTCGGCTCACCCCGGCTGAGGTCGGTTGCACCGTGGCCGCCAGAACGGGTTTCCTCACAACCGCTCAAACCGATGGATAGGACAAGTAGAATTATGCTTAAAATTGAGATGGACGTTCGACGCATGAAAGTGCTCCTTCTATCTTTTTAAATTTGCTGTCTTTTTTTCTGTCTTTAACGTAAACAGTATATTAAAAGTTTACGATGTTTTCAAATACCGAGCTGGCACAAGCAGGCACGCGTGAAAACAGGTATGCTGGGGACAAGTGGGGTGGGAAATATCTCCGCGCCCCGGATATCTATTGGACGCTCTTAGAGAAGGGGAAAGATAAACTGGTGCGCCTCGGAAACATTGCGGAGGTGCGGTTTGGCATCAAAACGGGTGCAAACAAGTTCTTCTATCTTGACACCGAGCGAATTCAGGAATGGGGCATTGAGGCTGAATATTTGAAACCTGTCATTAAGAGCCCACGTGAGTGTAAGAGTATCCGTGTAGACCCGAGTCAGTTGAAGTTCAAGCTGTTTATGTGTCATGCGGACAAGGCAGCGTTGGCGGGAACTGCTGCGTTGGAGTATATCGAGTGGGGTGAGAAACAGGGGTATCATCAGCGGCCGAGCTGCAGAGGCAGGCCACGCTGGTGGGATTTAGGTGAACAACCACCTTTTGATTGGTTTATTTTGAGATTCCGTGATAAGAGAAATTGGACTCCGATTAACGAAATATCTTCTTTATTAGCTGGTGATGTTGTGTTCACTGCAACGCTTCATAATCGGGAGACACTTCAATCTGCAAACGCAGTTGCCAATTCTACTTTAGCGGTGTTTGTTTCTGAAATATACGGTAGAGTCAATTTGGGAGACGGGTTGCTAACAACTTATGGCCCTGACATTTTGAGTTTTGATTTCATCTCCCCAGATTGGATTCATGCTCAAAGCGGTGAGAGTTTGCAACGCGCCTTTGCCTCAATGAAACAGCGACCCGTTTTGTCAATCTTTGATGAGATTAATCAACCTGACCGCCGCGCACTTGACGCGATTATCTTTGATGCTCTCGGTCTCACACAAGGCGAACGGGATGCGGTGTATGAAGCGGTTGTTAATCTTGTGGAGGCACGGCTGCGGAAGGCGAAAAGTTTGAAGGGGAAATAGGAAATTTTTGGTTGACATCTGGGTGAGGGATGTGGTATCATTAATTTTAAGCAACGTGACAAATTGTCTGAATCGCGGATTGACGCGGATTACACGGATTTCGCGGATTATGCTCCAGCGGAGCGGTATGTGATGCTGAAATTAATGGGGGTTCACACCTGAATGGGGGCTCACACCTGGGTGTGTAAAGTTTTTGGACCCCCGTTCGTAGTAGGGCGATTCATCGCCCGTCGTGTCGTATAACGTGAGTTTGAAAAGTTTTCCCCTAGTATGAGGAGCGGGCTGGTTGCCCGAATACTGGGCGATAAGTCGGCTTCTTAGGGACGATATGTTTATAGGCATCTGGGTTTCTGCCCGCCTCTTAGTCCCGTAGGGACGATATATTTATAGAAAACCATTTCCGCCCCGATTCTTAGTCCCGTAGGGACGATATATTTATAGAAGCAGCCGTTTCTGCCCGCTTATACCGAATTTAAAAAAATAATCTTCAGGACTATATTATCATTTTTGCCTATTTTTGACAATAAGGAATTCTATATTATCATTTTTGGAAACTATCGCGAATTTAGTGGATTTGCAAAATGGAAAAACAATATGAATCCTGTTAATTTGGTATTAGTCCTGTAGGGACGATATATTTATAGAAAGTCGTTTCCGCCCCGATTCTTAGTCCCAGTATTCGGGCAAACGGTTCCCCGCTTCTCCTGTGAAAACGCAGCCCCGTAGGGGCGGTATATTTATAGAATACGCAACGCCTCCACAACCTAGCCCCAGAGGGGCGGAATGTTTATAGAATACACAATACCCTAACCTATAATCCCAAAACTTGGAGTGTTACGCACCTCCTTTCCGCGTTCTCCGTGTTCTCCGTGTAATCCGCGATTTGCGGCGTACTCGCCCAAATGCGACGTGCATTCAGACGACACGGAAATCAATGCAAACTCATAAAATTGTCCAAACTTTAGTAAACCTTCACCAATTGCCAATGAGCCAATAATATTTTTTATGAAGAAAAATCAAACAGTTCGCAACTAACATAACAGAAAACCAAAACTTTTTTCGGAGGAAAGCAGCGGTTTCTACCACCCTTCTTAGTCCCATCGGGACGATATATTTATAGAAGCTAGAGAAAAAACGGGTGCGTTTCTTAAGAGGGGTAATACTTCACCCAAAACAACACAATATTTTTTGTGAAGAAAAATGCAAACATGTTAGCAACTAACATAACAGAAAACCGAACCATTTTTCGGAGGAAAGCGGTGCGTTTTGCAACTCACCTGCTTATCCTCCGATAGCGAAAGTGTGACATTTCACTTTTTTCGAAATCGTCCAAGGCAGGTGCAAACCGCTTACAAACATAGACGTGGCGTGGGTTTGTGCCAATGCAGCACCGAGACCTGAATGTTACACTTTGTGTCAAAAGTGTAACATTTACACCGGTTTTGTACAAAAACTTCACACACCTATCGCTCCTACATTCTGTTGAAATCGGGGGGTATTGTACGTTATCATTATCCTTAAGAAAAACCCATCTTGTAAAGGAGAAAAGTAGTTATGCAAGAACTGTTCCAAAGTGCTCTGGATACGGTAATAGCGCGTTCTACATGGGGAACGTCAATCATACAAGAACGGATCCAAGAGGCTATGGATACCTACTACAACAGCGATTGTATCGACGGAAAAAGAGAAGACGCTGCAACACGACATAACACCCAAGGCATCGCTTACAGTAAAAAGGGTGAGCATGCACATGCAATCGCAGCCTTCAGCAAGGCGGTAAAACTGGAGCCGCATTTTGCCGAGGCGTATTACAATCGTGCCACTGCTTACTACAAAAAAGGTGAGCACAATCAAGCTATTGAAGACTTCAGCAAAGCCATAGAGCTGAATTTTGAGCCTGTTGTCCTTGCCTATAGAGGGCGCGGCTTGGCTTACTATGCAGTAGACAAGTTTTACCGCGTCGTTGATAACTTTAGCAAAGTCCTAAGCCTCACACCTGAAGATTCTTTTGCCTATTTGGCCCGTGGCGTGGCTTACCGTAACCTCCTTGTTTTTGAGAAAGCCATCCAGGACTTCAGCGCGGCAATACGTCTCAAACCCGATGCGGTTGCTGATATATACGTCCAGCGCGGTATAACCTACCATTGC
Organism: Candidatus Poribacteria bacterium; assembly: GCA_963665235.2. Taxonomy (GTDB): domain Bacteria; phylum Poribacteria; class WGA-4E; order WGA-4E; family WGA-3G. Next base: position 3,960,795 of record CAXXLX010000001.1, on the reverse strand, counting down.
AAAGAGGATATAGACCTTGCTATTGCGGACTATAACGCTGCGATAGCACTGAAGCCGAAGTTTGCGGGGGCTTGGACAGCGCGCGGTCAAGCTTATCGTGATAAAGGTGAGATAAACACAGCAATTGCGGATTACAACAAGGCAAGTGAAGTCAACCCAGAACTTGCTGAGCCCTATACCTGCCGCGGTCTCATCTACAACGAACAGGGTGAGGTTGACAAAGCAATTGAAGAGCACAACAAAGCTATCGCTCACAACCCGGCGTTAGCCGAAGCATACCTCAATCGGGGTCAGGCTTACTATGCCAAAAGCGAATTGGACAAAGCAATTGCGGATTACGACGAAGCCATACAACTCAATCCGGAACTTGTGGCGGCATACACACATCGGGGCAACGCCCATCGCGACAAACCTGAGTTAGATAACGCAATTGCGGATTATACTGAGGCTTTAACACGCAGACCGAAGCTTCCCGAATTCTATTACAGACGCGGTGAGGCGTGGTTGCTTGCCAAAGGTTGGGAAGAAGCGGAGACCGACCTGACAGCCGCACTCCTACAAGGCGTAGATGTCGCCGCAGCGTTTCAGAACACACATCAGAGCATTACTGCTTTTGAACAGAAAATAGGGGTTCAGCTACCGAAAGAGATTGTGGCACTGCTAACACCGCTAACAGGCCCCTTTGAGATTGACCAAGACGCGCGGATTGCGTTGGGCATGAAGTATTACGGGAGCGGTGAACTCAGCAGCGGGCTTGCCTCGAAGCTTGCAGGTGTCTCGCGCGAAGAATTCTGGTACCTGATGGCGGATTATGGGCTCTCTCCGTTATACGTTGATGAAGAAGAGCTTATCAATAGCGGATATTAAGAATGGCAGTACAGATAGTTATCAGCAATAACAGTCCGCTTGTTGGCCTCTTTGGGCTCAACCTTCTTTCTCTGTTGCGTGATCTTTATATAGAGGTGTGGATTCCAAGAGAAGTTGAAAAAGAGTTTCTCAAAAAGAATCCGAGAGTCCGTCGGGAAGCCCTCAACAGTGCCCCGTGGATTAAAGTTGTCGATCTGACAGATCCGCAAAGTGCCGCAAATTATCAAGGTGTCGATCCTGGAGAAGCAGAAGCTCTGGCTCTTGCAGTTGAACATGAGGCCAGCCTTATTCTTCTTGATGAAAAGAGGGGAAGGCGGCGAGCAGAGGAAAGCAGATTAACGGTTAAGGGGATAGTTGGCATTCTGCTTGAGGCAAAGCAAGAAGGCTTGATTGATGTCATCAAGCCACTTCTAATTCAGTTGCAGAAAAACGGAATACACCTAAGCGAATCGCTCATCAATAACGCCTTGCGAGACGCAGGTGAGGCAGAGAATATCTGAGGGAAATCGGCAGGAGGTTTCTTGCCGAAATCGAGCGGATGAATCTGGAAGTGAGAGCGTATCTATCCATTCATCCGAGCGAATTGATAGAACAAGGTGCTGAAATAGGGACATGAAAACAGACAGTGTTCGCTTTTTTAAGTAGGGCGGTCAGCTCCTACATTCCGTTGAAATCGGGGGGTATTGTCCGTTATAATTATCCTCAAGAAAAACCTATCTTGTAAAGGAGAAAAGTTATGCAAGAACTGTTCCAAAGTGCTCTAGATACGGTGATAGCGCGTTCTACATGGGGAACGTCAATCATACAGGAACGGATCCAAGGTGCTATGGATACCTATTACAACAGCGATTGTGTCGACAGAAAAAGAGAAGACGCTGCAACACGACATAACACCCAAGGCATCGCTTACAGTAAAAAGGGTGAGCACACACGCGCAATCGCAGCCTTCAGCAAGGCGATAAAACTGGAGCCGCATTTTGCCGAGGCGTATTACAATCGTGCCACTGCTTACTACAAAAAAGGTGAGCACAATCAAGCTATTGAAGACTTCAGCAAAGCCATAGAGCTGAATTTTGAGCCTATTGTCCTTGCCTATAAGGGGCGTAGTTCGGCTTACTATGCAGAGGGCAAGTTTTTCCTCGTCGTTCGTGACCTTAGCAAAGTCCTAAGCTTCACACCTGACGATTCTTTTGCCTATTTGGCACGTGGCGTGGCTTACCGGAACCTCTTTGCTTTTGAGAAGGCCATCCAGGACTTCAGCACCGCGATACGTCTCGAACCCGATACGGCTGCTGCTGCATACACCCAGCGCGGTTTTACTTACCATTGCAAAGGGGATATAGACCTTGCTATTGAGAACTATAACGCTGCGATAGCACTGGATGCAGAATTTGCGGAGGCTTGGACAGCGCGCGGTCAAGCTTATCGTGATAAAGGCGAGATAGACACAGCTATTGCGGATTACAACAAAGCAATAGAAGTCAACCCGGAATTTGCTGAGCCCTATACCTGCCGCGGTCTCATCTACAACGAACAGGGTGAGGTAGACAAGGCAATTGAAGAACACAACAAAGCCATCGCTTGCAACCCGGCGTTAGCCGAAGCATACCTCAATCGGGGTCAGGCTTACTATGCCAAAAACGAATTGGACAAGGCAATTGCGGATTACGATGAAGCGATACAACTCAATCCGGAACTTGTGGCGGCATACACACATCGTGGCAACGCCCATCGTGACAACGCCGAGTTAGATAGCGCAATTGCGGATTATACTGAGGCTTTAACGCGCAGACCGAAGCTTCCCGAATTCTATTACAGACGCGGTGAGGCGTGGTTGCTTGCCAAAGGTTGGGAAGAAGCGGAGACCGACCTGACAGCCGCACTCCTACAAGACGTAGATGTCGCCGCAGCGTTTCAGGACACACATCAGAGCATTACTGCTTTTGAACAGAAAATGAAGGTTCAGTTACCGAAAGAAATTGTGGCACTGCTAACACCGCTAACAGGACCGTTTGAGATGGAGCAGGACGCGCGGATTGCGTTGGGCATGAAGTATTACGGGAGCGGTGAACTCAGCAGCGGGCTTGCCTCGAAGCTTGCAGGTGTCTCGCGCGAAGAATTCTGGTACCTGATGGCAGATTATGGGCTCTCTCCTTTTTATGTTGATGAGGAGGAGCTTATCAATAGCGGATTTTAAGAATGCCAATACAGATAGTTATTAGCAATAACAGTCCGCTTGTTGGACTCTTCATGCTCAACCTTCTTTCTCTGTTGCGTGATCTTTATACAGAGGTGTGGATTCCAAGAGAAGTTGAAAAAGAGTTTCTCAAAAAGGATCCGAGAGTCCGTCGGGAAGCCCTCAACAGTGCCCCGTGGATTAAAGTTGTCGATCTGACGAATCCGCAAGGTGCTACAGATTATCGAGGTGTCGATCCTGGAGAAGCAGAAGCTCTGGCTCTTGCAGTTGAACATGAGGCCAGCCTTATTCTTCTTGATGAAAAGAGGGGAAGGCGGCGAGCAGAGGAAATCGGATTAACGGTTAAAGGCACAGTAGGCATCCTGCTTGAGGCAAAGCAAGAAGGTTTGATTGATGTCATCAAGCCACTTCTAATTCAGTTGAAGAAAAACGGAATGCACCTGAGCGAATCGGTCATCAACAATGCCCTGCAAGACGCAGGTGAAGCAGAGAATAAATGATGCAAAAACGAAATCAAGAACTTGCCAATAAATATTACACGTGCGGTGTAGCGTCTAGCGAAAAAGGCGAGGTTGAACTTGCTATTAAAGACTACACCAGGGCGATAGAACTGAATCCGGAGTTTGCCGAGGCATCCTATCAGCGCGGGCGTGCTTACGCTAAAAATGGCGAACTTGACAAAGCCGTTGCGGACTATACCGCGGCGATAGAAATCAAACCCGATTATGCTGATGCTTATTACTGTCGCAGCAAGGCTTGGTTACGCCTTGGAAAGATAGACAAAGCGAAAGCAGACATGCAAACCGCTAGCAACATCGGGATAAACAGCAGCACCGCTTTAGACGAAATGCTGCGAGACTACGAGCGCGCATGGACAACCTTAGGCAACATATCAGATATTTGACAATCGCGGAAATTCTGGAGGCTGCCGAGAAACATGTCGGTAATTATCAGTTTTTGCACAAAGACCAGTTGGACTATTTAGTCGAAGTTGTGTGTGCAAAATTTGGTGACGGGGAACTGTATCCGACTTTGCCCCAAAAAGCTGCTGTGTATGCCCATCAGATTATTGCTGGTCACATATTTTTGGATGGAAATAAACGTATCGGCATGAACTGTGCGCTCCTGTTTTTAGAATTTAACGGTTGCACTCTGCGGCTTGACATTGACGATTCAATCATTGAACTCGGTTTTAAGATTGCCGATGGCTCCATGAGCGATATCGAAGCAATTGCTGACACCATAGAATCATGGGTTTTGTAACAAACGACTATCAGCAGGTGGAAAATCAAAGGAGAAATTTGTGATATTTGATGTTATTATTGCCGGCGGAAACGTCATTGATGGTACCGGGAAACGAGAACCGTTCGTAGCGGATATCGGCATTCAGGACGATAGCATCACCGCTATCGGTGACCTTGCAAAGGCGGAAACACCGCATCGGATTTCTGCAAAAGACAAAATCGTTTGCCCCGGCTTCATTGACGTTCACGTCCATTCCGAAATTGCCCTGCTCGGCGGTAGAGACCAATTTGCGGCTGTTAGCCAAGGGGTAACAACACATCTCGCTGCGCCTGATGGATTTGGCTGGGCACCGTTATCCCCAAAATTGGCGCGGGAGTTGTGGCACTACACACAATTTGCTTATGGCGATGCCGAACTCTCACTGAATTGGGAAACACCGGACGCATATCTCGATATTTTTCATGGGCAAATTCCTGCCAATCTCTATCCGCAAGTGCCACATTGCGCTGTCCGCCTCGGGGCGATGGGATGGGCTGCACGTCCCGCCACTAACGATGAACTGAGAGCGATGGAACGCACGACACGCGAATGGTTGGAAGCAGGCGCGTGCTGTTTATGCTTAGGGCTTGACTATCAACCCTCAGCCAATGCCAATTTGCGCGAGTTGGTCGCTCTTTCAAAAATTGCGGCGGCTTACGATGCCATCTACGCAGCACATGTTCGCTACCAGCTCATCGGTAGAAAGCGGGCGTGGGAGGAGACAATTGAAATTGCCCAACGTGCCGAAATTCCGGTGCATATTTCACATGAACGCGTTGACGATGAAGCATTAGACCTGCTTGAACGCGTGGAGAGAGAACAGATAGACCTGACGTTTGAATCCTACCTTTATCCAGCAGGTATGACGCACCTTGCGATGATGCTTCCGATGGAATTTCAGACCGGCGCACCCGATGACATGTTAGAAAACTTAGAAAATCCGGATGTCCGTGAAAAATCGCTTGCACACCTGCAAGGAAAATTAAGTGAGGGTAATCAGATTGTGGGTTACAACCGCTCCGGCAGATTTATCGGGATGACGCTCGCTGAAGCAGCACAAAGTGAAGGGAAATCTCATGAAGAATTCGCCTTTGATCTCATTTGTGAAGAAGCCGCGATTGAGACGTTTGTGATGCCGTGGGGCACACCCCCCGAAGAGAACGAACGTATTTTGAACCGCACTGCGAACCATCCCCGCATGATGATTGCAAGTGATGGCGTTTACAACATTCCGCATCCACATCCCCGGAGCTACGGGTGTTTTGTGCAATATCTCGGCAAGTTCGTGCGGGAACGTCAACTGATTTCGTTGAAAGAGGCCATCTATAAGATGAGCGGTTTTCCAGCAGAACGGTTTAGACTATCGGACCGGGGCAGAATTGCGCGTGGACTTGCTGCGGATATCGTCGTTTTCAACCCGGACACTGTCGCTGACCGTTCCACATGGTTTGATCCGGTGCAACCGCCTATCGGTGTGGATTGGGTGTTAGTAAACGGTGTGTCGGTAGTTGAGGATGGAAATGTAACAGGACATTTGCCGGGAAGGGTGCTGCGTCGGCAGTCGTAGGGGCGAGGTCTCCTCGTCCGCTCTATAGATTACAAATCGTAGGGGCAAGGTCTCCTCGTCCGCTGCGATGGGGGAAAACGTGTGGAACCGTATGATTTAACAATTATAGGCGGAGGGAGTGCCGGGCTCATCCTCGCGGTAGCGGGCGCGAAACTTGGAAAAAAGACCGCACTCGTAGAAAAACACCGCATCGGTGGCGATTGTCTCTGGACAGGATGTGTCCCCTCCAAAGCACTACTCAAAGCGGCGAAGGTTGCAAATTATGTCAGGAACGCTGACAACTACGGCATTGCAGCACCTGAAGCGAGACCTGAATTCTCCCAGGTGATGGCGTATGTACAAAGCACACAACGTGCTATAGAGGCGGAACACGACAACCCCGAACGGTTCCGCAACATCGGGGTTGAGGTTATCTTCGGAAATGGCAGTTTTGACTCCCCGAACACATTCGTTGTTGAGGATATTGAGAGTGGTCAAACCCGAACCCTCAAAAGCAAAAAGTTTGTCATCAGCACTGGGTCGCGTCCTGTTACACCGTCACTGCCAGGTTTGGAAACGTGTGATTACCTAGACAGTGAAACAGTTTGGGAATTGAAGACTTTACCTGAACGGCTGCTCGTTGTCGGTGCCGGCCCGATTGGGGTTGAACTCGGGCAGGCATTTCATCGCCTCGGTGCAGATGTCACGATAGTACAACGGAGCGGCCGTCCCTTGACAAAAGAGGATACCGAGGTTTCTGAAAGGCTGCTGGATTATCTCCGCGCGGAAGGGCTCACTTTCAGACTTAATACGACTATAGACAACATCGTGAAATGTCCGAAAGGCATCCGTGTGAAGTTTTCAGCGGCTGAACAGGTGCAAACCTTTGACAAGATTCTGATTGCTACGGGGCGCGCCCCAAATGTTGAAGGTTTAGGACTCGCCGAAATCGGTATAAAAATCGGTGAACGCGGGATTGAAGTCGATAGCAAGCTCCAGACGAGCGTCAAAAACATCTATGCTGCAGGCGATGTTATCGGGCATTACCTCTTCACACATGTCGCTGCTTTTCAAGCACAATTGCTCCTACGAAATATCTTTTTTCCCGCCTCCAAAAGGATTAACTATTCGGTGGTGCCGTGGACGACGTTCTGTGACCCGGAGGTTGCCCGATGTGGGTTGACAGAAGCAGAGGCACGCGAAAAACATGGGGATGTGGACATTTTCAGACTTGAACAGGCAGATGTTGATAGAGCGGTCGCTGAAGGCGAAACGCGGGGATTTACCAAAGTTATTGCAAGTAAGTGGCGTGGGAGGATATTAGGGGTTCATCTGGTCGGCTCAAATGCGGGGGAGGTCATCCATGAATATGTTTTGGCGATGCAGGAAGGCGTTCCGTTGCGGAAGCTAAGCCGGATGATTCACGTATATCCAACCTTCTCAAGCAGTATATCGCGTGTAGCGGGGAAATGGTTTTCGGAAAGCACGTTAATTCGGACGCTGCGCAAATTGATTTGAGGTGCGTCTTTGTAGCAGGCACGCGCTGATGGGTTTCCGTAACTTCAAACAGACGAAGGCTGTTCCTGGACCACAGGAATGACATAACTCCGTATGGGCACCCCATCAATCGTTTCTGTTTCCACAAGCGGCATCGGGGTTTCACGATGATCGAACACGATATAATACCCTTCCACTGCCCCCTCTGTTTTCATATACGCGGCCAGCTGCTTCTTGCCCGCCTCATAATATACCGCCCCGCGCCATACCTTGGTTTCAACGATATATTTCTTTTGCTTGTGCGTAATCAGCAAATCCATCCGACCCCGGCCCGTTGGCACCTCTATGTGCATCACCCCGCCGACAAGTTTCACAAACTGGTCAAGATAGGATAGTAGCAGCAATCTCCCGACAGACTCCCGGGGTGTATCCGGCACCTGTAGAATCCCGAAACCCGCACGCACAATGAAATCCCGAAAGTTGTCCAATAATGCCTCTAACGCAATCTCTCCCGTAGGCGTGAGGTAGTGTAGAAAACCGCTAGGCGTGTCTTCGGTGAAGTATTCATCTTCTAGTCCGTTCACGGCAGGTTTGAATGTTTTTAGAATACAATACAGATAAATGGGGTTCACAATCTCACACGTATCATCCTCTCCTTTTGTAATGACCCCGTAAGTGGCTAACTCGCTGATAACGTCATCGTATAAGTTGAATTCTATGCCTTCATCTTTCGCCATAATACGCATGAGGAAGGTTTCAAAACGTCGGTTTCTGCGGATATTTGTGGACAAATGCCTGAGGTTGACGTTGTTTTCCTTAAGGAGTAGTGCATGTGCTTTCGCAAAGTGTTCGGGAGTAATCGTCTCTGTTTTCGGAATCTCTAATTCTTCCGTGAGTATTTGCCCGAACCGATTGACAAGGAAGGGTTGCCCGGAAGTCTGTTTATGAATGGAGTCGATGACCTCCGGTGCGAAGGGTTGTCCGACTTCTGCCGTATACTGTCCGAATAGTTCGCGCACCTCTTCGAGTGTAAAGTTCGGCAATTTGAACTCATTTTGGATATTGAAAGGTGAGACAGAGGAGTCGTAGTCTAATTGTGTGATGTTCTTAACCCCGACAATACCGACACTGTATGGACAGGGCATCTCATCGGAAAGGTAAATTCGGCGGAGGGCATAAAGAAAGCTGCTCACGACAGTTGGCGGGATGCCATCAAACTCGTCAATCAACAACACAACCCGCTTGAAAGTCATCACTTGTTCATGGGAATCACTTTCTAGTAAATTCGCGCTTGCAATAGGTGCTTGCAATAGGTGCTGCAATTGTTTAAAGAATCGCGTCATTGAACGATGATTGGTTAGCTGGGTGTTTTCCAAAAATCGTGCTAATGCCTCAGAAGGAAGGCCCTCCCGCTGTTCGAAAACAACCTCTATTTGCTCGCGAATCATGTAGTAGAGCTCCTCGTAAAACGTGGCAGGTGAAACATCACGCAGGTCTTGAAAGTCCAGCTGTATTGGAAAATAGGACGGTTCTTCTGCGACAAGCGCGGAGAGTGCGAATCGGAAGAAGGTTGTTTTGCCTGTCTGGCGTGGTGCAAACAGCACAATATACTTACCAGCTTTGACGCGCTGAATGAAATCAGCGATTTCTGATGTGCGCGGCACAACATAATGCTTATGAGGGTATACACGTCCCTCGGTGCCAAAACTTCTCATTTTTTCCTCCTTATGATGAGGGTTTTTCCTGGACCACAGGAATGACATAACTCCGTATGGGCACCCCATCAATCGTTTCTGTTTCCACAAGCGGCATCGGGGTTTCCCGATGATCGAACACGATATAATACCCTTCCACTGCATTCTCCAATTTAAGATACGCGGATAGCTGTTTTTTGCCTGCGATATAGGACTTGTTCCCATCCCATATCTTTGTTTCAATGATGTATTTTTTTCCGTTATGGAGGATAAGCAGGTCGATTCTGCCGCGTCCGGTTTGCACCTCAAGAAACATATCCGCCCCGACGACGCGCACAAAGTTATCCAAATATGCGTAAAGTAGGTGTTGACCGACATACTCCCGAGGTGTATCCGGGACTAACAGGATACGAAATCCTGCGCGGGCGATGAAATCCTTGAAGTTATCAAGCAATCCTCTCATTTCCAACTGACCGGCCGGGGTCAGATAATCAATAAAATCTACACCGGTGTCCTTGGGGAAGTAGGTGTCCTCAAGTCCGTTAAAGGTCGGTTTGAACATCAGTAGGATGCGATGCTGATAAATCGGGTTCACTATCTCACACATACCGTCTGAGCCTTCTGCGATGACCCCATAAGTGACCAACTTATTCATGAGCTCATCCTCTGGATTAAAAGGCAAACCTCTGTCGTAAGAGGCGATACGCATCAGTATTTTTTCAAAACCTCTATCTCTGCGGACATTAGTTCTCAAATGATCGATATTGGTGTTTCCTTCTCGTAGGAGTCGCTGGTGTGCTTGGGCAAAGTGTTCCTGTGTCAGTTTCTCTGTTTTGGGAATGCCCAATTCTTCAGTGAGTATTTGTGCTATTCGGTTGACAAGGAAGGGTTGCCCGGCAGTCTGTTTGTGTAGTGTGTGAAGGACCTCCGGTGCGACCGTTTGCCCGGTTTCATCGGTATACTGTGAAAACAGCTCACGGACCTGCTCAACTGTGAAGTTCGGCAATTTGAACTCATTTTGGATATTGAAAGGTGAGACAGAGGAATCATAATCCAGTTGTGTGATGTTCTTAACCCCGACAATGCCCACACTGTGCGGACAACGGGGTTTGCCGGAAAGGTAAATTCGGCGGAGGGCATAAAGGAAATCGCTCACGACAGTTGGCGGGATGCCATCAAACTCGTCAATCAACAACACAACCCGCTTGAAAGTCATCACTTGTTCATGGGAATCACTTTCTAGTAAATTCGCGCTCACAATAGGTGTTTGAAATAGGTGCTGCAATTGTTTAAAGAATCGCGTCATTGAACGATGATTGGTTAGCTGGGTGTTTTCCAAAAATCGTGCTAATGCCTCAGAAGGAAGGCCCTCCCGCTGTTCGAAAACAACCTCTATTTGCTCGCGAATCATGTAGTAGAGCTCCTCGTAAAACGTGGCAGGTGAGACATTGCGGAGGTCTTGAAAATCCAACTGTATCGGGAAATAGGTTGGGTCTTCTGCGACAAGCGCGGATAGTGCAAATTGGAAAAAGGTGGTTTTGCCTGTCTGGCGTGGTGCAAACAGCACAATATACTTACCAGCTTTGACGCGCTGAATGAAATCAGCGATTTCTGATGTGCGCGGCACAACATAATGTTCATCAGGATATACACGTCCCTCGGTGCCAAAACTTCTCATTTTTTTTCTCCGTATCACGTGCTATCGGTGCTCTAAAACAGACGCGTCTTTGAAAAGGTAACAATCTACTTAAACTAATATACCATATCAAACCCAAATTGTCAACGAAAAATTAGATGACACAAAACCCAAAATTTTGGTATAATTTCAACACGCGCTTCTAGCAAAACTTAAAAAAGGATGTAGGATATGAAATTCAGACGCGAAGAAATTTTAGACCAATTACGTGCCAATATTGATGCCGGTAAACCGATTATCGGTGCAGGTGCAGGGACAGGCATTTCCGCCAAATGTGAAGCGGCAGGCGGCGTAAATCTTATCATCATCTATAACTCCGGCAGATTTCGTATGGCTGGCAGAGGCTCGCTTGCAGGTATGATGCCCTACGGCGATGCGAACCAGATTGTCGTTGAGATGGCAAGTGAAGTGCTGCCTGTCGTCAAAAATACCCCTGTCCTTGCAGGGGTTTGCGGCACAGACCCGTTCCGGTTGATGGATGTTTTCTTAAAACAGATAGATGCAATCGGGTTTTCCGGTGTGCAGAACTTCCCTACGGTAGGGTTAATTGATGGGACATTTCGTCAACTGCTTGAAGAGACAGATATGGGATACGGGCCGGAGGTGGAGATGATTCGGACTGCACATGAGATGAATCTGCTCACTACGCCGTATGCGTTTAACGAAATAGAAGCGGAGCAGATGGCGGATGCGGGGGCAGATATTCTCGTTGCTCACATGGGTTTGACGACGAAGGGCTCCATCGGTGCGAAAACCGCGTTCACACTTGAGGACGCAGCGAAACAGGTGCAAACCATTCACGATGCTGCGAAAGGTGTCAACCCAGAGATTCTCGTTATTTGCCACGGCGGCCCCATTGCGGAGCCGGAGGACGCAGCGTACGTTCTGGAAAATACCACGGGGGTTGTTGGATTTTACGGCGCGTCAAGTGCTGAACGTCTTCCAACCGAGCGAGCAATTACGGCACAGATCGAGGCTTTCAAAAAAATACGGTTGTAGCTAACTGTAGAGAAAAGCATTTTGCTATTCAGCAAGGAGATTGCAAAAAATGACTGATGAAGAAAAATTTCGTTTTGACTTAACCGGCTTCTTGGTGCGTCCGGCGATTCTTAGCAAGGACGAAGTGGATGCGATTGTTGACCAACTCGATAGGATGCGACACAATCCTGATACCCTCCCGCCGGAGCATAGAGCCGTTCCCGGTGGGCCCGCGAGTGTCCTGATTGACCATCCGAAAGTGATTGAAGTTTTACACCAACTTATCGGCCCTGAGATTCGATTAGAGAGTTGTTTTTATGTGTGGCGTGAAAAGGGGCAGGAACATGGGGGACTCCACGGTGGGGGCCGCAGCAAGCCGATCCGATTTTCGGGTATCGTGTCAATAACGGTAGGATTCATGCTGGCATGGTGCGGGTTGTTTTTGAGCTGACAGATGTTTCTAAGAACGATGGCGGGACGCATTTTATCGTTGGTAGTCATAAGGCAAACTTTCCGATGCATCCGGAGCACATGTCTTTAGAGGAAGGAAAACGGAGTCCTTTCCTGATGACGTATGAATGTCCAGCGGGGAGTGCTATTTTCTTTACGGAAAACTTGTGTCATGCTGGCCCTGTGTGGCAGCGGGACACCCCGCGCGTCGCTGTGCTGAATGCATACTCACATCTGGCGACGCACTGGCATCGGCTTCGTGTGCCCCCTGAAGTGCTGGCGTCCCTTCCGAGGGAAAAGCTGGCATACTTTCGTGAACCGTGGATTGCCGATTTTCGCACAAGCCCGGCTACGCGCAACACGATTGAACGTTTTGTCGGTAATGAGGAAGCACCGGTGAATACGAATCATCGTCCGTGACATTCACATGAAGGAAAGTTATGGCACATATCAAGTTAGAAAACATTGTAAAGCGGTTTGGTGATGTCGTCGCTGTCAGAGATTTCAACCTTGAAATTGAGGAGAAGGAGTTTGTCGTATTTCTTGGACCGTCCGGGTGCGGAAAAACGACAACGCTTCGGTTAATCGCAGGATTGGAACACCCCGAAGAGGGCGATATTCTAATTGATGGGCAGCGCGTAAACGATTTGTCCCCGGCAGACCGGGATATCGCGTTTGTGTTTCAGTTCTATGCGCTCTATCCGCACTTGAGTGTATACGATAATATTGCGTTTCCGCTTAAAGCGGTAAAGGTTGCAAAATCGGAAATTGAGGAACGGGTCAAAAAGGTTGCAGGGATTTTACAACTCACCGATATACTGAATAGAAAACCGAGCGTGCTAAGTGGTGGTGAGATGCAGCGCGTTGCGCTGGGCCGTGCAATGGTCCGGCAGCCGAAGGTTTATCTTCTTGATGAACCGATGGCGAATTTAGATGCGAAACTCCGCATTGACACGCGTGCCGAAATTAAACGGCTGCAACACGATATTGGTGCAACCACTATTTTCGTAACGCACGACCAGGTAGAAGCGATGTCTCTAGCCGATCGGATTGCAGTTATTCATCAAGGGGTTCTACAGCAAATTGGCACACCCTATCAGGTCTATAACAGACCGGAAAATCTTTTTGTTGCTGGATTTATGGGGATGCCGACGATGAATCTACTTGAGGCGAAGCTCGCCGCTTATGAAGGGCAGCCCGCGTTACATCTGAATCATACGGATGTTTGGTTGGAACTTTCGCCACAAAAACAGCCGAGCTTAGGGACGACTGTTCAGAGCGATAGTTTAGTTTTCGGTATCCGTCCTGAACATATAAAAGTATATAGAGACCCGGTGGGACGAAAAATTGCTGCCGATGTGCATCTAATTGAACCGCTTGGGGCGGTTAATATTCTTGATTTGCGGCTGGGGACGGTGCAGGAAACGCAAGAGCCTATCCTGATTCGGGTCAGAATCCATCCGACATTTTCGATTGCGGTAGAGGATAGAATTTGGTTAGATTTTGAAGAGGCAGAGATGCATCTATTTGACAAAGAAACGGGGCAGGCGATTTTTTAGAAAGGAACAGTTATGAAAATACCGTGTCGTTTGGCAGCTTTTGACTTAGATGGCACTCTTTTAAACAGTGACCACAAATTGTCAGCAGAGAACTTGCGCGCGCTTCAGCAGCTTGAGGCGAATGAAATTCGTGTTGTGTTGGTATCGGGAAGGATGCATCGGTCGATGGCACCGATTAGTGCTGCAATAGGTTTGGTAAACCCAATTATTTCATATAATGGGGGAATGGTGAAACATGCTACGACGGGGGAAGTTTACGAGCATACGCCGGTTCCAGCTCACTATGCAATGGCGGTAGTTAACGACTGCCTTGCACAGAATTTACATGTGAATTTCTGCTTAAACGACGAGCTGTACGTTGCGGAGCGGAATGCATGGAGCGACCTCTACGAAATCCGGACAGGTATACCGGCTACAGCTATCGGCGATTTGCGGAAGTTAGCAGGCGAAACCCCGACAAAGCTCCTTATCATACACACGCCTGAGGAATTGTCTCCACTTCTAAGTCAGTTCAAGACGAACTACGCGGAGAGGCTTTATGTGACACAGACGCAAGCAGAGTACATTGAATTGATGAATCCAATGGTCAGCAAAGGGCGAGCCCTGACAGCTCTTGTGAATCGGTTGAATATCCCTTTAGACAGGGTAATCGCTTTTGGCGATAGTTACAACGATGAAAGCCTGCTTACAACGGCAGGGTTCGGTGTAGCGATGGGTAACGCTGTTGCTCCGATCAGAAGTTGTGCGGATTATGTAACGACAACGAATGACGAGAACGGCGTTGCTAAAGCGATTTGGGACTTAATTCTTTGATTCATTATCACAGCTAGCCGAGCTACGCGGTGAATTTATTAAACTTTTTGTTGTACGGAAAATCTGCCACCAACACGTAGGAATTGCCTTCCTGTTTGAGAGACATCCGAACGGAGTTCATAGTGAATTCAAAGTATCTCGCCAAGACCTCTGTCAATTCAAATTGAAGTTTTTTCATCGATTCTTCGTTAATATCAAACCTATCTTGTGTGATAACCAACTTCAAACGTTGCTTAGCGATATGGCTTGTTTTCGTTTTGCGCTTGAATAAGCTTTTGATATCCATGGTTACCTCTTATCTACTTCTTGCGAACCAGTTTCGTATGCTGGAGAACAAATTTTTGTCACGTAATTCAGGGATTGGGACGTTTTGCCCTATCAAGCGTCGTGCGATTCGCATGTATGCCTCAGCGCCAGCGGAGTTTGGGACGTGAACGAGCGGGACCCCGCGATTGGTAGAGGCGATAACCCCGGAGTCTTCTGGTACAATACCAAGCAGGTCAATGTCAAGGAGGTCTAAGACATCATTTTTGCTGATCATATTCCCTTTTCTGACGAGGGTTGGTGAAAATCTATTCAATACGAGATTGATAGGTTCGATATCTTGGTGTTGCAAGAGTCCGATAATCCGGTCGGCATCTCGCAGTGCGGAGACATCAGGTGTTGTGATGATAAGTGCTTCATCTGCGCCGGAGGTAGCGTTGTGAAACCCTTGCTCGATTCCTGCGGGTGAGTCTACGAGTACAAAATCGTAGAGTTCCTTGAGTCTTTCGCAGATATTGTTCATTTCCTCCGGTTTGATGTCGTCTTTCTTGTTTCGCTGTGATGCAGCGAGTAGCATCAAATTCTCAACACGTCGGTCTTTGACAAGGGCTTTCTCAAGGGCACATCGTTTTTCAATGACATCCATAGAGGTGTAAACGACGCGGCTTTCTAGGCCCATGACAACATCGAGATTTCGCAAACCGACATCAGCATCTACCATCGCCACTGTTTTTCCAAGCATAGCCAGGGCAGTTCCGATGTTTGCGGTGGATGTCGTCTTACCGACGCCCCCCTTCCCTGAGGTGATTACTATAACTTTGCCCATAGTCAAGGTTCCCTCCTTTTAAAACTTAATAAATTCCTCAACGATGATAATATCCTCAGCACCTACGCGGGCGATTTCGGGATATCCCCGGGGTTTTTGTCCCACGGGGTTGCGATTCACATACGACCCGATTTGAAGCTGCAAGGGGACTAATTCCATTGCGATAATTACGGCGGAAAGTTTTCCGTGCACCCCTGCATGTGCACTTCCGCGCAGTGCCCCTAGCACGACGACATCCCCCGCAGCAATGACTTCTCCGCCAGGGTTAACATCGCCATAGATAATTATGCTTCCTGATAAGAAACGTTGTGTCTGCCCGGATCGAATTGTCTGTCGGACGACTTGTGATTGCTCAAAATTCTCACGAGTCTCGGTTGGCAGCCCCCGCGAAATACTGTGGGTCGCTGGTGCAGCCAAAATCGGAGCCTCTTCTGTTTCCTCAGACAGCTTGACATTCCCGATGTCCAAGTTGTAATTTCGCTCGAGGCGTCCTGTTAAAAATTCCAGTTCATCGGGTGTCAAGGTGGGTGCTTTTATATCAATATGAACTAAAGTTCCATCTAAAGGTTGCTTCATGCCGGTCAGCAGTTTCTGAATTGCTGATTCAACTTCATTTATAGACACTTTCGGTTTGATAATCAGATGCAACCCATCTTTATATCCTCTGAGTTCTACAATAGAATTTGCCATTTTCATCACGCTGAACTATAGTGTGGTGCGAAATCTTGTGCGTGCAAAATGAATGCGTTGACAAGAGTCGCTGTCTGTTAAACGTTTTCTATTTTGGCTAAGACGTACGGCCCCTCAGGGATTGCCGCGATTTGGACATCTTCGCCATATTGGACTAAAAATTGTTCAATGCCCGCTTGTGGACTTTTCAATGGGTTCACAAACAGTTTCGCACGTTGGTGATACGGAATCCCATCTGTGTAAAAGTAAATATCCGCTTTCCGTGCAACTTTCGCCAATTCCTCTAATTGCCACTGATCGATGACGAAGTTGGCAGGATTATAAAGGCCTTCTACAAACGCGGTTAGGTCATCGGTTTTGAAAAGCAGGTCTGTAAAAGGCTTGCTTCCGATGCCTTCACTACAAGCGGCTACTAGCAGGATACTGCCCCCCTGCTTGACAATTTCAACAGCCGTAAGTAAACCTTTGATGGCCTGATAGAACGTTGTATCTAAGGGGTAGCCTGCACTAGAGACCACAACTGCATCTACAGGCGCGGGCAGGGTAGCCTTCGCATGCTTTTCCACGAATTGGGTGCCGACTAGATGAGATTCGACTAAATCTCCCGCAAAAACCCCCGTTATTTGTCGTTGCTTATCAATTGCAACGTTGAGGTTAAAATCGACTCCTGCCATTCGCGCGATTTCGGTGGCTTCTCTGTGAAATGGATTTCCTTCTAGAATACCGACAGCAGAATTCGGATGCTCCATTAGCTCGGGCCCGTGCATCACTTTCATCGTTTCTACAGAGGCGAGTCCTGGACAAATTGCTTTCCGGCCGCCTGAATACCCTGCCATCAGATGCGGTTCAATGAGGCCGGTCGTAATCTTCAAATCCGCTTCAAGATACGTTTTGTCAATATAAACAGGTGTCCCTGTCCGTGTTTCACCCAGGTATGTGTGCATTTCTGGTTTTTGTGAGAAATGATTGACGATACGGTACGTGTTCATAATGTACCGTCCGACCAGTTCAACGAGTTCTTCACCTTCGTTGGGTCGGTGAATGCCTGTCGCAATTAGGATAGTAATTGCTTGGCGTGGAATGCCTTCTTGTTCGAGTGTTTCCAATATGGGGGGCAGAATTATCTGATTCGGCACTGGACGCGTTATATCGGAGATTACAATGCACGCGGAGGCGCGTCCCTTCGCCATTTCAGCTAAGGGTGCTGAGCCGATAGGGTGCAAAATTGCCTGCCGAATGGCTTCGTCCGCATCGGTTAGCGGAACGCTTTGCGAAGTTTCTAGAATTCCCGCAATATTTTTGGCGGGAATGTCTATCGCTACCGTCCCGGTGCCGTATCTCATATCGACTTGCATGGACTGAATCCCCTAACTTGGAACCGAAAAAAATGAACGTCTTGTGGGCATTACCCTTTTACCTACCTAAGTGATTTCGTATAGTGTGGGTTTTTACCAAGTCACGACCAAGTCACGAGAGGGGAGTAGTGGATGGAAACCCACTTTACCATCCACCACTCTAATCAATCGACAATGAAAGGGTACCAAAGGTTACAAAAAATGTCAAGCCTAAATTTCTAGGCACTAACCTTTGGTTACCAAACAACAACTAACCTACCCATGAACACTCACAAAAAAAATAGGGATACTTTATTTTAGAAACTCCTTGACTTTTTTCTCGCTGCATGCTAAACTGTTCATACTTAGTCGCCAGCATGTCCCGAAATGGGTTACGGCAAAAATCTAAATTCTAAACGGAGCATTGAACAGATATGCAACGCATTGAAGTCATTACAAAACCGAACGGTGCAGGTCGAAGTTGGCTAGAGGTCGGTTTCTTTGAAACTGACACACTCGGACGCAAACAGTGGATTAAAAAGAACGTACCGCATCAGGAATCAAAACTGACTGTCGATAGAGAATACTCAGCCCGTGGCGAAACCATTGACTGGATTGTTCTTATTCCTGAAAACTATTCGCTCACACTTGTCAAAGTGACCTACGACCGGTTGAATCCCAAAGAGCTAGAGGTACTGTGGTCTCCTGAGGGGACTTCCGAATCCGAGCTCTCCCGTGAGGATAAAATCAAACGCGTATTGGAACTTGCCTCGGGAAACGATGAACTCACAAAGCTTCTCAAAGAACTCTTGGGAAGTTAATATTTCCTTCTTTTTACTCTTCTTAATCAAATTACGCAAATTAAGTGGAACGGTTACGAAAAGCTACTTCATTTTCAGACAATCTATAACGCATGAAAGTTATGTCTCGCGCGAGACTGCTTTGAAATTCGCGTGTAGTTTGTCCCATTCCACGTGCTGATTCATAAATTCTGCTAGAAACGTTACATCGGGTTTTGGCGTGTTCAACCGGGCATCGTAAGGCACAACCCCAAGCATTGGCACTTGTGTCAACCTTTCAATTTCCGCCGGATTTGTCTGCTCGGCGAGGTCGCCTGTTTCGGATTGTCCCCGATTTAAGACAATTCCTGCTACCCGAAGGTTGAACTGCTTCGCAAAGGCGACAGTCAACAGCGTATGATTTAGTGTGCCCAACCCCGCGTCTGCGACAATCAGGATTGGGAGTTTCAATTGGCTGATGAGATGGGCTACAAGAAAATTCCCCTGAAGTGGTACAGCAATGCCGCCAACTCCTTCTACCACTAAAAAATCGTACCGCTGCTTTAACTGTGTGAATGCTGCGCCTACGACCGACATGTCAATATCTCGGTGCTCTAACCTTGCTGCAACTGACGGTGCCAGCGGATGTCGTAGGTGGATTGGGTTAATTAGTGATAGTGTATCGTTCACTTGGGCAGCATGTTTCAAAAACCGTGCATCTGCCGTGTCCCCTGTGCTAATCGGTTTCATGACACCTACTTGAACGTCGGCCTGTTTTAACGACGCTGCGAAACCGCCGGCAATCACTGTCTTTCCGATTTCTGTACCTGTTCCCGTGATAAAGATGCCGTTTGTGTATTTATCTGTATTCACAAAATATTATATTTGAAGATTCTACTCGGTTTTTGACGTTGGAACTGCCACCCGATTGCGATATAACGTCATTTTTTATTATTTTAACCGAAAATTAAAGTTGTGTCAAGACTTTTTTTGCATTTATGCTCAAAAAAGTTGCCTATTTTACAGAAAAGTGGTATAATATTTATAGAGGGCCCCTTGCCAACTAACTAACCCAAATTGAGGGGTTCTCTTCCTAAGATAGCTGCCTACCCTATAATTGGATGACGATATGCCGATGCAAAAGTGCAAGTGGTTACGGTAGGCATTGTCATTATCGGAAGAGAACTGTGAAATTAGAAACGTTGTAATAAGTGGACAGCAGCACTATGTCTTCAGGGCAACTTACCGAAGTTAAAAATAATGGAGGATACCAGATTTGAACTGGTGACCCCTTGCATGCCATGCAAGTGCTCTCCCAACTGAGCTAATCCCCCTAATGATTTGAACACTCTATTTTAATGATACCACATCTTCGTATAAAAAGCAAATAAAATTGCAATTTTTTTAAATTACGGGTAATATCCCGCTCCAGGAACTTGAAGCAAAATGAAAATCTTAGGTATTGACACCTCAACCCCTATCGGCAGTGTTGCCCTCATAGATGACGATGCCATAGTCGCTGAACATACACTGAATATCGTCCAAACGCACTCCTCTAGGCTAATGCCCGCAATTGACACTGTTCTGAAATGGGGGAACATTACGCCAAATGACCTAGATGGGTGTGCTGTGGGTATTGGCCCCGGGTCGTTTACAGGCATTCGCATCGGCGTGGCGACTGCGAAATCGCTCTGTTACGCCGTTGATAAACCGATTGTTGGTGTGTCAACTTTAGAGGCGATTGCATATAATCTGCGTTGGACAGATGGGATTGTCTGCCCGATTCTTGATGCACGGCGGAGCGAAATCTATGGGGCTATCTTCCACGGCGGCACACCCTGGGAACGTCTCAGCGATGACCTCTGTTTACCGATTGAGACGTTCTTAGATGAACTTGAGGGGCATATCTCACAAGATTCTATGCTCATTTTCGTGGGGGATGGACTTGTAACGTACGGGGATACAATTCGCGAGAAATTGGGACAGTTGAGGATAATATCCGGGGCACAAACTGCTCCTGTAGGAGAAGCGGCAGTTCCCTTTGCGGACGCTATTTTCAATGTGCCGCGCGGGGCGACAATTGCTAAACTCGGTGCACTACGGCTGAAGCGGGACGATAGCGACAGCTATTGGACCTTGGTGCCGAATTATGTTAGGATTGGATTGTATTAATGTACTAAACTTTGGACAATTTTAGGTGTGGATAACGTTCTTGTCACAGGAATAGGTGGAAGGCTGGAAGAGTGGAAGAGTGGAAGAGTGGCTTTCGCGTTTTTTGTCTGAATGCACGTCGCATTTGGGCGAGTACGCCGCAAATCGCGGAAAACACAGAGGACACAGAGAACGCGGAAAGAAGAGGGGTTTGGCTAAAATCTATAAACATATCGCAATTGGCAATCCGCTAATTGCTATTGTATAGTCCATCGCCAAGGACATAGATGAATCGTATTTTTAAAAACACGTCTGCGCTATTTAGTGCACACCTTATAGGCCGCCTTGGCTCGCTCGTCATAACGATTTGGCTGATGCCTCGTTATTTTACGGAGAATGCGTTAGGCGGTTATTTTGTTGCAATCGCTTTGACGAACCTCATTGCAAGCCTGACAGAACTCGGCATGCATAACCCGTTGGTTCGGGAGATGACGTTACAGCTGCAGCAAACGCGGCATTACCTCGGCAATGCGCTGCTCGTCCGCCTCGTTTTATCGGTTGTGGCGTATAGCCTTATGATTGTTACCGGGGTGTACCTCGGCTATGCCTCAATCATCGTGTTCATGATAGTCTATCTGGGATTGGCGGAGATTGTCAATTCCATCGCACAGCTCTATAGATGCGTCTTTCGCGCACACGAGCAGATGAAGTATGAGGCATGGACGGTAGTTGCTGAGCGTGTGACCTTTTTCGTAGCCGGGGGGGCGGCAATTCTGCTCGGCTATCAACTTGTGAACGTCTGTCAGGTGATGCTGATAGCAAGCGGTGTTAACCTGATGTTGAGCGTAGGGTTCGCGCGATACCGTTTCACCTCGCTCCGATTTACGCCGAGTCGACAGATTGTGAGGGTGCTGATGCAGCAGGCATTGCCGTTTGCAATTGGCAATCTGTTCCACCTACTCTATTTCCGCATTGATGCAATTATGCTGTCAAAACTGAGTCCGTACGGTGTGGATGCAAACACGTGGTACGGCTTAGCCTATACGATTGTCAACGCTTGGACGATTCTGCCAGGGGCATTCATGATGGGTGCAATGTTTCCTGTGCTATCCCGTCTCTATGAAAAAAATCCTGACAAGTTGCCAGCGGCGTACACGTTCGGTATGCGGTGGATGATGCTAAGCGGCATGCCTTTCGCAATCGGGCTTTCAACGCTAGCCTATGAGCTCACTGCCGCGTTATTCCCTACCTATACACCCGATACGTTGCAAAGGGTCGCAGTGGCGTTGCAATGGTTAAGTGCTTCAGGCGGGTTGATTTTTTTAACAACTGTGGTTTTGACAGTGCTTCGCGCGGCGGATAAACGACGCGCGTTTTCAATACTTATGGGGACAACAGCACTTCTGAATATCGGTTTGAACTTAGTGCTGATTCCGCGTTTCAGCCACGTTGGGGCGGCAGTTGCGATGGTTGTAAGTGAGGCCTACCTGCTTGTCGTGGGGTTTGGATATATTTCAAAACAGATTGTGAAACTCACAGAGCTCCGTTTTATTTTCAAGGCGGTTGTTCTGTCCGCTGTGATGGGAGCAGGTTTGGTCCTGCTGAAAGGGCACCTATCTATTTGGGTGTTAATTCCGTTGGCAATGCTATTTTATGGGGGTGGGGTTGCTGCTTGGGGTGAATTTCGAACGCAATTTACGTTTGATTAAACAGCACGGCAGACCGTGCCTCCAACTTCTTCCGCTTCCCCTCTTCCATCCTTCCATCCTTCCATCCTTCCATCCTTCCACCTATCTCTGTGACAAAAATTTTACACCCCCTTGATAATTTTCATAGGATACGCTATAATGCATGGAATACTACCACAAATTCCATGCAAATTGTAATGAGATTCAAACCACGGCCTGCGCTCTACTTCATTATTCCGTTTTTGCTCGGCATTGTAACGGGTAGATATACAGCAATTCCGCTCCTGTGGCTCTGGTTATCTATCCTAATATGCCTTATTGGGAGTATGCTGGCGAAATCCCGGGCAAAATACCTGTGTTACCTGTTGCTTCACATCGCTGTTTTTGCGGGCGGAATGTTACGTCTAGAAATTTCAACGCTCTCATCAATTCCCTCCGATTTTTATGAGCAGCGGGTCAGTTTTACAGGTAAAACTGTCTATCAACCGGAACGCGGAACAGCGTGGGATGCCTGTTACGCTGTCGGACAGGTTCAACTCCTATCTGAACCGACACAAACGGTGAAAGCAAAGTTCTTGATACGGTTTCAAGAACTGATGCCGCTCCGTTACGGTAACCGCCTAAGGCTAATAGGTGTCCTGCGTCAACCGCAAACACGGCGGAACCCTGGCGGATTTGACTATCGTGCCTATCTTGCACGGCAAAATGTTGCTGGTATAATTTATCCGCAAGACACGTCGCAGATAGGCGAACAAGCAGGATTTCTACCGCTACAATGGATAGAAACCCTCCGCATTCAGACGGAGCAGCTAATTGATACAACTTACACGGGGTTACAAACGTTTTCTACCAATATATCGGGCAATGTATCAGGGTTGGAAACGCCTCCTACCAATGCGTTGCATGCACAACTGCTCAAAGGCATTCTCCTCGGAAAACGGGGTGATGTGCCATCAGAGACCTTGGACATCTTTCGGAACAGCGGCACGTTCCATGTGTTATCGGTGTCCGGGTTGCACGTTGGACTTATCGCAATGTTTTGTTATTTTGGGTTGTCCGTGTTTCGGCTTCATAGAAAGATGCTGTGTCTGTTGACAATTGGCGCAGTGCTTATCTATGCCGTTTTAGTCGGTTTCCGTCCCTCTGTATTTCGCGCCGCGTTCATGGCAATTCTATTTCTATTTGCCACTATTATTGACCGCGATGCGGACCTCTTCAATCTTCTGGCTGTTGCTGCCTTAGTTTTACTCCTTTTGAACCCAACACAGGTGTGGGATGTCGGTTTTCAGTTGTCGTTTGTCGCTGTCGCTTCCATTGTCTATTTTGTTCCGAAAATGGAGAGACCTTTACAGAAGTTGTGGGATTCCGGGGAGGCTGCGGATTCGAGTATTCCGCTCAGATTTAAGGACAGAGCCGTGAAATGGTTAGTGCTATCCTACCTCGTCACTTTCGCGGCACAGCTCGGTACTGGCCCCCTTATCGCTTACCATTTTTTCAGGGCATATCCGCTAGGCGTAATTGTGGGGCCGTTTGCTGTTGGCCTTGTTTCATTAATCGTTGGTATAGGCATGGTATCGGTCTCTTTAGGTTTTATCTATCTTCCGCTTGCCAAACTCCTCGCTATGGTTAATCATGCGATTATCTTCATTTTTCTAAAACTCATCGGCATTTTTGGACAGGCGTGGGGCATCATGAAGGTGACGCCGCCTACGTTAGGGCTCATCGTTGTTTACATAGCGGTATGTCTCGGTATTGTCCACTGGCGGTATGTGTATAAACAGTGGCGTGTGGCGAGTCTTATCGGGTTATCGGTCGTGGCAATTTGGGTTTGGAGCAGTGCACTCCATGAAAAAGGTCGTCTGTTAGAGGTGATTACACTTGATGTCGGTCAAGGGGACGCGGCAGTCATCAGATTTCCCGATAACCGAGCGATGTTGATTGATGGCGGCATCCAAAGTTCGTATTTCAATCCAGAGCGGCAGAAGATGGTTGAATATGACGTGGGGGAACGCATTATTGAACCTTACTTGGACAGGCACGGCATTCGAGCTCTTGACACGGTTATGCTCACCCACCCAGACGCAGACCATGAGGGTGGGCTTGCATACATTCTCCAAAACTTTAAGGTGAAGCAACTCATCGGAGTTCCGGACGTGACGTTGGCTTCCAAAAACTATGAACGTTTACGCAGTATTGCCAAGTCGCGAAATATTCCCTACGCTTTTCCATACGCAGGAAAAATTGATTTGACTCCGACCGCAACGGTTAATCTTTTACACCCCATCGATGCAGTATCTACCGTGCTTACGGATACGGATAAGAACGATGATTCGCTCGTGATGAAGCTCAGCTACGGTGAAGTGGACATCCTGTTCACTGGGGATATTGAGACAAAGGCGGAGGCGCGGTTAATTGCATCGCAGCAAGATTTAAGGGCGGAAATTCTGAAGGTGCCGCATCACGGCAGCCGAAGCTCAAGCGGTGCCGAGTTTTTAGATGCTGTTCAACCCCGGTATGCTATCTTTTCACTTGGTGAAAGGAATCGGTATCGATTGCCGCATCCGGAGGTCGTGGCCCGGTATCGGAAACGGAATGCTGTTCAGTTACGGACCGATCAGGTCGGGGCGATTATTTTGAAAACCGATGGGACGCGATGTTGGTTTACGTATACTGTTTCTCCACCCTAAAATATTTGTTTCAATCTCGTAATCGAGCATCTTTTCGTTTCAACACTTTTCCGCCCCGTCAACCATTTTGACAACTGCTGGTTTCAATCTCGTAATCGGGCATCTTTTCGTTTCAACTGGGAGGAAACAGGTGAGAAAGCTGACCACGAGGAGATTTATCGTTTCAATCTCGTAATCGGGCATCTTTTCGTTTCAACTGACCTTGTCTCCGATTGTTACCAACGAACCGATGGGTTTCAATCTCGTAATCGGGCATCTTTTCGTTTCAACTTTGATGCTTTCCACCATCGGATTGGAATTAGGTACCGTTTCAATCTCGTAATCGGGCATCTTTTCGTTTCAACTCAATCGCGTCTAAATCCACCATAGACGGCTTACACGGGGTTTCAATCTCGTAATCGGGCATCTTTTCGTTTCAACTTCAACACATCGGGCGGGCCGGACAACTCTGTCTCCTCGTTTCAATCTCGTAATCGGGCATCTTTTCGTTTCAACGGAAACCTTGTTCACTTCGGTCTGATGCTATGTTTTCAGTTTCAATCTCGTAATCGGGCATCTTTTCGTTTCAACTAACCGAGAAACTTTTCGGGGCAACAATATGACGGAAGTTTCAATCTCGTAATCGGGCATCTTTTCGTTTCAACACCCGAGACTGCCAGCTACGTCCATGGTGACTGTCAGTGTTTCAATCTCGTAATCGGGCATCTTTTCGTTTCAACCATCAATAAGAATCGGATTCTCGCCAAAGTCAAACGGTATCGTTTCAATCTCGTAATCGGGCATCTTTTCGTTTCAACGCCCGCGTTTTCAACCCTTACTGTACATAGCATGAAAGCCTGCATTTCTGTGAGCGGCACTTTTTCCCGCAACAGAAATTGCCAAAAATAGGTAGATGGACATTTCAAGCCACAGTCTATAAGGGTTCAACCCCTTCTGTGAGGGTCTATGGTTTTTCGGTCCGCTTTCGCTCACAGAATTCATTTTAAAGTTTACACTATGCAGAATTATTTGTCAACCTCTTTTTTCGGAATGAGTGTGTAAAGTTTTTGTACTAACGTGAGTTTGGAAAAAGTTTTCCCTTAGTATTCCGGCAACCAGCTCGCTCCTTAGGAACGCTATCTTTATAGAAGCAGAGGGACACGCCCCAAATCTTAGTCCCATCGGGACGATACCTTTATAGGGGTTAGTGCAAACCGACATTTATTATCAAACTCACGTTGCACTATGATAAGTGGAAGGGTGGAAGGGTGGAAGCGGGGCAGGGTGGATTTCGCGTGTGTTGTCAGAATGCACGGCGCATTTGGGCGAATACGCCGCAAATCGCGGATTATCGCGGATTACGCGGATTTTAAGGTGTGTATGCGTCAAGGTTTTGTGATTAAGGGATGTTGTGCTTTTTTTGTCAGAATGCCCGTCGCATTTGGGCGAGGATGCCGCAAAGTGCGGTGGACACAGAGGACACAGCGGACGCGGAAAAAAGAGGTTTGTTGCTAACATCTACGCATTTTTTGCTGAATCAAGGAAGGTGCGGAGGACGCGGCGGAGGCGGAAAGAAGCGGGGTTTGGCTAACATCTATAAACATATCGCCCCGCTGGGGCTATTTTGTGTTTTGTTTGGGTTTTCTATAAAGATACCGCCCCGCTGGGGCTAAGAGCGGACTGTTCCCCTCAAGTTACGTTAGGAGGTCGCGTGCGAAGCAGGTTTCTACATAAGATGAATGTCGGGATTCCAGACAGGTCGAGGGGTGCCAGTCGCGTGCGAAGCACACTCCTACATAAGACATCGGACTGTTTGTACAAAGCCTTGTTGTCAGGAAAATAAAAAAATGGTATCCTTTCTAAATAATACTATAGTTTGGACAATATCCGTGAGCCTGATGCCCGATTTTCAAAGCATTTCTGATTTTTCTCACTGTTGCTCACACAAACACAAACAGTAGAAAAGAGACACCAATGTGCAAAAGCATAGCCCCAGCGGGGCGGTATCTTTATAGAAAACGCAACCACACCACAAAATAGCCCCAGCGGGGCGGTATCTTTATAGAAAGAACAACACCCTAACCTATAATCACAAACCTTTGATTGTTCCGCACCTTCCATTCCGCGTTCTCTCTGTTCTCCGTGCCTTCCGTGATTCAGACAACACAAGCGAAATCCACCCTTCCACTCTTCCACCCTTCCATCTATCCCTTTGACCACACCCTCTTCCACCCTTCCATCTATAAAGAGCCTTTGACTTTACACACCCTAAAATTGTCCAAAGTTTAGTAAATAATAAACTTGTGAAAAAAGAGAGGATACCAATGTTTAGTATATCATTAGAAAGTTGTGAAGTCAAGGAAAATGCGTCGATGTGTCAAGCGATAGTGGATGAGAGGGTGTGTAAAGTTTTTGTACAAAACCGGTGCATAAGTTACACTTTTGACACAAAGTGTAACATTCGCTTCTCGGTGCTGCAGTCGCACAAACTCACGCCACGTCTATGTTTTCAAGCGGTTTCGACCCGTCTTTTTCACAACACAAAAAAAATGAAGTGTGACATTTCGACCACCGGTTTTCGTTTATCAGTTCTGCCTACTTTTCTTACCGATGTGTCTGCTATTTTTCTCTGCCGCTCCGGTGCATAAGTTACACTTTTGACACAAAGTGTAACATTCGCTTCTCGGTGCTGCAGTCGCACAAACTCACGCCACGTCTATGTTTTCAAGCGATTTACCCCTATCTTTTTCGCAACACAAAAAAACAAAATGTGTCATTTCAACTGACGGTTTTCGGGTATCAGTTCTTCGGACTCTTCGGATGGTTCTGCCTCCTATTTTTTGTGCCATTTGTGTGCATAAGTTACACTTTCGACACAAAGTGTAACATCCGGTTCTCGGTGCTGAATGTGCCCAAACGCCCGCCCCATCTATGTTTGTCCGCCGTTTACACCCCCTTGGACGATTTTCAAAAAAAAAGAAATGTGACACTTTCGCTATCGATGTCTGGTCAGGTAAGTTGCAAACCGTGCCGCGTTCCTCCGAAAAATGTTTTGGTTCTCTGTTATGTTATACCATTTCTAATTGAAAATGTCTCTTTGTAGTAGCATAAACTTCCAGTTTGTGCGTTTTATCGTAGCATAAACTTCCAGTTTGTGCGTTTTATCGTAGCATAAACTTCCAGTTTGTGCGTTTTATCGTAGCATAAACTTCCAGTTTGTGCGTTTTATCGTAGCATAAACTTCCAGTTTGTGCCGTTCTCCGTTTCATTTCTAACAACCGGTAATGATAGAATAATTAATAAAAATGGTATTAGTTGCCAATGGTTTGATTTTTCTTCAGAAAAAATATCGCAGACGTACAAAAACTTTACACACCCTGCTTCCAGTCTTCCAGCCTTCCCCCCTTCCAATCTTCCACCTATCCCTTTGACAAAAACTGGACACACCCTAAAATTGTCCAAAGTTTAGTAATTTTACACTATATAGTTCTGTTTGTTGAGCTCTTTTTTCACACACGCTAACGTTTACATCGGAAACGTTTTGAATGCGCCGCTTGCCACAAGGCTTTCAATAGCGTACGCATTCACGTGTTCCGTATCCACGCGTTCTCGGAAATTTTGGAGTGAGGTGAACACCCCTCGCTGATGTCTCTCTGCTATAATTGAATCTATCGCTTCATCCCCCAAAACCGCAACAGCAAGAAGGCCACAACGAATATCGTTGCCATCCACTGTGAAATGCTTCTCACTGTGGTTGATATCAAGGGGTAAGAGGTTAATTTCTACGCCGAGGAAGTCAGCCAGTTCAGAACATTCAGCACGGTAGCGGGTGATTTTCTCGGTATATGCTGCTTCACTTGTCAGCATCGCCGCCATAAATTCGTGCGGGTAGTGCGTTTTCAGATACGCCATCCGATAGCTTAACAGAGAATACGTGACACTGTGCGATTTGTTGAAGGCATATCTCCCGACAGATTTCAGATATTCAAAGACCTCTTCCGCCTCCGCTTCGGCGATGCCATTTTTCATCGCGCCTTCAACGAATTTCTGTCGCTGCCCCGCAATAAGCATTTCATCTTTTTTGCCCATTGCAGAACGGAGGATATCCGCCTCGCCGAGCGTGAAACCTGCTATCTCACACGCTATCTTCATCACCTGTTCCTGATAGATACAGACACCGAAAGTGCTTTTAAGCACATTTTCAAGCGATGGATGCGCGTACCTTGTCGGGGCGATGCCATTTTTCCTTGCAATGAACCGCTGCAGGTCACCATTTTCAATGGGACCGGGTCGATAGAGTGCCGGGATTGCCGAAAATTCCTCAAAATTTTCCGCTTTGAGCTCGGTAACAACCTGCTGCATGTCGGGAGAGGTTTCAAGTTGAAAAAGCCCAGCCAGCAAGCCTTCACTGATGAGTGAATAGGTTTTTTTGTCGTCAAGCGGAATATCTTCAAGTGCAATCCTGCGGCCACGGTTTTCCTGAATCGTCCTGAGACAGGTAGAGATGCTGGAGAGGCTACACAAACCGAGGATATCCAATTTGACGACACCGACATCTTCAACTGCGTTTCGTTCAAGCTGTACCGCGACCTGTCCATGTTTATCTTTGAAAAGTGGGACGTAATCGGTAAGGGGCCCGTTTGAAATCACAACAGCAGAATTATGACAGGAGACATGCCGTTTCGTCCCCTCTACCGCTTGACTAATTTCTATCAACTCTCTATTTTCAGGGAGTGCAGCAAACGTCTGAAATTCTGGAACCTCTTTCAAAACTGCCTCAAGCGTGATTCCCGGAATGTGTGGAATTAGGTCTGTCAACTTTTCGATGGAATCAAGCGGAATTTCAAGGGCCCGTCCGACATCTTTGATAGCTGACCTCGCCCCCAACGTAGTAAAGGTAACAATACGACCGACAGAGTCCTGTCCGTACTTTTTCGCAAGGTAATCCACCATGTCTTGACGAGCATGTCCGGGGAAATCTATGTCAATATCTGGCGTGGTAAGCCTATCAAGGTTTAGAAACCTTTCAAACAGACATCCGTAATTCATCGGATTAAAATTGATGATACCGAGGGCGTAAAGCACAAGGCTGCCTGCCGCCGAACCGCGCGCAGAGAAGGGATATCCCTGGCTGTTCGCGTAGGTGGCATAATCTGCTACAAGCAGGAAATAGTTAGCGTGCCCAATCTGTTCGATGATATCCAGTTCATATTCCAGTCGGGTGCGAATCGGTTCAGCGAGATGCCCTCCATATTTTTGACGTAACCCCTCATAAGACAACGTTTTCAGATAAGTGTCGTGTGTATGTCCCGCCGGCACCTCAAATATCGGCATCACACTTTTGTTGTCCTCCAGTTGTAGGTTACATCGATTCGCAATTTCAACGGTATTGCTAATCGCCTCAGGAGGATACGTTTTAAGTGCCGCTTGCATTTCGTCAACATTTTTGAAATAGAAATGATTGTCAAACCTTAGGCGTTCAGCGTCATTGACAGTTTTCCTTGTCCGGATACAGCAAAGCACATCGTGCATGCGGTGGTCAGATTTTCGGAGGTAGTGACAATCGTTCGTTCCTACGATAGGAAGGTCGTGTTCTTTCGCCAATTCGAGCATCACAGGATACGCTGCCAACTCCGTATCGAGATAGTGATTCTGTATCTCAACATACAGGTTATTCTCTCCCATGATGTCTTTCAACGTCAAAAAGTTTCGGAGTGCCTCATCTTTTCTATCCGAACAGATTAGCTGCGGCACTATCCCATAGATACACCCTGTCAGGGCAATAATACCGTCGTGATATTCCCGTAAGATTTCCAGAGTGATACACGGTTTTCTACGGAAACCTTGCGTCCATCCGAACGATGTCAATTTTAAGAGATTCGCGTAACCTATAGCGTCCTCTGCCAGCAAGGTGAGATGGGACGGTTCAGATTGCCCATTCCCAGCTTCAACATACACCTCACATCCGACAATTGGGTTCACACCGGCTTCTTTCGTGGCGTTGTAAAATTCCCGTGCACCGAACATGTTGCCGTGGTCTGTAATGGCAACAGCAGGCGAGCTGTGCTCAACTGCCCACTGGACCATATCCGGTATCCGGCACGCGCCATCCAGTAGACTATATTCGCTGTGATTGTGTAGATGCACAAAGTCTGAACTGTTTGATGGTAAGATAATAGCACCTTGCCCTGGCGATGCATCGTCTACCATATCCATACTTGGCGAAGCGATTTCCTTTGGTAAATCGGAGCCATTGGCAATTATAGTCACCACCACTTCACCGCTATGTTGCAATTCATCCTTGTAGACCAATCCGAAAATAGGTTGTGCGTCCGCTGCTGTTTTCCTGATGACTTTCATGGCCTGCTCTAATTCGTGTATTGCAAACTCTGGGGATGCGGTGATATTAACAATCATCACCTTATCTCCGACGAGGCTAGCGTCTCCGAGTAGGGGTGAGGCGATGGCGTTCTCGGCAGCGATTTTCGCCCGATTTTCACCTTTTGCTTTTCCTATCCCCATTAGCACGTTCCCCTGGTCGCGCAACATCTTCTGAATGTCAGGAAAGCCAACGTTGATTTCCCCAGCCTCTACGATGATATCCGAAATGCTTCGAATGCCGTAAAGCAGGATTTCATCGGTTTTCTGACACGCCTCGTGCATAGATAATTGCTGGTCACTCATTTCAATAACCTGTTGGTTTCGCACAACAATGACTGCATCTGCCCGATATCGAGAAGCAGTTTGCAGTTGCTGTAAACCGAGTGCTGCTTGTTCGGCACAACGTTCGCCTTCAGCATCGAACGGACATGTCACAAAGCAGGCTGTCAATGTTCCCTGTTCTCGCGATAGAGATGCTATCAGCGGGGCGACGTAAGTGCCAGTCCCGCCCCCCATACCCGCTATAACGAAGACCATCTTTGCATCAGCAACAATTGCGCGGAGTGCCTCCATGTTTTCCTCAGCGGCGCGTCTGCCAAGTTCGAGAATGCCATCCGTGCCACTTCCAAGGGTGGTGCGAACACCGATTTGCACCTGCGTTGCTCTCTCACAGGCACTAAGTGCCGCCTTGTCCGTATCCACCACACAAAATTCTATGCCCGATGCCCCGGCTTCAATCATAGCGTTGACCACATTGCAACCGGCACCACCGACTCCGATTACCTTTAATTTACTTGGCAAACTTGCAGGTTTTTCCTGTTTATGTGACATAATTTTCCCCTCTTCAACCCCAAATTCTTTACGGAGCAGTCGTCTGATTTCACTCAGCCTCGTCTTAACCGTGCCTATCGCTAGGCCAAGTTCAGCTGCAACCTCTTTGACACTCCACAATTCAAGGTAATATAATATTCCAACGGGCCGCACTCGCTGTGGCAGGTGATGCACAGCCTCTCTTGCCTCAGCTCGAAGTCTTTCATCGTGAAAACGTTGTTCAGCATCTCTATCGATTTGAAAGGCCAAATCTTCGTAGTCTAGAACAATTTCGCGTCCGTGTGTTCCGGTGCTGTAATATCTGTTGCAAGCAGTAAACGTAATGCGTCTCAGCCACGCGCCAAAACTTTCCACTTTCCGCAGTCCGTTGATGTTTTCCCACACTACCTGCCAGATGTCCATCAGAATTTCTTCAGCATCCCGGTGTTGCCTTGAATTCTCAACAACGGTACTCCAAATCCGTGGACTATAACGGGCTACCAATTCTGCAAAAGCTGCCTCATCTCGGGCTTGCACCCGTCGAACGAGCTCCGCATCTGTCAGGTCATTGGGCATAACTAAATCGTAATGCATAAGTAAATTCCCAATTAGAGTTTGGTTAAAAGAGGGGAAATTTTCGGCAAACGGTTTAAAAAAATGGAGACATGTCGGAAAATTCTGTTTTTTGAGGAAGTCGACTGTGGGGGGGGACAAAATTCCAATCGAGGGCGGCGCAACCTGAGGGATTTTATTTCCGTGATGCCATGTCAAACCCGACAGCGGCGACAAGGACAATCCCTTTGATAATATCCTGCCATGCAGCGTCCATATTTGCTAGGCTCATCCCGTTATCCAGACTTTCCATAACGAACGCACCCAAAACGGCCCCGAAAATGCTACCGCGTCCACCCATTAAACTGGCACCGCCGATAACACATGCAGCAATCGCATCTAATTCCAGCAAACGTCCTGCTTCCGGACTAGCACTCCCGACACGTGCGGTCAAGACAACGCCAGCAATTGCCATGAGTGCCCCCATCGTCGCAAAAACCCGTAGTGTAACGCTGCGGACATTGACCCCGGAGAGATACGCCGCCTCCGCGTTACCACCGACAGCATAGACATAACGCCCAAAACGGGTGTGATTCGCTACAAAATGAAATAGAAATACCAACCCAGACAGAACACATACCGGCATCGGAATCCCTTTGTGAGAATTCATCACTGTGACGAACGCGATAAGTCCCCCCCACGTCCCAATTATTTTGAAAATTGTGGGGAGATACGTTTTGTAGGTACGTTCCGACTGCGGTTTTGTAAATTGATTGAAAAACAGGTATCCACTTACACCAAGCGCAACAATTAGAATACCCCATCCGAGTGTGTGTGGCAGGTAAGCCCCGCCGAGAGCTTTCAACCAATTATCGGGAAGCAGGATAGTCTCGCCTTTAGTAAAGGCTAACATCAACCCGCGGTATGCCAAAAAGCCGCCCAGTGTGACGATAAACGCCGGAATTCGCTGATACGCTACCAGATAACCGTGCAGCGCGCCTATCAGGACACCGACACAGATAACAGCAAGGAGTGTTAAAATAATCGGTTGCCCCCACCAAACGTGCAGAATCGCTGTGATCGCGCCGAGCAACCCAGCACCGTAGCCTACGGATAGGTCAATGTTCGCGGAAACGATGACAAGCGTCATGCCAACGGCGAGAATAGCTGTCTCCACCGCTTGACGAGAGAGGTTGGAAAGGTTCCGAGT
The DNA here is from genome assembly GCA_963665235.2 of Candidatus Poribacteria bacterium. Lineage (GTDB taxonomy): Bacteria > Poribacteria > WGA-4E > WGA-4E > WGA-3G. The sequence continues at coordinate 3,926,863 of CAXXLX010000001.1, read as the reverse complement.
GCTGAGGAAGGTGCCACCAGTCAGTAGGCTGAAAATTACCCAGACACCGAGCAGGGCAAACACCATTGCATACATGCGGAGGTTTAGGTGTTTCATGCGAAGAAGAGATTCTCAAAATTCCTCGTTGTTATTTCGCCAATGGATTCTACAGAAGTCGCCCGGAGCTCGGCAATCTTTTCTGCCACAGCGCGGAGATACGCGGGCTCATTTCGTTTACCACGCCGAAATTGCGGTGCCAACCACGGGCAGTCCGTTTCTATCAATAATCGCTCCGCTGGCACTTCTCTCGCCACAGCTTGCATCTCCTTAGCCTTCGGATAGGTAACAATACCCCCGATGCCGATATGAAAACCGAGTTCAACACTCCGCTGCATCAATTCAACATCGCCTGTAAAGCAGTGTAAGACCCCGGATGCATTTCTGTCACGGGATTCCAAAATAGGAAGGATGTCCATATACGCATCGCGGTTATGAATAACGATAGGCATATCAAATTCATCGGCAACGTCCAATTGTTTTTCAAATGCCGCTTTTTGTACATCACGCGGTGAGAGATTCCTATAGTAATCCAACCCAATTTCACCGAGGGCAATCACCTTCGGATGTTCTAATAGGTCACGAAAGGTTTTTAGCACATCGGGGGTTAAGTCTGTCGCGTCGTGCGGATGCATGCCAACGGTAGCATAAACGTTATCATAATTTTCCGCCAATTCAATTGCACCCAAACTGCTTGCCAAGTCAAACCCGATGACTAACATTTTAGAGACACCCGCTTCCTTAGCACGATGCAACACAGCGGTCCGGTCGTGTTTAAATTGTGAGAGTTGAATGTGCGTGTGTGAATCAATAAACATCTTTTTCCTTTACCTACAAATTCGGACTACATACCATGTAGTATAATAACACAGCGGTTAGATAAATGCAAGTTGTGATTTTAAAATTTTTAATTTTGACAAAGTTTTTGGAATGCAGTATACTTTAAGGTGTAATTTCAAAAACTTTGCTAATCCTGCTTATACCGTTAGAAAAGAGGCAGGGTTAGACGGTTCCTCCATGTGAGCTTGCCGGCAATTTTTTTCTTAGCAAGTCATCGATTTTAGGGACGCTAAAATCGTTCGCTGTTGAGTTTTTCGGAGCCGTTATCCGAGATGCTAACGATGGGTTTTACCCGCGATGTCTGCCCTCGCGCCAGAAGTATTAAAGAGACAACAAAAACCGTGTCCGAATCCAAGCTACCCCTGCCCGCTGGATGCAGCGAAATAACAAGGGATAATCCTATATAGGAGGATAGTTTCATGAACAAAAAACTTTATTTCGGCATAGCAGTTCTCATTATAATCGTGATTGCTGTAGGTGGTTTTATATATTGGCAGTGGTCAGAAGTGCCGCAGCCCAAAGAAGAAATTGCACAAGACGAGAAACAACTTGAACAAAGCGATAAACCGCCAGTCGCAGGACCGGGCTTCAAGATGGTGCGGCATGGTGATCATTGGCATGAAGTGCCGATTGATGCACCGGATGTGTGGCAAGAGGAAACGCCTGAACCTACAGAACCAAAGGTGCAATGGACCGCACCCGAGGGGACCGTCACCAAACCCGATTTTCCGAAGGTTGATCCCAAAGCGGATCCAGTAAAAGTCGCATACAAACGGCTTGAGTATATCAAAAACAATCCTTATGCCTGGGGTGGTGTGCATTCGCCACGTGCGACAGAACTGATCGCACAACTGATGCCACCGCCAGTCTTAATTGACCACGCTGACGGTGATCGAGTATATGCTCTAATAGAAGAACTCATCGCGCAAGGAGATCCACGAGCAGCGGAGGTCTTAATCACGAACATTTGTGAGGGATCCGTTGCGGGCAGGGAAATGTTCGATGGGTTAGTCGCAATCGGTCCTCCAGCCGTGCAATTCATTCTTCCATACTTGCATGAAGATAACTTGTGGGCAGGAACGGCTGCAAAGATTTTAGCTCGCATTGCTGTAAAATATCGCGACGACCTCGGCGGTATCGTCGAACACATCATTATCCCGAACATCACAACAATTGCTGCAGATGAACATTTCGAACGTTTTAGTTCAGGGTCGGTAATAGATGCACAAGCAGCCCTTGCTCAACTTCAATAGCAAAAAAGGAGATTTTCAAATGCGAATCAAATATATTGTGTTTCTATCTATTTTTCTGTTTCTGTCTGTTTTTAGTACTCTGAGTTTTTCGGCACTCAACACGGGGTCCGGTTCAGGTTCCATGACTCCACCGTCAATAATTTTCAAAGAGTGGCGTGTTGGTCGGGGTGTCAAAGGGTATAGTCTCTCTGTCCCTATACATAGGACCTTTATCACCAGCACCCAGACATCGTGTTCGGTCTCAGCGTCTGTCGGTTATAATAGTAACCAGCCGCAAAACACTGATCCGATTAATCCCGATACGGTTTCGTGGTCGTTTTCGGCGAATCAGGGCATAAAACTTGACGAGGACTCTATTAGCACCTCTTGGTCAGGTCCGCATCCATCGAAACTTAGCGGTTACACATCGTTTAATGTCGTAGCAGAGCTGGATGTCCCAAGGCATGACGATACATCTCAATACCCTAATCCTAACACAACCCCAGCGATATGTACGGACGCGGGAAATGCTGAGCGTCATAATCGGACACCGAGGCACCGCGGTGGTACGCCCATGACGATTACGATCGGGTTTACAGCGCAGACAACGCAGGGTAAGACGGTTACAAAGTCATTAGAGCTAAACCAGGACGAAATCGACCAGATACGTCAGGAATACTTAGACCTGGCGCGTCAAATTCCGGGACGCGGCAGTTTTGACCCTGAAGATTTCTACGATTTCGGTCATTACGCTCAGATGATTAACGAAGACTTGCAAGGTAAACATGACGCGTGGGTGACGGCAATTAATAAACGAGAGCGCCAAAATTTACCCGATTTAACACGCTACCAATTGGTTGTGACAAGTGGGTATCGGAATCCGCATCATAACGTCTACCACTCGGGAGGAACGGCAGTGCATGGTCTGCATCAATACGGGCTCGCCTTAGATGTCCGAGGAATGAATATTGATGGTGAAGATGGCAATGACCAGGAAAAGATGCGGCAGGCAGCCTTAAATGCCGACCCTCCAGCCAGAAGAGCCTTCCTTTATTCAACGGGTCATGTGCATGCCGATTGGCGCGATGATTCGTGGCCCCCGAAAAATCCAATACCGCCAGCACCAACTTTTACACTTCCTGCGCAAAGCACGGATCCGTCGCTTGTTCTGCCCCCTGCACCATCACCGAATCCGACACCAACGCCGAACCCTGCGATGGAGGCGTGTGGTGTTCATGCTGCGGGGACTTCAGGTTACCATGTATCGTATACGTGCAACACACCCCCTTGTAACAATCGCGTATATTGGGGTTGTGTATATACGCAATGTCCTGAGACGAGTAGTCATGGAATGGGAACGATGCATGTGTGTGGTGTTCATGCGACATCTGTGTCAGGTGATCATTCATTTCAAGCGACGTGTTCGGTGACGAATAGTTATGGTGATAATTGTTCGATGGCGAGTTTCTATGCGTGTCAGAGCCATACACACCAGTATCCGACGCGTGTGAAATGCCGACGTGGTGCCTGTAATGAGATGCTGCTTTCTCGGGATGATCATCGCGTCACTTGTATGCATGGGCACCTGTACTGGTCTTGTAATACCCACCAAATGGAGTTGCACAAGACACGCATCTGCACGCGTAAAAAGGTGGTTCAGCAAAAATGGATTAAACAGAAAAATCGGTATCAAGCTGTTTGGGGGGTGTGTAATGAGCCCTGGGCACGCTGCCGTTGGAGAAGGTGTGAGAATATATACGGTGAAGTACAAAAACACCAAGACTAATTGACACCAACCACTAACATCAATCTGGACAGGCAGGTATCCATTTTTGGGTGCCTGCCTCTTTTATTTTCCGTTAAGCTTCCTAAAGGGTTTGCCTATATTCGGTTGACCAATGGTAACATCCGAGAAGCGGAGGTTCATTGGTATAAAGCTCATAGAGTTGATAGAAGAAAAATGAAAATCGAGCGATTCTTGGACTAAAAACTATCATAGTACAAAAACTTTACACACCCTTCCAAAATTTTCACGCTGTCGAGATATTTTTATCTCAGAACTGTTCAACCTTTTGACAAAATATTCACTTCGCCTCCTGTTTTTTCGCTTGCATTGGCAACGCCACATCTGCTATAATATTTAAAGGAGGCTATCCATCACTTCGTCCAAAGCTAGTATCCAAAGGCAGGTTGCCTATGAAAATAGTAAAAACCGATTTGTATCTCGGAGATTGTTTAGAGGTCCTCGCCAATTTTGACACCGATTCGTCTGACCTAATCATGACATCTCCCCCTTACGCAGACCGCCGCGCCAAAACATATAGCGGAATCAAACACGATGAATACGTTAGTTGGTTTATGCCTCGTGCAGAACAATTTCTAAGGGTACTCAAGCCATCTGGCACCTTCATCCTGAACATTAAAGAGAACGCTGTTAACGGCGAACGGCACACCTATGTTCTTGAGTTGATACTTGAAATGAGAAAACAGGGCTGGTTGTGGACAGAGGAGTTTGTCTGGCACAAAAAAAATTGCTATCCCGGCAAATGGCCAAACCGATTCAGAGATGCATGGGAGCGGTGCTTACAGTTCAACAAAACGAAGAAGTTCAATATGTATCAAGAGGCTGTCATGGTGCCGATGGGAGAGTGGGCGGAAAAACGGTTGAAAAACCTCAGCGAGACAGATAAAGGTCGGGATACATCAAAAGTAGGAAGCGGGTTTGGTAAAAACGTTTCCAATTGGGTAGGCAGAAAAATGGCGTATCCGACGAACGTTTTGCATCTTGCAACGGAAACGGGCAATCGCAAACATAGTGCCGTTTTTCCGAAGACGTTGCCCGAATGGTTTATCAAGCTGTTTACGAAGGAAAAGGATTGGGTGTTGGATCCGTTTGCGGGGTCCGGAACGACCTGTCAGGTGGCTCAGCGGTTATCAAGAAATTCTACCGGTATTGAAATCTTGCCGCAGTACTATCAGATCGCAAAAGAGCACATCAAATCAAATGTCAATAAAACCGAACGATAGGAGTTCCACATGACATGCCAGGAATTTTGCATCGAAAATTCCGATTATCACGACTTTATGACCGATTTACCCCCCAGCTCGGCAGACCTTATCTTGACCGACCCACCCTATAACATTAGCAGAAAAACAGGTTTCTCATCGGTTGTCAATGGCGAAAAGCGGTTCGCTGTGAGTATGGACTTCGGCCCCTGGGATGGGACTGAGATAGATCTGGACGATATGGCAAAAGTCTTTTACCGCGCAATACGCCGCGGTGGTACTGTCATCGTATGGTACGATATATGGAAAATCGGACGATTAAAGGAGGCGATGGAAACAGCCGGGTTTAAAATGCTACGGCAGATTATCTGGCAGAAAACCAATCCTGTGCCGTTGAACATGAGGTCGACCTATCTATCTAACAGCAGAGAGATGGCGGTTGTCGGAGTCAAAGGCGGTAAACCTACCTTCAATAGCGAATACGACATCGGCGTTTATGAGTTTGCTATCCCGCGACACAACGGGAATAGACTCCATCCGACACAAAAACCGTTGTCACTGTTCGATATGTTAGTGCTAAAGCATAGCAATCAGGACGATTTAGTCGTAGACCCATTTTTGGGTTCAGGTACGACCGCGGTTGCCGCAGTTAAAAATCAGCGTAGGTTTGCCGGTTGTGATCTGGACAGTAAGTATGTAGAAATCGCGCGTGAGCGGGTTAGCGTTTGTAGGGCGGATTGAATAGACTAAGAGAAATCCTATAACACCCTATACTCTTCCAACTTCTGTTTATCGAACAGAATGCCGTGTCCCGGTCGAGCAGGCGGCGAAAAATGACCATCTACCAGCGTTAAAGTATCGCTAAGCACCGGGTCCAGGGATGGGATATATTCCACGAAGAGCGAATGCGGTACCGCTGCGGAGAGATGTACATGCAAATCCATCAGAAAATGGGGGGATACAGAGAGCCCGAAGCATTCCGCTGTATGTGCCACCTTCATCCATTCCGAAATACCGCCGACGCGCACCGCGTCCGGTTGTAGAATGTCCGCCGCACCTTGTGCGATGTATTCCTGAAAGACATATTTATTGTAAATCGTTTCACCGACAGCAATTGGGATAGTGGTTTTTTCACGCAACAGTACGTGGCTATCGACATCGTCCGCCTCAATCGGTTCTTCAAACCAGAAGATATCAGCTTCCTCCACCCGACATGCAAGTTGAATAGCTTCGCGTGCGTTCCACTTCATGTTTGCATCTATCATCAGGTAGGGCTCTTGTCCGATTGCGTTTCTGACAGCGAAGATTCGGTCGACATCCTCGTGTAGGCTGTCGCGTCCCACCTTAATCTTTATCCCTTTGAACCCCTGTTTCACGAATTCTATGGATTGTCTAACGAGCTCGGTTTCGGAGAGGTGTAACCAACCGCCATCGGTATTGTAAACGGGGACAGCCGCTCTTGCCCCGCCGAGCAGTTGATAGAGCGGCAATTCCGCGCGTTTTGCCATCAAATCCCAGAGTGCAATGTCTACCGCTGCCATACCTAAACCGACAATACCGCCTCTCCCTACCCAATGGGTTTCCATCCACATCCGGTTCCAAATCCGGTCGATGTTCGCGGCATCCTCTTCAAGCAGGATAGGCGTGAGATAGGCATCCATAATCTGTTTAATCGCTTCCCCACCCTTGCCGATAGTGTAAGAGAAGCCGGTGCCGATAACACCATCCACATCTTCAATCTCAATGAACGGAAACTCCATAGAGACAAAGGCTTGAATGGCATCAACACGTTCGACTTGCGGTGGAATGTCGTAAAGTGAGGTCCGGACCGCTTTAATTTTCACTGACTTTTTCCCCCTAAAATTCGATGGTGTGTGTCGTTTACCTCAATTTTTCAATCATCGCCTGCAATTTTTCGATACAGATGCGCGAGGCTTCTTCCCCCGCTTCAGAGAACGCTTGTCCGCCCGGCTTATTGAGAAGTTCATCGTCAATTTTGAGAGACGGTCGCCAATGCGTTTCGAGGCAGAGATGTCCTTCATATCCATCATCAACGAAGGCTTGCAGTTGTCCTTGCCAGTCAATAACACCCTCGCCGACAGGCACAGATTCCATCTCCCCGGTATCCGGATTTGGTGCTGCGTCCTTGAGGTGTGCATGAATCATCGTCGGTTTGAGTCGATTGTATGCGTCGGGGTATGGGGTTTCGCCATCCAGCGCGTGTGCCTCATTGGCGGGGTCCCAGATAGCGCGGACGTTAGGTGAATTGAGCTCTCCAATAAATTCCGCGGTAAGTTGAGCGGTCCGAAGCGAGGTAGTGGATTCGTTTTCCATACCGAGGACAATCCCTTCACCGTCAACCATTCGGCACGGTTCATCGTAAGCGTCGATAATTTCGTCCCACCGTTCCTCTGTCTGCCCGGTGTCCCAAAAAACGAAGGTGCGAATCAGATTTGTGTCAAACGCCTTTGCAGTTCGGATACATCCTTTCAGAATATCGAGATGTTCCTTCCGGTCCTGTGCATTGTCCATATCACATTTGAAGAAAGGTGAAGCGACCCCAATAATTTCGATATCTGTCCCATCCAGCAGCCGTTTCATAGTATCTATGTCGGTATCCGTGAGTTGATGGGGCTGTTTATCCCACACCGAACGAACTTCGATGGAGTCCAGGTTATATTCTTTTACAAAATTGACTACGGTGGCGAAGTCTTGCGAGACCTCATCACCGATAACGCCGAGTTTAAACATAGTTGTGTGTCTCCTTTGAAATTTTATGACAATATTATCACAATCGAAGATAATTAGCAAGCAGGAATTTTGATAGGGAATAGGGTGTGTAAATATTTTGTGCTGATATGTCAACCTACCGTGTAGCTCTCCACAGGGCTATTTAGTTCTCCATATTTTCCGCAGGTTTTTTCAAAAAACCTCTTCTGTAGGAGCGTGCTTCGCACGCGATAGGAAGGAACGGGCTGGGGGTTTCCCAAATACGGGTGCTTACGGGTTTCCTATATTGCGACCCCCCTCGTTTGTCCGTGTCGGTATGTGATATAATGTGTCGCGTGCAAAACACGCTCCTACAGAGGAAAATATACATATATATATAGTGAATCTGGAAAACTAAATGGCCCTGCCAAATTTGTTGAGAAACCGTGAAATTCATGCTATAATTTTAAAAGTGGAGGTACCAGATGGCGAAGAAAAATAGCATGAACAGACATCAGAAACGGGCACATCGCAGACGCGAAAACCGTTTGCGGGGCAACGAGGTAGACTACTATCTCGCGCTTGCTTATGCCGAAAATCCCAAAGACCGTGCACTAGCAATGGAAAACCTCTGCCCATGTCACGTTCGGAAACGTATCGATGCTGTCTGGGTAGCACTGTACAAAGGGCTAGTGGATTCGGATTTGCGTGTCCGCAAAGCTGCATGGCACACGCTTGACGATGGCGGAAATCCAAACGACCCGAGGCTTAAACCGCTGCTTGAAAAAATTGCCAAAACAGAAACGGACCCAGCGTTACGCCAACGCGCCCTCGACCTTATTGCCGCCACCCGGAAAGTGGAGGAACAGAAAGCAGCACTGTTAGCACAGAAAGCACACACCTTTTCCGGACGCTGCGATTGGTGCGGTAAGGCAAACGTCCCGGTCAGCTATGATTATGAAACCGAGTTTCAAACACAAGGCAGCAAACGTTTCGCCCTAATTTGTGAGGCATGTGAACCCTCTGAAGGGTAGGTCGGTAAAAAAAATGAAGAAAACTGAAGGCAGATGCAACAAACTATTTAACATCTGAAAAATTGCGCAAGGTGGATTTTTATGATACCTGATGATGTCTACGTGCACAAAACAGTGGAGGGCGATGTCGAGGCATTTAACGAATTGGTCAATCGCCATTACACTAAAATTTATGGGCTTGCATACCGGATACTCGGCAATGCCGAAGATGCCCAAGATGCAACCCAAGAAACGTTCTTAGCGGCTTACAAAGCAATTAAGGCATTTCAATTCCAGTCGAAATTCGGTACTTGGTTGTATAAAATCGGTATAAACACATGCAATCAAACCCTTCGTAGAGCGACGCGCCGTGACGAAATAGTAGCCGCCTACACCGAAGAGGTTGATGTCCAAGAGGCAACGTCCGAAGCAGAAATACCCGATAGAACTGTGCTTAAAACGGAGCGGAACCAGGTCGTACAGGCTGCTATTAACTGCTTGCCGCCGAAGCAACGCGAGGTTGTGACACTTTATTATATGCAACACCTCAAATATCGGGAGATTGCTGAAATACTGGATTGTTCTGAAGGCACCGTTGCCTCTCGATTAAATCAGGCGTTGAAAACTTTGAAGGAAAAACTTGAAAAATACTATCTCTGAAGGAACAGTCATTCGTTCTCTCTCTAAAAACGGAGGTTTGGACAATGAATTGTGAAATGACTCGTCAAAATCTGGTTTTACATCGGCAAGATACCGTTTTAAAAGGGGCAAATCGGCGTGAATTCTTAGAACACCTGCGGCACTGTGAGCCGTGTCAAATTGAATATGAAGGTTTATGGCACACTGCAGCACTGCTTGATAATGTTGAGACACCGATACCCCCGCCCGATTTAGCTGAGAAAATCCAGCAACAGATTCGGACCGCGCATAAGCAGCAGCAGGTTGCTTTCTTTGCCAACCCTATGTCATGGGTTGTTGACAAACTGAGGTTAAAAATTTCACCACAGTTTGTGAATTACGCGGCCCTGCTCTTTTACATGCTCGCATCGGTTTTCCTTGTGAAACTTGCGTTCTTTACCAGCACACCGGAACAGGACACCGGCTTAAGCACCATGCAAGAAGCACGACTACAACAGATACGAGTCTCTGCCGCGTCTTGGGGCTCCCTGAAAAATAGAATACTGAAAACGGACAGTCCCCTGATACACCGAACGCTAACAAAGAATGATATGGCCCTGCCTAGTCAATTCTTTAGTACAACGGCGGCAAAAATGTGGCGTGCAAAGTCTATCGGTACTGCACTGGAAACGGTTGACCTGCAGCTTGCAGGCACTTCAGACCGAAAACTTGCCCTCTTCTGGAACGACATTAAAACGAAACTGTAGGACAACATAATTTGCGTAAGTCCTGATTGCTGTAAAATACATACATCGGAAATAAAAAATTGGCGCAACCTCTACTTGAAATTTCTGGATTAAAGACAGTATTCCCCACGGACAACGGGCCCGTAAACGCTGTGAACGATGTCAGCTTTTCGGTCGCGCGCGGCCAAACTGTCGGGGTTGTCGGTGAAAGCGGCTGCGGGAAAAGCGTCACCGGGTTATCCCTACTGCAACTCGTTCCCCCGCCGGGGCAGATTGAAGCAGGGGCAATTCGATTTTACCGGGAGGGCATTGATGAACCGCTCGATATTGCACAGGTATCACCCCGAAGCGAGTTGATGCGCGACATCCGTGGGAACGAAATCGCTATCATCTTTCAAGAGCCGATGACATCGCTCAATCCTGTGTATACGGTCGGAGACCAGATTGCAGAAGCGATTGTGCTGCATGAAGCGGGTAAAAAGTCGTCGTTTGCCCGTTTGCGAACCGTGAAAACTACGCCAAAATGGGCCCGCGAGCGCGCAATTGAGATGCTCACACGCGTCGGCATACCCGCCCCGGCACAACGCGCTGACGAATATCCGCACCAGCTCTCTGGCGGCATGCGGCAGCGCGTCATGATTGCCATGGCACTCTGCTGCTCGCCAGCACTCCTTATCGCTGATGAACCGACCACAGCACTGGATGTTACCATTCAGGCACAAGTGCTGGCACTCATGCAGGAACTTCAAACCGAAATGGGAATGGCGATTATACTGATTACACACGACCTAGGGGTTATTGCAGACATAGCTGATGAGGTCGTTGTCATGTACGCAGGCCGCGTTGTAGAAAAGGGCAGTGTTGATGATATCTTCTATAACCCGTTGCACCCTTATACCCGCGGATTGCTCCAGTCCATTCCTATTCTCGGGGAAAATAATACGAAGAAAACTTTAGCCACTATTCCCGGCACAGTGCCACACCCGTTAGCACTGCCTGAAGGGTGCTCGTTTCAACCGCGATGTTCCGAACATAAACCCGAATGCACAAAGATGCCCCAGTTAGACGTGGTTAATCCCGAAAACACGCGACACACGGTAAGATGCTGGCTTTACGAGGAAAAAATCGATGCCGAAAATCCTTGATGTCAAAAATCTTAAAAAATATTTTCCAATTCGGAGAGGTATTCTTCGACGTCCCATCGGATATGTGAAGGCTGTGGATGGTGTCAGTTTCGATGTGCACCGCGGGGAAACGCTCGGGCTTGTCGGTGAAAGCGGATGCGGGAAAACAACCACAGGGAGATGTCTGCTCCGGTTAATTCCGGCTTCAAGCGGCAGCTTCACCTTTGGAGACGCGGGGGTGGACCTTACAAAATTGACACATCGCGAGATGTTGCCTTTTCGCAGACGCATGCAGCTAATCTTCCAAGACCCACACGCCTCACTCAACCCACGAATGACTGTAGGAGATATTGTCGGTGAACCGATGCGTATCAATCGTATCGCAAAAGGGAAAGAGCTCCAGACCCGAATCGTTGAACTGCTGGAATCTGTCGGTTTGACACCGCAGGATATGCACCGCTATCCACATGCCTTCAGTGGCGGACAACGTCAACGTATCGGTATTGCGCGTGCGTTGGCACTTCAACCGGAACTTATTATCGCTGATGAACCGGTGTCTGCCCTTGATGTCTCAGTGCAAGCACAAATTCTCAACCTTTTAGTGGAGCTTCGCGAAAAGTTCAACCTCTCCTATATCTTTATCGCTCACGACTTGAGCGTCGTTGAACATATCAGTGACCGCGTTGCGGTCATGTACCTCGGCAGAATTGTGGAGATTAGCACTGCGGAGGTGCTTTACCACTCTCCCAAGCATCCCTACACAGAAGCGTTAATTTCTGCTGTCCCGCTACCAGACCCGAACCTGCAACGCAAACGTCAACAGATTCGGCTTGAGGGGGATGTCCCGGACCCCTCCCAACCCCCAACAGGATGCCATTTTCATCCACGGTGCCGTTATGCAACCGATATCTGTAAACAGGAAACACCGGAACTTCGCGAAATTACCCCCGGGGCTAAGGTGGCGTGTCACCTAAGTGAAACGTTAGAATTGCAAGGAGTATAGTCGTGTCAAAATTAAATCATGCAATAGTAGAGATGTCGCCTGCTGCCCTTGCCGCTTGCAGAAAGCAGCTGGAACGCAGATGGAAAAACAGGGCAGTAGATGACGCGCTGCTAAACCGCGCATGGCACGCTGCACATCAGGTTGCTGCACTGCTTTATGAACAGTTCGGTGCGACACAGGTTGCTGTCTTCGGTTCACTTTCGGAACCCATCGGGTTTACAACGTCCTCGGATATAGATATTGCCGTATGGGGTCTCTCCGATGACGCGCACACGGAGGCTAAATATCAGGCCATAGATATGAAGACAGGGTTCAAAATAGACCTGATTCACTTCGAGACATCTAAGGGACTCTTCCGAAAAAGACTCCAACAGCAGGCGATACCGATTAAAAGAGGTGCACAACACACATTGTCGCAGACACAACAACACGGTTTTCCAATTAAGGGGACCGACATCTACGAAGTGAAGAGAAAAAAACTCACACAACGCATCAACGATGAACTCACAAAGATTTCGGAAACGCTTGCAAGGATACAGAGAGGTTTGGAGGTAATTGAGACAGCTCCTGTCGATATCAAAGAGTATATAGAGAGGTCAATCGCTAACGACCTGGCCGATATCTCCAATGGCTTAGAGCGAATCTTTGAACGGATTGCACGAGAAGTCGATGCCCAGCTGCCGGGCGGGAGTAGATGGCATAAAGACCTGCTCGAACAGATGACAAAAAAACAGCCTGAAAGACCCCCCGTAATTTCTGAAAAGACATATCCACTGCTGGAAGCACTCTTGGACTTCCGACACAAGGTCCGAAATATCTACGGCAGTGAAATAGAGTATGACAAAACCGAAGCACATGCAAAGGCTATTGGAGAGCTCTTCGCAAACGTCTCTCAAGAACTGAGGACGTTCACAGACCGACTTGCACAGCAAGCGGAGGATATCTAAAATTCACATTTTTGATTAAGGAGGAGTAATATGGCAACACACACGGACCTCGGATTTTTTGAAACAGATGTTTCGTTTGAGGACAGTGCAGCAATTGTAACAGGGGCAAGCCGAGGCATCGGACGCGCCATCGCTATTGAATTGGCACGGCAAGGCGCGGACGTGCTTATCAACTACAACCAAAATCGAGACGCGGCTCAAACGGTTCAACGTGAAGTGGAAGCCCTCGGCAGAAAGGCGGTTATCGTCCAAGCGGATATTAGCGACCTTGATGGGCACGCAAAACTGCTTGACACCGCCTGCAACGCCTTCGGAAAGGTCAATATCCTCATTAACAATGCGGGTATCACTCGAATCGCTGACATTCTCGAGGAAACCCCTGAACAGTTCGACCTACTCGTCAACACAAATCTGAAGGCACCGCACTTCCTCACACAACAGGTTGCAAATTACATGGTCGACAACGCTATTCGGGGGTGTATTATTTATACGCTCTCAATTTCCGACACGATGGCATCCGATAACCGCACCGCGTACTGCATCTCAAAAGCGGGGTTGGAGATGAGCATGCGCGCCTACGCGGGCCGATTGGCTTCACACGGGATTAAGGTGAACGGTATTGCCGCGGGCGTAATTGACACGGACCTGTCGCGCGTCCGAATCCCAGATTATGAGGAAGCGGCTGAAAAGGGGTACATTTTTATGGTGCGCCCCGGCACGCCGGAGGATGTCGCACAGGCAACTATCGCTGCCATGAGACTTTACGATACAGGGGTTGTCCTTCCCGCTTCTGGCGGGGTAATGACACCGCTGTTGAATCTTAGAAGCATGGCAGCCCTCAAAATGAACAGCAATTCAGAGTAGGACAAGTTGCGTTTTTTTGCCTTATGCTAATTGGCAGTTGGCAGTTGGCAAGATGTTGTCCTTCTAATGAACGCTTTGACGCGTGTCAGAGACCTCTTCCTCTTGCTAATTGCTAATTGCTAATCGCTACTGATTACGACTTTACTCCTTAATCGCCCCCCACGTTACTTTTTTTTTCCCCTGTGGGAATACAGGCAATACATCATCGCTTATCCAATCTATTGTCCCATCCTTACCTGGATGGTTTGTTAGCTGTGTTCTCACACCTGTCCGAATGTGATACTTATAGATATTAGCCGGAGGGAACTGATCCAGCGGCGGTGCCGGTTTGTTTAGCTCAAGCCCGACATACGCACTGAAAACAACCGATTCCCCATCATCCATCCAGTCAATTTGTAAGGGGCGCCAGTCTTTCGGTATTAGGAGTTGTTTGATGTGCTCCCCATTCCGATCACAAATCAGATATCGATGCGCCTTGTAGATGAGCGTAAGTGCTGCAAGTTCATGGGGTCGCTCCCACACATACTCGTCATGAAGATAGACGATGTGTTTGCCATCCGGCGACCAGCGCGGGGCTTTGAAGCGTCCTCTTATGGGCGGGGGCAGCAGTTTTCGTGAGTTACGACCATCCGAGTCCATTATCCAAAGCGTCCCACCTACCGGTTCGCCGGCCACAGGTTGAGCTGAGTAAACAATTAACTCGCCATCGGGAGACCAATCACAGAGGCTCGCAACAACATCCGCTATTTTTTTCGTTTCCCCCGTTTCTATATTGAACACGTTGACGCTCTTTTTCTCTTTGTCGTCTATTTCCACTCTCATATTAAAAACGATAGATTTGCTGTCAGGTGAAAATGACATCCTACCGATGGACGCTTTATCGGGAACTTTCAGTTTCCGGATGTTTGTGCCATCTGGACGCATCAAAGATGGGTCTCCATTTGTATCCTCACACAGGATGTGTTGACCGTCTGGAGACCAGCACCAAGGGAATGGGTACCAGCGGTTCCCTTCTAAGAGAAGCGTCTCGTTGCTACCATCGTCATCCATCACATAGATACCTTTCACACCATCGCGTTTTGAGCCAAAAACGATTTTCGCATCTGCTACTGTCCCAAACAGCAGAAACAGCAGTAGACAAAGCAAACTGATTTTTCGTAACCGCATGGTTATACTCCTTAAAAAAGCGTGGCAGGGGCACGTGTCCCCTGCCATTAGAATCGGTTTATCTATTATCTTCATGGTCAAACGTATTTGTATCACCCGCGAACCAGTCATCTGTTACCCTTTGCGACACTTTGAGCCGAAGATACGCTTCACACACCCACTCGACACCTCTCTTTATATCTCCGCCGGTGTGGAAATTGAAGTAAGTGCCCCAATGACTGGTGCCATAACCGTAAAGTTTGCCGTCTTTAAAGTTTTCAAATGGCAAGTCGTTTTCTAACGCCTCTTTGCCTTCGGCTGTATGTCTGAACCTCCCGAAACCTAATGCTATCTTACCGGTTCCGTTATATGCCCAGACAAACCCATCCATGACAATGGCTGTCCCATTAAAGTAATGAGCTGTCAAATTCCGAATAACCGTACACACCGGTTTCTTGGTATCCGCTACTATCAAAAACAGGTTTATAGACAGAGGTCGTAGTCGTGCTAGTGTCAGAGGCAACCGAAAACTTAACCTCTGCCTTTATATCATACTCGGCGATCTTGATGTGACCGTCAAGAGAACCGATGCCGACAGAGACACTTCTTGTGCCAGTGGGGTGCATACTCGTATGGATCCGTGTCCAATTATTATCTACCTCATCTGCCGGATACGTCTGTTTCACATACCAATCGATATAGCTGATGTCTTCATCCGCGGTCAGACGCGCGCAGGTGGACCCGCCGCCTCCGTAATCCGGACTCGCATTGACAGACAGCGATGTGATAGACGCTGCCTGACTGCTATGGGGCACGATTAGCACAAGGGAACAAAGCATCACCGCAGCGATGCTGATTATTTTCAACCTTTTCATTTTAATTCTCCTTCATAGAAGTAAATATACGCTACCAAGGACATCGTTGAATATAATATATGACACTGGCGCGAAAGCGCCTGTGCTCATATACTACAAAGTTTTATAGACAACTAAAGTTTGGATAATGTGTCTGCGTTTGCTGAGAAGGACAGGGGTTTATTCCTCTATTTACCGCGTCCGGGCGGCTTTAACAAATAGTGTCCACGTTTGAAAGCATAGCATCGGATCGAAGTCCGCAAAGTTGCTACCTCTGATGCGACCGGGTGCCAGGAGGCGCGCAGAATCTGTCAGACATTTTCCAAACTTTCACTTTATCTAATTATACACACAATTGCATCTTTTGTCAAAAAACTTTACACAATAGGGGTGTGTAAAGTTTTTGTACAAGTTGTTCGGTATTAGCCCAGTATGGGCACTATGTTTATAGCCTGTTGGCTGTCGGAAACCTATGGAAACCTCGCTGGCTAATAGAAATCCTTGGAAACCGTTAGCAAGAGGAAGAGACCTCTGACGCGCGTCAGAGGATTATCTATAATCCCAACATCTTGCTAATTGCTAATCGCCAATCGCTAATTGCCAATTAGCCATTTGACAAAGAGGGCATCCCTGTGCTAAAATGTTTAAAAATTCCGAAACGAACTACAGAAAGGAACGGCACTTATGAAACATGTTTTTCAGAAAATCCTCATCTGCTTATGGGGTTTTGCATTTATTACGGCAAATGCCTTGGCAGCACACAACTGGACAGAACAGATTGCTGCCTACAAACCGATGGTGGTCAATGTCGAAACCTCCTCCGAGGTTGTCTTTGAAACGGAGACGAAAGGCACAAGTTTTGCAACAGGCTTCATTGTTGACGCGGAACGCGGCATTATTGCCACCAACCGGCACGTCACCGGGAGCAGCCCTGCCTATATAAAGATCAATTTTTACGATGGTAGCTTTACAGAAGCACGTATTCTCTACTACGACCCGACACACGACTTCGGGTTTTATCAGATTAACCCAGCCGAAGTCAATTTTGAACTGAAAGCGGTTGAACTCGGGGCTTGGGCGGACCTATCCCTCGGTGATGAACTGCTGCTTATCGGAAACAATGAAAAAGAGGAGTATTCCATCAAATTCGGCGCGATTACAAACCTTAACGTCAACAAAGGCGATAGACACTCCAGCTACATCCACACAACTTTCGATCGAACTGGTGGGTCAAGTGGAAGTCCCGTGTGGAACACGAAAGGCGAAGTCATCGCTATCCACGCCCGCGGAACCGACACCTCCAGCTTTGAACTGCCTATCGATTACCTCTTCGACGCACTGGAATTAATTCGGAACAAAATGCCAATTGTGCGGGGTGAAATCGGTGTTGACCTGGAACTTATCTCCATCGGTGAAGCGATTAAACACTTTAATTTTCCTGATGCGTTACGCAAAGAGATTGGACCCTCTGAAACTGGGACCCCGAAGGTTATCCAGATTGAATCCATCGTGCCACGAACAACAGGTGAAACCGTGCTCCGCGCCTCCGATATTATCTACCGCATCAACAATGAACTTATCCGAGACAATCTCTACACCTTTGACGCTATCCTGAACCAAAATGTCGGGAAAAAGGTTACCTTAGATATCTATCGGAACGGTGAAAACCTCAGCCTTGATGTGCCTGTGGAAAATTTAGAGGAGAAAAAGGTCCGTCGATTCGTTAGGTTCGGGGGGGCAGTATTTCACGATATTACGCCGCAGTTACGGCGGCTCCTCTATCTGGAAGCTGATGGTGTATATCTACCGCACGCTGCGGCGGGCAGTAGTTTTTCGCGGGTCGGTGTCCAAGAACGAAACGGAAACTCTAAGGTCGTTATCCTGAATATAAACGGGCAGCAGATTCGGAACCTCGACGATTTTATCGAGGCATGCAAAACGATTACCGATGGACAACATACCTATGTTGTCATCCGAGATTTCAATCTATTTGATAGCTCGCCAACACCGAAGAGTTTAACCGTTAACCTCAAATTCGGCCCGTTGCAGCAGTTCGAATGGAATTCAGCGGCATTGGATTGGGAAAAGGTAAAAGTAGCGGAATAGGCGTTACACATGCCTTTCGGAAGTGCTGACAGTTACCAAATGCTTATAGGCAAGACAACGGAATCAAGGCAATTTTCGCGACGGCTCCGCCGGCTCTTCGGGAGGTTACGTTTCTATAAGGTATGGTGTTTTTGTGCTACACTCCTTTTCTGTTTTCTCGCGTTGTTAGTGTGTGTATCTGCCCAAACAGAATTTCCGTTTGAGTCGGCGCGTCCGCTCTACGTCGGGGCACGTGCGTTAGCGATGGGTAACGCGTTCACTGCTGTGGCAGACGATGCGACGGCTGGTTTTTGGAATCCTGCCGGATTAATCCAGTGGCAGGGTGTGAAACTTTTCGGTGTCAACAAATTTCACGACCGGCAGGATTACCGGTTCGACCCGAAAGGCATCGGATATAGTTGGCGGGGTTACAGTCTTTTCTGGGGAAACAAAATCGCGCTCGGTGTTGAAAGCGGGGTTCCGGATTTTAACTACTATGCCATCGCGTCACAATTCGGAGCTTACACAGCAGTCGGCGCGAGTCTCAAATTTAAACGGCGACACCCTGCCGATTATTATCAGTTTTTCGGTTATCAGACCGCGTACGATATCGGTTTGCTTTTCAAACCGCGCAAAGGACTTAAATTCGGATGCCTCGCGCAAAACCTATACGGATACGGCATTCAGTGGGTGACCCTCGGCACGGCGTACCGCTACAGCACATATCAATTCTCCGCTGATGTTGCCCTCTCTACCGTAGGAGAAACACCGGGGGTATACTTTGGGGCTGAATGGACACCGTTCCCGATAGTCTCGCTCCGGCTCGGCAGTTCAAACGGTTCACTAACGGGCGGAATCGGCATAACATGGAAAACAGGACGAACCGCTGCGGTACATATCAGCTACGCCCGAATTTTTGAGAAACGTTTCGCCTCCGATTTTATCGCTGCTGAGTTGCATTTTTAAAGTGAGAACTTAAGCACGCGTGGAGACGACTATGGGCAATCAACTAGAAGGAAATAATGCGCGATACAGAAAGTGGTACCCTTTACCTCGTTAGCACCCCTATTGGGAATTTAGAGGATATAACCCTTCGGGCGATTCGTATTCTCAAAACTGTTGACCGCATCGCAGCCGAAGATACACGGAAAACCCGACGATTGCTAACGCATTACGACATTCAAACCCCACTTACCAGCTATTTCGAAGGAGAGCAGCAGGTAAAAAAGGGGGCTAAACTGATTCAACGGCTCAAGGCGGGTGAAACAATTGCCCTCGTTTCAGATGCGGGAACACCCGCAATTTCCGACCCGGGCTATCCGCTCTTGCAAGCGTGCATCGCTGAAGATATTCCAATTGTGCCAATTCCGGGGGCATCCGCCGTGCTTGCGGCAGCAACTGTCTCCGGGTTGCCTCTGCACAACTTTACCTTTGAAGGGTTTCTCTCGCCAAAATCGGGGAAGCGGAAACGTCAATTGGCCGCTCTTGCGACCGAGGAGAGGACGTTAATTCTGTTTGAGTCGCCGCATCGGTTGTGCCGTTTCCTTGAAGATGTGCTTGAAGTGATGGGAGAACGGAACATCGTTATTGCACGTGAGCTAACGAAACAGTTTGAGGAAATATTCCGCGGGGTTGTCAGTGAGGCACTAAAAAAATTCCAAAGCACACCGCCACGCGGGGAGTTTACCATCGTTATCGCAAAACAGTAACCAACGAGAAGAGTGAAAATGGAAAAAATCAGAAATATTGCTATTATTGGGGCAGGCCTCATGGGACACGGCATCGCTCAAGAATTCGCAGCCGCAGGCTACAGCGTGCAACTCCACGACGTAAGCGAAAAAAAACTCCAAAATGCACGCACCCAAATTGAGGACAACCTGAGAATGCTCGCTGAAAACGGTGTCACCGAAAAGGGACGGATCTCCGAAACGTTGCAGCGCATTCACAGCACCGTCCTATTGGCGGAGGCGGTTGAAAACGCAGATTTTGTAATTGAAGCTGTCACCGAAAATTTGGCACTGAAACAGCAGATTTTTGCCGAATTAGATACATTGTGCCAACCGCACACAATTTTAGCCAGTAATACAACTGCTATCATGCCCAGTCAGCTCGGGATAAAGGCGAAACGCACCGATAAAATACTCAATACCCACTACTTCAACCCGCCTTACCTGATTCCGGTAGTGGAACTCATTCGCAGCCCGGAGACATCCGATGAAACCGTGTCTGTCACATTTGACCTCTTAACAGATATCGGTAAAACCCCCGCAATTATTGAGAAGGAGGCACTCGGTTTCGTGGGACCAAGGCTGCAAGCTGCCCTTATTCGGGAGGCGTTTGCGATTGTGGAACAGGGCATTGCCAGCGCAGAAACGGTGGACCTCGTCGTGCGAAATAGCTTCGGCAGACGGCTTAGCGTCGCTGGCCCCTTCGAAGTGTTTGAGCTCGCTGGGTGGGATTTGGTACGCGATGCCTTTGAAGAACTCTATCGCGACCTGAACAGTTCCTCCGATATCAATCCGCTCCTTCAAAAAATGGTTGAATCGGGAAAACTGGGTGTAAAAACCGGTGAAGGTTTTTATCAGTGGACAGACGAAAAACTGCAAGCCTTCCGTGCTCGCCTGAATCGGGCCCTGATACAGCAGACGAAAGATGCTAAAAATAGCGCGTCAGATGCCTAAAACCCTCGGGCTCCTTCTAGCAGGCATTGTGCTTGTTATTGTATGTCTCGCCTTCTTCTGGGAAACAGTGTGGCAGTTTTTCAGAGACATATTCACTGCCTTCCAGAGCATTGAAACTGCGCGCGAGTACATCGCCGGTTACGGTGCACTTGCGCCTATCGTCTCAGCACTGCTTATGATTTTTCAGAGCGTCATCGCGCCGTTGCCTGCATTTCTGCTTACAATTGCCAACGGTGCCCTCTTCGGTTTTTGGTGGGGAATGCTCCTGTCGTGGAGCAGTGCTATGCTCGGTGCAGCTCTCTGTTTTTACATTACACGTTGGCTCGGTGCTAAACATATCACCCGAATTATCAGGACATCTATCGTTGAGAGGACCAATCTGTTCTTCGAAAAGTACGGCAGTTATGCTATTCTTATCGCACGCCTAATTCCGGTCATCTCTTTCGATGCAGTCAGTTATGTAGCGGGGTTAACGCGAATGCGGTTTCTCGGATTTTGGGTTGCCACAGGCATCGGGCAGCTCCCTGCGACCGTAGTTTACTCCTACCTCGGCGAGAGCATATCGGGTAACATGAAATTACTACTGTGGGGGTTTGGCATTGCGATATCCATCTCAATCGTCATTTATTTGGTAAGAAATCGGTAACACGTAAGGTTTGATTGCCCCGCCGGTTTCGGACAATTAAAACTGTTGACACCGTTCCAACTTTAACACTCCCCTGTCAAATCCCCATGCTACTGTTTCGCTTGCGGGATGTAGACGGCGAAGTGCGTGATATAAACAAAGACTTGACATTCACTACAAATATGTGGTATAATCTCCTATACACTCTAATAGACAGGTAATATATTATGCCACTGAAACTCTCTAACAACAAGCGTGATTACCGAACAACTCACTTTGTGGACCCGTTCGAAGTTTGTGAGTTCTTGTGGCGGTGTGCCACTGAAGGTTATCAAAGAGT
Source organism: Candidatus Poribacteria bacterium (assembly GCA_963665235.2). Classification (GTDB taxonomy): domain Bacteria; phylum Poribacteria; class WGA-4E; order WGA-4E; family WGA-3G. Next base: position 3,904,994 of record CAXXLX010000001.1, on the reverse strand, counting down.
ACCTTGAAGGTCAAAGCGGTTCTAACAAGCGACGAAGGCAACACGATAGAATCCCCACAATTTTCCAAGCAATCCCTCAACAAGTTGTGCTCTTTGTCTAAAGCCCTTAGCCGTAAAGTCAAAGGTTCCGGTAATTGGTATCGTGCCTGTCGTGCTTTGGCAAGACTTTACCGAAAAATAACAAATCAACGTCTCGATTGGCAATGGAAACTTGCTACTAAACTTTGCACCGAGTTTGATATACTCTGTTTTGAGACGCTGAACATAGACGGTATGAAACGCCTATGGGGACGCAAAGTTTCTGACCACGCGTTCTATCAATTCCTGCTGATACTCGAACAGAAGTGTGCGAAGCACGGTAAAGAACTTGTGTCCATTGGTCAGTGGACAGCAACGACGAAACCTTGTAGTGATTGTGGATACCATAACAAAAAACTAACTCTTTCAGATCGGCAGTGGACATGTCCTGAATGTGGTTCAGACCACGATAGAGATGTCAACGCTGCAATCAACATCAAACGGGCAGGCTTAGCTGCCCTAAGTGGAGACGACATAAGACGGGTTGTCCCCCAGGGATAAACGCTGTTGTCGAGGAAGCACAAGCCTCCACCTTTAGGTGGTGGGTATTATGACGATAAATTCTTTGCATACCAAATAAAAAGGAATAGACTCATGATTAAAATAGGTGTTGTCGGAGTAGGGGGTATGGGAAATGCGCATTGCAACTCACTCCCGAACGTAGAAAATTGTGAATTTGTAGGGGTCGCGGATTTGCGGCTTGACGCGGCAAAAGCTGTCGCCGAACGGCATAATATCCGTGCGTTTCAAGATTATCAAGAACTTTTTTCCGTAGTTGATGGTGTCGTTGTTGCCACCCCCCCAGTGGCACATACGCAGGTAATCGTTGATGCGGCAGAGGCAGGGGTTCACGCCTTCTGTGAAAAACCGCTCTCGCTGACGCTTGAAGAGTCCGACGCGATGATTGCAGCATCGGATAAGGCGAGCACGCATCTCATGGTAGGGCAGGTGCTGCGTTTCTATCCTGTCCACGAGCTCGGAAGGCAGCTCGTCGATGATGGAGCAATCGGGGATATCGTCTATATTGAAACGGACTACACCGGCCCCTATAATGCCCCACGCAATCGTCCGGGGAGTTGGTACGGCACAGTCGGGGGGTTATTAGAAAACGGTATACACAAATCTGACCTGATTAACTGGTTCGGTGGAACCGCGCTCACGGTCGCTGCAGAGGTCGGCAGTTTTTCTGGACACGATGATTGGGAGGACTACACCGTCTCCCTTATCCGCTACGATTCAGGGGCGGTCGGTATTCTGCGATGGGGTGGTTTCCTCGGGGCACGCGGCACTAACGAAACCATTATTGATGGCACGGAAGGGTCGCTCCGTCTCGACATGTCAGCGGATGTGGCTTATCTCAAAAAACGGGGGGAGTCTGAATGGCAGGAACTTGTACCGGACCGCTCCGGACCGCACGGAGTCGTTGGAGAACTAACCCATTTTGTAGAGTGCATTCGTGATAATAAAACCCCGCTCATCGATGGTAGGGGCGGCAAACACGCTGTAGCCATCGTGCTTGCAACCTACGAATCGGCAAAGGAAAAAACGAAGGTGTCTATCGAGTAAAAATCAGGAAGACGCGCTGTTTATTTGGTTATTGGCAATAGCCAATAGCCAACTTAAAATCGAGGGTATTCGATGTTTATATTTGAAAAAAAACGGTTTGCAGCGGACTTTCTGTGTCTTATTTTCATAAGCCTTAGCTTGTGGATAACCTCCATAGTCGTCGCGCAAGACGAAACGAGCGATGCAAAAATCATCGACCGCTATAAACAGATGCTGAATCGCAAACCGCGCGAGGGGAATACGTTTGAACGGCTGTATCAATTCTATCTGGAAGGGGCAGGTTTAGACGCAATGGTGGCGGATTATCAAGCGGAGGCGGCAGCGAAACCGGATGCCCCGAACGTTCAACTTACCTTGGGGCATATCTACAAACGGCTCGGTCAGGATGCCTCAGCTATTTCTGCGTATCAACGCGCCGTTGAACTTGCCCCGAACGATTATTATCCGCACTTTGCCCTCGGACAGATGTCCGCAATACTGTACCAGCATGAAAATGCCATCCGTGCTTTGAAACAGGCAGCAGCGTTATCGGAACAAAAACAGGATGTGCCCCTCGAAGAATTAACAGCAATATACAAGGCACTTGGACATGCATATTTCCGTCGAGACAGGGTCGATGAAGCGATTCAAGCATGGCACAAAATTGCTGAACTAGATACACAAGACATCTTTGCACGTATTGAACTCGCTGCACTTTTCCGAGAGCAGGAATTGTACGAGCAGGCAATTGCACAACATGAAGCAATTATTCGGCACAAAGCGGATGACCCTTACCGTGTCTGCTTGAGTCAGCGAGAAATTGGGAATATCTATGAGGCAAAAGGCGATTATCAAAACGCTATTCAAAGCTACGATACCGCCCTTGCATTGACTGCCCCCGGCAATTGGCTGCGGAAAGATTTACAACACCGCATCATCGGCATTTTTGCTGCCGATAATAATTGGCAAGGCTTAATTGCGTATTACCAGCGAAAACTTGAAACCATACCGAATGAGCCGGAACTTATGGGTTTGCTGGCAGCCGCTTACGTCGAAAATCAGCAGCTTGAAAAGGGAATAGATATATATCGGAAGGGTCTAGAACTTGCCCCGACAGACGCGACTCTACGTTTAAACCTTATCGCTGCGCTTCGCAACGCTGAAAAGTTCACCGACGCAGCAGCCGAATACGAAGTGCTTTCTGAACAAACCCCGGACGATTTCGGTATTTACCGCGAACTTGGTGAATTGTATCTACAGGTGGAGGACGAAGCCAAAGCCCGGGCTACATATCAGCGAATGCTTGCGCGCGACCCGGAAAATGAAAGCACCCATCTCCTGCTCGCTGAAATCTACACCGGAAATGAATGGATAGCGGATGCAATTGCGGCATACCAAAAGGTGCTATCACTATCACCCGATAATCTGGACTATATTGCATATTTCGGCGAATTCTACCTTCGCCAAGGCAGTCGCGAAAAAGCGATTGAAACATGGAATAGGATGGTCGAGGGCGACAAGGAAATCGCTGAGAATTACGCCCGGTTGGCAAAACTCCTCAATGCGAAAAATTTCCACACCGAGGCAATTGCTGCGAGCCGCAAGGCTGTTGAATTGATGCCCGATGTCTATGGATATCGTGAGACGTTGGCGAAACAGCTTATGAAAAATGGGGATTTCGATGCAGCACTAACAGAATTTACCGAAGCAGCAAAACTTGCACCGAACGCCTTCTTTGCTGAAGAGATGGATAACCAGCGGATTGAACTCTATCGACGACAAGGCACCCTACGTTCCAAAATAGAAACAGTGGAAGCTGAACTAGAAAAATCGGGCCTGACACCTGCGGACATATTCACGCAGCAGAAACGGCTCGCAAAGATGTACCTCAAGCTGGGCAATAGGACTTACGCACTTGAAATCATTTTGAAGGCAAAGGCACTTCAACCTGACGATGTAATTATCAATCGATGGCTAGCAGCGGTGTATACAAAGCAGAACCAGCGAGATGAGGCGAATGCTATCTATACGCATCTTATTCAAGTTGACAGCGCGAATGCCCGGGAATACTATACCAATATTGCGCGGTCGCATATAGACGTTATGGACTTCACAAAGGCTACAGCTACAGCAAAGCAGGTGATAGCCCATAGTCCACGCAATCCTGAAGGGTATCAGCTGCTCGCGGAAATCGGTAAACAGTCCGAAAATTATGAGAGTGCCGTAGATAATTTCAAACAGGCACTCCGTTTACAGCCGGAAGCAATTGATATCCGTAAGGAGTTGGCAGCGACTTACAAACTTGCAGGTAAACCGCGACAGGCAATTGCACAATATTGGCGATGTTGGGAATTGAGTGATACCGTCAACGATAAACTCGTTTTTGTCAAACCGCTTTCCGAAGCATATTACGACCTAGGCCGGCGTGCGGAGTTTGAGAATAAACTGAAGCAGCTGGCAAAATCCAACACCGGCGGCGTTGCACCTATCTTAGCACTTGCTGAACTTTACCGGATGGAGGGAGACTTGCAGAATGCACGCTTCCAACTTGCACGGGCATTAGATAGAGAACGCAAAAATCCTGACCTCTTGGAACAACTCGTGAACATTAGCCTTGACCTCGGCGATAACCAAGACGCGCTGACATACCAACAACGACTCGTCACAGTACACCCGGACCCAAGTCATCAACGCCGAATCGGGGAACTTTTGTTTGATGCAGGACGCGAGCAGGAAGCTATTCAAGCCTGGACAAAGCTACTCCATGCAAAAAACCAGCCGTTTGACGCGGAGATAAAACTGACGGTACTGCTAATCCAGCATGGACACCTAGATGAGGCACTTTCTGTTATTGACCGCGCAGCGGATAAAATTTCAGGGGCAGATGCGCATATTGCACACTACAAAGTAGGGACGCTGTTGGTGGGTATGCGCGAATTCGAACGCGCCCGGACCCATTTCCAGCGAATCCTATCGATGCCGAAACCGGAAGCGAGTAGTAGACACATAACAGCAACGCAAACTAAACCTCCCGGCATTGACCCCAACAAATTTGAACTCGCGCTAGATCTAATCTGGGAGATTCAAGGTGAATCCTATCTCGGACAAAACGTCCATGGCTGGCTCCCAAAAAGTTTTGAGGAGGCGCAGGCAGGCGCGCTCGTGCATTTGAGCACAATCGCTCAGCAACACGGTAAACTCAATGAATTTATTCAGCAGTACGAAACCTATCTCGAAACCAACCCAAAGGACATTAAAACGCTTGAAATCTTGACACAAATCTATACCTTGACCGGGAACACCCAGAAAATAGATAGGACGATTGAGCAATTGATTGCTGCATCTCCAAACGATTTTACATACCAAGAGGTCCGATTAAATGGGGCAATTCAGAAAAACCTACCTTCTGAAACGTTAGAAAAATATCTGAATAGCCTCCCGGGGTTAACACAAGACACACGCCTTTGGTATACGTTCCAATATATCAAAAAACGGTATCGTGAGGGACAAAAGGACGCAGCAGAAAAATTGATTGGTGAATTTGAAGATATAAAGTTGATGGACCTTAACACCGTAGACGCACTTATTGAGACGCTTGTACTGATGAAGAAAACTGACGTTGCTGTGCGAATCATTGATAAGTTGCCTATTCCAACACAACCACAACAGGCGAAGTATCGCTCGCTCTATGATAAGGTTACCGATGCATACCTTAATTTGGAACAGTATGACGAGGCGATTGAGCTCTTCTGGACTTACTGTGAGAAAACACAACCTCAAATCACAAACACGCGACGGACAGCATTCCTACCAACAAGTTCGTTCTCTTCCAGCAGAGCATCTCTTCAGACTATCTTTCCTACAACAACTGTCTATTACGAGGGGAGTAGGTTTCGGTATCTGCAATATTTTTCTCGGCAATTGTGGCTGAAAAATCAACCTGAGGTTTTATACGCTAAGTTGCGGACTACGTTTGATGCGGCGGTAGGACGAAACCGAATCTTCTCAGGATTAGCCCTTAGCTACTGCTATTGGTGGAATGGGGAGCGCGAAAAATCGCAAGAAGTCCTTGTCCCGTTACAGAAAGAATTTCCGCATGACCTCTCGATCAAACTCAGCACTGTGTTTATCGCCATTCAAACGGGACAACATGCTGGCACGCTCCAATTACTTGAGGAACTTGCCGTAGCTGACCCACGAAATCGCCGTCAATACTATGACCTGACCCTAAAATTGGCATTACAGACAGGGAATACTGTCGCTGTTCGGGATTTAATAGGTAAACTTCTGAATTCGCCAACTAGCGCGCGTGAACTCTATACCTTTTCGAAACAGCTGCAAAGTGCGGGGTATACGCAACATGCGACTGCTATTATGAATAAAGCGATGCACCTAGCGATGGGGATACGAGATGCTGATTTTCTTATGGATTTAAGCCGCCTTTTAGAAGAACTCGGGAGAGGCCAGGGTGCCGCGCGGATGGCTGAACGCGCCCTACGATTCGCAAATCAACGCGACCGATACGGACAAACGCTCTCTATTTGGAAACGGCAGCAGGCAACTCATCTAACGAACCAATCAAAATCTACCCAAGAACGGGAGACGTTATTAATAGCAGCTACAGAAAAGAATCCCAACTCACACAAGGCGTTTATGAATTTGGCGGCTTTCTATGAAGGTAAAGACAAAATTGACAAGGCATCAGAAGCATTCAAGACCGCACTCTCATTAAGACCTACAGACAGTACTACACGTAAACGTTACGCGGAGATGTTGTATCGGGGAGGAAAATATGAAGAGGCTGTCCCACAATACCTCAAACTGCTGAAGGATAACCCAAATTCACTCGGTTACGATACCTGGGATGCAATTGAAAGCTTCTTTAAGGCAGAAAAGGTTGACGAACTTATCGCCCTATCCAAAGAGCTGATTATGCCATCTGTCGGATATGATTTCAGTAACGAACTTGCACGAGATGTGGCGAGGGAGCTTAAGGACATAAACAATCACAACGCTGTTATCGAAATCTATGAAAAACTCATCGAAGCACAACCGACAAGTCAGACTTACTATTATCACGAATTAGCAGATGCCTACGCCGCCATGGGTGAATATGAGAAAGCTATCCGGATGTTGCGGGACCTCCTAGAAACTGACGAGGAAGCATATTCACAGGAAACGACCCTAGAAATGTTGACCCGTTTCTATAAATTATACGGTGAATTGGACCAATTCATCAAGGAATATGAAGCCAAACTTGCAGAAAACCCGACAGATCAAAACTTACGTTATTTCGTTGCTAAAATGAAAATTGCAGCGAATGACCTGAAAGGCGCAGATGAACATACGGACCAACTGCTTGATGCTGACGCATTTAATATAGGACAACTCCGCAATTTGGCGGAGGCATATCGGCTCGCGGGGGGACGAGAACGGGAATTTCAAATCCTTGAGAAAATTGTGCAAAAATCCGAAGGAGCATGGGATATCTATTATAGACTCGGAATGAGCTATGCACTAAAAGGTGAAAAGGAGAAAGCGCAAGATGCATACCGAAAGATGGCAAGACTCAGATTTCGTTCCGGGAGAGGCGACTTCATTGAATATATGAATTTCGCATCAATCTACATGCATAACCAAATGTGGGAAGACGCTGAACCCCTTCTGACTAAAGTCGTTAATGATCTTTCAGTTGTATCCTATCATCGCAGAGAGGCGGAGGAACAGTTGGTCGCTATTAAAAAGCGACGCGCAAATGTTTCCAGTCCAGTCCAACTAAAAGATAAAATAGAAAATATGGACATTGGTACGTTGCGGACATTGGCAAAGGATTTCGCACAGCGTGGTGATACACAAGAAGCTTTACTCATCTATACACATCTAGAAAAGGTGATGCCTGAAGACTTCGAATCTCGCGCGCAACTTGCTACGCTTTACACAACGCAAAATCAGGACGATAAAGCAGTTGCTACTTGGGAGGCGCTGCTCTCCGAAGATGCAGGCAATACAAAGTTTCAGGATGGACTTGTTCGTACTTATCAAAAAGCTGGTAAAATTGAGAAGGCACTTGAAATCGCGCAACAATACATCAACCGCGACGCTGACAATGCTAGCAATTACCTCCGCAAAGCAAAACTCTATGCGGATGATAACAGGATAGATGAAGCAATCGCTACCTACCAAAAATTAATCGAACTTGCCCCCGGGAACGTGGAACGTTATCGTGAATTGGCTGCACTGCATCTCCGAAAAAAGGATAAGGATTCTGCCAAAAAGGCGTTCCAAGAGGCGCTACGTTTCACTGGACAAGAATATGAACGTGAGAAGATTCAACGGGAAATTCTAGAACTTTCCGACAATCAGGAAAATCCAGAAGAGACAGGACAGAAGGCGGAGAATGAAGGCGCGCTTACGTTTGATATGCAAAAGGCACGCGCAGACACTTTCCGAAATCAGAGAAAACTCACCGAGGCAAGCACCGCCTATGAAAAGGCACTTGATATGACTTCTGATAGCTACGAACGCGAAAGAATCTATGAACAATTGCTTGATATTTACACTAAACTCGGTAATGACGAGGCAGCCATCAAAACGCATGATGAACTCGCCTTTTCTGTATCAATTTCCAATTCTGCTGAGTTGGCAAGAAACAGACTAATCAATGCTTACGATAAGGAAAACAAACTTGAGACTTTGAAATCAATATTTAATGCAAGACTTGAGAACGAGCCCAAGGATATTATTAATGATATGGAAATGCTTGCTGAAATTTACAAGCGGGCAAACGACCACGGCAAGGCTGCTGAGATGTATAAAGCAATCAGCAAACTACAACCCGACAACGTTCTTAGCTATTACAACGCAGCTGCTGCATATAATAGAGATGGACAATCTGAGTTAGCGAACGAGATGTTAAACCGAGGTGAAAGCGCGCTTTCAGTCAGCCATCGGAAGGGAAGTAGCTCTCTCCTTGAAGAGCTCGGGGATGTCTGTTACAACGGTAAATTGTACGACCCGGCAATTAAATTTGCTGATGCTGCAATCGCTGAAAATGTCGATATGCTGATATACCGTACAGGTTCACCCGAAAAATCTGCATACCAACTTCTCGCGAAAAGTTTATATGCCGCAAAACGATATGAAGAAGCTGTGTATGCATATCAGCAAGTGGAAAACATGGCGAGATATTCTTGGGATAGAGAGGAAGCCAGAAAGAGGATAGAAAGTGCATCAAGGTTGGGCAACCTTTATGAAAAATGGATACCCAAACTGCTGAAAAAGGTTGAGGAAAACCCTAATGACCCAGACGCACGTCTCGCGCTCGCCCAAACTTATGAAAAGGTCAACAAGATTGATGAAACAATTGCACAATATCAGAAGCTCAGCGAACTCCAACCTGATACCGCACAATGGCAGCAGAAATTAGGCGAGCTCTATCAAACGGGAACTGTGCAGCAACATCCAACAGGAGAAATCCTTGAAAATACCGCCCTGCAACTTGATGGAAATAGGAGCTTCGTAGAGGTAGATAACACCGACACCTTGAGAAATATCACACAGCAGGTGACGGTATCCCTTTGGATGAAACCGACTGCATTTCCGAACAGATATACGCCAATCATATTTAAAGGGGACGAACTAACGTCAGATTTCAGTCATCGAAGCTATATCTTGTATCTTCGAGAGGATGGGAAGGTTCAAATCGCTTCTTCGCCGGACGGACGCGGACAAAGGTCATACTATTCAGATACCGGAACTGTTCAACTCAACACATGGTATCACATCGCTGGCGTTATTGATGCCAAAAGAGATTCCATAAAACTGTTTATCAACGGAATTGAGGTAGGCAGTACTACCTTGAGTGGTGAACAAAGTTTTTATGAAAGTCAGTTCCCGCTTCGGATTGGCTGGACACATGAGGAGGAAAGACCGACACAATCGCCTTTCGTCGGCTTCATGGATGAGGTGCGTATTTGGAATATCGCACGCACAGACGCTGAAATACGCGCAAATATGAATACGGAGCTGAAGGGGGATGAACCCGGTTTGGTTGCATACTGGAAACTTGATGGGGAAACGGAAGGAGTGGTCCTTGACGTTTCCGCTAATAAAAATCACGGCAGACTTATCGGAGATGCCAAATTTGCACCTTACACCCGTCCAATTTTCGAGACTACAAGAAGTGTGCAATTAACAAAAGCAGCTGCAGCTTATGAAAAAGCGATTGAAATTGACCCAACCTCTTATCAATTATACCGTTCTTTAGCAGAGGTCTATGCGAAACAGGACCGTTCATCAGATGCAGAGGCGGTATATCTCCGGGCATTGGATGCACCCCTTACACAGCGTAACCGCGATGATGCAATTCAAGCTATCTGGGCATTTTACGCTAACACGGAGAAGCAAGACAAAGGCGTTGCACTCCTTGAAGAACTAAGAGAAAAAATAGAAAACAGTGCACGTCTCTATGAACTCTTAGGCGATGCCTACGAAGAAGCGGGGGATGCTGATAAAGCCGAAGTTGCCAATACACAGTGGTTTCGACTTCGACGGAGAGAGATAAACCAACGCCAAGATGCCCGGACCTATCACGATTTTGCTACACAACTGCTTAGAAGGGGTGTTTATCCAGAAGTGGCGTTGGAATATGCGGAACGCGCTGCACAAAGCAGCTCCAACTCAAGTTATGTTGTGACCCTAGCACACGCATATCTCGCCAATGACCAGCATGAGAATGCATTGGTCCAGTATGAACGCGGTCTAAACACCGATATGTTTGGATTTGTTGAGCGTGACATTTTCGTACGGCTCGCCAAAATCGGTAGAGGGACAAAGGACAAACACGGGTACATTGATATGCTGAAGAAATTAATTGAGGCTATGTCCGGCAAAGCAACCGCCCTGCTAAACGCACAAATTGTACTGGCTGAATTTTATCAACTAAATGATATGCATGAAGAAGCAGCAGCACAGATTCAAAAAACAGGTTTCGTCACTGAAAATGAATGGCTGCATCTCGGGCCTTTTGACAATACCGATGGTATCGGTTACAATACCGCTTACATCCCGGAAAATCTAACCCAGATTGACATGACTGCAAAATATGCTGCGGGAAATGGATACGTCAGCTGGCAAAAAGTTAACGATGATGTTTTGAACGGTTATATCGAGCTCGGGAAAAACCTTGACTGGCGGGTCGCCTATGCCTTCACAACTATTACATCACCGGATGAACGGCAGGTCGTATTCCGATTTGATAGCGATGACCAGGGCAAACTCTACCTAAACGGTGAAAAGGTGTTTACACATACCCAAACCTATGCTGCAGGAATTGATAAATACGCTGTTCCTGTGACGCTCAAAAAAGGCAAAAACAGCGTTCTCGTCAAGGTATGCGAGCAGACAGGCGGCTGGGGATTCTATCTCCGCATCACTGACCAAAACGGAAACCCGTTTACGGATTTGAAACTGGTAAAGTAACCCAAGTTGCTACTTATAAGTTTTTAGACCTGGAAACACCTTCTATAATGAAAATATGCTGATAATTAACGTGAGCTTGATAATAAATATCCGTTTGCTCTAAACCTTTTTCACCGCGAAAAAAGCGGTATAATTGTAGCATAAACTTCCTAGTTTGTGCCGTTTTTTGCTAAAACTACCAGAGAACGCTCTAGGTCAAAACTTTTTTCAAACTCGCGTGATAATTAGCTAATTTGTCCCGTTCACTTCCAATTTGCACACAAATATGCACAATCTGGAAGATTATGCTACTATGTGGCAACTTAGGTTAAAGTAGTAGGGACACGCTGTGTGCCGTTAAACAATACGAGGTTATTTCTATGCTAAAACGGAGTAGTAGGCACTCTCCGAAGGTTTCTGGAACCAAAAAAGTGCTCATTTGCATCCTATCTCTGTTCGTCTTGAGTTCTTCGGTTTTCACCCCCATTTTCGCGCAGGAGGGGGCAAATGGTGAAAAAACCGGTCAACCTTCCGAATCCGATGTGGTTGTCGTGAATACTGCCCTTGCACTGGATGGCAACGATAGTTATGTAGAAATCTTTGACAGTGAGACATTAAACAACATTACGAAACAGGTAACGGTATCCGCATGGCTCAAACCGACAGATTTTCCAAAAAGATATACCAATATCCTTTTCAAAGGTAACAAGCGACTCCCAGGTATCAGGCATCGCCAATTCACATTCTGGCTAAGGGATGATGGGGCTGTTCAATTTGATACATCTCCAAATGGGCAAGACGCACAATACCTTATGTCGCGCCCAGGAGCACTTGAGATAAACGAATGGTCCCACGTGGCAGGCACCATTGATGCGGAAAAAGATGTCATGAAACTATATATAAACGGTATTGAGATCGCAATGGATGATTTTGACGGGGAGGAACATATCCTTAAAACTATCCTGCCACTCCGAATTGGCTGTTCACATGAAGAGGAAATGGCGTTTCACGCCGCTTTTGTAGGTAACATCGACGAGGTACGGGTCTGGAATATCGCACGTACTGAGGCTGACATCCGCGCCGATATGCGTGCACACCTTAACGGCGATGAACCCGGTTTAGTCGCATATTGGAAATTTGACGAACAAACGGACAGAATTGTCTCCGATGCATCACCGAATCGGAACCATGGAAGACTGATAGGCACTGCAAAACTGGTTGATTACATCCGGCCCGTTGTTGCCATAACCGATACGGAACAACTCGCCACGGCAACGAGCGCATATCAAGAATTCCTCACGCGTGAAACTAACTATTATGAGGCTTACCGTTATCTTGCCGAAATATATATCGAAACCGAACGTTTTGCTGAAGCAGAAAAGCTCTATCTGCGTGCCTTGGACGCACACCTCACACAAGCCGAACATAACGACGCAATTCGTGCCCTCCACAAACTTTACACTGACAGAGACGCAGGTGAGGCGTTCGTTACGCTGCTTGAAGAGCTGAGACCAAGAATGGAAAAAAGTGCCATTCTACACGAGCTCTTAGGGGATGCTTACAAAGCTGCTGGTGAGACAGAAAAAGCTGAAATTGCTTATACGCGATGGATTGAAATCCGAAAAAGAGAAATCAATAGGCGAGCGCGGGTGGATGAATATCACACCCTAGCTGAAAAACTACTTAGCAAAAACATTTTTCCTAAAGTTGCTTTGGAATTCGCTCTGCACGCCTCAGAGCTTAGATTAAGTTTCGCTTACGAACTCACCCTTACCGAGGCACTCCTCATCAATGGAATATATGAGGCGGCTTTTCAAGTCATCGCCGCGAACTTAGATGAAATATTACCCCCTTATCTTGAACGTCAGTGGTTCGCCCGGCTCGTCGCTATCGGAAGACGTGTAAAGAATAAAGAGGGTTACGTTGACATGCTAGAGAGATTAATCGCCGATATGCCTCACAATCCATCGGCACGTTTCAATGCTATTTTCGCTTTGGCGCAATTCTACAGAGAAAATGACGCGCCCGAAAAAGCGAAAGAACTTATTCAAAAAACCGGGTTCGTTGCAGAAGATGATTGGATAATTCTCGGACCGTTTGATAATACGGATGGCATCGGATATGATACAGTGTACATCCCAGAAAATTTACCACAGATTGACCCTACAACAGAATACGATGGGAAATATGGGAAAATACGTTGGCGGAAACATGCAGATGAAATCCTAAACGGTTACATCAGCCTCGGGGAAGAGGATGATTGGCGCATCGCTTATGCATTCGCAATTGTAACCTCCCCAGATGAACGCGAAGTTCAACTCCGATTTGACTCCGATGACCAAGGAGTAATTTGGTTGAACGGGATAGAGGTGTTTTCACACACGAAAACGAATACGGCAGAAATTGACAATTACACTATTCCTGTAACCCTAAATGCAGGCAAAAACAGCATTCTCATCAAGGTATGTGAGGAGATAGGCGGCTGGGGATTCTATCTCCGCATCACCGACACGGATGGAAACTCATTTGAGGATTTGAAAATCGACAGTACTGAACAGAATTAAAAGGAGACCCTCTTTTGTTAGGAGCGAGCTGTGCTAGCGATTCTTCTTATATTTCTTGCTAATTGCCAATAACCAATAGCCAATAGCTAATTACCAAGAGCCAAGTATTTTTTCTTGACTTTTTTATCTCTTTATTTTAGAATGAATAAAGATGTTACGATTAAACAACAAACTCAGCTTGACATGAGCGGTCCCCATATATTAACCCGCTGCGTTTGTTGTTGGGTACCCCTCTTTGAAGTTTGGGATCACTGTTTATTTTAGAAACTACCGGCACCTATCTTGGTGTCAACAGGAGATGAAACATGAAATTTAGGATATTGCTCAGCATCGCAACAATCGCAGCACTGTTTACCCTCGGTTTTGTGGGCTACACGGAGGGTTTTGAGATTCTGAAAATGGAACCCGAGGATAAGAATTATGACATTCGTGTTGACGGTAGCCTTGTGCTACACACCGCGACATTGGAAACGGATGAGCCCTACTATAGCGTTATCTGGTATGTTAATGATGTTTTAGCAGGCTATAGCTATGGGGGTCATGCCAAAACAAAAGCGTCTTTCACTCCTATTCCCTCCCACTTTGATCTCACCGTTTATGGTACCCGCCATACAATCAAGGCGGTCGCTTGTAGAATGGACGCGCCGCTAACGGACACTGCGTCCTACGATGTGACAGCCTATCGCCCAACGGCGGACGTTGTAGATTCCGATAATGGCTTTGGGGGCAGCACCGGGGCGTGGGTTCATGCGGAAGTCACCTCAATAGGATGGCGCGGAGCTACTGCCTACTGGAACCTATACGGAGAGATTGCAAATATAACAGGACAGGACCTCTTCTATGCTTTTAAATACCAACTTTGGATTACCCGGATTACACAACCCGGGGAGAAGGCCGAGCATCTTCAGGACATTTACACGCTGCCTTTAGTTGTGAATAGGGGCAAAGTGTCTGATGGTGATACCCAGCCCTTAGTCGATCTTGAGAGCCCATCTAAGTCTTATGATGGGTTGAAAAATTGGGACTGGGAAGAAGAAGATGTGTTCCGAGTGGAAGCCGAGACCACGGTGGCAGTGTCGCACTACGTTGGATGGAAGCCACAAGATAAATTCAAAGCAGAAGGGTATCAGGACCTAACATTTGATGACATAGAAATGGACGAATAGGGAAACCAATCGCGGCTGTCTCTCATCAGAGCAGCCGCATTCCTCAAAAGGAGTTTTCTCATGAAACATAAACTTCTTGTCGGGTCCTGTAGGTTTTGGTGCGGTGCCATCCTGGTCATTGTTTTTCTTTTTCTGCTGCTACAAACCCCTCACGCCAAGATTGTTTTTAATAGTAGGCGTAGTGATGGGAGGACCCGCCAGCTTTACGTGATGGACGATAACGGTCGAAACGTTCACCGGCTCACGCATTCGGAATTTCATGATAGGAATCCGCGCTGGTTTCCGGATGGTAAACAGGTCATGTTTGTGCGAGACCTAACAAAAGGAGCAGCTATCGGCAAAGATTCCGAGTTTTATATTCTCTCTGTCAAAGGGGCTCCGGAGGCAGACCAGGTGCCGAACACCCATCCGACAGATAGCCACCCTGTTGTGTCGCCAAACGGCAAACAGATTGCGTTTAAGAGTTATCGTTCGGGCGAGGCGGATATCTATGCGATGGACTTAGATGGCACGAACCTTCGCCAACTGACAGACAATATCGGGAAAGGGTGGGTTCACCGGCTGGACTACTCTCCATCAGGCAATCAGCTTGCTTATGAATACGAGGGGAAGGATGGCGAAAACATTTGGATTATGAAAGCGGATGGCACAAGGAAAGAACGGTTCAGCCCCCGAAAACCTCACAACTTCTTTTTAGGGGGCCCCAGTTGGTCTCCATCAGGCACCTATATCATGTATCGCGAAACAGAACGGAAGGGAAACGGGGATTGGAGTATTGTTGCTGTACGTCTCATCATTCAGAACGTATTCACAGGGCATCGTGAGGAACACGATTTCGGGAACGATGCACTCATCGCTACACAGTGTTGGATGGGTGACGACCGGACGGTGCTTTTATCTATGAAAGCTGACTTGGATGCTCCGACTTCCAATTATGAAATCTATCGGTATAGGCTGGATAGTCGTAGTCTGACAAACCTAACGAAGCATCCGAAGGGGGACTACCATCCGCATTGGTCTCCGGGTTTTCTGGGTGTGTTTCCGTTGGACAAGCTCGCTATCCAATGGGGGCATATCAAGCAAGTGGATTGATGTCAGCTAGCCAAAAAAACTTGACATTCCCCATAAAAATGTGATATACTATAAAATAACGCAAGTTGCCACATAGTAGCATAATCTTCCAGATTGTGCATATTTGTGTGCAAATTGGAAGTGAACGGGACAAATATTAGCTAATTATCAGCATATCTTCATTAAAGACGGTGTTTCCAGGTCTAAAAACTTATAAGTAGCAATTTGGGTTAAAATGGACGCGGAGAACGGGGCCGATGCAATCCTTTCTCCGAAAACCGTGACCTGTATTTACCGACAGTTCGCCTATTTTTTCAGCGAATTCCTCTACAAGGAGAACAACTTCATGCAGGAAAAATTGATTCTCGAAAAAATTCACAGCGTACGCCGACGCTTAAGCGTCCAGAAATATTTTCAAACCCTCGCCATGTTTCTATTTTACGGACTTTTGGTCTGTGTACCGGTGGTTATCGTTGATAGTTTCGTCACATCGTTTAACATCTCACCGCTGGTATTCCTCTATGTGGCGTGCGGTATTGCTGCGGTTGCACTCGTCGTCTGCCTCATTCGACCTGTCAATCTCTACGAAGCAGCCCGCGCAATTGATATAGACGCATCCCTTAAAGACCGCGTTGTAAGTGGATTGGAGCAGATTGAACGTAAAACCGATGAGCCGCTGACTGCCCTTCAGCTGCAAGATACGTCTAAAAGACTGGAAGCAATCCCCATTAAACAGGTTGCGCGATACACTGTGCCGCGTCAAACCAAATTTATCGCGATTATAGCGATTTTTCTCATCACTTTCTCGTTTGTAGAGTTTTTCTCACCGCCAGCGACCTCAACCGAAATTGACTTCTCGCCGCAAATCGCAGCGGAAGCCGACACCTTATTGAAAAAAATTGAGGAGGCAAAGAAGGAAGCCGAACAGAGCGACGATGCTGAACTTGAGGAGATTTTGAAAGAGATTGAAGAACGAACCCTTCAATTGAAAAAACCGCAGATTGCCCCCAAGGAAGCACTCGCACGAATGACAGAACTAAGTGCTTTGTTGAAAACGAAACTTAACCCCGCCAAGCTTGCACAGCAAGAGAAGCTCATGAAGGAGCTTGCGCAGCAGTTCATCGGCAATCCTATCCTCGGGGAATTCGGACAGCAGCTAAAAATCGGGGATTACCAAAAAGCCGCACAAAAACTTGAAAAGGTCGCCAAAGATGTACCGAAGTTTGACGCAGAAAAACGGCAAAACCTCTCTGATGAACTCAAACGCGCCGGCAAAAGCCTTAAAGGCACCCAAAGTGATGGCCTTGGCGGGGAATTATCAAAAGCAGGCACAGCGTTGGAGGCAAACGACATGGAGGGAACGCAAAAAGGACTCCGAGCTGCAGGTAAAAAGATAAGCGACTTTAGCCTGCTCAAAAACCGTAACCTCCAACTGGCAAAACTGCTCGCCGAATGCGAAGCGTGCAAAGCATGTATCGCTGGAGCTTGCCAAGGCAAAGGAGAAGGCAAAGGGCTCGGTTTAACACAGCGACTTAGTAATAGACCTAGCGAAGGTGCAGGTGAACAAACCTCCGCAACCCAACATGGACAGCGCACTTCACTCGATTCTCAACTGAACCTCGAACACGTCACCGGTGTCCAGGGGGAAGGGGATTCTACTGTCCAAACGGATGAGGTCTCTGCTGAAGGACAACAATCCGCACTCAGCTATAAGGATGCCTACATGAAATATCAGAAGCTTTCCGAAGATGCCCTCACCCAAGAACAGATTCCATTGGGGTATAAGTTCTACGTGAAACGTTATTTTGAATCGATTAAGCCGAGCGACGAGTAGAGGAAGAGATGTCCGAACACGCTGAACAAAAATATGAAGAATTCCGGGAGACCTTCCTGAAAATACAACAGGAGGTCTCCAAACGCATCGTCGGACAAAAGGATATTATTGAAGGTGTGCTGATTTGCCTCATGACAGGGGGACACGCGCTATTAGAGGGTGTCCCCGGCTTAGGCAAAACGCTCCTCATCCGAACGCTGCATGAAGTACTCGATTTGGAAGATTCCCGAATTCAGTTCACGCCTGATCTGATGCCCGCCGACATCGTGGGAACGACTGTCGTGGCGGAAGATGAAGCCGGGAGAAAATTCTTTGAATTCCAACCCGGCCCTATCTTCGCAAATCTTGTCCTCGCTGACGAAATCAACCGGGCAACACCCAAAACACAATCGGCTCTGCTTGAGGCGATGCAGGAAAAATCTGTCACTGTTGCCGGACAACAGCGACAGCTAACTTTACCGTTCTTCGTCATGGCTACGCAAAACCCCCTCGAAATGGAGGGCACCTATCCCCTGCCAGAGGCGCAACTGGACCGCTTCTTTTTCAAACTCAAGGTTGAATACCCAAGCCTCGATGAACTTGACCTCGTTATGGAACGCACAACCAAGCGCGAAATGCCTTCTGTTAGTAAGGTTTGCGATGGTGAGTCCATTAACGAACTGGAACAGATAGTCCGAGACATCCTAATTGCCGAAGATGTGCGTAGATATGCCCTACGAATCGTTATGGGAACACATCCCGAAGTTGAGGATGCCCCGGAACTCACAAAAAAATATGTTCGATACGGGTCAAGTCCCCGCGGCGCGCAAGCCCTTATCCTGGCAGGCAAGGTCCGAGCAATTCTTGATGGCAGATACAACGTCGCACGTGAGGACATTCAGACTGTGGCACTGCCAAGCCTGCGTCATCGACTTATTCTTAGCTTTGAAGGTGAGGCGGAAGGGATTGACCCTGACGAAATCATTCAGCGGCTGTTAGAGGAAATTGATTGAAGCCCCCCCTAACCCCCGCAAGCAGGGGGAACTTAAAGAGGACATTTAGATGAACGGGACACAGTCCGCCTTCGATAGCGAGTTTCTCAAAAAACTTGAGTACCTCTATATCGTCTCAAAAAAGATTTTTGCCGGACGCATCAAGGCGGAACGGCGTAGCACCCGGCGCGGGGTTAGCGTAGAATTTGCCGATTACCGGAACTACACCCCCGGCGACGATTTTCGCTATATCGATTGGAACGCCTTCGCAAGATTAGATGAACTGCTGCTAAAACTCTACGAAGAGCGCGAAGACTTGCATATCTATTTCCTCGTCGATGCCAGTCAATCCATGACTTACGGAGAATTACCGAAACTCATCTATGCCAAACAGGTTGCCGCTGCGCTTGCCTATATCGGTTTATCCAATCTCGACCGAATCGGTATTACCGCTTTTAATACGACCGACGTGCATCGGTTACCTACGGAACGCGGAAAAGGAAAAATTTTCAACGTCCTCAATTTCCTCGACCAGATTCAGGGAACAGGCGAAACCGATTTGGAAACTGCATTCCACAATTTCGTTCACATGACCAAACGCCGCGGGTTAGTCGTCCTGATTTCCGACCTCTTTGATCCGAAGGGGTTCACCGCCGGCCTGAATATGCTCAAATTTCAGAAACATGACCTCTTCGTCATTCACATTATTGATGAAAAGGAAGCCGAGCCCACGCTCCTTGGCGATTATCACCTCGTCGATGTTGAGACGAATCAACTCCGCCCTGTTACCATTAATGAAAATCACATTAAACGTTACAAAACCCTTTTCAAAAAATATTGTGATGACCTTGACCGATATTGTACACAGCGAGAGATTGGCCTTGTCCGGACAACGACGACATCCCCTTTTGAAGAGCTTATTCTGCGTATTTTCCGAATGGGCGGTTTTGTGTCTTGATTGGCTATTGGCTGTTGGCTGTTGGAAACCATTGGCAAGAGGAAGAAACAAATAAACATTGATAGATGAATTTCTTATCTCCCACCTCTCTATTCCTATTTGCCCTAGCAATTCCGATTATCGCGTTGTACATCCTCAAATTAAGGCGGCGGCGTGAACCGGTTTCAACCCTAATGTTCTGGGAGCAGCTCTTCAAGGAGCGGCAAACTACATCCCTATTTCAAAGACTCAAACATCTCCTATCGCTCCTGTTGCAATTGCTATTTCTTGCATTGTTAGTGTTTGCTATTGCCCGGCCGCAGCTTGCATTCCTGACGCGGTCCGCGCGGCAGCTTATCCTCATAATCGATCATTCCGCGAGCATGAATGCGGTATTGACCTTTGAGTCTGATAACCCCTCTACCGAATCCCGACTGGATTCCGCAAAACAGCAAGCCCTCCGAATCGTCCAAGGACTTCGCTTCATGGATGAAATGACAATCATCAGTTGTCATACACAACCTATAATTCACAGTCCGTTTACCGGGCATCAGAAAACCCTTCGGCAGGCAATTGAAGCGATTCAGCCTACCGATATAGAGACAGACCTGAACCCCGCTGTGGATTTAGCGTACACTGTCGCCCGAACGAAGTCTAATCCTGAAATTATTGTTCTCAGCGATTTTCAGGCGGTTTCTGAAGAACTGCTCACTACATTTCAAGGAGTGAGTGCCCAAGATGTTCCACCCGAAGAGGTGGAAAAAGTTAAACTTCATCTCCTCCGCATTGGTGAGGAGATGGATAATGTCGGCATCACACAATTTCGGGTGCGAAAAAGTATCGCTAACGCCTTTGATTACCAAACACTGCTGACCGTTGTCAACGCCTCGGCGGAAGAAAAAAGGTGCAACGTTGAGCTTTATTTCAATGAAAACCTCTTTGATGTGCGTCCCTACACGCTTGCCCCCGGTGAGAGCCGCTCCGAAATTTTCGGTAATTTCGCCTTTGAAGGCGGACAACTTAAGGCGGTGTTAGATGTTGAAGATGCACTACACACTGACAACGTCGCTTATGCTACGTTGCCTAAGCGCGAACGGATTTCTGTGCTGCTTGTGGCGGATGACAATCCATTCCTTGAAAAAGTCCTCTCTGTCGATGAAAAATTGGCACTCAGCGTTGTAACCCCTGCGGAATATGACCCGACTGCAAGCGGTTATCAGGTTATTATCTTCGATCGGTTCAGTCCGCCGATACTCGGGGATGGCAATTATATGTTCATCTATCCGCCTAAAGCGAATGAAGGGGACACCGCAATGTGGAATATCGGTGAACCGCTTGAAACGCCTATTATCACCGATTGGGAACGGACACACCCGATTCTGCGGCACGTTCATTTGGAGAATGTACAAATCGGTGAGGCGTATCAGGTTACCCCTCCCTCGACAGCCCATGTGCTCGCGCGTTCTTTTGAATCGCCTATTCTATTCGTTGATGTTACGCCCACTCGCAAAATTGTCTTTGCAGCTATCAACATTCTGCAATCCGATTTGCCGTTGCGTATCGCCTTTCCTGTCATTATTGCCAACACCATTCAGTGGTTCCAGCAGAGCGAAGGAATTCAGGAATACCATCTGCGGACAGGCGAAGTGCTCCGTTATAAAATGGAGGCGCAGCAGGAGCCGCAGACACAACCTAACCCACATGTCGAAAACACGCCAAGGACTGTCCAGGTTAGCGGTCCCGGAGAGAAAACGTGGGATGTTCCTGTTGAAAATGATTCCCTGCTCTTCGACCAGACACAACAAGCAGGTTTTTATGAATTGCGCCTCTCATCCGAACCGGTAAACGAAACAGCAATAGAAGCGGATGTCGAGAAAAAGGTATGGGCTGTCAATCTTGCTAGCGAAACAGAATCACACATCGGGGCTGCTGCTGAAATTGAGGAGCTATTGACAGGCTCGGAACTGCTCGGGGGCGGCTCATTTTTTCGGTATCCGCCTTGGCTCTACCTTATATTTCTAGCTGTGATTTTAAGCGTCGTAGAGTGGTTTCTGTATCAACGCAGGAGAATAGATTGAACTAAATATCTAAAACCGCTACTATGTGCAAGCAGATTTGCATATAGTGCTACTATGTGCAAATAGAGTTGACATATAGTACACGATATGCTATTATAAAGCTATTATGATAGAAAGACAATTTTGGCTTAACCGAATTGAGACTGCTTGGGACCGTCGCTCGGTTGTGTGGCTGTCCGGAGTCCGACGCGTTGGGAAGACGTGTCTATGTCAAACGTTGCCCGATATTGAATATTTTGATTGTGAACTCCCACGCGTGAGACAATTGATGGAAGACCCGCAGGGATTTCTTGAGAGTATCGGGGATAGGCGTGTTGTGCTGGAGGAGATTCATCGGCTGTCCAACCCATCGGAGCTCCTAAAAATCGCAGCTGACTACTATCCGCAAGTTCATATCGTGGCAACCGGTTCATCAACGCTTGGTGCAAGTGCAAAATTTCGGGATACACTTGCCGGCCGTAAAACCGAATTGTGGTTAACCCCCATGGTAAGATCGGACCTTGATGATTTCAAGCGGGTAGACATGCGCCACCGCTTGTTGCACGGCGGTGTGCCGCCCTTTTTCCTTGAGGCGGAACTCCCGGAACATCAATTCCAAGAATGGATGGATGCCTATTGGGCAAGGGATATACAAGAACTTTTTCGCCTTGAACGCCGATACTCGTTTCAGAAATTCGCGGAACTGCTTATGGCGCAAAGCGGCGGAATTTTTGAAGCACCTCGCTTTGCACGCCTCTGTGAAGTTAGCCGCACCACCATATCGAACTATCTCGCCATTTTGGAGGCAACTTTCGTCGTCCACATTGTCAGACCTTTCAGCTCCAGATGCCCAACTGAAATTGTTACCGCCCCGAAGGTTTACGGCTTCGACACCGGGTTCGTCTGCTACTACAAGCGATGGTTGCAATTGCGACAAGATGACCTGGGCCCGCTTTGGGAACACATCGTCCTCAACGAAATTATGGCTTATACCCAATCTCGCAACATTCAGTACTGGCGAGACAAAAGAGGGCATGAAGTTGATTTTGTGCTGACGCATGCACGTAGCAACCCGCTCGCCATTGAATGCAAATGGACTGTTTCCGGATTTTCGCCACGGCCCCTGCTTGCATTCCGTAGACAATATCCGGAGAGGAAGAATCTTGTCGCCGCACACGACGTAGCACAGCCTTTTACCAAAGAATACAACGGTATTTCGGTCAAATTTGTGAATTTGGATACGTTAATTGCGGAATGCAACAATAGGAGCGATTAGGGACATGAATGGTAGAACGTTAAAAATTGCTGGAGCAGTAGTTCTCTCTTTATGCGTGGTGATAATTGTCGGCATCTATACGCCTAAACTTATCAAACAGATTAACGAAAAACGACAAAAGATTAAAGAGGAACAACAAAAATCTGTTGGCGTATCGCACCTTAAATTGTCACTTAAAGCTTCCGAAAAGATAATCGCGGCGATTGAAACATGGAGCGAAATAGAATGGGATACGGAGACGAACTTCAAGCCGCACACTGAAACGGGCACTGAGGCAAGTGTTGCTCTCACCAAGGCAAGCGAGGGAGTCCAATTGCGTATTGAGGAGCTTCGAAGTCTCAACGAAAAGAACGCACTTCCCAAATCGGTAATTGAAACAAATATTGTGGTGAACTTGAAGTTGGATGAATCACTTATAGCGTTGAACGAAGAGATGAAAGCACTGACCGAAGAATTCCAACGTTTCAATGAGGAAAAAACAGAGGCTCGTTCCTTGATGAATAGGATATACGGGGTACTTAATGTTACCCGACTACTCGTAGAAACGATTTCGGAGGCAACCGATGCACACGAGGAATACCAACGTGCTCGGCGGACTAAAGCTAGACCCTGGTGGTTCCGATGAAGTAAGGGTAATTCCAAAAAAAGCGGGCGGAGCACTGCTCCGCCCTACAAGGACACTAGGTGTTATTCCTACTTCTGTTCGGGAAACGGTGCCCGAATGTCATAACGGCCCTCGACGAAAACCGGCAGCTTTCCACCCTCTACGAGGAGGTCAAGTGGGTTCGGCTCCGTTGTTAGCGGAAAGGTGACGACATCCTGAATACGTAACGATTCGTAAAATGCCATCAGGATTTCGATTGTGCAGAGCCCATGTCTGCCTGCATTTCTATGTTCCTCAATATCACCTTCGAGCCAAGCCAGCATTTCGTTGTACTGATTCGGTTCGCCTTGGCGAGGTTTTATCTGTTGCCAGCCAGCGGTTTTGCTGTTGAGCAGTTCAATTGTGCCATCGCCGCCCCGGCGGAGTTGTCCATCGTCCCCGTAGACAGCATCGCCTCGGAGGCCTGGCCCCGGTAAATCGCTTTCATAAATGCCGCGGATGCCCCCCTCAAAGCAGAGTTCCGCCATACATAGGTCTTCACATCTGACGCGGCGTTCCCAGCGGTCGGTTTTCCGGGCGACCTGCGCGATAAGCCACAACGGATCAGGGTCACCGAGGATATAACGCATTTCGTCAATTTCGTGAGTGCCGCGGTTCAGCAATCCGTGTCCATCCCGGCGGAGCATGGCTTGCGGTTTTCCAATCGCACCCTCCTGGATAAGCCTACGTGCTTCACAGTTTTGCGGAGTGAAACGTCGTTGATGTCCAACTACCAATTTGGTCCCGCTTTTTTCACAAGCGTCCATCATAGCACGCGCATCGCCGACTGAAGCTGCCATCGGTTTTTCGGTGATAACCCCTAACACGCCACTTTCGGCTGCGGCGATAGTCGGCTCCGCCCGGACGCTCTGCCAAGTAGTAATACTGACAATGTCCAGCTCCTCTTTGTCGCACATCTCACCAAAATCTGTATAATGCGTGGGAAGCGATAATTCTTCGGCGAATTTCGCGGCGGAGGCCGGATTGATATCCGAGGCGGTGACCACTTCGGCACGCCCGGTACCTTTCCAACTCCGTGCATGGGCACGTCCCATGCCGCCGCACCCAATAACACCAACACGATATGTTTTTTCTGCCATTTTTCTTTTACCTCACACCATAAATAGATATTAATGTCAAAGTATATCAAAAATCCTCTTACAATACAAGCAAATAATTTGAATCGTGGGCCTCCGCTCGCCTGCGCCGTTGTTGCAGGCGGGTTTCTTAGTAATACCATTTCTAATTGAAAAATGTCTCTTTCTTGTAGCATAAACTTCCAGTTTGTGCCTCTTTCTTGTAGCATAAACTTCCAGTTTGTGCCTCTTTCTTGTAGCATAAACTTCCAGTTTGTGCCTCTTTCTTGTAGCATAAACTTTTAGTTTGTGCCTCTTTCTTGTAGCATAAACTTCCAGTTTGTGCCTCTTTCTTGTAGCATAAACTTCCAGTTTGTGCCTCTTTCTTGTAGCATAAACTTCCAGTTTGTGCCTCTTTCTTGTAGCATAAACTTCCAGTTTGTGCCTCTTTCTTGTAGCATAAACTTCCAGTTTGTGCCTCTTTCTTGTAGCATAAACTTCCAGTTTGTGCCTCTTTCTTGTAGCATAAACTTCCAGTTTGTGCCTCTTTCTTGTAGCATAAACTTTTAGTTTGGGTCTTCCGTTCTCCGTTTCATTTCTAACAACCGGTAATGATAGAATAATTAACCCAAGTTGCTACTTATAAGTTTTTAGACCTGGAAACACCGTCTTTAATGAAAATATGCTGATAATGAGCTAATATTTGTCCCGTTCACTTCCAATTTGCACACAAATATGCACAATCTGGGAAGATTATGCTACTATGTGGCAACTTAGGTATAATTAATAAAAATGGTATAAGTTAACGCGGTAATCCTCGTATAAGCTGCTGCAGAAATTGTTTTATGTTGATTTTTTATGCAATTTGTGGCATACTCTAGGTGATATTAAAGTTCACTTCACCTGAGTATTGGAGGTCGGCAATATGGAAATAACAGCTATCCCTTGGCAAATGATTCTCTTGTGCGGCGTGTCGCTCTGTGTAGGATGGGGGATTCGCGGCAACTTTGGACATGAATATGGTGCTGCACTCGCCGGTGCACTCGCTGCTATGGCAATCGTGTTGCTATCTGGGCGTGAGGATTGGTGGCGGTATGTTCATTACTTTGCACTGTTCGGTGCACTTGGCTGGTCGTTCGGCGGAAGCATGTCCTACATGCAGGTGGTCGGTTATACGCACTCCTCCCACGTCCCCACGGTATTTTACGGGTTCGCAAACCTGTTCGCCATCGGTTTCTTGTGGGCAGCACTCGGTGGTGCTGGTACGGCACTGCCCGCCTTTCTCACAGGTTTCAATGCGGAGCAGCCTACGTCTTCCGCGCTGCCGCTATTCTTTGCTCCGATGTGTGTTGTTTTTATTGGATGGTCACTACAAGCAGTCCTGGTGGATTTCATTTTCGCGCCTAAACGGATGCAAAGGCATGAAAGTCCGCTCTATTGGTATGATACCGATTGGTTAGCCGCGCTTGTTGCCATGGCCGCAGCAATAGGTGTCGCCCTTTTCCGCGGCGGCTTAGACATGGGCACCTCACTTATCCTATACATGAGCGTGGGATGGTTCGCGGCTTTTCTGCTCCTGGTTAACGTTTTCGGGCTCCGAATGACTCCACCTCGCGGCGACAATTGGGCGGGGTGTGTCGGCATGGTCATCGGTGTATTAGTCTACTGCTGGCATTACAAATTAGGCGGAGTCGCCTTCGCTACGCTGCTAACAGGTTTTGCTGGAGGTGTCGCCTTCTCACTTGGACAATTGCTAAAGCTGCTCTGCATCCGAACCGGGCTCCAAACGAACTGGCACAGCGTCATGGAACAGATGCAGGGTTTGCTTTTTGGGCTCGGTATTGCTGTAACGTTTGGTTTGCTCATCAAGCGCGCACCGCCGCTAGCACTTGACCCTGATTTCCCACGTTGGATAGAGATGTTCGCTGTTTTCAGTGTGCTTATCGCCTTGACATATCTGAATTATCGGAAAGCGGTGGACACTTGGGTAGAATGTGTTGAACCGTTGCCTGAGCGTTTCTTCGGTTTGCCCATGGTCGGCTGGTTTCGGCGTTCCAGAGGGTGGGTCGGCTGGTTTGAACTCTTCTATATCGCCCTTGGTATCGCAATTATCGCGATTTTGGCGGGCAATCTCCGTCGATCCATCCCGTTTATTTCAGCGAGCTGGTTGGGGAAGGGACAACTGCTATATCTTGTCTTTTTGTGGGTGATAGTCATCTTCAATTTTGAACGCGCCTTAGTCAGATTCAGTCCGCATCGGTTGGTGACAGAGGGAGTAATCACCTTTAACGCTATTATTTGCACCGTATTGGTAACCTTAGGTGCCCAAGCAGTACCGAAACAGACAGGTACCCTTTTCTCCTTCACTGAATGGCTCTGGAAAATACCGATATGGGGTATAGTCGTGATGGTCGGGACAACCGTGGCTTTCTGGGGTATCAAACACCTCCTTTATGGAAAGGAGCACGCCCCCGGTGCTGCCCTGCACATCCGTTTCGGAGCGGATTCCAATGCGCCCAAGGAGAAACCGAAAGCAGGTGAACCCCATCCTTAGGTTTATCTATCCGCTGTAGGCGTGCTTTCATTTGGGTGTGTAAAGTTTTTGTATTATGATAGAGGGAAGGGTGGAAGGGTGGAAGAATGGAAGGGCGGATTTCGCTTGTGTTGTCAGAATCGCGGATGACACACGGAGAACACGGAGAACGCGGAGTGTCCGATGCGTAACAATCTCTTTGGCAATAGCAATTGGCAAGAGAAAGAGAAAGAGAACTCTGACGCGCGTCAAAGCGCATATTATACCATTTTTATTAATTATTCTATCATTACCGGTTGTTAGAAATGAAACGGAGAACGGAAGACCCAAACTATAAGTTTATGCTACGATAAAACGCACAAACTATAAGTTTATGCTACGATAAAACGCACAAACTATAAGTTTATGCTACGATAAAACGCACAAAATATTTATGCTACTACAAAAATGCACAAACTGGAAGTTTATGCTACTACAAAGAGACATTTTCAATTAGAAATGGGTGTGTAAAATTTTTGTACTTAAACGTGAGTTTGAAAATAAATGTGCCGAAACATTTTCTCTATAAATATATCGTCCCTACGGGCCTAGGGGTTGTGGAAACATCTGCTTCTATAAATATATCGTCCCTACGGGACTAGGCGTATCGGGGCGACAGGTTTAATGTGAACGCCAGACAATCTAGCCCCATCGGGGCGGGGAAACATATTTATAAATATATCGTCAACAACTAGGGGTTGGGGAAACATCTGCTTCTATAAATATATCGTCCCTACGGGACTAGGCGTATCGGGGCGACATTTTAATAGTGAACACAACAACCAGACAATCTAGCCCCATCGGGGCGGTATATTTATAGAAAACACAACAACACAACACAATCTAGCCCCATCGGGGCGGTATGTTTATAGAAGCACAAGTGCCGGACAATCTAGCCCCATCGGGGCGGTATATTTATAGAAAACACAACACAACACAATCTAGCCCCATCGGGGCGGTATATTTATAGAAAACACAACAACACAACACAATCTAGCCCCATCGGGGCGGTATATTTATAGAAAACACAACAACACAACACAATCTAGCCCCATCGGGGCGGTATATTTATAGAAAACACAACAACACAACACAATCTAGCCCCATCGGGGCGGTATGTTTATAGAAGCACAAGTGCCAGACAATCTAGCCCCATCGGGGCGGTATGTTTATAGAAGCACAAGTGCCAGACAATCTAGCCCCATCGGGGCGGTATATTTATAGAAAACACAACAACACATTCGCTAACGTGCCTCATGACCGCTTGATGTGCCTCATTCTGGCTCTCTACACCATAAATAGTTCGGTAAATCGAGGGAAACCATGAATGGTTTCCCTACCACGAACCCAGCCATTCTCCTATAGTGCAACAGCACTGCCCGTTTCGGCAGAGGCGTAAATTGCATCCGTTATCTTCTGAACCACAAAAGACTCTTCCAAGCCGGTTAGCGGTTGTCGGTTTTCACGGATTGCAGCGGCAAAATCGACTAACGGATCCGTGTGATGCGGTCCATCGGTGTCCCCGGTATCCTCAAGTGTCTGAGAACTGACCCCCTCTGCCGTTGTCGTCTGATTGTGGACAACACTGTCTGGGTTTCCATTGCCCATCCTAAGTTTGAGAGAGCCCTTTGAACCGACAATTTGCCAGTCGGACTGTGCTTGTAGTGTCATAAACTCGCCTCGCTCTAGGCTAATCGCGGTGCCCCCTTCGCATTGGATAAGCGCGGAGTAATGTGTCTCAGCATCGGAGCCGGATGCGATATGCGAGTCAAATACGGGGGGCACCGTCCACGTTTGTGCTAACACAGTTGTCGGTTTGAGCTGCCATCCCGTAATCCCGAGCAGGTAGTCAATATCGTAACATCCCCAGTTAACAAGAATACCGCCGCCGTTGAGAGCTTTCGTCAACCGCCATGCAGGACGTGGGCTGCCCGGTTCTTTTCCTGCACCGCCAATCGCGCGACAGTAAACGGTACGGAGTTCCCCCAAACCGCCTGACGTAATCAGCTGCGTAACAAGTCGGGCCGCCTTGTTAAAACGGTTTCTGGAGGAGCAACACCCTGACACCAGCTCGCCCCGGGCGGCAATCATCTGTTCAACCTCCCCGGCGTTCATAGCAATCGGTTTCTCTATTAGGACGTGCTTTCCACGTTCAAAGGCGCGCAGAGCGACTTCAGTCCGGTATTGCGTTGGAAACGCTAGGACAACCGCCTCCACTGCATCATCGTCAAGCAGGTCAATATCGTTATCATACATCTTCGGTGGATTGAAACGTTCAGCGGCTCGCGTCCTGTTCGCCTCTATTAGGTCCGCTGCGGCGACCAGCTCAATATTTTCTGCGTTCGACGCGGTACTGAGGTGTCTACTTCCGATGACACCACATCCAATTACACCTATTTTTACAGGTTCCATAAATTTTCTATTCTCCGTTTGTAGTTACGCGGTTTCCCGCGTGCTTGTTTTTAAATATAACCGGTTGATCCATCGGGCCGTATGGGACATGTTCGTTGCCAATGAACGTATTCGTTATCTGTGACAGCTGCTTCGTTGATGTCTACACCGAGACCGGGGCGATTTCGTAGCTCCAGATAGCCATCTTTGGGCATATACGGTTCGTCTACCCAGGTATTCCAAGCACTCTCGGTTGGCAGGAGATATTCAAGGATTTTGAAGTTCGGGGTTGCAGCGGCGAAGTGAACATTGACAGCAGTTGCCAGCGGTCCCATCGGGTTGTGCGGAGCAACAGTGACGTAATGTGCTTCTGCAATCGCTGCGATTTTTCGCATCTCTAATAACCCACCGCAAACGCAAACATCCGGCTGAATGATGTCTGCCCCCTGCGCTGCGATGAGGTCAAGGAATTCAAACCGAGTATATAGCGATTCACCTGTCGCCAGAGGCACTGCCATTTGTGAACGGAGGCGCGCCCATGCAGGTATATGTTCCGGACGCAGCGGCTCCTCGTAGAAAAACGGATCGAATGGTGCTAAGGCGTTAGCAAGCTGAAGTGCACGAATCGGCTCAAAAATCTTCGCGTGCGGGTCAAAAGCAAACTCCCAATCGTCCGGGGTATTCAACCGGAGCTGTTCAAAGTACGTGGCGGCAGCAGCACAGACCCTTCCCCACCTATCAGCATCCGGATTGAGCTGATACGGACTTGTTTTGAAGGCGGTGAATCCCCACTCCTCATGTAGTTTGTGCGCCTGCTCGGCAGCTTCTATGCCGTCTCTCCCGCCGATGCCGCGATAGATCCGAATGCGGTCTCGAGCGTGCCCGCCAAGCAGCATGTAGACCGGCAACCCCGCTGCTTTCCCGCTGATGTCCCACAGCGCGTGGTCAATTGCGGAGATAACGGCAAGCCCCGCACCACCGGGCGGAAATCGGAACTGCTGGTGCAGTTTCAGCATGATGTATTCAATCCGGCGGGGGTCGTCCCCTTGAATCATCTGAAAAATATAGTCGGCAATCGGTTCGACCGAAAGGTCTGGACCTGTGGAGTAGGCTTCTCCCCAGCCGTGGATGCCTTCGTCCGTTTCAACTTTGATAAGCCCCCGGGGTCGGTTGCCGAAGTTCGCCATGAAGGTTTGAATCGCTGTAATTTTCATCGGTTGTGATATTCCTCGAAAAATTCGGTGTTGTGACATTTCCCGTTTTTATCGGTAGGAATAGCTGTTGTGCCGGTAGATTGGGAAATGCAATTATTGATGAGGTTACAATTTTCAACGTTGCCCTGGAGCAGCGTGATATTGAGACGCTGAAGAACAAAGGGCTTGCCCCTACACTCTCTGATGTTGAATCGGCAAACAAATAGCAACTCCGTGGGAAACTGTTAAAGCACGGTATTAACACAACCCACTTAACTTTTTTGGCTATGCGCGCTTGCTAAAACGCACAGCGCGCATAGTCAATTGTACCGCCT
The DNA here is from genome assembly GCA_963665235.2 of Candidatus Poribacteria bacterium. Classification (GTDB taxonomy): domain Bacteria; phylum Poribacteria; class WGA-4E; order WGA-4E; family WGA-3G. Next base: position 3,873,826 of record CAXXLX010000001.1, on the reverse strand, counting down.
ATCGCGTGCACAGCTCGTTCCTACATAAGAATGTCACCTACCGTGCCGCTTTGATTTGTCCCCATCGGGTGGCAAGTTTGCCTTGTGGGTGAACTAGCAGTCCTTGTGCCGTAAAAAGTTGTTTAACCTCGTTAGCGGTGACAGCTTTGTTGTAAATCAGGACTTCGTCAATAATCCCGATAAAACCGCCATCCGCTTTGGCGTTGCCGATTTCGGTTGCCGTGCCTTTTGTAGACATCGGTCCGTTGTATCCAACCTCACTTTCCAATTTCCCATCAACATAGAGCAGCAACCTGTTTTTATCAACAACGCCTACCAAGTGATGCCATGTCCCTTTGTTAAACGGGGGAACGCCAAGTGTATTGTGTCCCTGCCAGCCCGGTTGCACTATCAGCACCATCTCTTTACCGACATTTCTACCATCAAATCTTAACACCCACCCCTCACTATCACGTTGTCCAACAATTGTGCCGCAACACGTATTGGCAATTACGCCTTTAACGGGCTTATCACTCGCGGGCTTGACCCAAGCGGCGACGCTCATTTCTTCTGCACCTTTGAAGTTTAAAGAGGCTGTGCCCGCAATACGCACTGCATTATCGCCGTTGAATTCAAGTGCTTTTCCGACCTTTCCAGGGACAATTTTCGGATTTCCCTCTAGTTCACCGTCGTTGTCGCCTAGTAGGTCTTCGACGTTTTTGCCATTAATCGTGCCATCATCGAAAGACCAGTAACCGACAACGCCATTTATAGGCAGTTGGGCATCGGCGTTAGAAATAAGAACGCACAGCGCGCCAATACTGAGTATGAATATCGTAAGTCCCTTTGAAAACATAATTTTTCCTCTTTTTGAAAACGGTCCCGCTATACTTTGAACTACATGCAATATAGGTAGATTCGTCAATCCGCCTATTGAGAAGGAGCGCCAATTTAAAATGAGGATTTGATTTGTCCCCATCGGGTGGCAAGTTTGCCTTGTGGTTGAACTGGCAGCCCTTCAGCAGCAAATAGTTGTTTCACCTCATTGGCGGAGAGGGCTCTGTTGTAAATCACGACCTCGTCGATAATCCCGATGAAGCCGCCATCGCTTGCGTTACCAATTTCCGTTTCAGAACCGTTTGAAGCCATCGGCCCGTTGTAATCCGCCTCTTTTTCTAATTTGCCATTCACATAGAGAAACCGCTTGTTTTTATCAATAATTCCGACGAGGTGGTTCCATTGACCTGCGGGAAAGGCAGCGGCTCCAAAACCGCCATCTCCCTGCCAGCCTGGGGTGGCAATAAATTCCATTTCCGCTCCACCATTTCTGCCATCAAATCGCAATGCCCAGCTATTCATATCGCGTTGAGCAACGATGGTCCCGCAACAGTTAGCAAGCACACCTTTCACTGGCAGATCGTTGTCAGCATTTACCCAAGCCGCAACAGTCATCGCTTCGGCACCAACGAAGTTTAATGAATCGTCGCCAGGGATATGGACAAAATTGTCACCGTTGAATTCAAGTGCTTTTCCAACTTTACCAGCAACGGATTTGGGGTTTCCATTAAGTTCACCATCATTTTTGCCTAAAACGTCTTTGACGTTTTTGTTTTGAATCGTGCCATCGTCGAACGGCCAGTAGCCGACCACGCCATCTTCGGGGAATTCGGCATTCACCGCAGGGATAGCGAGAAACAGGGCACAGGTCGTGAAAGTTAAAATCAACATTATCTTATCAAACATGAGTTTTCTCTCCTTTTCTGTGGGTTTTTCGTGTTATGGAGCACTTACACGAAATATTGCAGTTATAAACACCTGCTGCGTAAGTCCTAGCCATATTGCTTAGTATCCCAACAGTGCAATTCCATCACGGTAAGTTTGTGCGGAATGCTGTAAAGATGCGCGTTCGTCATCGGTCAATTCGATTTCAATAATCTCTTCAACCCCGCCCGCGCCTAATTTAATCGGAACCCCGATATAGAGGTCATCTATGCCGTATTGTCCGGTAAGATGCGCGGAACACGGCAAGAGACGTTTCTTATCCAGAATGATAGCTTCGGCCATCTGTGCCAACGAGGCACCCGCGGCATAATAGCCACTTGTCTTGAGAAGATTGACAACTTCAGCCCCACCGTCACGGGTACGTTGTGCCATCGCCTCGATGCGCTCTGCTGGTATCAACTGCGGAATCGGGATGCCGTTGACAGTTGTATAACGGGGTAGCGGGACCATCGTATCGCCATGTCCGCCGAGGACGAGCGCGTGGATGTCTTCTACCGATACGCCAAGCTCAAGCGAAATAAAATAGCGGAACCGAGCGGAGTCTAGGACACCCGCCTGTCCGAGGACACGGTGTGATGGAAAATCGGAGACCTTCCACGCGTGGTATGTCATGATGTCCAGCGGATTTGTCAGCATCATCAGGATACAGTCAGGCGAGTGTTTCACGACATTTTCGGTGACACTCCCAACGATTTTGGCGTTCGTTTGCAATAGGTCTTCCCGAGTCATCCCCGGTTTGCGTGGGGAGCCCGATGTAATAATTACTAAATCGGAGTCTGCGGTAGCGGTATAATCGAGGTCGCCACTAATTGCAGCGTCGAACATTTCTACGGGGGCAGTTTCAGCCATATCTAATGCCTTTCCCTGCGGGACTCCGTCAATGATGTCTATCAGGACAACATTCCCGAGTTGTTTTTGTGCAATAAGGAATGCTGCGGTCGCGCCGACGTTGCCGGCACCAATAACACTAATTTTTTTTCTAGCCACGTCTTCCTCCATTTCATAGACATGTGTCGGATTGGATTATATTTTATATTAAAAATTTGAAAAGAAATTCACGATGTATCCAATTCATAAGGGGGTTTTATGTTATTATTGCTTGGTAACAAATATCACATCTGCTTCAGTTGAGTAGGTTTCTCCATCCCAATAGAAGTCGAGTTGAAAACCTACATCTGTATTAGCTTCTTCCAGGTAATTGGTTACGTGTGCGGCAATCAACGGTCGAGCTCTTTTTAATTTCCACGAATCAAAAAAGTTGGTTTTATCTACCAGCACAAGAAACAACCGATTTGAAGCATCGAAACGCCGCAGGCCTTGATTTTCATAAAACCATCGTCCGAGTGATTTCGGCTCGGTGATAGCGGTGTTTAATACCTCCTCCCTATATGTTTGTAGTTCATCTATCAATTCGCGCGCACTATCATTAGGATTGTCGTCAAGTTTACGCCATAAATCAGGAATTAACACTGATTCCGGAGCTGATGCGTCGAAAGCAATATTTAGTTTTCGAGCTGAAATTTTCATTAAGGTCAACTCAGGGCGTAATCCGTTAGCCTTGCGACAATCTTTAATATAGCCTTCAGGTAGGTATGTGACTTTTAAATCGAACGGTTTATTGTTAAGGAAAAAGTCAATTTTCTTTATCTGTCCCACCGCTGGAATCACCTTCGCATGTTCCTTAAAAATATCCTCAATAATGATAGAGGTCCAATGATTGTACCAAGAAGCGAGGACGTAAGACCTTAAACGCTTGTGAAGTGTACCTTCTATTTCATCATGCAGGAATTCATAAGAGGTTATTTTCTTCACATACCTATTTACAATTGTTGTTTCTAAACTGTTTCGGTGTAAACCCCCCCAATCAAAAGACTGAACTTTGTACAACTCATTTATCAATTGTTGTTCGTTTTTCTGTCGGGTTTCTCGTTCTTTTTCAAACAATATCTGTATGGCGTGGTTTATACTTACAGAGCAAATATCTGACTCGTAAAGTAGCCTCAGCCTCTCATTGTTTGAGCTGCGGGTTCCGATGTCTATTTCAAATTCATTGATAAGGTAATCGAGATGCACCTTTCGCGAGAGTGAACGTAGCTTTAAAAACCGCATTCCCTCAGCTGTTGTGGAGAGTTCACGAATTTTATCGTTTTTGAATAGGTTCACAGCCGTATTAAAATCCAACGTTTTCACTCACTTTCCTTGGGATAGCGGGTTGTCCAACCTTTTACATCGCTAAAGGTTGCCACGGTTTTCTCCAGATTTTTCTCGCTTATCTGTTTTCCGTACAACAGAACGAAATCCGTTTTTAATCCGCCTTTCCTATTATCTTGAAGGATTGAGCCGGCAGAATATGCGCTCGGATAACACCCGATATATGCAAGTCCCGTAGCTGCTTCCAATTGGCGAAGACTTTGCCAATAGGCTGCAGCCCTTGCGTTAAACATGATTATCAAGAACCCGTCTTTTTCTAGAACTCGGGCGCATTGATGGAAGATTGAGGTTAATTTCTCGTTATAAGCTCGGATATCTTTGCCGCGCCCTTTCGCATTTGAAACAACCAATTCATCTTCGTAGTTAGAATCAAAACACAGGACGCTGTTCCACATCTCACTGAGTTCCAAATACGGAATCCTGTCTCCATGCGGCGGATCGGTTATGATGACTTTGATTGATTCAGTTGGAACGTCTGTTAGTAGTTGCGCTGCGTCCCCCTGTTGGACATAAACGGTTTCGTGCTGATTTAGGAGACTATTTAGAGAGGGGGAAATCGTGACAGGTTTCGCGTCACCTGCCTCCCCGACTGCTTTTAACAATTTATTGGCTTTGATTGCATAACAATTCCATGCATTTATTTCAAAATGTTGTGCTGGGCACCAATACCCAATTGTCCAGCTCCCGACCTCAATTTTACCTGTTTCAATGCCCTCGGTTTTTCCTCTTCTTGAGACAGCAAAAACCATGTTAGACATCTGCCCTACTGAGGCCGACAATATCAGATTCAACGCTCTCTTTAAATCACCAGAAAACCGTTCTATTTCGGCCTTGATTAAGTCAATTGCCCGTAACGCACGCGGAGAGAAAAGTTCTGTAAGAGTAAGCGTTTTTTGTGAATTAATTCTCGAATTGTCGAACAACCGGAGCTCCCGTAGTCTTTGTGGATGATATGTTGCCACATTTTGAAGTGCCGAGAGTTCGTGCTTATTGAGGTTCAGTTCAATTCTCTTCCCATTCCGTTTTGTCCAGACCTGCGTTATCTGGTCATTGTCCCAGAGGAGATGCGTCGCTATATTTCCATCGGATACGAGATACATGGCATTAATAAGCGGCTTGACGCGCCTTTCAATTTCATAGATAGCATTTCTTAAGTCTATGTAGTCTGGCGGATTTAGATAAAGTTTCGTTAGTGCAATACTAATTGGATTGACATCGAAACCGATAAGGCGACAATTGTGACTGATACACGTTTTCGCTATAAGTCCAGCACCGAGGAATGGGTCTAAAACAATATCCTGAGGTGATGTCAAATTCCCTATCAGAAATCGCCACACCTCGGTAGGTTTTTTTCCCCAATACTTGTGAAATCCGGCAAATCCTTTGTAACCTTTAGGAGATAATTGGGCATCTAAGGTGCCGTTTCCGTAGAAATTGAACGTAGTTTGCAAATTATCCAGCATTTTGGGCACCCGGAGTTGCTAGCAGTTCGCTGCTATTCCCCCTGCTTGCGAATTGCAACCAACTCTTTTAAAATACGCTTGTGAAGGCGATAGAGTTCTATCCCTATCCCGATGCCGATGGCAGTGAACACGCCGACCCCGAGAACAATTTTCGTTTTTAAAGACATGTGCTGCTCCGTGTTATGTGTAATCGAATATTTTTACGAAAAGTTTTCAACAATCGCCGCACCGAATTCGGACGTGCGAACCTTCGTTGCCCCTTCCATCAACCGTTCCAAATCGTACGTCACCCGTTTTTGGAGAATAGTCTTCTCCAGTCCAGCAATAATCAGGTCCGCCGCCTCTTGCCAACCGATATGCTCTAACATCATGACAGCCGAGAGGATAAGTGAACTGGGGTTAACAACATCCTGATCGGTATATTTTGGGGCTGTACCGTGTGTTGCTTCGAAGAGGGCGACCTCATCGTTGAGGTTTCCACCGGGTGCCATACCGATGCCGCCTACCTGCGCTGCTGCAGCATCGGAGAGATAATCGCCATTCAAATTGGGGGTCACAATAACGTCGTATTCATCCGTACGCGTTAGAATTTGCTGCAGCATGCTGTCCGCAATTCGGTCGTTGACGAGAATTTTCCCTTCCGGGAGATTTCCATCATACCTGTCATAGAGTTCCGTTTCGGTGATGGTTGTGTCACCGAACTCCTCCTTGGCGAGCTCGTATCCCCATGCACAGAACGCGCCTTCCGTGAACTTCATGATATTCCCCTTGTGGACAAACGTAACACTTCGTCTTCCGTTGTCGAGTGCGTATTGAATGGCCATCCGCGCGAGCCGTTTCGTCCCGAAGATGCTAATCGGTTTAATACCGACCCCGGAGTCTTCTCGAATCTCCACTCCCATTTCGGTTCGGAGCAGTTCAATCACCTTTTTGACTTCGGGGGTGCCCTGTTCCCATTCGATACCTGCGTAAACATCTTCGGTGTTTTCTCGGAAGATAACCACATCCATCTTTTCAGGATGTGTGACCGGGGCGGGCACACCTTGGAAGTATCGGACGGGTCGTACGCAAGCGTAGAGTTCAAGCACCTGCCGTAGGGTCACATTTAGACTGCGAAAACCGCCACCGACGGGGGTTGTTAAGGGCCCCTTTAGCGCAACTCGGAAGTGGTCGATAGCCTTGAACGTATCTTGTGGTAGCCATTCGTTATATTTCGCCATGGCGTTTTCGCCAGCGTAGATATCGAACCAGACGATTTGGTTTTTGCCATTGTAAGCGGTTTGCACAGCAGCGTCGACAACATGACGCGTTGTTTTCATGATGTCTCTGCCGATACCGTCCCCCTCAATGACCGGAATAATCGGTTTATTGGGGACAGTGAGCTGTCCGTTATTTGTTTCGATTTTTTCACCCACTGTGGGGACTACAAGTTGCTCAAATTCAATCACAAGTGTTCCTCTCTGATATGTGCAGCGTGTCTATGGATTTTGTTGACACTTTTAAAAGATATTCGGCCCTGCCATTTGGTTATGTAGTGCGACTACCTCATCAGCGATGGTCATATCGTCAGTCGGTTCCGGAATGACATCGGGGTGTGGTGGAATAACCGGTCGGATGATTTTGAGTTGGAGCTGTTCACGTGCATCCATTATCCATCCAAATCCGCGGAAGATGTAAGTTAAGAATGTCCTGTCGTTTTCATAGATACCTAATCCCTCTTGAACTGCCCATCCGCCAAAGTCGGTATTTGGGGTTAATCGGAGCGGCGGTTCATCTTCGCGCCCGGGGCGAACGATACCTTCAACGAAAGCGATTTGATAAAGACGTTGCACAATTGCCAACCGCTTTTTCTGTCTGTCACTGAGTTGAATATCACCATCATTCACAGCTTTTATGAAGGGGTTAAAATAGATAGCGGGTCTCGGGTCTTGCTGGATTTCGTCGGTTCTGCCAGCAGCGGCTATTTCTGGGTGTCCAAAGGTTGGGAGTGCGATACGCATACGTTTTCGGATTGCTTCTTCTTGTGCCTCGGAGTCTAACGGTTCTAGCTGATTGATGAACGCTGTCATATCGTGAATGGCCCCGAAATGTCGGTCGCCATCTAGTGCCATCTGTGAGGCAACAAAGAAATCGGAGACCGCGCCTGTGTGTAAAGTCGCCAGATATCGGGCAACCACATTGGAGCCCGCGGAGCCGTGGTGCGTCTGTATGATACCCATCCGTTCCAGAATAGTTGCTTCAATAGGGGTTGCTTCTCTACCTAAAAGTAGACTGTAACAGGTTTGGAACGCGGTCTTTCCATTTTTCTGGTGTTCAGTAATAAGGTCGTTAGCACGCATTGCGAGCACTTGTGGATGCAAAGCGTTGCTTTCTCTGAGCTGGTGCCGCATATAGACCGATACTGTGCCGAGTGCCACATTTTCCATGTGCGTTCCGATTAGGTCGAGCAGCAGTGTCCCGGGGGGTCTTGTGCCGCTAATGCCTTTCTGACGTGGCGTGCTTAGCTTCCTGAGTGTCGAGAAATGTTGGATGACGGCCTCGGGTCCAGCTTCTGGAAAGGCTTTGACAAATTCGGCAACCTGATTGATAAGCCGGCGATCGCCGGTGAGGCTGTCCCTACGGATGCTGGTGAATTTGTAAAACTTTTTATCTATTAATCCCGTTAGAAGTGCCTCTTCATCTATATCATCTTTTATGGGCCTCTTGCCAAAAAGACCGGTAAAAATAACTGATGTGGGACTGAGCTGTTCTGCCACAATCTCACTTTCCGGAATGATACCGCGAATTGCAAAACTCCGAATATTCAGGGTTATCTCTGTCTCTCCACACTTAACGGCGGCCCGGTGTAACACAGGATTTGCGAAAACAGTTGTCGATTGCGGCATGGAGCTGAAACTCTTTAGTACGCCCGCAATTGCCTCCTCACCGAGCTCTGTCGCTCGGTTCAAGGAGTCTGTTACGGGGGCATACGCCGAAGCATCAGGCACATGAGACAGGATTTTTCGGGCCGCCGCTAACTGTTTTGCCTCCAAGTTCTTATTCAACATGAAATCTCCTCTTTGCTGAGAATCTGACTCGCCGGATTGACTCCTCCTGAAAGGGCAGGCTTACTAATCTACAGCACCAGGGGGCAGGTTTTGTAAATGTGATATGCCATATTAACGGTGAGGTTTCCAGATTCCGTTTTTAAAAAAGTTTGCTGACCTATTGTTGTTAAAGCTTTAAAAATATTTTATCAAAAAACCGATTAAAAGTCAAGGGAAAAGTTGAAAATTTTAAAATTTGGGTGTGTCCAGTTTTTGTGTAGGCAATTAGGCAATTTTCTATTTGCGTTGGACAGGCAATTCGTGGTAAAATATAGGACATGCTTCTTCCGATGGACACCAAAAAGGAGAAAAAAATGAGTGCTTACAAAGTTATAATTAATGCCAGAACACATTTAGTTGTTGAGACCGATACAGGACGTTGTTTAGGCGGACTCGGTGCCAACTTTTACCGTCCTTTTGTCTTTCCATTCTATACGCCTGCTGGACATACCGTTATTCAGGAGTTCGCTTTTGACCATCCGTTTCACAACGGGATTTTTGTAGGACAAGCCCCGGTGAAGGTAGGCGACCGAGAAGCATGGTTTTGGGGTGCCCCACCACGCCGCTCTTTTACAGACAGACTCTTTGAGAAATTGGGACGTATGGAAACGCAGAAAGATATCGACATCACGCCACACGCGAATGGCGTTCAATTTGTTCAGAAGGTTATCTGGCGCGATGAAAACGACGCGCCTTTACTCGATGAAATTCGGACGGTCAATCTATACGCCCTAGCTGATGCCACAGTGTGCGATATGACAAGTGAAAAAGTCGCCACCTATGGTGCCGTTGAATATCCACAAACCAAGTATGGCAGCATCGGCATGCGGGTTGAACCGAGACTTTTACCTGTTATGGGAGGCGTTGTTATCGGAGATAACGACCGTAGAGGGAAGGTTGAAGTGCTTCAAGGGATTTCAGATTTTGTGGCATATCAAAATCAACTCCCAACACACGGACATTTTGGTATCTTTATGACAATTCTTAATGGGGACACCCGGGGGCCGTGGTTCATTCGGGATTACGGTATGGCACTCTATAACCCGACACAGACAGGACCAGTTTTGACACCGAAAAATGAAACGTGGCAGATTTCGTTGCGGTTTGTCGCTTACGATGGTGAATTGACAGCCGCCAGAGCGGATAATTGGTGTAGGGTGTAGATGGAAACAGAAAACGTCCTTGAGCTTCAACAGATTACTAAAACCTTTGGCGAGCTTGTCGCGGTTGACAACGTCAATTTTGAACTACAAGCGGGTGAAATCCATGCGATTTTGGGGGAAAACGGGGCGGGGAAATCAACCCTGATGAATCTCATCTACGGGCTTTACCAGCCTTCAGCGGGAAGCCTTTCTGTCTCCGGCGAACCCAAAGTTTTCAGCTCGCCACGCGATGCGATTGCAAACGGCATCGGTATGGTACATCAACATTTCATGCTGATAGAGAATCTCACCGTCGCTGAAAATATTGCGCTGAGCCTCTCGCAATTACGTTCTGCAAATGGAACGGCAGAGGCGACAGAACCGGGGGGCGAAATTGCTCATTCATTACCAGATGAAAAATCAAACATTTTTCACTCTTTCCTTCCGCACCGCTTTAAAAAGGCGGAGGCAGTGGAAATCACCGAAGCTCTCTCCGAACGGTTTGGGCTCACCGTCGATGCGAATGCATTAGTCCGCACCCTTTCAGTCGGTTTGAAACAGCGCGTTGAAATCCTCAAAGCACTCGCCGTTGAGGCGCGCATCCTCATCCTTGACGAACCGACAGCCGTACTCAGCCCACAAGAGGTAAACGGTTTTTTCACAATCCTACGTAAATTGGTAGACGATAACCGGTCTATTATTTTCATTAGCCACAAAATGAAAGAGGTTTTAGAAATTAGCGATAGGATTACTGTGCTAAGACGCGGAAAAAAGGTGTATCTCGGCAAGACAGGGGAGTTGACCGCCCGCGAATTGGCGAGAGAAATGCTTGGTGAACCGGTCGCGGAGTTGGAACGGAAAGAAAACCGAGCCACAACGGATACAGTGCTGCAAATTTCGGGGCTCACTGTGCTCGGTAGCCGCGATGAGGTGGCGGTGTCGGATGTCTCTATGGCAACCCATCGCGGTGAAATCGTCGGGATAGCTGGGGTTGATGGAAATGGACAGCGCGAACTGGCGGAGGCAGTTATGGGATTAAGACCCATCGCGTCCGGTCAGATAGAAATACTATCGACAGAGCCGCGAGACACAAAGCAGATTCGGTTACAGGGAGTCAGTTATATTCCCGAAGACAGGCAAACGATGGGGGTTATCGCTTCGTTTTCTGTTATGGAGAATCTCCTGCTCAATGTGAAACACTTAGCAGATGTAGCGAAGCTGGGGGTTATCAAGCAGAGCACAAAAAAAGAACTCGCGGAACACCTAATTGCCGAGTATGATATTCGGCCGCCATCCATGCACATTCCCGCTACAGCACTTTCCGGGGGCAATCAACAGAAGGTTGTCCTTGCTCGTGAAATTTCATCGCAACCGGAGCTTCTCATTGCCGTTAACCCTACACGCGGTTTAGACATCAGTGCTGCACACTATGTTCATCAAAATCTCCTACTGCAGCGCGACCAGAAAAAATCTGTGCTTTTAATCTCAACAGAATTAGATGAAGTCTTACAATTGAGCGACAGGCTCTATGTCATGTCTAGAGGGACGTTAATTGAGGCTACCGAACACCGTGAGAACATAGAAGCGTTGGGTTTGTTGATGACAGGAGAAGCAGGGACAGATGGTTAATCTTTTTAAAGGGAACGGGCATCCTCTGATTGCCGTTCTCTCCCGAATCTACTCGAAGTTTTCAGGGTTAATTTCGGTTGCTGCTCCGTGGGTGGCGGTGCCGGTAATCATTCTGGCGAGTGCGTTTATCACAAACGCGATAATTATATTGTTGTGCGGCTATAATCCGTGGGAGGCTTACGTTGCTGCGATTGATGGAGCGTTCGGTAACGGTCGCAAATTTGGGGAAACGTTGGTCAAAACGACTCCATTTCTGATGACGGGGCTCTCTGTTGCCATCGCTTTTCGGTGTGGCATCTGGAATATTGGGGCGGAGGGGCAGTTTTTGATAGGTGCCTTGGCGGTAACATGGTTCGGAACAAAGGTGGCCGGTCTATTGCCGTCGCACACGTGGTTTGCAGTGCCGCTTGGGTTGGTCATTGCTGTGTTTGCTGGCGGAATATGGGGTATCATTCCTGCGATTCTCAAGGTGACGCGCGGCGTGAACGAAGTCATTAGCACGATTATGTTGAATTATATTGCCATCCACTTCGTCGGTCTGATGATAGATGGCGGCCCCTTGCAGGAGCTCGCCAGACATGCGCCGCAAAGCAATAGAATAGCCGAGTGGGTATTTTTGCCACGGCTTCTCTCATCACCGCACCGAGTACATATAGGTATCGTCATCGCTGTGCTATTAGCGATTTTCCTGACCTATCTTCTGTTTCGGACTACGTTTGGGTATCAACTTCGGGCAGTGGGTGAAGGGGCAACTGCAGCGGAGGCGGCAGGCATTTCGATTGTACGTAACACCCTTCGTGTCTTTTTTATTAGTGGGGCATTGGCAGGGCTCGGCGGTGCGATTGAACTGATGGCTCTGACGCGTCGCCTCTATCTTGGGTTTTCACCGGGATACGGTTACACTGCTATTGCTGTCGCGTTGTTAGCGAAATTACATCCGCTGCTAACCGTTGCCTCGGCTCTGCTGTTCGGCGCGCTGACAACCGGGTCTTATGCTATGCAACGCGGAGTCGGCATCTCGGATAAGGTGACATGGGTGATGCAGGCGGTAATTCTACTTTTTGTTATTGGGTATAGTGCTGTCAAATTCTTTCGTCGGCAATCGGCAATCGGCAATCGGTCGTCAGCAAAAGAGGCATCATGATTCTCAAGCAACTGCGGAGGCTATAACATGTTTGAAGATATTCTTGCAGCGACGATTCGCGGGGCAACGCCTCTTCTGTTTGCGGCACTAGGCGAAGTCGTTTCACAACGCGCAGGTGTGATTAATATTGGCATTGAAGGAATGATGTTGATGGGCGCGTTCTTTGGCATGGTTGGCTCGTTCTACACAGCTGCCCTGCCCTACTTAGCACCGTGGTGCGGACTTATAGTCGCTGGGGTGAGTGGACTTGCGACGGCTGCCCTCTTCGCGTTTTTTGCGATACGGCTCCGCTGTGACCAAGTTGTCATCGGTACCGCAATAACACTTTTAGCATTGGGTCTAACAGAGGTCGTATATCAACGCCTGTTTGGGGTGACAGGCAGCGCGCTTCGCGTCACAGATTTCAAACAATTTGATGTGCCGCTTCTCTCACAGATACCTTTTGTCGGACCTGCCCTATTTTCACACAATATTCTCGTTTTCCTGGCGTTTCTGCTAGTGCCGTGCGTTTACTTTTTCCTATATCACACACATGCTGGGCTTAGGATTCGTGCATGTGGCGAACATCCGAAGGCGATTTCTACTGTTGGGGTTAATGTTTTTAGTTTGCGGACAGTGTGTTTACTGTTTGCTGGTACGATGGCAGGCATTGGGGGTGGATATTTGTCGCTTGCGGATGTGCCGTATTTTAATCCGGGGATGACTGGTGGGCGTGGATTTATTGCGTTGGCAATTGTCATCTTTGGGAAATGGCATCCTGTGAAGGCGTGCGGTGCTGCGCTGCTGTTCGGTCTCGGTACCGCTTTGGAAGCCCGGTTTCAAGCAATTGGCTGGGAGGTTCAATTTCAATGGTTTGCGATGTTGCCATATCTGCTTTGCCTGGTGGTGTTAGCAGGATTTGTTGGGCGAGCAGAAGCACCCTTAGCATTAGGAAAACCTTATAAACAGAGCGATTAAGCTCATTGGCAGCAATTGGCAAGAAATATAAGAGAAGAGAAGAAATATAATACCATTTCTAATTGAAAAATGTCTCTTTATTGTAGCATAAACTTCCAGTTTGTGTGCTTTATCGTAGCATAAACTTCCAGTTTGTGTGCTTTATCGTAGCATAAACTTCCAGTTTGTGTGCTTTATCGTAGCATAAACTTCCAGTTTGTGTGCTTTATCGTAGCATAAACTTCCAGTTTGTGTGCTTTATCGTAGCATAAACTTCCAGTTTGTGTGCTTTATCGTAGCATAAACTTCCAGTTTGTGTGCTTTATCGTAGCATAAACTTCCAGTTTGTGTGCTTTATCGTAGCATAAACTTCCAGTTTGTGCGCTTTATTGTAGCATAAACTTCCAGTTTGTGCGCTTTATGGTAGCATAAACTTCCAGTTTGTGTCTTCCGTTCTCCGTTTCATTTCTAACAACCGGTAATGATAGAATAATTAATAAAAATGGTATAAGAAGGAGAAGAGGGCTCTTTGGGAGGATTTCATGAACTGCGTCCATTATCCTCCTCTTTGTTTCTTTCTCTTGCTAATGGTTTCCAATAGCCAACAGCCAATAGCCACTAGAATATACTTCCGATGCGAAAATAGAGCGTATTTTCCGAGCTGTCAGCGATGGTCCGGAGTGGCACAGCGTAATCGAACCCGCCCCTGAGGGGGCCGAGGTCCAAATATAACCCTGCCCCGACAGAGGTAGGCAATTCAGCAATGTCGATGTCGCTTGCTGTTTCCCATACGTTTCCTGTGTCAAAGAAAAGCACGCCATCAAATAGGGAGTAGAGTGGAAAACGGAGTTCAGTATTAAAGATAAGCTGTACATTGCCGCGGTGCCTGAGGGTGCTATCGAGGGGCCCGAGGCCGCGTTCAGCGTAGCCTCGGACTGTTGTGCTACCGCCTGCCCAAAACCGCTCAAACGAAATCAGTTCGGCGTGTCGGCTTGAACCAATTCCTGTAGTGATGCCGAATCGGAGGGCTGTTGCAAGGACAGGGCCCTTATTGTGGAGTTTTCTATAATAACGTGTATCGGTTACGGTTTTGATAAAGTTTGTTTGTCCGCCCAATAAATTACCCGCGTATTCAAGGGTGACTTCATTCAATATACCAGATATCGGGTTAATAGAGGGAAATCGGCTGTTATGCGTCCATGAGAAGCGGAGGCTGCTGACGGTTGTCGTTTTGTCTGTTAGTGTGATTGTCGTCGCGTCCGGTTGACGCAGGTGGCGAAAGCTGTATTGGAGTTCAAGCCAGTTGTCGCGCGGTAATTCCCTGCTGAGGGTAAAACTTGCTTGCCGTGCTCTGACATTATCATCCTCCTCTAAATTCCTTTCGGCCCACTGGAGGCTGCCCTGTGTTCTGCCGAGGAACCAGGGTTCTGTGAGCGTAGCGTCGTATAGATATCCGAGTGTACCGGCTCGGGTGCCGCCTCTGCCTCGTAGGAGAAATCGTATGTTTCGCTTGAAGATGTTTCGGTGGCTTAACGCCAGCGTGCCGCGCGCGCCTTCTGAAGCATTATAACCGATGCTGGCACCGTAGGCACCCGGTTTCTGTCTTTGGAGTTCAATCAGGACATCTTTAACTCTCGGTTGGACGGTCGCTTGCAGACTAACAGTTTGCGGTACAGTGTTCGAGGTCTCAGCGTTTCTATTCGGTGCCGTAGCAGTTTGCTTTATAGTGTCAGCGCGTTCTATTGCGGTGGTGCGAATACCTGGTTCGAAAAGACCGGTTTTATAGAGGTTTTGCAAAACACGGCTCAATTTAGAGGGGGTATAACGTGTGCCTGGGAGGTGTTCTACCTCGCGTGTGAGGACTTGCCGTTTCACACCGGGGTCGCCTCCGAAATAGAATGTGCCGAACACGACTTGGGGGCCTTCAGTAATTTCAATGTGGAGAACACCGTGTTCAAAAACAGATAGGGATGTAGGGTGTTGCTTGAGGGTGTATCGGGCGTTGTTTTCGGCATCTTGTATAATCCAATGTTCGTCTATTTTTGAGGCAATAAAGGTTCCCGCCAATGTGAGTCCCTGTTTTTCAAATTCATCCCGGAGTTCCGGTGGCAGCGTACCTGCATCGAGGTGTTCCGAAAAATTACCAGGTACCTCTAGAACAGCCGTGTCCGTTTTATCCATGTACTTCGTCTTTACTTCAGCATCTACGTAACCGCGTTCGTAATACATTTTGAGTACAGCGTTTGCGTAACCTTTTTCTAGCAGACTTTCATTGGGTTGTGGAGGTTGGATGGGCAAAGCACCAAGCAGGGTTGCGGTATCTATGACCTGATTTCCTATGAAATGACATCGCTGAATTACCTCCTTGTATAGCTCTACGATGTCAACGTGTATTTCGACCTCACCAATATCCTTGTTGTTGGGGGTATGCTTGTGTAGGTCTATTTCGATAACGACTTTTGGATAACCCGCCTTTTTATATAAAATTTTCAGGCTCTGTTTATCTGTTTCAAGTATCTGCTTGGAAAGAAAACGTTTCCGGATGAGCCGAGAGAGGCGATTCGGAGGTCGGGCCTGCATTTCGCGCAGGAGCACAGCATCCGAAAACGCCTTATTGCCGCTGAAGCTGATGTTTTTGACAGTATAGCGGGTGCCGGGATTAATTGTAAATTTCGCGTGATATCTTAGGGGTGTATCTATAATTTCTGGAGGGGATACCTCGGTTCCGTAGTATCCTTTCACTTCAAAATGTGCTTGGATAGTTTGTTTGTAAAGGAATGGAGCGTTTATTATTTTCTCCTTAAGTTCCATCTCTTCAGAACTTGCGTTGCCGATGCCGAATTTGGCGAGAAAATTGCGAAACCCTGAACTGAAAACAATCGGCCGTCCATCCTTTTTAGACAGAAATTCGATAAGATACTGTTTGCCTTGATTAATCTGAAGGAGCAGTACACCTGTTTTGTGTGTAAAGGTAGGGACAACTGTAGCAGTAGGGTAATGCTTTTTACGGTAAAGTGCGCGAATTTGGGCAATATCGGTTTCCACAGCGTATTTACGGTACGGTTTTCCGACACGGCTCAGCCGACAGGCATCCTGTATGTCTTTAGTCGATACCGACTCATGTCCTTGAATCTGCAACGTTTTGATAAGGGATGGATTTCCTAAGGTTATCTGATAGGTTACCTGTCCCTCCGCTGTAATAGGTTTGTGAATGACTGTCGGGCTAAAATAGCCGTAATCTGTGCATGCTGCTTTGATACGGGGCACTTCGCTTTCAGCAATTGCGGGCAGGTATATATGACCAACCTTTGAGAGCATTGCATTTCGGAGCGCACGCTTGAGTTCATCAGGCACACCTGTGATTTCAATTTTTTTGATATGCACTACACGTTTTAGGTCAAAGGTGAGTATGACTCCTTCCGGCGTATCGAGTGCGTAAACGTTAACTTGGGAAAATTGTGCTAAAGCATGGAGCGAAACAACACTCTGTTGGATAGCCTGTCGTGAGAACGGTGCGCCGACGGTTATGTGTGTCCGTTTTTTAAGGGTATCGAGAACAACCGTTTCAGTAACAATCCGTGTGTCGATGCGGTAAATAATTTGGGCTACTTGTGTTTCTTGTGAACTGCTGACAGTCTCTGGACGTTGCTGGTTGTTTTCATCCTCCACTCCGCCCGATACGGGTGTAACAATAAGAGCACAGAACAGTAAGAAAACAGAAAGAGATATAGCGGTCTTACCGCCGTTTATCCGCCTAGGGGTGGGTGCGGTCTTTTGCAATTTAGGCATTTTTAGAAACGTCCCTCCCATTGAATATCGGCCCCGTATTCCCCTTTTTGATCCCGTTCCATTTTGAGAAATATATTTTTGCCGAAGGGGAGTGGATAAACAGCACTAATGTGACGTGTGTCAGGTTCAAGCCCGGAGGAAACAGTGAAGGTAATGCCGCCAAGGATAGCAGAGAACGCCTTGTTCGGTAACAGCAGGGCGATAATTTCTGATTCCGTTAGCACTTCGGTTGATGTTGTGTTCAGTGGTACCGCTTTCAAACGGGTGTTTGGATTATCCAATAAAGAGCCGGTCACATCAAATCTGATAATCATGTCTGCGGTACTACCATCTTTGAGGAAAACGCCGCGAATCGGGTTGGGGGTTTGGAATGAGATGTCTAAAACGGGATTAAACGCAACGGGGTTCTCGTTTTGGAGGGCTACATCCTTCTCAACGAACTCAAAAACGGTGCCTGTCGGAAATTTAATGTTCCCGCTGAGAAGTGACATATCTCCCGTGAAAACTGGACGTTGAATGGACCCGATAAGTTTGCCGGAGCAAGCAATTGAAATGTCGGCGGAACCTGTGAGCAAGGCGTATAAGGTGAGTGATGAAAGCAACCGAAAGTCGTTCGGTTTTTTGATTTGCACCTCGACATCTAAGTAGAGGTTGCTCAAAAGTATATTGTCCAGGGCACGGTCCGCTTCTGTGACGGTGGTGCCGGAGAGCCAATCCCGTACAAGTCCCCAGTTTTGCTGGTAATATCCATCTCGAATATCGATGTCGCCAGTCAGCCGTGGTTCTGTAACGGGCCCGCGTAACTGAAGGTTGGCAGTGGCAATGTCGAACTGAAACAGCTCTGACTGTGCAAAGCTTGTATCGTTAAGCGTGGTTTCCAAATTCATGTCTCTGTTTTCCAGGTCGATAGTACCCGTGACAAAAAAACGTCCTTCTCTATTCAGGTCCCTATTCAATGCGCCGTGAAGTTCTTCGAGCTCAAGGGCTTGTTCAGAAAACTTGAAGTTACACATTGTGTCTTTAAGGGAAATGCTCGCGGTCGGTATGTCCAGCGCGATATCACTGAGGTTTCCGGTGCCTTCAATCTTGGGGTTACTTAGCGTTCCGCTAAAGTAGGCAGTGAGCTCACCTTTTCCACTCGCAGCGGTGATATAGGGGTAAGGGACGATTAACAGAAGGGGTGTGAGTTCTTCCATTTTAAAGGTTAAACTGCCTGTTATCGGCTTAGGAAGCGGTTCGGCGCGAAACGGTGTTAGCGAAAGTAGATAGGGCAATGTTCCGGTGCATGTGAGCTCGTTTTTGCCAAATTTAAGGCGGGCTCCGTTCTCTTCTATTTTCCACTCCTGGTCAGCGTAACGTAGCTCCGCTTCGAATTCATGAATCTCTGCCTGATTGATACCTATTTTATCTCCTTTGCATTCCACTGTGACCTCTGGGGCTGTGTCGTTACCTCTGATGCGTATATTGGTTGACAGAACACCCGTAACCGAATATTCGTTAGGCCAGGACGGAAGTGCATTTAGAACAGAAACATCAAGATTCTTAAGCATCACGTCTCCCCACAGCTTGTGGTGGTCCCATTTGCCGAAACCGCTAAGGATTATGGGGTTTACCGATGCACCAGATTCCTGTGCATCGGTAGAAGCGGGGGCCGCTTTATCTTGTAGTGTAAATCCCTCTTCAAGCGTTAGTATACCTTCGCTAAGTTTAATCTCGATAGGGTGCGGATTATGGAAATTGTAATGTTTCCCAAGGGCAGTAAAGGCGAAGTTGAGGGTATCGATGGCGAATTTTGCAGCTGATACTTCAAGAAGCGTATCGGCAGAGGGTATCTCGCTTATTATCGGGAGCTGATGAAAAATCGAAGATTCTTCATTTTTTCCCTCCTGAAAAAAGGTGTCAAATGGAATTGTCAGTGTCTCAAGCCGTGCAGTGATATGCCCATCGATTTCTGTTAAAATATCGGTTGATACAGCGCGTTCCACTACGGCCCCTACCGGGTATTTTGTAAGCGTAAACCCCTCAAGTCTAAATTGTTTCGGTATCAAGCCATCTAATTGCAATTGACCGCTGTCAATAGTACATTCACTGCCCTCTATCTTAAACTGAAGTTTTGTCACTTCAATGCTATTCCGTTGTGCTTTGAGTTGAAACGTTGCATCGGTGAGCGTTTGATTGAAGCGGTGAGCGTATAGCCGGTCTGCCTGCACCGAAAAGTCTCCGTGTAGATAGGGGGCACGGGGCGTACCGAGCAGCTGCAGGTTGATATCAATAACACCTGCTGTTATTTCTGAAAAATGTGTATCCAGCCCCGGAAAAAAATGAAGGGGTATCTCCTGCCCGCTCAGTTGGACTGAAAGCGGGTTATCAAGAAATCTTTCTGAAATATCCATTGCTGCGAACCTCAAATCGCACGGTATCTCGCCTGTCAAGGTTAATGTGTCATTCTTGTTATACGTGAGTTCAATCTGTTCAACGGTTATCTGTTGATTGCGGTATTGCACATCACCACGCCACTGTAAGGGTGAAGGGGTGTCAAATTCCCCGACCCAATTTAGCGTCACAATAGGGGCTATAGGTGTTCCCTCAATACGAATGTTGGATGTTGTCTGCATCGTGGACGAGGTTATTTGTAGCGGGAGATAGGCATCTAGGGCCTCTTTGTCGTATCGGATTTCAAAAGCGGCCGTGCTAACGATTTGTGTGTTATAGATTTGGAGATTGAGCTCCGTTATGCCACACGACGTTGTAATCAGATTCGGACTGAAGCCTGTCCCCGCTACGTTGAGCTTACCGGTTACGGTGCCGTGTACGGGGGATTTTTCATCTCCTTCGTAAAACAGGGTCGCGAAGTCCGATACCTCCAATTTTGTTACAGCTATCTCTATATTAAACTGTTCCGCTTTAGAACGCTCTATCACTGGAAACGTAGTTTCGTTTGCCTTTACCTGAAAGGTGCCTTCGCCTATCCATCCGTTTGCTTCTAGGGTGTTGATATGAACAGATTTTGAGGTAGCCGTGGTTACCGCGCGTAAACGTGTTAATGTGATAGGTTTGGCGAACGGTTTGAGACGTATCGGGGCCGCGTGTGTTGTGTTAGCACCTATAGCAATTGTGGGTTGTGTGAGGGTGCCTGTTATATATAGTGATGTCGTGAGTTGCCCCTCAAGTAGCCTAACTGCCGACTGCTCATGGTTATTTTGCGTCAGACGCTTTAAGACCTCGGGGGGCATAATGTTTGTCACAATCTCTTCAAACTTGGCTAAATCAAGTTTGTCAGCGGTGAGGTGGAGGTTTAGTGCCGAGGTGTTAACGTTTTCGGGCTGAATGGTCACATCTCCTTCAACTTGTAGAGCATTTCCCAAAACGACTAGGGTAGACGGTTCTACGGTGACCGTGTTATTCCGATACGTCAACCCCCCCCTACCATGGCTTAGGTTGATATCCCCTATTTCTGTTTGGATGGTTAATGTCGGAACCGTGTAGTTGACATTAACCCGCGGGTTGGGGAGTGTGCCGGTGGCGTGCAGCAGATAGGTGGCTGTACCTGAAATCGGTAGCCGGAATATTTTGCTAAGCGGGGCTAACGCAAAATGTTCGTTTGGCAAAGACCTGACACGAAGATTCATCTCTTCCCCTTTCGCGTCATAAGTGCCATCTATTTGAATAAACGGTGATTGCTCCGTATCCGCTGTAAGCGAGAAGGCTAAAACCGTCCAGAGGTCATCTACCAATTTGATGTGAATCGGCTGCCGATTTGTAAGGTCTAACGTGTTATAGTGAAGTTGTGTGTCACTGATTTTTATGTCGACGTTATAGGGGTGGACGCGTCGGTTGTCAGGTTTTTTGTTATCCTCGTTATCCATCTCGCCTGGGGGTGGTGCTAATTCTGCGATAGTGCCCTCTATTTTAACGACGCTATCCGCTGTCCCGGTAATCTGCTCTAGTGTAGGATGAAAGATACGGAGAATAGGTGAAACGTTGATACCTATGCTCGTGAGGACGAATTGGTATGGGTTCTCCACAGCAGTGCTAATAGTGCCTTCAATCTGGGTTGTGCCTTCGAAAGCATCCCCCTTAAAACGGAAAAAGTCGGGGTCGCCAGTCAACCGTTTCTGTTCTATGAGCGTCCCTGCAAGGTAGGCATCTCCAAGGGGATTGCTGTCAAACGTTATGTCTGTGGCATTACATTCTATCAGAAATTCAAAATCGTTCGGTTTTTCTTGACCTAAGGCTACATTAACATCTAACTTGGCATCAAATGGAAAATCGGTTATATTTGCGGCAGCGGCTATTTCCGCCAATTGGATGGGTGTGTCGAGCCTGTTTTTGAGGCTAACCTCAAAGTCCCCGTTGTTATCCACTACAGCGTTGAGAATAATCTGCTGCCCGCGTGTCGTAATTTCGAAGTTAGAGACTGTTATAGCGTAATCCTCAATTTCCAGCGGGAGCGTCAACGTGTCTAAATGAATGCCCCAGGCTTTACCGTCACTCACGGTGAGCGTCCCGTTTCCGTTGAGATGCATAAGTGTCCCATCCAGATTCAACTCACCTGTGAGTGTGCCATGCACATCTTGCGGACCGCCCAAAAATAGGGTGTTATATTCAGCGTCTAGCACGATAGGCTCGACGATAATACGGAGATTTGCTGGGAGCTCGCCTACGATATCCACTTTGCCCGTGATGGAAACACTACTATCTCCGCTAACCCCTTTTTTGGTGAGATGTGCGTTTTCAATAAACATAACCTTGTCAGCATAGCGAAAGTCGCCAGCTAACCTGCCAATTGGGGTGCCCATGAAGGTGGCAGTGGGTATTTCTAAGTGGCCTGTGGCGGTTTTCCCTTTTGTGATTTCGGCTGTCAAGTGTCCAACCCCTGCGAAAGGGGCACTGTTAAGGATTTTTAAAATCTTCCCGAAGCCTATAGAGTGGAGCGTGAGATTGAGGCTGTCGTAGGTGCCTTCAAGTCCAATGCGAGCTTCATCTAGGTTCCCGGTTGCTGTAATCTTCGTGTCGCCTTCTCCCGATGTCGAAATCGTACACGCTATGTCTGAATCCCTTAAGGATATCATCGACGTATCATCCGAAGTGTCGCTCTTTACAAGGAAAGTTGTCTCTGAAAGTTGCAGGCTGCTTTCAACGTGCAGCATCCGTGAAGTATTACCCTGCACAATCGCCTTACCGGCAAGCATTCCGGAATTGATATGTGGATTTCCTTCCGGTAAATCCACCAACATCGACAAAAACGGGGGAAGTTGAATATCTTTCACAAAGATTTCGCCATCATAACTGAATTGTCCGGCTTCACCTGCTGCTGTTTTGACAATCTTACCTGTCCCGGAAATTTCACCGCCTGCAATTTTTCCTGTTATCTGTTTCACGCGGAACGTCTCGTCTGTGAAGTCCGCAGAAACTGCTAATGCTTCCATCAATATATCATTTACAGAGATGCTCTGAAGTGTCGCCGTAAGACTGCCTGTTAGACCCGCCTCGGTTTCTCTCGCGTTCAACGTAATGGCTGCAGGTTCCCCTTTGAGTGTGTATTGTGGGGTTACGAATTTTTGAACGTCTGCCGGGTCTATCGTTAGGTCTGCATCCATTTGCCATGCGTCTTTTTCCCAATTCCCTTTGATTTGCAGTACAGAGTTACCTAATTTCAGTCGGAGCGTCTCTTCCATGCCCCCGCTATCTGCTGACACGGAAAACTTGACCTTCTCAAATGGTTCAATTGGCAGTGCTTTGCCGTTCAATGCGAATCTGCCTTTACCCACCGAGACTGTGCCTTTATGCGCCCAAGCTTCTAGCGGTCCATCCAACGTAACTTCAATCTCAGGGAGTATCATTTCAAGATTCCGTTGTTTATCTGTGAATTGAAGTTTACCGTTCTTTATATCCACTTCGGAGACAGCAAAAGCGAAGGGGGTTTCGTTTGAATCTGAGGCCTTCTGTTTCAGGAGCTGTGTTAGATTAATCTGGTTATCAGCATCCCGCCGTGCATAAATCTGCGGCGTAGAAATCTCTAAGGCGGTAACGAGAAATTTACGGCGGAGTAGGGCAAGTAATTTGTATTTTACCGTTATTTCTTCTGTTGAGACAACAGCTTCTTTAGATGCATTTTCGCTGAGGTTAAAACTCTTAACCTGAACACCCGTTAGGACATTTCCACTCAATGTGCCGACTTCGACCTTGTATTTGTCATCGATATGATTTTGGATGCCTGTTTCAAGTTGGGACTTGAGGTACTTTAGGAAATAGTCTGAACGGATAAAAAGAAATCCGCCGAACATACAGAGAAAAATGAGGGATGGAATTGTAATGAGTAAGATTTTTCGTCGTGTCATGCTTTGTATCCTGGTGCCTCCGCTCGCCTGTGCCGTGCAGGCAGGCTTCTGATTATAGGCACAATCTAATTATTTGAAAAAGCGCGGTGTGCTGTGCTAACTACCTCGCGAACGAAATTCTCTCGGCAGTCTTGCGGACAAAGCGCGCCTATAACTGAGGAGGGGTGTCCAGATTCCGAACAAACGACATCCTGTTTCCGCAGCCAAAGCAGGTACTCAATATTGCGGATGTCTTGGTGAATCGGTGAAAAGGTTAACCCCATAGATGTTACATGCAGGTTTTCCTGCACAAAGTCAATCAAATCCACCAATGTTTCTGTGTGCACCCTTGGGTCGTCAACGATACCACCTTTTTTCACATGGACGCGGCCCGCCTCAAACTGTGGTTTGATGAGCGCGATAACATCGGCCCTGCCCTTATCCCCCTCGCCAGCGGGAGTAAGGTGTTCTATCACCACCGGTAACACCTTCCGCAACGAGATAAAAGAGACATCAATCACGGCTATATCAAGCGGGTGTGTGAAGTGTGTTTTGTCAATATAGCGAATGTTTGTTTTTTCAAGCACATGCACCCGCGAGTCTTGACGAAGTTTCCGTGCCAATTGTTCACACCCTACATCGACAGCATAGACAAAACATGCCCCGTGTTGAAGCAAGCAATCGGTGAAACCCCCTGTCGAAGCCCCAACGTCCAAAGCGACCTTATCCTGCACAGCAATATTGAACGTTTGCAACGCCTTTTCAAGTTTGAGCCCCCCGCGGCTAACATATTTTGTCGGTTGCTCCACCGCTATCACGGCATCTGGCGGGACACGTTTCCCCGGCTTCAGCTGCGAGATGTTATCGACTCTGACCGCTCCCGCTAAAATAAGGCGTTTTGCTTGAAGTCGACTTTCAGCCAAACCTCGCTGAACAAGTACTACGTCTATCCGTTCCATGTTCCGCTACCCCACAGCTAATGCTACGCCTGCTTGTATGATAGCTTGGGTGTCATATCCGTATCTATCGTATAAGGTTTTCACGTCGCCGTGTTCGATAAATCTATCTGGCACGCCGAGCCGAGTGACACGAACATCCGTAACACCTTCGGCTGCCAGTGCCTCCAATATGGCACTGCCAAACCCGCCCATCAGAACGCCATCCTCTACCGTAATAACCTTGCTAATTTGTTGGGCGAGTTCTATAATTAATGCCGCATCCAGCGGTTTGATAAAGCGGGCGTTGAGCACTGTGCTATCTATGCCGGTCTCAGCCAAGGTCTGTGCGGCTTCAAGTGCCGGGTGCACTCGGTTACCTATAGCTACAATTAGCAGGTCCTCACCTTCGCGACAGATTTCTGCTTTTCCGATAGGCAATGGGACCGGTTCCGGGGCTATTTTAACACCGATGCCGGTGCCACGCGGGTACCGGAGGGCAATCGGCCCGTCCTCATAAGTCAGTGCGGTTTTGAGCAGGTGTTGCAACTCATCTTCATCCTTCGGTGCCATGGATACGATGTTAGGAATTGAACGTAGGTATGCGATATCGAATACGCCGTGGTGCGTGGGGCCATCCGCTCCGACAAGTCCTGCCCGGTCAAGTGCGAAAACAACAGGTAAATTCTGAATACAGACATCGTGGAGCACCTGGTCGTAACCCCGTTGTAGGAACGTTGAATAGATGGCGACAACAGGTTTCAGTCCCTCGGTTGCAAGCCCGGCGGCGAAGGTCACAGCACACTGCTCGGCTAAGCCAAGGTCAAAGCATCGGTCTGGTAACACCTCAGCGAGCTTGTCTAGACCTGTTCCACCAAGCATTGCTGCGGTTACCCCAATAATTCGTGAATCGCGTTTCGCTTCTTCAACGAGCGTTTTACTGAAAATGTCTGTGTACTTTGGCGTTGCTGATGCTGGGCGAAGCGACTTGCCAGTTTTCAAATCGAACTGGCCGCTGACGCTGTAAAATGCAACGGGGTCTTCCTCCGCAGGTGGATAGCCTTTCCCTTTTTTCGTAACAACGTGCACTAAAATGGGCCCGGACAATTCACGGATACCTGTCAGTACAGGAATTAATGTTTCTAGGTCATTTCCATCAAGCGGTCCAAAATAACGAAATCCAAATTCTTCAAAGAGCGTGCCGGCTTTTAGTGAGGCTTCAATCTTCTGTGCTAGGGCTTTGGCATCAGAGGAGATGAAGTTCACCAGCTCTTTGGCACCATCGCGAAGTCTGTTGTAACCACGGGAGCTTGTCAATTTATGAAAATGTTTTGAAAACGCCCCAACGGTTGCTGAAATTGACATCTGATTATCGTTGAGGATAACCACGATGTCCTTTTTGAAGTCGCCAGCGGCGTTTAAACCTTCCAATGCCATGCCGCCAGTCAATCCCCCATCGCCAATAATCGCCACAACCTTATAACTGTCCTGATTGATATCACGCGCTGCAGCGATACCCAGCGCAGCGGGAATGGATGTGCTTGAATGTCCCGCTCCAAACACGTCGTATTTGCTCTCCTCGCGACTCAGAAACCCGCTGATGCCGCCTGTCTGCCGCAGCGTCTCAAACGTATCCAGCCGACCGGTGAGCAGTTTGTGCGGATAAGCTTGATGCCCGATATCCCATATCACTTTGTCGCGTGGGGTGTCAAAAACGGTATGTACTGCTATCGCTAATTCGACGGTACCAAAATTAGGGGCGAAATGTCCCGGGTGCTGCGAAAGTACTGCCAATAGGTGTGCTCGCATCTCTTCAGCAAGTGTTTTAAGTTCGGTGATACTAAGTCTTTTTAAGTCCACAGGGGCGTTAATTTTCTCTAAAACCATCCATATTCTCCATTCCCGTGAAAAGCGGAGATGTCCTTTGCCGAATGCGCCACCATCCTTTAACCAGCAACGCAAGTGTCGGGGCTTTTTGCTCTTCCCCCGCTTCAACGATGCCCCACCGGTTTCTCGGACCAGTCGGAGCAGATTTTCGTTTGCGCGTAGCTCTCTAAGACGATAGATGGAAAAAGTGCTTATTCAGCCTCCGGCGCATCCGATTTGATTTCGTATTTTTTTAATTCAAACGTTTTGATTTTGGGTTCACGCGATATTCCAAGCTCCTCCGCCTCAGGAATTATTCCTAAAAATAGGGGGTGTGCTTCTTGATGTAACTTCACGATGCCAACATTGGGGGCAAACCACAATGTTGTTACGGTTTCGCCCGGTGTGGACAGTGCATCAGGTGGTGGCTCAGGATTTATCACTGTAGTTATTTCTGTGCGATATTCAACCTTCAGACACGCTTCAAACGTTCCGGCAGACGTTTCAACTGCTTCTGTTCCCTGGACGATGCCTGTCTCAAAAATGGAAAAATTGAGTGTTATTTCTTCCGGTCCTGAAATATTTTCACCGGAAATTTTCATCTTAATCTTCGCTTCAATCTGATTTGCGTCCCATTCCTCATTAGCAACAATACTATCGGGGAGGAGGTATAAATGTTCTTGTCCTTCTCCCTCAACATCAAATGTAATATCAATTTCCACGCCGGGAGGCAGCAAATTTTTGGCTGATTCATTGTAGATATTGATCTCATTGGTAAGACGGGTTTTGAGTGCCTTTTCTACCTCATCGCCGACAAGGAATGTGATTCCTGTATCACTGATTTGATAGAGAGAAGGTGCGATAAAAGGATTATAATTTATCCAATCCTCTAATGCCGGTTCATAACTGAACGCGTGATACGTCTCACCTGCGATTTCTTCGCCTTCAATGGCGGTGCGTGTTAGTTCGTTGCCATCTTGGTCTTCGTAAACCCAATAGCTGCCGAGCGTGCTTGGAAAATATGTTTGTACCGATTCATCGCCCATCAGGGATGCACCGAAACTAAAGGCGAGCAGTAATGCTAAAGCGGTCGAAACTTTTCTCAACATGAAGGATACCTCCAATGGGTATTGACGTGAGTTCGATAAATAATTGAGCAAAAGGAGTTCTCTCAATGGATATTATAACGCAAGTTGACACATAGTAGCACAAACTTCCTAGTTTGGGTCTTCCATAAGGGCGCGAACTAGGAAGTTCACGGTCCAATTAACAGCATTTTTTGACTAAAAGCGGCGTTCCCAAGTCTAAAAAGTTATAGGTGGCAACTTAGGTTATTATTCGCTTTTGTTACCGTTATCAGAAGGCACGGGCCCCGAAACTTCAGCACTATCTACCTGTTCCGACACGTTTTGCACTCGAACCTCAGCCGCTTCGAGGTATGTTCTGCATGAGCGCACCAAGCCGATGCTCTCCTCAAAGAGGGCCAGCGACGCATCTAATTCTAATGCATCTCCCGACTCTAACTTTTCAACAAGTTCTTTTAATCGCTCTAACTTCTCTTCAAAGGTCAAATTTTAATTTTTCCTTGCGGTTCGTTCCGGACATAAGCAAAAGACACAAACGCTTCCGTATATCCAGTCCGCCCGCTGGTTGGGTTTACAAATTTGTTAACCGTCTATCATGATTCAAAACGTTCATTAACTGTGCAAGCAAGTCGTCCATCAGAAAGGTCGATACTGAGCTGTTCTCCTACCTCTACCTGTTGGCTGGACGTTATAATATCCCCCGCACTATTTTTGCTAATGCTATACCCGCGCTTTAAGGTGTTTAGTGGGCTTAACCCGTCTAGCTTTCCTGCAACAGCTTGTAATTCATTTTTCGCTGTCTCTATTCTATGGTTCATCGCCTTTTGACAGGCATTTTCTAATCCATCAACCAATTGATACAGCTGGTAAATAGCATCCTTTCGTCTCGTAAGCGACAGCTGCGCTTCTAATGCTGCAACATTCGTATGCTGCGTTTGAAGTCGAAACGTGATATTTCGCTGAAGGCGCGTTTCAAGCGATTCTAACTGTGCCAGGAGCTCCACCCGGTCCGGCACCAGATTTTCTATTGCAGTAGAGGGCGTTGGCGCGCGGTGGTCAGCAACCATATCTGAAATCGTGAAATCTGTTTCATGTCCAACGGCTGATATCACAGGAATCTTGGAAGCAAAAATAGCACGCGCGACCGCCTCTTCGTTAAATGACCAAAGGTCTTCAATCGAACCGCCGCCACGGCCGACAATTAAAACGTCAAGGTCTGTTCTCTTGTTCATCTCACCAATAGCATGGGCAATTTGCCTCGCGGCATCGGCACCTTGGACAGATGTTGGATAGAGCAGAAGTTCCGCTAGTGGGTACCGCTTTTGGAGCTGTTGACGCATATCTTGTATAACCGCACCTGTGTCAGAAGTAATCACCCCGATTTTACGCGGAAATCCCGGTAACGGTTTTTTATAGCTTGTGTCAAATAACCCCTCCGCCGCCAGTTTCTGCTTCAATGCTTCAAACGCAATTTGCAGGGCACCGATTCCGCGCGGCTCCATCGTCCGGACCCGAATCTGGTATTCGCCATTCGCGGCATAGATAGCAACTGTGCCTTTTACCAGCACCTCATCGCCATTGTCCGGCACAAATTGAAGTCTGATAACATTCTGCCGAAACATAACACACCTAATCTGGCTCTTCGCATCTTTGAGTCTGAAATAGATAATCCCAGACTTAGGTTGCCCCAGATCGGAAATTTGCCCCTGTACTGATACCTCCTTCAGCTCGGGCGCACCCTGTATCACCTTCACCAAAGTCGACGTTATTTCACTCACACTGAGAACAGGCTCAGGCATTGAAAACTCAATCTGCATCTTTGATATTTCCTTGCGGTTTGATATTTTTAAGATTTCCTTGCGGTTTGATAAGGCAGGTCTCATAAACCACCCGCCTCGCCATATATCCAGCCCTTCACGTTGTTCGGGCTTACGGGTGTGTTGGACACAAATTAGACAGGTTTTTCGTCTCCATATCCAGCCCGTCTACTTTCTTTGAGCCCGTCTACTTTCTTTGAATCGGGCTCTGAAGCACATCAGAAACCTGTTTATCTTCAAAACCTCTTGCTAATTGCCAATCGCCAATTGCTAATCGCCAATGAGCCATATATCCAGCCCTTCACGTTGTTCGGGCTTACGGGTGTGTTGGACACAAATTAGACAGGTTTTTCGTCTCCATATCCAGCCCGTCTACTTTCTTTGAGGAATCGGGCTCTGAAGCACATCAGAAACCTGTTTATCTTCAAAACCTCTTGCTAATTGCCAATCGCCAATTGCTAATCGCCAATGAGCCATATATCCAGCCCTTCACGTTGTTCGGGCTTACGGGTGTGTTGGACACAAATTAGACAGGTTTTTCGTCTCCATATCCAGCCCGTCCACTTTCTTTGAGGAATCGGGCTCTGAAGCACATCAGAAACCTGTTTATCTTCAAAACCTCTTGCTAATTGCCAATCGCCAATTGCTAATCGCCAATGAGCCATATATCCAGCCCTTCACGTTGTTCGGGCTTAAAAGTTCCTTACACAAGGACAACTTGTAGAAAATAGGTTCAGTATTCGGGAAACCGGTTTCCCGCTCCTCCTGCCGAAGCACAGCCTCATCGGGGCGGAATGTTTATAGCAAACGCAACCAGCCCACAACCTAGCCCCATCGGGGCGATATGTTTATAGAATTATGGAAACCTTATGGAAACCGTTAGCAAGAGAAATAAACTGCAGTGCTTCAGATTTCTTTTTAGAATCACAACATCTGGTTTCCAATTGCCAATCGTCAATGCGCTAATCGCCAAAGAGATTGTTCCGCACCGGACACTCCGCGTCCTCCGTGTCCTCTGCGCTAATCCGCGATTCAGACAATACACACGCGAAATCCACCCTTCCACGCTTCCACCCTTCCACGTTTCCACCCTTCCACGTTTCCATTCTTCCACCCTTCCACATTTCCATTCTTCCACGCTTCCACGCTTCCACCCTTCCACGCTTCCACCCTTCCACGCTTCCACCCTTCCACCCTTCCACAATTAAAACTGATATTGAAGTCGTTCGATGCTGACTGCTAAACCTGTTTCAGCGTCTAGTTCAATCTCAACTGCACAGAGCTTGACATTATCTTGTGCAACGCCGAAACGGGAAGGCATCATCGTCAAAAATCGTTTCAGGACATGCTCTATTCTGCCGCCGATAACTGAATCGTAGGGGCCTGTCATCCCGACATCCGTAATGTAAGCGGTGCCCTGGGGCAGCACGCGTTCATCTGCTGTCTGGACATGTGTGTGCGTTCCGATAACCGCGCTCACCCTGCCATCGGCATGCCAGCCCATCGCTATTTTTTCCGATGTCGCCTCCGCGTGGAAATCCAGTAGGATATAAGGCGTTTCCGCTTTCACCTCCGGTAAAATTGCGTCCAACGCATGAAACGGATTCTCGTACATACCCATGAAGACTTGTCCAGCGAGGTTGACAACCCCAAGTTTCGTTTCGCTATCCTTTGATGATACCACGGTAAAACCGCGCCCCGGCACCTTCCCGGGATAGTTCGCGGGTCGAATCAACTGAGGTGTTGTCTCAATAAAGTCTAAAATTTCCTTCTTATCCCAAACGTGATTCCCCGTTGTAATCGCGGAAACACCGGATGCTAACAACAGGTCTACGATTGCAAACTTTAACCCTTTTCCATCTGCCATATTTTCGCCGTTAACAACGATAAAATCAGCGGATTTGTCATAATTTTCTAGAAACTCGACTGTCGCGTTCTTCCCTGGATTGCCGACAATGTCTCCGATAAATAAAATCTTCATTTTCCCCTTTCCGCCGGCTCTATAACCGAGACGCTGCTTTTTCTAACTCTGCTAGTGTGAAAACTGAACTTAGTGAACACCCAACTTCCTTAATTTTTGTCTCGCCACCCGCCTCCCGCTCGATTACTGCAATGACGTGCTCAACAATTAAGCCCGCTGCACGTATCTGTTCAATGGACGTACAGACCTGCCCTGCAGTGGTAATTACATCCTCTATAACAACAACAGTACTCCCCTTTTCAACGCCGCCCTCTATCAGGTTACAGGTACCGTAATCTTTCGCTGTCTTTCGGACATAGAAACATGGATACCCAGTGTGCAACGAGACAGCAGTGGCTAACGGCACCCCGCCTAGCTCCAGCCCGGCGAGACCGTCAAATTCCGCTGGTAACAACTTCGCCATCTCCTTCGCTATAGCAGATAATAGGACAGGATTGCTCTCAAACCGGTATTTATCCCAATAAAAAGTACTCATCTTTCCAGAGCGGAGCCTGAATTCCCCCGTGAGATAGGACGTTTCACAAATCTGTTTCGCTAATTCCATTTTTTGAATCATGACACCTCCGCCCTTAAGAAAACATGTATATGTTAGGCATTAAAAAGAAGGTTACGAAACATTTAGTACACCTCAATATGCGCAGCATCTGCGGTTACAACTTCACCGATAACGGCAGCTTCTGGGCAATCACGGGCGTGGAGTTCTGCCACAGCTGCGTCAGCGTTCTCCGCTGGCAAGGCAAATAACAGACCGCCCGACGTTTCCGCCTCCATCAAAATATGTTGCATCTCCTCCGAAACCCCGGAGCGGAACGTCACCTTCTCTGCAAGAAATGACGTATTGGCAAGATAGGCTTGTGTATAGGTTTTTTTCCTAACAAGTGCCGGGGCATCCGCAAAGTAAGGCACAGCACCGCTATTAATTTTCAATCCAACGTCATTGCCTTCCGCCATCTCTAATCCGTGCCCAAGCAAACCGTATCCTGTTACATCGGTGCAAGCATTCGCGTCGTATTTCAGCATCACTTCCGATGCGGACGCATTGAGACGCGTCATGGATTCTACCACCATCGGTAATATCGACTCACCGATTTTGTTGAACTTCAAGCCTGTCGTTAGGATACCGATACCGAGGTTTTTGGTTAAAATGAGCACGTCCCCCGGCCGCGCGCCGTAATTTTTTACAAATTTTTCCGGATGCACGACTCCTGTCACCGCAAGACCGTACATCAGCTCCGGTGACTCCACTGTATGCCCCCCAACAAGAGCTGCCCCTGATTCAATGACCTTTTCGACACCCCCTTTAACGATATCGCCGAGTATCCATAAGTCAAGTGCCTCTTTTGGCCAACAGGCGATGTTCAGTGCTGTTTTCGGAACGCCACCCATGCTGTAGACATCGCTCAATGCGTTCGTCGCAGCAATTGCACCAAATGTGAACGGGTCATCCACAATGGGCGTAAAGTAGTCCACCGTGTTGACGAGGGCAAGGTCATCCGAAATCCGGTAAATTCCTGCATCGTCAGATGTTTCAGTGCCGACAAGTAGATTCGCATCCGTCGATGGCGGAATGTTGCTTAAAACTTGTGAGAGCTCCCCCGGAGCTAATTTTGACGCTCACCCTGCACATTTTACTGTTGCAGTGAGTCGAATTTTCTTTTGTGTCATAATGTCTGTTTTCTTTCAGGATGTTATATCCTCAAATAGATATGCCACAGCACGTTGTAGTGCCTGGAAAATTGGATTAAATTGTCCGTGAACGACGTTGTTATCTTTACCTATTTTATCACATTCTATCTGTTTATGCAAACTTTCTACGATCGCTTCATAATACCACGCCTGTGCTTCAATACCGCCGTGAAAACGTTCCCACACGGCATCGCCGATGACCTGATGCTCTGAAATCACTGTCCGTAGGTTATGAAGTTTATCCGCACAGGTTACAAGGCATACCTCCGGGCTTGCTGTTGCTAGTGCTTCAATACGCTCGGTTTTCCGTGCCCGCCATTTTAATGCCTTATTTTCAGAGCAGCCATCGACAATCGCTGCCACCTGTTCACCGAAGTGTTCCCGAATAAATTCCAATGTCAGGTCGGTGTCTTCCACTGTATCGTGCAGGAGCCCGGCAATAATCACCGTTTCCTTGCATCCCGCCTCCATTAGCAGCAACCCAACCGCATACGGATGCGTAATATAGGGCGTGTCGGTGCCCTTCCGAAATTGTCCGTGATGTGCCTCCGCGGCAACTTCAAGTGCCGATTCAATCCGGCTTTTCCCGTTAAATAATACCTGTGTCATGGCTTCAACTCGTCTCTTCTACTTTTTTTAATGACTTAAGACATTAGAAAATGATACCATATTTACCGTTACTTGTCAAGAAATTGATTTTTTCCTTGCGGTTCGGTGAGGATATAATACCATTTCTAATTGAAAATGTCTCTTTCTTGTAGCATAAACTTCCAGTTTGTGTTGTTTTTTGTAGCATAAACTTCCAGTTTGTGTGCTTTCTTGTAGCATAAACTTTTAGTTTGGGTCTTCCGTTCTCCGTTTGATTTCTAACAACCGGTAATGATAGAATAATTAATAAAAATGGTATAAGTAGGTAAAACGTTCATTTTCGTCCATCCAGCCCGCCCGTTGCGGTTGGGTTTACAGCTTCATTCGGTTACTGGCTGTTGGCTGATTGACTATTGGAAATCATTGGCAAGAAATATAAGAGGATCTTCTCTTTTCTTTCTCTTGCTAATCGCTAATTGCCAATCGCTAATCGCCAATTTGCTAATAAGGAGAATACCATGAAAACAGTTGCAATTGGCGGTATCATGCACGAATCCAATACCTTTAGTGATACCCCAACCGATTTTACCGCCTTCCAAAACGGCTCTTATACTGTCGGTGCTGAAATATTTGACATCTGGGGGGAGACGCATCACGAAATGGGCGGGTTTATACAAGGTGCCACGCAGCACGGTTATATCGCGCATCCCACCCTGATGACCTCTGCAACGCCAGCCGGCCCCGTAACTGATGCCGCTTTCGAACGGCTCACCGATACGTTAATTCAACAGCTCGAAGCTGCCCCGAAACATGAAGGACTCCTACTCGCCTTGCACGGTGCGATGGTGGTAGAGAGCTATCCCGATGGAGACGGTGAGCTCCTGAAAAGACTACGCCACGCTTTCGGCCCCGATTTTCCAATCGTCGTTACATTAGACCATCACGCCAATGTCTCCGAGCAGATGGTGGCAGAATCGACCGCCCTCGTAATCTACAAAACGAACCCACACGTTGACCAGCGGGAACGAGGTTTGCAGGCGGGCAAGCTTATGAAGCAAATCCTAATGGACAACATCACGCCGACGCAAGCCCTCGCGAAACCCCCGATGCTTCTCAATATCTTGTATCAGAACACGAGTGCTGACCCGATGCTCGCTATCCTTAACGCTGCGCAACACGTGGAACACCGTCCTGATGTCCTCGTCGCCAATGTCGCCGCGGGCTATCCATACGCCGATGTCTACGAAGCAGGCCCATCTTTCGTCGTTGTCACCGATGACGACCTACAGCTTGCACAGAGCGAAGCAGCACGGTTGTCGGAGATGTTATGGGATGTCCGTGAACAATTGACGCTTAACCTACCGGATGCAGCGCAGGCTGTTCAGCGAGCCGTTATCAGTGAAAAGCAGCCTGTTATCATAGTTGAAATGGGGGATAACATCGGCGGGGGTTCACCGGGGGATAGCACTACCGTTTTGGCGGAATTGCTACGGCAGGGCGCGGCCAGATTTGTCGTTATCCTCTTTGACCCGGCCGGTGTTCAAACCTGTATCCAAGCGGGGGTTGCTAACGATATTTTCCTCCACGTCGGCGGGAAAACAGACAATCGACACGGTGCCCCAGTTGCAATTCGGGGTAAAGTCCGCTTAATCCACGATGGACGTTTTGTAGAGACGGAGCCTCGACACGGCGGACACAAATATCACGACCAAGGGGTAACAGCCGTTGTTGCTGTTAGGGATTCCCTGGTTGTATTGACGAGCAAACGGCAAACCCCGTTTAGTCTTCAGCAGCTGTTGAGCTTAGGTATTGACCCGACAGCGATGCGGATGATTGTCGTCAAAGCCGCAATTGCCTACCGTGCTGCATATCAACCGATTGCAGGAGAGATTATTGAGGTGGATACACCAGGGTTGACTGCGGTGAATCCGCAACATTTTGCATATCAAAATGTGCGGCGACCTCTATTTCCGTTGGATTGAGGAAAGGCTATAAAACATTGGCATCAATCGCCAAGACAAGGTATAATAATTGATAGATATTCCGTTCGTTAATTTGCAAGGACATCTGGTACAGAAGAGGAGTAAAACCGTGGCATTTAGTGATTTCAAAACCATCTCTGAAGTTCAAGAAAAATTCAGAATCAGATATGCCGAAGCGGACTTTGTGAAAGTCGAACCATCAAACCCCTCGGCAGAATTCCTGCGCGATTTTGAATTTACCCGGGAGCATATCAATGTATTCGCATCCGAAGCGGCCCGTTGTGAGGCAATTATCTTTCCAGTTTTGAAGGAAAACTATAAGGCTTACGCCGCGCAATACGCGCTCTGGATAAAGCAAACCCTCACTTACGATAATATCCTAAGCGGAACGCCAGATTATTTTATCGCCACCCGCTCCGAATTAGGCAAGACGGTTGTCGGGAGCCCTTTGATACTGCTCGTTGAAGCAAAGAAAAACGATTTTGAGCAGGGATGGGGACAATGTCTAGCGGAGTTAATCGCTGCCCAAAAAATAAATGACGAGGCCGATTTTCCGGTATACGGGATTGTCACTGATGGAACATTTTGGCAATTTGGACAGCTTATCGGTGATACCTTCACCCGAAACAGAACAGACTTTGCCCTATCGAATTTACCGACGCTCTTTGGCGCGTTCAATGCTGTATTCAAGGCGGTATCGGATATGAATTGAAAATCAGGTATCCCTAAATTGACGCTTATGATGAGGGTTGTTCCTGCACAACAGGTATGACATAACTCCGAATCGACATACCGTCAATCGTCTCTATTTCCACACGCGGCTCTGGTTTGTTTCGATGGTCGAAGACGACATAATATCCTTCCGTTGCATTCTCTAATTTAAGATACGCAGCGAGCTGCTTTTTACCTGCTTGATAATACCTATCCCCGCCCCATATCTTTGTTTCAATGATGTATTTTTTCTCTTTGTGGAGGATAAGCAGGTCGATTCTGCCGCGTCCGGTTTGCACCTCAAGAAACATATCCGCCCCAACGACGTGCACAAAGTGATCGAGATACGCGTAGAGCAGATTTTGACCGACATATTCTTGGGGTGTATCAGGGACTTGCAGAATACGAAAACCCGCACGGGCGATAAAATCCTTAAAGTTATAAAGTTATCAAGTAGCCCCGTATTTCTAACTGACCATCCGGTGTGAGGTAATCAATAAAATCTACCTCGGGGGACTCGGGGAAGTAAGTGTCCTCAAGCCCGTTAAAGGTTGGTTTGAACATCTGTAGAATGCGATGCTGATAAATCGGATTGACGATTTCACACATACCATCCGCGCCTTCTGCGATGACACCATAAGTGACCAACTCATTCATGAGCGCATCCTCCGGGTTGAACCGCAAACCTCTGTCGTAAGAGGTGATACGCATCAGTATTTTTTCAAAACGTCTATCTCTGTGGACATTGGTTCTCAAATGGTCTATATTGGTGTTCTGTTCCCGTAGGAGTCTCCGGTGTGCTTTTGCGAAGTGTTCTACTGTCAGTTTTTCCGTTTTCGGGATGTCCAATTCTTCTGTGAGTATTTGTGCTATTCGATTGACTAGGAAGGGTTGCCCAGCAGTCTGTTTATGGAGGATATGAATGACTTCCGGAGCGAGTGCCTGCCCAACTTCATCGGTATACTGTGAAAACAGCGCATCCACCTGTTCAACGGTGAAGTTCGGCAACTTGAACTCGTCCTGGATATTGAACGGTGAAACAGATGGGTCGTAACCAAGTTGCATGATGTCCTTGACTCCCACAAGTCCAATGCTGTGTGGACAGCGCGTATTATCAGAGAGGTAAATAGAGCGGAACGCGTATAGAAAATCACTTATGACGGTCCGAGGAATGCCATCAAACTCGTCAATTAGCAGCACAACCCGCTTGAAAGCAGATACCCCCCCGTGTGCATCGCTGTCCAACAAACCTATGAGGTCTTCAAAAAAAATCATCATCGAAAAATTATCGGTTAGCGTTATGTTTTCCAAAAACTGCGCTAATGCCTCGGAAGGTGTGCCCCCGCGTTTTTCAAAAACGTTTTCAATTTGCCAGCGAATCTTATCGGTGAGCTGCTCATAAAACATGTCAGGTGAGAAGTTACGCATCGATTGAAAATCCAACTGTATCGGCAAATAGGTTGCATCTTCTGCGGTGAGTGCGGAGAGTGCTAATCGGAAAAAGGTGGTTTTGCCGGTCTGGCGTGGAGCGAAAAGCACAATATACCTCCCCTCTTTGACGCGCCGAATGAAATCAGCGATTTCCGCCGTCCGGGGAACAACATAATGCCGCTCAGGACGCACACGACCTCGGGTACCAAAACTTCGCATCTTTTCCTCCTGTTTTTTTCTACGGAGCAATACACCTTAAAGCTAATATACCATATAAAATCCTAATGGGTGTGTAAAGTTTTTGTACAAAACCGGTGTAAATGTTACACTTTTGACACAAAGTGTAACATTTATAGAAGTAGATGTTTCGACAACCCCTAGTCCCGTAGGGACGATATATTTATAGAAGATGTTTCGACAACCCCTAGTCCCGTAGGGACGATATATTTATAGAAGCAGATGTTTCGACAACCCCTAGTCCCGTAGGGATGATATATTTATAGAAGAAGATGTTTCGACAACCCCTAGTCCCGTAGGGACGATATATTTATAGAAGCAGATGTTTCGACAACCCCTAGTCCCGTAGGGACGATATATTTATAGCAGATGTTTCGACAACCCCTAGTCCCGTAGGGACGATATATTTATAGAAGCAGATGTTTCGACAACCCCTAGTCCCGTAGGGACGATATATTTATAGAGATTAGTGAAAACGGACATTTATTTTCAAACTCACGTTTAAGTACAAAAATTTTACACACCCAATCCTAATTGTCAAGGGGTGTAGTTTAGGTTTCGTGATTTTCCGTGATTGGTAAAAATTTTATCAACCTTTTTTCAAAAAATTCGTTAAACAGAAAATGTAATTTAATTTTGGGGAGTTTAAGTTATGCACGGTCCGATGTCAGGTTCGAGACGCGGGGGCTCGCGCCGGATGGGGATGAGCTCTTTTGGCGGTAAACCGCGTTTCCGAAAAAAGGGGAATATCGAGCTCACAACGAAGGAAGAAATGCCTGAACGGCTCGAAAAACAGGCACAAGAACGGCTCGAAAGAGGGGAGGAAATCAAAGTCTCCGTTTCAACCGATCTGCGCTTTGATGGCACCTACGGAAAAGATTGGTTATTAATTACGGATAAACGGCTCCTCGCTTTTAATCAGAACGGTGTTCTCGGACATAACCTCACGGAAGTGTCTCTGGATGCTATTGAAGACATTGAAATCCTTGAGATGTACGGCAATAACATCCTCAAGGTTATAACATCGGAAAATGCTTGTGAGCTGGCACGTTATTCTAAAAAACTAACGCCAAAATTCAACCTGACTGTATCAGAATTAGAAAAATTATCTTCGTTAAACGGGGCCGGTGCAGGAGAAGAACGCAGGCATCGTGGCCCCGGACCTGGCGGACGACGCGGTAGACGAGGGCCCGGCAGGGGAAATACGCCCGGATTACAACGGGGTGGAGATAAGAGTCGGTGTGAAAAGTGTGGTGAACCTATTCCGAGCTGGTCGGGGGTCTGTGTCAATTGTGTTCAAAAAAGCAAACTCATTTTCCGCTTGTTCAAATATGCGGTCCCATTTTTACATGTCATGATTCCTGCTTTCCTCATGATGCTGGTAATCCGTTTTATTTCTGTGCTTCCCCCTATTTTAAGCAGAGAGTTAATCGACAATATTCTCGATCCGGTCGGTACTGCTGTTTCTAATGGCCAACCCCTGCCGCAAACATCTTGGGGACAACTGCAAGGTATAGCCAATACGTTAGGTGGGTGGGTCGGTAGCATGCCACTCGGTGGAAGTTTTGGACATTTAATATGGATTATTTTACTCATGGCAGGGATTCGGGTCTTTTCCATGTCACTTTCCTCTGTTCGGGGATATATGATGGCCTGGGTAGGTCAAAATATCACCCGACGGCTCCAAAACGAAACCTACGAACATCTAAACACGCTCTCCATCGACTTTTTCCATGAACGCGACACCGGTAATTTGATGTCCAGAATTACGCACGATGTGTCCAGACTCAGAGACTTCATCGCGAACGGGTTGCAGGACATTGTAGGGGATTCGCTTACGCTCATCAATATGTGCGTTATCATGTTCCTCTTCAGCTGGCAGCTTGCGTTATGGACGCTAATTCCGATTCCGTGTCTTATCTTTTTTACAATCCTTTTCGGCAAAAAGATGAGCAAAGTCTATCAAGTTTTGTGGAAACGTTACTCTAAAATTAGCACGATTCTTGCAAGTACTATCCCCGGCGTGAGAGTTGTCAAAGCATTTGCACGGGAACGGTATGAGATTAGCCGATTTAGTGACCTAACCCATCAGGTATTTTCTGGTGAAATGAACGCTGCAAAACTTGGGACGCTCTATTATCCGGTGATGCAATTTATTACCTATTCCGGTTCTATTATAATCTGGTTAGTTGGCGGTTGGCATATCTTCCAAGGCAATTTAACCCTTGGCACTTTAGTGATGTTTCAATCCTACATGATGCAATTCTTCGGTCCCGTGCGTACCCTCTGTCAGATGAATGAACGGTTTATCCGAGCTGGCACCTCTGCTGAACGTGTATTTGAAATTTTGGATACACCTCCGACTATTGCAGATAAACGGGAGGCTGTTGCGTTAGCAAATATCAGGGGGTCAATTGAATTTAAGGATGTCTATTTCACTTACGATAACGAAAAATATGCGCTAAACGGTGTAAGTTTTGATGTGCAGCCTGGTGAAATGATAGGATTGGTAGGACATAGTGGTGCGGGAAAAAGTACACTGGTCAATCTCATCACCCGTTTCTATGATCCGAATCAAGGAACGATTGTAATAGATGGGCACGACAGCCGCGATATTCGGATTAAGGCACTACGTCAACAGGTCGGTGTTGTGCTACAAGATCCGTTTTTATTTGAGGGTACAATCGCTGACAATATCGGGTACTCGAAACCGGGGGCATCTCGTTTAGAGATTATCGCTGCTGCGAAGGCTGCGAATGCCCACGATTTTATTATCAAATTCCCTGACGGTTACGACACCATGGTTGGAGAACGCGGGGCACGCGTTTCGGGTGGCGAACGACAACGTATCTCTATCGCTCGCGCCATTTTGAAAAACCCACGTATCCTAATCCTTGATGAGGCCACCTCCTCTATAGATACGGAAACAGAGTCTAAAATCCAAGAGGCGTTAGAGCGGCTCGTTCAAGGCAGAACGGTGTTCGCAATTGCCCATAGATTATCAACCCTAAAATATGCCAATCGCCTCGTTGTTTTAAAAGAGGGGGAGGTTGACGAAATTGGAACACATGAGGAGCTAATCGCTAAAGATGGCACTTATGCCAATCTGTGTCAAAAACAGACCGAATTATCTAAAATTCGTGCATGGTAACGTCCCAATCTGATGTTGAAGGAGATCATCTAATGCAGGAACCGATTCAGGTCGCTGATGAATTAAAATTTCTCAACGCGAACGAGCTCAGCATCGCGCGGAATGCGTTTGAAGAACTTGTTGTGCGACTGCCCGATGGAACAACCTACACAAAGGTTCAACCTGTACGCAGCTTTCCTATCAGTGAGACCATGCGGTACATTGCCTTGTTGGATGAAGATGGAAACGAGCTCGGTATCGTTGAGGATGTGAAAAAACTTGCCCCCGCATCTCGTGATGTCCTTACAGCGGAGTTACAAAAACGGTATTTTATGCCGAAAATTACTAAAATCAACTCGCTTGAGGGGCAATTCGGCGTTACGACATGGAATGTCGAAACAACCCAAGGCGATGTAGAGTTCGGTATCCGTACCCGATACGATATTGTCACTTTGGAAAATGGGCGAGTTCTCATCAAGGACGCTGATGGCAACCGATACGAAATTGAGAATTACAATAAATTGGATGCGAAAAGCATTGCCTTATTGCAAACGCAATTGTAGATAAGGAGATAGATATTGGAAAATGTAAAGATAGAACGAATTGAATGGGCACGTTTAACAGGCGAACGTCCGCGTAAAGCCGGGTGCAACTCGCGACTTGGCGAACACGGGTTACATGTACGGCCCCCTATTGCACGCATAACAACGGCTGATGGGGTAAGCGGTATCGGGTTTTCGTCGCTCTCACGTGATAGAGCGGAAACCGTTGTCGGTTTTCAACTCAGCGAGGCGTTTGATGAAGAAAACGGCGTAACCGAGGAATTCCAATATATGGAATATCCACTCTGGGATCTGGTTGGACAGTTGGCACAGAAACCGGTCTATGCAATGCTGGCCGGGGAAGATGCCGACTTTAAAGCCCCGTGTTACGATACGTCTCTTTACATCGACGACCTACACCTCGATGACAATGCGGAAGCTGCTGCGCTCATCGCCTCCGAGGCACTTGAGGGGGTAGCACGCGGGCATAACGCTTTCAAAATAAAGGTGGGCCGTGGGGCAATGCACATGCCTCTTGAGAAAGGCACGCAACGTGATATTAATGTTATAAATGCTGTGCGTGACGCAGTGGGACCTGATGCTACAATCCTAATAGATGCAAACAACGGTTACAATCTCAACATTACCAAGCAGGTATTGAGCGGAACAGCCGATGCGAATGTGTACTGGGTGGAGGAAGCCTTCCACGAAGACGCACGGGTCTATAGTCTCCTGAAGGAGTGGCTGAACGCTGAAGGAATTAAAACTAAAATCGCTGATGGTGAAGGGGGGGCATCCCCTCACCTAATCAACTGGGCAAAAAACGGTCTTATTGATATTGTCCAATACGATATTTTTCACCCCGGTTTCTCTCGCTGGCTTGAACTGGGCCCCGAATTGGATGCCGTCAACGTCGGCACGGCACCACATCATTACGGGGGATACTACGGTAATTTTGTTACGGGGCACCTCGCTGCGAAGGTAGAACGTTTCGAGTTTGTTGAATGGGATCATGCCACTACGCCCGGTGTAGATGATTCAGCGTATTCCATTTCCAACGGTTACGTGAATGTTCCTAACCTGCCCGGTTTCGGATTGAGTCTGGACGAGGGCCCGTATCAAAAAGCAGTTGAAGAGAACGGATTTGTTGTTAGTGCTTAATTGCCAAAGGAGTGGAAAACTATGCTATATTTAACGGATGCAGATAAAGAATTTTTTAAAGAGAACGGTTATCTAATTGTGCGTGGTGCGCTTACGCAGGAAGCGATAGATGCCGCGCTTGATAGGGTCTGGGAATCCATCGACGAAGATAGAAACGACCCCGAATCCTGGATACGGAAGGGATATCGAACCGCGCCTATCGGCGGTGAGGATGTTATACGGGGCACAATCTATGGAAACAACGTCTTCGCTATGGCTGAGGAGATGGTGGGTGAGGAAAAGCTACATACGGGGGGCGGTGCGGGCCCGCATATCAATTTTCCCGACCCTGACAGAGAATGGCGTGAACCGCTCGGACACCTCGATGGTTACCACACGCCACATAACGGTGTGCCTAAAGGGGTTGTCGGTTCATTTACACTCGGTGCAACTGTTTATCTGGACACGGTTGAAGAACAGGGCGGCGGGTTTACCATCTGGCCTGGAAGCCACCGTATCTGGGCAGAATACTTCAGACATCACGATTTGGATAGTCTTCCGGGTGGCGTTGCTCCGTTTGATTTGGGGCCGAGTTATGAGTTCACAGGCGGCGCAGGCGATGTCTGTTTCTGGCACCATCAGATGACACACACTGCTGGCATGAACTGTGGACGTAACGTCAGAATTGCACTCATCGGCAGGTATCGCAGAAAGGACCTGGATGAGATTAAGTTTGAAACGCCTGAAGATATGTGGAAATATTGGGATGGACTTTCCTGAATATAATCGGTGAATGTCATCAGAAACCCCGCTGAAGCCGACTACGAAAAAGATTTTGCACGCTTCCGCATAAAATTTTATTTGCTTTTTAGCGGAAGATGTAGTATAATTCTATTGGGATGTATAATAAAGAGAAGCATTTCCTTTCATGCTTCTCTCTATGTAGAATCTTACCTAAATTGCCATTCGCGTAATAATCTACGCGAATGGCAATTTCATAATTCTATAAACATACCGCCCCGCTGGGACTGCGTTTTCGTACATTGGAGTTTATTTTTCTCCTAGTTGTATGTGTGTGAG
This sequence comes from Candidatus Poribacteria bacterium, assembly GCA_963665235.2. Taxonomy (GTDB): domain Bacteria; phylum Poribacteria; class WGA-4E; order WGA-4E; family WGA-3G. Next base: position 3,830,134 of record CAXXLX010000001.1, on the reverse strand, counting down.
AAACTTTGAGAAAAATCAGCAATGCTTTGCGAATGGGGCATCTATCTCATAGGAATTGTCCAAACTATAGTAGGCATTATTATAGTAAAGATCACCCAGCTAAAGCTTGGGTGCTTTGACAAAGCGTAGCCACACACGTTCCCTGTCAAGGATTAAGATCTTCACTACAGTAATATATCGGTATATCTGTGGTGGTACACAACGGTGTTTCGGATGCTCCCCAAGTCCGATGTAAACGCTGATATACCGATCTGGATGGGGAAATACAAACTCTACGGAGAATTACAAACTATGTTTGTTCCTGTCGTTGACAAAAACCAAAATCCACTGATGCCAACAAAGCCTTCGCGGGCAAGGAAGTGGATACAAGACAAGAAAGCGACACCTTTTTGGAAGAATGGCGTTTTTTGTGTGCGCCTTAACGCCGAGCCTTCGGATAGATACTTCCAAGAGATATGCGTAGGCGTAGACCCTGGCAGTAAGAAGGAAGGCTTTACCGTCAAGAGCGAGGCACATACCTACCTGAATGTGCAAGCAGACGCGCACAACAAGGTTGGAAAGAAAATCGAGAAGCGTCGGAAGTTGCGGAGAAGCAGACGCACACGGAAATGTCCGAATCGGAAAAAGAAACAGCACAACCTGTCGAACCGGAAGCGTATCCCCGCAGGCACACGTGCGAGATGGGATTGGAAACTTCGGATATTAGATTGGTTGTCTAACCTCTATCCTGTTACACACGTCTGTGTTGAGGATATTAAGGCGCAGACAAAACAGTATCAAAAGCAGTGGAATCAGTCCTTTAGTCCTTTGGAAGTCGGCAAGCATTGGTTCTATTCAGAGGTAGAAAAGCGATGGGAACTCCTGACGATACAAGGGTTTGAAACCAAAGAGATACGCGAGCGTCTGGGTCTCAACAAGTCGTCAAAGAAGTTAGCTGAAACCTTTGAGGCACATTGCGTTGATAGTTGGTGCCTCGCATATCACACCGTGGGCGGTTTAGAGATACCCGACAATACTGATATATTCTATATCTCACCGATACCGATACGCAGGCGAGAACTCCACAGACAAAACCCGCAGAAAGGTGGCAATCGTCCGCGATATGGGGGCACCTTATTAGGCGATGGCCTCGTTAAAAACACATTGATAAAGCACGACAAATATGGACTCACACGCCTGGCGGGTGTTAATGCTAAAGGCCTATTCTCTGTCTATAGTTTAGATGGACACCGATTAACAACGGGTGTGAAACGCACAGATTTTCAAGTGCTAACACGCTTGAACTTCAACTATAAAGGCGGATTTTCCTCCCCCGCATAAATGCTGGGGGTTTCCAATCCGAAGATTTTGATGATTTAATCAGAGTACGCCTGCGAACATCAGTATTCGGGTTACAATCCCGTTCCTCAAACACGGTTTTCAAATCGGGCGGGAAAACCCCGCCCCTACGCACCGCACCTCCTAAGGAAACAGACAACCCGAATATAATCAATTGATGAACGTCATCAGCAACCCTACTGAAAAGGAGACTACAAAATGCCTTATTGTAGCGTATGTAGAACTTATGCCGACTACGAGTACGATATCGAGCTCTCCGATGGACGTTTTCTCCACGAACCTTGTCTGCTCACATTGCAAATGCGGAAAGATGAACTTGAATCCATCCTACGAGTGCAGAAATCACAGCTGATTTTGTCGTTATTTGTTCCATTCAACCCTGAAAAGACTGAAGTGCTGAATGAAATAGAACGAAAAAGTCTAACCACCGAATTGGGTAGGGTCATATCAGAATTGACCGCTATCTATGACCGATTTAGGGGGTACCCACCCGATTGGGAACAGAGAAAACAGCAGCTGATCCAGCAAGATGGGGCAATCTGTTCGGAATGTGGCAATGAAGGGGTGCTCTATTTAGTTCATAAATATTCCCTGTTTGAAGATGGGACTAACGAGTTAGACAACTTGCAACTGATTTGTTCACCGTGTCATGTAGAAATCCACGGGGCGGCAAATACTGCCAGCACATTCAAACTAAAACCCTCACAAGCCGAGTTTGCAGAACAGGTCACAGAGATTCAGGATGCTATTGATAACGACCGGAAGATTCGTTTTGACTATAAAAAGCCGAGTGTCAAAAACTATAGAACGCGTGTGGTTATACCGGAGAGACTCTTTAATATTCCGAACAGCCGGGAATCTGGGGAGACGTTGTGTGTTGAGGGATTTTGTGAGTTACGTCAGGCCACTCGTGTCTTTGCCCTTGAGAGAATGCGCGATTTAACGGTAATCACGGATAACGCTCCTGGCGGACCTGTTTCCTAATTCTACACCTAAGTTGCCACATAGTAGCATAATCTTCCAGATTGTGCGTATTTGTGTGCGAATTGGAAGTGAACGGGACAAATATTAGCTAATTATCAGCATATTTTCATTAAAGACGGTGTTTCCAGGTCTAAAAACTTATAAGTCAATACCCTCGCCAATTATCTGAGTTTGAGTTGAATCTATATGTCCTGAATACAACCCATTGATCCGTGATGTTCAAAGATTTCATCAATAAAAATAACTTCAGGGTCTGGTTTACCGAAGTCTTTTTAAATCGCTATAGTTTGGAAAAGTCCTGTGAACCTGATACCGGATTTGCTAAGCGTCTCTGATTTTTCTGACAGTTTCTCACACAAACGTGAGTTTGAAAAGAGTTTTCCCCTAGTATGAGGAACGGTCTGTTTGCCCGAATATTGGGCGATAAGTCGGCCTTAGTCCCGTAGGGACGATATATTTATAGAAGGTCCGCTAACGCCCAACTCTTAGTCCCATAGGGACGATATCTTTATATGAATGTCAAATATTTGTGAAAACAACAAAAACAATTCGTTAACTGGCACAAGTCGTAACTTGGGTTAATTCTACCCAGGTCAAAACGATAGGATTAAATACGGCAACGGATACCGAGTTATGGGATTACACTTGTGATAACGACTATCTCATCGTTTCAAAGGAGACAAGCTTTAGGAATAGGAGCGTTCGGTTATCCGCCAAAAGTGATTTGAATCAAAGTAGGGAATTGTTCGACCGGAAAAAAGTGTAACTTATGCACCGGACCCGTCTCAAAAAGTAGGAGGCAGACATCACGGGTGTGTAAAGTTTTTGTACGTCTGCGATATTTTTTATGAAGAAAAATAGAACAGTTCGCAACTAATACCATTTCTAATTGAAAATGTCTCTTTATTGTAGCATAAACTTCCAGTTTGTGCTCTTTATTGTAGCATAAACTTCCAGTTTGTGCTCTTTATTGTAGCATAAACGTTCTTCCGTTTGATTTCTAACAACCGGTAATGATAGAATAATTAATAAAAATGGTATAATATAACAGCACCCCAAAACATTTTGGGGAGGCAAGCGGTGCGTTTTGCAACTCACCGGATTGGACACCGATGGCGTTTGTGTCAAAAAGTGTAACTTATGCACCGGAACCGCACAAAAAAGTAGGAGGCAGAACGACAAGAAAACTCCGCAGAACTGATACCCGAAATCGGCGGTCGAAATGACACAACGCGTTTTTTTTGTGTTGCGAAAGAGAGAGGTCAAAACCGCTTATAAACATAGACTGGGCGTGCGTTCACACACATGCAATACACAAAACCATAAGTTACACTTTGTGTCAAAAGTGTAACTTATGCACCGGTTTTGTACAAAAACTTTACACACCCAGCATCACTTTTGATTTGCAAAATTTTACAATCTTGTGGTAATATAGATATATGAAACTAGGAAGGAGATTTGTCGCATGACAAACAACAAAAAATTACTCAGTTGGGTCGAAGAAACAGCAAAACTTTGCGAACCCAATGACATATATTGGTGCAACGGTTCTCAAGAAGAAAACGACCGATTGTGTGAGGAATTAGTCCAAAAAGGGACCTTTGTACGATTAGACCCAGAGAAACGCCCGGGCAGCTACCTCGCGCGTTCCGATTCCGCAGATGTGGCACGTGTTGAAGGCCGCACCTTCATCTGTTCCAAAACCCCAATTGAAGCAGGACCAACAAACAATTGGCATGACCCTGATGAAATGAAAACTACCTTAAAGGGGCTCTTCCAGGGATGTATGAAAGGCAGAACCATGTACGTCATACCTTTCAGCATGGGCCCCCTCGGTTCACCTATCTCGCATATCGGCGTTGAAATCAGCGACTCGCCTTACGTTGTCGTCAATATGCGAATTATGACCCGTATGGGCAGCGACGTGTTAGATATCCTCGGCGAGGATGGCGATTTCGTACCGTGCTTACACTCCGTCGGAATGCCGCTGGAACCCAGACAAACCGATGTCATCTGGCCGTGTGACCCGGATAACAAATACATCGTCCATTTTCCGGAAGAACGCTCCATCTGGTCCTACGGAAGTGGTTACGGTGGAAACGCATTGCTCGGCAAGAAATGCTATGCACTCCGTATCGCCTCAATTATGGCGAAAAACGATGGATGGATGGCGGAACACATGCTCATCTTGGGATTAACCAATCCGGAAGGTGAAAAGACATACATCGCCGCAGCGTTCCCGAGTGCTTGTGGAAAAACCAACCTCGCTATGCTAACCCCCACAATGCCCGGCTGGAAAGCGGAAACCATCGGCGATGATATCGCCTGGATGAAATTCGGTGAAGATGGACGGCTCTACGCCATAAACCCGGAAGCCGGTTTCTTCGGCGTTGCCCCCGGCACCTCTATGGAGACCAATCCGAATGCAATGTACACCCTCGAATCAAACTCTATCTTCACGAACGCTGCGCTCACACCGGATACCGATGTCTGGTGGGAAGATATGAGTGAAGAGCCCCCGGAAACCGTCACAAGCTGGCTCGGTGAAGAGTGGCACCCCGGAGACGAAAAAACAGCCGCACACCCGAACGCACGATATACGACCCCCGCATCACAATGTCCTATCATTGACCCGAACTGGGAAAACCCGAACGGCGTACCTATTTCAGCCATTCTCTTCGGCGGGCGACGTGCTAATACGGTACCGCTTGTATTTGAGGCGTTTAATTGGCAACACGGCACCTTTATCGGTTCCATCGCCTCCTCCGAACGCACCGCCGCTGCTGCTGGCACCGTCGGGGAACTCCGCCGAGACCCCATGGCCATGCTCCCCTTCTGCGGCTATAACATGGGCGACTACTTCACACACTGGTTGGAGATGGGAGAAAGTACCGATGCTGATAAACTGCCGAAAATTTTCTACGTCAATTGGTTCCGTAAGGATGCTGATGGCGGATGGCTCTGGCCAGGTTTCGGTGAAAATAGCCGTGTCCTCAAATGGATCGTTGAACGCGTCGCCGGACAGAGTGAGGCAGTCGAAACCCCCATCGGATACCTACCTGCCCCCGGCGCAATTGACACTACCGGCGTCGACGTAACCGAAGCGCAGATGGAAGAACTTCTGACCGTTAATGTTGAAGAATGGCTCAACGAAATTGCGTTGATTCGAGAGCATTACGAACGTTTTGGTGACAGATTGCCAGCAGCGTTATCCGATGAATTGGCAGACCTAGAAGCACGTTTACGTGAGAAGCAATAAAACAGGTAGCCTAAGTGTTGTAGGGTGAAGGTTTCGTGCCTTTGTTCCCTACAACGCATCTTGAGGAATACGCCGGCGCTTTTCCTGTTCCTCCACTGAGATTAAATTAGGAGGTTTGATGTGAATAAATTTAATAGACTGCGGAGGTTGTTAGGACACGCCGCTGAGTTGACATTAGTCGTAATAGAGGGGATAGTCGCTGTTTGGATTATCCTGATTCCGCTTGCAATTGCTACCTACTGCTATGTCAGGGCTTGGCGCGCAACAGACCCTGAACTCCATGGCCTGGAACGTTTTAATCAGGTCATTGATGATACGTTTTGGATAAACCTGATGATCTTGCTGTTAATGGTTGCGCTGCGGAAATTTACGTACTGGACAATGAAATATTCACGCGACCGGCAACGGGCACGCGAACGTGAACGCGACTCGGACTAAGCAGCGAACATAAGTTAACGATATTTCGTATAAGGAGTTGCTCGATGGAAACCGCACAGAAGTATCGCATAGCACCCCCCGGATTCACACCGGAGCAGTGGAAAACGTTCAACGAAGAGGGCATCATCTTCATTGAAGACGCTATCTCCGATGAAGACGTACAGACCTATATCGATGCAATCGACCGCGTCGCTGCGCGCAATCCAAAGTATACACCCGGCGGCTATATAGGCATGGAGAATATCGTAGAACGCGACCCTGTTTTTACAGGATTAATCGACCACGAACGACATGTCGGTTTCGCCTACGACCTCTTCGGAGAACTCCTTAAACTGCATCAGAGTCAATTTTTTCTGAGACCGCCCGGTGGCAAACAGTACAATCAGTGGCATCCGGACGGTGCGCGAGCACTGCCTTACGGCGTGTTTTCGGATAAATTGCCGTTGCAAATCAAAATTGGATATTGGTTGACAGACCTCCCTCGTGAGAAGATGGGCAACCTCGTTGTCCTCCCCGGGAGTCACCGACAACAGTATATGGATGGCTACGATACGCACAAAAGTATTCCGGGAGAAAGGGTCGTCTGTCCACGTAAAGGGACAATGACAGTGATGCACTCCAGTATTTGGCACCGTGTGGAGCCGAACGAAAGCGACATCGTACGCTACAACATCTTCGTTGCGTATTGTCCATCGTGGTTAACACCCGCCGATCGGTTTCATTCCTCATCGGAGTGGTTAGAGACGCTCAACCGCGAACAGCGCATCATTATGCGGAGTTATGGACACGCCTATCACAACGCAAAACCACCCGCATCCGATTTTCCGCTCTTTTTAGACCGGGACACCGGTACCGACGCAGATGATGGCGCGTACTTGGCGCACGTCCAACTGCACAGACGAAAACGGAAAACAATGCCCGAAAAGTTTACAATAGCAAATTAGCCATTAGCAAAAAAGCAAATAGCTCTTGGCAAGCGGAGGCCCCCATGATTCAAACGCTTTTTCTCAAAGACATGCGGTATCGTCAAGCAAGGGTTATCCTAACAGCAATAGGAATCACCCTCTTGATTTCACTTATTCTGCTGTTAGGCGGCATTATGAACGGTATGCGTATACAAGCACGACAGTATATAGAATCAACCGGGGCGGAAATATGGGTATCCGCTGACGGTTCAGGCGGTGCGTTTATCGGATTTTCGCTACTTATTGAGGAATACCTCCCGACCTATATCGGTGAAGGTTTAGCTCCAGAGACCGCATCCCCACTGATTTTCGCTCAAGCTCGCCCGATAATTAAAGGGAAAACGACCAAAGCCATTATTGTCGGTTCGCGAGGACTCGGCGGCCCCACGCAGCTAAAAGAGGGAAGGATGTTTCAAAAAAGCAAAGGGTATAACATTGTCCGCACCATCCCGCTTGAAGTTGTCGTTGATGAAAAGATGGGACTTGAAATTGGCGAGAAGATTACGATTGGCAAAGAGGCACTGAGAGTCGTTGGAAAAACTAAAAGCCTCATGTTCGTTCTGGATACACCGCTGCTCTTTATGGATGTCCGAACCGCACAGCAAGTATTGCTAGGAGAATATCCCCGTTTCAACATGATGATTGCTAAAGTCAAACCGAATTATGAACCGGAAGAGGTTGCAGCAGCACTTAGTACAAGAGGTGAGGGGGTTATTGAAGCGACAACCATGGCGCAAACACTCAAAGACATCACGGAGTATTATGTCGACGAACCGATGAAAGCCGTACAATTTTTGCGTGTCATGCTCTGGTTAGCGGCAGGACTACTTGTCGGGATGATTACTTATGTGACGATGCTCGAAAAGACACAAGAAATTGGAGTGCTAAAAGCTATCGGGGCTTCAAACGGTTATGTGATATCCCTTTTGCTAAAACAGGTCATCCTCATCTCCGCTGTCGGTGTCACGCTTGGATTTGTCCTTGCCTATCTATTTGCTGCTGCTGCCCCCATCTTCGTTGCAATCCATTTTGTTGAATCGGCGATTGTGGCGGGCATCAGTTTTATCGTCTGTTGTGGGTGTGGTTATTTCGCAGCACGGAGGGCAATTAACGTCGATCCGATGATAGCGTTCCGTGGTGAAATTAATTAAATCACGGCCTCCGCTTAAAGACAAATATGGAATTAAGGGGTGCATTATGGAAATTATAGAAGGAATCGGTTTGACCAAACGTTTTGGGGTAGGCGATGCTGCTGTCCTAGCAATCGATTCGGTCGATATCCGTATCGAAGCAGGCGAATTAGTCATGATAATGGGGGACAGCGGATGCGGAAAAACGACACTGATTAGTGTACTCGGTTGTATTTTAACCCCGGATGCAGGTGAGCTCCGAATTGATGGCACCGCCATCTCGAAAAATCAGGACCTTAGCGTAGTACGCCGAGAGAAGATTGGGTTTGTTTTTCAGCTGTTCCACCTTTTACCGTATCTCACCGCACTTGAAAACGTGATGGTTGCTATGGCTATCGCAAAAACAGATGCAACCGAAGCACAAAACCGCGCTATAGAGCTGCTCACACAGGTCGGCTTAAGTGAACGTCTGCACCATCGACCAGCGCAACTGTCCGGCGGGGAAAAACAACGTGTCTCTTTTGCGCGCGCCCTTGCAAATCGTCCAAAAATTATCTTCGCTGATGAACCTACGGCTAACCTTGATAGCCGACAAAGCGACAACTTGATGAGCCTGATTCAGGAACTCCGTCAAGAACATCAAACCACTATCGCTATCGTAACACACCATGAGGGATTAAAACAGAACGCCGAACGTATCATTCACATGAAAGATGGGGGAATTATTGATTGATGAAAAAAATAATTACAGTTTTTGCAAACCCGAGCGCGAAAAGCGGCAGCATCGCTGCAATAATCGGAATTTTAATGTTTGTCCTAGTCCTACCCACCCTTGCCCAGGATGAAGAGGTAAAGAAAGTTAATCTCTTAACCGGTATCGATGGAGAGAACTTCCTGACGAGTGGACTCTATGGCGGCGGGTTATCCTTCATTGATGGCGATGCCTACATTCGGCTCCAACTCCAACCCGATATACCCCTCGGAAAAATCGGCATCGGCCTAGACCTCGTCTTCCTCTACAACCCTTACGCAACCGAAGACGAGTTGCAATTCCTCGCTGAAGATGGTGAAGAATGGGACAGCCCAAGCACCTATCTGAGGTTAATTCGGTACATCCGCTATGGGCGACCTTACGACCCATTCTACATCCGTTTCGGTGAATTGGAATACCTTACAATCGGACACGGCTCAATTATGTCCGGCTATTCCAATTACGACCGACGGGGGTTACGCCTTAATCTCAGACAGACTGACAACCGGTACGGTCTTGAAACGGTGGTGAATAATCTCGGTGAGCCAACAATTTTCGGCGGACGCATGTTTTATAGACCCTTTCAACGTCCCGAAAATAACAATTTGCTAACACGGTTTGAAGTAGGAGCCACCTATCTCACCGATATCGACCCAAATTTGGTAGAAGATGGGGAAGAACCGTTCCATGCAGTCGGATTTGATGTCGGATTTCCTATTCTCGAACGTAGCGCGTTTCGACTTGACCTCTATAACGATTTTGTCTTGCAAAATCCTTTTTCCGACGAGCCCGAATCGCAAACAGAAACCGAGCAGCACACAGCGGAGGGAGATGAGAATGCCACAACAGATTTGACCTGGGGCAACGCCCTTGGTGTCGGATTCGCATTTACGACTGCCATTTTCAAGGCAGAATACCGAATCTTTGCTGATGGATATATCCCCTCTGTCTTTGATTATATGTATGAAGCTGCGAAATCGCAATCGCCGGAGCCCGGTACGCCCGACTTTTTAGGCGTGGAAACAAACATTGAAAGCAGACGCGGCTTTTTTTCACAACTTATCTGGCACCCCGTACCCCAGATACATTTCCTCGGCACTCTTGAAGACTACACCAACACCCATCCCAAACTCTATCTAGGCGTTACCGAGTCAGGGTTAGTGCCTCGGCTTGCGTTCCGTGCATTCTATACAAAACGCGATATCGGTGAGGCAGGAGAAACAGACTTCTTCGGAGACCTCTTTGACCTAGATGAAAAGTCGGCATTCACCATGGAAATTCGCTACGAAATCTATCCCCCTGTTGAAGCCGTTGTCCTCCGTGAATACCGATTCCGACGCGTCCAAACAGAAACGGGCGGCTCCCGATTTGAACCGATTCGCAAAACATCGCTCACGTTCGGGATTAAAACCAATTTTTAAGAGTGTTGCAATACTGTTTTATGGAAACCCAAACGGAAACAAAAGAAACAACAAGCTTTAACACACAGCGCACCGAATTGAAAGGACTCTCAAAGTGGATTTTTGAAATAGGGGCGGTGTTCCTCGTCTCTTTTTACATCTATAGTGCAGGCTTCGGTACCGCCGCTGACCAGTACCACCTCGGCTTCTATCTGATTTTGACATGTGTGCTAATCGGTATCCTCTATAAATTCCGCAAGAGTTCACCTACTTCGCGCCCTTCTCTCTTAGATATGTTGCTGGTGGGATTGAGCTTATGTGCAATCAGTTATTGGATTGTAGAGTATCCGAATTTAGCGAGCCGGGCCGGTGCCTATACGCGTTTGGATATTGTTATGGGTGCCATCGGGCTCATCGTCAGTTTTGAGGTCAGCCGGCGCACAGTTGGATGGGGGTTATCCGTTATCGCCGCGGCAGGGATTCTCTACGCGCTTTTCGGTCGTATGATGCCCGATGCGATTTCACACACCGGCTTCACATTGCCACGCATTATTGAACACTGCTTTTATAGTCAGGATGGCATCTTCGGCATCATGGCTTCCGTGATGGCGACCTATGTAATCATCTTTATCTTTTTCGGTGCGTTCTTAGAAAAGTCCGGTGTCGGGCAGTTTTTTATCAACCTGCCCATGTCCCTTGCGGGCAGGTCAATTGGTGGGGCAGCCAAGGTTTCTGTTGTCACCTCCGGCTTCTTCGGCTCTGTCGCGGGAAGTGCCATCGCTAACACCGTCACAACCGGCGCGTTTACCATTCCTTTGATGAAGAAAACCGGCTTCCGACCGCATGTAGCAGGTGCAGTTGAGGCATCCGCCTCTGTCGGCGGACAATTCCTACCGCCGGTTATGGGAGCCGGCGCATTCCTGATAGCTGAACGGACAGGATTGCCGTATACCCAAATTGCCCTCTTATCAATTGTACCCGCGCTCCTCTACTTCTTATCCGTTTGGGTCATCGTCCATTTTGAGGCGAAAAAACAGCAACTTGAACGGATTCCCCCATCAGAGATACCGAAGCTCTCTACACTCCTCAAAAATGATTGGTATTACCTCCTACCGGTAATCACCCTTATCGGTTTCCTCATCGCAGAATATACCGCTTACAAGTCCGCATTCTTTGCAATTCTTGTCACGATTGCAGTCAGCTATTTCCGCCCGGAAACACGGTTGACCCCAAAGCGAATCTGGGAAACAATGGTCACTGGCGCGAAGAATTCCCTTGCAATTAGCGGCGCGGTTGGCACTATTGGCATTATCGTCGCCGTAATTGACCTGACTGGCCTAGGACGGATTTTCCCTGAATTAGTTCTATCCGTGGCAAACGGCAGCAAGGCTATTGCGATTCTGCTTCTCGCCGCCGCCTCTTTAATCTTAGGGATGGGAATACCCGTCACTGCTGCCTATCTGATTACCGCCGAGTTAGCTGTTCCTATTCTGACAAACACCGATATGGGTGTACCGATTATTGCCGCGCACCTCATCATCTTCTGGCTCAGTCAAGATTCCAATATTACGCCACCGGTAGCACTTGGGGCTTACGCCGGTGCTGCCATCGCCCGCGCTGACCCGTGGAAGACCGGGTGGACCTGCTTTAAGTTTGCCAAACTTCTATATATAATGCCCCTTCTGTTCGCATATACGCATATCCTGTTTACCGGAACACTTTTCCAAAACGCCTTCTCTATTGTAACAGCGGGGGTCGGCACTATCATCTTTTCCATCGTAACGATAGGCTACTTTATGCGCAAGGCGAGATGGTATGAATCGTTGCTGCTTGCACTCGCGGCCCTCCTTGCTTACATTAATAATATCTGGGCATTCCTTGTGGCTATGGTAATAGTCGCGAGCATCTATTTCCTTCAGAAACGAACTGCTGACGAATAGGTGGAAGGGTGGAAGGTGGGAAGGTGCCTACACGCTTTTGTTATGATGTGTGGTTCGTAGGGGCGGGGTTTCCCCGCCCGATATGCTGGTTTAGTTGCATGAAATCTAAACCGTACTAAAATTGTCCAAAGTTCTGTCCAACTAAATGGCCCTGAATCGCATCCCAAAAAAGTTTGCCATGTTTTGTCAAATTGTGTTATACTAAACTTGTCTGTTTTACTTGACGATACTGTTTAATTCCTAAGAAACTGAGAAGGAAAATGGCAGAGGAAACGAAAGAGACGAACGGTCTCAATGATTTACTTGGCGGAAAGGTTGCACACTTTTCAGACAGAAGCCTGCGTCTGTTGTTTCAAAGACCGGGAAACGTTCAGGGTTTGGTAGAGATTGCTGCCCCCGACCTTGCGGAAAGTATCAACTTTAGCGGGCTTGAGCGGCTTAGCACAAGCTTCATTCCGAGAGACTTACGGGAACGCGAAGCGGATATTTTGTATCGCGCGCCTTTTCAAACAGCAGATAAAACCGATGATGTGATAATCCATATTCTTATCGAACACCAATCGACGGTGGACGAGACGATGGGGTTTCGTGTTTTACGTTACATGGTATTGATATGGGACGCAGAAATCAGACGATGGCAGAAAGACAAGACTCCCAAAAATGAACGCCGCTTGTCACCGATTCTGCCGATACTCTTTTACACAGGCGACCAGAGCTGGAACGTTCCGCTGACCCTGGAAGCACTCATGGACCTCCCCAAGGAGCTGGAACGTTTTATTCCCAAGTTTGAGACGGTGCAGCTGAATGTCAAAGAGACAGAGGTGGAAGTGCTGACGCAGACAGAAAATCTAATAGGTTGGCTGCTGACGGTGCTGCAAAAAGAGCATGCAAGCACAGCGGAGCTAAGACGGGCCTTAGTCGATATGCTAATGCACATTGGGACCCTTCCTGCTGGGCAGGAGGCTGAAAAACGCGAGGCAATTCAATATATCCTATCGCTTATCATGTATCGCCGGCCTCCGGAGGAGCATGAAGCGTTGATAGAACTTGTTGATAGACGGACACCTACTTTGGAGGTAAATTCAATGACACGCACAATAGCACATGAGTTGATGGAACAAGGTATAGAAATCGGTGAACAGCGCGGTGAACAGCGCGGTGAACAGCGCGGCATAGAAATCGGTGAACAGCGCGGCATAGAAATCGGTGAAAAACGCGGCATAGAAATCGGTGAAAAACGCGGTGAACAGCGCGGTGTGGTTCGTGAGAAGCGGGAGGTTACCCTGAAAGTGCTATATTCCCGTTTTGGCGATGTTCCCGAGCCCCTCACCCGTAAAATCAGGAGAATGCGCAGTCTCGACCGTCTAGATTCGATCCTCACACAGGCGTTAGAGGTGCAAGCCATGGAGGATATAGAGTGGTAACGCGGCAGATTGGCTCTTGGAAACCTTTTGCTAATCGCCAATTTGCTAATTGCCAGTGTTGCTAATCGCCAGTGAGCTAATTGCCAAAGAGATTGTTACGCATCTTAAAATCCGCGCAATCCGCGTAAAATGCTATAATGCAATTACCATTGCAGGCGTTGCAAAATCTACAATTCTATTAGAAAAAAAAATGGCATTTCAATTTCAGGATTCAATGGTCAACGAATATCTTTCGCAAGGCTATCTCATTTTTAGAGGGATTGTTCCACCGTCATTGCTCACTGATTTACGCAGAGAAGCCGAAAAAGCACGGAATTTGGCACATAAACTTAACGGCCCCCAGACGCAACGTATTCAGCCCTTGTCGAACTATGGAGATGAACTCAATCTCAAGCCTTTTTATGACTACACGGAGTTGCCCGAACTTAAAGAGGCAACTCAAAAATTGCTTGGCGATGACTACACACACGGGCACGTGGACATTATGGGATTGCTCGTTGAACCTTGTGACCATCCCTGGCATATCGGGTGGCATCGAGACGGGGTTGTCGAGGTGCCCCCTGAAGCACGCGATGATACCGTCAACGCGAAGCTTGCTGAAGTCTGGTACGACCTCCGCCACTTCAATCAGGTCAACTGTGCAATTTATGCCGATTCTTGCACATGGTTCGTCCCTGGCAGCCATCTCCGCCAGTGGGATATGCCCGGCGAACAGCAGACAACAGGCGACCCCACCTTGCGAAAACCTGCCGATGGACAATCCAATGCGGAGGCAGAACGGGTTTACCTTGACCACTGCCGACAGTTTCCGGGAGCCGTTCAGGTGCATCTGGGACCGGGGGATTTCATGATTTACCGAAATCTCGGTTGGCACACCGGAAACTATGTGACCTATCAACCGAGAGCAACCATTCACGACATCGTCCGGTATGAAGGCGAAAAAGATTGGACAGATTGGCAGCTAACAAAATTAGAGGCCGTCAAACGCCTGAAAGAGAGTTAGATTGTAGCACGGATTGAACGAACGGAAACTCGCCATTGGCTGTGGGTCTATGGCTGTTGGCTGTTGGTTTTTACATAGAAATATTTGACGCGTGTCAGAAACATAAGATGCAATCGTAAACTCTTGCCAATTTGCCAATTGCCAATCGCCAATTGCTAATTAAAGGAGAAGAAATATGGAATTATTTTTACCCGGCCTGTTGGAACTCGCGATTGTTATCATATTTTTTGTGGGTTTAGGACTCGCCCTAATAGTCATCGTCATTTCTAGGTCGAAAACAGAGCAGACCCCTATTACGACACTTGGCGAATATCCGTATCCGGCATCCGAGGCTGTACGGAGTATTGCTGTCGGTGTTTTAGCAACTTTACTCACTTGTGGTATCTATGGGCTCTACTGGCAATACAAGCAGATGGATACCCTCAATGCCTGGTTAAAAAGAGACGAGTATTCCTTTTGGCTCTGGCTCTTTCTTACGATAATCACTTGTGGCCTCTTTGCCCTCTACTATGAATATAAGATGGCAATGAGCATCAGTCAGTAACCCCCCGCTAAAGCGTGGGGGCTTGGCGAACTGCCTGCCAAGCAGTCTCCACAAGTTAAACTACTTTCTACAGTAATAATCGGGGGTTCTGGGTGTGGCAGCCTAAAGTATGTTTCGGATGCTCCCCAAGTCTGATTCCACTACGAACCCCTGATCTGGATGGGGCAATATATACCCGACGGAAGGAAAGAGGGAAAACAAATGACCTACGGTCATCCGTTTTCATCCGTTTTACTTCCGTAAGGAGAAAACAAACTTATGTTTGTGCCAGTCAAAACAAACGACGGACAACAGCTGATGCCGATGCATGCTGCACGTGCAAGGAAACTTGTCAAACGCGGTGAAGCAACACCTTATTGGAACAACGCACTCAACAAAGAACCGAGTGATAGAGTAAGACATTGTTGTCGGTGTCCTGGAAGTAAGAAAGAGGGATTTACCGTCAAATCTGCGACTACGTATCTGAACGTCAGGCAGATGCACATAACAAAGTTGGAAAGAAGGTTGAGAAAAGACGTGAACTCCGCAGAGGGAGAGGATGTCCTTGGGACCTCGGACGTTCTCGGAAGTGTCCCAACCGCAAGAACCGCACCAACAAAGGTGCGAACAGACAGAAACTCCCCGCAGGCACCCGGGCCCGTTGGGATTGGAAACTCCGCATCCTGGATTGGTTGTCTGACTTGTATCCTGTCACAAAAATCTGTTTGGAGGACATCAAGGCAAGAACAAAACCGGGTAAGAAGCGATGGAACACAGCTTTTAGTCCGTTGGAGGTTGGTAAACGCTGGTTTGTCTCTGAGTTGATAGCATATGGCGTTGGCAATGTGTTTTGCTATAAAGGCAGGTGGACTTCCGCGCAGGATTAGAGAAGAGCCAAGACAAACTCTCTGATTCTATGCACACTGCGTTGATAGTTGGGTGATGGCACATTCGGTTGTCAATGGTGACACAAAGAAAGCGATGGCACTCAAACCCGACAATACAGCCGTGTTTTGCATATCCCCGATGTAGCAAGGCGTAACTTGCACCGAGAACAACCAGCAAAGGGCGGAATACGGTCAAGATATGGCGGGACTGTGTTAGGCAACGGACTTGTGAAAAACACGGTGATAAAGCACAGCAAACACGGGATCACACGTCCGAGGTCCCACCGAGGACATCCTATTACGGGTATTAATGCAAAAGGGGTGTTTTCTATCTATAGCTTAGAAGGTCAACGCCTCACAACGGGTGCGAAACGCACAGATTTTCAAGTCCTCACACGCTTGAACTTTCAATATAGGAGCGGTGTTTCCTCCCCGTGCTAAAGCAACGGGGTCTCCACACCGAAGATTTTGATGAGGTACAGTCTGAGAACGATTTACTAGTCGATCAGAATCTGCCAATCCTTTGTGTGTTGTTAGCACTATTTGGCGTAGGTATCGCCTCGCTTGCTATTCAGCAGTACCATATCAACAAATTATATGGCCAACCTGCTAATGATTAATACCGAGTTAACCGGATTTCAACGAAGACATCGTGCGGCAACCAGAACATAATATCAAACCGTTGTAAGAGGATAAAACATGGACGCAAAATGGACAATAGAAAGCCCCGGTGAGGTTGTATTGCACCCTTTTCCGCCCACTCGACCCGATATCAAGATAGTTGAAAGTTCAGACCAAATTGAGGCGGTGGATTGTCAAGAGCTACAGTGGTGGTTTGCTATCCCCAAGATGGCCCCCGCCTACATGTGGGCTGAATACGATGGCGAAACACAGAAATTAGACGCTGTAACGCAATTGATTCCTACCGCCCCAGCAATTATTCGTGGAATTGAGTGCGTTGAAATCCAGTTTAAGGAGTGGCTTGCAAAAGACTGGCCCCCCTCACCAAATTTGATGTATGTCGCAATTGATGAAACGCACACAAAGTGGGTTTCGGTCGTAAATACGATAGATGGCAGACGAATTTTTGATACAATCGGAGACGAAGGGTTTGAAGACCAATGGGGTGGCCCTTGTAAACGCCGCATCGTCGACGATGGACGTTACGCGCTTCAACCCGATGGCACTTATAAACTCACCGATGGACAGGGATTCGGGGCTGGCACATATCACGTAACAATTGGTGAAAACACTTTCCACTGTCTTCGCGCCCTGGATGTTGACATTACTGAAGAGCACGGCGGTGAACTTGCAGAAGTTTTTATCGAAAAGGGGGGACGCACCGTTTTCTTCAGACGCTATGATGGGCGATATCTACGCGGACACGACCTGGTAAGCAAGTTTCCGAACAATCGCCGTATTGTCATTAACGACATCGTCTATGTCCATAGCAATTGCACAGGGTGGTTTCACGACACGCTAACATTAGCATCCTTCGGTCAAACAGACAACGGCGTTGATGAAAATGGAAAGTGAGACACAAAAGGAGGGTTCCACATGTTTCGACGAGAAAAATGCACAATTGCCATATCTCTGCTATATCTAATGAGTGCTATCCTGTGCTTTA
Organism: Candidatus Poribacteria bacterium; assembly: GCA_963665235.2. Taxonomy (GTDB): domain Bacteria; phylum Poribacteria; class WGA-4E; order WGA-4E; family WGA-3G. The sequence goes on along the minus strand of CAXXLX010000001.1, from coordinate 3,812,465 downwards.
CATCAATAACCGCCGCGCAGGACGAAGCGGAGGACACAAAAATCATCGACCGCTATAAACAGATGCTGAATCAAAAGCCGCGGGAGGGGAGTACATTTGACCGGCTATATCAGTATTATCTGGAGGGTACCGGTTTAGACGCAATGGTGACCGATTACCAAGCGGCAGCAGCAGCGAAACCGAATGACCCGAACGTTCAACTTATTCTCGGACATATCTACAAACGGCTCGGGCAGGATGCCGCAGCAGTTGCTGCCTATCAACGCGCCGTTGAACTTGCCCCGGACGATTATTATCCGTACTTCGCCCTCGGACGTTTCTACGGAACACTACGTCAACATGAGGTAGCAATTGATAAATTGACGAAGGCCGTAACATTGTCACAACAGACCGGCACCGTTTCACCCGATGACCGCATTGCAATTTACAAAGCCCTCGGACGCGCCTATTTCAGCAGGGACCGGGTAGACGAGGCTATTACGGCTTGGACGCAGATTGCCGAACTTGACCCGCAAAATATATTCGCTCGACGTGAACTTGCCGACCTTTTTTATGAACAGGAACTCTACCCGCAAGCGATTGCCCAACATGAAGCAATTATCGCATTGAAAAAGGATGACCCGTATCGTGTGTGCCTGAGTCTGCGAGAGATTGGTAAGATTCACGAAGATACAGGGGAATATCAGAAGGCACGTGAGCGTTACGATGCAGCGTTGGCACTAACTGCCCCGGGCAATTGGCTGCGGAAAGACCTCCAACACCGTATCATCAGTATTTACGCCGCTGACGCAAATTGGCAAGAGCTAATTGCATATTACCAAGCCAAGCTATCCACAACACCGAACGACCCGGAGCTGCTCGGTTTACTCGCGTCCGCTTATGTTGAAAATCAACAAACAGCGGAGGGCATAGAGACATATAGGAGAGGTTTAGAACTTGCCCCGACAGATGTGTCCCTACGTTTGAATCTTATCGCTGCGCTGCGAAGTTCGGACAAGCTTGCGGACGCTGTTTCGGAATATGAGGTGCTTCGGGAACAGCACCCGGACGATTTCGGCATCTATCGTGAAATAGGTAAGTTGTACCTACAGTTAGGCGATGAAGACAAGGCACGGGCAACTTATCAGGACATGATTACGCGTAACCCTGAAAATGCAAACGTACATCTTATCCTCGCAGAGATTTACACAGGACATGACTGGATAGAGGATGCTGTCGCTGCCTATCAGCAGGCACTCTCACTCGCGCCGGACAATCTGGATTATATTGAGTATTTCGGAGAGTTCTACTTCCGCCAAGGGGAGCGGGAACAAGCACTTGCAACATGGAATCGGATGGTTGCCGATGAGAAGGGAGATGCAGCGAACTATGACCGATTAGCAAGGCTGCTTGAGACCAAAACGTTCCTGCCTGAATCTCTCGCTGCGAGCCGAAAGGCGGTAGCGTTGGCACCGGACGATTTTCGATATCGTGAGGCATTAGCAAGGCGGCTCAGGGAAAGTAAGGACTACGATGCGGCGTTAGTGGAATACACAGAGGCTATCAAACTTGCCCCGAACCCGTTTTTTGCGGAACAGATGGATGACCAGCGGATTGAACTCTATCGTCGGCAGGGAACGCTCGCCGCTAAAATCCAGACGTTGGAAGCTGAACTTGAGAAACCTACCCTTATAGGCGACGAAAGGTTTGCACACCTGAGGCAACTCGCTAAAATGTACCTGAAGTTACGGAATACAACGGACACCCTTAAAATCCTTTTGGAGGCGAAGGCACTTCAACCGGATAATGTAACCATCAATAGATGGTGTGCAGACATCCATAAGAGGGAGGGGAGGTACGATGAAGCCATCGCTGTTTACATGCATCTAGCGCAGATTGATAATCCCAACGCGCGTGAATACTATTCAAATATTGCAAACGCATATCTGAAGGCACTCGATTTTGAAAAAGCGACATCAGCAGCAAAACAGGTAATTGCACACAGTCCACGCAATCCGGAGGGGTATCAACTGCTTGCCCACATTGCCAAACAGGATGGCGATTTTGCAGCCGCCATTCAGAGCTTCAAGCAAGCACTTCGATTACGCCCGGATGCAATTGCGTCTCGAGCGGAACTCGCCGCAACTTATAGCCTCGCTGGGAACTTCCGACAAGCCATCGCTCAATACTGGCGGTGCTGGGAATTAAGCGACAGCGCTAGCGAGAAACTCAGTTTCATCAAACCGCTCACCGGAGCGTATTACGACCTAGGGCGACGAGATGAACTCCCTGAAAAACTGAAGCAGCTTGCACAAGCCGATACAGCAAGTATTGCCCCGGTTTTAGCATTGGCAGTCGTTTATCGAAATGAGGGGAATCTTCCTAACGCACGGTTCCAATTAGTGAAGGCATTGGATAGAGAAAAGGATAGTCCTACACTCTTAGCTGAACTTGTCGACATCAGCCTAGCCCAAGGTGAAATCCAGGAAGCACTTAATTACCAACGTCAACTTGTGAAGGTGGACCCTGAGCCAATGCATCAGCAGAAATTGGGGGAATTGTTGTTCGATGCCGGCCGCGAGCAGGAAGCTGTTCAGGCCTGGTCGAGAATGCTGCGGACAAAAAACCGGACGTTTGATGCCGAAATTCGGCTCGCGAAGTTGTTAGTCCGACACGGTCTATTGGAAGAGGCACTTTTCGCGCTAGACAGTGCAGCTGAAAATATATCGGGTTCAGATGCACATATTAAGCTCTACCAAATCGGGGGTATACTTGTTGACATTAACAAACCTGAAAAAGCACGTTCCTACTTTCAACGTATCCTCGAAATGTCCAAACCCGCTGCCGATGCTATCCTGTCTACAGCAACGAATGTACTAACACCTAAGGTGTCGCATACATCTTACGGACCGCCCGGTATAAACATAAATAAACTTAACCTTGCGAATTCTCTTAGCTATGAAATTCGGCAGCAGCAGAATTTTGGTAGCGGCAGGCAGGCGTGGATACCCAACAATTTTGAAGAGGCACAGGCGGGTGCCTTGGTGCAATTGAAGACAATTTTGGATGACCTCGGAGAACTGTCTGCTTTCATTCAGCAATTCGAGGAAAAGGCATCCGAAAATCCCAAGGATGTCGCCAGGCTTGAACTTCTGGGACAACTTTACAACCTGATGGAGAATCCGGAGAAAACCGCTGAAATTGTAGAACGGTTAATTGCCGCTTCACCGAACAATCTCGTCTATCAAGGCATTCGGTTGCAGCAAGTAGCGGTTAATTACGATGCCTTCAAAAATTACCTCGACAAAATGACCGGTCTAACTGCTGACAGTAGGAATTGGTACATTTTGGAATATGCATCCCACTTCCATCACCAAGACAAACGGACCGATGCGGAGAAACTCCTAGACGAGCTGGAAGGGGTAGATTTGAAGACGCTTCGCAACAAAAGTAAGTTGCTCAATATTCTTGCACAGCTCGAACGGACAGCCCATGTTGAAAAAATTATCGCGCAACTTCCAGCAGCAGCCGTACGGCAGTTCGCGCAGAACTATCCCGAGAGCTATCAAACAATAGCGAACACTTTTTTGAGTGAAGGGCACCCGGAAAAAGCGATTGCGTCCTTTTGGAAGTTTATCGAAACCACAAATCCGAGCGTATCCCAAGCAAGCCGCGTAGCAAGCCTGACTTACCGCCCGTACTATTCAAGCGGCTATAGGCCTTTTCAGACGAGCTTCCCATCGCCTACAACGTACTTTGACTCAACACGGTTAACGTTCCTACAGAAGTTTTTCAAAATGATTTGGGTTAGCGAACAGCAGGAGCTGTTCTATACCGCTTTATGGGGCAAGTACGAGGCTGCGGAAGGAAAAGCCCGTATCTATCCTGCATTAGCAATCAGTTATTGCAAGTGGTGGGTGGGAGAACGTGCCAGGGCACTTGAAATTCTCCACTCGCTGCAACAGGAATTTCCTGAAGACCCTACCTTAAAACTGAATGCGCTCTTTGTCTCAATTCAGGCAGGAAAACATGAAACTGCAATAGAACTTCTTAAAACAATTGCGGAGGCGGACCCACGGAATCTGAGTCAATATTACGACCTGACTTTACAACTCGCCCTGCATACAGGTCAGACACCTCTTGTCCGCGAATTGGTCAAAAATCTTCTGAATTCTCCGCTTGGGGCCAGGCAACTTCTCGGTTTTTCCCAAAAACTACGGAGTGGTGGGTTTACACAGTTTGCAGTGGCGGTATCGAAAAAAACTACGAATTTAGCAATGACAGCACGCGACCCGAATTTCTTGAGACAATTAGGCGGACATTTAAAAGATTTGGGACGGGGACAGGAGACAGCACGGCTGATTGAACGCGCCTCGCGGCTCGAACGCCTGCACGCTTCGGCTAGACAGACAGTGCTACCCGGAAATATGCCATCGGCGAGGCAGCTGGAGCGAATACGGGAACGAGAGGCGAAATTAGTTCAAATCGCAGAAAAAAATCCCACCGCAAAATCCCTAGAAAACTTGGCGGTGTTCTACAAAGGGAGAAATCAGCTCGCAAAAGCCGCCGAGACGTATAAAGCAGCAGTTGCACTCCGACCCAATGATGGAAACCTCCGAGATAATTACGCCGCTATGTTGCAGCAAAGTGGACAGGTCAAAAAGGCTGTTGAACAATACGCTATTCTCTTAAGAGAAAATCCGGACACACTTCAACGCACCTATTACTACTATGACAATATGATAAAAATTTTTATCCAAGCAGGCGAAATTAACCAACTCGTTTCGGTCGTCAAGGATATGATTGATGAAAAAACACCGTACGGGTACCGCAATGAATTTGCGCGGCGGGTCGCACGGCACTTTATACAAAGTAAAAACCCCAAACCCGCAATTGACATCTACGAAAAGATGCTTGAATTGGGATTAGACTCCGTAGTACATGAAAACTTAGTATCCGCATACATCAATACGGGAGAACGTGAAAAAGTCATTGAACTCTTACGCAAAAGGGTGAAAACTGACTCCGTGGATGTACAAGTACAGGTGATACGGAAGATGTCCGAATTCAACGAAACACTAGATGACCTCAAAAACTTGACAGCAGCGCATGAGGCAAAACTCATGGAAAAGGCGGCGGACCCCTCCACCTTATATCTCCTCTCAGTCCTGAAAATCTTGACAGATGATGTCAAAACGGCAGATTCACTTGTCGATAAACTCCTTGAGGTTATCCCAACAGATGTCCGATTACGGTGGTTAGATACATTAGCAAGTATGTACCGTGATAAATCTCAACCGGACCGGGAACTTCGACTGCATGAAGCCTCAATTGCAAAAGTTAACCTACGCGACGCAAGTCATCTTTCAAGCATCTACCGAAGACTTGGCACTGTCTATTCCGAAAAGGGAGAGAAGGAGAAGGCTCGAAATGCTATCCGTAAAATGGGCACGCTCCGACTCATGGAACAACGGAGTGGGTCAGTCTATTGGCAAAAGGAATCAATCGTCCGGACCTACATGGAACACGAAATGTGGGATGAGGCTAAAGTCCTATTGACCGACCTTACTAACGACCTATCAGTAGACCACCGTCACCGAGAACGCGCACAACAACAGCTCCTGAAAATCAGAGGCAATCGTGATGGCTCGGATGCTACAACCGATGCGGAAAAACCGATAGCTCGCATGAACGTTGGGTTTCTACGTTCAAAAGCACAGGAACACGTGAACCGCAATGAAACACCTGAAGCCATAGAAACCTACAAGCAAATTCTTGAGACAGTGCCCGAAGACCTTGAGTCTCAAGCACAACTTGCATCCCTTTACACCACGCAGAATCAACACGATGCAGCTATAGAAATTTGGAATATGTTAATTCAGCAAGACCCAGTGAATACAAGGTATCAGGATGGGCTCGTCGGAGCATATCGCGCCGCACGAAAAATTCCTGAAGCCATTAAACTTGCACAGGACTACATAAAGGATAACCCTAAGGTCGGCCTGCATTATACCCGACTTGCACAATTATACGTTGCTGATGGCCAAACCGATGACGCTATTACTGCTTACGAAAAATCGATTGAACTTGCACCGGGCGAGAGCACAGTTTATCACGAATTGGCAAAGCTCTATTTCGAGAAAAATGAATTAGAGGCCGCTGAAAAATCATTTAAAGCGGCACTTCAATATGCGGGACAGAGTAGGAATCGAAAAGAGATAGAAGCGCAGCTGCTGCAACTTTATCAACGCCAAGGTAAATTTGAAGCGGTTTTGAAGCAGGCAGAAGAGCAGGGAACGTTAACGTTTGACATGCAAAAGCAGCGGGCATCTATCTACCGAACTGAGGGGAAAACCGAAAAAGCTATAACTGCTTACAAGAAAGCACTTGGCATGGCTACAAGCACTTATGAAAGGCGGGACGTTAATAGGGAACTGATGGACATCTATTCCAGCCTCGGAAAATTAGAGGAATATCTCAAAGAAGCAGAAGAACAGGGAATCCTAACGTTTGAAATGCAAAAGAATATAGCCGACCGCTACCGACATACAGGTGAATTGGAAAAGGCTGCAAAGGCTTATCAGAGAGCCCTCGAATTAACAACCGAATCTCACTGGCGACACCAGATTGAACGACAGATAATGGACCTTTATCGCCAAAGTGGTAAGATGGCGGAATTTCTCGAAGAAGCAGAAAAGGCTGGAACCATCACGTATGATATGCAAATGGAACTCGCCCAACACTACAGTCAAAAACGGCAATCCGAAAAGGCGGTGGAAGCCTTTAAAAAGGCACGGAATATGACAACCGATAGCAGTGACAGAGAGGATATCTCTAAATTTCTGATGCTGGAATATGCCCGGCTCGGTAACAGTGAGCTTGCCGTAAAATTGTATGAAGAAGTGGCACTGGCTGAAGCAAACGACCCGAACAATTTGTCCATCAGTTATTATAGCGGTTTAGAAGGTTTCAAGGTTCATTTTCCCGGCGATGAGATGCGTGAGATTTTAAGTCGAACGTATCTAAGCACGGGGCAACTCAATCAGTTGCAAGCAATTTTTGAAGCGAAGCTTGAAAAGACACCGGAGACTAAACATATTCTTGAAGGGGTTGCTGAAATATATCGGCGTTCCAATAATCACGAAAAAGCTGCGGAGGTTTACCAGAAGCTCAGCGAAGTTGCACCCAGCAATGTTCACTATTTTTATTACGCGGCTGCTTCTCTGAACAAAATTGGCAAAGTGGAACTGGCAACCGAATTTTTGAATCGGGGTACCCAAGCACTCCCAAAAAGCCCCTGGAAAGATAAAGTCACGCTCCCCTGTGGACTCGGCTCTATCTGCTTTCAAAATAAAATGTACAGCCCCGCTATTGCCCTCTTTAAGGAGGCAGTCAAAATGATAGAGGCGGACAAGCTCAACCGTACCAATAATAAATGGAAGTTACAACATTTATATGAACTCCTCGGAGAATGTTATCTTCGCACGGAGCAGTATGAGGAGGCTGTCACCGCATATCAGCAGCTTGCAGACATTTCTCCTAATGACAAAGAGCGTGCAGAAAAGGCAATAAAACAGGCTTATAGGGATGGAAACCTCCACGAAAAACGTATCCCTGAACAGCGCAAAAAGGTTGAAGCCAACCCGGATGACATCGATGCAAGACTTGCACTCGCCCAAACCTACGAATTAAGCAACAAAGTTGACGAGGCAATTGCGCAATACCTTAAAATTAGTGCACTACAACCTGATGTTGTCAAATGGCATAGAACAGTCGGGGGGTTATACGAAAGGTCTAATCAAACAGATAGGAATGAACGATTGGCGAAAGCAGCCGCTGCGTACGAAAAGGCACTTGGGCTTGAACCGAATTCTTTTGAACTCTATGACCTCTTAGCAAAAACTCACAGAAATAGGGACAATTCAGCAGAAGCGGCAGCGGTATATCGGCGCGCACTGGAGGCACCCCTTACATCAGAAGAACAGGATTTAGCGGTCAAAGCTATCTTGGAACTGACAGAAACAGATAAACGGATTGCTGTCCTTGAAGAACTCAGCACAAAGACAGCACAGAGTGTGCTCCTGTACAAACTGTTAGGCGATACATATATAGAATCGGGGAACGCCGAAAAAGCCGCGCAGGCATACACCCAGTGGCTCGAAATTCGGCAGAGAGAAGAGGACCACCAGCACGGGGCGGACTATCATCAACTTGCCCAGCAGCTTCTTAACAAAAATGTCATACCCGAGCTAGCACTGCGACTTGCCAAACTCGCCGCTAATAACAGGGCAGATTCAACCTACTTGTTCACCCTGGGGCATGCATATCTCGCCAATGAGCAGTATGAAAATGCCCTTGAACAGTTTCAGCGCAGCCTCAATCTCAGCAGTCAGTCGGGAAGACTCCGCGGAAATCCGGTAGAACAACTCCTGAAGCGCGTCGCCGAAGCGGGCAAGCATGTAAAAGACAAAAACGGCTATGTTGAGATGATTGGTAAATTGATTGAGACTATACCGGAACCCGTGGGTGACAAAGTAAACGCTAACCTTACCTTAGCTGAATTCTGTCGTGAACTCGGCATGACAGACGCGGCAAAAACTTATGTTCAAAAAGCTGGCTTTTTCCCTGAAACCTTATGGGTCACCCTCGGCCCCTTTGACAATACAAAGGGACGCGGGTATAATACCGCCTACATTCCTGAAGAAACCGGGCAGATTGACACATCCGCAAAATATGATGGCGTAGATGGACAGGTGAGTTGGAAACAGGGGAATGACAAAACCTTTGATGGATTCTTCAGTTTTGGGGACGATGAAAAACAGCTCGTCGCGTATGCCTATATTTCGTTTACCGCCCCCGAGGAACGCGAAGCACACATCAAGTTTGACAGCGATGACCAAGGCAAGGTTTGGTTGAACGGTAAAAAGGTGTATGCCCATAGAAGAACGCGGGGCGCGCAAATAGACCGCCGCACTATTCCTGTAACGCTTATCGCCGGCAAAAACACGGTTATGGTGAAGGTGTGCAATGAAACGCTCCCTTGGGGATTCTATCTCCGCATCACCGATACGGAAGGAAACCCCTTTGCGGATTTGAAATTGGCAGAGTAGTCTAGGACTAACGGGAGCTTGATAATAAATGTCCGTTTGTGCTAACCTCTATAAATATATCGTCCCTACGGGACTACGAGTTTTGGCGTTATCGGTTTTCTATAAATATATCGTCCCTACGGGACTACGAGTTTTGGCGTTATCGGTTTTCTATAAACGGACCGCCTGTACTGGGCTAAGAAGTCAAAACTTTTTTCAAACTCACGTTAGTACTATGTAACAACTTGCGTTATTCCACGATAAAAAACGTCCCATCCCTGCCTACAATTCCGAGCTGCTGACCGTTTATAGGCGTTGCCGTTCCATCCTGCTCTTTTTGCCAGAACGCCAATTCCCAGACGTGCTTTGCTTGCACAGGAAGGGTGGAGATGAGATTCTGCGCGTGTGCGTCCCACACCCGAATAGAGTCGTCTCTCCCGCCACTTGCAAGAATTCCGCCCTCTATAGAGAAGGCTAACGCGTTGATTGAATCTCTGTGCCCGGTCAAGGTTGACAGGAGACGTTTGCTGTCCAATTCCCATAACCGCACAATTGCATCTGAACCGCCACTTGCAAGGTGTTTGCCATCCGGGGAGAATGCCAACGCCAAGACCAACCCATCGTGCGCCGAAATTGATAACAGCTCATGCCCTGTCTCTAGGTCCCACACGCGAATCTTTCCATCTGTCCCGCCACTTGCAAACACTGTTCCGTCTGGTCCGAACGCTAACGCTCTAACCTGTCCTGGGTCAGCCGTTAAAGCGGCCAGAAAACGTCCAGTGCCTTCATGCCACCCGGAAAGGGGCACACCATCTGGAGAAGAGGCAAGGGCATTGACGAGATTAGAGGCGTTCTCGGTAAGTGCGGATGTCTCCTGGGCGGTTTCTATATCCCACAACCGGAGCGTCCTATCCTCACCCCCGCTTACGAGCGTGCCGTTATCTGGCGTAAAGGCTAACGCGCGAACCCGGTCGGTATGTCCGGAGAGCATAGCGAATTGCACACCGCGCGTTACATCATATATCCAGATACGTCCATCCCCGCCCGCTGCTAGCCGTGTACCATCGGGCGAAAACGTAATAGCCGCCACCCGATTTTTGTTGAATCTCACGTCCAGCCCCGGCGGTAATGCCGATTGAGTACAGTTGTTGAAGAATTGTGTCTGTTCCATGTTATGCCTACTTTTCTGTCTATTTCTAACGTCTCTAGTGCTTTCAAACGGTCCAATCCAGGACAACCCCCGTATAGACATTCGGTTCGTTAAGGAGGCCGTCGTAAGCTTGCTTAATGTTTTCAGGTTTGAGCCGATGAGAGATTAACGGTTCAACCTGCAGCTTTCCGCGCGCCATCCAATCGAAAATAGTCTGCTGTTTGCTGAATTGCGAGGTACGGTTACCCGTATCAGGGTACATCGGCACACACCATTCCAATGCGCCACGGATAGTAATCCAGCGCAAATGGGTTTCAGATAGCAGGTCGGTCAAATCCCCGGGAACAGAGACGCGCGGTGAGCCGAGTATAATCAACTGGCCGTAGTTCGCGGTAGCGCGAAGTGCCTGCATAACAACGTTGCTATGTCCAACCGCATCGACGGTGATATTACCGAGTTCACCCTTAGTCATGTCTCCAAGTTGTGTTTGAACTGCGTCAGCATCTCCGCCGATGGTTTCTATAATTCCGCATCGCTGTGCCAATTTGCGTCTCGCTTCCACCGGGTCAACCCCGATGACGCGGCATCCGTGAATCTGGAACATCTGCGCTGCTAAATTGCCGACCAATCCTAATCCGAAGACAATGACACGGGCATTCGTCTCAATTTCTCCAACGATAATTGCTGTCATTGCAACGCCTGCCATGCGGGATGCTGCGATAACCGCCGGGTCAACCGTTGCGTCCACAGCTGCGACCAGTCTATTCTGTGAGTATCGAAACGTTGAAGCGTGTCGCCCATAAGTAAAGACACGGTCGCCTGGAGCAGCTCGGGTAACCCCGGTACCGACATCGCGTACAATTCCGACGTTCGCATAACCGGAACGCCACGGATAGGCGCACCATGTACCCTTCTGAAAAACCTTCGGGTCTCTACCGGTATAGTTTGCAAGCTCTGTCCCGCTGCTGATAAACGTATATTCCGTATCTATCAGCAATTCGTTAGGTGAAAGGATGGGCATGTCTATTTCGTTCGTTTGCAATTCCGCCCGGTTCTGCCCGGTGACAACCACCTCTTTTATCTTCATAACGGATTTTTCTCCTCTAATTCTTCGTGATTAATCTCGCGAATGCGTCCCTGCATCCCTTTATATCTGACGAGCCCCACAAGGAAGGTGCAGGTGCCGAACACTATAAAAATGATACCAACCGTTATGTCAATGAGAGGCACGCCAAGAATCCTGAAATGGATAAACGATAATCCTGCCACAAATAGGGTGATAGCTGTACGGATATAGGCGAGAAATGTCCGCTCGTTAGCCAGAATAGTGCGGTCCACCGCGAGATGGTCACGTAAAATAAGCTGCTCTTTAATATCTTGGTAAGGCATTGATTTATCTAACATATGTATTTTTAAATAGGACTTACGCATTCCCTCCCCCGCCTCCGGGTGGGTTAGGGGGTAGACCTCTGCGAAAACCCGAAAAATCTGTTCTATTTGCGTAAGTCCTGTTTAAGTAAAAAATGGAGCCTCCTTTGGCGGTTTTTTCTCCGTTCAACCGGACCTACAAAACGTCTGCTCATCCATCATAGCGAAGATTTTTCCCATTGTCCGGACCCCCCTGATGCCACACCCACACGTTACGGAAATATGCCTGCTTCTCCGAGGGCAAACCCTCTATGATATGTTTCGGCACTGAGGGTCTATGAAATTGGCAGCCAACGAAGTTATAGCAATTGAAGACAGCGATTCGCGGTCTATCCGGATTTTTCCACGTATCCCCAGAATGACAGAGATTTTCTGTGAAGATAATCGCTGAACCGGGCGGACAGCTGTATGTTTCAAAGAGCGGTGAATCCACCTGCCGGTGTGCTTCTGGAATATGAAAGTTCGCTTTATGGCTTCCTGGAAGGAATAACGTTCCCCCTTCCCCCGCCTTTACTTCGTTCAATTCGAAGACAACCCGTGTCAGTGCCGAATATATCTTTCCGTTGTGGCACTGATAGCTGAAATTCGGATTGACGTTTCGCACACCGCCGTGGGGTGGCGGCCCTCCGTGTCCTTCTGAGCGGTAGGTAAACCAGCTGGATTCCATCCGGATTTCCCCCAAAATTTCACGGAGAATATCAATTATCACGGGATGGTCAATTAAAAACGAAGCAGTACCCCCAGGAAACTGTCGTTCGTGCGGCGGTAATGCTTCGGGATTCGTTCGGATGGTTTCAATCTGCGTCTTCAGTGCTTCAATCTCCGCAGGTTTCAACACTTCCGGAATCAGTAAATAGCCCTTTAGATCGAAAATAAATTTCTGTTCTTCAGTCATTAAATGCCTCCCTCAGAATTGAAATAATCCATTACCACTCTATATCCACTCTATATCCTCGAGAGATTGTGCCTCTAACACCTGTTTCGTGAATATGGCCGCGTTGTATCTAGGCGTTTGAGGCTGCGCATCCTCCCGATTTTACGAGAGATTGTGCCTCTAACACCTGTGTGAATATGGCATCTAGGCGTTTGAGGCTGCGCATCCTCCCGATTTTACGAGTAAGTTCATCCGGCACATCGTCGAACCGTGTGTGTAGGGTTTTCAGGGTAACCTCCCGTTTCGCACGAACTTCACCGCGTTGTTCACCGGCTTTCATACCATCCTCAAAAAGGGATTGGGCTATTGTTTGCACTCTTGATTCCTCCTTCGCCCTAAGCGATTTATCCTCTATCAAATCGTGAATCACATGAACTAAACCTTCACGCTCTTCACGCGGCCTACGACCAAAAATCAACATGTAAAGATACGATAAAACTTTGTCACGCTGGTTTGCTTCATCAGGACCAAGCGATAGCAGACGCTCCACACAGCATTCTCAAAATCGAGATGCGGCACAATAGGACTGTCAACGAGCTGCACGAGACCCCGCAAGTTATACCAAGTGTTAAGAAGCCAAAGCGAGCTCCGCTCCGGAAATTGCCGTAGTTCTGAATAATCAAGCGCATCTAACATGCTGATTATTTTATTGTTCATAAATTCCCCCTTTTTCTAATAAAGGGATATTCTATTGCTAACCCGATTATAGAATAACATACTTCACAGAAAATGTCAAATGAATTCTTTGTAAGGCAAAAACATTTTCCTTGACATAAAAATATACGGTATGCTATACTAAAAAAATAGCAGATTTAAAACGTAATTTGCAGGCTTGCCTGCAAGTCTATAACAAACCGGATTTATCAAAAAAGAAACGGAGTACCCAATTTGATGGATTTCAAACGAACGTTAGACAGTAAAATCGCGGATTACAACCTACTCAAGCATCCGTTCTATCAAGCATGGAGTGCCGGCGAATTGTCCATAGGAGCGTTGCAATGTTATGCACGTGAATACGGGGCCTTCATCGCAACTCTGCCGAAGGGATGGGAAACACTAGATGACCCCGAAACAGCCGAAGAGGAAACGGAACACATCGACATGTGGGCTGACTTCGCTGATGGACTTGACACTACGGTTTCAGAAGCACAAATTCCGCAGGTTAAGGCACTGTTACAGACAGCGGACACCCTTTTCTCCGAACCCACAACCGCGTTAGGCGCGCTCTATGCGTTTGAAGCACAACAACCAGAGACCGCCCAATCGAAATTAGCAGGATTGAAGACGTTCTATCAACTCCCAGAAACGGTAGAGCCCTATTTTGAAACGCATTCACACAACGAGCACGAATCGGAAAAACTGCTTGAACGAATTGGGGCGTTGCCAGCGGATTCTCACGGCACCGTTGTCCAAGCATGCGCGCAAATGAGTCGGGTATTGTGGGATGCACTCACCGGTATTCACGATGTTGAATGCACATGAGACCATAACCACATATTTTGACGCGCTCGTTCAAAGAGATGCTGAAACCCTCATTTCAATGATGCACCCTGCCGGATACTACGTCAAAATCGGCACGGATATAGGCGAAATTGTTGAAGGGCCAACCGAAATTACGGCCTACTACCGGAACCACGTCGCCAGCACTGAGGATTTCAGCATCACAGTTATCAGCCTTGATGTACAGGAACGAAACGAGATGGCGTGGTTTTATACACAACAGACCTGGCAACTTAAATGGCAGGGCACCGCAGAAGAATTCCTAATGCGGATGACAGGTGTCTTAGAAAAAGTCGACGATACGTGGAAATTTGTCCAAATCCATGCGTCCATCGGTGTACCCACCTCCTAAACGCATTGGTGTCTTTGTAGATGTGCCGAGCTTTATACCTTCCGATGTCTCTCCCCAAATCATTCAATCACTAGGAAAAAAGACAATGCCAAAACGCGATTATTACGCAATTTTGAATGTGCCTCACAATGCCTCTGAGGCACAAATCAAAAAGGCTTACCGTCAACTTGCATTGACGTATCACCCCGATAAAAATCCGGGAGATGAAGCAGCCGCCGCTAAGTTTAGAGAAATTACGGAAGCTTATGAGGTGCTACGCGGTCTTGCAGAACGGAAGACAGAAACACCGGAACCCAGACAAAATGTTGAATATCGTACCTTTTTTGGGAAAGATCATGCCGAAATGGTACTGATTCCCGCAGGGGAGTTTCAGATGGGAAGCAGCACTGCCGATACCGAAGATGAAAGTCCGCGCCATACTGTCTATCTCGATGAATTTTACATGGACCGCTACACGGTAACCAATGCACAGTATAGGGCTTTTGTTGATGCCAACCCACAGTGGTCCAAGACGCATATTCGGGAAGAATACCACGATGGAAACTACCTCAAACTCTGGGATGATGAGAGTTATCCGCTCGGAAAAGGCAACTATCCTGTTGTTTCAGTCAGCTGGTATGCAGCGATGGCCTATGCACAATGGGCGGGAAAACGGTTGCCAACAGAGGCAGAATGGGAAAAGGCAGCACGCGGCGGATTAACAGGAAAAACCTATCCATGGGGGGATACCATTGACCCGAGTAAGGCGAACTACGGCAAAAGTTGGGATGGACGCATAACCACAATTCGGACAACCCCAGTCGGAACGTATCCACCTAACGGATACGGGTTGTCCGATATGGTCGGGAATGTCCGCGAATGGTGCCTTGATGCGTATCACGTAGATTTCTACAAACGTTCACCGCGTCGAAATCCAATACCGGACAGTAGTATTGAACGCATTCTTTCCAATTTTGCGGTTATTAAAGATTCTCGTGTATTCCGTGGGGGTTCCTGGTACCATCCGCCGCAGTTTTTACGTGTCACCCTCCGGCGCAGAGATGTCCCTTCGTTTGCGGTCCCGAGCATCGGGTTTCGCTGTGTTCAGTCTGTCCCACCAACCTAATCGCTATTAATCCAGAGCTATTTAGTTTTCCCTATTTTTCGTCGTTTGTTCAACAAAACTCTTCTTCTGAAGGAGCGAGCTGTACTCGCGATATTAGGGCTTTTCTCCTTCTGGAGGAGCGAGCTGTACTCGCGATATTAAGTGGAAGTACGTGATATAATACCATTTCTAATTGAAAATGTCTCTTTGTTGTAGCCTAAACTTCCAGTTTGTGTTCTTTGTTGTAGCCTAAACTTCCAGTTTGTGTTCTTTGTTGTAGCCTAAACTTCCAGTTTGTGTTCTTTGTTGTAGCCTAAACTTCCAGTTTGTGTTCTTTGTTGTAGCCTAAACTTCCAGTTTGGGTCTTCCGTTCTCCGTTTCATTTCTAACAACCGGTAATGATAGAATAATTAATAAAAATGGTATAATGTATCGCGTGCACAGCACGCTCCTACAAAGGAACATATATACATCTATAAAACGTGAGTTTGAAAAAAGTTTTCCCTAGTATGAAGAGCGGGCTGGTTGCCCGAATACTGGTTAGTCCCATAGTCAATCTCATCATTGAGACCCCGCGACCCTTGTCGTCCTGCTTGCCCGAATACTGGTTAGTCCCATAGGGACGATATATTTATAGAAGCATCGGTTTCCGCGGGGTCTTAGTCCCGTAGGGACGATATATTTATAGAAGCATCGGTTTCCGCGGGGTCTTAGTCCCGTAGGGACGATATATTTATAGAAGCATCGGTTTCCGCGGGGTCTTAGTCCCGTAGGGACGATATATTTATAGAAGCATCGGTTTCCGCGGGGTCTTAGTCCCGTAGGGACGATATATTTATAGAAGCATCGGTTTCCGCGGGGTCTTAGTCCCGTAGGGACGATATATTTATAGAAGCATCGGTTTCCGCGGGGTCTTAGTCCCGTAGGGACGATATATTTATAGAAGCATCGGTTTCCGCGGGGTCTTAGTCCCGTAGGGACGATATATTTATAGAAGCATCGGTTTCCGCGGGGTCTTAGTCCCGTAGGGACGATATATTTATAGAAGCATCGGTTTCCGCGGGGTCTTAGTCCCGTAGGGACGATATATTTATAGAGGTTAGTGCAAGCGGACATTTATTATCAAGCTCACTGAACATGCGGCGCGCCCTTTATCCTGTTACCGCCCCTTCAGATGCAGACGAAACCGAGTTAGCGTATTTCGCCATGACACCCCGTGTATAGCGAGGTTCAGGCGGTGTCCATTTCGCAAAACGCGCTTGGATTTCAGCATCGGAGAGCACAACGTCAAGTCGGCGTGCTGCCGCGTCGATCACGATTTCGTCCCCCTCCTGAAGAATAGCAATAGGTCCCCCCGTAGCGGCTTCAGGCGCGACATGACAAATCATAAAACCGTGGGTTGCCCCGGAGAATCTGCCATCGGTCAAGAGTGCCACATCTTCACTTAAACCTGCCCCGACAATTGCAGCCGTCACCCCTAACATCTCACGCATCCCCGGCCCTCCCGTAGGGCCCTCATAACGGATAACGACAACATCCCCAGGCTGAATTTTGCCACCTTTAATGGCAGCGAAGGTGTCCTCTTCGCGTTCAAAAATACGCGCCGGTCCACGATGGAGCGTTTTATCCTGCCCCGCCAGCTTGATAACACAGCCATCCGGTGCAAGGTTACCTCTCAGGATAGCAAACCCGCCGGTCGGTTTGAGTGGCGCATCTACCGGCCTAACAACCTGTTGTCCTTCCGTTTCAGTGGCGGCATTTGCCTCTGCCCCGATAGTTTTTCCTGTAACAGTCAGCTCCTCGGTGTGGAGCAAATCAGCTTCCGCAAGCCGTTTCGCTAGGAACGGAATACCCCCCGCTTCATACAAATCGGTGGCGACAAACTGTCCACCGGGCTTCAGATCTGCCAGTACTGGGGTTCTTTGGCTAATTGTATGAAAATCCTCAAGTGCCAACGGAATTTGCGCCTCATGTGCAATCGCAAGGAGATGTAAAACCCCGTTCGTAGAGCCGCCTGTAGCAGCAACCGAGGTAATAGCGTTTTCAAGCGACTTGCGTGTGATAATTTGACTCGGGCGGCGATCAGCTGCGAGCATCTCCATAACAAGCTGGCCCGCTTTGTACGCCTCCTTATCTTTTTCGTCTGCCACAGCAGGGACACTTCCGCTTCCCATCGGTGCAATACCTAACATCTCAACAGCCGTCGCCATTGTGTTCGCGGTGAACTGTCCCCCGCATGCACCGGGGCCAGGGCACCCTTTGCTAATCAGGTCGTCCAATTCTTCGACGGTGATGCTGCCTTCGGCATGCTGCCCAACTGCTTCAAAAACATCTTGAATAGTGACATCGCGTCCCTGAAAATTGCCCGGCATAATTGAACCGCCGTAGAGCGTAAGGGAGGGAACGTCCAAACGTGCCAAGGCCATAACGGTGCCGGGAACAGTCTTATCGCAACCACAAAGCGCGACAACAGCATCAAACATGTTGCCGATGGAAACCAGCTCAATGGAATCCGCAATGACTTCCCGGCTGATAAGTGAGGTTTTCATGCCCTCTGTTCCCATTGTGATACCGTCGGAAATACTGACAGTGTTGAATTCAAGCGGTGTACCGCCAGCATCGCGAATGCCCTGTTTGACCTTCGCAGCCAGCCGTCTCAAGTGGAAGTTACAAGGGCCGATCTCAATCCATGTATTGGCAACCCCGATAATCGGTTTGTCAAGGTCTTCTGGTGACAAGCCACCATCGCCGAACATAAGCATGGTCCGCGCGGCGGCGCGGTCAGGCCCATCCGTAATCACAGAACTTCGAGGTTTCAGTGTATTTGACATTAATTCTATTTTCCTAACAATTGCAATAGCAGCAGGTGCCCACTTATGATAGGAGCGGGGACCTGCTGTTATCCGGTAGCTGGGCTGAACTACTCTGTAAATTCGTAGACAAGATCAGTAGGGAGGGGGGCACCCTGTGGGAATTTGACAGTCGCATCGGCTGCTAGTAATAGGCTAATAGCTCCTGCATCCTGATTGTATTCCGCTTGATACTTCTCTTTAATTGACGTAAGATCAAAGTGATACGATTCAGTTAACCATGCCTCACAGGCATCACCGTTGGCATTATGAAAAATTGAGAAACCGATTCCAGGTCCATCGTCGGTGAAGTCAGGAATGAAGTCGGGTTCCACAAGGAGGGTGAATACGTGTGTTTCACAACCCCCACCGTACGATACAGCAACTGTAAGCGTGTCACCTTCTATTTTCGCACTATTGAAATCAAAAGTATCGCCGCCATACTGATCGATATCATCGACCGCATCGTTCCCAGTCAAAATGACGACATTTCCAACCAATTTGGTATCATCGTCCGGGAGATCCCCAGGGGTAACAGAGACAGTGTCATCATCGTCATTGTCAGTTTCATCTATAATTTTAGTGGGCGTCTTTTCACATCCTATTACGAATAGGACGACCAGGAGACAGAGTGCTACTCTACCTATCTTTTCAAATAACATGTTGAAATTCCTTTTGTTGTCAGTTTTCAGCAGTCGCGCTCGGAAGCTCGCTTCCTGTAAATTAATGTTCTTAATAGTATACCTTAATCCCTTGGCAATAGTAGCAGGTTCCCACTTATGATAGTAGCGGGCACCTGCTGTTATGTCGTAGCTGGCACGTTGTTGACAGTTGAGCTACTCTGAAAAACTGTAGGTCAGATCGGTAGGGGGAGCACCCTGAGAGAAAGTGACAGTCGGATCGGCTGCTATTAATAGGCGAATAGCTCCCGCGGCCGCGTGTTCCGCCTGATATTTCTGTTTAATTGGCGTAAGATCGAAGTGATACGATTCTTCTACCCATCGCTGACACATATCACCGTTGGCATTGTGAGCAATTGAGAAACCGATTGCAGGACCACCGGGAAATTCAGTATCGAACTCAGGTTCCGCAAGGAGGGTGAATGTGTGTGTTTCACAACCCCCGCCGTACGATACAGCGACTGTAAGGGTGTCACCTTCTATTGTCGCACTATTGAAATCAAAAACATCGCCGCCATACTGATCGATATCATCGACATCATCGTCCCCAGTCAAAATGACGACATTTCCAACCAATTTGGTGTCATCGTCCGGGACATCCCCGGGTGTAACAGAGACACTGTCATCATCACCATTACCATTGCCAGTTCCGTTCATAATGTTCATCTGCTCACATCCTATTACGAATAGGGCAATCAGGAGGCAGAGTGCTACTCTACCTATTTTTTGAAATAACATGTTAAAACTCCTTTTTGTTGTCAGTTTTCGGCAGTCGCGATTGGAAAATCGCTCCTACATATTAGTTTTCTTAATAACGTGAGTTTGAAAATAAGGTTTACAAAACGGGGTTGATTAACCTGGAACCCTACTTTATCCTATAAGGATACCTTAAAAACTTAGTTTGTGCAATGAAAAATTATGCGGTTGCACTCTCTAATTTCATTATGTGGGTTGAACCGCATTCTGTGTATGCCTACTCCCTTTTTTATTGTATGCCGAGCAAACTGCTGAGCACACCACCATATTTCGCAATAAGGCCAGCAAACACCACAGAGACCATGGACATCAACTTAATTAGAATATTAAGCGAAGGGCCTGAAGTATCTTTGAACGGGTCGCCGACGGTATCGCCCACAACAGTCGCTTTGTGCTGCTCGGAGCCTTTACCACCGAATTCCCCTAATTCAATAAACTTTTTGGCGTTATCCCATGCACCGCCCGCGTTCGCCATCATAATCGCGAGTACGAAGCCTGTTGCCAGTCCGCCAGCAAGTAAACCCAACACACCCGCCACATTGAAAATCAATCCAACAACAACCGGCACGACAATGGCAATAAGGGAGGGAAAAATCATCTCCCGCTGCGCACCAACCGTTGAGATTTCTACACAGCGCGGGTAATCCGGTTTTTCCTCACCTGCCATAATACCCGGTTTTTCTCTAAATTGACGACGGACCTCCTCTACCATCGCTGCAGCAGCACGGCCGACAGCTTTCATCGTCAAGGCACAGAAGTAAAACGCCATCACAGCCCCAATAAATAAACCGATTAGCACTTGCGGATTCATCAGGGTGACATTGTAATAATCCATAAATTGACTCACCGTCACCTTGACTGTTTCCACTGTCCCTTCACCGGGGATGCTCAATTCTGTCTGGTTTGCCAGATGAATTAACCCGTATCGGATTTCTTCTAGGTAGGCAGCCAAGAGTGCAAGTGCCGTGAGTGCTGCCGAACCGATAGCGAACCCTTTCCCGGTTGCAGCGGTCGTATTACCAAGTGCATCTAACTGATCGGTGCGGCCGCGAACGCTTTCATCAAGCTTCGCCATTTCCGCATTTCCGCCAGCATTGTCAGCGATGGGCCCGTAAGCATCGGTAGCCAACGTAATACCGAGTGTAGCAAGCATCCCGACAGCAGCAATGCCAACACCGTAAAGCCCCATGAGCGGTTCACTCGCCCCACCGGGCAAGTAGTAGCTAATAGCAACTGCAGCAATAATCGTGAGCACAGGAATCGCTGTGGATTCCATGCCGACAGCAATCCCTTCAATGATGACAGTTGCCGGCCCGGTTTCGGACTGCTTCGCAATCGCACGTGTCGGTTTGTAATCGTGGGAGGTAAAGATTTCGGTGACTTTACCGATAATCAAGCCCGCCACAAGACCCGTCACAATTGCTCCCCAAACCTGCCATTTGTTTGGAAGGTCGAGATAGATAAGCACAGGAAGCGACACGACAGCAATGCCGATTGCACTTCCGTTGATGCCGAAATTCAACGAACTCATCAACTGCTTCATGGATGCCCCCTCTTTTGTCCGTACCATATAGATACCTAAAATAGAGAGAATCACACCTATACCGGCGATAATCATCGGAGCTGACAGATATTTCAACTGAAGGGCTATGTTCTCGTGGTCTGTGGCAGCAACGGCTGCAACCCCAAGGGCAGCAGTCGCAAGGATAGAACCGGCGTAAGATTCGTAAAGATCCGCGCCCATACCTGCCACATCGCCGACATTATCGCCGACGTTATCCGCAATGACAGCCGGATTCCGCGGGTCATCTTCTGGAATGCCGGCTTCAACCTTGCCGACGAGGTCAGCCCCAACATCTGCTGCTTTCGTATAAATTCCACCGCCGACACGAGCAAACAGTGCTTGCGTCGATGCCCCCATACCGAAGCTCAGCATAATTACGGTAATCTGAGGCAGCGGGTTCGTCCCTTTCGGAAAGAGGTGGTAGAGCGCGAAAAACCATGCGGTTATGTCAAGCAGCGCGAAGCCGACAACTATCAATCCCATCACTGCGCCAGCGCGAAAGGAAACCTTTAACCCCGCGTCAAGGCCTTTCATCGCAGCACTTGTCGTCCGGGCGGAGGCGTTCGTTGCTGTCTTCATGCCCAGAAAACCGCAGAGCCCAGAGAAAAACCCACCAGTGAGAAAGGCAAACGGAATAATCTCGTTTTGTGCCTTAAGAACAAAAGCCATAAAGATAAAGATGAGGCAGAGTATAGCGAAAACAATGCCTACCACTTTGTATTGCTGTTTCAGGTATGCCATCGCACCGTCACGCACGGCTTGCGCAATTTCCTGCATTGTTTCGTTGCCTTCGTCCTGTTTCATCACCGAACGATAGAAGTAATAGGCAAATCCCAGAGCGATAAGCGACCCGATCGGTGCAATCCACCACATTAGCGGTATAGATTCAAAAGATTTTGTTTGTGCCTCTGTTTGTGCAAAAGCAAGGGGGGCCAAATGTATCCCAAATAGGGATACTAAAAATGTTTTCAAATACAGCCACCCCCTTTTATACTTGATTTCATGCATTAAAAACAACCTCGCTTTTTGTAAAATGATACTATAGTTTGGACAATATCCGTGAGCCGAATCCCCGCTTTCAAAGCCTCTCTGATTTTTCTCTAAGTGCCTCACACAAGGACAAAGAAGAGAAAAATGGTTTCCGCCGATGGGTCTTCCAAAGGGCGGTTTCCACAGCGGGCCGGAATGTTTATAGAATGTTGGAACCCGTTGGCAGTTGGCAGTTAGCAAGAAGGTTGTGATGCTAAGCATATCTCTGCTGCGCGTCAAAACCCTCTTCCCCGCTTCCACCCTTCCAACCTTCCAACCTTCCACCTATCCGTTTGACCAGAACGTTGTGCCTCCCTAAAATTGTCCAAAGTTTAGTAAAATGATAAGATGTCGAATTTCTTTTCGTTCAATCCGTAAGTGTCAACTTAAGAATTTTTCGTCCGAATAGGACTAAAGCTCTTCAGTCCCGTAGGGACGATATGTTTATAGAAAACACCACACCTCGGCCAGACTAAGCCCCGTAGGGGCGATATGTTTATAGATTTAAATTGACACTTATGGATTCCTCAGCGTTCAACCCAACTGTAAAATGGCAAATAGCAAATAGCAAGCGTTCTTGATTCTAAGCAAGTTTTCGACACGCCTCAGAGACCTATTGCTAATCGCCAATGGTTTCCAATAACCAATTTAAATCCTGTCTTGACTCCCCTCAAAACCAAATATCTTGAGTGCCTCCCCGACGAGATAGAGTGAACCTGTGATGCAGACAAGTGTGCCTGGCAACGCGGACGTTAGAGCCGTTGCAATCGCCTTTTCAGGGGTTGGACACACCGTAACCTTCTTAGATATGTCCTCCCAAGCATCCCGTATCGTTTCAGCAGGCATCACCCGCGGGTTATCAGCGGACACCTGCGTAACAATCACAGAATCAGCAGTTTGTGAGATGATTTTGCCAATCGCCGTGAGGTCTTTATCTCGCATTAGACTAACAATAAAAATGAGCTGTTCATAACGAAAACTCTCCTGAATAGCACGGCATAACGCCTGCATCGAAACAGGCGAATGTGCACCATCAAGCAAAACCGTTGAGGAGGCAGTAGGTGTTGCCTGAATTAGTTGCATACGGCCTGGCCACTGCACCTGCTTGAATCCATCATAGATACTCGGCTTCGGAACGTCATATCCTTGCTGTAGCAGACATTCAATTCCAGCAATGGCGGTTGCGGCGTTTACGAGTTGATGCTGTCCTAAAAATGGAATGGTGAGACCTAAATAGTTATCCGATTTGGTATTCAAATCGAACTGTTGTCCTACAAAGGTATCGCCATTAAAACCCCTCTGGACATCTATAAAATCGTTGTTATCCCCCGTGCCGCCAAGCATCTGGCGGTTATAAATTGTACCTGTATAAACAATTGGTGCGTTCCGTGCTGTTGCCCTATTTTCCAGAACTGCTTGTGCCTCCGGGTGTTGTGGTGCAAAAGCCACCGGGCATTTAGTTTTAATAATTTCCGCCTTCTCCGCCGCGATATCAGCGTACGTTTCGCCCAATATAGCCGTATGCTCCAGCCCAATCGGGGTAATGACCGTTGTTACAGGACTAACGATATTCGTTGCGTCCAGTCGTCCGCCCAATCCAACCTCAACAACGGCGAAGTCTACCGCCTTGTCCGCAAAATAACAGAAGGCCAGCGCGGTGTATATCTCAAAAAAACTGACCCGCCCGAATTCAGAATCGGACACAGTCTCAATCGCAGATTTCAATTTCTCAAGAATATATAAGGTAACATCTTCCTCTGAAATTAAACGCCCATCAATACGGCAACGTTCCCGCGGTGTGATAAGATGCGGCGATGTAAACAACCCCGTTTTGTAACCTGCACACCTGAGGACTGATGCGATGAGTGCCGCTGTTGAGCCCTTCCCCTTGCTCCCGGCTATATGGATAACCTTTATCCTATTTTGCGGATTGCCGAGTAGGCCCAGCAGCTGAGAAATTCGGTTAAGGTTATATAGACGTGTCTGCCGTGCAAACTCCCGGCTTCTTTCGTAGTCAATGAACTGGTCGATATAAGCAAGGGCGGCTTCGTAATTCAATGTGTGCCGGCTCCTCTAATTCAAATATTCATAAATCGGAAATTGTGCACACAGTTCTTCAACTTTCGCCCGGACACCCCGTTTGATAGCCGATTTCTGTCTACCCTCAAGTGCCTCAGCGATAAAATCCGCAACTTGCACCATCTCATCCGCTTTCATCCCGCGCGTTGTAATCATCGGGGTGCCGAGGCGGATACCGCTTGTCGTCCGCGGTTTCCTTTTATCAAACGGAATACTGTTCTTATTTACAATAATTCCAGCATCCTCAAGGTGGTCCGCTGCTTGCCGGCCGCTCAATTTCTCGTACTTGGAGGTCAGATCTATCAGCATCAGATGATTATCAGTTCCCCCACTCACCAAACGGAATCCATTCTCGACGAGTCGTCCTGCAAGGGCTTTTGCGTTTTCAACGATTTGTGCCTGATACGTTTTAAATGCCGGTTCGCTCGCCTCTTTAAAAGCGACGGCTCTTGCAGCAATTGTATGTAAAAAAGGCCCACCTTGCAAACCGGGAAACACCGCCCGATCGATTTTGTCTGCGTATTCCGATTTACACATTATCATCGCCCCTCTCGGACCGCGTAAAGTCTTATGCGTCGTAGTCGTAACAACATCGCTATACGGAACAGGATTGGGATGCGCGTCGCCTGCGATAAGCCCAGCAATATGGGCAATATCAGCAAGCAGATAAGCCCCAACAGAATCCGCAACTTCTCGCCATTCGCTAAAATCGAACTGACGGGGATACGCTGTCGCCCCGACAACGATTAACCTTGGATGGTGTGTTTTGGCAAGCTGTGAAACCGTCTCCATGTCAATTCGTTCCGTTTCCGCGTCTACTCCATAACTGATGACATTGTAATACCGCCCGGAAAAATTGACCTTATCCCCATGGCTCAGATGCCCGCCGTGGCTGAGAGACATCGCTAGGATAGTGTCCCCAGGTTCAAGTAGCGCGTGATATGCTGCCATATTCGCCTGCGTGCCCGCATGCGGCTGGACGTTCACATGTTCAGCCCCAAACAGCGATTTTGCGCGTTCAATTGCAAGCGACTCCACGTTGTCCATAAACTCGCAGCCGTTGTAATAACGTTCACCGGGGTACCCCTCAGCGTATTTATTGGCGAGGATACTGCCCTGAATTTCCATAACTGCCCGACTCGCGTAATTCTCCGATGGAATCATCTGCAGCGAATTTTGCTGACGTGCCAAGTCTCTGGTAGTAATCTCAACAATCTGTGGGTCAACTTCTGCCAATAATTTATTCATAATACTTTCCACCGTTTATTTTAAACGTCTTAAATAGGTTCGTGAAAATCCAATTTTAACACAGATTCGTTACAATTTCAAGAAAAGTTGACATATATTCGGCCACATGTTATATTAATGGTAACGGATTTTCGTTACTATCTACTTTCACTACAAAATATGGCGTGTGCCTACTACTTTTAATGAAATCATGAATCAAATTATAAAATTCACCCTCGTTGTCCTGTTAGGTTTTGTGTTGGGGATAGGTTGTGATACCAAGCAAAAACCGTCAGAAAAACCATCACCGACTCCAAAGGCGGGCACCTCAGAGGTCAGTCCACCCATCACTGCCGCCCCTATGCGGGTTGAGGATTGGCCTATGTTCATGAACGACCTACAGTTTTCTGGACAGAGCCCCGATAAGCGGCTCAAACCGCCGCTGCAATTGCAATGGCAGTTTAAAACGGGAGGCCCGCTTGAAGCCTCACCGGTTATTGTCAACGACATTCTTTACATCGGTTCTGCAGACGGTAAATTTTACGCGTTAAATGCCAAAAAATGGGAAATCAAATGGGTTTTTAATGCCCAAAGTCCTATCTCTACAGCTGCCGCTGTCTCTGGCGGATATGTCTATTTCAGCACACGGAACAACACCGTCTATGCCCTCAACGCAGCCACAGGCGATTTTATTTGGCAGTTCAAAACAAAAACGTGGATCGCCACAGCCCCGATTGTTTCCAAGGGCACAGTTTATGTCGGTGCCTTTCCGTCACGCATATATCTGCTGGATGCGATAAACGGCACCCTTAAATCGGAGCGAAAACGGACAGTCAGAATTGAAGGCGTTGAATACGGATGTGCAAATGCGGAGTTTCGTCCGGTTTTTCCAGAACACAACGCGGAGATATGGCGTGGTTACACAGCTGGAAGTCAGAGCTACCCTATCATCGCGAACGGTTTCGTTTATATTGGCGCGCGCGATGGGAACATCCACGCGCTGAATGTGGCATCTAAAGAGGAGGTATGGTCACATCAGACCGGCGGTTTCGCTAACGCAGCCCCAGCGATTTCCGATGGCATCCTCTACGTTACCTCCGGCGACGGCAAAGTTTACGCATTTGCGAACGTTACAGAAAGCACACCCCCTTCAACGGATACCCGACCCATCGGGACTGTCGCACATGACGATGCACCGGTCTACGCGGAAAAAGCCGGAACTACGCCACTATTCCGCCTTAACGACGGCATGAACGTGTCTATTCTACAAACCACAACAGATTGGTATCAGGTAGAATTGCCGAACAAGGAGAACGTTTGGATAGATAAATTCTCCATCGGCCAATTTGAAGAGACTGCGGGTGTCATGTTCAATACCAATTTCTGTGAAACCCCCCGAACGTTGCAATTGATTACAGGCGCGGAATATCCGCAATGGAGCCCTGATGGTCAAATCGTCGCAATGCTGGTCCGGCACGACCTGAGTGGAAGTTATTGGCAAGCCGATGAGCTCTGGATTATGGACAAAGAAGGGAAACAAGCACGAAAACTCCATAGTGGACAGTTTTTCAATCCGCACATCTCTTGGTCGCTTGACAGCCGCCTTTTGGCTTATGAGGTTGAAGTAGAACGGCAACGGTACATCTACACCCTCGATTGGAAACTCGGACGCACTAGAAGATTGGTAAAAGGGGAAGGCGCTGCATGGTCTCCAACCGCCAATCAGTTGATATTTAGATGGCGCGAAAAAGGGTTCGATATCATCTACCGCATCAACAGTGACGGAAGTGGCGGTAAAACTATTGCACGCGTGCCATTTAAAAAGCCCCGGCGTGCTTACACCCACTTACCTGCACCCGCCTGGTCAACTGATGGAAATAACGTCGCGTTTGGTATAACACAGCAACGGGCTAGTGCCGGGACGTTTCCGTACGCTGGTGTCCGTGTTCAAAACGTAGCGGGGCAACGTGTGAAAGAGATACCCACCCAATATCAACATGTACATCAACTCCGCTGGTCCGCAGATGGCACGCAGCTCGCCTACGTGCTTTCAGGGAGCAATAAGCGTGACCTATTTTTCGATAAACGGATACACGTTGTAAACATCGCTGACAAATCGGCAAAAACGAAGATTTTTAAACATACTGCACCAGCGTGGTCCCCAAAGGGAAACCTATTGGCATATTTGGAACGGGAGGATTGTGCAGGAATTCGCTGGAAGGTCTGGATTTACGACATGGATAGCGGAAAGAAATTTCCGATTGCACGCACCGCTTTGGAGCTTACCGCTCTCGTCTGGATGCCCGATGGGAAACATCTCTGTTTATGGTACACCTCAGCGTATCTCCGCGATAATGCGTACAAACCCGCAGAAACAACAGGCTGGATTGTGCCTATTTCATCCGCCATTAAATAGAATTTGTTAAAATAACGTGAGCTTGATAATAAATATCCGTTTTCTCTAAACCTTTTTCATCGCGAAAAAAGCGGTATAATTGTAGCATAAACTTCCTAGTTTGTGCTGTTTTTTGCTAAAACTACCACAGAACGCTGTAGGTCAAAACCTTTTTTTCAAACTCGCGTTAAAATACACTATAGTTTGGACACTATCTGTGAGGTTGATGCCCGATTTTCAAAGCATTTCTGATTTTTCTCTAAATTCCTCACACATGAACAACTCGTCCAAAATAGACACAGTATTCGGGAAAACAGTTCCCCGCTCCTCATGCCAAAGCGCAGCCCCAGCGGGGCGGTATGTTTATAGAAAGCCCAAACAAAACACAAACTAGCCCCAGCGGGGCGGAATGTTTATAGAATGTTGGCTTATGGCGATTGGCTTATGGAAACTAATGGCAAGATGTTGTAATTCTAACAGGACGAACGCAAATAAAACAAACTTTGCAGCTTTTCGCAGGGTTTACCCGCCCCCCCTAACCCCCCGCAGGCGGCTGGCTGTTACCCACAAGTCGAATTAATGGTTTCGACTTCTTGTGCAAGGAGTTTCTAATCCCGATTTCTGACACAAAACGGCGCATAAAGACGAAAAAAGCGTCTGAAATCATCTCAATAGGCACATAAAGACGATTGATTCTAAGATTGAGGTCTATTTTCCTGTCCGTTTCCGCTGCAGAAGTAGTGAAAAAACTAAACAGCCCCCCAAAAAAACTTATGGGTAACAGTAAGAACCCCCCGCAGGCGGGGGGAATGCGTCTGTCCTGTCTAATTAACGCTTTGACGCGCGTCAGAGGGTTCAGAATACCGTTCTTGCTAATTGCTAATCGCTAATTGCCAATTGCTATCGCGAGAGGAAGGCAGGTTCCCAAAATTGGATACCTGCCTGTTGCGTTCAAAGTTGAGCGTTCTCCTACTACTGCGCCCAATGCCACGGCCTTGTCCCGACATTGCTAATACAGATGCCATTGATACACCGCGTGAAGGTCACACCACACCCGGGACGCCGACACGTGAAAACGGTCGTATGGTCATGTGTCGCTCCCGAAATGCAGGTCCAATACGTATGTCCGGCACTACAGGTCTGGCGATGTTCTAACCGGTGACTCACGATTTGTGCACATGCACTTCGTGCACACCGGGCAGGATACTGATGCGTATGCGACGCACATGCATAGAAGCTCGTCACCGTGCAGGTATCTCCGCGCGAATTGGTGACAGAACAAGAAGCTTGCAATGAATGGTCTGTCCCATCGCATTCATAGTGTGCATGCAACGATGGACAACTCTCGGACACCCATTCATGGTCTGATGCGTTGATTTGGCACAGATACCCCGCGTGGGTTGCATCTCCACACGGTGCACTACTCCACACATGAGAACTCGCTCCGCTCTCTCCCCCTGAATGCACAGAGCAGGCATAAGTAATCGTGGATGGGGGTGTCGGTGTCGGTGTGGGCGTAGGTATCGGTGTGGGGGTCGGCGTGTTGGGGGGTGTTGTCGGTGTTGAGTCTTCAGGCGATGTCTTGGATAACAACTGCCCTGACGAATTGATCGCCGGGGGCCAGTTTTTCGCACCCACAGCCTTTTTATAATCAAAACGCCAATCCGCGTGTGTAATGGTCTTATATTTTTCCCAAGAGCGACACCAATCAGCACCCGCTGCGTAGGCTGCGTCCGACATTGCGGCACCATCTGGACTGCTCGCCCTATCATTTTTAACCTGTTCTGGCTTGCCATCACCATCTATATCGGGAGTCGTTATATCTAAGGCGTATCCATACTGATGCAGCCCATGCAGTGCGGTCCCTACCGCATGATAATCATTGTGATGTGGATGCCGATACGCACTCTTAATCTCAAAGTCTTCCAACGTTAACTTAGCGATTGCTTTATGAGTACACCCTTTTTCCGGACAGTTCGGAGGTTTACAAACGATTTTGATTTTTTTATTTACAACTTTATTATGTGTGCAATTATGAGATTCACTACACTGCCGCCAAAGTTCATTACACTTCGCTAACCAAGCGAGACGGTACGCTGCTAAACCACCATCCATCAGTTTTTCATAGTGTCCGTGATTATACGGAGACTTATTGCCCGGATCGTCTAAAAATTCACCGCGGGCTGGCACCAAACGTTTCTGATCCAAATACTCCTGCCGCATCTGATCTGTTATATCTGTTGCCAACGGCAGCTCGATTTCTGTTTTCTTTTCGTCGTTCGGGTCAGTCCCATAGTAGCCGATAAATTTCACAGTGATACTCAGACTTCTGCCCCTCTGAGGCTGTTTATTGCCTTCGTAATTGACACAGTATGTTTGCTTCTCTTCATCAGTCCCCGTTGGATGCCAATGTTCAGAAAGCGTGCCGTTGCCTGAGTAGCGGAAAGTCGTGCCCGTGTTACCGGTGTCACCTTCTTGTGATTGTTTACCGACAAATCTAAAAATCTGCTTCTTCAGCTCTGCCTTTGGCAAACCCGGATGCAATATGTCCGCGGTCACTTCCCACTCATATCTGTGGAGTTTATACGCGTTCGCGGGTTGCTTCTTGGCATACCCTACCGTCACATTCAGTTTACAAGTAGTCTCTGTATCGGTAATAAAGGTCTTCCAAACCTCCTTAAAATCCTTGGCATCCGAAGGGCCCCCTTTGACCCCTTGACCGGCTTGCCACGACGTGAAAATCAGATCCGGCTCAACACCGCCACCCGTCACGGAGTTGAATGTGAAAACACAAAATATGAATAAAAATACAGAAACACAAAACGTTATAACTTTCATTTGCTTTCCTCCTTTTCCAGCATCGATAGCGACTCACATGCATATTTTAAAGGCAAAAACATTAGCATCGTGTGTTCTGCTTCAATAAATGCTTCTAATTTTGGGATGATGATGTGTTTGATCACACCTTCTAATTCCTCGCGATGTTGCACGCCAATAGGACCTAACGCATGAATGATTTCCAGTGGATTTTTTTCAAATCTGTTATACGGCGGTTCTATGTAAGGAAGCATGTAAGGAATAGCAGGGGGTCCGATCTCTACCAATGCCTGCTTCAAACTATGCCCGCTCACGATGCCTTCGCCAGCATACGTTGCGAAGACGACGGCGGCGCGTGGGTCGCGAAACCCGCTAAGTTCGGACAGCAATTCCAATGTCACCTCAACGTCATCGTGTGCGGTTTCACCCCGAAACCTGTCAGGCGGTGGCATCAATGTGTCTATCAGTTCGGTCGCTCGGGGGGTCGGTTGTCCGCCATAGTCCCAAATATTCGTTTTGAGAGATTCCACAAGGTCCCAAGCCGCTTTGACTTCGGGGTCTGTGATGCTATCGGGTCTTTGCAGTGGACGTGCGGCGGGATAGGTGTACGCTTCACCGGTTTGTCGAGTGGGGTGTGAAATAGCTTCTGGCTGCTTATGTGTCTCAATCGCCTTTGAGGGAGGCGAGACAGATTCTCGGTCTCCGCGTTGTGAGAGCATAACAACCGATATGCCCAACCCGATGACGACAGCAACAATCCAGTAGGCGTTATTTTTCAAAAAAGACATGTCAAATTCTCCTTATTGAAAACTACTTCACTTTGCACCGCTATCGCCTGATAGCGGACAATGTAATTCCGGTTGTGAGTTTGGGGCGATTTTTCTGGTATATCCTTATTACAGCCCGGGTGTGTCTGTTCTATGCAAGCGGAAGTGTCTGTCTGTGTCGCAGCAATTCGTTTAATTGTGCCAAAGCGCAGCCCCAGCGGGGCGGAATGTTTATAGAATGTTGGCTTATGGCGATTGGCTTATGGAAACTAATGGCAAGATGTTGTAATTCTAATCAACGCTTTGACGCGCGTCAGAGGGTTCAGAATACCTCTCTTGCTAATTGCTAATTGCCAAATCCGTGTAATCCGCGATTCAGACAGACAAAAAAACGCAACTTAATCACAAAACCTTGACGCATACACACCTTAAAAAAATCCGCGTAATCCGTGTAATCCGCGATAATCCGCGATTCAGACAAAAAACACGAAATCTAATCTTCCACCCTTCCACCTATCCCCTTGAATTGTCCAAAGTTATACCATTTCTAATTGAAAATGTCTTTTTATTGTAGCATAAACTTTTAGTTTGTGCTCTTTATTGTAGCATAAACTTCCAGTTTGTGCTCTTTATTGTAGCATAAACTTTTGGCTCATGTAAAGAATAAGTGCATAAGAAAATTTAACCCTTGTGGCCATTGCGTTTATTAGAACAATCGCACACATCTTTAACATGAGCCAAACTTTTAGTTTGTGCTCTTTATTGTAGCATAAACTTTTAGTTTGTGCTCTTTATTGTAGCATAAACTTCCAGTTTGTGCTCTTTATTGTAGCATAAACTTCCAGTTTGTGCTCTTTATTGTAGCATAAACTTCCAGTTTGTGCTGTTCTCCGTTTCATTTCTAACAACCGGTAATGATAGAATAATTAATAAAAATGGTATTAGTAAAATTCAGAAGATGAACTGGTGCAGCACATCGCAACGTTCAGAATGCTGCCACAAGCAGATTGTGCATATCCTGTTCCGTACACGGTCTTGGATTAAATTTATAACAGTGATCGAGCATAGAATCCGCTGCTATTTTCGGAAGTCGTGCCTTTGCCAAGCCTGCCGCACCCAGACCTGCGGGCATATTCAGCTGCACATTTAATTCCCGGATTTCATCAATTGCCGCGCGCGCCGCCTCCGCTGCGGACATACCCGCGGTATTAACGCCCAACGCCGCAGCGATATCCGCATACTTCGAAGTTACGGCAGGCAAATTAAACGTCATGACATGCGGTAACAGAATAGCGTTCGCTACACCGTGCGGAATAGGGGCTTCTGTCGATAACTGATGTGCAATTGAGTGAACAGCCCCAAGTCCTTTTTGAAAT
The DNA here is from genome assembly GCA_963665235.2 of Candidatus Poribacteria bacterium. Lineage (GTDB taxonomy): Bacteria > Poribacteria > WGA-4E > WGA-4E > WGA-3G. Next base: position 3,779,410 of record CAXXLX010000001.1, on the reverse strand, counting down.
GCGAACGCTGCCATACATGCTGCGAGCAACATCTCCCCGCGTGCAACAACATCTTCGCCATCGTGGGACACCTTTCGGATATTCGCGCCCAACATTCTTAAGGCTATCAGCGCAACACCTTCAGCGATAGGGTGATATTTTGTCGCCACATAAGCCTCAATTCCGTGCGTAATCGCATCCATGCCGGTAGCAGCGGTCAACATCGGAGGCATCCCAACCGTTAATATCGGGTCAAGAAGAGCGAGATTCGCCATGTTGAAAGGCGTAACAAAGGCGCGTTTCCGCCATCGATTCGTCGTCTGCCGTGAGGTATCCGTAATCACCGCGCCTTGTGACACTTCACTACCCGTGCCAGCTGTTGTCGGCACACAGATAAGCGGCGGCATATCGTCGCGTATCCGGCTAACACCACCCGAGTCCACATAATAGGGTGCCAGTGGCGGGTCATGCGTAGTCAAAAGGCGGATAGCTTTAGCAGCATCCATAACGCTCCCCCCGCCGACAGCGATGATGACATCACACGTTTCTGCCCGATAGACCTCAACCCCCGGCGTGATGCTCACATCTGTAGGATTCGGTTCAATCTCCGTATAGGTGGCGTAGTGTAGATTTGCCGCTTCCAAGGGAGCAACAGCTTGACGCAATATTCCCGCTTCACGGAGACCCGCATCGCTAACGACAAGCGGCTTCTCACCCTCGAAAGCCCTCACGTGTTTCCCTAAATTGGCGATGGCCCCTGCCCCGAATTCAATACGTGGCGGTAAAAAATAGTTCAGAATTTCCCTATTCGCTTGTGCTGTCACTGCCTTCAATTTCCCCCTTCTCCTGTATCAATTCAACCAAAGCATCCAAATGGGCGTGTCTAAAGAATTCAGACAACCGTTTCTGTTTTAACGATTTCGGCATTAAAATGAACCGTCTATACCGCTTTTCAGCGAGGGACATTACCTCCCGATATGCCCTGCTCGTTGCATAACCGACACATAACGTGTAAGACGTGCCATATTTTTCGAGATAAGCGAGTAATCGTTTCGTACACAGCTCAATTTGTGCACCGTTGTGCGGAGACAACTGAAAATCGTAGCGTGTGACCGCCTCCTCGGTCTCAAATTCTGCTGGAACAGGGCCATAGAGTCCGGAGAGTGTGACCTTGTGGATATGCTGCTGTTTTTCCCCGAAAACCGCTACTAATTTTTTAGCAACAATCGTGTGTGTTCGTGAAAGGGAATACGGTTTCTTTCCCGCGCACGGAATCACCAAAAGTATATTTTTATCGGCAGGCGGTTCGTAATCGGCAGGAACACTAAAATCATCGGGGGTATACGATAATGAGATGGTCTCCGTAGCATCTTCCGCTATAAGCGTCGTTGCATTTTCAGGGGTCTCATAGTCCAGCGAGAAGAGCTCCAACTGATTTGGGTCGCGAAAAATCTTTTCCTTGCGTGTTGGGTTATGAATTAAGGTGCGGGTCAATCGAATTCCCAGTTCAGTATCGTTTTCGGCAAGCCACCCTATCGCTTCGTGGGTGCCGCGGTTGTGTTGATATTTGCCGATGTGTTCTGCCAACGCTTCCACTGCGTCATCTGCCTGAATCCCTTCACACATTTCCGCAAGCATCCGGGTTTCCATCTCAAAATTGTGTAGGGCAATCGCCGCATAGTATTCGCTCTTATACTTCCCAGTTGACGTGACCTGATAACTCTGTTCTTCCATCAGGGCTTGTTGCATTTCGTCAAGCGGGTATTGCTGGCAGACGTAGCAATCACAAGTTATCGTATCCATCTCAAGGATTTTGAGTTTTCGCTGCGTGTCTGGTTGTGCATAAAACAGGCTGCGTGCAGTTTGGATATAGGTAGTGCTGTCAAAGCTATCCACGCCAAGGTATGCAAGCACAGGTGTCAGCACCCCAGAGACTCCGAACGCGTGAATAGGCGTAGTGTCACGACGCGCTTCCGGTATTGCCTCGACAACCCCTCGGATACGTTCCATAACAGCTGAATCGTCGCGTCCCCGCAGCGGCACAAGCGACCCGACAGCAAGACCGAAGGAGGGCAATTTATCGCCAACCTGTTCGAAGACTTGAGCGGTATAATTGCTGATATCCTCTTGAGATTGTCCATGACAACAGATATAAAGATACGGAGGTTTATCTGCTTTGTCGGTCAATAGTTCTGCAGCTCGGATTGCGTTTTGCAAGCTCTGTGCCATACGGATATCAGCTTCGGCACGTACCAGATTTGGCGGAAGCGGGTAGTCCAACGAGGCAACGATATCCCCACCAAAATCTAATTGCAAAGCGAGTATATCGTCCGCCTCTGTCTCCTTATGAATTCCGAATTCCGACAATTCTAAACCAGCATTGTAAAGGAGTTTGAATCCCCCTGAATCCAAAAAGAGGGTACCTTTGTAATCACCGTTCTGTTCGCGGTAATTTTCCCGCATCGACTTTTTCCGCCAGTTCGCGAGATATTTTCCGGTGAAGTTAAAATCCAGAAAGTGCAGGACCTGTGACAACATCTGATAGTCACGCTGCATAAAATCGCGGAGGAGATATTTCCAGATGCCCCCGCCACGTGGACTTGTCCCGGTCAGGAAGCTGATAACAGGATAAATAGCGGGTGTAGTCAGTTTACGGTTATTTGTGCTAAGCCGTAGCTCGCCAATTCTGCCGTTGGGAGTAGATACGACGGTGTGGTACGCAGCCTTGTGATTGTGCCCTTGGATATGCATAGCGACTTTTCCAACTTTACGGATGTGATTTTAATCGATAATAACACACCTCCAATTTTCCTGCAAGCATAATTTTATAGTCCGTTTAATTTTCATTTGACACATTTTTTTTAATCTGCTAATATAACTCAAGTTGCTACTTAGCTGTCCTTGTAGGTTGGGTTGAACGAAGTCCAATCCGACAATGGCAGTTGGAAACCTATGGAAACCTTTAGCAAGAGGAAGAAAACAAAGAGGTTTCTTCTCTTATATTTCTTTTCTTTCTTCTCTTGCCAATTGCCAATTGCCAAATTGCTAATCGCCATTTGCTAATATACAAAGCACATGTAGCCTGCATCAGGAGAAATAGCAGATGAATGAAGAACAAAAATATCTATTCGATTTAACAGGGTATCTCGTCGTGGAAGACGCACTGACTACCGACGAGATCGCACAGTGCAACGCTGCCATTGACCATCACATCGCGCTGCTCAAAGAACGCGAGAACTCATTGGCGGGCGGCTCCGCAGCACTCGCCGGAACCGCACACCGCATGGACATGGGCGGCATGCTGGCATGGGAAAAACCCTGGTGTGAACCCTTCCGTGACCTATTGATACATCCAAACGTCAAACCCTACCTTGAGGAAGTTTTGGGCAAAAAATATCGACTTGACCACGGGCCCGGACTCATCGCAATGGAGAAGGGCACCGAAGGCGGCACCTTGCACGGGGGCGGGATTGAACGTCCTAATTTCTCTGAAGCCTACTTCTTCAAATATGGACGAATTTACACCGGACTCACCGTCGTGGAGTATATGCTCGCCGACGAGGGACCCGGTGACGGTGGACTCGCTATCATTCCTGGGAGCCACAAGGCGAACCTGCCTTGTCCCAGCAGCATGAAAAGGTATGAAAAATATCAGAACCAGGTGCTTGAAATCAACGCGAACGCGGGGGATGCCGTTATTTTCACTGAAACCTTAACACACGGCACGCTCCCTTGGAAAGCCGCGCATCAACGTCGTGCCCTGCTCTATAAATTTAGCCCCGGCTTTCAGGCATACAGCCCGGGGGCGCATCGCATCGAATATCCCGACTACATTGAGGACATGTCTCCAGAACAGCGAGAGGTCATGGAAGCACCACACATCAGACACTAACGGAGAATATTATGGCAAACCTACGAGTCGCAGTCATCGGATGTGGCAGCCGTGGACGCGGGCACATGCAAACCCTCTCACAATTTGAGGATACCGACCTCGTCGCAGTCTGTGACCCGGTTGAAACTGCCCGAAACAACGCCGGTGATACGTTCAACGTCTCACACCGTTATGGGACGATTGAAACGTTGTTGGACAATGAAGTGCTTGATGCAATTTTCGTCGCTACACCGGCACACCTTAACGGAGAAGCAGCCGCGCCGTGTTTGGCACGCGGTATTGATACACTGCTGGAAAAACCGCCCGGTATGTCTATAGCAGAAACCATCAATTTACGCGATACCGCTAAACAGACCGGGGCAAAAGGGATGGTAGGCTGGAATCGTCGGTTTCACCCGATTATTCTTCAAGCGAAACAGCACGTAACAGCGCGCGGACCTATCGTCCAAATAGTCGGCGAGTTCCACAAAAGCATCACCCGCTTAGCACGTTCAGGAAGATTCCCTGAACATTTGATGGACAATATGTTTCTTGAGACACCTATCCACGCCTTGGACACGCTCCGCGCACTTGCCGAAGCGGACGTTCAGGAGGTGCATAGCGTCGTCCAACGCACAATTTCGGATTACAAAGATGTTCACGCGGCACTCATCCTATTTGACAACGGCTGTGTTGCCCAACTTATCGCCAACTATACCACAGATGCCCGGCTAGAACGATACGAAATCCATGGCAGAGACATCTCTGCTTACCTCGAGGGGGTCTCCCACGGCACCGTTTTCTGTGATGGCACACAGCATAAACTCACTGGAGCTGGCTCCAGCGGTACCGTTGAACAGAATCGCTATTTTTTGGATTGCGTCAAATCCGATTCTCCCGTTTCACTTCCCGCTGCCAACTTAGATGAGGCTGTCAAAACCATGCAACTTGCAGCGGATATTCTGGGAAACGTAGTAGAGACACCGCTTACGCAATTAACATAAGGAACACAACGATGGAAACACTCGACGAACGCCTAGAAGCCTATAAAACCAACGGTTTCACAATCTTTGAGAAGGTTTTTGACGAAACACAGATGCAACTCTGGCGAGAAAAACATCAAGAACTCTCCGCTGCCAACAACGGACAAACCTGGTTTGGAAATACGCTTGAATTGGCACCGGAATTGATGTGGCCCGCTGTCACCCACCCCACTCTCCTTGAGTTCATAGAAAAGGTGATGGGGCCCTTTGTACAGCTCGACAATCTGACACTTGCTGCGTTCACCTCCATTGAACCCGAGGCGGCTGAAGGCAGAGTCTCCGGGTGGCATCGCGACCGATGGGCACATGTCCCATACACCGATGCATATCACCGTCCTAACGCCATCAACGCCATCTCATATTTGCAAGACCTCACAGATGAATTTGGGCCCCTCCGCGTTATCATCGGTTCACACCGCAAGCCGATTACCATTGAAGATGCTGACCGCGGAAAACCGCACCCCGCTGAGACGGTTATCCACATGAAAGCGGGGGATGTCGTCATCACACACAACGGACTTGTCCATTCGGGGACACCGAATACGTCAGGGCAGCTGCGCTACTTCTTTAGCATCTACTACAACTTGACCTGGCTCAAACATACCGACCACCATAGCGGGCCACACACACAGCAGTTGTTGGCAGAGGCGAAGGCAGCAAACAATCATCAACGGATGCGGCTTCTCGGCGTTGACGAGCAGCTTCAACCCCGATGCAACTCCGGCTTCCTCAGTGCAGATGAAGCGCGCTGGGAAGAATGGGCAGCAGCTGACCGCGCCGCAATAAAGGAGGAATAAACGATGGTAGTGCCCACAACACTCAACGTTGAGCTTGACCATCAACTACAACAGGAGGTCAATTTCTTCCTAAAATGGGGGTATCTCATTGTCGATAACGCCGCAACGCCTGAGCAGATTGAATCGTTGCGCAACGCACTCGATGAAAGCTACGAGAGACGGGAAAAAAGTCAATTCATCGGTGAACTGCTTGAAGAGGACGACCGGTTCGCATTTCTGTTAGATAATCCCCCGGTGCTAAAGCGGATGGAGGCGATATTAGGCACATGTGTACAGCTCCACAGTGCAACTGCCCGTATCACTGAACCCGGAACACCTGACCAAAACTGGCATCGGGATGGACCGTGGCCCGTAGACCCTTACGGAACGCCTTACGGCAGTCTACCTGCACAGATTAACTGCGGCTACTATCTTGACGAAATCACCGATGACATGGGACCGACCGTTGTTCAACCGGGCAGTCACAGAGCCCCGTTTCGTCCGCCTCCAAGTTCTGTCCAACTTCCTGACGAGAAGCGGGTGTTAGTGTCCCCTGGGCAGGCGGTCATGTTCGATGGATGGACATGGCATCGCGGGGCAGCCAATACCTCTTCACAACGTCGACGGGTCTGCCTTATGTGTTATCAGAACGCCTGGATGAAATCGCGTGAACCTTTTAACGGACCACGCGTCACAAAACTTCGTGAGGAGGGCACACCGCAGCAAAAATTGCTACTCGGTGCCATTCCGAAGTGGTGAAGTCACATAGTAGTAGGCACATGCCGTGTGCCGTAATCACTGGAGGATTTTATTATGAACATCGCTTACATCGTCATTGACACACTTCGTTATGACCACATTGGGGCAAACGGTAACGACTGGATTGAGACACCTAACATAGACCGGTTCGCGTCTAAAGCTTGGGCATTCGACCGCGCATTTTGTGCAAGTTTCCCAACTATTCCGTACCGCACCGATGTTATCACCAGTCAATACGGCGGTCCCTTCCATCCGTGGAAACCGCTCCGACACGAACGTCAAACCTTACCCTGGACGCTTGCCCAAAAAGGGTATGCGACCCAGCTTATTCACGACACACCGCACCTCGTCAACGGGGGGCATAACTTCGACTGGCCCTTTCATGCATGGACATTCGTCCGGGGCGCGGAAGTTGACCGAGACTGGATTATGGACACCCTCCCTGTCCCTGACAATTGGACTCGGCAACCCCTGTTTGATTGCCTCGACGATAAGGTGTCACAATCAAATATGCTCCGAAGTTACGCGCGTGCCAACCGAAATCGTAAAAGACTGGAGGATTGGAACTGTGCGAAACTCTTCAACACCGCCGCCCAATTTCTAAAGGACAACGCCAATCGTGAGAACTTCTTTCTCTGGGTGGATTGCTTCGACCCACACGAACCGTGGGACGCGCCGCCTGAATTCATGAAAAAATATGATAAACGTCCCGGTTATGATGGACTCATTGACCCCCGTAGCCTCGGCGGCAGAAACAATCAAAACCTATCTGACGAGGCGAGACAGCACATCAAAGCTCAATACTCCGCCAAACTCACATGGATGGACCACTGCTTCGGACAATTTGTGGACGCTTTGGAATCCACGGGACTCGATAAGAATACGGCTGTCATCTTAACAGGCGACCACGGCACGAACGTAGGCGACCGGGGCTCATTTGGTAAAGGACAACCTGTCCGTGAACAGGAGGGACACGTCCCACTCTTTATCCGCTTACCGGAGGGAGATACGGGCCGCAGCAACGTTATTGTCCAACCGCAGGACTTCTTCCCAACGATTCTCGGCATCCTCGGCGAAGCAGCACCGGAAGGCGTTGTAGGGCATGACATCTTAACCCCCGCCCGCGAAGGAAAAACGGGGGAAAGACAGGTTGCCTTATCAGGCGGAAGTATTGATAGATGGCAGCGCGCCTCACAACGAGAAGAAGCTATCCTTTTTACCGCCTTCGACCAGGAGTGGAGCTTAGAGGTCACCGCCAAACCTGAACATTCAAAACTTGTCAGGCTCGGAGAGCTCGAGTACGTACAAGATGACCACCCGAACGTCGTCGCGAAGTTGCACGCCGCCGCGGTTGACGAAATCACACGCCGTGACATGGACCCAGCCTTAATCGCCTGGCTCCGAAGTGGCGGCGACACCGCGTTTCCAGAAAATCCACAATATTGGGAGGGATATCCTGGCCCCGCAGGCTTCCGCCCCTATTTCGGAAAACTCTATGCCGGGGATTAAAGGAGAGAATCATGCCACGTACATACAAAACCTGTCTCATCGGATGTGGACGGATGGGTGCGACCATTGACGATGAAGTCGCAAACCGTCCGGACAACTTTATATGGCAACCCTTTTCACACGCCGCTGCAGCAGTCGCTTGCGAAAGAACTGACCTCATCGCTGTCTCCGATGTCGTCGCTGAAAAAGCGGAAGCTATTCGCCAACGTTACGGTGCCGAACGCGCCTATACCGATTATCAAGAGATGTTGGAAAAAGAGAAACCTGACATTGTCTGTATCGCCACACGCCCCGGACCGCATGCCGATATTACGGTGTTTGCTGCTGAAAACGGTGTCAAGGGCATCTACTGTGAAAAACCGCTCTGCTGCTCCATGGAGGAGGCGGATGTCATGGTAGACATCGTTGAAAAGCACGGCGTCAAATTCAACTACGGCACACAGCGGCGATATATGCCTATCTATCGTCAAGTCCGCGCGCTGGTTGATGCTGGTGAAATCGGGAATGTCCAGTGTACCATTGCACAATACGGCGCGAGTTCTGCCCTCTGGGGGTTAACCCACGCCGCCGATATGCTCCTCTTCCTTGCAGGTGACCCGGAGGTCAGTTTCGTGCAGGGCACCGTTGTCTGTAAAGACTCAGATTGGGATGAAAACCGTCTGAACGTAGACCCAGCGGTAACGAGCGGTTATATCCGTTTCGCTAATGGCGTTCACGGTTATAACACCGCGGGCACCGGGCCCGAATTTGAGGTGTGCGGCACTGGCGGCAAAATCCGGGTGCAGAACAACAGCAGAGAGGTACAATTTCGGAAAAAGGATGGCACCTTCTTTGAGGAAGTGCCGTTTCCGGAGACCTCCCGCGCTACCGGCACCGTAATGGGCATCACAGACATCGCTGAAGCACTTGACGAGGACCGGGAAACGAAGGGGCCCGTCCATCTCGCGCGGCGCAGCCAAGAAACCCTCATGGGCATGATAGAATCGCACCGGTTGGGCGGTAAGCAAATCTCACTCCCCATGGAAAATCGGTCACTCTATGTCACGCGAGGCAACTGGTAATTCTTTACTAGCAAGCAAATAATGGAAGCATTAGAAACCCAAATTCATAACTTCCGCGAGACCTTCTATAACGTCAAGGCCGAAGTCCAGAAACGGATTGTCGGCCAAGACGCAATTATTGAGGGTGTCCTGCTTTGTCTACTTGCCGATGGGCATGCCCTCCTTGAAGGCGTACCCGGGCTTGGCAAAACCCAGCTCATCCGAACGCTCAGCGAAGCACTGAACCTCACCTTCAAACCGATTCAGTTTACACCCGATATGATGCCATCCGACATTACCGGTACCACCTTTCTCGTGGAGGATGAACATGGTGGGAAGCAGTTTGAGTTTCAGCAGGGGCCCATCTTCGCACAACTTATCCTTGCCGATGAGATTAACCGTGCAACGCCACGTACACAATCCGCGCTCCTTGAGGCGATGCAGGACCGGACCGTCACGGTCGGTCGGTCGAGTCACAAACTTGAGGAGCCTTTCTGTGTGCTTGCCACACAAAATCCGTTGGAAATGGAGGGTACCTATCCGCTCCCGGAGGCACAACTCGATCGGTTTTTGTTTAAACTCATCGTTGAATTTCCCGATGAGGATGAAATCGTTCAGATTTTGCGCCGCACCACCTCTGATACGGCCATCACCATTGAGAAAGTGACGGAGGCGGAAACGCTCAACCGGATGCGGTCGCTTGTGCGTCGGGTTATCATTGCCGAACATGTTGAACGTCATATTATCCGCCTCGTCCGAAGAACGCATCCGGATGCCGAGGACGCACCTGACATCGTTAAACGTTATGTCCACATAGGTGCAGGTATCCGGAGTGTTCAGGCGATAGTCCTCACAGCGAAAATCAAAGCACTCCTTGATGAACGTTATAACGTTGCCGTGGCAGATGTTGAGTCTGTGCTTTTGCCTGCACTTCGTCACCGCATTCTTCTCAATTTTGAGGGGCAGGGTGAAGGCATCGCGCCTGATACTATTGTCACCGAAGTCCGCAACAGTTTCCAAAAGTGAAAATATAGAATAGAATTCTTTATTGTCAAAAACAGGCAAAAATGATAATATAGAATTCTTTATTGTCAAAAACAGGCAAAAATGATAATATAGGGGTGTGTAAGGTTTTTGGAAGACCGTAATATAAAATTCTATATTACGAAAAATTGCTGAAAACCGTAATATAAAATTCTATATTACGAAAAAATGGAAGAAATGCTAATATGAAAAAATTCGTGGCGGGTGAATACAAACAACAACGCGAATATGAAAGTTTCACGCCCTCCTTCGTAAACCGTCAGTTCACTTGGGAAAATCCACAAATAGATGTGCTTCTGGAACAAGCAAGCAGGTCTTTAGGTGAACTAAACGGATACGCGGAACTGATACCGGATGGCGATTTTTTCATCAAAATGAAGATGGTGAAGGAGGCAAGGGACTCCAATCTGATTGAAGGCACAAAAACAGAGCTTAACGATGTCTTGCTTCCAAAAGAAGAACTCACACTGGAGAAACGCGACGATTGGGACGAAGTTCAGAACTATATCAAAGCGATGAACTTCTCGGTAGCTAAACTGCCAGAGCTGTCCGTCTGTATGCGTTTACTACTGGCGGCACACAAAATTTTACTATCGGGGGAACGTGGAAAACATAGTGCTCCGGGTGAAATTCGCAGAAGTCAAAATTGGATTGGAGGTTCATCATTAGCAACCGCGCATTATGTTCCCCCCTCCCCGGAGGAGATTCAAACACTTTTACTCGACCTTGAAAGATTTTGGCACAACCGCACCCTACAAATTCCAGAACTGATTAAAGTTGCCATCACACACTATCAGTTTGAAACCATCCATCCTTTCTTAGATGGAAATGGCAGATGCGGGAGACTGCTGATTGTCTTGCAACTCATCGAGGCACAAATACTAAGCAAGCCAGTGCTCTACATGTCTTCCTTTTTTGAGGAATATAGGGTTGCTTATTACGACTCACTTTCTAGAGTTCGCGTATCAAATGACTTAGAGCAGTGGGTCGTTTTTTTCTTACGCGGTATTATTGACACTGCAAAGCACGGCATTGAGACATTCCGCGCAATCATGTCGCTTCGTGAAGAATATGACACCGAAATCCTAACGCTTGGTTCCAGGGCGAAAAACGCGAACAAATTACTTCGGCTCATGTTTGGGCAGCCAATTGTTAACGTAAGCTGGGTTGAAGCTCAATTAGGAATGGCTTTTTCAAGTGCTAATCAGCTCCTAAAATCCTTAACAGAGCTCGGAATTCTGAAGGAGATTACCGGATCCCACCGCAACCGCTTATTTGCCTTAGAGAAATATCTCGCTCTCTTTGGAGATGGCTAACCTGTTATGTTATAATGCAGTTATACGGAACGGAAAATTCAGGGAGGAGATCATGGCAACGAACGCAGCGCAGACATACCTTACACCTCAAGAATACATTGATTTAGAACGGAAAGCACACACAATCAGAAGCGAATACGTCAACGGTGAAATTATCGCTATGTCCGGGGCAAGTCGTGCCCATAACCTGATTACAATGAACATTTCGGCTGGACTTCACGGCCGCTTGAAAGGTAGCGGATGTGAAGTGTATGCAAACGAAATGCGTGTGAGCACCCCCTCCACAACGTCCTATTTCTATCCAGATGTCGTTGTTGTTTGTGAAGAACCCCGTTTTGAAGATAAAACGTTTGATACACTTCTCAATCCGATTATTCTTGTGGAAGTGTTCTCTCCCACAACTGAATTTTATGACAGAAACGAAAAATTTTCACACTACCAACAGCTCCACTCCCTGCAAGAATATATCCTCGTTTCTCAAGATAGGGTGAACGTCGAACGTCACCTTCGGCAAACAGATTCGTGGATTATTACCAATTTCCAAAACCTTGCGGAACAACTTCCACTCCCTTCTATTCAATGTGAGTTGCCTTTACAAGAGATATACGCGCGCATTACGTTCCCTGAATAGCGAGCTGAGATTTTGTGGTTTGCTCTATACCCGAGGTTATGCCAACACCTCTCGTCGGATTGGAGAATCAATGAATAGGGCATCTCCGCCATCGATTGTCAATTCCAATCCTGTGACCCATGCTGCCTCGTCCGAGCAGAGCCATAGTGCAGCATAAGCCACATCGATCGGGTTGCCGAGTCGTTCCAGCTGCGTCTCTACGGGGGTGATTTTTCCGTCGGGCAGCGGTTCCCAGATAATCCCTGGACATAATGCATGCGCGCGGATATTTTTGTCGTATAATTCCTTCGCGAGATTTTTCGCTGTCGCTACCATCCCGGCTTTTGCTGCGGCATAAGCGGCGTTTGCATCTTGACGGACACGTGCCCCGGCTGAAATGGTAATGATACACCCACCCCCGCGTGTTTCTAAAATCGGCACAAGCCGGCGGACAGGATTGAAAAGCGTTCGCAGGTTGTTTTGCAACGCGCCCTCCCAATAGGTTGCATCCATAGTGGTAATATCGTGTTCCGTTGAGAAAAACCCGCCAGCGGCGTGAATAAAGCAGTCAACTCCACCAAATTCCGCGGTGACAGCCTCAATAAGTGCGTCTACCTGTGCGGCATCTGTCAAATCGGTTTGGTGTGTAAGCGCAGTGCCACCGTTAGTGCGGATACGTTTCGCAGTCTCTTCCATTTTCCCAGTTGTGCGTGCGGCAAGTGCCACCTTCGCGCCTTCTTGTGCGAAGAGTAGTGCAGTCGCCCGGCTCATATTTGCGCCAGCCCCGCCAATCAGCGCGACCTTATCTTTCAATCGCATTTCTCAATTTCCTTCCTATAGCATTTCTCAATTTCCTTCCTATAGATTTTACTGTATCGTGACATATATGGCGTTTTAAACCCTATAACTCGCCTAAAGCATATCACAGATTTAGGAAACATGTCAACCTGTTTAGCAAATAGCAATTAGCGAATAGCAATTAGCAAGAGGTTGTGATTCTAAGCAGGTTTTTGACACGCGTCAAAGATTTCTGGTTTCCAATGGTTTCCAATGGTTTCCAACAGTCAATAACCATTTGCCAACAGCCAATAAAACCCTTGCACCAAATTGATGGACATGATACAATGTGTTATCAATTATTCAAGGATTAGGCAGAGCAAATATGAAACAGATTTTAACAATCGCAGGTTCGGATTCAGGTGGCGGGGCCGGAATACAGGCGGATATCAAAGCGATTTCAGCAAATGGCGGGTTTGCAATGTCTGCAATTACCTCCGTAACAGCACAGAATACGGTGGCGGTCACCGATGCGTTTGACCTACCAATTGCATTACTTGAGGCACAGCTAGACGCTGTTTTTACAGACTTTGACGTGGCTAGTGTCAAAACAGGGATGTTATCCTCTTCAGCGATTGTGGAGACGGTGGCACGAAAATTACGCGAATACACCCCACCGGCAATCGTAGTGGACCCTGTCATGATTTCTAAAAGTAGGTTTCCGTTGTTAAAAACGGAAGCGATTGAGAGCCTCAAGCAGACATTGATTCCGATTGCAACAGTTATCACACCTAACGTCTATGAGGCGGAGCTGTTGGCACAACAGGAAATTAAAACGACTGATGATGCTAAAGCCGCTGCACGAACGATTTCAGAGCTCGGTTGTCAGGCTGTCCTTGTTAAGGGGGGGCACCTCGGCGGGAACAAGGCAATAGATGTGCTTTACTACAATGGGGACTGGGCCTTTTTTGAGGCGGAACGGGTTGACACGGAAAATACACACGGCACCGGATGCACCTATTCCGCAGCGATTGCCACGCACCTCGCGCAAGGAAACGATTTAATCGACGCTATCCGGGCATCGAAGACGTACATCACCCATGCTATCCAACATGCATTGGATATTGGACAGGGGCACGGGCCGACAAATCACTTCTATTTTCTGAAGCAACGCGCACTGTAGCAGTAAATACGGTATATTGGAGAGGTATGTCCCATGTCTGCTATGCGTCCGGTTTCCCTGTGTTCATTCACTTTTCGCGATTAGCAAATAGCACTTAGCGATTAGCAAGACAAAGAAAAGAAAGCGGATCTTCTCTTTCTTATATTTCTTGCCAACAGCCAATAGCCACATTCCTATAACGGTTTACGTCCACCAAACCCGTCCTCAATGTCGTGCCAGTACTGGATTTCTGGTTCACCGTATTGCCAGCAGAGATAGACCTCTTTGCCGTTGCGTAGGTGTGGGAAATCGATCAGGCCCGGGTCAAGTCCTTTGAGGTGACAGCCGAGGCGCGCAATACTTTCTACGATGATCTGAAATGCTTCGGCAATTCTGAAGAAAGCGGGGGCATCTTTATGGCCGCCATTGGTTGAAACCACCTTAAAAACCGGTGTGAGCACAGCGTGAAGCTGCTCCAATTCGTCCTTTAGAACGTTTAATCTTGATATAGCTTCGACCAAGTGTGGAATACATCGGTTTGCTTCTTCAACTGTAAAATATCGTTTTTCTTGCATTTGTTGAGTTCCCTTTCTAAGGCTTCCTTTAAGTTTACACTAATTCGACTAGTATGTCAAGGGTAAAAAATGTTGGCGATTGGCGATTGGAAACCAGAGGTTTTGAGGCGAAACAGGTTCCTGACGCGCGTCAGAGGGCATGTGTAAAGTGTTTGTATTTATGTTCCATCTTTTTTGTCAGAATCGCGGATTACACAGAGGACACAGAGAACGCGGAAAAAAGAGGTTTGTTGCTAACATCTACGCATTTTTTTCTGAATCACGGAAGGCGCGAAGGAAGCAGAGTGTCCGGTGCGTAACAATCTCTTTGGCAATTTAGCAATTGGCAAGAGGAAGAGGACTCTGACGCGCGGCCGAGATATACTTAGCATCACAACCTTCTTGCTAAAGGTTTCCAACAGCCATAGGTTTCCGCCAACATGCTATAAACATTCCGCCCCGCTGGGGCTAGCTTGGTCCAAAAAGTTTGCCATGCTTTGTCAAACTGTGCTATACTTCTATAGGAGCGAGCTGCGCTTGTGATATTTTGTAGACTACTTTTAGTATTCAGGCGAGCAGCCCGCTCCTCAAGAGCGCGCGGTGCTCGCGATGTTTTGCAGGTCTGAAATGGAGATATTAGAAATGACAGAGGGCGAACTTTATAAAATGGGACTTGAAGAATTGACGGGACAAATGGGCCCCACCTATACGGAGCAGTTTCTCAAGCAGTGTAAACCTAACGATTACGATTACATTGCTGAGCGGCATAAATGGTTAGATGATGACCCGGATATCCCTACAATGGTCAACCAGATTCAGGAGAGAAAAATCGCGCAGGAAGCGGAAGAACGCATCAGGGCCGAAAGAATCGATGCATGGCGTAAAGGTTTACTGGAACTCACCAATATTGAAATCTGTGAATTGGGCGCGAAAATCCTTACGGATAAACTCGGCGTTCCCGGTTCCATAGCGTTTTTGCGCCATCATTTCAAACAGAAGGAATGGGCGCAGCAGCACCCCGTGTCAGATGGTGACACTGATGATGAGATTCGTGAACTAGGATTTTGAGTATGTCTAAAAATTCTGTTATTAGCAATCACAACGCACCAAAAAATAAACTCGGGTGTACCAAAGGGCAGCCCCATCAGGGCGAAATGCTTATAGAAACGTCCTATAAAAAATTAACTTGACTTTTTTCGTAAAATACCGTATACCTTAAATATGTGATAAGGACAATCAACGGTTTCTCCGAGCACATCATTCGTGCAATATCCATGGCAACATGCTTTTGTACAAAAGCTTTACACACCCATACACCTGAAACACAATAAAAGAAGCTTAAAGGAATAAACTATGTTAATGGCAACCCTCAGTGAATTTGAAGAGTCTCACGGATTTGGTGCCCAAAAGCAAATATCCCTTCGACTTGGTGTGATACCGATACATCAGAGTTATGAGACCCTTCTGTCACTCGCGACATTAGGTCTCTTCGCTGCGGCATCACTTCTTAAACCGGGCAGTCCAGTTCAATCGCTTGCCAGTACTGTTGATGCATTGATCGGTACAAATGAAGAGCAGTTTTTAGCCTCGCTAACCGACGATGATTATGAACGACTTGTCGCATGTTCGAAAAAATTAATTGATGTTGTTGGTGAGAATGAAAATCACCTCTTCGCTCCACTAATGGATTTCATTGGTAACTTGATTGAGAAGCATGAGGAGAAAATTGAGATGACAGTTCAAACTGAACTATTACCTGCGCGCGGTCTTGAGGCGGCTTATGGCGATGACGAACCTGAGTATACGTTGGACATGCTCATCGGGGTAAATCCCGACTATAAAGGTTCCTTGGAAACACGTACGTGGTTGCCTGCGCGCGGTCTTGAGGCGGCTTATGGCGATGACGAACCAGAATATACACTGGATATGCTCATCAAAGCAAATCCTGATTGTGAGAATCCTGCCGAATAAGTGAGTTCTTTACGCTTCCGCGCGCATGGCCTTCAAGGTTGTAGTGAACTTTGACATTCAAGGTGGTAAACTTTCTAGATAATTATCTATTTTGATTGTCACATCTCATTAGAGCAAACGCGAATCCAGGTATATGCAGAAAGGAGGACTCATCTTGCCAAATTGTCCAAAATGTAAGAAGAATACCAGTGTGTCGGAGATGCGCTATGACTCCGGAGAAGAAAGACATTTGTATAAGTGTACGGACTGCCCCTTTGAGTTTCCAGAAATAAAGGAAAGGGACGTAGTTTTGGTGTATTTAAAAGACGCTCGAACTGGAACAGAAAAGATTAGACCTGCGCTTTGTCTGCGGAAGTTGCCGGAAAATTATAAGGCATTTATTGTTTGTGGCCTATCTCGTAAGCTGGAAAATGAGGTTAAGGGTTTTGACGAAATTGCTGATAAGGATAAAGATGAAGATGTAAATTTTCTTATAGACACGTCTCTGATTCGACTCGGCTTTCTAGATCAGAAAGGAGTAGATGATATACCAGGGTACATCGGTTCTATCTCAACTGAGAGGCACCGGCGTTTGTTAGAAAAAATCAGTGAATTTTTCTCTCCTTAAACCGCTTATCGGCAAGCGGGGTACGTTCATAAACTGAGAGCGTGATGTATCCAACTTTTTTCAAACACATTATTCAGGGGAAAACCGTGAATATCAAAACCCTAATTGAACTCATAGAGAATCTCGTCGATTCAGAAAAATCTGGAGAAGCTAAGGAAACCGTACGGATGGAGCTCCAAAACACAGAACTCCATCTCGTGGATAAAGCAATACTCGATGCCTATCTACTGCAACACGATGGGGAACTTAAGGATGCCATTGAAAAGTGGCAAGCTGTCGCGACTATCGCCGAGGGGCCCAATAACGAACTAGCCGCCCATGCTTGGCTTTCTGTAGGGTGCCTCCTCACAGAATATGACCAGAGAGAAAAGGCATCTTCTGCCTACGATAAGGCGATCGAGCTCAAACCAGACTATGCAGATGCATACTACAACCGCGGCAATCTGAAAAGAACACTGCAAGACGTTGAAGGTGCCCTTGTTGATTATGACGCGGCAATTAAACTTAATCCGGATAAAGCACTGTTCTACAACGACCGTGGGGGCGCAAAATCCCTGCTCAAGCAATATGAGGCTGCAATTGAAGACTACACTAATAGTATTCAATTACAACCGGATTATGCAGATGCCTACTACAACCGGGGATGTGCATGGAGTGACTTGGAAGAATACGAAGCTGCCATTGAAGACTATACACAAGTGCTACAGCTTAAAGGAAACGATGCCCTTATCTATGTATTGCGCGGGCGTGCAAAGGGGAGCCTCGGCCAATATGAAGCCGCCCTGGAGGATTTTGACAAATCCCTCCAGTTACAACCTGATAATTCCGAAACCTATCGCGTCCGGGGACTTGCAAAGCGATACCTCGGCCAGTACGACGATGCGATTGCTGACTTCGACAAAGCTATCCGTTTAGACGCATCTTTCACGGAAGCCTACTTTAATCGCGGTTGTGTCAAGATAGAAATAGAACAATATATAGATGCCAGGAGCGATTTTTACACGGTTATGAGAAAAAATCCTAATTTTGCACCAGCCTACTTCTGGCGAGGGTACACGAGTATTAAACAAGGAAAGACCAAGACAGCGATTGCCGATTATGATAAGGCGATAGAACTCAAACCAGATTATGCCCAATTCTACTTCCATCGAGGAAAAGCGAAATGTGAACTCGGGGAACTTGAGGCTGTCATCGAAGATTATGATAAGGCAATTGAGCTAAAACCAGACTATATAGATGCATACTATAATCGCGGGAAAGCAAAAGTCGATTTAGATCAATACGAGGCTGCCATTGAAGATTATGACAAGGTGATAGAACTCAAACCAGACTATGCAGATGCCTACTTTATGCGAGGAAACACAAGAAGCGGACAGAAAGAATACAAGGCTGCCATTGAAGATTATGACAAAGGACTTTGTTTGAAATCAGATGATGCTGAAGCCTATTTCAATCGGGGACTTGCAAAACATGGACTTAGACAATACAAAGAGGCGATTGACGATTACGATGAGGCACTTCGGCTAAATCCAGATAATGCTGAAGCCTACTCCAATCGGGGCCATGCCAAAAGTAGACTAAAGCGATACAAAGAGGCGATTGATGATTACGATGAGGCACTTCGGCTAAATCCAGATAATGCTGAAGCCTACTCCAATCGGGGCCATGCCAAAAGTAGACTAAAGCGATACAAAGAGGCGATTGATGATTACGATAAAGTCCTCCAACATAAACAGGAGGATACTGGTGCTTACCTGCATCGAGCTAGTGCAAAGAAAAACATAGAGCAATACGATGCGGCAATTGACGATTATGACGAGATAATACGACTCGCCCCAAAGAATGTTCATGCTTACAAAGGTAAGGCAGATGCAAAGGTCAGTTTAGGGCACACTGCGGAAGCTAAAGCAAATTTTCATAAAGCCTTGGCACTTATCGATTTGCAGCTCGCTGATTCCAAGTTAAACGACTTGGAAGCAGGACAAGTTTGATCATGTGCTTGCGGATGTGATAAGGGCACTTGGTAAGATTGATAGACCCAATCTTGAGAAGCTTAGAGCCGAGATTGAACAGGCTCTCCAAGCCCTTGGCGATGCCGAATAAAATCCGCGCAGCGGCTCACACCAGGACACAACGCTTATAAAAGGGTAATCAAGTCTCTACGAAATCTCCGGCGGTGGTTCATCTACAGCAGACTTCCCATCCCGGAACAACGGCTTCGCACTGCCCCATAAAGGGGACCCGTCGTGCAAAAGGAGGGGCTCTGCTCGCGATTTTTCGCAGGTTTCTGCTGGCAGAAAAAGAAACGTCTGAAACACAAACCGAGGAATCTTCATGAATCAAAACCGACCTGACATTCCAATCCAACCTGTAGAGCAACCTATCCTATGCAGCCCGTACGAAGAGCCAAACACCCACTGGGTTTACGATACGGAAACAGGCGCAGCGGTCAAACAACCGGGACGGCGAGATGCAGGCTATTGGTATAAAACACAGCGCACCGGCAGCGAACAGCTCCAACTCTTCCGAGAAGAGGAGTGGGATGACCTGCCGCTAGTCAACGCGCTACGGGCCGATGTTAAACGGTGGCGGGATGCCAATTATCGCAACGCTACTCCCATCACCCGTGAACTGCTACGGCATTGGACACGGGACGACCTATTCCGAAGACTCTTTTTCTGCCAACGTGAAGCGGTTGAGACAGCTATCTATCTTGCCGAAATACGTCAGGGTGGCAAACATCTCCGTTTCACTCCGCAGTTCACCGATGAAGACCTCGCCAAGTTAGTGGATATTCCAAACACAGAAGATATTCCCGCTCTAATCCGTTACGGGTGCAAAATGGCGACCGGTAGCGGTAAAACCGTTGTGATGGCGATGCTCATCGCGTGGGCATTTTGCAATCGTGGAAAAGTGCCATCTGACGAACGTTTTCCCGCAGCTGCCCTTATCGTCTGTCCGAACCTCACAATCAAACAACGGCTGCAAGTTTTACGTCCCGAAGAGGCGAATAACTACTACGACGAGTTTGAACTCATCCCGACAAAACTCCGGCCACTGCTCAATAGCGGAAAAGTCTTGATTACCAATTGGCATCAATTTGCCCCTGAGTCGCCACATAGTGAAGGTGGGAAGACATACACAGTTATCAATAAAGGCAAGGAAACACCGGAAGTTTTTGCGAAACGTGTCTTGGGGGAATTGTCCGACCGCGCGCCAATTATGGTGCTGAACGACGAGGGACATCACGCCTACCGTCCAGCACCTATAGAGGAGGATGCCGAAAAACTCTCCGCCGATGAAAAGCGGGAACGTCAAGAAGCCACTGTTTGGGTGGAAGGTTTGGACAAGATTAACGTAGGGTGCGGTGTTAAGTTTTGTGTTGACCTCTCCGCTACGCCGTTTTACATAAAAGGCAGCGGTCATGCAGAGGGGGACCCCTTTCCGTGGCTTGTTAGCGATTTCGGTTTGGTTGACGCAATTGAGAGCGGCATCACAAAAATTCCCCGCTTGCCAGTGAGCGATACCACAGGTAGACCTGAGCCGAAATACTTTCGATTGTGGAAAACAATCAATGATGAGCTCTCAGCAGCAGATACGTCCCCGGGCAGACGGAAACGGACACCTAAACCGGATGCTATCTATCGCGAGGCGGAACCCGCTCTTATCACGCTTGCAAGTCAATGGAAAGAGCGGTTTGAATACATTCAGGAAGCCTCCGATGCCCAAGAAAAAACGCCACCTGTCATGATTGTCGTCTGTGCCAATACCGACATAGCGGCGTATTTTTACGAAAAAATCTCCGGCGAACGGACGGTTGAGGTTGCTGACGAGGACACCTCAAACGAAAAACGAAAAAAGCAGAAGACGCGGACGGTCTACGAACAGGGGGCAATTTTCCCCGACCTATTTTCAAATACAGAGAATGTGAAACGAACGTTACGTATCGATAGCAAAATGTTGGCACAAGCGGAGAAGGCTGATGCCAGTCAATCGAAATCGGATGCAGCGGAGCAGCTCCGACAGATAGTCGCCACAATCGGTAAGCGTGGGCAACCGGGCGAGCAAATCCGATGCGTTGTCTCAGTCGCAATGCTAAACGAGGGATGGGACGCGAACAACGTCACACATATTTTGGGGTTACGCGCCTTTAGTAGTCAACTCCTTTGTGAGCAGGTAGTCGGGCGCGGGTTGCGCCGCATGAATTATACACCGGACCCAGAGACGGGGCTGCTTACCGAGGAATATGTTGATGTTTACGGTATACCCTTTTCGGTTATTCCGTTTAGAGGCAGACCCACTACAGCGAGTGCCCCGGATGACAAACCGAAAAACCACGTCCGGGCGTTGCCTGAACGTGAACATTTTGAGATTAAATATCCGGTTGTTGAAGGGTATGCCTTCGCATTGCGTAAGAACGAAATCAAGGCTGACATTACCTCTACTGAACCGCTTCAGATTCAACCTGAACGGAATCCGACAGCACTTTTTGTTAAACCTGCTGTAGGATACGAAACGGGCGCGCCTTCGACATCCGGGCCGGGAGAAGTTAAACTTCAGGACCGCGAGGCGTATTATGATAGCACTCACCTACAGGCGATTAAGTTTGAAATTGCACATCGGATTGTGCGCAAGTTAGTTGGGGATAGGGACACCGCCCCTGATCCGAACAGTAATCCGAAGCTAAGGCTACTCTCACGGCATCGGCTCTTTCCACAGGTCTTTCGGTATGTTGATAACTATGTCAAAACAAAGGTTGATTTTCGCGGGGAGCACCCGTGTGAACTTGGACAGGAAAAATACGTTATGCGTATTGTGGAAAGGTTGATGGCCGCTATCCAACCTGACGAGGCGAAGGGAGAAATACCGCTGCTGCCTATTCTAAACCGGTATGCACCGATTGGGACATCGGCTGATGTTGATTTTCTCACATCGCGGCCCTGTGTTGGAACACAACGCAGCCATGTGAATCAGGTAGTGTTGGATACAGACAGCTGGGAACGTGCAGCAGTATTTCGGCTTGAGCAATCAGAAATTGTGGAATGCTATGTACGAAATGATCATCTCGGACTCGGCATTCCGTACGAACACAATGGGTTTTCTCACCGTTACGAACCGGATTTTATCGTCCGCTTCAAGAACGGAGACCACCTCATATTAGAAATCAAAGGTTTTGAACCAGATCAGGTGCACGCCAAGCATGCTGCTGCCAAACGGTGGGTATCCGCTGTGAACAATTGGGGAAAACTGAAAAAGTGGCGTTTTCACGTTTGCAGAGACCCACAATTGCTAACACAGGAATTAGAGTTTATCTGTGATAGACCCAAGTCTAAAGACTTGGGCTTCCGCAAAGTTATGCGAAAGCTTTCGTGCGATCAACGACCTTGTTTAGAAAACCTATAGCGGTTCTCCAGGGACAGAAGCCTACTGCAACAGACACTACCCTGACTGCGACACCGAAGTGTCCTTGTGAAATTTGTTTTGAGTCGTATTGTTCAAACGGGTTTCAGCATTACCTGTCTTTCCCTACTAACGACTGTCATGCTACACTTTCTGACGGAGGAGCGGGGTTTCACCCCGAATACTGACATTAGAGCTTTACACTATAGGAAGTCTAATCAGGAGGCGCGTAACTGCCCTCTATAGCAACCGTACACTCTAAATCTATTAGACGTAAAACAACTAAAAAGGTTTAGTGTGCAATCAAAGTTTTTAGCGGTGTCTACATCCCAAAGCTAAAGCATTGGGTTTTGACACCGAAACGTTGAAAATCGCAGATTTTCATTATTTTCTCTCCTGGCAAGATGTTGTGATTCTAAGGTTGAAAAAGTTAACACATTTCGTGTATAATGTTAAATAAGCGTACGCCGTAGTGGCGAAAGGAGATAAAGTGGCAGTAGTTGACACTATTTCTAAAGATTATGTTCAGGAACACCCTGATGATTTTGCAAACCTTTGTATAGGTGACAAAGATTTCACCGTGCTGGAAATCATCACACCTGAACAACCAACGATTGAGATGCATCAGGCAGACGTGCTTATCAAAGTGGAAGTTGATGGCAGAGAGGCGTTGTTGCACATTGAGTTCCAGACCACAGACAGCTATGACCCGCCCATGCCCCTAAGAATGGGGGGTTACATCATGTGGATAGCTGCGAAATATCGGTTGCTTGTGTATTCTTATGTCATCTATATTCGCCCAGATGCGGGTAAAAATGACCCGGGACGTTTTACACAGGATTTAGCGGATCACCGGATTTTGATAGAGTATAAGGTTGTTCGGTTGATAGATATGGATGGTCAGGCGGTATTGGATTCAAATGCGGTCGGGTTGCTTCCGTTTACGCCGTTGATGGAGCGTCCTGCGGGTGTAGATGCGGAGGCGTGGTTTCGGCGATGTGTTCAAACTGCGGCGCGCGCAGATGTGCCAGAGCCATCTGAGTATATTGGGAGCATGGCTATTTTAGGCAATTTAGTTTATGATATGAATATGATTTTAGCTATTGTAAAGGAGGAGACGATGTACGAATTAGATATTATCCGACACCTAACAGAGAAAGCGACAGCGGAGGCACACCAAAAAGGTATACAGCAAGGTATACAGCAAGGTGTGCAGCAAGGTGTGCAGCAAAGCATCTTTGAAGCACTAACCCTTCGCTTGCAGTCCGATGCTGCGCTTCGCTTTAAACCCGCATTGGAGCAAATCGACGACCCGCAGCAGCTTCAGGCACTGCTCCGCGCTGCTATGTTGGCGAACACGCCCGAAGACTTCCAGCAGGTCCTGGAAGAAACCGAGGCGTGAATAGCAATGACGTAAAACACTAGACATTATAATGATTTAATCAGGGGCTGCCTGCGAACACTGTAGGGGCGAGGTCCCCTCGCCCTATAAACATAGCTTCAAATCGGGCGGGGGGACCCCGCCCCTACGCCCAGGCACTCCTAACGAAACAGGGCGGGGAGACTCCGCCCCTACAACAATTAAATCGGCATAATGTCTAATAGCCATAAACCTATAACACAGAGACAAACCATGAGAATAGCCCTTCTTTCTTATAGTCATCACGGCCGGAGCATGGCACGCACCGCTGAAGCACTAGGACACGACATTGTCGGTGTCATGGATGCGGAGCATTCACCGCGCGAACAGCTGGCACACGACTTTCAAGTGCCAGCGTTTGATTCCGCAGTCCACTGCTTGGATGCCTGCAAACCGGATGCTGCCCTCGTCGCTGGTAAACATATTGAAATACCGATGCACGTTCAGGCGTGTGTTGACCGCCGTATTCCGTATCTTTTGGATAAACCGTTCGCGGACTGTGCCGACCGGTTACGCCCTGTGGCGGAGGCATCCGAAAAGCACGGCGTATTCAGTGCCCTTGTGCTACCGAACCGGGCAAGTCGTATTGTCCAGGTTGTCGAGGAGACGATAGCGGATGGCAGCTTCGGTGACCTTGTGTTGTATAACAGCAGATTGAACAACGGCCCGCCATCTCGTTATGATCCCACCCCCTCCTATTGGCACAACGACCCGCGTATCTCCGGCGGTGGGTGTTGGGCAGTTGAAGCAGCACACGGCATAGATACGTTCCTTCAATTTGTCGGTAATCAGGAGATTACAGTCGTGGGTGCGGTCATGTCTAACGCTATGCATGCTCGGAATATAGAGGATAGCGGTATCGGTGTGCTCAGAACAGCGGACGGGACTACCGGAATCGTTGAGGCCGGGTATACCTATCCGGCGGGCAAACGCGGCGGCGATCATTTCTTCAGGTTTATCGGCACAAAGGCATCGGTCTTTGAGCAGTACGGGAAAGAGGGTGAACCGTTGATTGAGGTCCACACAACGGAGGGTGTCCAATTTAGCGAGGACATACCGCACGGTGCAAGGATACGAAACATAATGCAAAGCGCGTTTGACGCAATCCGTGAAGGACACACGTTTGAGCCGTCGGTAGTGGATGCGGTGCGGATACTTGAAATCCAGGACGCAGTTTATGCACACGCCCGGCAAAGTGCAACAACCCACGGCCCACATCCGATGGGGTAAGTTGACTATATACAAAAATCTTTTCAAAAGGAGCTAAATATGCCAAATTCAGTAGAAGAAATTCTGCCTCGTAACCCTGAGCTTGAGGTTTTATTCAACGACGCTCATTTCACTGAGGGGCCAACTGTCGCCCCAGATGGGACAGTCTATTTCAGCGACATCACCTTTACACACGAAGCCGATATGCAAGCCGGACATATTATGCGATATGACCCTGAAACAGGGGAAACCACTGTCTTTCGCTCGCCAAGCGGAATGTCAAACGGGATGAAATTTGATGCCCAAGGCCGTTTGGTTATCGCGGAAGGGGCAGATTTCGGAGGACAGCGTATCACGCGAACCGATATGGAAACAGGTAAAAGCGATATTATTGCTGGTCTATATGAAGGGAGACCTTTCAATTCACCGAACGACCTCACAATTGATGAACAGGGACGCATCTATTTTACTGACCCCCGGTACGTTGGCCATGAGCCTGTAGAGCAACCGGTTATGGGGGTTTATCGCATCGATGCGGACGGTTCCGTTCATCTGATAATTGCGGATTCCGGCAAACCGAACGGAATAGCGGTTTCACCTGATCAGGAAACGTTATATGTTGGGAGCAACGATAGCGGTTCGTTTCGGGCAATGCCGGAGGAGTTGCCAACCCATGTTGGACGGATGGCACTTCTCGCGTACGATTTGACACCTGATGGCACCGCAACCTTCCGTAAAACACTTGTAGATTACGCTCCGGAACACGGTCCAGATGGATTTGAAGTTGATGCAGAAGGCAATCTCTACGTTGCTGTTCGCGACAAAACCCGATTCGGTATATGTGTCTATTCCCCCGATGGAACAGAATTGGCGTATATTGAGACGCCGGAATTGCCAACCAATGTTGCCTTCGGCCGGGGCGAATTGCGGAAAACGCTCTATATCACAGCGGGTGGTGGGCTCTATAGCATTCGCGTCGCGAAGGACGGTTACCACTTGCAGTAATTGGGCGATTTGTGTAAAGTTTCTGTGCTTAGAATCACAACCTCTTGCTAATTGCTAATGGCTAATGGCTAAATCACCGGATGAAGCTGATGCCACTCCGTCGCGCTTTCGTAGGCGTGACCGACTTGACATAACAGCGGTTCAGATAGATGTTTTCCGACAAACTGAATGCTCAACGGTAAGCCTTCGCTGTTTAGACCGCACGGCACAGAGAGCGTCGGCGCGCCGTTGTAATCAAACGGTGCCGTGAACCGTTGAAACCTTGCAGGTCTGGTCTCCTTCGGACCGTATAACACTTCTGGCGTAACGATATGCGGGGGGGCAGACATTGATGGACATACCAACACGTCAATGTCTTGAAAAACGCGTCGGAGGTGTCCTGTGCAGGCAGCGCGTAATTTGTTCGCTTCAACATACCCGGCTCCTGTCACTTGTGCTCCCATATCAAGCCATCCTTGAAACCAAGGGCCGTAAGCATCTCGTTGTGAGGGGTAAGTTGCAGCATGCGCTGCCACCGCTTCGGCTGAACAGATTGTCGGCCATGCTAACACGTATTCATCCATATCCGGCAATTGCACCGGGACGATATCAGCTCCCAATTCTTGTAATAATTCTACGCCAGCACACACGGCTTCAGCAAGTTCGGGGTCAACGTCTTTCGTTGTGTAATTTTCATCGAACCCGATTTTCACCCCTTTGATATTCTGCGTCATCCCATCAAGCATCGCCGGTACAGGCTCCGGCAGAGAGGTTGGGTCGTTGGGGTCACAGCCGGCGATAGTCTCAAGCATAATCGCCGCGTCTGCTACACTGCGAGTCATGGGACCGACGTGGTCCATGGATTCGGCGAGTGCAAGTACACCGTATCTGCTGACTCTTCCCCATGTCGGTTTCAATCCAACGATGCCGCACGCGGCCGAGGGAAACCGAATTGAACCGCCTGTGTCGCTGCCGATTGAACCTGAACATAATCCTGCAGCTGTTGCAACGCCGGACCCGCTTGAAGATGAGCCTGTCCACCGTTCGGGGTTCCACGGGTTTATCGGAATGTCGAATTCCGGGTTATAACCGCCCATTGCCCCTTCTGTTAGGTTGAGTTTGCCGAGCAGCACTGCCCCTGCCGATTGTAGTTTTTGCACAACTGTGCTGTCGAAGTCGGGGACGTGGTTTTTTAGCACCTTCGCGCCCCCCATCGTGCGGACCCCCTTTGTAAAGCAGAGGTCTTTCACTGCAATCGGGACACCGTGCAGTGGGCTTCGGCACACTCCCGCACCGAGCTCCTGTTCTGCCTTCTGTGCAGCGGCCATCGCGTGGTCAGCCATGACTGTGGCGTAGCTCTTCAATCGTTCGTCAAGCATTTCAATCCGCTGCAACATAGCAGCTGTCACCTCTACAGGTGATAGCTGCTTTGCAGCAAATAGTTCGCTAATTTCGGTAATTGTTTTGAAGTAAAGAGGTGTTTCTGACATGTTTATCCTTAATTTGGTCTACTACGTCCCAACAGAGTCAGCAACCGCTCACTTGCATTTTCAAGCGCGTCGTTTGGGACAGGCACGCTGTTACAGAGACTAAACCGCCAATACGCCCAATACGCCGCATATTGTGACTGCAAAATATAACGGGTTTTGTTGGAAAGGTTCGGGGCACCGCGGTGCCAACACTGCGGGTCTTGTAAATAGATATCACCCGCTTTGCATAAAATAGAGACCGGCTTATTTCCCTCAAATTCCGGATTTTCCTGCTCGTTCGGGTGCCTACCGGAATAATGACTCCTGCGTACATATTGTGTCGGCCCCTCCGCAATTGAATCGATATCGGTCAATGCCATCTGAACTGTGAACCACATCACAGGCATCCGTAAACGTGGGTCGTGCCGTGGCATTTCATCGGTCACAGGAAAATGCACCGAACCGTCTACGTGCCAATTGCTAATGGAGAGGCCGGGCAGATTTCGGAGGACATTCTGTCCACAAAATTTGCAATTCTTACCGACTATCGCCTCTGCCAAACTCAAAATCGGTTCACGAAGCAGCATATCCCGAAAGAGCGGATCGAGTTCAATGGTATTCCGCAAAATAAACGGGAGTTGTTCACCCGATTCTGGGTGTGTTGTCATTTGGATATACCGGACATCTGCCAAGTCTGGATTTGTTCTGTCTGCTAACTGTGGGTCAGCGAAGAGTTCATCGGTTTTCTCGCGAAGCGCGATAACCTCTGCGTTCGTCAACACCCCTGGAATATGGACAAATCCATCTTGGAAAAATTGTTGTGCTATCTGTGCTGTTTTCTCGGGGCTGAAGGGTTCGCCTTTGAGAATTGGACTGTTCGTCATACTATTTCTCCTTAGTTGTCAATTGTATGATATTTTATCAGAAATACCGGATTTTCGCAAATCGCGTGGGAATTTCGGGTGTGTAAAGTTTTTGGACTATGATAGAGGGAAGGGTGGAAGGGTGGAAGGGTGGAAGAGTGGAAGAGTGGAAGAGTGGAAAGATGGATTTCGCGTGTGTTGTCAGAATCGCGGAGGACACAGAGGACACGGAAGGCACGGAGTGTCCAATGTATGGGCATCAAGGTGTTGGGATTAAGTGGTGTTGTGTGTGTCGGAATCGCGGATTACACGGATTTCGCGGATTTTAAACTGCGTAACAATCGAGGTTTTTTGCTTAGGGTTGTCCTATTTGGGGAGAGGCAGATACCCCTGCTTCTATAAACATACCGCCCCGCTGGGGCTAAGAGAGGGGGGTTGTGTGACGCTATAAACATACCGCCCCGCTGGGGCTAAGAGCTTACTGTTTCCCACAAGTTGCCTTAGAAAATCGCGTGCCCAGCACGCTCCTACGGAAGAGTCTCGCGTGCCCAGCACATTCCTACAGAAGAGTATTTGGACAAAAATTTTACGCACTCGGATTTCCCTTGGTTATATTTGACTTATGATGTGAATTTTGTTATAATGATTAAAACATCTGGAACCAAACTTACTTACAAAGGTGGGAACTATGAAAAATAGCGAAACGGATACGTTCTCTTACTACAATGTCCCGATTGCACAATTTGCAGATAGAAGCATCCGACAGCTCCTTGAAGAGCCCGATAACGTGAAAGGGCTTTTGGAGATTGCCGATGAAAATATCGTCGCACGGATTGATTGCAACCAACTAAAGGAGGCAAGAGAGATGCCACAATCCATAATTGAACAGTCTTTCCAACAAGGGGAGGCACGCGGTGAAAGACGCGGTGAAAGACGCGGGGAGATGCGTGTGCAACGGAAGAATACCCTGAGAGTTCTTGAGCTGCGCTTTGACGATGTTCCTGATAGCCTTGTCCGCAAAATCAATGCGATACGTAGTTTATCTCGGCTTGATGCGATTCATGAACAAGCTGTCATAGCAGAGACGCTTGCGGACATAGACTGGGAAAATATATAGGGGGTGTAAAGCTAGAAAAGTCATGATGAAGCTCTTATCTATAAACGTCTCGAAACCGAAACCGATTCAACACGAAGGAAAAACTATCCAAACCGGGATTTTCAAGCTCCCGGTATCAGGCACCGTTATGCTCAGAGAGCACAACATTGATGGCGATGGACAGGGTGACCTAAAGGTGCATGGCGGTACCTATAAAGCTGTCTACGGCTATCCGGGCGAACATTACACCTACTGGCAGCAGGAATTGGATAGAGATGATTTGACCCCCGGACAATTTGGCGAAAACCTCACCGTTGAAGGTATGCTAGAGCACGAAGTTCATATAGGGGATGTCTTTCAGGTAGGCACGACAGTGAAACTTCAAATCACACAACCGCGTATACCTTGTTTCAAATTGGGACATAAAATGGGACTGCCCGAATTTCCGAAACAGTTTTTGGAGAGCAGACGCGTCGGTTTCTACTTCCGAGTGCTTGCCGAAGGAAAAATCACCGCCGGCGATGCAATTGAACGTGTTGAGGTTTCACCTGAACGGATGAGCGTTACAGACATAATTAACCTACGTTATTTCGATAGAACGAACCGCGACAAAATTACACAAGCACGAAAACTACCCGCCCTCACACCGAGTTGGAAACGGGATTTTGCAAAGATCTTAAGCACATGAATATTTATAAAGCAGCAACAAAGCAGGAAACCAGTGAAGCTGCAGCACATGCTGCAAGCGTAAAACTCCGAGAGGCTATCTCCGCAAACGGGCACGCCAATTTCATTGTTGCAACGGGGGCATCGCAATTCGATTTTCTCAATGCACTTACCGCTGACACCGCTATTGACTGGGCAAAAACGACAATGTTCCATCTGGACGAGTACATCGGACTTTCAGAGACACATCCCGCTAGCTTTCGCAAATATTTACAGGAGCGATTGGTGGATGTCGTACAACCGGGGACGGTGCATTTTTTGAGAGGTGAAACGGACGACCCGCAAGCCGAATGCGAACGGTTAAATCGGATTATCGCGCAACATCCGATTGATGTGGCGTTTGTCGGCATAGGCGAAAATGGACACCTCGCTTTCAACGACCCACCCGCCGATTTTGAAACTGACGCATCCTATATCGTTGTTGAATTAGATGAAGCCTGTCGGTTACAACAGGTCGGCGAAGGATGGTTCAGCGGATTAGCTGAGGTGCCGACGCATGCTATCTCTATGTCCATCCAGCAGATTATGAAGGCAAAGGCGATTATTTGCACGGTCCCCGATGAACGAAAGGCGGCGGCTGTCAAAAACTGCTTGACAGGTGAGATAACACCGATGCATCCCGCCTCTATTTTGCAAAATCACCCGGACTGCTCGGTGTTCTTGGACGCGGGCTCAGCTTCTCTACTCACACCTATTTTGTAAAGGCACGCGATGGAGGGACACAATGGCTACACAACACAATTCGGAAACAGCACTTACCCCGCAACAACAGCAGCAATTTCATGACGACGGTTTTCTGTTCGTCCGAAACCTGCTCCCAAATCAGGCACTGCAACCCCTAATTGATGAACTCACGCAACGGGTTGACGATGGTACGCGAGCTGCGGTTGAACACGGCATCCTTGACCCCTCGAAAACATACGATGCTGAACCGTTTGAAACACGGTTGGCGATGGTATCCGAGGCGTGTTCTGACCGGAACTGGATTTGGCGGCACGCTTTTCGGGACCAGAAAATCCGAACTGCTGGCATGTTCACGCTCAGAACTGCCCCCGCACTGTTGGACACTGTGGCATCGCTTATCGGTGAGGAGATTTTCGCGCACCCGCAGTTTAATTATCGCGCCAAATTGCCTAATCAGGATATTACCGTTATCCCATGGCACCAGGATTTGGCATATCTTATCCCCGAAGAGGCTGGCAGGACGCTCGTTGTAAACGTCTGGATTCCACTGGTTAAAGCGACCGAGGAAAGCGGGTGTATGCAAGTCATCCGGGGCTCACACCGTTTCAACCTTATTAAACATAGTCCGCAGGTGCAGACCCCCGGTCATACTGGCAGTTTGGGTATCAGTGAAACAGAATTACCCCCCGGTGATATTGTTACTGCCGAGCTTGATGTCGGGGATTTTTTGCTGACGAGTGAACGGGTTGTTCACCGTGGGCTGCCGAACCGTGGACGCACGGTGCGTTGGAGCGTTGATACGCGCTACAGTCAAATTGGGTTGCCGACCGGGCGTGCGCATGTGCCGGGGTTTATCGCTCGCAGCCGAAAAAATCCGGAGCGCGTCGCGAAATCGCATCATGACTGGAATCGGGAATTTGCGGCTAAATAGCAGCTCCCCCAACTTTTTGTAAGATGTTGTGCTGTGCTTAAGGACGTAGACTCTCACATTTTCGGATTGCATTTATCATCAATATTTGTTAGAATTGTATTGTGAAAACACCACAATACCAAATCATGGTAAACGCTACTTGAGGATTCTTGGGAAAAATAGGGAAACAATTATCACCTTAAAGGAGAGAAAGATGAAATTAATCATGATTTTGATCGCAGTACCTTTTCTCTTTATCGCGCCTGCGTTTAGCGACCTCACTCCAACAGATATTAACAATCTTCGTTTGATGGTCAAAGAGGAAGTTGAGTCGGCAGTTGCGGCATCCGAGACAAGGATAAAGGATTATGTCTCTCAGGAAATTAAAACCGTCAATGTCACAATTTCGGAGATGGACAAACGTTTGAACCAGATTTTTGCCCTGGTAATCGCTTTAATCGCGTTCATTGTAGTTGTCGTTGGAATTCCCCAAATCCTCGTTGCATTACAGCGGAAAGACGTGCGCGCCCAAGATGAAAAGATTGAAGCCCAGAACAAACAGATGGAAGTGATGCGAAAACAGATCTAAACGTTGCAGCGGCAGCTCGAAACACGCTCACAAGAACCCGTTGTGGGCCCTTAGTGCCTAGACCGCATCAACTACGCCATCAAATTAAGTTATTTATACTGAACCGTCCCCAAACCTTTTCCGAAACAGGGATACCGTATCGTGCTCGGGGTGATTCGGTAGTTCGGCAGGTGACTCCCAGTCTTCGGGAACATCTATCAATTTCACAGGATTACCACCGTTTTCTAAAATTGATTTCCATCCCGCAAGAAAGACGTTCGTCTTATGCCAAATCTGCTCAAAGGTTTGTGACATATCGTCGTGCAGTGCCATGTTCTGGAATGCCCAAATCGTCGGCATCCAGATTTCTGTCTTATCGAAAGGATAGCCTGTGCCTGTGTGAATTCTAAAGTTCTCGCCACCGTAAGCAGCCTGCGTATGAATCTGTACCGTGCCCCATGAACCGCTCACCTGATGAAGTGTCCCGTAGAATTGATGTCCACCGCTATTGAGGTGTTCAAAGGTTATTACCCCGGGGGGACTATGCCAGCTGTCCGCTTGATACGCAACGGACACGACCGGATTTCCCGCTTCAGCAATTGCTTTGCAGACCATATAAACCCCGTGGATGCCGTGTGTGGGATAGTCGTCGAACGAATTGGTTGCTGTGTAACAGACAATTTGTTTATCGGTTGCCCATGCCTTCGCTCGTGAGATAGCGTCGTTATGCTCATGACTTGAGGGGACGATGAGAGTCGCGCCGTGTTTTTGTGCGAGGTCAATCATTTTCCGCG
The DNA here is from genome assembly GCA_963665235.2 of Candidatus Poribacteria bacterium. GTDB lineage: Bacteria > Poribacteria > WGA-4E > WGA-4E > WGA-3G. The sequence goes on along the minus strand of CAXXLX010000001.1, from coordinate 3,746,269 downwards.
CTTTGGCGAGGGAATTTGTAAACGGACGGTTAATCAAATTCGGCAACCCCGCCTCAATATAAGGTTCATGGAGGATATGGTTCCAAGGGTGGTTATAGTATCCGCCTGATATGATGCCATCTACTTTTCCTAACATGTCATCAAAGTTCTTGACAACTTCGCAGCCGTAGAGTGCGGCGACCCCTTCTGCTTTCTCATATTCAATATCCCAGCAATGGGTGATTCGCATTCCGGTGAACGGTGTATCCTGCTGGCCGGGGCGTGGGTTGATGTTTGGGGCCCACAACGGCATGTGTGAGTAAGATGAAACGTTCAGAAATCCGACACGGAACGGTTCAAAATTGTGAGTTCGTCCTTCATTCGCTGTTTGCATGTCTAGCTCCTTTTCGTATTCGACTATTGGAAACCGTTGGCAAGAGAAAGAGGTCTCTGACGCGCTTCAGAGTTCTTTTCCTCTTGCTATAGGTTTCCAACAACCATAATGCTATAAACATACCGCCCATACTGGGCTAAGAGTTGTGGGGTTGTGTGCTTCTATAAACATATCGTCCATACTGGACTAAAGAAAACTTTTTCCAAACTCACGTTATTCTATCCTAAGTTGCCTTCCGCAACTACAAAAGCGGCCCCGTGCGTTTAAAACGAAGCGGGTTCGTGGGCTAATATTTCAGCCTCAAATTTGCGTAGCTTCGGCATGGTTACTGGACGGGGTAGCTCGAAATAGAGTTCTAACGCCCCTCTGAGATTGTCAATCGCTTCGTCTTCACTTTTCCCTTGGCTGGCAATATCTACCTCCAAACATTTTGCAACGAACCAATTGCCTTCCTGGGAGATGCTCGCCGTAAAGGTATGGGTTTCCATGAAATACCCTCCTATAGATTTTTTCGTTGTTACGTTTCTTAGAACGTTAGTCCCAAACTGACGCGCTGTGCATGTTGTAGGTATTGAAAATTGGCGACAGCGTAATCGAGAGACACTTGCATTTCACGAATCTTTAAGTGTATCCCCGCGCCGAGGGTGATACCTTCTTCATCGTCACTACGGTCGGGGCCGAGGCGGAGTTTATAGCCTGCCCGGATTGCTGCACGTTTTTTGTACCAGTATTCTAATCCGAGGTTGAGTCGTTCGCTATTGTCATTCGGATGATTTCCATCAAGAGCGAGGGTGAGTCGGTTGATGTCTGTATCCATCAGATCATAGGCGATACCAAGTCGAAAATTGACAGGTAACGGGTATTCGACGGTTTGCAACTCCGCTTTTCGGGCTGGATTTGTGGTATCTGGATAGGGTCGATACTCGGCGTTTCTTTCATCGCCCCCCTCTTTACCGCCTGTTTCCAAATCGGGCCCGCTGAAACGCATTTCAGGACCGAAGTTTGAGAAAGCCATGCCGATACGTAAGCTCCGCCAGCCGGTATGGTATAACGTTCCGACATCAATTGCGAACCCTGTTGCGCTTTCCCGATGAATTTGCTGGTGAATATATTTGGCATTAATGCCAAATGAGAGTTTTGCCCCAGAGTCCTTTTCATAGAGTTGTCTGGAATAGGCTAAAGACACGGCTGTATCCCATGCTGAATACCACAGCCCGGTGCCATCTGGTTTGGCAAGGGTTGTGATTTCTGTGTCGGGCACGTTGAGAAAGGTGACGCTAGCACCGAGGGTGCCAACCTTTTCGATGGGTGTGGCAAACGCAAGATAGTTATATCGTGTATCTGCAAGCCATACCGTATGCGTATCTGAAAAGCTTGTGCTTTCAATTTGACTTAACCCTGCTGGGTTCCAATAGATTGTGGTAACGTCGTTAGCGATTGCGCCGAACGCGCCGCCTAAACTGTCCGCTCGCGCCCCCGGTCCAATTTTGAGAAATTGTGCCCCGGCGGTGCCGACATTCGTGGTAGCATACCCCGCGAGTGCCGGGAAGAACATGACAGCCGCTAAGAGTAGGAGTAGAAGACGGTAAGGATAGCAGTTCAGCATATTCTTCCCTGTCCTAGCATTTTGTAAATTCACATCAAAAATAGTAGTATTATACATATTTGTTTCCTACGAGTGCGTTCGTTTTATCTAATGATTGCAAACCGCCCGATTTTGTTTCCGATGGCAGTCTTGCTCTCATCTACTGCTTCAACATGATAGATGTACACACCACTTGCTATTGCCTGATTATAGCGGTTAAGGAGATTGAATTCAGCTGTGCTTCCTTTGTCTCCTTGTCCTAACCGTTCATCAGGATTAAAGGGGGTAGTACTTTCATGCTCAATTTCGCGTACCAATTCACCTGTCAGCGTATAAATTCGGATTGTGCATCGAGGTGGGAGATGTGTGAAAAAGATTTTGTCTGTTCCTACTTCGGTTACAGCTCTGTTTGTGACAAGGTAAGGATTCGGCACGACGCGAATGTTTTCGAGCTCCGCTTTGATGTCTTCAGCATCAAGCGATGCGCCTTGAGTTGTCAAAAGCAGCTCGTCTCCATCTTGTGGTGCACTAATACCGCCCATTTCGACAGTAAATACATCGCCAGCAGAGATTTCACTGTTCGGATCGAAAATGTACACGTAAGCACCGCGAATGAAAATACGGAAATAACCTGCTGTATCCGCTGGGACGTATTCATCGCTCCAACCTGCCCCTGTCAGGATAGCGTATCCATCGGCCCGTTGGTCATTGAATGCTATCTCTTCCCCCGTATCTTCGTCTACCACTTTGACGTGTGTATCGTCAGTAAACGTGATAGTGTAGGTATGCGGACGATAATAGGTGGACCACCAGACGTTTGGCCAGGTGTTATCAGCCACGCCGGGGGATTCAATTTTCACTGACCAGTCGGTGACTGTGCCTGCTGTCAATTTAACGGCGTTAATTCCGTTTTCGGCTGGGGTTCCGTAGGAGACATCAGCACCTGTTAGCTTCAAGACGATGCCATCAAACATCGGGGAGAGCACTTCAACAGCTTGCTGGTTGGCAGGGTCATACCAAGCGAAAGGTTGTCTTTCGACTACCGTTTGATTCGTTACGGTGTCAACGATTTCATAACCGGGGGGTTGATAGCCGGGGCCTGTGATGTATCCTGCGGGTCCGACCTGTTTTGCGCCGTACCAGACAATCTTATATTCATTTCCCGTAATATCGCTTGGTACGAGCACCATGGGTTCAACAGTGACGTTTACAGCGTCGGCCTGTTTGACCTCAACAACAGGTGCTTTGTATCCTGCTGGGTGAGGACGTGGTACAACATGAACCATCGTTTCAATTTGACTGCTCTCCATCGCGGGCAATCCCTTTTGCGGGTTGCCTGTATCGTAAGAGGTGACCGCGTAGGTGTATTGCGTTCCATTAATTAGCCCTTCATCGGTATAGAAATTCTTGATACCTACATCCTCACCGAGGGCAATTGATGGTGTGGAAACGACGCGGAAAATATCCCCTGCGACCGGAGGCCCTGAGGGACCATCGGTAATTTTAACGTAGAGCCCACCGAAATAGATGAGTTCTCCAGAGCGGTATGTCCCATCCGGGTAAGCTTCACCTGTGGCCGGATCTTTGACGACAACGTACCCGCCGCCATTTGCTGGAAATTCGGCATTATACGCCATAACTTCCCACAACGTTGTGTTAATCACCTCAAAATTAGTGCTTGAATTGAATTTAATGGCGTACGTTGCGTTTTTGAAGAAGTCAGCGAAGTAGGGCTCGTCTCCCTCATTTTCAATGATAGCATCGGACTGCTTGCCGACGTGTGCCACTGTGAAGAAATTGCCTGTGGCACTCGGTTTGTCTAATTCCATTAGCAATTTCCAGCTTTCCACAGGGGTGCCGGTGTCCTGATTGTAACTGGTATCCCGTCTGTACACCCGATATCCTTCAAAGATTTTATCCGGGTCGGTTGGGTCAATGTATTCCTCAATGCTTTTATTGACTCCCGCATCCACCCAACGTTCGGCACTCTCCCAGACGAGCGACACCTGTCCATCTGCTGGATAAGCTGCGAGAAGGGGTGAGGGGGGTGGTGCTGGGGCAATGTAATCGTCGTCGTACAATTTCTGGGCCCAATCCGAAGCCGCTTGCAATCCTGAAAGGCCTTCGCCGATTGCGACTGTGATTATGATATTGAAGGAGTCGCCGGGCGCGAACGATTCAATCGGGCCATAAGATTGGATGAAACGTTGGTCGTCATAGTTTGCAGGAAGCGGTTCAACCCCAGGAGTACTGATTAGCGCGTACATCTCGGCATCAGTGGTTGGGTCAGTAGAAATCGTAATCCGCTTATGTGCTGTGAACGGGATTTTTGCCGCGGCATCTTCCTCATCCTCCCCGAGATATGCGTCTAGAACACGCAAACCGATGTAACCCGGTGAGGAAGCGTTGGAGAATCCGTAAGAGAGATAACGGTTCGGGTGTGCGTCAGGGTTGAGCCCGTCTGGAGTCTGATCGAGGGCGACGAAGTCATCAGCGGAGTAGTTCGATGTCCCGGTTTCATTGCTGGAGATATCCACGTCGTATCGGAACGCCATAAATAGGTCTTCAAGCGTGTCCTCTCCAACGTTTTTGACGTTGTACTCAAGGATAAAGAAATCGTAAAGTGGCGCATAACTCCATTGATATCCGTTGACCTCAAGTTCTAGCCCGAGGATTAACCCCGTGTTTGCTGCGGGGTTGGTGTCAGAGCATTTGAACATGATGGTTTGACTTGTCGGTGTCCCTTTTGCTGTCACACCGGGTTTGTTTGAAATGACCTCCGGCACGTCGTCGGTCGGCCAAATTTCGCTGTGCCGTCCATCTGCTTCAGAAACGCCAATTTCCCCGCCTTTTTTGGCACCGATCCAAATATCGCCTTCATAGATGTAGGAGTCATTTGTTCCGGCAGGCCACCATCCGGAGGGGTTCGATGTAGGACTACTGGGAAATCCAACGACTGCGGTATTGTAAATAGCAGAGGATAAATTTCCTACATCAAGTGCTTTCCAATCGACATCCGCACTTACCGGTAGTGCAAGGAATGCCAAAATTGTGAATAGGCATAGTATATATCGTAATAATCTCATAATTTTTGTTTTCCTCATAATATAACCCAAGTTGCTACCTATAAGTTTTTAGACTTGGGAACGCCGCTTTTAGTGAAAAACTGCTGCTAATTGTAGCGTGAACTTTTAGTTTACACCCTTATGGCACAAACTAGGAAGTTTGTGCTACTATATGGCAACTTGCGTTAATATAGCTAGTTTTGATAACAAATTCCTACAAAGTGGAAATGTTGTTGAAACTAATTCTAATGAAAACCGAAATTTTTCATGAATTCGTTCGTAATGCATAAGGTTGAACCAAGATATCATCTGGAATTCCGAGTGCTTTGTGCAATTTCCGAATCATGTCCAGAGACAAGCTGCGTTGCCGATTCAGGACTTCTAATACGTAAGGACACGAACCGAGATAGGGTTCGAGGTCATCTTCAGATAACCCTTGGTTTTCCATGTAGTGAAGGATTGCTTCAATAGGGTCTGGCGGTGGAATCGGATAATGTTCCTCTTCATCAAGTTCTTCGGATTGGAAACCCCCAGCATTTATGCGGGGGAGGAAAATCCGCCTTTGTAGTTGAAGTTCAAGCGTGTTAGGACTTGAAAATCTGTGCGTTTCGCACTTGTTGTGAGGCGTTCGCCTTCTAAGCTATAGATAGAAAACACCCCTTTCGCATTAATACCCGCAAGGCGTGTGATACCATGCTTACCATGTTTGATCAGTGTGTTTTTGATAAGTGTATCCGTTAGCACAGTCCCCCCATAGCGGGGTCTGTTTCCCCCGGTTTGTGGGTTCTGCCGATGCAGTTCCCGCCTGCGTATGGGTATCGGTGAAATGCAGAATATATCTGTATTGTCCACGGTTTCCGCATCCCCCCCCACGGTATGGTAGGCTAAACACCACGCGTCAACACAATGTGCCTCAAAAGTCGCTGCCAACTTTTGAGATGACTTTTTCAAACCGAGCCTGTCGCGCAGCTGTTTTGTCTGCCACCCTTGAAGGGTTAGCAGTTCCCACCGCTTTTCTATTTCACCATAAAACCATGTCTTGCCCACCTCAAGCGGACTAAAAGCTGTGTTCCATTTCTTAGCATGTTCAATAGTCCGTGCTTTGATGTCCTCAACACAGACGTGTGTAACAGGATAGAGTTTAGACAACCAATCTAATATCCGAAGTTTCCAATCCCAACGGGCACGTGTGCCTGCCGGAAGACGTTCTTTCTTCGCTGCTCGATTTGTTCGATGCTTCCGGTTTGGACACTTCCGGGTTCTACGACCCCGTCTCAAGATACGTCTTCTTTTAACTTTTTTTCCAACTTTGTTATGTGCATCGGCTTGCACATTCAGATATGTGTGAGCCTCAGACTTCACCGTGAAGCCTTCTTTCTTGGAACCAGGATCCACGCCTACACAGATTTTCTGTGTGTGTTCTTTTGTCTCGTAGTTTAGCCGAATACAAAAGATACCGTTACGCCAATATGGCGTTGCCAATCCTTTTTTGATTAGCACGCCTGCTTTGTTAGAATCTGTCGGCATTAATGGATTGCCAGACTTGCTTTGAACCGGAACAAACATAGTTTGTAATCTCCCTTTCGGGTTGTATATTTCCCCATCCAGATCAGGTATTCAGAGAGGGGTCGGACTTGGGGAGCATCCGAGACATCTTATGAGCTGCCACGCTCAGAATACCCGATATATTACTGTAGTGAAGAACTTAATCCTTGACAGGGAACGTGTGTGGCTACGCTTTGTCAAAGCACCCAAGCTTTAGCTGGGTGATCTTTACAAGCCTCTACTAGTGTAACAAGCACATCAAGTTTATCCCCTTCTGGCGACCCGTGGCTCGTCCCCCAAAGTCGTTCTATTTCCTTCAGTGCAGCTTCATAGTCTGCTTGAGTTTTGATTGGTTTAATCTCCATAATTATCACCTTAGTGGTTAACTCGCTGAGATTATATAGTAGTATGGACACGCCATCGTTACATCCCCAGTTGACATATCAAGTATACCTTAATTTTCGAGAAATGTCAATTTTTTTTATGAAAAAATGCTGAATTTTTATGGAATGCGGATGTTGAAACGCCACGTCCGTTAGCCGTTCCTGTTTACAATGTTCCCGTATTGCATCCGTGATGAGATAGATAAGGTGTCAAATCCCAGAGCAGAATAGTGCCATCGAAACTACCGCTTGCTAAAACTGTGCTGTCCGGTGAAAACGCAAGGCACTGAATATCTGTCGGATGCCCCCGAAAGGTGGCGATGTTTTCACCGGTGCTGATGTCCCACAACCGAACAGGAACTTTCTTTACACCCTCTTCCCAAACTTCACCGTAAGCTAAATACCGACCACAAGGGGAAAGCTCTATCGGATCCACCGAAGGAGGCCTTGACACTGTCAGAGGTTTGTGTATTGTCACGCGTGCTTCACACCGCTCAATATCCCACACTAATATCTTGTCATCAGAAAATGCACCCGCAATGAGATTTCCACACGAAGAAAACACCTGAGGTCTGAAACCAGATAAAAAGTATACCTCTTCAAAGCGTTCTGCTAACGCTTCATATTCAGCTTCATAACGAGCGTAGTCAAAAACTCCATGCTTCATAAAATTTTCAGGAAATTCGACTATCTCTTCACTGCACGTTACGTCCCACACCCGATCTGTGCCATCAGTATCTCTACTGATAAGGCGTGTGCCATCCGGACTGAACCTCACAAACCCGACAGAATCCGTATGTTTGCCTCTGAATATGTGCTGCATCTGTCCCCGGGCGACATCCCATACATAAACCGCGCCGTTTTCAGGGTCATTTTCAGGCAAGTCCTCAGCATTCGTTTCATTTCCGCAAGCAAGAAGGTTTGTTATGGGCGAATATGCCATGCTATACCGACCAAACTTTTCCGGATGCTCGACAGGAGGAGGCAATTCAGCTATCGGTTCACTTTGTCCAATTTCCCACAACGTGAGGGTGTCTCCCCAATACTCACTGGAGGTTGGCGGAAACCCGGTCGTATAGAGTTTTCCCGATGTAGCATCTGAAAAAACGGCATGAGTTTCACACATCGGTTCAACGGCTATCTGTTGCGAATGATGGGTTGTCCTATCATATAACATGACACCCCCAAAGTTGCGATAACCACAGGCGAGCGTCTTTCCATCCGCCGAGAATGTGAGCGAATGTGGATAACCGAGGTCCCAAGGCAGTGTGAAAAGCTTGCCGTTGGCACTTACCGATTTGACCTGCACTTCAGAATCAATTTTTAAGGCGAGATGAGCGCCGCTGGAAAAATGAGTGGGCTGAATTTCGCCATCAAAATAGATTTTTCCTTGAAAAGTGGAAAGCTCCTTTTGCTGTTCTACATCCCATACAGTGACCGTGCATTCATCATGAGAGACACCCATTACGCGCAGTGTACCATCGGAGGCGTAGGAAACATTCATCAGATAATCCCCACGTGATGGATATGTCTGATGCAGCTGCCAAGTAGAGACATCCCATACCTTGACACTCCCTTTAGCACCCCCGGTAGCGAGGAGCTGTCCGGTAGGTGAAAAACATAAGGAGTGCAAAACTTCCGTATCGTCTGTGAGAAGACTGATGTGTTCCTGGACCGTTGTATCCCATACAGAAATGAAACTAACGCGTTCAGCGTTATCAAGTGCACGGGAGCTAGGAATACCGGCAAGCAGGCGATTGTTGGGTGAAAACGCCACAGCACCGATAGTAGCAAAGTAGAGCAAATCGTCGTACGAGTGCGATGGAATGTCAGCAATCGGAAGATTCAACTCAGCGTGTAGTGTGCCAGTCGCCGCGTTCCAAATATAGATAGAAAACTCGGTATTAAGTTCTTCTGCGACTGCAGCAACCCATTCACCTGATGACGACGAAAAACAGAGGAAATCGCAAATCGGTTTCGGCAACGGAGCGAGAACAGATACACATTCACCTGTTTGCACATCCCACACTTTGACTACCGGTGCCCCATGCCTATCGGAGTTCGAAATAGCCAACCACGGTTTCTCAGCAGGGCAAAGGGCAATACAGTCAATCATACCTCGCTCTGTTTCACACAACGTAAGGGGGGTGCCTGTGGAGAGTTCATACCACCACGCGCCGGCCCAACTTCCAACGGCAAGATATTTACCATCCGAGGAGACAGCTAAGTCAAGCACTTGTCCTTTTCCGAATCGTGCCAAGGCATCGGGCGGTAATGCCCAAGTGGTAAAATTATTTGGCTCTAACATATTCCGGTGTATCCTTTTTTGGCAAATAGCTCATTGGCGATTAGCGATTGGGGATTGGCGCACAATTGGCAAGAAATATAAGATGGCTCTTCCTCTTTGTTTTCTTTCTCTTGCTAATGGTTTCCAACGGTTTTCAATAGCCAATAACCATCACGTTCTCTATAAAGATAGCACCCCTACGGGGTTAGTTTTCACAATCATCACGTCTCTATAAAGATAGCACCCCTACGGGGTTAGTTTTCACAACCATCACGTCCTCTATAAAGATAGCACCCCTACGGGGTTAGTTTTCACAACCATCACGTCCTCTATAAAGATGGCACCCCTACGGGGTTAGTTTTCACAATCATCACGTCCTCTATAAAGATGGCACCCCTACGGGGTTAGTTTTCACAATCATCACGTTCTCTATAAAGATAGCACCCCTACGGGGTTAGTTTTCACAACCATCACGTTCTCTATAAACACCTGTCATTCTGTTTCTGTGATTTCAAAGATTCGATACCACTGTTTTTTGCCATCTCCTATATCTACCTCCGCTTCAATCAGCAGTGGGTAATCGTATTGCGTCTCTTTGATAGAGAAGATGTAGGGAATTGCTCCTGCTGCGCGTGCTGCGCTTGCGTCGCGTGGCAGGTCTCGCGGGGCAGCCATGCCGCTGTGATAGATAGGATACGTAGACCTATCGGCGTAGTACATCAAATCGAAATGTGAGCCCCTCCGTTCATCGTCAAGGAAAAAGCAGGCATTTTCAGGGAGCTCACGTTGGATACGTTCCCCACTTTGGACATATAACGGAATTTGCAGATTTCGCGATGTGACCCTGTATGCTGCATTTACGTAATGTCCCGCGTAAAATAGAGCGAGTGATAGGGCAGCTATGCGAACTGTAAGCCATATCCATTTCTGCCAAGCTCTTTTGCGTATTAGGTAGGACATTCCAGCGAACAGTGCCAGCAACACGGCAAATCCGAGGAGCTGCTCAATAATCCAGAAGTTTGTCCGAACGAAAGGCAGGAATATATCCGCTCCATCAAATTGGTCCCGCCCCCGGACTAGCGTTTGCCCGCCAGGGATGATAAAAATTGCAAGCATTGCTGCCCCCCAAATCGCTGTGTAAAGCCAATCGCGTCTTTGCCAGGCCTGACTTATGACTGCTGCGAGACATATAAGTAGGGGTGGAACAGCTATCATCGTCGCCGATGGCGTTTTCGTCTGTGCAAGTGTGTGCGGAACAATCACACCGATTGCCCACGCTAATATGAAAAGCTCGGGTAACCGCCAACGTCTGAACATCACTATCAGCAGACACAACACGATTGCAAAGAGTGCGGCGTAAAAAAGCGGGTAGAACAACGTCATATAGTCAAAGAGCGGCCGGTCCCACGATGCTGCCCAACTTTCAACATCCGTATTGAGATGGTCGATAACACGTTTATGTTCCCATAAAAATTCCTTCGGGTGTTTTATCAAACAGTAGAGTGTCCACGGGGCGACCGTTCCAATGCCGACGAGGAGTTGTAGGAGCACATCGCTGAGCCGAATTCGCATCTTTTCGCCATCAGAGCGTGGGGCGGCTTCCTCCTCTGTAGTGACGCTTACGGGATGCAGTCTCCGTTTGTACCATGCAACAAACCAAACGACAAACGCTATGCCGAAAGTTATCAGTGCCAGATAGCTTTTTGAGAGATAGGCTATTCCCATGGCGACACCGGATAAGATGTAATTTCGCCGTTTCCCTGACTGAATCCCACGAAGCAGAAACCAACACGAAACTGTCACCCAGAGAAGCAGTGCTATGTCAATGTGGTCCGAATAGCGATAGCCGTGAACAGATTCAAAGAGAAACGGATTGAACGCCTGAAGGAATGCCGCGATAAGTCCAGCACGTTTATCGAAAAGCGTGGAAGTGATTCTATATGTCAACCAGGCCACCAAAATAAGACTGATAGCAGATGGCAACCGGAGCGCGAAGGCGTTGATGCCGAAAATGAAGTGAGAAAGACAGATTTCCCACATGGCGACAGGCGGTTTGTGTAACCATATATGATTATCCCCCCAACTTTTATAATTGTATGAAAGCCACGGCTGATCATAGAGGGTGAACTTCAACGGATGTTTCGTCAAATTCCGAGCAACAATCGCATGGAAACCTTCATCCCAATAGGTGATTTTGCTGTGCCCAAGGTTTCGTAGGACCAACGCTCCCGCAGTAATCAGAATGCAAAATAGGATGACTTTTATGAGGATAGCGCGGTTTTTTTCGTTCAAGTACTCAGAAATCATCTGTTATGTCCCAAGCTTATCGTAGCGGATTAAGAATAGAGCGGTCTTTGCTGCTCTCATTGGAATAGCAGCACCGTTCCAATTCCAGCAGTAATCATAATCACTCCCATAATCACAAAGAAAATACAGGTAGTCAGGTTTGCAGGCGTAGACGACATGCGGAAATGTTCGTTCATTTCACTGATAATTTCTGCTAGCAGCGAACCGTGTCCGCGTTGTTTGACCTTAATCTGTCCGGCACCCATCCAAGCCTGCACGGACACCTGTAAGTCAGCCTCAACAGATGGAAGCCGAACGATGGAAAGGCTTTCCTCGTAAGGTAATTGTAGTTTTTGGAGTCCTGCCAGCAGTCCGTCACGAAATGACGTATCCGTAACGCCATAAGCGACATATCCTCTCAATGCAAAACACATCATGACAAGCACAACTATGAATATGCTTGGGTTTAACCACTTGACGAGAAATGAACCGGGTGGCGGAAAAAACAACGTCTGTAAGGTGAGCGGTACGAATATTGCAAACATTATCAGAAGCAGCCATCTATTTGACACTAAGAAAGGGCGTTTGGTTAAAATGCCGCGCAACCCAATTACCAAGAAAAAGAGTGCCATAATCCCGAACAGAATCGGAAATCCGATCAGAAATATTGTGCTGGTGGAATCGAAGTTCATCTACTTTTCTCCTATACCCAACCATCCTCAATCATCAGTGTCAACGGTGACTCCATCTCTTCCATAGGCAGCTGAACACGTCTCCGTTTTCGAGATGACTCGTAGATTGCCATGAGCAGTTCAAGGGTGGCGTATCCTTGATAACCGCTTGAGCGGTGTTCTCTATCCTCTTCAATGGCGTTAATGAGGTCTGTTACAGGCGTGATTTCGGAAGGCAGTTCGGGTGTGACCCATTCGCCGCCGGATGCCTGATTACGGTAGCGGAGACCTGGTCCGCCAGGGGCGGCGAGTTCCAGTTCGCCTTCTGTGCCGTAGCAGTAGATGTGATGATATCCAGGGGCGGTATCGCTGCCGGATTCGATAATACCGCGGGCATTGTCCTCAAATTTGAAGTATCCGATTGCGAAATTTTCGGAGTGCAAATCGTATTTGGTGGGCGTGCCGATACGTTCAATCTGACCTATCACCCAACTGATGGGTTTGTCTCCGTAGATATATAGCATCAGATCGACGGTATGTGTTGCGTTATCCTTTAGATCTCCGCCGCCACAGATGCCGTGAATGCGGAAAACGTCTCCGATAACCCCATCCGCAATCATTTTTTGTCCCTGCTGATAGGGGGCACTAAATCGCACTTGATGGTCAATCGCCAATTTCACGCCGTGCTGTGAACAGGAGTCAAGCATCGCCTTTGCTTGGCCGAGATTTTCCGCCATCGGTTTTTCTGACAGTATGCCTTTGATGCCGTGTTTTGCCGCTTCAACGACGAGCGGGGCATGCAGTTTCGGCCGTGTACAGACCGATACAAGGTCGATATCCTCTGTTTTGAGCATTTCGATGTAATCGGTGTACTGTTTTTCGACCCCGTATCTTTCTTGGTATGTATTCAGGCGTTCCTGGTCGAGGTCGGCAACTGCGGTTAGGGTTGCCCTCGGTTCGTTCACATACCACGCGGCATGCATGTGGGAAATTCCTCCACACCCGATGATTGCTACGTTATAATTTGTGTCCATTGTGAATTCCTCTAGATAGGTCTCCCGTTAAATGTTTTGCTATAGGTCAGATTCGTTGATTTTGTTGTAGATGTCGGCGCCCATGGTGACTAATGCCTCGCGAATTTCATCCCAATCTTCTCGGTTGTTCCTACCTTTGTCAAGAACAGGAAATTTGACTTTTGTTTCTTTGGGAGAATTCTTACGTTCCCTAGTATAATCTGATTCTGGAAATAACGCCAAAATTTCCTCTCTGCGTTCCGAGCGGTTTTCTCCGTTGAAATATAATTGAACGTAACAGTCTTTGGCGTTAAGCCAGAGATAAACTGAGATGTCACGGTTAGGGATTCTCTTAGACATCCAACGCTCCTTGATAAGTACAGGTTCTGCTGAAAATAGTTCCCCGAATTTACCCTGACGAATCGGCTGCCAGAATTCGCTATATTCAATGTTATTCATTTTAATACTCCTATAGTTTTGTAACTTACGCGTGAGCTTGATAATAAATATCCGTTTGCTCTAAACACTTTTCATGCCGAAAAAAGCGGAATGAGTGAGGCAGAAACCGCTGCTTCTATAAACATATCGGTCCTTACGGGACTAAGAGTTGGGGCGGAAATGCCTGCTTCTTAATGTTTTCATAATAGAGCCGCCTTGTTTTCCTCGTTTCGTTGTCCTTCGGGAAGTTAAATTTTATCAGGCATTTCTGAACCCACTATAGGTCAGATTCATCTATTTTATTGTAGATGTCGGTGCCTAAGTCGACTAATTTCTGACGGATTTCATTCCAATCTTCTCGGTTGTTCTTACCTTTGTCAAGTAGGGGAAATACAACTGATACAGATTTGTCTGCTTCTGTATACTCGTAGTTGTATTCTGATTTTGGGAATAGTTCCATAACTTTGTCCCGGTGTTCCACTCTATCGGTTCTCTTAAATGTCAGCTGAATGTAGCAATCGTGATTGTTAAGTATAAGAAACATTTGCACTCCGCTGACGTTCTTGGGAATCCAACCTTCGTCCCTTATACGTACAGGTTTTCCTGAAAATAGTTCCCCGAATTCACCCTGACGAATCGGCTGCCAGAATTCGCTATATCCAATGTCAGCTTTCTTTTCGGTTTGGATATCTATTGCTGGGCGTGCAACGTGGTGAAAAGCAAGTTCGTCGTGTGAATTTACTTCTACTTGAATCAAATACCAGTTAACCTTGCTATCTTCATTACGAAGATTGCATGTAACAATCATTAGCTCTTCAAAGTTTTCAGCGACTAATGCCGCTACATCGGCTTCTTTCAGGCGCGCGTATGCCTCAAGTCTGCCCCAATGATCCCAATCTGCTTTGCCGAATTGATTTTCGACCACGAGTGTCCCATCTGTTCCAACGGCAACAATATCTGCCCTGCGCGTGCCGACGTTGGCTTCAGTTTCCGAGTCTTCAAAATTTCCGACCTGTAGTACTTCAAGGTTATCGGCGAGATCCGATGAGAAATCCTCTTCCCGGTTGTAGATTTCTGATAGTTTTTTTGTCTTTTGAAGATTCATTTAATAGTCTTCCAATAGTTTTGTAACTTGGTTTTTTCCGCGTCATAGCCGTTATAGACACTCATCTCTAAGGGACGGGTGTTTCTGCCCCTTCCTCTTAGTCCAGTATGGACGATATGTTTATAGAAACCGATCTAAGAGTGAAATAATAACGTTGCGTTCTGGTCTAGCGAACGTTGGCATCAATCCTGTATATCGTTCAGGTTTTGAGGAGGTTCGGGTGGGGGTTCATTGAACGGTATGCCTTTCATTTCAGCTTCCATTCTGCGTTCGTTCCATGCTGCCCACAGTTGATAGATTTCGGCTCTGCCTTCGGCTCTACCTTCGGCTCTGCCTTTAGCTTCGGCTGTTTCGGCCTGTTTTTTCAACTTATTTGTCAAATACATAGCAATATCTCCGATTTGAATAATAGCAATCATAACGACACCCTCTACGATACTGAACCCGGCAAGGTGTGCCCAAATTCCATCTAATCTTTCCTCCAATATTTTGCTGCTGTTGAGGAACTTTCGTGTGAAAATCCAGGACGCATACCCTAAAAACAGGATCGAATAGACTTTTGACGCTAGGTTTACATATTTTCGCTGGATGCCGATAAAAGGAACAATTTCGTTATCTCTATCGTAATCTTTTTGATTTTCAATCATTATGATGGACATCTCTTCATTATATAGATTATGATAGCATATTCTACGCGAATATGCTATCTTTTTTAATTTAAACTGTATTGATATGCGTTGCCCCGACTCGCGTTCGCCTGTGTCTATCTAATTAGGAAAAGCAGCGGCAACATCTATTGCTAGGCGGACAATATTTGTTCCCGCTGCATATTCCTTCACATACTTTTCCCAGATTCTGCTTTAAAAATCTAAACTCACGCCCACCGTAATCAAGCGTGGTGAATTCCTTATTTAAGGATGGGCATTTGGATCATCTACTGACAGTCCTTCAGCGATAGCTGCGGTATTGAGTGCCCTATCCGCGGAGAGAAAGGAAAGCGGTGGAATTCCACTTGGGATACAAAGTGCCTGAACTTCGCATGCCGCTGCGAGCTGCACCGCATCAGAGCCGCGTAAACCATGAGTTTCAGCTAAAGTCATCGCCCGATTCACTAGTTGCTCGGTCACCTCAATGATGTGATACGTATTGAGTAAGTCATTTTTCAAGGTAGCGATTACCATCGCGGCATCAGCAGAGATAATTGTGCCCTCCCGTTTCCGTCGCGAGACAGCAGAAACAATCTCAACACCTGTAATGCGGACAGTATAAATTTCGTTTCCTGCAACAGGATTAGTGATGCTGAGAACCCATCCTGAACCAATTTCATTGATGTAACTTTTAACAAGACAACTACTATCCATATAGTAGATCATCGCCTACTTCCGCTCCTCAATGATTGTTTCTGAGACAGGTTTTCCCTTGACTTCAATGAGTTGCCGTTCAGACGTGTCAGTGACAGGAGGTTTCTTCACCTCTTTAATTAAGCCTTTCGAAAGCAGGACTTGATGAAATACTTCCAGTTTCTCAGCTTCGTCCTGCTCTTTCAATAGGCACCGTAGGTGGTACCGCTCGGTGGGACTTAACGTCTTTATAGCTTCTACAATTTCTTGCATTCGCATTATTCACCGCCGTATTATCCTATAGGACTTACGCAGCGCGTTGATAAATCCTTATGCTAATGGGAGCATAGGGGAGACCTAGCGGGCGGGGGGACCCCGCCCCTACGAGGGTCCTGCTACATTTGCGTAAGTCCTGATTCTATTCAACTAAAAATCCAAACTTACGCCTACCATCACTAAGCGTGGCGAACTCCACGAAAACGGACTGGTATGCTTCTGTGAAGTAAGCGGAATACCGTATCGATCATAGGTGACTGCATCGAGCAGGTCATCCAGATTCTTCGTGTTGAAGATGTTCCGAATGTCCGCAAAGAAGGTATACGTTATCCCCCCAATTCGGCTCCGTTTGCTGATAAGCGCGTCAACATTGTAAGTTGCTGGGTAACGCTTCGAGTTGATATCAGGCTTAGTCGGTGACCGTGGATTCGGGGTATAGGGTAAACCGCTACCATACCGTCCGACAAAGTTGACTGAGGAATTAAACGGCAATTGGATATCTAACGTCCCAGAAACGATGTGCCGCTGATCCCAGGCTAACGGATGACTTTCGGTGACTTCAGGCTGTTGCCGGTAATAGGTGAGGTATCCTAAATTTCGACTGGAACCCTTGCCTTTCGCAACAGAATAGGTGTAACTCAGCATACCGGAGACCCGACTTTGTGCCGTGCGCCACTTACGAACTGTGAGCTCAACGCCTTGAACGCGTCCGTAGATGTCGTTGATAAAATAGCTGTAATCGTTTGTGATGTCGACATGTATGCTACTGATAAGGTTATCAATATCCTTGGTAAATCCTGTAATGTCAACGGTTAAATCATCGGTGAACTGTTGGGTAACACCAACTTCGTAGGCGATAGTCCGTTCGGGTTCGAGGTCCGGGTTTCCTCTTCTTCGGATGGCACCACGCATATCAAAGCTAAGATTTTCGTAGAGATCATCGCCCCGTGGCATCTGGTAATAGTGCCCGTAAGTCAGGTGCAACTTTGCCCTGTCGGTAACCGGGAAGGAGATGCCGAGTCGCGGTGAGATGGTATGTTTAGTAGAAGGCTCAACCGGGTCTTTAATGACAGGGAGCCCAACCTTATAAACGGTCTTATCCAATTTGATAGTGCCATCGTCATTCAATTCAAGCGGGTCTAACGGATCGGCGGGGGAAACCCCATCCGGATTATGCATATCATACCGTAAACCTGCATTGACAATCATACCCGCATACTCCATCTTATCTTGTGCATAGAGAGTCATGGATGAAGGCGTTACGTCATAATACTCCATATAGAGGTTTGAACTTCCGTAATTTGATGTTCCCAGGTTGTAGAGGTGATTTGTGGTGAATTCAATACCTGTCTGGAGTTGATGATTCGCTGTTACCTGACTTGCGAAATCCGCTTTAAAGATGGAGGTGGTCGAATTGCGGTCGGCCCAGGATTCGTTGTCTCCCGCGATTGCGTAGGTTGTGTCGTTATATGCCTCCTTCGGTGGGTTTCTAATGCGTCCCTCTTCCTGATTCTGCTCGAAGGATTTTTCAGGGTCGTAGGCATTTTCCTCAAACGTTTTATTCAACGGATCCCACACTTTTCCGGGCTGATTGCTTGAAACGGTCCGGTAGAACTGGCCGAACGTAAGGGTATAAAAGGTGCCGGAGCTGAGATTATGTGAGAGTTGAATCGAGAGGTTTCGCGAATCTCTCGTACCCACCGGTATTGCATCAGGCGCAAATCGGAGACCGCCACCGTAAGAGAAACTTTCGCGCGTATCGAACAGACCGCTTGTGGTGAGTTTAAGTTCAGGTGTTACTTCAAACTTGAGTTTCCCCTGAAGGGTATACCCATCCCCACCACTATTGGGTAAATAGCTTTCATCTCGGCGCAGCTGGCTGGCGAGGGAGAAGGTCAAGCGGTTGCCCAAGATGGGGCCGCTGAGTGCAAATTCTCCGACATGACTTGGCGAAAGGTCATACTTTTTGGTATCGTTGAATAACCCGCTATACTGTTCCAGATCTACGATGTAGCCATCTATGAGCGTGACCTGTTTTTTCTCATAGTCGATAACGGTGCCATCGGCATCCGTATAAGGTTGACGTTCCATAATCGTTTCGCCTGTATCGGGGTCAACCTTCGCTTCCCCTGTATCGGGGTCTATCACCGGAAGGAGCGGGTTTTCTGTTCTATCCGCATACACGCCAGGGAGGATTTCTGTGAAGACTACCTTGTCATCCCCTTCTCGTTCTGCTAGCTCCTCGACGGTAACGTCTTGACCTCTGTAGGGGGTTTGATAATCGTGGGGTTCACCGATGAAAATGCCTCTGAAAGGTTCAAGCGCGACAGGTTGGAAACCGTTGTCCGGATCGCGCCATGAGCCGTATACTGGGTCGCCGTGATGTTGTGCCCACTGCCCAACTCGGTAGCGGATTCTGCCAGAAAAGTTTTGCCGCCCGACCTTCGTAACAAGATTAATAATCCCAGATTGTGCGTTGCCATGTTCCGCATTGAACCCGCCGGTGATGACTTCCATCTGTTCAAGCGCGTTCGTGCTGATATGTACGCCAAAACCGCTGAAAATCGGGTCGTTTACTGGAATACCGTCAATAAGATATTTAACCTCCATGGAGCGACCACCGCGAATATGGAGGCTGCCAGTTGAGTTTAACACTGAGACACCCGCTTGCGTTTGCAAAATGCCGTTTACCGTGTCACGTGGCATAGACGCAATTTCGTCTGCTTCAATAATCCGCGTTGTCTGCGTAACGTCCTTCTTAATTAGGGGTTTGGTAGCTGTTACCGTTACGCCTTCAAGTTCAACAACTTCGGAGACTTCTAACGCAAAGTTTAGGGTTGTGGTGAGCCCTGTGAAAACCTTTGCTGCGGAAATAGTCTTGGAACGGTAACCAGCAATTTCAACTTTTACATCATAGCCGCCTGGGGGAATGTTGGTCATGACATAGTAACCGGCATCGTTTGTCGTTGCCGTGCTACTTGTCCCGACAATTGTGACAGTGACGTTCGCCAACGGTTGTTTTGTCGCTTCCGCTGTAACAATCCCGGAAATTTTACCGATTGTGGCAGAAGAAGCGGTATGAATACCAACTACGGTTATGAACATGCAGATGCTCAGAACACACAGTAATGTTTTTAAGATGTTATCTACTTTCAATTTACCAGTACTCCTTTTAGCTTTTAAATAATAGTATCCTACTTCGCACGGTCTGTTGACGAGGTGATAGCATTTAAAGGGGAATGATGGCAAAACCTCACCAACATAATATCAATAGAATATCATATTTTTCGAAATATGTCAAGCAATTTTTTTTAGAAAAAATATCGATATGTGTATAGAATTACACGTCTAAAACGGTTTCAATGAATCGGAGGCTTTTCAGATTTCGCTCTGTATGGTATTGGATAAAACTACTGAGCACCAGTTTCAGTTCACGGTGATTACGCGTAGAAGCACGAATTCGGTTTAGTTTGCTCAACTCCGATTTCCGTAATGCCTTTAGCAATTCGCAACTGCCGGGTGCCATTGAAAATGCGGTAATGTCTTTATGTTGACACTTCGTGCAAAGCAGTCCGCCATGTGGCACACTAAATAGTCGCGTAGTTGCGCCTGCGTTTTCAGGAACGGAATCACAATAGGCACACTGCGAAAGTTGCGGAGCATACCCTACCAGGTCGAGAAATTTAATTTCAAAAACCCGGGCGAGCAGTCGGACATCCTCGGTATCGGTTAAAACGTGGTAGGTATTTCGGAGTAAATTAAAGATGGCGGGGTTTGCATCCCCCTCTAATGCCATAGCGTCGACTAATTCGGCGAAATAGCATCCGTAGGTAATCCGTGTAAAATCGGTGCGAATTCCATCGAACCCTTCTATCATCTCAAAGTTGCTAAGACTTTGCAATTCTCTGTTTTCGCGATAGTTAAAAAAAAGCATGCCGTGGTTAAGCAGTTCCAAACTGCCGCTGAGTCGACTTTTTGGGCTTTTGACCCCGTAGGCGACAGCTTTAACTTTACCAAAATCTGGTGTATAGAAGGTGATGATTTTATGTGCTTCGCGCAGCGGAAAAGCGCGAAGCACAATTGCTGGGGTTTTTTGGATAGGCATGTTTTTATCCAGCGGAGATAAAATCGGGGCGAGAGGATTTGAACCTCCGACCTCCTGCTCCCGAAGCAGGCGCGCTAGCCGGGCTGCGCTACGCCCCGTTTTTCGTTTTCATAACATATATATTATACCACAAACTTAGGACCTTTGTCAAATTTTTTTAATCTTAGGCATTCTTTGGTATGATGGGTGTGGCAACATTCCTTATGTACATCGGATATTTTTGTTTTATCGGTACAACCTTGTAGGTAGCTCACGACCGAGGATAGGTTGCCCAGCTTTTCTTATCTTTTCACGTATTTCCTCCCCTTCGCCTCTACTGTTCACAACATCTTCTGCTTGACCTACCCACACACTGATAGCTTTGATGATGTAAGAGGGTTGTGAGGTTACCACCGCATTTTGATGTGAGCGTAGAAACGATGCTAATGCTTTTTGGTAATCACCCATTTGAAAGTAACATAATCCCTCAACACCCAACGGAAGATAACGCGGGTCTAATTCTTGTGCCTTTTGTGCGTAACCGAGTGCCTCTTGTGGGTTTGTTCCCAGAAGACATTTGGCAAGTTTGTGAAGGACCCAGGGGTGGTTCGGGTTCATTTCATACAAACGCCGGGTCGCTGCTGTCTTTTCTGCACCATAAGGATGTACCCAATTCCCATCCATTCCCCCTGCGAGTACCCACAGCAGCAAGGTATCAAAATCATCAGGATTTTCGGCATACACAAGGTTCGACCATTCTCGAAACGCCGTCGTCAATTGAACTCGCCATAGTTCAATTATTAGCTGCATGGATAGTCGTTACAAGACCATCTTCCCGATAAACTTGGAGTGTTTGTTCATTATATTCTTCAAGAGTTATCTGTTTTGATCTCATGCCTAGGAGCAATTCCTTTTGTTTTTCCAATCGCCTTTTCCACGTGTCTACAGAAACAGTGAGCGGTTCCCACGGCAGAGGGATTCCCCCTTTCTTTTCGCGTGCGAGTTCTATATATTCTACACCTTTTAGGGTAGCAAGGTACTCCAGATTAACGAAGTTCTTTGGAGATACCTTTGCCGTTTTGCCGCGCGGTTTGGGCGTTACCTCATTTGGCTTTACGGTAGACGGGTCTATGCAGCCTGCCAAGAAAATAACAATCAGTGTGATTGAAGTTGCCAGGGTTTGTAAACAGAGTTTCATGAGAGTTCTCAATTATTCGGAATCTGCATCCTCGTCAGCCGTTTGCGGCATCTGAATTTGGATACGATGGATTCGCCGTTCGTCTGCCTCCAGTATCGTAAAACGGATACCTCGGTAGTCAAAAACGGTGTTCGCTTCAGGGACGCGTCCGAGATGGTCTACGACAAAGCCGCCGATGGTATCAATATTCTCAGCCTCCAATGCTGTGCTGAGTTTTTCGTTCAATTCAACGAGGTTTAGTCTGGCATCAACAGAATAGGTGTTAGGTCCGGTTTGGACGTATTCCTCTTGCTCGTCCGCTTCGTCCTCATCTTGGATTTCGCCGACGATTTCTTCAATGATATTCTCTAGGGTTACAATTCCGGCTGTACCGCCGTATTCATCTACGACAATAGCGATGTGTTGTTTATGTTCGCGCAGTTCGCGGAACAGTTCCGAAATATTTTTGCTTTCAGGCGTGAAGAAAGGTGACCGGTCAACGATAAGTTCGTTCAGATTAATCGGTTTTCCTTGCGCCCAATAATCTAACATATCCTTGACGTGCAAAATTCCGACAATATCGTCAATAGTCTCCTTATATATAGGGATACGGGTATGTCTACATGCAATTGTTGTCTGTAAGACTTCCGCTTCAGGGGTTGCGAGGTCGAGACAGACCATATCGGTTCGTGCCACCATAATTTCTCGGACGACTTTATCGGGTAAATCTAAAATCCGTGCTATCATTTCTCGGTCGTCCGGTTCTAAAATTTCCTGACTGTCGGCGACGTTATCTAACGTTTCCAGTACCTCTGGTGACACAAGGCTATCCTGTTCAGACGTAACCTTTCCGCCAGAGATACGGATGAGGAGGTTTGCGATAAAGTTCAAAGGGATCAGGATTAAGAATCCGCCCCAGTAGACAGCGCGTAAAATCCGTAACGCGCGGATAGTTGTTCCACTGCCACTTCCCTGTACATAGTTTTTGGGAAACAGCTCCGTAAAAACGACGAGGAGCACGACAGCGAGCCCGGCGGTCGCGAAGACGTTTACGTTCCAGAACTTCAGAAAGAGGACGACACTTGCGACTATAAGCAGCATTTTCGCTGTGATAATCGTCAACGAATAGCGGCGCGGGTTGTGTAAGAGGGAGGTCAATACCTCGTAACGTTTTCCGCCCTCTTCTGCAAGTGAAAGGATATCGGCTCGCGTCAATCGTGCAAGCAACGCCTCCGCTGCGGAGAACAGCGCGCTTAAAATTAATAGAATCCCTAAGCTAACCAATTTGATAACTAAATGTAGTTCATCCAATCTTAAAATCACACCTCCGTTATGTTTCTGCGGTGTTTTGTGCGGAAACTGGGTTTATGGCCTCTGTTTTTTTCGGGCAGAGCGCACGCCAAATATTTTCCTGTTTTTCAAACATAATTTCAGTTTCCGCTGGGGTCTGATGGTCGTATCCGAGTAGATGCAGCATGCCATGTACCGTTAGAAATGCGGCTTCGTTTTCAAGCGAGTGTGCTGCGGTTTTAGCCTGTCGTGCTGCTGTTTCCAAGGAGATAACGATATCGCCGAGCAGGTTCAAATTGGTACCGCCCACATTTTCGCCTTCCTGCATTGCAAACGCTAGAACGTCTGTCGGTGCGTCAATCCCGCGATAGGTATTGTTGAGCCGCTGCATCTCTTCATCATCTGTTAAGAGGACGCTAACTTCACATGTTTCGGCACAATGTGCCTTTAATGTTGCCAATGCTGCCTTATAAATAACAGCTACATCAAACGTTGTCCTGCAGCTTGTGTTCGTTATGCCAATCAAAGCTGCTCCTCTTCAGGTTTTTCTGGCCCTGTCGGTATCTGTCTTACATCTTGTGGTGTTGCCTGTTCATAAGCTTCGATGATGCGTTGCACCAATGCGTGCCGGACGACATCCACTTTTGAGAAGTATATGAACTGAATCCCCTTGATTCCGGAGAGGACTTCTTGTGCGTCTGCGAGTCCTGAGACTTTGTGCGTTGGTAAATCGGTTTGGGTAATATCACCTGTCACGACGGCTTTTGAATCGAAGCCGAGGCGTGTTAGAAACATTTTCATCTGTTCAATTGTTGCGTTTTGTGCTTCGTCCAAAACGACAAAAGAATTGTTAAGAGTTCTGCCGCGCATGAAAGCGATTGGGGCAACCTCAATCACATTCCGTTCAATGTAGTTGTCAAGCGTTTCTGGTGGCATCATATCGTATAATGCGTCGTATAGCGGGCGGAGATAAGGGTGTACCTTTGCGGCGATGTCGCCCGGTAAAAAACCGAGACGTTCACCGGCTTCAACGGCCGGGCGCGTCAAGATGATACGGCTCACTTGTCCACTTTTAAGGGCGGAGACAGCCATTGCCATAGCGAGGTAGGTTTTCCCTGTTCCCGCAGGTCCGATGCCGAACACGAGGTCATTATGCTTAATCGCCTCAACGTATCTTTTTTGCCCGGCAGTTTTCGGACGGATTACGCCGCGTTTTGAGAACACCGGAATAGACTCCGCTTTGCCCTCATCTAAGCCAGTCGTTTCACCGACCTCTGATGCGCGAATGACATAGTTGATATCGGTTGCCTGAATCTGTTCTCCTTTGCGGATGCGGTGAAGGAGCGATTCTAATACCGTTACAACTTGATCAACCTTTTTGTTATCTTCCCCGATGACAGCAATGCTGTCACTTTTCAAAACGACACGCACATCAAAATCGTCTTCAATCATCTTCAAGAACGTATCGCTCTGCCCAAAAAGGGCTTGTACTTCAGCGTTGCTCTGTATAGGAACGCCCTTCAATTCTTGTTTTTGCAATCGGGTTTTAATCCTCCAAACATGTAATGTGTTTAGCTTAACACGGTTCTATAGAAAAAGTCAGTAGACTATGTTACAAAGGTGACAACTTAGATTATTTAAGAGACATTATGCCGGTTCAGCGTAGGGGCGGGGTTTCCCCACCCGATTTGAACCCTTGTTTATAGGGACAGGAGACCTCGCTATCTTTGCTTGCATACTCCGATTAAATCATTATAATGTCTAATGCCTATTGTGTGCTACTTCCGTTGAGCTCGATATCCTCAAAGGTTTTAGCGGTGAGTATCTGATCGAAGAGTGTATCAAGCCGTGAGAATTCCTTGATTTGTCGGATTTCATTTACAACGGTATCAGAGATTTCCGGGAATTGGTGCGTCAGCAACTTGATAACAGCATCCTGTTTGGCGCGCACACCTTGTTCAATGCCGCGTTGATAGCCTTGTGCATCGCCTTGTGTGATGCCGCGTTGTATTACCAGTTCGTAAAATGGAGATTCTTGCATGATTGCCTCCAATCTAGGGTCTTGAAAAAGCTCGTTCGGATGCACTAAACTCCCAAAAAGGGAGAGTGCAAATAAAAGGTTCGCCCGCATTTCTCGGCTGACATCCGCTGCCTGGGTCGTCTCTATACACTTCTCAACCCAAGCTTGAGGGGTCATATCCGCGGGCGGTTTCATCAAAGCTGTGAAAGGGAGCAATCCTATAGCCGCAGGGTCTAAAAACGCCTCACCCGGCAGGTCATAGACACGGATGACGTTGTACCGGAACGATATACCTCCCAGCTCTTCGTTGCCATAGCTATAGAAACCGAGGTCATTTTGACCCGCAGGAGGACGGAGATAGAACACCGTTGAATAAACTTTCTTACCGTGTTCAAGGGCAAGAAAACTCGAATACGCCAGCATCCGGAGGTGCATCGGTTTATGCCTGCTGTCGTCGGTTTGTGCCTCTATATGTAGGATAGCCTCCTCATCAGCCAGCCGGATACGAAACGTCATATCACTGTGATGCCTCCGAACCGTGACGTGCTCGGTGTTCAGCTGCCCTAGGACCTTTATCTTTGATGTCCCCAGGGCTAACGCTGCTAACGAATTGGGAAACCTCCCCGTAATGTGTTTAATGATTTCATCATAATATGCCATAAAGTATTATACCTAATATTATAGAAATATGTCAATATGTTTTATCGAATACAAATTTCCGCGGGGTGCTGCGGTCTTTTTAGGGCCTCGCTCACATCGGTTCATCAGATTTTCGGACGTAAAATTTAATCTCGCGGATTTCAGCCCCTTTCAACGGTATTTCAATCGCGTCGTTTTCACCACGTATGGAATTCTTTTTATCCTCAATTGCGTTTGCACCAATGCGTAAATAAAGCACCTTTCGTGCAATGTTGAATCGAATCGGTTTCAGGCTCTCTATATCCGTGTGTTGTTTGTCTCGGACAGCTTCAAATGAGACACTAAACTGTGGGGGCTCGACCGTTGTTGTCACTAATGACAACTTGGGGATGCGCGATGCCGGATAAAGCACAATATGGGACACATAGGTCGGCGCGTCTAGTTTTATCACGGCTTCGGTTCGGAGCGTGCCTTCAAGTTCAGTCACATATTGCCGCTGTTCGCGAAAAGGGTCATTGCGTCCGCCTTCGAAAATTTTATACTCTTTTCGGACGAGACCGTTCACGGTAAGAACACTGACTGTTTCCAAATCGCCATCTACGAGGCGCGGGTTAGTTTCGCAGGTTAGTTGTGATGAATCAAGTTCATCTATCGGCTGGTTTAGCAGTGCACACCCTGTGATACTGATGAGCAGAAGGGTGAACAAACTCGTTAAGATTTTCATTTTTCCTCCTCGTTCGGTGTAGCAACGTTGAGGCGTTTCGCTGCGTCAACAAGTCGCTGCCATGTTGATTCTTCAATCGGTATACCTTCCTTCAGACGTTTCTCTCGGCTCCGTTCCTCAAATTCACCGGGGACATAAATTTCGTCGACCCCCGGTAGCCTTGCTGATGACTTGACCCACTCGACGAGATATTCAATTTCTTGTTCATAATCGGCGAGGTCAATAAAATCTTCGATGTTAATAGCAAACATTGCAATACCGCTTGCGCCGCGCGTTGGTTTTTCACTGCTGCATCCTGCCCAGGATAGCCCACCAGCGATAGCGTCTATCATCACCCCGAGTCCGAAGCCTTTGTGTCCGAACTGAAATCCACCGAGGGGCATGACAGCAGTATCCTGTCCCCGTTCACGAAACGCAGCGGCATCGGTGACCGGGTTGCCCGCTGCATCTATCAACCATCCCTCCGGTATGGGTTCACCACGTGCTTCTTGGACGAGAAATTTTCCGCCGGCAACTACGCTGAGCGTCATGTCTAACAGAAGCGGGTTGCCGTTCGCACGAGGCACCGATATCGCAATCGGATTCGGAGGTAACCTTCGGGACGTACCTCCATGCGGATGCATAAACCGGCCGCCGCCATTCAACAAGACGATGCCAATCATCCCCGCACGTGCAGCAATAGGCGGATATTCACCCATCCGGCCAGCATGCCCACACCGATGTAAACCGACCGCACCGATAGTGCAGGTACGTGCCTTCTCAACGGCTATCTCCATCGCTTTCCGTGCTGCAACCATCCCCAATGCCCCGTTCACATTGATAACCGTTGCTGCACCACTCTCCCGGACAATTTCCATTTTGTCTACTGATGGGCCACCTGACATGCCACCGATGTAGTTCGGAGCGTTGATGACACCGTGGGAATCGTGCCCAGCGAGATTAGAATCGACGACGTGGTCACTAACGATACGTGCATCCTCTTCGGTCCCACCAGCGGCGCGATATATATCGTATACGAACTCTCTTAAAACAACATGAGATACAATCGGCATAAATGTTTTCCTATCTAAATTGTGAAGTTAACCTAATTTTTCAACCTAACTGGCACCGTGCCTATAGTGAATTCTCACGGAATTTGACCCGTGCGTAGATGTCCCGCAGAACCAGTGCCCCTTCTACTGAAGGGAGCGGGAGCACATTTTCAGGTGCACGAAATTCGTTTAATACCCATCGCCCCCGAAGCGCAGATAGTGTTCAATGTGAACCCTATTCTGTGAAACGATGATATATTCTTGCAAGGATATTAATTGCTTGTAGTGCTCAAATTTTTCACCTCTGTCGTAATCTGCTGTTGAGGGGGAGAGCACTTCTACGATAAGCACCGGATTGAGTAGCACATCGAAGGAGTTATCCTCAAATTGTGGTTCACCACAAACGACAACGACATCCGGATAGAAGTAAGATGTATCCGGGCTAGTCCGCACACGCATATCACTTGCAACAACTATACAATCGCTTCCGACCAATTCGTTGTTAAGCGCGGTTGTTATACCATTTTTATTAATTATTCTATCATTACCGGTTGTTAGAAATCAAACGGAGAACGGAAGACACAAACTGGAAGTTTATGCTACAATAAAGAGCACAAACTGGAAGTTTATGCTACAATAAAGGTATTCATGTTTGGTATCTGTCTTCCGTTCCCAGGCGAGATATTGCTCGGGGGTCAGATACGTCTGAACTGCAACCGATGCCATGCGTTTCTCCGCGTAAAGTGACAGAATGTGTTTTCCAGTTACGTTTCCATTTTCTTAAAGTATAACATATTATAGGGGAATTTGCAACAAAACAAATTGCAAAAGTGTACTGTAGTTTGGACAATATCTGCCCGGTTGATGCCCGATTTCCAAAGCATTTCTCATTTTTCTCTAAGTTCCTCACACAAGTCCAATTTGTAGAAAATAGACTCGAATGCGCGGAAGCGCAGCCCCGTAGGGGCAGAATGTTTATAGAAAACGCAACCACATCACAACCTAGCCCCAGTATTCGGGCAAACAGCCCGCTCCTTAAGGGCGGAATGTTTATAGAAAACACAACACCCTAACCTATAATCACAAAGCTTGGATTGTTACGCACCGGACACTCCGCGTTCTCCGCGTTCTCCGCGCTAATCCGCGATTCAGACAACACCGCGAATGTAAACTCATAAAATTGTCCAAACTTTAGAAAAGTGTAGATTAAATTTGTTCTTGACAAAGTTAGGGTTTTCTGTGTATAATAGAAAGATAGGTGCAAATTGTAATTAAAAAAATCGGAAAAGGAAGAGAAAAATATGTTAGAAAAGCTATTTCGCTTACAAGAACTTGAGACAACAGTCAAGCGAGAAATTATCGGGGGATGCACAACGTTCCTGACGATGTGCTATATCATCTTTGTCCAACCAGCGATGCTTTCAGTGGCCGGCATGAATCAGGGTGCAGTGATGGTTGCGACCTGTCTTTCCAGTGCAGGTGCAACGTTCCTGATAGCGTTTCTCGCGAACTATCCTGTCGCGCTTGCCCCCGCGATGGGAATTAACGCCTATTTTGTTTTTGAGGTGTGCAACCCTGACCTAATAGGTGTAGCGTGGCCAGAGGCATTAGGTATTGTCTTCATATCTGGTGTCCTGTTCATTCTGCTATCGTTTGTAGGGTTACGTGAGGCGATTATGAACACGTTGCCGGTCTCGCTTCATCACGCAATTGCTGTAGGAATTGGCATCTTTATCACCTTTATCGGTTTGCGGATGAGCGGTATCATTACGGCACATCCTGCCACATTTGTAACGCTCGGCAATTTCACATCTCCGCCGGTGCTGCTTTCGCTCTTCGGCATTCTCGTGATACTGATACTCATGGCGAGGGAGGTCCGTGGAGCAATCATCATCGGCATCCTTGCGACTGCGGCTTTGACACTTGCGCTTGGGTTTACCAAATATCAAGGCATAGTCTCCATGCCGCCCTCCATCTTACCGACACTTTTTGAACTACGATTTCCAAATATTTTCGCTCGGCAAGAATTGATTCCTGTGATATTTGTCTTCTTCGCGCAAGATATGTTCGATAGCATCGGTACACTCACAGCTACCGGGCATAAGGCGGAGCTGCTTAAAGATGGAAAACTCTCAAAAGCACGACAGGCACTTCTGTCCGATGCTATCGGGTCAGCAGGCGGAGCTGTCCTTGGCACTTCCACAGTAACGTGTTACATTGAGAGTGCGTCAGGTATTACCGCAGGCGCACGCACTGGGCTTGCCTCTATTGTCACAGGGATTCTCATGCTGCTTGCCCTATTCTTTTATCCGGTCGTTGAAATTGTTGGGTCCGGATATGTTATCGATGGAAATACATTTTACCCAGTTATCGCTCCCGCTTTAATCATCGTCGGTTTCTTGATGCTCAAAGAGCTTATCCATGTGGATTGGGACGATATCACGGAAGCTATACCCGCATCCCTGACTTTGGTGATGACACCGCTTGCGTTCAGTATTACGCATGGGATTGCTTTCGGGTTTATATCCATAGCGTTTATGAAGTTGGTCACGGGACGCAGAAAAGAGCTGCACCCGCTCATCTACTTCTTCGCTGCGCTCTTCGTCGCACGGTATATCGGGATAGCCTAAGTAGGTTTGCGTTTGATGCATATTCAGCTGTTAGTCGGGTTTGAAACCCCGCTTATGGGCAAGAGGCAACATGAAGAATCAAATTCGGTTAACTTTTCTCATCCTCTGTAGCATGCTACTGCTATATAGCTGTGGTTCTGATGAAACAGCACCGCCAGATGTGGAGGTGATGCCGAACTACTTTCCCGATGCTGTCGGCAGCCGATGGGGTTATCAAAATCCCGATGGGACACAATGGACACGGGAGACTGCAAAGGAATTGGACTTGCGGGGAGAGGAGTACAAGATTTTCGTCTACCGTCCACCACTATCTGAAACCGAAGTGGACTATCTGAAACCTGAGCAGTGTCGCGTTACGCAAAACGAGGTTTTTTTCGCTGTCGGTGAAAAGCTAGACCGTTATATTCAGAATGAACTTCCTAAAATCGTGAAAGATGAATTTGTGGGATTGACTCTAGAAATTGTTATAGACCCAATCACGGCCCCGGACCTCGTTTTTCTTCAGGAGCCGCTGAGCAGTAATCGTCAATGGGAGGCACTCAATGTGAAACGCATGGGACATATCTTCTTGCAAAACTTGGGTCTGCTCCATATACCTTTTGAGGTGCAGGTTAGTGTTAAGGGCTCAGTTGTTGCCGAGGGACCGCTTGAAACGCCTGCTGGCAACTTTGAGAATGCATATCAGCTTGAATATCAGACAGAAATTGCCCATTTCGTCTTCGAGAAAACTGAAATAGCAGTGCAGCGTCAGACAGTATGGTTTGTGCCGTATGTCGGCATCGTCAAAATGGAAGATGAACGCGGGGTTACAACGTTGATTGATTATACGGTAAAATGAAGGTTATTGTTTTAAGCGACAACAAACCGGGACATTACAAGCAATCCCTCGGTATTGTCCAAAAATTGCCCGACTGCCAAATGGAATGGCTTGAGATAGAATTCCGGCAGAAGTGGCGCGACAATCTCTTGCGCATTTTGATATGCATTTTCGGCGGCATGCCATTGCCTACACCCTTTATCTACATGCTCCTCCGATGGAGCCTGACCGAATCTGCGTCCAATGCTATCTCACAAATCCGCACGGCTGACGTTATCCTTTCCACCGGCTCATCTGTAGCAGCGGTCAACCTCCTTTTGGGCAAAGTGCTTCATGCTAAGACCGTCACCTGTCGCAGACCTTCACCGGTAGGCATTCGTCATTTCGAGCTTGCTATCCTCCCGATGCTGTCGTGGCACAGCACAAGACGTAGCAATAGAATATGTAAAACAATCGGCGTGCCGAACCCTATTTCGCCAGGTCCGTTGAATGCCGAGCGGAAACTGCTCACACAGGAGCTTAACCTGCCGGACTGCACACGCATCGGCGTCCTCCTCGGCGGGACAGATCGACATGAGACGATTACCATAAAGGATGCCGAACGTCTGCACGAAATTGGCGTAGCGGTCGCGAAAAAAATGAACGCGCAACTATTCGTCACAGTTTCCCGCCGAACACCCCCTGATGTCACGGCATACCTATCAGCAGTACTGACAGATGCAGCGTGGTGTCCGCTGTTCATTACCCCCGACACGCCTTCAGCACTTGCCGACCCGTATCAAGCTATCCTTGCCTTAAGCGACCTCCTTATCGTCACTGCTGACAGCTTCTCTATGGTCTGTGAAGCGGCAAGCAGTGGACATAAGGTGATTGTCTTAACGTTGTCACAAGTGAAAGCGAGACGGCCGAAACGGGACAACGTATATCAATATTTAGCGGAACACGGCATTGTAACCTGCTGTGGACTTGATGGATTAAAACAGCATATTGCCGAAGCACTTAGCGAACCTGTCTCTACTGTCCCACTTCAGGATACAGAAACAGCCGCGCGTGCAATTCGTTCTCTCCTTGTGCAGGATTAATTGTGTGAACGTGAGTTTGATAATAAATGTCCGTTGGTTTCCCTAACCTCTATAAACATATCACCCCTACGGGGTTTAGTCCGGTCTAGGGGCGGTGTTTTCTATAAATATATCGTCCCTACGGGACTACGCTGGGACCTGAACCTTCGCTTCTATAAATATATCGTCCCTACGGGACTACGCTGGGACCTGAACCTCCGCTTCTATAAATATATCGTCCCTACGGGACTACGCTGGGACCTGAACCTTCGCTTCTATAAATATATCGTCCCTACGGGACTACGCTGGGACCTGAACCTTCGCTTCTATAAATATATCGTCCCTACGGGACTACGCTGGGACCTGAACCTCCGCTTCTATAAATATATCGTCCCTACGGGACTACGCTGGGACCTGAACCTTCGCTTCTATAAATATATCGTCCCTACGGGACTACGCTGGGACCTGAACCTCCGCTTCTATAAATATATCGTCCCTACGGGACTACGCTGGGACCTGAACCTTCGCTTCTATAAATATATCGTCCCTACGGGACTACGCTGGGACCTGAACCTCCGCTTCTATAAATATATCGTCCCTACGGGACTACGCTGGGACCTGAACCTTCGCTTCTATAAATATATCGTCCCTACGGGACTACGCTGGGACCTGAACCTTCGCTTCTATAAATATATCGTCCCTACGGGACTACGCTGGGACCTGAACCTTCGCTTCTATAAATATATCGTCCCTACGGGACTAATGTATAGTACCCGGCACCGAAGAGGTAACCGTCGTGCCGAATTGCCCACGCGCGTTTCAGCTCTACTTCGCCGCTTTCAGGATTGGCCCACTCATATTCAAACCAGGCTCCGCTGCCTGTCGCTGTGACAAGTTCTTCCCCGAGCGGTGAACCATCGAGGCCTTTAACATCCTTGATGTCTGTCCCTACGAGGTCAGGTCTTGGCGCGTGTGCAAGAAAAATATCGTTTGGAGATGTGATAGACGCATACCATTGACCATCAATACTCGCTGGGTCGTTGTAGTAAGCTACCGCAGCTTCAAGCCCTTCAAACTCATAACGGGCAATTGCTTTGTATACAAAATCAACTGTAAACGCCTCCGGATCATCTTTGGAGACCTCTGGAAGTGTAGCGGGGTCGGGGTTCCACGGTTCATAATGCCCGGAACCGAAGATATAACCATCATACCGGAGGGCCCACGTACGTTTTGTCTCTAATTTGTTCGCTGCTGGATTATGCCATAAATAGTTAATCCAATGTCCATCTTCTGTCGCCTTGGCGATTTCTATCCCGATTGGATAACCGTCAGCACCAACGACGTTTTTCAGATCTGTCCCTACTAACGTAGGTAACGCAGGGTGTGCTACAAAAATATCGGTATCATCAACGATAAAGACATACCACTGTCCATTGATGCTCATAGGGTCGTTATAGTAGGCGAGGGTGGCATCGCGACCTTCGGTTTTGTAACGCTCAATTGCCATTTCAACTGTAGCGACTGTATATGCTTCAGGGTCATCCATTGTAGGTTTCATCCCATCCACAACCGGCTTAGTTATACCTTTTTCACAGCCAACTATGCTGACCGTTGCAAATCCGGCAACGAGCAGCATTAAAAATAAAAAAATGTTTTTCAACTTTTGACTCCTTCTGTTAGTAGATAGTATTTAAATTTCAATGAGACTTATGCGAAAATCTGCTCTTAGATTTTTCTGTCTAGCGTCCGTGTGAAAACACAGACAGTAGGCTTTGTAAATCCTATTTATATTATAACCTAAGTTGCCACATAGTAGCATAATCTTCCAGATTGTGCATATTTGTGTGCAAACTAAAAGTGGACGCTACAAATATTGCCTAATTATCAGCATATTTTCATTAAAGACGGTGTTTCCGGGTCTAAAAACTTATAAGTAGCAACTTGGGTTATTATACACGTTTGTTCTCTGATTGTCAAATGGGTGTGTAAAGTTGGGTGTGTAAAGTTTTTGTACAAAACCGGTGTAAATGTTACACTTTTGACACAAAGTGTAACATTTACTTCTCAGTGCTGCAGTCGCACAAACTCACGCCCCGTCTATGTTTAGAAGCATTTTCGACCCGTCTTTTTCACAACACAAAAAAAATGAGTTGTGACATTTCGACCGCCGATTTTTCGTTTATCAGTTCTGCCTACTTTTCTTATCGTTCTGCCTCCTACTTTTTGAGACCGTTCCGATTTATCGGATTTCTCGGATTTTAAGCAATAGAAGGTTTGTGATTATGAGCTAGGGTGTTGTGTTTTCTATAAAGATACCGCCCCGCTGGGGCTAGCTTGTGTTGTGTTGTTGTGTTTTCTATAAAGATACCGCCCCGCTGGGGCTAGCTTGTCTGGCCCTCGCGCTTCTATAAAGATACCGCCCCGCTGGGGCTAGCTTGTCTGGCCCTTGTGCTTCTATAAAGATACCGCCCCGCTGGGGCTAGGTTGTGTTGTGTTGTTGTGTTTTCTATAAAGATACCGCCCTGCTGGGGCTAGCTTGTCTGGCCCTTGTGCTTCTATAAAGATACCGCCCCGCTGGGGCTAGCTTGTCTGGCCCTTGTGCTTCTATAAAGATACCGCCCCGCTGGGGCTAGCTTGTCTGGCCCTTGTGCTTCTATAAAGATACCGCCCCGCTGGGGCTAGCTTGTCTGGCCCTTATAACATGTGCTTCTATAAATATACCGCCCCGCTGGGGCTAGCTTGTCTGTTTCGACGTAGTCCCGTAGGGACGATATATTTATAGAAGCAGATGTTTCGACAACCGCTAGTCCCGTAGGGACGATATATTTATAGAAGCAGATGTTTCGACAACCGCTAGTCCCGTAGGGACGATATATTTATAGAAGCAGATGTTTCGACAACCGCTAGTCCCGTAGGGACGATATATTTATAGAAGCAGATGTTTCGACAACCGCTAGTCCCGTAGGGACGATATATTTATAGAAGCAGATGTTTCGACAACCGCTAGTCCCGTAGGGACGATATATTTATAGAAGCAGATGTTTCGACAACCGCTAGTCCCGTAGGGACGATATATTTATAGAAGCAGATGTTTCGACAACCGCTAGTCCCGTAGGGACGATATATTTATAGAAGTAGATGTTTCGACAACCCTAGTCCCGTAGGGACGATATATTTATAGAAGTAGATGTTTCGACAACCCCTAGTCCCGTAGGGACGATATATTTATAGAGATTAGTGAAAACGGACATTTATTTTCAAACTCACGTTTAAGTACAAAAATTTTACACACCCTGTAAAGTTTTGTACTATGATAGAGGGAAGGATGGAAGGGATGTTGTGTATGTCTTGTCTGAATGCACGTCGCATTTGGGCGAGTACGCCGCAAATCGCGGATTATCGCGGAGGACGCGGAAGACGCGGATTGTAAGAGGTGTATGTCTATCTAGAAAGGTATCGGGTGCACAGCACGCTTCTACAGAGGCGGGGAGGTCGCCTGCGCAGCACGCTCCTACATAACACGTTAAGTACAAAAATTTTACGCACCCCTTGACAGATTTTAGCGGAGGATATATAATTGTGAAAACGAAACTTTTAACAACAAATGTAGATATAGCCGCCGTGGCTGCATTCGGAGGGCTCATTGTTAGCTCGTTCTGTGCGCTCTTTTTCGTGCAGCACGGGCTCCACCTCAGTGTCGTCGCCTTTGCTATTTCGTTATGGGGGTTTCTGTCCCTAAAACATCAGGACACTCCGCAACCGAAAAGGCACCGCTGGCGCAAGATAAGCCTCACCACGGCTTTGATTGTTTTGATGGGTGGGTGCCTACTGTTTGGTACAATCAAACGGATTGCTGCGACACAAACAGACGCTCCCACTTGTCCGGAATGGACATGTAACAAGGAGCTCCCGGAAAAATCACCGTGTCCATCTGTCAAATGCCCTTTATCGCAGCCCCGCAGCGATATAAGGGATAGTCGAAAATAAGGAGGATTCACAATGCGTAGAAAAATGTATTGGGGTCTTGCTGTCCTCATTGTTATCCTATTCACAGCCGGTGTTTTCCTGCTGATGCAGCGGAACATCGACCTGGAACCCGAAGTTGTTTTTGAGCCGCCGTCACCGGAAGTTATCCAAAAGATTAAGGAGGACATCGCCGAACGGAAAGCACAGGGAGTGGACGAACAACCGCCCCCCGGCGAAACCTCCGAAAATAGAACCCCCACTGCTACACAAACCAAGAATGCCTTGCAAGGGGCAACGGAAAAACAAGGGGGAACGGTAAGACTCGGATATTTTGAACGTATCTATAAGAAATACGGGGTAGAACCGCCACCCCCAGGATACGCATACCGCATGTCTGACCCGGGGGTGCTCAAGTTAGATGAAAACGGTAATCCAATGCTATACAAAGAGGGAGAACCGATATTTGATGTTGCCATCGGAACAGGTTTCGCGCCAACTTACGAACAGTACCAACACTACCTTCATTTGATAAAAGTGAGGGATATCGAGCGTCATGCCGGCAATGATGCCGAAGCCGATCGCCTCAATGCTGAAATCGACCAACTCGAAAAAGAGGCACAAGGCGACATACCTATTGTTACGGCCTCACAGAGTGTACCAACACATCTCGCTGAAGCAGCTTCGGTAGCAACCGATCAAAGAGCAAGTGAAATCCTGAGACAAGCTTATATAGATATGGACTTAGGATATATGGTTGAGTAATCAATTTTTATAAGGAAGGACATCACAATGTTAAAGAAAACGTTATTTTATCTCGGGCTCTCATCCACTTTGGTTATTGCCCTTCTGTTTCTATGGAATCTAGGTATTTTTGCCGATAGCAAGCCCCCACCCATTAGCAATATAACAATTGTGTTTAAATCAGGGGCAAGGATGTCAAGCAGTCCAGACACAGTTACAAAGCAGCAGTATTGCCCAATGAGTGAGCATCCTTACCAGTTTCAGACTTGTGGGCACCCACCTAAAGGCGGTCCACACACTCCTACAACAAGGTATGATCCATCTGATAGAAAGGTGACAATCACCATAGCAGCAGATATTGTTGGTTACGGTCAAGCCAAAGCCTCTATTTACCCGGCGAGTGCTGACAATACGCAAGTACTCAATCTTGGAGGAGATTCCATCAAGGTTGGCAGCTGGGGAGGCGGAATCGGGGGGGCTGCGACTGCAAACCCCGTGGCACATACCGTTACTCGCAAAGTTTTCTTCTATTCTCCGATAAAGGCGGTGCCGGGGACCTATAATTGGACCGCCTCAGGTAAGGTAGAGATATGGGGCGTTGATTGGGAAGGTAATGGCACTGTATCAATTACACAAACGGTGGGGACAGAAGTGGGTCTATCTCCAGCAGGCACCTATAGCGTAAGTGTAGGTAGCTCAGTCGGTGTAGCCGACGATATATCAGGCATCCCGAGCGACCGTTTTTTAGATGGTTCCGGGACTTGGACTGTTGCCAGTGATTACGTCTGTGGAGATACTCAATGTGAGCAATCACTTATGGCAATCCACGACCACCATTGGATATGTCCCGAAGGATCGGGTATCATGAACGGTGGTTGTGGGGCACATGTCCAATGTAAATATTACATCCCCGATGCCCATAAGTTACAGGACAAATGTCCTGGCCCAGCCACTTCAGAGGATGGACATTGCAGCGTAGGAGCACCCTATCGCAAGTGCACACATGATTGTGAGTATTACACGCCAGGCGAAGGTAAGACGTTCCTATGTCCCGGATGCAATCAAGTCGTCAAAGAAGCAGAAGCGGACAAGCACAAAGAAGTGGTTTGTGGTAACGAGCTCAGTAATGTACCCGGAGTACCCGGATGCAGAGTCTCCTATTGGACTTGTCGAGAACCTGGCAGCCATAAAGTCTTAATTTGTAAGCAAAGAGGCGGGAATCGAGGGAACCCCTGTAACACAAAATATAGAAAATGCAGCAATTCCTTCTGTCTAAAAGCTACTTTCAAGCCGCTGCACCACAGGGCCAATCCAAATGACCCAAACTGAGACGGACTTCCGTATCAAGGTTTAAAGTTATCCTCAAGGATTCGTCTAGGGTAGTTTTGTACCCCTGTAACGTTCTTCCCGCTTTTCACTTTATAGGTGGCCGCCGTTTCCAGATGGTGGCCCCTCCTCCCATTAGGTGTTCAAATTTTTTCCTTGCTGTTTTTTGGAAAATAGCGTAAACTTAAAAAAACACAACGGTAAAAGACGACACTTATGAATTTTCTTCCTTACGATTGGGTTGCCATCGGATACTTAGCTATAACAGGTGTACTGCTTACAGTTTTCCACAAGAATGTTGGGCACTGGTATCGCTATCTGATTGCACGTGGACTTTGTATTATCGGCATTATCCTGCTGACACGCGTTGACGCATCTATGCCACTCCCTTTGCGATTTCTACGGGATTGGTATCCACTGTCTACTATCGCGCTGTTCTATTTTGAGATGGGAAACCTAACGCAAATGGTGTTTCAACGCTACTTCGATGACACCGTTATCCGCTGGGAGAAAAAGATTTTTAGGGGGATGCCGAGCCTCGAACTCAGCAGTCGGTTCTCCTCTCTGATTCTGTCAGAGGTTTTACACTGCTGCTATTTTAGTTATTACGTCATTGCCGTATTTTTAGCGGCGTGGCTCTATTTCGATGGGCGGTTAGTCCCCTTTCAGGAGACGGTCTTTGCTGAAACGTTAACATTCAATCTGAGTCTACTCTGTTATCCATTTCTGCCGGCAACCGGGCCCCGTTACATATTTGAGAAGATTGAGGGGAAGTTGTCTAGCGGTTTTTTTTTCAAACTCACACATTCAATTCTCTCAAGGGGTTCGTCAAAAGGGACAGCGTTTCCGAGTTCGCACGTCTCGTTATCGGTCATAGTGTTGCTGTGTGCGTTCCGCTATGATAGCACAGCATTCTTGATTTTACTGCCGATGTGTGTAGGGTTAACCCTTGGCACTGTGTACGGTAGATTCCATTATGCAATTGATGCCCTCGTCGGGGCAGTTTTAGCAGGTGTGGTGTATGCTATCGTTTTAGTCCTTTATCCATTTTTTTAGGAAATTTTGGCACAGTTTTTATAAGAAAACTTGTGAGACGAATATATCATGTTGAACCAATTAGCAATTTCAGGCGGTACGCCTGTTCGCAATACAGAAGACAATCCCTGGCCCGCATGGCCCCTAAATACGCTTGAGGAGTGGGAATCGGAAATTGAACCGCTGTTGCGAGAGGTCTACTTGAGTGCAAACGAGGGGCTCGGGGGGGCAATGAGTGGACGGTTTGGTGAGCAATATGCTCAGTATTCAGGAACGGCGTACGCGCTTTTGATGCCGCACGGCACCGATGCTATCAGTGCCGCCTTGGCTGGTGCCCTCGATTTGGACGGTTTTAGTGATGGTGGCGAAGTTATCGTCCCGAACTATACGTTCGTAGCGACAGCAAGCGCGGTTTTAGAACGCCGATGTACCGTAGCGTTTGTGGATATTTCAGCAGAAACCTTCACGCTTGACCCTGAAGCGGTAGCGGCAGCCATCCAGCCGCAAACTCGTGCTATTCTGCCTGTCCACCTCGGCGGGCACCCAGCCGATATGGGAGCACTCCAGGACATTGCACAACGGCATCAACTAGCACTTATTGAGGACTGCGCCCAGGCACACGGTGCTGAATATCAGACCAAAAAGGTCGGCAGCCTCAGCGATGTCGGTGCGTTTAGCTTCCAATCCTCGAAAAATCTCACCTCCGGCGAAGGCGGCATGGTCACAACAAACGACAAAGATATTCACGACCGGGTGTGTGCCTTCATGAATGTCGGACGTGCCCCCGGCGGTGCAAGATGGGAGTACCCGCGCCTCGGTTGGAACTATCGCCCTTCAGAATACCTCGCTGCGATATTATCTGTGCGGTTGCAACTCCTAGAGGCGCAGACAGACCACCGCAATCGGAACGCTGCCTATCTCTCCAATGCATTAGCGGCAATTGAGGGTATCACCCCCCCAAAGCTTGCACCGTGGGTTACGAAACACGGGTATCACCTCTACTGCTTGAAATATGAGTCTGATGGGTTCGGTGGCAGGTCTCGGCAGGAATTTGTGAACGCGCTCTCTGCCGAAGGCATTCCGTGTTCTATCGGCTACCGGTCCCCGCTTTCGCAGGAGCCGGGCATAGCACACGTCGCAGAGAAATATCCACACCTCATCCGGACCTTACCGTGTCCGAATGCTGCCTTGGTGTGTGAACAGAGCGTATGGCTTTTCCAAAACCAGCTCCTCGCTTCAGAACGGGATATGGACCAGGTTGTAGAGGCTATCGCCAAAATTCAGCAGGCCTGGCATGGATAGCAAGCGCAGCAAACCGCTCCTCGTTTACGATAATGACTGCGGTTTTTGCCGCTACTGGATTGCCCAATGGCAACATGTCACAGGCGACCGCGTGGATTACGCCGCCTACCAGGAGGTGGCTCCGCAGTTTCCAGAAATACCGCTGTCCGCGTTCCAAACCTCGGTCCAGTTAATTTTGGAAAATGGCACAGTTTTTAGCGGGGCAGAGGCGGTTTTGCGTGCCTTAAACAACCGCGTGCTGCTTTGGTCTTACGCTCAGCTGCCCGGGTTCGCGAAGATATCGGAAGCTGTCTATCGATTCGTTGCAAAGCACCGTACATTTTTCTCCGCGATGACGCGTTGGTTGTGGGGAACACATAGCGATAGGACAACGTTCGGTTTGTCGCGCTGGCTGTTTCTGCGTGGGCTCGGTTGTATCTATCTCATCGCCTTCCTCTCCCTGTGGGTGCAAATTCATGGACTTATCGGGAGCAGCGGCATCTTACCGGCGGAACAGTATCTGGAGGTTGTCCATCAGCGGTTCGGAACGGAAGGGTACTCGCTTTTTCCAACGTTGTTTTGGCTAAATCCGACAGATGCATGTCTTCATTTTTTGTGTGCTGGCGGTGTGTTTTTGTCTCTCGTCTTAATCGCAGGCTTCTTCTCACCATTTGCGTTAGCAGGTTTATGGGTGTTTTACCTGTCCCTTGTGACGGTGGGGCAAACCTTTCTCAGCTTCCAGTGGGATGCGTTGCTGTTAGAAGCAGGATTTTTGGCAATCTTTTTCGCACCTCTGCGGATACGTGAGACATTTGTGCGCGTCGCTCAGCCCTCTATTGCATTTACGTGGCT
Source organism: Candidatus Poribacteria bacterium (assembly GCA_963665235.2). Lineage (GTDB taxonomy): Bacteria > Poribacteria > WGA-4E > WGA-4E > WGA-3G. The sequence goes on along the minus strand of CAXXLX010000001.1, from coordinate 3,705,228 downwards.
CTTACGTTGGCTTCTGTTCCGTTTGATGTTTGCCTCTGGATTTGTTAAACTTGCCAGCGATGAGACCTGGCGGAACCTCACTGCACTCAACGTTCATTATGAAACGCAGCCATTGCCGACCTGGATAGGGTGGTATGCCCATCAGTTGCCGGAATGGTTTCAAAAAGTCTCTGTTGTCGGTATGTTCGCTGTGGAACTGATGCTGCCTTTCCTAATCTTTGCCCCGCGCCGTTTACGGAACGTAGGGGCTATCGGATTGGTCGGGCTCCAATTGTTAATTCTGTTGACAGGAAATTACTGTTTTTTTAATCTGCTAACAATCGTGCTCTGCCTCCTTCTCATTGACGATGTCACGTGGAAATGTCTGATTCCGAAACGTTTCAGAGGGGTTTTTCATTCCGTTGAAAACGCGTCGTCTCGTTATCTACGGACCGGTATAGCGGTTGTTGCGATGTTTCTCTTTCTGTTGAGCGGTATGCGGTTCACTGAACAACTTTTCAGGACAGCACGGTTACCGGAGGTTGCTTGGATTGCCCCCTTTCGAAGCGTCAACACCTACGGACTTTTTGCGGATATGACTGAGTCGCGTCCCGAAATTATTGTTGAGGGCAGCAACGACCGGATAACGTGGAAACCCTACGAATTTCGATGGAAACCGGGCAACCTCACACATGCCCCTAAATGGGTTGCACCGCATCAACCGCGTCTGGATTGGCAGATGTGGTTTGCTGCGCTCCGAGGCAATTATCGAAATACCCCCTGGTTTCTCAACTTTATGGCAGTCCTGCTAGAGGGTAAGCCTGAGGTGCTGAAGCTGTTGGCAGAAAACCCGTTTCCGGATGGAGCGCCACGTTACATCCGCGCCACGTTGTACGATTATCGCTTTACCGATATCGCTACGAAACGCGCAGAAGGTACATGGTGGGTCCGCGAACGGAAGGGAATTTATTGCCCCGCAATCTCCCTTCGCAAATAACGCAAGGTGCCACATAGTATCACAAACTTCCTAGTTTGTGGCATAAGTGTGCAATATAGAAGTTCATGCATAGTATCACGAACTTCCTAGTTTGTGGCATAAGTGTGCAATATAGAAGTTCATGCATAGTATCACGAACTTCCTAGTTTGTGGCATAAGTGTGCAATATAGAAGTTCACGCTACAAAATATAGACAGGGCTCGTAGTAGAGAAACCATTCATTGCTTTTTGGAAACCGTTAGAAACCGTTAGCAAGAGGAAGAGGTAGATGCACGCGCGTCAAAGGGTTATTTAGAATCACAACATCTTGCTAGGAGAGAAAATAATGAAAATCGCAGATTTTCATCTATTTCTCCTTTCTGCCAATTGCCAATTGCTAATTGCTAATTTAGGAGAACTTATGTCCAGTCAATTTTTAACCGTTGCGCTAGAAGCCGCCAAAAATGCGGAAGAAATTATCACTGCTTATTACACAGGTGATACCATGCAGGTCGAAATCAAATCGGACGAAACGCCTGTCACCCGTGCTGATACGGAAGCGGAGAAAGCTATCCGAGAAACGATTAGGCAGGCTTTTCCTGACCACGGCTTCTTGGGGGAAGAATACGGCACAGAAGAGGGCACATCGCCATACCTCTGGATTATTGATCCCATCGATGCGACAAAGAATTATGTCCGGAAAATTCCCATCTTCGGCACACAAATCGCGCTGATGAAGGGGGACGCGCTGATACTGGGTGTCTCCAATGCCCCCCTGCTGAACGAACTGCTTTACGCGGAAGCCGGTAAAGGTGCGTTCCTAAACGGTGAACCAATTCAGGTGTCCAACGTAGCACAACCCGCAGACGCGATGATTTGCCACGGCGGCCTGAAGTGGTTTACAGAGAAAAACGTTTTAACCAATATGTGCGCGCTTATCAACACCACCGCCCGCTCCAGAGGATTCGGTGACTTCTATATGTATCATCTCATCGCTTCCGGTAGAGCGGACGCTGTTATTGAAGCAGCGATTAGCGTCTGGGATATCGCTGCTATCACCGTTATTGTGCGCGAAGCCGGTGGAAAGGTGACAGATATGCAAGGACAACCTGTCTCTAAGAACACATCGTCACTCGTAGCAACGAATGGGCTGCTGCATGACGTGATATTGGACTATTTCAACGCCGCTTGATTAATATGCAAGCGCGGAATTTTTCTACCCCCTAATTTTCGGCCATCCTGGGACAAGTATAGTCTGAAAACACAGAAGTTTTGTGGCATAAACTTTTAGTTTGGGCTACAATCATAGTGCTATTTTCGGAGAACCTGAAACGTTTCTACGGAAATCAACGGACATTTATTATCAACCTCACGTTAACAAACAAAGGAGCATTTTATGAAAAAATGTTTTCGTCTCATAGGAATAGTTATGCTTGTCAGCTGTCTTGCGATTGTCTTCAGTGGTTGTGGTGAGACAGAAGAAACGGTGTCGTTTACCAAAGCGATTCCCGCGGATGGCCGCACCATCCAAACAGATACGGAGATTATCGTTATTTTTGATGGCACCCCTACGGGACTGAAAGCGAATAACGGAAAAGTATCCCTCTCTGGTGTGAATGCGAAAATAAAAGGTCCTTTTACGCAAGGCACGTTGAACCTTGTCCTCACGTGGGATGGCGGTTCCACTTCACTTACCTACACTGTTGCAGCACCTGAACCCGAGGAACCTGATATTCCGCCACCCCCTGAGGGTATGGTCCTCATCCCTGCTGGTGAATTTCAGATGGGCAGCAACGATGAAGATGCACCGAATGACGAACAACCTGTCCATTCTGTCTATGTAGATGCGTTTTACATGGATAAGTACGAGGTCACCAATGCCCAATATGCAAGGTTTCTAAATGCTAAAGGCAAACACGCTGAGGGTGAGATCACATGGTATAATATTCCTAAGCGTGCTTGGATGATTAGGTTCGTATCCGGTAAGTACCGTGTGAGATTGGGGTATGAGAATCATCCTGTTAACTACGTGAGTTGGTATGGTGCGATGGCTTATGCGGAGTGGGTGGACAAACGTCTGCCGACAGAAGCGGAGTGGGAGAAAGCGGCACGTGGCGGTTTAGCAGGTCAAAAATACCCTTGGGGGAACACCATAGATTCTACTAAAGCGAACTACGATTTCGATGGTGGTGGCCCAAGTGGCTATACCACTGTAGTTGGTAAGTATGCTGCAAATGGCTACGGTTTATTTGATATGGCGGGGAATGTTAGGGAGTGGTGCTTAGACGAGTATAACAAAGGTTTCTATTCGGTTTCGCCTGTTCAGAATCCGCTGTCGGGTGCGAATAGCATTGAATGGTTAATAAATAATTATAAAAATGTTAAAAGATTCCGCGTTTTGCGTGGTGGAGACTGGACCAGTGAGGAACGCTTCGTGCGGGTCGCCTATCGCCACTACCCTTTACTTTTTGTTGAGTCGGCCAACTACTACGGTTTTCGTTGTGTGAGGGTTGTAACGCCTTAAATGTTTACCTCTTTACCTCGGCGAGGTTTTGTGCCTCGCCTTTTTTTCTGCTGCTGGCGGCGGGTTCATGCCTGATCTGTTTGGAAAAAATTGATGTTGCGTTAATCGGAGAAATTCTGTATAATTTCTTTTAGAAAAATTTTGTAGGAGGAAATCATGTTGAAATCTATTTTCTGTTTATCGGTCTGTTTGTGTGTGTTTACGCTGCCATCTTTCGCTCAGTTGACCCCTCAAGACCTCAAAGAAATTCGCTCTATTGTCAAAGAGGAAGTCGAAAGAGTAATTGACAAGGAACTCACACCTATAAAAGCCGATATTGTGTCTATGAAAGCTGATATTGTGTCTATGAAAGCCGATATTGTGTTTTTAAAATCGGGGTTTGGACGATTAGATACACGTTTAACCGGCGTTGAAAAACAGGTCATAGGCATTGAAAAACAGCTCACAGGTGTTGAAAAACAGATAGTAATGGTCGCGAACTTTGTATTCGCTTTGATAGCTCTTATAGTCTTAGCTGTAGGTATACCCCAGATTATCATAGCATGGCGTAGTATGAAGGAGAGGGCGGCGGAGAAACAGATTGCGTCACTTATACACAAACAAAATGAGATGATTAGCGCACTTGCCGAAGAAGTGGAAACGCTCCGAATAAAGGTGTTATCGTTACTTCAATGATTAAGGCGACAATCTAATTGAGGCGGTGGAAGTGATGGGAAAAAATCGGTGCCTTTTCAGTTGCATTAAGCGCGGCGCATCCCTACATAGTACGCGCGCGGTTCATCTAATGCAGCGAGCACTTGAGCCCCCACTTTGAGAAACCGCGCATTCAGCATTACGAACGTATCCCCTCGCAAAAATAGATATTCTCCTATAAACTCAACCTTCTCCGACAAATCTGAGGTGGACATTGTCGCTAAACCGTCATCAGAGATGAGAAAGGTGTCGGTTACGCCGTTCAATTCCACAGAGAAACCGGTTGCTAACACATCCGCGTCTGTGCTAACCGCAATGGGTGTAAGGGTGGGACGTTCTTCAACGTGCGGTTTCATCGGCAAAAGGAGCGTGTTCATAACTGCCGGCAATTTCTGGCGAACGTTATAGATGATACGTTTTGCATCCGATTGAACACGAAGATTTGTTGTATCGACCGCGCCGATAAAAATATTACTCTGTGCTATTTCCTGCGTCCAGGCGTGCCCGACATCCGCTGCGACGTGTATAGCAGCTCCGCTCTGTCCAAGTGTATTGAGATGGAAAGTCTGGGATAGCGTCCGTTCTCCATCGCCGAGGACTACGTCATGGAGTATAAAATATTCGCCTTTAGTATAGAAAATAGAACGTTTATGCTGAAAGTCGGCGGTTTTATACCACCCTTCTACGAAATCGAATGTTGACGTTGTTAACCAGCGTGCATCTGCATCCGGAACAATCTCTGCTTCCGCCTGTTCCGCGCGGTTTTGCCCTTTCCCATCAATGTGCAAGCTATTGTGTGCCTGACTCGCTGCGCTCTCTGAATTTCCGTGTCTATCCTGATGGTTGTGCGTAATTAATTGCTGTCCGTGTGCATGTAACACAAAACTAAGCTTGTCCTCATAGCCCGGTTTGCCCAATGGGCCGGTGTCAAAAAGCAGATATTGTGCATCAGGGCCCCAGCTATCTCTCATTGCGTAATAGCCTACGTAAGGCAGGGCATGCGATGTTGTGTTCGGTTCGTTTCCTTGTGCTCTTGCGGAGGCGATATATAGGAAATCGTCACGTTCAAAACCGATATTCCCTACTTGTTGACACAGTTCAATAACATCAAAATTAGGCGGGATTGGGGATGCACCGAACGGTGGAAACGACAAATCCGGTTGACTTATGGAGATGCATGCCGCTACCTGTTTTTTCAGTAATGTTTTCAGATTTTCAACTGGCGGTTCTGCTGTGCTATCGTAAACAGACAGAAATCTCACAAAATCGGCAACAGCCTCAACTTGAGAACGCGGGGATGTGTCAATGTGAAAACCGTCCGGATAGAAGAGCGTATCGGTTATCCACTTATAGCGGCGCAACGCTAGCAAGAGAAGTTGTTTGCTCCCTCGAAATTCCGGCAGGAGAAGGGCAGCGATGCCGAGCTCCGTGGTGCCAACGATAGGCGGTGATGGCTGGATAGACAATTGAAGCAGGCATTCGAGGGACAATTTCGCAGTACGATACGTGTCCGCTTTTTCTAATAGGGAACGGTCTAAGAGCTGCTGGCGAAACGCCGTGTATGCCGATTTTGCACTGGGTATGTCCCCTGCCAAAACAGCAGATTTTATCGTGTCCATACCTGCAAACTCCAAATTGAGGTGGTCAAAGAAATCTGTGTCGCTTAGCGGAAAACTTAATGTGTGCTTAAGTGTGAGGTGACGGTTCAGAACTGTGTTATAGCGTGCAATTGCTGAATCCAGAATTGGCAGATTTCGTTCATTTGCAAGCAGAAAAGCGACATCAAGCGGTTGAATGACATGTGCAGGTGCATCCTCCGAGAGCACTGCCGCAATCCGTCCGAACCCGGCGAGTCGCCACAGTTCGGCTTGCGGCAAAGACGCGCACACACTGCTGACTAATGCTAGTGCTGTACCTGCTTCCAACTTTTCACGATTCGTAGGGGTGTCCGGATAGGTGTAGAGGTATGCTGCATGTTCCAAAAGGATGCGTGTGAGCTCTTGCCATTCGGTATCGTCAAGCGATTCGTGCGCGGCAATAGCGATAGCCTCAATGACACGCGCTGCTACGGATTCAAGTCGCCATGCAGGAGACCTCGGCTCGAATTCAATCGGCGTGGGATGTGCTTCCGCAAAGGTAAGCAGTTCTTCAAAATCCGCAATCGGTTCCAGCTGTGCAATGAGCGGCAATTCCTGTTTAGCAAGTTCAACTGCCAATAGTTTAATTTCTTCTGAACAGAACGTAGCATATTCCATCAACACCATAATGGACCTTCTCTGTTGATGTGACAGAGGCATTCAATTGTCGAAAGTGAGTTTTTGGACACCTTTATATGTAGATGTGGCGTGACTTTTTACACCACATCTGATATACTTTACCTCAAGATTTTTATCTTATTTTAGTATTTAGAGGTAAAGCAGATGAATACAAAGTCACACCACTTGCTAGACATGTTATCACAAGTTCTAGATAAACGCAACCCGGGTGGGGTGTGTGGGTGTGTAAAGTTTTTGTACTATGATAGAGGGAAGATTGGAAGATTGGAAGATTGGAAGATTGGAAGATTGGAAGGGGGGAAGGATGGATTTCGCGCGTGTGTTGTCTGAATCGCGGATTTATCGGATTTATCGGATTTTAAGATGCGTAACAATAGAAGGTTTGTGATTATGAGCTAGTGTGTTGTGTTTTCTATAAAGATACCGCCCCGCTGGGGCTAGCTTGTCTGGCCCTTGTGCTTCTATAAAGATACCGCCCTGCTGGGGCTAGGTTGTGTTGTGTTGTTGTGTTTTCTTATGTGTTAATCTTCCATGTAGTTCTCCACCGTTTGTAAAGTGACGTAGCACTATTTTGGGTTGAAACTTAGGCGGGGCCTATAACAGGGGCGGACACCTGAAAAACGGATGCGTCACTTTGGATTTCCACGCCTCCAGACCTCTATTTATCCCTTGGGCCTCTAAGAATTTTACACACCCGAGAACGTCTTTCTTAAAAAATAACTTGAAACAGCGCGGAGCTCATGGTAAAATATAGTGAGATAAAATCGTCCCTGTAAGGAGAGGAACACAATGGACATCTTGCATAGCATTCGGCGTGCATTGTTAGATGCACAAGCCGTACTCAATCAATTCATCCAAACCCCAGAAAATATCGCAACTATTGCAGAGACAGCAAAGCTAATGCAAGATGTCTTTGAACGACAGGGGAGAATCTTTGCATGTGGGAATGGCGGAAGTCTGTGTGATGCCATCCATTTCGCCGAAGAATGCACTGGAAAATTTCGAGATGACCGGCACCCCCTTCCAGCGATTTCACTGAGCGATGCAGCACACATTACCTGCACAGCAAACGACTTCGGGTTTGTAGAGGTGTTCGCGCGGCCGCTGCTGGCACTCGGCCACCCTGGTGATTTATTAGTCGTGCTCTCGACGAGTGGGAATTCTGAAAATGTAGTACGCGCCGCCGAAGCAGCGAAATCGCGAAAAATACAAGTCTTCGGATTACTCGGCAGAGATGGCGGCCAGCTTAAACACCACTGCCACAGTTATCTTATCGCACCCGGGGAGACCGCCGATAGAATCCAAGAAATCCATATTAAGGTGTTGCACGTCCTGATAGAACATGTGGAGCGATTGATGTTTCCAGAGAATTACTGAACTTTGGACAATTTTAGGGGTGCGTAAAGTCAAAGGGATAGGTGGAAGACTGGAAGGGTGGAAGATTGGATTCAGCAAATGCTAAAAAATGTTTGACAAAAATTGTATTTTCTGATAACATGTCCTGATAGACAACTTTCACCCGAAAATTCGCGAGTTTCAAAACGGAGGAGGACACCCTGTCGTGAAGACATCGGATAACGGTAAACAGTATTGGCGCAAAAACCTGCAATACCTCGCCATTCTGCTTGGCATTTGGTTTGTCACATCATATCTCTGCTCAATTGTGTTTGTTGAACAATTAGACAAAATACGGTTCGGTGGATTTCGCCTCGGGTTCTTTTTTGCACAACAAGCATCAATCTGGATTTTCGTTGTCCTAATTTTTGTTTACGCATGGTTGATGAACCGTTTAGATAAAAAATATCGTGCCGAGCGCGATACGGAGGACCTAGAATAACCGTGAACGTGCAAGCCTGGACTTTCATAATGGTGAGCCTCTCCTTCGTGCTGTATATCGGCTTGGCCGTCTGGGCTAAGGCCCGTTCCACGGGAGATTTCTATGTTGCTGGCAGCAACGTGCATCCGGTTGTGAACGGTATGGCAACCGCAGCGGATTGGATGAGTGCCGCCTCCTTCATCGCAATGGCAGGAATGATTGCTTTTCTGGGAAGAGATGGCTCTGTCTATCTGCTCGGATGGACAGGGGGGTATGTACTGCTTGCGTTGTTATTGGCACCTTATCTCCGGAAATTCGGGAAGTATACCGTGCCCGACTTCGTTGGAGACCGCTATTACTCACAATTGGCACGGATTGTCGCTGTTGTGTGCGCTGTTTTTGTCTCATTTACCTACGTAGCGGGACAGATGCGTGGTGTCGGCATCGTCTTTTCCCGGTTTCTAAACGTCAACGTTACAACAGGCGTACTCATCGGCATGGGGATTGTGTTCTTTTATGCCGTGCTCGGTGGGATGAAAGGCATTACCTATACGCAGGTAGCACAATACTGCGTCCTGATTTTTGCCTACCTCGTGCCTGCTATTTTTATCTCTATTCTGATTACCGGCAACCCTATTCCGCAACTCGGACTAGGGGGAGCAGACGACACAGGTGTATACCTCCTTGACCGCCTCAATGGGCTCAATGAGGCACTCGGTTTTAACCGCTATACGGATGGAAGCAAAGCCACCATTGATGTCTTTTTCATTACAGCAGCCTTGATGTTGGGAACCGCCGGACTTCCGCACGTGATTATTCGGTTTTACACGGTGCGAAAAGCATCAGAGGCACGAGCGTCTGCTGGATGGGCACTACTGTTCATCGCGCTTCTCTATACAACCGCTCCCGCTGTCGGAATGTTCGCGCGAACCAACCTGCTCAAAACCGTCAGTCCCGAGCAGAATGGCGAATTGGTAGATGTCAGATATGAGGACGTACCAGAGTGGTTCAAGAATTGGGAAACAACCGAACTGATTAAGTTTAATGACCTCAACAACGATGGAAAGATTCAGTACCGAGGACCAAAATCCGCAGTTGAAAATGAACTGGAAATTGACCCGGATATCATGGTGTTAGCAAATCCTGAAATCGCAAAACTGCCGAATTGGATTATAGGATTAGTTGCAGCGGGAGGATTAGCAGCGGCTTTGTCCACTGCTGCAGGACTGCTTTTAGTCATCTCAACCGCTATCGCCCATGACCTACTTAAGGGATGTATCGCCCCGGATTTATCGGAGAAAAAGGAATTAACCGCAGCGAGAATCGCCGCCGGGTTTGCTGTCTGTATTGCCGGGTATTTCGGCATAAATCCGCCCGGATTTGTGGCGCAAGTCGTCGCATTCGCCTTTGGATTGGCAGCAAGTTCATTTTTTCCAGCAATCGTTATGGGAATTTTCTCCAAGCGAATGAACAAAGCAGGCGCAGTAACAGGTATGATTGTCGGCATCACCTTTACTGCAACATATATCATCTATTTCAAATTTATCAATCCGGACCTGAACACACCAGAAAACTGGTTGTGGGGCATCTCCCCTGAAGGCATCGGCACACTCGGCATGGCACTCAACTTTATCACTGCCATCGTTGTAGCCGCTTTTACACCCCCGCCACCTGATGAAGTACAAACTCTGGTTGATAACATTCGGGTGCCGTAAAAATGGAGGAACAGTTTTCAATGATACAGAAATTGAAGATAACGATTCTTAGCTTATGCCTAATAGGAATTGTTATTTCCGCACACGCAGCAAAAGTTGACGACTTTATCCCCAGCGATAGCTTCGTTTATCTGAAACTGCAAGATATAGACGAGGTATACGCCGAAATCGAACTCTCTGAAAACTGGGAGAAGATACAAACGCTCCTGACGAACAACGTTCCAGAAACGCAAGAGATAAACCAAGGCCTGGATGCATTTAAAACGCTTTTTGGAACAAGCATACCGGAATTCATTGAGACAGTCGGATACCAAACAGGTTTCGCAATGTGGGGACAGGCACTAGAAGACACTAAAGCGGGGATAGTTGTACATTCCGGCGGCAACCTCGGTGAACTCCAACGTTTCACCAAAATTATTACAGGCATGATAGGGATGAGTGAAGGCAGATTAACGCTTAACGCGGGTGAACATCTGAAGGTAAAATACAGTACACTCGAAATACAGGACCTCCTTATCGCTTACGGTTTTGTGAGTGAATTTCTCGTAGTTGGCATCGGCGAAAACGGTTTTCAGAAATTGATTGACACCTATCGCAAAAAACACCCGGCTATCCAAAAAGATGACGTGTACAAAAACGTTTCAAAAAAGTTCGACGCGGGACAACTCACAACGTTCATCAACATGCAAACCGCACTCCCTTTGATGGAAGCCATGGATGACGATGACATGGACCCAGAGCTTCTGCGAGAACTTCAAACCTTTAAAACTGTTTTCGCACAACTCAATCTATTAGAATCTGGACCGATGCTCCAGATTCATACAGAATTCACCCCAAATTTGCAGGATAACACGATTTCACTCTTCCTGAAAGAGGGGACAGAGCTAGCAACCCTTAAAGGCGTATCCGGGAACGAAAATCTGTTTTTCGCAGCAGCACCAGCCTTCCTAGAAGCTGTGTGGCAAATTGCCAGAGATGAACTTAATAACAGCGAAACGGATGATGCTTATGCCTTTATTTTATTCCTTGAGGGAACTCTCAACCTTAACTGGGAGGAGGATATTATCGCAGGACTGACAGGCGAACTCGCTTTGTCGATAGACAATTTTGCACAGTTTGACCCTGAGGCTTTGGAGGCTCTTAATATTAATATCGATGGCTCCCTTGAAATAGACGCAGCAGACGTAGAAACAAACGGCGGATTAATTTTCAACCCGAATAATCTTTCAAAATGGAATCAAATTGGCAATAGCCTCTCTAATTTACAAAACACCTCTGTTTCTCAAACTGAGTATAAAGGCACAACAGTATCCGAATTCTCCTCGAATATTTACTACGGCAAAAAAGATGGGCTGTTTTTTCTCGGTTTCTCGGAGGAGCAGATATACGCAATTGCTGATGGACTTCAGCTAAAAAAGAGACCTGCCTACTTAAAACAGCTGCCTAAAACGCCTACAATGACTTTACAACTTAACTTACCAGCCTTGCTAGAATTATCAGCAGGTGCCCCCCCGGACGATATGCTCATCGCAACAAGCGCAGAAATTCAACCGCTCCTCGCCTGGGTCTCTGTGAAGGAAAATGAAGCCGTTTTGGAAGCAACGTTATCAGAGAAAGAGACACCGATTGAAATGCTAGCCAAACTGGCACCCTTTATCCTATGGAGCATGAATAATCAATAGGAGGCTAGGGAGGTTTTTTAAATCCACTTACAAACAGAAAAGGTACAGGAGGAGATTTGAAATGATTGATGTCTGTTTTTTTGCTGACGAAGTTTCCAGAGAAGACTTTGAGGAAGCTATTAAACTTGGCGTTGAAGCCGGTGCCACTACCGTGGAAGTGCGTGGAGGGGTTTGGAGCAAACACGTAACCGAAATTAACGATGACGATGTGAAACGTGCACAAGATGTCCTAGCAGCTTATGATGTCCGTGTCGCCAGCATCGGTTCACCCTTTGGCAAATGCGGAATTAACAACCCGCAAGAATACCAACGGCACCTCCAATACTTCGACCGGATGATTGAACTTGCACATGCATTTGAGACACAGATAATCCGAGGGTTCGCATTTTGGAACCCGAATCGGCGGCTTAAGGAGACATCCCGGCCCGATATTAACGACTATTTGGAACTCATTGGCGAAAAACTTGCCCCGGTCGTCAAAATTGCGGAGGACGCGAACGTGATACTCGCCTTTGAAAATGAGGATTCAACGCTCGCGGGCACCTGTGAAGAAACACGGGCTGTCATCGATGTCCTCGGCAATAGTCCCGCACTCGCTGTCTGCTGGGATGTTAATAACGGTTTACACTGTGGAGAAAATCCACTGCCGGAGGGATATGCCCATATTAAGGGACTCGTACGGCATGTGCATGTCAAACCGAATCGTGAGAAGAAATTGAACCCGCTCAGAGACACAGAATTGCGCTATGAACAGCTGTTAAGCACACTCGTCGAAGATGGATTTACCGGGGCTGCCAGCATTGAGCACTGGGGAAATCCTTCGCAGATGCTAGATGGTGTCCGCCAGCTCCGTGCACTTGTTGATGCAATGTAAAGGAAATTAGGACTTACGCAGTGCGTTGATAAGTCTTTATGAGCGTGGGAATTTAAAGGGTATAGCGGGCGAGGTGACCTCGCCCCTACAAGGATATGGCTTAAATTTGCGTAAGTCCTGGGAGATTATTAAAATGCGACTAAAACCTGACGCGCCACAACTGAATTGGCAAGGGGCTGTGTCCCTTCAGAAAACAGCAGATTCCGTTATGCCGTGGCGAACACCGCACCCGATGCATGTCCTATTTCCTGAACCCTTACTGGTACGCTCAGCGATGCCCGCCGGGGTTCGCATCAGTTTTCGAAGCAGCACGACGCGCATAGCAGGCAGCATCGTTCCGCAAAACGAAACCGGTATGCTTGACCTGTGTTGTGATGGTGAATTCATACAATCGCTCGACCTGCGGAGCAAAGATAACTTCGCATTTGAAAACTTGCCGGCGCAGGAAAAATTGATTGAGTTGTGGCTGCCGCAATACGGGACATTTCAACTCCGTAGTTTAGACATAGACGATGACGCAACACTGGAACCCTTCGTTGACGAACGCCCCCGGTGGGTGACGTACGGAAGTTCCATCACACAGTGCCGTGCAGCAGCATCACCGACACAGACATGGCCCGCAATTGCTGCCCGTGAAAGCGACTTAAATCTAACCTGCCTCGGTTATGGCGGGCAGTGTCATCTCGATGCGATGGTGGCACGGATGATTCGAGACATGCCTGTAGACTACCTGTCAATGTGTCTCGGTATCAACATCCAGGGCGCGTCTAGTTTGGGACCGCGGGCGTTTCGACCCGCAATTATCGGGGCTGTACAGATTATCCGTGAAAAACATCCCGATATACCTATCGTCTTGATGTCACCTATCTACTGTCCCAATCGGGAGGAAAACCCAAACGCTGTCGGTTTCAACCTACAGAAAATGCGTGAAGAGGTACAAGCAGCTGCCGAAGCACTTGAAAATTATGGCGACGCGAATATCCATTACGTCAGCGGTTTAGACGTATTCGGGGCTGACTATGTCCATCTCTTACCGGACAACCTGCATCCCGATGCTGAGGGATATAGGGTGATGGGTAAAAATTTCGTGGCTGCGGTTGCCAACAAATTCTTTGAGGAGAAAGAAAAATGAAAACGTATCGTGCCGCTGTTATCGGTTGTAGCCGGATGGGTGCTTTTATTGACAACGAAGTGCCAGATTACGAGGCAATTCAGTTGCCCTATTCACACGCCGCCGGCTTTTTTGCTGAAGAACGAACTGAGCTGGTCGCTTGTGCTGACCTGCGTACAGAAATAATGGAACATTTTGGAAATCGCTATCATGTGCCAAAAGCGAATCAATACACCGATTACCGGGAGATGCTTGAAAAAGAAAAACCCGATATCGTCAGTGTGGCTACACAACCGGAACATCGCGCAGACATTGTCATCTACGCAGCAACGCACGGTGTAAAAGCTATCTATGCTGAAAAGGCGATGGCGGCCTCTATGGATGAAGCAGCAGCAATGGTGTCCGCTGTGGAAAACAACAATGTCGCTTTTAACCTCGGCACAAACCGACGCTGGCACACAGGCTTTGATAAGATGAAAGAGATTATTGATAGCGGCGAAATTGGAAGACTGCGAACGCTCATTATTTACTCAAACGGCACACTTTTCAACACTGCAAGTCATAATTTCGATCTGGTTTTACGGCTAAATAGTGATGCCCCGGCAAGCTCAGTCTCCGGTTACCTCCCGCAAGGCGATTCTGTCTTTGATGGAGACGTGCTGAAAGCTGACCCGTCTGGGGCAGGAACAATCCAATTTCAAAATGGCGTAACAGCCCACGCACTTTTGACACCACGGAGTAGCGAATGGGAGGCAATTTGTGAAGGTGGAACTATCACATGTTGGAACAACGGTTGGCAGTGGCACGTCCGTAAACGACAAGACGTGCCAGGCTGGCGAACATGTCAGGTCCCCGAAACTTTTCCCGCATTTGAACGCGCGAGTAGCACAGCAAACCTGATTAAAGACCTTGTTCATGCATTAGACACAGGCGAACCAACGCGAGGCGGAGTCCGATGTGCTTACGCAAGCACTGAACTGATTTTTGGTGTCATCGAATCACACCGCCGCAACGGCGCACGAGTTGAACTCCCGCTGAAAGATTCAAAAATCCGTTTACAAAGAAACCCCTCGGCAAGGCAACCCAGAATCGAATAACGCTCGCGGTTCGTTTTAGAAGGAGGATTACTATGAAATTTACAATATATTGTTTGCTTGTCATAGTGATTATGTGGCATGCCCCTGCTGCCTCAGCGGAGCATAACGAGGAGCAGGGCCCGGAAAAATTCGGACATTACGAATTCAAGGAGCAGGATATCAAAGCAGCAACTGATGCTTGTGATGCTGGCGGAGCACCGGGCCCGGAGTTCGTACCGACAGTTCGAGATAAACAACCGAACTTGGCACTCCTGAAGGATGCGAAAGCGGAAGCCTCCTCCCTAATAGCGGGATGGTGTCCCCGGCGGCACTGCACCGAATATCTTAACGACGGTTTCTATAACAACTGCCGGAGTTGGATTATCGGAACAATCCCCGGCTGGGCACAGATTGATATTGGAAACGTTGCCAATGTGAACCGCATCTTTTTCGGAAGCGACCATTCACAAGGATTCCTTGACCGAACAACTGTCGACTTCGATATTCTTGTTGCAACAACCGTAGCAGATGCAAACTCCGAGGCGAACACATGGAAAAAGGTCTACACTCACAAAGGGGAAGCGATTAGTAAAACCACCGAGCTTACCTTTGACGATGTAGAAGCCCGGTGGCTACGTATACACATCCGCGCCAATAACGGGGCGCGTATTGATGAAATCGAAATTTATGGCGGCAGTAATCCGATGGCAGTTGAACCGACTGCTAAACTAACGACAATTTGGGCACACGTAAAAACGACTAAATTCTAAAAAATATGAAGGAGATTAAAATGCGATATGCAATTTGTTTACTACTGATTTTGTGCGTCAGCACCGTCTCTGCTGAAATTCTGTTTCAAGACGATTTCGAGAGCGGAAAAGTTGACAACGCAAAATGGGTAACACACGGCACCTGGGCAATCGAGGATAACGCCGATAAGCACGACGTACTCGGCAAAAAGGTGCTTGCTGTTCAGGGGAGTGAGATTGGCCTCAGCACCGATACGTTTCCCGAAGAATTTGATTATTACGCCGATTTTAAAACCGTATCAGCCGGTTTGACAGGATTTGTTTTCCATGCAAAAGACGCTAATAACGTCTACATGCATCAGGTTTCCACAGCCGGCTCAGCCCACACACCCCAACACATCCGATGGCATAGAAAAGTCAACGGCGGATACTCTGTAGAACCGGGACCCTTTGAAGATAAAGTGAATCGCGAGCAGGGTGTTTGGTATCGTGTGAAGTTTGAGCTCCGGAAAAACTACAAGTTTAAGGTATATCTCGGCGATGTCGGCGCGGAAGACAAAGACCTTACGCTTGTGAGTGAATGGACAGATAGTCAAAAGGCTTTCAAAGCAGGAAAAATCGGCATCCGAATGAGTGGGGGTGAACGCGCACAATACGATAATATTGTCCTCGCTACACCGGAATTTAACATCTTCCCCGTCGAACCGAAAGACAAACTCGCAGTGACCTGGGGGAAATTAAAACGGAAATAATACCTCATAAGCAGAATTTGTGGTATAATTTGTAGTAGATAGTAGTTCAATTAAATTGAGAGAGGACGGTTTGGCGGTAGTGCCATCCCGTTTCTACCCATTTATTTACAAATAGGAGATGATAACAAAATGCGATACGTAATCTGTTTAGCAATGATTTTATGCGTCGGCACTGTTTCTGCCGAAGTTCTGTTTCACGACGATTTCGAAAGCGGAAATATTGACGATGCCAAATGGGCGGCACAAGGCACCTGGAAAATTGTTGAGAACCCTGATGACCACGAGGTGCTCGGCGAAAATGTTCTTGACATCCAGGGCGGCGAAGTCGGACTTAGCGTCGATGAGTTTCCCGAAGAATACGATTATTACGCCGATTTTAAGGCACTACAGAACGGTCTAACAGGATTTGTCTTCCACGGGCAAGATGGAAGCAATATCTACATGCACCAAGTTTCAACAGCCGGCTCAGCTCACACCCCGCAACACATCCGATGGCACCGAAGAGTCAACGGCGGATGGGCAGCGGAGCCCGGGGCGTTCGTTGATGGCGTTAATCGTGAACAAGATGTATGGTACCGCGCAAAATTTGAGGTTCGAGCAGGCTACAGTTTCAAGGCATATCTCGGGCCTGTAGGCGGAACCGTTGATGACCTCGCGCTCGTGAGTGAATGGACCGACTCACAGAAAGCCTTTACGACAGGAAAAATTGGGTTCCGCATGAGTGGGGCTGAATACGCTCAGTACGATAACATCTTTGTCGTAACACCGGACTATAACCCAACTCCTGTTGAACCGAAAAGTAAACTCGCCGTGACGTGGGGGCAACTGAAACGCAAATGATGCCGCATGCTCCCCCCACGTGGGAAAATCGCAAGGACGATTCCTTAGCTATAGGTATTATCGGTGCCGGGCGAATGGGACGACATCACCAGAAAGCCGTAACCGACTATGGCGGACAGATAGTCGCTGTCCACGATGTACAACGCAATGCCGCTCAAGAGCTTGCCACGCTTGCCGGTGCTGAACTCGCTACCGACGCACTGAATGCCTTCTTCGATGTAGAAATGGACGGGGTGGTGGTAACAACACCACCCCCTGTTCGTTTAGAGCCCATCAAAATGGCGTGTGAACGCGGCATCCCTTTGATGATTGAAAAACCGCCTGCTCTCAATATCGCTGAAGGCCGAAAATGCCTCGAAGCTATTGAAAAGGCACAGGTCATCGCAGCTGTCGGATTCCAACTCCGTTACCACCCGCTCTATGAACGACTCAAGGCACTAATCGCCACCGAGACGGTCCATCTCGTACGAACAGTGTGCACAATCAATTACTACCTCAATTTTCAAATGCCCCCGTGGTTCCTACAGTCCAAAATTAGTGGTGGCCCCTTAGCGGAACAAGCGGTGCATGTCCTAGATTGCGCGCGGTTTGTCTTAGGAAACCCGAAACCTGTACAAGCACACGCCTTGGCTGTCAAAAATATGGCACTACAGCGAACCGAATTTGATGCTGAAAACGCTATACAGATGACTTACCAACTGGACAGTGGTGTTTTCGGAACACACATGAATCACTGCGGCACGGAAGGTTTCTGTTTTGAGGTTGAAGTGGTAGGGCCGCATTTACGTTTGAACGCGAACATGGCGGAAAGGACAATACACGGTTATCTTAAGGGGGAAACAATACAAGAGACTGCTGGTTCGCAAAACAGTATAGGTTTAGACAAAACCGGTGCATGGATGCGTGCTATTGAAACAGGCGACAAATCCCTGATTCGCGCCCCTTTCTCGGATGCCGTTCAGACATTGGCACTCATCGACGCAGCCGTAAAAAGCCGCAACACCGGTAAATTTGTTCACGTGGAGGAATTGTAATGGTAGACTGGCTCTATTTTCGGAACGGCTGAAACTCGTGCAAAAAGGTTCAAGCGTTGCTTGACGCACATGACGTAAAGACAGAAAACCGCTCCGATGCACGAAAAGAGAAACTAGATGCAGCAGCGGTATGGAATTTAATGGGCACTGCAAAACGTATCATAGTAGCGAAGGGGAGAAGCGTGGAAACATTTGTACCAGCTGCTGAGACGCAGGAATCTATTTTGAAGGCGGTAATCGGCAGAAGCGGAAACCTACGCGCACCGACCCTGCAAATCGGGGAGGTCTTTTTCGTCGGTTTCAACGAGACGCTCTATGCTGAAACCCCCTTCGGAAACCGATAGGACAAAAATTGATGGAAACCGTTGAAAAAATCCTAATCACGGGAGCATCCGGATACCTTGCGCAGTTTATTATCGAACGGTTGCACACAACATATCAACTCACACTCACCGACCTTGTCGAACCTACTCAAAGCAGGTCGGCTGAGATGCCTTTCATCAAGGCAGACATAACGAATGCCGATGAAATTGAAGCAGCGTGTGCAGGGCAGGATGCTGTCGTTCACCTCGTCGCCTTAGTACGCGAACGGCACGGTAAACCCCTATCGCTCTATGCAGATGTTATGGTAAAAGGCACATGGAATGTGGCAGAGGCATGTGTCCGACAGGGTGTACAAAAATTGGTTAACATCTCCAGCATTTCAGCGTGCCCACCAGCCCCGGATGCAGAATTACCGTATAAGGTTGGCGACCCGTTCCGTTTCGGAGCAGGTGACCTTTACTATTCGCTGTCGAAACACATAGGTGAACAGATTGGGTTAGCGTATCATCAGGCGCACGGATTGAACGTGATTCATATCCGCCCTGGCGTTATTGCGGGGGATGGGCATAACCCTGGCCCGACAGCCCCTCAAACCGTGACAGCCCCATGGTTCGTTTACGTTGAACCGCGGGATGTTGCACAATGTGTTGCACGCGCAATTGAAACCGAAACGGTGAGCTATGGTGCGTATAATGCCGTCGCAGGACGTACCGACTCCCGCTTTGACTGGCAGCAGGCGGAAAAAGAGCTCGGATACACACCAGAACACAATTGGCCGGAGATGCCCGAGATTAAAAAACAGAAAAATTAGTCCACAGCTGCAGGTGGAACTGGTTTCACACAACGAAACCCCGCAAAGTTGCTATAAATGGCCCTGCTGGCACACTGCACTTCTCGCTCGCCGTCGGACAAACTACCGCCGCGTAACACACGTTTGACTGCTGCAGGCTCATCTATAATGGATATTATAGAGCCCCCAGCAACTGGGTTCTCATAAGGAGAATTCGCATAAAAATTTTCATTATATTCATCCAAACACCACTCTTCGACGTTACCTGCCATATCGTAGAGCCCATATCCGTTGGCTGAATATTTCCCTACGGGTGTAGTCTCTTCAATATGCCAGTCGTAGTTTGCCTTGCTGGCATCAATCGTATCCCCCCATGGAAATCTCTTGCCTACCAACCCGCCCCGTGCTGCCTTCTCCCATTCTGCCTCTGTCGGTAAACGTTTCCCTACCGATGCGGCGTACGCCATTGCCCCCTGCCACGGAATACCAGATATAGGATAGTTTTCATAGCCCGGTTGTACATAGTATTTTTGATTGATATACCTAATCCGATGCGATGCTGGATTTATGAAGCTGTAGCTCCTAACACCTGGGGTGTTGAGAAACGTTACATATTCGGCATTTGTCACCTCGTATTTATCGATATGGAAGGCATCAACGTACACAGTATGGACAGGTTTTTCATCGTCCGCCCCGTTGCTGCTTCCCATCTCAAATTCGCCTGCGGGAATCAGTACCATGCCTTTAGGAATGAGAAGCTCGGAAGGCGCGGATTTTGTCCCCGCTTCAATGTCAATAGAAGGCTTGTTCGCGGTATCAATAAAACGGTCGCTCGCGATTTTGAAGCCGCTGAACAGAACTAGCAAGAGCACGGGGGTAATCGCCACTAAAATGCTTAGCCGTTTTTGTCCATAAATCCTCAGTTCTCGGTATCCCTGAATTGCTGCCCCTATTACAAGTCCCCAGAACACCCAAGAGACAAAAACAGGGACATCAAATCCGAGATAAAAGAATGTATCCAGCATCACAAATATATTCAGAGCGATGAATTTCACAACGGCATATATACTTACGATAACGTAGAACGGAATAACAATAACCACGAAAAGGGCTATAGCAATAACAACACCGACAAGCCAAACGATAAAGGCGATAATTGCAATAACGATAGCAACACCTAAGATTTCAGACATAATTAGCAACCTCCTTAAGATAAATCAATTGCACTCTGTTTATCTCGGATTAAGAGATAAAAAACAAAGCTGGTGATTTTCAGGAGCACCGTTATATAAGAGAGCAGAAAAATACTTAGCGAATAACTGATAAGAAATTGGAGTTGACTCCCCATAAGATAGTAAACACCGATTGTTGAGCCAACAGTCACCAACGCCATAAAGAGAAAACATGCGCCGACCTCTCTTCGGTTATCCAGCATGAAGGATTTGGTAAGTCGATAGAGTGTTCGAACACGTTGTTCTCCTTCAATAATGATAAACTTCATCCCCAGTGATTGAAAACCGATGTAAATGACAAATAGCGGTAGAAGACAGAGCGCAATTGTTATCCATGCGAAAAGCACAGAAGTTAGCAGGTGATAAATAACAAACAGCACGGGCGAAATTACGACAAGCACAAGCGCAGTGATTATGTAAAATGAACCTTTGAAGAGGAACGCTGGCTTGAAATATATCCGGCCGTAGGCGATAACCTGTGCTGACCGGTAGCTGTTTTTGACGAGTAGGTCCCGAATGAGGGCAGCTAAACCTGTATCGTTATAGAAGGCGATTAGAAATGCACCTATCAGGAGACCTACGACAACGAGCAGAAATTGCGGTTCTTCCAAGTTGAGATACGCCATACTGTTGAATGTCCGGAGCCCCTCGTCAAAACGTCCCGCCTGCATGTTTTCAAAGGCAGCCTGAAGAACTTCTGTTTTAACACTTGCAGCAATCAATCCGTACAACGTCTTGTCCGTAAACTGCTCGATGAGGTCGATGATTTTGCCGAACACCACCGAAATAAGGGCAATACCGATAAGTTTCCGATTGACATTCAGTGTTAGAAATGCTTGTTTAATGGAAACTGCCCAAATCATCAGCGTATCCTTCTTTTCTTAAAGAAATGGTACCAATAGAGAAAAATGCCTACGCCTAGCGAGACTAACGCAAGGACAAATCCAAAGCCTGCCGCCGGTGAAATGAGCCTGTAGACCGGCCACCCCACCATGAACCACTCACCCCATTCGGTCCAGAGCCACCCCCAATACTGTGACCAATCTACGAAACCTCCCGGTGTCAAGCGGGCCGTTAACCATCCAGGCCGCTCAAGCAGCAGGATTATTAGACACGTCATAAGGGTTATAGCTCCCACTGAGGCACTACTTAAACCGACCCGGTGAATTGATTTCATAACTAGATAATCAACATAGCAGGAGATGGGTACCTGCAACTCGCCGCCGTTAGTGCTAAAAACCAACTTAGGCTCGTGCATCCGTTTGACGGTAAGGTGCCTTGCATCAAGTTCGATAGTAGCGAGCCCTTCCCCCCGGATGGGGGATGACGACACCTGAAATCCGGATATTTCATCTGCTAATTGAACATCACCGTAGAGGAATCCACGTCCGGCGTTTGTAATCTGTAGACGCATCGTTTTTCGCGTTTCCGTATCAACGTTGCCGAAATCGATACGGGTCTGACTGAGTACCGGTTCTGGTTTCCCAATATGCGGGTCAAGCTCTTGAACTAACATCTCCAAACCCATGTCTTTTTCGGCACTGTAACGGTTAGTTATTTCTTTTGCGATACTTGCCAATTGTGTTTGTTCGGTGTACTCAAGGTAGTAAGCCATGAACCCGCTATATAAGAAACCTTTTGCCTGTTCCCAATTTGAATCGATCATCTGTGCGATTTGTTCAGGGGTTCGGGCTTCATTCTGTTTCTGTACCTCTATCTTTTGACCGGCTTGTCCGAGGGTTTGGGCTTTAATTCCGTGCTCAAACGTTATCTTTCGCTGTAGGACTTTGACCATCGCCTCGAGGCCGAGTTCAGGATTGTCGGCAAATTCCTCGGTGGCGGCTCGTGCTGCGCTGGCGAAGTGCATTTCGCCAGCTCTTCCGAGGCTTTGCTCCAGGTACCCACGATAGAGGGCATCGGTGGCCTCCTTTGCATTTTTAATCATCAAGTCTGCAAGTTGGGGTATGCTGGTGGCTTCGACACCGTCAGAAAATTTAAAGAGGAGGCGTGCTTCTCCGTTTAGAGCAACATCGTCCTTATCTCGCTGTAGGTTAGCGATGTGTTCCTGTCGTTTTTGAGGGTCTTTTAGGGTATCCCGTGCCTGATTCAAGAGAACGCGCCACTGCTCTTCACTCCTGCCATCCGGGCGGACCCGTCCGCCGGCCTGTAATGAGGCGTTATAACGTTGGTTATGGGCATCATCGACGCGTGCCGCTATATCCGATTCGCTTTGACCTTCAAGTTCTTCAATAGAAAGTTCCAGCGTCGCAAAATAGTTTACCTTTTCACCAACAACTAGGCCAGATTCCTCTATAATTTTAGATGCCTCATCAACGGAGAGGTCATACTGCTGTACCGCTTGCCGGAGAAGTCCAATACGCTGTTCAGCACTAATGGTCGACGAAGCGGACTTAAGCGTGCTAACAACCCCCCTGAATTCATCATGTTTAGGCATTATATTCGACCTCCTTTATAAACATATCGTCCTTAAAGAGCGGGCTGCTTGCCCGAATACTGGGACTAAGTTGGGACGGAAACGGCTTCTATAAACATATCGTCCCTACGGGACTAAGTTGGGACGGAAACCCAGATGCCTATAAACATATCGCCCCTAAGAAGCGGGTTTCTCGCCCAGTATTCGGGCAAACAGCACGCTCTTCATACTAGATGAAACTTTTTTCAAACTCACGTTGATTGGCTATTAGCGCGTTAACGAAAAGGCAATTAGCAAAAGGTTGTGATTCTAAGCAAATTTTTGACACACGTCAGACATTTCTTGCTAATCGCCAATAGCCAATAGCCAATCGCTATTCTAAAATAATAGCACATATCACAAAAACAGTCAATTTTTCATGCTTCTGCTTATATAGAGACTGCTCGGTCAAAAAAGATAGTAAAAAATGGAATAACGCGCGATTGGGGGAAACGTGTCTACTAGGAAATGGGTATGGGAATTAGGTTCCAGCGTCCGTTTCACTGTCGGCTGTTTCTTGCTCCAATTGGGTGAGACGTTTGTCTAGGACTCGCTGCTGCTGTCCTAACCGGAGCAGGTAAAGCATAAATACCAACCATATAACGAGGTAGGCGGAGACAAGGTATTTGAGACGTGTGCGTTGTGAAGCTTCTAATTTTTCAACTGAAAGGATAACGGCTCGCGTTACAATGTTTTCATCTGCTGGACTTACTTGGGATTCCGATATGGCTGCTTTGATGGCGGGTTCAATATGTTTGGTACGGTCTATAGTTGGCACCTGAATTGCCGCGAACAGCAGCCCCAAAACGATTAGAAAACTTATTAAAACTATAATTCGCATTAGGAGGGCTCCTCTAGATGTTTTCTGTGCACCAATTCATATCGTGCCTCTGTCTTTCTAATCTGGTGCTGCAGGATGAATAGCAGTGTAAACAGTACAATGAATGTTATGAAGACTAAAACCCAAGTGTGTAACATTGTTGGGGCTACGTCCAATTTCGCGCCACGCCCCGGATGTGCTCTTTCGTCCCACAATTTTGTAGCGTAATGGACAATTGGCACATCAAAAAAGGCTATAATCCCTATAACAGCCGAATAGGTTTTGCGTTTGTCCTCAGCCAAAGCGGAGCGAAGAATGAAATATCCAATATACATAAGGTAGAGCACGAGCGTAGTTGTAAGACGCGCCTCCCAGTTCCACCAAGTATTCCAAGCATATTTTGCCCAAATCGGCCCTGAAAGTAGGACAATAGTACAAAAGACAAGCCCTATTTCTGCTGCCGCAGCCGCCAACAAATCATCATCGGATTCCCGTTGTATCAGGTATTTGATGCTAAATAGGAAATTGACGCCGAACGCTATATAGACAGTCATCGCCGCTGAAACGTGAAAGTAGAAGATTTTCTGGACCTCTAACATCTCTTTTTCAACTGCTGCGTAGCTGAAGATGAAATAGATGGCGATGAATAGCAGCGTTGCAGCGATAGCGAAAGCTAACCGGGAACGATATAAAAGGCGAAATACCGAGAATATTTCACTAACCTCCCTGACAACAGAAGCCTGCAAGGAACGGTACGCGGAACTGATAGCAGTTATAGGTCTTGCCATATCGGACCTCCTGTTAGAATTTCGGGCCCATCTGAGAGCACAACCACAGTATGTTCAAAAAAGGCGGATAGACTGCCATCTGATGTTACGATGCCCCATCCATCCTCTAAAACTTCTACGTCTGAGTCTCCCGCATTCACCATCGCTTCAATGGCGAGCACCATCCCCGGTTTCAGTCGGGGCCCGCGGCCTGGTGTGCCTACGGCCGGTATTTCGGGCCCTTCATGGAGGCGGCGCCCGATACCGTGTCCAGCAAAATTCTTAATGACAGAAAACCCGGCGGACTCTGCAACAGTTTGTAGTTGAAAAGAGACATCCCCTATGCGGTTACCGGGTGTCGCCGCTGAAATTGCCGCATAGAGGGAAGCTTTCGACACATCTAGTAATCTTTGGGCATCGCCGGAGATGTTTCCGACAGGAAAAGTGAACGCGTTATCGCCATGAAAACCCCCAACGCTTACCGCAGTATCCACACCGATAATGTCCCCATCCATCAGCTTCTCTGCCTTATTCGGAATACCGTGAATGACCACGTCATTGACAGAGGCACAAATTGTCCCAGGATATGGGCTGTGGTCCGGAAATTTATACCCCAGAAAGGAGGAGGCTGCATTATGTTCAGCAATCGCTTTGCGGGACACCATGTCCAAGTGATATGTAGAGACCCCAGGCTCAATTGCATTCGCGATAGCGTGCAGCACCTTGGCTGCCGCTTGCCCGCTCTGCCGCATCTTCTCGATTTCTGTTCTGTTTTTAATTCTAATTTTTTGCATATTTTTCACGAAAAACCGTCTTCCATCAAGCAATTTTTCCGATTAGCGTATGTGCAGTCGCAGCGTGGATTTTCACGTTTACTATGTCCCCGGGTTCTGCAGTTTCCTTCGGAAAGACTGTCGTTTTGAACGTATCTGTTTTGCCGTGGTATTGGGCATCATCGCGTCGGCTTTCTCCCTCAACTAAAACGGGAACGATTGTGCCGAGTTTGTCTTGATTGATATCCGCGGAGATTTTCTCTTGCAGGGTGATAATTTCATTTAAGCGTCTGGCCTTTTCTGTTTCAGGAACATCGTCGGGTAGCGTTTTATTCGCAAGCGTTCCCTCACGCTCTGAATATTTGAACATAAACGCTGAATCGAATCGAATGTCCGCCATGAGCTGGTAGGTTTGTTTAAAATCTGCTTCGGTTTCGCCACAAAAACCGACAATTACATCTGTCGAAAGCGCAATATTTGGCACCCGTTCCCGAAGTTTGGCAACGAGCTCCCGGTATGCCTCGGCTGTGTAGGTCCGACGCATACGCTCCAGTACACGGGTTGAGCCTGATTGCAACGGAAGATGCAGCTGGTTACAAACTTGTGGACAATCTGCCATCGCATCAAGCATACTATCCGTCGCATCAGCAGGGTGGGGGGATGTAAATCGAACCCGCTCTACGCCATCAACCTCGGCGACTCGCCATAGCAGCTCGCCGAAATCGTGCGTTCCATCGTGGTAGGAGTTCACCGTCTGACCGAGCAGGACGATTTCCTTGAAACCTTCATCAACAAGTCTTTTCACATCTTCAGTGAGCAGTTTCAGGGGGAGGCTGCGCTCTCTGCCACGAACAAATGGCACAATGCAGAAGGTACACATCTTATCACACCCGCGCTGAATAGTAAGCCAGGCACGAATTCCCTCTTTGCGAATCGGAGCAATATCGGCATAGTCCTCGCTTTTGTCCAACTGTAAACTGAGAAACGGGTCACCATTTGCGACAGCGTTGAGTGCCATCGGTAAATTCCGATATGCATCTGGCCCCATGACCAAATCTACATACGGGGCAGCTGTCAAAAGCTGCGTGCGTAGATGTTGCGCCATACAACCGCAAACCCCGATAATCAGATTGCGGTCCCGACGCTTCCGATGATTCAGATGCACTAACCGATTGAGGACTTTCGTCTCCGCGTTCTCCCGAATAGCACACGTATTGAGTAAGACAACATCCGCGTCCGCAATATCCGAAACGGTTTGGTGCCCTGCTTCTGTCAAGATGCCTGCTATCAGTTCACTATCACTGACGTTCATCTGGCATCCGTAGGTTTCAATGTAAACCTTCCGTACAGGGGCATGACCGCTGGGCAGCGAGGATTCCGGCAAATCTAATTTTCGAGCCTGTTTATAGAGAGGTAGAGGGGTTGTTCTGTTTTGCATATCTGTTTAGTTGGCTATTGGCTAATGGCTAATGGCGATTAGCAAGAGGAAGAGGTTTTTGACGCGCGTCATAAACCTGCTTAGACTCACAACATCTCTTGCCAATTGCTGCTAATTGCTAATTTATACCATTTTTATTAATTATTCTATCATTACCGGTTGTCTCCACAAGAATAGAAATGAAACGGAGAACGGAAGACCCAAACTGGAAGTTTATGCTACAAGAATCGCACAAACTGGAAGTTTATGCTACAAGAATCGCACAAACTGGAAGTTTATGCTACAAGAATCGCACAAACTGGAAGTTTATGCTACAAGAATCGCACAAACTGGAAGTTTATGCTACAAGAACCGCACAAACTAAAAGTTTATGCTACAAGAATCGCACAAACTGGAAGTTTATGCTACAAGAACCGCACAAACTGGAAGTTTATGCTACAAGAACCGCACAAACTGGAAGTTTATGCTACAAGAACCGCACAAACTGGAAGTTTATGCTACAAGAACCGCACAAACTGGAAGTTTATGCTACAAGAAAGAGACATTTTCAATTAGAAATGGTATTATACTATAGTTTGGACAATATCCGTGAGCCTGATGCCCGATTTTCAAAGCATTTCTGATTTTTCTCACTGTTGCTCACACAAACACAAACAGTAGAAAAGAGACACCAATGTGCAAAAGCATAGCCCCAGCGGGGCGGTATCTTTATAGAAAACGCAACCACACCACAAAATAGCCCCAGCGGGGCGGTATCTTTATAGAAAGAACAACACCCTAACCTATAATCACAAACCTTTGATTGTTCCGCACCTTCCATTCCGCGTTCTCTCCGTTCTCCGTGCCTTCCGTGATTCAGACAACACAAGCGAAATCCACCCTTCCACTCTTCCACCCTTCCATCTATCCCTTTGACTTTACACACCCTAAAATTGTCCAAAGTTTAGTAATTTATACCTAATGATACCACATTTTTGGACGAAATGCAAATATTTTTGTTTCTAGTATATAGCCGCTCGTCGCATTGTGGATAGATAGCCGCGGTAGCGATTCGCTATGTCCACAGTAAACAGGTCGCCGTTATAGATAAGCAAGCGATAGGCTAGTCTGCGCGTCTTCTTGAAAGCCAACGTAAAGGGGGCGGTATGTGCAATCAGAAAACCGTCGTATACATCTGCCGCTGTAAACCGTGTTTCTCCGTTTGCTGGGTGTGGAAGAATAGCCACACCGATAGCGGTATCCGCTGCGATACCGCAAAGTGTCCCCCACTCCGATAATTGCCCATTCACTTCCGACTCGCCAAGCTGCCCGTTTGCATTTGCAGTTTTCCTATGCTCCATCTCGGTAGCGTGATAGCTTAGCCCAATATCGTCCGAAAACACGATGGGCTGAGAGCGAGCGTGGAGTATTACTGATACATCAAGAATCCGCATGTCCTGTTGAAGCGGGTGAACCGTCACCATGCGGGTTTCTATCAGGAGAGGCTCCGGGGCGTTCCATGCTGTCACGATAGTGAATGTGACGCGCCCCACCGTAGGTTTAGATGTAGGTGTGGACAGAAGCTCATCAAGTCCCAAAACGTTGCGATGCATCTGAATAACCTCTCCGCTTTCGTCGTTGATGGTGCCGAATGTAAAGCACACGCCCGGCGGATGCTGTTGACTAACGTCCGCATCTGCCGTTACGACCTGTCCATTTGGCGCGTAAAGCGGATGAAAATAGGAGCGGTCTACCGAATCGCCGCAGCAGTAGGTGAGAACCGGCTCACCGTTTGCTGTAATAGATATTTCTTTTCTAGGAATTTCGTTCAATGTAAATGCCATGTGCTAATTATATCATGTGGACGGTTGCTAAAGCAAACGTAATTCGGATTGGATGATTGGGATGGAAGATTGGAAGAGTGGAAGGGTGGAAGAGTGGAAGGGTGGAAGAGTGGAAGAGTGGAAGGGTTAGACAGCACATGTTGTCTAAATCACAGATTGCGCTGATTTTGAGGTTATAATCTTTTGAATCAGCGCATCAGGTTCTGTCAAAGTTTTCCTTCATGTGCAAGTTCGATGAGGCGGGCAATCATTCGCCGCTCTATATCGATTAACGTGAGCCCTAAACGCGTTCGTGCCTTTACTTCGTTAATAGCACGTTTTCTGCTTATCATCCCGAGACCTATCACACCCACATCAAATCGAGGACGTCGCGTGATACGCTCCGCAACCAATTCCGACTTTTGATCAGCAGACAATTGAACAAACGAAAACCTTGCAGGTTCTTCTTCTACCACTTCCCGCAAAGAAATCCACTGACCATTAGGACTCAGCGCGACCGGGCCTCCCCAGTGGTCCTCAGGAGTCATAGGTTCATTATTTGTCATGCGATCATTGTTTGTCATAATTACACCTCCATAGCTAAAAATATTGTACAATAAAATTTGACAGTTGTCAAGCTAAAGTTTGGTAAAATTTCAATTTTGAACGCAGATGTGCTTGCTATCCGCGTTCAAAATAGGATATACTTTAAAAACAACTTTGAAAGGAGATTTTACACATGCGCCCAATTATCGGAATTACATGTAAAAATGGTGAAGACCGCTCACATCCCACGAATTATATCCGTGCAGTTGAAGAATATAACGGGACCCCGATCATTCTGTTTCCAGACGGACCGGAGGTGGCACTCGGTGAGATGGATGGTCTACTGCTAACAGGCGGCGGTGATATTCACCCTGACCATTTCAATCAGGCGTGGCATCCAAAACTTCTATATGTTGACGAAAAACGGGATGCCCTGGAAATACCGCTCTGCCAAGAGGCACTAGATGCCGATATCCCTGTCTTCGGGGTTTGCCGGGGTATACAGATTATGAATGTGGCAACAGGCGGAAGCCTTTATCAAGATATAAAAACTGAATATCGACAGGACGCACTCCCCCATAAAAAGGTAAAGGGTAAGGATTCTCAGCATGAGATTGAGATTGAGCCCGGCAGTCGGTTAAGCGAAATCATTGCAGCACATCAAGCCGTAGTCAATTCAGCGCACCACCAAGCGTTAGACGAGATTGGGGAGGGTTTTGTCGTGACCGCACGGTCAACCGATGGTATCATTGAAGCGATAGAAGCTCCCTCAAAACAGTTCGCAATCGGGGTGCAATATCACCCGGAACGAATGACTGACACAGCCGAGTTTCGGAAACATAGGCGTAAACTGTTTGAAACGTTTATTAGGGCAGCCGCTGAATAACGTTGTCGTCAACCGCTAGAAACTGGCAACTAATGAAAACCTGTGCGTCAACCCTAATACACCGAACGGCACTAAGGCGTAATCCATCTGGAATATGCGGAGGGTAAGTCCAAACCCACCTGCAAGCCCTGACATCGCGCCTAAATCGTTGCCACCCATCTTGTACTTATACCCGGTGCGGAGCTGCAAGATGTTCAATATCCTATAGTTGGTACCAATCGCAGCGGCGATGTCGTTATCAGATGGACGAATCATATCCATCGTTAGTGTAAGGGCATCATTCCAGAGCCTATAGGCCGCACCCAATCTGAAGGTGACAGGTAACCCGAACGCCTCCTCTATGAACTTTACACGCGGACCCAGATGTTGTGCACTGAACCCGAATGAGAGCGGCAATTCAGAAAAGGTGTATAACCCACCGAAATCGAAGGCAATACCGCTTCCACTGTCGTCAGCAATTTGTTCATGCAGGAATTTTGCGTTCGCACCGATAGATAACGCACTGCTGAGCGCACGCGCGTAGGAGAGAATCAAGGCTAAATCGTAGGGACGGAAAATAGTCGTCTCATTTCCATCCGCATCCCGTCCCTGCAAATCGCCGAAGGAGAGAAAACTCACACTTCCACCGAGGGTGCCTAAACTGCTAACGGGAAACGCGAACCCGACGAATTCATGGTTAATCCCAGCGAACCATTCATTGTGCATCAGACCGAGTTGTGGCCCCTGTAGTTTTGCCAACCCCGCGGGATTCCAATAGGAGGCGTAAAGGTCATTCGTGCTGGCGACTTGAGATTCTCCCATCCCCATCGCCTTCGCGCCCACGCCGATCTTGAGAAACGTCATCGCGCGGGTGCCAGCGTTCTCGTGGATATCTGTGTTATCTGCCGCTGCCGCGGGCATGCATGCAAGGACAAAGATGACAATGCATAGGTAAGCAAAAAGTTGATTCATAGATGTTTCCGTTTTTCTCCGCGTTGCTAAAGTTCAAATTTATTATATCATATTTTTGTGTTATTTGGTAAGAAAATTCTATAAACATATCGCCCCGATGGGGCTAGATTGTGTAGGGGTTGCGTCCTTCTATAAACATTCCGCCCCGCTGGGGCTGCGCTTTCGCACATCATATTCTATTTTCCCATTATTTGTCCTTGTGTGAGAAACTTTTAGAAAAATCAGAGACGCTTTGCAAATCGGGCATCAGGTTCATAGATATTGTCCAAACTATAGTGAACAATTAACAGCTCGTCTTAATTACCTGTCAAATTAATAATCAGATAGGTCAACCCGATAGCCGTAGAAGCGATAGTGCTCACTAAACTCCAATTTATCTGAAACCGTTTGTCTACCTCTACGATGTCCCCTGGATAAAGTAAAATTGATTTTCCCTCTTTATTAGTAGTAAAAACGTGTTTTATACTCGTGCCATCCGCGCGGTGAATACGGACCTCTTTGCGGTTCGCAGCATCTTCAAACCCGCCCGCCAATGCAATTACCTTCGCCAGCGTAGTCGGTCCGCGGACACGTTGTGCCCCAGGGGTACGTACATAACCGTTCACATAGATAAACTCTATCTTGAAAGCGTTCGGCACAAACAGCACATCCCCATCGGATAGAGAGATGTTCATCCCGTTAGCATCTGTGGGTTTCCAAAACTGTTCTGTCACACTGAATTCGGAGAGGGAGCCATCCTTACTAACTTTCACAAGCGCGTTCAGGTCGCCTGCTTCCGTTAACCCCCCGGCACGCGCTAAAGCGTCCGCAATGCTGATTTTATCACGGATAAACAGCTTTCCCGGCACCTTTACCTCTCCTTGCACCTCAACGACGCTGAGCGGCATCACGAACACCAAATCCTTGACGTTCACACGAACATCACGGTAAGGTCGATTTGTTGACAGGTCGTAAGTTGTAACCTTCGCTTGTGATGTGTTGTCCTTAGGCGTATTAAGGGGATTCTGTCCGCTGCTATTGGCAAATCGGATGAGTTGAACTTGTTGGGTGTCAGCATTTTCAGCCGTTCCGCCAGCAAGCGCAATCGCCCGGTACAAACCGATGTCGGTCTCGGGGGATATAGCGTATCGCCCCGGTGTTTTTACAGCACCTCCCACATAGATACTATTTTCTTGCAACACTGGAGACACCATAACGACAGGATTATTGACGAGCTTCTCTCTCACGAGGAAATCACGAATCTGTTGATTGACTTCTGCAACTGTCTGTCCAGCAACCTCCAAATCGCCGCCGAAATAGCTAATCATCCCATCTTCGCGTACCTGCACAGAATAGGTATACTCAGGCTGGCCAATCACCGCAATAAGTAGGGTATCCCCTTTCTTGACGCGATAAACATCACCGAAAACGATAGGCGAACTTGCAATAAAAATCAGTAAAATAGTGCAAACTTGTAAGCGTCTCAAAGTGATAGCAGCAGCTTGCAAGTTTTGGAAAAAATAGGTCATAACGGACTACAGAAAATGGTTTAACGCGAGTTTGAAAAAAGTTTTGACCTAGAGCGTTCTCTGGTAGTTTTAGCAAAAAACCGCACAAACTAGGAAGTATGTGCTACCATTATGCTGCTTTTTTCGCGGTGAAAAAGGTTTGGAGCAAACGGATATTTATTATCAAGCTCACGTTGGTTTAGGTCAATTCGTGTCAACGTTCTCCCGTATTGACTCAAAATAGGTCTTGAGGCATTCCTGTGCATGAGCGACGCAATTTGTCGGTACAAGGATATCTCCCCATTCGGATTTCGCTGCATTTCCCATTACGCCACCGAGGGCGGGCATATCATGGGAGCGTAAATAGACATCAATTCCTTCATTCTCCAAAACACTTTTGAGGATATTGCCAGCGACCTCATCCGGCACAGACTCAACAGCGTACCAGTCAACATGTTCCGTACCTTGGGTTGGTGCAGTGCTAGGGATAACATCCTCTTTGCAATCTGGACATGTTGAGATGTTCTTTTGATATTCCGTGTCGCACTGTGGACAAAACGGCATAGTCTTTTCCTCCGCAACGATTATGTGTTTGAAACTATGATAGCACACGTCACAAAATTTGTCAATCGTTTTAAAATCGTCAGAGACAGGATGAGCGGTTCGGTTTTCCTGTCCCAATTATCAAGGGTTTTTTCGGTCTTACTCACCGGGCGGACAACAGTGCTTTTTCAACAGCGATGGGCAGTTGAATTAAGTGAAAACGGTTGGCCGCATAGGCGTAATCTTCACCGCTTTCGTCTACGACGCGAATATAGCCATGAGCTCCTGCTTGATCATCAGGGATAACGCGATACACTTTTCCTACCTCAAGAGAGGCGGTGTACCCTTCATTATTAAGACACAGACCAAATTGCGGAAATTGATTCTCTTTTTTGTCCATCTTCAATCAAGAAACGGGAGTTTAATTTTAAATTCTCTCTTGCCAATGTTGTCAGCTTGATACCAATGGATCTCAGCAAGATGGACTGAACCATCAACCAACTGGACGTATGCTACTCCCTTTAGCTTACGCCACCTACCTGAGCCGTATTGACGTTCTAAACGCGCGTGATTCCGAATACCATTGCCGCGACTAATTGTTTCGATCTGCTTGATTTCTCCAACGATTTCAAAATCCATTCTAGCCTATCTTTACCAATCGATTCATCAGATACCATTCAATTATTATAGCAGGAAACTGTCGGGATGTCAAGAATCTTTTACAAATATCTGACTTAGGCTTTGAATCGCCAGAGTTGCAGTGCTGTTTTCCCAAGCACCCATTCCCTATCTTCCGGTGTAAAAAAATCCATTTCATCTCTAACGACAGACAGGGTTTGGGCATAACTTGCTCTGCTTAGACAGACGGGCCAATCGGTCCCCCACATGATTCGGTTGCCTCCAAAGGTGTGATATACCTTCTTAACCTGTTCATGTGTATCAGCCCACGGGTAATCCGTTTTAGAGATGGACCAGGTATGGCTAATCTTCACATAGACACGGGGAAACCGTGCGAGGTTCAGGAGCAATTGCAGTTTTTCAGGCGCGTCAGGCGAACAATCTGCCATGTGATCGATTATGACATCGAGGTCACTGTATTTTTCTAAGAGTGGAACGAGGTCTACCAAACGTTCTGCCCTCGTAAGAAGCAGCATCGGGACACCGAGTGCTTCCGCCCGGCTAAAGATAGGCGGCATGAGGGGGCCGGTGAACCAATCACCATCGGGCCCAACAGAGGGGCTCAAGCGAACGCCGTGAAACCCCGCCTCCTCTGTCCACCGACTGAGATGTGCTGGTGCCTCCGGGTCTTCCGGATTAATTCGGCAAACACCCATGAACTTATCCGGGTACCGTTTCATGGCATCTGCGGCGTAGCTATTATCCCAGCGATAGTGAATGACCTGTACCAGTACAGTTTTTTCAACGCCATTTTCTTCCATCAACGCCATCAACATTTCTGCTGTAGCATCCTCGGCGGGGGGTCTTCTCGTTTCGGGTGCCCAGGGAAATCGGGCATCATTTTTCCACACATGAACGTGTGGGTCGATAATTCTCATTTTATTTCTCCTTCGGTTTTCTGAAGAAGCCGTATACACCTAACGGCAGGCAGTAGAGCAGAATCAGCAGATGCAAACTAAACCCTGTGACGGTGGCGGTCTCTTTCGATGTACCGAAAAGTGATAACAACCAGACAAACGGAAATTCGGTCGTTCCGAAGTTCCCGACGGTCTGAATCGGTAAAAGGTTAAAACCGTTTGTAAATGCAAGCGCGAACAGCACTTCAGTCAGCGGAATATCAACCCCCATCTCAACGACAAGATAGCACTGAAACCCAAAGCGGATTGCAAGACATAGGACGGAATACATCCAAACTTTCAGAAAACGCAGGTTCAACCGAAACGCTGTGATTTCCTGAAGCACTGTCAAACCTTTGTTGACAACCCAGCTGAGAGGGGCCCTCTTTAGACGCAATAGCGGTTTGGCACATATAGAGGCGAGCGTGTTACAAACGTTAGGTGCAACGCACGCGAAAACTATCACCGTTATCAACCCTATCCCGATTATCAGCGGCATGAGATAGAGGAAGGTCCAGGGAAGTTTGCCGCTCAATTTTGAAAGCAGCAGCGAGGCGGTGGTAACCATCAAACCGATTAGCAGGACAAGGTCAATCAGGCTAGCAATCAGAAGTGAAGCGATACCCTGTGTTGCCTCTACGTTCTGTCGCCGTTGCATCAGATAGATATAAGAGAGGTCGCCTGTCCGCATCGGGAGAAAATTGCCCCAAAACGTGTGTAACGCTAAGATTGGAAAAATCTGATACGTCCCACACTCGAGCCCGAGCAGTGCCCGAAATCGTAAAGATTTTGCCCAGACAAGCAGACAATAACACCCGAACCCGATTAACACTGCCTGTTTTGACAAACGGCTGAGGGTTTTCGGTATCTCTTTGACATCAATCTCTTTTAAAAGAAAGTAGCTGATAACAATTGCCAGGGCTGTCGGTAAAACGATTCTGGCAATTCTCCGAAGTCGCTTCGTGTTCAAATTTCTCCTACTGTTTCGGTTGAACATCCGGAAGTTCTGAATAGGCTTTTACTAGGTCACCCTTTCGGAATCCGGGGACAGCCGTGCCACATTCTTCCGCGAGCTGTTCG
Organism: Candidatus Poribacteria bacterium; assembly: GCA_963665235.2. GTDB lineage: Bacteria > Poribacteria > WGA-4E > WGA-4E > WGA-3G. Next base: position 3,669,645 of record CAXXLX010000001.1, on the reverse strand, counting down.
TAATTGATACGTCTCAACCGCGCTAAGACGTTGGCGTTATTTGCTTTTATCAGAATCCACTGTTTATTCCGTTCACACCGCTTTTCATCTGTCTCTTTTCGGGAATAATCTTGCCATCCCTGACACGGTACGGCAAAGTCAAACGTATTCTGAAACACCTTCAGTGCAGCAGGCGTGTTATTATATTGCCATATCTGAAAATCTTGATGAGATATCGGTAAACGTTTATATTGTCGCATGTCCCGATGTTCGCTTGCCGTTCGAGTCCATATCTGAAACTCTGTATTGACCGAAAGCGGTTTACCGGTGTCGTCTTGAAAGGCATCTCTTGGCAGTGCCAATTTTCCGATAAGCCGCATGCTAGCATTGAGCTGCTTATGGACAGTAAACTTTCGGAAATTGACAGGTACAATAAAGGCGACAATATCTGCCATCGTGGCGGCGTGATTAAAAAAAGCTATCGCTAATTTTCCGCGTTTACCAAACGGTGGATTCCCGATAACAACGGTGTCTCGCGGTTTGAACGGGAGGTGGGTCACCATAAAAAAATCTTGCGGTATCACATCCTTACATTTCGGGGCAATATCTATTCCCAACCTACGATGCTGGGGCAAACGTTCGTAAAACGCTCCGGTGCCAGCGGAAGGCTCTACGAAAAACAGCGCATCGACCGTTCTATTTAGGGATGGGAGGGTTTCCACGAAATGTTTCCAGCATGCTCCTGCTACCTCTTTTTTCGTATAAAACTGATATAGTGGAGTCTGCACGATTGCATCCATATTCCTCAATAAATTTCATGTCATGATACACCCTAACACGTTCAATTGTCAAGAAAAAACGGTGGGGTAGCAGGGTGGAAGAGTGGGTTGATATTTTTTGTATGTAACCGAAGTGCGGGGACAAACGTAATTCATTATAGTTCAGGATATTAGGTGCATGTGACATAACTTTGGTAGCAAGTTGAAAGTTGCCGTGCTACAAGTCATATTTTACCGCACGGCACGGGGGAATTGATAAATGCGAAACGGACATATTAACACCACAACAGAGAATGTCATAGTCGCTGCCGCCTGTTTTCTGTGCAGGAGCAGGCTAGGTCAGCGCGTGCTATTTTCGATGTGTTTTAACTCTTCGATAACATCCCCCCCCCCTTAGTTATTTCGCAATCGTTAATTATTTCAATTTACAAAGTCACAGCGCAGACGTTAGTCGCTGCGATATCTTCGCGCCCGGACAGGCACTTCGTCTCACACGACGTGTCTCGTGTCACGGGCTTTTTTCGTTGCAGTGGCGCATGCTTCAAAGCATGTTATTCTTGCGCGAAAGCGGACTGTGCACAACGATAAGCTATAACGGAACAATTAACGCTTCGAGGCAACTTGACAGATTTTAGCGGAGGATATATAATTGTGAAAACGAAACTTTTAACAACGAACGTCAATAGAGCCGCCGTGGCTGCATTTGGAGGTCTCATCGTAAGTTCGTTCTGTGCGCTCTTTTTTGCGCAGCACGGGCTTCGCCTCAGTGTCGTCGCCTTTGCTATTTCGTTATGGGGGTTTCTGTCCCTAAAACATCAGGACACTCCGCAACCGAAAAGGCACCGCTGGCGCAAGATAGGCTTCACCACGGCTCTGATTGTTTTGATGGGTGGGTGCCTGCTGTTTGGCACAATCAAACGGATTGCTGCGACACAAACAGACGCTCCCGCTTGTATAGAATGGACCTGTAACAAGGAGCTCCCGGAAAAATCACCGTGTCCATCTGTCAAATGCCCTCTATCGCAGCACCTCGGCGATATAAGGGATAGTCGAAAATAAGGAGGATTTACTATGCGTAGAAAAATGTATTGGGGAATAGCTGTCTTCATTGTTATCCTATTCACGGTTGGTGTTTTCCTGCTGACGCAGCGGAACGTCGACATGGAACCTGATGTTGTTTATGAACCTCCGTCACCGGAAGTTATCCAAAAGATTAAGGATGACATCGCCGAACGGAACGCACAGGGTGCTGCCAAACCACCGCCCCCTGGTGAAACCGAAACGAGCGGATATTGGCATGGCGACCATTGGCATAAAACACAACTGCCTCCACTTCAAGGAAAAAAACTATCGAATAGTCACCGAAAAACCGGATATCACCGAAGAAGAGTTTTATGCAAGCTTTGGACTTAAACCGCCCCCTGAAGGTTTCTACTATCGCGTGCACGCCGATAATACCACGGTATTAGACGAAAACGGCAAACCTCGTTTGTTCAGCTACTATGAACCTATCTTTAACGTGTTTACACGTATTGATTTCGCGCCTACGCCCGAACAGTATGCACACTATCAAAAATTGGTGAGTGAGCTAGAGGCTGCATATGAGAACAAGGATGACGCGGAATACGCACGTATTACCGCTAAAATTGAGGCATTCAAAGCATCAGCACAAGGTGAAATTCCTGATTTTACATATTCTGTTATAGCTCCAACCTCTCTGTATGAGACAGAAGCGTACCAAAATGAAATAAGGCGTAGAGCCAAAGAAATGCGCGCCAAACTATACGAAGAATGGGGACTAGGACATTTACCTGCCTATTAACTATAAAATTTCCAGAGCTATTTGCAACAAGGAGCTAATTATGTTTAAACGATTGTTCTTATTGACTTTAATCTTTTCCCTCGGTTTTACAAGCATTGGTTTAACGCAAACCCCCGGAGGAGAATCTACAGTCACTATTGGGGAACCATTTATTTCCGCTAGCACGGGGAAGGTAACAAGGTATGGAACGTGTGGGATGGTATCACATGACTACAAAGACTGTCAGAACTCAAGTGGTCCAGGGATATATCACCCGGTCACATTTGAATGGAAAGCCAGAGATACTGTAGATATTCGTATCTCAACAGTAGCCTCTGGATATGGAAAAGTTCGGGCAGTTTTGGCTAAAGTAATTATTAATGGCGTAGACAAAATAGGTGGTGACGCAGGAGATGCCTCGCGTGCAACGCCTACATATATCGGTGATTGTGGGGTGATTTCCACATGGCGGTCCACACATGCACAAGCATATACAGAAACGAAAACTGCTGCTTGCATTTATACTGGACCGGCAGGCAGTGACCGTGCGGCTACCGAACGTGGGGCACTTATTTTCCTAAAAACACACAAGGCAACCCATCTGCTGCAAACCCCGCACGACCCACAAGACTCTTTCCTGAACAGAAATCCGGAGGGTATTCGATTCTTTAGACCGTTATATCCGAAGATGCACTTCGCCACTGCGCCTATCAAACTCTACGAGATTCAGTATCCTCCGGACATCAAAGCAGAGCTGAAATATCTTGGCATCGAGACGAAGGACTAAATTTGACCAGGAGCTCATCCGTCCCAACTCTCCTTTTGACAAAATATTTACCCACCTCTTGCAGAATCCTAACTCGATTTTTGAATGCACCTTGACATTTGGGTAACCTGCAGCTCGTTCCTTCCTATCGCGAGCCCAGCTCGCTCCTACATAAGACGGGTGTTGAAAACACCGGCGAAAAATATCGAGAACTAAATGGCCCTGGTGCCCAATTAAAAAAAGCTTGACATAGAATATAATCCATGCTATGGTATTAAAAGAAACTTTTCGTGGTTAAAAAAAACAGACCGAAATAACGACAAGGAGACAGATATGTCACGTTTGAAACAATCTGAACCATCATTGATGGAAATCTATAAACAGGTAAAAAAACAGAACGAAGACGCTATTCTACTCTGCCGCGTGGGTGATTTCTACGAAGCTTTCTTTGAAGATGCAGAATTAATTTCCCGGCTGCTTGAAATCACTTTGACTGCCAGAAGTCATAAAAATCAGAAAGAGCCATCACCGCCGATGGCCGGTATACCTCACCACGCCCTAGACTCCTATCTCTACAAGCTTGTCAAAGCTGGACATAAGGTCGCAATTTTGGAGCAGGTAGAGGATGCCAAAAAGGCACGCGAAGAAAACCGACTTGTCAAACGCGATATCGTCCGAATTGTTACGCCCGGCACCGTAACTGACCCGAAGGCACTTGAGCAGAAGATTAACAATTATCTTATCTCAATTTATCTCAACAACAAAGACACGTACGGGTTAGCAATCGCCGATCTGTCAACGGGTGAATTTATGGTAACCGAACTTACGGATAGCGAACGTCTCTGGGCAGAGATACACCGCTTTTCTCCAAAAGAGTGTCTCTTCTCCGACACCTTCGAGGATGAGACAATGTTCGACAGGCTCAAAACCGAACTCAAAGTGACACTCAATTCTTTACCTGATTGGCGATTTGATGAAGATACAGCCCGAACAGAACTCCTCACACACTTCCAAACCATTTCGCTGGATGGATTCGGATGCGAACACCTCTCCACCGCTATATGTGCCGCCGGTGCCCTTATCTATTACCTAAACGAAACACAAAAACAGGAGGTTGAGCACATTCTCTCGCTGCACACCTACACCCTCGCCGATTTTATGGTATTGGATGCCGACACACAACGCAATCTTGAACTGACAACCTCTATTCGCGACGGCTCCGAAAAAGGGACGCTGCTTGAAGTTCTAGACCAGACGGTAACATCCATGGGCGGTAGAAAAATGCGCCAATGCCTCTTGAAACCGCTGCTCAATGAAAAAGAAATTGAGGAACGTCTCAGCGCAGTCGACGAACTCAAAACCCAGATTGGTCTACAGGAGGACTTGCGTGAAGCACTTCAACAGATGTACGATATTGAAAGGCTCATCTCGCGTATCAGCCTCGGCTCTGTCAACGGACGCGATCTGCATTCACTCAAAGACTCCCTGCGCCTGATTCCCAATGTCAAAGCACAATTGCAAAACTGTGCGAGCACATTGCTCACATCCCTCAACGGGACCTTAGACCCGCTTACAGAGGTTGCCGACCTCATCGAACGTGGAATTCACCCTGAGCCCCCCACAACTATCCGTGAAGGGGGGGTGATATGTGACGGTTATAACGAAGAACTTGATGAACTTCGGGAGATTGTCGGAAAAGGAAAGGACTGGATAGCCGCCATGCAGGAGGAGGAACGGAAACGGAGCGGTATCCAATCCTTGAAAATCGGTTACAATCAGGTCTTCGGCTATTACATTGATGTGACAAAACCGAACCTCTCCATGGTCCCGGACCACTATATACGGAGACAAACCCTACGGAACTCCGAGCGATTTATCACCCCGGAACTCAAGGAGCAGGAAGCAAAGGTTTTAAACGCAGAGGACCGCATACAGACACTGGAGTATGAACTCTTCGGTCAGATTCGGGACGAAGTGGCACAGTTTACAGAGGCTATCCAAAAAATTGCCGCCGCACTTGCGATGATTGATATCCTCGCCAATTTCGCATACATCGCCTCGAAATACAATTATGCCAAACCGACTGTGACGGCTGATGATGAAATCGTGATTCGTGATGGCAGGCATCCGGTGGTCGAGCAGCTGTTCACACAGGAGGGGTTTGTTCCGAACGATACACTTCTCAACTGCGATGACGAACAGTTGCATATCATCACGGGCCCGAATATGAGCGGCAAGAGTACGTACTTGCGGCAAACTGCCCTGATTGTATTGATGGCACAGGTCGGGTGTTTCGTACCAGCATCCGCAGCGAAAATCGGTTTAGTAGACCGGATTTTCACACGCGTCGGCGCGTCAGATAACCTCGTGATGGGACAGAGCACCTTCCTTGTGGAGATGAACGAAACAGCCAATATCCTCAACAACGCCACCCGTAAAAGTCTCGTTATTTTTGACGAGGTCGGACGCGGAACAAGCACGTTTGATGGACTCAGTATCGCATGGGCAGTTTCAGAATATCTGCTCGATGAGGAACGGATGGGTGCCAAAACGTTGTTCGCAACCCACTATCACGAGCTGGTAGAACTTGCCAGCAAATACAAACGTGCAAAGAATTACAACGTCGCTGTCCATGAAGATGGACAAAAGGTGACGTTCCTCCGGAAAGTTGTCCCCGGCGGGGCTGACCAGAGTTACGGAATTCACGTTGCACGGCTGGCAGGGTTACCGCAAGCCGTGATTTCCCGCGCACAACAGATCCTTGAAGTGCTTGAGCAACACAATATCAGCGTTGAGGCGGATGCGGCAACGGGGCAACCCCCGAAAGCGAACCCAAAAATGCCGAAACCGCAACGACGCGTCTCTCGAAAAATGCTACAGAACGATGCACTACAGATGGCACTTTTCACACCTAAAACGCATCCACTCATTGAAGAAATACGACAGTTAGAGCTCGCGCAGGTAACACCGCTAGATGCTGTAAACATCCTCTACGATTTGAAAGCAAAAGCGGAAAAGTAGTAGGCACGCTCACAAAGCGCGCCTACAAACGGGATGGGAGGAAAGCGAAAAACTATAACGTAACCGATTGGCCGGTCCTTGCACATTCGTAAATAGCCATGTTCAGTGCAACAGAACGTCTCCCCTCATAACCGTCAACAGCGGGGGCAGCATCCTCATGGATGACGCGGAGCATATCTTGGATAACATTACCGGGGTAAGGCGGAAGTTCAATCTCCGGTTCTTCACCTTCAGCAAACTGCCACATCTCTGGCCCGAGCCCAACGATACCCTTTTCGCCGTGGATGTGAATCATTGAAACGCTACTGCCCGGGAACGTTGTCGTTGTCAGAACGTGACCCAGCGCGCCGTTTTCAAATTCCAGTATTGCGGAGGTCATATCCTCGGTTTCACAATTTTCGTGATCATAAACATCGAAGTGTGCCCCGATGACACGTTTGACGGGCCCCATAAACCACAACATCAGGTCAATGTAATGCACGCCCTGGTTCATAATGGAGCCGCCGCCATCAAATTCCCATGTGCCGTGCCATCCGACGTAGTAGCTATCCGGGCGTTTCCATTTCATACGAAGTTCACACAAGAGCGGTCTCCCGATTTCACCCTGTTCGAGCGCAGCCCTAATTCGTCTATTGTGTGTGCCGTATCGTTCACCGAAGTCAACGAGCAATTTGACACCGTTGTCTTCACAGGTTTTTATGAGTGCATCACAATTTTCGACGCTGACATCCATCGGTTTTGTCGTGATAACATGTTTACCGCGCCGTGCTGCTTCTTCTCCGAGTTTACCGTGGAGCCCACTGGGGGTCATAATCATTGCAACGTCAATATCGTCGCGGTCGAACATCTCAAGCGCGTCGCCATGGCTTTCGCATCCGAAACGTTCCTCCGCTGCTTTGCATCGACCTGCATCCAGGTCCGCAACAGCCACGAGGTCAGCCCCCTCGGTACTGTGAATCATACCGGAGCGATTCATGCCCATGCCCAAACCGACAACACCAAAACGTAAATTTTTAGCCATTAGATATCTCCTAATAGATGAACTGAGTTCAGAAAAAAATATATTTTTAGCATTATAGCATATATACACACAATGCGATACAAAAATTTGAATCATGGGCCTCCGCTCGCCTGCGCCGCTGTTGCAGGCGGATTTCTTTCTAAGTTAGCTTAATAACTCATGTAACATGATGCTGAATTATCCATTGAACATATACTTTTAGCATTATAGCATATCTACACACAATGGCATACAGAAAATTGATATATCTTACAATATTTTTTATACTGCTATCCGGTATCGAAGCGGGTTGGAGCGATACACAAAGTGCTGCCGCACGGTTTGCCGATGTGACGAGAGAACTCGGTATCCAATTCCGCGATGCCAACGGTGAGAGCGGTAAAAAATACTTCATCGAACCGCTCGGAAGGGGGATTGCCCTCTTCGACTTTGATAACGATGGGGCTATAGATATTTACCTCGTCAACGGAGGGGATTTACCCGGGGCAACCTCACCAATTCCACCGAAAAACACGCTTTATCGCAACAGTGATGGTACGTTTACCGATGTGACAACCGAGGCAGGTGTCGGCGATACAGGTTACGGTTTGGGATGCTGTGTGGGAGATTATAACAACGACGGTTTCTCCGACCTATATGTGACGAACTACGGCGCAAATGTGTTGTATCGGAACAACGGCGATGGCACGTTCACCGACGTAACAAAGCACGCGGGTGTCGGCTGCAATCGACTCAGTAGCGGATGCGCTTTTTTAGACTATGATGCCGATGGCGATCTGGACCTATACGTTGTGAATTATGTCCAATTCAGGACAGACGCAAATCCGGAGTGCACCCGTCACGGCGTGCCGGTCTATTGTACGCCTGAAGCCTTATCAGGGGCAGCAGATAGACTCTACCGCAACAACGGCGATGGCACGTTCACTGATGTAACACGAAAAGCAGGAATTACGGCACCCCCTGGCAAAGGGCTCGGCGTTGTCTGCGGCGATGTAGATAACGATGGCGATGTGGATATTTTTGTGGCAAATGATACCACTCCAAATTTTCTCTACCGCAACAACGGGGACAGCACGTTTACTGAAGATGCACTTTTTGCTGGAGTTGCCCTCAGTGAGGAGGGACGCGCCTACAGCGGCATGGGCGCGAATCTCGGCGATTTTGACAATGACGGTTTTCTCGATATCGTCATTACGAACTTTCAAGATCAGGTCAATAGCGTCTATCACAACGCCCAAAACGGGTTTTTCAACGATGTGAGCTTTGCCTCAGGCATCGGCGAAAAGAGTCTCCCCTATTTGGCTTGGGGTGTGGACTTTGTAGATTTTGACAACGACGGTTGGCTTGACCTATTTGTCGCTAACGGGCACCTCGACGATAATATTGCAGAGATGGACCCGGTCGGCACATACACACAACCGAATCAACTTTTCTGGAACAAGCGAGGGCAAACGTTTGCCGCAGAAGCGGTTGCATCCCCGCTGAAGGTAAGCCGCGGCGCAGCCTTTGGCGATATTGATAACGACGGCGATGTAGATATCGTTGTCGCTAACCTGAAAGACACACCGACCGTTTTGCAAAATGCAGTTGGAAACGCGGGGCGTTGGCTAAGCGTCCAGTTACTCGGCACCCATTGTGCTCGCGATGCAATTGGGGCACGGGTGACGGTTGTCACCGGAGAATTGCAGCAAATCCGAGAGGTCAAAAGCGGTTCCGGTTATCTGAGTCAAAGCGATATGCGGTTGCACTTCGGATTAGGCACAGCGACGCGTGCTGACTCAGTAGCGGTGCGGTGGCTTTGTGGACACGTAGAAACCTTTGAAAATGTTGAGACAAATCAGATGCTGATTATAACGGAAAAGCGGTGAGATAGGTAAAACGGATGGAATGTTCTTTTGATTTTGTCTAATCTACTGCTTGAGTGTCCCCCACGTTACTTTTTTTTTGCCTGCTGGTGAGACAGGCAGCACATCATCGCTGATCCAATCTATTATTTGATCCCACCCTGGGTCGTCTGTGAGCTGTGTGATTTTGTCTGTCCGTATATGATATTTATAGACATAACTCGGGGGCCACACAAAATCTCTCGGTATCGGTTCATTCAACGGCATATCTTTACGCGCTGTAAAAACGACAGATGCTCCGTCATCCGCCCAGGCCGCGCTGACCCCGTCGTAGTCTATGGGTATTCCAAGTTGTTTGATGTTCTCTCCGTTTCGATCACAAATCATATACCGATGTGCAAGGTAGATTAGCGCGTTCCCCAGACCGGGCCACTGCTTGTAAATATACTCTCTTTGCATAAACAGAATTTTTTGTCCATCAGGAGACCAGCGCGGTTTTAATCGGTGGGTAAAGAATTGTTGCTGCGGGGGAGGCGGAATAAGTGGGCGAATACGTGGGTGCCGCTTATGACCATCTGCATCCATAATCCATATTGTGTTCCCGCCACCACCGACTGCCGAAGGTTTATCAAACACAATCTGTTTGCCATCCGGGGACACCTCGCAATTGACAGCATCTACGTCCGCGATGACTTTCATCTCTCTCGTTGCAATGTCCATCACGGTGATGGTGTTTCTCCTATCAAAATCTCTACTAAAAACGATGGATTTACTGTCCGGTGAAAATGAAAAACCCATGAGAAAAGTATCTATTTCTCTATTTATGAGGCGGCGAACAGATGTGCCATCCGGATTCATCAAGTAGACGTCAACACCGTACTCAAACACAATCTGTTTACCGTCGGGCGACCAGCGCGCGGATCCTGGTTTCCACTCTTTGCTTTCTATAAGAAGTGTCAGGTTGCTGCCATCGTCGTCCATTACGTAGATACCCGGCACCCCGCCGCTGGGTTTGCCTACCTCCCCGTCGCGTTCTGAACCGAAAAGGATTTTGGTATAGGCTACGGTCGACCAAAGCAGAAGCAGCAAGCATAGCAAAAAAACTTTGTATCCATTCATAACGTTGCTCCTTTTAGAGAGTGGCAAGGGCGCGTGTCCCCTGCCGGTATAATGGATTGACTACTCCGGATTATCTTCATGCGTAAACTTCACAGCAGCTGTCCCTGTCTGTTGTTGTGTATCTGCTTCCCAATCATCTACAATCCGCGCCCCTCTAGTGCTAGACACTTGGAGATGGGTATGTGCATTAAAAAAACGCTCTTCATTCCGTCTCATAGGTCTACCGTGCCAATATTCGAGAATCATAGGATTGGATAAAACATTATACGATTGACCGGGCTTAATTTCCTTGCTTGACTTGTTATCTAGTTTTTCATCTAAAACCGCGCCGTCTTCGCCGGTGTACTCTCGATGTCGGAACCAGGCGACAGCGCTGAGTGTGTGCTGAGTCCCGTTAGATGCATAGGCAGAGCCACTCATGCCGAAAACGAGTCCATCAAAATACTGACGATAAATGGCCGCATAACCATAGGCACCGGTGACTCGGAATTTTCCGTCTTTGCCGCCGTCTTCTTCGGTCTTGAGAATGCCAGATGTGGTTATCGGTTGATAGACTGTGTTCGGCACAGTGTCGGTGTTCGTGGTGAACGTATTATCCTCATTCCTAAACCACGCGACTGCCTTTATGCGATACTTTTTACCTTTAATGTGTCCCGGGAAGAATCCCAAGTATACCTCGATACTTCTGTCACTGTGTGAACTTGTGAATAGTTTTTCATATTCAGAGTCAGGGTCATGGGGATCACGATTTATCGACCATTCTACAAAGTCTATATCTTCATCGGCTGTCAGAAGAACAGTGGTGTATCCGTAATCACTCGCATATAAAGACATAGACGTTATCTCAGCAGCATCGCTGCTATTGACCATCCCGAACAGAAGGGAACATGTTATCGCTACTGCGATACCGATTGATCTTAATGTTAACATTATTTTCCTCCTTAAATGTTGCCATGCTTAAAGCCAATACCTTCGCCAAAAATGGACGATGCTTCATAACCTAACCGAAGTTGCCACCTTAATAGCAGTAAAATCGGTGTTGTGCATAGACTGCAAGTCTGTGCATATCCATATTATTAATCATACACGCTAAAAAAGCATTTGTCAAGTTAAAATTCCAAAAAATGTCATTTTTTTCAAATTTCGAGCGGTAGACAGTATTTAATATACAACTTACGCAAAAAAGGGAATCGTCCAGCGTTTTTTTTGCTTATGATGTCCGAACCGTGGTGCAAACCGCGTCCTTTTCCGCCTATTGCTGCGCGAACTGACAAGTTTATGCTACAAAATTAAATATCTTCAGTTTCACGTTGAAAATATGCACACACGTTTTGCAAACAACATGCTTGACATTTTGGTGTTTTCTGGCATACTCTTGCACCATGACGAACGATTAGCGCGTGGTATTCGTTAAACAGAGCGACATCGTGCGGTAGATTATCCATAAAGAGAGCCCGGAGTTTCGCATAATGATAATTTCCATCAACCCACCCCAATCGGTAGAGGAGTCTATAGGTGTAAGTATCCACGACAAAGCTAGGCTTCTCTGCGGCGTAGAGGATAATTGAGTCAGCTGTTTCCGGACCGACACCGTAGATAGAGAGCAGCTCCTCACGTAATTCGGGGACATCTTGGGTAAACATCACGGGCATGGGACGTTCTGCAATATGTTCCACAAAGGCGCGAACCTTCTTCGCTTTTGCACGATAATATCCGGAGGGATGGAGAAGATGTTCCAATTCGACCTGGCTGATAGCTTGTATCCGTTCAGGCGTAAAAACCTCCGCTACTTTGAGGTTGTCAATCGCCTTCTCTACGTTCCGCCATGCTGTGGCTTGCGTTAAGATGGCACCGATTGCCACTTCAAACGGCGTATCCGCGGGCCACCACTTGGGGGCCATTATGGGGTCCATATTGTGCTCGGAGTTGATGATATAGGTCGAGCAGTTTTGTATTGAGATTTTCTTGACAAAGAATTCGCATAATTGTAGGTCAGATTGAATTTGGCTTATAGCTGTTGGAAACCAGAAGTCTCTGACGCGTGTCAAAAATCTGCTTAGGATCACAACATCTTGCCTAATCGCCATTTGCTAATTGCCATTTGTATTGAGATTTTCTTGACAAAGAACTTGCATAATTGTAGACCAGAAGTCGCTGACGCGTGTCAATTGAATTTGACTTATGACTGTTGGAAACCAGAAGTCTCTGACGCGTGTCAAAAATCTGCTTAGGATCACAACATCTTGCCAATTGCTAATCGCCATTTGCTAATTGCCATTTGTATTGAGATTTTCTTGACAAAGAATTCGCATAATTGTAGACTAAATTGAACACAGAAAAAACCAAGGGAGAAAATCATGAACATCAGTTTTAGTACCAGTGTCGGCGGTGGTGCATGGAGCCTTACCGAATGTGCACAGTGGGCAAAAGTCAACGATTTTGATGCAATCCGCCCCAACGCCTCCGGCGTTTTTGAACCGAGTCTAATTATACAGGCTGGCACAGAAGAAATCAAGGAGATTTTATCCGCAAACGACATCTATCTCGCTGCGCTAACGGCACATTGCAACCTTCTCGACGATGATATAGAAAAACGTGAAACCGCTCGCGACACCTTGATGTCCGCTATTGAAGCAACACACCGCCTCGGTGCTCCGGTGCTGGTGACGTACGCGGGCAGCCCGGTGAGTTGGCACTTCTATGGGCAATTCTCTTCCGAACCCGGCAACCCCGGGGACCGCTCCATTGAGCTTGTGGAACGGTTTAAGGAGATGTGGACACCTGTCGTTAAATTTGCGGAGGAAAAAGGCGTGCGGCTCGCCTTAGATTGTGCTGTTCGCATGGGGAATATAGCGTGTAATCCCGAAATGTGGGAACGGATTCTTGATGCTGTACCCTCGGATGCACTCGGCTTATCCTGTGACCCCTCACATTGGCTATGGATGGGAATTTTACCTGCTGAAGACGCAATTCGTATGTTCAGTGGCAAATGGTATTATGCGGATGTCAAGGATTGCGAAATCAGTCCGCGTATGCTTTTCCGCCAAGGAGTTATCGGCAATTGGTGGTGGCAGTACAGAGTTCCTGGGCGCGGACAATTAAATTGGGGAACTATCATCGGGGCATTGGTAGAGTCTGGGTACGATTATATCCTTTGCGTTGAGAACGAGGACCGGGGAATGCCGGGCTTAGATGGGTTCGCGCTGGGATGCAGACATCTCCGCCAATTTCTGCCACCTCTATAGGTGAGTTTTGAGTGTGCAAGGTTTTGTACTATGATAAATGGAAGGATGGAAGGATGGAAGAGGGGAAGGGTGGAAGCGTGGATTTCGCGTGTGTTGTCTGAATCGCGGATTAGCGCAGAGAACACGGAAGGCGCGGAAGGGGCTTTTGTGCATTTCAGTTTTTGTACAAGGTTATGCAGCTTTTGTGTTCAGAGCGATGTTTAGTATTTGGGAACCAGCGGTCTGCTCCTAAGGGAAACGCATTGCGCGTCAGAGCAGCGTTCGTAGTAGGGGAACCATTTATTGCCCGTTGGCACCTTTGGAAATACCATAGCACGTTTTAGGATTACGTGTGATAAATTACCCGTTATAACTGAATGTGTAATAAACGCTGGACGGATAGCGAAACGAGCCCTACACGACGGGCGATGAATCGCCCTACTACAAACTAGTGTACGAAAACTTTACACACCCCTTGAAAATGATTCTGATTTGTGGTAATCTGATTATAGTAGATTTTAACGATACACCGGCAATTGCACGTTTACGGTATAAACAGATGAAAAAACAACTAAACCCTAAATCACACAGAATCGTTATTCTTGCCGAAGGTTCGTTCGGTGTGCTTGAGTCAAAGACAGCGACGGTTTTAGTCCGTTATCTGCCCGACAACGTCGTCGCAGTCATTGATAGCACAAAAGCGGGGCAAGATGTCAGTGATGTCATTGAAATTGGCGCAGGCATCCCTATTGTTCACACGCTTGCTGAGGCGATGCGGTTTCAACCGACACTATTGGCTATCGGCATTGCACCGCCCGGTGGTGAGTTGCCGCCTCCCTGGCGCGCAATCCTCCGAGAAGCAATTGGTTCAGGTTTGCATGTCATGAGCGGGCTCCACCACTTTTTGAGTGATGACCCTGAACTTGCAAAGTTAGCAGAAGCAGAAGGTGTCGTCCTATGGGATGCCCGAAAACCGCCCGATAATTTGCCAGTTGCCACATGTAAAGCCGCCGATGTGGATGCCACCGTTATCCTGACGGTCGGTTCAGATTGCCGTGTCGGGAAAATGTTATCCGGTATAGAGGTTACGCGCGCGGCACGGGCACGCGGACACAATGCCGAGTTTTGCGCCACAGGACAGAACGGCATCATGGTCTGGGGGTGGGGAATTGCAATTGATGCAGTCGTCTCCGATTTCACCGCAGGCGCAGCGGAGCAGATTGTGCTTGAAGGCGCGAAAAATCACGACCTTTTGATTGTCGAAGGGCAGGGGTCGTTAGTACACCCGGGGTATTCTGGTGTAACGCTAAGTCTGCTCCACGGAAGCATGCCGGATGCGATGATATTCTGTCATCAACCCTCGCGGGACACGGTTGCACGGTATACAGTGCCGTTGCCCCCGTTATCGCAGCTGATTGCACACTATGAAATGCTAACTGCACCGATTAAACCTGCCAAGGTCATCGGGATAGCGTTAAATTGTTTCGATTTGACTGAGAAGGCAGCGCAGGAAGCAATTGCTGCCGCAGAAGCGGAAACAGGATTGCCAGCAACAGATGTGGTGCGGTTTGGCACGGAAAAATTGGTTGACGCTGTCCAAAAAGTACATGGAGAAAGCAAACAATGAGAACTCAAGAGTGGTACGTAAAAACCGAAAATCCTCATACTGTTCGTGTTGAGCATTGGCGGGCATGGTCAGGCAAAGTCCATATCTATGTCTACGATGAGCTTATCTACGAAAGACCTTCCAAATTCTGGGACACAGGATTAGTGCATCGTTTCAAAATTGATGGATTGCCCTTCATCGTCCGGATTCTTTACCGGATATGGCACTATGAATATGAACTGTGGGTTGACGGTAAACTACAGTGACCCAATTTCTCAAAGGAGAAATTCCGATGCGCGAAACGAAACAGACGCAAACAGCAACGGTGCCGCCACACCCAAATGTCGAAATCGCTGTCGAGAATTTTGGACCGATTGCAGAAGCCGCAATCGCGCTCCGACCCTTGACGATATTTGTCGGTCCGAGCAACACAGGAAAAACCTATTTCTCTACGCTTATCTATGCGTTGCACAAAGCATTTGAAGGTTTCTCAGGATTCCCTATCCGCTTCATTCAAGAACGTCTCTTTGAATTTGAGATAGTATCAGATGTGGAACCTACCCCCTTGACTGTTTCTCCTGGGTTGAAAAAGGAAATTGCGGAATTACTTGTAAAATTAAACATGAACGACCAGCCTCTAAAACTCTCGGACTTACCTCAGAGGGTGCGCGACTCAGTCCAGTCAAATTTCACAGATTCAGAAAAACTCACGGACGAACTTAAGAATTGTTTCAATGTAGCCTCTGTTGGAGAAATGAGAAGGTCGAGTGGCAATTGTCGCCACGAAATGGGGGTTTCATTGAAGGTGCATGCGGCAAATCAAAACATTTGGCACTTCAATATGAAGACTTCCGAATCAGAAATCACCTTAGATGGCTGGGTCAGTGAGGAGCTGCTTCTTCGGCCCGCAGGTGAACCGGCACCCGAAAAAATCCTAGGGTTTTCAGAACTATGGGGGCTCATCGATGAACTCGGCAGCGCAGCAGGAGATATATACTATCTGCCTGCTGCGCGAAGTGGTATCATGCAGAGCTATAGCATAATTGCAAGCTCTCTAGTAGCACATTTTACCCGTACGGGGTTCGAACGCTCCCCGGAAGTTCCAACGTTTTCTGAAGGCCTGGCAGACTTCCTGCGACATATCATACTCTACTCTACAGATAAGAAACATAGTGGCGGAATGAATGCTATTGCCAATGCCTTAGAGGCCAATATCCTCGGCGGGGAAATTATCTGGCAGCCTTCACCGAACGGATATCCAAGATTTCTTTATCGTCCGTGGGAAATGAAAGAGGATATTCATCTGAACCAAGCCTCATCAATGATTTCTGAACTTGCCCCCCTGGTGCTATTTCTTCGCGGGGTCATTAGTCCTGGAGATACACTCATTATTGAGGAACCGGAGGCACACTTACACCCCGGCGCGCAAACTGAGGTAGCATTAACTTTTGCAAACTTAGTTCGAGCGGGTGTACGTGTAGTTGTGACAACCCACAGCGACTGGCTGCTCAAAGAGATTGGCAACTTAATCCGGATAGGGGAGCTAAAGAAAACAGACACATCTACAAAGCAAACGAATGAATTAAAAAGTTGGTTATTATCGGATGAGGTGGGAACTTGGTGGTTCCAAAAGGAGGGAACGGTCAAACCAATTCCGTTTGACCGGACCGAAGGTGTAGAGCCAAAGGATTACGAAGAGATTGCCCATAAACTCTATGACCGGTCTGTTAACCTCCAAGACCTACTTGAGGAAGCTAACCAAGGATAACAACGAGTGGGATTAGAAGAGCTACTTACCGAAATTGCGGAACGGGTGAACCAAGAGTGTTTGAGTACGTCTTGTAGCGGAGACGGATGTCGTGTCTATCTAGAGGACGTTCCACCTTCACGGATTATTGTGGACCTTGAATGTGAGTTTAAACGACGTAAAATAGACACGAAACGGTGTGATTACGTTCTCTTCTACGCGGATACAATTCAAAACAGTTTGGTCGTTGTGTTAATTGAGCTTAAAAGTGGTACCTTTAAAACAACTGATGTTCGCGAACAGCTGCAAAAAGCTGCAGATTTCGTCATGGAGATATTTGGAAGCTTATCTAGAGGGTCAGACGCTGTTCTGAAAACGCTCAAAATTAGATGTGTTCCTGTCCTTTTCCACGGTAGAGGTATTGATAAATCTCAACTCTATCGACTTGAAAGTGCCAAAGTCCGCTTCCGCAGCCGGAACATAGGGATTAGGCGGAGTAAATGTGCTCAAGCAAAGAATCTTGCGGGGGTTCTGCTCAACAACACGGTATAGAAAAAATGACACTACGCGAAACGAAACAGACGCAAACAGCAACGGTGCCGCCACACCCAAATGTCGAAATCGCTGTGGAGAATTTTGGCCCGATTGCGGAAGCTGCAATCGCGCTCCGACCCTTGACGGTATTTGTCGGTCCGAGCAACACAGGAAAAACCTATTTCTCTACGCTTATCTATGCGTTGCACGGCATTCTTGAGGGATTTCCACGTTGTCCCTTGCTAAATCGAGCGAACGCATTATTCTCGGAAGTCTTATTGGAAACAGATTTTTCAGGAGATAGCAGTGTACCCACGGATGACATTCAGGAATTCCCCAAAAAACTGGAAATAGGTAATCAACCGCTTAAGTTTTCGGAACTTCCGCAGCGAATTCGCGACGAGGTGAGAGCAGGGCTGCGAAACAGTGAAGGTTTTGAGAACGAACTCAAACGTTGTTTCGACCGCAGTTCCGTTTCAAAACTCCTTCGGGCATCCGCAGCCCCGTGGGATGAAATGGCCGTTTCCGTGGCGGTACGGGAGGCGAATCAGGAGCTTTGGCGGGTTGCACTCCGGAATTCGGGGAGCAATACCACCGTATCGGAACAGATTAGCGAGAATCTGTGTATTCGTCCTGAGGAGATAGAACGTTCTAAATTCTCCTACCGCCCTATTAAAGTTCGGCAGTGTTACTACTTACCTGCTTCCCGTAGCGGTGCTATCCAGAGTCATGCGATAATTGCAAGTTCACTTGTAGCGCGCGCCACTCGTGCATTTACAGCAGATAAAGCAAAGGGGGCAACGTTGACAGGGATACTAGCTGATTTTCTCCAACACCTAATACTTTATAAAGAAAGCGGCGTGTCTAATAGCGAACTACTCGCTATCGCCGATACTTTGGAGGTAGACCTACTTGATGGGAAAATAGTGGCAAGCTCTTCGCCAAGTGGATACCCAGAATTCCTGTACTGTCCACACAGAACAGAGGATATGCTTCGGCTAAGCCATGCTTCGGCAATTGTGTCCGAACTTGCGCCGTTGGTGCTCTTTCTGCGGGGTGGAATCTGTCCGGGGGATACGCTTATCATTGAAGAACCGGAGGCACACCTGCATCCCGATACGCAGGCGAAGATGGCAGTAATCCTTGCTCGCTTAGTTCGCGCGGGTGTGCAAGTGGTTGCAACAACACACAGCGACTGGTTGCTTCAAGAAATCGCAAATCTGATTCGCGAAGGGGAACTAGAGCAAATAGGAGAAAAAACTAGTGAGCCTCAGATTTCGCTTCAGAAAGAACAGGTTGGAGTCTGGTTGTTTCAAAGGGATAGAGCAGTGGAAGAGATTAAATACAATCATATTGAAGGCATCGAACCAAGGGAATATGGAGACGTGGCGGAACATCTATACAATCGGGCGGTAAACCTTCGGAATCGGCTCAAGGCAGCATCAGGGGATACTCACGGCTAACATGAGCACTTTACTTAGTTACATCCGAACGCGAATAGGCGAAGAAAACCTGATTGATAACAATAGTAAATCGCTTAGCCGAGATAGATGTCGCGTAGATTTGACCGGCGTTCCCCCCGATTTAATTATTGTGGATATGGACGCGGTGTTCCCGAGTGGGCAGGAAGGGCAAAAAATCTGTGACTACGTTATATTTTTGTACGAGCGTTCCCAAAATACCTATGTAGTGGTGCCAATGGAACTCAAGAGTGGGCAGTTGATGCATCAGAAGTCTCCAAACAATTGAAGGGAGGCGCGACTTTCGCGAATCCCTTTGTGCCGCAGGACAAAGGTTTCACAATTGCATGCTGTCCTATCTTGTTCCACAGCAGGGGGATTCGCACTGCGGAAGTTAGAGAGCTTAATAGCAATAGGTCTAAAGTGCGTTTCCGAGGCGGGACATTTGAAATTAAGACATCGCGTTGTGGTGTCCCTAATAACCTAGCAGATGCACTTTATGGATAGCTCAACGGCAAATCCAGTATTTTCCTATTTTCGCCACCTCAAGACAAACTCCGATTTCGTGC
This sequence comes from Candidatus Poribacteria bacterium, assembly GCA_963665235.2. Lineage (GTDB taxonomy): Bacteria > Poribacteria > WGA-4E > WGA-4E > WGA-3G. The sequence goes on along the minus strand of CAXXLX010000001.1, from coordinate 3,650,175 downwards.
AGTGACCTCCCACGTTTCCCTGCAATACCCATCAGCATCTATCACATAATAGAACGGATGCAACGCAACCGATGGACAGATATGTGTCGGACAAACGTAAACCTCTTGTCCGATTTGGATAGGTGTCCTTTCAGGAATATTAACCACCCAATGCTCCTCATGTTGTTTGTCTACCGCCGCGTTGTCAATACTTAAAACCGTGCCACGCACCCCTACCGGGTCAGCAGCGATAGCTTTGTGGCCCAAATCAAGGGTAATCCGGTTCGGGGTAGGTCTGCTGATGACGCGGCTCAGTAGCAGTGCAGCGGGGGTAAAACCGAGGTCGGGGTAACGTGTAGCGTAACCGTAATCGTGGAAGATGAAGGCCCCCGGCGATGTCTCCACCCCAGGGGTTTTAGCATAGATAGGAAATGTCGGCGTACCCCCCATCACAACCAAAGGCACATCGAACCCTTTCGCAGAAAGCATGTCCCGCATCTCTTCTACCTGCGCAAGACTTTGATTGCAAGCAGCGCGGCGCGCGGCAATATCTTCGTCATGGATATGTCCATCGTAAACATGCAAACCCCACGGTTGTAAACCGTCTGCCCGCGCAATATCTGCGTAAATATCAACAGCTGCTGCACCGACAGGCACACCGGTGCGATGCATTCCGACATCCATATCGAGCATCACTTTAACGTTCAAACCGTGTTTAGCAATTTCGGCAGAAAGTACTGCCACCGGTGCCGGATGGTCAACGATGACTTTGAAATCAACCTGTGGAAACCGCTGCCGTAATGACACAAATCGGTTGATGTTTGGTCCTACCATTTGATAAGCGATTAAAATATCCGCTATACCGTTTTGTGCAAGCATTTCTGCTTCCCGCAGCGTGGTACACTTGTGTTTGAGAATACCTGCATCTTGCACCATTTTTATGATTTCTGCTGTTTTGTGTGTTTTGGCGTGAGGTCTGAGTTTTGAGACATCCCCATCCACAATAGCAATAGCACGTTCAATATTTTGCTGAACCTGTGCAAGATAGACAAGTAGGGAAGGGCTCGGTATTTCCGCCACGTTCTGAACGCGATATTTTTTGTCCATATTTCCATCTCTTTAAGGTATGTCTACTATCCTTTGAGTTTAGCGTCCGTTAAACCGATTCATAACGGTAAGAATATCCTGGCTGACGAGGGTTTCGAGGGCATCGGCTGCCCGGTCGATAGTCTGTGCTATCTCAATTTCTTCGGTTTCCGAAAATTCGGTGAGAACATAATCGACGATATCGCCGACAGGTTCGCCAATACCGATGCGTAAACGGGGAAACGCCATTGTGCCTAAATGATGAATAATAGACTTCATCCCTTTCTGACCGCCGTCGCTGCCCTTCTGTCGTATCCGAAGCACCCCGATATCCAGATGTACATCATCGTAGACGATACAGAGGTCCGTGAGCGGGACTTCAAAGTAGTTGACAAGTGCAGAGACAGCAGTGCCGCTATTATTCATATATGTCATCGGTTTAGCAAGGATAACCGGGGTGTCGTGCCATGTCGTCTGCACGATGAGCGATTTGCAGCGAAGCAAGACATTATCCGAAGCGGTGCGCTGGGAGGCCAGCTTGTGCTTACCGGATGTCGCTTTTTTATAGAGCGCGTCAATCACGCGAAAACCTACGTTATGTTTGGTGTGTTCATAGCGGGGACCGGGGTTGCCGAGTCCAACGATAAGTTTCAAGCGTCTGTTTCTCCATGAACGTATTCCGCGCAGTCCGCGGCCGCTATAACCTTTCCGTTAGCGGGAAGGATACGGGGAAGCGGTGGGAATTGCCGCATCAAAACCGCAGCGGTTGTGAAATATTTAGGTGCCCGGCGAGTGTTTCCACTACGTTCCCCTCAATTAAGATTTGAACCTGTTTAATTTCATCGGGGAATGCATCAAAGATGGTTTTAAGAATAGCAGTGATGGTTAAAAATTCTGCTGTCGTTCCGCCAATATGTCCATCGATGAGCTGTCGTGAAAAGTCTAGATATGCGGTTTTTTGACTGTCAATATATGCTTCAGTGAGCTCTGTTCCTCTCGGAATCGGATTTCTGAAGTTGGGCGGTGTTTCGCGAACAAGTGCTTCTATTATCTGTTTCAAACGTTCCGCGGGTTCCAAGTAGAGACGTAGTTCCATTTTAACAGGCGCGATTTCAAGGGATGTCGCGTCCAAAAGAAATAGGTTTGCCTGTTGTGGGGGCGGTGGGTTATCTGAGGGACTAGCAGCATCCGGCAGTCGGGGTGGGGGTTGTGGTGCATGCTGCTTCGTCCGGGAAATCAGCAGGAGGGTGATAGCAAGCCCGATAATAATACCTACCAGGGTTATGCCCCATATCACGGAGAGTCTTGAAAGAATAATTTTAGTGTTATCCTTCACAATCTAGATTACTCCTGGTGCTGTTCGTTTTCCTGCTGCTCAGCAGCATCGGCTGGCGGTTTAGCCGCTGCGGAATATACCTGTATGGCGCGGAGAATAGCTGCCGCGAGTTCATTGATATGGTCATGGTTGGAAAGTAATATAACATCTGCTGTATTAGTGAGAAAACCGAGCTCCAGCAGCACAGCAGGCATAGACGCATCCGCTAGCGCGACTATAGGTAATTCGTTTATAACAACCGGTTTTTCTGCCATGAAATCCAACTCTTTCTGAAGCAAGGTAGCAAATTCTCGGCTCTGCGACAGAAAATTGGGTTGCGGCAGAAGTCTCAGACGTTCCCGGCTGAATGCTGATTTGACAGGGTTTTGGAATCGAAGCAGCCCGTTCGGGTTATTGAGGTAAAGCTGCATGCCGCTGTCATTTGGCGAAAAGGAGGCGTTACAATGCAAACTCAGAAACAGTTGTCCCCGATTTCGGTTTGCACTTTGAATACGTTGAATACGCGTCTTTTTGACATCCCGGGCACGCGTGAGCCGAATCGAGAGCCCTTGCTGTTCGCTGAGAATTTGAATTTCTTTAGCGAGTAAAAGAACGATATCCTTTTCAAGGAGTCCCGCCTGACTTTCACAACCGAGGTCATCCTCCCCGCCGTGTCCGGGGTCAATAATAACTGTCCATTCCTGCTTGTCTTCGGAGGCGTTGGGTGCCTGTTCCGTTTTGGACATTATCCGAATACGTTGAAGGTTAGAGTTGTAGCGTACCTCAACGTTATCAAGGAGTGGGAGCAGTTGGTAAAAGAAAGCGATGGGTAACATCGGTTCTCCCCGAATCACCCGGGGGGGTGCTGGGAGCGTAACAATTTGTCTTCCGGAATCGATGGAGACGCTAGAGTCGTTTATCTGTAAGAGGAGCTGTTTGCCTTTCGTTTTCAAAGTGAGCTGTTTTGTAGGGAGACTATAACGGTGTGTCATCTCCGGGTCAAAAACGGTTTTGACGGTATCAAGCGGCACGTAAAGCTGTTCGGCATGCAGAACAGCTTGTGCCTCGTCGAGCGTTTTTCCCTCACTGTCAACGAATCGGACAGTTGGCATTTGTGCAACGCTGTATATTGCGTAGCCGACTACGCCAATGAATAAAAAAAAGATATGAAAATCTTTGATTTTCACATTTTTCTCCAAACGGGTGGTACTCCAGCTGTGTTATCAATCTTCGTCATCATCGCCACGCCGTCTACGTGAAATTACTTCAGGTTCAGTTGGCTCTTCATTTTCTTCCGCTTCCGCTGCGCCTTCTTCACCTTCACCTTCTTCACCTTCTTCGCCTTCTTCGCCTTCTTCTGGCTCAATCTCTTCTTCGACCTGGACACGCGGCTGACTGACCGTAACAATCATCCGTTGAAGTTCATCTAAAATATCGATTTCTTCGGCAAGTTCTAAGTCTCGGACATAGACGCTATCGCCAATTTCCATCTGATTAATGTCGATGGGAATTTCATTGGGCATCAGCTCGGGCAGGCATCTTAGTGTTAAGTATCGGAGTGGGAATTCGACGACCCCGCCGTGCTGTGCCCCTGCGGGAGTGCCTACCAAAACAACAGGGACAGTTGATGTTACAGGTTCATCCAACGAGATTCTAATAAAATCTGCATGAAGGATAGTCTGTTTTTCCACAGGGTCACGTTGAATTTCTTTGATAATGACAGGTTCCGGATTGCCTTCGGTGACTTCCATATTAATGATGACGTTTTCACCGTAGGTTCGGAGGAATTGTTTGAATGTGCGTTCGTTGAGTTGGATTGCTACGGTCCCCTGCTTGCGTCCGTAGAGGACAGCTGGCACATCCCCCGCGCGTCGGAGGGCACGGGCCCCTTGTTTTCCGAAGGTGTCTCGTTGTTGAATTTCTAATTTCGCTTGTTGCATTTTATACTTTTAAACCTTTTGTCTTAGTAAATAAAGAACAGGGCGGGTAGGATTCGAACCTACGCATGCAGGTTCCAAAGACCTGTGCCTTACCGCTTGGCCACCGCCCTTCAATTATCGATGTACACACCGACAGCACTTGTGGCAGTCGTTGTGTGAAAGTTGACGTTGTTTTTGAAGTGTGATTCGGCCTGTTGTGCTGCAGCGATGTCTTCCATCACGCCAAACACCGTGGCCCCACTTCCCGACATCAGCGCGCCGGAACAGCCCGGCTGTTTCGCTAGTTCGGTTTTAAGCGTGGCAAGTTCGGGATATTTGGAGAAAACCGGCACTTCAAGCAGATTGTACAGGTTTTCTGAAATTCCAACGACATCACCCTTCTCAACATAAGTCTTTATAATTATACCTACTTTTTTCTCATTTGTCAAGAAAAAATGTAAATTTTTGAAGACATTCGCTGTTAAAATCGCTACACCTCGGTTTAAAAGGAGTAGCGGCACATTCACAAGCGCGGGTAATGGGGTTAAAATCTCACCGATACCGTGTCCGAGTGCTGCCCCCCCTAATAGGCAAAACGGAACATCTGCCCCTAATTGTACCCCGAGTTGCATCAGCGTGTCCTGGGGTAAACCCAACGAAAAAAGTTGATTGATACCGTGGAGGACAGCCGCAGCGTTTGCGCTTCCCCCCCCGAGCCCTGCTGCGACAGGTATTCGCTTATGAATCTGTATCTCAACACCCCCGAATCCACCCACTGTATCGCTGAGGGATTGCGCCGCCCGATAGACTATATTGCTTTCATCACACGGCACCTCTGGATGTTCACAGTGAACTGTTATCCCCTGCCTGTCCCGCCTGCAAATGATAATAACATCGTGCAAGTCGATGGAATGGAAAACTGTCTCAAGTTCATGGTATCCATCCGCACGTTTGCCGATAACATCCAAATAGAGGTTGATTTTGGCATGCGCGCGAACCCGTAAACTATCTAATCTCTTCATTTCGGCACATCTGTCAACAATTTAATTGTGACATCCTCTGTGAGAAACGGGGTGAAGTCGAATTTGCTGTCCTTAATCTCAACGTTCAGTTGTACCTCAGCGATTTTCACAACGACTTGAGTCTCTTCGAGGGGCCGCTCAATTTCAACCGTGTGGGGTCGGAGGATACCATCAACCTCCTGATAGTCTGAGAAAACGATGCGCTGTTGAAGTTCACCATTTTTATCGCTGATACGCCATTCTGTCACACGCGGTTCGTCATCTCGGACGAAGAGCACAATCGTTTCTACGGCTCCCTCTTCCGCACCCGGGCGCGTTACAACGAATTTGTTACCTGATGTGACAACCTTCAGCTCCGCAATGCGGCCATCCAGAAACGGGTTGGCGAAAATAGCACTGAGCACATCCGACACGCGCAGGTCAATACCGAAGATTTGGCGCAAAACGCCATCGGATAATTCACCTAAATATGCCTCCTGTTCATTGATAAGGCGGAGCATAAATTGATTGCGATTTGCAATAACAACTGCCCTTGTTTCATAGAGTGGCACACCCAACGCTTGGATGTGGAGGAGTTCACTCCCATCTTCAGCCCTTTTATACCATAGCAACTCGCGGAGTTCGTCATGCCGGTCGCCCTCAGCAATTACTACCTTCATCTTCGTAATTTTTAGAGAGCCTGTGAGGTCATATCTTTCCTGCAGTGTACCCCGGAGCGCGTCAAATCGGGACATATTCGTTGTAGATGGACCAACATTAGGAGCCTTACCTCCACAACCGCTGCTGGTTATCGCCACTAAGAAAAGTAGACAGAGCATGAAACGTTGCCATGGCGCACTGAAGCTCACGCCTACAAATGGTGAGGAGGGATATCTCATCTACAGGACCTCGGACATCGATTTTTCAACGATATTAACAGCTTCTTCAACATGGCCAGAATTGATATTGAGTGGGGGTAGGAAACGTAGGACGTAATCGTTAGTGCAAATAGTGACCAACCCGTTTTCAATACACTTTGCGGCGAGCGGTTTAGCATCGACCTCCATGACTAAGCCGCGCAGCAACCCTTTTCCGCGGACCTCTTTAACCGGGTAGTTCTCCTTGAGTTCCATCAGTCCGCCAGCGAGATAATTTCCCATTTTAACGGCATTCACAGCGAGATTTTCTTCCAAAATGGTTCTGACGGTTGCTGCTGCGGCTGCAGTGACCAATGGATTGCCACCGAAAGTTGCCGCGTGGGTGCCCGGGACGAAACTCGCTGCTATCTCCCGTTTCGCCAGCATAGCCCCGATAGGGACACCGCTTCCGAGTGCCTTTGCCATTGTAATCACATCGGGGACAACACCGTAGCTTTGGTATCCGAAAAAGGTGCCCAATCTGCCCATAGCGGTTTGGACCTCGTCGAAGATGAGCAACAGATTGTTTTCATCACATAGATTGCGGAGGCCATTTAGGTAACCTTGGCTGGGCATATTGACTCCGCCTTCAGATTGAATCGGTTCTACGAGAATAGCACAGGTTTTTTCGCTAATAGCCGCTTCGGTTGATTCCAAGTCATCAAACGGGACGTACTTAAAACCTTCAAGCATCGGTTCAAAGCCGACGTGGTATTTCGTTTGTGCGGTGGCAGTGATAGTTGCCATCGTACGTCCGTGGAACGAATTCTCCATCGTAATGATTTCGTAAGCATCCGTTCTACCGCTGTCTTTGGTGTATTTCCGCGCGAGTTTAATTGCAGCCTCGTTTGCTTCAGCCCCGCTATTACAGAAAAAGCACTGATGCATATCGGAGTTGTCAATCAGAAGTTTCGCTAGTTCTGCCTGCGGTTGTATATAGTAAAGATTAGATGTGTGCAACAGTTTGCCTGCCTGCTCACGGATAGCGGCGACGACGTTTGGGTGGCAATGCCCCAAACCGTTGACAGCGAGCCCACCGAGGAAGTCAAGATATTTCTTCCCCTCCGCGTCCCACAAATAGGGCCCCTCACCTTTAGCGAATGCAAGGCTTCTGTCACCGTAGGTGTTAATAATATATTCTGTCGCCATCGCTTTAATTTCAGCAGTTGTCATAATATTTCTCCTTTTTGTCGGGTTTTTCCAAGTTGAATCCACTCAAAAAACTTTTCCCTACCAGTTGGTATAAGAACCGTCATCGCGTTGATAACCGTAAGGGGCCCCATATTCTTGTGTTGATACATCGGTGAGTGCTGCTTCGTTGAATTCAATACCGAGCCCGGGGGCTTCAGGCGGTAAGAGGTACCCCGCTTCAAACGGTACCTGCACTGGGAACACATCCGTTAGTGAAGACATCGGCGCGCGCGGGAGCTCCTGCACACCGACAAGTGAGGATGATAAACAGAGATGCAGACACGCTGCCGTAGAAACCGGCCCGAGCGGATTGTGTGGTGCCAAATGGATATAATGCGTTTCGCACCAACCAGCAATTTTACGCGCTTCTGTCAAACCTCCAGCAATACACACGTCAACACGACAATAATCCATCAGGTCCTCTTCAATTGCTTGTCGGAATGCCCATTTGCTATCAAATTGCTCGCCGACAGCAATCGGGACAGAGGTCTGTTGGCGAAGACGTTTAAGGCTTGCCGGGTTTTCGCTCCGAAGCGGGTCTTCGATGAAAAATGGGGTATAGGGCTCAACCTTCTTACAAAATTCGAGACTGTCTGCGGGGTCAAGACGGGTGTGCACATCGACGAGAATTTCAACAGCATCGCCTAATGCTTCACGGACTGCCTGCACCTGTTGGATGCCGTATTGCACAGCGCGTCTCGGTTCAAATGTTCCCCCGCCGGCACTATCTGCTAACCCCCATCGTACAAATTTCCAACCAGCCTCGTGCGTTTGACGGCAGCTCTCAACGAGGGCATCAATTGTACCGCCGCCATTATGCGGATAGCAGACGACCTTGTCTCTTGTGCGCCCGCCTAACAGCTCATAAACAGGGACATTTAGTGCCTTTCCCTTGATGTCCCACAGTGCAATATCTACAGCACTGACCGCTGCCGATTGAACGACACCACCCGGGAAGAATCCACCACGGAACATGACCTGCCACAGATGCTCAATCTGAAACGGGTCAGCACCGATAAGGAAGGGTTCAAACGAGCGAACGACCTCAGCTAAGGCAAGGGCGCGGCGGCGTAAACCTCCCTCCCCAAGGCCGAATATACCGGCATCGGTTTCTACCTTGACGAAGAAATGTCCTGTTGATGAAACAAACGATTTGACTTCAGTAATTTCCATTTTATCCTGCCTCTTATCGAATTCAGTTTTTGAGGCCGAGCAAGGCGCGTGTGAAGTCATCAAGGCTATCTGCTTGTACGGCGGCTTCTATGAGCGCATTCAGACGTTCAATATCGTCAATGACCTCAAGGTGCGGTTTTAACGTGTCCGCTACATCGGGTTCAAATTTCGCAGCTAATGTCGCTAGCACGACTTTGCGGATACTCATTTTTTCGGCTTGCTGGATACCGAGTTGAATGCCTTCTTCTCGTCCTTGTTCGAACCCTTTTTCAGTAAAGTATTGGATGGTAGAAGATTCTTGCACGGCTTCCTCCATTATAATTTCACGAATACTTTCATACTCGTGGGCTAAGCCGCCCAGAATAGCTAGGTCTGCGAGCGACTCTATTTTCTGTGATTCATCTTGTGAACTTGCCTCAACTGTCCGCACACATCGTCGAATCCATTCCGGCATATCTACCTGTGCAGGCGGTTTCATCAATATAGCGAACGGAACAAGCCCTATCCGATTCGCATCTAGAAGGGGTTGTCCATCAATTTTCGCGAGTCTAAGCACGCGATATTGGATAAAAATATTATACCCCGGAATTTCCTGTACGTATTGCCCCGGGTCGGTAGCTCCTGCTTTTGGATGCAGATAGATGACATGAGAATAGATAGGGAGTTTGTAAGCCTCAATACCCGTGCCGATGTAACCAGCCATGCGGAACGGCATCGGCACGTCTCTACTATCGTGTGTCTGAAACTCACAGTGCACAATCGCTTGTTTCCCGCCAATAGTCACAAGTATGAAGCTATCGGCAAGGTGTGTCTTCATTGAAAGCTGTTCGGTTTCAATGATTTCAGACGCTTCAGTCTCTATGCCGAGGATATTTGCAAGGAAGCCCTGGGGGTCCCTGCGGATGCGCCGTTTTGTGACATGGTCGAACCGCTTTGGAAGGACAAGTTGCCTATCGGGCAATATGATTTTCCGTTCGCGTATTAGTGGCGGATTTACATTTCCTATCATCATAGAGAACATCCTTTTCGGTTATACGGATCTAATGTATTATACCAAAATCCGCCGGTCCTGTCAAATTTTTGGGACCCGTCCCCTAATAAACAAACGCGGGGGAACTACACTGCATCCAACGTTGGCGTATTATCCTGACAATACACCGGACGGAAAAGCGTCTGACGTTTGAACGGCATCTCTTCGACATGTTTCGGATGCGGCTGCCACTTGTGCCACTTGTTGCCGACGGTATTATAGCAGTGAAAAATTGCAACGCGGTCAACCGTGTCGTCTGTCCATTTCGCGCCGGTATGCGTGATGGCTTCCGTAAAAATAAGGACTGAACCAGCGGGACAATTGTAATCCTCCCATAGCGGCGAATTCCTGTCGGCAGTTGATTTGGGGGACGGAAACGCACCTTTATGGCTGCCGGTCAGGAACATCGTTCCGCCGCCACGTTCTTTAACAGGGTTTAGTTCCCAGACGACTCTCGTCAAACCGCTGTGTGCTCTATCATGATGTAAGTGATACGTGTGTGAGTTGCCCGGAAAATTGAGCATCCCGCGGCCCCCGTGCGGTCGAAAGTTGTCGTGTCCGTTTCCGCGGATTGTAAGGAATGTGCCCTCCAACCGGAAACCGTAGCAGTTCTCGTTCGCGTACCCGGATGTCAAAAATTCGTTCATGAAACCGAACACAACCGGGTGGTCTGTCAACGATTCCAGGGGACCTCCGATGGAGGAACGATGATGTTCTGGGATTGTTTCCGGTTCCCGTTTAAGTTGATAACAGAATTCGCGCATCTCTTTGACCTCTGTTTCGCTTAACACGCCCGGAATTAATAACCAGCCGCGGGTGTCAAAGAGAAATCTCTGTTCTTCTGTCAACGGTATTGGCGATAAATTGTCAGCATTCGTCGTAGGATTTGGCATAAATTACTCCTCCTCTAAACATTTTGCATTGACCGGGATGTTGCTACGATGTCCTTAGTTATCGGTACAACCGTTTATCCTCTTGTGATAACCAGCTGCCGTAGTCGCGCGGCATCTCGTTCGGGGCACCGAGTCCAAGCTCATCTCGCCATTTTAGCAAAGGGTGCTCCCGGTTTTTCTGTGGCAGGTCTACCCGTATGCCGTAGATAGCAGACTCAAAGATACCCATGAGTATTTCAATGACGTGGCGGCCCTCTTCTCCGCTGCATTCGTGTTCGCGGTTCTCGTCGAGCGCGTTCACATATTCTTCAACGATACCGTAGTCATCAGCATCTGCCCCTTTACCCGCGTCAAAACTTTCGGGATGGATAGGGGCAAGTTTTTCCCATCGGTCATGTGTACCATCCGGAACAAAGTGGGGTGTAGGTAACCACCATGAACCTTTCAGTTCAGACCAGAAGAGTCTGCCTTCAGTGCCGTAGAGTTCCATGACATACGCATCGGTATCCACCTTTGGAAAACGGTGTTGAATCAGGGTGCCCGTGACATTTCCATCGAACTGAAACGTTGAGGTCGTGTATTCGCCAGCAACTGTTCCCATGCCAGCTGGGGAGGGGATAACATCTTCAGGCATGAGTGAACGCCCACCTGCGGTTGCCTGTGTTACAACGCTCCGACAATGCCCGCCGAAACGGAGCATATTGTTGACAACATGTGTGCCGATGTTCATCAACCCGTAGCCAGCATAATACCCTTTGCCGCTGGCATAGATATACCGTAGCTGGCCGATTTTTCCTTCTTCAACCGCTTTTGCAACTGCCTGCATCGTCGGGCCGACCCGCCGTTGATGATGGACGACAACGCGGGCGTTTTTCTCTTCCGCTTTCGCTATAATTGCATCCGCTTGGACTAAATCAACGCAGAGCGGTTTCTCTACTTCAATGTTCACGCCGTGTTCAAGGACACGCATGCAAAGCGGATAATGCAGATTTGTTGCTGTCGGGATTACAACAATATCTGGGGCGGTCTGCTGAATCATCTCGTCCAAATCTGTGAAATGCGTTGAGACGTTCACGAGATTACCGAGTGCTTCTAACCGTTCCTGAACGAGGTCGCAGAGTGCCACGATTTCTGTGCGCGGATGCGCATGATATGCCTTTGCTGCGGACGTGCCGCGGCTCCGGCATCCTAAGATAGCAACGCGATATGTTTTCACTAATCCCTCCTATCATGTAAGTGCTATTTCGTTTAATAGTACCCTATTTCGCAACTTATGTCAATTTGTGTGTCCTCGACTTTCGCTTACCACTGTGCATGCACGGGTGTTTCCCGCGCCTTCTCAAACAGGTCCGTCCATTCTTTTGTGCCATCGTCAAAGGTGAGTTCAAGCCGTGCGCCTTCAACATAAGCGTGGCCGTTTCCTGCGTTGAAATAGCTCAAACCGTCGCCGGCTATATGGATACAACTTCCATCCGGATAAACGGCTGTCTTGAGTATCCGCGGTTCCGGGTGAATGGTGTAACCATCTGCATCCAATTTTTCAGTAGGCACACGGAAACGTTCTATCGCCGCTTCATCCACCTCAACCCCTAAGCCGGGTGAATCGGGAACGGTATGGCCCCCCTCTGAAACTTGAATCGGTTTTGTGAGCAGATGTTCGCTGTAAAGATTGATACAGGTAATTGCTGGCCAAGTGGCATGGGTGAGCACGCTTCCGAGGTGCGCGGCCCAGGTTGTCGTCAGACCGTTGCCGACGATTTGGAGCCAAAACGGCATATCCGCTGCTGCGCTGAGGTATCCCTCACGCATCACCTGCGACTTGCCCCCACCGATGACAAAACCGTTGCATACGTCTTCACGCACACAGGTGGTATAGGGCGGTGACCCGAAATGCATCGCAATTGGACAATCAATCGTTTGCCGAATCTGTTTATTCCCTTCCACATCGCTCTGCGGAATTGGAGATTCAAAGATGGCTACGTTTGGGTGGGCGGCGAGTTTTCGCAGAATTGGGATAGCGGTCGCAGCATCACGCAGCGAGGCGTTCGGGTCTAAATCCAATTTGAAGTCAGTGGGAACGACTTCAGCGACCGCCTCCACCTGCTTGACAATATCCCACCAGGGGCGCGGTTTGTTTTTAAAGCTGGTATACCCCTTCTCCACTGCTTCCGCTGCTTCCGCTGCCCAATTCTCCGGTGATGCATCGATGCTCCACCATGAGATAGGCACAGCCTCGCGACACTGTGTGCCGAGCAGTTGATAAACTGGCACCTCTAAGATTTTACCGACGACATCAAAGAGTGCCATCTGTAGTCCAGCACCGAGTGAATCGTCGTTCATGTGTGCCGCGGGACTCTGTCCAAGCACGCGTTGCACGCTTCCGTCACTCACGCGGCGGTAGGTATAGTGGATGACGGTCTCCCCCCATCCGATATGTCCAGTGTCTGTCGTCACCTTGCACAGTTCGAGAAGTGACCAGTTGTAAACAGTTGAGACGCTTTGGGTCGTAATTTCTTGTTGACGTGATGTAAAGGGCACATCAACGATGACCCGTTCTACATTTGTGACTTTCATGGGTAAACTCCTTCTACTACAAGGGTAGGTCTCTGTGCTTGTCTACTTCCTCCCTTTGAGAGTAAGTTTTTAATTTGTTTTGCAACGAACGCAAGCTAATTTGCAGTACCGCTGCGGTTTTCGTGCGATTTCCATCCATTTCTGCTAAAGTGTTCAAGATAAATGCTTTCTCTATCTGTTTCATGGATGTTCCGATAGGAAGACTGAGTGTGCGTTCTGCTCCAGGGATTTGTCTCTCCCCCGATAAGTCCAGGTTCCTCGATTGCCTTGTCCATATTCTTTCCAGAAAGTGTTCTGGTAAAATATCTCCGCCCTGTGCACGAATAACCGCGCTTTTCATGGCGTTCTCAAGTTCGCGGACATTTCCGGGCCAGGCGTAGTTTTGGAGCAAAATATGCGTCTGCAATGCTATTTTACGATGTGTTTGCTTAGAGTTTTCGTTATATTTTTTTAAAAAGTGTTCAGCTAAACAGCGAATGTCCTGTCTCCGTTCTCGCAAAGGGGGTAAGAAGATAGAAAATACATTTAACCGATAATAGAGGTCCTCGCGGAACATACCGTTTTCAACAGCTTGCTGAAGGTTTTGGTTAGTAGCTGACACAATTCTGACATCCACCGGAATTGGTTTTTCGGCCCCGATGCGTTCAATCTCACCTGCCTCAACCACCCGTAACAACTTCGGTTGAAGTGAGAGCGGCATCGCCCCGATTTCATCAAGGAATAACGTCCCTTTATGCGCTCTTTCAAACTTACCGATACGTTGTGTGTTTGCACCGGTAAAGGCCCCCTTTTCATGCCCAAAGAGTTCATCTTCCATCAAGTTCTCTGGAAATGCAGCACAATTGACAGTAACCATCGCTTCCCCCGAGCGATTGCTGTTTCGGTGCAAGGCACGCGCTACCAACTCTTTGCCAGTTCCTGTCTCGCCATAAATGTGCACCTTTGCATCCGTATGTGCAACCTGCTCAATTTGGGTGAAAACTTTAAAAAGTTGTGAACTTTCACCTACGATTTCTGTGTAATCCCCGTGCAATAGATTTCTTGTAGAAAGTGCTTCGTCTTTCTCTTTCTGCACCACAGGAGAGGTAGACATGACCTGAGGTGCTAATAGATACAGATGCACACCTGGATTTGTGCTCACAAGTTGACGCAGTATATCACTGCCCTCTGCATCGATAGAGACTTCATACCCGTTCTGTTCAAGGAAATTGCTTAAACTTTTCAGGGTATCGGATGACTCACCAACAATAACAATGTACTTCTGATGATGGGACCTGTTTTCTTCAGTTTGCATTTTGATTGTCCTCCTCCTTCTCAGGCATTTGAATATCCTCTCGTATCGCAATACGTTCGCCAAAAATGCCCGGTTTTTGGGTCATTTTCCTGTGAATACCTTCACCAAATTACCCTGTATCGATACGGGGTTGTATTTGATGTATGGCCCCAATGGTTCCTATATGTTCGTTGAGTTGTTGAATAACAATCAGTTCAGGTTCCTGCGGAAGTATTTTTAATACCTCCGCTACATACTTCGCCCCTCTATAGTGTGCTTTGAGGTCTAAAACGCTAAACTCGGGGTTCTGTCTTCGAAAGGGTGCCATAAGTTTCTCTGTGACATTGACCATAAATAATGAAAGGTTGAGTGCATTCGTGACTTGGGTCTGTCCGGTATTCATAAAATCTGCCAATCCCCAATACTGTTTCGCATCCCGGAAGTTGAACTCTATTTGGAAACGCAGGGCATAATAGCCAATCATTTTGTCCGCTTCCAAAGCGAGGTCGTTGCTGAATAATAAGACGTATGATGTCTGTTTCGTTGTCAGGTTCGTCTTTTGAATGCAGACGACATTCAGCACATCTGCGAAGGCTTTGCTTCGGAGAGGCATCTGATAAATCTCAGTTGTGATATTTCCTATTGTCTCTATACAGACGCGGTATTTGGCTGCTATTTGGTATGGATTGAAGCGTTGGTCCATAAATCGCCGGTCTCCCCCGCTGTCCGTGAGGCGACTTTTCAGGACTAAAATAAAGTGCAGCATTGCTGCGTAACTTGGAAATCAGAAACAACCCACACTGTTTGGTCATCTGTAAAGCGTTATTATGTCCGAAGAAACCATCAAGCACAAGGTAACTGACGGGGAAACTGCAACCTATATCTGCTAACAAACCTTTCACCATAGTTTGAACTTGTTTCAAACTATCGGCCAGAACAACCTCACATTTGTTCTTGTTTCGGCTCCCTTTCGGACGACCCGGTTTGCCACCGCTTTTCGAAACCCGCACCGGTTCAGCACCCGCGGATGATGTCCCACGCACTAACTGCTGGACACACATCGGATAAGACTTTCTCTCCTCAACACATACCAGCGATACCGAAAAAAACGAGATACCCTTAACACATTTACCATACACCGATGAAAAAAACGATCTAAACCCTAAGTCTTCGAACCTGACTTCGACGCTACGCACTCATCACAGGCTAAAATATAGGTGTAACCCACATTCAGAAAATGTTCACGAAAAAATGCCCAAAATAGCACAGGCCACGGGAAGACCGTATTGAAAAGTCTTTGAACCGTTCGGTAACTACCGCCCTCCGGAGTCCAACGAGATATATTTCGCATCGTCACACGACCCGTCATCGATAACATACCGAATACTACACGACATAACTGACGCAACGTTGTTGAACATAAATATTGACACAAAAACGATAAAACTGATATAATCTCTTGCATGGGTGAATTTCCTTTATTTAGGATTTTATTATTTGATTCACCCATCATTTTAAGATATATACACTATCTCGTCAACTTTTTTTTGGTGAAGGTATTGGTATCGACAAGAAAGTAGTTTTTTCGGACGCGTCCCCTCACATCAGATAGTATAGCATATTCTCAAAAAATGTCAAATGAAATATTACAATAAGTGCCCAAATATGTTGTCAAAAGGTTGAGTAGAAGGGGGAAAAGGAGAAATTGTCTGAACCACGGGGGCCCTGGTGCCATGGATTTTGGGGCAACCAAAAATTTGTCGAATCAAGTTTTTGGTGTATACACAAGGTATGCTGCGAGGCAAAGGAAGCATGGGCTGCATCTTAAATCTCTCGCCCCATCAGAGCAATATGCCTATGGTAAACTCGTGCCGCGGTTCCCACTTCCACTGTATCTTTGTGTTGTAATAGGAAATGCATATTTTGACTAAGGTATTACGCAAGGTTTTGCTGAAGCTGAAAGGGAAAAGGCAGATAACGAGAGGGTTACCTGCCTTAAAGTTAACATTACTTAAAATGACTTATGCAAATCTACTAGCAGCACGTTACCGAGAGGCTGATGCGCCTGCGCTCCGGCGCGGGTCCGGTTCTGTATTCACGACATTTCCAATGCCATAGGCGACGTAATCGCCAAGATTAACAGAATGGACAATTTCGGAGTAGTAGACAGATGCAGACTTATCTATTTCACCCGCGTAGGATAAAGGTATGATTGTATTTTCAAGCCCATACCTTAGACCGCGAAATCTCCCCTTTTCGTCCTTCTTGTCAATACGTGTGTGTAAATAATAGGTTCCACGAGGGAATACCACTCTGGGTAGAAGTAAACCGTCAGCATCTTTTCTCTCCCAGACTACGTACTCATCTGCCTTGACGTTCGCGCTTGCGTATAGGTAGAGGGATTTTCCGTAGGGTGGGAGGGGCATTAAGGATTTAGTCGCGCGAGCTTTACTGAAAATCTCACTATGGCCCTGAGATTCATCAACAGCAGTTTCCCATGCATAAATGCCTCCATCAAGGAGATGAATAACATCAGAACGAACCACTGCGGGGTGCGACGCACCTTTATTGAGAAAAACCGTAAGTGAGAGTAAAAGAAGTATAGAAAGCTGTTTATAAAGCATGTTGTTGACTCCTTTCGCTGAATTTGCGTCCGATCAGTTTTATTTGTGTAATCCTAAAAACGAGTAGGGTTCAATGCCGGGGTCTTCGATGTCTAAGTCAATGATCTCAACCCCAGCAGGTGGAATATAGCCGCTAAGCTGCTGTTCTAGTGTCGGTTGGGGTATATCTCCAGTAGAGCTCCACCCTGCAATATAACGGGTCGTTGTTCCATCGGGGTTCTTAACCGTATCATAACGAACATGCACCTGATTTGGATAATAGACATAGACTTTTCCGTTTTCAAAGGTGGCACCCCTAAAATTTCTATCACCATCATTCCACAACTTGATAAGAACACGAGAAATCAATTCCTGTCCAAGGCTGAAATCTCCATCCTGCCACGGTCCGGACCCAAAAATGAAATCTTCTGGAACTTCAGGATAGGGCCCGAGGCCGTGTGGTGAGACGCGTACCTCGGTGTTTTCTGTTGCATCCGTTTCTGACAGGACGGTTTTTGGAACGTCTGATGTGTTCTCTGTCACAGCATCGGGAACGGTTGCTGCTTCTATCGATGGAGTTTCCTGTTTTTGGGGAGCCGGTACCCTGGTTTTCACAACGTCTGTCTTTCCTGCTGATTTGAGAGTGTCTACTTTTTGAGACAGCTCCGATTGTCGGCGTATCTCGGCAGATTCCGCTCCCTCCTTTTGGATTTTCATTGTTTCGTGCTGATACCAAAGGAAACATCCAACTGCAAAAAGGACGAAGAGTCCGAAGCAGCCAAGGAATAACTTGCTACTTAACAAATCACGAAGCATCTTATACCTCCAAATTTCGTACGACACACCTATGATAAGAGACTGGATTTAATAGCCCCTTGGTGAGAGGTTGTGCAATTTATCGTGGCGTGCCTGACGTTAAACATCTTTGGATAGAAAACGGTTTCAACACACAAAGAATTTCTATATGCCTATTAGCAATTCTCGTGCCAAATTTTAAGAACTCCTACTGCTAAAGCATATCAGCCACTTTCCAACTCTGCATATTTTGCATAGTTAGCATATTTTGCATGATTAACACTGCATATTCTGCGTAGTATCCTACAAGATGACTGCATTGTAAATTGTCTGGATAACGGCAAATTTTTTCGCCTTGACATGAACGTCAAACAGTGCTACGATACAAAGAGGTGGAGTACGTTTCATGAAGGTTAGGACTTACGCAAATTTATCAGAAACCTTGTAGGGGCGGGGTCTCCCTGCCCGCTACGTCTTGCTCTAGATTCCACTATCATTAGGGTTTATCAACGCGCTGCGTAAGTCCTGAAGGTTCAAAAATTTCACTATTGGAAACCGTTTTCGAGCTATTAACACGCTATAGAGGCATTGGACGCGCCAACATCAGCTAATTGTTCTCGGCACCTTCATCAATCCAGTCAATAAAAAGTTGGACTTCATCTTGGTTTAGAGGAACACCCCCAAGAGGCATTATTGGGAGTTTAGTGCCATCTATACGTGTTACAATTAGGCTTCCCTTGCCATCTTTCGCGATGAATGCGGCCCCACTGTTTCCTCCCTTTTTGAAGGCATCGTAGTTAGTGAGGTCAAGCCCTCCCGCTGGAGCGTTAACAGAGTGGCATCCGACGAACGCACATTTCTGGGTGAGTAGCGGTGAAATTTCATCCTTATAGGAAACTTTCGGTTCCACAACCACCGGGTCGTCAGGTTCCTCAACTGTTGGGTCGTCAGGTGGGTCAACGGTACCGTTGGTGTTATCTCCGTTGACTATATCTGTGGCAGAATCGCCTTCGTCTCCGCACCCGGCGATGAAACCTGTAGCGAGTATGAGGCTGATGGAAAAAATGGTGAACAGCACGGAACATAATCGCCTTAAATCTGAATGTATCATTATAGTTCTCCTTATATGTCGTTTAGCATATAGAATACCACCAAACAGAAGGAATGTCAACATGAAAATTTTAATTACAACCGATATCACTTCGGCACAACAGCAACAGATAACCGCCGTTTCTGATACATTGCAGCTCGCTAAACCACAGAATTCGGAAGCGACGTTGCAAGAAATTGTGGATACCGACATCGTTTTCGGGGGGTTCAGCCGCGCACTTTTTGAGAAAGCTGAACAACTTAAGTGGGTACAAGTATGGGCAGCAGGGGTTGATGGTATCCTGTTTCCGGAATTCGTTGAGAGTGATATTATCCTAACCAGTGCAAAAGGGTTCGTCGGGACGCATCTGGCTGACCAGGCGTGGGCGTTAGCTCTCGGGCTGCTCCGCGGCGTTGGCCGTTCGGTGCGTGAACGGACCTGGAATAACCGTATGTCTATCCGAGAATCGACGTGGGAATTAAGCGAACGTACGCTCGGTATTGTTGGACTCGGCGGCACCGGTATTGAAGTGGCAAGGCGAGCAGCAGGGTTCGACATGCACGTCATCGCTGTTGACCCGGAGGCGGTAGAGCCCCCCACATTTGTCCACGAAGTTTGGCAGATGGACCGATTCCATGAACTACTCTCCGCATCCGACATCGTTTCTATCTGCGCGCCGTTGACGCCGGAAACGTTGGGCATGTTTGACAATGCAGCGTTCCGTGCTATGAAACCGCATGCACTACTTATCAACGTCACGCGCGGGAAGATTGTTGACGGGCCCGCGCTGCTTCACGCACTCAACGCCGGACTTATCGGGGGGGCGGGGCTAGATGTTACGCCAGAAGAGCCCTTACCAGCGGATAGCCCGTTATGGGACATGCCCAACGTAATCATTACACCGCACGTCGCTGGCGGCTCCCCAATTCGATTGGACCGGACGGTAAAACTCTTTTGCGATAACCTAGCACGATTTATAGTCGGAAAACCGCTTCTCAGTGTCATTGATAAACAGAAGGGGTATTAGGATTTAGCATCGCCTCCGGCCAACGCAATGCTCACAGTGAGTGCCATGCCGTATATCATGCAGATTTCGTCAATATCAAATTGCGGGTGATGACACATGTTGACGATGCCTTTTGATTCATTGCCTGCGCCTACCATAATGAAACAGGCAGGAATCCGTTGCGAATAATAGGCGAAATCTTCACCACCAAGTATTGGCGGTATCGGGAACATGACGTTGTCCGTGCCGACTAGCTCTCGTGCTGCAGCGACTGCTGTAGCGACGCAAGGTTCATGGTTATATGTCACCGGGCATCCCTCTCGGTAAGCGAACGTATAAGTCGCATCGTGGGCAGCTGTAATGCCAGCGAGGTGCTTTTCTAACTGTGCTTTAACTTGTGTCTGCACCCCTTCGTTCAACGTCCGAACTGTTCCACCGAGAGTGACCGCAGGTGGAATGACGTTTTTAGCATCCCCCGCGTGGAACTGTGTAATGCTGACAACCGCGGGGTCTAACGGATTGACATTCCTTGAGACTATGGACTGCACCGCCGTTACAAATTGCGCGCCAATAAGAATCGGGTCGGCGGTGAGATGTGGGAATGCGGCATGTCCCCCCTTTCCGATGAGTGTAATCTCAAACGTATCTGATTGGGCAAGCATAGGGCCAACACAGGTAGCGAATTTGCCTACCGGATAGAGCGGAAAGACATGTAAACCGTAGATTTCATCTACATCTTCCAGTACGCCATCTGCTATCATTGCGGGGGCACCGCAGGGGAATGCTTCTTCACACGGTTGAAAGACAAATCTGATGTTCGCTTTGAGGCTGCTTCTGAAATGTGCTAGAATTCTTGCAGTACCGATGAGCATTGCAGTGTGTGCATCGTGTCCACACAGGTGTGCTTTGCCATCAATTTTTGATTTATAGGGGACATCGGTGTATTCCTGAATTGGGAGCGCGTCCATGTCTGCTCGGAGCGCGATACGTTTTGTTGCCCCTGGGACCTCTAAGTCGCCAACAACGCCTGTTTTGCCGATACCGGTTTTCACAGGGATGCCAAGTGCATGAAGTGCATCAGCGGCGATACCGGCAGTGCGTTGAACATCAAATTCCAATTCCGGGTGTTGATGAATATCGCGGCGGATAGCGACAATATCGTTAAAATGATGATGACACTGCTCAAAAATTAAATTTTTCATTTTAATATGTTAGGGTTCTGCGGAGGATACTTCGGTGTCCCTTCTCGTTTTCAAGACGATAAATGACAGTGTAGATGCCCGGTATCGTCTGAAAAGCGGCTCTATTCAATTCAGGTGTTAATTCCAGTGCCGCTGAGGCATCATCCGGAATATTTCGCTTCTCTGTGAAGGGGCCGTAGCACCGCTCGCCTAGCGGGTTAAGCACCTTATAGGTTAGGGTCAGTTGTTTCGGGCGCGCAGTGTTGTTGTTAAGATGCACCGTAATCTTATCGCCGAGGGTACCTCCATCAACGCTGAGCGTCCCTAATTTGGATAACATTTTTACCGTTAAGGTTAGCGGGGGAATATACTCTAGATAGCCTCTGCCGGGGATTGCGCGCCAGGTGCCACCTGTCGCCTTGGCAATTTGTTTGATTGGAAGATAATCGAGCCCAATAACGTCGACGCGAATCTTTTCACTTTGCAAGGTTTCAATAACTCTATCTAAACTATAGACAGACTTTCCATCGTAATCCGCATCGTGAAAGGAGCTGTCACTTGCGAGGATAAAGAATCGTTGTGCGCCGTGTCGAAATTTCATCATTGCTACGGCTGTCATCAGTGCGTCCAAGCCCGCTTCGGATATATCCCCTCCGCCCGCAACGTTTATTTTAAAGAGCCAGTTTTTGAAGGTTCCAAAATCGGTCGTGTGTCCGTGCATTTTCGGTTTATCTGTAAAGGTCACCAATCCGAAGGCGGCATCGTGTTTTTCTCGTTCAAACGTTTCCATGAGGAAATCTCCGAGGTAAGCTCGGATGCCGCGGAGATTGTCTATCATGCTTGCGGTTTCATCCAGGACAAAAACAACATCTACCTTACGACTTGTCGCAGCTGCTGCGATTTCTCGCGCGATGTCCTTCATCATCGTAACATAAATTCCGCCTGTATGTGAATTCCCCGAGCTGCTTCCACCTCCCCAGGAGTTGCCTATCGCTGTCGCTTGAAGCGCGTCGCCACGTTGGCTCCCATATCGAACTTTTGGGGTACCTACCGTTGGGGACTCGCTTTTTAAGGCGTTATCTATATTGAGCACAATAGGATTTGCTTCTGCTTGTGGTGCTGCAGCGGCAGTTGTAGATGCCGTTGGCAGTTTAAGCATGTCTCGACTGCTAGGTGTTAAGGCAGTAGGCACGTTCCGCTGTGTGGTTATGTCGTTAGGATTTCGAGGGGCTCCAAGTTTTTCTTGCAGGCGGACTTCAGTCTGCTTCGTAGACGTGTTCTCCCGATTGTGAGTAGCAAGTGCCGGTTCATTGCTAACGGCTAACCATTCGGTGCCCAGCCCGGATGTCGGTTTCGCTGGCGTGGGGGGGCTCTCAACTGCTGCTACCGATGGCGTGACAGGTTCAGCTGGGGGCGGAGCAGGCGGCGATTCTTCGATTTCCTTCGAGGGTGCCACAACAGGACGTGGTACCTCGAAAATCGCCTCAACGAAAAACTCTGGGTTCGCATCTGGCACCGGTAGATTTTTCGGCGATATCCACCACACACCAATCAAAATGACAAGGTGAATGAAGAACGAATATACTAGATATGGATGTGTTCTTTTCCTACTTCTCATGTTTCTGCCTCCAAGGTAATCCGATTTCCAAATTGCCGATGATTTTCCGCTGGTAAGCATCGGTTATCTACAAATGAAATTCAACCACGTCTCCATCATGAATAACATCGCTGCGGCTGACAGGTTGCCCATCGTGCCATTGGGGGCCCCATATTCGTGCAAACTTGAAGTCAGCAAAATCTTTGTGTAAACCGAGGGCAGCATCAAGGACGGTCGCACCGTTGGGGAGGACAATTGGGGCATCACGTTCAACGGATTGCCCAGGGGCTTTAGGATACACCCGCATGATGTCTAACGTTTCATAGAACGCCTTCGATAAAGCATCAATGCCAACGTTAGTCTTGGCAGAGAGCGGGTAAATCGGCAATGTGTCCGCATAAAATTCCTGAAGAATCTCCAATCTGTCCTCTGCCCCGGCTTCGTCCAATTGGTTCGCCACGATGATGACCTGTGTGTCTACTTCTGCTTCTTGTAAAACTGAGCGAGTCATGTCTAAGTCATCTAACAGATTATCGCTGGCAAGGCTAATGACTATGGCAAGCAGCTCAACGTTTCTAATCAAAACTATAAAAAAGGGCGGAACAAAGTCCGGCATGAGAGAGGGGGTGTCAATCAGCTGAAATTGAATATTTTGATATGGGAGCATGCCGACTGTTGGTGTCGTTGTTGTATAAGGTGTTGGTGAAACCTCAGCCTTTGCTTTTGTGAAGGTTGCAAGGATTAGCGATTTACCGCTATTCGGTGGCCCGAGGAGGACAATTTGCCCTGCCCCCTGTTTTGGAATATGCTGACTGTACCCCTTTTTTCGGCCTCCCTTACCGCCAGCAGTGCCGGATACCGTCTTTCTCAATTTTGCGATACGTTTGCGGAGGTCGGAAACAACCTTTTCTGTGCCTTTGTGTTTTGGGGCGATACGCAACATCTCTTCTAACAAGATAAGCCGTTCTTCATCCGTTTTAGCGGCTTCATGTTGATGTTTGAGTTTGTAGTACGTCGGCGGTAAATTAGCTGGCATGATGAAACTCCAAATTTTTGTTGCAGTGCCTCGGAAGAGCTGCTAAAATGATAATTGGCGATTGGCGATTGGCGATTGGCAATTAGCAATTAGCAAGATGTTGCGATTATAATCAGATTTTTGACGCGCGTCAAACCCCTCTTCCTCTTTGCTAATGGTTTCCATAAGTTTCCAACAGCCAACAGCCAATTAGCCAATAGATGATGGGGCATGCCCAGCACCGTGATTATTTCAATTAATAGGATACAAAAATTTCAGTAATATGTCAAGGCAATTTTACATATTTTTTTTCTCTATTTCATTTTTTACCTTTCTCTTCACAGGCGAGTTGCGTAGTGTGAGTTCAGCGGCACAGATGCGGGGCGATGAATTGCTTACGTTGGTGCAGTCCAATGCACTTGAGGGGCATGTTACAGCGTTGCAGGAAAATGTGGAATTTTTCCCACGTAAACACGCGTACCGCACCCGCAGTGCACATCACCGCGAGGCGACGGAGAACGTGGTACGTTACATTACAAATCAGTTTCGGCGTTCTCGGCGGCTCCAAGTGAGCGAGCAGGTGGCAGGTGGTATCCGGAACGTTGTGGCGGTCCTACCCCCGAAGGCGACCTCCGCTAGCAAACGTGTTTTTATAATATGTGCCCATTACGATACGCAGGCGGGGCGCGAGCCGAATTGGAATCCGCTAGCTTCTCGCGCACCGGGGGCGAACAATAACGGGACTGGTGTAGCAGCCCTGCTGGAAATCGCGTCCCTCTTAAGCCAATATGAATATGAACATACGTTAAAATTTGTTGCGCTCGGTGGTGAAGAGCTCGGTTTTCTCGGCAGTCGACACTATATCCGTCAAGCCCTCGCTACTGGAAACAGCAATGACGACTTTTCAAATCCCAAGCGGACACCTGCCTCCGAAAAAATTGCTGCTGTGCTCAACTTAGACATGCTCGGTTTCAATTGGAAAAGCGACCTGGTTGAGGTTATCACAAATAGGGAATCTGCCTGGATAAGCAGTGCCCTCACGATTGCCAATGCTTGGTATGACATCGGCTTGAAAATCCGCCGCACGCAGGATGAGTTTGTCGATATTTCCTCTCATAAACCTTTCTGGGATTCAGGTTATCCGGCGGTCACGCTAATTGAGAGTTCTACGCCGTGGCGCGATTCGCAAAACTACGATGCCAATCCGTTCTATCATACCTTCCGCGATACCGTAGACAAAGTCAACTTCGGGCTGGTCCGAAAGGTGACGCAGCTGGTCCTGGTTACAGTGGATAGTCTTCTTACCGATATGTTCGACCCGACGCTACAGATGCCGGAAATAACGTTTGCGCTGCCAGCCACAGTCAAAAAGAGTCCTGTGGAGATTAGTGGCACGTTCCGGTCAGATTTTCCTATCGATATTATCGTCTATCCAAGCAATGTAATGGCGGAATTGAATAGAGAAACGCAAACTTATACGGCGAAAGTGCCGTTAGCATCGGGGAAGAACGTCGTGCTCGTGACGGTGCGGTATCCACTCGGTGCGGCATCTGTGTCGCAGACTGTCGTCTTAACGGAGGCGTTTGCATGGAAAGAGGTTGTGCTATTTCCGAACCCGGTGCGCTCTGACACGCCAACCGAATTTCGCGTTGAGGCGAATCTGGAGATGACGAGTATGCAGGTGTTAATCTATGATGCACAAGGCAATCTAATTAAACGGATTGATGGGGTCTCCGATCGGCTCGACGGCCGTATATGGCGGACGTGGTGGAATCAGCAAACCGCTTACGGATTAGCTGTCTCACCGGGGGTGTATATCTGTCAGATTTCGGTGGTGGCGAAGGGGGAAACATATACCCTTATGAAAAAGTTGGCGATTTTGCGGTGAGACAGATCATGCTGCTTAGCGAATGTCTCTGCCGAGTCGAAAAAAAATGTGGACAAACGTCAATTTTTGTGGTATCATTAAAGGAGACAAATCGCTACGTAAAAATTTAAAAGGAGTTTACTGTTTTGAATAGACAATCAGCAATGAAACGTGTACGCTCGGATAAAACAAAACGTGCACGGAATCGACATCGTAAAGCGACGCTCAGGACATCGCTGAAAAATACAGAACGCGCGCTGGCTGAAGGGAACGTTGAAACGGCACAGCAACTATGCAGGACCACGTCAAGCCTCTTAGATAGAGCTGCCGGTAAGGGTGTTATCAAAAAGGGTACAGCAAATCGACAAAAGTCACGGCTTACCCGCCAGCTGAACGCGCTCATAGCACAAAATGCCTAGTGCCATGCCCTACCTTGAAGCCCTTAGCATGGCTCGGAAGATAAGATATGAACGTTCGTGAAGTTGCCCTCGAATGCCTTCTGCACCTTTCCAAGACCCAAGCGTCAATTGCTTCTGTGGTTGACGATGCATTTCGGAAGCACGGTCTGGACGGCCGCGAACGCCGATTGGCAAACGGTTTGGTCTACGGGGTTATCCGTTGGCAGCAGCAATTGGATTGGGTGTTAGAACACTTCATCAATCCACAGTTCCGGTTGGATGCAAGACATCGAGCTATCTTGCGGCTCGGTGCGTTCCAACTGCTACATCTCGATGGTATTCCGCCGCACGCTGCGATTTTTGAGACCGTTCAACTTGCCAAACGCAGTCGGAAGACAGCCGGCTTCGTCAATGCGGTTTTGCGTGCTGTACAACGCAAAGCGTCGACGCTTGCCTACCCATCGCTTGAGACGAATCCGATAGAACATATAACGTTCTCTTTGTCCTATCCGGAGTGGTTAGTGAAAAGATGGATTGAGACACGCGGGGTCAATTGGACTTTGGCATTCTGTCGCGCGAGCAATCAGGTTGCACCGCTCGCTTTCCGTGTGAATTCCCTCCTAATATCCTGTGAAGACCTCCAGCAATCGTTCATGGCGAATGGGCTGCCTACTAAAGTTTCCGAAATTGCCCCGGATGGCATCGTAATTGCCAATCGCTCGATTACCGCTTATGATGCTGCCTCTAACACTCCCGATGAGAAGACACTAAAGGATGTGCTCAACCGCGCTGATGTCTATGTGCAAGATGAGAGTGCGATGTTAGTGCCGTACCTGCTTATGTCAGAATCGCCACAATACGTGGTAGATTTGTGTGCCGCCCCGGGGGGCAAGACAACGCACCTTGCATGCCTGATGGAGAATTCAGGAAAAATTATCGCCGTAGATATTTCAGAGAAAAAACTCTCGCTACTGGAAGAGAACTGCCGACGTATCGGGGCACGCAATGTCCAAACCCGAACATTGGATGCAACAAAAGCCGACCTCAGCTTTATTAACACTGCTGATGCAGTGCTGCTTGATGTGCCGTGTTCAGGGTTTGGGACACTTCGTCGGCACCCCGATATCCGATGGAACAAAACACCCGAGCAGCTCCGCACCCTCACTGAACTACAGTATAATCTACTCAAGAACGCAGCACAATACATTAAACATGGCGGTATTTTAGTTTACAGCACCTGTAGCATTGAACCGATGGAGAATGAGGAAGTCATTCGTCGATTTCTAAAGAATTTTCCGATGTATGCAGTGGAGAACGGCCATCCGTTTTTGCCTGATGTTCCACAAAGCGCGATAACCCCGGACGGTTTTCTCCAGACGTTTCCACATGAACATGGCGTTGATGGTGCGTTTGCGGCGCGCCTCCGTAAGATTTCCGTTTAGCCCATGCTCGATTTTAAGCTGTACGTCATTACAGATAGACATCGCTGTACCCCTACACCGTTATTCACAGTTATTTCGGAGGTGTTGGATGCGGGGGTGCGTGCTATTCAGTTGCGGGAAAAGGATTTGGACAGTTTAGCGTTGTACCACCTCGCGCGACCGATAGCGGCGCGGTGTCAACGTTACAACGCGCACCTTTTCATCAACACCGATATACGTGTCGCGCTGGATGTCGGAGCCACGGGGGTTCATCTGCCAGCGAATGCGGGGGCTGTAGATGCTGTGAAGGCACAAACAGACAACGAATTGCGGGTCGGCTGCTCGGTACATCGTGTCGCAGCAGCACAAAAACGGGCGGCGGAGGGTGCCGATTTCGTGACGTATAGCCCTATCTACCCGACAGTAAGCAAACCGGGGTATGGGCCCGCTGTCGGCATTGCAAGTCTGGCACAGCTAACGAAGCAGGTCCGGTTGCCTGTCTTTGCACTGGGGGGCATTACACCGTTGCGCGTTGCCGAATGTTTGGCGGCATCGGCTTTCGGAGTCGCTGTGATGTCAGGGATTATGTCGACAACAGATGCAGGGAAACAGGCGGGTCGTTACGTTCGCGCAGTGGCAGGCGAAATGCCTGATTCGGGGTAAGGGAACTACTATAGGCGAAGTTTTCAAAAAGGAGACGAACACACATGGCGAAAAAAAACGACGGTATTACTAAGACAGGTTGTGCTAGGCGGTGTCATGACTTGAGATGTCAACGGCTTTCGTATTACAGAGCGTCTTACACAACGGATAATTTGACACCTCTGCCAGCGAGGGTTCCACTTTATCTCTTAATCGCTCCCCACGTCACTTTTTTTTTACCCTGCGGAGTGACCGACAACACATCATCACTGATCCAATCTATTGTCTGATCCCAGCCCGGATCATGTGTCAGCTGCGTCCTCTCACGCGTTTTGATATGATACTTATACACATAGCACGGGGGAAAGTCAATACGTCCCATTAGCAGTTTGTCCATAGGCATGTCAGCCCGGGCAGCGAAAACAACAGATTCACCATCATCCATCCAGTCAATGCCATAGCATATCCAGTCTCTCGGTATAGAGAGCTTTCGGATGCTATCACTGGCGAAATCGTAAATCATATACCGAAACGCTTTAAAGATAAGCCCGTTAACGACATTGGGCACATGCTCCCATTTTTGTTCTCTCTCTGTGAATACAACTTGCCGACCATCCGGCGACCAACGCGGTCTTTCTCGGTAAATATGAAAATTGTCACGTTGCGGACCCGGATTCGGTATAAGCTCACGGGGGTTATGTCCATCCGCACCCATAATCCAAATCGTGTTGCTCTTGCCAGGACTGGTAGGCTCCGCAAAGAGAATATGCCGACCCTCCGGAGACCAATCACAGTTGATTGCGTCGATTGCCAGATGATCCGCTAATATGACTTTCCGCTTCCCCGTCTCAATATTCAGCACTTCTACGCTACGTTTCTCCTTGTTATTTTCATTCCAACGTCTATGATAAACGATAAATTTACCGTCCGGTGAAAATGAAGCTCTACCGATATAACTCCCATCGTTTTCTGTCAGTTGCCGAATGTTCGTGCCATCCGGATCTATCAGGAAGAGGATGACGCTCTGCTGCACACCTCTCCTAACACCTTTCGTAAACAGAATCCGTGTGCCATCGGGAGACCAACTCCATGGGACGGCCCCCCCCCTACCTTCGATGAGAAGTGTCTGGTTGCTGCCATCATCGTCCATCACGTAGATACCCTTCACACCGTTGCGTTCTGAGCTAAAAACAATTTTCGCATGCGCTGCGGTTGATAAAATCAGTCCTAACAGGCAAAGCAAAACAACTCTGTTCATAAGCATAGTTGGACTCCTATTCCCCTCGCTTGCGGGGGGATAAAGGGGGGTTCTCCACATTCCCCCCTGACAAGTGTGGCAAGGGGGTTCACCTCCCCTTGGATAAAAGTGTGGCAGGGGCACATTGTCCCCTGCCATCAAAATCGGTTATTAATCGGGTTGATAGTCTTTGTTGTGCGTGCGATCAAACGTATGCGTCCACGCATTATTCTCTTCGTGCCACACACGCCCACCCACCTGTAGGTGAACATGCGCATTTAACTTAATCTCTTGACCCACTTCTATATTTCCGCCGACCCAATAGCTGATCATTGGAGAGCCGTAGGAGTTATAGCTTTCACCCGAGGACAGCTGCTCGCTGGGCCCCTGGACCTCTAGCTCCCATAGCGTTACACCATTATCTATTCCGAATTGCGTATGTCGGTACCACGAAGCGGCATTAAGTTCTACCATTGTCCCATTAGAGGCATACACAGATGCGTCCACGACGATACTTTGTCCATCATGATAGTGGCGATAGAGTTCTACGTGGCCGTATATCCCCGTGCCGCGTTTAGGTTTTACCATCTCAGAAGGATATTTTGAGCCGCTAATTATTTTCGATTGAAACATCCTCAAAACGTAGGAATCGGTAGCAAAGTGGGAAGTGCCATCAGCCGCAATCCATCCAACTTCTGCTTTGATCGTGTGATTAACCCCATGAACACTGCCAGTCAGCCCGTTAGGACTGAAATAAGCTTGAGTCGTTCTATTACCACCATAACTATATCCTGCGAAAGCTCCATTAACATACCACCATACACAATAAAAAGGTACATCCGTTGTCAGAGATGCCGTGTGATATGTGTAAGAACCCTACACCTCCGTATCTGATTGAAAGGACACAATTTCAAACCCTTCACTACTCGTTACCATCCCGAACAAGCATATTATTGCGACACTTAGGATGGCAAGTTTTAGCGTTTTCATTCCCGAACAAGCATATTATTGCGACACTTAGGATGGCAAGTTTTAGCGTTTTCATTAGATTTTCTCCTTCTGCTTTGATAGCAGATTATTGAACTTATGACTTGTAACAAATATATTATACCATAAATTCCGGTGAATGTTAAATTTTTTCTAAAAAATCGCAATTTTTTCGTAATTTGACATCATTTTCCATTAATTACGGGTTGTGCTAGTTCGTATTTGTCCTATACCTATTACTGTTTAGTTTTTTATGTGTAGACAACATCTTTTAGTGCCATTAGCTTGCGTCCTAAACATTTATTGATGAAAACACCGAGGGTAAAACCGCCAAACTTGTTGCTAAGACGTGTCCGAAATCCCCAATGAGACCTTGCACGAATGCGGCAAACATTGAACTGTTATGTCAGTTGACTTATCGTTGTTTCAACCCGCCTTCTCATTTTTTGATGCGGTTTTCGGAAGTCTTCTGGATATTGTGCTTTCTGGTTCTTTCGCCGGGCGGTAATAGACAGAACGCCGCTTCTCCCCAAGTGGCTTGCAGCCGTCAGCCGCTTGGGGAGAAGCGGCGTTCGTTGAAGTTTCGCAGTAATTCCCTATCAAGTTGTTCGGAAACATATCCTTTATCTCCGATGATAAAATATATGGCTCTGCAATATAGTAAACCCATTAGGTCCAGTAGAGAAGCCCGCTCCTCATACTATAAGAGAGGGGTTGAAAAAAAGACGAAAAATAGGAAGAGCTAAATAGCCTTGCCCTCAAACAAAAAAAACTTGCAATCTTTCCATCAACTGTGCTAAAATAAATTATAGAAGACATAAAATGTGAAAAAGGTTATTTTGATGAAATACTTTACCTACTTTGGAAACCATTTAATCAATGCGAAAATACCGGACAATTCGGAGGTATTCTATGCGAAACCACCTCTGCCCGGGATTAAGCGGACTGCATTGGCTGAGCATACACAGCATGCCTTTGAAAATCCGCTAGAGATGCCCCCTTTGCGGGAACTCGTCGATGGCAATTCGAAGGTGCTCATCCTTTTTGATGACAACTGTCAACCGTTTCCAGCTACCAAAAAGCCGGATATGCGGCAAATTATGCTTGAAACGCTCCTGAAAATGTTGGACGAGTATGGGGTAGAAAAAAAGAACATTCAGCTAATGTGCGCGGTCGCGCTGCACCGGAAGATGAAAGAGCATGAACTCACCTATATGTTAGGAAAAAACATCATGGATGAGTTCTATCCGCATCAACTCCGAAATTTTGACGCAGAAGACATTGAACAGATTGTCGAAGTAGGAAGAACAGAAAATGACGAAATCGTCGAAACAGATAAGGCTGTCCTTGAAGCCGACCTGGTGATTTACGTGGATACGGTGCAAATTCCGCTTAACGGGGGGCATAAATCTGTCGCAGTTGGGCTCGGCACGTATAACTCCATCGCACCACATCACTCGCCACACATGACATCGGAGAGCCCACACGTGATGCAACCGGACGGTTCACACATGCACGCCTGCATTGAACAGATGAGTCGTCTTATTCAGAAAGAGACACCGATACTCATTCTTGAAGCCGCGATGAACGGAGCAATATATCCGTTTCATCTCCGTTATGTTGGAAAACCGAACCGTGACTGCAATATTGCCGAGCGGATTCTTAAAACTTTTACCCCCGCAACTTTGTCTATACTCCCAGAAACGGTACGGTATAAAATCTTAAAAAGCGTTCGAACCGACTACGAACCGATAGCACTAAACGCAGGCGACATCGATGCAGTACACGCCAAAACGTTGACGCTGATGAAAGAACAATTGGCAATAGATATTCCGCGGCAGTATAGTACGCTTGTGTTCGGATTACCTGACATGAGCCCTTATGCTGTCGATGCACGGATTAACCCGGTTTTGGTCGTCAGCGATATACTCGGATATGTTTTCAATTGGTTCTATAACAAACCGCTTATCAAAGAGAACGGGGTTGTTATCATTCTGAATCCAACCTACGAAATTTTTCACGAGGAATATCACGTCGCTTACAGAATGTTTTACGATGAAGTACTAGCAGATACAACTGAACCTTTTGAAATGCAACGGAAATATCAGGAAAAATATGCAAAGGACGAGTACTTAATAGATTGCTACCGGAATAGGTTCGCACACCACGGATTCCACCCGTTCACTGTCTGGTATTGGGCGACGTATCCGTTGAAATATCTATCTAAGGTTATTTTAGTGGGGCCGAAAGACCCACAGGTGGCCCAGCGGTTAGGCGTTGACTGGGCAAAAAATTTAGACGATGCACTCGCAATGGCACGCGAAATCTCTGGAGATGACGATGTCGTTGCGTTGACAATGCCCCCATTCTTTTATGCAAATGTCGGGGATTAATAGCACAAATAGCTAACGGAAACCATCAGCAGATATGTTGTGACTATTGCTTCTCCTTTGTCGCTACTATCTAATTGATGACTATTAAGGGGTGAATACCAATCACTAGGAAAGTCATGACAACGAATAGAAAAATACCAACTCCAGAAGAGATGCAAAAGGAAATTCAAGAATTTGAGAAGAATTTGCAGAAGAAATACGGCGGAAACATAGGCGTTGGCTTGGGATACGTGGGGACAAAGGAGGTCTCCCCAGATGAAATAGAGGAAGAGCCGGAACCGCAGAAAACCTTCGATTTGAAATTCGACCTCAAACCGAAAGATATTAAGCAGTATTTGGACCGGTATGTCATCAAACAGGATGATGCGAAGAAAGCCCTCGCTATTGCGGTCTGTGACCACTACAACCATGTCCGGGAGTGCCATGAAAACCCTGACATCACAGATGTTGATTACTCAAAGCAGAACATCGTTATGCTCGGGCCGACCGGCGTTGGCAAGACCTATCTGATTCGCCACATTGCGAAGTTAATCGGCGTGCCGTTTGTCAAAGCGGATGCTACCCGATTTAGCGAAACCGGTTACGTTGGGGCAAATGTAGACGACTTAATTCGTGAATTAGTGGCGCAAGCGGAGGATAATCTTGAACTTGCACAATATGGGATTATCTATCTTGATGAAGCGGACAAAATTGCGACCCCTCCGAATATTATCGGGCGCGATGTTAGCGGACGCGGTGTTCAAATTGGGCTTCTCAAATTGATGGAAGAGACCGAGGTAGACCTTCGGTCTGGGCACGATGTCGCCTCTCAGATGCGAGCGGCTCTGGAATTTCAGAAACGTGGCAAGGTCGAAAAAGAGGTTATCAACACCCGGCATATTCTGTTTATTATCAGCGGAGCGTTCACCGGCATAGAGAAGATTATCAAGAAACGCCTGCATCAAAGCCGTATCGGTTTTAACGCCGATGTTGTGAGCCAAAAGGAGGATGTCGCGCGATATTTTGAGCAGGTTACCCCAAAAGACTTTATCGATTTCGGTTTCGAACCGGAGTTCATCGGAAGACTGCCGGTCCACGTCATTTGTAACGAGTTAGAAACCGATGATCTTTTTCATATCCTGAAGCATTCCGAAGGCTCAATCGTTCGGCAATATGAGAACGCTTTCCGGGCTTACGGCATTAACGTGCTTTTCGCTGACAACGGGTTACGCAAAATTGCCGAAAGTGCCATTGAACAAAAAACCGGGGCCCGTGCCTTAATGACAGTCTGTGAAAAGACGCTGCGTAACTATAAGTTCGAACTTCCATCCACAAGCCTCACAGAATTCGTCGTCACCGCTGAGGTGGTCGATACCCCGGATGTCCAGCTCAAGAAGATTATTGAAGATGCCAATTACAATCGCAATATCGTTATGCGGGAGCAGGTACGTAGGTACGAGGCGCAGTTCTATACGGACCACGGACTAAAAATTGAGTTCGATGCGGAAGCAACCGAAGCCATCTGTGAACGCGCAGCGACACAGGAAAAATCTGTCCAACAGGTTTGTGATGAAATCCTGAAAAGTTATCAGCACGGCCTGAATCTCATCAAGCAGAACACGAAGCAGTCATCGTTTAAGTTCCCGAAGCAGGTAGTAGAAACACCCGACCCGGTTCTTGAACAGTGGATTCGGGATTCTTATACCACAAAACGTTAAATCGAATTATTTTTAGAGAGAAGGTAGTCCGAAAATTATGAACACTGAAGGAAAGAGACCGCCGCGTCCAGAACCGGTAGACCTTCGAGAAACCGGTGCCCCAATTGATGGCGAACCACAGGTTAGCGATAAGAGACTATTCTTTCAACTTCACGTTTTTGAGTGCCGTGTGATTCCAGAAGTGATTGTTAAAAACATTCAATCGAGTCGTTCCAGTCAAACTGCCGTTTTCTACGACGATTTGAATAATCCTACAGGTCTCGGCGTACTGTTTATCGACGAGAGTCCGACACACCTGATGCTCCAATCGCATGCCCTACAAACCATGCAACGTAAAGGTGAGATTTTATATCGTCCAGAAATGACGATGATAGGTCGTACCTACTCAAGCGGTAGGGAGCCCGATTTGGAGGAATGGCTTATCAATAAACCGCTCCGAAACGTTCTCAACCCCGAATTTCCATGGGCGATTTGGTATCCGCTGCGCCGAAACCCCGAATTTTATCGAAGTAGCGGTGCATGAGTTGAAATTTTAATTTGACTTTTCCTCAAAAATGGGGTATACGAACCCAGCGAACGTGGCAAAATTCTGGCGGAGCATGCCATGCTCGGCCGCAGTTACGCGGCTAGTGGATACGCCAGCGACATCCGACTTGCATGCTTCGGATTAGATACGAACGACAACGAATTTGTTATCGGCTTAGTCGGCCCTGAGTTATACCCGCTCTCGCGTTTGATACAGGATATGCGAAAAACAGAGCAGACAACCAAATATATTGAGTCACTCGGCCCCTTCTTTGTCGGAAGGGTTCGGGAGCAATGGGTTAAAGATTCTTAGAAATGACCCGTTATAGATTCATAATAGCCAACTATCAAAATGAAGAACATTATTGCTGTTTGCACAAAAGAACTTTACACCTATTTCGTTTCACCGATTGCCTATTTCGTCTGTTTCGTCTTTTCTGCGATTTCAGGATTTCTTTTTTCTCTCATGTTAATCGGGGGAAGTGCTTACGGCAATAAGGGAGAATATGTCATGGAGACGCTTTTCGGTAATCTGGCAGTCATCCTTCTCTTTTTCACGCCAGTGCTAACGATGAAACTCTTTGCCGAAGAGCGGAAATCTGGAACGATTGAGTTGCTGCTAACCTCCCCCATTACAGATAGTCAGGTGGTTTTTGGCAAATTTTTTGCAAGCTGGTTCCTCGTTTTAATCATGCTTGCCTTGACGTTCCTCTTTCCATTTGTAACACAACGTTTCGGTCCCCTAGATGTGGGGCTGCTGCTGAGCGGTTACGTAGGTCTCATCCTGATTAGTTCCTCGTTCCTATCCTTCGGTTTACTAATGTCCTCAATGAGCAAAAATCAAATCGTTGCTGCCCTGACAAGTTTCGGTTTTTTTTTAGCATTATGGGTTATCGGGTCAATCTCCACCCGTTTTGGGACAATCGGAAAATTTTTGAGTTATCTCTCATTTCTTGAGCATTATAACGACTTTTCACGCGGGGTTATCCTGCTGCAAGATGTTGTTTACTATATAAGTTTCACGTGTGTGTGCCTATTTGCGACGTTTAAGTCGGTAGAGTCGTCAAAATGGAGGTAGGCGCGTGCTCCTGAGCGTGTAGGAGTGCGCTTCCGAGCGCAAAGATAAATATGTCTTACAAAAAGGTTATAGGCCCGCTGTTCGGGTTTCTTGCGCTAATTCTCAGTTTCGTTTCAATCGCCAGTTGGTTTCTCGGAGCACGTCTTGCATTTTGGATTTTGTTACTGCTCTGCGCTGGTACATTTGCCGTTTTTGCGGGGACGCGCTTTAGGGAATTTGTTAGTTTTTTTGCTAGTCGACAACTCCGATACGGCATTAACGTAACCCTCAGTATTCTTGGGGTTATAGGCATAGCCGTTTTTGTCAACGTTATTGTTGTCCAGCGGTTCGATAAACGGATAGATTTAACAGCACTGAAACGTCATACGCTTTCTGAACGCACAAAGCAGATTCTCAAAAATCTCGATAAAAACATTCAGGTAACAGCATTTTTTAACAACAATGACCCGTATCTAACAGAAAGTGCTAAAGAATTGCTAGCGTTGTATCAACGCGAAACCGACCTGCTAACGGTATCCTTTAAAAATCCTTACATCGATGTCGCCCTTACGACAAAGTATAATATTACACTATCTGGAACGACTGTTTTTGAAAGTGCCGAACGACAAGAGAAGGTAACGGCCGTGGATGAACAGAAATTCACGGGCGCGCTGCTCAAACTTATCCAAAATAGAATCAAAAAGGTTTACTTTATGATTGGGCATGGCGAACGTGAGATTGATGACCTGAGCCCTGCTGGGTATTCGGGTGTGAAAACAGTACTAGAGAACCAACATTACGCGGCATCCCCGCTCTCACTGCTGACACAACCTGCTATCCCTGTAGATTGTGAACTGCTTGTCATTGCCGCTCCCAAAACTCCATTGGAACCCAATGAAATTAGGATGGTGGAGAAATACCTTGCACAGAATGGAAAGCTGCTGCTGCTATTGGACCCATCCCCTTCCGCAGTAGATGTAAATAACGGGCTCGTTCAACTTATGAAAAGATGGGGCGTGACAATAGGAAACGATTTGGTATTCGACCGTGCTCCCAGTCGGTTCGCTATTCTCATGGGCCCCAGTGCCCCGGTCCCGGACTTTGAATTTCACGAAATTACTCGCTTCATGCCACAATCCCGCCTCCCGTTCCCTTATACACGTTCTATTACACCGATGACAAATATTAAAGCGAATCTCAGCGTTAAATCCCTTGCAAGGACCGGTCCTGAAAAAGGCGTAAGCTGGGGGGAGACAGGACGTGAAGCAGATGGCACTTTTAGTAATAACGGTTATACCCTTGGTGTAGACACACCTGCCCCTGTGTCTCTTGCCGTGGCGGTTGAAAAGAAAACCGATAGAAACATAGCCGCCACCCACGGACAGGGGGATGAAGATGCGGGTACAACCGAGGAGAAGCAAACCCGAATCGTCGTCTTCGGGGGTTCACAGTTCGCAACTAACGTTTTCAGTAGAATAGGTTTAAATTATAATCTCCTCCTATCCACAATCAATTGGTTGACAGCAGAAGAGGACCTTATTGCGCTTCCACAAGCCGATTCGCAGCAGCAAACCTTACGTCAGATGACCGGTCAAGATGCGCGGCTTGTGCAGCTAACCTCCATTTTTCTTATCCCTTTCATCGTTTTTACTGCGGGATTGATTGTCTGGTGGCAACGCCGGGAAGGAGGGAGCTTGTGAATTTCCGAACAACCCTTTTCATTATCCTCCTCTTAATAGCCGTTGCAGGCGCGTACCTGCTATTTTTTCAAAACCCAACAGAGAAGCCGGGCACTCAGGACAAACCCCGTATCCATGAGGTATACGATTTGCCGCTGCAAAAAATTACACAGGTTCGCCTCACATTTTCCGATAAAGCCTATCAACCGTTGACACTGGCGAAAGATGCGGATGGTAGTTGGAAGATAACAGCACCCTTCCAAGCACACGCTGACACCACAAAAGTTAACGAAATGTTAGCGGATTTCGTCAACAAACGCGTCAGGCAAACCTTTGAAGCGACAGAATTAGAGCAGTACGGACTACAGACACCGAGCATAACAGCTGAACTCTATACGGATATGAATAATTCATCTAAAACCTTCTTTGTCGGTAAAAAGGGAATCAACTTTTCTGTCTATATCAAAGAGAAATCGGAGGCGGACATCTTCCTAATAGAAGCCAGTGCGCTGGATGATTTAACAAAGTCGCCAACGGATCTGCGCGACCGCGCTGTCCTTAAGTTCAACCTAGACACGGTCTCTGAAATTCAGTTTCAGCACCCTGAGAAAATCGTGTGTAAGAAGGAAAGGGGAATCTGGAAAATGACATACCCCCTCGCTGTAGCAGCAGATTCACCCGAAATTGAGAACATCCTCGCGGAATTGCATTCGCTACAGGTGTCAACCTTTGAAGCGGATAGCACAGAGCTGAAAAAATACGGGTTAGATACGCCACGCATCCGGTTCGCACTTATAGATAATACAGGTACACAGGAGCTCAACATCGGGG
Organism: Candidatus Poribacteria bacterium; assembly: GCA_963665235.2. Taxonomy (GTDB): domain Bacteria; phylum Poribacteria; class WGA-4E; order WGA-4E; family WGA-3G. The sequence goes on along the minus strand of CAXXLX010000001.1, from coordinate 3,611,803 downwards.
CAGCTGTTCCTCCGCCTCAGGGTCAAGAAAACTTGGGTCCACGGCAGGTCTATGTGAAGCCCATCCATCAAGGTGGAATCTATACGGTTAGCAGTGACATCTACACACTTCTTAATAAATCCGTTTTTGAGCTGCGCGATAAACGCGTCCTCGACTTTCAACGCGGGGACACAATTCGTTTTGAAATTCAACGCGGGACTGAAAAAATTGTCGGTATCAAAACGGAGACAATTGCAGGGAACGATGAAATATGGGAGCTGCAAACCCCGATTAAAATAAAAGCGGACGCACAAGCAGTGAGTGACCTGCTTTACGGGGTTGATTCGCTTGAAGCCGTTGCGTTTGTTAGCAATTCTACTGAAAACCTATCACAATATGGACTAAAAACCCCAGCAATGCAGGTAAGGTTCACGTTACACGGTCAGAAAACACCCGCAGTTCTGCACATCGGCAACTACCGACAAGACGATACCGTCTATGTCAAAGCGAAGGGTTCGGAGCGGGTTGTCCGTGTCAAACGGGGTCTCATTGACAAAATTGCGATGGGGGTCACGTGGCTAAGAGATAGACAAATTCTGAAGTTCAACATTGACGATGCAATCCGGCTCACCTTAGCGTCACCGGATGATGTGCCGCTCACATGCAAACGGCTCAGTACGAACTGGCGTTTAACCGCTCCTGTGAAAGAGGACGCGAACAATGCCGAAGTGAATGCTATCATTTATGAACTTAACGACCTGAAGGCTGAGGCTTATGTAAGCGGAGAAACCCACGATGTGTCTGCTGCCACAACCGGTTTGGATGCCCCCATCCTACAGATTACTGTTGAATTGCGAAATCAGAAGGTTTATACCTTGCAAATCGGCAAAACAGATGCGTCCGGCCGTTTCTATTCGAGGCTCCGACACACGTCGAATCTAATTTTTCTACTCGATGCAGAACTGATTCCCAAACTTAAAACAACCCGGGAACGACTTCGGACGACAGCAGGGGAATAGGCATACACCCGTATGTCGCAATACGTATTATGGATACATATATTATCGCAACTGCCTATTTTTTCTTTATTTTACAGTTGTTAATGATTAGCCAATCCTTTCTATATGCGCGTCGCGAACGGAAGGCGGCTCGGGCTGCCTATACGCCTAAAGCAGCAATTATCGCCCCCCACTACGGGTGGGATGCCGAAATAGCGGAGCATGCTAAAAGCCTTCTCCATCAGGAATACGCCGGCGAGTATCACGTCTACTTTGTAACACACCAAAAAGCGGATAATGGGTACGATGTCTCGTATCCACACCTACAAGAACTGACAAAAGAGGTCCCACACGCGGATGTCGTCTTAGCTCCAAATATCGTTGATAACAATCTCCCGCGTTCACAAAAGGTGCAGAATCTCATAACAGTGATAGAAATCCTCCCGGAGGATGTTGAAGTTATCGCTTTTGTAGATGCGGATGTGATTATTCAATCGGATTGGTTGACACTTCTTGTCAATCCACTTCAAGAAGAAGAGATTGGTGCAACGGTTGGCGGAAGATTCTATTTTCCGCAAACGTGGAACTTTGCCTCACTCGTTGAAGCTATCTGGGTCAATTTCCAGTTGGCATTACAAGGCGACCATAAATTTTCTATGGTCTGGGGAGGGTCTAACGCTTTCCGACGTGAGCTCCTTGAGACCGCACAGATTCTGGAGCGGTGGGAACATGCAACAATTGAGGACCTCAATACGACCCTTGCTGTCAGAGATGTTAAGCGTAAAGTACATTTTGTGCCGGATTGTGTGGCGATTACGCGCACCGCTAACCGGACATGGCATCAAATATTGGAATTTACGAACCGGCAGATGATTATGACACGTCACATGGGCCTGTGGGTACAGTGGCTCGGGAGTCTCCTTCTGTTCCTGCCGAAATCTGTGCTAGTGTTCGGCACAATTCCTTTCTTAGCGGTCCGACCGGGGCTGTTACCGGTTGTGCTTATCCCCTTCTTTGAAGTAGTGAGTTATCGGATTTTCTGTTCGAACCTGCCGCGGTGGGTACGGGAGATGCCGAGAATGCGTGACACGATTCGCATCACCTCTTTCGCTACACCCTTTTCCATGTTTCTTGCAGGACTCAATGCTGTATACGCAACTTTCCAGCGAAAAATCGTTTGGGGCGGCGTGCGATATGAAATCCTCTCAGCAACAACATGCAGAGTTTTGGGACCCGTAAAAGAGAAAGATAAATCGGGAATCGACGGGCAATGAATGGTTCCCCCACTATCAACATAAGGGCTCGTAGTAGGGGGATTTATCGCCCGTTCCAAAATTACCGAATTTAAAAACTAATCTTCATCAAAGCACGCCTACAAAGGGGCCCTAAGTCAGCTCAATGCCAGCCTTAGAGGCTTTCGCGATCAGATAGCTGATGAATCCCGAACACGCCACCAGCATAAAAACCGCATCTTCAACATCGAGCTCTGCAACGTCCAAGAGCGGTGAGTGGATGCCTCCATCGTCAGAGGTATATCCGTAAAACTTTTTAAATGCGGCTTTCAGCTGACGCGGCATCTTAAGTTGTCCGTTCTCGGCAGAAAGTTTTTTGAATGTTTCATCTAATTTTGCCTGCGGTGCATCTGCAATTTCCACACAAACCGATTCAACAGCCCGCATTGCCATTCGGATAGCCGTTTCGCAATCCGCCGGTGTCTTTTTTTCCGATAGCCAGCGAGGTTTCCATAGGTTTCCAACAACCAACATGCTATAAACATAATGCCCATACTGGACTAATACTGAACAACTTGTACAAAAACTTTACACACCCACTTCAAAAAAACGTTTTGCTTTTCTTTTTAAAATATGATATAGTATTCATGGAACAGGTTACGTCTCCAATTTTTGTTAGCGGAGGGAAAAATGGGAGCAGAAAAAGTTATTAAATCGGACAAAGAGTGGAAAGAACAACTTACCCCTGAAGAATTTAAGGTGACCCGAAAGAAAGGGACCGAACGTGCCTTCACGGGAAAATACCACGATTGCAAAACGCAGGGGACCTATCACTGTATCTGTTGTGGAACCCCCCTTTTCAGTTCGGAAACCAAATACGATTCCGGTACTGGGTGGCCCAGTTTTTGGCAACCTATCACGCCTGAATGCATTGAAATGAAACCAGATCGCAGCTTTTTCTTTATGCCGCGAATCGAAGTCGTCTGTAGCCGTTGTGATGCACATCTCGGGCATGTTTTTAGCGACGGCCCGGAGCCAACAGGCGAACGTTATTGTCTCAATTCAGCAGCACTTACATTAGTTGAGACAGCGGACAATTCTTAACCCACGCCACTTTTGGCGACATTAGAAAAAAGGAGTAGTGATGGCACTACGAAGTCGAATCTCATCTCGCTTTCTTGTCAATCAACTTGCTAGCGCCATATCGGAGGATTGGCGGACCTCACAGAAGTTCATGCGTTACCAACTTGCGAAGGAAAGCTTCAACTTACGTCACCCGCTCGGCGCGAAGCACGGAAAAGGAGACGCTATCCAATTGGTTAGCCTCCGTATCACCGACATGTGTAATCTCCGTTGTCATTCCTGCGGTCAGTGGGGGGATAACGGGTATCTGCTCGGCAAATCGCTCAAGGAATTGAAGCAACGTGAAGTGCCGCTAGAATACTATAAAAAACTGGTCGACCAAATCGTCGATGAAGGCTGGTCGCCTGTGTGGTACATCTGGGGCGGCGAGCCGATGCTTTACCCGGACATCATCGAACTGTTGCACTATATCAAAGAACGCGGCATGCCCATCTCACTTGTCAGCAACGCCACTAACATTGCACGGCGTGCGGACGATATTCTGGAGACCTGCAAAATTATCTATCTGAGCGTGGACGGTCCGAACGAGGAAATTCATAACACGCAGCGGCCCGGTGTCTCTAAGAACTATGACAACTTCAAGGATGTCAAAGCCGCACTGGAAACGCTTAGCGCGGAAAAAGAGCGTAGAAATCTTGCATTCCCGTATATCATTCCGCTTAGCTGTGTCACGATGTACAACATCGACGTGGTAGTTGACCTCTATAAGTTTACGAGTCAATTCGCTGACGCGCAAATCTTCTATCTGACTTGGTGGATTGATGCTGAATCCGCGCAGGAACATACGGAAGACTTTGAGGAGCGGTTCGGATTCAAGCCGCAAACCCACTACGGATGGATAGGGACCTGGAAAGACTTCGACCACGGCGTAATTCTCGACCGGTTCGAAGAGATGGAAAATCTTGCTAACAAGCAGCAACGTTGCCCCCCCATTATGATGCCGAGATTGAATACCCGCGGCGAAATTCAACGGTATTACACCGACCATCAGCAAACCTTCGGGTACAATCAGTGTGTCAGCATCTACATGACCATGGAAATCGATAGCAACGGCGATGTGAGCCTCTGCCGAGACTACCACGACTATATCATCGGCAATATCAAAGAGGACAAGGTTGTTGATATGTGGAACAATCAAAAAGCACTAAAATTTCGACAGTCCGTTAGCACAGATGGCCCTATGCCGGTATGCCGCCGTTGTTGTGGATTGATGGGATTTTAGTTAGAGGAGAATTAGATGAAAATTGGTTTACGTATTCCCGGCACAGCCCGTCAGTTGTCTTTCGCGGAGTTCTGTCGCTGGTGTGCCGACAACGGTTTTGAAGCCGTTGACATAGGCGAGGCAACCCCGGAAGTTGTCAAAACTGCACGGGATGCTGGTTTGGAAATTGGCACATCAGACCTGCCCGGTGTTCGCGAACTGCTCAGCGCAAAGCGGTCTACACAAAAATCGGGGGCAGAAAAGGCAAAATCTGCTATACAAGCCGCCGCTGAAAACGACGTGCACATCATGTTTTGTGTCTTTGTACCTGAAGATGCAAGCCTCGGCCGCGCCAAAAACTTCGATATTTGGAAAGACACAGTGCCACCTATTGCTGAATTTGCTGAATCTAAGGGCGTAACTATCGCTGTTGAGGGGTGGCCCGGCCCCGCGCCTGCGTATCCTGCCCTCGGATGTACGCCAGAAATGTGGCGCGCCATGTTCACCGAGTGTCCATCCCCAGGCTTAGGCCTCAACTATGACCCGTCACATCTCGTCAGAATAGGGATTGACCACATTCGTGCACTAAACGAATTTGCGCCTTATGTCAAACATGTCCACGGAAAAGACACCGCTTTTGACGAGGAGGCTCTTTACCTGCACGGCAATTTGGGCCCAAGTTTTCACGGGGCACGCGGCTTCGGTGAAGACTGGTGGCGATACACAATTCCGGGGGATGGCGTTGTAGATTGGCTGAAGGTGGTGCAACGTCTGGAAGATGAAGGCTTCGATGGTATTTTCAGCGTGGAGCTGGAAGACTACCGTTATTGGCGAACGTGGGAAGCGGAGTCGGAAGGTCTTTTACGGTCTCGTGAATTTCTTGCCCGTTTTGTGCGATAGGACAGACGCAAATTTAGCCTGCCAAGTCTCGGCTCATGTTAAAGGTGCATGCGATTGTTCTAGGTAAACGCAATGGCCACAAGGGTTAAATTTCTTTTCAGGAATAGAACCGTGACGCAAACTCGCCGACTCTTTGAAAACCTCATGCTTGATGTGCCTTCTACACAAGGCATAAAGTACATCGGTTCCAAGCTAAAGCTTATCCCGCAAATACTCCAACTTGCGAACAGGGTCGACGCTAAGACAATTCTAGATGGCTTTGCAGGCACGACACGCGTCTCGCAAGCGTTCGCCCAACGCGGTTACACTGTTGTTTGCAACGACATCGCCCCTTGGTCGGAAGTTTTCGGAATGTGTTATCTGCTCAACAACAAACCGAGTTCCGCCTATCAATCCCTTATTGACCATCTAAACAGTGTTCCACCTATTGATGGTTGGTTCACAGAACATTACGGGGGGGATGTCAATAGCGGATGTGCAATCCAAGCGGACGGTCTTAAGAAACCGTGGCAGCGACACAATACCCGTAAACTGGATGCAATTCGGCAGGAAATTGAGAATCTCAAACTTACGTCAATTGATAAAGCCGTGGCACTGACAAGCCTCATTTTAGCCCTCGATGCAGTTGACAGCAGCCTCGGACATCATTCCGCGTACCTCAAAACCTGGGCACCGCGCGCCTATAAATCGCTTCTGCTTAAGGTGCCAAATATAGTTAGCACAGTAGCAGCGCATCAGGTTTTCCGAAGCGACATCTTTGAGCTTCTCCCGCGTGTCTCCGTTGACCTTGCCTATTTCGATCCGCCGTACGGTTCCAACAACGAAAAGATGCCTGCCTCTCGCGTCAGATATGCCGCCTACTATCATCTCTGGCAGAGCATCATTCTTTTTGACACGCCACCCCTTTTCGGCAAGGCAAAGCGGCGCAAAGATACATCAGACGTTCTCGCAGCCTCCATCTTTGAGGAATTCCGCCGTAACGCGGACGGCCACTTCATCGCTGTTGAGGCAATAGCACAATTGATACAGAGAGCACAGGCTCGTTGGATTCTCCTATCATACAGCTCCGGGGGGCGCGCCACTGCCGAAGAATTGAACGATGTCATGCGAAAAAACGGAAAACTTCTCGCTGTGCTTGAAGTTAACTATAAAAAGAACGTCATGGCTGGCATGAAATGGACGGACGAATGGGTGAACACAGCCGAAAAACCGAATCGCGAATTCCTTTTTCTGCTTGAGAAAAGCTAACGACTGATTCGGACACCTCCCGCCTGCATCGCTTTTTCCGCTTCCGCTGCTGTTGCCCAGTTGAAATCACCGGGGAAGGTATGCGCCAGGGCAGAATACCCGCCAGCAAAATCAACCGCCTCCTGTGGAGGTTTGCCGCTCAATAGGCTGTAGATTAACCCGGAAGAAAAACTATCCCCCCCGCCGACTCGATCGACTAATTCTAAATTTTCGTAGATACGTGAGAGATAAAATTCTTCGCCATCAAACAGGAGCGTGCGCCAATCGTTGAGCCATCCAGTTTTAGCGTCCCGTAGTGTTGTCCCAATCATCTCGATGTTCGGAAAAGCGTCTTTGACTCGCTGTGCAACCGCTTTATAGCTCTCAGGCTCAAGTTTACTGTAAGACTCGGTTGCGCCTTCCGCAGCGAAGCCGAGTGATTTTTCGAAATCCTCTTCGTTGCCGATGAGCACAGAGACGTGCTTCATCATCGGCCGGTTCACCGCTTGCGCCTGTTCGGCATTCCACAGTTTAGAACGGAAGTTAAGGTCGTAGCTTGTTTTGACACCTGCTGCCTGTGCGGCTTGAAGAGCTTCAGCAGAAACTGCTGCCGCTGATTCCGATAACGCCGGTGTGATGCCACTCAGATGAAACCACCGCGCACTGCTGAATATAGATGCCCAATCAATTTCACCCGGCTGAACGTTAGAGATTGCCGAATGTCCGCGGTCATAGGTCACGCTACTCGCTCGCGGGCCCGCTCCCATTTCAAGGTGATAAAACCCATTTCGTTCGAAGCCGACCCCGTCGAAATCAACCCACACGATGTTAGACATGTCTACGCCAAGTTCGCGTCCCTTGTTACGAATATAGCGGCCGGACCAATTATCCACGAGTCGCGAGACCCATGCTGTGCGTAAACCGAGTTGTGCGGCGTTGACAGCGACGTTCATCTCCGCGCCCCCGGCTGTGATTTCAAGCGATGTGACCTGCTCCAGCCGCATAAACTCCGGGGCGGTAAGCCGAATCATCGCCTCACCAAACGTGACCAAATCATACATAGTTTACTCTCCTGTGCTAAGGTGTGTCTTTTTCTTGATACTCAGTATAGAGGTTTTCAATACACTGTCCACAAAAGCAGTAGATTCTGCCGTAATTGCCAACCTCTTTTTCAAGGAGCTCGCTCATCAAAAATTCGTTTCGGCAGAGCGCGCATTCTTCCATCAGTGCTTTCGGTTCTGCTTCTTCGTCAGCGTCCCGTTTAGATGCAAAATGTAAAATCACCCAAAAGGCAAGCGGAAGTAGAAGGACAAAAATAATAAACAGCATTGCGTGTGTGCCTCAGGACAACGGTATAGGAATTAGGGTTGATATTGAATTAGCAAATGGCAATTAGCGATTAGCAATTAGCAAGAGGTTTGTGCCTCTAAGCACATATCTGAAGCGCGTCAGAGGGCTCTTCTCTTATCAACGGTTTCCATAAGTCAATAGCCAATCTGCCGCATTACCACTCTATATCCTCCATGGATTGCACCTCTAACGCCTGCATGAGGATTGAATCTAGCCGTTCGAGACTGCGCATTCTGCCGATTTTACGGGTGAGTGTATCGGGAACATAGTCAAAACGGGAATATAGCACTTTTAGAATATCTTCCCGCTTCGCACGAACCACCCCGCGCTGTTCACCGATTTCTATACCGCGCTGTTCACCGCGCTGTTCACCGATTTCTATACCTTGTTCCATCAACTCATGTGCTATTGTGCGTTTCATTGAATTTACCTCCAAAGTAGGTGTCCGTCTATTTAGCAAATGGCAAGTAGCGATTAGCAATTAGCAAGAGGTTATGATTCTAAGCAATTTTCTGTTGCGCGTCAGTGTCCTCTTTCTCTTGCCATAAGCCAATAGCCAATAGCCAATAGCCATTTTAGTATAACATAATTTGCAAAACATGGCAAACTTTTTTTGCAGAGTTCTATAAATATCTCGAGGTGCTTAAGCCCCACGCTCAATGGACCAATGCCGATCGGTGCTTTGCACGACGACTGCCCCCGGCATGTCTATCTGTGCTAACATCTCATCGACTTCGGCAAGTGTGAACGCGGCAAGGAAAGAATCGTAATACAGCTTCTGTTGCTCAGGCGTATCCCCAGCAGCATAACGGTCAACAAAGGCTTGTGCATCCGCTGGCGTTTCAGGACGGATAAGGTCGCGGATTAAAACTGCACCGGTCGGTTTCACGACCCGCGCCATCTCATGGAGAACACGGACTGCATCGTGGATATGATGTACAATGCTGTTAGAGATAAGTCCATCAAAGGTATTATCGGGATAGGGTAAGGCTTTTGCGTCGACCCGTTCAAGGGTGATACAGTCGGTGAGGTCAGCATCAGCAATGCGCTGCTTTGCTATTTTTAGCATCTCCTCGGAAAGATCAATTGCGGTGATGTGGATATTTGGGCACCGTTGCGTCAGCAAGATGGGAATTTGTGCAGGGCCGGTGCCGACATCTATAAAACGTCCAGTATTTGCACCGAGTGCAATAGCGCGCGTAACGAAGGCATCATCGACCTCCCCATGTTGTATTGCATCGTAAGCTTCGGCGGCCTCCTGTGTATCCATGACCTCCGGTTCTACAATTCGGTTCATCGTCTAATTTCCTGATAAGTCTAGTGACGGTTGAGGCATTTTGGCGAATCTGAGCGGGATGGAATTGTGTGTACATGCCAACCGCCATTGCGTCACTCGGTTTAATATTTTCAAGCGCGAGTTGGAAGGCTTCACGTGGTTCATTTCTGCCAGCTGCTAACACCTTTATGGCAATTATCGGCAGCGGTACCGCTTCGATGGCGGCAAATGCCGTATCACGGTCGTCCGGCAGATAAAGTTCTCTATGCTGTGTATGATTATACAATGCACACACATAAAAGTCAACGTCATATCCTTCCGCGTAGCAGTACTTGAGAATGTGCGGGTCATGTGTACCGAGTCCGACAGCACAGCCGAGGTCCCGAATGCGTTTGAGGCTGTCTTGCAACGAATGGAGTTGTCCGGCGGCATACAACTTATCGGTAGTACCGCCGTGATGATAAATTGCGATAGGTGCGTAACGTGCAATAATTTGTAGGTATTCGTCAAGGTTGGCGTATTCGGTATCCTTGGGGGTTTGCGCTATCCACTGAAGCGTGCCGCCTGCGTTCCAGTATTCGTTGAGGGTACGCATGATATGCCTATCCGCGCGCGCGAGCACGGTGTTAATGCCGTTCTGTTCCGCTTCCCGGAGGTCCGCTATAATTTGGTGCGTCGTATAGTAATCCTCCATGGCTTTCGACGCCGCGGCGGAGCGGTGTGAGATGCCGCTATACGGATTACCCCCGATAATGAGACGCGTGACGCGATGTGACGCGATGGAAATTGTCGGTATTTTCATGTTGTTGCCCCCCTAAATTTATGCTGGTTAACGCTTTAGAGACTAACGCCTATTTCTATGTTTATCTGCCGAAGGAGATATGGTTTCGCTCCATAAGTTTATGAAAATCCCCCCCTGGGCGAAAAACCGAACGATTATGAGTAAGCCCAGCATAAGCAGTAGTGAACCGCGTGATAGCATGCCTCAGGTCACGTGCTAACTCATGGGTTTGTTTTCTTAGCAGCGTAAGTTCCGGGTCTTTCCGATGGACCTCGCCAATTTCCCTACTCAATTCCAATGCGGCAACACGACGTTCAAGAACTCGCGGGAATACCCGATGTAAAGCGGCGAGTTTTTCAACGTTTGTCCTTAAACTACCGTACGCCGGCGTTCTAGGAGATGGAGCTGAATGGAATAACTCGGTGACATCACTGTTTAACCGACACTGCTTTGTGAGAAGGACGGTTTTTGGAACGAATACACCTTTAATTGGTGAGAAGGAACGTTCAATCTTCTGCGGGAACCAGATGCCCGGCAGATATTCATGATAATCAAATTCCAACGTTTCGGTGTAGGTTACACCTTTTTTGAACCCTGGCCCCGGTCCCGACGTTTTAGCGGTAAATGTCCGCTCCCACTTGACTATCCGGAATCCCTTCTCATAAGCAATCCAGATTTTAAGGGGCTGATAAGGTGAATGTTGTGGGGCTTCCGTTCTACGAACAGTGGGTAAATTGAGTTGAACGACGGCTGTCGGTTCGCCATTCAAAACTTCAGTTCCTAAAAGTTGACTCTCATATTTTTTCAGCAGCTGCCACATCGGCTCAATTAGATAGCTGTTTATAGGAATAGTCGGATAAGTGAGCCAATATCGTGGGTCTAGTTGATAAAGCGTGTGTTGCTGATGTCGAGCGGCGTATTGGAGTTGGGAGTCATCGTACGCTTCTGTGTATTCAAGATGCTGGTTATAAACCTGCCAACCTGTTTCCCCCGCTCGATAAACAAGGTAGGTTTTATCTGTTTCGTTATCAGTAAGCGTGAAACTATCTATATGTTTATCGATGGCGATGCGGATATTGTCTCCGATTTCAACGCCTTTTTGTGTGAACGCCTGTCGAATCGTCTCTATCCCAAGATTCCCGTTGTCAGATGGAATCTCAATGCTAAAGAGCGGCTCTTTTCGGTTATATATCTTCCAATGCCGTTGGTCATCGTAAATGTCCGCGATGGGAAAAGCACGTCCTACGAGCGGAACAACCTTTTTCCGGATGGCACGGATTTTTCCTGCAAGCGAAGGGCTCCATCCGCGTCTCTTTTGGATTTGAACCTTTTCACCGTCGAACGTCAACGCGTATCGAATTTTCTCGGTTTCTGCCCCACCCCGTTTGTAACGTTCAATGATAAACTCACCAGTTGCAGAGGCAATTAAACCATCATAGTGCTGCATCCCGGCGATAATCGTTTTTAGGTCAGGGGTCATTGCATCGTTCTCAACATGTCCAGGTTTCTCAACGTTTTGTGACAAAAACGGGGTACATCCACAGAACACCGCCATTAAAAAGGTCAATTGAAGAATTCGAAGTATCATCAAGTTCTTCGGATTGGAAACCCCCAGCATTTATGCGGGGGAGGAAAATCCGCCTTTATAGTTGAAGTTCAAGCGTGTTAGCACTTGAAAATCTGTGCGTTTCGCCCCCGTTGTGAGGCGTTCCCCTTCTAAGCTATAGATAGAAAACAACCCTTTCGCATTAATACCCGTAATAGGATGTCCTCGGTGGGACCTCGGACGTGTGATACCATGCTTACCATGTTTGATCAGTGTGTTTTTGATAAGTGTATCCGTTAGCACAGTTCCGCCATAGCGAGGTCTGTTTCCCCCAGTTTGTGGGTTCTGCCGATGCAGTTCCCGCCTGCGTATGGGTATCGGTGAAATGCAGAATATGTCTGTATTGTCCACGGTTTCCGCATCCCCCCCCACGGTATGGTAGGCTAAGCACCACGCGTCAACACAATGTGCCTCAAAAGTCTCTGCCAACTTTTGAGATGACTTTTTCAAACCGAGCTTGTCACGCAGCTGTTTTGTCTGCCACCCTTGAAGGGTTAGCAGTTCCCACCGCTTTTCTATTTCACCATAAAACCATGTCTTGCCCACCTCAAGCGGACTAAAAGCCGTGTTCCATTTCTTAGCATTTTCAATAGTCCGCGCTTTGATATCCTCAACACAGACGTGTGTAACAGGATAGAGTTTAGACAACCAATCTAATATCCGAAGTTTCCAATCCCAACGGGCACGGGTGCCTGCCGGGAGACGTTCTTTCTTCGCTACTCGATTTGTTCGATGTTTCCGGTTTGGACATTTCCGGGTTCTACGACCCCGTCTCAATATACCTCTTTTTTTAACTTTTTTTCCAACCTTGTTATGTGCATCGGCTTGCACATTCAGATATGTGTGAGCCTCAGACTTCACCGTGAAGCCTTCTTTCTTGGAACCAGGATCCACGCCCACACAGATTTTCTGTGTGTGTTCTTTCGTCTCGTAGTTTAACCGAATACAAAAGATACCATTACGCCAATAGGGTGTTGCCAATCCTTTTTTGATTAGCACACCCGCTTTGTTAGAATGTGTCGGCATTAAGGGTTTGCCAGACTTGCTTTGAACCGGAACAAACATAGTTTGTAATCTCCCTACGGAAGTAAAACGGATGACCGTAAGTCATTTGTTTTACTTCCGAGAGGTTGTATATTTCCCCATCCAGATCAGGTATTCAGAGAGGGGTCGGACTTGGGGAGCATCCGAGACATCTTATGAGCTGCCACGCTCAGAATACCCGATATATTACTGTAGTGAAGAACTTAATCCTTGACAGGGAACGTGTGTGGCTACGCTGTGTCAAAGCACCCAAGCTTTAGCTGGGTGATCTTTACGATAAACTCCTACTTGTTAGCCTTATTCAGCATAATACATGCAATTTCCGTGCCACCTTAATCATATCAATGACATAAGAGATATTGGGGGTTTCAGAAGGGTTAGCGTACGTGTTAACTGCACGAAACGGGACATAATTGAAAATAACTGCCCCATTTCGTGCAGCATCAGCGAATTTTTTAAAAATTCCCCAAATAATAAATAAGGCTGTGGTATAATGTTAAACAGAACAGACGCAAATTTAGCACTAAACCTCGTAGGGGCGAGGTCCCCTCGCCCGCTAGAGTTCCCTCTATATCCTACTATCATAAGCACTTATCAATATTGGCATAAAACTTGCACAAAATCTTGCGACAGGACAACAGATAGCTTTTAGCACACCCAACTCTTTAGGAGGTATTCCATGGTATCCAAAAAGTTTTTAATCGGTTTTATAACCTTTATTTTTCCCATCATCGTGTGTTTCCCGGTCCGGTTTGTGGATGCAGATGAGGAGAAGCAGACAGAATTCAGTGTCCAATCGTTCGCACACGGTGCGGAGATTGAGAATAATCATAGCACGGCAGATTTTTTGATAACGTTCTCTAAATCCGTAATTAACAACGAATTGCTTTTCACTGAATTGCCGAGCGATGCCATTAAGGTCACACCTGCGGTTGAAGGAAAAGCACGGTGGGTAGGATTTAATCAAATCGGTTTCTTCTTAGAAGAGGCTTTGGCACCCTCTATTGATTACACATTTGAACTCTCAACAGTACTGAATCCATCCTCGGATTTTGTTCTCACAGGGGAGCGAACGTTCACCCATTCAACCCCCCCCTTTCAGGTAGAACATGCTGAACTCGGTTTCCAATACGATAAGGAATTGAAAAAGGCGAAGGCTATTGGGACGGTAACCTTTAACTATGCTGTCAATATTGAGGGTCTATCGGAATTCCTTTCAATTGTAACGGAGAACGAGACTGAAATACCTTACACCTTTCAACCCCAGAATGCAATTACAAAAACCGCCCTCATAGAAATCAGTGATATTTCACGAGTTATTGAAGGGCGATATCTTTGGGTGCAGGTCAAAAAAGGATTTAAATGTGCAGGGACCGAAATTGGGCTTAAAGAGACGAACATCTTACCAATAGTGTTAGGTGAGATTAACGAACTCCGCATTGAGCGCGAAAATATTTATGACAGAGATGGCATACCAACCATCACAATCTCGTTTAATTCAGACGTTCCACTTGAAAATTTTCGTCAACACGTAAGTATTGTCCCATCCGTTTCGTCCCAATTATTAGAAACGCATCGCGCGATAGAAATTCGGGGTAATTTCAAGTGTAGAACAGCATATACCGTTCACATTAAACGCGGTTTAGTTTCGGAAACCGGTTCGATTTTGAAAGATAGCTATGTTAAAAGGTTTGAAATTCCAGATTTACAGCCACGGATTCGTTTTACCAATCAAAATCTTTTCCTACCCCGTAAAGGCACTACCGACCTCAAATTAGCAACAACTAACGTAGACCGCGTCCTGTTCAGTATTGCAAAGCTCTCCTTTTTTGACCTCCCTATACTCATCCATAACGAAGAGCTTGAGATTGCATCACGACTGAATGAAGAGATAATTGTGCCATTCCCGCTTAAGAAATCACTCCGTGATGCCCAAGGCGGTATTTTCAAAGTGATGGTTAACGCGAATCATCATAATGTGCAGATAGAGCAATTGCTTCTTGTTACGGATATAGGTATTGTCACGAAAAGAACTGACGATGTCCTATCGGTTTGGGTCAATTCACTGGATTCTTTAGACCCGATTTCCGAGGCAACAGTTCAACTGATTAATAGAGATAAGAAAGAAACACTACTCACAGGCAAAACGGATGCTGCGGGTTTTCTTAAATTTTCGTCGGGTGCTGATAAAATAGCTCAGGAGGCCTCACCGCTCCTTACGAATGCCTCACTGCTTCTTACTGTTTCCAAAGGCGATGATTTCTCCTTTCTCCAATTGAGCTCGTACCATCTCTCAACAAGTGCGTTTAATGTTAGTGGCGCGCCTTTTTTGACAGAGGGATATGAGGCATTTCTTTATACGGAACGCAAGGTGTATCGTCCCGGTGAAACGGTCAATCTTGTAGGAATTGTACGCGACAAGTACAGTAAAGCTCCCGCCTCGCTACCAATACGTGTTGAGATTCTAACCCCTTACGACTCAGTGTTCAAAGAGTTTCAGACGCAAACGGGGCCTGAAGGTGCTTGTGAAATTCAGATACCGTTCTCCGCCGCTACACCAACAGGTTCGTACAGTGCTAGAATGTGGGTGGATAAAAAACAGATTGGGGGTGGTTCGTTTCAAATTGAGGATTTTATACCCGAGCGGATGAAGGTTTCAGTAGCGGTAGATAAGGACGTTTATATGCTGGGCGACGAGATTAATTTGGAGGTTAAGGCGATGAATCTCTTCGGTACCCCAGCAGTAGGTAGAAAAGTTAGTGCCTATTACGCTCTTCAAGCAGTGCCTTATACCCCGCCTGAGAAGTGGCGTTCGTTCACCTTCTCCGATCCAACGCGCACTTTTGAACACGATGGCGTGAGCCTTGACGAAGCTATAACGAATGTAGATGGAAAAGCTACATATCAGATTACACTTCCTGAAGGCCTGAAACCGCCCTCTTCACTCAATGTTAATATTGGCGCGACTGTCCAAGAACCCGGCGGACGCTCGGTCACTAATTCAAAATGGGCCTCTGTTCATCCGTACTCCCATTATGTCGGGCTCAAACGTCCACAATCGGGAACAGTCAAATTGAATGAAAAGGCCACCTTTGACTATATTTCAATTGATCCGGAGGGGAATACTGTCCCCGGACGAACTTTAAAGGCGACAATTTCTGCTATTTCCCAGTCGCGAAGAAGCAGGCAACGCTCTTCACCTATAGCTACAGAGTTGGAATCCTATACTTTAACGTCAACGGCGGAAATAGCAAATTTCAGTTTCACCCCGACCGCGTATGGTGTCCATCGTGTAGCGATCGAGGATGTTGAGAGCGGTGCAAAAGTTTCAATGCAATTCTTTGTTTCCGAATGGGGCGGCGTGCCTTGGTCAGGGGAAAGTCCAGAGAAGCTTGAGATGACACTTGATAAAACCGCGTATCGTCCCGGAGAAGCGGCGAAGTTGCATATTAAAGCCCCCTTCCCCGGTAAGGTGCTGCTAACAATTGAACAGGAGAAGGTGTTAAGTTATCAGACATTCATGGTGAAAGACAGCACGGCAGCGGTGACAATTCCGGTTAAGAACACCTACGCACCAAACGTTTATCTCTCTGCCCTACTAATCCGTTCTACAACGTCCCTGGGCAAACATGCATCCGCTCGGGCTTTCGGGATTGTTCCCTTAAAACTCGATGCGGAACCGCGCAAGCTACAGGTAGAAATAGATGCTCCTAAACAGACCCGCTCTCACCGCGAGGTGGAGATAAAGTTTCGGGTGCGTGGTGAAAGCGAAGGGAAACCTTACCGAGTTAGCATTGCCGCTGTTGATGAAGGCATTCTTCAATTGACAAACACAGAAACGCCTGAACCACACGCTTATTTTTATCAACAGAGAAGACTTGAAACCTCTGCGAATGAATTTTACACCGCAATCATGAAGAGCAATCGCTTTCCTATCAAACCGATTGAATCGCTCGCCGATTTGACGACTCTGATGCTTTATGAAGAAGGGTTGCCTGCATTAATGCAGGCTAGGGCTAGTATGGCAATTAGTGACTATACAGGATATGTGGGTGCGGGTATAGCAGGGGGTCGACGGATTAACAGAAGCAGTGCAATCCGGGTGAAACCTGTGTCGCTATGGTCAGGTTTAATGACAACCGACGCGAATGGTGATGGCAGTGTCCGTTTTAAGATACCCCAATTCAATGGCACACTACGTATAATGGCGGTCGCGTTCGCTGGCACGGATTACGGTTCAGGGACCGGACAGATTCAGGTGCGTGAACCGGTAGTGCTAACACCGACATTCCCACGTTTTCTCTCCGGCGGCGATCGGATTCGCGTGCCTATTTCAGTTTATAACGGCACTAGTGAAAGCGGTAATTTCACCGTTAAATTAGATGCAAGCGGGCCCGTCCAGCTCCTTGCGGAAGACGGTTCTATTGACCATGTAGTTATCGCTCAAGGAAATTCACTTCAAAAAGAGATGGAGATTGCAGCCGACAAGGAGGGGCAACTCTATTTTGACGTTATTGCACACGATGCTGTTGGTATTGTCACATTTAACCTGTCCGCTACTGGCAATGGCGAAGAGATACAATCTGCCCCAGTTCAGCTACCGCTTCGGTCAGCGGCACCGCCTGTGACAAAGACAGGTCAAGGGATTGTCAGGGCAGGTGAACCTGCGGATTTCATCTTCCCCTCAAATCTGCGAGCGGATACCTCTGAATTTATGCTGACAGTGTCACCGCTTCCCACCGTTAGGTTTGCAGGTGGACTTCGCTATCTAATACAATATCCGCACGGGTGCCTGGAGCAAACAACGAGCCGGATTTTCACGCTGCTCCATCTCAGCGAGCTTGCCCGTATCGTTGAACCGGCACTGGCAGCGGATGGAAAAATTGACGAATATATTGACGTGGGCATCGCAAAATTGGAGGATATGTTACAACCAGAACACTACTTCGCTTATTGGCAAGGAAGATGGCAAGGAAGAGCCTATATCAATAATTGGAGTAGCATCTACGCTTCTCACTTTCTTGTCGAAGCACGAAAAGCGGGATACAAAGTCCCTGAAACTGTTTACAATAGAATGTTGGAAGGGTTGAGACGACAAGCGAAACGTGCTGGAAGCATTCACAGACCAAATGAAAAAGCCGATAGCTATGACCTATCACGTGCTGCTTATGCCTGCTACGTACTGGCAGCAGCCGGGCAACCTGAAAAACCTGTGATGCACTATCTCAATAACAACCGATTAAGCGAACTTCATGATTATAGCCAATTTCAGCTCGCAGGCGCGTTCGCGCTCAGCGGCAATCTCAAGATGGCTCTCTCAATGTTGCCTGACTCCGTAGACCTCGAAAAGGAGGCACGACGGGATACGGGCCGAAATTTTGACTCCCCTATTCGCGCACAAGCCATCATGCTGGATGTGCTGATAGAAGTTAAGGCCGACCACCCCGCAATTCCTAAACTCGTTGAAAGTTTAACCGACGCAGCATCCAAAGGACAACGGTGGGGCACTACACAAGAGAACGCCTTCGCTTTCCTGGCACTCGGTAAGTTTTTGAAAAAACAACCGAATCAGAAATTCACTGGAACAATTAGCCAAAACGGCGAACATCTCGCTAACTTCGATTCAACCGGAGCCCAACATATCGGCTCGGATTGGGATGGTGCACAGATAGCACTTAAGGTACAGGGAAAAGGCACCTGTTACTTTTATTGGGAGGCTTTCGGGATAAGCAGAGACTCCTATATTGAGGAATATGGACGTGAGTTGCAGATAAACCGCCGCTATCTTACGACAGACCGCACCCGAGTCAAAAACGTCTTTCAACAGGGTGAACTGATAATTGCTGAGATAAGTGTGAAGGCACTCACAAGCGACCTGGAGAACGTAGTCATCGTCGATATGTTGCCTGCCGGATTTGAGGTCGAGAATCCGAGATTGGTCTCTAGCGCACGTGGACTATGGGGGGAAAGGTCGGCTCCGAGAGCCGCTGGCGGACAAGCATCACAAAGGCAACAGCAAGACTTCAGACCCGATTATATAGACATTCGGGATGATAGACTTATCCTGTATGGCTCGCTTCGATACCAACAGCAGCAAAAGTTCTACTATCCACTTAGAGTGGTAACGCAAGGCACATTTACGGTGCCGCCGATTGCTGCAGAGGCTATGTATGACCCCTCCAAGGCAGCAGTTGCATCAAGCGGAACAGTTCAGGTGACAAAATAGGGGTGGGTTGGTTAGGAACGAGCTCCTAATCGAGACCGTCTTTTGATGGAGTGTAAAAAACCGATGTAGGCGTGCTTTCATGAAGATTAATTTATTAATTCGGTAATAATCCGACATAGCGTAGCAATGCTTGTGAGCCGCCTCTAAACTGTGTCATAAAGTCAAGCACCTTGTCTTTGAGGGTCTCCCACTCATCGCAGAGGCGATGGATATGCAGAACCGATTGCCGCACCCATCGCCATAACTTCTCAATCGGATTTGTCCACGGCGCATAAGTCGGCAGCTGCACTATTTCAATCGGGAGTTTTGTCAGTTCACCGATTTTCTCGGAAAGTTTTCCGGTCCAATTCGGCGGGGTCGGTTTCACAAAGGAGACCGATTGCGGCAGCAGTGCCTCCATCAAATTGGCGTGAAAATGTATCGCCCGATTATCTTGGATAAGATAAATCCGTTGCTTGTCGGGATAGCGTTGGCAAATCTCGGTATAAAATGTATGGAGGGCTACAACTGTGCAGCTTGGCACTTGCTGATAAACAACGTCTCCTGTATGGGGGTTCATAGCACCGATACCATAAATAGTTTTATCCGATTGATAACTCTGATGGGCTAATGGCGTTTTTGTCCCTGTCTGTGCCCAGTCTTTTGCTATAGTGGGGTTTCGGTAAAATGAGAACTCATCTTGATAAAGCACAGCCGTGTTCTGTGGGTTTTGATGGGTCTCTTCTAAAACTTGCTGTATCCGTTCGATTTTCTTGGCATAGTCTGTATCCGGACTCTGCAAATACAGTCTAGCACGCTTATAGCTGATGCCCAGGCGTGAGAAGATTTGATGGATACCCGGCACAGAGATATTAGCAAGCCACGGCACAACCTCGCCAACCGTGCGAAGCGTCCAGCGCGTTTGATGTGCCTTGACTTGTCCCGGGTCTTGTCCTATAGCCGTCAACGCCTCGGTTTCTGCTTCTTCGGGGGATTTGGGGGCGAACGCGGGTTTGCGGCCACGGCCCGGTCTATGAAACAATCCTTGAATGCCCTCTTCTTGGTATCGGCGAAGCCAGGCATAAACAGTGTCCGGATCTCGCTTCTTTAGCAGCCCTTTGAGGGCGACTTTGTGTGGAGAAGTTCCCGCGGCTATCTTTAGCAGGGCAGCCGCACGTTCCCGAAGATAAGCGGGTTCCCCTGTATCGCGGAGTTCAATCAGTCTTTGGCGTTCATCTTTACTGAGTTCAAGTTCATGGCGTTTTGACATAAGACAATACCTCCTGGGACAATAGGATAACATAAAAACAGAAATTACCGAATTAATTTCTTAATCTTCATCAAAGCGCGCCTACAAACGGGTGGAGGGTGGAAATGTGTACAAACAATAGGGGACGTTGCAGGCCCTCAAGATACTCAGTCGTTATTAGTGAGAAGCTCCTGCCGAGAAAGCAGCGGCGGCGGTCCTGAAAGCCGTGTGCCATCTTTATCGATATAAATAATCTCATAACCCTCTGGACTGACACCGCGCGTCAATAAATCAAATTTCTGTCTGTCAGAGAGGGATGTACCGATAAACGCTGCACTGGCCCCTACCCTTTCAACATAAACCCGCTGTGGTGCAAATGGGAGGAAAGTTCCATCGTCTTTAAAGAAACCACCATTTACTCGGGAGTCAATCTGTTTTGCGTCCTTCAGCTGCGCATATTCCCAGATTTTCCTGTCCATATACGCTGCTTTATACGTCTCAAAATCCGAGGTTGGCGAAATGCCTAATCGTCCGGAGTTCCACACGTCGGGTGCGTTTTCCAAACCGACGAGATTACGTCGTGCTGTTAGAAAACCCGCATAATCTTCCCAACTATCTATAGTGTAACCTTGTGCAAGGGTACGCTGAAGCCACTCCTCCTGCGGATACTTCGCATCAAGGAGCGGATCTGCAGCCCTGTGTCCAAACGTCTCAAGGAGTGCTTCCACCTCCTGCGGCCCCTTATACCTATAGTCCTCAACACTGTCGTCCTCAGCACTATAGTCCTCACCTGGGAAAAGCTCACTGAAACCGATGTCAACCGGTGGCGGGGTATCCGTAGTTTGCTGCAGCACTTCGGCAAAGGCAAGGTTTTCCGATAAAAAGGATTTCCGCAGTTGTGCAAGCAGGTCCGCATCAAGAGAGCCCGACAGGATACCTTGACTTTCAGAATTGTTTTGTAGATACTGAAGCATTGCCTCAGTCCGTTCATGTACCCAGCTCTCCCAAACATCAACGGGTTGCTTTTGACCAGAAGAATCGGCACGTTGGACACGTTCCGATAGCTCTTTCGGGGTAGGTACAACCTCGGAGATAGCAGGTTTTTCGTCCTGTTTTTCCGCTCGAGGCCACATTAGCGTTAAGATTGCCCCGAAAATGCAAAATATTAGGAAAGATAGAAATATTTTTTGCTTGTTCATCAAAACGTTCGGGCAGGAAACCGTGTCCCTTTAAGGCGGTGAGGAATGCCCGCTCCTTTCTCTTTGTGCTTAGGGTTGAATTGTTTGAGTAAAAAAGCGTGCAGGGCGGATGTCAAAACCCGCCCTACATGTTTCCAACGGTTATGGGGTTTCAGGGTCAACCTCTCTTTGGCTAAATTCGCGTTGTGCCAGCCTGACTAACGGGACGATGGTCTCCCACTGTTGGCGCGTCTGATCGGAAACGCCCTCCTGTTCAAGGCCTGCAGCGAATTCCGTGAGGACTTTACCGAACTCTTCATGAAACTCAGCATATTCCTTGGCCCGTTCAGCATTTGTCGGAAGTTCAGACGCTGCGATGCTTTCTGCATACATCAGGAGCCGTTCCGTTGCATCGACCGCTTTCGCTTTGCCCTCGCCGGTCTGAAAGTACTCAACGATGTTGCGACATGCATCATCTACCACTTTTTCATCATTGACGTTGGGACCGCGTTCCCGATTTTCGTTATCGTCCTCCTTGGAGCGCCTCCTGGTATTGTCGGATGAATCTTCGTTATCATCGCCGGAATCTCTATCCCTTCTCTCCTCTTTGACGTTGGGACCGAGTGCTGGAGTCTCGTTATTGGAATCATCACGGCGCATCCCACTACGGTTTAATGAGTTTTGGTTGTTGTCATCCGGGTTTCTATCCTTTGTCTCGCTATTGACGTTCGGTTTAGGTCCTGGATTTTGGTTATTGTTATCCGGGTTTTCATCCTTTGTCTCGGCATTCGGATTCAGGGTGACTTGCAACGGATTATCGTTATCGTTGCCCTGATTAGGCGGTGCCATGTTAGGGTTGGATGAGTTTTGGTTATTGTTATCCGGGTTTTCATCCTTTGTCTCGGCATTCGGATTCAGGGTGACTTGCAACGGATTATCGTTATCGTTGCCCTGATTAGGCGGTGCCATGTTAGGGTTGGATGAGTTTTGGTTATTGTTATCCGGGTTTTCATCCTTTGTCTCGGCATTCGGATTCAGGGTGACTTGCAACGGATTATCGTTATCGTTGCCCTGATTAGGCGGTGCCATGAGATCGTTGAACGAATTCTGGTTATTGTTATCCGGGTTTCTATCCCTTCTCTCGTTATCCAAATTCAACCTGGGAGGCTGATTATCGTTGCGATTATTAGGCGGTGCCATGTTAGTATCGAACGGGTTTTGGTCATTGTCATCCGGGTTTTCATCCCTTCTCTCGCTATTCGGATTCAGGGTGACTTGCAACGGACTTTGGTTATCGTTGCGATTATTAGGCGGTGCCATGTTAGTATCGAACGGGTTTTGGTCATTGTCATCCGGGTTTTCATCCCTTCTCTCGCTATTCGGATTCAGGGTGACTTGCAACGGACTTTGGTTATCGTTGCGATTATTAGGCGGTGCCATGTTAGTATCGAACGGGTTTTGGTCATTGTTATCCGGGTTTTCATCCCTTCTCTCGCTATTCGGATTCAGGGTGACTTGCAACGGACTTTGGTTATCGTTGCGATTATTAGGCGGTGCCATGTTAGTGTCGAACGGGTTTTGGTCATTGTTATCCGGGTTTTCATCCCTTCTCTCCCTATTCAGATGCAGGCTAGGACTCTGATTCTCGTCATCGGAATCTCCAGGGCGCATCATGTTAGGGTCAAGTGGGTTTTGGTTATTGTCGTCGGGGTTTCTATCCCTTCTCTCCCTATTCAGATGCAGGCTAGGACTCTGATTCTCGTCATCGGAATCTCCAGGGCGCATCATGTTAGGGTCAAGTGGATTTTCGTCCTTGGAATCATTGTTATCGGGGGGTTGATTGGATTCGGTATTATCTGATGGCGTGTACATCGTTTCAAAGGTATCGCCTGTGGTTTGGTCATGCCCTATATGACCCATAGCCAAAACAATTTTCACCTGAGCTGGGGTACCAGCCACGACACCCGAAATCGTATTGTGGGTTAAACTATCCTCGTAGCTTGCCCAAAGTTCGCCCTCAACGATATGAAAGTCTCCATCCTGAACATCAATTTCGACCATTCCGAAACCGGTCACGTAAGGCATGTCCCCCTCAGACAGATGCAAATAGACCTGTCCAGAGGCGGAATTGGCATCTGCACTACCGGAAGCTATAGCACGTCCTGCATGAGAGGGTGATACAACAAAGCAAACGCTTAAAACTAAAGTTAACGTGAGAACAAAATAGAAATTTGTCATTTTCATTGGAATGACTCTCCTTTTTAAGTTAAAAAACTGTTTAAGTTAATAAAAAATTTTAATATCCAATTAACCCAATTCGTTGGGAAAGTTTTATCGGTTTCCCCGTTATGCTATTTTATCTGAAGGATTGCATAATCGGGTTAATTGATCAATTTATATTCACAATCACCCTATGTGCAAAAACCGTGCCAACAAGTAAAATCGGGCTTGTTATTTGCTATTAAGTCTGCTGAAAAGCCTTGTCTATCAAGGCTTCAGCGGATATATATAATTATCTATATCTACAAAAATGGGGATAGATGTTTTTAGGCGGTTGTTTCAAAATGCAACGGTTTTTAGGGGGATATTAGGGAAAAGCGTTGAGAGTAAAAGGGTTCAACGGGTTTTGTTGTAAAATACAATAGGTGTAGCATATTGCAACAACATATTTTCCGAGTTGCGGTAAAATTGCCCGCTGTAAGGAAAGTGTATAAATATTTTGTCAAATGGATAGGTAGAAGGGTAGAAAATTGGAAAGACAGCTCATGCACACTGTAAAGGCGCGCTTACATTTTTTCGCTACCAATTTGAAGTTGCCAGTAGGCCATCGCAATGCGGTGCCAACACGGTTATTATTTTTAGACTTCAGTTTGATTTTCAAGGGTAATGCATCCTCATGGATCGTTATCTCTGTGATATTGGTAAAATCTACTGCCTGCGGGAAATATTTTAACTTGCTGGCATTAAGGTGGGTTACCAACTCATCCCATATCCCGACAAAAGTTGCAGCCGTTGTATAATTTCCGCCTAAATAAGCGACACCTATCACTTTGTTTCTATCCAAATCTATGAGAGGTGACCCACTTCTGCCGCCTTCTGCCCATGTCGCACACCCTACCCTTTTGGGACTATTTTCTGCATCATATCCAATTTCACCAGGGTTTACATAAGTTTTCGGCTGATAATTTGGATGACCCACATGCACACCTGTATTCGAATTCACAATAACGTTTGTCAGTGAAAACCAGCCGTATTTGAAACCGATAGGCTCTCGTAACTGCCACAAGCGGATATCTTCACCTGTATTAGAGGATAACTCTATCAGTTTTTTCGTATGCGGATGATCTTCGTTCCATGCAAATGTCTCGTTACCTTCCATGACAAGCGAGATTACGACTTGTGTCAGTTAACTGATTGTTTTTGTTTTTCTCACAGATTTGGATGGTGTCGAACAAACATATCGTCCCTATGGGACTAAAGAGAAAGGGGGAACGCTTCGCTATAAATATATCGTCCATACAGGACTGAAGAGCGTCCAAACATAAGAGAAACACGGACAAAACGTTCTGTTTGTGTGAAATAATGTTGGACAAAAAGTCATTTAGCACAACTCGTGAGATTGTGTCACCTGCCGCACAATGTGCACAAGACATAAGCAAATCAGGTGCGATCAGAAATCCTGTTGTACCTACACCCTCGTGAGACACAAATCCTATGCGTTTACCGATATCGCATATCACAGAATCTGGATTTAAATCACAATGCCCGGTGCCATTATCATAAAGGCGATAGTTTGCACTACTATCTGTTTGGCATACTACTGCTACTAGCAAAATTAAAATTGAACACAATTTACGCACGTTAGAGCCCTCCCTCTAAAAAATCATACCCGAAAGTAGGGTTATTTAGTTCTCCATATTTTTCGGTGATTGTTCAACATCCCTCTTCTGTAGGAGCGAGCTGTGCTCGCGATATTAAGGGGCTGGCGGTAGGTGTTTTTTAAGAATCTGTTTCAAAATGCAACAGTTTCGGTAGTGTATATAGGGAGAAAGCGTTGAGAGTAAAAGGGTTATAGCAAGTTATGTTGTAAAATGCAATAAGTGTAGCAGATTGCAACATTTGACCGTCCCTTATGTCAATTCAACCATTTAGCTGGGTATATCATATCTCTTCAATTTCCGATGCAGCGTAGACCTATTGATACCTAGTGCCTCTGCGGCTCTTGAGATATTGTCTGTCACCTTGAGTGCATGAACAATAGTCTTCCGTTCAACTTCGTCAAGCGTAAAAATGTCAGTATCATCTGGTTCGGATTCTGTGAGGTTTTGTGAATCCGCTTGTAGCAGATGCTTTGGGAGGCTGCCCGGTTGCAGCGTTTCTGTCGTTTCGAGCAAGACAGCACTTTCAATAGCGTTTTCTAGCTCCCGGACGTTGCCAGGAAAATCGTATTGCTTCAACACGTCTAAGGTTTCAGCAGAAAGGGCTGTAATCGATTTTTTGGCAGTTGCGGCATATTTCTTTAAGAAATAATTCGCCAAGATTGGAATATCGTCACGCCGTTCCCGCAGGGGGGGAATCGTAATAAGGAAGGCAGCGATACGGTAATAGAGGTCCTCGCGGAAATTGTCTTTTTCAACAGGGTTCGATAAATCTCGGTTGGTGGCTGTCAGCACACGAATGTCGGTGGAGATATTGACTGTTCCGCCGACACGCTGAAACTGCCGGTCCTGTAGGACGCGCAGTAATTTCGCTTGCAATGGCGGTTGCATATCGCCAATTTCATCTAAAAACAGCGTCCCGGTGTTAGCTTGTTCAAACTTTCCGATGCGCCGTTCAAGCGCGCCCGTGAAAGCACCCCGCTCATGTCCAAAGAGTTCACTTTCAATCAGGGCCTCCGGTATAGCAGCACAATTAATCGCAACGAATGGCCCGGCTTTGCGTGCGCTATTATAATGTATTGACTTCGCGACCAACTCTTTACCGGTACCACTTTCCCCTTGAATCAGTACAGTGATGTCCCCCTCTGTTGCCCGTTGGATTCGCGCGAATAACCGTTTCATCTCTGGGGTTTTACCGATAATTTCATCAAAAGAATAGGTAGCTTTAAGTTCAGCCCGCAGTGTCATAATTTCATTTTCCATCCGCTGAATCTTAGCATCTTTTGACATGTCCCGATAACTCACAACCTTACCAGTGACCCCAGGCTCACTTCCCTCAACAGGCCGGATTGAGCGATAAAACCGCCCCGGCACTGGACTGTCGGCAGTGGTATCTCCAATCGTCTCTAGGATATTTTCACCGTTTTCAAAGGGATCGGCGTGCATTGCCTCCGGGCTTTCCAATTTTTGGAACCGTGCCTTGACGCGTGCACTGTGATCTTCTGGTGACATCTGCCGAATCTGCTCTTTTGAGATGTCAAACAGCTCACAATACTGTTCATTTGCGAACAGGAGCCGCTGCGTCCCATCGAAGAGTCCGATAGCATCTTCTGACGCATTAAGGACAGTTTCAAGTCTTTGATTTGATAAGGCGAGTTGCTCCTGTTGTTTTAACGCTTCTTGTTCAATGTTCCACTTTTCAACGAGGGAGTGGGTAATCTGCTGAATTTCTTCCCGCGCAAACGGTTTTCGGATATAGAGCAATTTGTGCAGTAACTCCATATTCGTGACAATCTCGGGGAGCGGTTTATCGGTGTAAGCTGTCATGATAATGATTTCGAGGTCCCGCTCAAATTCTCTTATCCGCCGGATAGTTTCAATGCCATCCATGCCCGGCGGCATCCTGATGTCGATATAGGCTACTGCGAATGGATGCCCAGATTCTTTGGCAGTTTTCACCATAGCGTAAGCTTCATCGCCACTTGGAGCGTATGAAAGTTCAAACGTCGGTAGATGCGGCACCTCATTTTGGGACTCTTCGGCAAAAAACGTCTCTGCAAAATCGTCTGAAAGCACCTTCTTGTTCTTCGCTTTCAACATCTCCTGAAAATCGGTATAAATCTCATGTTGGTCATCAACGATTAAAACACGTGTATTGCGTTCGGTCATTTAGCACCTCCCCCTGAATTCTCACTACTTCCGGCTTGAATTAAGGCGCGCGGTAACATGATACGCATTGTAGTCCCCTTTCCTTTTCCTTCGCTAAGGGCTTCAATTTGCCCGCCGGAACTGATTACGAAATTCGCACTTGAATGCAGCCCTAATCCACTTCCGTGGTCCTTGGTCGTAAATCCCGCGGTAAAGATGCGCTCAGCGTCTTCAGGCATAATTCCTATCCCGTTATCCGTAATATCAATATACAGAAATTCCTCCTTGCTGTAGGCATGACACTCGATACGCGGCGGTTGAAACGGTTTATCCAATAACGCCAAATCATCAATCGCTTCAATTGCATTTTTGATAAAATTCACCAACATCTGATGAAATTGGCTCTCCTGAATCCGTATCTCTACAGGTGCCTTTTCGCAGTCAATCCCAACCTCAATCTGTCTCTTATCAATTGAATCCTGGAGTATCTTCACAGCATCCGAAATTGCGACAGCAAGCTCAATATCTTTACGGAGCGGACTGGCACTATGATACGATTTTTGGGTCCGGACAATATCAACAATATGTGCTGTTCTGCTCCGGATACGCTCCGTTGTCTCCTGAAGCTCCTGAAGCAGCACAGTGAAATCGTGGGAAAGCGTAAGAATGAACGGGAGCACCTGCTGTCCTTGGGGGTCATTCTTAATGTAATCGTTCAGGTTATCCCGGTTTTTTTCAATTGCACGGGCAAGCGCGGAAAGGCGCGGAACAAGCTTGTCGTGTTTCAGGTTGTCATAAATCGTCTCCACTCCAACTGCCACACTGTTAATGGCATTGCCGATATTGTGCAAAATTGTATCAATAATCTCTAGTCTGCCTTGCGAAAATGCCTCCGCCATCGCTTCCCTACTACGAATCCTCTCCGTAATATCTTGAAAAACGATGACACCCCCTTTCTGTGTACCAGCACTGTCTCGCAGCGGGTTACCGCTAATGTTGACATAAAACCCATCCGGAAAATTCGAATTTCGCAAAAAGGCTTCAATGTTGTAGGTCGCCCTCCCCTGAATCGCCTGCATGAGGGGCAGCTCCTCAAAAGAAATAGGCGTGACACCGTCAATGTGAAAAAACTCATATCGCCCGGGCCACTCATCAATATCCTCTGGAGATAAATCAATTCTGGCAATACGTTTGGCGCTCGGATTAAAAAATGTGATATGCCCTATCTCATCAGCGACTATGACCCCATCACTCATACTGTTAAAGATAGACTCCATGAGCTCGCTCTGATCTGTCAGCTGATCGTTTAGTGTTCTCAGCTGTGCCTCCGCCTCTTTCTCTTTGGAGATATTACGGATAGTCGAGACCCCACCCGTCATAACGCCTTGTTCGTTAGATATGGGTCTACCACTCACACTCACATAGAGCCCGTTCGGATTGGATACATTGCGTAGCAACATCTCAACGTTATCTGTCTGTTCCCCCTCGAGTGCCTTTGCAAGCGGGAGCTCAGAGGTTGGAAAAAGCGATTCACCATCTGGAAGAAAAAGACCAAATGTTTCAGAGGCGTGCGGGATTTTTACACCTACCGGATTGTAACCTGCCATATGTTTGGCGACTGCATTAAACAACGTATATTCCCCATCCGCATTTGCGACAACAACACCATCACTGATATTATCGAAAATAATCTCCATCAACTGCGTCTGCGCTTGTAGGTCGTTAATCGTCGATTCTAGTTCAGCTTCAACTGCCTTGAGCTCCGTGATGTCGCGCATAACGATAACGCCCCCGGTCACGTTACCTTCCTTGTTAAATAAAGGGCGCCCGCTGATATTGATAAACACCCCCTCTGGACGTTTACTATTCCGAATAAACATCTCCACATTGTCCGTTGCCATCCCGCTCAGTGCCTTGTAGAGCGGAAGTTCAGAGGTTGGAACTGGTGTAACTTTATCGGTATAAAACACTCCGTAACGTCCACTCCATTCATCAGGTGAGGTGTCGACTGTTTCCACACCGACAATCTCCTGGGCGACTGAGTTGACAATTATAAACTCACCTTCTAAGTTAGATGCTGCCACCCCCTCACTGTGAATGTTAAAAATGGTCTCCATCAGTTCAAGCCGGTCTTTCAATTCGCTATTGGCAGCTTTCAGTTCAGCATTTTCACGTTTGAGTGCTTCAAGTTCCGCTGTTGACACATTAACCTCCTAGACATCCTATTTTGCTGTGAGGTGCCCAGATATACCTGATTTCCGGAGGGATGGGGTGAATGGAATAGACCACAGCTCCGGTATTGACAGACTCACCGCTCTAAAGAACATGGGAAGGCTGCACTATTTTAACACCTGCTCACAAATTCACATCTAAAAACACATGCAGTTTATTAAAATAGTATACGACATTTTTTGCCAAAAGTCAAATTTTTTCAAAAGCAAATGTGTAAAGTTTTGGTACACCAATTCAGTATTCTAGCAAGCTGTCCGCGCGTAGTAGGGTGA
This sequence comes from Candidatus Poribacteria bacterium, assembly GCA_963665235.2. Classification (GTDB taxonomy): domain Bacteria; phylum Poribacteria; class WGA-4E; order WGA-4E; family WGA-3G. The sequence continues at coordinate 3,581,904 of CAXXLX010000001.1, read as the reverse complement.
TTCATCACCTACCTTTCAGTACTCCGGCAAGTTGTACTGCTAACGGTTATTCAGACCAAAAATTAGCGGGGCGAGGTCCCCTCGCCCTATGACCATGGATTCAAATCGGGCGGGGGGACCCCGCCCCTACGCACTGCCACTGCTAACGAACTAGAAATGCTACAATTAAACCGGCATAATGTCTATTATATAAGGATAACACAAAATGAAAGTTTTTGCTACAAAAAACGCACAAACTGAATGAAGTTCAAAAAATAGCTCGGGAAGCAACAAGCAATGAATTGCCCAAAGGAACGGGAGTTCACACCGAATACTGAACGCTTAGGTTTGTAGTGGTGATTTATCAACCGTTCCAAAATTAATCTTCATAAAGTTTATTATCAATACCCTCGCCAAAAATGGCCGGTTCTTCATAAGTCAACCAAACTCGGACGAACTCTGTGATGCATCTATCAATGTGTAGATAGATCACATGCTATAAACATTCCGCCCCGATGGGGCTAGCCTGTAGAAACCGTTGGAGACCTATAGCAAGAGGAAGAGGGTTCTGACGCGCTTCAGATATGTTATTAGAATCACAAACCTCTTGCTAATTGCCAATCGCTAATTGCCAATTGCCATCAAAAAGAGACCCCCAATTTCACACTCCGTTCCGGGTGGTTGTCCATCTCTATATACGCCTCGACTGAATCCTCAAAAGGTACAACTGGGTCAACGATGTCTTCACAATCAAACCTACCCTCCGCGAGCCATTTCCAGCATGTATTTCGGATACGTCCGAAATTCCAGCGCGGATGGTCCCGGTTCGGGTCGCTGTTTGCACGGGCAAAAATCAGGTTCGGAATGTTAAAATGTGCGACTGCGCCTAGGTCCAACCCACCCTTGCACTCCTTCGCCCATCCTGCAACAGCAACTGTGCCTTCAAAAGCGACACCTCGAATTGCATCGTCAAGCGCACTGTAATTTGCGCTCGTCTCAATTGCAACATCAACCCCAAGTCCGCCTGTAGCTTCCTTAAGGACTTCACCGACATTGCAGGCACTCGGATCCAAAACGAGCTCCGCGCCTGTCTTTTCGGCAACTGCACGCCGTCCCTCTATTGGGTCAATACAAGCGATAAAATCAGCACCTGCCTCCTTTGCGAACTGTTGTGTCACCAGCCCAATTGCGCCAAGCCCGAAGACAGCAACACGGTCACCAGCGCGTACCTGGCCGTCCCGGATAGCAGATAATGCAAAGTGTGCCGGATCGTAACAGACCGCCTCTTTCCACGTCATCCGTTCTGGCATCTTCAGGACACCGCCGGCACCCCAGGTATGCGTCTCCTTCAGATGACCGTGTCCAGCGACACGGTCACCGATTTCACAATTTTCGACACCTTCCCCGATTTCTATGATTTTCCCAACACACATATTTCCAAGCCCGTGTGGAAATCCTGCCCCTCGGAGACCATAATACATTGTCATCTCGGTACCCCGTTTCGGCGCGCCGAATTCAACTAACACACGGACACTGCCTGTCGGGACAGGCCCGTCTTCGTATTCTCTTAAAATAGGCTGCCGGGGGGCAACCGCTACTAATTCCTTTGGCATTTTTCCTCCTACATTTAATGCGGAATGCCCAATTGATGCATCCGCTGGTGAATCGCCTCCCGCGCCTCCATAAATGGCCGAGAGAGAAATTCCAAATGATCAGGTTCACCGTGGTGATGTGTCACGGTGCCGGGTTCATGATGCCGCGCCGACTGTTTGATATAGGACAACCCGCCCTCAATCAGCGTTAACATGTAGTTTGCCGTTTCCGGATCGAACATCCACCACTCACCCCCGACCGCTATGTAGATGGGGGAGGTGTGCGCTATGATACCACGTCTCCACCCATCGTGGTGTGGAACAGCTTGCACATAGTTAGGTCCACCACATCGTGCAGCTATCCACGAATGCTTATCCACTTTCAGATTCGCTTTAAGACGTAGCTGGTGCGTCCCGCTGTTTTCCGCTGTGTCCGCAACAACTTCTCCGCACTGAACAATCTGCAACGAATGAATCGGAAAGATGGAATCGGCGGAGGCTTCAACCGAAACGGTACCACCGTTCCCCGGTAAGTTAATAGTGCTGCCTATCGGCTGTCCATTAACTGTGAGCCGAATCATCGGGCCGCCGCTGAGGAAGGTGTTGCCCGCACTCATGTATTTGCACCAGTTCTCGTAGTTGAATTCCTCATCTTCGGGGATATGGGTGTATGTACGATAAACGCCTACTGGCACATCGCTCGTCATCTTATCTGTCCCCCCCACAAGCGGCAATTTATATCCACAATTGAGATAACGGTAGTATTCAATGTGCCCATACATCGCGTTCGTGAGGTATTCCACAGCGTCAACCCGTCCGGTTGCGATAAGTGTAGCGGGCTCACAGTTCGGATTCGGAATGTGCGGCAGGACAACAGTGCCGCCTTGGGCATGACATGCATCCGCCCAATGTGAGAGCGTCACCTCCATATTACCGCCCAATTCAGCCTCGCCAGGCCCATCGGAACACCACGGTGACACCTGCTCCTTTAAACCGAGCAGTGTGAGATGACCAAGCACATGCTGTCGGTTTTCCTGCGTCGCATAGACGATACTCCGACCGTCGGCAGAAGTTGTAGGTCGCCCAATAAACTCCTCTGTATTCGTGAAGAGATGGCCCCACTGTGAGAGGAGCAGGTTAACCACACCGAGGTCTTCTCCCTGTGCCTCTGTATGCGCGCCCTGTGTGGAAAGGAAATGAACATGTGTGTCGCCACTGAAATAACGTTCAGCGTTCATATTACACCAACGTTTTATCCGTAACGTCAACTTGCGTTGCCCCGGTTCTATGTTAACAGTGGTTCGCAACGGCGTGTACTCAAAACCCCGCGCGACATCGACGATGACCTCACCACGCGGCAACCAGCCTTGACAGGTGCCATCAATATACGCATAGCTAATCTGACCTAACCGTACATCTCCCCCAACATCCACATGCCACGTGCCCATATTAGAATTGACATGGGCGTGATGTCCGTGCGGTGCGTATGGCACACCGTGCGGTGAGCGGAAGTGGATACGACACGGCACAGGTTTATTCGTATCCTCATCAATTACCGTGGTATGCACCCAATTTCTGCCGGTGTCAATCACCTCCACCTTGACCCGCTCATTCGGTTGTGCACTTCCTTTCTCTTGGACATCTCCCCAATTGACAGTGCCGAGCGTTTCGCCCTGGTTTTTGATCGCAACCGTAGCGGAGGGCGTGGCAGATATTTCAGTGTATGCAGGACTGCTTTTGTTGTTCTGAAATTCTCCCCACCCTTTGAAATCGTCATCGATAAATGCATCGGGGGCATTTTCCGGCAACGGATACGGATAGGTCGCGGTACCACGGTCGACGTTAACCTCCATATCAAACGGTTTATCGGCATCCTCCGCCTGCGGTAACGTGATTTTGACTTCGCGGTTCGGGCGGCGCGGGACCGGGTCTTCGTCAAGGTGTCCGAGCGTAATCGCAGCGACAATAAACCGCCGTTCCTGTGGTTGAATGTCGATATAAGCAATTTGTTTATCAGGATTGGGATTTTTCCATATATAAAGGTAATAGTTTCGCGGCACACATTGCGTCGCCTCCGTTTGACGATTGCCTGCGGACCCCCACGGGCCCTGATGCCGTGCATGCAAACCCTCTTTGGTATCAGGTATAGCGATGAAGGTCTGCTGTCCCCATCCTTGCGGCACACTGCCAATCTCAAAACGTTCACGGATCGGCACGTTCACCGTTTCACCATCGGCGTAATGAAAAACATAGTTGGCGATAAGGTGCCCAATCGGTTCACCCTCCTGAATTCGCGATTCAAGCAGCCGATGCACAAAGATAACCCGTTTTGGGGTACCGTTTACCTGAACCTTGATAGGGTCGGTATGAACCCCTTCGCCGAAACCCAAGAAACATTTCTCACCTTCAGAAATGTTGAAGGGAAGCCCGTGAAACGTCACCGCACCTACACTCGGTGTAGCATTTTCCCCAATAATTTCTGTGCCGACGTTGCACAAAGTAGACAGTGAAATAGGTTGATAATCTTGCATGATATCCCTCAATTTGGTTTAGCGTGAGTTTGGAAAAAGTTTTCCTCTAGTATTTGGGAAAACGGTTCCCCGCTCCTCAAGAACGGTACGTTTATAGACCCAGGTGTCATCCCCCTCTTAGCCCAATATGGGCGGTATGTTTATAGAATATTGGAAACCGTTGGAAACCTATAGCAAGAGTTTCAGATTCTAAGCAGGTTTATGTCGCGCGTCAAAACCTCTCCCTCTTTTCTTTCTTCTCTTGCCAATTGCTAATCGCCAATCGCTATTCGCCAATTTTCCCATAAATCTCTGGGGTAAGCGTTACACGACACTTTCGCTGCATCCGAACCTCAAAATTGACTTCATGGGTTTCATCCCAGTGGTCAGCCAAGCTATGTGTGTCCCAGTAGTCGGCTATCTCCTCCAGAGTTTGTGCCTTAGATATACTGGTAACGTGTTCGTCTTTATTTTTTGTCATCCCTTCTTTCCTGTGGACAAAGTGCCAAATCAATGCCAAGGACGCGTGTGGTGTCCTGCATGATTCGGCACCAACACAAAAATTTTAGAGCGGAAATTCTATCGCTTTCCCCTGTTCGGAGGACATATAGAATGCCTGCATCAACTCTGTGAGATTCCGTCCATCCTGGATAGTAATCGTCGTCGGTTCATCACGCAGGATGGCATTGATCCATTGCTGCATCGGTGGCGGTGGTGCTGCAGGCGCGCCTGCAACGTATTTCGCCTTCTCTTCATCAGAGAGTTTGCGGGTTTGAAAATGCATCTCCCCGTGCCCCGCAGCGAATGAGCCCTCCGTACCGTAAATCTCAAGCATATTCGGACCGGAGCGGTGTGTCCATGCAACATCAATTACGCCGAGTGCCTTGTTCGCGAATTCCACGACGGAGACGCTATTGTCGTCAATTGGGAAGTTGCCGGTGAAGTTGTTAATCTTAGCAATCGCGCTCTTCGGTTCACCCATCAGCCACCGAATCACATCTACACGGTGACACCCTAAGTCGAAGAGGGCACCGCCGCCAGCCCGGACCGGGTCTGCGAACCACGCGCTTGTACCACTGAACCAACTATCTAGTGCAGCGGAGTGCGCGATTCTGCCCCTGCCGAACGTTATGTCACCGAGCAGACCATCATCAATCGCCCTCTTCGCGAACAGAATCTCAGAATTGGCTCGTGACGGCAGCGAAATCATGAACTTGACACCTGCCTTTTCAACCGCCTCAATAATTGGATCACATTCTGCAACCGTAATAGCGAGTGCTTTTTCCGTGAAGATATGTTTGCCTGCTTCTGCCGCAGCAATCATCACACGCGGATGGTCAGATGTTACCGCATCAACAGCGACCGCATCAACATCGTCACGGCTGAGAATCTCATCGAGGTCGGTATAGAACGGAACATCATACTGTTCAGCGGCATTTCTACCGCCATATTCCTCTTCGTCCCAAACGGCGACCAATTCGGTTTCGGGGTTTTCGTGAATCTGTCGAGCATACCCACCTGCGTGGACATGCGCCATACTAATCTTTGCAACTCTTATCATTTAATACTCCTTAACATATTCTAACCCAAGTTGCTACTTATAAGTTTTTAGACTTGGAAACACCGTCTTTAATGAAAATATGCTGATAATTAGCTAATATTTGTCTTGTTCACTTCCAATTTGGACACAAATATGCACAATCTGGAAGATTATGCTACTATGTGGCAACTTAGGTTATTCTATCTCTTTTTCGATATAGGGTTTTAGACGGGGTTTGACAGAGGTAGCAGTAACCAGATCAACCTCCTTCTTAAACAGCTCTTCGAGAAAAAGAGCTAATCCCATGTAGTCACGAAGGGTCAATCTTTCGAGCTCAACGATGAAATCAATGTCGCTTCCGGCAGTTGCTGTCCCTCGCACGTAAGAGCCGAACAAACCGATCCGTTTAACACCGTATTTTCGCAAGGTTTCTCGATTGTCTATCAGCCTCTGTTTGATAAGTTCCTTGCTGAGAATTGTTTGATCTTCCATCTTAAATCCCTCTGACTAAGAGATACCTACTAATACCATTTCTAATTGAAAATGTCTCTTTATTGTAGCCTAAACTTCCAGTTTGTGCACTTTATTGTAGCATAAACTTTTAGTTTGTGCTCTTTATTGTAGCATAAACTTCCAGTTTGTGCACTTTCTTGTAGCATAAACTTTTAGTTTGTGCACTTTCTTGTAGCATAAACTTCCAGTTTGTGCACTTTCTTGTAGCATAAACTTCCAGTTTGTGCACTTTCTTGTAGCATAAACTTCCAGTTTGTGCACTTTCTTGTAGCATAAACTTCCAGTTTGTGCACTTTCTTGTAGCATAAACTTCCAGTTTGTGCACTTTCTTGTAGCATAAACTTTTAGTTTGTGTCTTCCGTTCTCCGTTTCATTTCTAACAACCGGTAATGATAGAATAATTAATCAGGACTTACGCAGCGCGTTGATAAACCCTAATGATAGTGGGATCTAGAGCGAGACCTAGCGGGCGGGGGGACCCCGCCCCTACGAGGTTTCTGCTAAATTTGCGTAAGTCCTGTTAATAAAAATGGTATAACATGCTTCTTCGTTCCTACAAGTGTGATATCCCAATTGCATCCTTAACGAATGCTTCCGACAGAAGAGCGGGTTGCGAAATGATTCCAACCCCGAAGGACTAACTGAACATTAGTGTGTCTATTTTCAGCCTCAATCTGATCATCACCTGCATGCATTTGGACGAGCACACTTTTTCGCGTCCGGTTAGAACGGTTCGGCATGGAGCCGTGCAATGTGAAATAGCTAAAGAAAAGCACATCCCCCGCTTCCGCCTCTAAAACGGTTGCCTTCTCAATCGGGTACCGCTCCGTAATTTCCTCGTTCTGTCCACGACCCATCATGCCACCGGTCCGCCCGAGCTCCTTATGAGAGCCGGGGTACACGCGGACACACCCCATCTCATCGGTCGCATCCGACACATAGATGATAGCAGCCATCATCGTGTCTTTAACGGATGGAAAATACTGCCAGTCCTGATGCATCGGGAAAGGGGAGCCCTCCTCCGGCGGTTTACAGAAAAGTTTGGAATGGTGAAGCATGATATCCGGACCGAGGATAGCTTCCGTTGCGTCAAGAAATTTCTCTTGCAGAAACGCCTGCATCCACACAGCAGAATAGTTCTGTATATTATGCGTATGAATAATAACAGACTGCCCGCCATCAAGGGCATCCATCAATCTGCCGCCCCAACGTGCATTGACGTTCTCATCACTTTTCAACAATTGGTCCACCACCCGATCGAAGTCGTGCTCCATTAATTTGAGCTCTTCGGGGGAATAGACCCCTTTTGCGAAATAGTATCCATTCTCCTGAAAAAATTTTCCAATATCAGCCATTACAAATTTGTAACCTCCAAATAACGTTCAATCAACCAATTCGCTGGAAGGCTTTCTGAACGATTAGCATCTTTAATTTCCTGTTCCAACTGCCTAAACGTATTGAATACCGCAAACTGTCCATCGTGAAGAATACCGAGAAGATTATCCTCAGAAGCAACCGCATTCAACTTTTGTACATCGTCGAGACGATTAGTAGCAATTACAATCGTTTTTCCTATTGCCTTCAGTTCACCGATTAACTCGACCATCTCAATTTGCCCGCGCGGGTCTAGTGCTGCTAACGGTTCATCAATGAGCCATAACATCGGTTCGTGCAAAAAAGTTTTCGCATACAGGAGCCTTTGACGTTCTCCCGTTGACAAAATACCGATTTTGATGTCACGGAGCTGCTCAATGTCCATTAATTCCAGCACAGCATCAATTGCAGCGGCACGTTCCTGCTTATCTAATTTGTATGCAGCGGCGAAAAAATTGAGATAATCAACGACAGATAAAGCCGGGTATCCATCAAACCCACTCGGAATATATCCTATCAAGGGCCGCACCTGTTTCAAGTTTGAAAAGGCATCCATACCATCAATAGTGACACTGCCTGATGTCGGTTCAACCAAGGTCGCCAAAATGTTCAGCAGAAGCGTTTTGCCAGCCCCGTTTTCACCGACCAGAAAAAGTACCTCCCCGGCTGCCATCTGAAATGTCAGTTCCATCAGAAACGATTTTTTGTCAAAAGATTTACAGAGATTTTGGACATCAAGCAATTAAATTCTCCCGTGGTGCCCCGCATTCACCGGCTGTTCCCCTCATGTCCCTACTAATACCATTTTTAATTGAAAATGTCTCTTTATCGTAGCATAAACTTCCAGTTTGTGTGCTTTATTGTAGCCTAAACTTCCAGTTTGTGTGCTTTATTGTAGCATAAACTTCCAGTTTGTGTGCTTTATTGTAGCATAAACTTCCAGTTTGTGCCGTTCTCCATTGTAGCATAAACTTCCAGTTTGTGTGCTTTATTGTAGCCTAAACTTCCAGTTTGTGTTTATTGTAGCTTTATTGTAGCCTAAACTTCCAGTTTGTGTGCTTTATTGTAGCCTAAACTTCCAGTTTGTGTGCTTTATTGTAGCATAAACTTCCAGTTTGTGTGCTTTATTGTAGCCTAAACTTCCAGTTTGTGCTCTTTATTGTAGCATAAACTTTTAGTTTGTGTCTTCCGTTCTCCGTTTGATTTCTAACAACCGGTAATGATAGAATAATTAATAAAAATGGTATAACTATTCCAGAGTTTTGCAAAATATACCACAAATTTTAAAAATTATCAAATTCTTAAGATAGGGACAGGTGTGTAAAGTTTTCGTACGTTCTTCTGTAGGAGCGTGCTTCGCACGCGATATCCTAAGAGCTCACAATCCCGTTCTAAAGAGACTATGTCTCTTAAACTCCGCGTTCTCCGCGTTCTCCGCGCTAATCCGCGATTTGCGGCGTACTCGCCCAAATGCGACGGGCATTCAGACAAAAAAGATGGAACATAAGTAGGACTTACGCAGCGCGTTGCTAAAGTCGATAGATAATGGGATTTAGAGGGGTACTTAGCGGGCGGGGAGACCCCGCCCCTACAAGCATCCTGCTAAATTTGCGTAAGTCCTGATAAGTACAGAAACTTTATGCACTCATAGGGACAAACTAGCTCAAATCAACCTTAACAGGTCGTCCGAGGTCAGCAGACTGCCACGCGGCTTCTGTCAATTGAATAACGCGCAGACCGTTTTCCACCCCGATTGGGTTTTCTGTCCGTTCACCCCGAATTAGTTCAATGAAAGCGGCATCCTTATTGCCCCCTTTCGGCAGCTCAGCACTATCAACGGGGGCAGGTTTACCACCTTGTCCTTGACGATACAGCTGCCCGGCGCGTAAAAAGAGCGCGCCGTCCTCCATCCAGATAGAAAAATCTTCCTGCACACCCCCGTGAGCGTGTCCAACAATACTGATGTTGCACAAAGCCCCCGTATCAAATTTTATTGACATTGCAGTGAGCACATCCACCTCAATGTCCAAGTTATCTATCATCGCAAACACTGTATCCGGGCTAGCTTCCAACACCCATAACAGAATATCTATGAGATGGCTACCGGAGTCGTTCAGTTGTCCCCCACCGCCGAGGAACGGGTCTTGCCGCCATTTTCCCTGCTGATTCCGGTACCAATTCTGCGATTGATGCGCAGCAACGAAGTTAACGCGCCCGAGCTCACCACTCTGAACTACTTGTCGGCAGTATTGATAGGTAGGGCTTAAATGCCGTTGATAACCGATCATCAGGTGTAGACCGGTCTCCTCCACTTTCGCCATGACCTGTTTGGCGTGGTCCACCGTGCAGACCATCGGTTTTTCGGTATGCACGTGACAACCAGCATCGAGCGCAGCCATTATATGCTCAAAATGGAGCCCGTGCGGTGAGCTAATGACGACTGCATCCGGTTTCGCAGCCGATAGCATCTCAACGTGGTCCGCGTAGGTCCGGACTGAATCGTCTAAACCGACGTTCTCTTTGAACGCTTTAAGAGCGTTTTCACTCGGATCGGCGAGGGCAACAATTTCCACGTTCTCAGCCTTAGAAACACTACGTCCATGACCGCGTGCATTGCCACCACAACCGATAAATCCAAAATTTAATTTCTGTTTAACCATAAATACTCCCACATTCAACTTTTTCTCTTTAGGTTACCATAGACATGCAACAAAAAGCAAGGAATTAATTTCATTCCCGCGAACGGATACAAAAATGCACAGCAGCTGTCCAGAATCTGAACAATGTTGTTCAAATTGTGACATAAGGGCTTGAGATTAGACAGTGTAAAGGTTCGTGGACATCATATCGCCAATTTCAAGAATCTCACTGTCCAGAAAATGAACACATCTCGCGCAAAACCTGCCAATTCCCCCACAAATTTATTGGCACACAAATTGCATATAGAATAGATAAATATGACGCAGTAACACCTGCCGTAAAATCAAATTCAGAGGAGAATATCTAAAATGCAGAAGGCCATTTATCTTTTTTCGGTCATAAGTTTAGCACTATTTGCAAGTTGGAGCCACTACGCAAGCGCGGAGGGTCATACTGCCGATGAAATTATATCTAGCGAAAAAGTTTTCGAACTGCCAGCGGTAACAGTGACAGCCATCCGTGTCGAAAAAGACATCTTTAAAACCCCGAGCAGCATCACTGTTCTCAATCTAAAGCAGCTTGAACGGGGTAACGCGGATATCGCCTCCAACCTACTTCGCAACGTCGTTGGCGTTATAGCACAACAGACGACAGTCGGACAGGGCTCACCCATGCTCCGAAGTTTAACAGGCTACCAGACATTGATACAGGTCGATTGGGTCCGCCTCAATAATTCAACCTTCCGTTCAGGACCGAACCAATACGCAGCAACCATTGCCCCGGAAACGCTAGGCAGAGCAGAGGTACTACTCGGCTCCAGTTCCATGTTGTACGGCAGCGGCGCGATAGGAGGCGTTATCAGTTTCTTTACGAAGTCGATACCGCTTGACCCATCCCAGGAAACATGGGAAGTCCAGCCACGCTTCCTTGCACGCTACACAACTGCCACCCAGGAACGGCTCGGTAGATTAGAGATAACAGCCAACCGGGGGGACTTTGGATTCAGTGTCGGCGGCGGAATGCGCTTCTATGGCGACATAAACCCAGGCAACGGATACGACCACCACTATAAAAACCGAAAATTTGAAATTGTCACTGAAATCCCAACCGGTGTGAAACTTTATGACTCTGATGAAGTGAGAGGATTGTCAAAAGATAAAATCCCGGATGAATGGCTTATTGACACCCAAGGCCCGCTTGGATGGCGTGCCTACGATGCCGATGCAAAAATCGCCTATCAACTCAACGATACAAGCACCCTAAACGTCGCTTATCAGATGTGGCGACAACCGAAAACCCCCCGCTACGATAAAATCGCACCTCAAGAGTTTGACGAATTCTATTTCGACCCGCAAAACCGAGACCTCCTCTACCTCGATTATCTTCTCCATCCTCAAACCAGCAACGTTGACCTATTCCGCCTCACTGCCTCCTATCACCGACAAAAAGAGGGACGCAATGAGATTAAACGGGATGCCACCTCTCGTAGACACCGATACGATACGGTAAACACTATCGGTTTAAGTGCACAAACCGTTAGCACTGCTCTCCCGCGTCAACGCATCACTAGCGGCGGTGAATTTTACCTAGATATTTTGCAGAGTCAGACCATCAAAACAGACCTTGAGACAGGAAAAGCAGATATCGACGAAAACCTCGGACGTTTCATCAACGGTTCTCGATTCTGGGATGCAAGTCTATACATTCAGGATGAAATTACGATACATGAGCGCGTTGAACTCATCCTTGGCGGGCGTGCAACGTTGTATCAAACCCAGGCAGACCTCTCCCTCCGAGATAAGAGTTTTGATAAATTCAGTGAATTTGACAGCAGTTTAACCGGAAGTGCGGGGCTCGTTATCGGCTTAACAAATTCGCTGAACTTTGTAAGTAGTGTCGCCACAGCCTTCCGCGCCCCCTCCTTGAACGATACAACAGCAGTAGAGGTCACCAATGAAGGGGTCACAGCACCCAGTCCGGACCTTGAAGCGGAAACCTCATGGACAATTGAGGGCGGCATTAAGGCGAGACACTCCCATTTCCGGGGCACCCTCACCCTATTCCACAGCCGCGTCAACGGGCTAGTTACACGTATTCCTGTACAAGAGGCGTACGAAGCAGGAGAAATACCACAACTCCATCAAGACCTGATTAGTGAATACGAAGGAATTGACGTACTCGTGTTTGACAACGTCGATCAGGCACAATTCCAGGGGGTTGAACTATCCGGATTAATTCCGCTCGATTCCGCCTTTTCGGTCTACGGGAACGCAGCCTTGCTGCGCGGCGAGGTCTTATTAATTAACGGGGTCGCCCCTAATCCGGAGAACCCTTGGGAAGCACGTACGCGTAGAGAACCCCCATTGAACGGGGTTGTCGGAGTCCAGTGGGAGCCCGAAGATACACCGTTTTGGGCAACGCTATTTGTCCGTGCTGCCGCAGCACAGAGACGACTCAACCGGAGCGACATCCGCGACCCACGGATACAGGGAAAAACACGCGACCCAGCCGAAGTGAAATTTGACTCCAACGGAGCTGCCATAGATGCTGGCACCCCCGGATGGTGGACACTCAACGTGCACGGTGGGATTAATCTCTTCGGTTACACCCGCTTGATGTTAGCCGTCGAAAACCTACTCGATCGGCGATATCGGTCGCACGGCTCCGGTGTGAACGCCCCAGGCTTCAATATAAGCCTAAGTCTGGATAATAGATTCTAGCAATATATGCAATGCCGGCGCGGTTTTCCATCGTGTCCCCAACGCATACTTTACATTAACTTTAGAGAGGTAATCTATCATGATTGTAAACATACAGAAGTCTTTCCTACTCACCATCGGATTGCTATTTTGCTTGTTGGGATGCGATTCTCAGAACGTTAATCTTTTGCTACCCAATAATAATACCCCATCCGAAAATGTGCAGTCTTCACCTACGGAAAATGGTGGAACTGAAACCTCATTTAACCAACACCTTCTGCCTATTCTCACAGCAAAGTGCGCGTATACGGGGTGTCACGTCGCTGGCGGACCGCAAAACCTTGATTTCAGCACATATCAGGCTTTCATAAAGGGAGGAGATGGAGGACCGGTATTCACTCCAGGCAATGCGCAAAGTAGTGATATTATTGAAGAAATTGTATCAGGGAGAATGCCGATTGGTGGGCCTAAGTTGAGTGACGCAGAAATTCAAGCGTTTACAGTTTGGATTAATAATCAACAACCAACGACTGGAACACCACCGACACAAAACCCGCAAACACCGCAAACACCGCCATCTACAGTTTCCTTTAACCAACACCTTTTACCTATTCTCACATCAAGGTGTGCTTATTCTGGTTGTCATGATGCCAATGGCCCCTACAATCTTGATTTCAGGACATACCAAGCTTTCATAAAAGGTGGAGATGAGGGTGCTATATTCAGGCCGGGCAATGCTCGAAGTAGTGATATAATCGAAGAAATCGTATCAGGGAGAATGCCGCCGGGCGGACCACCATTGACTACTGCACAAATCCAACTCTTCAGAGATTGGATTAATCAACAAGACCCAGCAGATTTTCCAAACCTTCGTTATGACGATGACGACGATGATGATTACGACGATGATCATGATGATTACGACGACGATGATGAGGACGACGACGATGATGATTACGACGACGATGATGAGGACGACGACGATGATGAGGACGACGACGATGATGAGGACGACGACGATGATGAGGACGACGACGATGATGAGGACGACGATGACTAATAAGTAATTTTAAGGGAGTAGACACACTCCCGCATGTCGTTGTGCGCGTTATTAGTCAGGGGGGAGCGATATTCCTAATTTTCGCAATACCCATCATTGATGCTGGAGGAGGGGGTTAAAAAGTCTTCCTCACCCCCTCTAGCATCAATGCTTACGCAAAAACATCAAATTTTCGCTTGATAAATTCGACCACAACCGGCGGGACCATCTCCAATAACTTTTCTTCACTCACTTTTCCCTGTCCCATCTCCACAACCTCCATCACAAGCGTTGAACTAATATGTGCATACTGTGTATTCGCCATCATAAAGAGGGTGTCAATATCGGGTGCAATTTGCTGGTTCATCCGTGCCATTTTGAATTCCCACTCGAAATCGGAGATTTCACGGAGCCCGCGGACGATAGCACATGCGCCACGGGCTTGTGCGTAATGCACCGTCAACCCGGTATATCCATCAATAGCAGCTTGCGGATACGGTTCAATTACCGTTTCAAGCATCTGTCTACGCTCTTCGGGGGTAAAACGCGCGGGTTTGGCGGGGTTCACACCGATTGCAACGACAAGTTGATCGAAGACACCAAGGTTGCAAATCCGGTCGATGAGATCAGCGTGCCCATTGGTAACAGGGTCGAAACTTGCAGGGAAGATTGCAATTCTTTTGGACATCCGTTCTCCTTTTCTGTGTAATCTACAGTTCTTTAGTTTAACATTCCTATTTTATCACAACGTCCTCCATCATGCAAATGACTTTCAAGAAAAAAACGCGCTTGCACTTTAAATGCCCACATGATATAATAGCAATATCATATAGCAAGGAGGCTAAAAATGGCAAAAATTAATACGCTTGTTTTCGCAGGCGGCGCAATTCATAACTGGAAAGGGTGTAGCGAAGAAATTGTCAAAGCACTCTCACAGCAGGACGATTTTGAGATTACCACCGTCGAGGATGACCTAGACGCATTGGTATCGCCAAGCCTGGACCCGTACGAACTCATCGTTTTTTATTATACGGTCGGTGAAATTTCGGATGCACAGAAGAACGGTTTACTAAACCATATCGCTTCTGGAAAAGGCTATGTCGGCATACATTCCGCTGCCGATTCGTTCCGCGGATGTCCGGAGTATCGTTCCATGGTAGGCGGCTATTTTGTTACGCACCCCCGGTATCGCGATTATCAGGTCAGCATTGTTGACAACGAACACGAAATCACACAGGGGCTCGATGAATTTGTCGTCAAAGATGAACAGTACATCCTTGATTACGACCCACGGAACCATGTGTTAGCGTCAGCTTTGTGGAAGGGTTCCGCAATGCCGGTCGCGTGGACCAAGAACTGGGGACAAGGCAAAGTTTTCTATCTCGCCCTTGGGCATGACCCAGCCGCGTGCCAACACGACATGTTCGCGACTCTTTTACAACGTGGCGCTCTTTGGGCAGGCCGCAATGGAGGAGAATAGATACGCTAACCGTTCGTTACGGCGAATACGTTCCGCTATTGTAGCGCGAGGTTTTTGGCATGCGGGTTCCCGCTAAACCTCGCGCCCACTGCTACTCTAATTTTTCTTTGAAGGGCGGTTAGAAAGCATGAAACGGCAAATTACGGATATTCAGGCAGTTCCGGAATTGCCCGAACATCGTCAACTTTTCCTGGATAGTGCCCCGTTTGTTGTAATTCATGCTGCCCTCATTGAAAATTTTGGATTACGCGTCGGTTTAGAGATTGAGCCAGAAGTCATTGAAAAGCTAATTGCGGTAGAGGCAATGATGCGTGCGAAGAACTACGCGCTCAGACTCCTCCGTGAGGCACGCGATGACGATGCAGTGCCACCCCGTTCCAAGGTAAAACCGAAACGTTATACCAAAAGTGAGATGGAGCGGCAGCTTGCACAGGAAGGTTTTTCGGAAGAAGCAATCGGTACAGTCGTTGAAGAGTTGATTCGTTCAGGACATATTCGCGACCGAAATTATGCTGAGAAGTGGATTGTCCGCCGACAAAAATCGAATCCACGCGGAAAAACTGTACTTAAACGGGAACTTCTCGAGAAGGGAGTCGACCGCCAAACCGTGGAGCAGGTTTTAGCACAAGTGAAACCTGAAGACGAAACGCGGCTTGCCCTTCAGATTGCACAGAAACGCATGAAGCAGTACCAACACCTACCGGCTCATGTCGCGAAACGCCGATTACACGGATTTTTGGCACGACGCGGATTTGAAGCCGAAGTTATTCAGCAGGTCTTTGAACAGATTTTTTAGGGCATCAGGGTAAACCTCCCAATTTTTGCCTTGACATTTTATCCAAAATACACTATAATTTAAATAGTAGAAACAGCGGAGAATTTAAAACATGACATCAGATGAAATCAGAACCAGTTTCCTAGAATACTTCCGCACCCACGGACACGCCGTCGTTCCGAGTGCATCTTTGATACCCGCAGGTGACCAAACGCTACTGTTCACCAACGCAGGGATGAACCAATTCAAGGATGTCTTCCTCGGCATTGGACAGCGGGAGTATACGCGGGCTGTTGATACACAGAAATGTCTACGCGTCAGCGGCAAGCATAATGACCTCGAAGAGGTGGGACATTCACCAAGCCATCACACCTTCTTTGAGATGCTCGGAAACTGGTCCTTCGGCGATTATTACAAACAGGAAGCCATCGCCTTTGCATGGGAATTGGTCACCGAACTGTGGAAAATTCCCAAAGAACTGCTCTGGGCAACGGTCTACATTGAAGATGATGAGGCGGAAAAACTCTGGCTACAGGAAACAGACATCCCTCTCGCTCGAATTCGCCGCTGTGATAAGGATAACTTCTGGGAAATGGGAGAAACGGGGCCCTGCGGACCGTGCAGCGAACTTTTTATCGACATGGGCGTAGACGCTTACCCCGAAACCGAAAACGACCCGAACGCCGGTCCTAACACAAGCGACCGTTTTCTTGAATTTTGGAATCTGGTGTTCATTCAATACAATCGGGACCAAACAGGAGCACTCGAACCTCTCCCCGCTACACACGTGGACACAGGGATGGGGTTCGAACGAATTACCGCTATATTGCAAGGAGTCGATTCGAACTACAAAACGGACCTATTTACACCGCTTCTGGAAACAATTTCAGATATGACCGATGCCGACTATTTTGATGATTTGCGTGGACTTCCGCACCGGGTTATTGCAGACCATATACGGTGTTTGACGTTCGCTATCGGGGACGGCGTAATGCCCTCTAATGAGGGGCGAGGTTACGTCATCCGACGGATATTGCGGCGTGCTGTGCTTTACGGCAAAAAATTGGAGATGAACGAACCCTTCATTTACCGGCTCGTCGATAAAGTTATTGAACTGCTCGGCGATGTGTTCTCCGATGTGCACCCCCGGCGCGAATTCATCACCCGCACTATTCACAGTGAGGAGGACCGCTTCCATAGAACGTTAGCACGTGGATTGGATATGCTTGAACAGTCGTTCGACACAATTGCTGCAGAGGGTGGCACCGCGCTTGATGGAAAACGCGCCTTTGAACTATACGATACGTTCGGGTTTCCGCTCGATTTAACGCAACTTCTGACACGCGAACGCGGATTCACTGTCGACGAAACCGGTTTTGAGGAGAGCATGGCGGAGCAGCGGAAACGCAGCCGCGCAGCATGGGAATCAACCGGCAGCGGGGCAAAGGATGCCGAAATTGCAGTTTATGCTGATGTCCTCAAAGAGAGCGGCAGCACCGAATTTGTTGGATACACACACGATAGCACAAAAGCGGAGATTGTGGCACTCATCGCAGGCACAGAATCGGTTGCCAGAGCAAGACAAGATGAGGAGGTCACCGTGTTGCTCAATCGCACCCCGTTCTACGGAGAATCGGGGGGACAGGTCGGTGATGTCGGAACGCTTGTCCGTTCTGACGCAACATTGAGAGTGCTGGACACCGTGAAACCTTCTCCTGAGCTTGTCGTACATAGGTGTAAAGTCGTTGAAGGTGAAATTACACCCTACACCGAAGTAAAGGCACAAATTGACAGCGAACGTAGGAAGGCCATCGCTGTAAGCCACACTGCAACCCATCTACTCCATAGCGGTTTGCGGTCTGTGCTTGGAACACACGTCGGGCAAGCAGGGTCACTCGTTCAGGCAGGGAGATTGCGGTTCGACTTTTCACACTACGAAGCGGTTTCATCTAAACAGCTGCGTGAAATTGAGGAATTTATCAACGAAAAGGTTCGCGAAAATGATACGCTTGTCATCGACGAAATGTCGCTCGACGAAGCGAAGGCAAAAGGCGCATTAGCTTTCTTCGGCGACAAATATGGCGACATCGTCCGAGTCGTACAAGCTGGAGAGTATAGCGTTGAGCTATGTGGAGGTACCCACGTTCAAGCGACGGGTGAGCTCGGGTATGTTAAATTGATGAGCGAAAGCAGTATTGCTGCCGGAGTGCGGCGTGTGGAAGCCTTCACGGGTAGCACAGCGGTAACAACGATTCAGGATGACGATGGACACCTAAGAAATATAGCTAATTTGCTGAAAACGCCCAAAACCGATTTGCAAGAACGGATTGAGCGACTGGTTCAGGAACAGCGCGAGTTGGAACAGCAGGTGCAACAGCTGAAAAGTCAGCACGCGCTCTCTAACATCGGCACCTTGGCTGAAAAGGCAACGTTTGTAAACGGGGTGAAGTTTGTCGCCTCCCGGGTAGAGGCGACTGAACGGGACAGCTTACGGCAGCTTGTTGATGCGATTAAAGCCCGTTTAGAAACAGGCGTTGTCGTACTTGCCTCAGTGATAAATGACGAAGTCGCCTTTGTCATAGGCGTAACTTCAGACCTTGTTAGCAATCGCGGTTTACATGCGGGGCAACTCATGAAGGCACTAACGGCACTTGCCGATGGACGCGGCGGCGGTCGGCCGGAGTTAGCACAAGGCGGCAGCCGAAATCCGGCGAAGCTGGACGCTGCACTCGCTGCAACCGCACAAATTATCGAAGAGCAACTACGCTAAACAGACGATATGTTTACAGAAGTTAGTCCCGTAGGGACGATATCTTTATAGAAAACAACACCCCCCGGCCAGACTAAACCCCGTAGGGGTGATATGTTTATAGAAAATAACGCAAATGGAAACTTCTAAAATTGTCCAAAGTTTAGTAAACAAAGCAACGATGAAATTAGAGCAAGTGATAAACCAAGACCCCGACATTCACGGAGGAGTACCAGTGTTTACCGGCACCCGTGTTCCAATACAAGCGTTGATCGATCATCTAAAAGCAGGAGAGAGCCTAGATTACTTTCTTGAAGGATTCCCTTCTGTTTCTCGTGAGCAGGCAACCGCCTTTTTAGATTTCGCGTTGATGAAGGCAATTGGAGCACCCTTCCGAATTCGGAAATCATATTAAACATCAAAACGCACACGACTAAGAAAGAGAAAAACACATGACAGAGTGGAATTTTATTATCTCAATTTTTTGGAAATGCAGCCTCGGTATTGCATTACTTGCACTTACCGCGCTGATTGGCTATCTATGTGCAACTTTAGGCAGCCTCCGAAATTCGTTGAATAGCATACAGAACACGTTGAATTCAGCGGAAAACCTTGTCAATCAAGAAATTGGCATACTCATTACCGATATCAGTCAAACCGTCAAAGAGGTTAACAAGGAATTACCGCAGCTGCTACAGAATCTCAACGGCGTTACCGCTTCAATTCAGCAGATTAGCGAGACAGAGGTTCAACCGACCGTCCATAACATCCAGGAGATAACCGAAACCCTTACACAAAGTGTACAGGAGCTAGAATCCCTCGTGCAAAAAGTCT
Organism: Candidatus Poribacteria bacterium; assembly: GCA_963665235.2. Lineage (GTDB taxonomy): Bacteria > Poribacteria > WGA-4E > WGA-4E > WGA-3G. The sequence continues at coordinate 3,562,180 of CAXXLX010000001.1, read as the reverse complement.
CCGGTTTTTCAGGGCAGACGATTGAACAAGCGGAGTACTTTCGCAATCAGCTTGCAAGATCGCTAGCGGATGTAGTCAGTTTGTGGCACGGATTGAAAGCGGGGTGGGGGAGCTTCCAAACGGCGGCTCCACCAACAAACGGCGAGGCACAGCCGCCTATTGAGGACGACACATTAGAAGCGAGAGAAGCATGATGAATAACTCAAAACGGGACCACGGTAAATGGTTCGCATTTTTTGCCATCGGCGGACTAATCGGTTCTACCGTTACGTTACTGTTTACCCCGCGTTCCGGCAAGCGAACCCGAAAACAGATTCGACGGATATCCAACCGACTGAAAAGAGAGATGATAGCTCATACCTATCTATCTACGAAACGGATGAACAATTTCATTCGGAAATGTTTACCGATAATCAAACGGGGGTAATGCGAAAAACCCCACAGCTAAGAAAGGAAAAAAATCAGATGAGTAATGATGGACGAAACAATGGCGGGGCAATAATTTTTGCCTTCTTCACCGGCTTTTTGACCGGGGCAGTTCTCAGCTTGCTCTATGCACCCAGCTCCGGCAGAGAAACACGGCAAAAGATTCGGGATACCTCCATTGAGGCAAAGGATAAAACCTTGGACTTCGCACAGCAAGCCACTGTTACAGCAAAAGAGGGCGTGCAGAATCTCGTAGAACACGGTAAGGAAAGCGTCCACGAATTCGTTGAAGTTGGCAAAGAGCGGGTCAAAGATGCGACGAACCAGGCAAAAACCGCCGTTGAAACTGGCAAAAAAGCCTTCTCGGATGTCCGAACCAAAATCACCGAGAATATCCCAGGAGTCAGCGGCAATCAGGACGCTGCCGAAGAAGCACCCGAGGAGGCGGCTGAGGAGGCGTAGACCTCAAAACGTATGGAAGTTGAAAAACTAAAAACCCTCCTTGAACAGGTCAAACGTGGAGAGGTTCAGGTCAGTGATGCCCTGCAATCTCTCCGCACCCTTCCGTTTGAAGACCTCGGCTTCTCTAAAATAGACCACCACCGCCAACTCCGGACCGGTTTCCCAGAGGTCATTTTCTGTGAAGGAAAAACCGATACGCAAGTGGCACAGATTAGTCAACGCATTCTGGAAGCCGGGCATCCGTTGCTTGCAACGCGTGCAACCCCCACTATGTACGAAGCGGTAAAAGCACTGCACCCAGAGGCACGTTATAACGAACTCGGCAGAACAATCACCGTCGTGCAATCCCCGAACGAGGGGAAGCCCGGGGTCTTAGTCGTTTCTGCTGGCACCTCCGACATGCCCGTGGCTGAGGAAGCCGTCGAAACTGCCCGAATGATGGGCAACCCGCCTGAACGTCTTTACGATGTCGGCGTTGCAGGCATACATCGCCTCCTAAGCAATCACGAAACACTCCTAAACGCGCGGGTTATCATTGTCGTGGCTGGCATGGAGGGGGCCCTCCCGAGTGTTGTCGGAGGATTAGTGAACTGTCCTGTTATTGCGGTCCCCACAAGTATCGGTTACGGGGCAAGTTTCGGAGGGCTTGCTGCCCTGCTCGGCATGCTAAATAGTTGTGCGTCCGGGGTCACCGTGGTGAACATCGATAACGGTTTCGGGGCGGGGTATAGTGCCGCACTCATTAACCGACTTGCCCCTTAACCTGATTCGCTGTCGGCTCTGTTTAGCACAACGGTCGCACAAACATTTTCCGAATTAGAGGAATCGTGTTCTGCGCGAATTTGAACGGATTTCGGGGTGATGCTGAGCGTGACAACATCTGCCCCAATTTTGCAGCGAATCTGGTACACAACGGATTCCGCACGATGTGGGTCATCAAGACGCGGGTGCCACGTCACACCGCAGCTCTCCGAGTATGTTGAAAAGCACACCGTGGCAGCCTCGACAATGTTTCCGTTTGCATCAAGACTTTGCAGCACCGCCCGCGCAGCACTATAGGTAGCCCGCTCCAAACGTTCTTGAACCATTTTTGCAGCAGCATCGGCAATATCGCGGTTATCTCTACTTTTGCGTAGGGCAAGGTAGACTACCACCCCAAGAACAGCGAGAAAGACAACCGTGCTGATAAGGACAGTGACACGCAATTCGCGACGGCGGCCCATGTTCTCAAAATCCTCACGATGGTGTGGATAAAAAGCATCATGTGCAGCAATCGGGGTCACCCGATATAGCATACTGATAGATAAGAGTAATAGTAAAGCAGAGAAGGGCTTTCGGAGCATCTGGTGTATACCTGCCTTTGACCTGACATCCCGGAAGACGGTTTCAAAGGATAAATTGAAGTTGGTTTAAAAGGCAGTATATCATATTATCCTGTCCACTGTCAAAAAAGCGCGAACTTTTTTCAAACCTAAAATGACTAAAATAGGGGGGATGCCCCGGATTTATCAAAAATATTTAAAATTTGAAGACTTTGGAGGATGAAAGAAGCTCTTCGGAAATTCATAGTAAACGTTAGTTAGGAGGATTACGTGAAAAAACACACGATTTCAATTTTTCAATGGGGTTGGTTATTAAGCATAGTAGGTGTTTTCGCTTTGATATGCAGTGTCAACGCACAAGAGTGGACGCAGAAAACAGATATGGCCAACCCGAGACTCTTTTTCTCAGTTTCCGCTGTTGACAAAGAGATATATGTTATTGGCGGAATGCTTGCTGCACCGGTCGATAGTGTCGAAGCCTATATCCCCGAAACAGACGAATGGGTTCAGAAAGCGAGTCTGCTATCTGCCCGCGCAGGGGCTGTTGCCTGCGAAGCCGGCGGAAAAATATATGCAATCGGGGGATGGGATGGACAAAATCCTGCCCTCGGAACAGTCGAAGAATATGACCCAAGCACTGACACATGGACACAAAAAGCGGATATGCCTACACCCCGATCGTTTTTTGTAGCTGTTGCCGCAAATGGTAAGATATATGCAATTGGTGGGGTTGCACAAAATGTTGGCCCTGTCCTACCGGCTGTGGAAGAATACGACCCAAGCACTGATACATGGACCAAAAAAGCGGATATGTCAAATCCTCGGTCGGGAATGGCTGCTGCTACGGTTAATGATAAAATATACCTGATCGGAGGGGTCAGCGGCGTGGCAGGTCCAATTGTTAAAGCTGTGGAAGAATATGACCCAAGCACTGACACATGGACCAAAAAAGCAAATATACCTACTCCCAGAACCGCCCTTGCAGTCGGCACCGTGAATTCAAAAATCTACGCAATTGGGGGTACACTTACTGTGCAAGGTCCCGGTTTGGCAACAGTCGAAATATATCAACCCTCAACTGATACCTGGCAGAAAAGCGTAGATATGCCAACAGCGCGGGTTTTCTTGGGAGCTGGCACTGTCAACGATAGAATCTACGCTGTAGGCGGTGTTGTCGAAGGTCTCGGCCCCCAAATTTTACCTACCGTAGAGGCGTTGACTCTCAATGGTCTGAACGTAGCAGCCTTGAATAAATTTCTCACGTTCTGGGGAGATATAAAAATTGAGAATTAGCAGGACTATTTAGTTTTCGACATTTTTGCATTTTTGCGGTGGCGGTCGCCAGCACAGCGCGTTCTTTCTATTTTTCTATTTACCATAAACTGACACTTATGGACAAAAACTTTACACACCCGGCAAAAAAAGTTTGCCATGTTTCGTCAAATTGTGTTATACTAAAATGGCTATTGGTTATTGGCTTATGGCAATTGGCAAGAGAAAGAGGACTCTGACGCGCGTCAGATATGTGCTTAGAATCACAACCTCTTGCTAATTGCTAATTGCTAATTGCCAAATTGTGTTATACTAAACTTGTCTATTTTACTTGACGACACTGTTTAATTCCTAAGGAACTGAGAGGAAAGATGGCAGAGGAAACGAAAGAAACGAACGCCCCAAATGGCTATTGGCTATTGGAAACCGTTGGCAAGAGAAAGAGGACTCTAACGCGCGTCAGATATGTGCTTAGAATCACAACCTCTTGCTAATTGCTAATTGCTAATTGCCAAATTGTGTTATACTAAACTTGTCTATTTTACTTGACGACACTGTTTAATTCCTAAGGAACTGAGAGGAAAGATGGCAGAGGAAACGAAAGAGACAACCGCTCTCAATGATTTACTCGGTGGAAAGGTCGCACACTTTTCAGACAGAAGCCTGCGCTGGTTGCTTCAAAGACCGGTAAACGTTCAGGGGTTGGTAGAAATTGCTGTCCCTGACCTTGCCCCCCGTATCAATTTTAGCGGGCTTGAGCGGCTTAGCACGAGTTTCATTCCGAGAGACTTACGGGAACGAGAAGCGGATATTTTGTATCGTGCGCCTTTTCAAACAGCCGATAAAACCGATGAAGTCATAATACATATCCATATCGAACACCAATCGACGGTGGACGAGACGATGGGATTTCGTTTTCTATCTTATACCATTTTTATTAATTATTCTATCATTACCGGTTGTTAGAAATGAAACGGAGAACGGAAGACCCAAACTAAAAGTTTATGCTACTACAAAGCACAAACTGGAAGTTTATGCTACAATAAAGAGCACAAACTGGAAGTTTATGCTACAATAAAGAGCACAAACTGGAAGTTTATGCTACTACAAAGCACAAACTGGAAGTTTATGCTACTACAAAGCACAAACTGGAAGTTTATGCTACTACAAAGAGACATTTTCAATTAGGAATGGTATTACATGGTATCGATATGGGACGCAGAAATCAGACGATGGGAGAAAGACAAGCCTCCCAAAAGTGAACGCCGCTTGTCCCCGATTCTGCCGATACTCTTTTACACAGGCGACCAGAGCTGGAACGTTCCGCTGACCCTGGAAGCACTCATGGACCTCCCCAAGGAGCTGGAACGTTTTATTCCAAAGTTTGAGACGGTGCAGCTGGATGTCAAAGAGACAGAGGTGGAAGTGCTAACGCAGACAGAACATCTGATAGGTTGGCTGCTTACGGTGCTGCAAAAAGAGCACGCAAGCCCAGAGGAGCTAAGTCGTGTCTTAGTTGATATGCTAATGCACACGGATACGCTTCCTGCGGACCAGGCGGCTGAGAGACGTGAGGCAATTCAATATATTCTATCGCTTATCATGTATCGCCGGCCTCCGGCGGAGCATGAAGCGTTGATAGAACTTGTTGATAAACATACCCCTACTTTGGAGGTAAATTCAATGAAACGCACAATAGCACACGAGTTGATGGAACAAGGTATAGAAATCGGTGAACAGCGCGGTGAACAGCGCGGTGAACAGCGCGGTGTGGTTCGTGCGAAGCGGGAGGCTATCCTGAAAGTGTTACACTTCCGTTTTGGCGATATTCCCGATACACTCACCCGTAAAATCGGGAGAATGCGCAGTCTCGAACGCCTAGATTCAATCCATACACAAGCGTTAGAAGCGCAAGCCATAGAGGATATAGAGGCGTAAGGGGACAGATTGGCTGTTGGCTGTTGGCTGTTGGTTTATAGATTCGCTGACTTATGGAAACCGTTGGAAACCAGAGGAAGATGCCTCTGACGCGCTTCAGATATGTTCTTAGAATCACAACCTCTTGCTAATTGCTAATTGCCATTTGCTAATTCAATGACACGCACAATAGCACACGAATTGATGGAACAAGGTATAGAAATCGGTGAACAGCGCGGTGAACAGCGCGGTGAACAGCGCGGTGAACAGCGCGGTGTGGTTCGTGCGAAGCGGGAGGCTATCCTGAAAGTGTTACACTTCCGTTTTGGCGATATTCCCGATACACTCACCCGTAAAATCGGGAGAATGCGGAGTCTCGAACGCCTAGATTCAATCCTCACACAAGCGTTAGAAGTGCAAACCATAGAGGATATAGAGGCGTAACGGGGCAGATTAGCTGGTGGAAACCGTTAGCAAGAGGGAGTCATTTCTGACGCGCGTCATAAACCTGACTATAATCACAAACCTCTTGCCAATTGCTAATTGCCAATCGCTAATTGCCAATAGAAAAACAAGGAGGCGAAGATTTGCAGCAAAAAACACCTATTGAGGAACAGATCGATCTTCCGTTTGTAGAATCGCTTCGGATTAGTTTTCAAAGCCTGAAAATTCGATTCGGCCGCTCTATTATTACGACAGCCGGTATTACGCTCGGTATCGCTTTTCTCGTTTCTGTCTGGATGAATAACGAAATTGATTTTGCCCTCCAAGAGAGCGGACGGAGCTCTGCCATTGCAAGCCTCGATGAAACAACCGAGCAAGGCATCTCAACGAAGGACATCTGGCTCATTATCATGTCCCTAATTGTTTGCGTCGTCGGAATTGCCAACTCTATGTTAATGGCAGTGACCGAGCGATTCCGTGAAATAGGCACAATGAAATGCCTCGGCGCATTGGATGGGTTTGTGGTGCGTCTATTCCTTCTCGAATCTGGGTTCCAAGGATTTGCAGGCGCGCTCATCGGCGCACTTATCGGCGCATTAGGAGCAATCATCTTAGGGTTAAAAAACTATGGCCTAGATCTATTCTTCTATTTCCCGCTATTGCCTGCCCGGCCTGAAGACGGCCCGATGCAACTTGGGGCGTTATTGCTTATCCTGTTCGGATGTGTGCTCGGCATGATTTTAGCTGTCATCGGTTCATCGTTTCCTGCCTGGCGTGCAGCGAAACTTCCTCCCGCCGAAGCGATGCGTACCGAAGTCTAAGCCATAACTAAAGGAGCTACTATGTCTGATATCGTTGTAAAAACTGAAGATGTCGTCAAAGAATATCGAATGGGCTCAAACGTCCTCCGCGCTTTGGACGGTATCAACATCGAAATTGAACGCGGAGAATATATCTCACTGATGGGCCCCTCAGGGTCCGGTAAATCAACCCTCTTTAACATGATCGGCGCGTTAGACCGACCGACAGAGGGAAACGTTTACATTGATGGACAAAACATGTCCCAACTGTCCCAAAGACAGATTGCCGCGTTTCGGTGCCACCGCGTCGGCTATATCTTTCAGAGCTATAATCTTTTGCACGTGCGTACCGCACATGGAAACGTAACCCTGCCGATGATCTTCGCTGGCATCTCTGAAAAACAACGGAATGAAAAGGCTGAAAAACTTTTGGACATGGTCGGTTTAGGGGATAGGATGTATCATCTCCCCGATGAACTCTCTGGAGGCCAACGTCAACGGGTCGCTATCGCCAGAGCCCTCGCAAATGATCCGAGCATCATCCTTGCAGATGAACCCACGGCAAATCTGGATACCGTTACAGGACGCGAAATTATTGACCTCATCAAGCAGTTGAATACAGAGCACGGGGTTACCGTAATATCAGCAACACATGACCTCAAAATGCTTGATGTCTCCGATCGGATTGTGGATATTCGCGACGGATATGTAGAACGGATTCGGCACCGTGATGAAATTGAAATTGAGGTTGGCGAAGTCGGCGGCGAATAAGCGAGATTAACAGCTCTTTTCAAACATACAGCTCCTGTAACACCTCAAAATAATTGGGAAACGTCTTATTGACACAGGCCGGATCATTAATCTGGATACCGGGCACCTTCAAACCGATGAGGGAAAACGCCATCGCTATACGATGGTCACTGTAGGTGTCAACAGCTGCGGGGATAATGCGAGCCGGTGAGATTTCAACGCTGTCTTGGTGTTCAACGACCGGCACGCCTAATTTTCGGAGTTCGGTCACCATTGCATGAATTCTGTCGGTCTCCTGCCAACGTATATGCTCAATGTTCCGTATGACAACGCTGCTGTCGGCAAAAGGCGCGATTGCTGCGAGTGTCAGTGCGGTATCCGAAATCGCTTTCATATCTACATCTATTCCCCTCAATTGCACCGGGCCGCTAACGGTAATGCCGGTACCGGAAGCAGTGACGTTGCATCCCATCTTTTCCAGAACGTGAATAAATTGAACATCGCCTTGTGCGGAATCTGTGTGTAGATGCTTGACGGTGACACATCCGCTGGTGATTGCGGCAGCAGCGAAAAAGTAGGATGCACTGGAGGCATCCGGCTCAATGGCGTAAGTACGCGATTGATATTGCTGTCCCCCCGCAATGCGGAAATATCTATAATCTTCATTGATAACCTGTACACCGAAAGCCTCCATAACCGCCACCGTTATGTCAATGTATGGTGTTTTGAGGTTGCCGACTACCTCTATCTCCATGCCGTTTTTTGTGTAGGGTGCAATAAGCATCAGGGAGGTCAAAAATTGACTGCTTCTGCTGGCATCGAGCCGAGTTTTTCCACCTTCAAGTCCATCCGCTTTCACAACAACAGGGAGATGTCCGTTGTTAAATTGTGAACGTGCTGAAACCCCCAGCAACGTCAGTGCATCCAGAAGTTCAGAGATAGGTCTACCGCGTCGCATCGGTTCATCGCCATCAATGATGAATTTGCCGCGTCCGAGGGAAACATAACTGATAAGCGAACGGGAGGTTGTGCCGGAGTTGCCTATATAAAGTTCAGCACCCTGGGCGGGAATATGCCCACCGTTTCCGGTGACATGAAAAGTGGCGTGTGCTCTATCTTCTACGATGGGGGTACCGAGTTTTTGGAGGGCATTGCACATATAATGCGTATCATCGCTGAAAAGTGCACCTGTCAACGTAGAGTTGCCGTGTGCAAGCGCAGCAACTAACAGCGCACGATTGGTATAACTTTTAGAACCGGGCACCGCTATTGTAACGTTGGGCGGGATGTGAAGCGGTTGTATCTCAATCATAAGAGCCCTAACTCGGTCAGCAATTCCTTAAGTTCGATTTTCGCTGCCGCGTCAAGCGGAAGCAACGGACCTGTTGTGTATGCCTTACAGATACCCATAATTTCCAGACATGCCTTCATACCGCTTACACCCTGTCCATAAGTATAGAGTTTGCTGAGTTTGAGCAACCACTTTTGGAGGCGGTGTACTTCATCAATGTCGCGTGCTTTTGCGGCGTTGTAGAGTGCGACAGCTTCCCTGGGGGCGACGTTTGAAATAGAGACGACCCCGCCATCTGCCCCAAATAACACCGCTGCCCCGATAATAAAGTGTGACCCAATCATAATAGCGAAGTCGTCACGTTCACCGAGGAGTGTCAAGAGATTAAGGCAGTTTATCCAATCGCCGGAACTATCCTTCATTCCAACGATATTATTGCACTCATCAGCGAGTTGCGCGACGATATTCGGTTTAATCGCTGTTTTGGCGGTAGACGGGATATTGTAAATTAGGACCGGGAGTTCAGTGCTTGCGGCAATAGCGTGATAAAATTGGATTATGTCCGCGTCATCTGTGGAAGGATAATAATAACCGGGGGTTGTTGCAACCGCGTCGATGTCAAATTGTTGGGCTGTTTCAATATTTTGGATTACGCGTTGTGTGCTTGTATCCATCACACAACATATCACAGGCACACGTCCTGCAATAGTTTTGGTAGCGATATCCATCGCCCGTTCGCGTTCTCTGTTTGTCAAAGTCGTAAACTCACCGGAAGAGCCCAATAGATAGATGCCGTGTACGCCATTGTCTATCAAGCGGTTAAGTTGTTTGACAAATGCGGTTTCATCGATGCGTTCTTTTTCGTCAAGTGGTGTTATCGTTGGTGAAAAAATCCCCTCAATTCGGATATTCATGGTTGTGCCCTCTTCTGATTTTGCTAAATTTGATGAGCATAGATGTAGTTTAGCAAAATGTTATTTAAATGTCAAGGGGAAATTAGACGATGCTTCTCTACTTTTTTCTTGACATTTTTCGCGTAAAATTTTACAATGAAGAGACTCACTTAACAATCCCAATGCTTTAGCTTTGGGTCCAACCCGTGTTGCTCGTGCCTCACAAGGAGGTTACAGATGAGAGATAAACTTTTCAGCAGTGGCTATCGTGTTAGTGTGAACTTTGCACCCTTATTCCTTTTGTTTTTGCTTGTTTTCCCGTTGCACACTTATGCCAAGATTGTGTTTGCATCGAAACAAGCAGGCGATACTGCTTATCATATCTACGCGATGGAAGACAACGGTAGCAATGTCCGAAGAATCACAAGTCCATTGCATTATGATCATCATCCGAGCTGGTTTCCAGATGGCAAATGGATTGTATTTGAAAGGGACCTCAGTCGAGGAAATGGTGTTGTCCAAAATGCCGAGTTTTATATCATCGATGCTATAGGTACTGAATGAACACCGCTTCATGGACAATCACCCGACAGATACTATGCCGAGAGTATCACCGGATGGTAAACAGATTGCATTTAAGAGTGACCGCTCGGGGCACTATGATATCTACACACTACATTTAGAAAGCGGAAGACTGGGACAGGTAACAGATAACTTCAATCACAAGGGGTGGTCCGCTAAGATTTGGCCTGGTCTCCGAATAGCAAACAGCTCGCCTACGAACATGAGGGGCCTAAAGGTGAAAACATTTGGATTGTCAATGCGGATGGCAGAGGCGACAGAAAACAGCTCAGCCCAGCTCACCATGGCGGAACCATTCTTTGGCGACATGAGGTAAGCTGGTCCCCCTCTGGTAAATACATCATGTACAGTGAATTAGAGGGCACGCTTGATTGGAAAAAATTCGCGGAACGTCTCATTGTTCAGAACGTGCTGACAGGCAAGAGAGAGATACACGATTTTCCTGTAGATTCGCTAGTCGGCGTGGGATGTTGGATGGAAGACGATAGCACGGTGCTTTTATATATCCAATTCGACGTGCATGCCCCCGATGCCAATTATGACATCTATCGTTATGACTTAGGTAGTCGTCAGTTGACAAATCTGACAAACCTCCCGAAGGGCAACGCTCTCTATCCACATTGGGTAGCAGGGTCTCTCGCTGTGTCTCCATTGGAGAAACTTACCGTTCGGTGGGGTCACCTCAAGCGAACAGATTGAGTGGGGCCCCTCCTCAGGTAACGAAAGCTTCAGGAAATGTCGACCGTAACACAGAAGGCAGGTAATTCTCAAGTTATCTGCCTATTTTTTCACCGGCAGCAAAACCGATTTTCAAGAGGAGACTTAATGAATATTCGGACACAACTGACGCTCAGTTATATAGGTATCGTGCTTTTGGTGTTATTCGCGATGTACCTCTATCTTGGGCAAACGCTCAACGACTCACTGAATAGCCGGATTACAAGCGAATTGGAAATTCAGGCGAAATTAGCGCGAGAATTTCTGATTGAAAAACTTTCTGAAGTAGATGCATTCGCTTATGAAACGATAGACCCGCTTATTGATAGACTTGGAAAGACAGGTAAAGCACGTTTGACGTTCATAGGCGAAGATGGCGTTGTCTGGGGAGATACAGAACGCAATGGGCAGGCACTCCGTCTGATGGACAATCATCGGAATCGTCCTGAGGTGCGTGACGCAATAGCACTCGGAACCGGCATGCGCGACCGCTACAGTACAACAACCCAAACCGAGTTCCACTACTTCGCACTGCCGATAAAACGAAACGACACACTAATAGGTGTTTGCCGCGTTGCACTGCCGAAGGAGGCTGTTAATACAGCAATTGGGAATCTCCGGCAGATGCTCCTATTTGCAAGTATTGCAGGCTTAATTCTTGCAATTTTGGTTAGCATTTTCACCACGGGGGCTATTGTCAAACCGATTGGGAACTTGACGCAGACAACGCAATCGCTTGCTGCCGGGAAAATTACCTCGCGGGCACCAGTCAATTCTAACAACGAATTGGGGCAACTCTCACAGAATTTCAATCGGATGGCGGACAGAATTCAGGGGCAGCTTCACAAGATATCCCAAGAACATCAACGTTTGGAAACGATTTTGACCAATATGAGTGAAGGCTTACTGCTGGTGAACGGAGCATCCGAAATTACCTACGCTAATCCCGCCGCGATTGCTATGCTGACGCTCCCGGAGGCATATATCGGCAGCCCGCTGATTGAAATCAACCGCATCCCTGAACTACAAGCACTGCTCAAGCAAGCGGAACAGACCGATTCAGTCGCTTTTGCAGAAATTCGACTCGGAAATCTAGGAGAGCCGGAGGCAGAGGTTACCGTTGTGCCTGTATCTGCTGGACGGGAGTACGTTATTGCTATCCACGATGTGAGTCGGGTACGGCAATTGGAGCGGATACGCGCAGATTTCGTGGCCAACGTCTCACATGAACTGCGAACCCCTTTGACCTCAATCCAGGGGTACGCCGAAACTTTGTTGAATAGTGAGCTTGCTGACAGCAAGACACATGAGCAGTTTATTGTCAAAATCCTAAATCATGCCGCGCGGCTCTCACGTCTCGTCTCCGATTTGCTCGAACTCGCGCGGCTTGAATCAGGCGATGTCCAATTGAAACACACCCCTTGTCACCTTGATGTTTTCCACAAACCGATTTTGGACCTGTTTGAACCGGCATTAGAGGAATCAAATATTGTTTTGATGTGGGACATCCCTGAGAATTTACCGCAGGTTCATGTGGATAGACAGCTCTTCACACAGATTTTCGTGAACCTCATCGATAATGCGATTAAGTATACACCTGATGGCGGGACGATTACTGTCTCCGCTGAAATCGGGACTGCCCCATCCAACGAAGGGCAGCAGGCGCAGGACAGTGATGAGGCGCAGACTGAAATCATCGTCCGGATAGCCGACACAGGCATCGGCATCCCATTAGAAGCACAATCCCGCGTGTTTGAAAGGTTTTATCGGGTAGACAGCGGACGTGCGCGCGCAATGGGAGGGACAGGCTTAGGCTTGGCAATTGCCAAACATATCCTGCTGTGCCACAACGGTCGGATAGGGTTAGAAAGTGAATTGGGACAAGGCACAGTTGTCTATTTTGTGCTGCCAATTGGGAAGCCGGATTCTTAAATTTGCCATTCTTGTTCCGTCCACGCCATCTCCCAAAAGAGATATTCATAACGACTGCTGAGAAGGAAATGCTGCTGGATGCGCTGTTTTTCGGCAGTACTGCTCTCAGCAGTTAAGTTGTTTAGCTGGGAACGCAACCACTCCCCTAAAGCCAGAAATTCAGGCGAGGCGTACATATCTATCCACTCCTGATAAAGCGGTTCAGGTGAGCCCCCCTGTTCCGCAAGTGTCGTGCCGATTTCGGCGTAACCCCACTGACACGGTAGTACGCCTGCGATAAGGTCTGCCAGCGTCCCAATTTGCGCGACATGGAGCAGGTGACGTGTGTAGGCGTGGGTTGTAGGTGTCATCAGTGCGGCTTCCATTTCCGCAGCGGAAATACCAAATTTCTCACAATACCCCCGATGCAAATCCATCTCGGTATTCAACGTTTCGTTGAGCAATTGCGAAAACATCGCCATCGTCGCTTCATCAGCAGCTTTGATAACACCGTACGCAAAGACACGGCTATAATCCAACAGGAACAGATAATCCTGAATCAGGTAAAACTTAAACTTCTCGATGGGTAGACTTCCATCAGCAATTCCGCGAACGAACGGGTGCTTGAGGTCTGCCTCCCAGATAGGCGCAGCGTATTTTCTGAGTTCATCGGTAAATTGGCTATTTTGAGTCATAATTTTTTCTCCCCTTTCAATCTGTTCCTCCCCAGGCAGAGAACAGGCACGAACCTGATCGGCAAGGAGATAGACAGGGGTTGGTTTGTCATGTTATACCATTTCTAATTGAACTCTTTCTTGTAGCATAAACTTCCAGTTTGTGCATTTTTGTAGTAGCATAAACTTCCAGAACCTTCCAGTTTGTGCATTTTTGTAGTAGCATAAACTTCCAGTTTGTGCATTTTTGTAGTAGCATAAACTCCAGTTTGTGCATTTTTGTAGTAGCGATTTTTGTAGTAGCATAAACTTCCAGTTTGTGCATTTTTGTAGTAGCATAAACTCCAGTTTGTGCATTTTTGTAGTAGCATAAACTTCCAGGTTTGGTTTTTGTAGTAGCATTGTCATGTTATTCTCCATTTCTAAAGTTGAACAATTTTAAGAATTAAGATGGACAATGTCTCTCATTTTAAAATAAATTAAATTTTCTTGGAGAACCTTCTTTTTTGCTTATATTCTATCACATTTTAGTTGTTTAAACCAACAAAACTTCGCTTTTCCAAGCGATGTTTGGGTTTATTGCTGCCATACCCAGGGTTTTTTATCAATCAAGTGTCTTCGGAACGAAGTAAACTGTCCCGGTTTGTGCATTGACGCTTTGCGGCAAAATTGAGCAATAAACTATTTCTGGATTGGGTTTATGTTTATGACCACACGTCTGCTTTGAAAACCGTTATGTGCATTTTTTTAGTAGCATATCAACTTCATAGTTTGCTGCGTTTGGCAATGGCTTTTCCTGTGTGGGTCAGGCTTGTTGTGCCGAAGACAGTCCGTCTTGATTTATCGTCTCCAAGATACCTGCGGGGCTAATCATCTTTGATAGAGGGTTCGCCCGTCGATGTTTGAGACGGTTTTGGCATTCAAACAATATCTTGTGTCGGGCGAAAATGGTCCCGAAACGTCGAGGCCCCGGCCGTCCGTTAAACATCCGCCGCTTTTCGTCTCCATTTGTGTATCAAGTGGCATCACAGATAGCAACAAAAATAAATAGTTGTCATCCGAGAAACAGACAGTCAAAACCTTACCGTGATTTGACGCTTGACATACCACACAATACCAGATGCCGCCTTTCGCGACGCAAAGCAACACTTCGGTTTCAATCAGGTCAAGTCCCGAAAAAGCATCAATCGCTTCCTACAACTGAGTTTCGTTGCATCTCTAACAAAGCTAATCTTTTCTATTCCGGAAACGACACAAAAACTTATCAGTGTTGAGCAGGTCTGTGAAAAACTAGGCATTCATTGGTATAAACCTAAGTCACACAAGGACTGCGGGTCGCTTATCTTCAAGCACAGATTTTGTGCCGCCGATTTTCTGCGAGTTCCGAAGATAAAACAAACTCGCAGAATATTCTGCCCGAGGAAACGCAAGATAACGCCCTGCCTTTTGACAAGGCTGCCTGAAATCTAGAATAAAACTTTAGTAAGGATAGAATAATTAATAAAAATGGTATTAGTTCCCGCTTTTGTGTACGTTTCACATAAATAGTTGCACGAGCAGGATAGTGATATATCCCACCCATGCTGGCTCAAAAATATATGAAAACATGATAACCTGCTGCGAAAAAATAGTCAATGAAAAAAGAGTTCTGCGAAATATCAAAAATTAATTTGGAAAAAATTGATGTTGCATTAATCAGAAAAATTCTGTATAATTGCTTTAGAAAAAAATAACGGGTTTCCTGAAAGGAGTAAACCATGTTGAAATCTATTTTCTGTTTATCGGTCTGTTTGTGTATGTTTACACTGCCATCTCTCGCACAGTTGACACCTCAAGACCTCAAAGAAATTCGCACGGTTGTCAAAGAGGAAGTCGAAAAAATAATTGACAAGGAACTCACACCTATAAAAGCCGATATTGTGTCTTTAAAAACGGGTTTTGCGCGATTAGATGGACGTTTAACCGGTGTCGAAAAACAGATCGCAGGTGTCGAAAAACAAATCGTAATGGTCGCGAACTTTGTATTCGCTCTGATAGCTCTCATAGTCTTAGCCGTAGGTATACCACAGATTATCCTGGCATGGCGTAGTAGGAAGAATAGCGCGTCAGAGAAACAGATTGCGACACTTATACACAAACAAAATGAGATAATTAGCGCACTCACCGAAGAAGTAGAAACACTCAGAGTGAAGGATAGCGCGTCAGAGAAACAGATTGCGGCACTTATACACAAACAAAATGAGATGATTAGCGCACTTACTGAAGAAGTAGAAACACTCAGGGGTAAGGTGTTATCATCCCTTCAATGATTTGATACTTACGTGTCTACTGCCCCTACCAGGTATCGCGCACACTCACACCTTCATCCACGAGATAGGTTTTGATATTTTCAATCGTAAATTCGCCGTAGTGTGTAATAGAGGCGACAATCGCTGCATCCGCGTTGCTTTGGACAAAAACATCGCATAGGTGTTGAGGATGTCCTGCACCCCCGGAGGCAATTACTGGCACCGAGACCAATTCAGCGATTGCGCCTGTCAGTGCCAACTCATACCCTGCTTTAGTGCCATCAGCATCAATGCTATTGACGACAATCTCGCCTGCTCCTAAATCAACGCCGCGTTTGGACCATGCCAGTGCATCCCAACCGACCGGTGTCCGTCCCCCGTCGATATAGATTTCATAACCGCTTGGAATCTGTTCACTTTTCGGTACGCGTTTGACCTGCATGCTCAGGACAACACATTGACTACCGAAGGCGTGTGCCCCTTCTGCAATAATATCAGGATTTCGTACTGCCCCGGAGTCTATGCTCACCTTCTCCGCGCCAGCAAGTAGCACGCGGCGCATATCCTCAAGCGTCCGCAACCCGCCGCCGACAGAAAACGGAATAAAAATTTCAGCAGCGACAGCGGAGACAACATCAATCATAATATCTCTCCGTTCGTTGCTTGCGGTGATGTCGTAAAAGACAAGTTCATCGGCACCGCTTTCATAATAAAACCGTGCCATTTCGACAGGGTCACCCACATCAACATTGCCTTTGAAAGCGATGCCTTTGGTGACTTTTCCCGCCCGTACGTCTAAACATGGAATTACCCGTTTGGTTAGCATATTTTCCTCTCTTTTTAAAACCTGCCTGCTGTACTTGTCTTCTATAGTTTGGACAATATCCGTGAGCCGGATACCCGCTTTCAAAGCCTCTCTGATTTTTCTCTAAGTGCCTCACACAAGGACAAAGAAGAGAAAAATGGTTTCCGCCGATGGGTTTTTCAAAGTGCGGTTTCCCCAGCGGGGCGGAATGTTTATAGAAAACACAAACAAAACACAAACTAGCCCCAGCGGGGCGGAATGTTTATAGAATGTTGGAAACCATTAGCAGTTAGCAAGAGGATTGTGAGGCTAAGCCTATCTCTGCCGCGCGTCAAAACCCGCTTCCCCGCTTCCACCCTTCCATTCTTCCACCCTTCCACCTATCCGTTTGACAAGAACATTGTGTCTCCCTAAAATTGTCCAAAGTTTAGTACTTGTCTCTAACAGGTCATCAATTCCGAAATCGCCGCTTAAACATTTCCAAAATATCGTCAAACTCAGTGATTCTCAAGAACTTATACATCCCCGCCAATGTCAGCAGACCGAATCCGATGGGGGTGAATACACCTAGGGCGCGTGGTAGAATACCTTCTGTGCCGAGCCAATCCTTTTCAACGACTCCATTTGTTATCCAGCAGATAAATCCCATCACAATCGAAGCCATCAAAACCTTGAATGCCATCGGAAGGAGCGGTCGCAAATTCAACCGTCCAACCTTACGTCGGAGCAGCAGGAGCAAAACTAAAAAGTTCAGCGTCACGGTAAAAACAGTTGAAAGCACAATTGCCCAATGTTCGAACAGGAGCCCGCGATAGATAAACAGATAGTTCAAACCGATGTTGAGGACTACCGCACAAATGCTGACGATAACTGGCGCACGGATATCTTTATATGCATAAAATCCATCCGTCACAAGCTTGAGAGCCGCGAAACCGCACAACCCGAAGGCGTAAACGAACAGAGCACCAGCGGCTGCAATTGTATCCCCCTCCGTGAATGCCCCGTGCTCATAAAGCAACCGACAAATCGGTTCTGCCAATACCATCAATCCAATTGATGCGGGAAGGATTACAGTTAACATTAAACGGAGGGCGTAAGAGAAAGCGGCGCGAAAGTTGTCCGTATCACCCACAGTAGCGAATTTCACAAGTTGCGGCAGTGCCACCGTCGAAATCGCCACGCCAAATATACCCAACGGCAGGTGCATTATACGATAGGCACTGTTAATCCACGGTAACCATTCATCGCCTGAGGTAATAAACCACGTATTTGTCAGTTGATTCACCTGCACCGCTGCCACACCTAACACCGAAGGCCCAAGCAATTGCAGCATTTGGCGTACCCTCGGATGCCGTAGGCTCAAGAGTGGACGATACCGAAAACCGACTCGGTACATGGAGGGCACCTGAATTCCAAATTGAGCAATACCTCCCACAATGACCCCTACTGCCATTCCTGTTGTCGGATGAATTCCGAGCCATCGACAGACGTAATAACCGCTGATACCAACGACAAGCGAGCACAGATTAAAGAAGGAGGAAGCACACGCGGGGATACCGAATTTACCTTTACTGTTCAATAATCCCATCGCTATCGCTGCAAGCGAAACGAGGAATAGGTACGGAAACATCAGTTGCGTCAAATAGATTGTCAATTCAACTTTACTGTCAAATCCGTAATGTTCAACGTTATTTAATTGCTCGTCGAAATCCTCACGGGCCAGGACATCAACGATAGCGGGTGCGAAAACGATACCGAGCCCCACCACACCTACTAGGATAAGGGCTATCAGATTAAAGATGCGGTTTGCAAGATTCCATGCCGCCGCCTCCCCCTCTTCTGCTTCCGCCGCAAGGAATGTCGTAATAAACGCCTTGCTCAAGATACCCTCACCGAACAGGTCGCGCAGGAAATTCGGGATGCGAAACGCGAGATGGTAGGCGGCTGCCCCGAACTTCGTCTGAAAATAATACAGGATGGCGACCTCTCGGGCAAGCCCTAACACCCGTGACCCCATCACTGCAAGACTTACAACCCCAGCTGCCCGGGTCACACTTTGATTCATCAAAATATTCGGTGTGGAGACCCCCAGCATTTATGCGGGGGAGGAAACACCGCTCCTATATTGAAAGTTCAAGCGTGTTAGCACTTGAAAATCTGTGCGTTTCGCACCCGTTGTTAACCGTTGTCCATCTTTTGAATAGACAGAGAATAGGCCTTTCGCATTAACACCCGCAATAGGATGTCCTCGGTGGGACCTCGGACGTGTGAGTCCATATTTGTCGTGCTTTATCAATGTGCTTTTAACAAGTCCATCGCCTAATAAGGTGCCACCATATCGCGGCCGATTGCCACCTTTCTGCGGATTTTGTCTGTGGAGTTGTCGCCTGCGTATCGGTATTGGTGAGATACAGAATATATCGGTATTGTCGGGTATCTCTAAACCGCCAATGGTGTGATAGGCCAAGCACCAGCTATCAACGCAATGTGCCTCAAAGGTTTCAGCTAACTTCTTTGACGACTTGTTGAGACCAAGCCGCTCGCGTATCTCTTTGGTTTCAAACCCTTGTAATGTTAGGAGTTCCCATCGCTTTTCTACCTCTGAATAGAACCAATGCTTTCCCACTTCCAAAGGACTAAAGGCCTGATTCCACCGCTTTTGATACTGTTTTGTCCGCGCCTTAATATCCTCAACACAGACGTGTGTAACAGGATAGAGGTTAGACAACCAATCTAATATCCGCAGTTTCCAATCCCAACGGGCACGCGTGCCTGCGGGAATCTTCTTTTTGTTAGCACCTTTATTCTTGCGGTTCTTCCGATTTGGACATTTACGCGCTCTGCGGCTACGCCTCAACTCACGTCTTTTCTCAACCTTCTTGCCGACTTTGCTATGTGCATCGGCTTGCACGTTCAGATACGTGTGACGCTTAGATTTTACGGTGAAACCCTCTTTCTTAGAGCCAGGATCCACACCGACTACGATGTCTTGTTTCTCACGGTCACTCGGTTCTTTGTTGAGACGGACACAATAGACACCGTTGTTCCAATAAGGCGTTGCTTCACCGCGTTTGACAAGTTTCCTTGCACGTGCAGCATGCATCGGCATCAATCGTTCACCCTCTTTCGTTTTGACTGGCACAAACATAAGTTTGTTTTCTCCTTTCGGGTATATGTTTCCCCATCCAGATCAGGTATTCAGAGGGGATTCAGACTTGGGGAGCATCTGAAACATCTTGTTAGCTGCCACGCTAAGAATACCCGATATATTACTGTAGTCAACGGTTTAACTTGTGGAGTGACCGCTTGGCAGGCGGTTCGCACAAGCCCCCATGCTTTAGCGGGGGGTTATTGACTTCGTTTGTGGAGTTCGTTCCGTTTTCTTCCATCTAATTTTACCTAATTTGAACCGCCAGGCGCGAACACAGCCCGCTCTCTATATTATACCATTTTTATTAATTATTCTATCATTACCGGTTGTTAGAAATCAAACGGAGAACGGAAGACACAAACTGGAAGTTTATGCTACAATAAAGTGCCCAAACTGGAAGTTTATGCTACAATAAAGTGCCCAAACTGGAAGTTTATGCTACAAGAAAGTGCACAAACTGGAAGTTTATGCTACAATAAAGAGACATTTCCAATTAGAAATGGTATTAGAAGAGAACGGTTGAAAAAACGATGAAAATAATGCCGCCTGACTTTTGACCTACTGTCTATTTTATCAGAAATACCGGATTTTCGCAAATCGCGTGGAAAGGGGGGGCGTAAAGTTTTTGGAGGACCAAGGGATAGGTGGAAGGATGGAAGATTGGAAGGGTGGAAGAGAAGAAGAATGGAAGAGGGGATTTAGCGTGTATGTTGTCTGAAGGCACGGCGCATTTGGGCGAGTACGCCGCAAATCACAAATTATCGGGGATTACACAGATTTCGCGGATTGTCCCATGTGTAACAATCAAAGTTTTGTGATTATGGGTATTGCGTTTTTTGTCAGAATCTCGGATTATCGCGGATTTATCGGATTACGCGGATTTTAATCTGCGTAACAATCGAAGTTTTGTGATTGGAGGTTTAGCGTGTTTTCTGCATTATTGACACATAAGTACAAAATATTTACGGGCATTCGGGCGTAAAGAAGCAGCAGTTTCTATAAATATATCGTCCCTATGGGACTAATACCGATATCCCGCTAGTAGAGGAGCGGAGGGGAATGCGTAAGTCCTACTTGTACAAAAACTTTACACACCCGTGGAAAGGGGGGAAAAGGGGAAAAAAATGAACAAAAAACGGATAAACATGTCTAACAATATAAAAATGGAACTTTTTCTGCCGAAAGGTGTATAAATTTAAATTAAAGTTTTTTTGGACAGCCCCTTCACTTAAAACGGCGTTCGCGCTGCATAATGGAGAAAATTAGCATGTCAGATACAACATACCTCATAGATTTTCCATCTGCTGATGAACTTGAGTTTATCGACGAGCAGGAGGTGTTAACCCGGTTCCAGAATGGCGATAAACAGGCGTTTAACACCCTCATGCTTAAATATCAGAAGCGGATTGCGAATCTCGTTTACAAACATATACATGACGCGGAAACGACAAAAGACCTTTGCCAAGAGGTTTTCCTAAAAGCCTTCAAGGCATTGCCGAACTTCAAACGTGAGTCGGCCTTCTATAGCTGGCTTTACCGTATCGCGGTAAATTGCTGTATCGATTTTTTACGCCAGCAGAAAAAACATAAAACGGTAGCATTTGAGGAGTTAACCCCGGATGGCGATGATGAGTTACCGATCCCGGATACGCAACCATCCCCTTCAGAACTAATTGTCCAGAAGGAGCTGGGGCATATTATCTGTAAAGCCATCGAGCAGTTGCCACCGAAGCAGCAGCGGGTTTTCAGACTTCGCTACGGACGTGAGATGCAAATTAAAGAGATTGCTTCCCTCTTAGACCGCTCGGAGGGAACGGTTAAAACGCATCTACATCATGCGCACCGTCGGCTCCGAATTCTGCTACGTCCCTATTTGGAAAACCAGCCCTTGGAATGGGATAGCGAAACTTAATTTTTTGGGCCGTACACCCTGAAAATTGCAAACATAGAGGTGGGTATTTTCCGAAGGTCTCCGTAACACAAAGTCCAAACCTCTTACCACAAACGTTTGCACTATCAATTTGCGTCTGTCCCGAATTTTTTTAAATATTTGCGTCGATTTGCTTGACAAACCGTTTAATTTGTGTTATAATTAAAAGCAGTAAATGGAAAAGATTGGTGGGATGGCTGAGTGGACGAAAGCGGCGGTCTTGAAAACCGTTGTGGCGCAAGTCACCGTGGGTTCGAATCCTACTCCCACCGCCATCGTTTAAATTAAATAGGGAGAGGTGCAGGAGTGGTTGAACTGGACTGCCTGCTAAGCAGTTATGGCGTAAGTCATCGTGGGTTCGAATCCCACCCTCTCCGTTTTTTGAAGGCGCGCCTGTAGCTCAGTGGATTAGAGCATCTGACTACGGATCAGAAGGGCGGGGGTTCGAATCCTCTCAGGCGCTTTCTCAATTACACCCGGGTTGGCACCCATGCACATTTTGCATGGGTATGGACAAAGGCAGAAAAATTGGACATCGATTCCTTTTGGATGGGGCAAGCCCTCGAATTAGCACAACAAGCAGGGAAGAAGGGTGAAGTGCCTGTCGGTGCAGTCATTGTGAAAGCAGATATGCAACTCGCTGCTGCCCATAATCTGCGGGAGCATTCCGGCAATCCTATTGCACACGCCGAAATACTGGCGATACAGACTGCTTCCCAAAAAATTGGCGACTGGCGTTTGAGCGATACGACCCTATATGTCACCTTGGAGCCGTGTCCAATGTGTGCAGGGGCGATAGTTCTTGCCCGTATTCCGCGGGTTGTTTATGCTACATCCGATCCGAAATCGGGAGCCGCAGGCAGCCTCTACAACATCCTTCAAGATGAACGATTGAACCATCAAGTCGAATTGGTAAGCGGTATTTTAGCAGAAGAGAGCAGCACGTTATTGAAATCTTTTTTTATGGAACGACGTTAATACCTAAAAAATCCAAAGTCTTCTATAACACTAGGGAGAGATGCAGGAGTGGTTGAACTGGACAGTCTCGAAAACTGTTGTGGCGCAAGTCACCGTGGGTTCGAATCCCACTCTCTCCGTTGAATTTTTCTAGCGTCCGTTTTCGAAGTTTTTGGGGCAGTAGCTCAGTTGGGAGAGCGCATCCCTCGCACGGATGAGGTCACGGGTTCAACTCCCGTCTGCTCCATTCCATTTTCTTAGAGATATTTGTAGGGTGATGCGCAGTATGTGCTCCCTACCGGAGCGTATCGGAGAGATGCAGGAGTTGGTTGAACTGGCATGACTGGAAATCATGTGTGCTGTTAAGCAGTACCGTGGGTTCGAATCCCACTCTCTCCGCCATTTTTTTGTTGCGGTACGCCAGCCGTACCGCCTATTGTCGGAACTATCTAATACCATTTCTAATTGAAAATGTCTCTTTATTGTAGCATAAACTTTTAGTTTGTGTGCTTTATTGTAGCATAAACTTCCAGTTTGTGTGCTTTATTGTAGCATAAACTTCCAGTTTGTGTGCTTTATTGTAGCATAAACTTCCAGTTTGTGTGCTTTATTGTAGCATAAACTTCCAGTTTGTGTGCTTTATTGTAGCATAAACTTCCAGTTTGTGTGCTTTATTGTAGCATAAACTTCCAGTTTGTGTGCTTTATTGTAGCATAAACTTCCAGTTTGTGTGCTTTATTGTAGCATAAACTTCCAGTTTGTGTGCTTTATTGTAGCATAAACTTCCAGTTTGTGTGCTTTATTGTAGCATAAACTTCCAGTTTGGGTCTTCCGTTCTTTGTTTCATTTCTAACAACCGGTAATGATAGAATAATTAATAAAAATGGTATAACATCCGATAAATACATTTAACAGCTTGGTTATGCTAGGTGGGGAGGTAGCGGTGCCCTGCACCTGCAATCCGCTATAGCAGGACTGAATTCCCGGTATGCGGCCTGTCTTTGTAAGGACTGTCCCATGCACGTAGCGTTGAAGGCTGGGTCTTGAGCAACTATAGCTTGTTGAACCCCGTCAGGTCTGGAAAGAAGCAGCGGCAGATAAGTTTTATAGTGTGACGCAAGGTAGCCTGGCCGGAGCCAACGACATGGGCAACGCTTGGAAAGGCTTGTCAACCCCGGGTGCATAGCCAGTATCCACTGCCTGAGTGTAGAGGTGGGGTGTTGTGGTACGTCCTGCCTATTTAATATAGGTAATATTTGGATTGGAACGTTCATACTACCTCGCCATCGTAGTGAGAGTAAATTTCTATCTCTGTCCCTCTAAGGTTTTCGCATGTCTTATGAAGTCTTTGCCCAAAAATGGCGCCCTCAATACTTCCGCGATGTTGTTGGACAAGCACACGTGACTACCACGCTACAAAACCAAATTCGGTCCGAACGCCTCGGCCACGCCTACCTTTTCTGGGGACCGAGAGGCACTGGGAAAACGACAGTCGCGCGGCTCTTTGCCAAAGCTGTCAACTGTCCGAATCGCACACAAGACACCGACTTAGGGCCTGTCACCGTTGCAGAACCGTGCAACGCGTGCGTCTTCTGTAAGGACATTTCAGATGGGACCTCGTTTGATGTAATAGAGATGGACGCTGCTTCCAATCGCGGAATTGACACAATCCGTGACCTCCGTGAAAACGTCAAACTCTCCCCCGCAGCTTGTAAGTATAAGGTTTATATCATCGATGAAGTTCACATGTTGACGACCGATGGGTTCAACGCGCTTTTAAAAACACTTGAAGAGCCTCCCCCGCATGTCATTTTCATTATGGCGACTACCGAGCACGGAAAAATTCCGAAAACCATCACCTCGCGTTGTCAAGATTTTGACTTCCGGCACCTAACTCCTGAGCAGATAACCGCACGTTTACAACTCATATCCGACGATGAAGATATTTCAGCAGAAGGTGAGGTTTTCTCACTCATCGCTCGCCAATCTGAAGGCTGCCTTCGGGATGCCGAAAACCTCCTAGAACGATTGGTTGCCTCCGCTGGAAAAAATTTGACGGTGTCCGCTGTTGAAGAAACGCTCGGGCTCAGCTCCAGCTTTCTCCTTCACGAACTGACCGAAGCAATTGGCGAGCGGAACCTCACTAACGGGCTGGTAACCTTAAACAAACTTTCTAAACAGGGCACCAATTTAGTCCAATGCCTTCATCAACTGATTGCCTATTTTCGGGACATCCGGCTCCTCACAATTGACAATACGCTAGATGACCTTATCCAGAGCCCAAAATCTGAGCTACCCGCGCTCAAGCAGAAAGCACAACAGATTTCAGTAGACCGGCTCTCCCGAATTATCAAAATCTTGATGCACACTAACAGTGACATCAAACAGTACGGGTACCCGCAACTGCAACTTGAAAACGCACTGATTCAGCTCAACTCACTTAAAGAGGGAATTCAACTTGAGGAAATTGTCAATAAATTGGTGGCCTTAGAGCAGAAAATTGACAGTGCCGCTGTAGCATCAGAATCGGTGGCGCAGGCTACACTCCCGGAGCCCTACACGCGGGAAACGGTGGTACCTCCTAGCGAAATCGCATACACCCCCCGGGAGCCATCCACCTCAGGCACTGTGTCTCATTCCGACCAGCAAGCCGTGCCGGAACCGAATGAGGCTGTCCCAAACACGGTCGCATCCGAGCCCCAAAGCGTCCGGGATTTAACGACCGAGTTGGAGTCTATTTGGGAAAAAGAGGTGAGACCGCAACTCCCGGCAAAGCTAAACTATGTACTGTTTAAGGATGCAGTGCCAGTGCTAAACGGCCACAATCAGATTAAAATCGCGTGCTCCCCAACAATGTTTGACGAATTGGCGAACGATGAAGCGAAACAAATTATCAATACCGCTTTTACAAAAATCGTTGGCGAAACGATAGACGTTAAACTTGTTAAACAGGAAGGCATTGCACAAACCAAGGAGAGCTCCGAAACATCTGAAAAAGAGATGAGAACAACCCCAATGATGCGTAGACGGCAAGCCGCGGAGGATGAACAGCTGAGACCGGTGCTTGCACTCTTTGACGCAACAATTGTAGAAACCCAATAAGGAGAAACATCCGGTCCTTTTTTCAGAACCGGAACCTATTTTATTATTATGAAAATGAATGACTTGATGAAACAGGCACAGCAGATGCAAAAGCGCATGCTTGAAATTCGAGAAGAACTCGCTAACCAGACTATCGAGGCAAACGTCGGCGGTGGGATGGTCACAGCAGTCGTCAACGGGCAGCAAGAGCTTGTCTCACTTCGTATTACACCAGAAGTGGTCGACCCAGACGACACCGAAATGCTTGAAGATTTAGTCGTCGCCGCTGTCAATGAAGCGTTGCAACGATCCCAAGAATTGATGTCTGAGGAGATGAGCAAACTGACCGGTGGGCTCAAACTTCCTGGACTGCCGTAAGGGTTCACATCTCAACTGCCGGAACTGGAACCGCAAGGTTCGATTTCTAAACGGACACGGTGCCGACTTCAGCAGCTCCATTGGCACTTAGCAACGGACGCATCTGAGATAAACCGACAACCCTTCAAACTAAAGAATTGGCGAAAACATGCAAGGCTATCCGCAACCGTTGGAGCGGCTCATCCTACAGCTCCAAAAACTTCCGACAGTCGGTCCAAAAACCGCGCAACGTTTGGCATTTTTTATGCTAAAGCTCCCGGAGAATGAGACCACCCAAATCGCTGAAGCGATTTTGGAAGTTAAAAAAAACTTGTCGGATTGCAAAATATGTGGCACTATCACGGACATCAATCCGTGTAAAATCTGTTCAAACCCAAGACGGAACCAACAAGTTATATGTGTCGTCGAAGAATCCGATGACCTCTGGGCAATCGAACGCACCGAAAGTCATAACGGACTCTATCATGTCCTCGGGGGCGTTCTATCCCCTTTAGACGGTATCGGCCCGGACTCCCTGAGAATGGAGTCCCTCCTCGGGCGCGTACACAACGGCACCGTTAAAGAGATTATCCTTGCTACGAATTGGAACACAGAGGGACAAGCGACAGCCCTCTACCTTACGCAACAATTGGAACCGTTTCAGGTAACCGTCACCCGAATCGCCCACGGTATCCCTGTCGGGGGAGATTTGGAGTACATTGACGAGGTAACGCTCGCGAAAGCATTGGAAGGGAGGCGCACAGTCTAATTTCCTAGACCGGGTTGACCGATGAAATTTATACAATTTACTGCCATCATTACTATTCTCTGTTACTGTGGTATCGCCTCCACATGTGTTGAATCAAATAGCGCGCCTATTGAGGGGGAACACCCTCGCTTCGATGGACAACGCGCGTTTGTTTTCTTGGAAAAGCAGTGTGAATTTGGCCCGCGCCCCCCGGGGTCAGACGCACACCAGAAAACCCAAGCGTACCTTTTCACGGAACTCAAGAAATATGCTGATACCGTGGTGCTTCAACCCTACACATCGGAGGTAGATAGCAACAGTGTTCCGCCGCAACGGATAACGTTGCACATGAACAACATCATCGCGGAATTTGGCGGGGACCATCGCGAGACACTGCTGCTCGCTGCACATTGGGACACGCGCCCCTGTGCAGATAGAGACCCGAATCTTGAGAAGCAACGCGAACCCATCCTCGGCGCGAATGATGGCGCGTCAGGGGTAGCAGTTTTACTCGAAATCGCACGAATGCTAAAAGAGAAACCCCCGCCACGTAGAATTGTTATTATCCTATTTGACGGTGAAGATTACGGAAAAACAACCGACCAAATGTTCCTCGGTTCTCGATATTTCGCGAAAAACATGGGAAAATGGAGACCGGACTACGGCATCCTTTTGGACATGATAGGTGATAAAGATTTACAAATACCGATAGAAAAATTCTCTTGGCAGGCAAACAGTCAACTTGCGTCAGCAATCTGGCAACGTGCAGAGAAGCTCGGTTTAGCTCCATTTCAACGCAAATTAGGGCCCGCAGTGATGGATGACCATGTGCCGTTAATCAGGGCAGGCATACCGATGGTCAATATCATTGACTTCGATTATCCACACTGGCACACGCTTGAAGACACAGTGGATAAATGCAGCCCGAAAAGTTTAGAGATTGTCGGCACACTCGTTCTCAATATTATTTATGAGGGGCTTTAGGCTCGCCAATAGGGTTAGTTGCAGTTAGGAAATATCTATAAAAACTTAACGGGTCAGATTAAACATATTGACATATCTCTATAATATAACCTAAGTTGCCACATAGTAGCATAATCTTCCAGATCGTGCATATTTGTAGTAGCATAATCTTCCAGATTGTGCATATTTGTAGTAGCATAATCTTCCAGATTGTGCATATTTGTATTTGTAGCATAATCTTCCAGATTGTGCATATTTGTAGTAGCATAATCTTCCAGATTGTGCATATTTGTAGTAGCATAATCTTCCAGATTGTGCATATTTGTAGTAGCATAATCTTCCAGATTGTGCATATTTGTGTGCGAATTGGAAGTGAACGGGACAAATATTAGCTAATTATCAGCATATTTTCATTAAAGACGGTGTTTCCAGGTCTAAAAACTTATAAGTAGCAACTTGGGTTAATATAAGGTATAATATTCATTATGGCATTTTTTGATAAAATCTTTAAACGCATTACGGAGTGGTTCCCGGATGCTTTAGCAGCGTTAGCACTCGGGACATCAGAAGTAAAAATTTTAGAGCAGCTGAACACCGCACACGTCACGCTTCGGGTGCATCATAGCGATATGACGTTTCACGTCCAACTGCCTGATGAGAAGGCTATCCTACATATAGAGGCACAAACCGACGACAGCACCCATAAACCGATGCACCTCCGGATGCTGGCATATTCAAGTCTCCTTGCCCTTGAACACGGCAAGAACGTCTATTCAACGGTGTTCTATATCCGTCCCCCTGCGGGGAAAAATGACACCGGTGTCTATAGGTATGGAAACGAACAGCGGGGCGGTGGGTACTTCCAGTATAACGTCATCCGTGTTTATGAGTTGCCGGGGGAAGCGTTTTTAGACCCTGCAGCTGTAGGCTTGCTCCCTTTCACGGCTTTGATGGAACCGCCAGCGGATATGACCCCTGAAGCCTGGGTTGAGAAGTGTATAGAGACGACCCAAGCAGCAGATGTCAGCCGAGAAATGCGGGCGAACCTTCTATTTGCGCTCTCGGTTTTCGGGAGTTTAGTCCATCCAAACGAACTTTTTCAAAAACCTAGATTGGAGGCAATCATGCAAGAATCTCCTTTTTACGAACAGGTCATGAAACGCGGTGATGAACAAGGTTATGAGCGCGGTCTCGAACAAGGTGAATTCCGCACTAAACAAGAGTATGTTATCAAGTTGCTAACGCACCAATTCCCTGAAATCTCTGATACCGTTGTAGAGGAAATCCGGGGAATCACGGAATTCTCACAACTTGATACACTCTTCGATCAGATACTCAACGCTAAAACCTTCGAGGATATTGATCTCAACGGAAATAGCAGGCAATAGGCATCTGGAAACCGACGGCAAATGCAAACTCTAAAATTGCCCAAACTTTAGTAAATCCTACACAACGGAAAAAGATGATGAACACCTATCACAAACATTACGATGTTATCGTTGTCGGCGCGGGACATGCAGGCTGCGAAGCAGCACTTGCTGCCGCGCGCATGGGCTGCGAAGTGCTCATCGTAACCATCAATCTGGATACGATTGGCAAGATGTCTTGCAATCCTGCTATCGGGGGACTTGCCAAGGGGCATCTTGTAAAAGAGATAGACGCTCTGGGCGGGGAGATGGCGAAGAACATTGACAAAACCGGCATCCAATTCCGCCGTTTGAACACCAAAAAGGGACCGGCGGTGCGTTCCAGCCGCGCGCAGGCGGACAAAAAGGCGTATCAGGATGAAATGAAGTGTGTACTGGAAAAACAGGAACGCCTCGACACCAAACAGGTGTTAGTGGAAGAATTGCTCGTCGAAGATGGGCGGTGCATCGGAATTAAAAGCCAAACCCAAACCGCTTATTACGGAGATGCCGTAATTCTAACGACAGGGACCTTCTTAAGAGGCCTAATTCATATCGGAGATGTGTCGTATAGTGCTGGCAGGGCAGGTGAATCTTCTGCCGAAAAACTCTCTGAAAGTTTTCTGAACCTCGGTTTTGAAATCGGCAGACTTAAAACAGGCACCCCCCCGCGTGTGAATGCACACTCTATCGACGTTAGTCAGATGGAGATGCAACCGGGCGATGAAGAGCCGATGCCGTTCTCGTTTTCAACAGAGCGAATTACACAACCGCAAGTGCCGTGCTATCTCACCTATACCAATGAAAAAACACACGAGGTTATTCGTCAAAACCTGCACCGTTCAGCAATGTATAGCGGACGCATCGTCGGTATCGGTCCCCGCTATTGTCCCTCTATTGAGGATAAAGTGGTGCGGTTTGCTGAAAAAACGGAACATCAGGTTTTTGTCGAACCGGAGGGGTTGGATACAGACGAGATTTACCTTAACGGCATTTCTGCAAGTTTGCCCGAAGATGTACAAGTGGAGATGGTGCATAGCATCAAAGGATTAGAGAATGCCGAGATTATGCGTTTCGGTTACGCTGTCGAATATGACTTTGCCCCTGCTACGCAACTGCAACCGACATTGGAAACAAAACAGGTGCCTGGACTCTATTTTGCCGGTCAGCTCAACGGCACAACCGGTTATGAGGAAGCCGCCGCGCAAGGATTAATGGCTGGCATCAATGCCGCCTTGAAAGTGAAAGGCAAAGAGCCTCTTATCCTTGACAGAGCACAGGCATACATAGCTGTTCTCATTGACGATTTGGTGACCTTAGATATTCGTGAACCTTACCGAATGTTCACATCTCGCGCGGAATATAGATTGACATTACGCGAGGACAACGCTGACCTGCGGCTTACTGAAATCGGCAGACAAATTGGGCTCGTTGATGATGACACCTACAGTAGATTTCAGCGCAAAGCGAGTGCTATCGAAACAGAACTGAAGCGGCTATCAGAAACACGACTCACCCCGAACGCGGCAACTATTGAAAAATTAGCAAATATCGCCAAAACCGGGGAGCTCAAGCAACCGACCCTATTGGCAGACCTGCTCAAACGTCCAGAACTCCGCTATGCAGACATAGCACGGCTAGTGCCGCCCCCGGGGACACTCGATTCAGCCGTTACAGAACAGGTTGAAATTCAGATTAAATATGATGGTTATATCCAACGGCAACAACAGCAGATTCATCAGTTCAAAAAATTAGAGCACCTTCGTATCCCTGATACCTTTAATTACACGGAGGTGCGCGGTTTAAAAACGGAGGCACGCGAGAAGCTTGCAAAGATTCGGCCTACGTCTATCGGTCAAGCGTCCCGTCTGCCTGGGGTATCCCCAGCGGACGTTTCAATCTTGATGGTCATGCTGCATCAGCAAAACCGATAGTCCAACGTTTTCTTGGTATTTTCGACACAGAAGGCGTGTGTAAATATTTTGTCAAAGGGGATTAACGCTTATAGGTTTGTCCATTGAACTCACATCATTAAAAAGTGTTACAATCCGCTACATTTTTCCCAACAGCTCACCGCGCAAACCTGAATCCCCACAGTCCATCATAATAAATCTAAAAAAAGTTGACTTTAGAAATAGAATTATGTTATTATAAAAATGTGAAGTCTAATAACATAGATACAAACCATGGGACCACCTAATAGGCATTCTTTGTATGCCGTTATTACAAAAAAACATGGAGACGCAATTCCAGCATCAACTTAAAGCGGACTTCGACCGGTACGGATTTCCGCTTACACCACAACAGGTTGAACAGTTAACCCGGTATTTTTCGGCATTGAAGCGATGGAATGCCCATATTAACCTAACGGCACTTAGAAATGAGGCAGAGGTACGCTATAAACATTTTCTTGACTCGGTCAGCGTGCTGGAACACGTCAATATGAAGGGAGGACAAACCGTTGTCGATATTGGAACCGGAGCAGGGTTTCCAGGGATTGTGCTTAAAATTTACATTCCAGATATCCGGTTAACCCTCGTTGAGGCTTCTCACAAAAAGGCAGCATTTCTCAAATATGTGATTTATCAGCTCGGTTTGGCTGGGTCAGTTGAAGTGCTAGATGTACGCGCGGAAACTTGTGCGGAAGCTGCTGAATTTGTGAACACTTACGATTGGGTATTAACACGTTACGTTGCCTCTCTAGCAGAGTCAGCAGCATATTGTCTGCCACTGCTTAAAACCACAGGAAGATGGATAGCCTACAAATCTGGTCAAAACGCTGCTGAAATCCGCCAGAGTGAGAAAAGAATTCATCAACTCGGCGGCAAAATTGATGTGGTGCATGTCAGCCGTATACCCGAATTGAATCGCACTTATGTGGTTATCAGTCGTGTTGATAGTAGTGAAAATTAAAGGAGCGGTGACGTTTACCTGCTACTTGCAGATACCCGTTTGAACGCGCGATACGCCCGGCTAAGGAGATTTATGAAATGTTTGATATTACCCCAGGTGCCCGAAACACCGCCATTGTTCGCGTGCAAGGAAAGATTATAGGAAACACCGTGACACAGTTCCGAGAGGAAATGGAACAGCAACTGCAAAATGGGAATCACAAACTCATTATCGATTTAAAGAGGGTTCCGCTAGTTGACAGTACTGCACTCGGTGTTATTATTCTAACTATGCAAATTTTGCAAGAATCGGATGGGAAATTGGTTTTGCTGAACCCGCAAGAAGCGGTCAGCAACATACTGGAAGTTACGCGTCTTGCAACAATTCTAGAGGTATATGATACCGAAGAGGATGCGCAAAACGCCTTTTAGGAAAAGCGATGCATCCTGACAGAGCTAACCCCTCTCAGCAAGAGATTCAAAATGATTCTGATGACCCGCGCAAACAAACCGCGCCTGCACAGAACGAACGTGACGAGAAATCTACCCCGAAATTTCGGATGAGATTGGGTCTACGGGCACAACACGTGCTTATCTTCCTGGCCGTTTCGCTCGTGCCATTATTTGTCATCTCCATGATACTGAAAACCTTGAGCGAGAACGTCCTGAAAGACAGTATCGCTGAAAGCTGGGTACTCGCCGCAAAGGATAAAGTGCACCTCGCGGACATGGCAATTGAGAGAAAATTAGCACAAATTCGCACTGAACTCAACGTACCCGGACTCCGCTACGCTGTCGCACGTTCCCATAGTGCTGAGAACAGCAAAGTTGTTTTTATGCAGGTTTGGGGAGACCTCGCAGCGAGCATCAGAGCGATTGAGAGGTATGCAGGAGTTGTGACAATTGCCAATGCGAAAGGGGAGGTGCTTCGCTCAAATATTTTTGCACTGGATTACAATACGTACAATGCTAGACCACACAATGTTAAGCAGAGGGCATGGTGGCAAAACGCATATAACAGCGGGCTCGGGTATGATGTTCTTGAAGATATCCGGTACGATCCCAAACGGAGGCGGCACCTATTGCCGGTTGCAATTCCGATTTTTGATATAGAATCGCCTCGAAAGGCTATCGGTGTCCTGAGGACAGTTGTATATCTGCCGGAACTTTCAGATTTAGTGGTACCCGACGTATCTGATATCCGCATCGTTTTAATGAGCGGTTCAGGGAAAATCATAGCTGCATCGCCAAAAAGTGGATATAGCATCGGCGACGATATTGTCAAGAGCAATGCTGCCATGTCGGCAATTGTTGAAGCAAAACGCGGACGAACCGGAAAATATCACGGTTATGAATCGCATGGCGAAACCGGTATCCGAGAGGCAACCTGGGTGTATGGATGGGCACGCACCAAACGTCCTAAACCTTGGAAAGCAGAACAGAACTTCAGCAATTGGATAGCTCTCATCGCGTACCCAACCGCTCAGGTGTACGCCGGGGTCGCAAAACTGAATCAGTTCGTTATTTGGGTTACCATTATTTCATGTATTATCGTTGTGCCGTTCGCCTACATAGTTGCCCAGCGAATTACACAGCCGATTATGCAACTCACACATGCAGCCAAACGTATCGGGAGAGAAGCGAAAGAGGTTATTCAGGTTGATTCCGAAGCAGGAAGCAGCCAGAAAGTGGACATGCGATCTCTCCGAAACAGGGCCGTGGACGAAAAATTCGGAGGGCAGATTGCTGTCAACAGCAAAAACGAAGTCGGAATGCTGGCACAAGAGTTCAACGACATGCAGCAAAATCTGAAAACCGCTGTAGAAAAACTCATCGACGCGGAACAACAGATGACAGCTATCGTTGACAACCTTGGCGAAGGACTGATTGTCGTTGACACTCACGATAACCTGCTTTATGTCAACCCTGTCGCGAAACGGCTGCTTAACTACAGCCCAACGTCACCGTTTCCAACCCGTTTTACGGAGTTGGTGAGTGCTACAAACCTGACCGTTTTAGCGGACGCACAAGGAAAAGACGCACGCGTTACCGTTGAACTCAATTTTGACCAAGATGGAGCTAACCGCGTCCTTCGGGTTGTAGCAAGTCAATTTTCCTCGGTAAAGGGTAATACCGCATCAGAAACCGATGAACACATAGGGGGCACGGTCTACGTTTTTGACGATATAACGCGCGAACATGAAATAGACAGAATGAAATCGGACTTTGTCTCACTCGTTTCCCACGAATTGCGCACACCGTTGACATCAATCATCGGGTTTATCTCGTTAGTACTTGAAGGCAAAACCGGCCCACTTAACGATGGACAGCAAAAAAGCCTGACACGTGCACACCGGCAGTCTCAACGGCTCGCTGAACTGATTAATGACCTGCTTGACGTTTCCCGTATTGAAGCCGGACGCATTCAGATGAAACTACAACAGGTAAATCTTGTTGACATCGCGCAACAACGCTTAGAGGAACTCCGGCCACCTGCCGATGAAAAAGAGATTAAATTAGTACTGGACGTTCAAACCGATTTACCATCTCTCACGGGAGATGCAGAACATCTTGGGCAGGTTTTTACGAACCTGCTCGGAAATGCTATCAAATTCACCCCGCCTAACGGGGAAGTCATTGTCCGACTGTCTAGGAGGCGTTGGCCGATAGGCGATACACCGGCTGACACGATGAACGGAGCGGAGGGCATCTATACCGAAGTGATCGACACGGGACCCGGTATTCCCATCCAAGAACGTGAGATGGTCTTTGACAAATTTAAGCAGCTCAGTAATGTGCAAACTCGGCAACAAGGGGGCACCGGATTGGGACTCTCAATTGCCAGGGGATTTGTTGAGGCACATCACGGAAAAATATGGGTCGACGCTGGTGAAAATGGGAAAGGGTGTAACTTTCAAATCTGGCTCCCGTATAACTTGACTGACGAATAACAGAGAAAAGGTTGAACAGAAGATATGCATGAAACTATTTCAGAAACTGAAACTATCTTAGTCATTGATGATGACCTTGATATCCTGGCACTGCTTGAAATGAGCCTCACAGCGGATGGATTCCATGTAATCACTGCTGAAGATGGACTCAGCGGGCTTAAACGCGCCAATGCAGAACAACCTGACCTGATTCTACTTGATGTCATGATGCCACACATGGACGGTTTAGAGGTCATCAAGCATCTGAAGGCGGACACCGAAACGCAGGCGATTCCGGTACTATGGCTAACAGCACGTTCACAGACAGAGGACAAACTCCACGGATTAGCAAGTGGCGGGGACGATTATATTACCAAACCTTTTGACTTAAGAGAGGTGACAGCGAGAATTAACGCAGTCCTCGGCCGTACCCGGATAGTGAAATACATTAACCCGCTAATCAACGCCATGGGAGACGGGTTCAGTGAAGAAGGGGTCGCTGAACTGGGGTCAGACCTCCAAGCGGCTGCAACGATCCAACGCAAACTGCTACCAGAAACTTCGCCGAGACTCCCAGGGTACGAGTTTGCAACAAGATTCCGAAGTTCAACAGCCGTCTCTGGCGATTTCTACGATTTTATTCCCCTCAGTGACACACAACTTGGCATTGTACTCGGAGACGTAAGGGGACACGGCATTCCTGCAGCCCTTTTGATGGTCATGATACAGACAGCCTCCCGACTACTCAGCAACGAGGACACTGAATGCCCCGCGACAGTCCTAAAAAGCATTAACACCCTACTTTTCCACAACACCGACCCCGAACAATTTGCTACAATGGTATACGGTATCCTGTCAATAGATACAGGAATGTTTACTTATGCTAACGGGGGACACTGTCCACCGATTCACTACATAAAAACACCAGCGAATTCTGAAGAGACTACAACCGCTGAAAACACTACACAGATCGAATTACTTCAAATAGGGGGCATGTTGCTAGGCGCGTTTGATAGCGCAACCTTTTCTACGGGAACCTCTCAACTCGCCCCAGGAGATATGCTTTTACTTTATACTGATGGCGTGACCGAAACAGAGAGGCAAACCCCCGGAGACTTCTACGGTGAAGAACGCCTGATTGACTGCCTCTTAAGAAATCTAACGCGGCCAGCGGAAACCTTCTGTGATAATCTCGAAGCAGAACTCATAGAATTTAGCGGAAAAGCACAGCTAAACGATGACCGCGCAATAGTTGTAATTAAGCGCACAGACCTGGAATAGTTAACAGAAAAACCGGAGCAACGGAATAACGCATCTTATATTGCTCCCCCGGAATCCACGTCTGTCTAACAACTTGTAAAAGGAAGGAGCTTAACACGTGGGCGAGAAAATGCAATGGAGAATTTCCCTTTCTCTCCCAAGCTCAATGCAGTTCATATTTCTAATTGATACCATCATCAATGATCTTTTGGAACAGATGAATTTTGATGATGAAACACAGGAACAAGTGAACTTGGCTGTCATTGAAGCGGGGACAAACGCAATTAAACACGGAAATAAAGAGGACCCTACAAAGACCGCCACAATTGAGTTTTTTATTGATGAGGAGAAACTCACTATCGTTATTAAGGATGAGGGGCCCGGGTTCCGACGCGAAGATGTCGCCGATCCGCTTGAACCTGAAAATCTGCTCAAAGACAGCGGCAGGGGCCTTTTCCTAATGGAAAACTGTATGGACTCAGTGACATACGAAGAAGGGGGCACCGTCGTCAAAATGGTGAAATATAAGCAAAGTCCAGATGTGTAAACCACCTATAGATAGAAGACGTTAGCACTTCTACTAGGAGCACATGCGCTGTTCTTCTGAGGCCTCTGTTTTATTGTTAATGAAACCAAGCGGCAGCATATCACTGACGTTTGCCTAGCCGCTGGATACCAACCGACAACTCTCTGTACACCCACGGTGTTAATTGAGGAGATACACATGAAAGAGCACGTTGAACCGCAGACAGATCCTATCCTTGAAGAATGCTATCGAATGAAAGCAGAGTTTGCTGCCCAATTTAATTCTATAGAGGAACTTTACGACTATGTGAAGGCAAGAGAGAAAGAGCGTAGAGCCCAAGGTAGGGTATATATAGATCTGCCTCCACCCCCTGCAAAACGGAGCAGACAGGACTGAAGCAGCTTACGCTATGTCTTTAAGTCGGGACTTATTGTGTCAACGAACTCTAAAGACTTGTGTTTTATGCCCACTTTAGCGTTTTAACTTTCATTCTGCTTCGCAAATCAGTCAATTATGCGGACTTTTCTTGACGTTCCAATCGTTATATGGTACACTTGTACTAACGCCTGGCGAAGATTTGGCACCCGCATGCAAATGCGGTTTCCTAACCAGGTAGGTTAAGCAAGACAGAGATGGAACACCTAAGGCATACCTTGTAAAGCCACGGCAGCTTGGCAGCAAAGGTAGCGCAAACAAGAATTCAGAAGCTAGATTTCTAGAGAGCTTCCTAGAAATGCACAGCTTTAAAGGAGTAATAATAGTATCTATGCAAGTCAACCTAAGACACAAAGGAAGCGTTACGATTTTAGATATTGAGGGGAATCTGATTGGACGTAATGCAATAAAGCTGAAAGAGATTATTGATGAACACGTTGAGGCAGCAGAAGGCAAACCCGTCTTCATGGTTCTAAACATGGAACGGGTCCAAGTGATGGATAGTTCCGGCTTAGGCGTTGTCGTCGCCGCCTATACCTCTATCCAACGCACGAATGGAAGGGTCGTTCTCCTCAATATTGGTGGAAACATCAGAAGTCTCATCGTTATGGCAAAACTCGTGACGATATTTGACCGATACGAGACTGAGGCAGACGCAATAGCCAGCTTTCTCTAATAACGGTATTAATAGGAAATCAGATTATGCGTACCCTGCCACACACCGAAATCGCTGAGCAAAGCATCAACTTATGGCACAAATGTGAGCACTGCAACGAAGTAGCTTTCCAGGGAGAACTAGAACGCAACGGGCATATTTGTCCACACTGTGGCGCACTGTTCCCGTTATCGGTCGAAAACCGGCTGAAACTCCTTACGGATACCGCCGAAGATGACCCGTTAATATTAGCTAGAAGCCAAAGCGAACACGGGGTAAGTACGGCTATCGCTGTTCACTCGAAAATTTCTGGGTACCCGGTCAGTCTATTTATCGTCGCTCCCGATTTTTCTCAGGCAGCAGACACCTCACTGTGCCAGCTAGCTGAGTCTGTTTTTTCCGCAGCAATAGCGGATGCGTTGGAACAATCAAGGCCGTTACTGTCTATTTTTGCTGCACGTCCTACGGAGGAAACTCAGAAACCCCGTTTTTCTGAAATCACAAAGATGCTTTTGCAGTTGGAACAATTGGCAGCAGCATCGCTCCCGTACCTGACCGTTTTGACAGAGGCAGAAGGGGCACCGCTTACCGTGCATCGGTGGTTTCCCATAGGCGAAATAGTTATCGTTGAGTGCGCAGCACCTCCGGAAAAACCGCCCCGACAACACCTGCAACCTGCACCGCATGCCCCGGAGGAGCAAATTCTACAAGAGAAGCACGACGACAACACCCTGCACCTTCCGGATATTAACGTTGATTGCTATATCCCACGAATGGAACTCCGTACCACACTGGAGACGCTGCTAAAATTCTTTGCACCCACCTGAATAAACAACGCAGGAGAGGTAATCGGATGAAACAGAACGAACGCACCTATAGCAATGAATTGGCACAGGAATTTCGTGACCGTTTCGGTCATCCGCCAACGTTCACCGTTTCCGCGCCCGGCAGAGTCAACCTCATCGGCGAACACACCGACTACAACGAAGGATATGTGTTCCCCGCCGCAATTGATAGATATATCCGCATCGCCGCAAGTAAGCGTACCGACCGGCAAGTCCATCTTCACGCCTTAGACCTAAATGAATCGTGCACTTTCAGCTTGGACACACACGATAACGGATTGCCCGCGTGGAGCAGGTATCTGAAAGGGGTTTCACACCTCTTGCAGGAGCAGGTGTTGCAACCAGCGGGTTACACATTAGGCGGCATGTCTGCGGTCATTACCGGTAACGTCCCACTCGGTGCTGGACTCAGTTCTTCAGCGGCACTTTCCGTCGCTGCCACCCTTGCCTTTTTAGGTACATGTGATTTAGAGATAGCGAGGTTACCTAGTAGAAACCCCGCCTCCGGGGCTGCGGTAATCGACCTGCCCCCCATAGAGGTCGCACTGTTATGCCAACGGGTAGAAAGCGAATATGTTGGAGTCAACTGCGGCATAATGGATCAGACCATATCGTTGTTAGGAAAGGCGAACCACGCCCTATTTTTGGATTGTCGTTCTCTGGAGTACAAGCATGTCCCCCTTGAGTTAGGCGATGCCCAGCTCGTTATCTGCAACACCAACGTCAAACGTGAACTTGCCGCTTCAGCCTATAATCAGCGTCGTGCCGAATGCGAAAACGGCGTTGAGATTCTCAAAAAACAGATACCCGCTATCACCTCACTTCGGGATGTCGCAATAACCGACTTCAAAAAATATGAAGAAAAACTGCCTGAGAATACACAAAAGAGGTGTAGGTACGTGATTGAAGAGAATGAACGGGTCCAAAACGCAGTTCATGCCCTCACATCAGGGGACATTGAAACATTTGGCAGGCTTATGAATGCCTCACATATAGGTTTACGCGACGCTTACGAAGTCAGTTGTGACGAACTCAACCTGCTAACCGATATTGCCCAAAGCATCGATGGAGTCATCGGTGCGCGAATGACCGGGGCAGGGTTCGGGGGATGTACAGTCAACATCGTCCGTGAAGCGGCAACAGAGCCGTTTCGTGAACAGATTACGACAGAATACACACAAAACACAGGCATCAAACCCGACATCTATTTCTGTAACGTTGGGGACGGCGCACGTATTCAATGGTAAGGCGATGAAATATAGTATTGGGATAGACCTCGGTGGAACCGACATCAAAGCGGGATTAGTCTCAACAGATGGGACACTTGTGTCCCGTTTGCAGTCTTCAACCCGTGCAAATGAAGGCCCGAAGGCGGTTGCGACACGTATTGCAAAGATTATTCGCCAAATCATCACGGAGGCAGGCGGTGAAGAAATTCAGGCGAAGCTTATCGGAATCGGCCTAGGAGCCCCGGGGCTTGTCATTCCGGAGGACGGTATCGTCCATTTTTCACCGAATTTTCCCGGGTGGCACGAAATTCCGCTTCTAGCATATCTCTCTTCAGCACTTACCGATTTAGAGGGGGTGCCACTCTTTATTGACAACGATGTAAATGTCATGGCGTTAGGCGAACTTCATCACGGCGCGGGGAGAGGCTACGAAAACCTTGTCACCCTCACGCTTGGAACAGGGGTCGGCGGCGGCATTGTCATAAACAGGGAGGTCTACCACGGCAGCAGGCACGCAGCCGGTGAAGTTGGACACGCCATCGTTGAACCCACCGGACGGCAGTGCGGTTGTGGAAACCAGGGATGCCTTGAAGCTTACGCCGGCGCACAGCATATCGTTGAACGAACGTTACAAAAAATAACAGAAGAAAACCTACAAACCTCTTTAAATTCAGAAAACTTGACACCGAAGCAGATAGCGGAAGCCGCTACTGCAGGGGACAAACTTGCACGGGACATCTTTGCAGAAACAGGGAGATACATCGGGATTGCACTAACATCAATTGCACATATTCTTAACCCACAAATTGCCATTATTGGCGGCGGCATCGCCGCCGCAGGGGAAGACCTGCTCTTTCAACATATTCGCGCCGAGTTTAGAAAACGCGCAATAGATATACCGGGCACTATGGAGATTGTTCCAGCACAATTGGGCACAGATGCCGGATTTGTTGGAGCAGCGACGCTCGCACAGTTCAACTGATGTCCGGTTTAACTGCCAGCAACCTGACCTACGAAATATTATGAAAAACTTACTAACTTTTCAAATGTCGGCTAACCCGACCTACAAACTACTTTCACTGATTTTAGCTTTAACCCTATTTCTGACCGGGTGTACGAAGGTTAAGAATGTGGTTACAGATGTGCTCAAACCGGAGCTGATAGTGCCCGTTTTCGATCCGGATGCCACCATTATGCCACGAACAGGCACCGTTATCTATGTGAAAAACGGCATAGTCGCCATGGCGGTCCCTCTCAACGATGAGAAAAATGTGGACGCGTTCGCTATCCTGCTTCACAACAAAACGGCCCACTGGATATCCTTCAAAAAGAACGAATGCCGGATGCTTGATCAGGCGAAAAACATCATAAAGCCGTTAGATAAATCGCAGGAATCCTTCTACTTCAAGAAGAACTATAAACCGAAATTGCCACCAGAATTCGCTGCGGATGTCTTTCGATGGGACAAAACAATCCGGGTCCAGGGCGACGCAGCTGCCCTTCCGACGGCGGATTCGGAGAAAACGACCGTTATGCCGATGAGACAGGCAACATTTTACCTCTATTTCCGAAAACGGAGCACCAAGTCCAAGAATTTGCGGATTATTATCCCCGGCGTAACGAGTGAATTCAATGACCAGCAAACGACATTCGTCTTCAAATTCAGGGTACAGCGCGGTTAATCTTGTCCTCATAACGATGTCCTTTCTCTGCTGGCTGAGCTGCACCGTGCCTACTCCAAACGATGCAGGCACATCGCCATCCCAAGGGATTCCGACTGTAGATATCGTGCCCTCAATTCGGGAACGGAAATCGCCACCTATATTGGGCATCAACTACGTCAAAACGCTCGGCAGAGCGGGACAAGGCGCAGGAGAATTCCACAAACCTGCCGGGCTAGTCGTTGATGACCACGGACAACTTTACATCGCGGACGCTGGAAACAACCGCGTGCAAGTTATCGACAGCGATGGACACTTCGTCACCGAATTCGGAAGCCGCGGGTGGCGTGAAGGACAATTCGATTTCCCTACCGACGTAGCACTCAGCTTTGAACGGAACTACCTGCTCTACGTGGCAGATACAGGCAACAATCGCGTGCAGTTCTGCAATATAGTGAACCGCATCTTTTACCTGCTCACAACAACTGCACCCGTTTCGTTTCAGTTAGATGCCCCAGAAG
Source organism: Candidatus Poribacteria bacterium (assembly GCA_963665235.2). GTDB lineage: Bacteria > Poribacteria > WGA-4E > WGA-4E > WGA-3G. The sequence continues at coordinate 3,520,080 of CAXXLX010000001.1, read as the reverse complement.
GCATCGGTATCGGGCGGAACGGCGAGGTGTCCGTAGTGGACACCCGCAATCATCGCTGGCTCCAATTCAGCAGCGACCGGGCACCTGTTAGCACACTCGGCAGTTTCGGAAGCGGCAGAGAGCAGTTTTGGCACCCTACCGACCTCACCGTTGATGCACACGGCACTGTATACGTCGTGGATACAGGCAACCATCGCATTCAGTGCTACGATTTCAGCGGAAATCCTGTCATGACCTGGGGAACGGAAGGCGAAGCACTCGGGCAATTTCAACAACCGAAGCGGCTCGCTTTAGATGCATGGAACAATGTTTACGTCACCGACAGCGGTAACCGCCGTATTCAAATCTTTACACCTGAAGGACACGCCGTTACAGAATTCAGCACAAACACCTTGCTGCACCCGAACGGCATCGCCGTTTCAGCGGAAGGGCTCGTCTTCGTGAGCGACGCGGAAGCCAATGATATTAAGGTCTTTCGGGTGATATTTAAAGTCAATTCGACATCAGACCCCTCAAAAACAGAATGATAACACCTACCGTTGAACGACAGAAAGGTCAAAGGAACGTAGCGTGGATAAAGGAAACGTGCCTGCCGTTCTTCCGTATTGCTTTTCTCCTTTTGTGTGTCCTACCTGCCCCTGCACAAGAACACATCCCCCCGCTCAAACTTCCTACCTTCTCCCTCATTCAAAAGTCGGAGCGGTTTCAGCTCAAAGCAGGCGAGACAACTTGGACAGTCAGGTATCCCCCCATTCTTCTGAACACTGAACGGATAACCGGGGCTGATGGCGAAGTTCTGGGACGTGGAAAACATTATCACATCGATTTCTTAACCGGCACAATTACCTTTGAAGACGCAGTGGTAACACAGAAAGACGTAACGTGGACGCTAACGTATCATACACTGCCGTTTAGATTCCAAAAGGTATATCGACGGGAGCTCTACGGAACACAAGAGCCCGATGCAGCACTCGATTCAACACCTATAGCGGAGATTTCGCGTCCCGATTTGCAAAGTCCGCAGCCCGGTACCGCCACTTTGCAGCCAGAATCGCAATTAGAGTATTCCGGGAGCCAGACGTTTGGAATTTCGGTCGGCAGTGGACGGACATTCTCACCGAACCATGAACTCCGAATCAATGTAAAAGGAAACGTCTCGGACAACATCAAAGTGCTTGCAACGCTCTCCGACCAAGATTTACCTATCCAACCAGAGGGAATGACAGAGGATATTCAGGACATCGACGAGAAGCAGGTGCTCATCATGCACCCCAACGTGACAGGCACACTGGGCGATTTGCAGGGGACACTTGGCCCATCCGAGTTCATCTTTTTTCCACGCGCATTAGAGGGAGTGAAGGTCGCGGGAGATTTTTCATGGGGCAGATTCCACCTCATTCCGAGTGCCATCCCGAAAGGTTTATCCACCAGCAAGGTCATTCAGGGGCAGGAGGGACGCAGTGAATATCGCCTCGATGTCAATGGGCAGTTCGTCATTGTAAAAGCAGGGAGCGAAATTGTCTGGTTGAACGGTGAGAAGATGCGCCGCGGCGAAAACAACGATTACGTCGTCCGTGAATACGGCGACCCGATTGTTGAATTCAATAGCAAGCATCTCATAACAAGCAACGACGTAATTCGGGTCGATTTCGAATATATTCCAGAAGACCGAGCGTATCAGCAAAATGTTTACGGCATCAGCAGCGTCTTCATATTGCCAGGGGAAAAACTGACGTTCGGTGCCGCCTACGCAGTGGAATCCGACCTGAATCAACCTGACCAAGCACTTATCCTGATTGATGAAGACGACTTGGCAGCACTTCGCCAAAACATACTTGACCCAGATGGCGATGGCTTTCTCCTCACCCCCCCACAGAAACATACCGTGTGGGGATTAGAGAGCCGCCTCAATCTTACAGAACAGGCGTGGATTGATGGACAACTATCCTTTAGTGCCATCGATAACAATACCTACTCCACCGTAGACCGGAAACGAGCAAGTCAGGCATGGAAACTTATCGGGCATGCAGGATGGGATAAATTCAGCGGTAACCTAGATATCCGCTCCTACGATGCCGACTTTGTACCGGTCGGTGCCTCACACAGCAACCGGACCCGCGCACGTTATGAAACGCAATACGCCACAGAGGGGTTTGAGGATGCTCTCCTATTTGGGGACACAGGGGCAGTGTCTTTCAAACCTTTGCGTGACGAGCGGACACTAACTCTTGACCTCCAGGCACTGCCCTATCCGTGGATACAGCTGAATTTAGGGGCAGGTCGAACTGTTGAAAGGGAGGTCGGAGCCCAAGAAGCCGCCGCAACTGCTATCTTGCTGCGCAATAATCTCAACTGGGGAATTCATTTCAATCGGCGTTCGTTCAGAGGCGGCTCTCTCCAACCCCCCTACCCTCCTTCTCAGGGGAGAGGGCATTTCAATAGCGGAATATATGAACCGCTACCTTCGGGGGAGCGGGATGTATCGGACACGCGAACCCGCACAGACGAAACCGGCGGTCCAGCACAAAACGTTAAAAAATCTTTCCTAGAAAAATTGCCGAGTCTTCGCTGGAACGCCTACCGCAGTGCGTCCCATACAGAAAACGGGCACAGCACGGAGGTGGCGGAAAATCTCCATAAATCTCGACACGAGGGGAGTCTCTCCTATCTGCTTTCTCCATTTGAATTCATCGGCACGTATGAACGTTTCACCGCCCTTGATGATTACACCGCCGCGTTGAACCGCAAACGGAACCGCAGTGCCGGACGCGTCAATCTCGTTAAGTTCAAGTGGGCATCTATCAATACAAGCTATGAAATTGAGACAGGTTTTGCCAAGACACCACTGCTAACGGTAGATGGCGAAACGTTAGGTGTCTCCGATTGGATGCAACAAAACACTGCGCGAACGTGGCGCGTCGGACTCTTTTCGCAGCAGGGACAGTGGGCATCAGTGCGGACAAACCTCACACGGCGGATAGTAAAATCACACACCGACCTCGGCCCAGAGCTGACAACGCAGCTAGCAGACGTGACACTTCAACTAACCCCGCTCAGCCGAGCTATTGATATTGAACTCACCTATGAGTTGGATAAAAAATTGACCACCCAACGCCGCGAAATCTATACCGATATCCACCCGCACACAGGACATCGACTCCAACCCGGGGAAGGGTTCTACGTCAGATTAGACGACCTCCGCTATGTGGAAGATGCACAAGAGGGCACATACATCAAAATTTACCAAAACGTGGGAGATAAACCGACAACAGCAGTAGACGCAGCGTTCCGACTCCGGCTCCAACCCCGTCAGTTCTTTGCCCGGCGTGCTCGAAGTCAACGCAATTCGACCGCAACAGATTCCATGCGGCGAAGTGCTCTCCCCCCGAGGAACGAGCGAGGCGACCTCGCCGCTACGAAGACTGAAAGACGACAACCATTCACGTGGTTCTTAAACGCCCTCGGAGTCCAAACGCGATTGTGGCTCACCGAGGAGCAGGAAGCGGAAGACGCTATATCCCTCTATCTGCTTCAAAGTCTACAAGGTTCACAAACGCTCTTTGGACGCGTTAACCAACACCATCGCCTCGATTTTTCACCCTCACCTCAGTTCCGCTTTGAGGTCAATTTTCGAAATGGACGTACCCTCAATCGGCGGATTAACACACAGGAACGGTATAGGAATTATCGAACATGGGATGCGGCATTTTCAGTCAATCCAACGCAGCGGTTCTCAGTCGGTGCAAACTGGGAGCAACGCCGCGAAACTGAGAGATACAGTCAACTCCATTTTCCTGAATCTGAAACAGCGGGAACAGATGTCGTTTCTGACTCCGAGCTGTTTTCATCAACACCCATTTCCGATTTACATCAATTTGAGCAGACAACGGAATTGAAACTTCAGTATGAACTGAGTCGCGCGCTCCGATGGAGCGGAACCGGCGGATACAAACGCACAACCGACATAGAACAACTTGACGATGAACCTGATGCAAAGACGCGTACCCTCTCTTTTAAAAATAGTATCACTTACGGTATTTTTGGTAAAGGACGTATAGAGGTTCACCACACCCTCGGTTCCGGCAAAAGCGATGGCGGTATCCCTTTTGCACAATACTATTTTTACGAAGGCATTAGCCATGAAGTGCGCGCCAATGCGGATTATAGATTACGCAAATTTACCGATTTGCTGTTTAGGCTCAATTACCGCCTGCTTTCAACAAAGCAGCGCAAACCTGAGCATCGGTTAGAGATGACGGTGAGTGCAGAGCTATAAACAATCGAGATATATTATTTTTCAAGGTTAAAATGAAGCATACCGCTTTTTCTTGTGCCTACATATAACGTGTCCCCATCAACAGCAAGAGAAGTCACGTCATCAGGAATCTCTGAAACGACCTGTTCCCAAATGTCGTTTTCTAAACGATAGACACCTGTCCTCACCGGTGCGCCATAAACCGTTTCACCATCAACAGCCAAATGCTCCATGCCGAGATTTCTGCCCTGTGCATCAGTGACGGGATGCCAATTCTTTCCATCCTTTGATGTAGCAACTCCCGTGTCTGTCGCTACATACACCGTGCCCCCTGCAAATACAATCTCTTTGAAAGTTCGAAATGAAAACGGCAGTGCTGACGTAAGACGCATCCAATTGGTTCCCCTATCAAACGATACGACGAGATGTCCATCCCGTTTTCCAACGTAGACAGTGTCCCCTGAAGCGGCAAGTTTAAGCTCTTGCCTTATTATGTACGGAGTCAATTCAACAGTTTCTTCCTGTCCGGTGTCGTACCATTCTGTCTCACCCGGCTTCCATCGGAAGAGTTTAAAACGATATTCCACATAGAATGTCCCATCACTAACAGCAAAAGGCCCTCGAAACCCCAGACGGATAAGTTTTTCGAGACGTACTCTATCTTGCTGAACATCTCCTTGTGCTAACTGTTTGAAGAATTGGGTTGCGCCAGAAAAATGTTCCTGCCACTGTTCAAGAGAAAGATTTTCCATAAATAGCAACTGATTTTTTAATGACCTTGTGTCAAAGATAGGTATTTCTTGAAGCGGTACAAGCCTATTGTCATCAGATACACGATAGAAACCGTTATTTATGTTACCTGGAATTTTACCTTTGGCATAAAGGACACTACCAGATTTGGCTATCTGACTAATACCTGGTTGTGCTGCTCTTTTAGGTGTTCCCATTGGTATATCCATCTGAATAGTTTTCCAAGATTTGCCCTTGTCGGTCGTTTCTGCAATTTCTCCCTGTCCAAGTCCAAATGTCGTCCCAAATATCGTCCCAAATGTCGCGTAGAGGGTCGAAGGCGTTTTTTGCTCTTTATCCCCTCCGTGATGGACGATTAAATTGTCTATTGGCTCCGGCTTCTCCCCGGGTATATTTACCTTGTCCCATGATTTGCCTCCATCAGTAGAAAGATGGAGACCGTTTCGGCTACGTACATAAAAAGTCCGCTCGTTTAACACCACAACAGGCGACCAATTAAGCGTTGAAGGGGAGGTGCCGGGTGTCTGTGGAGGCATCCATGTATCTCCCCCATCAGTAGAACGAATCATACCATTTTCCATCGCCAGGAGTGTTTCACCTACAGCAATAAGTTTGATTTCGGGTGGCCACCCCTTTACGGGCCAAGCATGTGTCGGCGTTATATCTACCCAGGAGTCTCCAAGGTCAGTTGAGCGGAATATCCACCAACCCCGTTCCAGTCCCTGTTCTATTTTACGAGGCTCTACCGGTCCATCCCAATTAAACTCTGCCGCAACATACAACTTACCTTCGGCCGCTGTGACTGAAAGAATCTTCCCTATTGTAGGGGTAGGAAACTCTAAGCGTTCCCAAATCTCAAGAGCTGGATTGAAGCGGTAGAGTCCAGTGTCTGTTGCAGTAAAAAGAACATGCTGAATCTTGGCTAAGGAGCTAATTCTTCCCAATTCTTTATTCATTGCGCTCCATGTTTTACCTTCATCCTCAGAACGCAAAATCCCGCTTGTAAAAGCAACATAAAACACATCCTCTGTTAGCACCAATTCAATCGGATTCCAATATTCTTCTTCCGGCCAAAAGTGGACTACATCCCAGGTCTTCCCATCATCCATTGAAGCATAGAGTTCGTTAGATGGTACCATGTAAAGGGTATTTTTCCACTTTGCAATAGGCGGGTTTGTTGTCCACCAAGTATCCAGGGGACCCAGGTCAGAGATATGTTGCCACTGCTTTCCATCGGCAGGTAATTTATAGAAACTTAGTTCCTCACCAAGGGCGTATACATCGCCTTCAGGTGTTCCCATGATACTCATGACTGGGCTGCCTTTGATAGGTTCAGCCTGAATCCACTGCTGTTTGGGAACTGAAACGTCTTCTCCATCCGCCTGCGCGGCAGGCAATAAAACGTCATCAGGTTTCTGACCACTGTTATCGCTTTCACCAAGTGCATTCGGATTTCCAAACTGATGCCGAACATCCGGTTTCACTTCAAGGTTTAGCACAACGGGTGCCTCGATAATGTCTACAGTCATATCAGCCTGCGCGTTCAAACTATAAGGTCGCTGGAAGCGCGATAGATGTTGGCTGCCTATACCAAGCATGAACACAAGCAAAACGGCACTTGCAGCAGCAATCGCCCACGGCACAAGTGGTTTACTCCCGGAAGGCGCAGCAGGTTTCAGGCGTGCCACCTCCCCCATTATCGTATCGGTGAGGGCCGGTGAAATTTGGAAATTCTCTAAAGCCTCTCTAATCATGGGTTCCTCCTTTTTTAACTGCTGGCGTGCACGGTAAAGCCGATTCTTAATCGAACTTACCGATACTCCTAAAAACTTACTTATCTCTTCATACGTCATTCCCCCGAGGTAGTAAAGCGTGATGACCGTGCGGTCACTCTCTGATAACTTCGCAAGCAACCTCTTGACAACTTCACGTTGTGCTTCTGCCGATGCACGTTCGTTTTCTGCAATTATATAGCTGGAATACGTTGCTTTTTCCAACTCCGCACTGCTTGTCTCTTCCAACGACTGCGTACGCAAACGTTTCTTACGAAGCCACGAGTTGCAGTGGTTCGCTGCTATCACATAAAGCCAACTCGCAAAAGACTGTGATTCTTTCAGTGTTGAAAGGTTCTGATATGCCTTTAGGAATGTTTCCTGTGTGATGTCCTCAGCGATGTGGAAATCTCCAATCTTCCGCCACGCCAGCGCGTGAACAGACTTCTGATATTTTTGGACAAGCACAGAAAACGCAGTATCGTCCCCATCCAGGACACGTTGAATCAGGTCAGCATCAACATTTTTCATCGGATACCTCCGAAAAAGGGAATTTATCATTTCGCATCAACATATAGTGACGCTACTTCAAGTAAAAAAGTCTCATAATTCTACCTAAGTTGCCACATAGTAGCATAATCTTCCGGATTGTGCACATAGTAGCATAATCTTCCGGATTGTGCACATAGTAGCATAATCTTCCGGATTGTGCACATAGTAGCATAATCTTCCAGATTGTGCACATAGTAGCATAATCTTCCGGATTGTGCACATAGTAGCATAATCTTCCAGATTGTGCACATAGTAGCATAATCTTCCGGATTGTGCACATAGTAGCATAATCTTCCGGATTGTGCACATAGTAGCATAATCTTCCGGATTGTGCACATAGTAGCATAATCTTCCGGATTGTGCACATAGTAGCATAATCTTCCGGATTGTGCACATAGTAGCATAATCTTCCAGATTGTGCACATAGTAGCATAATCTTCCGGATTGTGCACATAGTAGCATAATCTTCCGGATTGTGCACATAGTAGCATAATCTTCCGGATTGTGCACATAGTAGCATAATCTTCCAGATTGTGCACATAGTAGCATAATCTTCCAGATTGTGCATATTTGTGTGCAAACTAAAAGTGGACGCTACAAATATTACCTAATTATCAGCATATTTTCATTAAAGACGGTGTTTCCAGGTCTAAAAACTTATAAGTAGCAACTTGGGTTAATTCTGCAAAAAACAGAAATTTTTGGAGGAAAAAGAGCATAGAGGTAGGAAGAGCAGCATTAACACTGCCCGACAAAATCTGCTAATTTTATACTATAGTTTGGACACTATCTGTGAGACTGATGCCAGATTTCCAAAGCATTTCCCATTTTTCTCACTGTTTCTCACACAAGGACAACTTGTAGAAAATAGGCACAGTATTTGGGGGAGCAGCCCGCTTTTCAGGCAAAACCGCAGCCCCAGCGGGGCGATATGTTTATAGAACGCCATAAGTCGTTTTGGAGTTGGCAATTTCCATTTTTTCCAAACAGGTCAGGCATGGCCCCTCCACCAGCAGCATAAAAAAAGGCGAGGCACCAAAACCCCGCCTATAAACAAAAACACCCTTAAACCAACAACTGCTTTAGCAGATTGGAGACATAAGAGGTTAAGAAGTAAACATTTAAGGCGTTACAGCCCTCACACAACGAAAACCGTTGGGGAAGTGCAAGTACGTAGGCGTAAGGCCGTAGCGAAAGGCACTCCGCACGACTTGCTCCGTATCGAACCAGGAGCCACTACGCAAAACGCGGGGGTTTTTCACATTTTGATAATTATTTATTAATTCTTCGATACTATTCGCACCCGACAACGGATTCCGAGCAGGAGAAACCGAATAGAAATTGGCGTTATACTCATCCAAGCACCACTCCCAAACGTTACCCGCCATATCGAATAAACCGTACCCATTGGCAGTATATTTACCGACTGCCGTGGTATCGTCAATATGCCTATTGTAGTTCGCGTTAGTAGAATCTATGGTGTTGCCCCACGGGTAGGTTAGACCGATCAAACCACCACGTGCAGCCTTCTCCCACTCCGCTTCTGTCGGCAGCCGTTTCTCCGCCCACTCCGCGTAAGCCATCGCACCATACCAACTCACGTATGTCACAGGGTGATTCCCATACCCTGCTTTCGCACGATACTTATCGGATACGAACTCAATTCGAGAAGGAGGCTCACCAAGAGACCAAGTGATATCCCCCTCAGCATGTTTACCTTTAGCATTGAGAAACTCAGCATATTGTGCGTTGGTGATCTCGTACTTATCCATGTAAAACGCATCTACATAGACAGAATGGACAGGTTTCTCATTGTGCTCACTCCCTCCCATCCGAAATTCACCGGCAGGGATGAGGACCATACCCTCGGGGGGTGGCGGAATATCAGGTTCCTCGGGTTCGGATGCTGCAACAGTGTAGGTAAGTGAAGTAGTACCATCATCCCACGTGAGGACAAGCTCCAACGTGCCTGTAGTAAAAGGACCTTTTATTGTCGCCTTTACACCAGAGAGGGATAAATTACCGTTATTCGCTTTCAGTCCTGTGGGGGTGCCATCAAAAGTAACGATAATCTCCGTATCTGTTTGGATAGTGCTGCCATCTGCAGGAATTGCTTTGGTAAACGACACCGTTCCTTCTGTCTCACCACAACCACTGAAGGCAATCGCAAGACAGCTGACAAGCATAACTATTGATAATAGATGAAAATATTTTTTCATAAAATGCTCCTTTGTTTGTTCATTGTTTGAACCAGGATTTATAGGATAAAAGGGGATTGTATTTGGTAATGTCTCCTCTTGATGTATAGCACGGTTACATCTGTATCATCTCTCGAAACTTCCGCGTAAATTCACAACTCCGTTTTATACTCGCCACATCTTCCATCCTATATTGAACGACAAGCGGGCCCGAAAAACCTATCGCCTTTAAGCCCCTTGCGAAAAAGGTCACCAAGAAAAGCGGAATTCACGGGAATGTTAATACCTTCGTAACCTGCTTCGGCGACAAGTTCAAAAATCTCGGCACGACTAAATTTGCCTAATGTTCCAGAATATGAGTCGTAACAGATTGCTAACATAGTGCTTCTCATCTTCTTCCTTAACGTCAATAAACAACGCCTATCTCTTCACGCCAAGCGTCTAACAGCTGCATATTCCCCAACGTATCATCCCAGGACATAGCCGGGGCTTGTCGGTCAGCAATATGATTGGCGACCATATCGGCTTCGTAAGTGAAAAGGTCACGGTCCACTTCAACGGTTATCTCGGAGGATTCTCCCCGTTGATAGGAGTGAAGTACAATCTGGTTCGGCGGAAAAGTCGCATCTAACGGCAGGGGAGTCCGCGCCCCTCTGCAACGCGAAGATGGCACCCACGGCGATGGCATCGTGATAGTCCCGCCAGACCCGAAGATAGTGACACCACTTCCGATATTACATTCCACGGCGGTGCTTATTTCTGCAACGATGTCGTTCTCAAATTTGAGCGTTGCCGCAGCGATGTGGTCTACCCCCGTAGGCCCGATTTTTCCGTTTGCTTTTACCGAAATCGGATTCAAAAACAGTTTATTCGCAGCGGCACCCGCCACTTTGCGGGACATCGACGCGGTATAGCAGCCGATATCTAATACCATTTTTATTAATTATTCTATCATTACCGGTTGTTAGAAATGAAACGGAGAACGGAGGACCCAAACTGGAAGTTTATGCTACAATAAAGCACAAACTGGAAGTTTATGCTACAATAAAGCACAAACTGGAAGTTTATGCTACAATAAAGCACAAACTAAAAGTTTATGCTAATAAAGCGCACAAACTAAAAGTTTATGCTACGATAAAGCGCACAAACTAAAAGCACGATAACTGGAAGTTTATGCTACGATAAAGCGCACAAACTAAAAGTTTATGCTACGATAAAGCGCACAAACTAAAAGTTTATGCTACGATAAAGCGCACAAACTAAAAGTTTATGCTACGATAAAGCGCACAAACTAAAAGTTTATGCTACGATAAAGCGCACAAACTAAAAGTTTATGCTACGATAAAGCGCACAAACTAAAAGTTTATGCTACGATAAAGCGCACAAACTAAAAGTTTATGCTACGATAAAGCGCACAAACTAAAAGTTTATGCTACGATAAAGCGCACAAACTGGAAGTTTATGCTACAATAAAGCACAAACTGGAAGTTTATGCTACAATAAAGCACAAACTGGAAGTTTATGCTACGATAAAGCGCACAAACTGGAAGTTTATGCTACGATAAAGCACAAACTGGAAGTTTATGCTACGATAAAGCGCACAAACTGGAAGTTTATGCTACGATAAAGCGCACAAACTGGAAGTTTATGCTACAATCAAGAGACATTTTCAATTAGAAATGGTATTAGATTATCGTTCTAGAATAATTCTCCTTTACTTAAGTTGGGTTGCGTCAAGCGTAATTTCCCATAACAGTAGCGTGCCATCTCTACTCCCGCTTACGAGCGTTTTTCCATCTGGACTGAACGCCACGCTTGTAACCCAGCTCGTATGACCCACGGAAATTTGTTGGACTCTATTTGTCTCTGTATCCCATAGTTGAATGGTGCTATCCTTACTCCCACTTGCGAGTGTCTTTCCATCTGGACTGAATGCCACACTCATAACCCAATCTGTATGTTCTGTGGTTTTAAGGATCCGACCTGTCTGCACATCCGACAGGTGGATGAGACCATCATGACTCCCACTTGCAAGTGTTTTGCCATCCGGGTTGAAAGCCAGGCTAAAGACAACATTTGTATGTTCTATAAGGGTTTTGAGGAGTTCTCCTGTCTGCACATCCCATAAACGAATAGTAGAATCGAAACTCCCACTTGCGAGTGTTTTTCCATCTGGACTGAACGCCACGCTCAAGACCTCGGCCGTATGCCCTGTTAACAGGGCCAGTTCTTTTCCACTGTCTGCATCATAGAGCCATATCCCAATTGAACTTGCTACAGCCAGACGTGTGCCATCAGGTGATAATTGCATATTGTTCAATACCCCTTTCCCTAGCCTCCGTTTCGCATCTACCGGTAAATTCCACCGAGTATAGCCCCCTTCATCACCTAAAACCTGATTCGCTTTTTCTCCATCACCATTATTTCTATCATCTGTATCAGAAAGTTTCCCCGGTTGGTTTCGTACGTCCGGTTTTGCCTTAACATTTTGGGCAATAGGCGCGTCAACAAGTTCAATTACTCTTTCGGATTGCGCATCTAAACTATAGGGTTGCTGAAAACGCGCTAAATATTGGTTGTCTATCCCAAGCATCAACACAAGCAAAATAGCACTTGCAGCAGCAATCGCCCACGGCACAAGGGGTTTACTCCCAGAAGGTGCCCCCGGTTTCAGGCGTGCAACCTCCCGCATTATGGTATCGGTGAGGGTCGGTGAAATTTGGAAATGGTCGAGTGCCTCTCTAATCATTGTCTCCTCTTTTTGTAAACGTTGCTGTGCCCTGCGGAGCCGGCTTCTAATCGTATTTGCGGATACGCCTAAGAACTCCCCGATTTCTGCACTAGACATCTCGCTGAAGTAACGGAGCATAAGGACTGTGCGCTCACTCTCCGGGAGTTTTACCAGCAGCTTTTTCACAACTTCGCGCTGCACCTCGGCAGTTGTCTCCGCGCGTTGTTCCACAATATGTTGGGAATAAGCATCTCGCTTAATCGGGGTTGTCTCGGCATCTGCCAACGGTTGTGTCTGTATCCGTTTTCTGCGTTGCCAGGCGAGGCATCTGCGGGTTGCGATGACATACAGCCAGCCCGCAAACCGGTGCGGGTCTTTCAAGGTATGTAGTTTTTGATACACCTTGAGAAAAGTATCCTGCGTAATCTCTTCAGCGATATGAAAATCACCTATTTTCCGCCAGGCGAGCGTGTGCACCGGTTTCTGATATTTTTCCACCAATTCGGTAAACGCCGTTTCATCGCCTGAGAGGACGCGTTCTATCAGTTGAACATCACTGTTTTTCATCAAGTGCCTCCAGAAAAGGGATAATCCCAATAATTTTATTTCAACCTATAGTGACGCGAGTTAGCAGCAAAAGTGGTGCATAATTCCGAAAAAAGAGATATTTTTATGGAGGGACATGGGCGGAAACCCATCGCTCCGCCCAGACAAAACATGCTATTTTTCAAAATTGAAATGAAGCATACCGTTGCTTTGTGTGCCTACGTATAACGTGTCACCATCAACAGCAAGAGAAGTCACGTCATCAGGCACCTCTGAAACAACCTGTTCCCAAGTCCCGCTTTCCAAGCGATAGATACCTGTATCCTTTGGTAACACCATAAACCGTTGTTCCCATCAACTGCCAAGTGCTCCATGGTAAGATTTGTCCCTGCTGCATCGGTTAGAGGATACCAATGTCTACCATCATCTGACGCGGCGACACCTATGTCCGTTGCTACATATACCTTGGGCCCCGCAAACACAAGTGCTTTGAAAATCTCAACAGGCTTAGCAAACATAAAATCCAAAGGAATATCTTTCCAAGTATGCCCACTATCAAAAGATTGATGGAGGGTGCCATCCCGTTTGCCGATGTAGACGGTGTTTCCTGACACTGATAGTTTGGGCTCTTTCCTTGCCACGTCCAGAGTCAATTCACCGGTTTCCTCCATACCGGTGTCTGACCATTCGGTATCTCCGGGAGTCCATCGGAATAGTTATAAGTTGTATTCCATATAGAATGTGTTACCACTGATAGCAAACGGACCACGCTGGGCTGTTCTAAAAAGTTTAAACTGATTTTCCTGGTCTGTTTGTATCAGCTGTTTGAAGAGGTCGGTTGCGCCAGGAATCTCCTCTTGCATCTGTTCAAGCACCGATTTATCTAACACGTTAAATCGGTTATCCAATATTTCGTCCGACTTAATATATGATTCCAGTGAGTCGAAGATGGGCATGCCTTGAATCGGCACAAGCATATTACCATCTGTAGATACGCGATATATACGTGTGTTTTGCTTCTGTGAAAAGAGCCACCCCCTTTTGCGTAGAGAACACCATCAGATTTGATGATATGCGTAATATCTGGTGGTTTTTCTCTATCGGGGTCCGTCATCGGAATTTCTATTTGAACAGCATCCCAAGACTTGCCTTCATCGGAAGTTTTTGCGAGCCGTCCTTCATATCTTGCATAGAGCGTTGGAGGTATATCATGCCTTTTATACGCGATTAAAGTCTCTACTTTGCTCTTATCCGTAGTGATATTAATCTGATTCCATGATTTACCACTATCAGTGGAACGATGCAGTCCGTTTCTCCCACTAACATAAAAAACACCTTCGTTTACTGCTGCTGCCTTAAAGACCTATATCAGGATGGATTAAAGGAGTAGGCCCCTTGATAATTGTGATGTAAACCACGTGTTTCCACTATCAGGAGAGCTAACCATGCCATGTTCCATCGCAAGAAGTGTATCACCAACTGCAAGAAGTTGGAGACGGGGCGGCAACCCCTTTACGGGCCAGGCGTTTGTTGGTGTTATATCATCCCACGAATCGCCAAGGTCAGTCGAGCGAAATATCCACCAACCACGTTCCTGCCCTTGAGATACTTTACCGGAATCTAACACATCATCACTCGCCTCTGCCACAACATATAGTTTCTCTTTAGCCGCTGCAACTGAACGGATTTTTCCAACAGACACCGGAAATTCCAAACGTTGCCAACTGTCATCGGTAAAGCGGTAGAGGGCATATCTTGTCCTTGCTAAAGCAAATACTGTGTCTCTGGGCCGTTGACAATATGATTAGGTTCGCTGGGAAATTCTATCCTATCGGATTATTTATGACCTCCCATGTCTTGCCAGAATCTTCAGAACGAAAAATATCGCTACCTATATAAAAGATGATATAAAAAGCTTGTTTTGTTAGCACCAATTCATAAAGCGATACCAAAGATCTCTCGGCCATTGAGTGAACTAAGTTCCACGTTTTGCCATCATCTTTTGAAGCGAAGAGGTCTTAGATGGAATCAATATAGAGTGTATTGTCCCACTTTTTCCATAGGACTGCCAATCAGCCAATCTTCATAGTCAGTATCCAATAAAGTAGTATCAAAAACGTGTTGCCACTCTTTTGCACTATCAGTCTTCCAATTTGTAGATATGTCCTATCAGCAAGAGCGTAAAGCTCCACCCTCTGAAGTTGCAAGCAAACCTTCTACCATAGTTCCCGCAGTAGGCTTTGACTGAATCCACTGCTGTTTGGGAACAGAAACGTCCTCCCCTTCCGCCTGCGCAGCAGCCAATAAAACGTCATCCGGTTTCTGACCACTATTATCGCTTTCACCCAGCGCATTCAGATTGCCAAACTGACGCCGAACATCCGGTTTCACTTCAAGGTTCAGCACAACAGGTGCCTCGATAATATCTACTGTCATATCAGCCTGCACATCTAGACTGTAAGGGGTCTGAAATCTTAGTAAGTTTTGACTCCCGATGCCAAGCATAAACACAAGCAAAACAGCACTTGCAGCAGTTATCGCCCACGGCATCAAAGGCTTGCTCCCGGAAGGTGCCCCCGGTTTGAGGCGTGCAACCTCACACATTATCGTATCGGTCAGGGTCGGTGAAATCTGAAAATGTTCAAGTGCCTCTCTAATCATTGTCTCCTCCTTTTGCAAACGTTGTCGCGCACGCCGAAGTCGACTTTTTATCGTACTTGTCGATACGCCTAAAAATCGGCTAATTTCCTCACAAGTCATTTCGCCGAGGTAATGGAGCGTCATCACCGTGCGTTCGCTCTCTTTCAACTTCGCGAGCAACTTCTCGACCGTTTCACGTTGTGTCTGCGCCGCAATATTAGCGCGTTCTTGCACAACATGTTGAGAATAAGCATCTCGCTTAATCAGAGTCGTCTCGGCATCTGCCAACGGTTGTGTCTGTATCCGTTTCTTGCGTTGCCAGGCGAGGCATCTGCGGGTTGCGATGACATACAACCATCCCGCAAACCGATGCGGGTCTTTCAAGGTATGTAGTTTTTGATACGCCTTGAGAAAAGTATCCTGCGTAATCTCTTCAGCGATATGAAAATCGCCTACCTTCCGCCAAGCGAGCGTGTGCACAGGTTTCTGATATCTTTTTACCAATGCGGTAAACGCCGCTTCATCGCCTGTGAGGACGCGTTCTATCAGTTCAACATCACTGTTTTTCATCAAGTGCCTCCAATAATTTATTTCAACACATAGTGACGCGAGTTAGCAGCAAAACGGTTGCTTAATTCCGCATTTTTTCAAATTGCATGGTTAGGAGGATAGGATATTATTCTATCAGATTTAGGACGTTTGTCAAGATTTTAGGTTTTTTGTAGGAGGTAAATGCATATAGACTAGACGAGCTAACGGCTGTGCTTACTTAGATGGGACGTTCCAGAGGAGGATAGTTCCATCCTGTATATTGTAGTAACAATAGCTGCCGCCGCTTATGCTTGCAAGCATTTTACTATCAGGTGTAAACGCTAAAGCACTGATAAAACTCCCATGTCCATCATAGATAGTTAGGTGGCGGCGGGTAGGAATGTCCCATAAGTGAATTTTGCCACCCGTATCACCAGTCGCGAGAATTGTGCCATCCGGAGAAAATGCCAATTTGCAGACGGTATGTTCATGTGCCGCAAGCGTCCCAATGTGTCGGTGGGTTTTAACGTCATACAATTGGATTCCCCGGTCTAATCCGACTCCCAATGTTTTTCCATCCGGTGAGAATCCTATTGCATGACCGTCATTTGACAATTCAAGTTTTGTAAACTGCGTACCTGTGTTTGCATTCCACAAGGATACGGTATTCCCCTCATAGTGCGCAAGCATATTTCCATCAGAGGTAAGTGCTATGGTCTGTAGGCCAGGTGTAGCAGCTCTAACCCTCATCAGACGTTGTGGCGGTTTGCCGGTTGCGATATCCCACACCTCAATAAAATTGTTTCTAGGATTTCTAATAGCCGTAATAGCAAGCCTTTCACTGTTAGACGTGAGCGCGAGGCTCTTGCCCCGCAGTCTTGTCCCATCAATAAATGTAGCAAACCCACCGCCACTTGTAGCGTTTGGTATAGTGAAAACCTCACGTTGTTTCCCAACAGCGGCATCCCATACTTTGAGCACATTTCTGCTCATAGTGGTTAGCGTCCTGTTATCCGGGGCGAAAGCTAATCCGTCGATGCGATTATTTCCAGCTTTAATCGTCATCCGTTTGGTGTGAGTATCTGTCCTCCACAGCTGAATATTACCGGCATTATCTCCACTCGCGAGGGTTTTGCCATCGGGTGCGAACGCCAACGCCGTGAACTCTTTTGTCCAACCTGTGGTAAGAATGCGCAGCTGTTTACCCGTTTCTGTCTCCCACACATTCACTGTGCCAATTGCATCCAGTGTGGTAAGAATTGCGCCATCATGGGATAACACAAAACGTTCAGGAAAAGGTTCAAAGTAGTTGAGCACTGCAAGCTCTTTTCGCGCTGCGATATTCCACATCATATAGCGAGCCTGGCTTAGAATGCAAACAGTTTTGCCATCCCCAGAAAACCTTACGTCTATACTCTGCGGAAACGTGCCAATTTTCTGTCGGGTCGGGATATCCCATAGCACACATCCGTCATAACCTATGATAGCGAGAGTTTTCCCATCGCTAGAGCACTTTACATCCGACACACGTTCCAGGTCCAGTGCTGCGAGTTGTTCCCCGGTGTCAACATCCCAAATTTCAATCGGGCCTTCGATTTTGAGCAAACCTCCGTTTTGAGCAATCATGTAGTCGCATCTGTTCACGAGAGTTTTGCCATCTGGTGCGAAATCTAGCGCTGTTATCCATCGCATCGGCTGCGCCTCTAGAGTATGTTTTGTCCGGCTTTGGGGCCCCAATTGATATTGGATAGGGAACGGTGTCCGATTATCCTTACGATATGTTAGAGAAGACGTTTTATCATCACCGTGGACTCTCGGTTTTCTTACATTAAAAACATTTTCGGCTGGACGTAGTGTAAAAAAATCGGTTTCATCTGTCTGCGGGACAAGCGTAATAATCTCCCTATCGGTTTGCCCATTTTGTATGCTAATTGTGCCGTTCTTATTTCCGATAGCATAAGTAACGACCCCGATTTTGTCAACAAACACCCCTAGTCCACCCGTCAAAATTCCCCCCGCGATTTTGACGATGGGGGCCTCCGGATTGAAACTTTTAAGATGTGCACCAGTGGTAATATCCCAAAACCAAATATTGGCTTCCCGATATATATCGACGCTGTCTGGCCAATTTAGACCCATGAGGGTTTTACCATCGGCTAAGAATTTCAGAGAGAAGAGCGGCTCCCTAGGAACAGTGAGGGTTAGTAGAGGTTTTCCACTGTCAACGTCCCAACTCTGGATTTTGTTGCCACTCCCGGCACTCACAAGCACTTTGCTATCCGGTGAGAAGACCACTAATCTAGCAAAATCGCTGCTTTTTGTCCGAAGCGCGGACTCTTTACCTGTGCTAACATCGTATAACCAGATACCGGTGGAGCTTGCAATCGCCAACTTTTTGCCATCGGGTGATAGCTGCATATCATTCACCACCCCTTTGCCGAGTCGCCGTTTCGCGCCTTCCGGTAGATTCCACCGAGTATAATCCCCCTCCGAGACGAAAACCTGATTCGATTTTTCACCATTACCATCGTCTCTGCCGGGGGTATCGGAACGTTTGCCCGGCTGATGTCGAGCATCCGGCTCCGCCTCAAAATCGTGAACAATAGGTGCATCAATAATGTCCACCTTCATTTCAGACTGTGCGTCTAGACTATAAGGTCGCTGGAAGCGCGATAGATGTTGGCTGCCTATACCGAGCACTAACACAATCAAAACAGCACTAGTGGCAGCTAGCATCCACGGCACCAGCGGTTTGCTGCTAGCAGGTGCCCCAGGTTTGAGTCGCGCAACCTCTTGTATAATGGTATCGGTAAGGTTCGGTGAGATTTTGAAGGTGTCAAGTGCTTCGCGAATCACCGTTTCCTCCTTCTTCAAGCGGTTCCGCGCACGCCGGAGCCGACTCTTAACCGTATTCACAGAAACCCCTAAGAACTCACTCATCTCTTCACACGTCATCTCCCCGAAGTAGTGCAGGGTGATGATAGTTCGGTCGCTCTCCTTCAGGTCCATGAGTAGGTTTTTGACGACATCCTGTTGCACCTGATTCGCAGTTTTCGCGCGTTCCGTGGCAACATGCTGTGAATAAGCATCTCTCTGTATCAGGACATTGTCCATATTCTCTAACGGTTGGACCTGTATCCGTTCTTTTCGGAACCATGCAAGGCATCTTCGGGTTGCGATGACATATAACCATCCCGCAAACCGATGCGGGTCTTTGAGGGTGTGGAGACGTTGATACGCTTTAAGAAAAGTATCCTGTGTAATCTCTTCAGCGATGTGAAAATCGCCTATTTTTCGCCAAGCGAGGGCATGCACAGGTTTCTGATATTTTTTCACCAATTCGGTAAACGCCGTTTCATCGCCTGAGAGGACGCGTTCTATCAGGTCAACATCGTTATTTTTCATGGGAAGCCTCCGGAAGAATTCAGCAATCTATATTTAACATACGGTGACGCGAATTACGGCAAAATGGGTGCATAATTTCGCAAAAAATTTTATTTCAGAAAAAAAACGTTCTTGACAAAATAGCGGAATAGGTATAGAATTCTCATAAAAATCGACGCAATTGAGATAGGACATCCATATCCTGCCCTGCTGCAAATTTGGAGCAGGCGTTTGAGGCTACGAAACGAAGTTGGACGCGCTTATAGCGCACTTTTACAAAAGGAGAGGCAATGATTCAGACTGCTTATAAAGAAACGTATCGTCCGCAGTACCATTTCACACCGAAAACCAACTGGACAAACGACCCGAACGGATTAATTTATTACAAAGGGGAGTATCATCTCTTCTTTCAACACAACCCTTTCGGTATCAACTGGGGCAACATGACGTGGGGACACGCTGTAAGTCCTGACCTTGTTCATTGGAAACAACTCCCGCATGCAATCCATCCGGATGAACTCGGCACAATCTTCTCCGGCTCCGGCGTTGTGGATTGGAACAATACGGGCGGTTTTCAGACAGGCGACGAGGCGGTACTCGTCAACTTTTACACATCCGCAGGCAGCCATGCTCCCGAAAAAGTTCCGTTTACGCAGAGCATCGCTTATAGCAATGACCGGGGACGAAGTTGGGTAAAATATGAAGGCAATCCCGTGATTGAACACATTGTCGCAAGCAACCGCGACCCGAAGGTAATTTGGCACGAACCCACGCAAAAATGGGTGATGACACTTTTCCTCGACGGAAACGATTTCGCCTTCTTCGGCTCAACCAACCTAAAGGAGTGGACACGACTCTCTGATATTCAGATACCAGATGGCGAATGTCCAGATATCTTTGAACTCCCCGTCGATGGTGACCCCGAAAATACCAAATGGGTTTTCTGGGGGGCAGGTGGAAAATATTATGTCGGGGATTTTGATGGGACCACCTACACACCCGATGGTGAATCGCAGCGAGCTGACTTCGGGCGCAACTTTTACGCCGCACAAACCTGGAGCGACGTGCCGGAATCCGACGGCCGCCGTATCCAAATCGCATGGATGAACGGCAGCAATCCACCAGAAATGCCCTTCAATCAGCAGATGAGTTTTCCGTGTGTGTTGACGCTTCGAACAACACCCGCCGGCATCCGTTTATACCGTGAACCGGTGGTGGAAATCGAAAATATCCACGACTATACGCATGCTTGGAGCAACCTAGTACTTAAGCCCGACGAAAACCTGCTGGCAGGGTTAACGGGCGAACTGTTCGATATCCGAGCGGAGATAGAATTGAACGATGCCGATGCTGTAGGTTTCAATATTCGCGGACAAGATGTCCGATACAGCACCGCTGAAAAGCAGTTGACGTTCCTCGAAAGGAGCGGACCGCTTGCACCCCAAGATGGTAAAATTCAGCTACAGATTCTACTGGACCGCATCTCTATCGAGGCGTTCGGCAATGCGGGTGAACTCTCAATGACATCCTATTTCCTCCCCGACCTTGACAACGCGGATATCGGAATTTACGCGGAGGGGGGAACAGCTACGCTCACATCATTGAAGGTGCATGAACTGAAGTCGGCATGGGTATAACCGATGCAACCGCGCTAAGAATAAAGCGTTGCTGTTAGGTTTCGCCTGCCACCCCGATTGCGAAACTCGCACAAGTAAATGCCCTGCCATACGCCTAAATTAAGGTGATGGTCAGTAATCGGCACGGATACGGTGAACCCGACGAGCGACGCTTTTATATGTGCCGGCATATCGTCATCCCCCTCCATCGTGTGCCGATAGAAGGGCTCACGTTCCTTTACGAGCTGATCGAAACTGTCGGCAAAATCCTCACGCACCGTCGGGTCGGCGTTTTCGTTGATAGTTAACCCTGCCGAGGTGTGCTTGATGAAAAGATGTAGGATACCCGCCTCCGGCAAAGCGCCGAGCGATTCCGTAATTTTATCTGTAATCAGGTGAAAACCGCGCGGGTATTCAGGTAAAGCAATCTCAATTTGGCGAATCATTTTAACTTCTCCTTGCAATTTCTATCTTTATGGACATTATTTGTGCTTCTATCTGCTACCGAGGTTATGCTGAAGATGAGGTAGCCGCAACCTTGGAATATGCACCGAAAATCGGCTACCGCGCTATGGAAATTCATGGACCGCTTATCTGGAGCGTTGATGCTGTTCACACGTTTGACACAGATAGCTGAACGAGTGGGTGTATAGACACTGGACATTTCCATACCTCCTTAGATCATGCAAAAAGTATAACATGAATCTGGAGGCATATCAATTCATGTTGGAGCAAGAGAGCGAACTGTCTAAGTTACGGGAAATGTAGGCAATTTTTATGCGTCTTTGGGTATTGCTGCCTTCATCCCTATTTTTCATCTGTTCGCTTTGGTTCTGTTCTCAAGTACTTTGAATTCTTTTTGATGTAGGAGGGATAGTGAATTTCCCAGACTTTGACCTCCGCAGCAGCATCTCCGTTTTCAGGGTAAACAGGAATGAAGGCATTTCTGTGTTTACCTCTCAGAAACAGTTTGACCGCAAGACTGTTCCAGCCGATGGGTGGGACGTAATAGGCTTTGTCGAAAATTGCCCTGGAATCAAAGTAGAATACCACACCGCCATTTCCAATATCTACTGCTTGTTGAGATGGGCTGTCGGTGTTTATGGAAATCTCGTGGAATATATTCCGATGTGTTTTCAGATGAGCAGTGACACCCAGCTTTTGTTGTGTCCCAGGCACGATGCGTGCATGGGCACCCGGGCTACGGACCGGTGTCGTTGAAACCATGTCAGCGAATGCTACGGGAGTGCCGTGCTGTTTAGGGCGTATTTGGTAGGGTGCACCAACGGGTGCCTCTCGTCGGGTAAGTTCATAGAGTCTAAAACGCCTATCATTGCTTGCAGTGCTGCCAATGAATGAAAAGTTTTTGGATTGAGATGTCACGCCCCATTTGGTTAACATGAGGTGTGTGGCACCATGCGTTTTGAGAAAAGAGAGAGCTTCTTGTTCCGACTGTGCACAGAAGACGTGTCGGTAATAGAGATGTATCCAATGCGGTAGAAAATGGTCCGAATCTGTAATGGTTTTAACACCTCCGAGGACGTTAAGCTGCGTGCCATATCCCCAGTTTGCGGCGACAACAGCGTTTTTGGGGAGTGTGTCTTTCATCCACGTTAATGTCTGGGCAAGGCTGCCTTCTTGTCCTGGTGAGGGTTGCTGCATCTCGGCAGCAGCGTGAATAGAGCGAGTTGCATGCCCACCAAGGGGGTTCCAAAAGAGAATAGGTATTAACACAACAATGACAGTAGTCGCAGCGATACGTCTTGCTTTGACATGGGGGTAAAGAAATTTCGCGTCCTTGAGTTTTTGTATGAGATGTGCGGGGGAAAGCCAGAGCAACCACGCAGTGCCGTAGGCAAGGGGGATGCCGATGAAGAAGTCATAGCGTTTTCCTCCCCGCGCGAGACCTACCCATAAGAAAAACCATGCAAGCATAGCGAGCGTCAAAAGTTCATTTTTAGCAGTTTCTTGCCGTAGACACGCAATACCAATTGCTATAGGTATAATGACGAGCGCAGTGAAAAAAAGCGTCCCACACACGTTAGCACCTATCCATTTACTGATAGGCCATCGGAAGAAGGTTGTTGTAGTAAAGAGAACGAGGGTGAGGGTTAAAGGCAATCCTTCCCATCGCCATAAATGGAGACTCGCTCCTATCAAACCGATACCGCCTAAAATAAAGACCGCACCGTATCGTGCCGGCCAATATCCGAAATGCGGGTCAACTAACTCACCAACATCTTTCATGAGTCGGCTCTCCCGCAAAGCAAAGGCAGTTGTCTCAAATATGCTAGATTGGAGGAAAAGATAGCTGAGCCCTGCTATGATGGTAAGCAGCGTTAATCCCCAGGCAAGTTTTCGAGCATGGGGGCGGAGGTTTTCAACGTACTTAAGAAGTAGATGTCGCATTCCACGCAGCACGAACACCGTAAGCGGAGGGAGTAGCATGAGTGCGGCAACATGCGTTGAAAAACCGTACCCGCCCCGATAGACAGGACTAAGGATATAGAGGCCAGGAACGAACATGAGTATCCAGAGGGCGTACTCCTTTAAGGAATGTTCTATGTCTGTGGTACAGAATTTCCAAAGTTCAGCGGCGACTATGATGAGAACGAAAAATCCAAAACCTTCCCAAGAGAGCCCGCCGAGAAAAACGGTGAATCCGGCGACGGCGGTTGCAAAGTGTCTGCGCCAATTTTTACCGCCCTTGACAGGGGGTTTAATGGGATTTGCTCTTTCCAGAGATAGCTGGTGACAGCAAGCACCCCGAAGAGCCAACACCATGCGTCTCTGTCGCCAAAGCCAGCGGCACTACGCTCTATACTTCCCGGGAGTGTTGCTAAAAGCACCGTGCTGATAGTTGCAAAGACTATTCCGTAGCTATGCGCAAGAAAAAGAAACAGCACGCCAAGCCCCAAGGTAAAACAGATGGTAGGCATGTAGAGTTGGATGCGATAAAGCGTGATCTTTGGAGACATCCACCCTATCGCTTTATAAGTATACATAATAACGTAGGGATAGAGAGACAGCATCTGCTGATTGTCTCTGCCTATAGGCAGCCAGCGGTGCCTGTCGCGTGCCGAGAGATATCCCTGCTCGGCAATCTCTTTTGCTTGCCAATGGAAGAGGTAGGCATCGTTTTCGGAAAATTGTCCATCAGGAAAACGTTTTACACCTTGGACGCGTATCCAGAAGGCAAGGAATAGGATACCCAAAAGGAGGACACCAATGCTGATGTCTTTGAAAAGTGGGTGACTTTTTACAGTTTTCACAAGATGAATAAGGGGTAATGATACCACTTCCTTTTTTGAACATGTACAGGACTTACGCAAATTTATCAGAAACCTCAGTATTCGGGCAAACAGTTTCCCGCTCTTTGGGCGGGGTCTCCCCGCCCGCTAAGATCCCACTATCATTAGGGTTTATCAACGCGCTGCGTAAGTCCTGATGTATAGAAGAATGCCTACAACCCTAACTCTGCGCGGAGTTTGGCCATTACTTGGTCAGCAGTTTCGGGACCCCACATCTGGATAAAATGGTCTTTTGCCTCCAAGAGAATATCGTCTGCAATCTCAATGGGTAGATTTGAAAAAACCGCGCGAAGTTCTGCAAACATTTCAGGTTGAACACTTTGTACGTATTCCAAAAGTGCCTGTCGGGATTCGACAGTTGGATACTTTTCAAAAAAATCTTCCTTTGTCATTTGTGAGATTTCAAGAAGTTCTGGATATTTTTCCATAAATCGAGTATTTAAATCATCTAGTGCTTTCATAGTCTCTGTCACCCATTTTTGAATCGCCTCCTCTGAAAGCACTTCGGCGTTTTCATTCGTAGGTGCTACGGTATCTGCCCCCTCGGCATCCGGTGTTTCACCAGATGATATTTCCGCTTCAGGCTTGTCGTGACTATGTTCATGTGGTGGATGGTTGTGTCCTGCATGCGGATCTTCAGCTGGGGGCTTCCCGGTAAGTCCCGCCTGAACCCGTGGTGTCTCGTCAGGAATTTCCTGCTTGGGTACGAGTTTGAGGACAGTGTCACTCGCGATGGGTTCCGGGGATAGCTTATTCTGTTGAAATAAATAAAACGCAACGCCACCGACTAATACCAGGAAGCCGCAGAGGAACATCATTCTTTTTGTGGTAAACATATTTATAGACTCCTTACTAGAGGTGATTCTTGTGATGAATCATCGGGATAGTTATAGTCCCGGTCGCAGCCCAATTAGACCCATGAGTGTGGGATAAAAAAATGAGGATATCGCCCAAATAATAATATCACCAACGATCAATGAAACGCGAAACACTACACACAGAGGTTCTCAAACACTGATGTTCATCATATCATCACTTAGGCAATATTGCCAGTATTTCGCTCTCATATGTTATCTGTTTGCCTTCTTGTTGTTGCTGCGTAGAGGGAGTGCTCCTGTAACGGGCTTAAAACGATGCCCAGCAGGGGGAGACAAGCGTTCATGAAGTGACTTGCAAATCGTAGGTCCATGCTCAGATTCTTGTGATGAGCCATCGGGGCAATTATAGTACCAGTCTCCGCAGTACTCACACCGTTTTAAGTGAGGTAAAGGCTTAGAAGGACATGCCCAATAGGATTCACCACAGTTCTTACATATGTCTTGGTGTAGATGGCGATGTATCGGTCCACCTAAACCAACCTTACAGTTAGGACAACGCGATAGATTAATAGCAAACGCACCCCCACCGAATACAATTACTAGCGCAATACAGATACTCACGACCTGTCTCATCGCTTCTCTGTTCTGGGGCAGATTTCTTACTCTTTCGACTAAAAGGGTCGCTTGTTGCCACCAAAGTGCTGCGAGCCCCAGGATAAACCTTGCGAGAGGATTATGCTGCTTTTTCATGCTTCTTACCTCCGAGCTTTTAGTGAAGCAGAGGGAGCATTCTGATGAGTACCCCCTAATAAGTTGAGTTCTTAAGCATTAGCCGCTGCTGTTGTTACCGCTGCTGTTGTTACCGCTGCTGTTGTTACCGCTGCTGTTGTTACCGCTGCTGTTGTTGGAGCGGTGCTCATCATCACTACCAGGATCACCAGGACCCCACATGATAATATTATCACCACCATCATCGCATTTTCCGGGACCGTGTTTATCCTTCTCAGTACATTTTCTATAACGTTTTCCACAACTTGGTACTGTACAACGCTCCAGGCCATGTTCAGCAGCGAGTTCTTCATTATTATTGCCATATTCACAACAAAAATACCAATCCTTGCAGTATCCACACTGCTGCTTGTGACCATGGGGATATCCTGGACATATATAAGCTTTTATACCACAGTTCTCACATTTCTCAAGATGATCTGATTCCCTACCATCATTGCATTCGTCACAGACACCATCGTTATATATCCATAACGTAACGAGAACTCCGGCAGCAGTAATTCCAAGGCCTATAAGTGTTAGTGAGACAGGATCGGCTTCGCCTTCCTCGGGTAGGTATACTAGTGGGATAAACACCATAGCAACCGCTAAAACAATCATAAGATATAGGCTTGTCTTTCGGACGAAAAACCAATGAGAATTTAGCGTTGGTTGAAAAAACATTCTTACTTCTCCTTTCCCCGTATAGGGAAGTTGAGAGGAAAATGCTCTTTTATGCCGATGTAGCTGATGCTTTCCAAAATGCAAGTTTCTTTTTTGCCTCAGGCCGTTCTACCGTGAACTGTTCTATGTGTCGCGCCGGACCTCGTTCTAGCGTTTCAACGGGGGTCGCGCATAGACCTCCAAGTGTTTAGCAATGTTTTTCTAGAGGCAAGTTAGCGCACGTTGCATGCAACATTAGCATAAAGTCTACCATTTTCCTTATAAAATTGTCAATCAAAAATTAAATCAATTGGACTTATGTGAAGTCCAGGTGCCAAGTCGCACGCGATTTACGTGTACGCGGGCGGCATAGGGATAACATGCATTGGCGAAAAAACCCAATGCAACAACAAAAGCCCGCGATGAAACACTCCGTACGAGACGAAGCACACGCGGGCACACAGACAGTGCAGCTTTTAAAGCCTCCGACACTGTCTTGTGACATAAAATAATTAACAAATGTGAAATATAGAAGGGGGGGGGGTGAATGCTGTGAACCGAGAGGGTAAGCGGGGCCACGGGTATCGCATCAGGGAAAATCTGCTCAGGAGGCAGACACCGGAAGCGTTCGTTTTCTGAATTGTAGCATTCGTATGTCGATTCCGCATTACTTAACTCCCAATAAAATTCCCAGGTGGCATGGGTTTTTCAATTGTGCCACCAAACTTACACAACAATTATAACCTAAATCACTAACAATGTCAAATTTCTTCGCAGACAAAATACAAAACGTTTAGCCGTTGACATCGTTTTCTTAATAGCAGGACTTACGCAAATTTAGAACATAAGCTCGTAGGGGCTGGGTCCCCCAGCCCGCTAAGTCAACCTCTAAATCCCATTATCTATGGACTTTAGCAACGTGCTGCGTAAGTCCTGAATAGATTATATACAAGAATCCCATGTTTGTCAATTTTTTTCTAAAAATTGTAAAAAAATTAGCAAGATTCTAAAAAAATTAGTTTTTCCTGCACTATTTTAGATTTTGACGCTATAAACCGTGCTGCTTAGGTGCTGCCTCTGATAGAACTTTTAAAAGGGAAGTTGCCTACAGAGACAAAAGACTACCAAGGCGACCTAACCTTAGAGTTAGAGGTGGAAGCCCCGGAAAATCTGCCCCGTTATACCGAAGAGGCGCACTTCTACCTCAGTGGAATGCTAGGCTTGCGATTATAGGCATCGCGATTGACTAACCACGCCCGATATAGAGCTGCTCCACCGGCAGCACTGTCGCCTCCAACATATTGATATTAGGCGGAAGGGTCGCCATGAGCACCGCGGCTTGTGCAAGCGCGTCCACATCCATCATCGGTTCCGATGGAGGCTGTGGACGGTTCTGAATCCGTTCAACATACGTATTGCCGGGCTGCAAACAGCTCGCCGTGATACCGTGGGGTCTCCCCTCCAATGCTGTCACGTGTGTCAATCCCCATATTCCGAATTTACTTGAGCTGTAAGGCGCGCTGTTCGGACGAACACGGTGTGCAGAGATGCTGCCGATATTGATAATACGTCCGCCTTCCCCTTGTGCTTTCATAATCCGCATCGCCTCACGCGAGCAGAGAAACGGCGCGCGAAGGTTTACACTGATAACCTTGTCCCACGCCTCCGTTGAAAGTTCATCTATTGGGCCGCCATCGAACGCCCCGGCATTGTTTACAAGGATATCCAAACGTTTATATTGTGCCATCGCCTTTTCGAAGAGGGCTTTAATCTGTGCCTCATCCGTAACATCGGTTGGCACCGCGAGCACTTTCGCGCCTGCTTCGCGTAGTTCATCAGCCGTTTGCGTAAGTAGTTCGGCATCCCGTGCGGCGATAGTCAAACTCGCGCCCTCCGCAGCGAGCCCCTTCGCAATTCCTTTCCCGATACCTCTGTTTCCACCGGTTACAATTGCAACCTTTCCATCTAATTGTGCCATTATGAATTCTCCCTATAGCAATTCTGTCAATAATTTTTCTGTTCTAACTGCTTGTACCGTATCTCCTGCAAGCTGCATCGCCGAGAGGTGCGCCTGTAAAAACACCAAATCCTCAGGCGTATCTACGTCATACCAAGGCGGTAGAAGTCCGAACGATGCCTCTATCGAACCGATACGCGCAATTGTCTGTTGAAAAACCTGCGGCGTACTCCATGCAATATCCTCAAAGATGTGTGGCACCACCCGAGTGAGGTTTGCTGCAGAAAAACCGATAAGATAATATCCCCCATCTACACTCGGCCCGATGACAACATCGCAAGCGTCAAGCCCCGCAATCGCCTGAGAAATGTAGGCAAGCGGGAGTGTTGGACTATCGGAACCGACTATTAGAATCTTTTCATATCCGTATTCAGCTGCCCACTGCGTTGCGGAGACAAGCCTCGCGCCGAGGTCCGTCCCCATTTGCGGAATATAAACAGCGTACTCTCCGATAAGTGCTTGTAAATCGGGTTGTGCATCTAGTGGCGTATATGCAATGACCAGGGTCACATCGGGGAGTTCCCTAAGTGTTTCGCACCAATCCGTGAGGAACGCAGTGTATAGTGCCGCCGCCTGTTCCGGTGAAAGCATCGGCGTGAGCCGTGTCTTAACCCGGTTCGGCATCGGATTTTTAGCAAAAACAGTGAGACATGTAGACATCAGCAAAAGTCCTTTTCAATACGCTGCCCTTGTTTTTTCCTGCTCAGGACTTACGCAAATTTAGGCGATACCCCCGTAGGGGCGAGGTCCCCTCGCCCGCTAAGTCCCCTCTAAATCCCATTATCGTAAGGGTTTATCAACGTGCCGCGTCCGTCCTAGCTTAGGAAAATAACCGTAGGATGTGCCAAAGCGCAGCCCCAGCGGGGCGGAATGTTTATAGAAAACGCAAACAAAACACAAAATAGCCCCAGCGGGGCGATATGTTTATAGATTTTACCCAAACCCCTCTTTTTCCGCGTTCTTCGTGTCCTCTGTGTAATCCGCGATTCAGACAACACACGCCAAATCCATCCTTCCCTCTATCATCAAAATATTCGGTGTGGAGACCCCCAGCATTTATGCGGGGGAGGAAACACCGCTCCTATATTGAAAGTTCAAGCGTGTTAGCACTTGAAAATCTGTGCGTTTCGCACCCGTTGTTAACCGTTGTCCATCTTTTGAATAGACAGAGAATAGGCCTTTCGCATTAACACCCGCAATAGGATGTCCTCGGTGGGACCTCGGACGTGTGAGTCCATATTTGTCGTGCTTTATCAATGTGCTTTTAACAAGTCCATCGCCTAATAAGGTGCCACCATATCGCGGCCGATTGCCACCTTTCTGCGGATTTTGTCTGTGGAGTTGTCGCCTGCGTATCGGTATTGGTGAGATACAGAATATATCGGTATTGTCGGGTATCTCTAAACCGCCAATGGTGTGATATGCCAAGCACCAGCTATCAACGCAATGTGCCTCAAAGGTTTCAGCTAACTTCTTTGACGACTTGTTGAGACCAAGACGCTCGCGTATCTCTTTGGTTTCAAACCCTTGTAATGTTAGGAGTTCCCATCGCTTTTCTACCTCTGAATAGAACCAATGCTTTCCGACTTCCAAAGGACTAAAGGCCTGATTCCACCGCTTTTGATACTGTTTTGTCCGCGCCTTAATATCCTCAACACAGACGTGTGTAACAGGATAGAGGTTAGACAACCAATCTAATATCCGCAGTTTCCAATCCCAACGGGCACGCGTGCCTGCGGGAATCTTCTTTTTGTTAGCACCTTTATTCTTGCGGTTCTTCCGATTTGGACATTTACGCGCTCTGCGGCTACGCCTCAACTCACGTCTTTTCTCAACCTTCTTGCCGACTTTGCTATGTGCATCGGAAACCTGCACGTTCAGATACGTGTGACGCTTAGATTTTACGGTGAAACCCTCTTTCTTAGAGCCAGGATCCACACCGACTACGATGTCTTGTTTCTCACGGTCACTCGGTTCTTTGTTGAGACGGACACAATAGACACCGTTGTTCCAATAAGGCGTTGCTTCACCGCGTTTGACAAGTTTCCTTGCACGTGCAGCATGCATCGGAAACCTCAATCGTTCACCCTCTTTCGTTTTGACTGGCACAAACATAAGTTTGTTTTCTCCTTTCGGGTATATGTTTCCCCATCCAGATCAGGTATTCAGAGGGGATTCAGACTTGGGGAGCATCTGAAACATCTTGTTAGCTGCCACGCTAAGAATACCCGATATATTACTGTAGTCAACGGTTTAACTTGTGGAGTGACCGCTTGGCAGGCGGTTCGCACAAGCCCCCATGCTTTAGCGGGGGGTTATTGACATTTCTCGTTGTGCTCCTTCACCGATTCCTAACCATCTCGCCTACAGGCGGTTTCTGGGGCTCCTCCACAGGCGGGGGACGCTGCGCAAGCCACCACGCAAACACAACCACCAAACATGCAAACACAATCGCGCACAGTGCCATCGGAATCCCGGTAGATTCCTCCTCACTTGCATCGATTTGATATTTGGCAACAATCGCCAAGACCACAGCACCCCCAGCCAACACAAGATTTACATACCACGACACCTGAAAAAGCACAACGATAAACGAAACAACCGCAATAGCCAAACTCAATTGTGCAAACAGGTTGTAAGGGATTGCCGGCAATTCTTCAGCATCGGACACGTCACTGTAGGAGCGGGGGGGTGTAGGAGCCCCATCCTGATACGTCATCTCAATGAGCCGGATGAATTTTGCGACAAGTTTTTCCTGCTGGAGCCACTCGAAAAGCGTCGGGTATTCATGTCGGAGCAGGATAAAAAACTCCTGCCGTTGTGCGCTAAAATCTGTGAATTCCTCCCAGTCGCTCTCCGCCACGGTGATGTAGGGTTCCGGCCCGACGCGAAGTTCGTATCCCTGTCCGGCAACATAGACAACGCTACCAATATCCTCCTGTTCCACAAGCATCATCTCTCCTGAATCTGTATCCACAGCTTGTTGGTTATCAGCTGCGTCAACAGCAGCGAGGTCGCGTTGTTTAAGTGCTTCCGCCTCCTCCTCAAATTGTGCCGTCATCTCATTATCCGCAATAGCAACGTCGATGCGGCTCACCAATTCCAGAGCAGCGACCTCATGTTCAGGTGCCACTAAAAGTGCGGTTTGACGTTCCTTTTTTAGCTGCACCGGACGACACCTAATCTGCTGCGCGCCCAACGTAGCCTGAACAAGTTTCACCTCCCAGTCATCCGCGGTGCGGTGAATTTCTACCCATTCACGGGTGTTGCCGATACCCTCTCCAAACAGTTGAGATGCCTGATTCGCAGCCCCTTGACCTACCTGCATGCCCTGCGGAGGGCTCACCAATTTGCCTTTTTCTCCGTCGTTCATAACGTCACCAAAAATTGCTTGTACACAAATCGCTGCCTTTTCACGTCTGTTTCCGGTGGACGCGAAAAGTCCTGATATTTTCGTCTTCCCATGTTATGTGAATATTGATAGATGTCTTAGGCAGTGCGTCTTTCATCCGTTCAGCCCACTCAATGATACATACGCCATCGCCTGTCACATATTCAATTATGCCGAGTTCGGCAATCTCCTCAGCAGTTTCAAGTCGATACAGATCGATGTGATAGATAGGGATTGTTCCGTTATATTCGTTAATGAGAATATAGGAGGGGCTGCTGACAACCTCCCCTGGGGCGATACCGATGCCGCGCGCGATGCCTTGTGTTAAGCATGTTTTTCCGGTACCAAGGTCGCCAATCAGCGCGATAACATCGCCCGGTTTAAGCGTTTTGCCGAGCTGTTCACCGAGTGCTTGTGTTTCCGCTGGGTTCTCTGTTTTAAATGTTTTTTCCATGACGTTACGTTTTCGCTCCCGCTGCGCATCGCAAGATATCCTCCTGCGTCACATTTTCGTTCACAAATTCTCCCGTAATTTTGCCTTCGTGTAGTACTAAGATTCGGTCGCTCATCCCCAGGATTTCGGGCAGTTCAGATGAGACAAGCACAACGGCAACGCCTTGGTCAGCGAGTTGTGCTGTCAGAGTGTGTATCTCCACCTTCGCACCGACATCAATCCCACGTGTGGGTTCATCAAGGAAGAGGACCATCGGATGTATCATCAACCATTTGCCTAAAACGACTTTCTGCTGATTGCCCCCACTGAGTTGACGCGTAGAAGCGTCTAACGAAGCCGCCTTGATTCGAAGCATATCCACATAATGTTCACTTTTCTGAAATTCCACCTTACGGTCAATAACACCGTGCGACACCATTTCTTTCGATGAACCGAGGTTCACAAGCGTCATGTTGCGAACGACATCGGTATCCAAGATGAGCCCATATCGTTTCCTGTCTTCGCTGACGAGTGCCATTCCGTGCCGTATTGCATCGCGCGGGGACCGAATCTGAACAGGTTTGTCATCTCTAAAGACCCGCCCGCTCCATTTCCCCTGGTACGCCCCAAAAATGACGTTAATCAGTTCAGTTCTTCCTGCTCCCATAAGTCCGGCAAGCCCAAGGATTTCGCCGCATCTCACCTCAAATGTAATTCCTTCAAGCCGCGGGGGTTTCGAGGAATAGGTGCTTAAATTCTGTACCCGTAAGGCAACCTTTTGTTCCGAAACAAGCGAAGATTTACCCTCACGATTTGGAAAGCGTGCGGTGAGCTCTCTACCGACCATCTGTGAAATTAAGACTGCCTCGGTGCATTCATCAATTGATTGCGTCGCAACTGTTTCGCCATCGCGTAGGACCGTCACCCGGTCAGCAATTTGAAATATCTCCTTGAGTTTGTGGGTGATATAGATACATGCCACCCCTTGCCCGCGTAGCTGCAGTAGGATGCGTTGAAGGATATCCACCTCACTTTCAGTCAATGCCGCAGTCGGTTCGTCAAGTACAAGCAACCGTGCATCGCGAGATAAAGCCTTGGCAATTTCCACCAACTGCTGCTGCCCAATACCGAGTTCATGGACAGGCGATTGCAGCGGAATATCCAATCCAAACTGCGAGAGGAGTTCAGCTGCGTCCCGATACAAACGGTGCCTGTCAATAATACCGAATTGTTGAGGCTCTTGACCGAGATAGATATTTTCAGCGACGGTCATCTCCGGAATCAGTGCCAACTCCTGATGAATAATAGCAATACCGGCGCGTTCTGCATCGCGCACGTTATGGAACCGTTTTTCGACACCCTCAATTCGCAGCTGTCCCTCGTAAGTGTTGTATGGATGGACACCCCCGAGAATTTTAATCAACGTCGATTTGCCCGCCCCATTTTCTCCACACAGAGCATGAATCTCACCGGAACGTACCCCAAACGACACGTTGTCCAGGGCGCGGACCCCGGGAAAATCTTTAGTAATTGCCTGCATATCAAGCAGTGGAGGTGTCATCGTTCATCGCCACTCCTATATCAAAATTTCTATTTTATTATAGCAGAATTCGGGTTAAGAATCAAATTTCATTCCGCGGGGCTTGAAAACGTATCCAAAACCTTGTATAATAGACGTAAACTTGCGCTGAGGTGTTACACAATTGAGCGACGTTCCCAAAACTCACCCCCGCTACCTCTCTCTGACATTGCGTGACAAGATTGTCGAAGGTGTCCAGCGAGGCATTACCTCCATCCACGGTCTCATCGCGCACGGACGCGGGGAGGCCTTCGATTACCTTATCGGAGAGACAACACAACCGTTTGCAACCGAGGCGATTTATGCTGCTGCAGCGATGCTCCATCTCGCCAAACATCCGATTATCTCTGTCAATGGAAATGTGGCGGCGTTAGTGCCAGACGCGCTCATTGAATTGGGACGCATCCTGAACGCACCGCTGGAGGTGAACATCTTTCACACAGAAACAGGACGGGAACAGAAAATCCGAACGCATCTCCTACAGCACGGTGCTCCAGATGTGCTTATGCCTACAGCCGAAGCGCAGCTCTCCTATATCGACTCCAATCGGAAGTTTGTGAATCCGGAGGGCATCTTTAAAGCGGATGTCGTCTTCGTACCGCTCGAAGATGGCGACCGGTGTGAGGCTCTTCGGAAGATGGGCAAAGCGGTGGTAACCATCGACCTGAATCCGATGTCCCGGACAGCAGAACACGCAAACATCACCATCGTAGACAACGTTGTACGGGCATTACCACTGTTGTATGAAGCAATTAAAGCTGTAGCAGGGGATACGGCAGCACAAAACACGTTGTCACACTATAGCAACAAGGCGGTTTTACAGAAAGCACTACAGCACATCAGCAGGTGTGGGAATGGACAATGAAAATCGGAAAAAGGTCAAACCGCATATCCTGCTAATCGGATTAGCACTAGTCGCTTTCAATAGCTACTGGTGTCTGATGGGAAGCGAGGTATGGCATTCAACACAATTGACAATCGCTTCACTGTTCTTTAACGCAGTTTTCACGCTTTTCGTTCTCGTTCTTATCAATCTCCTGCTGCAGCGATTTGCGTCCCGTCTGGCGATGTCGCAAGCAGATTTACAGACCCTCTATGTGATGGTTGTGATGCTAACAACTATCAGCGGCCATACAATGATGGGGTATCTCATTCCTGCCCTCGCGCATGTTTTCCAATTCGCATCCGCTGAAAACGAATGGATTCCGCTTTTTGGACATCACATGCCAACCTGGCTCGCTGTCAAGGATACCCGTGTGCTGGCAGGTTTCTATGAAGGCGACTCTACCCTCTACACCGCTGGGACGCTAAACGCATGGCTACTGCCTGTTCTCACCTGGTCCGCCTTCGTGATTGCACTGTGGTTGACGTTATTAGCGGTAACCGTTTTTCTTCGAAAGCAGTGGACAGAAAACGAACGGCTAAACTATCCGATTGTCCAACTCCCGTTGGCTTTAACAAGCAATCCGAAACGTTTCTTTACCTCACCGTGGATGTGGTTAGGGTTCGCGCTTGCAGGTGCAGCAGAATTACTGAACGGGTTCAGCTATCTATTTCCGGAGATTCCCGCCTTACCGCTTAAGGGAAAAACAATCGGGCAATTCAATTCAAAACCGTGGAGCGCGATGGGCCCGATTCGTATCTCATTCTATCCGTTCAGCATCGGATTGATGTTTTTTACACCGCTGGATTTGTCCTTTTCGTGTTGGTTTTTCTGGCTGCTCAGCCGAATCCAACTGATTGTTACAGATGCTTTCGGTGCAAGAAACATCTACGCTCTTGAACAGCAGACAGGTGCCTGGATTGCGTTCGGACTGATTCCGTTGTGGATGGGACGGCGGCATTACGGACGCATTATCCGTAAAGTTTTTGGCATCGCGCCACAGCGCGGCACATCCGCGCCCGACGACTCCGGTGAACCGATGCGCTACAGAACCGCGGCGGGATTGTTCACCGTCGGGCTGCTCTTTCTATTCTTTTTCTGCCATCAGATGGGAATGACGTTTTGGGCGATAGGGCTCTTTTTTCTCATATATTTCCCGATGATTATCGGTATCACACGGATGCGTGCTGAAATTGGCCCGCCACTTCATCAGCTTATCCTTGTTGACCCGGGGCGAACTATGGTTTTGGCGTTAGGCACGCGACGGCTCGGTGCAGGCAATCTGACAGGATTAACGTTTCTCTATCCGTTTGTGCGTTGTTTCCGCGCACACCCAACACCGAGTGAATTAGAAGCATTTCGTCTGGCAGAGCGGAGTCGCATCGGATACAGGCAGCTGCTTATCGGGATGATTTTGGCAATTGTATTCGGTATTCTGATAACGTTCTGGGCATACCTGCACGTCCTTTACGATATGGGGGCGGGGAACAAGGCACGCGGCTGGATTGTCTATATGGGATGGGAGACGTTCAATCGTCTACAAAGATGGCTCATCACACCACGAGAAACAGGTTTTCCCGAACTTGGTGTTATCGGCAGCAGTTTCCTATTTACAATAGGTTTGATGATTATGAAAATCCGGTTTCTTTGGTGGCCTTTGCATCCGGGCGGTTATGTGTTAGTAAGTGGCACAGGGATAGGCGGTTTGTGGTTTCCCATCTTTCTCAGTTGGTTGGCGAAAGCGATTGTGCTGAAGGTTGGCGGTGTAAAACTCTATCGTCAAGCAGTGCCGTTCTTTTTGGGGTTAATTTTGGGAGATTATACGCTTGGATGTGTGTGGAGTTTAATCGGGTTGGTCCTGGAAATGCCAACATACATTGTGTGGCATTGATACGTCTGATTCTCACAAATTTTAATTTGCAAACAGTGTGAAATATGTGTTAAACTTAAAAACAGTGTTGCTGCCTTGCTTTGTCAAGCTTCTATCTTGATAAAAAATTAAGGGGAAATACCCTCAGAACTTTTCCGTTTAATAATCAGCATGAAAACTACTCACAATATCTTTTTTCAAGATGCCCGAGATTTGAAAGAAATTCCATCAGGAACCGTTGACCTTGTCGTTACCTCCCCGCCATATCCCATGATTCAGATGTGGGATGAGATGTTTAGTCATCAAAATCCAGAGATTCAGGATGCATTAGCCAGCGGCGATGGGAAGCAGGCATACCGGTTGATGCACGAGATTCTTGACGCTGTATGGGATGAAGTGTTCAGAGTTTTAAAGGAGGGTAGATTTGCATGCATAAATATCGGTGATGCGACACGGAAGGTCCGAGATGATTTTTGTTTGTATCCGAACCACGCGAGAATCTTGACACACCTCTTAAATATCGGGTTTTCAGCACTTCCCGATATCCTCTGGCGAAAACAGGCGAATACGCCTAATAAATTTATGGGGTCGGGCATGCTGCCAGCAGGGGCTTATGTGACGCTGGAACACGAGTACATTCTGATAGTCAGGAAGGGCCCGAAAAGAGAATTTAAAACGGATGCCGAAAAAGAAAATAGGCGCGAAAGTGCCCTGTTTTGGGAAGAGCGAAATATCTGGTACTCGGATGTTTGGATGGATATTAAGGGAACGGAGCAAAAACTTCCAGAGGCAGTGTCGCGCTCGAGAAGTGCAGCATTTCCGTTCGATTTGGTGTATCGTCTGATCAATATGTATTCTGTGAAAGGCGATGTTATACTCGATCCGTTTTTGGGTACGGGGACCACGACCGCCGCCGCGATGACATCGGGACGTAACAGTATTGGTGTTGAAATCGACAAAAGCTTTCAACACGCTATTCGTCCGATTGCCAATCATGTCGTCGATTTTTCAAACGATTATTTGCACAATAGATTGAGAAAACACCTGGCGTTTGTCGAAAACCGAATCCAAAATTCGGGAGCGTTGAAATATATAAACAGGTATTACGGGTGTCCGGTGGTAACGAGCCAAGAGCAGTTTATTCTCTTGAACGGCTTAAAAGAGATTCACACATGCGGAGATAATATCTTTGATGTTACCTATTCAACGAAACCCCAAACTTGGAATTTTGACCAGTCTACAGAAGCAGTAGACAGTAATAATTGGCTGGATTTGGAGAATGTTGTCTGAATCACAGAGTGTCGCAGATTACGCAGATGACGCGGATTGTCCGATACCTACACATATAGTAAAGCTTACAATTATTTATACATGGCAATGTGGCAAAAACGCCCGGTTTTCCTCTGCCCCCGCGGGCGGGGGGATAAAGGGGGGTCTTAAAGTCAATGTCCATTTATTTTCCAACTTTACTATAAGCGATGTCCTCTCCCTCTTGCTAATCGCTAATCGCCAATTGCCAATCGCTAATTTACAATCCGCGAAAATCCGCGATTTGCGGCGGACTCGCCCAAATGCGACGTGCATTCAGACAACACAACCGAGCGTGCCCAACTTAATCCATTAAACGGCTGAGGGGGGTTCCTGCACTACAGGAATGACATAACTCTGAATCGTCACACCGTTCACTGTCTCTGTTTCTACCCGTGCCTCTGGAGTCAACCGATGATCGAACACAATATAGTAGCCTTCCCCGACACCCTCCGATTTCAGATACGCCGCCAGTTGCCGCTTACCTGCCTGATAATACCGCTCACCTTCCCATATCTTTGTTTCAACAATATATTTTTGCTGATTACGGACGATGAGCAGGTCCATCCTGCCCCGACCAGTTTGGACCTCAAGAAACATATTCGCCCCAACGACGTGGACAAACTGGTCCAAATAGGCATAAAGGAGGTGCTGCCCTACGTATTCTTGCGGTGTATCCGGGACCTGTAGGATACGGAAACCTGCGCGAGTAATGAATGCTTGGAAATTATCAAGGAGAGCCTCCATCTCAATCCCACCAGCAGGCGTGAGGTAATCAGTGAGCCCCACCTCTATATCTTCAGGAAAATATTCACCCTCCAAGCCGTTAAACAACGGTTTAAAGGTTCGTAAGATGCGATGCTGATAAATCGGGTTGACAATCCTACACATGCCATCGGGACCTTCCGCGATAACCCCATAAGTTGCAAGCTCATTCATGATGTCATCTTCCAAACTGAAGGGTATACCTATTTCGTAAGATGCAATCTGCATAAGGAAGCTTTCGAAGCGGCGATCCCTGCGGATATTGGTAAGTAGATGCGAAATATTCGTATTCGGGTCGTTGAGCATCCGTGCATACGCCCGGACGAAATGCGGCATCGTCACCGGCACAGTCTTCGGTATGTCTAGCTCTTCTGTAAGAATCTGTGCAAAGCGATTAACTAAGAAGGGTTGCCCAGCAGTCTGTTTGTGTAGGTTTTCAATGACCTCTGTCGCAAAGACTTGTCCTACCTCAGCAGTATATTGTGATAGGAGTTCGCTCACCTGTTCAAGTGTGAAGTTGTGCAATCGGAACTCATCTTGGATATTGAACGGTGAGATTGACCGGTCGTAGTCAAGTTGTGTTATACTCTTAACCCCGACCAGGCTAACACTATGTGGGCATAGAGGTGCATCAGACAGATAGATATGTCGGAGCGAATGCAGAAAATTCCCCACAGCAGCTTGAGGAATGCCATCAAACTCGTCGATGATAACGACAACCCGCCGGTTTTCTAAGAGACGCGCGAGCTGGATAAAAAATCTTCTCATGGAGACATGATCGGTCAGTTTTGTGTTCTCTAAAAATCGGTTTAGTGCCTTGGCGGGAACTTGTCCAAGTTTTTGAAAAACGTTTTCTATCTCCTCACGAATATCTTCATAGAGATTGCTGTAAAATTCAGTGGGGGGGTAGTCTTTATACTCTTCAAAGTTCAATAGGATTGGGAAGATATCAGGGGCTTCTGCGGCGAGTACGGATAGTGCCAGTCGGAAGAAGGTCGTTTTGCCGGTCTGC
This sequence comes from Candidatus Poribacteria bacterium, assembly GCA_963665235.2. Taxonomy (GTDB): domain Bacteria; phylum Poribacteria; class WGA-4E; order WGA-4E; family WGA-3G. The sequence continues at coordinate 3,480,287 of CAXXLX010000001.1, read as the reverse complement.
CGTGGTGCAAAGAGAACGATGTATTTGCCCAATTTAATCCTATTAATGAAATCAGCGACCTGCTCTGTCCGGGAGACAACGTAGTGCTGCTCAGGACGCACACGCCCTTGTGTTCCAAAACGTCTCATTTTTTCAAACTCCTTGGCAAATTTTTATAAGATTCACCTACTTCGTTTTTGCCATCCCAATACACCGCACCGCCACAATTCGAAGACATCGATAATTATTATACCAGGACTTACACAAATTTAGCACGTAGCTTCGTAGGAGGGAGGTCCCCTCGCCTGCTAGGTCTCCCTTGTTCTCCGCGCCTTCCGCGATTCTGACAAAAATAACTTTCCACGTCCTCCGCGATAAATCCGCGATTTGGGGCGTACTCGCCCAAATGCAACGTGCATTCAGACAACACACGCGAAATCTACCCTTCCATTCTTCCACACTTCCACTAAACGGCTGAGGGGACTTCTTGCACTACAGGAATGACATAACTCCGAATCGTCATACCGTTCACTGTCTCTGTCTCCACCCGTGCCTCTGGAGTCAACCGATGATCGAACACAATATAGTAGCCTTCCCCGACACCCTCCGATTTCAGATACGCCGCCAGTTGCTGCTTGCCCGCCTGATAATACCGCTCACCTTCCCATATCTTTGTTTCAACAATATGTTTTTGCTGATTACGGACGATGAGCAGGTCCATCCTGCCCCGACCAGTTTGGGCTTCAAGAAACATATTCGCCCCAACGACGTGAACGAACTGATCCAAATAGGCATAAAGGAGGTGCTGCCCTACGTATTCTTGCGGTGTATCCGGGACCTGTAGGATGCGGAAACCTGCGCGAGTAATGAACGATTGAAAATTATCAAGGAGAGCCTCCATCTCAATCCCGCCGGCAGGCGTGAGGTAATCAGTCAGCCCCACGTCCATATCTTCAGGAAAATATTCACCCTCCAGACCGTTAAACAACGGTTTAAAGGTCCGTAAGATGCGATGCTGATAAATCGGGTTGACAATCCTACACATGCCATCGGGACCTTCCGCGATAACCCCATAAGTTGCAAGCTCATTCATGATGTCATCTTCCAAACTGAAGGGTATACCTATTTCGTAAGATGCAATCCGCATAAGGAAGCTTTCGAAGCGGCGATCTCTTCGGATATTGGTAAGTAGATGTGAAATATTAGTATTCCGGTCGTTGAGCATCTGTGCATACGCCCGGGCGAAATGCGGCATCGTCACCGGCACAGTCTTCGGTATGTCTAGCTCTTCTGTAAGAATCTGTGCAAAGCGATTAACTAAGAACGGATGACCAGCAGTCTGTTTGTGTAGGTTTTCAATGACCTCTGGCGCAAAGACTTGTCCCACCTCAGCAGTATATTGTGATAGCAGTTCGCTCACCTGTTCAAGCGTAAAATTGGACAGGTGAAACTCATCTTGGATATTAAACGGTGAGATTGACCGGTCGTAGTCGAGTTGTGTGATACTCTTAACCCCTACTAGGCTGACACTATGTGGGCATTTAAGCGTAGAATTTGAAACATAGATTCGACGAAGTGAATGAAGAAAACCTGTCACTGCCTTTTTCGGAATGCCATCAAATTCATCTATGACTACAATAACTCGCTGCCCGGCACATTCAGCATTTAAACAACCTTGAAGTGCTCTGAAAAATCTTCGCATTGAGAGATGGTCGGTTATTTCGGTATTCTCCAAAAATAGACGTACCGATTCGGAAAGTGCATGCCCGCGTCTTTCAAAAACGTTTTCAATCTCTTCAGATATATCTAGGGAGAGAGCGTTGTAAAAAATCTCCGGTTTACAGTCCCCATATTCCTCAAAATTCAACGAAATTGGGAAGTAAGTCGATTCATCATTTCTGAGCGTATCAAGTGCGCGTTGAAAGAAGGTTGTTTTACCAGTTTGCCGCGGCGCAAAGATAACGGTATAGCGGCCCTCTTTGATGCGTTCAATAAAATCACCGAGTGCTGCAGAACGGCTAACGACATAGTTCTTTTCCGGACGAACAGGCCCGTATGTTCCAAAACGTCTCATTTTTTCAAACTCCTTGGCAAATTTTTATAAGATTCACCTACTTCGTTTTTGCCATCCCAATACACCGCACCGCACCGCAATTGCTATAAGTTCACCATCACAATTCGAAGACATCGATAATTATTATACAAAATTTTGAAAAAAATCAAGGAAAAAATATCTTTACTCCAAGTCAATTAACTCGCCCGCGTTTCCTGTCCCTTATACTGCAACTGATACAACCGATAATAGATGCCACCCTGCTGTAATAATTCATTGTGCGTGCCTGTTTCCCGAATTTCACCTCGGTGCATCACGATAATCTTATCCGCATTGTGGATAGTCGAAAGCCGATGTGCGATTACGACAGAGGTCCGCTCAGTCATCAGCCGACTCAAGGCATCTTCAATCAGCAGTTCGGTCTCGGTGTCAACGCTTGAGGTCGCCTCATCAAGGATTAAGATACTCGGGTCGGACGCTAAGGCACGCGCAAAGGCGACCAATTGCTTTTGCCCAACAGACAATCCACCGCCATCCTCTTTAATTTCCGTGCTATAGATGTCAGGCCGTGAAGCCTTCTCCGAAAGTCCCCGTTCGGAGGTCCAGAAAAACCGATCCAAATAGACATCTTCGGCAGCACGCGCCACCTGCTCCGACGAGATAGCGGGATTGCCCAAACTGATATTACGTTCAATTGTGTCAGAAAAGAGGAAGATGTTTTGTTGTACAATGCTAATTGCATCCCGCAACGCCGCCAAGTTCATATCTCGTATATCCACACCATCAATCAAAATCTGTCCCTTGTTAATTTCATAGAAACGGCAAAGCAGGTTGATGATTGACGTTTTCCCAGCGCCGGTATGTCCAACAAGGGCAACCTTCTCACCCGGTTCCACCTTAAAGGAGACATCCCGTAAAACATAATCGTCATCGTTGTAAGCAAACCAGACGTTCCGGAATTCAATCTCACCCTTCAGACTATCCGTTCCATCTTCGTCCGTTTTAGAAACGATAGCCGGTTCCGTATCCAGCAACTGAAAAATACGCTCGGAGGAGGCCATCGCGTTTTGGAAGATAGTATACTTTTCACTGAGTTCACGGATCGGCCAGAAAAAACGTTCAGCATAGCGGATAAACGCCACCAATACCCCGAAGGTCAATGCACCTTGGACAATCTGTCCACCGCCATACCAGATAATCACGGCTGTTGCAAGGGAGGCTGTCACCTCAATCAGGGGGTGAAAAATAGAAAAATAGAAAATACTCCGGAGGTTCGCAGCGAGATATTTGCGGTTCCGTTCGTTAAAACGGAGATAACTCCGCTCCTCTTGTGCGAAAAGTTTCATTGTCGTCATACCGACGATGTTTTCCTGTAAAAAGGCATTAATTCGTGCAAGCTGCTTCCGCTGTTCTCGAAACGCACGGCGCGAATAGATTTGGTAGATAAGCGTAGCACCGAAGATAATCGGTATCACCGTGAACGTTGCAAGCGCAAGCTTCCAACTGTAGAGCAACATGACAACCATAATGCCCAAAATATTCAATAGGTTCGCGAACACAGTAATCACACCAGCAGCAAAAAGCTCATTGATTACTTGGACATCCCCCATCACCCGCGTCATCAGCCGGCCGACCGGATTTTTATCAAAATATTGGACATCTAACCGTTGTAGATGTGCAAAGAGTTTTTGCCGAAGATCACGCATGACATGTTGTCCAATCATCTGCATACGGTATTCCTCAAAATAGCTAAACACAAACTCACTTGCCAAGCCTAATACAAGAAAAATCGCGATAGTCCCCAAACCTTCAAAAACCTCCGGGATAATATGCCGGTCGATAGCGACTTGCATCAGATACGGACCAACCAAACGCGAGAGTGTATTCCCGACCATGAGTAAGCCGATAATGAACAACTGAAATTTATAGGGTTTGAGGTATGCCAGCAGACGTTTCATCAAAACCGTATCATAGACTTTACCGAGGTCCTGCTCCTCATCGCTATATTCGTATAGGTCTCCCATCCCAAACATAGGTAGCCTCCTCCTTTACAGTTCCTCCAGCTCCTCTTGCAAGAGTTGTGTTTCATAGATGCCGGCGTAGATACCGTTCTTTTCAAGCAGCTGTTCATGTGTGCCTTCCTCGACAATGCTACCATCATTGAGAACGACAATGTGGTCGGCAGCTTTGACAGTAGAAATACGGTGTGAAATAAGGATAGTCGTTCGTCCCTTCATGATTTCAGCAAGCCGATTAAGAATTGTATCCTCGGTTTGCGTATCCACATTCGCGAACGCGTCATCCAGGATAAGAATTTTAGGTTTAATCAGAATTGCGCGTGCAAGTGCGCTGCGTTGGCGTTGTCCGCCTGAGATTGTCATGCCGCGTTCACCGAGAAAAGTTTGCAATCCATCCGGAAATTCCTCAATCTGTGTGAGCAGATCGGCGGTTTCTGCAGCGTCTCTCACCTCTTCATCGCTAGCCGTTCCAACGCCGTAGGCGATGTTATTCCGCAAATAGTCAGAAAAGAGAAAAGGCTCCTGCTCCACGAACCCGATATGAGAACGGAGAACGTTCAGGGGAATATCCTGAATATCTATGCCATCAATAAAGATAGTGCCGCGTGCTGCCTGACGAATGCGTGGAATAAGGGTGACAAGCGTCGATTTGCCCGAACCTGTCCCCCCAACAATCGCAAGCGTCCTGCCCTGTTTAATCTTAAGATTGATGTTTTTTAAGATAGGGGGGCCATCGTGGTAAGCAAAATTGAGGTTTTTAAATTCTATCTCGCCGCCAATATCTCTCACACTCCGCTTAACATCTTCAGCGTCATAGATTTCCGGTTCTTCACTCAGGATTGCATTTATCCTATCCATTGAGGCGGCTCCGCGTTCAAACGTGTTGACAATGAAACCGAGCATAATCATCGGGCGCACGAGCATCATCAGATAGGCGTTGAATGCCACAAAGTCCCCAAGCGTGATTTTATCTTGAATGACATGCAGCCCCCCCATCCAGAGAAGCACAACCCCCCCGATGCCCGGTAAAAACCGGAATAGCGGGAAAAAGAAGGTCATCAGTCGAATTTGTTTATGGTTACGATTGACAAACTCCTGGTTCAATTCGCCAAAGTGCTCAACCTCACTCGCCTCAAGTGTATATGCTTTGACAACGCGCACGCCTGATAAATTCTCTTGGACCTTCGTATTCATTATTGAAAACGCCTCTTGGATATTTTCATAATGAAGATGCAAACGTTTTCCAAGCAAACGAATTACAAATACAAGAATCGGATAAGGTAACAAAGCGACGAGCGTCAACGTAGCATCAATGCGCAGCATGATTGTGAGGGCAAGCCCGAAAAACACGGTAGCATCCGCAGTGTACATGATTGCACTGCTCAGCACCATGCGAATAGCGTTCAAATCGCTTGTTGCACGCGTCATTAAATCGCCAGTCCGCACGTTATCGTAATAGGCAGCGGAGAGTTTCTGGAGATGAAGAAAAAAGTCAGCGCGGAGGTGAAATTCCATCTGGCGTGCAACCCCCTGGATAATCCGGCGTTGCAAGAAACGCAGAATTCCACCCAGAAGCGCAACTCCAAAAATCAGCAGAGCGAAAAACAGGATGCGTCCCTCAGACACCGTGAGGTCCGGGTCACCAAAGGCCTGCTCCAATTCATCAAATACCGTTTGTAGAATCTTTGGACTAATCAGTAGAAGTCCATTTGTCAAAACTACGAGGATAAAGCTGAATATGATGGCATACCGATACCGAATGACATATTTTTTGAGACCGAATAGACTGCGAATTGTGAACTTCCTTTCCGGCAGTTAACCTGACCGTCGTGCTGCAATCAAAAATGGATATTTCTATTTTGACGTGAATTTGGGATGGATGTTTATTCTAGCTTTCCAGAAAAAATGTTGACTATAATTCGCAAATCTGATACCCTAATTAGTGAACGCAATTTTCTAGTAGATTGTTCACGCGTAATTTCCAAATAACAGTGGAGAAATAGATGCCAACAAATGCTGAACTCATAGCAAACTGGCGTAACGCGCCTGCCCCCCTCCTCAGCGTGTTACACGCATTTCACGACCGGGATGGTTTCATCTCTGAGGCAGCACTTCGGGACATTGCAGTAGGATTTCGGATTCCGCTCGCGGAGCTCTTCGGTACATTAACGTTTTACCACCATTTTTCCCGGGAGGCTTCCTCAGGACAGAACGCACCGCGCGTCTGTACCGGGCCTGTCTGCCGATTAAACGGGGGGTTAGAAATCCTTGATGCCCTTCAGAAAAGCGAAGGCGCGACACCGATGCCGTGTGCTGGCAGATGTGACGACTGCGTGCCTGTTCTCAAAGGACATCAAGTCCTCACAGGAAAACGGGTGGATACCCTTGCAGTGCATCCCACACCCTTGCCACCACCACACCCAGGCGATAGCGAAGAGTGTATCTTCGCCGAAATTCGTGAACCTGAACACAACACGTTCACAGGCTACAGACGCACGGGTGGTTATCAAGCATTGACGCATGCAATAACAGAACTCACCCCACAAGATGTAATTGACATCCTTAAGGAGAGTCAACTATCTGGCAGAGGCGGCGCGGGATTTCCAACAGGCGCGAAATGGGACGCTGTACTGAATGCCCCCGGCGAACCGAAAACAATCGTCTGCAACGCTGATGAAGGTGAACCGGGCTGTTTCAAAGACCGGGTTATTCTCGATTATGACCCACACGTTGTTATAGAAGGCATGACACTTGCTGCCTACGCAACTGGCGCGACGCGCGGGTTTATCTATCTTCGATATGAATATCCAGAAACGCTTAAAACGCTTGAACGTGCACTCGCGGAAGCGGAAGCAGCAGGGTTAATCGGCGAGACTATCCTCGGTGAACAGTTTCATTTTCGTCTGGACATCCGCCGCGGGGCAGGTGCCTACGTCTGCGGTGAAGAGGGGGCATTGTTGAACAGCCTTGAAGGAAAACACCCGTTTCCAAGAAATCGACCCCCATACCCTGTGACGCACGGTTTTGAAAACCTCCCGACTGTCGTAAACAACGTGGAGACGCTCGCCGCTGCTACACAGATTTTGCGACACGGAGCTAGGTGGTATCAAGACCTGAGCTACGATGCAAACCTATCCGGCACAAAGATTATCAGTCTTTCTGGCGATGTCCAACGCCCGGGAAATTACGAAGTGCCGTTTGGACTTCCATTGAAGACGCTCCTCTACGAATGGGCAGGCGGACCTAAGGCGGGACACACAATCCAAGCCATTACATCGGCGGGATTGTCAGGCGGGTTTATCGGTGAATCTGACTTGGACATTGCAATTGATGAACAGAGTTTTCAAAAGGTCGGCGCGATGCTCGGCGCGGGCGGTATTATGGTGTTTGATAACACGCGGGATATGCTGGATGTTGCACACAACGCAATGGAATTTTTCGCTGAGGAATCCTGCGGAAAATGTTTTCCGTGTCGTATCGGAACATATCGGCTTACAGAGCTTTTGTCTGCCCCGTTGTCATCGAAATCACAGGAGCTGATTTCAGAGATTGGGGGAGTCATGAAGGCAACAAGCGCGTGTGGGCTCGGTACCGCCGCCCCGAATATTACTGACAGCTTGATGCGGTATTTTCCAGATAGGTTTTCAGAAAAATGTCCTACTGACGCGGCGTGAGCTTATGTGGACTCGAGGTTTCATATTCCTTTGCCTCATCGTGTTTGTTGTCGGTTTGATAACGAGCCCAGTACTACAGACGTTTTTTCCGGTGTATACTGAGGAGGTTTTAAGAAAAAAACCGTTTTTTGCGGCAATCTTGCGTGCTCTGCCTATCGGACTTGGCGGCATCTCTGCCCTGATTGGCGGTACGCTCAGCGACCGGTTCGGGCAGAAACTGACCCTGCTTATCGGCATGACCGGCGCGATAGTGATAGGTGGGCTCTTCACGACAACGATGCCGCTGTTCTTATGGGGGATTCTCTGCTATCAGGGGCTCGCCTCCGGTTTTAAAACTGCCGGTGGACAATCGTATCTCATCCGTGTGGTGCCGTCGGACCGGTTGGGGTGGGCAACAGGGCTCTATTTTATCAGCAGTACTGTCGGAAGTGCAGTCGGAAATGCTATTGCGGGTGAAGTTATCGCCCGTAGCAATTACAAGGTTTTCGGGAGTGGTGCCGTTTTCGGGGCTAGCGTGCTATTTTTAGCAGCGTGCCTCCTTTTGCCGCGGCTGGCACAACAACACACCACCAAAGACCGACAGAAACGTGAGGGACTATGGAAATCGATCCTTAATATTGGGGCATATCTAAGCTTGAGTCGGCGGCGGGAGATGCGGCTGCTAATCGGTTTACGCGTGTTCCCAACCTACTATTGGGGCTCCGTGAATCTGCTCATGCCTATTTTAGTTGCACGCCTTGCCGGTGTAAAAGCGACAGGCTATTACGGTGCAATGAGTCTACTGTTCGCTTGCGGGTGCCAACTTGTAGTCGGAAGAATTTGCGACCGTGTTGGGCATCGCACCCCCGCTTTGGTTGCCAGTACAATCGTTACACTTCTTGCCTTTGGCGTGGCATTTTTTCACGACTCGTTAGTAGCACTGGAGGTTTTCGGCATACTCGGGACAGGGGCAGCATGGGCACTTTCAACAACTATCCCGCGGTTTATCAATGAATTCACCGAACCTCACGAAAAGGGACACGGGGTCGGACTCGTCCATCTGGCCTGGAGCACCGGATTTTTCCTCGGTTATGTCGCAGGGGGTCTTCTGCTTAACATCTCTGCTCAGGTTCCATTTATTGTCGCAGGAATTTTCCTGATTTTTTCAACAGGTATTGCCTATAAACTTTGGCACAACCAAACTTAAACTAAGAAAGGATAGCACATGATTATTGCAACACTTGATTTAGAAAATGCTGAACACCTTGAACTAACAGATGCCCAATGGCGTTATGCGGATGGGCTGGTCCCAGGCGAACCGAACGGCGGATTGGTCGACAGGCGGCCAGACACACCCGCACGCCTCGCTGATTATGACGATTCAGGCTGGGATGTTTGTGAGAATATCCAGGAAGTCGTCTTAACAGGTTTGTGCTTCGGTTGGTATCGGATTACTGTTACGCTTCCTGAAGAGGTCGATGGCGTTTCGATTGCCGGTTCACAGGTATGGTTTCATACATGTATTGACGACTACGGTGAAGTGTGGGTCGATGGCGAAATTGACCTCGCTTTCGGAAAGTCAGGTCGTGGAGCTGCATCCGGCTTCAATGCACCGCAACGTGTCGTTGTCACAGAGAGCGCTGAGCCCGGGGCAAAACATGTTATTGCATGCTTAGCTGTCAATGGGCCTTTTGGCAGACCGGGCGGCGGTATTTTCCTCCGTTTCGCGAAGCTCGAGTTCGAAAAGGCATAGGAGAGATTAAGGGGTGGCTGGATTTTCCTGCCACCCCCCCTCCAGCAATCTCTGGAAAGGGGACCGGTGGCTAAAATTTTAACAGCACGTTCTAACTCACAAGCTGCGCCAAAAGCTGTTGTCTTACTGAGTGGCGGCATAGATTCGACAACCACCCTCGCTATCGCACGCGATGAAGGTTACGAGGTCTACGCGATGAGTTTTCGATATGGGCAACGGCATAAAGTAGAATTGGCGTGTGCAGAGAATATCGCGAGGGCATTCGGTGTGAAACAGCACAACGTTATTGACATCGATTTGCGTATCTTCGGCGCGTCTGCCTTAACAGCAGACATTGCGGTCCCGAAAGATAGGTCCGATACAGAAATGGAGGAGGGTATCCCGATAACCTACGTACCTGCAAGAAACACAATTTTTCTCTCTTACGCGCTTGCGTGGGCTGAAGTGCTTAATGCCGATACCATTTTTATAGGGTCAATGCTATCGACTATAGCGGTTATCCGGATTGTCGGCCGGAGTACATACACGCCTATCAAACGATGGCGAACCTTGCGACACAAGCGGGTGTTGAAGGAAAAACGGACCTAAAAATCCGTACGCCGCTTATTGATAAAACGAAGGCGGAAATTATCCAAATCGGGGCATCGCTCGGGGTAGATTATAGTCTCACGTTGAGTTGCTACGACCCAAGCGCGGATGGCAGTGTGTGTGGCGGCTGCGATAGCTGTCTGCTTCGAAGGAAAGGTTTTGAAGCCGCCGGCATCTCCGATCCGACCCGTTATCGCTAAATGCAGCACGATAACCGTTTTATCCCGTTTGATATCTGATATTTTTGTCTTGCTATCGAGCACAACCTATTATATAATACCATTTTTATTAATTATTCTATCATTACCGGTTGTTTAGAAAGATGAAACGGAAGACCCAGATCTGGAAGTTTATGTTACAAGATACCGCCAAACTGGAAGTGCTTATGCTACAAGAACCGCACAAACAAATAGTTTATGCTACAAGAACCGCACAACTGGAAGTTTATGCTACAAGAACCGCACAAACTGGAAGTTTATGCTACAAGAACCGCACAAACTGGAAGTTTATGCTACAAGAACCGCACAAACTGGAAGTTTATGCTACAAGAACCGCACAAACTAAAAGTTTATGCTACAAGAATCGCACAAACTGGAAGTTTATGCTACAAGAACCGCACAAACTGGAAGTTTATGCTACAAGAAAGAGACATTTTCAATTAGAAATGGTATAATACTACCATGGCACAAGAATTCAACACAGTCGGAAAAGATATCCTCAATGAACAGATTACTGACCTTGCAAGTTTTGTCTTGGATACGCCACAGGTAGAAGTGCTATCGGATGTTGCCACCGAGCAACAAATAGTTCGTGCGTTTCGTACAGACTTTACCAAGCACATCCGCCTCAACGAGCAAGAGGCTATTCTACACATTGAACTACAACTCCGGGACAGCACGGAAAAACCGATGTGGTTCCGAAACGCGCAATATCAAGGATATCTCGTCGGTGAATACCAGAAACCTGTCTATTCCAACGTAATCTATATTGACCCAAACGCTGGGAAAAACGACCCGGGGCACTATACATATAGCTGGGGTGACTACAATTATCATATCAGCTATAAAGTCATACGGCTCATTCAGGTAGAGGGGCAATCGATTATAGAGGCACAAATGCCCAGGCTATTACCGTTCACCCCGCTGATGAAACCGCCTGATGGCATGTCTTCTGAACAGTGGGTAGAGCGATGCATTGAGGCAACAACGGCTATATCTACCGATGCACCGACAAAAGCAAATCTGTTATACGGACTTTCCATCTTCGGAGGGCTCGTACATGAACCAAGTCTGTTTGAAAAAATACCGGAGGCACTTATGCAAGAATCACCTTTCCTCCAAAGACAACGTGAAAAGTTCGGGAAAGAGGGACGCGAAGTGGGACGCAAAGAGGGGCGCGAAGAAGGTCGACAACAAGGCGAAAAAGCAGCTACTTGCAGAAACCTCATCGCAGTCCTCAACGCAAAATTCAATGTAGATATAGGGCGTGTCCTAACACTCGCACTTGAAGATATTGACGACTTGCAGCGGCTTGAACAGCTGCTTCTTAACGCTGTTAAGGCGAATAGCATTGAAGACTTCACTAAAACGCTCAACGTATAAAGTGGGTGGAGCGATGCATTGAGGCAACAACGGCTATATCTACCGATGCACCAACAAAAGCAAATCTGTTATACGGACTTTCTATCTTCGGAGGGCTCGTACATGAACCAAGTCTGTTTGAAAAAATACCGGAGGCACTTATGCAAGAATCACCTTTTCTCCAAAGACAACGCGAAAAGTTCAGGAAAGAGGGATACCAGCAAGGCGCAAAAACGGCTACTCGCAGCAACCTCATCACAGTCCTCAACACAAAATTCAATGTAGATATAGGGTGTGTCCTAACACCTGTCCTTGAAGATATTGACGACTTGCAGCGGCTCGAACAGCTGTATCTTAACGCTGTTAAGGCAAATAATACCATTTTTATTAATTATTCTATCATTACCGGTTGTTAGAAATCAAACGGAGAACGGAAGACACAAACTGGAAGTTTATGCTACAATAAAGAGCACAAACTGGAAGTTTATGCTACAATAAAGAGCACAAACTGGAAGTTTATGCTACAATTAAAAATGAGACATTTTCAATTAACATTGAAGACTTCACTAAAACGCTCTTCGAAAACGTATAAAAATATGACAAAAGCCGTTTTTTTCGATTTTTATAAGACTTTATGTGTTTGGGGGCAGCCACTTGACGTGAGTCTCCAAAGAATTGCTGCCCGGTATCAGTTCGAAATTGACTGGAAACGTTATGAAATCGCGCGGGGAAACCTCTACGCGGATGCGTCCGACTCCGACCCGAATACCCACGAGCTTATAGAGACGATGCACCAAATGGTGGATAACTACCGCAATTTTCTAAAGGAGGTCGGCGTTCAGGAGTATCTGGACCAGATGACGTGGGAGCTGCTGCAATCTGAACATTCGCTCTTCGCTGCAGGCAACGCGACGCTCTACGATGATGTTGTTCCAACACTTCAGCACTTGCAGGATGCGGGTTTCAAGTTAGCGATTGTTTCCAATTGGGATACGCCGTTAGACCCGCTTGCCGAGCGGCTCGGTATTGCCCACTATTTTGACATAATTGTCGCCTCACACGATGCGCGTGTCAGGTCGGCGAAACCGGATTCGCATATTTTCAACTGGACGCTTACAGCCATCGGCGTTTCGGCGGAAGAGGCGGTTCATGTTGGGGATACATACAACGCGGATATCGTCGGGGCCCAAGGTGTAGGGATTCGTCCGATATTGCTTGACCGAGACAACACACAAACCGGCAGATGGGAGGAGACGATTCAGAGTCTTGTGGAATTGCCGGCATTGCTGTAGGAGCGAGCTGTGCTCGCGATTTCTATACCCTTAAATTGTCCTCTTGTAGGAGCGAGCTGTGCTCGCGATTTCTATACTTGACAAAGCATTAACTATGATAAAAGCGGTTTTCTTCGATTTCTACAAGACTCTGTTTGTTCACGAGGCACACTCGTTTGAACGCAGCCTTCGGAAAATTGCCGAGCGGTATCGCGTTGAAATCAATTGGGAACGCTTTGAAACAGCGATGGAACGCCTCTTTGCCAGCACATCGGCACCTGCCCCTACTACCGATTATTCTCTGCTGGAATTTTCGATAACCGTGATGATGCAAGAATGCGAATTTATAAGGGAGCTCGGCATTCAGGAACAGGTGGAGCAGATAGCGTGGGAGTTGTTACAATCTGCTGGACACCCACTTTTTGCTAGTGTGAACAGTGCAGCACTCTACGATGATGTTGTTCCGACCCTTCAGCGTTTGCGAGATGCGGGTTTCAAGTTAGCGATTGTTTCCAATTGGGATACGCCGTTAGACCCGCTTGCCGAGCGGCTCGGTATTGCCCACTATTTTGACATAATTGTCGCCTCACACGATGCGCGTGTTAGGTCGGCAAAGCCGGATTCGCATATTTTCAACTGGACGCTTACAGCAGTCGGCGTTTCGGCGGAAGAGGCAGTTCATGTCGGGGATACTTACGGGGCGGATATTGTCGGGGCACAAGGTGTAGGGATTCGTCCGATATTGCTTGACCGAGACAACACACAAACCGGCAGATGGGAGGAGACGATTCAGAGTCTCACTGAATTGCCAGATCTTCTGATTGCTGACTAAGCAGTGGGGGTTACACGCTAAATTGAGACCCCATGGACAAAATATTTGCACACCCTCACAAAAAAATCTTGACAAAATTCTTAAAAATACTAAAATCTAAGAAAATTAACACATTTTTTGCGAAAAGATTGTTGACACCCCGACGGTTTTCTGCTATATTTAAATGGTATCTGGCGAAAACGATACGGAAAATAGCCGAAATATCAAAAATTAACTTTGACTTTTTCATAAAATATCGTATAATGAATCCAAGATTAAATCGTCAAGGACAGTGGAGATTACTACATGGATGACCAAACCATTCGTGAGTTGGACGAAGCCGTTCGACTTAACCCAGACGATGCCACAGTATACCTAAACAGGGGATACGCCTATTACGGAATAGGTGAACTTGAAAAAGCTATTATCGATTATGACAATGCTGTTCGGCTTTGCTCCAACTATGAGGCTGATTTCGTTGAGTCCGACTTCGCGCACGGAGGGCAGGAAGCAGTTGAAGCAGCTATTGAACTATTCGAAAGTGTAATTAATAATCCTCCTGAGACTGCTGCCGATGTCTACTATATTGGGGTAAGTGCACTATTTTGGAACGACCGTATTAGTGCTCAGAAAGCTTTTGAAATAGCATTGGAATTAGGTTACAAAGACAAAGAAAAAGTTAGGCAACATCTTGAAAATCTAAAGAAGTGAAATGTCGTTGTGGAATTCTCTATGTCCTTACCCTCAAGCGTTGCAATTTGCGTTAGTTGGACGTACACGGGTTTTCGCATAATGGCAGGCCAAAATATAGTGATTCTGTGATAGAGATTTGAAATTAATCAGAGAAAGGAGGTTCCCAAGTGAATGACCAATCTACCATGCTTGCCGCAGACTACAACAAAAGGGGAGTTCTCTACTTCCAAATAGGAGCTTATGATCTAGCTATTGAGGCCTATAATGAGGCTATTACACTCGTCCCTAAAAATGCCGTAATTTATAACAATAGGGGAAACGCCTACAGTGCCATGGGTAAATACGACAAAGCTATTGTAGACTTCGATGAAGCAATCCGACTCAATCTTGAATACGCGGCTGCCTATTATAATAGAGGAGCTGCTTACAACCACATAGGCAATTATGACAAAGCTATTGTAGACTTCGGTGAAGCAATCCGACTCAATCCTAACGTTGCTGCAGTCTACCATAATAGAGGGACCGCTTACAGTAGTAAAGGTCTCTACGACAAGGCTATTTCGGATTTCAACGTAGCGATTCAATTTAATTCGGAAGATGCTAAAGCCTACAGCAATAGAGGCAGTGCTTACGGTAATATAGGCGACTATGAACAAGCTATTTCAGACTTGGATGAGGCAATTAGAATTGACCCTGATAATACTACTGCCTACATCAATAGGGGAATCGTCCACAGCAGTAAAGGCGACTATGAACAAGCTATTTCAGACTTGGATGAGGCAATTAGAATTGACCCTGAAGACGCTATTGCCTATAATATTAGGGGAATCGCCTACAGTCGAAAAAGTGGCCATGATCGGGCTATCGCTGATTACGACGAAGCCATCCGACTAGACCCTAAAGATGCTGCGTTCTATACTAATAGGGGCGTTGCCTATGAAGACAAAACGGAGTATGATAAAGCTATTATGGATTTGAATGAAGCCATCCGGGTTAAGTCTGACCATGCTGCAATCTACCTCAACAGGGGCGGCATTTACCACGCAATAGGAAATTCGACGGGGGACTATACTAGGGCTATTGAGGACTACGATAACGCGGTCCGACTCTGTCCGAATTATGAGACCGACTTCGCAGATCGTGCCTTTATCTACGGAGGAGTAGGAGCGGTTGAAGCGGCGATAGAACTATTAGACAACATGTATCCTTGGCCTCCTGAAAGTGCGGAAGCCTGCTACTACAATGGCGTGAAAGCCCTATTTGGGAATGATAGAACAATTTCCGCCCAGGAATGTTTTACAATAGCCTTGGAATTAGGGCACGACGATCAGGCAAAAATTAAGCAACATCTCGATAACTTGAAGGAATAGCTTATAGAGAGAGGATTACGACATGAATGACCAAACTATTCGTGAATTGGATGAAGCCATTAGACTTAATCCCAAACATGCTGCAACCTATAGACGCAGGGGAGATGCTTATCGTCGCATAGGTGAGTATGACCGGGCTATTGCTGACTACGATAACGCTATCGAATTTGCCTGCGAAGATGCCGAAGCCTATACTTCTCGGGGTTTTGCCCATGCTGCCAAAGGCAACTACGACCAAGCTATTGCCGATCACAATAAAGCTATCAAACTTAAATCTGACAATCCCGAAGCTTACACCAACAGAGGGTATGCCTACTACAAAACAGGGAACTATGCTCGGGCTATTGTTGACTATAACAGAGCTATCGAGCTTAGACCCAACTATGCCAGAGCCTATACTTCTCGGGGTTTCGCCCATGCTGCCCAACGCGACTATGACGAAGCTATTGCCGATCACAATACAGCTATCAAATATGCCGGAACCTACAATGCTATAGCCGGAATCTACAATGCTATAGGCAATGTTTATGCTGCCATGAATGATCATGACAACGCAATTAAAAACTATGACTTAGCTATTGAGTATAGGGCTGACCATCCCAAGACATATCTCAACAAGGGTGACTCATACAACAAAAAAGGAGAGCATAACAAAGCTATCGAGAATTACGATAATGCTGTTCGACTTTGCACTAATTATGTAAACTTCCTTAATCACCAATTTCACCAATTTGAAGATGGAGTAGACAAGGTTGAAAGGGCGATAGAACTATTAGATAGCATTTATCCTTGGCCTCCTGAAAGTGCGGAAGCCTTCTACTACAATGGCGTGAAAGCCCTATTTGAGGGTGATGAAACAATTTCCGCCCAGGAATGTTTTACAATAGCCTTGAAATTGGGACACGACGATCAGGCAAAAATTAAGCAACATCTTGAGAACTTGAAGTATCGAAAATAGGCACTTTCGAAATTGTTTCTGAAATACCTACCGTGATTATCCAAGTGTGGAGTTAACTACATGAGTAACCAAACTGTCCATGACTGGGATGAAGCTGTTCAACACCTGAATGAAATCATTAGAAGTACCATCGAATGGCTAGAGGGAGGTTCTGACGTAAAAGAGCTTCCTCTAACAATCAGTGACTTAGATGAAACCATCCAGGATTTGAACGAACTCATTCGGGTTAATCCAGATAACCCTATTCTCTATATTAACAAAGGGAATGTCCACTTTTATATAGACGATTATGAACGGGCCATCTCGGATTATAGCAAAATTATCCAGATCTATCCCGAAAACGCCAAAGCCTATCTTAATAGGGGGGATGTTTACTTTTGCAAAGAGGAATATGACAAGACTATCTTGGACTACAGCAAAGCCATCCAGATCAACTCTGAATATGCCGAAGCGTACTATGCAAGGAGTGAGGCCTATGATTGTAAAGGTGAGTCGGATAGAGCCTGCGTTGATTCCGACGAAGCCCTCAAACTTGGTTTTAATCTCCAATCTTATGTTGAAGACAGCAATACGGAACTAATTGAAGCCCTTGTCCAGCTTTGTCCTAAAAACGCCAAAGTCTACTACTATAGGGGATTAATCCACGAATGGAGGGGAGACTATAACTTGGCAATAGAAGACTATAGCAAAGCCATCCAGCTTAACCCCCAGCTCGCTCATGCTTATCACAAAAGGGCGAAGATATACCATTATCATGTTATTGACCGCCACCCCGAATGCCATTACGACTATGATAAGGTTATTTCAGACTACAACAAAACTATCGCCGACTACGATAAAGCGCAGCAGCTCGGTTACAGTTATCGCGGGACACAAGGTCTCGGGTTAATAGGAATAACGGATCCTACAATTGAACTCTTTTTTGAAAGGGGGGAAATCTACACCCAAAAAGGGGATTATGACAGTGCCATTACTGACATGAGTGAGGTTATCTGTCGAGACGAGAATTTTAATGATCTCTATGACGAATTCGTTTTGCGGATTCACGAGGACATCTACCTTGGTGAAGATTCTTGGTCATCTGACCGCACTTCATCCCACTTCGGTAGCGATCCATCAGCGAGAGCTTACAACAACAGGGGATTCTACTACTACAAAAAAGGCAAGAATTGCCGAGCAATCGCGGATTTAAGAGAGGCCCTCAGGCTATACAACGAGCAAATTGAACTTGACCCTTACACTAACCCTGATTTTGCTACAATATACCTCAATTTAGGTAGTGTATACTATGCAGATCAGGATTATGATACAGCTGTTGAGAACTATGCCAACGTCGTCAGACTTTGTCCTAATTATGAAACCGACTTCATTGAATCTAAATTCGTACATGGCGGAAAAGATGCTGTCGAAGTTGCCATTAAACTATTAAACAGCAGAGTTAATACACCCCTTCAAAATGCTGACGATTTTTACTACACCGGTGTAAGGGCCCTGTTTGATAACGATGGAACTTCCGCCAAGGATGCTTTCCAGATAGCCTTGTTAAAGGGTTACGTCGACCGGGCCAAAATTGATCAGCATCTTACGAACCTCAATAATCGAGAACAGTTCACCAAGAACTGTTAAATAAGGGTAACTATCGGGGAAGCTGAAATGAATGCCTTGTGCTGAAATAAATATTGGAAAAGGCAACTACATCCCTTCCTTCGCTTGTTGTAACTCTGCCAGTATAACATACAGATGCTCGCGCCGCTTTAAGATTCGCTCCCAATGTTCATCGGCAACAATAACGAGCATTACCCTAGCACGACTCATGCCGGTATAGAGGACCCTGTTCAGGTGTTTTTCCCGGGGCAGTGTGAGACTACCTGCTAACTCAACCATATCTTCAGTTTGAGGAAGAACAAGAATAACCAAGTCGCTTTCCAAACCCTGGAAATCGTAGACATCGCTATACTTGAGTGTATTATCTTTTCCAGCGGAGGGCTCTGCTGCTATGTTAAGGAGTTCCCATCCCGAATACTCCCGACCGGTATTGAATTCACCTCCAGTGCCGCTGGAAAGCAGGATAATCTGCTTTGATTTGAAATTTCTATCTTGCCAATCAGATATCAAGTTATCCAGGATCGCTGTCAAGTTTTCCTGTGAGTTGAAGTATTCAATCTGAACATGGGGTCCATGTACCCCGAGCATCGGTGGCGATCCGAGCCTAACCAACTTGGCAGTTTTATCCGCTATCTCGTGTGTATTCCGGCAATTAACTTCTAACCTGGCACCTTCTAGCCCGATTTCCCTTAGAAGTTTTACCACATCTTCCCATGTCGGATTTGTGCCAATCTCTGGGGAGACGGGGCTCTGATTGGTGAAATAATTGGCAAACTTTGCCCAGACCATTTTAATGTTTGGCGAGACAATTTGCTGGTTGGTGAAATCACCGAACATTATCCAGCATCCATCTTTTAACCCACCCTTCAATAGCGCGTTTTGGAGGTTTAGAAACATCTCGGCACACAAATTCTGTGCCTCGTCAACAATCAGATAGTCGAAAATAGGCCCTTGTTCCAAAGCATCCAAGTCTTTAATTGTTTCGACTATAAAGTCCTGCCAACCTTTATCCAAATAACCTAATTTCAGCGATCCTTCAAGACCTGGCGACTTTTTGAGCCGTTGCTCATGTTTCTTCTTAAGATTACTGTTTCCCCTGAAAGCTCGGAGTGGCAGTTTCGCGGGCGTACCTGCTATAATCTTACCACCGTTATCACCAGAGAGCGTTTCTGCCCAATTCACAAAACGTTGACTCAAATAAGGGTTGCTGCACAGCATCCCGACGGTCTTGCCTGATTCGCAAAGTTGTCTAGCGATTTCTATAGCGAGAACTGTTTTGCCAGTGCCTGCCGCACCATCAACTACACAGCGGGGTTGCACCTTTATGGGTTCCGGGCTATTAATTTGGATTCGATCGTCTGATTCAGGTAGGATTGTAGGTGGCGGCTCACAACCGACGAGTTGCAAAACTTTGAGTTGATCGTCTGTCAGGCGTAGTAACTGTGGACGGTGAGTCTCCAAATTGTCGTGGAATACGGTTGCGATTGTCGTGATCGTTTCACCGGTCGATACCAACTCAGATCGCAATTTATCCAGCATCAACTGTACTTCCTGATATCTTTCCGTATTACTATCCTCTCCCCAATTTTCACATATTTGCTGTACTTCGTCTGGGCATTCCTGAAAGATATAGCTTGTCAATTTCCCGCCTATGTCTTCCTCTTTCGGGGGCTCCTTTACCTCTTTCGGGGGCTCCTTTACGGATACTGCATTGGAACCAAGGAAGAGTAAAGAATCATCTTGAAAGTAGCCTGGGAACTCCGATCTCAAGGCTTCCATGTCCTTCTTGGCATGTCCAAGGGCCTCTTTTACAAGGTCATAAGAATCGTTTGTCGCCACCTTAAGACAAATGACAGAACAACGGTCAGGAACTAAAATGACAAAATCAATCTCTCTTGAATTTATGGTAATTGAATGTAATACTTCCCAATTTCTGGATTGAGCAACGCCTTTGAGTTGTTCAAATATCTTTTTCTTGGCATCCGAAGCACTATCGGAAATTACATCAGGAATCATTATAGACATATCACTGTCTCCTTTCCAGCATATAGCAGTGTATTGACACCTCCCACGGCTAAAACCTATGGGATTCTTTCGTCCATCCAGGGGACGTTCTCCGTTCAAGCGGGGCAACCGTCGCACCGCTAAACGGTATCCGGCGGGGTCTGTCACGGAACCCGCTAACAGGAACTTGTTAAATAGTCCCAGATACTTTAATCTTATATGTATATTATACCATATTTGTTAGCACAATACAAGTTAAAAAAACACAAGTTCGCGTTGTGGTTTTCTATAAACATACCGCCCCGCTGGGGCTAGGGTTGTGTTGTGTTTGCGTTTTCTGTAAACATATTTTGTCCCTATTCACTTTAGAAAACAAGGCATCAGACATTCACTTCGGTTACGAAAACGTCCAGGGCAGGTTCCTCAGCTTCGAGCTCTTCTTTTCCAAAAGCCTCAACACAAAACCGAATTGCAGAGGTTACATCCTCAACACTTTCTTTGTCCGTATCGCCTTGCCCTATAACAACACCTTTCAGCCCAATCGGATAGGCGACATAACCATCAGTATGTTTTTCTACAATAACCTTAAACAGTTGCATTCTACTCTCCTTCTTTCTATGGAAATTTATCTATTCATCAAACCGCGAACGTAGTGCCCACAACCCCTGTCCCGGTTCACTGATATAGAAAAATCCATCGTCGTTAAACCCATCAACAAGTATTTCAGGATTGTATTCCGAAAGCACGTCCTCTACAGGGGCCCACTGATACCCAACCGATTCAATTTCGGTTTGAGTGAGGTGTTCTGTCGCATAAGTGACCTTAAAACGTCCCTCGGTACTGCCGTGAATCAGGTGCGCAGCAGCGGAGAGATTTTCCTGTAACTCCGGGTTTTCTTTAACAGCAGCAAGCGTCGCGGGGGTGCCACGATACCCGTATTTTCGAATGAGCCGGTCAATTTCAGCATCCTCACCAAATTCGCGGAGCCCGGGGGCAATGATAATCAGCTCACCATCGTCTGCCATTGCCATGCGTGTGCGGTAGATTGCCTTGTTACCGAGCCACGTGCTTTTGAACTCCCGCGGGTCCAAATAAACGACTACCTTCGTTAGAGGGGTGTCAAGGAATGTCATATTAACGGCTCTACTTAATTCAGCGGCGATTTCAAAGGTGCGTGCATCATCGCCGACGTAAAGACCCCGCATGACACGTTCACCATTCTGTGACACATCCATAACACTCATAACATACACAATACCGAGCTGCTTCAAGTAATGCGCGTGTGCGTAATTCAACACCCGCCTGACAGAGGTATCGGTTCGCCCCATGAGACGTTCCATACCATCTACAGCACCGAGGAAATGGGATTTGTTAATCATCTCAACCCCACCTGCACCGACGAGGATGTTTTTAAACCCGTTGGCGATACCGATAACTTCGTGTGGAATGACCTGTCCAACGGAGAGGATAAGTTCGTAATCACCTTCTACGAGCTGGCGGTGGACGGCGACAGGAATACTATAATCAAGTTTGCCGCCCGAAACCTCCTGCACAAACTCGGATGGCACCTCCCCGAAGTGATATAGCCCGGTGCGCCAGTTGTGGACGTGATATGTCGCTTTGGGCAAATCGCCATACATATCGGCAATTTGTGCATCGGTCATCGGAGCATGTGTGCCGATAGCGGGCAATATGTCAAAAGTGGTACCGTTTGCGGTGTCCCACAACTCATAGAGAATACGGGTGAGTTCACCAGCGTTTGAGTGGAGACGTGTTATATCGGGTGGCACTACCAAAATCTTTTTCGGAATACCCCCCAATTTGAGCAGTGCTTCGTGTAGCAAGGCGCGTTTTTCTGCGGCAGTGATGACAGTGTCTTTTCCACCGTGGGCAATGTACGTTGACATAATGTGAGTTCCATTGATGGTAGTAGACACACGCCGTGTGCCTACTACCTTTTACCAACATTAATAGGCGGCTTTAATAGTCCCCCAAGTTGTGCTTAATTTATCCTGCGGTTCCACAGGCAAAACCAAATCTTCAACACCATCGCCGATGAAAAGGTTATCAATATAGACCAGTCCGTAATTGCCGAACTTACCGGTCTTATAATCACCATCCGTAGCTTCAGTAGCTACAGCAACATTTTCGAAAGGTGTTGTATCATCGCGTTCCTTGAGTTTAAATGTGAATTTATCGCCATCCAACGTAAGTTGTGCGCGGTACCACACTTGAGGTTTGTTTGCTACCTGTCCATTGCCTATAAGCGGCCAACCGCCGTTTTGACGTTTATAGAATTGGTATGCGCTTCCGCCTTGCCGACGGTCGCTGAGATAGAATTTCTCGCCACTTTGAAAGCGAAAGACAACCCCCATATAGAAGTCATCGGGAAACATCATGTCCCATTCAGCGACGTAATCGTCCCAATCCGCATCGCCAGCGACATAAATGGACCCGCCAGGGCCATCGTGTCGTGATGCGTTAGAGGCTTTGTCGGAAGTCATCAACACCTTATTCTTTGCATCTTTCGGGTCGGCGACGACTTCAGCCTTTGTTTTTCCCGCAAACCCGATGTCCCATTTCTTAGGCTCGTTGCCGATGCTATCCTGCTCAAAATCGTCGTGAAAGAACAGTGCCGCTGACGTATTATTCACTACAGCAAAAATAGTCACGAGCAACAACCCTGTGAATACAACAGATAGATTTCTAAAACGCATTTTTTCTCCTTAAATAGCTTAAGCCAAAATTTCTACTTGAAAATTTTATGCAATTATTATATCATAAAAACAGGAAAAAAAATCAAAAAAAGAGGTACGCATGCGAATTTTGCACACAGCCGATTGGCATATCGGACAAAGACTTCACGAACGACAGCGACTTGACGAACATGAACAATTTCTGGATTGGCTTCTTGAGACAATCCAGAAACATCAGGTTGAACTTCTGCTCGTTTCGGGGGATATCTTCGATACATCCCTTCCCGCCGCGGAAGCAACAGAGCTCTATTATCGGTTTCTTTATCGTCTTTTTGATGAGACGGATGCCTACACTGTGATTATTGCCGGTAATCACGATTCATCTCAACACCTGGAGGCCCCACGCGAATTCCTTAAAATGGGGAGGATTCACGTCGTTGGACTTGCGGAAGAGCCGAGCGAATGTGTTTTCGCGTTGCCACCCGAAAACCCGCGCGTTGCTGTTGCAGCGGTCCCATATCTCCGGGAAAGTGCACTCCGACATATCTCTTACGAATCGGAGGTAGAAAAGAGTGAACGGTTTCGCGAACAACTCAAGACGTTCTATGCGGATTGTGTCTCTCACATGCCCCCGGAGCTCCCTAAAA
Organism: Candidatus Poribacteria bacterium; assembly: GCA_963665235.2. Classification (GTDB taxonomy): domain Bacteria; phylum Poribacteria; class WGA-4E; order WGA-4E; family WGA-3G. Next base: position 3,456,608 of record CAXXLX010000001.1, on the reverse strand, counting down.
TTTTGATGGGACACCTCTTTTTATACGGCGGAGAAGAGACCCTATCCGAACGAAACATCCAGATTGGAGGGGCTAGTGCAATTCGGCTGAGCGATTTTCCGGAAGGGGTCAATTATGTTGCACTTGGGCATCTCCACAGACCGCAAACGTTTAATGGTACCAGTTATCCAATCCGATATTCAGGCTCACCGATTCCGATGCGTTTCAACGAAGCGGGGTATCGCAAAAAGGTGTACCTGCTAGAAATGTCTGACGATGGCACGCTGGCGCAAGATAGAGAGATTGAGATTCCCATTTTCAAGGAATTATGCACTGTTGAAGGGGATGAAACCGCTATCCTATCAGAAGCAATGACAGGGAATTGGAAAGACAAATACATCCAGGTCAAGTTAGTATTGAGCAAACCCAAGGTTGGCATCAGCGATAAAATTCGTCAAGCTTTTGACCGACGCGGCGGCGAAGTGCTAAGCGTTGAAATTGAAGCACCGGAAGCCGCGCAGGGTCCCAAAATCTCCGTTGAAGCGATGAAAAGGCCGGAGGAAATCTTTGCCGAATTTCACAAGGCAAATTTCGAGGGAGCTGCCCCTGGTGAGGCTTTAATGCAAACATTTAATGAATTAGTCGGGATGGTGGAGAAATCCGTATGAAATTATGTAAACTGAAACTTAAGAATCTCAATAGCTTTCGTGTTGCGGTTGAACTTGATTTTGAAAAACCGCCGTTAGATGACGCATCGCTTGTGGCAATTACGGGACCAACGGGGTCAGGTAAAACGACGTTATTAGATGCGATTTGTGTTGCGCTTTACAATAAAACCCCACGCTTAAGCGGCACCGGCACGCAAAATCCGAATCACCTCATCAGTCATGGCGAGAACGAGGCGTTTGCTGAAGTGCATTTTATGGCGAACGGTACCCGTTATATCGCCGAGTGGTCCGCTAAACGCAAAGCCCCTCGGAGTGGAAAGTTGTTGTATGCTGATACCGGCGAACTCATTACCGATAGACTATCCACACAAGGCAAATCCCTTGGTGCCAATAAAAACACAGTCAGTGAAGAGATAACGGCTATCTTGGGACTTGATTTCGAGGCGTTTAAACGTTCTATCATGTTGGCACAAGGCGAATTCGCGGCGTTTTTGAAAGCAAAGGACGAAGATAGACGGACAATCCTCGAAGCCGCCGCAAGTGTCAGCATCTATGATGAACTGAAAAAAGCACTAAATGATAAGGTAAACACGGTTGAAGCTGAATATCAGAAAGTCTCACAAAAACAGGAGGGTATTCCTGAAATTACGCCTGAACAGCTTGCTGATGTCGAGATGGAACTTGGCAGACTGAGAACGTCGGTCGACAGCTTAAATGCAAAAAACCGGCAGAAGCAGACAGAAAAGGAGCGGGAGACAAAGCGAGCAGAGGAATTTGAAAAACTCCAGTCTTTGAAAGAACGCGAAGAGGAGCTCTCCGAACAGCAACCGGAGATAGAGGACTGTGAAGCGGAGCTCAAACGCGCGGAGCAGGCAAGTGGACTGCGTCCTGAAAAACTGGCGTTCGATACCGCTAGCACAGACCTTAAAAAAGCAGGCAATGCACTTCTTCAGGCTGAAACCGAGCATTCGGATGCGCAAAAGCAATTTGCGGCGCATCAAACCGATTTTGAGGAGAAGGAGCAGGTTTATCAGCATGCATCCACCGAACGTGACCGGAAAATTAAGAGCTACAACGAGGCGAGATTGGTTGTCCAACAGGCAGAAAACCGATTTGAACAAGCGGAAATCCAAATCGCTAAACAGGAAGAACTGGATGCGGACATCGACGCACTGTCAACCGAATTAGATGAGAAGCAAACGAAGCAGGCAACGTTTGAACAGCAGATTGCCGAGGCGCAGCGTTTTTTGGATGAGAATCCGCTTCCATTAGACAGACAGGCGCGGCTTACCCGAGTCAACCTCCTATCAGCTGAGCTGAATAGATACAAAGAGCAATTCGAACGGACACTGTCTGACAAGGAGACGCAGGACAAAAAAGTTGCATCGTTGACGCGCAAGATTAAAAAATTGTCCAAGACGCGTGAAAAACTTCTTGCGGAAAAGGAGACAGCAACGGCGGAATTGAAAGAAGCGGCCACTGAATTGCACACCCTACAGACAGCTGGTACCCAAGCAGAATGGGATACCCGAAAACAGCAGGCGGTCAAAGCACAACCCAGCACCCAGAAATATGAAACAGCGAAAGATGACCTATTGAAAACCAAAGAGCGTTTGCACGAATTGGAATCGACCCAGGCTGAGTTAAATACAGAATTGGCGGAGCTCGGAGACGAATTGGAAGAGCAAGCGGCGGTGTGTCAGGACGCGGCGGAGGCTGTCCAACGTTGTGAAGAGTCCCTACAATCTGCAAAATGGGCAAACCCTATTAACGAATTCCGGCAACACCTCCACACAGGAGAGCCGTGCTTGGTATGTGGCGCGACAGAACATCCTTATGCCGGTACCGTGGAACCTGAAGGTGAAGCACTGCTTCGCAACGCTGAAAACGCCTTAGCAGAGGCAGAAGCCGATGCAGAAACTGCCGAAACGGAGAAGCGGCGTTTGGAAACGCGACAGGTTCAAACCGAACAGAATAGTCAAAACACGACTCATCAGATTGCAGAATGCACTACAGAAATAGCGGAGCTGACAGGGGACACCGAACGATGCCTCACACAGTGGCGGGAGTTCTACCCGGACGCTGCTATTTCATCTGAATGGATAGGTGAGCAGATTGCAGCAGCAGATACGGCCATCGCGAACCTCGGAAAAGCGGAACAGGCACGCCTGAAAGCATCGAATACATCCGACACGGTATCGCTACAACTTGAAACCTGCGAAAAGGACATCACGCGCGAAACGCAGGACCTAGAAGACTCTACTGAACAACTTGACACTATCAACAATTCCCTGGAAGATTTGAAGGTAGACATTGCATCGGCTGAAACCCGTTTTTGGGAATCAATGCCCGATGCATTTCACGGTATCGCACCTGCCGAGGCTGTAGAGCAGTTTACTAACAAAATAAACGCTGTCGCGGAGCGGGAGGCGGAACTTCGCAAAACAGAGACAGACCTAAAACTGCTTAGCTCCGATATCCAAGCAGATGAAGGCAACCTTGAAGGGTTGCAAAAACAGCACGCTGAATTGCAAGCGGAGATTGAACGATATCAAAGCGAAGGCGAGGCATTTCTGGATACCGTGCGTCAGAAAACCGATGGATTAGCAACGGAAAATGAGATTGACACCGCTATCGGTAAGCTAGACGCGGACTTGCAGACGAAGGAAAACACACGCGCTAAAGCCGAACAGCAATTAAAAGAGAGCCGCGACGTGTCTATTCAAAAACAGACCGCCCACGCGATGTGCAAAGGGCGACATAGTGAAGCTCATCAGAAGTTTGAGGCGACAAGGGCAACCTATTTCAATAAGCTAGCGGAAGCAGGATTCGACTCACCAACAGCCCACGACAGCGCGTTCCGAGACGAAACGGAGCGGCAAGAACTCACCGACAAGATTGATGATTATGAAAAGGAAAAGCAGCAACTTGCGGTGGAAATTACGGAGTTGCGAACCCGATTTGACGAAACCCCGTTTGATTCGGAGAAATTGCCGCGAATTAACGCGGAACTCGAAGAAATCGCGAGGCAAATCCAAGAAACGCTACAGAACATCGGTGCACAGGGGCAGGAAATTGAAAAGATGAAAGAAGCCCTCAAAAAACGGGAGGAGCTCGCTGGCGAAGTAAACGCCGCGAAGCAGGAGCTAGAACGTTGGAAAAATTTGCAAGATACAATTCCAAAAAACGACCTTCGCGATTTCGCATTAGATATTATGTTCCAACAGGTCGCCCGGATAGCCAACGGTCAGTTAGCATACCTCACCTCGGACCGTTATCAACTCAAAGTTGAAACCATCGGTAAATTGAGAATCATCGACCGGTGGAATGCCAACGAGGAGCGGCCCGTTGAAACGTTGTCTGGGGGTGAATCTTTCCTGACAAGCCTTGCATTAGCACTTGCCCTCTCTGAACTCAGCCAGGGGCGCGCCCAGCTCAATTCGTTGTTCCTCGACGAGGGATTTGGAACGCTCGATGCGGAAACCCTTGACATCGCTATTGCCGCATTGGAAGGGCTCCGCATGCAGGGACGCAGCATCTATCTTATTAGTCACATTCAAGAACTAACGAAACGTTTGCCTGTCAAAATCAACGTTAGAAAACGGGGGGATGGCAGCTCAAATATTAGTTTTTAACAAAAAAATTGGAGGTTTCACATGCAATTCGGTTTTATGTCGTCTGTCTGCCCGCCATTGACGCTGGCAGAACTCATAGACAAAGCGAAACATTACAACTACGAACACCTTGAACTCCGTGTGGAATGGGGACACGGGCACGGTGTTGAATTGGATTCAACCGCGCAACAACTCAAAGAGGCGCGTGCACGCCTAGCGGATAGTGGGATAACCCTCTCCTGTATTGCAACGGGGGTGAGGTTCATTAATTCGGATGCACAGAAACGCGCTGAACAGGTCGATTTGCTAAAGCGGTATATCGGGCTTTCTGAAACGATGGGCGCGAAAAATATCCGAATCTTCGGGGACCCGGTGCCGAAAACACCAGCTGAAATCGATCAGACGCTCGATTGGGAGGCGGATGGTATTCGGGCATGCGACGAATTGGCAGGTGAGGCGGGGGTTGCGCTCTGTCTGGAAACACACGGTAATCTCATCGCCAGCTATGTTGCGGAAGTCCTATACCGTTCAGAGGCCGAAAACACGTTCGTGAATTGGCACGCTGCCCATCACGTTCGACACGGTCAACCAGTGGACGTTGCATACGTACATCTCCGGGGCAAAGTCCGGCATGCACATGTCAGCTTCGGTGACAGCGGGGCGATGCCAGATACGGAGAAAGATTCGCTTACGCTCCTCGCGGAAGATGGTTATACCGGTTTTATCTCTATAGAGGTTATCAATCCGAAGGATTCGGATGCTGTGCTGCAACGGCATGCGGAGCTATACAAAACGCTCTAGCGATTGGATTGAACAAGATAGTGTAGGGCGAGATAAATTTATTAGACTAGACAGACTCCTATGTATCCAATTGTTGTAAGAACGTTTCGAGGTTAGGTGTTTTCATGGCGGTGCGTAGGAGTTGCCGTAAGCGTTCTATGTCGTGAATAGCTTGTAGTCGCTGCTTTGTGCCCTCGGCATCACTATTCGGAAATCGCTCTGTGAGTAATAGTAGGATATTTTCGATGGCGTTCTCACGCGCACCTTGTTCTATACCTTGTTCTATACCTTGTTCTATACCTTGTTCTATACCTTGTTCGAAGCCTCGTTCAAGGAGTTCTTCAGCCATTGTTCGTGCCATGGGGTCTACCTCCACATTGTGTGTATGTCTGTCTACTAGCCTTATCAATTCTTCGTGTTCCTCCGGGGAGCGGCGATGCAGGATAAGATCAAGGAGATAACCGATTGCTTCACGCCTTTGTGCCGCCTGCGCCTCAGGTAACGCACCAAAGTGAATTAACGCCTCGATTAGAGCAGCGCGTATTTCCGCAGAGTCTGCTTTCTCTGACCACATTTAGACGTTAAAAGATTCGCCGCATCCGCAGGTGTTTTTAGCGTTCGGGTTGGTAATTTTAAAGCCTGAATCCATAAGACCGTCGTTGTAGTCCAGCACGGACCCAGCGAGATAGAGCGTGCTGCGCGGGTCAATGAAAACCCTCAATCCGTGAAATTCAAACACTTTATCCGTGTCCTTGGGCTCGCCAAACTCAAGGTTATATTGAAAACCTGAGCAGCCCCCGCCGATGACCTGCATTCGCAAACCGAGTTTTTCTTCGGCATCATTTTCACTACCGTTTATGAGTGTAATCGCCTTTTGTGCTGCTGATTCCGTGACAGTAATCATAAATTTCTCCTATTTTGCAAGCGAATTTGTAATCGCTGTTTTGAGTGCCTCTTCAGCGTAGGTAGCATAACGTAGCTTATCTGCTGGCAATCCGCCTAACGCTTCGGATATATGCGCCGCTGTAATCTTCTGCGCGTCCGAAATCTGGCTACCGGTAATCAATTCGGTTAGGACAGAGCCGCTCGCGATTGCGGTCGGACATCCGAACGCTCGGAACTTTGCGGCGACGATTGTGTCGTTTTCAACCTTGAGCGTCAGCTTTAGCATCTCCCCACTGGCAGCGGACCCGATAGTGGCCGTGCCATCTGCATCGGCAATTGTGCCGGTATTGCGTGGGTTTTCGTAATGTTCGACTACCTGCTGTGTATAATACATGAGGCATTTCTCACATTGTGCTGCTATTTTTTACAAGTATTATACAATATTTTTAGCCCAATGTCAAATGATTTCTTGATCTTCTTCTTCTGTAGGAGTGGGCTCTAGCTCCGCCTGACATTCGGCACAGTAGCCAATAATCTCATTTCTGAAGCGGACCGGTTTAAATTCGTGCGCTTCACACACCGCTTTCTGCAAAGCATCAATCTCCGGTTCTTTAAATTCAACAATCTGATTGCACCGCAGACATATAAGATGTGCATGCTCTTTGAGCGAGTGAATGCTTTCGTAGCGGGTATTTTTCTGTGCGTCAATAAATTCTGTCAACAGCCCACTTTTAATGAGCAGCGGGAGCGTCCGGTAGATAGTGGGACGCGAAACGAGACAACCGTTCCGACGCATCTGAACGAGGAGGTCTTCAATTTGGAAATGCCCAGGGTAGGCAAACACCTGATTTAAAACGGCCAAACGTTTTGGGGTCAAACGGAGCCCGCAGCTCTTGAGATATTCCTCGAATTGCTGCTCAAAATCGGGAGTGGATGTAGATTCTTCAAAAGATTCCATTTTTTACTCTATTTTAGTTAGACCTTACGCAAATTGGTAACGGCATTCGGTGTTCGTTTGACAACACGCGGAGCGTGCCTACTATTCTGTAAAAGTGAGGGCACCCCCTGGGGCAACAAGCCCATTTTTTACCGCAAGCTCATAAAAAAGTTCAATGCCAGCGATAGCCGGTTCATCCAGGTCATAGTGGATATGATATTGCAAATAGTTCCGGCAGAGACTTTCAGATAACCCTAATTTTTGGGATTCAATGCGCGCAATCTCAGAAATTTGGGCAATACCACGCGCTTTTGCTTCTAAAAGCAGATTCGGTATATCGCCAAGAGAGACTCCTGCCCTGGCAACCCAGCAGGCATAGACAAACGGTAACCCTGTTAATTCGTGCCATTCCGCACCGAGGTCAAGGCTATATTCTGTCGTGCCGAGGTTCTTAAGGGCCGCATCTCCAATGAGCAGGACCGCCTCGGAGTCCACCGTAGCGGGTTCCACAGACGGGGAGCAGGGTACAAATTCCAACTGTAGCTGATACTTTTCAGCAAGCAGAATTTTCAAAAGCACGATAGAGGAACGGGAACTCGTATCTAAAGCGACCCGCTGTACGTCCTGAATCGGGACACGGCTAAACAATTGGATGCTTTGGACACTTCCGTGTGATGCAATAGAGATGCCGGGCAGAATTCGGTAACGGGTTCCCTGTACGCTTCCGCGAAAGTATTCAATGATAGGAATCAATCCGACATCCAATTCGCCTTTGCTTAAAAACGTTGCCAGCCGGCTAGGGACGTAGCAGCTAAGGGAAATATCCTCTGTCGGCATTTCACCATTCAATAACGGATAAATGAGCGGTTTCGTGTTCAAGAATGATACTGCGCCAACCCTTAAGCGGCTTTTCTGTACCACCGATTTCCCTCTCGAATGATTTGATTGTAAAGTGTATCCCGTTCAACTGGGATAAAGCCTGCCTCTTCAATAAGGCGCGTGAGTGCTTCAACGGTAACAGATTCCGGAGTGTCCGCCCCTGCCATGTGCGTAATTTTCTCCTCCGTGACCGTACCATCAATATCATCCGCACCGAAACGGAGTGCAACTTGCGCAGTTTTCAACCCTGTCATAATCCAATACACTTTAATATGTGGAAAATTATCCAGCAGGAGACGGGCAACAGCAATATTCCGCAAATCGGTTAACCCTGTGGTTGAGGGAAGATACGCCATGCGCGTGTTCGCAGGGTGAAACGCAAGCGGAATGAACGTCACAAACCCACCAGATTTATCCTGTTGTTCGCGTAACCGGATGAGATGGTCAACCCTATCCTCGTTCGTTTCCAGATGCCCATAAAGCATTGTTGCATTAGTAGGGATGCCGAGACGATGTGCAATCTCATGAATTTCAAGCCATCCCTCCGCGCTGAGTTTACCGGGACAGATTTTTTCGCGCGTCTCTTCCGCAAAGATTTCTGCCCCCCCACCGGGCAACGAATCCAAACCGGCATCCCAGAGCTGCTTTAAAACCTCTTCTACTGACATCTTAAAGATGCGGGAAAAATGATGAATTTCAATAGCCGTGAAGAATTTGAGATGCACCTGTGGCATCCGTTCTTTGAGCCCACGGATAATATCGAGATAGTAGTCAAACGGCAGCTTCGGGTGTAATCCGCCGACACTATGAATCTCGGTGCAGCCGTGTTGTATAGAGTACATCGCTTTGTCTAAAAATTCATCAACGCTCATCTCCCACGCACCTTCAGTCTGCATGTTTTTTCGAGCAAAGGCACAAAAATGACAGCGTGCATGAAGAATACACACATTTGAATAATCTATATGTTGATTGATGTTATAGTAAGCGACGTTACCGTTTAAACGTTCCCGGACGTGGTGAGCAATAAATCCCACCCCTGTAATATCGGGACTTTCGTAAAGCGTGACCCCCTCTGCAAAGGTGAGCCGCTCTTCTGCCTTGACTTTTTCGTAGATGGCAGGTAATTTAGAATCTGTAAAGTGATTATAGTTCGCCATTATCTCCTATACCTTTGGCATAGTCCGTATTTAAAAAACTGTTTAATATTTTTCCTTCAATGGAAATATTATAACATAACAATTTTAAAGATGCAAGAGAATTTTTTTGTGGCGAATCTGAAAATTAAAGTTGATATTTGACGCGAACTCTGGTATCATTAATATCGACGCAAGAGGACAGACACCATCACAATCAATCGCGGAACAGTATAAGGAAACATTAAAAATTATGTCAAAATTAGGACTTATTCATTACAACTACGCAGGCAAATCGCTTGACGACTTTCTTAAATTCACGAGTGAGACCGGGTTCGAGTATGTTGAACTTCCAATAGGCGATGTTTGGAAAGCGGAAACTACCGACCCTGAAAAGAGTGCCGAAGCTGTGAGGGCACAAGTTGAATCCTACGGACTGCAAGTGTCGGCACTCGCAGCGGGGAACGACTTTGTGCTGTTAGCGGAAGACGCAATTCAGGCACAAGTTTCACGGATGGAACGGATCGCCGGGCTGGCAAAACGTCTCGGCACCTCCGTTATCCGAACGGAAGGCGGTGCTATGAAGGACTCCGTGCCGCAGAGCCGATGGGTCGAAGCTATGGCGGGATGCCTCACCCGATGCCTAGAATTCGCCGAAAAGGAGGATATCTACTTCGCTGTAGATAACCACGGCCTTGTTACCAACGATGGCGATTTACAGGTAGAACTGTTCGAACGGGTCGGTTCCAAGCACGTCGGGGCCAATATGGATACGATGAATTACCGATGGGCAGGGCATGACCTAGAAACAGTGGGGAGATTTTACGAAATTATCGCACCCTATACCTTACATACACATCTAAAGGATGGCACCGGTTCACGCGGGAATTACCGCGGGGAAGCCCTCGGTGAAGGAGAACTAGACCTGGCGAAAGCAATTTCCTGCTTAAAAGCAGCAGGATACGACGGGGTCTGGTGCTGCGAATACGAAGGTAGAGAAAACGACGGCACCGGCCAACGGAAAAGTTTTGCATGGATGCAGGCACACCTGTAAACACACATCAGTGCATCACCTTAACAACCGATTTTGGTACCAATGATGTGTATGTCGGAGTTATGAAGGGTGTCATCCTCGGCATTAATCCGAATGCCAAGATTATTGACATTACGCACGTTATTCCGCCACAGGACATTCATGAAGCCGCCTTCGCAATTAGCTCCGCCTATCGCTATTTCCCGGCAGGCACAATTCATGTCATCGTAGTGGACCCTGGCGTTGGCAGCAATCGCGAGGCGATAGTTTGCCAAACCGCTCACGCGTTTTTTGTGTGTCCGAACAACGGTGTGCTAAGTTATGTGTTGCAGGAAATCGAAGGTGATATGGATGCCGTAATTCTTGATACCCCCGCCTATCATTTACCGCACGTGAGCAATACCTTTCATGGGCGGGATATTTTCGCACCTGTCGCCGCGCATGTATCGCTTGGTGTTATGCTGGAAGAGCTCGGCACACGAACGCAGGAGATTGTTCGGTTTCCAATTCCTACGGTGCAACGTTCAGAAAACAGATTGATAGGTCAAATTATCAAGATTGACAAGTTTGGGAATGTGATTACGAATATCTCTGAAGAGATGCTCGCCGCATTTCTGTTTCCGTCTCTGCCGGACGCGCTGGCTCAGCAGGCGGGACAAGGTAACCAATTTGAGATTAGGGTTGGCAATACGTGTCTGAAAAAACTGAACAGCTCTTATGCTGAATCTGATGCCGGCGTGCCACTTGCAATTATCGGTAGTTTTGGATTGTTAGAAATTGCTATCAATTTGGGCAGTGCCGAAACGGGTCTGGGATTAAAACGCGGGGATGCTGTGGTCATCCAGCGGGTCGTTTGACTTCGTTCAACCCGACCCACAAACACTAAACTAACAAAGGGGAATAGATACAATTGAAACAAATTGCTTTAACAGGAATCAAACCGACGGGACAGCCGCATATCGGCAACTATCTCGGAATGATTAAACCTGCACTTGAACTAGCGAAAGAGTATCAGGCACTCTACTTTATCGCGGATTATCACGCCCTCACTACGGTCAAGGACAGAAAAGAACTAGAAGATTTGACCTATCAGGTGACTGCAACGTGGATGGCACTCGGGTTGAACCCTGAAGAGGTCATTTTTTACCGACAATCCGATATCCCAGAGGTATTTGAGTTGGCATGGGTGTTGGCGTGTTTTACGTCGAAGGGATTGCTAAATCGTGCTCACGCCTATAAAGCCATAGTCGACGATAACCTCGCTGCCGGGCGCGAAGAGGATAAGGGTATCAATGTGGGTCTCTTTACCTATCCGGTTCTGATGGCGGCAGATATCCTGCTATTCGGAACACACGTCGTTCCCGTAGGACTTGACCAACAACAGCATCTCGAAATTACACGTGATGTCGCCCTCACCTTTAATAAGAATTATCGGGAGGTCTTAGTCGTGCCGGAAGCTGTCATCCGGAAAGAGGTAAGAACTATCTACGGACTTGATGGGAGAAAGATGAGCAAAAGTTATAACAACGTAATCCCGATTTTTGCCCCATTAAACCAAATCCGTAAACAGGTCATGCGTATCGTAACAGATTCTAAACGTCCTGAAGAGCCGAAGAATCCGGATGAGTGTAATGTCTTTGCTATATACCAACATTTCGCGGATACGGATGCAGTAGAAGCGAAGCGACAACTTTATCTTGATGGGGGGCTCGCGTACGGTGAAATAAAAAAGGAGCTCTTTGAATTGATAGTGTCAACCTTTTCGGCACAACGTGAGGAGTACGATGTCCTAGTGGAGAATCGGGATGAATTGGAGAAGGTGCTAAAAAGCGGTGCTGAGAAAGCACGCGACATCGCAGTACCGATTTTGGCAAAGGTTCGGAAGGCGGTCGGAATAACTGGGGCGCGGTAGGACGGTTTATGAAAAGTGGGGGTTAAACTTCATAACGGTCAACGGTTTCTGTTTCAGAAACGGCACTGGGGTAGGTGTGCTTACAAAATGTGCCACAGCTACCCCAATGTCCTACTAATTATAGGTTTTACTATAAATCCGACAGCCGTTATTTCCGGACAGACACTGTCCGAGAATCGACCGTGATAATACCTGTGAAAAGACTGATTACGAAATCAATTGGGGTGACCTCGGTAATAATTTCATAATCGGTTGCGCCGCCAGCCATGGCGTTCGTATCCACTTCATTGATTGGCACGAGTCCCCAGAGGACATACCATTGGCGTGCTTCATCAATGTCATTCCCCTGCGCACCGTTACCGATTTTGTGAATGTGTGTAGCGCAACCGATAGCAAACAGCATTCCTACGATGAGAAAGACTGCCGATATTTTTGTGAACATAAATTCCTCCTTACAAGGTGTGCTTACAAGGCACCCCTTACTATTAAAAGTTGAAAGTTTTTGACAAACGAGTCGTCCTGCGGCGGCGTGCATGAACTTCTTTACCACGCACCACCACAACCAATGATAGAATTATACAGCATTTTGAAAAAAAACACAACAGGGTGTGTAAAGTTTTTTAATTTTGTGTTCGGAGATGTTTCTGATACTCCGCGTGTGCAGTCTGCGGGTCAAATTCGCCATCAAACACACGGCGGAGACACCGTACAAAACCGACAGGGGAATCTTCACCAAAAATAGTCCGCCCGAATAGGATAGCGCGGCCGCCGTTCTGAGCGACATTATGTGCCAATGCAAAGGTGCTCCGAGCATTTTGCCGCGGGCCCCCTAAAGCCCCGATAACAAGGGTTGTATCGAATTCACACAACTCACGCCAGACTTCAGCAGTCGTGTAGGCAGTTTTGATAAACCGGGGACGTTGATGTTTTCGGAGATAGCTCATTGTGCGAACGATAGAGTCTGCAACGTACATACCGCGCTTCTCCTCATCCATCCCCGGCAGTTTAACATTCGGCAGAAAAACCTCTAACAGATGGTCAAAACCCTCAATTTCGCCAACGATATGTGCAAATTGCACATACGCCTGCAACATCCGTTCGTCAATGACAGGGTCATTGTTGAGCGTAATAGAATATAATCCGAGATTAACACGGCATTCAAGGGCAGGACCGATAAGTGTTTCGCAATAACGTTGCATGTCCTCAGGGAACACCGTTTGAAAAGGCAGGGAGGGTCGAGAGGTATAAACTCCGAAACGGGGGTTCCAGATAGCTGTCTCCGAATTCATTCGGACAATAGGCGTGATGTGTGAATTCGCAAACAGGTTTTCTTCAAGGGCAAGTGTTTCCGCATCTGCGGGTGTCATCAGCAATCCATCTAGCTGTCCATCAGCAACGAGGTCGCGTTGAAGTTGTAAAAACTCCGCGTGGGTACGATAATGCGGTTTTGGATGCTGAACTTGTCCCAGTCCTTGAATACCAGCGGAGGCAAGCGGGTCCGCAGCAAAAACGAGAATAGGACTTTGTGCAAGTCGCTCCGTATCAGCAAGTTTATCAAATATCCGGTTTTCCATATATAATTATTCCTTTTCCTTTTAAACGTTGCAAGTCTAAATGTAGCGCGTCTGCCCGGCAACAAGCGCAAAGGCTGTTATTCGTGTAGCATTCGTGCAAAGGCCTCTATGTTTGGCACTCTTGCTGCTGCGATGTGCAACTGCTTTAGTTTTTCCAAATCGTCTATGCGAAGAAGTGCCGGTCGGACAGTATTGACTGCCTCAGGTTGGAATCGGGATTCCAGCAAAGCCAACGTGTTTTCAATGGTATTTTCTATAATAAGGAGTTGGTATCCTTTAGACTCTATCATAAGTTCCTCCCGTATACGGGTCTATACAACGGGGCGCATCTGCTCATCAACAAGCGCAAAGGCTGCTACTCGTGTAGCATTCGTGCAAAGGCCTCTATGTTTGGCACTCTTGCTGCTGCAACGAGCAACTGCTTTAGTTTTTCCAAGTCGTCTATGCGAAGAAGTACCGGTCGGACAGTATTGACTGCCTCAGGTTGGAATCGGGATTCCAGCAAAGCCAACGTGTTTTCAATGGTATTTTCTCTGATAAGGAGTTGGTATCCTTTAGACTCTATCATAAGTTCCTCCCGTATACGGTGTCTATACACCGTAGCGTCATGCACAATGCTCCCAAACAGATAGGTAGCGAACAGTAAATCGGACCGCATCTGCTCATCAACAGGCGCAGATAATGTCGTATCAACGCATTCTTGAACCCACCGGTCTAAATCCATACCCGCCGGCCGCTGCATCAGCGGTGTAAACGGCAGCAAACCCGGGGCTTGCCGCTCCAAAACCGATTTGCCATCTATCTGACTCAGACGGATTACCTTATAGTGTAGGGTATACACAAATCCGTTCCAGCTATATTCGTATTTCCCAGGGTCATTCTTGCCCGCGTTTCGGTGGAAATAGATAGTGCTGGTATAGACAGGCACCTGATGTTGACCGATGAGATAACCCTGATATTCAGCGTTTCGTGCCCACATCGGTCTATGCGTACTATCCCGAAGTTGGAGCTCAATGTGCAATATCGCCTCGTGCCCGTCGACACGAATGCGTTTTGTGCTATCGGTTCGGCGTGCGACGGTGTGTTGCTGTTCCGTGTCAATATTCTCAAGGACTTCAACGTCCTCTGTGTCGAGCACAAATTGTGAGATGTCGGTAGCATGCTCTGTTAGTAAAATTCTTGCTGTATTATTATATTCTTGTGCCATATTTGTATTCTACCATAATGTGTTGAAAGATATCAAGGAAGAAATGGAGAAAGTTAATCTCCGTAGGGGCGAGGTCACCTCGCCTAATAAACACGGTTTTTCAAAGCGGGCGGGGGAGAAAGATTTCATGAAAATCGCAGATTTTCATTTCTCTCACACCGCGCCTCCTAACGAAACAGAGGACTGCAATTAAACCGGTATAATTGTCTATAATGGAAACCTATAGCAAGAGGAAGAGGTTTTTGACGCGCGTCACAAACCTGACTATAATCACAACGTCTTGCTAATTGCTAATTGCCAATTTGCTAATCGCTAATTCACAATGTATTGGTTGGGTCGATATCAATAATTACCTCAATAGCACTAGGTTTAAGTGCTTGTGGCGGTTCGTCAGTTAATTCACGGAGGAGTTGACATATCTTATCAATATTTTTACTTCGGAGGAGAAAATGCCAGCGAAATTTCCCCTCAATTTTTGAGAGCGGTGCGGGGGCAGGCCCGAGTACTTCTACATCAGAAAACCGCTCAGTTTGCCAACGTTGAAGCTGGTCATGTACCGCCCGTGCAGCTGCGATAACAAGGTCCTCATTTTTGCCCCGGAGCAGAAGGGTTGCGACACGTGAAAAAGGAGGATATTGTAATGCACTCCGCGCCTCGACCTCTTTTTCATAAAAACCGACATAATCATGCTGCTGTGCCGCTGCGATGCAGTAGTGTTCAGGCATGTAGGTTTGGACGATAACCTCACCGGCGACCTCTGCGCGTCCGGAGCGGCCTGCGACTTGCGTGAGCAGACTGAATGTCTGTTCACCTGCTCGAAAATCGGGTAAATTTAAGGCGGTATCCGCCACAATGACCCCGACAAGCGTCACGTTCGGAAAATCCAACCCTTTCGCCACCATCTGTGTCCCGATTAATATATCAATCTCGTGCTCCTGAAAAGCTTTTAAAATCTGTTGATGTGCGTTTTTTCGTGCCGTTGAATCCGCATCAAACCGCTTGACGTTCGCCTTCGGGAACACCTTTTGTACCTCCTGTTCCACCGTTTCCGTGCCGAACCCTCGCCGTCCAAAATAATCTATAGCGTGGCTGGCACACTGCGGACAGGTAGCATGTGTGTTGCGTCTATGACCACAGTGATGGCACACCAATTGCTTCGTTTCAAAGTGAAACGTCAACGAAATTGAGCAGTTCTTGCACCTTTCTACATAACCACATGTTCGGCAGAACACATAGGTAGAGTATCCGCGTCTGTTAAGAAAAAGGATAATTTGCTCACGGCGGGCAAGCCGTTGTTCAATACCATCCCGGAGCCGCTCGGAGAAAATAGTACGATTTCCCTTTTTGAGTTCATCGCGCATATCCACTATGTGAACCTCAGGCATCTTTCGATCTAACACCCGTGTTGGGAGTGTGAGCAGTTGATACGTACCGTTGTGTGCGTTATGGAAACTTTCAAGGGAAGGTGTTGCACTTCCGAGCAGCAAGGGACAATTTGCGAGCTCGGCGCGTTTCTGGGCAACCTCGCGTGCATGGTAGCGCGGCGCGGTTTCCGATTTATAGGAATCTGAGTGTTCCTCGTCAATAACCAGCAAACCGAGGCGTTGGACAGGGGCAAAGACAGCAGAACGGGGACCTATGGCAATTGTCGCTTCGCCTTTCTGAATGCGATGCCACTGGTCATAACGTTCACCCGTGCTCAATCGACTGTGGAGCACAGCGACACGCTCCCCAAAACGTCCGATAAACCGAGAGGCGGTCTGCGGTGTCAGTGAAATCTCTGGCACTAGGACAATAACCGATTTCCCACTTTCAAGAATCGGTGCAATTGCCTGCATATACACCTCCGTTTTACCGCTTCCGGTTACGCCATGAAGTAGGAAAGCCTGTTTTGAGCCATTACCTGCTTGAAATCCCTCACGGATTTGTGAGAACGCCTCCGATTGTGCCAAATTTAAGGCATGAGGCTGTGTAGGTGCAACAGGTTGACAACTCAATGGATTTCGCACGACTGTAGCTCGCGTGATTCGGATAAATCCGCGTCTTTCAAGCGTACGGAGCAGAGATGCACTCGTCCCCACCTGTTTTGTAAGTTCCGGTACAGCTAAAGGCACGTTTGCATCCAGCAGAGTTTTCAGTATCTCCGCCTGTTTCACAGAAGCAGCACGGGGCCGACCCTTCGTAAGCTTGCCGTATTCATCCTCACCCCTGTTTAATTCAAAAATCTCCGCCTCAATATCGGCGGGCGGTAGTGCTAGGGCAGCCATTGTGGTTTCCTGAGTCGTAGCATTAGGTTTGTGTGTAACATAGACATCAACGACACCCTTTTCTCGAAGAGCTGTAATCTTAGGGCGGAGATTCGTGGAACTTACGCCAACCCGACGGGCAAGCTGATTGGGTGAGAGTGCCCCCTCTGTTTCCAAAAGCGCGACAATTTCCTTTTGAACCTTTCCTGTCGGAGATGGACCATCAGGACAGAGCTGCACACGTTGCTGTTTTTGAGTTCGCACCGCAGCGGGGACTGCACAAAAGAGAGCATTGCCCCAGGAGGTGAGATAGTAGTCTGCCATCCATTTTGTGAGTGAAAGCAGCTCAGGGGAGAACGTAGGAATATCATCAAGACAATCAGAAATACGCTTAACCTTGTTCGGGGGAAGTTCGGTTTCCGCTATCCGTTCAACGACAACCCCCTCCTGATTATTTCTGCCAAAAGGAGCTAAGACCCGAACACCGGGCTGCAGCACAGAATCCAGATGCGGTGGCACTGTGTATGTAAACAGTTGATTTACTGCAATAGGAAAAGCAACATTCGCGTAAGACATCTATTTCGGTATTCCTGATTAACGGCTGATAATACCATTTTTATTAATTATTCTATCATTACCGGTTGTTAGAAATGAAACGGAGAACGGAAGACCCAAACTGGAAGTTTATGCTACAACAAAGAGGCACAAACTGGAAGTTTATGCTACAACAAAGAGGCACAAACTGGAAGTTTATGCTACAATAAAGAGGCACAAACTGGAAGTTTATGCTACAATAAAGAGGCACAAACTGGAAGTTTATGCTACAATAAAGAGGCACAAACTGGAAGTTTATGCTACAATAAAGAGGCACAAACTGGAAGTTTATGCTACAATAAAGAGGCACAAACTGGAAGTTTATGCTACAATAAAGAGGCACAAACTGGAAGTTTATGCTACATTAAGTTTATGCTACAATGGGCACAAACTGGATAACAACTATTCCTCTTTTCAATTAGAAATCTTCAGCTAAGAAAGCGAGCACTTTTTTCATATCTTCCCACACATCACGTTTCGCATTTGGGTTTCGGAGTAGATACGCTGGATGATAGGTCGGCATAATCGCTGGCCCCTTGTCGAGCATCCCGGCGGGACGATACGGATAGAATTGCCCGCGAAGTTTTGAAATACCCACCTTCGTATCCAGTAACATCTTCGCAGCAACACTTCCGAGTGCCACAATCACTTTAGGTTGAATCAGTTCTATTTGGCGGACCAAATAAGGAGTACAGGTTGTAACCTCATCGGGTTCCGGGTTTCTATTGCCGGGCGGACGGCACTTAATGACATTGGCGATGTAGACATCTTCGCGCTTGAGTTTCATTCCTGATTCAACAATTTGTGTTAGTAATTGCCCAGCCCTGCCGACAAACGGTTCACCCTGTCGGTCTTCGTCAGCACCGGGAGCCTCACCGATAAACATCAAATCGGCATTCGGGTTGCCGACTCCGAAAACGACAGCGTTCCGCGTTGCATGCAGCCCACATTTCGTGCAACCTTGAGCCTCAGCGGCGAGCGCAGGTAGGTCTAACCCCGCAAATTCGGATTCCGGTTCAGGCTCCTGTAGTTCTCTGAAACCGAGTTGAAGTTGTTCTTCCACGTATTCCCTCACAGTTACAGCAATTTGTAAATATTCCTCTTTGAGTTTCGCTTTATCCATAACATCTCTCTGACGGCACGTTTTCTATCCGCTCAATCTGTTCAGGACTTACGCAGCACGTTGCTAAAATCCATAGATAATGGGATTTAGAGGTTGACTTAGCGGGCTGGGGGACCCAGCCCCTACGAGCTTATGTTCTAAATTTGCGTAAGTCCTGCTGTTAATCAATTCCGGAGCTGATTAAACAGTGTCAGGCTATCGAACCAGGTGATATACACAAACAGTGCAATGATAAGGAGGAAGCTGACCTGTTGAACGATTTCTTGTGCCCTACGGGGTACCGGTTTGCCTCTGATTTTCTCTATCGCGAAAAACAGCAGATGCCCGCCATCAGCAATGGGAATCGGTAATAAATTTACAATAGCGAGATTAATACTGATAAACCCGATAAAAAATAGGAAACTAATTAAACCGATTTCAAATATGTTCTTCGTTGCCTGCCCAATACCGATAGGACCGGTGAGATATTTAGGCGATACCTCTCCGCTTATTAACTGTTTTAGTGTTCGAGCGATAACCGTAAGCGTTAAATAGGTGGTTTCAAGGCCTTTTTCAAATGCGGTAAAAACATTATATTCAGGCAACGGTCCTTGGGGCGGGGCGAACGTCATCCCGCTTAGGGTAGTTTGCAATGTCAGACCGTAAAATGTGCGTTCATCATCTATTCCCGAAATTTCTGCTTCCGAAAGCATTACCGTTTTTTCGATGCCCTGCTGAATTAATCCGAGAGCAATCGGTCCGTCTGTTAATGCGTTCAGTTTCGTGTAGAGTGTCTCGCTGTTGACAGGTTGTCCGTTGAGACTGACGAGAATATCGCCGCTCTGAATGCCTGCGTTTTGCGCAGTACTTTTAGATTGTACTCTCGCTATTACGTGCCACTGTGCTGGCAGTTGAACTGTCAATTTTTCTTCGCCTCTGCGAATGCCGATTTCAAATCCCTCCGGGCTCTGGTCGATGCGGTGATAAAGGTGTTGATGTTTTGCATCGAGCCATCCCGCGGTTGGTCGCCAAATCCAAGTGCCAAAGTCCGGTACGTTATAGAGCGTTTCTCCGTTGAGAGTTTCAACCCTGTCTCCAACCTGTATACCTGCAAGTGCTGCTAAACTTCCGGGGGTAACCTCAGCAACCTCTGTCTCCTGTCCTTCAGCGACGCGGAGCCTGCCTATATCGCCGCGCGGGTTGTTGCCTCTCAATTCCTCTTCGGGGGTCGCTTCAGGTGTAACAAAAAGTGTCTGGTGCACCCCATCCCGTTCAACCACAAACTCGAGCCGTTTTTTCGCACTCGTAAAAATTCTGGTCTGAAAAGCTGACCAGCTTGTGAGCGTGTCTCCATTCACT
This sequence comes from Candidatus Poribacteria bacterium, assembly GCA_963665235.2. Taxonomy (GTDB): domain Bacteria; phylum Poribacteria; class WGA-4E; order WGA-4E; family WGA-3G. Next base: position 3,436,706 of record CAXXLX010000001.1, on the reverse strand, counting down.
GAAACGATTGTGTCGCCGGGCATTAAGCCCCCGGCTGCCCCTGGGCCATCATCGGCAAGTTCCCCTAGCTGGACGCGCACCTCTTTTTCACCAATAGAATGCCCAATTAACCTTTCAATAAAATCAGCAGATGTTCTGTTGAGGCCGACTCCGAAGACAAACCAATATATCAACATACCGAATAGAAGGTTGATAGCAGGTCCTGCTATCACGACAAATGCGCGACTGCTTAGCGATGCGCTCCCAAATTCACCGGGAGCCCCAGTCTGCTCAGTCGGATTTTCGCCCTCCATTTGGACATACCCCCCAAAGGGCAGCCAAGAGAGCCTGTACTCCGTTTCACCCCGTTGAAATCCGAAAACCCTCGGACCGAAACCTATGGAAAAGGTGTTGACCTTAATCCCCGCCCGTTTTGCTGCGAGAAAATGACCAAGTTCATGGATAAAGATAAGAAAACCGAGGGGAATAACAGCGAGCAGTATCCATTTAACCACACCGATGCCCGGAATACTTGCCAGTACTGATTGAATAAGTTCCATTATTTGTCCTTTTATAGTTTGGCTGTTGGCTGTTGGCTGTTGGAAACTATTAGCAAGAGAAAGAGTTTTTTTGACGCGCGTCAGAAACCTGCTTAGAATCACAAAATCTTGCCAATTGCTAATTGCCAATTTGCTAATTGCTAACGGCTAAATATGATTGCTCGGGCAGTCGATTTCGCCCATTGGTCGACCTCAAGGATATCCTCAAGCATCGGATTTGAAATCACAAGGTGTTTGTCCATAACTTTCTGCAAAATAGCGGGAATATCCATAAACCCGATAGCATTGTTAAGAAAAGCACTTACTACCACTTCATCCGCACTGCTAAGCACAACAGGAAGAGTACCACCAACTTCAGCGGCGGTGTATGCAAGCGAAATGCACGGAAATTTTTCTACATCAACCGGCTCAAAATGTAACGTTCCCATCTCCCGCAAATCTAGCCGTGGTACCGGTGTAGAAAGTCTGCGCGGGTATGTTAGTGCATATTGAATCATGATACGCATATCCGTCGGCCCCAACTGGGCGAGCGTTGAGCCATCTGCCCATTCAACCATAGAATGAATAATGCTTTCTCTATGGATAACAATATCAATTTTTGCAAGCTCAACATCAAACAACCATTTCGCCTCAATGACCTCTAACCCTTTGTTCATCATCGTTGCGGAATCAATCGTAATTTTCGCGCCCATATCCCAATTGGGGTGACGCAGTGCCTGTTGCGGCGTTACGCTTTGAAGAGCCGCCTTTGGGGTATCGCGAAAAGGGCCGCCAGATGCGGTTAGCAATAATTTGTGGATATCCACCTGCCGGTCGCGTGCACCTTCTAAACATTGGAAAATTGCACTCATCTCGCCATCTATCGGTATCAGGTTAACGCCGTTTGCGCGGACCGCCTCCATGACGAGGGGCCCACACATCACCATCACCTCTTTGTTAACGAAAGCGATATCCTTGCCGGCATTAATCGCAGCGAACGTCGGTAACAACCCCGCGCTGCCGCCCATGCCATCTAAGACCTGTTCGACCTCTGGCATCGTAGCGACTGTGTGGAGCCCTTCCGCACCGGCGAGTACCTCTGTACCCTTGAGGTCATGGAGCCGTTCGCGGAGACGTGCCGCAGCTGCGGGTTGATTCAGCGCAGCCACCTTCGGTCGAAACTGCCTTACCTGATGTTCGAGGGTATCCACATCCGTATTTGCAGCGAGCCCGACAACTTTAAATTCGTCAGCATGCGTTTCAACAACGTCGAGCGCGTTCTTTCCAATGGAACCGGTGCTACCCAGGATGGCGATGTGCTTCATAATGTATAACTCAAGTTGCCCCCTAGCCGTATTTGTAGGTCGGATTGAACGGAGTAAAATCGGGCAATGGCTGTTGGCTATTGGAAACCTCGCTGGCTGTTAGCAAGAGACAGAAAACAGAGAGGAGAAACCTCTGACGCGCTTCAGAGTTCTTCTTAGAATCACAGCATCCTGCTATTTGCTATTTGCTACTGTGCCAAATGCCTTGTTATCTCCACATAGTAATAGAGCGCGGGGGTGCTAAAGATTAAACTATCGCACCTATCAAGGAATCCACCGTGCCCCGGTATGACATCCCCAGAGTCTTTGACACCAGCGGTGCGTTTCATAAGGGAAACACTCAGGTCACCGAATTGTCCTAAAGCACTCAATATTAATCCGATGAACGCAGCAGTTATCAGAGAGAACGTGTCGTGTAAAAGCCATGCAGTGAGAGCAAGACTGATTAAGATTCCCACAATTAATCCCGCAACAGTACCCTCAACCGTTTTTCTCGGGCTAACCGGGGTGTTGAGGCGATGTTTACCGATAGCTTTACCGATAAGGTAAGCCCCAGTGTCACTGCCCCAGACTACCCCCATGAGCAAAAAGAGCAGCGGCCTGCCTACTGCCTCGGTATTTCGTAGTAGGATAAGGTGGTACCCAAATAACCAGCCGATAGTGATAATGCCGGTGAACTTCAAAGCGACGGTTACCAATTTGCCCTCGACTTTACCGCTCAAGATGCTTTCAGCAAAAACATAGAGCGGGACGAAAGCAAAGAAACCAAACAGCAAAAAAGCATTCAATACTTTTGCTGGTGCTGGCAAGAACTGTGCAAAACAGCAGAAGGCAACCGTTAAAAGCACCGGCATCACAAAACCTAGTTTTCTGCCAAGGTGCTGCACCAACTTGCAATACTCAATTTGCATTATCAAGGCGGCAATAGAGATGAGAATTGCATGAAACCAACCGCCCTGGTAGACAATCAGGAAAACTAGCGGAGCCAACACAAATATGCTTAAGACTCGCCGCCAAAACATAACTTAATTCTCTAACAGCTCGGATTCTTTTGCAGAGGATAAATCGTTAATTTGGTTCACGTAAGTGTCCGTTAGTTTTTGGACCGGATCAGAATCGCTGCGGCCCTTTTTCTTATCGCCGCTTCTACCTTTACTTTTTCTACCGCCCGCGCTTGCATCGTTTCCTTCCGATTTCCGGATGGCATCATTAGCATCACGGCGGATGTTCCGGATAGCGACCCTGCCCTCTTCTGCTAATTTCCGAACTAGCTTCGTGAGTTCAACACGCCGCTCCGTTGTAAGTTCCGGCACCTGAACCCGGATAACATTTCCATCGTTATTCGTAGAAAACCCTAAATCCGCAAGGGCGATTGCTTTCTCAATCTCCGTAATTAATGTCTTGTCCCAAGGCTGAATCACAAGCTGGCGCGCCTCTGGAGACGTAATGGTACCAACCTGATTCAGAGGCGTTTTATTACCGTAGTAATTGACCGTAACCTGGTCCAAGAGGGCAGTATTCGCCCGACCTGTTTGAACATGCGACAGCTTTGCCCCTGTGGACTCAACCGTTTTCTTCATGCGCGATTCAGCTTGTTGCAGTATATCTTGCATCTGAATTCACCTAGTCCTTTCAAATTATAGATTATAGATTTCGAACGAGTGGCCCGTCCCGTTTAAATTCAGACATCGACCTGCCACCGTTCAGCGATAATCGCTTGCCCCGGTAAGTTTCACTGTCCGAGGACATAGAGTACAAAACGTTTAACAACGATATTTTCTCCAAGCTGTGCGATTGCATCTTTGACGAGATCTTCTATAGATTTGTCAGCGTCGCGGATGTAAGGTTGTTGGAGTAAACACGTTTCGGTGTAAAATTTGGAAAGTCTCCCCTCGATGATTTTATCAACAATATGGGCAGGTTTTCCTTCTTGTAGAGCCTGTGTTTTCAAGATTGCTTTTTCCGCTTCGAGTTCTTCTTCGGGAACATCGTCTTTAGTAACGTATTTCGGTTTCGCAGCAGCTACCTGCATAGCAATTTCTTTCGCCAGCTGTTGAAATTGTTCCGTTCTTGCAACGAAGTCGGTTTCGCAATTTAATTCCACTAAAGTGCCGACCCGATTCCCGGGGTGAATATAGGAGACGATGAGCCCCTCTTCTGTTGCTCGTCCGCCTTTGACTTCAGAAGCGCGCAAACCTTGTTCACGCAATTTCTGAATTGCTGCCTCCATATCTCCATCCGTTTCAGTTAATGCCTTTTTGCAGTCCATAATTCCGGCACCTGTTCGCGAACGGAGCTCACTGACCATTTTTGCTGTAATTGCCATATTTCCTCCAATTTGCATTTAAGTTTCAGAGAATTCCGATTAAGACCTCCAAGAGAGCCATTGTCCGTTGCCTTTATAAATAGCCGTTTATTGTCCTGGTCTTCTTGGGCGACGTGCTCTTTTTCTCTGGCCCTGGCGTGGCGGTCTTCCCTGTCGTTGCTCTCCATCGCCAATTGCCTCCGGCTCCGCTGAAAGATGCGCAGCATCAACAATTTGCGCTGTCTGTTCTTCGTGCCGCTCCACTTCTGCAACAATGTCAAGAGGTGTCGGCTCAGCATCACGTTTTGGAGCTTCTGCCGCAACTTCCTGCCCCTCTAAAACGTCACCCCGACCCTGAATTACAGCCTCCGACAGCACCGAGCAAATTAACCGGATTGACCGGATAGCATCGTCATTGCCAGGAATCGGTAAGTCAATGGGGTCCGGATCACAATTGGTATCAACTATTGCAATTATCGGAATACCGAGCTTATTCGCCTCAGCAATCGCAGTATGCTCCTTACGCGTATCAGTGACGATAACAACCTCCGGAAGAACAGGCATCTCTCTGATACCGCTGAGGTTATTAGACAATTTACCTTTTTCCCGTCTAAGCCGAATAATTTCTTTCTTAGGGAGCTTTTCGATCTCACCACTATCTTCTTGTGCATCAAGTTCATCAAGTCGCTTGATACTACGGCGAATCGTCTGAAAATTCGTCAACATCCCACCGAGCCATCGATGGTTGACATGATACATTTTGCACCGGTGCGCCTCCTCGAAAACCGCTTCTTGAGATTGCCGTTTCGTTCCGACAAACAGAACTGAACCGCCTCTGGCGGCAACTTCTTGAACAAACTCGACCGCTGTTTCAAGCATTCGCAAGGTTTTCTGCAAATCAATAATATAAATCCCGTTACGCTCAGCGAAGATATACTCAGCCATCTTCGGATTCCAGCGCCGGGTTTGGTGCCCGAAGTGAACTCCACATTCAAGGAGTTCTTTCATTGTAACTGCCAAAAAAAACCTCCTAGGTTTATTGGAACCCTAAGGCTCCTATTGGGTTTAAACACCCATCTCCTTCACATCTGCATCAGACTCTCGCAATGAGAGAACCCGCCGTGCAAATCTGGAGACGTGTCGTATCCATAGTTGTATTATTCCTTTTATGCTGCTTTAATTATACCACGTTTTCACAAAGCATGCAACATTTTTTTTAGATTTATCCGTGAATCTCAACCTAACGCCAGACCCAACGTCTATTTTAGGAATTGGCATTTGGCAATTGGCGATTAGCGATTAGCGATTAGCAAGAACGGCACAAACTGGAAGTTTATGCTACAAGAAAGAACACAAACTGGAAGTTTATGCTACAAGAAAGAACACAAACTGGAAGTTTATGCTACGATAAAGAACACAAACTGGAAGTTTATGCTACAAGAAAGAACACAAACTGGAAGTTTATGCTACGAGAAAGAACACAAACTGGAAGTTTATGCTACGATAAAGCACACAAACTGGAAGTTTATGCTACAAGAAAGAACACAAAGCGTGCACTGGAAGTTTATGCTACAAGAAAGAACACAAACTGGAAGTTTATGCTACAATAAAGCACACAAACTGGAAGTTTATGCTACAATAAAGCACACAAACTGGAAGTTTATGCTACAAGAAAGAACACAAACTGGAAGTTTATGCTACGATAAAGCACACAAACTGGAAGTTTATGCTACGAAAGAACACAAACTAAATGCTACACACAAACTGGAAGTTTATGCTACAAGAAAGAACACACAGTGCTGGGGACCTTTAAAAATGCAACAACTCCTTGAGCGGATTGCGGAACATCTCCAAATCAACCCCGCGGCAATCCGCGTTGAACCAATTCTGCACGGCACACAGCAAAAACGAAACGTCTACCGGTTGAAAATCGGGACCGAAAGCTATCTGCTTAAACAGCATGACATCACCACACCAGTTGTTAAAACAGGCTATACACCCTTCCAAATTGAGTCCGCTGTGTTGTCAACGTTATACCGAAACGGGTGCCCCGTTCCGAGGATTATTTGGCAGTCTGAGCTTGACCACGTCCTACTCCTAGCATGGTGCGGGGAACTGACACTTGACACCCTAGCACAAAAACACCCGATAGCAGATATCCAGTCTATTTTGCACACTATCCTTACGGAACTTTGTCGAATTGAAACCGTTTTTTCAGAAAACGCCAGGCAATTTAAACCTTACATATTCCGTTCCGAGCCGAATGCTAACCTACACCGTGTGCTCGAACAGGGTAAAAAAACCGTCAGCTATCTCGCCCATTTAAGCGGCACAGCACTGACTCCATCCGAAGCAGAACAGCTTGACACCGCATGGACATCCCTGTCGCGCCGACTTCAGGATGCCCCACTCACTTTGAATAGCCTTGATTATCAGGCACGCAACATCACGATTGCCGGGGAAAACCCGTTCTTCATCGATTTCGGAAGCGTCGGCTGGGATTGGCCAGAACAGCGGTTAACACAATTCTTCAATAGCATTGGTGCGAATCAAGCAGGCGCGAACTTCGTCTCACTGTTGAACCGCGAACTCGTCAATCGCTACGCAGAATGGGTGACCACACATCGCGAGACATGCTCACCGGCGGACATCGCTGCACGTGTAGATGGTCATCATCTACTCTTCTATCTCTCTATTATCCACCGGCTCTTGAAAGCGATTGCACGCCCAGACACCCTTGAAAGCCGGGTGTTGCTCACAGCCTGGGGCGATGTAAAGGAACGGTTTCAACAGGCTCTCACCGTAATTATCAGAAACCGTTTGAGCGATGACGCAGATATAACAGATATTCGGCAGATGATTGCGACGTTCCAAAATGCCCATCCCTAACCAAACCCGCTATTCTGAAAAAATTGTCTTCTCAAGTTCACTTAAGAACACTTCCACCTCTGGCGTTGACAGCTTTTTTGATTCCAAAAATGCTTTCTGCTCCGAGCCCAACGCCTTGTAAGCGACTTGATACGCCTCAAGCACCTTGTAAAGTGCTATCAAATCGACCTGTCGATTCTTATTCGCATCCCGAACCCTTTTAAATAGCGTAACCACCTGCTCCTGTGGAATACCATCGGGGCGGTTTGTCAGCAGGTGCTTTTCTGTCCCATTTAGAGCACGCTCAGCCATCCAATAGCGTGCCCCTTCAAGTCCGCCGACTCGGCTGTAAACAATCGCGCCAATGCCTATACAGACAAGGAGAATCGCGATGAGAAAAAGCAGGACTCGCCTATAACAGCCGCTTATCCTTTGTGCTATACGTGACATCTATCAAATCTTCCCTTTCCATCAATTAGTCCGCTGAACGTCTTCCCTCGCTTCTGTTAGACCCCGCGTTCATTGCCCCAGATATCAACATGCATGCGGGGGGAGTAGCGATATCCGTTCTCTTTACAGAGCTCGACCAGCCATGCCTGCTTCTGCTGTAGCGTCTGCGGCGTTATGCCTTGAGGCATCAGCAGAATCGTCTCTGCCGGAATACCGATATTTTTCTGCAACGTTTGAATTTCCTCCAGATCATCGGGAGTGTCTACCACAAACTTGACTTGGCACGGATAGGTATCCAAAAATTTTCGGATAACTTCAGGCGCGATACGTTCCCGCTCATGTCGCTTGAAAAAGCGATTATCTGTCGGGGGATTGGAATTGCGCAACTTCGGGCTCATAGAAATCAGATGTGCAGCAACCGCAGCGAAGCGCGTCGCATTCGTTTCAATCGTGATATGGTGCCCCCGTCTATCCAACTCGCGACATAGTGCTATCAGCTCCGCAGTTTGAATGAACGGTTCGCCACCTGTGATGACGACGTGCTTGCAATTGTACTGGACAATTGCCTCGACGCTTTCAGCAACAGTGATGTCTCTATCTTCAGGTTTCCAAGATGTGTAGGGTGTGTCACACCAGATACATCTGAGGTTGCAATAGCTCGTTCGAAAAAAAACCGATGGAACACCTATAAGCTGTCCTTCCCCCTGAATTGTATAGAAAAGCTCACTAAATTTCATTCAATCCGTAACCCCAAGCCGATAACCGCATCTTATCAGCGAACGCCAAGAATACAATCGGTGATAGCGGTTCAAAAACCCCATCTTAATCGTTATGCCTCAATAAGTTCAATTTGCACGTTATCGGGCCCCTTGAAAAACGCCATCATGAGTCCGGCGGGTTTCAGGTCTTCAAGTTCAGCCCCTTTTTCCTGTAGGTCAGCAACCGCTGCATCCAAATCTTCCACAGTAAAAGCGAGTTGATAGACACCCCAGCGTGGATTTCCGCTAGTGGGCTCTACGTCCATGTCGCCAAACTTAGGGGAGAGAAAAATTTGTTCGCCACCGATGTCCATGCGTACAATTTTTAAACCTCTCACCTCAACAGTCTCGGTAACCTTCCCATCTAACATCTTCTCGTAATAGTGAATTGCCGCTTCAAGGTCTTCACATCGAAGATGGATGTGATGAAATGTATATGCCATTGTAAAAATTCCTTTCTAATCGTCGAATAATATATAAAATTCTCACATAATTTCTCTATTTTGTCAAATCATTTTTTCCTAGCAGAGACATTCAATTGTCGATGGGTGCTGGGTGTGTAAAGTTTTTGTGCAAAACCGGTGCGAATGTTACACTTTCGACACAAAGTGTAACATTCGGTTTTGGGTTCTGAATGTGCGGAAACTCACACCCCGTCTATGTTTGTAACCCGTTTACACCCCCCTTGGACGATTTTTAAAAAAAATGAAATGTTACACTTTCGCTATCGAGGTCTGGTCAGGTGAGTTGCAAACCGTGCCGCTTCTCTCCGAAAAATGTTTTGGGGTGCTGTTATGTTAGTTGCGAATGGTTTGATTTTTCTTCATAAAAACGTGAGCTTGATAATAAATATCCGTTTGCACTTCTATAAAGATATCGTCCCTACGGGACTAAGAGTCGGGGCGGGAACCGCTGCTTCTATAAAGATATCGTCCCTACGGGACTAAGTGGTTCACTCGCTAAAGATTTATCAGATATAAAACTCATGTAATAACCCCAAAAGTCCTTTCCCCCCTGCTTGCGGGGGGGGTTAGGGGGGTATTTAGAACGGGCGAAACCAAAATTAATTACCGAGTAAACCACTAAGAGGCCGGGGCGGGAACCGCTGCTTCTATAAAGATATCGTCCCTACGGGACTAAAGAAACGACTTGTGCTAGTTAACGAGTTGTTTTTGTTGTTTTCACAGATATTTGACATTCATATAAAGATATCGTCCTTGAGGAGCGGGCTGCTTGCCCGAATACTGGGACTAAGAGGCCGGGGTGGAAACGACTTTCTATAAAGATATCGTCCTTGAGGAGCGGGCTGCTTGCCCGAATACTGGGACTAAAGAAGGAATCAACCAATGATAAAAACTAACAAGACGTTATATAATTGTGAAATAATATTGGACAAATAGTTATTTAGCACAACTCGTTATCTATCCTTTGGTTATCCAAAAACTTTATACACCCAGAAATTGTTTGACAAATTGCTGGCGTTGTGATAGACTAGCCGCTATGAAGATTGTAGTGGCACCGGATTCATTTAAAGGCAGCATCACCGCGCTGCAAGCTGCGGTGGCAATGGAAGAAGGGCTCCGTCGCGTCTTCCCCAACGCCATTATTGAAAAAATTCCGATGGCAGATGGGGGTGAAGGCACGGTTCAATCCCTCGTCGATGCCACCGGTGGACATATTCGAACGGAACGCGTCCTCGCCCCCCTCGGAAATGAGGTCGAGGCCAAATTCGGCATTCTCGCGGATGGAGAAACGGCTGTCATAGAAATGGCTTCTGCCTCTGGGCTCACGCTTGTTCCCGCGGACAAACGGAATCCGCTACGTACCACGACGTATGGCACGGGGCAGCTGATACACACCGCGTTGGAACTCGGATGCAGACGCTTAATCATCGGTATCGGTGGAAGTGCTACGAACGATGGCGGCGCAGGGATGGCTGAAGCCCTCGGAGTCAAGCTGCTGAACGCAAACGGTGAACCGATACCGCGCGGTGGCGACGGCCTCGGACAATTGTCATCTATAGATATAACTAGCATACATCCCGCCGTAGCAGAAACAGAAACAGTTGTTGCCTGTGATGTCAATAACCTGTTGACCGGACCAAAAGGCGCGTCGCACGTCTATGGCCCCCAAAAAGGGGGAACCCCAGAAATGGTTGAAACGCTTGATACATATCTGGCACATTTCGACCGCGTCTTAATGCACACCCTTGGAAAATCCTTTGGCGATATACCGGGGGCAGGTGCCGCCGGGGGGTTAGGGGCAGGACTTATGGCGTTCCTCGATGCCCAATTGCGACTCGGTGTCGATATTATAATCGAGGCGGTTAATCTCAAAGAACGGATGAAAGATGCTGACCTCGTCTTTACCGGTGAGGGACAGCTTGACTTTCAAACCGCTTTCGGAAAGACACCGGTCGGTGTTGCTAGGGTTGCGAAGAGCTATAATTTCCCTGTAGTTGCAATCGCTGGCGGCATCGCGGAGGGAGCTGATGCTGTGTATGATAAAGGTATTGATGCGATGTTGGCTATTGTTCAGCAACCGATGTCGCTTGAACAAGCATCCGCTGACGCATCCCGATTGATAGCCGATACGGCTGAACAGGCTGCGCGATTGCTCAACATCGGCAGCACTCTATAAACATATCGCGATTAGCGATTGGCAATTGGCAAGAAATATAAGAAAGAGAAGAGGGCACTTTGCAAATCGGGCATCAACCTCACAGATATTGTCCCAACTATAGTACGGGACTAAGAATGGCGCGAAAAATGAGCACGTTTGTAGACGTGCTGTGTAAGCGCATCTACAAACGGTGAGGCTCCTAGGATGGCAATATAGGTGCATCTTTCAAAAAGTCGTTTGTCTTGTGCTGCCATTTTTTGAGGTCAGCCCCTAATGCACGAATCTGTTCAGCGTATTCCGGACGATCAGATAGGTCTTTTGTTTCCCACGGATCGCGTTGTAGGTCGAAAAGTTGGATGCAATCCGTACCTTTGCCTGTATCTTTGGAAACATAGTACCGAATTAGCTTCCACCGGCCATCGCTGACAGTGCGTTGAATGTCTTTGTATGCGGCGAAAACTGTATCGTAGACTTTCTCTACATGCCCTTCCATCAACGGAACTAAGCTGTGACCTTCTACTGTGTCCGGACAGTCAGCGCCGGTAAGGTCACACACGGTTGGGAACAAGTCGTGGAGGTAGGTCAAAGCGTCTACTGTCTGACCGACCGGTACGCCTGGACCGGCGAATATTGAGGGGACGCGGATGCTGTGGTTATAGAGATTCTGTTTACCAAGCAACCCGTGTTGCCCGACAGCGAGCCCGTGGTCAGCGGTGTAAATAACAATTGTGTTTTCAAGATGCCCGGTGGCCTCTAGTGTCTGCAACAAGCGTCCCATTTCGACATCCATGTGTGTAATCATTCCGTAATAGTCGGCGATGTGTTGCTGGACGATTTCAGGGGTGCGCGGGAATTCTGCCAATACTTCATCCCGAATTCGCATCTCCCCGTTGTCAAACGGATGTTCGGGAAGAAAGTTCTCTGGAACAGGGATATCCTCTGGGGGATACATTGTGGCATATTCACCCGGGGCTGTTCTCGGATCGTGAGGGGAAGTGAAGGATAGATAAAGGAAAAATGGGTCCGTTTGGTCATAGTTTTCTACAAATTGCACGGCGGAGTCTGTAAACAGCGTCGTTGAGAACGTATCACCGATATATCTGGCATCTTTCGGGTATGCCCCCGTCGGATCAAAATCGAAAATTGGGACCTTATATTGATTCCCCATGCCACCGAAGAAAATTGTAGCCCCGTCATCGAAACTGTTGTTAAATGTCTGTCTGTCATTGTGCCACTTACCGCTAAAAAAGGTGTGATACCCTGTCTCGCGCATGACTTGTGGCCAGACAGCTAAATCTGGGTTAAGCTGATTTCCACCGCTGCGGAAGAGATTCGCACTTGTGAGGACAGCAGCTCGGCTCGGTACACAGACTGCCCCGACGAGAGAGCCCATGATATGTGTTTGGCGGCACGTCGTTCCGCGCGCCATGAGAGAATCCAACGTTGGTGTTTGCACGGTTGGGTCACCCATACCTGCAATGGCATCAAACCGATGGTCATCGGCAATCATGAAAAGAATATTAGGTTGTGAAGACATAATTCCTCCTATGGTTTGGCTTATGGCTTATAGCTGTTAGCAAGAGAAAGAGGTTTTTGACGCGCTTCAGAACGCGTATTAGAATCACAACATCTTGCTAATTGCTAATTGCTAATTGCCAATTGCTAAAAATAAAGGAAATTCTTATGAAAATTGCGACTATTGAACAATTCTACCCACGTCGACGGACGCGTCTCGTTAAAATTACGACAGATACCGGTATCGTCGGGTGGGGTGAGACTACGCTTGAAGGTAAGGCAAGAAGCACTATGGCTGCAGTGGACGAACTTGCTGACTATTTTATCGGCAAAGACCCACTGCGTATTGAGCATCACTGGCAACATGTCTACCGTTCTGCCTTCTTCCGGGGCGGAAATATTTTGATGTCTGCCCTGTCCGGTATTGACCAAGCCTTGTGGGACATCGCTGGCAAATACTACGATGTACCTACCTATCAATTATTGGGCGGCCCCGTGCGCGACCGTATCCGCGTTTATGCACACTGGGGCATCGGCAGTTTAACTGACGAGGGAAAAGCCGCGGCGAAAGAACGTCTCAAATTTCTGCAACAGAAAGGCGGTTACACGGCGTTTAAGAGCGGTCCCGGTGGCAAATGGCGTGGTCATGAACCGCCGGCGGTCATTGATGAATTTGTAGAGCGCGCCTATCTCATGCGGGAATGGGTTGGTCCCCATGTCGAACTCGCCTTTGATTTTCACGGCAAAATGACCCCCGCCCTTGCTATTGAAGTCTGCCATGAACTCAAAGGTATGCGCCCGATGTTCGTTGAAGAACCGGTACCGCAAGAGAATGTAGACGCGCTCAAATTGGTGTCCGACCACGTGCCGTTTCCTATTGCCACCGGGGAACGTTTGCTCACCCGATGGCAATTTCGCGAAATTTTTGAGAAACAAGCTGTTGCCTACCTACAACCGGATACCTCACACGCTGGCGGTATTACGGAACTGAAAAAGATTGCCAACATGGCGGAGGTTTACTACATGCACATTGCTCCGCATTGTGCGATTGGACCGGTTGCCTTCTCCGCATCGCTGCACGTTGATGCCGTTGTGCCGAATTTCCTAATCCAGGAGCAGATTGATGCCGGGTTAGGTGACGGTCTCTTCACTGAGGAGTGGCAGGTCACAGACGGCCATATTGAACTGCCCACAAAGCCGGGGCTCGGATTTGAGATTGACGCGAAGGCAGCGGAACAGACGCTCACTACCTATCCGGAAGAACTGGGCGGTGAGTTCTATTACGACACCGATGGCAGTGTGGCGGATTGGTAGTGTTAGACCACCTGTTTCCGATGTGAAACGTACGGCGGCTCCAGCATTAACTTCTGGTCATCGTCTGTCATCAGGTCGCGAAGCGTATCATCATACCTGCCTTGTCCCCAGGCAGCGTGCCCTGGCGAGTATTTGAACAGAATAGAGCGTCGCTGATGTGTGGCAGTCCACGGTAAAGTGCCGTGTGTCATTGCTTCCGTGAATATCACAACGTCTCCCGCCTTCTGATGCACCGGGACCATACAGGTCGGGTTGTCCTTCACCGGTCGGAACTCGGGGGGACAGGAGTAGTTGCTCTTATGACTGCCGGGAATACAGCAGAAACCGCCATGTCCGGGCAGCATATCTGTCAGTGCCCACGAGACGACGGTTAAGCCGTTATACATACGTCCGTTCCGGAAGACATAGTACTGAGATGGGTCGTAAGGGGTGCCGCCACCGTGGAGTGTTCCGCCCGGATTGCCCTCTCTCATCAAAATGCCGTATACGTGGTCGAGCCGGAATTTAGGTCCCACTATTTCTGCTAGGAACGGCATGACGCGGGAGTGATTGAGGAGTTTCCGAAACGCGTCGTTCTCCCAGTTTAAGAATCCGCCAAACCGTTGTGAATGAATGTTATCATCCGCTGGGTCAGGATAATTTTGTGCGTCGATGAGAGCGTTCAGTTCTGTGAGTTCATCTGTGCCCAGGACATTGTCAATATTGACATATCCCCAGAGGTCAAATAGGTATTTGTCAGCAGCGTTCATGTTGCGTATACCTCCGTTTTTGGTTATTCGTGCTCGGCAGGTTTCTCCTACTGATGTGGTGACCGCGAAGTCGCTTCAAGTCGTGTAACCACAATTTTTGAGCGGTCGATGAGTTCTCCAACGCGTGAGGACATTTCATTCACCCAGCGTTCGTCTTCATAAACAGCCGCGTAGAGTTGTTCCCGCTGTGCCTCGTCTTCAAATCGGCGAATCCAGACGTAAAGGTCGTCCTCTTCTTCACCGACAAAGCTGCCGATAACTACCATCCCTTTAGAAATCTGGAACGGGATGATTGTCTCTTCCATGTATTTCACCCAGTTGTCACGTTGTCCGGGTTGGGTTCGGTATTGCCGTAATTCAAAAAAAGCCATGAAAATCTCCTTATGCAAAGGGGTTGATAAAAAAGTTTATTTCTCTATATTCGATTGTAACCGTAGCCATTTCCTGTAATTTCAAAGAGCGCGGATGCTGCTTGGAAATGAATATCCGCGTCTGTATCTTGTAAGATTTTCTCAAGAAGCTGCGTCCCGTTGCTATTTTTAGCCTCTCCCAGTGCCCATATTAGGGCGAGGCGGAACGCGCGGGACGTTTGTTCCTCATGCAGCTCGGATAGTTTTGCAACGATTGCCGAGACCGCCGTATCTGTTCCGATTTTGCCGAGTGCACGTGCTGCGTCCCGCCGGATTTCGATATGATTTTCGTCGGTGTTCATCACGTCAATGAGCGCGTCGGTTGTTGCGACATCGGCAAGGTCACCGAGGGCTTGTGTTGCTAGTCGCCGTACATCTTTCGTATCTTCTGTTTCACCGTTCGCGATTGGGATGAGGTCTGCTGCCAGGGGCAGCATATTAGTTTGTCCGATTTTCCGTGCGGTCGATTTGCGAACGCCTTCGTCGGGGTCGGCAAGTGCTGCCTTGAGTTGTGAAACGTTGAGTGGCCGGCTACGCCCCAGGGCGACAGCCGCTGCGTTTCTGACAGCACTATCTTCCCATTCGTCTGCTTCGCGTGCTGCCATTTTTTCTGCGATGCGTTCAGGCAGCTTGAGCTTGCTAGATGCAGTGACGAAAAGTTCCCAACTCCAATTCCGTTTCAGTGCGTCAAGTCCAACAGCGCGTCTGTTCCACTCATCCTCTAGGGCGACTATGTATTCCGTGTCGTCAATAAGCCGTTCAGCGATAGCACTTGCCGCGGCTGGTCCGCCAATTTCACCGAGGGCAAGTGCTGCTTTTACGCGTGCAGAGGCAACTGCCAGAAGATAGGTGCTGGCATTCAACGGCACCCGTTTGTCCTCAAGAATTGCAATCAACTGCGGGACAGCGCGAGTGCTTTTGAGTCTTCCGAGGGCTATCATAGCATTTTTTGCAATAGTGCCGACTCGGATGTCAAGTGCACGGAGGAGGACACCCTCCGCTGCCTTATCGCCGATGTTGCCGAGCGCAGTGACCGCTGCTGCACGGACCGCGTCAACCTCTAGTTGGTTTTCAACCATCTCGCTTAATTTTGACACTGCTGCTGCATCCTTGATACCCCCCAAGGCGATGACGGCTTGGTAGCGGACAGCACTGTTCTCATCCATAAGTGCCTCCCGAAGCGCGGGGGCTGCACGTTCATCGCGAAGGGCACCTAATGAAGATATAGCAGATGCCCGAATAGATTTCGTCTCCTCGCGGTTTTTAAGGATGGCAATTAACGGGTCCACTGTTTGCCGGTCTTTAAAACCACCGATAGATGCTACTGCCTGCTTGCGGACAATATAGCTGGGATGCTGCATTTCGGTGAGCATTGTGGTAAGTGCTGATTTATCGTGGATAACCCCTATCATATAGACAAGTGCCCAGCGCGTCCACTCATCGTTAGCAGACCTGAGCGCGTCAAGCAGGAAACCGGTCGTTGTGGCATTCCCATTTTTGATGAGTGCCCCAATAACTTCGTTTTGCACCGATATAACCTCGTATCCATCTTCGAAACTCCCTAGACCTTTCTTGACGATATCAACGAGTGCTTTATCGACGAGGGTGGGGTTAATTTCTCGGAGTGCTTTGGTCGCTTCAAGGCGTGCGGTTTCATATTTATCGGTTTGCAATATATCCAACAAAGCATTAGCACTCTTCTCAGATTTAATTTTGCCGAGCGCAATCGCTGCTTCTTGACGGACCACCCCCTGTTTGTCCTTCTTCAGTGCAGTCAGCAGCGGGTCAATGACAGCGGCACCGCCGACTGTGCCGAGTCCCCACGCTGCGGCGCGCCGGACGGTGGCGCGTTGGTCATCTGCCAATGCGTCCGCGAGCGGCTCTACGACGGTTTCCCCTTTAATAATACCGAGGGTGCGTGCAACCTCACTCCGTACTAAACTGGGTACCGGTTTAAGTTCCCCCCAAATCCGATAATAGGGACGTGGATAATCGGCTGTCCATTCAACATTTAGGGAGTCCAGCTGCGTTCTCAAGGTTTCAAGGTTTTTGTATTGCCGTTTCATGTGTCGTTGAAAATCTGAGATTTCATCAAATCGCATTGACAACACCCAGAACAGCACGGGTAACGTTTCAGGTGCCTTAATTCGACTGAGCACCTTGGTTGCCTCTGCTCGGATAACGGCACCTGTTTCGTCGCTGAGCAGCAATAGGAGCATCGGTTGGGTTGCATTTGCTGGGTTCAACTCCCATAAAGCGTTGATAGCGGCTAGCCGAACCGTTTCGCGTCTCTGTTTATCCATAGAAATTGCTATCAACTTCCGGATTGTTTCATCGGTAGGTGCATTGATTTTTCCGAGGGCTTCTGCTGCCTGCGTGACTGTGGTATCGTCAAAGTCAAGTGCTGCGGTGAGTGCTATAACAGCTGTATTATTCTGCCCGCGCGCGCGCATGTTTCCGAGCCCTTTCGCGGCGATAACTTTGAGTTCTTTGTGAGCATCTCCGGTTAGGATAGCAATAAACGCGGGAATTGCCCGCCGGTCCCCGATAGCACTCAGCGCGTTTGCGGCTTCTAGCTGAACTTGGTGTCGGGTGTCGCTGTTTTCAACCCTCCGGACAATGTGTTCAGGCGTTTCAAGTGCCTCCAAAAGGGATGGAACTGCTACCCCTTGCATCGAGATTAAAGCGGTAAGTGCTGCACCCTTCAAATCCTCATCTGCCAAAACGCGAATTAGGGGCAGGACTGCCTCCTCCGCTCTAAGCGTTCCCAAAGCGGTAATCGCTGCGACCTGTGTGCCTCGCCGGTATTTTTTCATCCAGGAGTCGTCAATATACGCGCTTGCTATATATCGGTACTGTTCAGAAAGTCCTGCATCCTCGTCTGGAATAATGTTGTGTGCCCCGGTTTCAAGGATAGCAAGAAGGGGCGCGACCGCAGGCGTGCCAATTCTGTTAAGCGTATCTATGGCGATGTCTTTGACATACCCGTTGGAATCCGCCAGAAGCTTGATCAAATCGTCGACCGCTTCCGCCGCTTGAAGTTTACCCAAGAGCTTTGCAGCGTGCATACGGACCTGCGCGTTGTTGTTTCTGGCAGCAAGCTGCAAGAGAGAGATGAGGTCTGCCCTCTGCCCTACAAGATGTTGAAATTCCGGTTTGCAAAGCCTACCGACAGCAACGATGGCGGTATAAGCGACCTCCGGTGCATCGTCTGTTTTGGTCAAAATTGCTTGATATGTCGGTATTAATTCGTGGGTTTCCAATGCCGCGAGGTGGTAGATTGCTGCCTTTCTAATCTGTGCATCTGTATACGCAGTGGCTATCCTGCGTAGTGCGTTGAGGGTTGCGCTCTGTGCCTCCTCATCCCCCGTGAGCAGAGAGGGCTCGTCCCTGGTAAGGTGCTGCAAAAGCTGTTCAGCTGCCGCCCGGGCGGAAGGTTGATAACATTTTTGTGCTTCCAATAGTGCTGTTACAACTACAGGCTCTGCCTGTTTCGCTAAGTCCGAGAGCAATTCTGTCTGCTTTTCAACTGCTGTTGCTAGTGCTACAGCGAAAAGACCTAAGATGGAATTCCGTGAGCGAATGAGACGTTCTTGCCGGTCGAGTTCATCGGAATCTGGGTCTTCCTGCATTGAAATCGTCTGAATATCGGTATTCAACGTTTCAAGATGCGATAACGTTTGCGCGATAGCTTCGTGCCAGCTGCTGGTCTCCGTGTTTTCTCGCAATTGAAGAAAGCGGTTGAGAAGCTGCGCTTCGTCGTTTTCTGCATCGCTCGCGCGTATTTTTTTAATAGCAGATTCCGCTTTGGCGTAATCGCCACTTAAAATTGCTAGTCGCGTTTTGATAACGTCCTTATTCTCTTTTTCCGCGCATCCGATAAGAAGCGCGAGACTAAGTATAAGATGCATCCAGATAAACAGATATCGTTTCATAGGATTATTTCGGAAGCAATGTGAAAATTGCCGACTCCTTTCTTTTATTTATTCTCCCGCAATTACCAATTTCGTTAGGTCGGCTACGGCATAGATGTGTTTTGCGATGTTGTTTAGCAATGCCAACCGATTTTTGCGCACCGCGTGCTCTTTAGCCATAACTAAGACATCGTCAAAAAATGTGTCTATCGCGGGTTGTAGAGCCGCCAACTGGTTCAGAAGTTTAGTATAGTCGCGTGCCTCAATGCTTTGCTCAAAGTCGGGTATTGCAGCGGTGGCGCGTGCGTTAAGGGCTATTTCAGCCTCGTTTTGTAATAGCGCGCTATCTATAGGAGCAAGCTCCTGAGCACTATACTCTTCCGGTAGAATTCTAAGCGTCCGGTTGAGGGCATTATATACGTTATCAAACCCCGGTGTCAAGCGAAATTCGGATAGTGCGCTAGCACGTTTGAAAATATCCACGATGTCAACATCCCCAACTGCTACGACTGAATCCACAAGGTCAGGGGCGTACCCCTGTGTCTGCAATATGCCGCGCAGCCGTTCTTTGATGAAACTGAGAACGGTCGTTTTTGTATCATCGGCTAACGTTACCGCGTAGTGTGAGATTGCCTTCTCCACGACCTTATCTAAAGAGAGCGGCAGCTGCCGCGCTTGGAGGATACGAATTGTGCCGAGGGCATGTCGCCGTAAGGAGTACGGGTCTTGCGAACCTGTGGGCCGCTCCTTTATTCCGAAATATCCGACGATGGTGTCAATTTTATCGGCGATAGCAAGAATCGCACCGACATCGATTTCTGGCAACGGGGTCTCTGCTCCGAGCGGTTGATAATGCTCAGCGATAGCCGCAGCAACTGCTGCCGGTTCACCAGAGTTTTTGGCGTAATAGCCTCCGGTAATACCCTGTAACGATGGGAATTCTATCACCATTTGCGTTGTTAAATCAGCTTTACAGAGCCAAGCCGCACGTTCTGCCTGCAGGACGTGTCGTTTCCGATACATCTAAGGCAGTGCCGATGGTTCGCACTAATGCTTTAAGACGTTCCGCCTTATCTAACAGTGAACCGAGTTCGGCGTGAAAGACAACATCGCCTAAACGTTGGACCTTGTCAGCAAGAGAGGTTTTCTGGTCCTCCTTGTAAAAGAACTCGGCATCGTTGAGTCGGGCATGTAGGACACGTTCATTGCCGTGGCGAACGCCATCAATATTGCCATCTGTTCCGTTAGAAATCGTAATGAATTTTGAAGCAAGCACGGTCTCACTCTTCCACATCGGAAAATAACGTTGATGTTTTTTCATGGCGGTTATCAACACTTCGGGGGGTATTTGTAGATGCGATTCACTAAAATTACCGACAATCGGCTGCGGATTTTCTACTATATAGTTCACCGTGTCTAGCAATTCCGCATCTATTTTCGGGAGACACCCCTCGGTTTCTAAAACAGTTCGGACCTGTTTTTCGATGGTATCCCGCCGCCCCTTCGGACAGAGGATAACGGCTGCATTTCGTAATTCCTGAATGTAGGTCTCCAAGTCCGCTGACTGCAAAGTTATCGGGTTGGGGTGTAAAGACCTATGTCCAGACGTTATTCGGTCTGCGTGCACTGCGCCATAAGTACAGTTGACAACTTCATCTCCCAATAGGGCGACAAGCCATCGGATAGGACGTGCAAAGCGAGCATAAGCCCCCGGTTCTGTAGATTTTATTTCCCAGCGCATCGTTTTGGGAAAACGGAGTGCTTCAATCCATTCGGGTAGGAGTGTTTGCAATACCTCCCGCGTTGGAATTCCCTTTTCAATTTTGGACACAGCGACGTATTCCCCCCGTTCGGTTTCAATAATTCGAAGTGCTGACAGTTTAACTCCCTGCGTTTTGGCGAATCCGATAGCCGCTTTTGTCGGGTCACCGTTTTCATCGTAGGCGATACGTTTTGGAGGTCCCATAACTTCTGTCTCTTGGCTTTCTTGACCTGTTTTTATCTCTTTGATGGCGAGCGTGATGCGCCGAGGCGTGCCAAATGTCTGAATATCACCAAACGGAATTCTGTGTTCTGTGAGGGAATCGGTTGCGATTTTGCTAAGTTGTTCAAGGGCAGGCGGGATATAACTTGCGGGAATTTCTTCCGTGCCGATTTCAAATAGAAGCTCCGCTGTTTCCTGTGCTGTGTCAGACGCGGGACGGCTAGAAGTCTCCACTACCGCGCGAGGGAACGATGGCGGGCTAGAACGTTTAAGGAGCGGATGTCCCATCTCTTCGCGCTGTTCAACATAAGCCCGGGCAATACGTTGTGCGAGTCGCCGGACCCGTTCAATGTAGCTCACCCGCTCTGTTACACTGATAACCCCGCGTGCATCCAGCATGTTGAAGGTGTGTGAACATCTCAAGACGTGGTCGGTTGCTGGCAACACTAAACCTGCATCCAAACATGCATGCGTTTCCTTCTCATAAGTGCTGAACAGCTCAAAAAGCATCTCTACATTTGCATGCTCAAAGTTGTATTTTGAGTATTCCACCTCACTTTGGTGGTGGACATCGCCGTAGTTCAGGTTTTCATTCCAGCGGATATCAAAAAAGCTGTCAACATCCTGCAAGTAGAGTGCGATACGTTCAAGTCCGTAGGTAATCTCGGCGGAAATCGGTTCAAGTTCAATACCGCCCATCTGTTGGAAGTAGGTAAATTGTGTGACCTCTGCCCCGTTCCACCATACCTCCCAGCCGAGCCCGGAGGCACCGAGGGTCGGTGATTCCCAGTCATCTTCCACAAATCGAATGTCGTTTTTGCGGGGAGAAATACCGAGATGATAGAGGCTCTCTAGGTAAAGCGGCAGCACATTCTCCGGGGCTGGTTTCAGTAGGACCTGATATTGATAATATGCTCCGAGGCGGAAAGGGTTTTCGGCATAACGGCCATCGGTTGGCCGGCGGACTGGCTCCACATACGCCGCCTGCCACGGTTCTGGACCGAGGCATCGCAGGAAGGTCGCAGGGTTAAATGTCCCCGCACCGACCTCTATACCGCACGGTTGCTGGATTATGCACCCGTGGTCTGCCCAAAATTTCTCTAATGCTAAAATGATTTCTTGAAGAGTCATATCCGTTTTTTCTTAGCACGCTCCATTTCAAATAATTGATATCACATTTATTGTAACACAACATTTTTTAAAAATCAATAGATTTTCGGAAATGGTGCTCAATTTATTCTTGACTTTTTCAGCAATCACAGACATAATTGTATCTGTTTCCAAGGAACATAAAGACTACGGTTAATTTTGGAGAATTGCAAATGTTTGAAAGACTCGGAATTGTGACGAATATCTGGGCTGAGGAAATAGAGAACGGGGCACGTTTTGACGAACTCATGATTGAATTCGGTGCGAATGGGTTCAGGAATATGGAGGTCCGCGAAGGCGCTTATCTCCGTAACGCCGAATTCGGGGATATGATGCACCGCGTGGAATTGGTAATGCCTGAATACACGGATGCTGAATTTCAAACCCTTTGTGAGGCTGTGTGGGCTGAAACCTCTTATGAAACAAAACATCCCACGCTTTTTGAAGAGGTGGCAAACTTCGTCCGAAAAGCCTCAGGGTTAACGTTGAGCTACGCTATTTCACATCCGTGGCTTTCAACACCCGCGGATAATGATGCTGATTCGGTGCGAATAATTATGGCGAAGAGGTTAGCATATCTTCTATGTCCCTCGCGCGCGAGGCTCCGCCTTGTAGATTTGGATACGGAAGGGGATATCGACGAAACAGCCGCTGTCGCTAATATAGAGAGGTACGCCACGCTTTTGCCGGACTACCCGATGGTTTTCGCTGTAGAGAACGCACGTCAAACCGCTACGTTAACGTTGAAGTTGGCAATCGCCGGGGGGGCAAAACTCACTTATGACGAAACGAACACATATCGGGCGGATGGTACAACGTTAAATCCACCCGATGAATTCTGGCGGAACGTCCGGATGGAAACGGTCACAGCGGTGCATTTCAAGCAGAAGACTGAAGCAGGTGTGCTTCCAGTGATCGGCGATGGATATGTGGATTTCCGAGCTATCGCCAATCACTTGCGAACACAGAACTATAGCGGTGAACTCCTGCTTGAAAACAAACCGACTGTGCACTCCTTAGCCGATGCATTGCGGAGCCGAGAATATCTGCTTGCATGTTGCTAACCCGTGCCTTATCGCCTTAGAAAGGTGATTTTTGGGTCTGCTCGGGTTCATCCGATTTCTCCGGCTCTTCAGCATTTTCAGGTTCGGCAATTTCTGGGTCTTCAGGAGTTGGCACTTCACTCTCTTTGTTCGCAGTACTCAACTGTTTAATACTTTGACAGAGTTCATCGAACAATTTCGGTGTGACTTCTGCTGCCTTGAGTTCTGCGGAGAGTTTTGTCCATTGCATCTCGGACATGTCGTTTCGAGATTGGACGCTATATTTGCGTTTGACATAGTTCCACAAATCAGCTTGTGTAACACCCTCCTTTTCAAGCCGTGCTGTCAATTGATTCGCTATTGCGAAGGTAGCTTTCTGTGCCGTGGTAATATTTCCATCAGTTTGTCGCTTTTGTGTTGGTGGATTCGGCGGGTTTCCGCCGGTTGTCTTGCGATGTAGATAGAAGTTTAGCACTTCACGGATTACGGGCACAGGTATTAGCTGTTTGATAGCGTTGCGTTGCGCTTTATGAATTGCTTTTACGAAAGCAAAGGGGTCCGGTCGTCCACTCATCGTTTTAGCTTGTTCACACGCGCCGTATCGAGATGACCCTGTGATTGTATCGACTGCCTTTGCAGTTGCAATCCAGGAATTTTCCCGTTCCTCATAGTCGATCTCTTCAACCTGGATGCCGCCTCTCCGGTTAGCCGCTTCGTTAATACCAGCTAACGTCAACCCTTCAACGGTGCGGCCGCCCTTGTTGAAAGAGTAGACGTAATCTTGAATTGTTTGTCCAGTCATCAGTTCAATAATTGCTTGGTCATCCACTTGGTCTATGACATCATATTCTGCAACAACTGGAACCATTTCATTGTTTTTTTCTTCAGCCATTGATATCTATACCTCCGAAATTTAAATTACAATATTATTATAACACATTTTTTAAAGTTTGTCAACAAAAAATTTATATTTCGTTAATTTGGCAATTGGCAATTTGGCAATTGGCAATTAGCAGGAGATTCGTGATTCTAATACCATTTCTAATTGAAAATGTCTCTTTCTTGTAGCATAAACTTCCAGTTTGTGCGGTTCTTGTAGCATAAACTTCCAGTTTGTGCGATTCTTGTAGCATAAACTTTTAGTTTGTGCGGTTCTTGTAGCATAAACTTTTAGTTTGTGCGGTTCTTGTAGCATAAACTTCCAGTTTGTGCGATTCTTGTAGCATAAACTTCCAGTTTGTGCGATTCTTGTAGCATAAACTTCCAGTTTGGGTTCTTCCGTTTGGGTCTTCCGTTCTCCGTTTCATTTCTAAACAACCGGTAATGATAGAATAATTAATAAAAATGGTATAAGAACATATCTGAAGCGCGTCAGAACCCTCTTCCTCTTGCCATAGGTTTCCAACGTGCTATAAACATATCGCCCCGCTGGGGCTAGTTTGTGGGGGGGTGTGTCCTTCTATAAATATATCGCCCCGCTGGGGCTGTGCTGCGGTTGACAAAATCCGCCCCCCTCATATCATAGTGGTTTCCCAAAACACAGAACATATCCATCACAATCCTTCAATTCAAAAGCGCGTAGCCCGTCATCTGTATCCGCAGCGCGTCAGAACCCTCTTCCTCTTGCCATAGGTTTCCAACGTGCTATAAACATATCGCCCCGCTGGGGCTAGTTTGTGGGGGGGGTTGTGTCCTTCTATAAATATATCGCCCCGCTGGGGCTGTGCTGTGGTTGACAAAATCCGCCCCCCTCATATCATAGTGGTTTCCCAAAACACAGAACATATCCATCACAATCCTTCAATTCAAAAGCGCGTAGCCCGTCATCTGTATCCGCAAGCGGTTCGTGAAATGTCAGTCCGCGGGACTGAAACTCATCAAAAAGCGCGTCAGGCTCGGAAACCAGAATGAACGCGTCCCATCTCGCCCATTCATGCCGGGTATGATTTGGGCTCGGCAGGATATCGGGCGTAATCTCCTTTAGAAGAATCCGCACGTTATCACGAGACACTATCCCAAAAAACGGGTCTTCTTCTGGGACGAGTAAATCTGTCTCAAAACCGAGTTTTTGATTGTAGAACGCAATTGATGCGGCTAGGTTTTCAACAATGAAAAAGGGGTAAATTCCCTCAAGTATCATATCTTTTGTCATTTTTTTAATCCTATTTTTGCTACAATAACCTAAGTTGCCACCTATAAATTTTTAGACTTGGGAACGCCGCTTTTAGTCAAAAACTGCTGATAATTGTCCTGTGAACTTTTAGTTTGGTTCCCTTTATGCCACAAACTAGGAAGTTTGTGCTACTATGCCACAAACTAGGAAGTTTGTGCTACTATGCCACAAACTAGGAAGTTTGGTTCCCTTTATGCCACAAACTAGGAAGTTTGTGCTACTATGCCACAAACTAGGAAGTTTGTGCTACTATGCCACAAACTAGGAAGTTTGTGCTACTATGCCACAAACTAGGAAGTTTGTGCTACTATGCCACAAACTAGGAAGTTTGGTTCCCTTTATGCCACAAACTAGGAAGTTTGTGCTACTATGCCACAAACTAGGAAGTTTGTGCTACTATGCCACAAACTAGGAAGTTTGTGCTACTATGTGGCAACTTGCGTTACGATATGCTATAATTTTAGATAGAACATGGACAACGTATCAGCTTTACGGAGGCACACATGTCATCTCTAGCAGTGAAAACGCTCCTTACCCCGGAGGAATATCTCACGTTGGAGCGCAAAGCGATTTTCAAAAGCGAATACTTAGACGGCCGCATAATCGCAATGTCCGGTGCAAGTCGCGTGCACAATCTTATCACAGGGAATATATTAACTGAACTTAATATCCAACTGAGAGGGCAGGCGTGTCAAGTCATCGGTAACAATATGCGTGTAAAGACAGGGGCAAAAGGTGCCTATTTTTACCCGGATGTTGTCGTTTTTTGTGGCGAACCCCAATTGGAGGACAATGTCTTTGATACACTTCTCAACCCTACACTTGTTGTAGAGGTGCTTTCACCCTCCACTGAAATATATGATAGGGGTGAAAAGTTTGGGCGTTATCAGGAACTAGCCTCCCTGCGCGAATACCTGCTTGTTGCACAGGATAGGGTTTACATTGAACATTATCGTCTTATCGAGTCCGCCTGGGTTCCGACCGAACTTCGCTCGCTTGACGATGTGCTGTCGCTTGTTTCCATCGGGTGCGAACTCCGCCTGCAAGATATCTATAGACGCGTCCATGAAAACCTCGCTGGCTGAAGACAAAGCGGACACCCTTCTATTCAAACTCTAACATCATCGTACCCCCCGGCATTAAATTCTCCCAATGCTGTAACAATTTGCGCAGCTGCTGCCGCATTGACTCTATCTGTTCAGCGGTGACGTTGGCAGGAATCTCTTGGCTATCCGGATGCAGCAACGGTTCAGGAAAACTTTCCCACAGTTCAGCCTGTAACAGTGCAACAATCGGCTCTACCGCCATCGCCTCTTTGGGAATTTTGAAGGGCCGTTTCGATGTAGGGCGGCTAAAATCGGGTATATCGAAACCTTTCGCCACGAGTCCAAAGAAACCGTTCCGGAAACCGAGCGTGGTTTCGACGACGTAGTGTGCAAAGTCATGCTGTGCGAATCCGCGATGGATATGTGTCCAGGTGACGCTGCCATCGTCGCGAATACACGTAAGTGTATCGGGTCTGTGTTTGGATTGTTGTTTGCCTTTTTTGAAACGGATAAGCATTTGTCTAAATCTCTGAAGGTTGTGAATTGGGGGTACATCTATGCGTTCTGTTCCTCAATTTGATGCAGTGCTTCACTGATATATCGGCGAATCCATTCGCTTTCGGTGGTTTCTGCCAATGCGTTGAGGGCAGTAATCGCTTGCGGGTTACCTATTCTCCCTAAGGCGACGACTGCTGCGGAGCAGACCCCTCTATCGCTATCGGTGGTGCTGTTTATCAAGGCTTCCAACACTTGCACAGGGGGGTTTACACTCCGTTCTTCACTGAGCCCTAATTCACCGAGGGCGACTACGGCGGCACATCGCATGTCTGGTTCATCGTCTTGTAAAAATGGAATGAGACTGTCAACGGCACGTAGGTCGCGAAGATGCCCAAGGGAGGAAATGGCGAAACGGCGGACAGTTGTGTTTTCATCTGTCAGTGCTTCTATGAGGGGTGCAACGGCGTGAACGTCACCGACTGAGCCTAACGCTTCGGCGGCATAGGCACGCATTTCGGCGGATTCCGCCCGCAATTTTCGCAATAGTACCCGCGTCGGGAAATACCGCCAATTCCGAAGGGGGCCATCTGCATGTGAAAGCCAACGTATTAACCTGCGAATCTTTTGTTGAGAAGAATTGTCCGGCGCAACGTTTGAAGTTTCGTGTGCCATAGTGACACCTCTGTTTTTATAGTGAATTGGAGAGATTATAACATATATTTTTCTCTATAGCAACCTGTTTTTGTTAAAAGGGGGCGAGTTAGGCAGTATTCAGCTGCTTTGCTGAAGGGCGTTGCTGCCTCACAGCAATGACATAACTCCGAATCTTAAAACCTTCAAGCTTCTCCGTTTCAGCACGCGGTTCCGGATTTACTCTATGGTCGAAGACGATATAATATCCCTCAACTGCTCCTTCTAGTTTGAGATATGCGGCAAGTTGTCGTTTCCCTTTCTGATAGTTCTCCTCGCCTCGCCAAATCTTTGTTTCGATTACATATTTTTGCTGCTTGTGTGTGATTAGCAGGTCTATCCTACCGCGTCCAGTTTGCACCTCAATGTGCATAAACCCCCCGACTAATCTTACGAACTGTTCAAGATACGCAAGGAGTAGATAACATCCAACAAATTCTTGGGGTGTATCCGGTACTTGCAGAATCCTAAATCCTGCCCGTTCAATGAAATCCCGGAAGTTATCCAGCGATGCCTCTAGGTCAATCTCTCCAGTAGGTGAGAGGTAATCCAGAAAACCGTCCCGGGTGTTTTCGGGGAGATATTGTCGCTCTAATCCATTCACGGTAGGTTTGAATGCTTGTAGGATACAATACAGATAAATCGGGTTTGCGATTTCACATGAGTTATCTGCGTCTGCTGAAATTACGCCATAAGTTGCCAGTTCACTGAGCAGGTCGTCGCGCAGGTTAAAGGGCAGCCCTTCATCGGATGCTGTGATTTCCATCAAGATTCTTTCAAACCGCGGATCTCTACGGATATTGGTTGTCAAATGCTGGAGGTTCGTATTTCGCTCGTGAAGGAGCTGTGAATGTGCCTGTGAGAAATGCACCATTGTAACGGCTTCCGTTTTTGGTATTTCTAACGTTTCAGTGAGTATTTGCGCCAATCGGTTGACAAGGAACGGCTGGCCGGCGGTCTGTTTATAAATTGCTTCAATGGCCTCTATTGAAAAAGGTTGTCCGACTTCTGCTGTATACTGTTCAAGAAGTTCACGGACCTGTTCAAGTGTGAAGTTTGGCAGGTAAAATTCATCTTGGACATTGAAGGGAGAGATAGACCGGTCATAGTCGAGTTGGGTGATGCTCTTGACACCGACGATGCTAACACTATGTGGGCATTTAATCGTGGAATTTGAGACATAGATTCGGCGAAGTGAATGAAGAAATCCTGTCACTGCTTTTTTCGGGATGCCATCAAATTCATCTATGACTACAATAACTCGCTGCCCAGCAGATTCAGCGTTTAAAAAACCTTGGAGTGCTCTGAAGAATCTTCGCATTGAGAGATGGTCAGTTATTTGGGTATTCTCCAAAAATAGACGTATCGATTCAGGGATAGGATGTCCGCGTCTTTCAAAAACGTTTTCAATCTCTTCAGATATGTCTTGGTAGAGAGCGTTGTAAAAGAGCTCCGGTCTACATTCCCCATATTCCTCAAAATTCAACGAAATTGGGAAGTAGGTCGGTTCATCATTTTTGAGCGTGTCAAGGGCGCGTTGAAAGAAGGTCGTTTTACCAGTTTGGCGCGGCGCAAAGATAACGATATAGCGTCCCTCTTTGATGCGTTCAATAAAATCACCGAGTGCCGCAGAACGGCTAACGATGTAGTGCTTTTCTGGACGCACTGGCCCTTGTGTTCCAAAACGTCTCATCTTTCTTCCCCAAGTTTACAAACGAATCCCCAATTCCTTTGCGATGGTGTAGACATCTTTATCACCGCGCCCGGAGAGACAGACCACGATAACTTTCCCTTCACCGAGTTTGGGGGCAAGTTCCCGCAGATAAGCGATAGCATGCGCGGATTCTAATGCAGGAATGATACCCTCTGCCTCTGATAGCAGCTGAAACCCTTCCACCGCCTCCGCATCTGTAATCGGGACATATTCCGCTCTCCCGGTCTCACGGTAATAGCTGTGTTCTGGGCCGACACCCGGATAATCCAATCCGGCGGAGATTGAATGTGCGGGGGTAATTTGTCCATCCGCTTCTTGCAGTAGGTAACACTTTGCTCCGTGGAAGACACCGACGGTGCCGGCAGTAAGTGGGGCGGCGTGCCGACCGCTCCGGATGCTTTCGCCTGCTGCTTCAACACCGATAAACCGAACAGATTCGTCAGCATAAAACGGATAAAACATGCCGAGCGAATTGCTTCCGCCACCGACACAAGCGACGACGCAGTCTGGCAATACCCCCTCCTTCTCTAAAATCTGTGCCCTTGCTTCTTCGCCGATGACAGCTTGAAAGTCCCTGACTATCATCGGGTACGGGTGCGCCCCGACGACTGAGCCGAGGAGCAGATATGTCGTACGGACGTTCGTAACCCAATCCCGGAAGCAGGCGTTGATTGCATCTTTAAGCGTGCGCGAACCGGAGTTGACTGGCACCACCTTTGTGCCCATCAGCTGCATGCGGAAAACATTGAGGGCTTGCCGCTCTATATCCTCTTCCCCCATGTAGACTTCACATTCCATATCAAATTTGGCAGCGACAGTGGCAGTAGCAACCCCGTGTTGGCCCGCACCGGTTTCGGCAATAATCCGTTTTTTACCCATCCACCGGGCGAGCAGAATTTGGCCGATTGCACTGTTAATTTTGTGTGCCCCTGTATGATTCAGGTCTTCACGTTTGAGATATATTTTCGCACCGCCGAGGGTGTCCGTGAGACGTTCAGCGTAATAGAGCGGATTTGGCCGCCCGACGTACTCACGAAGGTAATACCGAAATTCCTGCTGAAAATCGGGATTGTCTTTGAGCTCGATATATGCGTCTTCGAGCTCTAAAAGGGCAGGCATTAGCGTCTCCGGGACGTATCTGCCGCCGAATTGTCCGAAATGTCCTGTTGCGTCTGGGAGCTGTTGCATCTGAGTCCTCCAATCAGTATTGTGTTGTGATTAAAAGTTCATTTTCATCCGTAGGTTTGGGTGTTCCAAAACATAAGGATTGACAACCGATTCTGGCAGTTGTCCGGTTAGCACTTGTGCTACACATGTAGCAGCGGTTACCTCTAATTCGAGAATTGATTCTTCAGAGATAAAAGCGGCGTGTGGCGTGATGACTACATTGTCAAACGTAGGCAGAGCATCATTTGATTGGGGCGGCTCGGTTTCTAGGACATCTAGCCCCGCGCCGGCGATTTCTCCGTTTTGGAGTGCTGCGGCGAGTGCAGCTGTGTCTACGATGCCACCCCGCGAGGTGTTAATCAGGTACGCTGTTGTTTTCATCTCACGGAATTCGGTATGACTGAACATGTGTTCCGTTTCGGCAGTCAAGGGCGCGTGGATAGAGATAAAATCTGACGTTTTGAGCAGTTCTTGAAAAGACACCTTTTCCGCTCCCTGCTTCTGTATTGCTTCGGATGATGTGCGTGGTGAATAGACCGTCACAGTCAGTCCAAATGCTTTCGCTTTTGAAACGATTGCCTGTCCGATGTTTCCAAATCCAACAATACCAAGCACTTTTCCACACAATCTGTATATCTGAGGCCCTATATTCGGGTCCCATATATCAGCTTTAACCGACCGGTCGAAACGGGCAATTTTCCGGGTACAAGCGAGAAGCAGCCCCATCGCGTGTGTGGAGACCTCGTCAATGCAGTAAGCTGGGACGTTAGTGACGACGATGCCGTGTTCAGTAGCGAGCTCCACATCGATGTTGTCCAGTCCGATGCCGTACCGGGCGATAACCTTGCATTTTTCAGCAGCGGTGATAACGTTTGCTGTGACAGGTTTCCAACAAGTGAGAATGCCATCGACCGTCGGGGCAAGGGCACACAGCTCTTTTTCATCGCCAATCTCAGCGGCGATAAGTGTCGCCCCAATTTCAGCGAGAACGTGTCGTTCCGGCTCAATTGACTGCCATGCGTAATCGGTTATCAGGATTTTGTAGTTGTTCAAAGCTGCTCCTATAGGAAAACTTTGCCAGGGTTCATCAGATTTAACGGGTCTAGTGCCTGTTTGAGACTACGCATTAAGTTCACAGCTTCTCCGTGCTCCTTCTCCAATGCAGCGCGTTTGCCGATGCCGATGCCGTGTTCACCGGTGCAAGTGCCTCCCATCTCCAAAGCGATATCCACAATCTGATGACTCAGCTGCGCTGCTTCTGCCAATTCTTCGGTGTTGTCCGGTTCAAGCGGGAAAACAACGTGGAAGTTTCCATCGCCGACATGCCCGAGCAGCGGTGCAAGGAGTCCAGTGCGCGTAAGCAGTGCTTTCGTTTTCGCGATACATTCCGCAAGCCGGGATATCGGTACACACACATCGGTGACGTACCCTACCGAACCGGGGCGCAGGTTGAGCACAGCATAATAGCTATCATATCGGGCTTGCCAGAGCCGTTTGCGTTCGTTATCGTCTATCGCCCAGCGAAAATCGCTTCCACCATGTCCCGCCGCGAGTGTCCCCGAAACTTTTGCACTCTCCGCTACCGTATTAGCCGAACCGTGGAATTCAAAGAAGAGCGTCGGGGCAACTTCGTAGGTTAATTCGGAATATCTATTGACCGCTTCCATCTGAAGTTCATCTAATAGCTCTATTCGAGCGATATTGATACCCGTATCCATTAGTTCTATAACCGTGTCCACTGCAGCGGCTACAGTTGGAAATGCACAGACAGCCGCGGCGATTGCTTCCGGCAACCGTGCTAATTTCAACGTGATTTCGGTGATGATTCCCAATGTCCCCTCTGAACCGATAAAGAGGCGGGTGAGGTCATAACCCGCAGCGGATTTTCGGGCTCTGCCGCCGGTGCGAACAAGGGTACCGTCAGCGGTGACAACGGTCAAGCCCATAACGTTGTCTTGCATAGTTCCGTAGCGGACAGCACTTGTGCCGGAGGCGCGCGTCGCTGTCATACCGCCTAACGAGGCATCTGCGCCCGGGTCGACCGGAAAATGGAGTTGTGTCCCCAATTCAGCCAGGTGTTGGTTCAGTTGTAAACGCGTTACCCCTGCTTGAACGGTGGCATCTCTATCTTCTCGGTGAACGCTGAGGATGTTGTTCATGTCCTTCAGAGCTACGCAGAGCGTGCCCGCTTTTGCAACAACTGCCCCTTCAACGCCTGTGCCAGTGCCGTAGGGAATTATCGGTGTCCTATATTTTGCACAGATTTTGACGAGGTCCGCGACCTCTGTGTTCGTTTTCGGAAACGCGACAGCATCCGGTAAGGCATCTCGGTGATAGGAGGCATCCCGCGCATGCAGGTCCCGGACAGCACGGTCTGTGCTGAAACGTGTTCCCAGAATGGCACGGAGTGCTTGATGGAAGTGTTCTAAGTAGTGTTGTGTCATATAGATCTATAGATCGCACCGGCGCGTTTTTACTTAATCGCTTAATATCGCTCAATAATCGCTCAATTTTCGGACATATCTGCTTCCTCTTCCCTTTCCTATTGCAGTCAGTAGTCCTTTGTTGTTTAAATCCTTTAGCTCTGCATAGGCCGTCCCGCGCGAGACATGATTGAGTGCCATGTATTCCCTCGTTGTGATTTTTCCCTTACTCCGTGTATAAGACAGAGCGTCCCTTTGACGTTCGTTCAACTGTGATGAATTACCATCAATTTCTATAAAAGTTGTCTCTTGAATCGGCGAATCAAAGATGATTTTGGTTTCAAGGGGGTGAAACTCATAACGCGGTTTTTCGTTTCCCCATTCTTCACAGAGCCTTTGCATCATCCTGATACCCGCCCCATATTGTTCGATAAAACCGACATCGTACATGAATTGGCTCAGCGTCGGATTTACGGGGTCGTGAACGGGGGCATCTGGACTGACCCCTTCCGGAAAGGTGCCGGGGTTAATAATTTCAACACGTTGGTCAAATATAAAGACGCGAACGTCGGCTGGTTTTTGATAACTGCGGTGAATCAGAGCATTGATAATTGCCTCGCGTAGGGCTCTGAGCGGATATTCAAATTTGTCGTCTCGCTGGAAACTCGTTTCGACCCGAAAACTGAGAAGGCGAATATTTTTCCTGATAAATTCTTCTGCCGCGGTGACCATTTCCCAAAGCGCACCGGAACAATCAAGCCGAGCTAGGACAGGATGGAGGACCGATGTCCCTTTGAATCTAACAAGCCGCAGCTGTGCGTTTTGGCAAAATCTTTGGGGGTGCTTACCGAAAAAAAGGATACCCGCATGGGTCGGTGTTTTTTCGGCACTCATAACATGAATGTTTACCAGCAATTCTGTTAGACTCATATCTTGCGGTTTCGTTACATTTCGGATTTCTTCTCGCTGGGTTAGATACCATTCTACCTTTTGTGTATCTATATCATCCTGCCCTGCACTCGTAACTAAAAGTCTATCCCATGTTTGCCCTATCGACTTGAGGTGCATCTGGGCAATTTCTTGCGGAGACATAACCCGGTTGCTGTTTCCTACTCTTTTATAGCATCGCCCTCTAGCAGAAACAGGTTTTATAGAAGATTCTGTGATATGTATTAGGACAACTGATTTTCCTTTTACGTCAACCTGTTCAATTTCCAGAACTACCCGCGGCCCAGTCGCTTGAAGAATCTGATTTGCCCAATCTCTTAACGTTTCTTTTCCAATGGTAATTCCACTGAGCTCTCGTTTATCGGAGACACCGATAAGAATAGTGCCCCCGCTGGTATTGGCAAACGCGGCAGCGGTCTCGATAACTTCCCGATGGAAATTCTCTTTAAATTCAGTTGTGACGTTTTCACCTTGTGTAATGCGTTGTTTGATATCAATGGTTGCCATAGTTTTTTAAAATTTGGTCCAGTCGAGCGGCTGACAAGCTGATTTTGTTCGTCAAGTCTCTTCCATTTTCCGAACACTCTTATGGGGCCGGTTTCTAACCCTGATGTCCAACAATCTGGATACAATTTTAACAGAAGTTGGCGTTTTGTGCAACTGTCCTATAGAGGCAAAAATCTTTTTTTCACTGCAAACTCTGTTTTTATGGTAAAATTAAACTATAGGCAGAATTTGAAACCTCACGAACAGGAGTGTATAGCTAGGAATAAACACCATGCAAACATCACACAAATATCTGGACCCGGTTGCCCTCTCTCGTATTGGGGGCATGGAACTTGTGGCGCGGCTCGTCGTTGAGGGGTTTGTCACCGGGTTGCACAAAAGTCCGTATCAAGGATTTAGCGTGGAATTCGCGGAGCATCGGCAATATATGCCCGGCGATGAAATCCGATATATCGATTGGAAGGTCTACGGAAAATCTGACCGGTATTATGTCAAGAAGTTTGAGGAAGACACAAACCTACGCGCATATATCCTGCTTGATACGAGCGCGTCTATGAACTATAAATACACAGAGGAAACGTTGACGAAGTTCGAATACGGTTGTTATCTTGCGGCAACGCTGACCTACCTTATGCTGAAGCAACGGGATTCTGTCGGTTTGGCACTCTTTGATACCGATATTACACAATACATTCCACCGAGGGGTGCCGCAACACATCTACGGGCAATTGTGTCTGCCTTAGAAAACGCTACCCCGGGTAAGGAGACCCAGCTGAGTGGTTTGTTCCACGAACTCGCGAAGCGGATTGTAAGACGTGGGCTCGTTATCGTTATCTCCGATTTGCTGGATGAACCTACTCAGGTAATCTCTGCCCTGAAACATCTTCGGCACCAGAAACATGAGGTTATCGTCTTTCATCTGCTTGATTCTGCCGAGCTCACCTTTCCTTACGAGGGGTCCGTTATTTTTCGGGATATGGAAACGGGACAGACACTCTCAACGCAAGCGGATTCTCTTAAAACCGCATACCTTGAAAATCTGAACCAATTTATTCAGAACTACCGGCGCGGGTGTGGGGCAAGTCAAATTGATTATGTCCAGATGGACACCGCTACACCGTTTGATTACGCACTATCGGAATATCTATCAAGGAGGAAATAGTGAAAACCTATCGAGTAGCAATTTTGGGATGTAGAGGTCGCGGGGCAGCCGCAGCGCGGGCATATCACGCCCATCCCCGCACCGAAATTGTCGCGTTGTGTGACCTAATTGCGGAACGTCGCGATAGTTTAGGCGACGCGCTCAACGTCACAGCGCGTTTTGCTGATTTAGATGAAATGATTCAGAAGACCGCCCCGGACATCGTCGCAATTCCTACTGCCACCGAGCTGCACTACGACTTATGTATGCGTGTGTTAGAACACGGGGTTCACATTGAGGTGGAAAAACCGATGTGTGTAGATTTGGTGCAGGCGGACGCTGTTATCGCGAAAGCGGAAGAGAAGGGTGTGCAGGTGGCTGTGCATCATCAGGGGAGGGTTGGTGCGTCTATGCAAGCGATTGCGCGTGCTTTCAATGCCGGAAAAATCGGTGAATTGCGGTATATGTACGGCAGTGGGAAAGGGTATTACGGGGGTTACGGTTTGATGAACATCGGTACACACATGCTCAACAACATGTTGCACTTTGGAAAAGTATGTCGAAGTGTCGTAGCACACCTGACAACCGGTGGAAAACCGATTACCCCGGAGGATGTGGCCCCCTCCCCGAGCGGCATGGGAACTATCGCCGGCGAATATATCACTGCGACGTTACAATATGAGGGGAACGTCACTGGGACGCTGCTTCAACACCGTTTTCCGAAAATGGATACGGGTGCGTATTCCATGGAGCTTTATGGTACCGAGGGCCGGTTGTTATGGAAAATCGGGGGGGCATGGCATTTGCCAACACCCCACTATCTCCCCGACGGGAAGCACGACACCTGGGAAACGTTATCGCTTCTCTACCCCGACTCTTATGAACCGAAAAGTGGCGCGGCCGAAGCAGATTATTGGTTCGTCGAGGATTATGTCAACGCCTTAGATGAGGGAAGAGCACATGTGTGCAGTGGAAATGCGGGGAGGCATGTCATTGAGATGATGATGGGCATCTTTGAGTCCGCAGCGTACGGAACACGCGTGGAACTTCCACAGGTTGACCGGACGCATCCGTTGCTAAGATGGCGCGAAGAATCGGGATTGCAACCGCCGCCAAATATGCCGCGCGGCTATGGCGAATGGTTGAATTTAGAATCGAAGCGGATTGCAGGCTAAAACCTTCCCGAGGATAAATAGGATGGAAACCGAAAAACAGCCCGACCGGGGCACTATTGTCGGAATAACGGGGGGCATGGCATGCGGGAAAACAACCGTCTCTGAACTCCTATCGGAAAAAGGTGCGATTCCGATTAACGCCGATGAAATCGGACATCAACTCCTTAAGGTGGGCAGCCCAGCTATTGATGAACTCGTTGACACATTTGGACAGAATATCATTGAAGAATCTACGGGGGATGTGAGTCGAGAAAAATTAGGGGGCATCGTTTTTAAGGATAAAGCTGCCCTCGCGCAATTGAATGCTATCCTACATCCGTTAATTATTCAACGCTCCCGGGCACGGGCACGCCAACTTGTCCTGGAAGCTCCGACGTGCGTTGTCCTGCTTGACGCACCCCTTCTCATAGAGGCGGGTGCCTACGATACCGTTGATGTAATCGTTGTCGTGGTTGCCTCACCGGAGACCCAATTGGAACGGACATTGGAACGGAGCCGAATGCAGAATCGTCCCCTAACCGAAGCTGAAGTACAGGCGCGTATTGATGCACAGATGCCGTTGATAGAAAAGATTAAGTACGCTGATTTCGTAATAGAGAATGAGGGAACGTTTGCGGAGCTGAAGGAAAAGGTGGATGAGCTTTGGAAAGACCTCAAGACTCATGCCAAAGTAGATTGATGGCGTTTGCCTTGATGACACAATAGACCTCTTTTTTTTCACACAGTTGGAGGTGTTCCCGAGCACTATGGGTGATTTTTACGGAGAGTCGATGTCCCTCAACAGCAATGGCTAGCAATGTTTTATCGCCGATAATGTCAACTTGGGCGATCGTTCCTTTTAAAATGTTCCGGGCACTAATGGGGAGCTGCGGTTCAAGCGAAATGATAATATCTTCTGCCCGAATAGCGATGGGGACTGTTTTGCCTACGTCCGCTTCGATGAAAGGGATAACAAGACGTTGTGCTCCAATCTCTAATTCGGTTACGCCGCTCCGTTTATCTGAGCCAGCGACGAGGAGCGACAAGATATTTTCTACGCCTATCATATTTGCAATTGGCATTGCGGCGGGCGCGGATAGGAGTTGATACGGTTCACCACTTGCGGTGATTTTTCCATCGGAAAGGAGAAACGCTTCATCAGCGAGTGCCATCGCCTCGGATATGGCATGGGTGACATAAAGAATGGATATCTCAAAGGCGTTTTTGATATGATGGAGGTATGGGATAATCCGGTTTTTTAGACCGCTGTCAAGCGAAGCAAGCGGTTCATCCATGAGAAGTAGACGCGGCTCCATGGCAAGTGCCCGGGCAATAGCGACCCGTTGACGTTGTCCCCCCGAAAGTTGACGCGGATATCGTTGGAGTAGTGCCGAAATCTCAAGAATTTCAAGCACCCTGGAAATGTACTCCGGATTTTTACGTCTATGCCGCGGTTGTCCATAACGAATATTTTGTGCAACTGTTAAGTGCGGAAAGAGATACCCCTCTTGAAAAACATATCCGAAACGCCGTTTTTCAGGCGGTACGTTGATGCCTAAATCGGAGGCGTAAAGCACTTCGTCTCCGAAGCTGAGCTGCCCTTTGTCAGGACACAGTATGCCGCTAATGCAGTTGAGCAGCGTACTCTTCCCACTGCCTGACGCGCCTAAGAAAGCTGTAACTTTCTGTTGTAAGCTGCAATCAACGGTTAGCGTAAAATTACCGAGACGTTTAGAAAAATGGAGTGTGATTTCGGTGTTGTGTTTCATATAGAGAATTTATCCTACCTACCTAAGGGTGAAACGTTCCGTTAGCCAGATTGCAATAAACGCGACAACGGTTGAAATGAACACCAACCGATAAACGGACGCATCTTCCCCCAGCTGTACAGCACTAAAAATTGCTAATGCCACTGTTTGGGTTTTACCGGGGATATTTCCTGCTACCATGATAGTTGCCCCGAACTCGCCAAGGCTTTTGGAGAAACCGAGTATGATGCCGCCTATGATACCTCGGTACGCCAAGGGGAGTGTGACGGTAAAAAAGACCTTAATTGGCGATGCCCCGAGCGTCCGCGCTGCGTTTTCAAGTTCTGATGGCACAGACGCTATGCCTGTCATGATACCTCGTACTAAAAGCGGAAACGAGATGATTGAGATGGCAATTACAACAGCAAATGGAGAGAAAACGAGCTCTATACCGAAAACCTGCTTGAGAAATCCACCGAGCGGTCCGTGCTTGCTCAATAGCATAAGGAGCAGATAGCCGCTTACAACAGGCGGCAGCACTAACGGTAACATGACGAGTGTATTGAGGATGACTTTTCCGGGAAATTCGCGTTTTGCAAGAAGCCACCCGACGAGAAGACCGGGCGGAAACATCACAACAAGGCTCAGCAATGCAACTTTAATAGATAAGGTAAGAGCAGTAATCTCGGTTGGCGTTATCCTCATTGCAATGTGGTAGACACACCCCGCTGTGCTGAAGCAGGTGATAAACAGTTAAATCCGTGCTTTTCAAAAATTTCGGTAGCACGGGCTGTTTTCAAATACGCAACAAACTGTTGTGCTGTCTCCTTTCGCTGGCTATCTTTCAAGATAACAGCAGGGTAGATAATCGGTGTATGTGTTTCAGCTGGAAATTGATAAAGCACTTTGACACTTTCGCTCAGCGTGATATCAGTTTGATAGACAATTGCAATGTCAGCATTTCCAGCGGCGACATAGGCGAGCGTTGCGCGAACATCTGTCCCGAAGACGAGCTTTGGGTATATTTTCTCCCATACCCCGAAGTGTGTCAAAGCCTCCTTCGCGTAGGTGCCCGCGGGTACCACCATCGGTTGTCCAACAGCAATTCGTGAGATAGCTGGACCGGTAAGAGTATCAACGGTTTCCACGGGGAAAGCAGCGGTTTTGTAGGAAACAATTACCAACCGATTTGCTAGGACATCGTAGCGGCTGCCAGCTTCAAGCATTCCGCGAGCCTCAAGCGCGATAACCTGTTTAGGGCTTGCTGAAATAAAAACATCTGCCGATGCCCCTTTTTCAAGTTGACGTTGTAGCGTTGAGGAAGCCGCAAAATTACAGTAAACCTGAACCCCGTGCTTTGCAGTAAACTGTTCACCAATTTCTGTAAGGACATCAGTTAAACTCATCGCACTGAATACGGTTAATTCGGGCTGTTTTTGTCTATTGCTGCACCCCAAAAGTCCTATGAGCATCAGCAGCAAGATAAGTGCGTTGTAAAATTTAACACGTTGGTGCATAATTGTTCGCCCTTAATTATCGTTTCGCACTTAAAAAATTATAGCAAATATGATAGGCTATGTCAATTCTCTGTCAATAATTTTTGATAAACAATTCATTTCCTTTTGCGGCGGTAGTTTTCCGATAATTGTTCATTCCGTATTGCAGCGTCCATTCCTGAATCTCAGCAAAATCGAAGAATTCCCGAATTATAGGGGAATCGTCATAAGTAATAAGCCATTTGTGCGGACATTTTTTCATATTTTCCGCGAAGCGTGCATGGTCAAACGAGGTGTGCAACGTGCCTCTATTCCCATACAGCTTTGATTCTGTCGCTTTCCAATAGGGTGGGTCGAGAAAGATAAAAACATCTTCCCCATCCTGGAGAAGGACATCGGCGTAATCCTCACATGTGATTTTGACCCCCGAGAGGGACGGTGAAATCAATTTTACACGCTCAATAGACGAATCTGTGAAACGTTTCTGGTATGCGGATTGTGAATAACCACCTGAGTCGACAATCCCTGAAAAAGTAATTCGGTTGAGGACAAAAAACCGAACAGCACGTTCAAATTCGGAAAGCAGGGTGTTATCTTGGCTTAGCAAATCCCTCGCAGCCGCTAATTCCTCAAACAGTGCTCTGCCATCATTACAGTCCGCTTTTGTATTTGCTAACGCTGCAACCAGGTCAACGACATTATCTCGTGTCTGTTTATAGAAACAGTACAGCTCGTAATTGAGGTCATTAATCCAATAGGATTTGATACGATTTTGAAAGATGCTCTGGATTGCAAAAAAGACAGAACCACCACCAACGAAAGGTTCGCGAAACTCCGATATGTTTGCTGGGACAAGTGGGAGAATCTGTTTCAGGGCCCTAGATTTACCGCCTGGATACCGTAAAGGACTTTTGACTAATTTATGCATGATGACCTATTGTCGATGAGAGTGTGTGCATTTCAAACCTCCATTCTATAAAATTCCCACGTTTCTGCCTCAAAACATGTCTCCTAGCGGATATTGTAAAGTATACCATGCCAAACAACAATTTTCAAGGCTTTTTGCACAAATAAAAAGTGAAAAAATATCCGGCGAATAGAAAAATAGTAAACTTTCCTTGCAATCTGTTTGGAATTGTGGTATCATATTCATATAGTAATATACAATTGAGGAATAAAAAAATGAAATTAGGTTTGTGCACAATCGCTTTTCAGGAAAAACCTTTGGAAGAGGTTATAGATATTGCTGCAGATTACGGCTTTGATGGGATTGAAGTTTGGGGAAAACCGCCGCACATACCCGCGGAGTATGAAGAAGCACACATCAAAGCGATTAAGGAGATGGCAGAGCAGAAAGGGTTAGAGATTTCAGCGTTCGGTTCTTACGTTGACCCACTGCTGCACCTCCACCAAAAACATCTTGAAGAGGCGTTTAAAATCGCACACGCGCTCGGAACCGATTTGATTAGAATTTGGCCGGCGGGCGGTCCCTCAAAATCGATTTCACCGGCAGATAAACGGCTTATTCTTTTTCGATTGGTCAGTATGGCACAGTGGGCGAACTTCCGTAATATGAGATTGGGCATGGAAATGCACAATCATCATCTAACAGACACGGTTGAGAGTACTTTAGAAATCATCGAAAATATCAACATGTCGTCTCTGAAAACTTATTATCAGCCGCTTGCCCGGGTAGATGCTGATGAACCACATACCGCTGCACAGGAGCTGGCATCTCACGTTGTGAATGTCCACGCGCAAAATTTTGACGAAAACGGAAAGGCATGCGCGATAGCCGACGGTATCGTTGACTACAGCCGAATTGCTGAAATCCTGAACAGTGCGGGTTACGATGGTTATCTTGAGGTAGAATTTGTACACGGGGACAATAAACTGGAAGCACTCCAGCGGGACCGTGACTATCTGGCGAGCTTAACAGCTGCGTTAGAAAACAATCCGTTGAAGGAATTGGACACCGAGCTTGTGTAAAGCAGCATCGGTTCGTTTGCCCTATGCGGCTAGAAGTTGGTATTATCGCATTGGTAGAAGAGGTTTTGGCAACCCCCGCCGCGCGGCGCGCCCAATTTGAGTGGTTACGGAACAAACCGTATCCAGAACATTTTGGGGACTCGTACGATGTGCTGATGGCACTCTACGCGGAGCTCAAAGGGGATTGGGCGGGGACAACAGCGAAAGCGGATGGTTACCTAACCCCCGATGCCTATTTTCCGGAACCGTATCACTTCATCTTTGAGTTTGATGAATTGCAGCACTTCACACGATTTCGGGAGCGGACCTTTGCGTTTT
This sequence comes from Candidatus Poribacteria bacterium, assembly GCA_963665235.2. Lineage (GTDB taxonomy): Bacteria > Poribacteria > WGA-4E > WGA-4E > WGA-3G. Next base: position 3,394,770 of record CAXXLX010000001.1, on the reverse strand, counting down.
ATCCGGAAGGGACACCGCTTGCGTATTCCGTGGAGAAATATCAAAGGTTTTGCCAACAGTACCACGTTGCAGCACTCGCAAAGGGGCCAGCTCGTTTTCGTCGCCGCACGGCAGATTTTCCTTATGTGAATGGCCGTGCGGCGCAACGCGCTTTTTTTGATACATTTCGGGATTGGTTGCCCCCCCGACACGGGCTGAACCCAACGCTCAGACTCTCTGAATTTGAGGTCGCGCCTATTCTTAAGGGGGACCTAACGGGAAACGCAGCGAAAGCTTACATGGAACAGTTGCTCCAGAAGCGGCTCAAATAAAATCATAGAAAAGGTAGGGGAAATAACGCTACATGAGCAATCAAACGATTGAAACGGTGAATCTTTCAGAATATCCACTGCTTCAACTGATTGGAAACACACCGCTTGCCAAAATTGACCTCTTTGCTGACGAGCTACCGAAGGTTGAGCTCTATGCGAAAGTGGAAACCTATAATCCCGGTGGCTCCATCAAAGACAGACCGATTTTACGAATGCTAACTGAAGCAATCGCATCGGGGGAGCTCACACGGGAAAAGGTTATCTTAGATTCAAGTTCGGGCAACGCGGGCATCGCCTACGCGATGATTGGCGCAGCACTCGGTTATCAGGTTGAACTTGTCATTCCAAATAACGCCAGTGAAGAGCGAAAACTGCGAATCCAGTCACACGGGGCGCAGGTTATCTATACCGATGCCCTCCTCGGTTACGATGAGGCGTTGCGAGAGGTTGAACGGCGATACAAAGCACAACCGGATAACTATTTTTTCAAATCGCAATACGAAAATGAAAACAATTGGCGTGCACATTACGATACCACCGGGGTGGAAATCTGGAAACAAACCGCTGGAAAGGTTACACACTTCGTTGCAGGAGTCGGAACAGGCGGGACTATTACCGGGGTCGGCCGGCGGCTCAAAGACTACAACCCGGATATTCAGGTCTGCTCTATCGCACCGGAGGAGTTCCCAGGAATTGAGGGACTAAAACCGCTTGGCTATCATCCGGATGAAATTGTCCCAGAAATTCTGGACCAAACCGTAATTGATTGCCGAATTCCGGCTACTATTGAAGACGCGCATGACATGTGCAGCAGGCTCGCGCAACGCGGATGGTTTGTGGGCCAATCCTCCGGTGGCTATCTTTACGGGGCATACAAAGTCGCCCAACAGATTCAAGAAGGGGTTATCGTCACGGTGTTTAACGACCTAGGGGAACGTTATTTTAGCACAAGATTGTGGGACGTTTTATAGGTATCACCCCCGAAATTAAGGAGTTTTATGGAAACGACAGTTATACCGTTTTGTGGTCTACGTTACAATTTGGAGCAGATAGATGATATTGCGGATGTTATTGCGCCGCCTTACGACGTTATTAAACCGGAAGAGCGGCGCGCTCTGGAAATGCATCATCCCGCCAACATTATCCACTTAATTCTAAGCCAGCCACGCGATGACGATACTGACACGACAAATCAGTATACCCGCGCAGCGGCACTGATGAACCAGTGGATTTCGGACGAAACCTTCATACAGGATACTACTCCCTGTTATTATATCTACGACCAGACGTTCGATGCCCCAGATGGTAAACGTTACACACGTCGCGCCCTGATTGCCCTTGGTAAATTGGAGCCCTTTGAAAACCGCGTTATATTGCCGCATGAGAAGACACACGCGGGCCCGAAGGCGGACCGGCTCAATCTGATGCGGGAGTGTCACGCCAACCTCAGCCCTATTTTTCTCCTCTATGCCGACCCCGAAGGCGACATTGAACAGGTGATGGAATCTTTCACGAACACACATAAACCGTTGATGCAGACCCCCGAAATTTTCGGAAGCACACACAGCCTGTGGTGTCTAAATGATACCGCACGCAATAGCGAAATTCAAACGTTGTTCTCATCTAAACCACTCCTAATTGCTGATGGACATCATCGATACGAAACGGCTCTCGCCTTCCAGGATGAGATGCACGCTAACGCTCAGCACACGACAGGCTACGACTATATGATGATGAATCTCGTTAGAATGGAATCACCGGGGTTAGCAGTTCTGGCTATCCATAGATTGCTCCGTAATATTAAGGCGGAACAGATTGACCGCGTTGTTGCCGAACTGCCAGAACGGTTCGACGTTCAGGAATTCGACACGGTCTCACATCTGATGCAAAAGCTGGATACACTGAGAGGGAAATCGCCTGCAATCGGGATGTATACAGCGGACAATACCTGCCGTTTATTGATACCGCGTCTGCCGACAACGGCGACAGCTTATGAGAAGTTAGACGTAACAATCGTTCAAAACACGCTCATTAAAGAACTTTTTCAGATTGAAGCGGTGGCTGACCATATTAGTTATACGGCTTATACGGATGATGCTGTTGCACACGTGAAAGGCGGGGCAGACCGCCTCGCAGTGCTTATGAATCCGACCCCCGTTGACCAAGTTTTGGAGGTGGCGATGGCAGGTTTGACGATGCCACAGAAATCGACCTACTTTTATCCGAAAATGGCGACCGGGTTCGTTTTAAATCTGTTGAACCGGTAAAGAGGGAAAAAGATGCACCAGGAGCAATATCGAGACACGTTAGAATTTTCGCATCTGTTATACGCAGGGACACCTCGCGAACTGGAATTCCGGGCGACAACGCTATCAGAGGCACTACGGTGGCAGGACACACTTCGTGCCAAATTGATAGAATTGATGGGTGGGTTTCCTCAAAAGCCGTGCGACCTACAACCGCAGGTGTTAGCGTCCGACGAGTTTCGGACCTATATCCGTGAAACGGTGCAGTTTCAGAGCCGTCCATCTATGTCGGTCTTTGGCTATCTACTCTTTCCGAAGGGTTTTGATGCCGCAGTGCCGAGCCCAGCGGTGCTCTGTTTAGCAGGACACGGTAGGGGGGTAGATGATATTGTCGGTATTGCGGAAGATGGGTCGATGCGGTCGGAATTCGGCGGGTATCAGAACGATTTCGCGCTGCAATGCCTGGAACACGGATACGCTGTGCTTGCTATTGAACAGTTCGGGTTTGGACATCGGCGCGATACCTTGGCATGCCAGAGAGGCGCGGGGAGCTCCTCATGTCAACCGAGCGCAGGGGCAGCCCTACTCCTCGGGCACACGATGGTCGGGTGGCGGGTTTACGATGCAATGCGTGCCCTGGACTATTTGGCAACGCGCCCAGAGATTGATATGAACCGACTTGCGGTCATGGGAATTTCTGGCGGTGGCACAACAACGTTTTTCACCGCAGCCACCGATAGACGCGTCAAAGCGGCTGTTGTCAGCGGCTATTTCAACACATTCAGAGATAGCATCCTGAGTATTAGCCACTGTATAGACAATTACATACCGAATGTGTTAAAATATGCGGAGATGTACGATATCGCCGGGCTGATTGCCCCGCGCGCCCTGTTTGTTGAGTCCGGTACCGAGGATACTATCTTCCCGATTGAAGCGACCCGATTCGCAGTGGACCAAGCGAAAGCAATTTTTAAGGTTTTCGGTGCTGATGATAAATTAGGATTTGAGGCGTTTGACGCAGACCACCGTTTTCACGGGGTTGGTGCGTTTCAATTCCTCAAGCGGGTTTTGTAAGAAGGAGACGATAGTGGCAATTGAACTATTTTCAATCGGAACCGAGTTAGTCCTTGGGCAGATTCAGGATACCAATGCCCATTGGATAGCACAACAAATTCTTCAGCACGGCGGGGAATTGCGGCGGGTAACCATGCTGCGCGACGATTTTGAGGAGATGCATGAGGCGTTGCAGTCCGCAATTGCGCGGGAAACGTCGCTTATCCTCACAACAGGCGGCCTCGGGCCGACACCGGACGACATGACCGTGGCGGTTGTCGCATCGCTTATCGGGAAAAAACCGGTTGTAAGCGAAGAGACTATCGCGGAATTTCGGAAACGCCGCGATATGTCCGATAACGACGTGCTCAATGAAGCACTCACCAAAATGGCTACCGTGCCAGAAACAGCGGAAGTACTTCAGAATCCAGCAGGGTGGGCACCTTGCATTAGTGTTGCTTATAAACAATCTACACTCATGTTAATGCCGGGCCCCCCGCGTGAAATGAAGGCAATCTTTGAAACACATATTCAACCTTTGATTGCCGAACGGTATCGCGCAGAAATTATCACTGTGCGTGTTTATGTGAGTATGTTTGAGGCGGAGGTTTCACCTCTGATGCAGAAGGTGATGGAACGCCATCCAAACGTTTATTTAAAGGCTTATGTTTCCCTTCGCGATGCGGAGAAAAACACAATGCCCGTTGACCTGGTTTCAACAAGTGCCGATAAAGCGGATGCGGAAAAGGAGTTGAAACTTGCAACCGATTATTTCGGTGAACTTGTTGTCAGTGCCGGGAAATATTTTAGTGCAGAAGCACAAACTTAGCAGGTAGACGCGCAGCTTAGCACGTATAAGCCGCCTCTACAAAACTGTAACCTTTAACAAAGGAGACTCTATTTTGAATCGCAGACCCTCAGGAAATAACCGAAAGTCGCGGAAGCGACAGAATAACCCAAATCGCTCAAAACGGAATTCACGACCGAAAGATCGACAGGAAAATCTCGATAACAATAATGATGCCGAAACGTCAGAATCGCCACGTGCCCCCTCTAAAGGCGATAAAATTGTCGTCGAGGGAATCGTCGTTGAGCCCTTGCCGAACGCAATGTTCCGCGTAGAGCTGGAAAATAAGCATCTGATTCTCGCGCATATCTCCGGTAGACTCCGAAAGTTTTTCATCAGAGTGTTGCCGGGCGATAAGGTACACGTGGAACTATCCCCCTATGACCTAACACGGGGCCGGATTACCTGGGTAGTGTATTCCCGTAAAGATAGGTGATAGCACCTTTAGAGACGGTCGGCGCGCACACCGCGCGCTATTCCGTTGAATCGATACCTCCGTTGAACCGTTAAGCTCAGTCCGTCACTAGAGGGTGCAGATAGACATGAGAAAAACTGATGAAACCTGAGACCTTAGTTTATATCAATAGCAACAATGAAAAAGAGACACGCCTGCTAGTGGAGGCTATTGAAGCAAAACGGGGACAGGTGGAAGAGCTCACCGTGACCAGGGAGCATCTCAAGGCGGAAGTTGACCTGTTTCAGCACCGCTACAATGCACATATCGGACACTATTACAAGGAATTGGATAAGGTTGAACTTGAAACTAAGGAGTACCAGCTCCGATTACAACTGCGCCGAGAGGCGGTGAATGAGGCGGAGATAGAGGCGCGCGTGGAATCTTGTTTCCGAGTAAATCGTGCCCGCCTCGCAGCTTATGAAGAAAAGGCGGAGGAAGCCCCAAAACCTGAAGAGCCCGAACTTCCGGAGGAAAAGGCAAAATATTTGCAAACGCTCTACCGAAAGCTCGCCAAGCGATACCACCCAGATAAAAGTGCGGATACGGATGAGCAGCAAAGGCGAGAAGAGCTGATGCCGCTCATCAATCGCGCATATCAGGAACAGGATATTCAAATTCTAGAGCGGTTAAGCATCGGAGAAGCTGTCGCCGCAATGTCGCCGGACGAAACGGGTACCGAAAAATATGCAAAACTACAGGTTGAACTGCGAAACCTAAACCGCGCAGCAAGTGAATTGCGTCTAGAGATAAGCCGGCTCAAGTCGGGACGTACCTATCAACTTAAACAACAGGTAGAGGATGCAAAGACAAACGGGGTCGACCTGCTAACGCATCTCGCTAAAAATTTGGAACGAAAAGTCAGGTCGGGGCAAGCCCAGCTAACACGGCTGATGAATATGTGGAACCGCCCAAAACGTTCATAACATATTCTTCAATGAAATCGGAAAGAATTAACTATGCAACTTAAAGATAAAGTGGCTATTATCACAGGCGGGGGACGCGGTATCGGTAAAGCTATCGCAACTGCTTACGCTGCGGAAGGCGCGAAGGTCGTTATTGCTGCCCGCAGTATTGAGCAACTCGACGCGGTTGCTACAGCAATCGCTGAGCAGGGTGGCGAAGCTCTTGCAGTGAAAACCGATTTGCGAATACGTTCTGAAGTGGAACATCTTGTCCAAACAACGGTGGACAGGTTCGGACAGATAGATATTCTCGTCAATAACGCGGGCATCAATCCGAGAGGCCTGTTTTTAGACACAACCGATGAAGAGTGGGAACAGGGATGGCAGGTTAATGTTATGGGGGTTGTCTACTGTTGTCGAGCAGTTCTGCCTATAATGCAGGAGCAGGGCAGCGGAAATATCATCAACATCGGTTCCGGGATGGGACAGGTGGGGCATGCGAACCTCAGCATCTACTGTGCGTCAAAGGCAGCTTTGCACGGATTGACGCAAGCGATTGCGGAGGAGGTGTGGCAGGACGGTATTATTGCTAATGTGCTGATACCCGGGCCTGTCAAAACGGAGCTCTCTAAACCTGCTTGGGAAAATACCGGTAATTTTAGGGCAAAAAGCGACCCGTGGAAGGAGCCGGAGCAGGTTGTGGCCTCGGCACTTTTCCTCGCTACGCAACCTCCCGCCAGCGGGATGACGGGGCAAATTCTGAGCATCATGCGCCGGAATAGTCCGTGAAGATGCGGGAAAAATTGGAATTTAGTCGTGGATTTTCATTTTTGCCCAATGGGTTGTGAGTTTACCTTTGGCAGACACAAGTCCTCTCAGCCGAACGGTTGCTAACTGCTTATGAACACCCGAATATGATACATCTTCTATCCGATAATAGTAAACGACATTCAGTTTAGCGGTGGTATCTGTCCATCTATAATCATTCCGTTCCCCCGTTGTGCCAGCCCCCTGAATCATCGTAGGATTGATAACCTTGAATTTGCCGTTTGTTGTTTCACTGCGTAGGATATTGAATCCTGCGTTTTCAATCTCGGATTCGGTTGTCCATTTGATGACAACCCCTCCATCTGTCCGTTCTACGTTGAAAGAGGATAGGGTAACAGGTAACACACCGCCCGGTGTATAACCAGGGCTGCCTATATCTGTCTGATTTCCGTAGTAAGTAGATTTACCGAGTTTGGCCTCTGTCGCGCTCCGCCAACTTGCCGCCTCTGTACCTATAAGTGGTATCCGTGTTTCGCGATTATAACGTCTCAGTATAGAACTGCGCGCCCCATTCTCCGTTGCTCCAGAAGGTAATTCCCATAAGGGAGTGTCCTGCGTTTCGCTATCACCGTCAAGATTTCCAACCGTATCAACCACATTCCCATCCGGTGTTGACAGCTCCAAGAAAAAACCGTCCGGACTCAACACATTATTACCCCCGAACGTAAACACAATTTCCGCAGGATGTCGAACAATAAGATTGTAGATTCGTCCCTCTGGTAAATTGCTAGATTTTGCAGCTGTTCCTGATACTAAAAGCACTGTCTGATTCGGCAAGATTCTCAAATCCTTAAATGTGAGAATTGCATTTCGATGTCTTTTCCCTTCTCGGGTCTCAATTGTTATCTTCCAGTCACTGAGATTCACTGTCTCCGTTGTGGAGTTGTTGTAAAGTTCTATCCATTGGGGTACCGTTCGGTTACCGATTGTGTTAGTGAACATGACCTCGCTGATGCTTATCTGCCCGGTGTATTTTTGATTCAGTAGCAGACTATTGGGGTAACCGGGGGTGCCGGGGCTTGTTGCTTCAGGTGCTTTCGGCTGATAACCAACCCCACCTTGATACCCACTTTCACGCCACGCCTCAACAGCATAGCCTACATGCTGGACTGTTGCACGCTGCCACGCTGTTCCCTGTGCTAAGGGTTGGTCTGCTGTGAGCTTGTCAAAGAAATACGTTCCGGCGACATCTTCAATTGCTTCTTGTGTGTCGTTTTTATCCTGTTCGCTTCGCAAGATTAACATATATTGTGTGTTCGGTATTTTGAGTCTTTCAGCGACAAGGTATTGATGTCGTGCACCGTCTCTGATATTTGGCGTTCCGATGTTTTGTCCCCGCAGCAGTGTGTTCTCCCTCGGCTCGGTGTTCGCTACCAACAAAATTTGACCTGCTGGCAGTGTATAATCAGGAAATTCTACGACAGACACCTCTGGCTCAACCTCTGTTCCTTGACGTGTAAGAATGCTCAGATCCCATTCGGCGAGGGAAATGTTTCGATTGCTGATATTTTTGAGTTCTATCCAGTCGTTTTTATCGTCCGAGGCGTTGCGTATCTCATTGAATACCATCCGTGTTAGCGCGACTTGCGATTCGTGCGGCACTGAAGTCTCAAAATCAACCTCAACTCCTGCAGCAATCAGTTGATGGATTTGAAAAATATCTGAAATCGGGTTGTCCGCTATATATAATTCCTCTAAATTCGGTAATGCTTGGAGCGAGATTACGCTGTTTATTTGATTGGAGCTAAGTGATAAACTTTCCAATTCTGTCAATCCTCTTAGCGCGCTGACGAAGCGAATTTGATTAGATTCAAGGTCTAATTCCACCAATTGTGTCAACTCCCGAAGTGGTTTTAGCGCACTAATTTGATTAAATCCAAGCCATAAACTATTCAATTGTGTCAATCCGGCAAGCGGTGTAAGATCGCTAATTTTATTGTTATTGAGATACAACTCCGACAAATTCGTTAAGCTTGTAAGTGAGCTGAGATCGCTGATTTCATTAGATATGAGGGATAATACCTCTAATTGTGTCAATTCTGAGAGCGGACTGACATCCTTTATTTGGTTTGAAAAGAGAGATAAATACTCCAGTTTAGTTAAGTCCATTAGAGGACTGATGTCACTAATCCGATTGGATCCAAGGAATAGGTTTTCTAATTGCGTCAACCCTATTAGTGCACTGATACCTTGTATTTGATTTGAGCTGAGCCACAAAGTCTGCAATTCTGTCAGTCCTGCAAGGGGACTAATATCGGTTATTTGATTAGACCCAAGTGCCAAGACCTTTAATTGCGTCAATTTTGAGAGCGCGTTAATGTCCCTGATTTGATTAGAATTTAGATTTAAATTGGTCAAATTTGTTGCATGCTCTAACCCTGTTAAATCGCTAATTTGTGCCCGTTGTGCAGTCAGTTTTGTTAATTCCTGCATCAAGTCTTGTGTAATCGGTGCCGTTTGTGGCAGATTAAAAGTTTTCAGTATTGCGGATGCCAAATTCGGGTCGGGTATTGACACCTCTTGTGCATAAGCGTATCGGTTGATAGCGATGACACCCGTAAACAGACAACATATAATCAGTAATCTTTTTATCATTTTTTACTCCTTACTTTTTTATTACCATCTTCCGGACAGCAGTATAGTTTCCCGCACTGAATTTGACAAAATATAGTCCTGCTCCGACTTTCTCACCGAGATTATTCCTACCGTCCCAATACGCTGCCCGGGTTCGGGTATAGTAGACACCGGCAGGCTTATGCCCCAATGCCAATTGCCTAACGACAACTCCTCTTATGTTGTAGATTGTCAACGTGACCTTCGCGGATTTTGATAACTGATACGGTATCCACGTTTCCGGGTTGAACGGATTTGGGTAGTTTGGTAAGAGGGTTGTTGCGCTGGGTTGTTCCATTACGGCAGACGGCCCCGCACCTGAACTAAACAGAACAAGCGAACTCCCAACGGCAGTCTGGATGCCTCTATAACTTGATGGAACTGTAGGCGCTGTCCCAAGGGTGACAGTAGTTGCGCCGGCACCGCTCTGTGTCACCGTAATAGCACTGCTCTCGGTACTGCCCTTTGCAATCGTTGCTGTAGTTGATGAGAGTGTTCCGCCTGTAACGGAGAGGGTGACGCTCATGTCAAATGGAGTGCCTTCGGCGAGTTTAACCTTCACGGTGGCAGGACTTGCTGCTGTAAGATCCGTGTTGTCAGTACGCGCGAGTTGCAGTGTTAAGGTGAAGGGGGTCCCAGGGTTTTCTCTCAAATTAGTCCCATTGAGATTGGAGAAACCCTTAAAAAAACCTGTAGGTAGAGCGGTTATGTCATTATCATTAAGCGCTAAATATTTTAGGTTTGTCAAGCTTTTTAGGGGGGTGATATCGCTTATATCATTCTTCTCCATAAGTAAGCCTGTTAGGTTTGTTAAGCTTTTTAGGGGGTCGACATCGCTTATAGCATTCTCACCGAGATTTAACTCTATCAGGCTTGTGAAGTCTTTGAGGGGTGTGACATCACTCATGCCAATAGAATATAGATATAAATGATGTAAGTTTGTTAAGTTTTTGAGGGGTGTGACATCGCTTATATCATTATAGTTGAGACTTAAAGTCGTCAGATTTGTCAAGCTTTTTAGGGGGTCGACATCGCTTATGTCATTCTTCCAGAGAGATAAGTTTGTTAGTTTTGTCAAGCTTTTTAGGGGGTCGACATCGCTTATAGCATTCCGATCAAGCAGTAACGTCGTTAGTTTTGTCAAGCTTTTTAGGGGGTCGACATCACTTATATTATTCTCATTGAGCCATAAGTTTGTTAGTTTTGTCAAGCTTTTTAGGGGGTCGACATCGCTTATAGCATTCCCACTGAGAAGTAAAAACGTTAGATTTGTTGCATGTTCCAGTCCGGTAAGGTTTGCTATGCTCTTGGCCTGAGCATCCAAGTAGGTTAATCTGAGAATGTTCACCTGAGTAATCACACCGTTTGTTCCCAAACCGAGGGCACTTCGGACAGCCGCTGCTAACTTCGTATCAGGTATTGAGATCGGAGTAGGGGAAGAAACTGTTACAGCGATTGTCTGTGTTGCTGTCAAACTGCCATCACTTGCCGTTACGGTGATTGTTGAACTTCCTGCAGCGACTGGCGTGATTGTAACTTGGGCATTAGACATACTGACCGTTGCGATACTCGTGCTGCTGGAACTTGCCGTATAGGTGAGTGTGTCGTTATCCGCATCACTGAAATTGCTAGAGACATCCACCGCCGCCGATGAACCACCAGCTGTTAAGGATTGTGCGGAAATCGTCCCTACTGCCACGGGCGCACGATTTGTCCCAGGTGCAGCTGCCACAGTGACAGCGATTGTCTGTGTTGCTGTCAAACTGCCATCACTCGCTGTTACTGTAATTGTCGCGCTGCCGACAGCCACGGGTGTGATTGTAACTTGAGCACTAGACACACTGACCGTTGCGATACTCGTGCTGCTGGAACTTGCCGTATAGGTGAGTGTGTCGTTATCCGCATCACTGAAATTGCTAGAGACATCCACCGCCGCCGATGAACCCCCTACTGTCAAGGATTGTGCGGAAATCGTCCCTACTGCCACGGGCGCACGATTCGTCACAGCAGCTGCCACAGTGACAGCGATTGTCTGTGTTGCTGTCAAACTGCCATCACTTGCCGTTACGGTGATTGTTGCGCTCCCTGCAGCCACGGGTGTGATCGTAACTTGTGCATTAGACACGCTCACCGTTGCGATACTTGTGCTGCTGGAACTTGCCGTATAGGTGAGGGTGTCGTTATCCGCATCACTGAAGTTGCCAGAAACACCCACCGACACAGACGAACCCCCAGCTGTTAAAGATTGTGCCGAAATCGTGCCAACTGCTACAGGCGCATTGTTTGGGGCAGGTGCTGGCGGAATTGTAATATCTATTCCCATATCCAAATTCTTTGCTTTGAGTCTGCGAAGCGGCGCGTAATCCGAAATCTGATTTCCGGAGATATACAAGGTTTTGAGCGTCGTTAAACCTTCCAGTGATGTAACATTGCTAATCTGATTGGATCTGAGATCTAACTGAATAAGTTGAGTTAAGTTTTGCAGAGTAGTAATGTCGCTAACTTGATTAGAGCTGATATGTAAAACTTTCAATTTTGTAAGTTTTGCAAGGGGGGTAATGTCACTAATTGAACATCCCTCAGCATATAAAGATGTGAGTTCTGTAAGGTTTTGTAGGGCGGTAATGTTGCTGACCTGATTTCCACGAATCCATAAGCTCGTAAGTTTCGTAAGGTTCTGTAGGGCAGTAATGTCAGTGATTGAATTATGGCGAAGTATTAAATTCGTAAGGTTTGTAAGGTTTTGCAAAGGGGTGAGGTTACTGATTGAATTGTTGTACAGTTCTAAGCTCGTAAGTTTCGTGAGGTTCTGTAGGGGCGTGAGATTACTAATAGAATTACCGGCTAAATTTAATTGTGTAAGGTTCGTTAGGTTTTGCAAGGGGGTAATATCACTAATTTGACATCTTTTGAGAGTTAGACTTGTGAGTTTCGTAAGATTTTGTAGGGGGGTAATATCACCGATTGGAACTGGACTGTAATTGGAAGATAGGTTATTACCAAAAGTTAGACTTGTAAGTTTTGTAAGATTTTGTAGGGGCGTGATGCTGTTGATTGGATTGCTATAAAGTGATATATACGTAATCTCTGTCAAGTTTTGTAGGGGTGTCAGATCGCTTATTTGGTTACTATCAAGTCGCAAAGATGTTATATTTGTTGCATGCTCTAAACCTGTGAGATCACTAATTTGCTTACCATTCGCACCTACTCCTGTCAATCCTGTCATTGCCTGCTGAGTGAGCGCTTCACCTTGTTGTAGTTGAAGTGTGGCGCGAACAGCAGCGCGTAAAACGGCATCCGGCATCCATGTTTCCTCAGATACGGTAGCTGTAACAGAAACAGCGATAGTCTGTGCTGCTGTCAAGCTACCATCACTTGCTGTTACAGTGATTGTAGCATTGCCTGCAGCCACGGGTGTGATTGTAACTTGGGCACTGGACACGGTCACCGTTGCGATACTTGTGCCGCTGGAACTTGCCGTATAGGTAAGCGTGTTATTATCCGGATCACTGAAGTAACCGGAAACATCTATCGCTACTGATGGATTTCCTACTATCAGCGTTTGATTAGCAATTGCTCCCACAGTAATAGGTGCGCGATTTGCCACAGGCGCAGCTGTTACCGTAACTGAGGTAGTTTGCGTAGCAGCTAATGTGCCATCGCTTGCGGTTACTGTGATTGTTGTGCTGCCTGCTGCCACGGGGGTGATAGTAACTTGAGTACCGGACACGCTCGCTGTGGCAACACCGGTGTTACTGGAACTCGCTGTATAGGTAAGGGTGTCATTATCTGGATCGCTGAAGTTCGCCGAAACATCCACAACAACGGAGGACGCTCCAGCTGTAAGGGTTCGTGCTGAAATTGTGCCAACTGTTACCGGTGCCCTGTTGGGCGTTAAAGGACCGATATCAATATCTATGGTCAAAAGCAGATTCTGCTGCTTGAGTCTACGGAGCGGATCCAAATCTGAAATAGAATTTCCTCCAAGGTATAAAGTCGTTAGTGATGTCAAATTTTCAAGCGGTGTGACATCGTTAATTTGATTGCCAATTAGGCTTAAATGCGAAAGACTTGTTAAATTTTGGAGTGGCGTAATGTCGCTGATTCGATTATATTGTAGGATTAAGCGAGTGAGGTTTGTTAAATTTCGGAGTGGTGTAATGTCACTAATATTATTAGACCCAAGATTCAAGTCTGTGAGGTTTGTCAAATTTTGGAGTGGTGTAATGTCGCTGAGTCTGTTGCCACTGACGAAATAACTTGAAAGGAATAAAGTCCTGAGTTGCGTTGCATGTTCCAATCCGGTAGGATTGAGGATGCCTGGTTGTTCAGGTTGGCTTGATAGTGATAATGATGTTAATTGTGTCATGGCTTGCTGCGTAAGTTCCTCGCCTGCTTGTAGTCCAAGTGCGGCGCGCACCTTCGCGCGTAAAACGGCATCCGGCATCCATGTTTCCTCAGATGTGGAGGTAGTGACAGTAACCGAGATAGTCTGTGTTGCTGTCAACTCGCCATCATTCGCTGTTACAGTGATTGTTGCGCTCCCTGCAGCCACGGGTGTGATTGTAACTTGGGCATTAGATATGCTTACCGTTGCTATACTTGTGTTGCTGGAACTTGCCGTATAGGTGAGGGTGTCATTATCCGCATCACTGAAGTTGCCAGAAACATCCACCGACACCGATGAACCCCCAACTATTAAAGACTGTGCTAAAATCGTGCCGACAGCAATAGGCGCGCGGTTTCCAACAAGCGCAGTATTCACAGTGACAGCAATAGTCTGTGTTGCTGTCAAACTCCCATCATCGGCGGTTATAGTGATTGTCGCACTCCCTGTAGTCACAGGTGTGATTGTAACTTGGGCACCGGACACGGTTACCGTTGCCACACTTGTGTTACTGGAGTTTGCCGTATAGGTGAGGGTGTCGTTATCCGCATCACTGAAGTTGTCAGAAACATCCACAGACACGGACAAACCCCCAACTATCAAAGATTGTGCTGAAATCGTCCCAACAGCAATAGGTGCACGATTTGTCACGGGGGCCACATTGACCGCAATCGTCTGTGTTGCTGTCAAACTGCCATCATTCGCTGTCACGGTTATTGTTGCGCTGCCTGTAGCCACGGGTGTGATTGTAACTTGGGCCCCGGACACGTTCACCGTTGCTACACTCGCGTTGCTGGAGTTTGCCGTATAGGTGAGGGTGTCGTTATCCGCATCACTGAAGTTGTCAGAAACATCCACAGACACGGACAAACCCCCAACTATCAAAGATTGTGCTGAAATCGTCCCAACAGCAATAGGTGCACGATTTGTCACGGGGGCCACATTGACCGCAATCGTCTGTGTTGCTGTCAAACTGCCATCACTCGCGGTTATAGTGATTGTCGCACTGCCAGCAGCAATAGGTGTGATTGTAATTTGGGCATTAGACATGCTCACCGTTGCTACACTCGTGTCGCTGGAACTCGCTGTATAGGTGAGGGTGTCGTTATCCGCATCACTGAAGTTGCCAGAGACATCTACTGCCACAGACGAACCTCCAACTGTCAAAGACTGTGCCGAAATCGTGCCGACTGCTACGGGGGCGCGGTTAGGTGTGGGAATCGTTATATCCGTGGACAGATTCGGATTTTTGTCCTTAAGGCTACGAAGCGGTGTGTAATCTGCGATCGGATTTCCTGAAAGACGTAGAGTTCTTAATGCTGTTAAGCCTTCAAGAGAAGAAACATCACTGATTTGATTATTCTGGATCTGTAAGAACGTGAGAGCAGTGAGACTTTTTAGAGGTTCTATGTCACTGATTCCATTATCATACAGCCATAATTCTGTAAGTCCTGTAAGATTTTCGAGCGGTGTGAGATCCCGCATTTGAGTTTGATATAGGATTAATTTCGTGAGAGCGGTAAGATTTCTTAGGGGTGTGAAGTCACTGATTTGATCGTTATATGGGAGCCATAATTCTGTCAGTGCTGTAAGGTTTCCGAGTGGTGTGATGTTAGTCATTTGATTCGCCCCGATATGTAAGACCGTGAGAGCAATCAAGTTTTGTAGGGGTGTGAGATCGCTGATTGGATTATAATGCAGGTCTATGTACGTTAGGGTTGTTAAGTTTTGTAGGGGTGTGAGATCCCTTATCTCATTCCGCGGAACAATTAAGCGCGTTAGGTTTGTCGCATATTCCAATCCTGTGAGATTAATTATCTGCCTGGAATCGGCCTCTAACGAAGTTAATTCAGTCATCTTCTGCTTTGTGAGCGGATCGCCTGCATTTAGTCCAAGAGCCGAGCGTGTTGCTGCACGTAAATTCGCGTCTGGCATCCACGTCTCTTCAGATACGGTAGCAGCTACAGAAACAGAAATTGTCTGTGTTCCTGTAAGGGCACCATCGTTTGCAGTTACGGTGATTGTCGTATTGCCCAGATTCATTGGTGTGATTAGCACTTGGGCATTGGACACGCTAGCCGTTGCAATATTGGTGTCACTGGAATTTGCGGTATAGGTAAGAGGATCTTTATTTTCATCTGTAAAGTAATCGGAGATATCCAGAGTCCTTGGTGTTCCTACATTCAACGTCTGCGCTGGAATCTGTCCATTCGCCCGTGGAGCTACATTTCGGACCTTTATTTTGATAGGATCGGAGCAGTTATTGTCTGTATCAATTTCATCTTCTACTTCATCTATGCACACAAAACAGTAGAAAAATCCTGACACATAATTTGTACGGATTGGATAGTTAGTCGCTTCGACCTCTGTCTCACCGGGATCTAAGGAATGAACCCAGTCTGCTGTATCGATTTCGGTATCATCGTCCGATAGGGTTGCGTCTGAGGAAACGTAGTAATGCAAGTACGTTGAAGAACTGTAATCTGTTCCTTGGTTTCGAACGGTTGCCTGTAGTTCAAAATGTCCATTGGGATTTACGGTGGTATGTTTTCGGGGAAAATAATCCACGGAAACCGAGTCTATAACCAAATCTGGCCCTCGAACATTGATTATGACAACATTGGAAAAGTTATTATCTGTCTCACGTTCATTGTCCACGCTGTCTACACGAGCAAAATAATAGTATGCCCCTGGCTTTTGCGGGGCACGGAGACCAAAATACTCGTCTTCTGATTCCCCCTCTTCGATTTGTTTTTCCTTTATGTATTCTGTGCCTATTTCTTCATCATCTGATGAGAGGGTTGCATCTGTAGAGGCATAGAAACGTAAGGTTGTTCCACTAGAAGCATCTTCTTTACCTACGTTTCGGACGATACCTATTAATTTGAAATAATCATTAGCGTCTACAAGATATTTGTTCGCGGAAAGTGATACAACTAAGTCGGGCACCTTAGGTGGTAAGACAGTTATTTTGATGGACGCATAGTTATTGCTGGTGTTCCGTTCATCCGGCACTCTTGCTACGCGCGCAATAATATAGTAGGATCCTTGCTCGCTGAGTGCGTCTAAAGCTACACTCTCACGGCTTTCCTCACCGCTGCCTAAAACACCAGTAGCATCGTCAAGCCCTTCATATTCTTCATCATCTGTTGAATATGTTGCATCATCTGAGAGGTAGTAACGTAGTCTAATGTGAGATGCTCTACCTCCTCCCGCATTCCGAACAGTAGCAGACACCGTGTATCTTTCCCCAGGATAATTATTTACATAATCTGCAGAAATGTTTTCAACAACGACATCTGGCGAATCAGAAATGTCATTAGGTGCTTCCTCAACAGTAACAGAAAAGTTTTGCGTGGCCGACAAGCTGCTATCGCTTGCCGTCACTGTCACCGTCGCACTACCATCACTTGCAGGTGTAAGCCTTATACTTGAACTTCCTGTTCTTTGCACACTCACCACATTTTCATCATTAGATGTGACTGTGTATGTGAGCGTGTCCCCATCCGGATCACTAAAATAACCGGATACGTTAATCGTGGTTGAAGCATCACCGACCGTCATCGTCCGTGCGTTTATCGTCCCTTGTGCAATAGGTGCACGGTTCCCTATAATTAACAACGTAGACACGTTAACAGAGAAAGTCTGTATTGCAGTAAGCGAGCCGTCGCTTGCTGTTACTGTCACCGTCGCGCTGCCGTTCCCTTCAGGTGTAACCCTTATCCTTGAACCTGTCAACACTTCGGTGCTCACAACATGTGTATTAGCAGATATTGCTGTGTAGGTCAAACTATCACCATCAGGGTCACTGAAATACTGTAATATGTCTATCGTTGAAGAAAATCCACCTACGTACAACGATTTTGTGCTAATAGTACCAATAGCGATCGGCGCACGATTTACTGTGGTGGATGGCAGCACAGTGACAGAGAAGGTCTGTGTAGCTGTTAAACCGTCAGGGTCTGCGGCGGTGATTGTTACTATCGCGCTGCCAGCGGACCAGGGCAATAGTGTTACCTGATTTGCAACTGTTTGCGTCGTAAGCACCGAAGGGTTACTTATAGCTATAGTATAACTAAGGGTATCGTTATCTGGGTCCGTGAACTTATCCGATATGTCTATTGTGGTGTGGGCATCATTGATGCGAACGGTTTGTGGTGAGATAGTGCCTGATGCTTCGGGGGCACGGTTTGCTGGCGTACTATCATTTGGACTTACCGGGAATGTGATTATTTCAGGGGTCGTTGCGAAATCCAAAACATCTACCTCTATGTCGGGCACAATAGGTATCGGAAATTCAAAAATCTCCTTTTCATAACTCCACACTTCAATACCAAAAGGAGCAAAATTAAAGAAAATATCACTCGTAATAACAAAATCCAGTCCGGCAGAGAACTTTTCATCGTAGCTACTCTGTATAGAATAAGAACTGAGATTGGGATCTAGTCCAGGCGTTGAAACAGTCTGATCAACACTCCGAATGAGTTGCCCATCAACGATTATACCTATTCCAGATAATCTAAATCGGTTTTCAAGTCCACCATTAAGTTTAATACCTCCATCACCTAAATACTTCTTGATAATTTTCCCTGCTTTGTCTGCGATTTTCTGTGGCAGTGTTCCTTGTGATAGCACAATAGCCAGAATTTCAGCTATTTCAACGACGGTAATATCTACGGACAAGAGCTTACGAA
Source organism: Candidatus Poribacteria bacterium (assembly GCA_963665235.2). Classification (GTDB taxonomy): domain Bacteria; phylum Poribacteria; class WGA-4E; order WGA-4E; family WGA-3G. The sequence goes on along the minus strand of CAXXLX010000001.1, from coordinate 3,376,432 downwards.
TACCACCCGTGACTTGAACAGAATCATCTTCCCCAAGCAGAAAAGAGTTAAAAGCAGTTTCATTTGCCCAGCTCTTGTTTATCTGAGGAAAACTGGGAATCGGGTGCGTATAGTCTATCGGAATATCTGGGAAAAAAGGTATCGGTAGAACAAAATCAAACACGATTTCACCCGACAGAATCACACCGCCAGAATACGATAACTTGCCAACATACAATTTGCCCTCATCATCCTTGACAAAACGAGGATGTACTCCCAACGTCCGATTATCCTGATCGAACTCAATATTGCCGTTTATTTCTGCAGACACTGTCCCAGGATCAACCCTAAAAGTAAAAAGCAGGTGAACAGCGTCAAAATCTTCAGGAACTTTGCCTTCCCAATCAATTCCATCACCTAGGGGCTTAAACTCAACCCCATAAGTTACCGGACGCGTAACCTGTTCCGTGTGCCCAACAAACTCAAAAGTAAATAACAACTGTAAAACAAAAAGAATGAATACCGTAGTTTTTATATTGCGCATTTGTTCCCCTCATCTATTTCTCGGATTGTTCCCTACTATTTCGTTTCTCAAAAATCTCTTGGGGGAGAATTGTATTCACCTGATAATTCGTAATCCTATTGATCAGCACCTTTTTGGACAATGGGAAAAAACTCCGTGTTTCTACAGGTAGAAAGCGTGTCGTTCTATTACCATCCTTCGGATACGTAAACTGCGTTGTTGCCAAAGTCAAAGACTCTATGATAAGTGTGAGTTGTTGAACAGTCCAATCCTTGCGAGATATGTAGAGCTTCATAACTGCATCCTGTTCTTCAGCAGATGTGCATTCCAGTACATAACAATTCTGTCCGCGTACCAGCTCACTCTTTTTCAAATTCAATTCAATGTCTTTCAAACGCTCAAGAGCACTGAGCAACTCAACCCGGAATACCCCATAACGAGACTTGCCGATCTGTTGAACCGCATGCTCATTCGGCTTCCGAAAAAAGAGATTAAAGGATATGATCGGAGCTTGGGTTTCAAAAATACTCCGTGAAACATTCATCGATGCTGCCTCGTAGGTTTGAACGACCGCTTTGTAATTATCAATATCTTCATACACTTCCAACGTATTCTCCATCACTTCCTGCGCGGTGATGGCTAAAACGTTAGTTGTGAGCCCGCAAATTGAAAGAAAAACAGTGAGCATTACAAAAATGCTATTGGTGTCCGCCTTCCTACTTCGTAGATACATAAAAACTCCTTATTTCAAAGTGAGGGAGGATAGAATATAACGCTCTATCCTTCCGCGTTTGTCCGATATGCGTTACTTGCGTATCAGCATCTTGCGCGTTGCGTTGAAATCGCCTGCGGTGAGTGTGTAGAAATACACACCACTGGCGACCGGTTCACCGAGTCGGTTTTTACCGTCCCAATATGCCGCACGTGTCCTATTCTGATAGATACCGATAGGTTTATGTCCTAACGATAAGGTTCGCACCAATGTGCCATCAACCGCATAGATTGTCACTGGGACATCTGCGGGGGCTGCTAATTGGTATGGTATCCACGTCTCCGGGTTGAACGGGTTCGGATAGTTGGGCAAGAGTGCTGTCTTTTTCGGTGTCAACACCTTCAAAAAATTTTCTAACATAAGGATACCGCGCTGAAAAACAGAATCGGTTAAGTTGAGCTGCCGTGCTTGTTGTAAACACTTTTCAACTGTTGCACGTGTCAGTATATCATTAGAATTCCTGCTTCATATTGCAGGTGCGGCCTCAGTCGTATTTCCAAATGCTGCTGCAACAAGTGTTAGGTCAATGATATTGACAACGCCATCACCATTGACATCCGCAGCGTTCTCTCCTGTCTTACCGAAGTTTGAAGCAACCAAGGTCAATGATGTTGACAACACCGTCTAGTTTCCCCCCAGTTTACCATAAACCGAAATGCTGTAATCCGCTATGCCGTTGCATTTTACAACATAACCCTGGAACCCTTTATACTCAACGCTCTCGCCCTATATCTGCTACAAAATTGTTGTGTTTTGCAACACTTGTCTATAAATTATACGACAAAAAAAACAAGTTGTCAAATTAAAATGAAAATTAAAGTGTGTAAGGTTTTCGTACAAGTTAAGGTATAGTATGAATATAGGCAAAAACCTTGCCAATAGGGAAACCGGTCTTATGCTTCGATATCGCGCCTCACGGAAAACCTTGTTTGTCAAGGCTGTATCGGGGGGGACATAACAATTGTAATCTGGGAATATAAGAAAATGACCGATAGGTATTTTTAGACAGGTGTTGCAAAATATAACTATTTCGGTGGTGTATATAGGCGGGAGCGTTGAATATAAAGGGTTTCAGCAGGCTATGTTGTAAAATGCAATAATGTAGTATATTGCAACATTCTCTTCTGTAGGAGCGAGCTTCGCTCGCGACCGCTACTGCTGTCAAACGAATAGATAACGTGAGTTTGATAATAAATGTCCGTTTTGTTATTGGCAGTTGGCAAGACGTTTTGAAGCAGTATTCGGGCAAGCAGCCCGCTCCTCATCCTAGAGGAAAACTTTTTCCAAATTCACGTAAATTTTAATTTGAAAAACCCGTCATAATGGAAACGAAACGCGCCGCCCCTCCTGGGCAGAACGATACGCTCCTAACACCATCTCTACGGAAACCCGCCCATCCTCTACTGTCACATCCGGTGCCGTCCCGTTTTTCAGGCAATCAATAAACGGACGCGGTACTGCTGCAATGCGTTCCCCGTGGCTGTCGGGAATTTCAATATCCAGGTCCGTCCACAACGGTTTATCGCGGGTATAGAGTTTCAACGCGACAGCGTCATCGGGTCGAGGCATGTTACACGAAGGGCCATCGCCGTAGTTCTGAATGACAACGCCTGCATCCCCGTAGATTTCGGTTGTGTTTTCACCGGCGAGCGTCACAGAGGTGTTTAGCAGAATAGCCATCGCTCCATCCGCAAACCGGTAGACGGCCACTCCCGTATCGTCGGGTGCCACGTCAGTCAAAACGTTATCTATTTCGGCAATGACGCTTATCGGTTTACCGAGCATCCAGTAGATAAAATCGGTTGCATGAGATGCATCGTCCATAAACATGCCCATATTCTTCACAGGATCGATGTGCCAGCGGCTTGGCCCCGTCACAAAGGCTTCACTGAAAAGCACGTTGATACAGTGCCGCCGTCGTAGCATGCCGATTTTGCCTAGGACACCACTTGCAATAAGTTCTTTCATTGCGATGTTCGCCGGGTCACGCCGCATCTGATGTGCCATCATGAATTTCACATCGGACTTTTCCACCGCTTCAGCAATTTTATCACAATCTGCCAAGGTGAGTGCCATCGGTTTTTGGCAAAGGATATGCTTACCTTCCGATGCGGCTGCTGTCACCATGTCCGCGTGCCGATTTGTTTCGCACGTTATGATAACGGCATCGATCTCGGGATGCTTAACAACGTCTTCAAGGTGCGGTGAGAATTTCATACCGAATTGTGCGGCGGCAGCTTCACCGCGTTCAACGTTATCATCCCAGCAGGCGATGAGGTTAACATCGTCAAACGTCTGCATCCTGTTGCAATAAGCGTTTGCATGTCCATGTGCGAAACTTATTATACCGATACCAATTTTTGTATTCATGTGGGAGTTATCCATTCCATAAGTGTCTGTTGTGAATCAAGTTCTGGATTAAAGACCGGCAATCCTTCAGCGTGTGCGGCCCTGAGCAGCCGTCGATCGGCGGCAACGAGTACTAATGTATGCCCCGTATTTCGGAGTTCTACAGCGTAGTCTAGGGCTGAACGTAGCACTATTGCATCAACGCTATTGAGCGAGTGAGTTCCAATCAGAGACATTGAGTTCAAAATAAGCGAATCCGGGGTAGAAATCGTTTTGAAGTCTGAATTCGAATTAATTACTTCATGTTCTAAGTACGCGGTGGCCTGAGCAAACTGACTAGCGGTTATGCGACCGTCGTTCCTTTTACGAACACAGATCCAAAGGGTTTCTAATGCGCCAAGCATTAAGCACAGCATCCGTTCCAACGGAATATTGGCAAAAAGGAAATCAACTTCATCGCTTCCTATTTCATCAGTATACCGTTTAATCAATGCGCTGGCATCAAAATAGAAATAGTCCACAGTTATTTCTCACGTTCCTCAATAATTGCGCGGCTAAACTCGTTATCTTCAGCACGAATGCCGTTCTGCCGCATACTCTCGCGAAGCTCTTCAAGGGGTCTAAGTTCAAAGTCAGGAGGAATCCCCATTTTTTCATATATCTCCGTAAGAATTTTCTTGGCAATGTGAGCGTCGCGCTTGTCGCTTTCCATGCTAAATTTTTGTCTCTGTGTATCAGGTTTGTGAGTGTCAGTGGGTTGTGGGTCGAGCTGCGTAGCGATTAAAGCAAGTTGCTGCGCCATATCCACAACCATCTTTTCCAATCTATCTAAGCGGTCAATGACAGTTTCAAGCGTTGCTGTTTCCATCGTAAAAACCTCCCTGTTTGTTGCTGTGAATTACTCCTCCAAAACGATCTGAACTTCTGCATCTACCCCCGCTTCCTCAACATGCACATCAGCCGTAATTGGACCGAGAGCCGCCAGCGGAAATATATTATTTGTAATATGCTGCGTGAGTGTTGCATCCACCTCCTGTCCCGAAAGCGAAGCGATTAGAGCCGCTATCGGGAGAAACCTTTTCAATTCGGGGACCAACAGGTTCGGTTGAATGAATGTCTGCACACTATCATCAGAAAACGTAACATCCGTTAGAGTTGGGGCATTTCCCAGGTATGTATCAAGCACCGCCTTTAAGCCCGGTAGCGTTGTGCTGAAGAAAAAATGGTCATCGACAATTGCATATCCGCCTACAAATGCCAATAGAAAATTGAGACGTAGTCGGACAGCTTGCACGTTAATACCGTTATATGCTTGCAGTTCAAGAAATTCAAGCGGTTTGCCTGCTACAGAAATTTTGGTGTCTCTTAGCGTTTCCAAATCTGCTGCGAATGCATTCTTCGCCTGAATCGGCGCGTGCAGAACTAGCGAGGGCATGCGCGCCCCCTGCCCTTCGCCATGTGTAACCAATGCGACTGTCATCTCCTTATTCAAATGCTGGGATAACGCAATTCCCTCAGATTGAACCCCGATTGCCAAATTAGATTTCAGCCACTGGTAGAGTGCACCCCAGTCATAATTCGGATCGATGGTGACGAACGCCGTTTGTGCTGGGAGAAACGGTGGGGTGTGCCGTGCCTCAGTTGCAGTTGAGACAGTGTTTTTAGGGTTTCCGAAACGGTGCTGTGAGATAATCACACCCTCTTCATAACGATTGCCAAACGTCCACAATTCTGCCCCCCCGAATAGCGGATGAATTAGCTCAATAAGCGGACGGTACCGCGATTTTGGTCCGCCCAACACGGTAGCAAGCCGCTCCACATCGAGATATCCGGTGCTTTTGTTCTGGGTATAACCGTCCTGAATCTTTTCCCGTATCGGATGCTGTGCAAGAAAACCCTGCTTTTTTCCTGCATAGATGTCGAGCACCTCGGCGACTAGCAAGGGGTTCAGGCTTAACACGCCAACCTTCCCGATGAACGTATAACTAAAATCGAGGGGGTACCCCGTAATTGTGTTAATTGTAAACCCGCTGTATTCGGTTTGGATGCGTTTATAGCGCGGATTAATCGCATCGGTGGCGGTAATGGCTTCGATGCCGAGTTTCTCCGTTCCGCCGACTGCGGAGATAAGCAGAAATGCAAGTTCGCCTTCGCGTTGGTACAAGGCAAAAATTGCCTCCTCGCCGAAGTGCCCTTTAACCGCCTTCATATCCAGTTTTCCACCCATCTCGTATTCCCACAGCAGCTTCTGATATACCAGCTGTTTCCACCAGAGCTGCTCCTTGATGTGAGCGAGGATAGGCATCTGTGCAGCCTGTTTTCCCAGCTCACTGCGGGTGAAGGTCTGAATAAACCCCTCCAATTCCTTGAGTGTTACATAACCGATTGGCGATTCTGGAAGTAGTGTGATAAAACTCTGTTCAGGTTCCCAAAGTGCGGTCTGGTGATAGATGACGGATAGCAAAACGATAACCCCAATAAATATAAGTAAACCGATGACGATGATTTTTTTTCTCGGTATTCGCATAACAATTTTTCCATGCGCGGCTGTTGACATCAAGCTTTTTCTCTGTTTTTTTGATTATAGCATATTTTCGCATCGGTAAGCAAGAAAAAAAGTGGGAGGTTAAGCTGTAGGACAATCTCAAGGGGGTGTAAAGTTTTGGGACTATGATAGCGGGAAGGGTGGAAGGGTGGAAGGGTGGAAGAGTGGAAAAGGGGAAGGATGGAAGAGGGGAAGAGGGGATTTGGCGGGTGTTGTCAGAATGCACGTCGCATTTGGGCGAGTACGCCGCAAATCGCGGATTATACGGATTACACGGATTTTAAGCTACAGAACAATCAAAGTTTTGTGATTGGAGGTTTAGCGTTCTTTCCGCATTATTGAGACATAAGGACAAAATATTTACACACACCCATCCCAAAAAACATGTTGCCTCAAAATTGAAAATTGGATAGAATGGGCATGTCAACTCCCGAAAGAAGGTGAACACCGTTCCAACGAAAACGCTCAACATTCGGCCATTTGCTATCTTTCTGCTCTGTGTGCTAGTGCCATTGAACTGTTGGTGGGTAGCCGCTTCCATTCTACGTGGCGGGGGCAGTCCGACACAGGTCTCCCTGTTTTTCAATGCCGTTATCACTATTTTAATCCTACTGGGACTCGGTTTGCTTTTACGACAGCTAAACCGTGCCCTGGCGTTCAATCGCGCAGAGTTGCTTGTTATCTACACCTGTATCTCCATAGGTGCAGGGCTTGCAGGCGTTGATAGATTTCTCGTCCTGATGCCGCTTATCAGTCATGCACATTGGTTTGCAACCCCGGAAAACGATTGGATAAACCTATTTCACTTGCACATTCCGGAGTGGCTAATTGTCAGCGACAAACGTGTGCTTGAGGGATATTATCAGGGCTCTGCAAGCATCTATGATGTCTCTAATCTCACAGCATGGCTGCCAGCAGTCTTTTGGTGGACACTATTCATTGTAGCGATTCATCTCGTCATGCTCTGTTTGAGTCTAATTTTTCGGAAGCAGTGGGTTGAATCGGAGCGGCTCAGTTATCCGATTATCCAGCTGCCGTTTGAGATGACAACGCCCGGTGGTAGATTTTTCCGTTCACCGTGGATGTGGATGGGGCTGGCAATCGGTATGTCAATTGACATTATCAACGGATTAAACTATCTGTTTCCAGCTGTGCCGAGCCTGGGTGGTAAATTGTATGACCTCCGCCGAATTTTCACAGAAAACCCCTGGAACGGGATTGGCTGGAGCCCTATCGGTGTTTTTCCATTCGGTGTTGGGCTCTCCTTCTTTATACCCCTTGACCTGTCCTTTTCCTGTTGGGCGTTTTGGTTAATCTGGCGTGCAGAACGGTTATTAGGCGTTATTGCGGGGTGGCGCGGTTTACCACGTTTTCCTTACGAAGCGGAGCAATCGCACGGCGCGTATCTAGGGCTTTGTATGGTTGCTATCTGGATGAGTCGCCGCTATTTGAAACAGTTCGCGCGTCAAATTCTATCACCACGCCCCGAGGAGCCTATTTCACATCGGTTAACTCTCATCGCGCTTCTAGGGGCGGCTGTCTTCATCGTCGGTTTTTGCCTGAAGATGGGCATGAGCTTCTGGGTAATCGTTATCTATTTCGCAATCTGGTTTGCAATTGCAATAGCGATTACGCGGCTGCGCGCAGAACTCGGTTCACCTGTGCATGATTTGCACTTTATCGGTCCGGATGAGATGCTGCCGCGTTTGGTCGGCATTCGCCGTTTGGGAGCGGTAAATTTAACAGGTTTCGCCTACCTCTACTTCCTAAATCGTGCCCACCGTTCTCACGCGATGCCGCATCAACTTGAAGGGTTCAAATTAGCCGAAGGTGCGAACATTCCGCTGCGAAGGTTCGCGTTTCTGATGATACTAGCTTCTGCCCTAGGCGCGCTCGGTTCATTTTGGGCATTCCTTTCCATGTATTACGCGGAAGGGAGAGGCGGGGGTTTCGGTAGAGAAGCCTTTGGACGCTTAGAGACGTGGTTAACTTATGCTGCGCCACCCGATATACCAGCAATCGGTTTCGCAGCGTTCGGATTTGGGGCGACACTGCTCCTCTCCGCAATGCGGATGCGATTTCTCTGGTGGAATTTACACCCGGTGGGATATGCTATCTCAGGCAGCTGGGCAATCAATCCGATGATAGGTTCAATCTTTGTCGGTTGGTTGCTAAAATGGCTTGTCCTCAAATATGGTGGTATCCGTTTACATCGGAAAGCGATTCCGTTTTTCCTCGGCATCGTTCTGGGGGAATTTGTAATTGGTGCGTTCTGGAGCCTATTAGCTGTAGCCCTCGAGCGGCCGATGTACCGGTTTCTATTCTAAACTTCGGTCACAAAAAAATAGGGCTATTTCGTTTTCGACATTTTTGCATTGAGGTCGCGTGCACAGCACGCTCCTACAGAAGGGTCGCGTGCACAGCACGCTCCTACAGAAGGGTCGCGTGCACAGCACGCTCCTACAGAAGGGTCGCGTGCACAGCACGCTCCTACAGAAGGGTCGCGTGCACAGCACGCTCCTACAGAAGGGTCGCGTGCACAGCACGCTCCTACAGAAGGGTCGCGTGCACAGCACGCTCCTACAGAAGAGAGGGGATGACACCTGCTGCTTCGGTCACAAAAAACGTTGCTATTTTTCTTTTTATGGTATAATGTAATAGAAAACGAGAGGCACGGGAGAATAAATTGGAACTGAAACAGAAAGCAAAAATCGTATCGGATACACTTGAGAAATTGCTCGGCGTACCAACCCGCAAAGGGGCAAGAGATGTCTTGGAATGCCTCATCTTAACAATCCTGTCACAAAATACGACAGATGTTAGCCGCGATAAAGGCTACGTTCAGCTCAAAGAACGTTTTCCAACATGGGAAGATGTCTTACAAGCGGACACGGAGGCAATTGAGACAACGATAAGAATCGTCGGTTTGGGAAAACAGAAAAGCCACACTATTAAGAATTTTCTCACGTGGCTCAAAGCGGAATACGGTGAGTTATCGCTAGCGTTCATCCACGACATGGAGACAGAAGCCGCCTTAGAATTGCTCTGCCAGCATAAAGGCATCGGCATCAAAACCGCTTCTGTTACACTCTCTTTCGCATGCGGTAGAGAGGTTTTTCCTGTTGACACACATATCCTGCGTATCTCAAAACGGCTGGGGTTGATTCCGGCGAATTGCAGCGCGGAGAAGGCACACACCGAGTTGCCTCTGATTATACCTGAGGGTAAGGCATATCCGTTTCACATGAATCTTATCTACTTCGGTAGGCAAATATGTAATGCCCGAAAACCTTTGTGTGGACAGTGTCCGTTGACACAGCACTGTCTTTACTATGAGGAAAATTCACAAACCTAGGAATGGGACACGGCCAGGACGGACGCAGCGCGTTGATAAAGTCCATAGATAATGGGAGCATAGGAGGAAACCTAGCGGGCGAGGGGACCTCGCCCCTACGAGGTTTAGTCCTAAATTTGCGTCCATCCTGACATCTAAGTTTTTTTGATGGCACAACGGCTTGTGCCTACTACTTTTAAGGAAGGACTGGGAGAGAAAATATGTTGAATTGGAGAAATTTATCGTGGAAACATCTATTTGCTGTGCTGTTGATATTACACCTCCTGCCGATTTGGATTTTTTCTTACTTCCCCTCTCAAGACGGTGCTAGTCACGTTTACAACGGATTGGTGCTGAAGGAGTATGGGCAGCATGAAAACTATAAAATGCGGGATGCATGGCAACTCAATATTACCATCTTTCCGAATTGGTTGTCCCATATTATGTTGGCTGCACTCCTATACGTGTTTCCGCCTGTAATGGCTGAGAAGGTTTTTCTCACAATTGCCGTAGGGATGATACCGATTGCGTTCTTCTATTTCCTTAACGCTGTCCATACAGGTAGAAAAGATAGATTTCTGTTCGCGTGGCTCGGTTTCCCGTTTGCTTACAACTACCTGCTCTACATGGGGTTTTACAACTTCGAGCTCAGCATCTCGTTTTTCTTCTTCAGTTTCGGCTACTGGTGGAAACACAAAGACAACATGCAGATAAAACATCTCAGTATACTCTATCTGTTGTTGCTGCTCACCTATCTATCGCACATCGCCTCTTACGGATTGGTCGTGTTAGGCATTTCCGTTGCTGCTGGGTTTATATGGGGCAGCGAATCGATTGTGGAAGCTTGGCGTGTTCGGAAGCAGCGTGCCGCTGATGTGTTCAAACAGTTCACACTCACAATCAAACCGCTTTTCCGTTTTCTACTTTACATGGTGCCAATCTATTTTGTGTTGATGGAATACTACCTACAGAGCCTCAAACAGCATCGAACAGGACACCATAGAGGTATGGAGTGGATTTGGGACTACTTTTTAGGTGTCAAATCAATAGTCTATTTTACCGATTGGCATGTTCATGTCAACTACTTCTTGCTGGTTGTGTTAGGTATTGCTATCGTGCTCTCTGTCGGTTACCGAATTTATCGGAAGTCACAGCTGAGACGAACCGATGTGTTCTTGGTAATCGCACTCCTATTCACCTACATGTTTATCAAAGCCCCGTGGGGATATGGCCCGGGCGGGTGGATTAACGACCGTATTCATATCTATATCCTCCTGATGTTGGCACCGTGGTTAGTCGTGGATATGCATAAATATATTCGCAACGGTATTATTATGTTCCTAATTGCTTTCACCTTGCTCCACTGCGGTAGAACGGCCTACGACCACGGACGCATCTCGTCTGAAATTACAGAACTTGTATCGGGCGCAAAGCTGATAGAGCCGCATTCAACGTTTACCCACCGGACAGGCGGCTGGCATAAATCTGTCCACCAGTTCGGACATTACAATAAAGCGGAGAAAAAGATGGAGATGCAGAATACAATTAAATATGTTACACCCTTTGTCCATTCCACCGCTTTCTATGGCGTGTATGCCGATGATGTCGTTCACATGGCAAACTATGAAGCCAACTATAACTATTTTCCGGTGAACCGCAATAACAAGGATAGCGTCGGATTAGGTTATATTCGCGCAGATTATGTTATCGCTTGGCAATATCCAGAAACCGAAACGTTTGAAGACCTTAAACCCAATTATGACATTATCCATGAAACGAAACATCTAAGGCTGTTTAAAAGAAAGACCCCATCGCAACCGACACTTGACATTTGGGATAAGACAGCGGCGGGCAATTTGATTATCCGCTTTGATATGCAACCCGACGGTGCCGAAATCGAAGCGAACCACCACGGCGTCGCTCCGAAAACAATGTATCAAGATGGCAAATTTGGATGGGATACGGAGTGGAATCCGAAAGATAATAATAATACCACAAACTGGCGACTCATACCCCGGGAAGCAGGTGTAATCTCAGCGGAGTCAAGCCCGCTCAGCAAAGACGCTGTCTATGGCGTAGAGGATGCGGCTTTCAGAGTTGACCTGCCCAACGGCACATATCGCATTACCAACGTCTTTCAGTCAAGCGAAGCCGCAACCCACCAAGTTAATATGCTTGCAAACGGACAGTCTATCATAAAAAAACTGATTGTACCGCCCCACAATGAACGGGTTGAAACGGAAGCCACGGTTGAGGTGAAAACCGGTTATCTCGCCCTGGTAATTTATACACCCAAAAAACGGGTGCCAACGGCTAAAGAACACGGGCACTGGATTTGGAACGGATGTGTCGTTGAACAACTCGCTGCCGATGAAGAATAACCCGATTTTCCCTTTTAGATTTTAAAGGAGCCCTCCTTAATGATTAAACCACACGGAGCCGAAACCTTAACACCGCTTTACGTTTCGGATGATGCACGCCGCGCCGAACTGACACAGGAGGCGGAACAACTGCCATCTGTCCTGATATCCTCAGGGGCCGCTGCATCAGCCGTTATGCTTGCATCCGGCTACTTCACACCGCTTACGGGATACATGAACATCGCTGAGGCAATGTGTGTCGCCTCCGATATGCAGCTCCCAAACGGCCTCTTCTGGCCTGTCCCGGTGATGAATCTCATCCCGACGGAACAGCTGACCGATACAGTGAAGAACGCGGACCGCATCGCTCTACGTGACCCGAACGTTGAAGGCAACCCGCCACTCGCCGTTATGAAGGTTTCGGCAATTGAAGTGCTCTCATCAGAACAGAAACACCTTATCATTGAAAAGACCTTTGGAACAACCGACCTTGAACATCCGGGTGTTCCCGCTTTCGCTAATGCCGGAGATAACCTCCTCTCTGGCACCATAGACGTGTTGAACTACTCCTACTTTCCTGAAGATTTTCCCGACACGTTCCGCACAGCTGTCGAAATTCGGGAGGATATTGCGGCGCGTGGATGGAACACCGTTGTCGCCTTCCAGACGCGAAACCCGATGCACCGTGCTCACGAAGCACTGTGTAAGATAGCACAAAGAGAGGTCAGTGCTGATGGCGTTTTAATTCACATGCTCCTCGGCAAGCTCAAGTCGGGCGATATTCCTGCCGCCGTGCGGGATGCCGCTATCCGTGCGATGGTATGGTAAAACACTATTTTCCTGAAAATACCGTCTCTATTACCGGCTACGGATTTGATATGCTCTACGCCGGTCCGCGGGAGGCATTGTTGCATGCCGTTTTCCGTCAGAATTGTGGTGCATCGCATTTCATCGTCGGCCGTGGACCATGCGGGGGCTGGCAGCTATTACGAGCCGTTTGATGCACAAGACATCTTCGATGAAATTCCCGAAGACGCTCTGAAAATCGGCATCTTGCATCGACGAAATTGGGGATTGGACAATGTGGTGCAATCAGCAACAGTGAATGCGCCAATAATATGTTTCCGGTAGACAAGATTTTTGAGTGCAATGAAATCGTCATGGCACGTAACTGCCCCCACGGTGACGACGATTATTTCACAGATTTCAGGAACGAAGTTACGGGAAATTCTTGCCGCAGGTTGAGCAGATATTACCTGACCCCCAGAAATCTCAAGACCCTTATCAAACTCAGAAGTAAAGCGGAGATTTTGATGGCGTATTACCAAACTGAGGCGGATGCAGTGGTATAATAGTCATCAGAACTCATGTCTTAATAACAAGTTCTAGGAGGAAAGCATTATGATTGTGCTGACTAAAAAACTCCAACAAGCAGTTCAGGAGGCTAATGGGCAGCCTGTACGTCTTGAACCGACTTGTGGCGATACGCAGAAACTTAGGTTCAGAGTACGTTGTGTTACCTGCTAACATATTCGATCAGGTCCAAGATGTCCTCTACAACACAAATCCACTCGCTATTGAAGAACAGCGGGCTCTGCTCGTTAAAGTTGGACTCAGTGTTGGATGGGATGATCCGGCCATGGATGTTTACAATGAACTTGATCCGCGGCGAGATTGTGAAAATTGGTAGACTTTCACCTAACGCTATGCAGCAGTGAGGACGTATCTGATAAAACCGTGAGCTCTTTGGAGATACCACAATGCAAGCAATTCAATATATCAAAAGCATCCCCCGTTATCTCGCAATGCGTTACCTCGGTAAAAGTTGGCGGAGCCTGTATACGTCCCCTATCTCATGCACGCGCCTCGTGGATGTGCCGGAGCCGCAACTGCCAACCCCACAATGGGTCAAAATTAGGACGCGTCTCAGTGGCATCTGCGGCTCCGATTTGGCAACGATTACTGCAAAGGGCAGCCCCTATTTTTCACCGTTCACATCAACCCCTTTTGTGTTTGGACACGAAATCGTAGGTGAAGTTGCGGAGCTCGGGGATGCCATCGAAGGCGTATCTCTAGGAGAAAGAGTCGTCATTGAACCGGCACTCCCGTGTCGTGTGCGAGAAATTGACCCGCCGTGTTATCAGTGTCAAAACGCACGTTTCACCCACTGTGAAAACATCACAAGAGGGAGCATCTCCGAAGGCGTTCAAACAGGCTATTGCCGAGATACAGGCGGTGGATGGAGTCAATATCTCTTAGCGCATCAATCACAACTTCACCCGGTCCCCGATGAAATTTCAGATGAATTGGCTGTTCTGCTTGAACCGTTCGCCTGTGCAATACACGGTGTGTTGCAGGCTGAAATTCAGGAGACAGACGATATCTGTGTGATTGGGGGGGGGACAATCGGATTGCTCACCGTGGCCGCATTACGGATGCTCGACTATCGAAAGCGAATTCTTATCTTGGCAAAACATCCACACCAACAGGAATTCGCACGCGAGTTCGGTGCGGACGTAGTGATACCAGCAAATAGTGGTCGATACGCCGCCTTTTGCGAATTGACCGATGCTGAACCGTATCAACCTGAACTCGGACAACAGGTCTTATTGGGCGGTGTAGATGTTACGTTCGATTGTGTGGGCTCCAGCACTTCGATAGACGACGCGCTACGTTTTACGCGGGCAGACGGTGAGGTGATTTTACTCGGTATGCCAGGAATACCGAAAAATATCGATTGGACATCTATCTGGTATAAACAATTACGTGTAAAGGGGGCTTACACGTACGGGCTTGAAACCTATAAAGGGGAAGAGATTCACACATTTCAACTCGGCTTGCGACTTTTACAGGAACACGGAACGCAGTTGTTATCATTAGTCGGTACTCCATTTCTGCTTCAAGACTACAAACGCGCGCTGCAGACTGCTCTTAACACAGGAAAAACCGCCACAGTCAAAACCGTCTTTGACCTGCGCACGACAACGTAGTGGAAAACGACATAGCCCTAACAGATAGCGCGTTCAAAGCGTATCATTGTGATTCTCTCTGAAGATTATCCCGTACTATGTTCTGGAGATTTTCGACTATACCTTGGAGATTTTCAGTAACATTTATGAGTTTGTAAATCATGTCCCTATTTTCGGAGACCTGTTCCTGCAGTTGTGCAATCATGTCCCTATTTTCGGAGACCTGCCCCTGTAGTTGTGCAATCATAGTCCTATTTTCGGAGACCTGTTCCTGCAGTTGTGCAATCATGTCCCTATTTTCGGAGACCTGCTCATCTATTTTCCGAATATCGTACTTAAACTCTTCCCGTAGCGTTCCAAATTCTTCCCGTAGCGTTTGGTAGTCGACTTGTAGCGTTCCAAATTCTTCCCGTAGCGTTTGAAGGTCTTCCTTGATGTCATCCCTAAATTTTTCATTCTTTGCGGTCTCAAGGAATATGCGCCCCAAAACGTTCTCCATTTTATTCCTGATGTCGCTAATTTCATTCAGGATATGAGAAATTTGGTTAGCGTGCGCATCCCCTCTCCGTTTGCGATCGAAGAGCCAGACCGCCAAAATTACCAGTCCTGTTGCGGCAAGGGATGTAATAATAGGCAATATCACTGTAGACCAAATTGGTGACATTATATGTACTCCAGGACTTACGCAGCACGTTGATAAACCCCTATGCTAGTGGGATCGAGATGGAGGCATAGCGGGCGGGGGGACCCCGCCCCTACGAGGTTTCTGCTAAATTTGCGTAAGTCCTGTACTCCTTTCCATAGTCTGGGATAATTAGCGTCCAAGGATTTCAGTATTCTATTCTATTCTATTGTAGCGTAATTTTGGTGTTAATGTCAAACAAAAATTTCCAAGAAATAAAAAAAGACTTGTTTTTTAATTCGATTCGGTATATAATGCATTTGGCAGGAATTTTTAGGTATCACGAAAGTTGTTTACACCGCCAAAATTATCTTGGAACTCATGACTGCACAAATAGAAAATCGACTCAATCAATATATTCCGGACTTGGCTATTTCTCTTGAAGAGTTGCGAGAGGGATTAGGTGCCTTTATCCGCTCGGAGCGGGAACAGCTCAAATCCCGTATCTTAGCGGGAGAGGGGGGTTTCGCTGTTTGTTATAGCCATACACAGATATGGGATGCTGTCATCCAGAAGGTTTACGATGTTGCCGCCTATCAGATTCAGGATGAACATGCCAAACAGTTGTCGGAGCTGCGCAAGATAGAAGAGATAGCGGAGAGTGGCCTGCTTGAAAACCTTCCAGATACATGGGCACCAGATATAGCAGTCTATGCTGTGGGGAGCTACGGCAGAAATGAGCTCTGCTATTATTCAGATGTGGATGTTGTCTACACCTCCTCGGTGGACCTTGAGGAGGTTTACGATGAAGGTACGCTTGAGCTTATCCGTTGGTTCTACGATTTTTTTGATAGTCTTCATGCGGCTGTGCCGGGGTTCGAATTTAGTTTTATCTACCGGCCGATGGGAGATATAGCACAGTGGAACTATCAGGACATGACAGCTCTCATCGATATGCGGTTTATCGCTGGTGATTCTGGGCTGACAGAGCAGTTTCGGAAAGCGGTTCGATCCGAAAAATCGGATATTTCGCTTGTGCTAGACCTGCTTAAATCAAAAGCGGACTCCTTTGCAGCAGCCGAGGATACTATCTACCTAAACCAACCGGATGTGAAAACGGGCCGAGGCGGATTACGAACACTTCAGTATGCGTTATGGATGTGTGGACTCGCGGATTTTACCTCAATTCCGGACCTTTATGTGCGGTATGATGACGAGCAATTGATGCCCTCTCTCGATTTTGTGTTCAAGGTACGCAATCTGCTTCATGTTTTAGCGGATTCCCCGCATGATGAACTTACCTATCATCCGGAGCAGGGGGATGAGCTACAGTCGCAAATCGCCGCCGCATTGGAGTATCCGGGTGAAAATGGGGAGTGCCGTTACCAATTTATGGCGGATTACTATGCTAAGGCGAAATACCTGCATTTCAAGGCGGAGCTCCTAATTCGGAAATTTCTTGCAAACGGCATACCTGTCTCCGATGTGCTAGGGGTCAGGAGAGACCTGCTTTACTGTATTGATAATAACTTCGGAGAACTTGACACCGGTGAGCTCTTTAAGCTGTTTAGCTACTTTCAGCAGTATGATTTTGAAATTGATGCCTCGCTGGCAACCTTTATTTTCGCTTATGTCGATGCGTTTGACTGGGAAAGTTTCCGGAGCCGGATGGCAGAACTTATGAGAACGCCTGGGGATGTCGCAAAGAGTTTAACGCGTCTGCACCGGCTCGGCATTCTGTCTCGGCTTGGGGAAGGGGGGGAGCGTTTTGAAAAAGCGATGCTGACGCGGAGTGAACGAAGTCTTGATCCTTATACCGTGGGAAAACACACCCTCACCGCGATTGCCTATCTTGATGAAATTCGTCAAACAGAGTCAAGTAGTCCGTTCGGTGGTATGCGTCCAACACTGCCGGTGTCGTCATCTCCAGGTTCGGAGTTAGAGGAACTAAACACCGCCTTCCGTTCCCTTTCCGATGCTGCCCCGCTCTACATGGCACTTTTCCTACACGATATTGATAAACCCGATCCGAGTCATCCCGAAACAGGTGCGAAGAAAGCGGAACGTATTGCCCCGGAGTTTGGATTTAGACCGCAACAGACAGATGACATCTGTTTTCTGATTCGGGAACATCTTACGATGATTAATTTGGCGAGATATCATCAATGGGATGAAAGCACTATCTCTGAGTTTTGCCAAAAAGTTAATTCGTTGGAACGGTTGACAGCCCTTTACCTACTAACGTATTGTGATTCAAAAGCGAACGGTTCGCAAAACTTCAGCAATTTAGTTAAACATAACCTGAAAAGATTGTATGAAGTTGCCCGAACACGTTTTGTGGGACAGGAAGAATCACAGTGGGGGCTCTATGCATCGCAAGAAGAATTTCAGCAATTTCTGCAACAGATGCCGGTCTCTTACCGTATTGGCGTTGCCCCTGAAGAAATTGCAATGCATATTAAGATGACTACACAGGTAGAAGGGGGAGCTCCCGGGGCCACGGAAACAACAGCCGATGCAGCTATTATCCAATTTGTCGATAAGCCAGGGTTTACCGAGTTGCATCTTTGTAGTCGGAGCCGAATTGGCAAGCTACACACAGTGAGTGGACTATTTTTTGCAAACAATATTGATGTACAGGATGCACGTATCTACACAAAACAGGATACCAACGTAGAGTTGGAAATTTATCGATTAGAGCATCAACCCCCACATAGCAGCGGTGAATCCATGCCACTTGACGAAGAATTGAAACGGAACCTTGATTTTGACATACGTAGTCTGATGGCCCAAGAGGTAACGCTTGAGCAGGTTTTTGAGAAACACTATGTCACGCCAGGGGGCACCTGGCGCGTTGACGACGTTACCGTGGAGATGACACGAAACTATGCAGAAATTGTCGTCAAGGGTGAGGAACGGATAGGGTTTCTACACTATTTCAGTGGAATTCTGGCGAAATTGGAGTTGAACGTTGAGATGTGCAAATGCTCTGTCTTAGGCGGACAAGCGGTTGACCGGTTCTACGTTCAACCCATTGCGGAACCGCAGGTAATGCGTGCACAAATTCTAGAGGCGTTGAATATGGCGGAGCAGTAGCATGAAGAAGCGTGTGCTCATCACAGGGGCAGCGGGAACAGTTGGCACTGCCCTATGGAAAGCTTGGGAAGAACAAGGCATCTATACGCTAACGTTGATGGATATTGACCCGATTGTTGGTGCCGTATCTCACGTGGTACAAGCAGATATTCGGGACTATGCTGTCATGCGGGAATTGTGTAACGACCAAGATGTTTTGGTGCATCTCGCTTACATACGCCAAAATTCACTCGGGAAGGTTCCCGGGGAAGTGAGCGACATCGGCGCGTCAATGACGTTGTTTGAGGCGGCACAAGAGGCGGGGGTTCAGAAGATTGTATACGCAAGCACGAATCACGTCTCTGGATGGAACGAGCGGTTAAGTTCGCCACCCCGTTTTTCTACTGGTGCACAGTTTCGTCCGGATGGCTGGTACGGTGCGATGAAGGGCATGGCGGAAATTGCTGGACGCTATCTAGTTGATGCACACGATATGCGGTTCATTAGCATCCGAATTGGCAGTTTCAACGGCACTTCAGAGCCGAATAGCCTTCGACACTGTAGCACCTTGTTGACACCACGAGATTGCGTCCAACTTTTTCAGTGCGCGGTAGATTACGAGGGGCCCGTCAAATACCTAATCACTTACGGACGTTCCGCAAATACGGATGGGTATCAGCAGAGTTATCTGGATATAAGCGGCGCGGTTGAGGTATTAGGGTATAAGCCGCAAGATAACCTCGTTAAGACACATCAGCATAAATTTTTAAGTGGCGAGCTATGAACGAAGAACCACGTTACAACGACATCTACTATCAGAATACAACGAGGCATTCTCAGATAATTGACATTGTTCGAGGGAGCGAAATTGCGCTGCGTGAGTTTCACGCGCCGATTGACTGGGAAACGTTCTTCGGCAATCCGCATCCGGTGGAAATCGAAATCGGCTCGGGCAAGGGCAAATTCCTGCTTGAAGCTGCAGTACAGCATCCAACGGTTAACTATATCGGCGTGGAACGTGCACAGAAGTACGTGATGTTCACACAGGAACGGTTTGAGAAATATATCCGGCATTTTTCTGTGGACAAGGCATCAGGCACATTCACCAACGTCCGACTCGCCTGGACAGATGCGAACTATTTTTTGACCCGATATGTGCCTATCGAATCTGTGCAAGCCTATCATATCTATTTTCCCGACCCGTGGCCCAAGAAACGTCAGCGAAAACGGAGAATATTTCGGAATCAGGATTTTCTCGCAGCGGTGACGCGAACGCTCACCCCAGACAGCGGAAAGCTTTATATCGCTACAGATTATGCAGAATATTTCAGCGAAATCCGCGAGCGACTTTCACAGTTGACACCGTTACAGCCCGTTCCGCTGAATTTAAGTAGTGGTTATGAGCATATTGCCACTAATTTTGAGATGAAATATCGCTCGGAAGGTCGAGACATCTACCGGGCAGTATATGAGAAAATATAGCAAGATAGATTGGCTATTGGAAACCGTTGTCAAGAGAAAGAGAGTTCTGATGTGCGTCAAAACGTGTATTAGAATCATAAACCTCTTGCTAATCGCTAATTGCTAATTGCTAATTGCCAATTCTCGAATTATCTGTGCAGGCAATTTATGCAAAGGTTCGATTCTCGTAGGTCAGGCTTGAACAAACGAGATATCCGACATCTAGGAGCTGCAACCCTAATGCGTCCCGCCAACCGACAAAGAGGCAGGAACGATGAAGACAAAACCCCGTGATAAGGATATTCCTGAACTGTGGCAATCTCTGCCGGATACGCCGGGGGTTTACCTTATGAAAGCCTCCGATGGCGCGATTATCTATGTCGGCAAGGCGGTGCGGTTACGGAGTCGTGTCCGCTCCTATTTTCGGGAAAAGGCATCAAATGCACTGACAGTCCAGATGATGCGATATGTGACAGATATCGATTATATCGTAACAGATACAGAAATAGAGGCACTGATTTTAGAGAATAACCTGATTAAAGCACATCAGCCACGCTATAATGTGAAACTGAAGGATGACAAACGGTACCCTTATCTACGGATAACGGTGAATGAACCGTTCCCCCGAATTCACATTACGCGCAACGCGGAAAATGATGGCACACGGTACTTCGGCCCCTTTGTTCACGTCCGTTCAACACGGCAGACCCTGAAACAGCTCACCAAATTGTTTCCTATCCGGACCTGCAACCTGCCGCTTGAGGAGACAGGTAACCCCTACCGAGTCTGCTTAGATTATCACATCGGACGATGTGCCGGCCCCTGTGCTGATAAAATTGACGTTCAAGATTATAACGCAATCGTTCAGAAAGTTTGTCAGTGCTTGAGTGGAAATACAGACACTGTCGTTGAAGAACTAACAGAGCAGATGACAGCAGCGGCAGAAGCACTCGATTTTGAGGCTGCAGCACGATATCGGGATACGCTAAACGATGTCCAACAAGCCATTGCAAAGCAGAGTTTGGATAGTGTTTCCGCTGCGGATGAGGATATCATCGGAATTGCAATGGCTTCTCAACATGAAAACCTACAAGCCCGGCTGGGAGATATCGCTTGTGTACAGGTATTGCGGGTGAGGGATGGCAAGCTGCTTGAACGTGAACATTATTATCTGAACGATGTCCACTCTGAATCACTGTCCCCTGCGTTAAGTGCTTTCATTTCACAGTATTATCAGAATGCGGTTTTTGTTCCGAAGACGATTGTTTTGCCAACGTCAATTGAGTCGGGGGAGCTGCTTGAGGAGTGGTTAAGCGAGAAACGGGGGAGCCGTGTGGTATTGCATGTACCGAAGGCTGGCAGGCTCAGAAAATTGCATAAGTTGGCAACGAAGAACGCTGAAATTCTCCTAACACAGCGGGAACAGAACGTCGTTTATAGCAGCGATGTGCATCCCGCCCTCGTTGAGCTCCAAGAACTGCTGCAGTTGCCACACCCGCTAAGACGTATTGAAGCTTATGATATATCTAATCTCGGCGATAGGTTCGCTGTCGGGTCGATGGTAGTTTTGGAAGAGGGACAACCCACCTCATCGGAATACCGCCGTTTTAAAATTCGCACGGTTGATGGGCAAAACGATTTCGCAATGATGACCGAAGTCTTGACGCGTAGATTTCAACGGGCAGTTGCACAAGATGCAAAATTTAGCAAATTGCCAGACCTGATTCTGATTGATGGCGGAAAGGGACAACTGCATGCAGCGATGGATGCCCTAAAAACATTTGCCGAAGCGAATTTGAAACCGGTGCCAACAGAGATTCCGCTTATTGCATTGGCAAAGCGAGTCGAGGAAATTTTCGTCCCAGGGAAATCGGACCCGATTGTCCTACGAGAGGATAACCCGACTCTGCACATGATTCAACGTTTGCGAGATGAGGCACATCGGTTCGCAATTACCTACCACCGGCAGCTCCGAAAGAAATCACTGAGTGCATCCGTGCTTGACGAAATTCCGAACATCGGACCGAAACGAAAACAGGCATTGCTACAGAAATTTGGCTCCGTTGACGCAATTCGGCACGCGACTTTAGATGAGCTCCTCTCTGTAAAAGGGATTCCGCGGCGGGTTGCTGAGAACATCCGAAAGCATCTCTAGGAATAGCAATCAGTTTTCAGTTAAGAAACAGACAATGCATCAAACCTCTCTTACAGCTGATAACCCTTGGGGAGGCCATTTGCAATTCTGCCCCAATTTGTCCATTTTAATGGGAGGAGTGCCCCATATCGTGCAGCCCAAAAAAGCGTTTTAGCGTAGGAAGCGGTTTCAATATTGGCATAGTATTTGCATAGTAGTTAAGGTTTACTGACAATAGGCAATAGACATATTAGGTTTCACGATATTGGCGACTGGCGATTGACTTTTAGTTGCCTTATGCTAACGCACCAATTACCAACATGCTACAAAAAAACATCAAAATCATCGGTATTTTGCTCATACTACTCAGCGTTGCGGTGTTGCACGTGAAGCTCTATCGGTTTTCAGAGATTATCCACGATGGGGCTTTGCAGATAGTGGTCTGTTTAGGACGCGTTGTTTCTATAGATACAAGTGAAGAGGCGGACCAGATTCTGTCCTTCCGCGTTCTATCCGGGCAGTTTCGCGGCGAGACAGTAGAGGTGAATAACATTTGGATTGGGCGTTCTTTCAGTGACCGAGTGTTGCACAAAGGGGATGTCCTGTTTCTTGAGATTCCGATTCGAAATCCGATGAATCCCGAAATTGACTCTGTGTCCATGGGGCAATACTTCCGTACGCCGTTCCTGCTGTATCTCGCCGGTGCGTTAGGCGTTTTAATGGTTCTCATTGCTGGGATGAAGGGTGTCCGCTCGATTTTGACACTGTTTGTAACAGCATTTGCGGTACTTTATCTGCTCGTGCCGCTCACGGTCAGCGGTTACAACCCGATTGCGGTTGCACTATTAATTGCTGCAGCACTTACATTAGTGACGTTTGTCTTGATTACCGGGTTCAGTTTTAAGGTTATTTCTGGAGTGCTTGCGACGCTCGGTGGTTTAGCCGCTGTCGGTTTTCTATCTGTGCTGAGTCAACACGTGATGGCACTGACCGGGTTAGCACAAGAGTTCGGTTTTTTGGAGCTCGGTATTAATCTCTGGAAATATCCGAAGTCACACCATTGGAATTTTACAGGCATCCTGTCTGCTGGCATCATCTTAGGGGCAGTTGGTGCTATGATGGATGTGAGTATGTCCATCTCCTCAAGTGTAAACGAAGTGAAGCAGGTGAATCCGAACATCAGCGTTCGGCAAGCGATTCGGGCGGGGTTAAATGTCGGTCGGGACATTATGGGGACGATGGCAGATACGCTTATCTTCGCGTACCTCGGCGCTCAAATGATTACGATGTTGCTGCCCCGTATCCATTTTCCTGAAGCGGGTGTCCTATACCCATTTCTACGTCTCGTCAACGATGAAGCGACAGCCGTCGCCATTATCCAAGCTGTCATTGGAACGATTGGGTTGGTCTTAACAGTCCCGATTGCAGCGATGATTGCTGGGTTTCTCACAAAATACACCAAAGTTGACAGAACAGCAATTCACGAGGACCTGCCTACAGAGGCGGAATTAGAGGAATTATTCGGGCCGGAGGCTGGGCACGGTAAGTCTCGGATTTTCTCCAGCAGGATTGTGGTGCCAATCGCTATGGTGCTGGTGCTGGTCGGTACAACGTTCTTCTATTATCGTACACACACCCTTTCTGCAACAGTCTTCGAGCAATATGATGAACAGCAGCAACCCATTAGTAAGTCAGAATATGCGAAAGGTAGAGTGCTCCAATTGCTTGAATCAAGCGGCGAGTTTCTGTTTACTATTGACAGGAGCACCGAAACGGACCTGAACAATCGCGTGGTTCCGCCCGATTTGCGAAAGGCATTTGCTGCCCAAGACATCTCTTTCTCTAATGATATTGGAGTCTTTATCAAACCGTGGAAGGACAGCCGATGGTTGCTTTCTGATAGAGACTACGAGCAAACCTACAGCATCCGCGCCATGGACGATGAAGCCGGTAATCTCAATGTGTACAGAACAAAAGAGGAACATCATATCCTTGAAGTTGAGATTCTAAGCGGTATGTATAAAGGAAAACGTTCCATATTTCGGAATGTTGTCAATCATAATATGCCGCTGTTGAGTATTCCTGCGGAGCCGGGTGACGTTGTGCTTTGTCGCGTCGGGGACGATTTAGAACAAATTACGCTCCTAAATATTATTCAGGGATACGCGCGCGACGGTTTTATCGTCTGGACAGTGGGTGGGATGTTGCTGCTCATCATCGTTGTCGGCCGGATGGAAGGGGTACGTACCGCCGGGGCGATGCTGATTTCTGCCGCTGTTATCTACTTTTTCATGCTACCGTTAATTTCACAAGGGATGAATGCTGTGTTGGTTGTGACGTTGACTTCGGGTATAGTAGCGTTCGTGTCTTTGGTGTTTGTCATAGGCCCAAGTCGAAAGACGTTTTCAGCTGTGCTCGGCACGATGGGCGGTATTCTTGTTGCCGGATTGATTGTGCTCTTTGCCCAAAAACATCTCCATTTTTCTGGATTAGAGGACGCGATTGCGGCAGATATTGTTGAAGCGACACGCACCCCCCCCTTCGATTTCGCGCAAGTTCTGTTGGCAGGCATGTTAATGGGGGTCTTAGGGGTAGCTGTCGACGGGGCAATTGAGGTGGCATCAAGTATGGAGGAAATTCGCCGGGCGAACCCTAACATGCCAACCTGGCGGTTAATTGCTTCAGGGTTGAACGTCGGTACGGATATCCTCGGTACGATGGTAAATACGTTGGTATTTGCCTATCTCGGCGCGGAGTTGTTATTAGTAATTTCAATTACAGCCCCAAATTTTGATTTCTTTAAATTGCCCGCGGTGCAATTATTGAGCATCGGTGTTGTGTCTGCGGAGATTGTGCGGCTGCTCGCGGGTACACTCGGACTGGTCTTAGCCATTCCGATTACGGCTATAATTTGCGCGTTCTGGAACCCGAAGAATCGGCAGGTGTAATTGGCTATTGGAAACCTATAGCAAGAGAAAGAGGTTTATGACGCACGTCATAAACCTAATTAGAATCACAACATCTCTTGCCAATTGCTAATCGCCACCTAACTTAATATCGCGAGCACAGCTCGCTCCTACATAAGAGAGCCAATTGCCAATTGCTAATTGCCACCTAACCCCTATACAACGTTCGCATCTGCTGGATGACCTTAGGCAATTTGGCAATTACTGTGTCAATTTCTTCTTCAGTTGTGTTTCTGCCGAGGGAAAACCGGACTGTGCCTTGCGCTAATCTTGGGGGCAACCCAAGGGCTGCGAGCACATGGGACGGCTCCATAGAGCCGGAGGTGCACGCGGAGCCGGTTGAGACACAGATGCCCTCCATGTCTAACCGCAAAATAAGGCTTTCGCCCTCCACTGCTTCAAAAGAGACATTAAGGGTGCCAGGTGCACAGTGGTCAGGGTGCCCATTGTAGTGCAATCGGTCGATGTGTGCATCAAGACCATCTCGCAGGCGGCAGGTTAATGTTTCGAGGTGTTGTGCATAAGCCTCCCGTTCCTGATTCGCCAATTCAGCGGCAACGCCAAGCCCAACGATTGCGGGGACATTTTCTGAACCTGCACGCCGATTACGTTCATGCGCCCCGCCATGGACAAGGTTCGCCAAGCGTGTGCCACGGCGGATGTAGAGAACGCCAATGCCCTTAGGCGCGTAAATCTTATGTCCAGAAAGGGTTAGCAGATTGACACCGAACTCCTGAACGCCAATGTCTAACTTACCTATCGATTGCACGGCATCGGTGTGGAAAGGGATATCGTGTTCCTGTGCAATCTGACAAATTTCCTCAAGCGGTTGGATAGTGCCGTTTTCGTTGTTGACATGCATGATGGAAATGAGTATTGTCGTTTCACGAATGGCGGAACGGAGCTGCTCTGTATCAACCCTTCCGTATCGGTCCACCGGCAGATACGTCACATCAAAACCGCGTTTTTCAAGGTAGTGACAGGTATGCAAAACGGCGTGATGCTCTACAGCCGAGGTGATGATATGGTTTCCCTCGCCTCGGCTTTTTTGTAATTCTGTTAGTCCTTTGATAGCGTGGTTATCCGCTTCGGTTCCGCTGCCGGTAAACACAATCTCACTAGGGCTTTTCGCGCCGATGAGTTCAGCAACCTGTTCGCGTGCAGTGTCAATAGCGTTGCGTGCTTCACGGCCGTAAGCGTGAATGCTGGAGCCGTTGCCGAATGCCTCGGTCAGATACGGCATTATTGCGTCCCGGACTTCGGGACGGAGCGGTGTTGTGGCGTTGTAATCGAGATAGATTGGAGCGGGCCGCTTGCCTGAATACTGTTGCATGTTTTTACTCATAGCTTCGGTGATTCCAAAAAGTTATCCGATTTGACTGGATTTCAACCCCCGGGCCGGGCTCATCTCGACCGCCCTGCCCGTTTGCATCCAGAAAGGAGAACTGAAGTTTATGGGTGCCTGCAGGAAGAGGCATCCGTACCATAAAGATTTGATTCGGCAGCGTTTGCCAGGAACGTGTATCCGCCTTTTCAGTGACCACTGCAGCAATATTCACAAGGGCCCCTAAGATTTCATTTTTCTTATCTGCTTTCCGGAAGGTTAAGTATTTCAGTAAGGCGCGCCCTAACGTACGGAGGAGGGTTACAGGCCGTTCCGCCTTAAGGGTTTCAATTGCCACCCGTTCTATGTCCTCTATCAACACACCGTGTGCCTTTTCCTCACCTACTGAGACCTGAATGCCTGCGAAGCGGGGACGTTCTGACCGAATCGTCGGCATTGCTACATGTAAAAGGTATTCTAGTTCTATATCGTCAACCTCCATGCCTTCGCGTGCAAGGAGGGTGGGAATAAACCTTTCGGTTTTCTTTTTATCGTCATCGTCGTCATCATCATCGCCAAAATCGGTTGTGAGGATAGGAAACGTCAAGGTCTGCTGCCGCTTTCGCGGGACATAACCTGTTTCATAAAAGAGTATCAGCTCGCCATAGTTTTTGGGGCGCGTTGGCGGTTCACCGTACTGCTTGCGATACCGCTCAAAATCATCTGTGAAATTGAGCATCTGCGCTAGACGCACTACGGCATGCCCTACATCGGGCGGCATCGGAACCCCCGTTTTTTTGGCAGCGGCTTGGTAGTATGCCGCTGCCTGTTTGTAAGAAATTAGGGCATTGTTCCATTCGCCTACAGCTTCATATACTGTGCCAGTAAGATATGCAAGAAATCCGGCCCCAAAGGCATCATATTTCTCATCTTCACCTCTGAAGTAATTAATTAGTCCGGTGGCACGGCGGCATTCTACTAACGCCTCATCTAACTGATTCAGATAGATATAGTTTAGGGTGTGATAATAGTGCCCGAAAAGTCGTTCATACCGGGTGCCGGGGTAAGGGCGGATTTTGTCGGTGGTAACAAGCGAAAGTGCCTCTTTTGAGAGGCTTTTGGTGTATCGCTCCTCAGCGATATTTTCTGCTAGCCCAAATGCCTTGTTGCTTTCCACAAATAGGTCCGCGTAATGTGCGATCAATCCCAATTCAAATTGATGCGGGATATTTGGTTCTTTCGGTCCTTTTTTCTCGAGATGTTTATAGGCGGTATCGACCTGTCCTCTCTCTAGCGCGATTCGAACCTCTTGCATGTTATAGCCGCCGCATCCTATGAGTAGGAGAAGGAGAATGGGAAAAGCTGCTATTTTTATCATAAGTTTTGAAGTTGTAGGCGCGCTGGACAAGCGCGCCATCGTTAATTTTGCATCTACATTGTAGGATTGCATGCTGTAACGCTGCTCCTACATTTTAAATTTTTTACGCGCGATGTACTTTTTAATTTCTCTCTGACCAATCCAGACCTTCTCGTTCGTCTCGATATTTGTCAACGTCAGATCTGTCTGATAGAATAGTACCAGTTTTCCGCCTTCGCGGTCTTCAATTGTGTTGATTTCGCCGGTCATCATATAATCGGCACCGAGTTCTCTCCCCATCCGTTTGATGGTTTCAATAGCGGCAAATTCGCCTTGCTCTGCACGTTCGGCGCGGATTTCGTCACGTTCGCTTTGGCTGGAAACGGTGCGTACCTTCCCAGAATTGACAAAGGCCTGTTCAATATCGGTAATGAACGTTTGTGTGGCGATATGTTCCATACTTTTGTTTCGGATACCGCCGACAATGACAACAGGGTTTGCTGATTTAGCAGTTGTGTGGTTAGTAATCCAGACGTGGCTTAAACAGTCGGTAATCATCTGCTCGGCAACGAGGCGGGAATCCGTATCGTTCCAACGCCCGGAAAGGTCAATTGTGGTCCCACTATCAACGCGCGTAATCTGTTTAGACGGGCCACACCCGATAAAAACCATAAGTCCGATAAGTAATTGACATGCGAAAATTCTGTACATGATCTCACTCCTTTTGGGTTTATAGATTCACAGACACGGTGGTCTGTGCCGTAGCTAATTTTACAAGGCGGCAAGCCGAGGGCTCTGCCGCTACAAGGATATATTAGAAATCCAAATCGGCTTCATCAACAATTTTGTCAACGAAGGTATCAAGGGGCATTGCGCCGATATCGCCTTCATCCCGGCTTCGGACACTGACAGTGCGGTTTTCCTGTTCGCGTCCGCCAATAATTGCCATGTACGGCACCCGCTGTAGACGAGCTTGTCGGATTTTTGCCCCAATTTTGTCATCACTATTATCTAATACAACACGGCATCCCTTTTGCAACAGCAATTGCTGCACCTCACTGCCGTAGTCAACGAAACGTTGGCTAATCGTCATCACAACACACTGCACAGGCGAGAGCCAGGTCGGAAATGCCCCTGCGTAATGCTCAATCAGCATCGCGATGAATCGTTCAAAACTGCCACACAACGCCCGATGGATAACAACCGGGCGTTTTTCACTGCCATCTTGCGCGACATAGATTAATTCGAAACGCTCAGGAAGTTGAAAATCTAGCTGAACGGTGGCACATTGTACGTCCCGGTTGAGCGAGTCCTTCACCTGAAAATCGAGCTTCGGTCCGTAGAACGCTGCCTCCCCTGGCTCAACGGTGTATGCTATCTGATTGTTTTTTAGCACGTCTTCAAGCATCACTTCAGCTCGATTCCAGACCTCAACATCGCCCATGAACTTGTCCGGATTGCGTGTGCTTAAATTGCAGCGAAACGGCAGATCGAACTTACTATAGATACGTTGAAAGAGCTCAAGAATGCGTTCATATTCGTCAGCGATTTGGGCTTCGGTGATAAAGTTATGGGCATCGTCCTGGCACATTTGACGAACACGCGACAAGCCGGTCAAGGTGCCGGTCGCTTCGTTCCGATGCAATATCCCCTGGTCATGTAGACGGTACGGCAAATCACGGTAGCTGTGACGAGTGCTTTTGTAAATTAGCATGTGTGCCGGACAGTTCATCGGTTTGAGCGCGCTCGTTTGTTCACTATCTTCGCTTCCGATGAGGAACATATCTTCCTTATAGTGCTCCCAATGGCCGGAGGTTTTCCAGAGACTACTATTGTAGATGAGGGGTGTCCGGACCTCCTGATAGCCTTCACTGAGATAGAGTTTTCTGATCTTTTCGGATAGAATGTTATAGATGAGTGCGCCTTTTGGAAGCCAAAAAGGACTGCCCGGCGATTCTGGATGCATCTGAAAAAGTTCTAGTTCGCGCCCTAATTTACGATGGTCGCGTTTAGCGGCTTCTTCCCGTTGTGTCAAGTATGCTTTAAGGTCAGCTTTATTCTCCCATGCGGTGCCGTAGATACGTTGCAACTGCTCCCGATTGCTATCGCCGCGCCAGTAAGCTCCCGAAACGCGGAGCAGTTTGAAATGTCTACACTCCCCTGTCGTTTCCACATGGGGCCCCTTGCAAAGATCGGTGAAATCACCGTTGTGATAAATAGAAACGCCCTCGGCTGCTACGCCTTCATCCGCTGCGCTAACTTCGCGGTCGGAAATTCCATCTATTAATTCAAGTTTAAATTTCTGGTCGCGTTCGCTGAACCAGGCGCGTGCTTCGTCATAGCTCCATGTTTCCTGTTCAAAAGGCACGTTCGCTTTAATCATCGCTGCCATGTGCCTCTCAATTTCAGGAAAATCGTCCGGGGTGATGGGGCGCGGGACCTCCATATCGTAATAGAACTCATTCTCAATCGGCGGCCCAATTGCTAATTTCACAGTGTGTTCCCCCTCAGGGAACAGCTGCTGCACAGCATACGCCATAATATGTGCTGTGGAATGGCGGAGCCGATATAGGTAGTCTTCGGGTTGATTAGATTCATGCATTTCTTTTTACTCTCTGTGTGACGTGAAAACAGATTTTTTAGTCGCCTGTTTTTGGATTCGAAACTTCGTAACTATAGATGTTAACGTTTTTTATCGTAATTTGGGTTACATTAAAAACAATTTTACATTATGGACGTTAGAAATGTCAATAGTAGCATTTAGCAATTGGCAATTGGCATTTAGCAATTAGCAAGAGAAAGAAAACAAAGAGGAAGAGGGTTTTGACGCACAACAGGAACTTGCTTAGAATCTGAAACTCTTGCCAACAGCCATAAACCAACAGCTATTAGCCAATGAAGTCATTAGCCAATAGCCAATTCTGTTTGTAGGTGTCCGTTCGAGGGTCGTTGTTGTATTACGGGTATGACATAACTCCGAATAGATACGCCATCAATCGTCTCTGTCTCTATACGCGGCTCGGTGGATTCACGATGATCGAAAACAATATAGTACCCCTCCGTTGCGTTTTCCAACTGAAGATAGGCAGCGAGCCGCTTTTTACCTGCTTGATACCGGGGTAGCCCCTCCCAAATCTTGGTCTCAACAATATACTTACGCTGGTTATGGCTAATAAGCAGGTCCATCCTTCCCCGTCCCGTTTGCACTTCGAAGAACATCACAGCCCCTACACTCCGGACAAATTGCCCTAGATAGGCGGAAAGAAGGTATTGCCCAACAAACTTCTGGAGGGTCTCCGGCACCTGTAGGATGCGAACTCCTGCGCGCGCAATAAAATCCTTGAAGTTATCAAGGAGTGGACACATATCAAGTGTCCCACTTGGCGTGAGGTAATCGATAAAACCCACATCGCTATTTTTTCCGAAGTACTCGTCCTCTAAACCGTTGAAAGAGGGTTGGAACGCCTGCATGATATATTGCTGATAAATCGGATTGATAATCTCACACATGCCATCGGCACTTCCACCAATGATGCCATACTTAGCAAGTTCACTGATAATCTCATCATAATGCGTAAAACGTACGCCCATATCGTAAGAGACAACTCTCATCAAGAGGCGCTCAAAACGGGGGTCTCTGCGGATATTGGTTATCAGTTGTGTGAAGTTCGTGTTGTCCTCCTGAATAAGCAACGCGTGTGCTTTCCCAAAATGGGATAGGGTGATTGTCTCCGTTTTCGGGATCTCCAATTCTTCAGTAAGTATTTGTGCTATTCTATTCACTAAGAAGGGGTGCCCAGCAGTCTGCTTATGGAGGATTTCAATGACCTCCGGGTCAAACGTTTGTCCAACTTCATGGGTATACTGCGAAAACAGCGCATCCACCTGTTCAACGGTGAAGTTCGGCAACTTGAACTCATCCTGAATATTGAACGGTGAAACAGATGGGTCGAAACCAAGTTCCATAATGTCCTTGATTCCCGCAAACCCAACGCTGTAGGGACATCGATGCCTATCAGAGAGGTAAATAGAGCGGAGCGCGTATAGAAAAGGACTTATGACGGTCCGAGGAATGCCATCAAACTCGTCAATCAGCAGCACAACCCGTTTGAAAGCAGATACCCCCACATGGGCATCGCTGTCCAAAAAACCCATGAGGTCTTCAAAGAACCTCATCATAGAAAGATGGTCGGTTAGCGTTGTGTTGTCCAAAAACTGCGTTAGAGCTTCGGAAGGCGTGCCACCGTGTTTTTGAAAGACCTCCGCAATTTGCCGGTCCGAATCCTGTAGAAAAGCTCCGCGTAAAACGTGTCAGGTGAGAACATACGCACAAGTCTTGAAAATCCAACTCTATCGGGAAATAGGATGGCTCTTCTGCTGTGAGTGCGGAGAGTGCTAATCGGAAAAAGGTGGTCTTACCGGTCTGGCGTGGTGCAAAGAGCACAATATACTTGCCCGCTTTGACACGGCGGATGAAATCGGCAACCTCCACCGTGCGCGGGACAACATAATTCTCTTCAGGATACACACAACCCTGAGTGCTAAAACTTCTCATTTTTCCCTCCATGTCGTGAAGCTTCAACCCTTCACAACACCTATCGGACGCAGCCGGGCCACACGGCGTGAGAGCCCTGCCTCATCAACGACACGGACAACTTCATCTACATCCTTGTAAGCCTCGGGGACCTCTTCTTGGAGGGTGCGCTTGCCTTCCGCACGAACGAAGATGCCTTTCGCTTCAAGGTCCGCTTGGATAGACCTATCTTTTGTTAAGGCAACTGCCTTCCGACGCGATAAGACTCTACCGGCACCGTGGCAGGTTGTCCCCCATGTCTCTGCCATTGCACCGGGATTACCGACTAGCACGTAAGAGGCCGTTCCCATATCGCCGGGAATCAGTACAGGCTGCCCGACTTTCTGATATTTTTCAGGAATTTCTGGATGTCCCGCCGGGAAGGCACGGGTTGCCCCTTTGCGATGGATAAACAATTCACGTTCTTCGCCATCAACGGTGTGTTTTTCAAACTTCCCGATGTTATGCGCTACGTCGTAGACCAGCTCTAAACCGAGTTCATCTTCTGTTGTGTCAAAAAACTGCATGAAGGTCTGGCGAACGAGGTGCATGATACATTGCCGATTGTTCCATGCATAGTTTGCACTGCATGCCATTGCGGTGATGTAATCCTGCCCCTCCGGTGAATTAATCGGTGCGGATGCAAGCTGCCGGTCAGGGAGGTTGATGCCGTATCTTTCGGCAACTTTGACCCAGCTCTTGACGTGTTCATCACAAATTTGGTAGCCGAAACCACGTGAGCCGGTGTGAATCATGACACAGATATTGCCTTCACTTAACCCCATCGCATCGGCGGCTTCACGGTGAAAAATGCGGTCCACTGCCTGTACCTCAAGGAAATGGTTGCCCGACCCGAGGGTACCGAGCTGATTTTTGCCACGCTCTAAGGCGCGTTGACTTGCCGCATCGGCGTTTGCATGGTGTAGGGTGCCAGTAGCCTCCGTGAAGTTGAGGTCGTCTGGGTGACCGTATTCACGTTCAATTGCCCACAATGCCCCCTTTTCTAACATCTGTCGCTCCTCTTGGACAGTGAGCCGAATTTTTCCACTGGAGCCAACGCCACACGGGACATTGTCGAACAACTTGTCAACGAGTGCTTTCCTTTTACCCTCTAGTTGTGAGATGTCAAGATTGGTCCGGATGAGGCGAACGCCACAGTTGATGTCGTATCCGATGCCGCCGGGCGAAACAACGCCGTCCGCCTTCGGGTCGGTTGCGGCAACACCACCGATAACGAAACCGTAACCCCAGTGCAAATCTGGCATTGCAAGCGAATGCTTGACAATACCGGGCAGATGCGCGACGTTTGCGACCTGTTGCAACGCTTCATCGCTTTTTGCTTGTTGCAGAAGCTTGTCGTTGGCATAGACAATCCCATCTACACGCATGCCTTTCATATAACTTTTTGGAATGCGCCAACGATATTCGTCAATTTTTTGAAGTGTTATGTTTGCCATGATATGCTCCTCTATATTTGTCAATTTTTTGAAAGGTTATGTTTTTCCTGATATGTTTATTATACAACGTTTTATCGGATGATGCAATAATAGTTGCTGACTTATGGAAACTGTTGGTTTATCAAGTCTCCCGCTACAAAACCCCCGTGCTTTAGCTGGGGGATGTAGTAGGAACATAAGCTTATGTTTTTAATTTGACTTTTGCATTAAAATGTGGTATAATATATATATCATCAGTGGTTCGGATTACCACCTTCAACGCCACCAATGTTGAAGTTCCGAACCTCAACCTATGGTAGGGTTGTGTGCTGATGTTCTGGCGATACCCAGTCAATATCCACATTTTTGTGCTTTGCTTTCGGTATCCAAAAGACGGGTCATGCTGCATTGGATACCAAAGCACTGATTCACAAGCATAAAGAAGGTGCGAAGCACGAGGGCAGGGAAACCTTGTCCTTTGAGTTAGGGGCAGTAAGACTTGGAACAGCCCAAGCATCTCCGTTGAGGATGTCCTCGGTGGGACCTCGGACGTTCACACGTCTGAAAACCACAATCCAATAGCTAACGCGTAGCGGAACTTTTTAAAAGAATCTCCCTTGCTTTAGCTGGGAGAGTATGTCAAGAAAGTCTATAGTAAGAGGCTCTATGGAATAGGGGAAACTATCGCAGCATATCAAAACGGGGGGAGAATTACGAAAAAAAACGGCACACGGATTTTAGAACCCTGTGCCGTTTAATTAGGTGAAAGTAAAGGGTTAATGCACGTCAGCTCTTTGCTTAATACTGCCCCACGTTGTGGCGGCCTTATTTTGGGGTGAAACGTCGAGGAGACCGCCGTTCATCGCCTCATTGATTTCGGCTTCGCTGAGGGCGCGGCTCCAAATAGCAGCGTCGTCAACCATACCGTTCTCAAACGTATAGTTTGCTCGATCTTTTGAACAACCGATGCGTAAATCTTGGTCGTTGGTGCCAGTAAAGTTAAACTTCTTAGCCTCTTCTACAGCGAGCTTACCATCGACGTAGATTTTCATCGCGTCACCATCGTAGGTGCCAACGACATAATGCCACGTGTCTGTTTTCAGCGCGTGCGGTTTGTTCAAGGTTTGCCGATTTTGGTCTGAACCTAAGAACATATTGAAATTATTACCGTCGCCGAAAACACCGATGCCGTAGGATGTATGCTCACCGCCGTTGTGGCAGTTTTTGTCAAACCACTGGACATCTTTATTCCATGCGCCGTGATAGACCCAGGCTGCCATTGTGATTTCTCCGCTGATTTTCAATTTTTCATCGGCGGGGACGTTCACACAATCGGCACCTGCAGCAGTAATCTTGATGGCATTGCCATTTTTGCCTTTGACAATCTCAGTATTCGCGACGATGTTCGCATCGAGACCGTTACCAGAACTATCCCGAATTGTCTTACCACTAACGTCGTCAAACGTGAAGTAGACCACGATGCCATCTTGAAGTCCTGCCGTGATGGTGCTAACCGTGATTAACATGAGTATTACTAAGAGCGAAAACATTATCGAACGTACCATTGGTATGTACCTCCTATTACTTTTAGTAATGGTATTTTATCAGTTCCCATTACAAATGCATGGGATGAACGTTGCAGGAGGCGGATTTCGTGCCGCGCCTGCTCGGATTTTTCTCTCAATGAGAGAGCGAAGCATTGCAAATGTCCGCAATGCAAACAAAAAACCGCACTGAACACTCGATAAAAAAGCGAAGTGTGCACGTGCGGGTGTAAAGGTATCGCAGTTTGAGTTTGTAAATCCTGCGACACTACCTCGTGGTATAAATCTAACAAATGTAAAATTATAAATGGGGGGGGGTAAACTATTAGTTAAAACACATCCGGTAGGGACAGGCCCAAAACATCCTGGAACGAACGACAAATATCGGATCTGTTCATTTCTGAAAAGCGATGTGTTTCTCACTGTCGGGTCCCCCCATGCAATTTAAAGTCGATTCAAAAATTTCGCGCCATCAGTCAAGAAAATAGTTTTCTGGAATGGGCACAAATTGAAATGGACTGCCTGTTCGGTATAGTGTATCAAACAACTGTTTTTAATGCAACTTTTAAAAATTGATAGGTCCGCCTCTTTAATTGTCTTGCGGGTCGTTGATTTTCAAATCTTCAAAGGGGTTGCCATCCGTGTCCGTAATTCGGAAGAAGAATCCCCAGCTCAATTCTCCGTTGCAGACTTTGACAAGGACACTGTTTTTGCCTGCCTTAAGTGTCACTGGGATAACGTCTCTATCAAGGACTGCCCATCCACCCTCTGGGTTGGCGAATACCTCTTTGCCATTTAACCATATTTTTCCCTGATCATCGCTACCAAATCTGAATTGCACTTCCCGTTCGTCGGGCGAGGTTACGGTTGCCCATGCATAAGAGACAGACCAATTGACATCCTTGCCCAGATCGATAAAACCGTCGAAAACGTTATCGGTTGATTTGTTCCAACGAATCTGGCCTGCTACCCCCTCATATTCGGCGGTTACGTCAATTTGTGCTGTGTCTTCCGGAATATAAGCGGTATTGTGCCCAACTCCGCCGGAATTGTCAAAGGGGCCGAGGATCAACCACGCATCTTCATGAATGATGCCAGTTTGTAGCATCTGTTCCATTGCCTTGTCGGGCATGTTGTTTTTACTGTAGTATTCAGCCAGGCCGAGGACAGCATTTACGTGGAATGTTGGTTCAGGCGGCGGTGCGTTTAGCAATTCATCCGCAGTTTTGAATTTCAGGTCGCTAAACGGGATGCCATCGGCATCCGTAAGGCGCATATAAAAATCCCAGGTCATTCTTGCATTGCAAACCTTGATAAGGATAGTATTTTCTCCCTGCTTCAAGGAGACAGGAATGGTGTATCGGTCAATTCTTGTTCCACTTGTTCTATCATGCCTAAAAACCTGTTTTCCGTTTAACCAGACTGTTCCCTGGTCGTCGCTATCAAATCGCATGACAATGTCGCGTTCATCGGGTGAGATAAGAATTGCCCATACATAGGCCGCGCTCCAATCGTCATCATAGGAAAAAACGTAATGACCATCTAATAACTCATCTTTCGATTTTTTCCAACTGATGAGGCCATCTTCCCCATAATATTTCGCTGTTGTATCGATGCGTGTAGTCTCTTCAGGGATGTAAGCATACAAAACGCCGTGCGAGTCTATGTTTTTGAACGGTCCGAGCGTTAGCCAACGGGTTTCAGGGACAAAACCTGTTTTTGCTAAGAGGTAGCTTTCCACGTTCTCAGGTGTATCGTTTTCACTATAGAATTGAGCGAGGACACGGTAAACATTTGCCCGACTACTTGCGTTTTCCAATGGCGTAGTATTTATCAACGTTTCAAGCATTTGAAGATAACGTTCTTTGTCCTTAACGTTCTTGTTTGCGTTAGCGACCTGTCTCCAAAATTGGTCCGATGCATACTCGGAGGATATAGTATTTAGTGCCTGTTTGAAATGTTTTAGGGCGGTATCATAAAGTTCATTAGCAATATAAGCCTGTCCAAGTGTTGCAAGGTATTGGTATTGGCTGGAACCGGTATATCTTTGTGATGCGCGTTTTGCGAATTTGAGTGCCATTTCTGGATAGCGGTCTTTCTCCATGAGTGTATTCGCAAAACTACGGTAGCTTGATGCACTATCTCCACGGTTCAACTCCCTTTCCCGCATTTTCACCCATCGGTCGTAGGCGATATTTGCTTTTTCAGAATCGCCTATTTTTTCGTAGAGGGCCCCCAGAAGTTCGTGCAGGACAGCACTTTTTTTCATTTTCGGTTTGAGCTCTTCAAGAATGGCGATGCGCTTATCCTTTTGTTCCTCGCCGGGATAGAGGCCGACAATACCCTGAATTGCTGAATCGTGTTCACTCTGTGTTAGCGAAACCTCCAATGCCTGGCGATATACCGCTTCTGCACTTGCTGTGTCGTTCGTTTTGACATAGAACTTTGCCCATCCATCGTAAAGTTGGTATGAGGTGGGTTCAAGTTCAATCGCCTTTTCATAAGCATTGTCTATGTGTGGTAATTTCTCATTTTTTAAGACCTCGAAAACTGGGCGGGTATAAGGCTCAAGTTCGGTCTCTCCAATGCGTTTACCACTGTTTTCGTTAGGGGAGTGGTCGGTAATAACGTCTTCCGTTTCCGCGTCAAATTTCCAATATCCGACTAGGCCGGGTTCGTCGCCGTTGAGTTGTCTGTTCATATCGGCGCGGATTTGGTCTTCAGTGCGTGCAATGTTCCAGACACGCACCTCATCAATTTGTCCGGCAAAGGAGGCGTGGGTAGTTACCTCTTCTTCGTGTGAACCGCCAATCCGAAGTGGGTGTTCGCTTTTATGGATACTTTCCTTGCCGTTAACATTTGTCCTTGCGACCTCAATTCCATCTATAAATAGTTTGATGACATCTCTTTTAGGGTCAATGATCCCTGCTACGTGATACCATCTGTTTAGCTGGATTGTCCCTGATGGCGAAAAAATGTATTTTTCTGCTTGCCCCCCCGGAGAGGTAGAGAATTGAATTCTCTTGTCATCCCGCAGCCAGAGTGTGAAGCTGCGATTGGTAATATCTGGGGTTCGCTTGTCTCCTTTATAAATTATGGGGACATATCTTTGTGGGAAACTCACAGGTTTAATCCAGGCAGATACCGTCAACTGTTCCGTAATGTTGTTTAAAGACTCGCTATCACCGATTTCGACGAAACTCCGATTTCCGTCGAGCGTAAGGGCAGTGCCTTCAATGACTTCGCCTGTCTCGAGGCTCTCTGGCTTTTGATAAAGGTCTGCTAATTTTTTGTACCACTGTACGTTATCAGGTTGCAGTTCGGCAAGTTTTTCGTACTGCTCAACGGTTTCTTTGATTTTTTTGGTGTATTCGTAACTTTCAGCAAGTTCCAACCGTGCGTTGACATCGTCAGGGTTCTCCTGAACCTGCTTAAGTTGTTCAGGTATCCATTTTTCATAGAGGTTGTGCGCTTTGGCGATTTTATCCATTTCCGTTTCCGCCCTATCTCGTGTGTAGCTATCGTCAGCACTATTTGCCATCTGCCGATATGCTGCAAAAGCCTCCTCATAACGTTTGGCACCGAGGTAGCTTTTCCCAAGCAGCTCGTAAAAATATTCCTGTACCCAGGTGTCCCCGGAACGTTGCATTTCAGTGACTGCTGCGTCAGCGAGTTCAATAGCACTGTCGTACATCTGATTCTTAAGACATAAGGTAGCGAGCGCGGCGAGAAATGAGTCGTCCTGTTTTCGACTGCTGACTTGAAGCGCGGCTTCGGCTTTCTTAAGTTGTGCCTTCGCCAATTCGGGTTGTCCGCTTTTATGAAGTGCGATAGCGGCATCGTAAGCAGTGTGGACTTTCTTAGGGCCGGATAGCACTTTGGAAAGTTTCTGGTAGGCTTCGGCTGCCTTTTGGTGGTTGTCTGCATTGCGGTAAATCTCAGCAAGCATCTCAATTACAGGAACGTTCCCCGGTTCTTTCTCCTGTCTATCCTCAAAGATAGTTTTCAATGAGTCTAATTTTCCTTGCTCTTTATACGTTTTAACTAAAGCCTTGCGTATTTCATCGTTAGTGAAGTTAATTGTAATACCGGACTGACCATAACTCGTTGACCTAGTTGCCGACCCGGGATTCGCGAGGACTTCAGCTTCGTAGAGTTGTAGTGCTGCGTCGTTCTTGTTAAGTTTGGCATATATGTCAATTAACGTGGAGATAACGTCCTGTCGTTGGTAGTTTTGCGTTGTCATGTCGAGGACTTTTTTGTAGGCATCAGCCGCCTTTTCGAGATTGCCTACATTCTGATAGTGCTTGGCATATTCCTTTTGCATCTCATAAGTGAGTGTGCCTTCAGCTTCAGCCTTCTGTAGCATCGCTGCTAACTTTCCCTGGGAGCGATAGAGTCCTATCAATTTCCGTTCAGTCCGTTGCCGTTCCCATTCTGATGCGGTAAATTGAATGGCGTTCCTGAATGCGTTTTCAGCAGCCGCCATGTCATCATTGAGAAGATAAAGGTCCCCTAACTTCAGATAAATTTGACGGTCTCCGGGTGAAAATTCGAGTGCTTTTTCATAGGTGGCAATAGCTTCGTCTACCTTATCATCAGCTGCATAGAGTTTTGCAAGTCGTACGTAATGGACACCGACCTCCGGTTCAGTTTGAATGTATTTCTGCGCGAGTTCAAATGCCTCGTTCAGTTTACCAGCATTTTGCAGACTGTTGACGAGCCCATCCTGATACCTTGTATTTTCTGGGTCGGCCTCGAGGAGTGCTGTCCACACTTGAGAGGCTTTTTCGTGCTGATTGAGGCGGGAATAGAGCGTTGCAAGTTGTGCGCGAGATTCCAGGTCTTCAGGCATCGTTTCCGTAATTCGTTCAAAAATTTCTACTGCCTCCTCCAGCTGGTTCTGCTGCATGAACTCTTTTGCCATAGCCCGTTGCATGCCTATATCCAGGTCCTCTGTTTTCTTGGCAAGTTCTTTTGCGGTTGCGTGCTTGTCCCTATTCTGTTTTATTTGCATAAACTGCTCTTGTGCACGTTCCCGTTCGTACGAGGAGGCGGAGAGGTCGTTAATGATTTCGGTTAGGAGCTTTTCAGCGTCGTCCCACATTTCGTGTCGCATATAGGTTGAGGCGAGTCCTCTTTTTTCATATACACTCTGGCTGCTATCCTCCATAGTTTGGAGGGTGCCCATTTTACGTAATGCGTTTTGTGCTTTCTCCTGCTCGCCTCTTTTGGCATAAGCCTCACCTAATTTCTCGTAACAATCTGCAAGTTTCCACGAATTCTGGCGTTCAAGCTTCTCCGCTGCGGCTTCGAGGAGGCGGAATTGAAGGGGGTGTGCATTAGCTTTGTCAGATGCATCGGCAAGATTATAGAGCCACTGCGTATTAATGGACATAAGCGCGTTGTCAATCAATGTAGTGACGTGTGCGGTTGCCCCCTCAATATCATCCGCTTTTATCTTCAGAGTGGTTAAAATATAGAGCAATTTTGTTGCTGAAGGATTTTCAGCGAGTTTTGCTTCATATTCTGCTATGAAATTTTCTAATTCACCGCTCACCTCATAGTATTCGGCAAGTTTGAAAACAACGGTCGATTCGCCACCTGTTTCGGTTTGTTCTCGTAAAAATTGAATTGCGCTTTCTCGTCCACCGGCGGCTTCATGGAATTCCGCTATTTTCAATTGAAACTCTGTTTCGGACAAGGATGTCTTCCCGAGCTCATATTTTTCTGTTAAGTACTGAATTGCTTTTTCAGAGTTGCCGGCTGTAAGATATGCCGCTGCTAATTCCCGATGGATATAGTCCCAGCTCGGATGGACCTGAAGGATTTTTTCGAATATTTCTATAGCAGCGTCAGGTCTGTTTTCTGTGAGACATCGCCGGGCAACCTTTTGTGTGAAATCGTTGCCAGCGTATTGTCCGACAGGGAGAATCAGCTCTTTTGTGAGTGAAATCAGCGCGTCAATTTCGCCAGCGGCGACAAACGCATCAATTGCTTTTTCGTAGTCATACCCGAGTGCGGTTGAATCATTTTTCAAAAGGGTTGTATATTCCGGCAGAGCCTCCATAGCTTTCCCTGCACGCTCCAGCATTCGGACGTATCTAAGGCGAGTTATGCTGTCTTTGGGTTGCAATTCCAATGCCTTCTTGAACCCCTGGGAGGCTTTTTCAATCTGATTGGTGTTCTCATAAAACATGGCGAGTTTAAGTTGTGCTTGGAATGCTTCCGGATTTTTTTGGGCCTCTGCTATGAACCGTTTTTCGCGTTCCTGCATGTTTTTTGAGTGACTCGTCAAACTAACAGCCTGTCGCATATTCCATGAATACATCGTCCGTCCGTATCGGTCGGTTTGACTGGCGAACCGTAAGGCGCGTTCTGCAAGACGTGCAGCATCCTGCCCCCTACCGAGTCGTCCGAGATGTTCCGCTAGGTCTATCAGAAAGTTCGGGTTTCGTTGTGCCATTGCTAATGTCATCGCTTTTTTTCCAGCCGAAATTGCGTACTGTGTGAACCCAGCGTTTTGGAGTGTCTGTGAGAGCTGATAAAGCTCCTGCGCGCCGACTGCCGAATTTAACAATTTTGTAATCAGTGCACGCAAACTAACAGAATCACCCGTACGAATGGCAAGCTGTAGTAATAAATTACGATATTGCTGCCGATTTCTCGGTTCTATTTCAGCCAGGTCGGTAATCATTTTTAAAGCCTCTCCATGTTTTCCGTTCTGAATAGAGACAAAAGCGGTGTTGAGTTTAAGCGTCAGGTCATCAGGAAATTCCTGTTGTAAGGTTGACAGCACCTTTTGTGCTTTATCGCGTTTTTCAGCCCACCAATAGCAGTAGCTGAGTGCCAGACTAGGATAGATACGGTCTCTCCCTTTTGCCGCGTCTAATTCTGTTCGGAATTTTGTATATAAGGTTTCCTGCTGTTCCCGCATCCAAAACTCACGGAAGATAGATTGGAGATAATTCAGACGACTTCGATTGAAGTAGACTGTGGTTGTGGGATAACTGGTCTGAATTGGCCTATAACCGCCATAATAATAGGAGCTCTGTGGAAGTGCAGCAACGCGTCTCGAATTTATAGTGTTGGGTTTTGTACGTTCACAGAAGACCCAGAAAAGCGCAGCAGTTTTATCCAGCTCGCCTTGGTCGATGTAAGCGTCTGTGAGTCTTTCAAACAATCGTTGATATTGCTGCTGCTGTTTCTGAGGAGGTATAGGTAGATTAAGAAGGATTTTCTCCGCGCTATCTGTCTTATCCATCATCAGAAAAGCTTCAACTAACATAAAACCGGTGCTGATGTCAGTGACGTTTACATCCTCAATTTCCTGCATGAGTTTTATTGCGTCATCTTTTTTATCTGAACGGGACAGGAGTTGCGCATACTCTGCGGTATATCGGAGCCGTGCTTCGGGGACTAAGCCGGGTATCTCGTCGAGTGATTTTTTGAACGTTTCATAATTGAGGTTTTCCCGCACTGCGCGATGCACTCGTAGCGGTTGGTATGCCGCATCATTGGGTGAGATTTCGATTAACCTATCAATCGTTTTTTCAGCCTTGTCGTTGTACTGGACTAGGGTATAGAGCTGCACTAAGGTTTCAAGTGCTTTGATGTCAGTCGGATTCGCTTCAGCATTTGCCTCAAAATGTTGAACGAGTTGAGGAAGTTTTCCCTGCCGCTGTGCAATTGTAGTCAAATGTACGAGCGCGGCGGCTTGGGTCTCTTCAAAAGTTTTCGGTATCCATGCCGTACCGCCCCCCGTGAAAGTGGGTTTACTCTGAATCCTGCTGATGTTTCCGCGGGCGATTTCAAATTTGTTAATGTCAACGCCTGGTATGGTAGAAGCGGTGTAGATAGTCGGTTTTGTGGTTTTCTGATTTTTAGCATCTATAGTCGGCTCGGGCATCTCAAGAATGCGTTGGAAATAGGTGCGAGCGCGTTCCGGTTCATTCATTCCGACTAACATAGCTCCCAATCGATAAAGTGGGATGTGTGCATCGGTCCCCGCAATTTTCTCTGCTGCCCGGTCAAGCACAAAAAACGCCTCCTCTGATAACCCGTGCCGGAGTAATAAAGCGGCGAGTTTGATTTCAGCTTCAAGTGTCCGGTTTTTCGCGTGAAGTAATTTTGTCCACGCCTGAATCGCTTCCTGTTCCCGTCCTGCGTCAAACAGCAATTCGCCAAGTCTTTGTTGGTTAGTAGCGTCAGGATTGGCTTTGACAAGTCGCTGCTGATACGTAAGCGCGTCCTGGACATTCCCAAGTGCTATGCTGATTTGGACGAGGTGGCTCAAGAGTTCCGGATTTTCACGTTGCTTGTTCAAAGCCTGCGCTAGTTGGAAACGTGCACTCGGCAGGTCGCCTTCCATGCGGTAAAGTTCAGCAAGTGCCAAGACAGGGCCGACCCCGGTAGTATTAGATTTCGCCAATTGTTTTAGCTTTTCTTCAAATTCGCCGCGTCTACCGAGGTCATAATATATTTCAGAGAGCGGTTTGACAAAGGTGAGTTTATCGCTAACACTACCGCTTAAGTCCCAACACCGCCAGTACTGTGATAGGGCTTGATGAAGATTTCCAGAAAGTTTATAAATATCAGCTAGCTCAGCGCGTGTGTCAATTGCTTCTGGCCGTAGCCGAATTGCCTGTTTTAGGCTGTCTATGGCGGTATCATAGTTTTTGGATTGCTTGGCAATTTGTGCAAGCAGTTGATGTCCCTCTGGATTCCGTGGACTATGGGCTATTACCTGTTTAGCTGCCGTTGTTGCTGCTTCAAAATCCATCACGTTCAGGTAGGACTTTGCGATGTTTGCATGGTATTCACGGGCGTTTGCGGTGTCTATTGCGATTAGGTGCGTATAGATAGCATTTGCCTCGTTGCGTCTGCCTTGCCGTGTGTAGATGTCCGCGAGCCACCGGTTGACGACAACATCATCGGGTTGAAGTGCTTTAGCTTTCAAAAGCACTTCAAGGGCATAAGTGATGTTGGTTAATTTGAGGGACATTTTGGTGAGCTGTTTGTAATTTGTGAACTGTTCGGTATCACTTAAGCCCGGTTTTTCAAGCTCCGCTTCGAGAAGTTCAATTTTTTCTAGGAGTGTCCCTTGTCTGCGGT
This sequence comes from Candidatus Poribacteria bacterium, assembly GCA_963665235.2. Classification (GTDB taxonomy): domain Bacteria; phylum Poribacteria; class WGA-4E; order WGA-4E; family WGA-3G. The sequence continues at coordinate 3,331,995 of CAXXLX010000001.1, read as the reverse complement.
AGAGTTCAATTCTTTGGTCATCCATCTTTTCGGCAAAGAACGGGTTGGGTGCAAGTTTCATCGCCGCTGTGTATTCGGTGAGTGCTTCATCGTATTCCTTGTGCTCCATGAGCTGGTTTGCCAACGTTTCACGATAGCGGTATTCATCTGGCATTAGTGCAACGGCTTTTCGGATTGCTGCGACCGCCTCAGTTTTGAAATTTTTCGCGTTGAGTAGCTGTGCAAGTTGCGCGTGATTCTCAGCGGTGTTCTTATCGCCGGCGACCATCCGATTCCACGTGTCAAGTGCTTTCTCACGATTGCCTTGACGAAAATAGAACTCTCCGAAATATTCTATGTAATCGAGATTGTTCGGTTCAAGCGAGCTCGCTTTCTCATATTGGGCGATGGCATCGTCGAGCCATTCGTGTCCGGCGTAAATTTCTGCGAGGATAAGGTGAGTGCCCGCACTGTTTGGGGCCCGCTCAATCATTTTTTGATATACTGCCTTAGCTTTGTCCCTATTTCCGAGCTGCAGATAGAGTTCGCCTAGTTCGCGATAGATACCGAAGTCGTCAGGTGCCTGTTCGCTGAGCTTTTCGTATTCCGCTGCTGCGTCCTCAAATTTCTCTGCGTTTCGGAGCGAGGCGATAAGGTTTAAACGTAGGTTCGTGTCGGTTGGTGCAAGTTCCAATCCTTTTCGATATGTGCTGATGCCTTCTTCAAGCTGCTGGTTTTCAATGGACGCGGCTGCTAACAAACCGAGGAGTTCCGGTTCGTTTGGCGTTGCTTCAAGTTTGCCTTGATAGTACTTGATTAAGCCTTCCCAATTACTGTCCGCTGCATAGATGCCGATGATACGGTGTTGTAGGTCTTTGCGGAGCCAGTTGCCGGGGGCGGTTAGGGCAAGTGCGGCATCATAGCTTTGAACGGCAGCCCGATAATCGCCTTTCGCCTGGTGAATATTCCCAATTTCCCGATGGCTCAGGCACACCCGATACGGGTCATCCTGTTTCTGCTGAATTATTGTTTCGTGTTGCGATATTGCTTGCTCGTAGAGTTCCTGTTCTCGGAAGAGATCTGCCAGTTCAATCCGTGCGAAGATGTCCTGCGGGTTCAGTTCAGATATTTTTTGCCACGCCTGAATTGCGTCTTCGACGTTGTCTCTTCGGAAATAGGCGTGTCCGAGTGCTTTGTATATTGCGGTTAATTCTTCGAGGGACACGTTCTGTGCCTGTTCGGACAGTGTAGCTGCTTTTGTTAGCTCGCCGATTGCTTCCTCATGTTGACGTAAGGCCGCCTGCATCTGTCCCAAGGCAAAATGCGGATAATAGCTGTCAGGCGCGAGTTGGACAGCGTGTTGATATGCAGCGACCGCTTCAGCATCTTTGCCGAGTCGTTTGTATAGATGCCCTAAGATAAGTTGAACGTTAAAATTGTTCGGGTTGGCTAGCGCCTCTGTCTGATAATCGCTGAGCATTGCATCCAGCCCGGCACCTTCGAGATAAAACTGATAGACCCGGTCGAATGTACTCCCCTCTTTCGGTTTACGATTCAGCATCAGTTTGTAACGTTCAATGACTTTTGCGTCGCTCGTTTCATCTTGGGCGTGTGCAATGGATAAGAAACAGAACGGGCAGACTATAAGAAACAGAAGACACACAATGATTGGGGACTTTTCACGACTAAACATCAAGAATTCTCCTTGAGAAATATAGGGTCTCGGAAAATGGTGCTAAAACTTCAAAGTGATAGAGAAACCAATAGCAGGACGCTAACGGAATTTGTCCATGTGCTGTTTTTTCGGTTTCTATACAAATATAATATCTAAAAACTTCGGAAATGTCAAACATTTTATGAAGTTTAAAAAATATTTCGATAATCGGCGGGCAATGAATGCTTCCCCTACTACTCCTTGGCGATTGGCGATTAGCAATTAGCAATTGGCAATTAGCAAGAGGTTTGTGATTCTAAGAACATATCTGAAGCGCGTCAGAGACCTATTTCTCTTGCTATAGGTTTCCATAAGTTTCCATAAACCAATGTAGTAGGGTGATTTATCGCCCTTTCCGAAATTACCGAATTTAAAAATTAATCCTCATTAGGCAAGTGGGTGCTATCACTATAGCAGGAGAGGTGTGCGTTTCAAGCACGCCTCTCGCTGGGTTTGGGGTTAATCGCTCAAAACGTTTAGGGTTTCCTGTTGCGGGGTTTCGGATTGCGGTTTGACATTTAACGCTCCCTTTTTTTCCAGGAGGTTTTTAGATGTGACAATTGATTTTAGTATCTGATGTGCCAAACGCACTTGTGTCAGGTCCTGGTGTTCAAAGATGTTTTCTCTGACGAGGTTGTAGAGCGTTTCCAATTCCTCTATAGCGTTTTTAGGGTTCTCAAGGCTGCCTGTGTGGAGGTTTTGAAAGTGTTCTCTCTGTACTTGGTCAAAGAGGGCTCGATATTTTCGCGGGAATCGTTTGTGATTGATATCCAATCTTCGGAACCGGGATGCGAGTATTTTCCGTATTTCCTCGATTTGCGGTTCGATTTTTTCGGCGTATTCGTCTTCTGCGTCCCAGAGAAGGTCATAGTAGTCTTCCAGTTCCCCTTTCTTCAGACCAAGTTCTTGTTCTCTGGCAATGTATTCGTCAACGAATCGGTGTTTGTCGACATAAGGTATGCCGCAAAGTGCTTCGATATCGTCAGGAAATGTGTGTAGGAATTCGTCGATTATTTGGGATAGGTTCATGAATTGTGCGTATCCTCTAATGACAAATTGTTTGTGGCGTTCTTGTAGCTTCATGGGTATATCTCCTTAGTTATGTCTGGAACGCTTGAGTTTTTCACGTCTTTTTGAAAAGAAGCGCGAAATGTTTCTTGTGTTAAAGCGATTTATCGGTCTGCACGTGATTGTCCGTGTTTGGGATATCGCTTTTGGTGGTATCGGTTATAGCTTTCTGCATATTCGGGAGTTGCTTTCCGTTTTCGGGTGTAATGTCGAGGATTTCCCCCGGTTCGTCCAAAAGATGCAAAGCGATGATGGTTTTGAGGAGTTGATGTGCTAAGGGGATTAGCGTCATATCCCGTTCCTTAAAGATGCGTTTTTTCACACAGTTGTATAGAATCTCTGCTTCCCAGAGGGCGTTTTGCTTGTGTTGCAAGGTGTCAGGGTTGCCTTTGTTGAGATATGCTTTCCGCGTTTCGGTAAACAGGTTTCTGTACTTTTCTGGGAATTGCGGGTGGTTGATATCTAGCCGTCTAAATCGGGCGGCAAGTTTCCGTTTGATATTTTCACAGAAAAAATCGTCCATACCAAGACGTGTAATTCTTGCCTCTTCATCATCTGTCTGGAGATGCTCAGGGTACTCATCTTCTGAACTTGCGTAGTCCCCACTGTTTTCTTTGTAATACCATTTTTATTAATTATTCTATCATTACCGGTTGTTAGAAATGAAACGGAGAACGGAAGACCCAAACTGGAAGTTTATGCTACGATAAAACGCACAAACTGGAAGTTTATGCTACGATAAAACGCACAAACTGGAAGTTTATGCTACGATAAAACGCACAAACTGGAAGTTTATGCTACGATAAAACGCACAAACTGGAAGTTTATGCTACTACAAAGAGACATTTTCAATTAGAAATGGTATTAGAAGGATGGAAGGCCCGAAAACTAAATGCTTCTGCCATTTTTGAATTTTTGATGGGTGTGTAAAATTTTTGTACTTAAACGTGAGTTTGAAAATAAATGTCCGTTTTCTCTATAAATATATCGTCCCTACGGGACTAGGGGTTGTCGAAACATCTGCTTCTATAAATATATCGTCCCTACGGGACTAGGGGTTGTCGAAACATCTGCTTCTATAAATATATCGTCCCTACGGGACTAGGGGTTGTCGAAACATCTGCTTCTATAAATATATCGTCCCTACGGGACTAGGGGTTGTCGAAACATCTACTTCTATAAATATATCGTCCCTACGGGACTAGGGGTTGTCGAAACATCTGCTTCTAATCTCTATAAATATATCGTCCCTACGGGACTAGGGGTTGTCGAAACATCTGCTTCTATAAATATATCGTCCCTACGGGACTAGGGGTTGTCGAAACATCTGCTTCTATAAATATATCGTCCCTACGGGACTAGGGGTTGTCGAAACATCTGCTTCTATAAATATATCGTCCCTACGGGACTAGGGGTTGTCGAAACATCTACTTCTATAAATATATCGTCCCTACGGGACTAGGGGTTGTCGAAACATCTACTTCTATAAATATATCGTCCCTACGGGACTAGGGGTTGTCGAAACATCTGCTTCTATAAATATATCGTCCCTACGGGACTAGGGGTATCGGGGCGACATGTTTAATGTGAACGCCAGACAATCTAGCCCCAGCGGGGCGGTATGTTTATAGAAGCGCGAGGGCCAGACAAGCTAGCCCCAGCGGGGCGGTATATTTATAGAAAACACAAGGGCACAACACAAGCTAGCCCCAGCGGGGCGGTATATTTATAGAAAACACAACAACACAACACAAGCTAGCCCCAGCGGGGCGGTATATTTATAGAAAACACAACAACACAACACAAGCTAGCCCCAGCGGGGCGGTATATTTATAGAAAACACAACAACACAACACAAGCTAGCCCCAGCGGGGCGGTATATTTATAGAAAACACAACAACACAACACAAGCTAGCCCCAGCGGGGCGGTATATTTATAGAAAACACAACAACACAACACAAGCTAGCCCCAGCGGGGCGGTATATTTATAGAAAACACAACACCCTAGCTCATAATCACAAACCTTCTATTGCTTAAAATCCGAGAAATCCGATAAATCGGAACGGTCTCAAAAAGTAGGAGGCAGAACGATAAGAAAAGTAGGCAGAACTGATAAACGAAAATCGGCGGTCGAAATGTCACAACTCATTTTTTATGTGTTGTGAAAAAGACGGGTCGAAAATGCTTCTAAATATAGACGGGGCGTGAGTTTGTGCGACTGCAGCACTGAGAAGTAAATGTTACACTTTGTGTCAAAAGTGTAACATTTACACCGGTTTTGTACAAAAACTTTACACACCCATTTTTGATTTTCAAGTTGACACTTCCAAGATTTTGTGATATACTAAAAAAGCATCATCCTGAAAAGGAGCGGATATCCTAAAACGTTTAAATTGGAGAGAGGAATGGTACAAGAAGACATTGGAAAAACTCAAACTCGGATCAGAAATTCGCATTTAAAGCGCGGCATTTGGTACAATAGATTCGGCAAGTACAAAAAAGCTGTAAAAGTCTTACAGAAAGCTATCGCTATTGAGCCCTATAATGCTGACGCGCATAGCAACCTTGGTGCTTCTTATGCACTGATGAAAAACCACAAGGAGGCGGTTACCTGTTTCGAAAAAGCACTCGCCTTGGAGCCGGAGAATCCTACGCTTTACTATAGGCTCGGCAACTCTTATGTAGAGATCGAGAGGTACGAGGATGCAAAAGATATCGCCATTGCCGCTCTAAAATTTAACAAGGATTTGGTAAAAGTTCACTATGTCCTTGGGCGGTCTTATGTCGGGCTACAGATGTTCGACACCGCCATTGAGCATTTTAATACTGCCCATGAGCTGGCAAATGAATATGATAAAGACGAAGTAGACTTTGACTTCTACATCGGACACACGCGGGCTTTGATGGGAGAGTACGAACTGGCACTTGAGCATTTTCATAAATCGCTGGAACGGGAGTCGAAAACCTCTCTTGTCCATGCGGTAATTGCGCTCGTTTATCTACAGCAGGGAAATTTGGAAGCGGCGGAGAACGCTATCACCGAAGCCCTCTTGGCAGACCCGCTCTGTCTTTCTGCACACAAAGTTTTAGAGGAGTTGGAGGCAGAACAGACTAAACTGAAAAAGGCAGCTGAAGACGAAGCACCGCTAGAACAAGCGGAAACGGAACAGACCGAATCGAAGTGAGAAAGGAATACATCACATGGCACTACTCAGATGGGGGATACTCGGCTGCGGAAATGTCGCGGAACATAAGGGCGGCCCCCCGCTCTATACCGTTGCGGATTCGGAACTGATTGCTGTGATGCGGCGAGACCGTGCCAAAGCGGAAGATTTCGCCGAAAGACATGGCGCAAAACGCAGCTATACCGATATAGATGCACTTCTCAATGACGATGAACTCAATGCAATCTACATCGCCACCCCGCCATATCTACACTGTGAACAGACGCTCCGGGCAGCACAGGCGGGGAAGCATGTCCTCTGCGAAAAACCGATGGCGATGACGGTTGAGGAATGTCAACGCATGGTGGATGCTTGTCACGAAGCAGGTGTAACCTTGATGCTCGCCTATTACCGAAACTTTTACCCGAATGTGGTAAAAATGAAACAGGTCATGGAGGAAGGTGGAATCGGTGACCCGGTGCTTGCACGTATCAACTGCACAGGTTTCTATAATCCCACTCGGCAGGATTTGAAGAATTGGCGGATTAACCCAGAGATTAGCGGAGGCGGGGTGCTGATGGATATCGGGAGCCACCGCATTAGTTTGCTTGAATATCTGATGGGGGACATCGTCTCGGTCAGTGGCTACGCGGAGACGGTTCATTTGGACACACCGGTCGATGATTCGGCTGTTTTCACGCTCCGCTTTGAAACTGGAGCACACGCTATCGCTAATATCAATTGGAATGTCGGCATCTCAATTGACGATGTAGAGGTATACGGCACGGAGGGGTGTTTGCGGTGTTCGCCGCTAAATTCTAGTAACCTGACACTTCAAACAAAATCTGAGGGACAGATAGAGCTGAATCAAACGCCGTTACCGCATACGCACACAGGTCTCATCATGGATTTCGTCAATCATATCAAGACAGGTGAACCGATTCGGTGTTCGGGAGAGTCCGGTTTGAAGACGAACGCTATTATTGCTGAGATATATGGGCAGCCCTGATGCGACAAGCAATGCCGCCCCGCCGAACGCCAGCCAAACACTACGCAATTGCTAAATACGGAAGAGCTCCCCTAACTTTCCACCAAGTACACGCGATGCACCTAATAGACACGCGATTAAGATTAGCATGCCTACAACCCCCAGCGCACTTGCAATATATGCCCCCTCACCGAGCCGCTGCGAGAGCGACCAAATCGCTTTTGTAATCGGATAATGCTCGTTTTGTGTCGCTAAAATCAGACTCTCACTTACCTCAAGCATGGAGAAGGAGAAGACCAGAATCGCACCGGCGAGGATGTTTGCAATGACAAGGGGTAATGTAATTTTATACAAAGTTCGCATCGGGGTGGCTCCCATGTTTTGGGATGCCTCTTCGTAGGTCACGCTCGTTTGCTGGAAACCGGCGTAGATTGAACGTAACATATAGGGTAATCGCCGCACCGCATAACCGGTAATCAGAAGGAAAGTCGGGTTTTTCCTCGGATCGATGTAGTTGACCACTTCTTCTGGCAGATGCCGCAGGAGTAGTGTCGTATCCGCAAAGCTGCCCATGTATCCGAACGCAATTGCAACCCCGGGCAGTGCTAACGGCAGCATGGCTACCGCATCTAATAGGTTTTGGAACGGAAGCCGTTTACGCGTCAAGAGATACGCAATTACGACACCGACGAGGAGCGCAAGCAGTGTACTGAAAATGCTGTATTTCAAACTGTTGAGAATGCTCGGTAACGTATCGGAATGTGTGAACGTCTCGACATAGTGCGAAAAGGTGAGCGATTTCGGAAAGATGGACATGTTCCACTGCCCTGCGTCCGGTGTTAAGGAGACGAGGATAACACTGATATGCGGTAGCAGTGCTATAAACGTCAAGCCGCCGATGAACAGATAGATGAGGCTACGCATGCGCCAGTTGGTATCCTGTTCCCGTGTGGTAACGTGTCCGCGTCCGAGCATCTCGTAGTGTTTACTGCCGGTCCATCGCTTTGAGGCATAAAATGCTATTGCTGTTAGGACAATGATGAGTACGACGAGAGCATATCCCATCGGATTTTGACTTGCTTCTGTCACTTGTCGGAAAATTCTAACAGCGATTACCTCGTTGTATTCAAAGATAAGCGGTGTCCCCAGGTCGGTGAAAGCCCAGATAAAGACGAGAATCGCACCGGCGAAGTAGCCGGGCATCATTAGGGGTAACGTAATCTTTCGGAATATTTGAAACCGTGATGCGCCGAGGTTTTCTGCGGCTTCCTCTAGGCTCGGGTCAACATTTGCTAACGCTGCAACGATGTTTAAGTACATAATTGGATACAGATGCAAAGTTGACAGCAGGACAACTCCCCAAAAACCGCCGGCAAACCAGTCGATAGGGTTAGCGATGTCCATCAGTTTGAGTTTGATGAGAAACATGTTAATACTGCCGTATTTTCCGAAAAACTCTTGCATGCCGATTGCACCGACGAAGGGTGGCATTATCATCGGAATTAGGATGAGCGCACGCAACATATTCCGGCCTGGGTACCGATAACGGGTTAGAAAATAGGCGAGCGGGAGGCTGACGACACTGGTCATTAGTGTGACTGTCAGACCAAGCGTGAGGCTATTGATAATCAATCCCCGGATGTTCGGGTCGGTTATCATCAGTTTGAAATAGGCTATATTAAATTTGTTTTCAATCCAAAATGCCTCTTTGAAGACATAGAGAAGCGGGTATATCAGAAACAGTGCGAAAAATAGCGTCGTCACGCCGAGGATGAGCGAAATTGTTGGGGTGAGCTCATATTTTCGTGCGATTCTGTCCCTTAAAGACGGTGTTTTGTCTAGGTTAAGTTGTGCCTCTTGGCGATTGTGCATTTTTTTCTCCAGCCGTAGTGTATTGTGCGGTGTGTTTTCTGCTGCTTTAAATTATACCTAATATTCTACAGAATTGCACCTATTTTTTCGATGGGTATGTCCAGTTTTTGTATAAATGATTGTTGCCACGGATATTCAAAAGTCTCCTCAGAAGAGCGGATGTATAAAATTTTTGTCAAAGGGATAGGTAGAAAGAGGGACAGACAGCTCACTGCCTAATTTGCCCCATATCGTGCAGCTTGGAACAGAAAGTGCACATTTTCGTGCAGCTTATCAACAATTTTTGTATGGGGGGGATTGCAACACCTAGAGAAATATCCTTGTGATGTCAGGGGTTTTGATACGGACTGTCTATCTAAGTATGGGAGTTGGCACGAAAATTGCACGTAATACTGAAACAACCCGCTCCGGTTTTAGTGGGTTGCAGATGGATGTTCGACATCCACACGATGTTAAAATGTTTATTAAGTAATGAGGCATTTCTTGTATAGGATTGAAATAGAAACGACTCATCTTCAAATAGAGGCAAAAACCTATATTAAAGAAGGAGCTTTACAATCAAAACGTTTTTTATTCACACACTTATGGTGCTATTCCTCATCAGCGGTACACATTTTGTTTTCGCACATTGTGACAATCTAAAGGCCGAAGCGTCGTTTTCTATCAATGAAGATGATGAGGCCTACATCTACGCACGAGCTTCGGTAAGCAATCTCACCTATTGGCCTTTCATGGTCTTCGGGCGAGCTTATATTAGTAGTGACCACTCCGTCGTTTGCTATCACTACTATGAAGATGAAAAGGAGACTTTCACCGTTTATTGGGCATACCGGCTGGTTGTCGACGAGGACGCGCGGTATCAGGCGAATCCGCGATATGGTCCTAGGCTTCTGACTGAATTCGATCCGAAGACTCAAGCTATGCCAAAGAGTCTCGATGAATCTGAAACGCTCTGGGTGGACGTAAACGACCTACCAGCTGGGCCAAACGGTAGACACTACCACATGACCGCGTATACCCGCATTGATGCGGATTTTACGGACGAGGGTTTTAAGGATAGGTTTTCCTGGAAGGACTGCAAAAACAGTGTGCGTTTTTTGCATAGACGTCCACCAGGCCCCCCGTGGTAAAATAATGCAGATGTTTCCCTTCACATTCTCACGTGAAGGGAAACATCCCATTCAGCTATAGGAGAAAAAACAGTGCGTATTCTTTTTATTCTCAGCGTCCTCCTCCTGTGTATTACTCCCTTTGCCACCGCAAAAATCGTGTGGATGGCGTTCTGGGAAATCTGTGTCATGGACGATGATGGCAGCAACCGCCAAAGATTGACTTATGATAAAATCTATGACGCAAGCCCATCCTGGTCCCCTAACGGGAAGTGGATTGTTTTTGAACGCGAACAGGAGAGAGAAACCAATGAACAGAACCATGATCTGTTCATTATGAATATAGATGGCACACAAGTCCGGAAGCTCACGCCCTACACTGGGCTTGATGTGAACCCTGACTGGTCCCCCGATAGTCAACACATAGTCTTTTCAAGCACGCGAAGTGATGCCTGGAGTCTTCATATCATGGAGGTTGAAACACAAGAAGTGCGTGAACTCACACGCGTCATGGAGGGGCAATCGGCGGGGAGTGCGGCTTGGTCCCCTGATGGGAAACGGATTGCCTATGTAGGCAAGAATCTAAACCCTTTCCAATCCGCTATCTACATCATAGGTGCGGATGGTAAAAACCCACGGCCTCTCTTCCCCCCCGTGGTCGCACAGCACTATTCTCCCGACTGGTCGCCGGATGGGAAACATATTCTATATTGCACATCAAAATCCGCGGGCAAACTGCTGATTTCAAACAAAGTTGTCATTTGCACCGTTGATGGGCGTTTGGTAAAGGAAATAGAAATGCCCTCGCTTGCGAAATGGTTAATACAATCTGCTTGTTGGATGGGGACGAAACATGTTCTTATTGATGCCATAGAAAACTACAAAGCCCCGAATGGGGGGCAGAGTGATATCTATCGGTATACACTCAACACCGATGAAATAGTCAATCTCACGAAATCAGATAGAACTAACGACGGTTTTCCGGATTGGATAGATGATGCGGCTCTTGCAGTAACACCCGTAAGCAAACTTGCTGTCCGATGGGGGCAACTCAAGCGAATAGATTAGCAGAATGCACATGCAGAATGCCGTACGCGCATTCTGCATGATGCGTCGCTACAAACGCCACACTTAGGCGAAAATGCTGGCATCTGCATATAGGCAAAAAACGCGATGTCCTTAAGCACAAAACCACTTATAAATCCATCATAATCCGCGATTCTGACAACACACAAGCGCGCATACAAACGCCGTAGTACGGACAAGCCGTCCTTCGCCCCTTCCAACCGTCCCTTCGACAAAAACTGGACACACCCCAATTTTTCATTGACATTGAATCGCGATTCATGTGATAATAGAGGTATACTCAAATTTAGAATTGCATATCACTATGGCAACAGTAAAATTAGAAAACGTTACAAAAAGGTTTGGCACGCTTATCGCCTTGGATGACATCACAGTGGATGTCGATGACGAGGAATTCTTTGTGCTGCTCGGCCAGACAGGGGCGGGGAAAACGACAACGCTGCGGTGTATCGCTGGTTTGGACACACCGGAGGTGGGCAGCATCTATTTAGACGATGTCCGCGTCAACGACAAAACGCCTGCTGAACGCGATGTCGCCTTTGTGTTTCAATCGCATATTCTCTATCCGCATCTGACTGTTTACGAGAACATGGCGTTTCCGTTGCATCCTCGGAAACTTTCGGTTGAAGAAATCGATCGGCGCGTCAAGGATATTGCACACATGCTCCATATTGAGCATCTGCTGATGCGGATGCCGAATCAGTTGAGCGGTGGCGAAACGCAGCGCGTTGGGCTCGGTAGAGCCATGGTGCGACGGCCGCAGGTGTTCCTCATGGATGAGCCTATCTCTAACCTCGATGCGAAACTCCGTGCCGAAATGCGGGCTGAAATCAGGTGGCGGCAACGCGAACTCGGCACAACTACGTTTTATGTCACGCATGACCAGGTTGAAGCTATGTCTATGGCAGACCGTATCGCTGTGCTTGAAGCGGGTAAGATTCAGCAGTTGGGGACACCCTCCGATATTTACAATCACCCAACGAACCTGTTTGTGGCGGGTTTCATCGGCAATCCAAGCATGAACTGTGTTCCGTGTGAAATCGATAGCGTCGATGGCCAGCTTCGTTTGACGTTAGCCGGGGGTGAAAACAATTCGTTTGCTGTTCAAGATGCTCGTATCGAGGGAATTGTTAATGGAAACGCTCTGAACAACGGGACGGTTTTCGGTGTACATCCTGAGGATGTGCTCGTCAGTCATCAAGCTGCACCGAATGCGTTTCAAGTTGAGGTCTATAGCGTTGAACCGCTCGGCGCGGAAACGATAGTTGAGCTAACGGTCGGCACAGATGGTGCCGGTACGCATAAGATTCTCAAATCTCGTACAGTGCCTAACTTTGAGGCGAAAATTGGGGAGTACGTCTACGTTACGTTTGTGCCTGAACGGATTCATCTTTTTGATAAAGGGACAGGCGAGGCTTTATCGTGAATTGGGAAACCGCTATGAGTTGGCAAATTAAATGTTTTAATCTGATACCTAAGTTTGTGAAGCGGATTGGCTGTCAGCTCCTTCGCCGCTTCGGACGTGACCCGGATGCTTGGTTGGAGGATTTTCTCAGAAAACACAAAGATAACTAAGGGGAGCAGGACTTACGCGAGTGTGTAAAGTTTTGGTACAAAGTCATGTTGCCCCCGACTCTGTATACTGCGAGTTTTGTCGTTTGCTATTCTATAAACCTTTGTGATAGTTTGCAGTAGGGCGATCCATCGTCTATCATGTTGTAATAGAAGTGTTGGTTCATGTAAAAAGTAAGTGCGATTTTAGTTTAAGCGTTGACTTTTAAATACCGGCCCCTGCCGAATGCTAATAACGTGCATTCAGATAACCTCAATTGGGTGTGGGGAGCCAATAGGAGAATACAGATGAAATTCCAAACAACGTTGATTGCATCCGCGATCACTCTATGTTTATTTAGTTTCGTGGGCATCAGCGATGCTATCAATATTGAGCAGATGGCCCCCACGGATGGGTCATACGAAGTTACTCAGATTTATAACAGATATTTGGTGCATACTGAGATGGTGAAAACGGATGTGCCATACTCCCGGATTGAATGGTATGTAGATAACGTTTTACGTGAAACGAGTTCTGGCGATGGTATCAAAACAGAAGCGACTTTCCAACCTTACTTCCTGAGTGGGAGTGCCGCAGGCACGGATTATGTCATAAAAGCAATTGCGTATCCGTGGGATGGAGACGGGAGTGATACCGACTTCTTTACCCTTACTGTTTTTTTACCCTTTCAGATTGTGAAAATGCGGCCCGTTTATGCGTCCGATTATTACTACAATTGGAGAGGGGGTGAATCTCACAGGACTTATGTGGAAACATCAGAACCTTATATGAGCGTTGATTGGTATCTTGATGGGATTTACCAATACACAAGCTTGGGCAATAATGTCTTTACAAGTGTTGAATTTACTTTCTCCGGTCCCAACCTATTTGGTAGCATTACCGGTGAAACTCATCCGCTCATGGCAAAAGTTTGGTATAAAGACGTAAACGGTGATTTTGCCTTTGTTACTGAGTCCTATGATATTCTGATCTATAAACCTATTGTGGAGCACCGTACTTCAGATGAAGGTATCATCTTTATGGCCGCAATCAATCGACACTTTTATGAAAATGGAAGCATCATCGCTACGCACCAAGTCGGGGCTTATACCCCCACGGGAAAGGGTATTTTAACTTACCGGTACAAGCGCGAAGTGACATATCCAGATGGTACGAAAACGGGCATTTTGATCAAAGAGGGAATTTTCGCCATGTTTGAAGCCCCTCCAGAACATGATTTCCCTGTCTCTATACGTGGAGCAGGACCCCACGAGTCCTGGGCCTATACACGTATTGAAAGCAAAGGTGAGGGGGCCACAGCAACAAGCACCGAAACGTTTGACATTGAGAATGATTAAGATAACATTTGGTGTTCCGAGGGGTTCCTACTATGGCACCCCTCTCTACCCAAGGAGTGCTTCAATGCGAATATTAGCAACCTTATGTCTTACCTTATTTCTGGCACCAATTGCGAATGCGAAAATCGTTTTTCGGTCTAATCGCGATGGGAATTCCGAAATCTACGTGATGAATGACGATGGCAGCAACATCCGAAGGTTGACAAATAACCCGCTGTCAGACGGTCGTCCTCGGTGGTCGCCGGATGGCAAACAGATTGTTTTCGATCGGCGTGTGAATTTGCGCGATACCCAGCGATGGCATCTCTTCATTATAAATGCAGATGGCACCAATGAACGGCAACTCACAGAACCCCGTCCGAACGGCTGGGATACGTGGCCCTCGTTCTCACCAGATGGCAAGTCTGTCCTGTTTACAAGATATGATAGAATAAACGACGAAAATAGGAAACACTGTCTCTGTTTGCTAAATCTTGAAAGCGGGGCGGTCAAAGAGATCTCCAACCGTGCTGTGAGAGATGCTGTGTTTACACCAGATGGCAAACATATTACCTTTTCAGGCGTGCCCAGAGTTGAGAACGCAGATGGGGTCAATGTCTACGTCATGGATGCGGATGGCAAGAATGTGCGTGGACTGCTGCCCCCAATACCTGAAGAAACACGGCAGGAAAGACTCTACGCAAGTATTTCACCAAACGGTAAACAGATACTGTATTTCGTAGATGAAGCTGAGAATGTAATAAAACAACTGAATAACGGTGGGTGGGCATTTTTCCCAATAGCATTTCGGATTATCATAAGTAATAGCAAGGGTGATACCCTCCAGCAGCTGAATGTTCCAAAAGATTGGTTAGTGCATTCATTGGATTGGATGGATAACGGTAAAGCAGTCTTGTTGAGTGCTGACGCAGATTTTGATATTCAACAAGCATGGGACGACCCGGAACGAACGTTCGATATTTATAGATACGATATTGCGACGGAGCAGATTACACCCTTAGCTACACACCCCGCGAATGACAAGTATGCGGATTGGATAAGCGATACGGCACAAGCGGTGTCCCCCCAAGATAAACAGCCTATGCAATGGGGTGAACTCAAGGCGTTTTTACTGCCTGTGTATCGTGTGGGGTTTGGCAGGTTTTTGCAAAACGTGTCCCTTTTCCTGAATCCAGACGGTGTGCTCAGAAAATGAACAGTAGAATCTCTCTAAGGCAGGGGAAGTCACCTGGCACCTAAGTGGAGGAGAATAGGTGACCTTAAAAGGAAATTGCTGATGAACTTTGAAGTGCAAAATCCATCAGCAACATTTGAAACTCCCCCAGACGGACTCGAACCGCCGACACGATGGTTAACAGCCATCTGCTCTACCAACTGAGCTATAGGGGATTGTGAATCTGTTTAATTATACCCTATTTTGTACCGAATTGCAAATTAAAATGCACTTTTTTTACCGAATTTTGCGAAAGAATGTGCATTTTTTGTAGAATCGGGGATTTTAGCGAATATTTTGTGAGTATGGCATCGAAATTAATAAACACATTATGCTAGTCAAAGAGCTCAATTACCCTCTAAGCTGCATTTCTGCCGGGGCGTTTACGATGGGAACTATTCCGACAGGGCTGCGGAAGACCGACCCGGAGGAGCCGCAGCGCAGCGTTACACTTGACGCTTATGCCATCGGCACCTATCATGTGACCAATACACAGTACACCCAATTTGTTGAAACAACAGGGTATCCCCCTCCGCTGTTTTGGACAGATGAACGTTTCAACGGTGAAGATTGTCCTGTTGTCGGGGTGACTTGGTACGATGCGACCAACTTTTTAACGTGGCTCCGGACCGTGACTGGTGAGTCGTACCGTTTGCCCACGGAGGCGGAATGGGAGAAGGCGGCGCGCGGTACCGATGGCAGGGAATATCCATGGGGCAACACCTGGGATGCAAGTAGGACAAACACATCAGAATCTAAGATCAAAAAACTGATGCCGGTTGGCAGTTATCCGCAGGGTGTCAGTCCTTATGGATGCTACGATATGGCAGGCAACGCGTACGATTGGTGCAGCGATTGGTTTCATGCGGAGACCTACAAATATTCGCCTTCGGATAATCCGATGGGCGCGGTTGAAGGTAGACGGAAGGTGATTCGTGGTGGTTCATGGGTGCCGCGGGGTGAGTTTGCGGCACGTTGTGCGAATCGCGCCGCGTATGAACCGATTCGCGCTGTTCATAACGTCGGGTTTCGGATTGCAATTGACATGTAACGGAAAACACCTTGCTATGACAATACCGAACGAACAATTGTTGAAATCTCCCCAAGAATTCCGGAATTTGCTGTTATCTTGGTTTAAAACCCATCAGCGCGATATGCCGTGGCGTGACACTTGCGACCCTTACCGAATTTGGGTTTCGGAGGTGATGCTACAGCAGACGCAGGTTAAAAAGGTCAAAGAATATTATGAAAAGTTTATCGCACGGTTTCCGGATGTCCAACAGTTAGCGGCCGCGCCTCTTCAAGATGTGCTGAAGGTGTGGGAGGGTTTGGGGTATTATGCAAGGGCCCGAAATCTTCACAAAGCTGCCGAACGTATTGTGAAAGAATTCAACGGTGAAGTCCCGAGCGACTATTCCGCTTTTCGGAAATTACCGGGCGTTGGGGATTACAGTGCGGCAGCGGTGCAGAGCATCGCCTTTAGTGCGCCGTACGCGGCAGTAGATGGGAACATCAAACGTGTATTGGCGCGCCTATTTCTTATAGACGCACCTGTCAACGATTCCGCTTCAGCGAAGCTATTTCAGGAGAAGGCGGACGCGCTTTTAGACCGAGAAGTACCAGGGCTTTTCAATCAAGCGATGATGGAATTGGGTGCAACCGTCTGCCGTCCACAATCGCCGACCTGTCTTGTGTGTCCTGTGAACACGTTCTGTGAAGCGTTCAACACGGCACGCCAAGCTGAGTTTCCGGTACGGCGTGAAACGAAACCGATACCGGAACACCATATCGCCGTGGGCGTTATCTACAAAGCTGGGCAGGTGTTAATAACACAACGGCAATTAGAGGGTTTGCTCGGGGGGCTCTGGGAATTTCCAGGCGGGAGGCTGGCAGAAGGAGAAACCGCGGCGGAAGCTTGCATTCGCCACATCGCTGAGGTTGTCAACCTCTCGGTTAGCAATTTGCGATACCTCACCCGCGTCCGGCACGCCTATACCCACTTTAAAATCGTTGTGGATGTGTTTCAGTGTGACTATCATGCAGGTGAGGTTGTGTTGAAGGGCCCAAGAGACGCGCGGTGGATTGAGATAGCAGCGCTAGATGACTATCCGCTTCCGCGTGCGACACATAAATTTCTCGCGATGTTAATTGTTTGAGCCGAACTTCGCTTCGTATCTTTCCCAGACTTCATCCGGTAAGGGGGTGCTGGCGGCTCGGACATTTGCCTCAAGCTGTTCAACGTTGAGGCTACCAATGTTATTGCCATGGATGCGTTCTTCACGTAGACAGAATTGAAGGGCAAGTTGGAGCAGACTGATATCCTCTTCCTTGCACCATTCCCAAATCGGATATGCTGCTGCAACGTCGCCCTCCTTTTTCCAGCGTCCCCGTTCAATTTCTGCGTCAATATCAACGCCTGTGAGGATACCGCGTAGGATAGACCATCCGTTCATCACGCCGACATCCGCTTCAGCAGCGGCCGGGAGAATAGTATCCGCCACAGATTGTCGGACGAGGTTGTAATCGTTGAAACAGAGCAGCAGGTCCACATCACCCGTTGCGATGGTTTTGAGATGGAAATCGTGGGGGTGCATGCCGTAACCGACGAATCGGACGAGGCCACGCTCTTTACATTTAAGCAACCCTTCAAGTGTACCGCCCTTTTCTAGGGTTGGGTCAATCTCACGCGGGTCATGAATTAGCATTCCGTCTAGATAGTCAACGTTGAGTAGCTCAAGCTGATTTTCAAGGTCGGCGATAGCACGGTCGGCTGAATAGTCGGGTTTGCCTTGGCCATATCCCCCCCAATCCGCTGCGGAGTGACAACAAAGACGGGCAGTAATGATAACATCTTCGCGCGGAATTTCTTTCATCGCTAAGCCGAGCTTCCGCATGGAATCCCCGTAACAACGGGCGCAATCGAAGTGGTTAACACCGATAGAGACAGAGTGCTTGATCAGTGCCACAGCGTCTTCATCTGAGACAAAACCGAAATTGTTACCGAACCCTTGTGTGCCGTACGGAACAACGGGTATACTCAATTCTGTTCTGCCCAAACGTCTTCTCGGAATAGTCGGTAAAGGTTGATTTGCCATAAAATTCCTCCTGAAAAATGTCGTGAGGTTTCAATATAGTTAACGCGAGTTTGAAAAAAGTTTTGACCTAGAGCGTTCTCTGGTAGTTTTAGCGAAAAACTGCACAAACTAGGAAGTATGTGCTACCATTATGCTGCTTTTTTCGCGGTGAAAAAGGTTGAGCGAACGGATATTTATTATCAAGCTCACGTTAGTTAAGTACGCAATGAACTGTGTTTTTAACCACAATTCACTGCGCGAGGGGGTGTATAGACAGCTCTAATACTGAGCGGAGCCTTCAAGCGGAAGTGGAACTGCCCAGATGTTTCGGAACTTCAGGTGGTTACCGTGGTCCTGTAGAAGGAGCGGCCCCGGTTCACCCACGGATGAATCGATGTTCGCCCCGGTTGTTCCCGGCAGGATGACGTTGTTAAGGATGACAAGACCGTTTTGAAGCACGGTGACTCTGACGTTGTCTTCTAACTCACCTGCATCGTTAAGACGCGGGGCGCGGAAGATAATATCATAGGTTTGCCATTCAAGTGCTGGTTTACAAGCGTTAACAAGCGGTGCAAATTGATTATAGATTGCGCCACAGTCGCCTTTACCGGGTACTTCGATGCCGTAGGAGTCTAAGACCTGAACTTCGTACCTTCCTTGCAGGAATACGCCGCTGTTCCCTTTCGCTTGCCCCTTTGCTTCGGGCATATCGGGTGTCATAAATTCGACGTGTAAGAAGTGGTCGGTAAATCGTTCCTTCGTCATGATGTCGCCAGTGCGGGGGACGACGGTCATCACGCCATCTTCAACATCCCACCCGGCTTCGTCTCCGTTTCGGGTGGTCCAGTTGCTCAAATCTTTTCCATTAAAAAGAATCACAGCGGATTCTGGTGGTGTTTGTAGCATAATTTTTTCCTTTCGTATTTATGGTAAAGCTTACACTCAAGTTTCGCGTAAGTGCTGAACTATCACTCGTTGACATAATCTCCACGTAAAACAAACTCGTGCAATTCCCAACCGCCGGTGCGGACATCCATCTCATCCTGAATTGCCTGAATTTCTTCTAATGCCTCATAAGCTTCGCTGTCTTCTTGACTTTCAAACTCAAATTGAACCAGTCGGTGTGGCGAGTCGCCGTAATAGTTATCGTAAGAAGCGATTGCTTTCAACTGAGGTGGCGTGGTTATCTCCGATGAAATGGAATCGACCCACTCCAAATATGCTGCTTTCCCACCGGGCGGATAATCGATAAGGGTTATACTTTTTATCGGAAAATTAGCGTCCTCTGTTTTCGCATAGTCGGACCGTTCGATAAAAGTGTGTACCCTAGAGCTGCGGGAGTGATTCGGCAAATCTGCCAAAATTGCAGCTATCTCCGGACGGTTCAAATAGGTTGCAGCGTCGATAAAGCTCTCAAATTCAAACTCAACAAGCCGATTCGGGCTCATGGTTTGGTCTCGATTGTCGTAAGAGCGGATGCGGGTGACCTCTTCAGGGGCTTGCAGTGTCGGGGCATTGGAGGCAACCCACGCGAGATACGCGTCCTTCCCATTTTCCGGATAGTCTATTAACAACACCAGCTTTACTGGTACTGCTTCCACCGTAGTCCCCGTAGGTTTCATGGTATCCATCAGGGCATCTTGTGTTCTCTCACATCCGGTGAGCGCAATGAGTGCAACGAGGCACAGTGTTAAAAACACAGTTCGC
The DNA here is from genome assembly GCA_963665235.2 of Candidatus Poribacteria bacterium. Lineage (GTDB taxonomy): Bacteria > Poribacteria > WGA-4E > WGA-4E > WGA-3G. The sequence goes on along the minus strand of CAXXLX010000001.1, from coordinate 3,312,110 downwards.
AATTTCAATATATATGTCCTCCTTTAGGTAAATAGAAAAATATTTTCGTCAAAAACATGAAGTTGTTGCATATTTTATGCGATATGCATAGAAAAATCAAGCATTTTAATTTATGCAGTAGTCAAGGTGTGTCCATTGCCTATCATGCTTGCACTTTAATCTCGTCACCTTCCACAATAATAGGATATGTCCTGATTTGGAGGCGCGGGTCGGTTTGGCATTTGCCTGTTTCTGTGTTATAGGCATAACCGTGAACCGGGCACACTGCCATGCCGTTCCGAATACGCCCCCGGCCGAGGGAGCCCATCGCATGTGGACAGGTATTGTCTACCGCACAAAACATGCCGTTCTCATTGAAAATTGCAATCCGTTTTCCGTTGACAGTAAAGGCTTTTCCGCGCCCATTCCGGATTGCTGACGTTTTTGTAACCTTTATATATTCTGACATTTTTGTTTACTCCTCCTGTTCTGTTATCGTAAATTTGAAAAAACAGCACGGTATTTCGTATTACTTATGAGGCGAACATCACCAGATGCTCTTCAGATTTGACTTCCTGTTTTTCCACCTTCGGTAGCAGGTGATATTTCCGTCGCGGTTCTTGATACAGACGTTGACACGTTAACTCAATATATTTGGATTCTATTTCGTATCCAACACATTCGCGTTTGAATCTCAAGGCACCCCGAGCGGTTTGTCCGCTTCCCAAAAATGGGTCAAGTATTTCATCACCCACTTCAGAATAGAGTAGCACTAAGCGTCGAACGAGTTCATCAGGGAATGGACACGGATGGTCAATCGTTTTCGGTGGCACAGGCGCGATATGCCAAATCGAGTTGGCTATATCACGTTTGAATACGTCGTCTATTGGGAGCGTAGGCTGCGAACCGTATCTGGGTTTATCGCCTTTCCGGAATATTAGTATGTACTCGGTCATTATGTTCGGGTAGTAGTAACCGGGCTTCTGGTGCTGAATAAATGAGCCAGCACGCCGGACACCCCCGGTGACTTTATTCCATATTATATCTTGATGGAAGTGCCAGTCTGTGCCGTTCAATTGACTTGTTAAATCGAAGGGTGCAGGATAGTGCTTACCTTTATGAAGGATTGTGCCAATAACGATAGCACAAAACCCACCGTCAATTGTGACCCGATAGACTTCGGAGAATACTTTTTTGAGTGTTGCAAGCCAATCCTCATAAGTTTTGCCGAGTCTGTCATAGTTCCGCTCCCTATACCACGATTCATTATCACTGGTGTGGGTATTATAGTCAATAGCGTTCCAATAAGGCGGCGAAGTAATTGTCAAGGCGATAGAATTATCCGCACATTCCGACATATCGAGACAGGAGGCGTGATAAAAACGATAATTTTCGTCCACGATAGAGGTGCGATTTTTAGGCATAGGTAATCCTCATGCTACAAAGTAGTCTTGTGAAGTCTAACATCCACTATAGAAAAAAATGTCCACTTAATTTTTGAGGGTTTTCGGCAAATTGATGAGACAGAGGTCCCTCATACCGCTCTTATCGCATCTCCGTTCAATTATCGTAAAGTATAACACTTTTCTGAGAAAACGTCAAGAAAAAAATTAGAACTAAATAACCCTGTCTGTGCTTCTGTTGTAATTATTCCTTAACGCCGCCTAACGTAATGCCTTGCACGAATTCGCGTTGCATCGCTAAAAAGAGAATCACGATTGGCAATATAGAGAGCAGGGTACCAGCCATTAGCATGCCGTAATCCTGCCGATAGATGCTGATGAGGTTTGCTAAACCGAGCGGTAGGGTGTACTTTGCCTCATCTCGTAAAATGATGAGCGGCCAAAGGTAACCGTTCCACGACCCTAAAAAGGTATAGATAGTCAACGCTCCAAGCGCAGGTTTGATGATGGGCAGGATAATCCGATAGTAGATGCCGAATTCGGAACATCCATCAATACGGGCAGCATCAATCAGCTCTGATGGAATAGTGACGATAAATTGACGCATCAGGAAAATGCCGAACGCACCGACAGAAAACGGGATAATAATCGCTTTATAACTATTGAGCCACCCAATGCCGTACATCAGTCCAAACAACGGAACGAGAAGCACCTGAAAAGGCACCATCATAGAGGCGAGGAGTATGCCGAACAGGATTTTTTTGCCACGGAACTGATACTTGGCAAATGCATAGCCGCCGAGGGAACAGAAAAATAACGTGAGCAGGGTTGACGCGGTAGCGATGAAAACACTGTTGATGAAATAGCGATTATACGGCACCGCCTTCCATAGGTTCCGATAGTTTGAGGTGAGTTTATGCCACACAATTGCTAGGTAAGCGGGACGATGAATTGTTAATTGTAGACGCAACGTGTTGTCGGGAGTGGTATCAATACCTATTTCCGACTGACGCATGGGAATGTGTGATGCTTCTAACTCACCGGGTATGCCGCGTAACCGCCACTCTGTCCTTTTCCACAGCGCGCTGTCTAAAACGAAGGGGCGCGTCGGTTGATAGGTAATGCCGTTAGCAGAAACCGTTAGAGAGAGCCGATGGAACGAAGCATCACCCTGGACAGGAAGCGTGATGCGGCGAATCTGGTCTATCGGAATAGGCGAGCGAATAGTGGCTGTCAGTCGGACGTTGTCCGCGTCTCCGAAATCGTAGGATAAACTTGCGAAGGTTTGGGCATCATCAGATTTTCGTATGCGTTGCAATGTCTCGGAATCTGCCTGCCAGCTGGTTACGAAATCTTCAGGCGTAACGGGAGCGCGTTCAAATTCAAGTCCCTCTATCTTGATAGTGCCGAGGGCGACCTCTCGATAAACAGCATCCATTACGGTTTCAACCGTTTCAGGGATAATTGCGTTATGCACTGCTGTGGTGTCCTGCCAAACCTCCGGTGGGAGGTTTGCAAGGAGGTGTTGCCATATCCCCTCTGTCATTTCGGTTTTCAGTTCCGCAGACGCGACGTAATTGGAGAGGCGTGGATTTGCTGCGATGTGCTCTTGAACACCCGCCCAGATTGTTCGCTCCAGTTCAGGTTGAAGTGTTTGCCACGTCTCTATGTCCACGGTTTCAGGTTTCTGAATCTGTGGGTATGCATCTTGGACAATGTAGGGGGAGGCAGCGACGCGCGGAGGCAGTTGTGGAAACCACTGGATTGGAACAGCGAAGATTTCATCGGCGGTCTTGAAGGAGGAGGACAAGAGCCATAACAGTGGGACCATCGTGCAAATGGCAGCAGCTACTAGGAGCGGATAACCGATACCCATGACAACTCGCCTTTGCACACGGCGGTTTTTTCTGTTCATAGTTGCCCCCTACTGTGCTCCGCCCGCAAACTAGGAAGTTTACGGTACGGGTTTCTTCTATTCATAGTTGCCCCCTACTGTGCTCCGCCCGCAAACTAGGAAGTTTACGGTACGGGTTTTTTCTGTTCATAGTTGCCCCCTACTGTGCTCCGCCCGCAAACTAGGAAGTTTGCGGTACGGGTTTCTTTTATTCATAGTCGCTCCCCTATTCCTCTGATTCTGTGAAATCGCTCAGGTCTATAGCACGAGCACGGCGGATGTCCTCCTGATATTTGAAGACACACCCCAACGTTTCATGGACAATATCAGCATCCAATTGCGCCTTGCCGAGGGCGACAATAGCCAACCCCCAATCTAACGTTTCTGCCACCCCCGGTTTCTTATAGTAATCGCCTTCACGCCAACGTTGCATCATCTGACACAGCTGCTGTGCAAGATGTGCGTTAATCTGCGGCAACTTTGTCTGAACGATTAGCATCTCTTTCTCTACGGTGGGATAATCAATCCACTGGTAGAGACACCGTCGTTTGAGAGCTTCATGGACCTCACGCGTCCGGTTTGAGGTTAGCACGACGTAGGGAATATGTTTCGCTCGGATGGTACCGATTTCGGGGATGGTAATTTGGAAGTCGGACAGGATTTCAAGCAGGAACGCTTCAAACTCACTATCGCTTCGGTCCACTTCGTCGATAAGCAGGACAGGCGGAATATCCTCGTCACTCTGGATAGCTTCAAGCAGGGGCCGTTTGAGCAAAAATTTTTCGCTGAATAGGTCGGCACCGCGTTCCTCTTTGTCGCGTCCGCGTGCTTCGTCAATGCGGAGTTGCAAAATTTGACGCGTATAGTTCCACTCGTATAACGCGCTATTTACGTCTAAACCTTCATAACACTGCAACCGTATCAGCTTGGCACCTGTGGCATCGGCGAGGACTTTCGCTACCTCCGTTTTACCTACGCCAGGCTCGCCCTCCAAAAAGATCGGTTTTTTGAGGTGATGTGCCAAGTAGAGGGTTGTCGCTAATCCCTTATCGGCAATGTAAGCATGTTTTTCACATACAGTTTGGACATTTTCAATAGATTTGAACATTTTATCCACTTTCTTGTAGGGCGAGTTCGTAATCTTCGGGGTAATCTATATCCCGCAATACCTTGTCGGTATTTACAAGGACGTAGTGAATATCGTGACTGTGCGTTTTAAAAAGCGTTCGGACCCCGTCGCTTTCTGGGCCGAGTGTTAAGATAGCATCGGCATATCGCCGATGGAAGATAACTGGATGCCCCCGTTGGTAGTTATAACTCGGCACAGCAATGCCCTTGTCGGTTTGGGTGTATGCATTGACTATCTTATCAATCAGCGCGGTTGTGATAAGGGGCTGGTCTACTAACATGAGTGCGAACGCGTCTGGAGCATCAGCAGGTCCGCCTCCGGGGGTTCCGAATCCGAGCGAGCGAACCCCGCCTGTGCTGAAGTTAGCATGCCCTCCCGATAGTTCGGATTAAAAACGATTTTAACCGGGCGTTCCGCCAATTTTTCCTGAATCTGTTCTGCACAATGTCCCACGACAACGGTGACCTCATGGAACTTAGCGGCGAGCATGCTGTCGACCACAGTTTCAACGATAGTGTTTCCGCCGAAAGGGAGCAGCTGCTTGGGTTGCCCCATCCGTGTAGAGAGCCCTGCAGCGAGCAAAATCCCCGCTACGACAGGGCGCGGCGTATGCGTCATAACTCAATACCGAACGTCGAAGGTTTTATATTCGCCAGTGATAGGACGTTCCTCAATTTTAATATCGTCAACCTTTGAAGTGCGAGGCCCTTGCCAGAGTAAAGCCACCAAGGCATCTAATTGCATCTTATCGGCTTCCGCGACGACTTCCACTTTACCGTTCGCTAAGTTCTTCGCATACCCGCTAACACCGAGTGTTCTTGCATTTCTCCGCGTAAAGTTTCGAAAACCGACCCCTTGAACCTTGCCGCTGATTAAGATATAAAGTTGCATTTTCCGATTGACCTCAATAGTCAGTTTGACAGGCGTTCCGAGTTTTGGCATCACAGCATCGTTCTTTTTATAGAGATTTTCTTGGGCAGATTCAGGTAACGGGTTAACAAAGAGGGTGCTCGGGTCGGTGTGACTAAGGGCAGCGATGTCGTTGCTTGAAAACGCCAACGGAATCATCGCGTCCTCATCTTCGCTGTCAAGGTCATAGATCATCCGTGACCCGGTGTACAACCAAGCGACATGTTTCATGGCTTTTTTTGTTTTTACATTATATAATAGGTCTTCACCCCGCACCTTTTTCGTTTCATCGTCTACTTTCCATTCGACATGAATAATAACGGTGGGCCCTTTCGCGGGAATCATTTCCTCCGTTTCTATGTCCTGATCGACGGGATTTCCGGGTTTAACGTCGAGTTTGTTCATCGCTTCATGAATCTCTTGTGCGGTTGCCTGAACGACAACGATGCTTTCGTATTCCTTGCCGTTCTTTCCGCATATAAGAAATTCAACCGCGCCGCGTAGCTCTGACTCGTATTCGCCAAGGGCAGTGGAAATTTTACCTGTTAGGACTAATTTTTTTTCCTTTTCTATAATTTGGAGATGACCATCTGTCCACCCGGTGTGAGGCAGGGTGATAAGACATAAACTGAAACAGACAAAGATAAATTTCATGAGCTAACTCCTTTTTGTCGGGTTTCTACTGTCAACCGGACCTGTAAATGCTGTTTGTTTTAGAAGCCGGTCGTTCAGGATTTACGTTGCTTAAAAAGTATAACTTAATCCGTTAAAAATTTCTACATCATGTTTTTGAATACCGGTAGGGGGTTCGCTATCGTATCGGAAATTTAGACGAATTGGGAATGCTAACTTCGTTGTCACGCGGAATGTGACGCTCCCCTGAAAGAGGATGCGATAATCCTGAACACGTTCCACATGTACCTGATAATATCCGGTCGCGCTTGTGGTGATACGTTCATCTAATCGCCCGGTCCAGTTAATATAGTTAGTGGAGCGAATAATACGGGTTGTGATTTCGCCTATCTCCGCATCGTTGATGCGTTCATGTTCCCACATCGCGCCGATGCCGAGGTAGAGATTAAATTTGGATTTTGGCGGATGCGTAGCGAAGCGAATACCGCCGCCTACTAAGTTCCGGTCGTTTAGTAGAATGGATTCGTTGAATTGTTTCTGGATGAAGGATTCGAGCAGGAGGTGTTGTGTGAATTTTCGGATAATTCGTCCGTGTACCATGCCTTTGTTGGTGAGAAATGTGCCGCTCCTCCGCTCTTGCTGCAAGCTCCCGAAAATGAATCCGTGATACGTTTTTGCTAGATAGTCTGTGCGGAATCGCGTTGTCAGAGACAGCAGGGCGGTATTGCCAGCACGGTAGGCTAAATCCAAGTTGATTCGGTTATACCACCCTGGCTCTAACTGCATCTGCTTCACTGTTTCGCTTGTGAAGATGTTAACTTGGGCTGCAAGCGGAAGACAAACGATAAGGAAAACGATAACGCAGATAGTAGGTATAGATGAAAACATTGGACAAAATCACCGTTTAAAGGTATAATGTTGAAAATTCTTAACGTGAAAACTGGAATCTAAACAATGCAACGAATTCTTATAGACACCGACCCCGGTTTAGATGACGCGCTTGCGATTCTTCTTGCACTCAATTCCCCTGAATTACAGGTGGAGGCGATAACAACCGTCAGTGGTAACGTGCACGTTGAACAAGCTACACAGAATGTGCTGACTATTTTGGGTTTGCTGGATTTGCCCAAATTTCCGATTATTGCCAAAGGGGCAGCAGAACCACTTGTGAAACCGCTTGAGATGGCGACTTATGTTCACGGCGAAGATGGATTGGGCAATGTCAGTCAATTACGCGAGACCGATGGTAGCCTCCGTTATGCCCCCGCGGATACTGAAATTTCATCACGCCCTGGAGTTGACACACTGCTTGAAATGGTGGGACATTATCCGGATGAACTGATTGTGGTCGCCCTGGGGCCCTTGACAAATATTGCGAAAGCACTCCGCAAAGATTCGGCACGGATGCGACAGGTGCGGCGCATTGTCGTGATGGGCGGCGCGTTTGAAGTATACGGTAACGTTACAACAACAGCCGAATTCAATATTTTCGTTGACCCGCACGCTGCGCAAGAGGTTTTCCAATCCAAGCTGCCGATTGATATCGTTCCGCTGGATGCAACGCAGCAGGTCGCCTTGACCGGTGAACGGCTGCACGCCGAAACTGCTGGACGAGACGACAAGGTTGCTCTGTTCCTTAAGGAGTCCACAAAGGCATGTATGGAATTTTACCGGGAACATAGAGGATTTCACGGGTTTTATGTCCACGATGCACTCCCTATCGGCATGCTGACGCACCCCAGCTATTTTCAGACCGTTGCGACTTATGTGCAAGTTGAAACCGAAAGCAGTTTGACGAACGGCATGACGGTTGGTGACCTTCGCGATGGACATTCCGTAGAGCAGCCAAATGCGGCGGTTTGCAAGCATGTCTCAAGCGTAGTGTTTTTAGAGCATCTGTTTACACGGTTGCTCGGTTAAAACCGGTTCAATCCGCCAAGCGAATCCTCCGGAAGCCTGCGGAGGTCAGCCTGTGGTTGCTGTTTTAGCATCCTCGGCAGCTTCAATTCAGGCAGCTTGAGGTTCGTTAGTGCAACGCGTTGCTCTGGGGTCAGTTCTGCCGTGACCTCTTTCATCAGTTTCTCAATGTCTCTCATAAATATACGGCGTTGGGTGAGAAATTTCCGTATTTTAGTTCGCATGTCATGCCAGCTACGTCGGCGTTGTGTATTTCGGAGCTGCCCCTCAAGTCCGCTGAACTGTTGCCGTGGTACAGTTGCACGATACACCTGATAATCGTCCTCCAACTGTTTTTTTTCAAAATTGTAATCCGCAACGATGTCCCGAACGTGCTTCAGCTTCGGATGAATTTCCTGCTGCTGCGCAGCGGTGAGTTGCAGGGCATCCGTGCTTTTAGGTATATCAATCAGCTTGATACCCCCGCATCCGATGAGAAGGCCGCAAAAGAGAGCAGTAGATAAAATGTGCCGAAGTGCAATCATCGGTTTTTCCCGTTTTTTTCTAATTGAGCGCGTACAGTTCGCCGTACTTCGTTCGGAGATAGGCGATGTACGGTTCAATTGTGAGCGATTTCCCGGTTGCCCGCTTGGTGAGTTCCGAGGCGGTATATTTTGACCCGTGTTGGTAAATGTTCGTCCTTAGCCAATCGTGCAGTGTGCCAAATTCCCCCTGCTCAATTTCAGAGGAGATTTCAGGGTGTACTTCTAGGGCTGTTGCGAAGAATTGCGCGCCTAAGATATTGCCCAATGTATAACCTTGAAACGAACCGCCGATGAACCCGGAGTACCAGTGGACATCTTGCAGAACGCCGTCCTTGTCATCCGGGGGCGCGATGCCAAAATCTGCCTCAAACCGTTCTCGCCATGCTTCAGGTAGGTCCCGAATTTCCAGCTCACCCTCTAGCAGTGCTAACTCAAAATCGAAACGCAACATCACATGCAGATTGTAGGTAACCTCGTCTGCGTCTGTACGGATGAGAGACCGTTCAACCTTATTAATCGCGCGATGGAATGCATCCAGAGGGACAGAGCCGAGCTGCTCAGGAAATGTGTCCTGAAGTTTTGGGTAGAAGCATTCCCAGAATCCTCGACTGCGCCCGACGATATTTTCCCAGAGCCGCGATTGACTTTCATGCACACCGGATGAGGTGCCCCGAGCGAGCGGTGTACCTTCAAATTCCATGCGGATACCCTGTTCATAAAGGGCATGTCCGGTTTCGTGCAACGTGCTGAACAGTGCTTCACCAAGGTTGTCCTCTTTGGAGCGGGTTGTGATGCGCACATCACCGAGTGAGAACTTCGTCATAAAGGGGTGATGCGTCTTATCCTGTCGACCCCGGTTGAGGTCGTAGCCGAACTGTTCAGCAATTGCCATGCCGAATGCCAACTGTTGCTCTTCTGGAAAGTGCTTGTGCAGATATGAATCATCGGCAGGCGGTTGTGAGGTAATGGCTGTAGCGAGCGGCACCAACTCGTTGCGCAATTCGGAAAAGATGCGGCGCACCTCTGTCGCCTTCATTCCGTAATCCCTTAAGTCAATCAGCGGGTCAGCAATATGCTCATAGCCGGGGAAGAAATTCGCGTATTGGCGGCTATATTCCAACGTTTTCTCTAAGTAGGGGCGGACCCGCTCGAAGTCGTCTTCGGGCCGTGCCTCTGTCCAAACCTGATAAGATTCGGTCAGATGAGGTGTCACCTCCGCCAGAAATTCTGATGGGACTTTAATGTCCTTTTCATAACGGCGGCGGGTGAGACGAAGTAAGCTGGCTTCGTCAGAATCGTAACTGAGGCTCTTTTGATACGGTGTTAGCGCGTCCAAAAGTTCTCCGATAGCGACATCGGTGAACTTTTGGTGTGCCAATCGACTAAGGGTTGCAATTTGACGCGCCCGGGCAGTAGCCCCGCCCGATGGCATATAGGTAGCCTGATCCCAATAGAGCAGCCCCGCGGCTGCGTGTAAATCGTTCACCTCAATCAAACGGGTTTTGAGTTCCTGAAATTTGGTTTCCACACTGTTTTTCCTCTCCAAAATTTAGATGTACGTTTCAATCTTCGCATAGACATATCGGATATTATACCATTTTTAGGCAGATGAGGGTTGTTCCTGTACCACAGGAATGACATAACTCCGAATTACGACATCGTCAACTGTTTCTGTTTCCACAAGCGGCATCGGTGTGTGCCGATGGTCAAAGACGACATAATACCCCTCTAACACACCCTCTGTTTTCATATACGCCGCCAGCTGCTTCTTGCCCGCCTCATAGTATGCTGCCCCCCGCCATACCTTCGTTTCCACGATATATTTCTTTTGTTTGTGCGTAATCAGCAAATCCATCCGCCCGCGACCCGTCGGCACCTCTATGTGCATCATCCCACCGACAAGTTTCACAAACTGGTCAAGATAGGATAGCAGCAGCAACCTCCCGACAGACTCACGCGGGGTATCCGGCACCTGTAGAATACCGAAACCGGCACGCACAATGAAATCCCGAAAGTTGTCGAGCAATGCCTCTAACGCAATCTCTCCGGTAGGTGTGAGGTAGTGTAGAAAACCGTCGGAGGTGTCTTCGGCGAAGTATTCATCCTCTAATCCATTCACGGCAGGTTCGAATGTCTGTAGGATGCAATACAGATAAATTGGGTTCACTATTTCACACATATTGTCAGCACCTTTTGTAATGACCCCATAAGTGGCTAATTCGCTGATAACGTCATCGCGTAGATTGAAGCGGACACCTTCATCACTGCCCATAATACGCAGGAGAAAAGTTTCAAAACGGCGATTTCTGCGGACATTGGTAGACAAATGCCGGAGGTTGACGTTGTCTTCCTCAAGGAGCTGTGTGTGTGCTTCCGCAAAATGTTCGGGGGTAATCGTTTCTGTTTTCGCAATGTCTAATTCTTCAGTGAGTATTTGCCCGAACCGATTGACCAGGAACGGTTGTCCAGCGGTCTGTTTATGAATGGAGGCGATGACCTCCGGTGCGAAGGCTTGCCCGACTTCCGCCGTATACTGCCCGAATAGTTCCCGCACCTCTTCAAGTGTAAAGTTCGGTAACTTGAACTCATCCTGGATATTGAAAGGTGAGACAGAGGAGTCGTAGTCCAGCTGTGTGATGTTTTTAACGCCGACAATACCGACGCTGTGCGGGCAGTACATATCATCCGAGAGGTAAATCTCACGGAGGGCATAAAGAAAATCGCTAACGACAGTTGAGGGAATACCATCAAACTCGTCAATCAGCAGCACAACCCGCTTGAAAGCAGATACCCCCACGTGTGCATCGCTGTCCAGCAAACGATTAAGTTGCCGAAAAAACATCAGCATTGACAAACTATCAGTTAGTGTTGTGTTCTCCAAAAACTGCGCTAACGCTTCGGAAGGCGTGCCCCCGCGTTTTTCAAAAACGCTCTCAATTTGCCAGCGAATCCTATAGGAAAGTCCCTCGTAAAACGCAGTAGGTGAGCCGTTACGCATTGATTGAAAATCCAACTGTATCGGAAAATAGTCAGGCTCTTCTGCTGTAAGTGCCGATAGTGCAAATCGGAAAAAGGTGGTTTTGCCGGTCTGGCGTGGCGCGAAGAGCACAATATACTTGCCCTCTTTGACGCGGCGGATGAAATCGGCGATTTCTGCTGTGCGCGGCACAACATAATGCTTATCAGGACGGACACGGCCCTGTGTGCCAAAACTTCTCATCTTTCCCCCTATTTCATTCAACGCCGCGCATGTTGCGACTCCGCAGGGGCGCGGTACGTGACGTTAAGATGCGGTGTTTCCAAACGCACATGTCCTTGAATCTTTGATGTGAGGCAACTCTCCAAAATACCGCTCACTAATAGGGTACGCTCCGCGGGATAGGGGGCAATACCTGTCTCAAATAGCTCCTCAATTTTGGCAATCAGACACGCGGAATAGGTAACGTTCGGTGTCGGTGGTAAGAAGAACTGTGTTGACACCGGCACTGGATTCCCTGTTAGCTGCGCTGCGAAGCAGTAATCCCGCACTGCCCCGTTGAGCATAAGCAGTGCCGCCTGTAGTCCATCTTCGTAATTGATGAGATAGGCGGATGGATTCTCGACCAATGCCTCAAGTTTACTCTTTTCTGTCCCCTGCGGTTTGCGTGAAGCGTTCGGGACGCTGGTTTCGAGGAGATCCTGCGTTCTGCCATCTTCAAGCGTTAGACCGCACGGCGTATCACTTCGGGAGAGGGCGGCTTCCAGAAGATGATATGCGAAGGCTCCCGTTTTTCCCTCTTCCCAAACTGCGTCTCCCTCTAACATTTGGACGCTAGTTACACCTGTTTCTCCATCTCTTCGGCGTTCTATCATGCATTGCATAGCTTCTAAGGCGTGATAATCCATCGGATCGGAGCCGCCAACGCCTATCATCAGCGCGCAGACGATGCCGGAATCCAGCGGTACGTCTACATCGGGCAACCGCCACGTGACAGGCAGCGATGAACCCGCAAGTAGCCCGAAGCCGAGGCGATGTGCATCGTCTACCATCTCCTTCGCTTTCTCAAAACTGTAGGAGAGGTGTTTGTCATTGAAGATAGGAACAGCCCGTCCATCCTCTTCAAAAACTTTGACACACTCCTTGAAAAATTCATAACGTGGATACAGCACTTGTCCCTTCTCATTGCTTGGGTAATCGCCGTGTTCTCCGATAAGTAGCACGGCATCCACAGCGAGTTCATCGCCGCCGCACCGGAGTGCCTCAGCAATCGTGGGATAGACAGAAAATCCGAACTCTCTTGCCCTGTCTATGCTTTGCTCGCCCTCCGGTTTTTGGTCGACGTATAGGGAGGCAATTTTCATATTCGGGCGGTGCCATCTGCCCTCGGTCGGATAGCCGACGAGAAACCGATCGGCGAAGTGCTGCGCGTGTGATAGATAACGATAGATAGTCGTGATAACTGCGATTCGTTTCATGTCCTCATGTCCTCCAGAAGGTTGATTCTTCGGTTGACTGATAGGTAATGTCTAGATGCGGTGTCTCCTGCTTCGCGCCTTCGGCAAAGAGACTATCAACCCCTGCCGCGACAAGTCCTGTGGTCAACAAGGTGCGTTCAACCGGATAGGTTGCCTCACGGGTGAGAAACATTTTCTCTATGTTGTTAACCAGCGGTGAGAAGAAGTTTGCCAACGTTGTGCGGGCAGGCGGCATCGGGAGATACATCTGGGTTGAAAGGATTTCGTTGTCTGCCCCGATGTAAGCGGCGAAGTTGAAATCCTGCACTAACCCGTTCATCAGAATCATCGTGGACTTGAGCCCATCCTGATGTTCATAGTGATACGCTATCGGGTCTTTTACGATGTGCTTCATTTCGTCTAACGTGGGAAACGGATTGTTAAACCCAGGACGCGATGGCGTAAGGGTATGACTGCGACAGAGGGCCGCTTCAAAAAGTTCGCGCGACCAGAGTTGGGTGTGATGTGCTTCCCAGAACGCGTCTCCGCGATATGCCTGCAGCCACTTTACACCACTCTCTCCACCTTCGCGCCGTTCTACCATACACTGTAAGGTTTCTAAACCGTGAAAGTCGTAGCTGTCCACGCCACCATAAGCGACACATACCGCCTCTGATACGGATACGCCAAGCGGCATGTCAATTGATGGGGTACGCCACGTAACGGGCAGTGAGGAGCCCGCCATAAAAGCGAAGCCCATGGATTGAGAGATGTCATACATTTCACGCGCCCACTCCCAATTCCATGAGAGATGTTTATCGTTAAATACGGGTGTACAGGATCCGCTCTGTTCGAAGACTTTAACCATCTCTTTGAAGTGTTCATAGCGTGGATAGAGACGTTGTCCCTTCTCATTTGTTGGATATTCGCCATGTTCACCGATAAGCAGGACAGCCTCGACCGCTAATGTGTCGCCCCCGCGGGTGAGTGTCTCCGCAATTGTGGGATAAGATTCGACTAACGGATAACGTTTTAGACGTTCACGGCTCAAATCGTTCTCGCCAACCTGCTCAACATAGAGAGAGACCAGATCCATGGGTGGATAATGGTGTTGACTATTCCAGCCGTAACCGTCCAAAAACCGATCGACGATATGCTGGGCATGTGAGTATTTGTGGTAAACTGTCGCAATTGCGGCGACTCTGGGTCGACTTAGAAAGGGTTCTCTAAATCTATAAGGTTCTCTAAATGACATGGTTTGTTATCCTTAATGTAGTTGCTCATGTTAAAAGATGTGCGCGCTTGTTTCAATAAACGCAATGGAAACAGGGGTTAAATTTTTTATTCGCACTTATTCTTTACAGAAGCCGCGTTTTCATCAAAGTATTCGGAAACTTTTCGGATTTCGTTGTTGCCAAGCGGTCTTATACCTTTCATCTAACCCCTCCATTTAGCCGACCACGACCGAAGAGCCTCTTGCCTGACGTTTTCGGCTTCTTTCAAGGCAGCGTCTAACCCGCTAAATGGAAGTGAATACCAACGCAATAATTGGTTGAACTCCGCAACGATATCCTCAATCATGTCTACAGGCACTTGCGCTTGCAAAAACAGTAAGGCCTCATGCAGGCTGTCTATATCAAAAATACCCACCTGTTCATTCATGCGTTCAAAGTTGCCTAAATCAATAGCATCGTGAATTAGATTTCCTATAGTATATGCGAAACCGGTATAGATTTCGTGTTGCTCCGGAGTCATTATATCTTCCGTGGTGTCGTCAAAACGTGCTTCTTCTAAGACTTTCGAATCTATACCGATAGACGCTATCCAAAGGTCCATCTGTGCGGTGATCTGTTTTTCAAGAGAAAGCAAATCACGGGATAATTCTTTCCCCGTCACGGTTTTCCTCCCTGTTTTGTGTACTGATACCAGCATTGTGAGGCCTCTGATGTTTCTCACGGATGTCGATAACGTAGTTTTTAAAAGGTTACCATAAATCACAATAATTTGCAATTAAATCATTTAAATTGATAACCCCTTGCTGCTTTAATCGTGCAATTAGTTGTGCTTGTGTGCTATTTCCTTTCGTTGAATTGCAGGCACCACAAAGCAGCTGCAGGTTGTCTTCTTGGTCAGTTCCGCCGCGGTTCATGGTGAGGGTATTGTAGAATCAACATTTAGCGGTTTCTCAATGAGCACAACCGGTGCCTGGCAACAATCGCAATTGCCCGGGGCAACAGTGCGGATGAAGCACGTGTCACAGTAGTAGTAGAGTTCATGCACAACGCCATCCTTGATAGAAGAGAAACGGATTACCTCCAACAGTTGTGTTTTCGGAAAAACGCGGGCATCGATGAGGAGGTCTTTTTCATGCAATCGTTTGTCAACAAAGAGTGCCTCGGATAACGATGTCCGTAGCAGGGTGTAGTATATGCTATCCGCTGTTTTGATGCCGTACAGATGTTCATGTGCCTCGGAGAGTTCAACCTTGTAATGTGTGTGCATTTCTTCGGCTAAGCAGACGATTTTACCGTGGAGTTTAACCGCCTTAGGTTTCTGCGCTTTATTTGTCGGTTTGGCACCGCCCATCAGACAGATTAGAACGATTAAAAATAGGAATAACCGTTTGAAATTCTGCATCACTCTGCTTCCTTTGCCCAGCGATTCGGACCTGGGCCGGGTTGATGTTCGTCACGAATCCGCTTAAATTCTTCAGGTGTCCTAACAACATCTTCGGGGTGCAGTCGGCTGCGTGCCAGAAAACCTGCCTCCGGTTGATAACCTGCCGGTTTCGCCGCGTCCTGATAACGTGTATCCACACTCCAGCGGACCTGATGGCTGACGTTCGGGATGGAGCGGTGCGGAGTCAGATTGCTAAACAGCAACACACTGCCAAACTTCATAGGAACGACTACCGGCTCGACTTCGGGTAATGCATCATCTGGTATTTCAAGATAAAAACGTTCAGAATGACGATGTCGGAACACACCATCGCGATGTGCATGCGGGATAACCTCCATACACCCGTTTTCAACGGTGGCATCTATTAGCGGAATCCAGATGGTAAGTTGCAAAACCGAATCGCATTTAGGCTCCATATAACCAGCATCTTGATGCCACGGGACTAAAGTGCGGTCATGCTCAGGCAGTTTCGGACGCACACGGTAGGCGGGGTGACACATAATTTCTGGCCCAACAAGTGCCTCGGCAATGTCAAGCAGTTTCGGATTGACGAGCAGGTCGAAGAGTGCAGGCCCGGTATGCGCGCCACTAAACACCTTCTGAAACACCACGGCGGATTGCGCTGTAATTTTCGCCAAGCGGGTGTCAAACCCTTCCGTTTTGAATTCGGAGTCGAGCTCGCCTGCTGCGTAAAGTTGCGCTGCGCCCGCGTCAATAATCTCTTCAAACTCCGCGATGAGCGGGTTCAAATCATCAGGTGCCAGGGCATCTTCGACGAGCAGGTACCCGTTTTCGTTAAAATAGTGTATTTGGGAATCGGTTAATGTTTTCATAACACCCTCCTATATTTGAACGAGTTCAACAAGAAGACCATCCGGATCTTTTGCACACACAACACCAGCGGCGTCCGGCGCGCTGATAGGTTCAGATAGAAATTCAACCCCGTTCTGTTGTAAATGTTTGACGGTCTGCTGAATATCTGCGACAAAAAAGGTGAGCCAACGGACACCTGCGGAGAATTCATTTGATGGTGGCGGCGGTGGCGATTTGATGTCCATCAGTTTGATAAGTGTGTTACCTGCTTTGAGGCGTACCTGACGAAAGCCGGTCGGGGCAAGTCCTACATCGCGTGCAAGAGTCCCCGGAATCTCAATGTCCAGCACAATTTCAAATCCTAGCTTGTTGTGGTAGAATTCCAACGACTTTTCAAAATTGCTACAGGTAATAGCGATGTCCACAGTGGGATGTGATAGGTTTAGCATACGAAATTTTTAGCCTCCTGTGAAGTCAAAGATTGCCTCGCGAAACCGGCCGAGGGGTCGCGCGTTATAGGTTATGTCCACCGGCACAACGACACGTCCCGACAATCCACAATGCTGCGGAGTTGGGATAGAGAAGCAGGCACCTCCGACTGATTTCGGGGGTATCGTTAGCTCACTTGTCGGAACAGCTACATCCCATTCCGGCGGAAGAATCGGGTCGAAAGTGGCGGTACGTGGTTCCGATGAATGATTCGTTATCTCTACACAGAATTGTGCCGTTTTTCCTGGTGCCAACGTTTGTTCGTAAGGGTGACAACGGACCCAATGTTCATCCATGCCGTAGTTTGCATGGTCCCACGGAAAGAGTGCGGTATAACACTGCTCCCGCTCGGCAAGGGTATCCAACATAAACGTAATTTCCGCATCGGTAAAATCGAAGGCGGGCGCGACGTGGCAGTTAAAAATATGTGTGGGTTTGAGACGTTGAATGAGACGTAGGCATCTTTCGTAGCCGACATCCTTACCGAGTAAATTCCGATTGCCTGAACAGTAGTCATCAATACCCGCCATGGTGAAGGAGTCTCCAGCAAAAAACATCTTGACTCCGCGCCCCTCGACGAGCAGTCCACCGTGATAGTAGGTTTGCCCCGGGAAGTGGTATGCGGTCATTGTGAACTCATTCCACTGCCATGAATCGGCTTCACGGGTGATGCGGTCCACCCGCGTGACAGCAGGCGAGATACAGGGAAGTCTGAAACCGATAGGGTTTGTGATGACTTCGGCTACAACCGCATCAGTTATCGTTTCACACGGGAAGGTTTCCTGAAATTCGGGGATAGCATTAACGTGGTCATCGTGATAGTGCGTCACCCAGAACTGGGTGACATCTGAAATGTCCCCCGCTGCTTGGAGCTGCTGGAGCTGTTTGATAACGCTCGGTGACCCGCAATCCATGACGAAGGCTTCACGATTTTCGGAGATAATCAGCCATGTTGTGCCGAAGTGTCTTAAGAATTCGGGAGGTGGTTTGCCTTCTCGGATGGGCATGTGGTCAGCGCGCCCCTCAAATTCGGTAAACAGCTGCGGAAAATAGTGTCGGAGGGCAGAAATTGACACGTATTTGTCGTAGCAGGACGCTAACCGCTCTAAAAGTGCATCAATAGCCGTGTCAGGATTTTCCATGACGACCCCGTGTGTCGGAATCAGTGCTGTTGCCGATGCATGTCGGAGCTTTGCAAGGCTTTCTGCTATTTCATCTCTTGCCCCGAGAAACCCGTGATAGTCGGTGGTCTGTTGCCCCTTTTGCAAGCTGTAGAGCTCCCATATTTTCCCCTCGTCGTAGATAAGGTCGCCTGAAAAAGCGAAACATTTTTCATCAACATTGACGAGATAGGTGACGCTCCCATCGGTATGTCCGGGGGTTTCAAGGACTTTTATGGATGCCGGCCCCCACTCGATAATCGCGCCTTCAACGTATCTGTCTGTTACGGGCATAGCACTTGCAAGCATAAGATTGTGCGGGTGGGAATTGTAGAGATGCCATCGATATTTGGGGTCGTTCCAAAAGGTTTCAACCTCAGTAAACCACTCTATCTCAGCGGCTGGCACGCCGATACGAACATCCGCTGGATACGGAAATCCCGCTGTGCTGTCACGATGATGGTGTGTAAATAGAATCTGCTCGACGCTATCAATACCGAGTTCGGTGAGGGTGGTTTGAAGGGATGTCCCACTACCATCTATGAGTAGGGCCCGGTTGCCATCGCGAAGGATGCCTGTGTTGATATGCCCGTGATGGACGTATAGATGCTGACTGAGTTGAGAGAATTGGGTTTCCATCTGATTTTCCTTTTTCGGTATGTTTTGTAAAGCTGGCGGTCATCACTTTCTGTTTGGTTTCATGTCAGGTGGCAAGTTGAGTAGTTTTGAGCGCATTCCATCCCGCTCAATAATTGCCATCAGGATTTCTCCGTGAAATCTGCCTTCTTCGTCAACTGCTACCCATTGCCCGATTGCGCCCCACCAGCGTGCGGGTATAATGGCGTAGTCCGCCTCTTCATCCTTCTGGCGTTGCTCCTCACTTTTGACCCCGAAGAACTTGAGAAGAGCCGGGGGTTCATCGGAATTCTCTTCAATTACATCGGGCTTTTTCCAATTGGTGTATGTGACAGGCTCTCCAGTTTCCCACAGCCATTCCCCCTCTTTTAGCATGTCGGTCAATCCAATCCAATAGGGGCCGTATTCAAAGACAGCTTCAATCCATATCTGTTCAGTTTCACTATTAATTGTAAGCAGATGCGCGCCTTCGGCCTCCGCCTTGACTTGTGCATCCTCACGATTCTTACAGGCAATCCATTTGTAGGCGTGTCCATTTGCGGGGTTCACTATCCAGGTACCTGGGACGTTCGGTAGGAGGTATTGATGCTCTTCGGGAATTTCAGGTGGCAGTTCGGCAAGGTCTTCGGGATTGCCGTTGAGCATTAGAACAACAGTTTCGGGGATTTTTCCCTCTTCGATGATAAACGGTTTTAGTGCTGTGGAAAGTCCACGATGGTTAACGGATAGTACACAATTCATAGATGCATGGAAAGGAAGGACGAAATTTCCATCGGCATCCGTATTTAATGGGTACCAGATGCCGAATTCATCTATCTGGCCCATACCTAGCAGCATGTCGGGGTCAACGTCAAGCAGACTGAGGTTAATCTTAAAGGTTGTGTCGGCGAGCGGTTCACCATTTTTGAAAACAATTCTGCCCCGAATTTCTCTGGGGACTGCCATTTTGACTTCTACGTTTTGGAGGTTTACGCCCGGCTTAATAGCAAAGGTGACTGTGTCGAGCAGTGGGAAAAAAATGGATAAAGTCGGGTGAAATTTCATTTTTCCGAACGTAATGGTCTGAATTTCGGGTAGCGGCTTAATGAAGTGCGGGTCCGCGGGAGGCGGTGACTGCTCATTTTCCATCGGCAGGACCATTAATTGTACAGGGCCCGTAACGATGTCGGTGAAGGTGAATTGTCCGGCTGAATCGGTTTCGGTTTCCAAAAAGGGGGGATGCGGCAGCTTCTGATTAAGTGCTTGCCTTCTCCTGTTAAGATGGGATGGCGTATCGGCGGCCGGCATCTGGCGGAGAAAAGGATACAGCACCCTGTCAAATAGGGTGTCTACTGTGCCATTTTCGGCAATTTTGACGTATAGCAGGACGATGGGGGTTTCGACAAGTGGTTTACCTTCGGCATTGATAACGCGTCCGGATAACGTTGACGATTGCTCGGCGGCAGCTTCCCAATCCGCTGCAGCGAGTCCCCACACAATACCTATTGTTAACCATACAAAAATCTGTTTGGTGAAAGGAAGACGGGTCATGACAATTAATTCTCCTTAATATCGCGTGCGAAGCACGCTCCTACAGAAGAGGTCGCGTGCGAAGCACGCCCCTACAGAAAGCATCGCGTGCGAAGCACGCTCCTACAGAAGAGGTCGCGTGCGAAGCACGCCCCTACAGAAAGCATCGCGTGCGAAGCACGCTCCTACAGAAGAGGTCGCGTGCGAAGCACGCTCCTACAGAAGAGTCGCGTGCGAAGCACGCTCCTACAGAAGAGGTCGCGTGCGAAGCACGCTCCTACGGAAGAGTCGCGTGCGAAGCACGCTCCTACAGAAGAGGTCGCGTGCGAAGCACACTCCTACAGAAGGGTCGCGTGCGAAGCACACTCCTACAGAAGGGTCGCGTGCGAAGCACGCTCCTACAGAACGCGCCCTAATTAGGCATATCCTCTTTTTCGAGAATTGCGTACTTAATCGCAGATAAGAATGGGCTTCCAGGCTCAATTGCTATCCATTTCTTTGAAAAGGGTTCCATAGCGACTGGCACTTCGTTATTGATAGTAGGCGCAAGCTCGGGTGCCTTGGGGGCTATCCAATTTGCATAGGTGAAAGGCTCGCCGCTGTCCCACAGCCAGGCTGCCTCTTTTTTGGGAACACGGAGCCCAATCCAAGAGAACGTTTTCTTCGGATAAACTGCGGCCAACCATTGCTGCTCCGCTTCGTCATTAATGGCGACTATATAGGCATCTTCGGCTTCCGCTTTCGCTTTTGCATCTTCCCAGCTGTCACACACAATTTTCTTGTAAGCGTGGTGATTGTCAGGATTTACTGTCCACATCGCTTGTCGCGCTTTCAACCTTTTATTGCGTTCAGCACGATGTTTTTCCAAGTCTTTAAGTCTCAAAACGAGCTTATCGTACCGCTGTCCCTCTTTAATACGAAACCATTTTGACTTTGCGGACGCGCCCTCATATTTCACGGCTACTGAGTATTCTCCAGCTTCCTGTGGATAATATGATACGAAATAGCCTTCGGCATCGGTCGTACTAACCATTCCTGACGCGCCACCACCACGGATATCGGAGAAGAAGAGAAATTGGGTCTTCCGCTGGCGATGCCGGACGGTAAGACCAATTTCTGCATTCGCAAGTGGAGTGCCATCCTTCAAGAGAATTCGTCCCCGAATTCGCATCCGAGGCGGTCTCACCTTGACTATCACATTTTTAAGATGATTGCGCGGTCCAACAGTAAAGGTGAGTTTTCCAAAATAGGATGGTAAATTTCGAATGTAGGCAGTGGAATAGAAGGTTAAATCTCCAAATGCCATTGATACGATTTCATAATCCGAGCCGTGTTCCGGGAACATTACGAATTGTGATGAAACACGACCTATATTATGGAAATAGAATTTCCCCTCCTTATCTGTCACTACCCTTGCCCACGAAGAGAAAGGTGTACGTGGCACTAAACCAGCATTAAACCCTACAAATTTAACAGGTTTCATAGCGAGTTTGAGACCTGCAACCGGTTTACCTTCCACATCTATAACCTGTCCGTGAAGACTTGACACTATTTTATCCGCGGGGCTTTCTTGACACATCACGAAGGTAAGTGCTATGAGCACAAGGACGATTGCAATTGAAGATTGTCTGAAATGAAAATGCGCCATAACGGAGGCTCCTTATTTTTCGAAGTAATGTGCTGGCACAATCCATTCTATAAATATACCGCCCCTACGGGGCTAAAATGGCTTTATCATATTCCGCCTCGTTGCGAATTGAGAGGAGCGGTTGAACAACGCGCCAATGGGTCTGAATTTCTTTCAAATCAGGGTTCATGTTTTCTATCCTGTTGTGCAACCGTTCTCTCTACATGAAGCTATTCCTCAGCGAACTGTGGTCTGCCGAGGGCATCTGTTCTGCCTTGACGTTTATAATGGGGCAGATGGCCACCAGCATCGGCTAAGATACGCTCTTTCGCAAGGGCGATGCGGTCGGCACCCCTGTCAGCGATGTTGTTTTGACAGTCTATGTCCGCCTCAAGGTCAAAGAGGCGTGTAGCGCTGTTGAGGTCGACGCTGGAAAAATACCAGCTCTTCGCGTCTTTATACCAGACAGAGTTGACATAACGGCAGGTTAGGTATTCGCGCG
The DNA here is from genome assembly GCA_963665235.2 of Candidatus Poribacteria bacterium. Taxonomy (GTDB): domain Bacteria; phylum Poribacteria; class WGA-4E; order WGA-4E; family WGA-3G. Next base: position 3,289,873 of record CAXXLX010000001.1, on the reverse strand, counting down.
AGGTGAATCCATCTTTACCCTCCACAAGCGGAAGTAGACTTTGTCCCTCAATTTCGCCAGTGGGTTCAACTTGGCTCGCTGCGATGACGGTAGCGGGCACATCAAGCGTATAGACGAATTCGTCACACGTTGTTCCGGCGTTTGCCCCAGATGGATGACTCACAATTAACGGAATGTCCATCGTGCCGGGGTACATGAAGTTAGCCGGTTTTCCAGTGGCTTTATCAGGATTTTCCGCGAAGTTAGTGCCGTGGTCGCTAAGAAAAATAATCAACGTGTTGTCACGCAATCCGAGCCGGTCGATGGTATCCACTAACCTACCGAACCACGTATCCACAAGCGTGACCAACCCTGCATAGTTGGCTTTGACACTCGGAAGTCTATCCTCAAGCTCCGCATCGTTGAGCGAACCGTAGGGAAGGTTGAGACAGATCGGTTCTCTATCCTCTCGACTACCATAAAGGTCGTAGTAATGGATGGGGGCTTCCCATGTTTCGTGGGGTGTGAATCCATCAACATAAAGGTAAAACGGGGTGTTGTTATGATTATGTTCTACAAATTCGATGGCGGCACGGAATAACCGCGCGGTCGGCCAGGTCTCCTCAGGTTGTTCAGGTTGGACGTTCACAATATGCGAACGGATACGGCCCGGATTGCCACGGTATCGGGCGACTTGACTCGGGTCGGCGTGTGCGGCACCCCGATATCTGTCTTCTGCCTGACCTCTGACGAACTGCCACTGCCGAAAACCGCGTGTGAAGTTCATCCCCGGCACGAAGTAGTGCGGTACATCCGCGAAGAAGCCAGTATGATACCCGTTTCGAGCAAGCGATTCAGCGATTGCAGGCTCGTCCGAAGACATCGGTTGCCAGCCGGGCGTATAGACGTTATCCCACGGCACCGGGTTATAAGAGCTAAATGGATAGACACGTCTGCCTGTATGAAGTGTGCGGCGCGTCGGAATGGTAGGTAAACATTCCGGGTGTGCATTGGTGAATCGGACCCCCGACTCAGCAAACTTGGCTAAATTCGGTGTCCGAACCCAGTCGTTACCGTAAGGACTCAAATAGGCTGTCCGAAGTGTATCTGAAACGACGACGACAATATTCCAACTCATATATTATTACCTCTCAAAAAATTATAGAATGTGTGATTTTTTTGGCAATTTTGAATTAAACGGAGTAATCAAAAACCAAAACGTCCTCAACGAGCGGACGAATCTGTTCACCTGCTACTTTTTGGTGAAAAGGATGCGGTAGATATGCATCTCGAGCGGCTTCGTCCGTGAAGCGTACGATAAAACCGTAGGTGTATCCATGGCTTTTGCCTTCGGGGCTGTTGTTTGTGCCAGCGGTTATGGATTCAATTCCCGGAATTTCATCAACCATTTCTAATAACGCATCAGGCAAAGCTGCCACTTGCGCTTCGGTAACGTCCGGCTTCAATTTGAGCAAGACGATATGTTCAACCATAGCGTTTTCCTTTCTTAAGTCCTGAAAATTTGTATGGTAAATTGTCAAAACTTGTTGTATAATTCTCTTAAAGTATCACACAAATCCTATTTTTTCTCAAGCTTTTTTTTCACATTACCAAGGAGTGCATCATGACATCAAAATATAGATTCCTAATCATTTTGTTGTTGATAGCCATAACGTTCTCAAACAGTTTTGCACAAGACAACAGGGAAGCAGGTTTACCAGAAGGCGCAATCGTACGGCTCGGCAAAGGTGGGATTAATATCATTCGCTTTTCACCGGATGGCACGCAGCTCGCTGTCGGGACAGATGTTGGCTTGTGGCTCTATGATGTGGCGGATGGGAAAGAGACTGCCCTATTTACAGAACGTATTGGACATGTCAACGCGCTTGCTTTTTCATCGGATGGAAAAATGCTGGCAAGCAGTGGATTTAATACCTCCATTATTCAAATTTGGGATGTGAAAACTAAAAGCAAACTTTCATCAATCACACTAACGTACGAAGACTCTTCGTCGGAGGCATTGACATTTTACGGTAGAACGCTTATCAGCATAAATGGGCTTCGTGAAATCAGTTATTGGCATGTAGATACCGGGCGCAAATTATCGATGGCAAATATACCTTATCTATACGAGAGGGTTGCCTTCTCACAAGATGGTAGTAAACTTGCTATTGCGAACCGAGATGGGAAAATTCATCTATGGAACACAACGACGAGCAGCGATCAGGCGATTTTTGAGGGACATGGAAATGACACAGACTCGGGAATCCTGGCATTGGCATTCTCACCGGATGGAAAAATTCTCGCGAGTGGCGGTGAGAATAAAAAGGTGATATTGTGGGATACACAGAAACACGCCAAGCTTGGGACGCTCAGTACACCTGAAGGCTGGATTACCGCTATTGCATTCTCACCGGATGGAAAAACCGTTGCGAGTGGTGACACGGGGAAGGTCATTAAACTTTGGGATGTAGAGACACAAAAAGAACAAGTAATCCTCACCGGTCATAAAAATACCATTAGTGCTCTAACCTTCGCAGCTACGGAAACGCCACTTTACGGCAGGTGTCTTGCCAGTAGTAGCGCGGATGGAACAATCCGCCTATGGAATCCACAGAACGGCACAGAGCTCACAACCCTTGCTACCGGACATACGGAATTGGTGAAAGCGGTTGCGTTTTCTGAAAACGATGCAACACTTGTAACTGCAGCGTTTAACGGGATTGTGGACGTATGGAGCCTGGAGACCGGGCAGAGACAGAAGACCTTCACTGCGGGGCAGAGCGACGTGACAGATGTAGCAGTGCTTTCATTGGATGCGACCCTTTTTGCAACGCAGGGCAAAAGCGGTTTAATAGCATTTTCTCCAGATAGCTTCGGATTCCAGAGCCGTACCAGCGGGGGCAGCCATCTGCGATTATGGCGGATAGCAACCGGTGAAGAGATCTCTAAACAGTGGAAAAAACAGGGGGATTCCACTGTAGACGCAGCCGTATTCGCCCCGAACCACACTATAATTGCGTTGAGCGGTTTTCAAGAGATTAGAGGATTTCACGTTTACACCGGCGTTGAATTGTTCCACTTTGAAGTGAAAGGACCAACGTTTGGAAACAAACCGATGTTCTCACCTAACGGAAAATGGCTTGCAGTAGGACTATCTCACGGCCCACTACAGGTATGGAATGTGGAAACACCGGACACGCCTCCGAAAGTAGCCCCTATGGAGGGGACCGCTTTGGCTTTCTCACCCGACAGCTCTTTGCTTGTCCTGAGAGGTAGGGATGGTATCTATTTGTGGAAATTTGATGAAACGAATACCAAACTTACCGTAATCCCCGGAGATATGAGCATATTTGGCGGAGCATTGACGTTCTCACCCGATGGTAAAACGCTCATCTGTTCCGGAATGGGTGATGGGGACAATCCAATTCAGTTACGGGATGTAGAAACAGGTAAAGTTCTGGCAACCGTGTCTGGACATACAGAACCGGTAGAGACGTTAGTGTTTTCACACGACGGTCAAACGCTCGCCAGCGGAAGTTGGGATGGGACAGTGCTTCTCTGGGATTGGCACAAAATTATCTCTAAGGCAAGAGAGAATATAGAGGATTGATGATAGTGTCGCGCAATATAACACACGATATTCGCTAATAGATGATGCATGCCCCGCCAGCACAAGCACTTCCAGCCTTTTGCGTCACATCCCCAGCGACGTTATCTCCCTCATCAGATTCAAACTCCGCTATTAGCTGTTTTACCTCTTCTGTGGACTCCGATAGGCTGAGCTGTAACGTGTCGCTTGATGTGAAGGTCACTGTGCAGCCTGAAAATGTCGCTGTGATGGCGAGCACACACGCTAGCATAAGTATAGAGATACATGCAGATTTCATGAAATTAAACCTCAATTTTCTGAAAATCGACCTGGGCAATCGAAGACTGACCTAAGCCGAGGCTACTTGCGTTGTTGATATAGTTAGCGTATCTAGACATAGAACTCAACCCTAATTCTTCGCGTTTCTGGTTGACAGTTTGGAGGATAAGCACGTCAAGAATAACCGGATCGGTGCTGATAAACATTCCGCCATATTTCCATGTATTTTCGGCGTGATAGGTCGGCCCTCGGTCATAGGAGGCAACGAGGCCGTCAACGATATTTAGGGTTAATTTTTCCTTCAGCACCTTATGTGCACAAATTTCACCGATGGCGGGATTGCAGTAGATGGGTCTCCCATGGAATCTGCGGGTATTATCAACACTTCCGAAGGCGAGGTTTTTTAAGCATCCGCTCACGCCTGCTATATCGTGATGTTTTAGGACCGGCACATTAATAATGACATCCACCTGTTGTGTGACAATCCGTGAATATCGGGAACGGATGCTCTCATTTTCGCGTCGGGTGCTACTGTCCTTCTCGGTTTCATAAAAGACCTCGTCATCGTAGCCGATAGTCTCCATATCGGAGGCAAGCGTTCGGACATCGCCTTCATCGGTTTTAATCGGGTAACCAGCGTTAAGGAGGTGTTCTTTAAACCGATCCCAGATGATAATCTGTTTCCGAAGAACACCTGCGCTGAATAATCCCTCAATAATTTTGTCAACGATAACAGAATGTGTGCTTAGCCCGGGCCCGCTGAGCGGATTGATTTTTATGCCGACAATATCGTCTGGCAGTACAAAGTCGCGCCAAGCTTCTTTTAGGGAATCGCGTCCGGTAAGTTTGATTAACCCTTGTTCGAGCATTTCGCCTGCTGCTGCTTCGTTCAGCTGTTCGTTCTCCCACACCTGTTTACCGAGTACTTCAACAACTGGCGTAGGCAGCGTCTTTTTTTGGGTGTCAGGTGGAACTTGTCCGCTGCTTTGTGCGAATGCGGGGAGTGTGCTAAGCGCAGAAGCCCCACCAATAATGCCGAGTTGGCCCAAGAATTCCCTTCGATGGAGTCTATTCCGGGTGTTTACTGCCTCTTCGCAGTCCGCCACAATGTTTGCTGTTACCGCATCGTAAGGTTTCATCAGAGTTTTCCTAATTCGTTCAAAATTTGTGCAGTCGGCACCCGATTATCTACTCGGACATCAAGAAATTTCCAAGCGATAGTGCCATCTGCTTTTAGGATATAACTTGCTGGACGTGCTAGCCGATTGTTTTGCGGATCGACGACGTTGTAAGCAGTAATAGCCTGTTTGTCGCTATCAGCAAGGATGATGTATTGAATACCTTGGTTTTGAACTGTCCGTTTTGTCTCAGCTACGTCATCGGAGCTGATGGCGATAAGTTCGGCACCTTCGGCTTGAATTTTACCGTAATTTTCTTGCAACTCACCGAGTTGCGTTCGGCAAAACGGTCAGAAACGGCCGCGAAAGAACACAAGGACAACATTTTTTTTGCCGATGTAGTCCGCAAGCGCGTGCTGCTTATTATTGGCATCGGGCAGTTTAAATCCTGGGGCATCACTGCCAATACTTAACCCTTCCCCTGGGCCCAACTCCTCCTGCTCGGGGACCGGCGTAAGTTCTATATCCAGTTCAAAGGTTTCATCGGCAGGAATCGGTTTTACGTTGACTTCGTTATCTTCATAACCGGTGTGTTTAACAGTCAAGGTAAACGTCTGATTAATCGGGAGATTCTCAAAGGTGAATACCCCATCTTTCGTTGTGAGCGTTTCCTGTTTTTCACCGGCTTCATCCGTAAGTTGAATTCTAACTTCGGAGAGGAGTGCTTCTGTTTCCGCGTCGGTTAGAACGCCTCGTAGATGTGATACGGGGGCTGTCAACGCCACAAGTGTCACTTTATCGACGGGTACAGTCTGTTCCGCGACGACTGTCACGTCTATTTCAACTGTTTCATACCCTTTGGCGGTGAGCTGGATTGTATAATTGCCCTCTTCAATGCCGCTAAATTCGTAGCTGCTATCTATTTCAGTTTGCGCGATGAGTTGTCCCGCTTTTATTAGACGTACCTGGACTGGGATGCCCTCAATTGGTGCCACTTCGCCTTGGAGGCTGCCGGTTGGCGTTTCAATGTCTTCGGGTTGATTGACAGGATTGTCTGTTGTTCCACAGTTCAAGCCCGCCAGTAGCAATAATGCTAATATGAAGAGTGTCTGTAATTGCTTCACGATGTGTCTGTCCTTTAACTAGTGCTCTGTTTCGCTATTTTTGTTGTGACGTTCGGTTGTAGGGTGGGATTTGAAACCCCACCCTCAGTGCAATTTATCGTGTTACCCGTTGCTTCAGTGTGCCCCAGGTTGTTGTAAGTTTGCCAGAGGCTTCAACAGCAGCAACTGTTTGGATACCGTCTTCCATAATTGCGTTCATATCCGCTTCATCGAGGGCGACATTGAAAAGGAGGACTTCGTCGATGATGCCAGCGGTATATCGGTCGAAGTGTCGTCCGATGTGAAATACGCCTTCGCTGTTGCCGTATCCGCTGTTTGTGTCAAAATCGAGTTCGGCTTCCTGTTTCCCATCTATCCACAAGGTTACCTTACCTGTTTCAGCGTCCGCTCTGCCAGCGACGAAGTGCCATTCGTCATCCCCGATTTCGGTTGCGCTCTGGGGTCTATAGCTGACTGAGGCAGTATTCCGTAAGAAGAAGGTTACCTTGTTATCGCCACCGCCGTTCCAGAGCATATACCACGGTAAAACTTGCGATTTATCCTCATAGTTTTTGCCAGCGAGTGAGCCGCCGACCTTGGTGCCTTTGAAATGCAGTGTGAGCGTGAACGAAGTTCCGGCTTCAAACCCGACAGTGTCAGAGTGTGGGACTTCAACCCAGTTCGCGGCTCCATCGAATTGGAGTGCTTTTCCGAATTTGCCATTTACCCAGGTCGCGCCGTGGATAGTGCCATCATTTCCGTTTTCTGAAGAATCGCTTGCGACCGTCCCTTCCCCTTCGTCAAAGAGCCACATCCCCATGATGTTATCGAAGTCAAAGCTTGCTGAGCTAGGAGCGGGTATTAGCAAACAGAGCCCGAGCAGCATCGCTAAAGCGACACCCATATTTTTAGCTAGATACATAAATTAAATTTCTCCTTATTGTGCTTGTGTGTGGCGTTTGAGTTTGCCCCACGTGGTTGTTAATTTGTCTACAGGTTCCACTGCGGCAGCTTCTTCAACGCCGTTATCCATGATGGTCTTCATGTCGGCTTCACTCAAGGCGATATTGAAGAGTGCCACGTCGTCGATGATACCGGCGGTATATCGGTCAAAGTGTCGTGCGATATGAAACACACCGTCACTTGTGCCGTATCCATCGTTGGTATCAAAATTACCTTCGGCTTCCTGTTTCCCATCTATCCACAAAGAGATTTTTTGCGCAGCGGCATCCGCTCTGGCGGCGATAAAATGCCATTTGTCATCACCTATATCGGACGTGCCATCAATTCTAAAGTTCTGACTTTGAGAATTGCGTAGGTAGAGGGATAGAATGTTATTGTTACCGCCGTTCCAAAGCAGGTACCAAGGTAAAGCTTGTGATTGATCTTCATAGTTTTTGCCAACGAGCGAACCACCAATTTTAGTGCCTTTAAAATGGAGCGTAATCGTGAAAGAGGTGCCTTTTTTGAACGCGACACTATCCGAATGTGGCACTTCGACCCAACCGTCTGTGCCATCAAATTCAAGTGCCTTTCCGAACTTTCCATCGACCCGTTTGGTTCCGCCGTGGATTTTACCGTCGTTGCCGTTTTTTGTGGAATCTTTTGCGGTGTCACCTGCCCCGTCAAAGAGCCACATCCCCCTGATATTCTTGCCATCTATAGCGGCGTGAGTGGGGGAGCTCAGCCAACAGACAGCGACAAGGATCACTATACCAATTCGCATTAAATTCATAAAATTTCCTCCGCTAGTGAATTTCTGTGTTACATAGTATACTATATCTTTTGAAGTTTCGTCAAGTTTTTTTCCAAAACAAAAATACCTTGAAAAAAATAGAGAAATATGGCATAATTCTTAAAATAGTGAAATTAATTTGTCCCGTGTGTTGATATATTTGCAAATGCCAGCACACACCGAAATAAATAAGGAAGGGATTACATACTATGCCACTTGGTAGGAAAATACGTTACGGAATGGTAGGCGGCGGACCGGATGCCTTCATCGGGGCGGTTCATCGGAAAGCCGCAGCACTTGATGGTGAAATAGACCTGATTGCAGGGGCATTCTCATCCTCGCCAGAGAAATCACGGCAGCAGGGGGCAGAACTTTTTCTCGACGCAGACCGGGTCTACGGTTCGTATAAGGAGATGGCAGAAAAAGAGAGCCAACTCCCCGAAGGCGACCGGATCGACTTTGTCTCAATTGTCACCCCGAATCATGTGCATTTTGATGTTGCCAAAACCTTTATTGAAGCGGGATTTCACGTTGTTTGTGATAAACCGATGACAACAACGGTCGAAGATGCTGAAACCCTCTGTCGTCTCGTCAGTTCACACGATGTTATCTTCGCACTGACGCATAATTACACAGGTTATCCGATGGTAAAGCAGGCACGTGAGCTTGTAAAATCGGGAAAATTGGGCACACTTCGAAAAATAGTGGTTGAATACCCGCAGGGGTGGTTATCCACGTTTCTGGAAAACGAAGGCGCGAAGCAAGCTGTCTGGCGGACTGACCCGAAACAGGCGGGGGCATCGTCGTGTATCGGAGATATCGGTTCTCATGCAGAAAATTTGGCGCACTATATTACCGGGCTTGAAATGGAAGAAATCTGCGCGGATATGACGACTTTTGTAGAGGGACGCTTGCTAGAGGATGATGGAAATCTCTTAGTTCATTACGAAGAGGGGGTGCGGGGCGTACTGTTTGCTTCCCAAATTTCGGTGGGTGAAGAGAACAATCTACGCATCCGTGTTTATGGGACAGATGCCTCGTTAGAATGGCATCAGGAAAACCCGAATTATCTCTCCGTTCGATTTCCTGATGGGCCTGAGCAGGTATACAAACGCGGGAATGATTACCTCTCAGAAATTGTCCAGCACAACTCCCGAATTCCGTTTGGACATCCCGAAGCGTTTATTGAAGCGTTCGCGAATATTTATGTCAATGCTGCGCGTACTATGGCGGCGAAGATTGCCGGGGAATCACCTAATGAATATGACACCGATTTTCCCACGGTGCAGGACGGTGCACGCGGCGTGCATTTCATCAATACGGCTGTTGAAAGCGGAAAACAGCGCGGCTGGGTCGACGCACGATATACCCCCCCGGTATAAGCAGCAAAATTTTAAATCGGGGTACAGACCCCGCTATAAGAAAAAAGATAAAGGAGATTGAAAATGGCAAGACCTGTTACACTGTTTACAGGACAATGGGCAGACTTAACGTTGGAAGAACTTGCACAGAAAGCCAGTGAGTGGGGATATGATGGACTAGAACTCGCTTGCTGGGGGGACCATTTTGAAGTGGATAAAGCACTCACAGACGACGACTACTGCCAAGGCAGGCACGACCTCCTCGCAAAATACGGGTTGAAAGTCTGGTCCATAAGCAATCACCTCGTTGGACAAGCCGTTTGTGACAACATTGACGGTCGACACGCAGCGATTGTCTCAGAGCAGATTTGGGGGGATGGCGACCCCGCGGGCGTTCAGGAACGCGCTGCGGAGGAGATGAAAAACACCGCACGTGCCGCCGCGAGACTTGGCGTGAATGTCGTCAACGGTTTTACAGGCAGCTCCATCTGGCACCTGCTCTACTCTTTCCCACCGGTCGATGCCGCACAGATTGATGCAGGTTTCGAAGATTTCGCGAACCGCTGGAATCCAATCTTTGATGTCTTCGATGAAGTCGGTGTTAAGTTCGGGCTTGAAGTCCATCCGACCGAAATCGCTTTTGACATTGTCACTGCTGAACGCGCCATTGAGGCACTTGACGGTAGAGAAACGTTCGGTTTCAACTATGACCCCAGCCACCTCGGCTACCAAGGGGTTGATTATGTGGCATTCATTGAACGTTTAGGCGACCGTATTTATCACGTGCACATGAAAGATGTATGGTGGTCTAACACGCCACGGTTGTCGGGTGTGTTCGGGGGGCACCTCGGGTTCGGAGATGCAAAGCGTTACTGGGATTTTCGTTCTATTGGACGCGGGAATATCAATTTTGAAGAGATTATCCGCGCACTTAACAATATCAACTACGACGGACCGCTCTCAATTGAGTGGGAAGACAGCGGCATGGACCGGGAGCATGGTGCCCGGGAGGCATGCGGCGCGGTGAAGGGGTACGATTTTGAGCCTTCGGCTGTTGCGTTCGATGCCGCTTTTGAGGAATAGACGCAGAGATGGGCGGATACGACTAACATCCGCCCCTACATATATAAGGTTTACCCCCCCGCTTGTGCTTACTGTTACCCACAAACAAAAGCTGCCTAACCTTGTATCAAGAACTTTACACGCGCATCGCCATCGGGAAATCACGCCTAAACGTCTCTGCAATATAAAGAATCCATTTGACGTTTTCTGCAAAGTATGTTATTCTATAATCGGTTAGCTAGGAAACGTGAGCTTGATAATAAATATCCGTTTGCTCTAAACCTGTTTCACCGAGAAAAAAGCAGCATAATTGTAGCACATACTTCCTAGTTTGTGCAGTTTTTTGCTAAAACTACCAGAGAACGCTCTAGGTCAAAACTTTTTTCAAACTAGCGTTAGGAAGGGTTGACGCGTAGCATGTGTTGCCTGATGGCATATCCCTTCATTAGAGCAAGAAGGACTTTATGAATAAAAATAAAATAATCAGTATGTTCAATGCGCTTGATTATTCAGCCTTACGGCAATTTCCGGAGCTGAGCTCGCTTTGGTTTGTTGACAATTCGCAGAATGTGAGAGGGTTACTTGAAATCCTTGACAGTGCCGTTGTGCCGCATCTCGATTTTAAGAATGCTGTTCGGCAGGATACAACTTTCATCCCGGAGAATCTGCGAAAACATGTGTCGGATTTGCTGTATAGTATCCCAATTCAGAAGGATAGCGTATCAGCTTCAGAACGTGAGACGTTGCCTGTTTATGTGCTGGTAGAACATCAATCGACGGTTGATCGGAAAATGGCGTATCGTCTACACGCGTATATGATGCAGGTATGGTCTGTGCATCTACAGGATTATGGATTGCAGGAGCACCCTCAGGATGAGTGGGGTTTGCCGGCAGTGATTGGTATAGTATTTTACACAGGAGACCGGAAATGGTCAGTTCCGTTGTCGTTGCGTGAGTTGGCAAATCCGTTTAATCCTTTCAGGGTATATGTTCCGGAGTGTCGTTTTCTGCTTTTAGATGTGAAGCACACCGAGGCGGCGACATTAACTCAGCCAGATCATCTGTTTGGGTGGGCGTTGACGGTATTACAACAAGAACATGGAAGTGAGGCGGCGTTGCGTTCGGCAATAGTTTCTGTAGTGGAGCGCCTGCTATCGCTTGGTCCTGATGAAGTAGGTCAGCGTGACAAAGTTTTGTCGTATATTTATATGTTGATATACGGTCGTAGGGAGCGTGAAGAGCGTGAAGGTTTAGTTCATACGATTCACGATTTGATAGAAGATAAATCGCTTAGAGCGAAGGAGGAATCGAAGGTGCAAACGATAGCCCAATCTCTTTTTGAAGAAGGTATGGAAGCCGGTGAAAAACGCGGTATAGAAATCGGTGTGGTTCGTGCGAAACGTGAGGATACCCTGAAAACCATACACACACGTTTTGACGATGTTCCTGATGAACTTACCCGTAAAATCGGGAGGATGCGCAGCCTCAAACGCCTCGATGCCATATTCACACAAGCATTAGAGGCACAATCCATAGAGGATATAGAGTGGTAAGGTGTGATAAGGAACAGATAGATGGCAAAAGGCACGATTTATCCATCTGAATCTCGAACATTCTACGATAGATGTACCGGGACACACATCCGGCAGGTAACGATGGCTTCAGCTGTGCATCACCATCCGTTCTTTATCATTCCAGCGTATGATAACGCGATGCAACGGTTAATTTTTGTATCGCACCGCACCGGCACACCGCAGATTTTCGCCGAGGAACGGAGCACAAGTGAACTCCGCCAGTTGACAGACAGAGACGATATCAGTGAATGGTCAGTGCACCCTGCTCGGAACGGAGCGGCCGTATTCTTCACTGCTGGTACCAGCGGATGGCAGCTCGATTTGGAAACGTTAGCGGAGCGTGAATTGGTTAACTTCAATGCCTCTGCAATGCGTGAAAAAGGGATGATTGCCGCAGCGATGGGCACGACAGCAGTCAGCCACGATGACCGATGGTGGGCAATCCGTTTCAACGTCGGTGAGGAAGCCGCACTCGCTATTGTGGATACCGATACCGGCGATTACGACATTATCCTGCGCCGGGACAGCATCGGGCACCTCCAATTTTGCCCTGACGACCCGAACCTGCTCTATTACGCGGGCCCCTTAACCGACCGCGTGTGGATAATTCATCGGGATGGCACTGGGAACCGCAGGCTTTATGCACGCAATGTCGAAAGGAACGAGTGGATTACGCATGAAACGTGGATTCCGGGGACACGAGAACTCGCCTTTGTTGACTGGCCAAACGGGGTACGGTGTATTAACGTGGACACCGGCACTGAGCGACAGGTTACGAGGTTCAACGCATGGCACGCGATATGCAACCCGGCAGGAACGGTCATGGTGGCCGATACGAACTTTCCGGATATCGGCATTCAAACGTTTGACGCACGCGACGGCATTGGCGAACCGAAGCTGTTATGTCACCCTGCAGCGTCCTCTATCGGTGAGCATTGGAACAGCCCATTTCCTTATGCGGATGGCCCAATTAAGGTGTACGCGCCGCAGCATACACATCCACATCCCTCTTTTAGTCCCGATGGACAGTACGTTGTGTTTACGTCAGATAGGAGCGGGTACGCCCAAATCTATGAAGCGAGACTCGGGACAGCGTAAATAGCGAGTAGTCATTTTTGAGATGGACAGAACACTATAAAAATCTAAATTGAAACATAATCCAACAAATAGGAGAAACACATGCCAATAGTAATTCCACGCCTCATCGTTGAGGTATTTCAACATGCAAACTTCCGCGGCAGAATGGGATATGTCTTAGAACCGGTGCCGCATACGCGGCTCATCGGGTTTCAAGACAATATTTCCTCGCTGCGGGTTTACAAAGGCCCGAATTTTTCAGGGAGCCCGAATTACAAAGTGCTGCTTTATCAACATGTAGACTATAAAGGAAAAAAGTTAGCACTCGGTCCCGGATTTTATCCAAATTTGCACGACACAGCCTACAATTTCGGAGATAGAATTTCCTCTATTAACTTCGGTTCAGCCTTAGACGTAGTAGGACCAGAGTGGGGGACTATTCCGATGATTGTGGATTGTTATGAGCACGCGGAATTTGAGGGTAGAAAGATTACTATCTTGCGGGACATTGCAAACTTACGGGATAAACAGGGCCGGTCGTGGTTCGAAGATAGGATTTCGTCTATACGCATTTTTAAAGGTCCCGACTTTCCTCCGGACGGTGCGGAGGTTGTGTTCTATGAACACCCCGATTTTGAGGGCGTGAGTCTACCTATCCGCATGGAGCCCATGGAATACAAAAAAGAGCTCCCGAACCTCCACCTGTTATCGCAGAGTTTTGGCGATTCTATCTCCTCCATTAAAATTGAGGGGTGGGCATCCTCCGGTGAATTTACAGAGATGGTATTTGATGATGAATTTATCGGGAACGATATGCGACCCGAATGGCGTTGGGAAGACCCACAAGGCGGAGGCTCCTGGGCAGAACGCCAAGGCTATCTGGAAATGCGAACTGAACCCGGGCAAGACTTATGGCACGGCCCGAACGGTAGAGGCGGGGATATGAGCGCACCACGGCTCCTCATGGAGGTCACAGGCGACTTCGCTATTGAGACCCGGATGCGGATTTCAAACCAACTCCGAGAACATGGCGGCCTAATCATTTGGAAACACGCTAACCAATTCCTGCGCTTGGAGAAAACCTCCGGCCCTCACGCCTTCCGTGGCGATGTCCGATTTGAACGACACGTTAATCGACAGTTCGGTATTGTAGGTAGAGGCGGGATGCGCCGGGTACGTGAACTTTTTCTACGGATAGAACGCCGTGGCAATCAGTTCTCCGGCTTCGCCAGTCCGGATGGAATTACGTGGAGAGGGTGTGGTATTGCCCGTGTCGGTATGGGCCCACAGGTGCAGGTCGGTTTGCACGCGCTCTGCCCAGGGAATATACCACCTACCCTAACACGGTTCGATTATTTCCGAATCTTTAAGCGAAGAAGTGAAGCTGCAGAATATCGGCCCGCAATCGCAGAAAAAGTTGACCAGCTGACTGACGAAGAACGCGAACGCCAAGTCGCCGATCAGCGCAGACGCGCTATGCGGGATGTTACCTAAAATAGCCTAAGCCGATAATCCGCTCCGCTGAAAACCGTTGAAACCTATATGCTATCAAGCAATTAAAGGAGGCATTATGCACAAGAGCACACCATTAACCTACGCGATTTGGACGCTTTTCGCGCTCCTAATTGCCCTAACAACACAGCCCGCCGATGCAATTGTCGGCGCAGTTGAGGACGGTTTAGTCGCATATTGGTCATTTGACAAGGATACGGTACAAATCCAAAAACAGGCAGAGGATATCTTCTCCGGGCTGACTGCCGTAGTCAAAGGTGACCCTGAGCTTGCACCCACTGCCGATTGTAAAGTCGGAGAGTGTATCTTGTTTGATGGGACTGTCGACTATCTCCTCGTGGAGGATTCAGACCCCCCGAAAATTAACCGAGATTGGGATGAAATCACGTTGGAGTGTTGGGTCTATATTACTGCCTTAGATGATAGTTGGAATCGGATTATCTCGCTTGACGATATGCCCACAAACAAAGCAGTTGCCAGCCTCTATTACGACGATGATGACAATCAGCACGGCTTTTTCATAAGAGCAGGTGGGCAGGAAACCAAGGCAGCACAGCATAATGTGCTGGAGGATATCCCGCTTGAACAGTGGATTCATCTCGTTGGCACCTACGATGGCACGACAGTTCACTACTATGTGAATGGTAAACAGGAGAAAAAATACGCAGTGCCAGGGGGCAAAATCCCTAAAGGCGGGCTCAAGTTAGCCATCGGAGACCGCTCAGATGGCTGCAATTGCGATGCGATTCAGGGATATGTCGACGAATTCCGTATTTATGAACGCGCACTCACGGCGGCGGAAGTCCGAAAAAATATGACCGCTACGGGGCTTGATGTCAGTCCTTCTGCAAACCAGCTGAGCGTCACGTGGGGCCACATTAAAGCACGGCGGAGATAAAGGAGAAGATTATGGAAACCGTCGGGATTGGCGTTATCGGATGTGGCGGCATGGGCAGAAGTCTCGCAAATAGTGCAAACGCTGTTGAAGGCATAGAGGTTATCTGTGTCAGTGACCTACAAGAGGAATTGGCAAAAACGTTATCAGATAACCTCGGCACAAATTACACAACCGATTACCATGCCCTGCTTTCTGATGACAATATCCATGCAGTGCTCATCGCTTCCCCCCCGTTTCTACATGCACAGATGGCGGTTGATGCGGCAAATGCAGGAAAGCATGTTTTTTCTGAAAAACCGATGGCACCGACACTAACCGATTGTGACGCAATGATTGGGGCTGCTGCGGAAAACGGTGTCAAACTCACAATTGGGTTGGTCTGTCGTTATCATGCCACACATTCAAAGGTTCGCGAAATTGTTCATAGCGGTGAATTAGGCGCACCCGTTAATATGATGGTGCATCGCATCGGCGGCCCTTGGTCAGGTGGAAATCGTGTCCGTTGGCGTTTGGAACGTTCGAAATCTGGTGGCAGTCTCATGGAAATAAATGCACATGAGATTGACTTCATGCGATGGACATGTGGGGATGTCTCAAGAGTATACGGGGTTGGCGGACAATACGTCCATGAACATACAGACTACCCGGATGTTGTGCTTGCATCATTAAATTTTAAAAACGGGGCTGTCGGATTGCTGCATTCCAGCCATGCCGCCGCTGTTGGCGGTTACGGAGGACGCGTTGACTGCGAAAAAGGCTCTATCTATTTTCCGCAAATCTGGGGCGGAGATGCATCTATTCAGATTAAACCTTTTGAAGGGGAAGGCAGAAGTATCAGGATAGGTGATATTCAGGTGCGGCCGCCTGTGCAACAAGAAATTCGTGTTTTTGCAGAGGCAATTCGGAACGATACACCCCCACTGATTACAGGACTTGATGGACGTGCCGCTGTGGAAATTGCGTTAGCTGCATACCAATCTGTTGAAACTGGGCAGCCTGTCGCATTACCCCTATAGAGGAGAAAAAAAATGAAAATTTCAGTCTGGGACGGTGGACTTTCAGACACCTACCTCAAACAGGTCACACAACTCGGTGCCAACTGCATCGATTTCGGTAACGGTGGCTCTTTTCCCGGTGTTAGAGAGCAAGGCTATCCCGATTTAGATGGACTGTTGAAAATGAAAAAACAGATTCGCTCTTACGGCTTGGACATCAACCGGGTGACGCTGCCGAACATCACTGAGCGGTTCATGAAGGGGCAACCCGATGGCGAAAAGGAATTAGAGAATACGTGCAACGCGCTTAAGGTGTTCGCGGAAGCTGGGGTGCCTATTGCGCGTCAACGGTTTTGGGGAGATACGTTTGACTATCTGATGACACGTTATTCTGCTGTACATCGTGGGGGATATACCTCGCGTGGGGAAAGTCGTGCGGCAACACAGAATCCGCCGCCTACCCCGACGATGGAAGAGCTCGACGAATGGTGGAAACGTTTCTGTGAAGTCTACGGCGCGTTGGTCCCAATTGCCGATGAACACGATATCAAACTTGCTATTCACCCATCGGATGTGCCGAATCCGGATACGCCCCTCGGCGGTCTCGGATTTCACCGCGTTATTGACGCGTTTCCGAGCAAAAATGTCGGTTATCTTTACTGCTGCGGCACCCGTGCTGAAGCGGGTGGCAGTGCTATTGTGCTCGATGAGATTAACAATTACGGACGCAAGGGACGCATCTTCATGATTCACCTACGGAATGTGCGCGGTAGCCTTGCAACAGCCGGAGCATTCGAGGAAACACTCTTAGACGATGGCGATATGAATATGTTCAAAATTGTACGGGAACTCCAAAAGGTTGGGTTCGATGGGTGTATCAATGCCGACCATATTCCGAGGTTGGAAGGCAATGTCGGATTAGCATATTCAGTGGGTTATATCAAGGCGTTATTTGCCGCGTTGGCAGCGTAGTCACAAAATCGGAACGGGTGATAAATCACCCTACTACAAACGTTCTTGTTGGTAGTAGGGCAATTCATTGCCCATCCGTTTTTTACCATGAATCGGTCCGGAAAGGTGAGGTGGGTAGTCCCTCCTTATTCATAAGGTTCGGCTCCGCAATCTGATCCCAACCGAATCGCACGGCAACAGGTGCCTGAACCGAATCGCTTGATACAACCACCGTATCGCCATCAACGACCGCAGTTGCCTCAACGAACTCCTTATCCTCTCCTGCAATTTGAAACCATGTCAACGGTTCGCCATCTCGCGCTATCAACCCACTGCCCACATGGTCAAAACTGATACGGATTGTGTTGCCTTCAGCGGCCATAGATTTGTAAAGCGGTCCGGAATGCACCAGCTCCTCTTTACCGTAAGTTTTGGCAAGTGCCCATAAGGCAAGCCGCAATCCAACATCCTGTTTATTTCGCGGGTGAATATCCCGAATGTTGCCCACGTCTGTTATTACCACCATACCGGTATTTGGTACGGCTAGCGTGGCAGTTTGCGCCTCCCAAAACCTTGGAAGTCGAGTCGGATCATTTTTATCGTAGCCGCCCCATGGCGCGAGTTGGACAAAATAGAACGGAAAATCCCCTTGTCCCCAGACCTGTCGCCATCCGTTAATAAGTGCCTTCATCTTTTCATGGTACATCATACCTTCCCCCATGTTTGATTCGCCTTGATACCAAAGGGCACCACGTATGGCAAAAGGCACAATTGGATAGACCATATTGTTGTAAAGTGCTGTCGGTCTCTGATGGGGGGTTAAGGGGTGTACATTTTCGGGCATCTGAAAAATAACACCTTCGTTTTCCAATGCCTTTCTTGTCTTTGCTATCCACTCCTCAATATCGTTCAGCTTCTGTGGGAGCTGCGCTCGATAGTTTTTGTCAACATCCTGAATTTCTTCAGCGATTGCGGTGAGTGCTGATACCGATGTGAATCCGACCTGCGGGGTCCACGGTTCAATACGGGTGCCCCCCCATGAGGCGTTAATTAACCCAATCGGCACCTCATCTAGTTCCTTGTGAATATGCCTACCAAAAGCGTAGGCGACAGCGGAAAAATGTCTGATGTTATCCGGTGTAGTCGGCCGCCACTGTGTATGTACGTCACGGACAGGCAACCCGGAGGCTTCCCGCGGTACGTGAAATAATCGAATCAGCGGGTAATTTGCAGCGGCTATTTCAGCGTCTTTGTTCATTGAAGCGTTGACGGGCCACTCCATATTAGACTGTCCTGAGCATAACCACACTTCGCCAAAAAGTATATTTGTAAGTTCAACGGTGCTGCTGCCGCTGATGTTAAGCGTATACGGGCCGCCTGCCTGCATAGCTGGGAGTGTCGTTTGCCAATTGCCGTTCGCGTCAGCGGTTGTAGTTGTTGTATGAACAGTGCCAGTTTCTACGTCCTGTTTGCTGAGGGTAACAGAAATATCTTCGCCTGCATCTGCCCATCCCCAAATCGGTGCGGGCATATCGCGTTGCAGCACCATGTCGTTGCTGATAACGCGTGGCAGTTTAATCTCAGAGTACGCAAACGTTTGCGCGAAGAAGAACGCAGAGCCGAGAAGAATCATAATAAGGATTTTCATTCAAACTCCTTCGGTTGAGGGTTAACGGTAATTAGTCGGTTTGTGATGAGAGAGCCTCCTGTTTTAAATGACTTTAAAACAGGAGGGGATCCCAATGTGCGTGCAGTGTATCATTAAAAAATTGTGAAGTCAAGGAAAATGTGTCAATTTCAATCGCAAGCACACACGACGGGCGATGAATTGTTCTACTACAAACTATGCAAACCCATCTTGAAGACGTTCTGCAAGGTAGCTGTTACGTTCTGTCACCTGTGTGTTATTGATACAGATAGCGAGTGCTTTCCTGGTCCCAACAATTACCACCCGTTCTTTAGCGCGGGTGATGCCTGTGTAAAGTAAATTCCGTTGTAACATAAGATAGTGTTGTGTGTGCAAAGGGATGATAACCGCGGGGTATTCGCTGCCTTGTGCTTTGTGGATAGTTGTGGCATAAGCCAAGGTGAGCTCATTCAGGTCCGCCATATCATAAGCCACATTTTTATCGGGGAACTGAACTTTTACTCTCTTTTCGACCGGGTCAATATCGACAATTCTTCCGATATCACCGTTGAAGACCTCGTAGTCGTAGTTGTTGCGTACTTGCATCACCTTATCGCCGTTGCGAAAGGCTTGCCATCCTCTGACAGCTTCTGTAGTGCTCGGATTAAGCACGTCTTGGAGTCTTTTGTTGAGGTTTTCGGAGCCGAGAATGCCGCGCCGCATCGGGCATAACAGTTGGATGTCATCTAGCGGATGATAGCCGTAGTGTCGAGGTAAACGTTCGGCAATGAGGGAGGAGATGAGTTTTGCTGCTGTCTCTGGGTCCGATTCTTCTAGGAAGAAGAAATTCCGTTCAGCGTCCCCGGTGAGTTTTGGAAATTCACCAATGTTAATCCGATGTGCGTTTGTCACAATCATACTCTCTCTTGCCTGTCGGAAGATTTCTGTGAGTGTGACTACCGGTATCTGTCGAGAATCGATGAGTGCCTTAAGCACATTGCCTGCACCGACAGAGGGTAGCTGGTCGATATCGCCGATGAGTATCACGGTGGCATCCGGGGGGATTGCCTGCATGAGTCGGTTCATCAAGATGAGGTCTACCATTGACATTTCGTCGACAATGACAACATCTGCTTCCAGGGGATTTTGCCGATTGCGTTTGAACCCGTTTTCTCTCGGTGAAAATTCGAGGAGGCGGTGTATCGTTTTGGCTTCCCTGTTCGTCATTTCGCTGAGGCGTTTTGCTGCGCGCCCGGTCGGTGCAGCCAGTGCAATCTGCTTTCCAGCTGCCTCAAATAACCGAATCATACCGACTGTGGTTGTGGTTTTGCCTGTGCCTGGGCCGCCTGTCAGAATCATCGCGCGTTCAGTGAGTGCTGCGTGAATTGCTTCCTGCTGTTGTGGGGCAAATCGGATGTTCATCACCCTTTCCAGCTGCGCCAACGCTGTCTCAATGTGGATATGATTTGAGTCCGGTTTCCGACTTGACAACAGTCGCCTGAACTGATTGGCAACTCCTAATTCAGCATAGTAGAAGGGTGCCAGATAGATAGCACTTTGCTCGTCAATCGGTTCATCAACGTCAGCATTTTCTCCGCTGTCCTCATCTTGTACTTCGAGGACAGGCTCTACCAGCTGCACCCCGATTTCCGCTAAGGTTTCTACCAGTTCGTCTTCTGGTGAAAGGATAATCTCCTCTTTTTCAGTGAGGGAGCGGATACCCTTCTGAATTGTCTCTGGTGTCTGCTCAAGCATGTTTTGACACGCCTCAATAAGTTCGAGGTGGTGCTGAAAGACGTGTCCATCGTTTGCCTTTTGACTGAGTACATATTTGATACCGGCTTCTACTCTGTGTGGTGCATCTTTAGCCACGCCCAATTTTTGTGCAATCGTGTCAGCTGTTACAAATCCGATGCCGTAAATTTCATCGGCGAGCCGGTAAGGATTTTCAGTGACAATGGGTATAGCTTCATTTTTGTATATCTTGTAGATTTTCGCTGCATGTGCGGTGCTTACATCGTGCGATTGCAAGAAAATCATCACGTTTTTAATCTCACGTTGTGCTTCCCACGCTTGCTTGATAAGTTTAATGCGTTTCCGCCCAATCCCCGGTACGCGTTCCAATTTTTCAGGTGTCTGCTCAATCACATCCATCGTATCCATCCCGAATTGTTTGACGATACGGGTCGCCATCTTCGGGCCGATACCTTTAATGAGGCCGGAGCCGAGGTATTTTCGCAATCCGACGACGTTTGCTGGGAGGATAGTTTCATACCTGTTAATATTGAACTGCCTCCCGTATTTTGGATTGTTAACCCATTCGCCGTTAAGCAGCAAGCTTTCGCCAGCGTTGACAGATGCAAGATTGCCTACGATGGTGACGAGTTCTGGGTAGCCACGGGCAGAAAATCTGCCGACGGTATACCCGTTGTCGGGGTTTTCAAAAACAACCCGTTCAAGGATTCCGTGAAGCGTTTCCATTTTTTAGACTCTTCTTGTGTGGTATAGCTACGCAAATAGTTGTGCAACAGGACAGGAGAACCCCGGCACGACATCCCCCCCAGTGAGGGTGTCTTCGCGGGTTAATATTTTGATGTCTGTTTCGGATTGATAGACGAGCACAGTTTTTGAATCAGGTTCAATAATCCAGACAACGCGGGTGCCAGCGTCCAAATACGCAAATACTTTTCCAACAATACGCGATAGGGTATCCGATGGAGAAATCACCTCTATGGCAAGATCGGGCGGTATCGGAGAGCCCTTGGCTCTGTCTTCTATTTCTGCTAAGCGAGCTGCTGATAGAAAAGCGATATCCGGTTTCAGCACCCGTTCACCGACTTTAAAGGCGGTCTCTGATGGCAACAAGCGTCCTAACTTATTCTCATGAACAGGCGAGTCTAAACAGCGAATGATGTTGATACTGATTATACCATGTGTGATTGATGTTCCGGGCATTGGGACAAGTTCTCCTTTGACGTATTCATATCCATCGACATCCGTTGCAAGGAATTCCTCTAATGTCATGGTGCCATGTTCGGGTGTGGGTATATCCTGTGAGTGTTCGTGTGCTTCTAAATGCGTCATACTTTCATCCTCCAAAAGGCGCGTCTGAACGAAAACTTTCAACAGAAACCGGTTATTCGATGCTTGCCATCAGTTTCCGAAAAGCGTTCAGTTGTGGTGCGATGATATGCGGTTCATCCGTTTTCTTTTCAAGAGCTTCTATGGTTTTGAGACCGTTGCCTGTAATAGCGAGCACAGTGCGTTCATCGGGTGTGATATGTCCGTTTTCGATGAGTTTTTTAGCGACCGCAAGCGTGACTCCCCCGGCAGTCTCGGTAAAAATCCCTTCGGTAGCGGCGAGCAGTTTAATGGCTTCAATGATTTCGTCATCGGTGGCATGTTCGCCGATGCCCCCGGATTTCCGGACAGTGTTCACGGCATAAATACCGTCTGCTGGATTCCCAATAGCAAGCGATTTGGCGATAGTGTCCGGTTTCACCGGTTTGACAAAATCCCCATTTTCCTTGTAGGTATTGACAATCGGTCCGCACCCCGCTGCTTGTGCAACATGAATTTTAGTATTTGGTTTTTCTATGAGGTCGAGGTGGTAAAACTCCTTAAGTGCTTTGCCGATTTTTGTAATTAGCGACCCACCAGCAGCAGGCGCGATGATGTGGTCCGGTGCCTCCCAACCGAGTTGTTCAATCAATTCAAAGCAGAGCGTTTTTGAACCTTCGGCATAGAAGGGACGGATGTTAATGTTCACAAATGCCCACGGATAAACCCCAGCAATTTCACTGCATAGTCGGTTCACTTCGTCGTAGGTACCCGTGATGCCTACTACCGTAGGGGCATAAACGAGCGAAGCCACCACTTTGCCAAGTTCGAGGTCTGCAGGAATGAAAATGAAACAGTTCAGATTAGCGATAGCAGCATGCGCAGCGACTGCGTTCGCTAAATTGCCGGTTGATGCACATGACACTGTGTCAAAATCGAATTCTTTTGCCTTGCTCAAGGCAATCGATACAACGCGGTCTTTGAAAGAGAGTGTCGGGTGACATACCGAATCGTCTTTAATATAGAGATGCTTAACGCCGAGGGTATCGCCTAAATTTTTCGCATGGATTAAGGGCGTAAAACCGGAGTTGAGCCCATCTGTTGGTGCCTCATCAATCGGTAGCAGGTCGACGTATCGCCACAAGCTTTGCGGTCCCTGCTCAATTGAGCGTCTTGAGATGGACTTTTGAATAGCTTCGTAGTTATAGTCTACCTCAAGCGGACCGAAACAGAACTCGCAAACGTGAAGCGGTTCCTTCGGATATTTCCGTTCACATTCACGACATTTTAAGCCTAAAACTTTTTCCATATTCTCTCCAAGTTGAGAAGAGCTGAAGGCTCTTCAAATTGTCAATATCACTTCAAATTCGTTGTTTCCCGGTTGCAAACTGAACCGTACAAACAGCATGTATTTATCTATCCAGGTGACAGCGTCGACGTTAGATGTAGCGAGTTGCAAGCCGCTGTGATTGCCCCATATCGCTATACCGTAGGGCATCGCCTTTGTCGATTCAATTGCGAAGGTGATGTGCAATTTTGAACGTTGTCGACTCGGCAGAAATCGCGTGATCTTGGGTAAATGGTATTCAATCCCAGGGGCAGGCGCGCTGAGCTCCGAAATCTGTCCCCCAGGTGTCTCCAAAACTGGCGGTGAAATATAGTTTTTCATTTCAACCGGTTCCGCTGTTCCCTCAACAAAGGTAAGTTGGCATTCGGCATCATAATAGAAACACATCTTTTGCTCATCCGTTTTTGATTCCGTAGCTGAATCTGAATTCGCGGACTCCTGCGTAGTTTGACATTCAAGGGCACTCGCGATAATATAGGTCGGCTCCGTCTGCTGGCAAGTTGTCCAATAATCGTCAACCATTTCAGACAGGGGCAAAAGCTTTGTGTTTTCATCGCTAGCCACATAGTCGAAATATGCCTCTAGCCGTTCCAACGTCTCTTGTCCAAATTGTGTTACCTCAACTGCATTGATATGTTGCACATAACCGAGCCATCGATTCCACTGTCGATTCTCTACGTAAACATCGTAGCTTCGCTGTGCCGTGCCGTTTAGAAGCGAGGCGCGAAGATTATTCGCATCGTTTTCTAAATGGGCAGCGGTAAGATAGGGGATGCCAGCGATGCTCCCCGCTGTCGGGGCACTGAAGTTATGCTGTTCTATAGATGGATAAAAGTAGCCAAACGGACAGCCGCGGTCTGCCTCCGCCTCCGAGTTGCGTTCGTTCCAGCGATACCCCCATAATCCTCGGAAACCTGTTTGCTCTAGGGCATGAAGGAGGACACCGTTTTTCCAAACTGCCCCAGCAACACTTGGGGCTGCCCAGGTCATCGCCTTTTTGAGCCGATTACATTCGGTAGTCACGTATTGCGGTAACATCTCCCGCATTTTGACGAGGTGCTCTGCGACAATTTCTGGCGATGCGGATACCCGCGAGGTGTTATGGGAGTCGTCCTCCTCTGTGAGGGTTGCCCAGTTTGTCTCCCACAACGGTTTGATATCTAGCATCAGTAGCGGCTCATCGCCATATTCGGCGTGCCATTCAGTCACATCCTTCGCTAGAAATTGTGCTGAAGCAGCATCCATTGCCCACGTTACCGGAATACCGTATTTGTGTGCCATTGTGCCTAAGCAGCGTATCCCATTTTGCAGTTTCTGCCGGTCATCAGCACTAGCTGTGCTTACGAGTCCATAGTTTAACATTTTTAGATGGTATTAAACATGAGTCCTAATTGTTGGTTTTTCTAATTTTCTTAAAAATATCGGCGTTGATATGCTAAATACAATGTGCTTTAGCTTCGACTATTCCAAAAAAACGGTAACCCCCATATCCGCGTACTTTTTGCGTGT
The DNA here is from genome assembly GCA_963665235.2 of Candidatus Poribacteria bacterium. Lineage (GTDB taxonomy): Bacteria > Poribacteria > WGA-4E > WGA-4E > WGA-3G. Next base: position 3,265,093 of record CAXXLX010000001.1, on the reverse strand, counting down.
GCTCGGATTGCCGTTTCTAAAGCAAACAGCAGTTGGGCACCCCTGCAATTCTTTAGCGACGTATTCTACACAAGCGTCTACTGTTTGGAGTGCATGATTCGGGTGTCCCTCCATACTGAAGGTCAAATCGGTTGGGCCAAAGGAGAGGCAATCCACTCCTGCTTTCGCGAGCCGGCGGGCATGTGTCACTGCCTCTATCGATTCAATTTGCATCCAGAGCATGCCGTAATTGTTCCACCACTCGGCATATTCAAGCCGTTCTGTGCCAGCTGCGTTTTTTCTTGCTGCCCCGCCCCAACTTCGAATACCCCGCTGTGGATAGTAGAAAGCATCGACCGCCTCATTAACTGTTTCCTCTAATTCTACCTGCGGCACCTCAATGCCCGAAGGGCCGAGGTCAAGGTAATTCCCGATGAGATAGGCGTTTCGGGTATGTTTAATCCGAAAATTCACCGGAATGTTTAATTCATCTGCCATATTACAAAAGGCGACGAGCCGCTCCTCACTGAATGCTGCGTGTTGACTATCCACAGCGACAAAATCGTACTTCCCCTCTTCAATCCTTGTTGCAAGACTGTCACGAGGGGTCATCATTGAAACTGAAACGCCATAGATACATTCACCGGCGCGAATCCGCTGCTTTAAATTTTTTACTGCCATATCTTCTCCTATCCTAAGTTGCCCCCTTTGTAGCATAATCTACTATAGTGACGTTACCTTTTTAGCCCGCTCTGTTTAGACGCTGCCTGTGTTTTTTAGCATAACCTACCGGAGCGTCACGTCACATCTAAACGTTGCTTCCTATAATTATTGTATCATATATGTAGCATTACTGGCAAGGAATTCTATTTTACAAACGATTTCACCTTACCGAGAATTTGAGAAAAATGGCAGAGCCGGGCATAGTAAAGCATAACCCGCTTCACATACTCGCGGGTCTCTTTATATCCTCTAAAATACCCGTGAGGCGGCACGTTCGACTCCCATATTTCAGCGTGCAAGGCTGTATCTTTTTCTGTGAGTAAGGCGAGATTTATGCTGAGGGTCTCCCACCGATGGGGTTCCTCGCCGCGATGTATGGCAATTGCTTGAGCGTCTCTGATACGTCCGCGTCCGCCATTATAGCTGGCTAAGGCAAGCCGGATACGATTTGGAGGGGTGCTCTCTGGATAGAGGTCATATAGGTTTCGGAAGTAACGGGTCGCGCCAGCGATGCTTTCATCAGATGCAAAGGGGTTAGAAACGCCAAGCTCCTTCGCTGTCTCTGGCATAAGCTGCATCAATCCTTGCGCCCCGGCAGCACTTTCAGCATGTTCATCAAATCCAGATTCTTGGACAATCAATGCTGCAATGAGCCGCCAATCCAAGCGATGGATAACGGCATGTTTTTGGATAACCGGACGATACTTTAGAATCTTCGGGGAAACAGCGAGAAGACGGACACCGTTCCAATCGCGGACAAATAGGATGAATCCGACGATTATCAGCAACGCACAGAGGCCAATTATTACAAGCGTACGTTTTTTCATCAATCTGCATAGGGGCGGGGTCACCCGGCTCCTTTTTCCTTTCTGCGTCCGTAGGGGCGGGGTTTCCCCGCCCGATTTGAAAACTTAACGGGTTATGTCCGAGCGAGCTGTGCACGCGCCCCTCTCTCCTCTGTCCGAGCGAGCTATGCTTGCGATACCTTTCTAGATAGGCGGACACCTCTTAAACTCCGCGTCTTCCGCGTTCTCCGCGATAATTCGCAATTTGCGGCGGACTCGCCCAAATGCGATGTGCATTCAGACAACACACGTCAAATCCAATCTTCCATCCTTCCCTCTAATTCCGCCATGCGTAAGCAACTAAAAAAACGAAACGGTGCTGATAGTCGGTTTCACCTTCACTATGTGCTGTATTTTGGACGTAACGCCAGGCATAATTGATGGAACTTTTCAAAGCCGAGTTCGGGCGATATTTCCAACCAAATCGCATCTCAGAAAGCCTTTCAACTGTTCCTGAAGGAAATGGAATATTTTGATAGTCCTCACCGTAGAAACGGTCGGTAACATCTGCCTCCCCATTTCGCTGATGACTAAAACGGGTCTCAAGGACAGCTGAGGGGGTAGCCTGATATGAAACACGTAACGTCACTATATCCGCATCGGTGCCAATCGGGTGTCCAATCATAGTACCGAAGTGGGTGAACTGATTATCAGGCACGAGGTGCGTATATGCCCATCGATTGACGCGAACGTACTCTGTCTGTATTCCGAGTTGACGGTCGGTTTGCATCGGATACCATTCTATGCCGGTCAACCACGTAACAGCGTGCGGGTCGAGCGTTTTCGGATTGTACTGAAAATCGTCCGCGCCCCACTCTGCGTAGAGCCGGACCCCATCCAGCGGACGAATCGACCCACCGAAACTGAACATGATATTATCGTCATTCTTGGCATTGTATTGCACAGCATAATAGGGGATAACAGGATTGAGATAGTTCCATTGTACGGATTGCACATCCCCGCCGTAGAGTACCGATTCGGCTGCACTAATTTCGAGCCAATCGCTAAATTGATAGTCGAGCCGATGCGCGCTGAGGTAACGTTTCGCAAGGTATCGGGTTGTACCATCGTCATGCCACGTCGCGTTAAGTTGTGCGGAGACCGCGGTAGCTTTGAGCGTACCAAATTTGAATGGAAAAGTGCCGGTGAGGCGAATAAGCTCAAACGGGGGTGAGTTGTCGGAGATTCCGACAGATTTATTAGGACTCGCTCCCCAGAATATAAAATCCCTTCCGACTAAGATGTCCAATTCAGCATCTCCGAAAGGCATGAAACGGTATTGTAGATAACTTCTTTTAAAGTCCACGACATAATCGCCACGCCATCTTTCAAATCGTTGGTCAGCCGACTTCAGCAGTGGCGGCGGCTTCGGTAAAAAAAAGCTCTCGACAAAATCTGTCCCCTGTTCAAAATTAGAGAATTCTAATTCGGTATATACAATCAGTCGATTTTTTTCGGTGCCGATAGTGTAATGAAATCCGGTTTCAAGAGCTGGTGCAATATCGTCATTCGCGCCCCGAAGTTGAGGCTGAATTTCTAGGCGAACCTTCTGCTTCGAAGTTTGTAGTTCGTTTTGAGGGGTGATTTGTGATAATTCAAATTGAAATTCACGTTTGAGCTTCTGGAGAAGTTTTTTATCCATTGGGGATGCAATGACAATCTCTGTGCGGATACGCGCTTCAGCACGGTGGATAATTTTTGCTACATCGTGGCGGGATAGCGGTAACGTGTGTCGATGAAAACCGCCCGTGATACCAGCAACCTCTAGTTTCGCGAGCGTCTCGATGACCCATCCATCGAAGTTCAGCGGGACCCCCGGGGCACCGTGAAGTAAGCACGGGATGAAAAAAAACAGCAGGGATATGAAACAGGGCAGGAGAAAAAATTTGACACTCGATTTTAGGTGCAGCGGCTTCACTTTTCCAACTCCTTCAGCATTGCGTCAATTTGTCGGAATTGCCATGTCCAACGTGTGTTGTATAAAAACTGGCGCAGGTCAAACCTATTGTCATCCGGCGAGTAGGATTCGGCGTGATATGCCGGTGTTAACGTTGTCATCTTGTGGCGATTGATAGCGTAGTATCGGAAAAACCGCTTAACCTTTTCTGCCACCTCTTCAGGAGGTAGGTGATGCCATTCCTGTAGCAGTTTCTCAAACATACTGACCGGGCCGCAGCGGTGAATTTTTCGGAGTTGTCCGAATCGGCTGAGTTCCGCATAAGTCATGCCCATGTCTTCCTCATCGGTTTGTGTATAAGTTTCGGTAATCGGTTCCAATTCTGCGGTAGGCGGTGCCGCCAAGATTTGGGCGAGGCTGGTATAACCGAGGTGTTCTTCTGCCCAACGGAGAAAACTACGCAAATCGGTTTTGCTAATACTACCGATTGGATTGATGTCAGCACTGCTGCAATCGTATTTGGTAAGATAGCCGCGCAAGGCTTCATCAACATTGCCGGTGCCTAAGATGAGTAAGGTGCCACGCCGCTTGCGAATCCACGGTAACGTTTGGGCAAGGAGATAACTTGTGACCATACGGAGCCGTGCCTGTATGTTTTGGAGTGCCTGGTTTTCAATGTGGGTGCCGCCTTCGGTTTTGAATTGCGGGGTTTTTCCGGTTACCTTTGTGAACAGTTTCCGCAAGGCACGAACGAGGGTTTCTATGTTGACATTGAGGTGATAACTGCCTATCTCCTGTGCTAGCTTTTTGGCGCGCTTTCGCGTCTCCCGTGAACTGTTCGCTGTTCCCATATAGCAGGTATATAGCAATTGATTTGCAAGATATTGCGCTGCTCGCTGCGGTTCGTTAAAATCGGTTTTTATCTTTTCGACACACTCTGTCCCGAGTAGGTGTTCACTGTCTCGAATGACGTGAGGCACATCGTCAAGAATCGCTTTGGCGACGAGCTGACACATTGAGCCGACAAGGGTGGCAACAGCTCCGCTATCCGACCCGCCTGAAAGTGGAACGAAAAACCCGGCTGCACCGGAACGTCTCAGATAATCCCATAACCAGCAGGCTGGCCCGAGGGCGATTTCCTCTTCCGGGATGTGAATTTTGAGCTTAACTTTCGGCATAGTGACAGGCCGCGCTTCCGGATGCGCGATATCGAAATCGATGCGGATTTGCGGAATAGCGGTACTCCGACTCGCCTGAACGGCACTGCTCATTCTGGACCCTCGATAGGAACGGACATCCGCGAGGTTAACGGTGGCGGTGACCACTTCAACCTCGTTGAGAGAAAATTGTGTGCCGAGTGCAAGGATACCCCCGTTTTGTGCAATTGCGGCACAACCGTCGAAATAGAGTCTGCTGCCATCACATCCCTGCTGGTTAGCGTAGAGGTAAATCCCGCCGCTTTTGGCAGTTGCGTTTCGAATAAGTGACAGCCGGGTGTCAAGTTTTCGGAGCTCGTGATGCGACCCGGAACCGTTGGCGATTATCTCAACACCGTTCTGCGCTAACTGAATGTGTGGCGAGAAAGGCGTGAACAGCTCTTCACAAGTTTCTGAGGCTAAAACGGTATCGTACGTGGCAATTGCGGCACACCCAATCGGCACGGTGGTATCGCCTGTGATTTTTCGGATATCGGGCGGGACCTGAAAATCTTCAGTTGTCCACCCCTTATTCCATGCAGTAAACCAGCGCGGTTCTCGATAATTTCCCTCCGCGGCGAGCACCAACTTCGGACGGATTAGGAGAATTTTGCCATCTAAAATGAAGACACGGCAGTTATAGCGGACATTTTTGTGCATCACAGGCATGCCGATGTCGCACAGGATGCCGTGTGTATGGTCTCCCTTTAAGATGTGCGCCAATGCTTCCCAGCTGTGGCGCAGTGTATCCTCCTCGAGGAAATGATCTTCGCAGGAATACCCCGTGATTTCAAGTTCGGGGCCGAGGCGAAACCGCGCCCCCGCCGCTTTTGCTATTTCAATGGATTCAATGGTCCGTTGACAATTTCCTTCAAAGTCAAGTGCCCATTGATTCAAATTGCAGGTTGCGATTGTTGCTATCATAGTGGTTATCAGTTTCAGGTTTTCTGCGGTTTTTTACGAGCCGCTGGAAATAGAATATTGTTTAGTATCAAACGATAGCCCGGTGAATCCTTGTGCAAGTCAAGGTTTGTCGGGATTTTGCCTTCGCCGACGAGGTGCCGATAGTCCTCGGGGTCGTGTCCGCCGAGGAAGGTAAAAGTACCCTTACCTAGCGCGCCATGAATATATTTGGCATAGTTCGTGCCCTCAATCCTTCCTAAAATCGTGACAGCATTGTGAATCTTATCCATATTGAAAGAGGTTGTCTGCCCCAGGTAACCTCGTACTACTGAGACGTGGTTTTGTGTGAGCATCGTTGGAATCGGGTCATGTTTTGCGGAAAACTCAAAGAGTTGAAAATTTTCAACGCCGCTTTGAAAGTTTAGGTCCGGATTTGGATTATCAACATCAGAGAATTCATAGCGGTTTGGATTAGGGTAGAGCGTGAAATTCCTAAACGCAAATGTCCGCTCGAAGTTTAATTGATTTTGGAAACCGTCTGCAAGCGGGGTTGCATCCAAGACAGGGTCAACGATATCGATGGTGCCACCCTTTGTAGCGAGGGCGATGTCTAGCGTTTCAGGGGCGGAACACATAGCAAAAATAAATCCGCCTTTGGCCACATAATCGGCGATATCGAGGGCAGTTTGTCCTTTGTGACGGGCGACACGTTTAAATCCAGCTTCTGCCGCAGCTTTTTCAAAAAGTGCCATCCGGTGTTGATACCAGACCTGGTGTGAAAAAGAGGCGTGGAATTTTCCGTGTTGGCCCGTAAAATCTTCATGGTGTAGGTGCAACCAATCGTAGCCTTCGGTGTGCAGTGCCCCGCGTTGTACCTCCTTATCCCAGATTTGGTCATAAGGAATTTCAGCGTAATCCAGAGCAATTTTTACAGCATCGTCCCACGGGTCACGATAAGCGGATGTCTCTGATGGGGCGTACACAGCGATTTTGGGGGCTTTTTCCAACAGGATTTCATCCATATTACTAGTTTCAATAATCTCTTTGATTGCGTTGTACTCGGCATCGTTCATCGGTTCAAAAGAGACCCCCATCTGTGCAGCGCGTGCGCGAACATCGGGAGAATCCGGAATAACAAATGACCCCCCGCGATAATTCAACCACCAATAACACTGATATTCACGCGGCACTTCTAATGCCCAATATGTCAATCCATAAGCCTTGAGATGATTTGTTTGTGTCTTTTCCATCGGCACAAGTAAAAATTGTGCGGATGCAGTAGACGTTATCAAAATCAGAAAGAGTGTAAGTATGTTCAATTTTCGCATTTAAGAGGTTTCCTCACTGTGAAATTAACCATTGGTAATTGTAAGAGTTGTTTTGTGTTAAGGCTGCCATAACTGTTCTTACCATTTGCTATTTGCTATCTACTTCTATCGGGACAGTAGAAGGGTGGTATCCGAAGATAACCTTTCCATTGTTCAGTAATGGGGCTTCGCTGTCGGGGGTTCGTGTATCCACAGTCCAGAGTTGTCCATTGTTTTCATAGAGTATCCAGCGTCCATCGGCGGGAATCCAGACCGGTCGACTTCCGCCCATTTTAGTTATCTGCTGTTCAGTTCGCTGTCCCGTAGTAGAAAAGGTAACAATCCAAATTTGGCGATAGTCGTCCCCGTTTTTCCGAGAAAATGCAAGCGTATTGAGGTCCGATGGATTCCATGCGGGGTCGGCATCGTCAGTAGGTGAAACAACGATAGGTTCAACGCTGTTTGTTACAGAGTCGAAAGCATAGATATTCCTATTTCGTCCGGTATCATCACGGTTTTCAATAGTGCCTGTGGCACAATATGCGAGCAATTGGCCATCTCTACGCCATGCGGGCATAGAGATTTCGCGGGCGGTTGATGGAATTGTGAAATGTTTCTGACTCGGTAAATGCTGAACAGTAATCCGTTTTCGTCCTGTGTGCTCGGTATGCGTCCAGGCGAGATAATCCCCATCCGGCGAGATGACCGCTTCTTGCACCCTGTGTCTGTTGTCAAGGAGTACGGTCCCCTGTCCTGTTACCACATCTTGAATGATAACATTGGCATCAATATCCTGATAAACGAGTGCCCCGTTTTCTGAGGCATTCGGATAAAACCCTGCCCCAATAGGTGAGAGGGTTGCATCGGGTGTTATTCGCCATAAAATACCGTCATGACTATAATAGATAGCCACAGGCTGCCCTGTGATAGGGGATGTCTCAGGCTGTGTTTGCTTAGCGTGTTCAGCCGTTTGTGGATTTTCAGCGTCTTGTGTGTCTGCTTCTGTCCCCTGTGCTTTCGTTTGAAATTCATCCTGCTTTTTGAGTTTCCAGCCTGCGCCATCCGCTACGAATTGAAAAGCGAGACCTTTTGTCCAGTAAACCCATTCCTCGATAGTTTTTCCTGCGCGTGTATATTTGAAAATATCTTCAGGGTGTCCGTGGATTCGTGCAATATCCCATCGTCCGCCATCTTTAAGTTCCGCCATAGTGCCTTTTTCATCAATATAGGAAGCGAGGATGTCAATATCGACGTGTGGCGTTGTCTCGTTTGGGAGGACGTTGACAGCGGCGGGCGTACCCCGGACCGGTAGATGTGTCCCGTAGATACCGATACCATCAGAGAGGCCTGAGCGTCCATCTCCGTTTTGGTCAAGGACCGCCATGATGTAATATTTTCCGGGCTTGACATCAACACGATAACTGCCATCGTCTTCGATGAAAAGCGGCATCCACATCGGCGACTCAAAATCGGGTGTGAGGGAAAGGCTCAAAATACCGTTCGGGGTGCGTTTCTGTTCAATCCCGTCTTGGCTATCAGTGGGTTGTCGCTTCTTTAGCATCTCACCTTTTTCCCGCAGCGGTGAGAAATATGAGGTTATTTTGCCAGTCAAACTACCCGATGGTTCATCTGTGGATGTCCCATCGGCAACCTTTAACCCTGGAAGTGTATCAGGGTTCTGTTTAGTTATCGGTATGGCACGAAGTTGTCCATCTGCTTCATAACGTGCGGTCAGATGAATAGCAATCGTGCGTGTTTCGCCATCAGCAAGGGTTAAACGCGCCGGGGGGTGTGATGTAATAGCATTTGTCCCCCAACCGCCAAGGCTATCCCCTTCACTGTACCTTCCATCCGCATCCGCATCATGGTTTGTGAGGAGGTAGTATTCTCCGGGGGGCAGTTGGAGCCGAAATTTTCCATCCGCGTCTGTTTGCGTACTGGCAACAGGCACAACTAACGCTGCGGTGCGGTACGCCTCAATCCGTATTACTGCTTCGCCTTGTGGTGTGGCGTTTACGGTCCCCGTAACAGCTGCGGTGATTTTGCTTTTTTCTGTCTGCCGTTTTGTCGTATAGATTGCAGAAATTTGTATCTCTAGCCCCTCGGTGAAGGTATTAGGTTCGATGAGGATAGGTTGTGGAAAGCTACCGGGTTGTCCAATTTTTGCAACGCCGTAAAATCCGAAGGTATCCCCACTATCCAGTCTATTGCTAGAATTTTTATCCACAATCCCCATGAGGTAATACTTGCCCGGTTTCAATCGGAGTTCCCATCGTCCGGTTTTTGCATCTACCTGTGTGATACCCGCACGGTACTTCCACGATGTATCTGTGTAAGCAAGGATTAACTTCGGATTTTTTTCAAGGGTGGGGGCAGCTTGTCCGTTCGGTTTCGTATCTTTCCTAAGTTTTAGAGTCCCTCGGCACCCTGATGTTATCTTGTTTAACTCCGTTTTAAATTGCTGAACTTTGCTCGGTTGATATTGGGATGTAGAGACGAGTATGGAGCCCTCCGTGGTGTTATGAAGTCGTGCCGTTATAAAAATTTCTATATTCGTCAATCGTGCGTTATCACCAATATCAATTGCTTGATAGGTTTGTTCCGTATTTTCCCACTGCTTAACGCCTAAGACTCCGTAGCCATCCCCCTCGTCAAATTGGCCTGACCCATCGACATCAACATAGGCGGCTAAATAATACCTGCCCGGCTCTACGCGGAGCGTGAAGGTGCCGGGGTTTTTTAAATCGGAGAGGCCACTTGTGTAAAGGGCACGTAGTTTTTTATCCCGATACACCGACACGTTTGTCTGTGAGAGGTCCTGTCCTTCCCAGACAACCTTTCCAGAGAGACGCGCTGTCATGCGTTTGAGTAAAGGTTCTACTTGCGAAGCACTCGGCGGCACCGCCTGGTTTGGTGTTTGCTGGGCATAGGGTGTTAGGTTTCCGATAAGTCCAATTGCTATAATAAATCCTAGAAGTGCTAATCGTTTCATCTGTGTGTCCTCTCCGTTTTTAATTGCTATAGCCTGTGTGTCCTCTATCCATCAGTTTCCAAAATTGCTTAGGTTTCCGAACTCACGTTAGTTTGACATACTCACCCAGCTAAAGCAAGGGTGATTCTTAGCTCTTATACTGGAAACAAACTGAGTTATTTCCAAACGGCTTTTCCTGCTTAAGAGCAGGCTGTTGGTTTCCTGAAGCCTGTCTCTCGTGCCCCCCTCTCGGAAAAGTTGCATGAGAGTTAGAGGGTCTTATTTGGACTCCACAGGCGTTTAGGCTCTCGGCATGCCCTGCCGCGAGATTTCTTAAATTTATTGCAGCATTGAGGTCTCTATCTATTGAGGTCCCACATTCACAGCAATGGAAGAGCGGGCTGCTTGCCCGAATCCTGTTCTGAGAGTGTCAAGTCCGTCTTCTTGTGGCCGCAGCTGCCGCACGTCTTGCTGCTTGCAAAGAACTGGGAGGCTTCGATTACAGGGATACCACAAGCCTCGGCTTTCGTCTTTAGCAACAATAGAAACCCCCCTAACGCACTATCCGATAATGCTTTGGACAGTTTCTTGTTCTTTAGCAGGTTGCTCACATTTAGCGTCTCAATCCCGATAGCACTTGCACGATTAACAATATCCGTGCTTGCTTTATGGTGCACATCGCAGCGGATAGAGGTGACTTTATAGTGGATACGTTCAATGATGCGCTTCTGCTTGAACCAGTTTTTAGACTGCGGAACTTGGCGACTCAACTTCCGTTGGGCACGGGCTAACTTTCGCTCATACCGTTTCAAAGGCCTCGGGTTCTCATATCGCGTCCCATCACTGCACGTCGCCTGCCTTGAAGTCTGCTAAAGCAGAATTATAGGCAAAACGGAAGTAGCCGCTTTGTTGAAAAAACCAACTACGTTGCTCATTGTTAGGGGCTAATGCGATTTTGTGTGTTTTGTAGGTTTCCATATCCTAACTCATGAAAGGTTTCTGACTCCCTCTACAAAAGGGGCGGCTAACGTTTGTAACATTAACCGCTGAGTCAGTCTAAATAGTATACCACATTTTAGACCAAAAGTCAAAGTTCTATTGAGTGTGTAAAGTTTTTGTACAAAACCGGTGCATAAGTTACACTTTTGACACAAAGTGTAACATTCGGTTTTCGGTGTTGCATGTGCGTGAACGCACGTCACGCATAGCTTTGTAAGCGGTTTTGTCCTATATTTTTCGCAACACAAAAAAACAAAATGTGCCATTTCGTCTGCGGTTTTCGGTTGTGTGTCCTGCCTACTTTTTTTAACGTGAGTTTGATAATAAATGTCCGTTTGCACTAACCCCTATAAACATATCGTCCTTAAAGAGCGGGCTGCTTGCCCGAATACTGGGACTAAGGCGGGGGGGAGGACACCTATTTCTATAAATATATCGTCCTTAAAGAGCGGGCTGCTTGCCCGAATACTGGGACTAAGAGAAGGGCAGAAACACACGCCCCCATAAACATATCGTCCACAAGGAGCGGGCTGTTTGACCGACTACTACCGACTACTAGGGGAAAACTTTTTCCAAACTCACGTTTTTTTAGCGTTCTGCCGCCTACTTTTTGATGCGGTTTGTGTGTAAATGTTACACTTTTTGACACACGGTATCGGTGTCCAATCCGGTGAGTTGCAAAACGCACCGCTTGCCTCCCAAAAATGTTTTGGGGTGCTGTTATATTATACCATTTCTAATTGAAAATGCCTCTTTCTTGTAGCATAAACTTCCAGTTTGTGCTGTGTGTTATTGTAGCATAAACTTCCAGTTTGTGCTGTGTGTTATTGTAGCATAAACTTCCAGTTTGTGCTGTGTGTTATTGTAGCATAAACTTCCAGTTTGTGCTGTGTGTTATTGTAGCATAAACTTCCAGTTTGGGTCTTCCGTTCTCCGTTTCATTTCTAACAACCGGTAATGATAGAATAATTAATAAAAATGGTATTAGTTGCGAACTGTTCTATTTTTCTTCATAAAAAATATCGCAGACGTACAAAAACTTTACACACCCCTTTTTTAGAAAAAATTCTGAATTTTAGCAGAAAAAATATTTTGCATTTTGTTCGTGTTTATGGTATAATTTGCATGACTGAAAATTTTAACAGGTTTCCAATTCAATTACTAAAGTTTGGACAATTTTAGGGAGGCACAACGTTCTTGTCAAAGGGATAGGTGGAAGGGTGGAAGAATGGAAGGGTGGAAGCGGGTTTTGACGCGCAGTAGAGATAGGCTTAGCATCACAATCCTCTTGCTAACTGCTAATGGTTTCCAACATTCTATAAACATTCCGCCCCGCTGGGTAAACCGCGCTTTGGAAAACCCATCGGCGGAAACTATTTTTCTCTTCTTTGTCCTTGTGTGAGGCACTTAGAGAAAAATCAGAGAGGCTTTGAAAGCGGGGCTCACGGTCACGGATATTGTCCAAACTATAGATTCAATTAGTAGGAGGTTTTTTCAATGGCAGAAATAGGCAATTCAGCCCCGGATTTCAGTTTATCGGGCTCTACAAATCAGGAAGATACGGATGTCACCCTAGCAGATTTTGCGGGCAAAAAGTTGGTAATTCTTTTTTATCCGCTCGATTTTTCGCCCGTGTGTTCTGAACAAGTTCCAGATTTTAATGAGAATTTAGACGCTATTCAAGCGAAGGGTGCCGAGGTTATCGCCATCAACCGAGATTCGACGTTTGCACATAAGGCGTGGAGTGAGTCACTTGGCGGTATCGGTTTTCCGCTGCTTTCGGATATGAATCTTGAAGTCTCAAAGCAGTATGGCATGGCACTTGAAGAGGTTGGCATTACCACGCGCGGTGTTTTTATTATAGATGCAGCTGGCAAAATCGCCTTTAAACACGTGGAAGATGCGCCCCCTGACAACACGTTGACAGCGGAACAGGTGCTGAGCGAATTAGATAAACTGTAAGCACCGTTCTTGCATGCAACAATTGCGAAGGCGGGTAACCGTAATGCCCGCTTTTCGTTAATGCCCGCTTTTCGTTGTTTTAACGACCTGCTACTACTTTTTGACGTGTCCGTTTTTCGGGTGTATGCCGCATTATAGGTCCCACCTAAGCTCCGAACCCAAATAGCCCATCGTCACCTACAAACGGCAGAGAGATACATGGTAAATTGACACATAAGGACAAAATATTTACACACCCATCTTGACAACGGCGTTAAAAATAGGGTATAATTTTAAATACGCGGGTGTAGCTCAGAGGTAGAGCATCAGCTTCCCAAGCTGAGGGTCGCGGGTTCAAATCCCGTCACCCGCTTGAATACGAAAAGCTATCGAGGAACATCATGTCACAAAACAAACGATTGACGAAAGAAGAAATTCAACAAGATAAGTTTATTGAATTGGTTTTGCAATCTTACGCCTTCCTGAAGGAGAATGTGATAGCCATTAGCATAAGCGTAGCTGTTATTATCGTCGGCATAGTTGGGTATGTGGCCTACCATCAAAATTCTGAAAGCAAGCGCGCAGAAGCCGCTGCGAAATTTAACGAGGCAGCGCAAACCTATCAAGAAGCCGAAACTAATTTTTTAGATACTACTGCGCCCCCCGAAAGTGAGACTCCATCCGAGGAAGAAGATGCGGAGGAGTCGCAAACTAATTTTCAGGACGCTGGCGAAAAATTGCAATCTGTTTTTGAGAAATATCCGAATACGGCTGTCGCGGATAAGGCACGATATAACTACGCTAAAACCCTCTATTGGAAGGGGAATTATGATGCGGCACGTGAACAATTCAAGCAGGTCATTGAGCAGCATCAACCGGAAAATGAGATTTACGCGTTATACGCCCAGAAGGCAATTGGCAATTGTTATGAACAGGCGGGCGATTATGCCAAGGCGATTGCTGCCTATCAGGCACGGGAATTTCCGGTCACGCCGCAACTTCCACCAGAGATTCGCCGGTTTGTAATTGACAATGCTAAATTGGGGCAAGCGCGCTGTTATGAAAAATTGAATGACATAGCGAACGCTAAAACCGCCTATAAAGAAATCATAGATGAATTCCAGAAAACAGTAGAAGCGGAAATTGAGCGGAAAAGTCTTGAGATGCTTGAACAGGCAAAAGCGGTTGTTGCTACGATTGCGGAACCTGTAGTGCTCACGTTAGCAAAGCAGATGGAGCAGGAAAATCGTTCCTATCCAGCTTTCATTGCTTATAGCGATGCTATTCTTGCCTATAAGGTGGAAAAAGACATTAAAGGCGGGTTGGCACCTGATTCAGCGGTCCGAAAAAAGATTCGCAATTTTGAAAAAGTAGCGACCTCATTCATCAAAAACGTGCAAAACGCTCGCAAAGCCGAAGCGGAGGGGCAGCAAAGTCTGGCGTTAAGCAATTACAACCAAGTCGTGGAATTTGAAACGTTGGGATTAAATCGTAATCTCTATGAGAACGCGCTGCTTCACTACGACCGGCTCACAATAGGTGAAAGGAAAACAGATGAAAAATAGAACGGATACTCGGCATTTTCGCAACACATCCCTCTTAAAATCTCTAGGTATTGGGGTTAGCCTCGTCCTGTTCTGCTTAGCGCATATCGCAGCAGCAGCACCAACAGGGACCCTTGTGTATTCTGTCTATAAACTTGACGAGAGGTTAGGTAGATATGATTGGAACCTCTATACGACGGCGTTCGGGGACAATAAAGATTTTCGGGGGATTCCGTTGCACCAAAAGGGAATGTATCCATCGTGGAGCCCAGATGGTGAAACCCTCTATTTTATTCAAAGAGAGGCCGGCCAATCCCATATCTACTCAATTCAATTGGATACACCGAAAAAAAAGACACAAATCACGCAGGTGGGTGGAACTTATAGATTTTTATCCGTCTCGCCGGATGGAAAAAAACTTGCTTTCAACGGGTATCAAGGACACGTCCAGCAAGAAAACCAAGTTTGGACGCTCGACATCGCTACAGGGGAGATGGAGGTGATGACAGGTGTCCAGCATTTTGGACGCACCTTTTTCTTCTGGGGACTCTCTTGGTCCCCCGACAGCAAAAAAATCGTCTTTTCGCTTGAAAGACCCGGCGGTTTAGAACAACTCTACATTCTAGATGTAGAAACGAAAGACGTAGAAATATTAACCGAGTTAAATAAAGATTACTATCCAGTATGGTCCCCTGACGGCAAGCAGATTCTGTTCATGAGATGGGATAGAGAATTTGAGACGTTTTATACAATTGATGTTGAAACACGAACCCTCAAAGCACTGTTTGACATAGATAACGCGACCGGATATTGGGCAGCCTGGGCCGCTGATAGTCAATCCATTATCTATTCTTGGTGGCACACGCTTTACCTCTTCGACCTAGATACCGAAGTTTCCGCAAAATTGTTGGAAGCGGACGGTAGTATTTTCATAATTTCATGGTGGAGCGGGGTAAAAGAGGTTTTTCCTGTCGAACCGCAACAAAAATTAACAACCACCTGGGGGAATCTCAAGAGGTAAAATCCATGGGGTTTCGCGTAGAAAAATCCTTAGAATACGATAAACTCAAAACACTTTTGAAAAGATACACCGCTTCTGAGTTAGGAGCTGCACGGGTGGACAAACTCGCTCCCTCTAGTACAAAAGACACGGTGTTTAATCTTTTGAAATTGTGTTCTGAAGCGAAAACTTTCTTGCAGCGTTCCGGTGAGATTCCGTTAGGCGGCTTAACGGATATCGCCCATCTCCTTCGCCATGCAGCAAAAACCGGTTCCATTTTAGCTCCTGAGGAATTTATGGAAATTGTTAAGATAGGCCGGCTCTGTTCCACTATCAGAAAGCGGTTCACAGGTCAGAAGCGGGAGGATTACCCGAGACTGCTCTCTATTGTAACGGCAGTCCCTCTTTTTGAAGAACTCGTTGAAGCAATTTCCTACTGCATTAGCTCTGAAGGTTTACTCCTTGACCGGGCAAGTCCGGAGTTGCGTGTCATCCGCCGCCAGCTGGGCAGTATCCGTCAAAATATCCATCAGAAGCTAGAGACTATTCTCCGAGCACCGGAACACCAAAAAGCGATTCAAGAACCGGTTATCACTTCCCGCAATAACCGTTATGTGATACCGATTAGACAGGACGCGAAATCATTTTTCGGCGGGGTCGTTCAGGGGCAATCTACAAGTGGGGCGACCTATTTTGTGGAGCCGCTGAGTGTCGTTGAAATGAACAACGCACTGCATGAGACTACTGAAGCGGAGAACCGTGAAGTACGGCGGATTCTTCTAGATTTGACAGACCGGGTCCGCGAACGTCTCCCCGAATTTGTGGACGCGCTTGACCTGCTCGCGGAGCTCGATTTTCTGAATGCAAAGGCACGTTTTAGCTTAGCGTTAAATAGCGTTGAGCCGGTCCTGAATACGACTGGCGTTATCAAGCTTATTGCTGCGCGGCACCCTCTGCTGGAATTCCAAACGCGCGCCAATAGACAACCCAAGAAGGCGGACACCGAGAATCTTGAGGAAATACCGCCTCAACAGCTGCCAAAGCGGGTTGTTCCTACTGACGTTCGTATCGGCAAATCGTTTAGGACGCTTGTTATTACAGGTCCAAATACCGGGGGTAAAACTGTTGTCCTCAAAACCGTAGGCCTGTTATGTCTGATGGCACAATCTGGTTTGCATATTCCGGCAGCATCTGGGAGTCAGCTCCCTATTTTTCATCAGATTTTCGCTGATATCGGCGATGACCAAAATATAGAGCAGAGTCTCAGCACCTTCTCTTCACATATCACGAAAATCGCTAAGATGCTGAAGGCAGTTGAAGACGCGACGGAGACATATTCATTAGTGCTCCTGGATGAGCTTGGGGCTGGCACTGACCCTGCTGAGGGAACAGCTCTCGGCATGGCAATTTTAGCGTGGCTCGCGGAACGACAGGTTAATACGATTGTCACGACGCATTACGGTGCGCTGAAGGCTTACGCGCACACCCAGAAAAATATGGAAAACGCTTCAATGGAGTTTAACTGGAGTACATTACGTCCGACATATCGGTTACAGATAGGCGTTCCTGGGAGTAGTAATGCTATCAAAATCGCTGAACAATTGGGTATTCCGCCTCGCATTCTCACGGAGGCACAAACCCACCTTGGCAATAGTAGTATTGCTGTAGAGGATTTGCTGATTCAGTTACAAAAGACACAACACGGCTTGGAGCGAGAGCGGCAGCAACTTCACATTAAGATTTGTGCTGCTGAGGCAGAATATGAGAAACATAGAGCCCTGATCCAAACCTTTGAAGCGGAGGAGCATGCGCGCCGGCAAAAGGCAGAAAATGACGCGCTTGAAATCGTTTCGAATGCTCGACGCACGGTAGATAGCATCGTGGCAGACATCCGCAGGGAACAAGCCTCCAAAGCTAGCATTCGTGATGCCTTCTCAAAAATTGATACCGCTAAAAAACAGCACAAACCTCCCGCTCCGAAAAAACACACGAAAAAACCTAAACCGAAAGTCGATATCGGCGATAAGGTCCGTATCATACAACTGAACCGATTCGGCGAGGTCACCGCTATTGCCGAACGGAGCAAAACTCCGTTGAAGATTCGGGTTGGCAACATGCAGACACAGGTCAGCTATGACGATATTGATACCGTTCTGCCGAAAAAAGAGACCGAGGCACTTTCAACCTCTGTTTTGGATATTCAGTACAGCAAAGCGAACACCGTTAAAGATGAACTCTCTATTCGAGGCATGCTGGTAAGTGAGGCCCTAGATATTACCGATAAATATGTAGATGATGCCTACCTTGCTGGATTACCAACCGCCCGGATTCTTCATGGAAAAGGCACGGGCACCTTACGGAGTGCGGTTCATGACGCACTAAAGGACAACCCGCATATAGCTAAATATCAATATGCTCCCCATGACCAAGGTGGGGAGGGAGTAACAGTCATTACGTTCAAAGATTAACAGATTACCGATATAGGTGAACGGTTGGCAATGCGTCTGTCCATCTCATTGCTGACCCAACCCTGTTGATTTAAGAGGCTTCCATGGCGATGCACAACGCGAATGTTTCCGCAAAAAAACAGTATATTCCGCCTGAAACTGTTGAGCAGATTCGGGTTGGGAATGATATCGTTGAAGTGATATCGGAGTGCGGTATTCCGTTGCGGCCCGCCGGTGCGGAGTATAAAGCACTTTGTCCGTTTCACGATGAAAAAACGCCTTCGTTTACGGTGGCACCCCAGAAGCAGATATTCCACTGTTTTGGGTGTCAAACAGGTGGAAATGTCATCAATTTTCTGCAGAAGCATGAAGCGAAAACCTTCATAGAGGCGTTGGAATGGCTTGCGGACCGGGCGAATATTCCGCTGCCAACCCGGGATGCTCAAGCCACCATGCGGCAAAGGCGATTCAATGACCTCAGCGAACTTAACAGGTTTGCTGTGAAATATTACCACGAGCAACTTCGCACCGGACAGTCTGGGCAGCATGCCCGGGCGTATCTCAAAAACCGGGGGGTTCAACCACAAACGTTCCGCCTCTTTCAACTCGGGTACGCGAAGCCTGAACGCCGCGACCTCGTCAAAGCAGCGACCCATGAAGGGTGGTCAATTAAGCAATTGGTTGATGCCGGGTTGATTAAGGACGAATCCGAGGGACCGCAAGACCGGTTTTGGAATAGACTCCTTTTTCCGATTTGCAATGAGCGCGGTGTACCTGTCGGGTTTGGGGGTAGGGCAATCTCCGAAGGACATCAGCCGAAGTACTTGAATTCTCCAGCAACGGTCCTATATAATAAAAGTAATATTCTCTACAATCTTGACAAAGCGCGGCAATCTATTTCCAAAACTCGCTCTGCCCTTCTCGTAGAAGGGTACATGGATGCCTTGATGCTCTATCAACACGGTATTGAAAACGTAATCGCTGCGTCAGGGACAGCGTTAAGCGGTGGACATGCGGCGTTGCTAAAACGTTTCACGCCTGAGGTAATCCTTGTTTACGATGGGGATGCCTCGGGTTTACAAGCTGCGCATCGGGGGTTGCACAAGCTCCTTGAGGAGAATCTTCGCGTACGCGTTGCGTTAATGCCGCCAGGTGATGACCCGGATTCGTTCGTGAAGGCACACGGGTCTGAAGCGTTCAATGAATTGGTCAGCAAATCGATAAACCTGATTGAATTCCAAATTCAATCGGCAATTCAACAACGCAATATTCGGCATCCTGGTGTCAAAACGGAAGTCATCAAAGAAATTAGTGAGACACTCGTTAATATTAAAAATCGGGTGGAACGCGCTGAATACGTTAAGTACACTGTCAGGGAGCTGGATGTGGCAGAGGAGTTGATTTGGCGGGAATTGCGTGCATCAGGGTTAAAGGAAATTCCTTCTGCCTATCGGGTATCGAGACGTGCGCCCGTGGAAAAAAAGTTGTCCCCACGTGGGCAAATTGAGGCACAGCTCGTCCAGGCTTTAATTCAGGCTCCGCATCTTATCTCTGACATCAAAACACAATTTCGTTATCAAGATTTAACAGAACCGCATTTTGCAAAAATTGCACAATTGCTCTGGGAAGCGAGTGAGCAGGAAGAAATTGTTGATATCCAAAACGTTCTTAATACGTGCGCGGATGAAAATCTCAAAGGAATGATTTCAAATGCCCTCCTGAGCAATAAACAGATTCCCAACCTATCTTTGAGGATACAGGGCTGCCTCAAAAAACTAAGGGGCTTTCTACTACAAGATATTGAAAAACGGGTCCGATCAAATGCCATTGCGGAAGGGAATGATGAGATTGAGACACTTAGAACACTCGTGGAACTCTCTAATCAAAGACGTACTTTGGGTGCTCAGCCGCTCCATAAAACGGGTTCGGAACTCGTGACGGAATGAGCGATATGTACTGCACACGCCGGGGCTGTCTAATTTCAGTTAATAGCTTCTCCGCAATTTTAGGATGGACAGGACACTATACTCGAAAAGGAGGTTGACGCATGAATTTCAGAAATACGTTTCCACTTGATTTGTCTGAAGATAATAGTTCGGATGACCTCGAACATGCTGACAAGATGCCCGAATTTTCTCCAGGAGAAGTGAATGAACGCGAAGACCTGATTAGGGTTTATCTGCGCGATATTGGGAAAATTCCGTTACTTGATAAAAAAGAGGAGGTCAAATTATCGCAGCAGATCGAGGTAGGGTTACATGAGGCACAAGTGGCGACCTTTGGAGCACGCTTTGCTGTCGCGGAAGTGCGGAAGCTTCTTTACAAAATTATCACAGCTAAAAAGCGTGCCTCTGATATTATCGATATGGCTGTTTCCAGCACTTCCACCCGGAACAAAGAAAAGAAACTTCGCGAAAAGGTGAAGAAGTCAATGCAGCGGCTCGAAAATTTAGAATTGAAATACGTCACCGCTGCAAAGGATGACGGGCACCCTGAATCGGTCGGGAGTTGCGCCGATTTCGTCAAACTCCTACAACAGCTGAAGATTGACCCTGAAGAGATTAGTAAAATTTCGGGCCGGGTCAAAGAGGTGGCTCTGGATATCCGGGAGCGCGAAGCAAAAATCGCTGAACTCCAGAAAACACATGATATTCCGGATGTCTGGCGCACCGGCCGGCTTGATACCCGGAAGCACAAGCTCGAGACAGTTGCTGCGAAGCAGGCGTATATATCTATCGTTCGGTATCAGCGCGAAATCCAACAACGGATTAACGCTGTCGGCATTTCGAAAGAGACGCTTCAGGAGCTTGCCGACCAAATCAGCAGTGGGGAAGCCAGTGCCCAAGGTGCCAAAAATGCCATCGTCGAGGCAAACCTTCGTTTAGTGGTCAACATTGCAAAAAAGTACAAGCACCAAGCACCTGGGCTTGAATTCCTCGATCTGATTCAGGAGGGCAGCATTGGACTGATGAGAGCTGTCGATAAATTCGATTATCAGCGCGGTTTTAAGTTCAGTACTTACGCCACCTGGTGGATTCGTCAGGGTATTACGCGCGCCATAGCCGACCAGGGGCGTACAATCCGTATTCCTGTGCACATGCATGAAAGAGTAAATAAGCTCAAGCGCGTGGAGCGTTCTCTGCTTCAGGAATTAGGGCGGCGGCCGACCCCTGAAGAAATCGGGGAGGATATGAAAATCTCTGCTGATAAAGTCAGAGAAGTTTTGAGTATCGTGCCAGAGACAGTCTCTTTGGAAACCCCCATTGGAGACGATGACGACGACAGCGAATTAGGCGATTTCATTGAAGATACTACTGTACCATCGCCAACAACGGAGGCGGAGCTAACGATTCTCAAGGAGCGCATCCAAGATGTTCTCGCCGACCTATCTGAACGGGAACGCGAGGTCATTATTCTGCGATTCGGAATTGAAGACGACTCCAAGCGGCCGTTGCTGTCTGAAACGACGCGGCAACGAATCGCTGCGCTTTGTATTACGACAGGATACCCGAAAACCCTTGAAGAAGTCGGGGTTGTCTTTGATGTCACCCGGGAACGGATTCGTCAAATTGAGGCGAAAGCCCTCCGAAAACTTCGACACCCAGTTCGCAGTCATCGCCTACGCGGTTTCGTCGATTGAAAAAATCTTGATTTTTAATCAAAAATAGGGTATAATTAATTAAAAGCACACGGGCCCATAGCTCAGTGGTCAGAGCCGCCGGCTCATAACCGGCTGGTCCTAGGTTCGAGTCCTAGTGGGCCCATCTTTCACGACGGGGTGTTAGCTCAGGGGTACGAGCGCTACCTTCACACGGTAGAAGTCACTGGTTCAAATCCAGTACACCCCATCGTTCCCATCAGTTTTATAGAAAGCGGACGTAATCGGACACACTTCCTCCCAAAAAAGAGAGATATGGCTAAATACGTGGTTGCAACTGTAGATGAAATTCCCCCCGGTGAACGTAAAGTTGTCGACATTGGCGGACGTTCCATCGGCATTTTTAATATCAAGGGTGAATTTTTCGCGATACGCAACAGTTGTCCACACCAAGGCGGCCCGCTATGTAAAGGACTTATCACCGGGTTGCTAGAGTCACCAGCTCCAGGCACCTATACCTATACACGCAGAGGTGAAATTCTTCGATGTCCCTGGCACGGCTGGGAATTTGATATCAAAACTGGGCAATCCTGGTGGAACCCTACACAGAAACGGGTGCGTCAGTACGACGTACACGTGGCAAGCGGGAAGGATATTGATACGTTCGATGCCGGACCAGGAAAGGGGCCCTATGTTGCAGATACGTTTCCGGTTACAGTTGAACAGCAGTACATCGTTGTTGAGCTCTAGCGACAGACCTGCTCTGAGCAGTGAATTTCAAAATGTCTAAAAAATACCCCAACGAATGGCTGTTTATTATTGAACCTGAAATTCGTGAGAATACGACTCACCTCGTCTCCGGGATAGTTCAAGTGCATAGCAAATTTTTAAATTGATAATCTCAAATTTTAATATCGGTTTTGTTTATCAAATCTTCCGCTACAAAACCCCCATGCTTTAGCTGGGGGATGTAGTAGCGGCGCATGAGTTGAAATTTTAATTTGACTTTTCCTGAAAAATGGGGTATACTCTATTTAATGCCTTAGCGGAGAATCTATAGACTTCTCCGCCCCTTTTTAGAGGCAGGTAGCAACTTTTCAAGGCAGGATACCCTTAGATGTATACCACAAAATACAAACTTTTTCGTGCCCCGCGTAATCGTAATCTCAAGCGTTTAACGTGGGTGGCCCATGATGTTTGGAACTATTTTTTAGGTTGGCAGCGGACGCGCTATTCTCTTGGTCTTGCGTATATGTCGCTTCCTGAGATGTCGCGTGCCTTTACCGTCCTTAGGAACTCACATCCTGAAGTGTTTTCGCACTGGCGTGAGTTAGACTCTTGGGCGGCGCGTGATATACTGCGGCGTTTAGACACCGGGTATCAGCGTTTTTTTAAGTGTATTGCGAAGCGTCCGCCTAAGTTTCGTTCATGGCGCAAACCGTATTCATTCACAATGTCCCCCTCTGGCTATAGTTTCTATGGTGATAGGGTCCGTATAATGGAAAAACAATATCGGTTTAATCTAAGCCGCGAGATAGTAGGTAATATTAAGACAGTCACTATCAAAGCAGATAGCGTTGGTGACTTCTATATGTGTGTTGTAACAGATGACACCGTATCTGAAATCCTACCTAAGACGGGTAGTGCTGCAGGGTATGATTTCGGTATCAAAACGATGTTCACCTGTTCCGATGGCACAGAATATGCGTCTCCTGAGTTCTATAAAACCTCTATGGCGGATTTGTCTGTGGCACAACGTGCCCATGCTAAGAAAGTAAAGGGTAGCAACAACTGTGAGCGTTCCCGCTTAGATGTGGCACGCAAACACCGTAAAATCAAGAGACAACGTGAGGATCATCATTGGAAACTCGCGAAGCGTTTTGTGCATGAACACGATGACCTCTGTTTTGAGACGTTGACTTTTGAGGGGATGAAACGCATCTGGGGTCGTCAAGTTTCTGATATTGCGCCCTACTCGTTTCATCAAAAGTTGCAACATCAAGCGGTCAAACACGGTAAAGAGGTTCACTATATTGACCGTTTTGAACCGACTTCTAAGACTTGTAGCCACTGTGGACAGCGAAAACAGCAGCTGGACTTGTCTGTTCGTCAATGGTGTTGTTCTACTTGCGCGCAGAAACACCATCGGGACGTTAACGCTGCCATAAATATTTTAAAGGTTGGGGCATCAACCTTTGGATTAGAGGATGTCAGTCTTGCTATTGCGAGCAGCCCTCGCAGACTTCACCCGAAGTCTATACCCCACAATCCGCACCAGAGAGCATGGGATTCACTTTCAAAAGAATCCCCCTTGCTTTAGCTGGGGGAGTATGTCAACTTCTAATTACGTGAGCTTGATAATAAATGTCCGCTTGCCGTAACCTCTATAAACATATCGTCCTTAAAGAGCGGGCTGCTTGCCCGAATACTGGGACTAAGTTGGGGTGGAAACGGACCTTCTATAAACATATCGTCCCTACGGGACTAAGAGACGGGCAGAAACCCAGAGGCCTATAAACATATCGTCCCTAAGGAGCGAACTTCTCGCCCAATATTCGGGCAAACGGTTGCCTGCTTCTCATACTAGGGGAAAACTTTTTTCAAACTCACGTTTCTAATTGTAACATGAAAAATTGCACTATGGCAAATTAAAATGGGACGTAGAAAAACGTTGTAATTTACCTTTTTTCTCATAACAGACACAATCAGACAAAAGACCTTTTGGAACATGCCAAACGCGCTGTCGAAATCGCAATCGAGCAGGGTGAACAGGTAGCTATTGAATGGTTAGAGTCTGTTTCATAGGTTCGCTGATATTTCGAATCTGTCAGCGCGTCTATGAGGGGCCGGGGGTATTCATTGGCAACTGCATTGAAACCGTAGTGCCTTCACCGAGTGTGCTTTCAATCTTCACGTCCCCACCATGCTCTTCAAGAATACGTTTAACGTTTGCTAACCCGAGCCCTACTCCCTTCGTTTTTCGAGTAAAGAACGGTTCAAACAGATGTGCCATATCCGCGTCGGGGATACCGGTACCTGTATCCTTAATTTTGATGCATATCTCCCCCCCTTCTTCGACTGTAGACAGCGTTAATGTGCCGCCTTGTGGCATCGCTTCCATTGCATTTAGCACAACATTCATAACGGCTTGTTTCAATTTATCAGAATCAAACTGAATCTCAGAGGGGGCGGGTGCCAGTTCTAATACTAGCTGAATTTTGTGATGTGCTAAGTTTGCCTCCATCAAGGCTAAAACGGCTTTTAGTGTCCGGTCAAGGGGTTGCTGCACAAGGTTAAGCGTTGCGGGCCGAGCAAAATCCATCAAGCCTTTGACGATACCATCAATCTGTTCAATCTCCTCGAGGATATACTGTAGCGATTGCTGATGTTGTTCGGTGGACATTTCCGGTTTTTGCATTAACATCTGTGCTAGCATCCGCATAGACGATAGGGGGTTACGGATTTCGTGAGCGAACGAGGCTGACATTTTTCCTGCTGTTGCAAGCCGTTCGGCTTGAATCAGTTTATCCCTTGACTGTTTCAGGTCCAGCGTCATCTGATTAAACGCCACCGCCAAATCCCGTATTTCATCTTGTGTTGTAATTTCACACTGCTCGTCAAGGTTTCCCGCTGCGACCTTCGTTGTAAAACGGACTAACGTTTTTATTGGGCCTATTAAATTTTTCCCGATGAGATGACTGATGAGGGCAACTAAACCGCTAACAATCAGCGCGATGCCTAGCATATACCACGTGAGGGTCCGCTTTGCTGCAGCGATGTCATCCATGGGACGCAATAAACAGTAGAGCCGTCCGAGCGGTAGTAAGAGATAAAAGGCTTTATACGGTTTGCCACCGAGCGTAACATCTTGGACGATAGGAGTCTTATTCGCCTGCTTCAACCGTTCGGCTACCTGCGGGAGTTTCATTTTATCAGGGAGAGATTGCCAATTTTCTCCGGTACGAGATGGAATGGTAAGGGTAGTTGCATTGAGTGTGTAATCTGAGCCGAATACCATCACCTCTACGCTGTACGCCTGCTTGACCTTTTCGGCATCTTGAATAAACCCGGTTTTGCGAATTATGTTGAGCCACTCTTGCGTTTCGCGTATGAACTGTTCGTTATATTTCCACGCGAAGATTTCCGCTGTCATCAACGGTATACCGAGGGTCACAAGTGCGAAAAGAAGCAAAAAGGGGAGCACAATTTTGGTCTGAATGCTATACCGGCGCATGAGAGCTCCTCACATCAAAGCGATAGACTATCCAACAGCATACTCATCAGGATTATTTTTGCGCCAATTGGGTAAATATCCTGTTGCATGTCCAAATCCGTAGGAGGGGCCGATCTGGTTTTCGCTGCGCCAGGGCCACGCCTGTCCGCCGATGATGCGAAATTCCTCGCCTTTTCCGCATAACCAATAGAACATGTGAGCAACATATTGGGCGACACCGTGTCCGCCATAAGGGGCCCGCTGAAAGTCGAAATCTGGGTCCTGTATCCAGTCGCGTGTCGGTGGGACTGTTCGCCAATAACTGTATTTGAGCATGTGTCGTAATCCGGTGGCGGTAGACTCCCCGCGCCGATGCATGATACTCTGTGAGTGGATAACGAATGAACCCGCTGGCCCATCGCTTGCGGTGCCTTTTTCTGTTATGTCTCGGTTTTTTGGGGAAATATGTGAACCGGGAAGTAGTTCTGTCGGTCCCATTTCTATGGGTGTGTCTTGTGGAAAATAGAAGACCTCTAAGAAATTGGTCTCCGGACCGAAAAGGCAATCGGCATCGTAATGCCACGCTTGGGCGTGCATCGGACATTCAACCCGATGATTGCTCACCAGCACAGGTAATCCGATGTGCTTACCTAGCAGAGACCGCAATACCCCGGCAAGCTCCGGGTTGAGAAGGACGTGGGCAATGTACCAGTCCTCAAGTAAAATAGAGCTCGGTTCGTGTGTATCCCGAATTCGTTCTAAATCGGCGTGTGTCATTCCATCGGGGATATAACTCGGATTGATTGGGATGTCGCCGTTCAGATAATCGTAGGTGCGTTGGTTTATCTCATCAGGGACGACCCCTTGGAGGTGTAGGTAGCCATCTCTACAGAACTGTAGTACCTGTGTATCGGTGAGCGTGGGTTCACAATCAAAAGTTCGCTCGGTTTTATTGTATTGCATTGCTGTTTCCTTTTATCGCTGATGAATATCAAAGAGCTGGGGAATCTGCTTGACCTTTACGTTTAGGTGCTCCGCGAGTTGCTCAATAGCACCATCTTTGAACGCGTCTTTGAAAACGAAAACGCCTTTCTCCTCAATTGCGTCCCGCCAATTGTCGAAACCTTCTGCCGGGCTATTCCAACCTATCTGCTGGTCAACACTGATGTTCAGATAGGCGCGCGTCTGTTTGGCGAGTTCGAGCGGTGAATCGTTAAGTCGCGCTTGCAAAGCACGAAAAATTTTATTTTCGGCTGGGTTGTTCCCTACATTCAGTTCCATTAAGGAGAGCTGTCGCGCATAAGCCTGCCGGAGCAGTATATGGATACGTGGCGACAAACCTTCAATATCGGCACTCCGTAGCGCAAGATTCTCTGCAATATTTGGCTCTTCAGGCGGTTCAGGGAAAAAGAAAATGGCGAGAGGTCGTTTGTATTTGTCGGCTAACCTTTCAAGTTGACGATAAGTGGGCGCACGTTCACCGGATTCCCAAGCCTGGATAATTGAAATATCCTTCTTGAGGGATGCAGCGATGTCCTGAACGGTATAGTTAGAACTAGTACGTGCCCATTTGAGGATATCGGGATTGACCCCTGTGACATATTCAGCCATTTGTTTATCTCATAATTGGCAATTAGCAATTGGAAACCAGATGTTGTGATTATAATCAGATATCTGAAATAGTAGACAGCCCGCTCCTTAATATCGCGTGCACAGCACGCTCCTACATAAGAACGGTATCGCGTGCACAGCACGCTCCTACAGAGGAGATGCCGACTCTTCGGGAACCGGTTGCAGCCCGAGTTTTGTGTATGATTCAGCGGTCGGGAAAATTTTACCGGGATTGCAGAGGCCTGTCGGATTGAAGATTGCTTTGACATTTGTCATCACCTGCAAATCCGCAGGACTGAAGATTAACGGCATATAATCCATCTTTTCAACGCCGATGCCGTGTTCACCGGTGATTGTTCCGCCAACTTCAGCACATACTGTGAGTATTTCTCTGTTCACATGTTCCACCCGTTCACATTGGTCATGGTCCCGTTCATCAAAGAGGACGATAGGGTGTATGTTACCATCGCCTGCATGAAAAACGTTTGCAATTGCGATTTGGTATTTTTCGGAAATTTCGGAGATACGGCGGAGGACTTTCGGTAAACGTGTGCGGGGTACAACACCGTCTTGTGTGATATAGTTCGGTGCAAGCCGGCCAAATGAGCCGAACGCGCTTTTCCGTGCCTTCCAAAGCTGCTGACGTTCCGCCTCATCTTTGGCGTAATTCACCTCACGGGCATCATGCTGTTTGAAGATTTCCAGAATTCGCGCGGCTTGGTTCTGCATTCCCGCTTCAATTCCATCAAGTTCCACAATGAGTACCGCTTCGGCATCAAGTGGAAACCCGAATTGGAACGCCTCCTCTAACGCACGAATGACGAGGCTGTCCATCATTTCCAACGCAGCGGGGATAATGCCTGCACCGATAATCGTCGAGACAGCATTAGATGCATCGTCCATGTTATCAAAGACTGCCAAAGCGGTCTGATACGCTTGCGGATTCCGTGTGAGGCGGACTGTCGCTTTCGTCACGATGCCAAATGTGCCTTCGGAGCCGATGAGAAGACCACGCAGGTCGTAGCCGGGCACCTCTTCAACTGCCCCGCCGAACTCTATAATCTCACCATCCGGCATTACAACCTCCATGCCGAGCACATGGTCGGAGGTGACACCGTATTTTAAGGTATGCGGGCCGCCAGAGTTTTCTGCAATATTTCCCCCGATTGTGCAAGCCTTCTGACTTGACGGGTCCGGCGCGTAATGGTACCCCTGGTTCTGCACGGCTTGTGACAAAAGTAGATTGACGACACCGGGTTCAACCACGGCGCGTTCGTTTTCAATATCTATCTCAAGGATGCGATTCATTCGATTGAGTGCGATGATAATTCCCCCCTGAACAGAAAGCATGCCGCCACTCAAGCCGGTCCCACCGCCACGTGCGATAAATGGTGTGCTGTATTTGTTCGCTAACTTGACAATATCTGATACCTGCTCTGTTGTATCCGCAAAAACGACGACATCTGGTAGTGCCTTAAACGAGGGCGCGGCATCGCATTCGTATACCGATAGCGCGGTTGCATCGGTTAAAACGTTTTTGGGACCAAGTAGCGCGGAGAGTTCCGCAATGAGTTCCTCTTTTTTGTCCATGGTCTCTCTTTTTTCCCCTTTGACGTGATTTTGAATTCGTGATTATCTCTAGGTTACCACAATTGCAATTGTATGTCCAGTTAGAAATTGGCACTTCTGTCACGGCAGGCGGAGCGTTAAAATTGCCTCTACAAGACTCTCAATAGAGGCTTCTTTTGCTACGACATCAACCCGCACACCGTGTTGGGTCGCTGTTGCCTCTGTTGTTGGGCCGATGACAGCTACCTGAACATTCGTCAACAATTCTTTAGCCGTACGTGTTGGGAACATCTCAAGAAAGTTGAGCACTGTTGAAGAGCTGGTAAACGTAACGAAGTCAATTCTGCCCTCTAAAAGCTCCGCCTCAATAATCTGACTACTCTCGTTTTGGACTTTGACGGTATCGTAAATCGGAATTTCTTCCACGCGCGCCCCTCTTTTACGCAAACCGTTGGGGAGGTCCGGCGTAGCGATTTTCGCTCGTGGTAGGAGAATTGTCTTTCCCTGCACATCCCCTATTTCCGCGGCGACGACACCCCCGCGGGCATGCGATGGAACAAAGTCAGGATAGATGCCGATGCGGTTAAGTGCGTCAACCGTTTTCGGACCGACGGCACAGATTTTGCTTGTGCCGAACGCGCGTGCATCCAGTCCTATTTCCCGTAGACGTTCAAAAAAAATCTCAACAGCGTTGACACTTGTAAAGATAACCCAATCGGACTCCTTAGGGGTGGGTATAGCTGCGGGGTCAATATCGATAGGGTGTATCTCTATGGTAGGAAATTGGATAACCTCTGCGCCGTTTGCCTCCAGGAGGTCAGCGAATTCGCTTGCCTGTGCGCGGGCGCGCGTGACAAGGATTCGTTTTCCGAAGAGCGGTTTCGTATCAAACCATCGGAGCTGCGCTCGGAGCTGATTGACTTCACCGATGACGATAACAGCGGGGCTTTTCAGTTGGACTGCTGCGGTTTTCTCTGCAATATCGGCAAGTGTGCCTTGGACGACATATTGCTGGGGTGTTGTTCCAACTCGGACCAAACTGACAGGCGTTTGCGGACTTCTGCCGTGAGTTAGCAGCCGCTCCACAATCTGGGACAGATGCGCAACCCCCATATAGACAACGAGGGTGTCCACCGCAGTGGCGAGGTGTTCCCAATGAATGTTTGAATCTTGACCTAGCGCGGCGGAATGTCCTGTCACAAATGCTACCGAGGAGGCGTAGTCTCGGTGCGTCACGGGGATGCCCGCATAAGCCGATGCCGCGATGCCAGCAGTGATGCCGGGGACTATCTCGAACGGTATACCCGCTTCGGTGAGTGCAATTGCCTCTTCGCCGCCGCGTCCGAAGATATAGGGGTCACCCCCCTTGAGGCGAACGACGGTTTTACCCGCTTTTGCCTGCTGAATCAGTAGTTGATTCAGTTCGGCTTGGCGTGTCGTTCGGATTCTTGGGTCGGGGGCTCGAATCTTCTCGGTGTGCGCGGGGCAGTGTTGTAATAGTGTGTCGTTCAGCAGCAGGTCGTAGATGACAACATCGGCTTGCTGTAGGCATTCCAAGCCTTTGAGTGTGATGAGTTTTTTATCACCGGGCCCAGCACCGACGATGTAAACTATACCGGGGTGTGTTTTTTTTGTAGCCTCGTTCATCAGTGTTTTACCTGTTCCGCGGATAGCAGTTCGGTTGCGCCGCTGTTTTTCAGTTTTTCAGCGACGATTTCGCCTAATTCCTGTGCATTGTTTGGGGAAGCAGTAGATTTTTCCACGATGCGCTGCGTCCCTTCCGGATGGCAGACCCCCGCGATAATTGAGAGTGTGCCGTTGACATGCTTGGCATTTGCACCAATCGGCACCTGACATCCGCCACCGAGTTTTTCCAATAGTGCTCTTTCAGCGGTGATTTCGGCTTCTGCCTTGCAATCGTTTAGAGGTGCAAGCAGTGTAGCTACAGCTGCGTCTTCGGTTCGCGCTTCAATAGCGAGGGCCCCCTGTCCGACAGCCGGCACCATCAGGTCTGTATCAAAAAATTGGGTGATAATTTTCGGGCTGAGGAGCCGTTTAATACCAGCAGCAGCGAGTATGATGCCATCCAGTTCGGTTTCGTGAAGTTTGCGTAACCGTGTATCAATGTTGCCACGTACATCAACGACGCTTAAATCTGGACGCGCGTAAAGGAGTTGTGCTTTTCGGCGTGGGCTTGTCGTGCCAATTTTGGCACCACTTGGCAATTCTGATAGCGGTAAGCCTGTGCATGTGATAAGCACATCGCGGGCATCCTCGCGAGCAGGTATCGCTGCGATGTGAAGTCCATCGGGCAGGGCTGTAGGCAAATCTTTCAGACTGTGGACAGCGAGGTCTATGCTCCTATTTAAGAGTGCAATTTCTATCTCTTTGGTAAACACCCCTTTGCCCAATCCGATCAGGGAACGGTTTTGAATAGTGTCGCCGGTGGTTTTGATAATCTTGAGGTCAACCTTAACATCCGGAAAATGGCGTGCCAATTGTTCCTTAACGAAGTGTGCCTGCCAGAGTGCAAGTTGACTGCCACGGGTGCCGATTGTGACAGAACGATTCATTGTGATTCCTCATCGGTATTCAATGCAAAGATTTCCTGTAGTGCCTGGACATATTGCCCGTGGTCCGCATCGTTATCGTTGACAGCGTGGCGTAAATTCTTCATAGGGTCGTGGAGGAGTTTTTTGACGATTGCTTGTGTCATAGATGCCACGGCTGCTTCCTGCTTATCGGAGAGTTCCGTTTTTCCGAAGCATGCCTCCAATTCCGTTTCGGCTATCTGTTGGAACTGCTGGTGCAGTGCCTTAATAGTTGGGTTCACTTCAAGGATTTGCAATTGGGCATGGAATCGTCTTGCCTCTTCAGAGACAATCAGTTCAGCGCGGGATGCTTCCTGTTGCCGTTCTTTGAGGTTCGCGGCGACAACAGCCTCTAAATCGTCAATGTTATAGAGGAAGGCGTGGTCAACTTTGCCCACATCCGGTTCGATGTCGCGAGGCACAGCGATGTCTATGAGAAACATATAGCGATGTTTTCGCTTTTTCATGATGTTTGCAAGCGGTTTCCGTTTGATGAGGTAAGTGGGGGCATTTGTGGAGCTAATAACAATGTCCGCCTCGATGAGAAAACCGAGGTCGTCCTGGTAAGCGTAAGGGGTACCGTTAAATTTCTCTGCGATTTTGACAGCGTTTTGATATGTGCGGTTGGCGACGATAACCTTGGAGACTCCGTTGGCAACGAGATGCTTCGCGGTCAGTTCGCTCATTTCGCCTGCGCCGATAATTGCGACTGTTTTGCCTTCCAATGTGTTGAAGATTTTTTTTGCCAATTCAACGGCGGCATAACTGATAGAGACTGCCCCGGCAGCGATAGTTGTCTCGGAGCGAACCCGTTTCCCCACGCTGAACGCCTTCGGAAAGAGACTGTTGAGAATAGTGCCCGCCCCTCCCGCAGAACGCGAAATATCGTACGCCTCCTTAACCTGTCCCAAAATTTGCGATTCACCAACGACCATGGAGTCCAGACTCGCCGTGACACGAAAGAGGTGTCGGATAGTCTCCAGGTCGTGATGGAGATAGCTCCATTTTTTAAGGACCTCCACGCCGACGCGATGATAGCGCGACAGGAATTGCACCAGCGACTTCGTAGGAGTTTCTGCAATGCTACGTGAATTCGCGACGGCATAGACCTCAACCCGGTTGCAGGTCGAAAGGATTACCGCCTCTTGAACCTGATAAGATTCGCGTAGGTGCTGAAGAGATTCAATAAGTTGTTCTTCGGAAAACGCCAGCTTCTCCCTGAATTCAATCGGGGCTGTATGGTGGCTTGTTCCAATGGACACAATATGATTCATGTTTTTTCAACAGAAAATCTAATAGGTTGTTAAAATTCCTCGCGCGTCGTGTAAATCATAACCGATTAAATTATATCACATATCCCCATTAATGCGTAGGTGCTGAAGAGATTCAATAAGTTGTTCTTCGGAAAACGCCAGCTTCTCCCTGAATTCAATCGGGGCTGTATGGTGGCTTGTTCCAATGGACACAATATGATTCATGTTTTTTCAACAGAAAATCTAATAGGTTGTTAAAATTCCTCGCGCGTCGTGTAAATCATAACCGATTAAATTATATCACATATCCCCATTAATGTCAAAACATTTTCTATGCTAACGACTTGTGTCAGTTAACTGATTGTTTTTGTTTTTCTCACAGATTTGGATGGTGTCGAACAAACATATCGTCCCTATGGGACTAAAGAGAAAGGGGGAACGCTTCGCTATAAATATATCGTCCATACAGGACTGAAGAGCGTCCAAACATAAGAGAAACACGGACAAAACGTTCTGTTTGTGTGAAATAATGTTGGACAAAAAGTCATTTAGCACAACTCGTTATGCTAAACACTTTTGACAGATATTGTCAAGAAAAAAGATTTAAGAAATGTGGGTTTTGGTGGATTTGGTGTGTTGTCTGAATGCACGTCGCATTTGGGCGAGTACGCCACAAATCGCGGATTATCGCGGATTACACGGATTTCGCGGATTGTAAGAGGTGTCCGCATCACAATTTTGCGATTAAGGGTGTCGCCTCTTTAAACTAGCCCCAGCGGGGCGATATATTTATAGAAAACACAACCGCCCCACAAACTAGCCCCAGCGGGGCGGAATGTTTATAGAAGACGTGAACACCACACAACCTAGCCCCAGCGGGGCGATATATTTATAACGTGAGTTTGAAAAAAGTTTTCACCTGCGGTGTCCTCGGATATTTTTAGCGAAGATGGAAGACCCAAACTAGGAAGTTTGTGCTACAATTACCCCGCTTTTTTCGCAATGAAAAGTGTCTACAGCATACGGACATTTATTATCAAGCTTACGTTATTTATAGAAAACACCGCAACCCGGTCGGACTAAACCCCAGTATGCAGAACGGTAAGAAAAGTAGGCAGGAATGATACCTGAAAATCGGCGGTCGAAATGTCACACTTTGTTCTTTATGTGTTTTGAAAAATATAGGTCAAAACCGCTTACAAACATAGACGGGGCATGCGTTTGCGGGCATTCAGAACCGAAAACCAAAAGACACACTTTGTGTCAAAAAGTGTAACTTATGCACCGGTTTTGTACAAAAACTTTACACACCCCCAAAAAATTAAACTTGACTACAAAGGATTGTCACGCTATACTATATACAATGAAGTCATCCCAGAATAGGTCTATCAAGATATTGTCACTCCAATAACGGTTCACGCCACAACTCGTCAACAGATTCGATTCCGAGTTAGAATACGGAGGTACACTTTTGAATAAAACAAAGATGACATACTTTGAGAAAGAAGACATATTGCACCTGGCGATTTCCGATGATCCAGAAAGCGATAGTCTTGAACTCAGCCCGAATATTACCGCCGAATTGAACGGGAACGGCGAACTCATCGGTATAGAGATTTTAAATGCCACCACCTTCATTCGGGATTCAATTTTAGAATCCG
The DNA here is from genome assembly GCA_963665235.2 of Candidatus Poribacteria bacterium. GTDB lineage: Bacteria > Poribacteria > WGA-4E > WGA-4E > WGA-3G. The sequence continues at coordinate 3,230,845 of CAXXLX010000001.1, read as the reverse complement.
CCCACGCAAAAATGCTATCACTCACCAAAGTCTAAACGAGACTACGTGCTGCTTACATTTCATTTGAAGGTGTGCACACTTTCCAAAAAGATGTCAACGCCGACGTAGGTATAAAGAACAGCGACTAACCCGACGATTGCAGCATAAGCTGCCTTTCTACCGCGCCAACCCCAAAATTGACGGATACCGATTTGTATAACGTAGATGAACCAGGTCGCCAGCGTAGAGATAATCTTCACATCAAACCAATTCCAGGGGACCTCGATGATATATTGCGTCCAGAGCGCACCTACAACAATTCCCATGGTAAGCAGAATTACACCAAGGATAGTGCAGCGGTATCCAAGTTCATCGGATACCCCAAGGGAGGGGAGCAGATTGTGAAAGAGCGTTCGCGTCTTTTCACGAATCTGTTTTTCCGCTATCAGGTACATCAGTCCAAATCCAAATGCTGCGGTAAACGCGGCATAGCTGAGATAGATGAGCGTGACGTGTGCGACTAACCAATAGGTTCGCAACTGTTCCGGGAGGGTCACACTATTTCGGGTGAAACCGTAAGACACCAAGATTGCAATGAAGGCGATAGGCACAACGAAGGTGCCGAGGGCGCGAAGTTGTGTTAAACGAACGATAATCAGATAGATTAATGTGATTGCCCATGCAAAGAAGGCAGTAGAGTTCGTCCAATATGTTATCGGAAAATTCCCCTGCTCTAGCCACCAGAGCCCGATGAAGACAGTGAGGCAAGTGAAGCCGCAGGTCGTTCCCCAAAAAGCAATACGCTCAATTGTTGGACGAATCGCTAAGGCTTCGGTGCGTGTCCCAATGGTCAGCGAAAGGGTCTGAAAAATGCTGGCTGCTAAGTATATCAGAAGCGTGATGAGAAATAGAAAATTTAACGTTAACATAAAGGTCTCACGGAGTCCGCCAAGGCTATGTCGTGCTATGTTTGTTTGCCAAAAGTTCCGAGGCAAAGGTGTTAGCGTGCTCAAGTTTGCCGTGCCGTACCCAATTGAAAAGGCAGTCGGCAGAACATGCAGGATTTCCGAACCCAAGGCAACAGGTCGTTCTCGGTGAGGTGTCCGTTGTAACGTGTCCAATAAGGGTTTCAAAGAAATCACCACGCATTTTTGATGTAGGAAATGTTCTGAGGACTGCCGGGCGTAACGTTCCGAGGAACGAGACAAACGCGCCATAACCGCTGTTTTCAAATTGTTCGGTAAGCACTTGATGGAGCTGTTTCGCTTTGGACGCAGATGCCTCGTTCCGTGTCGCAATACTAATTATCAGGTTGTCATCTATTATGAGATGGGGTGTGAAGAAAGTGCCAGCGTCGCGGTTATCCAGCTGTTCTCGTAACGGCATATCCGAAGCCTCCGAAATCTCACTGTCGGAAATGACAAGGAACGCGTCATCAAAGTGAGGGGGATTGTGAAGGACTTTAGCACCGCATTGCTGTAACAGTGAGACTCGGTTTTCAAGTGCTGACGTTTCCTGTGAAGTCGTAGGCACGTTCCCCGTGTCGTTCGTAGAAGATAGCACAACGCACAGACGATTTTCTAATAGGAGATAAACGGGATACGGCAGCTGTTGATTTTCAATCGGCATCGGTTTTCCGTTCGCATCATATCCAAGTGTATATAACGATGTCGTCTTCAGCACCTCCTCAAGGTATTCGCGGATACGGCGGCTCGTTGCAGGACTTTTGCCACTCGTGGAGATGCTAATCATGAGCTCGCCATCCGTTACGACAGAAGCAGCAGCAAAGGTGCATTGTGGAATAACATCTACCACATTTACCAATCGGATTTTGTTCACTTCGTACGCCTCTCTGAAAGCAGCAGTGTTGATAGCCGTGGAATCGGTTGCAGCAGAGACGAGGAAATATCCGTTCGTGTCGCCCGATTGTAGTTGCCGTTTGTGCCAGCAGATTTTGCTGTGCTGTGCAAGGAACGTCAATAGGTCTGTCGCCTCAGGACTGATGAACGTGACATCACCCCCGCTGAGAAGCATGGAGACAACTTTCCGTTCTGCGACGGTCCCACCTCCAACAACGAGGCATTTTCGATTCTGAATATTTAGGTAAGCCGGATAAAACAATTGAATATTCCTTGCGGAGTACGGTAGTTTTTGCAGTTATAGTGCCGTGTGGTAAATCTCGACGGAGGTTTCTGATGTATTCTTAATTGCATCGGGTGGTCTCTGGAGAGATTCACCGCCCCGACCTATAGTAGACAATTTCTCATCGGGACTTACGCAAATTTAGAACATAAGCTCAGTATTCGGGCAAGCAGCCCGCTCCTCAAGGGCGGGGTCCTCCCGCCCGCTAGTTCTCCCTTTACATCCCATTATCATAAGGATTTATCAACGTGCTGCGTAAGTCCTGTCTCATGAATCTCGCGAGACAACGTAGTCAGCAAGCTGTTCTAGTGCAATTCGGGCATCGTTCTCTGGTAACGTTGTGAGTGCGGCTTTGGCACGGTCGGCATAACCTTGTGCGACCTTTAAACAGTAGGGTTCGACTCCGTACCGTTGAAACAGTGTTTCTACAAACGCAATTGCTTCCGCTTCGTCCGTGTTAGGATTGAGTGCTTTCTCAAGTGCTTGCTTCTCTGCATCATCACAAACTTTCCGGGTGTGGATAATGGGAAATGTGAGTTTTCCCTCGCGAAGGTCGCTGAAGGCGTTTTTTCCTAATTTCTCCGGGTCTTCCACGAAATCGAGCAGGTCATCCACGATTTGAAAAGCGGTGCCGATTTGCTGTCCGTAGGTTGTAAGTGCTTCAATCTGTTGTGGGTCGGTCGTTCCGAGATGTGCGCCGAGCGTGCAGGAGGCGGCGATAAGTTTTCCTGTTTTGAAGCTGACAATCTTGAGATATTCGGCTTCGGATATATTGAAGTCACCGCTTTTATAGGCGTGTATGACTTCACCTTCACACATCGCTTGCGTGGTATCAGCAAGAATTTCCATGGCGGGGTCATCCGCGTGGCGGTACACTAACATAGAGAGCACGCGTGCATGGAGATAATCCCCGACGAGTACGGCAACCTTATTGCCCCATTTCGTTTGTAACGTTTCTCGCCCGCGGCGGATAGCAGCTTCGTCTAGAACATCGTCGTGAACGAGCGATGCCACATGAATGAGCTCAACAACGGCAGCAAGTGTATGTGCGGCTGCCCCTTCGTATCCACACGTTTTGGCGGAAAGTACAACGAGCACGGGCCGAATCCGTTTGCCGCCGCCCGCTACTACGTGCTGGACTGCCATATCTACAAAACTATATTCACTCGCTGTATTTTCAGTCAATTTCGCCTCAACAGCCTTGAGGTCATCGGCAATTAATTGGACAATTCCATTAAAATTGGACATTCAGCTCCTCTAATACCAAATTTATTTGATTCATCGTCTTCACATACGGCCATAAGTCAACATTCTATAAACATATCACCCCTACGGGGTTTAGTCTGTCTGGGTTGCGTTGTTTTCTATAAATATATCGTCCTTGAGGAGCGGGCTTGTCGCCCGAATACTGGGACTAAGTGGTTCACTCGCTAAGTTTATATCGTAAAATAGACACGCCATAATCACATGCACAGTGCGATGTCACGGCTATTATCCGTAAACTCATAAGGCATAAGAATTTGCCGAGTAGACCACTAACCCAGTATGGGTGATATGTTTATAGAAACACACAACCCCCTAACCTATAAGCTTGGATTGTTACGCACCGGACAATCCGCGAAATCTGTGTAATCCGCGATAATCCGCGATTCAGACAACTTCTTTCGCTTCATCCTTCCACCCCTCCCTTCTTCCACTCTTCCAACCTTCCACTCTTCCACACACATCGCGGTTTTAAAAAGTGGATAATACTTGCGTTGCAGCTTGGACGGTTTTCTCAATATCCTCTTCGGAATGAACTAAAGAGACAAATCCAGCTTCAAATTGAGAGGGGGCAACATAGACCCCGCGTTCTACAAGTCCCCAGAAATATTGACGGTATCGTTCTGTATCGGCAGTTCTTGCACCATCGGCATCGGTAACCGTTTCGGGTGTGAAGTAGAGCATCAGCATTGAACCGACGCGGCTATGCCATGCATCTATGCCATGCTTTTGCGTTGCAGCGGCAAGACCATCCGCAAGGGCAGCTGCCCTATTTTCCAGCTGCGCATAAACCCCCGGTTCACCCAACTGTTTCAAAGTGGTTATGCCTGCGGTGACCGCTAAGGGATTACCGGAGAGCGTGCCCGCCTGATAGACATCGCCTTCGGGGGCAACGCATCGCATTATCTCCCGTTTTCCGCCATAAGCTCCAACCGGTAAACCGCCTCCGATAATTTTGCCTAAGCAGGTCATGTCCGGTGTAACGTTATAATAGGTTTGCGCGCCGCCATACGCGACTCGGAAACCTGTAATGACCTCATCGAAGATAAGCACAATGCCGTGTGCCTCGGTAATTTCACGGAGCTGTGCTAGATACCCGTCACGCGGCGGGATAATTCCCATGTTGCCCATAATCGGTTCAAGAATGAGGCATGCGATTCCCTCCGGATTGGCATCAATAGTCGTTTTCACTGCATCGGCATCGTTAAACGGCACAGTGAGGGTATTGCGTGCGAAATCCTCTGGCACGCCGCCGCTATCTGAAAGCCCAAAGGTGGCAACGCCGGACCCCGCTTTTGCCAATAGATAGTCAACATGACCGTGGTAACATCCATCTATCTTGATGATTTTATCGCGTCCGGTATATCCGCGTGCCAATCGAATCGCGCTCATCGTGGCTTCTGTTCCGGAGCTAACAAGGCGCACCTGCTCAATAGAAGGGACGGCGTTAGCGATAATTTCAGCGAGTTCTGTTTCCAATGTCGTCGGCGCGCCGAAACTGGTACCACGTAGTGCTGCGGCGTTGATAGCGTCTACAACGACCGGATGCGCATGCCCTAATATTAACGGTCCCCAAGAGGCGAGATAATCGATATATTCGTTTCCATCGATGTCGTATACTTTTGAACCAGCACCCCGGTCTATAAAGCGGGGATGCCTGCCGACTTTGCTGAAGTTTCGCACAGGACTGTTGACCCCACCGGGAATAAATTGCTGTGATTGTTGCCATGCAGCTAAAGATTTACTATCTTCCATTTTTTAATATTTCCTTGCGGTTCGTTAAGGGTATACGTAAGAAAAGCGTCTTTTTCCGTATATCCAGCCCGCCCGTTGGTTGGGCTTACCCTTCTTTTTAACTATAGGAAGAAAAGCGTCTTCTTCACGTATATCCAGCCCGCCCGTTGGTTGGGCTTACTTCTCCTTTTAACTACGAGTGTCAACTTAAGAAGAAAAGCGTCTTTTTCCGTATATCCAGCCCGCCCGTTGGTTGGGCTTACCTCTCCTTTTTTTTAATATTTCCTCAATGTTTGCTATCGGTTTAGGGTTAAGGGCTCTGATGCCTACTGTTGTAAGAGGTTGCGATGCACGCTAACCGTTCAGCCATTCCACAACGGACTTTGCAAAGTAGGTCAAAATCATGTCCGCACCTGCGCGTTTGATGCTTGTCAATACCTCCAGGGCAACCCGCTTTTCATCAACCCACCCGTTCTGCGCGGCTGCTTTAATCATCGCATATTCTCCGCTGACGTTGTATGCAGCGACCGGTACCCGAAATTCTGTTTTGACTCGATAGATAACGTCAAGATAGGAGAGTGCAGGCTTGACCATGACAATGTCCGCGCCCTCCTCAATATCCAACATCACTTCGCGTAAGGCTTCCTCCGAATTCGCAGTATCCATCTGATATGAACGCCGGTCGCCAAATTGCGGTGCGGATTCTGCCGCCTCACGAAATGGTCCGTAGAAAGCGGATGCGTATTTTGCCGAATACGCCATTATCGGGATATTTTCATAACCCGCCTCGTCCAATGCATTGCGAATTGCACCGACGCGCCCATCCATCATATCCGATGGAGCAATCACATCGGCACCGGCACGTGCATGTGATAAACTCTCTTTCACCAGCAACGCAAGCGTTGGGTCGTTTTGCACCTCTCCCGCTTCAACGATGCCACAGTGGCCATGGTCGGTGTATTCACAGAGACAGACATCTGTTATGACAAGGAGCTCGGGCACTGCGGCTTTAATAGCACGGACTGCTTGTTGAATGATGCCATCTTCGGCGTATGCTTCAGACCCTACCGGGTCTTTCGTTTCAGGAATGCCGAACAGGATAATGCCAGGGATGCCAAGCGATGCAAGCTCCGCCGCAGCATCTACGAGTCTATCCACTGAGTATTGATAACACCCCGGCATAGAGGATATTTCTATTGCCCTGTTTTGTCCATGTACGACAAACATCGGATAGATGAGGTCATCCACAGAGAGTCCGGTTTCTCGGACGAGTCGGCGCAGGTTTTCATTTGCGCGTAGCCGTCTAGGGCGATAGATGGGAAAAGTGCTCATTCAGCCTCCGGCACATCCGATTTGATTTCGTATTTTTTTAATTCGAGCGTTTTGATTTGAGTGGTCATGGTTTCAACCTGTCCCATCTCTTCTCCTATAATAGGTTTTTCAGATTCCTGGTGAAATTTTACTATACCTACATTTGGTGCTAGCCACAACGTTGAAACGGATTCCCCCGCCTCAAAATAGTTCGAACCTAAAGGTGCTGGCATTACAGTCTCCGTGCGGTATTCAATTTTCAAACAGTCTTTAAATACGCCAGCAGGCGTTTCAACGGCCTCTGTTGCGAAGATATTTCCTGTTTCCAAAATAGTGAAATAGATTGTAGTACTACGGAACACTCCTGCTAACTCCGAATCCACTTCAGAATTATTTTGTGCAAAATCCATCTTTACCTTAACCGTTGGTTTGATTCGCGTTGTATCCCATTCCTCATTAGGACTAACAGGTGTTGGCAGCAGGTAGAAATGCGGTTGCGTTTCCACCTCAACCTCTATATCAAATGCGGGCACATTAGCACCAGGGGGGCTTGCAAAAGCAGCCATCAATTCTTTTGTAAGTCGTTCTTTGTAGGTTTTGACGACTTCATCGCCGATAAGAAACTTAATGCCTGTCTCGTCTACCTTGAAAAGCGTAGGGTGAACGTAGTATTCATAGTGCTCCCATTTTTCTTCGAAGGCGGGTTCATAACTAAACGCGTGATATGTCTCACCTGCGATTTCTTCGTCTTCAACGGCGGTGCGTGTTAGCTCGTTGCCATCTTGGTCTTCGTAAACCCAATAGCTGCCGAGCGTGCTTGGAAAATATGTTTGTGCCGATTCATCACCCGACAAGGTTACGCTAAAACTAAAGACAAGCAATGCTGCTAAAACGAGCGAAACTTTTCTCAGCATGAGGGATACCTCCAAATTGATATTGGAAAATTGAAACGGCATATCAGGCCGCCTTCACTACTTGCTACCGTCATTCTCAGGTGTTGCGGTTTTGATTTCATATCTCTTTAGCTCCAACGTTCGCAGCGTGGGGCCAGGCGGTATCGGCAAATCCTCCTCATCCGGTATCATCTCTAAAAAAATATAATCCATCTGCTGATGATATTTTACAATACCGACGTTAGGGGCAAACCACAATGTTGTTACGGTCTCGCCCGGTGCATCTACTTCACCAGGTGGTGGTTGAGGGGTTAGGACTGCGGTTGTTTCTGTTCGATATACAACCCTCAGACAGTCTTCAAATGTTCCCGCTACTGTTTCAACGGTTTCCGTGTCAAGAACGATGCCTGTTTCTATAATAGTGAAATCCATGCTACCTACGGGTTCAAAACGAATATTAGCTGCGAACTGGTTTGCATCCCACTCCTCATCGACGACAATATCGTTCGGGAGCAAAAACAGGGGGGCTTCCCCTTGGATGTCAAACGTTAACTCCGGCATTTCTTCTCCCAGTATAGTAGTAAGGTCAGCTACCTCTTTGGTAAAACGGGCTTTGAATGCCTCTTCTACCGCATCGCTGGCAACGATTGTGATTCCCTCATCACTCACTTGATACAGAGAAGGAAAGATAAAAGGACTATAATTTGCCCAATCTTCTAACTCAGGTTCATAACTGAACGCGTGATATATTTCACCTGCGATTTCTTCACCTTCAACGGCGGTGCGTGTTAGTTCGTTGCCATCCTGGTCTTCGTAAACCCAATAGCTGCCGAGCGTACCCGGAAAATATGTTTGTGCCGATTCATCGCCCAACAACGTTACGCTGAAACTAAAAACGAACAAAAATATCGAAGCCGTACACAATTTTTTTAACATTGAGATATCTCCCTTTTAGGTTTTTTGAATAGGTTTAATTGCTGCTATCGTCTTGAGACGTATCAGAAGCTATTTCGTATCTTTTTAATTCATAAGTCGTAACCGAGGCAGAGGTAATTTCGTCCCACTCCTGCTCAGATACGGCCGCACCCTCTAACTCCTTGTTTGCCATAGCACTCAGGAAAATTTTCTCAGCCTCCTGATGCAACTTGACGAGCCCGATATTTGGAGCTAACCATAAAGTCGTAACCGATTCTCCCGGGACAGCCCCTGGTTCGATAGGTTCGGAGGTTTTCACCTCTGTTTCCGTTCGGTATTCGATTTTCAAACAATCTTCGAAGGTGCCGGCGGGTGTTTCAACGGTTTCTGTTCCGAGATGTTTCCCTATTTCAAGAATAGCAAAATTGAGCGTGCTTGTTGCGGTTTCAGCGTTATTCTGAAGAGCCTCCGGCAAACCTTGGACATCGAACGTGATTGTGATTGTAGCATTTATCTGGGTTGTGTCCCATTCTTCATCGGGTGCCGCTTGAACCGCAAGGAAATTGAATTGGTCCGCCGCTTCCACCCCTATATTGTAGTTGACGTTAAAGGTAAGGTTCAATTGCGCGGGAGCGTTGTTCTCTACAACGCTCTTTGTAAATTTGGCGAAAGCCTCCATCTCCTGGGTAAGACGTGCTTTCACAGCTGTCTCTAACTCCTCCTTGACAACAAACTTAATCCACTCCGTTCCGACATGATAGCGCGGCAGGTGCAGGTAACGGTTAAAATCTGTCCAATCTTCTAACGCCGGTTCATAACTAAACGCGTGATACATCTCACCTGCGATTTCTTCACCTTCAACAGCGGTGCGTGTTAGTTCGTTGCCATCTTGGTCCTCGTAAACCCAAATACTTCCTAATGTGCCTGGAAAGTATTTTTGCGTGGATTCGTCGCCTATTAGGGACACGCTGAAACAGAAGATTAAGAAAAACGTGAGGAGAAAGCACAATTTTTTTAACATGAACTTGCCACCTTTAAAATATCACCGAACCGAACGCCTATTAGAATTACTCACTATCTCCGTTCTCAGATTCATCCGATTTGATTTCATATTTCGTCAATTCAAGCGTTCTCACCTCGTCGGACTGCTCATGTTTGTGTTCAAATTTGACAATTCCGACGTTGGGTGCCAACCAAATCGTTGTAAAGGATTCGTCCGATTGTTGTTCGGGGAGTTGCTGTTTAAGCTCATCAGGTACGGCAACATCCGTGGTTGTTTCTGTCCGGAACTCAATTTTTAAACACTCCTCAAACGTCCCTGCTGCTGTTTCAACGGTTTCGGTTCCAGTAACGTTCCCTGTTTCCACAACAGTAGCGGTGCTAGTGATATTTTTAAGTTCCGGGGGAACTTGGATAGGTGCTCCTTGAATGTCAAGACTCATCGTTATTGTGACATCTATCTGCATAGCTGTCCACTCTTCATTAAAGGTAGCGGGTGTTGGAAAAAGATAGAAATAATCTTGTGCTTTGCTTTCAACAGTGTGCTGGAAATCAACGGTAACGCCGGGTGGCAATTGACTCGCCATTTGTTGCTCTAGTTCTGCAAATCCTTTCTCCAATTGCTGCGTTAGGAGTGCCTCCGTTGAGCTTTCAACATCCTCACCGACGAAAAAAGAGACCCACTCTTCACCGACGTGATAAAAGTTCGGTCGGATGTAGTATTCGTAATCTTTCCAATCGTCCAGCTCCGGGTCATAGTTGAAGGCGCGATAGGTTTCGCCATCAATTTCTGTCGCCTCAATAGCGGTGCGTGTTAGTTCGTCTCCATCCTGGTCCTCGTAAACCCAGTAGCTGCCGAGTTTGTCGGGAAAATAGTAGTTTGCCCATTCGTTTCCAAGCAACGTTGCACTGAAACCGAATATGAGCAGTAAACTGAAAATCGTGCGAAATTTTTTCAAAACTGTGTTCTCCTCCAATTTTTGATTTGCTTCTCCCTATATTGTATCCATTTTAGATGAAAATAGCAAGGGAAATGTACCTGACGCGGGGTCATTAACGATATTTTGCTTAGTATTCAAGCGGAAAGGTAACAGGTGCCCCTTCATTTGCCCTTGAACGGCCCATAGCGATATCAATTTCCCTATCTTTTCGGCCGTTATATGCCCCATATTCAGGTTCCGTATCGTTGCGAACGGCATTCACGAGGCTCATCAGCTCCGAGGCGACAGTGATTTCACTATCGCTGAGCGGATAATTCTGCAGCGGGTTTTCCCATACGACCTCGGGGTCGGTGTCTGCTACAAGTGCCGCAAGGGTTTCATAACCGTCGACGTTATTCGTCTTACGTGATACGGTCACTTGGCGTTGGGCATCAGCAGTTTCGTTTAGGATAACAGCCTCCTCTCGGAAACACATCCCGCGTTCTGCGTAGAATTTTGTTCCGTTAAATCCGCGCAGCGGTGAACCGTAGGAGAGGCTACTGAAGTTGAAAATTGCGACAGCACCATCCTCGAACTCAATTACAGCATGTTCCCAATCCTCCGCCTTCCGTCGCGGATGTCCCTGTCGCCACACGTGTTCTTGCACCTTAAAACTTTTTCGGAACCCGTAAACCCGTGTGGGTTCATTATCAAATCCTACGTAGCTTCGGAGGAGTCCGATACCGTGGTAACCGTGTCCTCGGAAATCGTTGTAAGCAACGTTAACTTTACCGAAAACCCCCGCCAAAATCATCTCCCGCTTTATCCGTTCAGATGGGCGGCGGTAGTAATTTTCGTTAACCTCAAGCTTTGTGCCGTGCTCTTGGGCAGCTTCAATCATCTTATCCGCCCTGGCGAGGTCGGTGTTTATCGGGGTCTCTGTGCAATAACTGACACTATGCTGAGAACAGAGGAGCCCTGGAACATGATTGTTGCTCGCGGTGATGACGACAGAGCAGATATCAGGTTTCACCTTCTCTAACATCTCCTCAGTGTTTGTGTAGGCAGGCACCTGATACTTTTCACCCTGCTCTGTGACCCTGCCTTCGTGCACATCACACACTGCAACGAGTTCCAAGTCGTCTGTCAGTTTTGAAATAAGTGGAAGATATGTTTTAGTACCCCGGTTTCCTGTCCCGATATGTGCAATCTTAAGTTTAGCCATTGAAGTTCTCCTTAACAGCCCTGCCGTTAAAAATCTTTGGACATAGATACAATTTGCTGCTAATATTAGGTACTCTGATTCTATTTTAGCATGTGTGCAATAGAAAGGCAAATTTTTCTAACATAGGAGAAATCAACACATGTCCGGTCCACTAAAGGGAATACAGGTTTTAGATTTAACGAGAGTTCTTGCGGGCCCTTATGCAACGATGCTCCTCAGCGACCTCGGGGCTGAAGTGATTAAGATTGAACAACCCGACACCGGTGATGAGGCACGAAATTTCGGTCCGTTCAAAAACGGGTTTAGTCTTTACTTCATGAGCGTGAATCGCGGCAAGCGGAGCGTGACACTCAATCTTAAAACGGAACGGGGAAAAGCGATATTCAAGCAGCTGGTCAAACGGAGCGACATTGTCGTTGAGAATTTTCGGCCAGGGACGATGAAAAAATTAGGATTGGATTACGACTCGCTTGCGACTGAACACCCGACACTTATCTACGCGGCATGTTCCGGCTTTGGACAGACCGGTCCCTTTGCACAACAGGGGGCGTACGATATGATTATCCAGGGGATGGGCGGTATTATCAGTATTACCGGTGAACCTGAAGGGCCGCCGGTCCGTGTCGGTACATCCATCAGTGACATCACCGCTGCGCTCTTCACGACAATCGGCATTCTGTCCGCACTGCACCACCGACATCACACCGGGAAGGGGCAGTTTGTGGATGTGGCGATGTTGGACAGTCTCGTTGCGGTTTTGGAGAACGCGGTCGTCCGCTATTTTGCCACGGGCGAAGTGCCACAACCGCTCGGAAGTCGACACCCTGCGATAACCCCGTTTGAAGCGTTCGCCTCGGCGGATGGGCACGTCATCATTGCTATCGGCAACGATACGTTGTGGGCAAAATTCTGTGAACACGTCAATCAGCAGCACCTCATCTCGGATGCACGGTTCAGCACTAACGCCGAACGGACTGCAAATCACAGTGAACTGTTTCCTATCCTCTCGGAGATTATGTGCGAACGCACAACGGAGGAGTGGATTGACGCACTCGGAGAAATCGGGGTGCCGTGCGGGCCCATCAATGCTATGGACAAGGTCGTCAGTCATCCGCAGATCCAAGCACGCGACATGATTACGCAGGTCATGCATCAGATAACTGGCACAGTTGAGGTGCCGGGGGTGCCGATTAAACTCTCTGAAACCCCATGTAGTGTAGATGCACCTGCTCCCGGCCTCGGTGAACACACGATAGAGGTGTTGACCAACACCTTGAAAATGTCACCGGATGAGGTGGAAATGTTAAGACAGGCTGGCGTTGTTTGATATTTCCTTGTGGTTCGTTGTGGATATAGGTAGGAAAAAGGAGGCTCTACGTGTTATAGCATACATTTCCAGAGTCAAAAATAAATTTTAAAAGGGGTGTAGTTTGTATAGAGAAAAAAAATAGTTGACAAAAAAAGAAAAAAGTGTTATACTCTGAATATCGGCAAAACGTAAAATCCAATGTGGATACCCGATAGAAACTATAACGCTACACAGTGTGCAAGTGTGGCAAAACATAAGGAGGCCTATGATGATTCGCGACATCATAACCAATAAATGGATAATTGGCGCGGTCTTGCTGCTGATTATCATAGCCTGCGGATGTTATGTATGGTATCAATACGAACTGTTACCCTACAAGCACGAACCCTCGAAGACTCTCAAATATACGCCCCAATTGGAAAATACCAAAAAGGCGAAAACAGACAGCCGGGCAAAAGTGAAAATCGACCAAACTGCACAAGGCGCAACGCCAAATGCAGCGGAACCGATGCCAAACGCAGCGAAACCGGTTAATGAGATAATCCCAAACCCAGAAAACGCTGCACAATCGGAAACACACGAGCCCGTAACAACTCACGCTGCACAAGCAGATGATGCAGACAAACGTGTGTCACCGTACGGATTCGGACCGTTCCCCAAAATACCCGCAGGATATCCAGACGGAGAGGATCCGAATTTCTGGACTTACGATTGGGACAAAAACGGAGAATTAGTTCATCGTGTCCTTATGAAGCTGTGGAACGAAGGAACACAGGCGATTGGGGCCACAATCTCAAATGGATTGGTTTATCCGAATTATCCACACACTCTTATAATTGAATGGAAAACGCAACAAACGCCTTTCGGCACAAGAAAAGTGGCGCGTTCCATCCAAGGGTCACCAGAAACCGAAACTTTTCTACAAAATCACGATGGCCCTCTCTACGAAAGCGATATTCCATCCGATATAAAAGTGATTGAACATAAAGAGGCGGGCATAGACCCGTACGAGTTTTTAGATCTACCACGATAAAGGATTTTTTACAATGAGACATCTAACGATTTTTTCTATCTCTGATGTTCCTGCTATGTGTAGTAGCAACATTTACTTTACAACTGAAAGCCTCCCCCGGAGTAAATAGGGGTGGTGTTATAGAGTGGGAAGACCCGCACGAAAACAGGCGCGGTAGAGACCCGAACTATACCGTGCACCGTCGAGCATACGATAACGATGACAAGGTATGGAGCGATGCATCAACCGATGCGTCACAATCCATATTAGGACATTCTGTCCATGCAAGCGTAAACGTCTATTCCCGGCGTTCTGGATTTCTCAAAGGAAGCTATACCGTAAGCGCAACGCTAAACCAGGATTGGGTAGAGCCCGATAACAAATGGGATGGCGAATCGGGGCAGTGGTTTGTATATCTCAGTAAACATGCGTCAACATCAGACATAGATTGGTTTGATTCTTATGTTCCCAGAGATACGATAGAATACTGTCTTGCAGATGGTTGCGCCAAGGCAAAGGATGTTAGAACCCGATCTGTAAGATGGCGGACTAGTGTTTATATCCCCTGGTAACTCTTACATTGTGTAGTAGGCTCACGTTACCTACACCCAAAGCGCAAAAAAAGTAGTTTGACTACTAGGCCTGGAGGGATTTTTATCCCTCCAGGCCATGGTCATGGTGTCCTCCACCTTAGCATGGGCAGCACACATCAGGGAGTTCTTGCATTTCAATAACAGATTTTGTTTATTATTTTCTTTACGCTTTCCTTATCCGCAGCACCGCTGCCTGTCACCGCTTTCTTTACTGCTTGTCGGGTGATGAGGGTGTGGAACATCGCAATCGTGTGCTGTGCAGCTCCCAACTCACAAACACCGGCAACCGCCGAGGGACCCCATCGCTGACGTGACGTTCTTACCAAAAAATACCAATTCAATTCCTATCATTACGGGAGAATAACACGTTATCAATTCCGTGATGTTAACGTGAGTTTAATAAAAGTAGGAGGTTGGGTTTCGTTACCGGTATTGACAGAGAGTGTGTCTATCAAAACGGCATATCTGTCCAATAGGCTATGTTTTAGTGTGTTTACCGCTCAACTCAACCTACAGATTTATTTTCAAGTTCACATTACGTACAGGACTTACGCAGCGCGTTGATAAACCCTTATGATAGTGGCATCTAGAGCGAGACATAGCGGGCGGGGAGACCCCGCCCCTACAAGGTTTCTGCTAAATTTGCGTAAGTCCCGACGTATATCCAGTCCGCCCGTTGGTTGGACTTACACGTTAATAAGGAGGCATTTATGTCAAAACAGACAACGCAGGAATTGCAAGGCACTGCACCTTTGACGTTTGAAGGTGACCTTGCTGCACAGATGGTTGAAGACCTTGACAACTATGTAACACGTGCCGTAGAAATTGCGGCTGAAAATCGAGCGACGTTGTGGCATCGCGATTACAGTTCCCATGAGGCATACGCCGACTCTGTTGAACCGAACAGGCAACGTCTCAGGAAACAGATAGGCTGCATTGACGCGCGGCTGCCGATTGAATCCCTCTCTTATGTGTCTACAACGAACATCTCCGCGCACCTGGCAAAGGGTGAGAATTACATGGTATCTCGTGTCCGTTGGCCCGTTTTCGATGAAGTTGAAGGTGAAGGTCTTCTGTTAGAGCCGATGAGCAACATACCTGTTATCGCGCAGGTGATTGCGCTGCCCGATGCAGATTGGACACCGGAGATGATAGCTGGGGTAACGGATGAACTGCCACCAAACGCGCAGTTTGCCCGACGGTTAGCAAAGGCGGGGTGCCGCGTCGTGATACCGCTTCTAATTAACCGTGATGACACTTATTCAGGCAATCCAAAAATCGGGACATTTACAAACCAACCGCATCGCGAATTTATCTACCGGATGGCGTATCAATTAGGTAGACATATCATCGGGTATGAGGTACAGAAGGTGTTGGCATTAGTGGATTGGATGTCGCCTTACGCAGAACCGGTTGGCGTTGTCGGTTACGGCGAAGGCGGGTTAATTGCGTTCTATAGTGCGGCAGTAGATACCCGAATTCAGGCGGCAGTCGTCAGCGGGTATTTTCAATCACGTCAAGAGGTCTGGCGTGAACCGATATATCGAAATGTGTGGGGACTACTTCACGAATTCGGCGACGCGGAAATTGCCAGTCTCATCGCCCCACGTCCGTTAATCGTTGAAGCGAGCCGCGGGCCTGAGGTCCAAGGGCCGCCCCCACGTCGCGATGGCCGAGGCGGCGCGGCACCCGGACAGCTGGTATCACCGCCTGTGGAATCTGTCAAAGCGGAATTCGACCGCACTCTCCCGTTTTATCAACAGCTCGACAGTGAAAACGCGCTACGTCTTATTGCCACCGAGGATGGATTGCCGGGCACCACAGAAACATTAACGGCTTTTCTCACCGGGCTTGGCGTGACAGATGCACATGTTGACAAATACCACCTGCTGTCACCGCCACTTGATGAACCGTTCGATTATGAGGCGAGGCAGCAGCGACAGTTTGGACAGCTTGTCAATGTGACACAACGTTTTTTGCGGGAAGCCGCATCGCAACGTCAGCAATTCTTCTGGAAAAATACCGACACCTCCTCGCTTGCACGGTGGGAGGAGACATGTGCAGATGCCAAAACCTATTTCTGGGATGAGGTTATCGGACGGTGCCCCGCTCCTGATGTGTCGGCGAATCCGAGAACACGCCTGATTTATGATGAACCCAAGTGGAAGGGGTATGAAGTTGTGCTGGATGTTTGGAAAGACGTTTTCGCCTACGGCATTTTGCTACTTCCAAATGACCTCAAGCCTGGGGAACAGCGGCCGGTTGTTGTCTGTCAGCACGGATTGGAGGGAAGACCGCAAGACACCGCCGATCCGAGGATAAACTCTGTTTATCACGCCTACGCGGCACAGTTAGCGGACAGAGGTTTTATCGCCTATGCCCCACAAAACCCGTATATCGGTGCTGATGCGTTTCGTGTCATTCAACGCAAGGCGAATCCGATTAAGTGGTCGCTCTTTTCGCTCATTATCCGCCAACATCAACGCACGCTTGATTGGTTAGCGGAACAACCGTTCGTTGATGCGGAGCGGATTGGGTTTTATGGGCTCTCTTACGGCGGAAAAACGGCGATGCGGGTGCCAGCAGTCCTTGAAAAATATGCCTGCTCCATCTGCTCAGCAGATTTCAACGAATGGATTGTCAAAAACGCAACGTTTGATTCGCGATACAGTTATATGTTCACCGGCGAATATGAGATGCCGGAGTTCGATTTAGGAAACACGTTCAACTACGCGGAGATGGCAGGCCTCATCGCGCCACGTCCATTTATGGTGGAGCGCGGTCACGATGATGGGGTCGCCCCTGACGAATGGGTTGCACATGAATTCGCTGTTGTGAGACGACTCTACGTACGACTCGGCATCGCCGAAAATACCGAAATCGAATTCTTCGATGGGGGACATCAAATTAACGCTGGAGGCACATTTCGGTTTTTACACCGACACTTACAGTGGCCACCACCATAGAAAGGACTTTAATGATATACTCAATTCTCGTCTCTGCGGGCTTGGAGAACATTGCCCGTCAGGAAATCATCGCGCGTTTTGGGGAGACTGAACGGTTCAAAATTCTGATGCGTAAACCGCAAAGAATTGTCTTCCAATACTCAGGAAATCCGAAAGATTTGCTATCGCTACGGGCTGCGGAGCAGCTGTTTCTTGTGATAAAACATATTCCTAATATGACGCGGTCTCGCCGCTCCCTATCGATTATGAGCAGAACCCTGTCGCGCTTCAATTTCCGCAAGGCTCTAGACTGCTGTCGACAGGTCGGTATCAAATTGAGGAAACGCGTGATGTTTCGGGTGACAAGCCGCATGTCTGGATTCCGGAATTTTCAAAAACGTGACCTTCAACAGGTTGTTGAGAGGGTTTTGCTGGAACACGGTTGGCACTTGACACAGGCGGATTCAGCACTGAATGTCTGGGCTGAGGTGCATGGGAGTGATGGATATATCAGCATTCGACTATCGCCTGCTGACATGGTGCAGCGTTCGGACAAACGGGTGCGTGTGCCTGCAGCACTTAAACCGACGGTAGCGTACAGCATGGTGCAGCTAGCACAACCGCATCCAAATGATGTATTTTTAGACCCGATGTGTGGGGCTGGTACTATTCTGTTAGAACGGGCCTGCGCTGGACGGTACCGTTATCTTATCGGGGGGGACATCTCTACAGAGGCAGTCGCAGCGACTGTGACGAATTTCGGCAGGCGACATCAACCGCGTCAATTTTTTTACTGGGACGCACAGACCTTGCCGCTTCAGCCGAACACGATTGATAAAATCGCTTGTAATCTACCACTTGAAGGAGCCCCAAATTCCGGGCAACTTGCCAACCTCTATAGCAGATGTGTCAGCCAATTTAAAACTGTGCTTAAACCCGGTGGGCGGATGGTACTGCTTACCTCGCAGCCTGTCCTTTTAGAAAAACTTCTCAAACAGCACAAAACGTTGAAAACGAGGCAACGGGTTAATGTAGAGGTTGGTAGTAAACGGGGCAGGATATTCGTTGTTGACAATTTTTAAAAGTGAGGTCCGGAGACCTCACCTTTAATGATTTCAGGAGGCGAGGTATAAAACCCCGCCAACGATAAGGGAGCCGTTTAAATTTCGGGAACCTGCACCTTTACCTCTTTCCCTGTTTTATGTGAACGGAAAATACCATCCATAATTACATTCGTCAGCAGGACACCTTCAGGGGGTATCGGTGAGGGGCCATCCGTTTTGACTGCTTCTCGGAAGGCGGTCATCTGCGCTTCCCAAACATCAACACCCTGAAATCCGGAGAAGCGGATAGTTGTCATTCCCTCTGGTGGTTCCGGGGTTGCTGTGAGTCCTTCCGATTCGACAAGCTTCTGGAGCTCTTTACTGTATGAATCCGAGAACACTACCGGACCGTCCAACGAGATACCCGCGTCTTTGCCGAGACAGTAGCTGCCGCCAAGCGAGTTTTGATGAACGGCCCATGAGATTTTAAACACCATCACGCCGCCATCTTCAAAACGCACCCATGCTGCGCCGAACTCTTCAACATCCATTATCCCCTTGAACCTCGGATCTTGCTGTGAGATGTAATCCTCGGTGATAGCGGAAACACGCACAGGCTTTGGGTAGCCCATCGCATACAGCGAATTGTGCATGTTGTAGACTCCGATGTCTACGATAGCCCCTGCTCCCGCTGTCCTTTTATAGATGAACGTGTGTCCCGGGTTTCCGCGTCGTCTACATCCTGCGGATTCAGAATAGTAGATGTCGCCCAGAATTCCTTCAGCAATCACCTTCTTTGCAAATTGAAGGCCTGGGCTGAATGTGCTGTGAATTCCGATTTGTAGAATTTTGCCCGATGCTTTCGCTGCTCGGACCATAGCGGTTGCATCTGTCAAGGTTGCCGCCATCGGTTTTTCGCAGAAAACGTGTTTACCTGCGTTCAACGCGGCGACTGTCGGTCGTCGGTGCCCTTGGTTATAGGTACAGACGCTCACCGTATCGATTTCGTCCATTTCAAGCATCTTGTTATAGCTTGTGAAGACATTCTTTTTCGGAACGTCCCATTCTTCGGCGGCTTGTCGTGCTTTTTGAGCGACGATGTCACAAACAGCGACAATTTCGAATCCGCCTGCTTTTGCGTAGGCGTTCCGGTGTGCCCGTGAAATGCCACCTGTGCCAACAATACCTACTCGGATAGTCATAGTCTCTTATTCTCCTTATGAGAAATGCTATTGTGTATTAATGCATTAGTTTAGATTAAATTCAATTAGAATGCAAGAAAAAAATGTGGTATACTGCATATATATGTTCTATTCAACGAAAGGAGGGTATCATGAATATTAATAAAGAGAAAAAACGGTTATTGCAAGCAGATAGGCTTGTGGAAATGCAGCGCGCGTTAAATTCAAACGAGACGCTCACTGTGTATGAAGCATACGAAGATGAAGAAAAGCGTAGTAAACGCCACATCTATTGTGCACTGATACCATCTGCTCAGATTCAGGAGACACTCGCTGCTCCAACATGGGATTTGGAAATTTCTCGTGGCATGCCAAGGGGTGTAACTTGCAATAAACACGGTGAGTTGCAACGTGAATACCTCCGTTATGGCGTTCGTAACGGCGTTGAACCCCTGATTATTGACAGAAATTTTGATGGATTGCGGGAAGATTACAGAGAAATATCTGAAGAATTTCGTCTTTTTCACGAACTCTATCACGATAGAAAAACAGATGAATACCTCAAGATGGATAACGTTGGAAATGAGGAGGTTGTGGTTATTGTCAAACCTGATAAAATCGAGATACGACTCAAAGAGATTCGTCAATTCTTGGCAATCAAGGAGATGCACCTCGCTATTCAATTTATTTTTTCTGAAACTTCACGTCATTCCTTGGAAGAGCTAGAATTGCAAGCTGGTGACGAAAATACGCAGGACGAACTTATGTGTTGGATGCGCCGGTATGGTGATAAAGGCCTGACTAATCGCAGAGCGTTTAGCCGTTTGGTCGGAAAAAAGTTAGTCGCTCCGCTGCCAAAGGCAAAAAGCGGTTTCTGGCCTTTCGCTGAGGAAACAGAAAAAAAATATGCGGAATTCATTATTGGTATTGATGAAAACGGGGATAACATCATTTCCACCTCTAATCCGGATCAATTGAAAACGCCTGCAGATCCAGAAAATATTCGTGGGGTGGCTCAAGAGGCACCAAGTTATCTAACCCCTGTTCTTTTCAGAGAGAAGGTCTTAGACAAATATTACAGAGAACCGAGCAAATACAGTGTAGAAGATTCTATTCTTCGATGTGGTAGTCTTTGGTGTGTCTATATTGACAATCACCACAAAGATAACGTTTGTATGTGGTTGGGCGATCTTGGACGTGACCTCCCTTATAGCGAACAGCAACACTGGCAACTGCACAATATTCCGCCGACAAGCGGAGTAAGCGAGACATATTTCGACCGCCAATTAGGGGCCCAATTCAAAAATTCAGTGATGCTTGAGCATATCTTTGAACGACGTTACCGTGATTTACAAAAGGTGAGTCAATCACACCTCGGCGAAGAGTGGTTGTTACCGCTACGCACTGAAGATGCATATCATCTTCAATCCCTGAGAATTCCCGCAACCGACGAACAACGCGATTTCGATGAAGTGGTCTTGAGCCTTACAAAGATCCTAATAGATTCTCTGAACGAAGCATACTTAAAAAAGATGATTCCTTTTGACAAGCGGGAGGAGTTTAAAGATAAAAGAGGTATTGCACTACTTGAATCCGCCTTACTTATTAATGATATTGAAGGGGCTGACGTTCATATCGATTTTCTCCGGAAACTTCAGAGGCTTCGTTCTAGTGGAAGTGCACATCGGAAAGGACAGAAATATGTAACAACAGCGAAAAACTTCGGCATTGAAGACCGAAGTTTACGCGATGTATTTGCCGAGATTCTCAAAGATGCCGCTGACGTACTGGATTTCTTTATTGCACTTGTGAAAAGTGGGCAGTTCCGGGAAATTGTTGAAAAGAATCATATAGCAGCGGGATATGCTATTATGGAGGGAATGATTGGAATCGCCGATTCCGGTCCGGCTGATGCTTCTGTCAATCACAATGACGTTATCTATAAAGCAGATAAAAAATGATTTTTGTTGATACAGGTGCTTGGATTGCTCTCTTGAATAGGAGGGATCAGCATCATGAGGATGCTGTAGTTGTGTTCAACGATTTGCGACAACAGCAAATCCGCCTTCTAACCACTGATTATATCATTGATGAAACCGTTACGCGTCTCAGATACGACACAAATCACTCGCTTGCGGTCGAATTCCTTGAACGTTTTGAACGTCTCATAGAGACAGGCCTTCTGACCGTCGTAGAAATTGACAACGCCGTTTTTCAGGAGGCGAAAGCACTTTTCTGTCAGTATGACTCGGCCCCGTTATCCTTTACGGATTGCACTAGTTTTGTAATATGCCGAATTCATGGCATATCCAAGGCTTTTGCATTCGACCATCATTTTCCGATGATGGGAATTGCTCTGTGGGAGTAGCCAGTCTTTTGAAGTGCCAACGTTTATTCAGACCAAAAATTAGCAAAGTTAAGGCAGGTATGGAGTGGGTCGTTTGACAAGCTGGTCCGCACTGCGGTTATGCCGACGACACAACGCTGCTTGTGAACTTTCACCGCTGAGTGCCTCAGGAACAACCTCTGCTTTAAACTCGGACGTGAAGGTTCTTCGTTTTCGTTTCGCCATCGGATACTCCTTTCACTTAGATTGTTATTATATCACAATCTTGTTTTAGAGGGGAGTCTGAATTTCCGATGGCAGTACAACCGAATAATATTAATCCTTCGCCTATTGCCTTTCTATTCGGTGTACACAAAATTAAATGACAACGCATCGCCCACAGGCACATAACCGATTTTGGCATAGATGCTGTTAGAAGTTGGATTTGCTAAATCGGTAGCGAGGCAGCAAAATGAATAGCGTTCGGAGAGCAATTTCTTCGTCAACGTCAAAACAGATGAAGTCGCATATCCTTTATTGCGGTGCTTTGGCGGTGTGTACACTGTGTGAATTGCTATGCCATTTTTCGTCGGGCGATCTGTTCTAACGATAGAAACCGGGTCTCCATGAGCCCAGATATATAATTCCTGATTCTTGATGCCTCGTTCAGCATAACTCTTGACAAAATCAAAATCCCAAGGTTTACCAAATGTCTCCTCCAAATAGGCGGCATGCCATCGCGCCATAAGTGAATGGTCATCCATGTGAGCAAGACGTAATTTCCCTGGTGAAAGTGGAAGTTCGGTAACGGCTATCGCTTCAAAGAGACGCAGACGCATCTCCATTGTGGAGGATATGCGGGACATGCCCTCAATCCAACAATCAGAAAAGACTTGAGCTTCTGCTGTTGGCCCTTGAATCGACGGTATGTGGACATCTATTTCACGTAGGTGGCGTACAAGATGAATGATAACGTTCTGGACTTCCGTGCCGATTCTGCTCAAGAGCATTTTCCATCGCTGCATGATTATTGCGACACCGACAACTTTCCCGTGTTCCAAAATACTTAACAAAAGGGGCGGCTCAGAGTCGTGAGCGTGTGGAGCTTCAGCGAACCTATAAGCTAAACCGAGCGGATAATTGTTTTCGCTCCCATTCTGTTCCAGGTAGGCACCCGAAAGTGAAATAAGCTCGCTTGCATGGCTGTGAGTTATTATATCGATCATTATCTTTCATATCCTTTAACGTTTCTGAAGCTAACAAACATCAGCATTCCAGCTATCATAAGGTCATTTGATACTACTTCCTCAAAAACATCTTCCGTGTCGCAGTGAAATTGCCCGCAGATAACGTGTAAAAATAGAGGCCACTCGCTACAGCTTCCCCAGTATCGTTACGACCATCCCAATAGGCAGCACGACTCCTACTCACATAGCTGCCAGCAGATTGATGGCCCAAGGTTAACGTCCGGATAGGGGTGCCACGCACATCGTATATCGTAATGATAACATCGGAAGCAGTCGCCAACTGATACGGAATCCAGGTCTCCGGGTTGAACGGGTTCGGATAGTTTTCCAAGAGACGCGTGTCGGTCGGTGTCAAAGTGGCGAGGAGCTGTTCAAGCACCGTAATGCCTTTTTCAAGGGTTACATCTCTATCGGGAAGCTGCTTGACTTGTGCAATCCACTGTTGTAGTGTCGTCGCGTTAAGGGCAGCAATTGTCGGTGCAGCCCCCGTCTCCGAAACAAGGCTGTTGACTACCAGCAACAAATCGGTGACATTGACGACCCCATCTCTATTGACATCCGGATTCGGATAGATATTCCCAACAACCTTTTCACCGAATTTAGAGGCGACAAACACAAGGTCGGTAATATCGACGGTGCCATCGCCGTTGACATCGGGGCGATTTTGAACCAGTAGCGTATTATCGGCTCGGAGCGTGTACGTCTGTTTTGTAATATTTCCGTAGACATCAATAATCTGGAGGATTATACTGCTTGCTTGATTTGTCGTTAGTGCGGGGATGTTAAATTCAACGGTAGCATTTCGTGCCTCTACCTGCTTACAACTGTGGAGTTTAGTGCCAGTTGCGGGGTCTTTATCGGTTGTTGGGACATGCAGCTGAACCTGATGAATACCATCTAAATCGGTCACCTCAAATAGGAGTTTGAGGGTGCCAGCGTTTAGTGGGTGCGTTTCAGGGGTGAGCATCAGAATCGTTGTCGGTTGGTCGAAGGCGGTTTGGGCGGTATTAAAAAACCGATTAACATGCAACGCTTCGGCAGCACATTTAGACAACCGGTCGGGGGCTTCGCCGTAAGACATGATATATGCGTCATCTCTGAAGTCGTGGTTTAAGCCAAAGGCGTGTCCCAGTTCATGTGCCGCGACATAAACCCCGTTTGTGCCATCGAAACAGTTCCCGGATGCTGGAATGATAGCGTATCCGCCCCGTCCCTTAACGCTATGGTGGGTTTCACGCCAATTACTTCCGCCAACCCCGCATATATCTTTTGTGCCAATCGCTTCACTACTAATGTCGGTGACAATAAGATATACGTGCCGCTCCATGTCAAATTGTGCGGCGACCTCTTTATAGACCCGCATTTCCGTGTCTATGTGATAGTAGGGGTCAGTGAACTGTCCATCGACCTGATAGACAACAGTGTCTCGATTCTCATCGGTTTCAAAGGTGAAGGTTTTCCATCCTAATCCGTTGGCTCTCATCTGATTGGCATAAAAACGTTGGACGTTTCTGATGAGTGTATCTAATTTTGTCCATATATCCGGTTGACTTTTGCGGTTGCGGGGGACGAAATAGATGATTCGGACCATATCTTGTACAGTGAATTGGTAGGGCGTGACATCCCAGAGTCGGAGTTTGCCGTCCTGCCCGCCACTACTAAGAGATAGTGTGTTCGGCGAGAAGGCAGTCGCTCGTACCCAGCCGCTGTGTCCGGAGAACGTGGTAAGCTTTTCACCTGTTTCAACGCCCCAGAGACTTACCGATTCGTAGCCTGTCCCGGCGAGTGTCCTGCTATCCGGTGAAAAGCTGAGCCCAAAGATTGTGCCGTTGCCATGGAGCGTTCCATGATGTGTCCAATTTGGGTGTTTCCATAACGTAACCTTTCCGTTAAACCCTGCTCCGGCAAGGGTTTGATTGTCCGCAGAAAACTTAACAGTATAGACAGCATTGGCATCGCCTTGGCGTTGTGTGACGGTCCTCCGGCTTTGGACATTCCAGATTTTTACACTCCCATTTCCATCCCCGGTAGCGAGGAGTTGTCCATCAGTAGAGAAGTCGACTGTCCACACCCATGCGTCGTTCCTAAGTGTCGTTATTTCATTATGTGTGTGAATATCCCATAATTTTACATGCCATCCCGCGGTAGCAATCATTTGGCCATCGGAGGAAAAAGCGACTGCTTTGATTTGTGAACGGCTCCGGTCAGTAATATGTTCAAGCGTTGCGATATGCCGTTTACGCGAGACATTCCATAATTTGAAGACATAATCGTCCCCGCCGCTGACA
Organism: Candidatus Poribacteria bacterium; assembly: GCA_963665235.2. Taxonomy (GTDB): domain Bacteria; phylum Poribacteria; class WGA-4E; order WGA-4E; family WGA-3G. The sequence continues at coordinate 3,205,520 of CAXXLX010000001.1, read as the reverse complement.
AGCAGCTGCCCGTTCGGGGAAAAAGCGATAGAATTGACAGTCCCAGCGTGGCTTCCGAGGGTTGTTCCGGCACCGGTCTGCAAATCCCACAGTTTTATCGTGCCGTTTTTACCTGCACTTGCAATGACGGAAGAATTGATAGGTGAATGTGCCACCGCTTGGACGCTGCTGCCATGGATTAATGACGTGTGGTCTTGAGCAAAGGCAGTCAGTGTGAACGTTATCAGAAAGATTATTGTGAAAAATAGATAGCTGCGTTGCATAAGAAAAAAATCCTGTAAGTTTAAGAATGGCACGTCAGTGCGTACCTACTACATGACACGCGAATAACGCGCCTTATCTTCCGGTTTAATTGCCGCTTTACCGAGGGAAACCTCTAGTTTTTCTGCATATTCCTGAAGCTGATTGTAGATAGTATCCGGTATTTCAATGCCGTTCTCCAACCGCTGCGAACGAAAACGTGCTTCGAAATCGCCGGGGGCTAATACCTCGTCGAAGCCGGGCGCGGGGGGTGTGGCTTTAATGCTGTTTAGGAAAGCACGCACACCGGCCTGGTATTCCGACACGGGTGTGAAAGCACTCACATCAATCGCCTGCATGAAGATGCCTCGCATCTGTCCGGTATCAACGTCGAACGTTCCTGCTAACCCACCTAATAGACACGTAAACATTGCTAGGGCGTAGCCTTTATGCTTACCGAATGCGATGAGATTTCCGCCATCATAGAAATCAGCGGGTTTGACACTCGGTGCGCCGTGTTTATCTAAGATACATCCCTCTGGTAGCTCTGCCGCTTTGCTACGCGCAACCTGAATTTTCCCTTCAGCAATCACACTCGTAGCGTAATCAATAATGAAGGGTGTATCATCGCCTGTTGGCACCCCGATAGCAATAGGATTCGTGCTGAAAGTGCCTTGTGAACCGCCATAAGGCACCACCGGTCCCACGCCTTTACCGCCCATCCCAACGGTGATGAGCCCAATACATCCTGCATTGGCTGCTTCTTCGGCATATTCCCCTAAGCGACCGATATGGCCAGTGTTAAAAATGCTAACGCAGCAACATGCATGCGTCTTTGACTTTGCTATCGCTTTCCGTATTGCCCATCGTGAGACATAGTGTCCAAAACACCCGTTTCCATCAATACGCAGTGTGTTATCCGTTTCAGCAACGACTTCAGGTTCCACGGCGGGTTTTATGTGACCCGCCTCAATACCTTTCAGGTAGGCAGGAATTCGGAGGACACCGTGTGAATCATGACCGGCGAGGTGTGCTTTAATCAGAATCTCTGTGACATCCTCAGCAATGTGCGGGGACGTGCCAGCAGCAACAAAGATGTCACGTGTAATTGTGTGAAGGTGCGGTGCTTGAAAAAGATGCATGTTTTCCATGTATTCAGTCCTTTCTAGAATTACGAAAGTATGCTTATATTTTATACGATTTGCATTTTTTGTCAAGAAAAATATGGGAAGGCGATGAACAGATTATCGCAGAGGCCACGGCCTAGCTGGCACAATAACGGTTGCTAATTTGATAAAACGGTGCTATACTATGCGAAAAATCTACGATTGGAGCGAAAAAAATGCAACAGGTTACAATTTATCGTGAACCCGGACGTTATGCGGGCTGGCCGGCAAACTACGGTATTTGGTCTTGGGATAACGAAATCGTGGTCGGGTTTACCGTCGGTTACCACAAATCCGATGCAGGGTTTCACCGTCGGGACCGCGACAAACCTTTTACAGCGATGCAAGCGCGCACCACGGATGGCGGTGACACATGGACGGTTTCCGAAACACCGTGTCGCCTCCCTGGCGCAGGCACCTTGTCCGCAGATGAACACGTACAGGATAAACATAGATTACAAGGCAATACCGCCTTTTGCACACCGCAAAGCATCAACCTTGCACATCCCGATTTTGCGTTGATGTGCAGCAGGTCCGGGCTGAAGGCGGGCGCGCACTCATGGTTTTATACCTCTACCGATAGGTGTCAAAGCTGGGACGGACCGTTTCGGTTGCCGATGTTCGGTTATACAGGTATTGCCGCACGAACAGATTATCTCGTCTCTAGTTCTGGCGAGTGTCTCCTTTTTCTGACTGCCTCCAAAGCAGATGGTGCAGAGGGATTGATATTCTGTGCACGCACGACCGATGGCGGAAAAACCTTTTCACGTCTCTCACAAATTGGGCCGGAGCCTGAAGGTTTCGCCATTATGCCAGCAAGTGTACGTCTCTCTGACACACGGATTTTAGTCGCTGTTCGATGTAGAGGCAGACGGGGACAAAACAGGACAGCGAGAGATTGGCAAGACCTGCATAATTGGATTGATCTTTACGCCTCAGATGATAACGGACAGACCTGGGATTATATCAACCAACCTATTGATAATACAGGGCGCGGGGGAAATCCGCCGACATTAACCCGCCTCCTTGATGGGAGATTATGTCTCACCTACGGATATCGGGATGCTCCTTACCGTATCTGTGCAAAGTTAAGCAGCGATGGGGGTAATACATGGGGAGCGGAAATCGTTTTGCGGGATAACGGTGGTGAACATGATATTGGGTATCCGAGAACTGTCCAACGGCCCGATGGTGTTGTGGTAACGGCCTACTATTTTCATGAAGAGCCGGATGGGGAACGGTTTATTGAGGCAACACTGTGGAAACCTTAACCCGAATTATTGTGCTTGTAAGGTCAGGGCAAAACAGAGCAGCCGATTTTTGCCTCGGACGTAGAGCCGTCCCTCCGCTAACACAGGCGCAGCCCATGCAGGATAGGCGATTAATTGCTTGCCATTTTTATCCTGCGGCACAGCTGCGGAGATAAGGACAGGTTTTTCGGGCGTGCACTTCAGCAATAGCATGCGTCCATACTCACCCAGATAGATGAAATAGTCGTTCACCCAGAGGAGGGAAGCGCGTTCGTCAGTGCGCTGCCGCCACATCACCTTACCGGTTTTCAGTTCGACACATCGGAGCTCCGCGCCGTTGGCATATTGACCGCTACAACCGTAAAGATACCCCTCGTGATGGATAGCAGTATTCCAATGCAACGCCATCGCTTTGTTTCGGCTTCTCGCCTGGTCCTTCCAAACAACCTCGTAACCTCCGGGCTTTACACGGAGGACAGTGCTGCCAATCCCGTACGATTCGCTGATGAAAACGAGGTCATCCACGACAACAGGCGATGACGCATTGACAGATTCAATTTTCGGGTGTCGCCACGGATAGCGAAAATCAATTGTGCCAGTTGCCGGTTCAAACCCGACAAGTCCGCCCCGGAGGAACGCAAATCCCCAACGTCTTCCATCGATAGTGGCGAAAATAGGGCTTGCATAGCTTGCAAGGTCATCAGCGATTTGATAGACAACCTCACCTGTGTACTTACTAAAGGCGACGATGCCGCTCCCGTTCGGTGGCGGTGCACCATTTGCTGCCCAGATATTTTTCGGTGTTCCGGGGGGTGAACCCCCAATCTGAACGATGAGCAATTCCTCCTCCACAGCCGGTGCGGAAGCCACGCCGAAGAAGTTTTGAACGACGTTAAATTTTTCTGTTGTGTCCACCTGCCATAACGGTTTGCCGTTTTGCGTATTTACACAGTGTAGCATGCCCGCCGCACCAAAGATATATACACGTTCGCCATCAACAACAGGACAGCATCTCGGACCGTTATTGTAGCCGTACATATCCTCATAGTCGGTAGGATATTCAAATCGCCAGAGTTCGTCCCCGGTCTCACTTTCCAAACAGGTTAGACGTGCTTTGTCTCCGTAGCGTGCGAAAATAAACAGCTTTCCATCTGCGACAGTGGGCGAACCGTAACCTGTGCCGAGCTCCTTATCCCAGATAATCGGTGGCCCCGTCTTTTTCCATGGCACGATATCAATCTTTTCCTGCGATTTGCCGTTCCGCTCTGGCCCGAGGAAATCCGGCCAATCCGCTGGATACGCTTTTGTCCCAATTAGCAATATTAGGACGAGGAAATATGGAACGTGTGAAGGGTGAAGTGCAACGTTTTGGAGTGATTTTTTCATAGTTGTAAAAATAGAGACTGGTATTGCACCGTTCGGCACAATACCAGTTTCTATTTTTTGCGATTATTCGCTCAGCTCAATGACACCACAGCCGATTCGTGCACCAGCAGCTCCTGAAGGTTGCGACGTAAAATCGTCAGCCCCCGCGTGAACGATGATGCCTTTTCCAACAACATCGATAATAGAGCCAGTGCCAATTTCCCATAGGTCTGTTGTCAATTCAATTGATCCAGTGCCATCCTCTGCGACTTCGATGTTACCGATGTCTCCAAGGTGGAATTCACCTTCTCCCCACTTCCCGTGTGCAACGTTTGTAGGATTCCAATGCCCTCCTGCGGATGTACCATCAGATGCACTACAATCCCCTTTTTCGTGGATATGAACAGCGTGTGTCCCTGGCGATGCGTTCTGAATCTCAATGGTGAGCGTAATTACGTCCCCGACCTGTGTGAAGTCCGCTATGCCGGTCACTTCATTTCCACTTGTCGGATTAATTATCGCCACTGCTTGTTTGGATGAATCGGTCGGCATTCCTGGCATCTTTTCACAACCGATAAACGTAATTGAAACACAAATTAGAAAATTGGCTATTACTGCCAAATGAATGAAACGTTTTTTCATGATTTAAGATCTCCTTTATGCTGCAACCTCTTCATTCGCACGCTTCACAAGCGCATTCATGTAGGCGATAGTATAGGCAGTTCCGATACGGTGGTCGCCTGCCATGCTTGGGATATGGTCCGGAATCAGCACGCCGTTGAAGTCAACCTCTCGGAGCACTTTCGCCACCTGATACATATCCTGATATCCATTGTCCACGAACGTCTCCACGAAATGGGGCAGCGGTTTGTCGACGTTTCGGAAATGGACTTTAAAAATTTTTCCTCTTTCGCCGAAGTAGCGGATAGATTCTATGACATCCTTTCCCATTAAATCCCCGCCTTCGAGCCAACATCCCACACAAAAACACATACCGACATTTGGACTGTCGGCGATTTCAAGTGCACGTTTATAGCCTTCAAAACTACTGAAGATACATCTGGGGATTCCGGCAAGATGGAGCGCGGGGGGGTCATCGGGATGAATCCCAATCATCACGCCTGCCTCCTCAGCGACCGGGGCAGCTTGCCTGATAAAGTAGGTATAGTTATCCCAGATTTCTTGCTCACTGTATTCGCGGCCGTGCGAAAGCGGCATTCCATATCTATTACCGCCCCAGTGTCCCACCTCGGCAGTCTCCAAATTGAATGCACGTGCGCTTGCACCGCCACGCGTCGTCTCGCGTTCGGTGCTCCAAATACCGTTTCCCATGTGTGCATAGGTTGTGTACGGAATTCCTGCCCTTCCGAGGTCGCGAATATATTGCTTATACTGTTCAACCTTTGCATCGCGATTCTCTAGGTTCAGCACAATGCCATCCTGATTATGGACATCGCTATTGCCGAATCCATAGATTTTTAAACCAGCGTTCTCAAAAATCTCACGGCGGCTCATGAAATAGTCGTAATTTGCGTTTGCGCCGTTCGTCCAGAGCACAACATAATCGACATCCATCTGCTTCGCGAACTGTAAGTCAGCTTCGCTCGGTTCAGGGGACATCTGTGCCGTAACTTTCATACCGGGTTCGATATTATCCAACGGATTATTCTTTGCCATTTTGTGCCTCCTGCTACTTTATTCGTCGTCCATAGCTTCTTCTTTGAGTCTGGACAGTTCGGCTGTTAATTCTTTGACAACATTAGCGTAGGCGGGGTCGTCGTAGACACTGCACATTTCATTCGGGTCTTTCTCCAAATCGAAGAGTTCCCATTCCGGCTCTTTCGGTTCGTTGACTGAACCGCTTGTGCCGAGTGCCTCGCCGTAGTAATAGATGAGTTTATATCGATGTGTCCGAATTCCGTAGTGTGCGGGAACGTAGTGGTGCGAGAGATGCATCCAGTAGCGATAGTACATAGACTCCCGCCAATCGTCTGGTGTTTCACCCTCAAGTATTGGGCGCAAGCTGCTGCCTTGCATATCGTCAGGAATTGGTACACCTGCGTAATCGAGCCAGGTTTCAGCGAAATCGATATTCAACGCCATTGCGTCCGTAGAGCTTCCCGCCTCAATTGCTCTGGGATAGCGGACAATAAACGGCATGCGTAGCGATTCTTCGTACATAAACCGTTTATCGTACCAACCGTGGTCACCCAAGAAAAATCCCTGATCGGAGGTGTAAATCACCATAGTGTCGTCAGCAACGTCATCCGCATCGAGATAATCAAGCAGTCGTCCGACGTTGTCATCAATTGAAGCGACACAGCGTAGATATTCCTTGATATACCGTTGATACTGCCAGTTTGCCAGCTCCTCATCAGACAAACCTTCGGGGGGCGGTCCCAGTTTTTCGATTTTCAGGTCTCTATCGTTCATGTGCCCGAAGACTCGCATCTTCGCTTCCTTCGCGGCATTAGAGCGGTTAGCATAGTCATCGAAGAAGTTATCTGGCATCGGAACATCCCCATCTTCGAACATGTGTGCATGTTTTTCGTCTGAATCCCATGGCCGGTGGGGGGCTTTGTGATGACACATTAGGAAAAACGGTTTATCTCTATCTCGATTTTGCAGCCATTCCAACGAAAAATCTGTGATGACATCAGTAGCATAACCCTCGTGCGTTTTTCTGCCATCCGGCTCTATCATCACAGGGTCATAATACCTTCCCTGTCCGGGTAGGACATTCCAGTAGTCAAACCCTGTAGGGTCAGCATCGCCGCCGTGTCCGAGATGCCATTTGCCGACCATAGCAGTCTGATAGCCGCTCGCCTGCAACATCTTGGCAACGTTCGGTTTTCTACCATCAAGGTTATCGCCTAATGTCTTAACACCGTTGAGGTGACTATGTTTTCCTGTCAAAATGTTTGCACGACTCGGGGTGCAAATAGAATTAACGCAGAAGCAGTTTTGAAGAATCATACCGTCCGCTGCGATTCGGTCGAGATGCGGTGTTTGGTTAATCCGACTGCCGTAGCAACTCATCGCGTGAGATGCGTGGTCATCGGACATAATGAATAGAATATTAGGTCTGCTCAATTGCGCCTCCTTACGGTTTTGTATCGGGAACTAATCGTGGTGTCCTCCACAACGAGGACACTGCAACATACTCCTTCGGATTTCAGATACAACATTGATATACTAACAGGCAGTTTCATCAAAGCGGTTGAAAGCGACCTATCTATCACATGCTTGCAAGAAAGCGGTGAAATTAGGCACCGAGAGCGCAAGTGTATGCAGCTCGGTGAGACGCTCAATATCACCAACAGACTCAAGCGCAGAGGCAGCACGAGATATATCGGCATCCGGGAAACGCGCTGTAAGCACAGTAAGGATATATCTAATAGATGTCTCGTGCGTCCCTTGTTTAATCCCGTCCTGTAGAACCATATCATAAAACGGAGACTCTTGCATAATTCCCTCCAATATAGACTTCCGAAAAAGTTCCGGGTCGTGCGCTAAACTGCCAAGAAGAGATAGCGCAAATAAAAGCGTACCCCGCGTCTGAGAGTCAACAGGGGCCGCTTGTGTCTTCGCAACACACGCCTCAATCCACGCCTCGGCTGTCATACCAGCAGGCGGTTTCATCAACGGCGTAAACGGCAACAAACCTATCGCAGGGGACTCTAAAAATGGTTCACCCTCTAAATCAGATAGACGGATGACCTTATAGTTCAAACGCAAACCCATCGTATCATCTCCATAGCTATAGGTGCCCGGATCCCCGTGACCCGCGTTCGGATGCAGATACAGCACTATAGAATATACCGGCAACCCATAGCTAAGAATAAGCGCGCTTGCATAGTTTAAAACACGCAACGGCATCGGTTGGTCAGTGCTATCGTATGTTTGCACCTCTATATGGAAAATCACTGTCTCGCCGTTGGAACGCCGTGCTTTGAAAGTCAAATCGTTTTGATGGACCTTAATAGTAGCTTGCTTCGTATCCAACCGCTCAATGTCTTCAAGGTCAGATTCATTGAAAAATAGATTCGCAAACTCCGACGCGAAGCGGTCCATAATGTGTGTAACAACAGGGTCAAATTGTCGCATATAAATAGTATACCTCTATCTTTCTAAAAAGTCAATCTCTTATGTAGGAGCGAGCTGTGCTCGCGATACTCTTATAGCATTCGGGCAAGCAGCCCGCTCCTCAAGAGCGTGATTCGCACGCGATATTTTGGTTTCCCAAATACTGGGCAATCCGCCTACTCCTCAAACTAAATATGGTTCACAGCAAAGCAAATCGGCATTACCTATCTCGCCTTAATTTCTTCCCATGCCCGGTTATATTCCGGTGCAAAATCGCCTGGGTCTTTCAACCATTCCAGGGATTCCAACACCGACTTCGGCGGATAGATAAATTTGTGTTCCTGCAAGTGTTCGGGAAGATGTGCTTTCGCAGCAGGTATACAGGTGCCGTATTTGGTAAAAACGGTAATTTTGGCATTAACCTCCGGACGGAGGAGATAGTTGATAAATTCCTCCGCGAGTGCTTTATTTGGGGCGGAATTCGGAATGCAAACAGTGTCAATAAATTGACTTGACCCCTCTTTTGGAATAACATATCGGATAGATGGGCGCGTATCAACTGCACGAAACGCATCACCACTCCAGCAGTGCGCCATGACCACATCCCCCGCAATGAGCAGCTCTTCCGCCTCGCTTTTATACTGCTTGACAAGCGGTCTCTGTGCAATTAATTTTTCCTTTGCCGCTTTAAGTTCATCAGGGTTAGTCGTATTCAAACTGTATCCGAGCAATTTCAGCGCGGCCCCAATCGTTTCGCGTTGGTCATCAAGCATGCTAAACTTATTGGCATATTTCTCATCCCAAAGCACTGCCCAACTATTGGGTGGGGTCGACATCACGGCTGAATCGTAGGCGATACCTGAAGTGCCAAAGGTATAGGGAACAGAATATCGATTGTCGGTATCGAAATATTTGCCGAGAAACAGCGGGCTGATGTTCTGAAAATTGGGAATGTTGTCGCGATTCAATTCCGCCAATAGGTTCGCCTTTATCAGGATAGAAACCATATAGTCGGATGGCATAATGATGTCGTAGCCTGTTGCACCGGCTTGTAGCTTCGCGAGGAGGTCTTCATTGCTAGCATAAGTGTCAACAATGACCTTCACGCCGAATTCCGTTTCAAATCCCGAGCGGATATCATCGCTGACATAACCCGCCCAAGTAAAGATGTTGAGTTGTTTCTTCTGATCACCACACCCAGCGATGCAAAACGCCAGGAGCATCAATCCCAAGAAAATATATCCTTTTCGCATATCATTCCTCATAGTAGTAGAAACGCAGAGCATGCCATCCCATTACGGAAAACAGAATCATTCAATCCCGTTGCTGAAAATAAATATTGACAAGCTCTGCCATCCGTGCTAATCTGCTTACGTCAACGTGCTTAGTCGTCAGAACTTTCGGTCGGCAGCCCTGCAGCTTCCCACCCACGGAAACCGCCGGTCAGAACGGAAACGTTCTCATATCCCATAATTTTTAAGGTGTGGGCGGAGAGTGTAGCGCGGGTACCGCCGCCGCAATAGGTGACAATATGTGCATCCTGCTCGGGTACAACCTCGTCAATATCCAATTCTATATAACCGCGCGGCAAAGAAACCGCATTCGGCAAATGAGCTTCATCGTAGTCCGGCTCGTCTCTTACATCTATAATGACAACGGATTCACCTGCCTCGGTAAGCTCATCAGCGGAGATGTCGCCAACATTTGCTTTCGCTTCAGCAAGTAATTGTTTAAGGGTTTTACCTCGCATAGGTGTCCTCCAAAAGGTTATGTATTAGATTTGCGGAGAGTTTGGCGTGGTTTACCAGCCAAAAACATATCTTTTTTAAAATATTAGCACAGTGTGAATAGATGCGTCAACATTTTTATGATTATCTCATTTAACGCGAGTTTGAAAAAAAGTTTTGACCTAGAGCGTTCTGTGGTAGTTTTAGCAAAAAACAGCACAAACTAGGAAGTTTATGCTACAATTATACCGCTTTTTTCGCGATGCAAAAGGTTTAGAGCAAACGGATATTTATTATCAAGCTCACGTTCATTTAGGAGGAAAAATGGAATTACTAAAAAAATCGGTCCAATCTGTAATTGAAAAGGACCGAATTGGGAGCCCCGTGTTTCTGAGGTGTGTGCTTCACGTTGCGAATGAGACAGTGAGTCTGCTGGCACCAGCCGCTGAAATTGCTGCCCTTGCGAACGGATGGATGCCTTCACAGCCAACGAGTGTCTACGCCCAGGGCGATGCAAACGCTACGCAGGTTACAGTCATGCTTCAATATGCAGCAGGACAAATGGCAGTGTTGAGCGTCAATCGGGTTAGCGCGGAAACAGCCATTGATATAATGTTGGTTGGCAATAAGGGGGTTATTTACCATGAAACGCCGGTCGGGAGGCATTCTCTCAGTGCTGCCCCACTACAACTCGGCGACACGGGTGAACTGACAGAGGCTATCGCGCGGGCACTTGAAAGCGGCCAGCCTATAGCAGTGGAGGAGTAGACATGCAAACAGCTGGAAAATACGGTGTGCTCCTGCTTGGCGGGTATCGCACACACCAAGAAAACTACGCGGAACTTTTCAACCAAGATGCACGCTGTCAATTAGTAGCGTTCGCCGATGAACCGGACGCGCCAACAGAACGTGTGGAATTGGCACGTTCCCTCGCAGCAGCGTTAGAGCTACCCTTTATTCCGGACCTCAACGCGGCATTGGCACGTGATGATGTGCATATTGTAAGTCTCTGTACCGAAGTAGAACGGCGTGGACAGGTCGGTGCAAAGTGTGCAGCAGCCGGTAAGCACGTCTATCTGGATAAACCGATGGCACTCAACCCCGAACACACACATCAGATTGTTGATGCCGTTGCAAAAACCGGGGTGCGTACACAGATGTACAGCAATATTCACAGCACCTGGGCGCGGACCGTCAAACAAGCGTTGGATAGCGAACACATCGGTGAGCTTCGAGCGATTCACTGTGATGTCCTATTTGCAAAAGGACATCCGGGCAGCGCACCTGTCGGTAAAAAACGGGTGGAGAAACCCACAGTGGAACGGTACAGCTTCGTTGAGGCGAAACGCGAAATGTTTGATATCGGGGTCTATGCCGTGTCAATGATTAATTGGTTAGTGCCGAGACCTGTCCAAACGGTTTTCGGTGCAACTGCAAACTATTTTTTCAAAGAGCATCACGGGTGTGATGTAGAGGATTTTGGGGCATTGGTATTGACGCTAGAGGGCGACATCACAGCAACAATCGCTGGCGGGCGTTACGGATGGAAAAGTCACCCGCGCGGCGGTGTACAGAAGGTACACCTTGTCGGTACGCGTGGCAGCTTGACGTTTGACGCTGCTTCTGCACGTCTCGTCGTATTCTCCGATGAACCCGCCTTTGAGCCGCCTCCCCCACACCCCCTCGACCCAATGGGCATGTGGAGCAGCACACAAGCCGAAATTAAAATGCAGCCGAAACAGCATTGGATAGATATCAGCAGCGGAAATGATGGACAACGGGAGTTCAGCGCGTTCATAGACTGTATCGAAAACGACGTGGAAAGCGAAATGAACGCCGAATTCGCAGCACAATCCGTCGAAATTATCTCCGCTGGTTACCGTTCCGCAGCAAGCGGCGAGGTTATCAGACTCGGTTAAATGGCTGTTGGCCGTTGGCTGTTAGCAAGAGATGAATCTAAGCCCTCTGACGCGCGTCAGACCGCGTATTTAGAATCACAAACCTCTTGCCAATTGCCAATTGCTAATTGCCAATCGCCAACAACTAATTATGCAACCGTTTTCCCCCTAACTAGCGTCACTATGGTCAAACAAATGTTTTCTGGAGACACCCGATGACAAACGACGATGTTCAACTTATCCAACGTATTCTCGCGGGCGATGAACCTGCTTTCACCGAATTAGTGAAAAAATATCAGAAACCGGTGCACACACTCGCCTGGCGGAAAATAGGCGACTTCCACATCGCTGAAGAGATTACACAGGACACCTTTCTCAAGGTCCATCAACGGCTTCATACCTTGAAAAATCCGAAACAGTTTGCAGGGTGGCTCTATGTCATTACAAGCAACTTGTGCGCTACGTGGCTCCGTAAAAAACGGATACAGACACAACCCTTAGAAGATGAGGGCACAGAGACAACTATGATACAGAGAGATGCTTACTCTGAATATGTCGTTCAAGAACAGGCAAAAGTAGCAACTGAAGCACAACGTGAAGTTGTCAAGAAGCTGCTTGCGAAGCTGAAAGAGAGTGAACGCACTGTCATAATGCTACACTACTTCGCTGAAATGACCTGTGAAGAGATTGGCAAATTCTTAGGCGTATCTGTCGGAACGATTAAGAGCCGATTACACCGCGCACGGCAACGCTTACAAACGGAGGAGACTATGATACGAGAAGCCCTTGACCATTTCCAGATTTCACCGCATCTGACCGACAGCATCATGCGTGAGGTCGCACGCCTGAAACCCGCCGCACCTACCGGCAGCAAACCCCTAATGCCATGGGCGATTACTGCTTCAAGCGTGGCATTGATTTTGCTGATGCTTGGAATAGGCAGTCAATACCTATCACGTTTTCAGCAGCCTTATAGTTTGAAGGCAGAAACCGAGACGACGGTAGACATTATTGATGCACCTATTGTGCTAAACCTTGATGTGAAACCGGATGTCCGAAACCGACTCGGAAACGCAAATGCACCCGGTAAAACGGTTCTGTTAGCTGCCACACAGGCGGAAGGAGAGGACTTCTCTGTCCCCAAAGCGATAATACAGGCAAGAAACCGGAGACAGCAACAGCAGTGGATACCGTCTGAATCTACCAGAGGAACTCATGTGGAAAGTTTACTTGCAACCTCTAAGGGAGAGATTTATACTGTTGCTGATGGACACGTATACAAACTACAAAACAGTGAAACAAAGTGGAAACACCTAAGCGACATTAGCGCGCTAATTGACGATAGACTCGTTGATTTTCCTATGGCAGAATGGGACGATACCCTTTATATTCTCCCATCCAATAAACTCTTGGCTTCAGAGGATGGTGGCAAGACATGGGATACGGTTCACACATTTCCAGAAAAATGTACCTCTCCGTATGAATTAGTGCTAACAGAACAAGCGTTTTATCTGACTTTTTGGGAAGGTACTTTTCGCTCTGAAGATAAAGGCGAGACTTGGGATGAATTATCGCAAGAACTTTACGCTTTCGTAGAGATACAAAACACGGTAATTGCTTCAACTGGTACCGAGCTCTATCGTTGGAATAGTGATAGCTGGCAACGGTTAGAATTTCCAGCACCTAGGATGTCGTTGACGGCCACTAACGATTATCTGTATGCAGTGGGGTACATAGGTCAGGCATGGGAGCCCGTAGCAGCATCGGAAGGACGACAACAGACATGGTGGATATTTCGCTCAACGGACCTTGGAAACTCATGGACAGATATAACGCCTACAAATGCATGGCCCACTAAAGGATGGCAATCTAGAATCAGCCTTGTTGCCGCTGGGGATACACTTATAGTGATGGAAAGAGGTATAGTTCGCTCTACCGATGGCGGAGATACATGGATGCCACCACAATTATCAGGCAACGTCCCTATGAGGGGAGTCCTTGGTATGACTGCTGTGGCATTAAATGAGCATGTTTTTTACGTCAATAGCTTACACGGTCTTCATCGTTCCACCGATAAAGGAAAATCTTGGAACGTTGTAAACGTCACGCCGAATAAATATGGCGGGGGAATAGATAATCTAATTGTGTCCAATGGAGGTGATAACGGGCAAAACAGGCTGCCGACTATTTATGGAAGTAACGGACATATCTTAAAAACTACCGACAACGGCACGTCTTGGAAAACTGTTCATCCAGAGATACTCATGACATCAACCGATAATGAAAAACCACTAAGCATTACACAAATAGTTAAATCTGATGGAAATATCTATGTAAATGGAAAAGGTTATGATGCTGGCAGCTCCAAGTCGCGCCTGTATCGTGTATCTACAGATAGCAATACCTTAGTAACAATTCCGGGTATGCCAATCTTTGACTCGTCAAGATTATTTCACTTGATAGATCAAGGGCTTTCTATAAGCTCAGATAAGTCGTTCGCTCAAAATTTCCAAGCATTTGTTGAACAGTTACAAGAAAGCTCTCATGGAGCAACACAGTTCTTTAAACAGTTAGCTCTAATGGAACCCCGAAAAGCAGATACATTTCGTCGAGAGGGATTAGGGGGGGCTTTAGCTGTAAGTGACGACACGTTCTTTGTGGAACATAACTTTAAACTCTTACGATGGAAAAAAGGGGATACAGAATGGTACGATACAGGTGTGGAAAAAACCACTGAATTCGCGTGGCATATAGTACAGAAAGAGCTCAAACTTGCCGCTTCAGGCAACACTGTCTATGCCGGCAAACGGGATGGACACCTCGTCGCATCGTTTGATAAGGGAAATAGTTGGCTCGACCTCACGTCGGCTCTACCGTTTCCCGTTAAAACCTTCAAAGATATTGTGTTTGGTGGTACCACGGGATATGTGGCAACGGACGCAGGTGTCACCGCATCAGACAATGGGAAAAGTTGGCATCCCGTCACCGACGCAGCAGGGACAAATCTTATCATGAAGCACTTAACTGTTGATGGCACAACCCTTTACGGCATTACCGAAAAAGTAGGGGGTATCTATCGCTTGGAAAACGGCACGTGGCAACAAGTTGTCTCAGCAATACCGTATAACGTGATTTCCCTCGCTGTTGGCGGGGATACGTTATACATCGGCACGGAAAACGACGGTATGCTTCACTACACACTTGAAAAATAAATTGGTCTTAGCCCAGTATGGGCGGAATGTTTCTAGAATGTTGGAAACTATTGGAAACCTATGGAAACCTATAGCAAGAGGAGGACGGCTCTGACGCGCTTCAGATATGTTAACCTAAGTTGCCACCTATAAATTTTTAGACTTGGGAACGCCGCTTTTAGTCAAAAACTGCTGATAATTGTAGCGTGAACTTCCTAGTTCGCGCCCTTATGGCACAAACTAGGAAGTTTATGCTACTATGTGGCAACTTGCGTTATGTTATTAGAATCACAACATCTTGCTAATCGCCAATTGCTAATCGCCAATAGCCATTCGCCAATCAAAGAATTATGCACCACTTTCATCCCGAACTAGCGTCACTATAATCAGATACGTTATCTACCAAACAATTGTTTTCCGGAGGCCTCTGATGAAAAACGAAGATGTTGAACTGATAAAGCGCGTCCTTGCGGGGGATGAGAATGCGTTCGCTACGCTTGTGAAAAAATACCAAAAGCAGGTTCACACACTCGCCTGGCGAAGAATAGGCGACTTCCACATTGCAGAAGAAATCACACAGGATGCATTTCTCAAGGTGTATAAAAGACTTCATACCCTGAAAAATCCGAAACAGTTTGCGGGCTGGCTCTATGTCATTACAAGCAACCTCTGTTCTACCTGGCTCCGCAAAAAACGGATACAAACACAACCGCTCGAAGACGAGGACACGGAGACAAACTTGATACAAACAGATGTTTATTCCGAATATGTCGTCCAAGAACGCGCAAAAATCGCAGGGGAAGCACAACGCGAAGTTGTCAAAAAGTTGCTCGCAAAACTACCGGAGAGTGAACGCACCGTCATTACGTTGCATTACTTCAGCGAGATGTCTAGTACCGAAATCGGGGCGTTCTTAGGCGTATCCGCAAATACGATTAGAAGCCGGCTCCGCAGGGCACAGCAACGCTTGCAAAGGGAGGAGACAATGATACGAGAAGCCCTTGACCATTTCCAGCTCTCACCGCATCTGACCGACAATATCATGCGCGAGGTCGCACACCTGAAACCCGCTGTACCTTCCGGGGGTAAACCCCTGGTGCCATGGATGATAAGTGCTACAAGTGCCATCCTGCTCTTGCTGATGCTCGGTATAGGCAGTCAATACTTAGCACGTTTTCAACAACCTTACAGTTTGAACGCACAAGCTGAGACGACGGTAGACATTATTGATGCACCGCTTGTCCGCAATCTTGAAATGAAACCGGATGTCCGAAACCGGCTTGGAAACGCAAACGCACCCGGTAAAAGCGATAATAACGGACAAAAACCGGAGACAATGTTATTGGCGGCCGCACAGGCGGAAGGAGAAGATGTTTCTACTCCCAAACAGCAGTGGATACCGTCTGAACCTATCAGAGGGAGTCAGGCACACGCTTTAATTACGACAACTGAGGGCAAACTTTACGTCCTTATTGGTAGAAACATCTACAAACGAAATGAAGCTGATGATAACGCATGGGAGCATGTCTGCGACCTGCATTCAGCTATCAATGTTTCCTGGAGTGACAAAACGCCTCTACCGCTGCTGGGAGCGTGGAAGGATACCTTTTACATCGTTCTAGCCAATGAACTTTACACTTCAAAAAATGGGGGCAAAACGTGGCGTTCAGTTTACCAATGGCAGGAGGGATTGGCAGAAGATTGGGCCCCGTATGAACTGACACTAACGGAAGAAGCATTTTACATCGTTTTTAGAGGAGATAGAGGTGTATTCCGTTCCACGGACATCGGTAAGACCTGGAAGAAAATGAAAATGGATGAATTGCCTGGGGGGTACCCCTATCCCTCTTTCACAGCGATGCCAAACACACTGTTTGCTGCAACCGAGACAGGACTTTATCGCTGGAACGCCAATAGCTGGCAACGCTTAGAATTTCCAATAGCTAAGGCAATTGTGCCTTATTCGGTTACAGCTACTAAAGAGCGGCTCTATGTAATGGCAACAGTAGAAATCGAGCCGTGGGAAGCATCGGAGGGACGGCGGCGGACCTGGTGGCTATTCCGTTCGATGGACTATGGAAATTCATGGACAGATATAACCCCAACAGATGCATGGTCCGTAAAGGGATGGCCGCCCAGACTCACCCTTGTCGCTGCAGGGGGAACGTTTCTGATGATGGAACGGGGGCTGGTCCGCTCTACCGATAGCGGAGATACATGGCTGCCGCCAGAATCCCCGAGTACTTCTCCTTTAACAATACCCCTTTGCTCCGGAAATTCCACTGCTGTGGCGTTGAGTGAACATGTTTTTTATCTCAATAGCAATGATGGACTCCATCGAACTGCTGATGGCGGCAAATCCTGGAACAGAGTGAATATCGTTCAGGATGAGATGCTTATAGATAATCTTATTGTATATAAGGGAAGCGATACTGCACAAAATAGGCATCCGATTCTCTACGCAACATTTGAAGATGCACTAGTAAAAACTACAGATGCGGGTAAATCTTGGAAGAGGGTTCAAATGGAAATACCGATGACAACACCTAATAGGGACGAACCACCCGTTATTACTCACATAATCAAATCCGGTGGGATTCTCTATGCAAAAGGGGGAGATTTCCGCGTGGGTGAAAAAACACTTCTATATCGTATCACTACAGATGGAAGGACAATTGCCCCTATCCAAGGAATGCCTAGCTTTAACGCAAGACCATTAATGGAAAAATTATTTCAAATAAGGGGAGGACCGCCTAGCCCATATCAGAAGAAGCGTATTGAACATTTGCCAAATCGGTTTCCAGGCGCAGCCCAATTCTTCAAACAGTTAGCACAAGGGGATATGCAACAGAATCCTTATAGCCCGGAGGCGATGCTTCATGTCGAATTAGGATTCACCGGGGGCCCATTTGCTGTTAGTGACGATACGTTTTATATGGAATACAACTTTAAACTCTTCCGGTGGAAGCGGGGGGATACAGAATGGAGCGACACCGGCTTGGAGGAAACCGTTGAACTTTCTCCGGACATAGCGAGAAAAACGCTCAAACTTGCGGTTTCAGGCAACACCGTTTACGCCGGTAAACGCGATGGACACCTCTTCGTATCGTTGAACGAAGGAAATAATTGGATCGATTTCACACCGGCTCTGCCATTTCCCGCTAAAACTTTCAAAGAAATTGGGGTTGCCGGGCCCACGGTGTATGTAGCAACTGACGCGGGGGTCGCCACATCCATTAACGGAAGAGGTTGGCATCCTGTCACAGATGCAACGGGGACGAACCTTATCATGGAGCACTTGGCTGTTGATGGCACAACCCTTTATGGTGTTACCGAAAAGACAGGTGTCTATCGCTTGGAAAATGGCACGTGGCAACAGGTTGTCTCAGAGATACCGGATAGCGTGACCTCCCTCGCCGCTGAGCGGAACACGTTATATGTAGGCACAGAAAACCAAGGTATGCTTCATTTCAACTTTGAAAAATAGAGCCTATATCACAAAAGGAGATTGACGATGAAACGACTTATCCCTTTCCTATTGATAATGCTGGCACCAGGGCTTGCAGCAAGCGAACCTCCCGAGGGGATGATGCTAGTACCAGCAGGTGAGTTCACAATGGGTACAGATGTCCCTCACGCCCCTGCCGTTCAAACCCCAGCACGTACAGTCAATGTAGATGCCTTCTATATTGATAAACACGAAGTTACAAACGCGCAATTCAAGGAATTCATCTGGGCAGATGGATATAACACCCGTGAATATTGGACAAAAGCGGGGTGGGATTTCATTCAGAAAAAACGCGTTCATTACCTGTACAGCAATGAGAAAGTAGTGTATAGAATTGACAAACCGCTTGGCATTAAGGGAAACAGCACCTCCACGGAACCTGACCATCCTGTTATCGGGGTGAGTTGGTATGAAGCCGCCGCCTACGCGAAATGGGCAGGAAAACGTTTGCCTACGGAAGCAGAATGGGAAAAGGCTGCCAGAGGGACAGACGCACGCATCTATCCGTGGGGAAACACATTTGATTTTAACAAACTTCATTACTTCCCACATCACGAAAAATTGATGACTGTCGGCAGTTTTCCTCAAGGCGCGAGTCCCTACGGCGTACTCGATATGGCTGGCAGCGTTGCAGAATGGTGTGCTGACAACGACAAAGAGAAGAAAATCGTTCGCGGCGGCGGATGGAATGCAATTCGGTTACAACTCCGATGCACCCACCGCGAAGTACACCTCCCCACATATAGATACTATAACCTCGGATTCCGATGTGCGAAATCCGTGAACGAAAAGGAATAGTGCAAAAATGTCCACAACACATCCCTTTTACAAGGAGGTTCAAAAATGTCCCGAACTTTTTTATCCATTGTCTTAACGCTATTTTGGCTCACACCCCTGTGTCACGCAGCGGAAATTCCTATAGAGACGCTCATCCGTGGGGTCAATAAAGCGCTGCTGACGATTCGGAGCGGAGAAATCTATACCAAAACGATAGTCGAAGCTTCCGCCCGAGAAACTGAAGAAGAAATTGCTGAGTGGATACAGGCGGAAAAGGAACTGAAATTGAAAAACTTCACCCCCAATTCATCCTTTTCGAATGTAGAACAGTATGAAAAAGAGTATCTCGTCCCGTACCTTAACTTCGAGGCAAAACGCCGCTTTCGGGCACACACAAAGCGCGAGCGGACAACCACACTCTTCCAAATGCTGGAACCGGATGCAGCAACTCGCCCAAAAACGTATCCATATAAGCTAACAATGGTGGAATCGCCAGGGCGACCCCTCGATAATATATCTAATCGCTTTAGGGCATCAGATGAACTTTGGCTCCTCGTTTATGATATGAAAACCCAGGTCAAAGAGCTCATAGGAGACATCATAACCCCCCTTCAACACTCAACGTTTTTTCATCCCGATAACCAGCACTACGGCTACCGCCATTTTACGTCGTGGGGCAGGTCATCTGCCCATGTACCATCGGATGCTGAACTTATTGGAAAAGAGACAATTGACGACGTGGAATGTTACGTCCTTACATTTATCGCACGCAGGGAATGGAAAGTTCCGCGGAAAGTCCGTATATGGGTGGAGCCTGCCAAAGATTTCTCTGTCCGGAGAATTGAATATTATCCAGTACCAGAACCCAAAAGGCTTGTTGTACGGATAGATTTTAAAAAGTTTAAGAAGTTCGGAGATATCTGGTTCCCTCAAATTTTGGTAGACACCGTCTATTTTCGGGACGGTTCGGAGAGAAGACGTGTCACGACTGAAATTATCACAGCAGAGCTTAATGTAGACTTCCCAAAAGATTTCTTTAAGCTCGACATAAGCTATTATTAACCATCGAAATCTATCTACCCCCACCGTTTGTGGCGCGCTTTGTAAGTGCAAATCGACGCTGAAGTCTTGCTCTCCCGAGCAAAACTTTCTTATCCCCCCGCAGGCGGGGGATATGGGGGGTCTCAAAACCCGAAAGCAAATATTCCTAACTTATACCATTTCTAATTGAAAATGTCTCTTTCTTGTAGCATAAACTTCCAGTTTGTGTCGTTCTCCGTTTCCTTTCTAACAACCGGTAATGATAGAATAATTATAGGACTTACGCATTCCCCCCTGCTTGCGGGGGGGTTAGGGGGGGTAACCTCTGCTTCTAATTGAAAATGTCTCTTTCTTGTAGCATAAACTTCCAGTTTGTGTCGTTCTCCGTTTCCTTTCTAACAACCGGTAATGATAGAATAATTATAGGACTTACGCATTCCCCCCTGCTTGCGGGGGGGTTAGGGGGGGTAACCTCTGCAAGGACCGAAAAAACCCGTTCTATTTGCGTAAGTCCAGAATTAATAAAAATGGTATTACCCCCTAACCCCCATCGCTTCAAGTTGGGCAATCTGCTCCAGCCACGATTTGCGAATTTCGGGGGTATAGTCGCTCGGAAGAAGCGATTTCCGGGTGCAATTCAGGAACGCTTGCAAGGTTTGATAACGCCGAATTGGACCGATATTCGGCAAAATTCTATCGGAGATAACCTCAACAATTTCATCTACAGACAAGTCACCTTTGCGGTTTCTGGCAGCCTCAAGGTCAGCACGAAGCGACGCGAAACTTGCTGCGGAATAACCTTCGGTTTGGGCAAGCAGACATTCAAACGTCTCATCCGGAATATCGCCACCGAAAACGTTGCTGAGCGTCCATCGGAGAAATGTCTCACGGTCTTCACCCATCGGATCCAAGGACAGGTATCACGATGTCGCCAACTCGTCCCTCTCTGCGAAGGTCCGGCGAGAGATTATAGATACGCGCTGTCATCAGCAGCCAGGTGATATTACCACGTAGCTGCGGGTCAGACATCATCGCCTGTATCTTTCCGGTGAGCCTACGCTCTGTGCTATGTGCATCCTGACCGACACCACCGAACTGTGTATCCGCCTCATCGACAAAAATTAACACCTTGACGAGTGCCATTAACAATCGTCTGAGACGTTCAAAGATGACATCTGTCTGCCCGAACCACATACTGCGAATGTTCTTAAGCACAAGTACAGGGATATCAAGCTCCCCTGCAAGGCCTTCAAAGATAAAGGTTTTTCCACTGCCGATGGGACCACAAACGCTCAAGCCGGGGATAGCATCCTGCCCAGTAGAGGTGATACGCGGAATGAGTTGCGTCTTCAGGAATTCAATCAGGTTGCAATTGCCGACAATATCTTTAAGGCTGTGCGCCGGTTTCTTGAATTCAACGACATCTTCACCCAGCTGCGCTTGTATAAACTCAGAGACTTTTTCAATGACGGTCTCCGGACGCAGCTTTTCACCGGAATAGCATGCCGAAACGAGCAGCTGCCGCAACGCCTGAAGCGATAATCCTGCCGTTAGCATCGCAAGTTGTGTTTGGCTACCCCAGAGGTTTAGTTCTTTTTTCGCAGGTTTTTGGGTTCTGTTAAACCATGAAATAAAATGTTTCCGTGCCTCTAGGGGTGGTGCAGGAACTTCAACGCTAACCACCTGTGGAAGTCGCATGACGCGCGAGTTCACAAGACTTTTGGACTCGCTAACAAAGACAACCGTATCTGTCCCCTTCATGAAATCGGAATCCGAAATCCAATCTTGGACGATGCTGATTCGGTGTCTATCTGGCAAACTCAAGCTGCGGATTTCACCTTCGGGGAGAAGCATATCGGTCGCCTCAATAATGATGAGCAATTTTTCCTGTAGCAATTTTTCCCCACGGGTGTTTGTCATCCGGGAAATCAGACAGAATTGACGGAGAAGCTCAAGTGCCAGCGTCGGGCTCCCAATAGCATCGTTGAGATATTGCTCAAATAGGTCATCAGAGGTATCCGATTTTGGATGTGAACTTTCCAACTTGTCGGACAGCGAGAAAAGACTAGTCGTTTTACTTGGAGTTGATTCAGCAACCCTTCGCCAGGTGTTGAAAGCCTGCCTCAGCTTCTCCCTGCTACTACTGTCCAGAAAGCGGAGCGGCCCGTTGAGCTCATAGACTATTAGGATAAAGCCGGGAATGTTCCAACTCCGTGTAAGGAATGGAACGAGCGGTATATAATCCTCCGCGGCTTCCTCCTGAATAAAAAAGAGGTCATGGATATTTCCATGAAGGACGATGCTGCGCGAAGTACCGGAATTAATAAGCATTCCCGCTTCAGTACGGAATTTGTAGGTCGGATCTTTAACAGCGATTGTTCTTTCCTCCTCCAAAGAGAGATATTGCCACAAATTAGCAAATGGCGATTAGCGATTAGCAAATAGCAAGACATTGTGATTCTAAGCAGGTTTTTGACCGATGTCAGAGACCTCTTGCCAATAGCCAATAGCCAACTTCATACGCCGGCTTCAGCCAATTTTTTCCATCGCGGCAGAAACCCCTCGGTTAAAAATTGGTCAAGGTGCCATATATGCCGTTGCGGTTCTAGTTCAAAAAAGGTGCCCATCGCCAACACAAGTGCGTCCTTGAAACCGTGCCGCGTCCCGATTTGAGATAAAGCCTCGTAAGTTTGGAGTAAGGCAATATGAATTCGGAGAAAGTTAAGGGCGGTGAAGCTAAACGCGTTCAGTTTCAAGCAATTGTCCGCTGTTTTCTCCCAAAACCACTCCGGTTGATAAAACCCATCGAGCTGCCTCTTACAGAGTTGCACCGCCTCTTCAAGCACCTGTTCCAGCGCATCACTGCTCGGAATATCAAGTTTTTCACAAATTTCCATACTTAATCGGTGTTTAGCCGCCTCGGAGCTCACCCAAGTCTGGAACGCTTCGGATGCCTCTACGAAGCATCCGCGGAGGTCAGTGAGCGTCAAATCTAATTTGCTCGGAAAATCCTTAAGCAGCGAGGAACTCGGCAGGAGATGTGCCTGCTCAGGATATAGTTCTAAAAACTTATATTCCACAACATCCGCCAACATTTCAGCGAGAATAGGCGTAAATGCAATGATGAAACGTTCATAAAGCTCCGCATCAATGAACCGCTGCAGCTTTTCTGCATCAAGTTGAACGTCTCCTGTCGATGTTTTGACAAAAGCTTCAACGAACGAGGTCTCTTCCCCGAAAACAGAAGCGGTTTCGGTAAGGGATAACGGCCGTTTAAAACCGGATAATTCTGTATAAGGCTCCTCAAAATCGAGTAAAGTTTCCTGCCACTGGTGCCCCCATGTATCATGGATGAGATATTTGTCAAGTTCTTCTAATGGCAGCAGTCCTATCATCCGCGTTAGGGTTGCCGTAATCAATTCTACAGACAGCTCCGTCCCTTTAGCAATCTGTTCACGGAATGTGAGTTCAAGACGTTCCGCGTTGAAGGTCCCGAATACAGGAAAGTGTGCAAACGGTTCTACCTTCCAAATTTCCTGGAGAAATCGTTCGTATCTGTCCTTCTTAAGTTGGGTTTTGGTTTGTTTCGTGTCCTTCGGTGTAGCATTTTTGGAGTCGTTGTGCATATCAGCAGGTGCCGCCTTTACCGCTGAAGGGACGCAGAAAAGGAGGGCAGAGGCAGTTTTCACCAACTTCACCTCACCGACTTCAAAAGGTGACCCGGGATATATGTACTGAAAGAGCCGAAGGACATCCGCATCCAAATCGGGGTTGTTAGATACCAAATTGAAACGGGTCTCTAAACACCGCATAATTTGATGTCGATGCTGGAGCGGAGCGGTCCGCTTAGCGAGCCCTCGGTTCAATTTCTCTAATCTTTTAGCATCTATATTGAATATTTGTTGAAGTTTTGATTTTAGATTCTCGCGTGCGGTAATATCTGTTGGAGCATCCGGTATAAAACATGTGAAAATTTTAGAGCCTGCTGTATCTAAATTTTCAATTTCCGGGTGATGAACAATTGCAGGGTACTGCTCAAGGGATAGCCACATCGCCTCAACAAAGGCATTATCTAGAACACTGTTTAAGGTATCCAATGCTTCATCTTGCTGTGATGTTTGCCACGCCTTGCAAGTCTCGTCAACCAACGTATTATGAAGTTCTTGGAACGCTGCAAGGGTTTCGGGTGGAACCGGGGCGCGCTTTTTGGATTCATTAATTCGCTGCACACGGGTTTCAAGCTCCCTCAAACGTTCCAAGACAACTTCCCAGTTGTCCGGTGTTTTATCTTGATGCTCTGTGTAAACATTCACAGTGCTTTCCTCCCTCCCTTTATCCAGTTTATAGGAAACTCTTTTGAAACTTGGGCGTGTCTGTCTAAGTTTCAAAAGAGTTTCGGATTGTGAACACAGAGAAACCCGACAAATCAACTTACAGCGGCAATTCCGATTCGGTCTCGGATTCGGTTTCAGGTGTTGGCTGCACGTCTTCGATTATCTCAGTCGTATCGGTCTGTTGTGCTCCGAAAATAAGCGAGTCAAATTCTTCAGAGGCCGCTGAGCTGCGTGCTTCAGCGAGAAACTCTTCCTCTTCAGCGCGTGAATCTGTGCCAGCAAGTTCCTGGGCAACCCTTGAGCGACCCTTCGCTTTTTCCCGAATTTCGCGCATACGAGACAACTCCGCTGAAGTGCCATCCATGCTGATACCGGATAACATATCAGAGATTTCCTCCTGCTCACGGGCAGTAATCAGGTCAGCCACCGCTTCAGACTGTTCTGTCTTAATCTTCCCCAAATCACGATGGAGCCCAGTTATCTGAACTTTGTGAGATTCAATGTCGTTTTGTGCACGTTCAATCTCCTCCTCTAAATCAGCAACGTGAGAATGTTTCTCCTCCAAAGTAGAGTGAAAGTCGTTATAGGCAGCTACACAGCGGGTGTATTCCGGATCTTGCTTAATTTCTAGGTCTGCTGCCCCGGACTTTTGCAGATCAGCAGCGACCCGTTTCGCCTTAGCGATTGCCCCTGCTTTCTTCTTCTCTAACAAATCAATGTCATTGGTGAGACGATTAAGGGAGCCTTTCTTCTGTTCAACAAGCGCGATAAGTTGCCCAATCGCGTTCTTATAACGTTGGATATTTCCCTGCTTATCGCGGATAATATCTTCATAAGCCCCGCGCACCGCCTCAGGATTCTCCATCATCCTATCAGCCTGCTCGTGTGCACGACCAGTAAGTGTATACCAGATAGCTTTGAAAAAACGGGTAATGCCGTTTGCCATGTCAATTCCTCCTGACTAAATGTGAAATTAAGTGACTTAGAAGCATCCATCTCTGGAGCCTAACAAAAATTACATACTTCAGGACTTACGCATTCCCCCCGCCCGCGGGGGGTTAGGGGGGGGTAAACCTCTCTGAAAACCCGAAAAATCTGTGCTATTTGCGTCCGTCCTGATACTTGAAACAAATTGTGGCGAATTCATGTAGCTAGCCGCACATCAACTTTCTTTACAAATCACCTGCTAACGTCTTCGCGACTTCCTGTCGTTCTCTTCCTGAATCAGCTCAGCAACCGCCTCAGCCTGCTCCTTCTTAAACCTTTCCAAATCCCGATGAAGACTGGCTAGCTGAAGTTTATGGTCTTCAATATCGTTTTGCAAACGTTCAAGCTCGTGCTCAACTTTAGCAACGCGAACCTTTTTTTCCGCCAAGGCAAGGTCGATGGAATCCGGATGCTGTTCAATCTCCTCTTCTGACATGCCCGCTTTTTGGAGCTCAGCAGCCGTGCTTTCCGATTTAGCGATTGCATCCGCCTTCTGCTTTTCTAACAGCGCAATCTCGTTTGTGAGCTCATTAAGCAAATTTTTCTTCTGTTCAACAAACGGGATGAGGCGCCCAATCCCCAGCTTATAACGTTGGATACGACTCAGTTTGTAGCGGATAACGTCTTCATACAATCCGCGCACCGCTTCAGGATTTTCCATCAGTCTCTCGACCTGCTTGTTCCTACAAGCGGTAATCGTATACCAAGCAACTTTGAAAAAACGGGTAATGCTCTTTGCCATCGCAGTTTCTCCTAACTCAATGTAAGATTAAGTGTGTGCTATACACATCCACTATTATTGCAGCTTGCCCTCCTCTGTAGGGGCAGCTTCCCGGCCCGCGACTATCGTGTGAGAATCCGCCACTGAGTCATCCGATTGACTCAGCGTGTCAGTAGTATCAGGCGTGAATTCACGTATCTGCGCGTCAACCTTCTTGGCAAAATCCAAACTTTCGTCAAGTTCCGTCCGAAGTCGCGAGAGCTCCGTCTCATTGCTATCCGGCTCGAGCGTAAGCACACGGGTATAGAGATGTGCCAGCTGGACAATCGTTTGTTGCACATCCGAGAGCAGTTTCTCCCTATGCTGCCTAAGCACTTTTCTGATAGTTTGCGATTGCGTGTTTCTCGATTTCTCCTGCATCTTCAACGTGTCTTTCAAACACTGAACAGCTTGAGCAAAAAGTTCTGACACCTTGTCCGTAATTTCAGCATTGACGCTAATCGGCAGGTTTCCCAACCATCCGCTTTCTTTCGCCTCCTCCTGAAACGATTGATGCAAGTCGCGAAGCTCCTCCAGCATCTGTTCCGTTCGAGCGTCGCCATCCGCCTCTAACTGCTCACGGAGCGTGTTCAGCTCCGCTTCCTGCTGCTGATTTACTGCTTGCAACATTTCATCGTGAACCCGTTTGGCGACATCATCTGTACCGGATGCCCACTTCGTTATCAGCGCACCGATTGGCAACCCGAGCCCAACGACCATGCTCCCGAATAGATACAGAATTCTCGGTTCCAGATTAAACACCCAAGATATAAAAATACCGAGGGCACCCGCAGCGAATGGGAAGATGACAGAAGAATCGCTAATAAGATGGAGGAAGAATTTCTTCCGAAACAATTTCCGATCGATCAAGGTGTTCACCCAATTTTACGCACTACCGCCGCCTTACAAACCACTACACCGACAAGTCCGCCCAACATTCGAAACAAATACCTATCCAAGTTCAACAAAAACTTTGCAGTCAATTGGACAAGACTTCTTTTTAATTTTACCATATTATTTAAAAATGTGCAAAGAAATTGATAAATTTACCTATCCCCTTTCTACCTCTTGCAAAGTATAGCAGAAACATCTGGAAAAAGCAATTCAAAAAAAATTGTTGACACAATAGGGTATATCTGATAAAATAACACCGTTACTGCAAGGTAGTAGGCATCCTCCGTATGCCATAATGATACATAGTAGGTTTCCGTAACAAAATACCTGGGAGAATTTCACTCATGGAACACTACTTGAAAATTCAGAAACCGGAACTTGAATACGATTATGAATTTGAAACCGCTCAGCTCTCTCTCATGTCCGACTGTCTAGAAGCACATGGGTTTGCAATCATCAAAGATGTGTTGCCCCCCGAGTGGGTCGACACCGCAAAACAGGCAGTTTTCGATGGAACCGATCCGAACAGAGAATTGACGCATGGACAGAGTCGTACCCGTCACGCTTGGATTGAATCTGGGGCAGGCGCGTGGACGCTCCTTGAATACGAACCCTTCATGAAAATCCATCGTCATCTCATCGGTACAGACGAATTGACTGTACACCGCTCCGCCGCTATCATCCGGATGCCCGGCTCACATCCTGTTGCATGGCACACCGATTGGTGCGGTTTTTCAAACGCGCCCCCGAAAAATTCCGGCGACGTGCTGAACCGCGGATTGTGGCCCTCCGGAAAATGGTTTTATCTCACAGGCTCGCGCCCGGAACACGGCGGCTTATGCGTAATCGCGGACTCTCATGTAGAGAATTGGGAAGGGCCAGAAGGGTTCAACATGACAGCGGATAGACGTTCCTTTTATAAGGTAGGGGAAGCGGAAAAGGCATATACAGATTTCGATGTACCGGGAGTCGTACCGCTCTTCACAAACCCGGGGGATATGATTGTGTTCGCGCACCGGACATATCACGCAGCATTCCCCAACCAGATTGACGACATCCGGTTGTCGTGCGCCATCGGTTTTCGGGACCGTGCCCACGCCATCGATATTCCCTGGGAAATTCCGAATGAGGGGCAGCAGTTCCTATCAGATCTACCATCACATTTGCACCAATATACCCACGGATACACCAGCATCGATGTGCAATGGCGGGGTTAAAGGGCGAGGTCCCCTCGCCCGTCAGGTTTCCTTAGAGATCCCATTATACTATTCCATCTGCTATTATACTCTCATGGAACAGCTCAACCTCAAACCTACACATAAAGTCGTCCGCGATTACTACGCATCCCTGGCGCAATACGACCAACACAACATCATACATGAAGGTGCCGTTAGCAATCCGTTTGCCTTCCTACTGGATAGATGCGCCAAACAGATCAACGGCACCCTCGTCCCGCAATATGCGATGCAAACGCCACAGGGAAAACGTATCGTCATAGATGGTGTCATCCTTGACGAATACGGACTGCCATTCGCTTATTGGGAAGCAAAGGATATAGACGATAATCTCCAAAAGGCTGTGCAGGACAAACGCGAGGCAGGTTATCCGTTCGATAATACGCTTTTCCAAAACCCACAACGCGGTATCCTCTATCAGAACGGTGAGCAGGTTTTTGACGTAGACATTACCGACCCAAAGCTTTTGATTAATACCCTTCAAGCCCTATTCTCTTATGTCCCACCCGCATTGGGCAACTGGCAGGCTGCGGTCACCGATTTCAGAGAATATGTGCCGGCCCTCGCAAACGCGTTGAAAACACTTATAGCCCAACGCCATGAGACAGATGCCGCGTTCAAAAAAGCGTTCACCGATTTTTACGAAACCTGCCGCACCGCAATCAACCCGGACCTCTCACGCGATGCCATCGAAGAGATGCTCATCCAACACATTCTCACGGAGCGCATTTTCCGTACCGTTTTCAATAGGTCAGACTTCACCCGTCGAAACATTATCGCCCGCGAGATTGAAGATGTCAGCTACACCCTCATGCAGCATGAAGTAAGCCGTGATGTGTTTCTTGAACCTTTAGATCAGTTTTATGTTGCTATCGAGCAGGCATCGACATTCTGCAAAGACTTTTCCCAGAAACAGCATTTCCTCAATACATTTTATGAGAAATTTTTTCAGGGGTTCTCCAAAGATGTCGCAGACACACACGGCATCGTCTACACACCGCAACCGATTGTTGATTTCATGGTAAACAGTGTCGAGCATATCCTCGAAACCTATTTCGATAGAGCGTTGTCGGATACCGGTGTGCATATCATCGACCCGTTTGTTGGGACAGGCAATTTTATTGTCCATCTCATGCAGGACATTCAAGGCACAGCGTTAGAGGAGAAATATCGTCACGAGCTCCACTGCAACGAGGTAATGCTCCTGCCCTACTACATCGCCAGCCTCAACATCGAGCAGGAGTTTTTCCAACGCACAGGGACATACCTGCCGTTTGAAGGCATTGCCCTTGCCGACACGTTTGAGCTGCTTGAACAGCAGCAAGGGGAACTCTTCACACGCGAAAACACGGAACGTGTCAAAAGACAGAAGGCTGCGGATATGTTTGTCGTTATCGGCAATCCACCTTATAATGCAGGGCAGGTTAATGATAGCGACAATAATAGAAATAGAAAATATGAGGCGATGGACAAGCGGATTGCAGAAACCTACGCAGTAGATTCCAAAGCAACACTCAAAAATGCCCTCTATGACCCATACATAAAAGCTATCCGATGGGCATTGGACAGAATTGGAGAGGAAGGCGTGGTTGCCTTTATTACAAATAACAGCTTTATCGACGGATTGGCGTTTGATGGCATGCGGAAACACCTCACAGAAAACTGCACCGCAATCTATCTTCTAGATTTAGGCGGAAATGCCCGGAAAGGATTAAAGGTCTCTGATGCAAACGTGTTCGGCATTCGGGTTGGGGTGAGTATCAATTTATTTGTGAAAAAGAGAGCGAAGTCGCCAGGGAATACCCAAGTCTTTTACTATCACACTGATGAGACGTGGAAAAAGAAACAGAAATTTGATTTCCTGAATGCACGTCAACACATAGGCTGTATTGAGTGGCAATCCATTCAACCAGATAGCAGACATACATGGCTCACTCAGGGACTTCACGCCGAATTCAACACCTTTACCCCAATTGGCACTAAGCAAGCGAAAGCCGCTAAAGGTGAAACAACAGATGTGATTTTCAAAACATATAGTAATGGGATTAAAACCAATCGCGATGCGTGGGTTTACAACTTCAATCAAAATGCTCTGACTGAGAACGTTCGGAGAATGACTCAGACTTACAATGCAGAGATGGATAGGTGGAAGCGTCGAGAAAATCAGCAAACAAATGTTAGCGATTTTGTGATTTATGATGACACGAAAATCAAGTGGGATCGCGAATTACGGCAGCACTTACAACGCGGCAGACATGCCGAATATACAGAAAACAAGGTTCGGACATCACTCTACCGCCCTTTTACAAAATCCAACCTGTTCTTAGACCGCGTTCTGAACAATTGCGTTCATCTGTTTCCATACTTCTTTCCAACGCCTGAGACAGAAATGGAAAATCGGGTAATATGGCTTAAGGTCGGGAGAGAGTGGCCGATGTTTGCCCTAATGACAGACAAAATTCTAGATTTGTTGCCACAAGGTGGCTCCCAATGTTTCCCCTTCTACACCTACGATAAGGATGGCACGAACCGACGAGAGAATATCACCGATTGGGCATTGGCGGAATTCCGAATCCACTACGGGGATGACACCATCTCTAAATGGGACATCTTCCATTATACCTACGGGCTTTTGCACCATCCCGACTATCGCGAAAAATACGAGATGAACCTCAAACGCGATTTACCGCATATCCCCTTCGCCGAGGATTTCTGGGGATTTGCTACTGCTGGTGCGGCATTAGCAGACCTCCACGTCAATTACGAATCCGCTCCGAAATACGATAAACTGAAATATATTGAGACACCGGAAATGCGGGTAGATTGGCGCGTAGAGCAGATGAAACTCTCTAAAGATACAACGCAGCCGAAATACAACAAAGACAGGACGCTGCTGAAATATAACGACTTCTTGACGTTGGATGGCATCCCCACGGAGGTTTACGAGTATCGACTCGGCACCCGTTCCGCGTTGGAGTGGGTAATTAATCAGTATTGTGTCAAGGTAGACAAACGGAGCGGCATTGTCAATGACCCGAACCGTGAGGCAGAACCGCAGTACATCGTAGACCTCATCGCCCGCGTTATCACCGTCAGCTTAAAGACGGTGGAGATTGTTAAGGGATTGCCTTCCCTTCCTCTGTAGGAGCGAGCTTCGCTCGCGATTATAGGAGCGGGAAACCGTTTGCCCGAATACTAGAGGAGGCTACGGTTCCAACAACTGACGACTGATAACTACTTCAACCTCAGCGGTGCAGCATGTGCACAAGATTGTCTGCCCGCATTAATCTTTCCCGGCTGCAGGCAAATACTCCTTCCATTGCTCCTTCACATATTCATAGAAGCCCTCCACCGGGTTGCTTCCGCATATTGGCGCGAGCTCCTGTCCGATTTTTGTGAGAAGTGTATTTCCAATATCAAGTTCATTGTTAGCATCCTTAGGCATTTCTAACAAGAGTGACTTACCATAATAATGCACAATGCCTCTTTTAGGAAAACCGAGCCGTTTGAAACCCGTAGGGGCTCCAAGTTGGATAAGTCCAATAACCTCAAGGTGACTCAGCTTATTAAAGTTAATCCCATGTCTGTTATAGATGTTTGCCTGAACATCGAACACCAATGGTACAATATTCCCAATCATCCAACCAAATCCGCAAAGTTTAGTAAATAGTTCTGCATCGCTTTTGTCGAAATCTGAAAGAAGGTTGACCGTCCTTTTTGACAAAGTCCCAGGGGTGTTTGCCTCTGTCGCTAAAACGCGTGCCCACAAACTCTGCATCTCCTCGTCAGAGACTATCCGGCATTTATCAAACAAGTTAGCGATCCAATCGTCATCCATATTTTCGGGATTGGCATCTTCGTTTAAATGAGGGATCGCCTTAGATGTAATATCCTCTATGTTCTTTTGCTGTCGAGCATCCTCTTCAATTCTGCGCTGCACAGCTCGTAAGTGCTGGTCAGTTATCTCAATTTCAGATTGAGCCTTGATTATTGCAGCTTCAGCTTCCGCTTTAGCAACTCGCTTGATTTGGCCAGGGGCGGCGATGCCACCTACTGCTTCCGATATTTTTTCGATAAGGACAGTCACAGGTTTTGATAGATCGCCCAAATTTACGAGTGAATTATTTGACATAATTTCCTCAATATGAATAATTTCCTTGTTATGAAAAGCTGCTATTTCCCATGAATCCGTTTATGACATCCACCACACACCGCAGTCAGGTCGCTGAGGCGTTCTCTGCCGATGCGTTTATAAGTTTCGTGATGCACTTGTGTCGCGCGTCTCCCACGCTTCCGACATTTATAGCCTGCACGCTTCATAATCGTTCGGCGTTTGGTCTGGGTATTCAAGGACATCATTGCCTTTACTTCTTAAAACGTGAGTTTGATAATAAATGTCGGTTTGCCTAACCCCTATAAACATATCGTCCTTAAAGAGCGGGCTGCTTGCCCGAATACTGGGACTAAGAATTAGGATGGAAACGTCTTTTTCTATAAATATATCGTCCTTAAAGAGCGGGCTGCTTGCCCGAATACTGGGACTAAGAGTTTTGGCGTTAACGGCTGCTTCTATAAATATGTCGTCCCTATGGGACTAAGAATTAGGATGGAAACGTCTTTTTCTATAAACATATCGTCCCTACGGAGGGAGCTGGTTGCCCGAATACTAAGGGAAAACTTTTTCCAAACTCACGTTCTTAAAAAAATTATAGCATACTTCATGAGAACATTCAAGGGAAAATGATATGGGGTGTGTAAAGTTTCTGACACGATTGTTTCTATAAACATACCGCCCCGCTAGGGCTAGTTTGTGGGGTGGGTGCGGTTTCTATAAACATAACGCCCCGCTGGGGCTAGTTTAAAGAGGCGACACCCTTAATCGCAAAACCGTGATGCGGACACCTCTTAAAATCCGCGTAATCCGATAAATCCGCGATAATCCGCGATTCAGACAAAAAAGACGCGCCACCCTTAATCACAAAACCTTGACGCATACGCATCAGACAATCCGCGTCCTCTGTGTCCTCTGTGTAAGCCGCAATTCTGCACAAAATGGTTAGACGTTAGCAACAAACCTCTTTTTCCGTGTTCTCCGCGTTCTCCGCGCTTTCCGTGATTCAGACAACACCCGCGAAATCCATTCTTCCATTCTTCCATTCTTCCATCCTTCCATCCTTCCCGCTATCCTTTGGACAAAAACTTTACGCATCCCATGCAAAAAAAGAGTGGTTTCGCAAATATACAAAATGTGATATACTGCAACTAGATGAAATCTAAATATTTCACACTGTATAGTGGGAGGTAGAAGTAATGTTTCCAACAATTGAAGCGCAAACCCGCGTTCAAACCCCGCCGACCTGGGCAACCCTCGAACGTGAACTGATTGACAAAATCAACGTCGCAGCACCACAAGTTTTGAAAAAATACACACGTCCAGATGGAACGTTGTTTTGGCCAACGCATCCAGATTTTCAAAGCTTTGATGGATTGGACGATGCTTATGAGAGTTTCCATAACTGGCCGCTTTTCTATATGCTTGGTGGAGATGCACAGTTCTTGGTAGATGCACAAACCGAATTTGAGGTTATCACGGAGGACATGACCAGATACGGCTCAGGACATGACTATCCGATGGTCGTTAAGGAGTATCAACCGGGATACGACTGGTTTCACCAAAGCGAAGGTAATTATCTGTTTTATATGCTTTGCATGGCAGAGCCGACACATACAAAGAATGCTGAACGCGCCAAACGATTCGCAGGATTCTTTATGAACGAAGACCCTGAGGCACAGAATTACGACCCGCAACACAAAATCATCAAATGTGTGATGAACGGCAGTAAGGGAGCAGCATTTTGGATCCTTGAAAGAGAATCTTTTTATCCCGCAAATGGTTATAATTTGCCGTTTATCGATGTTCCAGGCTGCACAAGTCGGGATGTGATGCTGGAAAACCAAGAATTACGCGATCTGATGGGACGTGTAATCTTTGAACGGCAAGGAAAAGGAGACGCAGTCGGCAATCTCGCTGCGACGACCCTGGCTACCAACGCCTATATGTTCACTGGCGAAGAAAAATATAAGGCGTGGGTGCAGGAATATGTTGATGCATGGATTAGCCGCACAGCGGAAAACAACGGCATCGTACCTGATAACGTCGGGATTTCGGGCATAATCGGGGAACACATGGACGGCAAGTGGTACGGTTCTCGTTATGGCTGGAGTTGGCCTCATGGGTGGCATAGTGTTGGTCAGGCAGTCAGCGTAGCTGGACAGAACGCGGCACTCCTTCACAGCGATTTGACATATATGGACTTCCCGCGTTCCCAAATTGATGTCCTAATTCAGCACGGTATTGACCATAACGATCAGCTTTATGTACCGCAGAAATACGGCGATCCGGGAATTGCAAACTATACGCCTGGGCCGTGGATGCAGTATCCAATAAAAAACGAGGATGACACAACGCTACAGATTGATGGTTGGTTCGAATTTATGCCGATGCATCCCTCTGATGTAGCACATCTATGGGCAATGTCGATGGATGCCGCAGATCAGGAGCGTGCAGTCCAAATCGCCAAACGGACAGGCTCTAAATTTGACATCAACGCGTGGCATCACACTAAAGACCAAGGCGGACGAGATGGCGGATGGTTAGCATATATGCGAGGCGATTTTCCCGAATATCCCGAATCAATTCTCAATCATAACCTATCGCAAGTTCAGCAGCGACTCAACTATATGGAAAACGATGAGGAAGATCCGGCGGGATATGGAGATGCCTATTTTCAAAGACGTAACCCCGTTACCTGCGAAGGTCTAGTTGAGCTCACGTGTGGTGGTCCGTTACCGCATTACAACGGCGGTTTGCTCGTAACACGGGTGCGACACTTTGACCCACAGCAGCAGCGACCGGGGCTCCCAGCAGATGTGGCAGCGTTGGTCTCTAAATTGACAAACGATACGACCGAACTAGAACTCGTAAACCTCAGTACTACTGAGGCACGGGATGTCATCGTTCAAGCGGGCTCGATGGGTGAGCATAATTTCACAACTGCGCGCACCAAAAATGGTAACGGTGAAAACAACGTTGCGGTTAACGGCACATATCTTCAAGTTCATCTGCCGCCTAACACACATATTGCGTTGGAGGTGGGAACAGAACGTTTTGTCAATGCGCCATCATACAAGCAGCCGTGGTAGGTAATCCCAATTAGACACGGGGAAATTCACGTTATTTCCCCGGTGTCTCTATTAATCCACCTTTCATATAATAGGAGGCACAGATTATGGCAGTAGAGAGATTTTTAACGGCAGAACAGAGCGTTGAACAACTTTTGAAAACAACCCCACCGCTTTACTTCAATGGCACAACGCAAACAGAATTCCGAGAATGGCGGCGGAAATTTAGACGCAATATCGCTCGAGCCTTAGGTCCGAAACCTGAACCGGTGCCCTTAGCAGCGGAAACGGTGGAACAGATACAACAAGATGGATATACAAGAGAAAAGATACTCTTTAATCCGGATGCATTCTCCTCTATTCCAGCGTACGTCTTAATACCTGATGATGCAAATGCAGACAATCCTGCTCCAGCAGTGTTATGCGCGCACGGACACGGTGTAGGAAAAGATGGAGCAGTCGGCATTGTGGCGGATTATCAGAAACAGTACGCGGTGGAATTGGCGCAGCGCGGTTTTGTAACGATTGCTCCGGACTGGCGCTGCTTCGGGGAGCGAAAAGATAGGGATGAATGGGTGCGTCGCCCAGGCAGAGATGGATGTAACGCCGCCTATTTTGCACTCGGATATTTCGGTTATCAACTGCTCCAACTCAATATTTCGGATGGACAACGTTGCTTGGACTATTTGCAGACCCGTCCTGAAGTGGATGGCAGTCGCTTGGGATGTATGGGATGCTCATTCGGTGGCACAATGACGACCTATATTTCTGCCTTCGATTCGCGGGTTAAGGCGGCTGTCATCGTCTGTTATCTCAGCACGTTGACAGATGCGTTAGGTGACCGTGGACGCGGAAATACCTGCGGTTCACAATTCATGTTTGGATTACGTGCAGCGGGCGATATTGCCGACGTGGCGGGATTAATCGCCCCGCGGGCGTGTATGGTGCAAATCGGAGCGGATGACCGATGTTTCATCGAATCGGACGCTCTGGCGGCGTTTGAACACTTGAAAAAGATATATGCTGCATGCGGGAAACCTGAGCGGTTAATCCTCGATCATTTTCAGGGGGAACATGAGATTGACTTAGAGCCTGGGATTGCATTTTTAGCAGAGCAGTTGTAAAAGTTTAGGTAACGTGAGCTTGATAATAAATATCCGTTTGCTCTAAACCTTTTTCATCGCGAAAAAAGCGGAATAATTGTAGCATAAACTTCCTAGTTTGTGCTGTTTTTTGCTAAAACTACCAGGGAACGCTCTAGGTCAAAACTTTTTTCAAACTCGCGTTAGGTAGAGTGTTACAGATTCTAGCGAAGCAGGCAACCCTGTCGTGTGCAATGCCCCCACATACCTATATATCAAACAACCGTAGATAATCGTCAAGCGTCTCAACCCTTCGGATACACGTAAACTTGTCACCATCAACGAGATATTCAGGGGGACGCATCTTTAGGTTGTAGTTGGAGCTCATCGCGTGACAGTAAGCCCCGGCATCGCAAACGATGAGTCCTGCCCCCTCATCGGGTGTGGAAAGCACGCGCGCCTTGCCGAGGAAATCGGCGGATTCACAGACAGGCCCGACGACATCATACGTTTCAACCGGACCGTCAACCGGTTCAATAAATTCAATATGCTGATACGTATCGTAAAGACTTGGGCGGATAAGTTCTGACATACTCCCGTCGACCACGATGAAATGTTTGTTTCCGTTGGTCTTCACACCTGTGACGCGGTTGACGAAGACAGCAGTATTCCCGACGAGTGAGCGTCCCGGTTCAATAATGAGTGTGATTTCTGTAGGCAGCAGGTCACGGATGGAATCGATGAGGTCAGAGGGTGTCGGAATCGCCTCGCCGGTGCGTTCGTAGTCGATGCCCAACCCGCCGCCGATGTTCAGATAACGTAAGGAGAAACCCTCCGCTTGAATAGCACGGACGAAGGCGAGCATGATTTCGGTAGCATCCCGGAAGATTCGCACCTTCTTGATGGTCGACCCGAGGTGGCAGTGAACCCCGACCAAATTTAACAACGTGTCTTTGCGAATTTCGTTTAAAAACCAATCCAAACGTTCATTGCGTATGCCGAACTTAGAATTTTTCATGCCTGTGGAGACATACGGATGCACCTCCGGGTCTACGTCTGGATTGATGCGAATTAACACATTGGCGGATGTGTCAAGCTGCTTTGCTGTCTGTTGAATATGCTGCAGATCGAATTCGCTGTCGATATTGATAAGCACGCCGTGCTCAACTGCAAGGCGAAGTTCTTCGAACGTTTTCCCGTTGCCGTTTAGAATAGTGCGTTTTAGGTCAAACCCTGCGGCGAGCGACATCAGCAATTCGTTTCCGCTGACAAGCACGGCACCGCTCCCTAGCGCGCTGAGCCGTTTGAGAAGGGGGAGGTTGTTATTTGCTTTAATCGCATAACCGATGATTGAGTCAACGCCTTCAAGGGCTTTCTGGTATGCGGTATAGTTCGCCTCAAGCTGCGCAAGGCTATAGAGATAAAATGGACTGTAGGGCACCTCTTCCTGGATGTCTTTAATTCGCAGCTCTTCACAGTAGAGATACCCATCTTTATAATGAAAACTCATTTTTTACCACGCCTCGTCAATCCATTCGTTGTCGTGCTCTGGGTTATAGATGAGCCCTTTTCTGATATCTAAACAGAGGTCCAATTGTTCTAAAACCATGTGTCCAACAAGTACAGGGGCATCCGATGGTAGGTCCGTTACAGGCAGCGAACCTGTCCGACCCAATACAGTGAATTGAACTGCTGAATAAAGGGTCCGGTCTACGATGCCATTCGAGGTTCTCGCTTTCAATGTGTCGAAGGGGGTCAAACCGAGTTGTTCAATGATCGGTTTCGGTAAAGATAACCGTGTTGCCCCCGTATCAACGAGGGCATCTTCAACTACCACACTGCGAACCTCTTCGGGGGTAATAATATCTCTGTTTGCCAAAACTACGTCTCCCAAATTTGTAAGTTCAATTTCCGTTGTCTGTCTCATTCTAATACTCCCGTTTGTGCCAATCGTCTTCCCAAAGGTTGAATGACCCTTCACGATAGGGATGTTCAGCGATAAGGTCTTCATTCAATTCCATGCCGAGCCCGGGCCCGTTCGGCAAGCTGAAATAACCATCGATGACTTCGGGGCATCCTGTCGCTGCCTCCTTAACCCATGCTTCAGAAAAGTCGTTGAAATTCTCCTGGATTTTGAAGTTGGTTGTGCAGGCAGCGAGATGTAAAGCAGCTGCAGTAGAAACCGTACCGCCGACGTTATGGGGTGCCACAGTCATATAACACATATCCCCCATTGCGGCGATTTTCTTTGTTTCCAAAAAACCCCCTGTTTGTGTAATATCGGGTTGGAGAATATCGGCTGCCTGTAGGTTTATCAGTTCGCGATACTCATATTTGTTGTGAAGTCTTTCGCCGGTGGCGACAGGCAGGTTAATTTTATCGGCTGCCTTGGCAAGTGCTGCGATGTTATCCGGGGGTACAGGCTCTTCCACCCAGCTCGGTTGAAATTTCTCCAATTCTGCGGCAATCTCTATCGCTGTATAAGGACTGAACCTACCGTGCATTTCGACGAGGATTTCCACATCGGGCCCGACAGAATCCCGCACCGCTTCAACAAGTGAAACAGATCTCAACTTTTCCTCGTAAGAGAGCTCATAATAACCTGCCCCGAACGGGTCGAACTTGAGTGCTTTATATCCTTTTTCGAGCACCTTTTTGGCGGCGGCATGAAATTCCGCCGGGGTTCGTTCGACACGATACCACCCGTTTGCATAAGCCTTAATTTCATCTCGGCACTTTCCACCGAGCAAGCGATAGACAGGTTGGTTCAATGCCTTACCGATAATATCCCAACATGCAATTTCCACAACGCTGATGCCGGTCGCTACGATTTCACCGGCCCGTCCGTAGTCATCTCGGAACATGCGTTGGTAGAGGTCTTCCGTATTGAACGGGTCGCTGCCGATGATGTGTCGACGTTTCGCGCCATCAATATACGCAACGAGGGCATCCGTCCGGTTGTTCATTCGCACCTCGCTGATACCTGTCAAACCTTCATCGGTTTCAACTTTAACGAAGGTTAAGTTGCGCCAACTTGTCCCCATCACTAGGGTTTTAACGTCTGTAATTTTCATTGTTTCTCCTTATTAGCTCCGTGCTTCCGCATCGGAGACGCTGCGTTGTCCACTGCCTTGTGGTGTGGCTGGCGTGATTGTCGGTGCATCTTCGCCTGCTTCCACCATCCGCTGAATGAGCCGTTCCCGCATGACCGCAGCGACATTTTCATGCGAACGCAACCCGATGAGATTCCGTAACTCGTAGGGGTCGGCTTGGAGGTCGTAAAGGTATTGCTCCTCGTACTGGTCGGAGCCAGCGTCTCTTCCCCCGCTTTTTTTCGGGGCATCTACACCGTATTTCCAACGTTGGGTGCGAACAGCTCGTCCTACCTGTGCCTCGCTAATTTGGACGAAAACCTCCTCCGGCCACGCGTCAGTTTCATCACGCAGCAGCGGCAGGATAGAACGTCCTTGCATTTCAGCGGGTACTGATAATCCTGCAGCATCAAGCAGTGTCGGCGGCAGATCGACGAGGCTGACAAGCTCCTGAACCTGCCCCCCGCCGATAAACCCAGGTCCGTGGAACGCTGTCGGAACACGGATGGAGCTCTCATGACATGAACGTTTGTATTCACTGTTGCGCGTTTTGAAATGACACCCGTGGTCGGAGGTAAAAAGAAGGATAGTGTTATCAAGCAGATGTAAGCTCTTCAGCGCGTCTAAAAGTCTACCGAGTGCTTCGTCCAATCTTTTTACCATACCGTAGTAGCCACCGAGGTGCTGGTGTGTCGAGCCGCCGAGGGCGGCAAGATCAGGGGGTATCCACTTCCCTGTATACCTCTCCCGATACCCATCCGGCGGCGGATAATCGTCCAAATGGTTTTGGTGATGCGGTTCAATGTATGACGTGAATAGATAGAAGGGTTCGTTTTTATGCGTATCGACGTAGCGAATCACAGCATCGGTTAAGGCATCCACGCGATAGCCGGGCAGGTCAACAGGTTGATTATCGTTATCGTAGAGTGTTGTCTGATAGGCATCGGAGGTGAATTCCAGTACGTTGGAGGCTAACCAATAATCGTATCCCCCGCGATGCTCAGCAGGCACAGGACCGGGGCCAGTGCCTCCGCTATAGAGGTGCCACTTTCCGATGTATCCGGTGGCGTAGTTCGCCTCGCTGAAATGGTGTGCAAGCGTTTTGAGTTCAGGTGATAACGGGATACCGTTTCGAAAACAGCCCGTGCTTGTGGCATATAATCCGGTTTGGAGACATGAACGTGCGGGCCCGCAGACAGGTTGACACGTAAAGGAGCGACGTATGTGGGTGCCCCGTTGTGCCATCCGATCGAAGTTAGGCGTGAGATCAAGTGGGTTGCCGTGTAAGCCGGAAGTGTCCCATCGCTGTTGGTCCGTGAAAAAGACAATGACATTAGGTTTTTGTGGCATATCTCTGTTTTTCCTTTCTATTTCGGTTTGACTATATCTATTTTAGAAAATTTTCAGAGATATGTCAAGCAGAAAATGTGCAGGGGTGTGTACAGTTTTGTCATAATGATAGATGGAAGGATGGAAGAATGGAAGGATGGAAGAGTGGAAGAGTGGATTTGGCGCGTGTTCAGAATTGCGGATTAGTGCGGAGAACACAGAGGACACGGATTTTAGGGTGTGTACACTCGAGGAGAAACCTCTGACGCGCTTCAGAGTTCCTCTTAGAATCACAACCTCTGGTTTCCAATCGCCAAGTGCTAATTGCTAATCGCTATATATAGTACCGGAAAGAGGGATGCGGCTGTTCGTTTTCTCCTACTTCTGCCATAATACCCCCAACGCGACGGGAAAAATAGAGCGTCACAGGATGACCACTGCTCATGCTTGCAGTATTCCAATTCATCCGGGCAAGACCTAGGATATCAGCAGCGACCTGATGCATGTCGACATTATCATCGCTTACAAGCCGGACGGGGGCAGGGATGTGGGGACCGGGATATGTTCGCCATTCAGGCATGTAACCTGTGGTGAACAGATATGTGGCTGTCTTATTCACCGTACAAAAAGTTCCTCTTGTCGGTGGATACGCGCCGTATGTCAAGAGCCGAAAGTGTGTCGGCATAATATTAATTAATTCAACTATCGGAATATCGCGAAAACCGTGTTTAAAGCCTTCCTGTTCCGAGTCATCAAATTTTGATGTTTTATGAAGCACAACCCGCTTCGGATTTCCGCCTGTCTGTTCACTGTATTCTTGAAGGACTTGACCTGCAAGTTTGGTTGCTTGTTCAGCAGTTAGATGAACATTTCTGCCCTGTTTTTCCTTCCAAGGGATGGGTTCTCCGCGAAGTGCAAACCCTTCGCCACGACTTGAAAACGCTTGTGCTAAGCTAGCGTAGACAATATGTTTTGTTGGCGTTCGCAGGTGATGAAAACTGATACCGACAAAGCAGGTTTCTGGACCTGTTGTTTTATAACGCCACGGTATCCCGCCCGCTTTGTAATAGAGTGCCACGCTCATGTTCCACGCTCGCGTAGCAGCATCCTGATTAGTGTCCTGATCTTCAAACAGACGATTTGTCCCAATCTGAATTGGCATACCAAATTTCATGGTCCGGGCTTTTAAAGCACGTCTGAAATCCCGATTCAGCAGATCAGTTTCTGTCTCTTCTATGTCGTCAAATAAAACGAGTTGTCCCTGTTCACGTTCAGCTTGTCGCCTCTTAATGAGTTTCCGCTGCTGTGGAGTCAAGGATTTTGATATGCTCGAACAGGTTTGGACGACTTCGTCAGGCAAACAACATATCACAACATCGGGGGGGATATTGGTGTTATCAGCGAGTTTCTCGGCTGCGTTTGCATAACGTGCTAACACCGCCTCAAAACGGGATGGATTATTTTTTGAGAGTGCCGCCTCAAGCTCATTATCTCCAATTAGTTCTGTCCATTGCTCGTTCACTACAAGTGAGGCACGGAAAATAGGTTCAAATCCGGGAAACGCCTTATGTTGTGTGGAGCCTTCAGTGTCCAATTCCGATGGGATGTGCGCCTGACAACGTTTAAGCCATTGCTGCGCCTGCTTTAGCATTTCGGCATTTCCGACGAGCCCAACGCGAATTTCTTTTTTGTGAGCGGCCCCGAAACGCAGGTCGAACGGGCCTGCTTCAGTAAGTCCGATTTTCAAATCGGTAGAGATGACCGGCGAACCAAATTCAATTTCGGGAGGCGGTAAATGGGTAAGTTCCATCTGAATTAACATCTTCTTCCTCCGCCAATTGTGAAACAGCCTGTGAGAATTCCGCCTCCAATTGGGTAGTATCCAACTTATCAGAGCGTTCAATGCCCCGCGCATCAGCCTTGAAATCGAGCCCTTCGGTTGCAGACAGGTTTGCTGTAATCCGGATTTGGGGTCTGCTGAGTTGATGAATTTCGTTTGCTGCAATCGTGTCAGCTTGCCCTGTATTGAGTGCAAAAGTGCCCTGTTTTCCACCTGAAAGCACTTGTGTCCAGAACACAAGGTCATTGTGGACAACATTGTTATAGTCGCGACTTTGGTGCCTATTGGAAAATTTGTTAACCAAATCCCTTGGTAAACGTGCATCTTCTCCATCAGTAGTGAAAACATAACTGGGAAGTAGGACAAGTGCCCAAAAATCACCGAAACGTTCAAACCGAAACCAAAAGGATTTATGCTCCCAATAATTTTTTCTCTTTTTCACCACTTTTCGGGTGGCACGGCGCACACGCGCCTGATAGGTGACCTCTCGAGCATTTTCATCGGTTTTAGGAAAATATGCACGTTTTCGCGTTTTGTCTACCCATAGTCCTTGTGCCTCAAGATGTCTGAAAAAACACGTATTGAGGAGCCAGACGAAACGTTGTTCACCGTGAACGTCGATAAATTCGTCAACAGTCATCTTCGCTATATCGTTAGCGTCTATTATAGGATAGAGCGGATTGGCGGGTGTGGAAAGCATGTCGAAAGTGAAAAGTCTTTCAGCATAGAGCATAAACGGTGGCAACCAGTCTGCACCGGTTTTGTCCCACACCTCCCCTATTTTTCGTGCGTCGGTGCCAGCGTGCCAAACGACCTCAGGGAAGCTGCTGACCTCAAGGAGATTGCTCGCGTAGCGGTCGAAATTATCCTCCCTATAGGCAGTTCCCGTAGTATCGTCAACGACTTCTGGGCGCCGGGAGATTGTTATTTCAAAAGCGGTGTTGTTATCCACAGGTCCAAAGCTCACTTCATTGTTGTTCTCCTCGC
Organism: Candidatus Poribacteria bacterium; assembly: GCA_963665235.2. Classification (GTDB taxonomy): domain Bacteria; phylum Poribacteria; class WGA-4E; order WGA-4E; family WGA-3G. Next base: position 3,161,549 of record CAXXLX010000001.1, on the reverse strand, counting down.
TTGCCTGCCATACCTTTGATAGTCCAGAGCCTGCCTTCTCCATTTCCGCTGCCCCGTAGAACAGGTCTGCTACCACCGGGTTTCGGTAACCTTGGATGCTGTTTCCACCTTTGATTTTTGTTTCAAACACGCTTTTTATCTCTTCTTGGGATGTTCCTCTCATCTGGTCTACAACATCTTGAACCAATCCGCCTGGATTGTGGACACGAATATAGGTCTGCTCAATTTCAATCAGGATGGGTGCATCTTTCTTGTAGTCACGGTGCACAAGTGCATTGACAACTATCTCTCTCAAAGCATCTGGCGGATAGGGGGACACATTTTTTGAGTGTCGCCCGCCTTTTAGGACGAACCCGCGGTTGACACGGGAAAATAGGGTATATATATCTTCAAGTTGGGCCCAAAGGTTCCCTACGATTATCTGCTCTGTCTCCCCCTCGGAGATATCGAAAACAGTTCTGAGCCACTTTGCATCTCCCTTTAGACGTACTACGACTTGAGCAGTTTGGATTTGGTGCTGTGGGGTTTCAGCAAAGAGTAAGTACCCCCCCACCGTTGGGAAAATGTTCCCCTCTTCTGTCCGTGAAGCGAGATGTTGATTACACAATAGTTGCGTAAACCAATCGTCGTTCCTAACACCTACAGGTGGTATTTGTAATACGGTCGTTTGGCAGTACTGCAATAGTCGAACTCTCATAGGGGGCCAATCAAAATCATCTAGCGTAGCGTCGGTGAGTTTCTTGAAATCATGGGGAAGCGATGGCGATTCTTCTGTAACCGTGTGGACTTGCGGTTGATGATAATCCTGCACGTGCTGTTGAACGTGATGCCATAAGTCCTCCATTACTTCATCAAATCCATCAATAGGGACAACCTGAAAGTTTGCTTGAATCTCTCCGGCGAGTTCATGTACGAACGGAGTGAGACTGTCAGAATCTTCTGTATAATTTCGCGCGCACCAATAGATGCCGTGTCGATATCCCTCTGCCGCCGCTGCATTATCAATAAGAAGATGCTTCATGATAGAAGGTTCCGCCCCTCGATAACCTATGACAATCAACGGGTGGTCTCTTAAAAATGGCAGCACCTTTGATACAAGGTCCGGGTGCAGTTCTTCGTTTATTTCAGCAACAGTGTTCTTGTCGGTGTAATGTTCAACGGAACCGTGCAGATAGACGAGCTGTGAGTATGGCAGACTCGTTGATAATTTCGTATAGTCAGACGTTGTCTGGATGACCTCTATATGGTGGGGCCGCTTGTTTGCTTTGCACACATCTTGCAAAATTGTATCAAAATTTGTGGTGAGCACGGTACGAACGTGTTCCCGCGCCATAAGTTCCGCAAGATGCTTATAACCGCTACTCGGTTCCACCTGTGTCTTTAGGATGTCCAGAAAGAAATCTTTTCGGGTTTGACGGGGTCGAAGCGTATTTTCTACAGCTGCGGGGTAGTGCGCCACCAATTCCCAATCCTCTCGATACCACTTCTGCCTTCTCAACCACGGGTACCAGTCGCTACGCCGTGGGCGTGGGTCTTTCGGCTCCAAGCCGTTATCAAGGCAGTACCCCCATCTAGCGATTTTTTCCACCATATCATGTGATAGTGGAATACCCGATTTAACAGAAGCACCAGCACCCAGCAGGAAAATCGGCTCGGGGCCCTGTGAAAAGAGTGAACGTAAGCGTCCAATAGTTGCCGTTTGAAATACCAAAATGCTGTCCTCTCAAGATTTTGTGGTAAATGCTAATGCCAAATCTGAATATTACGGGACACATACCGCCCCGAAGGGTTTTCAACTAACAGGCTCGTCCCACTGAAATTGAGTATAGCATTAATTTTGTGGGTACGTCAAGTTTAAATTGCAAAACGATTGCAATAAGTTGACATTGTGCTATAATATTTGTAATGTAGAAAATTGTTAGACGACTCTTGTCAATATCTAATATGTCAAGGAGATGCAACCCATGAAAATTACATCTATTGAATACCGTACTGTTTCTATCCCGTTCATTCCTGCGATACAGGAACACTCGGGCATGGAATATCCAACAACCTTAATTTGGGTGCACACAGATGAAGGCCTAGTAGGCTTAGGGGAAAGTGCTGCGGCGCATGGCGATATTACGGACCAAGCGGATTCTATTGCGGATAGGTATGTCGGCAGAAATCTTTGGGATATCGACCTTGCTTCCGAGGGATTCGCGCTTCAGTCCGCTTTTTATGATTTGGCAGGGCAGGCCCTCGGTGTACCTGCTTATAAGTTAATCGGCGCGAAATGTAGGGATAGTGTTGAACTTGCCTATTGGTCGCCGCCGATGCCACCAGAGGCAACAGCAGCAGAGGCGGAACGCGCAGCGGACCTAGGGTTTCGAGTGCATAAACTCAAGGCGCGCAGCGCGAATATCGTTGAAACGGCACGCCTAATCACGGAGGCATGCGGGCCAGACTTTCAGATTCGCGTTGACCCGAATACGGAGTTTGGCGATTTGGAAACGGGGCTCCGATTAGCACAGGAGCTGCTGCCGTATAACATAGAGGTTTATGAAGACCCGATTCGGTTTGAAGATTTGTCCTGGTATCGGCAGCTTCGGGAGAAGGTAGAGGTCCCAGTCGCTCGGCATATCGGGGGACCCCAAGAGGTTTTGAAAAACATCCGCGCCGATGCGGTGGATGCGGTGAATACGTTCGGGAATGTCGCGGGCCTTCGCAAAAGTGCAGCCGTTGCCGAGGCTGCGGATATACCGATTTGGGTGCAGCTCTTCGCGTTCGGTTCATGTGTTGCGTCGACCTTCGCTGCGCATCTCGTATGTACAGTGCCGAACTGCACAATGCCGATTGACGAACTGCCACACATCCGCATTGATGACCTATCTGGCGGTAGTATGGACCTCTCAAACGGTGCTATAAACCTATCAGATGCCCCGGGGCTGGGTATCAGTCTGGATATGGACGCTGTGGAGCGGTATCGGATTCGTTAGGGGGTTTTTTAGCGGCTGGATATGCTTTCGCCTAATCGGATGAAACGTTCCTATATTCTTCTGGGGGTGGTTTTTCTGCAACGAGCGCAGCTTTCAGAGGCCTGACATGTCGGCAGCTCCCGCGGTGCGTAAAGCCCGGACAATCGCAGGTCACATCCACCCCGACAACCTCCAACGTGTAAAACTTGCCGTTTTGTGATGAACTCTCAACACGATAGCACTGCCGCTTCGGACCGGCGAGGACTTGGACTAAGGTACGGATGGCTTCTTCGGAATAGGGACGTAGCTGCACCCGAGCAGCTTCCTTGAGATGTGAGACGTTCTCTTCAAGATAGGTGTCGCTCGCTTTTTGGAGTACACCGTGCAGCTCTGTCTCCGCAACATCGGTGGCATGTACGGAGAGGATGTTCATCATCCGCTTGAGTTCGCTGAGGACATCGGTTTGCACCTCACCTTCGCTATTCGGTATCAGCAGTGTGCCTTCAACGACAGCAGCCATAAGTGCTGCTTTGGTTTCCAGCACAGTTTTGACAAATTCATCTACCGTGCCGCGCGCTATCATATAGGTGACGTTAACAGTTCCGGTCTGCCCGATGCGGTAAGCACGGTCTTCTGCCTGCCAGTGATTTGCGGGAACCCAATCTAAATCGTTGAAGACGATTTGGCGTGCTGCCGTTAGATTTATCCCTACCCCGGCGGTGTGCATATTGGCGATGAAAAGTCTGACGTTTTTGTCGTTTTGAAATTGGTCAACCCGATTTTGTCGTTCTTCGGCGGACACTTCACCAGAGACGAAAACGGCTCGGTCACCGAAATGCTTGTGGAAACGTTCCATTGTATTGAGAAAATTAGTGAAGAGGATAACCTTTTCACCCTGTTCTAAGGCGTTTTCGACGAACTTGGTGGTCTGCCTGCATTTGGCAAAGGCGAGCTTTCGGCGGGCAGTGGTTAACCGACCGACAGCGTGCCGCCGCCCCGAATTTTCCGGCTCCGCCTCAGAAGCCTCGACAGGTGCAGCTGCATCAAATTTGGTCAGAAACTCACGGACCGCACTATTGAAGTGTTGAATGGCGTAAGGGTGCAGTTCAACATCCAACCACGTTCGCACCTTTGGGGGTAGGTCCAATACCTCATTTTTAGTGCGGCGCAGCATGACTCCGTGAAGCTGGACAGTTAATTCCTCAATATTGCTTGCGCCATCGGCTACCAAACCGTATTCCCCCTGATAGGCATCACAGTAACGCTTGGCGAAGCTGAGAAAACTTTTGCCGAGTGGGTGATTTGTTAATTGCAAGAGTGGGAAAAGGTCGCGGGGCCGATTCGTCATCGGGGTGCCGGTTAAGGCGTGGACTATCGGCTCATGCGGAATCGCTTTGAGTAGTTTGGTAGCGTTCCGGCTGCGCTGGCTCTGATGATTTTTCAGGTAATGCGCCTCGTCAAAAACAACCCCTTTCCAGTCAAATGTGAGGAGACCCTCTATATGTTTACCGAGCAGCGCGTAGTTGATGATAATCCAGTCTCGGTAATTATTTGATGGAAGCGGTGCGGGGCCGACAATAGTGGGGTTGGCTGTCGGAAGCACGATTTGGATTTCGCGTGCCCAATTCCGTTTGACAGAAGCCGGACATATAACGAGATAGGGGCCCTCCGCTTCCGCTTCAACCATGGCGATGATAGATTGTCGGGTTTTGCCGAGCCCCATATCGTCAGCAAGAAGCGCGCGGCGACGACCAAGCAGAAAGGCGATACCCTCTATTTGGTGCGGATACAATCCTTCAGCAATTTTCTCTGCACGCGTGTGAATTGATGATGGGGACATGCGGTTATTTCTCTTGTTACGGTGCAACGGTGTCCGCCTACGACTTTTTTACCTATCGACAAGCCAAAAGTCGCCTTTACTCACAGTGGCAAGCTGCTTTAGCATCACTGCACCGGGAAAATCGGGTGCCATCCCGATGCTCATAGCAAAAATCTGTCCATTCCCTTCAGCATGCCTGCTTATCAACGTGAGGTTTGGTACAGCAATACTGGTCGGAATTCCATCGCTAAAGAGCACAACGATAGTGGGCGCGGTTTTTGCCGTTTCTGTCAACGCTGTTAGCATATCGTGGTCAGCACCATCTGTGTGAATGTGAGATGTGATGTTCGCTAAATACACTGCCGAGGCGGTCACCGTCTCCGCTGTCACTGGGACAAACTGCTTCTGATAGATAACTAATTCAGCACTAAACGCCATGATATTAAAGCGGTCGTGCGGTTCAAGGAATGTCAACGAGTTGCGCATGAGGTCAATAATCTTTTTGAGTTTATGGGCGGGCAAATCTTGCATGCTGTTAGATAGGTCGACGCAGTAGACGATGCTTTGCGGGCCCGGTTGCGCTTCAATGAACTTAACCAAACGGCTCTTATAGCGGGTTTCCGTCTCTGGCTGTTTCTTGATAGGCTGTTCAACGCCGCGCTGTATGCGGGGTATCTCTTGAAATTCAATTTGGGTCGGCATGGGCTCGACGCTTTCCGCCAGATTCAGTTTACCGACCGGTTGAAACTCGGTCGGCTCAGCAGCTGAAACAATTCCGCGGTATGTTGCCGGTTGATTGCTCGTGAGAATTTTCAGTTTCGGTTCGCTCACCTGACGTGTCGTTTTGCGTTGCACTTGCGGACGTTTTGGTGGCGGTATCCGTTTCGGTTTCGGCTTTTCTGCCTGGACAAAGAGTGCTTCAATGCTTGGCGTGTCGTCCATCGGGTTGGTGCCGAACCAGTAAAAGAAACCTATGAGGCCGATGCCGAGGTGTAGTACAATTGAAATGAGTAGAGATTTGCTATATTTTGATTTCATAATACTTGCAACATTTTTTCTGCAAAAGAGGTCAGTAAAGGTAAAATGTTTCGTTACGTTTAGAGTTTAACATATTTTATTCGCTGCATCAAAGTTTTTTCAAACGTTCTCCACAGATAACGATTTTAAACGGAACTGCCGTTCCTCCCAATCCGGCAGATACGCGGACATATACCCCTTAAACAACTTGCCGTGATTCGGGACAAGCAGATGTACCAACTCATGGACAATCACGAATTCTGTCAACGTTTCGGGCATGCTGAGCAGCTCTGTGTTGAGGGTTAAACGTCCGTTCGTGGATATAGATGCCCACTTCCGTTGCATGTGCCGTAGATGAATCTCTCGTACCTCAACACCGATGTGGACTGCCCACTGCCGCACTGCTCCTTTCAAATCCGCTCTATCGGTGTTCATACGCGTTCTAACCTCAACAATTTGTTCGTCGTTTCGATTAGGTTTTCGTTACCGATAGTGGGTCTCAATGTTTTGTAGAGTGTCCTCCGTAACTGGTTTTGTTGATGGTCATCCCACCGATAATCGGGAAATTCTGCAAACACCTGATTAACGGCTCGCGCCTGCTCTGGGTTAACATCTTCTATAGCATTTCTGAGAACCGTATAGACCGCATAGGTATTCTGGTCCATATCCATCTGATTCTGTTCTCTTGTAGCGCGTGAAACTTCTTCAGCTAACCTCCTATATTCAGCTAAAATGTCTTGCGTTCCAACCTGACGATTTTCATAAACCTCTGCAACCGCTTCTGCGCGTTCACCAATTGAGATGAGGAAAGGTTTTGATTTGCCTTCGTCTGCTACCGTCTGATGCAATACCCTCCTTAAATTCTGCACCTTGACCGTATCGGATGCATCGCTCTGATCCATTTTGTGCAAGGTGTCCGCGTTCAATTCGTGATAGACCCCCAGCTAAAGCCTGGGGGCTTCCGTCCTATGTTAGACGAAAGCATTTGTGGAATTCAGAAGCCGACTGGTGGCTTCAACGGTGATGCCTACAATTTTGTTGAACAAAACAATAGGTCTTACAATACCTAACCCAAAGGAGGCTACCCCCTCCTTAAGAATATTGATAGCAGCGTTGTGGTCTCTGTCAAGATGCGTATAGCAACTCGGACAGGTCCATTCTCTATCTGCTAACGTGAGTGTTTCGTTTTTATCTCCGCAAACAGAACAGGTTTTTGTTGTGGGTATCCAACGGTCAATCTTCAGCACAAAACGTATCCGCTTTTTCGCTTGGTGTTTCAGTTTTTGCATGAACTCACCAAAAGCAAGGTCCGATACTTGTTTCCCTAAAATCTGTTTCATGCCCTTAAGATTTAGGTCTTCAAAGAACAGAATATCAAACTGCCGACAGAGGTCAATAGCAAGTTTCCAATGGTGGTCTATTCTCTGATTCACAGTCCGCTTATGGATAAGTGCAACTTGCTGCCGACTTCGTGCTTGATTATTAGAACCTGAAACCTTGCGTGAATACGCCCTTTGTGCCTTGGCTAAGTCTTTCGCGTTCTGTTTGTAGAACATAGGAGACATATATCGTTTACCATCACTGCCAGTCAGGAAATCTTTGATACCCATATCAAACCCTTCAGCTTTACCTGTCTTGGGCTCGGGTAGGACTTCGCTATAGTCTTCAGTGAGTGTGATATAGAGGGCTCCGAGTGCGTCACGGGTGACGTGAACTTCTTTAATTTCACCTTTTATCTCGCGATGCAAAGCAAAACGATACCAGTGTCCGTTTAGGCGAATTTTATAGGTAGGATTATTTCTTTCGTGCTTTTGTGGGGCAAGCAACTTTTCTATTTTCACCTGTTCACCGCGAAACGTCATGCCTTTGTGCTTGTGGCATTTCTTGAATTGGGGGTGCCCGCGTTTGTGCGTCCGCATGTCTCTAAAAGATTGAGCAAGGCGTTTCACCACATTTTGTAACGCCCAGGAATACGGAATATTCCAATGGGCATACTTCTTCAGTTTCTTTAGTTTTGTTAGGTGCGCAGACATTTTGCCATACGACAAACCCTTACCGTAGCGACGGTAATATCGCATAGATAGGGCGATGAAGTGATTTCGCACAACACCACAGATATTTAGGTCGTCATGTAGACGCTTTAAGGTCTTATCGTGAAAAAGTTTGTGTTTTGTGTTTCGCACTATACACCTTTTTGATCTGCTACATACTGCTTTAAAACATCGAGGGTTACACCGCCTGTAGAGGCAACAAAATAGGAGCGTGTCCACAAATTCGGAAGTCTTGATTTTAAGTGTGGAAACTCCTCACGTAACACTTTTGCCGTCATTGCTTTTATCTTGCCAATCATGATACCAACAGCTCCCGTGGGAGGAATGCTAATCAACAAATGCACGTGGTCCGTCATGGTTTCCACCGCACGGACAACGTAACCGTATTTATCTTGAGATTCTAAGACAAGGTCTTTAAACCTATTTTGGATTTCAGTAGACAAAACCGTGCGCCTGTATTTCGTACACCAAATGATATGATACTCACAGGCGTATGTAGAGGAACGTGTCTTTTGATATACTAACTCGGGTGTTTCTAACTTCATTTTAAAAACCTTTTTATGTTAGATTATATATATATTATACCTCATTTTTAGTAGAATGTCAAATTAAAATTTTAGTACATGCGCCGCGACTACATCCCCCAGCTAAAGCACGGGGGTTTTGTAGCGGAAGACTTGATAAACGGCCCCTGGCACTTCAAACGGATTGCTCTCCGTATGCTCCTGCAACAGTTCTTGCGTCTTGGCGGTTAACTCCTTATCAACGTAGATCCGATCGGAATAGGCGGTACGAATCAGTCCATAAAGGGTTGCCAATGCCTGATAGTCCGCTATGAATTCGCGTAAGAAGGCATCCGGTGAAAGAATGTCATAGAGATTTTGTAACCCCCTGAAGAATTTGAAGAAAACCTCTCGCTTGTCCTTATCCTCAAAATGTTCAATGGCTCGTTCTTTCGCCTTATCATCCCAACCTTTAGTGAAGGGTAAATATGCCGCTGCGTCTTCGCGGATGCGTTTGGCGAAAGCCGCTTCGAGCACATCAATATTCTGAATCACACTCGCTACTTCATCGGAATCGAAAGCGAGTGCTTTTTTAAGGTTTTCGAAGATGCCGACAAAATCTAAGACGAAACCAGCGGGTTTTACCAAACCATCTTCGTCTTCGTAGGGTCGGTTAACACGGGCAATTGCTTGTAATAACACATGGTCGCGCATCGGTTTATCGAGGTACATGCAGTAAAGAATCGGCGCGTCGAAGCCAGTCAACAATTTCTGAGTTACAATCAAAATCTTCGGTTGTGATGTTTTGTCAATGAATCGCTTACGAATTTCCTTCTCCTGCGCCGATGTGTGGTGATACGTTTTCATCAACTCGGAATCTCTATTGTTTGAGGAATAGACAACCTCCGAATATTCCGATGGTAGATATTTATCCAATGCCTTTTTATACGAAGCACACGCCTCACGGTCTACAGCCACCAGAAACGCCTTGAAACCCATCGGTTCTATAGTGTCTTGGAAATGTTGGACAACGTATTTTGCAATGCCATCTACCCTCTCAGAGGTTTTCATCATCGCTTTCAGATTGACAGCACGTTCAAGAATGGCGTTCAGTTCATCAAGGTCACTAACGCCCTCCAATGCTGCAAGATTTAGAAATTCCCGGTCTAATATGTCAGAATCAACCTGCAAACCGGATGGGGCAAGCGCGTAATTCAACGAGACAGTTGTGCCATCTTCAATAGATGCAGCGATTGCATATTTATCAAGATACCCCTGTTCATCATCTACACCGAACACCTTAAACGTTCCCTCACCTTTAGAAAGTCTATCGATAGGTGTTCCAGTAAAACCGATATAGGTTGCGTTAGGCAGAGCTGCCATCAGATAATTTCCAAAATTGCTGCCGGTAGTGCGGTGCGCCTCGTCTATCAATACTATCACGTTCTCACCGGTGTTAAGATTTGCCGGACGCTTGTCGAATTTATGAATCATTGATACGACCAAACCTCTGTAATCGGAGGCTAAGATTCTCTCTAAAGCCGCTTTACTCTCTGCAACCTCAGGTGTCGTAATGCCATAACCGGTGATATTCTTAAAAAGTTGGCTCTCTAATTCATTGCGGTCAACGACCATCAGCACGGTGGGTTTTTCTGTCTGTTCTCCGCCGCGGAGGAGACGAGCAGCAATGGTTATCATCGTGAGGGTTTTACCGCTGCCCTGTGTATGCCAGACAAGCCCGCGCCGTTTGTCCGGATTGTGAACCCGCTCAATCACTTTCTCCACTGCACGCGTCTGGTGTTGACGCAACACGATTTTGGTGAGCTGGTCGTCTCTGCTCTGGAAGATAATGGACTGCTGCAGCACCTGCAAAAGACGTTCGCGCTCGAAGAAGGTCTTAACCTTCTGCTCGTAGTTGGTGGGTTCGTCGATTTTCCAGTTGAACAGATTTTTGCGGCTGGTGTTCCACGTCACGCCGTAGAAGAGGTCCAGCAGTTGTGTGACACCGAAGAGTTGCGCGGTGGTGAACATCTCCGGTGTCTCGTCGTGGTAACGGCGTACCTGTTCAACACCGAGTGCTACCCCATCTGTCTTCTTAGCAGATTTCGCCTCTACGACTGCCACCGGGATGCCGTTGATTAAAAACACAACATCGGCGCGGTTGGTGTGAACAACACCTCGCTGTTCCCATTCATCGGTGACGTGAAATCGATTATTGTCGGGGTTTCAAAATCAATTAGGGTGACATTGCGCTCGCGGTTTTGGCTTGGAACAAAAATTGACTTTTCACCGCGCATCCACAACAAGGCTTCCCAATTTCCCTCAAGGGTCGCTTTGAGAATACTCAGCTGCCGCATAATCTCATCGCAATTAACTTCGTCTATGACACCTGCGTTGAGTTTCAAGAGTTGCGTCCTCAAGACATCGATAAAATAGAGCACTGCGGTATTACCTCCACGCATCTGCATCGCTTCTGATGGAGGGATAAACTCCCAACCTATTTCATCGGCGTATTGGAGCATCGGCTCTTGGACTGCGGAACGTTCAGACATAGTTGTCTCCGAATTATACGAATAGGGCAATATATTCCAATTCAAGGTTCAGATTTAGAAGGAAGTTCATCAAAGTACCGAATCATACCTGCGAATCTGGCATCCGGTGCCTTCATTTCTTCTATAGCACTTATACTCAGGTTCCGAGTTTCTGGACTGATTCCATTATCTTCAAGTATTTGTTTGAATCTTCTATACTGCTTGTAAATCCTGTATCTGCGATTTCTGAGTTCCTTACGATTCAAACCATAGTGATCAATGGATGCTGCAGCAATAGACTCAACTTCACGGTTTCTTGTGTTAGCAATGGTTTCAACTTCCGGACTGTCAGGGTTAGCAGTGATTTCAACTTCTCTCAGTACATCATCAGCTCTCCATGCAAAGTATTCAGAAGGATCATCGAAATAAGGGTTGAGCAGAAGTGGACGTTCCTGTTCATGGCGGTGGATGAAGGCGTTAACCTGCGTTTTATTCAACGGGTCGGGCGCGATTGTCCCTGTTATAGCCGCTATAAATTCGTCTGATATGTCGCTCCAAATTATAGGTTGCCACATCCGCCAATTTTGGACAGGAAAAGCATCTTTCTTGTACTTCTGATTGCACAGTTGACATGAGGCAAGATAATTGTCATAGCAGTAAGCGAGCCACCAATACTTACTCTTGGGGCGATAATGTTCAACATCCCCGAACGCGGCCTCTGAAATTGATACTTCGCAGTAGGCACATTTACCGCCTGTCTCGGCAAGCAATTGTTTTTTCGCTTTTTTCCAGCGCTCGCTATTGAAAGTGTGTTTTCGAATTTCGCCGCGCATGATACGCCTCTGGTTGAGCAGCAATTCCTTTTCAAAAGTTCTCTTTGCCTTGCCGTGAAAGTTGGGGTAGATGTCCTTCTCGGAACGGCTCCTCTTCAAGGGTATCACACTTTCCCCTCCCGCAATTCCTTCTCAATTTTTCGCAAAAGTTCCGCGTGTTTTTCAGAAACACCTATATTTGATCTATCGCCAATAGGGAGCTCAGTGAGCAGCTCGGTCAGCTGCTTCAGTTCCTCACGTTCCTCAACCGATTTTTCCGCTTTGTCCCGGAGGTAGCGGTATCGATTCTTCATATCCTCAATCTCTTTTGATTCATCAGTATCCAATCCAAACGCGGGGGTCATCACCAATTGGTGTAAAAGAAGCATTTTCGGGGGACCAGCAAACGGATAGATTTGAATGTCCCCGGCTTCGCGCATCAGGCAGTAGAGTTCCCCTTCGCCTGCCTGTTGAGCTGTCATAGGTGAGTGCGTTGTTACAATGAATTGAAAATTCGGTAACCATTTATTGAGAAACGAGAGCAGTTCGCGTTGCCGCTTTGGATGGAGATGCAGGTCAACCTCATCAATGAGAAGCAGCCCCCTTGCAGTAAGTGGTTCTTTCTGTAAGTCCTCGAAGGTGTCTAAAACTTGGAATAATAGGTCCCCTATCCAAGCCGCCATTGCAAGATACCCGTCACTGAGGGAGTGTAACGGCACAATTCCATCCGGTGTCTGAAACAGCAGATGACCACTCCGCTTATCAATACTGTCAAACTTTATTTCCGGTAACAAATTGCTGAGCACCCCTAGAACAGTTTCCCGCCCAGTCCAGTTTTCAAGGTAGTCCATATCCATTACCCATCCATCAATTGGCGTAAGGGTTGCGTCGAGATCAAATAGGGTCGCGACGCGTTGGGCTCTTTTGCTCGTAAATCCCGATGTCTTTGTTCTCCTGCTGTTTACCGTATGGAACCGTCGCGATGCCCCACAGCCTACAACAAAATAGTCTCTGTTTTTTCGGTTTAGGGCATTATCAAGCCACGCGAGATGTTCTCTATTTTTTACGATGATATCCGCCCGAGTATCTTTAGACTCAAGCTGTAAGCGAACCTCCCGCTCTTCTCCTTCCTTTGTACCCAAAACGGCTGAGATTTCACATCCTCTGGTCCGATACCGAATCCAATCGGAAGGTTTCCCTAACAGATCAGCTATGGCATCACTTCCCGCAGTTGCAAGGGCGATGGCTTTCAGCAACGTACTCTTGCCAGCACCATTTTCAGCGAGAAGTAGTGTCCACTTGCGGATATCGCCACCCTCGTCTTCAAATGATAGAGCAATATCAGAAAAACATTTGACGTTTTTTAAACGGATCGATTTTAAAACCATCTCGGACCTCCAATATTTTAATCGGATAATGTGAGGCGTGCATAGATATCTTGTACCGGCGTTCCGAGTCGAGGGACACCTCAGGGGTAATGTTCGCCTCGGCTGCAGCTGATGACATGTTTTTGCCTCCATGAATGTGATTTATCAAATTATAGCACTTTACAAGCAAAATTGCAACGAGCGAGCGCGTAAAATGTTCTGTCACGGTGCATCAATCAGCGGCACAGCAGGCCGCTGCCCCATCATTAGTTCGTCAAGCATGGCGTGGAAGAGTTCATCTATAAGTTCAACTTCTCGTTCAAGGGCTGCTGTTTTTTTATCAATCGCTTGAAAAACGGCAGCAATGGCATATTGCTCGGAAAGCGGAGGAAGCGCGCAGGTGAATTTTCCTAAAGAATTCCATGAGGTCCTTGGATGGCTTATTCCTGTTGATGTTGATACCGCATGATTCACGAACACTTCAGTATGCAAAAGATAAACTAAAAATCTTGGGACTATTTTTGAATTTGCAGTAAAAACAAGAATATCGGTAGAGCAGATTCCCTCCATTTCAGCTATAACTGTTTTATCCAAATAAGCTCGTAACTTTCCATATAAGACATCATCAGGATAAAAACGATTTTTCGCACTTTTCATCGCCGCAGCATCTCCCCAACGTTTTAGAATGCTCTCCCCCGAATCAATGTGCTCAAGTCCCACAAAATTTAGGTTCTGATTATCTTCAGGTTTTACATTCTCACGCCTTAAATTGGCTATCTCTTTGAGTTGAACAACCCCCCAACTCTCAGGAATTTCGCCTATTTCTGTCTGCTTGCGGGGTTCACCCTTCGTGCCGTGTGAAAAGAGGTGCGCCATCAATGCCGCTTTGCGTTCGCGCTCTAATGCAATTTCGCGTTGTCGGGTAAACTTTGCCTCTTGGATTGTCTGTAAGATGTGGGCGATAGCGCGCTGTTCGGGAAGTGAGGGCAGGGGACATACTAGATTCTGAATAATCTCTCGCAAATACCTATAGATGTCGATTATACCGGTGGTCCTTATTTGTAGACTTTCAGATTCAAAAGCGCTGTAGCATGAAAATACAGAAGGTAGAAAAAAAGGTAGGTAGGACATATCATGCTTTTATCAAGTACCCTCAAACGACTTGTGAAATTACTAAAACAGTATGTTCCATCATTGAGGTCAAAAAACACAACTCTACCAACAGGTTGTTCAGGACCGCCTCCAGAACGCTCGATAATTATATCGCCCCATTTCAGACTTTTCTTGGTTAAATGCCGCTGCTCTATAGATAAGATGGCTACATCTGTTAAATCAAGGTATCCATCGCTGGTAAAATTGGTATTTCTTACAACAGCACACTCTTCAAAGGGTTCTTTTTTTCCTTTCCAAATACCATTTTCAAAACTGAATAGCTGCTGATTAGATAGTCTTGCCACTTTCCAATGTGCTGGTAAATTTAATTTGTTCATGTTTTCCTTTCCTATTTATTCCGAGCAGCGTTAAAAACCTGTCTAATCAACTTTCTGTTCTTCATCTCTAATGTTTTTGATAAGCCGAGAAACCCTGCCTGCTTCTGGATATGTTTCTAAAAAGCTCTTATAACTTTGATAAGAATTTTCAATGAGTTCTTGATAGTAAATGACGCGTATATTTCTGGCCGCCATAGATTCTCTAGATTCCTCTGCTTTTTCCGGAGTGGTCCACTGTTTGAGAGGTTTACCAACGATACAGATCACCTCAACAGGTTCGTTTTTTCCTGTTTCCGCCACAAGTTTTTCTAAAGCGTTTCTGTAATTATCAACTTGTGCTAATAGTTCAAATTCATCCAATGTTCTACCGGAGCGTTTGAGTTCTATGATAATGTGCTTCCCAGAGGTCTTTTTATACTTGATGTCAAAACGCCCCCTTTTTTCCGTATCCGTAAGTATTAGCATTAAGCTTACCAAACTCCGTTTTGACATTTTTCTCCATTATAGGTGTTTCTGTCGCTCTATCCCATGAGGGATCCAATAACCACAAGTGATCGTAAAGAACTCCTGAACAACCCGTTCCACAGCGTTAGCATCTGTTATCTCTTGCAATTTAGTAATGATCTTTAGTCTATCTTGAATCATTTGATAATATAATGATATTTCAACATCATCAAAATTACCTAAAATCTCCATGAAGACTGGAATATTTTCTACTGTTATTTTTTTCAACTGTTCGAGAGCTCCCCTATTTCGAAGCTGCTCAAACGCCAAAGCTGCCTGTTTATAGAGCAGCATTCTATCATCGTATTCATCTATCCGAAATTGCTTTATTTTATCAAAAAGTGACTCTGCTTGTTCCTGTATTCCGGGTTCTAATTCCTCAAGCCATTCCTTAAGTGCAGGACTTTGCATAACTTCATCTTTTGTTATCTGTTTGCGCCACTCATCCCATTTATCCCGAATATGATACAATTCTTTTCTAACCCATTCCTTAAGTGTGTCATATCTCAGATTGTCTTTAATAATTTCTTGTCGATTGGTCGTTGCAATATCATCCAAATTATCCATATCCAAGAAATCCGCATGAATTTCGCCAATAAGGTATTCATGGTATAGAATCCCGATTGCTCTGAATATCGTCAAGGATGTTTTCCTGGGCAAGTTTACCGCGAACCATGACTACAATCTTATTGAGATTTTCGTTTATATCTTCTTTGATCGTGTACATTTGTGTCTGTCAGTTCCTTCGGCTTCCGGAACAGTTCCAATCCAACCTCTTAACAGGATCAAATTTTCAATATTATCCTCATCTTTTACGCTCATACTGGATTGCCCCATCTCTTTTTTCGTTATGTTCAGGATTCTCCAAATTGTTGCATAAATTTACATACTTCTCACTTCCATCCCCATAGTGCCAGAGATACTGAAGTTTATGAAAGTAATCACGGTCTGTAATACTAATGGGAGATTCATTAACACAAACCGTGAAATCATTTTCAGAACCAATGATGCTGAACCGGCGCGCAAGCCTTTTCTTTACATAATCAGGAGTAGCTATGGTAACCCGCTTTTTTAGCTCCGTAAGAACAATTCGCGTCCCTTTGCTATCAAGTACCATTTCAGATTCGGGCAGAGGTGTTGGTTCATAAGGTTGCGGATTTATTCTGTTTAATATGTTTCTCAATTTCATCTATTGACATCACAAACCCATTTCGTGAACCGTCTTTAAAAGTTTCAACCTTAATAATTTTAGCAATTGAAAAAAGTGAAAGTTTGCCAATGCCTTTCCTGCCCATAACCTCGCGTCCGTAATGAGCCGTTACAGCTGCCCCTTGTTCTTCAGCCTTTCGTCGTTCATATCCAATCTCAAGGTACTTGCCATTGATATCATCGAACGTCATGCCGTGTCCATCGTCGGTGATAGTAATTGTGTCTCCTTCTATTTGAATATCAACATTTGTTGCATCAGCGTCCCAAGAATTCGCTACTACTTCGGACAAAGCAGCAGGGACATTACTATAAAGATTAATACCGAGATGATACAGGACGGTATTGCTGATATTCATACGATATTTAGGAGCATCCATTTGCGTTCTCCTTTACATGTTTCTGTATACTCGCGCCTATAATCTTTGATAGTTGAACAGGAACAGCATTTCCGATTGTCGTTCCAAATCCGTCTTTTGGTTACGGTTATCAACCCAGGCATATCCTACCGTTGGATAGTGCGTATCATTGACAGCTAATGAATCGGCAACACTTGTCCAACCTATACACACCGGAGGGGCTCAGCAGCATCGCCAATCTTAATCAATCTATATATTCATACCTATATTCTATCGTATATTCACTTTAATTGTCAAGTAAAAATTTATTAAGTTCGAAACTACTAATTGCCTTTTACTGTAAACCAAGCTGTGCCAACACCTTATTCAATGTCTCATCTGCTTTTTCGCGGGCGATACGTGCCTCTGTTAAGTCCGATAGAATTTCGTTCACTGGACGGTGTTCTATCTTGTCACCTACATCCACAAACTGGGAGGGGCTCAGGTTGTAATCAGTTTTCTGCGCATCCGATAGTGTGATAACGTTACTCAACTTCTCCCGAGACTCCCACGCTTGATATACCTCAATAGCTGCCTCAATTCCTTCGTCGGTTAAGATGTTTTTAGGCTTCCCTTTTATGAAATATTTGGAAAGGTTGATAAGCAAGCTCTGTTCTTTGCGTTCTGCGGGTTTGTTTCGATTTAGGAGTAAAATGATGCCCGGCGCGCTTGTGTTGTAAAACAGATTTTCAGGCAGGAGAATCACCGCTTCAATCAAATCGTTTTCAACAAATTTTTTACGAATATCGCGCTCCCGATTAGCCTGCCTACTACCGGAACCGCGAGAGACAGCCCCGGTATCAAGTACAATCGCCGCGCGTCCGTTATCTTCCAGAGAAGCAAGCATGTGCTGGACCCATCCCCAATCAGCCGATGAATTTGGGGAGATTCCATACGTGAACCGTCCCCAACGGTCGTTTGCATAAAAAGCATCGTCATACCCCTCCTGATTCCACATCGGATTCGCGAGCACATAATCGAAACGTTGTAGTTTTGAATTGCTATCAACGAACTGGGGGTTGCGAAAGGTATCGCCTATATGAATATTCGCGCCGATAAAGTCGTGCAGAAAGGCGTTCATCTTCGCCATGGCGTAGGTTGTGGGAGTCAGTTCCTGTCCGTAGATTTTCGGGGCTTGGCTCTTTTTATCTGGGTGTGTCTGCTCAAACAGCAGCCGAGGTTTGATAAGTAGACCACCCGAACCACAGGCCGGATCGCAAATAGTCGTGCGGGGTTCCGGGTTAATGAGACGTGCCATTAACCACCCGACCTCCTTCGGGGTATAGAACTCACCTGCGCTCTGTCCTTGTCCTTCAGCGAACTTGCGTAACAGATATTCATACGCGCGTCCGAGGATATCAGGCTCCGTATCTTGCAATCCAAGGCGATGCCTGCTCAGCACCTCAATTAACGCCTCCAGTCGTTCCTCATCGAGCGTTCGCTGTCCGCTTTGGGTTTCGTTGAAGTCCTTCACATCCAGGACCTCTTGCAATGGCGGGTTAAGACGTGCTACCTCACGCATCGCTTCGGTGACAAACTCCCCCAAGTGACCGGCTGCGGGGTGGTTGCGAAGTGTTTCCCAGCTATACTTCTGCGGAATGTAAAAACGGACAATTGGGTTACGTTCGGCTTTGAGCGCGTCCTCATGGTCCGCTTCAACAATTTCGCTTGCGGATTCTTCATCGCCGAATTCTGTTATCTGTTTTTAGAACTCGTCATCAAACACATCGGAGAGACGTTTATAGAAGATGAGGGGTAAAATGAAATCCTTGAATTTGGGTGCGTCGCTCGCGCCTCGGATAGTATTTGCAGCATCTAGGAGCCATGTTTCAAGCGTAGAGATATCCAGATGCTCCTCATTCTCAGATGGGAACGGGAGTGTGGGTTGGGTTGTGTCTGCTTCGGTTTTCTTTTTTGGCAATGGTTTATTTCCTTTTTGGTAAATAGAAGTATTTAGCTCGCTAACCCTTCACGCCTGCGGGAGAGAGGGGGCACCAAACTAGTACCACCTCTCCACGACAACCTTTTTCTGTGTGAAGAAATCGACGGCATCCCAGCTCTGGCCGTGCAGGTCGCCAAAAAAGCTGTCCTTCCAACCGCTAAATGGAAAGAACGCCATCGGGGCAGCAACCCCGATGTTAATTCCGATATTGCCGATGTGCGCTTCGTAACGAAACTTACGCGCTGCTGCCCCGCTGCTTGTAAAGAGACACGCCATGTTGCCGTAACTTCCGCTATTGATAAGTGCAATTGCGTCGTCAATCGTTTGAACGTGGATGAGCCCTAAGACCGGTCCAAAGATTTCGGTTTTTGCGATGTCGCCCTCAGGGTTAAGTTCACTCAAAATTGTTGGGCGGATGAAGTTGCCGTTTTCACCATCGGGTATGCTCGGATAGCGGCCATCAACGAGGACACGCGCACCCTCCTCTATACCTGCTTGAATGAGCCCCTCAATTCGGTTTCTGCTTTCAGGGGAGATGACAGGTCCCATCTCTACCACTTCATCTAACCCGTTACCGACGACTCGGTCAGTTGCAGTATTCGTGATGGCTTTCGGAAACCAGTTCTGTGCCCCGCCAACGGTGAAGGCAAGCGAGGCAGCGAGGCAACGTTGTCCAGCACAACCAAATGCACTATCAGCCGTAGCCTTGACAGTAAACTGCGGGTCAGCATCGGGTAGGATAATGAGTGGATTTTTCGCGCCGCCTTGGCATTGAACCCGTTTCCCGTTTGCCGCTGCCTTGGCATAGATAGTTTTTGCAGTAGCCGTTGAACCGACGAAGCTGATGGCGCGGATGTCGGGATGCTCCAAAATGGCGTTCACCGTCTCCTGCCCGCCGTTAACGAGGTTGACAACGCCCGCTGGAAGTCCTGTTTGTTCAAGCAGTTGAAACACCTTTTGCATAGTCAGCGGCACCTTTTCGGAGGGTTTGACGATATAGGTGTTGCCGCAAGCAATTGCGTAAGGCAGAAACCAGAAGGGAATCATGCCGGGGAAATTGAAGGGTACGATGGCAGCACAAACACCGACCGGTTGACGAATCATAAATTCGTCAATACCGGTGGCGATATCCTCTAAGTTTGTGCCCTGCATAAGCGTAGGAATTCCGCAGGCGACCTCAACATTTTCGATGGCGCGCCGCATTTCACCTTTTGCTTCGGCAATCGTTTTTCCACATTCCGAGGTAATTGTTTGGGCAATGTCGTCCAAGTTTTCCTCTAAAAGGGTTTTCAGCGTAAAGAGGTATTGAACACGTTGAACAGGCGGTGTGCGTCGCCAGGTGTCAAAGGCAGTTTCGGCGGCGGTCACCGCCTGATGCACCTCATCGGCAGGAGAGAGCGGGACTTGGGTTAGCACTTCGCCGGTGGCAGGATTCGTAACATCGAGCAGTTCCGCTGCCACAGATTCCTGCCAAGTGTTGTTAATGTAATTTGGAAGCGGCGTTTGTAGGTTCACCAAATTTTTTCTCCTTATTCTGTCCCCTGACGTTCGCGCTATGGAAATTAATTCTGATTGCCGAACAGTTCAAGCACTTTCAATTGCGCCATTGCGTCGAGGATTTGCGGGTCATGCTCAAGTTCATCGCTGATATTTTCGGTAATCTCCGCGATGGCATACTTAATTCCGATATCACTGAGGATAATCTGTTCTTCAGCGAGTGCGTCGACGAGCCGTTGATAACTCCGCAGGAGCCTGATGGCTTGGCGGTCGTCCCGTGGGGCGTGTTCTGCGTCATAGAGTTTTGCCAGAACGTCGTCGCCATGTTTCTCAACGAATGCCTTGAGTTCCTCATGATTTTCCAGTTTGGACTGCATGAGTCCCCATTCGGAGCTGCTAAACCCTGCGGATTCGACATCGGGCATGACTCCGATTTTATCGATATTTACACCTTTCGGTGTGTAGTAACGCGCCACGGTCAATTTCACTGCGGCTTTGGAATCACTGAGGGGGAAGACGCGTTGGACAGAGGCTTTTCCGAAGGTTTTACTGCCCATGACGATGCCGCGTCCGTGGTCTTTGATGGCCCCAGAGACAATTTCGGATGCACTAGCACTTCCGCCATTGACCAAAACAATCAAAGGAAATTTATCTCTTGCCTGTCCCTTAGCGGCGTAGTCCTCACGGGCTTCGGTCCCCTGGCTGTAAACAACAAGTTGGCCGGGTTCCAGAAAATCGCTGGCGATATCAACCGCCGCGGTTAAAAGGCCACCGGGGTTGGACCGCAGGTCAAGGATAATGCCGCGGAGGGGGTGTGATTCAAATTCGGTAAACACGCTATCTACATCGTTGGCGGTTGTCTGAAGGAATTGATTGATTTTAATGTACCCGATGTTATCGCCGATAATCGCTTTTTCGACGTTGGGGATATGAATGACCTCCCGCGTGATGGTGAGTTCTATCGGGCGGCTTTCCTTCGGACGGATAATCGTAATAGAGACAGCGGTGCCGGGTTCACCACGCAACTGTTCAACCGCTTCGCTCAAGCTCATCACAGCTGTGGGTTCACCTTCAATATGACTGATGATATCGCCGTTTTGCACGCCAGCCAGCGCAGCTGGATTTCCTTTGAACGGCGTTATGACGGTGAGTACATCATCTCGAATTCCAACAGTCATACCGAGCCCCCCATAGTTGCCGCGATTCTGCATACGGAATGCTAGATAGTCCGGAATATATTGACTATAGGGGTCCAGGGTGCGAAGCATCCCTCGTATCGCGCCCTCCATGAGCTCCTTTGAATCTGGATTATCGAGATGCTCCTGTTCAATAAATGCGACAATTTCTGAAAGCAGCGCGAAATTCTCTAGCAGCGTATCCGTAGATGTCTTTGCCGTATCTTCTGTCCCTATATGTTCTTCATGTTCTTCCAAATTCCCGTGAAGTGGCAGAAAAGCCACAATTAAGAATGTTAATAATATTATGTGAAAATAGTTTTTTTTCATTTCTCACCTCACTTTTATTTAATTTCGGTAAAAATAGTTTCGTAACCGTTGCATGGATGGAATGTAAAAAGCAATAAGAGCCGCTGCACCACCGTAGATGAAATCAAACCGGTCCATACGTTGTTGCATAAGCTCCCATTTTGAACTACCGCCGAGTATCGTTTGGGCGTAAGGTTTCGCTTGTTGAAACGTCAATTCCCGCTCCAGCATCAATTGTTCCGTAATATGTGTGAGTGCATTCCATTGGACATCGAGATATTTCCCGATAAAGATACCAATAATAGCGAAAATCGCAGCGGTAATAGAGACGATAAACCACTGTCCTTTCGCATCAGGTTCAATAGCGCGGGTACTACTAAACAACATACCTACCCCAGTCAGTAAACCGACACCGAGGGCGATGAATCCCGCGGTTGTACCGGTCCATTGGATATATTTCGCCCAAAGGATTCCGCCTAATATTGCACCAATGAAACCCCCAAGGGGTGCTGTCAATGTTTTCATAAATTTCCCTATAAATTCGGTTTCTGTTTATGATGTTCGGTATTCTGTTCAAAGCTATAGGCGACGCGCAAAAGCATCTCCTCGGCAAAGGGTTTAGCGAGCAGCTGTAACCCAATAGGAAGCCCATCCGTCGTAAGTCCACACGGGATAGAAATCCCTGGTAACCCTGCATGACTCGCCGGGGTCGTCATGACATCGGAGAGGTACATTTGCAGTGGGTCTTCGGTCCGTTCGCCGATTTTGAATGCCGATGTCGGTGATGTTGGCGTTGCAATAACGTCAACCTTTTCGAAGGCCGCATCGAAGTCTTTTCTGATTAACGTCCGGACCTTCTGTGCTTTGCGGTAATATGCATCTTGATACCCTGCGCTCAGCGCGAAGGTGCCGAGCATAATGCGCCGTTTGACTTCGGGGCCGAACCCTTCGCTTCGAGTCTTTTTATACATGTTGAGCAGGTCTTCCGGCTTTTCGGTGCGGTATCCGTAGCGGACCCCATCATATCGTGCTAGGTTTGCACTCGCCTCAGCGGGGGCAATAATGTAGTACGTAGCGATAGCATATTCGGTATGTTTGAGGGATATATCCTTATTAATAATCGCACCGTGTTCTTCCAGCACAGCAATCGCAGCGTTTACCTTGTCTGCAACCTCCTGCATTAACCCCTCGGTGAAATACTCCTTAGGTACCCCAACTTTCAACCCCTTAACATCGTTGATTAGGCTCTGTGTGAAATCTGGCACGGGCTCATCAACAGCGGTGGAGTCCATCGGGTCATGTCCACAGATGGCGTTGAGAAGCAGGGCACAATCGGTGACATCCTTGGTAAACGGTCCGATCTGGTCAAGCGAGGAGGCGAATGCAACCAGACCGTAGCGCGAAACGCGCCCGTAAGTCGGTTTCATGCCGACAACCCCACAAAGTGCCGCAGGTTGACGTATGGAGCCACCTGTATCCGAACCGAGCGAACAGATTGCCATATCTGCTGAGACAACCGCAGCGGAACCACCGCTGGAACCGCCAGGAATAGTTTCCAAATTCCACGGGTTGTGCGTAATCTGATACGCTGAATTTTCGGTGGACGACCCCATCGCAAACTCGTCCATATTCGTTTTGCCAAGCATCACAATTCCCTGCTGATGCAGTTTCGTCATGACAGTGGCATCGTAAGGTGGCACGAAGTTTCTGAGGATTTTAGAACCACACGTTGTTCTTACACCCTTGGTACATATCACATCCTTGATAGCGATAGGAATACCTGCAAGCGACGGCATATCGTCACCGTTTTGAAACCCCGCATCGGCTGCTGCTGCTTGTTCCAAGGCGAGCTCTTTCGTCAACTCCAAGTAGCCCTTGACGTGAGGTTCCACAGCATCAATGCGGTTATAGACAGACTCCGTTAGCTCCACAGCGGTAATTTCACGCTCCTTAAGTTTCTTGTGTAGCGTATGCGCTGTCAATTGATAAAGCGACATTCAATTTTCTCCTTACGTCGTGTCAACTACTCTGGGAACACCGAAATATCCCGATTCCGCATCCGGTGCATTCTTGAGAAGATTAACATCCTTGTCCGGATTGAAGGGTTTGACGACATCCGGCTTGGTCACATTTTGGAGCGGATGAATGTGCGATGTCGGTTCAATGTCAGTTGTCTCTAGTTCATTCAATTTCCCGATGTAGTCCAAAATTCGGGCGAGTTGTTCCGTAAAATGTTGTATCTCTTCCTCGTTAAATTCGAGACGTGCCAAGTTTGCAACATGGGTCACGCCTTCTGTAGTGATAGTTGCCATATAAAATCCTCCAACTGCTGACAGCTATTTCGGTTATTTTTCCGATTCAACGATTTCCAGCGGTGCCAACGCAGCAACGAATTCCCTGATGTCACCTTGTTCAAACTGAACTGTCACAAATGTAGTTTCGCCAATGCGTCTGAGCTCTGTTATCTTTCCGCTTCCGTATTTTGAATGGGACACAACCTGCCCGAATTCGTAATTGTGCGTCTGCTTCGCGGCATAGTACGGGTGCTCTGTTTCACGGAACGCAGAGCGGTATCGGTCGACGTGTTTGATGAGGTGTGGCGGTATTTCATCGATGAAACGCGAGGGGCTCCTATATTCTGAGTCGCGGTACATTCGCCGCTGCTCGGCATGTACAAGAAAAAGTTGTTCCATTGCACGCGTGATACCGACATAACAGAGGCGGCGTTCTTCCTCTAACTCATCCCCTGTTAAACTCGCAATCGCACGTTGATGCGGTAGAAATTTCTCCTCCATGCCGACTATAAAGACGAAAGGAAATTCCAACCCTTTCGCGCTGTGCAAGGTCATCAACGGCACCCTATCTGTCTTATCCGTTTCCATCTTATCTATATCTGTTGTGAGGGCAACGGTTTCCAGATAATCCGCAAGGGACGGCTCCTCCGCGTTGTGCTCATATTCAGCGACAGCGTTCATCAATTCCTCAATGTTTTCAACGCGATTCTGCGCCTCTATCGTTTTCTGGTTTTCAAGGTTTGTCAGATAACCCGTGGTCTCTAAAACATAGTGCAGTGCGTCAGAGGGGAGATCATCTGGGCCGAACTTTGTGAAGATTTTGGCGAAATTCCGTACCTTTGCCTGTATACTGTTGCTGATTTTCGGAACGTCCGCAACACGTTCTAGGGTATCAAAAAGCGATATGTCTTCACTGTGGGCAAACTCGACAAGCCTCTGGATTGTTGTCGCACCGATACCGCGAGTCGGCACGTTGATAATGCGCCGGAGACTGACTGTGTCATGCGGGTTGCTCATGATGCGGAGGTAAGCAAGCAGGTCTTTTACTTCCATCCTATCGTAGAAGCCGACACCGCCAATAATCTGATACGGTATATTGGCAGCGAGGAACGCCTCCTCAAAAACACGAGATTGCGCGTTGGTTCGGTAAAAGATAGCGAAATCTGAGTAATCAACACCTTCTGCATGCCAATCCTCAATTTGTGTGCCGACATAACCCGCCTCATCGTTCTCATCGGCCGCTTCATAACACAAGATGAGCTCCCCGTCCTCCTTTTCGGTCCAGAGCCGTTTCGCTTTTCGCGCCTTGTTGTTATGGACAACGCTCCACGCGGCATCCAAAATATTTTTGGTAGACCGGTAGTTCTGTTCTAAACGGAGCACATGGGTATTCGGATAATCCTTCTCAAAGTTGAGGATGTTTTTGATGTCTGCCCCGCGAAAGGAGTAGATGGACTGGTCATCGTCCCCGACGACACAGATATTCTGTTTTTTACCCGCCAAAAAACGGACCAATTGATATTGGCACTGGTTCGTGTCTTGATACTCGTCTACAAGGAGATACTCGAATTTGTCTTGATAGGACTCCAACGTTTCTGGATACTTTTCGAACAGTTCGAGAGTAAACAGGAGTAGGTCATCAAAATCGAGGGCATTATTTTCGCGAAGGGTCTCCTGATACACCGGGTAGACTCTCGCAACAATTTTTTCAAAATAGCCGCTGGCGATGTTAGTGTACTCTGTCGGTTTTAGGAAATCGTTTTTGACGCGACTGATATGACTGAGAACAGCACGCGGGTTATGAGTCTTTTCGCTCAAACCGAGTTCCCGAAGAATACCTTTGATAAGGGTATATTGCTCACCTGTATCGTAAATTGTGAAACGCCCGTTATACGGCTCCAATTTTTCAATATCTCGACGCAGGATGCGTGCACAGGTGGAATGGAACGTTGCGACCCACAGGTTTTTGCTAACACCTGTTTCCAGAAGCGTCTCAAGCCGGGTTTTCATCTCGTTCGCCGCTTTGTTCGTAAATGTTACCGCAAGAATACGGGACGGTGGAACATCGTGATGTTTAATCAGGTATGCGACACGGTGCGTAATCACACGTGTTTTGCCGCTCCCCGCACCGGATAAGATAAGCAGCGGGCCATCGGTGTGTTGGACAGCCTCACGCTGGACATCGTTCAGAGCACTTAATAAATTATCTGTCAAAAAAATACCTCCACTTGTGTAGTTTCCGGGGGACGTAAGTTCTGTACTTCACGGTTTAATGTACATTGCATATAGTATACGCAATTTAGATTAAGTTTGCAAGAGAATTTTTTTCAAGAAGAAATAGTCAATCTTTAAAGGAAAGGTTGCCCTAAAAACGGTTTTTTGATACACTATACTGAACAGGCAGTCCATTTCAATTTGTGCCTTCCCAAAAAGCTATTTTCTTGAGTGATGGCGCGAAATTTTTGAATAGACTTTAAATTTTATGGGGGACCCGACAGTGAAAAACAGATCACTCTTCAGAAATGAATGCATCCGATATCTGTCATTCGTTTTAGGATGTTTTGGGCCCGTCCCTATCGGATGTGTTATAACTAGCGGTTTACCCCCCCCCTTATATAATTTTACATTTGTTATTTTGTCACGAGGCAGTGTCGCAGGAGTTACAAGCTGCGATACCTTACATACCCGCACGTGCACACTTCGCTTTTTTATGGAGTGTCTCAGTGCGGTTTTTTGTTTGCATTGTGGACATTTGCGAAAAAGGAGTAATTCTCATGAAACTATTCACGTCAATTTTGGCACTTACTCTTTTACTGATGTGCACCTCTTTAGGGATTACCGCGGAAGATGCGGATTTAGTGGCGTACTTCCCATTCAACGGCAATCCAGAGGACGCATCCGGAAACGATAACCATGGAACAGTTGTAGGCGATGCCCAGTGGGATAAAGGCAAATTCGGAGATGCTATTCAATTACCTCCGACCGTTTACGTTGAGCTAAAAGTCTCTGACTCTCTTCACGGAGACATTTTCAAATCAGACCCGTTTACACTTTCGGCTTGGATACAGCCGGATTTCACGGGCAGCCCGTGGGAGCATATCTGGCGAAGCCTCCCCGGGGCCGCTGGGCACAATACGCTCTTCTTGAACAAAGATCAGAGGCTACTCTCCTGGCGTGGTCAGGTCGGTGGATGGACAGTCCTATGCCAGACCGAAGACGGCATCATCGAAGGGAATGAGTGGACACACGTAGCCGTTTCAAGCGATGGTAATAAATTTAGAATTTATGCCAACGGCGAGAAGGTCGCGGAGACCGACTACCAAGAAACACGCGGAAACAATGAGACATACCGCCTTGGCGGGTCCGATGGTGAAACATTTGCAGGCGCAATGGACGACGTAGCTGTCTTCACCCGTGCCCTGGACGAAGGCGAAATCAGCAGTCTACTCGATGGGGTCGACACACTCCTACCAGTTGAGGCGCGTGGCAAATTGACAACGCGTTGGGGTGACTTAAAACGCGCTGGAGGCACATCACATCGATAAAGATAATAGGCATTTGTAGGCACATATAGAAAGGGTGGCGGGCGGTGCAAATACCGCCCGCTGCATATTTTCATGCAATTTCGCCTATATCAATCCGCCGGTCCCTTAAGGATAACGCACAACGCGGGAGGTCACCGAAGAGGGGCCGGAAATACCCGGCACCAGCAGGTGACAACTGGTAGTTTTCACTGTCGTAAAAACGGGGGTCAAGGCTTCGACGGATAACATGTCCAGTTTCATCCCGTTTCAACACCTGGTCCAGCGGTAGCAGGGCAGGCTCTATACCCGCATCCGTTCGCGCAATCGTCGCGACACCGTCCCGCATACCATCAGCGAGGGCACGCACCGCAAGTGCTCCCGCTTTAATAGCGGTGTCTCTATCCAGAGGTATCGGGCTGCCGCACCTTTGTAGATATCCAAGTATCAGGGCACGAAACGCTGAACTTGAAATCTCCGGGAGCCGTTTCTTCATAGCTTCGACGATAATTTCTGAACATCCGCCCGGCTTCGTGTGTCCGAACGCGTCAAGTTCCGCCTGTGAAGTTATCATTAATTCACCTGCATCATTTCGGATGCCTTCCGAGACGACGACGATGACATTTCCCTGCTCCTTATGTTTTTTTCCGATTGCTTCCGCCAATCTATCCGGTTGATAGGGCACCTCTGGTACAACGATAAGGTCCGCCAGTCCATAAGCTGCGGACAGTGTCAACCACCCCGCATCTCGTCCCATCGCTTCAACGATAATGACGCGGTCATGTGAATAGGTCGTGGTCCGTAAATCGCGGACTGCATCAATAACACGACTCGCCGCTGTTGGGAAGCCGGGGCAGAAATAGTTAATCATCTTAGAGTAATCGACAGAATCCCCGTACGGCGGATTGAGACCGACATCGTTATCAATCGTCTTTGTGACGAACGCCGTTGTGAATTGTTCTGAAAGGGCGGTACCGACTGTCAATGTATCATCACCGCCAATCGGAATGAGTCCGCTGATGTCCAATTTTTTCAGATTTTCAATGGCTTCATCTAGTTTATCCATTGCGATAAGGTTGGTCCGTGAACTTTTTAGAAGCGTTCCGCCTTGGTTCTCATCGATGAGGTCAGGGGTGAGGGTAAAGTAGCGTCCGCCTTGCAAAACGCCTCGCCACCCCTCCATGAATCCTACCAGTTCGAAACCGAGTTCTTCGGCTCTCAATGCAATACCTTTGAGGGTAGCGTTGAGTGCACTTGTATCACCACCCCCCGTTAGAACACCTATCTTTTTTCGCATATCAAATTCCTCTTTTCTGTTTTTTTTGTGCCAATTGCAGGTCGGGTTGAAAGGAGCGAAACCGACAATTTGTGAATCGCTACTTTATAACTTCAATGACTACCGGCTTATCCAAGGCGAGTGCTTTTTCAAAGGTCGGTTTGAAATCGTCAGGGGTTTCGACGCGTAGCCCGACTGCCCCGAAAGATTCAGCAAACTGAACGAAGTCCGGGTTAACCAATTCCACCCCGATGCGTTTTCCGAACCGTCTAAGTTGTCCCCGTTCAATTGAGGTGTACTGATTATCGTTCATCACAAGGGTGACGATAGGCAGCTCGTACATCACCGCTGTTGCAAGGTCTGGACTGGTCATCAGGAAACCACCATCTCCACTGAGTGCCACAACCTTCCGTTCCGGATAGGCGACCTGCGCGCCGATAGCACCCGTCAACCCAATTCCCATAGCGACAGATATGCCGGAAAAGATATAGCTGCCTGCGGTATACATCGGAAAATGCGAAAGTGCCCCGTAACCGGTAATATTGACATCAACGGACAAGATAGCATCACGTGGCATAACATCGCGCATCTCCCGGAGGATTCTCGGCGGTTCAATTGCCGTGAATTGGTGGCGAAGTTGGCGTAACCCTTCGCCCCAGCCCCCGGTACGTTTTTCGCTGTCCAATGCCTCGTTTAGCTGCTGTAGTACCAATTTCGGATCTGCTCCGATTCCAACGGTGGCGGGGTATTCTTTGTGAATTTCGTCGACATCCGCCTCAATGTGCAGTAGCGGTTGCGGGATTTGGAGTGCCCAATTTCCTGTATCGCGATAGGAAAATCGTGTGCCGATAGCAATAATGAGGTCAGCCGCTTGCATCGCTGCTTGCCCAACACCATCGCGGAAGAGCCCGATTGAATAGGGTGAATCTTCAGGAACAGCCCCCTTGCCCATGCCTGTCATTCCAATAGGGGCATCTATCAGCCGTGCGAATTCAAGCAGCTCTGCGGTTGCACGCGTATGGTTAATACCGCCGCCAGCGACAATCAG
Organism: Candidatus Poribacteria bacterium; assembly: GCA_963665235.2. Lineage (GTDB taxonomy): Bacteria > Poribacteria > WGA-4E > WGA-4E > WGA-3G. Next base: position 3,131,832 of record CAXXLX010000001.1, on the reverse strand, counting down.
CGGCCGTTCCGATGCGCCAATTAACGCTACCGCTGCATCAATGTCCGCGGGGTTTGCTGTTGTCTGGATTCCGTTGTTTCTCGGTGGGATTGGCAATTCGGCTACCGCCTGTAGTGCGTCAGTTGCAAGTTCCATTAGGACAGGTCCGGGTCGGCCTGAGCGCAGCGCGCGAAAGGCACGATTGACTGCCCCCGGAATCTGTTCAACTCGGTGCACTATTTCCATATCCTTCGTCATCGGCGCGAAGGCCGCCGCCTGATTCAATCCGTGAAAACTTTTCCGGGGGTCTTTCTGTGCCAGGTAAGATGGGTTTTGCCCTGTAATCCAAAGCACCGGTGAACACGCCGTATATGCCTCACATATCCCAATAGATGCGTTGTTCGCGCCCGGTCCGGGAACAGTCATACAGACCCCGACCTCACCGCTAGCGCGTGCATATCCATCCGCCATAAAAGCGGTTCCGCCTTCATGCCGTGTGACATAGTGCCGGATGCTATCTTGATTGTTATGTAGTGCCTCGTAAACGGTATCGAGGTGGTTTCCCGGTAGCCCAAAAATTACCTCGATGCCTTGTGCTTTCAAACATTCGACAAAAATCGTGCCGCCTGTCATTTTTTCTCCTTTTGGCGAGTCAACCGGTGTTCCTATTCGTTTTCAGGTGCTGCTTCGAGTTCCATTACCTTTTCGAAGTCGGCTTTCGCGGCCTCGTGTTGTCCGGCTGCCGTCATTTCCTTTGTCTTTTCGAAGTCGGCTTTCGCGGCCTTGTGTTGTCCAGATGCTTCATCTGCTGCTTTTAGTTCTTGTGCCTTTTCAGAGTCAGCTTTCGCGGCTTCGTGTTGTCCGGCTGCCTCATAGACCTCCGCGCGCCCTTCGTAGTATAGTGAAACTGTGGGGTCAAGCCGGATGGCTTCATTAAAATCTGCAATTGCCTTATCATAATCCTCCAGTGCAGTCTTCGATTTTCCGGTGGCGTAGTAGGGTTCTGCACTCGGGTTATCCCATTGTAGGCGAATTGTCTCATCGCTATCGAGGATTGCGTCTTTAAAGAGCATTTTCCCCGCCTCTATATTCCCACGCTTGATTTCTAGTTCGCCAAGGAGGAACTTTGTCCATCCCCTACTGTTATAGACTCGTTCGTATTTGGGGTCAAGTTGGATGGATGCTGTGTAATCCTCAATAGCTTCTTGATAGAGGGTTCGAGCTGCCACCGTATCGCCCAGTTCTGCTTTAATCATGCCGTAGGTCCGTTTTGTAAGGGCCCGGTCGCAGTAGGCAACATCGTCTTTGGGATTGTTCTGAATAGCCGTATCGTAGTCTTTTATGGCACCTTCATAGTCATCAAGGTTCTGTTTGATAAGTGCGCGCTGGCGGTAAATATCGAAAATGCTGATTGGTAGAGCATTTAGACTACTGAATCTATCTAGGTCTTCGAGGGCACCTGCATAGTCTTCGGCCAAGACTTTTGTACGTGCACGCCAGAAAAAGATTTGGGTACAATCTTGTGCAAATTTTAAGGCAGCCTCATAATCGGCAAATGCCTCCTCGTATCGGCCGAGGGAGGTTTTCAAACTTGCTCGCCAGACGTAGAAATTGCTCGATTCAGGCCGCATTTCGAGCAGCACATCATAATCCGCGAGTGCCTCTTCGTATCGGTGGAGGTCAGCATTTATAAGGGCGCGATTTTTATATGCCTCAATGAACTCAGGCTCCTGTTTAATGACAACTGCCCAATCTACGAGTGCCTCTTCGTATCGTTTGAGGGTAAACTTTATAGCGGCGCGGTTTTTATATGCCTCACCGTATTCCGGATTGATTTTGATAGCCGCATCGCAGTCCGACAGTGCCGAATCGAATTGGAGTAGCATTGCCTTTATAGTCGCCCTATTGGCATAAACCTCAACCATATTTGGATTAAATTCAAGGGCAGTATCATAGTGTTTCATTGCGGAGAGGACATGTCCGTCCAGCATTGCCTGTTGTCCTTTTGAACTCTCACTATAGGCGCGTATCTGTGGGTGCTTCCGCCATTTCGCCAACGTTTGCACTTTCGTTTTGCTTGCAAGGAGGTCGGCTAGCGTGTTCGAGGCAACTGCGTGGCTTCCGGAGAGAATCTCGCCGCTGCGCGTAAATGACATAGCACCCGCGGCAATAACGCCTATCACTTCACCTGTTCGGTTTAGCAGGGCACTTCCACTATATCCGCCCCCAAGGAATTCTCTAATTTGGAAACGCTGATCGCTATGGCGAAAACTGTGAATAGTGCTCTGTTTAGCTTCTCCCTCTTCTCCGCCGGAGTACCCCGCTGCACAAACAAGGTCGTCGATTTGAACTGTGCTACTATCGGCAATTGGGAGCGGTACCCCTTCCCCTGTTGTTTTGAGTATGACGAGGTCGTTGTCGCCATTAAACGCAATGACACCCGTGATACGGAACGTTGCACCCGTGCTAGTAAGTTCTGCCCAAGTGGATTGTTCATCTACCATACAGTGAATATTTGTCACAATCAGGTTCGGCCCGACAAAAAACCCGGTTCCACGTGGTGAGTCAACAAGCTCCCCGGAGTCGGTATCAGTCTGTTTCGATTTTAAACGGACTACAGATTCGGCGAGTGCTTTTTCTCCAATTTGCTGTAATGTTACGTCTATTTTTTCTGTCATAATAGTTCACCTTTTTACCGTTAGCGTATCCTCTTTTCGGCAGCTGCCTCTAACGTTTTCGCTTTCTCATAGTCGGCTTCCGCTGCTTCGTTTTGGCCTAGTACCTCCTTTGCCTTTGCGCGGTCTCGGTAGGCTGTGGCATATTCCGGTTTAATCCGGATGGCTTCACTAAAATCCGCAATTGCCTCATCATAATCTTCGAGGGCAGCCTTTGCAGCCCCGCGAGTGTGAAGGTAGGAATATGCAGAATATGCATTTTTCACTATCCGGATGGCTTCACTGCTATCTACTATAGCCGCTCGGTAGTGTTTTCGTGCCCTCGCTGCTTTCCCCTGTTCGGTTTCTAATTGACCGAGCAGATAATTTGCCCATCCACGGTCATTATAACCTGTAGGGGACCTCGGTTTAATCTGGATTGCCTTTGTGTGGTCAGTAATCGCTGCTTTATACAATTCCCGCGCGCCAACGATATCCCCCTTGGAAGCTTTAGCTTCCCCGAGCTGCTGCTTTGCCCTCCCTTGAGCAGAGAGCGAAAGAGAAGACTTCGGTTTGAGGTGGACAGCTTTTTCGGCATCTTCAAGTGCCTCCTGATAAAGCTTCTCGGCATCCGCTATATTTCCACGGGCATTGTTAAATTTACCGAGTAATCTTTTCACACTTGACCGGCTGGCATATCCTATTTCAGACTCCGGTTTGAGTTCGATAGTTTTCTCAGCGTTTACGATAGCTTCGTGATAGTCCTCCTGTTCGCTCTTAATCATTCCGCGTATCATGTAGGCTTCAGCGAAATCCGGATTGAGCGTAATGCATTTGTCAATGTCCTCCATTGCCTCTAATATATCCCCGAGTGCACTCTTTACACATGCACGGAGCAGGTATAGTTGGAAATTTTTAGAATCTCGGAGGTATTGGAACCCAAAACCTATATCTTCTGAGGCCCCTTCTAAGTCGTATATGGACATCTTCGCAATAGCGCGATTTGTGTAGACAGACGCTAAATCCGCATCGTGTTGAAGCACGGTATCAAAGTCAGCTATAGCTCCCTCATAGTCATCCAATTTCAATTTTGCTGTGCCACGATTGTTATAAGTTTGGATCAGATGTGGGTTATGCTTCAGTGCCACATCATATTTTGCTAGTGCTGCGGTGTGTTTTTGCTTTTTTAACCGCGTATCTCCTTGAAAACTTACAGCATAGGCGCGTATACATGGACGCTTTCGCCATGCCTCGAACGGTTCAATGCTATCCGCCTTTTCAAGCAGCGAATTCAGGAGGTTTGAAGGTACCGCATTCGCGAATTCTGAGGCATCCGCTACAGTGCTAGCGGACATTCTTTCGACAGAAGCGGCTATACCGATAACTTCACCCCTGCCGTTTAGCATCGGACTTCCACTGTTCCCGTGTGTGAGTTTCGCTTTAACCCGATGAAATCTATCACTCCCGCCTTCGCTACAAATAGTTCCCTTTATATAATTGAATTCCCCACCTACATACGTCACAATACTAACATTTTCGCCGCTTTGGACGGTTTCACTGTCACCAAGGCTGAGCGGTGTAGGACATTCTTCTGCAACCTTTAGGACAACTAAGTCATTTTTCTCGTCAAACGCCATGACACCTTCAATAGGATATAGGATGGGTTTTTCACTATCCAGCTGTTTTGCGGCGATAGTTTTCGCATCCACAACCACGTGAATATTGGTTACCAGCATATCGCGGGCGATAAAAAAACCGGTGCCCGCTATACCAATAGGCGTGTCCTCTTGGATACGCGACAAAAACCTATGTAAATTAGTATACGTCGCCCCGCGCTTATGTGTGAACAGCTTATGCATGTGCCACGGCAAGGTTAATATTGTACTGGAAACTGCTTCTATATAGGCGACCCCGTCTCTACTGTTTTGGGCGACCTGCTGAAACGATTCCTCACTATCAAAGTCGACTTTTGATGGCTGCCGGGCAGAATCCTGTCGTTTTTTACTGTTCAGTTTAGACAATTCCGCTTTCTCCTGGGTTGTCAAAGTTTTTGCACAGCGGAAACCGAGCCAACCGTTCGTGTTCGTAGGCAAATCATTGCCACGGTCAGCCGTATACGCGGGCCCAGGCGTTGTCCATGACCCGCCCCGTGCAACCCGAGCTGTCCGAACATCCATGAAATTCTCAAGTAACATTTCAAGATTAGCGGCACCGGCTATCGGGTTTTTAGCTGGGGACCGACTATAGAATTTTGCATCGTACTCATCTAGGCACAGTTCCCACACATTTCCCGCCATGTCATACAATCCGTATCCGTTCGGCGGATAACTCCCGACAGGTGCGGTATATTCTGGATTCCCGTTATTAATGTAATTCGCCTTACTCGGGTCGGGTGAATCGCCCCACACGTAACGTTTGCCGACCGCGCCCCCGCGGGCAGCTTTCTCCCATTCCGCCTCTGTTGGAAGTCGTTTTCCAACCCACTGTGAATATGCCATTGCAGCGTACCAGCTTACGTAAACAACCGGATGATTGGCTTTGCCGCTCGGGTAGTCATTTCCGTTCCACAGTTTTAGATAGCTGCCGTTATGATATTCGCTCGGAATCTTATCTTTGCCCCATTGCGGATTGGCATCAATGAACGCCTTGAATTGGGCATTTGTTACCTCATAAATATCAATATAGTACTCGTCAAGATAGACATTATGTACAGGGGCTGCAGCAGGACGTTTTCTGCTGCCCATCCGGAATTCACCAGCGGATATGTAGACCATTTCAGTTGAGGCTTCTTCGCCTGCTTTTGTTGATGCTGTTCCACTGTTTGAAAAGTTCATCGTCCGTTTCATCTTAGCCCATTTCCGTTTTTCCTATAAGATACCCAAAAGTTAAGATTCTGTCAAGCGGATTATGAAGGAAATTCAGGAAACAAGAAGTAATTTGCCCTGTTCAGGGGCAAACGTGCAGTTCATATATGTTTTTCCATCGGCGTGCCAGGCATCTATAGATACCTGTTTTCCTGTCTGCATCTGTAGTTCATCAACAGCGGCTGCTTCGCCTGCTATCTCAATCAAGGTATCCATCGGTTCTGCTGTCGTGTTGAATAGGTAGAACAGGTGTCTGTTCCCATCCTGTCGGTGATGGACCTGAATACCTTCCGTGAGTTGATTCGCCGGGCGTGCATAGAGTGAAATAACGGAGGGCATCCATTTTCTAAGGAATTTTTTGAGGGCGGTCTCCCTTTCGCCAAGGGGGCCGTCCAATATCGTGGTGCGCCGCCTATAAATTAGGTGTTCCAACGGGTACGGTTCAAGTCCAATCCGTCCATTGAGCAGATAAGGAGCGGGTGCGTTGACAAGCAGCCGCCCCTTCGCCTTCGTAAATGCTGTTAAACGTTCCACAGTCGTTTCATGCAGCGAAATACAGCTCGGTAGTAAAATAAGTTGATAGACCTCCCCGTTGAAATTGAGCCCCCGTTTTTCGCTATTTACCGTGGCATCAATCAACTGCGCCTCCGAAACGATATGAAAATCGTATCCCAAATGCCACACCGTTTGACACAACCACCCCCACGCTTTTGTCACGTGATTCCACTGTTTCTCCGAGGGTTTCATCCAGAGACTTTGCGTCGGCGACACCATCAAGCTTGCACGTTTGGGATGTCCTGTCGCGAAGAGTGTTGTCAAAGTGGCCGCTCCGTGAGGCACAGCACTTGGTGACACCCACTGATTGAAACCCAAGGTTGCATCACTGAGCCGCTGTGAAAGTATAGACGGGCCTTTTCTCAACATTCCGACATGCTTCGCGTGACTACACACCGACTTTGCGACAACTAAACGTCTCGGCGTATCCAACACCGTGGTGCGTAGAATTGGACAGTCTATCTCTGATAGTAATGTGCTTAACTCAAACGTTAGCGTCTTTGCACCTGCTTGTACCGTGACCGAAAATTTTAATCCGTGCTGATGACAGAAATTTCTGAGCCCTCTTATAAAACATTTCGCGAATTGTACTGTCAATGCCTGCCAATAGCTACTTCGAACAACTGCCGAGTCGTAGGTTTCATGAAAAAGGAGCGGCAGGGTTGCAGGTTGCTGATTTGATAAGTATTCAGGGGCGTTCACAGCAGGTTTGTGTCTACTTTCAGCGGCTTCGGTGATAATTCCCTCTGACATCGCGGGGCTCCACGGGACAGACGTTTCATCTACCGCTAATACGGATAAGAAGCTCGGCAGTTCACAAGTAAAACCGAGGATAGCCGCTGTACCGTACATTTCCACATAATGTGTGAGAAATCGTTTGATAAACCGGTCAACGCCAGAATCGCTTAGCAGGTCATCGGCAGCTGTTTCAGTCTGATAGATGTGAATAAGTTTTCTTCCACACAACCGTTCTGCAACTGAAAGGTCGCCATCCATGCACTGTTTCACATAATCGCTAATGTTATAGCAGGGTGCAGCCGCGTGCGGTTGTGCAATGAGATAAAATTGCGTGAAGGTCGGACTTTTTTCGTCCGATTCGTCAAAAATCCGTTGCAAACGGCCCTGAATGGCTATTGCTGCCGCCGATTCGTCAAAAGTGTATTCAACGGCTTTTAACCAATACCGCGTCTTAATTAGGTCGGCCGGCAATTGAATCCACGCTGGACTCTCAAACCGGGCGCACCTAGCTAATGCTGCTTGATGTGCAGTTGATTTTTGCATTCCTGGCCACAGAAGCAAAGAACTGTCTGAAATCTGTGAGAGATTTGTTCCCACAACTGGCTGCCTCTAAAAAAATTTGCATAAGTTAAAGGTTTGTGGTATACTTTGTTTAACGTGAGCTTGATAATAAATATCCGTTTGCACTAACCTCTATAAATATATCGTCCCTACGGGACTAAGAGACCGGGCGGAAACGGACCTTCTATAAATATATCGTCCCTACGGGACTAAGAGACCGGGCGGAAACGGCTTCTATAAATATATCGTCCCTACGGGACTAAGAGACCGGGCGGAAACGGCTTTCTATAAATATATCGTCCCTACGGGACTAAGAGACCGGGCGGAAACGGCTTTCTATAAATATATCGTCCCTACGGGACTAAGAGACCGGGCGGAAACGGCTTTCTATAAATATATCGTCCCTACGGGACTAAGAGACCGGGCGGAAACGGCTTTCTATAAATATATCGTCCCTACGGGACTAAGAGACCGGGCGGAAACGGACCTTCTATAAATATATCGTCCCTACGGGACTAAGAGACCGGGCGGAAACGGCTTTCTATAAATATATCGTCCCTACGGGACTAAGAGACCGGGCGGAAACCCAGATGCCTATAAACATATCGTCCCTAAGGAGCGGACTTAGCACCCAGTATTCGGGAAACCAAAGGTTTCTCGCTCCTCATACTAGGTGAAAACTTTTTTCAAACTCACGTTTTGTTTAGATTGCTGTAGGTTCGCGAACATGCGTCTAAATCATTTTAGCACGTTTCGTGAATTGGTGCAACAAAAAAAATCTTTTCGTCTACGGCTATATGGTAAAAAAATGAAACTCTTAGAAAATCTGATTACTGCGTTTTCAGTGCTCCGTGCAAGTAAGCTCCGCACAATTTTAACGCTTTTAGGGATTACCATTGGCATTGCAGGCATCATTGCGATGATGTCCTTCGGTGCCGGTGCAGAAAAGCTCATGAGGAGTCAAATAGACAAAATCGGTGGGCCGAGCATGTTCGGCGTTTACCGTCCGGGGCATATCCAGAAAAATGGGCGTTGGCGGCGCAATACGAGCCCACATTACCTAGAGATGCGAGACCTGCGCCATATTCAGGAGCAGTGTCCCTCCGTTGAAGTCGCTACCGTAGAAAGAAGTCATTACATAGACTTTGAAGTTGAGGGAAAACATCAGCAAACCTACATGCGTGCCACCACGTTTGAATACCAAAAGGTGCGTCAATGGGATACGGAGTATGGCAGATTTCTCGCCGATACAGATTTAAACTTCTGGACTAAAGTTTGTGTCATCGGTTCAAAAGTCTGGAAAGAGCAATTTAAAGGCATAGACCCAATTGGGCAGGAGGTCAGCATCAGCCATGGCCGGAACAGAAAACGTTTTACCGTAATTGGTATTATGGAAAGCCGTGGTGACGGATTAGAGGTAGGGAAGAGTGATGACAACATGATCTTCATTCCGATAACGACTGCACAAATCCGTTTTGGGGGGCGTACGCATGTCGGTGCGATTATGATTCGCGCGAAGAGTCCCGATGTAGTAGAGCAGGCTCTTAAGGAGGTTGAAACTGTTCTGACCCGGAACCATGGTGGGGATGATACATTTTTTCGGACGTGGAGTGCCAAGAAAGGCATTGAAAGTGCGAAAAGAACTATTTTTATCATAGAGTTAGTGCTAGTTATTATCGCCTCGGTATCGTTAATTGTCGCTGGCATCGGCATTCTCAATATTATGTTAGTCTCGGTTACGGAACGGATACCGGAGGTTGGGTTGCGTAAGGCGGTTGGTGCGAAAAGTTATCATATTCGTCTCCAATTTCTGACAGAGTCCATCCTTCTGTGTCTGATGGGGAGCGTGTTAGGCATTGTAACAGGCACGTTAGTCGGGAAGTGCTTTTCGTGGGCGGTAAGCAAATTTTTCCTGCGGGAATTTACCTGGCCCTCTGTGATTACGTTAGAGGCTATGCTTATTTCAGTTGCTGCGGGTGCTGCGGTGGGCATCTTCTTCGGCTATTATCCAGCTAGTCAGGCGGCCAAATTAAGCCCGATTGAGGCAATTCGGCATACTTAATGGACATTAGCGATTGGCAATTGGCAAGAGGTTGTGATTCCAATACGCGGTTTGATGAGCGTGCATCTACCTCTTTCCCTTGCTAAAGGTTTCCAACGGTTTCCAACATGCTATAAACATATCGCCTATTATATTGGGCTAATCGGTTGCAAGAACGGAAGAAGAGACGTGGAAAAACTTGGCATCATCGCGGGAGCAGGTGAGCTCCCTGTTTTCGTAGCACGCGCAGCTATTGCACAGGGGCGAGACCTGGTTATTATCCAAATTACCAAAGGCGATGCCGAGCGTTTCGTTGGCATTCCGTGTGAGATGCACGCCTACGGGGTCGGCCAAATTCAGAAGGTCACGCAAACGCTTCTCGATTTAAACGTCAAGGAGCTTGTCATTATCGGTAAAGTTGAGCGGAGTATCCTGTTACGTCCGTTCCAATTTGATGCGACTGCCCTCAAGCTTTTGGCACGACATCGCCGGGAAAAAACAGCCTCCCTGATTTCATCTATTCTTGACCACTTTCAAGCTGCGGGCATTTCTATCTTAACGCAGGACCATTTCCTTGGACATCTGCTTCCTGAACCGGGGGTTTTAACGGAGCGCGAACCGAACGCTGCACAATGGGGAGATATAGAACGCGGTCTAACCGTCGCTCGCCAAATGGCGAATTTGGATATCGGGCAAACCGTTGTCATTAAAAATCAGGTTATCCTTGCAATTGAGGCGGTTGAGGGGACAGATGCTACGATTCAGAGAGGCGTTGCCCTGGGCGGCAAAGGCGTTGTAGTCGTGAAAGCTGCGGCGGAACACCACGACTTCCGGATTGACGTTCCGACAGTCGGCATGCAAACGCTCGAGACGCTGCGTTCTGCCAAAAATAGCGTGTTAGCCGTTGAAGCAAAACGGACCTTTGTTATGGACTCGCCGCGCCTCTGCCAACAAGCCGACCGGTGGAAGATTTCAATTGTAGCCGTGGAATAGGACAAAATTCTACAACGTCATTTGACCGCTGGTACGGAATTTAATTGCGTCAAAATCACAGAAATTTTAAAAGTCGCTGAAAGCAATTGACGAATACAACGCGACAATGTATAATTGCAGTAAGATAATTAGGAGTGCACTTCTGGTCTCTTGGAAACCTGCTCACACAAGATACCGGGTTCACGAAGGAGGAAAATGAGATGAGTTTAACTGTCGGCTCAACAAGCAATCAAGAACTCCTGCCTGAAAATGGGCAGGCAGTCGCGCGTGCCGATTCAAATAAATTAGACCCTAAACAAGCAGCACTTATGGACTATGCCGAAGCACAGCTCCGGAAGTTATGTGTCTCACGAGGTTTAGATTGGGACGCGATGAACGAGGAAGAGCGTGAACGTTTTGTTGACGACCTCATTCATGAAGACCGCGAATGTACCCAATAGTTGTTTTTGATACAAATATCCTTTTCTCCGGGACCGGTTGGCGAGGAACCCCCTATCACTGTCTTGAGCTAGCACGACGAGGCAGTGTTGAAGCAGTGACTTGTGCAGAAATTTTAGATGAATTGGCAAAAAAACTTTCTGCCAAGCTCAATTTCTCATCAATCCAAACGAGAGATAGGATTGCGTTCTTCCTTGATTTCATGCGACTGGTTACGATTAGGAACACGCTCAACGTTGTTGATGCGGATCCGGACGACAATAAAATCATTGAGTGTGCTGTTGCAGGGGCAGCAACTCATATTGTTACTGGGGACCGCCATCTCCTAGTACTTGGAAACTATCAGAACATCCAGATCCTAACAGCCGCAGACTTTCTTGCTGCGTTTTCATGAGAGAAAACCCAGCAATGATACAACTTCTCACAGCTTGCTCACATATTTGCGGATTTTACTATCTGATACAAACATTTTGTTGTCAAGTATTGGTTGTGGTAAATTTTAAAATAGTACTTGACAAACCGGATTCTACATGGTATTATTATAACGGAATGCAAGCGGAAAACCTATAGCTGAATTTTAACAAAAAGGAGGATTTTTTCAGTGACGTATGTAATTTGTGAACCTTGTATTGATGTTAAAGATAACGCGTGTGTTGATGTATGCCCCGTGGATTGCATTCACCCACATCCGACGGATGCAGCCGATGAATATGAAGAGGTCAATCAACTCTTTATCGATCCGGAGGAATGTATTGATTGTGGGGTATGTGAACCGGAATGCCCCGTTGAGGCTATCTTCATGGAGGAAGATGTCCCGGATGAATGGGAACATTTCACACAAATCAACGCGGATTACTTCCTGTAACCAACGAGGACAAACGGGTTTGTGTTAATTGGAGACACCCGATGCGGATGCTGAAGATTGACACCCCGTTTGACTTCAAATGCTGAATGTACAACCTACCGAAATCAAACGTTTGCCGAATAGTCTCGCTATTCAATGGAAAGATGGGCATCGGAGTGAACACGCCTACCGCCTTCTTCGGCAAAACTGCCCGTGCGCGCGGTGCGACGCGGAACGACAAAACGCTGATCTGCTTCGGGTGTTACCGACTGAAGAGTTTTGGGAGAAGCTGCACATCGTAGATATTCAGCGCGTTGGCCGCTATGCGATTCGGCTTCTCTGGAGCGATGGGCACCGTACCGGAATTTATACCTTCACCTTTTTGCGCGAGTTCAACGCGTCAGAAGATATTTAGCTGTTCAGATGTTGCCACATGCATCCATTGCATAGCATGTTGGAGCTATGTCTCTATCAGCCGCGAAACGAGATAACAGTTCGGTGTTTTTTGGGTCGCGCCTAGTGCTTCGCTAAGTGTCTTACACCGCCGCCAATACCCGCTGTAATCTATCGGTTTAAACTTTTGCCGTTGCCCGATGAAAGTTTTATGACAACAGCTGAGTTCATTGCCGTTATCGATGGGATAACCCCACACGCGGCATATCACCGGACGATGTTCATAGACACTGCAAACACCCCCGATAAGCATCGGACACTCGCCGACCGGTTTCCCTTTGACAAGCTGGATAGCCTCCATACCTGCATCCTGGACCATCTTTTCTTGTGAATGCCCAGCTGCTTGTAGGACAGCAATTGTCCGGTCCGCCTTTTTACGAATATGACGGCGTATCTGCTGCGGAAGAGCGTCTAAACCGCGCTTTAGGTCGCGCGCTTCGACTTCACTTATGGGCATTGTCGCCGTATTGCGACAGCACTTAAAGCAATCTGTCGGACACGGCAAACGTCCGTATTCTTCACGCAACCGGCGCACATCTCTTGTTATTTCAGCGACGAGTCCGTTGTAAGCAGCCATTACCTGTTCTGAATGTGTTGCCATTTTATACTACTCCAAAATTGTGGAGGGCGTGCCGAAACACGACAACCTTAGAACCGTTTTCCAGGACCATCTTAATCTCGTAAGGACTAATCCAGTCAACTGTGCCTTGGAAGATTTCGCCCTCCCTGAGGGTGACCCTGATTGAATTTCCATCTTTTCGGGCGTGTTGAGCCGTTTCAGCATCGAGCGTATAGACATCTTCGGGAGCAGCTGTCGCTTTGAGTTGTCGCGCCTTGACCTCTTCATTGTAACGTAGCAGTGCGCGTAAGTTCTCTGCGTCGATGTCTTTATAGCAATATTTTATGTCCGTTTTCGCAATGACCTGCTCCTTTCCGCTGCAATTAAGCGTAAAAGTAGAGAGCGTCATCTCTAATACCGTAGCAGGCACTTGCTCGTGGTTATACAATGCAAAAAACATCGGGGTCTCAAAATTGATCTGTTTGAGGATATACAGGTCACCGAAGCTCAACCGTTTGGAGGTTTGCTCTTTACCTTCTACTATCGGTTCAGTCTGGGATGTAGGGGAATCGGTTTGCGGGGGCTTATCTCCGGGGGGTGACGTGGTTTTGAGTGCGGGTGTCCTGTTCTCTGGGTCGGTTTTATCAACCAACGGTTCATTTTCATTGAAAAGCTGTTCCTGATTTTGGGCTGGAAATCCGGAGTAGCCGCGGGGTATAATCGTTTTCCCTTGGCGCAGCCATCTCCGTTCCGTTGAGGTCAGCAACACTTCGACGTTTTTAGCAACGAGGCCCTTCTCGCCTTCAACGACGTTATACTTAACGCGTTGACCGACGCGAAGCTCCTCGTATTCCGCGTGTTTAATCGCGGAATTGTGTAAAAAGACATCCTCTTCATTGCTATCTTGTGCAATGAAGCCGAACCCTTTATCCGAATTGTAGTACTTAATCCGTCCTGTAGGCATTATCTGCTCCTGTGGTTTTCCTCCGTTCGTTTCAGTAAGTTGTCGCACGCGTTGCTTTCCTGTTGCTTCCAGCATTCGGAGAATGCATACTTCCAGAAAAGCAACGAGAATATGCCTCGCGGCCAAATTGGAAAATTGGAGGTTTCTCTTGACACAAAAACACTTTTTCTGTATAATGGAACGCAGATGTTTTGCTGCAAACACATTGCGAAATATCACACTCAATCTCGCGAAAAAGGTAGCTAGCTCGTCAAGACACTATATATTACATCATGATTTGATATATTTGTCAAGTACAAAATTTACTAGACCAGACCGATTTCGTTTTTAAGAAGGAGAATTTTCATGGAAACTACAGATTTAACACATCATATTCAATCTATCCGCTTAGTTGATACGCATGAACACATGCGGAGAGAAAATGATTGGGTCGAAAACGGACCCGATATCCTTCAAGATTTATTCGGAAACTATGTCCCAGCCGACCTTAACACCGCCGGGGCCACGCCGGAGTCGATGAAAAATTTGATGGACGCATCCCGTGATATCAAAGACCGATTCGAAGGAATTCGCGAGGCGTGGGAAGCAACGCAATTTACAGGATACGGCGAAGCTGTACGCCTCATCGCGAAACATATCTACGGTCTTGATGAACTAACTGGGGACGCGCTCGCTGAGGCACAAGGTAAGGTGCAGACGCTTCGCACCCCAGGCAAACGTTATCATATCTTACACGACCTTGCAAATCTCGACCATATCCAAACCGATGATTTCAGCTGGCCCTGTCCGCCTGACCCATCAGGATTAGATTTTTTCCTCTATGACCTGTCGTGGGCAACCTTCTGCAACGGGCAAATTGACCCGAGTGCTATTCATGCGGAAACCGGTGTTGAAGTTAAAGACCTCGCCTCCTTGAAAAACGCATTGTCGGCAATTTTCGCGAAGCATGCACCGTGTGCTATCGCCGTAAAATCGCAGCATGCCTATAACCGAACGCTCGACTGGAGCGAACGAACCGATGCCGATGCTGCTACTGCGCTAGATGCTGTGCTCACAAAATCCGCAGATGAATCCACGCGCCTCTGCCTCGGCGATTGGTGCTGGGCACGCGGGGTTGAACTGACTATTGAACACAATCTCCCGTTCAAAATTCATACCGGCTACTACGCAGGCAACGACCGAATGCCTGTCAGCCGCATCCCAGCGGGGAATATGTGTGCTTTATTCGCGCGATATCTTGACGCGAAGTTTGTACTCATGCACATCGCCTACCCGTATAACGATGAACTGGTCGCTCTTGCCAAGCACTACCGCAACATCTGGGTTGATTTCTGCTGGGCATGGAGCATCGACCCATACAGTTCACGCGATTTCTTACGCCGATGCATCCATGCAGTGCCCTCAAATAAGCTGTTTGCCTTCGGTGGGGACACCGGGTGGCCGACAAGTGCGATGGCATACTCTATACAAGCGCGGAACGAAATCCGCCGCGCCCTTGAGGCAGAAATCGAGGACGGGTATTTCACAGAAAAGCAGGCAATGGCGTTTGCTACGCAAATTATGCGGACCAATCAATACGCCTGTTTTGATGTCGAGGGGACCCGCGCAAATATTGAAAAGGCAGCGTGATACGGTTTTTAGCTATTCTGTCTGAAAAGCCTTCAAGCTTGCTGTATAGGGCGGGTGTGCCACCCCTTTTTCGGTAATAATTGCCGTGACCAATGCTGCCGGCGTGACATCAAATGCCGGACTATAGACCTTTACACCTTCAGGGGCAGTCAATTTTCCGAATCCCTCGGTTACCTCTTCTGCTGCGCGTTGCTCAATCGGAATCTCTGCCCCTGTCTCAAGCGCGTAGTCCAACGTTGAGGTCGGTGCAGCAACATAAAAGGGTATGCCGTGTGCATCCGCCAAAATAGCCACGTTATAGGTGCCAATTTTGTTTGCGGTGTCACCGTTCGCTGCGATGCGGTCCGCACCGACGATAACGCATTGGATTTTTCCCTCCTTCATGACCTGCGCTGCCATGTTATCGCAGATAAGCGTTACGTCAATACCGGCCTGCATCAATTCCCAGGTGGTAAGCCGTGCGCCTTGCAACAGCGGGCGGGTTTCATCAGCGTAAACCTGAATATTTTTGCCAGCTTCATGCGCGCTGAACATTACGGCTAACGCTGTGCCGTAGTCGGACGTTGCCAATCCGCCAGCGTTGCAATGGGTTAAAATTGCATCGTTTTCATTTAAGAGTGCCATCCCGTGTTTCCCGATGGCACGGCACATCGCTCTATCCTCCTCTATAATCTCCAACGCTTCAGCGAGCAATCTCTCTTTGAGTGCGGGTATTTGAAGGTGTCGGTTTTCCTCGGCGGTTCGGCTTACCCTATCTAATGCCCAAAAGAGATTAACGGCTGTTGGGCGTGAGGTGGCCAGGTAATCCGTAGCAGATTTGAGTTCCGCTGCAAACGTTTCGTACGTTTCGGCAGTTGACTCCCAAATCCCTAGGACCGCGCCTAATGCAGCGGCTATGCCAATTGCGGGCGCGCCCCTGACACGCAAAGATTTAATCGCCTCCCAGACCGAGGGGAGGTCATCACAATAAATTTGTTTGAATTCGTTGGGCAGCAGCGTTTGGTCAATCATTTGAATCCTGCCATCTACCCACTCAATTGTTGGAACTGTCACTGTTTACTTCCTTTCTAATTTGCATAGCGCGTACCACATTTTCTGCCCCGCTCCGTTTGCAGTAAACACGCTATGCGTTCTTTTTCTATATGGGGCATGTCAGCTTCCCAAGCTCGTTAGTTAATCGTAGATTTTCGTCGTAATTCACTGGACAATCGATGACCGATGGCACCTTCTGGTTGAACGCATCCTTGAGTATCGGCACCAATTCGCTGCTCTCCTGTACCCTATACCCCTTTGCACCAAAGGCTTCAGCGTACTTCACGAAGTCCGGATTAGTGAAGTCAATGTGTGCGGGTCTGCCAAAGGTGTTCATCTGTTTCCATTCAATGAGGCCATAAGCCTCATCATTAAAAATAAGTGTGACATAAGGGACACCGACTCGCATTGCGGTTTCCAGCTCCTGTGAGTTCATTAGGAAACCGCCATCGCCGCAGATTGCCAAACAGTTGCGTTCCGGGTGGATAAGTTTTGCGACAAAAGCCCCCGGCATTGCAATGCCCATAGCGGCGAATCCGTTGGAAATAATGCACGTATTCGGTTGATAACACGGATACATCCGGGCAATCCACATTTTGTGCGCGCCGACATCGGAGATGAGAATGTCATCTGTATCTAATACGGAACGGACATCGCTCAAGACCTTTTGCGGTTTCATCGGGCATGCGGTATCATCTCTGTGCATCTCAAGTTGGTCCAGGATAATTCTTCGAAGTGTATTTGAAGCGTAGTCAGCATCTTTCGGATGAATTTCCTGTGCCATCAGATGCTTGAGGCTCTGTTTGATATTGCCAACCATTTCCACATCCGTGACATAAGCGGCATCAGTTTCACTCGGTTGTGTATCAATATGTACCAGTTTTTTGTCATGATTTGGGTTCCAGAGGCGAGGGTGGTATTCAACGATATCGTAACCGACAGCGATAACGAGGTCCGCCCGGTCAAAACCGCAGGAAACAAAATCGTTTGCTTGCAATCCGACGCTCAACAGCGAAAGCCGATGGGTCCACGGAATGCTGCCTTTTCCCATAAAGGTGTTCGCGACCGGAATATTCGTCATCTCCGCAAATTGGGTCAACATACGTGCCGCATCCTGTCGGATGACCCCGTTTCCGGCGAGGATAATCGGTTGTCTTGCATCATTAATCAATTGTGCAGCGCGTTCCAGACAGGCAGCGACAGGTTCCGCCTCACTCGGGTAGTCATGCGGGACCGGGTCCGCGCTGATTTCCATTTTTGCCACATCCTCCGGAAAATCGAGGTGCGTAGCCCCCGGCTTTTCACCGATTGCTGTTTTGAACGCTTTGCTGATAGACTCTGGAATAATCTCCGGTAGATGGATAAGCGTGTTCCACTTCGTCATCGGTTTGAACACAGACACAGCGTCTATGTATTGATGCGATTCCTTGTGCATCCTATCCAAACCTGCTTGTCCAGTGATTGCCACTATAGGAGCCCTATCCATGTTCGCATCTGCAACCCCCGTAACGAGGTTCATCGCCCCGGGGCCCAGCGTAGCGAGACACACGCCTGCCTTACCTGTTAGACGGCCGTAAACATCCGCCATGAAAGCAGCCCCACGTTCGTCGCGCGTCTGGATAAATTGAATCCTAGAATCCAACAGTGCATCCATTAAATCCAGATTTTCCTCGCCCGGTATTCCGAAAATATAATCTACCTTTTCGTTCTCTAGACATTTTACAGTCAATTCCGATGCTCTCATAAGATGGTCCCTTGTCCGTTTACTACCGTGTCCGTTCTAACATGATATTTGTTGTCGATATCTTGATTTCGTGTTTCGCTTTGCATTTTATCTAACCCTTATGTTATTATAATGACTATATTATAACATATTTTTTAGTAAAATCAAATGTTTTTTAGGACCTACGCCAGGGACATCCAATTTTTGCAGGAAACACTTGTAAGAGCTGGGAGCTACGCTAAGGTAAACTGCGAAGGTTACGGGAAATCATGACGAAAAATAGTGTCTATCTCTATCTTCTAATGCTGTTCATATCTATTAGTCTGGAAGCTGCTGAACGCCCCCTCGATTTTGCCCCCTCCTATTCAGATAGTCTCGCCGAAATGACGTACACCTACACCCCCGGGGAACTCATTGTCCGTTTACACCCCACTGCGACTGCTGTGCAACTTCGTGCGTTGAGTAAAAAATTGGGGGCTGAATCCGTTTCCCCTGTTTTCGCGCCATCTACACCCGGTGGACGACACCCAAAGCTTCGGCGCATCTACCGCATTCAGTTTCCGATAGGTTGGAAATTGGAACCGTTGCAGCAGAAGTTTGCCCAACATAGCACCATTGAAGCTGCTGAACTGAATCGGCTCAACCGGTTCTGTAATGAAACTGTGCCGAATGACCCACGATACCCTGAACAGTGGAATCTGAAGATGCTAAACCTACCGAAAGTATGGTCCATTGAACAGGGAATACCAGATGTGACAGTGGCAGTTGTCGATAGCGGTATCGTGAGTGGGCACGCTGAGTTTCGGGACCAGCTTTGGCAGAACCCCGACGAAATTCCTGACAACGGCGTTGATGATGATGCGAACGGCTATATTGACGATATCAATGGCTGGGATTTTAGCGATGCTCCTACACTGCCCGGCCAAGGGGATTGGACAGAACGCGATAATACACCTGAAGATGAAACAGGACACGGGTCACATGTCTCCGGCATTATTGCTGCGGAAGCAAACAACGGTATCGGAATTGCAGGTATCGCCTGGGGATGCCGTCTCATGCCTTTACGAGCAGGGTTTGTCATCGGGGGTGGCGGGTTTTTACAGAACGACGATGTCGCTGCTGCTATCGTTTACGCAGCGGACAACGGCGCGCACGTGATTAATATGAGCTGGGGTGACACAGTAAACGCATTTGTTGTACAAGATGCTGTAGAGTATGCCTACCATCGTGGGTGTGTACTGGTCGCTGCAGCGGGGAATTCAGCGGAAGCGGGGTCATACTATCCAGCTGCACTTAAAACAGTCATTTCTGTTGCCTCACTCGAAGCGGATAGGCAATTAGGGGGCGGCTCTAATTTCGGCGCAAGCATCGATATCGCGGCACCCGGTGCAGGTATTCTTAGTATAGACCTTAAAGAGTACAAGTCCCGCCCTGGGACCTCAATGGCAGCAGCCCACGTGTCCGGTGTCGCTGCCCTGCTGATTTCTGCAAATCCAACGTGCGCTAACACAACTGTACGACAGGCGTTGATAAATACTGCACAGCAGCTGTTCCTAACACCGCTTGTTGGAGCCGGGCTCCTTGATGCTTATGCTGCGCTGACTGAACAGATAGCACTTACCGCTTATATTGCCGTGCCTCAAATTCAGCAGGATGGGAAAATAGCGGTTTTCGGAAGTGCCGGCGGGAATAGATTCGTTAAATATTGGCTGGAATTCGGCATGAGTGAAACCCCCGCACTCTGGTATCCTATCGGTATTCCGCAAACGGTCCCCAAGTTTGAGGCTGTTTTGCATGAGTGGGATGCTACAGCATTAGCAGAAGGCATATATACGCTACGGCTCAGCGTTGCAGATGGAGATGGAAAAACTATCCGAGACAAAGTGGTTGTCCCAATAGCACACCCACCACCACGTATTTCCAAGCATGAGGCAAGTCTATGGTTCTCCGGAAACCGTGTCGATTCGGTTGTTATCTGGCAAACAGATGTGTCAGCACGCGGAGAAATTGAGATTTTTCCAGCAGTAGAAGCTATCTCCCACTCTCACCGCTTACGGGTTGCTACTACAGAATCGGTGCATCGGCAACATATCGCCTATCTGTCCGAGGTAGGTTTGCCCCCCGGTGAATACCTGTACCGTCTGACAGTTCAAAATCGAACAGGTTTGCAACAGATTGATGACAACAACGGCGCGTTGTATCCAATTACAGTACAAGATGTGTACATTCAACCGTTTCATCTTTCGCAAGTGGCCTCGGTGGCACACGATTTGCACCCGATTGCCGCCGCTGAAGATATGAACGGAAACGGAAAATTAGAGCTCATCGACATGGGAACGGATGCCGATGGGGAAACAGTCTTACAAATTTTTGAGGCGTATGATGATAGCACATACAAACTAATGGACAAACACGTTTTTTCCCCTCAGGAAAGGTTACCATTAGCACGGCTCTGGGGAACTGCTGATACCGATGGCGATGGCCTTCTGGAAATCTTGGGCAATTCCTCAGAAGGCACATTTTTGCTTGAACAACCCGCCCCCGGTGAATTCCCGACAGAACGTATCTGGAAAACGACAGAAATCTGGGGCGGCACAATTTTAGATGGCGATGCAGATGGAAAACCAGAAATTTTCTCTCGTTATCGTTATAATGGAATTGATGCTATCGGGGTTTATGAAGCAGAGCGGGATAATAGCTATCGCAACACAACTGTCCTTGAAAATCCAACGCAGGGTAAAAATAAGATTGAAGCGACCCGATTCGCTATAGATGATTTTGACGCGGATGGACAGATGGAAATTTTAACAGGTGATAGCGACGCAGAAATCTTTATCTA
Organism: Candidatus Poribacteria bacterium; assembly: GCA_963665235.2. Taxonomy (GTDB): domain Bacteria; phylum Poribacteria; class WGA-4E; order WGA-4E; family WGA-3G. The sequence continues at coordinate 3,110,966 of CAXXLX010000001.1, read as the reverse complement.
CGAAAACACCGGAGATAACCGATACAGACATACCTGGGTTGGCATGCTCCCTGAAGGCATCCCCGTCCTTTTGGCTGCAGGCGACCTGACTGGCGATGGTACACCGGAGTTTGCTGTCGGTGCGAAGGTGTGGACTACCGAAGTTGATATTCCTCGTCAGCATTGGCTTTTCACAATTTTTACGACTGACGGCAACAACAGCTATCGCGCAGTATGGCAGCAACGAATTCGTGACCTACAAGGGGGCGCGCTAACTATTGCAGATGCTAATAACGATGGACAGAATGAGCTGTGTATCGCTGCCCCGCCAAACTTCTACCTCGTGCAATACGACGGGGTTGACTTCCACCCCATCTGGCATCATCCAGCAACTAACACCTTTAATATAGTTGTCGCTGATGTGGATAACGACGGTGCCAATGAGTTGATTTTTAACAACGAAAATGCCCTCGCTGTTTTTAAAGATGCCCAACAGACCGGTCCCCTCGCGCCGGCTGGAATTTCCGCAAAACCGATTAGTGAAACATCAATCAGGCTCCAATGGCAGGCAGCACTGGGGGCAATTACCTATACTATCCACCGACGGCACGCCTCAGAGATGCTGAAACCGATTCGTAAAGGGATTTCAGAAACATATTTCGTCGATACAGGACTGACAACGGGCAAAACCTATTGGTACGTGATTGAATCACAAGGACTAAACGGCGAGCATGTCGGTGCGCAATCCACAGCGGTTGCTGTCGTTCCGACCCCGTTGCCGAGGTTGACTTCGGCTGTCTATTCTGCCCCGAATCAGCTTCTGTTGCAGTTTGACAAACCGATGAGCAGTTCCGCTGCACAGCCAGCACGTTACCGCCTGCACCGACAAGCAAACGGAACAGCGGATAACATGCATGAGAATTATGCCCCGCAATCCGCCATTTTGGTGCACTCGCGTCGACGTGTTGTGCTAACGTTTCCAGCCGGTGCCCTTCGTCACACAGACAGCCGCTATCAAATTGAGACGTTGCAGCTCTCTGATATTTACGGCGCTGACATCGCAGCGGATGCAAGCATGTTAGCGGTGGAATTTCCTGTGCAGTCTCTCTCGGCGGTAAGTGTCTATCCAAATCCAGCCCGCGAGAATCAAGTGACATTTTCGGGGTTGCCTGAAGGAACACATATCAGAATCTATGATGTCGGGGGAAACCAGGTCGCATCGCTTGTTACAACAGCAATTGATCGGTGCAGAAAGGTTTGGCATCTTACAGACATCAGCAGCGGTATTTATATCTATGTGCTTGAATCAGCAACCGGGCGACACGTGGGCAAACTTTCCATCGTGCGCTAAATGCGGCTCAGCGGAATAGTGTTTGTGTCTGGTTGTTTCTGGCATTTTTTGTGACATCTGTTATAATTTATACTATAGTTTGGACAATTTTAGGGGGGAACCCAACGTTCTTGTCAAACGGATAGGTGGAAGGGTGGAAGGGTGGAAGAGGGGAAGGGTGGAAGAGGGGAAGAGGTTTTTGAGGCGCGGCAGAGATATGCTTAGCATCACAACCCTCTTGCTAAAGGTTTCCAATGGTTTTCAATGGTTTCCAACATTCTATAAACATTCCGCCCCGCTGGGGAAACCGCGCTTTGGAAACCCATCGGCGGAAACCATTTTTCTCCTGTTTGCATTTGTGTGAGGCACTTAGAGAAAAATCAGAGATGCTTTGAAAGCGGGGATCCGACTCACGGATATTGTCCAAACTATAGTAATTTATCAAATCTTCCGCTACAAAACCCCCGTGCTTTAGCTGGGGGATGTAGTAGGAACATAAGCTTATGTTTTTAATTTGACTTTTGCATTAAAATGTGGTATAACATATATATCATCAGTGGTTCGGATTACCACCTTCAACGCCACCAATGTTGAAGTTCCGAACCTCAACCTATGGTAGGGTTGTGTGCTGATGTTCTGGCGATACCCAGTCAATATCCACATTTTTGTGCAATGCTTTCGGTATCCAAAAGACGGGTCATGCTGCATTGGATACCAAAGCACTGATTCACAAGCATAAAGAAGGTGCGAAGCACGAGGGCAGGGAAACCTTGTCCTTTGAGTTAGGGGCAGTAAGACTTGGAACAGCCCAAGCATCTCCGTTGACGTTCACACGTCTGAAAACCACAATCCAATAGCTAACGCGTAGCGGAACTTTTTAAAAGAATCTCCCTTGCTTTAGCTGGGAGAGTATGTCAAGTAGACTGTAAGGAGTGAGCATTTTATGAAAAAATATTTTCGTTTCATAGGCATAGCTATGCTTGTCACTTGGCTTGCGATTGCCTTCAGTGGTTGTGATGAGACAGAAGAAACGGTGTCGTTTATCAAAGCAATTCCCGCAGATGGCCGCACAATCCAAACAGATACGAAGATTATCGTTACTTTTAACGGCACCCCCACAGGACTGAAAGCGAATAACGGTAACTTATCCATCTCTGGTATGAATGCGACAATAAAGGGTCCTTTTCCCCTAGGCACGTTGGAGCTTGTCCTCACGTGGGATGATGGTGCTATTTCACTTACCTACACTGTTGCAGCACCCGATGTTTCGTCACCACCTGAAGGCATGGTACGAATCTCCGCGGGTAAATTTCAGATGGGAAGCAACAGTGGAGTGTTTCATGAGAAACCTGTCCATTCTGTCTATGTAGATGCGTTTTACATGGATAAGTACGAGGTCACCAATGCCCAATATGCTGAGTTTCTGAATGCTAAAGGCACACATGCTGAGGATGGGACCCCATGGTACAATATTGGTCAGCGTCATTCTCGGATTGAGTTTGCATCCGGTAAATATCGTGTGAAAACGGGGTATGAGAATCACCCTGTTACGATGGTAAGTTGGTACGGTGCAATGGCTTACGCGGAGTGGGCGGGCAAACGTCTGCCGACAGAGGCGGAGTGGGAGAAAGCTGCGCGTGGCGGTTTAGCAGGTCTAAAATATCCGTGGGGCAACACTATAGATTCCACTAAAGCGAACTACGATAGGCATATTGGCGATACCGCGGTAGTGGGTAAATATACTGCGAATCGTTATGGTTTGCATGATATGATTGGTAATGTTTCGGAGTGGTGCTTGGACGAGTATAACGTCAATTTCTATTCGACATCGCCTGCTCGGAATCCGTTGTCGGGTGCGAATAGTATCGAGTCGTTAATAAATAGATATAAACGTGTTAAAAGTTCCCGCGTTTTGCGTGGTGGCTCTTGGAGCAATGCAGTACGAAACGTGCGGGCTGCCTCTCGTAACTCCGTTACGCCTCTGACCGCGAACTTTCTCTTCGGTTTTCGTTGTGCGAGGTGAGGGCTGTAACGCCTCAAATCTTAACTTCTTTACATAGGCGGGGTTTCGTGCCTCGTCTTTTTTTTATGCTGCTGGCGGGGTTCATGCCTGATTTGTTTGGAAAAAATTGATGTTGCGTTAATCGGAGAAATTCTGTATAATTGCTTTTAGAAAAATTTTGGAGGAGGAAATCAATCATGTTAAGAATTTTTTTCTGTTTATCAGTCTGTTTGTGTGTGCTTGCGCCGCCATCTTTCGCTCAGTTGACCCCTCAAGACCTCAAAGAAATTCGCTCGATTGTCAAAGAGGAAATTGAGAAGGAACTCACGCCTATAAAAGCCGATATTGTGTCTATGAAAGCCGATATTGTGTCTATGAAAGCCGATATTATGTCTATGAAAGCCGATATTGTGTCTATGAAAGCCGATATTATGTCTATGAAAGCCGATATTGTGTCTATGAAAGAGGGGTTTGCGCGATTAGATGCACGTTTAACCGGCGTTGAAAAACAGATCGTAATGGTCGCGAACTTTGTATTCGCTTTGATAGCTCTCATAGTCTTAGCCGTAGGTATACCCCAGCTTATCATGGTATGGCGTAGTATGAAGGATAGGACATCGGAGAAACAGAATGAGATGATTGGCGCACTCACTGAAGAAGTAGAAACACTCAGAGTTAAGGATAGAGAGTCCGAGAAACAGATTGCGGCACTTATACAGAAACAGAATGAGATGATTGGCGCACTCACTGAAGAAGTAGAAACACTCAGAGTTAAGGTGTTGTCATTACTTTAATGATTAGCTCGGAGGCCTTCTGCTATTTACCGCGTGAGCTTACGTTGATGCAGAAAGGCGGGATTGAGTTGAACAAGCTTCTGTACAGCTTTAGATGCTTTCTTTGACTGTTTAGATTTTAGCGCAGCTGCTGTCAAATGATAGTACGCAGGCAGATAATCACTCTGTAGACGGATAGCGCGTTCCAGTGTGCTTATTGCCTTATTAACCTGGCCACGCTTAGCGAGTAGCCTGCCCAACATAGTGTGATAGCGAGCCACATCTGGGTTAAGCCTAACGGCAGTATGTGCAAGAGCCTCGGCAAGACGGGGTTTCTGTTGGTACCCCTCTGAATAGAGAAGGGCGAGGTTGCTGTAGGCCTCCGCTTCATTCGGGGCAAGGGCAATCGCTTCTTTATATGCACGATACGCTTCATGAAAGTCCTCTAAATGCAAATACGCTGTCCCGAGGGCATTGTAGATTTTATAATTATCCGACATGCGTTGTGCCTCAGACCTCCGTAAACTGCCCCGGTTCGAAGCCTCCGCTACAAAAGGCTCGACTGTCTGGTTCTGTTGTGCCTCAAGGAAGAATTCGTAAGCCTCTGCTGCAAGAGCGTATCGATTCTCCTGAAAATAGGCGAAACCGAGATTCTTATAGAAATCGACCGCCAACGTATCTACCGCACGAATGAGTTCATAAGCTTCAATTGCCCGTCGATAGTTGCCCTGCTGGAAGTGGAAATCACCTTCATCTAAATACCGTTGGGGGTCCCCAACGAACTCAATCTCAAAGCCAGTGATATAAGGCGAGCGCGTTTGACGTTGCACCTGTGAATATATCAACATGATTGCTGCTGCAGTGAGTAAACAACATAAGCTGAGATAGAGCTTTGTCCGGGTAACCCACTGTTTTGAAAGGTAGCTACCGGGACGCAACATGATGGCGAAGATGCTCGGTGCAAGTGCTGTTTTCTCTTGCCCATATATGACAACGGAGGTATTCGGCACTAAAACCGGGAGCGCAGCGGCATCCTCCGGACGTTTCTCGATCTGCGTTTGGGCATCTTTCATTGTGTCGTCTTCGGTATCAAGTTCGGGTGCTTGTGCGTCCGGTGTATCACTGGTTTCCGCATCGATGAAAGTTTCAGCGAATGTTGTAGTCGTATCGGATGACGCTGGTTCATCTTGAAAGTCCTCAAATTGTGTTTCGCTTGTCGCTGCGTCTTGTTCAGTGCCCAGTACAGTAGTCCTTTCTATATCCTCCGCCTCTTCTTCTCCATCTTCTATATACAAATGTGCCTTGATTCTAAACGGTGGGGAGAGGGTGGACTCTCCTCCAGGGGAAACGTTTTCGTCATCTGAGTTAACCGAATCGTCAAAAAAAGTCCTACCTGTGCTAATCTGTTCTTCAGCATTTTCAGAGTCCCCTGCTTCCGAACTGTCTAAGTCATAAATATTTTCCTCGAAGGCACTTTCAAAGAGGTCCTCAGATTTTTCTGACTGTATGTTTTGGTGTGAAGTTTGCTGATGTGACATATCAGCGGCCAAGTGGCTGTCTGTCTCCGAGACTTCGGCTGTCCCTTCCGAAAATTGCTGGGTTTCTGTAGGTTCAACTCGACCTACATTTGGATGCCGTTCAATAATTTGGTCTATGCTTTTCTGGACTACCCTTCGGGTCAACGGAGATTCGGTGTTTGAAAGGGTTTGGAGTACGGGAAGTGCTGTGGCTGTTCCGATGTGTCCGAGGACTTCGATGAACGTCCAGCGCGTTAGGTCATTCTCCTCCGTTTCTAGGGCGCGAAGAAGTGCGGGGACCGCCTCATGGAAATTGCATTGCTGTAGTGCATTCGCTGCCTCACGCCGCACGGTCGGGGCTATATCGCCTAGCGCGTCAAGGAGAAAGGATAAGGCTTGATCGTTACCTATCTCAGCAATTTTTGTAACAGCTGTCCGCCGGGTTCCGATGGGTTGCGTTGCATCCGTTAAATTTTGGATGAGTTGCTCAAAAGATTCCATAATTGCCACTCTAAAATTGAAAGTTCTTCCAAAGTTTTCATATCCGCATTATCTATTATAAAACGATTTTTCATCTGAAAAGATACACTTTTTCAAGATGTGCCAATATTTCGTGAAGAGAGGGTGTGTAAATATTTTGTACTTATGTGTTAATCTACCGTGTACCTCGCCACCGTTTGTAAAATGACGGAGTGCTATTTTAGGGTCGAAACTTAGACGGGACCTATAACGAGGGCATACCCCCGAAAAACGGATTCGTCATTCTGGCTTTCCACGCCTCCAGACCTCTATCTCTCCTTTGCTCCTCCAAAAATTTTACAGGCCCCCGCCTGCATGGGTGTGTAAAATTTTTGTACTTAAACGTGAGTTTGAAAATAAATGTCCGTTTTCTCTATAAATATATCGTCCCTACGGGACTAGGGGTTGGGGAAACATCTGCTTCTATAAATATAGCGTCCTTAAGAGCAGGCTGCTTGCCTGAATACTGGGACTAGGCGTATCGGGGCGACAGGTTTAATGTGAACGCCAGACAATACGGGACTAGGGGTTGGGGAAACATCTGCTTCTATAAATATAGCGTCCCAGCAGGGGCGCCTGAATACTGGGACTAGGCGTATCGGGGCGACAGGTTTAATGTGAACGCCAGACAATACGGGACTAGGGGTTGGGGAAACATCTGCTTCTATAAATATAGCGTCCTTAAGAGCAGGCTGCTTGCCTGAATACTGGGACTAGGCGTATCGGGGCGACAGGTTTAATGTGAACGCCAGACAAGCTAGCCCCAGCGGGGCGGTATCTTTATAGAATACACAACAACACAACACAAGCTAGCCCCAGCGGGGCGGTATCTTTATAGAAGCACAAGGGCCAGACAAGCTAGCCCCAGCGGGGCGGTATATTTATAGAAAACACAACACACTAGCTCATAATCACAAACCTTCTATTGTTACGCATCTTAAAATCCGATAAATCCGATAAATCCGCAATTCAGACAACACACGCGCGAAATCCATCCTTCCCCCCTTCCAATCTTCCAATCTTCCATCCTTCCCTCTATCATAGTACAAAAACTTTACACACCCGCCTGCATAATTCACTTGACATCTACCAGAAATATCTGTATCATGAAATATATTTTTAACAACGAACATCGGAGAGATTAATGAAAAATAGAGTTTTTATACGGTTCATCCATAAGGCAAGTAGCGGCGTTGATATTGTTCGCGGGCTGTCTTCTAGAACGTTTTTACTAATTGGTTGGTTAGCACTCTTGACGTTTCCCATAGTTTTGCTTTCTATGGGGGTGCAAGCCGATTCGCACAGTAAGGGCGGCACCCTAATTTTTGGACGCGGCGGCGACTCTGTCGGGCTTGACCCCGCGTTGGAAGTAGATGGTGAATCCTTCAAAGTGTGTGATAACATTTACGATACGCTCTTGCAATATAAACGCGACAGTACGGAACTGGAACCCGCTCTCGCGACCGGTTGGGAAAGTTCGGAAGATGGATTAACCTGGACCTTCCATCTCCGCAAGGGAGTCACGTTTCATGATGGAACCCCCTTCAATGCCGAAGCGGTACTCTTTTCGCTTAACCGGCAGCATGAGGAGGCCCACCCGTTCCATAAAGGTAGCGGTGTCTATAACTATTGGATAGATACAGGTTTAGCCCAAATTGTAGATAAAATCACGGCAGTTGATGAGTTTACTGTCCAGATTCATCTCAAATCGGCGTACGCGCCTTTCATCTATACGATTGCGATAACCCCGTTTTCGATTGTGAGCCCAACAGCAGTTCAAAAATGGGGGGCAGATTTTACCAATCACCCTGTCGGGACCGGCCCTTTCAAGTTTGTCCGATGGGATCGGAACGATAAGATTGTGTTGGAAGCGAACGAGGCGTATTGGGGGGGACGACCGCTCTTAGATAGGGTTATTTTCCGTTCTATTCCGGATAACTCGGTACGGCTCATCGCGCTACAGGATGGGAGCCTTCATACGATGGAATTTCCGAACCCGGACGATCTGCAACGGATTCGAGACGACGCAAGGCTTGAACTGATAACACAACCCGGCATGAGCATCGGGTATTTGGCGATGAACATGGACAAAGAACCGTTCGGTAATCTGAAAGTCAGACAGGCGATAAATCATGCAATAAACAAAGCGGTGATTATTGAGCACCTATATCAGGGCATGGGTATCCCCGCCAAGAATCCGATTCCGCCCACACTTTGGAGTTATGACGATTCTATTGAGGACTACACCTATAATCCCGAATTGGCAAAAAAGCTGCTCGCTGAAGCGGGATACCCCGATGGGTTTGAGACAACGCTCTGGGCATTGCCAGTGCCACGTCCCTATATTCCGGATGGACGTGCCCTCGCGGAGGTGATCCAATCCGAACTCCGAAATGTCGGTATACGCGCCGACATAGAAACGTATGAGTGGAGCACGTATCTTGAGAAAACCAAAAATGGCGAGCACGATATGGCAATGTTAGGATGGTCTGCGGACTTAGGCGACCCCGATAACTTTTTCTATTATCTTTTGAGTAAATCGGCGGCGAAGAAACCGGCTGGAAATATCGCCTTTTATCGCAGCGATGCAATGCAAGATGTCCTAGAACGGGCAAGGGCAATCACCGAACGTGAGAAACGCGTCGCGCTTTACAAAGAAGCACAGGCAATTTTCCATACAGATGTCCCCTGGGTCCCGTTGGCACATGCACAACAGATTTTAGTGATTAACAAAAAGGTGAAAAATCTTACACTCCATCCACTGAATTGGAAATACCTACGCCATATATCGTTGGAGAATTAATATGAGGAAACTGGCTTTCACGACAATAGGACTCGGTGGGTTTCTCCTACTTTTGATAGGAAGTAGCGCACAAGATATGAACATTAGGGGGGATGTCAACGGAGATGGGACCGTGAATATCCTAGATTTGACGTTTGTCGCTTCGCATTTTGGCGAACGCAGCGAACCAACACAGATGCCGAATCCCGATGTCAACGGAGACGGGACGGTGAATATCCTGGATCTTGTCCTTGTTGCTAATATTATAAGCCGCAGCGGATCGGAGCCTGCCCCTACAAGCAGCACCCTGATTTTTGGACGCGGCGGCGATTCTATTACGCTTGACCCCCCGCGAATCCTTGATGGTGAATCAGCGAAAGTCTGCGAGCTTATCTACGATACGCTTGTCCAATATAGAGGAGATACGACCGATATCGAACCCGCCCTAGCAGTAGCATGGGACAGCTCTGCCGATGGATTAACGTGGACCTTTCACTTGCGACAAGGTGTCCAATTCCATGATGGCACCCCGTTTGACGCGGCGGCAGCTGTTTTCTCACTGAATAGAGCTATCGCGCTATCCAATAATGTTTATCTTATCACTCAGGTTATTGCGCTAGATGCGTTCACGGTTCAAATCACGCTTGAAACGCCGTACGCGCCTTTTATCAGTGCGTTGACACAAACGCAATTTGCTATGGTGAGCCCTGCAGCAATTGAGCATTTTGGCGAAAACTTTGGGACTAACCCTGTAGGCACGGGCCCTTTCAAGTTCCTACAGTGGGATAGAGACGATAAAATTGTCCTTACCGCAAACGACGCGCATTGGACAGGAAAACCCGCGTTAGATAGGCTTATCTTTCGTTCCATTCCTGATAACGGTGAACGACTTATGGCACTCCAGCAAGGCGACCTGCATGTGATGGAATTTCCTAATCCTGATGATATACCCCTGATTCAGAGCGATGCACAGCTTGAACTCGCGAGACAACCGGGGTTAAATGTTGGTTATCTCGCGATGAACATGGAGAAACCCCCGTTCGACAATCCTAAGGTGCGGCTCGCTATGAATTATGCTATTAACAAAATTGAAATTGTTGAACACTTATACCAAGGATTAGGGATTCCCGCGAAGGGACCAATTCCGCCCACGCTCTGGAGTTATGACGATACTATTGAGGACTACGCCTACGACCCGGAACTTGCAAGACAACTGCTTGCGGAAGCTGGCTATCCTGATGGGTTTGAAACAACGCTCTGGGCATTGCCAGTCCCGCGTCCCTATATTCCAGATGGGAACGCACTTGCGGAAATGCTACAATCCGACCTTCAAAACGTCGGTATTACAGCAAGAATTGTAACTTATGACTGGGCAACCTATATTGAGAAGATAGAAAATGGTGAACACGATATAGTAATGATAGGGTGGAGTGCTGGGGGTGACCCGGATAATTTTTTCTATTATCTTTTGAGCAAAACTACTGCGCAGAAACCCGCACTGAATTTGGCGTTTTACCGAAGCGATGAAATGCAGGATGTGTTGGAACGCGCCAGAATGAGCAGCAATCGGAACGAACGCATCGAACTCTATCAGCAAGCACAGGCAATCTTCCATAGAGATGTACCGTGGGTGCCATTGGCACACGCACAACGGTTGTTGGTTGTCAATAGAAGGGTGCAGAACCTGAAACTTGCACCGGTCGGATGGAAATATCTCCGCCACGTGTCGCTTACACCGGAGTAGACAACGTGTATGTGAATTTGAAATGGAGTAACAAATGGATAAATCTGTATTTCGCGTGGGTATCACGCGGGACTTTCTGAAACCGGATGGCACCTCCGATTTAGAACCGATAGCCGGGCCGATGTTTGATGAAGCGGGGCTGGACTGGGAATATATTGCGGAAGATACACCTGAATTAACCGCACAACAGGTGCAAGATTACAACGCGCTCCTTGTGTTAGGAACAGGCATTACGGCGGAAACACTCACTGGAGCGGACAAGTTGGTTATCATTGCTAGATTCGGGGTCGGGTACGATAAGGTGGACGTGCCAGCTTGCACTGAAAATGGGGTGCTCCTGACGATTGCACCCGACGGCGTTCGTAGACCGGTTGCTACCTCTATCCTGACTTTCGTCTTATCTCTGAGCCATCAATTGTTGATAAAAGATAAACTGACGCGTACGGGTAGATGGGAGGATAAAAACGACTATATGGGTATGGGATTGGTCGGGAGAACGCTTGGACTCGTCGGTATGGGCAACATCGGAAAAGAGGTGTTTAAACTCGCCAAACCCTTCGGAATGCGCCATATCACCTTTGACCCATACATTACACCGGCTGATGCAGCTGAGCTTGACGTGGAACAGGTTGACCTGGAAACCTTGATGAAAACGGCTGATTTTGTTTGTGTGTGCTGCCCGCTAACCGAAGAGACGCGAGGACTTATAGATGCGAAACGCATCGGACTCATGAAACGGACAGCTTACCTGATTAACACCGCACGCGGTCCAATTGTCGATCAGAAGGCCCTCACAACTGCCCTCCAAAACCGACAAATTCGGGGGGCAGGCCTTGATGTGTTTGAGCAGGAGCCGATTCGCAACGATGAGCCGCTCTTGACACTAGATAACGTTATCGTTACACCGCATAGTATTTGCTGGACTGATGAGTGTTTCGAAGGAAACGGTAGAAGTGCATGTGAGAGTATCATTAGCGTGGCTTCTGGAAAAATACCGTTGTGGATCGTAAACCGAGAGGTTATAGATAGCCTGAAATTCCAGCAGAAATTAGCACAAGGATAAACCGCAGCCCCGAAATAGCTACCTGATGCTGATTTCTTAAGTTGACACCTATTACAAGTGCTGTTTGATTGCTTCTAATTCTGCCCGCATAGCTTCAAGTTGCTGTTCCTGTTCTGCAATCTTTTCATCTTGTTCAGCAATCTTTTTATCTTGTAAGCGTTCCTTTCTGCTCTGTATCGCAACGATAATCTGTGGAATTCCGATGACAACGCCAATTAATGCCATCAGTGCAATGATTAGCATAAAGGCAATATCCAACCGTTTGTTTACCTCGTCAATTTTAGTCGTGACGGGTGCTATTTCTAAGGCGACGGATTCTCGCGTGTGCTTTGTTTCCTTGGCGACGAATTCTCGTATGTGCTTTGTTTCTCTGGCGACAAATTCCTGCATGCGTTTTTCAGATTCTCTGAGCATCGTGTTGATTTTCCCTAAATCGTCAACGGTCAAGTCGCCAAAAGCTGGCACACAGCAGAGAAGACATATCAATGTACTGAATATTATTTGCACTTTCATCTTCGTGCTCCTTATTAGATGTTTGTTTTATTAACGTGAGTTTGATAATAAATGTCCGTTTTCACTAACCTCTATAAACATATCGTCCTTGAGGAACGGGCTGTTTGCCCGAATACTGGGACTAAGAGGTGGGGCGGAAACCGCTGCTTCTATAAATATATCGTCCCTACGGGACTAAAGAAACTTTTTTTTCAAACTCACGTTTCTATAAACATATCGTCCCGTCCCTACGGGACTAAAGAAACTTTTTTTCAAACTCACGTTTCTATAAACATATCGTCCTTGAGGAACGGGCTATTTGCCCGAATACTGGGACTAAGAGTGGGGCGGAAACCGCTGGGGCGGAAACCGCTGCTTCTATAAATATATCGTCCCTACGGGACTAAAGAAACTTTTTTTCAAACTCACGTTTTATTATACCCGAATTCTGAGAAAATATCAAGTGCTTAACAATTACTAAACTAAACTGTAGACAATTTTTGTGAGATTTGAAAAACAGTTGACTTTTTAGAAAGATAGAGGTATACTATTTATGCGACAATTTGACCCTGTTGTTACACACATCACCCAGCTGCACACGCTTGCGGTCTCGGTGTCTAATTTCACCGCTTTCTTACAAGTGCTTGATGAATAGGTCTTTTTCAGAGGTTTTAAACCTTTTCACCATAAAAATTGAGGTCAGTTAATGGCACATGCATATACCCCAGGACTGAAGGTCACCGAGGGGATGACGATTGACAAAAAACGGATGCTTCCTCTTGAAGGTGAGGTCCTCGTCCAGGTCGGGAACACGGTTGCGGCGGAAGATGTCGTTGCAAAGGCGGACCTGCCAGGCAACGTGCAACTGCTAAACGTTGCTAATCTGCTCAGTATACCGCCGAACGAAATCGCGGAATACATGCTCAAACCTGTAGGCGAAACTGTCGCCAAAGATGAAATTATTGCCACAACTAAAGGACTTTTTGGGCTTTTCAAATCTCAAGCACGTTCACCGATTGATGGCACAATTGAAACGGTATCCGATGTTACGGGGCAGGTTATCCTTCGCGAACCGCCAATTCCGGTCGAAGTGAAGGCATATATAGATGGAAAGGTGCTCGAAACGGTGCCGGATGAAGGTGTCATCGTTGAGACTTATGGAACTTACATCCAAGGCATTTTTGGTGTCGGCAATGAAAAGATTGGTCCCTTAGTTGTGGTAGTAGAAACTGCCAGTGATAGGTTGACTGAAGCCCAAATATCGGAGGAACACCGGGATAAAATCCTTGTTGGCGGGGCTCTCGTCACAACAGAGGCGATTCAGAAGGCAATTCAGCACGGTGTCAAAGGTATCATTGCCGGCGGTATTGATGATGCTGACCTGCGGGAATTTTTAGGGTACGAGCTCGGTGTTGCTATTACAGGTTCCGAAAACATCGGCATTACTCTAGTAATCACCGAAGGGTTCGGGAGTATCTCCATGGCCGAACGTACCTTCGAACTGCTAAAAGCACGGGAAGGCATGAAGACCTCCATCAATGGAGCTACACAGATTCGCGCTGGCGTTGTCAGACCAGAAATTCTTATTCCGCTCACACAGGAAACTTTAGAGACAGAAGCTGATACGTCCGCTAGGACAACCGAAGGCGTTTTGGAGGTCGGCAGCGCAGTCCGAATTATTCGTGAACCCTATTTCGGAAAACTGGGACGTGTCACCGAGCTGCCTGTACCTCTTCAGAAATTGGAGACAGAAGCACAGGTACGGGTGTTGCAGGTTGAACTTGAGGACGACCTGAAAATTATCTTACCGCGTGCGAATGTTGAAGCGATTGAAGAGGCGTAACGTTACACCCCTCAAACAAAGGAGCAATTCTTATGTATCGTGTCGGTATTATTGGGTTAGGCAGTATTGCCTCCCGTTATTCAACGCCAGATGACGCTTATCCGTATTGCCACACAGGTGGCATCCGTTTTTGTGAGACAACCGAATTAGTGGCAGTTGCCGATATGTCTGCTGAACGCCAAGCAGACTTTAAAAAAACATGGGGGCCCGGTTTTCCTGACAACTCCATCAATTACTATGAAACAGACACACAGATGCTCGAAAGTGAAAAGTTGGACATTGTCGCTGTCTGTGTGCGGGGCCCTCACCATTTCGCGGTGACGCAGAACGTCTTGAAGGCGGACATTAAAGCCATTTTTCTCGAAAAACCAGCTGGATGTTCCCTCGAAGAGGTAGACACAATGACAGCGGGGGCTGACGCAAAGGGCATCCCAATCATCGTGGATTACACACGGCACTGGGGGCCGCATCTGATACGGCTCCAATCCCTTATCAAGGATGGCCTCATCGGTGAGGTACAAACCGTCATCGGTTATTGTGGCGGCGGTGTGCTCTCTTTTGCTATCCACACAACGGATATGATTTGCCAGTTCGCCGGTTACGACCCAAGCGCGGTAACAGGGTTTGTTGAAGGGGGTGGTGATGTTCCGACACCTTACGAACCTGAACCTGCAATTGTCGGGGCAACTATCCAATATGAAAGCGGTGTTATCGGTTGCCATGTCGGAAAACATGGGGTCCGAGGGGCATTTTCTGTGGATGTCATCGGCAGTGAAGGCACAGTCCAAACCGGATTTTATAGCGGCGCAACGGTGCATAAGGAGGGTAAGTTGATAGATAACGCAACGCTCGATTTACCTGAAAACGCCAGTCCGTTCAAAATTGCGTATAAACAGATTACAGATTATCTTGATGGCGGGCCGCTTCCCCACTGTGCTCGCGATGACTACACCGCTGTGAACGAAATCGGATTTGCTGCTATTGAAAGCAGTATTACCGGGCAGACGATACAACTCCCCTGCCAAAACAGGGAACGGCTTATCTTTGCGAACGGGTAGGACATTTTCAAATTGGACAATTTATACCGATTCTTTATGCAGGCATACCCAATCAGGTCTTATAGTACAACGCCTAACACACCTTTGCAAAAGGAATTAAGCCGATGCCGTGTCGCGCTAATTACAACGGCTGGATTACATCTTCGAGAACAGAAGCCTTATAATGGCGGTGATTGTTCATACCGCGAAATTCCAAATTCCATTCAGACTCAAACACTTATAAACGGACATAAAAGTGCGGCTTATGATGAACGCGGTATCGAAACTGATGTAAACCTTGCGTTCCCACTTGATAGATTCAGGGAGCTAGAGACAGAAGGTAAAATCGGTTCACTCAACGATAGACACTTCAGTTTCATGGGCTCAATTACAAAACCGAAACGGCTTATTGAAAAAACTGCACCGGAGGTAGGACAGAAGCTCAAAGCGGATGGTGTTGATGTAGCATTTTTAACGCCTGTATGACCGATGTGCAATCAGTCAGTAGGATTGATACAACGCGCCGTTGAATCGGCGGGAGTCTCGACTGTTTCTATAACGCTTGATGAAAGCATTACAAAGCGGGTTAAGCCGCCGCGTGCGTTAGCGGTTCCGTATCGTTTCGGTTACCCTCTTGGGGAGCCGAACAATCCAGCATTGCAACATGCGATTATATTGGAGGCACTCGCGCTTTTAGAGGATACAAGGAAACCCCCTATTCTTAATGTCAGGGATGGACATTAGGCGGGGGGAACGGGCAATAAATGGTTTCCCTACTACGAACAACGACAGGGAGGAAATGTATGGATAAGATTAGAGTCGGTATTATCGGCAGTGGGGGCATTTTTCGCAACCTCCATGCCCCGTATTACTTTGAACCGACCCGTCGCGCTGACATTGTCGCAATCGCTGACATCAACGCGGCATCCGCAAACGAACAGGCTGAGCGGTTTAGTGCAGACGCATACACGGATTACCGTGCCCTTCTTGACAGAAAAGATATAGACGCAGTCGACGTGTGTGTCCATCCGCGGCCGCACCTTGAAATCACCCTTGCCGCCGCTGGGGCGGGTAAACATATCTTGATGGAAAAACCGATGTGTTGCAACGTCACCGAGGGTGATGCAATGGTAGCTGCTGCTGAAGATGCAGGTGTTCTCCTGATGGTAGCCTATATGATGCGGTTTGACCCGGGTTACATGAAATTGAAATCGCTATTAGACGATGGGACACTTGGTACACTACAGATGGCGTATTCCAATCAGGTGGGTTGGTTTTCACCGGAACGGCATCCGTGGCTTTTTGTCAAAGCTGAATCCGGGGGCATGTTAGTGGAGCAAGCTATTCACAACCTCGATTTGTGGTTATGGCTCTATGGGCCTGCTACGAGTGTCTACGGTTTCACGAGCCATGTGCCGCTTGGGGGGACCTACCCGCCTGCTGATGAGGCAGTGGAGAACAACGCTGTGCTGACCGTGCATTTCAAAAACGGGGGTGTCGGCATGATGATTAAGAGTTGGGCCGCGGAAATCGGGAATAGCGGGAACGGTCTCGTGACTAGCAAAGGCTCCGCAACGTTGATTCGACATGGCGTGCGTTGGAAAACTCACGATATGGCAGCTCCAGAAGAGTTCAGTGCCACAGTTCCGAACGATGACACCTACCGCACTCTGCCAGAATCGCAGCGGAGTCAACGTTATTGGGGTGTCGCAGCGAAAGGGGCAAGCATTGACCATTGGCTTGCCTGTATCGCCGGTGAAGCGCAGCCGACAACTCACGGCCGCATCGGCAGAGATGGTATTGAATTAGCAGAGGCGACATATCGTTCCTCCCAAATCGGCGCGCCGATTTCATTGCCGTTGTCGTGACACGTTTGTGGGGCTAGGTCGTGGGATAGTCGTGTTTTCTAAATAGTCCTGACTCATACACATTTTTAATTTGACTTTTTCCCCAAAAAGTATTACCCTGTTAAGAGACGGTTTTAGGAGCACGTTCCGGAAAGTTTTTTATCCGCTCCTACGATGTCAACATTTAACCGAAATACTACGAAAAGAGAACGAAACACCTTGCCAAAAATGGTGGACTGGAGTAATTTATTTTTCATTCTATAAAGAAATAGGAGAGAGTTATGTCAGAGATTCGTATCGCGATTGTCGGAGTCGGAAATTGTGCCTCCTCGCTGATTCAAGGTATCCATTATTATCAAAAAGCGGAAGAGGACGAATTCGTTCCGGGACTGATGAACGTGAAAATTGGCCCCTATCATCTAAGTGATATTACAGTCGCTGCTGCATTCGATGTGGATAGCAGCAAAGTGGGCCGTGATGTGGCTGAAGCGATTTGGTGTGAACCGAATAACACCATTAAGTTTTCAGACGTTCCAGAGACAGGCGTAACGGTTCAGCGGGGCCCGACAATGGATGGGTTTGCGAAATACTATCACGAAACGGTGCAAGAATCGACTGCGGATGTGGTAGATGTTGCTGAAGTCTTACAGGAAAATGAGGTGGATATTCTTATCAACTATCTGCCTGTCGGTAGCGAAGAGGCGACGAAATGGTATATTACAGCGGCGTTGAATGCGGGCTGTGCGGTTGTCAATTGCATGCCAGTTTTCATCGCAAAAAATGAGCAGTGGCGTGCGAAATTTGAAGCGGCAGGTTTACCAATTGTTGGTGATGATATCAAAGCCCAATTCGGGGCAACAATCGTTCACCGCGCATTGGCGAAGTTGATGAGCGACCGTGGGTTAAAACTTGGAAGCACCTCGCAGCTGAACGTCGGCGGAAATATGGACTTCAAAAATATGCTGGAGAAAGAACGGCTTGAATCGAAACGGATTTCAAAAACCGATGCCGTTGTCTCGCAGCTCAACCACGAAGTTGCACCGAAAAATGTCTATATCGGCCCGAGCGATTACGTTCCGTTCCTAGATGATAGAAAATGGTGTTATCTCTATCTTGATGGCACCGAATTTGGCGATGTGCCCGTGCGGGTTGAGTTAAAATTAGAGGTCTGGGATTCTCCAAATTCCGCAGGTGTTGCCATAGACGCAATCCGTTGTTGTAAATTAGCTATAGATAGAGGTATAGGTGGTGCTCTTTACGGTCCAAGCGCCTACTTTATGAAATCGCCCCCTGTCCAATATTCTGATGCGGATGCGAAGGAGAAATTAGAGGCATTTATCGGCGGCCGCTAAAGCCGACCTAAGGAGTTACGAGATATGTCACATTTTCGTGCAATTCATACGATTGAACTCAAACCGATGGTCGAACATGAAGTCTTTGAGGATTTCATGTTACAGCACTATCTTCCGGCGGTCCGTTCACTACCGGGGTGTCTCGCTGTTGAACTTCTCAAAGGGTATCAGGGTGGTCTTGAAGGTGTTGCTACATCGGACTACGATTACGCTTGGATTACGTTGTGGGAGAGCGTTGAGGCGAACAACGCTGTGTGGTCGAAAGATGGCGAGCATTACAACCCGCCCACGATTGAGAGGAATAACGCGAAACTGTATCAGTTTGCAGCGAATTTTTCGTTGATAGGTGGGTTCACCGTTGAGGCAAAGGTTTAGCTGCACCGGGCCCTATAGTAACCTAAGTTGCCACCTATCAATTTTTAGACTTGTAAACGTCGCTTTTAGTGAAAAACTGCTGATAATTGTACCGTGAACTTCTATGTTGGACGCTTATGGCACAAACTAGGAAGTTTATGCTACTATCGTGAACTTCTATGTTGGACGCTTATGGCACAAACTAGGAAGTTTATGCTACTTTGGACGCTTATGGCACAAACTAGGAAGTTTATGCTACTATCGTGAACTTCTATGTTGGACGCTTATGGCACAAACTAGGAAGTTTATGCTACTATCGTGACGCTTATGGCACAAACTAGGAAGTTTATGCTACTTTGGACGCTTATGGCACAAACTAGGAAGTTTATGCTACTATCGTGAACTTCTATGTTGGACGCTTATGGCACAAACTAGGAAGTTTATGCTACTATCGTGAACTTCTATGTTGGACGCTTATGGCACAAACTAGGAAGTTTATGCTACTTTGGACGCTTATGGCACAAACTAGGAAGTTTGTGCTACTATGTGGCAACTTGCGTTATAGGACGCGCGGTTACATTGAAATCCCTAATAACCCGCGCGTTAACTGAAAATCTGTGTTTCCCTTACCGTGCAGCTTTGGGGTATACCGACGCGATGCTACCTCCACAATCAAGGCTAACATGTTGTTAGCATCGGCGGTCATTAGGTCCAAATCGGCCCCGTAGTTTGCTTGCGTTGTAGCATCCGTAGAGACCTGAATCAGCGGGACCATCACATGGGATTGCATGGGGGCCCCAACGATGTATGCAAGTGCTAATTCCACACCTGTCGCTCCCAAGCCTGTCAACGTTTCTGTCTGCTGGTCGGTCGGTGTCTCCATGATGTGGAAACCTGCTTTTTCAATCCGCTGCCCATAGGCTAAAGTAGGTGCAACACGTTGTGGGTTTTCGTAACATAGGAAGGTCGCGTTTGCTGGTACAACAACCGTTCCCCCCGCAGCGACGACTTCGTGAGTCAATTGCGTCAAAGCCTGTGAGACTGCTTCTGTCCCCTCTCCGGTTGATGTTACGGCTATACAGAGATGTTTCAAATCTGCATCGACAACCGGGGGGGTAGGTTTATCCGCAAACGTTTCCAGAAACCAGTCCTGCACCTTTTCAATAACAGCATCAATGCCGCCATCCAATTGCACGCTTGCCCACCCGTAGCGTTCTGGGGATATACCGAGTTTCTGAATTTCATGGCGGACATGGTCATTGTGTGTCTTTTCACAACCGTGTTCGAGGAGTAGACCGAGTGCAACCTTTGGGTGTGTGAGATGTCCAATCATCGTGCGGGTGTAAATTTCCTCAGAACGGCCACTGGAAACACCACACCCCTCTGTATGCGGGAGTGCCACAAAACGGGATACGCCTTGCGCTTTGCCAATTTCTCGTTCATTGCAACGGTGTGCAATCATCTGTGCAATCTGTCCGGAACAGAGACTAGTGGGCAAGATGAGTCCGACCTGCTCTGTGCGGTACCCCGTTTCCGTTTGGAGAGCACGAAATTGCAAGGCGGTAGGCACACGTTGCTGTGTCGTAGCAGTATCAATCGGAATCGGTTCACCGGACCGCAATTCAGAGTCGGTTAAGAGCGGTTTCAAATTTACAGGGCCGGTCTGTTTCCAATCGCGCCACAACGAGACCTGCGAGTGGCCAGCCTTCTCTCCGACTGAGCGTTCCCCCGATGCAACATTCACTGTCAAGTCGAGCATAGCGTTCCCAAGTTCTTCCATCGGCATCCCATCGAGATACGCGCCAGCGTTCACATCCATATCCTTCGTAAGCATCTCATACCGTCCGGTGGTCGTGACAATCTTAATTGTCGGTACGAAGGGGAAATTGGTAATTGAGCCGTTGCCTGTCACAAAGAAAATCATGTTAGCTCCGGAGGCTACCTGCCCTGCGATGCTCTCTAAATCGTTACCTGGGCTGTCCATGAAGTAGTAGCCCGGCTGTTCCATCAATTCGCTGTAATTGATAACGTAGTCAAGACAGACATCTGGGTGTCGTTTCATTGCTGCGCCAATAGATTTAATGGCGATGTTGTAGAGCCCTCGGAAATTGTTGCCGCCGGAGGGATTTCCTTCTGTGGAGTGTCCATGCCATGCGGCGCGTTCCTTGAAACGTTCAATTGTCTTCAGGAACGTGCGCGCTGTCGGCAGGTCGCGAACGTTTTGTAGTACATATTCCTCCGACCCAATCAGTTCATCGGTTTCCGCAAGGTTTGCGCATCCGCCATAACGGATAACCTCCTTTGCTACGTAAGCGGCGAGCGGATTGCCCGATACGCCCGAAAACGCATCCGAGCCACCGCACTGCAAGGCGATTTTGATATGTGCTAACGATTGCTCGGTGCGCGGCACCCGATTCACGTTCGGCAGCCATCGGTTAAGAATCACTGTCCCATTGGCTAAATCTGCATCAAAGCTGCGTTGTCGCTGGTAGAAACGGTGGGTAACATCGTCCAGGGCGTATCCTTCACGGTGCATATATGTCTTGAGCATCTCATTTGTGACCGCCTCGGTACCGTAGTCAACCACCAAGATTGCGCCTATATTCGGGTGCACAGTGAAACCGGCGAGGGTTCGGAGCAGCATTTCAACGTTATTGGGCGTTTTGCCTTCTCCGCCCTCCGTGTGCGTTACGGCAACGATACCATCTACGTTCGGATAAGCGTCAGTATGTCCTGCACACTTTTCGGCAAGCCGCCTGGCGAAGCCGGCGGTACGCGCAGTTGTGCTCATGACCACAACATAGTTTCGCGTGCCAACGCCACGGTTCCCAGGACGATGGTAACCGAGGAACAGACGCTCGTCCCTATACCGTGCTACCTGCTTCCCCGGACGAAATTCTGTCTCATCTAACAGATATGGCGACAACTTATCGCTAAAGTTTGGCACCTCCGGTAAGGCAAAGCTTAAATTTCTAATTGACAACGAATCGAGCATCTTCTGATTGCAGACATAATCGCCAATGGCAATGGAACGTGTGGCGAAACCAAACGGCAATCCCCACGACAGGAGTGCTGAAGTTTCCGGAATTGATTGAATTGCAAACCGATGTCCTTCCAGAACGGTATGTGATAGCTGAAATTCGTGTCCATCGTAGTGAATGCGTGTGCCACCTGCCAATGTTTGCGTTGCAATAGCAACATTATCGCCCGGTGCAGGCAGCCGAGCCACATCGGTAAAATTATAGTCCATTTTTAATTTTTGATATTTCCTTGCGGTTTGATAAGAGGGTTTCCTGAGAAATATCCCTCGCCATATAACCAGCCCGGCGCGTTGCTTGGGCTTACTTTTGAACGGCAGTAAATGCTAACCTTGATAATAAATGTCCGTTGGTTTACCATAGACACTGCGAAAACAGCAGATGAGTGGAGCATAAACTGCTACTTTGTGCCGTTTTTGTTCAACGGCAGTAAATGCTAACCTCAATTGCGTCCTGTTTCACCCAGGGCAGGTCTATGTCAAACCAGTGTGTTTCAGATTCATAGCGAGCGCGTACGTGTTCAAGATAATCCGCCATTGCCTCTGCCCCGATACCGACGTT
Source organism: Candidatus Poribacteria bacterium (assembly GCA_963665235.2). Taxonomy (GTDB): domain Bacteria; phylum Poribacteria; class WGA-4E; order WGA-4E; family WGA-3G. The sequence goes on along the minus strand of CAXXLX010000001.1, from coordinate 3,088,733 downwards.
GTCCGCTACAACGGTTGCCGGGTTAGTTAGTTGTGATTCAATTGCTTGAAAACAGGGGAAATAGTTGTTGAAATTGTTATCAAGGAGTAGGAAGTCGACCGGCTCTTGGATAGTTTTCAGGACCTCTTGTGCATCGCCGATGCGTGAATCCACGAGGCCGTCGAGCCCGGCCCGTTCAAAATTAGCGCGGGCTTGCTGGGCGCGGTTCTCATCTATTTCGATCGTTATCAGTCGCCCGGTGTTCTCAGTCTTCAACACGCGTAACATCCACAGCCCGGAATAACCGATGGCGGTACCACACTCCACAATCAGGGACGGTTTTGCCTTCTCAACACATGCGGCGAGAAATTTCGCCTTTTCTGGTCCCAGCATCGGAATTCGCTCTTCTCTACATTGCGCCTCAACCTCTTGTAAAACCTGTTCGAACATGTAAACCTCCAAATTTGACAATTTTTCGCATATATGGTATTTTTTAAAGGATACACAAAAATCGTTTTCAGGTCAAGATTTTTCTTCCCTGATTAAACATATTGACATATCTCTACAATATAGGTATAATATTCATTATGGCATTTTTTGATAAAATCTTTAAACGCATTACGGGGTGGTTCCCGGATTCTTTAGCAGCGTTGGCACTCGGAACATCGAAAGTGAAAATCTTAGCGCAGCTGAACACCGAGCACGTCACGCTTCGGGTGCATCATAGTGATATGACGTTTCATGTCCAACTGCCGGATGAGGAGGCTATCCTACATATAGAGGCACAAACCGACGACAGCACACATAAACCGATGCACCTCCGGATGCTGGCGTATTCAAGTCTCCTTGCCCTTGAACACGGCAAGAACGTCTATTCAACGGTGTTCTATCTCCGCCGTCCAGCGGGTCAAAACGACACCGGTGTCTATAGGTATGGAAACGAACAGCGTGGCGGTGGGTACTTCCAGTATAACGTCATCCGTGTTTATGATTTGCCGGGTGAAGCGTTTTTGGACCCTACAGCTATAGGGTTGCTCCCTTTCACGGCTTTGATGGAACCGCCAGCGGATATGACACCTGAAGCTTGGGTTGAGAAGTGTATAGAGACGACCCAGGCGGCCGATGTCAGCCGAGAAATGCGGGCGAACCTTTTATTTGCACTCTCGCTTTTCGGGAGTTTAGCCCATCCAAACGAACTTTTTCAAAAACCTAGATTGGAGGCAATCATGCAAGAATCTCCTTTTTACGAACAGGTCATGAAACGCGGCATCGCACAAGGCGATGAACAAGGTTATCAACGCGGCATCACACAAGGTCTCGAACAAGGCCTCGAACAAGGCCTCGAACAAGGTGAGTTCCGAACCAAACAGGAGTATGTTATCAAATTGTTGACGCACCAATTCCCTGAAATCTCTGATACCGTTCTAGCGGAAATCAAAGAAATCACGGAATTCTCACGGCTTGATACACTCTTCGAGCAGATACTCAACGCGAAAACTTTTGAGGATATTGACCTCAACGGAAATAGCACACAATAGGAAGCAAATAGGTCTCTAAAAAGCCCACAAAACGGAGAACACAGAGAACACGGAAAATGATTTTGTGTCCCAGACATCTCCTTTCGCAAGAAACGGATCCGGAACAAAGAACTTCTTAATTCCACGTTCTCCGCGTTCTCCGCGTTCTCCGCGATACGCCGCGATTTGCGGCGTATTCGCCCAAATGCGACGTGCATTCAGACAATAAACATCCCAAAAACCTTCCCATTAGCATCCGACATCTATCCGTTCAAAACAAAAAATATGTGAAAATTAAAAAAATGCAACCGAATCCACAGTTTGGTGTATATTAACACATAAAGTGCCTTTGGAGGAATCTGATGCCCGAATTAGACGATGAATTAATACAACGTTTTCAAAAAGGAGATGAGAGTGCTTTTACGCTCTTAGTGCGCCGCCATCAGCAGCCGCTTATCAATTTCATCGCCCGGTATATCGATGATAGGGATGCCGCTGAAGATTTAGCACAAGAGACGTTCATTCGGGTGTTTAAAGCAGTGCACCGCTACCAACCGGGGCGAGCTCGTTTTAACACATGGATGTATCAGATTGCGAAAAACTTGTGCAAAAATGAACTGCGAAACCGAAGTCGTCGCGACAGATACCGGGTTGACAATATCGTTAATAATAGCGATAGCTTTGATGAGGAAGGTGAACAAATTGACCGCATCGCAAGTGCACCTGCTGATGTCGCTTTTCAACCTGAAGTTGCACTACAACGCAAAGAATTACGCAAAGCTATCCATACTGCGATAGCGGAATTGCCAGAACAGTATAGAGTCCCGCTCATACTTCGGGATCTCCAAGGATTTAGCTACGACGAAATCAGTGAGATACTCGAACTACGGAGCGGCACAACCAAATCCCGAATCAACCGAGCCCGATTAATGCTTAAGGATAAATTAAAATCTTTTATGGAGCCCCTATGAATTGCTTACAAGCCACGGAACACTTCTCCGCTCATTTTGAAGATGAACTGGATTATCAACACCTACAAGGTTTTGAGGCACACCTCTCGACATGCGATAACTGTCAGCAGGAGTACACCCTATTCCAGGAGACCGTGAAGGCAGCACAGCAGTTACCGCAGATTGACCCTTCGCCTCACTTTATGCCGACATTACAACAACGGCTCGCCGAAGAGTCCCGCGAGCCCCCTAATTTTTGGCAACGTCTCTTATACACGTTGAGCTGGCCCAGATGGGTATTCGCTAGCGTCATGGTGTTGATTTGTATTACAGCCGGTACTTACCTGTATCAGGGAGGCGTTTTCAACGATGAACACCGACCTACGGGGGAAAGTGCTATCAACTCACGTTTACAGGGTGACGGGCAGCTCGAAACATCCCGGAACCCACTGTCGCTTCAAATACCGTTAGCGCGTCGCAGTGCATTTGCATCGCAACCGACGCAACAGCACTATATGTTAAAGCGCGTCAGCTACACCGATACGTTGACCGGTGGTGGGTTATAATTTTTTTTAGAGGGTAAACACATGCGTCTACAAAAATCGAAACAGATACTATTAATAACAGCACTGTTCAGTCTGCTTTTCTATTTTGTCTTACCTGGTATGGCAAAAGAAAACATCTTACAGTTGCTTGAAAAAGAATTTCAAAAGCTCGTCACGGCGGCACGTCCCGCTGTCGTTAAAGTGGTAGCGACACAGGTCATACCAACACCCCAATTGCCACCGGACAAATTGCTAATAACACGCCAAAATATTGGCTCCGGAATTGTTATTGATACCGCCGGCCATGTGGTAACAACAACGTTTGATATGGATGTCAATAGGATTGAAGTTATTTTCAGTAATGGCAAGGTATCACCTGCCAAGCTACTTGGCGTTGATAACCTGATGGAGCTGGCTGTGCTTCAGACAGAACACAAACCCTCTGTACAGGTTAAGCAGGGCAATTCCTCAAAAATTGGGACGGGGTCTTGGGTTGCCACAATCGGGAGCTCTTACGGTAAGAGTCCTATCGTCTCCTTCGGGATTGTCAGCGGTTGGGACACCTTGCCCGACCATCTCTGCAAGAACTTCATCAAAATCAATGCCCCGGTTACGCCTGGTAATAGTGGCGGGGCAGTCGTAAACACGGGGGGAGAAATCGTTGGAATGATACTCGCTGTCCTTACCGAACCTGGCCCGTTGGATGCCCTCGTTGATTCTATTTTGTCCGAAGGCACAAATGGCGACATAGTACAACTTCTCAGGCATCCGTCACTGCAGCCACGGAACAATCAGGATATTACGTTTGCTATCCCGATAGAGACAGTCAAATCTGTGGCAACTGAAATCATAAAACATGGAAAGGTGACGCGAGGCTGGCTCGGCGTTCACATTGAAGTGAGTGAACTCGGAATCGGCGTTACGCAGGTTATAAAGGGTGGGCCCGCAGATAAGGTCGGTATCTCACCGGAGGACATTATCCTTGAATTTAACAACGCGCCGGTGCAAACCTACGGTGAACTTTTGCGGTGTGTCGGTGGCACTGCGCCAGATACAGAAATCCGCCTGAAAATCCATAGAGACGGCCGCGACCAACACTATACCGTAAAATTAGGGAAAACCCCGTAAAACTACTTGTAAACGCGCCGGCCGGCCCTAACGTTTGTGGCCGCGCTGCCCCTCTCCCCTTATGATTAAGGCAATATTCTTCGACCTTGATGGTACACTCTGTGATTCCGATACAGCATGGCGTATTGCAGAAAAAGATACTTTTCACCTATTCCGTACATACAAGTCAGATATTTCGGAAGAGACGCTCACAAATGCCTGGGCAACAGTTCATCGGAAACTCTTTCAGCAACTTGACGCAGGGAAATGCTCCATGGCAGAAGTGAGAGACTTACGTTTCCAATGTTTATTCGAAGAACTCAATTTGCCGCCAGATAAATTTACGGAAGAACTCAATGACTTTCTCAGCACGCGCTACCTCACAAGATTACGCCTTTACGCAGATGTCACAGTACTTGCAGAGCTACAAGCATATCATGTCGGTATCATCACTAACGGCGCGCATGATGAACATACTGACAGTCAACTGTCTAAAGTGAGACACCTTGGACTAAGTGAACGGATTCAGTCGCTAACAATTTCCGGTGAAATCGGTGTCAGGAAACCGAAATTCGGAATCTTCAAAGCGGCTTGTGAACGTGCTGCCGTGCTGTTTGAAGAGGCTGTGTTCGTCGGTGATTCTATCCAAAATGATATTATTGGTGCTAACCGGGCAGGCATGACAAGCGTTTTGATAGACCGAAAATTGCGTCTATCGATACCAAAAGTAGCGGATGGACAACCGGACTATTCTGTCTCAAGTCTATGTCAAGTGCCGCGCGTAGTTTTGCCTGAATATCGCGCCCTGGCACCGTTTTAAAGCGGTCGGGATAGAGGATTGCGATAACGTTATCAAGGGTTTCGCTGGCGGTCTGGTATCCAGTTTCAAGTTCGAACATAAGCCGTGTTTCTGCCTGCTCGAGCAGTTTTTTGGCGTTAGTGGTAGTGGCGAATTTTGCTTCAATGCCGACCGGCTCTCTCCCGCGTTCAATTACGAGTGCATCTAGACCGCTATTGCCTTTGATGAAGGCTTTGACCTCCGTTTCAATGTTCCAGCCGTGGCGCATCTGTCGTAGGATGTTTACCAATTCTTTTGTAATAGTTGTTTCGTGTTGGTTATGCATATTGGCAATTAGCAAATTAGCAAGAGGTTTGCGATTCTAAGCACATATCTGAAGCACGTCAGAGCCCTCTTTCTCTTGCCAACAGCCAATAGCCAATAGCCAATAGCCATTTTAGTATAACACAATTTGACAAAACATGGCAATTTTTTTGCCGACTCCCTCAGAGGTATTTAGTTCTCCATATTTTTCGCCGGTTGTTCAACAGACCTCTTCTAGGATTCGGGCAATCCGTCCCCTCCTTAATATCGCGTGCACAGCACGCTCCTACTGAAGAGGACAGAAGGGAACGGACGCAATATCGCGTGCACAGCACGCTCCTACTGAAGAGGATATACATATATACATGAGTTTGAAAAAAAGTTTTCCCCTAGTATGAGGAGCGGGCTGGTTGCCCGAATACTAAATATAAGGGCTCGTAGTAGGGAAACCATTGATTGCTCGTCGATTGCACGGACATTTATTATCAAGCTCAAGTTATTAGAATCACAACATCTCTTGCCAATTGCTAATTGCTAATCGCCAATAACCAACTAGCTCAACAAGGGTTTCAGCCAACGTTTCGCTGTTTCCAAGTTCATACCGGTACGCGATGCATAATCAGCAACCTGGTCCTCACCGATTCTGCTGATACTGAAATAGCGTGCGTCCGGGTGTGAATAATACCACCCACTTACAGACGCTGCAGGGAACATCGCAAGATTTTCGGTGAGAGAAATGCCTGTGTTCTCCGTACCGTTCAGCAGCGAAAATAGGACATGTTTCTGAGTATGGTCCGGACATGCGGGATATCCCGGGGCCGGTCGTATTCCGCGGTATTTCTCTGCAATCAGGGCAGCAGTGTCTAACGTTTCGTCAGTAGCATATCCCCAGAGGGTAGTGCGGACATGCTGATGCATCCGTTCAGCAAAAGCCTCCGCCAATCGGTCTGCCAACGCCTTCGCCATAATACTGTTGTAATCGTCATGTTGATTCTCAAACTCGGCACAGAGTTCGGGGACCCCGATGCCTGTTGTAACAGCGAACGCGCCGATATAGTCCGGGAGGCCAGTCGACTTCGGTGCGATGAAGTCGCCAAGGCTGAGGTTAGGTCTGGAGAAGGGCTGTTCAGTCTGTTGACGCAGGTGATGCAGCGTAGCGATAATCTCTGTTCTCTCTTCGTCAGCATATATTTCTGTTCCTTCACCGACCGCGTTTGCGGGAAAGATTCCCACAACGGCTCGTGCCTGAAACCTTTTCTGTTCGACGATTCTCTGGAGTAAGGTTTCGGCATCGGTGAGCAGTTTCCGCGCTTCTGTTCCAATTTCCGGATTTTTTAGAATATTCGGGTATTTTCCTGTCAACCCCCATGTGGTAAAAAAAGGTGTCCAATCAATATAATCAACAAGTTCCGCTAACGGATAATCGTCAAACGCCTTAATATTTATGTTATGCGGTTTAGGTGGACGGTAATTTTTCCAATCAGGAGTAAATTTGCGTTGTTGGGCAACAGCATAAGGGAGTAAGTTGGTTTGTTGGCGATTTTTTTCACGGCGTGCTCTGATGTCCGCGTATTCTTCGCGTGCCTGCTCAACGAACCGGTCCTGGTTTTCATCGCTCATAAGATTGGCGACGACTCCTACGCTGCGTGAGGCATCTTTGACGTGAATCGTCGGGCCGCTGTAAGCAGGTTCAATCTGAACAGCCGTATGCACCTTTGAGGTAGTTGCCCCGCCGATGAGGAGCGGAATTTGGAATCCATCACGCTCCATCTCTTCAGCGACGTTCACCATTTCATCTAATGAAGGCGTAATGAGCCCGCTCAAACCGATAATATCCGCGTTTTCCTTGCGTGCCGTTTCCAAAATGTCCTCCGCTGACACCATCACCCCGAGGTCAATAATGTCGTAATTGTTGCATCCCAACACCACCCCTACGATATTTTTACCGATATCGTGAACGTCGCCTTTCACCGTTGCCATAACAATTTTTCCCCTACACTGTATGACCCCTTCAGCCTGCTCCTTTTCAATATAGGGAATCAGATGTGCAACAGCCCTTTTCATCACCTGTGCACTTTTCATGACCTGCGGGAGGAACATCTTACCATCTCCGAAGAGTTCACCGACCCGGTCCATCCCATCCATCAGAGGTCCCTCAATTACCTGTATAGGTCTTTCATACCGGAGCCGTGCTTCTTCCGTATCCGATTCAATATGTTCAACGATTCCTTCCACAAGTGCGTGGCTGAGTCGTTTTTCAACCGGTAATTTCCGCCATGCTTTGTTAGCGCGTTTTTTCTTTCGTGTGCCTTGCAGTGTGCTGGCGAGCTTAACGAGGCGGTCGGTTGCATCTTCGGTGCGATTAAACAGGACATCCTCTACCGCCTCTAATAGGGGTTTAGGCAGGTCATCATATACAGCGAGTTGTCCGGCGTTGACGATACCCATATCCATTCCAGCATTGATAGCGTGATAGAGAAATGCGGCGTGCATCGCCTCTCGCACCGTGTTGTTGCCTTGAAACGCGAACGAAATATTGCTCACACCCCCGCTCACTAAAGCGTGTGGGCAAGTAGATTTAATCTCGCTACATGCTGCTATAAACGCCTTTGCGTATTCGTTGTGTTCTGGAATACCTGTGGCGATAGCGAAGATATTCGGGTCGAAGATGATATCCTCCGGTGGGAATGCAACCGTCTCTGTTAAAAGACGATATGCCCGCCTGCATATTTCCACTTTCCGTTGATAGGTGTCCGCTTGGCCCTTCTCATCAAACGCCATCACGATAACCGCTGCCCCGTACCGTCTGATAAGTCTTGCCTTTTCTAAGAAATCCTGTTCCCCCTCCTTTAAACTAATAGAGTTAACAACCCCTTTTCCCTGTATACATGCTAAACCTGCCTCTATTACGTCCCATTTGCTTGAGTCCAACATAATAGGCACTCGGCTAATGTCCGGTTCCGCTGCAATAAGGTTGAGGAATTTGACCATTGCAGTTTTTGCATCTAACATACCCGCGTCCATATTAATATCGATAACTTGCGCGCCGTTTTCCACTTGGTCCCTTGCGACCTCTAAGGCGGTTTCATAGTCCCCTTTTTTAATAAGCGTTGAAAATTTTCGCGAACCTGTTACGTTTGTACGTTCTCCAACGTTAACAAAGAGAGAGTCGGGTGTGATGTTAAACGGTTCTAAGCCGCTGAGTCTGCATGCCGATTTTTGGGGTGCAGGCTGGCGGGGTGGATATTCTGCTGCGACTTTGCCAATGGCTTCGATATGTTCGGGTTGACTTCCGCAGCATCCGCCGACAATATTCACGTAGCCGTTTTGTGCGAATTCGTGTATCCAATCTGCCATTTCTGCTGGAGTCTGTGTGTACTGTCCGAGCTCGTTAGGCAGCCCTGCATTTGGATAACAGATAACCGGGACATCAGCGATTTTCGCCATTTCGGCGAGATAGGGACGAATCTGTTGAGCCCCAAAACCGCAGTTTAATCCTACAGCGAGTAGGTTTGCATGCCGAACGGAGTTCCAGAAAGCCTCAACCGTTTGTCCTGAAAGGTTGCGTCCGCCGCCTCCGCTTCTGTCAGAGGAGACAATAATCGGTATGTCAATACCGCGTTTTTCGGAAAGGGTTTGAATTGCAAAGAGGGCTGCTTTACAATTAAGGGTGTCCATAACGGTTTCAACGAGGAGAAGGTCGGCACCGCCATCGATTAAACCCTCCGCTTGCGTTGTGTAAGCGGAGACCAACTGTGCGAAGGTGATATTTCTATAGCCTGGGTCATTTACGTTAGGGGAGAGGGAGCAGCTGCGATTGGTAGGGCCGATGCTCCCCGCGACGAAACGTGGTTTTTCAGGGGATGTCCATTCATCGGCCACTTTCCGCGCAATACGCGCTGCCGCAGCGTTAATCTGATATGTTAGCTCTTCAAGTTGATAGTCCGCCATTGAAACAGATGTACTCGTAAAGGTATTCGTTTCGATGATATCGGCACCCGCGCGACAATAGTTTGTGTGTATTTCATGCACAATATCCGGCTGCGTTAAGCAGAGCAGGTCATTGTACCCTTTGAGGTCACACGGATGATTGGCAAATAGGTCGCCTCGGAAATCCGTCTCCGTGAGTCGATACGTCTGTAACAGCGACCCCATTGCCCCATCCAGAAGTAGTATGCGTTTTTTTAGTTCGTTTTTAAGATATGTTATCCGTTCGGAATCCGCCATAGATATATTTGTCCTCTCTTGATAGACGCGCCCACAGTGCCTAGCACCTCGGGCATCAATTTGTAATACATTTCTAGTATAGTATACCATGTGCAAGCAGCCTTTGTCCATCTATTTAAAGGAGGTACCCCTTGTTATCTGACACAAAAACAACCGTTGAACGCACCGAGGATGCAGCGCGGCGGCTTTATGCTCACAAATACGCGGTTCATTTCGACATCTATCCGGAAATTTCCTATCTCAATCAGGAATTACCCGTGTTAATCGCGAATCTGTTAGAATTTTTTCATGGATTTCCTGAAGAGGTGTGGATTTCAGAGAAGCGAGTAGACGAAGGTCTCGATTTTTGTCGTGTCATTTTTTGGGTTTTTTCTGAATCTTCGGATGCAATCAAAACATTTGGGATATGGTTTGAGGCGATATTTAGAGAGACAGCGGTTGCGGAAACTTTGGAACGGCTTGTCATACATGCATTAGAGGCACCAAACGAGTTAGAGGTCGCGCTGACAAACTGGTCGCGATTACACGTTTCGGAAACAGAGGTCGAAAAAATTATCAACAGCGAAAAAATTAAAAAATAGCATTGACAGATAAAAAAGTTAATGCTATACTATATACATAATAAATCTTCCATCTCGTTTTCGAAAAGGAGAAACACAGTGAAACGCCTCTATTGGAGTTTAATTTTGATATGCCTGTCAATAGGCTTTGCCAGCGATGGTGCTACCTATACGGTTGACGAAATTTTTGAGAATTTCAAGGCAGCTTATGAAAAATCTAAGAATTTCAGTGCAGAGTTCGAGGAAACGACTCTATTTCCGCATGGGAAAAGCACGGCTCGCGGGCGGTTTACATTTGGCAAACCGAACCTACTCCGTAAAGAGTACGTGGCCCGCAAAGACCGCAGCAAGGTTGAAAAAGTCATCGTTTTGGATGGCAAATATGCTTGGTCTTATGTACCCCTCCTGGAGCAGGTGAACAAAATGAAGTGGGATGCCCGGAAACGGCGGGAGATTTTACCGGGAATCGGAGCCTCACTTGAGGACGTACGAAAAAACTATAATATGAAACTTGTTCCAGATGAAGCCGCGAATCCGAAAGGTGTTTATCAAATTCAGTTGACCTTCAAACCGCACATGGTGACCAGTACGGTGAAGGAAACACTATACATCTGGGTCAAAAAAGATGAATGGCTCCCTGTGCAATTTGGCACTACGACTAAATTTGAAGATGGTCAGCAGCGGAGCGTCATTGTTACCTTATCCAAAATTGAACGGGACAAAAAACTACCTCCTGACGTGTTCAAGTTTGTTATTCCTGAAGATGCTGAGGTGATTGACGTTTCCGATAATTAGGAATTTATGAATCTTCGTAGTCTTTTACGGTTAGCAAACCTTTTAACATTTTTGCGATTTTTGCTGATACTGCCGTTCACGTTCTATTTTCGTGCAAAGTCAATGATGCTCGCCAACATTTTTTTCGGTGCTGCAGCGTTGACAGACACGCTCGATGGGAGAATCGCGCGGAAATATGGAACGACCAACTTCGGTGCTTTCATGGACTCCTTCGTTGATAAGCTGTTGGTCGGTGCCGCGTTAATTTGCCTCACCCTCTTCAAAGACGAGGGGTTAGGATTTGAAGGTGGCTTAATACCGATGTGGATGGTATTGGTTATCCTAGGACGGGAGTTCGTTGTTACCTTATTGCGAACCGTGTTTGTCGTCAAAAATGGGAAAGTTGTCGCTGCGAATCGATGGGGAAAATACAAAACTGCCTCTCAGTTCATCGTGATTTTAATTAGTTTAGGGTTGCTTGCCCTTTTCCCAAACGATTCAGAACGGGTTATACGGCATCACGGCCCAATTTATTTTATGATGTATCTTCCCCTAGTGTTAACAGTGGTCTCCGGGTCAGAATTTGTGTTCAGAAACCGCGAGGCGGTCTTTAATTTGGTACAACCTTCAAAATCTTAGGGTGTCAGGAGCCAGACGTGATGCGTGCGGATACGATACGATGTTTCGTTGCTATTGAGATACCGGACCCGATTCAAAATTTACTCACAACGGTGCAGGACGCGTTCCGTCCGAAAATCGGCAAGGCATCCTGGGTGCGACATGGGAACTTCCACCTCACCTTGAAATTCATAGGGGATATAGAAAAGCAGCGGGTTCCGAAAATTGGTGCCGCCCTTCAACGTGTTGCCGCAACTCGCACGCCTTTTCCTGTTGAAATTGGGGGTATCGGGACATTCCCAAATTTGACGCGCCCTCGTGTGCTATGGATAGGACTAAAACATGGCGCGTCAGCAGTGTCAACATTGGCAGAAACGGTTAACAAGGGACTCGCTAAACTGGAATACCCAGCAGATACACGATTTCATCCACACTTAACGTTAGCACGTCTAAAAAACCGTATAAATTTGAAACCTTTTACCGATTCATTTAAACAGTACGAAATCCTTGATAGGGGGTCTTTCACAGTCAACGAAATTGCACTCATCAGAAGTGAGATGCATCCTACGGGCGCTGTCTATACCCCGCTAAAAACTTGTCAACTCGAAAAGGAGACAGCCTAAAATGGCAACAGAAGAAAAACAGAAAGCACTCGACCAAACAATTGCACAGGTAGAACGCATATACGGAAAAGGGGCGATTATGCGTTTCTCCGACAGCGACGTTGTACCTGTAGAAACAATTCCGACCGGGGCCCTTGCCCTCGATTTAGCACTTGGGGTCGGCGGTGTGCCACGCGGTAGAATTATTGAAGTCTTTGGACATGAAGCCACAGGAAAAACAACATTGGCACTCCACATCGTTGCAGAGGCACAGAAACTCGGTGGAATTGCCGCCTTCATTGATGTCGAACACGCCCTAGATACAACCTACGCACGCAATATTGGGGTCAACCTAGAAAATTTGTTGATTTCGCAACCCGATGCTGGCGAACAAGCCCTCGAAATTGTGGAACACCTCATCAGAAGTGGGGCCATTGATATCGTTGTCATTGACTCAGTGGCTGCTTTAACACCGCAGGCAGAAATTGAAGGCGAAATGGGCGACGCACACGTCGGGTTGCTGCCCCGGTTAATGTCTAAGGCATTAAGGAAATTATCCGGTGTGACAAACAAATCCCGCACGTGCGTTGTCTTTACAAACCAAATTCGGCAAAAAATTGGGTTGACGTTCGGCAATCCGGATACGACCCCCGGTGGACTTGCGCTAAAGTTCCACGCTTCCGTTCGGTTGGAAATGCGGCGCGCCCAACAAATTAAGGATGGCACCGATATACTTGGAAACCGAGTCCGTGTCAAAGTTGTGAAAAATAAGGTCGCCCCACCGTTCAGAGAAGCCGAATTCGACGTGACGTTTGGGAAAGGCATCTCCAAAGAGGGCAATCTCCTCGACATCGCTGTTGAGGAAGGTTTGGTGCAGAAAAGTGGGTCATGGTTCTCCTATAACAACGAGCGGATAGGCCAAGGACGGAATACTGTCAAAACCTATCTGGAGGAGAATCCTGAAATCACAGCGGAAATTGAGAGCAAAATCCGGGAAAGTCTCACCTCATTTTCGCAATCTACCGCAGGTGAAATTCCTGAAGACGAGGTTGATGAGTTCGAGGATATCTCAATAGACGCTGAAAACGTTGATGAAGAGTAGACAGCTGCTTAGGTGATTGCTGCAGCGGCACAAAAATTGAACACCTTCGATTTCTTCTTGACGCACTATTTGTAGCATGCTATACTCTAATAAGTAAAGGTTGAGCTGGACATAATCAAAACCGGCCGACACTGTATACCATCAATTCTTTTAATGGAAAGTGAGAACTTCTCCTATGGCTACCAAAAGAGAGACCTCTCAGGAGTTAGCGAAAGGGTCCGATATTACGGAAACCGCATCAGATACAGCGGATTATCCACAGCGGATTCGTGAGCTCAATTGGCAAATAGAGATGCTCCAAAATGAGGTGACTGACCTGCGAAGGCAACTCAGAGCTGCCCCTGATGACGATGTTGATGCACAACTCTACAGCATGACACGCGAACTCATGCAGGCACACCGACGCAACCGAAAGTTGATGAACAAACTTCAGGAAGCGAAAGAAAGACTGGAACTGCTCAGCGAAAAGGTCAAGCAGCTTAGCGCGCCCCCCAACAACTACGGCATCTTCCTCAGAACAAATGAGGATAAGACTGTCGATGTCGATATCAGCGGTAAAAAATGGCGTGTCAATCTTGACCCTACGCTAAAAGCCGAACAGCTGTACACAGGGCAAGAAGTCATCGTAAATAGCGGTTTGAACGTCGTTGGGACCAAAACACCTGACAAACACGGCGACGTTGTTAAGGTTAAAGAGGTCCTGGAATCGGAACGGGTCATTGTGAGCCTCAGAACCGATGAAGAACGGGTTGTCCGAGTCGCTGCCGCATTGAAAGACGAAATCCTAAAAACAGGCGACAACGTCCTGCTGAATCATACAAGCGGGATAGTTCTGGAAAAACTGCCCAAACGCGAACTTGATGACCTACTCCTCGAGGAAGTACCTGATATCGGTTACGATGACATTGGCGGTCTAGATGAACAGATAGGTGCCATTCGCGATGCCATTGAGATGCCGTACCTGTACCCAGAGGAATATCGCGAATTTGACCTCACACCCCCAAAGGGAGTCCTACTTTACGGCCCGCCCGGATGCGGCAAAACCTTGATAGCCCGCGCTGTAGCGAACAGCCTCGCCGAACGGGTACGCCAACAGACGGGGAGAGATGAAGTCAAAGGATATTTCATCAACATTAAGGGACCCGAACTGCTCAACAAATACGTAGGGGAAACGGAGCGGAAGATTCGAGAGGTCTTTCAGAAGGCGCGCGAAAAATCTAAAGAGGGATTCCCAGTCGTCATCTTCTTCGATGAAATGGATTCGCTGTTCCGGTCCAGAGGCATGGGCATCTCATCAGATATGGAATCTACGTTGGTCCCACAATTTCTTGCAGAAATTGATGGCGTTGAAAACCTGCGTGATGTTATTGTCATCGGTGCAAGCAATCGGCAGGACCTCCTTGACCCCGCAGTTCTCCGACCAGGACGGCTTGATATAAAGATTAAAATTGACCGGCCCGGTCTTGAGGGAGCAAAGGATATATTCGCTATCTACTTAACACCGGAGCTCCCGTTTGCCGAAGCGGCACTTGAGAAATTCGACGGCAACACGAATACCCTGTCTGAGTTCCTCATCGCTGAAGCGGTAGATGAGATGTACGCAACGACAGACGAAAATCGATTTATTGAGGTCACATACACACGGGGTGAACGCGAAGTGCTCTTTTTCAAAGACTTTGTCAGCGGTGCTATGATTCAAAACATCGTTTCACGCGCAAAGAAAGCGGCGATTAAACGTTTAATCAATTCAGATGGAAAAGAGAAAGGCATCTCCCTTGACGACCTTAAAACAGCTATCCGGGAAGAATACCGTGAAAACGAGGACCTCCCGAATACCACGAATCCAGATGACTGGGCAAAAATCTCAGGCAGAAAAGGCGAAAAAATCGTCAACATTCGTGCCCTGATTAATCAACCCGAATCTCGGAGAAAGCCAGACATGCGCGTGAGCAAAGGCGGAACGTATCTATAATTGGCAATTGGCAATTAGCAATTAGCAATTAGCAAGAAATATAAGAGAAGAGAAGAAATATAAGAAAGAGAAGCGTCCTTTTTGTTTCTTTACTCTTGCTAACAGCCATTAGCCAGCGAAGCCAACAGCCAATCTCCATTGAGTGATTGCAGCACCACTGCTCTGGCAAAGAAAGAGTCAAATGGCAGTACCAACAATTATCGGAACCGAAACTGAATTCGGTATCTCTGTCAAAAATGCGCGTGAACAGGACCCTATTGCAGCGTCAACGCTGGTCGTCAACGCCTACAAAAGCCAAAATCTCACAACAATTTCGTGGGATTACGCGCAAGAAAGTCCGCTAATGGACGCACGCGGATTCGTGGCTGAAGGCGAGCATATATCGGTGGACACTGTAAATAGCAGCGTTATCAATGATATTTTGATAAATGGCGGCAGATATTACGTCGACCACGCACACCCGGAGTACTGCACGCCTGAATGCACAAATGCCCGAGATGTGCTCAAATACGAAAAGGCGGGAGAACTCATCTTAGACCTGAGCCGCCTCGCCGCAGAACAACTTTTACTCGATAACCAAGAACTCATCATCTACAAAAATAATACGGATTACAAAGGACACAGCTACGGGTCACATGAAAATTACCTCATGTCACGAGCGGTGCCCTTCGCAGATATCGTTGATGGATTAACCCCATTTCTCGTAACACGTCAGATTATCACTGGCAGCGGAAAAGTGGGTGCTGAAAACGGAACGACTGACACCGAGTACCAAATCTCACAACGCGCCGATTTCTTTGAAAAAGAGGTTGGACTTAGCACAATGGTTGAACGTCCGCTCATTAACACACGTGACGAACCGCATGCCGACGCAACACTTTACCGCCGGCTCCACGTCATCGTTGGTGACTCAAACATGTCCGAATTCACAATTTACCTGAAAATCGGAATCACAAATATCGTGCTACAATTGATTGAGAAGGGGGTTGTCGGAAAACAGTTCCGCCTAAAAGACCCAGTCGCAACGATAAAAGCAGTGTCACGCGACCTATCTTGCCAAAACAAATTTGAACTGGAAGATGGCAGACAGTGGAGCGCAATAGAGCTCCAAAAAGCGTACCTTGAACTTGCACATCAACACCTATCTACTGAAGAACGAACCCCTATAGTGCAAGATGTCCTAGAAAAATGGGAATATGTGCTAAAGGGTTTACAAACCGAACCGATGAGCTTAGCGCACCATTTAGATTGGATTATCAAAAAACGGCTTATAGATGCTTATGTAAACCGCCACAACTTTAAATGGAGCGACCCGCGCGTTCGAATGCTCGATTTGCAATATCATGACCTGCGTCCGGATAAAGGACTTTACGCACGGCTCCTTAAAAACGGACACGTGGAACAGCTGCTAAGCCATGAAGAAATCGTTCATGCAATGCAGCATCCACCCGTAGACACGCGCGCATACTTCCGAGGCACCTGTCTGCGTAAATTTCCTAACGATATCCACAGCGCAAGTTGGAATTCAATAATCTTTAACGGCCCAACAGGTTTCGATAAAATTATGATGGAACGTCCACATTTTGGCACACAAGAAATTGTCGGTAAACTGATAAACAGTTGCACAGCAGCCGAACTTGTTACGCAACTTCGAACCGATTCTCAATAACCTATAACGCATAGCTAATTTGAAAAGGAGTAGAATATGCCACGCGAAAAACAGCAAGAACACCGAGAACCCACTGTGAACGAAACCGAGGAGATCCAACCCAATCCCGAACTCAAGGAAAATGCTGACGAGTGGACAGAAGGTTTGGATGAACTCCTTGATGAAATAGATGAGATTTTGGAAGAGGATTCCGAGGAATTCGTGGAAAACTATATCCAACGGGGAGGGCAGTAGGATTGCTCAAACTCCAGGACTACGAGTCCACCGATTTCCTACAAATTCTGAAAAATCGTGCCCCGGACCAGGTAGGGGCCTGGAACCATCTAAGCAGTTTACGCGAAACTATGTCGCACAACTATTTGGAGGGAACTACCGTCCTCGCCGCTGTATACAATGAAGGGGTCATTATCGCTGGCGACCGGCAAGCTACCGAAGGAAATCAGGTTGGTGAACGGCGAATTCAGAAGGTTTATAAAATAGATAAACACGCTGCCATCGCTGTCGCCGGCGTTGCTGGCCCGTGTATCGAAATGGCGAAACTTTTTCAAGTCCAAGTGGAATTTTATGAAAAAATTGAGGGGACATCTCTCAGCCTAGATGGGCAAGCCAACTATCTGTCCAGTCTTGTCCGAACAAATCTGAGCTTGGCTATGCAAGGGTTGATTGTTTTGCCACTCTTCGCAGGATACGACCTAAAACGTAAGCAGGGCCGCATCTTCAAATACGATGCCCTCGGCGGACGTTACGAGGAAGACACCTATTACGCCATCGGTTCCGGCGGAAAAGATGCACGCAGCACCCTAAAAAAGCTATACCAGCCGGGGATGTCTGAACAGACTGCACAAAAAGTGATCGTTGAAGCCCTCTGGGACGCAGCCGATGAGGATATTGCCACCGGTGGACCCGACCTAATCCGGAAAATTTTTCCAACATTGACGGTCATTACGGAGAGCGGTGTCTCTGAAATACCTGATGAAACTGTGGCTGAACTGTATCGGGAGTTGATATCCCGCCTAGAACATCAACCGTAGGCACGGGAGCGAAGCGTGCAAAATAGACCGTTAAGGAGGCTGGCATGTCAACACCCTATTATGTATCCCCTGAACAGATACGCCAAGATAAGAGAGAGTTCGTTCGCCTCGGAATTGAACAAGCAAAAGAGGTAATCGCTTTAGAATATGAAACCGGCCTTCTGATAATGGCAGAGAATCCACGTAGAACTACCTTTAAAGTGTCCGAAATTTATGACAGAATCGCACTCGCCTCAGCCGGGCGCGTCTCTGAATATGAGACACTCCGGGTGGCAGGTATAAGGGAAGCGGAAGTCAAAGGGTACACCTACGATAGGGAAGATGTCACCGCAAAATGGTTAACCAATCTCTACTCACAACACATGGGGGTAATCGCGCAGGCCTGGGACACGAAACCGCTTGAGATTGAACTGCTCGTCTGCGGCATCGACGAAAATCCGACCGGGGGAAGCCAGATTTACCAGATTGTTTTTGATGGTACCTACGAAGAAAAGGAAAAGTTTGCCGTTATCGGCGGCAGAGCCGAGGCAATCGAGACTATCCTTAAAGAGAGATACAACGAAAATATGGCATTACCGGAAGCGGTCCAACTTGCAGCGAGAACTTTTCACATCATCGAGACTGACGAACCTGAACCTTACGAGATAACCCCAGAAACTATAGAAGTTGCCTGCCTTGACCTAAACAATGGACGGCGCAAATTTCGTAGATTTTCCACGGAACAGCTCACAGAGGTTTTAAACCATGCATCGTAGAATATATGGATTAGAAACCGAATACGGTATCATCTGTACCCCCGAGAACAGTAAGGGAAAAACGCTCACAGTTCAAAACGCAGTCATGTACCTGTTTCACGAAATTATTTCCGGACGGATGTACCCCGATGTCTTTCTAGAAAACGGTGCCCGGTTTTATCAAGATATTGGGTGCCACCCTGAATATGCAACCCCGGAATGCGATGATGTCGCTGAACTCGTTGCACACGATAAGGCGGGGGAACGCATCGTGACAAGACTTGCAACCACCGCCGAACGGAAGATGCGAGCTGATGGATTCCGAGGAAAAATCTCAATCTTCAAAAATAACCTCGATACCGTCGGAAACACTTATGGATGTCACGAAAACTACCTCATGGAACGAAATAAAGTGAGCTTCCGACAATTGGCCTCACAGCTTATTCCGTTCTTCGTTACACGACAAGTTTTTGCAGGCGCAGGAAAAGTCAAACCCAGCGACCAAGGCACCTATGAAATTTCCCAACGTGCCAAACACATTCGGGAAGAGGTCTCCATCGCCACAACTACTGCACGTGGAATTATTAATACGCGCGACGAACCGCACGCCGACAGAGAAAAATATAGACGCCTTCACGTCATCGTCGGCGATTCCAATATGTCCGAATTTTCAACATTCCTAAAAATCGGTACAACCGGAATCGTGCTCCGAATGATTGAAGACCACTTCATTCAAAAGCGATTCGCATTGCGAAACTCGGTCCAAGCGATAAAGGAAATCTCTGAGGATACCACCTGCAAACGACTTATCGAACTTGAAAACGGCAAACGACTTTCAGCCGTAGAACTCCAATGGGAATACTTTGAGTGTGCTAAACGGTACCTCGAACAGGCAGAATCCGACCCGACAACCGATGAAGTTATGGCACGATGGGAATATGTCATGACCTGCCTACAAGATGACCCGATGCAACTGGAACGCGAACTCGATTGGGTCATCAAGCGAAAATGGATTGAAGCTTATGTAAACCGCCGCTCTGTCGACTGGGATTCAGCGGAGGTGAAACGTTTTGACCTCGAATATCACAACATCCGCCCGGATAACAGCGTTTACTATAAAGCAGAAAAACGCGGTTTGATAGAGCGGATTGTGGAGGATGCACAGATTCGCCGCGCAATGCACTCCCCACCTGAACGAACCCGCGCAAAATTCCGAGGCAGATTCATCAAACTCGTTAATACCGGTAAAATCCTTTGTGGCGTGAACTGGAGCTACATCCAACTTTATGAACCGTACCAGAAACTCTACCTCTCTACTGACCCACTCGAACCAGAATTTGAAGAAGCAAGTCGTATGATTTACTCAATATAGCAGCACTTGGGGACCGAAGTCTCCGACAGCCGATAAACGATAATAGGAGGATTTTTATGTCACAACCGAAGTATGTTTACTTCTTTGGTGCCGGTGAAGGTGAAGGAAACGCCACAATGCGAACACTACTCGGCGGTAAAGGTGCAAACCTCGCTGAGATGACCAACCTCGGCGTACCCGTACCCCCCGGCTTCACTATCTCCACAGAGGTTTGCAAATTCTACTACGACAACGGACAACAGTACCCGACTGGACTTGATAAGCAGATTGAGGAAAACCTGCACAAATTAGAATCCGCTATGAACGCGAAATTTGGCGGTACCGAAAACCCATTGCTCCTCTCCGTTCGCTCCGGTGCAGCTGTATCCATGCCCGGAATGATGGATACTATTCTCAACCTGGGGCTAAACGACGACACAGTGAAAGGACTTATCGCCAAGTCGGAAAACGAACGTTTCGCTTACGATTCATACCGACGCTTCATCCAGATGTTCGGGAACGTTGTACTTAACGTCGAGCATGATGAGTTTGAGCACTTACTCGAAGCAAAGAAAGAGGCAAAAGGTGTCACATTAGATACCGAATTAGAAGCCGCCGATTTAATCGAACTCGTCCACGAATTCAAAAGTGCTGTCAAGCAGCACACTGGCAGCGATTTTCCTGATGAACCTCGGCAGCAATTAGACATGGCACGCGATGCCGTTTTTGAATCCTCTGGCAACCCGCGCGCGATTACCTATCGCCGCCTTAACGACATTTCAGAAGAACTTGGACGCACGGCTGTCAACGTTCAAGCCATGGTCTTCGGAAATTTGGGGGGTACCTCCGGCTCAGGGGTCGCCTTTACGCGTAATCCATCCACCGGCGCGAACCAATTTTACGGCGAATTCCTCATCAACGCGCAGGGTGAAGATGTTGTGGCGGGTATCCGCACGCCGCTGCCGGTCGCAGAATTAAGAAATATCTTGCCCGATGCTTACGATGAATTGGTCGATATCGGGTTAAGGCTTGAGAAGCACTATCACGAAATGCAAGACGTTGAGTTTACTATTCAGGAAAGCAAACTCTACATGCTCCAGACGCGTAACGGGAAACGTACCGGTCAAGCCGCTGTCCGTATCGCCGTTGAAATGGTCGAAGAGGGGTTAATCGATAAACCTACTGCCCTCACACGCGTCCCAGCAAATGACCTGGACCAACTGTTGCACCCAAGGGTTGACCCGGGAGCGGAAGTTGATATTATTGCACAAGGTTTACCCGCCTCGCCCGGTGCCGCTGTCGGTAAGGTCGTTTTTACCGCGCTTCGCGCTGAAGAGATGGCAGCCGCAGGGGAGAAGGTCATCCTCGTCCGCTCCGAAACCTCACCCGAAGATATCGGCGGCATGGATGCCGCACAAGGTATACTCACTGCCCGCGGCGGTATGACCAGCCACGCCGCTGTCGTCGCACGCGGCATGGGAAAACCGTGTGTTGCTGGCTGCGCCGACCTATTCATCCACGAAGAAAATCTTGAATTTTACGCAAGCGGTAAACGATTCGCTGAAGGTGACTTCATTACACTCAACGGCTCCACAGGTGATGTGCTTAGTGGGGAGGTCTCGCTTATCCAACCGGAACTCAGCGGACAATTCGGCATCTTGATGGAATGGGCTGACGAAGTCCGTACGCTGGATGTTCGTACTAACGCGGATACCCCGGAGGATGCACAAAACGCAATCGGATTTGGCGCGGAAGGCATCGGACTCTGCCGAACTGAACACATGTTCTTCGGCACAGGTATCGACGCTGTCCGAGAAATGATCCTCGCTGATGAAACAGCAGAACGCGAAGCAGCACTCGCAAAATTGCTACCGCATCAACGCTCCGACTTCATCGGTATTTTTGAAGCAATGGCAGGCTACCCCGTCACTATCCGAACGCTTGACCCACCGCTTCACGAATTTCTGCCGAAAAATGAAACCGAAATCAATGAACTTGCGGAGCGACTCGGGGTCTCGGCACAAAAACTAAGCGAACGCGTCGAGGAATTACACGAATTTAACCCGATGCTCGGACACCGGGGATGTAGACTCGGTATCGTTCACCCAGAGATAACCGAAATGCAGGCACGCGCTATCTTTGAAGCCGCTGTCGATGTAGCACAACGCGGTATTGAAGTTCTGCCCGAAATTATGATTCCGCTCGTCGGACATCTCAATGAATTCTCGTTACAGCGCGAAGTAGTCGTTCAAACAGCCGAAACCGTCTTCAAAGAAACAGGCACACGCGTCGACTATCTCGTCGGGACGATGATTGAACTACCGCGGGCAGCCCTGACCGCCGATAAAATCGCTGCGGAAGCCGAGTTCTTCTCCTACGGCACTAATGACCTCACACAGACAACCTTCGGTATGAGCCGCGACGACGCGGAAAAATTCCTTGGCGAATATGTCAAAAACGGCGTGCTCGAATACGACCCGTTCCAAATTCTCGATCAGGAGGGTGTCGGCAGTCTCCTGCAAATGGGATGTGAAAAGGGACGCGCTACACGACCTGACCTGAAAGTAGGCATCTGTGGTGAACACGGCGGCGAACCCAGCTCCGTAAAATTCTGCTACGGATTAGGGTTCAATTACGTATCCTGCTCCCCGTTCCGTGTTCCAATTGCACGGCTCGCTGCAGCACAAGCTGTTATTGAGGACTAAGCTTAATCCAAAATATTTTCTGCACTGCTCTCCCCCTTAAAACGGTGGGAGAGCAGTGTTTGAAACAACACTTTTAATCAAAATAGCGGGGAACGAAACATGAACACAAAAGAATACGACGCACTGCCTCCCGACACACCTGCCACCGTCTCCTTGCTACAAGGGGAGTACCCTTCTAAAATCACGATGACGTTTGAGGAATTCCTTAAAACCGATTTAGAGGGTTATGAATACATCGAAGGAGAATTAGTGCCGAGGCTCCCTACTCCAGGAGAGCACAGTGAAATTAGCCTGAACCTAATTTCGCCGTTACACCTATATGTTCGTGAAAACCAATTAGGACGTGTCTATATAGCGAATACAAGCTTCTGGATTGGTGAAAGGATGCTAATCCCTGATATCGCCTTCGTTTCAACAGACCGGCTCCCCGCTGACCGGAGTAAAGCGTTTCAGTTCCCGCCGGACCTCGCTGTTGAGGTGGTTTCACCGACAGATACGATCTACCGTATTGATGAAAAGGTTTTAGCATACCTTGAGGCAGGCACACAGCTCGTATGGGTTATTCAACCCACATCAAAAACAGTGACGGTTTATCGTTCGGAGACAGACATCACATTACTAACGCGGAATGACACACTCACCGGTGAGGACGTTATAGAAGGATTTTCTTGTCAGGTGGCTGAACTCTTTGAATAGGTTTCACCCAATTTACTTTGAAAGGATTATATCATGCTTATTGCAGATGTCAACAAAATGGATGGACGCACCTATCCCGCCCGTAGAACAACCAAAAACCTTGTCGGTGGTGCATCCCCAATTCAGATAGATGAATTTTGTTTGGGATTTGTCGTCTTAGAGCCGAACGGTGGACAAGTTCCATGGCATAACCACGAACAGGAAGAGATTTATTTCATCGTTGAAGGGGAAGGCGAAATGTGTCTCGGCGAGGAACGGCAAACACTCTCCGCAGGTCAGACCGTTTTTATCCCTTCATGGGTTTTCCACCAGTTGACAAACACAGGCGACACCCCTATGAAGATGGTATACTGCTATGGGCCAGCAGGCGATGTCGAACATTGGAAACAGGAATTAGCCGGCACACTGCCGAAAGCGGGTGTCGATGCCCCACCACTCCCCAAAGGTGCAGCATCTCAATGCACTGACAAACCCGTAAAGGATTAACTATGACAAATGATGTGCAGAAAACACACCGAGTCGGTATTATCATGAACGGTGTCACCGGGAGGATGGGAACGAACCAACACCTCATCCGTTCTCTCTTAGCAATTGCCGAAGACGGCGGCATTCCAATCGGGGATGGTGAAGTCATCATGCCCGACCCGTTCCTTGTCGGCAGAAATCCGACGAAACTTGAAAAATTGTCCAAAGTGACGGGGGTTGAAAAGTGGAGTACGGATGTAGACGCTGCCTTGGCTGACAGCACTTATACTGTCTATTTTGACGCACAGGTCACGTCACTTCGCGTCGCTGCAGTTGAAGCGGCAATAGCCGCTGGTAAACACATCTATTGTGAAAAACCGACGGCTACCACAACCGCCGATGCATATCGTCTCTATGAACGGGCGGCGAAAGCAGGACTTAAAAACGGAGTGGTTCAGGATAAACTCTGGCTGCCCGGTATTCGGAAACTGAAACGGTTGATAGATGCAGCCTTTTTCGGTAAAATTATCGCTATCCGGGGAGAATTCGGATATTGGGTTTTCCAAGGCGACGCTATACCGACCCAGCGTCCCTCATGGAACTACCGCGCCGAAGATGGCGGCGGTATTATTCTCGATATGTTTAGCCACTGGCGATATGTTTTAGACAACCTTTTCGGTGCTGTCAAAGGTGTCTCCTGTATCGCCACGACGCATCTCCCACAACGTTGGGATGAAAACAGCGAACCGTATCAATGCACGGCTGAAGATGCCGCGTATGCTACCTTTGAACTCGCGGATGGAATTGTTGCACATTTCAACTCCTCCTGGGCAGTCCGTGTCCGCCGAGATGACCTGTTGACAATACAGGTAGACGGTTTGAACGGGTCCGCTATTGCCGGTTTGCGAGATTGTTGGATTCAACCACTCTCTGGTACCCCCCGACCTGTCTGGAATCCCGACATTGAACAACCGATTAAATTTTTTGATGGATGGCTCAAAATTCCTGAACAGGAAACGTACGAAAATGCGTTTCGGGCACAGTGGGAGCTCTTCCTTCGACATGTCGTTGCGGATGAACCGTTTCCGTGGACGCTGCTTGAAGGAGCGAAAGGGGTTCAGTTAGCAGAAAAGGGCATGGAATCTTGGAAAAATCGCAGATGGATGGAATTGCCGGAGCTGCCTGCACTGACATAGATAAAGAACGCAACAAATTGCAAAAACCCTCATTTTAACTTGACAAACGCTTTTTTAGGGTGTATAATCAATAATAACGTGCAGGCAATTTTCTGCTTGGCAAGTAATCGGTTTTAGACACGCTAAAATCGTTTGCTGTCGAGTTTTTCGCTAACCTGCCCGTATTCGTAAAATTGTGGCCGCCGGCAGATCAGGGAATTGAAATTCAGTGCATACTGCAATTGCAGATAACTCTGCGCGTGCACATCTACTTGCTTGTTTGAAGGGAATTGAAACCTACAAGCGGAGGGTGTTGCCGAAACCGACATTCCGCTGAGTGCACATGTGCCTTTGAAGTGCCAGGAATAGGCGAAGGGGTTTATTGCATAGAAGGATGTAGTTTTTTCGAAATCACGTTAACTTATACAATAAAAAAGGAGCATAGTGTGAAAAAGAAGCGGGCACCTCTCTTCAGTTTCACTCAAGATATTGGATTAGGGAACGCGATTTTTTTTATTGTAGCGGTAGTGAGCTATCTTTTCACGGCACCGCCTGTTGAGGTGAACAGTTTTTCTGAACGGGTTCGCCTGATAGCCGCTGATGTCACAGACGCGATACCTACCGCATTCTTTCTAACATTTTGTTTAGATGTAGGAGGTTCATTACTTATGTTATTCTGGAATTTGATGAAACGGCAAATAGAAAAGCATGATGCAGCACTTGCCGCTGCCGCTAAAGCCGAGGTATATAAAGAGATAGCTGCTTGGAATACTCGCCGGTTGGAGGCAGAGGCAAAAGGCCTTCCCTTTGACGAAGCACCGCCTTCACAAAACAGCACGCCGGGAGTCACAGCGAATGGCAATAGCATAAAGGACTAACCGCTGCCGAATAGGGAGGCATTGGTGTCGTGAAGAAATTTGACTATTAAGACCTATTGCTGTGTCTATGCTAAATTAACTATGAATTTGCCTCATCCGAGATAATTTGCGCTTCAGGCCCGCCTGCCATGCAACATTTTGATGAAATACCTACACACTCGGGCGCGAATTTTGATTTGACAGAATGTGGAAGTTGCATTAAAATCACAGCGACTCTGGTTTAATTTTGCCGTAAATCCGCAAAATTAAGACAACGTTGAAATTTATACGGCTGGTGACCTACGGAAATACTATCGCCTTGCCGATAACTTGGATTGATATAATGGCGAAATTATCAAAAGGAGATTACGTAATGTTTATCGCCACTTATGACGCTATCTACGCTGTTGAAGATGATGGAAACGGTGAACCCATCCAAATCTATAAAGGCACAGACAGCGGAAGGAATGCACACGGCACAATGGTTTCACTGTCAAAAGGTCAAGCCGTGGTCTCTGCCCTATCCGATGGAACGCTACTAATTTTATCAGAAGATGACGAAAAACGAATTCCAACGGGTATAGAAGCTCCAATCGCTTCGCTGCTCGTTGTTAATGAAGAGCCATTGACACTGCTCATCGGAACGGATGAGGGAGCTTATGTCTATCGCCTCGTTGGAACAGAAGGACCGGCTGAGCGGGTCATCGCGTTTGACGAATTAGAATGTCGGAAAGATTGGTATACCCCGTGGGGCGGTCCTCCAGCTGTCCGAACTTTTGCCAAAACCCAAGACGGTTTTTGTTACGCAGATATCCACGTCGGAAGTATCATGCGTTCCCACGATGAAGGGATTTCTTGGGAACCCGTCACGCCAGAGCTTCATAAAGATGTTCATCAGGTCGCTACGTGTCCTGCGAACGATTATCAGGTGTATGCGAACACCGCCAACGGTGTCTATATCAGTCCAGACCGAGGGGACTCGTGGGTAAATCGGATTGAAGGGTTGCCGGTTCGCTACGGTACCGCTATTGCCGTACATCCAGCAGACCCAGACCTACTAATTGCCACAGTCCAGAACGGACCGAGAGGCGGGGGTGCTTGGCTCTGCCGTTCGGAGAATGGCGGCGCGACGTGGACTCAACTCAACGATCAGCTCACAAACTCCACGGATCGGATTAGGACAGGCTATATTGCGTTTACATCCGAGGGAACAGCGTGGGCAGTCATTGGAAAAACGCTTTACATCGGAACGGAGCGCGCCACAGATTGGCATCCGTTCTGGACAGCACCCGAGCCTCTTGAATACCCCATCCAAACCCTTGCTGCCTAGTATAACCTAAGTTGCCACATAGTAGCATAATCTTCCAGATTGTGCATATTTGTGTGCGAATTGGAAGGGAACGGGACAAATATTAGCTAATTCTCAGCATATTTTCATTAAAGACGGTGTTTCCAAGTCTAAAAACTTATAAGTAGCAACTTGGGTTAGTATATCACTTTAAGCGTGAATAGAGGAGACTTTAGTTGTGAATATATTAGGCATTGACTTTACTTTCTTTGCGGTGAGCGATATGCAAAAATCACTCGCCTTTTATCGTGACCTGCTTGGAATCCCACTAGCATGTTTGGTGCATGAAGGCACATGGGCAGAATTTGAGATAAACCCCGGCACATTGGTATTAGGACAGGGTTATGATTTCACACATCCCGGTGGCGGAACAGTCGCGCTTGCTGTTGAGGACGCGCAGACTACCGTGGAAGAATTAGAGCAGGCAGGAATTCATGCTCTTTCGCCTTTAGGAGAATCCGCTGTATGCTTTTGGGCAATTATTAAAGACCCCGATGGCAATCGTGTTATTGTACATCAGCGAAAAGATAAGACAGTTGGGTGAGATATTGGACAATTTCTATATGCCACATTTTGTTTGTAGAAGGCAGCCACACCCCAGTCTCATAGGTAAAGTTTGTAGCCTCGCTTCGCGTAGGGGGCGCGGTTAGAAGATTTCCCATCGTGAGTGTGCTGGTAATTTTCTTCTTGGTAAGTAATCAGTTTGTCGTTATCCGAAATGCTAACGATGGGTTTTACCCGTTTCGGAGGATTTGGAAAGGTGCAAAAACCCTTAAAATTCAAAAAAATGACATTTTTCTGAATTTTAACTTGACAAATGCTTTTCTGGGGTGTATAATTAATAATAGCGTGTTGGCAATTTTCTCCTTGGCAGGTAATCGGTTTTAGGGACGCTAAAATCGTTTGCTGTCGAGTTTTTCGGTAACCCGACCGTATTCGTCCAATTCCAGATTTGAGGAGACTATTATAAAATGGATGCT
This sequence comes from Candidatus Poribacteria bacterium, assembly GCA_963665235.2. Taxonomy (GTDB): domain Bacteria; phylum Poribacteria; class WGA-4E; order WGA-4E; family WGA-3G. Next base: position 3,060,667 of record CAXXLX010000001.1, on the reverse strand, counting down.
GAACGTTTAACGATAGCAGAAATGGAACGGAAATATCCAAATGAGTGGTTGTTTATTATAGAACCTGAAATCAGTGAGAATACTGAACTCCTAGGCGGTATCGTTTCTGTTCATAGCAGAGTCCGTGATGATGTCTATGATGCATTAGGCGGATTTATAGGAGGAGCAGCGATACACTATACCGGCAAAATGCCTGAAGATAGATTGTTCATACTTTAATGGGATGTATTCGTTTCAATATTTCTAGAGATAAGTTAATCATCTTGAATTTGACTGTATATAGTGAGACACTTGAATCTTCTTTAACAATGAGTGCAGTGCTGGACACTGGTGCAGCGCGTAGTGTGATACCTCCAAAAGTCGCTTCAAATTTAGGTTATGATATTTCGAAACCTAAAGAGATGGCGGCGTTTTCTGGGGTTTATGGTTCAGGATGGAGTAAGATTATAAGAGTTTCAAAAGTTGAAGCAATTGGTGAATCGGTAAATGATATGGATATTATACTTCATCAATTGGCTCCTGATATAACTACAGATGCCATATTAGGTTTGGATTTTCTGTGCAATTTTGATACCACTATTAGTTATTCAAAAGGGATAGTAGAAACCAAACCTATTTCCAATAATCACAAAACTCCCGAAAATCACTTTGTTTCAAGCGTTCCGTGATTTAACATTAGGCGGTTTCTCCATGTGAGCGTGCCGGTAATTTTCTGCTTGGCAAGTAATCGGTTTTAGGGACGCTAAGATTGAATCAATTAAGAAGAAACGGTATTGCAAAAGAGTTTAGCGGGACCAGATATGAGAGGGGCAGTAGATGGAGGATTTCTATCGTTACTATCGATTTATAATATATCTTTTATTTGAAGGTGTAAAATACGGTATTCCTTTTGAAGCTCTCTGGGACATAGTAAGGGGTGAGGGAGTTCTAACAGATATTTGTCAAGTGTTGTTTCTTCCGAGCATATATACTTATCTTACGACGCAACGGGGTTGGATTAAGGGGTGTTGCCTTTTTATATTATTTTTTGGATTACTTCTAAATGCTGAAAGGTTGCTTATTGTCTTGGTCGCGACGGGTATTTGGTTTGTATTCGTTTATTTTGGAATACGTGGATTCAACGTTATGTCAGCAAGGTTCAGGAAACATGATGATTCTGTGTAAAGTGTTTGTATGCACGCCTATAAACGGTGGAGGACCGCCTACACAATAATCTTACTCTATATTGGAGGAGTGATTGCTATGAGTAAAAAATCGTCTGGCACTCGCGTACGCGATGCTAAAACAGGACGTTTTCTGCCCAAAGGAACAGATAAAAAGCGTCCCGCTACAACGGTTAAAGAAACTGTCAAACCACGCAAACGCCGCAGTAAAAAATGTAGGTAGCTTGCGAAACCGATTGGGAGATTTCAAAGTCTCCCAATTTCACCTCCAAGAACTATAATCTATATCAAGGTTTAAAGCAATTTTGAAATTTCTTGCGAGTCCGAAACCACTTGTTGCGTAAATATTTGTAGATAAACAGGTCCTATTATGGCAAAATTCTATACTAAGGCACGGTGTATAATATCAAGCGTCATAGGTATTTTGTTATCAACGATAATTGCAGGTGGGTATTATTCAGGCCAAATTGATACCGCTGATACTAAAGAAGAAATTATACGAGTAGAAAAACATGTGGCGGATTTGTTAAATACACTGAGTGAAGGATCTCTCACATGGAGTGATATTGATAACATTGGATACGATGGATCACCAAGATCAATAGGCTCAGGTAACTGGAGATACCCCCGTTGGAAAGGTTATTTGTCAAACTACAATAGACAAATTGCCATGGCGAGAGTCAAGGTTAAGACCTCAGAGTATTCCAGCGATCTTAATACCATTGAACAAAGCCTTAAGGAGTATAAAACAGAATCAGATGTTGTTAAAATCGCAGTTTTGATAGGAATCTTGTCCCTTGTTATTACAATCCCATTTAGTTTGTTAATATTGTACATTGTAACAGTTATATGGTACTTCGTTTTAAATAGAATTAGCGAACTTTCTAAGGCTGTCCAAGGTAAAAGATAATATTGACGATGCTAATAGCACAAATTTGAAATTATGAACAAATTCTACAAAGACGCAATACCCGTAATCATAAGACCATGATGCATAAGGATGCATAAACCTCTTAAAATCCGCGAAATCCGTGTCCTCCGCGATAATCCGCGATTCATACAAACCCTTCCCAAAAAACTCCCCTTGACAATCCCCCCCATGCAAGGTATAATTGAGAAAAACTATTATCAGAAAGCTGAAACGCAATTATATTTATGAATCGTATTGACAAAAAATTTCAGGAACTCCGCGCCGAAGGGGTTAGCGCATTTATGCCGTACCTCTGCGCTGGAGACCCAAACCCAGAATTGACTTCTAAACTCCTCCTTACACTTGAGGAAGCAGGTGCAGACCTCATTGAACTCGGTGTGCCGTTTTCGGACCCGATAGCCGATGGGCCTACTATCCAACGCGCAAGTGAACGCGCGCTAACACACCGTATCTCGCTCCAGCAAATATTGGGAATGGTGGCAGACCTCCGCCAACAGACAGATATCCCGATTGCACTGATGACCTACTATAACCCAATCTTTCGGATGGGAGAGGAGGCGTTTTGTAAGGCTGCACAAGACGCAGGAGTCGACGGTGTCATCGTGCCAGACCTGCCCCCGGAGGAGGCGGCACCCCTTTTGGCAGTTGCCCCGCAGTATAACCTCGCCACTATCTTTCTCGTCGCACCGACCAGTCCACCGGAACGGATGCAAAGCATTGCCGCTGTCAGTACCGGGTTTATTTACTGCGTCTCGGTAACAGGCGTGACAGGGGCACGGGCGACTTTATCAGACGAAATTGCACCGATGCTGACTGAGCTGCGGAATCACACAGAAAAACCGATTAGTGTAGGGTTCGGTGTATCAACGCCTGCACAGGCAACACAGGTTGCTCAAATTGCCGATGGCGTAATTGTCGGGAGTGCCATCATCAATGTTATCGAAGAGAATATGGAAAATGAAGCGGAATTGCTCGATGCAGTGAAACAATTCGGTTCGGAGTTGGCAGCAGGTGTAAAGGGATAATATGGCTTATAGCAACTTCACTCTGGAAACAGTGCGAAAAGCATTTCAGCTCGAAACGGTACAATCCGTAGGCATGTTTTCTGAAACGGAGCGGGTTGAACCGAGCGCGGAGCTTACTAAAGCCTTAGTGAAAAAGGTGCCGTTAGCCGTTGCAATCGGGACAGAAAAGGCGAAATCAGAGATGATCGTCGCCGATGTGCTGATTGAACTTCGGGAACACTTTGAACACCGTATCAGCCTCTTTTCGGGTATCGATTTCAATGTTGATACAGAAAACGGTTTGACAGGTGTTTGCGATTTCCTCGTGAGCCTCTCCCCCGAACAATATTATCTGGAGGCACCGGTCATTATGCTTGTTGAGGCGAAGAAAGATGACTTAACAACTGGGCTCGGACAGTGTGTTGCCGAGATGGTAGCCGCGCAACGTTTTAATACCGAAAAGGGGAACGACATTCCGCGCGTTTATGGGGCCACTACAACAGGAATAAATTGGCTTTTCCTCAAATTGGAAGGGAAACAGCTCCATATCGACATGGCAGCCTATATGCTTGACCGATGTGACAAAATTCTGGGCATTCTCGCAAGCATGGTGACACAAAAGGCATAATACACAGTTATTTCTCCCGTTCTTCGATAATGGCGCGACTAAACTCATTGCCATCAGCAGGAATGCCGTTACGCTCCATACTTTCATGGAGTTCTTCAATAGATATAGGGTCAAGCTCTAGAATTCCGAGCTGCTCAAAAAATGGTTGTAGGATTTTCGCTGCCTCTTGCTTATCTGCATAGACAGGTTTACCTACATCTGCTTCCTGACGGTAGAGTGCTAATTCTTCAATTAGCAGAGAGAGTTGGCGTGTTACCCCTGTCAACATCTTTTCTACCGCAGTCAGTCTTTCAGCGAGCTTTTCAACTGTTTCCATCATCTTTTCTCCTTCACAGAAATATTCTACATCATACCGCGCTGAATGCCGAATTCCGCCTCAAAGGCTTCCCAGAGCTGCTCTGGAATGTCCGCTGTCGCCGCTTCATATCCATCCTCCACTTGTGCTTTGTCTGCGGGCCCGAACATGACGACACCCTCTATCGGCGCGGCAAGACAGAACTGCATCGCCAGATGACGTATATTAACCCCATGTTCCTGACACCATCTCCACATCGCGTGCGCCTTCGGTTCAGCATCGGGATTCCGGCGACGTTCGTCTTCAAGGTTCGGTTCCGCACCGGTCAGATTACCCATACCTAACGGGCTCGCGAGGATAATGCCGACATCGTGTTCGCGTGCCAACGGCAACGTTGTCTTCGCTACGGTTTGGGATAACAACGTATAGTCCAAAAAGGTGAGTATAATGTCAATATGTCCCGTTTCAATCAGTTCTCTATGGAACTCGTGGGAACGCACCCCCGCGCCGATGTTTCGGATTAGACCTTCCGCTTTCATTTCTACAAGCGTATCCAATGCGCGTCCCTTATCCAACACACTCTCCATGTCTATCGGGTCGTGGATTAGCACGGCATCCAGATAGTCCGTTCGGAGGTCTTTGAGGCTATTCGTGACACTCCACCTTGTGCCATCCGCTGAGAAATCTTTTCTACGCTCAGGGTGTGTGCCGACCTTGGCTTGCAAATATATCTTTTCTCTCAAACCGCCGGAGAGGGCTTCTCCCCAGAGATGTTCAGCATGGCCGGGGTAGGTGTCGAGATAGTTGATACCGAGTTCAACAGCGCGTCGTATTGCGCCGATGACTTCAGCGTCCGGTTTTCCCGGTAACCATGCAGCCCCAAGTGCAAGCGCATTCGGTTTCATTTCAGTGCGTCCCATTCGGCGGGTCTCTAATTTCTGTGTCATAATTTTTTCCCTTTGGCAGCAAGTGCTTTTCGCAGCTTGTGCGTTGATGTTGCAAGCGACTCCTGCAAATATGGATACGGAAACGCACCCCATCGATTCGGGGGCGGTTCATGGGCTATTGCGATTTTGAGGTTCACGAAGAGCGGGCCCGGTTGATTCCAAATTTTTGGCAGTGCCTTCTCAAACGCATCCGCTTCATCAAATTCGTAAACCTGCTGGAAACCGGCACCTTTCGCTATAGTTGTCCAGCTAAAGTTAGGACTTCGTGGCACCGGTTGATTGCCGGTTACCTCATAAGTTCCGTTATCACAAACGAAAAGGAGATAGTTGGTAGGCGGATTTTTCAAACCTGTAATGGTTGCAAGTGTGCCTAGACACATCAACATGCTTCCGTCGCCATTGAGTACGACGACCTTTTTTTCAGGTTTGGCAAGGGCAATGCCGAGTGCGAAGTCAGCGGCGTGCCCCATAGCACTGCCGACAGATGCGTAATCCAACGGATGCGTGGACAATTTGCCCCACGGTGCGGCTGTTCCCATCGTCGTAACGACGATGTCGTCGGTGCGTTGTGCAGCGATAAGCTGTAGACATTTCTCCTTGTTTAGCATAGTTTTCTCCATCCCGTGAATTTTTTATAAGAGGTCGCGTGCACAGCACGCTCCTACAGAAGATAGCACTACTTTTCCACGTCCTCTGGGGGCAAAAATTTGATTCGCGGCGGGTTCTGCATTGAGGTTGCTGTAACTTGGACATAGTCCGCGAACTCGGTTTCGGTCTCTATTCCATCAATGCCGCCACGCCAGACAGCTAAGGCGCGATAACTGAGTCGTCCTTCCGTATCAAGGTTTAAAGTCACTGGGAAAAAAGGTTCATCAGTGGAAATTAATTCACTGGCAGTTGTGGTTGGATAAATCAGTGCCACGCCTGCCCCCGCTGTTCCCCAACTCCATATTGCCCCTAATTCCCCATCGGTACCGGAGGTCCCACCTATATTCGGAATGCCGGCGACAATAGCATATTCCGCCGGTAGGTCTCCATCAACATGGAGCTGATGTTCAAGCCACGGATTTTCGCCATAGATAAAAGTTGTTGAGGTTAACCGCAGGATTTTGCCGTTGACGTTCCATTCCGGAAGAATTCGTTGAACAATGGAACGGATGGAACCGTCGGCGAGGATACGGACATAATCGCCTTCATCGGGTATCGGAATGAATACCGATTTCTCTTTATCCCATAAGGCAAACCCTCCGCATCCAATTACCCCATCTTCGGGTGTTAGTGCGACCATAGTTGTATTTTCAGGGTCAAGGAGCGCGTTTAGCGATAAACCGATGGATTTGGAGAGATCAAGCTGCTCTTCGGATTTACGGATGAAGTAGCTCTCCTGATTCTCAAGGTCATGAATTATCCACTGCTGTTCAGGTTTTTTAACCTCTATCCTCAATGCCTGCGGGTTTTGGGAAAGCGGGACGCTGTTGGTTTCAAAATGGAGTCTGAACTCCGGCGAGAGTGTGTTGCCGTATCCTAATTCGCCTTGAAACATTGCATCAACACTAAAAAGTTCTGCCCGCTTTTTGCCGTAGGCGATAACACCCCCGTTCGGTTTCAAGATGTAGGCAATCAGATTAGATTCCAGGGCGGCGACCGCGTTCAGCTCAGGAAAAATCCCCGCGCGCGTCTGTTTATTAATATCAAGCGTTAGCGTTGTCGGCACAGTCGGGTCATAAAGGATTGAAATCTCTTTCGTTTCCCCCTGCTCCAGGGTGAGCAGAAAGCTGATCTGGTCCCGTTCGCCATCGTAGTTGAGGTCATCGGCCTGGGCAGGAATTGGTACCTCCTTTGGGGCTTCTCCGGTAACAACAGAAAAGGCTTTGAAGGAGAAATCGGGATTAACTTTTCGGAGTTGCTCGCTTGTCAGCACAATCGGAACATTTTTCCGGGGGATAGGCAACGTATTCTGAACAGAGAACCGGATCCGACTGACTTTCTGTCTACCCCCGGGGGGCATGCATCCGCTAAGGACTATCAAAAATCCGATGATAAACCAGAAGCAGGTTGTTATAACCTGTTTGATGTTGTTTTGTGTGTGTATACGCAATTTTTCGTTCCTAGGTAATTAGCGATTAGCAATTAGCAATTGGCGATTAGCAAGAGTTTTTGAAGCTAAACAGGTTTCTGACGCGCTTCAGTGTCACTCTGGTTTCCATAAGCTAACAGCCAAACTGACCTACAAAGCGGGTAAAGCATCGAGCAGATGTGTGATTTCCGCTTCGGTGTTATAAAAATGTGGCGAGACCCTGACACCGCTGCCCCGTTCGGCAGTGATTATGTGCTGTTCAAGGAGTGCCTTATATGTTTCAGCGGGTGTCTGCTTCACGCTTTCAAAGATAACAATGCCTGCTCGCTCAGTCTCCATTTTGGGTGTGATAGTCCGATATCCTTTGGCTTCCAATCCTGTGATTAAACGGGTAGTGAGGTCTAAAATGTGCGTCTCAATGTTAGCAATGCCAACCTCAAGGACTAATTCGATCGCTGCGTTGAGTCCGTATAAACCGACACTGTTGTATGAGCCCTCCTCAAACTGGGTAGCATCCGGTTTGAGGGTAAGGTCGTAGTTGAGAAAATCGCGCGGGTTAACGACACTTGCCCATCCAACATTTGTATTGATGAGCCGTTCCCGTTTTTCGTCGGCACAATAGAAAATCGCCGCTCCCTCTGGGGCTAGCAACCACTTATGTCCATCGGCGGCGAGAATATCAACGTGGCACGCTTTCACATCCACCTCAATTGCACCGAGGCTCTGAATTGCGTCGACAACAAACCAGATATCGCGTTCTCGACACAAGTTTCCAATCGCTTGAATATCGTTCCGATAGCCGGAGGCGAATTCTACATGGCTAATTGTTACAACGCGCGTCCGCCTGTCGATGGCTGCAGCGATGTCTTCAAGATGAATACATCCATCACGTTCGGGGACCATCCGCGTTTCCACACCGTCCCGTTCTTTCAGACTCCACCAGGGATAGACGTTTGCGGGAAACTCTACCGCCGTTGTGACGACGTTGTCGCCTTCTCGCCAGTCAATACCGTTTGCCGCGATGAGTATGCCTTGCGTTGTGTTTTTCATAAACGCGATTTCTGTTGTATCGGCATTGATGAGCTGTGCAGCGACTGCCCGACAGGCTTCAGCAGTTTCAGCCCAACGCTCGGCATTGACCGCGCCGTTGACAGTGGCATCCTCTATAAATGCTCCCATCACATCCTGCACCCGCCGTGACAACGGGGCAACGCCAGCGTGATTCATATAGATATAGGTTTCGGTTACCGGAAATTCGGCTCGCCAGCTCTCAAGAGAGTTCTTCAAAATGTTTCACCTCGTTCAGGGGTGCTCAAAAGGGTTTTGACCTTATAATCTGTAACCCGCTTGGCGTTGGCAAAGGCAATGAGTTCCCCGAGTAAACCGGTGCAGAATATCAAAATACCGATGTTCATTAAAACGGCTCCGAGGTTCAGCATCCAAATTGTCAGTCCTATACCAATCAAGAACAGCATTGCACCAACAGGTCCGAAACAGCGGCTCGGTCGTCTTGCGCAGCGAGACATGAAAAAACGCGCAAGGCTGCCCAACTCCGCTGATTCTTGCTGCGCCTTGGCAAGCGTGGATATGGCAATCAAACCGAGCCCTATCAACGCTACCCCCAATCCAATAGTGCTGAATGCTGCAAGCATAGCGACATCAAATAACAGGCATCCGAGCACGAAGAAAAGGGTGCTGAAGAACAGAAAAGCGAGAAAGGCCCGGATTTTTGGGCGGCCTCGGTTGTCACATGTCTGTTGCTGTGCAGAATCGTCTTGCGATGCCGACTTCGGTGTAAAAACTGAGAGTATCAGCTTAAAGGCGATAATATCGAGCATGACACGCCAGACCCTGCCGAGTCCGTACTTGCTTGTGCCAAAGCGTCGCGGGTGATGTGTGACCACAATTTCAGCGATGCGTGCGCCCGCTACTGTGGAGATAGCCGGAATAAACCGGTGCATCTCTCCGTAAAGCGGTACCTGTTTGATCATTTCTGACCGATAGGCTTTGAGTGAACAGCCGTTATCGTGAATTGGGACACCTGTTACCTTTGCAATTATCCAGTTGGCAACGATTGAGGGGACGCGTCGGCTCCAGAATTTATCGTGCCGTTCTTTTCGCCATCCGCACACCAGGTCGTACCCCTCGTCAAGTTTCCGAAGCAGGTTTGGAATATCAGCGGGGTCATTTTGCAGGTCGCCATCCATGCTGATAATCCGTTGTCCGCGTGCGAATTGAAATCCTGCGGCCATCGCTGCGGTTTGCCCGGCATTCTCCTCAAATCGGATGACGACGACTTGCGGTGCCCGCTCGTGCAATTCGGTAAGCACGTCAAAGGTTTTATCTCGGCTTCCGTCGTCCACAAACAGCACCTCATAAGTTTCGTCAATTGTCTCACATACCGTCTCTATTTTTTCAAATAGGGGCAGGACGTTCTCCTCCTCGTTATAGACCGGGACAACAATTGAGAGGAGCGGATTTTGCGTTGGTTTCAAAGTTTGTTCTCCCGATTCAAAAGGATCTGATTCGCTTCAGCGAGGGACTCCGGGGTTCCAGCGTCGACCCATCTGCCCTTCACGTGGCTGTATTCGAGCTGCCCGCGGTGTATATAGACGTTATTGACCGCGGTTATTTCGTATTCACCCCGCGCTGAGGGTTCAATTGTGCGAATGATGTCAAATACCTCGGCATCGTAGAAATAGGCACCTACCACCGCATAATTGCTTTTAGGGTGCGTTGGTTTCTCCTCAATTGCGACAATACGGTTTCCATTCAGGGTGGCCACGCCGTAACGTTCAGGGTCATTCACCTGTTTGAGCAGCACACGGGCCCCGGCCTGTTGTGCATGAAAATCGGTAACGGCGTGCTGAATAGAGGTTTCGAAGATGTTGTCGCCGAGCAGGACAACGATTCTGCTATCGGCGGTGAACCCTTCAGCTAACGCGAGTGCATGGGCAATGCCTTTTGGCTCGTCCTGTACGCGATAGGTGAATTCACACCCAAAGTCGCTTCCGCTTCCGAGCGCGTTCACAAAATCCTCGACGTACGGCGGATTCGTCACAATCAAGATATCGGTAATTCCTACTGTTGTGAGCTGCTTGACGCTGTGAAACACCATCGGTTCATTGCCGACAGGCAAGAGATGTTTACTGATGCCCTTTGTGAGCGGATGCAAACGGGTGCCTAAGCCCCCGGCCAGAATTACGCCTTTGAGCATTGCTTCTTTCCTTGTTTTACGCACCGAAAAATTTCGACAGAGCCGCTTTATGCGCTGCCCCCTATTTATTTTCGCCGCGTCCGGGGAACGTCAATTCAGCGATGCCGGACTTATCTAGGTCGCCCAATCCGAGTTCAATCATGCGGTCGTATTGGTCTTTGGTTGCCTGTGCAAGCGGAAGGTTAATGCCTTCAGCATTTGCCAAGTCAAGTGCAATACCGGAATCTTTAGATGCATGTGCGGACGAGAAATAGCATTCATGGTCGCGAATCTGCATATCCTCGCCATCTGTTTCCAAAACGCGGGAGTTTGCGCCTGTCTGTGCAAATACTTCTTGCAACATCTCCAAATCCAATCCGAGTGCTGCTCCCAAGCCGAGTCCTTCTGCCAGCCCGGCAGTGTTAATATTCATAACCATGTTTACCAATGCCTTGACTTGTGCTGCTCTTCCTGCTTCGCCGATGTACCGTAGGGAAACGCTCATTGAATCGAGAATTGGGTGTGCCTTATCGAAGGTTGCCTTTTTACCGCCACACATCAGATAGAGTGTGCCTTCCCTTGCTTGTGTAATGCTGCTCGCCATGCAGCCTTCAAGGCTTTCCGCGCCGTGCTTCTCAGCGAGTTGTTCAATATCCACATGTACCTGTGGACTAATTGTGGCACAGTTGATAAAGAGTTTTCCGGATGCGTTTTTGAGTAGACTGTCATCAGCATCTTCGGAGAAGATTTGGCGCATCGCTGCGTCGTCCGTAACAACGGTGATGATATAATCTGCAAGTGCGGTGACCTGCGCGAGTTCGTCTGTCGCTGTTGCCCCGAGTTCCGTTGCAAGTTCTTGTGCGCGTTCGCTTGCGACATCATATACGGTCACTACATCAAATCCTTCGTCATTGAGGTGTCGGGCAATGTTCGCGCCCATCCGTCCGACCCCCACAACGCCAATTTTGTAAGCTGCGTTTTCCATAATTTGCCTCCTTGCGATAATTTATGTTTACCGAAGAGGGACATTTTACTCCCTCCATAATTTGTATGACACGTCTATTTTACATATTTTAATCTGATTTGTCAAGTAGGTTTTTTAATATTGAGTGTGTAAAGTTTTTGTCAAAGGGTTAGATGGAAGGGCGGAAGGGTGGAAGCGTGGAGGGGGGCAGAGTGGATTTCGCGTGTGTTGTCTGAATCACGGAAGGCGCGGAGGACGCAGAAGGCGCGGATTATCCGCCTTGTCTGAATCGCGGATTAGCGCGAAGGACACGGAAGACGCGGAGTTTAAGGTGCGTAACAATCAAAGTTTTGTGATTATAGTTTTAGCGTTTTTTGTCTGAATCACGGATTAGCGCGGAGAACGCGGAAGACGCGGAGTTTAAGAGGTGTCCGCCTATATAGAAAGGTATCGCTTGCACAGCACGCTCGGACATAACCCGTTAAGCACAAAAATTTTACGCATCCTTTAATATTTTAAATTTAATATTGTTCGGCAACCTATTCAATACTCAGAATTAGACAGCCTTAAAAAAAGTGTAAAAAAACAAATTTCTTCTTGACAATTTTTTTGAATCTGTTATACTTAATGAAAATACGGAAAGCCGGTAGGTTTAATGAACACCCCGGTAAGTTTTTACTATTTACTTTTGAGGAGGATTAACAACATGACCCGTTTCATACCCGGCTTAAGGCTGGGAATACATCGAAGCTATCTGCTTCTGCTTGCATTCGGTTTTCTGGCAGTGACGCTTATCGGTTGCCAGGGTGGGATTGACATTATTCCACTGAGTGCAAGGATTCAGAATGCTGATACTGCGTTTGAGAAGGCTGAAGCTGTGGTAGTTCGTTCCGATGAGCCGGAAGTTTTGAAGAAGCAGCGCGCCAAGAAACAGGAACTTTACGATAAAGCGATGACACTTTACATAGAGGTGCTTGAAAAAGCCCCCGGGGGAAAATACGCGCAGCGCGCCCATTATCAAATCGCCGCAATCTACAAAAAGCGTTATGAATGGGATCAAGCCACTGAGCATTATGAGGCTATCGTTACCCTTGACCCTACTGGATACTACGCGAGTGAGGCGAAGAGCGGTATAGATAGTATTCGGCGGAACCGCGAGATTATCAACGCTAAGCGAGCAGAATATCAAAACTACAAAGCAATTTACGATACTGAGCCGACAGAAGAAACCTTTAATATTGCTGCTGAGGCACTTTATAGAGTTGCCCAAGCTTATGAGTCTTTAGAGAATTATCCGCAAGCGATTGAGACCTATAAGAGAGTGGTTGCAGAATTCGCGGAACACGAAAAGGCTTCACAATCCCAATTCCAGATCGGAAACATCTACTTTTACGAAATGTATGACTATACGAACAGTGGGGGTTGGGGTGCGTTTGTAGCGGTTGTTCAAAAGTTTCCGGATTCTTACGAGGCATCTCGAGCGGAAACGTTGCTGAAGAAGACTGCGGACCTTTTGACCGAAAATGATCAGCTCCAAGCTGAGATTCAGCAGAATACGAGCAAAAAGGCAAAAGAATTCCAAGCAGCGGGCCGTGAGGTGCTACCAAGTGAGTTATATTTGATGGGCAGTGCCGATCTTGTCGTGCAGTGTTTTCAGCAAATTGCTAGAAATTGGGTGAAACTGCGCAATTACCCGTTTGCCATTCAAACCTACGCGACCCTGGCTACAAACCTGTCATATAGGAAATACGCTGCTGCGGATGCACTGTTCCAAAAAAGTCGTCTTTACCAGGAAAATGGAAATTATCAACGTGCTATTGAATCCTACGAGGAGCTGTTCGACAAGGCACCGGAGTCCATCTGGCGGAACGAAGGGGTCTACCAACAAGCCATCTGCTTTAGTGCTATTCGGGAATTTAGTAATGCTTATGAAGGGTTCAAAACGTATATGAGCCTCTCAAAAGGAGATTCATCCTACTTTCGCGAAGCGGAACAGCGGGTCCGGCAATATGAACTTGACCAGGACCAGGATGGCTATAAGTTCTATGTAGAACAAGAACACGGCACGTCCGATCAAGATCCGAAATCTTATCCCGGTGCAGCAAACTAATGCAGTTTGTGGGTTTAGCTGAGCGTTGAAGGTTACAAGTTACAAAAATAGCTGAACGCGCGAATGTTCAGAAACCGGTAGACGGTCGAAAACTTGATGCTGGATGAGTTCCGGTGTATAGCGGCGTGAGAAGTGCATCAAGACGATATGCTCACTCTCAAATTGCGATAGGAGTGGCGGTAACATGTCTAGGTGGAGGTGCATTGTCCTTTTGGCGCGTTCTCGGTGTTCAGGTGTAACAAAAGTGCACTCACATATAAGGAGTTTACACTGCTTAAGTAAGGGGTGCGCGTCCATCGGAATGCTGCGCGTGTCGCCCAAATATGCTATGAGCGGTAACTGCACCTCGTTTGTAATTTCAACGCCTTCCTGTTTGAGTGCGGCGATGTCAGGTCCCGGTAAGTTATGATATTCGGGTTTCAGTTTTTTGCGAATTTCGCAAATGAGATAGGACACAGCAGGAACGTTGTGTTCACTCGGTAAGATGTGTGCAACGAGATTTCGCCTAAAGGGAATAGCGTCTCCAACTTGCACGGGTGTAATCTGATAGCTCCAATTCTTACTTGAATCGAGGGCAGAAATTCGATCGAGAATATTCTGTAGCTGCTTAAAACCGTTTGCTGGTACGTGGATATTGCCTGGGGGCATTCCTGCAAGCCACCGTTGACTGATATAGATAGGTAACCCAAAATAATGGTCGAGATGGAAGTGGGAAATAAAGACGTTGTCTGTCCCTATAAAATGCATTGGACACCTGCCGAGGTCAAAAATTAGGTCAAGCTCTCTCACGCGAATGTATGTAGCGACAGCTGAGCTAGATTTTCCTTCAAGTGTCCAATTTCCACAGTTTAGCAATGCCATAATGAATCAAAAGCAGTTTGCTGCTTCGCTTTTCCTTTGGAGAATAGATATATATGAGTGTCAAAATAGGAATCATTGGGGGTAGCGGTTTTTACCAAATGGAGGGTTTAACCGATATCGAAGAGATAACGGTTGAGACTCCGTTTGGAGCTCCGAGCGATGCCCTTGTTTTAGGCAACCTTGATGGGCGGCCGGTTGTTTTTTTGCCGCGTCACGGTGTTGGGCATCGGCTACTCCCCGCTGATATAAATGTTCCTGCCAATATTTATGCCTTAAAATCGTTGGGTGTAGAGTGGCTCATCTCTGTCAGTGCCGTAGGCAGTTTAAGAGAGGCGATTGAACCACGCCATTTCGTTGTTCCAGACCAGTTGTATGACCATACCAAAAATCGGGTGTCAACCTTTTTCGGTGAGGGAATTGCGGTACATATTAGTCTTGCACACCCGTTCTGTTCGATTTTAGGTAATCTTTTATACGCGGCTGCGACCGAAGCCGGTGCATCTGTTCATAACGGCGGTACCTACATCTGTATGGAGGGGCCGGCATTTTCCACACAAGCAGAATCGAACGTGTATCGGCAATTAGGGTTCGATATTATCGGGATGACCGCTGCACAAGAGGCGAAATTAGCGCGTGAAGCGGAAATCTGTTATGCTGTTCTCGCTTGTTCAACCGATTACGACTGCTGGCATCCTGAACACGACAACGTAACCACTGAGATGATTCTTGAGAACCTCCTTGCGAATGTGTCAACCTCAAAACGGACTGTCCGGGCGGTTGTCGCTAGGATTCCGGATGAGGAGCGCGGGTGTGGGTGTTCAAATGCGCTTCAGTATGCAATTGCTACCGATGCAAGCAAAATACCGCAAACGACCCGACACAAGTTAGGTCTACTGCTGGATAAGTACATCTCGTAACGTTTCAAAGATTCGGTCTGCTTCGTTTTTCTTGAGAATGAGGGGTGGTGCGATAAAGATGATATTTTCTGGTTCGTCTACGGCGTGCCCAATTTTACCGACGATTACCCCTTTTTCTCTCAGCTGACCGACGATTCGGTTCGTCTGGGCTGTTTGCAGGTGTGCCCCATCCGGTTCGATGAGTTCCACAGCGAGCATTAATCCTTTGCCGCGGACATCCCCGACAATCGGTAAAGTGTGTAACGTCTTTAATTTCTCTAATAGATAGGTCCCGATTTTTTCTGCATTCTCTGAAAGCTGTTCCTCTTGGAGAATGTTAAGGTTCGCGAGCCCCGCAGCACAAGCGACAGGATGTCCGCCGTAGGTACAGACCTGGGCAAATTCTCGATTTTCGTCGGGGGTACCAAGGAACGTCTCAAATACGGCTGTTGATGCAACACATGCCCCGAGGGGAATATAACCGCTCGTCAAACCCTTGGCGAGGGTGATGAGGTCCGGTTGTACGTTCCAATGCTCACAAGCGAACAGTTTTCCTGTCCGTCCGAAGCCGGTAATAACCTCATCAAGGATAAGAAGTAGCCCGTAGTCATCACAGATTTTTCGCAATTTTGGAAAGTATTCATCTGTCGGGACAATCACACCGCCGCCACCGATGATCGGTTCAGCAATAACAGCGATGACGGTTTCGGGCCCTTCAGCCTGAATGACGCGTTCGATTTCCTGAACGCATGCAATATTGCAGGAGCGTTCATCCAAACCGAGTGGGCATCGATAACAGTAGGGCGGGTGGACGTGATGGAATCCTGGTGCCAGCGGTTCGAACGGTTTGCGTCTGCGTGCTTGTCCTGTGGCTGCCAGCGCGCCGTAGGTGAATCCGTGGTAACCACGATATCGGCTGATAATCTTGTAGCGATTCTCCCCCGGATAGGCTTGTTTGCCGTACTGGCGCGCGATTTTGATAGCTGTTTCATTCGCTTCAGAGCCGCTGTTGCAAAAATAGACGTGGTTCAAATCGCCCGGTAGGCACGTTGCTAACCGTTCCGCTAGCAAAGTCGCTGGAACATTAATTTGTGAGTGCGGATAGTAAGCCAACTCCTGTACCTGTGCGTAGACAGCATCAGCAATCTCTTTTCTACCGTACCCGACGTTGACATTCCACAAAGCGGAGTAGGCATCTAAGTATTCGCGTCCATCCGCATCGATAAGCGTTGTGCCGTGTGCAGATTTAAAAACAACTAAATCGGTTGCATCAAGCTGCTGATGCTGAAACAGTGGATGCCACACATGGGCTTTATCAAGTTTTTTGTAATCTATTGCCATTGCTGATAACTCTCCGAAGGTATGTGTTGGCTGAAGTTATACCATTTTTATTAATTATTCTATCATTACCGTTGAAGTTATACCATTTTTATTAATTATTCTATCATTACCGTTTGTTAGAAATGAAACGGAGAATGGAAGTTTATGCTACAAACTGGAAGTTTATGCTACAATAAAGCACACAAACTGGAAGTTTATGCTACAACGCACAAACTGGAAGTTTATGCTACAACGCACAAACTGGAAGTTTATGCTACAACGCACAAACTGGAAGTTTATGCTACAACGCACAAACTGGAAGTTTATGCTACAACGCACAAACTGGAAGTTTATGCTACAACGCACAAACTGGAAGTTTATGCTACAACGCACAAACTGGAAGTTTATGCTACAATAAAGAGACATTTCCAATTAGAAATGGTATTACATTGACTCCGGTGCCGAAATGCCTAACACCCTCAAACCATTTGCTAATACAGTCTGCACGCTTTGGACAAGGATGAGGCGCGCGTGTGTCCGTTCCATATCTGATGCCTCAAGGACGCGATGTTTATTGTAGTATGGATGAAACTGTCCGGCTAACTCGTTTAGATAATGGGCGATACGGTGTACTTCGCGTTCTTCAGCACTAGAGAGCACGATTGATGGAAAATCCGCCAATTTTCGAATCAGTTCATGTTCAATCGGTTCTGCAAGCAGTTCCAATGATACATCCTCAATAGGTTTTGGCTGAATCTGTTCTTCTCGGCCTTGCTGCAAGATGCTGCAGCACCTTGCATGGGCATATTGAATATAAAAGATGGGGTTTTCAGTTGCCTGTGTGACAGCAAGCTCAAGATTAAAATCGAGATGTGTATTGTTGCCACGCATCAGAAAGAAGTACCGGGCGACATCCACAGCGAACCGTTCTCCAACAGTCGCGGCTAGTTCGTCGATGAGTGCGTCAAGCGTAAAGAACTGTCCGCTCCGTTTGGACATATCGCGCCGAGTGCCATCTGCATCGACAAGGTTGACCTGCTGAATGATGCCGACCTCCAACCAGTCGTCGGATAAACCGAGAGCCTTCACGAAATTTTTTAGTCGCATAACGTGCCCCTGATGGTCAGGGCCGAGCAGGTCGATGACCTTATTGAACCCCCGGTCAAATTTATCGCGGTGATACGCAGCGTCTGGTACGAAATAGGTGTATTCGCCATTGCTCCGTATGACAACGCAATCTTTGTCGTCGCCGAAATCCGTCATGCGAAACCAGGTCGCGCCTTCTGCTTCGTAGAGGTAATCCTTTTGACGAAACAGCTCAATAATCTCTTCAGGTTTTCCGCTGTTACGGATTGCTTTTTCACTGGTCCAAACATCAAAATTAACCCGAAAACGTTCCAAAGCGATTTTTTGTTGTTCTAGCAGGTGTCCAATTCCTTTATCCCGGAAACGTGCTACCCGCTCAGGTGTGTCAAGTTTAAGGTAGATGTCGCCTTCCGCTGCGATGATAGTATTTGCGAAATCCTGTAAATATTCTCCATGGTACCCGCCTTCCGGAATTTCCAAATCGGTTTCACCGAGTGCTTGTCGATAGCGGATATCTATGGATTCACCAAGTCGGTCCACCTGCCCCCCCGCATCATTGACATAGTATTCACGGACCGCCTGATAACCTACGGCATTTAGCAAATTGACGAGGGTGTCCCCAACTGCTGCGGCACGTCCACTGACGACGTTAAGCGGTCCGGTGGGGTTCGCACTGACAAATTCAACCTGGACTTTAGAGCCTGCGCCTTTGTCGGATTTGCCGTATTCTGTCGTCTCGGCTGCAATCCGCCGGAGGGTGTCGTAAAGCCACGTTTTGGAAAGATGGATATTGATGAAACCCGGTCCTGCAATTTTAAGCTCGCTGATACTCGGGTATTTATCCCGTTCGATATGCTTATCAATTATTTCGGCTACTGTGCAACAGCGCGGGGCTAGACGTGCTTTTTTCGCCAGTCCCAATGCGACCGGGGTCGCAATATCGCCATGTTCAGGGGTTTTGGTCGGCGAAAACGGAATATCTGGCACGTCGAGCGTCGGGAGGTCTCCTGCTGCGGGCAAACAGTTTTCCGCAATAGCAGCAGCAATTGCAGCTTGCAGCATGGCGTGAACTTCCGCTTTAATTGCGTCCCTGTCTATAGAATTAAAATGTGTATTCTCCATTTTGCTTTATTTCCGGAGTGTTTTTTCTAAATGAATTATACCACAATAGACGCGATAAGTCAAGATTCTAGCATTTGTGCTTGTATTTTAAGGATAACGGGGCTATACTAAATCTAAGTGATAATGGGATTTAGAGTGAGACTTAGCGGGCGAGGTCACCTCGCCCCTACGATGAATAGGAGAAAAGAAAAATGCGAGTGCTAATCATGTCTGATATGGAGGGTGTAAGCGGTATTGTCGTGTGGGAGCAGGTTAATGGAGGGAGCTGCGATGTTCGAAGAGGGGCGGCACCTCTATACCGAAGAAATTAACGCTGCGGTGCGCGGAGCGAAAGCAGCAGGAGCGACAGAGATTGTCGTCGTAGATTGCCACGGGGCAGGCGAAGGCTGGACCTTCAACTCACTCGTGCCAGATAAAATTCATCCGGATTGCGAATGGGTGGCACACCACGGCTGGGGCCGCTATGATGAGATGTGGGAGGATGGCTGTGATGCATGCTTGCTGATTGGAATGCATGCCCGCAGCGGTACGCCCGATGGCGTGTTGTGTCATACGATTAGTAGTGTCCGGTATAGAAATCTTTGGTTCAACGATGAACTTGTCGGTGAAACTGGTGTAAATGCAGCGCTCAACGGTCACTATGGCGTTCCTATCGCGCTTGTCACAGGCGACACGGCAGTCTGCCGAGAAGCGAAATCCCTCCTCGGCGAGGAACTGCCAACGGTCGCTGTTAAGAAAGGATTGAGCCGATTTAGCGCGCGGCAACTTTCGCCTGTCCGCGCCCGTCAACTGATAGAAGACGCTGCGAGAGCGGCACTCACAGATTTAACACGCGTCACACCGTACGTCCCCACACAGCCGACAACAATCAAAATTGAGGTGGCAAGTGCTGATAAAGTCGCAGAATTCAAGGGAAGACCGGGGGTTGAAATAACGGGCCCCGTCACTGTTGAAAGCCGCGGGCGAGACTGGATGACGGCATGGAATCAGTTCTGGCCCTATGTCTAACAGTAGAAGAGGGCCAGGTCTCTCTGCTCACAACCGCCCCTTTACGACTCTTCCAGCACGCTGAGCGGGTCGCCGGTGGCATCTTTGCGTTCTAGTAGTTCAACCTCGTATCCATCTGGGTCGGTGATGAATGCCATCTTCATGCCACCGGATGTAAATTGCTTACGCCACCCATCTGGCCAAATTTCCAGACCGGCTTTCTCTAAACCGTCGCAAAACGCAACCAGATCTGGGACACCAATAGCGAAGTGCATCAGGTCTTCCTGCACCTGAAGTTCAAAATCGGGTGAATAGGTTAATTCTAACGTATGGTCGTTTCCCGGAAGCTCAAGATGTACAATTTGGTTACCCGCTGGGGATTTATCGCTGCGGCTGAGCACTTTGAACCCCAGATGGTCACAATACCAATTAATAGAGTTGTCCAGATCGCTTACGCGAACACGTGTATGTAAAAAAACTGCCATGTTTTGCTCCTTTTTTTTAGTGATAAAAAGATAATAGCGTACTTCCGAAATTTTGGCAAGAGGATTTTCAATCCGGAATTTTATGAATGCACGTCGCATTTGGGCGAGTCCGCCACAAATCGCGGATTAGCGCGGAGAACGCGGAAAGAAGAGGTTTTCGCGCATGAAACTTTTCGCCCGGATGGAGCTAATACCCAATTCATTTTGCAGAAAATAGCGAAAATCGTGCTAAATATAGTAAAGTTGGAAAATAAATGGACATTGACTTTAAGACCCCCCTTTATCCCCCCGCAGGCGGGGGGAGAGGAAAACCGGGCGTTTTTGCCACATTGCCATGTATAAATAATTGTAAGCCTTACTATAACAGGACTTTCAAAAAAATTGTTGACAGAAATATGAAAACGTTTTAGAATATCGATAACTTACCATGTTGACAGGGTACCCCAATCCCTTCTTAACTTCGGATGGAATGTCTACCGAACAAGGATAGGGACCCCTAAACAGGACTATAGGCTATATAGCAAAAGAGAAAAAAATGATAGGATTGAAATCAATCGGTATCGCAATCGCGATACTCTGTTCTCTATTGGTAGTCGGTGTCCAGAATAGTGAAGCCATTAAGATTGTGGAGTTCCCATCTGACACCGACAGAGTATTCTTATAACGGTATCACATACCACACGACTTATCTAAAAACGGATGAACCGTTTTCAGATGTGTGGTGGTATATTAATGATGTTTATGTGGGATGGAGCAGTAGTCATGTAAACAATCCGAAAACGACTGCCTATTTCTCTCCTGCTGATAAAACACCCGGTAAGATTAAAGGGGAGAAGTATACGATAAAGGCTGTGGTTCAATCGTTCATGGATGAAGATGGTAATATTGACCAAGACACCGCTTCCTACAAAGTGAGGATGTTTGAATCCATCGGCTTGTGGCGAATAGGTAAAAAGACGGGTGCCATCGGCTACGCGGAGATCAGTAGATTCTACTACGACGGTTCGTATGTTGTTATGGATTCTTTTGCCTATGCCTCAAACCCAACGGATAACCTCAAGGCAAAAAACCCAAACGAGAACCCGCTGGAAGTTGCTCCGTGGTTCATAACGAATGAATACGACGGACCCAAGGGTGCCCGTATAGCTCCTGAGCGACGCGATACCAAGCCACCCGAAATTATTAAAGTTGGTGAAACCTCTCAGTATTTTTATCCCGGTGCTTTTGACGACAATGGGAGGGAATTCAATCGTTTCATCGGCACCCTTGAAAAAGGTGATAAGCGTTATTTTGGCGCGCACACCCACCTTCAGGTGAGTACAACGACAGGTAATCTTGAAAGAGACGACTGGGAAGTAGATACAAAACAACAGACAGGGACAACGGCTGTGACGTTTACTTCGGACGACGGTCCATGATTTGTTTTACTGGCGGGGGGCATGTTCCCCTGCCACTCTCTTTAAGGAGCATACCCATGAAGGCACACAAAGTTTTTCTTTTATGCCTGCTGCTACTGCTTTTGTCAACCGCCGCCCATGCCAAAATTGTTTTTAGCTCAAAACGCGAGGGTGTTCAAGGTATCTATGTGATGAACGATGACGGCAGCAACCAGACAGGACTCACAGAATCCGAAGAGTTAGACCCCTACCCACATAGGTGGTCTCCCGATGGCAAACACATCCTGTTTGAAAGAAGTGTCCGGATAAATGGAAGGGGCGTTCTTTTTTTGATGGATCCAGATGGCACAAACATTCGGCAACTCACAGAAAATGATGGGAGTACTCTCAATATAGCTTCATTTTCACCGGATGGTCAGTCTATCGTTTTTGAACTTGAACGTCCTATTCATGACAAGGACCGTGTTCAAAAAAACGGTACCTATGTGCTGAATATAAAAACGGGAACGATGAAAAAAATATCGGATTTCTGGGGTATCCAGCATGATTGGTCACCAGATGGCAAGCATATAATATGTGCAGTGCCTACAACGCACGGAGTCCATACCACGATTTGGATAATGGATGCCGATGGGCGCAACCACCGCCCATTGATACCGGCACCGGCTGTAGGCGGGGAATTCTGGATTCACCGTTCAAGACCGCGTTGGTCCCCTGATGGCAAACACATTGTGTTTCTCCAGAAAGAGTGGAAAACCGTGCATGTACCCAATGAGCCCAGGGAAGGGCCTTTTTTCAAAGCGTTTCGGTATATGATATGTGACCGCAACGGAGAAAACATCAGACAGCTACAAATACCGGAGGACCAGGAAGGAATTAGCGTTGACTGGATGGATGATGGGAAATCAATCGTTTTTAGTGCACGTGCAGCTATACCTTTGAACAGAGCACTCCCGGGTGATTTTGACTTCCCAGATGCCAATATCTATAAGTATCATCGCCAGACACACGTGATTACACGGCTCACAAACCACCCGGGGCATGATGTAATGTTGGATTGGATCAGTGATGATGTGCTGCCTGTTACCCCACGCGATAAAAAAAAAGTAACGTGGGGAGTGCTGAAGAAATAAAACCTTGACCGGTATAAGGGCAGGAGACACGGGTCCCTACTACTACCAAGACGGACGCAGCGCGTTGATAAAGTCCATAGATAATGGGATTTAGAGGCAGACCTAGCGGGAGAGGTGACCTCGCCCCTACAAGGATATCGCCTAAATTTGCACAAGTTGGGATAATGTTCCTTAAGAGGCAGACCTAGCGAGAGAGGGAACCTCACTTTGTAGGAGCGGGCTTGTCGCCCGAATACTGAATCTGTGATAGCGGTGCTTCGGAATTCAATCAGTCAAATAGCTGTTGGTGTGTTCATGAATTGGCTGACGTTCACGGTTGGCATTGGGGTCTGTGCGGCGAGGAATGCCGGTAATCGCATCAACAGATTCGTCTGCCTTGAATCGTAGGTACAGTTTTTGCGATGTCGCTGCCATGGGTATATTTTTCAAGGCACGATAACATCGCATCATGTTGTAATGTGCATCTAAATCCTCCGGGTCAACCTCAAGTGTTTTCTGAAATTGTGATAGAGCAGTGTCATATTCCCGTTTTAGAAAGTGCATGCGTCCCAATTGATTGCGGACCCGTGTGTCGCGTGGAAATTGTGCCGTGGCGTGCTGGAGGTGTTGAATTGCTACGTCGTAGTTTCCGTAAGCTTCTTGAACAAGGGCATAGAAATAGTGAACCTTTCCTCGATGCGGGTTTTCAGGTGGCAATGTTTTTTGGATGTCAAACGCCTTTTTGAGCATGGCTTCAGCCCCTTGCATATCTCCCGCTTTGATGCGGCATCTCGCTACGTTCACCCATCCATCCAGATAGTCCGGGTCAATTTCGGTCACGTTTAGGAACGCGGTCTGCGCGGCTCTGAGGTCGCCTTGAGAGGAGGAGCCCAATGCCGTAGTCGTTCCAACGTTCGCGTGTATCTTGTGATGGCGACGGTGGTGTGGGGACGACTTTTTGAGATTGCACCTGATGTGCGTCTACAACTTTCAAGGTTGTTTTGGCAGCGGCAATTACGGTAATCGGGAGGTTTGGAATGGCTTTGATTTTTCCTGCTACATCGGAGGTATCGCCTTGCCAGACCCACTTTCCATCGTCGTAGCCTTTATCAACCTGAAAATCTGTATCCTCTGGGTCTCGGACTCCCGCATAAGCCCACTGTGTATGCCACCAGTTGAATTTGCGATGGTTGAGTTTTGCTTCAAGCGAGAGCACTTCTCCGCAATCAGGGGGAATCTCTAATCGATATCGAACGGTGTCGGCGGCTCCTGGGGGGATAGTGTTTGTATAGAGTACAGTTCGGAGTGCCCATGCGTTTCGTTTGTTAATAAGGTTTCCGTGTGCGTCAAGCATATAACTGCGGTAAAAATGCGCGCTGGGGTCGACGGGTCCGTTTCGGTCAGGTGCAGCAATTCTGCCGTTCCAAAAGACGATTTTGCCGTTTTCATCGGTGGCTTTGAGTTCCAACCAGATGTCAAAAGCGTCAATCGTTCCGGTGGGAAAATGGTGCCCGATATTGCGGGTGCGGACCACAACATCAATACGGGTATCTCCCCCGCGTGGAACTTGTGTGCCGTTATTGGGAATCGGCATGCCATCTGCAAATAGGTCGAGGGTTATCACGTCATCCTGCAAAAACTGTGTGACAACCTTAAG
Organism: Candidatus Poribacteria bacterium; assembly: GCA_963665235.2. Lineage (GTDB taxonomy): Bacteria > Poribacteria > WGA-4E > WGA-4E > WGA-3G. The sequence goes on along the minus strand of CAXXLX010000001.1, from coordinate 3,036,429 downwards.
TTGTTCCGGGTGTTGATTCACAAAGGGGAGTGCCGTGTTCGCAGCCGGAAACCGATGATTGTGGACTTTGCCATCGATATTTCCTGCATCTTTAGAGGCGACAAGGGGCATGTGACAATCGGTACACTTTTTTGCTTTTTCGGGATAATAGAAGGATAACGCCCCTTGATGCGAGACACCACTTTTTTGCCACTGGTCATAGTCGTTGAAGCCGCGGATCCATCGGAAATTGTTTACCGGTTCATCTAGATGCACTTTATGACAGGTGGAACAGAACTCGGCAGTGTTTTTACGATGGAACGGTTTGAGGAAGCTTTTTTTGTGCGGTTCCGGGTCAAGTTTGATGAGATAGTTGTGCAAACTTCGGAGGATACGATTGTCACTTGCGGCGATATTGTGGAGCGGTGGATATTTAATGATATATCCGCTGTTGCCCATGGTATCCTTCACGTTTTCAATGGAGTGGCAGGCGGTGCATGCTAACCCTGCCTGTGCTGCGGGGGTATGCATATTTTCTCGGATGGGTCTATCCATTACGCCATTGAGTAAAATCGCTGGGTCGTGGCAGCCGCCACACCATTTTGAGGGTTGAATGCCGTTGACCTCCTGCATATAGATAATTGATTTTCGGTACCACTGGTTGTTGAAAGAGGAGAAATGATGTGCGGATTCGTTCCATTGCCGATAGATGTCCGGGTGGCATCCTTTTGCTGCACATGACTCTGACGTGAGAAAGAAGTCAGTTGGAATTAGGTCCCCGGCTACGGTTTCAACGGCTGCGGGGAAAAAGTGTCCGGTTGTGCCCCCGCCCTCCTCGTACATACTAGTTGGTGGCAGTGCCGGATTTTTGACCAGATATTGCGGGTTCGGCAGGAAACGTTGCCCAAGTTTCGCGCCGATCGGGAAAAGCAGGACACACACTAGCACACCGATGGTCACCTTTCTCAGCGGTGCGGTCAGACGTGTACTATGTCTCAATAGATAAATGCAGAAGAGAAGGCTACCAGCACTTATGCTGACGATATGCGTAATGAGCAGCCAACGATAGGGAGCTGTCGCCCCAACAATCATCAGGGACACGCCGCTGATGATACCGATAATTATACCGATAATTCCCAAATTAGCGACCACACGGGGGTGTCGAGTTTCGCTCCCCTCACCGTGAAAACTGGACCTGACCTGCCGATAGACATAGATGCTGAACGGAAGTATCAGAACAGTCCCGAGTACAACGTGGAACAGGACGTTGAATATATAAAAGAGTGTCGGTTCACCGAAGCTGAATAGGTACGCGCTGTTTATAAGTAAGATGAGAAAGGCACAATAGGAAATTTTTCTCATACATTTCTCCCAAAATGGCGATAGACAGCACGTTGCAGGTCGGGATTCTCCTCATAGCAACTTCAACACAACGTCGCGGCTAAGTCGTTGCATCTACATTGGTAGGGCGTTCCATCAACGGTTCTCGAGGTGTTGCTATTCACTTTCCGTATACTAAGGAAAACTTTTTCCAAACTCACGTTAATATTATACCCGAAATTCGCTAACTTTTTCAACGGTTTTTTCAGTAGTTTCAAATCGGGCGGGGAAACCCCGCCCCTACACACCACACCTCATAACGAAACACATCGGGCGGGGAAACCCCACCCCTACGCACCACACCACACACGCGTCTATGGATTTAGGCAGCCGTATAGCCGCCATCAATCGGTAGGGCAATGCCTGTAACGAATGCGGATTCATCAGAGGCAAGATATAATGCCCCATAAGCGATCTCTTCAGGTTGCCCGAGGCGGCGCATCGGATGTTTGTCTGCAAGTTTCTGATATTCCGCCGGGGTTTTGACGACCCCCGCAACTAAAGGCGTTTCAACGAAACCCGGACATATACAGTTGACGCGGATATTGTCCCGCGCGTAATCGAGTGCCATTCCACGGGTGAGGTTGGTTACCCCCCCTTTGGAGGCAACATAGGCGGCCCGAACATCCGCGCCGACAAGCCCGTAAATGGAGGACATGTTGATGATGGAGCCGCCGCCGTTTTTCTGCATCTGCGGAATTGCTGCCTTGGCGCAGAGATAAACGCCGGTGAGGTTAACCCCCAAACAGTGATGCCAGTCGGCTTCGGGCAAATCGGCAACGGGGAGCCGCATCGCAATTCCAGCATTGTTGAACAAGATATCTAATTTTCCGTATCTTTTGACGGTTTCCTCAACCATCCGCACAGTGTCATCAGCAATGGTTACGTCGGTTTGGACAAAAATTGCGTCGCCACCGCTGTCTTGAATGTCAACGACGGTGCGGTTTCCACCATCTTCATTAATATCTGCCACAACGACCTTCGCGCCATGTTGGGCAAAGAGTTTGGCGGTGGCTTTTCCGATACCGGATGCTGCGCCAGTGATAATGGCCACTTTATTTTCAAGTCGCACGGTTAAACCTTTTCCTTCCAAGCGGCTGGATTCTCTTCAGGTTGTCCGATACGGTTTCTGAGGACGCCGATGTTTTCAACCTCAAGTTCGACTACGTCTCCCGGTTGAATCCATCTGTCAAGCTCCCATCCGCATCCGTTTCCGACGGTGCCGGAGCCCAAAAAATCGCCGGGGAAAAGCGTTTCTGACTGTGATATAAATGAAATCATTTCTGGGAAGGAGTAATACATATCGGATGTAGTGCCTTCCGCCCACACTTCACCGTTAACCCTTGCAGTCATTTTGAGGTTGTAGGGGTCACCGATTTCATCTGGGGTGACGAGACACGGTCCCATAATGTTGCTATTATCAAAGTCTTTCCCTTTGGCGGGTCCGAGTGAGAGTGTCATGTGTCGGAATTGAATATCGCGTGCGCTAATGTCGTTATAAATGGTATAACCAGCGATATAGTCGGGGGCTTCTGCAATTGAGATATTTTTCCCGGTTTTGCCGATGTAAACCCCCCATTCCAATTCAAAATCGAGTTTTTCGGTGTAGTTGGGCCATGTCACAACGGCTCCATGTCCAGCAATGGATGCTGGGCTAGTGCTGCCGCGGTAATAGTTAGGGAGTTTGAACCACTCGGGGGATATCTCTTTGCCGGTAATCCGTGAGGCGGCATCCATGTGGGTTTTGAAGACCCCGAAATCGCGTAGACTTACTGGATTCGGAAATGGCGCGAGCAGCTGCACCTCCTCAATTGGGAAAACGATATCGGACATATCCCTACCTTTTTTAAGTGAGTTTAATATTGACTCAATCCGCTTTGATGCTTCTTCTATAAGATTACGTTCAAAAAGCTCAATCATATCTCGTGCACCTACATAGAGCACCAGAATTTGGTCATCAATCCACGCTCCGACATCCGAGACATCAGATGTAAAAGGCGGATTATCTAACGAAGGATGTTTGAATGTAACGAGTTTCATAGGTATTTCTTCCGTTTAAAAAGATATTTCTGATTTTATATCACAAATTTATTAAAAAATCAACAATTTTTTGAACAGCACACTTCGGTGCAGAAAAAAAGAGCATCCGCCTTTCGGAAGATGCCCTTTTTTGTAAAATTGGGTTATGGTACGTTTTTGACTTTAGCGTACAGCTTTGAGATGTCCCCATGTCGTAGATGCTTTTCCTGCGGGTTCAACAGGTGTAGCTATATCTGCTTGTTGCGAGATAAAATCGATCATCTCAATAAGCACCTGTCCACGGGGAAGGTCGCCTACATTGGGTTCTTGCATGCAAATTCCGACGCGTCCGCTGCTGTCGTTGAGTTTAATGATACCGGGATCGAAAAATCCTGCTCCGTTATCACCAAAAGCGGCTTCAACGCTCCACGGATCAACGATCTGCTCACTTTTAAACGGTCGTCCGGAGGTAAAATCTACAAGAGAGGGTGTAAATTCCTTTCCAACGTCAGTTGGGGTAATTTGCGTTCCGTCCCCCCACATATCTACGTTGAGATTGATAATATTCTGCAAGCCGGCTACCCCGTTTGCGCCGCCGCCTTCGGTAACATAGAAGATATAGTCAGCACAATTTAAGATAACATTGCCGCCGTAGATGAACCGTTCGGCAATAGAATCATCAGGTTGGGCATTTCCGGGGGTGTAAAGCGTTGTTGGGAACCATCCGAACACAATAATGATGTCTGCGATGCCATCGTCGATACGTTCTTCTGCCCAGGGTCCGATTTCTGCATCGGTTTTATAGACGACCTCGTCGACAGCAGGGACCGCGTCTTGCAGATTATCAAAGACAATAGCGCGCTGGATGTCAGCATTCTCTTTTGAAATCCATCCGGCAGCTTCGCTGAAAATGGCGACATCGCCGAGGGCTGCCCAGCTAGATGCCGTGAAAGTAAAGGCAACGGGGATTGCCAATAAGAATAATAGACTTCTAATGTTCATTAATTTCTCCTTTTTGAGATTTTGTCCAATGATATTATTGGAATAGTAGGTTTATAGGGACGGACCGAACGGTACGTCCCTAAAGTTACAAGTTAAAAATCTGATTTGATTTGCGCCCAGGTTGTGGTGACCTTGGCGTTTGGGTCGACCGCGTGTGCCCCGAGTACTTCAGCGAGATAGTTATCGATCATTTCGGCTAGGACCTTACCGCGTGGGAGGGTTGGTACATTGGGTTCTTGAAAAGCAATTCCGATGCGGCCCCCAGTTTCGGTATCGTGAACAATGGCCGGATCCAGAAACCCCGCACCGTTATCACCGAAAACCACTTCAACTTCCCACGGATCTACAATTTGGTCTGCTTTGAAGGTCCGGGCTGAGACAAAATTCCTGAGGCTGGGCGTATATTTCTTGCCATCCTCTGTCGGGGCGATAGCGGTTCCGTCCGACCACATCTCAACATTATTGAGGTCCATCATATTCTGTAGGCCGGCCACGCCGTTTGCGCCGCCGCCTTCTGTAACATAGAAAATATAATCCGCAGTATTGAGGATGACATTTCCGCCTTCAAGGAATTTTTCAGCAATAGAATCGTCCGGTTCAGCGTTCCCGGGTTTATAGAGTGTAGTTGGAAACCAACCGAATGTAACAATGATGTCAGATATATCGTTATCGATGCGTTCTTCAGCCCACTCTCCGATTTCCTGATCGCCGAGTGTGACGACCTTCGCGGGTTTCTTGAGTAGGTCTGCCAATTCCTTACCTTCCTCCTTGGCTTTGTCTAGTGCAATCCAACCAGCTTGTTCGGTAAAGATTGCGACTTCGCCGAGGGGAGCAGCGTGCCCGAGCATTGGACTAACGACTATCGCGAAGAGATACCCGAGCGTAAAAGTTACAGCTATTATCAGCTTTTTCATGTAATAACTCCTTTCTTAAAACTTAAGGTAGATGGGACAAAACAGTACAAGTCCCTTGATACGTAGCGTTAGTGCTTTGTCGGGATGCGTCCATCCCGATTTCTGCAAACAAAATAGCCCGCAACGAAACCTCCTTCACAAGAAAGAGAACGCGCAGGCACAAAAACAGGCCAGCAGCTACTCTCAATACTGACCCGTTGATATCTAATATACTATTACGATTGTTTAAATTATTAAGGGGGGGGGTTAACGATAAGCTAATAAAACGTGTGACGGGTGAAGATGCAAAGAGATGGTGCAGAGACCAACTATCAGATTGGCTCAGCTGGATTGCACACATTCTCTTAATATTTCGAGCGGTGTTTGCATTTTGCATTTTTGTCACCTTTCGTTGGCGTTGAGCATCTGTCCTGATACCGATGGGTACAAACCGCCCCCTTAGGGTTTTGTCTAAAGCAGACATTAGCCTCGATGCTTCTTGTAGAATAGGGTGTATCCGGACAAGTTGACCGTCACAATTTGAAATCATTAACAATTATACAAAATTTTGAAAAAAAGTCAAGGAAAAATGTTTTTCTCAAAAGTCTTTATAGATTCTTTAGCTGGGTGTCTATCACAGATTCTATTTTATACAAAAACCGAAAGTTTGTCAAGGGAAAAAGATTTTTTTATGTAGGGTATACGGAGAATGCCTATTACTTGGCGAACCGTCCCTATCTAGGCGTTTTGGAGGTTAGGGACAGGAACAATCGCTCCAAACTCATCTCGTCGATACGCATTTCCAATAGATTCCATCCACGCGCGACGACAGTTTTTGCCAGCATCGCCCGAATATCCTTTTCCAAAGTATAGTGAACGTGAAATGTCGCCGCGTCATCAGCACTGTCAGCAGCTTGTTCAACCGTAATCACGTCTGGGAGGCCGCTGAGTGCATTCGCTATATCATCAGGGGGCCCGTCTGCCACCACGAGAGTGAGTGTTTTTATCGGGCCTGCGTTTTCTTCCGAAGTAGCGGGTTCAAGCGAGGAGTCACCATCTACGAAGGTTCGTGTAGATACAGCGCGCCCGTTGGACAATTCAACATCCCCGGCGAGCCTGCCCTGGCTGATAATCAGTAGTCGTTCACACGTCATGCTTGCTTCGGGAAGGATGTGTGTGCTGAAAAGGATGGTTCGCTCTTTGCCGAGCAGTTTAATCAACTCTCGGATTTCGACAATTTGGCGTGGGTCTAATCCGGATGTTGGTTCATCCAGAATTAGGACTTCCGGTTCATGGACGAGTGCTTGTGCTAAACCGACGCGTTGTCGGAAACCGCGCGACAATTGCCCAATAATCTGATGCCGTCGTTCGGTTAAACCGCATGCCTCAATAACATTATCCAACCGTTCTGCGTTCTGTTTACGGGGGACATCTCGTATCTTTGCCATGTAAGAGAGGTATTTTGTGACAGTCATTTCCAGGTAGAGCGGGACGTTTTCTGGCAGATATCCGATACGTTTGCGTACCTCGCGGGATTCTTTGAAAACGTCGTACCCTGCGACTGTGGCTTTTCCGCTGCTTGCGGGCATAAAGCAGGTCAAGATTCGCATCGTCGTGGTTTTACCTGCCCCGTTAGGCCCAAGAAACCCGACAATTTGCCCCGTGTCTACGGTAAAGGAGATATCTTTGAGTGCCTTAAATGGGCCGTAGTTTTTTGAGAGGTTTTGAACTTTAATCATTCCCTAACAATTCCTTCATTTCGCCGTGGGATACTAAATTCTTGGTCTCTGGGCCGACCTAACAGATATAGATTGTTATCTGGACTGACGGCTTCAGATTCAGCAACGACTTCTGGCAGGTCAACAGCGACAGATTTTATATCAACTCGGTCGGGGTATACATAGACCTGCCGCCACATCATCGGGTAGCAGATAATGCCGGAGGTGACGATGCATAACATTCCCTGTTCCCTGAAGACACGGTTAAGATGTAAATGTCCACAAAAAAAGGCTAAAATGTGTCTTTCAAAAGGTGCGACAATTTCGAGGATTTCTGCGGAGTTGGCAATTCTGGAGCCGGTTCCCTGAAATTCAACGCTTGGAAAGGGGAGTTGATGCGAGAAGATGAAGATTTCTTCACCGTAGTCATCGGCTCTTTTTAATTCGCGTTCGACCCATGCAAGTTGATTCGTGCTGACATATCCATGCGTCAGGTCTTCCGGAACTTCTTGTGCATCGAGCAGAATAAACCGGACGTTTTCGTGGGTGAAACTGACGGACCCCATGCCGTTTATGCCGAATTGCTCTAAATAGGCGGCTTTGGAGCCTGTTTCAGGGTCTAAATCATGGTTGCCCGGTATATAATAGCAGGGGGCATTTAGGCGTTCCCCCAGTAGTTTTGCGGTCTCTAGTGCTGCTTCATATTCGTCTACTGGCATATCGAAACTTTTTCCGCCGCACACAATGTCTCCGCCATGAATCACGAATGCAGGGTCAAATGCGTTCAGTTGCCCTATCAATTTTTTGTAAAGGGCAAGACTGTTTTTTTGCTGTTGAAGCCCACTTGCAAAGTTTTTGGGGGCATTTGGATAAAGATGTGTGTCCGTAATAAAGGCGAACTTAAAAGGTGTCATGGCATATCTCGTTTAGTCTCTGGAACGCGAACGTTTCCCTAAAATTGCAATATAAGTGGGGGTGGTCACAGTGTCAATATAGTGTTCAACCCGCCATGCTGTTCCATCAAGGATGTTTTCCATTTCTGGCTTTGAAACAAAAAGGAAATCAAACCACGGCGTGGCGTATTTTAGGTAACGGATACGTAGACGCAGTTGACCGGTCATTCGGCCTCGAGCTTGGTTAAATTGATGATACGCTAAGTGGTGAGGTGCTTCTGTCTGATACGGGTCCATTGTTTCCGCGATAATTTTCGCGGTATCGCTTGTCATAGCAGCGAAACGTCTCAATAGCCACTTTGCTCTTTTATAGCTGCCGACGAGTCCAAAGTTGTGTCCCATCATGAGAATCGTATCAAAGGTCCCGGTTTTGGAACTTAACTGTGTGACAGGTGTGACAAGCGCGTTTTTGAGGCCCCGGCTTCGGCAGGTTTGGATGGCTAATGGCGAGTTATCCACCCCTAATACTTCAAACCCCTGTTCCTGAAGATAGAGAGAGTGCCGTCCTGCACCGCAACCAATATCTAATGCCCATCCTGCAGCGTGTTCTATTGCGAGTCTTTGATGCTCACCCCAATCTGCATGTTTCGCAAAATAGGTTGCCGGGCCAAATGAACTTATACCGATAAACCCATCTTCCCTCTCTACAATTTCGACGTTTTCTGTGCCGTTATGATAATCTAAAAGTAGGTGTCCATAGGCATCTTGGTTATCGTTTAGCATTTTACGACCTCCTGACATAGCCGGTTGTTCCGTTTCGTTCCGATTTATGTGCTTCCCAATGTTCTTCAATCCCTTGTCGCCAGGTTTTCGCTGCTTCGGTGAGTTCAGCGGTGAGTTCGGGGTGTTGGTCTTTTAGATTATTCGTTTCCCCCATATCGGTTTCGAGATTTGCGAGATGGACATCGTCTTCTGGGGGCGCGCCTTCTACCAATTGACCATTCAGCACTAATTTCCATTTGCCTCGCCGTACTGCGGTCTGTTTGCCCATTTCCCAGAAAATATCGGTGTGCGGGGTGTATTGACCATCACATACGACCGGTAATAAATTTAGTCCATCAAGTTGATATTTGGAAAGGTCAGCATCGGCAGCGGATAGAAAGGTGGGAAAAACATCCATTGCTAGACCATATTCACTTATGACATTTCCAGGTGGAATTTCTTTAGGCCAATGCATGATTCCGGGTGAACGGATGCCGCCTTCATAGAGACTGAATTTATGCCCTTTGAGTTTACCAGCACTGCCGCCATAATACGGGTCTTGTGTGCCATCTAACCAGTTTCGTGTTTCCCGCGAGGGGCCGTTGTCGCTCTGAAAGTAGGAGAAGGTGTTTTCAGCAACTCCGAGTCGTTGAAGTTCAGCAAAAATTTCGCCGACACTATCGTCAACTGCGCTGAGCATTGCGGCCATAATCTGCCTGTCCCAAGGTAGGTTTGGAAATCTGTCTACATATTCCTGTGGGGCATGCATCGGGTAATGTGGGGCATTGTAAGGAACATAAAGGAAAAATGGTTTATCAAGTTGAACCGCTTTTCGGATATATCTGACCGCATATTCGGTAATCAGCTCTGTAAAGTATTCGCCATTTCGGTAAATTTCTTCGCCGTTTTCCCAGAGGTCGTGCGTTTGGTCGAAATCGGGTCGTCCCAATGCCCAATAAAAGATATGAGAGAAGAAATCGATGCATCCTGCCATAAATCCGAACCAATCATCAAATCCATGATGTTCCGGGCGCGACCCCTCTGCGAGTCCGAGATGCCATTTTCCTGACATTGCGGTGTAATACCCAAGCTCCTTAAGTGCAGTTGCAAGCGTAGGAACGGAGGGTGGCAACCCAGTTGCAGTGCGGTGGCCCGCCAGGATAGAACGAACGCCTGCGTGGCACGGATATCGGCCTGTCAGTAGCGATGCGCGTGAGGGGGAGCAGACCGGCGAATTGGAGTACCAATCTGTGAATCGGGCCCCTTCAGCTGCCATTCTGTCGAGGTGTGGTGTTCTGAAATCGGTTGCCCCCATACAGGAAAGGTCGCCGTATCCCTGGTCGTCCGTTAGAAAAATAATGAAGTTAGGTTGCATTTTTTCTCCTCGTCCTTATACCTTCGCGAGTCTTAACATTATTATCGCTGCTATTTTTTCCAAAAACTCCGGTCTAAGCTCCGATATTGTATAGCTTCAGAGACGTGGGGTGCTGTTATATCGGGTTTAGCTTCTAGGTCTGCGATGGTGCGTGACAACTTTAGGATTCGGTCATAGGCGCGAGCACTTAAGCCCAATTGCGTGATGGCGATGCGGAGTAAATCTTGTGCTTCAGCTTCAATTTTGCAATACGTCCGAATCTGCTTGGATTCCATGTTGGCATTCGCATGGATTGTGGTGCCGTGGAAACGTCGCTGCTGAACTTGACGCGCTGCTTCGACCCGTTCCCGCACGGTTTTTGACGGTTCACCTGTTACGTCCGCTGAAAGTTCATCATATTTTACCGCTGGCACCTCTACCTGAATATCAATCCTATCTAACAGGGGTCCAGAAATACGAGAGACGTAGGTCTGAATCTGATTAGGGGAGCACTTGCAGTTTCGGGTCGGGTCGCTGAAAAATCCACAGGGACACGGGTTCATCGCTGCGACTAACATAAAATTCGCGGGATAGGTGAGCGATGCAGCAGCGCGCGAGATTGTGACGTGTCCATCTTCAAGGGGTTGCCGCATGACTTCGAGTACGTTCCTGCGAAATTCGGGGAGTTCATCTAGGAAGAGGACGCCGTTGTGGGAGAGACTGACTTCGCCGGGGCGCGGTACGTTTCCGCCGCCGATGAGTCCTGCGTCTGAAATTGTGTGGTGCGGTGAGCGAAACGGCCGCGTCAGAACTAAAGGCGTGTCGCTCGGTAAAATACCGACGATGCTCTGTATTTTCGTGGTTTCCAAAGATTCGTCCACAGACAACTTGGGGAGGATTGAAGGAATCCGTTTGGCAATCATCGTTTTACCGGAGCCGGGCGGTCCAATCATGATGAGATTATGTCCGCCTGCGGCGGCGACCTCAACGGCGCGCTTCACATGTTCCTGTCCCTTAACGTCAATGAAATCGAGATATGTTTCGGTTAGCGGGTTTTCTTCCGTGGCATCGAGCGTGTGGGGTTCAGGTTCAATCTCTCTCGCAGCGTTCAGAAATTCGGTGGCTTCCGTTAAGCTAGTTACGGGATAAACTTCCACGCCTTCAACAATTGCGGCTTCCTTCGCATTTTGAGCGGGCAAAATGAGAGCCTTCAAACCGTGCTCTTTTGCAGCAATAGCTATTGGTAGGCCCCCCTGTATACTCCGAATGCTTCCATCAAGCGCAAGTTCACCCAATACCATTGTGTCTTCAAGCCGATTGCTAGCTACCTGATTTGTTGCGGCCATAACCCCGAGGGCAATCGGAAGGTCAAATGCAGACCCCGCTTTACGGATATCCGCAGGTGCCAGGTTGGCGGTGATTCTGTCCGGGGGAAAGTAGAACCCGGAGTTCTTAATCGCAGCGGTAACCCGGTCTTTACTCTCTTTAATAGCACTGTCTGGCAAACCGACAGTGCTGAACCCGGGGAGGCCATCCGCGACATCCACCTCAACTGTGACAATATAGGCATCAATGCCTAGAACTGCACTGCTAATGACTGTTGCAAGCATACAAGTATTTCCTTTCAAAACCTCTCAAATTTACCTAGCGGTCCACTTTTGTTCCTGAAAACGGTGATTTATTATAGCATGGGTTAAAACAGAAAACAACCCCGTTTTTGGGAGGGGTTCCAATTATTTGACCTCAAAATGGGTCCCCGGTGAGCTTATGTAACGTTTGCAGCTGCAGCCGGTCAGCGATTATGAAAATCGCATCCCCGGCTGCGATTCTTTTATCATCGTGCGGATTATAGCTAAACGTTCCATCCTTATTTCGGATTGCGATAACAACTAATCCGGTCTGTTCTTGAATATGCGCTTCCTGTAGGGATATCCCATCTAGTGGAGACCCCGGTTGGATGATGGCTTCGGAGAACCGGGTTGACTGCTGACCTCCCCGTATTTTCGTAAAGAAATCGATGAGATGCGGTTGGAGTATTCCCGATGCAAGTCGGATGCCGCCGATATGGTCCGGCAAAACGACTTCATCCGCGCCGGCGGTAACAAGTTTTCCGGGTGAATTATGTTCCACTGCTTTAGAGACGACCCGTAAATTCGGGTTGAGTTTTTTTGCTGAAATCACGACGAACAGATTATCCTGATCGCGGCTGAGACAGGCGACCAGCCCCTGGGCTCGCACAATACCTGCCCGGAGGAGCACATCGTCATCGGTAGCGTCCCCATGTAGATGTAGAAATTCACGGGTTTCAGTCAGATGCTCCAGACGCTCTTCTTCGATTTCAATTCCGACAAAATTCGCCTCAGTTTCCAACATTTCATCGAGGACATGCACGCCTGTATCTCCGAGTCCACAGATTATATAATGGTTTGATATTTTCTCAACAGTTCGTATCATTTTTCTCTGTTTGAAAAAGATGAGCAATTGCCCTTCAACGAGGAAGGAGGTTGCAATAGTAACGCTATAGAAAAACAGTCCGAAACCGCCGATGAGAAGGAAAATGGTAAAGGCACGGCCGGTAATACCCATTCCCCCATCGCCATATCCGACCGTTGTTAACGTAGTTACGGTCATCCAGATTGCCTGAAATAGGTCCCATTCTGCGTTCGGATTGTTTTTTTCTAGTATGTAATACCCGATGGTTCCGATGGTTAGAAGTCCCATCAATAGTGAGAACGCGATAATGACTCTGCGTTGATAGTTCATTATTCTCCGTTACGATATTGTCTCTGTTAGAGAATGCCCTCCAAAGAAATTAATTAGAGTTTCGCTTGATTCTCAAGGCTACGTATCGCTATTTTCTGCCGTGTTTGTACCGATGTCCGTTTCGTCAGGTTCAGTTGAGGCGGTGTCGTGCTCGGGTGTTGCCTCTTGCGTATCGGTTGCGGCGGTGTCCTGCGTTTCGGTCTCCGCTTGCGTTTCAGTTGAGGTCGTTTCCTCTTGGGCTGCTTCCTGATGCCTATTGACCACGCGAACATATCCCATTCTCAAATCGTACAGGGAATTTGCCAAGAAATTGGTTTCCGGTGCTGTGAGATTTCCCTTGGTTTTTTCTTCCAGCATCTCTAAGGTATCAATCACATGTTTTGCTATTCCGAGGTTGACGACAACCCGCTCTGTTTCTGGGTCGCGGTATCCCTCTAGAGAGAGAAAAGCGGTTGTGACAAGCTCTTGAAGATAGGATGTAAAACTAACAGCGGGGTGTTGGCTCTCTTCATGAGTTGCGGTCTCTTCCATTTCGTTTCTCCTGTCTTGAAACGTGTGTTCAAACCTATTGGTCTTCGTCGTCGAGGACAATAATTTGTACGAGGAGGCTTCCAGCTTGATTGTTGTTATTAGGGTTTTCGTTCATAGCGAGAAAGATAACACCGTCTGCGGGTGCGGGGTTATCGTATCGTGAGCCTGGTGCGAAAACGACATTGCCAATTTTAGCGATAAGGGCGCCGATGTTTGTGCCCGGCAGTAGATAGCTGTCACCGCCTGGGGTTTTTGCGACTCCATCAGCCCCGCACCATCCAATTCGGTTTTGCAGGTCAGGGGACCACGCGCCGTCTGCATCAATGACGAGCCGTTGTCCCTTTTTTACGCGCACGTAGCTTTCTTGCCAGACTGGACTGGGACGGGCTGTTCGGATAACTGTTAGTGCCATTCATTTCTCCTTTCGGTGTGAGTGAATGGGCGGTCCCGGCGGGGCCGCCCTATCTCTTATTACTTGTCGCGAATGGTGATGTTGATAATTCTGTCGTTGCGTTCAATACTATCAAGAACATCGAACCCGCTGATAAGATTCCCAAAAATGGTATAGTCACTATCCAAAACGAGGGTATCTTTACAGATAAAGAAGGCAGCGGCATGTGAGACGGTGGCACCCTCCTCCTTTGCCATTGCCACAATACCTCTTTTCGGTGTTTTGTCGTTTTGCTCAATAGGCATAGTGTCATCGACAAAACGTGACTCCGCCTGAATCAGAAGCTCCTCGACACGTTTGAAGGGTTCATCTTTATAATACCCGAGTTTCGCGTTTTTGATGAAGTTTTTCGAGGTTTGCGGTGCATCCGCTGCGAAAAATTCGAATTCCATGTTGCCTTTTTCCGTTTCAATAACAGCCACTACGGTAGCCGGGTCAATCTCCTGTTTCGCTTGCGTTTGCACTTCACCTTTGCCAGTTGGTCGTGCACGAGGTGCCGGTGCTTTTGTCTCTTCTTGTTGGGTGCAACCTGAGAGGAGAATGACAAACAAACCGGCTAAAATCAGAAGTGCGGTGGATATGAGATTACTCTGCTGTTGGCTTAACATAGTTTGATTTCGCCTCCAGTCGGATTTTTGTCATGATATCGCCTACTGATAGCCGGTCGACGACCTCCATGCCCTGAATTACGCCACCAAAGGTGGTGTATTGTCCATCGAGATGGGGTTGCGGTTTCAAACAGACATAGAATTGTGACCCGGATGAGTTTGGTGCGCCTGTCCGTGCCATAGCGACTGTACCTCTCACATGGGGCCGCTGGTTGGAATTGGTGTACTCGTCGATGATTGTCCACCCGGGGCCGCCCATTCCATCACCATCCGGACATCCGCCTTGAACGACATTCAAACCGGGCTCGTCAACTTTTCGGTGAAATGTTAAGCCGTCGTAAAACTTCTGGTTAATGAGTTTTTTGAAGTTTTCAACTGCCACAGGGGCAGAATCAGGATAAAACTCAACAACGAATGTACCTTTATCGGTTGTGACGACTGCCACCTGTTCTTCGGGTTCAATCTCCTCCGTCCCAATCGGTTCATTGGCGCGCATGGCACAGCTAATTAGGGTTGGTAGGATAATTATTAGCGGTAATAGATAAACTACTATTTTCATCAAAATCTTCGGTGTGGAGACCCCGTTGCTTTAGCACGGGGAGGGGAAACAAATGAACGAAGTTCATTCTTTTTCCCTCACACCGCTCCTATATTGAAAGTTCAGGCGTGTGAGGACTTGAAAATCTGTGCGTTTCGCACCCGTTGTTAATCGGTGTCCATCTTTTGAATAGACAGAGAATAGGCCTTTCGCATTAACACCCGCAATAGGATGTCCTCGGTGGGACCTCGGACGTGTTAGTCCATATTTGTCGTGCTTTATCAATGTGTTTTTAACAAGTCCATCCCCTAATAAGGTGCCACCATATCGCGGACGATTGCCACCTTTCTGCGGGTTTTGTCTGTGGAGTTCTCGCCTACGTATCGGTATCGGTGAGATACAGAATATATCGGTATTGTCGGGTATCTCTAAACCGCCAACGGTGTGATATGCCAAGCACCAACTATCAACGCAATGTGCATCAAAGGTTTCTGCTAACTTCTTTGACGACTTCTTGAGACCGAGACGATCGCGTATCTCTTTGGTTTCAAACCCTTGTAAAGTCAGGAGTTTCCATCGCTTTTCTACCTCTGAATAGAACCAATGCTTTCCGACTTCCAAAGGACTAAAGGCCTGATTCCACTGCTTTTGATACTGTTTTGTCCGCGCCTTAATATCCTCAACACAGACGTGTGTGACAGGATAGAGGTTAGACAACCAATCTAATATGCGAAGTTTCCAATCCCATCTTGCACGTGTGCCTGCGGGGATACGCTTCCGGTTCGACAGGTTGTGCTGCTTCTTTTTCCTATTCGGACATTTCCGTGTGCGTCTGCCTCTCCGCAGCGTCCGCCGCTTTTCGATTTTCTTCCCAACCTTGTTATGTGCATCCGCTTGCACATTCAGATATGTGTGAGCCGCAGACTTCACCGTGAAGCCTTCTTTCTTGGAACCAGGATCCACGCCCACACAGATTTCCTGTGTGTGTTCTTTTGTCTCGTAGTTTAACCGAATACAAAAGATACCATTACTCCAATATGGCGTTGCCAATCCTTTTTTGATTAGCATGCCTGCTTTGTTAGAATGTGTCGGCATTAATGGCTTGCCAGACGGACTTTGAACCGGAACAAACATAGTTTGTAATCTCCCTACGGAAGTAAAACGGATGACCTAGAGGAAAAACTGATGACCTGCGGTCATTTGTTTTCCTTCCGAGAGGTTGTATATTTCCCCATCCAGATCGGTATATCAGCGTTTACATCGGACTTGGGGAGCATCCGAAACACCGTTGTGCACCACCACAGATATACCGATATATGACTGTAGTGAAGAACTTAATCTTTGACAGGGAACGTGTGGCGTAGGAGCGGGCTGTTTGCCCGAATACTGCTATGTCAAAGCACCCATGCTTTAGCAGGGTGATCTTTACCAATATTCCTCCGCTAAGTCAGTTATTGCGCTTTGAGACGCGCCCATGTCGTTGCTAATTTCGCCTCGGGTTGAACATTCAGGGGGAGTGGATTTTCCATATCGTTTTTCAACTCATCCTGTGTCAGGGCATAGTTGTACATTTTGATTTCATCAAGGGCACCGTTGAGAAAACGTTCCGTTCCGCCGCGTGCTCCGATAAATAGCGGGCCATTATTGGGTGTGAGTTTCCCCGCACAGGCCATTTGCGCGTTGAGCTCACCATCGATGTAAAGTCTGATAGTTTTGCCATCCCATGTGCCAGCGAGGAAGTGCCATGTGCCATCCTGAATGCTGGCCCCTACATTTTCGTCGTCACAATTATCGGGTAAATCAAAGAATTGTAGGATTGAGCCCCCTCGGTAAAAGGCTGCGAGGGTATATAAACCTGCGCCCCAGGTTGGCCCTTTTTCGACACCTGTCTGAACATCGCCGCCTGCGCGGACATTTGCCCAGAATTCAATCGTAACGCCGTCAACAATATCGATGCTTGCGTGGTCGGCAACTTGTGCCGAGGTTTTTCCATCAAAGTCGACCGCTTTCCCAAATTTGCCATCGATTAATTTGGGATTGCCGCTAAAGGTGGCATCATTTCCGAATTCCGACCAGTCTTTTGCTACGTCTCCGTTTAACTCGTCAAGCGAGAGGTGCAGGACAAGGTCGTTAGCAAAACAAATTCCGGTGATAAAAATAGCCGTGAATAAGAAAATGGACACGGCCAAATGGTAAATAGACACGTTTTTCAAAATATTCTCCTATATCGATTCTATTAGGTTTTGGTGTTTGTGCACCACACGTTACTCGGTTGCTATATTTGCACAATACCTACTGCGTTCCGTTGACGCAGTTTTCTAATGTGCGGACAAAATCCTCTAAGTGTTCCGCCGCCGAGGCCGATCGAAGTAGCCCCTTGAAAACGTCTAAATCGTCAATCGCTTCAAGCGCGGGGGTTAACATCGCTACAACATTCACCTGGAAACGCTCATTGAGAACTTCCAATATATGCTCAATGGCGAACGCTTTTCCACCCAAATGCCGACCTTCTTGCCGACCCTCTTCACGACCGCTCAATACCCACTGTTCCACAATCAAATTATTACGCAACTCAACATCTATGTCAGTCCAGATTATAACACAATTTCCATAATTGCGTAAGACCTATTTTAAAGTATACCATGCTCAGCAATAATTTTCAAGATATTTTGCATATTTAAATTAAATTTGTCTATTTCCACAAAATTTGCTATAATAGTGATAATTATAGCATCTGAGACCAGAAAAGTAGGCAACACGTGAAAATTCAAGGACAGACTTATACGAACGCAATAGGTATGCAGTTCGTTAGAATTGAACCCGGCACTTTTATGATGGGTTCGGAACGCGCGAACCTTGCTGATGAGCTAACAGCTGGGAAGGCACACCTACGCGACGGCGATTGGGATGAACAGCCGGTACATCAAGTGACGCTCAGCACACCCTTTTATATCAGCAGTTTTCAGGTGACGAATGTTCAGTACGAAAAATTTGAGCCTGCACATAGCAAACTCCGGGGAAAATTAGGTTTTTCGCAGGAAGATGACGAAGCGGTCGTGTTTGTGAGTTGGCACGATGCAACACGCTTTTGCGACTGGCTCTCCGAGCAGGAAGGCATGCCATATCGACTCCCTACAGAAGCGGAATGGGAATATGTGTGCCGGGCAGGAACAACAACCCATTTTCATACAGGCGATGTCTTGCCTCCTGAATTCCACAAAAACATTGGAGAAAGTTGGTATCCGGATGCCGGCCGAAGCCGCGGCACCGAGGAAATTGTGGCACTGCACGTCGGCAAAACTACGCCGAATGCCTGGAACGTATACGATATGCACGGAAACGTGGAGGAATGGTGCCACGATTGGTACGGAGAGTACGAACCGCATCCACAAGTTGACCCGATTGGGAGGGAAGATGGGTTGTACCGAGTGACGCGGGGGGGTAGCCATTCAACGCTGCTCTGCTATTTACGCTCCGCGAATCGGATGGGCGCGGTGCCAGAAGATAAACACTGGTACATCGGTTTCCGAGTCGTGTGTGGGGCGATACCTGAAACAGCTACGGAACTGCCGGCTCCAAAGGTGCCGTTGTGGGGACGCAACGTCAAACAGACAGAACGCGATACAGATGTGGAGACGCAAGCGCGTGTGCCTACCACTACCCCTTACTTTGCGGAGCCGCTCACATACATAAAAATTCCGGAGGGTTCAAACGGGCCGCTTTTTTCAGCACATAATCACGTACCCGCGATTGCGGAATGCCCGAACGGTGATATGTTCACAGCATGGTACTCGTGCGTGACAGAACGGGGACGGGAGCTGACGGTTGCCGCGAGTCGATTGCGATATGGCGAAAACGCATGGGAGCCCGCCGAACCGTTTTGGGGACCACCTGACAGGAATAATCACGCAACCTCGCTGTGGTGCAACGAAAAGGGACGGCTCTATCACTTCAACGGATTGTCCGCTGCAGCGACCTGGGGGCCCCTCGCCCTGGTGATGCGATATTCTGATGACAATGGGGCAACTTGGTCAAAACCGCGCTTTATCTCACCCGAACACCGCCTGCGACACATGCCGATTGCATCGGTTTTCCGAAGACAAGACGGTTCAATACTGCTCGCTTGTGACGCAGTGAGCGGCGGAAATGGCGGTACCGCTGTGTGGCTAAGCGACGATGATGGTGAAACCTGGTACGACCCCGGGGCAGGACAACCTATCCCTGAATTTGCTGCTGGAAAAAGCGGGGGATGGATTGCCGGAATTCACGCGGCTGTCGTCGAACTCACTGATGGCAGGCTCCTGGCGTATGGACGCGGCGATACAATTGATGGGCGGATGCCGAAAAGCATCTCCGCCGATGATGGGAAGACATGGCATTACAGCGCAAGTCCTTTCCCACCTGTTTCCGGTGGACAACGGTGTGTTTTGCTCAGACTCAAGGAGGGGCCGATTTTTCTCGCCTCCTTTACGGGCAGCCGCAAAATACCTGAAACAATGCCACTCCTTGACGAATCAGGAAACGAACGGCTCGTAACAGGGCTCTTCGGGGCACTCTCATTCGATGATGGCGAAACCTGGACGCACACCCGATTGATTACAGATGACGGCCCCGATAGAGACATTGAAACGATGGATGGCAGACCTTTTACCATGGGATTGAACAGTGCTGAACCCGGCGGCTATCTATCTGTATGCCAAGGCAGAAACGGATTAATTCACCTAATCAGCAGCCGACAACATTATCGGTTCAATCTCGCGTGGTTGAAAGAAGTCCCACCATCGACGGTGTCGATTGAATAGGATAGTCAGAAAAGTAAGCGCAAACAACGTGCCGCGCTGGATATATGGCGATGGACGTTCTCTAAGAACCCAGCCCTATCAAACCGCAAGGAAATATTAAAAATCAGAAAAGTAAGCGCAAACAACGTGCCGCGCTGGATATATGGCGATGGACGTTCTCTAAGAACCCAGCCCTATCAAACCGCAAGGAAATATTAAAAAAATGAAACTGCCTTTTTTGCATCAGGAAGTGGAAGTCAGCACCGATTTACGGGAAAGCAACGATATTCTCGATAGCCCCGAGGCACTTCAAGAACGGATAGCAACGGATGGCTATCTGCTTATCCGCGGGCTACATGACCCGGAAACTGTTCTCGCTGCACGGCGGCAGATTTTGGAGAAACTCACAGAGAAGGACATGCTTGCACCAAATACCCCACTGATGGATGGTATTTTCAATCCAGATTATCCTGAACCGACCTCAACCGGGTCAATGGGAAACATAGCATTGACGCAGCTGCCAGCATTCAAAGCGGTAGTCGAAGGGGCACCGGTGATGAACTTTTTCAAGCACTTCCTCGGGGGCAACGCGCTGACGTTCGATTTTAAGTGGCTCCGTACCGCGGGCCCCGGTGCTGGCTCCCCGATTCACTGCGATATCGTCTTTATGGGGAGAGGGACACAAAATCTCTACTCCTGCTGGACACCCTTCGGGGATGTCTCTTTGGACATGGGGCCCATCGTTTTCTGCCTCGGTTCCAACCGATTTGAAAAGGTACGCGAAACTTACGGAAAGGCAGATGTTGACCGTGACCTGATTGAGGGACACTTTAGCGATAATCCGATTGAAGTTATTGAGAAATTCGGGGGCCGCTGGGCAACTACAACGTTTTCAGCAGGCGATGTTGTTATCTTCAGTATGTTCCTTATGCACGCTTCGCTTGTTAATACCTCCAACAAAGTCCGGATAACGGCGGACACCCGCTATCAACTCGCAGCAGAAATAGCAGATGAACGATGGATTGGGGACAAACCGAAGGGACATTACAGGTGGAAGAAACAGCAGGCACAGCTCGAACCGCTCAAAGATTCACGGCGAAGGTGGGGGGTATAGAGTTATGAATGCCGATACAAGCACAAATAACACAGAACCCAAGAGCTGGGGCACAAAGTTTATACTGTTCCTGCTGATTTCGTTTGGTGCCGTTGCACTCGGCTTCCTCTGCAATTATATAGGAAAACCGATAGTCGGCCCCGACAGCCCGTGGGAGGTTTACTTTAGCGAAGTTTCTGGAGAAGTTGATGTGAATAACCCGCACTCGCTTGAAAAACGGCTCGTTGCAAAACTTGCAGCAGCGGAGATAGGCATTGATGCTGCTCTGCAGCAACTCAATTCTAAACCGATAGCCGATGCTCTCATTGAGGCACACGGACGCAACGTGACGGTCAGGCTTGTTACCGAAGCTAAGTATGCCGGTGAAAGGCAAATTGAACGGTTGCAGGCGGAAGGCATCCCTGTAGTTGATGATGCGGGATACACGGGTTTGATGCATAACAAATTTATCGTCATCGACAAGCGATACGTCTGGACTGGGTCTTACAACACAACTTATAATGGGGCTCATAAGAACAACAATAACGTCATCTACCTCAATTCGGTGAAGCTTGCCGATAACTTTACATGGGAATTCGAGGAAATGTTTAACGATGGAGAGTTCGGTAGAAGGTCCGAGAAGCGTATTCCACACCCACAGGTGACGCTAAGCGATGGTACACAGGTTTTTACCTACTTCTCCCCCGAAAACAACACGATTTCAGCACTCTTAGAAGAGATTACGTCCGCAAAGCGGTCAATTTATTTCATGGCGTTTTCGTTTACACACGATGAACTCGGCGCGGCGATACGCGAACGTTTTAAAAACAAAATCACAGTGGCGGGGGTGTTTGAAGAGCGACAGATTAATGAACATTCCGAATATGAATCAATGAAAGAGGCGGGCATCCTAGTACTCGAGGATAAAAATAATGCGATGATGCATCATAAGGTGATGATTATCGATGGAGAGACGGTGATTACCGGTTCATACAACTTCTCAAAAAATGCTGCGATTCGAAACTGTGAAAACCTTCTGATTATCAAAAACAATCCGGATATCAGCCAAGCATATCTGGCGGAGTTTCAGCGAGTAAGTACGGGTCGGCGTTAGCAGCGTTCATTTTCGCAACCCTATCCGACATTTGATGTCGTCGTTGATGCGGTCTAAGCACTAAGGGCCCACAACGCGTTCCTGCGGAAGTGCTTCCAGCTGTCGCTGCAACGTTTTAATCTGCTCTTGCTGCGCCTCAAGTTGTTTTTGCTGCGTTTCAAGTTGTCTTTGCTGCACTTCAAGCTTTTCGTCCTGGGCGCGCACCTCTTTCCGCTGTAATGTAACGATGATTTGGGGAATTCCAACGACAACTACGATTAACGCGATTAAACCGATTACTAGTGCAAAAATCTGGTTCAAACGTTTGTCCATTTCCGAAATTGTGACATTGACAGTTTTAATTTCCTGAGAGACATACTCTTTCATCCTTGTCTCGGATGCCCCAATCGCCGACTTAATTTCCTGAGAGATATACTCTTTCATCCTTATCTCGGATGCCCCAATCGCCGACTCAACCTCCTCTTTGATAATCAAACGAAGCATGTTAATATCATCTGGGGTGAGGTCGCTAAACGCAGGCACGATAAAGAGCAAAAGGATTACACTCAAAATTACGATTAATTTCATTTTTTCTCTCCTTTATCAACGTTCCGCTACAAAACCCAATCCTTCAGGTCTGGGATGTAGTAGCGGCGCCTATATTCATTAAACCTTTTTCGGTTTCTCACGTCTAACTAAATAGTGTTCGGCATCGGTTGTGAGTTGATGCACTGGTATATTGCTTGATATTGAGACAACTACGTAAAAGCCTGCACACCTCATAAATATCTAAAATATGCTTGTCATGTGTTCGGGAAATCCAGGTAATGCTGTATCCCACGAGAATGTAAGTCGTAACACATCAAATCGTTTTTTAAGGCACTTCGGGGCGGGGGCGGGGTAGCGTCCCTTGTGCTTAGGCATCGTCAGACTTTTGTTTTTGACATTCTCAGAACAAAAGCAATGTCGCTTGAAGCCACAAATGCTTTCGCATAACTTTGCGGAAGCCCAAGTCTTTAGACTTGGGTCTATCACGGGACGCTTAACCCGCCTTTTACATACAATGCAATTCTAACAAAAATCGATGACAAATGCAATTCGATTAAAAAACCGAGGGAGTCAATTCGTCTTTACCGGACTAAATGACTCTGCCACCTAACAGCTTTTACTATCCCCGTGGCTGCAGCACCCCGTAAGGCAACTGTTCACCCTTCAACCCAGCGAATAAATTCTCCATCGCCATCGTTGCCATCTTCATTCGCGTTTGGACAGTGGCACTGCCGAGATGCGGGGCAATGATAAGGTTATCTAACCCAAGAAGCGGATGAGCGGTGTTAATCGGCTCCGGTTCAGTTACGTCAAGCGCGGCACCAGCGATCTGTCCCGTTGTGAGAGCGTCATAGAGGGCATCGTGGTCAACGACAGGCCCACGGGCGATATTCACTAAAACAGCGGTCGGTTTCATCAATTCAAACTCTGCCTTACCAATCATGTGAGTCGTCTCTTCTGTCAACGGAACATGGAGCGTCACGAAATCGGAAACCTTCAGGAGATGTTCCAGTTCAACGTATTCAATACCGAGTTCATCTTCCCAATCGTGTCGGCGATTCCGTTTGTAATAAAGCACGTTCATGTCAAATCCGAGGGCCCGTTTTGCAACAGCATACCCGATACGTCCCATACCGACAATCCCTATAGTTGCATGATGAACATCATACCCCCAAAGAATATTTGGGTCGTAGTAGTGCCACTGTTTGTTGACCTGGACGTGGGTATAGGCGGGTACGACATTTCGCGCGGCAGCGAGCAGAAGTGCCCAGGTCATATCCGCAGTGGTGTCGCTGAGCACACCGGGGGTGTGTCCGAGCGCGATGCCGCGTTCTCTCGCTGCATCTACATCGACATGGTCATAGCCGACACCGACAACAGAGACAACCTTGAGATTAGGCGCAGTGTCAAACATCTCCGCTGTGACCAATTCATGTCCGTAGGTCATCAATCCATCAAGCGGTGGAATTTTTTCAGCGATAGGGGGCAGGATGGCACTGGTGTGCCACATGTCAACATCGTATTCAGCTTGAATTTTAACGAGAATCGGTTCCGGGATGGGACGCGTGATAAAAATCTTTTTCTGTGCCATGGTATACCTCATATAGCAAATGGCGATTAGCAAATGGCAATTAGCAAGAGGTTGTGATTCTAAGCAGGTTTTTGACACGCGTTAGAGACTTCCTGCTATAAGTCAACAGCCATAAACCAATAGCTCGTAGGGGTTGGGTCTCCCAACCCGCCGCACCTTAACTCCTCCGATAAAAAAGACGAATTGGGGTACCGTGAAACCCGAAGGCTTTCCGGATGTTGTTAATCAGATAGGCTGTATAAGGGGGTCGGACCCGATGCACATTTCTGCCGAAAATGAGAAAGGTCGGCGGGCGCGTCTCAACTTGGGTGATATATTTAAGTGCCGGGCGTGTGCCTTTTACACGTGGCGGCGGATGCGCGTTCCGTAGTTCTATAAGCAATTCGTTAAGGGCAGGAGTCGGAATACGGGTGCAATATTCACGATGAACGTCAAGGGCAATATCAAGGATCTTTGTGACGCGCTGTCCGGTTAATGCGGAGATGAAAACCTTGGGAACATAATTTAGCTGTGGAACTTCTGCAGCAATATCCGCCATAAAATTCTGGTGGGTTGTGTTATCCTTCTCAATTAAATCCCATTTATTGAGGACTAACACAGAGGCTTTTCCGTGTCGTGCAATAAAACTGGCGATAGTTTTGTCTTGTTGTGCTATCTCCTGTGTAACATCTAGGACCAAGGTAGCGATGTCGCTTTGGCGTATGCTGTGGATAGCACGTTGTACGGTTGCGGATTCCAATTCATTTTTAATTGCGGATTTTCGCCGCATCCCCGCCGTATCAACCAATTCAAACGGGACGTTTTCGTAGAGAAGCTGTATATTGACAGCGTCGCGCGTTGTACCGGGGCGATTATCCACAATCATACGCTCTTCGCCGAGCAGCGAATTAAGAATAGAGGATTTACCGACGTTCGGCCGGCCGACGATAGAAATTTTTATAGGCTCAACCCCCTCTTCCGAGGTGTCAGCAGTTTCAGGGAGCGCATCTGCCACTTTGTCAAGCAGCTCACGAATACCGATATTTTGGACACACGAAATCAGGGTTAGGTTTTCCAATCCGAGTGCGTAAAATTCAGCAGCCGTGTTTTCAAAACGTTCGCCATCGACCTTATTGACAACGAGGAGAATGGGTTTGCCCGCCTTTCGGAGTTTATCCGCGACGATCGAATCGTGGGGCATAATACCGTCCCGGGCATCGACGACAAACAGGATAAGGAGTGCCTCCGCGAGTGCCTGCTCTACCTGAAGTTGAACGTTATCTATAAGCGGGTCATCGGGGTCAACGTCCAGCCCCCCGGTGTCTACAATCGTGAAGGGCTGTTTACGCCACTTTACGTCTGCATAATTTCGGTCTCGGGTTACGCCCGGTGTATCGTTGACGACAGCGACCCGTTTCGGGTGTGTCCGGCTCGGTCGGGTTTCTGCTGTAATTCGATTGAAGAGGGACGATTTTCCTACGTTAGGTCTACCGACAATTGCGACAACGTTAGATTGATTTTCCATCACTGTTCCTCCAGAGCAGGTTCGTCTGCTGTCTCGTCTTCAGCAGTTTTTGAGATGGCAACAACAGATTTTATCACGACGATGATCGGAATTGCAAGCAGGACACCCCAAAAACCGAGTATTGCGGCACCAACGATAACAGCGAACATAATGAGCAACGGGTCAACATCTACGGCACTGCTCATCACCTTCGGTGAGATGAGCGAATTGTCAATTGCCTGAATACCGAAGATGGCACCTAAGACAAAGGCACAGCGGATGAGAAATTCGATGAGATTAAAATCGCCTGCTGCCAAGCCCATAATCATTGCCAAGAACGCGAACCCCCCCCGATAAAAGGCCCAAAAGTCGGAATAGCATTACAAAACCCTGCTAGTAGGCCGATGAGTAGCGCGAAAGGTACACCGATTGCGCCATAAGCGATACAGGAGATTACCGACACAATCGCGATGACTGTCACCTGTCCCTTCAGGAATTGCTGCATGTTCTTATCAATTTCAATCAGGTAAGCCTTGACAGCCTCACGATGTTTTTCTGGAACAAAGTCGGTAAAACTGCGAAAATAGTTCTCAAACGATTGACTCGCATAGACAAAAACAATAAATCCGAGAAACACTGTGGCGAGAAATCCACCGAGCTGCGAAGCGAGAGAACCCGCGAAATTGAAGACGGTGCCCGTTTTTTGGGCGAGCGTCGGTATTTTTTCGGTCAAATATGATTTGACCTGCATCACAATAGTGTTATCTTTGTATGTATCCAGAACACCATCCGCTTCAATCTTAAAATAGTTTTCCCAATCGTTAGCACTCTGTTCATTCGGCTCAGTTCCAGCACCGTTTGCGTCTATAGTACGATACCAGAGCTGTTTTTCATCGCCAGCGTATACTCCCAGGGGGGTTGTGATTAAAAGTGAAATAGGGGTTGATAATACCTCTGTTCCCTCTGTTTGCTGCCATTCAAGAGACAGCGTTGCCTGTTTTTCGCCGTTCTCGATTTCCTGCCATTCCGGAAGTGTATTACATTGATAGATGCCGTTCGCCGTGCCAGCGTAAAGTTGAGCAGGTTCCCTATCTCCAGCAGCGAGCGTATAGAGATAAGGGAGATTGCTCATAAGGAGCGGTTCCCAGCCACGGTCGGAATTTTGTAGCTGCCGATACACTGTTGCCCCTGTACCCGGCTCGTCCTGCTCGGAAGTTGACCTGATAGCGACATAGATATACTTACTATTTTCGTCGGTAGGCGTGCTTGCTCCATGGCCACCCCCGGGGGTATCCTCAAGCGAAACGATACTGATAATTGAGAGGTCCCCAAACATTGTTGGCTCAAGTTCGCTCCAATTCTTAGCCGAATCCTCACTTTTAAACAACCCCTCAGATGTTCCGACATAGATGTGGGTACTGTCCCAATTCGGAATGTTGACAGCTTGAACTGAAAGATTACCGAAAGGTGTCTTCTCTACCTTTTTCCATATAGATGCATCGTCGTTTTTGTCACGCCAATAGAGCCCGCTTTGCGTGCCCGCATAGATACGGTTTTCACCTACCGCAATTGCTTGTATCGGTCTGTCAATAAGTTGAGCAGTAGGAATGCTGGACTTAGAACCGAGGGGTTCATTCCCTTTTATGAGGTAAAGCCCTTGGGTGCGATAAAGTGTCTCAGTGTCACCCTCTACGCCGATAGCGATTGCTTTAAGCTTTTCACCGAAAACATAAGGTTGGATAGTTTTGTAGTAAAACTTCTGCAAACCTGCTGTCATCTGTTTCGCTTGATTGGTCATCTGTTTACCTGTATAGAAAAATAGGCCGATACAGGCGAGGATAATTATCAAGGTTGCGATTGCGCGTTGATACTGCCTAGGGAACGGAAGTACGTTCCAGAGAAATCTGAAGAGATAGGCGAATCCGAAGCCGAGGATGAACGGCATGAGCACACCTAACAGCCGAACAAAAACCCATAAGACTATCATCACAATTTCAAGGTTGACGATAAATTTTATGTCAACCCATCGGTAAACCTTGATTAGCAGCACGGTAAGCAGAATTGGCACTATCGGGTGCAGAAGTAGCATCCGATTTCCATCTGCATCGGTACTGCCGCTCTTATAGTAGGCAAATGCAATCCATCCCGCCGCGAGCGCGACGCTCAGAATAGCGAGAATCGTTGCACCACTAAGCGGTGATTGCTGTGAGGTTGTTTCGTTTTGTGTACTCATCTGTGGTAAAGTTTACAATTATAGGATTTACGCATTCCCCCCCGATTGTGGGAGGATAAAGGGGGGAGGGTTTTACCCCTCCCCGAAAAATCTACATTATGTTCCGAATTTGCGTCTGTTCTGCGCTATGCTACGCTGCCGCTGGCGTTGAATCACCTTTGGCTTCCAACGTTTCAATGACACCAGCACCAACACTGTCGCCCCAAACGTTGACAGTAGTGCGGAACCTATCGAGCAGCCAATCAACAGAAAGAATGAGGGTTATCCCCTCAATCGGTAGGTCAACGGCTCTCAGCACGACAACCATCGTGACGAGCCCAGCCTCCGGAATACCTGCAGCACCTATAGCAGCGAGTGTCGCGGTCATGACAATAATAATTTGCTGCGGGAGCGGCATCGTAATTGCGTACACCTGGGCGATAAACATAACAGCCACTGCCTCATAGAGCGCGGTGCCATCCATGTTAATTGTCGCCCCGAGCGGTAACACAAAACTGGCAGTGCGGTTAGAAATACCGTTCTGGTGTTCAGCCCCTTCCATTGTTAATGGCAAGGTTGCGCTGGAACTCGCAGTTGAAAACGCATTGAGCAACGCGGTCGCCATCCCCTTCACATAGCTGAGCGGATTTCGCCGACCGATAAGTAGCAGCAACACTGGTAAAACGATTACACCGTGAATAGCAAGCCCTAAGATGACCGTAAAGCTGTACTTTCCGACAGCCACTAACTCGGGCCAGAAGCCTGCAAACCCCTTCGCTTCACCAATGCGACCTGCAATTAACCCAAAGATGCCGATAGGAGCAATATACATAATCCAATGGACGATTTGCATAACGCCATCATTTAAGTCCGAAATCACTTGAATAGCCGTGCGACCACGTTCACCGAGGACCGATAAAGCCCCACCGATGAGAAGTGAGAAAAAGATTAAGGGAAGGATATCCATGTTCGCCATCGCTTTGAAAACGTTCTCCGGAATCATCCCCTCCTTTTCGGTGGCCGGGTTTCCGAGCAGGACCTCTTTAAGCGTCCCCCACATATCGCGTTCTTTTTTGTTTTCTACTGCGGTAGCAATCGGAAGTCCAATGGCTATACCTTGTCCGGTGCTTTGAAGTTGGACATCAGCAAGCGTTCCATCAAGGAACAGCACCCGCTTACCGCTTTCGGTTTCCATGTAATCTGCCCGTTCATCTAAAAGCGTCCATTCCTCCACGGTCACGGAGGTGTCCGATATAGATTCCACGTTCCCTTTAACATTTTGGTCGACCAGCGTGACGACATATTTTTCGTTATAGGTCCGGTCGAACTGTCCGTCCAGAGTGACGGTGTGCATCTTCTCACCGCTAAGGGTATAGCTTAAATCGGCTTTCTCTTCCCCTTGGGAGAGCCCCCTACCGGGTGCAATCATGTTGACAAGAATGATTCCGACCAGGACAGATAAACCTGTCGTTGCCACATAGTACAGCACGGTTCTGCCACCTATGCTGCCGAGGTTGCGGATGTCGCCCAGGTTGGTAATGCCAACTATCATTGATAACATGACGAGCGGCACGACTATCATCTTGAGTAGTTTCAGGAAGACCTCACCAAGGATGTCGGTATGCTTAGCAACCCCGGGGGCGAAGCCGCCGATAAGCGTGCCAGCGATGATAGCAATGACGATTCCGATGAGCAGCCCGAGGCTACTTTTACTATTTCCGTTTTCATTCATTATTTTTCTCCTTACGCTTCCGCATCTATGCGAATTGATAGCTCCTCTAATTGTTCATCTGACACGTGAGAGGGGGCCTGGGTGAGTGAACAGATTCCCTGTTGTGTTTTTGGAAACGCGATGACCTCACGAATGTTCTCCTCGTTCCGCATCAGCATCACAATCCGGTCCAATCCGGGGGCGATTCCCGCATGCGGTGGGGTGCCGTATTTCAATGCAGCTGTGAAATAGCTGAATTGGGTTTCAATCTCTTCGGGTGCGATTTTTAGAATCTCAAAAATCTTTTGTTGAAGGTCCCAATTGTGAATTCGGATGCTCCCGCTACAGATTTCGTAACCGTTGCAAACCAAATCGTACTGTTGACTCTGTACCTTCCCTGGGTCCGTATCCAATAGTGGCAATGTTTCAGCTGTTGCGTTGGTAAACATATGATGGAACGGTTTGTACCGGTTTTCTTCAGGGTGCCACTCAAACAGCGGAAAATCGACAATCCAGAGAAAATTGTGTAGATTCTCGTCAATAAGGTTGCGTTCGCGTCCAAGGTGCAGGCGGAGGTTACCAAGTGCATCTGCCACGACTTTCGGGCTGTCAGCGACAAAAAACATGATATCCCCGGGCTCCGCTCCCATTCGCGTTTGTGCTGTTTGTAGCTGTTCCGTTTCGAAAAACTTGACGATGCCAGAAGAAAACCCATCTGCTGTTACCTTAATCCACGCCAATCCCTTCGCTTTATAGGTGGCAACAAACGTTGTTAGGTCATCAATCTCTTTGCGTGAGAGGTCCGCGCCTCCCGGTACAGCGATGCCCTTGACCTGTCCGCCGGTGGCCAGTGCGTTCTTGAACACCTGAAAATCGCAGTCTGCCATGACATCGGAGAGGTCGGTAAGTTCCAGGCCGAATCGGGTGTCCGGTTTATCGCTTCCGAACCGCGCCATCGCTTCGTGATAGGGGAGCCGCGGGAAAGGAATCTGTAATGGAATGCCCCCCGCCTCTTCAAATATCCGTTTCATGAGCCCTTCGGTGACCTCAAGTACATCATCTGCATCTGCAAAAGACATCTCTATGTCAATTTGTGTGAATTCAAGTTGCCTATCTGCGCGTGTGTCTTCGTCACGGAAGCATCGAGCTATCTGGAAATATCTATCTACCCCGCTCATCATGAGAATCTGCTTAAACTGCTGCGGTGATTGTGGCAGTCCGTAGAATTTACCGGGGTGATAACGACTCGGCACAAGCACATCGCGCGCGCCTTCCGGCGTGCTGTTCGCTAGGATAGGGGTTTCAATTTCAAGAAATCCCTGTTCATGCATATAGTTGCGTGCCGCAAGTGTAGCTTTATGTCGGATTTCAAGCATTTTCTGCATCGTCGGCCGTCGCAGGTCTATGAACCGGTACTGCATCCGAATCTCTTCTGCTACCTCAATATCGTCCTCAACGGGAAACGGCGGCGTTTCGGCAATGTTGAGAATGTGCAAGGTATTCACCGCTATCTCAATTTCTCCCGTAGCAAGCTCCGGATTGACAGTGCCCTGATAGACACAGAGATGGTCTGCTTCGCGTTCGATGTGATATGTTCTACTATTTTCTACATCGGTGAGAAGCCACTGTTCATTGGGGATACGCGCGGTGATCTCAATGTGTTCCGATAGCGTATATTTGGTGTCAGCATCCGCAAATAGAGCGCGGAATTCGGGGGACAACGTGCCGTCGGATAGTGCTGTTTGGTAAGTGGTATCTGCTTGGAAGAGCAGCTCCCCTGGGGCGCGTTCCCGAACGGTGCCGCGGACGTTCAAAACGTATTCGCTTCTGACACTATCCGCAAGGCCATGTGCTTCTTCGTCAATCTGCGGGTCGAAGACCACCTGGGTGATGCCAGTTCGGTCGCGCAAATCGACGAAGATAACCCCGCCATGGTCGCGACGACGTTTGACCCAACCGTTGAGATGGGCGGTCGTTCCTGAATCGCTTAAGCGCAGGTCACCGCAGTAGTGGGTGCGTTTTAAAGAGGTCTCTTGGGACATGATATTTTTCTAATTCCCTCCTATTTTTTGAGTTGTTCTAGTTCGGTTTGAATCTGTTGTCTATTCTCGCGTAACTCGCGTAAGACGTTGTTATCTGCGGTCCGAGAAATGGTTTCATCGAGAATTTTCAGGGCATTTGTATAGTGTTCGCGCTGTTCCTGCGGTTGATTCAGCATAGCGTAAACCTTGCCGAGGACGTGATGGGAACGCCACGAATGCTGGCCGGTTGTTTCACCCTTTTCTATACCCTTCAGTGCGTATCTTTTTGCTTCCTCAACACTGTTTCCAATTCGCAGATAGACTTCCGCCATAGCTGCAAGGATTGGGGCAGGGAGGTCCGGAGCGAGTCGCTCCAACCGTTTGTAAGTGTTGAGTGCTTCCTTGTCCTCTCCTTGGCTTTCGTAAATTGGACCTAAGAGCATATAGACCTCGAGTCTGTTAGGGTTGCGCTTGAGCACCTCCTCAAATTCGCTTGCTGCTTCTTTCAGTTTGCCTTGCATTCGATACGTTATGCCTAAATCTAGGTGTGCCCTGACATCGTCGGGATTTTGCGCGAGCTGCCGTTTCAGCTGTTCCTCAGCTATTCGGAGCTCTTCTTTATCCCCTTCATGAATTAAACCTGCGACAACACTGAAGTTATAACGAATCGTCTCGTCCAGCGGATTTCTTCGGGCTGCGTCATACATTAAGGCGGCGGCATTTTCAAGTTGTCTGTTTGCATAAGCGATTTGTCCAAGGATTAGCTGCTGCGTGGCTGCAAAATAGCGGTCAATTCTCTCCCGTACCGCTTTTTTCGCCGCCAGTGTCGTGCCGTAGTTCATGAGATAGGGTGTAACCTTTTCTCTATATTGCCGCATCCCCTGAATATTTTGTGCAGTGGTATTCACCAATTCCGTCCCTCGGAAAAATTCCAACCGAGGACGGTTATCTGTATGGATAGGGCCGGCACCCGCATAGTCTCGGACAGCTTCTGGCCCCATCATAAACGAATCTAGGAGCGACATGCCATCTAAGTCATCGGCGGCGAGCCCTTCGCGTATACTTGCCACAAGTTGGGCACGTTCCATAAAATTCCTGTAGTTAATCGTAAGCGGTTTAGCCGTACCGATGAGAATTACGAAGTCCGGGGTATACTTATACCAGAGCGTTGTCTCCGGAAAAACCTCAATGAACGTCCGCACAATCATCTTATAGTGTGTTTCAGGCAGCCGATGCAACGGCACCCATTGACACATAACGCCATTCTCGCTAAGAATCCGCCGACACAAGCGATAAAAGTCCGCCGTATAGATATTGGAGCTCCCTGCACTAACAAGTGGATGGATAATGCCTGTAGAAATCATATCATATTTCGTCTTTGTCATCAAGATATGGTTTCGCCCATCGTTAATTATATAATTAAATAGATTTTTTTTCTCGAATACATCTCCATTGACGTGCGTGAAATGCTTTTGCGCTGCTGAGATGACCCCGCGCGACAGTTCAACCGCCTCGACCTGCACGCCGTGCTGTGTTATAGAATAGGAGGTTAATCCCATGCCGAACCCAACAACCAGGGCACGGCTCGGATTCGGATGCAATAGCAGCGGCAGGTGTGCAATGACACGATGTGAAGGCGAATCCCAACGTGAGGCATCCGCCGCCTGATTTGTGTCTACATAGAGCCGATACACCCCTTCATCGTCCTTCAACGTCGTCACCGTTGCGTCCACCTCTTCATTGTAATCAATAAGCGTGTCGCCTGGGCGTTGTGTTTGGAAAATCGCACTTTTCAGAAAGAGCGGTTTATTCAAGGTCAACAGCAGAATAACCGCCAATCCCACGTTCAGAATCGGCATACCTATCCCGACCCCGTTGTATGCGGCACTCTGCAACCCCAACGACCCGAGTTTGAAGATAAGAAAACACCCGATGCCTGTGTTCAACACTACCATCAAGACGATGCTCGGCCGAATTCCGATAAGCGGAAGTAAGATAAAACCCGCACAAAATGCCCCTAAGATGCTCCCAACCGTGTTAATCGCATAGACGTTCCCGATGCTCCTGCCGAGTTGCCGCGCACTGCCCGTGTAAATTTTCGTAACAAGCGGAAAACTGGCACCCATCAGAAAGGTCGGTACGCTCATCACTAGAAAGCAGGAGAAGAATGCCCAGAATCGTCCGCCCCCGAAGACGTTCTCAAATGCTTTGCCCATTCCGTACATCTCCTCAAACGCAGGCATCAGCACCAGCGCAGATAGGGCAATACCGAGTTGGAGGATACCTAAAATACCGACTGCACTTTCGGCTTGCTTCATCCGGTCAACCCACCGGGCAAATATCAGACTTCCTAACGCAATACCGAACAGAAACGCCGCAAGCATTGTCGCGAAGGCATACGTCGTGCTCCCCAAAAAGAAGACCAGGATGCGTGTCCATAATACCTCATACCCTAGCGCGCAGAATCCTGAGATGCCTGTCGCCAACAGAATCAAACGTTGTAACGGCAGAGATTGCGTCGGCGGCTCTGCTGCTGTTTCCTGTTCGGGCGGCTCTTCCGTTTCCTGTTCTATATCCTGTACTTTTAGACGGTCCAGCAATATGCCAACGACCGCCACTGCAAAATTGATTGCCACACCTACAAACAACGTAGTTCGGATGCCCAAAGCCTCAATCAGGAAAAATCCTGCCGCCACCGTCCCGATGACCGCGCCAAACGTATTCAACGCGTATAGGATACCGATGTTCGTGCCGAGGTGTTCCAACCGTTTGACAAAAAATCTTGTAAGGACTGGCAACGTGCCACCCATCAGTATCGAAGGAATTAGCAGGACACCGAATGTCAAAACAAACCGAATTAAGGAGAGCGTATAAAATTCTGACGTTATGTTGCGATACACAAGCACATAGACCGCGCTCAGCAGGCTCAGCAGCAGGGGCCAGATAAGACAGAACCCACCAATGCCCGCTTCAAGGAGTGCATAAAGTTTCAGCGGTGACATGCTGCTTTCGTCAATTTTCCTACCGAAGTAGAAGCTGCCGAGTGCCAGTCCTGCCATGAAGACCGTCAGAACGGTGCTGGTTGCAAAGATAGTGCTGCCAAAGACAAGCGTCAGTTGCCGCATCCATATCACTTCATAGATAAGGCTGCTTGCCCCTGAGAGTATAAAAATGAGCCAAACGAGCGGTTTGATGTATCGCATTTTTTTCGGGTTGTTTCCAAAGTTGTGTTCGTTAAGATAACGTGAGTTTGGAAAAAAGTTTCTTTAGCCCCGTAGGGGCGGTATGTTTATAGAAGCACACAACGGCACACCTCTTAGCCCCGTAGGGGCGGTATGTTTATAGAATTAGGCGTTCCCACCACCCCTCTTAGTCCCAGTATTCGGGCAAGCAGCCCGCTCTTTAAGGACGATATGTTTATAGAGGTTAGCGCAAACGGACATTTATTATCAAGCTCACGTTTGTTAAGATACGGTGTTAATATCCGTGACGTTTTCTATACTAAGGTTTGGACAATATCTATGTACCTGATGCCTGATTTGCAAAGCATTTCTGATTTTTTCTCACAGTTGCTCACACAAGTACAAACAGTAGAAAATAGACTCCAATGTGCAAAAGCGTAGCCCCATCGGGGCGGAATGTTTATAGAAAACGCAATCACCCCATAAACTAGCCCCATCGGGGCGGAATGTTTATAGAGAACACAACACCCTAACCTATAGACACAAAACTTGGAGTGTTACGCACCTTAAAATCCGCGCAATCCGTGTAATCCGCGATAATCCGCGATTCAGACAACACGGAAACCAATGCAAACTCCTAAAATTGTCCAAACTTTAGAATTGTTTTAATAAACGCAATGGTCACGCGGGTTAAATTTCATTTGCACTCATTCTTTACATCAGCCCGAAAGGTTTCACCCCCAGGCAGGCGCGAGTCACCACTCACCAGGGGTCCCTGCAGAGATGTTAAAACGTGAGTATTATCAATAGGCTCAGTTAGAACTGGAAGCGGTAAAGGCTGCGCAGCATCTATGCGCTCCTTCGTCCAATATGAAAGTAACGCATCTTCTTCTTTCTCTAACTCTGGAGATACAACGACCTCCTTAGGATTCTGAATGTTCATTATAATTCTCCTTCGTCAGCGCCGAGAAATCTCTGGCAGTTATAGTTAACGTTAATTTAATCATCTATTATAACATGCTAAACAATTTTCTGTCAAGAGAAAAATTCCGTGAGGGTGCGTAAAGTTTTTGTACAAAACCGGTGTAAATGTTACACTTTTGACACAAAGTGTAACATTTGGTTCTCGGTGTTGCATGTGCACAAACGCACGCCCAGTCTATGTTTGTAAGCCGTTTTGCACTCTCTCTTTCGCAACACAAAAAAACAAAATGTGTCATTTCGACCGCCGATTTCGGGTATCTGTTCTGCGGACTTTTCTTACCGTTCTGCCTTCTACTTTTTGACACCGGTTCCGGTGCATAAGTTACACTTTCGACACAAAGTGTAACATTTGGTTTTGGGTGTTGCAGGTGTCTGAACGCACGCCCAGTCTATGTTTGTAAGCCGTTTTGCACTCTCTCTTTCGCAACACAAAAAAACAAAATGTGTCATTTCGACTGCCGATTTCGGGTATCTGTCCTGCGGACTTTTCTTATCGTTCTGTCTCCTACTTTTTGAGGTGGTTCCGGTGCATAAGTTTCGACACAAAGTGTAACATTTGGTTCTCGGTGTTGTATACACTTTCGACACAAAGTGTAACATTTGGTTCTCGGTGTTGTATGTGCACAAACGCACGCCCTATCTATATTTGTAAGCGGTTTACACCTATCTTTTTCGCAACACAAAAAAACAAAATGTGTCATTTCGACTGCCGATTTCGGGTATCTGTCCTGCCTACTTTTCTTATCGTTCTGCCTCCTACTTTTTGGTGCGGTTCCGGTGCATAAGTTACACTTTCGACACAAACGCTATCGGTGTCCAATCCGGTGAGTTGCAAAACGCACCGCTTGCCTCCCAAAAAAGTTTTGGGGTGCTGTTATATTATACCATTTTTATTAATTATCCTATCATTACCGGTCGTTAGAAATGAAACGGAGAACGGAAGACACAAACTGGAAGTTTATGCTACAAGAACGCACAAACTGGAAGTTTATGCTACAAGAACGCACAAACTGGAAGTTTATGCTACAAGAACGCACAAACTGGAAGTTTATGCTACAATAAAGAGACATTTCCAATTAGAAATGGTATTAGTTGCGAACTGTTTGATTTTTCTTCAAAAAAAATATCGCAGACGTACAAAAACTTTACACACCCCTAATAAACCCTTATGCTTGTCGTGAAGGTGCCTCTTGTGCTACAGGAATGACATAACTCCGAAGCACCAAACCGTCAATCGTCTCCGTTTCCACGCGGGGCTCCGGTTTCACACGATGATCGAAAACGACGTAGTATCCTTCTCTAGCGTCCTCTAATTTGAGATATGCAGCCAGCTGTCTCTTAGCAGCTTCATAGCGACGATGCCCCTCCCAAATCTTCGTTTCGACGATATATTTTCGCGCGTTGTGTCCGATAATGAGGTCCATCCTGCCGCGTCCCGTTTGAACTTCAAGGTACATTGTGCTTCGAATTAAACTGACAAACTGGTCGAGATAGGCGTAGAGGAGGTCTTGCCCAACGTACTCTTTCGGTGTTTCTGGGACCTGAAGTATCCGGAATCCTGCGCGTGCGATAAAAGTTCGAAAATTATCAAGCAGCCGTTCCATATTAATCTCCCCTCTGGGCGTGAGATAGTCCAGAAAGTCTGTCCCTTCGGGAAAGTAGTCGTGCTCCAACCCATTAATCTCCGGTTTGAACGTCTGTAGGATGCAATATTGATAAATGGGGTTAACAATTTGACACATACCATCGGAATCCTTTCCGATAACCCCGTGTGTAGCGAGTTCACGGATAAGTTCCCGGCGTGGATTGAAACGCACCCCCCTCTCGTAAGAGGCAATTTCCATCAAGATGTTTTTAAACCGTGGGTTTCTACGAATATTCGTTATGAGATGCATGAGATTGGCGTTATCTTCTTCGCGAATTTCTGTGTGCGCCTTCGAGAAGTGCGTCATCGTAATCGTCTCGGTTTTCGGAATGTTCATCTTTTCAGTGAGCAGCTGTCCGAATCGGTTGACGAGGAAGGGCTGTCCAGCAGTTTGTCTGTGAATATTCTCAATGACTTCAGGTCCGAAACCTTGACCGACTTCATCTGTCCATTGCGAAAACAGCTCGCGAACCTGCTCAAAGGTAAAGTTAGACAAGGTAAACTCGTCCTGGATATTGAACGGTGAAATAGAGCGATTCAGGTTGAGCTGTGTAATCTGCTTAACCCCAACGAGGGCAACACTGTGGAGGCACCGAGGCCCGGAACCGTGAACGTAGATGTGCCGGAGCGCGTGAAGAAAACCGCTCACCGCAGCCTGAGGAATACCATCGAACTCGTCAATAACAAGGACAAGTTTCATATCTCCGAGAAGAAACCCCGCAAGCTGTTCAAAGAACTCCATCATGGCAACATGGTCGGCTATCTCTGTCTCCTCCAAAAATTGGCTTAAGGTTGCAGAAAGCACATGCCCGCGTTTCTGGAAACCCCTCTTAATTTCCTGGTAAACTCTTTTATGGAGAGAGTTGTAAAAATCAGCGGCGGCGTAGTCTTCATACAGCTCAAAGTTAAGTTCAATTGGGAAGTACGTTTCTGCGGCATCAGCTGTGAGAGACTCAATTGCCCATTGGAAGAACGTAGTTTTGCCAGTCTGTCGAGGCGCGAAGATAACGACATATTGTCCCCGTTTGACGCGGTCGATGAAATCGGCAAGCTCCACAGCACGAGAGACGACGTAATGCTCTTCAGGATTCACGGGGCCATAAGTGCCAAATGTCTTCATTATTCCAACCTATCAATTAGAATCTTCCAACCTCTGCTCCAACCGCACAATATGCCGATAAGTCGTAGAAAAAATCATATCCAGTGTCGCAATGTCGCGTTCCTCAAGCGGGGCGCGTGAAAACACACGGCGCAACGATTTCAGATACGTCTCCCACTCCTGATTATATGGAGACATGCCCACTTTATCCAACAAACGCGTGACGCGTCCGTAAAATGCCTCTAGTGCGTTAACTTCAGCATAATCCAGCTCCGAAGGCGGATAGTCCGTCAAACTAGCGATAAAAACCTCATACGCGAAAATTTGAACCGCCTGCGCCAAATTGAGTGACGGATTTTTTGTCGCCATCGGCACGCTTGCCGTCAACTGACACAGACTCACCTGGTCCGTAGATAAACCGAAATCTTCCCGTCCGAACAGCAGCGCGACCGGCTGCTCTTGTGAAACAGAGGCGATAGTCTCCGCGGCATCGCGTGCTGGTACAGGCTGTGGCAGACGCATATCGCGCCGTCGGTGCGTTGTCCCCACAAGGTATTTTATACCGACAAGGGCATCTTTCAGTTCTGGAACGACGTGGCAGTTTTCAAGAATATCCTTCGCGCCGTGTGCCATATACCAAGCCGCGTCCACGTCCTGAAAAGGCACAGGATTTACGAGATACAGCTGTGAGAGCCCCATCCCCTTCACAACCCGTGCGACGGAGCCAATATTTCCCGGTTCGCGCGGTTCAAAGAGGATAATGCGAATATTAGCGAGATTCTCAGGCACTGCTACAGGAATAGCGCGAAAACTCTCTGTCGGTTGTATCGGTTTTGTGTCAGTTTTTTGTGTCATATCAATAGGATACAAGAAATTTCGCAAATTGTCAAGCGAAATTGTTTAGGACTAATAATTTGATATAAGCGGTAAATTATGGTAAAATATTGGCAAAATATTGATGTATGGAGGCAAAAATTATGGTCAGAATTATCGCTAATCCGGGAATCCTTGGCGGAAAACCGGTAATTGAAGGCACGCGCATAAGCGTTGAGCATGTCCTAGGACTACTGGCAAACGGTATGACAAACGAGGAAATTATTGCGGACTATCCAATATTAAGTGAGGAAAGCATTCGGGCAGTCCTCGCTTACGCCGCGCGCGTCCTAAAGAACGACATCGTCATAGATATGCCTTCTCCGCGCGAAGGGGCATCTTGACGATGCTGCCCCCACTTGTTAAGGTGGATTGGACACCACCCCTGATTGCGGTTTACAAATTCGATCGATTAAGGCTACGGCGACTTTAGACAAAACATATTAAAATCTGCTTTTATAACGGAACTTTTCCCTTGACCCTCCACGAAAACGAATGTATAATTAACGTGAGTTTGAAAAAAGTTTTCACCCTCAGCGTTCTGTGATAATTGTAGCAAAAGACAGCACAAATCGGAATCTTACCTCATTGTCACTCGCGTAACAATCCACGCAAATGGCAACCTTAGGAAAATAACATGGCAAAACAGATAGCACTTTTCAATCACAAAGGAGGCGTGGGAAAGACAACGACTACCTTCAACCTCGGCTGGATGTTGGCTGCTAAAGGAAAGAAGGTCATTATGGTTGATTGTGACCCGCAGTGTAACCTCACCGGGATGGTGCTTGGATTCAAGGATGCCAAAGATTTTGCATCAATGTACGAATCGGATGGAGTCACAAATATCCGAGATGGCCTTTCACCCGCTTTTGAATCGCGGCCTGTTCTCCTTGAACCGGTAGACTGCGCGCCAGTCAATCGGCAACCGAACATGCACCTCTTACCAGGGCACATCGGCCTTGCCGAATATGAGGTCACCTTAGGAATCGCGCAGCAGCTCTCCGGCTCATTGGTAACGCTTCAGAATTTGCCGGGCTCTTTGCACTACCTTTTTTCCAAAACTGCTGACAAATACAAGGCAGATTTCATTTTGGTAGACATGAGCCCAAGTTTGGGACCGATTAACCAAAATTTGCTCATGACGAGTGACTATTTTATCGTTCCAATGTTTCCGGACTATTTCTCATTGATGTCAACGAAGAGTCTCGCCTCAATTTTGCCGCAATGGGCAGCGTGGGCAAAACACGGTAAAGGATTACCTATCCTACAGAAAGCAATCTATCCTTTTCCGGACAAGCGACCCAAATTCCTTGGAACCATAATTCAGAACTTCCGAGTTAGAAAGGGTATTCCATCCGCTGCTTTTCGAGATTGGATTAACGATATAAAAATAGGGGTTGAGAAAAGCTTGATACCTGCGTTACGTGAAAATGATATGCTACTTCCGGAGGAATTGTATAAGAGGGCAAGTGAAATCGGATCGGACCAAACTATGTCTAACGCGTTTTCCCCGGAGCTTAAATACGAATCCGCTATAAGCTGCCCGCTTCTTCAGATGTCAGATTTCAATACCCTCATCGCCCATTCACAAAGCCATGGAGTCCCCATTTTTGACTTGAGCGACGCTCAGCTTGAACAAACCGGGGTTGTACTTAAAAATACAAAAGAATCTATGGAAAAGTTTCGGACTTTATATGCTGATGGCGCGGATCGGATAATCACCCTCACTAAAAATGCTCAGTCCTCTTGAACAATTTCGCGAAAATGCAGCACGAGTGGTTGCCCTCGGTGGATTGCATGACGCACTCGAGCAGACGACAACTGCTGCCGTAGATTTGACAGATTTGCTACGGGCCCAGATAGCTATGATTGTCAGCGCGCTTGACCACTACGTCCATGAAATCACACGAGTCGGCATGTTAGAAGTCTACGATGGCACACGTCCCAAGACGAATGCTTTTCTGCGTTTTCAAGTGACTATGGACGCGGCCATGAAGGGAATTGCCAACTCAAGTCAGAATGCCTGGCTTGATATAGAAATCAGGGAAAAGCATGGATACAAGGCTTTTCAGCATCCGGACGCTATAGCGGATGCAGTCCGGCTCTTCTCAGCGTGTGAGCTCTGGCCCGCTGTCGCCGGGCAACTCAATTTCACAGTCCAAGACACAAAAGCTCGATTGTTCGTGATAATTAACCGCCGGAATCAAATCGTCCATGAGGCTGATTTAAACCCGAATTATCCTGGGACAGGAAACCGCTGGCCCATCTCCGCTACAGATGTGAAAAATGCCATGGATTTCATTCGGGCCGTTTGCGAAGCAATTGATATCGTTATCTGTGCGCCTGATACCTGATTCCCAAAGCATTTCCGATTTTTCTCACAGTTGCTCACACAAAGACAAATAGCAGAAAAATAGACCCCTGATGTGCCAAAGCCTAGCCCCATCGGGGCGGTATCTTTATAGAATACCCAAACAAAACACAACCTAGCCCCATCGGGGCGGTATGTTTATAGAATTAAAATCAGCGAAATCCGCGATTCTGACAAAAGATGCGTAGATGTTATCAACACCGCTCTTTTTCCGCGTTCTCCGTGTCCTCTGTGTAATCCGCGATTCTGACAAAAAAACGAAACATCACTTAATCACAAAACCTTGACAGATATGCATCTTAAAATCCGCGAAATCCGTGTAATCCGCGATAATCCGTGATTCTGACAACTTCTTCCAACCTTCCATCCTTCCAACCTTCCACCTATCCCTATGACAAAATATTTACACCCCCCCTTCTAAAAACGCGCTTGCAATTTACTGTAGAATAAGGTATAATTAAAAGGTATAAAAAAACGAGAAAGGAGTATTTTTCTATTTTATGTCAACAAAAGTAGGTATTAATGGTTTTGGTCGTATTGGACGGAATGCATTTCGAGCGGCACTACAAAACCCTGCGTTGGATATAGATTTCGTCGCTATCAACGATTTAACAAGTCCAGAGACGCTCGCGCATTTGTTACAATATGACTCTGTCCACGGCATTTTGTCGGATGATATTACGGTAACAGATGCAGGTTTAGTGGTAAACGGCAAAGAGATACGTGTTCTCGCTGAACGCGACCCCGGCAATTTGCCGTGGGGCGAGCTTGGCGTGGATGTCGTTATTGAATCAACAGGATTCTTTACAGCGCGGGAAGATGCCGAGAAGCATATCACCGCCGGCGGTGCCAAAAAAGTGGTTATCTCAGCGCCTGCTAAAGGAGAGGACATTACGATTGTACTCGGTGTGAACGATGATAAATATGACAAGACAGCGCATCACGTTATTTCCAACGCTTCATGTACGACGAACTGTCTTGCCCCGGTTGCGAAAGTGCTGCACGAAACATTTGGGCTTGAAAGCGGATTGATGACAACGGTACATGCGTACACCGGCGATCAGCGGGTTCACGATTTTCCGCATTCCGACATGCGGCGCGCCCGCGCAGCAACGCTCTCCATGATTCCAACGACAACCGGCGCAGCTGTCGCCGTCGGAAAAGTTTTGCCAGAACTGAACGGAAAACTTGATGGATTCGCAATCCGAGTACCGACACCGAACGTCTCCGTGGTCGACCTCACTGTAGACTTGAAGGAAAAACCGAGCGCAGCGGAGGTTAACGATGCAGTCAAAGCAGCCGCTGATAACACCCTGAATGGAATCTTGGGCTACTCCGAGCTGGCACTCGTCTCATCGGATTTCAACGGCAACAAGCTCTCCTCTATCTTCGATGCACCCTTTACCAAAGTCATTGAAGATGGGTTAATTAAAGTGCTGTCATGGTATGATAACGAATGGGGTTATTCGAACCGGCTCGTTGAATTAGTTGCCCGGGCATTGTAGGAAGAGAAAGAGAGTTTCGGTCTATTCTCCGAGGGAGATTATTTAAAGACTTCATCTTTGATTTGACCGAGGCATGGAAAGGACTATGCGGACACCTATTATTGCAGGAAATTGGAAGTTAAACAAAACGGTTTCGGAAGCGGTAGCACTCACCACAGCACTAAAGGCGTTAGTGGCACAAAACGTTGGCGTTGAGGTTATCGTCGCCCCCACGTTTACCGCGCTTGCGGCGGTTAGTAAAGTTATAGCCGACACGAATATCCGACTCGCCGCGCAGAATGTCTATTGGGAGGACAGCGGCGCGTTTACAGGCGAGATTTCACCTCCGATGCTGAAGGATGTCGGTTGTGATTACGTTATCATTGGACATTCAGAGCGGCGACAATACTTCGGCGAAACGAATGAGACCGTCAATCGGAAGGTAAAAGCAACGTTAGCACACCGCTTAAAACCGATTATCTGTGTTGGCGAACAACTTGCGGAACGAGAAGCAGGTAACACGGAACAGGTTATTGAGTCGCACATCACCGGTGGTATTGCGGGGCTGTCAGAGGCAGAGCTGCTAACTAGCGTCATTGCGTATGAACCCGTTTGGGCAATCGGCACAGGGAAAACAGCCACACCTACCCAAGCACAGGAGGTCCACAACTTTATCCGAGGGTTGCTAGCGAAAGCATACTCGGATGCTGCTGCATCACAGGTTTGCATTCAATACGGTGGCAGTGTGAAGCCGGAGAATGCGGCGGAACTGATGGCACAACCGGATGTTGATGGTGCCCTGGTCGGCGGTGCCAGCCTTGACGCGGAATCGTTTGCACAAATTGTTAAACAGGCACTATAGATTTAAATAAACAAACAGAGAGGATTATCTTATGGAAACTATTGTTAGTA
Organism: Candidatus Poribacteria bacterium; assembly: GCA_963665235.2. Taxonomy (GTDB): domain Bacteria; phylum Poribacteria; class WGA-4E; order WGA-4E; family WGA-3G. Next base: position 2,992,454 of record CAXXLX010000001.1, on the reverse strand, counting down.
TTGCACTCGTACTCTTCGTTCCGATTTGTGTTGTCTTAACACTGATCATTTTATTACAAGACAGCAAAGGCGAAGGACTTTCATCCAGCGCGTTTGGCGGAGCTGAAATGCAATCCATGCTTGGCGGCCATGGCGCAGCGACATTCCTTAGCAAACTCACAACCTGGGTCGCTGTTGGATTTATGGTCATTTCACTCTTTTTGATGCGGTTTTATGGCGAAAGCACTGATAATACACTTAAGCCGATTGAAGCGGAACAAACGCAGCAACAGACAGAACAACCGGCAGACACTGAAAATAGTGAAGCGGATGGTGAAAGCACGCCTGCGGACAATCCGAAGGGCACCCTCGAACCAACCCCTCAAGAAGAAAATGGCGCGGAAGAGGGACAGGACACCACTGAGGACAACCCGAAGGGCACCTGAGGACAACCCGAAGGGCACCCCCACACCGACAGAGGACCAGAATAGCACGTGCAAAAAGAACATCAGATTTCGGGAAAAACTGAGCAGGAACACGGCTCCGATGAAAAACTCGCGTGGCGTGTCCATCCGCTCGTCGAGAATTGGAAACGTTCCGCGCTGTTGCTCCTATTCCTCTCCGCCCTTCTTGTTATTATCTACAGCGGATTTCCCTCACCCTTTATCGTTTTTTTATCCGCACTTTTTCTGTTCGGGTCGCTCCACAAGTACTTTTTGCCGTTTCGTTACGAATGTGAAGCGGAAAAGCTCGTCGTCACAGCGTGTTGTTATAGGTCGGAGCGTCCTTGGACAACGTTCCGCAGCTTTTATGTTGATGCAAACGGTGTGCTACTCAGCCCGTTCGCGAAACCCACGCGGCTTGAAAACTTCCGAGGCGTTTACGTCCGATTTGGAAAATACCCCGCTAATGAAGTCGTTGATTTCATCCGCTGCAAACTGAACCTGGAGACAGAATGTGAAAATGCCTGAATCGACAAATCACACACAAAAAATTCAGACCGTTGATGACCTGAAGAGGACCGTTTTAAACACAGTTCATTCTCAAAGCGTCACAGATATCCACACCCACCTTTTCAGTCCACCTTTTGGTGACCTGCTATTGTGGGGAATTGATGAGCTGTTGACCTATCACTACCTTATCGCGGAGGTATTCCGAAAGTCAGATATCTCCTACCCACAATTTTGGGCGATGTCAAAAACGCAGCAGGCGGACCTGATTTGGCAGACGTTGTTTATAGAAAACTCACCCGTGAGTGAAGCATGCCGCGGCGTTATCACTACACTAAACGAATTAGGCTTAGATGTCGGCACGCGGGACCTTGCCGACTATCGGGCTTACTTCGCCGATACCCCCGTTGAGACATTTATTGACACAGTGTTTGAACGGGCAAACGTCACGAAAGTCGTTATGACCAATGACCCATTTGACCCGGCTGAATCCCCAGTGTGGGAATCGGGAAATATCGGGGATACCCGTTTTGAGGCAGCACTTCGGATGGATGTGCTCATCAACAGTTATGAAGAAACCGCTTATCAACACCTTCAAGAACTCGGCTATGACGTAGACCCAATTTTTGCTTATGAGAAGAGCCACAAGGAGGTCCGTCGTTTTCTGGAGACGTGGATTCAGCGGATGAACCCCAAATACATGGCGGTCTCTCTCCCGCCAGATTTTCAATATCCGGACCATGGTAGCTTCGGGCGGTTATTTGATGACTGCATATTGCCGGTCTCGCGTGAATTCAACATTCCGTTCGCTTTAATGATTGGCGTGAAACGCGCCGTTAACCCGCAACTCCGGATGGCAGGCGATGGCACCGGCAAAGCAGACCTGACAAGTCTAGAGACCCTGCTCCGTGAAAATCCAGACAATAAATTCCTTGTCACCCTCTTGGCGCGTGAGAACCAGCATGAATTGTGTGTCATAGGGCGGAAATTCAAAAACCTGATGATATTCGGGTGTTGGTGGTTTATGAACAATCCGAGCATCATTGAGGAAATCACCCGAGAACGGATTGAACTGCTTGGCTTGAGCGTCATTCCACAGCATTCCGACGCACGTATCTTAGACCAGCTTGTGTACAAGTGGAAACATTCGCGTCAGATTATAGCAGACGTTTTGATAGAAAAATACCAAACACTCCTTGATGTCGGATGGACCCTAACGTCATCAGAAATTGAGCGGGATGTCAACAATCTATTCGGCGGGAACTTCGAGCAGTTTGTGAATGGGGGTTAGCAGATTCGGAGGGCGGAATACGTATAGGCATATCTCACGGGACCAATCCTCGCTTGTGCTTGTGGAGTTCGTTTTAATCACTGCTTCTGATGCCGAACGGAGGTTTACCGATGAATACAACAGAAGAAGAAGTTGAATTTGATTATCAAGCTTACACGCGGGAACATGGGCCCGAGCTGTCCAAAATTCGTCCTGCACAAGAGGTGCTTCAACAACGTCGTGAAGCCTTCAAGGCACGCTTAGTCAACCATGAGAACATGGAAATTAAGCAGGCGAGAGCACTCCGACACGTTTTTATCTCTTACTGCCAAGAGGACAAAGCAGCTGTCGACCGGCTCTGCCAAACCCTTACGGCACACGGCATCACCGTTTGGCTGGACCGCGATAATTTGAACCCTGGTGTACTCATACAACAGGCAATCCAACAAGCAATCGCACACAGCACTTTCTTTGTCGCCTGTTTTTCGAAGGAATACAACGTTGGCAATAAGACGTTTATGAATGAAGAGCTCTCTGTCGCAATCGAAAACCTCCAGCACAAACCTGTTGACAAGGTATGGTTTATTCCTGTGAAACTGAACGCATGTGAGCTGCCCGATATTGACATCGGCGGGGGTGAAACGTTACGTTCCCTTCAACCTATTGCGCTTCATGAAGATTGGGACGCAGGTATTCAACAGATTCTTGACATTATACCGCCTGCTGCTTCTGAAAATGCTAAAAGCGCATACACGGGGGTGAAATCGGACAGCGAATGTGTTCTATTCCGTTCGGTAGAGGGTCGACACTATTTCATTCCGTTTCAAAAAGTGCATTGGGGGTCAACCGACATCTCTCTGACGCTGTGTCCCGCCTCCTGTGAACAAGCTGCCCTCTTATCCGCCTTGCGAAAGGGACAGCATGACGTTATAGCCTTCGCACATGCGGAAGATGCGTTGTGGGTAAAACCGCGGGAGGTCTCACAAATCTCAACCGAAGGCGAAACGCTCTGGGAGCTCCTCCTCACGAAAGACACAACCGGAAAGGCGTTTAAGTATCGGACCGAAAAGGTCTATTGTGAAGAACTCACACTCGCGCAGATTGCTGCGATGCGTGCAAAACGGTTGCTCCTTGACGAGAAGTTGGAGACCGCCAGTACTGCGTTGACGCAAAAAACTATCTTCCATCAAATGCTGTTGGAAGGACAGCTCCGGGGTGAACTTTCATCGCAATACGGCAACAAGCTCCAAGCATTCATGTCCCCTATCCCCCCGCTCTATCAACATTTTAGAGACACGCCAGAGAAATTCGAACGATTCGCGCGTTTGATATCAGTGCTCTATCTAAAGTTGTCGAACACAGTTGAAGACATACTCCAATTGGATATGGAGCTTCTCACGCCTGCGCAGCTACAAGTCAAATTTAGAGGGCGGCAATTGCAACTTGACGTAAATGAAGAGCCCACACTTCTTGAACTTGAGGGAATCTGTTTACTTCCTGAATGACACTAAAGACCGGTCTAACAATCGCATGGAGTGCTGCAGCATTTCGGACACCCTGCTGCGTAGATTTGCGCTGCATCCTCAAGAGAAATGTCGAGCAGGCTCGCTAATGTGGCGAGCCATGCAAAAACATCCGCGAATTCCTCACGCAGTCGTTCCATATCCTGCGGTTGTTTTCGAATCTCTTTTGCCAACTCACCGACCTCCTCAACGAACCAGGTGAAGGTTAACGGCACCCCGCGCTCCGCATCGCGTTCGTAATAGATAGTCTCAATCAGCTTCTGAAATTTTTGAATTGTCATAATTCTCCTTTTTTGGTATAATAGCACACGTATTCAAAACTGACAATAGCAAACAACCATAACAAGGAACAGAAATATGCAATCTCACGTTTATCTCTCCATTGCCGGAGAAAACAGAATCGCCATCTATACGTTTAATGTGTATAGCGGCAAACTTGAATTTCAGGAAAATCTCAGCGTCAGCGGCTCGCCCGGTCCGCTAGCGTTATCGCCGTGCGGTGTCTATCTATATGCGGGGCTCCGCTCCAGCCGAGAAATTTCAACCTTCCGCATTAAGTCTTACGGTACCACCCAGATTAAGCTTTTAAACACGATTCAACTTGACGCAGACACCTGCTACATTGCAACCGACAAAACCGGCAAATTTCTGCTCTCCGCCTATTACGGGGCAGGCAAGATTACTGTGCATCCGATTAAGTTCAATAAAGCAGTTGAAGATACAGTTGTAGAGGCTGAAACACTCCAAACCGTTGAAACTGCGCCACACGCCCATTACATTGAGACAGATGCATCAAACCGCTTCGTTTTCGTACCACACACCGTGCCCCGGAACGCCATCTATCAGTTTCACTTCGACCCGGATACGGGCATGTTGACTGAAAACCCCTTCGGGCATTTGGTGCTGGATGACCCAGTTGGGCCTCGACATTACTGTGAGCATCCGAACAAACCGATTCTCTACTGCTCAAATGAACAGGGCTCAAGTGTTTCCGCCTACACCCTTCAGCATGGAAAGTCGGGACTTTTAAACGCAAATTTGGGGGACCCGGGCTATACCTTTGACAATGCTCCTGGGCTCTTGGCACCGTTTCAAACAATTTCAACCCTCCCTGAAGATTTTGATGGACATAATAGCTGTGCACAAATTCATATTGACCCGCACGCGAAGTTTCTCTATGTCTCAAACCGCGGTCATGACAGTATTGCAATATTTTCAATCGAGCAAGAGCGGGGGGAATTAACAGCTTTGGGCCACCAACCCACGGAACCAACACCTCGCGTTTTCAACATTGACGAGACAGGGAACTACCTATTTGTCGGCGGACAAGGGTCTGGCAGGCTTGCTACTTATCGTATCAATCGGAAGAGTGGGGCACTCGCTCCGCTCGAAAATTATGCTGTCGGTGAAAATCCGATGTGGGTGCTTTTCGTCTAAAAGATGGCGGATTTGGTGCTAAAACAATTTTAACGTAGAAAGGGTTTGTAACCCCAAGTTAGCATATCACGAAAATGGGCATGTTCCGTTTGCAGAAGTCGCTGAATCATGGATTTAGGTGCAGCGGATAACGTGCCACTAACCTTTTAGGAGAAAAATTGTGAAAAAGACCGTTTTTGTTGGAGACCACGAAGTCACCTTTCCAGGACCGAACCTCGGAGTCCTGCGGGATTGCAATGCTGTACTCGATTCCGCTGAAGGGTTACACGAACAGATAGCAGCAGATGGATACCTACTCGTTCGCGGTTTAATTGACAAGGAGAAAATTATCGCAGCCCGGCGGGCTATTCTTGAATACGCTGAAGGGAACGGAAGGGATGAGGTTTTCAAATCGGGGACCGAGCTGATGGACGCTATCGCAGGCAATGGCAGTCCAGGACGGACCATGGGTGCCCCGGCTGTTACGCACCATCCGGATGTCCTGTCTGTGCTGGAAGGGGACGAGCTTTTTACATTCTTCCGTAAGTTTTTCAGCAGCGATACCCGCACCTTTGACTACAAATGGCTACGGTTCGTACGCCCTGATGGTTGGTCAGGCCCCCATTTTGACTTCGTCTATATGGGCAGAGGATCGAAACAGTTGCACACCTGCTGGGTGCCGTTCGGTGATGTCCCTGCGACAATGGGCACTTTAACCGTGCTTGTCGGTTCGCATAACCTACCGAGTTTTGCCCGCATTCGCGACACCTACGGTAAAACCGATGTGGATAAGGATGGAACGCCCGGACATTTCGGCCGGGACCCGATGGCAATTAGCGAAAAATATGGCGGAGCCTGGCAAACAGCCGATTTTGAGATGGGAGATGTTATCATCTTCACTATGCATACGATGCACACGTCTACCAAAAATCTCTCCGATAGGTGGCGCGTTAGTTGTGACATCCGTTTTCAACCTGCAGCACACCCGATTGATGAACGGTGGGTCGGCAAAAACCCGATTTCTCATACCGGCGGCCAAAAAATTTCGTTTGAGGAAGCCAAGAAGCAGTGGGGGCTGGAATAGCAAAGGCGAGCCTACAAATATGGACACGCCGTGGAATCTACTTCCCCCCTCTTAACCCACGCCTCATAGGAACGATAGGGTTATAGCGGGGGGCGGCCCGCTGTGCATTTTAAAATCCGCTGTCAAGCGTATTAAGAGCTGCTAACCGAACAGTGCTTTCCGAATTTGCCGTACCGCTTGACGAATCCTATCTTCGTTCTCCACAAGCGCGATGCGGATGTACCCCTCACCGTTGTGCCCAAACCCCGCACCGGGCGAAACACAGACCTCCGCCTCATTCAGCAGTTTCGTCGCGAACGCCATAGAGTTCAAATGCTGCCAAGGTTCCGGAATCGGTGCCCAGACGAACATAGTTGCCATCGGTTTCGGCACCTTCCAACCGATTCTGTTTAACCCTGATACTAGCACATCGCGGCGTTTCTGATAAACGTCGGCGTTCTCCGCAACGACATCTGCTGGTGTTCGGAGTGCCATAATTGCGGCGACCTGAATCGGTGCGAAAATGCCGTAGTCGTAATACCCTTTGATACGCGCGAGTGCCTCAATGATATCCCGATTTCCAACAGCGAACCCGCATCGCCATCCCGCCATGTTATAGGATTTAGAGAGCGAGAAAAACTCTACCCCGACATCCTTCGCCCCCTTCGCTTGTAAAAAACTGGGTGCCTTATATCCATCGAAAACGATGTCCGCATAAGCCAAATCGTGAATTACAATCATTTCCTGCTGCTTCGCGAAATCGACAACCTCCTCAAAGAAAGATAAATCTACCACAGCCCCGGTAGGGTTATGCGGAAAACTCAATATCAACACCTTGGGTCTCGGCCAAATGTCGCGTGTAATTTCGGCAAGGGAGGGAACAAAATCGTTCTCCTCTGTTAGTGGGATGCTGACAACGCTCCCACCTGCAAGAACGATGCTATATGTATGAATAGGAAAGGTCGGATTAGGCACCATCGCCAAATCCCCCTCATCAATTAAGGCTAAAGCGAGATGACCAAGCCCCTCTTTAGTGCCAATAACGGCAATAGCTTCACTGTCCGGGTTTATATCCACCCCGAACCGGCGTTCATAATGCCAACTGATTTCCCGCCGCAGATTGAAGATGCCACGGGAAGCCGAATACCGGTGATGCCGTAGTTCCTGGGCTGCTTCTGTCAATTTATCGACGATAGGCTGCGGAGTCGGTTGATTCGGATTTCCCATCCCCAAATCGATAATATCTACACCTAATTGCCGCCGTTCATGTGTCAAATGCTTCAGTTTCCCAAGCATATAGGGTGGTAACCGATTTAAGCGTTTTGAAAATATATTCATTTTTTCCCCTTCTATAAAAAAACCAATTTCCTTTACCTTATTCTCCGTGTGTCCAATAGGCGTTCAACCGCTTGCCCCAGTTTGAAATTATCCGTTGTGCACCTTGATGTACAATTTGCCGCCTGCAGAGTTCAGCTTCTTGGGCGAAGAGTTTCTCCCTGCACGCTTCAACCGTTTCGCTGTACGCCGCTACATCTGCTAGATTCACCGTTTCCGAAGGAACAACGTGTCGGTTGAACAACTGTGCAACGCCGAGGTTTTCAGCATCCGGCCCGGGGGGTAGAAAATCGGCTATCTCTTTCGGTTTGTATTCAGTGATGTATTTATACTGCTCAGTGACAATTGCGCGTCCCCAATAATTGGATTCTATATATGCGTACTCACGCCAAGAAACATCTCTCCCTTCAGCAAGAGGGCGTACGCTTCTCCCTTGTACCGCTTCCGGAGGGTCAATTCCTGCGTAATCACAGATAGTGGGAAAGATATCTACGCCTGAAATGAAATGGGTTTCGTCAAACCGCTCTTTTTGGATAGAGATTTCTTCTCCGAGGCATGCTACGATAAAAGGTACACGCACGCTCTCCTCGTATAGTGTGAACTTCTGAAACATCTGGTGGCTCCCGGATGCCTCACCGTGGTCCGCGCTGAAAATAATGACAGTGTTCTCATGCAAATCTGTTTTTCGGAGCAAATCAAGCACTCTTCCGATTTCCGCGTCAACTTTTTCTATGAATCGATAGTAGTTCCAAGTGAAATAACGCCACTGAAGTTCGTCCCACTCGCGCACCGCTTTAAGGATGCGTGCATGAATAAGTGCGTTATCAACCCTTCGGCAGACGCGATGTAGCACTGTTTCACGTTCATCGTAATTGAAGTTTTCCGGAAGCGGTGGCAGCGCCTTTTCCGAGACAATTCCCTGCTCCACAGGGTTTGGAATCTGTTTCTCCTCATGGTTATGCAAATATTCGCATACGTCGTGCGGGTCAATATAACCGAGTTGTAGATAAAAAGGCTCATCGCTATCGTAGGTGGTCAAAAAATTGGCGACTGCGTGTGTAGAGGCTGAGTCGTAATATGCAGCACCGCCTGCCCCGATAGTGTGTTGTCCGTAATAAAGGGTCTCAAAACTCTCACGGACATCCCTGCCGGGAACATGCCACTTACCGCAGTGAAATGCCCTATACCCTCCCGCCTTGAGCACCTGTCCAATGTCAGGAATATCTGAGTGGAGATGTCCTCCGTTGAAAGGCACCCCCGTTTCCGAGGTGTACAATCCTGTCGCCCAGCTGGAGCGTGCCGCTGCACACACCGGGTCGGTGCAATAAGAGTTGCGAAAAGATGTTCCGTTTCGGTGGAGTTTGTCAATATTAGGCGTGTGGAGATACGGATTTCCGTAAACCGAGAGCGCGTGCCATGAGTGCTGGTCGGTGTTAATAAAAAGAATGTTCGGACGTTTATCCATGAAAGTGTCCCCGTTTCTCTTTAAGCACCAACGTCTCAAAAACACTTGAAACAATAGCCACATTTCCATAGCTATCAAGCCACCAATAGGAGGGCAGGACACCTGTGCCGTAAAGGTAATAGCCATCAAGCGGAATAGGCACGTGTATAGACTCAAGGAACCCTAGTCTATTTTTCGGTCTAAATTGTTCTAGGTCATCAAGCAGGGCGATGTTTACCCCTATAGCTGACGTTTGAATTGTATCCGCGAGTGCAGGAATCACATCGAAGAGTGCCCAATTGCACGTCAAAGGTAAGGCATCGTTCACGATTCCTGCGACAATTTCAGTGGCGTTGATACGGAGCCGAATCTCAGCATTTAAGGTGAGATATCCATCACACGTCAAGCTGGAATATACATCGTCTCCACTATTTTGCGTCCCGACATGCCATCTGTCTGTAAGGGGACGGTAGTCCTCATCAGCACATCGGAATTTGAGCCTCACATCCTCTCCACTTGTCGTATTCTCGTATCGGACAGAATAATTCCATATATCTGCATCGTCCTTCTGCCGTTCAACAATAGCGGTACCGATGCACAGTGTTTTCTCCCGCGGCGTTGCCCGCTTATAGCCGCGCCAGAAGTTTGGCAGGACTTCGTAGACGTGCGTAACAACGGTCGCCGCGTCTCTGTGCCTTGTATCAGATTTCGTGTCGTATCCACGAAGCGTTTTTAGCAATGTTTGTGCAAATTCGGGGTTTTGCGCGCCCTGATTGTAGTCAAACGACCAGTGTAGGGGGGTACTAGCGTTCATCGCATTTTTTATACTTAGATGGACACGTTTCGAATGCTGTCCTACGTTTCCGAAACAGATGGGGTGCGCTCAGGGATTTTACCGGACGCGGCGTTGTGTGCATAACGGGTAGTTTCGGGTAAGCGATACCCTCGGCAACACGCCTGCGTCAACATGCATGCCGAATCCAAGGAGATACGGTGTCCTATGGATATATACACCACGCGAACGTTTGCGCGGGTGCGGACAGCCGCACCGATAACATCGTCGTTGTCCATCAGGTACGTATAAGCTCCTTGTTCCGTGTCGGGCTCGGTGTATCGGCCCCACAGCCGCGACTTGGCACATCCAATCGTCGGTTTATCCAAAACCAGACCGAGATGTGATGCAAGCCCGAACCGTCTCGGGTGCGCAATGCCTTGCCCATCCACTATCACGAGGTCCGGCTCTGTTTGTAAACGTGTAAACGCCGCTAGAAGCGGCGGAATTTCCCGAAATGATAGCAACCCCGGGATATAAGGAAAACAGATAGGACTTTCAGCAACGACACATTCTACTAACTGCAAATCGGGGAAACTAAGGACGACCACGGAGGCGCGGGCTGCTTTATTTCTGAACCCGATATCCATCCCCGCAACGGTTTTGATGGTCCCAAAGCGGTCCATCTGGATTACCTTCGGGCGCAGTCTATTTTGGATATGCCGCGCTTCTTCGGGCGTAACATCCCAGGAATGAAGGTCTTGATACTGCATATCCGCTGCTGCATGTTATGGCTTTCTCACGAAAACCGTTGTTGACAGGAAGTAGCGCGTTCCACAACCGATTTCCGTTTCGTTACGGAACGCACTCCCTATTCGTTCTCAAATATCGATTGCGTTGCACGCATTTCGTCTTTTTTGATATAGATTGTCCTCTGGGCGATAGGTCCATCGCGGTATACCAGCTTCCCAATCGGCATCTCATCCACAAACACAGTGCCAGTTGACTCTCAAAAGAGTGTGGTCTTCGGTTTGCTCCGCGTTAATTCGCATTACATTGTGGTGCTATGCTTGTCTCAATAGACAGGATTCGGGGTGAAACCCCGCTCCTCAACGTGCAACTTAAATTATACGATAATACAAACGGGGTCAATTGTCAAGTATTTTTTGCGAGGTATCTTTAACATCAACCACACGGGGTTTAGCAATATATTGAACGCCTGCGAAAAACGCGTTGAGAATTAAGTAACCGGCACCAATCCCCATCGCCGTACATAAACCGCCTACAAGAATTACGTTAAACATCAATCGTGCCTCCTACAAACCTAAACTTCACACAGTGCTCAACAGGAGCACCCTTATGTATTTTGCCTAATTCAGTAAAATCGAAGTTATTTCATAAGCTTTAATTAAGGTGTACAAAACGTCTCAAATGTTTTGTCAAACACCGCGTTTGACAAGTTTTTTGATGTTCTGTTCACCCAATGCAGTCACCTATGAAAAATAGTTGTTATACTAAACGATGAATCCTCTGTCAAGTTTCAAAATAACCGCTTGAATGTAGTTACGCAAGAACCGTGCCACTCTAAAAAAAATAACATGCACTCGGTTTTTATCCGCCACACACCGCAGACGTATCCGGTAGAGACGCGGCACTACGGTATCCGAATTATCCTGTGGACACTAGGGAATCAAAAGGTCTTCGCAAAGGACATGTCAGAGGACAACTGCTAAAAGTACTGATAGACTCTGCGCCATTAAAACCCAAAGGGAGCGAAAAAACAGAGTGGAAACTGTGAGACAGGGTGTGTTAAAATAGAGACATGCTTCTAGACACGAAACCCATAAATATAAAACGTAACCTTATTTTAGTTTTAACGTTAAAATAAAAAGAACTAAGACATAAGCACTTCTGATGAGGTAGAAATATGTTATATTTAGATGCACTTGAAAATCGTCCAGAAACAGGACCACAAAATCAGTTTGCTATCAGCCATGAAACAGTAGCAGGAATCCGGGCGATTCCGGAACTTACACCCTCTTTGCCGTTATTGGAAAAGTGGGAGACCCGCGCCATTGAATGGGATGAATTTCAGCAAAGCTTCAAAGCAGAATTGCGAAAGGAATACGGGAAAGGCGATACCAGCAGACTCAAAGGACTCGCCACTTATTGCCTCCAAAATGAGGTGATTCTTTATTCCCCTGAACCCCCAGGCGAACAAACATATCGCGCAATATTGACAGAGGTGATTAACAGCATCTGGGAACAGCTTGGCGAAACGGAACGCGCAATAGACAGAGCAGCAACACCGAGTTTAGATGAGGCTGTTTCCAAAGCACATCAGCAAGAAATGACTGAAATCGCAGAAAACTGCGCCCATTTTGAACTTGCTTCTGAAAACCGCTCTCCACGTTCCTGCCTACATTGTGAACATCTGGATGCCCATATCTATACCTGCAAAAAATTGGGAAAACCGGTTATTCAGTATCAGTGGAGTTAGTCTAAAAATTCGGTGATAATTGGCGGCACAAGGTGAGAGATTGTATCGCCTCGCGCAATTCGCTCGCGCACAGCTGTAGAGGAAATCTGGGCATAAAAATCTGGAAGTTCTAGATACGTTATAAATTCACTATAGGGTCGGATAGCGGGTTGCACAAGAAATTCCGTTATCGCCTCAGCATCCGCTTGGGCCCTATTAACGGCGATGAAACGGCACGCCGCAAAAAGCTGCCGCAACGCTGCATGAACATCGGTGTAGTATTTTGGGTCAAAAATCCGCACCAATGTATCGTACCCCACAATGAAATGATACTCAGTTTGTAGTGGGTACACCGCTTTTAAAGCCAATATTTTGTCAAGATAGCGGCCATGGCTGGAGAGCGCAACCGATACCCCAGCCCGGCTCTCCGCATAACGTTTGAGTGTGAGCAGCCGTCCGGATAGCGGCCATCCAAATACCGCTTTATCCACATTCGACTTGGCGAGCAGCAGTAACAACTCATCTAATTGGAACCGCGCTTGCGCCTCCTCAACTATTTTGGTATGTGCAACAGTAAGCGGATTGAAAGAACCCGAAAAAATACCGAGTCTCTGTCCCGACTCACAAATAGCGGAAGGCGGACGATGGACAATTGCTAATTCAGGCGGTGCATCCGAACTCAAGGCATCGACACGTTGGGAAAGCTGCACATATTCTGGGTCTGCTTGGAATCTTTCAAACGGGTTCATCACTCCTCTTTTTTTACCGCCTCCCAAATTGCGTCAAGTTGGGCGAGCGTTTGGTCTTCAAAAGTTTTACCCTGTTTCTCCAATTCAGCCTCTATCCGTTTGAAACGTGCGATGAATTTGCGGTTTGCCTTTCGCAACGTCTCCTCGGCTTCCATGTCCACAAAACGGCATAGATTCACGACGGCAAATAGAAGGTCACCGATTTCCATTTCAACCGCATCCGGGTTATCTTTGGAGAGGCTCTCTTTCACCTCTGTGAGTTCTTCATCCACTTTCGCCATTACATCCGCGATATTTTGCCAATCGAAACCGACCCGCGCTGCGCGTTTTTGGACCTTCTGAGCGCGCAACAAAGCAGGTAAGGCGTTCGGAATGCCATCAAGCACCGATTTTCTGTCCTCATAACCCGCCTCTTGACGTTTAATAGCTTCCCAATTTTTCATAACTGCCTCTGCATCATCCGCTTGCACATCGCCAAAGACATGCGGGTGCCGCCGAATCAGCTTCTCTGTCAACGTTTCAATCACATCGTAGATGTCGAAATCCCGATTTTCTGAGGCAATTTGTGCTTGCAGCAGGATGTTCAGGAGAATATCGCCTAATTCCTCTTTCAATTTTCCTGAATCGCCACTATCAATCGCTTCGAGGGTCTCGTAGGTTTCTTCAATGAGCGTAGACTTCAACGTTTCGGGGGTCTGCTCTCTGTCCCAAGGGCATCCATCTTCACCTCTTAACCTTGCAACGACTTGGACAAGTGCTTCAAACAGTTCTTTTTCCATAAAATCCATTCCTTGAATATCGGGGAGCACCAGAGAAAACTGAAGGTCAATGTCTAATCGGTTTCATCAGCCTGAAGGGCTTCCAATTGAATAATCAGCTGTCCAAGTTGGAGCCGTAGCAACATGGTATAAATCTGCATCAATAGGGTAACCTGTGCTTCAGGGGTCAGCTCGCTTGCTTGGATGAACTTCATGAATTTGTCAGCACGTTCCCGAATTTGTTCAGACTGCCCCGCGTCAATCGGTTCTGTTTTCGGCGTGCTCTCTTTGATAAACTGCCAAATCCGGTCCTGAATTTCCAGCATATAATTTTTGGTCATAGCGGTCTGGGCACGCTTCGCTGAGTCGACCCATAGGGTATTCGCCTTCCAATTCAGCATAAACGCGATGCTATTGATAATCACATCGCGAAGGGTATCCTCACCGGACAGCAGTTCCTCCAGGTTGGTAATCCCTTCTGCCTCTGCGGACAGGGTCCGCACGCGTGTAAAATCCTTCAGATTTGTCAACGCCAATTCGTTGTCAGCGATGAGATGCCAAAAGCTTGCACTCGTTGAAAGCAATACCTCGACATGAGCACTCAGCGCGGTCGGCAATTCGGCACGGACACAGTAGTAATGGATACTATGTAACCGACTCCGAAATTCGTGCAAGCCATTAGTTGTTTGAAACTCGGCAAGACTTACAACTTGTGGCAGTAGGTGCTGGCGAATCTGTGTGAGCAGTTCATCTATAGTGGCGCGTTCAATGTTCATGCGAAAAATCCCTTCCTAATATTTACCCTAAAATGGACAAAAACCTGAATCAAGATGGATATGCCTCCAGGGCTTCCTGCCATTTGCTGAGTTGTGCCACGCGTTGTGCAGAATCGCCAGGAATTTCAAGCGGTCTGCCGCGGGTATCAATAACGAGACCGACAACGCCACCCATCGCTTCCATTTCAACTTCGTGCCCCCGTCCCGCACCGAGGTCAAACCGCCGCGTTGGTTGAAGCTTCACCGTTGCCTTTTCATCCAATGCAAGCGGATACCTCCGTAATTCACCGTAAGGAATCTCCTCAGTGTGTCCCGGCTTATCAGGAAGGTTGAGTTCAATAGAGAGGCACGTTTCTCCTGCCTTGCCGACACCGATAGGCGCAATACAGGTACCCAGGTGAATCAGGCAATCCCGTTCAAATACCTGGGTGGCCGCTTCCGCATTGACCTGCGCCAAGACACCGAGCTGTGGCATCATGAAGATGCTATCGACGGCAAGATGTGTCAAACCCTCCGGTTGGAACGCGTCAATCATCATGAGCATCGCTTGTTGTCGGCGGGGTGCATGTGATAAAACCCCCCCACTTCCGACTAACATATTTAAAGCGAGCATATTGACGAGCGTTTGTCCACTTTCCGCCTGATCGAAAGCTTCAGAGATAGTGCGCTGCTGTTGCACACCCCGCAATTCTACCGCTAATTGTTTATGCTGCTCAAACGCAAGCCGTAGAGCTTCACGTGCAATCGCCTGCTCCAAAATCAGTTCTTGTAAGGTTTGCGGAATCGTTGTCGGACGAATCATTTTATTTTTCACCCGATTCCGCAGGTCACCCACCTCAATTTCAAACGGTACCCACCGCAAGACGTTTTCTAAACCAGCTTCAGCCAAAACATTGGAGACACTATAACTCATACCGAGGTTGGCACTAACCGTTCGGTTAAAGATAGGGTCGGCTTCTTTGTTTTTAAACACGGAGAACACATCAGTAGTTGCCCCGCCGATGTCTACACCGACCACCTCAATATCCTGCTGCGATGAAACTGTCTGAATTATTTCACCCACAGCCCCCGGTGTCGGCATAATCGGGGCATCTGTCCAGTCAATGAGCTTCTTGTATCCTGGGGCATGCGCCATGACGTGTTCTAGGAATTGTTCCTGAATCTTGTGTCGAGTTGGCATAAGCTCTTCACGTTCTAGAACAGGGCGGAGGTTGTCCACTATCTCTAGAGACATAACATCTGCTAAGCGTTCCTGAATCGGTTCACGCGCATCTTTATTTCCGGCATAAATAAGCGGAAGTTCGTAAGCGATGCCGAGCCGGGGTTGCGGTTTCGCAGCAGCGATAATCTCCGCCAACTCAACGACATGGGATGTTGTACCGCCGTCCACGCCCCCAGAGAGAAGGAGCATATCGGGCCGAAGCTGCCGAATCCGTTCAATTTTTTCGTGCGGTAGACGTTTGTCATTAGAGGCAATGACATCCATGACAATCGCGCCAGCACCGAGTGCAGCGCGTTCCGCACTTTCAGCTGTCAGATTTCGGACAACCCCCGCTACCATCATCTGCAACCCGCCGCCAGCACTGCTCGTTGAAATATAGATATCGACCCCTGCATCGCCGTTTTGCGGTTTGATGATAACGCCATCGTCAAGCAGCCTGCGGCCGGCAAGCTCCTCTACCTCCGTGATAGCGTTGATAACGCCTGCCGTTACGTCTTCCACTGGGGCTTCTACGGTCGTAGGGGCTTCACCGCGGACGATGAGTTGATATTCATCCCCCCGTTTTTCAATGAGGATTGCTTTCGTGGTTGTACTGCCACAATCCGTGGCGAGAATAGAGCGGAGTTCACCTGCCGATGTGTTCATTTTTGTGTCCTCCTTTAGGCTGTTTCGTGCTTGAAATTTGGCACCAAAACCGAAAAAAAATCCTAATAACCTAACTGCCGTAAATACTCGCGATTCACAGTCATTCGTTCTTCATCGGAACGGTCCTCGACCATCCCCGGGCAAGCAGTAATCCATCGGTCATAGCCGATGTCTTCCAAGGTGGACATAATCTTCGGGAAATCCATCGCCGTGCCGCCCCCGACATCCACCCAATCCACATCATACCGCGCCCCGTCTCCACCTGTAGCACTGCTATAATCCTGAAGGTGGACATAAACGAGCACATCGCTATAGCGACGAATAGATTCGCTCGGCTCATACCCCCAGAGGGCGGAATGCGACACATCTATGCACAACTTGCACTTTCGGAGCAAGCTCATATATTTTGCCCAATCCTCAATAGAGTCTACCGTTGTGTTTGTGTGGATATGATAACAGACATCCAACCCGTATTGTGATGCGTATTCAGCCCACTCTTCAGAAACATCAGCCAGTGCCGCCAGATCGGAATTGTTCACCGGGCGGTCGCTCGGTTTCCCCGCGCCCATGAACATAAAGCAGTCTGCCTCAACCTCTGCTGCGAAGTCAATTCTCCGTTTATTGCGTTCCATCTGATCAAAATTTTTGTCAATCGGCAGCCCGCGGGCAGTAACAGCAGCAATAGGCAACGCTACATTATCACACACCTGACGAATCTGTTGTGCTGTACCAACCCATTCCAAAGATTGCCGCATCTCCCAGCCATCCCAACCTGCATCCTTGAGTTGCGTTAGCAGCTCCTCAAAATCCGGCTCCTGCCAACGCAACGTGCTATATCCAAATTTGAAATCCACCCCGTTTTTCCTCCTATCCTTTAGGTGTCGTGCCCATATAAAGTTGCGTAGTCTTTTCGCTTTGTATCGTATTTCCGTGAGTCTTTATTTTATGTCTCCAGTGTTTCTTCAGCTTTTGGGCTGTTCGGTGACGGGTCTTTCGGTGAACTGTCCTGTTGCGTACGATAATTTCGGTTTCTGAAGGTATTTACGATTTGCGGTAGACCGATAGCAAGTGCCACGAACGCAAACAGTACCTGCACAATGACAGATATGAAACCGACCGATTTACTTAAATCGTCTAAACGTTTGTCGAACACGCCTAAACGCTTATCAAACTCTACCATTTGTATCTCGAGTTTCTCAAAATTCAATTTAACGTATTCGCGCATATCCTTTTCTAATTCGGCAGCTGTTTCTTTGACAATAGCTTGAAACTCTGCACGCATACGATTTTCAGATTCGGCAGCCGTTTCTTTGACAATAGCTTGAAACTCTGCACGCATACGATTTTCAGAGGCAGTTATTTCCTCCTTCAGGATAGCGCGAAATTCCTCTGGCGTGATTTGTGCTAACACCGGTGTAGCACAGATTAAGATAAGAACTATCAATAAAATTTTCATAATGTTTCCTTTTATGAATTATGTTATGAATCTTACAAAGAAAATTATAGCACATTTGCATATTGCTTGCAATAAAAGTTCAATTTTGGTAAACTATTAAAAAATTAATGAATTTTCCATTACGACCTATTTTTGAAGGAGAATGTATGGACAAAGTTAAACTTGGTTTCATCGGTACAGGCGGCATGGCAGGCGCGCACATGCGCAACCTGAAAGACAACTTTGAAGATGTTGAATTCTGTGCCATGTGTGATATTTCAGAGGACCGGGCGAAATCTCGCGCCGAAGAATTTGGCGGAAACGCATATACCGACTATCGGGTCATGTACGATAAAGAGGATTTGGACGCGGTTTATATCTGCACACCCCCGTTTGCACACGGTGAACAGGAACGTATCGCTTGCGAACAGGGAATCGCTATGTTTATCGAAAAACCGATTCATTCTGAAATGGAGCCCGCAGTCATCATCAATGAGTACGTCGAACAGAGCGGTACTATCACAAGTGTCGGTTATCATTGGCGCTACGGCGGAAATGCCCAAAATGCAAAGGCGATGCTTGAGGAGCAACCGCAAATCCTCGGCGCACTCGGCTATTGGATGGGCGGCATGCCCGGCACTCCCTGGTGGCGCGTCCGCGCCCAATCCGGCGGACAGCACGTCGAACAGACAACACATATCTTCGATCTTGCCCGTTTCCTCGTCGGCAGTGACGGTAAAACCGTCCACGGGGTCGCCGCAAGCGGCAGTATGACGCATATCGAAAACTACGACGTAGATGATATTAGCATGGTCAATATTGAATTTGAGAACGGGGCAGTCGCCAACATCGTCTCCGCTTGCGCCCTAGAGGGGTTCGGACGCGTTCACCTTGAGGTGTTCACACGCGGACTCGTCGTCACTGTCGGGGGGCCAAACAACGCCAACCGTAGAGGCGAAACGGAACCGCTTTCCGGTGCCGGCGGACAAGATAGAGACCGTGTTTTTATTGACGCTGTTAAAACCGGAGACGATTCCAAAATTCTATCGCCTTACAGCGATGCGTTGCAAACACTCCGTATCATGCTTGCCGCAAGCACATCGTTCAGAACCGGTAAAGCTATTGATCTCTAACCCTCTCTATACCTTACTTAATCAGGGACAGCATGTCGCTGTCCCTTAACAAAAAGCGAGAAAATAATTATGCCAATTAATCAATCCATCTGTTTTGGCGGTTTCCGGCGGGACAGAGACCCGGTAGAAGTTATAAAAAAAGCCGCCGAAATCGGTTACAGATCTGTTGAGATGGTCGGTGCTGACCACTGGTCCGTCGTTCAAGATAACGGAATGCGCGTTGCAATTATTGTCGGCCATTCATCGCTCCCCTCCGGCCTGAACGACCCGGATAATCACGACAGAATTGAGGATGAACTGCTTAAGAATATCGACATCGCCGCTGAAAACGACATACCCGGACTGATATGCTTCTCCGGCAACCGAGAAGGTCGCTCCGAAGAAGAGGGCCGCGATAACACAATAGCAGGTTTGTCACGCGTCACAAAAACCGCCGAGGAAAAAGGGGTTAACCTCTGTGTTGAACTGCTCAACAGCAAAGTCAACCATCCCGACTATCAGTGCGATAAGACAGAATGGGGCGTTGAGGTGTGCAAAGGGGTCGGTTCACCCCGCGCACTGCTGCTCTATGACATTTACCACATGCAGATTATGGAAGGCGACCTTATCCGTAATATCACGGACTATATCGAATATATCGGGCACTTCCATACCGCAGGCAACCCAGGGCGCCGAGACCTTGATGACGAGCAGGAAATCTACTATCCCGCTGTCATGCGCGCCATCGCAAATACCGACTATGACCTCTACGTAGGACACGAGTTCAGCCCGAAAGGCGACCCGTTTGACGCAATGCAGCACGCTTATGATGTGTGTAACGTCTAAAAATTGATGGGCGGGCTTAAGACCCGCCCTTACCTTAGAGAGACTCATAAAATGCCAACCCCAAAAGAGGTTTTTGATAACCCACTACAGTATCTGGATTTCTTACAATCTGTTGATTTTGAAGGGCAGCACTTCGACCGGAAAGAGGTTCGAATTGACACTAAAAATCAAATCAACACATTGAAGGACAAAATCAAGCAGTGTATATCTGCCTTTGCGAACAGTAACAGAGCAGGCGGTCTTGTAGTACTCGGTATCGCTGATGATGGAACCGTTAAAGGCACTGAGCACGTTGATGAACAGACGCTCAATAACCTCTTGCAAAGCGCGCGAGATTTAATCGGGCACGCAACACAAGTGAAAGATTTAGTACTGCCCGCTCCAAATGGAAAACGGTTGCATCTTCTTTACACACCGTGGACACCAAATGCAATTTGTGAAACATTCGCAGATTTTCCAAAGGCATGGAAAAGATTTGGCGCGCAGTGTCTTCCACTCCGTCGAATCGATGACGAGCAATTGAGACGGGATAAAGGAATCGTTGACTTTGAGATGTCTTACTGCTGTCCATACAATCCCGATGAACTTGATAAAGAGATAGTTGAGAAGTTCAAGCAAACGTTCCTTGAGGCAAGAGGTGCACAATACAATTATAGCACCGAGGAAGTACTTTTGAACATAGGTGCCCTCATACAAATAGAGAATGAAAAACGCGCCTTCACCAAAGCTGGCTATCTCTTCTTTGCCGCATACCCTCGTAAACGTCTCCCAGGAGCTTATGTCCGGGTAGTCCGTTTTGAGGTCGATGTTGAGGAATCGAAGTATCGTGGCGCGACTACCTTTGATAAGGATTTTGATGGCCCACTTCCAAACATTATCTGTGCACTCAGAACCTTTTTCAGAGATTCTGCTCTTTTTAGAACTATCATAAGACGGAGTTCTAACGGCGGATTTATTGAAAGTCCCGAATATCCGCTTCTAGCAGTGGATGAAGCAGTGCTTAACGCAGTAATTCATAGAGATTACGGATTCTCTGAGGCGATTCACTGCATCGCTTATCGAAACGGCTTCGTTGTGAAAAGTCCGGGGGGCATCCCTCAAGAAGTTCCGCGGCATTTTAGCCTCGCTGATACGGTGCTTAATTCAGTCCTGCGGAACTCGAGAATTGTCGAATGGATGCGCTTCATGAAAGATGAGCACGGTGAACCTCTCGTACGCGCCTTGAGTGAAGGCACTCGGAAAATGCGTCAAGAAATGGAGAGCCTCGGACTTCCAGCACCACATTATGAAACAGACCGCGACACCACCGTTATACTCTATAATCGTTTTGAAGAGCGGCTGGAACCTCATGCTGCGTATACCACTACTGCGCGTAAACCAGACACACCCGCCGAACCGGGAAACCTGATAAAAACATAAGGAGGAATTGCAAATGCAAAACGCTATTAGATTTTTATTTTTCATGCTCGTCGTCACTGTTTACCTGACCTCCGTCGCAAGTGCAGGCTTACAAGACGGGTTAATTGGCTACTGGCCGCTTGATGAGTCTACTGGAAAAACTGCCGCAGATAAAAGTAAAAACGGCAACGACGCAACACTCACCGGCGATGCCAGTTGGGAGCCCAACAACGGAAGATTTGGAGGTGCGTTGAAACTTGATGGTGCTGGAAGTACCGCCGAAGATGCGGACGGTGGAAAGTACATCAATGGACTTGACGCTTTTACCGTATCCGTTTGGGTTAAATCCGATAAAACTTCCCATGATCGGGGTATCTTTCACGGTATTGACCCCGGCGGCGGAGATATTATATTTACCCTACGCTACGATGCCGCAAGCTGGGAAGTTAAAGGCGGCACAAATCTTATCAAAGGTGCCATTACCACAACGGGCGGTGTTCAACCTTATGAGAGTAGAAGCAATGTGCAAACTACGGAGTGGCAACATCTCGCCTTTGCATGGCGTAGCGGAGAACAGCTTTCACTCTATATTGATGGCGTGCTTGATGATGCCCCGGTGTTTAATGCGGCTGCGACCGAGGGTGAAATCACCGGAGCCTCCAAATTTGTCATCGGGAGGGGAGCTAAAGATGGCGGCAATAATTCATGGCCCGGGCTCATTGACGATGTGCGTCTTTACAACAGGGTATTAGATGAAAAAGAGATTGAGAGTTTGGCTAGCGGGGCACTTGCCGTTGAGGCAAACGGAAAGTTAGCAACCGTCTGGGCACAACTCAAGCGAAAACGTGATTAATATCCCGGCATATCAGGTAGGCGCGCTTTGAAAGCGCGCCCCGCTCAACCAACAAATCGGAGAGACATCATGCAATTACACTTTGATAGCCCAAAAAGAGATGGCGGTTCATTTCGGCACTCTATCCAACGTGAACTCACAGTGCTCCGCCAGCAGGCAGAGAAAATTTGTGTCATGGACAGCGCAGTCGCCGCTGCGCCAGATTCGGTATGCAATGATGCCTTGTTTTTACTAGAGATACTCTTTCATTCCGGTAACCCTATACCAGACCTTAGTTGGACTGAATATGGCAGTCTACGTTTTAAATGGTATCTTGAGGAAGGCACAACGACGATGGAGCTACACGGTGATGGAGTTGTCAATTACAAGGCTTCCACCGATGACGCGTGTCAAGTGGAGGGAGTTTGTGCCTTGACAAATGGTGCCTTTCTACAAGATTTTCTGCCAACATTAAACCACCTTTTTCGACGTTGAAAAATCATAGTAAATTCCGAAAATCTGTGAGCACACCGTGATAGGGCTCCCATACAACACGATAGGGGGTGGGAAACCTAACCCGCGCAGTTCTCGCCGCCGGTGCACATAATTATGGGCTCTACTATAAACACAGAAAAAATTTTGCCATGTTTTGTCAAACTGTGTTATACTTAACATTGTCTGTTTTACAGGAACACTATTTGTTTATAGTAAATTCCGAAAATCTGTGAGCACACCGTGATAGGGCTCTCACACAACATGGGTTGGGTCCCCTAACCCGTGCCGTTCCCACCGAGGGTGAAAATAATTACGGGCTCTACCATAAACGTTTTAATATAGGTTAGGAAATATTAAATATGACGCTTATTGTTTCGCTTAGGATTCCGGATGGCATTGTGATTGCAGCGGATAGTCTATCAACATTGATGGCAGGAGGCCAATTTGAGACAACATTTGATGTGACTTGTCCATCTTGCAATCATCAGCATGAAATCCAATCAAAATCTCCAATTTTCCCATTACCCGGGGCAACTTTTTCTTATGCACAAAAGGTTTTTCCATTTTTGGGGAAATTTGGTATAGGAATATTTGGTGCAGGTCTAATTGCCAATAAATCTGTTTACTTCATAATGCGTTTATTGCAGCAAAAATTAGAGTCGATATCTTCTGAGGGGGTTACCGCGATTGCCCAAAATATAGGTGATAAAATTCAAAATCTTTGCGAACAGCAATTGAAACGAGAAAACATTGATATAGACGTTTTGCCCGACAATCAAGCAGTTCTAGGATTTCAAATCGTCGGTTATGATGATATTGAACCCAAAACAGTTGAAATTTTGGTAGGCAAAAACATGAAGTACCAGGTTATGGACCAATTAGGATGTACAGTTTCGGGGAGTCGAGAAGTAGTGCAAGCAATATGGGAGCTGTATGAAAGGAATCCCGAAAGTCAACCTCCTTATCCGGTGTTTTCTTTACAAGATGCGATTGATTACGCTGAATTTTTAATTCGTACGACAATTGCTCACCAACGGTTCGCACAGACAATACCCAATGTTGGAGGTGATATTGATATCGCACTTGTTACACCGTTCGATGGATTTCAATGGATACGTCAAAAATCTCTTGGCAAAATTTTGGAGGGAAAGTGAAATGAAACAGACAGTTTTTGTTAAAAAATTGCGAATTGTCCCCGCACCAATAACGCAATATTTGAACACGGTTCCTGATGGAGTGAACCTTCCTTTTAGGGCTTATGTGCCAATTGTTGAGCAAATGCAGGCATTCGGAAAACGGGCAGCTCTATCTTCTGCGGAACTCACCTTAAACGATAGACAAGATAACACAGGTGGCCCCAAAGAAACACAAGAGACCGATGTGCTTCTTGCCTTGGTAGAAACGCTTAAATCGGATGATATAAGTGAGCCCGACATCCCTATTGGGACAGTGGTGGAAGTACGAGTGGTTAAAGGAGCACACGAGGATAACCCGGATCCGCTCCTTGCCCTATTAGGTACATTAGAAGCTAACGTAACAGACATTGGCGAACGTCACGACGACTATATCGGAGATGCACTGTTGACTGAAGGCCAAGGAGATAACAGTGAATAAGGTTTTCGCAGACACCTCCGGATGGGCAAATGCTTTTCTTAAGACTGAACCCTATCATGCGGAAGCCGCCACGTTAGTAAATCAGTGGAAGCAATCCAACCGGCACATCGTCACGACAAATTACGTTCTAGCTGAACTAGTCGCCCTATTCATTCGCCTTCGGGTGCCTCGCGCAAGGAGTCTGAATTATATTGAGACTATTCGCTCAATTGGTTGGGTCGAAATTATTCATATAGACGAGTCACTAGACAACAAGACGTGGCAGCTGCTTGCACATCGCCTAGACAAACAATGGAGCCTCGTCGACGCTGCTAGCTTCATTGTGATGCAAGAGCATGATCTAACTGAAGCATTAACAGCAGACCACCACTTTGAACAAGCTGGTTTTATACGTCTCCTGAAATGATACAGTCATTTCCATGCACTTCGGCGGAATGGTTTTCAGGCCCGCCAAATTCCTTATGCGCTTATGGCGTTGATTTGGTAGGAACGATATGTTTATAGAGGATTAACAGGTAATTAAATGAAAACACATCTCTTTGAAAATCTCCTCGGTTGCAAACTAGAAGACACGCTTGCAGCACTTTCAGTAGACGCTACGGCACTTGAAAATTTTCTCGATACACTCCCTACAGACACACTTGAAAACTACCTCACACCACAATGGGTAGTCCTCGCTGCAGGCAAAGGCACACGCATAGACCCTACCGGACGCTTGAGTAAAACCTTGGACATTCTGTTCGGTGAACAGAACACGCTCCAGCATTCGCGACGCTATCTCCCCGGCACCCGGCCCGATATTGTTGTTATCAATCCACAGATGGCATCGCGTATTGAGAATGAGGAATCTGCTGTACAGCTGCTAGGGCCGGACGCTATTTTCTGCGTCCAAGAAGAGATGAACGGCACAGGCGGAGCATTACAAGCAGCACTGCCAACCCTTCAGAAGTCTGACGCAGAATGGATTGGCGTGGCATTCGGCGATGAACCGTTCTTGGAACCGGCTATTTTTGCACAAACCCTGCTTTCCCACTTTCTCTCCAAGGCAGACGTTACCCTATGTGGCAAAATACCTGAAACTGTTGTAGATAAAGGCGGACTTTTCTTCGATGCTGAAGGAAAATTTATCGGCACAAAAGAGTGGTACGATATGACAACGTCGGAGCAGCAGGAGATGTGGGACCGGTGGCATAACGGCGAGGCGTATACCAACACAGGCATCACACTCATACGGAAAAGTGCATTGTTAGCGCGGATACATCGACTGCAACCCCATACAAACCGGAATAACGAACTTCATCACGTCGATCTGATACGGTCCTGCTATGAGGACGGGTTGAAAACAAACGCCTTTATCTATCGTGGAGATGTACTGTCCGGTGTCAATCGCTGGTCCAACGTATTATCCGGTGAGGCGGCACTGTTTGCCCAGACACGAGAAACCCTCACTCGGAAGGGGGTTCGGGTCGCGCCAGATGCACAGATAACGTTAGGCGATACAGAAATAGAAATCGGGACCGCCTGTTATCTCATCGGCAGGGTGCATATAGGCGAAAAGGTTCAGGTTGGCAACTACTGTCGACTTGAAAACGTCACACTATTAGGCAAGACAACCGTTGGAGATGCAGTTGGGCTGCAAGATGTCTCCGCGAAGGATACGGTGTTTGAATCAAATCCGTTACCTGAACCGTTAGCAGCCCCTGTGCGTGGCATTGCCACCGGGAGCACAATCAGAAATTGCACGTTTGATGCGGTGACAGTAGGCAGTGCCGTTCAGTTATCAGAAATTCATGTATATTCCACAGTCCTTCCTGCTGGCATTAAGTTGGAACGTCGAACGTTAGGCGTTCCGCTTGCGCAACCGCCGTATGACGTGCCCGTCTCACTTTTCAATCAGATTGTTCCATCGGATTATATCCCCGGTGTTTTCACCTTTGGCGAAAAGCGGGAGCTGCCGGATTGGGAAAACTTGCGGAAACACGTTCAATCCCATAGCACCACCGAGTTAATTCCGCGGGCGACGCGCAATTCGCAGCTACAACAACTCGCCGGGGCAGCCGTGGAGAGGTTGCTAGATATGCGGCGAACGGATAACAGCTATGTCATTGAATCCCTCACCCCTGAGGAGCTGTGGGGCACTATTTTTGAGATGGTCACGCTCCATACAGGCAACCCGAATCCTTACCATTATGATAAACTGAAGGCGCGTCAAACTGCCCTAACACTGCTCCCGCAGTTTTGGGAAGACAATTGGCTCACCCGGTTGAAGATGGTTGTCGCGGGGAACGTCATCGATTACAGCAGTGCGCGCGTTGTCACGAAGCTGAAAACACACCCCGACTACTTCTCCGATGCCCTCCGCGCAGCAGTTGAGACACCTTTTGCTATTGATTGTTACGAACAGTTTCGCGAAAAGGTTATTGACGCACCGCCACAGCAGCTGCTCTGGCTTGCTGACAACGATGGCGAAATAATCTTTGATATCGCCTTCATTCAGGAGTTGATACAATGTGGACACCGCGTGTGTATTGTCGGAAAAGCGGATAACGCTAGCAATGACGTAACACTTGCCGACCTACATGAAATCGTTGAATACCCGCAATTCCAGCGACTCCAGTCCGCAATACAAGTAGGTAGTGTCACGCTCATCTCGTCAGGTGCAAAGACAATCGGGACCAATCTATATCAAACCACACCTGAATTTACCAACGCGCTGCTCGCAGCAGACATCGTTATTTCAAAAGGGCAGGGAAATTTCTATACTACCCCTGGCTGGCAAAAGGATACCTTTTATCTACTGCTTTCTAAAGGGTTAACTGCTGAACGCAGCACAGGCGTTGTAGCGGACAGGAATTTGCCGATTGACGGGCTCATTTTAGCATACCTCCCCGCTGGAACAGAACGGGTTGCGCAGCTACGCGAACTCTGCTGAAACGGCAATTTCTACCAGCTCCCTCCTCTTACGCTAAGAGGGCGGTCTGAGTGGGTCAATACCCGGTGAATACCCTGGCGGAAACTGGTCACTCACCGAGCGGCCATCTTGGAAAAGTTGACCTGCATCCGGATTTTCGTGTCCAACCGGCTGTGGAAACTCACGCCATTTGTTGCCTTCAAGCGGCAGCTCATAGTCATCCTCGCGGAACCATTCAATCAAACGTTGTCGATACGTATTCAGTATTCTACCATACGCGGGATTACCAGCAAGGCTCCGCTCATCAAGTTTGCCGGGGATGCGTTTGAAAAACCACTCTTGTCGGTCAGCAGCGGAGTAGATATATTTGTAATCATTCGTCAAAAGCATATACAACCCTACGCTTTCCTGTGAGAATTGTCCGATAATTGCATCCCGTTCCGTTTTACCATCGGCAATATCGGCCAGGTCAACGCCGCTATGTGCAGAACTTGGTGTTAACCCTGCTGCACATAAGCTCGTCGGCAGCACATCGACAAGACTCGTTGGGGTATCACACCGCGCATCTGCCGCAAAACGTTCCGGATAGCGGACAAGCAGTGGAATTCGGGCAGCCGCATCAAGAAAAGAACGTTTTCCGTAGCTATCATAATCGCCAAGCAATTCGCCATGGTCGGACGTATATACAATCAAGGTATTATCAAGCTCACCCTCCGACTCAAGATAATCAAGAACTCTACTGACCTGATAATCGATAAAGGAGATAGCAGCATAATAAGCAGCACGCATCGTCCGGAGGAGATTCATATCGCGCCCCTGGTCCCGGTATTTATAGCGATTTTGGTACCGGTGCCAGTAGGTGTGCAGATGCTCATAATCCGGCGGTAAAAACGGGAGCGGCATCTCCACCGTCCGATAGAGCCGATTCCACGGTACAGGAGATTCAAACGGGGGATGCGGTTTAATAAAGCTACTCCAACACAAAAACGGGCGACTCGTATCGCGCTGGGAGAGAAATTGAAGCGTTTTATCACCTACCCACTGTGTGTGATGTAAGCGGGCAGGAAGTTGTGAAGGTTGTGGAATGTAGTAGTATTCGCTCCGTTCGCCGTGTGGTGCGACAACATGTGTATAACCATTTTCCCCAAGATATTCTGTGAAATCGTCGGGACCGGCACCCTCCTCGGAGAAGTCTCGCGTTTCAAACCCCCACATTTTGCGTCCTTGCGGTGTAAAGTGCATCTTGCCGATACCGTGCGTCTGATATCCTACCTCGTTCAGCAATTCCATCACCGAAGGCCGTTCTTGCGGCATCGCGCGGTTAGTTGTGCAGCCTGTTTCATGTGGCCACTGTCCCAATAGGAAACTGCAACGGGATGCTACACATACAGGCGATGGACAATACGCTGACGTAAAACTTGTACCCTCTCGTACAATTCGATCGAGTCCTGGGGTCTGGATGGTTGAATTTCCAAGCGCGCCCACTGTATCAAATCGCTGCTGGTCGGTCATAAGAAAAAGGATATTCGGTTTTTTTGGCATAATACGTTCCTGTTCTTTCTTTTAAAAAAAGGTGTTTTGGTCTGCATAAAATGTATAGGAATAGCATAGCACTTTATCAAACAAAAGGCAAGAAAAAACTGTGCAGAATCCAAATTAAATTCTGGTTGACATTCAAGTATGTATATGGTATCATTTTTATATAGACTTTTTTTCGAGTGAAGGTATTGCGAACATGAATTATAACGACTTCACCTTCAATAAACTAATGACCGCAGCATCAATAAGATTCCAAACTGCTGCTATAAAAATATAAACAGATGCAAAAATGGTACGAAAATAGAACACTTCTGAATGTCTTCATTGTCTTGATGGTTCTCTGCTTTATTATCTATTTTTTTTATAACAAGGCATGGGCGTTGCTGCTTTTCCTTGCCTTCGGCACGGCGATTATGCTCAGAGGTGTTGTAAAGATTACAATGCGGATGCGCGCCAACAAAACGGAGCGCGATTCGCATAAAAAGGATGTCTCATGAAACGAAGAACTTTCATCAAACTGAGCGCAATGAGTGCCGCAGGTGTAGTTTTGCCGCTTCGATTACAAGCAGAAACCGATGAAGCACCTTTGCTGAAACCGCGCACATTCATAACCCCCAACGAGGAATTCTATATCCTCCAAATCGGAGAACCGATTGTCATTGACGCTGCACAGTGGCGATTGGCTATTACCGGATTGGTAGAAAAACCTACCGCAGCCCTGCAGCTTGCCGACATAACGGCAATAGAAGCGGTTAAGACGATGCGAACCCTAAAGTGCATCGGCGACCCTATTGGCAAAGAACAGATGAGCAATGCCGAATGGAAAGGTATACGTCTCCGCGACCTACTTCAAAAAGTGAAGGTAAAACCTGAGGCGAAAGTCGCTGTCTTCCGATGCGCCGATGCCTATCATACCGCTATTCCGTTAGCTGACGCTATGCATGAAGATACGCTCCTCGCTTATGAGATGAACGGTAAACCGCTCCCTACAGACCATGGATTCCCAATCCGATTGCTCAACCCCGGACACTACGGCACTAAAAATCCGAAATGGATAGTCAATATCCACCTAGCAAAAACACATGAAGGGTACTGGGAAAAACGCGGCTGGGATCCGGTTGCAAATGTGAAACTTGCAACAGTCATCGGTACACCGAGTATGGACGAAGAAATTACTGCGGGAACACCCTACACAGTCAGCGGTGCCGCATTTGATGCCGGCCACCATGGCGGTATCAAGTCCGTGGAGGTGAGCATCGATTACGGGGAAACGTGGCAAAAAGCGGAGATTTGGGCGAAAGACAACCCGCTTGCATGGGTACTCTGGAAATGGAAATGGGAGGTGCCGAAAAAAGCAGGCCCCGTCGAAATTTACGCTAGAGCCACAACACACAATGGACTCACGCAAGAGGAAAAAGGGATTAAAGCGAAACCTGTGGATGCATTAGGTTATCACACGGTTGATGCAAAGATTGTGGCACTCCAGGATTAAAGACACCGTGTGCCATCCCTGAAGAACGCGATAAATGCACCACCTAAAACCGGTTCAACTTTTCACCGTCTATCTACCAGTACTCCTTATAGATTTTGCGTTTAGCGGACTTCTCACCAATACCTCTTTTTATACGAGCAAACTGGGACTCACCTCAACCTTCCTTGGGGTACTGATGGCAATACCGACCGCTTTTTTCGCGTGCCTCGCAATTCCGTTCGGATGGTTTTCCGATCGAAGTGAACGACGATATATGCTTTATGCGGCATGCGTGCTAGTCGGAGGTGTCAGCCTCGGCTTGCCTTTCTGTCGTAGCAAGCTCCACCTTCTCCTGATTTTTCCGGGAGTCGGCATCAGTATGGCACTCTTTTGGCCTGCGTACGAGGCGTGGCTTGCAGAGCGCGAAGGCGAAGGTAAATTAATACAGCGAATGATGCTTTTCAATCTGTTTTGGAGCATCGGGATAACCTTGGGACCGACAGCGTCAAGCTATCTGTATCGGGATGCCAATCCGTTTATGCCGTTCTATCTTGCTACTGTTCTCAGTGTGCTCACTTTTGTCACAATCTTTTCACATAAACCCACATCATCCGCTCACGGGATAGAAGCGGTACCGGAGACAACAGAACCGTTATATCCATCATTAACGGTGAGGACTATCTACCTCAATCTGGCGAGATGTGCCAACTTTGCCTCGTGGTTCACGCTCGGCATTCTGCGCCAACTTGCCCCCAAGCTCACCTTGGAGATGGGGATTCCGCCCAAAGTTTTCGGCAATTTCATGCTCACGCTCGGCGGCGTTCAGACATTAGCATTTCTTGTACTCGGTACAGGCTATTCAACCCGATGGCACTATCGATTCGGCCCGTTATTAGTCATGCAGGGGGTGGGAATTTTGAGTTTTGTGGGGATATGGCAATTTCAGCGTCCTGCACTCTGGACATGTGCGTTCGCTGCTATCGGAATGTCCGTCGCATTTACCTATTTCAGTAGCCTCTATTACGGCTTGGACCGGCACACGGACAAGGGAAACAAGAGTGGTTGGCATGAAGCAGTCTTAGCAGTTGGTACGCTGCTGGGACCGCTCTTGGGGGGTATTGCTGCGGATTCTCAGTCAGAAATTTGGAATCCTTACCTGCTCTGTGCAGTAGCAATTGGCCTCGCAATTGCGGTAGAAATCTGCATTTACCTCATCACCGCAAAACAGCGAACTTGAGATGTCCACACTAACTGCCAAAGAAAATCTGTTTTACGATGTAGATGAGTATAGACCCACCAATCCCTAACCCGATTCTTTTTATCCACTCCACTTCAGTGTTCGTTTTTGCTAGGCTCACTGTGAGTTCCCTTAAGAGCTCGTGGAATTTCTCGAAACGGTCGTTAACTTTGTCGAAACGCGCATCGATATCCTCTTCAAGTTTCTCGAAACGTTCGTCAACTTTGTCGAAACGCGCATCGATATCCTCTTCAAGTTTCTCGAAACGCGTCGTCAACTTTGTCGAAACGCTCGTCAACTTTGTCGAAACGCGCATCAATGTTTTTGAAGTGTTCCTCATGGGCATCGAGGCGGAATTCAAGTTTATCATGGCGGCTCTCGAGGTTATCGAAACGGTTCTCAAGGTTATTGAGTCTTTTGTTAATAGCCTCAAAACCCTGTTTCATCGTCTCAAGTATAATGTTTTGATTCTCATTCATCGTTCTGCTCCTTTTTGTGAAACCGTCACAAGGTAGTATAATTAAATAGTATACCAAAACCCTTCTAAAAAGTCAAGAAAATTTTTAGAGAAGCGTCTGTAAATTTTTTATCAGGTGTGCCTTGATATAATCTTCATCTAGTGTAACACCAAGACCCGGCCCCATCGGCACTGTTACGACATGGTCTCGGATTTGGATACCGCTGACTGCCATCGTTTCCAGAAACGCGGGGGCATTCAGTTCCGCTGGCAGGACGAGCGACAACGTTGCAAAGAGATGTACACTAGCAATAAAACCGATACCTGCTTCTGTCAAACCGCTGCCGAGCAATTCCAATGCATTTGCTTCAGCGACGTGAACGCTCTTAAGGCATTCCGCTAGCCCCCCAGATTTACAAATCTTCAAAACGACAGCATCCGCGCATTCAAGGCGTGCAATTTTTGACAGGTCGAAGGAGGTAAAGCAGCCCTCATCAATAGCAACAGGAATCGTCGCGCGGTCTCTTACCCGTTTCATACCGAACCAGTCTTGGCTTGCTACCGGTTGTTCCATGCAGTAAATTTCGCGAATATCTGCTGTGCGTTTGAGCAATTCAATTGCATTAGCGGGTGTGTAGGACTGATTTGCATCAATCCAGAGTTTAGCATCTGGTACGGCTTCATTTACTGCATGTAGCCGCTCAGCATCCGCGGCGGGGGTGCCAGCAACTTTCACTTTGAAACATGAACAAGGGGACAACGCTTTCGCCTTCAACCCCATTATTTCAGGTGTATCAATACTCAAAGCGTAGCAGAGCGGAAGTGTGTCCTGTCGTTTCCCGCCGAAGAGTGTGTGCAGTGGTACATTCAGGATACGTCCAATGAGGTCGTGCAAAGCGATATCAACAGCCGCCTTCGCGAAGGGATGCCCGTTGCTCACAGCCGGTTTCAATGTCTGATAGATTTCGTCATGAATTGCGTTGAGGTGCAGCGGATTCTGTCCAAGAAGCAGGGGCGCGATGTAGTGTTGAATAGTAGTTACGATGGATTCAGTCGTTTCGTAGCTCCAAGAGGGGAGGGCGCGCTGTTCCCCCCAACCGATATAACCATCGTCCGTTGTAATTTTGACGAAGATATGATGTCCCGCTGCATCTGGGGCACCGACAAAGCCAGTGCCGATGGTAAAGACATCTTTAAGTCCGATAGCAGTGGGAAAAACTTCTACGTGTGCTATTTTACGCATTGTGAAATACCGCCTATAGAATTAACCTGCCCAGGTCTCAATTTGCCATCTATTTTATCAGAAATATTGGATTTTCGCAAGGTTAGGACTTATGGTATAATATAATAGTATCCCAAGAGACAAATCCAACATTTTGCTTTTACAAAGGAGAATTTACAATGCTCAAAGTCACCTTAGTGTCATTATGTACACTCTTCCTGATTACCAACATCAGCATCGCGAATCCTGCTGAGGATGGGCTCGTCGCTTACTGGGCCTTTGACGAGGGCAACGGAAAAACAGCAGCAGATGTCACTGGCAACGGACATGACGGAAAGTTTGCTGGAGCCCCTAAATGGGTTGATGGTAAGTTCGGCACAGCCCTAGAATTTGATGGTGTAGCCGACCATGTCGTTGTTAAAGATAATGACGCATTAGACATACAAGAAAATATCACGCTGATGGCATGGTTCAGTCCAAATGATGCCCTAACCAGCCGTCGTCTGATGGTTAAGAATAACTCCATCTTCATCATTTTTGACTTCGGCGACACAAACAGCATCGATTTTCTCGTCAAACCAGACAATACCTTTGCAGAATCTACAACAACCAATTGGAAAATCGGGCAGTGGTATCATTTTGCCGGAACATTCGACGGAAAGACGATGAAGGTCTACGTAAACGGCAAATTAGAGGGGGAAACCCCAAACAACGTTCCTATTACCCCCTCCGACTTAGATTTATGGATTGGGGGCGATGATTTCGGACGCCCCACCGACTTTTTTCCCGGTAAAATTGATGAGGTCCGGCTCTATGAAAAAACCTTGAGCGGAGCGGACATCCGAAAAGTCATGGGGACACCCCAGAACGTAGAAGCACGCGGAAAACTCGCTACAACGTGGGGAAAACTTAAGGCGGCAGCAGAATGACTGTTACACAGCTTCCGCTTGCAATTTGTAGATGCCTAATATCGCCAATACCGATAGATTTGGAAACAGCAACGGGGCAAACAGAGGGGCACCATAGAGGAATCTCGCTGTTTGTCCTACCGCCGGCACCTGCAAATTTGCCGCAAAATGGAAACCGAAACCCGCAACGCCGACGATAAGGTTAACACCTAATACCACTATGCAGAATTTGAGAAAGAGCGGTTGATAGGGTATAAGGAAAACCGTCGCCAAACATCCAACAGCCATAGCACTCGTAAATACCGGTAGCCATTCGGTTGGGTTGAAAAAACCGTTTTGCGCGTGGTCAAGAATGGAAAGGATAAAATTGCCACCCCATCCGCATCCGGCGATAAACACAACCCATTGTGCCCACTCCAAATCCGCATCGCGAATCATACCGTTCATAATTAGCAAGAACCCCAACCCAGTAAAAGCGAGTGGTGCCACAAAAGGAGCAGCGTAAACAAGGTTTTTCAAGGTCAAATGGGAGAAAAAGTGGCTGTTAAGGTGAAATAACATGCCAGCAACGCCAATGCTGATAGCCCCGTATCCGATGCCAACCCGGCACCAGTGCTTCCACCGCTTTTTTTTCGTAAACAGAGTTAGCGCGAGCAGCCCCGGAGCTCCCAACGAAAAATAAAAGGGTATCCATTCCGCCCAATGCGCAAAGGCATTAGCCGCGTGTGCCATAAACACGTCAAGTGCTAAAAATGCAAGGTTCGCCACAATGAAAACGTCAAGCAATTTAGCGGCTAACCCGTCACGGATTTTCACGGTTTCTCCTAAGTTCTTCAGCAATTTTTTTCAGCTCCGTCATCTTTAACAAAAGTTCATAATTTCCGTGCCACTGAACGAAGTCAGCACCGCCCATAAAAGCCCCATGCTTCGCAGTCCTCCCGTAGTAATGCCATAAGTCAAAGTAGAGGAATTCTATCGGTTCATCAAAAGGCGTTTTGGTCAGTAAACCCGCTTCACGAAGGGATTTCATTAATTCCTGAGCCTCGGTAATTTTCAGATTCGTGTCAGTGACAACGTCCTCCGCTTCTTCATAGTACCGTTTTACCTGCGAGCGCGCGTGACATTTCAGACATGTTTCTTGCATTGCGTCCTGGCCTTGCTGATAAGTGGGACGTTTATCAGAGACCGCCGCAAATAACCAATACGAAAGCCGCTCGGTTGTATCATGGGTCACATTCAAACCATCCAGCCCGCTGAGATGGCAGGTTGCACAAGTTGGGATGAACATATCCGCCGTAGTCAACTCCTTAGGGCGCGCGTTGAGATTCATATCCGCCTTTTGTGCATTGTATAAGACACCGTGCTTAGATTCATGATAAATTTCAATTTGCGAATGGTCGGGCCCCATGTGGCATTGTCCGCAGGTCTGCGGTTCGCGCGCCAAAGCAATAGAGGAAGAATGGCGTGCATGACAGGCTGTACAGGTCCCGATGGAGCCATCAGCATTCGGTTTGCCTATATCGTGGCATCCCAAACATCCGACGTTAATAGCACTTTGACCTTCTGCAATTGCTAATGCGTTAGCAGGCCGATTCACCGCCCCTTTGTGATATTTTTCGGCGAAAGCAATCTGTTCCGTAGTAAAATCTCTCGCCCCGGACACCGCTGCCCAGGCAGGGGCTGCATGCCGGCTCCGCAGGAATTGCGTATACTCCGTTGAATGGCATTGACTACAATTCTTTGCAGTGAGGTGTTTCGCAATCGTGAACCCTCGGTGCGCTTGTGTCTCTTGTCCCGCCACACCGTTATGACAATCTAGGCATGTCACGCCTTGTTTCGCATGCTCACTACGTTCGAATTGGTGAACAACCGCGGCAGTTTCACGGCGGTGGCACGCAGCACACTTACCAGTCGCGCGTATGAAATCAGGGCTCGGCTGGTTCGTGTCTGTCTCGGGGCGTTTCGCATTGAAAATCAGTGCAATGATAATCAGAACGGTGCCCAAAAAAACCGAAATGAAGATAGACTTAAATGACATCTTGATTTTTCCTTAGAAATTTGTTAAAATCATGTTACAAAAAACGTCCCACAAATTGTGGAGGTATTTATGGCATCTCTTGCAGCACAAACCTATCTGACTCCCGATGAATACATCGCTTGGGAACGCAAAGCACCGTTCAAAAACGAATATCTTGATGGGAAAATTATCGCAATGTCTGGAGCAAGCCGCGCACATAATCGGATTACAGTGGACACAGCAACGGACCTTAACAGCCAACTGATGGCGCGCGAATGTGAAGTTTTTGTCGGTGATATGCGCGTGCGACCGGGTCCAGCAAAATCCGCCTACTTTTATCCGGATGTCCTTGTCGTCCGCGATGAACCGCGTTTTGAGGATGATACCTTTGACACGCTCCTCAACCCGATTGTTATTATGGAAGTGCTGTCACCCTCCACAGCGGTGTATGACCAAGGTGAGAAATTCGAACGGTATCAGGGACTTATCTCCTTGCAAGAATACATCCTTATCTCACAAGCCACGATTCATATCGAACGTTATCACCGCCAAGGAACACAGTGGAATCAAGACACGTTTCAGAGCCTTGATGCTCTGCTGCCGCTGAGTTCAATTGACTGTGCGGTGCCCTTGCATGTCATCTACAGACGCGCCATACTCGAGCAATCCGAATAAAAATATTATAGCAGGTTTCAAACAAGATTTCACGGTCTTTTGGACCAGATAGAAAGGAATTTGTGTGACAAAATTACAAAAACGTCCTATTGTGCTCATCATTCGAGACGGATGGGGACATAACCCGCACCCCGAATGGAATAGAGCAAACGCCATTCATCTCGCGAAAACCCCCACAGATGATTGGTTACGGCAGAACTATCCACACGTGCTTATTCATACCTCCGGTGAGGATGTCGGTTTACCGGCGGGTGTCATCGGGAACAGTGAAGTCGGGCATCAGAACATTGGGGCTGGACGGATTGTCAATCAGGAGCTCCTGCGTATCAGCACGATGATTCGCTCCGGTGAGTTCGCCCAGAACAGAGTGCTTTTAGCCGCAATCGCCCATGTTAAAAACAGCAACACGAATTTACACCTTATGGGATTGGCAAGCGATGCAGGTGTTCACAGTTCACTTGAACACCTCTATGGGCTCCTTGCACTTGCCAAGGCGAACGGGTTGAAAGCGAATCAGGTCTTAATTCATAATTTCAGCGATGGCCGTGATTGTCAGCCTGACCTCGGCATTCAGTTCTGCGAACAGATTGAGGCAAAGTCCAAAGCACTTGCCATTGGACAGATAGCCTCGGTGGTCGGACGCTACTACGCCATGGATAGAGACGACCGATGGGAACGGGTTGAGCTAGCGTATCGTCTCCTGACCGAGGGGGTTGGTGAACGTGTAACCGCTGCCACAGATGCTTACCGTGATTACTACAAACATCCGGACGACACGAACCGCAAAGGCGATGAGTTTATTAGGCCGACCGTGGTTGTTGACAGCAGCGGTGAACCGCTCCCCCGGATTGCTGATGGAGATGCTGTTATTTTCTATAACTTCCGAGGGGACCGGCCGCGGGAGCTCGCCAAAGCTTTCTGTCTGGATACATTTCCGTTTGAAGGGGAAGGAAAAGACGGTATCACGCGAGAAATGGGTTTTAAACGGAATCGAAAATTAAGCGTTAAATTTGTAACGATGACTGAGTATGAGCAAGGAATGCCTGTTGAAGCAGCCATCACAAAACCCCCGAAAATGCGCAATACGCTCGGGGCTTATCTTAGTGAGGTAGGATTAACGCAATTTCGGTGTGCAGAAACAGAAAAATTTCCGCACGTTACCTTCTTTTTCAACGATTATCGAGATGAACCCTACATTGGGGAAGAGCGTCAAATTATCGCCTCCCCGCGTGATGTCACTACCTATGACCAGAAGCCTGAGATGTCAGCCCCGGCGGTAACAGCGGAGATGCTACGCAGAATCGCGTCTGACAAATATGATTTAATGATACTCAACTACGCCAACGGAGATATGGTCGGACATACAGGTTCACTTCCTGCTGCTATCAAGGCAGTTGAAGCCGTTGACACGGGAGTCGGAAAAATTGTTAACGCAGCACTGAAAAAGGGGGGAAGCCTCATCGTCACCGCCGACCACGGTAATTGTGAACAGATGATTGAGCCAACAACCGGGGGTATTCACACTGCTCACACCACTTACGACGTTGACCTCATACTTGTAGATGAACGTTTCACGGGGCACCCCCTCCGGACTGGCGGGAGGCTCGCGGATATTGCACCTACGGCACTCCGCCTTCTCGGCCTAGAACAACCGGCTGAGATGACAGGTGAATCGCTAATCTGATTTTACTCTTAAAGCAGGGGTTTCAACCCCGAAGGAGATTTTGGCATGTCCACATTGATAGACCAGCAAGTTCGCGCCGATTTCAGACTATTTGCCGGACGCGCAAACGCGGCTTTGGCAGAAGAAATTGCCGCGATTTTAGGCGTTGAACTCGGAAAGATTTCAATCGGCCCATTTCCGAACAGTGAAACACGTGTACAGATAGAGGAAAGTATCCGCGGCACTGACATCTATCACATTCAACCGACGTGTGAACCGGCTAACGAAAACTTGATGGAATTGCTGATTACGATTGATGCCATGAAACGGGCATCCGCGCGACAGATTACTGCAATTATCCCATACTTCGGGTACGCCCGACAAGACCACAAAACAACAGGCAGAGAACCGATTAGCGCGAAACTTGTAGCCAATCTCCTGACGACTGCCGGCGCAAGCCGAGTTATGGCTATTGACTTGCACGTACCACAAATCCAAGGATTCTTTGATATTCCTATGGACCACCTCACCGCCTTAACAACTTTGGCAGGCTATTTTGAAGAAAAACAGATAGAGAACGGCGTGATTGTTGCCCCTGATGTCGGCCGTGCAAAGCTTGCAGAAAAATACGCAAAAATCCTTCGCCTCCCGTTAGCTATCATGCACAAGCGTAGGAAGGGGGACGATGGACAGGATGTCGAATTCGTTGAACTCGTCGGCGAGGTAAAAGGAAAAACCCCGATCATTATCGATGATGAAATAGCAACAGGTGGGAGCATTTACGAACAAGCGCAAGCTCTGGCAGCAGCTGGCGCGAAGCCTGCTTATGTGAGCATCGCGCATGCTGTACTTGTTGGGCCCGCACTGGAGCGACTGAAACACCCTTCAATTCGCGAAGTGGTTACCACCGATACAATCCCTATTCCAGACGAAAAGCGACTTGATGGAAAAATCAAAGTGCTTTCTATTGCACCGCTTCTCGCTGCTGCTATTCTGAGGGTCCACCAGCACAGATCTGTCAGTCAAGTTTTCCGAGAACAGCATCTCGATTTTCCGGTGTAACGTCTATAGCCGCGTATTTTAGAGTCGAAGCGATGATTCCTATACTCTATCTCAGCCATTGCGGTTCAAACATCGGCGGGGGTGAAAAACAGCTCCTATATCTTGTCTCACACTTAGATAGAAACCGTTATCAACCGATAGTTGTCTGTCCAGACGATGGCATCTTCGCTGACCACTTACGGGCAGCGAGTGTTCCTACGGTTATACTCAATCTTCCGCCGTGGCGTAAGGCGACATCGCGCCTCACACGACACAGTGCCGCAAGAAAGCTAACGGCAATCGCAAAACGGCACAATACGCAATTGATACATACTTCCGATTCGTGGCTTAACCCTTATGTTTGGTATACCGGAAAACAGCTAAGCATTCCTACCGTTTCGCATGTGCGGAATGTCCTCACCCCCGAGCAGGTGCAAAAGTATCAGTTCGCTGAAATGACGCATATCATCGCTATCTCCGAGCAGAGCAAGCTTCCACTGGTTCAAGCGGGTATCTGTTCAGAAAAGATTGATGTTATTTTAAATTGCGTTGACCTCTCCGTTTTTTGTCCTGCTCCCGTAAGAGAGAGTAAGAAGGGAGAGGCGTTTAGCGTCGGGATAGTCGGCAGGATTGAACCCTTTAAACAGCAAAAAACGTTTATTGAGATAGCCGCCGAGGTCGTCGCACGCCACCAAAATGTCCGTTTTTATATTATCGGTGCTGCATTAGATACTCGCGAACACCGTGTGTACCTGCGCGAAGTACGTCAATTGATAGCTGAACGTCAATTGGACGAAGTAATTTGCTTATCAGGGCACCGCACAGATATGCCCGAAGCAATGCAAGAACTTGACCTCCTCATCACACTTTCAGCGGGGAGTGTTATCGCAGAAGCAATGGCATCTGGAAAGCCGGTCATCGGGACCTCTATCGGCAGTACTGCTGAAATGATTGTTCACGGTGTAACAGGATACATTATGCCGTTAGACCCCCCCGCGGTAATCGCACACCAAATTATAGAACTCGCCACGGCCCCTGAGCTGTGCATCCAAATGGGCACCGCGGGGCGAAGACGGGCGGAGGCGGCATTCGGCATTGAAACACATATCCAAAAGATTCAAGATGTTTATAAGCATCTACTTAATCACTCATAAAAAATATTGACAGAATCTCACGTATTGATGTATACTAAGATTAGCAATTAGCAATTAGCAGACAGCAAGAGAAAGAAATCGGATTTGGACTTCATTCAACCCAACGGACAAGGACAGCTAAGTAGCAACTTGAGTTATATTAGGAGGCATTACACAATGCTCACACAAGAACAACGAAATTTTTACGACGAAAACGGCTACCTCGGTGTTGAGGCAGTACTCACCGAAGAGGAGATAGCAGCACTTCGACAGGTTACCGCTGAATTTGTTGAGAAATCTAGAGAGGTCACGGAACATACCGATATTTTCGATTTAGAGCCAGGGCATACTCCTGCCACGCCGCGCGTACGTCGTATCAAAAACCCGTGCCTATATCACACTGTCTATGACCAAACCTTGCGGCACCCTAAAGTCCTGGACATCGTCGCAGAACTCATCGGAGCAGGAATTCGATATAATGGACATAAACTGAATATGAAATATCCGGAATTTGGCAGCCCTGTAGAATGGCATCAGGATTGGGCGTTTTATCCACACACCAACGATGATTTGCTTGCAGTCGGTGTTGTCATCGACGATATGACAGTCGAAAACGGTGCCCTGATGATACTCCCCGGGTCCCACAAAGGTCCAACCTTAGATCATCACCAAAATGGGGCATTCGTTGGGGCGGTGACCGACTCCGATTTCACGCCTGATGGGGCTGTGCCGCTTGAACTAAAAGCGGGGGGTATTTCAATTCATCACGTCAGAGCGTTGCACGGCTCCGCGCCAAACACCTCTGCCGCGCCGCGCCGCTTAATGCTCGCCCAATATTGTGCCGTAGATGCCTGGCCCCTAAAAGGTATTCCGGATTGGGACACCTTTAACGACTTTATCCTCCGTGGCGAGCCGACGAATCAACCCCGCATCGTCCCTACACCGGTTCGAATGCCGGAACCTTACTCGGAAAAGAAAGGCTCTATCTATGAGGTGCAATCGCTGCTTGACAACCCACTCTTTACGAAAAAGCAGTAGCACCCTGCTTTTCATGAAAGAGCTACATCTTCATTTGGAGACAAGACGTGCCCCGCTGGCAATGGCTGCATCCCAGTCCGCGGTAAACAACCACCAATTTGCGATGTCTTTTCCATTATATTGAATTCGGTTCTGATACCCCGGCATATTCTGCATCCAATAGATATACCACTGACATTCCACCCGTTGCGGAATCTCGGTAGGATTCGGCTCTGGCCATCGGTATTGTAGATTACCGTAAGTATCGACGTTGATCAATTTCTTTTCACCGCTGTTATCCGGTGTCCAGTCCTCAATATCGCTTTCGACAGGCGTTCTCGTTCCCGTATAGTCATAATGCTTAGTTGTGTTCGGTGGCATGTGGGTCCACCCGGCGCGTCCCGTGATGAAGTTTCCATCCTTGTCCTGTCCGACAAACTTTTTCCAAAAGAGGTCCGTATTTCCATATTGTAAATGATTCACATGGCTTAATATCGCCTCCAACTGATGACCGTGGTTATGTACAGCTTCCGCTTGGGAACGTCCGAAATTTTGTCCATATACGGTATAGGTGGAATTGTAGACCGGTAAATCCGTATTATCCCGATTGCTGTTCGAGATGTCGCCTGTCAACGGGCTTGACATGTTAGATTCCCACCAGTGTAACCGTTTTTCAGACCTCGGAATGCCGGTTCCAACACGTGCCCCCATCCACACCCAAATCTCTTTGACACCTCGCTCGTTAACATAATGTTCCATGTTGAATCTCTTGAAGACTTGATGGAAATCGGGGGCATAGACAGGAAGGTCATCTTCGTGCCCAATAATCGGGCCGAGCGGGGGCGACTCATAAACAGTAATATATTCAACAACCCGATAGCCTATCGAGGGCGGTGCTGTCGGATTTTTATATCCTCTGAATCGACTCCCCTCTTCAAGCATAAACTTAACCCGTTTATCAAAGGTATCGATTCTCGCTTTCAGTTCTGTCAAAGAAATTTTCCCTAAGTCGGGTGCTTTGGTCACATCCAAATTTTCGCCATCTGCTGTGGGTAAAAACCGCATGATAACGACCGGAATTTCATAAATGTGGTCCGCGGCGGGGTTGGCTAGATACGGGTCAATTGTTTCGAATACCGGGGGGATTTCTGCAGCAAACGTTGGGATGCATTGCACTATCAAAACGATGAACGTACATCCTAGAAAGATTGCTTCTATTTTGTGCATCGGAATGCTCCTCTAAAAAAAGAATCCCCACACGTCTTGGCATGCATGAGGTTTTAAGCGTTTATGAAAGAAAAAAGATGAGAGATTTGAGAAGTGAAGGGCGAGCGGGGCCCGCCCTTCCGAGGCGTTTTATTCAGCAACTGTCGCCTTAAAACGTGGGTCAGCTTCAACAGCAGCGATTAAGGCTGACGTTTCAACCTTACCCTTTTCAGCTTTCACCACAGCTTTATTATCAGCCATAGAAACACTAACAACCTCAGAGACACCGGGGACTTTACTGAGTGCATCCTGCACCGCACTGGTACAGCTGCCTCACGTCATACCGGTCACTGTTAAACTGATTTCTTCAACAGCGAGCTGAGGAGTCGCTTCGGCCCCATCCGCTTCCGCTGCCTTTTCCTCTGTGTCTTCGGCAGATTTTACCACGGCCTGGGGTGCTTTTTCCGTAGATTCTACTTCTGCTGCCTTATCATCGGATTCCTTCTGTGAGTCGGGGCATCCCAAAAATACCGCGAACACCATAAGGACGATAGCGCAGAAAGCAAATTTGTTCAACATGTCAATCGTGCTCCTTTTTGAGGTAGCGTAAAGAGTGAGTAATCCTCACCCCTCCATACTGCTAATTAGCGACTGTTGCCTTGAAACGCGGATCAGCTTCAACAGCCTGAATCAGGGCAGCATGTGTAACTTTGCCCTTTTTAATCTTCACGACAGCCGTACTCGTCTTTCTAGAAACACTGACAACCTCAGAGACACCGGTGACCTGACTGAGTGCATCCTGCACCGCACTGGTACAGCCGCCTCACGTCATACCTGTTACCTTAAGCGTCACTTCCTCTATGACCGGTTTGGTCTTCACCACTTCCGTCACAGTCACAGCTTCAGCCGTTTCGGTTTGCGTAGGCTCGGTCATCTCTGCCTGCTTATTCAGCATGCCGCAACCGATGAGGAATGCAAAGGCGACGAGGCAAATCAGTGATAGTCTTGCGATATACATCGAATTTCCTCCTTCAGAATTATTGATTATTAATTATTGTAGCATAGCTGTAATTATTTGTCAAGGAATATTTTCAAAAATTATTTCCGCCTATAGCCTGCTTGTTCTGACAAGGCGTACACCTGTGCATTTTTCATATATCGGATATCTTTTCCTCGCAATTGCGTGCCGTAACGCTTTTGCAGGAATTGTATCCGCTCCTGTCGGTCGGCGAGTGGCATCCGTTTAGGCGTTTGCATTTTCAACAATTCCTCGCGCGACAACTTTTTCGGGGGTTTCTGTGGTCCCTCATAGTAGCATTTAGGGCATATAGGATAACGCGGGTAACGGAGCTTGCCACAATTGCAACGGGCTTTGCCATCAGTCCCACCAAGGACTTCTTTGTCCATCAATCTTCGGGCAGGAGACCCCGACGCTTTAGCGCGGGGAGGAATGCCCGCTCCTTTTTTGTTGGCTATTGGAAACCGTTGACCGTTGGCGATTAGCAAGATGTTGTGATCCTAAACAGGTTTCTGACGGGCGTCAGAGGGTGGCATTTCCTCTCTTGCTAATTGCTAAAAGCCA
This sequence comes from Candidatus Poribacteria bacterium, assembly GCA_963665235.2. Classification (GTDB taxonomy): domain Bacteria; phylum Poribacteria; class WGA-4E; order WGA-4E; family WGA-3G. The sequence goes on along the minus strand of CAXXLX010000001.1, from coordinate 2,948,262 downwards.
GTGTTCGTGTCCTGGACTGCCACAGGTAAAAGCGTGGGTATGATAAAAGCACTCTCAAAAATAAATTAAGGTTTTATTTCTTCAGCACTCCCCACGTCACTTTTTTTTTGTTTCCGTGTGGGGCTACAGGCAGCGCATCATCACTTATCCAATCTATTACCTGATCCCACTCCGGATTGTTTGTGAGCTGTATGATGTCCCCTGTCCGTCTATGATATTTATAGACATAACTCGGGGGCCACACAAAATCGCGCAGGACCGGTTCGTCTATGGGAGCATCAGCGATTGCAGTGAAAACGATAGAGGCGCCATCATCCATCCAGTCTAAACTCACCGCTTCGTAGTCTTTGGGGATCAGCAGTTGTTGGATATGAACACCGTCGCGATCACATATCATATACCGATGTGCATGGTAGATGAGAAACGTGGGATTCAGCCCCGGCCACCGCTGCCAGCTATACTCTCTTTGCAGAAACGCAACATGTTTGCCATCGGGCGACCAACGCGGGACTTGGCGGTGTGTCCGAAATTTGCCCTTAGGCGGAGCGGGAATCAATGGGCGCGGGTTCTCTCCATCTGCACCCATAATCCAAATCGTGCCCCCCCCACCACCAACCCCCGACGGTTTATCATACACAATCTGCTTCCCATCGGGCGACCAATCGCAGTTGACAGCATCTTCCTCCGCAATGATTTTCGTCTTGCGCGTCGCAAGCTCCATCACGGTGATAGTGTGTTTTATAAACTTGGCACCCTCATAAATATCTCTCGCATAAACGATAGACTTTCCATCCGGTGAAAAGGAACCGCTAAGGACATGACTGGTTTCTGGGAGTCGCTGAATGTTTGTGCCATCCGCATCCATCAAATAGAGGGAAGAACCCATCCGAAACAGTATCTGTTGACCGTTTGGAGACCAGCGCGCGGAGCTGGGTCTCAACTTCCAACCACCTTCGTCTTTGGTTTCTATAAGAAGTGTCAGGTTGCTGCCATCATCGTCCATCACGTAGATACCTTTCACCCCACTGCCTATTTTGCCTATCTCCCCATCGCGAAAGAAACCGAAAAGGATTTTGGCGTGGGCGGCTGTCCCGAGCAGCAATAGCAGCAAGCAGAGTATACTGACTTTGTATCCGTTCATAACATTGCTCCTTTTAGAGAGAGTGGCAGGGGCACGTGTCCCCTGCCGGTTTTATGGACAAACGACTATGGATTGTCTTTATCCGTAAACTTTACAGCAGTCGTCCCCGTCTGTTGTTCTGTATCTGCCTCCCAGTCGTCTCTCTCAGCATTACCTCGCGTGAGACCCACCTGAAGGTGAGTATGTGCATTAAAAAAACGCTTGTCAGTCGGGCTCATCGGTCTGCCGTGCACAAATTCTATTGTTGAAGTATCGGGGTTCTCGTAATACCCATCACCCGGTTCAAGGGAGACCATGTCTTTTGTATCCCGTTTTTCAGATATAAAATCGCCGTCTTCGTCATCCCACTCTTGATGTCGGAACCACCCGAGTGCAGTGAGGGTCTGTTTGGTGTCGTTACGGACGCGGACATAACCACTCATGGTGAAAGACCACCCATTAAACTCTTGCCTCCAAATGCATGCAGTACCATTAACACCGGTTAAACTGCCAACACCGGTTTTGACGATCGGTTTATAGACACGAAACTCATCCGAAGCAGTATCCGATACGCAATTGTTCCATCCCAGAACCAGGCCTCTGCTTCTATCATATATTTTGTGCCTTTAATGTGCCCTGGGATGGAGAAGGACTCATAAACCCATCTCGTGCCATACATCCCCGACTTTTCAAATAAAAAGGGCTTTTTAGGGTCAGGGTATAAGGTGTCGTCTGTGGACCGGATAGACCAGTCGATACACAATATGTCTTCATCTGCGACTACAGTGACGAAGACAGTGTCATTACCATCGCCATTATCATCATAAACCCCTGCGGACATATCGACAGACGCTGCAGGACTATTCAGAACAGCGAACAGGAAACAGAGCGCGACTACAAGCAGAACTAATCTTATTTTTAACATAAGAATTCTCCTTAATGTAAAAGTTGGTCGGGTTCCCTGTTCTTATTCGGTGGACCTTCCACCAAAGATAATAAAGGTAGGGATTCCCTGCCGACCAAAGCATCAGCCTAAAATCTAATTTTAGTAAAAGGAATCCCATATTGAATGATACGTTTGGTCGATATTATAGAGTATAACACTTTTTTCATTTCTTTACCAATCTTATTATCTTATTATACCCGCTATACGGGTCAGTAATGAGTACTGATATTATATCAATCTTGGGTACTTTGGATAAGCTAAAAACCTAATAAACACAAGCGTTTAAGGCGATTTAACAAATTTTATCAAGTCCAAAACGACTTATTCCGAAAATAAATAGTCAACTTTCATGTTGAGGGGCTGCTTGGATGCCCCTGTGGAGACGATGTGAGACACTTCTTCGGAAGGACTTATGTCTACGAAGCACAAGGCCCCGCCTTTAGGTGGTGGGTGCCTTGACCTGTCTCATCTCCATATTTCATGTGATCCCTACCATTATTTTCGATACGCGTCCAAAAACGTAAAGACCTTTTGGATCCGTTCGAGCTGTTTTTGAAAGGCAGCTGCTCTTTCAAATTGAAGTGCTGCCGCCGCAGCCTCTCGCTTGTTGACCAGGGATATGAAAACTTCCGAATAATTGCCATCCAGCAAATCGACTATATCTGCTATCATTGCCTGATATGTCGTTTTTGTAACGTACGCTGCACACGGTGCCTGACATCGCTCAATATGATATTGGAAACAGGGCCGAAACCCCGGACGCGGCACAATATTCCCCTCACACGTTCGAATCGGAAAAATCCGATGAAAAACGTCAATAGCCTCTGCTGTCCATCTTTTACTAAAAAACGGGCCGAAATAACGGGCTGTGTCCGGTTGGATTTCAGATACCTGCTCCACAGCTGGAAAATCTGCCCCAAGGTCAATCCGAATATACCACGATTTCCGCTCATATTTTAAGGCAGTGTTGTAAGAGGGTTGATGCTCCTTAATCAACCGGGATTCAAGGAAAAGAGCCTCTAACTCCGAGCGACATACCTGATACTGCACATCCGTTGTCCAACGCACTAACCGTTTAATCTTGGTGGGCCGTTTTTTGACCTTATGCAGGTATGAGCGTACCCGTTTTCGTAAGCATTTCGCCTTGCCGATGTAAAGAATTTTGCCGGAGGCACCATGAAAAAAGTAGACTCCCGGCAACGACGGCACGTCCTGTAACATTTCTTGTGTCAGCATTTTTGTTCCTAAAAGCACGATTTATCAAGCTCTATTGCAGTCCCGAAAGTGCTAGTCGAGACTCGATTTTGACAAAACAGCAACCAGATTCCTATTTGCATCGCAGCGTGTTGTTTCCACCGTCATTTTCAAACCTCGGAAACGCACCTTGCGTTTTTGGAGGGCTCTGTGCGCTAAGGTCGAAATACCTTTATGAAAAAGGATTGGCAAGCAGATAGTTTTGTAACCCCTCGGCACATAGTGCCCCGCAAAGTCCGCCCCCTGTTGCAACTGTTCCACGGCTCCTCTAATCGCGCCACCTTTGAGTTCCATCGGCACGGTGAAACAGGTGTCTTGAGACGTATTCAGGAAAAAGAGAACGTAATCACACTGTTTTTGACCAGGCTGCCCACTCGGAAACATTAGGTCCATATCTACGACAACTCTATCGGTCGGAAGACCGGTCAAGTCTACGCGACAATTCTCTCGAGTGAGCGCGTTCTTATTGAAAATCAGATGTGCCGCGCCGATTTGTGTTGCAATGTTTCGAAGAACTTCAGTCATCGTCTGATTCGTTCCCCTGTGTGGCAAGCTCAAGTTGGTTCTGGAGGCTTGCTGAACGGTTGTAAAGTGTCTCAGCAATCGTCCCGTACTCCTGGGGTTCCACGCCGGCGAAGCGGTGATATGGAATTTCCTCCACGGGCTGGTCCTTTTGGAAATGCCAGACCCCAATCTGGTCTTTGCGGAGAAAATAGGGCGAGTTGCTCACCTGTTCGCCAAGCTCGTTGAGCTCCCCTACTCGAAGGAGATTGCCAAGCTCTTCAAGAAACCAATCGCTATGTGTTGTCAAGACGACGTGTACACCAGCGTGAACTAGACGTGCCAAGGCGACCGCCATGGTAGATTGTGCCCCGGGATGAAGGTGTGCTTCAGGTTCTTCAATAATGAGCGTATCATTCGGCCGCACGGCACCTCGAAGAAACAGCACAAAGGCGGCCAGCTCTGACACCATTGATGACGCACGAGACAGACGAATTTCTGTCGCCATGTCTGCCGCCTGGTAGACGAATTCTGGATATCCCTCAGGGGTAGGTCTTCTAATCTCTATTTTTCCTGAAAGCACTTCGGTTTCAATAGTATCCGCAATGGCAACAATGTCGCTGTTCGGTTTGATTCCCCGTCTCTTTCGGCGTATGAGCTCTTGCAGAAAATCTGCGATTCCACCAGAAAATGTCTGCAACTCTGGAAAGCGTTCAATGCCTACACGCGTAGAACGCGCGACCAGCGAACTTGCAATCACACTATGACTCTGCATAATACCATTCCTCGCGGCGGGGAGGTAATACCGTTTCGCTATCTCCCGGGGGCCCTGTAACAGCTCCAAAAGTTCCTCAATGCCGAGTAGTTCATCCGCTGCCCGCTCAGATGCGGGGAGAAGTATCAGGTCTTCATTGAGCTGTCCATGAATGTCAACTTTGTCTTCAAACGCCTCTATCGGGACATGCCAGAGATTTTGATTTTCCGCGTTCACCTTCAATAAAACTTCCATTCGATTGTCGGTTTGCTCTGTTTGAAACGGATGTGGGGCACGCGCGGTGTCTCGAATCAGTTCCGACACAGCATCAACATCGAAATAGTGTCTAAGCCCCTCTGTCAACATTCTAGCGTCTCCAAGCTGCTTCTGGAGCAGCTTCCTCATCTTCGGTGATAGATCTGAGAACGTGAACGGCCGGTTCGAGGTGTTGAGCCTTTGAAGCGTCTTTAGAATGTCTTCGTCCACAGCGTCGTGCAGAGCATCAGCAATAAAGGACCACAACGTGTGAGGGGGCCAAGGAAATCGTGAGAAACCGCTGTAAGCCCCGTGCAACGCATAGATTAACGTAGAGAAATAGGTTTTACCGGTATTGCTTGGACCAACAAATACCGTCAGTGGTCGCAGGTCGATTGTGGCTTCGGAAATAGGACCGAAATTCCGAACAGAGATTTCCACACGCGTGTCTTGCGGAATTTCTGCTGTGTTTGTGTGTCTGTTTGTCGGCATGATTCTGAGCCTCATTTCGGAGTTTGGAGAACTTGTCTCCTTGGCATGCAAGTTAGTATTATGATTATAACGCATTTTTAAGTTTTTGTCAAATGAATTTTACTGCTTAAAATTATTTCCGATTGACACTTTTTCCAATTTCTGCTAAATTTTATCGCAAGTGGAAAAATCTCATGCACAGGAAATCGAGGATATGAAAATGATGCAATGGCAACCAACCGCTGAGCAGAAAGCACAGTATGAGACTGAAGGTTATTTCATTCTTCAGAACGTCATTCCACGCGACCTCGCGGCAGAGCTGCGTGGCGTTATTCGCAATGTCATTATGCTGCCCGAACCCGGCACCTTCGTAGACGTTGACCCGATGAACCCGATGGACGATTCGCCACAAGGCAGGATTGCACGCTATCGCAAACTGAGCAACTTCTGTGTTCAATCCCCGCTTATCTGGCACAACGTCCATGCAGGCGAAACATTGCTGAACATTGCACGCTATTTCCTCGGAGACGATATTATCGTCAAGTTCAACAGCTGTTTTCTTAAACCTGCTCACACCGGAAGTGCTACACCGTGGCATCAAGATAACGGACTCTGGCGCGACGGTGAAACAGAACCGTTCAACTTCTGGATGCCGCTTGAACCTGCAACGCAGGAAAACGGATGTATGCAATTCATACCCGGTAGCCACAAAACAGAAATTATTGAGCACGTTCTTTATCCCGACAGCATCCACGGTGAACTGCCACGTGAAGCTGTGACAGAAATGCGCGAAAAACATGGTATCCATCATATAGAATTAGAGCCTGGCGATGTCGTCTTTTGGCACAGCAGTATGTGGCACTACAGCCCACCGAATCGGAGTAAGAAAAGCCGTATTGCTGTCGCCGGGGTATGGACAAATCCGGAGATTCTCAAAACGCGCAAACGTTCCTGGCACAACCTCCGCTGGGCAATGAAAAATGGAGCGGTCTGCACGCAATTTCCACCGGAACCTGTTCAGACGGAAAATAACGCCGCTGAAAAACCGAAACCGTTCCAAGTCATCAAGGACTGAAGGTCTAGATGGCAAAAGTTTTAAGGCAATTTTGCATGGACATCAAACAACGTTTCATGATAAAATTCATGGAACGCATACGCGCGATGGCAACATGAACGTTTTCCGACAACAATGCGTCCGAGATAACTGATACAAATACATTACCGAATATTTTGATGAAGGAGATATGAAATATGAAGCTGAAACCTATTAACCAACTTTTCTACATCGCGCTAATCGCAGTGACACTTATTTGTGTGGCCTGTTTTGATGGTGCGAACGTAACAATTATAACACCTCCCGACGAAGTGGAACCGGAACCCTTGCCAACGGGTGAGGGCTTAACAGTCGGGGTAACAGCACCAGCATTTTCGCTGCCAGATGCCGATGGAAATACCCACTCCCTTGCCGATTATGCAGGCAAAAATGTCGTGCTTGTCTTTTATCGATACGGCGGCTGAGGGTTCTGCCAATCGCAACTCGTTGAGTTGCAAAATGGATATCAAGATATTAAAGCGGAAGGGGCAGAGCTAATTGCCATTAGTCGGGATAGCCAAGCAGCCGTGGCTCGAACGCAACGTAATTTGAATATCACTTTTCTCATGCTTTCAGATGCGGAGCTACAAGCGATTTCTGCATACAACGTAATCGACCCAACTTCTCCAAATATAGGGCGGCCCGCTACCTACATTATTGATGAAAACGGTAAAATCGCATGGAAATTCCTTGATAAGAGATTTAATATCCGTCTAGATTCTGATCAAATTGTCAGCGAATTGCAAAAATTGTAGAGGCTACCCGACCTAAAATTGTACAGGACAGATGCTTTCCCCCGCTCCTAAAGCGGAGGGAATGTGTCTATCCTGAATTGTATTTTGGAGATATCCAAGGATGACCAATAGAATTAAACTGCTTGTTTTGACACCGCTAATTATAGGTATTCTATTTGTAGCTGCGACCCTATCAGCGGAAACGCCTGAACCGTTCAAACTGGATAATGGCCTCACCGTTATTTTGCGTCCCGTGCCAACGGCAAACAAGGTTGCTTGTGTCGTGCTTTACAATATCGGCGAGGCACACGACCCGATAGGTAAATCCGGTATGGCGCATCTCATTGAACACCTATATTGCACCGCTGCTGCTGGCGACACACCCGCACGCAATGCAATGCAGTTCATGAAACGCTATCCAGCGGGACTAAACGCACAAACAGGACTAGATTATACTGTCATCGCGGGGATTGTTGAGCCAGCTCTATTTTCCGAAGAACTCAAGGATATAGCAGCACGCATGAACGCTCTCCGCATCACCGAAGCAGATGTGGAACGTGAAGTGCCTCGCGTGAGACACGAATTAACAAACATGTACGGGGGCATACCCTCATTAGCAGGCTTGAACCATGCACGCGCCCAGCTGCATCCTATTCCGCAAGGGGGACAACGCGGTGGAGCCATTGCACACATCCAAACAATCACACTTGATGAATTACAGCAATTTTGGACAGATTATTATAAACCGAACAACGCTCTGCTTGTTGTAGCCGGTAAATTTGACGTTGACGATACCTTGAAGTCCATTGACCAAAACTTCGGTCACATTCCGCCCGGTAAACTCCCCCCGAAACCGCATCCTAAACCGCAAGCAAAAACTGGCACTGTTCACCGTGTCAGTGTCCAACCTATGGTGCCAAATGCGACTGGCGTTGCCGCTATCGGATATGCTGCTCCACCGCCGGGAAGCAAAGAATATGCCCCATTTCTTATCGTATATGCGCGTTTGCTGGGAATGCTACAAGCGAAATTTGGGGCAGGTAAAATCCAACCGATTTTCTACCCACCGCTCGATGATACGACAACCCTTGTCCTCCAGTCGGAATTAATGCCTGAAGAAGATGTTGACGTTGTGCTGAAAGAACTCGAACACCTCCTCAAAACCGCGCTATCCTCGGAACTCACACCGATGGACAAACTCCGAGCTATTAACATGTTGGCAATGCTGGGTACAGTCGATATAGCAGATGCGATGTGGAGTCAAAATCTGTACGGTTTAGCCTTTAGCATTGGGCGGCGGTATCAACTACAAATTGAGGGTAAAGCACTACGCGCTGCCATCGAACGTGTGACCGATTCAGACATCCAATCTTTGACTACAAGCATATTCGCGCCGGAAAAACGCGTTACCGTAATCGTTGATTTGGAAAAGTGATGAAGATGGACAGACTTCACACCCTTATTCGATTATTCAATAATAAATTTGACTTTTTAAGTCAGATCCGTTATACTTAAAGTGAGCTAAATTGGTATTGCGAGCAACCCTTGCAGACTTCAACTAAAACCTATACCGCACAATCCCCACCAGAAAGCACGGGATTCACTTTCAAAAGAATCCACCGAGCTTTAGCTGGGGGAGTAGGTCAAATGAAAATTGCCAAAAACGTGACAAAACTCATCGGAAATACGCCCATGGTTCGCTTGAACGCCTTGCCGAAAGCGGAGGACGCTACTATCTTTGCAAAGGTGGAATCCTATAACCCCGGTGGAAGCATCAAAGACCGAATTAGTTACGCAATGATACTTGACGCAGAGGAACGCGGACTGCTCCGAAAAGGCGACACTATCATCGAACCGACAGCAGGAAATACAGGTATCGGGCTCTCAATTGTTGGCGTGGCACGCGGTTACTCCGTTACGTTGACAATGCCGGAGAATGTGAGCAGCGAGAAATACGCACTCCTCTCCGCATTCGGGGCAAACATTGTACTCACACCGGAACTCGGTGGCATGGCAAGTGCAATTTGGGAGGCAGAGGAAATCCTTCGACGCAATCCGAGACACTTTATGCCGAATCAATTCACAAACCCCGCCAATCCAGAGATTCACCGGCAGACAACCGCTGTTGAAATCCTGGAAACGGTCGGCAGTCAAATCGATTTTTTTGTCACAGGCGTTGGCACAGGCGGAACATTGACAGGCATTGGCGAAGTCCTCAAATCACAAAATCCAAAAACGAAGGTTATCGCTGTGGAACCGCTCGTTTCAGCTGTGCTTTCAGGCGGTAAGCCCGGCCCCACACGAATTGACGGAATTGGGGCTGGCATGGTACCCGAAGTGCTGAATGTCAATATCATCGATGAGGTCATTACGGTCCCTGAAAGGGCAGCGTACGAAACGATGAAAAATATTTCAACAGCAGAAGGGTTATTAGTCGGGATGTCCTCCGGTGCGAATGTCTACGCAGCGTTGAAAGTTGCTAAGGCACAGGGCCCCGATAAAACTGTCGTTACAATTCTACCGGATACAGGTGAACGTTACTTTAGTCTGAGCCGCTATTTTGAGATAGAATCCGATATTATGGAAACGTTCAACTAAAAGGGGGGTCTATGAATGACATTTCAATATAAAAGCGCACCAACGATAAAACAAAATCTCACAACATTGAAACAGCAAATTTGCTTAACAGATAGCCCCCAGGAAATCCTATTCTATCTTTTTAAGCAGTTCGAGGAACGTGCTGCTATTGTTACAAGCGGGCAACTGTCAGGCATGGTACAGATACATCTCGCAGCTGAAAACAAGCTACCGTTTCGGGTTTGTACGATTGACACGTTACGTCTTTTTCCAGAAACATACGCCTTTTTTGAGAAGGTTGAAGCACGGTACGGTATCCAAATTGAACGTATCCAACCGCAGCCCGATGAAGTTCAGAAAATGGTCACACAACACGGAGAATATCTCTTTTTTGACAGCAAAGCGAAACAGATGCACTGCTGTAACATTCGGAAAGTCAAACCCATGGAACAGCTCCTGAAGACGCTTGATGTCTGGATTACCGGATTGCGACGGGACCAATCTGCAAGCCGACAGAATTTTCCGAAGGCTGAAATCATTTCATCAACAACGCACCCTATCCTTAAGGTGAGCCCATTACTTCAGTGGACAACCGAAGAGGTGTGGCAATTTGTCCGTGAAAACGATATTCCGGTGAATCCGTTGTTCCAACCTGACGCTAATGGGCACTATTATGAATCACTTGGGTGTATGACATGCACAACACCGATTCGCCCAGGTGAACCTAAACGCGCAGGCCGATGGCGATGGCAAAACGCACTAGATAACGAAGAAAATAACAAAGAGTGTGGACTACACTATTCCATATAAAAGGTAATCGGAAACCCACACCGTGGGCAGTAAACCCAACCTACAAATTATTTTAGGAGGAAATAATATGGCTGTAACAGTTCGTATTCCAACCCCGCTGAGACGTTTAACAGAAAATCTCGCAGAGGTGGAAACAGAAGGTCCCGATATCGAAACTATCATTGAAAACCTGGAAACAAGCTACCCAGGGATGAAAGAACGTCTCTGTGATGAAGATGGAAATATCCGCCGGTTCGTCAACGTCTATCTGAATGACGAGGACATCCGTTTTCTTGATGGAAAAGCGACTACCGTCGAGGATGGTGCTGAAATTTCCATAATCCCCGCCATTGCTGGCGGATAAAAACCTTAACCACAAAGGCGGGTTTCAAACCCGCCCTACACCAATTGATATGGTAACGCTGCTACCGAAAACCCTCAACGATATTTGTGAACATGCCAAAATAGAATTTCCGGATGAGTGCTGTGGCGTAATTTTGCACGCCGATACACAGGAGTTTGTCAGACCGTGCAGAAATATCCAAAACGACCTGCATAGAGACGACCCCGATGCATATCCGCGCGACGCACGCACTGCATACATGATGCACCCCGATGACTTAATCGCTGTTCATAAAGAGGCGGAAACACAACACCGGGCAATTAAAGCCTTTTACCACTCACACCCAAACCATGAAGCCTACTTCTCCGAAAAGGATAAGACAGATGCAATGGCATGGGGTGAACCGATGTACCCTGACGCAGCGTACATAGTTATCTCTATCTACGAAGATACAATCCGCATTGTCAAGGCTTTCAAATGGAATGAAGACACCGCAGATTTTATCGAAATTCCATGTCAATCTACTGTATCAGGAGCTAATCAGATGACCTCTCTAAAGGTCCGTTTAACTTTCCCAACTGAGAAAATTACCGAACCTATCATTTACAACATCGGGCAAAATTACGATGTGGTTACCAATATTCGCCGCGCAAATGTGACCGAGGAAGCAGGATGGGTGATGTTGGAGATAATAGGAGTTTCAGATGAAATTGCACGCGCTATCGATTATCTAAAAGCCATTAACGTGCAAGTTGAACCTGTCGAAGGCGATGTTGTCCAGTAAAAACCTAATCTCCCATTCTCCGCTGAATATCTTGTAATACCATTTTTATTAATTATTCTATCATTACCGGTTGTTAGAAATGAAACGGAGAACGGAAGACCCAAACTAAAAGTTTATGCTACAAGAAAGCACAAACTGGAAGTTTATGCTACAATAAAGCACAAACTGGAAGTTTATGCTACAAGAAAGCACAAACTGGAAAGCACAAGAAAGCAAAACTGGAAGTTTATGCTACAATAAAGCTACACAAACTGGAAGTTTATGCTACAACAAAGCACACAAACTGGAAGTTTATGCTACACAAAGAGCACAAACTGGAAGTTTATGCTACTAAAGCACACAAACTGGAAGTTTATGCTACAACAAAGCACACAAACTGGAAGTTTATGCTACAACAAAGCACACAAACTGGAAGTTTATGCTACAACAAAGAGCACAAACTGGAAGTTTATGCTACAACAAAGCACACAAACTGGAAGTTTATGCTACAACAAAGAGCACAAACTGGAAGTTTATGCTACAACAAAGAGCACAAACTGGAAGTTTATGCTACAACAAAGAGCACAAACTGGAAGTTTATGCTACAACAAAGAGACATTTTCAATTAGAAATGGTATAAGGAAAATTGATGCGCCGTTTCGTAGAACTGAGCTCCCGCTTGCGACCTTTCCTCCAACGTTTCATACCAGACTTCCACGTAAGCTACAGTGTTCACCTCCGTCCTTACGTACGCATCATTGCGTTCTCAGCGTTTTCTCTTGCAATCGGATTGGGCATAGCCCTTCGGAACACGCTAGTATTTGAATTCCATGACAATTCAGGCGTAGTCGGGTGGCTAAGTGCTAATCAATATCCGAAACAGCAAGAATTTTTCTACTACCTACTCGCGCTCCTCGGAATCCCCATCACGATTTTTCTCTATTGGTTCGGATGGCTTGCGTATTCACAATGGGCTGCCAAGGCAACAAATCAACCGATACACCGGGTGCTGAAAGCGAACGCGTTCGCTTCCGTGCCGTTATGGCTAAGTTGGCTCCAGCTCTATAACATCGAACAGGCGAGTTTCGTCGGACTAACGCTCCCAATCGGGTTAGTGCTCCTCTTTAAATTGGTCCTCTTTAGCCTCAAATTTCGACCGATGGAAAGGATACCGGATTTTGTTTCATCAGACCCTCTCCCCTTTCAAACCGCGAAAACCGACACACAGTCAAACGGTTTACGACTGTTCCGACGCGGGTGTGAATACCTTCTCATACCGATTTTCATCTACCTGCTCATGTACAACGGCAATATCAACGGGGGCATCGATATGTTCCATGAAGGTGAACGGTTAGCTCCGCTGAATGAAATGCTCCATGGGGGGATTGTATTCCGTGATGTCTATGTGCAACACGGACTTTTTCAGAATGCGTATCTGGCATGGGTCGGGAGTAAAATATTTGAACCTACATTGATGGGGGTGCGCGCTATGGAGCGTATCTTGGGACCGCTCGGTTACATCGCCTTCTATCTGCTCGGTTTGCAAGTATTTCGGGGACGATTCTTTACCGCCTTCCTATGTTTCCTTATCGTCTCCGGCACCAACTTCTCTGTATCTGCAAGACACAGCCTCGGCTTACTCAGCTTCGTCTGTGTTGCCAATTACCTAAAGTCCCATCATGAGAACGGCCTCTTCGTGAGTTCGAATCGCAATCTGTTTGATAAACTGCCCTGGATATTGCATCTCTTTCGGTTCGGATGGAAGCTTATTTTGGCAGGCATCTTTACCTGCCTAGCGTTCTGGTACAGCACTGAAGTTGGGTTGTATACGCTCGGAGCTATCGGACTTTTTCTGCTGATTTATAGTCTACGCCGGCGGATTGAACTACACCTACGACCTCTACCATTAGCGGCTTACTGTCTTGGACTGCTATTAGGGTTTCTTCCTGTGGCTACCTATTTCTTGTCACACGGGGCACTAGACGATGCTATCTGGAATTCGTACATTCAGTGTAAATACCAGCTCGCTACATGGGGACTCGCCTTCCCCTCCCTATCTAATACGGTTGGAATTTTGTTAGCGGATGGATGGCGGACGTTTCTGCTGAGCCACGGTTTTCGCTGGTATTTTCCGATTTGTGTCTTCGTGTTCACCGCAGCGTATCTCACATACAGACGGTTATGTAGGAGCCCCATTTCGCCAGATGAGGCGCAGAAAGTGCTGCTCCTGCTACTCGGCGGCATCGCATTTTTCCGGACCGCCCTCGGCAGGTCGGATGGCGGACATTTGCATTACGGTTCCACCTTTCTATGGCTTCTCTGTCTGTTCCCTTTAGATAGAGGTATCGCTGGCATGTTCAACACTCTTTTTGATGGCATAAAGGGAAAAGGGATTCGTGCTTTCTCCTCCTTAACAGAGCGAGCATCGCTGGCATCACACCCTGAAAACGGCATGGATACTCATTCCGACCATTATGTGCATCTGGTACGTTAGTCAAGTCCATCAACCGCTGAAAGTTTTCAATAACAGAGTGGAACGGTTGCTTCAAAACCCGTTTAAACGCAGCGTCGTAACGGAGGAGTTGGCACGCGCCGGCAGCGTCGACATTCCCGATGGACAGGTGGAACAGATTCAGAAGGTTGTGGCTTACATTCAGGAAAACACCGCCCCAGGTGAAAATATTTTCGATTTCACAAGCCAGGGTGCCTATTATTTCTTCGCCAATCGACCGAGTGTCACCCGATTTCACATGGTCTCGTATGCGTCAACGCCCGGCATGCAGCGCGAGGTTATCGAGGCACTCGAACGTGACCAAACGCGTCTGGTTATCTTCAAAACAGGGGGGTGGTTCGATAGAGTTGATGGCATTCCTGTCGAGGAACGGCACGCGCTTATTGCCGAATACTTGGATGAGCACTACGCACTCGCTATTGATATTAACAACACACAGATTTTGTTGCGCAAATAGCAGCGGGAATTAGCGAATATAAGCGGAAGCCTCCTAATTCAAAATTTTTCAGGCGTGTAGTGAAGCATACCGTTATTTTTTGTGCCTACATACAGTGTGTTTCCATCAACAGCAAGAGAAGTCACACCCCCCGGTACCTCCGAGACAATCTGTTTCCAAGTGCCGTTTTCTAAACGATAGACACCTGTCTTCTCCGTAACGCCATAAACCGTTGCGTCATCAACAGCCAAGTGTTCCATGATAAGATTAGTTCCCTCCGCATCAGTGACGGTACGCCAATTTTTTCCACTATCTGACATAGTGACACCAGCATCCGTTGCTACATACACCGTGGAACCTGCAAACACAATCTCCTTGAAAGTTCTAAATGAAAACGGCAGTGCGGGCGTAAGTTTAATCCAATTAGTTCCCCTATCAAATGATACGACGAGGTGTCCATCCCGTTTGCCTACGTAGACAGCGTTCCCCGAAACTGCGAGTTTAAGATTTCTGGGTGCTATTATGTCGGGCTGTTCAGTGTCGTACCATTCTGTATAACCTCGTCTCCATCTAAAGAGTTTATAGTTGTATTCCATATAGAATGTCCCGTCACTAACAGCAAAGGTGCCGCTACGGAACCCTAATTGCATGTACATGTCCATCTGTAGCGGCTCAGATTTAGCCAACTGTTCAAAGAACTGGGTTGCCCCAACCGATTTTTCTTTCAACGTCTCAACGAACGATTTATCTGGTAAGTCAAACGGGGCGTTCCTTATTTCATCCAATTTTTCAGACAATTGTTCTTTCAATGGGGCCGAGTCAAAAAAAGGCATATCTTGAACCGGCACTAACGTATTGTTATCTGTAGATACACGATAAAGAAGTGTTTTTAGTCTGCCAAAAGAATCTTCACTATTACCTTTTGCATAGATAACACCATCAGATTTGACTATCTGGCTGATGCTCGGAGGGTCTTCTCTGTGAGGTTCAGACATCGGTATTTCTACTTGAACGTCCTTCCAAGACTTGCCCTTATCGCTTGTTTTTACTATTGAGGTTCCAAGTATTGCGTAGAGAGTCGGAACCGTGTTTTGCCCTTTATCGGTCTCCTTAAACGCGATCAGATTGTCCAATGTACCCCGTTCCTCATTCTGACGAATGTGCATTATATCCCATGACTCACCGCCATCGATAGAACGGTGTAGCCCCTCGTCACTACCGATATAAATAGTATCCTTGTTCACCACCGCAGCAGGATTTTGACTATGCATAAGCGGTGAGGCCTCAGGCATTTGTGGGGCCATCCATGTGTTTCCGCCATCGGTAGAACGGACCATACCTCTCTCCATTAATAAGAGTGTTTCACCTGCAGCAATGAGTTTCGCTTCGGGGATGAAACCCTTTACTGTCCAAGCGTTTGTCGGTGTTATATCTTTCCATGAATTGCCGAGGTCACTTGAGCGAAATATTCCCCAACCGCGCTGCAATCCTTTGGACACATCTCGAGGATGTGCCACGTCTCCACTCAATTCTGCCAAAACATAGAGCTGCTCCTGGGTCGAAGCGATGGAGGTTACATATCCGATGGGTACTGGAAATTTCAAGCGTTTCCAATTGTCCGCGTCCAAGCGATAGAATCCGTTGTCTGTTCCAGCAAAAAGCGTGTTTTGTACCTCAACTAACGCCCAAATTCTTCCTGTCAGTCCTTGACCAATTTCCTGCCACGTTTTACCTATATCTTCAGAACGAAATACCCCGTTTTCAAAAACCATAAAAAACGCTTGGTCCGTTAGGATTAATTCAATAGAATAATAATATTCATCACCATCCCATGAGTAAAGTAAATTCCATGTTTTGCCATCATCTGTTGAAGTGAAAAGATCGCTTGATTGTGTGTAATATAACGTATTATTCCATTTCGCGAGAACGGATTTTGCCCAGCCAGAATGCTCTAATGTCCAAATGTCAAAAATATGTTGCCACGTGTTTCCATCGGTTTGCAATTTGTAGATACCTTCATTTGTAAGCGTATAAAATTCTCCCGCGGGGGTAGTCAGAAAACTATGCACCGTACTTCCGGTAAGGGGTTCAGCCTGAATCCACTGCTGTTTGGAAACAGAAACGTCCGCTCCTTCCGCTTGGGCAGCAGCGAATAAAACCGGATTAGGTTTCTGATTACTGCTATCACTTTTCCCAAGTGCATTTGAACTCCCCAATTGATTTCGGGTATCCGGTTTTGCTACAAGGTTTAGCAGAACAGGTGCATCAACGATGTCCACCGTCATCTCAGTCTGTGCATCCAAACTATAAGGTTGTTGGAAACGCGTTAAATATTGGCTGCCCATACCGAGCATAAGCACAATCAAAATAGTGCTTGCTGTAGCAACTGCCCACGGCACAAGCGGTTTGCTAGGAGGTGCAGCAGGTTTAAGCCGTGCTACTTCTTGCAGTATATTATCGGTAAGGTTCGGTGAGATTTGAAAATGTTCAAGGGCTGCTCTGATCATCGTCTCCTCCTTTTGCAAACGTTGTCGGGCGCGTTGTAAACGGCTCTTAATCGTTCCGGCAGACACACCCAGAAACCGGCTGATTTCCTCACAGGTCATTTCGCCGTAGTAATGCAGCATCATGACCGTGCGCTCACTCTCTTTCAACTTCGCAAGCAGTTTTTTGACAACTTCACGTTGTGCCTCACCTGCTATTTTGGTCTGTTCTTCAACCACATATTCGGAGTAAGCATCCGTTTGTAGGGCCGGTGCCTCCACAGCCTCGTCTTCCAACGGTTCCGTCACATCTTCGAATGGCTCTGTTTGTATCCGTTTCTTTCGGAGCCAGGTCGCGCATAAGTTCGTCGTAATCACATAAAGCCACCCGGAAAACTGATTCAAATTTTTCAGGGTGTGAAGCTTCTGATATACCTTAAGAAAAGCATCCTGCGTAATTTCTTCAGCGATGTGGAAGTCACCTATTTTCCGCCAGGCGAGTGTGTGAACCTGTTTTTGATATTTTTTCACTAATTCGGTGAACGCGGCTTCATCGCCGCCGAGGATACGTTGCAGCAATTCAACATCGTTGTTTTTCATCGAGTGCCTCCAAAAAACAGTAGTTTGATAACGACTCTATCTAATTAAAATGACGCTAGTTAGGGGAAAAACGGTTGCATAATTCTGTATTTTCAGAGGTTTCACAGGGCAGGCGGAAGGTTTCCGAGCACAATAGACATTATGCCGGTTTAATTGTCCTGCTTCTGTATTGTTAGGAGGTGCAGTGCGTAGGGGCGGGGTCCCCCCGCCCGATTTGAAACCGTGTTTACAGGACGAGGGGATCTCGCCCCTACTATGTTCGCAGGCGCACTCTGATTAAATCATTGAGGAGCGGGGTTTCACACGGATGCTACACATTCTAAAATCTGTGATAATCCGCGATTCAGACAACGTCCTGTCGACTCACAGGATATTACGCCTCACCTTCAGCGGCGAGAGTCTGCAAAGGCGGAAGTTCAGGGTAATTCCCTCTTGCATTGCGCCAGGCGATAACACCTTCAGCTATCATCCAGACCTGCAGCAATTCGACGACAACGCCAAATCCGAACAGCAGATATTTGCCTGTAAATAACCAACCGGTACCAGGGGCGAACATTTGATGTAACATCGCCCAGCCCGGCATGATTAACATAACTACCATCGGTAGGAACGCGAACCAGATAGGTTTGTTGCGCCGCAGGAGATAGAAGACGATAACCATGAAGGCAAGTCCCGCCAGCAGTTGATTCGTTGCACCGAAAAGCGGCCAGAGCGTCATGCCGCCACTACCGGGGCCACTCGGTCCCTGCAGCAAGGCAACAGCCGCGGCAAGAAATAGTGCGAACGCGGTTGCTATATAACGGTTCGTCAAAGGTTTGAAGTTGACCGTTTGTGCAAGCTCGTGAATAACATACCGTTGGAGCCGCGTAGCCGTGTCTAGCGTTGTAGCTGCGAAACTTGCAACGAGCACCGCCATAATCGCAATGCCCATTTTAAGCGGAATACCGAGGGATGCAAGGAAATTTCCACCACCATCAACGAACGCACTCACCTTCGCTTTGAGGTTGTGGCTTGCCCATCCACCGACTGCCTTTGTCGTGCCATCAGCACTCGTTACCGTTTTTTCAGTAGCATAACGAGTTCGCCATGCATCCCTATTAATAACAGGTTGTGTGGTATCTCCCTTGAGGATAGGTTGGAATGCATACCCCGCCGGGCTGGTAGTGTCAACAGTCCGGTTGAAAATGCCCATCCCAATTCCTGCACAGCAGGCGAGAATAACCACAACGGCAAGTCCCCCCTCAAGCAGCATTGCACCGTATCCAACGTATTGTGCATCGCCCTCGGAGGCAACCTGCTTGCTAGACGTGCCAGAACTAACCAGGCAGTGGAATCCGCTAACTGCTCCACACGCTATCGTAATAAAGAGGAAGGGCCAAATCGGTGGTGCGTCCGGGGGGATATCTGAAGCAATCGCTGGCGCGGCGGCTGTCAAATCCGCCTGTCCTGTGAACCCTGCAATGGCAAGACCGATAACCAATAAAAGCAGTGCTAAGACGAGCTCATGGCTGTTGATAAAATCGCGCGGTTGCAGCAGTGTCCAAACCGGAAGGACAGAGGCGATAAAGCAGTAGACAAAAAGCACTAACGTCCAAATTACCACAACGCTTGTGTAGGTTTGACCAAGCAACGGAATACTAAACCATTGTCCCAAATCAATGGGGAGAATATATGCCCCAACTGCCATGGCAATGTACATAATGCCGAGCGCAACGATGGAAGGAATGAGAATATTGCCACCTCTGCGATAAATCCAAACGCCTATGATTACTGCAAGCGGAATTTCCACCCACACCGATAGCACAGATTCCGGGTAGTAGGAGAAAATCAGGGCAATGACCAGTCCAAAGATGGCGAGGACAATCGTTAATCCCATAAAGAGGACGAAAAGGAAGAGAAATTTGGCACGCGCCCCAATCATTCTCCCAGCAACTTCGCCGATGCTTTGGCCACGATTGCGCAGCGAGACGACGAGCGCACCGAAATCGTGCACCGCACCGATAAAGATAGAGCCCAGAATCACCCATAGCAAAGCAGGCAACCATCCCCAAAAGACAGCGATGGCAGGCCCAACGATAGGCCCCGTACCCGCAATACTTGTGAAGTGATGCCCAAAGATGACCTCCTTTTTAGTCGGGACATAATCCATATCATCTTGTAGCTCTCGGCTCGGCACAGTTGCTTCAGAGTCTAACCCGAAGATTTTTTGTGCTAACCATTTCCCGTAAGTATGGTAGGCAACGATGAAACCGAAAAAACTCAAAACCGCAATAATGAGTGTAGTCATAAGCAATACTCCCCCCGTAATAGAAAGAGCCACGTAAGGGTGGGACGTTTATAGCAGCCTTACCTAACCCCCATCAGGATTTCAAAGGTGAGCTGGTCGAGTTTTTCGTAGCCGAGTCCTTTCGCTGCTAGGATATCCGGCTTGAAATCTATTTTTCGCAACTTTCGGGCCTTTTTGGCATCGTAAGTTGCCATGAGCTCTTCAAGCTCCTCGTCGCGCGCGTGGAGTTGAGCGAGGATTTCCTGAATTTCCGCGTCTTCGTTAAACCGGCGTGCCTTCTCTTTGAGAATTAGATAACTACGCATGCACCCTGCGGCAAAATCCCATACGCCTTCCTCATCTTCGGTTCGATAAGCGTGCGCGTCGAAATGACGTGAACCGTCCCAGTTGACATCCTCAAGGAATTTGACGAGGAAGAACGCCGCCTTGATATTTTCAGAACCGAACCGTAAATCCTGATCGAATCGGCTCATCTTTTGATCATTCAGGTCGATATGGAAAAGTTTTCCCGCCTCATACGCTTGTGCGACACCGTGAATGAAGCTCAATCCTGCCATCGTTTCGTGTGCGAATTCGGGGTTAACTCCGACCATTTCGGAGTGGTCAAGCGTCTCAATAAAGTGGAGCATGTGTCCAGTTGTTGGCAGGTAGATGTCCCCGCGCGGTTCATTCGGCTTTGCTTCCAGTGCAAATCGGAGGTCATATCCTTGGTCTTTCACATAGTGTGTGAAATAGTTCATCGCCTCGCGGTTCCACTTAATGGTATCCGGCCCATTTTTCGCAGCGTCGACCTCCGCGCCTTCGCGTCCGCCCCAGAAGACGTAAACGGTCGCCCCTAATTCAACGCCGAGGTCAATAGCGTTAAGGGTTTTCTGTATTGCAAATGCCCGTACCTTCGGGTCATTTGAGGTAAACGCGCCATCTTTAAAAATCGGATGATAGAAAAGATTGGTTGTCGCCATCGGCACTTTCATGTTGTAGTCGTCTAGTGCTTTCTTGAATTCTTTGACAATTTTATCACGTTTTGAGGCTGAAGCATCAAACGGAACAAGGTCGTTATCGTGCAAATTGACACCGTACGCCCCCAGCTCGCTGAGTTTCTGGACGCTATCGGTAGGTTTCAAGGGGGGTCTGACAACATCCCCGAATGGGTCACGGCCGGGGTTGCCTACGGTCCACAATCCAAAGGTAAACTTATGTTCAGGCTTAGGCTGATACTGTTCTGACATGCATTGACTCCTATCGTTTGTTAAGTTCGGCGAAGTTTATGAATTGAATATTTAAATTATACCATATTTTGCATATTTATTGCAAATTGTTAAATGATGCGATGATGTGATGATACAAAAGGACTACATCTTGTCACTCTTTGTGACATTACAAGGTTTGCACCGCAAGGTGAGGTTTTCCCACACGGTTAAGCCGCCTCGCGAGTATGGTAACCCAAGTTGCTACTTATAAGTTTTTAGACCTGGAAACACCGTCTTTAATGAAAATATGCTGATAATTAGCTAATATTTGTCCAGTTCACTTCCAATTCGCACACAAATATGCACAATCTGGATGAAGATTAATTTATTAATTCGGTAATAATCCGACATAGCGTAGCAATGCTTGTGAGCCGCCTCTAAACTGTGTCATAAAGTCAAGCACCTTGTCTTTGAGGGTCTCCCACTCATCGCAGAGGCGATGGATATGCAGAACCGATTGCCGCACCCATCGCCATAACTTCTCAATCGGATTTGTCCACGGCGCATAAGTCGGCAGCTGCACTATTTCAATCGGGAGTTTTGTCAGTTCACCGATTTTCTCGGAAAGTTTTCCGGTCCAATTCGGCGGGGTCGGTTTCACAAAGGAGACCGATTGCGGCAGCAGTGCCTCCATCAAATTGGCGTGAAAATGTATCGCCCGATTATCTTGGATAAGATAAATCCGTTGCTTGTCGGGATAGCGTTGGCAAATCTCGGTATAAAATGTATGGAGGGCTACAACTGTGCAGCTTGGCACTTGCTGATAAACAACGTCTCCTGTATGGGGGTTCATAGCACCGATACCATAAATAGTTTTATCCGATTGATAACTCTGATGGGCTAATGGCGTTTTTGTCCCTGTCTGTGCCCAGTCTTTTGCTATAGTGGGGTTTCGGTAAAATGAGAACTCATCTTGATAAAGCACAGCCGTGTTCTGTGGGTTTTGATGGGTCTCTTCTAAAACTTGCTGTATCCGTTCGATTTTCTTGGCATAGTCTGTATCCGGACTCTGCAAATACAGTCTAGCACGCTTATAGCTGATGCCCAGGCGTGAGAAGATTTGATGGATACCCGGCACAGAGATATTAGCAAGCCACGGCACAACCTCGCCAACCGTGCGAAGCGTCCAGCGCGTTTGATGTGCCTTGACTTGTCCCGGGTCTTGTCCTATAGCCGTCAACGCCTCGGTTTCTGCTTCTTCGGGGGATTTGGGGGCGAACGCGGGTTTGCGGCCACGGCCCGGTCTATGAAACAATCCTTGAATGCCCTCTTCTTGGTATCGGCGAAGCCAGGCCGAATTGGATAAACAGTGTCCGGATCTCGCTTCTTTAGCAGCCCTTTGAGGGCGACTTTGTGTGGAGAAGTTCCCGCGGCTATCTTTAGCAGGGCAGCCGCACGTTCCCGAAGATAAGCGGGTTCCCCTGTATCGCGGAGTTCAATCAGTCTTTGGCGTTCATCTTTACTGAGTTCAAGTTCATGGCGTTTTGACATAAGACAATACCTCCTGGGACAATAGGATAACATAAAAACAGAAATTACCGAATTAATTTCTTAATCTTCATGAAGATTATGCTACTATGTGGCAACTTAGGTTATGGTATAACGTGGTCAGCTTCAAGTTTCGCAAAACCTGCCGGTCCTGAGAAAACCTTGTCGCAATCCGGACAAATATACCCCCCACGACAACTGTCGTAGTTTCTACGGAAATAGGATTGTTTCCAAGCTTTTGGAAAGTTGCGCGATTTCGGGTCACATGCGGGCAAATTTGGGGGCAGTGCGCTCACGGGTGTTCTTCCATAATTCTAGAGGGAAACCTAGCGGGCGAGGGGACCTCGCCTACAATATTATGTGTTAAATTTGCGTAAGTCCTGGCCAATTGCCTTATGCCAATTAAAATTTTCAGGCATCAAGATGTGCATCAACCTGTTTCAGCACACCCTCATAATCCGCCTCTAATTCAATCGGCTCGTTTAGATAACGCGGCGGCGGCTTATCAGGCAAAACGTTGTGGTACCCAACCTTGAAATCCGGGAATTTGAGCCCGTTCGCTGTGGAAATAACGATAACCCTATCCTCCGGACGAATCTGTTTCCGTTCAACCATCTTTATCAGGACAGCCAAGGCGACCCCGGTATGCGGACAATTAAACAGTCCGGTTCTATCTGCCCGCGCAGCAGCATCCGCCAATTCCGCTTCGGTAGCCTGGTCCACAATACCATCAAACCGCTGCAAGGTGCGGATAGCCCGATGAATTGAGACAGGATTCCCAATCTGAATGGCTGTCGCCTGGGTGGCTTGTGCGGTAATTGCGCGAAATTCCGTGAACCCGGTTTGATAACTTCGATAGAGTGGATTTGCCCGTTCGGCTTGTGCACAAGCAATCCGCGGTAATTTGTCTATGATACCGAGCTCCTGCATCATTAAGAACCCGAGCCCGAGCGCGGATACATTACCGAGGTTGCCCCCCGGAATAATAATCCAATCTGGCACCTCCCAATCGAACTGCTGGACTATCTCAACGCTAATCGTTTTTTGTCCCTCAATTCGGATGGAATTGATGGAATTGGCAAGGTAGAAATCTTTGCGAGCGGAGAGTTTTTGGACGATTTTCATGCATCCATCAAAATCTGTTTGAAGTGAAAGCGTCAGTGCGCCGTTAGCAATCGGTTGAATGAGTTGTTCACGTGTAACCTTCGCCTTCGGTAAAAGAATGATAGCGGGAATTCCCGCTGCGGAGGCGTAAGCAGCTAAAGAGGCTGACGTGTCGCCAGTGGAGGCGCACATAACAGCGCGAATATCTCCGCCTTCGGCAATAATCTGGTTCACCATAGAGACAAGCACGGTCATACCGAGGTCTTTGAAGGAGCCGGTATGACTATTGCCACACTGCTTAATCCACAGGTCTGAAAGACCGAGTTGCGCGCCAAATCGTTCTGCCCAGAACAGGTTTGTGCCACCCTCATACATAGAGATGACGTTATCGTCCTCAATGTTGGGACAGACCAGCTCCTTTTTTCCCCAAACCCCACTTCCGTAGGGGTATTGGGTTCGCATGTACCGTTTTTCAAAGAGAGATTTCCAGTGTTCCGCGCTGCACGTTTTTAGGGCGGCAATGTCATGCTGGACCTGTAACAACCCGTTACACTTGCGGCATCTGTATATGATTTCGGTGAGCGGGTAGGTTTCCTCGCATCCTTCACTACACTGGAACTGTGCGTTGTAGTTCATGATTTTATTCTTCCTGAACGGGATTGGGGAGCTCCATACCGTCTGATGTGGTAAGGAGTTGCTCAATTTCTTCAAGTGAGGGTAATTCCGTTGAATCCTTCAACCCGAATTGTTGCAGAAACGCATCGGTAGTGGCGAACAGCAAGGAACGGCCCGCGCCCTCTTTTCTACCCGCGATACAAACGAGTCCTTTTTCCACAAGGGAATTAAGGACGCTATCGCTGTTCACGCCGCGAATCGCTGCCACATCCGCCCGCGTGACGGGCTGTTTGTAGGCAACAATGGCAAGCGTTTCTAACGCGGATGGGGACAGAGTGACGCGCACCTGCCGGGTGTAAAATTTTCGTATCCACTCCGAATATTCGGGACAGGTACAGAGTTGATACCCGTTTGCAATTTCAACGAGCTGAAAACTTCGGTTTGTCTGCTGATATTCTTCCCGAAGTTCAGCCAATCCTTTCCGAATCTGACGCACGCCTATCCCCGGAAGCGCGTGCTGAAACTGCTTCATGGAAATCGGTTCACTTGCAGCAAACAGAATCGCCTCTAAAATCGATTTAGGTTTCTGTTCAAACACCCCATCATCCGGTTCGTTTGGCGGATGTTCAACGGTAACATGTTCTATATCCATAACAAAATTCCTATTTTCACTCCTGCGATTTTTTGACAATATAGATACTCTCAAAATGCCCCGTTTGGACAGTGACAATTTTTCCTATCCGAATAAGCTCCAAAATAGCAAGGAATGTTACAATCCAATCTATCCTGCTTTCAGATAAGGGGAACAGGTCATCAAAAAGCAATTGGTCCATATTGGCAAGATAGCTTTCAATCAGGGCAATTTTATCTTCAACGGTAACGGTTTCCTCTTCGCCTGTTTCATAAATATCTTCGGGTTCCGTTGCTTCAAGCCGTTCGTTAACATTTCTAAAAGCGGTGAGTAGGTCAAAGAGCGTGGCTTTAATTTCAAACTCACGAGTGCCATCCATCTCCGCATGCAGTGCTGCACTTCTGCTATATACCGAGGTTTGCCGTTCCGCGTAGATGTCCAAAACCTGTGCAACCTCTTTGAACTGTTTATACTCCAAAAGTTGTTGAACCAATTTCTCTTGGTCACCAGCGGACTGCTCGGAATCAGCGGTAAACTGCGGGAGCATGCTCTGCGATTTGATATGAAGAAGCGTTGCCGCCATCACTAAAAACTCGGCAGCCACATCTAAATCTAGCTGCTCCATTAAATTGACATATTCCAGGTACCGGTCGGTAATCTCCGCTAGTTGAATATTATGGATATCCATCTCCTCTTTCTGAATGAGATGGAGCAGCAGGTCCAGCGGTCCCTCGAAACCATCAAGTTTGACAGAATAAATGGAGGCTATATCTGGAAACGGCGCAATTGTTTCGGCTACCATATTCGGAATTTTCTCCTCTTCATCGCACACCAACGATTCCCCCAATCAGGTTGAGTATATCCCAGCTGAGCTCCGACAACAACCGAAGCGGGTTCGGTAATCGCAGGAGGCCAGGTAGAAAAATCAGACCGATTAGAATCGGCATGCCATACGGCGCAAGTTTAGAAAATTGACGTGCCGCACTCTCCGGGAGCAACCCGTTTACAACACTAAATCCATCTAATGGGAAAAGTGGAAGCATGTTAAACGCTGCCAAAATAACGCTAATGAATGCAGTGAAAATTATCTCCTTCTTAATTATGAGATGCGTTGCAGACTCGGAGGCATCAAATTTGAAAAAAACCTCTAGTTCTAGTATTCTAAGCCCCGCAAGAATCACAAAGGTGAGAACGATATTCATGAACGGGCCCGCCCCTGCAATCAACATTATATCCCTTCTCGGATTTTTGAGATTGTACGGATTCACTGGCACCGGTTTCGCCCAACCGAAGAATGCACCGCCAAAAAATGTGCCAATTAACGGTAAAAACAACGTCCCGACAACATCAATATGCACAGCTGGATTGAGGGACATACGCCCTTCGTCGCGTGCCGTCGAATCACCTAGCATATTAGCCGATTTGGCATGTGCCCACTCATGAAAGGTTAGGAGAATGATGAACTGCGTAACGCGAAGGATTGCTTCGTAGACTCGGTCTGGCGTAAACATGTTTTATCTGAATTCCATCCTATTTTATCGTCCCGCCTTTGGTTTCCCGCACGCGACACATTGCTTCCGATTTTGTTGTTATTTTTCCATCTAACTGTGCAGCAAAGAGTGCTCGAAGACGTGTTTCAAAGGTTTTCCCCGGCTTTTCGCCTAACGTTATCAAATCCTCTCCCGTGATGAGGGGTTGAATCTTACGAAGATGGAATAGGTAATCCCCTATTTTTTCGCGCTGCCACACTGGTATAGTTGCATCTAAGTATGTGAGCACTAACGGTTCAAGCGGATAAGGTTTTAGCAGCTGATAAATCTGGCTCGGTTTCGTTTCCGGTTTTATGGAAGCAAAAGCTTGTTCTAACTCCCGATATGCTGTCAACGGTGTTTGCACCCGATAGAGATTCCCATCGCCACACACGTAAGTCGCCCCATTTTCCGAATCCACACCGTACCACTTTCCGTTCTGATATGCAACTGAGACGTTCTGTGATAACGGAAATCCGAGTGTTTCAAAAGCGGATTGCGTTACCTTATCCAGTGAAATCCCGCGTTGCAAAGCTTGGGAACGACTTACCAACTTCTGTAACTGGTGTTCCAATACGAGTCTAAAGCTGACTGCCTCAATTTGATATGTCGGCACGGTTTTGCCGAAGAGTGCCATCCATCGCACAAGATTCGGTTGAAACGGTTCATCCGCGAGGTGCTGCGATGCCCAAGTGAGTGCTTGTTGAGCCGTTCGAAATTCGTGCGTAAACGTGGTGTCTATCTGCCAACCTACAGAGATGGTCTCAAATATGCCGAATTGTGTCAGGTGTTGCACAATCTGTGGTGCATTTTCCTCTAGGAGCACCCGGTCAATTTCGTTTCGTATCCGTTCGCCGCTGAGCTGTGCTAATACTGGCAGTGCGTTCCCTATATGAGCAACATCATCTGGGGCAAGCTGAAACCGGTAACGTCCAGCGTACCTGAATGCCCGAAAAATCCGGGTTGGGTCATCTAAAAAACTCCGTTCGTGGAGCACCCGAATGACCCCCGCCTCAAGGTCCGCAAGCCCATCTGTCTTATCAACAACGGTTCCAAAAACATTGGGCTCTAACCGCATCGCTAGGGCGTTAATGGAAAAATCGCGTCGCTGCAAATCGTCTGCAATAGTTCCCGCTTCCACTGTAGGTAACGTTCCGGGGCGTTGATAAGTTTCACGACGCGCTGTGACGAAGTCAACCTTCGGATATGCCGGACTGTCTGGCGTAACAGTGGCTGTGCCGAACTGGGGATGCACATGCAACACGCCTCCCCAACGCTGCTGTATCGCTTCTGCCACCTCAATTGCATCCCCCTCTATGACAATATCAATGTCAAGACTCGGCCGCCCGAGCAGCAGGTCCCGAACGAATCCACCGACGAGATAGGTTGCATCCCCCCCTACCTCACCGATTTCTTGGAGACGTTCCCTAAGGGGTCCAGGAATTTTGGATACCATGGCTATTTTTTCATACAAACGCTAAGACACGCGTGGGGGCACCAGAGCTACGCGCCAATTTTAGCGGCGCAATTACCACGTAGAAATGCGTCGGGAGTAGACTCAAATTGCACAGGTCTTCAACGTGCGGGATGCCCGCCCCAAGGAAGACGAGATGTGCTGGCGGAAGCCCATCGTGCAATGGCGGATGTCCTTCCACTGCGTCAATACTACACGCATCTGTTCCGATAACCTTTATACCTTTTTTGACAAGCAGCTCCGCCGCATCTTCGCTAAACCCAATCCATTCCCGGTTGAAGTTGTCCTGATAGACGAACCTATCCATTCCAGTCCGCATAAAAACGATGCTATCCTCAGGTATTTCTCCATTTTCATCTATCCAGGCTGTCACATCCTCCGCGGTCACTGCGTCGTTCGGTTTTTTAATTGCAGAAAAGTCCATCAAGACTGCATGCCCGGTCAGTTTTTCCTTCGGAATTTCAGCGATAGTTGCACCATCGGGGTACATTAAACAGGGGGCATCCATGTGTGTGGAGTAGTGTCCGGACATATCGACACGGCTTTCAAAGTAGCCATCCTCCTCCAACGTCGCCTGTGCATAAATGTTGGCCGGATCGATTGGTAGTTCACACGGGCTCTTTTCATCAACGACATAGGACAGATCGAGTACTTCTTGAAAGTCAAGGCGCATTTTATATCCTCCTTCCGACAAGCATTTCGTGATTAGTAAAACTTAATAGATATTATAACACATTCTCTTGAAAAAATTCAAGCGGAGGGTGTGTAAAGTTTTTTTACAAACAGTCCGATGTCTTATGTAGAAGCCTGCTTCGCACGCGACTGGCACCCCTCGACCTGTCTAGAATCCCGACATTCATCTTATGTAGAAACCTGCTTCGCACGCGACCTCCTAACGTAACTTGAGGGGAACAGTCGGCTCTTAGCCCCAGCGGGGCGGTATCTTTATAGAAAACCCAAACAAAACACAAAATAGCCCCAGCGGGGCGATATGGTTATAGATTTTACCCAAACCCCGCTTCTTTCCGCCTCCGCCCCGGCCTCCCCACCTTCCCTGATTCAGCAAAAAATGCGTAGATGTTAGCAACAAACCTCTTTTTTCCGCGTCCGCTGTGTCCGCTGTGTCCACCGCACTTTGCGGCATCCTCGCCCAAATGCGACGGGCATTCTGACAAAAAAAGCACAACATCCCTTAATCACAAAACCTTAACGCATACACACCTTAAAATCCGCGTAATCCGCGTAATCCGTGATAATCCGAGATTCAGACAACACGCGCGAAATCCACCCTTCTATTTATCATAGTGCAACGTGAGTTTGATAATAAATGTGGGTTTGCACTAACCCCTATAAAGATATCGTCCCGATGGGACTAAGATTTAGTCCGGAAACGCCTTCTTCTATAAAGATATCGTCCCGATGGGACTAAGATTTGGGGCGTGCGCCTCTGCTTCTATAAAGATATCGTCCCGATGGGACTAAGATTTAGTCCGGAAACGCCCTCTTCTATAAAGATATCGTCCCGATGGGACTAAGATTTAGTCCGGAAACGCCCTCTTCTATAAAGATATCGTCCCGATGGGACTAAGATTTGGGGCTCGCCCTGCTTCTATAAAGATATCGTCCCGATGGGACTAAGATTTAGTCCGGAAACGCCCTCTTCTATAAAGATATCGTCCCGATGGGACTAAGATTTGGGGCGTGCGCCTCTGCTTCTATAAATATAGCGTCCCGATGGGACTAAGATTTAGTCCGGAAACGCCCTCTTCTATAAAGATATCGTCCCGATGGGACTAAGATTTAGTCCGGAAACGCCCTCTTCTTCTATAAAGATATCGTCCCGATGGGACTAAGATTTAGTCCGGAAACGCCCTCTTCTATAAAGATATCGTCCCGATGGGACTAAGATTTGGGGCGTGCGCCTCTGCTTCTATAAATATAGCGTCCCGATGGGACTAAGATTTAGTCCGGAAACGCCTTCTTCTATAAAGATATCGTCCCGATGGGACTAAGATTTGGGGCGTGTGCCTCTGCTTCTATAAAGATAGCGTCCCGATGGGACTAAGATTTAGTCCGGAAACGCCCTCTTCTATAAAGATATCGTCCCGATGGGACTAAGATTTGGGGCGTGTGCCTCTGCTTCTAGTCCGGACTAACGCGCTTCTTCTATAAAGATATCGTTCCTAAGGAGCGAGCTGGTTGCCGAAATACTAAGGGAAAATTTTTTCCAAACTCACGTTAGTACAAAAACTTTACACACCCGTGTGTAAAGTTTTTGTACAAAACCGGTGCATAAGTTACACTTTTGACACAAAGTGTAACATTGGGGTTTCGGTGTTGAATGTGCATGAATGCACGCCCCGTCTATGTTTGTAGCGTTTTTGCCCTCTCTTTTTCGCAACACAAAAAAAACGAAGTGTGTCATTTCAACCGCCGATTTCGGTTGTGTGTCCTGCCTACTTTTTTATCGTTCTGCCTCGGACTTTTTGGGGCTGCTCCGGTGCATAAGTTACACTTTTGACACAAAGTGTAACATTGGGGTTTCGGGGCTGAATGTGTCTGCACACACACCCCGTCTATGTTTGTCCGCACTGGACAATCGCCTTGGACGATTTCAAAAAAAATGAAATGTCACACTTTCGATAGCGGTGGCTAATCAGATGAGTTGCAAAACGCACCGCTTGTCTGCCAAAAATGTTTTGGTTTTCTGTTATATTATACCATTTTTATTAATTATTCTATCATTACCGGTTGTTAGAAATGAAACGGAGAACGGAAGACCCAAACTGGAAGTTTATGCTACGATAAAACGCACAAACTGGAAGTTTATGCTACGATAAAACGCACAAACTGGAAGTTTATGCTACTACAAAGAGACATTTTCAATTAGAAATGGTATTAGTTGCGAACGGTTTGATTTTTCTTCAAAAAAAATATCGCGGTGTTTTTGGTTTTTAAAATGCTGCGCCGAGTTGCACGTGAATTTTACCACGGAGTGCGGAGTCGCCAGCGGCGAGCCCGTAATCTAACTGTAGGATTCCGCCCCTGGATTCAAGCCGTACGCCAAATCCGTAACCGACGCGTAGTTTATCAAAAACAGCAGGCTGCTCTTTTAGTGTAACCGCGCCCAAATCGACGAAGGTGAATAGTTGGGACTGCCTGCCTATAAGGAGTCTATATTCAAAATTGGCATAGGCGCGGCGCGGTCCGGAAAACCAATCCTCATCATATCCTCGGAGCGTGTTAGCTCCGCCTAAATAGAACAGCTCCGTCGGTGGAATGTTAACGCCCCATGCGGCTGCGCCGTGAAGTTCAATAGCGATGGTCTGATTTTTCCATGTCGGAAAATACTGCTGGAGGTCAAGCCAAACCTTTCGGAGTTTAAAATCGCTCCGTGACACCTCAACGGCAATACTATCGCGTCTGCCGTGGGTTGGATTGAGAAAATAATCGCGTGTATCCCGGGTGAAGCGAAGCGTGAGGCTATATTTTGTGCCGCGTTCCACCGGTGCAGCGGTTTGCTCAGTCTGTGTATTGACATTAGGAAATTGGGTATCTAGCGAGGTTGTCAGCAATAACGGTGAAAGAATACCAGCAAACCGAATCTGTTTATAACCGAGCATCACTTCAGCTGCCAAACTTCTACCGAAATCTGTTGCCAGACTGACGTTTGCCGATTTTTCTTCAGATTCAGCCGCAGTAAACGGGTTCCGCTGTTTGCGTTGACTATATCCCACCCCAAGCGTTACAGGTTTGCCGAATACCCACGGCTCTTTGTAACCGAGACGCAACGTTTTAAGCAAACCGGATTTCCAATAGATGTTGACTGCGCGGCCCGTTCCCATGAGATTTTCCTCCCGTAACTCTAGTACGCCCGTGAGTTGCGGGACAGAGTCAACGTTCTCTGCTGGCGGTGCGTACCCGAGGATTCCGCTCAAACGGCCTGTGCGCGCTTCGGTGAGCTTGGCATGAAAGATAATTGTGTCATCTGTCGCGCCAGCCTCTAGCAAATTGGGATGCACCTGGTAAAAATATCCTAAGTTCCGCAAGCGGTGATAACTCTGGTCAATTTTGCGCTGATTGAAACGTTGCCCAACTTTAACAGGAATTTCCCGGGTGACGACGTGGGTTTTAGTCTTTTTGAGTCCGCTGAGCTTTATTTCGCTGAGGCGTACTTCTGTGCCTTCGCGAATCTGCAATTGAAAATCTATTGTGCTTGTCTCAGCGGAGAGCTTGACATCGGTGAGTTCTATTTCAACTTTAGGGTGCCCCTGCTGACTATACAAGGCCTGAATTCTGTCAATACCTTCTTGCAGCACGGTTTCAGTAAAAAGCTGTCCCCGTTTCAAGTCAAGTTCACGGTGGATATCGGTTTGGGAGAAAAGTTGATTGCCTTTAAATGTAAGTTGCCCGATGCGAATCCGCTTTCCCTCGTTAATTTTTACCTGAATTGAGACCTGTTCTGGTTCGGCCCTATCCAATTTATGGTTCTGTTTTGCTGGCACTGTAACGGATTCGGGGGTTAGTTTTGCAAATACGAAGCCTGCCCTCCGATATTCGGCGAGGAGGCGTTGAAAACCGTTGATAATTTCGGCGCGGGTGTACTGTTCCCCTTCTCGCAAATTGAGGGTGTCACTCAAGGTTTTACGGTTCAGGGATTTGTTCCCTTCAAAACGAATTTGCCTGATGAGGAATTTAGGTTCCGTTGTAGTGGATAGCAGGTCATTCTGTTCGGTCCCGTTTTCCTCGGCGAAAGCGTCCACATCGGGTACGGCATTCAGAAGCAACATCGCTAAGATTAAAATGAATTTTATCGTAAAATGGGTGGACGAACTAGGCATACAATTTTGCCCTCTATTTCAATCTTGGACAACGCTACTGTGTCGGCTGATCGGGAGGTCTCGGCTGAGAATCGAATCCATAAATTCGGCGCATTGTCGGTGTAGCGCGTTCAACGACCTCCGGTTCAAGGTAATGGACGAAGTCAAACATCGGTTTGATAAAGGAGCGACAACAGAAGCAGATAAGCGCGACCCGTTTTTCGTCTGTCTGGTTGGCACCTGCGGAATGCCAGATAGCCCCGTTGAAAAGGAATACGGAGCCCTTCGGTGCAGAGAGTCGGACCTCATCCGGGTGATGTGTAGTGCCGGGGGGTGGTTTTATTTGTTGCCGGTGGATACCGGGGACATGGCGCGTTCCGCCGTTCTCTGGTGTAAAATCGTCAAGCAACCAGAGACTATTCGCGACCATAGGAAAACTGGGGAGCGGCTCCGGCATGACTCCAAGCACACTATCCACATGGTACGCGCCATCAGGTGCGCCCGGGTCAATGATATTGGAGGTGAGGGTGCTGAGCGTGTAATCCGCGCCGAGTAGATGTTCAAAGAACGGCATCACTTTCGGACGCGCGACTAACTGCTCGTAGATTTCGCCTTTATTTGGCAACCAACGAACGTGCTGCCCATATCCATCGG
Source organism: Candidatus Poribacteria bacterium (assembly GCA_963665235.2). Lineage (GTDB taxonomy): Bacteria > Poribacteria > WGA-4E > WGA-4E > WGA-3G. Next base: position 2,914,779 of record CAXXLX010000001.1, on the reverse strand, counting down.
TGTGCCGCAGCGCAGAACCGTCCTGCTTCTCCTGCTCTGCTAATCGCAGTATATCGGCTCTGTACAAGTCAATCTCTTCGTCGGAAAGCACGTCTGGAATTACGATGCATCCCTGTTCATCTAGTTGTTTCTTTTGTGCTTCAGTGATAGCCATCTGGGATTCTCCTTTCTGAAAGCGCGGATTGCCTATATATCAGGCAGTTGAGGGTTGTTCTTGTATCACAGGAATGATATAACTCCGAATTGTGATACCGTCAACCGTTTCTGTTTCCACAAGTGGCCTCGGTGTGCGCCGATGGTCAAAGACGACATAATATCCCTCTACTGCACCCTCTGTTTTGATATGTGCAGCCAGCTGCTTCTTGCCTGCCTCATAATACATCGCCCCGCGCCATACCTTCGTTTCAACGATATACTTCTTTTGTTCATGCGTAATCAGCAAATCCATCTGTCCGCGACCGGTTGGGACCTCTATGTGCATCACCCCGCCGACAAGCTTAACAAACTGATCAAGATAGGATAGCAGCAGCAACCTCCCGACAGACTCACGCGGTGTATCCGGCACCTGTAGAATCCCGAAACCGGCACGCACAATGAAATCCCGAAAGTTGTCCAATAATGCCTCTAACGCAATCTCTCCTGTAGGTGTGAGGTAGTGTAGAAAACCGTCGGATGTGTCTTCGGGGAAGTATTCATCCTCTAATCCATTCACGGCAGGTTTGAATGTCTGTAGGATGCAATACAGATAGATCGGGTTCACTATTTCACACGTATCGTCAGCTCCTTTTGTAATGACACCGTAAGTGGCTAATTCGCTGATAACGTCATCGTATAAGTTGAATTCTACGCCTTCATCTCGCCCCATGATGCGCATGAGGAAGGTTTCAAAACGGCGGTTTCTGCGGATATTGGTGGACAAATGCCGCAGGTTGACGTTGTTTTCCCTAAGTAGCTGTGCATGTGCTTTCGCAAAGTGTGCAAGGGTAATCGTCTCTGTTTTCGGAATCTCTAATTCTTTGGTGAGTATTTGCCCGAATCGGTTAACAAGGAAGGGTTGCCCTACGGTCTGTTTATGAATGGACTCAATGACTTCTGGTGCGAAGGCTTGACCGACTTCTGCCGTATACTGCCCGAATAGTTCACGCACCTCTTCGAGTGTAAAGTTCGGTAATTTGAACTCATTTTGGATGTTGAAAGGTGAGACAGATGAGTCGTAGTCGAGCTGTGTGATGTTCTTAACCCCGACAATACCAACGCTGTGTGGACAACGAGGTTTACCGGAAAGATAAATCCGGCGGAGGGCATAAAGGAAATCGCTCACGACAGTTGGCGGGATGCCATCAAACTCATCAATCAACAGCACAACCCGCTTGAATGCTGGGACCTGTTTATGCGAATCACCTTCTAGTAAATTCATGCTTGCAATAGGTGCTTGCAACAGATGCTGCAATTGTTTAAAGAATCGTGTCATCGAACGATGATTGGTTAGCTGGGTGTTTTCCAAAAATCGTGCTAATGCCTCAGAAGGAACGCCCTCCCGCTGTTCGAAAACAACTTCTATTTGCTCGCGAATCATGTAGTAGAGCTCCTCGTAAAACGTGGCAGGTGAGACATTGCGCAGGTCTTGAAAATCCAACTGTATCGGGAAATAGGTTGATTCTTCTGCGACAAGCGCGGCTAGTGCAAATCGGAAAAAGGTGGTCTTGCCTGTCTGGCGTGGTGCAAACAGCACAATATACTTACCAGCTTTGACGCGCTGAACGAAATCAGCGATTTCTGCTGTGCGCGGCACAACATAATGCTCATCAGGATATACACGTCCCTCAGTGCCAAAACTTCTCATTTTTTTCTCCTACGTAAAATCGAAAACAGAACTAACCATCTTAAATTAATATACTATATCGAGGTCTAATTATCAACAAGAAATCGACGTAGGGACCGTCTATACGCTAAATTGATGTCCATGAGACAAATTACTTTGTTACTTGTGCCGCTACGCAGCGAAAGGTTTTAGGCACTCTTCATAAACGCTGAAACGTTCGCCTTCATGTTCCTCCGCGTCAACAAGTTTGAGCCAGAGCGCGCTGTCCTTTTTTGCACCGCTGAGTTGGCGACGGCTGCCGAGATTCGATGGGTCGGGCCCGCTCCAGACTACCTCGCCGCCCTGCAAGTAGATGAAATCCCCGCGATACCGGTCGATGAGGTTTTTCCGATTTTCAAGATAGACTATCCCTTGTTCACACGTCGTTCTTCGCCAATTGGCAACCCTTTCTGGAGTGTCTGTTTCTACGGAATCGAATTCGGCTAACGGTGCTGTGACCTCACTCTCCCAATCGATTTCATCTAGGTTGACAGTGCCATATCCGCGCTGAGCGGCGATGAGGATGTGATTGCGGTCGCGTTTGAAAGGCGGGGTGGGCCAATCGGAAGCGGGGTCATGTCCCATGAGATGCATGCCGACGGTATCAGTTGTTATGGGATGGTCGCCTGCGATGAGTGCGTTGCAGATTCTGCCTTCGCCGCCCCATTCGCGTCCCCACTGTCCTGTGAGTGCATCAATAATATTGAGGCACGGCCTCGTTATGAGTGCCAAATCGGGTAGAACATAGGAGAGACGAATGAGATGATGGTAATAGCTGCGCGTTCTCCCCTCCGGAAGCAGCATCGGGGGCAACCCAAATAGGTTTTTTGTGCATAAGGTAATTCCCATGAAGGCGTGGTTTTTCATCTTTGCTACGGAAACCACCGCATCCGCATCGTCAAAACAGGCACTCAATGTGTATCGGTCGAACATTGAACCCCCACCGGGGACATCGTAAACCTTAAACGGAGGTAGGTTGGAATCGACGAATTTCACGTCGAATTCTTTGAGATGATATTCGTAGTTGAATCCAGGGGGCATGCGATGCCCATGTGTGTAAGGGTTAGTATCGGTAGCGATGAGTTGTGCGGTCGTATGCTCCTTAAGCAACCGTAGGACAGCACGACAAACAGCGTCGTCTACTAATTCTCGGCGGCGGCCTTCGTAGTAGATAATCCGTTCGTGCGGTTTCATCATATTGAATTTAATGACCACCTTCTTGGCGGTTTCAATCGGTTTCCAAGCTCGGGTCAGCGGGTCGGTAATGCGGCGGAGTGTTTGGTATATTTCCTCCTCCGTTGCACGATAATCGCAATGTGCTGCCCGGACCTTGAATTGTTTTTTTGACATCATTGGCTCCTTATAGGTAAAGGGTCATTTAGTTGGATAGATTCACTTTATAGATGATAGATGTATAAATGTTCCTCTAGTATTCGGGTGAGAAGCCCGCGCCTTAATATCGCGAGCACAGCTCGCTCCTACAAATATCGCGCCTCGCTCCTACAAATATCGCGAGCACAGCTCGCTCCTACAAATATCGCGAGCACAGCTCGCTCCTACAAATATCGCGAGCACAGCTCGCTCCTACATAAGAGAAGAGTCGCAAACACAGCACACTCCTACAAGGATTTACGTTTTGGGCTGTGCTGTGAATTATAGGAGTCCTTCAACCGCCTGAAAGAAATCGGCATTTGATACACTAAACCCGTATTGCTGCTCTACCTCCCGAATAGCAATCTCTGTTGTGAAGAGATTGTCGTAGGTGTCAGGAAATTCTACGCCTGTGGTGGCATCTCGGAACAGCACGATGTTATAACCATATCGCGCCATGGAACGGATGCCGTAATCCCTGCCTAATACACACCAGTTTGTTGCGAAACCAGCAAAAAGCAGATGCAAAATATGCCGTTCCTCAAGCAGTTCATGCAGCTGCTGTCCCGTTGCGATGACAAATTCATCCTCTTGTACATCAATTGCGGGGGAGATAGAGAGTTGCGGGGCGAGTTTGTCCCAGTGGATACCAATGCCGGGCGGTTGACTGCGCGGTCCACGATAAACAGCGTAGTCGCCTGACCGACTTCGGAAATCGGGAGGGGGCCACGTCGAAGGAACACCGGGCTCAGGCGGTTTATGTCGTTCAAGCTGTGGATATTGCGCCGCTACCGAGGGTGACGGTGCATGCACGATTGTCATGCCAACCTGTCGTGCCGCGTCTAACACCGGCACGACACATTCTGTTGTAACCCGTTTTGCCCGTTCAATCCAGCTTTCAATGAAATGCACGTTCCATAAATCGACGAGGATTAGGGCAGTTTCCTCAATAGGCAACGGCATTTCAAACTCCCGGCGGATGAAGGCTGTTTCACGGCACGGTACATCGACCGGGGTGCTATCTTGAAAGTAGCGGACACGTAAACTCAATGTTTTCATTCTGGCACCTGAAAGAGTGATTCGTCAAGCTCAGCGTTTAACTTAATAGTGTTTAGCCGCGTTTCGCTAAAACGGACCCCATTTACGTTCTGCACAAGGTTATAGGCAATTTTAATCCCGTTCACATCACGATAGTCCGTAAAGATGTTTTCTTTACCCACGACTACCCCTTGTCCCATTTCGCGGAAGGCCTGCTTAACCACGTAGTGCGATGTTTCACTGATGAAAATTTTTAGCATTTCGCCGGAGGGTTGTTGCACCTGCAAAACCGCGGCTGTCTCCCCCTGGACCTCTTCCGTGCCTATGTATTGAATAGGGACATCGTTCTGTGTGAGATGTGTAAGGAGAAAAGGTATTTCTCTGAGCACTGAATCTTTGAAGGTGTTTGTCAATTCAGGTGGCAAGGGTTGATTGCCCATTGCAGAAAGGAGAAACCCCTCTTTTCCATCAAATAGGACATTCATTTCGCCCTGGGGCGTGTTCATATCTTGGCGGAATTTGTCTGGGTAGACAGCGTACAGTGTTACTTCCATCTGCATCGGTCCGCCCGGGGTCGTAACCTCGGCGTTCATCTGCGCGACAGCATTTTTCACAGCTTTCAATTTCTCGATTCCGCCGTGCGCCTCGACGGCAGCAGCAAGGATTTCCTTCGCTTTTGCCGCGTCCATTTCATTAACTTCAGGCATCGGTTCAACAGGTGGGGGTTCCGGTTGCTTTATTTCGATGAAGTTAACCTCCCCGAATTCGCTCAAGGGCCGGTCAAAGTTCTCCTCATCGCCAACAGTGACGATAGTAAGGGCATCCGGGTGGAGATATTTTTGGGCAGCAGCCTGTACATCTTCCGCTGTGACGTTGGCGATGTTATCGGTAAAGGTTTCGAGAAAGTCTGGGGCGAACCCACGATAGGCAAGCATCATCTGCTGGAATGCAATTTGTGCACTGCTTTCGAACCCGAACACAAAGGAGTTGATGAGCGAATCTTTGGTGCGCTGCAGCTCATCCGCGTTGACCGGGGTTTCCCGCAGGTCACGGACAATGTCGATGATAAGCGAAATGGCTTCCGCGGTTTTTTCTGTCCGCGTCTGTGAATAGGCGAACCATTCGCCCGGATTGGTGTAGAGGCTTGTTTGCATGAGGCTTCCCACCATATAGGCGAGTCCGTGCTTTTCACGCACTTCCATCATCAAGCGGGACGTGAAACCTCCCTCACCGAGAATCTCATTCATCACACGGAGCGCGAAGAAATCTGGAAAATCGGGCGTACGCTTGATACCGAAATGCCCAATCAACATCGTTGTCTGCGGCAGACTTTTCGGAATATGATTAACAGAAGGTTGTGGTGAATTTTCAACGGTAGGCACGACCGGAAATTCAATCTCGGTTTTTTCCCACCCTTCGAATACGTTTTCAAGCTGTGCAATTAGGGTTTGTGTGTCAAAATCTCCCGTAATTGCAAGCATCATATTATTCGGGTGGTAGTATTTCGCGTGGAAGGCTTTGAGGTCATCTGCTGTAATGCTCTCTACGTCCTCAATTTCGGCATACCAGCCGAACGGATGGTCGGTGCCGTAGAGGATTGCTGAGAAATTACGCCACGCTAATTGTATAGGATTATCATTCCTTCTGCGAATTGCTTCAACGGCTTGCTGTTTGCGAAGTTCCAATTTGTCTTCGCGGAACGCGGGGTTTCTTAAAACGTCAGCGAAGATTTCTAATCCCTTCTCAATATCCTCCGCCATCGTTGAAAGCGTGATATTACCGTATTCGGCTGACATACCGATTTCAACGGAGGCAGCCATAGATTCAAGTTCTTCGTTCAATGCATCCGGTTCACGTGAAATTGTGCCGCCGGTTCGCATGACAGAGGCGAAAATACCGGCCAATCCTATTTTATCGCTCGTATCGTAGATGCTACCTGTTCTGACAAGCCCTCTAATGTCGAATACCGGCAATTCGTGGTCTTCCAGCAGATATAACTCCATTCCGTTGGAAAGTATATATTTTTGTGGTACTGGCGGTTTAAACTGAATAGGTTCATAAGTCAGTGCCTCGTGGGGTTTGGCATAAATAGGCACGTTGCCCCAAATAGCAAAACAGGCGATAAGCACGCATACTATAAGTTGGGTCGCGATTCGTTTTTGCATTATTCACCGGCCTCCTCTGGTACGGACTCTTTTTTAACAAGTGTAGCCACGGTCCGGTTGCCCTTTTTAAAATAGGTTTGTGCTACTCTCATAATATCGTCAGGTGTAATTTCGTACATCTTTTCACGCCAATTGAGTATGTATCGCCAGTCGCCAGCGATGCCTTCATAGAGAGCGAGTTGGTTCGCCATACCGGCGTTTGAACTAAGTCCGCGGATAAATTGGGCATCAACTTGTTTAAGAATCCGTTTGAATTCTTTTTCAGCGACAGGTTCCGTTTTGAGTTTTTCCAATTCGGCATAGATAGCCGTTTCTACATCAGCCGTCGTATTAGGGGAGCGAGGCGTAGCGTTAATCACAAAGAGATTATTGTAACGTGCTCCCGGGTAACCGTTTACAGTATTAGCGGAGACAGCAATCCCTTCTTCAACGATATTTTTGTATAAACGGGATGTCCGCCCATCTGAGAGAATAGCACTAATCATGTCTAGGACATAATCATCTGGATGCGGAATTGTGGGTTTATGATATCCAATCATCATACGGGGTTCAGCGTCAAATTCGACCTCGATTCGCCGTTCTCCTTCCTGGGCGGGCTCCTGAACTGTGACTTCGCTAGGAATCGGTTGCGATGGGATATCGCCAAAATATTTTTCTATTAATTTAATGGTCTTCTCAGTCTGGATATCGCCAACGATAACCATCACGGAGTTATTGGGTGCGTAATGGATACGGAAGAACTCTTCTGCTTTTTTTCGGTTAAGCATTGCAATATCAGAGGGCCACCCGATGATTGGGGTGCCGTAGGGGTGCGCGGTGAAGGCTACAGCCATAAACTGTTCATAGAGTTTCCCGCCGGGTTGCGTATCTACTCGCATTCTACGTTCCTCTTTAACAGCTTCGCGTTCGACATAAAATTGGCGTAGGACAGCGTTCTTAAGGCGGTCAGATTCAAGCATTGCCCACAATTCTAATTTGTTAGATGGAAGTTCTACTGTGTAAATGGTATAGTCTACCGAGGTGCCAGCGTTGAATCCGGTGCTGCCGTGTTGGGTATAGATGTTAGTGTATTCGCCGGAGACCACCCACTGCTTTGCGAGTTCTTGCTGTGTTTTGAGTGCTTCTTCCAATTCGGCAATTTTTGCTGCATCGGCTTTTGCACCTTTTGCCTGTTCGGTGTCCAATGCATCGCCAATGCGGTCGATTTCGGCAAGGACGGTTTTTTCTTTTTCATAGTCGATTGTGCCGATTGTTTTGGTGCCCTTGAACAACATGTGCTCAAGCATGTGCGCGATGCCGCGGGCATCATGAGATTCATCGACGGACCCGGCTTTAAATAGGATATACGGTGCAACTGTGGGGGAGGTATGTCGTTCTATCATGAGTAGCTTCAAGCCGTTCGAGAACGTGTGTTCAACCACCCGCTCTTCAAGATTTTGTGCTGAGGCTACGGTGGGTAAAACAAATAGGAGCAAAAGCAGGCATTGACTTATTCGTTTCATTTTTTTATTCGGCAAACTCCCTAAAGGTATCGCAAACGGGTTGCTTTTTCGGCTCATGTTTGGGAGCATTAGTGCCGCCTTTCTATATTTTGTATTTTTGTAGGCGCGCTTTGGAGACGTGCCTACAAAAAAAGGTAACGGGGGCAGTATAGTAGCTGCCCATAACTTACTTTTTAAGGTCTTCAAGTAAACCAACGAGAGCGAATCGGATGTGTGACGAAAGTGCCGAGTTTTCAGCACGAAGGTCCGCCCCCTCTTCGTCAGGGTACATTACATGTGCCGCAACTGCGCGTTTGACCCAACGTTCCGCTCTATCATCGTAAGGGATGTATTTCTCTTTGGGTGCGGTGCAAGCTGGACACTCATCGGGCGGTTCATCCGCTTCTTTCCACAAATAACCACATGCTACACAAACAAACATAGCGAATTCCTCTCTTTTATGCGCGTTTTGAAGCGCGTTTATTTTAAAAAACTGATTGAAAAATTATGAACAGTGCTATTTTAGCAAATTTCGTTTTGAAAGGCAAGGTTTAAATTTTATTCCTTAGCAAAACCCGTTGATACGGAAGGAGAGGTGTCAAAATATAGCAGATTTCTATTTTTGTTTCGCCAGTTGCTCCTTGATTTCTGCAATCTGGTCGCGGAGTGCGGCGGCTTGTTCAAACTCAAGTTCTAGGGCTGCTTTCCGCATCTGCCGTGTCAGGTCAGTAATAGTCGCTTTAATGTCTTCTGTAGTGCTGCCGTCCTCGATAATGGGAACAGACTTTTTAGGTTGCTTCGTTTTGTATTCGGTTGTGGATTCAGAGATAAGTTGCTCAATGGCTTTCTGAATTGTGGCAGGTGTGATGTTGTTTTCGGTATTGTATTTCATCTGTATATCCCGCCGGCGTTTTGTTTCTGCCATTGCATCTTCCATTGCGTCTGTGATAGTGTCGCCATAGAGTATGACTTCACCATCAACGTTGCGCGCGGCGCGCCCGGATGTTTGCACCAAGGAGGTAACGGAGCGGAGGAATCCCGGTCGGTCGGCATCCAAAATTGCGACAAGCGAGACTTCAGGGAGGTCAAGCCCCTCACGCAGAAGGTTAATACCGATGAGTACATCGAATTGTCCCTCGCGAAGTTCTCGCAAAATTCGGGCCCGCTCAAATACATCAATTTCGGAGTGCATATAGTTTGCTCGGATACCCGCCTCAATGAAATATTCACTTAGGTCTTCAGCCATTCGCTTTGTGAGGGTTGTGACAAGGACGCGCTGTTTCCCTTTTGCCCGTTCCCGAATTTTACCAATGAGATGGTCAATTTGGCCCTGAACTGGATGGACAGTCATTTGGGGGTCAATTAATCCTGTGGGTCGAATAATCTGTTCAACGATTTGGCCGCCGTTTTCCATTTCATACTTGCCGGGCGTTGCAGAGACAAAGATAACCTGGTTGAGGGACGTTTCCACCTCGTCAAAGCGGAGGGGCCGGTTGTCCAATGCAGAGGGTAATCGGAATCCGTAATTGACAAGGTTTTCCTTTCGTGAACGGTCGCCACGATACATACCCCGCAGCTGAGGGACTGTCACGTGCGATTCGTCTATGAAAAGCAGAAAATCTTCAGGGAAGTAGTTGAGAAGGCAGTAGGGCGGCTCGCCGGGTTGCAATCCTGAGAGGTGTCGCGAATAGTTTTCAATGCCGGAGCAGTAGCCGACTTCGCGCAGCATCTCCAAATCGAATCGGGTGCGCTGTTCAATACGTTGTGCTTCCAGCAGCTTATGTTCCTTCTCAAAGGTGATAATCCGTTCGTGGAGTTCGAGTTCAATATTGATGAGGGCATCTTCGAAGATGTCTGCATCGGTCATAAAGTGTTTTGCGGGATAGATTTCTAGGGATTCCTTTTTCGCCAAGACTTCGCCAGTTGTCATGTTAATTTCGCTAATTCTCTCAATTTCATTCCCGAACAGTTCAATACGATAGGCGTTTTCGCTATAAGCGGGAAACACCTCTACGACATCGCCTCGTACGCGGAACATGCCTTGCCAGAACTCGGTATCGTTGCGTTCATAGCGAATATCTATTAGGGCGCGGAGAAATTCGTCCCGGCGGATGTACTGACCTACCTCTATAGTGACCCGTTGTTTTTCGAACTCACGGGGGGAGCCAAGTCCGTAGAGGCAGGAGACGCTTGCTACGACGATAACATCACGTCGTTCCATCAAGGAGGCAGTCGACGCGAGCCGCATACGGGTTATCTCTTCGTTAATCCGGACATCTTTTTCAATGAACGTGTCGGTAGATGGAATATAAGCCTCGGGTTGGTAATATTCGTAATCACTGACGAAGTAGTGTACAGCGTTGTTTGGGAAAAATGTTCGGAATTCGTTGTAAAGTTGTGCAGCGAGGGTCTTGTTCGGTGAGATGACGAGTGTGGGCTGCTGCACGTTCTGGATGAGGTTGGCCATCGTATATGTTTTGCCGGAGCCTGTTACACCAAGTAGCGTTTGCGCTCTATCTCCGCGTTGGAGCCCCTGTGTCAATTTGGCGATTGCTTGCGGCTGGTCACCTTGCGGGGTGAAATCGGAGATGAGTTCAAACGGCTGAGCGGGCAATTCTGTGCTGCCCGCTGTAGGAACAATTGCTGGTCGTGCTTCCCAATCTTTTTTCATGACGCTCCATTTTTTCTGCATGTGCTGCGTTTTCGGTGTTTGATGTGGTAGAGTTCCGCTTGTGTTAGCGTGCTTTTCTATTTACGATACATAGTTTAACAGAAATAGAAACAAAAATCAAACGTTTTTTCTACCAGCCTAATTTCTGCTTGACAAAAGACACTTCTGCTGCTAAAATAATTTTAACCTGAAACGATTTGAGCCCCAAAGCAAAAGACATGCCCAATACGAAAGGGAGAAAATCATGAATACTATTGACGATTGGACGCTGAAAAAAAGGAAGTATATGCCAACCTTCCCAAGAGCTATAGGAAAACCTACCGTCTATATAGATGGCTACCCTTATGAGGACGATGAACCCATGCCTGCTGGTCAACATCAAGGATTACAAGTCAACATACTCTTCGATTCACTTAATAGATATTACGAAGATGAGCCTGATGTCTATCCCGGTGTGGACTGCTTCGTATACCATAGAGACGAGAATGGAGTGGAGAGGTGCGTATCTCCCGACATCTTCATTGCTTTCGGTGTTAAGAAAACGCCGCCCCGCTATAGTTTTTATATCTGGGCGGAGGGCGCGTCCCCTACCGTTGTGTTTGAGTTCCTCTCAGACTCAACAGCAGACCGGGACCGCCAGGAGAAACGAGACATCTATTTGAAGACGATGGGCGTTCAAGAATACTTTATACATCAACCAGATCTGACCAAACCTGCGGAGTTTCGCGGGTGGAGACGCACAGGTTCAGGCGGAATAGAGGAACTTCCCCCGGTTGGGAACGGTGAGTTGTTCAGTGAGGCTCTCAATCTGCTATTCCGCTGGGAGGAACGGCCTGATGGTCTCAGACTGTTACGCGCCTATTTGCCGGATGGAACTCCGCTCACGACTTCGGCGGAGGAGGCACGTCTCAGGAAGCAAGCACAAGCAATCGCCGAGGAGGAAGTGCAACGCAGACAAATTTCCGAAACAATGGCAGCGGAAGCAACGGCAGCCGCAGCAGCAGAAGCACAACGCAGACTGGAAGCCGAAGAAATCGCAGCAGCAGAAGCACAACGCAGACTGGAAGCCGAAGCAAACGCAGCCGAAGCAAACGCAACTGCAGCAGCAGAAGCACGACGCAGACTAGAACTAGAGGCGGAACTAGAAAGACTCCGAAAACAGATAGAGGACGCATAAGGTGTGCCGAGTCTAATGCCGATTGCAAAGCTCTTGGGGTTCCTGCCCTTTGATAAATGCCTCTCGCTTAACGTTTTCTGGTGGGCATCCATCCGGTTTCCTCAGATAGCCGGTTGTTTTATCAATTTCTCGGAAGACAATTCCATCAGGCGGTTGGAACTCCCTTTCGGGTCCACGTGATGCCTCAACGATGAAACGTGCCCAGATAGGCAGTGCTGCCCTCGCGCCTGTCTGGTTGTAGTTATGTCGGTTCGGTCGATACTCATCAAATCCAACCCAAACCCCGACGACTAGGTCAGTGGTATAACCGACGAACCACGCGTCCACGTTGTTATTAGTGGTGCCTGTTTTGCCTGCAGCTGGCCGCGTAAGTTGGAAGTCTCGTTTTGCGCCATAACCGGTCCCGTTCTGAATAACGCTTTCCAAGAATGAGGTAATCTGATATGCAACCTTTTCATCTAATACACGGGTCCGGTCCGGCTGATACCCCTCTGGTGGATAGATGACTGTCCCCTGTGCATCCGTTACGTACTGAATGTTAACCGGCTCTGTCCGAATTCCGCGATTTGCGAAAACGCCATACGCGGCAGTCAATTCAAGTACTTTCATGCCGGACGCGCCTAGGGTAAGTGCTGGTGTCGGTTGCTGGTGACTCTGAATTCCCATATTTTTTGTGAGTGCCACAATGCGTTCTATCCCTTCCCATAAGCCCTCCTCATTTACCGGTGTTTCCAATGTTACTCTCACCGTAGGGACATTAATTGAACGGGTGAGCACTTCCCGTATAGTGACTGGGCCTCTAAACCTCTCTGAATAATTGTCAGGAAACCATTTTGGTTGTCCAGGCGCGGGTACAATGCCCCAAGGTTCATCGATGAGAATTGTCGAGGGGGTTACGATGGCGGGTTCCTGCATTAACGCTGCAAAGACTATCGGTTTAAAGGCAGAGCCCGGTTGGCGTAGTGTAGGCTGTTGTATTGTTCCGACTGTTCGATTGAGGAAGTTAATCTGCCGGCCCTTAATATCTTTCTCAGTAATTCGGTAATCCCGTCCGCCTACCATGGCTTTAATGTGCCCGGTTCGGGGTTCAAAAGCGACAAGTGCGGCTTGCATGTAATCCTTAATGGGATCAATTCCGTGTGGCTTCTCTTTATTCCGGTCGTAATCTGGGAGTCGGCTATGTGTTCTATCTAAGTATCGCAGATGGTCAGCAACAGCCTTTACGGCTAGCGATTGCATAGACATATCGATGGTGGTATAAACCTTCAAACCTTCGTTATATAACCTATCTTCAAGTTCAGGGATTCTTTCGAGTTGTTTGTTAACGTATTGTATAAAGTGTCCGGCTGCTTCCTGATTCACTTTGAGTGAAGTTTCCGACAAATTTTTTACTTTCAAGGGTGCGTCTAGACTTTCCCTATATTCCTTAGCGGTGAGGTAGCCACGGTTGAACATAGCTGAAAGCACTAGGTTGCGTCTGCTTATAGCTTTAGGACGGGTTGCTTCTCGGATTGGAGAATAAGCACTAGGTGCCTTGGGAAGTGCTGCGAGCATTGCGCATTCGTGGTACTCAAGTTCGCCGACCTCTTTTCCAAAGTATCCCATTGCGGCTTGATGTACTCCGTGAAGTGTTTTCCCGCCGGCTCGCCCTAAATCGATATAGTTCAGATATCGCTCTAGGATTTCATCCTTTGAGAATACCTTCTCAATTCTGAGGGTAAGCAATATTTCCCGTACTTTACGGACGAGGTCTCGCTGTCGTCCGAGGTAGACATTTCGTGTGAGCTGCTGTGTGAATGTGCTTGTTCCGCTTATCCTATCTCCGTGTAGGAGGGTGTCTCGGACTGCGCCGCCGAGGCGTTTGATATCAATACCCCAATGCTGGTAAAAACGCTGATCTTCAATGGCGATAAAGGCATTGATGAGCTTGTCTGGAATTTCAACGAGTTGCATAATTTTGCGGGTTGTTCCGAGGTCGTCGCCCGATTTTTCAGCAATCAGCTCCGGTTCCAGATAAAACCTATTCAACCTGTTGTCTGTTTTAATATCTTGAATAGTTTGAATTTTTCCGTTCCTTATAGAGAGTTTAACCTTTTTCGTTTTAGTTTCCTCCATTAGGTACGGGTATTTAAATTCACGAAGGTAAATCTCTATAGTCCCGGTCTGCTTTTCATTCAGTTTTACCGAATATTGTCCCTGTGTGCCTATGCCTCCGCTTACTTCCGGAATTTGTTCATAGGTCAAACGTTTGAGTTTATCTATTAAAAAATCGGTTTTATCCTGCTCTCGTACTTCACAGGCAGCGGAATAAATTTCGAGATGTTCCCGCCATGTTTTACGGTCGGCCTCATATTCTAGCTTCTTGTCGAGACTGAGGGTTTCTACATCTTCCCAGCAGGCAAGTAGAAACCCGCTGGCAATACCGATGCCAAGGAAAACTGCCATAAACGCAAGAATGCAGATTATAAAAAGCAGGCTTAGCAAAGCCTGAGAAAAAGTAGCAAAAAAGCGACGCATGTTCTTCTCCAATATGTATTAAAAATCTATCCTATAGCCTACGGCGTTCGGTCTAAACTTGCCTTCCGGACGCGTTTGATGGTGCAGCCAATTGCGCGTGTCCTTTTCAATTTATCCGGAATTAGTTTTTCCGCTAGAATCAAATCTAATGCCTTCCGGAGATACAGGTTATCTGGCGTGTGTCGACTATCATCAATTGCGCCTCGATAGCGGAGTATGCGTTTTTTATCGAGGAGGAAGACCTCTGGGGTTCGCCGTGCCTTGAAATAATCCGCAATTTCGTTTTTCGGGTCTTTGAGTATAGGGAATTTAAGGTTGTGTTCCTTCCGATACTTCGCAATTTCCTCAAGTGTTTCATGCTTATTGGAATGGATGCCAACAAATTGTACATCTTTCTCCGTGTAATCCTTAAGGAGCGCGACGAGGCGGTCGACATAATCGTCTACTACCGGGCATTGCGTTGCTAGAAAGATTAAGACCACTGCCTTCTTGTCTTTACTGAGTTTCTTGAGGGAACGACTTTTACCTTCGGTGTCTTTAAGCTGCCACTCCTTGACCTCCTGCTCAATTTCCACAGATTTTTTCGTGTGTTGGTCGGCAGTCACAGCGAAACCGATGGAAGCGAATAGGAGGCTACAAATTAGGCTCAATTTCCACATTCTAATTCTCCTTTTACTTTAGTTAAAAACGATACAAACGGAATTTCGTTTAAATTTCCGACAAACTTGGGGGAATTGTGTAATTTTTTTGGTATTTTAATGTGAGTTTGAAAAAAAGTTTTGACCTACAGCGTTCTCTGGTAGTTTTAGCAAAAAACTGCACAAACTAGGAAGTTTATGCTACAATTATACCGCTTTTTTCGCGATGAAAAAGGTTTAGAGCAAACGGATATTTATTATCAAGCTCACGTTATTTTAAAATTTTTCCTTGCTTTATTAACTCCCGTATAGTATAATAAGATTAATAGCATTATATTGATATTAAGAGTAATGCTGTTATCTATGTGATTCAATTAGGAGGATAACGTTATGGCAAAGGGTTTAACCCCGAGACAAACAGAGATTTTCAATTACGTCCAGGAATGCGTGCAAGATGGTTTTCCGCCGACGGTTCGTGAAATCGGCAACAAGTTCGATTTTTCAGAGAAGGCGGCACACGACCATCTCAATGCTCTAGCAAAAAAAGGATATATCACCCGTGAAGAGGGCAAACCCCGCGCGATTAAAATTAAGGTAGGGGCTCCCCCATCTGTTAAGGTTGCCGATGCGCTCCGTTCAAAAGAAGCGTATTCTGTCTTGCAAGAGGCAATGGGTGAAAATCAGCGCACTATTGTAGAGATTCCGGTTTACGGGCGGGTACCTGCGGGTACACCCCTTATCGCTTACGAGAATATAGAGGGGACACTTCCGGTCCCGACGCACCTCACAAAAGACGATGTGTGCTTCGCGTTGCGGATTATCGGGTCAAGCATGGTAGGGGCAGGCATACTTGAAGGTGATTTTGTAATCGTTAGTGCCGAGTCAAACGTTGACTCCGGGGACATTGTCGTCGCGTTGATTGAAGACGAAGCAACGGTTAGACGTTTATTTCTTGAAGGTGACAAAATCCGATTGCAGCCCGAAAATCCTGATGTTAAACCGAGTGTAGTGGCGGCTGAAAATGTGTCAATAATCGGAAAGGTCATTGGCCTTCACCGTGAAATGTAAAGCATTCCCAGCTTCTGGTAGAAGTCGGGTCGTTACGGCTCGGTCCCTCTTCATTGCAGCTCTATAAAATTGGTCAAATCATGCAGGTGTGTTAGCTGTAAATCCACCACCGATATATCGGGACAGGTTTTCGTCTGACTCCCGACAAGCCAAGCAGTCCACATGCCTGCCCCTTTGGCCCCCTTCATATCCGGTACGTAGCTATCCCCGATGTAGACAGCTTCTGCAGGCAACACGTCTAGTTCCGCTAGTGCAATTTCAAAGATACGGGCATCCGGTTTCGCCACGCCAACAACTGTGGAATCTATAATGACTTCAAACAGAGGTGAAAGCTCGTATTCATCACACCAGCCACGGGTGTTCCCGAAGTTATTGCTAATGACAGCAAGTTTATAGGTGCCGTGAAGTGTTTCAAGCCATTGGCGATTCGCCTCCAAGTTTGCCGCAACATCCCGGCAGAACCATTCCACGTACTCGTCCCGCAATTGTTCACTCAAGCCAAGCCGCCGATAAATTCCCGAGGCAATCGCAGCCGCGGTTTCTTGCAACGTACAACGTGCAGCAGCACTGTTGGCAGAAACCCCCACCGGCAGCATTGAACCCTCCTGGCGAACCCCCTCGGCAGATGAACTCCCTAATGCGAATTCTGTTACCGCTGCTCTGTCGGCTTTGTCAAACGCCTCACGGGTAATTTCCGGATGCCGTTCGTGAATAAACTGATACGTTCGTTCTAACCAATGGATACCGTTTCC
The DNA here is from genome assembly GCA_963665235.2 of Candidatus Poribacteria bacterium. GTDB lineage: Bacteria > Poribacteria > WGA-4E > WGA-4E > WGA-3G. The sequence continues at coordinate 2,898,040 of CAXXLX010000001.1, read as the reverse complement.
ATCTAAAGTTCCGCCGAAATCAAATACTAATGCGCGGATACCTTTCATTTTTACTGTTCCCTTTCAATAGACATTATGCCGATGTAGTTTAGAGGGCGAGGGGACCTCGCCCCTACGATGCCATGTGCTAAATTTGCGTAAGTCCTGAATTAAAAAACGTGTCCAACACTGTCATAACTTCGGTTGGGTTAATTTCTGCCATACAGAGATGTGGGGTATCTCGGCGATGACAAATCTGTTTATAACAGGGACGACATGACACAGGTTTTTCTATCAGAACATGCCCACTCCCGTAAGGGCGATGCCGCGTCGGACTCGTCGGCCCAAATAGGGACACTGTCGGGGTACCGACTGCCGCTGCAATATGCATCGGGCCGCTATCACACGTCAGGTAAACCTCAATCCGTTCTAGGAGCGCGCCGAGTTGTAGAAGTGTGGTTTTTCCCACAATATTAATCGTCGCCGCTGAATCGGGCAAAGCTTTTGCAAGTTCCTGCTCCGTTGATGCGCCCGTTAAGATGATTTTAGCATCGGTATGTACGCGAGCAATATGCTGAATAACGGTTGCAAAATTTTCAACGGCCCACCGTTTTGTTTCCCAAGTTGTCCCTAAATTAATTCCGATAAGCCGTTCCTGCGGCGAAATTCCTTCCGATTGTAGAAGGTGATGAACCGCTTGCCTATCCGCATCCGTATGCCAAAACGCTAACTCCGGGGAGGCTTCCATAATGCCAAGCAACTGAAGTACCTGCAGATATCGAGGCACCTCATGCACATCAGTACTATTCGCACAGGTGGCGGTTAGCAAAATACCGCGCCCACCGACATTAGACCCCACACGCACCGGTACTCGCGCTAAATACGGCAGCAACGCATTTCGGAACGAAGTTGGATGCAACACGACGGCCATATCAAACCTCTGTTCCCGAATCTGCCTTACTAATCTCGCGAGCGACCGGAATTTACCCACGGCTTTTGTGTCAACCAAGCAGGCATCAACCCAAGGGTGGGTTTTCATAAGCTCCACCACACGCGGGCGCAGGAGTAGCATCAGGTACGCATCAGGATATGCGTCCTTGAGTGCACGCAATGCTGGCGTAAGCAGCACCATATCGCCTATCCAGCCACCCGTTTGGCACACGAGTATTCTTTGCATCAGAAGAAAAACGGATTTGACCAAGCTTTTTTACCGGTCTCATCCGTTATTTCGATCCGAACGTATTTTACGCCGTTCGGGATAGTATACGTTGCCTCATGAAGCAGTTCACCGCTCGGGGGGAGGACTCGCCTGCCGCGACTCTGTGCCCCTTTAAAAACAATAGATTGCGCTGGGGAACATTTAACGGTCATCTCGTTATCAACGATATCTATATCCTCAATTTCGGGGCCAAGCGTTGAATAGAAGGCACCTGTCCGAAGTGCTTCCATAATGCCCGCAAGTGTCAGTTCTTGTGCCTTAACCATAATCCAGCCGTGGAAGCAGTCGTGTTCTGTGCCGTGCGAATCGTCGGAAGCGATACCGAACACGGGGCCGGCTTTGTCAAGGAGGTCATCCCACGCCTGTTCTGAAAACCCTTTGCCGATGCCCATACAGGTGTCATTGTAAACTTCAACGGCAAAATAGCCCTTCAACGGCAAATAATCTAAAATAGTATGGCCGCACCAATAGGGATGACACAGAACGGCTTCCCCCCCTTGTTCCTTGATGGCATCAATCACAGCATTTGGGTGCATCTTGGCACAATTGAGTGCTTCCTGTATATTAATTGCCACGATATGATAAATCGGGCCCCCATAGGGATTTGATGGATGCACCTCACTGCCGGATATTGCTAAAAAATCGGGGGTGCTGTAAGCGTCTACGTTGTTGACTTTTCGATGGTCGGTCAGGACAAGAAAATCGTAACCCTCTTCACGGTAAGCGGCGAACCGCTCTGCCATTGTGAGTTTGCCATCGGATTCGGTACTATGACTATGCGTGTTTCCACGATACCATTTTCCCGGTTGCTGAAAGGGATTTATATTAACCATTGCTAACTCCTTATTGTGTGTGATACTGATTTCGGAGAGGCTGCTATGCAGATTTGCATTTTTTCGCAGCACACCTATTATTTTATTTTAACGTATTTAAAAGCATTTTGTCAACCTATTATCTGTCGTCCGCAAAAAACGGCATTGACAAAAATACCCTCTTATGCTACAATTTTTTTCAGAAATTTGAAAAAAATTCCCGAAATCTTATGCAATCCATCTCGAAAAATTGGAGAATATATTATGAAATCTTATAGACAAATCGTTGAGGAAGCAAAAACGGAAATTCCGGAGATGACTATCGATGACGTGAAGGAAGAACAGGAGAAAGGCAGCGACTTCGTGCTGTTGGATGTCCGCGATGAGGATGAATATCGTGCTGGTTATATCCCAGATGCTGTCCACGTCACACGCGGTATGCTGGAATTTTCGGTTGAAAACTATATCCCCGACCGGAATCAAAAGGTTGTCGTCTATTGTGCTGCTGGGCTTCGCTCGCTGCTCGCTGCAAAATCCCTTCGCGAAATGGGATACACGGACACGGTCTCTATGGTTGGCGGGTACCGTGATTGGAGTACAGCCGGTTTTCCAACCGCACAAGATAAACCTATGACGCATGAGCAGCTCGACCGCTACAGTCGACACTTTATGCTCACGGAGGTTGGCGAGCGCGGACAATCAAAACTGCTCGATGCGAAGATTTTGCTTGTCGGGGCAGGCGGCTTGGGCTCACCTGCTGGCGTTTACCTCGGTGCCGCCGGGGTCGGACACCTCGGGATTATCGATTCGGATGTTGTAGAATTAAGCAACCTGCAACGGCAGATTCTCCATCGTACCGAAGCGGTCGGCACCCCGAAGGTTCAATCCGCTACAACTACGATTAAGTCGCTTAACCCAGACGTTGAAATTACCCCCTATAATCTCCGTTTGACTGCTGACAACGTTGAAGACATCTTTGCTGAATATGACCTGATTGTGGATGGATGCGATAATTTTGCGACACGTTATCTCGTTAACGACGCTGCAGTACTGATGAATAAACCGATCGTTCACGGCAGTATTTTTCAATTTGAGGGGCAGGTCACGCTCTTTAAACCGAATGAGGGGCCGTGCTATCGATGCATGTACCCCACACCGCCTCCGCCCGGTCTGGTGCCGAGCTGAAGTGAGGCTGGTGTCCTGGGCGTGCTCCCAGGCGTAATTGGCGTAATGATGGCAACTGAAGCGATTAAGTACATTATCGGTATTGGCGAATCGCTTATCGGTAGGCTTATCCTTTACGAAGCACTCGGTATGACCTATCGCGAAATGAAAATCAATCGAGATGAAAGTTGTCCGCTTTGTGGACAGAACCCGATGATTACAAAACTCATTGAGGATTACGATGCAGCTGCTGAAAATCCCGAAACGTTCGCACCTGCTGCGGGTTAGTGGGTTGCGTTGTCTGAATCGCGGATTATCGCGGATTACCCGGATTTCGCGGATTTTAAGAGGCGTAACAATCAAAGCTTTGCCTAAGCAGCACAGAACGCACACGCTCTTAGCCTCGTAGGGGCGGTATGTTTATAGAAACACAGACCGCTCACACCTCTTAGTCCCGTAGGGACGATATATTTATAGAAGCCGTTTCTGCTCGGTCTCTTAGTCCCGTAGGGACGATATATTTATAGAGGTTAGTGCAAACGGATATTTATTATCAAGCTCACGTTAATTTTAAAATGAGCAACGCCATATTGGCGAAAGGAGATAAAGTGGCAGTAGTTGACACTATTTCTAAAGATTATGTTCAGGAACACCCTGATGATTTTGCAAACCTTTGTATAGGCGACAAAGATTTCACTGTGCTAGAAATTATCACGCCTGAACAACCAACGATTGAGATGCATCAGGCAGACGTGCTTATCAAAATGGAAGTTGATGGCAAAGAAGCGTTGTTGCATATTGAGTTCCAAACCACAGACAGCTATGACCCGCCCATGCCTGTAAGAATGGGGGGGTACATCATGCGGATAGCTGAGAAATATGGGTTGCTTGTGTATTCTTATGTCATCTATATTCGCCCGGATGCGGGTAAAAATGACCCGGGACGTTTCACACAAGATTTAGCGGATCACCGTATTTTGATAGAGTATAAGGTTGTTCGGTTGATAGATATGGATGGTCAGGCAGTTTTGGATTCGAATGCGGTTGGGTTGCTTCCTTTTACGCCGTTGATGGAGCGTCCTGCGGGTGTAGATGCGGAGGCGTGGTTTCGGCGGTGTGTTCAAGCAGCAGCGCGCGCAGATGTACCGGAACCATCTGAATATATTGGGAGCATGGCTATTTTAGGCAATTTAGTTTATGATATGGAGATGATTTTAGCTATTGTAAAGGAGGAAACGATGTACGAATTAGATATTATCCGACACCTAACAGAGAAAGCGGCAGCGGAAGCACGACAGCAAGGCTTACAGCAAGGCTTACAGCAAAGCATCTTTGAGGCACTAACCCTTCGCTTGCGGTCCGATGATGCGCTTCGCTTTAAACCTGCGTTGGAACAGATAGACGACCCGCAGCAGCTCCAAGCATTGCACCGTGCTGCGATTTTGGCGAACACGCCTGAAGACTTCCAGCAGGTTTTGGAAGAAACCGAGGCGTAAATGGCACTCCCTATTTCAGAAAATCCGGAACCGTGCCGTTGATGCAGCGTCTCCCGGATATAGATGCGACAACTCGGTTTATAGGTTGAATCCGGTTTTGAAATTATATCGGAGGAGACGATGTACGAATTAGATATTATCCGACACCTAACAGAGAAAGCCGCAGCGGAAGCGCGACAGGAGGCCTTACAGCGAAGCGTCTTTGAGGTACTAACCCTTCGCTTGCGGTCCGATGATGCGCTTCGCTTTAAACCTGCGTTGGAACAGATAGACGACCCGCAGCAGCTCCAAGCATTGCTCCGCGCTGCGATTTTGGCGAACACGCCTGAAGACTTCCAACAGGTTTTGGAAGAAACCGAAGAGAGAATAGCACTGACGTAAAACACTAGACATTATAATGATTTAATCAGATAAATCGGCATAATGTCAATTAAAAGAGCGGAGACCCATTTATGGCTAAAAAACCGGTTAACCATTACGAACACACCGACAAATTGCCTAATAACCCAACTCAAGAACTGAGCGGTTTTGCCGAAAACGGTGAGCTTGCACCGACACGGTATCCGCGCGATATTGCCCTTGACCCGCAATTGGTTTGGAAAGGTAAAGACCAGCAAAACGATAACGACCTTGAGGTGCAAAGTGTCCCTATCTACATTCATGAGCATATCCAACCGCAAGCCATTATTGAGGCAATTCGCGCACATGAACAGCGGGAATCGGAGCAGGATTTAAGTCTCTTTGACCGGTTTGAGACACTCGAGCTTGCCCAGAAAATTGAGTTCTATCAACACGAACAGAATTGGCATAACCGCTTTATCTCAGGCGATTCGCTTGCTGTGATGAACTCCCTCGCCGAAAAGGAGCATCTCAAGGGACAGGTGCAAATGATCTATTTCGACCCGCCTTACGGAATTAGTTTTAGGAGCAATTGGCAGGTCAGCACCCGAAAGCGCGAGGTCAGCGATACCAAAACAGAAGATGTTACGCCACAACCGGAACAGGTAAAAGCCTTCCGTGATACGTGGGAACTCGGTATCCATTCCTATCTCACTTACCTGCGCGACCGGCTGACCGTTGCGCGTGAATTGCTCACGGAGAGCGGCAGCATTTTCGTTCAGATTAGCGATGAGAACGTTCATCGCGTCCGGTGTTTATTAGATGAGGTTTTTGGGGATACCAATTTTGTTTCCACAATCACGTGGGTTCGTACCAATATGACTTCTTCGACAGAGTTAGCATCAACATCAGATTATCTCTTATGGTACGCAAAAGATAAGAATCAAATGAAGTATAATCAACTCTATATGGAGCGTAATGAACGGACAGCCGACCCGCTTTTAAAGCGTTATTATAACGTTGAATTACCGAATAAAACACGTCGGAGAATGACGAAGGGAGAGAGAGAAAACCCTTCGCTTCTTCCTGAAGGAAGTCGGAGATTTGCAGATTATTCAGTCTCATCACAGACCGGTGGGAGTTCTAATTATGCGTATAAATTTGAAGGTAAAACCTATGTGCCCTCTGGAGATCGGGGATGGGCTGCAAGTCACGAAGGGCTAAATCGCCTAGCGAAACAAGGTAGGCTTCTTCCATTAGGAAAGACATTGTGCTATATACGATATGCTGGTGATTTTCCAGGGCTTGCCGTTACGAACTTATGGACTGACACTGCGGGAGGATCTCGGTCTGGAAGAATGTATGTTGTAGAAACGAATCCTAAAGTCGTTCAACGATGCATATTGATGACGACAGATCCCGGCGATTTGGTGCTAGATCCGACATGTGGCAGTGGCACCACGGTTTACGTTGCAGAACAGTGGGGAAGACGGTGGATAACAATAGACACGTCTCGCGTCGCATCAGCACTGGCACGTACCCGCCTCATGGCTGGTAAATATCCCTATTATCGTCTTGAAGAGGCAGACGACATCAAGCGCGGTTTTGTCTATAAGTCGGTACCACACCTGAGTCTATCAGACATAGCAAATAACACGGAGATTGACGATATTCATGCCGAATATGCTGAAAAATTAGACCCCCTTCTCAAAATAATTAACACCTGTGAAAAAAGAAGGGGGGGGATATTACATATTGGAAAGAGTGGGAAGTGCCAACCGAAACCGATCCGAAATGGGATTCAGAATTCCAGAAACTACATCGCCAGTGGGTATCCCTCAAACGCGAGCGGCAACGCGAGATGGATGCTTCTACTGCCCGCCGCGCCAAAAATGTGGTACTTTACGATGAGCCATATCGAGACAGCAAACGGGTACGTGTCACTGGTCCTTTTACTGTGGAGAGTCTATCGCCGCATCTTGTCCCGGAGGCTCCGGACACCGAGGGGGACACACCAACACCTGTCTCCTCCGAGAATTCGCAAGATTACATTAAGCATATTTTGGAGCATTTGAAAACGGGAGGGGTGCAAAATCGTCTCAAGAAGCAGCGTATCACTTTCGAGTGGTTGGAATCTCTCCCCGGTGAGTGGTTACACGCGGAGGGTATCCATACCGATGAGCAGGGTAACGCACAGAGCATCGCTATAAGTATTGGCCCGGAGTATGGGACGGTGGGCCGGCAATGGATAGAGACAGCCGCGAAGGAAGCGGTGCGCCGAGTTCCCAAATTTGATCTGCTCATTGTCATGGGGTTCGCTTTTGAGGGATACACCGCGGGTGAGAACACACACATGGGCAGCCTCCAGATTCTGCCTGTCAAGATGAGCCCTGAACTGATGGTCCGCGAACTTGATAACACAGGTGAAGGAAATCTGTTTATGGTGTTCGGGGAGCCGGATGTGGAGATAAGGTATTCTAAAGATGACACGGTCTCTGTGAAACTCTTAGGCGTGGATGTCTACGATGCGAAGAAAGGGTTAACCCGCTCTAATAATCCCGACGATATTGCATGTTGGTTTATTGACACTGCCTATAACGGTGAGGCGTTTTTTGTGCGGCATGCATATTTCACAGGTGAAGGGGAGCCGTATAAGCAGCTCAAGCGAGCGTTGAATTCCGAAATTAATGAGGAGGCGTGGGAGGCTCTGTATCGGACAGAGAGTCTGCCGTTTGCGAAGCCTGAGTCTGGTAAAATTGCGGTGAAGGTTATCAATCATTTCGGTGATGAGGTGATGAAGGAGTATGCTGTCTGAATCGGGGGGTACGTAAAATTTTCGTACACTCATTTGTAGTAGGGCGATTTATCGCCCGTCGTGTTGTCTAGGGTTGTGATGTGCGATGCGTTTCGCTGCTAGAAATAGGGTTTCGCTGGGTAATAAAGGGGCCCCTACTACCAGCTAAGAACGGTCAGCTTAGGAGTGGATGCGTTTGTAGTAGGGTGATTTATCACCCGTTGGAGGTTTAAGATGCAGCAACGGGATTAACGGGCAATAAATTGCCCTACTACCAGCTAAGAAAGAACGGGCAATAAATGGTTCCCCTACTACGAGCACCGCTCTGATGGGCAATGAGTCACACTGTCCGAGCAGGCCGTTTTAAACATCAATAGATTAACTTGTACAGAAACTTTACATACCCGAATCGGGGATATTCCTTGAATTTTCTTGTGAAACTGCGTATAATATGCACGGAGGAAAAAAATGATTACACATATACGAATGAAAAACTTTAAATCGTGGGAAGATAGCGGTGAGGTGAAACTCGCGCCGTTGACAGGCTTTTTCGGAACCAATAGCTCTGGGAAGAGCAGTCTGTTGCAGATGTTGCTGTTGCTTAAGCAGACTATTGGGACAGATGAAATTCTCTTCTTCGGTGATGACAATTCGCTTATCAATCTTGGTGATTTTCGAGAAGTAATTCACGGGCATAAATCGGAATCGCCTCTTGGTCTTGAGTTAGCGGGCGAATTTAAGCATACCCACTTTCCACAGGAGGAGAGAGTAAATAGTTTTGCTTTTGAGAGTATGATTCGAGCCGAACGGCAAAAATCAATTGTTGACAGACTCAGCTACGGTTATCGTTCTCGTAGGAAGCCCGAGATAATATACGATCAAGGCTCTGTATTTTTTCCATCTTCGTATAAAGAAGAAAGAAACCAACGCAAAATAGAACTGAACACGTGCTATGGAAAAACTGCATGCGGGCCCGCATCTTCAAAAAGTATAGAAGTTTTAAATAAATATGCATCTACCTTTGAAGATCTATTTTCTCAAGTCTATTACCTCGGCCCGACTCGTGTTCCTCCGCAACGTTACTATCATTGGGAGGGTGATTTTCCCGAAACTCCCGGACAGTGGGGTGGTCAGACAATTGATGCTCTTCTCTCTGCTCGTATAGATCAGCGAATGACCCCTTATAAAGGAGCAAATGTCTCAATTGAGTCGCGAATCTCAGCCTGGTTACAAAAAATGGAATTGGCGTACACCTTTGAATTTGCCAGGACCGGTCCACGGGACGACAAAAACTATGAATTCCGAATCCAAAGGAGTCCGAAAAGTATTAAAGTGACATTGGCAGACATAGGTTATGGGGTTTCACAATTTCTCCCCATTCTGGTTATGAGTTATTATGTCCCGATTGGATCCACGTTGATCCTTGAGGAACCTGGGACTCATCTTCATCCCGGAGCACAAGCTGCCATCGCGGATCTGCTGATAGAGGTTATCACAGAAAGGAATCTTCAGGTTTTGATAGAGAGCCACAGTGAACACCTACTAAATCGGTTACAGCGGCGCGTCGCGGAGGAAGAGATTGCTGCCGATCAGACTGCCCTCTATTTTTGTCGTAATGAAGAAGGGGTTTCCAAAATTGATAAGTTGGAGATGGATGAATTCGGTAACATCGGGAATTGGCCACCAAACTTTTTTGGTGACGAGATAGGAGACCTATTTGCCATGACAGAAGCACAAAGAGAACGTCAAAAGAGAGCGGAGGAGTAATGAACGCTGTTATCGTAGATACGAATGTTATCATAACTGCAAATGATCAGGCAGAGCATGCCTCACCCAACTGTGTGGAACAGTGTCAAAAACGAATTAAACAGATTCTCGAACAGCCAGAAACGTCCGTTGTTGATGATGGGTGGCGAATTCTTAACGAGTACAAGAGATATGTTAATTTAGAGACTCGGAAAGGAATCGGCGATCTTTTTGTAAAAACGTTGCTGCAGAATCTGATGCGGAGACCGGCGATTTGCACAATGGTAACCATCACCCCGCTGGGTGGTAGTGACACAGATTTTGAGGAGTTTCCAACTACCGAAGCATTAAGCGATTTTGACGTAGCTGATAGAAAATTTATTGCGGCTGCTATCGCTTATGAGCGTGACTTTCTCCAAAAAGCGACTATCTTGCAGGCATTAGATAGAAAATGGGAACCGTTTCGAGAAGCATTTGAACAAGAAGGCGTGCAGATTGACTTTCTCTGCCCACTTGAGAATGAGGCGTAGTGTGCTACTACGAATAGGCACTAAGTTTAGAATGGACAATTCGCTAGGCCCCTTGGAGAAGAACAATGGAGCAACAGAAAATAAACAAAGGACAGCAACCTTCCAATTCAGACTACTCTGAATTTCGCGCGACAGACCCCTTTAACCCCAAAAACCACCTTGAGGGGCAGCTCATTGTCAGCAAAGATAAACACTACGGTTCGTTGCAGATAAAAAAGATTAATGGTGAGGTTGTTGACCATCCGCCAATTTTTGGCACGCCGAAAATTGCTTACCCCTTCGGATTAGGGCATAATTACCGGTTTCCGAGCGCGGAACGGATTTATCGCTTCCGTAAATACGACGGTACGAACATCTTTATGTACCGCTATAAAAACGAGGGTATGGAATATATCACGTTTAAAGTACGTCTGTTTCCGTTTTTGCGGGGTCGATACCTAACAATGTGGCAGCATATCCTCCGTAAATACCCGCAGATTACCAAATTGTTCAGAATGAATCCGGATATCGCAGGTTTCAGTTTTGAGCTTTATGGGTCAGATAACCCACACATGCTCCAATATGAGGATGTCAAGTTGGACATCGTTTTGTTGTTCGGGCTGCGCGAAGGGGATGGGCAAATCGTGCTGAATACCGAACTTGAGGCAGGCGACATCCCAAAAGCAGAACAACTCGGCACCGTTGAAAAAGACTATGTGTGGCATTATGAACAGGAACAGAAAGAGCTAGACAGGCAATTGACGTTCATCGGCCTGGATGAAAATCAAGCTCCCATGTTTAAAGGCGAGGAAGGCAGCATCTGGTATGTCAAAATAAAAGACACTCACGAAATCCGGCCGTATAAGTGTAAACCTCACCAAATTGAGCAGGTGCATTGGACACAGAAGCAGACCCCGGTGAGTGATCCGGTGATTTGGGCTACTATCCTGAAAGCCTTTGAGAACTATGAGAATCCCGAACTTGAGGACATTATTGCAATACTAAACGAAGATTACGCAATGCATCAAATCACTCCTGCAATCGGACAGATTGAACATAGGTTTAGCATCGCCAAAAATGAGGCGGATACTCGAAAGAAAATCTGGGAATTCATGGTGATGCATGGGTTTGACGGTAACACCGACGCAGCAACAGTGTTCCATAAAATTAGCAAACCGACTCGATCAGGATAAGCGGCTCATCTACAAAGCGATTAAGAACGTGCAAAAGGTGATGAAGATGGAGGATAAATAATGTCAAAAGTTAGCATAGACAACCCCGTTATCAACAGTCCGTTTGAGGAGCCGAAACGTCACTTCAAATTCAACGCGCGCGGTATCACCGAAGAGCTCGCTGAGGGGAGACGTAGAAGTGAATACTTCATGCCGTTTCCGAAACCGAAAAAGCAGCCTGGGGCATCACAGATAGGATTTGAAATGCCAGACCAAGATCTCCGGGAGGCGAATGCGTTCATCAATAGTGTCCGTACACAAGTGACCGCATGGCGGAACAGCGGTTATCCGGGCGTAACCCCCACAACCAGACGACTTTTAGAGCATTGGAACAATCCAAAAAACGAGCCGCGTCTCTATTTCTGTCAACGTGAAGCTGTAGAGGCAGCCATCTATCTCAACGAATGTGACAACAAACAACGGAACGATTCATTTTACAGAGAGCTTGTCAATGCGAATTCGGAGGCAAATCCAGAGCTCTTCCGCACAGCCTTTAAGATGGCGACCGGTAGCGGTAAAACGGTCGTCATGGCGATGCTGATTGTGTATCATACGTTGAATAAAATTGCGAATCCTCGGAGCACGCTTTTTGTAGATGCGTTTCTAATCGTCACGCCCGGTATAACAATTCGCGACCGGCTGCAGGTGTTGTACCCAGAGAACCCTGAGAATGACTATAAGAATATGAAGCTGATTCCGAGTGATGACTATGATGCCCTCTGTCAAGCGAAAATCGTTATCACGAACTATCATGCGTTTCAGTGCCGAAAGAAGGAGAAGTTAAGCAAAATAGGCACACAAGTTTTGGGGGAGGAGGCGGCAAAAAATTTCACAGAAACACCCGATGAGATGGTGGTTCGCGTTTGCCGCGGACTCGGAAAAAAGAAAAATATCATTGTGTTGAACGATGAAGCGCATCACTGCTATCGTCCCAAAAAACGTGAGAAAACAGGAGCTACAGCGGACGAAACGCGGTTGTGGATAAACGGACTTGAAGCCGTGAAAGCGAAGCTCGGCATAAAACAGGTTTACGATTTATCTGCCACGCCGTTTTTTCTAAAAGGGTCGGGGTATTCAACAACGACACCGAGCGGTAAGAAGCTCAGTGAGGGGGTGCTATTTCCATGGGTCGTCTCCGATTTTGCGTTAATCGATGCAATAGAGTGTGGTATTGCGAAAGTGCCGCGCGTGCCAGTCGCTGACGATACCATGAGAGGCGATCCGATTTATCGTCGGCTTTGGGATACTATCCGTCCGAAGCTCAGTAAAATAGTTTCTGGGGGTGAACCGCAGTTGCCCTCAGAATTAGAAACCGCGCTCCACGCTCTTTATGCCAATTACGAAGAGACGTACGACTTGTGGCACAAGGAGCCACACGGGTTGACTCCCCCCGTGATGATCGTTGTTTGTAACAACACAAAGGTTTCCAAACTCGTTTACGACTGGATTGCCGGGTGGGAGAAAAAGACGACTGATGGCGAGACTATAGTTGCTAAAGGAAACCTTCCAATATTTAATAACGAGGACAACGGTGCATGGCGCGACCAGCTGAACACACTGCTCATCGATAGCAAACAGTTAGAATCAGGGGAGGCATTGAAGGGTGAGTTTAAAAAAGCTGCCCGAACCCAAATTGAACAGTTCAAACAGAAGATGAACGTGGAGAAGGTCACAGATGCGGAGCTGTTGCGGGAAGTCATGAACACCGTCGGTAAACGCGGAAAATTGGGTGAAAATATTAAATGTGTGATTTCGGTGTCAATGTTGAGTGAAGGCTGGGATGCCAAGCGGGTGACACATATCCTTGGGGTGCGGGCATTTAGCACGCAGCTGCTCTGCGAACAGGTTGTCGGCAGAGGGCTGCGCCGCTCCAGTCACGCTGTGGAACAGACAACAATTGATATCAACGGGGAACAGCTCACGTTGGAGACGTTTCCCCCCGAATATGCTGAAGTCTATGGCGTTCCGTTCTCCTTTATCCCTGCAACCGGTAGCGGCAGGGTGACCCCTCTCCTGCCTGTGACAGAAGTGAAGGCAGTTCCAGAACGGAAGGCAACGTGTGAAATTACGTTTCCGCTCGTTGCTGGGTATCGCCGGCAGTCGTCTCCTGATAAGCTCGATGCGATTTTTACTGAGGCATCCCGCTATGAACTCTCTACTGCGGAGCTCCCGTCCCTTATAGAGATTGAGAGCATAACCGGCGGAACCCAGGAGGTTGAATTACCCTATCTGACACGATTTCGAGCTCAGCAAACCGAATACTATCTCGCCAATGAGGTAATGAAGAATCATCTTCTCGACGATGATGACGATGCAAAGTGGTGGCTTTTCCCACAAGTTCTGCATATCACACGCCGCTGGATGAAGGAATGTGTTACCTACAAAGACAACATGTATCCGCACTGTTTTCATATCGGTGAGGTTGCGCGTAAGGCAGCATCTCGGATTCATCACGCCATTATCAGGGCAGAAGAGCAAGCCCGAAGTAGCGATTCTGAAGATGGGTCTTTACCAAAGACGTTCCTCCCCATTTTCCGTGACAAAAAACGGACCGGCTCAACCGATGATGTCGAGTTTGAAACAACGCAACCGACGTGGGAGACGCGCCCAGATAAATGTCATATCTCACATGTGGTTGCGGATACAGATTCTTGGGAACAGAAAACCGCGCAAGCCTTAGAGCAGATGCCGGAGGTGGAGGCGTACGTCAAAAATCACCATTTGGGTTTTACAATTCCATACATCGAGCACAACGGAGCAAGCCGGCAATATGTTCCGGATTTCATCGTTCGCATTCGGAAACAGGGGGACAGCTCTAGCGATGACACTGTCAACCTAATACTTGAAACCTCTGGGTTGCAACGTGAAGATAAGGTTCAGAAAGTGAACACTGTCCAAAATATGTGGCTTCCAGCCGTAAATGCATATCGTGAGTTTGGAGAGTGGACATTTTTCGAAACCACCGACCCGTGGAATATACAGAACAACATCCGCCAACATATAGAGGAAAATGCGTCGTAATTACCGTCTCCTCATCCTGCTTTTTCCGATTATCTTTTGGCTTATCTGTTTTTTCCTGCTGCCGCTTATATCCATACTCATCTATAGTTTTCTGGAGCGCGGCACTTATGGTGGGGTTCGGTGGCACTTCACACTACAAAACTATCAACGCTTGTTCGATGGGCTCTATATAGGTATATTGTGGCGTTCGATATGGAGCGCGTTCATTTGCACGGCGATATGTCTGCTTATCGGTTATCCGTTTGCCTACTATTTGGCGCGCTACCGCCCGAAGTGGCGAAATCTGTTATTGCTGCTGGTAGTCATCCCATTTTGGACAAACTTTCTGATTCGCACCTATGCATGGATATTGATTCTCCGCACAGAAGGACTTCTGAACAGTTTCCTAGCTCTGCTTATTCCACATTTTCAACCGCTGGAGCTGTTGAATACACAGTTCGCTGTGCAGATAGGCTTAGTTTACGGATACCTACCCTTTATGATTCTACCCCTCTACGCGGCATTGGAGCAATTGGACCTGTCCCTGATAGAAGCAGCGAAAGACTTAGGGGCATCGTCGCGGCGCGCTTTTTGGCACGTAACCGTCCCGCTCAGCCTCCCCGGCATCTTGGCAGGTTCCATGTTAGTTTTTATCCCCACAGTCGGTGCATTTTTAACGCCAGATTTACTCGGTGGCGGTAAAGTGAGTTATATAGGGAACGTAATTGAACGGCAATTCAAAACTGCACGCGATGCACCGTTCGGTTCGGCCCTGTCCCTCATGCTGATGGGGATTGTGCTCGTAGGCACAGTGCTATATTTTCGTGCTTTGGCAGGGAGTGAAAGTGAAAAGGCTTCTTGAAATTAATATACTCATCGTTTTTCTCTTCCTCTACGTGCCAATTTTAGCGGTTGTCGTGTTCTCCTTCAATAGCGGTGAACAGATTTCGGTTTGGGAGGGGTTCACGTTCAAGTGGTATCCGAAGTTGTTTGAAAACGAAGATGTATGGCGTGCTTGTAAAAATAGTTTGATGGTGGCGGGACTTGCGACGTTGATTGCAACTATCATCGGAACCGCTGCTGCGCTTGCTATAGAAAAATATCGGTTTCGGTTTCGCACCGTTTTAGTCCGCGCGCTTTATCTTCCGATTATCATTCCGGACATCGTGTTAGCGATTGCGTTATTGACATTTTACGCGCAGCTCCGCATTCCGTTAGGCTTGGCATCAGTCATCATTGCCCACGTCGTTTTCAATATCGCTTATGTCACTATCGTCGTGCGGGCACGCTTACAAGGGTACGATAACACAATAGAGGAGGCAGCCCTGGACCTCGGTGCTACGGAGTGGCAGACGTTTTGGCGGATAACGTTACCACTCATCGCGCCGGGAATTATTGGCGGGGCATTACTCGCTTTCACGCTCTCAATAGATGATTTTGTCATTACCTTTTTTACTGCTGGCGTTGGGTATACAACCTTGTCGGTGCATATCTATTCGCTCCTTAAATTCGGTATCACGCCGGTGCTTAACGTTATTTCAACGATGCTGTTAGTGAACTCAATTGTTTTCATTCTGCTATTTCTGCGATTTCGGGGACAGGGTCATTTAGAAAAGAGTTAACCGCTTTTTTCAAATTATGGTATAATATAAATTGGCAATTAGCAATTAGCAATTAGCAATTAGCAAGATGTTGTGATTATAGTCCGCGGTTTGGTGCGCGTCAGAGACCTCTTCCTATTGCTAACAGTTTCCATTTAGAAAAAAGTTAACCGCTTTTTTCAAGTTATGGTATAAAAAAGTAAAGATCACCCTGCTAAAGCATGGGTGCTTTGACATAGCGTAACCACACGTTCCCTGTCAAAGATTAAGTTCTTCACTACAGTAATATATCGGTATATCTGTGGTGGTGCACAAAGGTGTTTCGGATGCTCCCCAAGTCCGATGTAAACGCTGATATACCGATCTGGATGGGGAAATACAAACTCTACGGAGAATTACAAACTATGTTTGTTCCTGTCGTTGACAAAAACCAAAATCCACTGATGCCGACAAAGCCTTCGCGGGCAAGGAAGTGGATACGAGACAAGAAAGCCACACCGTTTTGGAAGAATGGCGTTTTTTGTGTGCGCCTTAACGCCGACCCTTCGGATAGATACTTCCAACAGATATGCGTAGGCGTAGACCCCGGCAGTAAGAAGGAAGGCTTTACCGTCAAGAGCGAGGCACATACCTACCTAAATGTGCAAGCAGACGCTCACAACAAGGTTGGAAAGAAAATCGAGAAGCGTCGGACGTTGCGGAGAAGCAGACGCACACGGAAATGCCCGAATCGAAAAAAGAAGCAGCACAACCTGTCGAACCGGAAGCGTATCCCTGCAGGCACACGTGCAAGATGGGATTGGAAACTTCGCATATTAGATTGGTTGTCTAAACTCTATCCTGTTACACACGTCTGTGTTGAGGATATTAAGGCGCGGACAAAACAGTATCAAAAGCAGTGGAATCAGGCCTTCAGTCCTTTGGAAGTGGGCAAGCATTGGTTCTATTCAGAGGTAGAAAAGCGATGGGAACTCCTGACGATACAAGGGTTTGAAACCAAAGAGATACGCGAGCGTCTGGGTCTCAACAAGTCGTCAAAGAAGTTAGCTGAAACCTTTGAGGCACATTGCGTTGATAGTTGGTGCTTGGCATATCACACCGTGGGCGGTTTAGAGATACCCGACAATACCGATATATTCTGTATCTCACCGATACCGATACGCAGGCGACAACTCCACAGACAAAATCCGCAGAAAGGTGGCAATCGCCCGCGATATGGTGGCACCTTATTAGGCGATGGACTTGTTAAAAACACATTAATAAAGCACAACAAATACGGATTAACACGCCTTGCGGGTGTTAATGCTAAAGGACTATTCTCTGTCTATTCAAAAGATGGACACCGATTAACAACGGGGGCAAAACGCACGGATTTTCAAGTGCTAACACGCTTGAACTTCAACTATAAAGGCGGATTTTCCTCCCCCGCATAAATGCTGGGGGTTTCCAATCCGAAGATTTTGATGAAAGTTAAGAAATTCCAATTTTATATACTCTGCCTACTCTTCACAATAGGCCTGATAGCAGGTTGCGATACGGAAAACCTTCTCGGCTTAGATGACGAAATACTTGAGGTTACGACCCTAAGTGCCGACTCGCAAACGCTCAATATCGGAGATACCACAAATGTGACGGCAACGGTGAATTACTCCGGAAATACAAACGCACTCGGCTACACGTGGCGAACGACAGGCGGAAAAATCGTTGGTGATGGACGCAACGTTATTTATGCTGCACCCGAAACCGCGGGGACCTATACGATTACACTTGAAGTCACGGATGGCACCGCAACAGCACGAAAAGACATTCGGATAGAGGTGATTATTGGGCACGCTATTGTTTCAAGACCGAACCGCTATTGGCAAGGCAACACCTTCAGGCAAACTTTGACCTATCAGTTAAACGTGACTGCGTTATTTCGTGAGAAACCGGTATTGCGATATGAAATTCTGCAAGAGGCTGCACGTACAGGCGCTTTTCTGACTATTGCTATTAACGGTACACCGCTCATCCAGGACCGTTCCATCGGTGAGGTGCAACCAGGCGCGCCGGTCCCGATTATAGGTGAGGTTGATGTCTCCTCCGTTCTGCAAACACCGGGACGTTATACGGTTACGCTCACACTGGAGGTCGTGAACGTTATAGAGAAGGCGTGGTTGTTACAGCGGCTGATGTTAATCGGCGCAGAGGGAACGTTGTCCGAACAACGTTAGCACGACAGGAAATAGGTGTGAACAGGAGTATCCAAACATATACAGCGGTTGATCTGAAGGCAATTCAAGGTAATGCGAAAGCGATAAAGGCGCATACCGGCAAACAGTTAATCGCTGTTGTGAAAACAGATGCTTACGGGCACGGTGCTGTGTGTGTAGCAGAGGCATTGCACACAATTGCCGATATGTTCGCAGTAGCCACAACCGCAGAGGGAATTGCGCTACGGCAGGCAGGCACTACGAAACCTATCCTTATCCTATTTAGTCCACTGTTAGAGTGGGCAGAGGAAATCGTCGCTTATGAATTGACCCCCGCAGTTGACAATTGGCCCCTGGCGAAAAGATTGGCGGAAGTCGGAAAGGTAAAGGTGCATATTGATATTAACACGGGAATGAATCGAAGCGGGGTACGGCACACCGAAGCTGTGCAGTTTATCAAGCGTTTACAGACGCTGCCTCAACTTGAGATTGAAGGGATTTTTACGCATCTCGCGACAGCTCAGGAGATAGATAAAAATTACGCCTCTCTTCAACTCAATCGGTTTTCAGTTCTGCTTACCAGCGTTTCGCCTCTCTTTAAGACTATGCCCCTCACACATGCGGCGAACAGCGCAGCAGTGCTTGCAATACCTGAATCCCATTTAGATGCAGTTCGCCCGGGGTTGAGTCTATACGGCATCTATCCCGCGGTAGAGAAACCGATTCAGTTGCAACCTGCCCTTACATGGAAAGCACGTATCGGTTGGATAGATTGCATTGAACCGGGGGAAGGCGTGAGCTACGGTTTGACATACAAGGCATCGGAGCGGACACGTATAGCAGGTTTACAAATCGGCTACGGTGATGGATACCCGCGCGCCCTCTCCGATAAAGGTGAGGTGTTAATTGGGGGAATACGCCGCCCCATTATCGGACGCATCTGTATGGATGTGACCGTGGTCCGTCTAGCACTTTCAGATAACGTTTCGGTTGGCGATGAAGCTGTCCTGATTGGAAAGCAGGGAAATAACGAGATAAAAATTTATGAAGTCGCTGACCAAGCCAATACAATTCCGTACGAAATTTTAACAAATATAGGGAAACGCGTAAAACGAATTTATCCAGAGCTATGCTAATTGAAATAAAAAACGTCTCACTCTTTTTTGGTACAACCGCCGCCCTGGATGACCTATCGCTAGAGGTGCATGGCGGTGCTGTCGGTTTGCTTGGTCCCAATGGGGCGGGGAAAAGCACACTGCTTAAGACGCTCCTCGGTTTCGTCGAACCGACACGAGGCACAGCAAAGGTGTTCGACCTAAACGTACAAACACATCAAGTGGCAATCCGGCAACAGGTAGGCTATATGCCGGAGGATGACTGCTTAATTCCAGGGATGAACGCTGTCCAACTGGTCGCCTACGCGGGTGAACTTTGCGGAATGCCTGCGCGGGACGCTATGCAACGCGCACATGAGGTGCTTTATTATGTCGGATTAGATGAAGAACGGTACCGCCCGGTAAGTGGATACTCGGCTGGCATGAAACAACGCGTAAAATTAGCACAAGCTTTGACGCACGACCCCAAATTGCTGCTGCTTGACGAACCAACGAACGGCATGGATACCAGCGGAAGAGAGGAAATGCTCCAGCTCGTTAAGGACATTGCAACCGACAAAGGTATTGATGTTATCCTATCTTCTCATCTATTGCCCGATGTAGAGTATGCCTGCCAAGACGTTATTGCCCTTTCGCACGGCAGTCTTGTGGTACAGGGAGAAATAGAGGCACTCAAAGCGCAGCAGGGCCAAGCGTTCGATCTGAAAATTGTGGGGGACCGGGATGCATACGTTGCCGCACTACAACGTTATCCTTACGATACGGAACTACGGCCAGATGGACACGTTCGCGTGACATCAAGTGAACAGGCACAGACAGATGGAACGTTCTTCTTTAAGTTAGCGTATGAAACGGGTGTCCAACTTCGCCAACTACGTGAGGTTAGACATTCACTTGAGGATATTTTTGCTGAGGCGATGGGGTTGGAGTAAAACCCACTCTTTTCCTGTAGAAGCGAGCCGTGCTTGCGACCCTATTCTGTATCCCTGGCACAACAGGCACCTTTACCGCGCCACGAAAGATGCAAATCAGAAAACAAAAAGAGACAACCTCATGAAAACCATGTTTTTGCCCCTAACGATTCTGTTTGTGCTTCTAACGGCCGTCCTAAACGCCTTCGCTATAGACTACACACAATGGAACTTACCGGAAGGCGCGAAAGCACGGCTCGGTAAAGGTTATATAACTGATATAAAGTTTTCACCAGACAGAACGCGGTTAGCCGTCGGTACTAGTATCGGAGTTTGGATTTATGATGTCCAGACAGGAGAAGAACTCAACCTATTTACAGGACATACAGGGGCGGTCCATACCGTGTCGTTTAGTCCGGATGGAAACACCATAGCTAGTGGGAGTTTTGACAGGACTATTCGGCTATGGGACACAAATACTGGAAAAAATATAAAAACACTCACGGGACATACGAGTTGGGTCACTAGCGTGTCGTTTAGTCCCGATGGAAACACAATCGTTAGTGGCAGTTGGGACAACACTATTCGGCTATGGGACACAAATACTGGAAAAAATATAAAAACACTCACGGGACATAACGGTTCGGTCCGTACCGTGTCATTTAGTCCCGATGGAAACACCGTCGTTAGTGGGAGTGAGGATAAGACTATCCATCTATGGAACACAAATACTGGAAAAATCATCAGAAAAATCAAAGGAGATATGGGGTGGGTCTATAGCGTGTCGTTCAGTCCCGATGGAAACACCGTCGTTGGTGGGGGCCAGGACCATACCATTCGTCTATGGGACACAAATACTGGAAAAAATATAAAAACACTCACGGGACATAACGGTTCGGTCCGTACCGTGTCGTTTAGTCCCGATGGAAACACCGTCGTTAGTGGGAGTGAGGATAAGACTATCCATCTATGGGACAGTAGGACTGGAAAAATTATCAGAACACTCACAGGAGATATGGGGTGGGTCCGTACCGTGTCGTTTAGTCCGGATGGAGATACAATCGTTAGCGGGGGTTGGGACAATATTATTCGACTACGGGACCCAAATACTGGAAAAATTATCAGAAAAATCAAAGGACATACGAGTTGGGTCTATAGCGTATCGTTTAGTCCGGCTGGAGATACAATCGTTAGCGCGAGTGGTGACAAAACTATTCGCCTATGGGACACCACAACAAGACAACTTATTAGAAAAATCACAGGAAATATGTATTCGGCCGGAAGTGTATCGTTTAGTCCGGATGGAAACGCCGTCGTTAGTGGAAGTTCGGACGGGACTATCCGACTGTGGAATACGAACACTGGAAAAATTATCAGAAAAATCACGGGACATATAGGGGAGGTCAAAAGTGTATCGTTTAGTCCGGATGGCAACACCATCGTTAGTGGAAGTTCGGACAAAACTATTTGGTTATGGAACACAAATACTGGAAAAATTATCAGAACATTCACAAGACATACGGACGAGGTCAATAGCGTGTCGTTTAGCCCGGATGGTCGCATGCTTGTCAGTGGCAGTGATGACAAAACTATTCGGCTATGGAACACCACAACAGGAAAACTTATCAGAACACTCACAGGACATACGGGTATGGTCAGTAGCGTGTCTTTTTTTACTCCGGATGGTCGTATACTTGTTAGTGGGGGTTTTGACAGGACTATTCGGCTATGGCACACAAGCACAGGGCAACTCATCAGAGAACTTACTGGACATACGGATTGGGTTTTTAGCGTGTCGTTTAGTCCGGATGGAAACACTATCGTTAGTGGGAGTAATGACAAAACTATTCGGCTATGGGACATTAGCACTGGACAGCTTATCACAACACACACAGGACATACGGGTTCGGTCTATACCGTGTTGTTTAGTCCGTATGGGAACACCGTCGTTAGCGGAAGTGGGGATGGCACTATTCTGATATGGGACCTTGAACCTTAGCCGTACTGCGTATTGCATCAGGAAACAGAAGGAGATAAACTCATGAAAAACAGTGTCTTTATGCTAACGATTTTGTTCGTGCTTCTAACCGTTGCCCCAAACACTTTTGCTATAGACTACACACAACTGAACTTACCGGAAGGCGCGAAAGCACGGCTTGGTGAAGGTCGTATAAGTGAGATAAAGTTTTCACCAGATGGAACACGCCTGGCCGTTGGAAGTAGTATCGGGATTTGGATTTACAATGCAAAGACAGGGGAAGAAATCAACCTATTCACGGGACATACGGATGTGGTCAATAGCGTGGCGTTTAGTCCGGATAGTCGCATGCTTGCTAGTGGGAGTGATGACGATACTATTCGTCTATGGAATACAAACACTGGGCAGCTTATCAGAACACTCACAGGACATACGGGTTGGGTCTATAGCGTGTCGTTTAGTCCAGATGGCAACACCATAGTTAGTGGGAATTGGGACCATACTATTCGGTTATGGAATACAAACACTGGAAAAAATATCAAAACACTTACCGGACATACGGATACAGTTCATAGTGTGGCGTTTAGTCCAGATGGGAACACTGTAGTTAGTGGGAGTCATGACAAAACTATTCGTCTATGGAATACAAACACTGGGCAACTTATCAGAACACTCACTGAACATACAGGTCGGGTCAAAAGGATGTCGTTTAGTCCGGATGGGAACAACGTCGTTAGTGGAAATCATGATGGGACTATTCATCTATGGAATAGTAGGACAGGGCAGCTTATCAGAACACTCACGGGACATGGGGATTTTGTCAATAGCGTGTCGTTTAGTCCAGATGGGAACACAATCATTAGTGGAAGTGATGACAAAACTATTCATCTATGGAACAAAAACACCGGGCAGCTTATCAGAACACTCACGGGACATACGGATTTTGTCAATAGCGTGTCGTTTAGTCCAGATGGGAACACAATCATTAGTGGAAGTGATGACAAAACTATTCGCCTATGGAACAAAAACACTGGGCAGCTTATCAGAACACTCACAGGACATACGAAGCGGGTCTATAGTGTGTCGTTTAGTCCGGATGGTAACACCATCGTTAGCAGGAGTTCGGACGATACTATTCGACTATGGGACAGTAGGACAGGGCAACTTATCAGAAAACCCATAGGACATGGGGATTTTGTCAATAGCGTGTCGTTTAGTCCAGATGGGAACACAATTGTTAGTGGAAATGGGGATAGAACTATTCGCCTATGGAACACAAGCACAAGGCAACTTATCAGAGTGCTTACAGGACATAAGTATCCGGTCAGTACCGTGTCGTTTAGTCCAGATGGGAATACCATCGTTAGTGGCAGTGCGGACATTCGTCTATGGGAGACAAACACCGGGCAGCTTATCAGAACACTCATAGGGCATACGAAGCGGGTCTATAGCGTGTCGTTTAGTCCAGATGGAAACACTATCGTTAGTGGCGGTGGGGACGGCACTATTCGTCTATGGGAGACAAACACCGGGCAGCTTATCAGAACACTCTATGAACATACGGAGCGGGTCACTAGCGTGTCGTTTAGTCCAGATGGAAACACTATCGTTAGTGGAAGTAGGGATAAAACTATTCGGCTATGGAACACAAAAACAGGAAAAATTATCAGAACACTCTATGAACATACGGGTAATGTCAATAGCGTGTCCTTTTTTACTCCGGATGGTCGTATACTTGTTAGTGGGGGTTTGGACAGGACTATTCATCTATGGCACACAAGCACCGGGCAACTTATCAGAAAACTCACAGGAGATATGAGTTGGGTCAATAGCGTGTCGTTCAGTCCGGATGGAAACACCATCGTTAGTGGGGGTAGGGACAAAACTATTCGGCTATGGAACACTACAACAGGACAGCTTATCAAAACACTCACAGGACATACGGAGCGGGTCAATAGTGTGGCGTTTAGTCCAGATGGGAACACCATCGTTAGTGGAAGTCATGATGGCACTATTCTGATATGGGACCTTGAACCTTAGACATGCTGCGTATTGGAACGGTAAGAACAAGTAGGTGAACCTGTGACGAGTGGCGCGTATTTCTCACATTGACTGCAAGCAACTTTACAACGACATGAAAGATGTTGATAACGCAATAGATGCACCCGAAAGGGATTTTGATACCATGTTTTTTCGTTCAGTCCTTCGCGTGACATCCCCGCGCTTCGCAGCATTTGTGGTCCTGTTTCTCCTTGGGGTCGAGGCACCCTTGCCTAGCAGCGCAAACGAGCTGCTCCGCATTAGTAGCATGGGCGGCACCCGAATTGCAACACATGCACGAGATGCAGGAATATTCGGCAACCCTGCTTCGCTTGTGCACGTCCAAAGCCACAACATTGCCGCGGATATTGCTGTGGAAAATCTCAGGTGGGGACAACTGCCAAAGCACGGCACTGCACAGCTCGTCGCCGAAGTAGATATGGATGCTTACCTGTCAAGCTACTATTCCCATGTATTCGGAAAATGGGGGGTTAGTGTCGGGTATACGGGGGCATTTACTAACTTCGCGCACCTTACACTCGCTGCTACCCGTGCTGAATACGATAGGGGCACCCGCTGGTTCACTTCAGAAACAGACCTTATCACAGATTGGACGCTGCACCGTGAAAAAAGTTGGCGGTTAGGAGTCAGTCATAGAATCGGTGAATTTGCAGGAGGTGCGCGGCTAAAATGGGTTACACAAAATATACAACAGGGACAAACGGTGTCAACCCTGGACTTATCGGCACGGCACAAGCCCAGCGTAGACCCGCAGTTTCCTGAACAGCTCATAGCGGCAATCGTTCATGAGTTGCAGGTCGGCGACCGCATTCGGGATATCGTTCACGAAAAGCAGCCCGCAATTGAGCGTAACACTAGTCGCCTTGAGTTGGATATTGGCGTTCAAAGCGAGATAAGGTTCGGTGTACAAGACGCGAAAGCACTACAGGTAGGTATTCTCTTTGAAAATCTTCTGCGTGCCGACTTTGCTGAACCGCTCCCATTGCAACTCGGTATCGGGATTGCATATCACCCTATATCAGCGATTTTGCTTGCAGCGGATACGTGGCACGCTATTGGGCAGCGCGGCATTAATTTCGCAATTGGCACCGAGTTCCGCATTCCCTTTGGTAAACCGGGGGTAAAAGCGGCAATCCCGCAAGAATCCGCTATAGCACTGCGGCTCGGCATAAAACGGGTGGGAACACCCCTCCGTTTTACCGCCGGAATTGGCATAACACACGGGACGTTCTCTATTGAATACGCGCTAATCCATCAAATAGCGGATAAACCTATCCTTGAGGCAAACCATATAGTGGCGTTTACTGTACATTTTTAAGGACAGCACACGGCGTGTCTCCATTACTTAGGAGGAATTTACATGACAAACAGAGACAATCTTATTGAAGTTGGGGTTGCTCAAATAGATATTACCCCGGATTATCCGATTCGGTTAAACGGTTACGGCAGTCGGCGCACAGAATCGGAAGGAATCATTCAGCGGATATGGGCAAAAGCACTTGCTATCGGTAGCGATGCCGATGGGCCCGTGGTCCTGGTCACTGTGGAAAACTGCGGCTTGCCCGATGAATTAACAGAAGCGGTGTCTACTCGTGTAAAACAGAAGACAAGCATCTCGCGCGCGAATTTTGTCGCCTGCTATACCCATACGCACAGTGCACCGTGCCTAGCAAACGCCGCCTCGTTCATTTTCAGCTCGGATATATTGCCCGAAGAGCAGGAAAAGATTGACCGCTACACACGTCAACTATCCGACTGGATGGAAACCGTAGTGCTACAAGCACTATCAAACCGGAAACCGTCCCGGTTGGCATGGAACATCGGTGAGGTAGGTTTCGCAAAAAATCGACGAACCGAAGGCGGGCCGGTAGACCACGCGTTACCGGTGATTCGGATTACCGATGCTGATGGGGCTTTGCACGCTGTATGGGCAAGTTATGCATGTCATTGCACAACGTTAGCTGGGGCGGACAACCATATCTGCGGCGACTGGGCAGGATTCGCACAAGAGGCGATTCAGGACGCGCATCCCGACGTAACTGCACTGATAACAATCGGATGTGGGGCTGATGCAAATCCGGAGTCACGAATGCGGCCGATGCCCGAAGGAAAACAGGAGGTATTCGAAACACGGCTCGCTTATGCAAAGGAACACGGACAAGCCCTTGCACACGCGGTTGCTCATCAACTTGAACGGGATGCAATTGGCATCTCTACTGTTCCTACAGGTACGTTTGAGAGGGTGAATTTGCCGTTTGATAAACTGCCAACCCATGACGAATGGGAGGCACGGGCAGCACAAGGCGGTGCAATCGGATACCACGCCAAAAAGCATCTCGAAATGTTAGAGAATAATCAACCGATAAAAACGGATATTTCCTATCCTGTCCAAGCGTGGACGTTCGATGATGCGTTGGCGGTTGTATTCCTTGCAAGTGAGGTGGTAGTAGATTTTTCGCTGCGACTGAAACGGGAGTTCGATGCAACGAGACTCTGGGTGGGGGCATATTCAAACGCGTTTCCCGGCTATATCCCATCTGAACGGGTGTTAGCTGAAGGCGGATATGAAGGGGGCGGCGCGATGATTTATTTCGGTCAACCCACCCGATTTGCCCCTGGGGTTGAACAATTGGTGATTGATACCGTGCATAGAGTCCTACCAGCGGAATTTCTTGCAAAAACTGAGGAGAAATAATGAAAATAAGATCGAATCGGATTAAACAGAAATTGGCAAATGGAGAGCTCGCCTACATCATCGGTGGATTGACGAATGCTGACGATATAGACGCTTTCGGTCCCAACGGATACGATGGCGTGTGGTTGGAAGGCGAACACGGCAATGTAGACGCGTCAGAATTAGGCAACCTCACACGCGCCTGTGATTTGTGGGGAATGACATCGGTGGTGCGTGTCAATCGTAACGAGCAGGCACTTATCTATCGCACTTTGGATTGCGGTGCAATGGGAATCGTTGTGCCACACGTCAATACGAAAGCGGAAGCGCAAAACGTCGTGGATGGCGGAAAGTTCGCCCCTATCGGACATCGGGGCATGTTCGTAAGTCGTCAGGGATACGGTGTGGAAAACTATTTTGACGTTGCCAACTCACAGACGTTGCTAGTTGTCTTAATTGAGGATATTGTCGCAATCAACAATTTGGACGACATTCTCACCATCGACCATATTGATGTATTTTTTGTGGCACCTTCCGACTTAGCGGCCTCCATGGGACATGTCGGTAACAGTGACCATCCGGAGGTACAGAACACGATTGACGCGGCGTTGGCACGTATCCAAGATGCTGGGCGCGTTGCAGGTACGATGACGACAGACGACACCGTTGCGAAATATGTAAAGGCAGGCGTGCAGTTTTTACTTGTGGGTATGGGCGGTTGGATTTCAGCGGGTGCCGCAGAATATAAACGCCGTGCCGAAGGTGCGAAAACCTAAGCCGCCCAATTTTTTGGGACATACCAAATCAGGCTAAAAACGTTATGTCCCCAGATGCCTCTCTGCCCTGCCACACCGAGCCTGTGGGATAGACATGTTTTTCCACAAATTCAGGATACATTTCCAACCCCCATCCCGGTGCGGTCGGGGCAACATACGCGCCCTCGCGAATCTGAATCGGCGAGATAAAGACATCGTCCTGAAGGAAATTGAGATATTCCACCACCTGTGTCTCCGAATGCGCAGCAACACAGATTTGGTCCCATAAAGCGTAGTGTTGAATCATGTTGCACAAACCGATGCCACCGCCATGCGGACAGACAGGCACATTGTACTTCGCAGCCATAATGATAACCG
Organism: Candidatus Poribacteria bacterium; assembly: GCA_963665235.2. GTDB lineage: Bacteria > Poribacteria > WGA-4E > WGA-4E > WGA-3G. Next base: position 2,870,085 of record CAXXLX010000001.1, on the reverse strand, counting down.
CCAGCACATCGTTGACACCGCCAAGGCGCGTTGCATCAATTTGGCAGTACTGAATAGCCCCGGTCATTAGCAACTGCTTGAAGATGACAGGTGATGGCACCTGTTCGCCTGTGGCAACCCCGATACCATATTTTTCCAGAGCGCGGGAAATTTGCAGAAAACCTAAGACATCGTCGCGGGCGGTCGGCTCCTCAATCCAGGTCGGTTCGAATATCGCGAGCTCCTTCATGTAGGCGATTGCTTCATCTACCCCCCAGACCTGATTTGCATCGAGCATCAAACGTGCTTCGTCTCCAATTACCTCCCGAATAAAGGCGAGTCGTCTCTTATCGAAGTCCAAATCCTGCCCGACTTTCATCTTGAAACAATCAAGTCCCGCTGCTTTTACCTGATTCACTGTCTCAATAATTTGGTCATCTGTTAGACCGAGCCAGCCTGCGGTAGAATACGCCTTTGGCCCCTTGTGCAGGAGCGTCTGTTCACGCTCGGGGCAGCTTTTCCAGTTCATGTGCAGAGCCTGTCTTGCTTCATCAGGAGTCAGGGCATCTCGCAGATATCGCCAATCAATGCATTCCAGAATTGTCTCCGGTGGTAAGTCGACAAGAAGTTTCCAGAGCGGTTTTTCAGCCAGTTTCGCCCAGAGGTCCCACATTGCATTGACAATGCTGCCGATTGCCATACGGTTGACTCCATCAGCCAGCCACCTTAGCTGATGATGGTCGACGAGGAGTTTGTGAAACACGCCTGGCGCGTTTATAAAATTGATTATTGGCATATCAACGACAAGTTTCGCGAGGTCCCTGACACCGTATGCAATCCAATCGTTTCCTGCCCCGGCGGTGAACGCAACAGAGATACCGCAATGCCCAGTGTTCGTCTCTAACGTTGTAAGTACAGCCGAATAGTTCGGCTTTTTGTGAAACGGATCGGACCCGAGCAGTGTATCCGATGTCGGGATACGTAAATCAACGACATTAACGTTTTCAATAACAGTTGCCATAATTTTCTTGATTCCTTTTGTGATATATTGTAAAATGGAGTTTATGAAAATTTATACCAAATTTGGGGATGCTGGAGAGACCTCACTATACGGTGGTACCCGGCTCCCGAAAGATGCTCTACAGTTTGAAGCACTAGGCACAGTTGACGAACTCAACGCCTCTATAGGTTATGCACGTACGTTAATTGATGATACCATGCTTTCCGAGCTGATAGCGCGTATCCAAAATCATCTGTTCGCAATTGGGGCGGACTTAGCGACACCCGATACCCATACAAAAGCCGCCGCGCTAAGGATAACGGCAGATTTTACGACAGAGATGGAGACAGCAATTGATAATCTTTCCGCTGCGCTTCCGCCCCTGACAAACTTCATTCTGCCCGGGGGTTGCACCGCCGGTGCCGCACTCCACGTCGCACGTGCCGTATGCAGACGATGTGAACGATGTGTCGTCCGGCTTGCCCGTGAAACGGATGTGAACCCAGAAATACTCCGCAGTTTAAACCGACTGTCAGACCTGTTATTTGTTTTAGCGCGCGCGGTAAATCATCAAGCACAAATGCCAGAACCGATTTGGACATCCTGAGGAGGACCGCAGTGACAAAACAGAACACACATAGCGATATTGAAGGTGTCGTGGAAAAACACTATTGGCATGCTGTTACCTTCCTGCTCACCCTTATTTTAATTGGAACAGCATTTTGGGGGGTGCGCCGATCTAACCCCGCCCTATTTCTAGGGAAACCGGATTTTATTGCAGTCCCGAAGCAAGCACAACCCGAACAGAAACAGAAACCGGTCAATACCAACACCGCCACCGTCCAAGAGCCTCAAACATCGCCAAGCACAGAGACGAAGCAAGAAACCGCTAAACAGAAAAAACCGCCCGAACAGAAACAGAAACCGGTCAATACCAACACCGCCACCGTCCAAGAGCCTCAAACATCGCCAAGCACAGAGACGAAGCAAGAAACTGCTGAACAGAAAAAACCGCCCGAACAGAAACAAAAACCGGTCAATACCAACACCGCCACCGTCCAAGAGCCTCAAACATCGCCAAGCACAGAGACGAAGCAAGAAACTGCTGAACAAAAGCAGAAACAACCGCCTAAAGATAAACCCGCAGTACTTAATATCAACACTGCTACCGTTGAAGAGCTCCAAAAATTTCCAGGCATCGGTCCAAAAACAGCACTACGAATTGTCCAGTATCGTAAAGAAAACGGCAATTTTTCTTCCGTCGATGCCTTGATGGAAGTAAAAGGTATTGGAGAAAAGACGTTGGAGAAATTGAAACCGTTTATCGGTGTAGATTGACGTTTTTAGCTATCGGGCGCGGCTAGAAATTGCAATTCGTCCATTTTCTGTGAAAATATGTTGCACAGGGACATCCCACGGTTGCGGATAAGTCTCCTCCACAAGTTGTAGCTGATAAGCGAGACCGATTGTGACAGCGTTCGGACATGTCGGTAGAAAACGGTCATAAAACCCCTTGCCGTATCCGAGGCGATACCCGTTCACATCGAAGGCGATACCGGGGACAAGCACAAGTTGAAGTTGCATGCTTGGAAAAACGGGGCATGTTGCATTCGGTTGCAACATGCCGTACGGGTGGCGGACTAGGTCCGTTTCCAGATTCTGGATGTGCCGCGGTATGAGTTGACGGTTCGCCACGTCAACCTCCGGGGCAATAACCCGCTTTCCTAGAGTGAAAAGTGAGTCGATGAGCCCGTAGGTTTGCACCTCACTTTTCATACTTAGATAAACCATCACCGCCTCAAGCGTGGTTTCTTCAGTTTGCTGTATCCACTGCGTCACGTGCGCGGCAATTTGTTTACTTCGTGTGGTCCGGGCTGTGAATGAAAGCTGCTCACGGTGCCGCAAAGTTTCTGCGCGAATAGCTTCACGTTTCTGTTCAGGTGTCACATTCATCAAGTTCTTCGGATTGGAAACCCTCAGCATTTATGCGGGGGAGGAAAATCCGCCTTTATAGTTGAAGTTCAAGCGTGTTAGCACTTGAAAATCTGTGCGTTTCGCACCCGTTGTGAGGCGTTCACCTTCTAAGCTATAGATAGAAAACAACCCTTTTGCATTAATACCCGTAATAGGATGTCCTCGGTGGGACCTCGGACGTGTGATACCATGCTTACCATGTTTGATCAGTGTGTTTTTGATAAGTGTATCCGTTAGCACAGTCCCCCCATAGCGGGGTCTCTTTCCCCCGGTTTGTGGGTTCTGCCGATGCAGTTCACGCCTACGTATGGGTATCGGTGAAATGCAGAATATGTCTGTATTGTCCACGGTTTCCGCATCACCCCCCACGGTATAGTAGGCTAAACACCACGAGTCAACGCAATGTGCCTCAAAAGTCTCTGCCAACTTTTGAGATGACTTTTTCAAACCGAGCTTGTCACGCAGCTGTTTTGTCTGCCACCCTTGAAGGGTTAGCAGCTCCCACCGCTTTTCTATCTCACCATAAAACCAGGTCTTGCCCACCTCAAGTGGACTAAAAGCTGTGTTCCATTTCTTAGCACGTTCAATAGTCCGTGCTTTGATGTCCTCAACGCAGACGTGTGTAACAGGATAAAGTTTAGACAACCAATCTAATATCCGAAGTTTCCAATCCCAACGGGCACGGGTGCCTGCCGGGAGCCGTGCTTTCTTCGCTACTCGATTTGTTCGATGCTTCCGGTTTGGACACTTCCGGGTTCTACGACCCCGTCTCAATATACGTCTTCTTTTAACTTTTTTTCCAACCTTGTTATGTGCATCCGCTTGCACATTCAGATATGTGTGAGCCTCAGACTTCACCGTGAAGCCTTCTTTCTTGGAGCCAGGGTCCACGCCCACACAGATTTCCTGTGTGTGTTCTTTTGTCTCGTAGTTTAACCGAATACAAAAGATACCGTTACGCCAATATGGCGTTGCCAATCCTTTTTTGATTAGCACACCCGCTTTGTTAGAATCTGTCGGCATTAAGGGTTTGCCAGACTTGCTTTGAACCGGAACAAACATAGTTTGTAATCTCCCTTTCGGGTTGTATATGGTTTCCCCATCCAGATCAGGTATTCAGAGAGGGGTCGGACTTGGGGAGCATCCGAGACATCTTATGAGCTGCCACGCTCAGAATACCCGATATATTACTGTAGTGAAGAACTTAATCCTTGACAGGGAACGTGTGTGGCTACGCTTTGTCAAAGCACCCAAGCTTTAGCTGGGTGATCTTTACTGTCTTTAGTCTTCCCACTGGATTTGATTCATGGCACGCTCAGAATACCCGATATATTACTGTGCTTTGCAAGCGCGTCGCGAAAGGTAGACGGTTTCATTGAGAGCAACCGTGCGGCCTGCGTTTTGTTCCCTTTTGTTTTTCGCATTGCCCATGCAATAAGTTCCCGTTCGGTGGACTTAATAATTTCGTGGAACGAGGTCAAGCTCAGCATGTCGTCAAGTTGCTGCGGCATTGGAAGCTTAAGTTCAATAGGGATGTCCTCAGCCGTGATATTTGCCCCATCGCTAACCGCCACGAGCCTCTCAATTATATTCTCAAGTTCGCTGACGTTCCCCGGCCACGGATAAGCGACAAGCGTATTGACCGCCTCCTGCTCAATTCGGATGGGGTGGTGCGGTGAGAAAATATCTAAAAAATGGTTGATAAGCACCTGTATATCGCCTTTCCGTTCCCGTAACGGCGGTAGGAAGAGCGGGATAACGTTCAATAGGTAATAGAGTTCATCGTGAAATTCGCCGCGCTGGGTTTTCTCCTTGAGATTTTCGCGCGTTGTTGAAATAATTCGCAAATTCACGTTTTCTGTTGTCCCCTCAAGCGTTTGTTCCTCTAGTACCGCTAGCAGTTTCGCTTGTAGTGCCATCGGAATCGTGTCTACATTTGCGATGAAAAGCGTGCCGTGGTTCGCTAGTTGCAATTTCCCTTGGCGCGCCTCATTGCCAAAGAGCTCTGTTTCCAACGTTTCAGTAGTCATTCCGGCACAATTGAGGTTCACGTAAGGTTTGTGCTTTCGGGAGCTGCCGAGGTGTATCGTTTTTGCAAGGAGCGATTTGCCTGTCCCCGCTTCACCATATAGGAGCACATTGCTGTCTGCAGCTGCAACATTTGGTATTAATTTAAAAATTTCTTGAATCTGTGGGCTTTTGCCAATTAATGTTTGGTAGAGAGAGGGCTGTTGGTCCGTCCCAAGTGTTACGAGGGGCGACTGGGCATTTTCGACCGGTGTTTTACCCCGGAGTGCTTTCAGTTTATCCAGCATGAGTATTAGCTCGTCGCTTGAAAAAGGTTTTTTTATGTAGTTGTATGCCCCGAATCTCAGTGCCTCAACAGCGGTTTCAACGCTAGCGTAAGCCGTCATGACGATTACGGTGATATGGGGATGTTCCTTTTTAACCCGTTTGAGGAAATCAATCCCGTGCATCTGCGGCATCCGTAAGTCGGTTACAAGGACATCAAAAGGCTCCTGTTGCAAGAGCTGGAGTCCTATTAACGGGGATTCTACGGCGATGACATCGTAGTTTGATTCGCGTAAATCATCGCGTAACGTGATGCGTTTTAATTTTTCATCGTCAACAACGAGTATTTTCATGTGAGACCCCCTATGTTTGTTTTTATGTGATGGGTAATTTTACAATAAACGTCGAACCTTGTCCCTCTACGCTCTCTACTTCAATGACTCCCTGATGCTGGCGCACAATTCTATCGGACACTGAGAGGCCGAGTCCAGTTCCCTTTTCGGTTATTTGTGTTGTGTAAAACGGGTCGAAAATTCGATCTTGAACAGTTTTCGGCATGCCGATACCTGTATCAATGACTTTAAGATAGAGTGCAGGTTTTCCGAGCAAAGCGTCCAAGGCGATGTCGCCTGTTTGGAATCGGAGGATGCCGCCCGATGGCATCGCTGTAATAGCATTCAAAGCGAGATTGAGGATAACCTGCTCCAATAGGTGTTTATCGCCGTGTAACGGGACTATCTGTTCTTGAAAATCCTTCTTAATCTGAATTCCTTTTTCGGACGCGCCATATTCGAGTAGCCCCACGGTTTCACTGACAACCTCATTTAGATTAATATCGGTGAGCGTAAGTTCATGCGGTCGCGAGAAGTCAAGTAATTTTCCGATTGTCGTTTCAATGCGCCGGATAGCTTCTTCCATTAATCCGAGGTATTCTTGCATCTGTGCGATGTTATTCGGGTTGCGCTGTATGCGAAGGATACAGTTCAATAAACCGTCAAGCGGATTGTTAATTTCATGGGCGACTCCAGCGGCTAGTTCGCCAATCGCCGCCATTTTCTCTGAAAAGATAAGCTGCTGCTCCATCCGTTTTCTATCGGTCACATCGCGTGACACAAGAACTGTCCCGAGGTAGTTGTCCTCATCATCGCGGACAGCGGCGTAGCTATTTTCAAAGTATTTGTCCTGTACCTGTAGGTTTTTTCTCTCAATGGCATCTACCCCATCAGCGAATTCGCGAGAGATTTGGGCAAGTGTTTCGGCACTGCCAAATTGCATGTCAGCCGCTATATCTAAACCGATGTGTTCCTCCTGAATCCGTTGTGCCGCTTTGTTGAAGAGAGTCGCCTGTTTGGTAGAATCGACAAAGACAACGCCCTCCTGCATACATTCAATAATTGATTTGAGTTTGTTCCGTTCGAACACAACCTCTTTTCGGGTTTCAACGAGTTCAATAACCTTCTCCTCCAAGTGCTCCTTGAGTTCGCGTGTCTCTGCTTCCCGCTCCCGCGCTGTCTGTGTGATAGTCGTAGCGAGATAAACAGAAAAGAAAAGGGTGCTTGTAAATACAAATAAGACCCCTAAAATATAGATTGGGTCGCGCCAGAGTGCCTCTGGTAGAAAATTATTGAGATGATAGTGCGGTAGAATCTCATAATACTCCAAGAAAATGAGCGAACTCAATAGCACCGTATTCAGTGTTGCCAACACATAACTGACCCGTTTCGATAAGATGATACTCGCGATAATGAGATGAAAAATGAAATAGAAGATAAACGGATTCTCAACCCCCCCGCTGAAGTGGATAAGTGCAATCAACGACAGTAAATCAAGAATAATATGGACGCACGCTTGCCGTTTGATAGATATAAACCGCTGCTGCGCGGGGGCTTTGCGATACATGTGGGGCTCAAAGTTATAAAGCACCATCAAACCCGCGATGAGATACAGCGGTAAAGGGTGTGGTATCATGTCGCGCGCGACATTTGCAATCGTCACGGTGAAAAAAACACCAGCAATTGCAATCCAACGGAGGCGTACCAGCCACCTAATTTGCTTGATTAACTCCAGTTTTAAGGGCAGTTCATCAGCGTCTGCTTCTTGCTGGAACGTTTGCGTCTGTTCCATATCAGCCGGGTCTCTCTATTTATGGTAACGAATTTCGCCGCAGACTTCAACGGTATCCACAATCGCCATCACAACCGCATCCACCGGTTTATTGCTGGTTACACTCGTCTGCCGCGCGGAGCTGCCGGTTGCCACTAACACAATTTCACCAATGCCCGCTCCAACCGCATCCACGGCGACTGTGTACGTCCGCTCTAATTCGCCATCTAAATTGACATCTTGAACAATCATCAACTTGCTACCGACAAGTTTCTCATCTTTCTGCGTTGCGACGACCGTTCCTGTAACTTTTCCAAGTATCATTCAAAAAACCTTTACTTTCTGTTTTTAAGCTATACATCGTAAAAATTGACAATTACTGTTACGTCATGTTAAACTATTTTCAGGTTAAAGTCAAGTCTAAAAATGCGGGACCCTAAATCCCCAAATTTAAAACTTGACAATTACCGGAGAGATACGATATAATACATTTCGAGATAGAAACTTTACAACACCGAGGAGATTCACTGTGGCACAAAATCGTAACGCACCGCCCTCAAACGGGCAGAAAATAGTAACCCTCGATAGCAAACTCATCTTGCCCAAACCGTTTGATAACGTTACGGGACGAAGTGTCCGCAAAGACCCGATGGGGTTTGTCACAACATTCCTCGGCATAGAGGCGGATACCTGTGAAGTCATTGAAACTGAAACGAATTCAGTTGATGAATCGCAGAAAATAGAGACATTAGCGGATTTTGCGATTTTAGGTGGTTTAATCTATGGTTCCAAAACGATTTGGAACGCAGTAGTGGAGGGAACCGTGCAAGAATCTTCTGTTATACAAGACCTAAGCAAAAAATGGATACAACAAGGCATCGAACGAGGGCAAAAACTACAGGCGCGCGAAGCAATACTCACATTCCTAACGGCTCGATTTCAGACTGATGCAGTGGAGACGTTGAAACCGCTTATAGAGGCGATTAGTGAGTTAGAACACCTGAATCAGTTGAATGTTGCTGCTGCAAAAGCCGACAGCCTTGAAGACTTCAGGAACGTCTTGTTGAATATCAACACTTAAGTGCAGTAAAACGACAACCAAAGTCGTAAGCAAATTTACGCCTGTAACGTAATCCTACTATGAGGAAAAAGATTGAGCGAAAATCGGGCAGATGTTGCAATTATTGGCGGGGGTATTATCGGCTGTGCAATTGCATACGCGCTTGCAAAACAGCATGTGAATGTCATCTTAATCGAGAAAGCACCCCGCGTCGGGACAGAGGCTTCCTGGGCAGGGGCAGGGATTTTAACATCACACGCCACTACGCATGAACCGTATCCGACGTTATGCCGGGCAAGTCTCGCTATGTACCCCACCCTCGCTGCGGAACTGAAAACTGAAACCGACATAGATATTGAATTTATCCGTTCAGGAACGCTCTCTATCTTTTTTAAAGAGGCAGAAGCCGCCAGTCTAATCGGTTTAGCGGAACGAAGAGTTAACCGAGGTTTTTCAGCCGAAGTTTTATCCGCTGAACAGGCACGGCAATTGGAACCCGCTATCTCCGAAACGATTGCCGGGGCAGTCCTATTCCCAGAAGATGCACAGGTACGCAACCCGAAAATGGTTACGGCACTTGCAAAGGGTGCCGCAAAATTCGGCACAAGATTCAAATTAGGCAACCCTGTCACCGAATTCACCCGAAAGAACGGGCGTGTCGTGGGCGCGGTTGTCAACGGTGAAACCGTATCTGCAAATACGTTCGTCATCGCTGCCGGGTGTTGGACAGGCACTCTCACTAATTTGCTCGGTTCTCCGATATCAATTGTGCCTGCGAAAGGACAGATAGTGCTCCTTGAAACGTTGCTGCCCCTCTTCCAGCGAACGGTTGATGGGCTCGGTATTTACATCGTCCCGCGTGCAGATGGCAAAATTTTGCTCGGTGCGACAGTGGAATTTGTCGGCTACGACAAAACAGCCTCAGCCGCCGGGGTTAAGCAGCTGCTAGATGCAGCGATTGCTATCGCGCCGCCCCTTGCAGAAAGCACATTTGTGCAAACCTGGGCAGGTTTACGCCCTTATTACAAAAAAGGGCTGTGTATAGGACATTTGCCTGGCTATGATAATGTGGTCCTGGCATCCGGACATTTCAAAAACGGCATTCTCCTTGCACCGATTACAGGTCAACTGATTGCCGAGCTGCTGACGACTGGAGCACCCTCGTTGTCTCTAGCCCCGTTTGCTCCGAACATATCACATTGAGACCTCTGCTGGACTTTCCAATTTTCGGCGAAGAACAACTCCCCACTGCCCGACAACCCAAAGTGTTTTACCATTCTTGGCACGTGTAATAACATAGAGGTCATTATCGATATCGGTGTGTTCCTGTTGCCATGTTTCGCCACCATCGGCTGAATGTAAAATTAGCCCCTGTTCCCCAACTGCATAGATTTCCTTTTCGGAGAGTGCCACGATTGCATAGAGCGTTGCGGTGACACCGGTTGACACCGGTTTCCATGTAAAACCGCCATCAATTGTTTTTATCACAATACCGGATTCACCTGCTGCCCACCCTTTGCGTTTAGAGATAAAGGAGACATCGTTGAGAGCTGACCAGATGCCGGTTGGGTGGAGTCTCCAATAATCGCCGCTATTGATAGTGCGTTGTGTGACCCCGCCTTCACCAACTGCCCACCCGAGGGGTGCGAATTTCATATCGACACTCGTAAGTGAGTCGTTGACGGTGGTTCGCTGTAATTTCCAGACTGGCCCGCCATCTTTGTTGTGGATGATGTCCCCGTATCTGCCGACTGCCCATCCTTCGGAGAATTTTCCGAAGGCAACATCGTTTAGCATAAATGTTTCAGGCGGGTCATCTTCAAAGAGCGGAGGCCGTTCGGGCGTATCCCCAGATGTCCAAGTATTTCCATCGGTGGTATAAAGCAGTGTCCCGTTGCGTTGCATTGTCCATCCCCATTTGGGGTCGAGACTTGCAAAGTGGATACCGATGAGTCGTTGCCGTGCTTGGCGGAGTTGTTTCCACGTCTTTCCGGCATCTTGGGTTTCCAATAAAGTGCCGTTGTCATCTGCTATCCACCCGGTGTTATCATCATAAAAGAGGACTTCTCGGAAGTTATTGCGTTGCTGTTCACCGAGTTGACGTTTCCATGTTTTTCCGCCATCTTCGGTGTGATAGATGCTGCCTGCTCCACCGGCTGCCCAAGCCTGTTGTGAATTTAGGAAGTAGACGTTAGCGATTGAAACCCCGCCTCTACGTCTTCTCCGTGGCTGCCGCGGTGGTGGAGTCTCCTGCGTCTGTGTGGTGTTAGGTTGAACCTGGTTGGAGTCTGTAGGAATTTCGCCTTCTGGCGCGAGTTGTCCGGCGCGTTGTCTCAATTGGCGAAGTCGATTTCGGAACGCTTCAGCCGGGTCTTCGTCTGTTTCAGGTGTTGCATCCTCCGGCGCTGCCGGTTCAGTAGGTGTTTCCGCTTCGGGTTGTTGCATAGCGAGCTGCTCGTCCCCAACGGACACAGGGACCGCCTTCCACGTTACGCCCTGGTCTTCGGTAATGAAGGCACCGCCTCCGCCAACTCCCCAAGCATGTGCATGTGAACGGAATGTAATGCGCCGGAGCCTCTGTGGCCTTTCGGTAGGGGTCCGTAAGGTCCATGTTTCACCATTGTCTTCGGTGAGGAGCGAGTTTCCGTTCGCAAGTATAACCCATCCGCGCGTCTCGTCAGCAAAATGGACAGCAATACCGGGCTGATTGGTTTTCGCCTGAATTTTCCAATACTCACCGCCATTAACGGTATGGAGGATAAACCCGCCATCTCGGCGTTGCGGTGCAACCGCCCATCCTTCTTGACTGTTAATAAAGTGTAGGTCAGTAATTAATTTATCAGTGGTACCGGTTTTCTGGATTTTCCATGTTTTACCGCCATCGGTTGTCCGCAAAATTTGCCCAATTTCTGCGCCGAGCCATCCCTCTTGTGCATTTAAGAACTGCATCGTGCTAATACGTGGGAGGTTTTGGCGACGTGTTTGGACGAGCTGCTGCCAGGTTTCCCCTGCGTCGTCGGTATAAAGCAATAGGCCGCGTCCGAGAATTCTCCCATGCTTTTCGTCCTGAAATTCTACGCGTTGTAAGCTCTCCTTAACACCGCTGTGTTGCGGAATCCAGGTTTGTCCACCATCTTTTGTCCGTGCAATTACCCCGTCTGAACCGACCGCCCATCCGTTTTGTGCATCCACGAAATGGATATCTGAAAAGTTTGTGCGCCACGTTGCCTGACGGATAATATCCCAATGGTAGGCAACGGTTTCGACAGGTGTTTCCTCCTCGACTACAACGGTTTCCGTTTCCTCAGGGGCAGCGGGGGGCAACTTAGCGGGCAGCACTACATCATCAACCGAGTATCGCATCGCAATTCCGCCTTTGCCAACCGCCACGACTCCTTCAGGCGAGAGGGCAAGTCCGCGGAGGTCGTTATCGGTTCCGCTTTTTTGAAGTGTCCAATTAGTGCCGCCATTCACCGTTGTAAGCATGACACCGTTATCACCGACGATTAAGCCGTGTTGTGTATCGGCAAAATAGATTTTGTTCAGATTTTCTTGGGTGCGGCTATGTTGAAAGTTCCAATTTTTCCCGCCATTTTTGGTATGCAAAATTTCGCCAAACTGCCCGACAATCCACCCGGTGTTTTCATCAGCGAAGTAAACGGCATAAAGTTCATTGAAGGTTTGTGTAGTTTGCGGCTGCCATGTAAGTCCGCCATCCTGTGTGCTGAGGCATACGCCTGGCCATCCGACAGTCCATCCCCTTTTTTCATCGAGGAAAAATATTCCTTTTAGCATGAGCATACGTGCCTCTCCACCGGGGGCTTGTCGTACCCAATGTTCGCCGCTGTTAGCGGTATGTAGAATAGTGCCGAGGTCGCCAACGGTCCATCCCTTTTTGGCACTTGCAAAGTGAACAGCTCGGAGGGTAAGTCCCTGTCCGCTGTTTTGCCGTTCCCAGTTTTTACCGCCATCGTTCGTGTGTAAGATGCTGCCCCGTTCGCCGACAGCCCATCCGTGGCGGTCGGTAGCGAAATAGATGCTATAGATGCCATCCCAGACATCTGTACCCACTTCGTTCCATGTTCTGCCGCCGTCGTTGCTCATCGCCATGGCTCCGCGTCTTCCAACGGCGATTGCTCTATTCGCATCGGTAAATTGCATGCTCTGAAGGTCATTCGCTGCGGTGCCGCTCGTTAATTCCCAGGTTACGCCTGCATCGGTTGTGTGTAGAATAGTGCCATTCCATCCGACTGCCCATGCCTCCTTAGGTCCAGTGAACTGAACGCTTGTGAGATTGTTTTTGGTCCCGCTTTCCATGAGTTGCCAGTTGTCTCCACTATCTTCGGTTCGGGTGATAAACCCAATATCAGCGACAGCGACACCGTAGTTCTTATTTGTAAAGTGTATGCCGTTGATGGTTTCTCGGACGTGTCCGTTGATGAGGGGGATGCGGCTGTCCTGCCGTTCCCAATTTACGCCGCCTGTTGTAGTATGAAAAATGGACCCGTCACTACCGACAAGCCATCCCTCATCTTCGCTGACAAAAAAGACCTTTTTATTATCGTTAATCATCCGGTCGCGTTCGCCTTCAAAGCGGTTACTCTGTTCTTTCCACGATTCTCCGCCTGTGTCTGTTCGGAGGATTCTGTCGTATTCGCCAACAATCCATCCTTTTGAATCACTAACGAACCAAACTCCGTTGATTGGGAATTCACTAACAGCCTCGTAACGTTTCCACTGTTTTCCACCGTTTTGTGTGTAAAAGAGATCGGAGTCTTCACCGACAATCCAGCCTTTTTTGGCATCTTCAAAAAAGACATCGCGAAACATGCCGAATGTGTTGCTTTGTTGGAGTGTCCAATGTCTTCCGCCATCATCGGTTGTAGCGATTAACCCATCGTCGCCGACTGCCCATCCGTAGCGATTGTTCGGAAAATAGACAGCGTTGAAATTATGGGTCGTATTGACCTCCTGTTTTTGCCATGTTTTTCCGCCATCTGCTGTATGGATAATTAAGCCTTTAAATCCGACAATCCATCCCTCCTTTGCATTCACAAAGTGCAGGTCGGTAAAATGCGTCTCCCACGCTGCCTTGCGGGTTGCTTCCATCTTGACACAACCGTTCAAGAGCAGCATCGTCCCGAGTAGAAACGTAATAACATAGAAAATGAGATAACCTTGGAATTTTTTCAATGTTTTTTACCTCCAATTACTTCCTCTCAATGTCCTATTCTTTGTAACCGTTCCCATCATAAAATCTGTTAACGTACCACAATTATCAGTATACCTTTATATTGCCAAAAAGTCAAGAAAAAATAATCGGAATAAGTCGTTTTGGACTTGAGCAAATTTGTTAAATCGCCTTAAACGCTTGTGTTTATTAGGTTTTTAGCTTGTCCAAAGTGCCCAAGACTGATATAATATCAGGTAAAGTAAATAGGGGGCAGACACCCCTATTTGAACCTAAAAAAGCGAGTTGCTTTTTTCAGATTCACACTTATCTACTTATTGTATCAGAATTCATTGGGAAAAAGCAACTCCTAAAAAAGTAAAATAGGAGCATTTTCTGATGGATTTAGTGAAAGTGATGGAGACGTTTCCGACACAAGCAGATTGTCCAGCGTATTTGGAGCGTCTGAGATGGGCGGGTTCCCCTGAATGTCTGCATTGTGAGAACCTACGGGTCAGAAGGCGTAACGAGATGGCACTTGGGCGTATAGGCTGCTGGAACTGCCCTGACTGCCAATCAACGTTCAAGGTAACACCCTACTGATATATGGACACCAAGCCCTGCGGAGATTCCTGACTGCCAATCAACGTTCAAGGTAACACAGGGCACTATATTTCAAGGCACAAAAATCCTGCTACAGAAGTGGTTTATAGCAATCTCGCTGATGGCGAATGCGAAGAAAAGTCTACCGAGTCATCAATTTGCCCGCGATTTGGGGCTTAAACAGAAGGCGGCTTGGTCTATGATGACGAAGATACGTGCCGAGATGGCCAAGGAAAACGTCCTTGGACAAGGCGTTGTCCAAGCAGATGAGACTTATATCGGGGGGAAACACCGCAAAGACTCTGACCGGGCGGAGGGTGAACCCCGTAAGCGTGGGCGTGGCACCGCAAAAGATGCGGTCTTAGGGGCAGTCCAGCGCGATGGACAAGTCGTCGCAGAACTTGTGCCTGATGTTACCGGACAGACGATTTTTGATTTTATCAAGAAGTTTCGTCAAAACTGAAGATTCCAAGCTCATTACCGATCAGTGTAGTGGGTATAATAAGATTGGTAAAGAAATGAAACAGGAGACGCTCAATCGGAGCGAAACGTGGGAACCCGGTGAGATTCATACCAATACGATTGAAGGCTTTTGGTCTTTGGTCAAGCGTGTGTGGTATGGGCAGCACCATCATTACTCAACGAGATATACGCCCTTGTCCCTCGCAGAGGCGTGCTACAAGGACAACGCTCGAGAAACGAACATCTTTTGGAAGGTGCTCACCGAAAGTCCGCCGTGAGAAATCTGAAAAAATGGAAATTTCCAAGTCCAAAACGACTTATGGCGTAAAAAAAAACACTTTTTACAAAAAAAATGGCGTTTTTTTATCGTGAGCAATCAAAACTGCCTTTTTTTACGTCATGATAATTAGTTAGATAGAATATAGTTATAGTAAATTCCGCAGATGTATGAGCACACCGTGATAGAGATTCGACACGACCCGTTAGTAGGGGTTGGGTCCCCCACGGCGTGTGCAAATAATTGTAGGCTCGACTATAATGAACGAGAAAAATCTCATATCCCTCTCTGATACGATCTTGATGGAACGTATTCAAAGCGGCGATTCCGAGGCTATTGGCGAACTCATTCTCAGGTATGAACTGCTACTCCGGAAAATTATCATAAAGAGAGTTGGCGATACACACGTAGCTGAGGATGTATTTGGGGAAACCTGTCTCGCTATTGTCAAACGGCTCCACAACAATCCCACAGGCATCGATGCCATTGATAAATGGCTCAAGCGGGTGGCACGCAGCAAATGTGCAGATTACTGGCGCAAGGAAGGAAAACACCATGAAATAATCACAATTGCTGAAGAGTACCGCGCTGCTGCCTTGGAACGTGAGGTGTTAAAGGATGTGCGCCGTAACGAAGTATTGGAGATGATTGATGAGATGGAGCCTATTTACAAAGATATTGCTGTGTTATGGTGGCAAGGTGCGACTATTGCAGAAACAAGTGAACAGCTCGGCATTTCTCAGGGCAAGGTGAAGTATCGGAGACGGGTTATCACACTGAAGTTGAGAGAGCACTTCGGGGTGCCGCCGGCAGCACAAAAGGAAAAGCAGTAATGCCACTGCAACACGGATAGTGTCGTTTTTTTGTTGATATATTGAAGGAGGCATTATATAATTTGTGAAACGCTGTTCTCTACACACCCAACGTTGTGTGTCCCATGGCTATATCCACTTCGGTGCCGTTACAAGCACTCGGAGAAGTGGAAACAGAACACATGTCATATTGCATTCAATAGGGACAGTATGCATAAATGAGACGTTCTCCTTCTTTTTTACATGAGATAATTTTTATTTTATTTGACAAATGACAAATTATGAGAAATGATATAATTTGTGAAAATGTCGTCCATAACGTGCACGCAAGATGCAACACGAATACCATTTTTCGGTATAAAAATGCTAGAACGCATGGACATGCCGCGTAAAATGAGAACAAGCACGATTCGGATGGCATTCGCAAATTGCATTTTCTCCTTCTATCAACACTGACTCTCCATGCAATGCATGTGAGTCAAATGGATTGCAGCGTGGTATCTTTACCACGTTAATGACAACATGTGTAATTAGCAATTTATTACAAAGGAGAAACGAATGTTTCAAAAATCTAGTTCATTCAAAACTATCTCGTTATTAGTTGTGCTCTGTTTTACGGGTTCAATACTCCTTCCTATTTTTACCCCAGAGCAAGAAGCAGAAGCTTGTCTCAAAGATCTTTGGGACTTAGTGTCAGGTTTTGCCAGCAATGCAGGTTGGGATATTGTAAAAGAGGCAACTACAAATAAGCAGGAACATAAACCTGGTGTTGATCCCAACGGATCCCATGGTGAGGACGAACACAGCATTGTACCAAACCCAAACAGCTCAGAAAGGTATAGATGTGACCAGTGTGACGGTACTGCACGCACTCAAGCTGGGTTAGAAACCGATAAGCACAAAAAAATTGGGGACTGCAAATATGATCAGGACCCTGTAGGGTGTCGCAGTCCCATCTACAACTGTCATAAGGATAAAGCATCACACTCCCAAACTAAAACCTGTTCGGTATGTGGTAAAGAATATAGAGGTTGTGTAGGTGGACATGACGATTGTAGCAATAACGATTCGGCTGCGCTGATGCCTGATGGGGGTTGCACTGATGGGGGTTGCACTGATGTCGATTACAACGATAGGGGCTGCAACGACGGTGGTTGCACTGATGTCAGTTCTCCCGATGATAATTACGGGGGTTAACTAACCGTAAGACACCTTACTAAAATCGTTTCGGGTGCTCTATGAGCACTTGAAACGATTTTCCGGGAGCATAGTGGAGGTATTTTATGAATATTATGTTACACTCCAGATGGCAATATGTTTATTGGCTTGCGGTTTTTGGATTCTGTGGTTTTCTTATTAAAATCCGTGGTTATTTTGTGCAGGAATCTATCACGACCACCGCAGTGACTTTTGTAACAATACTCGGTGTCTCTGTAATAGCTACCTATATTTATGGAAAGATACATTGGGGTATATGGAATATAGTTCGTACGCCAGAGAATAAATGGAAATGTTTAGAATGCGGTAATATCTCTCGTTATCTATTTAATTTGACGCGAGCTGATGGACATGAATTTTTAGATACTTGCAAAGGTAATCAGGAATTGAAGGGGTGTGGTAACAAGATCTTCGCATGTGACAAGGACAAAGTAAAACACAGTCAAATTAAGCGTTCTCAGTCGGATGGAAAACGATATCTCGTATGTACACGGGAACAACCGGAACCGCTTAGATAACAGCACGATTTCCTATCCGCATAATGGAGGATGTTGTATGTCTATATCCCAAAAATGGAAATATGTTTATTGGTTTGTTGCTTTCGGTATTTTTGGTATTCTTATTGAGGTTTTCCGCCTTTTTGGCGGGAGCACCGCTAAAATTGCTGTCACTATTTTGACAATACTCTGCTTCTCATGGTTATCAACCTATATCTATAGAAAGATGCCCTGGATGATAACGTCTATAGTTCGTATAGATGCAGAAGAGGATACTTCCTCGTCAGAGGAGACAAATTCATGCTAACGAAAAATATGAAAAACGTATCGGGCCGTTTCGCTTATATCGCTGCTACTTGTATCCTTCTGTCAATAGGTGTCTTCATTCTCTTTCGAGACAATACCCCGGAACACACATCTATTGTCAAAACGGATACACGGCCTCTAGTGGAAAGGATTGCAACCCTGAAACTATCAAATCCAGACACCCCGAAAACTGAAAATCTCCAAGCCGCGGAAGGTCATCATACAGAACATCCCTCTAGCGCGGAAGGTCGTCCTGATGGATTCTCTGAAGCAGTGTCTCCGGAATTGGAGATGTCTCCAGAGAAAATTATTCCTGAAACATCAGATGCCGCGTCCAACCGCATAGACACACAAGATGTAATGAACACTGAACAAACAGATGGCGAGTTTTCAGTGGAAGAACTGCACCAGAGTACACATGAATTCATAGCGGTTTTAACAGCAGAGATAAACGAAAAATATCCCGACATCATTGAATTGTTTTCACTTACTCCTGAAGAGATTCTGCAAAAGTATCCGACAGAGGCGGACCTTAATGCACTTGAAGAACGTGCTTTGCAATATGAATCAGAGTTCTTAGAGGATATGCGTGGTGTGGTCAAAGCATTAGTGTGGACAGACCACACAGAGTATATAGTAGACGCTTTATCTCAAATCAGGAAAACCTTGAGTGAAAATTGGGGAGATCAAGTAGCCGATAAAATTATGAAAAATATCGAGGCAAAACTTGACCTAAGGTAAAGTTCCTTTTTATGAGACATTTTCTATCAAATACGTTGTTTCCCAGTATACTCCTTTTGGTCATTATGTGTCTCACCTTCTTGATACGTATTCAGGGGGTAGAGCGCATTCCCGAAGGGCAATTTACTGAAAACGATGCTTATACCTTCCATTGGCAGGCAAGTATCATTGCGAAACACGGATATCTTCCTGCATTGGATGAACATCGTTGGCTGCCTTATGGTAGAGACAACCAGAAATTTCTCTCGTTCTATGCCTACACCATCGCTTATATCCACAAAGTGTTTCCATGGTTGTCTCTCTATCACATCCAATTCTATTTTTCTACTGTCTGTTTCACATTGGGTGTTGGCATATTGTTTATTTTCCTCGCTCGGACTTACGGGCTCTTTCTGGCATCTATCGTAGGCTTGCTTCTGGCAACCCTCCCTGGAAGCATCAGTCGCAGTGCTGCTGGTTTTGGTGACAGAGATGCTTTATGCTGGTTCTTGGGTCTCCTTGCTGTTACTTTTTATATTTTGTAAAGAACAGATACAACCGGGAAAACGCAGATTTTTTGTTACTGTCCTTGCCGGATTCACTGTTTTCTTGGGGGGACTCTCTTGGGAAGGTTTTGGTCTTTTTGTTTTAATCATACTCGCGCTTGAACTTTGGAAATTCTGCACCACCGATGCAGAACACCATTTCAAGGAGTATCTAATATGGACGTTCACGTTTGTCCCAGCACTCTATCTCATATCACCTATCTACCAACGTGGATTTGGCTTCTCTACGCATGTCTCCGCGCTCATGCTGTTGCCATCCCTAACAGTTTTCGTGCTACTCGGTACCCGGCATCTGCTTCTTAAGTATGTTGAATACCTTCGTCCCCATGCCCGAAAACTTGCATGGGGGTTAACCTTCCTTGCCATCGTAGCAGGTGCCGGTTATATTTCCTTCTATGCAGGGACTTTTGAGACCACTGCCCCCATGTTTCGCGGAAATCTCCTTTTGCAGAATGTTAGTGAATTAGCCGACCCACATTTCAGGTATTGGCCCGGACGATACGGTGCTATCTTTATCTTAGGCAGCATCGGTTTGATAGTTTCCTGCCTCTATCTCTGGAAATGGAAAGGCTTCCCGCTTGCAAGCTCGCTCATGCTCTTTACCGCAACAACCTTTTTTCGTTGGCCTGTAAGCAAATTAATAGGGGAAAGCGCATGTGATATGCTCTTTTTTATTTCGTTAGGACTTGCTGTTGTTTGTCTCGCCATTGCATCCCGCCGAAAAGAAACCGAGGAAAATGAAAATGTGTTGCTTGCTATGCTTGTCTGGTTTCTCTTGTGGGTAGCATTTGCCCGAAGCGGGAAACGCTACGATTTCTTTATCGGCATCCCTCTTGCCTTTGGCACAGCATGGTTCCTCTGGTTATTACCTATTCACCTTATACAAAAACTAAAGGACTTAAAGATTCTTTATCCACATGGTATTAGGGAAAAAGGTTTTGCTGCTGTCTTTGCAATTGTCTTGTTAATACCTATTCTCTTTTGGAACCCCCTGGGTGGGCATGCAAACCGTGCTGTTCATGCTGCTGCGCGCATGAAGAGACCTATCCCCGGAGAGGGGAGCCTCGCCCAAACGTTTAAATGGATAAAAAACACCCTCCCGCAAAATGCGGTTATTGCCGCTAATTGGCCCCATGGAACACAACTTAACGTCCTCAGCAGTGTCAATACTATCATTGACTCCGACCACTTCATCCTGCATTGGATCCATCTCTTTTACCGACACGTATTCTGTGCGGAAGATAAGTATGAAGCACTAACTTTTCTTAAAACTCACAACGCTACACATCTTATGTTAACCGAACGTGAGGTCATAGGACGTGCCCACGCTTATTCACTCATTGGCAGTGATACAAACGATGACAGACATTTTACTTTTTATCCACTCAAGCAAATAGAAACACCCATTGGTGCTCCTTACCAACTACGACCGCGCCGGGATGAAACACCTATTGTATTTGTTAACCTTGTTCCAAAAATGCCAATTCAAGAACAAGGTAATCATGCAAGTAGCACGGCTGAAGCACAACAAAAACTCATTGTCATTGTCCATCTTAGAACACATCACAACATTTCCAAAGAGATTTCCATAAACACTGACAAAAACTCTCTACAAGCCGTAGAGATCGGAAACGGTGGAATAATTTTATTTTTTGACGCGCACGCGATACTCCAATATGCCTATTATGTACCCTCGCTCGGTTGGAACAGTCTCGCTGTCAAACTTTTTTTAAGAGGTGAGTATAATGATGTTTTCATTCCTACCTACCCAACAGGAGAAGAGGCCACAGGCTATGTCAAGGTCTGGAAAATTAATTACCCATCATACATTAAGGCGGATTCGAAATATCTTGCAACAGAGCCAGCACAATCCACTGCGCCCTCAGGCCACACACATGAACACCCTCATGACTCAGCTCACCCACATGGGCACTAGGTACGGATACTCTCCCTTCTACTATAACCCAAGTTACCACCTTTTTAGCATCATTTAATAGCGGGTACCCATGCGGTTTTTGCCTAATCTGTTTAGACCCAGTCTAGGTTTGTAGCATCTCACACCAAAAAGCAGCACGTCAAAAATGGAAAAGTAGCACAATTGGGCGTGTAAAGTTTTTGTCACAGGGATAGATTAATAAAATTTGACATTTATGTGAAAATTATGATATAATTTGGAGAGAGGTATATTTTGTAATAGTTTTACGAGAGGGGGGATTTTCAAATAAGATGAAAATATCGAAGTTTTTACGGAACGGACAGGTCTCTGAAACTCACTTCTTAAAGGTGGGCATGTGTTTGTTGTGTTTGATAGCAGCAAGTACGTTGTTATATGCCGACTCACATCAGGCGGCTTCAGCGGTGAGTTATCATAAAGAGATTGCCCCAATTCTTAAACGGAGCTGTCAAGGGTGTCATCACCCCGGGGAGCCGAGTGGAGATCTGATTGTTACATCGTACAGTGAACTGAAGAAGGGGGGGATGGCAGGCGATACGGTGGTACCGGGGAAACCGGATGAAAGTTTAATTATTGAACTTATCTCTGGTGAAGCCCCGGCTATGCCGCAGAACCAAGACCCGCTTTCTGCGGAAGAGGTTGCGCTGTTTCGGCGTTGGATTCTTGAGGGAGCAAAGGATGATACGCCCGCGGAAGTTGAAAATACGGGAGCAGGCGATTATCCAAGTTACACGGTGCCGCCCGTGATTTCTGCGTTAGCATATTCTCCGGATGGTGACGTGCTAGCAGTTTCAGGGTTCCGCGAGGTGCTGTTATATGATGCGGCAAACCTTGAACTTAAATCACGTTTGGTGGGCAAAGCACATCGAATAGAATCGCTGGTGTATACGACAGATGGGAAAACATTGGGCGTGGCAGGCGGTTCACCTGCACAGTTTGGCGAGGTACAGTTATGGGATACGGCATCAAATAAACTTGTCAAGGCGATGCGTTCTAGTTATGATACGATATACGGGTTGTCCTTTTCACCGGACGCGAAACGTGTAGCGTTCGGATGTTCAGATAAAACGGTGCGCGTCTTATCGGTTGCTGATGAGAAGGAATTGGTTAAGTTTGATAATCACAGCGATTGGGTTTTCGGGACGCTTTTCTCCTTGGATGGGACGCATTTTGTAAGTTGTGGTCGCGATTCAGCACTGAAATTGGTTGAGGTCGAAACCGGGTCTTTTGTGGACGATGTAAACTCCAGTAATAAAGGATATGGGGGGTTGAACACGATTGCTCGGCATCCGACTGCGGACCAGGTTTTGAGTGCAGGAGAAGATCGGATTCCGCGGCTCTACAGAATTTTCCGTCAAACGCGCAGAGACGTTGGCAACACAGATTTTAATCTTATCCGTGCTTACGAAGCACAGTCCGGTTCGATTGAGGTTGTGACGTTTTCAGCGGATGGCAGTCGGTTTGCAGTGGGAAGTTCTGCCGGTGAAGTTCGCATCTATAACGTGGCAGATGGGAAACGGTTGGCAACGATGCAAGGCGATACAGTAGGCGTTTTTGCTGTTGCCTTTCACCCGAACGGTAAACAACTTGCCGCAGGCGGATTTGATGGAAAAATTCGGGTGTTCGATACCGAATCCGGAAAGCTGTTGAACGCGTTTATGTCGGTACCTATTGAGGCAACTGCAAGTGTGGAGGTCACTTTCACAGTGACAGGTATGACGTGAGGTGGCTGTGTAACTAAAGTGCAGGATGCACTTTCACAACACCAAAACGTTATCAGCGCGGCGGTTTCTCTCCCGGCTCTGGCGGTGATTAAGGTACGAAAAAATGCTGTGAGTACGGATGAACTAGCAAACGTTATTAAAGCAGCAGGATTTAGTGCAGCAATTGAAGAGTAAGGACCGATGGCTGTTGAAGCTCCGAATATCCTCTGGGTCTGTACCGACCAGCAGCGTTATGATACGATAGGCGCGCTAGGGAATCCGTACGTGTCAACACCGAATATTGATAGTTTGGTTGCGGAGGGTGTGGCATTTACGCATGCCTATTGCCAAAGTCCTATTTGCACACCGAGTCGAGCCAGCTTTCTGACGGGGATGTACCCCAGCGCGACACACGCGATGCGGAACGGAAACGATTTCTTTCCGGAAACGTATCCGCTTGTGACACGAATGCTGGCAGATGTCGGGTACGATTGCGGGTTAATTGGTAAACTTCACCTCGCAAGTGCTTATCGCCGAGTTGAACCGCGCGCAGCTGACGGTTACCGCTATTGGCAGTATAGTCATGCGCCGCGCGATGATTGGAAGGTGGGGCACGACTACGCGGATTGGGTCCGCTCAAAAGGGTATATCCTCGGTGAACTCAATCGGAATCCGGAAGGGGTGCCAGCGGAGCTACATCAAACGACCTGGTGTGCTGAAAAAACAATTGCGTTTATTCGTGAGGAACGGGATGGCCCGTGGCTTGCAAGTGTCAATATCTATGACCCGCATCCACCGTTCAACCCGCCACAGACACATCGGGAAAGATTCGAGCCGAAGGATATGCCGGAACCGCTCTTCAGAGAAAGCGACCTGGAACAGCAGCATCGGTTACGCCAGGTTGACTTTCAGTCGAAAGGACAGCATCCCAATGAATTAGACATCCGGAGTCCGATTTTACCGCAGCCACCACGCGGTAAACCTGCCTCCGAAATTGTTGGGGAAAGAGATGCAAAGACACTCAAAGCGGCATATTATGCAATGGTTCAACTGATTGACGAGCAGTTGGGCAGGATTCTGGAAACGCTTGAGGAGACCGGGCAACGTGAAAACACGGTTGTTATTTTTACAAGTGACCATGGCGAAACACTTGGCGACCACGGTCTTATCCAAAAGGGGTGCCGGTTTTACGAGGGATTGGTGAGAGTGCCGCTGATTTTCTCGTGGCCGGGGCAATTTGTAGGCGGTTTGAAAAGCGATGCACTTGTTGAGCTAGTTGACAAAACACCGACACTTTTAGAATTAGCCGGGCTGGCTGTTCCTGAGCAGATGCATGGACGTTCATTACTTCCTATTCTGCGGGGTGAAGCGGATGCGAATCATCATCGTGATTTCGTGCGATGTGAGTACTATGATGCCGTTAATTTACGAGACCATACTTTCGGCACAATGTATCGCGATAAGCATCACAAATTGGTTGTTTATCACGGTCACGAAGAGGGTGAGCTCTACGATTTAGTGAATGACCCCGATGAGTTTGATAACCTTTGGCATACACAAGAGATGCAGGGTCTCAAATTGGAGCTGCTGAAAAGAAGCTTTGATGCGTCTATGTTTGCGATGGATATGGGACCGGAGCGGGTTGGTCCGATGTAAAGTAGAGTTTTACCATAAATTGTTGACCTGTTACGAAAAATTGTTGTATAATATCACCAAGCTAAGTGATTTATGGGTTGGTCCCATTGTAAAACAGAATCATGCTTGAACGTAACACTATCCATTGCGGAGACGCATTTACGCTACTGAAATCGGTGGAAGATGCCTCAATCGATCTGATTGTGTGTGATGGTCCGTATGGCGTAACAACGGCGGCGTGGGATAAGATTTCCTCAATTCAGGAATTTAATTTCGGGCTTATTAGAAGTTTTACACCAAAATTGAAGGAGGGCGGTGCGCTCTATCTGTTCGGGAAACCGGACTGCATCGACTTTATAGACTATCGGGAGTTCTTAACCCTCCGTTCAAAGATTGTGTGGTATCAACCGAGTCGCCTTGCCCAAGGCAGAATCAATTATACGAATAACTACGATGTTATCTGCTATTTTATTAAGGGCAAGCGTCCAAGGTGCTATAACCTTGACGCTATAAGAGTAGGACAACTTGTTGAGTTGGAACAGAGACAACGTTGTGAAAACGTTCCATCTGTCAAAAACGGTAAGTTCGGAAAAACAAAGTATAACCCGAAAGGTAAGAATCCTGGTGATGTTTGGGGCGATATAAAACAACTGACGTATAGGTCACAAGAGTTGGTGTGTAGAGAGGCCCTTAACACGATTCAGAAACCTGAGAGGTTAATTGAGAGGTTGGTGTTAGCGAGTTCGTTGCCGGGCGATTTGGTTTTGGATCCGTTTGCTGGGGTGGGTACCTGCCCAATAGTGTGTAAGCGGCATCGGCGAGATTTCATTGCGTTTGAGATGGAGCCGGAGTTTGTGAAATTAGGTGAGGGGCGGCTTCGCGAACATACGTCGTGAAACTCACAAAAATTGCCAAAAAATTCAGAGGATGAGCAAAAATGTATCGAAAAGTTCTATTTTTCTTGACTTTAATGTTGATATGTGGTTTAAATATAGGAAATGCAGCAAAGTTGAATGTGGGTTTTCTCTATCTCGGGGAGGATGGTCCGTTTACAACCCCTGCACTGGATTTCGCAAAAGAGACGTTTGAAACGACGGTATTGGGCAAAAATGATCTGAAGAGTGCGACGTTTAAGCAGTATGGCGTTGTGTGGTGGCATGAAGGGGATAGCGACCCCGGGGCTTTGTCGGATGCGGAAATTGATGCGTTCCTGGACTACGCGGAAAGTGGGGGTGCAGTGCTTCTGACAGCATGGGCAATCCGTTATGCTACACCGATGGGATTGGAAAACGCTGTCGCTCGCCAATACAATGCCGTTTTAGACGACGGCCAAAACGTCGGTATCACGGTACTGCAAGAGACACTAGACCTTGGTCTAGTTGAGGGATTGAAGAATATTGAGGGCAAGGCACCGACAGTCGGCGATAGGATTCAGGTCAATTCCACAGGATTCCCAAAGAGTGGCGATTATTATAACAAGCTTTGGAAGAATTTTAGGACGCTTGCGAACGCTTGGGGGCCGCCTGCAAACGATTGGAAAGACCAAATTGCCGCGTTCGGTTATTGGAAAGCTGGTAGCGGTAAGGTGTTCAATATGAATTGGCGGCTGCCGAACTATCATAAGAATAACAAAGACATTGACCAATTAGAACAACTCACAGAAAATGTTATCAATTGGTTGGCGAATGAATCGGAATATGCAGATGTATCCCCCGGCGGCAAGTTGCCGGTGGTGTGGGGACATCTGAAAAATCGGTGGTAAACCCAAAATATCAGGGCGGTTTTCATCGCTCCTTTAAAAAAGTAAGTTTCATATCACATCCGGAGGTTAATATGGAACGCAGTGTTCATTTGTTTGCTACGCTCCTTATCGTATTTTCCATGTGTTTTCTGCTTGAGGTTTCAAGTGAGATGGAGAATCCCGCGGCGAGTGTAGAGGTATCAGCGGCGCAAGATGGGCTTGAAAGCATTGCCCTAAAAGCGTTGAAGGTTCATCCAGAGGCGTTGACGTTGTCGCATGCGCGCGATGAACGCCGTATCCTCGTTTCTGGACAAACAGCGGATGGAGCATGGGTCGATGTAACGCATCGCGCAACGCTAACGTCCGCATCTAATAGTGTAGAAATTAACGAATCGGGGTATATTGTTCCGATAGCGGTCGGTTCAACAAAAGTTGTTGTTAAAGCGAAAGGGCTTAGTGCTGAGCTCCCGGTAACGGTCGAAAGTATAGACGCGCCGCCTGTAAGTTTTGTTCGGGATGTGATGCCTACCCTGAGTCATGCGGGGTGTAATAACGGCACATGTCACGGTGGAGCGAAGGGCAAAAATGGTTTCAAGCTTTCCTTACGCGGTTATGACCCAGAGTTCGATTATGAGCTGTTAATCGAGGACATTTCTGGACGACGTTTCAATAGGGCGTTCCCTGAGCAGAGCCTGATGTTGCTCAAACCGACATCAGAGGTGCCGCACAAAGGCGGGCAGGTGATAGTGCCAGGGGCCCGCTATTATAAGCTCCTTCGGCAATGGATAGCGGAAGGCGCG
Source organism: Candidatus Poribacteria bacterium (assembly GCA_963665235.2). Classification (GTDB taxonomy): domain Bacteria; phylum Poribacteria; class WGA-4E; order WGA-4E; family WGA-3G. The sequence continues at coordinate 2,843,213 of CAXXLX010000001.1, read as the reverse complement.
ATTTCTGACGTTGGCCGCATCGACCGTGTGAAACGGATAGAGGTGCTACCGGACTCCGCTGAATTGGCGATGCCCGGGATGATGCAACAGCTGGTCGTCATCGCACACTATGCGGATGGCACGACGCGGGATGTTACCCGTGAGGCGAAGTTCACAAGTAGTGTTAACGATGTTGCAACTGTAACGGATGCGGGGGTGGTCACTGCTGCACGTCGTGGCGAAACGGCTATTCTCACCCGTTACGAAGGGACATATAGCACAAACGGCATTATCGTTATGGGGGACCGGAGCGGTTACGAATGGGTTGAAACCCCTGAATATAACTATATTGATACGCACGTTCACAATAAGCTTCAGCGGTTGAAAATTCTACCGTCAGCGTTGTGTACCGATGAAGAATTTGTGCGTCGCATTTATCTAGACTTGACCGGGCTTCCGCCGACACCTGAGCAGGTGCGCAGTTTCCTGAAGGATGACACCGACTCGAAGGCGAAACGGGAAAAGTTAATTGATGTGTTGATAGAAACACCGGAGTTTGTTGACCATTGGACGCATAAGTGGGCGGACCTGCTTCAGTCTAATCGTAAGTTTCTCGGTGAGCGCGGGGTTTGGCTGTTCCAGGAGTGGATTCACGATGCGATTAAGGAGAACCGGCCTTATGACCGGTTTGTCAGGGAACTGTTGACAGCTTCGGGAAGTGCGTACACGAATCCGGCGGCGAGTTATTTTCGGGTGTCGCGCGAATATACGGCGGTTGTAGAAAATACGACACAGCTTTTTCTCGGTGTTCGCTTCTCCTGCAATAAGTGTCATGACCATCCGTTTGAAAAATGGACTCAGAATCAATATTATGAATTGGGGGCGTTTTTCGCGGATGTTAAGGTAAAACGTGGGCAATTGCCTGGGGATGAAATCGTTTATGCAAGTTATACGGACAGTCCTGTGAAACATCCACGGACATTAGCGGTAGTTGAACCTTCCGTTCCGTTCGGCGAGGTGGATTCAGGTACAAACGACCGGCGGCAAGCGTTTGCTACGTGGCTTACTGCCCCGGAGAATCCGATGTTCGCGCGGGCGGGTGTGAACCGTCTCTGGAGTTATTTCATGGGGCGCGGTATCATCGAGCCAGTAGACGATATTCGAACGAGCAATCCGCCGAGCAATCCGGAACTGCTTGATGCGCTGACGAAGGATTTTGTTGAGAACGGGTTTAATATGAAACATATCATGAAAACGATTGCCCGTTCCAGAACTTATCAGCAGAGTATTAAGACGAATAAGTGGAATCAAGACGATGAAATTAACTTCTCGCACGGGACTGCGCGGCGTTTGACAGCGGAGCAGTTGCTAGATGCCATCGGCATAGCGACGGGGAGCCGCCCGAAATTCCAAGCGGTGCCGAAAAACTTCCGCGCGGTTCAGTTGCCCGATAGTCAGGTAAAAGATGACGGTTTCTTGAAACTTTTCGGGAGGCCAGAACGTGAGTCTTCTTGTGAATGTGAGCGGACCGGTGAGGTGAGTCTTGCACATGCAATGAACCTGCTTAACGGGCCGACAGTCGCGGATGCGCTCATAGACCCTGCGGGACGAATTGCAAAACTTACAAAAGTGGATGCGGATGCTGGTGCCATCGTTGAAGAATTATATCTTGCGACGCTTGCTCGGTTGCCATCGGAAGCTGAAGCTGCAAAGGCGGCAGAGCATATCGCTGCAGCAGAATCTAAAGAGGAAGGCGCACAAGATTTGCTGTGGGCGTTGATTAATAGTCCAGCGTTTTTATTCAATCGTTAGTTATTGGCAAATGGCTATTGGCGATTAGCAATTAGCAAGAGGTTTGTGCTTCTAATAACATATCTGAAGCGCGTCAGAGTTTTCTTTCTCTTGCTATAAGCCATAAGCCAATTGCCAACAGGTAGATACGTTATCTGCCCGTGTTACCACTATTTTAGGAGGAATTAACAAGGATGTTATCATTACCACAAGCCCCTGGAAGATTATGTGACGGGTTCTCGCGTCGAGAATTTCTCCGCGTGGGGGGCGCGGCGATGCTGGGCATTAGCCTACCCCAAGTCTTGTCACTTCAAGCGAAGGCGAGTACGGCAGTTGATGTGGCACCGGCTGTAAGTGGTTGGGGCAAAGCGAATTCAGTTATTCTGCTTTTCTTACAAGGCGGCCCGAGCCATATTGACATCTGGGATCCGAAGCCGGATGCACCCTCTAATATCCGTGGAGAATTTAACCCGATTCCGACGAATGTTCCGGGTATTCAGTTATCAGAAACGATGCCGCTTTTGGCGAAACAGATGGATAAGGCGTGTCTTATCCGTTCCGTAAGTTATACGCCAGCGGGACTTTTCAATCACACTGCGGCGATGTATCAGATGGTTACCGGTGAAACGCCGGACAAGGTTGCGCCTTCGGGCCAACTGGATCCGCCGTCTCCAGCCGATCATCCGAATGCGGCGGCGCATATTGCGAAGCTCAAGCCGCCAGCCGAAGCGATGTTGGCTGCTGTGCAACTTCCACGCCCGATGCAGGAGAGTAATATCATCGGTAAAGGTGGAAACGCTGGTTTCCTCGGTAGAGCGTATGACCCGTATTTCCTCTTCCAAGACCCGAATAAAGAGGTGAAACTTGACGATTTGACGCTCCGTCCAGAGGTGCCCCCGGTGCGGTTGCAGCGGCGGAAGACGCTCCTTGAAACGATTAATGCAAGTATGCCAGAAATTGACAAGGTGGCGGATTCTTATGCGCTGAATGAGCATTATGAGAAGGCGTATGACCTTATCCTGTCGCAGAAGGCACGAAACGCGTTTGATTTGTCACAGGAGCCGGATGAGATGCGTGACCGCTACGGTCGGCACACATTTGGACAGAGTGTGCTGCTCGCTCGCCGATTGGTTGAGGCTGGTACGCGTTTTGTTCAGGTGAACTGGCCCTCAGTTGCGAACGGTAATCCGAATACGACGGCATGGGATACGCACGCTGCGAATTTCGGTCCGTTGAAAAATCTACACTGTCCGAAGTTGGATAGTGCGGTATCTTCGCTGCTGGAGGATTTAGCTCAGCGCGGTATGTTAGAGGATACGCTTGTGCTTGCTATCGGTGAATTCGGACGTTCGCCTCGTATGGGTATCAGCACGTCAGGCAACGGGAACGCTCCGGATGGTCGGGACCACTGGCCGTATTGCTATACCGGTCTAATCGCTGGTGCTGGTGTGAAGGGTGGTCAGGTTTACGGTAAATCTGATGCGACGGGTTCAACCCCGCTTGAAAAACCGGTGCATCCGCGGGATATTCTGGCGACGGTCTATCATACGCTTGGTATTGACCCGCACACTATCGTGATGAATCACTTAGACCAGCCTCGTGAGTTGGTTAAAGGTGAAGTGATTACCGGGATATTCTAGGATGGCGATTGGCGATTGGCGATTGGCAAGAGGGTTTTGACGCGCAGCAGAGATATGCTTAGCATCACAACCTTCTTGCTAAATTTCTATAAGCCAACATTCTATAAAGATATCGCCCCTACGGGGCTAAGTCTGGACCGGTTGCGTGCTTCTATAAAGATATCGTCCCTACGGGACTAAGAGCTGGGACAGAAACGGCTTTCTATAAAGATATCGTCCCTAAGAAGCAGACTTCTCGCCCAGTATTCGGGCAACCAGCCCGCTCCTCATACTAGGGGAAAACTTTTTTTCAAACTCACGTTAAATAAATAGTTCGGTATCGATGGGCAATGAATGGTTTCCCTACTACGAACACTTAACTCACGTTATAAACACCCCATTTTCATAAGAGGTAATAGAGATGCCTGATATATTATTAGAACATAAAAGACAAAGATGGTTTTTGAGTCAGATAACCTTGATTCTGTTTTTGGTTGTCGGTTTAGTTCATGCACAGGTTGCACCGCAGTTGACAGGTATATCGCCGCGTGGTGCACAACGCGGACAAACTATTGAAATTATACTGGATGGTAAAAACATCAGTGAGACAGCAGAGGTCTGGTTCAATAAAACGGGGATTAACGCGGAAATTACGAAAAAGTCGCCGGTGGCGACTGTCCGTTTTAACGGTTCAGGCATCTCCGGTAACATTCCGAACAACCCGCGTCTGGTTGTATCGTTCCAAATTGCGGCGGATGCACCGCTCGGTACGCATCAGGTGCGGCTCATCACGCCGAATGGTGTTTCCAATCCGCAAAATTTCATTGTCGGTAATCTGCCTGAGATAGCGGAACAGGAGCCGAATTCTACAATGGATGAGGCACAAATGCTTGAGTTGCCTGTTACCGTAAGCGGTGTGGTTTCCTCCATTGAAGATGCTGATCTGTTCCGTTTTAAATTAAGAAAAGGGGCACAGCTTATCTGTGACATAAGCGCGCAACGTATTGGGTCCGCTTTGGATTCGTACTTCGTTCTCCTTGACCCGAACGGTGCAGAGGTTGTGGAAAGTGGCCTCGGGAACGGGTTAGATTCATTTATTAACTACACAACGGCACAAGCGGGTGAGTATACGCTTCAGCTGCGGGACATTCGCTATCAAGGTGGCGGGAATTATCTATATCGGTTAAGTATCGGTGAGTTGCCGTATCTTCAGAGCATTTTTCCACTCGGTGCAAAGCGGGGTACCGCTACGACCGTGAATGTGACAGGTGCAAACTTGGGCTCGGTCAATGCAATACAACTTGACATTGGTGCTGAAACGCCATTAGGCAGTCAGGAGCTACGGGTGAGTACGCCCGGTGGCCTTGAGACTAATCCGCATCCGTTCGCTATCGGTGAATTTAACGAAACAGCTGAGAATGAGCCGAATAACGCGCTAACGAAAGAGAACAAAATCGGAACGCCGATAACTGTCAACGGAAAGATAGAGAAGGCTGGCGATATCGATAGGTTTTCTTTCAAGGTAGAGAAAGGGACGCGTTTTGTCTTTGATGTTGCGGCGCGCGGTTTTCAATCTAAACTCGATCCGTTGCTTACGCTCTATTCTCATAAAAAAGGGGAAGCCGAGGGCAGCGTTGAAGAACAGATATTAAGTATCAACGATGATGCTAGTGGAACGGATGCCCGGCTCAGTTTTGCATTTCCGGAGGCAGGCGATTACGCTATTTCGGTGCGTGACCTAAACGGTGCCGGTGGCGGAGATTATCCATATCGACTGACGATTCGTCCACTTAACCCGGGTTTTCGGGTGAATGTGGGTGCCGATAACCCGCGTATTAGTCGAGGTGGGACTCTGATGACGACGGTTTCTGTAGCACGTTTGGATGGGTTTAATGGTGCGCTTCGCTTCTATTCCCCGGACCTTCCGAAAGGATTTATAGTCAGTCCGACAATTTTATACCCCGGTCAAAATCAAGCAGTGTTGACGATAACTGCACCTTCGGACGCGCCGCTTGGGCTGCACCCGTTCTCTATCGTTGGGGTTGGAGCTATTGGGGGTCAACGTATAGAATCGACTGGGTCACCGAAGGGGATTCTGTTGACTGTGATGGAGGCACCTGCCTTTACGCTCTCATTTGCTGATGTTGATTTAAGGGTTGTTCACAATAAATCTATGAGCTTCCACGTTATTGCGAATCGACGCGCCGGTTTTAATGGTCCTATTGCGCTTTCGACACAAGGAGTTCCGCCCCGTATTTCGGGAGGAAAGGCGACAATTCCAGCGGGGCAAAATAGTGCGGTGATTTCACTGCGGGCGGGTACTGTTGAACGGCGGGAACAATTCTCTGTTGTGCCTACGCCGGGTACTGCCTATATTTCGGTTACCGGTACAGCAAATGTCGACCGCGAAAATGTGACGGAGGCGGCTCCTGCTATTCCGCTAAATGTTGTCGCTGCGCCTTTCATTGTAACGGTGGAGCCTTTGCGGTTTAGTATTGTTTTCCCTAAAACAGAAACTGAGGAGGAAGCTGCCTCGGCAGCGAAAGATGATGCTACGCTAACAGGTGAAGGTGAGACGGTCGCTATTGCAAATCCGGCACCGGCTGCAGCTGCTGAGGAAGAGGTTGAATCTCCGCCAAAAAGTGAACCGATTACGAAGTCGGCTACGCTTACGGTGAGTGTGGTACGGCGGGGTGGGTTCACGGATGTTGTTACCATTACGCCTATAGGTATACCGGAGGGTATTACTGTTTCTCCTGTTACGATTCCTGTTAATGGGATGGATGTGAAGTTTCCATTGGAGGCACTGAGTTCTCTGGAGCCGAAAACGTATCAGGTTAGGTTCCGCGCTTCAGCGATAATCAACGGTCAACAGTTTCAACAGGATAGTCCGGCTATTAATGTGAAGATTATCCGTTAATGACGGAAGGGTGGAAGATTGGAAGGGTGGAAGATTGGGAGAATGGAAGGGGGAAAGGGTGGAAGGGTGGAAGATTGGATTTCGCGTGTGTTGTCTGAATCGCGGAAGGCGCGGAGAACGCGGAGTGTCCGGTGCGTAACAATCTCTTTGGCAATTAAGCAATTGGCAAGAGGAAGAGGACTCTGACGCGCGGCAGAGATATACTTAGCATCACAACCTTCTTGCTAAATGCCAACGGTTTCCATAGGTTTCCAATGGTTTCCAACATGCTATAAACATTCCGCCCCGCTGGGGCTGCGTTTTCGCACATCCTATCCTATTTTTCTCCTATTTGCCCTTGTGTGAGCAACTGTGAGAAAAATCAGAAATGCTTTGAAATCGGGCATCTATCTCACAGAAATTGTCCAAACTATAGTATATCTATCGCGTGTTGTGCACGCTCCTACAGAAAATCGCAAACACAGCACACACCTACACAATATCGCGTGCACAGCACGCTCCTACAGAAGAGTATCGCAAACACAGCACACACCTACACAATATCGCGTGCACAGCACGCTCCTACAGAAGAGTATCGCAAACACAGCACACACCTACACAATATCGCGTGCACAGCACACACCTACACAATATCGCGTGCACAGCACGACAGAAGAGTATCACAAACACAGCACGCACCTACACAATATCGCGTGCACAGCACGCTCCTACAGAGAGTAGGGGTTTATCGAATTAGGGAAAAATTCACGGATATCCGTGATATGGTAATTTTTAGACATGCAATTTATGCTAGACAATTCTATAATTTATGATATACTTGATACGCAAAGTTTAAAGCAATAATTGTGATTTTGTAGATTAGGGGGCAGACGTGTTATCTCGACGTAAATTTTTCAAATTTCTCGGTTGGGGGAACTTCACGGCAGCATTGGGATTGTGTTTCGGTCCTGGGCTGGTGCGATACCTCTACCCGCGTGTGCTGTTTGAACCGTCGTCTATCTTTAAAGCGGGCTTTCCTGGGGAATATCCGCCGGGGAGCGTTAGCGAAAAATATAAGAAGGAGCCGTTTGGCGTTTGGATTGTTCGGCGTGAAGATGGTGAGTTTTACGCGCTGTTAGCAACCTGTACGCATTTGGGTTGCACCCCGCGTTGGCTCGGTTCGGAAAATAAGTTCAAGTGTCCATGCCACGGTAGCGGTTTTGACCGTGACGGTATCAACTATGAGGGGCCGGCCCCTCGGCCTCTTGAGCGGGTGAAGATTGCTTTGGCAGAAGATGGTCAGCTTGAAATTGATAAATCGGTGAAATTTTTGGGTGAAAAAGGGCAATGGGGCGACCCTGGTGCATCTCTGAAAGTTTAAAGAAGGGATATAAATGAACGAAGAACGTAAAGGGCTTAAAGAGAAGATTACCAATTCCGATATTTGGCGTTCTATTTTTCGGCACGGTTACGAAGATACAGGGCGCCGGTATACCTTACAAATTCTACAGAATGTGTGGTTGCATCTGCATCCGCCTCGGGTTTCTCGGCATGCGCTGAACTTCCGGTTCACTTGGTGTATGGGGGGCATTACCTTCCTGATGTTTTTGGTGACAGCTGTGACGGGTGTGCTGCTGATGTTCTATTACCGTCCGACGGCGGAGTATGCTTTCCATGATGTGCAATATCTTGAGTTTGACATTCCATTTGGGATGCTGTTGCGGAATATGCACCGGTGGGCAGCGCACGGTATGGTTATTTCGGTGATGCTTCACATGTTCCGGGTTTTTTTGACAGGTTCCTACAAAAAACCGCGGGAGTTTAATTGGGCGGTCGGTGTTATCCTGCTGCTTGTGACATTTTTCCTGAGTTTTACAGGGTATCTGTTGCCCTGGGACCAGCTTGCACTGTGGGCGGTTACGGTTGGAACGAATATGGCACGTGCTACCCCAGTTTTAGGACATGAGGGCCCGTTTGCGCCACAAGATATTACGCAGGCAAACGATGTGCGGTTTGCGCTGTTAGGGGGTACAATGGTCGGAGAGTCCACGTTGTTACGCTTCTATATCTTGCACTGTATCGCTGTGCCGCTGTTGGCGAGTCTGCTGATGGCGCTGCATTTTTGGCGTGTGCGTAAGGATGGTGGGATTTCTGGCCCGCTCTAATACACCCTGTCTTGGAATGCGTTGTGCAACTATGCTCTTCAGGGAATTAGGAAGGAGATGAGATTAAGATATGGAGAATTTTTTAGCTCTAGTATCGAAACCTGATAATGTTCCGATTGTCGCTATTCTCTTTTTGATACCTTATTTTATGTGGCTTGCGTATCGGCAGGCACGTCAGACGGACCTTGCAGGGGTGCCGTCGGATGCTGCGCTGAACGATAAGGTTTATGTCTGGCCGTATTTGTGTCGGAACGAATTTATCTGTGCGATTATCGTGATGCTGGTGCTTGGGGTTTGGTCAATAATGATTGATGCCCCGCTTGAAGAGCCGAGCAATCCGGCGAAGACACCGAATCCATCGAAAGCTCCATGGTATTTTCTTGCGTTGCAGGAGATGCTGGTTTATTTCGATCCGTGGATTGCTGGTGTAGTGCTTCCTGGGTTGATTATCGCTGGTCTTATTGCTATTCCGTATATAGACATTAACCAAAAAGGCAAGGGGTATTACACGATAAAAGAGCGTCCGTTTGCACTGGCTGTGTTCTGTTTCGGTTTTCTGATTCTGTGGATTGTGTTGATGGTGGTTGGCACGTTTCTTAGGGGCCCTGGGTGGAATCTGTTTTGGCCGTGGCAGAAATGGGATCCGCACCTTGTTGTGCCGCTAACGAATGTGGACCTGTCTTATCTGTTTGGAATTAGAGATGCGTCGACGGCGAACTTTTTCGGATTTTTCGTGGTAGCCGCGTATTATGCTCTTGGGCCGGTTCTCTATGTATGGCGCAGGCAAAGTAGCCGTTTTTTACAGGAACTTGGACTTATCCGATATGTCATCGTCTCTTTTCTGTTTTTGACGATGCTTGCCCTACCTATCAAAATGATTCTCCGCTTAGGCTTTAATGTGAAATATATTTGGGTATCACCGTGGTTCAACATTTAACAGTAGTAATGTCTATTTTTTGACTTGGAGGTTAAGGTTTCGTGAGGAGCAAAAAAGAAATTCCCGCTGAAAGTAAATCGTATTCCGCGCTGTTCTTTATTCTCTCCGGATTGCTGGGGTTGGTAACCGTATGGGGGTTTTGGAGCGAAATGATTACGCGTCGACCTTGGAAAGAGATTCAACAACAGTTTTATCAATATGAATATGAAAAGACGAAGGCAGAATTGGAAATTGCCATGCAAGACCTGCCCGATATCCCGGAGGCGCGAGAGGTTGATACCAAAGAACTTCGGGAATTAGAGAAGGAGGTAAGAAACAAGCAAGTTACGCTTGATGAGGCCCTCCAAGAACGGAAGTTCCGGCAGAGCGAATCAGATGCGATTAACTATAAATACCAGCATAGTCTCCATGAAGCCAAGGAACAGGGCTCGGGTGAGCAGGATGCAAAAGTCAAAAAATGGAAGAAGGAATTGGATGCTCTGGAATCCCAGATTGAAGGTGAGCTGACAGCTGCTATTATAGAAGCACAAGCTACCTTTGCAGAGGCAAATAAGGCGTTAGCAGCGTTCCATCAAGAAAACGGTAACCCAGAGGAAGCACTGAGTATTTATCTAGTTGCCCAGAAATATAAACCCGCCGATGCAGATATCCAGAGTGGTATTAGCGCGGCACAAGCGGAATTGGCAACGGTTCAGGCAAACAAAGCGCGTCATGAGGCAGTCACGCGGCTGCAAGAAAAGCTGCATGATGTGGGCGGTATCAAGCGGAATTTCCTCGGGAGTCTGTTAGAAAACCCATTTCGGAAAACCCGTAGTATTGTTCAATACTATCTTGAAGATTTCGCCTATACGGCGGATAGGTGTACGACATGCCATTTCGCGATAGACAAAAGTGGGTACGACCATGCTGCGCAGGAGACGTTTGAGATAGAGGGTGATGGTGACAACCTTGTTGTCGTTCAACTCAAGCATCCGAGGGTTAAAGTGGGCAGCGAGTCAATTTTAATTGACGATTTTGAGGCGGAGACGGAAGAATACACATTGGCGGGGGATGGTACGCTCACGTTCACAGATCCGGATGTTTTCGGGGTAGTTGAAATTGCTTATGAAACTGACTACGCCTCAGTGCTTCGAACGCATTCGCATCGGGATGTGCTCCTTGCAAAACACCCGGTTGATAGATTCGGATGTACTCCGTGCCATGGTGGGCAAGGACAGGCATTGACAGAGAAAGCTGCGCATGCTTTAACGCACGCAGAATATTGGCTCACGCCTGTTTTAGGATTAGATGAACACACCGGCAGTGCATCTGAAGAGACGAAGGGGTACATGGAGTCTAATTGTCGCCGCTGCCACGATGGTGTGATGAAGTTAGATTACGGTGTGAACCCTGACACAAATGCCCCGGAGGACTACGCTCCGAATCTTACCGAGGGCCTCGCTCTGTTTGAAGACCTCGGTTGCCATGGATGTCACGCGGTTGAGGGTTACAGCGCGATTGACACGATTGGTAAAGTTGGTCCATCACTCGAAAAAGTTGGAAGTAAGGTAAAAGATACGGCATGGCTTGAGAGTTGGATTAAGAAACCGGAGGCGTATCTGCCTGAGACGACAATGCCGAATTTCTTCCCTGCTGATGGCATGAGCCAAATTGTTTATCTCAAAAATGGTGGACAGCGGACCGGTGCAGTTACGAAAACTGAGACCGGCTATGTCGTTAGAGCGGACGATGGGACGACGTATCCGTACGCGGAGGATGCTGTGGCGCGGGTCGTTGATGAGGTCAAATCTATCGCTGCCTATCTTGCTGAGCGGACAGATACAACGTTGGACGAAGCCTCAGGAACATATTCTACATCTGAAAGGGCAATTAGAGCGGGTGAAGAGACAGTGAAAACGGTGGGCTGTCTAACGTGCCACACCGTGGGTGACCTGGGCAGTGATTTCGGGCCGGCACTTGACAGCGTCGGTACAAAGGTTACACCGAACTATCTGCGCCAATGGATTATCGACCCGAAAGCTTATGACCCTGATACAGCTATGCCGAGCTTGCGGTTGAGCACGCGTGAGGTTGACAACGTCGTTGCGTATCTGATGAGCCTGCAAAAGGAAACACTTAACGTTGTTACGGAGTCAGTCGGAGAGGTGGACGTAGCAGAGGGTGAGAAGCTCGTCAGGACTTACGGGTGTTTCGGATGTCACGAAATTCCGGGTTTTGAGAATGAATCCAAAGTCGGGGCGGACCTCGGAGAATTTGGGGCAAAAATGACCGAAGAGTTTGATTTCGGGGACACGGTGGCGGCGGATGTTGAGCACAGTTGGCACGGTTGGACAATTGGGAAGATTACTAACCCGCGCCGGTATCAAACCCGGCGGATTATGTCGCGCATGCCTGTTTTTCAGGTTAACGACGCGGAGGCAAGAGCTCTGGCTGTGCTCCTAAAGAGTTTCCAACCGGAGAAGTATCCGCTCAACTATATCTATAAGCATGCAGCGCAACCGATGCAGGTGGAGAAACAGAACCAGATTGATGCGGGTAGACGTTTGGTAAAAAAATATAACTGTACCGGATGCCACGAGATTGAAGGTGAAGGTGGCGATTATCGGGATGTCATTATAGCCCATGAAGGACTCGATCAGACGACTGCGAAGCAGTTCTCGCCGCCGCCTTTGCAAGCTGAAGGGGCACGAGTCTATCCGGAGTGGCTGTTTGCGTTCCTTAAGAATCCCTCCGATATCCGCTATGGACTGAAGGTGCGGATGCCGACTTTCGGGCTATCGGATGATGAAGCGACCACGCTTGTTAAATATTTCTCTGCTCTGGATGATGAACCGTTCCCTTACGAAACGCTTGAATCGCCAACCCCAACGCGAGCAGATTTGATAGTGGGTAAACAAATTTTTGACAAACTACAGTGTATCTCGTGTCACCCTGCAAAAGGTGAAGTCATTCCAGATGGTAGTGATAAAGCGGGCAGGCCAGACCTCTCTTTGGCGAAGGACCGGCTTAAGGTGGATTGGTTAATTGATTGGATGAAAGACCCGCAGTCGTTCCAACGTGGTACTGCGATGCCACAGGCATGGCCGCTCATAGATGGAAAACACATGGCTGTTGAAGGTTATGCTGATAATGACGCTGAAAGACAGATACAATTGGTTCGGGATTACCTAATTTCACTTGGGCAATAGTGTCTGCCCAGAAGTGCGATTTGCCCATTTTTACGCTGGCTGAGGAGTGGGTATTATGAAACACCTTGTCATCGTAATCATCATGATTGCTGTGTGGCTGAACGGATTAATATGGTTAGGGAAGCAGGTTGACCCGAGCACGAAGTATCAGTCAGAGGTGGAGTATAAATATGCAAGATATTGTGCTGGATGCCACGGTAACGATGGAATGGGCAACGGACGGATTGGTCGCTTCAAAAAATTAGACCCTGCCGATTTAACGGATACCACTTTGTGGGAAGTGCACAACGATGAAGAGCTGCTTGAGAGCATCAACACCGGTAAAAACGATATGCCTGCATTTTACTACTACCTCAATGAAGCAGAACAACGGGAGCTTCTTGCCTATATTAAGGAGATGTTCCGCCCGTAATGGACACGGATATCCGTGACGTTTGTTTTTTCACGGTTGCATTCCCAATTCCTAGGGTGTTAACATATAAGAGAAAACTATATTAAGGAGAAAAAAATTATGAAAACCTTAAAAATCCTAACGATTTTATTTGTTTTTGGAACAGTGGCGAGTGTAGCACTTGCTGGGAATATCACTGGCACCGTCCTGTATGAAGGTGATGCACCAGCACGGGCAATGCTAAAGGCTACTAAGGACCAACACTGTGTCGACGCAGTAAAGGGGAAGAAATCTGAAGTGCTTGTTGTTTCAAAAGGCAAAGGTATCCAGAACGTTGTGATTTCTGTTCGCGTTCGCGGGGCTAAAGTCACAGTGCCAAAGAAAAAGTTTGTGATGGACCAAAAAGGCTGCCGGTATCTTCCGCATGTCCTTGCAGTGCCTGTAGGCGTTACCGTTGATGTGACCTCCAGTGACCCGGTTGCACACAATGTCCACTCTCACGCTACGAAGAACGACGCGCCAAACTTTCAGGTCCCGGAACCGGGGATAATTATCCCGTACAAAATTACGAAAGCGGAACCGATTAAGTTGACATGCGATATCCATTCCTGGATGAGCGGTTACATTGTCGCTGTGAATAGCAACTATTTTACGGTAACCGGGCAGAAAGATGATAAAGGTAAGTGGATTAGTCCGGATGCATACGAAAAGTCTGCGGACACTGGCAAATATACGTTGAAAGATGTGCCTGCTGGTAAGGCACGCGTGATTGCATGGCATGAAGAACTCGGCTCGGCGAATAAAACCGTTGACGTGCCTGAAAGTGGTGACGTTGCTGTCAGCTTCAAAAGCACGGACTTTAAGAAACCTAAGCCGAAAAAATAGGTGCCTGTGTTTTAAGGCTAGTGAAACGGAACGGGCAATGAATTGCCCTACTACTAACATTTTGAGAGAAACGAAAGAATGCGTTGTTGCCCTTCTCTAACGAAAAAGAGACTTTTCCTCATCCTCGGTTTTATGCTGCTCGGTTTGGCGTTATTGGTTGTTGTTCCTGGGTTCGCGCAGGAGACGAAGGACCTGACTGAGGCTGAATACCGTCCGTTTCCGAAGATTGGTAGCCGAAGCGCGGCGTGGATTGCTGCACAACTACACCTGTTGTTTGGCTCTTTTATCCTCGGTGTGCCGATGTTCGCTGTTATCATTGAATTTATCGGTTGGAAAACAAAGGACGAGCGATATGACCGGATGGCACAAGAATTTATCAAACTCTGTATGGGGGCGTTTTCGACAACAGCCTTGCTCGGCGGCGTTCTCGTTTTTATCCTTATATGGTGTTATCCGAAGGTGATGAGCAAGTTGAGCGGTATCTTCGGGCCGACAATGTTTTTCTATGTGCTGCTGTTCTTTGGGGAGACGTTTACGCTCTATCTCTACTCCTACGGTTGGGATAAGATGCAGGGTAGGCACAAAGGATGGCACCTGTTTCTCGGCGTGCTTTTAAACGTGTTCGGCACAGCGATTATGTTTGTCTCTAATTCATGGTTAAGTTACCAAACCAGTCCTGCAACCCAATACGGCGTGCTCTCTGAAGGGCGGCGTAAGTCTTGGATAGCGGAGAAATTGGAGGCAGACCCATCGCTAACGCCTGAAACGGCCATGGAGGGGGTTACGAGTCATACAATGGTTCCACTCCATAACGAGACGACCGGCGAGTTCATGGGAACTGTTTGGGATGCTGTCAACAATTTCACGTGGATGCCTGTAAATATCCACCGGCTGGTTGGTAATATAGCGTTCGGTGGTTCAATTGTGGCCGCGTATGCTGCGTTCCGTTTCCTCGTTGCGAAGACGAAAGAGGATAAAGCACATTACGATTGGATGGGGTATACTGGTAACTTTATCGCGCTGTGTGGTCTTATTCCGCTGCCCTTTCTCGGTTATTGGCTCGGTAGAGAAATCTACATGTTCAATAATACGATGGGCATCAACATGATGGGTAGTCTGTTTTCGTGGCTGTTTATCATTCAAGCTGTGATGATTGGTGTGCTGTTTATTGGTGCGAACTATTATCTGTGGTCAGGCATGGGACGTATCCAAGGTGCGGAGATTTATGCGCGGTATCGTCCGTATATGATTACGATTATCATTATCTGTGTTGCTATTTGGATGACGCCGCGGACGCTCTCTAAGATTTCAACTGCAAGCGAACTGAGTGCGATGGGCGGTGCAAATCATCCACACCTCGGTCTTTTTGGGTTGATGACCGCCAAAAATACGGCTGTTAACATCATTATTCTGACGACTTTTTTGAGTTTTCTATTTTATCGGCGTTCAGGGAAGACACCTACGGCGAGTTGGAAAAAGGTTGGTAACGTTACGATTTCCGCGGTTCTTTTTCTCGCTGTGATTTCGATTGTGGTTATTGGCATCGTTGGATTTTCTGTTCCGACAGATTTGCGTGTCAATATTCTGACCCCCTATCAGGTCTTAATTGCGCTTGCGGTGATGGCGGTTGTGACTGTTGTGGATATTTTTATGTACCGCAAAGCGACGACATCTGGCACTATTAAGTGGGGTGAGATGACGGAGCGTTCACAATACGTTTTAATCCTGATTGCGGTTACGTTTACATCGCTTATGGGATTGATGGGGTATGCACGCTCGGGCCTTAGAGAAGCGTGGCATATCTTCGGAGTCATGAAGGATACATCGCCTGATGCCTTTACACCCCTTCTCGGCGAGGCGGTGAACATGGTAGCGATTATTATGGTTATCTTCTTCGCTCTGGTTGGGTTTATCTTCTGGCTCGGTTTGTGGGGTGAAAAGCGGAAGCAGAAAGCGGCGGTTGTGGAAGAAGCGGCCGCTGTAGAGGGTGACGATTAACGGACAGATAGGAACAGACACTCGCGGACATGCAAGTCTACGCAACGTGCAAAACATCTGGCGGCAAGGACAGATATGGAAGAGACCAAAATGTCAAAAAACACGCTCATAAAAGTTGCAAGTCTCATCGTTATGGTGGTGAGTTTCATCGCCTATATTGCTGGGGCCCCTGCATTCCCAATTGCTTCGGAGCAATTACTGCCGTGGTCGGTCTGGTTTATCGTATCAGTGGTGGTGAATATCGTTTTGTGGTCCAACGTCATGAAATTGTTGACGTTCTCGCTTGCTGTTATCTGGTTTTACGCCTTTGTAGCGGGGCTTGTTCCAGAAACGTCGACAGCTGTGGGGACTTTAACAGAGTTGGATTGGAGCGATCCGGATGCGGTAGCCGAGCTAGGTGCAGCAATTTTTAACGGAAAGGGGCAGTGTGCTGCTTGTCACACGTTGGATACCTCCGCTCCGAAAGGTAGATGTCCGGATTTGACAGATATCGGTATAAACGCTGCAACCCGTCAGCCCGGTGTAGATGCAAAGACATATCTAATTGAATCGCTGTATGAACCGAGTAAGTATTTAGTCCCCGGGTACGGTAAGATTATGCCGGAGGTGTGGAAAAACCCGATTGCACTCACAAAGGTGGAGATTCAAGCGGTCATCGCTTTTCTACAAAGTCAAGGTGGTGAAATTGACCCAGAGCCGTTTACTGAACCGATTGATAGAACAGACGTAGGAGCAACAGCGGAAGCACTTCCCCCGCTGCTTACTGGCGACCCTGAGCTTGGGAAAGAGGTCTTTATCTCGGCTGCATGTATTTCGTGCCACGTGATAAAAGGTCTAGAAGACCCGAAGGCGGGAGAAGTGAGTGAAGACTTTGAAATTGTCACTGCCCCCGAACTAACCGAAATTGCAGCCTTTAACGAGTTACGTTATCTTGAGGAATCTATCCTAAAACCGGATGCCGAAATTGTTAGCGGCTACGGAACAGTTAAGGTAAAAGTGAAAGGCGTAACTTATGAAGGGACGCTTGTCTCGCAAGATACGGAAAAGATTGTCGTCCGTACAAAAGCCGCTGATGGTACAGAGGAGGAATACACCCTGTTGCTGAGTGATTTTGACGAGGAACCGATAGAGGAGCTGTCAAATCTCAAGGCTAAGGGGTATTTCACATTGACGCTAACGCCTTTAGATGCGGATGCCCCCGTAAGTGGCGAACTCGTTTCGGAAACAGAGGGCACTGTGACGCTCAAAGTCGGTGAGGAAACGCAAACGTTGTCTAAAACGGATGTGAAAAAGCAGATGACCCTTACAGACTATGAGGATGAACAGATTGTTGGGGAACACGTGTCTGGGACGATGGACGATGATGAAATTGTTATAATAGTGGATGGCAGCGAAGAGCTTTTCGATGTTTTTGATCTGCAAGAGGCTATTTTGACACTCGCTTCTGGCAAAAGGTTGCTCGTCAAGTCGCCGATGCCTGAGAACTTTCCGATAATTTTATCGGTAGCGGATATGGCGA
Organism: Candidatus Poribacteria bacterium; assembly: GCA_963665235.2. Taxonomy (GTDB): domain Bacteria; phylum Poribacteria; class WGA-4E; order WGA-4E; family WGA-3G. The sequence goes on along the minus strand of CAXXLX010000001.1, from coordinate 2,825,842 downwards.
ATTTGCTCGCTTTTTTAAGCACATTGACCGGTGAAACAGCGACAGCTGAGGCTGAATCGGCTGATACGGCAGAAACTACAACGGAATAACTAAGGGGGTAAACTATGAAAAAGCCATCTCTTTTCACAGTATGTGCTATAATTTTCGTTGGATGCTGGGTGTTCCTGCGATTTGTCGTTGGTAACGTTATTTCAGTCCCCATACCGGGCAGTGTGATTGCGATGTATATGGGGTTGATTTTCATCGCTATCTTGGTGCATATCTCCGTTGAGGATTCACGATTTCGGGAATTTTTACGTCCTATCCACGAAACTTTAGTTGATGACAATCGCCGGATGCGCCGCCGCGTGTTATTCGTGTTGATTCCACTTCTCCTGCTTGGGTATACCTACTCGATTATTGCACAACGAGCAAACCCGCCTGGTGACCCGCGTGATGCACACCCATCGCCGCCGCTTGAGTTGACCTATAAAGATGAGGTTATCGGGTCGATGCAGGATGTTGTAAATCCGCACCGTCACTATGAAAAAGATGATCTGGAGAAATTTAAGGCACATGTGGAGAACGGTAGACGCGTTTATTATCAGAACTGCTTTTATTGCCACGGCGATCATTTGGATGGGCAGGGGCATTTTGCCCCCTATCTCCAACCGCTCCCCGCTAATTTCCAAGACCCAGGGATTATTCCCAATTTCCAAGAATCTTTCTTCTTTTGGCGGATAGCGAAGGGCGGTCCGGGGTTACCCGCAGCTGGCACGCCGTGGAATTCGGCAATGCCTATTTGGGAAGATTATCTAACACAGGAAGAGATTTGGGATGTTATCCTCTTTCTGTCGGATTATACCGGTTATCAGCCACGAACCTTTGGGGAGGGACACTAAAGATGAGAACAAAACATGTTGCCCTCTTCGTGTTAATTTTGGGAATAGTAGGTACACTCTGCTGGGTTTCGTTAACACATGCTCAGAACGCTCCAGAAGCCTCCGAAGAAGGGAAGACGGTTTATGAGAAAAGCTGTGCACACTGTCACGGTGTTGAGGGCCGGGGCGATGGGAGTGCGGCGGAAAACCTTTTGCCGAGGCCGAGGGATTTCACCCGTGGTTTGTATAAAATCCGGTCTACAGAGGGTGGTGAGCTTCCAACCGATCGGGATTTGTTTGACATTATTACGGAAGGGATGCCCGGTTCATCTATGCCTGGCTGGGAAACTTCGCTGAGCGCAGACGAGCGTTGGGAAGTGGTAGCCTATATTAAGACGTTCTATGAGGGTTTTAAGACGAGTGAGACCCCGCTACGGCAAATCAGTTTGTCGGGTAAAATTGCTTATTCCGCAGAGAGCGTTGAAATTGGTAAATCGCTTTATACACAATTCGCCTGTTTTGAATGTCACGGTGAGGTAGGGCGCGGTGATGGGACGTCCGCTCCAACCCTGGAGGATGAATGGGGTTTTAAGAGCTGGCCGGCGAATCTGACCGAAAGCTGGAATTTCAGAGGTGGCAGCGACACGGCGGACATTTTCAGACGGTTTATCGGTGGCATCGCTGGTTCTGCAATGCCTATGTTTGAGGACGCTTCTTTCGGCTTAACGGTGGAGGAAGCGACACGTTATACCGAATTGGATAGTAAATCGGAAATGACAGCGGAGGAAGAAGAGGAATATGCACAACTCGATGAAAAAATGGGAAATGCTTTCGACGTTTTAGACTTGGTAGCGGAAGGCAGTGCGACTGAAGAACAGAAGCAGATGTATGATAAAGCGATGCAAGCGTTTTATAGTAAGAGCTGGCATCTGGCGAACTATGTGAAATCACTTTCTCCAGAAAAACGTCCAGCTGCAGCGATTGGTAACAACGTGCTTCGGTCACAATGGACAGCGGGTGATTTGCCAGCGTTAGCGGATGCGGCTTGGGAGACGCTTGAAGCGAGCTATTTTCCGCTTGTGGGGCAGGTTATCATTGAGCCGCGGCAGTTCAATCCATCAATTGACTCGGTTAATGTCAAATCGTTTTATAACGATACCGAGGTGGCGTTTCTGTTTATATGGGATGACCGTACGCATAATACTGCAGTTGAAGGTGACGAAGAGTCGGGTAAAACGTTTGAGGACGCAATAGCGATTCAATTTCCGGTGAAGGTGCCGAAGGGTCCGACAGCTCCGAAACCGTATTTCCTTTGGGGGGGTAGGATGGCTGTTTACCTGTGGCACTGGAAGGCTTCCGCACCGCAGCAGGTGACAGAACTTACGGCTAAAGGTATAAACAACGCAGAGATACAGGAAAAACAGAGCGACCTCCAGGTAGAAGGTGAATATACCGATGGACAATACAGACTATGGGTTAAACGTGCCTTAGAAACCTCGGATAACAAAGACCTTCAGCTTGAACCGGGTGTCTTTGTGCCTATCGCTTTTTCAGCATGGGATGGTGGAAATGGTGACGTTGAGACGAAACGTGCTATCTCAAGTTGGTATACTTTTGTGTTGGAACCGGTTCCGTCTTCAAAAAGGTTTATCTACCCGCCTTTGGTGGCACTTCTGTCTGTCGGTTTGTTGATAGGTTTACGCGGGTTTATACAACGAAGAAATACGTAATTCTATAGTAAAAATAAAAATAATTGGGGGCAGCGATGCTCCTTAAACTCTGAATTTTACTAAGGCGCGCCATCGGATTAGGTGCGTCAATAAAGGAGATAAAAATGAAAACTAAAATGTTGGGATATCTCACAGCTCTTCTCGTGTGCTGCTTCGGATTCATTGTGTTTGCAGACAACCACGAGGAAGAGGAAAAAATGAATAAACTTGTTTTTCCGGAATCGTATAAAACGATGTCGGTTAGCAACGGTGGGAAAATTAGCGGTGTTGTTAAGTTTGAAGGCGACGCGCCTGAGATGAAAAAGCTGGAAATTACGAAAGATCAGGCGGTTTGTGGTGCTACGGATAAGCACGATGAAACCCTCGTCGTTGGCGAAGGGAAGGTCGTGAAAAATACGATTGTTTATCTGATGGACATTTCAGAAGGTAAGGATTTTGACGCGAAAGCGAAAAAACCAGAAATTGACCAGAAGGAGTGCCGATTTGAGCCGCATGTGCAGATCGTTCCTGTTGGTGCAACCTTGACGGTGTTGAATAGCGATAAGGCGACACACAATGTGCATATCTTCGGTAGTAAGAAAAACAACACGTCTGTGAACAAACAGCAGCCGAAGACGCGGAAAAAGATGCGGCTGTCCCGTGAAGGTGTCGCTAAGAAAGCAGAAGGCCCGGTCAATGTGAAATGTGACATTCACGGGTGGATGTCGGCGTGGATTGCTTATGTACCGCATCCTTACTTTGCTGTGACAAACGAAAAGGGTGAGTTCACAATTGAAAATGTTCCCCCCGGCACCTATAAATTAGGCTATTGGCATGAAGCGTGTGGTACGAATAACAAGGCACCAGCTGCTGTTACGGTTGCTGCAGGTGGCGAAGTCAAGCAGGATTTCACGCTGAAACTTAAAGAGAGCAGTGAGTAAGAACAAGCTTACGGTTGAAAATCTAACACACACTTACGGTACACGGCGTGCGTTGGCCGATGTCCATTTCACCGTAACATGTGGTGAGATTCTCTGTTTTCTCGGACCGAACGGTAGTGGCAAAACAACGCTTTTTAAGATTTTGTCTACGCTGCTCCCGCCAACGTCCGGAAGTGTGAACATTCTCGGATTTGATTTGCGTACCGATGCGAAGGCGATTCGGAAATTATTAGGGGTTGTTTTTCAACATCCCGGGTTAGATGTCAAGCTGAGTGTTACTGAAAATTTGCGCCATCACGGGCATCTCTACGGTTTGAGCGGGAAACGTTTACACCATAGAATTTCGGAACTGCTGGAAAGGTTTGACATTAAAAATAGAGCGAATGACCTTGTCGAAGAGTTGTCCGGCGGGTTACAGAGACGGGTTGAAATTGCGAAAGCGATGCTCCATTCGCCGCGGGTTTTGCTTCTAGATGAACCGAGCAGTGGATTGGACATCGGTGTAAGAAGACAACTAGGTGATTATCTGCGTTTACTTGCAAAAACGGAAAATATTCTTGTGCTCCGGACAACACACCTTTTGGATGAGGCGGAGTTGGCTAACCGAGTAGGCATTTTGGAGAGCGGTAGGTTAGTTGCCCTCGGAATCCCTGACCAACTCAAGTCGGAAATCGGGGGTGATGTTGTCATGATAGAGAGCAGGAACTGTGAGACACTTAGGACTGCTCTTACAGATAAGTTTGGCATTTCAGTAGTAGTAGCTGACAATTGCCTCCGGGTTGAATGTGAGCGCGGTCACGAGTTTGTGAGGGACGCGGTTGCGACATTTCCTGATGAGATTCAGGCGGTCCGTTTCGGGAAACCGACATTGGCGGACGTTTTCATAAAGCTGACAGGCACCCCGTTCGTGTAAGGGAGGTGCGGAGCGATGAGCGTTTTGCTACCGGTTATAACGATATGGTGGCGTGAAATCATTCGGTTTTATCGCCAACGGAGCAGACTTTTCAGTGCAATTGCGCAACCTTTGGTATTCTGGCTTCTGATTGGGAGTGGTTTGGATGCCTCTTTTCGACCCGCTGGTACTTCGGCAGAAATCGGGTATATTGAGTACTTTTATCCGGGCATCGTCATTTTAGTTTTGCTTTTTACCGCCATTTTTGCTACAATTTCGGTTGTGAATGAGCGGCACACGGGATTTTTACAAGGTGTCCTCGTTGCTCCAGTGCCGAGGTGGGGGATTGTTCTTGGACAAGCCTTAGGCGGAACGACATTGGCACTTCTACAAGGCGTGCTGCTACTGGTTCTAGCACCGCTGGTTGGTATCCGCTTCGGTATTCTGTCCCTGACTTTGACGTTGGGCGTGATGGTGCTTCTGGCTTTTGGTTTGACAAACCTTGGGTTGCTGCTTGCTTGGCGGATGGATTCGACGCAAGGTTTTCATGCGATTATGAACCTTTTACTTATTCCGATTTGGCTGTTGTCCGGTGCGTTTTTTCCGAGTGCGGGGGCACCGCCTTGGTTGGAGTGGGTAATGAAATTGAACCCTTTAACTTATGGGCTCGCCGCTTTTCGGCACAGCCTCTATTCTGGTACCGTAACTACAGCCGGCAGCATGCCGCCGTGGACACTTTCTATATTGATTACGACTCTGTTTTGTATCTTGACCTACTTGGGTGCAATGTTTACTGCTTCAGCAGAAACGACTTAAGATATTGCACTTAACGAATATTTTGCCTACGATTTTTTGGAAAAAGGAGGAATGAATGCTTCAATGGCTCCCAGAGAATATATCAACATTCGGGCAAGGTATTGATGACCTCTTTACACTCATCTATTGGATTACCGCGATAGTGTTTGTCCTTGTGATGGCGACGCTGATAGTGTTTCTCATTAAATATCGCCATCGAGAAGGACACCGTGCTGAATACATTGAAGGAAGTACGAAGCTTGAAATCACCTGGACCGCAGTAACAACGGTGATTGTATTTGGCCTGGCAATGCTCAGCTTCCCGCAGTGGAACAATCTCAAATCACCACCTGAAAATCCGGATTATGTGGTTCAGGTTCGAGGTGAACAGTTTAACTGGTATATGATTTACCCCGGGCCGGATGGTGAATTCGACACAGCGGATGATCTGGAATTGGAAAACGAGTTGCATGTCCCTATCGACAAGGTCGTGCATATCGTGTTAACTTCTAAAGATGTGATTCACAGTTTTTTTATACCTAATTTGCGACTGAAACAGGACGCACTGCCGAATCGAACTATTGACAACGTCAAGTTTAAAGCGGCAAAAATAGGACGTTACGAAATTGCATGTGCCGAACTCTGTGGATTCGGACACTCAACCATGCGCGGATATCTCAATGTGAAAACGCAAGAAGAATATGATGCATGGGTTCAAGAACAGTGGCCTGAGTAAGGAACATTAGAGCGGCCTGAATAAACCGAATTTGGGGGTCGCGAAAGGAGTAAAAACAACCATGCAAGAAAACGAAAATATGTCACATGAACACGACACTGACGAAAACCGTGTTGATGCACATGAAGATAACGACGCAGAAACGCATGAGCACGAGCATGAGCACGAGCATGAGCACGAGCATGAGCATGAGCACGAGCATAACGGAGAACATCACGATGCCCATGCACATCATCATGAAGAAGGTTTTTTTAGGAAGTACATCTTCTCGCTCGACCACAAGATGATTGGGAAGCAGTTCTTAATCTACGGTCTGATTATGCTGTTTCTCGGGGGTGGGCTTGCGCTGCTCTTTAGATGGCAACTCGCTTATCCCGGCATCCCTGAATTGGAAGGTGGAAAGGCTGCCAAGGAAGCTAAACCGCTGCCTTTTATTGGTGTTTCCCCCGAATATTTAGAGGACGGTGAGGTCGTAACGTGGGCTGACCGGATGTGGGAAGGCATTTATGAATCCGAAAAAGAGGAGTGGCTTGAAGTAAATATGCCTGCGGGTATTATGACCCCATCATTTTACAACATGCTGTTTACGATGCACGCCACTATTATGGTGTTTTTCGTTGTTGTGCCTATCTTGGTTGGTGCGTTCGGAAATTTCTTAATTCCGCTGATGATTGGTACCCGAGATATGGCGTTTCCTGTTCTGAATATGCTCTCTTTTTGGCTTGCCGTGCTTGCAGCAATTGTAATGGCAGCTGGATTTTTCATTCCTGGCGGGCATGCTTCAGCTGGTTGGACAGGTTACGCGCCGCTATCCAGTGATGCGCAGTGGACAGGGGTTGGCTGGGGACTAAACTTATGGGCAATAAGCTTGCTGATTCAAGGGTTTTCCTCATTAGTGGGGTCTATTAACTACATCACCACAATTATCAATATGCGGGCCCCAGGGATGACGTTCTTTAGACTGCCTTTGGTCATCTGGTCCCTTTTTATTGTAGCGATTCTGTTGCTTCTTGCTTTCCCTGTGTTATCTTCCGCGTTGGCACTACTTATCTTTGATAGGCTTGCGGGTACAACGTTCTTCACGGCGACAACTGAAGGTGGAGGCGACCCGCTTCTCTGGCAACACCTATTTTGGTTTTTTGGGCACCCCGAGGTGTATATTCTGATTTTACCGGGGATGGGCATTGCTTCCGAATTGGTAACAGTTTTCTCTCGGAAACCGGTTTTCGGCTACCGTTCTATGGTCTACGCGATGATTGCGATTGCGTTTTTGGGATGGGTTGTCTGGGGACACCACATGTTCCAAAGTGGAATGCGTCCGGGAATGGGTGCCTTCTTTATGACGACAACGATGCTTATCGCTGTGCCTTCGGCTATTAAGACATTTAACTGGCTTGGGACAATGTACCGGGGTTCAATCCGATTTACGACCCCGATGCTTCACGCTATCGCGTTTGTGTCAATGTTCGTAATCGGCGGGTTGAGCGGTATTTATATGGCAAATACGCCGGTGGACATTTACATTCACGATACGTACTACATTGTAGCCCATATTCACTACGTGGTCTTTGGCGGGAGTCTGTTCGCTATCTTTGGCGGTATCATTTTCTGGTTTCCGAAGATGTACGGCCGCTATATGAACGATACGTTGTCCAAAATTCATTTTTGGTTGACGTTCATCGCCTTTAACTGCACCTTCTTCCCGATGCATATTCTCGGTGTAGGCGGGCACATGCGGAGAATTTCCAATCCGATGGAGTATACGTTCTTACAAGGGTTTGAAGGTATGAACATTTTTATCACAATGAGTGCGTTTACCCTCGGTTTTACACAATTGATACTTGTCTTCAATTTCTTCTGGAGCATATATCGCGGGAAGGTTGCCGAGAAGAATCCGTGGCAGGTCAACACGTTGGAATGGGAGGCACCTACACCTGTGCCGCACGGTAATTTTGCTCAAATTCCGACTGTGTACCGTGGTCCCTATGAATACAGTGTACCTGGTGAAGAATCTGATTGGATTCCGCAAGCGCAACCTGAGCACGCCCCGGCAAGTGCTGGCGATTAGGTAAAGGAAGCCTGTCATAACAATCGGCACGGTCTTTAAACCGTGCCATTTGGAGGAAATATCCGCTCACCCATGGAAACACAGCATGAAGAGAAGAATCACGCTAGTTATAGCCCCTGGCGATACAGAATGGCATACCTCACCGCAGGTGCAACCTTTCTGCTGATTGTCATCGGCGGCATTGTCACAAGTACTGACTCCGGACTGGCTGTCCCCGATTGGCCGACAACCTTCGGGTATAACATGTTTCTATATCCGTTATCGGAGATGGTGGGCGGTATCCTTTATGAGCATAGTCACCGTTTAATGGGGTCGATAGTTGGCCTCTTAACGGTTGGTTTGTTTATCATGCTGCTCGCGACAGACTCACGCAGGTGGTTAAAATGGCTTGGCGTAGCTGCCCTCATTGGTGTTATCGTGCAAGGCGTTCTCGGGGGACTTCGGGTTACCGAGCTGAATCTCAACTTCGCGATAGTTCATGCATGTCTTGCACAAGCGTTTTTTGCTTTGCTAGGGGGCATTGCTTGGTTCACCTCTCGCGAGTGGTGGGACAGTCAGAACGGTAAACGTGTGCCAATAAACCTTGCTGCGGGGAAATTACGGCGGTTAAGCCTAATTACAACAGGTTTAATTTATGTGCAGCTTATCTTCGGGGCGATTCTACGGCATACGGGAAACAGACTTGATGCCCATCTTCTCTTGGCATTTTTGGTTACACTCCATATCTTTCTCTTGGCAAGGCGAATATTGCAGGTGGAAAATATGTTTCGGTTGACGATGTCCTTGATAGTGCTGCTGGCTGTTCAATTACTGCTCGGCACCGGGGCGTTTTTGGCAAAACTTACCACCTTTGGTGACACGATGGCAGCAGCACTTACAGTGACAATTACCACTGCACACGTTGCGGTAGGTGCCCTTTTGTTGGTTATCAGTTTCGTGATAACCCTGAAAATTTATCGGCTCACTGATACCCCAGCATCTGTTAATGTGTCTGATAGCAGTGCACTCGCCACGGAATGAGATGAAATTATGCGTTCAACAACGGTAACGGTATCCAACAACACGGAGGAGGTAAAACCGCCGTCGTGGCACTCGGTTTTAACGAGACGTGCTGTCGCCTATATAGAACTTGTCAAACCCCGGTTGGTATTGATGATTCTGATTACAACGGCAGCAGGGTTTTATATCGGCTCGCAGCAGCCGGTCGATTGGTTTCGTTGCCTGCACACACTTATTGGGGCAGGTCTGACCGCCGCCGGGGTTTTAGGATTGAATCAATACCTTGAACGCGATATAGATGCACAGATGAAGCGGACTCGGGAAAGGCCACTTCCAGATGGCAGGATGCTCCCAATAATAGCACTCTGCTTCAGTGCAAGCTTAACAGGAAGTGGCATGCTTTACCTGACACTGATTGTCAATCCGCTCAGCGGGTTTGTGATTTCGGTTATAGTGGTGAGTTATCTGTTTCTCTATACCCCGCTCAAACGGAAAACCTCGTTGTGTACGCTCATCGGGGCGGTTCCGGGGGCCCTGCCGCCTGTCGTCGGATGGGTTGCGGCACAAGGTCAGATTTCGGGCCCGGCATGGGTGTTATTTGCGATTCTCTTTCTATGGCAACTTCCGCATTCCCTTGCAATAGCGTATATCTATCGTGAGGACTACGCGAACGCAGGATTAAAGTTGTTGCCTGTTATCCATCCGGATGGGAAGAGCACACGTCGTCAGATTGTAATCAACTGCGTCGCGTTATTGGGTATCGGACTTCTTCCGACACTGTTCAACATTGCAGGTAGCATCTATTTTTTCGCAGCACTTCTCATGGGCGGTATGTTTTTGGCAAGTGGCATCTATTTAGAGAAAAGCCGCTCTGTGAAAGCGGCACGGTACGTTTTGCACGCGTCCCTGCTGTACTTACCGCTGATATTTATTACGATGGCAATTGACAAAATTTAGTTTAGCTATCGGAGGCCTCATGAACATGCAGAAACATCGCAAGCGAAATCGTATAGTTGGTGCCCTATTGGTTTTACTGTTTATAGGATTGTTCACCCTTTCTATATTGGGATTTGTTTCAGGGTTTGAAGCTGCGCCATCTGTCAAGAAAATTGTTACCTATATTATCATAGCGATTGCCGGTACTGCGGGGTTTTTGCTGATAGGCTCAGCGATTGTTGAGATTATTCTTAGGATTATCAAAAAAGGTGCATGAGATGGCATATAGCGATTCCGAAATTACGCAAAGTCGTCCAATGAGCAACGCCCGCTTGGGTATACTCGTTCTACTCGGTGCTGAGACGATGTTATTCGTCGGACTTATCGGTGCGTTTCTCGTATTTCGGATGGGAAATGTCATGTGGCCGCCGCTGTCTCACGCTGACATTCAACTGCCGCGTGCGGTAACAGGCATCAATACGGTCCTTCTGCTACTGAGCGGATACACGATGTTTCAGGCCCTGCGCGCGATTCGGAGAGACCAGGTCACGCAGCTCCGCAATTGGTTAATATTCACGGGTACATTAGGTTTGCTTTTCCTCGTAATACAGGGAAGCGAATGGGTGCAACTCGTTCACAAAGGGCTGACGCTCCAATCTGGGGTGTATGGCGGGATATTTTATGTGCTTATCGGGTGCCACGCGGTTCACGTGTTAGGTGCGGTAATTTGGTTGATGATTGTCGCGGGTATGGCAATAGCGGGCAGGTTTTCATCGGTCCGGTATACCGGTGTTGAAACATGCACGATTTATTGGATTTTTGTGGTTGCCCTGTGGCCAGTCCTCTATTTTTTGGTATATTTCGCTTAAGGGAGAGACTTATGCTTCGTCAGATTCTCTTTTGGATTTTCGTAATCGGTTTGCTCGTTTCGCTTGTGCCTGTCAGCCTTGAAGCATGCCCTGCATGCAAGAATCTTGACGAACCGATTGCGCGGGGTTTTAATTGGAGTGTGCTTTTTATGATGGCGATGCCGTTTACGGTTTTCGGTATCATCGGGGGCAGCGTCTTCTACCATTATAGAGCACTGAAGACGTGACGTACACTCCCCAATTAATTTTAGACAATAAACAGAAAAGGAGTTTAGTATAGTGGAACATGCTACCACTTTAGAACATACTGAAGACGTATACGAACCGTCGCTTACGCCTGATAGCCTCGGTAAGCTCGGCATGTGGATTTTCCTCGTTGGGGATACCATGTCGTTCGGTGCCCTGCTCGCGGCTTACGCGGCACTCCGGGCGGGTGCAGGTGTAATCGGATGGGTGCCGCCAAGCGCGATACTCGGTATTAACCTGACCGCTTTTATGACGTTCCTGCTGATATGCAGTAGTGTCACGATGGTGAAAGCATTGGAGTCAATTCAGAAAGGTGATGTTGGAAGAATGTGTGACTTTCTGGGGTTGACAATTTTAGGGGGTGTTATCTTCCTTGGGTTACAAGCTTATGAATGGTATCATCTGATTCACCATGGGTTGACACTTACAGGAATTCCGGAGCACGGTCTATCCGGAGATGCAATTAGCGGTTCAACACTTTTCGGCCCCACTTTTTATGCTATTACGGGTTTCCACGGGTTACACGTAACTGGCGGTGTTATCTACCTCGCTGTCATATTGAGAAATGGATGGTCAGGCCGGTATACAGCTGAGTTTAACCATGAAGTGGAAATTGTGGGACTTTACTGGCACTTCGTTGACCTTATCTGGATTATGGTTTTCACCTTCATCTATCTACTCTAGGAGGACATAAATATGGCTCAAGATGGACACAAAGAACATCCAAAGTACATGATTATTTTCGTGTGGCTTGCTGTGCTGACCGCTGTTGAAATTGGCGTAGCAATCCCTGAATATTCCCTTTTGCTCAAAGGGATATTGCTTGTCGGATTGGCCTGCTCTAAGGCGGCCTTGGTTGCTATCTATTTCATGCATTTAAAATTTGAAAAGCGTACGTTGGCAACTATCGTCATTACGCCTTTTCTTATCTGTGTTTTCCTTGTCATTATGTTAATGCCCGATTTGACATCAGATGCGCGGCACAAAGGCATAGAGAAATCGGCAGTAGAGGTTGTTAATACCACGGCGGACTAGGACCTGGGCGGGTGTAACATCTGTTCCAATTATATGCGTGGACAAATATGGAGAATCGGTCTAACAACCTCAAGCCTGATGAGCAGAAGCTTCAAAAGAGCACCCTCCCTTGGATTGTGTTGGGTATTATCGTAATCGGTATTGCGGTGCTCAATTTGTGGTTAGTTTTCGATAAAAAACCGGAGCCTGCGTCAGAGGTTGCTTCTGTTCCAGATTTCAGTTTAACTAATCAGGATGGGCATTCGTTAGATTTATCCGATTTGGCGGGAAAAATCTGGGTTGCGGATTTTATCTTCACCCACTGTCCAACGATATGTCCTATAATGACGCAGGAGATGGCACGTCTCCAATCGGAATTTGACTCAGAACAGGTGAATTTCGTCTCTTTCACAGTTGACCCGGAGCGAGATACGTCAGCTGTTCTCTCGCGTTATGCGTTGCAATATGGGGCAGACGCGCAGCGATGGCATTTCTTGACAGGGGAAAAGGAACAGATTTATCAACTGGCTAACGCAGGTTTTAAATTATCGGCTGCCCATCACAGCGGAGCATTTCCGCATAGCACAAGGTTTGCTCTCGTCTCATCAGATGGAAACATTTACAACTACTACGACAGCCGTAGTAAAGCCGCGCTGAAACGTTTACGTAAAGATATCAAACTACTCCTTGGAAAACAGCGGATTTGAATTTTTTAATTTCGATTGCGGCATTTCTGATTCATTTTCCGTTCGGATTTTTTCGCGTACGGTTTAAAAGATTCAGCCGCCCCTGGGGCAGATGCCTCTATATCCCGATTGTGCTCAACATCGTCGTGCGCCGTTTCATCCTCCACTGGGAATGGCAAACCGCGATGGTGTACTTATGGCCGGCAACCCTGCTTGCCCATGTCCTCGGAGGTTTGCTAGGGGCTCGTCACAAACCTGCTGATAATAATATGGAGACAGAGTGAGCTCTCTCTTTTAACGACAAGTGAGGAAAATTTCATGAAAAACATTTACGTGCCCGTTGATAATTCGGACTATTCAGATGCAAGTATCGCCTTAGCTGTGGAATTCGCTAAGAAATTTGGTTCGCAGCTGGTAGGGTCTCATGTCTACGCGGCGAAAATGCACGATGTGCGGTTCAAACAGATGGAGTACACCTTACCAGAGGAATATCAGGACGAAGTTGAACTTGAAAAACAACGCCGCATCCACGATACGCTCATTACGATGGGTTTGCAACTGATTTCGGATTCCTACCTTGAGGTGATGAAACAGAAGTGCACTGAATTTAATATTCCGTTCGAAGCGAAAATGCCTGAAGGCAAACACTTTATCAAACTCGTGGAGGACATTCAGGCGAGCGACTATGACCTTGTGATTATGGGTGCGCTTGGCATGGGGGCAGTTAAGGATAGTCTAATCGGCGGTGTCTGTGAACGCGTGGTACGCCGTATCAACACCGATACGCTCGTTGTTCGAAACCTGGAACCTGTAGCAGAACAGCCCGGCAATATTCTGGTCGGAATTGATGGTAGCCCCGAATCCTTCTCAGGATTGAAAACCGCTATCCGCCTCGGGCAAGCGTTCAACAAACAGGTCGAAGCGGTTGGTGTCTATGACCCGTATCTGCATTATATCGTCTTTAATTCTGTCGTCAACGTGCTAACGGAACGTGCTGCGAGAACTTTCAGATTTAAAGAGCAGGAACAGCTACACGAAGAGGTGATTGATACGGGGTTAGCGAAAATCTATCAGTCGCATCTAGAGGTTGCCCGTTCTATTGCGAAAGAGGAGCACGACTACACCCTAAAAATTACCCTACTTGATGGAAAAGCTTACGAAAAGATTCTACAATATACACGAAAAACAGAACCGTGGCTACTCGTCTTAGGCAGAATCGGTGTCCACAGTGAGCAGGATATGGACATCGGTAGCAATGCTGAAAACCTTTTACGGCTTGCACCTTGCAATGTCTTGCTGTCAAGTCAACGTTATTTTCCGCAGATTGATGTAAAAGCGGAGGAGACGCTTGTGTGGACACAAGAGGCGTTGGACCGGATGGAGAAAGCCCCCCCACTCGTCCGCGGTATAGCGAAGACAGCAGTTCACCGTTTTGCCATTGAGCGTGGCCATTCGGTAATTACCGAGAGCGTCATCGACAAAGCGATGGAGGCAATTATGCCGCAACGCGCCTCCGAAAAATTGACTCGCGTTGCTAAAGAAATTGCGGAGCAGAAGGTCTTAGAGGCGGGGGCAGTGCAGACCTATATCTGTGGTGAATGTGGTTACGCTGCGCATAATCAACAACCCATAAAATGTCCTGTCTGTAGTTCACCCCCTGAACGTTTTCAGATGGTTGACAAAAATTCACTTGAACACATCGCTATTAATGAAGGCGGTACAGCAGAAGAGGAAACGTTTGACGGTGTCCGCTTGCAATGGTCGGAGCAGTCGAAAAAAGCACTGCGGACGGTGCCCCGGGGCTATATGCGGCGTAACGTGAAAGCCCGAATTGAAAAATCCGCACGTGCCCAGAAAATTGCAACTATTACAAACGCGTTCGCAACGCAGATTATCAATGATAGCATGGGGGAAGCTGCAGCTGTCCGAGAAGATGCCCCTGAACTCAGAGCCATGCAAGCACAAACTAAATCCCAAAACGCTGAAACAGGCGAGGCCTTTAACAGTTCCCTGCAATGGACAGATGAAGCGATGGAACGTTTGGCGTTAGTGCCTGCCGGGTTTATGCGAAATATTACCCAAACGCGCATCGAACAACGTGCACAAGAGGCGGGTATTGCACAGGTTACGCTTGATTTCGCCGCACAGGTCATAGAGGACGGTAGAAGTCTTGCCAATGAAGTGCTAGGGGAATATTATCAAGGGACACAACCAACGGTGCCGAAATAGAAACCCTTCAAGAAGGTCTCTAGTGCTCCCTCCATAAAAAAAAAGATGACATATTCGCGTAGAATATGCTATCATGATATATAACAGAAGAGCATCATAGATGGATAATCAAAAAGACTACGATAGGGATAACGAAATTGTTCCTTTTATCGGCATCCAGCGAAAATATGTAAATATAGCGTCAAAAGTCTACTCAATCCTCTTTTTGGGGTATGCAGCCTGGATTTTCACACGCAAGTTCCTCAACAGCAGCAAAATATTGGAGGATAGATTAGAGGGAATTTGGGCACACCTCGCTGGGTTCAGTATCGTAGAGGGTGTCGTTATGATTGCCATTATTCAAATCGGAGATATTGCTATGTATTTGACAAGTAAGTTCAAAATGAAAGTAAAAAAACAGGTCGAAGCAGCAGAAGCAAAAGGCAGAGCCGAAGGTGAAGCAAAAGGTAGAGCCGAAGGTGAAGCAAAAGGCAGAGCCGAAAGCTATAGACTGTGGGCAGCATGGAACGAACGCAGAATGGAAGCTGAAATCAAAGGCATACCGTTCAATGAACCACCACCCGAACCCCCTCAAAACTCGAACGATATACAAGATTAATGCCAACGTTCGCTTCTGTGGACTTTTTTACAAAACAGTGGTCGGAGTGCATGACGTACAGCTGGAAATCGAACCAGCAGTCGGAAAGTATTAAACGTTACCTTTTGTGTGGAATTTAGAGCAGCGGGACGTTGCTCACATTGATATTCCTGTCCTTATTTTTGGTATTGATGTGTAGACGCGACTATTTTTTTATACGTGGGCAGACACCTGCAAACGCGAGTCGAGGCAATCCCTATCAATATAGTTTAAATTAAAAAAGATAGCATATTCGCGTAGAATATGCTATCATAATATATAACAAAAGAGCATCATAGATGGACAATCAAAAAGACTACGATAGGGATAACGAAATTGTTCCTTTTATCGGCATCCAGCGAAAATACGTAAATATAGCGTCAAAAGTCTACTCAATCCTCTTTTTGGGGTATGCAGCCTGGATTTTCATACGAAAGTTTCTCAACAGCAGCAAGATATTGGAGGATAGATTAGAGGGAATTTGGGCACACCTCGCTGGGTTCAGTATCGTAGAGGGTGTCGTTATGATTGCCATTATTCAAATCGGAGATATTGCTATGTATTTGACAAGTAAGTTTAAAATGAAAGTAAAAAAACAGGTCGAAGCAGCAGAAGCAAAAGGCAGAGCCGAAGGTGAAGCAAAAGGTAGAGCCGAAAACTATCAACTGTGGGCAGCATGGAACGAACGCAGAATGGGCGCTGAAATTAAAGGTATACCGTTCAATGAACCCCCACCTGAACCCCCTCAAAACCTGAACGATATGCAAAATTGAGGCCAACGGCATTTCACTTTTGAAGGAGAGATTATGGCAGAAATCCCGACAATTACTTTCCAGATTCTCGGTCCAAATGAGGGTGTTGCGGAGGGTTCACATCACGGTTTATGGTTTAAATTAAAATCAGAGCCAACGCCAACGGACGATTTAGTAGTAGCTTTGAAAGTATGCACGGCTAACGGAGAGGTTAAACACGCCGGCGCAATCATGATTCTAAAACATGAAAGCCACTCCGCGGACTTTTTTTACAAAACAGTGGTCGGAGCAGATGACGTACAGCTGGAAATCGAACCCGTCGCTTCTCTTGCTAAACTTGCATTGCCGATTTTTACAAACGAAGGCTACGTTATAGAGATAGGATATAAGTTCCCTGAATATAGGGTAGGCACTTTATCAAAAATAACCCCCTACCAGTTGAACGGTCCAGCTCGAGGTTTATGGACAGACGAAAAGCGTTGAATTTGACAATACGGAAACTTGTCTCATACTTCATACAAAAGCACGAAATTTACATGACACAACAGCGAAATCTCAACACGGTTAACCGAAACGGAGGGACAGCATGAAAAACAGGGTTTTTAAAAATGGGATAACTATGATTCTGGGCATAGCAGCACTTATTTTTTCTATAAGCAGCTGTGCCCAAAATCTATCCGATACAAATACAGCTCCGATGACCAAAGCCTCTAAAAACTGGCACCAGTGGCGAGGCCCAAACAACGACGGTATCAGTTCCGAAACCGATGTACCAATCCAGTGGAGCCAAACCGAGAATGTCCGATGGCGGTTACCACTTCCGGGAGAAGGCGCATCTACACCGGTTGTGTGGGATGATAGAATTTTTCTGACATCCGCGGAAGAAAGGGCGCTTGTTCTGATGTGCATTAGCACGGAAGGCGAGGAACTATGGAAACGCACAGTGGCAAGCGGCAACCGTTCCGCACGTGGCGATGAGGTCAATTCTGCAGCACCCTCTCCAACAACTGATGGTAAGCACGTTTGGGCGTTTTTAGGCACCGGTGACCTCGCTTGTTACGATTTTGAAGGGAATCCGGTCTGGCACACAAATCTGGAGGAACGCTACGGTAAATTTAGACTCGGCTTTATTATGTCCATGACACCGCTGCTCTACAAGGATAAACTATACCTTCAACTTATCCATAGCAACGCCTGGTTAGTCCTTGCACTTGACAAGATGACAGGTGAAGAAATTTGGAAACACGACCGTAAAAGCGATGCAACGAGAGAATGTGAACACGCCTATACCTCCCCAATCCTTTACCGGGATGCGGAACGTGAATTCCTTGTCGTGCATGGCGCGGACTATGTCACGGCACATAGCCTTGAAGATGGCAGCGAAATCTGGCGATGTGGCGGTTTGAATCCCCCGAATAGATATAACCCCTCATTCCGACTCGTTGCTTCTCCGGTAGCGACAGAAGGGCTCATTGTCGTTCCTACGGCAAAAAATGGACCCGTTGTGGGGTTAGACCCCTCCGGAACAGGTGATATTACAAACACCCCATGGCAAATCTGGAAACTTCCACAAGGTACACCTGATGTTCCATCCCCACTTATTCACGAAGGACTGGTCTATCTGTGCAGAGAAAACGGTGACCTAATCTGCCTTGATGCTAAAACAGGAGAACAACTCTATCGGAAGCGGACACATCGACAACGGCACCGCTCTTCACCTATCTATGCCAACGGTTATATCTATTTAACTGCGCGCAACGGCGTTGTTAGTGTTGTTAAAGCAGGCCGAGAATTTGGAATCGTGGCAACCAATTCAATTGACGAAACCGTTGCTGCATCGCCTGTTATTGCAAATGGCACGCTTTACCTGCGTAGCTACGATGCCTTATACGCCATCGGTCAGAAAGAGTGAAAAGTTATCAGGAGCTTCCGGATGATGCCGGATCAAATATTATTGGGCAGGTCACCGCGCAGGCGAATCGTCTCCAGAAACGCCTCGCCGCTGTAAAACATACGGTCGCGATTATGAGCGGGAAAGGCGGGGTCGGAAAAAGCGCGATAACCGCTAACCTCGCAACCGCTCTCACGCTAGCAGGGTGTACCGTCGGTGTCGTTGACGCTGATATCAATGGACCAACGCTCGCCAAGATGATGGGGGTTCGGAATGCCACGCTAGAATACACGTCCACTGGGGTCGAACCCGCTATTACTGCCCTCGGTACGAAGCTTATCTCAATGGACCTCCTGCTGGCAGAAGATGATGCACCGGTGCTATGGAACGCGCACACGCAAAAGGATGCTTTCACATGGCGTAGCACAATGGAGGTAGGCGCGCTGCGCGAGTTCATCGCCGACACCCACTGGAAAAATCTTGATTTCCTCCTGCTTGACCTACCGCCCGGAACAGATAGACTTCCGAATGTAGTTGAGCTCATCCCAAACCTCGGCGGGGTTATCGTGGTGACAATCCCCTCCGAAGTGTCGCAATTGATTGTCAAAAAATCGGTGACGATGGCGAGAGACGTTCTCAACGTTCCAATTATTGGGGTCGTTGAAAACATGGCATTTCATGTATGCGCGCACTGCGGTGAACAGGAATCTCTATTTGCTGCTGTGGAACCCTCTGAGGTTGCGTTCCAATCGACAACGCTCGGCAAAATTCCTTTTGACCCGAAACTCTCACGGTGTAGTGACAGCGGCACCCCTTATGTCCATGAATATCCGGATACACCCGCAAGCAACGTAATCATAGAGATAGCAAAAAAGATTCAAGACTTCTTTAAAACATGACGAGAGGAAAGACTAACGTCCCTTATTCCTTCTCATCCCTAAAAGATATGGAGATTAAACCATGAAATTCTTATGCATAGATTGCGACACAGCGATGAAATTTAAAGACGTAACCCGGCCTGAACAGGGCTCCGTCACCGCTGTTTTTGAATGTCCCGACTGTTTCACTGAAATTGCCATGTTTCTCAATCCGTGGGAAACACAGATGCTCAAATCCTTAGACCTCCAACTCGGGGGCAGCAATCAAACGGCGCAACCGATGCAAATGGTGCGCTCACAGTTAGAGACCGCTAAGACTACGCCGATGCCTAGCACGGTGCCCGCCGAATCGGCTATAGGTGAAAGCACCGAGGGGGGCAAATGTCCGTTTACTGCTGTCATCTCCGAAGCTTTTGAGGAAAAACCTGGGCCGGTACCTGAAGGAGTCACGTGGACAGCGGAGGCACTGGAACGTTTAGAACGTATTCCCGCTTTTGTCCGTCCTATGGCAAAGATGGGTATTGAAAGTTTCGCGAAAGATAACGGACATACTGAAATTACTGGCGAAGTGATGGATGCTGCACGCGGCAATTTTCCCACACAATTCTGAGCTGTTTTAAGCTCCGCTGTTCATCAGTATTTCTCCTAAAAACCATAATTTTTTCTGGACATACAACGTATAGTATGATATGCTAAAGATTATTATCTCATAAACATTGTGCAGAGGAGAAATTATGGCTAACGAAGACTTCACCTCAAAAGTTCCGCATTATACCTTCGCGGAAACGTTGGAAGAACAGGAAGAACAGTTAAAAACGAACCCTTTGATGGAACGGTTAAACGCTTATCGGAAGACTTACGAAGGCGACCCGCATCGGCCCATCTATCACTACATCAACCCAGAAGCGATGCTCAATGATCCGAATGGCCTCTGCTTCTGGCAGGGCCGGTGGCATCTCTTCTATCAAGCATATCCACCAGAAGATACACGTCAGCACTGGGGACACGCAGTTAGTGACGACCTCATCCACTGGCGTGACCTCCCTTATGCAATTTATCCGAACCCGGAACGTTGCTGTTTCTCCGGGTCAACCTTTGTCGAAGAGGACCGCGTGATTGCCATGTATCACGGCACAGTTGTCGGCAACATGGTGGCCGTGTCAAGCGACCCGCTTCTTTTAAACTGGGAGAAGGTGTCCGGCAAGGCGGTAATACCCTCAAGGCACGCAGATGGTACAACGCCTGTCTATCGCGTTTTCGACCCGTGTATCTGGAAAAAGGGTGATATGTATTATTCGCTATCGGGTGGTACACTTCCGCACGGTCCGGGGGGTAAACCGGTGCGTGCCAACTTTCTGCTCCGTTCAGCAGATTTGGCAAATTGGGTTTATCTACACCCGTTCGTCGAAAATGATCAGTATACATTGGTAGGTGATGATGGCGCGTGTCCCTATTTTTGGCCCATCGGTGACCGGCACATCCTGCTATTTTTCAGTCACATGAGCGGTGGACAATATCTGCTCGGCGATTATGACACTGCACGCGATAAGTTCGTCGTGACAGCAGGGGAGAAAAATAACTTCGGCGCAGCAGCCCCCGCTGGTGTCCATGCACCCTCCGCTACACCGGATGGCAACGGCGGGCTCATCGTTATCTACAACATGAATCCAGCGAAACCCACTAAAGGGTGGAACCAGATTATGACGTTGCCGCGCCGTCTGACGTTGCTCTCAAGAGACGAAATAGGCGTTGAACCGGCTGGCGATATTGAATCGTTGCGGTATGACCATCAGCACGTCAATGCAATGACGCTTCCTGCAAACGAGGAGGTTGTCCTAGAGGGCATCGCAGGCAACGCTATGGAACTGGAATTGGAAATAGAGGTTAAAGGTGCGCCTATGGTTGAGTTGAATGTCCTCCGTTCCCCGCAAAAAGAGGAATTCACACGGATTGCCTTCTTCAAAGAACGCGGTATGCGCAACCTAAACGCCAGCACGAACGTCCGGAACAGTCTGCTAACGATTGATTCCTCGTATTCATCAATTGCACCTGATGTGCGTTCACGTGCTCCCGAAACCGGCACTGTCTCCATCGCATCAGACGAAACGCTCAAACTACGGGTATTCGTTGATAAGAGTGTGGTGGAGGTGTTCGCTAATGGAAAACAGTGTGTGGCAATGCGGGTCTATCCTGACAGGGAGGACAGCGTTGGGGTTTCGCTACGTTCGCAGGGGCAACCCTCTGAACTGAAATCGCTGGATGCGTGGCAGATGCAGAATATCTACGCGTAAAATAGTAAACCCATTAGTCCCAATATTCGGGCAAGCAGCCCACTCCTTAATATCGCTAGCACAGCTCGTTCCTCAGGAGCGGGCTGCTTGGTCGAATACTAGAAGAGGTTTGTTGAACAACCTGCGAAAAATGTGGATAACTAAATAACCCTGAGGGCTATTCAATGAAACGGCTTACATTAAGTTCACTCGGACAAATCCGCGAAGCTGATATTACCTTCGGCGATATGACTATCTTCGTCGGTGAACAAGCGAGTGGGAAAAGCATCCTGCTCCAGCTTGTGAAATTAATTTTGGATACCGGCGATATTACCCAAACCCTCAAAAAACACGGGTACGAGTGGCACGGAAATAGCGAAAATTTTTTGTCGCTCTACTTCGGTGAGGGAATGCAAGGGATTTGGAAACCCACCGGAATAAAAATTATCGCTGATGAACAAGATTTCACACTATCAGAAGCACTGTCCAAAAGAGGGAGGAAAAGAGCGGAATCCCTCTTTCTAATTCCCGCACACCGGGTGATAACGCTCAAAGATGGCTGGCCTCGCGCTTTTACAGACTATACAAGTAGCGACCCATACGTTGTTAAAGAGTTCAGCGAGAAGTTGCGTCTACTTATGGAAGCTGGGTTAGGCACAAGTAAAGGGGCTATTTTTCCGCAGGAAGGTCGCATGAATAAGACACTCCGGGACGCGCTCGGGGAAAACGTCTTTGGCGGTGCCGAAGTCAAACTGGATAAAACTACATTGCGTAAACGCGTCGTTTTAGATGTTGCGGGCAGTCAATTGCCGTTCATGACCTGGTCAACCGGACAAAGAGAATTCACACCGCTCTTACTCGGACTGTATCGATTAATGCCTTCAAAGAGAGCACAAAAGAGAAACAGTATAAACTGGGTTGTTATTGAAGAACCGGAAATGGGACTACATCCGAAAGCAATCTCAACCCTCCTCCTAATTTTCATGGAACTTTTGCGGCGAGACTATAAAGTCATTATTTCTACACACTCGGCACAAATGCTGGAATTGGTATGGGCAATCCCGCTCATTGCGAAATCAAAAGAAGCACCAAAACGGTTAAGGCAATTGTTGGATTTGGAACCCAATGCTTTTTCTAATAAGCTCGTGAAAACAGTCCTATCCGAAAAGACATTCAAAACCTATTACTTCTCTCGGCAAGATAGTGTTGTGAATGTCAAAGACATTTCAACTTTGGATCCGGAAGATTCCGATGAAGCCATATCGGATTGGGGCGGTCTCACACACTTTAGCACGAAGGCAGCGGATGTTGTCACAAAAGCGGTATGGGAGAGTGATTCGTGAGTTTTACAGATGCTGTTCAGAATACGCATGAAATTGCTGAGTGTCTCAGACATGGGTTACAGGCATTAAAAAGAAATAGTAGAAAGATAGAAGTCCCTGAGACTCCTGAATTAAAAGGCAGTGTCGATATCGACGCCTGCGTCGCCGAGCGTTATCCGAATGACCCCCGTTGGGATTATGTATTCGGTTATAAAGATAGGGTTTACTATATCGAAATCCATCCCGCCGGAAGCGCTGGCGAAGTAAAAAACATCATCGCGAAATTAAAGTGGCTAAAACAGTGGCGCAAAAACGTAGCAAAACCTCTTGAAGATTTAAAACATCACAGTACTTATCACTGGATTTCCAGTGGGAAAACTGGATCAAACGTGAAAAGGGGTAAATATCGGCGGACATTGGCACAAAATGGTATCAGAGGACCCGACTCTATGTTGAGAGTTGATTCTGTCCGGTAATCCTTTTGCCTCCTAATTTAGTGAACATTATGAACACAAACCTAACCGACATAGAAAACAAACTGTGGCACGCTGCTGATGAACTCAGAGCTAATTCAAAGCTTAAAGCATCGGAGTACTCAACACCGGTACTCGGGCTCATCTTCTTGAAATACGCCGACCATAAATTTACAGAGGCGGAACGCGAATTTGAACGCGAATCGTCCCCTAACACGCGACGGCGAACAGATAAAAAGATACAATACCAAGCACGCGGTATCTTTTACCTACCAGAGGAAGCGCGATTTCAGCATCTCCTCAATTTGCCGGAAAGTGCGAACATTGGGCAAGCTATCACTGCCGCAATGCGCGCAATCGAAGCTGAAAACAGTCAGGTTCAAGGGGTGCTGCCCAAAAATTACAATCAACTCGAAAAACGTACCCTCTTTGAACTCCTCCGCATCATGCAACAGATTCCGATGGATATTGAAGGGGATGCCTTCGGAAAGGTCTATGAGTACTTCCTCGGCAACTTTGCTATGAGTGAAGGACAACGGGGGGGTGAGTTTTTCACGCCAACCTCACTCGTTAAACTGATCGTTGAAATTCTACAACCCTTTCATGGACGTATCCTTGACCCTGCATGCGGCTCTGGCGGCATGTTTGTCCAAAGTGCAGAATTCATTCGTAACCACCAGCAAAACGGAAAACAGGGTGACAACATTAGCATCTACGGCGTGGAACGCGTCGCGGAGACTATCAGATTATGTAAAATGAACCTCGCGGTACACGGTCTGGAGGGGGATATAAAGCAGGCGAATAGCTACTACGAAGACCCGCATAACTGTCTAGGGAGGTTCGACTTTGTCATGGCAAATCCACCCTTCAATGTGGACCGTGTAGATAGGGAACGGCTCAAAGATGACCCGCGATTTCCGTTCGGCATGCCTCGCGTAGATAACGCCAATTACCTCTGGATACAACTCTTTTATAGTTCGCTTTTGGAGACAGGTCGCGCGGGGTTTGTCATGGCGAACTCTGCTGCGGATGCACGCGCCTCTGAACTACAAATTCGTAAGCAGCTTATTGAGACCGGCGCGGTGGATGTTATTGTTAGCATAGCCTCAAATTTCTTCTATACTGTTACTTTACCGTGTACCCTCTGGTTTTTCGACAAAGCTAAACGGGATACGGAAAGAGCCGATAAAGTGTTGTTCATTGATGCCCGACACCTTTATCAACAAGTGAGCCGAGCGCATCGGCAATTCACCCCGCTTCAGCTGGAATTCCTCGCCAATATTGTTAGGCTCTACCGAGCTGAATCTCCTGAAAACCGACACGACAGCTCGGATTTTCTCGCTACAAAGTTCCCCGATGCAGAATATATTGATGTTCCCGGGCTTTGCAAAATGGCGGCCGTTGCCGATATTGAAGCACAAGGTTGGAGCCTAAACCCTGGACGTTATGTCGGTGTCGCTACGCAAACCGCGGACGATTTTGACTTCACAGAACAATTCGGAAAACTCAATGAAGAATTGGAGAATCTGAACGCTGAGGCACGTCAGTTAGAGGAGCGGATTGCAGAGAATGTTGCAAAGATTTTGGAAAATAGGGTATAATAAAAAAAATGGGTGAAGAGTCAAAACGGAACATCAAACGCCAACGCGTTTTTGTGACGTAGCGTTACCCAGTTTGCTTATAGAGTTTCAAATAATTTGGTAATTCACAAACACTCAATATAATGGGTGACCCCGGTCAGAGAAGACCATATCCTGTACCCCCAGAATCGAGGAGGACATGACAGTAGAAACAAAAGAGAAGAAGGTCCGCGATTTTCTTAATAGACAGCTCGGACGCTTTCCTGACAGGAGTATCCGACACCTGTTTCAAAACAAGGAAAATATACGCGGGCTGATAGAAATCATCGCTAACGACCTCGCGCAACTTATAGATTTTAACAAACTCGTCCCGCTCAACCCTGATTTGATTTCTGAAATCCTACAGGAACGGGAAGCGGACGTGCTGTTCCGTGCACCTTTTAAAACAGAGGAGCATTCGGACGAACTACTCATCTATATCCTACTTGAACATCAATCGACAGTGGATGATGAGATGGGATTTCGCCTCCTGCTTTACATGATGCTGATATGGGACCAACAACGCAGAGGATGGAAAACGGACAATGTTCCCAAAAATAAACAGCGATTGTCTCCAATTCTGCCGATAGTCTTTTATACAGGCGACCGGCGATGGAACACCCCGCTGACACTACAAGCTATCATGGACCTTCCCAAAGAGCTTGAACGTTTCGTTCCACAATTTGACACGTTGTTTCTCAGCGTCAAAGAAACAGAGGCGGCAACCCTCACAAAGACAGCGCATCCGTTAGGATGGATTCTCACAGTGCTACAGAAAGAGAAAGCGGACTCTGCGGAAATACGCGACGCTCTCATCGAGGCGTTAATTCACTTTGGTGCACTGCCTGAGGCACAGTCAGCACAGAAGCGTGAGGCAATCGGTTATATCCTTGATCTTATCCTGCATCGCCGCTCCCCAGAGGAACACGAAGAATTGATAAGGTTAGTAGACAGACATACAAACAATGTGGAGGTAGACCCCATGGCACGAACAATGGCTGAAGAACTACTTGAACGAGGCTTCGAACAAGGTATCGAACAAGGTATCGAACAAGGTATCGAACAAGGTATCGAACAAGGTATCGAACAAGGTGCGCGCGAGAACACCATCGAAAATATCCTGCTGCTACTCACAGAGCGATTTCCGAATAGTGACACCGAGGCCGCAAAACAGCGACTACAAACTATTTACGACATGGAACGCCTACAGCAACTCCTGCGCACTGCTATGAAAACACCTAACTTCGAAACCTTCTTACAAGGGTTGGATACATAGATAGACAAGACTATCGGTAATCCGAGTGGAGGAGGTAGACCCCATGGCACGAACAATGGCTGAAGAACTACTTGAACGAGGCTTCGAACAAGGTATCGAACAAGGTATCGAACAAGGTGCGCGCGAGAACACCATCGAAAATATCCTGCTGCTACTCACAGAGCGATTTCCGAATAGTGACACCGAGGCCGCAAAACAGCGACTACAAACTATTCACGACATGGAACGCCTACAGCAACTCCTGCGCACTGCTATGAAAACACCTAACTTCGAAACCTTCTTACAAGGGTTGGATACATAGATAGATAAGGCTATCGGTAATCCGACTACTGTGAAATCATTGCTGTGCTATCGAGGTTGAACGCCTTCTACAAAAGAGGTGGGGTCTGATTGTCAAAAACTTTGCACCCCCAGACATTGCAACAATCTGGCAAAGATTCTGGAAAACATGGTATAATGAAAATATGAAAAACAAAAAACGAGACCCAATGCCGCCTCCCGATGCAACACCAGAGGAGATCGGCGAATTTTGGGACACGCATGACCTCGCCGATTATTGGGACGAAACCGAAGAAGTGGAAATTCAGGTCAGTCTTAAATTACGTCACAACTTGACACCAATTGAGGATGAGCAAGTTAAATGTATTAACATATCTATAACAAAATAGAGCGCGTCTATCAAAAAAAGGATTTCATAATGCCTGACAAAAAAACCTGATTTACATTCAACAACTGAGGATGAAGCACACACAGCACTTGACGTTGTCACTGATGTTGTGTTAGATTCAACTATCCCTGCCCCAATCAGGCGAAACGCATTTAAGGCTTTCGACCGACTTTGCTCCGCTTTAATTGATGTACCAGTTGGAGCTCTTGAACGGAGATCCGCCGAAAAACGAGCAGAATCGGAAGCCCGCATTAAAATTAGGGAAGAGATTACCGCCCAAATTGTTCAACAGATACAAGTTGACCCGGAATATGCGTTGAGAGCAGGCCACAAATTCGCAGAAAAAATAATTCGGGAGCAGCTCAATCTTGATAAAATTTCCGCTATTGCTGCAAATGAGCTTAAAAACGGGGAACCTGATAGTTTAACAAATCAAGGTGCAAGTGCCCCTAATGAAGGGCAATCTACTGATTCGCCAAATCAGGGGACAGATAGTCGTGAGGAAAGGGTAATCGACGACGATTGGCTTAACAGTTTCGATACAGAAGCGCGGAAAAAAAGCACTGAAGAGATGCAGCTTCGTTTCGGTCGTATCTTGGCAGGCGAAATTAGGCAACCGGGCTCGTATTCAATTAAGGCTGTAAACCTTCTCGGTGAGCTCGATCAAAATACTGCTGCTTTGTTCAAAAGATTCTGTTCAGTATGTGTAGTCATTGGGCCTTTCAGAATTCCAAACAGCGAACTCGTTATTGATGCTAGAGTTCTGCCTTTAGGGAGCAGTCTTGGATCTAATGCTCTCAGCAAATATGGATTAGGCCTCGATCAACTTAATATATTAAACGAATACAATCTAATTTTTTCGGGGGACATTCCTCTGCCTGACTACAAATTGTGCTCTCTGTATGACTACAACTCGTGCATAGTATATGAAGACAATCCAATTCCTTCGCCTTTTCAACACCAAGGCAAGTTCTGGGCTTTATTTCCCTCGCCAGATTGGGATAATAAACCTGAGTTTAGGGTGTCAGGGGTAGCACTTTCCCGGGTTGGTCGCGAATTGTTTCGCATAGTCGATCAAGATCCAATTTCCGAATACACTGACGATCTCAAAAAATTCTTTGCAGAGCATAACCTAAATATGATAGAAGTTAATAACCCATGATTTTGGAGAAAACTTAGAGAAGGCAATATGATGAATACATGGCGGAATGTAACTATCAATGACTTGGGACAAATAATCACAGGGTCTACGCCGCCCACTAAAAAAACAGAGTATTACGGCAATAAGTATCCTTTTATCACTCCAACTGATATAGAAATAGATTCTCGCCTTGTTCATACCAAACGATTTCTATCACAGAAAGGATATGAATACAATAAGAATCGCTTGCTTCCTTGTAATGCTGTTTGTGTCGTCTGCATTGCAAGTATCGGTAAAATTTGCATGACAACCGTTCCCAGCGTAACAAATCAGCAAATCAACAGCGTTGTAGTGGATCAACGAAAGCACGATCCATACTTTGTCTATTACCTTCTTAGCACCAAAACAGCGGTTCTGAAAAATATCGCTGCCGGTGTTGCAGTTCCGATAGTAAAAAAGTCGACGTTTGCAAACCTTGAGGTGTGTGTGCCTCCTCTTCAAACCCAACGCAAAATCGCCGCTGTCCTCTCTGCTTACGACAACCTGATTGCAAACAACACCCGCCGCATCAAAATCCTTGAGGATATGGCACAAACCCTCTACCGAGAATGGTTCGTCCACTTCCGATTTCCGGGGCATGAGAATGTCTCGATGGTAGAATCACCGTTGGGACCGATACCAGAGGGATGGGAGGTAAAGGAGGTAAAAGAGATAGTTAAACGTCTAAAAGCAGGTAAAACATATAGAGAGATTGATGTTGATCAAACAGGTAAGATTATTGTGGTTGACCAGTCTCGTGCAGACTTTTTAGGTTTTCATGATAATGAACCAGATCACAATGCGTCTCCAAAAGACCCAATTGTGATTTTTGGGGATCATACTTGTAAGATGCAATTAATGGTTGCTCCTTTCTCTCTTGGCCCCAACGTAGTCCCTTTTATCGCCAAAGATAAAACGCCGGTCGGATATTTATTTTTTTTAATTTTTAATCTTGTTGAAACAAGAGAATACAAGCGGTACTGGACAGAACTTAACAATAAAGTAGTTGCAGTTGCTGACTCTGAAACAAGTGAACGATTCTCTGATTTCACCACTGGCATATTTCAAAAAACGGAAAGTCTTAAACAAAGAAATCAAAACCTCCGCCAAACCCGAGACCTACTTCTCCCGCAACTCATCTCTGGGGAGATTGACGTATCTGAACTTGACATTAACGTGGATGGAATGCAGCCCATAAAAGGCGGGACACACATTCCATACCCGCTCACAGAGCGTTTACATGCTGACGAAAAGATACTCGGTGGCAAACCTGTTATCAAAGGGACCCGTTTAGCTGTTGCGTTTATCCTTGACTTGCTGAAACAGGGGTGGAGTGAGGAAGAAGTTATTGAAAATTACCCAAACGTTGCACGTGAGGACATTGAGGCGTGTCGCACGTATCAAGAAAAGGTGACACGTGCGTCTGTTAGCAGATGAAAACTTCAACAGATTAGAAGTAGGAATGCTTCGTTCGCGTGGTCATGACCTCGTGTGGATAGAGGAAGAAACGCCTGGGATTGATGACCAAATGGTGCTTTCTCGTGCCACAGCCGAAGGACGAATTCTCCTCACATACGACAAGGACTTCGGTGATTTAGTCTTTCGCGACAAGTTAAAAGCCCCTTTCGGCGTTATTCTGTTTCGTGTCCGACGTGATAACCGTTTACCTTCGGAGGTAGCACAAATCATAATCAACGCAGTTGAAAGTCGAGCAGATTGGACAGGACACCTCTTTGTTGTTCACGATGAAGATGACATCCGACAGAGACCTATACCAAATTAGTACCCTATTAGTGCCCTTCTCCGCCCCAACTCATCTCTGGTGAGATTGACGTGTCCGAACTTGACATTGACTACATACAATCAAGCGTTAGTGTTCAATAACCTTGAATTTTCTTTTGCATAAAAACCGGTGTTATGTTAAAATAATTGGTGTTTACGATTTAACATTGATTAAGTAGAGGGAAACAATTATGTCTGAAGTGAAATCCTTCTTAGAGAAAGTTCATATCAAAAACTATATGAGCTTGCGGAATATTACGCTTCCCCTGAGGCCTCTGACGATTCTTGTTGGTCCTAATGCAAGTGGGAAATCAAATACTTTGAACACATTACACCTTTTCAAAGGGATCCTGAGTGTTGAAACCCCTCCTACACATGCGAATTTTCTCAGAGATCGCCTTTGGGCAGGTGGAGCCGACCACATCACCTACGAACTACACGCCAAAGTGAAGGAGAAATTAGCGCAATATACATTGGTGTTCAAAGCTAAAGATGAAGATCTTTCTGTTGGCGAAGAATTATTGGTTAACAGTGTCAAAGTCATCTCAATTCAGGATGGAGAAGGACAAGTTCAGGATGAAGATGGTAAGAATGAAACGAGATACACATCCAATAAACTCGCTTTGAGATCTGCCGGTGATTATGGACATAAACCCGTTACGAGCGCGCTAACAGAGTTTATTCAAGGATGGGAATTTTATGACTTTGAACCAAGCTACATACGAACTAATTCTGATAGAACTTTTTCTGGTATAAAAAATATCCCTGAATTGCCAAAACTTAATCGTTATGGGGGAGGGGTACCGGCCATCCTCGGAGAGTGGTATGAGAATTCGCCAGAGGATTTCCGATCTGTTAGTGCAGCCTTAGCCGCTGCCACGAATATCAATATAGACTATCGTAAAATTGATGGCGAATCCCAACTCTGCCTTCTGGAAGGATACAAGGAGCCAATACCTTTACTTGCTGCTTCTGATGGAACAGCGCGTCTTCTTGCATATAACACCTTACTCAATCAATCTGAATTACCGCCACTGATTGCCATTGAGGAACCGGAGCGAAGTTTACACCCTGGGGCACTGAAGGATATTGCGTACATACTTGAGCGTCTTGCGGAACGAACGCAGGTGATAATTACAACGCATAGTTCCCAACTCCTTGACACCTTCAGCTCCGAGCATTTATCCGATTGGCTTGGCGTTCTACTTCTACGCAACCGCCCCGGACTTGGCACCGAAGTCCTCAACCTTGAGGATATCCGTAAGAAACGTGAGGCACTTGAGGGGTGGATAGCGGATTTCGGAATCGGCAGTGCCATTTTCCATAGTGAACTTCTACAAGATTTAATGGAGGAACCAGGATGACAAACATAAGAATTTGGACTGTGGAATCTAATTACGATGCTAAAGTTCTTAAATCTTTGGGAAATCGTTTAGCGACAGACTTGAAACTCGGTAATCTGTCTATTCAAACAGCTGGCAGCAAAGCGTTCCCGATGCCTAATGTGAGCGTCGAATCTTTGAATGGCAACCTGAAAAAGGCAGTACGGCATTACCTCAAGCAAGATGACTACGTTATTTTCATAGCTAACAGTCAAGAGTCTGTGCCGAACGGGACTCAACTACAAAAGTCGGGAGCACTTGTTAAACAGATTAAACAGATTGTTGCGGACCCCAGCTTTGCGGGCAAAGTGTTTTTCGCGCTGGGGGTTCCGGAACTTGAAGCGCGGTTGTGGCAAGTGCATCTGGGAATTGAAGAGCCCGCTCGAGCAAAACGTATGGTTTACGCCGAAACGCGGTTTCGACAATTATGTGCCTCGCGCGGTTTAGATTGGGACACGATGACTGAAACCGAGCGTGAAAATTTTGTTGACGATCTCATCCACGAGGATCGTGAATGCACCCGGTAGTTGTTTACGGAGGAGCCAGTATGCTAAGCGTCCGAGTTTGGAATTTACTATCGGATTGTGATGCCAAAGCAGTCAAGTTTTTGGAAAATGAATTTATCAGATTGAGACAGGTTGGGGATATCGGTATCCGAACAGCCGGAAGAAGTACACTTCGCAAGTGCCATAGAAAAGGCACACTTATAAGCAGCAGCCTAAGGAAGGCAATTGGGCATTATCTCAAGCAAGATAGCTATATTATTTTTATCGTTGATTCCGATCAGCAACGACAGGATGTGTCAAAACCTATTGTTAGTGAGGTTAAACGAATCGTCAAAGATTGTAATTTGTCTGACAAGGTGTTTTTCGCACCCGATATTCAGAAAGGCGAATCTGGTACACCAACGCAGTGGCAGAACATCGTTTCGCGCTTCCGCACCGAAGTTGAGAGTGAGCGCAAAAAGTTTCGGGAGGAGTGGGATAAAACCCTTGCCTATTTCCACGCTAAGTTTGCTGATACGCCAGAGGAAGAGGTAATACGTGATTTTGAGGAAGCACTTGCAGAGGTGAGGCGTGAACGCGCCTGAAAACCGATAACTTCTTGGAGGGTAAATTGCAATGATTCAAATTTCTGAACCGATAACCCTCGAAAAACTATTATCACTCATACATCAACTGCCCAAAGCTGAGCGCGAGCAGTTGGTAGAGCTGCAATCTAATCGGAACAAATGAACGCATACAGCGAAGATGAACTCATAGAACAACCCGCAATTGCACTGCTAGCAGAAATGGGGTGGGAGACGCGAAACTGCTATAGCGAATTCAGTCACGGCGATGAAAGTCCGGTCGGTAGGGAAACCAAATCCGAAGTTGTGCTAACCGCCAGACTTCAGTCCGCATTGGAACGGCTCAATCCTGAAGCGACGCAGGAGGCCATCGCTGCTGCGATTGAAGAGCTCACCCGCTCCCGCAAATCTATGAGTCTTGTTGAAGCCAATCGCGAGATTTATAGTCTTCTGAAAGATGGTGTGACGGTGGTTATAACCGAGCCCAATGCTGAAGCTGAATCCGTTGAAGTCCTTCAGGTTATAGACTGGGAACAGCCGGAGAATAATGATTTCTTCGCAGCATCGCAATTCTCGATTACCGGTGACATGTATACCAAACGTCCGGACCTCGTCTGTTTCGTCAACGGGCTTCCACTTGTCCTGATGGAATTCAAACGGATTGACGTGAACCTCTACGCGGCTTATAACGGCAACCTCCGCGACTACAAAGACACAATCCCTCACCTTTTCTGGTACAACGGCTTCATTATCCTATCTAATGGCACAGACAGTAAGGTTGGTAGCCTCACAGCAAGTTGGGAACACTTTGCTGAATGGAAGCGGAGGCATCGTGAAGATGAAACCCCCGAAGCCTCTTTGGCAACGATGCTGCAGGTACTTTGTGAACACCAAAGATTACTTGATGTTGTTGAGAACTTTATCCTGTTTATGGAAGCACAAGGGGGCTCCGTCAAAATTCTCGCCAAAAATCATCAATACCTCGGTGTCAACAACACAATCCAATCGCTAAAGGAGATTGAAGATAACCGAGGCAAACTTGGTGTGTTTTGGCATACACAGGGCAGCGGGAAAAGTATCTCTATGCTCCTCTTTGCACAGAAGGTGCTTAGAAAACTACCGGGAAACTGGACATTCGTTGTCGTAACCGATCGGAAGGAGTTGGACAATCAAATCTATAAGACCTTCGCGAGTGCAAGTGGTGTCCTGATGCAGCAAGAAGTTCATGCGGAAAGTGTCCGCCATCTTCGCCAACTCCTCAGTGAAGACCATCGCTATATCTTTACGCTGATTCACAAGTTCCAGACGCGAGATGGCGAGCGGCACCCCGTTCTCTCGGAGCGGTCAGACATCGTCGTCATCACCGATGAGGCGCACCGCAGTCAATACGATACATTGGCGTTGAATATGCGTACCGCGCTCCCCAATGCCGCGTTCATTGCATTTACCGGCACGCCGCTTATAGCAGGTGAAGAAAAAACAAAATCGGTGTTCGGGGACTATGTAAGCGTTTATGACTTTAAACAATCTATCCTCGACGGTGCAACTGTCCCGCTCTATTATGAAAACCGTGTGCCTGCCTTACAACTGACAAATGAAAACTTCAACGAGGACATGGAACAGATTCTTGAAGATGCCGAGCTGGACGAAGCACAAGAGGCTAAGCTCGAACACGAGTTTGCCAGAGAATATCATCTGATCACACGTGATGAACGATTGGAAACCATCGCCGAAGATATCGTTAAGCACTTTATGGGCAGAGGGTATCAGGGGAAAGCGATGGTCATCTCAATTGACAAAGCGACTGCTGTCAAGATGTACGATAAGGTACAGAAACATTGGAAACGGGAGACCGAACGTCTAAAATCGGAACGAACCACACAGACCGGTAGCAAGCGAGGCTTTTTAGAGGAAAGGATTCATTACATGGAAGAGACCGATATGGCGGTTGTAGTTTCTCCGGGACAAAATGAAATCGATGACCTCAGTCAAAAGGGTGTGGACATCACGCCGCACCGCAGGCGTATGAACACGGAGGATTTAGAGACCAAATTTAAAGACCCTGATGCTCCGTTCCGTATTGTTTTCCTTTGTGCAATGTGGATTACAGGTTTTGACGTGCCATCCTGTTCTACAATCTATCTGGACAAACCGCAGCGAAACCATACCTTGATGCAAACTATCGCCAGAGCCAACCGCGTCTTCGGTGATAAAAACAACGGTTTGATTGTTGACTACATCGGGGTCTTCCGTAATCTTGAAAAGGCGTTAGCGATTTATGCAACTGGGCCCGATGTGGAGGGCAAGAAACCGATTGCAGATAAGTCGGAATTGGTTGAAAAACTTAGAGAGGCAATCATCGAAATCACCGCATTCTGTGAAGGCCTCGGTGTTGACTTGACAGAAACCCAAACGGATGACACTTGGCAAAAGGTCAGTCACATCAACCAGTTAATGGAACGCATCCTGATTAACGATGAAACCAAAAAACGTTATCTGCAATTTGCAACGAACGTCACGAAACTCTACAGAGCGATTCTACCCGACCCCGATGTGTATGCGTTTACCAGAATTTGCCAACTAATCAATATTATCGCACAGAAAATAAGGAATTTAACGCCACCCGCTGACATCTCCGGGGTGATGACACAAGTAGAGGACCTACTCGACCGGTCCATTGCATCTGAAGCCTATCTCATTCAAGTACCGCCGGATGCCTACGATACAGGGCCGATAGATTTAAGCCAAATTGATTTTGACCAGTTAAGCGAACAATTCAATACGGAATACAAACGCGTTGAGGCGGAACGGCTCAGAGGTGCGCTCAACAGCGAACTCGCCGCGATGATTCGCCTCAACAGAAGTCGGATGGATTATCAGACGAAATTTGAGCAGATGATTGCGGAATACAACGCAGGCACTCTTAGTATTGATAATTACGTTGAGGGGCTTTTCAACTTCGCTGGCGAACTTCAGCAGGAATACCAACGCGCCAAGGCTGAAAACTTTTCTGAAGAGGAATTGGCGGTGTTCGATCTGTTGACACAACCCGAGCCCCAACTCACTGTTCCTGAAAGAGACGAGGTAAAAACTACTGTGAGGAAATTGCTTGAGACGCTCAAGCGAGAGAAGCTGGTTTTGGATTGGCGTAAACAGACACAAACACGCGCACAAGTCAGACTTGTCGTTGACAATATACTTGGTGAAGACCTGCCCGAATGCTACACGCGAGAGCTGTTCCATCAAAAATCTGAGTCAGTTTATCAGCATATCTATGATTCTTACTATGGTGAAGAGAGAAGCGTTTATAGTGAACAACCCCATTGAAAAGGTTTCCGCCTTTATCACACAGGAAAGAAACGGTATCAAGATGTTGCTCGTCTTTAAACACCCCACCGCAGGCATCCAAATCCCAGCGGGCTCCGTTGAAGCGGATGAAGATATCGAAACAGCCGTCCAGCGAGAAACAGCCGAAGAAACCGGATTACAGAACGTAAAAATTGAAAAATATCTGGGTTGTATTGAAAACGAATTGAGTGAACGCCAAAGAATTATCACCGAGACGACTCAAGTTTATATCAACCCGGACTTAAACGCAATCCCCTACAAACGGAAATTAACCAGGGGACTTACCGTCGATTACCGTGCTACACAAGAAGATTTTACACATATTTCATATACTGAATACGAATACGACAAACACTTTAATCCCACCTGCATTGACTATAAGATTACGGGGTGGGTGCCGAACGAAAACCTTAGCGCACAGAAAAAAAGACACTTTTTCCTTATGTCCACACAAGAGAAAACGGAAGATATATGGGAATTGAAAAGTGATCTGGGGCATATTTTTCAGCCGTATTGGACTCCACTTTCACCGAAACCGCAAATTATACCCCCGCAAAACAGATGGCTGGATTTTGTCTACAAGAAAATTCTTATATGATTCGCAAACTATTGACACCCCCCTCACAGTGAAAAATTTTTGCAATTAAGGTTGAGATAGTGTTATAATATACATTAACTGAAAAAAGGGTTGCACACTCGGCTATATTTTTGGTATACTATTTTTTATGGGAAACACGCCAATTGAGACGAGCAACCTACAGAACATATATTGCAATTAAGGAAATCACGAGGAATAATCGATTGGTAGAACAGAAAGCGACCAATATTACGTGGCATCAAGCGACTGTCACAGCGGAAGACAGAGAACAACTGCTCAACCAGAAAGGCTGTGTGATTTGGTTCACCGGGCTTTCCGGGTCGGGCAAATCAACATTAGCAAACGCGGTGGCATACCTTTTACACCAGCGAAATCATCATACGTATGTGCTAGATGGCGACAATGTACGGCACGGTTTGAACAAAAATTTAGGCTTCTCTCCCGCTGACCGGGAGGAAAATATTCGGCGCGTCGGTGAAGTCGCAAAACTTTTCGTAGATGCGGGGACCGTCGTCATAACAGCGTTTATTTCCCCCTATCGCGCCGATCGGGCTCAGGCACGACATCTCATCGCCGAAGGCAGATTCGTTGAAGTCTTCGTTGAATGTCCACTTGAAGTCTGCGAAGAACGTGACCCGAAGGGGTTATACAAAAAAGCACGCGCCGGAGAAATTAAGGAATTTACGGGTATCAGTGCCCCCTACGAACCACCGCACAATGCAGAAGTTATTGTGAATACGGCTGACCTATCCATTACGGAATGTGCACAGAAAGTTATCAATCTTCTTGAGAAAACTGCCCTGGTTCCTGAGATAGATTAACGTGCACCTCAAACTACAGAGATGTTTGGAAAACGATGAAACTGATTCAATTTCACTTACCGAACTTAGGCAAACGGGTCGGGATTGTTACCCGCGAACATGAGGTCATCGACGTAACGAGCGATGAATCCCCAGGCGTGTTAGAGGTCCTCGCACTTGCCAATGAAGAGCGCGTGAGCCTCGGTGTGCTCCTCGCTGACATACAGGAGCAGGTGTCAACACCGCCACCGATGCGCTTCCCGACACGCCCAGGCGATGAGCCGGATTTGACGAAAGAGAACGGTCTGACGTTTGAGAAGCTAAACGTTGCACCGGCTGAAAATGTTCCACACCTCTTGACACCGATTGACACCCCCGAAGTGTGGGGATGTGGCGTTACCTATAAACGGAGCGCGGACATGCGCGACGACGATAGCGAGCAGGATATCTACAGCCGGGTTTACAACGCAGACCGGCCCGAAATCTTTTTCAAAGCTACGCCTGAACGATGTGTCGGCCCCAACGATTTTATCGGTATCCGCAGCGACTCTGTCCTAACCGCACCGGAACCTGAACTCGCATATATACTCGGCAGAGATGGGGATATCCTCGGATACACCCTCTGTAACGATGTATCCGCCTGGGATATCGAACGCGAGAACCCGCTCTATCTGGTGCAATCCAAAATCTTTTACGGATGCTGTGCCCTCGGTCCTATGTTTATCACCCCCTCCGAAGTTGATGACCCTTACAACCTAAAGATAACCTGTAATATCCTTCGGAACGATGAAGAAATCTATGCCGGTGAGGTTAACACCTCCCAAATTAATTGGAAGTTTGAACAACTTACCGAATTCCTGATACGTGATAACCCTATTCCGTTTGGCACTGTTGTCTCTACTGGCACCGGTATCATCATCCCAAACGATTTACCGCTTGCCCCAGGCGATATCGTCCACATCGAAATTGAGGGGTTCGGCACGTTGTCAAATCCTGTAAAACAACTTTGAAGGGATACAGCTATGCAATCCAATGACACCTTTATCGGGCGGTCCAAAACTGAATTAGATACCCCGGCTCTGCTGATTGACCTGGATAAAATGGAAGCCAACATAGAGAAGATGGCGAATTATTTTACGAATGTCAACGCGGTGCTTAGACCGCACGTCAAAACACATAAAACGCCGATTATTGCACATAAACAGATTGCTGCAGGCGAAGCAATCGGGGTTACGTGTGCCAAATTAGGGGAGGCAGAAGCGGTAATTCACGCTGGCATCCGGGATGTCCTTATTGCCAATCAGGTTGTCGGCACACACAAAATAGCACGGCTCATCAACCTCGCAAAGCATTCAGAGATTATGGTCGCAGTGGACAATTCAGAGAACGTGCAGGCTATCTCCGATGCAGCATCGGCAAAAGGGGTAAACATCAGAATGTTAGTGGAAGTCAACATCGGAATGGACCGCTGTGGCGTTGAACCCGGGCAACCGGCGCTTACATTGGCACAACAGATATGCAAAAGTCCAAACCTGATATTTGAAGGACTTATGGGGTATGAGGGACACACGGTTGCAAAACCGAACCGCGTTGAAAGAGAAACCGCCACACGCGAAGCTATGCAACATTTGATTGACACGAAACATTACCTCGAAAAACATGATGTAGCGGTTTCAATTATGAGCGGCGGCGGTACCGGCACCTTTAATATCACAGGCAGCCTCCCCGAAATGACAGAGGTACAGGCAGGTTCATACGTTTTCATGGATTCAACCTACGGCAGCGTTGAAGGGGTCGGTGAACAATTTGCGTGTGCGCTGTCAGTTTTGGCAACTGTTGTGAGTCGTCCTGAACGGAATCGCCTCATTGTGGATACAGGTATGAAAGTGCTCGCCAAAGAGTTCGGCATCCCGCAACCGGTGGGTATGGCAGGCTTAGAGATGACCGGGCTTTCCGAAGAGCATGGAACAGTGCTGGTTACCGACACAAACATTCCCCTCGCACCGGGGGATAAACTGGAAATTTTACCGACACACTGTTGTACAACCGTTAACCTTCACGACAAGTATTACGGCATCCGAAACGGGATTGTCGAATCTGTGTGGAACATCGCTGCAAGAGGACGGTCGCAATAGTGTTATCACAACGAAACGCACGATACGGGACGTTTTAATACAAACGCATCCCCCTACTAAAAAACATACACAAAAGGAGAAAAGCCTTCAATGCAAAAACTAACATCGGTTAGCAATCCAAATTTTAAAGTTAAACGTTATCACTGTATCGGGCTGTTTGTTGTGAGTCTTATAATGTTGGTCCAGTTGAGTGCGGAGTCCTACATCGCTGCCCGTTACACCATCCCGCAAATCGTTAGCGAAAGCACTAACGTGCTTTTTGGCACTGTCACCGAACTTAACACGAAGAGAAAGACGGTTAAGGTTAAGGTTGAGAAATACCTCAAAGGTGCCAGAGACTTTGATGAAATCAAAATTCGCTTCGATGTATTCAAAGGTGAGGCGGACCAGCGGGAAGAGCTCAGCCGATTTCTGAGAAATGATGAACCGATTGTCGTCTGCTATCGGAAAGACGGTGGACGCATCGACAGCCTCGCACATACAAGAGGCAAATGGTTTCAGACCCAAGCCACAAAACAGCGAGGCGATTGGGGATGGTGGGGTTTTACACATTTCGAGAAATACCTGAATAGGGACAAAGTCTCAAAAAGAGATTCAACCCCCGAATTCCAGAAAGAGTTAAGCGCGATGCTCGGTGAAAACGCACTCCAACTCCTGCTTTTCAATACGAAAGAATATCAGGTTGAACATCCTGTTATCTCCGAAATCAACAAGGTGCAGGAACGTTGGATTGCCCACCATCAGACAACGAATCGCGAACTACCTGGGCTCAGCAAGGCTCATATCTTGTGGATTGGGTGCCGCTCCATCGGCAGAGATGGCAGATATTGGCTCAACAGCAAGCACGAAAAACGGATTAAAGATTTTGTGAAAAACGGGGGGATTGTGATTGTCTCCGGACAAGATAGTGACACCGGAAAACCGTGTGGCAGTGGATGGTTACCTGAACCGCTGAAGGGGGTAGAAAGCGCACACAGAAATGATTTCCAACCCACATCCAAAGCAGGCACGCTTTTCAAAGCACCGCACCGAATCCGCTCAGGACAACTCTCGCTTGACGACTCCTGGAACGGGTGGAACGATAAATTTGAGGTGCTCGCAACAACTAACAAGGGTAAAGAAATTGTTGTCGCTAAATTAAGATACGGTAAAGGCATGTATCTCATCACGAACCTCCACAACAATAGAAAAGAACAGGTTGCTCAAAATCGTCCGATGCTTGAAAACTTGATGCATTTCGCCGTAGCGTTTCTAGAGAAATCCAAATAGGACGGGGGTTATTAAGCAATGAGAAAATCCACACGAATACTGACCTTAAGCCTCATATCGGTTTTTGTCTGTTTCACGACGACCGCGCATGCGGTAATACCGCAACTGCTCGGGCCTTTGACAACGCTGCTTGCCATAATCCCGCAGATTCTTGCCTTTATCGGTGTTGCTATTCTGACCTGTTTTGTCTTTGCCCGTGATACGACCAAGATGTTCTTTTACAAACTGAGAGACCTGCTGTCTTTCCGCAGAATCCTTGTCTCTGTCGTGAGTCTCATTGTGCTAATTGGCCTAGCGGTGCTAACCTATCAACTTGTTGGAAAGAGCATCCCCAAGAACACCGCTCCGATTGATACCGGCATTCAGCGTGCTGATGAAGCAAATGTGAGAACGCACACAACATGGCCGACGTTTCGCGCAGATGCAAACCGTACTGGGCATGTTGATGACCTGCCCGGTCCGACAAATGGAACCCCTGCATGGGTTTTCAAATCGAAGGGTGCGAAAACGGTTCAATTCTTGTCGTCACCTGCAATCATCGGCAATCGTCTTTATATCGGTGCCACCCATGGTGCAGTTTTTTCTGTTAGCGGTGCAACTTACTGTATTAATACGGATACACAAGAGGTTGTCTGGCGGCACGATTCTAAAATCCCAATCGTTTCTTCACCCGCCGTTGTAGCCGGTAGAGTTTACATCGGCGAAGGTTTTCATTATGATGATGGATGCAGCCTCCGATGCCTTGACGCAAAGACTGGCGACCCTATCTGGAATTTTAGAACCGCGAGTCATGTTGAGTCAACGCCATTCATAACACATGGCAGGCTTTACTTCACCGCCGGGGCAGATGGGGTCTATTGCATTGATGCCCTCGCTGGTGAGCAGATTTGGCATTTTCCCGCCGTGCATGCCGACATGTCCCCCTTAGTCAAAAATGGCAAGGTCTATTTCGGCACCGGTTACGGACAGTATAAAGTTTATGCTGTGGATGAACATACAGGTGCAGAAGTCTGGTCAAAACCGATGCCGTATCCTGTTTGGGGTACGCCGGGTGGTTATGAAAACCTTGTCTTTTTTGGCCTCGGTAGGGGCAATTTTTCTGAAAGCGCACCCATTCCGAAAGGAAAGGTTGTCGCACTTAACACTGAAAACGGAGACATTGCCTGGGAATATGAAGCAGCGGACGCTGTTTTCACAGCAATTGTTGTACATGACGGTTTTGTAACCTTCGGCTCTCGCGATGGACACGTTTACACATTTACAGCTACGGGGGGCGACCTCCATTGGAAAACCCCGCTCGGTTCCGGTATAGTCTCATCACCGGCGGTTACACAAGATGCAGTTTACGCTGCAACGGAAGCGGGTCTGATTTACTGCCTTGCAATTGATGATGGCGACATTATGTGGAAATATGATACAAACACCGTTGCACGTGGCACGGAACTCCTTTCCTCACCGGCTATCGCCAACGGTAAACTTTACATCGGTTCAAATAATAGATATATCTTCTGCTTGGGGGGCAAAGACGTTGCCCAAACCGCTGAAGACCGTTAATCTCCGCACTGCGCGGAATTGAACTTAAATCGCAAGCAGCATAACCGTGCTTGCTTTAATAAGGAGAAGAAATGAGAAATTTTTTGATTGTAACAACGCTACTGCTATTACTCACAGGTATCACAGCAGAAGCACAGTGGCGAAGCAAAACCCACGACCTTTACGAAGCCTTGAGAGCTTCCTCCGACATTGAAATCGATGGTGAACTTAATGACGACGAAGGGTGGGAAGGTGCCCTTGAAACAGTTAAAGGCACTAACGGCAAACCTTTCTGTGAAGTCGAATTTGAAGGGGTTGGTGGTGCAGTTAAAGTCTTTGAAACGCATGGCGGAGGGACATGGAAAGATGCCAACGACCACAAAACCTGTTTCGCAATTTTCTGGGAGCCAGAAGCTCTCTACATCGGTATCAAAGTCACCGATGATGAACATGAACACGGAGCAGGCCAAGCATGGAATGGGGATGGCGCACAACTCTCTTTTGTACCAAGTGGTAATCGCGCAGGTGGACAGCCCGACATCCTATATAATGCCGGATTGCACGATAACGGGAATCTCATACTAGGGAATGAGCGGACGCGAGGCAATCCAGGGCTTGTTGCAGGTGAAGGTGAAAGTATATTCATTGTTCGCAACGAGGGTGAAAAGGAAACCTACTATGAATTTAAAATCACGCCTGAAAATTTAGGTTTAAAAGAGCCGTTCAGCGAAGGCTACGAATTCGGGCTCGGTATCTGTATCAACGATGGCGATAAAGCCGCAGGCCAAGGCGGACAAAAAGGCTGGAGCGGATGGTACCCCCACTCTGTTGTTCATGGCAAGAATCCAGAAAAAACCGGTCTCGTCAGACTTATCGATGAAACCCTCGCTGTCGAAGCTGCCAATAAGTTAGCAACGACATGGGGTAAACTAAAATCAATCCGATAACGGTTTTGGCACACGTCAAAAACCGATAACATCGCAGCGGTTACAAACAGACCGCTGCAGCTTCTGTTTGAGCAGGAATGTCCCTGTCCAGACAACTAATATAGCAACATAGTTGCACTATAGAAACCTCCACGACTCGGTAGGAGCGAGCTTCGAATCTCGACAAACTGAACGTGGAAAACAGCTAACAAAAAGAGGAAATTTAATGAAAAAATATGCTTTTATACTGACTGCACTCTGTGCAGCAGTATTCTTATTCACAATCAGCATCGCGGACGCACAGTGGCGTAACGACACCCAAGACGTTTACAACGCACCAAGCGGCCTCGACGTTGAAATCGATGGAAATCTTGACGAATGGGGAGAGGTCATGGACGCTGTCACCGGGACTGATGGTTCGACGTTCTGCGGTGTTGAATTTGAAGGCGTTGGCGGAGCCGTCAAGGTATTTGAGGAACACGGCGGTGGTAAATGGAGCGGTGCCGATGATCACACAACCTGTTTCATGATTGCCTGGGATGCCGATGCACTCTATCTTGCACTCAGTGTCACCGATGACGAGCACGAACACGCAGCAGGCCAAGCATGGAACGGCGATGGCGCACAACTCGCCTTTGAACCAACCGGCGACCGAGGCGCAGGTCAGACCCTGTTTCTCTATAATGTTGGCTTAAGGGATAATGGCGACATTCTCCTAGGAAATGAAAGAACGAACGGTCAACCCGGGCTCGATGCGAAAACAGATCTCGCTATTATGCGAGATGAGGATGCAAAGAAAACCTACTATGAATTCAGAGTCACCCCTGCACATTTAGGCATTTCTGGCTCATTCAGCGCAGGTGATGAACTCGGGCTCGGCATCTGCGTCAACGATGGTGATAAAGCCGCAGGACAAGGCGGGCAAAAAGGGTGGAGCGGATGGTATCCCCACTCTGTT
The DNA here is from genome assembly GCA_963665235.2 of Candidatus Poribacteria bacterium. Lineage (GTDB taxonomy): Bacteria > Poribacteria > WGA-4E > WGA-4E > WGA-3G. The sequence goes on along the minus strand of CAXXLX010000001.1, from coordinate 2,782,118 downwards.
GTCCACGGAAAAAATTCTGAAAAAACAGGACTCGTCGTACTCAGCAGCGACACGGTTACCGCCGTTGAACCCGCGGGTAAACTTACAACAACCTGGGGCACTCTCAAAGCTGTCCAATAATCGTCGCGAGTCAGATTACGACTTATAAAAAGATAAAGAGAGCCGCCAACCTCGGCAGCTCTCTTTATCTTTTTAGGCAACAGGACTAATGGTCATGATGCCTCTATATCTCACTATCATAAGGATTTATCAACGCGCTGCATGAGCCCTGTGCATAATGGTCATGATGATCCGTTTTGTGATAGTGTAACCGCAACAGATCAGCTCCGAAATCATCCGCGATGTGCCGCCACACTGAATGAATGTGGTTTGCATCGTTCTGTGTGTTGTCATACTCCACAAAGAAAAACGGCCCGTGAAGTCGATAGTAATGGGGCATCCGCCGCTCTTCACCGCCTGCCCAGGCGAAATGGATATCGTTAGCACTGCCTTCGCGTAGCTTGCGGCGTTCTATTTCGGCTATCTCATCAGGCAGCCTGTTAATATATTCATGCACCAATTGCATCAGAATTTCGCGTTGATGTGTTTGCATCGTTTCCACCGCTAATCCCTCGACCGCTTCAAATTCAACTTTGGGGGCATTGCGGGTTAGAATATCGTTAGGTGCCTCCGTATTGATAACGGCTTTCGCTTTTTGGTCCGGCGTTAGTCCTATTAGAAGCTGACGTGCCAGGTCTTCCTCAGCAAGCAGCACTCTCAATCCTTTTTTCTCACCCTGTGGGACCTCTGCTGGATTTGAACCGAAGAAGAACGGATTAGGCGAAACAAGTTCCCGATTGACGACAGTAAAGTTGAGCGAAATGTGGTGACCCTCAGTACGCCATCCCCACGCGCCATTTCCGGTCGGGTCGCCGAATACGGTGAAGAAGTAAAATTCCGGGTCGCGTGCAAGCCGCGTTTCCCCCGCCTTCTTCTCAATTTCACCGAGCGTTGCCTCTAAATTGATAATAGCGCGCGCCTTCTCATACCCTGTAGTACTCAATCCGCTAGCCATGAGTGTGAACGCTGCTTCCTGCTGTTTCGGGTTCAGTTCTTTGAGGGAAACGCCTTGCCGTTCCCACATTTCAATAGGGATGTAGTGCCATCGGAAACGTTCGTTTCCATCGAAAGGGAGTGCCGCTTTTTCGCGTAAAGCTGGGGGCAGCGCGTCCAGGAAGTTCGCCGCTGCTTGCGCCATCTGTTTCGCTGTCTCCGAAGCCGGAATTACCAAAGGTTTTGTTTGTGAATCAGTATGTGTATGTGCCACCGAAAATACCTCCGTTTTTTTTCTTATCTTATTAGCTAAAGCTAATTCCTCTCAAAGTGAATCCCATGCTTCTGGTGCGGATTGTGGGGTATAGACTTTGTGAATCTGCGAGGGCTGCTCGCAATAGCAAGACTGACATGGTTGATGCCCCAACCTTTAAAATATTTATGGCAGCGTTAACGTCCCGATTGTTTCTGCGCGCAAGTGCAACACCATTGACGAACAGACAAGTCCAGCTGCTGTTTTCGCTGTCCATACAAGTCTTAGAAGTCGGTTCCGGTCAATATAGTGAACCTCTTTACCGGTTTTACCGCTTGATGTTGCAACTTTTGATGAAACGAGTTTTCTGGCGCAATATCAGAAACTTGACGACCCCAGATGCGTTTCTACCCTCAAAAGTCAACGTCTCAAAACAGAGGTCATCGTGTTCATGCACAGACGCTTCGCGAGTTTGTGATGATCCTCATCGTTGTCAGATTTTATGTTTGCGCGCCACATCTAAGCGGGAACGGGTGTTGCTACCCTTTACTTTCTTAGCATGGGCACGTTGGGCTACAGACAAATGCCATAGAGGTATAGAACTCAGGGACGCATAGGAATCGGAACAGGTGAACATCGTTTTGATACCGAAATCATACCCTGGACTAGTTTAGGTAGGATTTCAGATACCGTGTCATCTGTTACAACACACATATAGAAGTCACCAACGCTTTGCTGGAAAACGTGACTGTCTTAATGTGAGCGGCTTAGATTAAACCGATATTGTTTTTCCATTATACGGACCCTATCACCATAGAAACTATAGCCAGAGGCGGACATTGTGAATGAATACGGTTTGCGCCATGAACGAAACTTAGGCGGACGCTTCGCAATACACTTAAAAAAACGCTGATACCCGGTGTCTAAACGCCGCAGTATATCACGCGCCGCCCAAGAGTCTAACTCACGCCAATGCGAAAACACTTCAGGATGTGAGTTCCTAAGGACGGTAAAGGCACGCGACATCTCAGGAAGCGACATATACGCAAGACCAAGAGAATAGCGCGTCCGCTGCCAACCTAAAAAATAGTTACAAACATCATGGGCAACCCACGTTAAACGCTTGAATTACGATTACGCGGGGCACGAAAAAGTTTGTATTTTGTGGTATACATATAAGGGTATCAGCGGAAAAGTTGCTACCTACCTCTAGAAAGACGGAGAAGTCTATAGATTCTCCGCTAAGTGCATTAAATAGAGTATACCCCATTTTTCAGGAAAAGTCAAATTAAAATTTCAACTCATGCGCCGCTACTACATCCCCCAGCTAAAGCATGAAGCGAAGATTTGATAAACTAATTCCTCTCAAAAATCCACTTAATCGCGTCCATGAAAGTTTTTGTAAATATGATAGGGGGAAGGATGGAAGAGTGGAAGAGTGGAAGAGCGGAAGAGTGGATTTTGTGTGTGTGTTGTCAGAATCGCGGAAGGCGCGGAGAACGCGGAGAACGCGGAGTTTAAGAGACATAGTCTTTTTAGGGGATTGTGAGCGTCTAGGGTATCGCGTGCACAGCACGCTCCTACAGAAGAGGGGTATCGCGTGAACAGCACGCTCCTACAGAAGAGGGGTATCGCGTGCACAGCACGCTCCTACAGAAGAGGGGTATCGCGGGCACAGCACGCTCCTACAGAAGAGGGGTATCGCGGGCACAGCACACTCCTACAGAAGAGGGGTATCGCGGGCACAGCACGCTCCTACAGAAGAACGTCCGAAAATTTTACACATCCGCGCCTAACATAAAATTTTGACACAAAGTACGGAATATTGTAAACTTAATTGAAAGGTATACGTTATAAACAACAAATTCGTTTGCAAACATCCCCTAAGGTGGGAATTATGGATAAATTGATTGACGATGAAATGCTCGTTGCCCATTTCCAATCGGGTCGCCAAAGTGCGTTTGATGAGTTGTTTAAACGTTATCAACGCCGAATCTTTGGATATCTTCTGCGGTCTGTAAGAAACCACGAAGATGCCGAAGAGTTAACGCTGGATGTCTTTGTTAAGGCATACCGTGCGCTGCCTACGTGGCAACCGAAGGCAAAGTTTTCAACTTGGCTCTATACAATTGCCTCAAACCGTGCTATTGATTATCACCGTGCCAAAGCGCGGCAGCCTGTCCACCTGTCGGACGATGAAGAGGGGATTGAGGCAAAACTCATCGCAACAGACCTCTCAAGCAATCCCGAAAAACAGTTAGCGGATAAGGAACGCGGACGCATCATCCGTGAAGCGGTCGACGAACTTTCCCCGAAGCAGAAAGCTGTTTTTATGCTAACTCGATATGAGGGGTTACAGATTAAGGAGGCAGCCGAAGCCCTCGGTATAGCTGAAGGCACCGTGAAAATCCATCTCCATCGCGCAATCGATAAACTGCAAACCTTACTCCGTCCATTATTGGAAAATAACCAGATATAAGAGGATAATTCATGCCAGCCTGTAAGAAATTTGAAGCACAAACGATAGATTATCTATTTGGTGAACTTGACCAACCCCAAGCTGCCGTTTTTGAACAGCATCTCAGTACATGCACCTCCTGTCGTGTACAGGTCAACGGCTTTCAACGTGTGCTTCACCTTGCCGATGAAGCAGAGGGTGCCCTAATCCCCCGCACCTTCGCAGCACACGACCTTGAGATGAAACTTTACAAACGTCTGGCGGCTACGCAGCCTGAAACCCCACCGCTATGGGCACGCTTTTGGACGCACTGCACGAATGTCCTTTCAATGTTCCGGGTACCGAAAACAGCGGCAATCTGTTTCCTCATCATCGCAACAATTTGCGCTACAATTCTCGTAAGTAATCCGTTTCGTGCCACGACAACGTTACGATTAGGACAAACGGACTCTGCTGCTGCGAGAATGGAACAGTATAGACTGCAAGATATTCAACGGAGCATGGAGGATGTCCTCAGAACCCGACACCTTCGGAACGCGGACGAATGGGAGACTGTGAGTCAACTCCAACGCGTTAAGGAGCAGGCACAAGGTACGGACTGGGCAAAAATTGCCAATAAACATCTACAGAGTGTTCAGTTGGAACTCCTAAATACAGAGAACCCCTAGCCCGCCAAGGAAGTTAACGATGGGAAATATGAGAATCGCTTCGCCACTGCAGTTTAGCATAGCGAGCGGTCTGTTTTTGATACTACTCCTAATTTCCACAGCACATGCACAGCTTAGCGAAGTGACTACTTTAATCCAGCAGGGCCGGTACCCTGAAGCTGTCGACAAGTTGGAAAGACTCGCCGCATCGGTAAAAGAAAAAGACGTTGAAACGCGCAGCTGGTGCTACTACCAACTTGGGGAAATCTATTATAACTATACACAGCAGTACCCGGAAGCACTCAAGGCGTATAAAAAAATAATCGGCATGCAGGCGGATACCCTGTCAGACGCGGAAATTTTTCTCGCCTATATTAAAACCGGTGATGTCTATAGTCGAATGGGGAAATATGAGCAGGCTATTCAAACCTACCAAACTCTTGTCGACGTGGCACCGGAGAGCCATTTCGCCTATAAAATCGGGTTACAGAAAATTCGAGGCATTCAGACTGCGCTTGAAAACCTCCAGGTTCAGGAGCGGATTATTGACACCTATAAAGGGACACCGCTCGCAGCGGTCGCTCAATTCCAGATAGCTGAGCTGTATCGAACCCCCTCACAACTCAATCAGCCTGAACGCGCAATTGCGGCGTATCAGGTCCTGCTTAAGACGCATCCAACCGCCAAACTTGCTCCGGAAGCACAGTGGCGTATTGCACATTTACGACATACTGCGCTTAATCAATTGTCGTTAGCAATTGTAGAATATCAGAAGGTCGCCGATGACTTTCCGACCAGCAATTTTGCTGCAGAGGCACTTTTTCAGATTGCGAATCTGCATCGAAAAGCGGCGGCTTACACGGAAGCACTCACCGTTTTTGAGGCACTTGCATCGAAATATCCGAACTTCTGGAATATGCACGCTGTTTTCTACTGGTCAGGCATCTGCCATGAGCACAATCGGAACTACGGTGAAGCCCTTATCGCTTTTAAAACCTTTCTTCACGTCCATCTTCCACACCTTGACCCCGCTTACCTGGGGCAAATTGGGATGTACGATAAAAATGTTTCGGAGGTAACCGCCCTGCTTCGTGAAAAAATAGATACGCTTACGCAACAGCTGCCTCGAGTTGAATGGGAAAAATTCGAAAAGGCAATCGTAAAGGCGGATTACATTACGGCACTAACAATAATACGTTACCTAATCGCCAACGCACCGAATACAGTATACGCTAAACGGGCTGCAGCACAACACCACGCAATTAGACACCGGGCAGCTATTCAAACCTTACAGACCCAGATTCAGAAAGAGACACCAAATAGTGCCGAAAGGGTTAGGGCCCAACTACAAATTGGCACCATCTATGAACGGGAGTTACAGGATTATCCGAAAGCTGTCGATGCCTATAAGGCGTTAGTCAAGGCACACCCTGAATCCGCTTACGCAGCGGAGGCACTCTATCGTACCGGCATTATTTATGCAGAAAAACTTGACACCCCGAACACAGCACTCCAGACCTACAAGGCTGTCATTGCCGAGCATCCAAACTCTTTGCACGCTATGATGGCGAACTTCCAATTGGGGGAAATTTACAGAAAACTCGAACGATTCAACGAGGCATTGCAAGCGTATAGAACAACGCTCGGTTATCCTGAACGCGAGCTATATCTGCCCGGGGGTCATAAAGACAGCTTCGCCGATCGGGCACAATTCCGCATCGGCAGAGTCCACTATGAGGACCAGCGTTACACGGAGGCGCGTTTTGCTTTCGAGGAGTTTATCCAGAACCGCAAGGGTTCACCTCGGTTCGCTGCCGCTCACATCTACTTAGCGGTCATGCACCAGGAGGCGGGTGAAAAGGATTCTGCCAAAACCTATTATCGTAAGGCACAGAAACTCTTAAACGATAACCCTATCCAGATGCAAACGGTTATAGATGAAGCTGGTACCCTCGGTCTTCACAGCACCGACACCGTCACCCAATTCCTCCAAGAACGTCTCAAACGGCTTGAGACTGAATAGTGATACCCACACCCAATCTAAAAATTCTGAAATTAATAGACAAAAACCCCGATATATGTTACAATAGCATATAAGACTAAGATTTTGTTCAAAACCCCTTTACAACTCGGAGGAAGGGCACTTGTCAGCCGAAATCCTTAATGGTACCCAACTCGCGAAACGTATCCGCAGCCAGATTCGACGCAAACTGAAAAAGCTCACGTTTACCCCTGGCCTCGCTGTTATCCAAGTCGGCGATGACCCAGCATCAACCCTCTATATTAAACACAAACAACGCGATTGTGAAAAGGTACACTTCCACTCAGAAGTACACCGACTCGCTACCGAAACAACGCAGGCAGTCCTCATTCAGCATATCACTGCATTAAATGCCCGACAAGATATACACGGTATATTGGTGCAAATGCCGCTGCCAGATACAATTGATGAGCAGGTAGTGATTGATGCCATTCCACCGAACAAAGATGTGGACGGACTAACCCCTCTCAATTTAGGCAATCTTTTCATCGCTCGGGAAGGGATAACGCCTTGCACCCCAGCCGGGATTATCCGTCTGATTGAGTTGACGGGCCAACCGATTGAAGGGAAACGTGCAGTTTGTATCGGCAGAAGCAAACTTGTCGGAAAACCTGTCGGTTTGATGCTACTCAATCGGAACGCAACCGTCACCTATTGTCATTCACGCACAAAAGCACTCGCCGACGTGACAAAAACGGCTGACATTCTGATTGCTGCTGTCGGCAAACCTGAATTCATCACCGGGGATATGGTTAAACCCGGGGCCACCGTTATTGACGTTGGCATCAACAGTGTGTCGGAGCGGCTCGTTGGCGATGTCAAATTTGAGGAGGTCAAGGAGGTCGCGGGGTTCATTACACCGGTACCAGGGGGGGTTGGACCGTTGACACGTGCAATGTTGTTAGAAAATACGTTGAAATTAGCAAGTAGAAAATAGCCTTAGGCAAATGGAGGAAATTTATGGCATTTCCAGGATTTGAATTGAAGGATAAAGTAATGTTAGTCACCGGTTCCGGTAAAGGTATCGGTAAAGGTATCGCGCTCGCTGCTGCGCAGATGGGTGCGAAGGTTATCCTAAACAGCCGAACGCTTTCTGACCTTGAAGAGGTCGCAGCAGAGATTCGCACAAACGGCGGTGAAGCGGAGCCGGTCGTGTTTGATGTTAGCAATATAGATGATATTGAACGCGGTGCACAAGCCGCTATTGATGTATGGGGCAGAGTGGATGTGCTGGTTAATAATGCTGGTACCAATCGTCCTAAACCTGCCCTGGAATTAACCGAAGAGGATTGGGATGCAATCTATGACCTGAACCTCAAAGGGTTATTCTTTTTAACCCAAACGCTTGTCAAACCGATGATAGAACGGGAGAGCGGAAAGATTATCAATATCTCCTCTACGATGGGGTTGGTAGGGGGTCCGTTGCGTACCGCCTATTCCGGTAGCAAGGGCGGCGTTGTGTTGTTAACCAAAGGGCTTGCCGTTGAATGGGCACCGCATAACGTCACTGTAAATGCTGTCGCGCCAGCGTTCACGCGGACTCCGCTTGCGGATGTGCTCCTGCAACGGAAAGAATTTTATGAAGATGTAGTGCGCCGTATCCCGATGGGCCGCGTCGGTGAGGTAGACGAGGTTGTCGGTGCTGTGCTCTTCTTAGCGTCAGATGCTGCAAATTGGGTTACAGGACAGACCATCGCTGTCGACGGCGGATGGGTGGCATGGTAATTGACACGTTTGTAAGCGTGCTGCTCTTATATACAACAACGCGAGCTTGATAATAAATGTCCGTTTGCCCTAGCTTCTATAAAGATATCGTCCCTACGGGACTAAAGAAACTTTTTTTCAAACTCACGTTTCTATAAAGATATCGTCCTTAAAGAGCGGGCTGCTTGCCCGAATACTGGGACTAAGAGCCGGGGCGGTAACCGCTGCTTCTATAAACATAATACTAGGGGAAAACTTTTTTTCAAACTCACGTTACAACAGTGTATGCGGGCTTTGAAAGCCCGCTTAACTGCTCTAGCCGCATTTAACCGGCACCTTATCCACATAGCATTTCACAATATTAATAATCAGCTCAATATCCTTTCGTGCGGATTCTAGGGAGGTATAGCACGTCTCACCCGCTGTTATACATGCATGGAAATGCCGGAGCTCGCGGACAAACGCGCTCTCCCATTCAATCGCGGGGGATTTCTTATATGTCGTACCATCAGCAGCATCTATACCGTATATCGTCACTTCGGAGAGAATTCCGCGTGAAAAACCTGTAGGATACGACACTAACACCCGTTTGGTGTCGCCATAAATCTCCAACGTCTCCTTAAAATCCCACAAGTCCGGGAGATCGACCCAGGTTGCGATACACCGTGCACCGTTTGGATATCCAAAAACGATGCTTACGCCTTGCCCGCCAGACCATACTTCAGCACTTATAACCTCACTTGGTGAACCGAGCATTACCCGTAGGCTATAAATGTCGTGAATCATACTCCCTGAAAGTAGAAAAAATGCGCGTTCTGCTTCAGCAGATACATCGCCTATCGCTTCAGCCCGGGCTGCCCTCCGAGCCTCACCTGCCGACTTAAATGCATCTGGGGGTAAATCGTTGAACCTTTCCACGTCAAACTGGCTCAGGTGCAAGCTATTGTTGGGATGTAGATGGTTAATTTGAACGAACCGGTAGTTCTCCATTGTATCCACTTCCCGCTTGGCAAGTTGAAAAGCGGGGTCATGGACCTTCATGTATCCTGCTTGGCCGACGGTACCAGCTTTGCGTTGTGCTGCTATCATCGCCTCAACCTCCTGTAGCGAAAAGCAGACCGGTTTTTCAATAAAGACATGTTTACCGGCTTCAAATGCGGCGAGTGCGACCTCTGTTTTCGGGTCGCTGTGGCAAAGCAGTACTGCCTCTACATCTGTTTCCAACAGTTCCGCGTAATTTGTTACGTATTTGGGAATACGAAATCGCCGAGCGGCGGCTTCCGCAGCACCGGGCGATAGGTCACAGACGATTGTCACCGCAAATTCTCTATGTAATTCCGCAAGGTTCGGCAAATGTTGCACCTGCGCAACTGCACCACACCCAATAACACCTATTCGTACACGATTCATGATGTCGTTAGCCTCCAATAGTCATACCATTTCTAATTGAAAATGTCTCTTTATTGTAGCATAAACTTCCAGTTTGTGTCTTCCGTTCTCCGTTTCATTTCTAACAACCGGTAATGATAGAATCATTAATAAAAATGGTATCAGTTCATAGAAACCATCAGAAATTCCAATCCGCTGTAGCATACTTAGTTTTCGCCAACGCCTCTGCTAGCGTCCGCTCTGTCGACGATAGTTCCGCGAAATTGAACGCGATTCCGACTTCAAACGTGTCACAGATAGCCTGAATGAGCGCGCCTCTCGTTACAGCACGCGTCTCTGTATTGATAGCTGTTGATTTGTGGCGTAGCAGCTGCTGAACATCAGGGGATTTTGAGACACGCGCAAGGATTGACAGCGGAGGCATATTCAGGGAGATATATCCTTGAAACATGATGCCTTTTCGAGTGCGTCTGACAGAAACCCCCGCCAATTTTTTCTCATGGCACATCACATCATGTTTAGCAGGGTTCGTCAGGCAGATATTCTGGGCAGTTTGTGAGGAATCGGTGGACGCGGCATAACACTGGGCAGTGAGGCCAAGCTTGCTAAACGCTTTGACGAGACTTTGTCCAAGGCATTGATACAGGTCAGAGATGCTCATCTCTCCAGCACTACGCGGAAGAATGAGCGTATAGGTCATATCCCATCCATGCACGACGGTCCCACCGCCGGTCATACGTTTGACCAATTCGATACCATCTGCACGGCAGGCTGTCACGTCCACTTCGGTGGCAATATCTTGAAAGTAGCCGAAACTGAACGCCGGTGCCGCCCAATCGTAAAACCGCAGCGTTGGGTTTGGGTGTGCTTTCTGCGCGTTCAGAATTACTTCATCAATTGCCATATTCATCGCTGCGCAGTTTACACCCATATTTAAAAGTCTGCCCTCTGTTTTCATTGGGATAATGCAACTCGGCAGACAGCGGTTGTATGGGCATCACAGTACCAGAAATAGCCGTCCCAATAGGTCATACCGTGGGGTTCCGGGTGCGGTTCCGGTATCTCTATTTTGTTGAGATGGCTGCCATCTTCCGGATTGAGATGATAGATAGCGCGATGGTTCGTCTCAACGCACCAGAGGTCGTCTCCAACCCATGCGATGCCGTGCGGTCGGTCACCGGGGGCTGGCAGTGTGTGTTGCACCGTGAACCCGTTATCAACGTCAACCTGGTAGATGGTTGCCGAGGGTGGGACTGCAACCCAGAGTTTATTGTCACGCCATTCCAACCCGTGTGCGCCGGTCTGGCCTGACCCGGGCGTGTCAAAAGTGGCGAGTGTCTTACCATTTTCAGGGTCAGCTGACAAAATTTCACAGCTATAGGTAGAGGCGAGCCAAAGATTTGTACCAGTGTGTGTAATTCCGCTGCCCCTGTCAGAGTCGGTAGTGAGCGTCTTTTTCACAACCCCCTGATATGAGACAAGATGGACCTCGTTGCTCCGTTGGTCGATAATCCAGAGCCCATCTTCAGTGGCTTGCATACCGTTGGGCTGCGGACCTGGGGAGTCAAAAACTGTTTCGATTGTAGGCATGAGAAACCTCCGTATATCGGTTGCTGTTTTTCCGGTATGTTTAGATTTTATTCCATGGATATATTTTAGGTTGGGACAAACGCAGAAAAACTACGTTAATTCACAAACAATGTCCCACAGTTCCGGGATTTCATCAATAGTACGCCCCTGCCAGGTCTCCACTTCCGGACGGTGTGTATCGTAAACATCTGTCAGCTCGGGGCGTTTTAGAATCGGGAGCATTCCCGCTGCTGCTGCGCCCGTTAGCTCCTCGCTACTTCCATCCCCAATGTAAAGACATTCCTCCGGTTTAACTTGCAACCGCTCGCATGTGAGATTATAGATGCCGAGTGAAGGTTTTTTTATACGTTCTTCACACGAAAAAATAGACACGTCCATGTATGGGGCTAAACGGGATTGTGGAAAAAGTCGTGGTACAGTGGGCGCGCAATTGCTAATGAGCCCAAGCAGAAACCCCTTTCTTCTCAGTAATACCAATAACTCTAAAACCTCTGGTTCAGGGATAAGTATATTTGCTGTAAATTTATAATGTGCTTCCGTAAATTGTGTAATTTGTTCTATATTCGTTTGTATACCCAAGCGATGGCAGATGTCAAGCACATTTTCTTCTATCGAGGCATAAACCCCTAGAGATCTGTTGAAATATGTGTCCCATATCAGTTCCGAAAATTTTGGAATTGGAATGTTAAGTGCTTCAGCGATTTTCGCATTTGCTCGATTATGCCCTCGGCGGCTGAAATTTCCAACTAGCGTGCCGAACAGATCAAATATTATAGCATTATAACGCATTTTTTCTCCTTACAATTACGTTAATATGATAACATGAATCGCACGGGATGTCAAATTAAAATGAACATAGGGGAAGAATGGGAGGATGGATGGGTGGAAGAATGGAAGAATGGAAGGATGGAGAGGTGTGTGATATGAATTGAGATTGCGCAGATTTTGGCGAAACATTCACCTCCTAACATGTCCTGTCTTTACAGGCATAAATCGCTCTTAAGCAGATGGTCATGCGATCTTCTCGTGTATATCTTTCCGCCAACAAATTTCTTATCCTTAAAATCGTCAAACAGTGCTTTATCGCCTTCGGCGTAGGAAACCAATACCCTTACCTCCGCTACTATCGCCAATGCTATAATGTGTGCATCGTCCGATTTTATTTCGCCTTTGAGTTCCCGTTCCTTTTCTGCCACCTCAGCATCTTTCGAGACATCTTTAAGTTGGCCTCTCCTGATTAGTTCTCTTGTTAAGGGGCCCATTCCGCCTTTTTCCCACTCCTGCTTATATTTTCCTATATTAGAATAGACGATTTTACCGTTTCTATTTCTTAGCCATTGTCGGACAGGCTCCAAATCTTCATCTGCTGGATTTCTGAACCTACTGAAGGTATTTGTATCTATTATCACACACATTCGTTAATCCTCAAACCCCATGAGCCGGTAGGTCTCTTTGAGAAAGAACTTCCGATAATGTTTCGGAACGTTGGTTAGATTGCCCGCTTCATCAAAGCCTATGTTATGCACGTTGACGATGTTGCCCTTCGGTTCAAAGTAGATTAGGGAAACCTCGTCAGGCTTGATGGTGCCCTTTCTGATTTCAATACGTGCGCGGTCTATCATATAGTCGCTGTGCGTCTCAACAATGAACGACCCTTTACCTGTATGTGCCAATTTCGCTAACAGGGAGGAGAGTTCCGCTTGTGCCCTCGGATGCAAGTGGACTTCCGGTTGTTGTAATAAGAAGAAGCTAGTTGCAGTATAAATAGAAGGATTTAATACATGAACTAAAATCGGCAAAATCTGACTGACTCCGTATCCGACATCCGTTATATTACAGGTAGGCCCTCTAACCTTGAAACGTAGCTGAAATGGTCCCCCTAAAGCCTGTCCGAAGTTTTTTAGCTCAATGTTCTGGAATAAGCCTGAAGCCTTACCAAATTCGAGCAGATGCTGCTTAAGTGTTTCCCACTCCTTCTTTTGAGTTGCTTCTATCCGCATTAGATACATAGGAATTTCACTTCCTTCAGGGTCATAAAGTTCTCGAATCGGATCGTACGTTCGTTTCGGTTGAGAGCGAATAGGTGATGTACTAAATACAGATATTGCATACCGGATATCCAATAGTCCGAATCTTCCATCCCGTGCCATTACACGGTCCCTTATATACTTTGTGAGTGCTTTTTTTACCGTATCTTCCCCCTCTAGAAAAGGTGCCGCATCTTGGTCTTCTAGAAAATCTAAAAGCATCCCCAATGATGGGCTCTTAATCCTATCCTCTCGGCAAGCAATTTGGAACCGATTTGGAGCCTCCACAAATTCAACTCGGAATACGGCGTTCTCTAGTTCATCCGAAGTTTTGAAAACGATACTGCCGCCATCACAGAATTTAAGTGTCATTTTGCTAACAGCAGGTTCAACCCCTTCTTTCTTCTCAACGAATTCAACTATCCATTCAACATTCTCATCCATATCTTTGTACGTAAATCCTAGCTTAAAGGTCTTCTCTTTTTTTCTACTGCTCCTAACAATTTCCTTAAAGATTCCCATTGTGTAGGGTGGATGATTAAAATCTACTCCGGGCTGATGCAAACAATTTGCTAACACCTGAAAACATGCCAGCGCGGTTGTCTTTCCTGTGCTATTTTCGCCGACCAGAAACGTCAGAGGTCGAATTTCAAGCGTTTGGCGTTCACTGAAACAGCGAACCTCTTCCATCGTAAATTGCGTAATGTTCACAGTGTCATCTCCACAAAATGAGAAAACGGATAATTATCACTCGGCCATGCAGGACATATATAACCATCATTATACCAGATATCCCGTAGAAAATCAAGTCAATTTTTTCTAATTAACGCAAGTTGCCATATAGTAGCACAAACTTCCTAGTTTGTGGCATAAGCGTGCAATATAGAAGTTCAGGGTATAATTATCATCATTTTTTGACGAAAATCGGCGTTTCCAAGTCTAAAAATTGATAGGTAACGTGAGTTTTTCTTTAGTCCTGTAGGGACGATATATTTATAGAAGCAAACGTTTCCCCACAGATTTAGTCCTGTAGGGACGATATATTTATAGAAGCAAACGTTTCCCCACCGCCTCTTAGTCCTGTAGGGACGATATGTTTATAGAGGTTAGCACAAACGGCCATTTATTATCAAGCTCGCGTTAGGTAGCTTATACCATTTTTATTAATTATTCTATCATTACCAGTTGTTAGAAATGAAACGGAGAACGGAAGACCCAAACTGGAAGTTTATGCTACAATACACAAACTGGAAGTTTATGCTACAATACACAAACTGGAAGTTTATGCTACAATACACAAACTGGAAGTTTATGCTACAATACACAAACTGGAAGTTTATGCTACAATAAAGAGACATTTTCAATTAGAAATGGTATTAGGTTAATTAGGAGCGTCTCATATCAATGCGGCGTAGAACGGAAGACCCAAACTGGAAGTTTATGCTACAATACACAAACTGGAAGTTTATGCTACAATACACAAACTGGAAGTTTATGCTACAATACACAAACTGGAAGTTTATGCTACAATAAAGAGACATTTTCAATTAGAAATGGTATTAGGTTAATTAGGAGCGTCTCATATCAATGCGGCGTAGTGCAATATCAAGGAGCAGCAGAAATAGCGCGGCGATGAGAAAAGGTCGCCACAAGTGAATTCGGAGCACTACCGGATTCTCCGGCGGACGAAACGCCTCCTCAGCAGAAACGTTGAATTTTCCGCCAGACACAGATGATAGTTGCGTTAGGAGCGATTCGTTGGCGTTGTGAACCAGATATTCTTCGGGGTAGGAGACAACGGTCCCCGTCACTTGCGTGTTGACAATTTCTCCCGCCTGTTTTTGCATGATATTCAAGAAATAGGGGCCGACATCTTTCGCTGGAAAACCGAGTTCATATCGTCCTGGCGCAGTTTGTGTGACAGGGAGTTGTCTCTTTTTGAGGTCGGGCCCGATAAGCGTAATGTCACTCTCCAATTCGTTTAGAAATTCGCCAGTGTCACCGAGGGCATCAATAGCGAGGTGAGCAACACCTTTCCTCTTGCTAATTTGTGCTTGGAAATTGCTAAGGGTTGTCTTCCGCATCGTGTCACGTACCAATTGTGCCCAGAATTTACCGTAGCCGGGCCACTCCAACCAATCGGTTGCCCATCGTGCTTTCGCGTCGGAGGTGAAGGCGACTGCTTTTCCTAAACCGTACTGCCAACTTGCTAATACAGGGTCACCACGGTCAGAAACAAGGAAGGTCTCTGCGGTCGGGCGTGGTTGCGTTGCGACGTAGCCGAGGAGGAACGGTGCAAGTCCCAAGTCAATACCGCTCAAAACTTGAGTCGGCTTAATCTGTTGTGGAATGAACGGCTCATCAATGATAGCGGATTTAGAGGCGGTCACAGTCTCTTTTGCAAAGATTTGTGGAATGTTATACGGGTCTTGGGTGAAGTACTCGCGGCCTCCCCCCCATTTGGCGAGATTGCCAAGCAGATTCATATCCGCCCCACTGCCGATGCCCACCGTAGAAATCGTAATGCGCTCCGAATGCATAGAATTTGCAATGCCGTACCAGTCCCCCGGCTGCGACTGTCCATCGCTAAGGACAATGACATGTTTGAGTTTAGCGGTTGTTTCTGTAAGCGAGAAATACGCTTGTTGTAGTGCGGGGTATAGATTTGTGCCACCGCCTGCGGTAATTGTGCCAATCTGATCGGTAACGTACAACTTATCCGAGGCAGCGTGCATCTCCGTAATCCAGAAGGGTGAACCATCAAAAGCGATAACCCCGATTTTGTCGCGTTTCCCAAGCAATTCGACGGTTGCCCGCGCCGCCTCTTTCGCCAATTCAATTTTGATACCGCCCATACTTCCGGACTTATCAATAACAAGCACTATGGCAAGCGAGGGGGTTTCCTTCTTCTTTTCTGTATCGGTGCGGACAGGCAAAATCGCCTCAATAGGTGTCTTATAGTAGCCACCGAGTCCGAAGCTGTTCTCACTGCCGAGCATCATGAAACCTCCCCCAAGGTCTTGAACATAGGTACGGATAAGTCCCATCTGTTTCTCATTGAGGCGGTTAGCTGGCACTTCGCTAAAGATAATCAGTTCATAGTTTTGTAGGTCAGCAAGTTCATTCGGTACACCCAACCCGTTTCGGACATCCACACGAATCTTTGCATCCTCAAGGGCGCGTGCCAGATAGCGTGCTTGCGATTCATTTTCATCAATCAGCAGGACTTTCGGTTTACCCGCAACTGTAACAATACCGAGAGCCCGATTGTTGTCGTAACGGGTATCCTTTGTCGTACGGCAGATAGCATCGTAGGTCAAGGTACCGCTTTCCATTGATGTCTCGGTAAATACCACGCGATTTTCACCTTCAGCGAGACGGACCTCCTTTTTAGCAGTCTCAAATTTGTTCTTGAAGAGCCGAATTTCGGCTATATCCTCATGATTGCTATGGATAAGCACTTCCAGATTAAACGGCGCCCCCTGTTTAACTTGCACGGGAACATCAATGCGCTCTAACATAACCTCCGGTTCATCGCTCGGATATATCGGCACTGTGTCGACCTGTATATCAAAATCTTTTCCGCGTAGTCCGGTATGAATTGCATCCCCCTGCGTCTCAATTCCGTCCGTAATCAGAACGATGCGTTTATTGGCATTGGCGGGAAAAACGCTCCATGCGGTCTCAATTGCTTGCGCGATGTTCGTCGCGTCGCCCACATCTTCATTTGCTTCTTGCCACGTTTTTCTGATGTCAGCGAGCTGCACATCCGCTTCAGATTCACTGTTATCTTGATTTTCAACGCCGGGGGCTTTCAGTATTTCCGCCTTATCTGTAAACGCTATGACCCCAGCTTCCTGATTCCGCGTACGCGATTTAAGGGCTTCGTTGATATAATCGGTTGATTTTGTCAATCCATCTGCTGAGATGCTATCCGAAATATCCGCTATAAACATAACCGCTAACTTTTCGTCGGTTTTCAGATATTGCACGTCGGCAACGCTCAAGATTAGCAGCAGCACAATAATAATCCTGATACCTAAGCTAATCAATCGCTGCGTTCGCGATAGGTCAACCAGACTCCGCCGGTAACTGTAGTAGAGGATGGGGAGTAAAAGGAGAAGTAAAAGTAAAAATGGGCGTGTTATTTCCATTGTTATGCTATGTTGACAGTTTTTGAAAGCCGCGTTGGCAATCAGGTTCGTGTGAGTTGTGTTACTTTTAAAAGTATATCACAGAAATTGTTAGGATGCCACAGTAAATGCACACAATAGCAAAGAATTCATTTGACATTTTCTGCGAAGTATGTTATTCTGTGAAGGGATTTATGAAAAATAAAATAACCGGTATGCTCGATGTCTTTGATTATTCATCGCTACGGCAATTTCCGGAGCTGAGTTCGCTTTGGTTTGTTTGACAATTTGTAAGCGCGCTTACAAACGTCACACCATAGAGACGCTCAACCACACAAACTAGCCCAGTATGGGCGGTATGTTTATTAAATCTTCCGCCACACAAACTAGCCCAGTATGGGCGGTATGTTTATAGAGCTAACGATCAAATTAAGAAGTGGATGAGATGAATTCTGTACTAGAAGAAATACAAAAAAAATTAGACGAAGCACGGAATGAACTCCTTGACTTGGGTTTACGTAACCCGCTGATTAACTACAGACTTCTCAAGGCACGAGGGGTTGAGATTGTTGATGAATCTCCACCGGATGTCTATCAGATTCTTGTGCAAGATGGGAAGTTCATGTCATTCCTACCAAAACGTGAATCTGAAGAAGACAACTCCCTTTTGTTTGAAGATGATGAAGTAGAGAACGATCCTGCTCGGTATACCGATACCAAACTTCAGACAAACCATACATCTGATGAACTTCGAAAGCGTTTATTGAAAACCTATTATACGGCGCGAACGGCTATTGAAGAGCAGGGTGTGACTACACTCTATCTTGCACTCGGTATGCTCAAATGGTATGAAGATGAAGCAAGTGAGATATTGCGCCGTGCCCCGTTAATTTTGGTCCCTGTGGAGATCAGCCGTACCAGTGTACGCGCCAGTTTTCGTGTTCAATACACAGAGGAGGAGATTGGCACGAATCTTTCGCTTCAGGAAAAACTAAAAGCTGAATTTGGCATCCAATTGCCACATCTTCCCGAAGCGGACGACCTTGATAAGTCCAACATCCTAAAATACTATCAGGATGTGTGTCAGGAAATTGATGATTTTAAGCGATGGTCGGTTGATACTTCTGCAATTGCACTCGGTTTTTTCTCGTTTGCTAAGTTTCTGATGTATCGCGATTTAGATGCTAACGATTGGCCTGATAACGTTTTAACTGAACGTTCAGTATTGCGGTCGGTACTCGTAAACGGATTTGGCGAACCAAAATCATCCATTGACGATAGCGTACCCAACATTGACAAACACCTGATGCCTGCTAATACGTGTCATGTAGTTGATGCGGACAGTTCGCAAGCATTGGCTATCCATGATGTGAGTCAAGGACGAAATCTCGTTATCCAAGGTCCGCCTGGCACCGGAAAATCCCAAACTATCACCAACATCATTGCAGCAGCTATTGCAGAACGGAAACGGGTCCTGTTTGTTGCAGAGAAAATGGCGGCTTTGGAGGTAGTCAAACGGAATTTGGATAAGATAGGTCTCGGAGATGCATGTCTGGAACTCCATAGTCATAAGATGAACAAAAAAACCGTTGCTGATGAACTCAAGCGCATTCTCGAAATCAGTGAGCCTCGGATAACAGATATGGAACAAGAACTTGAAGCTCTCCTCAGTGATCGTGACCAATTAAACGATTACTGTGAGGCAGTCAACGCACCTATTGGTGATGGTGATATTACACCGTATCAGGCGTACGGAGAACTTTTATTGGTGCAACGTAACCGTTCAGGAAAAGCACTTCCAATTTTAGCAGGAAAATTTCAGCATTCGATAGCTGAATTTAAAATGGGATTGGGACAAACTGAACTACTACAGAAACATCTTAATCAGATGGGCGTACCAAATCAGCACCCGTTTTGGGGGAGCCGTTGTAAAGTCTTTCTTCCAACCGACAAACTACCACTTGAATCGGCAGCAGCAGAAGCCAGAGAAACGGTTGTAGCACTCCAAAAATCATCCGAACTACTTGCACAACACCTTAAACTTTCGGTCCCAGACACTTATGAAGCAGTCGAAAATCTCATTCGCGCAGCACACCGTGCATTAGATGCACCAGACTTATCAGGTGTTTCTGTGCAGTCAACGGCCTGGAGAACACACAAAAGTGATTTAGAATTAGGACTAAACGCCGGAGAAAGGTTAAGCGAACTTCATAACGCACACGACCATATCCTTATCCCTGAAGCGTGGAAACAAAACGTTTTGGAGATTCGACAAATGCTAGCGGCTTATGGAGATAAGCGGTGGCGTATACTTTCGGGGAAATATAGACAGGCTCATAATGAACTCAAAGGTTTATGTTCACAACAACTCCCGAAAACCCATGATGAACGACTCAGCATAGTTGATGCGATTCTTGCAGCGCAACGTGAATTGCCCCATCTCGAACGGATAGAAGAGATTGGAAAAGAAGCATTTGGTACACACTGGCACGGACAATCCTCGGATTGGGATCAACTCCGAGAAATCGCCAAGTATCTATCGGCACTACACGAATCGGTGGTAAACAATGAATTGCCAGAAGCATTAGTTGCATACCTTGCATCAAACCCGAATTTGGAAACACTCAAGGAGCTACTTGTATCTGTTGAGGAACACCAGAGCAACTATCCCAATCACCTTCAAACGGTAATTGATAAAATTCAACTTGACGAGAAAATACGTTATGGATTAAAACAACTCTCATTTTCTGAACAAGCAAAAATCTTAAAATGTTGGGAAACCGAATCAGATAGTCTCCAGGATATGGTTTCGTATAACCACCTAGCTGAGGCGTTAGCAGATAGTGGTTTTGCTGAAATTGTGAAGGTTGCGAATAACTGGTCAGAGGCAAGTGAATCTTTGTCGGATTTACTCAAACATGCTTGGTATAACGCAAAAATTGAGACAGCAATGCGGGAACGTCCTGTCCTTGCGGGTTTTAGTAGCGATGCTCATCAGTTTATTGTCCAAAGGTTTAAAGAATTAGACCGTAATTCACTTGAATATAATAAAGCTAAAGTTGCTTATGAACACTGGAAACAACTGCCCCGGTACGAAATGCCCGCTGGACAATTAGGGCTGCTCAGACGTGAATTTGCGAAAAAACGGCGGCATCTGCCAATTCGTAAACTTATGACAGAGGCAGGAAATGCGATACAAGCAATTAAGCCGGTATTTATGATGAGTCCACTTTCAGTGGCAACGTTCATACCGCCGAACAGTGTTGAGTTTGATTTAGTGGTTTTTGACGAAGCTAGCCAAGTAAAACCTGTTGATGCCTTTGGAGCGATTATTCGAGGGAAGCAAACAGTTGTCGTTGGGGATAGCCGACAACTTCCACCGACTGACTTCTTTGATAAACACATAAAGGATGATGACGAAAACACGGAAGAAAATTCAGCAGTTGATACGGAGAGCATTCTGGGTTTATTTAGTGCTCAAAGCGCGCCAGAACGCATGTTACGTTGGCATTATCGGAGCCGGCACGAATCCCTAATTACTGTGTCGAACATTGAATTTTACGGCAATAGACTTCAACTTTTTCCAAGTCCAGATGCTGCGAAGGAAGAAGTTGGGTTAGTTTATCATTACCTACAGGATACTGCTTATGAGCGTGGAGGGAGTCGGAGCAATCCGGAAGAGGCCCGAATAGTTGCAGAAAAAGTCATGGAACATGCACGCACACCTTCCGGTTTGACGCTTGGTGTAGCAACGTTTAGTACAGCCCAAATGCAAGCGATTCAAGATCAACTTGAACTTTTGCGTCGTGAAGATTCATCCTGTGAGCAGTTTTTCAACGCACATCCTGAGGAGCCATTTTTCGTCAAAAATCTGGAGAACGTTCAAGGAGATGAACGGGATATTATTTTCATCAGCGTTGGCTATGGACGCGACGCTAATGGAAAACTTACGATGAACTTCGGCCCCTTAAACAAAAAGGGTGGCGAGCGGAGATTGAATGTCCTGATTACGCGCGCTAGACAACGTTGTGAAGTCTTTACCAACTTGACAGCTGATGACATTGATCCCCGACCTGACAATCCAGATGGGGGGGTTGTGGCACTTAAACGTTATCTAAAGTATGCCCAAACAGGTGAATGTGACATTCCAGAAGGGACCGGAAAACCACCAGACTCCCCGTTTGAGGAAGAGGTCGCAGATGCTTTACGTGGACTTGGTTTTCAAGTTGATCATCAAATCGGTTCTGCTGGTTATTTCATAGATCTCGCGGTTAAAGACCCGGAACGCCCGGGGCGATACCTATTAGGCATTGAATGTGACGGGGCAACCTACCATAGCGCACAATCGGCTCGCGACCGGGACAGAATTAGGCAAGGCGTACTTGAAGGATTAGGTTGGCGTATCCATCGTATTTGGAGTACCGATTGGTTTAGATTTCCAGACCGTGAACTCGAAAAGGCGGTTGAGGCGATTGAAGCAGCTAAAGCACATGTTCCTTCCACTCATGAGGATACCTCTAAAAACAAAGCTCATGGTTCCAATGAAGAGCCGGAAGTACCAGAAACAGGAGTTGATACAACCGGTGCTCCAACCCCAGAACCGGAGCCCAATAATCCCCTAGCAAAAGAGTATAGACTCGCTGAACTAGTCATTTCCACCGATGGACGTGATTTACATGCGGTTACACCCGACGTGATGGCGAAGTGGATTCAGCGTGTCGTTGAGATTGAAAGTCCGGTGCATGTTGACGAGGTAGCAAAACGCATTGCAAGTGCCGTAGGGGTTAAGAAGGTAGGCAATCGCATCCGAGACGCTGTTGAAAACGCTGGAGAGTGGGCGACGCATTCTAAAAGCATTCGGGTCCGAGATGAATTTTTCTACTACACAGAGCAGAAACAAATTCGCGTCCGAGACCGGAGTAAACTCCCGAATACCTCTCGAAAATTAGAACTTATTGCTCCCGAGGAGATACAGGAGGCTATCAAGTTAATCGTATCGGAATCTTACGGCATAGAACAAAACGATTTAGCTCACGAGACCTGCAAATTGTTCGGGTTTAAGAGGGTCACTACAGAAATGCGGCAAAGAGTTAAATCAGTTATCAATGAAATGATTAAGCGCGGAGACTTAATAGAAAAAGGAGAATCCCTGGTGTCCTCCTGATTCCCAGAGTCATTTAGTTCGCCATATTTTTCGTTGTTTTTTTAACCCCGCCCTTGCAAAACGCGGCGGCACTAGTGGAACCTGGCACATAAGGGAGAGGCGCGCTATTAGCACGCCACATCCTTCCCCTCACTTCCGTATACCGCCATCCGCTCCTGTGTTGTAACCTCACCGCAACTTGCAGGTTTGTAATGAAACTGAAGAGCCCGCCGACGCTGCGTAGAATGATTGACAGGACTCCCATGATGGAGTAATCCGTGCCAAAACAGACATCCCCCCGGTTGGAGCGGCACCACTGTATCACGCATTACCGGGACATGCGTATCGCAAATCTGCCAATCGCGCCGTTTGAAATGAATCATCGGCCCCTCACTGTGGGAACCGGGGATAATGTGCATGCATCCGTTTTCAGCGGTGGCTTCATCTAAGGCAATCCACACCCCCACAACGGTTGTCCCCTCCGGTAGATTGAAGTAGGCACAATCCTGATGCCACGGTTTCTCGGAACCGAAGCGGGGAGGTTTAACCAACGCCATGTCTTGAAAAAGCTGCGGTGTATCCTCCATAATTTGTGCAAGCACGCCGAGCAGCCCGGTATGTTCCGCCATCGCCTTTAAACGTGGTTCGTGGTCTACGAACTTGAAAATTTTCCTGATGGCATCGCGGCGGTCGTCAGCACTCATCTCGTCTTTGAGTTTCGCGAGTTTCGGTTCAAACTGGATTGCGCGGAAGTCCGGGTTTTTCCCATCCATCAGATAAACCATGCCAGCTAAAGCATCGCGGACCTCGTCAGGACTAAAGGCATCCTGAATAACAAGGTAACCGTGCTGATGAAAGTATCGGATATCCGCTTCGGTTACAGCCTCGAAGCTGCCTGAAATTCCATCCGCCACCGTATCAAACCGGTAGAGGTCATCCGGATACGGAATTGGTGGGAGCGTAGCAGCGATGTCTCTCGGTTCGCCTGTTGCTTGGTGATTCATAAAAAATACTCCTTAAATTTCGCCTCGGCTTTCCTGTTCAAGTAACGTTAAGAAGTCGCTAACGCGCTGAATTGCTGCTTCGGCGCGTTCACGTGCGGATTCGCTCTTCTCCTCTTCTGCTAACCACTGTCGTCGCTTCGGAAGCCATTCGGTTTGCAAATAGTTGAGTTGATTCAGAAAATGCGGGTCTTCGGTTTCACTGACAAAATACTCAATTATGCCGAGCAATCCGTATTTCCGATTTATCTCTATATCCTCAAGTTCACCGAGCATTTGTGCGGCGAGTTGCAGATTTCTGTCCTGCCTGGCTTGGGCGACTTCGCGGGAGGATTCGGTTAGGAGTTTGTCCACAAAAGCCTGCTTGGGATTCATCCAGCGCGGCATGTTTCTCACATAGGAATCTAGCTCAAAATTCCCCCGTTGCAGTGCGAAATGTGAGTGGATGTGGATATTACGAAAGAAAGCGGTATACCCCACATTCGGGTCCATCGTGTCTGCATCATAGAGGATCTGGTTTTCGATGCTGCCGTACAACAGCTTAAAGTCCTCAGCTGTCAGATTAGTCGGTTTCAGATGTGCCAGGACAACTGCCGTTGCAGCTTCTACGAACGTCGGTTCAAAGTCGTACATCCCCAAAATATTCTCGGTAATCACCGCACCCGATTCGTGGTGCACCTTCCCGTGGAGATTGTGCTTATCGTAAAGCTCGGTGACAATGTTCTTCCCGGCGGGGGTGAGCGTTTCATTTAGCCAAAAACCGTTGTGATCAAGGATTCGTTGTCCGTTGTCATCTGTTAAGATAACGCCATCGTAACGTTTGGTGATGTCGTGTAGGGTTCCGGCGACTTCCAGCAGTTTCACATCGCCTCCCTCGCGTCTGCCGAGTTCCATACTCATCGCTCGGACACGCATGGTGTGATTCCACGTATAATGCCGCCACTGAAAACCGACCCGGTTATGTTCCCAAAGACCAAACGTCTCATTGACCAATGTTTCCAATTCATTCAATACCTGGGCGTAGTTCATAAAAACCTCGTTTCAATTTCGTAGTTCATACGTTGTACTTGACGCGGATAAGGGATAATCCGTGGGCTGGGACCGATTGTCCAGCTACGGCTCTATCCTTCGCTTCTAGAATTCGGTGGAGCTGCGCGTTCACGGCTCCCACATTTCCCTCAGCAGTTTTCATGCATTTGAGAAGTGTGCCGACAATTGCTCGAACCATTCCCCGTAGAAACGAATCCGCTTCAATTTCAATATAGACACAGTCGTCTATTTTAAAACAGTGTGCCTCATAAATTTCACATACAGGGTCTAGTCTAGTGCTGCCCTGCTTCTGAAAAGAGGAGAAATCCTGTTTTCCAACCAAACTCCGGCAAATAGCATCCATCAGGGTTACATCCATTACCGCTGAGTAGAAATAGCTCGTGTATCGCAAAAGTGCGGAGCGATAAGCCCTATTTAAAATCGTATACCGATACCGCCTGCTTACGGCACTGAAACGTGCATGGAAATCGGCAGGTACCTCTGTTGCAGAGCAGATAACAATGTCACGTGGCAAAATAGCGTTAAGACCCTTTTGAAAAGCGATTAGCGGCAGCGGCGAATCTGTATGAAAATTCGCCACCTGTCCCTCGGCATGCACACCGCTATCTGTCCTACCTGCCCCGATAACCCGGTGCTGCATTTGGGTTAACTGATTTAGCGCATCCTCAATTGAACCTTGAATGGTTACAAGGTTGGGTTGTATCTGCCACCCGTAGTAATTCCTACCATCATATTCAAGCACAAGTTTAATATTTCGCATTATATCACGTCAAACGGTTGAAGTACACTAATACATATAGCGTATCACATTCTATAGTTAGGTGTCAACGGTTTTTTAATGACTCTGACTATTTAAACACCCATTTGACGTTCAACCGCTTTTTGTGATACACTTATTACGATATAATTCATAAAAATTTATGGAAAACTTGACTATAATGAGGAGTTTGATTTCATGAAACACGCGCCCCTTGATGCAGCTCGCGAATTTTTTATATTAAGATGTATCCTCTTTTTGACACTACTTATCGTTTCAACGTTATATCTTCCGAACAGTTTTGCCCAAAATGTCTCACAATGGCATTTACCTGATGGGGCAAGAGTCCGAATCGGTAAAGGCGGGATAAATGATATACAGTATTCTCCAGAAGGTACGCGTCTTGCAGTTGCCAGTGATATCGGTGTTTGGATATATGATGCCAGCACCGGTAAGGAGCTCGCTCTGCTTACAGGGCATACCTATAAGGTTACCAGTGTCGCATTCAGTCCGGATGGGAAAACACTTGCAAGCGGGAGTCAGAATGGCACAATCCATTTGTGGAATATAACTACAGGAGAACGCAAGGAGACGCTTACAGGAGATATATATAGAATTTCTAGTATGGCGTTCAGTCCGGATGGAAAAACACTCGCAATCGGGAGTATGGATATCCGCTTATGGGATGCAGTCACAGGAGCACATAAGCGAACGTTCACAGCGCAAATAGGGTATGTCAATAGTGTGGTGTTCAGTCCAGATGGAAAAACTATCGCAAGTGGCAGTGACAGCGGAGCAGTCTGCTTGTGGGATACAGCGACAGGTGAACGTAAGAAAACACTTACGGACCATACGCATTGGGTTTCTAGTGTGGCGTTCAGTCCAGATGGAAAAACAATCGCAAGTGGCAGCGGCGATAACACTATCCGTCTATGGGATACAACGACAGGTCAGTCCACGGAGCCGTTCGTAGGTCATACGAGCTGGGTTTCTAGTGTGGCGTTCAGTCCAGATGGAAAAACAATCGCAAGTGGCAGTTGGGACAACACTATCCATCTGTGGGACGTAACCACCGGGGAAGATAAGGAGACGCTCGCTGCACATACGTTTTTTGTTGAGGATGTCCTATTCAGTCCGGATGGAAAAACGCTTGTGAGTGGCAGTGGCGATGGTACAATCCGTTTGTGGGATGCAGAAACGGGAAAATACCAAAAAACGCTTGCAACCCATTCGCAGTGGATTTCTACCATCTCGTTTAGTCCTGATGGGAAAGTGCTGGCAAGTGGCGGGTGGGACGATACGATTCTTTTGTCGGATTCAGCCACAGGGGAGCAGAAAAAAACACTGGCAGGGCATGCCTGGGATGTGACAGACATCTCGTTCAGTCCGGATGGGAAAATGCTTGCAAGTGGGAGCGGGGACAAAACTATCTGCCTCTGGAATACAACCACAGGAGAGAACCAGCGAAGACTTACTGAGCATCAGGCACCTGTCACGAGTGTTGCATTCAATCCGGATGGAAAAACGCTTGCAGGCGGGAGTGTAGATGGCACAATCCGCCTCTGGGATACAACTATAGGGCTTCACAAGGGACAGCTCACAGGACATACCTCTGCTGTCACGAGTGTCGTGTTCAGTCCGGATGGACGGACACTTGTAAGTGGAAGCGCGGATGGAACAGTCCGCCTCTGGAGAGTGGGCATGATGCTGCAGCACAAGAAAACATTGACAGCGTATAAATCTCCTGTCACGAGTGTGGCGTTCAGTCCGGATGGGCGGACCCTGGCAAGCGGGAGTGCGGATGGAACAATCCACTTGTGGAATGCAGACACGGGTCACCAAAAGGAAACCCTCACGGGTCATACGGAACGGGTCACGAGTGTGGCATTCAGTCCTGATAACGTGATGCTTGCAAGTGGGAGTGAGGATAGCACAATCCGCTTATGGGATGCAGCGACGGGTGAACACAAAGAGACACTCACGGGACATAAGGCACCTGTCTTTAGCGTGGCGTTTAGTCCTGATGGAAAAACGCTCGGAAGTGGCAGTGCGGATGGCACGGTGCTGTTATGGGAGTTCACATGGACTGTGGATACAAGTACGCCTTGACTTGCCCCGGCTGTTAAAAATTATTTGACAACGGTTTGTGGTTGTGTTATCATACATGAAATTATTATTAAATTCCGATAGGAGAGAAAAACATGAAACGTTATGGAAACCTTCACGGAAAGTCGGGGGTTGCTGCGTATGAAGCGGGCCCAGATTTCATTAGAATTCAGTTTACCAGCGGCCGTATCTATCTGTACAATTATGAAAGTGCAGGGGAAGATAACATCGAAGCAATGAAAGAGTTGGCGGAAGAAGGCAGAGGATTGACCGGGTACATCAACGATTTTAGCCCAAGCTATGTTTCGCGAACTAGGAAGCGGACTTACTAGGTTCATCAACAATTCTGTCCGTTTACAGATATAGGCGGGGTTTCAAATCCCGCCTACGTTATAAATAGGCGTTGCTGTTAAACACTACCCCTCGCTTTTAAAGGAGAGAAAAATGAATCCGCTATGTTTAGAACACCGTTTGACCGAAACAGAGAAACAACAATTTGAAGATAACGGCTATTTCGTCGTTGAGGATGCTATTTCGCAGGAGCTGGTTGAGAAGTTGATTGTCGCTTTCGATCGAATCGGGGCGGAACATTTGGGGAAAGATGAGCTTCCGCCTAACGCAAACTTCAATATACTTGACTTCGTCGGCAGGGATGACGTTTTTATTGAGCTGCTGGATTGGCACACAACGTTTCCGAAAGTGTGGGGCATTTTAGGGTGGAATATCAAACTCTACCACTCACACATGATAGCCTTACCGCCGCTTCCGCCTGAAGAGCACGACAAGCACAGACGGCTCGGCTGGCATCAAGATAGTGGTCGCCTTAACATTGAATTGGAAGGAAATCCGCGTCCCCGCATATCGTTGAAAGTCGCCTATTTTCTGACCGATACTTCGGTTCCAGGACGCGGTAATTTTTCTGTGCTGCCCGGCAGTCAAAAATTCAACAAGGTTGACATGCCAGAGGATAACACGGTTGATCCTGAAAACGCCACAGCGGTGTTCGCGAAACCCGGCACGGCGGTGTTTTTCGATCGACGGGTATGGCATGCCGTGGGCCGCAATACCTCGGATATTATGCGGAAAGTGCTTTTCTACGGATATAGCTACAGATGGTTGCAGCCACGGGATGATATGACGGTAGGGCACTATATGGAAAAATCCGATCCGATTCGGCAGCAGATTTTGGGTAAAAGCACCGGCGGCATGGGATATACGTCCCCCGGTGATAAAGACGTACCGCTCCGCGCCTGGATTCAGGAGAATATTGGTTCAGAGGCAGTGGCACGTTAAGGGGCAGGTCTGCTAATCCGCCTTATCACAGAGGGGCCACTGTGTCTACCAATCGCCTCGGCGGTTATCCCAGAGATGCGCCTTGACAACGTCCTCATTCAGTTCTGTTCCCCAGCCTGGGCGCGTCGGAATTTTCATATTACCCTCAACAATTTCTGGCGTGTGTGTCGTCAGGTCGTCTTTCCACGGCACATCGTCAATATCAACCTCCATAATACGTACATTCGGCAATACCGCGCAGAGACTCGCACTCATAAAGGTGGCGAGATGACTATAATAGTTGTGCGGTGCGACGTTGAGTTGGTACACCTCTGCTAAATCGCCTATTTTTTTCGAGGGTGCGAATCCGTTCCACGGCACATCTATCATGAAGACATCCGCCGCACGGGCTTCAAAATAGGGAAGATAGTCTCGCATGTAGTAGAGGTTTTCACCGGTGCATATTTTTGTCGTCGTGGAGTCCTTAATCTGACGAATTGCTTCAGGGGCATACATGTCAATCTCCAACCACAACAGATTATAAGGCTCCAATATTTTCGCTATGCGCATGCACGCCTCCGGTTTAAAGTTGAAATTCAGGTCGAGATTGATTCCGACATCAGGTCCAACCGCATCGCGAAAGGTGCGGATGAGTGTTTCAATATGTCTGAGGAGTTCAGGGGTGACATTTCCGTCGGTGGTGCCAGGGCCTCTACCGAAGCCGCTGAAATAGACGGAGGCGGGCTCTCCCGGAATGACGATATTTGTTTTTAGGGCGGTGAAACCCCTCTCTACGACTTCACGTCCCAGCGCGGTGATGTCCGCCATGGTTCTTAGCGGCGGCACCCCTATCAGTTCAAAATTGTGAACACGGGATGACCCGCAGTGCGACCAATAAACCTGTACGTCTCCACGGGTTGGGCCGCCAAAGAGTTCTACGACAGAGATGCCTAACGCTTTCGCCTTGATATCCACAAGGGCACACTCAATGCCAGCGATTGCCTTTGCGGCGATGCCTCCCGGGCTCTGCCGTGACCCGCGAATCATATCCCAAAACCGCATCTCATACGCGCGAGGGTCTTGTCCAATCAGCAGGGGGGTTAAGTCTTTGATAGTGCCAACGATGCCGTTCGGGTTTCTGCCATCGCTGCATTCTCCGTAGCCGATAACGTCTTCATCGGTTTCCACCTTGACGAAGAGCCAAGGACGCCACCCGCCATCCACAACAAAGGTTTCTATATTGGTAATCTTCATAATGTTCCTCTTTTGCGGTATTAAAGATTGACAACCGCGCCGCGCCGATGCGATTCAAGCAGGGCATCGCAAATACGCATTGTCTCCACAGCAATATCTGACCAGTGCGGTTCCAGGTTGCCAGAGTGGATTATGTCTGAAAACCGCTCAATCATATTGACCTCCTGAATGCAGGTACCGGTCTCATGTTTTTCATTATTGCCCCCGTGAATCCAGAATCGTGCTGATTCTTCAGATGTTGGCACTGTGAAATCATCACAGACGAGGGATGCTCGTGTTCCTGCAACCTCAAACCACTTACGGAGTCCTGTATCGAATCCGCAATCCATTGTGGCGATGCGTTCGTCCGCAAACCAAAGGATGCCAGTAAGGTTGAAATCGACCCCTACTTTGTAACGTGCTGTTGCGAAAACCTGTGTCGGCATCTGCTCAAATGCCCAGAGAATGGCGCGGACGCAATAATAGCCGAGGTCCCCGAGGCTGCCACCCGCTAATTCGGGGATGGTGCGGATATTCCCCGTGGGAATTGTATCCCAATTGAACGTGAAGGCTGCTGTGACGCGGCGGAGCACGCCTAAGTTTGTTAGCTGCGCTTTCATGGCTGCGGTGCGTTCGTGATGCACCCACATCACCCCATCCATAAGTTGTACTCCGTTTTGGCGACATGCAGCGGCCATGGCATCCGCCTCGGCAGCATTTGCAGCGAGCGGTTTTTCGCAGAGGACATGTTTGCCGTGTTCCGCTGCCTTAATTGTCCATTCCGCATGCATCGACGGGGGTAAAGGAATGTAAATTGCATCAAGCGATTCATCGGCGAGCAGCGCGTCATAATTGCCGTAGGCGGTTGTGACGTTGTGGTTTCGTGCCCATGCAGTTGCACGTTGTTCGGTGCGGCTTGCTATCGCAATTAATTCAGCGTTTCGGGCAAGATGTATCGCACGCGCGACCTTTGTTGCAATACCGGCTGTGCTGAGAATTCCCCACTGAACGGGTTGTTTTGTTTCTGTCGTCATAAAATTCCCTTCAATTTTGGTCGTTAGCTTGTCTGTACTATACCGCAAAACACAAAATTGATCAAGGGGGGGGAGATGGAAGAGGGGAAGAGGGGAAGAGGGGAAGGGGTGTAAAGTCGGTGTCTATACAAATTGGCACTTATGGACAAAATATGGACACAGCTACTGGAACCGTTCAAGTCTAAAGGGTTTGAAATAATCTACTTGCACCCTGTCTGCAATTTCCAGGGTCGCCATTTCACCGACGAGGGGGGCTAGCGTCACACCGCTGTGCATTAGAGCAATATACAGATTCGGAACTGCTTTGGTAAAACCGATTACCGGAAACCCATCCAACGGCATCGGACGATAGCCAATGGGGGTAGGTATTGCTTTGGCATCGGCTATTGTCGGTAGATAGGTTTTGGCACGGGCGAGGAGTGCATCAGCGTGGGCTTGGGAGTCGTCACGGTTTATCCCTTCTTGCGTTCCCTGCCCTATTCGGAGACTTCCATCGGTGAGCTGTCTTAGGTGAAGATGTTGACAGTTTTCATCTGCCGGCGGTGCATGAATAACGGCTACACGTTGTAAGATAGGGGCACAAGGGGTTGTTTTAATAATGACTCCAGGGCTCCGCTGCTGCGGAATATGCACTCGGACAAGGGATGCAAGTTCGGTCGTTTGAACACCGCTCGCCAACACAACGGCATCGCACGGATACACTGCATCAGCTGCTTGGACGGCTGCAATTTTGCCATTGTGGATGTCAAAACCTACGACCTCGGTTTTTGGATAAATCACGGTACCAGCGTCTTGTGCGCGTTTCAGAGCTATGGGGATAAATTTGGCGGTGTCTACGTGTATATCTGCTTCGGAATGGGACGCTGTCTCCACATGTCCTGGATAGAGATTGGGTTCTAGTGTGAGCATCTCGTCCAAACTGATAAGTCGGCAGGGATATCCCCACGTCTGTAGCTGCCGAATTCGTTTCTGGAGCTGCATCGCGCGGTCTCTGCTGTTCTCCCATCGCATTTCACCCCCATAACGGATACCGATATCGGCATCAAGTTGATGCGCTAAACGGTACCAGATATCTAATGCATGTCGATTGAGGGCATGATATGCCCGCGGGTCTTTTCCGAAAGAATTGACCCAAGCGAAGGAGTGTCCAGATGCCCCTGAGCCGGGGACATCACGCTCAAGGAGCGTTACGGAATAGCCGGGTCTACGGGATAAGTGAAAGGCTATTGTGGCCCCTATTATGCCTGCGCCGACAATGACAATTTGGGTTGATGTGGCTGATGCCATAAGCAATATTTAAGACGATGCTATTGGAAGGATGCGGCGTAAATTACCGATGTGCTACGACAATAAATCCGGTCAATCCGCCAAGTAGCACCTGAAATCCTGTTTGATAAAAGAAGATTAAGAAGGGTTGGCAAAGGGAAATTAAACCTATAACAATTAATCCTATGGAGATGCGTTCACATAAAGTCTGCTGTGAATAGACAATGGAAAACACGGTAATCCCCGGTAGAAGTAGGTACAGTGAAGTGCTTCCTAATTCTGGAAAAAGTGGTTGATAGAGAAAAATGAGTCCGATAGATATGCAAATAGCGGAAATAACTGACGCGCTCCTTTTTGCAGTTGTCATAATTCCAAATGCGATGGCACTACTGAATAGCAGATGAAAGGCTGAACCGCGCAAAATTGATGGGACAGGCAAATAGAGAAACCCTAGCCCGATTATTAATCCGACTCCTGATAGAATTTCAATCCTGCGTCTGTTCTGAAAAGCAGCACCACTTAAAATGGCGGAAATGCTCAGCAGTACAAGGGCAATTCCTTTGAGCAGGACGGACTTTTGATAGACAAGGACGATGCCAAGCCCGAACAGGACAAGTGTAATGAGCTGGTTCCATTTTCGTTTCGTCATAATGATAGCTTCAACCTCACCGTTTAAACAGATGAGACACCCAGGTTTTCGCTTTCTCCTGCTTTAATTCTTCCGTTAAATTGGCAATTTGTGTGAGCAGCTCCGCTTTTTCGGCGTGAAGGGAGTCAATTGTTTCGCGAAGTTGTGTATTTTTTTCGGTGTGCTTCTTGATATCGTTTTCCAAATTCTCACAAGTTTCGTTTAGGTGCGCGATGTGAACAATTTGGCAACAGAGGTTATCAATAATATCCGCCGTTGGGATATTGTAAGCAAGCTGCGTAATGAGCGGTGCCAGGCCATCAATTCGCAATTGCAAGACCGCCTTCGGGGCACCTCCTGCTTTTTCGGGTGGCGCGGAGACTACCTGTAGGAAAGGTTCAATCGCCGGGGCTTTTTTCGCTAATGTTCGTTCGATAATTTCCGCCTCAACACCTATCACCTCGGCGATATCTGAAGGATTCATATAGAGGTCCATAATGAATAAATTTCCTAATGCTTTTTTATCTGAGCCCGGTTTAAATCTTAGTGACGAATCAGTCGGCTTTCGTTTTACCGTTTGAATGGGTTTGTAACACGCGGAACATGTTTCGTGTATAACTCACCGTTGAGATGCCGACAAACACGAGTGCGATATGGAGCATATACAACTCAATTTGCTCCGGAAATAGTTCGGGTCGCATCGGACGCATGAGGTAGAGTATGACGGCGATTGATAAAGCGAAACTGGTACACTTTCCCCACCAATTAGAACGGGTGATCATTTTCGCCTTATATGCTAACACAACGTTTCCAAGTACGATTGCGGTATCTCGTGCTACCACAATGATGAACGCCCACATGGGGAATGTAGATTTTGATAAAACGAGGGCAAAAATGCCTGCGCCGATAGCAAGTTTATCTGCAACTGGGTCAAGAATATAACCGAGTTCGGAATGCTGATCCAACGTTCGTGCGAAAAACCCATCTAGCAGATCGGAAACGATAGCGAATGCCCCGACAATAACAGCGAGCCTGTAATCCTCCTGATAAATCCACCAGAAGAGAAAAGGCACGGTCAGCAGTCTAAACGCGGAAAGCAAATTGCTGATATAGAGAAAATCGCGGCGTGAAATCCGGATTGCGCGAGTTTCTGTAAATTGGGGAATAGGAATTTTGAATGCCATTTACCGTTCGATTTGCCGGTGTCAATTATTTCGCGCTGCCAACTGAATGCCAATGCGTTTATTCTGAAGTTTCAGAATTTCCTTTTCTCGGATGAGCAGCTCCTCAAAGGACACCGTCTCCAAAAGTGTCTGTTTCGCTGCGAGCGGTATACGTAGCCGTGTTCCGATTTGATAGGCTAATTGTTGTGGATGTAGCGGTCTTTCTTCGGGGGCTTGCCATCTGAACATTAGGTCACTTGATAACGTTTCGTACTCTTTGTAGAGTGCATGCGTTTCTTTCGCAATAGGTTCAAGTGCCGGATTGGGTTCTGCGTCTATTCCATCGAGGACACGCACACGCGCCACGAGATACGGTTCCTCTTCGCTAATTTCTTCGAGAATTTCGAATCGGTACTGCCCGGAGGTCATGATATTCATCCGTCCATCGGGGAATCGGTCAACCTCAAGCAGCTCGGCTGCTGTTCCAATCTTACTCGGTATAGCGGCCTCTTCGTCGTCTTCTCCCTCTTTAATCATCACAATACCGAAGGGGGACTCATGTCTGATACAAAACTTCATCAGGGCGCGATACCGTTCTTCAAAAACGTGCAGCGGTAATAATCCTCCGGGGAATAGGACAACGTTCAGCGGAAAAAGTGGAATTTCTTTTTCAATGTGGTCTGAATCGGTTTGCATGTGAGCCTCCTCAATTTGTTTTTATTGTGAAATGTGTGTGTAATTTTCTTCCGAACCTATAGAATTTGAACAGGTCTAGGCGTTCGGAGCTCATGTGAGATGTCCGCTTTAACTTACGTATATTTTTACATAAAACCGAAAATTTGTCAAGGATATTTAAATTTTTTGGCAAGATTGGAAGGATGGAGGGGGGATGGAGGGAAGAATGGAAGAGGACTATGCGTATTTTGGCCGAGGCGCGGATTAACGCGAATAATAGCAGGTCTATAGAATGACTCGGCCGCTTTTTTCTGTGTAATTTGCGTTTTTTCAGATTTTTTCTTGACATTGACAATTATATATGGTATCATGTTAATGTTTAGCGAAAAGTCAGCAAAGAAGGATCTCGATTACGAGATTGAAAAATTAGGATTTTTGTATGACACATTCTAACATTTCAATAAGTTGACAAGAAGTTTCTCGAGTCCGAGATAAAAAAATTTGAAATAGCCCCGGAAACATGTTAAAATTATAGTGTTATTAATATTATTAGTATGACACACAGGATGAAAAATGAAAAAAAGAGAAGGACAGAGCGATCGTGCATCAACTGCTGTAAACCAGAGGCGATTTGACCTATACTTTGATGAGTCTGGACAACACATTGGTGGTGAACCGTTTATCGTCGCTGGAGTAGCAGTAGAAGACAGTGATAAGTTTAACCAGCTCTGTGAATCCCTAGAGAGAACTTCGGGTAAGCACAAGGCTAAGTGGAGGAAAGCCAATAAAAATGGACGGTTAGTTTATCTACGTACCGTGATTTCAGATGTCCGTTTTCGGGATATCATTCTATTTTCCTACGTTTTTCGAGAAACTAAAAATTACGTTGATGCAACTGTTCGAAGCATTGATCTAGCAATTGCTAGTTTGCCCACTTCTGATACTTCTATCCACGTTTATGTCGACGGTCTGCCCAAAACGCAATATAGGGAGTACAAAGCTCGGTTACGGAGGCTTGAATGTCGTGTCGAAAAAGTGCGAGGTAGAAAGGATGAAAACGAACCGCTCATACGGTTAGCAGATGCGGTAGCTGGTGCTACAAGACATTTGTTAAAACCCGAGTCCAAGAACAGTGAACTTAAAGAAATTTTCTCGCTTGCTGTGAAACAAGGTATTCTTGTTGGGTGGACAAATTCTAGTTCAGGGCCCCATCCTGCGGTGTATATGTAAGTGGGGCGAGGCATGATAACCTCGCCCGGACAAGCTGGGAAGTGTTCCCACTTATCAGTTACGCTATATGCTACAGAAAACCATCTCGGTGAAAGATGGGCAACCTATCCTACCGACCGGTCGGTAGGCACCTCAGCATACGCAACAGTTTTCGGCTGCTATTTTACTTCTGATTCTCATCTAGGGTTTTAAACTGTGGATCGTTACCGACAGAAAACCACCTTGGTTAGAGATGGACAACCTATCCTGCCGACCGGTCAGCAGGCACCTCAGCATACGCAATAGTTTTCGGCTGTGATTTTACTTCTGCAAGTAAAATGTTTGATAATATTATATCCTATTTTCCGTAAAATGTCAAGAAAATTTTACTGTTTTTTTAACTTTTGCCCGAAACTTGGATTTCATATAGCATTTTCGTTTGAAGACTTTGGAAATTGTCTAAATTGCTGAGAGGATATTATGCATAGAACATATCAGATGGCACGCATCATTGAAGTTGCAAACCTTATTCACCGTGAACCATGTCAGTGGACACGGCCTCGGTTGGCAGAACACCTTGGAGTTAACAAGGCAACTATCCAACGGGATATTAACCTATTGTGTGAAATGGGAATCCAGATTGTGCCACGTGGCAAGCAGGGTTATGAAATGATCTCTGACTTTTTTCTGCCTCCCCTCAACCTTACCTTTGAGGAAGCACTTGCCCTATTTACAGCAGCAAACTTTTACCGGGCAGCGGAAGGTAAACAAGCGGTTGAAGCGTTGGAAAGTGCAATTCATAAAATCACTTCCACTTTACCGAAGCAAACAAGCGATACCTTAAATCAACTTGCGCCACAGATTGAGATTCCGAATCAACAGGTGAGTTCTACTGATGAAACGGAAGCGCATAAGGAGTTGTTATATCAAGCAATTCGTGAACGGCGGCGGGTTATTATGGAATATAATTCCTTCAGTAGCGGAAAGAGAACGCGCCATCGACTTTCACCTTACGCGGTGCTATTTCGTAAACGCGCGTGGTATGTCATCGGTCTTTCAGAAAAGTTTAATCAGGTGCTAACATTTCGTATCAACCGCATTGACTCTCTTACGATTGGACAGTCGGAGTATACGATTCCTGCGGATTTCTCTGTGCAGAAATATCTTGAGAAAAGTTGGGATATCAGGCTTGGACCGGATACGCATGTTGTTATTCTGTTCGCAAACCGTCTCGCCCCGCTGATTCGAGAGGTGAATTGGCATGCAACGCAGCAGATGGAAGAAACAGACAAAGGTGCATTGCGTTTTGAGGTAACGGTCGCGGGTTGGCACGAAATCGGTTGGTGGGTCTTAAGTTGGGGCAATGAGGCAAAAGTCCTACAACCGAAGGAATTGCGGGAGTGGGTTGCAAAGACAGCACGCGGGATGGTGAAGTTGTATACAGGCAGTTAATCTGTTCGTAGTAGGGCGATTCATCGCCCGTCACACCCGTAAATCCAAGGACAGCACCGGTTTGATAGAGTTAATCCGTTATCCGCTTTTCTCAAAATATTTTCGTAAAAATGGGAATAAGCGAAATTTTTTCAAGATTTTTTTCATCAGGCGCAGGTTTGTGCGACTGATCGTGTGTTATACTTAATAAAAAGGGGGATTCAAGATGGTCATAGACAACCAACAAAAAGACAAAATCTTAGCCGCTTACTTTGCGTCGATAAACTTGAGTGAGGCTACAGCAGCCCTTGAGACATTCGTTCATCGGATGCACCGTGAGGGGGAGTACGATCAACTTAAAAATTGGTGGGACGATATGAATGCCTTACGCGTTATCCGAAATGCCGAACAGTTGAGAAATCAACCCTTAGAAATGAACCTGCCTCCGAAGCCGATTGATAACCTTTCTGTCGGTGAGGGCGGGGTTATTCTCCTCGGGGATGAGCAGATTGGTAAAGTATACAACTATTATCGAGCTGTGCTTCCACAAGAGATACAAATGCGTCTCGCTTACGATACTCTGATTAAACGGTTTATCGAATTCCTAC
Organism: Candidatus Poribacteria bacterium; assembly: GCA_963665235.2. Lineage (GTDB taxonomy): Bacteria > Poribacteria > WGA-4E > WGA-4E > WGA-3G. Next base: position 2,744,268 of record CAXXLX010000001.1, on the reverse strand, counting down.
AGCGAGAGAAGTGTGCCATTCGCCTTTCTGAAAATGATCTGACGGTTACGCTGTTTATTCCAGAGACAGATTTTCAACTTGCGGATGAATGGCAACAGTTCGTCGAATTTGCTTATTCGGAAAACGAGTTATATAAATCCTTTACACTGTTTGTGAATAGTATGAAGTTGACAGACAGAGGTTTTGGTTATGTCCATTTTCCATCGGTAACGGAATCTATGAAACTTTGGCAGGCAGCGTTTTACATCGCAACGCTTGAGGAAAGAGTTGTCCGCTACCCCGATAACTATAGGAAAGCCAAAACTGACGAGGAGCGAAAGACTGCACGAACAGAAAATCGGGCAGAATTTAAGCAACTCTTAATCGAATTGCACAATGAGTTGCGGAACGGTGGCAGTCCTGATGAAACCATGAGGCTCTTTGATAAAGCCCTAAAGCTTTCCCGCCGATTCAACCGTAAAGGTGCAACCCAGTTCTCTTACGGAACAGTGAAACCTCGCGCAAAGAAAGGGAAAATCGAAGACAAGATCATTGAGATCCTCAGGGAAGAGATCAAGCCCTTGGATTGTCCTCTGACTTCGGTTGACGAGATAGCACAAGCCTCTATGCACAGTGCAGGTGATGCTGCCAAAAACCGGTGCTACGCTTGTGGTGGATTTTTGCCTCCCAGAAGTGAAATCCGTAGATTTAAAGGCAAACCAGAAGCAAATCGATTTGTTTTCTCTGATCCTTCTCAAAGGTTACAATCGGGAAGTGGACAAGCACAGCCTTCTATTTGTCTCGATTGCCTTTCAGTTGCTTTCGGTTGTCCGATTAAACTAACAGGTGGCACGATTATTGTTCGTTTGTCTTACCTGTCCGAAAAAGACGAATTGATTTCACCTGAGAAATACCTCCAAATGCTAACCCTTGGGGAATTGAACCTGATCGCAGGGCAGTATTTACTAATTAAGTGCAATGATTTTGTAGGTTCAACACCCGTATCAGAAAAGATTGGGCAAGTGCAGTATGCTCTTTGGCGCGTCGCGCAAACGCTGCCAACCAATGCACTTGACAAGATGCATTTTAAACTCTTCACGGGGGAATCGGAGATTCGGCTGCCAACCCGACATCTAGTCTGGCTTAGTCATGTCCACGAGAGTTTTAAGCCACGCCTTGTCGTGAACGGCAAAGACAATATGCCGCTATGCCAAGCGATTCGGCTTATCCAGAAAGATGAGGTGATTCCTGCAATCTATAAACTCGTAACAGCAGAATCTCCTCAAGTCACGCCAATTCGTGTCCAATCATACAGTGAAAAACGGAGTCTTGAGGAACTCCGTGAAAAGCACTGTACCCTACTTGAACAATCCTCAAAAGGAGATAAATTGATGTCGAAACAAGCAGAATTTTCCCGTAATGTAGCTGCTCTCACAGGGTTAACTTATGCTTATTGTGACTACCTTCGCGGTGAGTTAAGAAAAAAAGAGAGCCCTGACACTGTCCAGCGGGAAGTCAAAAAACTCATTGAAAAAGTTGTAAACCCAAGTTTTTTTAACTACGAAGCCTCTGATGGTCTTCCCGGCACACGCGCTACGATGTACCGCAGCAATGATAACTACTTTTGTTACGATCAGGCGAAGCGGCTGCTAGCAGATACTCTTAAGTTGGATCTATCCGACCGTGAGGGGCACACCGACAAAGGGCAAGAGTCGCTCACTATCTTTTTTGACGACATTTTAAACGCCTATGCCAAGTTGTATGAGAAATACGACGATAAGGCACAGCAACGGAAATTGTCTTATCAGCTCAAACTGAACCTCTACGCGAAGTTCGCATCCCTATTCAATCAAAAAGGAGACTAATCAAATGGCAACTAAAGCAATTCGTGTGAAAACAGGACTTGAGGACTATACCGACGAACCCCGATTTCACTTCGACATTTACGCGATTCTCGAAGGTGGACAAGAGCTCTTTTTTGGGCACGAAACGCAAGTGAACGTTAACATTGTTGAAACGGTCACTATTCCATCACCCAATAATAACGGTGATAAGAACGAATTTGAGAAATGTTATCTCTCACCAACAAAACGCCGTGGGGTAGAGCGGCGCTCATTAATTTGGGCACCGAAAGGTAATGGCCTGCTAGGCGATACCTTGGATTGCGGCATTCCGCATACGTGTAGTAAAGCTGAGTGTCCGATATGTCGCGTGTTCGGAGGTCTCATTACAAGTAAAACCAAGGTAGAGGGCGGCGAAGAACGTCCTGCAACAACTCTCATCGGCCGGTTGACGCATAGCGGTGGTGTCGCCATTCAACCGCTGGCCCCTGAAGAAAAGCAGCGTGCAATGCATCCTTCAATGTTGCACAAAGCCCCTGAATCGGACCCTACACCGACCCCCTTCAAACGGGAGTACAATCAACCCGGACTTCTCTATCCTGTCTACAATCACTGCTTAAGCATGACAGAAAGTGAATTTTCAACTGTCTCTTATGCATTTATGGGGGCATTGGCAAGGTTAGGCGCGGGTAATCCGAAGGGAGTTAAGATTCATGACGCTCCGCTTATTGAAGATGTTGATGAACCGTGGATTGTTGTTGATCGGTACCTTGCCCCACTCGGCAAACGGCCAGTGGTTTCACCTGTTATTACAGACGTTGAAACTGCGAAAAAGCAGTTTAAAAAAGCTGTCTTTTCTGTCGCGGGGAGCGAACAGGAACCGGCCAGCGAATTGACCCAAGGAAATTTCCACCGGTACATTGGGAACGCTGCCATCGCTAAACTATCGGAGTATCTAATTAAGTTTGAAGAGGGGGTACTCAATAATGTGGATGCTGGAACTGATAATTAAACCGACATCAGGATTGACATTTCGGCGGCTGCCATCGTCTATCCTACATATTAGTACGTACTCGTTTTTACCGCCTACAACGATGTCCGGTTTTCTACGCCGCCTTAAGCTGCTGGAGGCCGGGCATCTCCCCGGCACCGCGGTTAAAAATCCGGATTACTATGCTCTGCCCCCCCAGCTTTGTCCGCTTGGGGCGTATCCAAAAGCAGGGATGTACAGTGTTCATACAACAAAGCGGCAAGGAATTAGGTCCTTCAACCATAACGCTTTCTCGCGAATTGTTCGTTACCATTCCACAAAGGAGGTCTATCAGCTCCATACGTGGGAATACCTATTCGCTGAAAAGCTCATCGGTTATGTCGTTTCGGAAGACGAAAAACTCCTAAGCCAATTGGCAACTGTTGAAAACTTCGGTTGCAAAATTGGCAAAGAGGGATATGCCTTTGTAGAAAGGGTTCTCGGCCCCACTGAACTCACTCTTGAACACACGAAAGTGAAACCTGATACGTTACTACCTGGGACCGCACTCATCGGCGAGCCGTGTGAGGCGTTTCCATTATATCGTTATGCTTGGGGCGTGGGAGCGTCTGAACGCATAAACCTTGCACATCCAGAGCCGAGTTCCATTAAGGGGTTTATTCCATTTGTCGCCGGAGAAATCCACGGTGAGATTGAACTCGATTATTATACTGATGGCAAACACTACCTACCGAAACTATTTGTCGATGAGTTAATGGGAGGTGTAAAAAATGGCTGAAAAGAATGATGCAATTAACATCGGTCGTGTTTTCTTTCACCCGAAGGTTGGCCCTAACCTAAAGAGGGTCACTGCTCTGAGCTTAGAAAGCCACGTCGGAAATGTTGTCCAATTAGTAAAGCGATTTAATCCCAAACATTTCAAAGTTGATTGCAGCAAAACCCGTGAATGGCTAATCCGTGCTGCTCAAAAGCATGACAATGCCAAACCAATCACGTTTCGCGTCCTATATCGTGACACTAAACAAGGGGCAGAAAAATGTTTAGCGTACTCCTTCGCTGGGCACCGTTTTAGAGTTTCCGATGACAATCGATATGTTGAATTACTTATTCGACTTCATCACGAATTTTCGGTAGAAGGTATTGCAAAAGCAGTAGCAGAGTTAAAAAATGATGGGGAGTATGCCGAGTTTGCTGATAATTTTCCGATAGATCTGTACACGTTGGAAATGTGCGACCAAATTGAAGCAGAGATTGAAACCTACGCGTTCACCGGTGAGCCGCAACCGCGTGTGTTCATGGATTTCCATTCCCGAATGAGAAAAGATGGCAAAATTGAAGTCGAACCGTTTGATCCTTTCGGTACAGACTCGGATATCGTTTTGCCGATGAAATACTACGAATGGGAAATCGGCACTAAAGAACAGAAGGAAATCGCAGTTGATTTGGAATCGGAAAATCCGGCACAGCGGTTAAGGAAGTTAAAGGAGATGCTTGAATACGCTCCCCAATATACAGATTGTCGACAAAAGGAGATGATTTTATGTCCAGCAAAATAGCGGCATATCAACAGTTCACAAAGTTCAATCCAAATCCGATGCAAGAAGAACTTTTTACTCACATCGAGACAGAAGGCAAGAATCCTGCACTTCTGCTCAAAGCACCCACTGGTAGCGGAAAAACGGAGGCTGTTCTTATCCCAAGCCTTGAGTCCTGTCGTCGACTTTTCCTTATCTTTCCTTCACGCAGCCTCGTTGACGATCAGATTGAGCGGTGCGAAGAATACCTCCAGCGGGCCTCCGAAAAGACAGACAAGTCTCATACCCTTGTTATCGACACCGGCGTAGAGTCTGTTCGCACTGTTTTTAAGGAGGGCAAAGCACTACCAGAGGGGAAACGGCACCTCTACGATGGCGATGTGATCCTTACAACGTTTGACAAATTCCTGTACCGATTTTTCGGATTTGGTGAACCTAAGAAGTCTTATATCTACCCGTTTCGGATTCACCATAGCGGTCAACGCAGGAATCTTTTCTGTTTTGATGAGGCCCACTCTTATGATGGCGTTGCGTTTGTCAATTTTGAACGTCTTATCAAGGCACTTTACAAAGCCAATCTCGATATGGTCGTTATGACAGCAACGATGCCCGATACATATCAAAATGGACTGGATTTCCTAGATACAATTGACTATACCACAGGGAATAATCAGGAAAACCTCGCGGAATACCAGAATAGACCCTTTCCAAATAAGGCGATTCAGCATATTGCTGCCAAGCGGAAAGAGGTTAGAAACGAAATCTGTGCCTATGCCTCTAAGCACTACGAGCCAGATAAGCGGACTATTGTCACTATCGAAACGATTGAGAATCTCATTCCGGTTTACCAGTATATGAAAAAGCACAACGGCGGGGAAAACATTTTTCTCTACCACGGTCGACTTACCAATTCACAACGTAAGAAAATCTATCGTAAACTAAAGGAACGTGAACGCAACAAAGAAGGTTACCTGCTTTTCACGACGAGTGCAATTGAGGTGGGATGTGACCTTGACGCGGATCTGCTTATCACAGAATTGTGTAATCCTGATTCGCTCATCCAACGCGCAGGACGGTGCAATCGCAAGGGGAAAATTCCTAACGCAGAAATCGTCGTTGTAGGTGACAAAATTCCCGCATTTCTCTCTATTCTTTCAGAAGAGAAAACAGAGGAATATCTTGAGAAATTGCAGCAGCAGAGTGGTGGCAACTTCAACCCGGGCGACATCCTTTCACTCATGGAATACGCACCACATTCCGACTATAGGGCAGAAGTGCTCTTTGATATGTTGTATGAATACGTCTATGAGGCACGTCTTGAAAACAAACCTTTGCACGATAGAGGGATTGTCATTACACGGAGTTTTGAACCCTCGCTAACCCTCACAACCAAAGTGCCACAGGAGTCTGATAACCACCCACCAGAAAACGCTGTGAGTGTCTCTATCCGCAGTTGTATCGCTTGGAAAGACGAAGATAGGGATGAGTCTGTAAACCCAGACTTCAAGGTATACCATCGGTCTTATGACGAACGTGATAAGAAATTCAAATTTGTTCAGCTTAACTGGGGTGGAAGCATCTATTCTAAAGAACTCTTTGTTGAAGTTCCAGAATCTTACTTTTGTGAAGAGTTAGGCTATATCGTCCCGCCCAAAGTGTTTGAAAACCGTGGCACAAGCGGGTACCGGCAAAAATTTGTTTATCACACAACCGATAAAGACGACAAGCCTAAGGAAATTCGGTTGCATTATTTGAAGGACTTCGAAAAACCGCAGTCGGAAGATGAAATACAACGTCCCCCTACAGAACCAATTGGGACAGAACGCCCAAAACCAGAGAAACCTATCGAGCCCGTTCCAGAAAAAGGAGAACAGTTGAGCCTTTTGAACATTGATTAAGGAAAGGAGACCCGCACATGCCCATTAGCACACTCATATCACTCATCCCGCCAACCGATGTCACGCTGCGACCCACAATGGGACACCATGCACACGCCGCATTTCTCGCCATACTCAAACAGAGCAATCCCGAAGTCGCCACAGCGGTACATGCACATGCATCACAAAAACCGTTTACCGTCTCACCGCTGCTCGGCAAAGTAAAAAAACGCGGCAATCGACTGCACATCACGGCAGGCACCGAGTGCAAACTCCGATACACCTTCCTTGATGACGAGTTATTTCAACACTTCGGGAAAGCCTTTTTGACACCCACAATGCCACCCATTCGGTTAGGTGACGATGCAGTATTTCAGGTAAAACAGCTCACGTCACACGCAACAGAGGACCAAAGTTGGAGCGGAAGTACGACATACGCCGAACTCATTGAATCCGCAAAAACCGATACACGGATGTCGTTCCGATTCTATTCTCCCACGGCATTTCGCCGACTCACACCGAAAGGAGAGAAAACATCGAACGATGCTTACATCGACCTTGTCCGATGTTATCGGAGCTGGGTTAACAAATGGAACGCCTTTTCACCTATACAGCTCGACAAATCTGAAATCCTCGACTTCGTTGATGAACATGGACAGGTAACGAACGTCAGAGCAGAATCAAAGAGACTCGACTACGGAAAACATGCTGTAACCGGACAGGTCGGCACCTGTGCATGTGTGTTCTATCCCGAAGATTCGCTCAATCTGGAGATACTCCGGGCAGTCAACTGTTTGGCAGATTTCGCGTTCTACTGCGGTACGGGCTACAAAACAACGATGGGGATGGGCCAGACAAGGCGAATCGAGTGAAGGGAAGTGTAAGATTGGAAGGGTGGAAGAGTGGAAGGGGGGAAGGTCAACACTTCGGTTACGGCCTTGTTCTCCACACAGTGGAAGATTGGAAGGCTGGAAGGGGGGAAGGCTGGAAGGGGGAAAGGCTGGAAGGGGGAAAGATTACAATCTCCTCTTATGTAGGAGCGGGCTGGGCACGCGACATCCTCTTATGTAGGAGTGTGCTGGGCACGCGACATCCTCTTATGTAGGAGTGTGCTGGGCACGCGATATTCTTATGTAGGAGCGGGCTGGGCACGCGATACCCTATATAGGTAAACCCCGAATAAAATAATCCTACGAAGATTGAAAAAAGGAGGCATTGCCAATGCATTATACGGTTGCTTACGATATTACCGATGACAAACGCCGAAACAGAGTCTCTAAAATTCTGAAGGACTTTGGAACGCGTGTCCAATACAGCGTCTTTGAATGTAACACCGATCGGCGCGCATTTCTGCGATTGCAAAACCGATTGGAGAAAGCCATTGAGCTCAGCGAAGATACGATAATCTTTTATCATCTCTGTGCAACCTGTGAAAAACAGATTAAACGCATAGGCGTAAAAAAAGAGCTTGACAAACGGAACTATATAGTGTAAAATTAAGGGGATACTGGCAGAATCTTGTGCACAAACCGAATACCAATTCCGAATTCCGAGGGTGTGTAAAGTTTTTGTACGTCTGCGATATTTTTTATGAAGAAAAATCAAACAGTTCGCAACTAATATAACAGCACCCCAAAACATTTTTGGGAGGCAAGCGGTGCGTTTTGCAACTCACCGGATTGGACACCGATAGCGTTTGTGTCGAAAGTGTAACTTATGCACACAAACCGCATCAAAAAATAGGAGGCAGAACCCTAAAAAAAGTCCGCAGCACAGATACCCGAAAACCGCAGTCGAAATGACACAACGCGTTTTTTTGTGTCGCGAAAAAGAGAGGGTAAAACCGCTTACAAACATAGACGGGGCGGGCGTTTGTGCACAGGCAACACCGAGAACCATAAGTTACACTTTGTGTCAAAAGTGTAACTTATGCACACAAATAGCACAAAAAAGTAGGAGTCAGAACGACAAGAAAAGTCCGCAGAACTGATACCCGAAATCGGCGGTCGAAATGACACAAACCGTTTTTTTTGTGTCGCGAAAAAGAGAGGGTAAAACCGCTTACAAACATAGACGGGGCGGGCGTTCACGCACATTCAATACCCAAAACCAAATGTTACACTTTGTGTCAAAAGTGTAACATTTACACACAAATAGCACAAAAAAATATGAGGCAGAACAGTCCGAAAAGTCCGCAGAACTGATACCCGAAAACCGGCACTCAATATGACACAACTCATTTTTTTCCTATTGCGAAAAAGAGATGTGTAAATGGCTTACAAACATAGACGGGGCGGGCGTTCACGCACATTCAATACCCAAAACCAAATGTTACACTTTGTGTCAAAAGTGTAACATTTACACCGGGTTTGTACAAAAACTTTACGCACCCAATTCCGAAAAAAATTTGACAAACAGAACTATATGGTGTATAATTAAGTAAACATTGGTAAACCTTGTGCACAAACCGAATACCAATTCCGAAAAAAGAGGTTGACAAATAATTCTGCATAGTGTAAACTTTAAAATGAATTCTGTGAGCGAAAGCGGACCGAAAAACCCTAGACCCTCACAGAAGGGGTTGAACCCTTATGGACTATGGCTTGAAATGTTCATTTACCTATTTTTGGCAATTTCTGTTGCGGGAAAAAGTGCCGCTCACAGAAATGCGGTCTTTCATGCTATGTACGGTAAGGGTTGAAAACGCGGGCTGTTGAAACGAAAAGATGCTCGATTACGAGATTGAAACTACATCCGAGACGGGGGGCTTTGGCCCCCCGCTTCATTTAAGTTGAAACGAAAAGATGCTCGATTACGAGATTGAAACTTAAGAAGTGAGCATCTATCAGACGCTGCCTCGTTTCTGTTGAAACGAAAAGATGCTCGATTACGAGATTGAAACTTGACAAGCTGTGGACACTCCTTCCATAAGTCTTCATGGATGGTTGAAACGAAAAGATGCTCGATTACGAGATTGAAACGCGAATAACTTGTTGACGGGGAATTATGGTGACCTACATAACACGTTGAAACGAAAAGATGCTCGATTACGAGATTGAAACCATGGATATACTCCCCTAAGAAATAAGACGCAAAGAGTTGAAACGAAAAGATGCTCGATTACGAGATTGAAACTGGAGTTTCTTAGTCATGATAATTCCTTCAGCGCGTAAGGGTTGAAACGAAAAGATGCTCGATTACGAGATTGAAACGCACAATTTTGGTTATGTTGCTATTTAGGATTCTCTGTTGAAACGAAAAGATGCTCGATTACGAGATTGAAACACCAAAGCGATTGTTTGATTTTCAGAAAGAATACCATTTTCCGTTGAAACGAAAAGATGCTCGATTACGAGATTGAAACTTCCGATGTGGTATCCGAGTGCACGTTTAAAAATGTGTTGAAACGAAAAGATGCTCGATTACGAGATTGAAACAGAGGATAGCCCGCCTCCACCACTACATGGAGAACTGGAAAGGCGGAAAGTTGAAACGAAAAGATGCTCGATTACGAGATTGAAACGTAAATAATTCTTTATCCAGCCTCGGAAGCTTGGATTTGTGTTGAAACGAAAAGATGCTCGATTACGAGATTGAAACCCGCTATAACCCCTTGCCTCTATATGGACTTTTATTTGTTGAAACGAAAAGATGCTCGATTACGAGATTGAAACTTGAATAGGTTTGAAGGGGTGGCAAAGTCATTAGAGTTGAAACGAAAAGATGCTCGATTACGAGATTGAAACATAACTTGAGAGCAGCCACAAAATCGCCATTCCTGGTTGAAACGAAAAGATGCTCGATTACGAGATTGAAACTATGCAGTGGTAATCGCTGACACGCCCGTTGCGTTGAAACGAAAAGATGCTCGATTACGAGATTGAAACGCCCAGGTCGTCCCAATATCATCACCGACGAGCACATTGTTGAAACGAAAAGATGCTCGATTACGAGATTGAAACTTTTTGACGATTTTGTCGCAATACGCACATTTTCCGTGTTGAAACGAAAAGATGCTCGATTACAAGATTGAAACAACTTAATAGTACGATATTGGCAGCTGTTCTGGAGAAAAAGTTGAAACGAAAAGATGCTCGATTACAAGATTGAAACGGCCCGTCCTCCGAGCCTTCCATGTATTCCGCGATAATCCGCAATTCTGACAACACACGTTCCCCTTCCCCTCTCCCATCCTTCCACCCTTCCACTCTGAAAAAATAATCGGTGCATTTGGGCCCCTAAGCACTCCCCTTCCCCCCTTCCAATCCCCGAAAAAAATAATTGACACACATTGAATTTGTTGTTATGATAGTTAGAAATTACTAAACTTTGGACAATTTTAGGGGGGCACAAAGTTTTTGTCAAACGGATAGATGGAAGGGTGGAAGAATGGAAGGGTGGAAGCGGGGAAGAGGGTTTTGACGCGCAGCAGAGATATGCTTAGCATCACAACCCGTTTGCTAAAGGTTTCCAACGGTTTCCAACGGTTTCCAACATTCTATAAACATTCCGCCCCGATGGGACTACGTTTTGGAAAACCCATCGGAGGTTATTTTTCTCCTATTTGTCCTTGTGTGAGAAACAGTGAGAAAAATCAGAGATGCTTTGAAAGCGGGGAGGGGATTGAACACCGTTCAAGATATTCCCCGTATCAGGCTCACGGATATTGTCCAAACTATAGTAGAAATTAAACGGATAGAATTAGGAGAAACGAACGGTATGGGAAACCGAATAGAAATCGGTAATCTTAAGATAGATGCGGGTTTATACGCCCTGGTGAGGGATGAGATTGCACCCGGCACAGGTATCGAAGCGGAAACGTTCTGGAGAGCGTTCAGCGACATTGTTGATACATTCGCTCCTGAAAATGGGGCACTTTTAGAGAAACGGGATACACTTCAGCAACAACTGGATGCATGGCATCTAGCACGGAAAGGTGAACCGATAGATAGCGAAGAATATACGGCATTTCTTACTGACATCGGTTATTTAGTGCCTGAAGGTGAAGATTTCGTCGTGACGACAGAGGATGTAGATCTGGAGATTGCTCTAATTGCGGGCCCGCAATTGGTTGTGCCAGCAGATAACGCGCGGTATGCCCTAAATGCTACGAACGCACGATGGGGCAGTCTTTACGATGCACTCTACGGGACGAATGCCATTAGCGAGGCAGATGGGGCTACCCGGGGCGATACCTATAACCCCATCCGCGGGGCGAAAGTTATTGCCTACACCGAGCAGTTTTTAGATGAGGTGATACCGCTCGAAGCGGGAAACTTTGCTGACGTTACAAGGTATGCGCTCAAAACAGTTGATGGAAAACAACAGGTGCAGGCAACGCTTAAGAATGGCAGTGAGGTGGGGTTAGCAGATACGGATAAATTTGTCGGTTTTACGCAGAACGACACGGGTGAACTCACGGCGATGCTGTTTCAAAACAATGGGTTGCATATTGAGGTCCAGCTCAATCGGTTGCATCCGGTGGGGCAGGCACATCCGGCAGGCGTAGCAGATGTTATCCTTGAAGCCGCAATAACAACGATTCAGGATTGCGAAGACTCTGTGGCTGCTGTTGATGCTGCGGATAAGTGCCGCGTCTATAGCAACTGGAACGGCATTATGAAAGGCACTTTAGAGACAACCTTTGAAAAAAATGGGAAACCCCTGACGCGATGCCTCGTCCCTGACAAGACATTCACCGCACCAGACGGAAATGAGTTGACCCTGCCCGGACGGAGCTTGCTCCTAATTCGGAACGTCGGGTTGCACATGTATACAGACGCTGTGACGACGGCTGATGATGAGGAAATTCCGGAAGGTTTCCTGGATGCAATGGTGACAACGTTTGCGGCGGTGCACGACCTGCAAGGAAAAAGCAGGTATACCAATAGCAGAACTGGCAGCATCTATATAGTCAAACCGAAGTTTCACGGGCCGGAAGAGGTGGCGATGACGGTTCGGTTGTTTGAAAGGATAGAGGCGGCACTGCGGATTGCACCGAATACTATCAAAATCGGGATTATGGATGAGGAGCGGCGGACTACTGTCAATCTCAAAGAGGTGCTGCGTATCGCGTCCCAACGACTTGTCTTTATCAATACCGGTTTTCTGGACAGAACCGGCGATGAAATTCATACCAGTATGGAAGCAGGCCCGATGATTCCCAAAATGGAGATTCGCAATGAACCGTGGATGATTGCTTATGAAAATTGGAACGTGGATGTCGGCATTGAAACGGGATTGCCGGGGCTTGTGCAGATAGGAAAAGGTATGTGGACAAAACCTGATGAGATGACGGATATGCTTGAGACAAAGATAAATCATCCGTTAGCCGGTGCAACAACTGCCTGGGTGCCTTCACCGACAGCCGCAACCCTGCATGCGATACACTATCACAAGGTCAATGTTGCGGAGTGTTTAGATGAACTGATTTCTCGGGAACGGGCCAGTTTGACAGCACTGTTGACACCGCCGCTATTGAAGGAGCGTGAGCTAGCTCCCGATGAAATTCAACGGGAATTAGATAATAACGCACAAGGCATCTTGGGATACGTCGTGCGATGGGTTGACCAGGGCATCGGATGCTCAAAGATACCGGATATTAATAACGTCGGTTTGATGGAGGACCGCGCGACGTTACGGATTTCCAGTCAACATATCGCCAATTGGCTGCACCACGGTATTGTTACGGATGCGCAGGTTACAGAGACGTTCCAACGGATGGCGAGGGTCGTTGATAGTCAAAACGCTGGCGACCCGAACTATCGCAATATGTCGCCAGATTACGACGAGAGCATCGCCTTTCAGGCAGCGTTGGATTTAGTTTTTAAAGGGTGTGAACTGCCGAACGGTTACACGGAATTTGTGTTGCATCCCCGCCGCCGCGAGGTAAAAGCGGGGGGTTAGCAAAATAAGAGAAAGGGGAAGGATGGAAGAATGGAAGGGGGAAAGGGTTGTTTCGTTTGAGGAGCGGACTGATTGCCCGAATACTAGAAGAGGGCGCGTGCACAGCACGCTCCTACAAAAGAGGTCGCGTGCACAGCACGCTCCTACATAAGAGACATCGCGTGCACAGCACGCTCCTACACAAGAGAAGAAGGGAAACCATCACAACCTATAAAATTTGACAGCATTATCACGGAAAAGATTCGTCATCTCTACCGAAGAACAGCCGGATACAGCTTCCTGTAACGTATCAACCCAACGTCGATAATCGGTGGCTTGGGTAGAGACGGGCCAGTCGCTTCCGTAAATTACGCGGTCGAAACCGAAGCAGTCAATTACGTGTGCGATATAAGGCTGTAGGTCGGCTGGTGTCCACTGTGCGTGCTCAGCCTCGGTTGTCAGTCCCGAAATTTTGCAATGGACATTTGGGAATTCCGATAGCACTCGGAGCTCCTGTTTCCAAGGGTTAAACAGCTGATTTTTGATGTCCGGTTTACCGATATGGTCTAAAATGAATTGGACGTTCGGGCACTGTTCCACAAGTCGAGTTGCATTTGATAGTTGCGGGTGAAAAATACAGATATCAAAACTTAAATTGTGCTGAGCCAACGTTTTGACCCCCTCAACGAATGCGGGTTGGATACAGAAGTCAACGTTCTCAGATTGGATGAGGCGGCGGATACCTTTAACTAGCGGATTTTCTGCCAATTTTTCAACAAAAGGCTCCACAAGTTTGCCCCTCTCAAGCGGTGCCCACGCCACGATACCTCGGATACGGGGCTCTGTCATTGAGAGTGAGGTAACCCATGCGGTTTCCTTCAAACCGTCATCGGGGTGTGTATCACATTGAACGAAAACCATCGCCTCAATGTCAAGGTCGCCATGTGCATCGGTATAATGTTTTAGGAGATAGGGTTTGTTTAGTTCTGGGACCTGTGCCAGCCATGGATACCTGAGTTGCTCCGGGTGCCATAGATGGACGTGTGTGTCGATAATAGGGAATTTTTCCATTGTGCTGCTCCTGATTGCATAGACTTGAGACCTATTTTACCGTTTTTGCCGGTAATTGTCAATCAATTAGTGTAGGCATAGTGAATCCTCTAGTATGTTATGGGGAGAATGTTTAGTTAATAAATCTTGTTCATATCAATGGGGAAGCCTGCATTTTTCATTATCTGAATGGATGTGCCGCGGCCGAAATTACGGACGTAGGATTTTTAATTCCTTACAGATTTTCTGGGCGGTAATATTATTAATCTCGGTGTGTCGCGGGACCGAGGCTTGGGTGCGCTGTTCTGAATTCCGCCATATCGAGTGTCTTCCACCTTCCCGAAGAAGCACGCATCCGTGGTCTCTAAGATGTTTAATCAACTTCCTACGTTTCATACATCAATTTCTACCTCCTCAAATCCGCTTTCAGTTTGATGCAATGTTCCCTGCATACCGAACTCTAAGATGTCAGATGCTTTTAAAGCCTCAGCTTCACTTTCAGTCCGGAGCGCGACTTCCGGCGTTTCATATTCTAATATTTCACGAAGTGTGATTTGCAGCGTATCTAACAATTCACTTCTCGTTCGTTCTTGACAGATAACCCCCCGGACTTCTACTATCCACCCGAGCCACCATTCCTCGCTCTGTCGGATAAGCGCGGTGTAGGTTTGTGGGGTCTCTTTCGCGCTGTGCCACTTCTGAAACGATAAAAGATCAGATTCGTAAGTATCCGCGTCGCGGCTCCGTTTCTTGATAATCAATGGGTGGTCCTCCACCAAATCAAGGTAGCCTGTGACAAAGATGACCGGCACACGAATAGATAAATCGTGAAGCCGGCGGACCACCTCATTTCCACCTTCATAATCGTTACCTAACTTCATGTCAATGATTGCACCATAGTAAGAACTATTTATTTTTTCCAATGCGCTTGAAGTGTCTTCTGCGATGTCAGATTCAACGGTTAAATCATACTCTTCATTGAAAACACCTACGACATCTTCAAAGATGAGCTGCTGATCTTTTGCGTCTTCAACAAGCAGAACTCTCATTACACTCATTTTTCATTCTCCGTTTTGGGCTGAAGTATAAAATGGGCACCTTCTTCAGATTCATAAACTTTTAGTTCAAGTTGGTTTCGTTCTGCAGCTTCCCCAGCTATTGTGAGCCCCAACCCTGTTCCATCCGGTTTAGTGGAAAAGTGAGGCTCAAAAATCACTTCACTCTCAATGAGAGAGGGTTCAATTCCGGGTCCGGTATCGTGATAGTCAATATGAATCAGGGAATTCGCATTCGTCAGGATTTCAATCGTGATTTCTCGTGTTTCGGGCTTCTTTTCACTAATCCAGTAGAGACTATTGTCAATAAGATTTGTAAAAATTGCATAAATGTCCTGCTGCCAAGCCAAGAATCTGAAGTCATCAGGCCCGCTGATTCTAAGAGAGATATTATGAGATTTCAGTTCGTTTTCGAAGATAGCAATTATACCTTCTACTATTTTTTTTAACTCCAACGGCTTCTTTGCAGTCCGCTTCCGTGCTGCTAGCGGATCAAGTCTTTTAAAGAGGTTCACAAAGAATTGGGAATTCTCAGCGATTCCATCAATAATTTCCATGGCTTTTTCGAGCTCAGCCGGATCTCCGTTTTTCTGAAATGAGTTGTATCTCCGCTTAAGATAAGGGACTCGATTCCGGAAGTAGCTGAGGGGCCGTCTAGCTTCATGAAGAATGACGTTGATGATTTTCCCTAAGGTAGCTTGTCCCTGATAAATTGCAACCGTTTGGCGTATTTCCCCCGCTATCTTGTTTTTATCCTCAGCATCCTCATCAATGCGTTCAATAATTTTATCAGCTGTTTTTCTGTCAACAGCAGCCTTTGTCAGTTCCATTTCTATGTCTTGCTTGAGCTCATCAAAGGAGAAAAGATTTTGCAGATTGCTTTCCACTTTGAAAGCGGGCCGGCTCAACCCCGCGCTCTTTCTGTAGTTGAAACGTCGCCATTCAAGTTCTGTTATAACCCGCGTTGTGATCTCTTTGAGTTGATTAAAAGCCGCATTTTCCTTAAGTCCATCTCTGGCACTTTTTTCAATCAAGCGGGACTGCACCTCGGATTGAATCTGTACATACCCGATTGTTTGGTTGCTGCCGATACAACGTGTTGGGTTCTGCACTCTTCGGGCATTGAGTTTCAGCCAATCAAAATCGGGGTCTCCGAGCGGTCGGATCCGGAATCCGTTTCGATAAACGCCAATACCGTTGCTTGCATTCAGAATTTGTCTCGCCTCAAGTTTCTGAACATATTTTCCGAATTCATCTGTAAACCCCCGCTTGATAAGAGCATCAATCGCCGCTGCCTCCCGATCGTAAACACGGATATCAATATCAAGTTCCCCGCAGCCAGTAGGATGTCCAAAATCGAATGGAATCTTCTCTTCTATTGTGTTGCGAGCTTTCTGCGACGAATAGACTAGCGTCCCTGTACCGTCGCTGTTGATTTTACCCGCTATCTTGTAGTCAAAAAGATTGAAAAGTGGATAGGGTTCAATAGTTTCGCTGATGTCGTTCACTGCGGGAAATTCGCTAACTGCCAAACTGATACGGAACACATCACTTGTCCCTTCATGGCTGAACACATCCATTATAGGTGATGTGAGTTTCTTCAATTCAAACCGGAGTTTGTCAAACTGCTTTTGGTCCCATTCAGCGAGCATTTCGCTTCCGCCGTTAATAGTCAACCGTGTACCTGAGGCTTCAGAGACTACTTCTGTTTTCAACGGTATCTCCACATCCTCCAGGTACAGCGCAGATTCAAAGTCGCCCCATTTAAGATAGGCGGTTGTTTTCTCACCTTTATTGGTGATTGTTTCAAGGAGCAGATCTGTGCCGAGAATGGATGCAGCATAACGTCCCACGCCTTTACTGCCTTGTAACACGCGTCCAGATGGACTGCGATGCCTTTTAACCTTATCCTGTGTTGATGGCACAAGCCACTTGTTAATAACATCATCGCTGGACATACCGTGCCCGTGGTCGGAAATGACGATAGTGTATCCACTATGGTCAGGAGCCGCTCTGAATTCTATATGCACGTCAGGGGAATCGGCATCGTAAGCGTTTTTTACTAACTCAAAAACAGCGGCGTAATTATCCTGAATGAGATCACGGCCGATGGTGAGGAGGTGTCGCCCCGCGGGTCTAATCTTATATGTCATACTGGTGTTCATGGTTACCAATTCTCCTTCAACTTTGCCGCGATTTTTTTGAATCAGGTTCGCTCAAAGTTTGCTGTGAAACTGTCTGCACAATCTCACTCAAGGGGGGAGAGACTTCTGAAGAATTCCTTCATAAAGTTTAGCATAAATCCGCATCGACTGGCAAGCAATTTTTCAGATTTATTGACGTGAAATATCTCTTTTGTTAATTTTTCCAATCTTCCAAACGCAATCCTACTCTAGCAATTCTCTGATAATCGGAATCAGACGTAACCAGAATCGCATCAAGCGCAAGAGCCGTCGCGGCAATCCAAAGATCGGATTCATCTAAAGGGGTGCCTTGTTGTTGCGCCGTAACTTTTATCTGGGCATAGACATCACCAACATTTTCTAGGATCGGGTCGCACGGAATTATAGCGAATAACTCGTTTGCCTTTTGTTGGAGATCTTGTTTTCTTTTTCCAGCAGGGAGCCGAGCTATTCCGAACAGAATTTCGCCCTTAACAATGGGACAAGTAAAATAGTAGTCCGACTGGGTTAGCGAATTCAAACGCCCTTTAACCTTGGGGTTATCTTTCATTAACAGACTCCACGTTGTTGTTTCCAGGAGATATTTATTCATTCTTTTTCGTGCTCATCCGGTTCAAAGGGCGAATTGAAATTTATAGGTATTTTCCCCTCTTCGATTGATTGATGTAGTGCAGTAATATCTTCATCAGTAAGATGTGGCGGCTTTTCCATCACTTTGATGAGGTTTTGTGCAGCGGAATTTTTTCCTGTTGTGGGTTCCTGTTTCTGCTCTGATTCCAATTCTGCCCAAGTCCGGAATTTCTGTAAAGTCTCAGAGGGCACCCTAAGTGAGACAGCTTGATGCGCAGCAAGTAGAATCCGCCCGATTTTCTTCTTGCCGGTTTCACTGCTGCTGCAGGCCTGTTCTATTTCAGGCACTGTCAGCATAGGTGCTTTCAGTGCTGCGCGAAATTTTATTTTTTCAAGCCACTGTGCAGAAAGCAGCCCTGCTAAACCTTGCCCGAGGGGGTCTAGCCATGTTAGATAGTCAATCAGAAAAGTCGTAATGAGCGTATGTGCCCCAAAAAGGTTTGCTGGATTCGTTTTTTTATCCTGAACAACCTTTAATGCTGCTACAAGTCGCTCTTCATATTTGCTTTCTTGCGTTTTCATCAGTGTTAAGGCATCATTTTGGTCTCCGAACAATATCGATTCAATTAGGTTAAGAGCAATGGCCATATTATCTTTTATAGGTAATCCTAATGAATTTGTCCGCCATATAGTTAGAGTTTCATGAACATCTCGATTTGTTGACAGTTGTGTAAGAAGGGCAGATACAAAAAAAGTAGTAATGTTCTCAACAGAAGCGAGATTGGATAGATTGGCAATAGATAAAGAACCAATTTCTTTTCTCTCATTTTTTTCCATACTTTGATAATGCTCCTGCATCAAATCACACACATTCATCAATTGATGTATACGCCGTGGTAGATTGTCAAAGGTTTTATTTTTAAAGTCATATTGTGTTTCAAGTACAGAAAGGAGGAAGTTTAGTTCTGGATATGCATCCCGGTCTGTGATCTGCAAAGCATGTTGGAAAACTGTCGTTTCATGCCCAAATCTGTATTCAATTTGCGATAGATAGAACCAAGGGTATCCTATTGGGCAATCAGGAAGCGTCAAAAATTCCTCTTTTGTCTCCGCATCGCTACAAAAACCTACAAAGGGTTCAAAAAGTTCTGAAGCGTTATCTTCCCACTCATACCATATCGTCTTTATCCATTTTATGATGTGCTCTAAACGTTTCTTTAAAGTGAAATACTTGACATCTGTATTGTCTTGAGGAAGCATTTCAAAATTTTGCAACGCCAGATGCAGAAATTTTATGCAGTTCAACATATTGCCTGCTTTAAAGTGGGCAAATCCGGCATCTGCATAAAAACCAACGTACCCTTCTACGTTCACAGTTTCATGAGTTCTTTTTGCGCCATCTTCGAAAAAGGCAGCTGCTTTCTTCCAATCGTCCAAACAGGCTGCGCATATAGCGGCTCTGCGATACTCCTCCAAAGGACCAATGCCCAATTGTTCTAAAGGTGGGTTCCACTTAGGAAGAATACACTCGTAAATATTGAGGGCTTCTTTGTAATTTTTTTGGTGTAAATACACGAATGCCCGCGCTTCTTCTATTGCTGGTAGTGGACCCAATTTTGATGTAATATCTTGAAGGACTTCATGAGCAGTGTCAGGGGCATTCAGGTATTCGTCATGAATGATGGCTTTGCCTCTTGCGGATGCTGCAGCGATGTTGGGATAACCCCATTCGATAGTTTTCTCAATTACTCTGTCAAATACCTGAAGGCACCTTGTCCAATTTGGGCTTTCAAGATTTGCTTCCGCCCACCAGACACCGTCAATTAACAACCTCGCCTCAATAATATTGTCACCCTCAAAATCAGCCAATAATAGTGTCAGAATTCTTGGATTAAGTTCATCCAGTTCATCAATAAGGTCACTAAGAAACGGAGCGTAAATGGATTGACGCGCATAGATAAAACTAAATAGGATACTGAAAAAGTTGGACTTATCGGTTTTACCTGCTTCTAATTGCACCATAGAATTGTAGAAAATCTCCCAGGCCTCTTTTTCCCTATCTTTGATGTCAATCATTTCTTTAAGATAACCCACCACCTTCTTGGCTGGGAGTGAAACTTGGTTGAATCTCAATACCTCTGTGGCCAGTATTAGACGAGATAACAAATACAAGTGACGTGGTTCATAAGGTTTAGTTTCCTTATCCCAGATTTCAAGTATCTTTGGTGCAAACTCCGGTTCCACCTCAACCGCAATTCGATACTGCAATGACCGAAACAGTTGATTTACAAAGACATTCCCAGGAAATAGTTCCTCATGAGGATCAATTTTAATGTATCTCAACCAAGCGAACTCTTGACTGAGCATACCCCAGCTATCCTCTGGAGCCGTCATTAGCATCTGAATGACAGAAACAAGTCCTTCTTTATTTTCTCCAACTATACTATGTGTAAGCACAGCCCGAGCTTCCGTTGTGGTCAGTTTCTTCGTTTCAAGGATAGCATTTGCAATATAAGCATGAAGACCTTTTATCTTATCATCGGACCAAACCTCTTTGGCTGCGTTTGTCAATAAAGGTGAAATTGTGTAGTAGTTTTCACTAACTTGGTCTATCCATGGTCCGACCAGCTGACTAAAAACATCCCCTGGGTAAGATATAGGGTTTGGTATTTCACCAATGTTAAGCGCGTAATCTTGCCTGAATTCAGTAAGCAGGCTAAGCCTATAAAGAAATTCCCTTCTATCTTCTGGCAAGTCGATGAGTAGTTGTCGTGCCGCTTCACGTTCTTTCTTTACTACCTGGGGTGTTTGTATCATACTTTCGATTAAATCTGATTGCTTCCATCCCTCGTCTCGTAATTGAGTGAGTCGGGCATGTACAAGCCTTGGATGTCCGCTCGTATGTGCTTGAATAAATGT
The DNA here is from genome assembly GCA_963665235.2 of Candidatus Poribacteria bacterium. GTDB lineage: Bacteria > Poribacteria > WGA-4E > WGA-4E > WGA-3G. The sequence goes on along the minus strand of CAXXLX010000001.1, from coordinate 2,723,383 downwards.
TACCCAAGTCTCTAAATCATCAGCGGGGCACCTTAGTTGCTGTGCAAACTGCGCGATTTCAGATCTAATAAAGTTAGGAGCATTGACGACCACCGACGACGATAAACCGAGACTGCGAATAAGGTTATTAGGTGGATTATACTGACTTGTGATTAACAATTTCGCACCACGTTCCAGCACCCTATAAACCACAACACCCAATTCTTCTTTATACGTCCTCAACTGTTGCGGTTGTAAATTCAGATCATCAAGGACAACATTGATTTGTGAAGATTCATTGCTTACTGCACTAGCAAGTTGCTGTAAAAGCTGGGCAACCTGAGACGGATCCTTTTTCGTCAAATTTAACCAAAACCAATCAGCATCTATAGCATTTGCGGTCAATTTTGCAAGGGTTGTTTTGCCTGTGTCCACGCCTCCTTGAATTACGACTATACTATCAGATTGGAGCTTAGTTTGGATATCTGTGAGTAGTTCTGTCCTCGGAATAACAACATCAAGATAGATTGGAGGTATATCGGTTTGTATGTGAGGATGAGATTGAATGTTAATATCAGATGAATCCCCGGCAATTTTCCCGTGATCCAACAACAGCTTTTATTGAGTCAATGGATTGCTGTGCCCGCAACATCCTGGATTGAAACTACTCGCTTGTTTGATTCCTCGAAAATTTCCAGAAAACGTATTCGGGTAAGTCGACGGTTTTCCTTATGTGTTGCGACCGTCAATGCTTCCTTGAGAAGGTAATCAACAACTTTTTCAGCATTGGAAGGTGAAATACCGTGCCGATCGCCATGATGAATCAATTTTTCCCTTATAGATTGCTCAACGAAACCGGCAGGCTTGCTGTCCGTTTCCCAAGCAATTGGTTCAATGAGTTGTGCATAAATTTCTTGCGGTTCCGCGGTTTTGAGAAAATCGTTTACTTCTTCTGATATTTTCCCCTCAGTTTGTAAAAACTCAGAAATTTTTACGATAGCTGTCTCATCACCTGAACAACGACTCCATACTTCAAGACCCGGTTTATCCGTTCCAAGTGAATTACCTTGTTCCTTAACTATCTTAGATGTTGTGAGAAAGCGGAATTTCACACGTCGATCAGGATTGTTAGTCCGCAGCTCCCAATAGTGGTTGATTGCATCATTCACATCTTGACATCTAAGCGTAATGTTGTGTTGTGTGTGTTTGACCTGTGTCGCCGTAGCATCGTCATCTGATACTCTGTCAAAGTCTTCCGCACCTTCCAAATAGAGGACTTCATCTTCGGCAAGGTCCAACCAAGCGTTCACACTATGCCAGATTTGGTAGAGGTATCCTCTTAGCTGAGCATGTGCTTGACGCTTGGCATTTGCCTTTAAGCGTTTTCTTTTGCGTGGTGTGTTCGTCTTTTTCTTTGCCATTTCTTCTGGAATCCAACATTGAGTTTGATAGTTAAATTAAAGGGCTGATTACGCAACATCAATTTTTACTTCCTCAAAACCGCTTTCAGTTTGATGCGATGCTCCCTGTATACTGAACTCTAATACGCCAGAAGCTTTTACTCAACTCAGCCTCACTTTCAGTAAGGTTGCATTGCCTGCCGCAGGTAGTCTAAGTATTGTACCATAATTTCAGGCAAAGGTCAAATTTTCTTTGACAGCATCAAATTTTTCTTTCGATGGATTTTTGTGAGGAATGTTTGTGACACGATACGTACCTCAAAATCCGCGTAATCCCTTAAGTTAAATCCACGATACTCCGCGATTTGCGGCGTACTCGCCCAAATGCGACGCGCATTCTGACAACACACGCCAAATCCGCTCTTCCACCTATCCCTTTGACAAAAACTGGACACCTCCTAAAATTGTCCAAAGTTTAGTAAACGTTAGAAAGGCGGCGGGAAATTAGGCACATTCCTACAATAGAGTAGAACTCTTCCGCTTTTGAGCCGTTAGGCTCAATTTTCAATGGAAATTTAAGCCGATATTAAAAACTGTCTCAGTACTCTGGAAAGAAAACGCAAAAGATGCCATCGCACTTACCGTTCGGGACATCTCAATTTCCAATCCAATTGTTCCCCCGAAATTTCCATCGCTCTCCGTTTCATCAAAATCCTGCAGCGTACTTTCTATAGTTGTCCAAACGTTTGTATAAGACATTGCGAAAAACGGACTTATAACCCAGTCTGACTCCGTCTCTAAACGTTTTAAGATTCCGCTGGTGCCTGAGAGCCTGAAAGCCCTTGAGTGCGAAAGGGTTTCGTTTGTTTCATCATCAACAGCCCAGGCGAATTCTGCACCGAAACCGCTGTGTAATAAATATTTGAGACCCGACTTCCCTAAAGGTTTAATATACACTATACCAATTCCCCCACTGGGTGATGGCGGGGTGTGTTCATCAAAAGATTCCAAATCGTTTTTATCGTTATTAAACCCGATACCTGCATTAAAAGCGAGCTTAGAATATTTATCAATTGCGTAATCAACTCTAGTGCCAATTACGTTAACATCCTGTAGCGCGCTGAATTCAAGTCCGAAACCGGCCTTCTCAACCGGCAATTCATATAATGGAATTTGAGCATACGGGGTAACCGGGAACAAAATAAACATAAGTAAAACATAGAGCCGTTTCTGTGTTGATAACATACTGTACCGATAAATTTAGCCTATACATTCCCAAACAAAACTATATTTTTTGTAGGGTCCGCATGGTTTGCAATACTACTGATAGACAGTAGCACAAGGTTATCTCCCAAAGCGCGTAGAAAGATGCCACACGCGCCATTGATGTCTTTATAATTCGTAGCCTCAAACGTTATATCACGCCTCCTGCTCCACCATGCTGGCGAGGATACCGAGGATTCTGTCACACCGCTCAATCGTGTAGATTGTCATATCAATGTGCAAACACCGCCCCTCCAATTTGAGGAAGAGCCAGTCTACGCCAGTCGTGGAGGCACCATAAACACAGGAAACGTCATTCCCTTTTTCGGCATTAAAACGTTGGGCAGCGAGCATCTCCGCGACACACTGCCCGATTCCAAGTTTTAGATCGAGATTTTTTGCTTCGACAAGCACGATAACAGGTGCCTCCAAATAAAATTGTTCTGGCGACAAGCTGACTAAAAAATCGCACACCCCGGTTAAACCCGCTTCAGCATCAACGTTGAAGTCAATCCCAGAGAAGAGACTGATGCGGCGTTCGAAGTGCTCAAGAAGTTCAACGAGTATATCAGCGACAATCAGCTCGGAACGCGCTTTCTCGGTGCCAATGGCGGTGGCTAACGATGCCTTTTTCTCTAACCCCGTCTTGAGATACGCGCTCGGAGCCACCGGTTCTATTTCAGAGAAAATTCCTATAGACCGAACCGTCTCTAATTGGAACGTTTTCTGCACCATTTCCAAGGTAAAATCGCTATATGCCATTATGAAAGACCTCTTTTTCTACACATTAGGCAGACAAGAAATTCCGAATTACATAATCCAGAATCCCGCCGTTTTTGTAGTATTGCACCTCTACAGGCGAATCGATTCTGATTAACAGTTCAGTGGTCTCCGTATCCCCGTTGGCTCGCACGATGTTCATGGTAGCTATCTGCCCGGGTTGGAGGTCATCGGCGAACCCGGTAATACTGATTATCTCGCTTCCCTCGAGATTGAGCGTCTGTGCATTTTCTCCCTGTTTAAACTGTAACGGCAAAATACCCATACCGATGAGGTTGCTGCGGTGAATTCGTTCATAACTCTCCACGACGACAGCTTTAACGCCGAGGAGTTTTGGTCCCTTCGCTGCCCAATCGCGTGAGCTTCCCATACCGTAGTCTTTTCCTGCGAAGATAACCGTCGGGATGTCGTTCTCTCGGTAGTGAAGTGCAGCTTCATAGATAGTTGTCAGCTCGGCTTCTGGATATTTGCGGGTGAATCCGCCTTCTACGTCCGGTGTCATAAGGTTTCGTACGCGGAGATTCGCAAACGTTCCGCGGCTCATCACCTGGTCGTTCCCGCGTCTCGCGCCATAAGTATTAAAATCCCGTGTCTCAACACCGCGTTCCTGTAGATAGCGTCCTGCTGGGCTCGCTGCAGCGATTGCACCTGCTGGCGAAATGTGGTCTGTAGTGACCGAGTCTCCGAAAATGCCGAGGATTCGGGCGTTCACGACATCCGAAATAGGAGCGGGTTCACGTGAAAAACCTTCAAAGAACGGGGGATGCTGGATATAAGTGCTTTCTGCATGCCACGGATAAAGAACACCCGTTGTCCCTGCAAGGTCTTCCCATTCCGGTGCCTGGTTACCGATGGATTCGTACATCTCTCTGAACGTTCGACGGTCAACAGCAGTAGCAATCATCTCTGCGATCTCTTGACGTGTCGGCCAAATGTCTTGCAAATAGACAGCCTCCCCAGCATCGTTGTGCCCGAGCGGTTCAGTGGCGAGGTCAATGTCAATGCGGCCTGCAATTCCGTAGGCAACAACAAGCGGTGGGGACATGAGGAAATTCGCTTTTATCTCTGGATGCACCCGTGCTTCAAAATTCCGGTTGCCACTTAAAACACTCGCAGTCACGAGATTTTCTGCATCAATCGCCTCTTGGACAACATCATTCAACGGGCCGCTGTTACCGATGCAGGTTGTGCAGCCGTATCCGACGACGTTATATCCCAACTTTTCCAAATAGGGTAACAAACCTGTGTTCTGTAGATATGCCGTTACCACCCGTGACCCGGGTGCCAAACTGGTTTTGACGTAATCGGGGACGCGCAATCCATTTTCAACAGCTTTTTTGGCGAGCAGTCCTGCCCCAATCATCACAGAGGGGTTGCTGGTGTTTGTGCAACTTGTAATGGCTGATATAACGACAGAGCCGTTCGTAACCCCCGCGTAATCGTCCCTATTCTTTTCCGCGCGTGCTAGCTGTTCGGCTGTCATCCCAAATCCATCATCTGTGACGGGTTGCGTCAGGAGCTCGGTAAACGTCTGTTTTACATCCGAGAGGGCAATCCTATCTTGTGGCCGTTTCGGTCCGGCGATACTCGGTTCAATTTCTGATAAGTCAATTTTCAGAATGTCGGAGTAATTGACCTCCCCGAGCCGCGGAATACCGAACATCTCTTGTGCTTTGAGATATGCCTCTACCAATGCGACGTGTGCTTCTTCACGTCCGGTAAGCCGTAAGTATTGCATTGTCTCGGCATCGGGTGGGAAAAATCCGATAGTTGCGCCGTATTCCGGGCACATGTTAGAGAGCGTCGCCCTATCGGGGAGTGCGAGTGCTTCCACGCCTTCTCCAAAGAATTCGACGAATTTACCGACAACCTCAGCAGCTCTAAGGCGTTGCGTCACAGTTAACACCAAATCGGTTGCGGTTACGCCTTCCTGTAGCTCCCCTGTCATGTGAACGCCAAGTACTTCGGGGGTTAAAATGTAGACCGGCTGTCCCAGCATCGCCGCTTCAGCTTCAATACCGCCGACTCCCCAACCAACAATACCTAATCCGTTAATCATTGTAGTGTGCGAATCGGTGCCGACGACGGTGTCCGGATAGGCAAGCGAGTCCTCTGTCATGACCACCTGCGCGAGGTATTCCAAATTCACCTGATGCACAATGCCGATAGAGGGGGGAATGATATTGAACTTTTCAAACGCTTGCTGTCCCCATTTCAGGAATTCATAACGTTCCTTGTTCCGTTCAAATTCTCTGCGGGTGTTAAACTGAAACGCATTCTCTGTCCCATATTCGTCAACTTGGATAGAGTGGTCAATGACCAAATCGACAGGAACAAGCGGTTCAATTAGGCGTGAATCGCCGCCGAGTTCTGCGACCGCGGAACGCATTGCGGCAATATCAACGACGAGCGGTACGCCTGTGAAATCCTGCGCGACAACGCGCGCCGGTTTGAACGGAATTTCTGAAGTCATCGGTGAACCGGCTTCCCAATTTGCCAAATTGACAACATCCTGCTCGGTGATTTGATGTCCATCGTAATTCCGCAGCAACGATTCCAATAGGATACGCAGACTAACGGGTAAAGTACTTATTGAACCGATACCAGCTTCCGCTAAAGCAGGCAGCGAATAATAGGTGCACCTGAGCCCTTCGCTTTCAAGGTCTCGGCGCGTATTAAAAAGATTATGAGAGGCATGCAGCATCTGAAAACTCCTTTGTATCGTAGATGTCTTTTTAATTATTTTAGCACAACTGCAGCTATATTTCAATATGTTTTCATTGGCTATTGGCTATTGACAGTTGGCATTTAGCAAGAAAAAGAAAACAAAGAGGAAGAGCCCTCTTATATTTCTTTGGCTATTGGCTATTGGCTATTGGCATTTAGCAAGAGTTTGTATGGAAGGATGGAGGAAGTGAAATTGCAAGGAAAAGCCTGCTCCAGCCAAAAGCTACGCTTTTTGGATAGAGCAGACTTTTCACACGATCTGTGGGGTCGGGTTTAACCCGACCTACACAATTGAAATATTAGTACTGTGCCTTCAGGTGTCCCCAGATTGTGGGGAGTTTGTTGGCAGGTTCAACGGCGGTTGCTTGGGAGGTGATGAGTTTGGCATCGCCCAATGCGGAGTGGTCGCAGCCTAATCCATCGCCACCGTCGCCCATAACAATTGTGAGCTCTTTGGCGTTTGCGGGAATTTCAAATTCGACCTTGAAAGCCTCAACATTTTCGCCGCTATCTGTGCCTTTCAACGTTTCGGTTGTGACGACATCTGTTCCATCAATAGAAAAGACGAAATGGCTGCTGCCCCCGTGTCCACAATCGCCCGGGTCTTTTTCATCAGACATGCCGGCGTACGCCTCAAATTTGACGTAATCTGCCCCGGTGAGGTCGTAAACAAAAGTGCCAACAGAATGTGCGCCGATGCCGCGCTCAAAATAGATTCCGCCGATAACGATATGGTTTCGGGTAGTTGCCCCTTCACCAATAGTAGCGTTGTCGTAGTTTAGCGGGCCACCCCAGCCTGTCCATTCGTTTTCTGGATTTTTCGGAATAAGACCACACGCGTTCGGTTGCGGTTGACTTCCCCCAACGACAGCAAGGTAGACAACACCCTCCCGGTCATCTTCTTCAACGACCTCGTCATAATCGTTTTGGGTGCCGACATCTTCGCTAGCGACCTCTGTAATAGGTTTTGCACCGTCGCCATCAAGGTTTGTGCAGTCGCTTTTGCCAGCATACACGCTGAAGGTAAGTCCAATGATAAGTAGAACGCTTAAAGCAAATAGGTTAGTCAGTTTCAATGTTTTGAACCTCCATCTATTTTTTTAGATATTGATAAAAACGCAGTTTAATACGTCTAAGTTAGCTCACCGTAGGATGCGAAAGGACGCTATCGACAAGGTGATATTCTAACGTTTCTCCGGGGTAATCCGGAAATGCTTTATGGGGATGTGCTATAGACACGGTTATGTGTTAATGTCCTAGCAGCTCCCCAGTTGTAATCCATTCAAGTTGCGGAAGCATTCACCCTGCTAAATAGCAGCTCGGTATGAACGCTATCCGGTGTTACGGGTTCAGTGTTTAATACTGTGCCTTCAGGTGTCCCCAGATTGTGGGGAGTTTGTTGCCCGGTTCAACGGCGAGTGCCTGTGAGGTGAGGAGTTTAGCGTCGCCCATTGCGGAGTGGTCGCAGCCGTTTCCGTCTCCACCGTTGCCCATAACGATTGTGAGCTCTTTGGCGTTTGCGGGAATGTCAAATTCTACCTTGAGAGCCTCAACATTTTTGCCGCCATCGGCCCCTTTAAGTGTTTCGGATTTGAAAACCTCTTTTCCATCAAGAGAAAATATGAAGTCGCCACTTCCGCCGTGTCCACAATCGCCCGGGTCTTTTTCATCGGACATGCCGACGTACGCCTCAAACTTGAGGTAATTGCCGCCGGTGAGATCGTAAACCAAAGTGCCAACAGAATGTGCGCCGATGCCGCGCTCAAAGTAGATTCCGCCGATAACGATATGATTTCGGCTGCCCCCTCCTTCACCGATAGTCGCATTGTCAAAGTTTAGGGGACCGCCCCAGCCTGTCCATTCGTTTGCTGGATTTTTCGGAATAAGACCACACCCGTTCGGTTTCGGCTGATCACCACCAATGACAGCGAGATAGATAACGCCTTTGCGGTCATCCTCTTTAACGACATCGTCATAATCGTTTTGGGTACCGACAGCTTCTTCGTTAACCTCTTTAATAGGTTTCGCACCGTCGCCATCAAGGTTTGTGCAGTCATCTTTTCCAGCATATACGCTGAAAGTAAGCCCAACGATGAGCATTATGATAAAGGCAACACGTTCAAGATGTCTTAATCTGTTATACATATTAGCAATTTTCATGATTAACCTCCTATATTAGGTTAGATTTTTATCGGATACAGCATCGCTGCATCTACGAGGCGTACGCGCTGTTAACTGTCCTGAACGGATAGACTTGGCGGACACCTTGAAACAATATATTGCACAGATGTGCCCACTTCACTAAGCGCGGAGTAGGAACGTTGTGCAACAGGGCGCGGAACTTGGGGTGCCGCGCAAAATTAACGCCTCGATTTGTAATCAAGGCAGGACATATCTCCGTTGTGCCTTGCCGCCTTGTAACAGCAAGCGCGAGATTCTCTGTGAGGGAGTTGTTACGCACCTGCCGTAGTCCACGGAGTTGTTTGCCCCCGGTCCGCTTAGAATTAAGATGTCCAGATTTTGCGGATATGAGGCTCGGCACGTTGGGAGTGGAATTCCTGTCCTTAAACGTATTCAGCACCTTGGAAGGGTTCCCTGTCTGGGAATCCAAGGTGCTGCGTCGGACAAGATGAATAAAAAATGGAATGAAGGCATTTGCTGTTATTGCCTGAACAGCAGTGAAACCGCTATTGGAATAACTTGCTTTTAAGTTAAATATATTAAGGGGGGGGGTAAACCGATAGTTAATAGCGTCTGCGGGGTTTAAGGACGCGAACGGGTATATATCGCTAAGACCGACTAATTTTTTTTGTGTGAAGTTAACAACTCGGTCATTCATAGTCGTTCCTCAATATGCGTAGCGTCCATCCACGAGAGAGTCCACAAAATTTCTATTTATACCGACCCCGGCATCTCCGCCGTGCTTTAAGGGCAAGCAAATTCTCTTGCTTTACTGGAGCTCATCAGATGTAAATAGGAGCTCCAATTCGCGCAGAGCAGTTTCTACGGAGTCCGACGCATGCACGACGTTATATGTCACATTATTTGAATAATCGCCGCGAATGCTACCCGGTCGGGATTCAGCCGGATCGGTTGCGCCGTTAATGAGCCGTACCGCTTCTATAGCATTCTGTCCTTCAATAGCAATTGCGACAATAGGTGCCGATGTCATAAATTCAATAAGTTTGTTGTAAAAAGGTCTTCCTTTATGTTCAAGATAAAGTTCCTCTGCTTTAGCAAGCGGGAGCTTCAACAATTTCAAGCCGATAAGTTCGAGCCCTTTATTTTCGTAACGTGAAATGATTTCCCCGATGAGTCCCCGTTGAACGCCATCCGGTTTAATCAGAACCAGTGTTTTTTCTTTCTCCATGTAACCTGTCCCTTAGTATTATTTTGAATTGATTTCAGCCTTGCTATAACAAGCGAATAAGCAGGGGCCTCTATTTTCTTCGCAGTTTCGGGTCTTCTCCGTCGAACAAAAAACCGAAGACTAAATAGTCTTAACCCAATAAGCGTTGGTGCTTGACATTCAATTTTTTTAAGTATATCATATTTTAAGAAATTTTGTCAAACTTTTTAATTTTAGAATTTTGGAGTAGGCTGAAAATATGTATGATAAATTGGGAAACACAGTGCTGAAAACAGGCGAACAGATGGAAGTCGGCGTAATTCACGTCCCCGATGAACTGCATGCAGAAGAACTAAAGCAATTCCTCGGGCACAAACCAGGAAACTATAAATGGCACATTGAACGGTGTGTTACCGAAACCCTTGACGCACTAGAAACCCGTTTTTATGTTGGGAAGCTTGATGGAAAAGTGATTACCAACATCATGACAGTTGAACATGAGGGTATTGGGATTTTAGGGCATGTCTTTACGGTGCCAGAGCAGCGTAGGAAAGGGGCGTGTAAAGGCACAATGACGTATCAGATGGAGGATTTTCGGCAACGGACAGGACGCGCTTTATACCTCGGCACAGGCTATAATGGTCATCCGTATCATATCTACGGAAGTTTCGGATTTGAGAGTGTCCTTCCGGAATCAGGTTTCATGAAATATCATGTGAGTGAGGACTTTGCTGCCAGCTATTTCGAGCAAACAGCAGCACATCCGAAATCTGTTGAATGGCACGACTGGCCGAAGGTAACCGCGCTCTCAGCAATCGTCGGGTGGGACACACTCCGCAGTCTGGCGTGGAACGTTTACGGTCCAACGAATCTTGAGGGGGGGTTTTCTGCATTTCAAGCACACTTTGGAAACAGACGACACTTATGATGATGCCAAATTGTTAGTCACCTCCAGTGGTGCGGTCGTCGGTTGGGCGACGGTGTGTCGGGAGGCTCGGTGGCAAAACGCTGTTGCACTCCTCGATCTGTTTTTTCATCCGAATTTTGCTGGGGACGTGCCCGTTCTACTTTCAGCGTTGAAGTTTCCTGAATCGATGAAGGTACAGTGTTATGTTGACAGTGGTGCTGAGGAGAAGGCGGCGGTTTTAGAGGCTGCGGGGTTTACGTGTGAAGGCCAGTTCAAAGCACAGTTTTCGTATAGGGGGCAGCCTTACGATGTGTTAGTGTTTGGACGCACCTGACTTCTGTAGGAGCGGGCTTATTTGAGCACGACTATCTTCCCCACCTTCTCCTTACGGACATCCCCCTTATGCGCCGTGAATTTGTAGATATAAACACCGTTTGCAAGAGGTTCGCCATCCGCATCTAAACCGTCATAATGGTATTCGTTGTAAGAAACAGCGGCATCAAGCGTGTCAATATTGACAATCCGTTTTCCTGTGAGCGTGTAAATCTTGAGGCTCACCCTGTCCGCCCCTTCCGTGAGATAGTAGGCGAAGTTAGTGCCCCTCCCAGGCCGGAACGGGTTCGGAAAGTTGGCGATGTTTTCAATGCCAAATCCGCCAGCGACGTTTGCGGTTCGGCTCGTATCCGCTGCATTGCCGTTCGCGTCCTGTGCCTGCAACCGAATTCGGTGTTCTCCCGCTTGCAACGGAGCTGACGGTGTATAGGTTAGCAGAAGAACGTTGCTGGTTATCGGTGAAACGGCAATGATATACTCCTCTTGCGGAACACGTTCCCCGTTTTTAGTGAGCAGAATATTCTCCGGGCGTGGGTCAATACCGTTAGCGTCCTCAATCCGTGCGGAGATAATGGGCATATCTGGAATGTAATCCCCATCAACGAATCCCTGATTTTCAACCGTTAATTCCAACAAGGGGGGACGCGCATCGGTATGGGATAGCAATGCAAACGTTCCGGGCAGTTTAACCTGTGTTGAGAGAGTCTCGTCCTCATCTATCTCCTCACCACTCCGAATCCAGTTGCCAGTTCCATCGTCACGCCTATAGATATGCACATCTTCGTTCTCGATTTTCATGAACGTAGCTGTGCCTGTCAATACTGTTTGTTGACCGAAATCGATATGATAGGCGACAGGTGTAGTTTCCACAGTTGTCTGAGTAGCAGGAACAAGGTCGGGTTGGTTTTTAATGGTAAGTTCCAGTTCTTCAAACGTCACCATGTCAAGGGTTTGGAGACTTTCCGCAGGAATAGTAATACGTAAAAGTCCATCCGTGCTCTGTATAGGCTGGTTAAAATCTTCGGGTGTGAGGATAAGTTGGTTGTTCACAAATTGTCGGGATGCGCTGTTATTCTGTTTAGTGAGTTCGGTTAGCGTGCCTTTGGGATTCTCTGTAGATGGCATGTCCACAAAGACTATCACTCTATAGGTGCCAGGGGGCGGTTTCCAGGGTACACTTATTGTGGCATTGCCATCGGCTGGTACTTCCGACACTGTCTGAACTTCGCCGATAGGGGTTGCGTTCTTAATAAGTTCTTCAAGCGTTACCGTTTGTGTTTCATCCCCGTCTGGTGCTATGATATAAAAAAAGTTGACCGGGACATTCTCGGCAGGCAGGGAGCCCCTATTTGTAATGTGTGCTGTTAGGAGATAGGGGGCACTGGGGTTCCAACTGATAGCATCTTCTGAAACACCGACATCTAAGGTGCCCACTACATAGGTAACCAACTCTGTTTCAAACGTCTCGCCATCTTTAGTTTTGATAAGGAGATAATAATCGACAAGGTCCCCTTGCGGGTATCCGGGGATAGGTTGCTCACTTCTATAGGTTGTCCCTGTGTGTTGTTCCATCGGAATTGTATAGAAATCTATGCCATCCCAGCTCCAATAGAGCGTCATTGTGTCAACCTTGCTTTCATTGACTCCTTCAGCGTAAAGATGAACCGATTGATTTGGCATAACGGGGGTAGTTTCAAGTCGGACGTTGTCAACGTACTGCTTGGTAACGTTATAGGTTGTAGAGCCGATAGCATCTTCATTAGCATTCCATGCGTAGGCTATCAAATTCCAAGCCGCGTAAGCACTGTCTACCGGAATTCGCATTTGTGTTGTAAACTTCCCATCAGCGACTGTGATATTTGCGGTCTCTGCTTGCGGTGCTATGTCTAAACCATCAGGGGGTGACGTTTCAGTAGCCTGTGTTCCTATAGGTACAACAGTAATTTCCGCATCCCCGTTAAAATTGGGATTGGCTAGCGTTCCTGAAACAGTAAGCAGGGTTTCGCTATGCGGTACGTCCCCGTCGGCTGCTGGCTCGACATCCACAGTGACCTCTAGCTGCTTGTGCGGTAATTTGAGATATGTTGCGGGATCACCGAAGAGGGTGAAGACTTCAGCGAGGTCGACGTATCCGGGGTAGTTAATCAGAAATTGTGTTTTGGCTTCGGCAAGGATGGTCCCGATATTTCGTGTATTTTTTTCAAAAATTACCTCAAAAATTTCGCGATTGAGGTCGAAGTCCGCATCGAGCATTCCGATGCTGGTGGCACCGATAACAGCGATGGCCCCGCCGTTTGGGGAGCGAATCATCTCTTCAGCGAGGCAGCCCTTTTGTCCATCAAAGAAGCCTGTGAAGCAGGTCATACTAATAACAAAGGGGAGTTGGGAGATGTTAGTTAAGTTCTTTTCAGGGTCTTCCAAATCCATCATTCGGCTGGATGCCCATCTGCCGCCACCCCCGTGCCCGATATAGTTAACGAGACTTGCGCCGCTGTTGAATCCATTCATAACCTTTCTGCCGACAGGCGTAATCAGGTCACTGAACGTCTCTTCGCCTGTAGTGGGGGCATAGATACGTTCTGTATGATATTTGATGTCGAGCTGTCTTTCCTCAATAAGTCTATCGGTTTGGAAATGAAATATAGCTTCAGAACCAGCAAGCATAAGGATACGTTTATGCCAGGGGCTAGCCGCTGCCGTTTCATAGTTAATAGTGCGTTCAACAAATATGCGGACATCCACCCGATTTGTGACAGGCACTCTGCCGACTAACATGTCTGGGAAGCTATCTTCACCGCGGAAAGTGACAAATTGGTGGTCGCTTGCTGTTGAACCGTGTGCTGGAATTTGGACCTGTATTGTGGGGACCACACTTGTTTTGTCCTTCACGTTCGTATCGCCAACGAGGAGGACGTAGGTTGGCGCGGGCGGTTGCCAATTTTGATAAGTGTATTTAAGGAAATCGCGGAGGGCGTAGGGATTAGGCATGCCGTGATTAAATTCATCATAAATATTCTGGACATCCACCACTTTAGCCCGTAAACCTTGTTGATGCCGTAGGTCAGCGAGCGGTTGTACGTCTGAGATAAAGTTGGTATCGGTAATAATGATGTAATCGGCCCCGTTGTTAGTGTTGCGTAAGTCGGAGGGTGTATCTGCTAAGAGCGCCGGTTTCCTGAATTTGTCGGGGGTGAGGGCAATATATTGAACAGCTGCGTCCTCTCGTTGCCCCGTATAAACTTGTGAAGTTTCGTCAATTTGTGAATAGGGGAAGGTAACCTTATAAGTGCCCAATACCTCCTCATCTATAGTTGGAGATAATCCAACATAACGGGTGCCATCAACGCCATAGACTTCGATGTTGGGATTAGAGAAGTTTTTAAGTTGCACCTCAAAATTGGGAGCTAGGTTTCCCGCCTCGTCTGTCCAAAGTTCATCAGGCAAAATCGTGATTGAAAAGGGGAGAATATCAGCTTCAGCCTCAAAGGTACGCCAATAGTCGACCTCGAACCAATTCAACATCATGGTATCCAACACACCGCCGCCTGGGGTACTCACGCGCATTATATTTTTATCATTTTTGAGAAAGGATTGTGAAATTTGCGGTGCTTCAAAGAGATATTCCTCCTCGCCATACCATGAGGCTGCCCCGAGTTCATTGTTGTCATTGAGCCACAACTCAACATAATGCTCCGTAGTGGACCTCCCATGAAATGCAACGCGGATGGTTGCGCGTTGACTGGTACCCGCTACGCCGGTGAGCGTGAAGTTGAACGTTTTTATTTCCGGGGCACTCAGTTTGGTCCAAAACCAGCTGTCGTCAGGGAGCGCGGGTAAGCTTGTGAGGGAGAAGGTCCGCGTCGGAAGCCCTTGAATCGTCTGGTCATACTGATGTTCTTCCGGGAGGTTCGCATTAGGAAACCGTTGAAAATGTTGTGGAAAATCTTTCTCAAAGTGGAGACGTGTGAGAAATTGCCTGAGTTCGTAGGCATCCGCGGTATCTACATCCGCTGTTTTCGTTGCCATTCGGAGCCCCGGGCCCGCATTCCATGAGAGCCAATAGATATTTTTATCGGTAAACGGATTGATATAGGTTTTTTCACCCCTAGCACGTTGACCGTAGAAGATAATTTCATCATCCACGTCTATATTACCATCACCATCGTGGTCAATTACATCAAAACTCCCATCCCCATCCCCTCGGACAAAGATAGGTATTTGCCGCCCTTTGTTAGATAACGCGAGGGTAGTCGGCACAATAGAGGTTATATCAATACCTGCTGCGGCTAAATCACTAGCGGTAATGTGGTACATACCATCAGCAGTGACAAGGACTTTATAACGTGGTACTGCGCGGGATATGCTCGCTGGGGCACTCGGAACAGAAAAAAGTGAATCGTGCCCGGTGTGTGCTACCCTCTCAGGGCCGGCACCCATAAACGGGGCACGCCACTCTTTAGCAGTTTTCGGATTAATTAACAAACCGCCGAGCATTGCCTCATAAAAGGGAGATTCCGGACGAGAAAACCCCTGTACACTTGATGGGGCATTCGCTGTGCTGTTGTTAAACTGTACCTCAACGACAAGACGATGGTAGAGTTTGACCTCCCCGCTCACAGGATTATACTGAACAGGGTTCAACTGAATAGGGAGCACGCGATTTTCTCGAATCCAACCGGCTGTTCGGAGCGTAGCAACCTCGCCCGGAAAAAATCGGTTTTTTGTCCAGATAGCACTTGATGTGCCCATCCGGGGTGATGTAGATGCGATGGGCTGCACGTTGCGGCGGCTAAACTCACTTTTCACAACATGCAACGCAAACGTTGCCTCAGCGGGAATCCCGATTAACGCCGTTTTCATCGGAAGACGGGGTGCCCCCGGTTCACTTATGAAACGACAGCCCGGGAACGAGACCGTCTGGAACTGTTTACCACCGTGTGCCTGCATGCCGATTTCAAAATCTGATTCGGTGAGGACAAGTTGAATCGTTACACTTTGCTGGGTGGCATTAACCAACGCAATTTCTCCACGAGGCGGCGCGCCTCGCCTTGCAGATGAACGCGCATCTCGATTCAATAACGCAGCTGAATCTGCCGCGATAGGAGTGGCATCAAAAAAGGTAGATATCGTTAAGAGAGAAAAAATTGTAATCAATAGTGTCAAATATTTCATTTTTGGGGTCTCAATGTAAATTGTGCTGCTTAGGTTTACAGTCTATCTCATAAATCGTTTACCTATTCTCTTTCAGAAAATCATATCATTTTGTTCGTAGGGGCGAGGTCACCTCGCCCGCATCACAGAATGAAGGGGGCTTATAGTCGGGCGGGGGGACCCCGCCCCTACAAGTAATTTAGGAGATACGCTCTAGTAAAAATGTCCGACTTCTACCTATTTAGTTGCTCGTTGTGCCGGTTTTCTTCAAAAAAAATTGAATTATTTGAATCGCGCATTACATCAAATCATCGCTCCTGTTAGCCCGATGCGGTGTCACTTGCTTTCTGCAAGGTGATAGACCTCAATTTCTCGAACCTGGGCCACTGAGGGACGGATCACGCGATAGTGCGGGAAGTATTGTCCGCCGAGGCTCCTTCTATATGCTAACACCTTATCCCCAGGGTCGGGAGTAATCTTGTTAATCACGACATCATCAACGGTTCGGTTCACAGTGACCCGTATCATCCGCGTTTGAAGATTTAATCTGTCAAAGACGTATTTCTCCTGGGCGCGTTTTCCTTTAAGGTCACGTCGCTGAATAACTGTATCGAAAATTTCCCAGGTGTCAGTTTCCGGATTTAGATAGGCCATATCAAATCGGAAGATATTTCCGTTGTGAATAACAATTTTTCGGATAGGGCGGACATCAGCAAATTGAATAATGAAGTTTCGTTCATTCGCTGCGGGAAGCGTTGCCACAGTTTCGAGATTTCCATCGTTTAAGCCGGGGTGGTTTGCTTCGGTTCCGTGGTCTGATAGTGCAATATTTTCGCTGTATTGGGTCGACAAAACTTGAGCGATACGACAAGCACTCAGGGGTAAACAGAGAAACAGTATGCAGAGGTACCCGGGGACCTTTTCGATCAGGATTGTGGTCATAAAAGTAGTAAGTATTCTCCGAAGATTTCCGTAATTATCAGTTATGTCCATCATTTTTACTCCTCTTGGTGGGACATATCGAAATGGTCGACGATGCCCATGACAAGTTCACGGATGGGTGCGTTTTCGATACCGAAGACCTCCTGTGCAACCCCGGGCCCCGCGCCGACAATTACGGTATCGCCTTCGCCTGCTCCGACATAATCCACAGCAATTGTCGGCGTGCGAACAAGCTCGGATTTTAGACTCAACGGTTGAATAAGCAGCAGCGTCCGATTTTGATACGCTGGATGTTTAATGACAGAAACAACTTTGCCAATGACTTTTGCAAGATACATCGTAAGTTCCTATATGTTTATAGTTCCGGTGCCTCCGGCAAAGAGACAGTGTCAACAATGCCAACAATTGCGACATCGACAGGCATGCGTCTGTCAGGTAAGACCCCTGCTGCATCTCCACCGGTGACCATGTAGACAGTTTCACCCACGCCCGCGTCCTGTAGCGTATCCACAGCAACGAGGGGTGAGGCGATTGGGTTGTGCTTTTCATCAAGAGGTTGCACGATGAGAAGACGTGTGCCTTCTAAACTCGGCTCTTTTCGGGTTGCAACAACAGTCCCGATAACTTTTCCTATATCCATGAGTGTTTCCTCTACGTTATTTACGGGACTTCGGGCGTAAAGCCCAATCCTTTTGCACGGTATAGGATATAAGCCCGCTAAGGGTGTAATCCCTGAAAATTAATTTGACTTTCACCAAAAACTGTGGTATAATTAAACTGACACTTTTGGATAGCATTCTCACCCTGCACACAACTCAGTGCAGGTGCTATCCCTCACCTGTGAGAAGGTGTGTAGTGTTAGTGTTAGACCACTCAAAAAGTATACTGGGCAGTTAACGCGCCAAAGGCGAAAGCTTGTATCGGAGCAGAGGTGAAAGTCTGCACGTTGTATTGCTGCCCCTTTCTCAAATTATCGTTCTCAACAGAGAACGAGGTAGGTAGGGATAGCCAGGGTTGTGTTACGCCTGATGTGCCCAAGGGAGTTTCACCCAAGGGGAATCGCCTACTGGTGGAGCGACAGTTAGACGGTAAACTCTCTGAGTAAACCGCAGTTGCTACGAAACCGAGGTTTCCCACGCCTTTAGGCGTTGGGTGCTATCACTGCAGCCCCAGCGGGGCGGTATGTTTATAAAATATTGGCTGTTGGAAACCGTTGGAAACCGTTAGCAAGAAGGTTGTGATGCTAAGCATATCTCTGCCGCGCGTCAAAAACCTATTCCTCTGGTTTCCAATTGCCAATCGCTAATTGCTAATCGCCAATAGCGATATGTTTATAGATTTTACCCAAACCCCTCTTCTTTCAGCGTTCTCTCTGTCCTCTGTGTAATCCGCGATTCAGACAAAAAAACCAACATCACTTAATCACAAAACCTTGACGCATACACACCTTAAAATCCGCATAATCCGTGTCCTCCGCGATAATCCTCGATTCTGACAACACACGCGAAATCCAACCTGCCACCCTGCCACCTATCCCTTTGACCAGAACGTTAAACACCCCTAAAATTGTCCAACCTTTAGTATAACAATTGGCAGTTAGCAATTAGCAAGAGAAAGAAAACAAAGAGAAAGAACCCTCTTATATTTCTTGCCAATCGCCAATCGCCAATAGCTAATCGCTAATGAGTAGTGTCAGGGGGTTCGGGGAACGGTTCGGTGAATGGTTGATTTTGTGCTTGTGCGTTGAGCCGCCTGTTATTCCATTCAGCGATTTCTTTGTAAATCTCGGTTTTGCCTTCGGCTTTC
The DNA here is from genome assembly GCA_963665235.2 of Candidatus Poribacteria bacterium. GTDB lineage: Bacteria > Poribacteria > WGA-4E > WGA-4E > WGA-3G. Next base: position 2,704,746 of record CAXXLX010000001.1, on the reverse strand, counting down.
CCTTCGGCTCTGCCTTCGGCTTTCCCTTCGGCTCGTGCTTCCTCGAAGCGTCTTTTCCGTCTGTCCCGATGGTCTTGAAGACGTGAAAACATAATCATAACTCCTTAGCTAATCGCTAATGAGTAGTATCAGGGGGTTCGGGGAACGGTTCGGTGAATGGTTGATTTTGTGCTTGTGCGTTGAGCCGCCTGTTATTCCATTCAGCGATTTCTTTGTAAATCTCGGTTTTGCCTTCGGCTCTGCCTTCGGCTTTCCCTTCGGCTCGTGCTTCCTCGAAGCGTCTTTTCCGTCTGTCCCGATGGTCTTGAAGACGTGAAAACATAATCATAACTCCTTCTATAGTTAGGGTGAGACTTGTAGCCCAGGTCAACGCTTCACCGCCATGCTCTACCATCACGGAAAAGGCCGCAGACCACGTCCGACCCTCAAGTATTCTCTCATGGAGGATAATCCCTCCTAATATTGAATAGAAAATGAATATGAGACGAATTAGAGCGTCCTCACCATCTCGAACAGTGAACAACGCAGAGCGTGTCTCCTTATTTGTATTTGTCATAGATAAATTCCCTTTCCTTCGCTTATTGATATTCCTCGGCGGGTCGGTAAGTTTTTAAAAATACCGAGCCCTGCCGGGGGGGATTATATCGTTTGAGAATCTTACCTCGGTTTTGAAATAAACCTTAATAAACTACTTACAGAATATTATACCAGCTTTTTCATCGATATTCCAGAAAAATATAATCTGAGGCGAGGGTATTTATTTCTCCCTATTTTTCTCCGTTTGTTCAACACCCCTCTTCTAGTATTCGGTGCGAAGCACCGCTCCTCAAGAGCGTGCTGTGCACGCGCCCTCCGCTTCTCTTCTGTAGGAGCGTGCTGTGCAAGCGCCCTCCCCGCTCTATAGAAAATGCAATCCCCCACAACCTATCCCCATCGGGGCGATATGTTTATAGAATATTGGAAACCGTTGGCTATTGGAAACCGTTGGAAACCTATAGCAAGAGTTTCAGATTCTAAGCATATCTGTGCCGCGCGTCAAAAACCTCTTTCTCTTGCTAATTGCTAATTGCTAATCGCCAATTGCCAATTGCCAATTGCTAATTGCTAAATATTACTTGATACCATACTCTGTCAGTTTTGTATGCAGCGTATTTCGGTTGATGCCGAGGATATCCGCGGCTTTCGTTTGATTACCGTTTGTGTGTTCAAGGACAATTTTCAAAAGCGGTCTCTCAAAAATTTTTCGGATTGCGTCATGAAGTTGCCCCTCCTCCGCTTCAGATTGGAGGTATTGTGTAACCTGTTCTTGGAGCAGGGCATAGACGTGCTGATTAAGATTTTGTGTATCCTCAATATTGCTGCTCGGTGTCGGCTCGTTTAAAATCTGTGAAAAATGTTCGGTGAGGAGCATCTGTCCGGAGCACATAACAAGTGCCCGTTTGATAGCGTTTTCAAGTTCTCGGACGTTGCCGGGCCACTCATAGGCGGTCAGCTTTTTAAGTGCCGAAGTGGAAATACCGAGTTTAGGGAGTTCGTATTCTTCGGAGAATCGACTTGTAAATAGGTCAATCAGTTCCGGAATATCCTCTTTTCGTTCCTTGAGGGGGGGCAGCGAAATCGGGATAACATTGAGTCGGTAGTAAAGGTCTTCGCGAAACGTTTTCTCAGAAACAGCTATATCAAGTTGTCTATTGGTTGCAGCAATGATTCGGACATCGACGGGGCAAGTCTCATTACCACCGACAGGTTCGACCTCCCGTTCCTGAAGGACGCGAAGCAATTTCATCTGTACCTCAATAGGCAATTCGCCAATTTCATCGAGAAAAATAGTACCACTATCAGCCTGCTCAAATTTACCCTTGCGTGCGGTATATGCATCCGTGTACGCCCCCTTGACATGTCCGAAGAGTGCGCTCTCAATGAGGTTAACAGGCATCGCGCTACAGTCGACGACAATGAACGGGTTATCGCTGCGCGCGCTGTTTTCGTGGATGAGCTGTGCAACCAATTCCTTGCCGGTCCCGCTTTCCCCCATAATGAGTATAGTTTCATCGCTGACGGCTGCGCGTCCAATCATCTGATAAACCTCTTGCATAATAGGACTTTGCCCGACCATCTTGCCATCTCTGTCGAGGCGAATATCCGGAATTGCGGGTTTGGCGCGTTTTGTTTGATTTGCCGCCGCTGCTGCGCGTTCGACAAGTTCAAGGAGATTTTTATTGTCGACAACTTTCGTTAGGTAACCGTAAGCGCGGCGTTTCGCTGCTTCGATAGCGGTTTGCGTGGTCCCATGCCCCGTGATGATAATAACGGATGCAGCAGCGTTCAGCTGCTGAATGGATTCCATCAATTCCAGCCCATCAGCGTCCCCTAAAAAAATATCGAGGAGGATAACATCTATATCCTCGTTCTGTACACAAACAAGCGTCTCCGCGCCATTTCGGGCTCTGATGGTCCGATACCCTGCCTTCTCAAGGACATCAGCAAGCAGCCTGCGGTAACTATCATTGTCGTCAGCGATGAGAATTGAATAGGGCATAACTATCACCCCGAGTTTTATCACAAACTGTCAGTTTGCAAGCATCTAGCACTGAAAATTAACGTGCGATAGGAAGCGTTATTATAAAAGCAGTGCCGGTTGTGAGGTCAGCATCCACTTCAATGCTTCCCTCATGTTCTGCTAAAATTTTTTGACTAATGTAAAGCCCGAGCCCCGTTCCCTTCTGTTTTGTGGTATAAAACGCATCAAAGAGGTGCGGCACCTCATTGGGCGGAATACCGGGCCCCGTGTCTTGCACGCGAATGTAGACAGATTTAGTCGCTAGCCGTGTCTGAATTGTCAAAGTTCCCCTGTTTTCCATGGCCTCCATGGCATTAGAAAATAGATTCAGAACCACCTGCGTAATCCCATCCTGATTAACATTCACAGATGGGCATTCAGTGTAATCGCGTACCACACTGATGTTGTATCGGTCTAATTCTACCTGATAGGTAGCGAGACAATTATCAAGCAACTGGTGAATATCGCAAGGTTCCGCATTTGCAATTGCGGGTTTACTGAAAGCGAGCAACTGTTCAATTGAACGGTTCAGTCGGTCAACCTCTTTGATAATGATAGCGGTGTATTCATCAATTTCGACGCGCTCCTCTTCAGAGAGCGGTGCGAATCGGCTGGTGGGTTCGCTAAGAAGCTGTGTTGCCAACCGAATACTGCCGAGCGGATTTCGAACTTCATGTGCAATTGTTGTCACCAATTTACCGAGAACAGCCAAACGTTCGGATTGGACTAAAGCGTCAATCGTTTGCTTAATTTTGACACGTTGGGCGATGATTGAGGCGATGATTTTTAAAACCTGTTCATCTTCCGCTGCCGAAAGTTCATCCTTTGCCTTGTCAATTGTCAATGTTCCAATAACCTGCTCCTCTACGATTACCGGCAGGCACCAGAAGGCGATGTTATCTTTAGATTCAACCTGTTCCGGGGAAAACAGCTCAACGAATTGCCGCGGAAGGCGGTGCTGCGGTACACCCCGTGCTTCGCCTTTCGCCAGAACTTCTTTCTCAATTTCCGCTATCTGGTGGTCCGTGCCCCGTTTCTGTTCTGCCGCTGTTAACCCCAGAACCACCTCAGCGGATGTCACAATTTCCCCATTCTCATAGATGTGCAACGTCCCCCGGTAAATACCGAGCCGTTCGGAGAGAATTTCAATAATTCGCTGAAAGAGCTCCTCTAATTCAAGCGCATCGTTCGCTGCTTGACTTACCTCAAAAACGGTGGATAGGTCGCGAACCTGTTTCTCTAAAGAGATTCTGGTATTATTAATTCTATCCATCTCCTTCGCACGATTTAGTCGCTGCACCTGCAATTGCTGAATCGTTCTCAGCAGAAGGAACGCCAGACCCGGATACAGGAAGGCAATAACAATACCCTCTATTTGGAACGCCTTTTGAAAGAAAAAGACAGACACCCAATTGGCAACTGTTGTTAACCCGAGCAGCAATTTTTGGTTGCGCGAACTTTCATAAATTGCTGCTAACAGCATCACACCGTAGTAAAGATGTGAAATGACAAAGTAGTAATGATGCATGCCCGATGCATAGACAACAACGTTGATAATTAACACACCGAGGGCTAAAAACACACTTTGAATCATAAGTCCTAACACAATTTTAAGAAATTCTCTAACATTTTCAACCCGACGCGTCCGCTCTTCTCCAAGTGAAATTGGGTTGCAATCAGGTTGTTATGAGCAATCACACTACAAAACTCAAGTCCATACGTGGTGTTACCGATGACAATTCCCTCCGTATCAGGCACAGGGTAATAGGAATTGACAAAGTAAAAGTGCGCTGGATTTGGTACGTCCTCGAAGATGGCGTGTGAACGTGTCTGGTACACCTCATTCCATCCGATTTGTGGGACCTTGAGCTGGGGGTGCTCCCTGAATTTTTTAACAACACCCGGGAGGATACCGAGACATTCGGTATCCTCCTCCTCACTGTGCTGAAAAAGGATTTGGATACCGATACATATACCGAGCATCGGTTTGCCAGATTCATAAAATTGGCGGAGGACCTCATCAAGGTGCCGGGGCTGTAGGTTTTCCATCGTCGCTTTTGCGGCACCGACCCCCGGAAAAATCACGCGTTCCGCTGCGAGAATAGTTTCAGGCGTATCCGTAATCTGGCTGTCGTAGCCGAGGTGTTTTAGTGCACGAGCAACGCTCGTCAAGTTTCCTGCTTTGTAATCTATAATTGCTATCATTTGAATTCTGGACTCCGAGAGACGTGATTCAAAGCTTTTTGCGGAGGTTCGCTATCTCTATAGCCGTCACCGCGGCCTCCGCGCCTTTGTTTCCGGACTTTGTGCCAGCACGTTCAATTGCCTGTTCTATCGTATCAGTCGTAATAATTCCGTATATAATTGGCACCCCTGTAGCGAGTGAGACGTTAGCAATCCCCTTAGCACTTTCCGCAGCGACATAATCGAAGTGTGGGGTTGCCCCGCGAATAACGGCACCGATACAGATAATTGCGTCATAGCGTCCGCTTTCAGCAAGCTGTTTAGCGATTCCGGGGATCTCAAAAGCCCCGGGAACCCAGACAACATCCACCTGCTCCAAATCACCGCCGTGCCGTTTTATTGCATCAAGCGCGCCATCTAAGAGCTTTGTTGTGATAAAACTATTGAAGCGGCTCACGATAATTCCAAATTTGAGTCCAGTACCATTCAGGTGGCCTTCGTACACATTTGGCATAGTCATTATTTCCTAATAGTAGCACAAACTTCCTAGTTTGTGGCATATAGTAGCACAAACTTCCTAGTTTGTGGCATATAGTAGCACAAACTTCCTAGTTTGTGGCATATAGTAGCACAAACTTCCTAGTTTGTGGCATATAGTAGCACAAACTTCCTAGTTTGTAGCATATAGTAGCACAAACTTCCTAGTTTGTGGCATATAGTAGCACAAACTTCCTAGTTTGTAGCATAAGGGCGCAACCTAAAAGTTCACGTTATAATTATCAGCATTTTTTGACTAAAAGCGGCGTTCCCCAGTCTAAAAATTTATAGATGGCAACTTAGATTAGAAATTGTGTTAGCACCCTGGCCTTTCGGCTTCACTGTTTAAGTTAGAGAAGATGTCCTAATTTCGTCCGTTTCGTCTGTAGATAGCCTTGGTTAAACGGGGTCGGTGTTGTTTGCAGCGGGAGTCGTTCAACGATTTCCAAACCGTATCCGGACAATCCTTTAACTTTTTGCGGGTTGTTTGTCATAAGGCGCATCTTTTTGACTCCTAGGTCAGCGAGAATTTGCGCGCCTATTCCGTAGTCGCGTAAATCGGGCGGAAATCCGAGCCTTTCATTCGCCTCAACGGTGTCCAATCCCTCGTTGTCTTGGAGGTGGTACGCGCGGATTTTGTCCTTGAGCCCCATTCCCCTTCCCTCCTGTCGCATATAGAGGAGTACACCCCTCCCTGCGTTTTCAATGTTTTGAAGGGCAATTTCAAGTTGTTCACCACAATCACATCGGAGTGAGCCGAACACATCGCCAGTCAAGCATTGCGAGTGAACCCTAACGAGGATCGGGTTTTCATCAGCTATCTTGCCTTTCGTGAGGGCAACGTGTGTATCATGTATATCAGCGGAGTCAGTAGAGGTTGGATTCCCGTAGACATTACTTTCATAAGCGTGCAGCTTGAATTCACCGTGTGCTGTGGGTATTGTAGCAGTTGACACCCGTTTAATAAGCGTTTCGGTGCGTCTGCGGTATGCGATAAGGTCAGAAATTGTGATAATTTTGAGGTTGTGGTGTTGAGCGAATTCAAGCAGTTCTGGAACGCGTGCCATCGTGCCATCGTCGTTGAGCACTTCACACAAGACACCTGCCGGGTATAAACCCGCAAGACGCGCCAGATCGACCGTTGCTTCGGTATGGCCCGCGCGTCGGAGAACACCCCCCGGTTTTGCCTCCAACGGAAATATGTGTCCAGGCCTCACAAAGTCTGAGGGAACAGCCGTCTCATCAACAAATTTGCGAATCGTATAGGCACGTTCTTGGGCAGAAATTCCTGTGGTGACCTCTTTAGCATCAATTGTTACGGTAAACGCGGTTTGCATCTGTGCGGTGTTGTCAACCACCATCGGGTTAAGTTGAAGTTCGGTAAGCCGTTCTGAACAGGTCGGAAGGCATATCAGTCCGCGTCCGTATTTCGCCATAAAGTTAATCGAGGCGGCAGTCACCTTTTCCGCGGCCATGATGAGGTCGCCTTCGTTTTCGCGGTCCGGTTCGTCGACGACAATAATTATTTCACCCGCTTTAATGGCAGAAAGGGCTTCTGGAATCGTATTGAATCTCATAACGCTGCCTCACCTTCAGCTTGTTAGCTATATCCATGCTCCTGTAAAAATTTCAGATTAAGTGTCTCTGTTTGTGGGGTTTTCGTGTGCCGCATTAAGTTTTCAATGTACCGTGCGACGACATCAACCTCAATATTGACAATGTCCCGGACTCGTTTTTTACCAAGCGTCGTTGCTTTCAACGTATGCGGAATCAGCGCGACCTCAAAATTATCCCCGAACACGTTGGCGATAGTTAAACTGACACCATCCACAGTAATCGAGCCTTTATAAGTGATATACGGTTGGACAGCTGCACTGACCGTTACCTGCATCCGTGAAGAGAGCCCCTCATCTTTCCAACCGCTAATAGTGGCAACCTCATCCACATGGCCCAGCACCAAATGTCCACCGAGGCGGTCACTGAGACGGAGTGAACGTTCCAGATTGACGCACATGCCGACCTTACAGGCCCGCAAAGTAGTTCTGCGGCAGGTCTCTTCGCTAATATCGGCGATGAAGCCCCCCGGTTCAAGTGCAGTTACGGTGAGGCATGGGCCATCAACAGCGATGCTATCGCCCACTTTTGCATCCTGTAGTACCGTTTCCGCCCCGATTTTGACAGCGAGGCCACCCGATTTTGGATGTACCTCAGCAATCGTGCCAATTTCTTCAATGATTCCTGTAAACATTTTAGACGAAATACCCTTCAACCAATAGGTCACGGTCAAGTTGCGTGACTGTAAGTCTCTGTAATTCTGATGCTTCTGCTAGCCGTGCAATACCTTCACCGGCGAGGGGGCCAGGGGCGTTTTTTCCGCCGATAAACTTGGGGGCAATGAAGCACATCACCTTATCCACAATACCTGAAGCGTGGGCACTCGCGTTGACTTCACTCCCGCCTTCTACTAATACACTTGTCACCCCGCGCTCGCCTAAAACCCGCATCAACGTTTTGAAACAGACGCGTCCATCTTTTTCAGGTATCACAAGGACTTCAGCTCCTACATTTTCCAATTGCCTCACCTTCTCAATAGGGGCTTGCGGTGTGACAGCAATGATTACGGTCGCCGCGCTTTCCGGATTGAAAATTTTGGCAGATGTAGGCGTTCTCGCTCGGGAATCTAGGACAATCCGCGTTGCATCTTTCCCCTGCCTATGCGGAAGTCGGGTTGTGAGTGAAGGATTGTCGCTTATCACAGTGCCGATACCGACTAGTATTGCATCTACTTCATCGCGAATTTCATGCCCCCTTTGTCGTGACATCGGGGCCGTAATCCACTGTGATTCGCCAGTCGTTGTAGCAATTTTCCCATCGAGGCTCATCGCTAGTTTCAAAATAACAAATGGATACCCCGTTTCTGTATGTTTTATGTAAATTTCATTCAGTTGTTTCGCCGCAGTTGCACACAAACCCACCGTAACAGCTATGCCTGCGTCCTGTAATTGCTGGATGCCTTTGCCTGCAACTTTTGGGTTAGGGTCACGATGTGCAATATAGACCTGCCCAATCCCTGCTTGAATAAGCCCATCAGTGCAAGGGGGAGTTCGTCCCCAATGGCAACACGGTTCCAAATTAACATACAGGGTGCCTCCCTTCGCCGCTTCACCTGCAGCCTGTAAGGCGTGCACCTCTGCATGCGGTTCACCTGCCCTCTGATGATACCCCTCACCGACAATCTCATCGTCCTTAACAATTATTGCACCAACAAGCGGATTCGGACTGGTACAACCTTTAGCTTTCGCTGCCAAATCTAATGCACGCTGCATCAACGCCATTTGCCGCGCGGATGTCTCTGATGCTTTCGTCACAATTGCCGTCCCCTATTGCACAGAGCACAGAAAACCCTAAATTCAATTCATTTTTTTTATAGTATATCACAAAAATAGCAACAAATCAAATTCAATTGGCAGTCAACAAGTCAGTCAACCGATTTCAAGACTTCCAACAATACCGTCTGTTGAACTAAGTCAAATTGATGTGAGCCGATATACATATACCGAATAATACCTACTTTGTCGATGATAAACGTTGCAGGTCTGGCAATATTGTAAGCCTCCAGACTCAGCCAATGATAAACGCCGTAGGATTTAATGACGCTCCGTTCTTTGTCAACGAGTAGTGGATAGGTGATACCGTTTCGTTCGGCATATCCGCGCAGTTCACGGGGCCACTGGCCAGCGATAGCGATGGGTGTGGCGTTGTGTGCTGCGTAATCGTCAACATGCTCCTGAACCGCTGCCAACTGGCGGCGGCTATTCGGTCACCAGGTGCCCCGAAAGAATGTCAAGACGACGTGTTGTTCCTCTTGATAGGATATGAGGGAGACCCGCTGCCGCCGATGAGAGGGAAGCGTAAACAGCGGAGCAGTGTCGCCAATGTTAAGAATCTTGTTTTTACGCGGCATAACTGACAACCGTTATAGATTTTACGCAATACACCCCTATAGACAGGGCTTGAAAACCCCGCCTACAGAAGGGTATTTACTACCAAGACTTACGCAAATTTAACACATAACCTCGTAGGGGCGGGGTGTCTCTGACAATCCCCGGTGGGAAAGAAGTGTGTGGAATTTAACACATAACCTCGTAGGGGCGGGGTCCCCCCGCCCGCTAGGTTTCCTTAGATCCCATTATCATAAGCACTTATCAACGTGCTGCGTAAGTCCTATACTACATAATGCTAGAAAGTTTGCGTCAAGCGGACCATTGCCAATCTGCCAATTTCCGGTGTACCGAAAAATTGCTGATGTTTATGATTCAGTAGATTTTGAACAGTCAACGATATGCGCGGTTCGGTAGCAAATGGAATAGCGTAACCCGCGTTCAAATCAAGTATAAAGTAGGAGTCGACATCACCGATGTAAATTCCCGATTTGACTGGAAACCCTTGCACGTAACGCGCGCGGAGCCCTAAGCCTAACCCATGCTCAGCACTTGCATATTGAATATTCGCACCGAACTTATTCTTAGGCGCGTTCAGGGAAATATCAGCAACGTCATCAACATCTTCAAAGAAATCTTCACTGACAAACGAATAATTCACACCTACACTCAAATCCGGCCTGATGAAAAGCGTCAAACTCAGGTCCGCACCGTTAATCGAAAGGTCCCCAAAGTTCCGATAAGTAAGCATGACCGCGTTCGGATCGACGGCTTGTTCCGGGGTCACTGTACCGAACGGAATAGAAGCGAACGTTTTTATCAGCTCATCAACCGGTGAACCGTTCCCGTTCCCTCCTGCTTCCGGACTATCCAAGGTAAGCAGTGATTGCTTAAGCATTGCGTTTTGCGGCTCCTCTAATGCTGCTGTAAGCTGCGCACCAAAGGTTTCCCCTATTGACGCTGCGTCTAAAAACACATTCGGGGTCTCAACGAACAACGGACTAATAAAATTGTTAATTCTGGAGTGGTAAACATCTACCGAGAAAGCTAACCGCTTCATCAGAATGCCTTTATAACCGGCTTCATACGTCTGCGTAATGGTTGGCTCAAGCGGTTCAACATCCATTACATCTTCAACATCAATAAATCCGCTTGTTTCCGGATCAAACGAGCGTAAGACGTTTTTCAACCCAATGACCTGCTCCGGAACGACGCCGGCAAATCCATTGGAGATGTCCGTTACCATAGTCGATGCAAGTCCAGCTAAGACAGGCTCTGGTAAACCTTGTAGCACTTGTGGAATTAACTGTTGAAGTTCTTCCGTGGTCAATGTGGCAATTGCCCCAGGTTGCTGTAAATTAGCAGGGAGAAGTTGAAGCACGCTTGCCGGCAGCCCTGCTACTATTTCTTGGATTGCCTCCGGGGACTGCTGTAAAAGGAGCGCAGGTAACGTTTCGGCGGTAATCTGCTCGCTCAAAGATGCCTTAAAAGTGCCTAGCACCGCTGCGCGTCCAACACCCCACATAACATTGGTAAACGTTGGGTCGTGAAGTGGAATGTACTCGGCAGCTTCAAGTCCCGCAAAGTCTTTTGAAAGGTAAGAACGAAACAGCGGAAGCCCATTTTCACTTCTTCTGAAGGTGAATCCGCTCTCAGGTGAAACACCCTGTCCCCGTATGTTGATACCTGATTCCGTTTTAAAATTGGCACCCACCCCAAACGGGTCTTTAGCCGACAGGATATCCAAGAATAGATTTGAAGTTCCCGGGGTGCTGAAAGCACGGTTATAGGTTACCCGCAGGTTATGGGTATCGGTTGGCTGGAACGCCAGGGCAACCCGAGGGGACAGGACAATATCGTTGAGTTGGTTGTGATTATCAACTCTGCCCGCAGCAAGCAGCTTCAGCTGCGGCAGGATATTGGTTTCTGATTGTAAATACACACCTATCTCGTTTATATTGTCTTCCTCTTCATTTTTCCCATTAATTGTACCACCTGTATCGGGACGCGTTAGCAATGCATCCAGCCCATAAGTAAATCGTTGCACATCGCCAAAACCGTAACTGTGCTGAATCTGTCCTACATATAGGTCAGAATTGTCAACGATCTTCTCCTCTGTTTGTAGTAGATAGGTATCGCGGGCATCACTTCGGTTCCAAAAAGCTTGCGCGAAGAAGTCTTTGTGAATGAAACGTGCTTGAGCGTAACCGTAAGTCCAACCATCTGCCTTACCAGCACCGAGTGCTGTCAGTTCAATGCCGGTGATTTGGGTTAGACCGCTTGCAAGAATTAAGGTCGTATCTACATTCGGCTTATAATCGACGCGAAATTCGCCCCGAGCTGATTGGATATCGAATAACGAATCTTTTTCGGTATCAGCTACGTTTTTGATGTCATCTTCCAATCGGCCCTCTTCCCAATCGTTTCCGCGGGTATAATTCGCTGACAATTTATAACCGAGCGTTTCATTGATAACACCAGCGTGCCGAACCGAACCCATAAAGAGACTCCGCTCACCGCCGCCAAGGCTAACTGTTGTACCTTGAGAATTGAAAGGCGACCGCGTGAGAATGTGCACAACACCATCAGCACTATTTGGCCCGTACAGTGCCGCCCCCGGCCCTGACACAACCTCAATCTGTTCAATATCTTCGTTTACAGTCGGGATAAGTGCGTAGACGTTGGCACGCAGCGATGGCACACTCGCAATACGATTGTCAACAAGCGATAGAAGGGTTCCAGTAAATACGTTGTTGAAACCACGCACAACAACATACGATGAACCCAACCCAGAGGTTACCACATCCACCGCACGCACAGATTTTAAGTGTTCCGTAACACTCGGCGCGACCCGGTCTATCATTTCCGAATCGCTCACAATCGCAACCGATGCCGGGGCTTCAAGTACTTTTTCCCGCCGACGAGATGCCGTAACGGAAACCTGGTCCAGTTCAATAATGCCTGAAGATAGCGAAATCTCTAGCGACTCGGTTACATCTGTAGTAAGCGTGATGTTTGTTACCTTTCTGCTATAACCTTGTAAAAATGCAGTAATTGTGTAGTCACCTGCTGCTAAACCGGTAAAGCCTGCTGCACCGTCTGCATCGCTAAGGCCTGTAGCAACATTACCTGTCGCGGGGGTAACAGTAATAGAGACACCGTCTAATTTATTGCCGGTTTCGGCATCCGTCACCGTGACGTTCAAAGTAGCGGCTTGTACCGACACCGTAGCGGTACCTAAAATAACGAATAAAGCGAATAAGAGAAAACTCAATTGGCTCAATCGTTTCATTAAAATTTTCGGGCTGGAAATCCCCACTGACACGTAGGGTGAAAGCCCGCCTCCTTAATCTTAATATAGAGAATGTTGTTGGCTGCCGCATCGGCAGACAGCCTGTCAAAAATCGAGAGTTTTATCTAATAGTGATGCAAAAATGGTGGAAATCCCTCTCAACCACACTGCATCGTATCAAGTGAAAATTATAACACATTTAAAAACATATAGTCAAGGAAAAATCAAAAAAGACACATCCGATTAAAATTTGACAAACCACAAGGAATCTGGTATAATTAGATTTTGTTATACTAATTTTTTCAAAGGAATTCAACATGAACATAGAAAAAACAGCTAAATTTATATTTGTATTAACAATTACCACGTTGATAATTGGGTTACCCGGATGTGAACGTATGCCTGACGTGCTTGACCCGATGCCACAACGCGACCACGTTTGGGTTGTTGACCAGAACGGCGTTGAGGTGCCAACATGGCTAGTCATGTCAACGACGCACCCAGATTCGCCATTTACGGTTGGGACAACTTTCGTCTTACCTCCGGAACCGCAGCATAAAGCACAGACCTCAGAGGGGAACTATACAGATGGGGAGGGCATCCTCTGGACAAAGGTGAAAATAACAACCGCCGATGATGTCCAATTGCAGTTCCTTGAACGTGTGGACACAAGTGTGTCTCCGAATCAACTTCATCTTATTTTCACACTAGATGATAGCGGCGCACCTACACCAAACTACGCTCAATATCCTTTTGATTCACCAAACTATGACGTGCACGTCTGGGAAAAACAGTGAGACTTTCTAAGTGTCAACTTAGCGTTTAGGTAGACCCCCCGTCGTATCTATGCGAATTCCAATGCTTTTCCGTTTTTCGCTCTACGGATTCTTAAAAAATCAGCGGTACTATGACCCATTTCTGATACTCGCGTTCCTTGAGAAAGGTTTATCTTTCTTCCAGATTGGCATCCTGATCGGATTTCGGGAGATTTGCACGAACCTCTTTGAAATTCCCTCCGGTGCAGTCGCTGACCTTTATGGGCGTAGACGCGCGATGATCTTTTCGTTCTGCGCCTATATCGCCTCCTTCGCGACGTTTGCCGTAAGCGAATCGCTCGTACTGCTTTTCGGTGCCATGTTTCTCTTCGGTTTAGGCGATGCCTTTCGCACCGGCACACACAAAGCGATGATTTTCGACTGGCTTCGTTTGCAAGGTAGGTCAGACGAGAAAACAAAGATATACGGTTTTACCCGTTCCTGGTCACAGATGGGGTCTGCGGTTTCCGTTCTTATTGCGGGGGCCCTGGTATTTTACACCGGCAATTTTACAGACATCTTCTGGTTTTCAATCATTCCGTATCTTCTGAACATCGTTAACTTTCTCGGTTATCCCGCTGAGTTGGATGGGGATAGACAGAGTCAATTTTCACTTAAAGCGGTTACACGTCTGCTCGGCAACGCTTTGAAACAGGCGGTGCAATTTCCGCCTCTCCGTCGTCTCGTTTTCGAAGGCATGGGATTTGAGGGGATGTATAAAGCGAGCAAAGATTATCTTCAACCTGTACTTAAGCAGACAGCCCTCGCCTTACCTATTCTTCTAACGTTGGATGCATCGAAACGGTCCGCGTTGCTTGTCGCGGGGGTCTATTTTGTGCTCTATTTTCTATCCTCTTTTGCCTCACGCAATTCGCACCGTGTTTCAGAGTGGCGGGATGGTGACGAAGGGGCTGCGCAATTTATGTGGTGGATAGATCTGCTGCTTTTTGCCCTGCTGATTCCGGTCCTATGGTTTAAATGGTATGCTGCGATAATTGTGCTTTTCGTCGGTCTGGCAATCCTCCAGAATTTCTGGCGGCCCGGTTTGATAAGTCGTTTCAACGCGCAATCCACCCCTGAAATGAGTGCAACAATTTTATCCATTGAAGGACAATCCAAATCTTTAGCCACGATAATCCTGGCACCGCTGCTCGGGTGGTTAGTAGACCGCGTTGGAAATTTTGCACCCATAGGCATTGCCGGCACGTGCATCGCGGTTGCCATCCTTATTGCCTATCACAGCAAATTGGAAACAGAGCCCGTCCCAGCGAATTTGGAATAGCAATTTGGCTCATAGCAGTTGGCAAAGAAGCATTTGGCAAGCGTTCTGAATTATAGTCAGCGTTCTGACGCGCGTCACATCCCTCTTCCTCTTGCTAATCGCCAATCGCCAATCGCCAATCGCCAATTAAAAACGTGCCGTTTTAATATGCGCCCATTGCGTCGCCAATTTTTCTTTCGCATCAACAGGAAACGGCTCCTCGCGCGTCAAATCATCTGTCGGTTGTCCTTCAAAGAAGCGGAAGTTATCCAACCAGAAATCCACATCCGATTGTGCAATGGATAAACCGATCCACATGTCTCGCACAACATCTGTCGATGCCGTGAAGGTATAGTGATATTCTGCCCACTCATCACCCGTGAAATTAATCGCGGGCCGCGGCAACCCTTGAAGATAGTTCTGCCACGGTTCGTGTTGCATCTGAACGCTTACAACCACCTCGCGCGGTTCTTCCGAGCGCGCCCAGAAAATCAGGGTGTACTCCTCTCCCTTCTTCATGGAGACATCCTTCTGTTTAACCTTTGCATGCCAAGCCGTGCCGGTCTCTTTATGACCGATGACTTTAAGACTTTTCTTCCCGTGCTGCGCGTTTTTGTTATCAATTTCCATTGTATACAACCCGCCCCGGTCACAACATGCACCATCCTCTAATTCCCAGGCAGCTAAATCCTCTTCAAAACTATAGTTTTCAAGGAGCAGCTCACCCTTCTTCCATTTTCCTAAATCTTGGACGGTACCAGCAAAGGTGCTAAATCCCATGAATGTGGTCAGTATGAATACAGCAATAACAACGATACATCTATTCACGTTAATTCCTCCTTTGCGCGCTTTAAAAACGCGCGCTAATGATTAAGCATTGCCCCGCATAAGCGATTCTAATTCGGGCAGGACTTGTGCCACCGCCGCTTGGTCGACCTGTTCAGCGATACCAGCATAACCTGCGGTCCGAATCATCTCTACAAGATTCTGCGATAGTTGTTCAATTGTCCACGCGACCGAGTCCGGCACACTCGCCTTATCAAGATTCCGATGATCATTTTTACCGGCCGGATCATAATGATAGTGTGGGTTTTTGCGAAAGCAGTCGAAACGTAGCAGCTGGACGTTCTCGCCATCCGCTTCGCCATAAACCTGCACCGAGGGGCCACCATCCGCACTAAAATTGCGGTGATCTACCCGGAGCTCAACGCCTCCGACGTGAAATACTTTTTCAGCCATCGTATTTTCTCCCTATTTTTCATAATATAGAGGCAATTGTACATCAAAAACGCATTTATGTCAACTACAAAATTGCCAGAGGGTGTGTAAAGTTTCCGACACAAGGTGTGTTGGCCTGTGCTTCTATAAAACATAGCGTCCTTAAGGAGCGGACTGTTTGCCTGAATACTATGAAGAGATCGCCTTGAAAAATGATCGAAAATATGGAAAACCAAATCACCTTGTATAAAAAGGTATTTTTTCTTGACTTTTTTATCTCTTTATTTTAGAATGAATAAAGATGTTACGATTAAACAACAAACTCAGCCTGATAGGTCCCTACTATGTTAACCCGCTGCGTTTGTTGTTGAGTGCCCCTCTTTGACGTTTGGGGTCCCTGTTTATTTTCGAAACTACCGGCACCTATCTTGGTGTCAACAGGCTAAGGCTTATGATGGGTTGAAAAATTGGGCATGGCACGAAGATGATGTGTTCCGAGTGGAAGCCCTGACCACGGTGGCAGTGTCGTTCGACGTTGGATGGGCGACACAAGATAAATTCGAAGCAGAAGGGTATCAGGACCTAACAAAGCCGCGAAATGACTAAGCTTTTCGGAAGGTAGACTTGAGCTATGGAGTCTACCTTCGCCTCCCTCCTGACAGCTTCAGTCTTACCGCACGTTGGTATCCCGCTAGTCCTCCGACTGCGGGGGAGTAAGGGGGTACCTGTGTGTCGCAAAGGGGATTTTCTCATGAAATACGGACAACGTATTCTTATCGGCATCCTTCTTTTATCTTTTCTTTCTGTTTTTGCACAAGCCAAGATTGTATTTACGGCAAAACGCGAGGGTGACACAGCCTACCATGTCTATGTGATGGACGATAATGGCCGAAACGTTCATCGCCTCACACATTCCGAATTTTATGATAGGAATCCGCGCTGGTTTCCGGATGGTAAACAGGTCCTGTTTGTGCGAGACCTAACAAAAGGAGCAGCTATCGGCAAAGATTCCGAGTTTTATATTCTCTCTGTCAAAGGGGCTCCGGAGGCAGACCAGGTGCCGAACACCCATCCGACAGATAGCCACCCTGTTGTGTCGCCAAATGGCAAACAGATTGCCTTTAAGAGTTATCGTTCCGGCGAGGCGGATATCTATGTGATGGACTTAGATGGCACAAACCTGCGCCAACTGACAGACAATATTGGGAAAGGATGGGTTCACCGGCTGGACTACTCTCCATCAGGCAATCAGCTTGCTTATGAATACGAGGGGAAGAATGGCGAAAACATTTGGATTATGAAAGCGGATGGCACAAGGAAAGAACGGTTCAGCCCCCGAAAACCTCACAACTTCTTTTTAGGGGGCCCCAGCTGGTCTCCATCAGGCACGTATATCATGTATCGCGAAACAGAACGGAAGGGGAATGGGGATTGGAGTATCATTGCTGTGCGTCTCATCGTTCAGAACGTATTTACAGGACATCGTGAGGAACACCATTTCGGGAACGACGCACTCATCGCTACACAGTGTTGGATGGGTGACGACCGGACAGTCCTTTTATCTATGAAAGCTGACCTTAGCACGCCGGGCGCGAATTATGAAATCTATCGGTATAGACTGGATAGTCGTAAGCTAACAAACCTAACGAAACATCCGAAGGGGGACTACCATCCGCATTGGTCTCCGGGTTTTCTAAGTGTGTTCCCGTTGGACAAGCTCGCTATCCAATGGGGGCATATCAAGCAAGTGGATTGATGCCAGCAGTCCGTATCTTCGCTGCTGGCGTTTCCTATTACCTACCCTTGCGCAAACCTTTTTCCACGATATTTACACTAAACATCCTCTCCCAAAATCTTTTTTAAAGCTTTTACTATAAAAAACTTGCAAACGAGATAAAAATATGGTATACTATTAATTGAACAGACTAAAACAGATAAAAATAAGCCGCACCACCATTAATTAAAAAAATATGAAACAACAACTACTCGACCGTTTTGGCCGTGTCCATACAAACCTTAGAATATCTGTCACAGATGTGTGTAACTTTCGGTGTATCTACTGTATGCCTGAAGATATGGTATTCATGCCGGATGCTGCACTGATGACGTTCAACGAGATTCTGCGGTTCACACATATCTTCGTCGGGTTAGGCGTTAGCAAACTTCGTATCACCGGGGGCGAACCGCTCGTCCGGCCGGGCGTGCCGCAACTCATCGAGCAACTTTCACAAATAAACGGGTTGAAGGACATTAGTTTAACAACCAACGGCATCGGCCTAGTTTCGCAAGCGAAAGCACTTTACGCTGCTGGACTGCGACGCATTAATGTCAGTCTTGACACGCTCAACGAGGAGAAATTTGAGCAGATGACCCGGCGCAAAGTCCTCGCCCGTGTCCTTGAAGGCCTTAAAACTGCTCACGAATGTGGGTTCAACCCGATTAAAGTCAACGCAGTCGCCATGCGCGGGTTTACCGACGATGAAATCGTCGATTTAGCTACTTTCGCGCGCGAAAATAGCTATCAATTGCGGTTCATAGAATTCATGCCCCTCGATGCCGATGATATCTGGGGACGAAACATGTTCATCCCCGGAAAAGAGATTATAGAAAAAATTAGCTCCGTTTACCCGCTTGAGCGAGTAGTCCTCAACGGCGATGCTAAGAGCGATACCGCGCAACGTTACCGATTCGCGGATAACGGTGCCGAAGTAGGCGTAATACCGTCTGTCAGCGAGCCGTTTTGTGAAAATTGCAACCGAGTCCGCCTCACAGCGGATGGCAAATTCCGGACCTGTCTCTTTTCACTGACCGAGACCGACCTGCTTACACCCCTACGGGAGGGGGCAAAAGATGACACCATCGTCGACTTAATTCTCGATGCAATCGAACAAAAAGAGGCGGGGCATAAGATTAATGCCAACGACTTTATAAAACCGGAACGGAATATGTCAAGAATTGGCGGATAAAAAATGGCAATACACACAACACATATACATCTAATTTAAAGGAGTCCGAACCGAAACATGAGCAAAGATTTGGTAATTAAAGACCTTCACATCAGCGTGCAAGGCAAACCGATTATCAAAGGATTAAATTTAACTGTCAAACAGGGCGAGATTCATGCCCTCATGGGGCCAAACGGTTCAGGAAAAAGTACACTTGCAAACGGATTGATGGGACACCCCCTATACGATGTTGATTCAGGTGAGGTGATATTTAGTGGCGTTGACATTCTGGAATTGGATCCGAATGAACGCGCGAAACTAGGACTTTTCCTTGCTTTTCAATATCCGACCGCTATTCCGGGGGTCAGTTTAGCGAATTTTCTACGTATCGCTGTCAGTGCTGTCCGTTCCGCACAAACGAACGGGTCCGAAAACACGGAACTGATACCGATGCGGGAGTTTCGCAAAGAGCTACGCGAAAAAATGGCACGACTCGGTGTAGATGACTCGTTCGCAAGGCGGTATCTCAACGACGGTTTTTCTGGCGGTGAGAAGAAACGCGCCGAAATCTTGCAACTTGCAATGCTTGAACCGAAAATCGCTATCCTTGATGAAACCGACTCCGGGCTCGATATTGACGCGGTCCGTATCGTCGGGGAAAGCGTCAGCAGCTTGGTCGGGCCTGAACTCGGTGTCTTAATCATCACACACTACCCGAGATTGCTGGACTATATACGTCCGCAGTTTGTACATATACTGCTTGATGGACAGATTGTCGAATCGGGCGGGTGGGAACTTACACAGATGTTAGAGTCAGAAGGCTACGAGCCGATACGTGAAAAACATGGCATCGCTGAAACCGCTTAAAGCAGGCGCGTTTTGAACTATGCGCGGAGATATTTTAAAAACCCGATGAGGGTTTCGATATCCACGATTACACCAACAAAGGAGAACAAAACATAATGGCAACTCCCGAAACGCAACAACTTGACGAACTCGGAATTAGTAAGGAGTATCAATACGGGTTCCACGATGATGTTAAACCCACCTTCAAATCCCGAAAAGGATTGGACGAGGAGGTCATCAATCAGATGTCCGACATCAAAGGTGAACCCGAGTGGATGCGCCAATATAGGCTCAACGCCTACGAAATTTTTAAGCAGAAACCCATGACCAAATGGGGCGGTGACCTGTCACAGCTCGACTTTGATGACATATACTACTACGTCAAGGCTTCCGACCGAAGCGAACGCAGCTGGGACGATGTACCAGAGGACATCAAGAAAACCTTCGACCGACTCGGTATCCCTGAAGCTGAACGGAAATTCCTCGCAGGAGTCGGCGCACAATACGATTCCGAGGTGGTGTACCATAACATCGTCGAAGAATTGGATAAAATCGGGGTCGTTTTTCTGGATACAGATACGGCTGTCAAGGAATATCCGGACCTCGTCAAAAAATACTTCGGAACGATTATACCTTCTGCCGATAACCAATTCGCTGCGCTGAACAGTGCGGCCTGGAGCGGCGGCAGTTTCGTCTATGTACCCCCCGGAGTCAAGGTTGAATACCCGTTGCAGGCATATTTCCGAATCAACAGCGAAAACATGGGACAGTTCGAACGCACGCTCATCATCGCTGACGAAGGGTCGCAAGTGCATTACGTTGAAGGCTGCACGGCACCAACCTACAGCAGTGAATCCTTACATAGTGCTGTCGTTGAGATTATCTGCATGAAGGGTTCACGGGTTCGCTATACCACTATCCAAAATTGGGCAAACAACGTATATAATCTCGTCACCAAGCGCGCACTGGCTTACGAAGATGCGCAAATGGAGTGGGTTGATGGCAACCTCGGCAGTAAGTTAACGATGAAATACCCGAGTGTCTATATGATGGAACCGGGCGCGCGCGGGGATATTCTCTCCATCGCATTTGCAAGCAAGGGACAACACCAAGACGCTGGCGCGAAGGTCTACCATTGCGCACCGCACACCACGTCACAGATTACGTCCAAGTCCATCAGCAAAGATGGCGGACGTTCCAGCTACCGTGGATGGGTCGATGTCGCCAAGGGTGCGAAAGGGTGTAAGTCGCATGTCGTTTGTGATGCCCTTATTCTGGACAAAGATTCCCGTTCGGACACCTATCCGGTCATTGAAATCGCTGAGAACGACACCAGTATTGAGCATGAGGCGCGGGTCAGTAAAATCGGTGAAGAGCAGCTTTTCTACCTGATGAGCCGTGGGCTTTCAGAAGAGGAAGCCTCCACGATGATCGTCAACGGATTCATTGAACCGTTGGTCAAAGAGCTGCCGATGGAATATGCTGTCGAAATGAACCGGCTCATCCAACTTCAGATGGAAGGTTCAGTCGGTTAAATAGCTATTGGCTATTGGAAACCCTCGCGATTCTCTTCTGTAGGAGCGTGCTGTGCACGCGATTTTCATAGGATACCATATTCTGTAGGAGCGAGCTCCGCTCGCGATTTTCATAGGATACCATATTCTGTAGGAGCGTGCTGTGCACGCGATTTTCATAGGATACCATATTCTGTAGGAGCGAGCTCCGCTCGCGATTTTCAAAGGATAAAAAATTGCAAAAAGGCGATTTGTCAAAAGAATTTCTTGAAAAAATAGCGGCAACCGAACCGCAGTGGATGCGCGAAAGACGTTTAGAGGCGTACGCCCTCTACCAATCTTCACCCATGCCGCACACTACCGAAGACGATGTCTGGCGACGTACCGTCGATATGCGTACCCAGGATTACTGGCGGCGAACTCGACGACATCTCCGCGGCTTCGCAGTTGAGAATTATCAGACCGCCGCTGAAATTAACGGTGGAACATCGGTTGACATACCTGAAGCCACTGAGGATGCCGCAGGCGTGCTCGTCCAAGTAGATGGGCAACTTCAACACACCACCGTGTCTGCACCGTTGGAAAAACAGGATGTCTATTTCGCCGACCTCCACACTGCACTAAACGAACACGAAGAATTAATCCGTGACCACTTCATGACGAAGGCGGTTACACTACAGACAACGTTAAAAAGTGGAAATATCGCCACCCAGAACGCGTTTGACGCACTCCATGGGGCATTCTGGCAAGGCGGTTACGTCTTATACGTACCGAAGGGTGTCAGAGTGGAAGTGCCCCTGCGTGTCTATATCAAGCTCGCCGAGGCACAACACGCTGATTTATCACATGTCCTCATCATCGCTGAAGAAAACAGCGAGGTTGTCATTTTTGAGGATAATACCTCTACAGCTCAGGACGCGGGCGGGCTGCACTGTGGCGCGGTTGAAATTTTCGCCGGACAGAACGCCAACGTCACCTACGTACAGGTGCAAAACTACAATCGGCACGTCTGGAATTTCGCCTCACACCGAGCCATCGTCAGTAAAGACGCGCAACTCTGCTGGGTTACAGCCACTTTTGGCGGGAGATTGAACAAACTAAACCAAGCGATTGTTCTAGAGGGAACAGGGTGCACCGCACAAATGTTGGGACTAGTTTTCACCGACGCGCGGCAGCACTTGGATGTCAGCACGGCACAAGAACACGTTTCACCCTATACCTCCAGCGACCTGCTATATAGAGCTGTCCTGAAAGATAGGTCACAGACTGCCTGGGGTGGAAATATATATGTCTATCCGGATGCGAACTATACCGATGCGTATCAGAAAAACGACAATTTGTTGCTTAGCGAACGCGCACATGCCGATACCTTACCGGGATTAGAGATTCAGGCGCATGAGGTCCGTTGCACACACGGTGCCACCGCAGGAAAAATTGACCCTGAGCAGGTTTTCTACCTGATGAGCCGCGGACTACCCTACGCACAAGCCGAAAAACTGATTGTCGACGGATTTTTTCAACCCGTTATGGAACGCATCCCTTTAGAGGCTGTCCGGGAAGAGCTACAAACATTTATTTCACGTAAACTATCAAATTAATCAGCACACTCGGTGTGCCATTAACCATATACCAAAAAGGAAGGAGTTATACACAATGAATCA
Organism: Candidatus Poribacteria bacterium; assembly: GCA_963665235.2. GTDB lineage: Bacteria > Poribacteria > WGA-4E > WGA-4E > WGA-3G. The sequence continues at coordinate 2,681,972 of CAXXLX010000001.1, read as the reverse complement.
ACCGAAAATTATCGCTTATATGAAACCTGTCTGTGGCTGGAGCAACGGTGTCCGTGCCATCTTCGCCAAATACGGTTTGGAATATGAAGACAGGGATATCATCAATGATGAAAACAACTATCGTGAAATGGTCCAGAAAACTCGGCAACCTTACCAGCCGTGTGTCCAAATCGACGATGTCATGCTTGCCGATGTCAGCGGCGACGAAGTGGAGTTATATCTGCTTGAGGAAGGCATTGTCGTCCCGAACAGTGCCGAAACGGATGTCCCCACCGATCAGGCGTGTGAGGATCACGGGCCGTCTCCTGTCAATATTGGTTTTCCGGGCGCGTAATCGTTTTTCACCCTAGGCGAGGCGTTCATGCCTCGCCATTACTAATGCAAACGTGAGCTTGATAATAAATATCCGTTTGCTCTAAACCTTTTTCATCACGAAAAAAGCGGAATAATTGTAGCATAAACTTCCTAGTTTGTGCCGTTTTTTGCTAAAACTACCAGAGAACGCTCTAGGTCAAAACTTTTTTTCAAACTCGCGTTAATGCAAGGACGCTTAAAGATAGTTTATGTCGATATTCTACCGAGGAGTGGGTATTGATACTTACTGGTCCCTCAACAATAACAATCCTACAGAGATTGGTTTTACAGCAAGGGCACCAGAAGTAGCGCCCACAACTGTCCGTCTAATTCAACATATTTCAATTGGACGTCTAACATTTGTTAGAGCCTTACGAGATGCCGAAATTCTTGCTTATGGAACTATTCCCGCAACTTGTGTTGTGAACTGTTTTGATGTCTATGTTGATATGCATCTCTCACAATAAATAAGAAGCACTTTCATGAAACATATAGTTGATAATGTCAATAAACTTGAACTCACATTCAAGACCATAGATTTGGAAGGGCGCGTCCCCGGCACCGATTCAATTGAGTTTCTGAGTGTAGAAGAACCCTATCGGGAAGGCCGTAGATATAGTCCCTTCGTACGGGTTCGTTACGCCCTGAACGGTGTAAAACAGGATAAGGCGTTTCCGCTGGATGTAGACAAAGGTATATTCTTTACTATTGATGACGATGTGTTAGAAGAAAAACTACGACCAATTGCCCGCAAAATCGTTGAGATTCTTCATGAACATGCTACACAATAGTCAGAAAAGTCGTATGTCGCGTTGAGCTTGCAAAACCCGACATAATCCGTGAAATCCGCGATTCAGATAAAAATACCATGAAACTATCAGAAAATCCAGAAATCGTAGAGACTCTCAAGCGAATTCTAAAAGATTACGATTATCTCGAATACGATGAAGATCGTTCTAAGGACGATGCGCTGTCCGTAAAAGTAACCGCCCCTGATACCGAACGTGATTTTGAAATCAGTGGGAAAATACGCAACAAATTAGAAAAGTCTACAAACCTGAGTTTTTTCGTGCCTGGACCTGGCAGCATCTATTCAGAAGGAGCTGATTGGGCAAAAACGTGCACCCATTTCACCTTAAGGTTGAGGATTACCTCCAATCCAGAGCAGTGTGGTGGCAAACCTTGCATCCGAGGCATGCGGATTCGGGTCACAGATGTTTTAGACCTACTTGCCAGCGGGCTCTCTTTTAAAGAGATTCTTGAGGAAATGCCGGCCCTTAATTCCAAAGATATTGTGGCATGCCTCAAGTTCGCCACACATAAAATTGATCCGCCGGTGATTCCTAAAACGAATCACCCGGTGATTACTGTTTTTTAGCGGCTCATGAGATAACCCAAGTTGTTAGGGACAGGATTTTCGGCATGCGAGAACCGGCTTCTATTGAAAACTATCGTGCTGCTCCGGGGTTTTGTAGCGTAAACTTCCTAGTTTGCGCCCTTATGCCACAAACTAGGAAGTTTGTGCTACTATGTGGCAACTTGCGTTGAGATAGGAGCAGTTGTGATGACAAAAGACTACGACAAAACGATAATTAAATCTGTTTGGATATAATAATATGACACAAAAAACAAAACACACCTCCGACTTTCGTCCACTTGACGTTCAAGCCATCCGCCAAGATTTTCCAATCTTCGCGGACGAGCCCCCGTTAGCATTCCTCGACAGTGCCGCGTCAACACAAACACCGCGTCCTGTCGTTGAGGCGATGGATGCGTATTACGACACCTACCGTTCCAATATCCACCGCGGCATCTACCGAATTTCGGAAGAAGCCACGGCACAATACGAACAGGCACGGCAGAAAGTGGCAAAACTCATTAACGCGCAACGTTCGAGTCAAATCGTCTTCACGCGGAATACCACGGAGTCCATCAATCTCGTCGCCTACAGCTGGGGCAGCGCGAATATTCGGGAGGGAGATGAAATCGTTCTCACTGTCCTTGAACACCACAGCAATCTTGTGCCGTGGCAGCTGCTTGCCCAACGCACCGGCGCGAAACTTCGATACCTTGAGATAACCGATGAAGGCTTGCTTGACTTCACACAACTCAGCGAGCTGTTTTCCGAAAAAACCAAACTGGTCGCCATAACGCACGTCTCTAATGTACTCGGCACAATCACGCCGATACAATCTGTCATTGACGCGGCGCATGGCGTTGGTGCAAAGGTCGTCGTGGATGCAGCCCAATCTGTCCCGCACTTTCATGTTGACGTGCAGCAGCTCAATTGCGACTTTCTCGCATTTTCTGGGCATAAGATGTGTGGTCCGACCGGTGTCGGTGTACTTTACGGCAAATTGGAACTACTTGAGGAGATGCCACCCTTTCTCGGGGGCGGCTCAATGATTCGGAGCGTTGAACGTGACATATCAACCTACGCGGATGTCCCTGCAAAATTTGAGGCAGGCACCCCCAGCATTGCCGAAGCCATTGGACTTGGAAGTGCCGTAGATTATATTACACAAGCGGGGTTAGCCTCAATTCATGTCCATGAACAGGAGCTCCTGAAATACGCACATCAAAGGCTACAAGAAATTGACGGCATTACCTTTTATGGGCCGGCACCGCATCAGAAAGCCGGGGTTATCTCCTTTAATATGGAGGGCATCCATCCGCATGATGTCGCTGGTATTTTGGATACACATAATGTAGCCCTCCGTGCAGGTCATCACTGCGCGCAACCGCTCATGAAAAAATTAGATGTTATCGCAACCGTCCGCGCCAGTTTTTACCTATACAACACGTTGGAAGACGTAGACCGCTTATGTGATGGACTTCGCAAAGCGCGAGAGCTCATGACTCGGAGAAAAAGATGAACATATATCAAGAGGAGCTGCTTGACCATTACGAAAACCCCAGCAACTACGGCACGTTGCCGAATCCCGATATTTCGCATGAAGAGGATAATCCGTTATGCGGAGACAAAATTCGGATTGACCTGATTGTTGAGGACGATATTATCACAGCGGTGCGGTTTTCTGGATACGGATGCACCATCAGTCAAGCCTCCGCCTCCATGCTAACCGAAGAGATCGAGGGCAAAACGCTCACCGAAGTCAAAAAACTCTCAAGGGATGACATTCTGGACATGGTTGGTATCCCGTTAGGTCCAGTCCGTGTAAAATGTGCTTTATTAGCACTCAAGGTACTGAAAGCCGGTGCCTACGGTATCAAAGGCTGGCCCGGCGAAGAAGAGCAATAAGAAACAGCGGATGCCACCGGGCTCTTAGTCCCAGTATTCGGGCAAGCAGCCCGCTCTTTAAGGACGATATCTTTATAGAAACAGCAGATACCCCCGGGTGCTTAGTCCCAGTATTCGGGCAAGCAGCCCGCTCTTTAAGGACGATATCTTTATAGAGGTTAGGGAAAACGGACATTTATTATCAAACTCACATTAAGAAAGGAACATCATGCCAGAATATTACAAAGTCGCAAAAGTTAGCGAAACCCCCCCCGGCACAAAAAAATTGGTTGAAGTAGATTTCGTTCCTGTGCTACTCTTTAACGTAGAAGGCGAATTTTACGCCATGGAAGACGTTTGCACACATGACGGCGGCCCGCTTGGCGAAGGCTTCCTTAACGATGACGAAATAGAATGCCCACGACACGGCGCACGATTTTGCATCAAAACCGGAAAAGCACTCTGTATGCCCGCCGTCGAAGACATCGAATGTTTTCCTGTCAAAATTGAGGACGACGATGTTTTGGTAAGCATTGATTGACAATCGCAAAAAAAGGTGCTATAATGTCCACACCTTTGGCGCGAAACAACCCCTTAAACGCCGGCGGAAAGTAAAATGACAATAGAGGCACTATACGACCTGATGGGAAAAGGTTTTGATGAAATTAAGGCAACGTTAGCAGGCATTGATGAACGACTTCGGAACGTTGAAACGGATGTTGCTGAATTGCGCGGCCGTAAAATAGGTTTTTCAATGCTCAAGGATTGGATAATTGCTACTTGTGCAATTGCGGCACTCATTGTCTCAATTATCGCGCTAACCAACAATTAATTGCATTCCATAGGAGGAAATTCAAATGGTATCAGAAGAATCTGTATTAGAGACTATCAAAGAAAACATTATCGACCCAGAAATCGGTATTAACATCGTTGACATGGGCCTGATTTACGGCGTTGACATCAACGACACCACCGTCGATATTACGATGACCTTAACGAGCCCAGGATGTCCCGCTGGCGGACAGATTATTAACGGCACCCAGCTCGTCACGCAACAGATGGATGGCATCGACGAAGTCAACATCGAGGTCGTCTGGACCCCCCGCTGGACCCCCGAACTGATGAGCGAGGACGCAAAAGACGAACTCGGCATTTTTTAACAAGTTTAGGAGCTTCTGATGGAATACAAAATACCCCTTGTTCTAACACCACAGCCCGAAGGCGGGTATACAGTGACTTCTCCACTGTTGCCTGAGTTGGTTACCGAGGGCGATTCGTTAGACGAGTCATTAGAAAATGTCAAAGACGCTTTTAAGGCAGTCATGGAGCTCTATGAAGAGCTAGGACGTTCATTGCCAGAAAACATCCAGATTTCTGATAAAAAGAGCCTCGTGTGGTTAGAAACAGTGGTATCTGCTCCTCCTTCTTAGTCCAGTATGGGTGGTATGTTTATAGAATGTTGACTATTGGAAACCTCGCTGGCTGTTGGAAACCTATGGAAACCTTTAGCAAGAGAAAGAGAACTCTGACGCGCTTCAGATATAAAGAGGATATTATGTCAGAAAAAACATTTTCTTTCACTGAATGCTTGACTGTGATAGCATATTTCGGTTTTCTACTTAGAAGCACAAACCTCTTGCTAAATTGCCAATCGCCAATTGCTAATCGCCAATAAAGAAAACAGGTCACATGATGAAATAGACACCGAATGAAGTATGGTAACGTGAGTAATGAATACAGTTAAAAAAAGCCCAAAACTTCTCAAAAAACATGCCAACGCCTTCCAAATTGAATGGAAAGATGGGCATGTCAGCTGGTATCCGTATCACTATCTCAGACAGATGTGTCCGTGTGCGGAATGCGCCATCATTCGGCATCAAGGGAGAGATGTCCATTCCCTCTTCTCACCACAAGGCGATGGCGATGTAACGCTAATTGAGGTCGTGGAGGATATCGCACCGCTTGACGTTCAACTAGTCGGGCGGTATGCCCTTCAATTCAGTTGGAACGATGGCCACAACACCGGCATCTATCCGTTTGAAGTGCTGCGCGAAACCTGTCCCTGTCCGGCGTGCGCGCCCTTAGCAGCCGATGAAACCGAGGAAAATATGCAAACAACACAAGTCCCAATCGAAATTTCTCCGAGCGAGCTCAAACAGCAACTAGATGAAAACCCGGTCCTGCTGCTTGATGTTCGCGAGCCGACCGAATACGACATCGTGCATATTGAAGGCGCGATTTTAATCCCGCTTAACGCGCTGCCCCAAAGATTGGACGAACTTCAACCCGCCGAACAGGAAATCGTTGTTTACTGCCACCACGGGCAACGGAGCTTGTACGCTGCCGCCTATCTACAGCGAAACGGGTTCCGAAACGTCAAAAACCTCACCGGCGGCATTGACCGATGGGCAGCCGAAATTGATTCAACCTTAAGGAGATATTAAAACATGCGCGTTGAATTTGAAAACCGCTCCGGCGAATTAGAACAAGCTGACATGGAAATTGATGAACCGTGCCCCATCTGCTGTGGTATGCTGTTCCCCGCCGTGGAATCCAAACCGGAAAGTGGATACCGCTGCAGCAGCTGCGGACTCGTCTTCAAGCCTGTAGAAGAAGATAAGGCATTATAGAAAACATTTATTCTAAAAGATGAAAAAATTGCGAACTTGGCGCGAGTACTTAATCAAACGACTTGCTGCCGACCCTAGTAGGGCAGGCGGATACCTCCAAGCGGCATTGGAATATACCAAATCCACGGGGACGCTGCTGTATTTCTGCTAGCACTTCAAACTGTTGTAGAATCACAAGGCGGGATTTCCGAGCTTGCGAAGCAAACCGACACATCTCCACAAACGCTTTCGGAATTGCTCACCAGCGACGACCTACCCCGGATTAGCACACTAACGACTCTCCTTAATGCACTCGGGTGTCAGCTCTCTATTCAATCTTCCGAAAATCGGGGACTTCCACCGGCGCACCGCCATTTGCAATAGACTGCTCCGAAACCAACCCCGGCACCGTGAAATCCATCGCTGTGTAGACATCAAGCGGGGGTGGTGTATCGGTGAGAATGCTATCCACAAAATCCCGCACCTTAAAATATTCCCCCAGGTCCCCAGCATTTTGTGCTTCATCCGGTGGATTTTTCCACCGGTCCGGCAGAAAATCCGCCTCAAATTCGGAGAGGGGTCTCCACTGTTCGCCTGAGTCAAATTCGCTCAACCAAATCTTGGGTTGGCCGCCGAATCCGCGCGAACTCTCGTAACACCCTTTTGTCCCTTGCAGACTGAAATAGGAATTCGCAGGACGATTTGAGAGCATATCGATGCGTATCTTAATTAACCCGCCACTCTCCGTTTTACACAGCATCATCACTGTATCCTCCATCGCATGCTCCGCATCGGTGTGCACCCCAGTGCCGAGGCAGCAGACGCTCACAACCCGTTCACCGAACCACTGCAGCACAGGGCCGAGGCTATGCGTTGCATAATTGCACCGATTAATCCCCACCTGCCAATAATAACGCCACGTCGGGTTGCCACCCGTATCGTGATGGAGTGATTTGACGTTGTGGAGATATTCCCCCTCTCCGAAATAGACATCTCCGAACCTGCCTGCCGATACAAGGCTGCGAATTAGCACATTTGACCTAGAATAGCACGTGTTTTCAGCCATCGTATACTTAGCAGATGACTTCCGAACTGCCCGAACCAGCTCATAACATTCCGCTAACTTGACAGCAGCCGTTACCTCACTAATGACATGTTTTCCCGCCTCCAACGCCTCAATTGCTTGCGGTACGTGCAGATTTTCAGGGGTTGCTAACACGACAAGGTCTACTGCATCCAGCATTTCCGTATAATCTGTAAACTGCTGCGGGGTATTAAACCGTTCCGTGACGTTTTGAAGTGTTGTTTCATTGATGTCACAAAACGCCGTCACATCGGTTTCCGCTATTGCTTTGAAAGGTGACACATAAGAGCTCCCCCGATGTGCCCCGACAATTCCTACCTTCAGTTGATTCGCCATAATGTAATCCTCCGCTACAAAAGTTGATAGCCATAGCATACCACATCAACCATAATTTATCAACACACGCGAGGTGTGTAAAATTTTTGCACACCCATTTAGTATTCGGGCAAACGGTTTCCCGCTCCTCAAGGGAGATTCATCGCCCGTCGCGCGAAATTCGTGAAATCCGCGATAATCCGCGATTTGCGGCGTACTCCCCCAAATGCGACGTGCATTCTGACAACACACGCAAAATCCTCTCTTCCACCCTTCCACTCTTCCACCCTTCCACTCTTCCACTCTTCCACCCTTCCACCCTTCCATCTATCATAGTACAAAAACTTCACGCGCCCGACCCTCCATTTTTTTTCTTGACAAATCCTTCCTAAATCTGCTAATATGTCATCAACTTTTGATTGTAAAAACATCGTGATGTCCCGGATAATGAATACAAAAACGCTCGACCGTCTCCTTATCACACTCACAGTTTTATTCGATGTCGGTTTCATCGCCACCTCAACTCTAGTGGCATATTGGCTCCGGTTTGAAACAACCACATCGCCTGACGATACCACCCCCTCGCTTGAAATCTATTTCAAACTTATCCCGTTGATGGCAATTATCTGGTTTGGGGTATTACTAGCTTTGAAACGTTATCGTCCGGAGGACTATGCGACTGCTGCTGCATTCTGGTCCCGCTGTAAAGCTGCGGGCATCACGCTCCTTATAACGTTAGGCGCGTTCTCTCTCATCTTCCCCCAAGATGACTATTCCCGTGTAGTGATGCTTCTTGCTACCGCTTTGAGTCTTTTCTCGATATCCTTAGGGCGGCTTTCCCTGCACCGTTTTCGGCAGGCAATCCACGCGATAGGAGTCGGCATAAGCCGCGTAGCCCTTATTTGCAATGCAAATCCGCCAGAGGATGATGAGGCACACATGGAAACGTTCATCCATAGCTTCAACGTCAATGAAAACAGCGGATATCAATTGGTAGGAATAATTGCTGACCGGCCTGAAGTCGAAACACAACACAGCGACACCGTTCACCTTGGACGAATTGATGAGGTACGTCAACTTGTACAAACGCACCGGCTTGACGTGCTTTTCATCGTCCTGTCTGACACTGTCCCACAGATTCTCCGCGCCTGTGAAGCGTTACCTGTCCAAATCAACGTCCTTGCCGAACCCTCCGAATTTATCAGTAGTGGCACAGTTGTGCGCGCCTTTGGTGGCATTCCTATAATCCGGTTGCGTTAGCTTACTCTTCAGGTTTGGCAAAATATCGCCGCACGAAGGGCCATGCCCCCGCTTTGTAATACCGATGTCCACTTTGACCGATAAAGAGCTCACAATCCGCTGGAACACCGGCAACCGTGTAGATAGTCTTCAACCGTTCATAAGCCAATTTGACCTGCTCAATCGGAAAAATTCGATCATCTCGGCCGGCAATTGCACAAAATGGACGCGGCGCGATTAAGCCTGCAACATCATACATCTCACCTAATCGCATTACCCCAGGCACATAATTGCACTCACAATGCCGAAGCGTGCCGATACTCCCTTCAAACGTACAGAAATAACAGCTCGGCACGGCTACGGCGATGCGGGTTTCACACGCTGCAGCGAAAAGCGATACCGTGCCGCCCCCAGAATTGCCAGTAATCGCAATCCGTTCTCCATCTATCGGTAAATTCTCCAATGCCCAATCAATTAGGCGTGACATGTCCCACACCCGCTCACCGATAGGTGTCCGACCGACAAGCAAGCTATGCACTAACTGGTGTCGGCAGGAGTGTGTGCTACTATTTTTCTTATCGGCTTCTGTGCGTGTTTCACCGAATGCGCGGGTCGTTGGCGCGATAGCGATATACCCCTCCTCAACGGCTGCCTGCCGGGCAATATCGCGTTCACCCTCCAGCATCTCCTTTTCCTCTTTTTCAGAATGCGCAATACCCACGTAGATATGCGGATGATTATGCCCATGTGGCGTAAGAATTAGCGGCTGAGCTCCCGAAATTTCTTTTGGACGAAGCAGGTAGAACGGCAGCGGCACCGTTGGCTCCACCCACAAATACCAACTTTCCCGAATATGGGTGTCCAGGTCCAAGACCTCCAGCCGGTCCGCTTTTGGGACATACCCAGCAAGATCAGATTCCATGTTATCCAAACCGAGGGCCGCTTGCAATTCCGGACGAAAATTGGCTTGCCACGCCAGCAACCCTTCCCGTGACGTTTCCTGAAACTCATATTTCCGTGGAACAGTGGCATATAAATTCTCAAAATGTGTATCTGCATTATACATAAGCGTTTTCTCCTCCAGTGCTTCTCAATTTGCTTGACAAAATTTGCAACAGTGGTATAATATTTATTAGCAAATGGCTATTGGCTATTGGCTATTAGCAAGATGTTGTGATTCTAAGCAGGTTCTTGACACGCGTCAGAGACTTCTGGTTTCCATAGGTTTCCAACAACCATTAACCATACAAAATAATAAACGATATTGCAACATCTGTCAATTGAATTCAACATGACCATTGTTCAGGATTTGAAATCGGAGGTTTTTCATGAAAGTTTTAATAACGGGTGCAAGCGGCAGACTCGGCGCGTTTGTCATTCGGGAACTGGCGGCGCAGCACACGCTTGTGCTGATGTCTCGCAGGCAACCCCCCGATGAATTTGCACACCTGCCATTCATTCAAGGCGACCTCAACAATTTTGAGGACTGCCAACGCGCTGTAGAAGGCGTAGACGCAATACAACACCTCGGCGCACAGCCGGGGCCTGTCGACCACCCAGATTTACGCGCAGGGGCCGAAGAGCGGGGTATCCGCTTCGATGCAACCTTCAAAACCAATATGCTCGGCACCTACTACCTGATGCAAGCAGCAATTGAAGCCGATGTTCAAACGGTTGTAATGTCCGGCAGTAATTGCGCCTTAGGACACGGATTCCGCATAAGCAAAACCCATATACCGATAGATTATCTGCCTATAGATGAAGAACATCCCTGCTATCCGGAAGATTCCTACAGCTTTTCCAAACGCTGCGGTGAAGACCTATTAGCAAGTTATACACGTGCTTACGGTATCCGCACGTACATCACTCGGCCCGCTGGAATTTGCCCAGAGGAACGTAGAACGCAGATGGCACAAAACGCAAAACCGACAAACGGGTGGACACCGTGGCTCTGGTGTTGGGTCGGCAGTGAAGATGTCGCCAGTGCACATCGTCTCCTTATGGAAAAGGCAGATACACTACCCCCGCACGATGTCTATTTTCTCAACGCTGACGATACCTCCGCGTTGGAGCCCTCTCAAGAATTGGTTCAACGTTTTAAACCGGAATTTCTTCCGAAAGTCCGAACGCTGCAGGGACATCAATCCTTCATCAATTGTGACAAACTCAAAAACGCTGTCGGGTGGCAACATGAAACATCGTGGCGGCACTAATACATCTTCAGACCCTTTGGAGGAAATATTGTGGCAACCGACAAAATACGTATAGGCGTTATCGGTGTCGGGAGCATTGCCGTACGCGGCATCCTTCCGCACCTCACACAGGACGACGTGCAGGATAGGTTACGGGTAACAGCTGTCTGTGACCCTGTCCCCGGCAGGGCACAAGCCGCATCTGAAAAATTCAACGTCCCGTACGCCTACGAAACTTACGAAGCACTCTTGGCAGATGGGCATGTTGACGCTGTCAGCATTGCATCACCGATCGGACTCCATTACGAACAGGGTAAACTTGCTATTGAACACGGCGTACATGCACATTTCAACAAAACGATGACAACCACCGTCGCTGAAGCCGATGACCTCATTGAATCCGCAGCACAGAAGGGAGTCAAATTAGTCGCCTCCCCCGGGCAAATGTTGCGTCCAATTCATCAAGAAATTCGGAGGGTTATCAATGAGGGCGCAATTGGGACACCGACCTGGGCAGCCACCGGTGCATCCTTCGGACGGTATCACGAAAGCGAAGCGGTCCGGCACGGCGACGATGTCCTCACAAACATCAACCCCGCATGGTATTTCCGAAAACCCGGCGGCGGCCCCCTCTACGACATGACGGTCTACGGTTTGCATACAATGACAGGCATCCTTGGCCCCGTGAAACGGGTGACCGCTTTCTCTGGCGTGCGCGTCAAGGAACGGGAATTCCGAGGCGAAATGCTTCCCTGCGACATGGACGACAACACCTTTATTTTGCTTGACTTCGGTGAAGCCTTCTTTGGGTTCATCTACGGTGCGGCGGCGGGACACGCTATCAAAGGGGGGTTAGCAATTCACGGAACAGCGGGCGCGATTGAGGGCAGTACCCTCAACGGAAAACCGATTCACGCACCCAAAAGAGAACTGCCTCACGTCGTGGGACCGCACCGCAGCATTCAGGAAGCGCATGTGTTCGAAGACATTATGCAGCTTGTTGACTGGATCCGGGAGGATAAACCGACTATCGTTACAGCCGAACATGCACGGCATGTCATAGAGATTTTCGATGCAGGGTACCGCTCAGCCGAGACGGGCAAAGCCCAAACTTTGCGGACTACATTTTGATACCGTTCATAACGTAGTTCATCTGGGCTAGTGACATGTCTTCTGTAGGAGCGAGCTTCGCTCGCGATATAATAATCTGTAGGAGCGAGTTGTGCTCGCGATATATAGTAAATTTTGAAAATATGTGAACACGCCATGATAGCGATGCCAACGTGGGTCTAAATAATTACTCGTAGGGGCTGGGTTCCCCAGCCCGCGTGATACCAACCGCGTGTGCAAATAATTACAGGCTCTACTATAATAATCTGTAGGAGCGAGCTGTGCTCGCGACTTTTTGACGAAAGACCGTAAGAACTCGACAATTTACAAAAAAATCTTGACAAAAAAGTCAAAAAAGGTATAATACCAATAACCACCAAAACAATACTTTCAAGATGAATCTCTCCTCAACGTTTATTTAGAGCATATTGATTTGGTAGCCAGGGTGCTCCAACCTATGGTGCTCCCGATTAACAATAGTTCACTTGTTACAAACGGCAAATAGAAAAAATTTGATAAATATAAAGGAGCGCAAAATGTTGAAATATAAGACCTTTACAATCGCAGTAGTATTCGCTGCATTCCTACTAATAGGTTTTGTCGGTATCAATGATGCCATCGGGGCATTGGGTCCCATCGGGGAACCGATCGAAATTGAAGAACTGCGGTCTTACAACGGAACAACCACAGAATACGATTACGGCGATCCGTACTTCACTTTCTATATCAGAACAGATAAACCATATGCTTTTATCCTCTGGTATGTTGACAATGTTCTTGAAGGTAGAAGTGAGGGGGATGGTACCAAAACCGAAGATTATTTCAGTTTTTCCAATTTACCCGGCAACCTAAAAGGCAAAAAGTATAAGATAAAAGCAGTCGCTTTCCCGCTAGGGCGGGTTATTTTACATGCAGACAGTGAAACCTACAATTTTACGGTCTATAAACCTATATCTACCAGCGCTGTAACCGGAAATAACGGGATAATACTACATCCCGGTGTCTACGGCTATGTAGCACTCACAGGCCATTACTTTGATGGCACGAATATCATCATGGATGGGTATGTCCATGCAAGTAACCCAACCAATACAGGCATTCAATGCGAATCCTGGTTCCGACATACGGAATACGATGGAAACGGCAAACAGGCCAAACCCACTGGGTGGAAACGAATAAGTAATGGCCCCTCCAAAACAATTCGGACTGGCGATCCGAAATACGATTCGACCTATTATGCCTACTCCAATTCCATGACAGATTATTTCGTCGGAGGACCGATCGGCCCGGATGACGAGTATTATTTGAATGCTCACATCCACCTCGAAACGGGGCAGGACGACAGGCACGTGGATTCGGTTCCTTTTATTATTACGTTTACTGATGAAGACAATCCAAAACCGTAATCTGTTGTAACGGCGGGGAACACGTTCCCCTGCCATTTTTTTCAAGGAGGTTCGCTATGCTTGGACGAAAAGTTGTCGGTTTGCTTTGTCTGATAGGACTGCTGCTTCTATCAACAGTAGCAGATGCCAAAATCGTTTTTGGCTCACAACGCGATGGTGTTGGTGTTTATGGTATCTACGTTATGGACGATGATGGCAGCAACCAGACACTTATCTTAGAAAACGAAGTGTCGAGACCATTCCCCCTTTATTGGTCCCCCGACGGTAAACAGATACTGTTTAAGGGACGCATCAAGCAGGGAGTCGCTGGCCTATTTCTAATGAATGCGGATGGCACGAACGTTCGACAGCTCCCAATAGAGGACGATGAAATGGGTTCTATCAATGGGGGTTCATTTTCACCGGATGGCAAATATATCGTCTTTAAAAGGAGCATGCTGATAAACGACGCGTTAGAAGTCGGCATCTACGTGTTAAATATAAAAACAGGAAAGATGAGAAAAATATCGGATGAATGGGGTATCCAATGCAATTGGTCGCCAGATGGTAAGCATATTGTATTCGCAAAACCGAGAGGATTCAGCAAAAATAGCACAATCTGGATTATGCGTTCAGATGGTCGGAACCCGCGCCCCCTTCTTCCCGCACCCATTCAAGAAGAATTCGCGATTCATAGATTGAGACCGCGCTGGTCCCCCGACGGTAAACAGATACTGTTTCAAGAAGAAGAGTATAAACGCGTGCTAATACCGAATGAAGGGAACTTTCCTTTTTTTAGGGCGTTTCGGTATATGATATGTGATTTGAACGGTGAGAACATCAGAGAACTCCAAATACCGGAGGACTGGAGAGGAGCCGGTATGGACTGGATGGATGATGGTAAATCCATCGTTTTCGGTGCTCAGGTCGACATTCCCTTGAACAAACCGCTATGGCGCGGTTTTGTGTTTCCACCTGCCAAAATCTATAAGTATCGTATTCGGACAGAGAAGATTACGCCGCTAACAGACCATTTAGGCACGACTAATCTATTAGATTGGATAGACGATGATTTGCTATGGGTCTCACCCGTAGGCAAAAAAAAAGTAACGTGGGGAACGTTGAAGCAACCTGTCAGTGAGTAGCAGCTGAGAAAGGTATCGTTGTGATACCCGTCTATTTTTTGAAAATTATAACAGGAATAAACCGTCATGCCAAAAGCCTTATGTATCGGTGAACTTCTCATCGATTTTGTCTCCACAACGCCTGATGTAACACTGGCAGAAGCCCCCGGATTTGTCAAAGCCCCCGGTGGCGCGCCCGCGAATGTTGCCGTTGGCCTAGCCAAACTCGGCATAGATGCTGGATTTATCGGTAAAGTCGGCACCGAGCCGTTTGGCGACTTTCTCCGAGAAACCCTTCAACAGAACGACGTTGATACCACATACCTCATCGCGGGAGAAGGGGCTCGGACCACCTTAGCCTTCGTTGCCACCCGCTCTGATGGCATGAAGGATATCACCTTCTATCGACACCCAGGAGCCGACATTCTACTCACACCGGACGAAATTGATGCGGACTATATCCGAGCCGCGGAGCTCTTCCACTACGGTTCTGTTAGTTTAAGTCATTCACCGACTCGTGAGGCAACGCTCAAAGCCATTCAGTGCGCCAAAGCCGGCGGCGCGTTCATCTCCTACGACCCCAATTTGCGATTGATGCTCTGGGACAATGCTGACGATGCCAAACATTGGATTTGGGAAGTGATGCACTATGCTGACGTTGTCAAAATATCGGAAGAGGAATGGGAATTTATCACAGGCGATTCTGCCCTGGCACCTGGGGTTGAACGTATCCTCGACCTCGGCATAACCCTGCTTGTCGTCACGCTTGGGGAGCATGGATGCTACTATACAAACGGCACTGCTGAGGCGCATGTCGAGGGGTTCCGCGTTGACGTTGTTGATACACTTGGGGCAGGCGATGCGTTCGTCGCTGCAATGCTCTCCCAACTGATACGCCATGAATCCCTCCAGACGCTTGACACAGCGGAGCTCGACGAAATTATGCGGTATGCAAATGCTGCCGGGGCGTTAGCAACCCAGAAGGTCGGTGTAATCCCCTCGCTGCCAACCCCTGCTGAAATTGAGCAGTTTTTGTAGCCGAGCTAAAAAGTCCCTAGATAGATTGCTCCAAGCCCGACAAATATGTCCCACTTCATCCAGCACTGTATAGACGCGCAGCTCGCCTTTGCGCTGTTTCGCCAGAGACGAATGCCTAAACCGATAAGCACAAGGTCAACACCGAGTGCAATTGCCACAAAATAGTACCACGAATACCATCCAAATAGATACGGGATAGGACTAAATAGGATAACCGCTGCCATGAACCCCAACGCTACTCCGACTGCAAGCCGCGGGTTCAGAATAGCAAGCGTTTTAACGTTATGCCTCCGGTCCCCCTCCGTATCCTCAAGGTCTTTAACAATCTCCCGCGCCGTTGTGAATAGGAACGCAAAGGTCGCCGGAATAAGGGCACCCTCCACCGAATCCACCGCCATTCCACCAGCGATGAAGGTTACACCGGTCAACCCACTGACAACTATATTTCCGATGAAGGGGACACGTTTCAAATAGAAAGCATAACTGACGACACTACCAGATACGAGAAGCGCAAAGACTATTGCCCAAGTACCGATAAGTGTACCGAGGACAATGCCGATTCCGAGCAGGATTACAGTGAAAATCGGTGCGTTTCGTTTCGGAATTCGTCCGGAGGGGAGGGGACGTTCAGGTCTGTTGACCCTATCGATGTTGTAATCACAGTAGTCGTTTATTGTGTTTCCAGCGGAGAGCAATATCCATGCAGCACTTGCAACCAACAAAAGTTTCGGATTAGCCAAGTCTTCCAGGGGGTGTTTGCTTGCGAACATCCCGCCTAACCATCCGGAAATAAAGGCGATAAGTCCGTTAAGCGGGCGCGCGAGCTCTATATAGGCGAACAAAGTTTTCAATTCTCTGCTCCTTACGTGTCCGCTAAGGTCTCGGTGCTGCTACGAGGTCTTCTCTAATTTTTGTAGTTTTTCCTCAAGTTCTTGAACCTGCTTTTGGAGTTTGTTGAATTCAGTTAGCAGTTCAGGGAGTTTTCGGGTGGAGGCGTGAATGCGCAATTCCTGTTTATGTGTGCGGGCGGGGAAGCCGAAGAGGTGGCTTCCGGGGGGCATATCCTTCGTTACGCCGGATTTGGCATAAAGCACACTATCCGAGCCGAGGGTTAGATGTCCGACTGCCCCTGCCTGTCCAGCCACATTTACACGGTCGCCTAATGTCGTGCTTCCGGCAAGCCCAGCAAGCGCAGCGATGCAACAGTCCTCGCCGATAACAACGTTATGTGCAACTTGAACAAGATTATCGAGTTTTGTTCCCCGTTTTATAAGCGTTTCGGCAAGTGTCGCTCTGTCAATTGTGGTATTCGCCCCAATTTCGACATCGTCCTCAATAACAACTGTACCAATTTGGGGAATTTTGTAGGGGCTGTGGGTTTCAGGGTGAGGCGTGAATCCGAATCCATCACTTCCGATGACCGCACCACTGTGAATGATGACGCGCGCTCCGATAGTCACGTCCTCCCGAATACTCACGTGTGGATAGATTAACCCATTATCTCCTATTTTACTCCGAGCACCGATATAGACGAACGGGTAGATAACGGTATCATCCCCAATCTCGACGTTATCCGCGATGACGCTAAGGGCTTGAATTGTGACTCTTTCCCCGATTTTAACGTTCTCCCCTAAAATGGCGGTTTCATGGATACCCGGTTGCAGCTGTTGCCCTTTATCCCGAGCGAATAGTTCTACAACCTTGACAAAACCCCAGTACGGGTTCTCAACACAAATCGTCGGTTTGCCGTTACCGGACACGCCGGGACCGATGATAATTGCTGACGCTTGTGTCGTAGCTATGTCAGACAAATACTTTGCGTTAGCGACGAAGGTAATCTGATTAGGGGTAGCCTCTTTAATTCCAGCAATTCCAGTAATCTCAATAGCACCATCTCCGGAGAGTTCGCCACCCAGGTGTTCACAGATGTCCTTGAGTTTGATACTCATACTTACCTCATTTAGGACGCATCACGTAGCTGGTTAAGCACGGATGGGTTCGGATGTTGTTTGGCATGTTGTGCAGTTCCAAATCGCATGCAACCAAACGTTTGAATTGGCAGCTCAGACAGCGGATATAGCTATTCGGGGGCCAGCTCTAGCTCTGGACCCGCATTTATTAATTCAATGACTTTATCGGTTAAGTCGTGTTTCTCATTCACATACAGGACAGCTGTTTTGTTAAGAATGAGGTCATACCCCTCCGCTTCACCCGTTTTAATGATGAGTTCTTCAATTTCTTTCAAGATGGGGACCATAAGCTCCCGCTGTTTTGCAAAGAGTGCTTCCTCGCCAGCATTTCGCTCCCGTACGTATACTTCCTGTTCGAGTCGAATTTGCTGTTCTAAATCCGCCCTCTCCGCTTCAGATTTAAAAAGTTCGGTTTTGGTCTTTTTCTCTTCGAGGGTTCGAATTCCTTCAACACGGGTCTCCAGCTTATCGACTAAACGTTGCTTCGCGGCTTCCAGCAACTTATCAGCATCTATGGCTTTGTGGTAACCCTCCAAAACTCGCTGGGCATCTGCAACCCCTAATTTGAATGCCTCTTGGCCGGTGCTGTTTTTGATACTCATACTTACCTCATTTAGTGGTTTAATCGCTAAATATCTCTGATATATAGAACTCGCGGAATACAGCCAAAAGTCCATCCCCCCCGCCTGCGGGAGGGTTAGGGGGGTATTTAGAACGAGCAGAACCCAAATTAATTACCGAGTGAACCATTTAGGGCACATCACGTAGCTGCTTAAGCTAAGCACGGATGAGTTCGGATGTTGTTCGGCATGTTGCGCCGTTCCAAATCGCATGCAACCAAACGTTTGAACTGGCAGCTCAGACAGCGGATATAGCTATTCGGGGGCCGGCTCTGTCTCTGTTTCTGGCTCGGCTTCTTTTCCTGCATTTATCAATTTAATGAGTTTATCGGTCAAGTCGTATTTCTCATTCACATACAGGACAGCTGTTTTGTTAAGAATGAGGTCATACCCCTCCGCTTCGCCTGTTTTGATGATGAGTTCCTCAATTTCTTTCAAGATGGGGACCATGAGTTCCTGCTGTTTTGTAAAGAGTGCTTCCTCGCCAGCATTTCGCTCCCGTCCGTATGCTTCCTGTTTGAGTCGAATTTGCTGTACTAAATCAGCACTCTCCGCTTCAGATCTAAAAAGTTCGGTTTTGGTCTTTTTTTCTTCGAGGGTTCGGATTTCTTCAACGAGGCTCTCCAGCTTATCGACTAAACGTTGCTTCGCGGCTTCCAGCAATTTATTAGCCTCGACAGCTTTGTGGTAACCCTCTAAAACTCGCTGGCCATCTACAACCCCTAATTTGAATGCCTCTTGGCCGGTGCTGTTAGAGATAAAACTAAATAGGGAGATGCAGAAAATCAGTAACAAAATACGTTTCATAGTTTATCCTTTGGGCAACCGAGGGTGATTCTCGATTGCCCATCTTAACGAGACACAGTGTCTCTAAAAATGTATACTTTCGAAACCTTCCTGCGGGGGTTTTCTTAGAAACCGGGCCCAATTGTAAAATGGAACTTACCGCTTGCTTGACCACTGGCTCGGTCGAGGCCATATCCCCAGCCCAAACGTGCCAACATGCCGAGCATGTTAAAACGGACTTCTGCCCCAACCCCGCGTTTCAAGTTGATTTGGTTAAAAACATTGCTGACACTTTCATCCCAGACTTGGCCCATATCAAAGAAAAGGGCTGCAGTGAGCTGTGGGGAAACGGGAATTCGGTACTCCAAATTGGAAAAAAACACTTTGTCACCGCCGTACGGATTGTATTTGCCATTTTCATCAGGGTCCGGATAAATTTCGAAGTTCTCGTAACCGCGAATCGTGTCAACACCGCCAAGGTAAAAACGTTCGTAAAAGAAATCTTGGTAATCCGCCCGCCTACTTCGCATATACCCCGCGCGGGCATGAACAGCAATAACATGATTCCACCACGGACTAACGAACCAGCTACTGTCAGCCGTGTACTTCTGGAAATGGTTGTCCGCCCCTAAGATTCCGCCTGAGTATTCATAAGAGAGGGTATTAAAGGAGCCAGCAGTCGGATCAAACAGGGATGTGCGATAATCGCGTGTATCTCTGCCCACAGCAAAGAGAATACTTCGGGTGGAACGATTAATCGGGTCCGCATCCTGATCCGGTTTTTCGACGTTCACACGTTCATTCCGTAACCTGACCGAAAGGTCAATGTCGTAAGCGATTGGCCGACCGAGTGTTAGAGATGCACCCCGTCGTCCCCAAACATACCTGCCGACATCCTCATTATTGAGAATAGCTCCGACCGTTCCGTAATAGCTTCGGAAACGTCGGTTATCATAAATCTGTGCATTTAGGCGTGTAGGGGTCCCCAAAATCCAGGGGGTACCGAAACTAATTTGGGCGGTGTGATGGTCACGTGTGCCTAATTCCCCTTTGACATGCACACGATAGGCGCGGCCGAACAGGTTATTCTGCCCGACTTCCGCACTGCCGAAAATCCCGCCTTCACTGCCATAACCGCCACCCAATTGGACCATACCGGTTCTAGGCGTTTCGGCAATATTGACGACCAAATCTTTACTATTGTCATTTTCAGTGTCGCTGGGAACAAAATCCACCGCACGAATAAACGAGCCCATCTGGAACAAACGTTGGCGCGCTTTCCGAAGGGCTTTTACGTCAAGCAACTCATCCGGTTTGATGTCAAGCCAATCTAGCTCACGCCTGACAATATTCTCCTTCGTTTTTTCTAAACCGGTAATCCTGACGTTATTAATAACTATCACATCCCCTTCATCTATGTTCAAGGTGATATTGACCAAACCGTCTGCTTCATCAAAATCGGGTATCGGTGCTACGCTTGAAAGCAGGTAACCTTTATCGAGATAGGCTTGCTGTAGTTTTTGAATGGATTCGTCAAAGATTGCGCGGTTGAAAATTTCGCCTTCTGCTGGGTCTACCATCCGCCGTATTTTTTTCTCGGAAAAAACGGTTTTGGCACCTGCCTGAATATTTAGGGTGTACGTGCCGACGACAAATTCCGGACCTTCGTCAACGGTGATGTCCAGCATTAATTCGGTTTTATCCGCGTTGAAACTTTTGGTATGTCCCAAAATTTTCACTAAGGCAAAGCCGCGGTCCTGATAGTAATTCCGAAGATTTAAGCCTAAATCCTCCTCTTCGAAGAGCATCTCATCAAAATGTTTGCCGATACGCGTCTTCATCTGCTTCCGCAGCTTTTTCGCTGACACCCGCTCATTTCCGATAAAGTTAATCTCCTTAATTCGCACCCGTGGGCCCTCATCAATTTCAAACGTTACCTGGACGCTATTCTCCTCCGCGTTTTTATCCAGGTGAACCTGGATACCCGCAAGGTAGTAGCCTTTTTCGTGGTAAAGTTTTCGGATTGCCCGTTCACTTTGCCAGCGGTGCCGCTCGCTGTAAATCTCCGTAGGATTCAAGGTCACCAACTTCATGAGATTGCCTATATCTAGCTTCTCGTTGCCGGTGATACTGATCCCCTCAATTTTGGGTCGTTCCACAAGATGATAGACAACCTCAAAACCGCCGCCTTCAGCAGGAAGTGGCTCCACCGCTATATCGGAGAAGAATCCGGTATCCTTGTACAAACTTCCGATATCTTTTGTGAGCAACTCTCCGGAGATTTCGTGCCCAACTTGGGTTTGAATGAGTGTCAACAACATCTCCTCGTGGAGTGTTTGTACGCCTTTGAAGGTGATTTTTTTCACCACAAATGCTTCATCAACAGCCGGTGTTGAAGTCGGTTCCTCAGGTGTTGTAGGGGCTGCCTGTTGTCCTTCTTCGGTGGGTTGCTCTGGTTGCTTCGCCGTATCCGCCGGCTCCTCTGCTCCTGCCAAGCTCACCACAAACAAGATAGCCACAGCGGCTAATCGCAAAACGAAAGTCAACGTAGAATGTTTGATGCTATCCATGCTCAACCGTTCTCCTTAAACTTGAAGTGTTAAATGCAAGCAGCGGCTGCTCGCTTCCGAAGTTCTAGTATATTTCAAGCGTCCTCTGGGCGTATCGGAGTCCCGACACTGTT
Source organism: Candidatus Poribacteria bacterium (assembly GCA_963665235.2). Taxonomy (GTDB): domain Bacteria; phylum Poribacteria; class WGA-4E; order WGA-4E; family WGA-3G. The sequence continues at coordinate 2,660,222 of CAXXLX010000001.1, read as the reverse complement.
CGCAAGTTGCTGAAAGGCAGCAATAAGTTTCCGCGTCACCTTTCCAGGGCACCCGTTTCCGATAACCCGCTGATCCAGTTTAACCACCGGGATAACCTCCGCTGCGGTGCCTGTCAGAAAGCACTCATCTGCAATGTATAGGTCATGCCGGGTGAAAAGCCGTTCTTCAACCTGGAATCCTGCCTCGCGAGCAAGTGCAATCACACTATTACGGGTCACACCCTCTAAAATTCCGATATGAACTGGTGGCGTGACAATCATCTCATTTTTAACCCAAAAAATGTTATCCCCGGTACATTCCACAACGTAACCATCTGCATCGAGCATCAATGCCTCAACTGCCCCAGCCTGTTTTCCCTCAATTTTCGCCAGAATGTTGTTCAGATAATTAAGGGATTTAATGCGAGGATTGATAGCCTCCGGATAATTCCGCCGAATGGATACCGTCACAATTTCCAACCCGTTTTCATAGAAATGCTGCGGGTACAGCGAAATCTCGTCTGCAATAATGATAATTGAGGGAGTTTCACACAGATCCGGATCGAGACCTAAATCGCCAATGCCACGAGTCACAATCAATCGGATATATGCTTCTCTCAGCTGATTTCGACGGAGCGTCTCCAGCACCTTTTCCTTTAAAACCGCAATCGGCATCGGAATCTGCAATCTCAGCGACTTCGCAGAATCATAGAGCCTTTCCAAGTGTTCATCCAACTTAAAAACCCTACCGTTATAGCAACGAATACCTTCAAAAACACCATCGCCATACAGTAGTCCATGGTCGAAGACAGAAATCTTTGCTTCTGCCTTCGGTAGAAACTCTCCGTCGATATAAATCAACATAACCTATCCCTTCCTAAGTAGTTCATGCAAAACCCATCTATTTTCAAGCCGTAGGGGCCTTTTCTGTAATATACATGATGTCGAATTTGACTTTAAAGGAGTATAGCATACACTACGGTTCAATGTCAATCAAATTTGCATCTTTCGAATTTTACAGTGTTGCCCTCCTAGCAATATGTTTCAGTCAGCGATTATACCATCAACAAGATGAACTGTTCGGTCCGCGCGTTCTGCCAGGCGTACATCGTGTGTCACAATAACAAATGTTTGATTCAAATGCATATTGATAGCTCGGAAAACGTCAAACACTGCTTCACTCGTTTTATCATCAATATTCCCAGTAGGTTCATCCGCCAGGACCACTTTGGGTTGGTTAATCAATGCACGCGCGATGGCGACCCGTTGTCGCTCCCCGCCGGAAAGTTGACTCGGATAGTGTTCCAATCGTTCAGAGAGCCCGACCTCAGCAAGAAGTTCTGCGGCGTTTTCATAAGCACTGTCCCAGTTTCCGTTTTTCGCTCCTGCGTCCTTACGGTTTTTCGCATCCCTGATTAATCTGCCCATTGCAACATTTTCCAAAGCGGTAAATTCCGGCAACAATTGGTGAAACTGAAACACAAATCCGATAGCGTCATTCCTGAACCGAGTCAGCTCACGTTCCGAAAACGCGGAGATATCCTGCCCCTCGTAAAAAATGTTCCCAGATGTGGGACGGTCAAGCGTGCCGAGGATATGCAGCAACGTGCTTTTCCCGACACCTGATGCCCCCATAATCGCAAGGACCTCCGATGTGTGAATATCGAGGTTTACGCCTTTAAGGATTTTCAACTCCATCTCACCATCATAAAAGGATTTATGTAAATCAACTATCCGTATGAGTTTTTCCATTAATCTTAATTTGATGTCTAAAAACGTTGCATAGCAAACGCGAACGACACACAACCTAGCCCCATCGGGGCGATATGTTTATAGATTTTAGCCAAACCCCTCTTTTTTCCACGTCCTCTGTGTTCTCTGTGTTCTCCGCGATTTGCGGAGTACTCGCCCAAATGCGACGTGCATTCTGACAACACAAGCGAAATCCAATCTTCCACCCTTCCATCCTTCCATCCTTCCATCCTTCCATCCTTCCCCCCTTCCACCTATCCCTTTGACAAGAACGTTACCCACCCCTAAAATTGCCCAAACTTTAGTATAGCGTACCTACCGCAATTATTCGTATTGTAACGCCTCAATCGGTTTCAAATTTGATGCTTGCCATGCAGGATATAGCGTCGCAAGCCAGCAAAGAACTAATGAGAGAGCGTTGATGAAAATTACAAAGAACCAATTTATTTTTATCGGAAGTTGATTCATTTGGTAGATTTCACTCAACTTCAACTCTCGTAAAGAGATAGGTTCAACGAGACAGTAAAGCCCGAACCCTATTGCCAGAAGCCAGAAGATAACTAATCCGAGCTTACCGCCTTTTGGCAGCGGCACAATCCGGCGGAATGCAATAAAGAGCTGACAGAGGATAAGCACGCCCAACACACCAAACGCGAACCAAGGGGAGGGCCGCATAACATTCGTGCTTAGCAGCCAACAGATTCCAAGCCCTAGCACAGTGCCAGCAATTGTTCCCAACGTGCCGATAACGCTCCCCTGAATCATGAAGATGCGTATAATGTCTCCGCGTGAAGCACCGAGGGTGCGTAACATGCCAACGTCGCGCGTCTTTTCCATAACCACCATAATCAAGGTGCTGGCAATATTAAAGGCAGCTACCAAAATAATCAGTGCCTCAATAATGATAGTCGCCATTTTTTCCAGCTCCAGCGCGGTGAACAGCGGGGCATGTGTCTCCATCCACGTCGTCGTTATCGGGGCCCCCTCAAATATAGAGAAATCAGCTGCCTCCTCGATCAGCGGCCCGATGTCGGTTGCCAACTCGGGGTCCGATAGCCGAACCAAAATCACATTCGCTTTGCCTTCCGCTTTCTGAATCTTTTGTGCCGCGTCAATATGGATAAACCCAAGGCGGTTATCATAAACTGCTAATTCCGATTCATACAGGCCGATGACAACAAAGTTCCTGATACGGGGGTGGAACTCCCCCTCCCGAATCTCTACCAATTCAACCACGAGCCGCAGCACATCTCCCTCGATGATACCGAGCCGGGCAGCTAAACGCGAACCGACTACTATGCCTCCGGTGATAGTGATGTCTTTCAAGAACCGTGCCTCCGCTATTAAGGGGGACTCCTTGAAATCAACTGAACCGGATACAAATTGGGAGAATCCCGTTACCTCCTCCTCCAGCGCAGGCTCAATCCCTTTGATGTAAATAACATCATCAATCCCTTTGCTATCTTTTTGGAAAACACCTATTTGCGTATAGACAACTGGCGAGGCAGCAACAACGTCTTCAATCGCCTTAATTCTCTTAATCCTATTCTCGTAATCACCGAAGAAATCGTTCCCTAACACCCGCAGAATCACATGCGCCTCATTTGCAAGGAATCGATCTTTGAGCCCCTGTTCAACCCCATCTAAAACAGCAATAACCAAAATTACTGTAGCAACCCCGAGCCCGACCCCTGCAATAGAGATAATGCTAATCACAGTGATAAATGACTGTTTTCGGCGCGATAACAGATATCGCAGGGCGACAAACCATTCAAATTTCATAATTTTTGATGTTTCCTTGCGGTTTGATAAGGCGAATTTCCTAAAACTTATTATCCATCTCCATAGACAGACAGCTGCAGGCAGAAACGCCAACCATAAGCGATATCTCCTTGCGGTTTGATAAGGCGAATTTCATGAAACCTATTCCTCTCTATAAACAGGTAACCGTGGCAGAAATGCCATCACCATTCTGCCAATCACATTAGACATTATAATGATTTAATTTAATCAGAGTAGGCCTCGAACATCAGTATTCGGGCTACAGGTTCCCTGCTCCTCTAAGGGCGACATCGCCTCGCCCAAAACACGACTAAACACGACTTCAACTCGGGCGGGGGGACCCCGCCCCTACGCACCATGCCTCTTAACGGAACAGCCGCGCTCCTAAAAAAGGCGGGGGGACCCCGCCCCTACGCACCATGCCTCTTAACGGAACAGCCGCGCTCCTAAAACGGTATAATGTCTATTACTTTATCGAATGCTGATCTTTGCATACCGTATTGAATGACATCTTCAGGCACGTCACCTCTTTTAATCGCTTTCGGGCAATGGGCTTCGTATTGCATCCCAATTTTTTGGAGTACCCTGCCCGATGCGGGATTTCGCTCGAGGTAGCAGGCGTGAATATAGGTGAGCTTCTTCACCTCAAAACCGTACCTGACAACCGCGGTCGCTGCCTCCGTACAATATCCACGGTTCCAATACGGCTTACCCAGCCAATAACCGAGTTCAGCCGTTTTTTCAGCGTGGTCAATTTCTAAACTGATTGTTCCAATCAAAGGGAGGGCTTGTGCCGTTTGTTCGGTTCTGCTGGTAATTGCGAAATAGAGGCCGGCTCCCTCTTCAAATTTTGCTGCGTTTCCACTAATCCACGCCTCCGCCATTCCATCTTCATAAGGATGCGGTACCCTTGCTGTCATCAATGCCACATCGGGGTCGCTAGCAAGCCGTTGTACCTCCGGGGCATCCGAAAGTGTAAAGGAACGGAGTATCAATCTTTCTGTCCGGAGTATCGGTGCAGTTTCCATATTAATTCTCCTGACGCATCTGCGGAAATAGGATAACATCGCGAATAGAATACTGATCGGTCAACAGCATTGTCAACCTATCAATCCCTATGCCGAGGCCGCCTGTGGGTGGCATGCCGTATTCTAACGCACGTAGATAATCTTCGTCTACCATGAAGGCTTCCTCATTTCCCGCTTCTAAACTGCTTGCTTGTTCGAGAAAACGTTGCCGCTGATCGAGTGGGTCATTGAGCTCGCTGAAGGCGTTGCCGATTTCCATCCCGCAAATGAAAAATTCAAAACGTTCTACAAACTCCGGATCCTCCGGTTTCTTCTTCGCGAAGGGGGATACCTCTATCGGGTAATCATAGATAAAGGTCGGTTGGACTAATTTCGGCTCAACGAATTCGTCAAAAAGCTCCACGATAATTTCACCCTTAGACTCATCGCCAGCCAATGAAACGTCCGCACTAACTGCCGCGGCGTAAAGCTCATCGGCTGACAACGCCTCCGGATTAATACCGCTGTACTCATGAACCGCTTCAACCATGGAAAGTCTGCACCAGGGCAGGGTAAAATCAATCTCTTTTTCTTGATAACTAATTTTCGTTGTCTTATGGATAGCTTCCACTGTCTTCGTGATGAGGGTTTCCGTGAGCTCCATTATCTGGCGATAGTCTGCGTAAGCCTGATAAAGTTCAAGCATCGTGAACTCGGGATTGTGATCACGATCCATGCCTTCGTTCCGAAAGTCACGCGAAAATTCGTAAACCCGGTCGAACCCACCGACTATCAATCGCTTGAGATACAATTCATTGGCAATACGCAGATAAAGCGGCTGATCCAAAGTGTTGTGATAGGTCGTGAAGGGACGCGCACTCGCCCCACCATAGATAGGTTGAAGCACTGGCGTTTCAACCTCAATAAAACCATCCGCGTCGAGCATGTCCCGAATGGCTTTGACAATTTGCGTTCGTTTGATAAAGACCGCTTTCACCTCAGGATTCATAATTAGATCCGCGTAACGCTGCCTATATCGGGTCTGTTTATCTTGTAAACCGTGCCATTTTTCGGGAAGCGGCCGGATGGACTTACAGAGCAGTTGAACCTCATCCGCAAGCACAGTGAGTTCCCCTGTACGGGTACGGAAGACAACCCCGCTCACACCGATAATATCACCGATATCAAACCGTCGATAAACTCGGTAGACCTCCGCGCCGATGTCGTCTCGACGCACATAGATTTGGATGCGTCCTTCGCCATCTTGCAAATGTGCAAAGCTGCTTTTGCCGTGGTCACGCTTCGTCATAATTCTGCCCGCAATAACGACACGATGTGCCTCGTCAGGCGTTTCCGAAACATTTTCTTCAAACTCCTCATGAATCGTTGATGTCGTATGTGTCGGGGCGTATTTATGCGGATACGGTTCAATACCCGCCTCGCGAATTTCTTTTAATTTTTCTTTACGTTGTCGTATTAAGTCATTTGCTTCTTCCATGCGTTCTTCTCCTTTCTCCACTTTTAATTATACCCTTATATCCGATTATATGCAAACCGTTATGTTCGTAGGGGTGTGTAAAGTTTTTGTACAAAACCGGTGCATAAGTTACACTTTTGACACAAAGTGTAACATTTACTTCTCAGTGCTGCAGTCGCACAAACTCATACCACGTCTATGTTTTCAAGCGATTTACCCCTATCTTTTTCGCAACACAAAAAAAACAAAATGTGTCATTTCAACCGCCGGTTTTCGGGTATCAGTTCCGCCTACTTTTCGGACCATTCTGCCTCATATTTTTTTGTGCGGCTCCAGTGCATAAGTTACACTTTCGACACAAACGCTATCGGTGTCCAATCCGGTGAGTTGCAAAACGCACCGCTTGCCTCCCAAAAATGTTTTGGGGTGCTGTTATATTATACCATTTTTATTAATGATTCTATCATTACCGGTTGTTAGAAATGAAACGGAGAACGGAAGACACAAACTGGAAGTTTATGCTACAAAATACACGCACAAACTGGAAGTTTATGCTACGATAAAGAGACATTTTCAATTAGAAATGGTATTAGTTGCGAACTGTTTGATTTTTCTTCATAAAAAATAGTATTGGCGCGTTGGAAACCATTGGCTATGTTTAGCGATTAAACCACTAATACTGAACAACTTGTACAAAAACTTTACACACCCTGTTCGTAGGAGTGTGTAAAGTTTCTGTATCAGAGCTATCTGCGTTTCAGTTCTGCCCACTTTACAAGACGTTTTCCAACCGCAGCGACACTGAGTAAACCCCCAAGTGACGATTGTGGGCCCATTGCAGCAGCAGGACTTCCAGGTTTCAGTCTATAGTCGCCGCTGTCCGCATTAACGAAGCGTGGGTCTTCATCAATGTTGTCTTCATAAATTAACTCATCCGGATGTGCCTCCCGCTTGAGGCCTTCAAGTCCCCCTCCGATATCGCAAGTTCTGATAACTATCTTATTACCGCCTAATGCAGCCTCATCGAAGCTGCCCTCGGATGTATTTCCCCAAACGATTGAATTGGTCAACGTAAGGTGGATATTAGATGCTGGCGTAGAACTGAAAAAGATTCCACCGCCCCACTTACCAGCCGTATTCCGTGTTATTGTAGAATGTGTAATAGTTGCTTTCCCTGACCAAGATTCAATATCTAATCCGCCGCCCCATTTGGTCGCTGTATTTTCCGCGATGATACACTCAGAAACGTTAAGCGTTGATGTTCGACTACAGGAAATTCCGCCCCCTGAGTCGGCTGTATTTTGCCTGATAATAGACTCAGTAATATCTATAGCTGTTTCTTGAGAGACCTCAATACCGCCATCTGCATTTTGCTCAATACGGGAATTGATAATAAGATTACTATCCCACGAATAATTGCCGGTACACACTACCCCTCGGCTCGTGTTTTTAGAAATCGTGCAACCTTTTATAACGGTAGTGGTCCGTCCCTCACTATAAATACCGCTGCCCGTATTTTCTGAAATCGTGCAATTGATTAGGCGCGGTTTAGCTCGGGTGGGGAGTTCTCCACTCCATTCTCCTGTTAAATGAACCCCACCGCCGAACTTTGAACCTACAAAGTTGTGCGTAATTGTGCATTCTTCTATCAACGCGCTAGAATTTTTGCAATAAATTCCGCCACCTTTCCCTGTGAAGTTCGCTGGATTCCCGGCTCGGTTTTTCGTAACGACACAATTTTTAATTGTCGGTGAAGCCCCATTGCAGTAAATTCCAGCTCCGAGTGTATGGATACCATTTTTTATCGTAAATCCATCCAACACCGAATCATTCGATTCTTGGTTTTGAAAGATGAAGCCTCGGGTATCTGGGTTTTCCTCACAGTCGATGAGTGTTGCTTCTGCCCCATTGCGCGATTTAACGGTAATCCGCTTTCCGCTAAAATCGATGTTGACATTTCCGTCACCTTTATAGATTCCATCTGCCACTAAGACCGTGTCGCCATCTTTTGCAGCGTCAATACCGGCTTGGATTGTAGGCTGCGCTGCGGGGACATGAATCGTTTTGGCAAATACTAACGTGTTCAGAAAAAGTAGCCCCAGAATCAACGTCAGATACACCTGTAATTTATAATGTTGCATATTTCACCATCCTCAGAGTTTACGCATAATGAAGCTTAAACAAATAGTTCGACCGACGGGCAATGAATGGTTTCCCTACTACACACAATCACAACGCTTGTTTCAACATACGGGTTGGAACAAACGGACATTCACTATCAAGCTCGCGTTACTAACCTAAGTTGCCACATAGTAGCATAATCTTCCAGATTGTGCATATTTGTGTGCAAAAATGTTGCATATTTCACCATCCTCAGAGTTTACGCATAATGAAGCTTAAACAAATAGTTCGACCGACGGGCAATGAATGGTTTCCCTACTACACACAATCACAACGCTTGTTTCAACATACGGGTTGGAACAAACGGACATTCACTATCAAGCTCGCGTTACTAACCTAAGTTGCCACATAGTAGCATAATCTTCCAGATTGTGCATATTTGTGTGCAAAAATGTTGCATATTTCACCATCCTCAGAGTTTACGCATAATGAAGCTTAAACAAATAGTTCGACCGACGGGCAATGAATGGTTTCCCTACTACACACAATCACAACGCTTGTTTCAACATACGGGTTGGAACAAACGGACATTCACTATCAAGCTCGCGTTACTAACCTAAGTTGCCACATAGTAGCATAATCTTCCAGATTGTGCATATTTGTGTGCAAATTGGAAGTGAACGGGACAAATATTAGCTAATTATCAGCATATTTTCATTAAAGACGGTGTTTCCAGGTCTAAAAACTTATAAGTAGCAACTTGGGTGTTACTATCACTTCTCCGCAGGTTTCATTTTCAAATAACTTTCAATGAACATATCTATAGCACCATCCAGGACCGCATTGACATTGCCGGTCTCAACGTTCGTCCGTGTATCCTTAACACGTTGGTACGGGTGCAGTACATAGGAGCGGATTTGGTTTCCGAAGTCGATATTTCGTCTTTCAGGCTGTAGTTTCGCGAGTTCTTCGTCGCGTTGTGCCTGATAATGGTTATACAATCGGGAGCGCAATATCTTCATAGCGATTTCCCGGTTTCTGTGCTGGGAGCGTTCATTTTGACACTGCGCCATAATCCCTGTCGGTTTGTGCATAATACGGACAGCCGAGTCCGTGACATTAACGTGTTGTCCGCCTGCACCGCTTGCGCGGTAACATTCTATTCGTAAATCTTCAGTATGAATATCGACATTGACAGTCTCATCTATTTCAGGCATAGCACTCACCGCAGCGAAGGCCGTATGCCGCCGCTTGTTATAATCGTACGGCGATAACCGAATGAGTCGATGTACCCCTGATTCCGCTTTCAGATAACCGTAGGCTGATGTGCCTTTCACCAAAATCGTTGCCCCTTTAATGCCAGCTTCGTCGCCGGGGGTTAAGTCAATGATTTCAGTTGTATACTCGCGCTGGTCGCACCAGCGGAGGTACATCCGCATTAACATGCCAGCCCAATCTTGGGCATCAACACCGCCTGCTCCGGGGTGTATGCTAAGAATTGCATTGTTCGCATCGAACTCCCCGTTGAGCATTAATCGGAGTTCTATTTTATCGAATCGGGTCTTAATCGTTTCCAATCCGTTTTCTATTTCCGTTTGCAGCCCGGTTTCATCTTCTTCAATAGCAAGTTCGACGAGGACCTGTAGGTCCTCAATATCCGCTTGCAAGCTCCCATAATCCTCAACTTCATTTTTGAGTGCAGCGATTCGCTGATTGACCTTTTGAACCTGCTGCGGATTTTGCCAAAAATCGGGGGCGGCTATCTCCTTTTCAAGTCCAGCCAACTCCTTCTGTTTATCGGTAAGGTCAAAGATACCCCCAGAGTTCAAGGAGCCGTGTAACCATATCATCAACTTGTGTTTTTAAATCAACTAACATCTATTCCTCCTCAGTTTCAGTTTCAGGACGTACACGAAAAACGTTACCGGTACGTTGTCCTACAATTCCGCCGCCTATCCATGCGATGCTGAGCAGCGTGCAAAGTATTGAGAACCAATCTCCGTATCGGGTGTAAAGCGTGCGGTTTCCATCCGATAATGGTACCCGTGCAATGAGAAATTCCGTTTCGGTATCAGGTGTAACCGCTGCTGTTGCAATTCGTCCGCCTCTATCAATCACACATGAAAATCCGCCATTTGCACATCGAAACACAGTGATCCGATTTTCTACCGCCCGAAGCGGTGCCATGGCTAAATGCAATTCTGGAAAGGCGGAGCCTTCAAACCATGCATCGTTCGTCAGGATACCCATCGCCGCCGCGCCTTTTTTCACAAACTGCCGAAAATGATTCGGAAAAGCGGACTCAAAGCAGATTGAAGTTCCAACCTCTATTTTCTCAATACCTGATTCTACAGTTTCAACGTTAGCAATAGGTAAAAGGTTTACTGTTTTTCCATGTTCAAACGGTTTAAATTGCACAAAGCTGGGGAGAAAACTTGCCAAAGGCACGTATTCGCCAAACGGCACCAGATGCATTTTCGCATACTTGTCTAAAATTTCACCCTGCGGGGACACCGACAAAACGCGGTTATAGATATCCCCGAACGCATCCGGATCGGTTGCCCCGAGCAGCATCGGTAAATTGATGTCCTGCAGCATCTTTTTGAACGCTTTGTGGTATTCCGGATATTTGCCCGACAATATCTCGCCTCGGACAGTCGTTTCTGGCCAAACAATCACGTCTGGCTGTTCAAGCGCAGCAGCGCGCGTCAGTGTCAGGTAACGTCTAAATATACCCGGAAAACTCGCCTGCTGCCATTTTTCTATTTGCGGAATGTTCCCAGGGATAAGGGCAACCTTCAAATGTTTCTCGGAAACGGGTTGAACCCGCCTTAATGCGATAAATCCGTAACTCAAACAGATAATTGTTAAGAGCAACGGCACTGCCACAGCGACCCATTCCTTCCGCCACTCACGTCCCTTACAAATTAACGTTGCAATGCCAGCATTGAGAAAAACTATCACAAAACTAACACCGTAAACCCCTGTAAGCGAAGCAATTTGTATTGCAGGCGGATTGTTCCACTGTGAGTAGCCGATATTGCCCCACGGAAATCCCGTTAGCAGCCAACTTCGCACCCATTCTAAGCCAACCCAGACAGATGCAGCGACTAACGCAAAGAGTATACCGGATTGCTGCTCCCGTAACCGATAGACAATCACGCTAAAAATAGCAAAATAAAGTGCTGTATATCCAACCAAAAGCAGATAGCCGAGGAGGGTTACAAAAATGTTAGCGTACGGATAGAGGCGTGCAATTGCGAGAAGTAGTCCCGCGAAAAAGAGCCCGCCTGTTAAATAACCGCTCCAAAACGCCGATTTCCAACTTGAGGCACGTTTCAATGCAACCAATAACGGAACCAGCGCAAACCACGCAAATGGAAAGAAATTAACGTTCGGAAAACTACAAAACAACAGACCTGCTGAGCCTACAGCAAGTATCCAATTTTGGTAACGTTTCACAAAATTCAAAATGTTTACCATCGACAAACAACAAATGTACATGTTTAGGTATATATTAACATGTTTTCTTGGAGGGTGTCAATCTAAAATTCAAGAATGGCAGGGCCATTTAGTTTTAAGAATTAGACATTATAATGATTTAATCAGAAGGATGCCCGCGAACATTGTAGGGGCGAGGGGACCTCGCCTTGTAAACACGGCAAACTTCAAATCGGGCGGGGTTTCCCCGCCCCTACGCACCGCACCTCCTAACGAAACAGAAGGACTACAATTAAACCGGCATAATGTCTAATGATACCGTACAATACGCCTCGATTTCAACGGAATGTAGGCGCTGGGGCAGGACTATTTAGTTTTCCATATTTCTACCAAATTTTATCTCTATCGTTAATCGGACAGGAGACTCCTGTAGGTCGGGTTGAGCGAAGCGATACCCGACACGTTGGGGTTTGTCCAAATCAACGCCAAATGCGCGTATGGCATTTGGCGGGTTTCACTGCCGTTCAACCCGACCTACAATATAACGTTAGTAATACACATTAATTGATAATTCTTAAAACTAAATGGCCCTGGGCGCTGGGGTGTGTAACATTTTTGTCCAAAACCGGTGTAAATATTACACTTTTGACACAAAGTGTAACATTGGGTTTTCGGTTCTGCATTCGCCTAAACGCCCGCCACGTCTATCTTTGTAAGCAGTTTGCACCTGCCTTGGACGATTTCGAAAAAAGTGAAATGTCACACTTTCGCTATCGGGGGATAAGCAGGGGAGTGGCAAAACGCACCGCTTTCCTCCGAAAAAGGGTTCGGGGTTCTGTTAGGTTAGTTGCTAAATGTTTAATTTTCCTTCACAAAAAATATGGTGTTGTTTTGGGGGAAGTATTACCCCTCTTAAGAAACGCACCCGTTTTTTCTCTAGCTTCTCTAAACATATCGTTATTAGCAAGTGGCAACCAGAAATATACTAGCGGGGGGTCTCGGCTTCTCTAAACATATCGTCCCGATGGGACTAAGGTGTGGGGGGGCTCGGCTTCTATAAACATATCGCCCATACTGGGCTAATTGTGTCCAATGCACCAGAGACAGCCACTGCTCCGGTGCCGATGACTACTGCCGCACTGACCTCAACAAGTGTGAGACCTGTGTCTGGGACACCACCTACACCTGTAACCAACAAGGAAGACGCATCAGACACTGCCGCCTCTCCGACGGTACCATCAAAAAGACCCAGACCCTCTCCTGTTCCAGCAGCGATGTCTGTAAAGGTGGTCAATGTGTCGCCGGACAAAGATGCGCTGCCACCACCGCCACATGGACCTACGGCATTCCCTCTTGCACCGCACCCCTGACCACAACCAACCATAGAGGATACAAGAATGTTGTTGACTCAACCGACCCTCACACCGGCACCGCGCAGTACCGCTGCTACGACGGCACCTTCACCAAACAGTCCGGTGTCTGCGGCACCAAGTGTGCCGCCAAGACCGCCACATGGACAGTCAACTCCAGTTCCTGCACCGCCTCCCTCACTGTCGGCTACCCAGGACAAGCCCGCTCTCTCACAGACAGCACCGGTACCACCGGCACAGCCAGATACACCTGCACTACCTCCGGCAGCTGGACACTCAACTCAGGCGCGACCTGCACCTCCCCCCAATGCCCCGCAGACACCACCGACATCAGCTGGACCGTCGGCTCAAACACCTGCTATGGCAAGCGCGCGACAACCAACGCCGGCAGCTCCACCACCGTAAACGACAGCACAGGTTCACCAACCGGTTCAGCGACCTATAGCTGCAACAGCAATGGCACTTGGGCAAGCACCCCATCCACCAGCACTTGTTGCACCGCCGTGGACGGCGGATGGAGTACCCTTCCTGATGCATCCACCATCGCCTGCGGTATCACGCAATACACCGAATGCAACAACCCCACCCCCTCTTGTGGTGGTTCATACTGCTCCGGTGTCGCTCAATCTGTGAATGGCACACAATGCGGCTATGGTAATGTATGTTACAACGGCAACTGCACATCCTGCACCTCTCTTGTTTTTGGTTATGCGGGAGCAATGTCCACATACAGCGACACTGCCACCGACTGGTGTAATGACTATTCAGTGGCAAAGGAGGTGCATTACTACTACAAAGACAGCAGTGGCACCGCAACGGACTTCACTGAAACAACAAGTGATGATGTGAGAAGCACCATTCACTCTCAGAAAAGCCACGGATCCCTCTACCACACCTCAACAGCAGAAAATTACAACGACTCTTGTCCATCGGTGCCAAATACGCAAAAATGTCCGGCAGATACACAGCAGTATACCTATGACAGAATTTATTCAGAATACCAAAACTACTCTTACACCTATAAGAAGTATTGCTACAGTTATTGTGGGTATAAGTATAAAATCACCCCCACTAAAGTAACAAGCACAACACCAATACTCCGGCAAAACACCGCTCCACACATAGATAAGACCACAACGCCGCACAAAAACTACCTACTAACAAAGACCTACGACGGCGCAACCGTGTCATTCACCTGCACACCAAACGAATGCGGCTACAGCGGCGACTCACCACAAACCAAGACCGTCGTGGTAGGTATCAACAGCCGCTCCGACAACACTGACGGCTGCTCCTCCGGCACAAACGACAATATCTACACCGCCCCTGCTCACGAATATGACAAAGACATCAAATGGACCTGCAAAGGTACTTGGGGCGGTAGCACTAACGAAACTACTGATGATCCGTATAAATGTACTGCTGGAACAGTTTGTGAGGTTGACACAGTGTACTCTGTTGGTATTTCCTGTAGAAAGGATGTGGAATCAGGAAAACTCTGTTCAGACATCGACAGTAGCAAATCATATTGCAACACCAACAGAACCGCCTGTGTCGTCTGCGCAGAAGATTCCCACTGCTTCCCCGGAAAAATCTGCTCCAGCAGCAACAGATGCGTTAACTGCCCAATCCCGGACGATTCAGAAATAAGTTGGGTCTCATTCTGTGACAACACACACGAACATACAGGTGCCGGAAAAGGTCCAGGACACACCCACACTGGTACCGATGCTGTACACACACAAGGGTGGTATACCTGTAACGGAGATAAAAAATGGGTACACAGAAGCTGCACCCCTTGCACCTCTCACAGTGATTGTGGTGCCAACGAATACTGCACTAGCTGCCACACTTCCGGCAATCAAAACGGTTGCAAGGGTGCTGGGTCCTGCCAAAGTTGCACATGGAAAGGGTGGTATTGTCCTAAAAATAAAAACGACAGAGCAAGAAGAAATTGTAGAGCTTGGTACTGCTCTTCAAGTAGTAATAAGGAAGATTGTGACGCTGGTGGCACAGTCAGAAGGTATGAAATAAAATACTGTCCATCCGGACAAACCTGCTCCAGTGGACAATGCTCTTAAACAGAAAAACCGACCTACTATTGTAGGTCGGTTTTTAAAAGATCTTAACCGGAAATGGTGATACTGCCGTCTCTGGAACCTTGCCGGAACAGTTCCTTAACCTCTTCCCAGGTGGTATCCGGATGATCTCGTTTGATAATAAGGTAGGCGAGACCGACATCATCTCCATTCCACCCACCAAATAAGTACTCTTCTTCCGGATTTTCTTCAATGTAAATTTGTAAAAGCTCATATGCTTCAGCGTCAGAGATACCGTATGCTTTCTCATACAATACATCAGCCCTTCTGGATATCTCCTGGGCAGTAATTTTGCCAGCATCGTACTCATCCCAATTCTTCTGCATTTCAACCAATCGTTCAACCAGTCGTTGCACCACCTCATCAGAAAAGTTGTATTGCGCATATTCCCGCACAACCTCTTCCTCTATTGTCAACGGCACATATTCAATCGTGCCAGTACTGACGGTGGTATTTACTGCGCTTGCCGTAACAGAAGAAATCCCAGCACCAAGTTTCCTCGCTCTTGTGACGGGGACGGTTACCGTCCACGCACCCGTGGCATCAACTGTCGTCGTTACAGTGATACCGGAACCCAAGGTAACAGTAACAGGCGTTCCTTCCGACAAATCAGTACTCACCCCGGACACCGTAACAGACCCATCTTCATTCTGGGTCGCCGAACTAATCGTCACCATCGGCTGAGGTACCGGCATGTACTCCACACTGCCAGTGCCAGTAGTCGCACCTGTCGCCGCAGCGGTTATCGCCACCGTCCTTGCGGACAGTTTTTTCGTTTCCGTGGATGGCACGGTTACTGTCCATGCACCCGCGGCATCAGTCGTTGCGGTTGCTGTAATGGTTTCACCAAGTGTTACCGTTACTGTTGTCCCTTCCGGCAAGTTAGAACTCTCTCCAGCAACAACAATGGAGCCATCGTCTGTCTGCACCGCTGCGCTAATCGTTACTGTCGGCTGCGGCGCCGGCTCCTCTGGCTCCGTTGGTTTCTCGTCATCCGGCTTCTTGACCTCGCCGTTGGTTGTCGGCTCGGTCGTCGGACCTACCGGATCCGTCGGCTCTTCCACCACCGGTGGTGGCGGCATCATATTCATTCCCTCATCGCACCCACTCAACACCAAGAGCGTGAGGAGAAAAAGAAATGTTGCCGCAACAAAACCGAAAAGAATGCCACCGCGTTCTTTGCCTATACTCATATTTAAATGTTCCCTCACATTTTTCTTCTATACTTATCGTTGAGGGTTTTCGTTGAAATAATGATGAGAGGGAGGTCCCTCATACCCCGCTATTCTATCTCCGTTTTAAGATAGAAGGGTCTCATCACGATTTTGTCCACTTATCCTAAAGTGTACTATAGTTTGGACAATATCTGTCCGGTTGATGCCCGATTTCAAAGCATTTCTGATTTTTCTCTAAGGTCCTCACACAAGGACAAACAGTAGAAAATAGGCTCCAATGTGCGAAAACGCAGCCCCAGCGGGGCGGAATGTTTATAGCAAAGGTGAGCCCCCACAAACAAGCCCCAGCGGGGCGATATCTTTATAGCAGGTTGGCTTATGGTTGTTAGCATTTAGCAAGAGGAAGAGGGAGATCCACGCGCATCAAACCGCGTATTGGAATCACAACATCTAGTTTCCAATTGCCAAATCGCCAATTGCTAATGACTAACATAAAATTGTCCAAAGTTTAGTAAAGTGTAACACAAGCGGGCAAAAATGTCAAGGGGTGTGTAAAGTTTTTGTACTATAATAGAGGGCAGGATGGATTTCGCGCGTGTGTTGTCAGAATGCCCGTTGCATTTGGGCGAATACGCTGCAAATCGCGGGAGGCACGGAGAACGCGGAGAACGCGGAAAGCAGAGGTTTTTTGTTAACATCTGTGCGTTTTTTTGTCAGAATGCCCGTTGCATTTGGGCGAATACGCTTGGACAGAAGCGCGGTTTCCCCATCGGGGCGGTATCTTTATAGAAAACCCAAACATCCCACAACCTAGCCCCATCGGGGCGATATCTTTATAGAAAGAACAACATACTCCGCGTTCTCCGCGTTCTCCGTGCCTTCCGTGATTCAGAACACCCGAGAAACATTAGAGCAGATGTCTAGGGTTGGGCAATTACCGGATCACTTCTTTAATCTTCATTTGGTTTGTGTCCGCATCTGCCCAAACTGGGAAGTATGTGCTACAAAAAACCTGCACAAACTGGGAAGTATGTGCTACAAAAAACACACACAAACTGGGAAGTATGTGCTACAAAAAACACACACAAACTGGGAAGTATGTGCTACAAAAAACACACACAAACTGGGAAGTATGTGCTACAAAAGATACGCACAAACTAGGAAGTTTATGCTACTACAAACCTGCACAAACTGGGAAGTATGTGCTACTACAAACCTGCACAAACTGGGAAGTATGTGCTACAAAAAACACACACAAACTGGGAAGTATGTGCTACAAAAGATACGCACAAACTAGGAAGTTTATGCTACTACAAACCTGCACAAACTAGGAAGTATGTGCTACTACAAACCTGCACAAACTGGGAAGTATGTGCTACAAAAAACACACACAAACTGGGAAGTATGTGCTACAAAAGATACGCACAAACTAGGAAGTTTATGCTACTACAAACCTGCACAAACTAGGAAGTATGTGCTACAAAAAACACACAAACTGGGAAGTATGTGCTACAAAAGGTCCCAATAAGTATATGCTGGACTATAAACGGTGGACGAATAGAGAAACGATCGGACACGACGGGCGATGAATCGCCCTACTACAAACAGGTGTACAAAAACTTTACACACCCTTTTTTGATTGGGACTTGACATTTTTGCACACTTGTGATACACTTTAGGATAAGTGGACAAAATCGTGATGAGACCCTTCTATCTTAAAACGGAGATGGAATAGAGGGGTATGAGGGCACTCACCTCATCATTATTTCAACGAAAACCCTCGAACCATTTACTATAAAATATTCTTCACACACCCTTCAAGAATTTGCCCTATATAGACCTCATCTCCCAATAAAAGTAAACTTAATTAGGGCAATTTACGTTATTATAAATGTTAAATAAATATTGAATTCAGGTAAGCAAGGAGGAGAAGCGATTTTTCGTAGCAGGATACTCATTACAGCTACGATATATCAGCAGGCTTTTTCCATGATTAGGATTAGATTTTTCACTTTACTTCTTTTATGGCTAGTTACATTTTTACCTGCCACAGGTTTGGCGGGGCCGGGGCGTACAGGTGCACAAATTTTGAGTTTAGGTGGTGGGGCGCGTGCAAGGGCCCTTGGGGATGCCTTCTCCGCCATGTCTGGGGACGTAACGGCATCGCTCTGGAACCCAAGCGGTTTAGCAGATATGCCTGACAGTAAAATCCGTTCAGGTCAAAAGGCTTGGCAAGCGTCAATGTTCTACGCAGATTATAGCGGACTCTTTGGTGAGGCAGGCGCGGGATTATATTATACCTTCCTTTCTGGCGCGATGCCCCTCGGCACTGCCGGAACTATCGGCGCGACACTTCAAATCCAGGGCCAAGGCACAATTGCTGTAACAGCGGACTCCCCGGAGATAATCCGAGAAGAGAGCCTCGGCACAAACTTCGCATTAACATTATCTTATGCGGACAAAATTACTGACTCTCTGTCAGCAGGAATTAATGGTAAAATGATTCGCATGGTCCTCGGCCGAGAAAGCGGAAGCTCCTACGCCATAGACCTTGGTGTGCAGTACTTGTTGCCGTTCCATCTAACCCCGACGACTATCGGTGCAGCGATACAGAATGTCGGTCCCAGCATCTCCTTTATTGATGAAAATCAAGCGGATCCGTTGCCGCGGTTGCTTCGACTCGGCACGTCAACGAGCATTTACCGAGATAGATTTAACCACCTTCTTCTCGTTAGCGGTATCACCGCATACATTGATAAGCTAGCAGAAGATGAAGAGGTGCTTGTCTCGGATTTGGAACGGCTCAACGCTGAAAGAGGGGAAGCGGAGAAACTGACGCGGGAACAACTTCTCTCCGACAGGGGAGTCGGTATCCGCGCTTTTGAATGGCGACATCTACAGAAAAACCTCGGCGTGGAATATCTGCTCGGCAACCTACTCTCCCTCCGGATAGGCTACAAAATTGAGCCCGGGATTATCCTCCCAGGCTTCACAGACCATCTCACTTACGGCATCGGCGTACACGCCTACATATTCAAATTGGATTTGACATACAGGCCGTCACTTGGTCCAAATCGGGAACAACTTCTTGAAGCAACAGGAAGCGTCGTCTTCTAATACCATTTTTATTAATTATTCTATCATTACCGGTTGTTAGAAATGAAACGGAGAACGGAAGACAAACTAAAAGTTTATGCTGGAACACAAACTGTTTATGCTACTAGAAAGAACACAAAAGTTTATGCTACTAAAAGAACACAAACTGGAAGTTTATTACAACAAAGCACACAAACTGGAAGTTTATGCTACAACAAAGCACACAAACTGGAAGTTTATGCTACAACAAAGCACACAAACTGGAAGTTTAATGCTACTAGAAAGAACACAAACTGGAAGTTTATGCTACAAGAAAGAACACAAACTGGAAGTTTATGCTACAACAAAGCACACAAACTGGAAGTTTATGCTACTAGAAAGAACACAAACTGGAAGTTTATGCTACTAGAAAGAGACATTTTCAATTAGAAATGGTATAAGGAAAAGAAATGATACTGAAAACACAAATTTTGACGGTCGTAACAGTCTGCTGCATATCATTCTGCTTGTCCGTTGCGTCTCACGCTTCCGGGCCGAATCCTTTGACGACCTTCTATCTTGACTCTGCACTGGGAAAACGTTTCATGGCAAATGAAACTCCTAATTCCGGTGTGGATACAGCTGACCTGCGTCCCGCAATGCCGCCTGATTCAGCTCGGAAATCACCGAACGAAGCGTTTCTCTATTCGCTGCCGCCTGATCCTGCCCGGAGCAGGACAACTCTATACAGGGGCAAAGCGCGGTTATCTATATGCTGCCGCTGAAGTCGGACTGCTCACAACATACTTCATCCTCCGACATACCGCTGCAAATACACGGGACGACTACCGGGCTCTTGTGAGGAAAAATGTTATATTCGATGGCCTCGGTTCGTTCGATGATTGGGATCCGGTTGAAGATTTTGAACATGCCACGCAATATGAAAACTGGAACCACGTCTATGACTCGGAGGCGACCCGCGCTCGCACCGGAGAGTGGTATTGGGCTGATCTTGACCCTGCGTTAAAAGATGAAAAGGATATCGACATTCCTGTTGGTTCAAGGTCAAAACTGCGTCTGGAGGCTTTCGATTTGCGCGAGAAAGCCAATAATACCTTTGAACGCGCTCGCACTTTGTTGGGGTTGGTAATTTTAAATCACGCTATTAGTGCAGTTGAAGCCCGTATCACAACAAAACGTTCCAACACGGTGCGCCAGCAAGCTGAGCAGGTCGGTAATTTAAAACAGGGACGATTCAACGCTTTTGAGATAGATGTGCAAACCAACGTCACCGCGGGTGCTTTGGTAAGCACACTCCTTTTCCGAAAAAGATTTTAGTTGGAGAAATTATGGCACTAGAGACACAATCGCTTTTGGATGCACTTAACTCTGTCACAGCAATACCTATTATCCCTTTCAACGGGGACAAAATCGATTACGCAGGGCACGCAAAAAACATTGACTATTTGATGCGGACTAACGTCCTAGATGGGGGTCGTAAACGGGTTATCGCTATTGCGGGAACGAGCCTCATTCATCATATCAATGCTACAGAGCAACTTCGCCTCATCAAAGAAACAAAACAGCAGATAGGGGAAGACGGTATCCTCATATCGGGTATCGTGCCGAACCCAATCAATCAGGCTGGACAACTGATTGCGGCACAAGCTGAACTTCGCAAACCCCCCGATGCATATCTGTTGATGCCGCTGGCGGGTATATCCTGCCCACAAGGCGTTTATGAACAGTATATGAAATTTGGTGAACGTTACGGCGAAAACAGCAACGCCAAGTTTATCTACTATTTTCGACAAAAGCGCGACCTGGCTGCTGTCATCCGATTGCTAAACGATTCACCGCATTTCATCGCTGTGAAAGTTGGGACCGATAACGAAGATGTAACCCCACTTGTGGAGGGTATTGGCGATAACGGTTTGGTTATATGGGGTATCGGTGACCGGTGTACGTATCCCGCAGTCTTAGGCACGAAAGGGCACACTTCGGGCATAGCTATCGCTTATGCCCGCGCTTCGGACGAAATTAACAATGCCCACCGACGCGGCGATTACGACGCTGCTGCAAACATTGAAGCAGAGCTTTCCCCCTTTGAAGAAATCCGTTTTATGAATGAGCGGATTTACAACTATTCTGCCGTGGTAGAGGCAATAATTTTAAACGAATTTGACGATATTGAGGCGGGCACTGGGGGTCCATTTAACCCACGTGTACCCTCCGAAATTCGGGAAAAAATTCTCAAGGCAACGCAAAAATTGAAAAAATATCATTAAGCGGATAGGATAAACGGCCCGTTAACTGTCCGTTTTGTTAATGCGAGTTTGAAAAAAAGTTTTGACCTACAGCGTTCTCTGGTAGTTTTAGCAAAAAACAGCACAAACTAGGAAGTTTATGCTACAATTATACCGCTTTTTTCGCGATGAAAAAAGGTTTAGAGCAAACGGATATTTATTATCAAGCTCACGTTTTTGTTAAGGAAAACCGATGCCATGTCTTATGATAGTTTAGCTTTACGGCTTGTCACAGACGAATTGCGTCAAACGTTGCTGCATGGTACAATTCGGCATATTGAACAAGCGAACGCGAACACCTTTTCATTTAAGGTGGTTCGCGATGCTCAAACCTATTGGCTCACCGTATCTGCACATCCCGTGCATGCCCGTGCCCACCTCATTCAGAAACCGCCGCCCAGGCAAAAGCAGTCCTATATAGCGGATTTTATAGGGACACATCTTAAACAGGGAACGATTGTTGAAATTGAGCAGATAGGTTATGATAGAATCCTAAAAATAACTGTCCAGCCCGAAGCGAATGACTCACCTCCAGCATCACCAAAATCAATTATCGCTGAATTTATGGGGAAACACAGCAATCTTATCCTGATTGACACAGCAGATGACAGAATTCTGGAGTGTCTGAAACACATTGATGACACGATGAGCCGCCACCGGGTAGTGCTCCCGGACGAAATATACCGTTTGCCTCCGCAACAGGAAAAATTGGACCCGTTGGCATTAGATAGGGAAACGTTTAGAGAGCTTTTCCTGTCGTCTAACGTTGAAACTGTGCGCTGGAAATCGCTCTTTAGTCAAATTGATGGGCTGAGTCCGATGCTTGCAAAGGAAATTGTGGCGAGGGCAGAGCAGACAGATATGTGGAATGCCTATCAGCAGGTTATCGACTATTTTGAACCGATGCATGCTAGGCCTCAACTGCTCACAGAAAACGACACCCCGATAGCCGCGTCCTCTATGCCGTTGCAGCAATTTCCGAATGCCACCGCACAAACGTTTGAAACGATGAGCGAGGCACTCACGGCTTATTACGATGCTATCAACCTAAAGGAGAAAATTGCATCGCAACAACGTACCCTGACGCAAGCCCTGCAAAAACAGCAACGTTTATGCCAGCGAACGGTGAACGCTCTATGGAAAGACTTGGAACAGGCAGAGAAAGCGGAAGATTTCCGAATTCAGGGGGAGCTGCTCCTTGCAAACCTACACACTATGAAACGCGGGCAGAAACAGGTCGAATTGCAAAATTACTACAGTCCAGAACTCGAGACGATTTCAATTCCGCTTGACCCGCAATTGACCCCTTCCCAAAACGCGCAAACCTATTTCAAAAAATACAGCAAGGCGAAACGCGGGCATTCACAAATTCAACAGCGGCTCGCTGAACTTGAGGCAACGCAGGCGGTCCTCCACGCTTATGAATTGAGGGTTGAGGCGGCTGATACACTGGACGTGCTGCGTCGCCTTCATACCGAGTTTATTGAAAAGGGGTATATCAAGGCACAAAAACGGGGTAAAAAACAGCAGGAGCTGAGTGAGGGCCCCTTCCGAAAATATATTTCTTCCAACGGATTTCAGATTTATGTCGGTCGCAACAGTGAGTCCAACGACCTGCTTCTGCGCCAAGTTGCTAAGCCGCGCGATATGTGGCTCCACGCGAAGCAGGCGCAAGGGTCACACGTTATTGTCCGGAACCCTGAAAACCGTCCCGATATTCCGATGCCGACCTTATTGGAAGCGGCGCAACTTGCGGCCTATTTCAGTAAAGCGCATCACGCGGGTAATGTCCCCGTGGATTATACGTGGGTGCGGTACGTTATCAAGCGGAAGGGCAGCGCGCCGGGGTATGTGCATTACTCACGCGAGAAGACGTTGTATGTGGAGCCAGCGGTTCCATCGTCGAAAGATAGGGGCGCGTCCAAAAAACCGTAAACGATACCTATAAGTTCGGTATCACAAGGAGCAAACGGAGTATGAAGTTTGAACCTGAACATTTCATCGTTGAAGAACTACCACTTTATGAACCTTCCGGAACAGGCAAACACACGTTTTTTGCTATCCGGAAACGCAATCTGGACACGTTGAAGGCGATTAACCAGCTTGCAGAAGCATTGCAGGTGAATACACGTCAGTTTGGATACGCAGGTCTAAAGGATAAAAACGCTGTGACAACACAGGTTTTGTCCGTAGAGGATGTCTCGCCTGAACAGGTTTTGGCATTGGCACTCCCTAATATTGAAGTTTTGTGGGCGGAACGGCACCTGCGCAAATTACGGGTAGGACAGCTCCGGGGCAACCGGTTCGAGATAACAGTGTGTGATGTCTCTCCAAGGGTCCTGCTGCCTGTTAAAAAGGCGATGACGCGCTTAGCAACTGAAGGTGTGCCGAATCGATTCGGTGCACAACGGTTCGGGAATAAGCAGAACACACACCTGATTGGGAAGGCGTTGCTGAAAGCGGAATGGGAGACAGCCGTGCGTTATCTGCTTGCTGATGACCCCGTACAGTTCAGCGGATTCGCAAGCCAGGTGGAGCGAAAAGCGAAGCGGGGAGCTTTCGAGAAAGCGGTCACCCGCATTCCACATCGGCTGCGGAAACTGTTTCTGTCGGCATATCAGGCATATCTGTTTAACGCTGTTTTGGAGAAGCGACTGCCTAACTTGGGGAACCTTCTCCCTGGCGACATTGCGGTGAAACACAGCAACGGTGCGCCGTTTCTTGTCGAAAACGCTGCCCTGGAGCAGCCGCGGGCAGATGCGTTTGAGATTAGTCCTTCGGGCCCCATTTTCGGTTACAAGATGCGTCAACCGGTCGGTGTAGTGGAGGCGTTAGAGGCGGAATGCCTCGCAGCGGAAGGCGTTGAGCTCGAAGCGTTTCGCGAAGCTGTGGGAATCCGGTTGCCGGGAACGCGCCGCTCACTGCGTATGCCTATGGAACTGCATCAGGTTACGACTGTTGACTTGGGATTAGGTATCTGTTTTACGTTGCCCCCGGGCGGCTATGCGACAGTTGTGTTGGATGAACTGCAATACTATCTGTCAACGTGAACGGTTCTTTCACTCCTTCACCCTTACCAATCTTCCATCCTTCCATCCGCAAGATAGGACTATCCTGATTCGGTGTCCGTTCTTTTTCCTTGACAATATCTGTCAAAGGTGTTGTACTATTTCCTATATAGTTGGTTCGCTTGTTAGATTTGGGCATAAGTCTATGGGTATCTATCAGAGTGCTTACCACAGGCAACTTTACCACGACACGAAAGATGCGCATAAGAAGATAAAAGGAGACACCCCTCATGAAAAACGGGTTTTTGACGCTAACGATTTTGTTTGCGCTTCTAACCGTTACGGTCTCATTCACCTATGGGATACAAACACAAGACAACTTATCACAACACTCACTGGAGATATGCATATAGTCGAAAGCGTGTCGTTTAGTCCGGATGGGAATACCATCGTTAGTGGAAGCGTGGACAAAACTATTCGTTTATGGAGCCTAAGCACAGGTGAACTCATCAGAACACTCAAAGGAGGTATGGGTGATGTCAATAGCGTGTCGTTTAGCCCGGATGGTCATACCGTCGTTAGTGGGAGTGATGATGGAACTATTCGCCTATGGGACACAAACACTGGAAAAATTATCAGAACGCTACTAGAAGATAAGTATAATGTCGAAAGCGTGTCGTTTAGCCCGGATGGGAACACTATAGTTAGTGGGAGTCTTGACGCTACCATTCACCTATGGGACACAAACACTGGAGAACTTATCACAATATTCATAGGACATACAAGACCGGTCCTTAGCGTGTCGTTTAGTCCGGATGGGAATACCATCGCTAGTGGGAGTATGGACAAGACTATTCGGCTATGGAACACAAACACTAGACAACTTATCACAACACTCACGGGACATACGGCAGGAGTCAGTAACGTGTCGTTTAGTCCGGATGGGAATACCATCGCTAGTGGGAGTGGGGACAAGACTATTCGGCTATGGAACACAAACACTGGAAAAATTATCACAACACTCAAAGGACATACGGGTTGGGTCAATAGTGTGTCGTTTAGTCCGGATGGGAATACCATCGCTAGTGGGAGTGATGATGGCACTATTCTTTTGTGGGAACTTGAACCTTAGACGTGGTGCGTATTGGGTGGGTAAGAACCAAGCGGGTGAATTGGTCACGGTGACGTGTATTTCTACACGTTCATTGCAGGCAACTTTGCCGTGCTTTGTAAAATGCTGATACCGTAGTGATATATTGCAAGGATATTGCGGCTTCCACTCTTCTGCCTTTCAATTTTCCATCCTTCCCCTCTTCCACCCACAACACAATATCAATTGGCAATTAAAAAGAATTGTGCTATAATTTTTTTCAGAAGGCAGGTAGGACAAATGGGCAGAAAAAAGGGATAACGGAGCACACACATCGCATGAAAAAACGGAAAATTCTCATCCTCTGTATTGATGCGGGTAGCCACGACTACCTGGCAGCGAGCGAAATTCCTAACATCCGAAAGCTGGCAGCAGCCGGTTTCTATCGGCACGCTAACGCCGTTATTCCATCTGTGACGAATGTCAATAACGTCAGCATTGCAACGGGAACGTTTCCGATGACGCACGGTATTACGACAAATTATCACGTGGATAGACGCACCGGAAAGGGGGAATTCATTGAGGATAACCGTTTTCTCCTCGCCCCAACACTGTTTGAGGTTGCTAAATCCACAAAATTTGCCGATAAAACTGCCCTATTTGTCACTAAGGAAAAGTTGTTACGGATGCTAGCAGCGGGTGCTGATATTGCAGTTGCCGCTGAAGCCCCTCCCACTGAATACGTCAAAGCGGTTGGGGCAGCGGAGCCGATTTACTCCGTTGAAATCAATTGGTGGCTACTACGTGCTGTGCGGTATACGTTACGAGTGTATAATCCGGAGCTGGTCTACTGTTCAACAACGGATTGGGTTCAGCATAAATATCCACCGGAGGCGGAACTGGCACAGCAGCATACTGCAGAACTTGACCGAATCATCGGGGATATCGTTGATGATGACCCGGAACGCGAGATATACATCACCGCTGACCACGGTATGCTACCCAAAACAACTGCTATTGACCCGGGGTGTGTGCTAACACAGCACGGTATACCTGCAAACGCTATCCCGATTATCAAAGACCGATATGTCGCACATCACAGCAACTTGGGCGGCGCGGCATACATTTTTCTGGAAAACCGAACGGATACCGAACAAGCAGTGCAGCGGCTGCTGAATACCCCCGGTGTTGAAGAGGTATACACGGCTGAAGATGCCGCAAACACATTTCGTCTTCACCCTGAGCGGATTGGCGACATTTTTGTGCTTGCAGATAAAAACACGGTCTTCGGCGAATTGGACACGGCAGTGGAACCGGCTTCTGTCCGTTCACACGGCTCGCGGCATGAAAGTTATGTGCCTATTATCGGGTATAACAGCCCTTGGGCAGCAACCGATTTTGACTATAATCTTGATGTCGGCAGGCTTTTTCTGAAGAGTTTGCACGAAGCGAATTAACACACGGGCACTGATTCCTAAGTTGCCCACGCGAAAGGAAAATATAATGTTAACAGCAAAAGAACAGGCTGATGGTTG
Organism: Candidatus Poribacteria bacterium; assembly: GCA_963665235.2. Lineage (GTDB taxonomy): Bacteria > Poribacteria > WGA-4E > WGA-4E > WGA-3G. The sequence goes on along the minus strand of CAXXLX010000001.1, from coordinate 2,633,005 downwards.
GATTTCTCTTTTTGATGGCGAAACGTTAACCGGATGGGGTGCCACCGGAAATGACGAAGGATGGGTTGTAGATGATGGCAGTATTCTCTGCACCGTACAGGGGGGACAATATCTCTACACTGAAGAGCAATTTGATAACTTCACGTTGGCACTAGATTTCAAAACCGAACCCAACGTCAACAGCGGAATTTTCATCCGGTGGGCAGACCTAAATCGTCCGGTGCAAACCGGGCTGGAAATCCAGATATTGGATACGCACGGTAAGGAGCCTGCTACGAAACATGACTGCGGCGCGCTTTACGATGCACTTGAACCGACACGCAACGTTTCTAAACCCGCAGGCGAGTGGAACGAAATGCGTATCACGTGTGACGAAAGTCTTGTTATCGTGGAGATGAACGGTGAGGAAATTGTTCGCGCCGATTTGGATTTGTGGGATACACCCCACCAGAATCCTGATGGGAGCCGGAACAAATTCGGTGTTGCCCTCAAAGATTTTCCACGTAACGGACATATCGGTATCCAGGACCATGGTGGAAAAATCTGGTGCCGAAACATCAAAATCAAATCGCTGTAGTAGCAACCAAGCAGGTTTTCTGTAACCTTTGTAGGCGTGCTTTGTCAGTACGCCTGCAAAGGATAGCGTAAAATCTGCAAGCAGGTTTGCTTAGCGAACCGTCTGTAGGAGTGTAATCGGAATCGTCTCGGAAATTGAGGGTGTATACGATGAAAGCAAAAGCACATCACTGACCGGTGGACGTTGAAGAATATCCAAGACAAGGGTCCGGAGGTCCGCAGATAATTCGGCTAAGCGGGTGAGGGGAAAACTTCGGGGCCCCATGTCGGTCTTCTGGGAAAGCAAAGAGTACTCTAAAAAAGTCAAACCAACAGCTCTACGCTCCTGTTTATTGAGACGCAGCAAAATGTGGGAAGTCAATTCGATGCCTGTCGCATGTTCGCCGGGTGCAAACGAGACGTACGCGGACTGTTGCCCTCAAGTTGTGTTAGGGGGGTCGCGTGCGAAGCACGCTCCTACAGAAGAGCGTGCAAGAGGTTGACGAGCAACCGTTACAGTACACGTCGCGTGCGAAGCACGCTCCTACAGAAGATCTTCCAAGAGCAGCATGCTTCCACAACACTACTGTGTCGCGTACGAAGCACGCTCCTACAGAAGACATCGCTTTATCATAATATGCGTACGCGTTTTTTAGGTCGCGTGCGAAGCAGGCTTCTACAGAAGACATCGGACTGTTTGTACAAAAACTTTACACACCTATTACGCGCTCGCTCGTTGCAATTTTGCTTGTAAGGTGCTATAATTTGATAAATCCCATTCAGGAGAGGCGAAAACATGTCATCAGCTGCAGCGGAGGCGTACATCACCCCTGAGGCATATCTCGCTTCGGAACGCCGGGCAAAATACAAAAGCGAATACATCCACGGAGAAATCCTCGCGATGTCCGGGGCAAGTCGCGCACATAACATAATCACGGTGGATATAACTACTGAACTGAATATCCAATTGCGCAGACACGGTTGTGAAATCTACAGCGGCGATATGCGCGTTCGTACTAGCCCAACAGGCTCCTACTTCTACCCGGATGTCGTTGTTGTTTGTGAGAAACCCCGTTTTGAGGATAACGTTTTTGATACGCTTCTCAACCCCACCCTTATCGTAGAGGTGTTTTCCCTATCAACCGAAGTGTCCGACAGGGGTGAGAAATTTGCACACTATCAAGAGCTTGCCTCCTTGTGAGAATATATCCTTGTTTCACAGGATAGGGTTCAGGTCGATCATTATCGGATTATTGAGCCACAGTGGGTCGGGAAAACGTTTCACGCGTCCGAAGATGTTCTGTTGCTCAATTCAATTGAATGCAAGTTGTCTTTAGAGGATATTTACGCACGCGTCGCATTTCCTGATTAATGATGGTGATTGCTACAAGAAATCGTCCAAAGTTTAGTAAAGAATAAATGCAGTGGAGAAATAAAGTGCGGTTAAATAACAAAATTGCCATTGTCACTGGGGCCGGACGCGGTATCGGAAGAGCAATTGCGATTCGGTTCGCCGAAGAGGGGGCAAAGGTCGTCGTTGATGACGTGAACGATGCCCTCGGAGGGGATACCGTTTCTGTCATTACGGATGCAGGCGGAGAAGCACTGTTCGTCAACGCGGATGTTTCCGATGCTACTGATGCGGAAAGGCTTATCGCTGAAACGGTTGATACCTACAGCACAGTTGACATTCTTGTGAACAATGCTATCTGTTCTACAGCGGATGTGCTGAACAATAACTGGGAGGCAAACTTGGCGGTAGCTCTTCGCGGCACGAGTCAGTGCGCCGAAGCGGTGGTCCCGGTGATGCAGCAGGCCGGGGGCGGCAGCATTGTCAATATTGCGTCTGTCAATGCGCTTATCGGGTTGCAGGGTATTCACGCCTATTCAGCAGCGAAAGGTGGCGTTATTGCGCTAACCCGTTCAATGGCAGTTTCGCACGGCAAAGACAATATCCGTATCAATTGTATCTGTCCCGGCACTGTGCAAACGGAGGTTTGGGAGCCGATGCTTGCACGCAACCCACATATCTTGGACGAGATTACGCCGTGGTATCCGCTTGGTCGTATCGGTAAGCCGGTGGACATAGCGAATGCTGCGCTTTTCCTCGCTTCGGATGAGGCGAGTTTTGCAACAGGTGCGGTTTTTGTGATTGATGGTGGGTTAACTGCGGGAAATCATCAGTTTCCGATTTAAAAAAGCAACAGCAGAAATTTTATCAAATTTCGAAGGAGAAACAGAATGGTAACACAGGAGCAGATCGATTTTTTTCAGGAGAACGGATACCTCAAATTCGGGCGAGTTTTAGATAGCGACGGCGTTGAAGCCATGCGCGCCGGGTTAGACACTATCATCGAAGTGGAACTCAACGAAGGCGATGATTCATCACCAGAATTCAAATACGGACATGATCGGAAGGAAGACCGTCTCAAGCGGGGTAGCGGACATCCTCGTGCAATTCATCAATACGTCAATATGTGGAAACGCGAGCTGCACTATGAGGCGGCTATCCATCACCCGCTGATTGCGGGGACAGTCCGCGCTTTACTGGATACGCCTGAAGTGCGCCTCTGGCACGATCAGATTATTTCCAAACCGCCACACGATAACGGTCATTTTGGGTTTCACCACGACTTTTTCTTCTGGCCCCTCAGCCCGCCGAACATTGTCAGTTGCTGGCTTGCGCTGGATGATGCCACGGTGGATAGCGGTTGCATGCACGTTATGCCGAAGAGCCACAAAGATGAACGTTTTTCTGTCGCAGCGAAAGCGGCATTTGACGCAGAAACCGCCAAAGCGCGCGAAGAGGGTCGCGAACCCCCGCCGAACCCCTGGGCAGAAAGACGAGGTCTAGACATCAGCCACGGCATTCCGGTGGAATTGAAAGCGGGTGAGTGTATGTTCCATCACTGCCTGAACTGGCACGGCACACCCCCAAACGTTACAGAGCAGCAGCGTCGTGCCTTCGTGATGATTTTTATGGCGCAGGATGTCTGCTATAACAACGCGCAATCCCCTGGGCACATACTCGTTCCCACGATTGAGGTTGCCGATGGTGAGCCGCTTGTCGGAGACGGATTTCCCGTAGCGTAACAAGGTTTAAAAGATGTCATGAAAGATTCAACGTTTATTACAAGAGTTATTCTGAAAAACTATAAGAGCATTGCTGCTTGTGATGTGCGGCTAGGCCCGTTGACGTTCATCGTAGGGCGCAATGGGTCAGGCAAAAGCAATTTTCTGGATGCGCTGCGATTTGTTGCGGATGCGTTAAATACCTCGCTGGACCATGCAATACGTGACCGAGGCGGTATTAACGATGTCCGCCGTCGCTCCCGCGGGCACCCGAACCACTTCAGTGTTCGACTCGAGTTCATTCTACCCGATGGTTCAACAGGCCATTATGCCTTCCGGATCGGCACCCGTTCACCCGGAGGCTATGAGGTTCAGACAGAAGAGTGTAAAATACTGAATGAGATTCTCGCACCTGAGGTATACTTCCGTGTGGATAACGGGACTGTGACTAGTAGTGTAAAAGTCGCTCCAGCGGCTGCAACCGATCGACTTTACTTGGTAAATACTTCCGGTTTACCTGAATTTCGTCCTGTTTACGATGCATTTTCCCGGATGGGATTTTACAATCTAAATCCCGATCAGATTCGAGATTTGCAAGCACCGGATCCGCGTGATGTGCTTGCTCGTGACGGTAGTAATCTTACGAGTGTTTTTGGTCAATTTTCTACTGCTATGAAGGAACGCGTTCAAGAGTTTCTAGCTGTGGTTGTACCTGGGGTGCACAAAGTAGAAGTCAAAAATCTAGGTCCCAAAGAGACATTAGAATTCAGGCAGGATGTCGCAGGAGATAAGCACTATTGGCGATTTTTGGCAAACAATATGTCCGATGGTACCCTCCGCGCGTTGGCAATTCTTGTCGCACTGTTTCAAGGAACTCAGGGTGAACAAAAACGCGTACCACTTGTGGGAATTGAGGAACCAGAGATAGCACTTCATCCTGCAGCAGCGGGCGTGTTGCTTGATGGACTTCAAGCTGCTGCCCACAGAACGCAGGTTATCGTCACTACTCACAGCCCAGAGCTGCTTGAGGACAAGCATCTGGATGTGGACTCGATTCTTGCAGTTGAAGCAAATAAAGGGAATACGGTGATTGCTCCTGTTGATGCTGTAAGCAGATCTGTGGTACATGACAAAATGTTTACAATAGGCGAACTCTTACGCTGTGATCAATTGCAACCTGATCCAAATCAGGCATCCGTGGATCATGCTAAAAAGGTAACACAACCTAACTTGTTTGATTTCAACAAGATAAGCTCTGCTGGAACCAAGAATAAAGGGATGTATGAATGACAGTCAAAATTGGATGTGTTGTTGAGGGAAAAAGCGAGGTAGCATCGGTGCCAATTTTGATTCGACGCGTAGCAGCCATCCATCATCCTGAATTGGAACCTGTTATTCCAGTCCCTATCCGCATTCCCAGGAATAAGGTTTTTAAGATAGGTGAACTTGAACGAGCAGTCGGTTTGGCATATCAGAATATTGGGAAGCAAGGTGCTATATTCATTATCCTTGACAGTGATGATGATTGTCCGGCAGAAGTAGGACCGGCACTACTTCATCGGGTTTCACAAGTTTTTAGGAATGTGCCCATTGCCGTTGTGCTTGCCAAGCATGAGTTTGAGGCATGGTTTCTCGCAGCAGCCGAGTCACTTCGCGGTCGAAGAGGATTAAGAAATGATCTTAATCCACCAGATAATCCAGAGGGGATTCGTGGGGCAAAGGAATGGTTGAGGCATCAAATGGAGAGCAGTAGAACGTATACTGAAACACAAGACCAACCTGCACTTGCAGCACTTTTTGATATAGAACAAGCACGTCAAGCAGATTCGTTTGACAAGTGCTATCGAGATATCGTCCGTCTCCTCGGAGAATTGCAAAATGAGTGAACCGCTCTAAGGAAAAACAATCTTACCAACGAAATCGGAGACAGATTTCCCGGAGCGCAACAAGGTTTAAAAGATGTCATGAAAGATTCAACGTTTATTACAAGAGTTATTCTGAAAAACTATAAGAGCATTGCTGCTTGTGATGTGCGGCTAGGCCCGTTGACGTTCATCGTTGGTCGCAACGGTACGGGGAAAAGCAATTTTCTGGATGCGCTGCGATTCGTCTCGGATGCGTTAAATACCTCGTTGGACCATGCGATTCGTGACCGAGGGGGTATTAACGATGTCTGTCGTCGCTCCTGCGAACCTCCAACCCACTTCAGTGTTCGGCTTGAGTTCATTCTACCCGATGGTTCAACAGGCCATTATGCCTTCCGGATCGACACCCGTTCACCCGGAGGCTATGAGGTTCAGACAGAAGAGTGTAAAATACTGAATGAGAGTGAGGTATACTTCCGTGTGGACAATGGAACTGTGACAGATAGTAGTGTAGAAGTTGCCCCAGCGGCTACAACCGAGCGGCTTTACTTGGTAAATGCTTCCGGTTTACCTGAATTTAGACCTGTCTACGATGCCCTTTCTCGGATGGGATTCTATAACCTCAACCCCGATAAAATTCGAGATTTGCAAACGCCAGATTCGCGCGATGTGCTTGCTCGCGATGGTAGCAATTTTACGAGTGTCTTCAATAGACTTCCCCCTATCGTGAAGCAGAGTATTGAGGAATATCTCACAATAGTTGTGCCGGGGGTTAGTAGTGTAGAAGTTGAAAAGTTTGGTCCCAAGGAGATGTTGGTGTTCAGGCAGGATGCAGGAGAGGGCAAACCCCCTCTGCGATTTTTTGCCAAAAATATGGCTGATAGTGCTTTCCGTATATTGGGAATTATGGTGGCACTGTTTCAGACAAATCACGAGACCCCAGGGCACTTGTCACTTGTAGGGATTGAGGAACCAGGAAGCGGGATACATCCTATGGTAGTGGGAACGTTGTTGCCTGAACTTCAACACGCCTCCCAAAACTTGCAGGTTATTGTCCCTACCCACAGTGCAGCTCTGCTTGATGAAAAGAGGGTGGACGTGGAGTCAATCCTTGCAGTTAAAGCGGATGATGGTGGGACAGTGATCGCTCCTGTGGATGCTGTAAGCAGAGCTGCGGTACAAGATCGGTTGTTTACGGCCGGAGAACTTTTACGGAGTAATCAATTGCAACCAGATCCGGCAGCTCTTCCTGCGGCAAAGGAGAAACAACTGCTTCTGCCTATCTTTGATAAGTCAAAGTCTGCCAAAGCAAGGAGTAAAGGAAAGCACGAATGACAGTCAAAATCGGTTGCATTGTCGAAGGGGAAAGCGAGGTAGCAACTGTCCCCCTTCTGATTCGCCGAATCGCTGCGAATCTTTATCCAGAATTGCCGATTGTTGTGCCACCACCTATTCGCCGTCCCCGGAATAAGGTTGTTAAAGAGAACGAACTTGAAAGAGCAGTTGAATTCGTAGCTCACCAGATTGGCGGACAAGGTGCTATATTTATCATTCTTGACAGCGATAAAGACTGTCCAGCACAACTGGGACCAGAACTACTTCATAGGGCAACACAAGCACAAGGCAATTTGCCGATTGCCGTTGTGCTTGCCAAGCACGAGTTCGAAGCATGGTTTCTTGCAGCAGCCGAGTCGCTCCGTGGCCAAAGAGGATTAAAAAACGATATTCATCCGCCGAATGACCCAGAGGCAATCCGTGGGGCAAAGGAGTGGTTGAGTCAGCACATGGTGCAAGGCAAAAAATATAGTGCTAAGGAGGACCAGCCCGCTTTCACTGCCCTCTTCGACCTTGAACAAGCACGGCAAGCAGATTCGTTTGACAAGTGCTATCGAGATATCGTCCGTCTCCTCGGAGAATTGCAAAATGAGTGAACCGCTCTAAGGAAAAACAATCTTACCAACGAAATCGGAGACAGATTTCCCGGAGCGCAACAAGGTTTAAAAGATGTCATGAAAGATTCAACGTTTATTACAAGAGTTATTTTGAAAAACTATAAAAGCATTGCTGCGTGTGATGTGCAGCTAGGCCCGTTGACGTTCATCGTCGGTCGTAACGGTACGGGGAAAAGCAATTTTCTGGATGCGCTGCGATTCGTTTCGGATGCGTTAAATACCTCGCTGGAGCATGCAATTCGTGACCGAGGCGGTATTAACGATGTCCACCGTCGCTCCTGCGAACCGCCAACCCATTTTAGTGTTCGGCTTGAGTTCGTTCTGCCCGATGGTTCAACAGGCCATTATGCCTTCCGGATCGGCACCCGTTCACCCGGAGGCTATGAGGTTCAGACAGAAGAGTGTAAAATACTGAATGAGGGTGAGGTATACTTCCGTGTGGATAACGGAACTGTGACCGATAGTAGTGTAGAAGTTGCCCCAGCGGCTACAACCGAGCGGCTTTACTTGGTAAATGCTTCCGGTTTACCTGAATTTAGACCTGTCTACGATGCCCTTTCTCGGATGGGATTCTATAACCTCAACCCCGATAAAATTCGAGATTTGCAAACGCCAGATTCGCGCGATGTGCTTGCTCGCGATGGTAGCAATTTTACGAGTGTCTTCAATAGACTTCCCCCTATCGTGAAGCAGAGTATTGAGGAATATCTCACAATAGTTGTGCCGGGGGTTAGTAGCGTAGAAGTTGAAAAGTTTGGGCCCAAGGAGATGTTGGTGTTCAGGCAGGATGTAGGAGAGGGCAAACCCCCTCTGCGATTTTTTGCCAAAAATATGGCTGATAGTGCTTTCCGTATATTGGGAATTATGGTGGCACTGTTTCAGACAAATCACGAGACCCCAGGGCACTTGTCACTTGTAGGGATTGAGGAACCAGGAAGCGGGATACATCCTATGGTAGTGGGAACGTTGTTGCCTGAACTTCAACACGCCTCCCAAAACTTGCAGGTTATTGTCCCTACCCACAGTGCAGCTCTGCTTGATGAAAAGAGGGTGGATATAGAAACACTTCTTGTTGCTGAAGTCCTTGATGGTGGGACAGTGATTGCTCCTGTGGATGCTGTAAGCAGGTCTGTGGTCCGTAAAAAACTGTTTACAATAGGCGAACTCCTACGCTGTGATCAGCTTCAACCCGAGCCGGCATCTGTCGTTTCCGCTGAAGAGGCAAAACAACTCCGCTTTTTCAATTTTGAGAGAAGAAATTCTAGTCAACAAAGCATAAGGGAAAGCGGAGATGCTAGTTAAAATCGGTTGCATTGTTGAGGGCCAGGGTGAGGTGGCAGCTGTTCCAATCTTGATTCGTCGCATCGCGGCGGAGCTTTATCCAGAATTGGTGATTGACCTGCCGCGTCCAATTCGTGTTAAGAGAAATCAGGTTGTTGAGTCAAATGAACTTGAGCGAAAGGTCGAATTAGCCGCTCACCAGATTGGCGGGCAAGGTGCTATATTTATCATTCTTGACAGCGATAGAGACTGTCCAGCACAACTGGGACCAGAACTACTTCGCAGGGCAACACAAGCCCAAGGCAATTTACCGATTGCCGTTGTGCTTGCCAAGCAGGAGTTCGAAGCATGGTTTCTTGCAGCAGCCGAGTCACTCCGTGGCCAAAGAGGGTTAAAAAACGAGATTCAACCTCCGAATAACCCGGAGGCAATCCGTGGGGCAAAGGAGTGGTTGAGTCAGCAGATGGTGCAAGGCAAAAAATATCGTGCTAAGAACGATCAGCCCGCTTTCACTGCCCTCTTCGACCTTGAACAAGCACGTCAAGCAGATTCGTTTGACAAGTGCTATCGCGACATCGTCCGTCTCCTCGGAGAATTGCAAAGTGAATGAACCGTTCTAAGGAAAAACAATCTTACCAATGAAAACGGAGGATATAATATGGAAAACAGACCGAATGTGATTTTTATTTTAACAGATGACCAGGGACCGTGGGCGGCAGGCTGTGCCGGCAACGATGAAGTTCGGACACCCTATATCGACCAATTGGCATCAGAAGGCACACGGTTTCCCAATTTCTTCTGCACAAGTCCTGTCTGCTCGCCAGCACGCGCAAGTCTTATGACAGGCCGTATTCCCTCAGCACACGGCGTACACGACTGGATTCGGGATGGAAATATGCCCCCCGACCCCTCTCAATACCTCGATGGACTCACCTGCTATACCGATGTCCTCGCCGAGAACGATTACACCGTGGGATTGAGCGGAAAGTGGCACCTCGGGGATAGCCTAACACCGCAACACGGGTTTAGCCACTGGTTCGCATTACCGACCGGGGGGAGCAAATACAACGATGCGAATATGATTCGGGATGGCGAAGTTGAAATGCAACCCGGCTATCTGACAGACGTAATCACCGATGACGCGTTAGATTTTATCTCGGCAAATAGCGAAGGGCCGTTTTACTTGAGCGTGAACTACAATGCACCGCATACGCCGTTTACAGGACATCCGCAGGATATTGTCGACTCTTACGACGATTGTCCCTTCAAGACGTGTCCACAAGAGGCGTTGCATCCGTGGGCGGTCCAAGGTGCGGCAGCACACATGGGAAACCGCGAATCGTTGAAAGGTTATTTCGCAGCAATTACTGCCCTTGATTTGAATGTCGGTCGAATTTTAGAACGGCTTACGCAATTGGGCATCCGTGAAAACACGGTGGTTGTGTTCAGCAGTGACAACGGCTATTCATGCGGACATAACGGTTTTTGGCATAAAGGGAACGGTACATTTCCGCTGAATATGTACGAGAACTCTGTTAAAGTGCCGTTTGTTGTAAGTCATCCGGGCAGAATACCGGCGGGACGCGTCAGCGAAGCGATGGTGAGCCAATACGACTTTATGCCGACACTTCTCGATTACCTCGGTTTACCCGACCCGAATGACGACATGTCACCCGGTAGAAGTTTCGTGCCCGCGCTTTCTGGGGAGACAAACGATGCCAAAGATGAAATCGTTATCTTTGATGAATACGGGCCGGTACGCATGATTCGGACACAGGAGTGGAAGTACGTCCACCGCTATCCTTACGGACCGCACGAACTCTATAATCTTGTGAATGACCCACGTGAGCGGAAAAATCTAATAGATGACAAGTCGCATAACGCCCTAATATCTGACATGCGACGACAGATGGGGGCATGGTTCGAACGATACGTTCTCCCAGAATTAGACGGTGCCCGATGTTCCGTTACCGGGGGCGGCCAAGCGGCGAAGATTACGGATGGGCAATATGGTGAAGATTCTTTCCATCCGAGATATGCACCGCCTCGACGAAATGTGTAGGAAATTGAAGGAGGAAATCATGACTGTCATTGCTGTGCAAACCCAACTGACACCTGAGGAATACCTTGCTTGGGAACGCAAAGCACCCTTCAAAAATGAATATCTCAGCGGACAGATATTCGCGATGTCCGGGGCAAGTCGCGCACATAACCTCCTCACAGGAAATATACTTAATGGTTTTTACAATCAACTGGTAAATCGGGATTGTGAGGTCTACGCTAGCGAGATGCGCGTGAAGGCGAGGCCAATACCATCTTACTTCTATCCGGATGTTGTTGTGGTCTGTGATGAACCCCGTTTTGAAGATGATATGTTTGATACGCTTCTCAATCCAACTGTTATTGTAGAGGTGCTTTTCCGCTCAACAGCAGCGTATGACAGAGGTGAAAAATTTGAATCCTATAAGCAGATTGTGTCCTTGCAAGAGTACATCCTTGTTTCGCAAGACAGGGTAAACGTTGAACGCCATTTTCGCTTAGGAACGCAGTGGAGAGTGATCGAATTATCGGAACTTGCGGATGTACTTTCTGTGGATTCAATTCGCTGCGAACTGTCTTTGGGGCACATCTATAAACGCGTTCAATAGACACGGACATCCCGAGCCTACCTTAGATAAACTTTGTAGACATGCAAGGCGTTTAAGGCTAGTGAAGCACTCCCACAGCTAAAGCAGTGGGACCTCATAAAGAAGGCCCGTCTCCCTACAGACATACGGGCAGCATTTTACCGCTCATCGGCGGCTCCATCGGTGTAAGTCCCCTTCGGGTGACCTGAAAAACCGAAGTTACGACATTCGCAGTTCACGAATGCTTGACCTTTTATGACAAAGGCGGCGCGCTCCACAGACGCTACTACAGGAGACCAATGGTTTGGGCAGCCTCCTGATACGCTTTCTGACTCACTATCTTCGTGGCAAAGCATTGTTTTACAATTCCTGCACCGTTAACCTTCGCTTATAGCAGGATAACGGAAGTTGTTTAAAATCGGAATAAACCCATAACCTTAACCCATTATGTCTTTAGGATGGGCAACCACTCTAACAAGTATTAGAGAGACATAGGTTGCCACGGGTTATGCTAATATTATACCACGAATCAAGTGCAAAAGTCAAAGTTCTTCTTTTGATTTGCGGTCGCACAAGAGACGCGGGTTGGACCCAAAGCTAAAGACTTGGGATTGTTAAGGGAGTCTCTTCATCTTAAAAAGAAAGGAGCGACATGGCAAGCGCATTTGCCCCTGGCAACATTTCGTGTGTTTTCAAGGTTATTCCGCATCCTGATGCAGCCCGCATGCATTCACTCGGCATGGGGTTTACAGTCAAAGAGGGTGTAGAAGTCACCGTCTCTGTGCATGACGAGACAATAGTCCTATTTAACGGAGAGGGTATCAATTTTCCAACGGTTCGGCATGTCGTCAATCAGCTCACTGAAGTAGACATAAAGGTAGACATTACCTCCCCGCTGCCGCTCGGTTGCGGTTTCGGGTTGAGCGGTGCTGCTGCGTTGTCAACAGCATATTCCCTTAACGAACTGCTGCAACGCCGTAAATCCGTTGCGGAGCTTGCAATGATAGCACACGTTGCCGAAGTTGAAAATCGCACTGGGCTAGGCGATGTCTGTTCGCAATACCACGGCGGTTGTCTCGTCAAGTTGAAGGAGGGCGCGCCGTTAGTCGCTGACAGGCTGCCGATTGCTGAACAACCTATCTATTATCGGTACTTCGGCCCGATTCGGACGAGCGAGGTGCTTGGAAACCCGGAGCAGACAAGACGAATCAATCGTGCTGCGGATACCGCCTTAGCTGCTTTGCAATCGCTCACAGATGCTGTGAAAGAGCAGGCACTTTTTACCGAATGTTTTGCAGTCGCAAAACAATTTTCAGTGGAGAGCGGTTTGCTGCGCGATGCACGGGTGATAGAGACAATCTCACAAATTGAGGCGGCAGGGGGTGTTGCCTCCATGATTATGTTAGGGAACGGGGTTTTTAGCACATCCCCTTTTGATGGCGCGACGGAGACACGGCTCTCTAAAAATCCAGCGCGCCTCATCTAAAAACATAGTTTTTACGTCTTATATAAAGACGCATTTCGTGGAGATGGCGTTGCGATGAGAACAAAAGCGACACTTTTATTAGCATTTTTTGCTGCATCTTCTGCCCTCTGCGCGGTGAATTTTGAGGAGGTAACCTTTGGGTTCAACGACGGCTACAAAGCGGGAACATGGGTGCCCCTGAATGTCATCGTGCGAAGCCAGAATGAAGCTACGTCGTTTAACGGAGAACTCACGGTTGAGGTTCGCAATCGGATTTCAGATGTGCCTATTCAGCGACACACTACGCCGCTGCAGCTCAGCACAACCGATTGGCAACGTAAACAACTCTATGTCTACTGTCCCAAGACAGCTGCAAAATTTGTTATAAAACTTGCACAAATAGAAAAATCGGGGCAGCAATTAGCACCGAGGGCGATGCAAGAGATTTTACCGCCAACATCGATAGAAAACGTCGACTATTTCGTGCTTGGATTAGTGCCGAGTGGGGACAAGCTACAAAAATTAATTGACAAAAAACAACTAGATGCCGAAGGCACACAGATACAGGTCAAATACCTTCCAAATTCGGACGCGATGCCGACACAGTGGATAGGTTATAGCAGCATAGATGTGCTCGTTATCCGTGAGATAGCACTAACGCCGACGCGCATTTCTAAATCACGACAAACAGCACTATTAGATTGGATACAACGGGGGGGCACGCTGATTGTATCGGGGGGCAGCAACTTTCGTTACCTGAAAGGGAGTTTTATTGAACAGTTTTTGCCGGTTCAACTGATACGTGAGCAGACACTTGACGTTATACCCCCTGTCTTGCAACAACAATTCGGCTTTAAGTCGGAGGGGGGCATGTCGGAGCATATCAGGACACCGTTTAAGCATATCCAGTTTGCACCGCACCCCGGATGCCATACCGTAATTGGTACAAATGAACAGATTTACGTCGCCAAACGGCTTTTAGGGAGTGGGCAGATTCTGTGTCTCTCGTTTGATTACAACGCCCCTCCATTTTCCGGACAGCATGCAGCAGAATCCTTTTGGAGTGGATTACTCAAAACGCACGGTAAATCACCCCGGCTCCTGGCGACGCGATATGCACAGTATCGTAAACACGATGAAAAAATTTATGAACAGTTTCTGTCAAAAATGCCGACACAGGTTCCGCTCATTAAACTGCTATCGATAGTATTACCGGTATATCTACTCAGCTTTGGCGGTTTCCTCCGCTATTTTAGCAGAGGCAGGCGGTACCCACAAAAAAAAGCGAGGAGCTATTGGCTTGGCGGAGCGGTTCTCGTGCTTATTTCCATCAGTACTATCGGTGTAGCACGAACTGTGCTGCCGAAAAGTCTCACGGCGGACCGGTTTTCGATTTTATCTGTCTATCCGGAACGGGCCCGCGCACACTACCAAAGTTACGTGTCACTACGCGCGACTGCCCATACCGAAACGTCAATTGTGCTGACACAAGACACCTTTATTCGTCCTTTGGCACCAGAAAAAACAGCGAGCGGCGCAGCGTTGCCAAAGCTCACACAAGGGTCACTGTTTCAGGTACAAGCAGCTTATGTGGAACCGTGGAGCCCCAGCACATATCTGAAAACGGCATTTTTGGATTGGCAACAACCGGCTCTAGAATTAGAAGACGCATGGCGATTTATAGGCGAAGAAGCAACCTATTTGGGAAATGTCACACTCGGTGAGAGGGACATACTGGCATCTGGCACCTCCGGTAAGCTAGCAGAAAAGATGCCCCCTGCTGAAGGTTTGAACGTCGCTCGGAAACCGTTCGCGCAAATCTTACAACGGGAAGGTGTGTTACAATACTTAACAACCGAGATAAAGAACTACACCGCCGCAACCGATATTTCTAAGCGGGCGGTGTGTCTTGGGTGGATGGCGCAACCGAAGCAGTTTTCAGAAGCAATTCCGCTCACGGCAACAGATGGAAACGTTACGTTAAATGATGAAACGTTAGTGATTTTGTATCTCCATGAGGAGAAACAGTGATGTAGTCTCAATACACAACCAGCGGAGATAAAGAGGTGAAACGGATGGACGTGCTATCGCTCGGAATTTTTGTCGTCGATGTGCTCGGACGACCCATAGACCGTTTTCCCGAAAAAGGGAAATTAGAGCTTTTTGATGAACTAGAAATCCATACCGGGGGCTGTGCAAATAACACAGCGATTGCGCTTTCGCGGTTAGGCATCTCCGTTGGCGGGATGGGAAAAATCGGCAGCGACCATTTTGGCAATGTCGTTTTACAAACGCTCACCGAAAATGGCGTTGATACCACCGGTATACAACAGGATGCTAACGTCAACACCTCCTTTACATTTGTCGCAATTGCCTCCGATGGGGAACGAAGTTTCTGCCACTACATCGGTGCAAACGGAGAGCTTTGCGAAGCGGACATCAATTGGGAACTTCTTAAAACCGCGAAGATTCTGCATATCGCGGGCGCGCTTGTGATGCCGAAATTTGATGGACACCCTATGGCGAACGTGCTCCGAAAAGCGAAGGCGTTGGGCATAACTACCTCACTCGACACAGCCTGGGACGCTACAGGAAAGTGGTTGGAAACGTTGGAACCTTGTTTGCCGTTCGTTGACATCTTTCTGCCAAGTTTAACAGAAGCCGAACACCTGACCGGTACATCCGAGCTGCCCGAAATTGCACAATTTTTCAGAAACTACGGCATTAGCACCGTTGGTATCAAAATGGGAGCCCGCGGGAGCTACGTCGCTACCGATACTGAAGAACTTTCTATTCCAGCATACTGTGTAGAGGTCATTGATGCCACCGGGGCAGGTGATGCTTATGCCGCCGGCTTCCTCGCTGGGACAGTGATGGAATGGGAGCTCAAAGCGACAGCGGAATTAGCGTCCGCAACAGGCGCAGCATGTGTAACTGCTATTGGGACCACGGCAGGCATCCAAAATCTTGAAGAAACCCTCAAAATCTGTAAACAGTTGAAAGCTAACTATGAATAACACACCAATCGTTCAAACTGAAAACTTGTCCAAATGGTACGGCGAAGTCCTAGGTGTAAATGACGTAACGTTGACAATCCACCCCGGCATCACCGGACTGTTAGGCCCTAACGGGGCAGGCAAAACAAGTCTACTTAAATTAATGACCGGTCAACTCAAACCGAATCAGGGGCACATCACTGTCCTAGACCAACCGGTATGGAATAACGTTCAACTCACCCGCCGAATCGGCTACTGCCCGGATATAGAATTAGCCTATCAATTTATGAGCGGTTTTGAGTTTATCGCCTTTTTTGCGACGTTAAGCGGATACGACAAAGCGGACGTAGAATCTCGGAGCTTGAAAGTGCTTGAAACGGTGGACATGCTTTCGGCAAAAGACAAACCTATCGGCTCCTACAGCAAGGGGATGCGCCAACGTATCAAGCTTGCCCAAGCCCTTGTCCATGAACCGGAGCTTCTTTTCCTGGATGAACCGCTCACCGGACTTGACCCTATTGGCAGACGGCATATCTTAGCACTACTCGCGGAACTTGTGGAACAGGGTATCAGCATGGTTGTCTCAAGCCATATTCTTTATGAGATAGAAGCGATGACAGAGACGATTCTGCTCATTCATCAAGGACGCATCCTCGCGGAAGGGACTATCTCCGACATCCGTGAACTTATCGATGAACACCCGCATAAGGTCTACATGCGGGCTGTCGAACCGCGCCGCTTGGCACAAATCTGTCTGCCGTTTGAGGATATTCTTAGCGTCACCTTCGGCAATGAGGTGGGGGATGTTGTCATTGAAACGGCAAAGCCGGACGCTTTTTACGCGCGGCTGCCCCAAATTCTGATTGAAAACGAATTGAACATTTCTCAACTCTATTCCCCTGACGACAATTTATCCGCTGTCTTTAAGTATTTGGTAGGATAGATATTCCTCTCTTGTGGGAAAAAAACATGAAAAAATCACAATTTTTCGCAATTCTCTGGGCATTATTTTTCATTTCAATATTTTTGCCACTCAATATTTTTGCACAAGACTATACAGAATGGAATGGACCTAAAGGTGCCAAACCACAACGTCTCGGTAAAGGGGTGATAACTGGAAATCTCGTTTATTCTCCAGATGGTACACGTCTAGCAGTGGCAAGCTCTATTGGGATTAGACTCTATGATGCAATAACCTATAAAGAAATCGCCTTGCTCTCAGGACATAAAGACTTTGTTGAATGCATTGCCTTTAGCGCGGATGGAACTACTATCGCAAGTGGGGGTGAAGACGACACTATTCGTCTTTGGGACTCTACTACAGGAAAAGAAAAACGGAAACTGGTTGAGGATGTTTTCGGTGGTATTACAAGCATCGCCTTTAGCGCGGATGGAACTACTATTGCAGGGGGTGGCAGGGCCAGAAACATCCACTTGTGGGATGCAAACACGGGGCGGCACAAGAATACCTTCAAAGGACATACAAAAGGTATCGAAAGTCTTACCTTCAGTCCGGAGGGAACACTGCTTGCAAGTGGAAGTAGGGATAATACTATCCGTATATGGGATTGGGTTTCTGGCGTGCATAAACTGACACTCCTTGGACATAAGAAGCGTGTCAGAAGTATTGCGTTCAATCCAGATGGCAGTTTACTAGTAAGTGGCGGTGATGAAAAAACTGCTCGTATATGGGACACAAACACAGGCAAACAAAAGAAAATCCTCGGAGGACTCCTCAAAAGACATAGCAAATATATTACCTGTGTTACCTTCAGTCCGGATGGAAGTCTAATTGCTACCGGTAGTGGGGACATGACTATCCGCTTGTGGGATGCAAACACAGGTAGGCCAAAGAAAGTTCTCAGAGGACACGAGGGATATATAGCAAGTGTTGCCTTCAGTCCGGATATGCGAACACTAGCAAGTGCAAGCGGAGACGGTTCCATCCGTATTTGGGAGGTGATTTCGGGTGAACAAAAGCAAATATTCACTGGATATGCCCACGCAGCAATTTGGGAGATTGCTTTCAGTCCAGATGGACACATACTCGCAAGTGCACATACATCAGACATTCGACTATGGGATTGGGATTCAAGCGCACCTAAGCAAACTCTCACTGGACATAGATTTCAAATTAATACCCTCGCCTTCAGTCCGGATGGCGCGATACTCGCGAGTGGGGGATACGATGCGACTATCCATCTTTGGGATTCAGTTTCGGGAGCGCACAAGCAAACTCTCCAGAGTATAATCGGCGGAGGCATTAATAGTGTTGCGTTCAGTCCAGATGGCAGTATACTGGCAAGTGCTGGGAGTGATAATATTATCCGATTATGGGATACAAACACAGGTAAACAAAGGAAAATTAGAGGGCATACCGCTGCTGTCCTTAGCATAGCTTTCAGTCCGGATGGCAGTACGCTCGCTAGTGGAAGTGATGACAATACTATCCGTATATGGAATTGGATTTCAGGAACACAAATTCAGAAATTTACTGGACATACGGACCGTGTCGAGACGCTGGCATTCAATCCGGATGGCAGTACGCTCGCTAGTGGGAGCTATGACAAAACAATTCGTTTATGGAATGTTCCCTCCGGTCAACATAAAAATACGCTGATTGGACACACTTCCGGAGTCACGGCTCTCATATTTACCCCGATGGAAACACAATAGTTAGCGGAGGTTATGACAATTCAATCCGTTTTTGGAATACGGATTCGGGTACGCTCTTCCGAAAGCTCATTGAACATACGGCAGGTGTTTCTAGTATTGTCTTAACCCCAAATCATAAAACGCTCGCAAGTGGAAGTATAGATGGCACAATACTTCTATGGGACCTCACCTCCTTATTAAAAAATTAATATTCACAGGACTTACGCAGTGCTTTGATAAAGTCCATAGATAATGGGATTTAAGGGTATAGCGGGCGAGGTGACCTCGCCCCTACGAGACTATGTGCTAAATTTGCGTAAGTCCTGATTCATAAAAGCGCGCCTACTAGGCTTGGATAAATGGTGGGTTAGGAAACCACGCCTATCAGGAGGTGTTCACATATTTTATTACCTCACGCGAGTTTGAAAAAAGTTTTGACCTAGAGCGTTCTGTGGTAGTTTTAGCAAAAAACAGCACAAACTAGGAAGTTTATGCTACAATTATACCGCTTTTTTCGCGATGAAAAAGGTTTAGAGCACAAACTAGGAAGTTTATGCTACAATTATACCGCTTTTTTCGCGATGAAAAAGGTTTAGAGAAAACGGATATTTATTATCAAGCTCACGTTACCTCGAAATCCATCTTTTTCCAGAATTATGTAACCATTTTGCCGCTAGCTCGCGTCATTATATATTGGTTTACGATGAATCAATTTTCTGGAGGTATTTGATGAAAAACGACGATGTTGAACTGATACACCGCATCTTGGAGGGCGATGAAACCGCCTTCGAGACGTTGGTAAAAAAATATCAAAAGCAGGTTCATGCACTTGCATGGCGGAAAATTGGCGACTTTCACATCGCTGAAGAAATTACACAAGACACCTTCCTCAAAGTCTATCAAAAACTGACAACGCTGAGAGATGCAAAGCAGTTCTCGGGATGGCTTTACGTCATCGCGAATCGGCAATGTCACGCCTGGCTCCGAAAAAAACGGATTGAAATTGAATCGCTAGATGATACTACTATTGAGGTGGCAGCAGATACGGCATATTCCCAATATATCGCAGCGGAACAGGCGAAAGCTACAGTTGAAACACAGCGCGAGGTGGTTAAAAAGCTGCTCGCAAAACTGAAAGAGAGTGAACGCACGGTGATGACACTCCACTACTTCGGCGAAATGACGTGTGAAGAGATTAGTCAGTTCTTAGGCATATCTACAAGCGCGGTTAAGCAGCGACTACACAGGGCCCGGCAGCGACTCAAAAAGGAGGAACCGATGATTCGAGAAACGCTTCGCAATTTCCAGCTATCCACAAATCTAACAGAGCAGATTATGCGAAAAATTTCCCGCATCAAACCGGCGGCACCATCAGGCAGCAAACCGTTGTTACCGTGGGCGTTGAGCGCGTCAAGTGTCGTTTTGATTGTCCTGATGCTCGGAATAGGCAGCCAATACCTATCGCGTTTCCAACCCCCTTATAGTTTAGACGCGCAGTCCGAGATGACGGTCGATATTGTTGACGCACCTATAGTTGTAAACCTGGAATTTACACCCGATATACGCACACAGATAGGAAACGTCAACGCGGGGGATAAGCGAAATAATAATCCTGCGCAGCAAATTAATAATGGTCCCACAGCAGAAGATGAATTTCTCAAAGACTATACACAATGGGAATTGCCAAAAGAGGCAAAAGTCCGTTTCGGTAAAGGCGGAATAGCAGAGGTAGCCTACTCTCCAAATAGCACACGTTTAGCAGTTGCAAGTAGTATTGGCATCTGGCTCTACGACGCGGAAAGCGGCGAAGTATCTGAACTACTCACAGGACATACGGCGGGTGTTAATAGCGTAGCGTTTAGTCCTGAGGGTAGAATGCTTGCCAGTGGCAGCACCGATAAAACAATTCGTTTATGGGATGGCAACACAGGTATACATTTGCGCACCTTGAGCGGACATACGTCGGATGTTAATAGTGTAGCATTTAGTCCTGATGGACAGACGCTTGCCAGTGGCAGCACCGATAGAACAATCCGTTTGTGGGATATCAACACAGGCGAACAACAGCACACCTTGAAGGATATGACGGGTGAGGTTAAAAAGGATATGATGGGTGAGGTTAATAGCGTATCATTTAGTTCAGATGGAAAACTGCTTGCCAGTGGCAGCACCGATAGAACAATCCGTTTGTGGGATGTCAGCACAGGTGAGCGACTGCGCACCCTAATTGAACATACGGCCGAGGTCAACAGCGTAGCGTTTAGTCGAAAGGGGCTGCTGCTTGCCAGTGGCAGTAGGGACAGGACAATCTATTTATGGGATGCAAGCACAGGTGCACTGCGCCATAGCCTCGATGAGCATACGGCGGATGTTAATAGTGTAGCGTTTAGTCCCGATGGAAAACTGCTTGCCACTGGGTCGTACAATAGAATCCATTTCTATGATGTCAACACAGGTGCGCTGCGCCGCACACTGAATGAGCATACCTCTTGGCTTTTTAGCGTGGCATTTAGTCCCGATGGACAGACGCTTGCCACTGGAGCTGGGGATATATGGGATGTGAGTACGGGTGAGCTACGCCACACGCTAAGTGAACATACAAATTGGGTTTTTGGTGTGGCGTTTAGTCCCGATGGCAAACTGCTTGCTAGTGGCGGCGACGATAACATGATCCGTTTATGGGATGCCAGCACGGGTAGGCACTTGCACACACTGATGAATGATAGCTCTGATGTCTTTACCGTAGCATTTAGTCCTGACAGTCGGGTGCTTATGAGTGGCAGCATGGACGGAGCAATTCGCTTATGGAGTGTCAGCACAGGTGAACTGCTCCACACGCTAAGTGAACAGAAGGGTTGGATCAGGAGCGTAGCGTTTAGTCCCGATGGGCGGCTGCTTGCCAGTGGCAGCACCAATAACACAATCTGCTTATGGGATATCAGCACAGGCGAGCTGCGCCGAACGCTAAGTGAGCATACCGGTTCTGTCATGAGCATATTTTTCAGTCCTGATAGTGGGACGCTTGCCAGTGGCAGCACCGATAAAACAATCCGTTTGTGGGATGTCAACACAGGTGAGCAACTGCACACCCTAAATGCACATACGGGGGGTGTCAACAGCATAGCATTTAGTCCGGATGGACAATTGCTTGCCAGTGGCGGTAGGGACAGGACAATCTGTTTATGGGATGCAAGCACAAATGAACTGCTCCACACGTTAAAGGGGCATACCGGTTGGATCAGGAGCGTAGCATTTAGTCCGGATAGTAGAGTACTTGCCAGTGGCAGCACTGATACCACAATCCGTTTGTGGGATGTCAACACAGGCAATTTCCTGTTTCCCTTGAGTGGACATACAGATTCGGTCGATAGCGTGGCGTTTAATCCTAAAGGTCAGTTTTTTCTTGCCAGTGGCAGCGAGGATGGCACGGTGCTATTATGGGATTTAGTCGGTGTGGACAAATAAGGCGAAACACATTGTGTGGTAAAACGCCTAGCCAGCGGGAGTGCTGATAGCACAATACTGCTGTCCCCAACTAACACTAATCAACATCCTCAATAGGTTGTCCTAACTGCACCAACGCTGCAATATCCGGTTCATCAGCAGATAACGCTGCAAAACTACCATCACAGATAGCCCGTCGAACCCCGCGCATGAGACTCACATAAAAATGCAGGTTATGTAACGTGTGTAGTTGTGAACCGAGTATCTCATTTTCAACATGTAGATGTCGGAGATAGGCGCGTGTAAAATTTTGACAGGTATAACAGTGACACGCTGCATCCAACGGACTGAAATCACGACCGTATTTTGAGTTCCGGATGCGGACAATCCCTTCAGATGTAAAGAGTGAACCGTTGCGTGCATTCCGAGTCGGCATAACACAATCAAACATATCAATACCGCAGCGGACCCCGTAGACCAAATCTTCGGGCGTACCGACCCCCATCAAGTAGCGCGGTCTGTCTTCAGGAAGCAGCGGGGCGGTATATGCTAACATCTCGTACATCAAATCCTTTTTCTCCCCGACGCTCAATCCCCCGATAGCATACCCCGGAAAATCAAGGGATACCGTTCCCTCCACACTTGCCCGGCGAAGGTCACGTTCCATGCCCCCCTGCACAATCCCAAATAGCAGTTGGGGCGGGTTTTGATGTGCTTTTTGGCTCCGTTCCGCCCAACGCAACGTCATTTCCATAGAATTTTTAATATATTCGTAATCGTTCGGCAGTGCGGGACATTCATCGAACGCCATGATAACATCGGCACCGAGCGCGTTCTGGATTTCAATAGAACGTTCAGGGCTCATAAAACGTTCCGTGCCATCTATTGGCGAACGGAACTTGACCCCCTCCTCTGTAATGGTCCGCAGCGGCCCGAGGCTAAAGACCTGAAACCCGCCACTATCGGTTAAAATCGGTTTCTGCCATCCCATAAATCGGTGCAACCCGCCTGCCTCTTGGACAGTCTCATGTCCGGGGCGCAGATAGAGATGATATGTATTGGCAAGAATAATTTCCGCCTGAATCTGCTCGGTAAGCACTTGCGGCGTGCAAGCCTTCACGGTGCCGCGTGTGCCAACGGGCATAAAAATAGGCGTGTTCACAATCCCATGGGCAGTGTGGAGTTTACCAACACGCGCTTCGGTCTCTTTGTCTTTGTAAATAAGGGTATAGGATTTTTTGCTAACTTCCATCAAAACCCCCACGTAAGTTCTGTTTCCCCGATTTCTAAATCGAAGGCGATGAAGGTCCGTTTGCCTTCAATGCGGAATGTATCCCGCTGAAAGTCGCGGTGGGACTGCACTTCACGCAGAGGCCATCCATTTATCTGAACCTCACGTATCGGGGCATCTAGAGCCAATGTGAAATTTGCAGTTGGGAATTGGGTGGCAAGGTGAATCTGATGCTGTGCTTCCAGTACGGTTATGTCGGTGAATTCGCGTGCCATCCAATAGTGTCCAATTTCGGAGGTCTTCATCCAACGTGTTTTTGTGCCATCCGGGTCATAATTATCGAGCCGTGCCTTGACGGTTTTCAGCACGTCAAATCCGCTTTTTTCACCGTTGAAATAGAACCCCGGCCAATGTCCAACGAGGACACACGGGAGCTCCTTTTCCAAAATTGAGGGCAAACGACCGCCTTGTAAGTCTTCCGTGATAAACCGGTCCGCATCCCCTAAATCGTAGCCTGTCCAGCCGCCGAACCAGTCGCCCGCGCATGCGACAATACTAGCAATTGCAATTCCGTTCCTCTTTTCCGCGCCCCAGATAGGGACATCCGGGAGTTCATCGTGCTTAAGCCAGAGAAAATAGAAAGGGCGCGGATTGTTATTGACATGCTGTGAAGCGGTCAATACTGCTTGACTGTATGCCGCCTCTTGGCGTTTTCCAAATGCACCAGGGCTTGTCACCCCTTCGCACGGAATGCCAACGTTATCGAGCATTTCCATCGCTGTGATGATATAATCTGTGAGCTTGTCAACCGGTGGGTTCACCCATTCTACCTGTTCCCATGCCTCCGTGAGGGTGAGTGTGTCCAAGTCAGCGACTGCGGTATGCGTAAGCATTTCTGGGGTTAAATCGAAGTTTGGCCAGATAATTTCTCTATAAATTCGGAGCCATGCCTGATATTCCAGTGTCGGAAAATCGGGAAATCCTTCGTCAACCCGTCCTACTCCTGCCGGATACGGAATAAGGCTGAATTTGCCTTTGATGCCGTTTTCCCAGCACCATTCTGCCCACTCCCACGCGAAATCGGCGGGAATTGTAGGCGGTATTTTTTTGAGGTGCGTAGCATTCCCTTCCCACCGTTCCGGTGGCACACCTGGATGGTGTCGCGCTTTCCATGCATGTCGTTGATGTATCCAATAGTAGGTAAGGTTAATAACAGGACATGAATCATCAACGATAAGGGACAGGGGAGTCCTTAACAGGGGGTTGCAGACAGTAATATTCATGCTTTCTCTTCAATATCTTGAACACAACGTTTGATGTAAGGCACATCATCTACCCACAACCCTTGGATGCCATTTTTCACTGCCCAGGCGACATCCTTGGCTGTCAAAATAAACCCAGCTTCCACAATAACCTGAATTGTTTGGAGTTGTTTAACGCGCGAGGTTACGGTGCGCGTGAGGGCATTATAGAGTTTGAAGTGATTTATGCCACTCCAGCCCAAGATAATTCGGTCTGCATCAATAGCAGTGGCGGCTTTAAGGAAGTTCGCCATCGGGTTGATGAGAATTGCGCTGGTCTGTAGCTTCGGCTCTAAAGTTTTCGTTGCTATAAGCAGATGTTTCCGGTAGTAAAACGTGAGTATGCTAACAAGATGCGCCACCTCAAAGTGCTGAATGCGTTCTATAATGCACGAAAGCAGTTCCGGCGTGTCGGACTTCGGTTCAACAAAACACGGCATCCGGTTTTCTCGTGTAAATCGGAGTGCGTCGTCGAGGTGTGCCACGGGTTCGTCAGAGGTTTCCATTGTGAGCTGCTGTACCTCTTTCCACGTGAGCTCGCTGAGGGGTACTGTGCATCCGGTGGCTTCTCGAATATCGTCTCGGTTGAAGTCGACATGGATTAGTACGGGTTGTTTGTCTTGGGTGAGGCAGACATCACATTCATATCCATCCGCGCCATCTGCCAGAGCTTGCTGAAAGGCGGCGACTGTATTTTCGGGGGCGCGCCCCATTCCACCACGATGGGCTAAAAACTGAATTTTCATAACACAGTACTCAATTGTTGTTAAAGCTACGACTTGTGCCAGTTAACTGATTGTTTTTGTTTTTCTCACAGATATTGGATGTTGTCGGACAAACATATCGTCCCTACGGGACTAAAGAGAAAGGTGGAACGTTTAGCTATAAATATATCGTCCCTACGGGACTGAAGATTGTCCAAACCAATGAGAAACACGGGCAAAACGTTCTGTTCGTGTGAAATAATGTTGTACAAAAAGTCATTTAGCACAACTCGTTAAAGCTGTCAATTTCGTTTGGATATTTTTTTAACGCCTCAACTGTGGCTCTGCCAGTCCGAGTTCGTCAAAGTGGGAGATAACAAGTCCCAATTCTGCCATGATATCTTCGACAGGTTTTTCCCAACGTTGCACTAAGATAGCGAGTGCCTCAAGCCGTTTGGCGGTCATAACTGTCAAGCAGCGTACTAGTTCGCGGTATTCTGGCAGGTCTTCATCGCTTAAAGTTTCATCGTCAGACATGCGGCGGAGTTCCCAATAGCGTCTATTCTCTTTTTCAGGCAATTGGGAATTTTTCCGAATGAATGCCAACACTTCGGCATCCGATGCATCCTTATCGACCTTCTCGTCTATTGACGTTTCGCGTTGATGTTGCCATTCGGTGAACTTCTGCGTGAATTCGTCCAATTCCGCCGGTGATAACTGTTGAACGTTATTTGATAGTTTATTTGTACTCACCCCCCATTTTAATATATATCCACTATTTCGTCAACTATTTTTTTGCAAAGGTGCAAAGGTATTGATTTTTCATTTGACTTTTGCGAAACTTTGTGTTATAATGGGAATTGTCTAAATTGCGGATTGAATGGCTCCACCCGTTTGAATGTTTTGGCTGAAATCTGCTATTATTTTTACCTATTGATAGGACTACAAAGAGAAGGAAACGCATGGCAAATTATCAAGAACTGGCAAATCTGGTTTGGAACGTGGCGGATGATGTGCTCAGAGGACTGTTCAAACCACACGAATACGGCGACATCACCCTTCCGTTTCTGGTGTTACGCCGATTAGACTGTCTCCTAGACGAGGATGGACGAAAAGAGAAAGCCATTCATACCTATAACGAGTTTAAGGATAAAGTGTCCGAAGAAATGCTACCTCGGATTATTCTAAAAGAGACAAAAACTAATTTCTACAACATCTCACAATACGACCTCTCCCGACTGAAAGAAGATGCAAACAATATCCACCTCAACTTTGAAAACTACATCGGCGGATTCAGTCAAGACGTGCGCGACATCATCGAAAACTTCAATCTCGATGGGTTTATTGAGCGACTGGACAAAAACAACCGACTGTTCATCTTTTGCGATAAATTTACCGAAATCGATTTACATCCCGATAAGGTGGATAACCACACGATGGGCTCGGTCTTTGAAGAGCTGCTCCGCCGATTCTCGGAAATGTCCAACGAGACCAGCGGAGAACACTACACGCCGCGGGATGTCGTGCGATTATTGGTCTCACTGCTATTTGCGGAACATCACGAAGACCTGCACGGAAAAGGGGTCGTCCGCAGTATCTTTGATCCCTGCTGCGGGACAGGCGGCATGTTGACCGTTGGGAAGGAGTACTTCCGTGAGCAGATTAATCCGAATGCTGACATTCGGTTGTTGGGTCAGGAACTGAACGCGCAGACCTACGCTATCTGTAAGTCGGATATGCTCATTACCGGAGAGGAGCCCAACAATATACGACACGGCTCCAGTCTCTCCGAGGACCAATTCCGAGGAGAACGGTTCGATTATATGATTACGAATCCGCCCTTCGGTGTCAGTTGGAAATCTGACGAACCTGCGGTGAAGGCAGAAGCGCAAACCGCTACCGGCAGATTCTCAGCAGGCACGCCTCGCTCCTCCGATGGCGCATTGCTGTTCTTGCAACACATGCTCTCCAAAATGGAGGCCCGCGGGAGTCGGATTGGAATCGTCTTTAACGGGTCACCGCTCTTTACAGGGGATGCCGGCAGCGGTGAAAGTGAAATCCGACGTTGGATCATCGAGAACGACTGGTTGGAGTGTATTATCGCACTGCCTGAAAAGCTGTTCTTTAACACCAATATTGCCACCTATATCTGGATACTAACGAACAAAAAATCGGAGGCACGACAAGGGAAGGTCCAACTCATCAACGCCGTTGACTTCCGCGACGAGCTGAAAAGAAACCTCGGAGACAAGAACGTTCTCGTTTCCGATAACCATATCCGTCAGCTGATACAACTCTACACCAACTTTGAGGAGACCGAACACTCAAAAATTTATCCAAACGACTTTTTCGGTTATACAAAGGTAACGGTTGAGAGACCGCTCATTGACGCGGAGACAGGGGATATCGTCACGGACAAACAGGGCAATCCGAAACCGGATACCAAGCTGCGAGACTATGAACGGGTGCCCATCACAGAGGATGTTGACGCTTCCTACCAGCGAGAAGTGAAACCGCATGTGCCCGACAGTTGGATAGATAGGAAGAGGGATAAGGTAGGGTACGAGATTAACTTCAATCGGTATTTCTATCAGTACACGCCGCTGCGCTCACTGAAGGAGATTGCCGATGAAATATTGGCATTGGAACGGAGAAGTGCAGGTTTGCTGAATGAGGTGTTGGGTTTATAAAAGGGATAAATTATGATTACCGAACTCAGAGCACAAAATTTCAAATCATGGCAAGATACGGGGCCTCTACAGTTTGCACCATTAACTACCCTTTTCGACTAGCTGGCAGTCGACGCGTTACACGTGGTGATAGAAATATAATTGTGTTAGATAACGTGAGTTTGAAAAAAGTTTCTTTAGTCCCGTAGGGACGATATGTTTATAGAAGCAGCCGTCTCCCCACCGCCTCTTAGTCCCAGTATTCGGGCAAACGGTTTCCCGCTCCTCAAGGACGATATGTTTATAGAGGCTAGCACAAACGGACATTTATTATCAAGCCCGCGTTAGATATGTATTTTACATAGGAGACAGGATGCACCTAATTTACATTGACGACTCTGGAGATGAGAAACTATGTATATTTTCAGCCTTAACGATTCGTGATGATAAATGGAACTCTTGTCTTAAGAAAATAAAAGACTTTCGTCACGATATACAGACGAGTGACAGCATCTCTGTTTACACTGAATTCCATGCGTGGAAATTTGTTTCAGGGCGCGGAAGAATTGCTGATGGCGTAGTTCCCAAAGGGCGGCGATGCCAAATTTTCAAACAGACACTTCAAATGGTGGCAACCTTGCCAGAAACACGACTTTTTAGCAGCGTGTTCCCAGCTAAAGCGAGCAAGCACGCTTATGCAGCTTTACTCGAGGATATCAATCGGACTTTACAAAGGTGGAATAGTCATGCGATCTTAATCTGTGATGAAGGAAAAGATGCTATCTATACAAGATTAGTTAGACGCATGCAAACTTCAAAAAATGGTGCAATTGATCGTATTATTGAAGATCCGTTTTTTAAGAAATCCGATCAGTCATATTTCATTCAGTTGTCTGATTTTTGCGCTTATGCGTTGCTTCGTCAAGAACGTCCGATCGCTTCTAAAACGAAGTATGGTCTCGACCAGGCATTTAATTTGTTAGAACCAATATCTGAAGGAATTATACGACCAACTTCCTGAATAAAAAATAGCATAAAAAAAAGCAGGGCCTACATCCCCCACCGAGGGAGGGTTCAGTCCTGCACATTGACATACTCTCCCAGCTAAAGCAAGGGAGATTCTTTTAAAAAGTTCCGCTACGCGTTAGCTATTGGATTGTGGTTTTCAGACGTGTGAACGTCAACGGAGATGCTTGGGCTGTTCCAAGTCTTACTGCCCCTAACTCAAAGGACAATGCCCTGCCCTCGTGCTTCGCACCTTCTTTATGCTTGTGAATCAGTGCTTTGGTATCCAATGCAGCATGACCCGTCTTTTGGATACCGAAAGCATTGCACAAAAATGTGGATATTGACTGGGTATCGCCAGAACATCAGCACACAACCCTACCATAGGTTGAGGTTCGGAACTTCAACATTGGTGGCGTTGAAGGTGGTAATCCGAACCACTGATGATATATATATTATACCACATTTTAATGCAAAAGTCAAATTAAAATTTTAGCTCATGCGCCGCTACTACATCCCCCAGCTAAAGCACGGGGGTTTTGTAGCGGAAGACTTGATAATATTATAACATTTAACCCAAGATAAGTCAAGTTCTTTTCCAAATATTCAGTTAATTTTAATTTGATAAAGTTTCTGGAATGTGGTATAATTAAGACGTAGCTTTGGAAACTTTGCCAATCCTGCCTCTACGGTTAGAAAAGAGGCAGGGTTGAACAATTTCTCCCTGTGAGCGTGCCGACAATTTTCTGCTTGGCAAGTAATCGGTTTTAGGGACGCTAAGATCGTTTGCTGTCGAGTTTTTCGGTAACCCGACCGTATTCGCAAAATTGTGACTGCCGGAGGCTCAGTGGATTTTATGACAAAGTTTCTGGAATGTAGTATGATTTAAGGGGGTAGTTTCAGGACTTTGCCAATACTGATTATACTGTTAATGTTGATGTAATCAACAGAAATCGGTGTATATTATGTCAAATGAAGAAGAATTGCAAAAAGAAAGGTACGCACAATATCTCGCTGAAGAAAAAACTATATTTGATAGCCTGATGAGTAACGATGTGGAACTCAATAAGTCTATGAGATATTTTTCTGGCGTTATATTGATACTATTGACTGCGTATATCAATTGGGACATTAATCATAGAACATGGATCATGCTAATTAGTTATGCGCCATTTGTTTTTTCCATTATCCTGGGTGTAATTTCCTATTTGTTTATCCAAAGGGCTTTACATAAACAGAGGGAATTTAACGAACAATATTACCTATATAATACCATTTTTATTAATTATTCTACCATTACCAGTTGTTAGAAATGAAACGGAGAACGGCACAAACTGGAAGTTTATGCTACAAGAAAGAGACATTTTCAATTAGAAATGGTATAATATAGAGGAAGCAGCCACTAAGAGGAGTACAGCAAATAAAATAGGTACATTTCTAATTGTCACTTCTATAATTTTATTTATTGTAGGGATATTGGCAATTGCACTATTAATGATATTTGGTATTTTAGAGGTAAAAGGAGGTGAATAAAATGGCACGCAAAAATAGTCAAAATCGGTCTGCTAAGCCAAAAAAGCCAAAACATGTGGAGTCTTGGACAGGTCC
This sequence comes from Candidatus Poribacteria bacterium, assembly GCA_963665235.2. Taxonomy (GTDB): domain Bacteria; phylum Poribacteria; class WGA-4E; order WGA-4E; family WGA-3G. Next base: position 2,602,575 of record CAXXLX010000001.1, on the reverse strand, counting down.
CAAACCACCCGCTAAAGTTAGGCCTGTAACTCCTATTGAACCTAAGCCAGTTCAACCAGAGACTAAGCCTGACGATAGACCAGTTGTTACACCAGAAACACCCAAACCAGAAGCACCTAAACCAGAAACACCCAACCCCCAAAATTAATTGTTTGCCAGGGTTTACGCAAATTTAGGCGATATCCTCGTAGGGGCGAGGTCCCCTCGCCCGCTAGATCTCTCTCTAAATCCTATTATCTATGGACTTTATCAACGCGCTGCGTAAGTCCTGTACTTGTCAGATTGTAAACCTTTTCTGTGGTTTCCTGCTCGTAGATAAAGTTGTTGATTAACGTCATCAGATTATCGGGCTGCAGGATGTCTTCCCAAAGGTAGGCGGTCTTGTGCCCATGCGGGTTTGGAGGGTTTTCAATACCTTTGTTGAATGGAAAGAATCGTGAAGTAAAATTGTGACAGATGAGAAACGCCGCGTCCTTATTTTTCCACGGTATCATCAGCTGGATGTGATTCGTCAATTGCAAGCGGCTATCGAGAAAGAGGGGGTTGGACATAAATATCTCATCCAACACACCACAGGGAGTGGGAAGTCGAACTCCATCGCGTGGTTGGCGCACCTACTCACGCATCTGTATCGGTCGGAGAGCGATACCAATCGCATCTTTGACTCCATTATTGTCGTAACAGACCGGCGCGTCCTTGACAAGCAGCTGCAGAACACAATCAAGCAGGTAGCACAGGTCGAGGGGGTAGTCCATGCCGTTGATAAGACCTCAGCGCAACTCAGAGGTTTCCTCGAATCCGGCAAAGACATCATCATCTCAACGATTCAGAAGTTCAGCGTGATTGCCGAGGAGATAGGCAAACTCAAAAGCAAGACCTTCGCCGTGATTATTGACGAAGCGCACTCCTCACAGAGCGGGGAGTCGGAGAGAAATCTCAGGGCTTCACTCTCAAAGGGGATAGAAGAGGGGGAAACGGAACATGATGCCGATGAAGTATCGGATATAGACGCTAAAATCCTTGAACAGATGGAACAACGCAGAATGCAAGAGCATATCTCCTATTTCGGTTTCAGCGGCACCCCGAAAAACAAGACCTTAGAACTCTTTGGACAGAAGGACGCAGAAGGAAAATTTGTCCCGTTTCATGTCTATTCCATGCGCCAAAGTATCAGCGAAGGTTTCACACTGGACGTGCTGCAGAACTATACCACCTTTAAGAGATACTTCCAATTGGTTAAAAGTGCACAGGAGGATAGAGAGTACGAGAAGGCGCGAACGCTTCGAGCACTGACCAATTACGTTGACCTGCAACCCCATAGTATTGAGACCAAAACCCGGATTATCCTTGAACACTTCACCGAACACACGGCAAAAACGATTGAAGGGAAGGGACGAGCGATGTTGGTTACACCCTCCCGACTGCACTGCGTCAGATACAAGCAGGAGTTTGATCGGCAGATGAAGGAGATGGGACTTCCCTACGGGTGTTTGGTAGCGTTCAGCAACACAGTGCAAGACACCGATAACGGGCAGGAATACACGGAAAGCGGGATGAATCTGTTGCCGCCGAGCACTTCCGTCGAGGACAGTTTCAAGAGTCCTGAATATCGGATTCTGATTGTCGCGAACAAGTTCCAGACAGGTTTCGATGAGCCGCTGCTGCAGACGATGTACGTTGATAAGCGATTGGATGGGTTACAATGTGTCCAAACCTTGAGCCGTCTGAACCGTGTCGCTACTGGTAAAACCGATACGCTAGTGCTTGACTTCGTGAATGAACCAGAACAGCTCCAAGCAGCGTTTCAGCGGAAACCAACAAACGGTATAAGTTTGAACAAGTAGTTGATGATATTTTATTGGATTTTGTCAATAACAAGCTGGAACTTTACAATAAATTGTCAAAATCTGAAATCAATGCGGATTTCAAGAATCGACTCTATCAAGCCCATCTTGAGCAATCGTCCTCCGCGGCGCAAAGGGACGATTAGAGGAGCTCGAGGTCAAATGTGATCGACAACTAGTTTTTTGGCAAAGATATTGATAGACAATTACCTCTTCTTGTGCCACATCCGCTCAAAGTTATCCTGCGGTTGAAATCCTAAAATTCGTTTCGTTTTGACATTTGAGAACTGCTGATGCGGTAGGTCAGCGAAAATATTGAAAACCTCACAGCGCGATGGAAGTTCGGCAAGGTCAATTTCCAAACCGAGCCGGAATGCCTCACCTGCGTCCCGCCAACTGACCGAAAATGGGTTGAGGTCGCTGCCCGCTGCCGCGTCGTCGTGTTCCCGGAAACTGAGAAATAGGTAACAGAGGACATAGATGTCGTAATGCTCGGTGAAGACTTTACAGATTTCTTGCCCGAGCCCCTTCGTCAACGGATAGAGTCCCGTGCTGGTGTGTGGCGGCACATCGGGGTTAATCTCAAAATCGTAAGAGGTGTAATCATCGCCTTGCACCGTGAAATGTGGGCCGGTGTTAATAACGCGTCGTATACCGTGTTCGACGGCGGCACGCATTGTGTTATAGCATCCACGCGTACTAACATCAAACGCCAACTGCCGGTCGTGTCGTAGCACGGAACAGTTGATGATAGCGTCCATCCCCTCCGCAGCACGCATGACCTGTGTTAGTGAACCGACATCAATGTGCATGGATTCATGCTTCGTTTCAATATCGTTAATGTCCGTTACGCGCAAAGTATAGTCCGACTCTAACGCCTTAACGACATGCGGGCCGAGGTAACCGTTACCGCCTAAAATGAGAACTTTCATCGCTATTTCGCCTCCTGTTTGTGAGGTGGTACGAATTGTGGGGTGAACTTCAGATGCCCCTTGGCGTTGTCAACAGCAAAACGGGAGCCGGGGAACTCTGATTGGACGTGAAAGATACCCCATCGCGAGGGGGCTTCCAATGCCCCTTGAAAAGCGGTGACGGCATCGTTCATTTCAAGCCACATGGAATTAAACGGCTCCGCCGCTGCCGCTTCGGCTGTGGTAAGAACACCGAGCCGTAGGCACGTCACATGCAGCTTCCGCTCCCGCGCGAATTCCCTGCATGTGAACTCACCCAGGTGTTTTGCAAGCACAAAACTATCCACAGTGGGGCGCGGTCGCCAATTCTCGCCAACTGTCCAGTCCTCACCGTGCTGTTCAAACAGGCGGAGCGTGCTGGCATAGATGAAATGTTTCACATCTGCTGCCGCTGCTGCCATCATCAGGTTATAGGTACAACGCGTCTGATAATCAATTTCAAAATTCCCGGGTTGGTCCGACGCTGCCAAAACATTTGGCGGTATTTCGGCAATATGAACGATAGCGTCCATGCCTGCCACCAATTCGTCCGTTGACTCGTCATGTCCCAACGCACTCTGCACAAATTCAAACTCGGTATCAACAGGTTCAAGCTCCGTTAGGCGGAGCGTGTGTGATTCCGCTACAGCCTCAGCTAAGCTGCGCGCCAATTCGGAACCTGCCGAGGTAATTAAAACGTTCATAAGAGATGCCTTTATCTGTTTAGTCTGTTTAGATGGGGTCTATAAAACTTCACGAATTTTCGACGCAATCTCACCGATTTCCTCTATATCCCCCTCGCTCGGTTGCCACGGCAGCCGCAACGGGTCGGTTTTCCACCGAGGGATAAGGTGGAGATGAAAATGGAAAACGGTCTGAAATGCCGCCGCTTCGTTGGACTGGAATAGGTTAAGTCCATCTGGGTCTAACGCTTTCCGAATCGCTCCCGCAAGCGGTACCGCTGCTTCCATAATTTTACTGCCCACTTCCGCAGGCATATCAAAGATATTTCTATAATGCTGCTTCGGTATGATGAGAAGATGCCCCGGGTTCGCAGGGGCAATATCCATAAAAGCAAAAACATGCTTATCCTCATACACTGTGGCAGAGGGAATCCTACCCGCAACAATTTCACAAAAGATGCACGCCATTTAAATTTCTCCCCTCAAAAGAATTTTTTCGTTATTTTAGCAAATTTCGCAGAGAAAATCAACAACAAATATTCGGAAGGGTGTGTAAAGTTTTTGTACAAAGGATAGATGGAAGGATGGAAGATTGGAAGGATGGATTTCGTGTGTTTTCGTCTGAATCGCGGATTATCGCGGATTTATCGGATTACGCGGATTTTAAGAGGTGTGTGCCTCAAGGTTTTGTGATTAAGTGATGTTGTGTTTTTTTGTCTGAATGCACGTCGCATCTGGGCGAGTACGCCGCAAATCGCGGATTACACAGAGGGCGCAGAGGGCGCGGAGTTTAACATGCGTAACAATCAAAGTTTTGGGATTATAGGTTTAGTTTTTTTGAGGTGGACAGAAACCCAGGTGCCTATAAACATACCGTCCCGATGGGACTAAGAGGCGTGGGGTTTTGTGCCTCTATAAACATATCGTCCATACTGGACTAAAGGAGCGGGGTTTCACGCCAGTTAGAGGAGCGGGGAACTGTTATTCTTAATTTTTTATGCACAATTTTTGCGACTCATGTTATAATACCTAGAGTTTACGCATTTCCCCATGTCCCCTTTTCTCAAGGGGACATGGGGCTTACAGGATAAAAAATGAAAAACAGAGTTATTCTCATCATCGCTATACTCGGTGTGCTGCTCTCAATAATCCTAAGCGGCATTTATCTCAGCTTCTCCTACTTCGAGCCTGACACCGTATCGTATCTATTTCAGGCGAAGCTGTTTGCGGAAGGTAAAATCTCAATACCTACTCCCCCTGAACACGGGTTCTCGTCTTCGCCACATATTAACATTCTCAACGACAAATGGTATTCCAAATATCCGTTCGGAAACGCCTTGATGTTGATGTTTGGTGTGTTTGTGAACGCCCCGTGGCTTATTCCTGCCCTTGCGACAGGCGGCGCGTTGTTCCTGCTATTCCTCCTTGTCAAACAGACCTATGGAAAACCTATTGCGCTCATCGCTGCGATAATTGCACTCATCTCACCTGCGACAGCAGGTATGGGCTCGACATGGTTTAGTGAACCGGTAAGCCGATTTTACCTCACGCTATATCTATTTACGCTGGTCCGCACACTAAACGGAACAGGCAATATCCTCTATCCGCTCCTCTCAGGATTTGCGTTAGGGTACGCATTCAATACGCGCCCGCTCTCCGCCATTGTCTTTGGTGTTGTCGGTGCGGGTTTCGCGCTTTACCATCTCTACAAACCCCGAATGCCAGACGAATCCGATGGGACAGGTGCACAAGACCTACGAAGACGGTTAATTGCTCGGTTAGGCGTTTTCTTAATTCCGTTTGCAGTGATGATTATTGTCTGTATGGCGTGGAACTATCATTTTACGGAGGATGTCTTCACGTTCACACATACCGCCGCCCAACCTTACGATAAAATTGGGTTCGGCAAACGCATGGAAGGCTACGACCCAAACATAGCACATGCCTTTGAATTCAAGCCGGAGTGGGCAGTCAAAAGGACATGGCGACATATCCTCCCGTGTATCAGTTTCAACGCACTCGGGTGGGGCAACTATCGACCCAACCTGCTTGTAGAGCCGAAAGTGTCCCCCGGTTTCCTCCTTGACTTTTTGCCGCTACTTCTACCGTGGGCCCTCGCGCTCCTCCCGCTCTTTCACCCGTCACGAAACAGATATGATATGCTATCTATCGCGTTAATTGTCGGAAGCCTGTTGCTCTATGCCTTCTTCTATTTTGAAGGCTCCACATGGGGATTTACACCGGTCAATGCGCGTTATTACACTGAAGCCATATTTATAGGTTTCATTCCATTGGTAGCCAGGGGGATGTTTATTCTCTATGAACAGCTCAAAAGACCGATTTGGGAAAATAGGCTTGTCTATGTGGCTGGACTCTGCCTGCTGTTGTTAAGTGTCAACACTGTGTGGAGTTATGTCCGTATCGGGAAGGTGTATCAAAATTGGAGCTCGGTATATCAGAAATTGCCTCCGCTGGTTAAGGAGACAGATATTCACAATGCTGTTATTTTCATACCCGGCACCCGAGACGCACCGATTGGCGATTATCCGTTTCAGAGTCTGAAAGAGGCGGATATCGTCTACTTTAAACTTGGTCCTGCCCCCCAGTGGAAATTGACAAACAGCGATTGGAAAGCGGTATACGCGCAATATTTTACCGGTAGGGATGCTTATCTGTATGAAGCAGGCCCGAACACGCTCAAGCCTTTATCTCCCGAACCTTAACTTTGAATTGCTGCGCGATGATGCAATCCACACTCTCTACGTAAACCAGCAAGGCATCAGCATTTTTATGACGACCAATGCCGACTCCTACAAAACCTTCTTCAGACAAATAATGGGTTGAGAAGCGTTTCTTCGCCTCAAAAATTGTTTTCAGGCGTTTACCCCTCATCATAAGCCATCGGGCGCGAATGTTTTTGTAGATAATCAACTAACAATCGGGCAGCAGCAGGAAGCGTTTCATCCTGACTGGACAAAACCTATCTTCATATATTTATCTGTGCAACTGCAGTTTCTGCGAAAGTTCAAGGGAACTCACCCAGGGCTGTTTAGACAACTCATCAACCGCCTCAGCCGAGAGTGTTGCTGTAAATACCTGTCGATCCGCAGGCTCACACGAAACCCCCAATCCTTCAAGGTAGGTAACCTCGTTAATACCAAGGGCACGAGTCGTGTGGATAAAAACGTTGAATGCGCCTCCCTCTTCATCTAATGTTTCAGCGTCAGTAACGGCCATAGCAAGTGCAATACCAAGTTTCTGATAGTTCATAAAAATATCTCCTTTACAGAAGTGAAAATGCTATTTAATAAACACTCTATATGATAACATATTCTCAAGAGAATTGGTACTTTTTTCGGTTACGAAGTTAGAGAGAAAAGAGCATCCGCGAGTGCATCGGCATCTATCAGTCCATACCCCCATTTTGGATGGAAACGGCCAGGTCGGTTTCCAAGGATGGAACTGCTCGCTTGTAAAAAGGCCTTGATGCGTTCGGGTGAAAATGTAGAATCGTGTTGGAGCAAGAGAGCGATGATACCGCTGATAAAGGGGGCAGACATACTTGTGCCCGCCATCATGGTATAATGAGAGTTTATTTGCCTCCAGCGTGGCGGCTGGTCCACATCAGATGACAGGCAACTGGCGATATACGCCCCCGGTGCGGTCACATCCGGTTTTTGGACTCCGTTACGTAAAGGCCCCTCACTACTGAAATCAGAAATATCGTTTGGAGACAATCCTACCGTCCATGTCCTCCCATCAATATCCTGCCATTCGGCCTTAGTTGTGTAGGAAGCGACAGGAACCGCCCGATGGGCTGCCCCTGGAGATCCAATCTTCATTGAGTCAGAAACACTTCTCCCGGTGAAAACCACCTGTGGAAGCTTTTTACCATCTAATACCCACACGTCCACTTGAGTATTGCTAACATCTCTACCATGCAACCAGAGTTTCCATATTCCCGGCGTAACGACTCCATCAGAGCCGCCAGCGTTCACTGTAATGGTGAATGAACGGTCTTGGTTTGTCGAATCAATTTCAGGCGTGACAGTGTAGATACGGGCATCTGGCAAATCGTGAGGGACCAAGGCATTTTCGGATAGAATACCTTGATAATCTGTCCGAGCTCCACTCGGTGATTGGATAGCTACCTCAATATGGCCCCTTACTGAATACCACCCATTTAGTGTAACCTTCCGAATAGCGTTGCTGCCTGAAGTCTCCGGCACCAAGAAACGCATGCTGCGTGAATCCCCGCTTTGAGCAAGGTGCGCTTGTGCATGAATATTATAATTTCCCTCATTGCCAGCCGAACAACAAACAATTTTGCCTTCACCAGATAACCTATCAATCTCTCTTGACAAACTATCACTGCCATCGTGAGGATCGTGGTGTCCGCCAAGACTAAGATTCACTACTGCCGGTTTGCCGAGTTCATCCGCAAATTCAAAGATATAGCGAATACCTTCTAAGATATCTGTATCCCACAAGGTACTCTTGACGATGACCAATTCCGCTTCGGGAGCAACCCCACCGTATTGATTATCGTTACCCGCTGCGATGCCGGCGACATGCGTGCCATGCCCATCGGTATCCCGGGAGAGAGAGAAATTTTCACGTGTCAACTTCTGTTTAATTTCTTGGTCCCAGATCCGCAAAATTCGTCCTTGGAAGGCGGGATGGTTAGAATCAATGCCGCTGTCAACAACACCAATGATTACCCCTTTACCTGTCAAATCAGTTTTGTTCCGAAATTCCGGAAACTGCACTCTGGCAAAAGCTACGTCCATCAGTGGATGCAGCTTGTGTGATGCCTCAACATGCATAAGGTTGGGTTCCTCATAAAGGCGTTCCAGATTTTCCAAGGATAAGCGGGCTGTTCTGATACACCCTTTCCGGGTATTGATTTGAATACCTTTCTCCTCTAAATGGTCAAGTGCTGCTGCCTCGTCACAGTGTAGAAAAACGTTTACCTGCGGTGCTTCCGGCCTGACCACACTGCCTTGAGGGCTCAAGGTTCTATTATCTAAGGGTAAATCTGTTGATTCTGCCTCCTCGTAGCCTGCTGTCTCCACGTAGTCTTGGAAGGCTAACAGCAGCTCAGGGGCAATCTTTACAGCGTTCATCATAAGTCCTCGGGCGTGCGCGTTCTATTACGCGCGCGACAGAATTTTTCTAATTAAAACAACGAAAAATTATGAAAAGGCGAGACATGAAACCCCGCCCTATAGTAGCATAAAAAAGAGGTGTGATAGCATTCGGCAGGAAGCCTACTTACCATCACACCTCAGTTTTTATCTTCGGCTCATCTCTAAAGAGACTAACACAGGTCCCAAACCTTGGACTCTTCATTGATGCACACTTGATATGACTCACCTACATCGGAGGCATACCAACTCTGGCAACCCCTTATAGTGACTTGTAGTCACGGTGGACCCTCTAAAGTGTCTTCGCACAACGAAAACCGTTGTTGTTGTTCGTGTTCGTTGGCGTATTGTTGTTGCGAAAGGCGACCCGCACGTTTTGTTCTGTATTGTTCCAGGAGCCACCACGCAAAACGCGGGAACTTCGGCTTGAAACCTCGTGAACTCCCGACGCAAAGGCATCGAGAGCGACACGCTTTTTGAATATATCTTTTATGATTTCCGGAAAATGGTTTGCGCAAAAATCGCATAACCGAATCATAAAACGCAGTTTTTCCAGTTGCACATTGGCTTTACGTAGCAAAACCAAGCGGTCCCGCGTATAGGTAGCTTCAATAAGCAACTCTAGTGTATCCAGAGCAAGGTTGACAGTTCGGTCACCGAGGGTGAACTTTTGGGAACGCGGAAATTTTTCAACGCGCCCCATCAACCACACAATTACATCGTATAGTTTTGGAACCGCTTGAACTGTTGATGCTGCCATAAATAATTACAATATGTTAATTAATTATTTACTAGTATTTTTAAAATTTTGAGCCGCGTCTCCAATCTGCTAAAGCAGATTGGAGACGTAAGAGGTAAAGACGTAAAGATTTAAGGGGTTACAGCCCTCGCACAACGAAAACCGAAGTAGTCGTTCGAGTACGGCGGCGTCTTGCTGCCGCGAAAGGCGACCCGCACGTCCTGTCCGTACCGCTCCAGGAGCCACCACGCAAAACGCGGGAACTTTTAACACCTTTATAATTATTTATTAACCATTCAACACTATTTGCACCCGACAACGGATTCCGAGCTGGCGAAACCGAATAGAAACCTCCGTTATACTCGTCTAAGCACCACTCCCACACATTCCCTGCCATATCGAATAAACCGTAACCATTTGCAGTATACTTACCTACTGCAGTGGTATCCTTAATATGATTATTGTAATTTGCCTTGGTGGAATTTATGGTGTTACCCCACGGGTATTTTAGACCGGCTAAACCGCCACGTGCAGCTTTTTCCCACTCCGCTTCTGTCGGCAGACGTTTGCCCTTCCACGCCGCATAAGCCATCGCACCATACCAACTCACGTATGTCACAGGGTGATTTTCATACCCGGTTTTCGCACGATACTTACCAGATGCCAGCTCAATACGAGAACGATCTTGACCAATGCGATACCAGGTGATACCACCCTCAGCGTGTTTGCCTTTCGCATTCAGGAACGCTGCATATTGGGCATTGGTAACCTCATATTTATCCATGTAAAATGCATCTACATAGACAGAATGCACCGGTTTTTCATTGCTCCGGGCCTGTGCATCGTTGCCTCCCATCCGAAATTCGCCAGCAGGGATTAGTGCCATGCCTGCATACGGGTCAGTGGTCGGTGGCGTGGTGGTTCCGCCGTCGTCTGGCGGCGTGGTGGTTCCGCCATCATCTGGTGGCGTGGTCCCCCCACTATTTGTTGTCTTCCCGAGGTCGCGTGCGACTAACACAAGGTCCTGCACGTTCACTCTGTTATCACTGTTCAGATCTGTCGAGAGAGTACCTGTCTTCCCGAGATCGCGCGCAACTAAGACGAGGTCTTGCACGTTCACTCTGCCATCTCTATTGATATCTGTCGGTAGCAATTGTCTCACAACAACGTTGGCGTTCCGTTTCGTGACCGCCAAGGCGTTGCCATCCTTGTCGGTGAGGACAACATCAGTGAGTTGGAGTGTGGATTTTTTCACCGCAACCACTTGGAATTTGAGCGTTGCCAAGGTGCCACTACTGGCAGTTACGGCTCCCGATAACGAGGTCGCCGCAAATATGATGCGGCCACTGGACACCACCGCCGGGGCAACAAACGCACCTGTCGGAAGATACGTGCTGTTCGTGATTTCAACGTATTGCAGGGCAGTTGTATCATACCGTATTGTTAAGTCGTAGCCGGCGACACGCGTGCCTTTGGCTATTTTAATCGTAACCGTCATCTGCTGTCCCACGGCGGGGGACACCACCTCTGCGGGGTTTATGGAGACCACGGCTTGCCCATAACTTAGTGCCGTGATGCCAAAACAGAGGACTGTTATTAAGCAGGCGTAAAGCAGCTGCTTCTGAAATAGTTTTTTCATCAAAATAACTCCTTTTATTTCAGGATTAGCATTTTTCCGGTGGCAGCGAAGTCGCCCGCGGTGAGGGTATAGAAGTATAAACCGCTGGCAACGCGTTCACCGATGTCGTTCCTGCCATCCCAATATGCAGCACGGGTCTTATGCTGATACACACCCGCAGGTTGATGTCCTAATGCCAATGTTCGAACTAACTGCCCATCTGAACTAAAGATGGTCAACGTTACATCCGCTGGCGTAGCCAACTGATACGGTATCCATGTCTCCGGGTTGAACGGGTTCGGATAGTTCGGCATAAGCGATGTGTGGTTAGCTGGCATCGGGGTTGTTAGCTCGGCGCGGTTGACGTTGTTTTGTATAAATCTCACACCCATCACCTCCGCATCCGCGTCTGCTAAGATAACTTCTGTCAGGTGAAAACTTTTAAAGGGGTTCGGTTTTAGCACTTCAAACGTCATTGTGGCAAGGGTGCCGAGGGTTTTTGTGGCAGTGCCGCCAAGTGCAGCAACGACAAAGGTGGTCTGCTCAGCTTCTAGTAACGGCACAGCGAAAACTTCTGAATTGAGATAACCGGCATCTGCAGCAGAGATATACTTCACCACTGTCGGATCGAATGCTACAGCTACCTGATAGCCAGCCATGCCTTTGCCGCCAGCGATGTTCACTTCCACAGTGAAGGATTTACCGACTTGCGGCACTGCAATCGTTGCTGGTTGTAAAGAGATAATCGCTTGCCCGTAACTTATCGCTGTGAAACCGAAGCAACAGGCAAGAATGAGTAAGGCGAAAGTAATTTTTCCGCTAAAAGATTTGAAAGATTGGGTTTTCATGAAAGAAACTCCTTCGTTAGTTGTTGGTGGGGTTTATCACCCCGATGTGTAGCATAAACTTTCAGACTAATGCGTTGACATATCACCCCTACGGGGTTCAAGACGAGGTTCACGATGTTTTCTATAAATATAGCGTCCATACTGGACTGAAGAAACACGCGCTTTTCTATAAATATAGCGTCCATACGGGAGGAGCGACATATTGTGATGCCCAAACTAATGCGTTCACATATCACCCCTACGGGGTTCAAGAGGGTGTTCATACGATTTTCTATAAATATAGCGTCCATACTGGACTGAAGAAACACGCGATTTTCTATAAATATAGCGTCCATACGGGAGGAGCGACATATTGTGATGCCCAACCAAACTAATGCGTTGACATATCACCCCTACGGGGTTCAAGACGGTGTTCATACGATTTTTCTATAAATATAGCGTCCATACTGGACTGAAGAAACACGCGATTTTCTATAAATATAGCGTCCATACTGGACTGAAGAAATAGGAGCGACATATTGTGATGCACAAACTAATGCGTTGACATATCACCCCTACGGGGTTCAAGAGGGTGTTCATACGATTTTCTATAAATATAGCGTCCATACTGGACTGAAGAAACACGCGCTTTTCTATAAATATAGCGTCCATACTGGACTGAAGAAATAGGAACGACATATTGTGATGCCCAAACTAATGCGTTGACATATCACCCCTACGGGGTTCAAGACGGTGTTCACGATGTTTTCTATAAATATACTGAAGAAATAGGAACGACATATTGTGATGCCCAAACTAATGCGTTCACATATCACCCCTACGGGGTTCAAGACGAGGTTCACGATGTTTTCTATAAATGCGTCCATACTGGACTGAAGAAATAGGAGCGACCTGTTGTGATGCCCAAACTGATGTGTTCACATATCACCCCTACGGGGTTCAAGACTATGTTCACACGTTTTCTATAAATATAGCGTCCCTGAGGAGCGGGAAACCGTTTGCCCGAATACTGGGACTGAAGAAATAGGAGCGACCTGTTGTGATGCCCAAACTGATGTGTTCACATATCACCCCTACGGGGTTCAAGAGGGTGTTCACGGTGTTTTCTATAAATATAGCGTCCATACTGGACTGAAGAAATAGGAACGACATATTGTGACGCCCAAACTGATGTGTTCACATATCACCCCTACGGGGTTCAAGACTGGGTGTTCACGCGATTTTCTATAAATATAGCGTCCATACTGGGACTGAAGAAATAGGAGCGACCTATTGTGACGCACAAACTGATGTGTTCACATATCACCCCTACGGGATTCAAGACTATGTTCACACGCTTTTCTATAAACATAGCGTCCCTGAGGAGCGGGAAACCGTTTGCCCGAATACTGGGACTGAAGAAATAGGAACGACATATTGTGATGCCCAAACTGATGTGTTCACATATCACCCCTACGGGGTTCAAGAGGGTGTTCACGCGGGTTTCTATAAATATAGCGTCCATACTGGACTGAAGACACCCATACTTAAGGTGCGTTGAGCTGCCCATTTACAGGTGTGAACGTTAACGCTTGCCCATTTGCATCTGTGAGGACAACTTCACCCAACGTAAGCGTGGAGGCTTTGGCGGTCAGCACCTCAAACGTCATGGTTGCAAGTGTGCCGCTTTCTTCGGTTACTGCGCCAGAGAGTGAAACCGCACTTAGGTAAACACTGTTCTCCGTAACTTGCGCGGGTGCTACGAATGCACCTGCCGGTAGATAATCCGCATTTGCGCTTGAAACATATTGCAGGGCAGTCGGGTCGAAAATTAGTGTTACATCATAACCGCTGACATCGGCGGCACCGGTAATCTCGATACGTACCTGCAGCTGTTGACCGGCTGCGGGGGACGTTGTCTGTGCGGGCACCGCTGTGACGACCATGCCTTGAATCGGTTCCGGTTCAGTGGGTTCCGGTTCGGGCTCGGGTTCCGGTTCAGCGGGTTCAGTGGGTTCTGGCACCGGTTCAGTGGATGGTGTATCGGTGCCTCCATTAACCACGTTGTCAATTTGATTTGGCACCTGCTCGTCGCAGCCCGTGATGCCAACTGCAAGGCAGGTGACAAGCATAACTATTGCTAAGAGATGAAAACATTTTTTCATAAAATCTCCTTTGTTTGTTAAGGACTTATGCAGCGCGTTGATAAGTCCCTACGATCATCGGATTTAGAGAGTTAACGGGGCGAGGGGACCTCGCCCCTACGAGACTATCGGTTCTCGTAGAGGGCGGGGTTTCCCCGCCATATTGGCGGCAGTGCTTACTACGTCTGCCACCGTTTGCTAAATTTGCGTCTGTCCTGATAAATTGGACAGTTGTAACAGATCTAACGGTCACCGTCAAGAATTTTGAACAATGGTCGCCTGTCACAGTTATAATGAAAATCGTTATTCACAACCCTTTATCCAAATCATTCCAACCATTAACACGAGTTTTAGGGCAATTGGAATCATGCTCCGAGTTTTCCTGGAATTTCAAAGGACTTGCAAACGAAATATTACGGGTTCGCCAGCGCGTGGTCAAGATGTTGACTCATAGACCTCCTGATTATCTGGATCGGATCTCCACGTCCTATCATGGGTTCTAGGAAATTAGCATACACATCCCTTAGCTTCGGCATCTTCTCCCAATGCCGCTTGTTCATCATCCGCTGAATATCTGGCTTAGATGGCAAGGCGGGATTCGCAGACCTATATTCTTGCTGTCCAATCGTGTTTAGTGTCTCCTTCATCACGACAAATCTCACACCGTCTTCACTGATGTCATGCAAGAACTCTCTTGAGCTCCTGCATATTTTCTTAAACATGCTTTGACGGTTATAATAGTTCTCGAAGTTTCCTGCCGGAGTCAGTGTGCAGGAAAAGAAAGTGAAAAAACTTATCTTTAAGCTTGACACTACAGAGCGCGCCCGGTCTCAGGTTTTCGCTGCCTGACTGAAATTGTCGACGTTGGGTAAAAAGAATTTGATCCGTGCTCAAATTTGCCAAGCGCCTCCATCCGCACAAGTAGTTCGACATTGCAAATGGTAACTCTCAGTAATAGCAAAGTCGTACTCAACTGAATTTATCCATTAACAAACTTCTCAATGTAGGTTTATCTTGAACCTCACAAAGACAAAGCAGATCTGGATTTAAGCCTTGTATGTGATTAGCAACTTGATCTAACCGTTCTTCTGAAGGTATACCAAACCTCTCTACATTCCAGAACATGACTGAAAATAATTCCATTTTTTTTCCCACTCTGGGTCCCTCCTTAATAAAAATATTACTACAGTATTTAAACTAAAAATTGCCTTCTGACGACATTTGTTTCGTCTGGAAACCCATCTGAAATAGGCACAGATAAACATAGCATACAACATCTGTCTCATGGGTCTTGCAGTCGGCAGAGAATAACGAGCATTGGGCAAAACCCAATGCAACAAAAAAAGCCCGCGACGAAACATTTCGTACAAGACGAAACTCGCGCGAGCACAAATAGAGTCCCGCAATAAGTGCGGGGACTGTTAAATTTATAACAATAGTTAACTTATGGTTAACACGGGGGGGGGTAATTTGATTATTGTTAATTCAATATTAACAATAATTTCTAACACTGAACAAACGCAAGCACGACAAGGATTCGCACTGCCGGCACAGTAGCTGTACGGCACTGCTAAAATCGGTTTTGGGATGCTAAAATTGTGGTGCATTTTCTGCATCTTTCTTACCTGCATTTGCTTTATGGTTCGGAAAATTGCACAGGTTGCATTTTCCTTACCGTGTGCTAACCAACATGAATTTGATAACATCGGACTAAAGTTTGGACGATGTGTCTGCGTTTGCTGAGAGGCACGGAGATGTATTCATCTATTTTTATTACCGCGTCCGGGCGGCACATCAGACCTCTCCCGATTTATAACAAATGGTGCCCGTATTTGTGCGTTTGCTGAGAGGCACGGAGATGTATTCATCTATTATTTATTACCGCGTCCGGGCGGCACATCAGACCTCTCCCGATTTATAACAAATGGTGCCCGTATTTGAAGGCATAGCATCAGACCGAAGTAAGCACGGTTTGCTACCCCTGATGCGACCGGGTGCCAGAAAACGAGCAGAAGCTGTCAGACATTTTCCAAACTTTCACTTTATCACTTTAATAATTATACACAAAATTGCATTTTTTGTCAAATTTTTTTACGATTTTTTCAAAAAAAACGAAAAATTTGCAATTTTGGCGAATAAATTAGGCATTATGATTTGAGATGGGATGCATACACAGATTAAAATCCGCGATAATCCGCGATTTGCGGCGTACTCGCCCAAATGCGACGTGCATTCAGACAACACACGCCAAAAGCACGGTTACATCTGTATCATCTCTCGAAACTTCAGCGTGAATTCGCAACTCCGTTTTATACTCGCCACATCCTCCATCCTGTATTGAACGACAAGCGGGCCCGAAAAACCTATCGCCTTCAAGCCCTTCGCGAACGTCTTAAAATCGAAGACCCCGCCCCCCGGTTCACCGCGATTGCTGCCGGATACATGCACATCACCCAAACACGTCTCCATCGCAAGTGCTGCTGTATGCGGCTCTGCCCCATCGTTGAAAAGATGATACGTATCGCACGTCAAATAGACCGCCAAACCTCTATCCGCAATGAATTCAACCCCTTCGCGATAGTTATCAAGCGGGCATCCCTTCTCAAATTCAAGGGCAATTTTTATGTCGTGCGCCTGACAGGCTGGGATCATTTGAGAGAGGTTATCCGCAAGCGCGTCCAGGGCATCCTGGCGTGACACGCCTTGTGAGGGGTTCACCCAAACCCCGATAAACGCCGCATCAAACTGGCGTGCAACATCAAGAACAATCTCAAAATGCTGTAACGCCTCATCTTTTCGGGTAGGGGTTGTCAAAATATGGTTGCCAAAACCGATTGTCGGGGCAACAAGATTGTGTTTCGCAGCGAGATTCACCGCATCCGCTATTTCTACACCTGAAAGGTCGCCAAGAAAAGCGGAATTCACAGGAATGTTGATGCCTTCGTAACCGGCTTCGTCGACAAGTTCAAAAATCTCGGCACGACTAAATTTGCCTAATGTTCCAGAATACGGGTCGTAACAGATTGCTAACATAGTGCTTCTCATCCTCTCCTTAATTCAATAAACAACGCCTATCTCTTCACGCCAAGCGTCTAACAGCTGCATATTCCCCAACGTGTCATCCCAGGACATAGCCGGGGCTTGCCGGTCAGCAATATGATTGGCGACCATATCGGCTTCGTAAGTAAAAAGGTCACGGTCCACTTCAACGGTTATCTCGGCGGCTTCTCCGCGCTGATAGGAGTGAAGCACAATCTGGCTCGATGGAAAAGTGGTATCTAATGGCAGGGGAGTCCGCGCCCCTCTGCAACGCGAAGATGGCACCCACGGCGCTGGAATCGTGATAGTCCCGCCAGACCCGAAGATAGTGACACCACTTCCGATATTACATTCCACAGCGGTGCTTATTTCCGCAACGATGTCGTTCTCAAATTTGAGCGTTGCCGCAGCGATATGGTCTACACCTGTAGGCCCGATTTTTCCGTTTGCTTTTACCGAAATCGGATTCAAAAACAGTTTATTCGCAGCGGCACCCGCCACTTTGCGGGACATCGACGCGGTATAGCAGCCAACATCTAGAATGCCACCACCCCCCATGTCACGATTGAAAAGCCGACTTTCTGGGTTGAAATTGGCTTGAAAACCGAACGTCGCCCGAATGAAGCGAACCTCACCTATTTCACCCGCCTGTATTAATTCGACCATTCGCTGTATCTGTGGATGGCACCGATACATAAACGCTTCCATCAGAAACACATCGTTTTCACGTGCTGCGGCAACCATTGCCGCGGCTTCCGCATGATTCATACTTATCGGTTTCTCGACTAAAATATGCTTCTTTGCTTCGGCAGCCTTTATTGCCCACTCGGCGTGAAACGGATGAATCGTTGCAATATAGACTGCATCAACGTCCGCATCTGCTAATAGGTCTTCGTAACGGTTGTATTTGCGCGGAACTTCAAAATCGTTAGCGAACCTATCCGCCTTCGATTCAGTGCGGCTGGCAACGGCAAAAATCTGTCCTGTATCCGTAAACCGCATCCCGTTGCAAAATACGTAGGCAATACCGCCTGCTCCAATAACTCCCCAGTTTAACATTAGTTGTTTCCTCCCTCTTAGTCCAGTTTTTAGGAACAATTGTCCTGTTAACTCTATCACAATTCACTTTTTTTAGCAAGGAACGACCATTTATCAAGTCCCCCGCTACAAAACCCCCGTGCTTTAGCTGGGGGATGTAGTGCGGAAAAGTCGCATGAGCTAAAATTTTAACTTGACTTTTGGTCGAAACTGTAGTATAATTAAGTATCATCAGTGGTTCGGATTACCACCTTCAACTCGCTTCTTACAATGTTGAAGTTCCGAACCTCAACCTGTGGTAGGGTTGTGTGCTGATGTTCTGGCGATACCCAGTCAATATCCACATTTTGTGCAATGCTTTCGGTATCCAAAAGACGGGTAATGCTGCATTGGATACCCAAGCACTGATTCACAAGTCTTCTTTTAAGGTGCGAAAGCACGAGGGCAGGGCATTGTCCTTTGAGTTAGGGATAGTAAGACTTGAACAGCTCAAGCATTCCCGTTGACGTTCACACGTCTGAAAACCACAATCCAATAGCTAACGCGTAGCGGAACTCTTTCTAAGAATCTCCCTTGCTTTAGCTGGGAGAGTATGTCAATTTCATGCTGCCTAACTGTCCAGATTCTGAACAGTGCTGTTCATTTTTTGGACAGTTGCATATCCAACATTCCGCAAGTGCCACGCGCCTTGTCTATAAAAGGGTCGAGCGAAAGACACATAACGTTTATCTCCCCACTTCTTGTCAATTTAACGCTGCGGACTGTTCAAATTCTGGACAGTCCCATTTATCTCTTAAATAGCGGCATCTGCCTTCGAACACAGGTGCCCCTAAGCGGGAAACCCCTAGCAGCATCTGCTGGATAATTGGCATAAAATTTGCTATAATACAAACAAAGGCTCATGTTATCAAAGTGTGTGTGCGATTGTTCTAGGTAAACGCAATGGCCACACGGGTTAAATTCTTCTGCACTTATTCTTTACATGAGCCCAAACAAAAATAGGCCTATTCGCGCTTACTGAGGCGCGTCTGTAGGTCGGGGTGAACGAAGTAAAACCCGACACGTCAACATTTACAGAAAAATGGAGAATGAAAATGAAAATGAAAAATATGGTTGGGCTCCTAGTGATACTACTCCTCGTCAGTGCCGCAATGCACATTGAGGCAGCCCCAACAGTTCAACCTGACGCAGATTCAGCGAAATATCATGAATTAAACCTGAAAGTCATTGCAAGTATTGACAAGGCATTGGCATGGATGAAAACGCAACAAGCCGAAGATGGGCTGTTCGCTGACCACCCTGGGATAACAGCTCTCGCCGTTACCGCTTTTTTGCGGCACCCGCAGAAAAAATACACGGAAGCAACACACCCGTTCCTCCAAAAAGCGATTCAGCAATTAGTTAAGATGCAGCAACCGAACGGGGGTATCTATGACGTGAACAAGCAACCAGCACTGCCGAATTACAACACCTCTATCTCCGTAATGGCACTTGCATCAACGGGAAATCCGAAGTATGCTAAAATAATTGAAAAGGCGCAAGCCTTTCTGAAGGGGTTGCAGATCCAAGATGAGGAGAGCGTTTACTATGGCGGTATCGGTTACGGCAGTCGTGAAACTGTAAATGACCTCTCTAACTTGAACTTTGCTATCCAAGCACTAAAGGAGAGCGGCTCCGATGACCAAGAGGTTTGGAACAAGGCGATTAAATTCCTTGAACGCACCCAAAACCGCAGCGAAAGTAATGATCAGCCGTGGGCAGGGAACGATGGCGGGTTTATCTATTCGCCAGACGGTGAAAGCAAAGCGGGAAAAGATGAAGCAGGCAGCCCCCGCTCTTATGCCAGTATGACTTATGCCGGGTTGTTGAGCTTTATCTATGCAAATGTCGACAAAAACGACGCACGCGTCCAAGCCGCTATCAAGTGGATAGAAAAGCACTTCACACTGGAAGAGAACTACGGCATGGGAGGCCAGGGGCTCTACTATAACTATCACACAATGGCGAAGGCGTTACGGTTCTACGGCAAAACAACCCTTGTGGACGCAAAAGGCATCACACACGACTGGTATCAGGAATTGGCTGAAAAACTGATGACATTGCAGAAACCGGAAGGATTCTGGGTCAATGAAACAAGTCGCTGGATGGAAGCACTGCCCATATTGGCAACCTGTTATGCTGTTCTTGCCCTTGACACCGCTTATCCCCCCTCAGAATAACAGCACAATTTTTACCACCGGGCGGATTTTTCATATCCGCCTTTTTTTTTCGAACAATCCGAAATCTTTAAAAATAAACCTATTTCCCACAATTACGTTAAATACATCAATTTATCTGTAAATTGAGGAAGAGAGATGCGTATAATTGAAGGAATAGCTGTTGCAATATCCGCAATCCGGATGAACAAACTGCGTTCCCTGCTGACGATGCTCGGTATAATTATCGGGGTTGCCTCGGTGTTGGCAATGATAGCTATCGGTGATGGGGCTAAGGTCATTGTGCTGCAAGACGCACAAAAATTGGGCGGCGCGAACCAGTTCACTATCTACCGCACCTGGTACAAGCGGGTAGGACACCGGTGGGTACGCATCCGCAGCAATGAGTTCATGGAATACGAAGACGTATTGGCAATTGAAGCGAAATGTCCATCTGTTAGCGCAGTCACACCACGAATTCCGGACTGGAAAGGGGTCTTAATCGAAGCGATAGGCGGCGCACAAACCCGGGCTGGCTATAACGGGGTAGATGCAACATATCAAACCGCAATGGATTGGGATATACAAGAGGGACGGTTTATTACAGACGAAGATGTCACAGACGCAGCGAGAGTCTGTGTACTTGGAGATGAAGTGGCCACCGCACTGTTCGGCGAAAAATCCCCCCTAGGACAAGAAATTAAAATCGCAAGAGGCGGCGGGTATTACGACCGATGGGATAGAAGAGGCGGTAGACGCACAACCGAACGATTCACCGTCGTCGGCACCCTCGTGCCTAGAGGCAGAAGCCTCCGATTCGGATGGAGCTTCGATAACCTCGTCTTTATGCCTATATCAACGACACAGGAACGTTTTACAGGCAACAAGCGAATTCAGGATATTGTCGTTTACGCACATACCGTCGAGGATGTACCGAAGGCGATTGAGGAAGTAAAGGCTGTCATACGGGAACGCCACAGAAACCAAGATGATTTTATCAGAATCTTTGAGATGCGGGAGAGTGTGGGGCAATTGGAGAAGATTAGCAAGGTGATAAAGATTGCCCTAGGCAGCATTGCCGGATTTTCGCTACTCGTTGGTGGCATCGGCATCATGAACATGATGCTCGTCGCTGTCACAGAGCGCACCCGTGAGATTGGTCTACGGAAAGCACTCGGTGCCAAACGGTTGGATATCCTTTTACAATTTTTAATAGAGGCGATTGTGATGTGCAGTATAGGCGGAGCAATCGGGGTCGGTTTGGGCATGCTTGCAGGGGAAGGTATGGCACTGCTCGCTGTCAAAATTGCTAAAGTCGTTCCTGCATGGCCTGCGGTTATCTCAATGCGGTGGGTATTAATTTCGGTATCGTTTTCCGCGGCAATCGGTATATCGTTCGGTTTATATCCTGCAATAAAAGCCTCTACGCTTTCCCCAATTGAAGCGTTACGTACAGATTAAGTGAACATACTCGGCTCCTAGAACTTCCGCTTCACATATTTGAGAGCAACTCCATAAAACCTTTGTTAATGTAGTAGAATTCTCGTCCAATCTTCTGGCGTTCAAGCACGTCAAGGGCTGTCATTTCGTTCAGATATTTCGTGGCAGTAATACGACTGCACTTCAATTCTCTTGCAACGATGCCGATTTTGCAATAGGGCCACCTGAACAGCAAATTAACAAAACCTTCCCGTTCAACCGCTTTCGTTTTACCTTGCGCTTGTGAAATTACATTGTCAATAAGTGTCTTAATGACCTCTATCGTGTGTGTGGTGTCTCTCGATGTCTGTTCCACTGCTGCCAACACGTAAAGTATCCACTGCTCCCATTTTCCGTTTTCTGTAACCTCACGCAGACAACGGTAATAGTCAACCCGGTTTTGGATAAAGAAACGGCTGAGGTAAAGGATTGGTACGTCAAGCAGGCCTTGATGTATCAGATAGAGGATATTGAGAATACGGCCTGTCCGCCCATTGCCATCTGTGAAAGGATGTATCGCTTCAAATTGATAATGCATGACCGCCATTTTGACGAGCGGGTGGAACCCGTTATCTTTGTCATTGATGAAGTGCTCAAGGTTAGTTAACAACCTGACGATATTTTCGTATCCCCTAGGCGGCGTGTAGATGACCTGCTGTGTGATATTGTTCACGATTACAACCCCATCTTCACGAATAGGCATTTTTGCATCACAAAGACAGGAACAGATCTGTTCAAAGAGAGCACTATTCAAAGTAGATTGATCATTTAGCCTATTTACCCCCATCCATAATGCCTCTCGATAGCGCAGCACCTCTTTGGCACTCGGTGAAACCCGTAGGAGGTTTTCAGAGGTCATAGCCCGGTACAGTTCATCGTTTGTGGTAACGATATTTTCGATTTCCGAACTCATACGTGCTTCCTGAAGCGGTAAGGTGTTAACCAAAACTTCCCCGTTCGGCAACATTCTGACCAAGGCGTTTACCTTTGCCAGCTCAGTCACCGCGGAGATGCACGCTTTAAGTATGCTGCGCGATTCAATTTCCGATGTGGGTGGAAGTTCGGGCATGTCGTTCCACGGTATATTCTGATCGAATTGGTTCTTTAGTGTCATGTTTCACTGTCCTAATAATTGTATATGTATAATTTTTGCGGTTTTTTATACATATCGCGGCTAATATGTATAGTTTTTATACATATCCTGCTCGATATGTATAGTTTTTGCGATTTTTTATACATATCCGCCTGAACATGTATAATTTCTATACATAATCGTCATTGCCCTTTGCATTTTATGGGATGTTGATGGAAAATGCGGCAAAAACTTTAATCGGGCATTTCATTGTAAAGTTTGCCATCCAACAGTCTTCCGGTTTTCGATTTGAATCTGCCGCCCCACTGCTTAAAGAAAAACGGAACTTTTTCTGTCGCGCATTGGTCGCGGATATCAATAACCCACTCCTTTTTCATTGCGCGCGCCCCAGGACCGGACTCGCCTCCTACAATCACCCAATCTATACCTGTCAACACCAAATCTGGGAGCGGGCCGATAAGCGGTTCAAGTGAGAGAAATTTAATACGCGCGCCTGTCCGACAGAGTGCGTCAATCCGATGCACCACGCGACTATCTTCAACGCTGACTCCCATCCAGACGTTTGGAGGCCACGGCAACTGTGGACTGAGTTTCTCCAATCGCTCTGCCCGCTTCGTCAAGACTTGGAATTGATGCCAATCCGCCGCTTCCATCACGGAAAAGACCTTTTGAATATAGTCTACTTCAATTTTCTCGTGAAACAGATCGCTCATGGAGTTAACGAAAATTCGGCGGGGGGTTTTCCATTTTAATGGGGCCTCAAGTAGCGCGGGGACCGTGCGAACTTCCTGTGTCCATCGGGGCCCGGCTTTCGTGTTTTCCGCCAATCCTTCGTAAGCCATGCCTTTACCAGAAAACCTCGCAGCAATTCGTTCGGCGTAACAAAATCTGCAACCCTCTGATACACGGGTGCAGCCTCGTACCGGGTTCCACGTGGATTCGGTCCACTCTATTTTTGAGGATAAGGTTGCCATAACAAGTTTCCATGACTAAATCTGCTCTCTAATCCTTCAATAATTCTCAAAACTGCTTACTTATGATAACAAATTCTAGTTAAGTTTGTCAAACAAATTTCACGTCTATACATTAACCTGGCGCGAAAAAAAATAATAAACCGATAGCGTCGACTTACGTCAAAACAGGCAAAACAATTGCGTTAGTTAAGCGAACTTTATTTGCCTTACTGCTGTCTAACCTTAAATAAGTTTATCTTTGAAAAATTTGTGAGGAAGAGAGATGCGTCTACTTGAAGGGTTATCCGTTGGGATTTCTGCAATTCGCAGCAACAAGTTGCGTTCGCTATTGACGATGCTTGGCATAATCATCGGGGTCGCCTCGGTGCTGGCAATGATAGCTATCGGTGATGGTGCTAAGGTCATTGTGTTGCAAGATGCTCAGAAATTGGGCGGTGTCAATCAGTTCACGATGTATCGCAGCAGTTATAAGCGTGTAGGAAGCAGGTGGATGCCGAACCGTAGCAACGAGTACTTTGAATATGAAGATGTTCTAGCGATTGAAGCAGAATGTCCATCAGTCAAAGTGGTTGTACCGCGCATTCCTGAGTGGCGCGGGGTTCACATTCAAGCAGCGGATGGCAGGGAAACGCGTAGCGGGTATAACGGTGTAAACGCCTCATTTTCAGAAGCAATGGATTGGGGAATTCAGCAAGGACGTTTCATTTCCGATGAGGACATGGAGGACCGAGCGAAGGTCTGCGTCTTGGGAACAGAGGTTGCCACCGCACTATTCGGCACAGCGTCACCTGTCGGGAAAGAGATAAAAATTGGCAGAGGTGGCAACCGATATGACCGATGGGGACGAAGAGACCGGACCCGTACAACAGAACGTTTCACCGTCATCGGAACGATGATGCCGCGGGGACGCAGCCTCCGTTTCGGCTGGAACCTCGACGACATGGTATTCATTCCGCTCACAACGACACAGGAACGTTTCACCGGGAATGATCGGATTGTGATGCTTTCTGTCCACGCCAACACTGTCGAAGATATTCCGAATGCAATTGAAGAGGTGAAGGCAGTGCTTAGGGCACGGCATAAGAATCAGGACGACTTCTTCAGTCTTCGCGATATGCGTGAAGGCATGGCACAGCTGGACAAAATCGGGAAGGTGATAAAGATTGCCCTAGGCAGCATCGCCGGATTTTCGCTACTTGTCGGCGGCATCGGTATCATGAACATGATGCTGGTCGCTGTCACGGAGCGCACCCGTGAGATTGGTCTACGGAAAGCCCTCGGTGCCAAACGGTTGGATATCCTTGTCCAGTTTTTAATAGAGGCGATTGTCATGTGTAGTATAGGTGGTGCAATCGGGGTCGGTTTAGGCATGCTTGCTGGGGAAGGCATGGCACTACTCGCTGTTAAAATTGTCAAGATTGTTCCCATGTGGCCCGCGGTTATCTCAATGCGGTGGGTATTGATTTCGGTATCGTTTTCCGCGGCAATCGGTATATCGTTTGGCTTGTATCCTGCGATAAAAGCCTCTACACTTTCCCCGATTGAGGCACTCCGCACCGATTAGGAGAAATTTAAATGAATCTGATTGAATGTATCATTTTAGGTGTTTCTAGTTTGCTGCGCAACCCGCTCCGTTCAAGTCTGACAATTTTAGGGATTATTGTAGGGGTCGGTTCCGTTGTGAGTATGGTCTCCGTAGGGGACGGGTCAAGTGCAATGGTGCTGCGTGAAATTGAACGGACAGGCGGCACGAAGGTCATTGAAATCTATCGTGATGAGTGGGATAAGCAGGCAGGCACGTTGAGTCGCGCAGCAGGAGAAGCGGTGCGTAGCAGAGGCCGGTGGCGAAGAAACCGCGCCGAGCATTTGGAAACCGACGATGCGTATGAAATCCTTAAGAACGCACGCGGGATTGTCGACGTTGTCGCAGAAGACGATATGCCCGGCTGGAGTGTCAGCTACAAAGGCAGGACAAAGGAATCCCGGATTGTCGCATCAACCGCAGGATACGACCGCTCCCATAATTGGTATCCGCAGCGTGGTAGGTTTTTCAACGTTGATGAGGTAGACTCCTCAAGCAGTGTCGCAGTTATCGGCTCTAAAATTATGGAAGAGATTTTCTTCGACGAAGATCCGGTTGGAAAAGAGATTAAAGCCTCTCGACCCTCTTACTGGCGCGGCAGAAGCGGACTCTATGAAGTACGCCTCAAGGTCATCGGAGTCATGGAAGAGAAAGGCGACGCAATGGATACCACCGGCTGGGATGACCGATTCATCATTCCCATTACGACACTCCAAGAACGTTTTAAAGGACGACAAGACGTGGAACGTATTCGTGTGGAAGCCGTAGACGTAGATTCAATTCCGCTCGCAATACTAGATGCCAAACAGGTATTAGGCAGACAACACAACAACACCGGAGAAGAATACCAATACTGGACCGCTACAGAGGAATTGGCAACAGCAAGAAAGGTGGGGTTAGTGATGAAAGCCTTGATGGGGGGTATTGCAGGCATCGCGCTGCTCGTGGCTGGCATCGGTGTGATGAATATCATGCTCGTCTCCGTAACCGACCGGACTCGCGAAATCGGTTTACGGAAAGCACTCGGCGCAACACGCCACGACATCTTAACCCAATTTCTAGTTGAGGCATCTGTGCTAACACTCTCTGGTGGCATCCTCGGCGCAATTTTAGGTATTTTTATGGGACGCGGGACAGCCGCACTTATCTCAAAATTTGTCTGGGAAGGCAGCAATTGGCCCTCAGTCATCTCATTTGGCACAATGTTTATTGCCTTACTCGTGTCTGTAGCCATCGGCATTTTCTTCGGGCTCTATCCAGCAAATAAAGCGGCAAAACTCACGCCCGTTGAAGCACTAAGAACGGATTAGCTGATGTGTCGGATTTTCCGAAAACCTTGTAGGAGGAATTAAATTTGAAAAAGATAATTATTACGGTCGCTATTATTGTAGTTATTTTAGGTGCCGGGGGGTGGTTTTTGATTAACCGCACCAAAGGGGACGCAGACCCGGCGTACGCCCCCAAAATTGAACTTGTCAAACGCGGCAATTTTGAAATGAGCATCCGGGCAACCGGCAACTTGGAACCGCTTATCGACGTCGAGGTAAAGTCCAACGTTGAAGGTGAAGTTGTTAACCTCTATGTTGACGATGGCGTTTACGTTGAAAAAGACCAAGTGTTAGTGGAACTCGATCCGGAGTTATATCAAGAAGATCAGAAACAGGCACAGGCGGATGTCAATGCTGCCGAAGCGCAGCTGATGCAGGCAAAACTAAACATCCAACTCAAAAAAGAGCGGTTGGAGAGCCAACTGACACAGGCGAGAGCCTCTGTCAAAATCGCACAAGCGAATCTCGAAACAGCACAGGCAACAACGTTGACACAGCTCAGCCAATCGGAAACAGATATTCAAGCCACGAAAAACCTGTTAGACCAAGATAAAATTGCACTCGAACAGGCAAAAATTTCACTTGAACAAGCGAAATTGACGCTCGCGGAATACGAAACGTCCCTCAACTCCTCAAAGGTTTCCTTAGATTCAGCGAAATCAGAGTTAGCGCGAAATAAATCCCTTTATGAAAAAGAGTTAGTCTCCAAAAAGGCATTAGAGGACACAGAAACGCAGCACGCAGGGGCTAATTCACAATATGAAAATGCCAAAAAACGGGTAGAATCGCAGAAGCAAACGATTGTTTCCCAAGAACGGACGATTGAAGCACGCAAAACAGCCATCAAAACACGAGAGGCACAGCTGCAATACCAGCAATTGAACCGTGATAATCTCAAAAAAATGCGCGAGAAATCGGAGGAGGAGAGTCAAATTCGGTTGGATAACGTCAAAACGCAGTTGCAGGAACTTGAACTGACAATTGACAACGAAAAATTGCTGACAGAGCAATCCCGCGTCAGCGCCGATGCGAACCTACTCCGGCGACAAAGTAGCCTAAAAAATCAGGAGGAACGGCTCGCCTGGACAGTTATCAAAGCCCCTATGGCAGGCACCGTTACACAACTCGCAATAGAAGAGGGGGAAATTGTAACCTCGGGCAGGTCCGCCTTCTCACAAAGTCCACCCATCATGACCATCGCCGATCTCTCCAAAATGGTCGTCAAAACCTTCATCAACGAGGTGGATATGGAGCGACTGAAAATTGGACAACGTGCGGTCATCACAATCGACGCTTTCCAAACGAAAAGATATGAAGGTAGGGTTTATGAAATTTCACCGAGCGGACAACAGCAAGACAACATCATCTCCTTTGAGGTAATGATAGAGGTTGTCGGTTCACCTACTGAAATCCGCCCCGGCATGAGTGCTGACGTTGACATCATCACTTATGAGGAAAAGAACGTGCTACTGGTACCTATCGATGCGGTTATTCGGGAAACCACCGCCATCGCCAGCGTACAGGTAAGCGATACCTCCCCCTACAAAGTTGGCAAACCGATTGCCATACAGACGCTCAGCGAGAAAATTTTCAACGGCACCGTTGAAAGTGCCGGAAGCGGCAACATCACAATTAACCTAGACAGTTCCCAGCGCGGCATTATGCCTGGAGATTCCACCGTTTCACTCTTAGTTAAAGGTGAAAAGAAAGCGAATGCCGTTCAAGCGAAGGTGAACGTGTCAAGAGGGAAGTTCGTGATGATGGACACCGGCGGTGAAGGCACAAAAACACCTATTGAAACCGGCATGCAAAACGAGACGAGCGTCATCGTCACAAGCGGCATCGCTGATGGGGACCGCGTTGTCCTTCAACAGCGCAGAAGACAGCAAGGCGGCGGCGGCTGGGGCAAGTAGGAATCCTGCTACTTATACCTATAGGACTTACGCAAATTTAGCACTAAGCATTATTGACAACACCTGATGGTACGTGACTTCATAAAGTGAGTTTGGATAAATTCTTAGCGAGTAAATTGCCATGATTCAAATCTCTGAACCGATAACACTTGAAAAACTATTACCACTCATACATAAGCTGTCCAAAGCTGAGCGCGAGCAGTTGCTTAAATCCCTTGAAGAGGAATCACAATTGGATGCTGCGATTTCGCTATATCAAGCGGATGAAGTGACGCTTGCTAGAGCTGCTGAGTTAGCAGGGATTCACCGTTTTGAGTTTGAAGAGGCTTTGGCAGCGAGGGGTATATGGAAAATCGTCGAAGTTGAGTCGGCGGAAGTGGTGAAGGCGAGAATTGAGCCTATCAAGCGTCTTCACGAATCAAAAAGTAGAACAGAAGGGCAGGAATCTTGATTTTCGTGGATACCGACATCCTATCTATTTTTGCAAAGATTCAACGTTTGACGTTACTGTTCACTGTTTTTGACCAGGAGACGCTTAATATCGCATTTGCTGTGGAAAATGAAATCAAAACCGGTGTCTCAAAGGGATTCCACTTTTCTGATAACATCATCGCGCTGCAAACGCAAGGACAGATCCGCACATATCATACAACGCTCGCGGATCACGAGTTTATGAGTTCTTTACCGCAAACGCTCGGTGCAGGAGAACGCGAATCTATGGCACTCTGTAAACGTTTCACAGCGACTCTTGCAAGCAACGATAGACGTGTAATGCATCATTGCCAAACAAACAGGATTCATTGTATCAACTTATACCATTTCTAATTGAAAATGTCTCTTTATTGTAGCATAAACTTCCAGTTTGTGCTCTTTATTGTAGCATAAACTTCCAGTTTGTGCTCTTTATTGTAGCATAAACTTCCAGTTTGTGCTCTTTATTGTAGCATAAACTTCCAGTTTGTGCTCTTTATTGTAGCATAAACTTCCAGTTTGTGCTCTTTATTGTAGCATAAACTTCCAGTTTGTGCTCTTTATTGTAGCATAAACTTCCAGTTCGTGTCTTCCGTTCTCCGTTTGATTTCTAACAACCGGTAATGATAGAATAATTAATAAAAATGGTATTAGTTGATATTTTGCGACTGCTCTGGGAATTGCAAATTTTATCCCAAACTGATGTGCGGAAAGTTATAACAGAGATTGAAACAGAAGATCGACTCAAATTCCGATCTACTGACCTCATTTTCAAATGAACCCATACAGCGAAGATGAAAAACAGAAAAAATTTGATAAAAGATGCAATTGTGTGTATAATTCAAAGTGATAAAGTGAAAGTTTGGAAAATGTCTGATAGATTCTAATCGTTTCCTAGCACACGGGCGCATCAGAGGTAGCAAACTGTGCTTCACTTCGGACTGATGCGATGTTTTCAAACATGAGCACTATTTGTTAAATCAGGAGAGGGACGACGTGCCGGCCGGACGCGGTAAATAGATGAGGACATCTCCGTTTCTCTCAGCAAACTCAGACAAATTGTCCAAACTTTAGTAATAGAAACAGAAAGGAGTATTTTAGACTATGGCTGATGTAACTAATTACATTCCGTTTCGACATGTAAAAGATTGGAAAGCTGGCGATAGGATCATTGTAGATGGTAATCCCGGGGAAATCCGCGATATTTTTGAATTCGAGCATCCCTCGGGAACTGGAGAAACAATTGCATCCATCGGCGTCGTATACGACAGGCACCCCGGGGTTATCAGGCTGATTGAATATGATTTTGATCGAATCCAGCTTGAAAGTGACGACAACGAAGAACAACTCTAAGGCATGAGGGGCTAAAGAGTGTTTTGACAAATTAAGCCGGGTATGTTATCCTATTAACATATTTCTGAATGTAAGGGAGACCTTTTAATAGAAACTGTGTTGAGAACAGCATTTTCAAAGACAAGCGGTGAATATCAGATAGAATACCCTGCACCTGCCAAGGAAAAACACACATGAATACACAAACTGACCACCCTAAGGATGCCGATGCCTATAACAATCGGGGCATTGATTACTATAAAAAAGGCGAACTTGACTTGGCACTTCAAGACTTCAATAAAGCCATAGACTTGACCCCACAGTCTGCCCATGTCTATAACAATCGGGGTGCTGCTTACGCTGCAAAAGGTGAGTTTGACACGGCTATCGAAGACTATAATACAGCCATAGCCTTGAACCCTGAGTTTGATGGAGCCTATAACAGTCGCGGCATTGCTTACGGCAAAAAAGGCGATGTTAACGCAGCTATCGAAGACTTCAATAAAGCGATAGACTTGAAACCTGACTATGCCACTGCCTATACCAATCGGGGCATTGCTTACGGCAAAAAAGGCGAACTTGACTTGGCACTTCAAGACTTCAATAAAGTGATAGACTTGAAACCTGAACTTGCCGAAGCCTATCTCAATCGAGGCAGTGTTTATAGGGAGAAACGCGAGATTTATAAGGCTGTACAAGACTATAGCAAAGCGATAGAGTTGAAACCTAAATATGCCACCGCCTATAACAATATGGGCAATGTTTACAACGAAATAGATAGTTTGGACATCGCTATCAAAAACTATAGCAAAGCGATAGAGTTGAACCCTAAATATACCACCGCCTATTACAATCGAGGGTTGGTGTGGTTGCGCTTGCGAGAATGGGAGGAAGCCAAACCAGATCTAATTACCTCCAAGAAGATGGGATTTGACATCGCCGCTGCCTTCCATAACGCCTACGAAAGCATTGCAGCCTTTGAAGCGGAACTTGGCGTGAAGATGCCGGAAGACATTGCAGCACTGTTGAGGAGAGATGGAAAAGGAGAAACACCCCTTAGCCGCGTCTTGGAAAAGATCACCGAGATAGCGGAAAAATCTGCCGAAGGGGACTATATCTACCGCGGTGAGTCTGGCTCTGCCCCCTATGATAAAGTCTCCTCAAATCTTTACCGAGAATACGAGGCTGATATTGAAGCAGAAAACTTTGATATAGCGGTTGTCCAAGAGGAAATTCTGAGAGAAGCGAGAGAATATACCACCCATAAAATGGACGACCTTGAAATCCTCACGGAGCTCCAGCACCACGGTGTAAAGACAAACCTTATTGACTTTACGGAGGACTATCTCGTCGCCCTCTTTTTCGCCTGCGATGGCAACCACTACAAGCCCGGGAAGGTCATCCTGCTTAAAAAAGAGGCCGAAGCCTACGAAGTCGTAAAACCGCCCAGAACGATCGAACGTGCTGGTGTCCAGAAGCACCTCTTCGTTCAATCTCCCAGCGGTGTTGTTGAGCCAGACGCTGTCGTAGATATACCAGCAGACTTGAAAAGGGCCATGCTGGACCATCTCCAAAAGCACCACAACATCTCACCCGAAACCATCTACAACGACCTCCAAGGATTCATTGAAAACCGCAGAACCCACAAGAGTGCCTATACGGAGTTTTATAAGGGACTTACCTGCCATGAACGTGGGCGTTCGGAGAGGGATCCGGCGGAAAAACAAGCGTGGTATGATAAAGCTATTGGGCATTATACTGACGCGATAGACTTGAATCCCGATTTTCCTGTTGCCTATAATAATCGGGGCAATGCTTATAAGGATAAAGGCGAACTTGACACGGCTACACAAGACTATAACACTGCAATAGACTTGAACCCCGATTTTACCGCTGCCTATTACAATCGGGGTCTTGCTTACCACCAAAAAGGCGATTTAGACACGGCAATAATAGACTTCAGCAAAGCAATAGAGTTGAAACCTGAACTTGCCACTGCCTATTACAATCGGGGTCTTGCTTACCACCAAAAAGACGATTTAGACACGGCTATACAAGACTATACCAAAGCCATTGATTTGAAAACCGAGTATACCGCTGTCTATGTCAATCGGGGCCAGGTGTGGCTGTATCTAAGTGAATGGGAGAAAGCCAAAGCGGATCTCAGTGCCGCCAAGGACATGGGATTTGACATCGTCGCTGCCTTCCATAACGCCTACGAAAGCGTTGCAGACTTTGAGGCAAAGCATGGTGTGAAGGTTCCGGAAGACATCGCAGCACTGTTAAGCCGAGATGGAAGCGGTATGTTCCTCTGTCCTCACCCTCCGATAAATGAAACCCCGGGTGTGTAAAGTTTTTGTACACCCGTTCAGTATTCGGGCAAGTAGCCCGCTCCTATAGTAGGGCATCCCGTTGTGTCGTAGGCCTTCAGTAATCGTAGAAGCATTTATCATAGTTGGTAGTTTGTAGTAGGGTGATTTATCGCCTGTCTCTTACACACTCCCCTTGACAAGTGGCAAAATATGTATTATACTATTAGTGTTCAATCAAATTAGCGCGTTGATTAAGCGCGACCGCTGGCGACAGATGCCAATGCTGCACGATAAAGACTGTCTGCGTAGTAGGTAGACTAGCAGCAAAATAATGAAAGGCAAGATGAAACTGTCCAAACTACATTTTATAAGGGGAGGTAATCATGGAAGTTAAGTTTGAGGAGAAATTTGAAGAAGTTTTGAAAGAAGAATCAAAAGCTTTTGGTATAGATTGGTCATTAGTCGAAATCAAACACATACACTATAGCATGCCACTCAAGGAGGCTCTTCCCCTACAACCTGATGAATATCTCGTTAGGCTGCGTGTCCTAGAAGTTGAAATTCCTGAGATGGAGGTAGATAAGTGGTTCAGATCTCATAATTTCATCCATGGCATAATGTCAAAAAGCGTCAGGACTGAGCAGGAAGAGCCTGATATAGTGACCCTTGATATCGGAACTATTGAATCTATAGCCTCGAAAATTCGTGACACATTCAGAAACTTTCCAAGGCAATCGAATCAAGGGCAACCGAAGAAGAAAACTGCGTTTGGCATTGATGATTCATCGGATTTTATAAAGATACCGCCAGCGTCAGAAGATTCGACACCTATGGAATTTGAACAACAAATCTTGTCTTAAGTTTATGGAATTTCGGCCCTAATTAGCGTTGGCACTTCAGTAGACTAACACATTCACTTTAAAAGAAGAATTTTATGTATAAAGAATTGAAAGGCATCGAACAACCCAAAGATAAAGATACTGTGTGGCGGTACATGAGTTTTGAGAAGTTTGCCAACATTTTAGAAACAGGGTCCTTATTTTTTACAAGAGCCGATAAATTCGACGACAAATTTGAAGGATACATCCGTACAGTCGAGCAGGCTTCAAATTTTGGTGAATACATCATGTGTAGCTGTTGGCATCACGGAGAAGAAGAATCCATGGGGATGTGGGACAAATACCAACTCCGCAACAGCGGTATAGCAATCAAAACAACTATGGAAAACTTGAAGAATAGCTTGCCGGATAAACCTGATGTATTTATCGGTAAGATAAAGTACATTACCAATCACAATGAAATTGAGAGCCCTAAAGATGTAGAGGGTCTCCTGTATTACCCCTACTTCTATAAGAGAAAACCTTTTGAGTACGAACAGGAAGTACGTGCAATTATTGATATTGCATCAATTAATGCCCCTTATGAATTTGGAAAACCCCTTGAAATTGATGTTAAAACGCTCATTGGTGAAAATAGCGAGGTAATTGTATCACCACACGCTGAAAAATGGATTACGAGTACGCTTGAATTGATAGTTAGGCGATATGGATACCAATTCCCTGTCAACGCATCAAGACTTTTAGATGCGCCATAAAATATGAGCTTCCAAACACACTGCAACCGTTATCTACAAAATATCCGCCGCACGCAAAACACCGGTCAGGCAACCCCAGAACTTTCGTTCTTTTCAGATCTCCAAACTTTCCTTGAGGAACTAAAAATTAAGTGAAAGGTTTGAACTAAAAGTGATGGTCCGAGGAGCAGATAATATTGAGTTCTCAACATACCCCATAGCGGAAACAAAAGAAATCAGTGAGAACATCTACGTAGACCTAGATTCCGAGGAGAATCCGGTTGCCATAACAATCGAACATGCCGACTTGCACGCAAATTTACCGAATCTATTTTATGAGCAAATAACCGCCTCGGAATCTCAATTACTTTAGATCTAAATAGTAATCACCTGCCCATCGTAAGCGAGATCAGCGTTGTCAGGGAGTTCAATCTGCTGCTCCTTGCACTGCTCCCGAAAATACCGATGATCGAGCCGATGCATAATATGTGTAAAATACGTTTCCCTTGGTTGTAAAGCCTCGCTAATCTCCAAAGCCTGACCGACCGATTGATGCGTCGGATGCCCCGGATTGAAACTCAACGCATCAATAACCAACACCTCAACCCCCTCAAGTAGAGCTTGTGAGGTTTCCGGCAACCGCTTCACATCCGGCACATACCCAAAATCGTCAATCCGATAGCCGTAAGTGTCAACGTTACCGTGCTCAACCGGAATCGGTGTAATGTCAAAACCGAGCAGCTCAAACCGCTCCGAAACGACGTGCGGAAGTAGATGCCCGACCCCACCCCCCTGGAACGTCTCTTTAGTAAACATATAATCAAAGTTCCGTTGCAAAATTTGGAGCGTCTGTTCAGGCCCGTAGATTGGCATATCCATCCGCTGTTTCCGACACGGCATCACGATATCGTTCGTCCCACTGACATGGTCGGCGTGGCAGTGCGTAAAAATAACAGCATCTATCCATTCAATCCGATTCCGATTTATCTGATCCATGAAATTGGGACCGAGATCGAATTGCAAGTGTTTTCCATCCTTCTCAATATGAACTGACGAACGGGTGCGATAGTTCTTTGAACCTACCTGCATCGCATCCTCACAGGTGTCGCACTCACACTTATACTCCGGAACACCGGTCGAGGTGCCCGAACCCAAAATCGTAATCTTCATCAAAGCTTCCTCTATTGCTGCGGCACAGCAGGACGTGCCTACCGCTTTACCCTAGGGCATCGTCAACTTTGTTAATCGCTGCTGCCATTAACCTCGCATGCTCCTCCTGCATATTCACGTTGAAACCGAACCGCAATGCTCGTCCGAGAATGGACAGCGTCTCCGGGCACATATCTCGTGAATATTCTATATCCCCTTTATATCGCGCATCGTTCCACGGATAACCCGCCTCGGTCGGTGAATGTTTAAACAGGATAGAGTCCCAATAGGTATAAATATGCCTGTCTGGAAACCCCTCGTTGTAAGCGGTGCCAGCCCCCAGCCCTTCTGCCCTGAGTGCATCCGCGTATTTTTGGGCGAGTGCATTGTCGCGTACGATAATGGCGGCACTGATACCGCATTCGCCACTCGGATCATCTACGTGCTGTCGGATATATCCCTTCGGGTCATCCGCGAGTTCAGCGATAAATGTCTTCTTGAGCCGCCGCGTATGTCCTAAGATGTCATCCAACTTTGACAACTGCACGCGTGCAATGGCCCCTAATATTTCGCTGGGCCGATAGCACTGACAAGAGAACGGTTTGTTTTGCCATTCGGCATCGCTCATCCACATCGGTAAACCGGGTTCAGACGCAAAAGCGGCGCGTTCATAGGTATCGTAATCATTGGAATACACTAGGCCGCCTTCACCGCATGTAATCACCTTGTAGTAGTTGAGGCTCCACGCGCCTGCATCGCCCCAGGTGCCGGTATATTTCCCCTTATACTGTCCGCCGACACACTGACAGCAATCCTCAACGACCTTAAGATTGTGCTTTCGTGCAAGTGCTAAAATTGCGTCAAGTCTGCATGGTACCCCTTGCATGTGAACCGGCAAAATCGCTTTGGTATGCGGTGTAATCTTCCGCTCCACATCTGCTGGGTCGAGCCCAAGTGAATCGTCAATTTCCGCGATTACCGGAATCGCCCCGACTCCAACGATAGCTGCGGCTGTCGCGATAAAGGTGTACCCCGGTAAAATCACCTCATCCCCGGGACCTATACCGACCCCAGTGAGGGCACAGATAAGTGCCGAGGTGCCGGAGTTTACCATCAAGGCGTGTTCGACACCGAGTCGTGCCGCTGCTTCTTTCTCAAAGGCGGCTACATTTGAATTTTCAACGAATCTAAAGAGTTTACCGCTGCGTAAAACCTCTGACACCGCATCAATTTCGCGGTCGTCTACCATGCTGGGCCCGTGCATCCCGCCCGGAATGGATTCTGTTATAACGGGTGTGCCACCATCTACTGCTAAACGTGCTGACATCTTTTCTCCTCCACAAATTTCTACTGATACGAGAATTTGTAACACTTTAACGCATACAACGATTTTTGTCAAGTGCAATTTTCCATAAGATAACCTAAGTTGCCACATAGTAGCACAAACTTTCTAGTTTGGGTCTTCCATAAGCGTGCAAACTGAAAGTTTGCGCTACAAAATATAGACTCATTCTCAGCATTTTTCACTAAAAACAAGCACCTTTATGTCTAAAACCTTATAGGTAGCAACTTGGGTTAAGATAACCTAAGTTGCTACATAGTAGCATAATCTTCCAGATTGTGCATATTTGTGTGCAAATTGGAAGTGAACGCTACAAATATTACCTAATTATCAGCATATTTTCATTAAAGACAACGTTTCCAGGTCTAAAAACTTATAAGTAACGTGAGTTTGAAAAAAGTTTTGACCCAGTATGAGGAGCGGACTGTGTGCCCGAATACTGGACAAAAGGTTCCCCGCCTCTTAGTCCCGTAGGGACGATATCTTTATAGAAGCAGCCGTTTCCATCCCACCTCTTAGTCCCGTAGGGACGATATCTTTATAGAATCATTCCACTTTTTTCGGAGAACCTCAAAAATGTTTAGAGAAAACGGATATTTATTATCAAGCTCACGTGTATAGGGTTGTGATGCGCGATGCGTTTTTCTCCTAGAATCAGGGCTGCGACGGGCAATAATTGGTAATAATCCACAACATTTTTTTCATTCTATAAAGATATCGTCCTTGAAGAGCGGGCTGCTTGCCCGAATACTGGGACTAAGAGGGGGTGGGCGTTTTGTGCTTCTATAAAGATATCGTCCTTGAAGAGCGGGCTGTTTGCCCGAATACTGGGACTAATACCGATATCCCGCTAGTAGAGGAGCGGAGGGAAATGCGTAAGTCCTACTTGTACAAAAACTTTACACACTCAATCAGATTTGACAGCAAACATCAGGTTGTGGTATACTCAATTAACGCAATAGCCAATAAAACAGAGAGATGAAAAAATGTATACACCACAATATCCAGGGCCTAATCCCGATGTGCTTGAGGCACAGGCACGTGTTTGCACCGGGCCACATCAAACCCGTCCGTTAGGAAAAAAACCGTCCGACGGACCACAGCCTGACGCAATCCTTGAGACCATTTTGAAATCTGCGGCGGGTAATTTGACAAAAACAGAGACGGTCTCAGCAGCACAGATGGGAGCGTTTTTCGCTGCGATGACGCTCCGAAAATATTTCCCAGAGGCAACGCAGTGGAGCCCAGCAGAAAAAGCCGCTTTTCATAAATATCAGTCGGCACTTCAGCAGCAGCTTCCAGCAGAGCTCCAATTTCTGATGACACCCGAGCACGGGTACATCCCGACAAACCCGACAGAGGCGATTGTTGTCACCGCACTGGAAAAGATTTTGAGGGGAAAACATTTAAGCTATGCGGAAACCTGTCAGATGTGCACAGCTATCCTCAGCGAGGATGTCAAACCTGCGCTCAAAGGGGCCGCGCTTATTGGGCAGCGAATGAATCGCGAGACATATCAAGAGGTGCGCGGATACCTCGATGCCTTTTTTGCACCGGAGCAGGTCCGCCCAATTGATGTTGGGACACTCACCCATTTCGGTCAACCCTACGATGGTGCAACACGCTATTTTCGGCCGACCCTCTTTGTAGCGGCAGTCCGCGCGGCACTTGGCGAGGCATCGCTCCTTCACAGCGTTGACGCAATGCCCCCGAAAAATGGCGTAACCGAAGAATCTATCTTGCAAGCCCTTGGGGCAAAAACCGACCTCTCTCTGGAACAGACAGCCACGCTTATTTCAAACAGCACAGTCGGCTTTGGTTATATTAGTCAGCGGGAGTATTCGCCAGGGGCATACGGGATACGGGAGTTGCGGGTGCATATCAAGAAACGTCCGCCGTGGGCGGCCACCGAGAAGGCACAACAATTCTTCTCAGCACGTGAAGCGAACTACATGGTGTTAGGCTACTACCATATCGGTTACGAAAAACCGCTGCTCCAATTGGCGTGGGAGCGTGGATTTCAGGGCGCAGTTGCTGTTAAGGGAGAAGAGGGCACAAGCCATTACGCGCTCCGCCTCGGCAAACCCTCTACAAGCGACAGGATGGCGGTAAACTATTCGCAAGGGTTCCGCCGCGTCAATGGTCACCGAGAGGAATTCGCTTTGGACATTGAGCCGAAAGCCTACGGATTTAATTATACACAAAACCCGCGTCCCGACACCGTAAACGCAAACGCCTTCGCGGAAGTAGGTGTAGCCGCACTTTCTGGACAGAAAGGACATATCTACGACAGAATTCTCCTCAACACGGCTATGGTAGATTATCTGTTAGGGCTCTGTCCCGACCCAGAGGATGCAATCAAGCGTGCCCAATCAGCGATGGACAACGGCAGTGCACTGAAACATCTGAAGGCATACATCACAGCGAGTCAGGCGTTCCAGTAATCAGTCAATCAGTCAATCAGTCAATCAGTCAATAAAGGAAAATCTTTATGCTCGGCATATCCTATCATGCAGGCGGCATGAAAGACCGCCCACTTCACGAAGTTATCTCTATCCTCTCCGAAGTCGGCTACGATGCAATTGAGATGATGTGCGGGCCGGAGGCACACATCCCCTCCGGTGAAATCACGGACAACCTGCTCAAAGAGGTGAAAAAAATGACAAGTGACCACGGTCTAAAGGTCTCTGTCATCAATCCATTTACCGGCAAGGGTTTATATCAATTGGCATTAGCGAACAAACAGGAGGCGATAGACCACTACTCCCTCCTTCAGGACGTAGCGGTAGCCCTTGGAGCAAACGGTGTTAATTTCCTCACTGGTTACGGCGGCGACAAAGGGGACGCATTCGCCTGGCGACTTCTCGTTGATGTGCTAAAACCTATCTGCCGCCGTGCTGAAGGCCTCGGCATTACAATGAACATTCACAACCACGAGGCAACAACGATCGATTCATCGTCTAAGGTCACCCTACTCATCGCGCACGTCGCGTCCGATGCGCTAAAAGCTCTTAACGACATCACGAACTTCTATCACCTTGGAGAGGACATCGCTGAGGTTACCGAAAAATTAGGGCAGGTTACCGCACACTGCCACGTCAAAGGGGTGAAAGGAATGTATCCGTACAGCACGTTCCTAATTCCCGGTGAGGTGGGAGACGAGTTAGATTTTCGCACCTTCGCTGAGAGTTTGGGGAAAGTCAACTACGATAAATATATCTCTGTAGAAACCTTTCCGCACATGCGGATGGAGAAGGCACAAATCGCTTATGATATGATGGCACACACGTTGAAGGAGTTAGGACTAAGGTAAAGGAAGGATAAGGTTTCTATTTTCTCACCCCTCCTCTCCTTCACGCGTTCTCTAACGCCTTTATGCCCGGCCAATCCCGCCACATATCCTCATTCGGCGGCTCCTCTTGTGTTTCTGAGAGCTCTGTCTTCCGAAAATCGTACAAGACCGCTTGCCGATGGCGTGAATAGTTATGTCCAGCAGCATGCCCGATGCGATGATGCCAGAAGACAATATCCCCCGCATTACCGTAGCATTCAACGCCCGGCTCTCTGCTGATACGTTCCCTATCTATATCGTACTGTGGGGTCGGTTCGTTCTTATATTGCGATTTGTAGTCGTAATAGAAGGTTTTGTGGCTTCCCGGCCAAACGGTAAACCCACCCCCCTCTTGTGGCACATCGTCAATATACCCAACCACCCCGAGGTGAAACGGATGCGCGTCGACGTGACATCCGATGGACTTTTTCGGGACATCTCCGTACGGTAACGTGCAGTAGATGCCGCGTACACCCTTGGGTTCCACTAAATTTCCCTCGCCCAGGAACTGCTCCGCCATCCGCCAGACGTTCGGGTCGGTAGCGAGCAGTTTGACCATCCATTCTTCGCCTCCGGGTTCCCGGAAGTTCCATCGGAACCCTTTACGCCTATTTGAATTGTCTTCGTTCTCTTCTTCCGGTTTAAAGGGCCCAATCCATGTATCAGGATTTTCGCGGAGTCTTCCATCAGGTGCGCCGTCCCACAATCGTGTTCTTGCGCGTTCCATCAGTTCCGAATTTAGGACATTCCGCTTCACCAGATACCCTTCATTTTTGAAAAATTCAATATCTTCGCGTGTAAGTTCGCTCATTGCTCTCCTCCTTATCTCTTAAGGATTTTAACGATTTCTTGAAGAAAAAGCAACAAAAATTTATAGATACCCATTTTTTCATAAAAATTGCAAAAACCGTTCAGATGTGGTATAATAATGTCATGAAGGATTTTTTATTACTAATTTTCAATGTTTTATTGACGGTAATGGGACAGATTTTGCTAAAACATGGTGCTAGCACGGTCGGACGTATCGACAGCTTTCGGGAGCTGCTGCCGAAACTTACGCAGGTATGCTTGAACCCTTATGTTATAGGTGGCATCTCTATCTACGGTTTTACAACACTTGTCTGGTTGGTTATTCTTTCACGGATCAAGCTCAGTATCGCTTATCCAATGTTGAGTCTCGGGTATGTCCTAGCAATACCATTTTCGTGGCTGTTTTTCAAAGAATCTATTCCCAAGGTTCGCATCATTGGTGCAATTATTATCTGTATCGGTGTCTATCTCGTCGCGCAAGGAGAATAGGAATATGGAAGAAACGGCAATGGAAGAAACGGCACCTGTGAAACGTTCCTATCTTGCGATGGTACTTTCAGCGATACTGCCCGGAGTTGGTCAGATATATCTGAATCAATATGCGAAAGCCTTTTTTATTCTGTTGGGGGTTGTTTCTGCAATTTTCATTTTCGTCGTAAATTCGCTTCCGTTGGAAAATTGGAGCGATTTGCTACTTTTCCGTCGCCATGGGGAGGCGGTATCAACAACAGGGACAGGAGATTCCGAGCCGGAAAGGATAACCTATCTGCTTTGGACGTTTGACAACGGTAAAACGTTAGCGTTCCATCCATCTTGGAAGCTGAAAATCAGCTCGCTTATTCAAGCTGTGCTCTGCTGGGTGTATGCTGTCTATGATGGATGGCGCGGTATCCGGGGCACCAAAAAGGTGCAGCAGTAGAGAAATTTGGCACAAGACATATACACAAACGGATTTTTAAATTCTTTATGACTGTTTTCCATCTCCGCTCTCTTATCAGTATTACGATGCTTCTCTGCCTTTTAAGTTTCAGTTGTCAACGTGAACCGGTGGCACTCAGAGAAAGCGAAAAGCTCCTACAAGCCGGAACACCGCAGCATGCAGTAAGTTTGCTGGAACCGCTCCTTGAGACGCACGCCGACAATCCAAAAGTGTTTGAATTGTTAGGGCAAGCCTACAGTGAGTTGGGACGAAGTACCGATGCCGCTGCCCAATTCCGAAAGGCAAGTCAACTTTACGACACTGACCCTGAAAAACAGACCGCCGTCCGGTTCGAACTAGCACGGACGTATCTCAAATTCGGTGATAGGGATTCCGCTTTTCGTGTACTGCGGAGAGTCCTGCAAGGGACAACTGACACCGCTGTAGTCCGAAACATCACAGCATTGGTCGGGGATGTTTACCACACAAAGCAGCTGACAACCGGCAACTCGGATAACTATGCACCGACCTTTTCGCCATCAGGCACCTACATCGCCTTCTCGTCAGTACGGACAGACAGCGCAGAAATCTATTTGATGGATGTGAACGGACAGAT
Source organism: Candidatus Poribacteria bacterium (assembly GCA_963665235.2). GTDB lineage: Bacteria > Poribacteria > WGA-4E > WGA-4E > WGA-3G. The sequence goes on along the minus strand of CAXXLX010000001.1, from coordinate 2,560,127 downwards.
ACAGCAACGTGTAACGTTCACGTCCGATTTCAACGACAGTTCACCCGCTTTTCTCACAGACCCTCATTATCTCTTTTATAGCAGTGAACCGAAAGCCATGCGAGAGCCTAAGGTTGTCATCCAGAGTAGTGGGTCAACGCCAATTTTCGCCGGTTTTAACGTGACGCATATTTACGGAAAAACAACGCACGCAATACTGCCAATTAAATTCGGCGCACGCGTGCCACGCACATCACCGACCGGAAATCAGGTGATTTATGAATCAAATGCCGATGGTAACCTAGAATTATATCTGCTTGATTTTACACGGATTGATTTGTCCAAAGTCACGCCAGAACAGCTCACACCAAAACGACTCACCACTAACGAAACCGACGACGGCAGCCCCACCTTTTTTCCCGATGGAAAACGGATTGCCTTCGTCTCCTCAAGAGGGAAGGCCCATCAACTCTATACAATGGACATAGAAGGAAAAAACGAAAAGCAGTTGACACCAGGACGATACGACTCGTATATGCCAGCCGTCTCACCGGATGGAAAAACAATCGCGTATGTCTCCGCAAGGGATGGCGACATGGAGATTTATCTCATCGATGCCGATGGGAAAAATGAACGCAAACTCACCGGAGACATCGGCGTATCTATTCAACCGACGTTTTCACCGGACAGCAGAAGCCTCGCGTATGTCTCTGATAGAGATGGGTCGTTTCACATTTATCTCATGGATTTCGAAAAACCTGTTACGCGGGCTGACTTAGTCAAACGTTTACAGAGATAGGAGAATAAAATGATACGGGTGACCAAACCGGAGGGATTCGGCAATATTCAATTAGAAGATGTACCGATACCAGAAATAACACCGAAACAGATTCGCGTGAAAACCGATACAACGTTAATTAGCCGCGGCTCTGAACTCTTTCGACGATACATCCTTGAAGAGGCGGTCCCGCCATCAATCATGGGCTATTCTCTCACAGGCACCGTAGATGCAATCGGTGCAGATATAACGAACTACGAGCTCGGCACTCGTGTGATGGCGGTTGCGCCTCACGCCCAATACGTCGTCGCTGAACCAAACGAAACGGATGGTCGCCTCGTTCCGCTCTCCGATGCTGTCTCTTTTGAGGAGGGCACCTTCCTACCGCTTGCCACAAGTGCAGTCGCCTGGGCAGATTCGTCCGGGGTGAAAGCGGGGGATACCATCGTTGTTTTGGGCCAGGGCTTAGTGGGCAGCTTGATGATGCAAGTTATGCGTAGTTATAACCCGAAGCAGGTTATAACGGTTGACGCACTGCCACTCCGCTGTGAACTGTCAACCCGCCTCGGCGCGGATATGGCAATAAACGCTGAAGCGGAAGACCCGATACAGGCGGTACGTCGCCTTACCGATGGAAAAGGGGCGGACCTCGTGATAGATTGTGTCGGCGGTTACGCCGGGGTCAAATCGTTTGAACAGGCCCAGGATATGGTCCGGCAGTTCGGAATTATCCAACTTATCGCACTCTATCAGCAGGCACCGCTACCGCTACATTCGTCAAAGATGATGAGCAAACGTCTCGTCGCGGGTATCCTCACAACGGAACCCCGTTCACAGCTCGCTGCGCGCGCGTTACAAAAGATACAGAACGGGGACATCCGGGCATCTGATATGATTACACACCGCTTCGATTACACGGAAGCGAAAGCAGCATTCGATTTGCTCTGGAACGCCCCCGGGGATACGCTCGGTGTCTTAATTAAATGGTGAGAACGGTTCATACATACACACTACAAGGGGATTAAACTGTGAAACGTTTAAAATTTTGCACACTACTCGTTCTCCTATTTACGGTTATGACAACAATCACACACGCCGTGGAAATAGAAAACGGGGAATTTGAGAATATGCTACAACAGCCACAAGAACATTGGTACAACTTTACGTTGATGGGGAAAAAAATAGGGTATCTATACAATTATATTGAGAAAACCGATTATCAAGGGGAACCCGCTATTCGGAGCCGGACCGATTTAGTGATGCACTTTAAAGCAATTGGCACAGACCTGAAAATCGAACAGACCCGCATTGAATACGCAGGCCCCGATTTAATGCCCCGCTACTTCCTATTGACCTCCAATGAATCGGGTCTGAAACAGGTTGAAGGAAAAGTTATAGACGGTACCGCCTATATCACAACAACCCTTAATGGCGAAACAACGGAAACTGAGGCCGATATTCCACCTGATACGATTTCCGAACTCATGATAGATTCTTTGCTATCCAAAAACCCGCTGAAGGTTGGCGATACACACACCTTTCACCTATTCAATTTTGACCTCCTTCAACCTATAAAAACAGAACTACACGTTGTTTCTGAAGAGACCGTAACCTACCAACATCAGGAAAAACCTGTCTGGCTGCTTGAACTGACGATGGACATTATGGGGGGCATTACGACACGTATGTGGCTTTCCACCGATGATTCAACACTGTACCGAACCGAGACAGATATGATGGGATTAGCACTAACTGCTACCAAAACCGATAAGAAAACCGCATTAGACGGTATTGAAGAGGTTGACCTCGTTTTGCAAACTCGCCTCCTTCCCACAGGCGAGAGACCGAAAACCGGGGCTTCCCGACTTGTCGCAAACGTACGGCTCACCAGCGGAAATCTCAAGGAAACGTTCCTGACCAATAACCACCAGAAAATGGAACGAGCCGATGAACAAACCGGCACTCTCACAATTGACGTTCCAAAGGTTGACGAGACAAATTGCCCGAGTTTACCCATCCAGCAGGAGGAGCTGCACCCCTTCCTCTCGGCAACTGCTTATATTCAAACCGACCATCCAGCTATCACGACAAAAGCGGAGGAAATTCTAGCAGGCGAAACCAATTCCTGGCATGCCGCAAAACTTTTATGTCAATGGGTTTACAAATCTATTGACGAAAAAAATTTAAGCGGCGGTTACGGGACATCCTTAACGACCTTGGAGACGCTTTCAGGGGACTGTACAGAACACACTGTCCTATTTATTGCACTGGCGCGTTCGGTTGGAATTCCTGCCCGAATCTGTTCAGGGCTAGTTTTTGCAAAGGATGCGTTCTATTATCATTTTTGGCCCGAGGTCTATGTCGGCACCTGGATTCCGATGGACCCTACATTAAATCAGGTCATTGCTGATGCCAATCACATTCAACTCGGCGGCAGCACCTTGGAATCGGATACGATGATGGAATTGTCGGAGGGGGCTTTCCGCACCCTCAATCAACTTGAAATCGTTATTATCGAATAACTGACTGCCGATAACCCTTAAAAACGGGAGCACGTTACGCTTGGCTTTTCTAAATCCATTATTTCTTCTCGGACTTCTCGCCGCTGGTATTCCACTGCTTATTCATCTCTGGAGTCGTCGTCAATCGGTGACAGTAGATTTTAGCAGCTTGATGTTCCTGTTCGCGGCGCATCGCCAAAATGTTCGGCGGTTTCAGTTCAAACAGCTGCTACTGCTGCTGCTCCGTATGGCGATTGTTGCCCTGATTGCGTTTGCCATGGCACGTCCCTTCTTGTCCCTCGGTCTTCCAGCCGCCGTCGTACGCGCGAACACCGATGTCGTCATTATTCTCGATAACTCTTACAGTATGGCGTATCAGGACGTTGATGGCGTTTGGTTTGACAAAGCCAAGACGTTGGCAACCGATGTGCTTCGCTCGCTTCGTCATGGGGATACCGCTGCCCTAATTTTAATGTCTGATGTCCCACAGCCTGTATTCCGGCAACTAACCCCCGATATTGAGAGTGTCACAGCGGCGGTTCAGGACGCGACAGTCTCCTATCGCGCTACAAACGTCCAACCGAGCCTTGAACTTGCACACGAAATCCTCGCCGAGTCTGAACAGCAGAACAGGGAGCTCTATCTCATTTCAGATTTTACACAGAACGGTTGGGGCAATTGGGGACGAATTCCGAATCACTCCGGGGCTGACATTATCCTGCTTTCTACTAACGAAAAAAGTCCATACAATACAAATATTGAAGAAATTCTGCCCTCCAATCAACTAATAGGTGTTGATTTACCGCTTCACTTAAACGTTACGCTCAGAAATCATTCGGATGTGCCTCTGGAACAAACAACCCTCACACTATTTGTCAATGCACAGAAACGGAAAACGCAGAGTTTTTCCGCTACCCCCGATGAGTCAATTAGAACGACCTTAACACATACCTTTTCAGCACCGGGGACGCATACCGGTTATTTTGAACTAGCAGCGGACCGTCTGAATGTAGACAATCGGCGGTATTTTGCCTTTGACGCATTAGGTGAAATTAAGGTGCTTTGTGTCGGTGAACAGATGGAATACCTAACTTTAGTGCTAAACCCTGCAGCTGCCGCGCAGACCGAGAGGAATCTGTCCCGAATGCCAATGATTCAACCGACGACATGCACGCCTACAGCTTTTGAAACGTTTCCGCTTGAGCAGTATGACGTTCTCCTTTTTGCAGATGTACCGACGATTTCACGCCGTGCTGAAACCCAAATCCGAGAGTTCATCCGGCGCGGCAAAAGTGTTATCATGTTTGTTTCGGCTGAAGTTAACCTTCACTGGGCCCCCGCACAATTCGGGGCACCGCTTACATGGCAAAGCCCGAAAAAGATTAATCCTTATCAGGCGGAGCATCCTATCTTCGATATTTTTCCGGAGGACGTGCTCGCCGGTCAATACGGCCCTCAATTTTACAAAGGTTTGACGGTAACCCCCACCCCAGACGCAAATGTTATCGCACGTTTCGAAGATAGCACGCCATTCCTTATTGAAAAACGTGAAGGAACAAGCGTACTTCTATTCTTTAACTGTGGACTCCAGCAGCAAACGAAAAGGACAACGTTGCTTGTCAATCCTTACTTCCTGCCGCTTCTTCAACAGAGCGTACTTTACGCAACGCGCTCCCGAGCTGTAAAAAACTTGAACGTTGGTGAACCGTACAGCGCGAGGTATCCGCAAAGTGCCGGCGCACGGGCTTGGATCAAACGACTAGCCGCGCCGGATGAAGACGCAGCGACAGCTGTGCCAATTGCTGAAGATGGAACTATGCAGTTCAAGGCAACAGAATACCCCGGTATCTATCAGGTCGACGTGAAAACGCAAGGTAGACTGCAACGCGACTTTTTCGCCGTTAACACCCCCGCACCCGAAGCGAATTTGACACCGATTTCATTGCAACATGCAGCCGAACGCATCGACGCACGAACAACAGAAGTTGATGAAACAGGACAGCTGGATACTGCTGCGCTGGACATCAAAAGGCACGGTAGAGAAATCTGGGGAGAATTGCTGATTTTAGCTGTGTGTCTTATGCTGCTTGAGGGGTTTCTTTCAAACCGGGAACACGCGCAGACCTCCACCCCGCCCGCGGGGACACACACACAGACTTCCACCCCACCCGCGGGGGACTAGAGAATGAAACATTTATACCTTCCCTCCTTCTCACATATTTTTGTACGGAGACGCGGACTCTCCTTTGCTATCAGTTTATTACTGCTATGCCTTTGCATGCAACCCGCCTTCGGAGCGGAGGGGGATGTTATTCACGGACTCTCAATTCGGGAAAGTCGCTCATTCCCTCGCCAACAGACGCTCGACCTACCCCACACTGAACGGCAGCAGATTCATAAGCTCATGCGAACAAAGAAGGGCGGCGTTTACAAAGAGACAGTTTTGAAGCAGGATTTCGAAACTATCCTCCGTTATTATCAGCACATCGGGTTTCCGTTCGTCCACATTTCGACCGAATCTGTTAAAAAAATCGGGGACGGCGTTCATATCCGGATTCATATTGACAAGGGCATTATTAGTGACATCAAACTGAACGTTCAGGGTTACCAGAAAACCGACACAGATGTGATTCTCCGCGAACTCCTGTTCAAAGTGGGGGATGTTTACATGGAGGATGATGCGGAGGAGAGTGAACACATTCTGCGCCAGAAGGAATACATCAGTGCAGCAAAGGTTACAGCACATTGGGATGCGGAAACGAAAACGGTAAAAATTAATGTCACGATTACAGAGGATTGGTTAACTATCACAGGTGCAATCAGTCCCGCCTTAGGCAGTCAGAGCTCAAAATTTCTCTTGAAAATACGGGAATCCAATTTGAACGGCACCGGACATGGTACACAATTCCATTATGAACGGATTAGCGAGATAGATGAAAAAACGCGGAGCCTCTTTAAATGGGGGTACCAGATGCCCCGCCTTTTCAACTCACACTGGAACTTTAATGGAGAATATATACAAAAACGGGTCGGAGATTCATGGGGTGTCCTCCTCGAACTGCCACAATATACATTAAAAAGCCGGTGGAGCGTCGCGTTTAGTGCCGCTGAGGCAATTGATGAAGTCTCATGGTACGAGGAGGGCATGCGAACAGGGACATATATACAGGACCTACAGCATGCGTCCAGCAACGTACAACGATACTTTGGCGACCGGCATAGACAGAACTACATCGGCGTTTGGACAACTGGACAACGTTCAATATACACCCCTACTGGGAAGAGTTCCGCAGCCGTAGCGTGTCCCACAAACCGAACTATCAATCGTGTCGGTTTCACAGTGGGGCGACAGTCCGTTAACTACCATCAAACCCGGTTTCTTAGACAGATGGGCCGTGAAGAGGATTTTTTTAGAGGCTCACGCTATGAAGCCTCCCTTGGGTATGCCTCCCCGCTGTACGGTTCAGACAGTTCGGAGGCTTATGCCGCAATCGCTTTCAAATCTGGGTGGGTCGGTCATCCCCGTTTTTTGGGCACAACGACCCTAGCGCTCAGTACAAATTTCACCGATGAAATTGAACACTCTACTTTTCAAGCGAGAACTGCATGGTTTTACACAGATATATTCAACACAGGTGATATTTATAAAGTCAACGAAGGATTTCGTAGGAACGGACTTTTTGATTTCCATCAGACACTTGTTGCACAAATCAAAACCCAAATGCTGTTCGGATGGAGTGGACAAAGACAGGTTATCCTCGGCGCATTCAACGGGCTACGCGGCTACGGATATCGTGAATTCAGCGGCGAAAAAATGCTGCTCCTAAGCATTGAATCCAGGACTATATTCGGGGGAGAGCTTTTTCAAAAACTAGATGAAATCTCTGATTCCGCTATCAACTTCTGTGTGCGGCCGTTTAGTAAACGTGCCGTTAAGCTGGGTCTTGTCCTAGGCGCAACCGTCTTTGCCGACATCGGTTATATCTGGAAGGACCTACATACGTTCAATTTAAATGAACCCAAACGGAGCGTAGGTATCAAATTACGCGGCAGTTTTTCGCAGGTAAGCGCAGCGGGCATCTTTCACATCGGCATCGCTTTCCCGCTCGACCCTCTTTTCAACCAATCCCTCCGACCACAACTACTTTATGGCCTTGAACAAGCCTTCTAAGATTTATATTGAATCACTGTAAATCACCTCAACCTACGAAGTCAATAGTGCAGCGATGCCTTCTGGCAACTGGATACCCATTTCCTGCTCAAAATCTTCAACGCTCGCGTAGTCCTCATGGAATGCAGCACCGATATCCACGCCCAGGTTTCTGGCTTTCATCAGATCTGATTTTGCTCTTTTCCATTTCCTTAAATGTAAGCAGACTAACCCACGGACAACATACACTCCGGCAAAATCGGGTTTGTATTTTATAGTTGTATTATAGTCGCTGATGGCATTATACACATCACCTTTGGCAACGTAAGCAGTGCCCCGGACGTAATAGGCACCGGCATAATCTTTTTTACGTTTTATTGCTTCGGTATAGTCATCTATGGCGTTATCAAACTCACCTTTTGCGAGGTAAGCAGTGCCCCGGACGTAATAGGCATCGGCATCATTTGGGTTGCGTTTTATTGCTTCGGTATAGTCATCTATGGCGTTATCAAACTCACCTTTGTGCAAGTAAGCATTGCCCCGGACGTAATAGGCACCGGCATCATTTGGGTTGCGTTTTATTACTTGCGTATAGTCGTTGATGGCGTTGTCAAAATTACCTGTTTCGGCGTAAGCAAGACCCCGATTGTAATAAATCTCGGCATCATTTGGGTTGCGTTTTATTGCTTCCGTATAGTCATCTATGGCGTTATCAAACTCATTTATATCGTAGTAAGTAAAACCCCGGCCGGAATATGCCTAGGCATCATTTGGGTTGCGTTTTATTGCTTCGGTATAGTCGCTGATGGCGTTATCAAAATCGCTTGTGTTTGCGTAAACATTGCCACGATTGTTATATGCCTGGGCATCATTTGGGTTGCGTTTTATTACTTCGGTATAGTCGCTGATGGCGTTATCAAAATCGCTTGTGTTTGCGTAAACATTGCCACGATTGTAATAAGCCTCGGTAAATTTTGGATTCAGTTCTATTGCCTTGTTGAAATCTCTGATGGCCTTATCTGTTTCGCCTTCGTTGCTGTAGATAACACCGCGACTGTTGTAGAAACCGGCGTTTTCTATATCCGACTCTATTACCTCATTATAATCCGCAGGAGCAAGTTCAAACGCGCCTTCATTGCGGTAAGCATTACCGCTACTATAGTAGATTTTAGCATCTTTTGGTTCTAAGGCAATCGCTGTGTCATAATCCGTAACTGCTGGGTCTATTTCGCCGCGCTTCATCATCGCGTCAACTTGTTGAAATAGCGAATCAGTCAATTTTCTGTTTCGGTCCCTATTAACTTCAGAACTCTTTGTGCCCACACTGTCTTGAGCTACAAAGTCCTCCGAAGATTTTGAGTTGGGGCTCTCATTTCTTGTCGGTTCCGTCGATTCGGATTGAATAACCTTAATTATGCTTTGAATACCAGCATTCCAATCCTTATAGAGTTTAACATCGTGAAGAGCGTTGAGGGTTTCACCTCTACCAATGTTACGATTAGGTATCTTACAGCTGTTCAACTTGACAGGAATAAACCACGCTCTGTTAGTAGGTTGCTGACGCAGCTCATCAATTGCGATTGTCAGTTCCTGATTCATGTCGGTCTTATCGCGTTTACTATATTCCTTTGAGAAACACGCGATAAAAAAAGTCCCTTCACGAATAGTTTCCCGAATGGCATCTTTCCAGTGAGATTCCGGTTTAATCTCATTTCGGTCAATCCAGACTTCTATGCCGCGTGAGGTTAGTTCTTCGCGAAGCCTATCAATGATAGCCGTATTTTCGGGCATATAGGATATAAAAACGTGTTGCATTTATTACATTTCCTTTTGGAATGCTAATTGGTTTTATGTAAAAATAATACCACATCCAACCCCCAGATGTCAACCGAAAATCCCCTACCCCCGAAATCCGATTTTTTAACTTGCTATAGAGAAGGAGAAATCGTATAATTGGCAGAGACATTCCGTTTTCCACATCAACGCCACATCTGCGTTCAACCCGACCTATAAGCTTGAACAAAACCGCTAACACTATCAGGACACGACACCGTTATGGAGAAGCCACCGCATTCCCCAACTGAGAATATCACATGGCGAGCTATATTGCTCGGCCTGCTGTCGCTTCCACTTAATATCTACCTCGTCGTTCAGACAGAGACGGTCTGGACAACACAGTACCCCACTACGATGGCAATCTTCTTCAATGCTGTCTTCACCCTATTCCTCGTCGCGATTTTTAACCTACTCTTAACACAATATTTTCCGAAATGGCAGCTGACGCAAGGAGAAATGTTGACAGTATACCTTATGGTGACGCTTGCATGCGTCGTTTGTGGGCATGACCTTTTGCAGGCGACAATGTGTATCCTTGGACACGCCAGCTGGTTCGCTACGCCGGAGAATGAATGGCAATCGCTCTTCTTCCATTACATTCCCGACTGGATTGCGGTTATGAACCGACGCGCCTTAATCGGATATTATGAGGGCACTTCAACGCTATTTGAAGCGACACATATCCGCGCGTGGCTTACACCTGTGCTATCGTGGACGTTCTTCTTCGCTGCCCTTGCCTTCTCTATGCTTATGCTCAGTGTCATCCTGCGTAAACAGTGGATTGCACATGAAAAATTGAGTTATCCGATTATCCTACTTCCGTTTGAGATGACAAAAGGCGCGCCTTTCTATCGCAACCGACTTCTCTGGGTCGGCTTTGCTATCGGATTTGGACTTGACCTGCTCAACGGCATGAGTTTTCTCTATCCATATCTGCCGAACATTCCTATTCGGCACGACATCGGGCAGCTGTTTACGGAGAAACCGTTCAACGCTATCGGGTCAACGCCTATCCATCTGAACCCTTACGCTATCGGTATAGGTTTTTTGATGCCGCTGGACCTATCGCTTTCTTGCTGGCTATTCTATCTTTTCTGGAAGGGACAACGGGTTTTTGGCGCGGTTACAGGCTTAGAACAGGTGCCGGGATACCCTCATATTGACATGCAATCGCTTGGGGCATATTTCGCGCTCTGTTTCTTCGCGCTCTGGATAACGCGTAAACACTTGTGGCAGGTTGCACGCAACGTTTTAGGGTTACACGTTAACGCTGCTACCGGCGAAGGCGAACCGATGGGATATCGCGGCGCGGTCCTCGGTTTTCTGCTCAGCATTGCCGTTATTTTCGGATTTTGCCTCAAGGCGGGCATGTCGTGGTGGGGGATTATAGGATTTTTTAGCATCCACTTCATTTTAGTCTTAGCCTTCACACGGATGCGGGCGGAACTTGGCACACCGACGCAGGATTTTTACCGTGCCGGCCCCAGCTTTTTCTTAACTTCGCTTTTCGGCTCCAGAAAAATTGGCGCACCGACACTAACAGGATTCGCCTTCTTATACGGGTTTACCCGCAACTACCGCTCACAACCGATGCCGAATCAACTAGAGGGATTCAAATTGGCTGAAAAGGGGGCAATCAACACACAGCAGCTGCTCTGGGTCATGTGGGGGGCAACCGTCATCGGACTGCTTATCGGGTTCACGGCATTCCTGCATGCGGGGTATAGGCACGGAAGCCTGGGGACCTGGCGCGGACAGGAAGCATTTAGTGACCTCCAACGTTGGTTAACATTGCCGAGTGATACGGAGTGGCGACAGCTCAGCTTCTTCGGGTTCGGCATGTTTCTCACATTCATTACGCTTTTTATGCGGATGCGGTTTATCTGGTGGCAGCTGCACCCGCTCGCCTATCCGCTATCGGGCAATTGGAATTTCGGTCGGCTCTGGTTTCCTGTATTTTTGGCGTGGGCGATAAAATCCCTACTCGTTCGGCACGGTGGGATTGGTGCGTATCGTCGCGCGTTGCCCCTATTTTTCGGAGCAATGCTCGGTGAATTTGTCATGGGCAGCATCTGGGCGACTTTGGGATTATTCCTAGAACAGCGGATGTATTCCTTCAAGCACTGGTGAAAAATCCGTTCATATCCTCGGTAGGAGCGTGCTTCGCACGCGAAAATCCGTTTATATCCTCGGTAGGAGCGTGCTTCGCACGCGAAAATCCGTTTATATCCTCGGTAGGAGCGTGCTTCGCACGCGAAAATCCGTTTATATCCTCGGTAGGAGCGTGCTTCGCACGCGAAAATCCGTTTATATCCTCGGTAGGAGCGTGCTTCGCACGCGAAAATCCGTTTATATCCTCGGTAGGAGCGTGCTTCGCACGCGAAAATCCGTTTATATCCTCGGTAGGAGCGTGCTTCGCACGCGAAAATCCGTTTATATCCTCGGTAGGAGCGTGCTTCGCACGCGACAAAATGAAGTTTCGCCCTTGTGCGTGCACGCCTCACAAACGTTTGTTATCGAAAGTTTTTTGAAACGTCAGGAAGCGTGCAACAAGGGTTATGCTAAGCCTCTTCGTCCTCTTGTACCTGGTCTTCTTGTACCTGGTCTTCTTGTACCTGGTCTGCTCGGAGTTCTTGAAGAATCTGGACGATAGTTCCCATCTGCTCTTCAAGTTTTTCAAGGCGCGGTTCGAGGACATCGGATGTTTCCTCTTCTTCCTCAACGACTTCAATCGTTTCGGCTTCCGAGTCTTCCTCTTTTGTATCTTTGAAGAAGGTGCGCGTTATAACATCGCCAACATTTCGCATCTCTTCACCAATCGTTTTCTTCGCTTGGTTAATGTCGAAATCGAATTCAACCGAAATTCCCTCTTTGAGGTACGTAGCGAGCTGGTGATACGAGTAGCCGATGTCTCCAAATGTCGCCCCTTCCTCTAGCGGATCAAACAAACCTTCCGGCAGTGCCCCTAAATCGTTCAGGCGTGAAAGGGCATTGTTGAATTGTTGGATGCATCGCTTTTCACCCTCCAAAAAATTATCGAACAGGGCAGATTTTTCAAGAAGCTTTGATGTCGCCTCTAACACCCGGACAATTCGCCGAATTTCTTTTTGCGTTTCACGTTCATTAGACATTTGATAAATCTCCTTTTTATAGGGTTTGATATTATAGAGTCTTCCAAGCCTAAAAAGGATAGTAAAAAATTTCGTCCAATTCATTTTTTTATCAATCCGCTTTTAGTTCCGCCACGTTCCGTCTGATTTTAATCGATGCTTTAATGATGTCCTCCATATCTTCCTCTGTCCCCATTAACACGTTTTGACCGAGGGCAATACCTGTTTGGCACAGTTTCTCGGTTTCGGGGCAATGAACTTCAGAATAATCCAGGGTGTCTCCAAAGAGGTTAGATTTTAGAAAGGCTGCTCGATACATCGGTGTAGTGTACCAGTATCCGATAGGTATTCCTTCCGCGCGCATCGCGCTGATAAACTGTTCGCGTGAAATTCCTTCGAACTCTTCGGAATCAAAGATAGCCTTATACCCGTGGCAGCCACCTCGTGTTGCCCGCGGGTCAATCGGGGTGACCTTAATGCCCGGAATCTCACCGAACCAACCATCCAACCACCGCATATTCATGTGTCGGTGATTTGTTTCCGCTTCAAGCCGCGTTAAACGTGAGAGGAGAATACCCGCCTGCCACTCTGTCATCCTGAAATTTCCGCCGAACGGCTCCAAGTTACCGAATTCAGCGTGAGGCGTGGTGCGGCCGCAGTTGTGTAATGCCCAAGCGCGTTCATAGAGCGCTCTGTCGTTCATCAGGACGATACCGCCTTCACCTGCACAAAGGTTTTTGGATGATTGGAAGCTGAAGCAACCGAAATGTCCCCAGCTACCCACGCCTTGTCCACGCCATTCAGCCCCGTGTGCTTGTGCACAATCTTCAATAATCTTGAGGTCATGCTCCGTAGCAATACTAACGAGACCATCCAAATCAGCTGGATACCCTGCAATGTGAACCGGCAAAATTGCTTTCGTTTTTTCAGTTACCGCAGCTTCAACTTTGGTAACATCTAAGAGAAAGCTATCAGGAGCAGTGTCCACAAAAATTGGCACAGCATGGGTCATCAGAATAGCGACGACTGTGGCTTGAAATGTATAAGCCGTGGTAATGACCTCATCGCCGGGGCAAATGCCGGCAGCTTTCAGGGCGATATAGAGTGCCGAGGTGCCACTATTGACACAAACACCGTAGTTTGCCCCGTGGAATTCAGCAAACTGTTTCTCAAATTCTGGAACCCTTGTACCGCCAACCCCCCACTTTCTACTGTTGTATATGTGCTCAAATTCTGCTAAGTCGGTGGGATCAAGCACTGGCCATGTAGGAAAAGGGCTCGTACGTACCGGTTTTCCGCCATTTATTGCTAAAATTGCCATTTTGAGCCTCCATTCAGAAACACCTGCTTAATTTTCTTCCCGAATTGTCAATAGGCTGGATTGTTGTTCGTGCGATAGTTCGATACCTTTTATCATCTGTGTAGAGACACCTGCGAACCGCTGAAGTGTTTTCGACTGTTGCATGGAGCTTAAATCGGATAGGCTTGTCCCGAAGTTGCTAGGTTTAGTGAAAGTTTCAAGGAGGGTTATAACAGACGCTGCTGTTTCTTCCCCTACACTATCGGTTGTGCATTCGCGGCGATCACAAATTTCGCCGAGGGCATAAATACCGTTCCGTTTTACATCGACATGTCGTTCAGTCTTCAGCTGTTTGATAAGTGCGCTGATAACCGAGTCCATCTGGTTAATGGGAATGGGATTTTTCCGTTCTCGGCTGCCGATTTTTCCGAAGGTCCAATTGACAGCGATACGCGTTGAATCACTCGCCGCCTGAATCAGCGGTTTTAAGTGTTCAATAGCGTTGAGGCTATGACAACATTTCCCCATTGAATAGATAACGCTTGATTGGATAGAGGTCGCCTTCTCCTGATTCAGCAGTTGAATGAGGTGCGATTCAGCAAGCGAGAGTTGTGTTTTTCCAATAGCTTCAACAGCATATCTGACAACACTGTTGATAACTTTTGGGTGCTTATATTTCAACTCTATCGGGTTGCTCAGGAAGGTCGCAGCGTCGCAAATATCATAAAGTTGGTCAGGCGTTGCACACCGTGCTGCGAGTTCCCCGAGCAAAATCATGATTCGCGAGCGCCCAAAATTATTGACAGTTTGGACCGTATCGATTAAAGGTTTGATGAACTCTTGGGCATTCTCAGCGCGTGCAACCTTAGTGCTTTGCCTTTTAATCTGCGCCATAATTACATCCTTGCGGTGTGTTCGCATGTAATTGCTATAATGCTTCCGCATTTCGATGAGTTCTTCTCTGATGTCCAAGTTGAGGGCGGTGACCTGCCGTGTAGGTGTCGATTCCGTGGAAACGGTGCCAATCGCAGGGGTTGCCTGGTCGGGTCTCAGGAGCGTTGTTTCTGCGGGCGACTGTGCCGCATCTACGGTAACGGTAAATTTGTCAGCCGGATTATCTTTGGACCATCCCTCAACATTCAAAATACCTCTTTCATCGACCTGTACTTGGATAAAGATAGGTTCATCTTTCAGAAAAGGTCTTTGGCTTTCGAATTTCACTCTTCGCTCAAGGATACGTCGATTAGGTGGTTTCGTGTCTGTTCGACTTCCGACATAGAACGGGAGTTTTAAGTAATGCGCGTCGACGCTTACCTGTAATCCTTCGATAGGTTTCGGTTGCGATAACGGGAGGATAGTCCCAGCTTCCACTAGGTGTTTGACCGTGCCGCCGGTGATTTCGATGCCGATTGTGTCATTCAAAATCCGGGAGGGTTTTATGCCTCGGTGCAGGTCGTAGTGATAAACAACTGCACCGCGCGCAACAGCTTTATCTGGGTCGCCAGCCGCGATAGGTGGAAATCCGAAAAAGGTTTCCAACCGATTCTGAATTGTATGAAGTTTGGTCATTCCACCGTTTAAGAGGACAGCATCAACTTTCGGGTATTCACCAATTTTGAGTTGTGCCTTTTTCAACACATCCAGAATCGGATAAATGATGTTATCATCGTTAAATTGCAGGGTGTCAACCTTTTCCACATCTTCCAAAGAGAGCTTATTACCGAGCAGCGGTTCTACAATTTCCTCGTATTCGGTTAAGGAGAGGTCATATTGGAAGACCTGATTTTCGAAAGGCGTTTGGATAATCGTTGTCTCGACGGTATCAAGCTCCAGATATCCCAGAAGTTTTCCGTTTTCGATTTCACTGCTGATATCGATTTTTGCCTGTTCAGCGTATTCTCGGAAAGTGCTGCTGAGGAGGTTTTTCTGGAAGTCATCTAGATTTTCAGGAATTTTGTTTTCATAAGCTGCGAGGAAGTGGTCAGCAAGTTTCTGGTCAAAATCATCTCCACCAATTCTCGTATAGCGGGAGATAGCTAAATCTTCGATATTCAACCCGTGTTCCGTCTGTTGATACGAAACCCGATGTAGGGATACGTCAAGGGTTCCGCCCCCGAGATCGAAAACGAGTACCAGTTTGGGTTCGTGAAAATTGATAAGCGTCTCAGGAATTTCACCTTTATTCTGTCGGTTGATAAAATCGTAAAGTGCAGCACGCGGTTCATCGAGTAAGATGTTGCGTGGGCTGCCATCATCTTCTGTCGTTCGGAAACCTGTGAGTTTTGCTGCTTCAATGGTTGCGTTACGCATATCGGAATCAAACGATGCGGGGACCGTGATAACGACATCGTCAGGAATAAACCCGAAGTGTGATTTTGCGCTTGTTGCTAAGTGTGTGAGAATTTGTGCTGAAATCTCTGCTGGGGTATAGCGCGTATTGTCAAAATCGTGATATTTTTGAGAGCCTATCTCGCTTTTGATAGACTTGACTACGCGTGCTGTCTGCCGGCCGATCATCGTTTTTGCATACTCACCGACGATTGGACGGCTCCCCTCTTTGAAATAGATACAAGAGGGCAATAGTTCACGTTTGCCTATCCCCCCGCGTTCTATCATCATGTTGATTTCAACAATCTTCGGTTCAATCTGATTTGTCTGTGGGTTGATAGTGCCCCATCCCATCACCGAATTAGTTGTCCCGAGGTCAATTCCGATATAAAAATTAGGTTTTTTAGGCTCTGCTGACGTATCGGGTTTAGGTGTCGGCACGTCGCGTATTGGGACCGTAGTCTTTGGTGTGTCGGCTGGAATCGTTGTTGGTTCAGCGGGTACCTCTTTTTGGTCCGCCGTTTCCGAGGACTGTTCCCAGCTACGGAATGGTGCATCTGTAGATTCAAGTGGAGGCAGCTTTTGGTCTTCCGCCACGCTTTCCTCGCTAGTAGCGGGGGTAGCCTCCTCCTGTGGAGCTGGTTCTTCTACGTGTGAAGGTGTCGTTTCCTCAGTAAGTGCTGCTTGTATCTCTTGATATTGTGCATCAGTGAGATGCGCTTGGAGTTCCGTGATGAGCTGGCTGCATTGGACATCAGTAATTTCTTGAACTGTCCGTCGCCATGCCAATTTAGCGGGAAAACTTCCGGTAACCTGCCATGCGATTTCTATAAACCGGGGTCTAAAGTGCTGTTGAAGGCTTTCCGAGAGAGGCCCGGAAGTGCCAATACGTTCGTAGCCTTTTTCTGCATCGTAGGACGCTTTTTGGGTCACGAGCCCGATTCCGAGTATCTGATTTAAACCGCGTCTTGCAAAGATGATATCGCCTTCCTCAATAGTGTCGTGAAAGTCCCATATCATTTTCGGCGCGCGGGCCCCCCATCCGGGGTCAGCTGCTGCAATTTCGGTTAAAAAGTCTTCAAAATTGGCGATTTGAGAAATGTCTTGCAATTTCGGTTGCGTGGTCTGCCACCCTACAGCGAGTGTGCCGTTCTGGATGTCGTAATTCCACGCATGTGTGAACAGCTCTTCTGGAGTCGTAGACTCCATTGGTGCAATCACCCAGTATTTCACTGTTTGCCCCCTTTCTTGATGCTGACAAATTTCAGGTTGTCAGTTGTTTTGTTTAACGTGAGTTTGAAAAAAAGTTTTGACCTCTAGCGTTTTCTAGTAGTTTCGTTGAACAACTACAAATGGAAAAATCTATCGCTTTACTCCTGAATTTCGGTCGCCTTCGGTTTAGAGATGAGCGTTTCCCCAAATATCCAACCTCCTGTTTGGACTTGAACAGTTTTCCGGTCAACATCGCTCTCAAAATCGGTGCCGATGTATTCGTATTCGTCTGATTCTTGGAGCGTTATCTCCTTTTTCTCACCGATTAAGGCTTTGGGATGGATTCCCTGCGTTTTAAGGAAGCGGCTGAACATTGCGATAAGCGCAGGAATGAGCTCAGCCTCTTTAGGAATCTCAATTCCTTGTTGACGCAGCTTTTTAAGGAGCACCTCGGCGGTTTGAAATTGGTCAAGGAGATGACTATTTTTGACAGAATTCATCTCTTGAAAAAATGTAATGACAGCTTCCTGCTTCGCTTCATGCCGGATATGCTCCAATTCTTCTTGCAGCGCTTCTAGTTGATGTTGTGCGATTTCTGCCGCGGCGCGAAGGTCATCGTTTTCATGTGCAAGCCGTTCCTGCCACACGGAATCTACCGTTTCACTGTCGTGTACGACCGGTTCGCTTTCGCGGGTTAGGGATTGGATGAGTGCTTGAGTCCCAGCGATACCTCCGATTGCCCGTTCATGCGCCGACTTTCTCTCAACAACTCCGCGTTCCGTTGCAATGAGTTCAACGAGTTCCTTCAAGAGGGCCTTTGTCTGTGCAAAATTGGCGAGCCGAACCGTTTCCTCTAGAGCCTGTTTGTAGATGACCGTGTCCGCGAGCTCGAGACTGAAGAGATAAAGGATTGCCTTCGGTTCAATTTTGGTTTGTGTGTCTTCTTGGGCCGCCACAATGTCTGTGAGACGTTCATAAAGAACGTTATAGTCAACACTTATTGCCGTTTCAAGTGAGAACTCCCACAGGTCCTGTGCGGCTTCTGCTACATGCTGGGCCCACACGATACGTTTTTGCGGTCGGTCAATTTGGTTCCTATCAAGTTGCCGGGTAACGCGAAAAGGGATTCTGCTAACGTTCATCGCCTTTTCCAGTTGTTTCACAAATTCGTTAGGCTGCCGTCCGGGGGCATCTAGAACAACGCGGACCAATTCATAATTGTGAATTTGCGCTTTGACTAAGTCTTTCGTTTGGCTCTTGGATTTGTGCCGATATCTCTCTATTAATTCGTTAATCTCTAGTTCCACATTATATCTCCTATTATTGGCGATTGGCAATTAGCAATTAGCAATTGGCAAGATGTTGTGATTACAGAACGCGGTATCCCGCGCGTTAGATTTCTCTTTCTCTTTGTTTCTTCCTCTTGCTATTAGCCATAAGCCAATAGCCAGCGAGGCCATAAGTCAATAGCCATTGTCGGATTGGACTTCTTCAACCCGCTGAATGCCATACGCGCATTCAGCGTTGATTTGGACGGACAAGGACAGCTAGGTAGCAACTTGAAGCATAATATTTACTATGTAGTTTTTGTGTTTTTGTGTACAGAGCAGTGTTTAGTAAGAGATACCATTCATTGCCCGTTCAAACCTTCAGAAATACCCTATCACGTTTAACACACTCACAGTGTAGAACCATAGCAAATCCTGTGTTCAAGTAGAGAGACGCGACTGTTTATTTTCTGGACAGTCCGGTGAAAGTTCTGAACACGCGGAAAAGGCACACGTCTCGCAAAAACACGTCGAATCCCACACGGGACATAGGCAGTAAAAGCGACTTGAGTCCTCCCCATTGCATAAGTTTTTTTTCTGCGGGCGACACCGAATACACCCTATCACTTATCCAATCCGCATACTTGTCGTTTGCGGGATGCGTTGTCAGCGGTGTGTTTTGACCGGGGGCAATCTCATATTTATAGATATTATAACTCCCCACGACTTTCTCCGGGGCTTTGTTCAGTTCCACTTCACCTACGCTATAAAGTATCGCCTTTCCGTTATCCATCCAAGCTAAGCCGGCGGGTGTCCTATTCTTCGGGATATTCAATCTGCGATGGGGGGTGCCATCCCGATTGCATATCCGGTATAGATGCCCTATTGCTTCGTAGGCAACCGTGTTCTTGAAGCGAACAATGTTATACTGACTTTCGGTATATAGGATTTGCTTGCCATCCGGGGACCATCTTGGCATCCCTCTCAGTGTCGTGGGTTTTTCTGGAGGGGATGGCAGGAGTTCAGACACATCGTCCCCATCTGTGTTCATCAATCCGATATTACTTCCGCCGTTGCCCCCCGCCCCATGTATATCACCGTAGACAATATGCTTACCATCTGGGGACACATCGGGAAAGTTTACGCCAAAGTCAGCGATTTTTTTGATAGTTCCTGTGGCGAGGTTCATCACATTGATGGTGTGCGCGTCAGGGGCATCATCGTGAGACATATACCGCACAAAAAGAAGCCGCTTCCCATCCGGGAAAAACACGGGGACATTATCTCTGCCATCCTTATGAGGTTCCGTGAGTTGCCGTTCATTTGTGCCATCCGCATTCATGATGAACAGGTGCCATCTTTGCGAATCAAATGGATGCACTTGCCGTCTGAAAACAATCTGTCTGCCATCGGGGGACCATCGTGGATGCCGCTCGCTCAGTTGTGTATGCGTGAGTTGCTGGAGGTTGCCACCATCATCGTCCATCAAATAGATGTCGTAATTGTCTTTGTCATCGCTATTGCGATTTGACGTAAAGACGATTTTCGCACTCACAATAGATACGAAACAGAGGAGAAACCCTAAGGTTGCTGTCCATCTAGGCATTGCTCCACTCCTTTTAGGAAGGGGGCGGGTGAAGACACCCGCCCCCTAAGGTTATTCTTGTTTGAACTTCTTTTCGTTCGTAACGGGCCAGCTGTCTTTTACCTTAAGTTTCTTGCCTTCCGCATTGATTTCAGTCCCTTCGACTTCGAGGTTCACATACGCCTTTGAGGTGTATTCTCCTGCTAACATTGGTAGGGAAATGGAGAGGTCTACCGTAGGTGAAGTATACGAAGCACCGGGGGCTAACTTGAAAAGTGCAGCGACCCCATTCTCGTCCTTTAATTCCTCCTGCTCAAAACCGATTCGACCGCCGTTGGGCCCTCGGACCTCATGCATGAACCGCCAGAAAAGATCACCACCCCGGGAACCGCCACGAGCGTGGACATACTGCGATGTAGTTATCACGCCGTTGTCGTAGTACTGTTTTGTGAGCTCTGCGTACCCATAAACATCGATCCTATCTACACCCTGTCTTATCACCGGCTTCCAGACTACGAGCTTGTAAGAATCCGTGTCTGTAGAAAGCGGATTATTGTCCATCCTACAAGCGACCGCCTTTATCACATAATTTGCCCCAGAAGGGTTTGGTAGTTGAGTGCCATTACTAAAGTATACTATAGTTTGGACAATATCAGTGAGCCTGATGCCCGATTTTCAAAGCATTTCTGATTTTTCTCTAAGTTTCTCACACAAACACAAACAGTAGAAAAGAGACTCCAATGTGCAAAAGCATAACCCCGTAGGGGCGGTATCTTTATAGAAAACGCAACCACACCACAAAATAGCCCCAGCGGGGCGGTATGTTTATAGAAAGAACAACACCCTAATCTATAACCACAAACCTTTGATTGTTCCGCACCTTCCATTCCGCGTTCTCTGCGTTCTCCGTGCCTTCCGTGATTCAGACAACACACGTGAAATCCACCCTTCCACTCTTCCACCCTTCCATCTATCCCTTTGACTTTACACACCCTAAAATTGTCCAAAGTTTAGTAAAGTATAACATAAATGTGTATGAAAAGCAAATTTATCTGTTTTTCTATCTATTCGTGCCAACGCCAGAGATTTGTGCCTATCGTGTTTCTCATTGAATTTTGCGCCCATCCCGCTTTTCGTCAAAAATAGATAGGGGTGCCGTTGTTTGCTTGATATACCTCTATTTTTCCATGGAATTGCCGGGACGTTTGACTATATACGTTAATTTCTGTCCCATATTGTGGATATCCGTGGACGAACACCACCTTTTTGGGATTAACTTTTTCAATAAGTTCAAGGATACCGCCGCAGTTAGTGTGTGCCGAGAGGCGATAGGTATCCACATCCGCGTGAACAGGGACCGTTTTTTTGTTGAGATGAAACCGTTCGCTCCTATTTTGATAAAGATGTGAGAGCCGTTTGCCCGGACTCTCTTCATCCAAGTAACCACTAAAAAAGAGAGAGTTGCGGGGGTCCGGCAGCAATTTCTCTGCATAACGTGCGGAGGCACTGTTGTCTAGTAGCATCCCAGAGCTGGCAATAATCACCCCGTTAAAAACGTCCATGGTTTCAGCTAAACCCGCTGGTGCCTTTTCGACATCACGTCCGAAGACCTTAACCCCGTTCGCCTCGTAGATTTCGCAGGCGACTTGTGCAAGACCATCAATCCGAATTGGGAAAGGTTTTAAACGTTCCTCTTGTACTAATTCTTGTAAAATGAGGGCAAGTTCTTGGCTTCGCCCGATTGCAAACGCCGGAATCAGCACGCTTCCGCCTTTCTCTAAACATTTCTCAATTTTGTCAGCGAATATTTCGCGCTCTGTATCCACATTTTCAGCATAGGCGGCATCCTGATAGCCGTAAGTAGATTCCGTAATCAGTAGGTCAACTTCCAGGTTGTCAGGAAGTTGATAGCGCGCAACAGTTTTCTGATCGAAGTGCGTAAAATCGCCTGTAAATAGGACATTCCCCGCCTCGGAGGCAATATAAATCATAGATGCTCCGAGAATGTGACCAGCAGGAAAGAAGGACACAAGACAATTGTTCAACGGAATAGGTTGATACCATTCCTTCGGCAGCACCTTATCAATAGCACGTTGCACCCTTTCCTGATTAAACAGTTTCACTTCATGAAAATCCATGAACGCCTCATCCGTTTGCAGCGGTTGGTTCAATTGTAGTTCCATAATATCCCGCGTTGGAACCGTGGCATAAATTGGCACATCCGATGCTTCCTCAACGACAGCAGGGAGCGACCCCACATGATCGAGATGCCCATGGGACAGTAGAATTGTGTCTAATTCCCATAAACCATCAAGCAGGTTTTCTGCGTAAAGCGAAGCGAAACGCGGATAATTTGTATCTGAGTGCAACCGAATGCCGGAATCCAGGAGCAGCTTGTCACCGTTTAATGCAATGAAATAACAGCTCGCTCCAATTTCATTTCCGCCACCAATCGGATAAAAAAGATTACGCATGTTTTTGCTAAACCCTGAACAAAAGGGTTTGTGTCGTATTTTCCATGAAAATTTGTTCCATCGTTCAATTATGCCTCTATTGTCATAGACCGCGTGAATTGTGAAAAGAAAATCTTTTAACTGACTGCCATTTTTAATAGAATACCATGAATTTCAAAACATGTCATGTATTTTTTCAAAAAAGTTGAGAAGGGGCATGCTCAAATTCTACAATTATAGATTGTCTTGGGAATTTTCCCGATTCAACGTCAGCAATTAAGGCATCAAGAGCGTTTTGCGCCTTCTTTGCCAATTCGGTATCAATTACGCCGTGCCGAATTGCCGACTCAAACTCATCTTCATCTTGGATTTCATAACTGCCATCAGGCGATATCCACAGGTCCAAAAACAGGTCGGTAATTTCAAATTGAGTCTCGGTCCGTTTCACAGGCATCATAATGTCACAGTAATAACCGGTCCACTCGTTTTTCAGGTTATAAATCTTGCCGACATCGTACCACAATCCTGTAAATACGAACCAGACCGCCGTAAAATCATCCGCCAATACTGTTTTGCCGTTCAGAACGATAGGGGAGGACGGTTTTATTCGCTGCGCCGTGACAATGACATCAGCGTCTTCATAAAGCAGTCGCTGTTGAAAATAATTAACCCGGTCCGGGAGTCTTTTATAGGTCAACGTTACTGTTTCCATTTTTTATTTCCGTTTTGACTTTAAGCCGCCTAATTCTTCGTCCATTTTGCGGACGGCTCTGATGAAAGCATTAACCTTTCTAGGGTCTTTCCGCCGTTTTTCCGCTTCTACACCGCTGGATACGTCAACAGCGTCCGGTGTTACGTGCCTGATAGCATCAGCGACATTATTAGGGGTCAATCCGCCAGCAAGGATTAACCGATTCACGCGGTGCCGGGCATTTCGAGCGAGTTCCCAATTGCTTGTTCCCGCGCCAATCGATTTCGGTTTATCCACAAGGGACGCACTCACGTCGTAAGCAGCTAAGGCATCCAAATCTGCCTCGTTTTGTAACTCAAAGACCTTAATGACCGGCAGTGAGAGTTGTTCACAAAATTCGGGGGATTCTCTGCCATGTAACTGGACAGTTGTTATGCCGCACTGGCGAGCAATATCCGCAACCTCCTTGCTTTCAGCGTCCCGGAATACGCCAACCGTTGTGACGAAAGGCGGCAACGTGCGAACAATTTCTGTCGTATCCTTGGGGGTTATGTAACGTGGTGTGTTCGGGACGAAGATAAACCCGAGTGCATCTGCCCCCGCTGCGACAGCCATTTCTGCATCGGCAAGATTCGTAATGCCACAAATTTTAATCCGTGTTTTCATCTGTTATTTTGGTTTGATATGAAATTTGAACACAGTTTAGCAAAAACCGAAACAAAAATCAAACGTTTTTTTATATGCACTCTTTCCCTTGACATTTTTTGATGAAATGTGGTATTATTCTGTCTATAACAACTAGGCTGGATGCATTCCCCCCGCTTTAGGAGCGAGATTTGTTAAACAGTGAAAAATACCAAAGACCATACCCCAGAATATTTGGACCTATGTCAGCACCCTGAAATTCAGGCACTGAAGCCAGACACCGAAAAGAGCGAAGATAAATGGCTGCCCACCTGTAAACAACTACACGCGCTCTTAATCCAAAAACTCCCGTACCCCGACCGCTCTGTCTTTCGACGCACAGCCAAAGGGTGGGTATACCAAACCTGCTTTCGCGAATGGGCAGCCGATTACGGTACCTATATTGATACACAACGCCAATTTGTCGGCAGCGATGCCAAAACTGTGCTTTTACACGTGCTGTCCGCAGCACTCGGTATATCTGAAAGATGGATGGTTTGAAACCCGAAAGGAGATTTACATGACGTTCGGAATATTATTCGCAACGATTCGAGAATACAGACAAGCAGGTATATCAGATTTAGACACCCTAACGTCCCTTCTTAACGATACGTTCGGGCCTTGGCTTGCATCGCAAGGCGTGAGCCATCTTGAAATGCTAAATGAAAATAGATTGTGCCTGAACGTGACAGGACACCTAAGGGAACACAACCCTTCAAAAGGTATTCAACTCTACTCCCGATTTCTTGTGATTTCACTCGATGAAGCTACAGCAAATTCGGAAGCAATATCAGATGCACTCAAATCCTACACATCGGAGGGAGATGGAGCTTACGTCTGGGTTATTCCGGACGGCTACATGGCAGCGCTAACGCCAGCAGAGCAGGTGTGGGAACAGCAGGGCGGCGGATATTTCTCACACGAATCTATATGCATCTCCAACACAGCCGATATTGATACCCTATGCCAACTAGAGGTGCTTTATGAAGACATTGCCATGAAAAACGTATCTTGTGAATTTGACGTGCCCGCACATCGTTCGGTGCATTATCGCTTGGATAAACTGAAGGATGCTAACGGCGCACCGCTGATTGCCAAAGACGCACCTGTCAGCTATAAAATCACCAGTCGCGATGCAAAAATTGTGGTCCAGGGCTCGCGCATCCTAACAAGCGGTGAAGACAGTATATTCGCCAGTTTCGGCACAGTGATGGCATGGTGTCCGAAATAAACCGCCGGTGCATCAGACATCTTCCTGCTTTGCAGGAGAGAACGTTTCCCATTTATCTTCCTGAACGCTCGCTGTAGCAGCGTTCTGCTGAATTTTTTGCCACCACTCCTGATTGTCAACGTACCACTGAATCGTCTGCTGCATCCCGGACTCAAACGGCATCACCGGGTGCCAACCGAGCTCACGTTCAATCTTCTCGGAATCTAAGAGATACCGACAATCGTGCCCCGGTCTATCGGGAACATAGGTTTTCAGACGTTGCGGTTTATTGAGAAATTCCAAAATAAAATCGCTAATCTCCTCAATGCTTTTCTCAACACCACTGCCGATGTTATACGTCTCCCCGATTCTGCCGTTGTGGATAACCGAAGCAATGGCACAACAGTGATCGTGAACGTGCAGCCATTCCCTACGGTTGTGACTACTGCGGTAGAGCGTCAAAGGCAAATCCTGTATAGCATTCGTTGTGAAAAGCGGAATCAATTTCTCCGGATGTTGATAAGGCCCGTAGTTATTGGAACTGTTCGAAATCGTTATCGGAAGCCCGAAACTATGAAAATAGGCATTAACGAGATGATCAGCTGCTGCTTTGGAGGCGTTGTACGGTGTCTGTGGGCGGTAGGGAGAAGTTTCAGTAAACGCATCAGG
This sequence comes from Candidatus Poribacteria bacterium, assembly GCA_963665235.2. Classification (GTDB taxonomy): domain Bacteria; phylum Poribacteria; class WGA-4E; order WGA-4E; family WGA-3G. The sequence continues at coordinate 2,534,373 of CAXXLX010000001.1, read as the reverse complement.
CGAATCTAAGGGCAGCTCCCCGTAAACCTCACACGTCGAGATGTGATGAAACCGCGATATATCATACTGCCGCGCAGCGTCTAATAAAACCTGAGTCCCCATCACGTTCGTTTCAAAGAATTGCCGCGGGTGTAAAATTGCACGACTATTGTGAGATTCCGCAGCAAAATTGACAATTACATCCGGCCGATGTGTTTCGAAAAACGTCGACACAAACGCACCATCAAGAATATCACCATGGACAAACGTATATCGCTCCGGATAAGCCGCCACCACGTCTGTCAGATTAGAGAGATTCCCCGCGTACGTCAACCTATCAAGGTTAACCACAGTATCCTGTGGATACTCACGAAGCCAATGTCGGATAAAATTGGTGCCGATAAATCCAGCACCGCCAGTGACCAGTAATTTCATGGACATCCTTTAAAAAATTAATCAACATGTTAATCTATATCCTATCAGAAACAGTAACCGGTTGTCAAGGAAATTTACATTTTTCTTGACGAAGGGTCGTTTTTCTGATATAATGTAGAGGAACGTAAAAAAATCGAAATCCTCGCGCATCGAATTTTCTATAAGGAATCGGATAGATGAAGAACACAGCAACAATGTACGCCCACGCTTGGTATGGCGATAAAGAACTTACTTTAAATTTTCCGACGGGATGGGAGGTCGAGATCTTAGGCCCGAAGGATGCACCACGCCTCTCTGATGCGGAAATTGAACACGCGTTCGCCCAACCGATAGGCACCCCCCGTATTGCCGAGCTTGCAAAAGGCAAAAAACGGGCTGCTATCATCGTAGATGACCTGAGTCGGCCGACCCCAGCACATGAAGTGATTCCCTTTCTATTACAAGAGCTCACCGCAGCAGGTGTTCCCAAATCAGAGACCCGATTTGTTGTAGGTGGCGGCTCACACCGGCCGCTCACGGATGAAGAAATCGCAAAAAAAGTGGGCACCGACATCGCAAGAGAATATGAGGTAACAAGCCATGACTTTATGAGCGGTGACCTACGTGGACACGGCAGCCTTGACAACGGTATGCCTATCTATATAAACGAAACCGTAGCAGATGCGGATTTCAAAATCTGCTTGGGAGGCATCTATCCGCACGGTGCTGTCGGATTTGGCGGCGGCGCAAAGCTGATAGTCCCCGGTATCGCCGGTTTTGAAACAATCTTCTATTTCCACACCTTTTCACCAAGCCGTGGGCATGCAGTCATTGAAAGAAGCGGTGACACCGCCGATCATCGTGATTTTGCCGAAGAGACCGCAGCACACATCGGGCTTGACGTTATCGCTAACGTTGTCCTTAATTCTCGGAGGGAAATTTGTGGAGTGTTTGTAGGAGATTTTGTGCAGGCACATCGCGCTGGCGCGCAGTTCGCCCTAGAAACCTACGGCACAGAAATACCGATGCAATCCCGAAAAGAGACGGACCTCGTTGTGCTCAACTGTTACCCCCTTGATAGCGACCCCCTTCAAACAGGAAAAGCACTGTGGGCGACTCGCTATTTTGAAAACGCATATAAGATGGTCCTGAATCCCGCAAGCGACGGTATCTGCTACCACGGGCTGTTTGAGGAAATTGATTATACCCGATTTCTTGAACAGCAAGCAGAGAGAACGCCATCTGAACTTCCCAAACCGAAACTCGGAAACCGAAATCAACTGCACGTCTGGTCGGAGAATTTCCTTGTAGACGATTTTAGCAAAAAACTCTCGAACGGAATTCTTTTCCGCAACCTTGAGCAACTTATACAACTCTTCGCTGAAACCCTTCCAGCAAAAGCCAAAGTCGCGGTCCTACCGGCCGCAGGTATTCAGGTACTCGCAGCGGAAAAATAGGGGAGGGTCTCTCATGAAATTTTCTGTTCAGAACTACTTACAGCGCGCAAACACCCTCCTTGGTAAAATCGAAACAGGCATGTTATGCGTAGTCGTCGTCCTGATGATTGGACTTGCGCTGCTGGAAATTATAATGCGTTACGGATTCAAGACGAGCCTATTGTGGAAAACTGTGATGCTTCAGCACTTAACGCTCTGGTTATGTTTCCTTGGCGCAGCACTCGCCTCCGCAGAAAAGCGGCATATTAGCATTGACGTTCTCAACCGTATTTTGCCTGAAAACGTTAAGCGTTTCAGTGCCTATATCATTGACGTTCTCAGCCTAAGTGTCGTGAGCATTTTAGCCTATTACGGTTTTGTCTTCCTGAAAGACGAACAGCAAAGTCCAGCTACACTTATCGGCACAGTCCCGCTCTGGTGGGCGAAAAGCATCATCCCGATAGGGTTTGTCCTTATCGCTGTTCACTTGATACTTCAGATTTGTATGCGTTTCGCAGCACCTGAACTCCCCCCTGCTGAGGCCGAAGGAGAATCGAATTAATGGGATTAATAATCGGTATAGGCTTAGTAGGTTTCGCACTCTTAGGCGGCGCGCTCTTTGTACTACTTGGAGCTGCGTCAATTATCGGATACGCCACAGCAGGTGACCCGATTTCAACAATCCTAATTGATGTCAATAGACTCACAAAAAATCAGACTATTCTGATTATTCCACTTTTCACTTTGGCAGGATATATTATCGCGGAAGGAAAAGCACCGCAACGTTTAGTCGCATTTGCACGCGCCAGTGTTGGATGGCTACCGGGCGGGATTGCAGTGGTCGTCCTCGGCACCTGTGCGTTCTTTACCACCTTTACGGGGGCTTCCGGCATAACGATTATCGCCCTCGGGGGTTTGCTCTATCCAATTCTACGTCAAAGCTACAGTGAACAATTTTCATTAGGGTTGGTGACCGCCTCCGGCAGCATCGGCCTCCTATTTCCGCCGAGTATTCCGCTTATTCTTTATGCTATTGTCGCAAAAGTACGGATTGATAGCATGCTCTTCGCAGGCATCATCCCCGGCATAATTATTCTCGCTATTCTCGGTTTTTACTGTAGCGGATGGAGCCTCTTTAAACGGACAGAAACAACCCCATTTCGCTTATCGGTTTTCCTACGAACGTTATGGGATGTGAAGTGGGAAGTCCTTTTACCCGTTCTCATTTTAGGCGGTCTCCTTTCAGGCGTTGTTACGCTTGATGAAATCGCAGCATTGACTGTCATATATGTTTGCCTCGTAGAAATCTGCATCCACAAATCAATTTCTGTGAAAACGTTACCGCGCCTTGTCAAAGAGAGCATGGTGCTCGTCGGTGCAATTCTTATCATCCTCGGCATAGCGTTAGGATTAACAAACTATCTTGTTACCCTCGAGGTTCAAACAGTTGTGCTGGATTGGATACAATCAATAACAGAGAACCGTATCATTACCCTTATCGGCTTGAATATCTTTCTGCTCATCGTTGGGTGTTTGATGGACATCTTTTCAGCGATAATCATCGTCGTCCCGCTGCTTATTCCAATCGCTGAACAATTTGGTATTGACAAAGTGCACCTCGGCATCATCGTCTTAACAAACCTTGAAATCGGTTATCTCACACCACCGGTGGGCATGAATCTGTTTATATCAAGCTTGAAGTTCGAACGACCTGTCGTGCTGCTCTACCGTTCGGTCCTGCTTTTTATAGGTTTACTTCTCATCGCGCTTCTATTGGTGACGTATATTCCGGAGTTGAGTCTCTGGTTGCCACGGGTGCTGGGCAAAACGTCGGCACCGCTGCTTTGAGGTTGTGGTGTTCCAACCTATTTTATTTTCGCAAAGGTGTTTCGGAAGAAGGGTAAGTTGCAGTTACGAAATTTCTATAAAAACCTGAACCTATAAGAACTTCATAAAATCTAAAGTTATGTGTTTTTTTGACAAAATACTACTGTTTTTGATATAATACCATTTTTATTAATTATTCTATCATTACCGGTTGTTAGAAATCAAACGGAGAACGGAAGACACAAACTGGAAGTTTATGCTACAATAAAGAGCACAAACTGGAAGTTTATGCTACAATAAAGAGCACAAACTGGAAGTTTATGCTACAATAAAGAGACATTTTCAATTAGAAATGGTATAATAACCTAAGTTGCCACATAGTAGCACAAACTTCCTAGTTTGTGCCATAAGGTCGCAAACTGGAAGTTTACGGCACAAGATATTGGCGAATTATAATCATTTTTTGCCTAAAGACGGAGTGTCCATGTCTAAAAACTTATAGGTAGCAACTCGGATTATAATAATGGAAACCATGACTGTGTTTTGTGCAAAATTCTAGGAGCGGGTTGTTTGCCCGAATACTGGACACCGTTCTCCTAAGTCCAAGAAATCGCAGAAGAAATAGAGAATATCGTTTCCGAAGAAAAACAACACGGGGAACTACAATAATGGAGGTAAAATATCATGAAAATCCTACTTGCGGCAATTTTTGCCGTTCAATTCATCTTCATTCCCCTCGGCTTCGCACAGGAGAGCTGAGGCGCGTGAAGCAACCCCACAATCCCACAAGGTGGGGGAAGTGAAGTTAGTTTAACTTCAGAGCAAAAGAAATTTGAAGCGTCTATTAATACACGCGGGTTCAACGCGGAAGGGGGCCACCTCGAAAGTAAGGGAATCTCTCCCACCGGAAACGTAATAGAGGTACCGGTCCACCGACATAAGGTCAAATTGAACGTTCTTCGGTTCGACATCGGCTTAAAATATCAACTGAATGAACAGTGGCGATTAGAAGCAGCACTGCCGTATGAAATAAAAAGCCAAGATGCCAGCATTGAACCGGTCGATTCAATCGATACCTCGGAACAGAGAAACGCGATAATACGAAATCAGGACATTCACCACCGAAACGAAACCTATCGCGGTATCTCTGATATGAACCTCTTGTTGACATATAACAGAGAAGGAATTTTCCGAAAACATGACCAGCTAACCGCAAAATTGGGAACAACAATTCCGTTCGGTAAAACCGAAGAAGACCCATGGAAACTCGGGGATATGGGCCTAGAACATCTCCATATCCAATTCGGTACGGGGACATTTAACCCTACTGCTAACTTGCACTACAGCCTTCCAATCTACGGCGGGTTAGTTGGCAACATAAGTGTTGGCGGGAAGTTCCCATTCTATGAAAACAGTAAAACCTATCGCGGTTCATGGGATGTTACCTATACCGCCGGGTTGAATTATCGCGTTAACAATTGGCTTTCGCTACAGACGAGTTATCTTGGACTGTATCAATCCTACGCCTATTGGGCAGGAGAGAAGGACATCAATACAGGTCTCCGGTTTAGTCTGGCATCGATAGGCGTGTCCCTTGCGACACCTTACAACGTGCCGCTATCTATTACGTTGATGCTGCCAATCCAACAAGAGACACTTTATGATGACAGCACCGCTTTCTTAGACGGTAAGTATGAGGAAAGCGATGCGTTTGAGTTAGGGACGTTGGTCTCGTTAACAGCACTATATGCCTTCTAACCGCTTTCTCTTTGGACACGCGCTTTGGAAACACCAAATCAACGCCGAATGCGCGTATGGCATCTGTTGACACAAGTATTAAACATGATATTAGGACTTATGCATTTCCCCCGGGGGGAATGCATAAGTCCTATGGAATAAATTGAAAGGAGAAACATTATGGATTTGACACGTCAACCCCCACGTCGTCCCTCAAACTTAGGTGTTGCAGGGATTGTCGGGGCAGCACGCATGACAGACAAAGCTCGCGCACATAATGCCGAAACCCTCGGCGATTTTGTTTACGGAGCCGATTCCGGATTAGATCTGCGTATTTTAGCGTTTTTGAATATTTCATCGGACGCATTCGCGGAGGCCGCTGGCGAATACGACGATGCCACACTCAGCAACTGGATGCTTGAAAACGGCAAAAAGACCGCTGAAGAAATCGCAACATTTAATCGAACGGAATTAGAGAAATTGCCGACCGACAAAAAACATCAACAGCTGTTGAAAGAACGGCTCGAACGGTTCGCACCCGAGCGCACCGATATTAAGACAGTGATTCAGTCTATAGAATTAGACGATTGGGGATGTTTTTGGCAGCTCAATTTGACCGTCCGGCCGCCGCGCAGTGCGCGGGCAAGGGATGTTGCTGGCATCTGTGGTGTTGCACGCATGGCAGATAAAGCTCGCGCGGACCGCACAGGGAAAATCGGCGACTATAAATATGGCGATACCTCAGGACAGGATGTCCGCATCCTAACATTCCTCGGAACCGCCGCCGATGATTTTCAGGAAGCCGCGGTTAACAACCCAAATGACATTGAGCTTGGTGAATGGGTGCAGGAAACTTGTGATAAATCACAGGAAGAGATTGACACGTTCAATCACACTCTGGTAAATCGTGGGCCCGATGAAACGACACAGGAACGGTTTGAAGCACGCCGAAACGACATCGCACCTGACCGCACAGACATCACGACATGGGTCGCACTCCAAGACCTGGACGATGAGCTAAGTTTCGGCATCGTTGACCTTCAACGTCACGCCCCACGAAGCCCTTACAATACCGACGTTTACGGCACGGTTCAAATTGCCCGGTTGATTGATAAGGGGAGAGCATTTAATGCCGGCACGTTAGGCGAATATTTTTACGGTGAGGGGTCAGGTATAGACCGAGCGATACTCTCCTTTCTCGGTATACCCGCTGCGGAGTTCGCTGAAGCCCTGAAGACATTGCCCACCGATGCTGACGTTGAAGCCTGGTTGAAAACACATTACCCAAAGCATGAAGCAGCCATCAAAGCGTTTAATGAAACGATGACGCACCTGGGGCCGGAGACTGAACAGCATAAGGCGCTGATGGCGAAAATACGCAATAAAATCGCGCCGGACCGCACGGATATCAACACCTGGTTCGCACTGATGGAATTGGACGATGAGAAGGCGTTTGCGCTGTAATCTCACTTCTCCACTAACCTATCCGGCGCGCGTCGCTTAATTGTGCCAAATATGCGCGCCGATTGGATAATTCTCCCGATTCAACTTGCCGGAAATCAGGCGCTGATTTTTGGGTGCGGGACAGTCGTCTCTGCAAAACGCGGTGAATATCGCGGCATTTGATTTTTTGAAAAAAAAGCTTGACAAAAATTGGATTCGTGTGTATAATCTAATGAAATTTGAAAAAAAAGCTTGACAAAAATTGGATTCGTGTGTATAATCTAACAGAATTGGTCTATAAAGCTGGGAAATTTCGGAAATTTTTTGAAAAAACTTGACATTCACCGGAACTTAGGGTATAAATGACCACGTTAGCCGTATAAAGTTGGCAGCAAAACCGGAAAATTACACTTCACACTCATATTTTCTGATACAGAATAGGGGATTTAACAGTGAAAAACCGACATCATGTAGGGACCGCAATCCAGAAATTGATACCGCCCACGCCCGTGTTACGTGAGCGACCGTGTGCCCATGTACGATGCATGTGTCTGCATATTTACGTTCAGTTAACTTCTACCCCCCCCCCTCACCTATATATTCGTTAATTATTCTACTTGTTTACAAGGTCTTATCGCAGGATGTGAAATCTGCGATATTTTCGCGCCCGCACGAACTTCGTTTTGCACGAATTTCTGGTTTGGAACACAATCCATAGCTGCTGGCGTGCAGGTCTCTGACACAAGCAATAGGGAAGACTATCCGGATGGATATGCAGAATACGTGCCGCCGTGGAATCCTGACTTCATGTATACTAAAGGTAGCCGTGGATGGATACGAATACGGGTACGATAATTAAATCAGTGAGCAGCGTTGATGCTATCAACGCTGCTTGCCCATCATAATCGAAGGAGAAAGACTGATGACACGGAAACATTTCTTCATTATAATCCCGCTCTTGCTTGTGCTTGGGGGCGTGCTTTTTCACATCATCCGTTCCGATTCCCGCATCGCTTTGGTGAAACGCGTTTTCCCATCCTTAGCAGGAGAAACAGAGGCCGCGCGCTTGCGCTTACACCCACTTGCATCACAAGCTGCACTTGAAGCTTCACGGACACAAACAGTGGAGACGTGGGAAGAGTGGATTGATGCTAGAACCGAAGCTTGGCTGGGAGTACAGGTCCTACATGATGTTTTAAAGACACCTGCAGAGATTAAGGCAGAGCGCCCGAAGATTCGGGAAGGTGTGAAAAATATAGCGGAGCTGTTTAAGCCTTTGACAGATGAAATACCAACAGTTGGAGGAAAACCGCCCTGGCACCTATTGCCCGGGGTAACATCCCCGATTTTCAAGCCCCCTAAACGGTATGAAGGTCCACAGACTGTCGAAGGCCTTATGGAAGCGTTTGATGCAAAATACGTGGAATTGTATCCTGCAACGAGTGCCTATGATGCTTATTATTCGCGCGCCGAGTGGCTCCAGATGCTCCTAGATAAAGGCATGCATTTTGAAAACCGCGATGATTACACAGTGTTGCTACACATCCGGGGATGGGTTATTAATGCAGAGTCAAAGCCAGAGTGGTGGTCTACAGGAAATGGGGGTATTACACCAACCGACAATTTTGAAACGTATAAAAACGCCTACATCGACCGGCAGATTTGGCAGCAGCAAATTTATAAACAGGTGACAACAGAAGACCCAACAGCAGGCGGGGTTCAGTTCTTTGATGACCGTCCGGATAAATATCTAGTTATGTGGCCTAACACGCTCTACGTGAACAGAGATGGGCCGGCAACAAGGTTCTGGGGAATGGGTAAGAAGGCGCGGCTTACAGATGAACAGGAGGCAGCCCTCATCGAAGAAGGTATTCATCCGGAAGGGGTAAATATCATTTATGTTGATAACGATTACAATATCCTTTCAGAAATGCCGCCTACTTTTGATCGGGATGCCTTTCTTCGGGCCCACATGACCGATGCACAACGAGCGGAAGAATTGGAAGAGTTGGAAATGTTTGAAAAAATGCTGGAAATAGTTGAAGAAAAGACAGCATTTCCGGATGGGCAGTTTCGCGGTGATGGTGCTGAATCTTGGCGTAGTGAATTTGATGTGGACGCGGTCCGCGCCGCTGCGCACAAAGCAGCAAAATCCGAATTTGAGCGATTTCAGGATGAGCTCCGCCAACTTGAAGAGTTCGCAACGATGTCCGATGCGGAAATTGAGAAGGCACTTGAAAGACAATTTCGGAAACAATTCCTGCCGGAACACCCTGTGGAACAACTCACCCCAGAACGGCTTGAGAAGGCATTGGGCACCTTGTATCAACACGGATTTGAGGAGGGATTCCGCAGGATAAGGCAAGATAGTCCGGCACTCGCTGCACAGCTAGAACGCTACTTGGGGTTGAAACGCCTACAGCCCCCGCCAGAAAAACCGGAAAAATCAGAGCGAGCAGCACCACCAACTCCCCCACAGACAACCCCTCCTGAAAAGGGCACAAATTGAAGCATGAGATGGCGTAGGCGGATGTGGTTTATCCTCAGAATACATACCTCACATGCCTGCTTGAATTAGGCGGGGCTTTCGTTGATTTTTCGGACTACGAACATGCCCTGCTTAACCAACACATTTGGTTGTTTTCTACGCGGGTGTATTGGGATACCCTGAGCGTCGCAGAAAGGTCGGCGTATCTTGAACGGCGAGGGGTGCCCCCGGATGCAACATGGGACATGTATGAGGAAATGCTGCTAAAAAACGACGTTGTTTACAGCATCAATTTGTGGCGTTCCAGGGCAGGTGACCCTTACATGCATACGCCACTACCAGAGCGTTTTTGATAAATAAAACCGAATAGTGAAACCTATATCGTAAAAATGACCTCACACGACAAAAACGAAAAAATTGAGAAATTTTACCGTGTTGCCAAACATTTTGGTGTGTTCATATTTCTCCTTCTAATTCTAAGCGTTGGAGGCAAGTTCCGTCTACAAGGTCTTTCCAATATTCCTACCGGACAGTTTGCCTCCAACGATGCCTATCTTTATTATTCACACGCCAAGACTATTGTGCAGGATGGAACGCTCCCAAAAGTTGAAACGCACCGTTGGGTACCACTTGGCAGGGACCTACAGGAGACACTGCACGGTTATCCTTATGCGGTTGCCTAGAGATTCACTATCCGCCGGACATAGAAGAAAACCCAAAATACCTTGCAACATCTCCAGGGAAGGGAAGAGAATGAGGTGCGCTTTAAAAACTATCTACCTCCTTGGCATAATACTGCTTTGCTGTCTCGCTCTGGTGCTCGCCATGTTGCATAGATTTCAGACACATACACCTGAAATAATCTATATAGTTCCCAAAATTGAACACAAAATAGGTGTAAAACGAAACGAAAAACCATATGCGCACCTTAAACCGAAACCGATTGACCATGAGGAACGCTTTTTTCAAACGATTATTGACAATAACATTTTCGCACCCCTCGGATGGAAACCGAAAAAACCCACACCGGTCTATCGCCTCATTGGCACCCATATTCCGGTAGGTAGTAAAATAGAAGCGATAGCTATCTTGCAAGAGACAACGGATGCAGCAATTGTCCGTGTTGTCTCCATTGGCACAAAACTTGGAGAACTTTACACACCCCCATAGAAAAAATTAATTTGACAAATCATCAAGAATATGGCAAAATTGTTCTATCCTGCTGGCAATTTTGAGGGATGTAAGTCCTATCTTCTCATGGATGACGTAGACCGAGATTCTTCAACGACTACCTACACGGAACAAGAAACGGTTGAAAAATTCGATTCAGTCCGAAAACGTTCAACCACTACACAACAAAGGAGAGGACATAATGTTTTTTGCAACTTACAACGGTATCTATACCGCTAACGATGATGGGAGTGGTAAACCTGTCGAACTTGACTTTGTTCTAGACCATCGGTGTCTGGGAGGTAGAGGCAATCACCGGGGAATGGCTGTTCTACCCGAAAAGCAAACCGTAGTAGTTCCGCTATTGGATGGAAAACTCCTACTTCTGGCAAAAGGCCCAAGTGAAACCGTATCAGCCATGCTATGGAATGGAACAATAACAATTCATCAAGAAAATTATAATAAACGTATTGAAACAGGCATAGAAGAACCAATCGCCTCATTGCTGCTTATTCGCGAAGAGCCGTTGACACTTCTCATCGGAACCGACCAGGGGGCACATCTCTATCGTTTCACTGAGGGAGAGGGTCCAGCAGAACGGGTCGTTGCGTTCGATGAATTAGCCTGTCGGGAGGAGTGGTACACGCCGTGGGGTGGTCCTCCCTCCGTGTGGAGTCTTGCGAAAACCCAAGATGGCTATTGTTACGCTGATGTCCATGTCGGAAGCATCATGCGTTCCCCCGATGAAGGCGTTTCGTGGGAGCCTGTCACACCGGAACTAAATAAAGATGTTCATCAGGTTACCACGTGTCCTGCGGCGGATGACAACGTTTATGCGAACACTGCCAGCGGTGTTTATATCAGTACTGACCGTGGAAATTCGTGGGAGCATCGTGTAGAAGGGTTGCCGCTTCGTTATGGCGTTGCTATCGCCGTGCATCCGACAAACCCTGACCTCCTACTTGCTGCGGTGCAAAATGGTCCCAGGGGGTGGGAAGGCACACCTCTGCCGTTCAGAAGATGGCGGAAGGATGTGGACTCCAATAAACAAGCACCTCACTAAAGCCTCTATCAGCCGGATTCTCCCGAGTAGCGTTAAGTTTGCAGCGGATGGAACAGCCTGGGCAATTATTGGAAACACGCTTTACGTCGGTCAAAATGGTGCAACGGAGTGGCATACTTCCTGGACAGCTCCTGATTACGATGGTAAGTATGAGCCGCGTTCCGATGAATATTCTTTATCGCATCTCGTTGAACACCCTATACAAACACTCGCTGTTTAGCCCGGCGCAAGGGTGGAGCGAACCTATTTTCACTTGACAAGTGGCAAAATATGTGTTACACTCCTAGTGTAAAATTAAATTATCGCGTTAATTAAGCGCGACTGCTGGCGACGGATGCCAGTGCTGCACGGTAAAAACTGTCCACGTAGTAGGCGGGTTAGCAGCAAAATAATGAATAAGGGGAGGTAATCATGGAAGTTAAGTTTGAGGAAAAATTTGAAGAAGTTTTGAAAGAAGAATCAAAAGGTTTTGATATAGATTGGTCATTAGTCGAAATCAAATACATACGCTATCACTTTACACTCATGCAGGCTCTACCCATGAAACTTGATGAATACATGGTTAGAGTCAGTAACCCCCCGCTAAAGCGTGGGGGCTTGTGCGAACTGCCTGCCAAGCAGTCAATCCACAAGTTAAACTACTTTCTACAGTAATATATCGGGGGTTCTGGGTGTGGCAGCCTAAAGTATGTTTCGGATGCTCCCCAAGTCTGATTCCACTACGAACCCCTGATCTGGATGGGGCAATATATACCCGACGGAAGGAAAGAGGGAAAACAAATGACCTACGGTCATCCGTTTTCTCTCACATCCGTTTTACTTCCGTAAGGAGAAAACAAACTTATGTTTGTGCCAGTCAAAACAAACGACGGACAACAGCTGATGCCGATGCATGCTGCACGTGCAAGGAAACTTGTCAAACGCGGTGAAGCAACACCTTATTGGAACAACGGTGTCTATTGTGTCCGTCTCAACAAAGAACCGAGTGATAGAGAAACACAAGACATTGTTGTCGGTGTGGATCCTGGAAGTAAGAAAGAGGGATTTACCGTCAAATCTGCGACGCATACGTATCTGAACGTGCAGGCAGATGCACATAACAAAGTTGGAAAGAAGGTTGAGAAAAGACGTGAACTCCGCAGAGGGAGAGGATGTCCTCGGTGGGACCTCGGACGTTCTCGGAAGTGTCCCAACCGCAAGAACCGCACCAACAAAGGTGCGAACAGACAGAAACTCCCCGCAGGCACCCGGGCCCGTTGGGATTGGAAACTCCGCATCCTGGATTGGTTGTCTGACTTGTATCCTGTCACAAAAATCTGTGTGGAGGACATCAAGGCAAGAACAAAACCGGGTAAGAAGCGATGGAACACAGCTTTTAGTCCGTTGGAGGTTGGTAAACGCTGGTTTGTCTCTGAGTTGATAGCACGCTATGGCGTTGGAAATGTGTTTTGCTATAAAGGCAGGTGGACTTCCGCGCGGAGGAAGGCATTAGGATTAGAGAAGAGCCAAGACAAACTCTCTGATGACTTCTATGCACACTGCGTTGATAGTTGGGTGATGGCACATTCGGTTGTCAATGGTGACACAAAGAAAGCGATGGCACTCAAACCCGACAATACAGCCGTGTTTTGCATATCCCCGATACCCGTAGCAAGGCGTAACTTGCACCGAGAACAACCAGCAAAGGGCGGAATACGGTCAAGATATGGCGGGACTGTGTTAGGCAACGGACTTGTGAAAAACACGGTGATAAAGCACAGCAAACACGGGATCACACGTCCGAGGTCCCACCGAGGACATCCTATTACGGGTATTAATGCAAAAGGGGTGTTTTCTATCTATAGCTTAGAAGGTCAACGCCTCACAACGGGTGCGAAACGCACAGATTTTCAAGTCCTCACACGCTTGAACTTTCAATATAGGAGCGGTGTTTCCTCCCCGTGCTAAAGCAACGGGGTCTCCACACCGAAGATTTTGATGAGGGTAGTAGAAGTTGAACGCGAAATTCCTGAGATGGAAATAGATAACTGGTTCACATCTCATAATTTCATCTACGGCATGATGTCAAAAAGCGTCAGGACTGAGTTGGAAGAGACTGATATAATGACCCTTGATATCGGAACCATTGAATCTATAGCCATGAAAATTCGTGATACATTCAGAAATTTTCACGGGCAGTAGACTAACACGTTCACTTTAGAAGAATTTTATGTATAAAGAGAATTTTATGTATAAAGACGTGAGTTTGAAAAAAGTTTTCACCTGCGGTGTTCTGCGGTAGTTTTATCAAAAGACGGCACAAACTAGGAAGTTTATGCTACAAGCGAAGACGGCACAAACTAGGAAGTTTATGCTACAAGCGAAGACAGCACAAACTAGGAAGTTTATGCTACAAGCGAAGACGGCACAAACTAGGAAGTTTATGCTACAAGTATACCGCTTTTTTTTACCATGAAAAGCGTTTGGCGCGAACGGGCATTTATTATCAAGCTCGCGTGATAAAGAAGAATTGAAAGGCATCGGACAACCCAACTGTCCGTCACTACTGAAAAAACACCCCCTCTTAATCACAAAACCTCGAGGCATACACAGCTTAAAATCCGCGAAATCCGTGTCCTCCGCGATAATCCGCGATTTGCGGCGTACTCGCCCAAATGCGACGTGCATTCAGACAAAAAAGATGTAACATAATGCAAGTTTGAAAAAAGTTTTGACCTAGAGCGTTCTGTGGTAGTTTTAGCAAAAAACAGCACAAACTAGGAAGTTTATGCTACAAGTATACCGCTTTTTTCGCGATGAAAAAGGTTTAGAGCAAACGGATATTTATTATCAAGCTCACGTTAACATAAGTACAAGAACTTTACACACCCCATAGAAAAAAATCAATTTGACAAACCGTCAAAAATATGTTAAAATTGTTAAAATTTTCATAAACCAATATAGGGACGTTTACGGTTGACATCAAATTGGGTTTTTAATTACTTCCATGAGATATTAGATAAACAGTGTGCAGGCTATTTCGTCTTAATTGACCCGGAGCAGTGTGAGGTTGAGAAGTGCGGAAAACTCGCGCGCGAAATTGAGCGGGCTGGCGCAGATGCAATTTTGCTCGGGGGCAGCTTTTTGACGAACGATTTGCACCCGATTGCGGAAACATTGAAGCAAGAAACATCCTTACCTCTCGTGCTCTTCCCCGGTGATTCAATGCATCTCACGCCACATGCCGATGCAGTACTCTATATGAGCCTCATCAGTGGCAGAAACGCCAACTATCTTATCGGCGAGCAGGTGAAAGCTGCCCCGTGGATACAACGTTATGCCCTTGAACCTATTCCAACAGGGTATATGCTGATTGAAGGCGGTAACCGAACATCGGTGGAATTTATGAGCGGGACAACGCCTATCCCACGCGATAAGCCGGATATTGCCAGTATGCATGCCCTTGCCGCTGAATACCTCGGCATGCAATTGGTCTATCTGGAAGCAGGAAGCGGCGCGGAGCTGCCCATCCCGGATGCACTGATTTCCACAGTGAAAGCACAAATTAGTATACCACTGATTGTTGGAGGCGGCATTCGGACCCCCGAAATCGCAGCACAAAAGGTAAACGCAGGCGCAGACTTCATCGTCACAGGGAACGTGCTTGAAAAACGCGGCTCCCTCGAACTTATGAAGCAATTTGCTGACGCTGTTCACACCCAAAAACGGTCAGTTTTGTAAATGCCCCTGGACACCGAAAGGATAAAGGTGATTTATAAATGGATGAAGTTAAAGAGACACCGATAGAAATAGAAACAGAAACAGAAACGGAAGAGACTCCCGAACCCGAAACAAATGACAGCGAAAACACGATTGATGAACCTACAGGTACCGACGACGCACAAGCGGAACGGACAGTAGAAACCCTTGAGGCGGAACTTGAAGCACTCAAGGCGGAATTTGCAGAAAAAATAGAAGCCGTCGCACAAGCTGAACGGGAGCAATATGAAGCGGAACGCGAACTTCTGTTACGGACCGCCGCCGACGCTGAAAACACAAAAAAACGTGTGGAAAGCGAAGCACAAAAGCGACTTAAATACGCAAATGAAAACTTAATTGAAAACCTAATTCCTGTGCTAGATAGCCTTGAGGCAGCAATTAAAAGTGCTGATGGGCAAACTGATTCGGACAGGACTGCTTCAGATTTTTCAACCTTCAGCGAAGGCGTACAACTGGTCAATAAACAACTTTTGGATATTCTCAAAACCCACGGACTAACGTCCATTGAAGCGGTAGGTAAAACGTTTGACCCGAATCAGCATGAGGCGGTGTTCGCCACAGAATCGACAGATGTTCCGGAAGGTGATGTCGTTGAAGAATTCCGGGGCGGCTATCTCTTGCACGAACGGTTAATCCGAGCAGCGCAAGTTGTCGTTTCCAAGGGCCCTGCTGAAGAACCCGAACCCTCTCCAAATACCGAGCAGCAAGATACAGAAAACGAGCCGAATAACTAAGCGGCCCCTAAACCGAATGTAGGTAGGAGTACAGATGGCACAAAAACGAGATTATTATGAAATTCTGAACGTCGCACGCGATGCCGATGAAGAGGAAATTAAGAAGGCTTATCGGAAACTCGCAATAAAATATCATCCCGATAAAAACCCCGATGATAAGGAATCCGAAGAAAAATTCAAAGAAGCAACCGAAGCTTATGAAGTCTTGCGGACCCCTGAAAAGCGACGACGGTACGACCAATTCGGCCATGCAGGCCTAGAAGGCAGTAGCAGCGGCTTCGGATTTAGCGGAAACCTAGACGATATTTTCACCGAAGTCTTCGGCGACCTTTTCGGTGGATTCGGCCCCTCGAAAAGCAGACCGAAACAGGGCAGGAGCTTACAATACAATCTAGAGATTACCCTAGAGGATGTCTTCCACGGAAAAGATGTCACACTTGAGGTCCCGCGCGTTGAAGCCTGCACCGAATGTGAGGGAAGTGGCGCAGAAAAAGGAACGACAACTTCAATATGCCCACAGTGCCACGGACGAGGACAGGTCATCCAAACCCACGGTTTTTTTACGATGTCCCGAACCTGTCCGCGCTGCCGCGGGGAAGGCGAAATTATTAAAGACGCATGCCGCAGCTGTAAAGGACAAGGCAGAATTAGAGTCAAACGGGAAATTAAACTCAAGGTCGATAAAGGTGTCGATAACGGCACTCAATATAAATTGAGCGGGCAAGGGGAAGCAGGTTACAACGGCGGACCTGCCGGGGACCTGCACGTAGTCGTGCACGTCACGCCGGACAAACGTTTCAGTCGAGAACAATATGAGCTAATCACCGGCGCAAAAATCTCATTTGTACAAGCAGCACTCGGCGGCACAATCGAAATTGAGGGGATTGAAGGACCAGAAAAATTGCAAATACCCCCCGGAACTCAATACGGCGAAAAACTACATATCCCAGGCAAAGGGATTCCCCATTACAAACATCCCGGCCGCGGAGACCTCGTCGTACAAATCGCGATTGAAACGCCAACACACCTCAACGAGCAGCAACGTAAAGCTTTGGGACATTTCGCTGAACTCTACGGCGAAACCGTCAAAACCGAACAGAGCGGCTTTTGGGATAGACTCTTTCAGAATAGAGACGACGAGAACACTACATAACGCGGTGTATTCATAAGCATGAACTGGGCAAAAATCACCGTAACGACAGCTTACACAGCCTCTGAAGCGGTGGCAAATTATCTTTTCGAGATGAGTGCTGTTGGCGTTGAGGTCAAAGAAAGTCCAGATTCAACAACGCAGCTTATCGCCTATTATCCGCTAGACGACCGCATCGGCGCAAGGGTTCAGAAATTACGCGATTTTCTTGAAAAACTGCCAACTTGGGGAATTCAGGCACACCCCGCTGAAATTGACTTAAAACGGGTTGAATCGCAGGAGTGGGCGGAAACATGGAAAGCCAATTTTACCCCGCAGCGCATCGGGAAACATCTGCTTATCGTGCCAACGTGGGATAGGACAATACCTGATGAGAAAGACATACTCATCCGACTTGACCCAGGAATGGCATTCGGTACCGGGTATCATCCGACAACCCGGCTATCGCTGGAACTCTTGGAACAAAACGTGAAACCGCATCAACATGTTGCAGATATCGGCACCGGTTCCGGTATACTCGCCATCGCTGCCATGAAGTTAAGGGCTGCACAAGTCGATGCAACTGAACTGGACCAGACAGCAATCCCTGTGGCTGAATCAAATTTCCGAACGAACAGTGTCGCGCAGCAAATCAATTTGTTCCAGGGGGACGGTATCAAAAACTTGCAAGGGACATACCATCTTATTGTGGCAAACATCTTGACAAAGGTAATTCTGCCTATCATTCCGCACTGTCCTTCACGTTTGCACCCCGAAGGGCATGTCATTTTTTCTGGAATTTTGGAGACAGAACGTGAACAGGTTCAAGAAGTTTTGGCAGATAACGGATTGGAATGCGTCCACATCGCGCGTGAAGCAGAAAACGGGATAACATGGGTGGCAGTTCTAGCGCGATTCCTCGGCTAACCCGTGGCAGAGATTACATCCACCCAAATTAAGATGTGGCATCGTCGGCGATTTTTCGTCACCTATCAAATGGCACTTCAGACATGCATCCGCCTCCGGTGACTGCCGATGCACCTCAATATTAGAACGAGCCGGCGCAGCATTGAAAAAGAGAATAACCATAACAATAGCGAAAATAAGACCGATAACGCAGACAATAATCATAAGCGTCTTGGGACTGGCTTCTTCTGTTGGCATGTGACTAAAACGAAACTCCTTCTTGTAGGTCAGATTGGCAATTGCCCAAATATAGAATACCTTAAAAAAAACTGGGATGCAACCGAAAAACCATGAAAAATTGGAAAGTTGAAGTCTACTATAAACCCGAGGTCCCCGATACCGTCGGGCAGAGTATCCTTGAAGATATCGCTGACCTCGGTATCAGTGGCGTTGATTCCGTGCGAACAGCCACGCTCTATTGGATTGAAGGCGCATTAGATGCACAAACTGTCGACAGAATCGCCGCTGAACTCCTCGCCGACCCAATTACACAAACTTACGCGTTTGACCGCCAAAGCGACTCCACAGAAACCTGGGCATTGGAGGTTCAATTCAAACCCGGTGTCACCGATGCAGTCGGCGATAGTACCGTCAAAGGCATAAAAGATTTGGGGGTTACAGGTGTCAACCGCGTCCAAACAGGGTATAAGTATTGGCTCACAGGTGTCTTAAACGCTGAACTGCTTGAGACTATCGCCCAGAGGCTCCTGATGAACGATGTGATTCAAACCTTCTCCTATCAGAGCCCCGGCAGTTAGAAAAGCGGGAGCCCTTGTGCTTCCACATAAACGGAATAGAGCGATTGGCTTCCAGTCATAAACAACCTATTCCGTTTCACGCCGCCGAAGCAGAGGTTTGCACAGATTTCGGGAAGATGGATTTTTCCGATGCATGTTCCATCCGGTGCGAAGACATGCACACCATCGTAACCATCTCCGACCCAGCCCGCGCTTGCCCAGAGATTTCCATCAACATCACATCGGATGCCATCGGCAATGCCAGGTGCCATATCACAGAATACCTGTTCGTTGTTCAGACGCGCGTTATCCACTACATCATAGACGTAAATATGCCGAGGTGTCCCCGGCGTATGCGTGACACCCGTATCCACAATATAGAGCTTTTCGTAATCCGGTGAGAAGCAGAGCCCGTTCGGTTTCTCAAGTGCATCTGTTGCAATCTTCGCTTCACCGGTGTCGGGATTGAGGCGATACACACAGGTTGGCAGTTCAAACGCCGCTATGTGCCCTTCGTAGTTGAGCATAATGCCGTATCCTGGGTCAGTGAACCAGATATGTCCATCGGGGTGGACAGCGACATCGTTTGGGGCATTGAGCGGTTTACCCTCGAAGCTGTCCATCAGTATAGTGATAGTTCCATCGTACTCGGTTCGCGTCACCCGCCGTGCGCCGTGCTCACAACTGATGAGTCTACCCTGTCGGTCGCGTGTGTGGCCGTTGCTATAGTTTGACGGTGTTCGATAGACGCTGACATCCCCCGTAGCTTCCTCCCACTTCAAAATCCTGTTGTTTGGAATGTCGCTCCAGAGCAGATAACCGCCATCGCCAAACCAGACAGGCCCTTCCGACCAGCGCGCGCCTGTCCACAAACGTTCAACGACAGAATTGCCAATTTTATATTTCGCGAATCGTGGGTCAAGCACTTCAATCGCCGGGTCGGGATAACGGACAATTGTGCCATCCCACTTTCTTTCATGAGCAGTCATGTAATTCTCCTCCAAATAGTGTTAAAATCCAAAGTATAGTATACTATAGTTTGGACAATATCCGTGAGTCTGATGCCCGATTTTCAAAGCATTTCCGATTTTTCTCAATGTTTCTCACACAAGGACAAATAGGAGAAAAATAACCTCCAATGTGCAAAAGCGCGGTTTCGCCATCGGGGCGGAATGTTTATAGAAAACGCAACCACACCACAAACTAGCCCCATCGGGGCGATATGTTTATAGAAAATGCAACCACACCACTGACAAGAACGTTACCCACCCCTAAAATTGTCCAAAGTTTAGTATAACAATTGGCAGTTGGCAATTAGCAAGTGGAGGAGGTCTCTACCGTGCTTCAGATATGCTTTTAGCCTCACAAACCTCTGCCAATAGCCAATAGCTAATCGCTAATGAGTGGTATCAGGGGGTTCGGGGAGCGGTTCGGTGAATGGTTCATTGCGTGCTTGTGCGTCAAGCCGCCTTTTATTCCATTCAGCGATTTCTTGGTAAATCTCGGCTTCCGCTTTGGCTTTCGCTTCGGCTATGACTTGGGCTCTGCCTATGGCTCTGCCTTCAGCTCTTGCTTCCTCGAATCGTCTTTTCCGTCTCTCCCGGTGATCTTTAAGACGTGAAAGCATAATCATACCTCCTTATTTGGCATTTGGCAGGTGGCAGGTGGCAATTAGCAAGAGAAAGAGGTCTCTTATATTTCTTGCCAATCGCCATTTGCTAATCGCTAATGAGTAGTGTCGGGGGATTCGGGGACCGGTTCGGTGAATGGTTCATTGCGTGCCTGTGCGTCAAGCCGCCTTTTATTCCATTCAGCGATTTCTTGGTAAACCTCGGTTTTGCCTTGGGTTATCCCTTCGGCTCTGCCTTGGGTTATCCCTTCGGCTCGTGCTTCCTCGAAGCGTCTTTTCCGTCTGTCCCGATGGTCTTGAAGACGTGAAAACATAATCATAACTCCTTCTAT
The DNA here is from genome assembly GCA_963665235.2 of Candidatus Poribacteria bacterium. Lineage (GTDB taxonomy): Bacteria > Poribacteria > WGA-4E > WGA-4E > WGA-3G. Next base: position 2,513,529 of record CAXXLX010000001.1, on the reverse strand, counting down.
AGTTAGGGTGAGACTTGTAGCCCAGGTCAACGCTTCACCGCCATGCTCTAGCATCACGGAAAATGCCTCAGACCACGTCCGCCCCTCAAGTATTCTTTGATGGAGGAGGATCCCTCCTAATATTGAATAGAAAATGAATATGAGACGAATTAGAGCGTCCTCACCATCTCGAACAGTGAACAACGCGGAGCGTGTCTCCTTATTATTTGTCATAGATAAATTTCCTTCCCTTATTGATATTCCTCGGTGGGTCGGTCAGTTTTTAAAAATACCGTGCCCTGCCGGGGGGGATTATATCGTTTGAGAATCTTACCTCGGTTTTGAAATAAACCTTAATAAACTACTTACAGAGTATTATACCAGCTTTTTCATATATATTCCAGAAAAAAATATAATCTGGGGCGAGGGTCTTTATTTCTCCCTATTTTTCGCCGTTTGTTCAACACCCCTCTTCTGTAGGAGCGTGCTGTGCACGCGACCTCCCCGCTCTGTAGAAAATGCAACCACCCCACAAACTAGCCTCATCGGGGCGATATGTTTATAGATTTCACCCAAACCCCTCTTCTTTCCGCGTTCTCTATGTCCTCTGTGTAATCCGCGATTTGCGGCGTATTCGCCCAAATGCGACGTGCATTCAGACAAAAAAACCAACACCACTTAATCCCAAAACCTTGACGCATACACACCTTAAAATCCGCGTAATCCGTGTCCTCCGCGATAATCCTCGATTCTGACAACACACGCTCCACCCTTCCACCTATCCCTTTGACCAGAACGTTACCCACCCCTAAAATTGTCCAAAGTTTAGTATAGTATAGCACAAATCGCGCATTGTATACCATTTCTAATTGAAAATGTCTCTTTCTTGTAGCATAAACTTCCAGTTTGGGTCTTCCGTTCTCCGTTTCATTTCTAACAACCGGTAATGATAGAGTAATTAATAAAAATGGTAGTATATAGCAAATTTCAGAGAGACAGAATCTGATAAAAAAGTTGACTTTATGCCTCGCGCATGTTATAATTACGTATATAAATAAATTTAAATAGCAAATTATTCTAAAATCAATTAGGAGGGATTTCATGCCAGCAAAGCAAATTATCTTTGACGAAGAGGCGAGAGTAGCACTGAAGCGCGGCGCAGATATTCTTGCGGATGCCGTAAAGGTGACCCTCGGCCCACGTGGGCGAAACGTTGTCATTCAAAAATCTTTCGGTGCACCGCTGGTAACATGCGATGGTGTCACCGTCGCAAAAGAAATTGAACTGCCAGATCCGTATGAAAACATGGGTGCCCAACTCCTAGAGTCAATTGCGACTAAAACAAACGATGTCGCAGGAGACGGCACAACGACCGCTACACTGCTAGGACAAGAAATTCTTCATGAAGGCCTCAAAAACGTCACTGCCGGGGCAGACCCGATGCAGCTGAAAATCGGCATAGACAAAGCTGTTAGCGTCGCGGTTGATGCAATCGCCGCACAGAGCCGAGAGGTTAGCACCCATGAAGAAATTTTGCAAGTCGCGTCAATTGCCGCAAACGACCCAGCCAACGACAGTAATATCGGAACGATCGTTGCTGACTCGATAGCAAGCGTTGGCAACGATGGTGCCATCACTATTGAAGAAGGCAGAACATCTGAAACTAACGTTGATATCGTTGAAGGTATGCAGTTCGACCGAGGCTTTTTATCCCCTAACTTTGTGACAGATGTACAGGAACAGACTGTAGAGTTTGAGAACCCGCTTATCCTCATCAATACTGAGAAAATTAGCACAGTGCCCGACCTTATACCGATTATGGAAAAGGTTGTACAACTCGGACGGTCCCTATTAATTATTGCCGAAGACGTTGAAGGGGAAGCCCTCTCTACGTTGGTAGTTAACAAACTCCGCGGCACCCTTCATGTTGCCGCCGTAAAAGCACCGGGGTTCGGAGACCGAAGGAAAGAGATGCTTGAAGATATCGCTTGCTTGACTGGCGGGCAGGTCATCTCCGAAGAGACCGGTATCCGTTTAGAAAATATCGTCATCGGTATGTTGGGAACAGCCCGGCGCGTTGTCATTACCAAAGATGACACGACTATTGTTGGCGGCACCGGTGCAAAAGAAAACGTGGAAGGTAGAGCTGCACAGATACGCGCCCAAATTGAGGCAACTACCTCCGAGTACGACAAGGAAAAACTTGAAGAGCGGCTCGCTAAACTTGCCGGAGGTGTCGCTGTTGTCAGCGTCGGGGCTGCAACTGAAGTCGAGATGAAAGAGAGGAAGGCACGGTTTGAGGATGCCCTCGCTGCAACGCGCGCGGCAATTGAAGAGGGGATAGTACCCGGCGGCGGTATCGCCCTGCTACGCGCCTCTACAGCACTTGATGGCGTGCAACTTGAAGGCGACCAGAAGACTGGACTTAACATTGTCCGCCAAACGTTGCGTTCCCCACTCCGCGCAATCGCCGAAAATGCTGGAATGGAAGGGGCTGTGGTTGTAGCAGAAGTCGAAAATCGCACCGGAAACTACGGTTTCAACGCAGCAACCGGACAATACGCTGATCTCATCGAAGACGGTGTCATAGACCCAACGAAAGTGGTCCGCTCCGCACTACAGAACGCTTCCAGCATCGCCGGACTGTTGTTGACAACCGAAACGCTAATTACCGAAATTGAGGAACCGCCAGGATTTGCCGATACAGCGGACCCGCACGCAGGACACGGCCACTAACTCCCATCAATCACAAATGAACAGCACAGCCTCATTTCGGAACGGTATGGCACCTCAGTCTTTATAACGAGGCGCCATGCCGCTATCCCAATCACAATCCAGACAAAACATCTCCGCCGGCCCCAAATACTGAATACTTTCACCACTACATACTGGACAAGTGGTAATGTTCTTTTCCGTTTCTGGATTTTCTTCTGCCTGAAAAATGTTTAGATGGTAAATTTTCATCTGCCCCGGATAACGGTGCCCCAGCGGACAGCGAATTAAGTTCGTCTCATCGTGCTCAAAATGTTCTATCATCTCCCGGAGAAACCTAAGCCGATGATGACAGACCGGGCACGGGTTCGGGACCAGCTCTTTCACAACGACTATATCCGTATTCTCCGGACGCACTGAAACAGGTAGGGCAAGCAGATGTGACAGGCTCAACGATGCATCGTTTTCTGCCTCGCGTTTCTCGTGCTGCACTGCCGCATAACTTTCCGGACTCAGCACGACCGACGTTGGAACCATCGTCCCACCCTTTAAACTGGAGATAAGCCTATAAATTCGTTCTAAAATGGGCTCACACCCCCTCCTAGACACCTTAGATGGTGTTGGGTTTTACGGCTATTCGTCCGCAGGTTTTGCTCCCACGGTTTGCTCACGGGTTAGTGCTAACGGTGAAGTCCCCCGCTGGGCCCGATAGGTATCAGCCGGTTGGTTGCGGTTAATGATAAGATCATCGCCATCGCGTTCAACCGTATCACCTACCATTAACGCTGTCTCATATTTCCGCATACTGGTTATAAAGTTGACCGTGACGCGTCCAGATTCCAGCATCCGGATAATCCAGCCATTATCCATTTTAACCCGAGTGAACCGTTGGTTAATTTCAATTGACTGCATCTGAGCGACGTTGATGATAGTCCCACTTTCCGTATAGTCTTCATCTGTTGTTTCGGTAAGTTCGTTGTTAACATTTTCTTCAGCCATTTTTTGCCTCCATGTGTCAAAATATAGTCTTACCTTAATTGTACCGAAAGATATAGGCATTTGTCAACTCTATTTTTTGACAAGGGGTGTGTAAAGTTTTTGTACAAAGCCTTGTTGTCAGGGAAATAAAAAAATGGTATCCTTTCTAAATAAACTTTTTTCAAAAGAGAGGATACCAATGTTTAGTATATCATTAGAAAGTTGTGAAGTCAAGGGTGTGTAAAATTTTTGTACTTAAACGTGAGTTTGAAAATAAATGTCCGTTTTCTCTATAAATATATCGTCCCTACGGGACTATCGGGGCGACATGTTTAATGTGAACGCCAGACAATACGGGACTAGGGGTTGGGGAAACATCTGCTTCTATAAATATATCGTCCCTACGGGACTAGCGGGTTGTTTCATATGAACGCCAGACAATACGGGACTAGCATAAGGTTGTCTCTGAAACATCTGCTTCTATAAATATATCGTCCCTACGGGACTAGCGGTTGTCGAAACATCTGCTTCTATAAATATATCGTCCCTACGGGACTAGGTAGCGTGCGTATCGGGAGCGACATGTTTAATGTGAACGCCAGACAATACGGGACTAGGGGTTGGGGAAACATCTGCTTCTATAAATATATCGCCCTACGGGACTAGCGGTTTAATGTTTAGGGGTCAACATCTGCTTCTATAAATATATCGTCCCTACGGGACTAGGCGTATCGGAGCGACATGTTTAATGTGAACGCCAGACAATACGGGACTAGGGGGGGAAACATCTTTCTATAGATATATCACAAGTCCCTACGGGACTAGCTATCGGGGCGACATGTTTAATGTGAACACCAGACAAACACAAGCTAGCCCCAGCGGGGCGGTATCTTTATAGAAAACACAAAAACACAACACAAGCTAGCCCCAGCCCCAGCCCCAGCGGGGCGGTATCTTTATAGAAGCACAAGTGCCAGACAAGCTAGCCCCAGCGGGGCGGTATCTTTATAGAAAACACAAAAACACAACACAACCTAGCCCCAGCGGGGCGGTATCTTTATAGAAGCACAAGTGCCAGACAAGCTAGCCCCAGCGGGGCGGTATCATAGAAGCACAAGGGCCAGACAAGCTAGCCCCAGCGGGGCGGTATCTTTATAGAAAACACAAAAACACAACACAACCTAGCCCCAGCGGGGCGGTATCTTTATAGAAGCACAAGTGCCAGACAAGCTAGCCCCAGCGGGGCGGTATCTTTATAGAAGCACAAGTGCCAGACAAGCTAGCCCCAGCGGGGCGGTATCTTTATAGAAGCACAAGTGCCAGACAAGCTAGCCCCAGCGGGGCGGTATCTTTATAGAAAACACAAAAACACAACACAACCTAGCCCCAGCGGGGCAGTATCTTTATAGAAAACACAACACACTAGCTCATAATCACAAACCTTCTATTGTTACGCATCTTAAAATCCGATAAATCCGATAAATCCGCAATTCAGACAACACACGCGCGAAATCCATCCTTCCCCCCTTCCAATCTTCCAATCTTCCATCCTTCCCTCTATCATAGTACAAAAACTTTACACACCCCTCCTTAAAACTTAAGTTGACAACTGCTGCTAAATCTGGTATTATAAAATTTATGATATAAATTCCTGATGTAAAGGACGTTCCGATGGCAATTACGGATGCAATGCCCGAACTCAATCGAAAATTACAGTTTTTTCCTGTTGAAAACGAAAATCCATCGACGTTGACGCGCGCCCAAATTGCACACTTCAATGAGAACGGATTTATTTCTCCACTATATGTTTTTTCGGAATCAGAAATTGCGGAACACCGCGCCTATTTTGACCGCCTAATGGAAGAGGCAACTGCCGCGGGGATGAATAGCTATTCTATTAACGGATGGCACACCCGCCGTGCTGGTGTCCATGACCTGATAACGGAGGAGAGAATACTAGATTATTTACAGGATCTGCTTGGGAAAAATCTTATATGTTGGGGGACACATTACTTCTGCAAGCTTCCCGGTGAAGAGAAACAGGTGAGTTGGCATCAGGATGCCTCCTATTGGCCCCTGTCGCCGAGCAAAACTGTCACTGTGTGGCTCGCTATTGACGATGCGACTGTCGAAAACGGTGCAATGATGGTTATTCCGAAGTCACATCTGCATGGACAAATTGCATTTGAACGCAGTGCCGCTGAAGAAAAGAATGTGCTAAATCAGACGGTCCATGACCCTACACAATATGGCGGTGCACCTGTTGCGTTTGAGATGAAAGCTGGGCAGATGTCTCTTCACTCCGATTTGCTGTTGCACGGGTCAAAGCCGAACACCTCAACACGGAGACGGTGTGGGTTGACAATGCGATTCGTGCCGCCCGATGTGCACGCAGCAAACAATTGGAACCAACGGGCTGTTATTGCAAGGGGACATGACCCAAGTGGACATTGGGTTCACATACCCCGTCCAACTGAAGATGAAACCTCAACATAGGGTTAAAGTCAACTATTTAAAGGAAACAGTTATGTTTAAAAACAGACCGATTTTATTTATTCTTATTTTGCTACTATTCACATTTATCGGGATGGGGCACGCGGAGACGATGACGCTCTATTCCGGACGGAGTAAGAGTCTCGTTGAACCGATTATTGAGAAGTTTGAAAAGTCGACCGGTATTGAGGTCAAGGTGAGTTACGGCAATACAATGCAGTTAGCTGCGAAACTCCGAACCGAGGGTGCCAAAAGCACTGCATCACTTTTTTGGGCACAGGATGCTGGCGCGCTGGGTGCTGTTAGCAAAGCGGGGTTATTTGAAAAACTACCGGAAGCAATACTCACAAAGGTGCCGAAAGCTTTCCGGCATGCGGAAGGGTTGTGGGCCGCAACGAGCGGTCGGGCACGTGTCCTTGCATATTCCCCGGAACGGGTTAAAATGGAGGAGCTGCCGAAAAGTGTGTTCGAACTAACGCAGCCGACATGGCGCGACAGAATCGGGTGGGCACCGTCGAACGCTTCATTCCAAGCGTTTGTCACAGCTATGCGTGAGCAGGTCGGGGAGGAACGCACCGAAAAATGGCTGCGGGATATGAAAGCTAACGGCGCGAAAGTCTATCCAAAGAATACACCGATTATAGAAGCACTCGCCGCCGGTGAAATTGACCTCGGTTTGCCAAATCATTACTATCTTTTCCGTTTTAAAAAGAAGGACGCAGAATTTCCGGTGGCGCAGACCCTCTTTAAAGCGAAAGACCCGGGGAATCTCGTGAATGTTGCAGGAATCGGATTATTGAAAAGTAGCGATAACAAGGAGATGGCACTTAAGTTCATCAAATTTCTCCTCACAGCGGAAGCACAAAAGTACTTTGTTAATGAGGTTTTTGAATACCCTGTGATTGAAGGTGTGAAACCACATGCGAATTTGTTGCCGTTGGCGGAATTGCTTAAAATCGTTCCAGCATTTGACTTAAATGAGATGGATGATGTGGAAGGAACGCTCAAGCTGCTTCGGCGCGCGGATATTATTTAGTGCATTGTCGGCTGGCATTTGTGGAGTTTTTCTGCGTTCAGCACGGCGGACAAACTATAGGCTCCGGCGTGGAGGTGCATTATCAATAGACAACGCCTCTTCTTTCACGTTGGGCAGCGATGGTATTTCTTCATCCCCGCTCTGCTTGTCAGCGTCGGCGGCTTGATTCCATTAGGGTATCTGATTGCTAAAGCACTTGCTATAGAGAGCACCAGCTTAGTGGAAGTAGTATTTCGCTGGCGAAATGCAAGGCTTCTCCTGAACACATTTCTGCTGGCGGTCGGTGTTCTCGTGTTCACTATCTGTTTGGCAACGCCGGCAGCATGGTTGACAAGCTGTTCGACCCTCCGAGGTAAACGGGTTTTTAGTGTTTTATGCGCTTTACCGTTAGCCATTCCGGGGTATGTGATGGCCTACGCGTTGCTGGCACTCGGCGGCAATAACGGCATACTTGCCGCATTTTTTGGGAAAAACATTCCTCGCCTTAGCGGGTATTGGGGGGCATTACTTGCCCTCTCTTTTTACACGAGTCCCTACCTTTTTCTCAATTTGCGTGCAGCGTTCCTGGGCCTTGACCCCAGTCTTGAGGAGTCTGCGCGAAGCCTCGGCCGTGGGCAGTGGCAGGTTTTCATTCAGGTCATACTTCCACAGCTTCGGCCCGCGTTCTATGCAGCTGGCATGCTCATAGTTTTACATGTGCTTGGCGACTTCGGTGTTGTTTCGTTGATGCGTTATGAGACCTTTAGTTACGCGCTTTATACGGAATATAAGGTTGCCTTTGAGCATAACTATGCTTCCTGGCTTGCGTTGATGCTTCTCACCTTCACAGGATGTCTTCTCTACCTTGAAACCCGTTTGTTAGCTAAGGTAACCCTTTATCGCGCCGGGCACGGTACTTCCCGGGCTCGGGCACTAACGTCACTACGGGCTTGGAAAGGTGCGGGTTATCTGTTTTTGGGCGTTCTATTTCTTGCAAGTGTCGGCGTGCCAGCAGCGACAGTGTTTCTCTGGATGTTTAGAGGTTTTGAGGTATCGGTGTTAGAGGGTCTTCTGGAATCGCTGCTCGGTTCTGTAGGGGTTGCTGTGCCAACGGCGTTATGTTGTGCGATTTTAGCGGTGCCGTTTGCCTATATTGGTGTGCGTTATCCCTCCCGTTTTTCGAACATGTTAGCGCGTATTCCGTATATCGTTTATGCAATACCGCCGCTTGCCTTTGCGCTATCAATTATCTTTTTTTTGGGAAGTCCTCAGACCGTACTTGCGCTAATCTATGCGTGTGTCCTGCACTTTTTGGCGGAAGCAGTTGGGCCGGTGCGAAGTTCGCTCTATCAAGCTTCACCACACTTGGAGGAGGCGGCCCGTTCACTCGGATGCTCCCCTATTCAGGCATTTCTCAGGACCGTCTTGCCGCTTCTTAAGCGCAGCATGTTGATCGCCATGGCACTTGTCTTCCTTGCGACAATGAAGGAATTACCGCTCATGCTGCTTTTAGTACCACCGGGCTACGAAACGCTTGCCTTCAATGTATATGATTACACAGAGGAGGCGATGTTCGCTGAAGCGGCCCCGTACGCTTTTTTAATTCTGCTTTTTTCCGCCATATTTATTGGACCGCTCATCCGTAAAGAGGAGGCATGACACAATTTTGCAATTTTGCCACAAATTCTTGTATAGTTTTTCTAATCTTGGTATAATAACCTAAGTTGCCACCTTTGTAATACCATTTTTATTAATTATTCTATCATTACCGGTTGTTAGAAATGAAACGGAGAACGGAAGAAACGGAAGTTTATGCTACAAGAAAGCAAGACTACAAGAAAGCACAAACTGGAAGTTTATGCTACAAGAAAGCACAAACTGGAAGTTTATGCTACAAGAAAGCACAAACTGGAAGTTTATGCTACAAGAAAGCACAAACTGGAAGTTTATGCTACAAGAAAGCACAAACTGGAAGTTTATGCTACAAGAAAGAGACATTTTCAATTAGAAATGGTATAACATAATCTACCAGAATTAGCAGTCAGCCAACGGTTTCTAATAGCCATTGCTGGAATTAACGGAATACATATTTTGTCATTAGACTTTCTAACGTTACCCTCACTTGTTATGCTTGGTGCGAATGCGCTCCGGTTAATACTTGCATTTGCTTTAGGTGTTTTTATTGTTCTGATTTATCAGTGGACACACACAAGAGGTCCACAAAAATCGTTTACCGATACGCTTATCATACTGTGTATGTTAATTTCGGTGGTGATGGTTGTTATCGGTGATAGCATTGCTAGGGCGTTTAGTCTTGTGGGTGCGTTGTCGATAATTCGTTTTCGGACAGCCATCCAAGATCCACGCGATATCGGTTTTGTGTTTTACGCTTTGGCGGTTGGGATGGCAGTCGGTGCTGGAAGTCCCGCTGTTGCAATTTTGGCGACCTTTCTCATCGGTATCATTATCCTCGGCATGTATCATTGGAATCAACGCTTTGCGAAGGATAACGAATTTAGTCTCGAACTGTGCCTCCCTACTGACCGACCCTCCGAAACCGTTTATCGTTCTATTTTCCAGAGATATTTGATTCATGACCGGCTATTGGACAAACGAATAAAAAAATCGGGGGTGCTTGAGGTGCAATTCCGTGTGAAGTTAGCAAAGCCTGACGAGTGGCTTTCATTCTTTAATGAACTCTCGAACAACGCAAATATCACTGAAGTAAAATTGGATAAGCGGTAAAAAATGCGAACCTCTTTCCGCCTTAAAATGTCTAAACTGAAAATACGAACAAAGGAGTAAACGATGACATATATAAAACGAATAGCACTCATTGCGTTGATAATCATCAGTTCCGTAACATATATAAACGCTCAAGAGGATGACACATCGCCAAAACTTTCAGAAGAGCAGAAGCGGTTCGATCTTGATGGAAATGGCGTATTGAGTTTGGAAGAGAATGAGCTCATGCTTCACGTCGTAGGTTTAGAGGCATTTACAGGCACACAGCTGACTCGAGAAGAGATTGAGAGGGCCCATGGGGGTCGCGTTGGAAACAGAGACGTTCGCGGAGATCCGCCGGGGGCTGGCAGGCGCAGAGGTGGCCCTCGACCGCCAGAAAAATTAGTTGCACAGTTTGATACGAATAAGGATGGAAAATTAACAGGGGACGAGCGGAAAGCGGTAATTGCAGCCCGCGGGGATGCCTATTCACCTGACCTACGTGCAGGTACACCGACGGGGAACATTCAGGACGATGTGAAGTTGAGTCTTGCTGCTGCCCCAGCTGATTCCCCTGACCTATATGACGCGGGTACGCTCCGTACTCTATACCTCCGTTTCCACGATGAGGATTGGTATGCCCAATTGAACGCCTTCTATCGCACAGATGTTGAAGTACCCGCCGAATTAGTTGTTGATGGCAAAGTTTATTCGGATATAGGTGTCCGATTTCGGGGGACCTCCTCCTATTTCACTGTACAATCCGAGAAAAAGTCGTTTAATATCGCTATTGACTACGGTGATGACAGTCAACGTCTTTACGGTTATAAAACGCTCAACCTGCTCAATGGGCATGTTGATGCCTCTTTCCTGCGGGAAGTGCTCTACAATCAGATTGCCCGTAGCTATATTCCCGCCATGAAAACCAATTTTGTTAAAGTGGTAATTAATGGTGAAGACTGGGGGGTTTATATCAACCTCCAGCAATATAACAAAGATTTTCTGGCGGAGCGGTTCGGTACAAGGGATGGTGTTCGTTGGAAAATCGGTCCTAGAGGCGGTGCGCTAACCTATTCAGGGGAGGATGTAGCGGCGTATCAACGCACCTACCAACTCAAAACGAGCAATGTCGAGAACCCTTGGGCAGACCTCATTGCCCTGTGCAAGCTGCTTGACAGTTCAACCCCTGATTCGGAATTAGAGGAAAAGCTTCCAGCAGTATTCAACGTTGACCGTGCCTTGTGGCAGCTTGCTGTTTCAAACGTCTTCATGGATGACGATAGTTATATTCACAAGGGGGGAGATTTTTCCATTTATCAAGATGTCAACCGCAGATTCCACCTTATATCACACGATAACAACGAAACTTTCAGATTTGGCCGTGCGGGTCGTGGCGGTCCTGGCGGTGGTGGTCCCGGTGGCTGGTCGTGGGGGGAGTTAACCTCAGGCATGGTGTCGCCACTGACACATACCGAAAATGAAATGCGCCCGGTCATTAGCCGCCTGCTCGGAATTCCGAAATGGAGAGCACGCTATCTTGCACATGTCCGCACCGTCATGGATGAATGGCTTAGGTGGGATGTGTTAAAGCCTATCATCAACGACTACCAAGCACACATCGATGCTGAAGTGAAGCGGGACAGTAAAAAACTTTATAGCTATCAAGACTTTCAGGCGAGTGCAAGTGGCAGCGGCAGTAGCAGCGGACGCAGGACACCGAGTTTCAAGGATTTTGTGGACCAAAGACGCGAAAACCTAAGCACTTATCCTGAACTGAACAAACCGACCCCGACAATTGACACTGTCTCTACCCCCAAAAATCCGATGGCGAATCAACCTGTTGCCATTAAGGTAACGTTGAAAAAAGCTGTTGACGCGGATGCACTTCTGTTGTATTATGGGACCGACCGGCACGCTGCTTTTAAACACGCGATGATGACAAAAGATGGGGATGGATTTATCGGTAAGGTTCCAACGTTTCCAGCGGGGACGACCGTTTACTACTATGTCGAGGCAAGTGCTGTGAAGACACACGGTACGACAACGTTTTGGCCGGCACGGGCAGCGTTTGGGGCAGCTCATTACCGAGTCACACTGCCGCAAGCAGAAGCGACGGCGGTTGTTATCAACGAACTTATGGCGGTCAATACCGAGAGTATTGCTGACCCACAAGGGCAATACGAGGATTGGCTTGAGTTGCATAACAGGACAGATAAGCCGGTGCTGCTCAACGGAATGTATCTTACGGATAAAATGGACAACCCCAAAAAATGGGCATTTCCGAAAGACACGACAATTCCAGCACACGGTTATCTGATTGTGTGGTTAGATGAGGATGGAAAAGCAGAAAAGGGGCTCCATGCGAACTTCAAACTCTCAAGCCGTGGTGAAACGGTCATGCTTGTAGATGTAGATTCTCGCGGCAATCAGGTATTAGATGCGATTACGTTTGAAAAACAGGAAAAAGATAGTGCTATCGGTCGCTGGCCGGATGCAACCGGTAATTTTCAACGTGTGCAGATGACCCCTGGTACGCAAAACAGGTTAAATAAGGATTGAAAATTAATTAACAGACATCTCCAGAAAAAAATGAACTTTTTTGTTCGTTTCCTGTCTAATAGAATTGAAAACGAAACAAAACAAAATTTCTGGTATCTATCTCATACATAGCATCTGATAGGGATGCCTTCTAGCGAAATGCACAGGACCTCAGGAGGAAAAAATGTCTGTTACCCTTACTGCTAATATGGAAACCTATTCGGATATTGCTCAGGTAGAAGATTTCGACAGTCAGCAGGAGCGCGAACTTGTTTTGCGCTGCCAGCAGCGGGACACCGCGGCGATGGGAACGTTAGTCGTTCAGTACCAACATTGGGTTTACAACATCGCTTACGGATTTCTCGGCCATCGCGAAGATGCCGAAGATATTGCACAAGACGTATTTCTCTCTGTTTGGGAGAATATCGGTCAATTTAAGTTCCGCTCCCGATTTTCTACTTGGCTTTACCAAATCACGAAAAATAAATGCCTCAATCTTATTGACCAACGCAAACGCAGAAAAACGGAACCTATGGAGATTGACGATTCGCAACCTTGGGTGCCAGTTTACACGGTAACCCCCGAACAGGAGCTATTACGTGCTGAGCGCAGAGAAATCGTCCATGCAGCCCTTGCGAAACTCAAGGAGAGCTATAGAACTATCTTAATCCTACGGGAGCTACAGGAGCTCTCTTACGCGGAAATTTCGGAAGTCCTCGGTTGCACGCTCGGGCGCGTCAAATCTCGGTTACATGAAGCCCGAAAAGCGTTGAGAGAAGAACTCAAACGGGTCAATTGGTAAAGTTTTCCAATTTTTTATGAAATGTGGTTTAGAAATATGAAACATCAACGTATTGAGAAACAGTTATCGGCATATCTGGATGATGAATTGTCCCCGGCAATGCGGCAGAAGGTGGACGCTCACCTTCGGGAGTGCCAGGGGTGTGCCGATATGCTGTCCGATTTTAAGCAGAACCGCCAGAGAATCGCTGGACTTGTACATCCTGCGCCCCCTATGAAGAATGCTGTTTTGGCATTGATTCGGGAAAAGGAGGCAACTGCGCGGAAACAAATTCTATCAGGTTTCAGACGGTGGATATTTCGTCCGTTCACTGTCGGTGCAACTGCCTTTTCAACGCTCTGTCTTATCGTCGCGTTTTTGTACTTTTTCAATGCTTCACCGGCCCCTCAACCCGATGAAACCCTCGATTTTTACTTCGGAGTTTACATGGAACAACTCGCGGATAACCCATTGAAATCAAACGTCGTGACACCCGTTAGCAGTCCTCCAGTTCAAGGTGAGGACATCGGAGACGATACAGAACTGTTCCTCAACCTGTACTTAGGAGACTAATGTCTTGGGCGGTTGAAGTCATAAAATAGGTGAACCTATGTCAATGAAATTGTTAAGACTATTTTGCTTCTCAGTCCTAATTGCTTTTTTGTTATTTAGTTCTCCATATTTTTCGCCGGATGTTCAAAAAACCTCCTCGACATTGAATTGGCTCTTTGCTGATGTTGGTGCACTTGACCGTATAGCGGAGGCGGAGCAGAATATCAGCTACGTTGGGGTTCGCCTCAAGACATCCAGTACATCTCGTGGTGCACGCACGATGGAGGAGATTGTCATTCGGAAAAGCGCGGAGTATTCCTATCGGAAGGTTTTATCCGTTGTCGGGGAGCGCAAGGCATCTGTTCAGAACAACGAGCGCGAAAAAGAGCAGAGAGACGGCCGCCGCAGAAATAGAGAATTTAGATGGCATCGCCACAGAAATCAATTTTCCACAAAAGAAATTCAGCTGATTGCCAAAAACTATGACCTAGAGGTACGCCCTTGGGGTGAAAAAATCGCGGGCTATGAAACTGACCTCCTCATAATTAAGCCCAAATTTCCTGGCAGACCTACGAAACATATCTACTTCGCTCGGCAAAACGGGGTTATCATGCGGGTGGAAGATTTTGACGCGGAAGGCGTACTCCGAAAAATGTTCGTCTATACCCGAATTAACCTCAATCCCAAAAACGTGGAGACCAAATGGCAAACTTTTCAAGAGGAGATTAAACCGGAACCCCGGCGAAGTCAATCTGTTTCACTGGAAAAAGCCGAAGAGATTCTCAAAACCAAACTCATCCAACCCGACTATCTGCCCCCAGGATTCCAACTCCAGGATGTTCGTATCATCAAAGATAGGGAACGAACAGCAGCTAATCTAATTTACACAGATGGCCTCTTAGATCTTTACATATTTGAAACGACTGGCAAACCAACGCGTCGTGGGGGGAGTGTTGTTAAACTTAACGGGACAGATGTGCATAAACACCAACGTGGTTCAACGCATGCGTTCATCTGGTCGAGCGCGGGTGTCCATTTTCATCTATTCGGTGCGATGCCCCCTGCTGAAATGGAGAAGGTGGTGCACTCCATCATTCACAAAGCTGGGAAGAAGTAATTCCAACCTAAGGAGCATACCATGAAAGTATTCAATATCTCGCTGCTAAGCATTTTTGCTATGAGTCTTTTGCTAGTAGGCAATGTGGCCGCTGACAATATAAAAGATGAACTTGAAAAATCGCCACGCCATGGAGAATGGGTTAAAATTTCTGTTCCGGATGGGGATGCTGTTAGTGCCTTTATTGTGTACCCGGAGGTGAAGGAGCCGGCGACTTCGATTATTGTTATTCACGAAATTTTTGGACTAACCGATTGGGTGCGGCTCGTCGCTGACAGACTTGCTGCTGAAGGTTTTGTTGCGATTTGTCCGGACCTCCTGTCTGGCATGGGACCCGACGGTGGCGGAACAGAGAGTTTTGATTCCGGTGATGCAGTGCGCCGCGCTATCCGGGGATTATCACCTGAACGCGTCATGACAGCACTGGATGCCGTGCGGAAATATGTCAGTGACCTCCCCGCAACGAATAGAAAGGTGGCAGTTTCAGGTTTCTGCTGGGGTGGCAGACAGACATTTAGTTATGCTGTTCATTCTGATGAGATAGCGGGTGCTTTCGTATTTTACGGTTCTGCCCCGCCTGTAGAGGATATACCCAAAATTTCTGCCCCTGTTTACGGGTTTTATGGGGAGAGCGATAACCGCATCAATGCGACAATCGATGCTACCAAAGCTGCTGCGGATGCTGCAAAGGTCACTTATGAACCTGTTATCTATGAAGGGGTTGGTCATGCGTTTTTGAGACGCGGTATGGCGGAGTCCGCAAACGAAGCACAGAAAGCTGCTACCAAAGCTGCGTGGGAGCGATGGGTTTCCCTCCTGCAAGGGCTCTAAACATTCTCTTTGTGTTTTTGTTGGTATGTGGGAGACTTGTAATTCTCCCACTGTCTTTTTTGAAAAGACTTGACACCACAATAAACCTTATGGTATCCTTAACTCAGGTATGATAGAAAAGGAATTTCCAAAAAACTAAGAGATTAGCGTGTGCAAAGTTATCAACAAAATAGGAAAATCTATTTCGATACATGTTGTTTTAATCGCCCTTTTGATGTCCAAACACAAACTCGGGTTCGCCGTGAAGCCGAAGCTGTTGAAATAATTCTTGAGTATTTCGATATAGGTTATTGGGAATGGCTTGCCAGCAGTGTCAACGCTGATGAAATAGACCGAATCACGGAACCTATCAAACGCGCTAAGGTCAAAACGTTGTTATCTTTAGCACATCGAATTATCTGGGTTGGTGAGGCAGAAATAGCGCGAAGTGAACAACTTGAAGCATTTGGTTTTGAGCGATTAGATGCCCTACACCTCGCTTGTGCTGAAAGTGGCAACGCAGACATTTTCCTCACAACAGATGAGGCAAAACAGACATGAGAAGGTTTGGCACACAGGGACCTGTGAACTCTGAACAGCACTACGTCGTCGCTCGCACTGAAGAACTTGCCGAGTTCATTATGCGCGTCAAAGAGGGCCGTTACATCGTCATCTTCGCGCCGCGGCAGACAGGTAAGACGACTTTTTTCTACGCTGCCATGGACATCCTTGCCGCTGAGGATCCGATTTATATCCCTATCCACTTAGATTTTGAGGCATATAAAAACCTTACATTGCCGGATTTTTATAGCAATCTTACCGAAGATATTCGCGAGGAAATCGAGCAACTTTACCATAAACGTGGAGAAGTGCCCTCCGAGGCACTAAGAGACTTTTTAGAGAACACAACCCTAACCGACAATATATCAATGCTCAGAGGTTTCGGGACATTGGCGAGAGTGTTAGAAAATCGGAAGGTTGTTATCCTTATTGATGAGTTTGATGGTATTCCTCCGGCAATCGTGGATGATTTCTTGTATGCACTCCGCCGCATCTACATTTCTCGAACTGTCCCTCGGTGTCCTTACAGCCTTGGCATTGTTGGGGTCAAGAGCATCGCGCAACTCAACTATGATCATTCTGTTTCTCCGTTCAATATCCATGATGATTTTGCTTTGTCCAATTTTACGCTCGCTCAAGTGCAGGAGTTATTTGGACAATATACCTCTGAGGTCGGACAGGCTTTCGCCCCGGAAGTTATCGAATTTATCCATAAACAGACTGATGGACAGCCGTTTCTTGTCAACCGATTCGCGCAGATACTTACCGAGGAATTGGACATTCCGAAAACTGAAACGATTACGTTGGCACACTTCTCAGCAGCACATGTCCAGCTTGTGGACGAAAACAACACTAACCTAACACATTTGACCACCAACATCCGCCGAAACTCCCGCTTTGAAAATCTTCTGATGCGAATCATGTTGGACGATGAAGGGGTGCTTTTCAACCTACGCAATGAACTTATTAATGAACTTGCAACGTACGGTGTCCTTACAAGAGGCACTGACCGGATGTGTAAGATTGCCAATCCAATTTACCTGTATTGCATTCTACAAACCTTCAAACCGGTAGTCAACGGGTTGGAGCGCGACTACTTTCCTGACGATACAGATGTATCTCATTATCTCATGTCTATTGGACAGATTCAGATGGAACGGCTCCTGGATAACTTCCGCGACTTTATTGCCCGCGTTGGTTTCAAGATCTTACAGGTCCCTGAAACCCCACAAGAATTCATCGGACAACACCTCCTTTTTGCTTACCTGCATCAGTTCGTTGTTAGCGTGAACGGGGCAATGTATATGGAAGTTCCAACCGGACGTGGCAGGATGGATCTGCTCATTCTTCACAACGAAAAAAAATATATCGTTGAAACAAAGGTTTGGAGAAGTGAAAGAGGTTATACCCAAGGCAAGCAGCAACTCGCCGCGTATCTGGCAATAGAAGGCGTAACGGAGGGGTACTATGTCGTGTTCGATCACCGCGCAGTAACGGAACCGCGAACAGAGACAGAATCGATAGATGGCTTGACGATTCGGAGTTACGTTATTCCTGTGGTACAAGAACGCCCATCGAACAACCTATAGCAGATAAAAAAATGGCAATTGATCAGGGAATTAGGACTTGTGCAATTCTCTGGTAGGCGCGTTTTGAAATCGCTCCTACAGCTGGATTAAGCGATATTCTGCAATTTTGCGTAAGCCAGGGCATGAAGTAATCGATTGTGCTACAAAAAATCAATATAGCACATGCACCCGATTTTTTCCGCGCACGGTCTTATCAGGCATCGTAATCGGCATTTCAACTACAGCGATGAGACTGCCATCCGCGCTGATAGCAAGCGTATCATAGGGCAGTTGTCCCTCGGTGCGGTAAGTGTAAAGATATTTCGACAGGCCACCGCCGGCCGCTGTGAGGTCAAATACCGAAACGCCGTGTAGGTGTTCATTCGGATTTCGGCTCTTTTTAGAGACAGAAAGGACAGCATATCGGTCATTTCCATCAATTCGTAAACCTTGGGGCATATTCTCAAGTTTCCACTGCCATATTTTCTCCCCTTCCCAAGAATAGGCAAACAATGTCATGCCGTTTGGATGCAGTGCCGAGGGCCGTTGTGCTCCCTTTTGGAGATGATACGGAATATATGTATCGCCTGTTACAAAGAGGGCGGCTGCATCCGTTGCACCTATCGTGCCGGAAGTTGCAACGATTGGAATGCCACCCATTTCAAGCGGTGTGGTTAAATTGTCCTGCCATATCGATTTCTGTTTATTCACGTCGAAGATGTATGCACGGCCATCATCCACTGTAATGTTGATAAACTTCCCATTCGGTGATATACTGACTCCCCGCCAAAAACTAACACCCTCAAAGTATGGCGTGAGCGGTTCAAAACTCGCCTGCCACTGTGTTGTTCCTGTTTCAGTATTGAGCACAGAGAGCGTTCCGTTGCCCAGGCGGCTTTTATCCGTTACAAGCGGGAGTGTTTTTCCATCAGCACTGATGTCAAACCAACGGAGTATCCGCGGCAATGCCCCATCCCGTGGCCATTTCCATCTGAGCTCGCCTGTTTTCCCGTTGAACCGGTAAAGTTGAGACTGTCTATGCGATATGTCCTTTTGAGTCCATGTGTGTACGCTGGCAACGAGTAGGTCACCGTTCGCTAGCGTTCGCATGCACGATGGACCGGGGTAGCTAATCCAGGCATAGACGTTTTCTGGATTAGTCGGCGTTGAGGTTTCAATGTCGTCAGCTGTGCGATATTTCCAGAGACGTGTCGGTTTAGACTGCGACACGTCGTATGCATAGATAAACCCATCCACTGCCTGCTCGCCAATGTAGAGTCGAGTGCTATCTGTGCTAAATGCCATGTATTTGACATAGCCCTCGGAGATTCGGGTTTTCCAAAGGATTTCGCCAGTGAGCGGTTGGAGAATTGCAAGGTGTCCGGTGTCGGTTGCAATGGCAAGTTTTTCCGCATCCGGTGAAAACAGGACCGTTGTCGGTTTCGCTGGCTGCCTGAGATTTTCCAAAAGCGATAAGAGTCCATCCAGTTGCACCGTACGAATTAAGTAGGGCATCGGTTTGAGTGGCGAGGTCGCCTCTGTTACATGCCTCTCTAGGCGAAACTGATAACGTTGGTTCGGTTTCCATGTAAATTGGAGTAGGACACGTTTAGCATCAATCCGCAGGACTGTTGGCGTTTTAGCAAGTTCACGTGCTGTTCCATTAGTCATCATTTCGACTTTGATTTTACTATCGACGTTGTGTTCCTGCTGGATTTCAAGCACTGCCCCTGCTCGAACCCAAATGACATCGATATCGGCTGCCGCCCCGTTGAGATGCCAAGCGATAAGCAGGCAGACGATGCTAAAAATTTGATGTTTTTTCATTTCAATATTCGGGCAAGCAGCCCGCTCCTAAGGTTTTCGTAACATAAGTTATCCATGTCTATTCAGCCACCTTCCACAATCCACGTCCCAACCTTGCCCCCAGAAGTACGCCGATAAAGGTATAGGTGAATCCCTCTACTATAATTCGAAGGACGATATACCAATCGGCGAAAAAGAGACGATAGAACAGGATAGAGAGCTGGAACTCAACATATACAGCGATTGCATCGCATATAGCGAGCACGAACGCCCATGCAAATAAACCACGCCTTCGAACAAGTAGGAATCCTGTCTCAAGCAGGATGACACTTGTCCCAGTATAGACAATTTCCATCGGCGTGAAACTGCCAAACATGACACCGCCGAGAAGTAAGCGGACAGCAGAGACAAGTAGGATGACACCGCCTTGCATATTTGGCACATCATCACACAATTTATTGTGTCTTTGTTTCCGGGTACCGCTGGGGGCACCGTTAATATAGATAAGCAACGCGGTCAGCAACGCATAGTAGAGTGTCTCGTTAATCAGTCCGCTCAACAACCCAGCAAAGGGGCCGAGAAGTGCGCGGATGAGGTTCAAAAACAGTGTTGAGGGTACGACAACTGTTACAAAAATCGTTGTACCGAAGAGTGCAATGACGATAAGTTGTTTCGTTGTCCAACGGGCAAAAAATCGTTGGTGAAACCACAGAAGCACTGCCAATCCGATACCGCTGACAACAATAGCCACCATACTTACAAACAGCGCATGTCTATTCGGGACGATGAGATAGAGTGGTCGTTGTTCCCGAAGAATTGTGGCATTACTTCCCCAGACTTTTACCTCAATCTCCCGCTGGTATGTTCCCGCCTTAGCTGCTTGTGGATGAAGGTAGAGAGGCAAAGGAATGGCTGTCACTGTCTCACCCGGTAAGCTGGCGAAAGCGACACTCTGTCCGGTACCCGCACTAACTGCGTCCGGCGGTGCAAGAAACAGCAGAGGCTCGCCACTCTTCGCGTCTCGATTGATGGAAGAGACAACGACATGGATAGTCTCCTCGCTCCGATTACGGAGCCGCACTGTCTGGTGAGCTATCGGCTCAAACACATCAATCTGGGAGGTGCGGGGTTTTATTCCAAATTTTTCCAACCAACGATAGTAGACATTCTCCGTAGGTTTCCGTAACATAACGATGGTATCGGGTCGCTGCTGAAGGGCAGCGATGCCCACCGCATCCGTAGGCATCTGAATAGATTCTATAGAGAGATGCCCGGCAATCTCCGAAATCGTCGCCATGTTCAACATTACCGATGTTGTCTGTTCGGATATCTCGCCTGCATCCGTTTTAAAGCGAACCCTCCCTCTAATTGTAACAGGCATGTCCTGAACACCGTTCGGCACTGTGTTTTCTACAGGAATCTTTAGAACGAACTCACGATAGTAGACCTCCGAGGTAATCCGAAATGTGCCAGTCGTAGACAAACAGGTTTCGGCACCAGTTGTTTCAGATTTCCAACCTATAGGCACCTGAACAATGGAAAACGTTGAGGGGAGGCAGAGCTCTACCTCAAACGCACTCGGTGCATTTCCGTTCGTGACGACGACCGTGGCTGTCATTTCACCTCCTTGTAAGACAAGTGCCTTTGTGAGGGGTTCAGCGGCGGAATGTACCGCCTCTATCTTCTGTGCTACGCCGTAAGGAATAGCAAGTTCTATGCTGCCGCGGGGAGGTTCACGGGGCGCAGTCACACTTTGGACGTGAACCTGTCCAGTGGATAAGGTCGCCTCAAATCTATACACCTCCGCCTCGCGCCATTCAAAATAAAGCACTTCTATCTGACGCGGCGGTGTGGGAAAATTGAGTTGAGCGACCAACGTTCCATCGGCACTAAAGGCTGAAACCTGCGCCACCGGCGATTCGTTGCTCAAACTGTATCTTGGCACCGAGCGGAAAAAACGTAATCTGCCATGCCAGGGAAGCATCTTCCGACTTCGGTGTACACCCAGTGAGGAGCAACGTTAAAAGTAGGAGCGAGCTCCCGAGCACGACCCATTTACGCATAGTCCAAAACCTTAAACGAAATAACCCTGATACTCCATAAACCATCCGCGTTAGAAATGCTGAACAACACGAACTAGGTCGAGAATATCAACCTTGCCATCCTTATTAACATCGCCACGGACTCCTTGCCCCCTTTGCCCGAGATTCTGACTGATCATCACTAAATCCCTTATGTCAACCAGCCCATCGTCGTTGACATCCTCAGGCCGAATTACGAGTTGTGCAATTGCCACAATGGAAGCCCCATGCCCAACCCGGTACGTTTGGTGGAATGTTTCATCAGTGCCCAGAACACGAACGACATCCTGACCGCCTCCACCCCAATCGGGATAAGCGATGTAGAGAGTGTCATCTGGGGCAAAAGTCATTCCCCAGCCATCATTCTCATCTACGATTGGCGTATACAGCCCGCGAATCCAATTCATATCCACTACATCGTAAATGAAGAGGCCTCGGCTTGGAAATCTTCCCTGAATAAATAGGTGTTTCTGTGAATTGATTGCAAAAGACCCTGGGGTCATTCTCAGCTTCACCGTTTTGACAATTTCATCAGTCGTCGAGTCAATGAAAACGAGGTTTCCAGGAATGAGATTGTAATCGCCTGTTGTTTTGACAATAACAGTAGACTCGCCATCGTTGAGAATCTCCCCGGCGTTTGTTGGCATCGGAACTGTCTTTAGGACGGTGTCCGTTACCGTATCAATTACGGTGACACTGCTCTGATGATAACGGACTGCCTTTTCCACCACATCATATTCCCAGGCAGAATTTGTCACGTACGCCTTCCCGTTGAGAATCGTGATACCGAAAGGTTTATTGAATATATCGATAATCGTCTTCGTCACACGTCTCGCAGCGACATCTACAACATGCACCTCATTGGCCCCCTCACAGGTGACATACATCTTGTTCTCGTTTACAAAAGCGAGTTTTTGGGGATTCGCGCCTGAACGGAATGCTATCGTGTCGACAATTTCTCGGTGCTGTAGGTTGATAATCAGGATATTGTCACTAAAGGCGTTGGTTACGTAGGCAAGATGCCCACGAATCACAAGGTCGTTCGGCACATTGCCGAGCGGGACAACATCGTTCGTAACAGCCCGCTTTGCATCCGATTCTGCTAAATCTATAATGGAGAGAGATGTGGTGATGCCCAAGTCAAAATGCGTCAGCGCATTTACAACAACCGCTATGTTCTGAACCTCGGTTTGTCCGAAAGCAGAACCCATCAGGAGCATAAAAAGTAGTGTGCTTATCAATAGAAACGTGTGAAACCGTGAACGTTTTGTGCATAAGAAGTGCCGCCGTAGGAAAAAGATTGTATTCATTAAAACCTCCGTAATGAAACAAGAAACCCCTGCTTTCTATGGAAAACAGGGGACAAGACAGCACGTTGTGAACATCTGAACCTAACAAGAGCTCGCTGTGCTTTGTTTCCTCGCTTTCCCGCGAAAGCATAAGCGTGAAACACGATTCAGGCAGGTCTCCTGACTTCTGAACATCTCCGCTTGCACCTTCCCATCTCAATTTTTGACAGTGGTTTTTGCCAGCGAAAAATTTCCCGTTTTTTATGGAAATCATTAATCGTTCACAGTGGCGGGGCCGTGGCGGATTCTCACCGCTCTTCCCTATTCTCCGTAATCCGGCACCTGAACCGTTCGTTTATTTAATTGTTTACAAGTTAATTATACCACATTATCCCATTTTTTGTCAAATTTTTTCTGAAAAATTTGACATTCGCCTGGGAATAGGGTATAATTACAGTCAAGTCTACAATTATTTGGAGACCTCAATCTTTGGTTTTCCTCTCGACATCGAGGCAGGGTGGTTAATTTCCCTGGCACTGTCAACGCAACGTGTTTTCAGATTTTACTATAAATGAACCGGGATAGCGTTATAGAAATGGAATTTGAGTGGGACACGCAGAAAAACCGAATGAACCTCAAAAAGCATGGAATTCGATTTGAAGAAGCAATACGTATTTTTCAAAGTGTTCATTTCACGAGAGTCGACCCCAGAGATTATTACGATGAACACAAGCGAACCGAGATTCGAGAGATTACCATTGGAACGCTTGGAGGTGGCGCGGTGTTGGTAGTTTGTCACACAAATAGGAACGGGCAGACACAAATTATCTCCGCCAGAAAAGCAACCCTCAAAGAAAGGAGAAGATACCATGCAGCTGTCAAAAACACGGTTCTCTGAAATTGAGGACTTGCCTGAGGACGCAATTGATACGTCAGAAATCCCTGAACTATCCGATGATTTTTGGGAAAATGCTCGGCGGATTGTTCCTGAAAATTACCTTCAGATTGAACCTGAAATCTTGGAATGGTTCAAAGCACAAGGGCAAGATTACTACACGCGGATGAATACAGTGCTTCGAGCGTATATGGAGGCCCATCGATAAATCAACTTCAGATTCCGCATAAGTGCAGCGAGCTATGGTAGATTTTGTAATTACAATGAATCTCAAATAAGGAAAGAAAAAACGATGTTATTTGCTGCATATTCCGCTCTAAATACAAATGGACACGATTGGCATTGGTGGCATTCCAATTCCGATAAGGGGGAGTGTGCGCGCTAAGCAAGCGAATTTGTCAATACCGATTTTGACGTTACCTTTAAACCTTATGCACACCCCGCAGTGGCATGAGGTTTTCTGTTTTTAAGATGACAGCCTAAGGAGAAATCATGGAAATTTTATCCGAACTAAAATATGACAACGATGGATTAGTCGCCGCAGTAATCCAAGACGACACAAATAACGAAGTGTTGATGCTGGGTTATATGAATACGGAGGCGATAAAAGAGACGCTGACTACCGGCCGTGTCTGTTTCTGGAGCCGCTCCCGCCAAAAACTCTGGCGAAAGGGGGAGACTTCAGGGCATACACAGACAGTCAAATCTATCGCAGTGGATTGCGATGGAGATGCCCTGCTCATAAAGGTTGAGCAGAAGGTAGCAGCATGTCATGTCGGCTACCGTTCCTGCTTCTTTCGGGAAGTCTCCCCCGACGGAACGGCAACGCGTGTTATAGGTGAAAAAATTTTTGAAGCAGATGCAGTGTATTAATGGCTAGTGGCTGTTGGCTAATGGCAATTGGCTAATAGCAAGAGTTTGTGATTCTGACTACAATTTTGATGCGCGTCAGAGGCTTCTTTCTCTTGCCAATTGCTAATCGCTAATCGCCAATTGCTAATCGCCAAAGGAGACATCCATGTATTATCCGACGTTGGAGGAATTTCAGGATAAAGCGAAAATAGGCAACATGATACCGGTCTATCGCCCAATTTTGGCGGATATGGAGACACCGGTGTCCGCCTTTTACAAATTAATGCCCGATACCTTTGCGTTCTTGCTAGAAAGCGTTGAAGGCGGCGAAACGGTCGCTCGCTACTCGTTTCTCGGAAGTCAACCCTCTGTGCTTTTTCACAGCAAAGGACATCAGGTAACAATCGAATATCTGTCAAAAGGGGAGAAGGTTTCACTAACCTGCGATGACCCGCTGCAAGTCCTTGAAGACATGATGCAGAAATATCACCCCGTTGAAGTTGAAGGGTTACCGCAGTTCCACGGCGGGGCAGTCGGCTATATGAGTTACGACATGGTGCGCTTTGTCGAAGAACTGCCCGATGAGACCGAAGATGAACTGCAGCTCCCCGATTGCTTTTTCATGCTCACAGAGACAATTCTAATTTTCGATCATGTAAATCATCAGATTAAAGTTGTCGCTAATGCACATATTGACGGGGATGTAAATGCAGCTTACGCTGAGGCTATAGAGAAAATTGATGCATTGGTCGAAAAACTAAAGGTTTTTCCCGATCTTGTAGGTCGGGTTGAACATAGAGAAACCCGACAAACCAATCCTACAGATAGTGAGAACATGGGGGTTGAACAGCTGTCTAAATCCTCACGCGTGCTACAATCAAATTTTACAAAACCCGCTTACGAAGACGCAGTACGGCGCGCCAAAGAATACATCGCCGCAGGCGACATCATACAGGTTGTGCCTTCACAGCGATTTAGCTGCCCGGTATCCGTTGACTCGTTTGATATTTATCGGGCATTGCGAGTAGTCAACCCCTCCCCATATATGTACTATTTAAAGCTGGGTGGTTTTGACATTGTGGGTGCATCGCCAGAGATGATGGTACGGGTAGAAGATGGAATTGCACAGCACCGTCCAATAGCCGGCACGTGTCCCCGCGGTAAGACAACCGAGGAAGACCACGAACTAGCACAGACACTTATTAATGATCCGAAGGAACGGGCAGAACACGTCATGCTCGTCGATTTAGGACGAAACGACTTCGGCCGGGTGTGTGAATATCGGACCGTTGAGGTAACCGAGCTGATGATAATCGAACGTTTCTCACATGTGATGCACATTGTATCGCATGTTATCGGACGGTTGCGCGAGAATGTTTCCGCTTTTGATGTTATGCGTGCCTGTTTACCGGCAGGGACACTCTCTGGGGCACCTAAAATCCGCGCAATGGAGATAATTGACGAATTAGAGCCGACACGTCGGGGTACGTATGGCGGGGCAGTCGGTTATTTCAGTTTTTCTGGCAGTGCCGACACAGCCATAACCATTCGAACGGCTGTCATCAAAGATGGCATCGCTTACGTGCAAGCGGGTGGAGGTGTCGTTGCTGATTCCATACCCGAAAATGAGTATTATGAAACCATGAATAAGGCACGTGCCGTGCTCAGAGCTATTGAGATGGCAGAACACGGCCTGTTGTTATAGGAGGCAAAAAGATGGTCTTGATGATTGACAACTACGACTCGTTTACCTACAACCTCGTGCAGTATTTGGGAGAGCTCGGCGCTGAATTAGAAATTCATCGCAGCCGAAAGATAGGTATAGAGGCGTTAGACGCGCTTTCTCCCGAACGCATCGTTATTTCACCCGGCCCCTGCACGCCACGGGAAGCGGGCATATCCAACGATGTCATAAAACATTTCGCTGGAAAAGTGCCAATTCTGGGGGTCTGCCTCGGGCATCAGTGTATCGGGGACGTGTTTGGCGGTGAGGTTGTCCGTGCGGAGCGGTTGATGCACGGTAAAACCTCAATGATACTGCATAACGGCACAGAACTTTTCGACGGTTTGGATAACCCTTTTGAAGCGACGCGTTATCATTCGCTCATTGTGAAAAAAGACACATTGCCAGATTGCTTGGAAATTACCGCATGGACAGCTCAGGACGAAATCATGGGACTTCGGCATAAAACACTGCCTGTCTGGGGAGTTCAGTTTCATCCGGAGTCTATTTTGACTGCTGCTGGGAAGAGTCTTTTAGCAAACTTTTTGGCACTATAGTGAGGTTTCTAATCGGGCGGGGAAACCCCGCCCCTACTTTACCACCCAATCGCAAATTTTATTTGACCTATGATTCAAACCATGCTATCATTATGGCAACTTGAGTTAAAATATCGAACGCAAACCCGTTAGACCGAAAATACAAATCCAAAAAGGAGAATGTTTGTAATGAAAAAAACGCAAATTTCCATTTCTTTGATGATACTTCTGATTTTAACGATCTATTTACCCAACACCTTTGCCCACGAGATTTCCTATACGACTCTTAAAGGGCATACGGATTATGTCTGGAGCGTAGCGTTTAGTCCGGATGGGGCACTGCTCGCAAGTGGGAGTGGGGACGACACCATCCGCTTATGGGATGCGACAACGGGTCAACATATCAGAACACTCACAGGACATACGGCTTCTGTCTGGAGCGTAGCGTTTAGTCCGGATGGGGCACTGCTCGCAAGTGGGAGTGGGGACGACACCATCCGCTTATGGGATGCGACAACGGGTCAACATATCAGAACACTCACAGGACATACGTATTGGGTCAGTAGCGTAGCGTTTAGTCCGGCGGATGGTTCACTGCTGGCAAGTGGGAGTGGGGACAATACCATCCGCTTGTGGGATGCGACTACGGGACAACACATCAGAACACTCACGGGGCATACGGATTGGGTCAATAGCGTAGCGTTTAGTCCGGCGGATGGTTCACTGCTGGCAAGTGGGAGTTCTGACAATACCATCCGCTTGTGGGATGCGACTACGGGACAACACATCAGAACACTCACGGGGCATACGGATTGGGTCAGGAGCGTATCGTTCAGTCCGGATGGTTCACTGCTGGCAAGTGGGAGTTCTGACAAAACCATCCGCTTGTGGGATGCGACTACGGGACAACACATCAGAACACTCACGGGGCATACGGATAGGGTCAGGAGCGTATCGTTCAGTCCGGATGGTTCAATGCTGGCAAGTGGGAGTTCTGACAAAACCATCCGCTTGTGGGATGCGACTACGGGACAACACATCAGAACACTCACGGGGCATACGGATAGGGTCAGGAGCGTATCGTTCAGTCCGGATGGTTCAATGCTGGCAAGTGGGAGTTCTGACAAAACCATCCGAGGTGTTGAAAAAACCATCCGATTGTGGAAGGCACCTGCTACCCGTGTGAACATCACGGCATTACCAATAGATGCCGCAGCTATCGGAGACAGGCTAACTCTTAACATCAATATTACTTCAGGTAAAGACATCACTGGTTTTCAAGCTAAGGTGCTTTTCGATACAACGGCACTTCGCTATGTTTCAAGTGCGAACGGAGATTATTTACCGGACGATTCGTTTTTTGTGGCCCCAGTTGTCGATGGAAATGAAGTTCTACTTGGCGCGACCTCTGTTAATGACAGCAGCAGCGGTGACGGCACTCTTGCAACCCTAACATTTGAATTTATTGCTATCAAAGAATCAACCCTAACCTTGTCCAGCTCAAGAATAGTTAATAGTGTTGGTAAACACCTTCCCCACTTTGATCAAGTAAATTCAATGGTTGTTGGGGGGCCACGACTACGAGAGGATGTTAACCTTGATGGTGTTGTAGACATTTTAGATTTGACACTCGTCGCCGCAAGTTTCGGTAAAAGTTCTGTAACACACATAATGGAAATAGGAGATGTTAATAAGGATGGGGTTATTGATATCGACGACCTGATTATGATTAGCATTTTAAATTTTGAACTTGATTTAGCAGCAGATAGCAGTGGTGGTTTATCTAGTAGTCAGCAACGTGCTTGGTATGATATCTTGGATAATATCACGTCTACTGTTCCTGGTCCGCGCAATCCGGCAGATGTCAATAAGGATGGGATTATTGATATTGTGGATCTGGTGTTAGTTGCAGGCGCATTGGGTAATAAGGCTGCTGCACCAGCAGCTTGGGCGCGCTATGAAAACATGTTTAGAAAATCGGATGTACAGCAGTGGCTATCCCAAGCCCAGAAGCTAAATTTGACAGATGCAACCTTTCAACAGGGTATTCTCTTTTTAGAGCAGCTCTTGGCAGCACTAACACCTAAAGAGACCGAACTTTTAGCGAACTATCCAAACCCATTCAACCCAGAGACCTGGATACCCTACCAACTGGCCAAAGCATCAGACGTAAAGTTGACGATTTATGACATCAACGGCCGCGTCGTGCGGGATTTAGACTTAGGACATCAACGTGCCGGTATTTATCACAGTCGAAACCGTGCCGCCTATTGGGATGGCAAAAACGCACTCGGTGAGTCTGTTGCAAGCGGCGTGTATTTCTATACCCTCACCGCAGGCGATTTCACCGTTACGCGCAAGATGTTAATACGGAAATAAGATTTTCTGCTTTTATCCTTAGTGTATCATTGAGGTTGTCCGCGCGGAGCAGTTGATGCACGGTAAAACCTCAATGGTACTAACACGGCAAAAGAGATGAACAACATAACACCCACCCCAGTTCTGGTCTCCTGGTCTTCAGGCAAAGATTCAGCGTGGACACTTCACACACTGCGTCAACAACCGGAACGATACGACGTGCGCGGCATTTTTACCACCGTCACGGAGACGTTTGACCGGGTTTCTATCCATTCCACCCCCGGCTGGGTGCTGAAACAGCAAGCGGAAAAGCTCGGTGTGCCGTTGTACCAGATACCGATTCCGTACCCGTGCTCTAATGAGATATACGAAGCCGCGATGCGCGCGTTTCTTGCAGAAGTGGCAACGTTGCCAGCGGATATGACCGCCTCCCATTTTGCATTCGGTGATCTGTTTCTTGAGGACATCCGTGAATACCGAGAGGAGAAGCTGCGCGGCACCGGCTTCACACCTATTTTTCCGGTCTGGGGAGAGGACACAACGCAGCTCGCGCAAACGATGATTGCATCCGGCTTGCGTGCAATTGTCACCGCTCTCAATCCCACCAAAGTTCCCGCTGATTTAGCAGGACGCTGGTTTGATACGGACCTCATCGCCGATTTGCCCGATGGCGTAGACCCGCTTGGGGAAAATGGCGAGTTCCATACATGTGTCATTGCTGGCCCGATGTTTCATTCGCCTATTGCCGCGAAACCGGGCAGAATCGTGCAAAGAGCTATTGTGTCGGCCTCCGAAGATAGCGATGATCAAATTCACACCGAATCCGCACCCACCTATGTATATGCCGACGTGGTGCCGTTGGACATATAACCTGTCGAAAAATCCCATAAACAAGTTTACGCATTGGCGCGGCGGAATTCCGTAAAAATCAGCATTTTTTCATAAAAAATTTGACATTCCTCGAAGATTAATGATATACTGAACATCAGAAACCGCATTGTAGGGGCGAGGTCCCCTCGCCCGCTAGGTCTCCCTCTAAATCCTATTATCCTATCGACTCATCAACGCGCTGCGTCCGTCCTATATTGATAGGGAGCCAATAGAGATTTGGAGTTAACTGAAACGCTACGAAATCCTTTTCCCTGAATACGCTGCGAAAATTAGCATACAAGAAGATGTCCAACCCCTACAACCTTGTGGAGAACTAACAAATGGCGATAAAACGAATGTTTTGTATTGTGTTCCTATCTGTTTCGATGCTGCTGCCACCTATCTACGCGCAGCAGGAATCACAAATTAACTTACCCAACGGAGCCATAGCTCGCATCGGTAAAGGTAAAATTACCACAATGCAGTTTTTGGCCGATGGGACTCAGCTTGCCGTAGGTACCGATATCGGTGTTTGGATTTACGATGTTAACACCGGAGACGTGAAGAATATACTCACGCCACATCCCGGTGGCGTTGACAATATAGTGCTCTCCCCTGACCGCCGTATTCTTGCAAGTAGTGGGTGTTCCAGTCCAGTCATTCTGTTGTGGGACCTGGAAACAGGTAAAAACATTCAAACTCTCCGTTCTCATCCCAATATTGATGGTGTAGCCCTTACCTTCTCAAAGGATGGGAAAAACCTCATCGGCTTGCATGCCAATTGGCTTGAAGAAAACACCCTTATACGCTGGGAGATTGCTACCGGAAGAAGACTTTTGCAAAAGGAAAGTACTGGTGTAGGCGGTCCATTGGCTTGTGCTAGAGATAATAGTACCTTTGCTGGTGTTACTCGAGATGGAAAAATTACTTTATTGCCGCTAAAGTCCCTCGAACAAGAAGGTTTTCTCACTCGGAAAACGAAATCTGTTCTTCAATTTTTAAAGCAAGCAAATAAAGAGAAACGCAGAGCCAGCCATGGAATTATGACCCTGACGTTTTCAGCTGATGGCAAAACCGTTGCTACTGGCGGTGGAAAGCGGATAGTACGATTGTGGGATACTGCCACACACACCGAACGGGCTACGCTCAAAGGACACAATGGATGGATTACTGCCATAGCGTTTACTGAAGATAATTCTACCCTTGCAAGTGGTGACATTGATAAAACAATACATTTGTGGGATGCTCATACAGGACAACTCCGTACTACACTTAAAGCGCATACGCATACTATCAATACACTCGTCTTTGCACCCGATGGGAAAACACTTGCAAGCGGTAGTCTAGATGGTACCATCCGCTTATGGAACGTAAACACAGGTAAAGAATTGTCTATTATTGCTACAGAACACATAATGGACACACGGGCAGTTGCGTTCTCACCGGACAACAAGTTATGTGTCACCGCGACCTTTAATGGAAAAATCCAAACATGGGATATCAACACTGGAGATAAACTAAATTCATTTACTGTAGCACCTATCGCGCTGACCCAAGCAATGGCTCTTTCATCAGATGCCTCCCTCTTTGTTAACATGAGTCCAACCCATGCTGCAATTGTATCTGCACGAAACGGATACCATGTTGAGAGACGCACCGCCGGATGGGGAAATGTTAATATAATTCGGTTATGGAATCTGAACACTAGAGTCGAAATCGACACGCTCCAAGTAAAATTTAGACCGGATACACTAACATTCACTCCCAATAACAGACTAATCGCCACAACTACAGCCTTTAGCGGAATACGTTTATGGGAGGTGAGTACTGGACGTGAAACCGTGAGCTTTCCCAAGGTTCGTGACAGGATGTTAGCATTTTCACCAGATAGTATGCTCCTAGCTACAGGCGGAAATTTCAACGAAACCCTTGTGTGGAATGCAAACACAGGTCAAAAACTTGCGACACTTGCTATCGGAAGTGCCCAGAGCTTGGCATTTTCACCTGATAACACTATTCTTGCTATCGGCACTCACACCGAAATCCATTTATGGAATCTTAACACCGGGCGAAAACCCAGTACAATTCTTACTGAGCATCTGATTCAACTCAAGTGGGCAAAGGTGAATACCTTAACATTCTCCCCAGATAGTAAAACCCTCCTTGTTGGCATTACTGGGAACAGACTAGTAATGAACAGAAATGATACTATTTATGCAGTTGAATTATGGCATCTGGAAAAAGCAGAGCGGTTGGCTACTTATCCCGGGCATTCAGATGAAATCGAAACGCTCCGATTTTCTCACGATGGCAAAACGCTTGCAAGTAGTTCTAAAGATGGAACTGTACTTTTGTGGGACTGGGATAAAATCTCTTCCATGAACAAAATACCGGAATAGGGAATATATCTCAATGGCACACTCAAAATTGTCTCTCTTCTTAGGCGTGCTCATGTTAATCACAGCGGGTGCTTTCATAGCAGGACTTGAAGCACAAGACACGGAAAATAGCGGGGTACAAGAATTCATCACAGCGGCACAAGAATTCGTAAAACTTGGCAAAATAGAAAAAGCAATAGAAATCTACGAACGCATTGTGATAGCGGCACCTGAAGACGATGAATCTCGCGTGCAACTTGCAACGCTTTACATCCGCATAAATCAGCACGAAAAAGCTGCACAAACCTACCATGAACTGCTTGAAACTGACCCAGAAAACATAGAATATCAAGACGCGCTTGTTAGCAGTTTACAAACTGCTGGCAAAGTCCACGAGGCACTTGAGCACGCGCAGATATACATTCAAACGCAGCCGGAAGTTGGTGTCCATTATGTCCGACTCGCAAGACTATATGAAGCCGATGGTAATGAAACCGCAGCCATCGCCAACTATAAAAAAGCAATTGAATTGGGGCACAGTGATAAACAAACGTACCTCAAACTTGCAAGACTTCATTTTTTCAATGAGGACATAGATGCTGCTGAAATCGCATTGAAGAAGGCAATTCTATCAGCCACATCAGCATCAGAGCGGCAGAATGTTGAACAACAACTGATCAGTTTCTATCGCTATCATGGGAATCTGGAAGAGAAGCTACAAAAAGCTGAAGATGATGGCACAATCACATTCGAGATGCAGAAAGCACGTGCCGAATACTTTTACAAAATCGGTGAATTGGAAAGAGCACTTGATGCCTATAAGAGAGCACGCGACATGGCAACTGATTCTTATCAGACAGAAAGAATCTTTGCTGAATTGCTCAAGGTGTATGTGGCACTTGGGAAAATAGAATCAGCCGTAGATGCCTACGAAACGCAGGTGAATTCCAACACAGATGATAAAGCACCTGCCTATATTATTTCGTCAGGAATTGTAGCAAGGTCCGATGTAGAGAATGCCCGGGATACTTTGACTTTGATGAGTGCTTTCAAAAGTCAAGATAAACTTGAAGCGTTGAAAAGGTATTATGAGGGTAAACTTGGAAAAAACAGAGATAATCCGGTGGCACTCAGAATATTGGCAAAAATCTATTGGGATGAAAAGGAGTATCAAAAATCTGCTGAAATGTCCGAAGCCCTTGGCAAAACAGAATCTAACGATGTCCGTTATCTCTATCATGCTGCGGCTGCATTGAAAAAAAACAAACAGCCTGAACTAGCCAAACAGATGCTCAAACAGGCTAAAGGAGCACTTGCATCCCACAGCGAAAAAGATAATGTGTGGTTTCTCGGCAGACTCGCAACAATCTGTATTGAAAATGGGATGTCCGAACCAGCGATTGAACTCGCCAAATCCGCTATTGATAAAGATGATAACGATAGTGGGATTCAAGGGACTTTGCGCGAAATACTTGCTAAAAGCTACCATCAAACAAAACGTTACGGAGAAGCTTTTGATGTATATCAGGAAATGGCAAGTAAAACCAGCAGATTAGACACACGAAATAGGGCAAAAAAGGCAATCCGTGAAATCGCCAAAGAGGGAAAGCTCTATGAAAAATGGATACCGGAACAACTGAAACGGGTTGAGATGAACCCTAACGCGCCCAACACAATCTTGGAACTTGCTGAAAGTTATGAAGCCACAGATCAAATTAAACAAGCAATTAAGCAGTATCAAAAACTTACCGAACTGCAATCTAAAAATATCCGGCAATCTAAAAATATCCGGTGGTACCTAAAGTTAGGTGAGCTGTTTCAAAAAGTGGAGCGTCCGATAGACAAAGTAATTGAAAGTAATGCACTCAGCTTAGATGGAGATGGGAGTTTCGTGGAAATCACGGACAGCGAGCTCATTAATAATATCTCCGAGCAGGTTACGATTTCTGCTTGGATCAGACCGACAGATTTTCTAAACACCTATACAGCGGTGTTCTTCAAAGGGGACAAACGGCTTCCGGACATTTCGCATCGTCAATTCACGCTTTGGTTGTTTGATGAAGGTAGACTTATCTTTAATGTATCCCCGGGCGGAAAACGACAAAAATTTATTTGGTCGCCGCCAAATGCGATTGAAAAAAATAAATGGTACCAGGTTGCGGGAACCATTGATGCTAAAGAAAACATCATGAAGTTTTATATCAACGGCTATGAAGTTGGAAGAAATGACTTTAAACAGGCGAAGACACTACGTAAAACCACACTTCCATTCCGTATTGGCTCTTCTCATGAAGAAGAATGGTGGGAGCATGCCTCTTTTGTCGGACAAATTGATGAGATGCGTCTGTGGAACGTTGCACGTACTGAGCAACAGATTCGCGCGGATATGAATAGACACCTCAAAGGGGATGAACCCGGTTTAATTGGTTATTGGAAATTTGACGAAGAGACTGATGGACGCATCTCCGATACTTCGCCTTTTAACCACCACGGTAAACTCATAGGGGAGGCAAAACTTGAACCTTATTCACGAACAGTCTATAAAGCTATCGGACCAGAACAATTGGCATTGTCAAAAGCAGCTTATGAAAAAGCGATTGAACTTAGACCTGATGTGGACACACCCTACATGCTATTGGCAAATTTATATATAAAACAGAACCTGATTGCTGATGCTGAAGCGGTATATATGCGAGCATTAGACGCACCTTTCAGACAAGATACCCATAATTCACTGATTTGGGCTATATATGAACTTTACGCTGACGAAGGACAAGCGCACAAACTCGTTGCTACTCTTGAAAAAATAGCACCTAAAATGCAGGAGAGTGTGGTCATGTACGAAATTTTAGGGGACCTCTACAATAAAACGGGTGATTCCGATAAAGCTGAAATTGCCAACGCGAAGTGGTTGGAACTTCGACAGAAAGAGGTCAACGGGCAGAGGGCACATTACCAACGTCGGTTTGCTGAAGAACTCCTTGAAAAAGGACTCTTTCCAGAAACAGCACTAAAATATGCGAAACGTGCGTTACAAGGGAATACGGGGACAAGTTATTACTACGTCATGACACTTGGACATGCGTCCATTGCGAATGAACTCTATGAGGATGCATTAAGAAATTACAAATATGCTTTAAGTGTCATATCTGCCAATTCTTCATTGGATTATTTTTGGAAACAGATCGCTGAGGCAAGCAAGAATGCAAACGACAAAGAACGTTACATCCAAATGTTAGATAGGTTGAACAATTCCATTCCACCAGAATATCCAAGTTTTGTGCCAATTACCGAGTAGATGGATGTCAACTATCTGATTCCAACCACTTTTTAACCCGCACCAACTTGTCAGCGGCGATGTGTGCGACGTTCGCATCTGTCGGAAAACTCCCGTTTTCTACCTCCTGCTTATATTGGCATATCGCCTCAAAGGTCCGTTGATTGTAATCCTGATAACGTTTGGCGTGTTTGAAAGGTGGCCCTATACCCAGTATATCGTTGATAACGAGCACCTGTCCGTCACAGAATCGTCCTGCGCCAATGCCGATAGTGGGAATTGATAGAGAGTCGGTAATGATTTGGCTCACCTCTTCGGTGATCTTCTCAAGCACGATGAGCTTTGCCCCCGCATCTTCAAGGGCTGACGCGGTTTCAATGAGTTGTTTCGCTTTCGCATAAGTCTTGCCGTGCGTAGTCGCTTTAGTGCCGTGGATTTGCGGGTTATGTCCGATGTGCGCGCAGACCGCTATGTCCTGCTCGGTAAGCGCGGTAACAATGGGAACTTTTTCTGTCCCGCCCTCCAATTTAACTCCATCAGCCCCAGCGTCTAAAAAAAGATTGGCATTTGCAACGGCTTGCTTCCCGTTCTGGTCGGCGGCATAAGGCATATCAACGAGAAGGTACGCGCTTGTCACACCCCGGCGAACTGCTTTGAGGTGATGCAACATATCCGCCATCGTGACCTCCATCTCGCTTTTATAACCGAGGATATTTGTCCCAACGCTATCCCCAACAAAAACGATGTCAATACCAGCTTCATCCTGCATGCATGCGGTGGGATAATCGTAGCAGGTTAGCACGGTGATAGGTTCACATTTCTGTTTTTTCGCGTGTAAGAAACCGATGTCTTTCTTCACAGAAGGTCTCCGAATGGTGATGGAACGCAGTAATATCGTAGGGGCGAGGTCACCTCGCCCGCCGCATGTTAACGTAACTATCATAGGGGCGAGGTCACCTCGCCCGCTAGAGATTTCATATTCTCACTGCCTAGGCGCCTCGCTTGCAGCTTTGAAAACAGCATGAATCGCGCGAAAGAGCATAGACAAATCATCCACGCTAAAACTTGTTCTGTTTCGGGTGAAGGCATCGCCGAGGAGGCACCCGAATTGCCACCGAGTGCCATCGCTCACAATTCCGTAGACAGGGGACTCAGAATCGGCACTTATTTTTTGTGCGGCTACCAATTCCGCGAGGCATTGCCCCCATCCCTGCTCAAAGTCGTTCTTCTTCGCCTCAACCATCATTATCAGGGGTACCCCAACGACGAGCATGCCCAAGTCGGAACGTGTGGAGATAAAATAATCTGGCGTGCCGCTCAAGGTTTCGTCGTAGGTGAGCGGTCTTTTTATCCAGAGGGCACATTTGTCAGCATAACCTTTGTAGACCTCCCGCAAAATAGGGAAGATAATCGCTTCACACCGGGCCCCCTCGGAGATAAAAACATCAATGTATTGCCGACTAAATTCTAATTCCTCTCGAAATTGTGCTGAAGGGGTATCTGCAATGTCCTCAAGCTCAATAAAGTCATTATCAACGTGTTTAATCCCAAACCTCTCTTGAACGTCAGGGATTGCTTTAAAATCGCTAAATGCCATGTGCCCCCCTCCCAGGTATCAGGACAAGACTTCTGCCACGGTTTTTCCGATGGCGGTGAGGTCGTCCGCTACAGCAATGCCAGCCTCCTTGAGTGCGCGGATTTTATCTGCAGCTGTGCCCTGTCCGCCGGTAATGATTGCCCCCGCGTGTCCCATCCGTTTACCGGGCGGTGCGGTCTGTCCAGCGATAAAACCGACCACCGGTTTTGTCATTTTGTACTTGACAAACTGTGCAGCCTTTTCCTCAGCAGTCCCGCCAATTTCACCGATTAAGACAACGGCATGCGTGTCATCGTCCTCCTCAAAAAGCTCCAGAATATCAACGAAGTTTGTCCCGATTACGGGGTCGCCGCCAATACCGACACAAGTAGATTGACCGATGCCGAGCTGTTTGAGCTGATAGGCAGCCTCATAAGTTAGCGTTCCGCTTCGTGAGACAATGCCGACATTACCGGGGGTATACGCAAACGCAGGCATCACACCGATTTTACACTCACCGGGGGTAATGATACCGGGACAGTTCGGACCGATTAAGCGTGTCTTGTTCCGACCGATAGGGGGTACAGGCTCTGGAGAATACCTACTACCTTGTAACGCTGTCGACTCCCGCCACGTACTCGCAAGGACACGTTTCACGATAACCTCGGTACTATCAAGGAACGCTTTCGCCTTCACCATATCAAGCACAGGGATATGTTCAGAAATACAGACAATTAATTCAATACCAGCATCGGCAGCTTCCATAATAGAGTCCGCAGCATTAAAGCGTGCAGGAACGAAAATCAGCGATGTGTCTGCACCTGTTTCTGCGACCGCCTCTGCTACGGTGTCGAACACCGGAATGCCGTTCACATCAGTGCCGCCTCTACCGGGAACAGCCCCGGCAACAATTTGCGTGCCGTAATTGACGCACTGTTCCGTGTGAAAACGTCCGGAGCGTCCGGTGATACCTTGAACAATTACCTTTGTGTTTTCGTTTACAAGTATGCTCATGTTCCTATGCCTCTAGCGAGCTCCTTTTTCGCTTTTCAATTTCCCCCAAACCGTGGTTAGTTTTGCTTGCGGAGAAACCGCTGCAAAACCGAGAGCGATAGATAATCCACTCTCTGCAATCGCCTTCACATCATTATCCGAGAGTGCGACATTGAAAAACGCGAGCTCATCAATGAGACCTGTGAAAGCCTCCTGCCTATCGTCTCTTGAGCCGATATACTTGGGCCCCGTTTTAAATGCACCAGCGGCAGCATTAGATGCCTCTAATTCACCATCCACATAGACCTTCACTGTTTTACCGTCGTAAGTCCCCGCAATATAATGCCACTTGTCATCATTCAACAAAGTTGTAGACCATGTATTATGGGGAATCGGTTGGGCGCACTGTCCAGCGAAATTTAATTTGTTGTTCTGTAATGTCAAGATAACGTCGCCGCAGGGCCCTACGATGATGTCAGACCATGCGGGGGCTGCAGGAGTCTTAATCAAAGCAACAATCGACACTTTATCCGTATAGTCAGAAAAATCACCGACAGCAACATGAGCACCCCCCTCAAACTTTAGTGCCTGACCGAATTTACCTTCGACCCATTGGGCATCGACAATCTCGCCATCATTGCCATTTTTGGAGGAATCTTTTGCTGTACCGTCTTTACCTTCATTAAAAAACCATATTCCCAAAGCTGCGTCCGAATCGAGTTTGGCGAAACTTAGCACCGTGCTCATGAAACTAAAGCAGATTAGTATTCCGCACACCAAAATTGCTCTCTTTAGCTGGATGCCTCTCATTTTTACCTCCTTATGCTGTTGGAAACTGTTGGCTATTTGCGGGTTGGGAAACCCAACCCCTACGAGCTGTTGGCTATTGGAAACCGTTGGAAACCTATAACAAGAGAAAGAGGAGGAGGTCTCTGACGCGCGTCAGAAGTTTGTTTAGAATCACAAACTCTTGCCAATTGCTAATTGCTAATTGCTAATTGCTGTAGATTCAATAACGAGATAGCTAACGCTCTTCGCCTCCATCTTGATTGGAATCTCAATGTTGTAATTTCGGTCGATTTTGTACAGTGTGGGCTCTCCCTCTCTTTCACGAATCTTAGCAGTTTCAGACAAGCCTGTATAATAGACCGGCAATTTCAGCGTAGTCTGTTGCACCGTATTCGTAGAATTATAGAGCATCGCTAATCCGCAGGGATTGATTTGCGCGTTCGCGTGGAGCACACAATCGATAGCGCGTCCATCTGGACGACGCACGTGAATCAGATCGGACTCCAATATCGGGCGATACTTTTTGTAGAAGTCAACCCATTTCTTAACAACAACCTTCGTCTGTTCCGTGTCAAAAAGGCGAGGCCCGCGATAGCACGCAATCACGCCACTCCCGAAGTTCTGTGCAAGATGTGCTTCATAGTCATCGAGGTGTTCACAAAGCGGTTCAAATGTTGCGGCTTGTCCACCGCCGTGATATTCCACCAACGGGACAAACATCCATCCCATACTCGGCGTTTTTTCGAATGTCGCATCGTAGATATTCTGCCGGGCGATTAAAATTTGCCGCTCGCGAGGCAAACTGAAATTCGTTTCTCGATACCCCATACCGCATTTGTTCGAACCGTTGAGGTAATACAAATCTGGCGAATTGATATAGATACCGCGTTTTCGGCACTCGTGATAAAAACTCACACACGTTTCCCACTGCCGCAACTGCGAATCCGCCAAGCTGTTATGATGGGCGTGCGTTGTTGAAGCACAAACATCGCCATGATACGGGCCATCTGTCTCTATGACATCCATCCCGGTTGCATCCATGAAATTCAGCACGCGTTGGACATAACCATCTGCCCAGCTGCTTGCAAGACAAGCACTCTGTCCAAACTTACTGCCGGGTTGCCCGGTGTCTGGGTCAATACAGTTGAAGTCTTCACCCACCCCTCGCGAAGCACACATCAACGTATACCCCCCGAGCTGAATACCTTTTTGATGGGCATAATCTGCCAATTCCTTCATTGTAGCGATATATTCCGGGTCTTCGCTCTCAACATTGAAACCGCTCCCGAAGGTCATAATCACCATCTCAAATCCGACCTCAGCGCACTGCTCGATTGCCAAACGGACTGCCTCAGGTTGAGCACTCCGAACGTGCATGAGGATTGGATTTTCCGTGACCTGCGGTGCAACCGTGCGATACATCTTGCGACGTGCAAGCCCTTTTCGCTCGCGGTCATCGCTATCATGCAGAATCTCAAAGGTGCGAAAACTCTTGAAGGTCTCGCCCGGTTGAAGGGATACCCCCGGACCGAGTGGATAGCGGCTTGTCATCAACAGCGGCATCCGATAGTGATAATCGACCTGCGTCTTGTAATCCGCATCTGGTCCCCACTGTGTCGTTTCCATACCACTGAAAGCATAATCGCTCTCAACATGCAGCCGATGTTTCTCCTGCTCGTTGACAGCAAGAATTTCACAGCTTAAGGTATCCAGTTGAATCGGTTTTTGACTCTCATTGTGAACAGTAATCCACTTGGCGAGTACGGGAATGCCTTGGTATAGTTCATAATGCACACAAACCTGAAGCGAGTCGGCGGATGGAGGCGATGAAAACACAACCGTCAGCGTCACACCCTCTGGCGGATAGACTGACGATGTATTAGAACGTCTTTGAACCCATGGATAGGGGGGTTCAGGTTTACCGACTCGATATTCGCGAAATTGAAACGCGTTCTCGTCACTGGTCAAGTCCGCAATCCACTCCGAATCAAGATAAGCGTAGTCGGGCTGTCCTTTCAAACCGCCCACCTCAAATTCCTGTCCATCAATTGTCAGGACTGCCTCCGGTTTGATGCCACGAAGCAGACTGCTCTCCGTAATTTGATTGGCATAATCCACCGTAGCGAAATTCGGTGCGGTGACGAACCTTCGCTGAATGAGCCCATTCTCAAGAATAAGCTGATTGTCCGTTTCTTGGATTGAAGCGGGTTGGCAAAAGGGTTGAACTAACCAATCATCTTGCTGTGATGTGTAGCGCATGTCGAGTCCTTCTTATACCATTTTTATTAATTATTCTATCATTACCGGTTGTTTAGAAATGAAACGGAGAACGGAAGACCCAAACTGGAAGTTTATGCTACAAGAATCGCACAAACTGGAAGTTTATGCTACAAGAACCGCACAAACTAAAAGTTTATGCTACAAGAATCGCACAAACTGGAAGTTTATGCTACAAGAACCGCACAAACTAAAAGTTTATGCTACAAGAATCGCACAAACTGGAAGTTTATGCTACAAGAACCGCACAAACTGGAAGTTTATGCTACAAGAAAGAGACATTTTCAATTAGAAATGGTATTATATTAAAACCAGGGGTCAGGGTCATTTAGTTTTCCACATTTTCGATTGTCTTTGATTTAGTATGCCCGTGAAAAAATTGCAAGCTCTTCCGCTTGCGTCCCACAGACAATACACTCACCATCGCCACCGGGCTGCTCCATCGGAATACATCGGATAGTCGCACATCCGTTTTGACCTTATCTTCACATTCAGCATTTCCGCACCACCATGCGCGTACAAACCCTTTCTCGACACACGCCTTAAAGGAGTCGTAAGAGTCGTAATCTGTCGGTTCAAAAGTGTTTGCATCTCGGAATTCCGTTGCTCGTCTGAGCATATCCGCCTGAATTGTGTCGAGCAGCTGCGTTGCTGTCTCGGCAACCTCGGCAATTGGCACAAACGTTTTGCCATCCTTACCGGGCATATCGCGTCTGGCAAAGACAACCTGTTCGTTTTCAATATCGCGTGGACCAATCTCAATCCGCAGAGGCACGCCTTTGAGTTCCCATTCGTTGAAACGCCAACCGGGTGAATACTCATATCGGTCATCAACATGGTATCGGATGTCGCCTAAAGTTTCACAAATTGCCGCAACGGTTTGTTCGACTGCCTGTTTTGCTGCGTCCCTGTTTTTCGGAACAATTGGCACGATAACAAGTTGTGTGGGGGCAAGTCGTGGCGGCAGAACTAAACCTTGGTCATCGCCATGCGCCATGATAATCACGCCGATCATCCGTGTACTAACCCCCCAACTGGTTGTCCAACAGTGCTGCTGTTTCTGATTCGCGTCGAGGTATTGGATATCAAACGCTTTGGCGAAGTTTTGCCCGAGGTCGTGTGTTGTACCTGCTTGGGCAGCGCGTTTATCCCCCATCATCGCTTCAATGGTATAGGAAGTCACGGCACCGGGAAACTTTTCGTTTTCACTTTTGCGTCCGGGGATGACAGGTATTGCCGCTTCATTGACTGCAAAATCGGTATAAATGTCAAGGATGCGAAGTGTTTCTTCTTCCGCTTCCGCATGTGTTGCATGCGCGGTGTGCCCCTCTTGCCAGAAGAACTCCATCGTTCGGAGGAAAAGACGGGGACGCAACTCCCATCGCACCACGTTCGCCCACTGATTGAT
This sequence comes from Candidatus Poribacteria bacterium, assembly GCA_963665235.2. GTDB lineage: Bacteria > Poribacteria > WGA-4E > WGA-4E > WGA-3G. The sequence goes on along the minus strand of CAXXLX010000001.1, from coordinate 2,470,593 downwards.
AAGCACGGGGAGATCACGATAGGATTGAATCCACCGACTATACATATAGCCGATAATCGTTTCAGATGTCGGACGGACAACGAGCGGCTCCTCCAATTTCTTTCCGCCACCGTGGGTGACAACCGCCAGTTCAGGTTTGAAACCTTCGACGTGTTCTGCCTCTTTCTCAATGAAACTCATCGGAATGAAAAGCGGAAAGGCAGCGTTCTGGTGTCCTGTCTCTTTAAAGCGGGTATCCAGTTGCTCCTTAACATTTTCCCAGAGCGCGTAACCGTAAGGACGCACTACCATGCACCCGCGCACAGGTGCGTAATCTGCCATCTCGGCTTGCTGGATGACCTGCGTATACCATTTTGAGTAGTCTTCACTACGGGGTGTAATTTTATCAAACATATTTTTACCGTTTCGGTTTTTGGCTATTTATCAGTTAATGCCGTAATTCCGGGCAAAGGTTTACCCTCTAAAAATTCTAATGATGCACCGCCACCAGTGGAAACATGTGTTATCCGATCGGCGACACCAGCCTGCTGTATCGCTGCAACGCAGTCCCCGCCGCCGATAATGCTTGTCGCTTCAGCGGCGGCAATCTGTTTTGCAATCGCAATTGTGCCTTGAGCAAACTTTTCAAATTCGTAAACGCCTAAAGGACCGTTCCACACTACCGTTTTCGCGGAAGCGAGCTGTTCACTAAAGGCAGCGACGGTTTTGGGACCGATATCCAATCCTTGCCACCCTTCGGCGATATGCACATCGTCAACAATCCTTAATTCAGTATCAGGTGCAAACGCGCGCCCAACAACATGATCGGCCGGAAGGAGCACGGTATCTGAAAAACCTTCCATCTCAATAAGGGATGCCGCTACGTCAAGTTTCTCCGTTTCAACGAGCGAATTGCCAGTAGCAACGCCCATGGCAGAGAGGAACGTGTAAGCCATACCCCCACCGATAAGCAACGTATCAACTTTTCCTAATAGCTTCTCAATCAGTGTGATTTTATCCGATATTTTTGCACCGCCAAGAATCGCTACGTATGGGCGTTCAGGATTTTCAAGGGTCATGCTGAGATAATGAATTTCGCGTGCCATAAGCAAACCCGCAACGCACGGTGTTAAGTAATGTGTCACTCCCTTCCGTTGAAGCATGGGCACGGTGTGCAGTGCCGAAGGCATCGTTGACATAGACTTCAGCGAGAGACGCAAGCTGCTTTGCAAACTCCGGGTCGTTATCTATCTCTTCAGCGTAAAATCGGACGTTCTCAAGGAGCAAAACTTCGCCACTCTCCAACGACTCAACAGCATTTTCCACAGTTTCACCGATGCAATCGTCAACATGGGCGACCCGTTTGCCTAGTTTTTGGCTAAGTGCTATAGCAATTGGCGCAGTAGAAAGAGCCTCGCGTTCAGCAGATGCCCCAACTGTTGGTCTGCCTAAATGTGTGACGAGAACGGTTTTCGCCCCCCTGTGAATGAGGTCTAGCAGGGTAGGCAAAGCAGCGGTAATACGGGTTTCATCCGTAATTTTACCATCTTTCAGTGGCACGTTAAAATCCACGCGCACGAGAACCCGTTTGTCAGCTACGTTTATATCCGTTAATTGTAGTTTTGCCATTTTTCTTTCGTGTTTGAAACGCTTAATCAATTAGGTTTTCGGATTACTGTGCCCCATTGCCTTCCGTTACCGTTCGGATGAAATCCTCCAAATGCACTACGTCTAACGCTTCGTAAAATAGTTGACGGAGACGTTGCAGATCATCAATCGGTTCAAGCAGAGATGTCAAAGCAGGCGCAGTGTCCATTTTGAAACGCCGGTCGAGTAAACCGAGGATGTTTTCAATAGTGCTTTCTTTCGCACCGAGCTGCCGGCCCTCTTCAATGCCTTCTTGCCGACCCTCTTCAATGCCTTCTTGCCGACCGCGTTCCACGCCACGTTCAATAATCAGGTCGTAAATAGATGAATTGTTCAAAATATCCTCCGATAATGAATCTAGGAGCGATTGCCGATCGTGACGCAAACCGCTCAATACCCACTGTTCCACAAGTAAATTATTCCTTAAGTCCACATCTATATCAAGTGTTTTCGTCACTTCAATACAACGAGTCGTCCACTCCAAGGCTGACATATCTTTAGGCGGGCGCATCAACGGAGTGAGCGGCATTAATCCGGGCTGCTTTGTCTCAAGTATCGCCTCACCATCAATCTGGCTCAGCCGTATCACCTTATACTCAACGATGAGACGGTGTCCTGGCACATCTTGGATATACCCCCCCGCATCCTTTTTGCCTGCGTCTTCATTGAGATAAATCACAAAGGAGTAAATAGGGAGCCCATATCTTTCATAGCATCTACCGATATACCCCACATTCCGCCTTACCATGTTTGGGTGCACGCTATCGCCTGTCTGTATTTCAAAATGAACTAAGACATATTTTCCATCGAGCAACACCTTTAGCAAAATGTCCATTGTGCGTGCTTCCACAGAGACTAATTCGCTGTCAACATGTTCGACAAATTGGTAATTCTTGCCCTTCATGGCGAGGTCCAGCATATCTGTAGGAAAGACATAAAACAGGTTTCTCGTCACAAAGTCGTATTGTTGATGCGGTAAATTTATCTCATCAGATGTGGTGCGTCTTCGCCGTCGATTGTTTCTCATATTGTTTGTATACAAAATAGATTTATGCAGTATTTGCTGCGGTTACCGCGAGTTCAGCTGCCTCAGAAAGCCCCTCCGCTAACTGGAGATTCAGCTCCGATTCCGAAATAATTCGTTTTCCGAGTTCCACGTTTGTCCCCTCTAACCGGACAACAAGGGGCACGTTGAGCGCAACCTGCTTTGCTGCCTCAACAATACCGGTAGCGATAGTGTCGCATTTCATAATGCCCCCGAAGATATTGACGAGCACAGCCTTTACGTTTTCATCGGCAAGGATAAGCCGGAAGGCATGCGCGACAGCTTCAACGGATGCACCACCTCCAACATCAAGAAAGTTCGCCGGCTCGCCCCCTTTCTGTTTGATAATATCCATCGTTGCCATAGCCAATCCTGCGCCGTTCACCATACACCCGATATTACCATCAAGGCGGATGTAGCTTAAGCCGGATTCGCTCGCCTCTAATTCGCTAGGGTCTTCTTCATGCGGGTCACGCATATCAGAAATATCGGGATGCAGCCAAAGGGCGTTGTCGTCAAGATTGACTTTGGAATCAAGGGCAACAATTTCTAAGGCATCCGCTTGACCAACAATTGCCAACGGATTAATTTCTATCAGCGAACAATCATATCCAAGAAACGCGTTGTAAAGCGAGATAATCAACGCGGTTGCATCCGGAATAAGTGTCCGGTAACGGGTATCTGTAATCAATTTGTATGCGAAATCCCGGGCGTGAAATTCGGTTAACCCAAAGGCGGGATGAATCTTTGCCCGAATAATCTTTGCAGGCGTTTGGGCTGCAACCTCCTCGATATTGACACCCCCCTCTTCACTGCCGATGAGAGTGAGCTTTGATGTTTCCCGGTCAAGCAATATAGCGAGGTAGAACTCTTTCTGTATCTCAACGGCTTCAGCAATTAGGACTTTTCTGACGCGTTTTCCTTCGGGGCCGGTCTGCGGTGTCACGAGCTGCATTCCGAGCATCGTGTCGGCATGCTGTTTAACTTCATCGACAGTGTTTGCAAGTTTGACACCGCCGCCTTTTCCGCGTCCGCCTGCATGAATTTGCGCTTTGACAACATATCTAGCACAATCGATTTTTCTCGCGACAGCTTCCGCTTCTTCAGTGGTTCCAGCAACTTCGCCGGGGAGTGTATTCACCCCGAAGGATTCTAAAATTTCTTTTGCCTGGTATTCATGAATGTTCATTTCTTTTCCTATATCCCGTAAAATTCCTTTGACTTTCATGCATGCGTCAACGTGTGATATTTTAAAGATTATACCATGCTTGAATAATAATAGCAACTTTTTTATTTTCTCAGGGTGTGCAAACATTTTGTACTTATGTATCAATCTATCATGTAGCTCGCCACCGTTTATTAGGTGCCCAGGCGACATTTGGGGTATGAGCGTAGGCAGGGCCTATCTTGATTTTGAACCCCCCTTGATTAACATGAAAGACAAGTCGACAAAACAGAATCTTCTGCTTTCACAACAGACCTATCCTCTCCAAGGCGACTGAGTAGCACTTGGATGGGCTCTTTGAAAACAGGATGCACAAGGGCCGGCGCAATTTCTATCAGCGGTACCAGCACAAAATGGCGAAGATGCATCTCTGGATGCGGGATAGTCAGGTCCGAGGTTTGCAGGGATATGTCTCCATAGATTAAGATATCTAGGTCGATTTCTCTCGGTCCCCAGCGGGCACGGTGTTTTCTGCCAACAGCAGTTTCGATGTCTTTTAAAGTATGGAGCAGAGGGTAAGGGGAAAGGCTTGTTTCGATTGCAACAACCCCGTTTAGGAAATCCGCCTGCGCTTCATATCCGACCGGGGCAGTTTTGTAAAGGGAGGAAATCTTTTTTAACACGATTTCCTCCACTAGTGATAAGGCATTGATGGCCTTCTGGATGGACGAAAGCCTATCGCCGATGTTGCTTCCAAAGCCGATGTACGCTAAATGCACAAGAAAGTAGTAGGCATGCTCCGACATGCCGTGATTTAACCGGAAAATTTTCGGATAGCGATAGAGGTGTTATGTCCGCCAAAACCGAATGCGTTGGAGAGTGCCACCTCTATTTTTGCTTCACGCGCCTCATTCGGCACATAATCCAGATCGCATGCTTCATCTGGGACCTCGTAGTTGAGGGTCGGTGGTAGAAACCCTTTTTCCATTCCGCCAAGGCAGGCGATGAGTTCTACTGCCCCTGCTGCCCCGAGCAGATGTCCGACCATAGATTTCGTGGAACTGACCGGAATTTTGTAGGCGTGTTCCGCGAAAAGCAATTTAATAGCATTCGTTTCCGCGACATCACCGATGGGCGTGGAAGTTCCGTGTGCACTGATATAATCCACAGCATCAACCGGAAGTTGTGCGTCCTTGAGTGCGAATTCCATCGCTTTGGCTGCACCTTCACCGTTTTCAGGCGGGCTCACCATATCGTGTGCATCCGAAGTCATGCCGAAACCGACTATCTCCGCATAAATATATGCCCCGCGTTTTTTAGCATGCTCAAGCGATTCAAGGATAAGCATACCAGCTCCATCTCCCATTACAAATCCATCACGGTCTTTGTTGAAGGGACGAGAGGCGCGTTCGGGTTCATCGTTACGCTCAGACATCGCACGCATTGAGCAGAACCCCGCAAAAGCCGAAGGCGTAATAGCAGACTCAGCACCACCGGTAAACATTACATCCACATCCCCGCGTTGAATCAACCGAAATGATTCACCCACCGAATGGTTGGAAGAGGCACAAGCCGTAACAGAAGCAGAATTTGGCCCCCTAAGGTTAAATTGGATAGACACCTGTCCCGATGCCATGTTAATAATCATAAATGGCACAAGAAATGGACTGACGCGTTTAGGCCCCTTATCAAGAAGGATTGCCACGTTCTCTTCAAGCACACCGATACCACCAACACCCGCCCCAATTTGCACACCTGCCCGGTACGGGTCTACGTTCGACAGGTCCAGTCCTGAATCTTCATGTGCCATCATAGCAGCGGCAATTGCATACTGAATGAAAAGTGGGAAACGGGATACCGCTTTCCTATCGAGATATTTTTCCGCTTGAAAGTTTTTAACTTCAGCGGCAATCCGGGTCCGGTAATCGGTGGCATCAAAATACGTTAAAGGGCCAACTCCGTTTTTACCGCTAGCGAGGGCATCCCAATATTCTTCCTTCGTGTTACCAATTGCATTGACAACACCGATTCCTGTAATAACTACACGTTCCACGAGACCAATCCTTTTTTCAAGTAAAGTGAGTGAAGAGGGCTTATAGCACGTAGCTACAGCCCCCTGGGAGTTATCAGAACATGCGAACCTATACGTGTTCGTCTAAGTAGTTGAGGGCATCTTGAACGGTCTGAATCTTTTCAGCATCGCTGTCCGGTATTTCAATTTCAAACTCTTCTTCAAGTGCCATGACCAATTCGACGGTATCCAATGAATCTGCCCCAAGGTCTTCCATAAAAGAAGAATCGGGTGTTACGCTATCAGCATCAACACCGAGTTGGTCAGAAATAATTTCAATAAGTCGTTCTTCATTTTCTTGCAGAGTTGTTGCCATAATTGATTTTAATCTCCTCTCAGCTAGGCGGTTGAATCAACAGCAATTCGTTTTGCTGGGTTCACCCGCATCTATTTCATAAGGACGGAGTGGCTCCGTCAACTATCTCCGTTACATCACCATCCCACCGTCAACTTGAAACGTTTGACCGGTGATATAACGTGCGGCATCAGATGCTAAAAAGCAGACAGCATCTGCCACATCTTCTGGGCTACCAAAATGCCGTAAGGGAATCAGGTCAAGAAGTTGTTGCTGATTCTTTTCCGGTATTTGCGCCGTCATGTCGGTCGTAATAAAGCCTGGGGCAATAGCATTCACGGTAATGCCACGTGCACCGACCTCTTTTGCAATCGTCTTCGTAAAACCAAGGAGGCCCGCTTTCGCCGCAGCGTAACTCGCTTGTCCGGCATTTCCCACAAGGCCAACAACTGACGAAATGTTGATAATTCGTCCGCTCTTCTGCCGTATCATAGGCCGCAGGACCGCGCGCGTACAATACATAGTGCCTGTAAGGTTGGTTTGCAAGACTGCCTCCCAATCGGCATCTTTGAGACGCATCAGCAACGTATCGCGGGTAATTCCAGCGTTATTCACAAGGATGTCGAGCTGCGCAAACTGGTCAAGTGCCCCCTGGATGAGTCCCTCAACATCCGATTTTTTGGAGATGTCCGCAGCGGTGGCGACAGCGGTATAGCCTTCACCTTTCAACGTATCGGCGACCTGGGTGACCGCCTCTGCAGAACGCGAGCAGAGTACAACGTTCGCACCGGCTTCACAAAGTGTACGGGCAATCGCAGCACCAATACCGCGCGATGCCCCTGTAACAATTGCTGTCTTTCCTCTAAGTATGTCATCCCTAAAGGGACACTTATATTCCGCAGTCATATTTTTCCTCAAATACCGATCCTGCCTACGCAGGCGGCTCCTCCTCTCCGATAATCTTTTTGAGCGTGTCCTCAAGACTTTTGGCATCTTCAACGTTCATTACACTGCTTTCAGGGAGCGTACGGTTGACTAACCCACACAAGACCTTCCCAGGACCGACCTCCACAAAATGGGAAATACCGGTTTTCGCAATAGTGTGCAGAGATTTTTCCCATTGGACAGGCTGTGTTATCTGCTCAAATAGGAGCTCTCGGATGGTATCGACATCTGTTGCAAATTCTCCCGTAACGTTCATCACAATACCTATATGAGGCGGTTTCAACGCTACAGTGCTAAGCGTTTCTCGAAACCTCTGCTGTGCTGATGCCATCAACGGCGAATGAAATGCCCCACTCACCGGCAGCAGCCGACAACGTCTTGCACCGATGTCAGCTTTAGCAAGTTCGATGACCTGATTGACTGCTTCAACCTCCCCTGAAATTACCAATTGCCCGGGGCAGTTGTAATTGGCAATGTTCACCACACCTTCTACCTTCTCACAGAGCTGCTGAAGTTTTTCAGTTTCCATTCCGAGAATTGCAGCCATTGTGCCGCTTTGTGCTTCACTCGCTTCTGCCATGAATTGTGCCCGTGCATCTACCAATCGCAGCGCATCAGCAAAACTGAGGACACCGGCCGCCACAAGTGCCGCGTATTCGCCTAAACTATGCCCCGCGACCACCTTCGGCGCGACATTGAATTGTACTAGCGCATGCCACGCTGCAACGCTACATGTTAAAACAGCAAGTTGCGTATTTTCTGTCCGCTTTAGTTCCATTTCCGGCCCCTCAAAACAGAGGCGGGTTATCGGTTTGTCTAAAGTTACGTCTGCCGTATGAAAAACCTCATGAGCAATGGTAGAGTTTCGTGCTAAGTCAACACCCATGCCGACTTTCTGTGACCCTTGCCCTGGAAAAATACAAGCGAATTGCGTCATTTTTATTCGTGTGTGCTATATTTCTGCCAGCCCGTTTTCTTCCAAAACCTGTCGGAAGTCTTTTTACGGTTTTCTCTGTTAAGTGTCGAACAATTACAACCGTATACCTATTTAAAATTATACACGAAATGTGTTAATTTTTCAATCTTGATAACTAATTTACAAGCGTAAGAGCGTACTTCCCCACGTCAAACCTGCACCGAAAGTTACGAGTAGAATGAGGTCCCCCGGTTTTGCGCGTCCCTCACGAATAGCTTCATCCAGCGCGATGATTACCGTTGCTGCAGAGGTGTTACCGTATTTGTCAACGTTAACGTAAACCTTTTCCCGGGGTACGCCGAGCCTCTGTCCGACAGCTTCAATGATACGCAAGTTCGCTTGATGCGGTATTAACAGGTCAATATCTTCGACGGTGATATTTGCTTTGTGTAGCACGCGTTGTGCGGCTTCGGGCATGAGTCGAACGCCGAGTTTGAAGACTTCCCGTCCATTCATCTGAATCTTATCGAGTTTTTGGTCGATAGCCTCTGCTGTGATAGGCATTCTTGAACCGCCTGCGGGGATACCGAGTAAATCGATGTCCGCATAATCTCCATCAGAGCCGATGTAAGATGCGAGGATACCTTTCGGTTCATCAGTTGCCTGAACGATAGCGGCTCCTGCCCCATCGCCAAAGAGTACACAAGTACTTCTATCGTCCCAGTCGATAATTTTGTTAAAAACTTCTCCGCCGACAACAAGAATCGTGTCATATTTTCCGGATTTAACCAAACCATCCGCTAAGTCAAGTCCATAGAGAAATCCTGCACATGCTGCAGATATATCCATGGCGGCGGCGTTTTTCGCGCCGATGCCTTTTTGGACATAGCAAGCGGTTGAAGGAAAAAACGTATCCGGTGTCACGGTAGCGACGAGGATCATTTCAATGTCAAGCGGATCAATTTGTGCACTTTTAATAGCCCATCGGGCAGCGTGCACGCTAAGGTCTGAGGTAGCAACATGCTCCTCCGCGATGCGCCGCTCAGCAATCCCGGTGCGTTGCCGAATCCATTCATCGCTCGTATCTACCATTTTTTCAAGTTCAAAGTTAGTTAAAACGGTCTCAGGTAGGTAAGCACCCGTTCCTGTAATTGCTGCATATCGAGTCATGCTAAAGTATCCTTCTTTGCTGTTTCTACAAAGTCTCTGTAGACTTTAGCACCGACCGCCCTTTATACTGCCCACAGTGAACACAGACTCGGTGCGACACCATCATCTCTCCACAATATGAGCAATCGGTGATAACCTTGTTTCGGAGCGCATGATGACTTCTCCGCATTCTTTTTTTGGATTTTGATGTTCTACGTTTTGGGTGTGCCATTTCTCGGGGCAACCTCCTTACTACAGTTTTGGGGTTCAAGTTCTTTCTCTAATCGTGTCTCCGCTAACATTTGCGAAAGTTCCGCAAAAGGGGAATGCGTATCCTGCACATTTAGCACAGCATTATCGGAGTCCGGACAGGTGCATGCTGCGTCATTCAGATTTACACCACATCCAGTACATAACCCTTCACACGTCTGTCCGCAGAGCGGCCAAATGGGTACCTGTACAACGAGGGCTTGGCGTGCATCGTCAGATATGTCAAACGTTTCACCATCGTAACAGCGTTCGCCACCTTCTACCCCCTCAGGGTCAATCGTTTTGTCCCCTGTTTCGGGGCAGAATTGCAACTCAAACGTCGCGTTAATGTCCGTTTTAAAGGGTTCAAGGCATTTGCCGCATTGCATTTCGATGCCCGCGGTTACGTCAGCTTTGACATAGACATTATCCTCGTTATATCGTAGCAGCGCAACAGTGCCGGAGACCGCGGTAATAAATCGCGTATCTTCAAAGTTGAACTCAAGAAACGATGCGGGAACTTCTACGTCATATACATTGAAGTGCCCATCATGAATGTGTCTTACGTCAAAAGTTAACGTGTCTGTGATACTCACTACGGCTGAGGTCTCCGTGTGCTTCTTTTAGCACATCGACCCTCCTATGTGATTCCTGCTTCCGCGTCTCGTGCCTCCTTCTGAAAAACAGAAGTGGGTTGAGGTCTTACTTGCGCTCCACAGGCGTTTAGGCTCTCGGTATATCCTACCGCGAGGTTTCTCAAGTTGATTGCAGCGTTGAGGTCTCTATCTGCTCTATATTGGCATACACTGCAATGGAAGAGCGGGCTGCTTGCCCGAATACTGTTCTATCGGATAATGTTAAATCTGTTTTCTTATGGCCGCAGCTGCTACACGTCTTACTGGATGCAAAGAACTGGCAGGCTTCGGTTACAGGGATACGGCGTGCCTCGGCTTTGGTCTTTAGCAGCGATAGGAACCCGCCTAAGGCACTATCACTCAGTGCTTTAGCAAGTTTGCTATTCTTTAGCAGGTTAGACACTTTTAGCGTTTCAATAACAATGCCTGACGCACGATTGACAATATCCGTGCTGGCTTTCTGGTGCGCATCGCAGCGGATAGAGGTGACTTTATAGTGGATACGTTCAACGATCCGCTTCTGCTTGAACCAATTCTTAGACTGCGGCACTTGGCGGCTCAACTTTCGTTGGGCACAGGCTAACTTTCGCTCATACCGTTTCAAAGGCCTCGGGTTCTCATATCGCGTCCCATCTGAACACGTCGCTAACGTGTTAATACCGACATCTATACCGATTATGGGGTGTGTTGATACATCAACAGCTTCGGTGTCCTCCACTTTAACGGTGATAGAGACGAACCAACGATGCGCCGTGCGACTTATGGTCACTTTTATGATTTTGCCTACAAACCGTAATTCCTGAAACGTCTTTACCCAACCTATTTTAGGCAACCTAATCCGTTTGCCTTCAACTCTCACCGATTGCTCGTCTGTCGTGTAGGATTGACGACTGCCACGCTTTTTGAAACGCGGAAAGCCTGAACCGTTATCAGTCCAATTCTTGATGGCAGCCCCTAAATTGTCGATAGCATACAGAGCCGCACGCTGATCTTGCGCTGAGGTCCAATCATACGCTCGCTTTTTCTCATTGAAACGAGTGTTTAGCGTGAAAGTAGATAAGAAGGTATCCTCAGCTAAATGCGCTTTAAAATCAGTCAGACCCATATTATAGGCAAAACGGGCATAACCGCATTGCGCGCTAAACCAACGCCGCTGCTTAAAAGTCGGAGCTAAGGCAATCTTATGGGTTTTGTATGGCATCGTCTGAACTCCTGTTAGGTTGCTGACTCGCCTCGGTGAAGGCGGAGACAGAGTAACCGCTCCGCCGCTGAGGCAGTCCTATAAGTACACCACAGGGATATATCCCATGTCAACTGTTTTCGCTGCTGCACGAGACACACGGGTCGGACCCAACGCTAAAGCATTGGGATTGTTAAGCAAGACCCTTCATGGTCCTGCCCGGGCGGTCTAAAAGGCAACCTCTTCTTCAATTCTGATAAGATGCGCAGTCCCCTTAACGTCTTCAAGTGTGTAAATTTGGTCAAGTGCCATCTTCATATTCTTTTCACGCGCTTTGTGTGTCAACATAACAAGCGGCACCGTATCGGTACAATGCGATTCCTTTTGTATCACGGAAGCGATGCTAATCTCACAGTTTCCCAAAATAGTACCGATTCTCGCCAAAACTCCCGGTCGATCGATAACAACAAAACGAAGATAATAACGGGTTTCAATGTCGTCAATTGCGCTCACAGCCACCTCAGCATCGGCATCGGAAAACCATGCTTGCGAAATCACAGGATTCACCTGCTGTTCTATAGATTTCGCTGCATCAATAATATCGGCAACAACCGCACTTGCTGTCGGCATCTCCCCAGCCCCCTGCCCGTAAAAAAGCGTCGGCCCAATCGCATCGCCGATAACGCAAACTGCATTAAATGCACCACTGACGTTCGCGAGAAGACTCCGCTCCGGCAAAAGGGTGGGATGCACGCGGGCCTCTACACGGCCATCCTCTGACAACTTCGCTATCGCAAGCAGCTTGATAACGTAACCCAATTCACGTGCATACTGTATCTCTTGCGGGGTAATAGCGGTGATACCTTCAATATACACCTGTTGAAGGGGAATATTCCGTTGGTAAGCAAGCGCGATGAGTAGAATCAGTTTCTGAGCCGCATCAATTCCTTCAACATCAAATGCCGGATCGGCTTCTGCATAACCCTTCTCCTGCGCAGCAGCAAGCACATCGGAAAAATCAACCGCATGTTCATGCATCTCTGTCAGGATGTAATTACAGGTCCCATTGACGATACCGTAAACGGATTGAATCTGATTGGCGGTGAAACTCTCCTGAAGCGTTTTGATAATCGGGATACCGCCCGCCACACTCGCTTCAAAATTCAGACTTACCTGATGTGCCTGTGCTAACTGGAACAGTTCCACGCCATGCTCAGCCAAGAGGGCTTTGTTCGCTGTCACAACGTGCTTCCCATTTCGAAGCGCGCGACTTATGAGCGAACGCGCCTCCGAAGTCCCACCGATGAGCTCCACAACAATATCAATATCCGGATTATCAACAACCGCCGCAGGCTCTGTCGTTAAACAGTCCGGCGGTAGCACAACCCCTTCTCGCGAAGCCGGAAGGGTCCGTTTCACTATTTTTTTTAGATGCAACTGGATACCACTGTTTTGCGTGATGAGCGTTCTCTGATTTATCAGAATTTTGGAAACACCCGTGCCAACTGTACCCCATCCTAAGATGCCTATATTAATACACGACTTACCCACAATTGCAATTGTCCCTTTTTGTGTCGGTTTTCACTAGCTTTAGTGTCCAACGGATAGATATTAAAACTTTTTTACTTATAGAAGTCGGGGCGACTGGATTCGAACCAGCGACCTCTTGAACCCCATTCAAGCGCGCTTCCGGGCTGCGCCACGCCCCGTTAAAAATTAACTACCTTTTAATGATAGCACAAATTTTAGGAAAAGTCAAGTAAAAAAGTTGCTTACACCGATTCAAGGGAGAAATCTGGCGGAATATCAACATGGAAACTCTCGCCAGATTTCACTTTTAGATGCTTTGCGCACTACGAAAGACCCATCCCTTGCAAATTTCTGAGGCTAATGCCTAAACTCTCAAACGGGTCACGTTCATAGCACGAATCCTGCTCAACGATATACCATTCAACGCCAGAATATAGACACGCCTCTAAAATCGCTTTCCAATCAAGGATGCCTTCGCCGACTTCGGCAAATCGTGTTTCAGAACTGTGGACCACCATATCCTTCAGATGGATAATCGCCGCGCGGTCCTTTAGTTTACGAATCCATTCCGCGGGGTCGCCCCCACCGTGCTGTATCCAATACGTGTCAAGCTCACTGTGAAAATATTTCGGATCACTTTCCTCGTATAAGATGTCTAATCCTGTCCGCCCATCAAACTCTTCCAATTCAAAACTGTGGTTGTGATAGGAAAAGGTTAAACCCCCTTCAGCCAGACGCGCGCCGACTTCGGAAGCTTCTTTCGCAAATTTCGCATACCCCTCTGCGCTACGGTATTCACCCGGAATGCCCCCAATTGCAGCGTGTTTACACCCCCACAATTGGTGTTCATCAATGACCGCTTGCGGTTCATCACGCATCCGTGCATAACTTGTGTGCGTAGCGCAAATCGTGATACCTTCGTTATCAATAATGTTTTTCAGTGCCTCAGGGGCAATCGGACCAAGTGCTGAGCATTGCACAGCTTCATAACCGAGCTGCTTAACCTTTTTCATTGTCTCCGCAATGTCCGCCTCAGTTTTCGTGAATGCTCTAAGCGTATAGAGCTGCGCTGCTATTTGTGTTGCCATAATTTCTCCTTCTGCATAACATACACTATTTCTGATATAGTATATTAGAAAGTCCAGCCCTGTGTCAAGCAGAAATTTTGCAATCGTCTAAACTTGGGTCCCTGTAGCTCTCCACCGTTTGTAAAATGACGGAGTGCTATTTAGGGTCGAAACTTAGGCAGGGCCTATAACGGTGGCATATCCCCGAAAAACGGACACGTCATTCTGGCTTTCCACGTCTCCAGCCCTCTATCTATCCTTTGGGCCTCCAAAAACTTTACACCCCGATCTAATCGTCTAAAATTTGATTTGCACATAAAGAAACGTTTTGGTAAAATTAAAATGTTATGAATTCTTTTTTCTTTGGCAGTAAAGGGCGAGGCACATTTCGCTTTTTACGTATCCTTTTGCATCTTCCGAACTTCGTCCGGCTGACGTGGCGGCTTTTCCAAGACGAGCGCGTCCCTATTTATCGGAAGGCGATTTTCATAGTTGCCCAAATCCTTGCCGGAGCACTTGCTATTGCATACTTTGTGTATCCGCTCGATTTCGATTTTCTTCCTTTTCCGATTGGACGCGTAGATGATTTGGTCATCGCCGTTTTGTTGATTTTGGTGCCCGGCGCGTGGCTATTCATCCGGTTATGCCCAGAAGATATTGTCCGTGAACACGTAAATCGAATTTCACAAGAAAAATAAAACGCCATTTTCACACACAGAATTTTTTTGCAACTTTATTGACGCATAGGTGTATTTTTAGATTGCAAATACCAGAATTAAAAAACGTGCAAACAGAAAAATTAAAACGGAGGTTTTAGCTGATGTCAAAATTTAGACCCAAACTTTACAGGTATAGCGTGATACTTTTGGTTTTAGTTGGACTTGTTGTCGCAGCAGGACTTTTTATTGACCGGGGTCCAGATAAGTTCACAGTGCAAACCGCAATCGGCGAAACAAACGAAACACCTCAAGAATCAGAAGATTTTCAGTACTTAGAACGTGCCAATCGTGCATTCATTAATCTCGTAGCGCGAACGCGCCCATCTATTGTGCAAATTGAAACCATAGCCAGAAGAACCGAGCGGCTCAGAATAGAAGGTGAAGAATTCAGACGGTTCTTCGGCGATGAATGGTTCGAACTTTTTAGGGACCGCATGCCAGAGACCCCGAGAAGATTGACGAGAGGGGTCGGCTCCGGGGTTATTGTTAGCGATGATGGCTATGTCCTTACAAATAACCACGTTATTGAAGGTGCAGAAAAAATTACTGTCACCCTCGCAAACGGACGAAATTATGAAGCGGACTTGGTGGGCCGCGACCCTGCTGGTACAGATGTGAGCGGTACAGATTTGGCTGTGCTTAAAATTGATGAGAAGGGACTGCCCGCCCTTCCGTTCGGCGACTCAGATAGACTTCAAGTCGGGGAGTGGGTTATTGCTATTGGCACCCCGCTTAACCTCTCACAAACTGTGACGCGGGGTATCGTAAGCGCGAAAAATCGACCCAGTGCCAGTATTAAGTACGGGAACTTCATACAAACCGATGCACCGATTAATCAAGGAAACAGCGGCGGCGCGCTGATTAACATACGAGGCGAATTGGTCGGTATTAATACCTTAATTGCTCTCGATGGACTCAGGTATGGAAATATAGGGATTGGCTTTGCAATTCCGAGCAATATAGCCCGGGACCTTTTACCACAGCTGATCGAAAATGGGGAAATCGTCCGCGGCTGGCTCGGAATCTCAATGGCTTCGGTTAACCACGATTTAGCAGAAAAACTGAAACTTGGTGAGCCACGCGGTGTATTTGTCACTACCGTAGGTCCGAATAGTCCGGCTGAAAAGGGGGGTATCCGACATGGCGACGTTATCCTCGAATTTGATGGGAAACCTATTCGAGATTTATACCATTTGATGTATACTATCGGTGCAACAGCGGCTGGCACATCTGTCCAAATAAAAGTCCTCCGGAACGGAAAAGAGAAACATTTCACCGTTAAATTAGAGGAACGAACTGAAGAAGCCCTGGCAAATTTTCGAACTGCTGTCGACCCCGATTATGTCGTACCTCAAGAACTCCCAGAAACGGAAGCATTTGCAGGAATGCAGGTTCAAAAATTGACCCCCGAACTCGCCAAACGTTACGCTCACAAAGACCAAACAGGGGTTATTGTCACACATATTGAGCCGGAGAGCCCCGCAGCAGAACAGGGAATCCAAATGGGATATCTTATCAAGGAGATAGATTATAACCCCATTGAAAACATGAAAGACTACGAGGCAGTCGTCCAAAAGCTGAAAGAAAGCAACGAAAAATTGGCCCTCGTTTATGTTAAGGATTCGAATGACCGCGGGAATTATGTAACGCTAAAGATTAATTCAAACGACCGATAAAATCCTATCGGGTTACAATATCTACCCATGGGTGTCAATTTCGTAGGTTTCCCCTTTGTATTTGTAGGCGCGCTTTGCAGGCGCGCCTAAACGTTTCAATTAGGCGAAGAGCTGTCCTTTCATTCTTCCCTCCTTCCTACAACCTTTTTGGCAAAAGGAGAAGGGAGAAATGGAAGGATGGAAGTGAAGCAATCTTTTTTCTGAATTGCAAAATAGGCAGGCATCCCTTATAGGAATACCTGCCTATTCGTGAAAAAATCCGTCGTGTGAAAAGGGGGAGCTACTCCTGATGCTGTCCCACGGCACCATTTCCATCTTCACAGCGAGTGTCACAATTTGCCCAAGTCTCCCCACATGCTTGCCAGAAACGCACTTCTCTGTTATGCGATGGACTCCACTCCCAGGGTGTCCATTTGTTCCGGGTGCAAGGATCTCGGGTTCGGTGCAGCTCATGCTGCCAACTCACACAGCTCCAATACGTATGTCCGTTTATGCACGTCAACTTATGTTGATTTGCATAACTCACAGGAATAGTGCAGGGAATTCGCCCACACTTGCCCGTTGGGTATTGGTGGGTATGCGTCTGACACACATAGATATCTGTGGCAGTGCAGTAATTTCCATAAGCATCTGTTTCATAACACATTGTTGCCACATGTGAGGTAAATTCAGCAGATGAATAGGTGTGTCCGCAGGGCCCTGCAGTGGGACAAGCAGAACATCCATTTGTGCAAGAATCGCAGTTAGGGGTGAGGTCTTGAATGTTGCTTATGGTATCTGGAGGCTCGGGGTTGGGTGCTTCATCGTACGAATAGGCTTGCTTATTAGCATCAGAGGCATCATCGTCATGCTTGGTTTCCCACCATGAAGAACCATGCTCGCGCTTATGCGCCATGCAGCGTCGGTAGGAGTCACCACAGTGCATAACCCGCACTTTCCTAATTGCAGTGTCCACGTACCGCTTCTTCCAAATCCACTTGTTGCAAGTCCGCACCTTATGTTCTGTGTCAGGGGCACTTGGGCAATCGTAGTAGTTACGACCGCAGCCCTGTTCCGCGGTGCGAGTGTCAAGAATCTCCTGGGCAAACATAGGTGTTGTCGGCACGCCAGGCTCTTGGGCTATTGACGTTTTTCCGCCAGAGGACATTGACCGTATAGATGCTATATCAACATCCATCTCGGTGCCGCATTTTGTGCGGTGTGCAGCGAAGGCTTTATGTGGTGACCGGAACAGGTCAGAGCAGGGACCGTCACACTCATAATCAGAAGGAAGATCTTCATACACAAACTCATTTCGCTCATCGCCAAAGTGCTTATGGCTCGGTGTCACACTCTTTTTGTGTGGGAATTTATCGTCATCTATATCAGAAGTGTTCACACGTTCATCGATATCCTCTGCAGTCCAACCCGTATGTGCAGCGAGACGATTTAAATACCTTTCATACGCGCCATTGTAAGTATTTGGGTCGTCGTCATAAACCTCGGAGTAAACCACTTTCGCTTTTTCAACCATCTCAATTTGCGAATCCACAGCGTTGATAGCAGCTTCCATGGCCTCTACATACCCCGAATGTGCGGTAATCGCCAGTCCAACATCTATTGCCTTCTTCAAGGTGAATAAGGCAGCGGTCTTTGTCGTTATGCTGAGTGTCCCTCCGGAGAAAACGTTAACGGCAGCGGAGGCAGTTGTCCCCAACGCACCGGCAAGCGTTAGCTCTATACCGTTCACAATGTCAGACTTGTTGCCCTCCCATTCACTTATCATTAGGTCCATAGCATCCTTCAGGATTTTCAATTTGTTTATCTCTTGATCAACATCTCTGCTTTTGTTCTCTGCAAACTCCATAGCGGCATCTATCGCTCTATCGTCTGATTCATCAGCAAAAGATACGTTGGGTTCCCACAGAAATAGAGATAGCACAAAAACAATAAAGCTTATCGATACTAATTTTTTAAACATAAGAAATACTCCTTTATTTCGGCGATAACCCCTTCTCTTCTAGCTCGGGAAGTGTCTCGAAAACCTCGTAAAAGTCACCGTAAGCTTTTCTTTTTTCCGCTTCAGAGCGCCATTGCGGAAAAAAGTTTGAGGGATACCGACGGGCCCCACGTTCATCGTACATTGCAATCGGTTCCTCGAAGTTCTGCCATGTTAATTTCAGCAAATCATATACACGGGCACCATGCGGATAGGCTTGGATAGCGCGGAAGAGGCGACGTCTTTCCGCTATCGCCGCTTTATCTTCGGGAGTCCCGTTCTTTCCGATATTCTCATAGTATATGATTAGATATTGGCTGCGGGCAAATGCTTGTGCCTCTACATCATCAGGCGGGAATGGAGGTATCCATTTTGCACTCCAATGTCCGCGTTCTATGCTTTGCTGGCTACATCATCAGGCATTTTGCAGTGCTTCCACAGGGTTTGTTTGTAGAAGTTCCTTATGATACGTCAATTTCCCGGTAAACTTTTTTGACGGTGTGGTTGGCGTTTCGGAAGTTGTATCGTGTTCATCCCCATGCCAAGTGCCATCTGCATGCCAATGCGCCGTTTCTGAGTTTTCCCCTGGAGACGTTGTTTTATCAGCGTCCTGCGCGTTCCGTTCCGCAATGTCCTCCTTAACCTGTTCGATAACCTCATCGGATGGTGGTTCAAAAACAACATCCGGTTCCGTGTCGGTGTTCCGCTGTATCAGATAGAAAACACCGGCAATACCGATGAAAACGATGAGGAGAACAATGCCGACTATTCTTTTCCTATTCATTTTTCTACTCCTTAAGGTTGTGCACGTTGTCCGCTGTCTCCCAATAGCGTACAATGTGATTTGGATTGTGGGTGAGGACAAGGCCATTGCTGCCCCTCCTTTGTCCATGGAGGGGTGTCTGTCTGGGTCGCACCAATCATTTTAATAGTCCCGAACAGAATACCCCCGCTCATCAAAACGATAACCGCTGCGATGATGAGGCTCCGCTTGTTCTTGTAGTGTTTGGGGGTGTGAAAAACAGGCGGAGTCGCTTCAGCCCGTTGCGTTTTCCGGGGTGTGTCCATTTGTCTTAAGGACAAAAACCCCCAAAGTGTGATAGCAAGGGCAATTATACTAAGGTGGTATCCGTAGGCTACTGAAAAGAGCGGGAACATCAGCGTCACGATAAGTCCACCGAATGCAGCCACTGCTGCCACGTCCACGTTTGTGGTAAAAAGTTTCGTTTTCATAATTATATAACCTCCCTTAAAAGTTTTCAAGTAAAATCGAGCCTAAGTTTAGCACTGATTTACAATAAATCGAGGCTATGGCCATAAACAACAAAAGCCCGCGACGCGGCACTCCGTGGGAGACGAAGGGCGCGTGCGGGCGCGAAGCTATTGCAGCGGCTGAGGCGAACGGCTGCGATACGACCTTGTAAAAAAATAGAATAATTAACAAGTGTGAAATAAGAGGGGGGGAGTAATTAACCAATAGCCAAAACAACACCGGTGAGTATTTGCCGAGGGAAACCCCGAACTCGAACGCAAAACAAAGGTGTAGATGTTTCGCATCTCTTTATAAATTGTTGTCTTAACATATCGGGTAGTCATTGGTAAATCGGTAAATCCTCATTTAGAAAAATATGATGAGCAGCGATGTAAGCTTTCGCTTCCCCCGAACTTTGTGTGTGAAACGGAAACAGTATCCTCAACTACCATACTTAACTTAACGTTTCTATTTGTCAGTAGGTTACAGATTTTAGCCAAACCCTTTTTTCCCGCGTTCTCTGTGTTCTCCGTGTCCTCCGCGATTCTGACAACACCGCAAATGCAAACTCCTAAAATTGTCCAAAGTTTAGTATAAATTATAGTGATATCTAGAATTAAAGGGACATGTTGTAGAAGCACACTTTCAGTTTGCACGCTTATGCCACAAACTAGAAAGTTTGTGCTACAGCACAAGCCTCCGAGCAACACCGACTACATGGGGACGAACAGAATGTCCGATTAATTCTAAAGTTTAGTATAAATTAAAACTTGAAGGATTGTTGTTTTTGTGTTATACTTTCTGACAACGACTATCCTTTATTTTTTGTGAGGTTTGAGTTTCATGGAAGGACAACGGGTTGTTTGGTCAAGTCGCGCCAAAGTTGAAATTGAAACGTTTGAATTACCACCTATTGGCGATAACGATGTTCTCGTCGCAACAGAATGCACACTTATCAGCCCCGGTACAGAACGCGCGTTTTTATTAGGGCTGCCGAATGCACAAGGCAGGTACCCATCCCGCCCAGGGTACAGCAATATCGGGAGAGTGATAGAAATCGGGAAAAATGTCACCGGATATACAAGAGGCGAACGGGTCGCCTCAACACAAGGACACACCAGCCACTTTGTTACATCACCGAGTCGCCTACTCAAGGTGGAATCATCGGATATGCCTGCTGAAGAGGCTGTCTTTTTTAATCTGAGTGCTATTGCACTCCAAGGGGTACGAAAAGCCCGAATTGAATTGGGTGAACCGACGTTAGTCTTGGGACAAGGGCTTATCGGTTTGCTTGCGCTGCAACTCTCAAAACTAAGCGGCGCAGTACCGGTAATCGCAGCCGACCTGACCGATAGCCGACTTGAATTCTCTAAAAATGTCGGAGCAGATTATACCCTAAACCCCGAAGATGCTGACTTTACAAAGCAGTTAACCAATGCTGCAAGAGGCAACAAGCCCACGGTTGTTATTGAGGCAACGGGACATCCAGATGCGATTAACACTGCCTTAGATGTAGCGGGATGGGGTGCCCGGGTTGTGCTGTTAGCGAGCACGCGGGGTGAAACGCCAAGTGTCAACTTCTATCGGGATGTGCATAAAAAAGGACTTATCCTATACGGCGCGCACAACTCAATTCGTCCTCGCCAGGAATCATCCCCGAATTTCTGGACGAGTGAAGACGACAGTCGTTTGATGTTATCGCTTATCGCAGAAAAACGGTTCATAGTCGCCCCGTTGATAAGTCATCGAGTGCCAGGGAATGAGGCACCGAAGGCGTATCAACTGCTTATTGAATGGAATCCTAAATTACTCGGCGTTGTTCTTCAGTGGAACATTGGCGCATAGGAAACATACCTCACGACTTACTTCAAGGGAAAAAGATGGCACGCGAATATCCTATTGAAAATGTCCGCAACATCGGTATTGCGGCACATATTGATGCTGGTAAAACAACAACTACCGAACGCATCCTTTTCTATACCGGTAAAAAACATAAGATTGGGGCAGTAGATGACGGTACCGCTGAAATGGATTGGATGGTACAGGAACGTGAACGTGGTGTAACAATTACTGCTGCCGCGACAACCTGCTTCTGGCGGGACCACGCAATTCACCTTATCGATACGCCCGGCCACGTAGATTTCACGGTTGAAGTCGAACGTTCATTGCGGGTGTTGGATGGGGCTATCGCGCTGTTCTGCGCTGTCGGCGGGGTGGAACCGCAATCTGAAACTGTCTGGAATCAAGCTGAACGTTACCAAATCCCACGTATCGCATTTGTCAATAAGATGGATAGGGTCGGCGCAAATTTCAACCGCGTCCTACAGATGATGCAGGAACGATTTCAGACGAATCCTGTCCCGCTTCAAATACCTCTCGGAGAAGGACGCGATTTTACTGGAGTCGTTGACCTCATCACGATGAAAGCTATTCATTGGAACGAAGGGGACCAGGGCAAAACGTATCAAGCGGTAGACGTTCCACCCGAATTTCTTGACAAAGTCAACATCGCACACGAAACCCTTGTGGAAAATGTGGCAGCTGAAGATGACGTGCTTCTAGAAAAGTACCTCGATGGTAAAGAAATTACCAAAACCGAGTTGCTCCCAAGCATCCGCAACGCAACGCTTAACGGTAGCTTTGTGCCAGTTCTTTGCGGAAGCTCCCTAAAAAACCGAGGGGTTCAACCACTACTTGATGCCGTTGTTGACTATCTGCCTTCCCCTGTTGACGTACCGCCCATCCAAGGGGACGTTCTGAAGACATCCGCCTCATCTAAAAAATCCAAACGCGCCGTTGCAAATACACCTGCTCCCCCAAAAAGAGGGATTCGGGAGGCTGACGATACCGCTCCTTTTGCTGCATTGGCGTTTAAAGTTGCAAGTCATGACACTGTCGATAAATTGGTTTACTGCCGTATCTATTCTGGAACGCTGAAGCGCGGTCAAGTTGTCTATAACGTCGCCACCGAAAAGCGGGAACGGGTCAACCGAATTCTACAAATGCACGCCAATAAAGAAGCGAGTTGTGATGCTGCTTACGCAGGTGATATCGTCGCCCTCGTTGGGATGCGAACGACCAAAACAGGACATACATTGACAGACGTTCAACATCCGCTTCTGCTTGAATCGATCGATTTTCCGCCGCCAGTCATTTCCATCGCTATCGAACCGGAGCGCGCCAGCGACGCAGACGCACTTGAGGAAACCCTCGAAAAACTCATGGACGAAGACCCCACCTTTACCGTCGGTATCGATAAAGAGACGGGACAACGGATTATCTCTGGCATGGGCGAACTTCATCTAGAAATCCTCACAGACCGGATGATTAGGGAATTTGGGGTGAACGCGCGTGTCAGTAAACTTCAGGTCGCATATCGAGAAACGATTAGTGCGGCTGCTGAAGCCCGCGGCACACATATCCATAAAACGGAGGAGGAAGGCATCTACGGCGATGTGCAACTCACCGTCGCCCCCTTGGAACGGGACGATGGATTCCAATTCGAAGACCAAACCGATGAAACACAGATTCCACGGCAATATATACCTTTTATACGTGACGCGCTAAACGGTGCAATGGGTAACGGTGCGCTCATGGGGTATCCATTGCAAGATATTAAGGTAACACTCATCGGGGGCTCCACACATGCTACTGATTCCTCAGAAGTTGCCTTTGAAGCAGCAGCCGTGCTCGCCTTTGAAAAGGCGGTCAGACAAGCACATCCCCTGCTCCTGGAACCGATTATGCAAATACACATCACTGTGCCTGATGAACACGTGGGGAAAGTTATCGGAGACCTGAATGCCCGCCGTGCGCAAATCAACGAAACAACTTCTGAAGACACGTCCAATTTCATTAACGCCCTTATCCCGCTGGCGGAGACATTTCAATATACGACCCAGCTCCGCTCCATGACACAAGGCAGAGGCGTTTTCACATTAGAGTTCTCACATTATGAGGTTGCTCCGTCAAATACCCTCTATCGCGGCACCGCAGCGATATAAAGGATAGTCGAAAATAAGGAGGCTTCACAATGCGTAGAAAATGGTATTGGGGAATAGTTATCCTCATTGTTATTCTATTCACGGCGGGTGTTTCCCTGCTGACACAGCGGAATAACGACATGGAACCCGAAATTGTCGTAGGTGAGGAGACGAAGCAAAAGCAACGGGGTCTCCACACCGAAGATTTTGATGAACTGAAAGAAATTTACTTCGAACTGCTAGAAACTCGAGACAAACAGAAAAGAGAAATTATCGAAGCGGTCGAAAGATTGGAGGCCCTGCAAGTTATCGGGAGGGAACTGATAGCAGGAAATAAAAGAATAAAAGAACTTACAGCTGCAGCGGAGGCTGGAGATATTTCTTGGTCGGAGGTCCGTCGACAAGTGAACCGCATCGCGCAGCAGTCGAACCAATTGGAAGAATTTCTTAACGATGCTGATTAACAATCAAAAAAACAACATCCTTAACCCCAAAACCGTGATCCACACCCCCTAAAATCTGCGCAAATCTGCGATTCAGACAACACATGCAAAATCCACTTTTCCATCCTTTCCTCTATCATAACCCAAGTTGCTACTTATAAGTTTTTAGACCTGGAAACACCGTCTTTAATGAAAATATGCTGATAATTAACGACTTGTGTCAGTTAACTGATTGTTTTTTTTTTCGTTTCTCACAGACACCAAAAATTGGATGGTGTCACAGATTTGGATGGTGTCGAACAAACATATCGTCCCTATGGGACTAAAGAGAAAGGGGGAACGCTTCGCTATAAATATATCGTCCATACAGGACTGAAGAGCGTCCAAACATAAGAGAAACACGGACAAAACGTTCTGTTTGTGTGAAATAATGTTGGACAAAAAGTCATTTAGCACAACTCGTTGATAATTAAGTAATATTTGTAGCGTCCACTTTTAGTTTGCACACAAATATGCACAATCTGGAAGATTATGCTACTAGGCACAATCTGGAAGATTATGCTACTAGGCACAATCTGGAAGATTATGCTACTAGGCACAATCTGGAAGATTATGCTACTAGGCACAATCTGGAAGATTATGCTACTAGGCACAATCTGGAAGATTATGCTACTATGTGGCAACTTAGGTTATCATATTACAAAAACTTTACACATCCCTGGAAACCGTGTTAATATTACTTGACAAAAAACCGGATATCTGTTATACTAAATTAATTAA
Organism: Candidatus Poribacteria bacterium; assembly: GCA_963665235.2. Lineage (GTDB taxonomy): Bacteria > Poribacteria > WGA-4E > WGA-4E > WGA-3G. Next base: position 2,445,889 of record CAXXLX010000001.1, on the reverse strand, counting down.
GTGACATCTTAAGTAAAGGAGGGCGGAATGCATTACAAAGGGTTAGAATTGGACCGGTTTCAGGCGGAGGCAATTGATGCGATTAATCGTGACAACACGGTAGTTGTCACTGCGCCGACAGGTGCGGGCAAAACGGTTATCGCTGAATACGCGGTTGAGAAGTGTCTCAGAGAGAATCAGCGCGTTATCTATACAGCCCCGATTAAGGCACTGAGCAATCAAAAATATAGAGATTTTTATGCCGAATATGGCGACAAAATCGGGATTGTGACTGGGGACGTGGTTTTAAATCCATACGCGCAGGTACTGTTGATGACGACGGAGGTTTTCCGAAACACTATTTTCGACGATATAGAGCGGTTGCGGGATGTCTCCCACGTCATCTTTGACGAAATCCATTATATCAACGATATTGCGCGTGGCACTGTTTGGGAAGAAAGCATCATTTTTGCTCCACAACATATCAAATTCATTTGCCTAAGTGCCACAATTTCGAACATCAATTCGTTTTCGGAGTGGATGCAGAGCGTTCGCGAGATTCATATTGAGGTGATTGAAGAGTTAAAACGGCCCGTGCCTTTGAAACATAACCTCTATTTCAAAGGGTACGGGATTGGTAAACTGAAACACCTTCGCTCACTTCAGCAGAACTCTAGTCAGCATGGACGTAAACGGGAGAGTATTAAAAATTCGGATAACAACAAACTACAGAAGGCGAGCGGGGTAATAAAAACCTGGTTGATTCCGTATCTTTCCCGGGAGAAGCAGTTGCCCTGCCTCTATTTCTGCTTCAGTCGCAAAGGATGCGAAGTCAACGCCCGTTATTACGCTAATTTGCCACAGTGCAAATTGCTAGAAAGTGCGCAGCAGGCAGAAATTTTAGAAAAATTTGACGCACTCTGCCTTCAATTTGACATTGCTGAGGAAAAAACAATTATAGATTTTCGTGAATTAATCCGCAAAGGCATAGCCTATCATCACGCTGGTATGTTACCGACACTCAAAGAGGTCGTTGAGCGGCTATTCACCTCAGGCTTAATTCAGCTCCTCTTTACGACAGAAACGTTCGCTGTCGGTATCAACATGCCTGCCTCTTCAGTCGTTTTTGACAGTCTTGAGAAGTTTGATGGAATCAGTTTCCGGCACCTCAAGGCACAGGAATACCACCAAATGGCAGGGCGCGCTGGCAGACGCGGGATTGACACAGTCGGCTATGTCTATGCACAAGTGGTGCCACGCTACGCTGTTGCGGAAGAGATTAATAAAACTACTTCCAAAAAAGTTGAACCGATTATCAGCCAATTCAATCTCTCGTACGCCAGTATACTCAATCTATACGAAAAATATGGCGAGGATATTTACGATGTCTACACGATGAGCCTGAGCAACTATCAAAATTACAAGCGGATTGCGGAGCTTAAAAAGAAAAGTGAGGCATTGGAGAAAAAACTCGATGCCCTCCCCTCGCCCCAATGTATTCATGACAACATTGAAGGGATGAAACAGATTACGGAATATCACCAGCTCAGGGGGAGAACCGGCCAGAAAGTCGAACAGATACACCTAGAGATAAGTGCCTTGAGATTGAAAACCCCACGCGGGAAATCACATAGGAAGGAACGGGAGAAGGAAATCTCACAGTTTCATTCCGAGATAAACCAACTTATCACCCAAGCGGAATCACATCTGTGTCATGAATGCCACAAGCGTAAAGAGTGTACGCGGCGGTATCAAAAAATCCGTAAATCGGAAAGACAGGTTCAAACTATCAAGAAACAGCAACAAAGCGCTGAGAATTATAAACCCAATCAGTTAACAGCACGTCTCAAGGTGCTCGAAACACTCGGGTATATTGGGGAACAAACGCTTCTTCCGCGCGGGAAAACTGCATCGCATCTCTACGGCCACGAACTCCAACTGACGCAGCTGCTTCTCAGCGGTTTTTTCGAACGCTTAACCGAGGATGAAATCAATTGTCTCCTCGTCGCTATTGTGACTGAAGCCCGCAAAGATAGCTTTTCGAAAAAATTGATCGATGAACGGTTTTTGGAAATTCTAGAGGCAGCCTGGAACGAAATTGTGGACATCCAAAAGGTAGAACACAAGCACAAAGTTGCGGAAATGACACCGCCATTGGAACCGCAGTTGTGTGCCGCAATGTTGGCATGGAGCCGCGGCTGTCAGTTCAATGATTTGACAGACTATGCAAATATAGATGATGGTGATTTCGTTCGCATCTTTCGCCTTGTGATTGACCAACTCCGACAAATCCGCCGGGCAGTGGCAGGCCACACCACACTCGTTGAAAAATTAAATCGCTGCATCGGTAAAATTAATAGAGATGTTGTCGATGCGGAACGGCAACTGCGAATCGGACAGGAAAACATGCTTAAAACCGACGAGGATGACGCGCAGAACGACCCCGCGGAGATTGTCCCGGAGCCAATGTAGTCTAAGTTACCACCTTTGTAGCATAATCTGTATGAAGTTTAAATACAGGACTTACGCAGCGCGTTGATAAACCCTAATGATAGTGGGATCTAGAGGCAGACCTAGCGGGCGGGGAGACCCCGCCCCTACGAGGTTTCTGCTAAATTTGCGTAAGTCCTGAAATAAATAGCTCGGGAATCGACAGGCAATGCATGGTTTCCCTGCTACAAATATTAGGTAGCAACTTGGGTCAACACAATCCAATGCGAACGTGATGCCGCGTTGATTCCAAATGCACTATTTTTTACGAAATGGCACAGAAAAATTAGATATTCCTATTTTTTGCTTGCAATTAAGAATAAATTATGTTACATTTAAGTATAAGAAAAGTAGGAACTCTGTTCCAACATTTAACTTTAGAATAAAGGAGAGAAAAAATGGCAAACCAAGATTTCGACTTGACAGGCAAACTTAAAGTCCGTCCTGCTGAGGAGGACGATGCACAACACTTACAATCGTACTGCTTTCCCGAAAAAACCAAAAAGCAGGTAACGGATGAACTCAAAGCCGACCTAGCAGAAGATAGCCGTTCACACCGGCTTGTCGCTGATGCCAGCGGTTACGCTATCGGGCAAATCACGGTGACACAGCATCCAATAAACAGTGAGATTGGACAGGTCGGCGACCTTGCTGTCTCTGGTCCCTTTCGACAGTTAGGTGTAGCTGACCACCTTATTAAAGCAGCCGAAGGGACCGCTACAGAAAACGGCTTGAAAACCCTTGAAGTAGAACTTTCACCAACGGATGCTCCAGTCATTCAGAGATATAAGGATTGGGGATTCGATGAAAAACCGCTCGTCACCCTCCAAAAAGTGCTCAACGGCGAAGAGGAAAACGGGGATACCCCGGATGCCGATGAAGCCGAGGCGGATGAAGCTCCTACTGTCGGGGAACAGCAAGAACTGCTCAGCTCATAAAACGAACCTATATAGGCGGAACGGGATATCCGCCTATATACCTTCAATAGGATAGGAAAACAGGTAATGCAAAAAATCTGTCTCGCTCTCGGACTTGTCCTCTTTGTCATTGGCTGTGGTGCACAGAACGAGCACTTGTCCAAAGGGAAAGCCTTAATTAAATCTGATAAACGGCGGAAAGAGCAACGAGCCGTTCGCGAATTTAAATTGGCTATTCAGCAAGAACGCAATAACGCGGAAGCACACTACTTACTCGGATTCTACGACTCACAGGAATTTTATGAAACCGAGCAGCCGGCGTGGCATGCCGCTGCAATTTCAGCACGTGGGCACCACATGTTCCGAGCATATCAGGAAAAACAGCGCGAATACCTTGAAATTCTCATCTTTGAGACACTCCGAGAAGACGATGTAGATATACAACTTGCGGCCCTGGAGGCACTTACGCTTATTTACCAGGAAGGGAATCGCAATCAACTTCTCAAGCAGCTTAAAAAGGCACTTAAATCAAAAGATAACCGTGACCGGCACGATGCACAATGGGTCATAGCACAGCTGGGTAAATCCGACCCGACAACACTGGTTCCAATTTTGGTTGAATTGCTTGAACACAATCGTATGGAAACGCGCTTGAACGTTGTGAAAGCTCTCGGTGAGATTGGAAGTGAGGCGGCAATCCCCGTTCTCGCTGAATTGGTAGAATCGGGCTCAGCGAGACGGAAAAGTGACCGGGCGGAGCCTGCAGTGCGCCAGTTGGCGGTCGCCGCGCTCGGTAAGATTGGCGGGAAAGCGGTGCCGGAGCTAGTCAAAATTACACAGAATAAGGGCTCTTCGCTCCGAGTTGATGCAATTCGCGCTCTCGCTACACTTGGCGATGAGAAAGCTGTCCGCCCGCTTTTAGATGCATTGAAAGAGCAGAGTAGCCGAGAAGCTGTTGTGCAACTCAAGAATTTTTGAACAGAGCTTATGATTTTAGATAGCATGCCTACGCCCTAAGAAACGTAATGCCAACAACAGCGACATCGCACCTAAAAAATGGAAGGAACACGGATGCTGAAAAACATACTAACCCTCTTGCTGCTTGTCGTCCTAGGCATCACAATAGGATGTGACAACCGCTATTACGATGAACGGCTGCAAATGGAGGTACAACAACTTGATAGTGACCTCGAAAATCGATGGTCAACAAGCGGAGTTGTTATCCGCACTGTTACGCCGAACGGTCCCGCCGATAAAGCGAACCTGCTACCTGGAGAACTGATTTCTTACGTAATTGGGGAATATCCAATTCAGAGCCCTGGGGATTTCAAGAATGCAGTCAAAAAGGCAATAGCGAAAGATAATAATATGCTGCTATACCTCAAAGGTAAACCGCCGCTCCGCATCGCAACGCGAAAAACTGGGGACAAGGTCGGTTTAAAGGTTGAAGGCACCGGCACTACCCGTATTAAAGAAATTAAACCCGGCACCCCGGCAGCGAATACTGACATGATTCAGGTCGGAAATATCGTTGAAAAGATTGTTGATGAGCGAAAAATTTACAGTCTCAGCGACTACAAAAAGAGTGTCAAGGAATTCTCAAAACAGGGGAACACGTTGCGGTTTCGCACAACAGAACTCATCGGTGTGAAAATTGCCGCTGTTACAGCCCTCGGCAACTTAGGGGATGCCCGGGCTGTGGAAGCTTTGGCTGAAGTCCTCCAAAACAGTCCAGAGCTTTCGCTTCGAAAAGCAGCAGCGCGGAGCTTAGAACGGCTTGTCGCTTTCAGCAAACTTAACCCGCTATTTCAGCAGTTTCAACGTGCCGATGCAAATCAGCTGCCTGCTGACGTACTTGAGCCTCGGCACCGGGAATCCGCTGAAATTCTCGGACTGCTGCGGGTTAACCTCACAGAAAACACGGCAACGTTGGCAGCTCCCTTCGGCACCCAATTTCGACACCGCTCCGAGGCATTGTACCAGAAGGTCAATGAAGGGCCCCTTGTGGAACTTGTTGAGCAGTATACGCAACTTGTGACGGAGCCGGAGCAGGAAATTCGGCGAGCGTGTCTCACTATCCTTGGAACACTTAAGCCTATTTCGGCAATTGAACCGCTCGTCAAAGTCCTCAAAAACCGAAATGAAATCCCGGGTATCCGTTTTCAAGCAGGCTTGGCACTCAGTCAGATTGGCGCGCCAGCGGTTGATGCACTTATTGCCGCCTTTGATGACGCGGATACCTCGGCGAAAGATATTGCTGTCTCCGCACTCGGGCACATCGGTGGAACGAAAGCACGGAATTTTTTGATTAAGACTCTTGAAACTACCGAAGCACCCGCAATTCAATTAACGCTAGTTGACGCTCTCGCAAAAATTGGCGATACCGCCTCACTTCGCGCACTTGAACGCCAACGACAGCGGTTCCAAGGCGATAACTCTGCTATTCGTATCTTTCTTGATGAAGTGTTCACAAGCTTAACAACCACATCTAACTAAACGCGGGATGCTGTTATAGCAAACCCGCTACCTGATTGCTAACTGCTGATAATGAAGATAGGACTCATTTCTGACCTACATATAGACGCAACTGAAGCGAATAGCGCAATTGTGCCGTATCTTATCGATGCTATAGAAGCCGAAGAACTTGACGTTTTTGTCCTAGCTGGAGATATAACGCCAAATTTATCCGAATTTTACAAAATACTTAGTGAATTCAAACAATCCGATTTGACATGCCCGATGCTTTTCGTTCCCGGCAACCACGACATTTGGGTTAGCGAAAAGGCTGGCCTGACAAGCACTCAAAAATGCCGGGTAATTTCAGAAATTTGTCACGACAATGGTTTTTTTTCACTCATGGATGCCCCCTATTTCATCGGAGCGGTGGGATTCTGTGGTACCATCGGGTGGTATGATTATACGTTTGCCCCAGAAGGCTACAACTTTTCTACCGAACAATACGCAGAAAAACAGCTGATGGGGACAGTTTGGAGTGATAAGCACTACGCCAGGTGGCTCGACACCGACCCAGCTATCGCCCACCGTTTTGAGGCGGAACTTGGGAAGCAGCTCGATTTTCTCCGGAATCAGGTATCGCGTATCATCGTTGTCACACATCACGTTCCGTTTCGGGAGTGTATCCACTACCGCGGCGAGTTGCCGTGGGACTTTTTTCGCGCGTTCATGGGAAGTGAAGGGCTCGGCGCGCGCTGCCGTAACGAACCGCTTGTCACACATGTCCTCTTCGGGCACACACATCATGAAGTGAACCAGCAGGTCGACAGTGTGAGAGCTATCTGTGCACCTATCGGCTATCTTCATGAAAAACCGGCAGTAGGTCTACAAGGGTATGTTCAACAAAGATTGGCATGCTTTTCTGTGTAGACAAACGCCGCTTACTATAAAAGGAAAAGGACGATGGAAATCACCTTAACCAATAGCAATGAGGCGGGTGCTCTTGAATTTCCATGGGGTGCCATTAAATGGTTATGCAATAACGAAATCGACCCGGCGGCTGAGATGACTTTCGGTGTCGTTTACATTAATGCAGGCGAAGGAAACCCACCCCACTATCATCCGAACTGTGAGGAGCTCATCTATGTCCTCTCCGGTGAATGTGACCATACGTTAGGAGATGAAGTCATTCCGCTCAAACCGGGTATGATGTTACGTATTCCGCGCAACGTAAAACACAACGCTGTCAACACCGGCTGGCAACCTGTGACGATGATTATCTGTTATTCGGATGCCGACCGGCAAACGGTGTTTTTGTAGTTTTTGCCGAACCGTAAGGGTGAGTTTCTGTACTCACCTATTCTCCTAAAAAAGGAGCTGCAAAATGGATTTGAAGAAGAAAGCACAATCTCTACCAAAAGCTCTACGACGGCAAATCATTATGGATTACCGGGAAACGGACTTGCATAAGCTCCTGAAAGAATTGTTTCAAGCGATGGAGCCTGATTATCTAGTAGAAATCACCCACGGCGCACGGGAATTTGGGAAAGACCTTGTCCTGGTTAAAAATAGCGGACTTATCACACATGTTATCGGGGTTGTGGTGAAATGTGGGCATATCAACGGTAAGACTCTTGGTGATGTTGACGACTTAAAATCGCGTACTCAGGCTGTTTTCTCGCGGAGCACCGCGAAAAGAGTAGCGGAAATTCAGAGCCAAATCGAACAAGCTGAAGCACATCCCGCTCAAACGAAATCAATTCTTGAAGATTTACCCGTCTCCACGGTTTACGTTGTGTTAGCAGGGGAGTGTAGTAACAATGCGCGAAAAAGACTTACAAGTGAACTCACAACGGCAACCACAATTAAGGTATTCGATATCAATTGGCTCATTGACAATTTCACCGAATTTTATCCGGAGATTTTCTTTGAAGGAAGAGTTATCAGTTTCCTTGAGAAGAAAATTAGCGAATTAGAGGCAAATCATCGGCGTGGGGAATCGGGTAAAAATTTGTCCGAATACTTCGTTGAGCCCTTAATTAGACCGCTCACCGCGCAACGTAAATTTGATGAAAAGAGTATAAGAACGGTACTGAAAAAAAGGAAATTTTCTTTCTTGCATCTGCGAGAAATTTTCGCCAAGGAGCGGAAAAAACTGATTTTATTAGGTGACCCGGGGACCGGTAAAACAGGTGCTATGGCGAAATTAGCCATTGGTATGTATCGAGATGCCTACAAACGTTTGTTGAAAAAACCGGGAAAATCTGATAAAAAAATATCCGTACCTATCGTCGTCACCGCAAGACAATTCTTAGAATTAGAATCAGTGGACAGTTTTCTGTCAGCACACTTTGAATGCGATGAAACCGAGAAACGTTTTCACGTAGATGTATTGGTCGTTGATGGATTAGGTCAATAACCCCCAGCTAAAGCATAGGGGAAACCTGTCTTTGATGCCCGCCAAGGCTATCACAGAGACGAGGGTAACTTGTTGACTACAGTAATATATCGGGGGTTCTGGGCGTGGCAGCCTAAAGTATGTTTCGGATGCTCCCCAAGTCCGATTCCACTACGAACCCCTGATCTGGATGGGGCAATATATACCCGAAAGGAGAAAACAAACTTATGTTTGTGCCAGTCAAAACAAAGGATGGACAACAGCTGATGCCGATGCATGCTGCACGTGCGAGGAAACTTGTCAAACGCGGTGAAGCAACGCCTTATTGGAACAACGGTGTCTATTGTGTCCGTCTCAACAAAGCACCGAGTGATAGAGAAACACAAGACATCGTTGTCGGTGTAGATCCTGGAAGTAAGAAAGAGGGATTTACCGTCAAATCTGCGACGCATACGTATCTGAACGTGCAGGCAGATGCACATAACAAAGTTGGAAAGAAGGTTGAGAAAAGACGTGAACTCCGCCGAGGTAGGCGTTCTCGGAAGTGTCCCAACCGCAAGAACCGCACCAACAAAGGTGCGAACAGACAGAAACTCCCCGCAGGCACCCGGGCCCGTTGGGATTGGAAACTCCGCATCCTGGATTGGGTGTCTGACTTGTATCCTGTCACAAAAATCTGTTTGGAGGACATCAAGGCAAGAACAAAACCGGGTAAGAAGCGATGGAACACAGCTTTTAGTCCGTTGGAGGTTGGTAAACGCTGGTTTGTCTCTGAGTTGATAGCACGCTATGGCGTTGGAAATGTGTTTTGCTATAAAGGCAGGTGGACTTCCGCGCGGAGGAAGGCATTAGGATTAGAGAAGAGCCAAGACAAACTCTCTGATGACTTCTATGCACACTGCGTTGATAGTTGGGTGATGGCACATTCGGTTGTCAATGGTGACACAAAGAAAGCGATGGCACTCAAACCCGACAATACAGCCGTGTTTTGCATATCCCCGATACCCGTAGCAAGGCGTAACTTGCACCGAGAACAACCAGCAAAGGGCGGAATACGGTCAAGATATGGCGGAACTGTGTTAGGCGAAGGACTTGTGAAAAACACGCTGATAAAGCACGGCAAACACGGTATCACACGTCCTTCCCACCGAGGACGGGTATTAATGCGAAAGGGGTGTTTTCTATCTATAGTTTAGAAGGTGAACGCCTCACAACGGGTGCGAAACGCACAGATTTTCAAGTCCTCACACGCTTGAACTTTCAATATAGGAGCGGTGTTTCCTCCCCGTGCTAAAGCAACGGGGTCTACACACCTAAGATTTTGATGAAATTGAATCCCCCCCACCGACGCGATGTTATTGATAAATTGGACGAATTTTCGGAATCAATAGGGTGCTCCTATATTCTCACCAGCCGGAAGATTGACATTCTCAACACATTGCCTGAGAAATATCAGAAATATGAATTGCTTCCGTTTGAATTCAGTCAGGCTTTAAAAATGGTTACCAAATTGGTAAGCGACCCTAACGTGTTGACGGCCATGAAAGAAAGTCTTGAAAAAATACAAGCACAAATTCCGCTAGTCCCGCTTTCCCTCATGCTACTTGTTGAGTTGGTTGAAGAACATAAGGAGATTCCCGCATCTGTCACAGAACTCTACGAGCGGTTTTTTGACATGGCACTAGGTGCAGAAGATTGGGATAGAGGAATTGAGGTGCTATTTGATTATCGCGTGAAAAGGAAATTTCTGAGCGTTCTCGCTTATCAAGAGTTTCGGAACAAAAACAGGCTGGCAGTGCCTCGCGAGGAATTTGAACAGTTTCTCAATGCTTATGCACTGCAATATAGATGGGACGCTGAAAAATTGAAGGGGTTTGTCCGAGAAATAGAGAGGGCAGGCATTTTAAATGGACAGGTGGAAGTGATTTTCAAACATAGGTCTTTCCTTGATTACTTCGCTGCGTTCTACATCCATGAAAATTGGGGGTACGTTGAGGACCTAAATGAGGACCTGATTGTAGACACCTATTTCGACGACCTCTGGAGCGAGGTTGCCTTCTTTTACATTGGGCTACGGCGGGAGATAAGTCAATCGTTATTGGAAAAAATTTATTCGCATGCCGATACGGAGCTCACCGCCGACCTTGGCAAACTTCTTGGCGGTCGGCTGCTCCAAGCGGGGTGGCACTCTCCGCCCCAACAGCACACTTATGGGCTTAAAAACGCAATTCGTTATGCGCCCCAGGTACGTGAGAAATTCCAGGAAATCTTCGCTTCCATGGATGTTAATATCCCTAATATTTTCTCTGACTTCATTGCACTGACCCTAAGCGACATCTCTTTTAACAGTGCTTTTTTGGAACCTTACACAAAGGATATGCTCAACGAATTGGTAGCCTCCGAGTCTCAAGATGACATCTATATGGCAGTTGTGTTGTCTTGGTCAATTCGCCGTTTTCTAAAACCAAACGAGGTGAAGGAAAACACAGATGCTATCCTTGATAAGCTAACTGAATTTCCAGCAAAGGAACAAGCCAGGATACTATTATTGATGACATTGATAGAGGAAGATAAGTCGACTCGGAAACTCATCGGACGACAACTCGACAAGCTGAAAAAGAGAGCTCCAAAAGTTTTTAAGGCGTTGCTGCCTCCTAAACGGAAGGGGTTTCGCTAGTCTTGGAGTCGAAGGCAATGGGATGCTATTACGATAGGAGAAAGGAGAAAAATGAACAAGTGCGTTGTCAAAATCTGCGGCACTACCTCAATTCATGATGCCCACCTAGCGGCTGAAGCCGGTGCAGATTATTCTGGGGTATTGGTAGATGTCGCCTCTTCAGAACGGTCGCTGACCACTGAACAAGCGGTAGACATTGCTAAAGTAAGTCCCATTCCGACGGTTTTGCTGCTATACAATCGAACAACGGCGGAGATTCAGGAAGCGGTGTCACGAATTCAACCGTTTGCGGTTCAGCTCCTCGGGCAGGAGCCGCCCCAACAGGTCGAAGCACTTAAGGGACACGTGTCGTGTCAACTCTGGAAATCGGTTTACCTGCCTGCGGGGAGTCCAGAAAATGTGGATATGTTAGCAGTTCAAGCAGAAATGGACGCGTACCGGGATGCTGGTGCCGATTTTCTCTTATTTGATACTGTTGATATGAGCCAGGAACCGCCCCGATATGGTGGGACAGGCAAAACCTGTGATTGGCATGTTGCTGCTGCACTTATCGCAGAAAGCCCGCTACCGGTTTTCTTTGCGGGGGGAATTCGTCCGGAGAACGTCAAAGCAGCCATTGAGACAATCCAACCCCACGGCATTGACCTCTGTTCCGGTGTGGAGGCATCGAAGGGTGTCAAAGATAAAAATAAGCTGGAACGGTTGATGCGGCAGGTCAAGGCAGCGGGTTAACTCAGGCAAGGATTTTTGCGCTGTAGGCACAAAGCGAGGTAAAGCAGACGAACTGCCTAGGCATTCTCCAAAATTGTTGAATCTTCTCGGAAAATAGGATATACTAATATATATGTGATTAATTCACACAACAAAGGAGATTTACATGAAAATCGAAATATTTCAATTGCATGCTATCTTGCTGATAGTGTGTATGGTATGCTTCATCGGTTTCTCCACGACTGCGTTCGCGGACGCTCATGAAACCGAGGCAGAAACAGAGGAAGAAGAACGCGGGGTTTCGGGATGGTTCGAAGTTGACGTGGACAGCTTAGGCACCTATTTCCTAGTCGGAGCCAGCCATCCGCTCGGTAACGTCTCGTTTGATTCTAAAATCTATGCAAACGGCACGGATGGTGAGTTTGCTATGGGCATCACAGTCCCCGCATTTTACGAGGACAATTCGTCACTTTTCCTGCTCCCGATGCTCGGCATCGGTTTTAATTATAAGAATGCGGATGGACCGGAAAGATTGCATCCACAATTCTTGGCTTTCTTATCCATCGATAAGATGTTCCTTTTCTCTTGGACATACAGCACCGTTGCTTCTGTATTAGATGACGAAAGGACAGATTCTCTCTACACCCGCAATTTTATTACCTATTCCCTTAACGATACTATCGCAATCGGGCCGCAGATTGAAACGTTCATGACGCTCGGTGATGAGGGTGAGCTGTTGAATTTAAACGTCGGCGGACGTGTGGAGCTCGGCTACGGTGAGAATAACACCCTCGGCATATATGTTGGATATGAAACTAAAAAAGGTGATGAGGAAACAGGACTTACCGGCAGATTGAATTTCACACGCCTCTGGTAAAAAGGTACTAAAGTTTGGACAATTTTAGGGAGGCACAACGTTCTGGTCAAACGGATAGGTGGAAGGTTGGAAGAATGGAAGGGTGGAAGCGGGGAAGAGGGTTTTGACGCGCAGCAGAGATAGGCTTAGCATCACAACCTTCTTGCTAACGGTTTCCAACGGTTTCCAACGGTTTCCAACATTCTATAAACATTCCGCCCCACTGGGGAAACCGCGCTTTGGAAACCCATCGGCGGAAACCATTTTTCTCCTGTTTGCATTTGTGTGAGGCACTTAGAGAAAAATCAGAGATGCTTTGAAAGCGGGGATCCGACTCACGGATATTGTCCAAACTATAGTAAAAAGGTAGGTATCTCTAATTAACCGCGCGAGTCTGTTGTAGGTGCGCTTATCGCGCCTACAATAGGTGAGCGTCCTGTCATTGCTGTCTCGACATTATACCTGAACGTACTCATCTATTCTCTCCCTAAAACGTACACCCGAATCTGTTCCCACTTCCGTTTAGAACGATGCGTTGCAACCCGTCTTTTGAAGCGCGCGTTACACACGAACCGCGCCTCCGCGATTATTCTTTCAAGGTTGGCAATTGCTTTCTGTCCGGAGGCATCCGCGTAACCTAACAGCAGCATACCCTCAGGTTTTAGGAAGTTCGGCACTTGTTCAAAAAAACGTTGCAAGGTTTGCTGTTTTTCATCGTGTATAGCAAGTTCTGCCCGGTTGCGTGCACGGGCAACAACCCACGGCGCATTGAAAAGAATTACGTCAAATTGACGCGAACTGAATGGCGCAAACAGGTCACCGGGGGGCATGACATGGATATTGTCCGAATGTGACAAGAGGCGTTGAATGTTCAATTTCGTCGTTGCCACTGCTTCAGGAAGGAGGTCAGATGCATATATTTCTGCTGTTTCCCCCAGCTCCTGCCACGCCAACAACGTCAAGCATCCACTGCCACAACCGATGTCCACAATTGTAGGGTTAGGTGGCAAGCTGTCCCGCACGTTTTGCAACGCCTCTTGAAAGCATTCAACTGTCTCCTGAGAACGTGGGGCAAGGACGTTTTCAGATGCGACGAGGGATGCATCCAAAGCATGGATAGGATAGGTGGACTCAAGGGTGTTTTGAATCCGTTGAACAAGCGTCACAGGTACGAGAAACGGGCACCCCCTATTTGCGTCCGGCAGTTCGCCAATCAACTCCAATAGGTATGGTAAGGTAGGGGCAGGGTCGACCTGTAAGATGCCCTCCGTATCTGCCCAACACATCAACCGTGAGATAGCTTGCTCCCGTGCCTGTTTCGGTGCGTCTCGTCGGTCGCGCGTCCGCTTGGTCTGCGGCGAGTCCAATTCCTTTTTGTGGCGTTGAACATAATCCATTACAGCCGTAATTTGCTCCCATTTTCCTTCTACTACAGCGACACCCCCGCGCTGGATATGTGTGAAAATCCGGTTGTACTGTTCTAAATCCTGATGTGCAAACCGTTTTACAGCTGCGCGCGCAAAAACAACGTCTCGACATGCGGTGGGAACATAGAGTTCTCCGATGTTGCTAACGGAATAAAATGCGTTCATATCGCAATTTGTCCCAAGAAGATGGAGCGCGCGACTTAGTGAATCGGCACGATTTCTCCGGTTTTAACAGATTCCGCTTCTTTATAGCAGAGCAGGAGCGCATCTCTCGCTCCAACGCCGGACAGCGCGGTAGGCTCATCTTCCCAATCGACAGCATCGACGGCGTATTGAATCTCCGCGGTAAAGGCATCAATTGGGTCAACTTCCCCTAAATCCACTCGCTGGACCTCGCCATCCTCGGTGAGAAGTGTGAGCGGTACGGCGGTGACCGGCTCTCCGCCAAGTGTAGCGAAATCGAATAGCAGCGTAGCCTTTTCGAGATAGAGTTCAAACCCGTGTGAGAAGGCTCTCCCACTTTGTGAAATTGCCCCCGATGAACAACTCACGGCAAGCTCCTTATCGTTGTAGATGTATTGTGTAGTCAAATAATCGACGAAATTACCGCCTGCCAACTTGCCTTGTGAAAATACGGCATCGGGGACCCCACAAAGCAGTTGAATGAAATGCGTATCGTGAATATGTAAATCTATGCCGGGCCCACCGCTTTTTTCAATATCGGCAATATCTCGTGACCAATTCGGTTTTGAAATAATTCGCTTGAAATGTGCGCCGAGCAGCTCGCCATATTTTCCACCTTCAACCAGCTGTTTCGCGTAAGCATACTCCGCAAAGAAGGGAAGCACATGCGCTACCATAAAAAGTTTTTCTGTCTCTTCAGCAAGTTGAACTATCTCATTGGCATCGTCAATATCAATGGAGATAGGTTTTTCGACGAGCGTGTGTTTTCCCGCGTTGAGGGATGCCATGCTAACAGATTTGTGGAGGTGTGTCGGTAGGCAGATATCGACCAGCTCAACCTCTTCATCGGCGAGCAGTTCGTCAATCTCACTGTATTTTCGGATGTGAGAGAGGTCTTCCATGCCGCCACGGGGACCGAAATTACCTTGGATGCCGGTCCAATCGCCAGCCAATTTTTTCTTATCCCGGGTGCAGATAGCGACAACTTCTGCCCCTTTGATACGCTGGATACCGTAGTAGTGAATCATTCCCATAAATCCGATTCCGACTATTCCAATTTTTATCACTGTTTTCTCCTTATTATTCCAATTAGTAGGGTATTCGTCCATTGTCAGTTGATTTGGACACTGCCTATTAGCTTGCGTCCTGATATGCACAATCTAACAGATTAGGCTACAAATCGACGCTACTGTAGATGTCGCGCAGGTACAACTTGCACTCAATTGAAGTGAGCGAGATTACCTCTTCAAGCTCCCGAAATTCGGTTCGCAGCCAATCGATTCCTTCGCGAAGATGATGTTCGACACAAATACGGTCTTGAGAAACAAGGATGTACTCTTGCAAGGACGCGAGTTGCTGATAATGCCAGAATTTCTCGCCTCGGTCACGTGCCTCTGTTGAGGGAGAAAGCACCTTTATGATGACAGTTGGATTGAGAAGTGTGTCCGAGCTGTTATCCTCTGCTTGAGGTTCACCGCAGAAAATGACAACATCCGGGTAGAAGTACGCTCCAGTTTCACTGACTTTGACGCGCATATCACTGGTGGCAGCTTTACACTTTCCGCCTTGCAACTGAGCACGGAGCTCACCGAAGATATCCCCGGTGATGAAATTATGGGCAAAACTTGCCCCGGACATTGCGACTATTTCTCCCGCGAGGTACTCATGTTTAGTTGTCGCTTTACGTTCAAAAGCGAGGTACTCCTCGGGGGTCAGATAAGTCCTTGCTGCACTAGATGCCATGAGAGCCTCCATGAGTTATGCACGTAGGTTTGTTGGGCGTGTTTATCCGAGCGTTATCTAAATCAAAGTATTCTCACAATTCGCAAAGTTCGCTATGCCACTTGGACAAGGCGAACCTTCGGTAAAGGATACCAAAAGAATACCAAAGGTTCGTCTTCTCATCCAATGTGGGGTACCTTAATTATACCACAATTTTCGGTAAAAGTTGAACTTTTTTAACTACAGCAATCACAAATGAACGGCAAGAAGATATCAGCTTTGAATAGGGGGCAACTTGTGTGAATGTAGCGAAAAAGGTGTTTCAATTAATACCATGTTCTTTACAGTAGGCCCGGATAATCGGCAAAAAAAACTTGGCGTATTTTTCTATTTTCACGGGCCCAACGCCGTGAATTTCCTCAAATTCTCCTACCGATTGTGGTAATTGAGTCACCATTTCTTGCAACGTCTTGTTGCTAAAGATACGATATGCCGGTAATTTCTCCTGCTCTGCTACTGTTGTACGTTTTGAGCGAAGTTGCTCGAAAAGTTCATGGGTATCCGGTTCCACTTCATTTTCCTTGCAATAATCACAAATGATTGGCAAGAAGATATCAGCATATTTTTCCGATTTCGAGGGGCCCA
Source organism: Candidatus Poribacteria bacterium (assembly GCA_963665235.2). GTDB lineage: Bacteria > Poribacteria > WGA-4E > WGA-4E > WGA-3G. The sequence continues at coordinate 2,429,430 of CAXXLX010000001.1, read as the reverse complement.
CGCTAGGCATCTGTCTGAAAGTTTCCTCAGATGTCGGAAAATAGGTCGCCATCGCTTTCAGTGCTTTATCGTGAAAAACGGTCTCAGGAGCTACACCCTCCACCTCAGCGGTTTTGTCTCGTTGCGTTCGAAGTAATTCAAAGAGTTCCGGGGCATATTCAGAGAGCACTTCGGATGTGGAAATATCTACCGATTCCACCGAAAATCCCCAAAACGTATCTTTGCTACTGAGTACTCCCCGACCTTTCTGCGTTACGCGGAGACTCCCATGCCGTGCATCTCGTTCAAGTAGTTTGTGTTGGAGGAATTGATGAGACAAATATCGCCACTGCGTCTTACTGTATTCTATGCCAATGCTGTATGTGGAGAGTGTGTCGTGTCCGTTATCAAGAATTTTTTTCCGCTTTGACCCCCGTAGGACATCAGTAACATAAGCTTCCCCGAATAGTTCTTCTGTCCGGAGGACACAGGAAAGAAATTTTTGCGCGGGTACCGTCAAGTCGACACGGTCGATTTCTGATTTGCGGCAGTTGTCACACATTCCACAATTTTCCTGCTCATATTGCTCCCCAAAATAGGCCAATAACACTTTTCGTCGACATGCTATTGACGTTGCCCATGAAATGAGTGTTTGTGCTCTTTCCAGTCGTCCCTGTTTTTCGGATTGTGCGCCCTGCTCGATGAAATGATTGATGGTGTCAACATCGCCGTAACTAAATAGCAAAAGACATTGGGCTGGAAGTCCATCGCGACCGCTGCGCCCGATTTCTTGGTAGTAAGATTCGGGTTCCTTGGGCAAACCGGCGTGTAGAACAAAACGGACGTCCGCCTTATCTATTCCCATACCGAACGCAATTGTGGCAACGATTACTTGGATGTCGCCTTTAATAAATGCTTCTTGATTTTGCCTTCGAGTTGCGTTATCAAGGTCTGCATGGTAAGGGCGTACTGAGAACCGTCTGGCGGTTAAATTACGACAGAGCGATTCAACCTGCTTCTTGGTTTGACAATATATAATGCCGGATTCACCGCGATGCCTATTAAGAAACGCGAGCGTCTGTTCCAGCAATTCAACTTTCGGTTCAACAGCGATGAATAGATTTTCTCGGTCAAAACTGCCTATAAACTCATTTCCGTCGTCAAACTTGAGTAATTTTTTGATGTCGTTTTGAACCCGTGGGGTTGCAGTCGCTGTTAGGGCGACGCAAACGGCGTTTTGGAATCGTTGGCGAATGGTGACCAGTTGTCGATATTCCTGCCGAAAGTCGTGTCCCCATTCTGAAATACAATGCGCTTCATCAATGGCGAGGCAGGCAACATCTGACTCCTCAAGCATAACAAGTATTTCGGAGCGAACGAGCGTCTCAGGCGCAACGTACAGCAGTTTGATTTTACCCTGCCTGACCTGCTGCATCGTGGCGACGTATTCTGTGTTCCCAACAGTGTGATTAAGAAATGCAGCGTGGATGCCACGATTTTGGAGTTGCATCACCTGGTCCTGCATGAGTGAAATTAGGGGTGAAACAACAACCGTCACACCCTCAAACATGAGTGCAGGCAATTGATAGCAGAGAGATTTTCCGCCACCTGTGGGTAAAACAATCAGTGCATCCTGTCGTTTTAGGATATGGTTGATGATAGTTTCCTGAAATGGGCGAAACTGTTCATGTCCGAAAACGTTTGTGAGGATTTCTAAGGGAGTTTGCATCGGAGTTGATAGCGGAGGCGATTCTTGTGCTCTCGGACGCTCCGATTGTGCTTGTGCTATTTCTTCGACGAACCAGCCGGAGAGCTGTGCGTAGTGCCGTTCTTCAGCATCCGGCTGCTCTTTTGGTCTCCACCGATGTGCCAGCGACACACGCAGGAGCGTCCCTGCCGGAATTGTCTCAAGCGGTTCTTGGAAACCGACAAAGGTAAGCGTGTAGCCTCCATTTTCGGTAGGGTATCGATATCGTATTCGCTTCCCTTCTGTATCGCGAGCAAGCGGCTGATCTGGTCTCCAAAACGCAGTGCTGTAAGGTGGAATATCACCGTCCACTGCAATGTAAAGCGAACCGCTAGTTGTCGTTTTCAATAAACCTTCATAGAGTTTTCGGGGAGCTCCAATTTTCGGGGGCATCAAAAGTTCAATCGCGCTTATCAAATTTTTTGTGTCTTGCGTTGTCCGAAGGCGCGATTTTTTATGAACCACAATGTTTTCGTTATGCGGTGGAATCAGTGAAGTTTCAGGCTCAGCGGAAATCTCCCAAATATCCCCAACCTCATATTCTCTGTTCGCACCCTCATGTGGGTCAGCATTAAACGGAATAAGTCGGACACTTTTTCCTGTCTCAGTAATGGCACCGATGCACGCGCCACTTCCCATTCGGGTTTTTGCAACAATTAAGACTCTCACGGCAAAATATTTTCAACCTCCAGATTGAATGCTGTCGCCAGTTTATCCGCTACTAAGGAGCGGTGGCATGCATCCGGGGCAGTTTCGACACAAAAAAGTGCTACAACTTTGGCATCCGTTCCCAGTTCATCCAGCAGGCTTTTCGGGTCAAACGCGTCGAGGCATTCTGTGTGGTAGGCTTCAATGAACGTTTTCCCAAGTTTAGTTCGTTTGCGTTTAGCAGTTTTCGTGGCTTTATCCGCCGCTGCCTGTTTTTCTCGAACGGTTTTCGTCGGGCCAAGGTCTTTACGGTGGATGTATTGGATACCGAGTTCTGAAAGACGTGCTTGCAGCCGCTTGCTATTGGCAAACGCGTAAGTTGCGCCGCGTACACCCCGTCGGCTACGAATATCGCAGAATGTATCAACCGCTGCTTTACGTAAAGCGTCGAAAAAACCGATTTCATCAAATCCGTAGACACCGATGGTGACAATTTTGATTTTTTTCATAGCGAATTAAATTACGGATATTTTTTCCGAGAATGAAACGTCTCCTCACCAAACATCGACAATTGTCCGCCTGTCAACCGTTCAATAACCTGTTCCTGTGTGAGTTGCTCACCATCTTCATCAATGTGAATGACCGCTATCTCCTCATTTGTAAGGGTTGCCCCGATAAGTTTACATCGGTGGCACGTCTCCGGTTTCCCCTCACTGCACATCAGGACAATAGATTGTTGTTGCAAAAAGGCAGCATGAAGGCGTTGAATGCCGCGCTGATAGGCCTCCGTGGTTTTAACCTTTTCATAATCGACTTTCCCGTTGACGTAACACGTTTCGTCGTCCGGTCTACCACCGAGCGTATCGCCCATAAACACGTAGCGGATACCGTGCTGTTCCAGCGTATTCGCTAGCGGGAGCTTAGAGAATTCCGGCTTATAGCGAGAATAGGGTGCCGAGCGAACATCAATGAGATAAGCAATCTTATGGACGTGTAGCAGTTCGATGAGTTCCTCTATCGAACGACTGCCATAACCTATAGTGTAAATCGGAATGAGAGCAGATGTTTTTTCCATGATGTGTATATAGTAACCCAAGTTGCTACTTATAAGTTTTTAGACCCGGAAACACCGTCTTTAATGAAAATATGCTGATAATTAGGCAATATTTGTAGCGTCCACTTTTAGTTTGCACACAAATATGCACAATCTGGAAGATTATGCTACTATGTGGCAACTTAGGTATATAGTATCACAGGATGCCTAAAAAAACAATAGATGCTAAAACCCTGCATAGCAGGCCTGTGCTTACGCTACTGCTCCCCTGCTGCCGATAGCAATCGTTGGAGGGTGCCGCCTAAAATTTCGGTTTTGTCGGCCGCCGGAATAAAGGTGCAGTGGGTCCGGAACGCCTCTAATGCATGTTGATAGGTCATAAAGTTACGGACAACCGGATAGTCTGAGCCCCAGCAGAGTCGACCGGGGCCGAAATGTTCGTAAAGTGCGCGGACTATCCAATGTGTATCGGAGTAAGGATAATCCCACGCGACCTGCGAAACGTAAGCGAACCCTGACATTTTCACGTAGATATTCGGCACCTTGGCGGAGGCGAGGACCTGCTCAAGCTGTGGATAGGGGTGAGCCTCACCGGCTCGCGCCCCTGCCATGTGATGGCACAGAAACGGAATCGTAGGAAACTGTGCCGCTAATTTCCGAAGCGGCGCGTGCTGCTGACTTCCCATGGCAATACTGGCGATGAGACCGAGTTCAGCGGTCGTTTGAAAAAAACGTTGCCCTTCACTCGAAAAAAACCAGCTGCCATCGTCATCACCCCTGAGGTAGTGTGTGTAGCCTTTGAGCGTGTACATTTCTGCCGCCGTTTTGAGCCGTTCCGCTGCACCGTCCGTGTGATATGTCTCTGTCCATGAACAATCCACATCTGCAAACTGAATCAGACGCTCAGGGTAACGTTCGACACACTGTGCAACGTAGTCGTTGTTGTCTATGTTTCTATCAATGCGTGCACAGACAAGCACTGCCTTGTCGACATCGTGCCTATCCATTTCGTGCAGGAGCTGTTCAACCTTTCCACGGCTCTCATCATCCGGAACCGGCGGTTGATAGGGCCAGCGGGGCCATGCGTGTGTGTGAGAATCAATTATTGTCATTTTTTATCCTATCAAACTATGTAGTCGTGCATATCTTAGGTGTGCCTATGCACCTCGCGGGTCGAAGCATTTCCGATAGAGTGCAACTATCTCCTCAGCAGTGGCTTGCCGCGGGTTGTTAGCAGGACTGCCGCTATCAATAGCGTCAACTGCCATCTGTTCAATAACCTGTTCAAATTTCTCGTTATCAATCCCAATCTCTCCGAGTCGAGGCATTTGGATATCGTTGACGAGTCGTTGGACAGCAGAAATCGCTGCATCTGCTTGCTTCATTGGGGATAACCCATCAATCGGTTCTCCCATCGCGCGGGCGATATCGGCAAAACGTGTAGGCGCGCCGACTACGCTAAACGCCATCACATCAAGCAGCAGCACCGCGTTTGATAATCCATGATGAATGTGAAAATAGGCACCAATCGGCCGTGACATACCGTGAACTAAGGCGACAGACGCGTTGCTAAACGCCATGCCCGCAATTGACGCGCCGAGCATCATATCTGTTCGGGCGGCGATATTTTCGCCATCCGCCCATGCCTGCCGAAGTGAACCCGAAATCATCACAATCGCTTTCAATGCAAGCGCGTCCGTTATCGGTTGCGCGCGTTTAGAGATATACGCCTCTATCGCATGTGTCAACGCATCAACACCGACTGCCGCAGTCAAGGAGGGCGGCGTTGTGACAGATAACAACGGGTCAACCAGTGCAACAGCTGGGAGTAAACATGCACTGCTCAGCATCATTTTGACGTTCCGTTCTGTGTCGGTAAGCACGGTGACTTTTGTGACTTCGCTGCCGGTTCCACCTGTGGTCGGTATAGCAATTAAGGGGGCACCTGTATTCAGGATTTTGTCTACCCCCATATAGTCCAAAAATTCGCCACTGTTAGTGCGTTTGACAGCGATGCCTTTTCCGCAATCAATTGCACTACCGCCGCCGACGCTTACAATCACATCGCAGCCTTCGGCAACGTACTGCTTTAATCCATCCTGCACGTTTAACAGAGTCGGGTCGGGTGTGACACCAGAGAAGTGTGAGACAGCAATACCTACAGCACGTAGGTTTCGGGCAACCTGCTCAGCGTATCCGATTTTAGCAATGCCCGGGTCCGTCACGATAAGCGCGTTTGTGGCACCGAGCCGTTTCGCCTGCTTACCTACCTCTTCGGAGGCACCTACCCCCGTAATTATCGTAGAAGGGAGTGTTAATGTAGTTGGCAATTTTCAATTTCCTGAAACGTGTTAGTGTAACCCAAGTTGCTACTTATAAGTTTTTAGACCTAGAAACACCGTCTTTAATGAAAATATGCTGATAATTAGCTACTATTTGTCCCGTTCACTTCCAATTCGCACACAAATATGCACAATCTGGAAGATTATGCTACTATGTGGCAACTTAGGTTAGTGTTGAGCTTAAAATGTCCGAAATCTAATGGCGGAAATGTCGGACACCTGTAAACACCATCGCCATATCGTAGGTGTTCGCTGTTTCAATCACAGAGTCGTCATTTACGGAGCCGCCCGGTTGGATAATTGCCCGAATGCCCGCCTCACCAGCAATTGTTACACCGTCAGGGAATGGAAAGAAAGCATCGGAGGCTAAAACGGCACCGTTCGCCTTTTCACCAGCTTTGCGGACAGCAATAATAGCAGCATCTACACGGCTCATCTGCCCCGCACCGATACCGACTGTTTGTGTGTCTTGGGCAAGCAGAATGCAGTTAGATTTGACATGTTTACACGCCTTCCACGCGAAAAGTAGGGAGTCTATCTCCGCATCTGTCGGTTTGCGTTTAGTGACAACCTGTAGGGCATCCTTTTCAGTGTGATGGACATCCTGTTCCTGGACAAGTGCACCCCCGGTGACGTTTCGGATTTGCAAAACAGATTCCGGTGGCGAGAGCGGTCCGGTTTCAAGGATACGGCGGTTTGCTACGCGAGACAATGCCCGTAGTGCTTTTTCGGTGTAATTCGGAGCGATAACCGCCTCAATTTTCACCCCCGCTTTTGCTGCTTCACGAATAGTATTCGCTGTTTGAATTGTCACTTTTCGATTTAAACCGACAATTGAACCGAAAGCGGAGGTGCGGTCACACTCAAGCGCATTCGTGAAGGCATCTTGCAGATTGTCAGCAGTTGCTAGACCACACGGATTGTTATGTTTGATGATTGCACAAGCAGGCGACTTAAAGTCCTTGACAATCTCTAAGGCGGCATCTAAATCGAGAATGTTGTTGAACGATAGCGGTGGGCCATTGCGTTGTTTTGCCCACGCGGCACAAGGTGCGGCGGGGGATGTTTCTGTTCTATAGAACGCGGCCTGTTGGTGCGGATTTTCACCGTATCTTAACGCATCCGCCTTCCGGAAACGGAGCGTCAGCATATCAGCAAATTCGGCATCGGTCTCTAAATTGGCAAGATAGGTTGCTATTGCACTGTCGTACTGTGCTGTGTGAATAAACGCTGCGCGTGCCAATTCAAAACGTCTCTCTTCCGAAAGGCATGCATCGTTCGTTGCCAAATCGGCGATAATTTGTGGATATTGGCTAGGGGCTGTGAGCACAGCGACGTGCTTATAGTTTTTTGCTGCAGCGCGAATCATCGTCGGGCCACCGATGTCGATATTCTCAATCGCTTCCGGAAGTGTGACATCCGGTTTAGCAACGGTTGCCTCAAACGGATAGAGGTTGCATATCACCATATCAATTGGGGTTATGCCGTGTGCGTCCGTTTGGGCACTGTGTTCCGGATTATCCCGTTCGGCAAGGAGCCCACCGTGGACTTTCGGATGGAGCGTCTTGACTCTACCATCCAGCATTTCAGGAAAGCCGGTGTAGTCAGAGACATCCAGTATGTCAATGCCCGCGTCTCGCATGTGTTTTGCTGTCCCGCCGGTAGAAAGAATTTCGACCCCGTGCTGAGCGAGGGTATTCGCTATTTCTAAAAGGGATGTTTTATCGTAGACGCTAATTAAGGCTCGTTCTATTTTTTTTAACAATGGTTTCCGAAACGCTTGCGCGGTTGTTGCAAGCGCACCTCCGATTTGCTTGTAGTGATTTTGAATATTGTAACGTGAGTTTAACCATCATTTCCTTGAGTCACGCCACGTATCGTGGGAATCCGAAGCCGTCGTTTGCTACGTGACTCCGCGCAGGAATCTGTGAACGGGTCGGTATAATCAGATCCATTTCTGATGTGTTTTCAATAACGGTGCCATCTCCGATCCGAACCTCATCCCCAATATAGATTTTTCCGGGATATTCAGCCGCACCGCGGATAGTTCCGATAACGACGGACGAACCGATCCGACATTTTTGCTCAATTTCGACAAACCCATAAATTTCGGTGTTTGTGCCGACAGTAGTCCGCTCAGCAACCTGAACCGGCCCGAGTAAGCTCGTGTCCGTGCCAATTTCTACGAAGTTGCCGATGGTAGGGTGCCGTTGTTTGACTTTGACGCTTAAACCGCCCAAGGTGCAAGGGTAGATAACGCATCCAGACCCGATAATGCCGGTTTGTCCAGTTGTCACGCCGCGATGTGGATGTTCTAAGAAATTTGCGTCCCCTATTTGCGTTTCTGGGTGTAAATCGGCTTGGTAATATCGCCCGCCGAGTTCCGAAATGGCACGGGGTAACAACGGTACTGGCACCCTGTGTAGGTCCGGATTTCCTTCAGGCGACTCGCTGCGCGTCAAAGCGTGCGCAACATCGTGATAGAAAAGCACACGCCACCCGGGATAAGTACTGACTACAAGTTGGAGTTGATAATCCAAAACATGAGATAGATTGAGCGTCCCAAGGAAATCTTCGTACGGTTCAAAGGTGCGTTCCTGAATTGCGGTATCAATTTGTGTTCGGAAATCCTGGGCTGCAAGTTTTTCGCGAGAAATACCGGTATGTAACAGATACGCATCCCAGACAGCAGGGTCTTTTAGTGAGGCGAATCGGTTCCAGAGCGCACGACTTTTAAGTCGAGGGAGTTCCCAGAGAAGGGAGAAGGCGGTTTCAAGAGCCGCCTCAAGATGCGTTTCGTCTGTAACCGCTAAAAACGATTGCGCCACCATTGCATACAATTGGGCTGCAACCTCCTCAAGTGCTTCTGAGAGCTCCTGTTTTTGATCCTGAAGATGGGGGGCATTATGTGACCCTGGCGCAACACATTCCAGCAAATTACCGAGGACAGTTTCAAGAATATCCCGATTGACAAATCCACGCGTCCGGAACGTTGTGCTAACCGCTCTCGGCTCGTACTGTCGATACGCAAGACGTTGAGCTCCGACTGACTATAGATAGGCCGTAGTCGCTCTAACGTTTGGGTAAGCAGCGGTTTTTTTCGTTTTTCGTAAGAGGCATCGAAAAGTGTGGTTTCATCCATAATTTTTAAAATTAGCACCAGCAGTCGCTTCCTGTTAGCGTTGCTGTGCAAAAACTTCCTGTACAGCGGTGGTACCCCCGCGCCAAGCGGGACATCATACCCGATTTCGGCTAAGCCTCTCTCAAACGCGGAAATGGCGACGATAACATCGTTTTCATTCATCCAACCGAGATGGGCAATTCTGACAATTTTCCCGCCCAACTCACCTTGTCCGCCTGCGTACGTGATACCGTGTTTTTCACGCATTAGCTTGATAAATGCTTTTCCATCAATTGCTTCAGGCAACCGGACTGATGTTAGTGTGTTGGCAGGCGATGTAGCGAACAGCGGGAGTCCAATTGCCTTAACCGCGCTCCGTGTTGCCATCGCCAAGCGGTTGTGGCGAGCAATCGTCTTGCGAATTCCCTCCGCGTAGATACGATTTAAGGCGCATTGCAGTGCCGTAAGCAGTGTAATCGCAGGGGTGTAGGGTACCGAGCCTTCTAATCCGCGCTCATGTGCTTTTCGGAAATCCAGGTAATATTTCGGGAGGTCCGACCGCGCTACCGCATCCCAAGCACGCGAACTGAGGGCAGCAAAAGCGAGTCCGGGGGGAGTCATCAACCCCTTCTGTGAACAGGAGACGACAACGTCCACACCCCAGTTGTCCATCTGTAAATCGTCAGCACCGAGGGCACTGACAGCATCGACAACAAGCAACGTTGGCCGGGTTTGCGTCAAACGTGCTAACGTTTCAATGTCGTGCAGGGCACCTGTTGACGTTTCACAGAGTGTGGCGAAAACAGCTTTTACCTCAGGATGTGCGGTTAGCTCGGATTCTACCGCTTCCGGTGCGACAGAATCCCCCCATGTAACATCAATCGGTATAACTTCAACCCCGAACGCTGTGCAGATTTCATGCCACCGTTCACCGAATTTACCGCTCCGAATCACAAGCACTTTATCCCCCCGGCAGAGCAGGTTTGCAACTGCCCCTTCCATTGCCCCCGTGCCGGAGGAGGTCAGGAAGAGCACATCGTTCGTTGTTTGAAAGACGTGCTTGAGTTTTTCCAGAACGTCCCGAATTAGTGCTATCGCAGCGGGACTTCGGTGGTAGTCAATCGGTTGCGCCATGGATAACAACGCCTCAGGCGGTATTGGCGTTGGTCCCGGTGTAAAGAGAAAACTTTTTTTCATGAGTGACCTATACGGTTTTTGCAGCTCCTGGGGTTTTGCCTTCAACGTCCAAGATAACCCATTCCTGGGCGAGGAGTTCGAGCAAACCGACAATAGCTGCGCGTTGTCCCGCGCTATCCATCGGGACCTCAATTGTGAGTGTTGCAAATTCCTCTTTTTGTACGTCCCCGTCTTTGTCAAACTTCATTGGCGTGATTTGAATCTTTTTCAATTTTGCATCCATAATTTTTCCTCCTTATGAAATAATATTAAAACGTAAGTTTAGGTTAAGTTTTAGTGGTTGATAGGGTGTAAGCGAACTCCAACTTTTAAGAAACATCCATGAACGTCTCTATATCAATACATTCTCCATTGCGGCGAGCAGATTCCTAACCTGCCAAGACAGGTGCTAAAGAGAAAAGCCCATCGTGATAATCGCTTTGCAATGGACTATCATCTCCGGTCTGAACAGCACGGATAAAAGTGCTATCCTGCTCTAACCACGGATCGAATTCGTCAGCCTGATAAATCGTTTCACCGTTGACTTCTATCCTATCGTATCGGTAGAGTGTGAGATGTCCGCCTTCGTAGAAAACGGTAAACCACGGTTCATCTTTCGGGCTCGGGCCGGCTGAGATGAAACCGAGCGTCATCGTAGCACCGTTGTCGAAGCTGTAATTAAAACTACAAGCGAGTGGAGCCGCATAAGGTGGACGTTCACAATAGAACGCTTGTGCCTTGACAACGTTTAATCCTGTCATAAACCGGCTGTAATCGGTTGCATGGACACCCCAGTCTAATGCGCGGCCGCCGGATTTGTTCATATCCGCCCACCAGGTTTTTGGAGCGGCATCCGCATTTGCTGGAAGTCCGCCGTAGCTTTGGAAACGAACATGTACCACTGTTTTATCGCTTAAAAATTCGCGCGCTTTTTGAAAAAGCGGGCGGTACCGTTCGCGAAATCCGACTGTGCTGATAACGCCAGCTTGCTGGATAGCCTCGTCAATACTACAAGCAACCTGCATCGTGAGTGCTTGCGGTTTTTCACTGAAAAGATGGATACCCTTTTGCGCAGCGGTTATCTCAACATCGGTTCGCACGTACGCCGGTACAATAGAGTATAACACATCGATTGTTTCAGCGTCAAGCATTTTGTGTGCACCGCCATTTTCGCTGTGGTAAGCGCGAGGGATGTTGAAATGTTTCGCTGTTTCCTGCGCTGCTTTCGTGCTGCTATCGCATGCCGCCACAATTTCTACAGCATCCTGCTGCAGGAGGTTCGGAATTCGGGTGCGGTTCGCAAAATTCCCGCATCCGTAGATAGCGACGCGAACGTTTGAGGATGTTGACATAATGAATATTCTCCTACTCGATAAGGTGCGGCAGATGTCCCAGCACCCGCCCCTGAACGGTCTTATAGTAAAGATTACAATTAAATACGTGGCACGCCTAAGGTTCAAGTTCCCATATCAGGATAGTGCCGTCACCACTCCCACTAACAAGCATGCGACCATCCGGACCAAATGACACGCTATTGACCGCCCCAGTATGTCCTATAAGTGTTCTGATAAGTTGTCCGGTGTTTGTCCCCCATAGCCGAACAGTCCCATCCGAACTGCCACTAACGATTGTCCTGCCATCCGGACTAAACGACACGCTATAGACCGTACCCATATCTCCAGTGAGCGTTATGATAAGTTTTCCGGTTCGCGCTTTCCATAGCCGAATAGTCCCATCCGAACTGCCACTAACGATGGTATTGCTATCCGGACTAAACGATACGCTACTGACATTATCCGTATGTCCCGTGATTTTTCTGATAAGTTCTCCGGTCCGTGCGTCCCATAGTCGAATAGTGTTGTCCCAACTCCCACTAACGACGGTATTCCCATCCGGACTAAATGACACGCTTTTGACATCAGCCGTATGTCCTGTGAGGGTGCTGAGAAGTTTCCCTGTGTTTGTGTCCCATAGACAAACAGTATTGTCCGAACTCCCACTAACGACGGTATTCCCATCCGGACTAAATGACACGCTTTTGACATCAGCCGTATGTCCTGTGAGGGTGCTGAGAAGTTTCCCTGTGTTTGTGTCCCATAGACAAACAGTATTGTCCGAACTCCCACTAACAATCATGTGACCATCCCGACTAAACGATACACTACTGACCGAACCCTTATGCCCTGTGAGGGTTCTGACAAGTTTTCCAGTGCTAATGTCCCATAGCCGAATAGTGTTGTCCGAACTCCCACTAACAATCATGTGACCATCAGGACTAAACGACACGCTAAAAACCCAACCCACATGCCCTATAAATAAGTTAAGTTCTTCCCCTGTCTGGACATCGTAAATCCAAACTCCGATACTACCACCAACAGCTAACCGCGTTCCATCTGGTGAAAACCGTATCCTAATTATACAACCTTTACCAAGGCGGGCTTTAGCCCCTGCTGGTAAGTTCCATTTTTCCATAAGGTTACCTCCTTCTGTTTTCTGATTAATAACGTGAGCTTGATAATAAATGTCCGCTGGCACTAACCTCTATAAAGATATCGTCCCTACGGGACTAAGAGTTGGGGCAGAAACGGACCTTCTATAAATATATCGTCCCTATGGGACTAACCAGTATTCGGGCAAGCAGCCCGCTCCTCATACTAGGGAAAACTTTTTTTCAAACTCACGTTGATTAATATCTTTCGTGTCGCATAGACCCCGACGGGCTTACCTTCCATTCTTCCAACCTTCCATCCCTCCATCCTTCTACCGCTTATGCATATCCTACTACTGTATCAACTTTTTAATTTCATCCAACTGTTGGCGTGCATACGGGATGATGCTGTTATCCGGATATTTGGTTACCAGTAGGGTGTAGGTATCCAAGGCATTTGTGAAATCGTTCTGTTTCTGATAGATTTTGGCGATTTGCGTCAAAGCATCCACCGCGAGATGACTTTCCATCTCAATAATTTGCTGGTATGCACGAATAGCGTCCGCGTCTGCACGCTGATTCTGATAGATAGTGCCGAGCAGCAGCCACATATCGTCAACGATTAGTGCTTGCGGCTGAAGTGAAATTGTGTTTTGACACTGTGCTATAGCCGCTTCAGTGTCCCCACTCAGATAGTGTTGCAGGGCAGTGGCGTAATCGGTAAGTGGCATCTTGAAATAGTCCGGGTGGTCTTGGATGAGAATAATCCGTTCGAGTGCGTCGTTGGTGAGCCGGTCGGATTTTGAAATACCGATGACCTGTTTATATGCCTTGTGTGCTTTTTCGAAATCTGCGGCGAAGAAGTAGGTGTCGCCAATCAGTTTTCGCGCAGCTGCTTGGAAACGATTAGGGGTGTCCGCAATAGGCGCAAGCACCTCCCTTGCGCGGGTATACGCTTTCAAGAGCAGGTGGCATTCTCCCAATAGCACTTGCACTTCCATGGATTGCGTGGTGATTACGCCCTGGAGATTCATCCGTTGAAGAGTGATTTGTGCAGCTGTCGGGTCACGGTGCCCGTGTAATTGTATCCGTGCAAGCAGGAGTTGCGTAGTAGTAGAGGCGGCACTGCCACTGTTCAATTCCTTGAGAAGGGTGGCCGCTTCATCCCACGCCTCTATTTTTTGGTAGAGGCGCGCGAGTTTGTACTGGGCATTTGTGCGTTGCGACGCTGTTCCGGTAACCTGCACCAACGTCTTATAGAAACCGACCGCTGCTGGATTTTGTTTGCGTTCTAGCACGCGGGCATATCTTTCCAACGTTGCGTCAATAGCGGTAGGATACCTTCGATGAAGTTTTGCGAAGGTTTCAAGTGCCTTTTCGAACTGTCCCGCATAGAACGAGAGTTCTCCGAGGGTAAGGGTAACGTTGAGATTCTGGGGGGTTGCTCGCTGTGCCTCTTGAAGCTGCACGAGGAGTTTTTCTTGTAGCGGTTTTTGATTTTCACCTTCGTAGATTTCGAGCATTGCGTTCCATACCGTTTCGCGTTGACTTCCGATGGGCCCGATACGTAGTAAGGCATCCAAGTAGGTCGAGAGAGCTTCGTCGATGTTCCCCTGGATTTTGTAAACAGCTGCCAACTGTGTGTAGAGATAGCCGTATTGTGGATTCATTTGGATGGCTTGCTGATACGCCTGAATTGCTTCCGGGTACAGCTTGTGTGCCAGATAAATCGCGCCGAGTTGTTGGTTTTGACTTGCATCGTTTGCCACCAATTTTTGCCATTCCGCTTTGGCAAGTTCGATTTTCCCAAGTTCAGCATAGAGTGAACCGAGTTTTCGACGGAGGCTTGTGTTGCCGGGGTTCTGTTCTAATGTCCCGCGATAGAGTTCTAATGCCTCATCGTATTTCCCCTGTTGTTGGTAAAGTGTCGCTAATTCCTCCAAAAGGGTGATGTCAGTAGGATTCTGTTGTATCCGTTCAGTGAGGAGCTTTTCAGCCTCGGCATACCGTTTGCTTTGTGTATAAAGGCGGATAAGGCTGCTGATAGCACTTGAACGATAGGGTGAAGTTGGAAAATTATCCAAGAAATTTTTGAAGCTTACCACTGCCTCATCATATTTACCATCTACGTATTGATATGAGCCGATAAGGTATGCGGAGATAGCAGCAGCCTGCGTATCGGGGTGTTGCTTTATAATCTGCTTGAATTGCAGCAGCGCGGCATCGAATTGGTAACGCTGCCGATAGAGGTTACCGAGTTGACTAGCCGCCTGTGTTGCGTAGACCCCATCCGGATTTTCGTCAATAATCTGCTTATAGGCGAGCCGTGCTTCAGCGTCTTCGCCAAGTTTTTCGTAGCTTTGCCCTAACATCAACCGAAGTGAATCCGCTTGGCTCTGCCGAAGTTCCGTTTTAAGTAAGGTTTGATATGCCTTAATAGCTTCAGCATACCGCCGCTCATGGTAATGGTCATGCGCCGCTTGAATTGCGTTCAAGATTTGGAGGCGTGTAGCAGCGTCCTGTTGCGGTTGTGCTTGTGCAAGCTCGGCAGCCTGTCCCTCATAGCAGGTGACATCAGACGTACCGAGGAGGTGCAGCGTTATAAGCAGTATAGTGAGTGAAAATCGTTGCCAGAAAGTGATATATCTTTGCACTTTGTTCCCCATTTAAGTAGCCATCAACCCTCAGTCACATCTGCGATTTTGACGAGCTGTTTGCCAATATTGCCGCCTTTGAGCATGCTGATAAATGCAGCGGGTGCGTTTTCAATACCGCCATCAGCGACTGTCTCTCGATATTTCAACTTTCCCTGCTGAACCCACGTTGCCATTTGAGCGAGTGCTTCCGGGTGCCTATCGGCAAATTCAAAGACGAGAAACCCTTCAATTCGCGCCCGTTTGGTAATGAGATGCCAAAGAAAGCGGGGCCCTGTTTCCGGATTTTGTAGGTTATATTGTGAAATTTGTCCGCAGATAACCACCCGTCCTTTAATCCTTAAATTGGGAAAGACAGCATCCGTGATACGTCCACCGACGTTGTCAAAATAGACATCTATACCATCGGGGCAGAGTTCGGCAAGTTTGGCGTGATAGTCTGTGACGTTCTTGTAGTTGAAAGCTGCATCAAAACCGAGTTCATCGAGGAGATATGCGATTTTTTCATCTGTTCCTGCGGAGCCGACAACCCTGCATCCTTTGATTTTCGCAATCTGTCCTACAACGGAACCGACTGCCCCAGCTGCGCCGGAGACGAACACTGTTTCACCGTCATGGAGTTGTCCGACTTCAAGCAGCCCGAAGTAGGCGGTCAACCCCGGCATGCCGAGTATACCGATGCCTGTTGAAATAGGGGCAATCTCCGGGTCAATTTTCCGCAACTCTTCTCCGCGCGAGACCCCGTATTCTTGCCACCCTATATGCGCGTTCACAATATCGCCTGCCTTAAAATCGGGATGTCTCGATTCAACAACCTGTGCAATAACCCCACCGACCATCACCTCGCTGAATTCAACATTGGCAGCGTAAGAGCGAGCTGCATTCATACGGCCCCGCATATACGGGTCGACAGAGAGATAGATAGTTTTTATAAGCACTTGCCCCGCTTCCGGGGTCGGAATATCGGTTTCAACGAGTTTAAAATCCGATTCTTTCGGATAGCCGACCGGTCGTGCAGCCAGTGTAATTTGACGGTTCATCGTTAGCTCCTTTCATTAAATTGAGCAGAATCTTTCCCATGAATTACAATTAATTCGTGCTTGGGCGAGTCCCAGTTAAAAACTTTGACAATCGGGATGATGACGCGGACAGCCAGGCCGATACGTCTTTTATCGGAGCGATTCGCCTCTGAATGATGCAGGGTGCGTTCATTAAAAAGGACAAATTCCCCCGGTTGCATCTCTAGACTGACGATGTTGCTTGTATCAACGAAATTGAGGTCGCCCATCAGTCCAAACGCCATGTCGGATGTAGCTTTCACGTGCGGTATTACTTTTCGATGTGACCCTGGCACAATTTGGAGACAGCTGTTTTCCAACGTAGCAGCATCAACAGCAATCCATGCTGAAATGATAACAGGCGGTTCAACGGGCCAGTAGTTAAAATCTTGGTGCCACGGAATCTCCTTTGCGCCGGGCTCCTTGACAAAAAAGTTGGTTCGCCACAGCAGCAAATCGGGTCCGTAGAGAGCTGCCATCCGCTTGACAATAGCAGGGTGCGTGGCAAGGTCGTGAATCAGTGGAAAATCGAGATGCCGGTTATGCACCCTGTTTTTATGGTCAGGTGCGTCGGTTTCAAGTATCCGTTCAATTTCGGGGTGCATCGTCTGCATTTCATCAGGATTACAGAGCGTATAAGGACCGAGGTAACCATCCCTCCGAAACTGGTCGATCTCTTCTGCGTTTAGTTTGTGATTTTGATTTGACATTTTCAAATATTCCTTCTAGTGCGTTCACTCTTCGGTTTCTTCCAAAACCTGCTCGAAGTCTTCGAGTGTGTTCGCCAACGCCGCAGCGCGGAGCAGTGCCGCAAGCTGCTGCGGGTCGTCGATTTGCTCCAATGTGGGTTTAAAGCGAAGTGCAGCATCGGACTGTAAGCGAAGGGTTAACACATCAAATATACCTTCCTGTAGTGTTTCCGCTCGCGCTTCCGCTGTCGCTTTCTCTGTTAGGTGTCGGATAATATCTAATTCGTACATCGTCTCCTTCGATACAATCGTTAAAATCATCTTCATATCATAAACTAAATTGCCTAAAATAGCCATGCTCCCAATATATTCAGATGCATCTGGCACATCTGCGCGCGCCGCAGCTTGAACACACCGCCGAAACCACGCCTCCGAATCTACACCCGCTGGACGCTCCATCAACGGCGTAAAGGGAATTTTTGATATTTCCTTGCGGTTCGTTGAGGAAACAATTATGAAAAAACGGATACCACCTTATATCCAGCCCGCCCGTTGGTTGGGCTTATAGAACTGACTATTGGTTGATTTCCAGGACAGTGAACTCTTTGTCACCTATACAAAAGTTTGTAAAATCATCAGGGTGTTCCTGAACATAATCTTTAGAAATAGTGTCAACGACTGCCCCTTTATCTCCTTTCGCCAATACGGCGTACACTTATCTAACATTATACACGAAATGTGTTAACTTTTTCAACTATGCCTCACTCTCTGTCCATATTTTTTCAAATAAATCAAGCAATTAAAATAGCCCAGCCATATTGCAACTTAATTTTTAAAAAAATGAGATTTTTGTAAGGTTTTGCAGAAAGTTTGCCACTTATTATAATAAACCCACAATATAGGCACACGTGGTTATTTTTAAAAAAATGAGATTTTTGTAAGGTTTTGCAGAAAGTTTGCCACTTATTATAATAAATCCACAATATAGGCACACGTGATTATTTCATAATGCCTAAAGTAATCAATGGAAGCGAAATCAGACAAGAAGAATGCAGAAGAAGATGCAAAATACGTAGTAGCTTGCCAATCCGGTGATGAAACGGCATGGAATGCCCTCTATTTTAAATATCGTCCACAACTTATCCGTTTCTTCAAAAACAGGGGCATCGTGCACGAGGATGCAGAAGAGCTCGCCCAAGATACGCTCCTTGAAGCGTTTAAATGGATAGGCACAATTCAGAAGCCTAAAGGTTTCAATAAGTGGCTTTTCACCATTGCCGGAGAAGAAAAAGGGCAAAATGGTTCGAAGCACAGAGAAAAGAGCGGGAAAGAGAGCCGCAAAGACGTGAGGTTTATGAAATCGCTGGTAGCAGTTCTGGGAACAGATTGGCGGAAATAGGGATTCAATCATCGTATACGTATCAGCAACCTGAGCGCAAGCAACCTGAGCGCATTGCGATTGATTCAGAACGTCTACAAATCGTCTACGGTTTGATAGCGAAGCTTCCGGAAAACCAGCGAGACGTGATACGATTGAGAGTCGTCGAAGAGTTGTCTTCCAAAGAAATTGCCGAAAGGCTGAATCTGAAAGTTGGCAACGTCGAGGTTTTGTTGCATCGGGCTAGAAAAGCACTGAAAAAGCAGCTCAGAACCAAATACCCAGAGATAGCCGAAGATGCTGTTACGCAACAATTAATTTAACCGCTTACTGAAAAATAGATGTGATTTGTGTTGAATCGTCATGGTTCATCTGCAAAATCGGAAAGCATGGGAAATCACTTTTTGAGCGATTGACATATTTTGTAAAGTGATGTATAATGGGCATAAGGTGTTAGCAATGCACAAGTTCGCGTGTGTTACACCAGGAACGTTTACCCCCAAGGGGGGCGCGCTGACAATGCTAACAATAGCAAAAGCATCATCGGCGCGTAACCATGCCATAGATATAGTATGACAAGGCTGGTTTTCATGCTATCACATGCATAAGCTTGTGTATAGGAATATTGAGAACCAGCGAGCCCGAAGGTTCACGTTGACAGCAACGTTTCCTTTGGAACATCAGAGATAAACCCTGTTAGTTTTTCTGATAACGTTTTAGAACGTTCAAACAGCCGCGAACACCGCGGCGAGGAGACAACCCAAATGAAAAGAAGATTTTTTGAATGCGCGATATTATTAGGCGTTGTGATGTCTGTTATGTTTTTAGCACAGACACCCGATGGAATCGGACATAATAGGGAAGACCCTAACACAGGGGCACCGCACAAGCCACCAGGACACACGCACAACTCTGCAGCGAAAGTGGATTCTAAGGGCAAGCCGGTGTCAACTGGCGGCCAAGATCCGAGAGGTAACATTATAGTGGTAATGACGGGATCGGAACTGAAAATGCTTCTGCTTGGGGGATCAGGTACTATCCAGGCCTAAGTACAACCACAGCGCGAACGGTCCAAATAGTGACACACAGAACGTTTATTCCGTGAGTGTTACTGCCAATGCCAGCACAGGGGAAAGACATGCCCGCGATAACAGTGACACCGGGTGTTGACCAGATAGAATATTTAGACTTAACCCAATACCCAGACGAAAGAGCCACCTGGCAAGGGGTCGCAACAGGCACTGTCACGTTCTCCCCAGTGAATTATCATGCAAGAAGCGGCTTTCTAAGTCGGGTTGCCGGGAAGTGAGTATAAAGAAAGATACGTGGACGGAGACAGCATTTCTGAACCTTATTGTCAAGAAGGTAAATATCGCAAGAGGTGACAAGAGAACGTATGGGGGAGGATTTTGAGTAACGTTGTCACCCTGACAGCAACCTCGGAACACTCTTACACTGCTTCGTCCGACGAACGTGAAGCGCGGGGTTACGCAATTTCTGCTCCAATTAAAAGCCATTGCCGACGGCGTTTCCTAAATACCAAGATAAAAGTGCAACAGGCAGCGGTAAACTAAATGATACGGAGGTCAATCCGGTGACGTTACAGCGGCGTATAAATGGACTAAATTGGAAGAGAATGCTACTGCAAGTCTTCCAGGTCCTGATGAACTCCGTGGTTGAAAAAATTTTAACCCTTGCTCGGCATCTGGTAACCGCGCACAGGATTTCCCAGATTCATATCGCTTTTGTGACGAAATGGTTTACTTGCTAAATATTTATTGTCCCTCAACGGACATAATAGGTTCAAAAGGCCCCTTCCCTCACAGGTGCGGGGGATAAAGGGGGATCTGAACGGACAGATTCTATCCAAAACTCCCCCCTCACAAATGGCCTGCGCCAAATCAACGAGGAATGCCATTTAGGCATTCCCCGTGCGGCCTGCCAATTGGGGACTTAATAGAAATGGTCCTCGCAGAACGCACACACATCTGTCGGACAGTCTCCACGGCTGTCGACTACAAGGAGAAACCTCATGAAAAAACGGATGATCCTCATCACAATAACCCTGCTCGTCTTCGCTATCGGTATTTCAGTTTATATGGCACATCGGCCGCACCCCTTATTGTCTGTCCAAGAACAGATCCCCGCGCCGACCCCGCATGAACATACCGCCCCCGATGGCAACACCGTTCAACATATCCATACCTACGATTGGACCAAACCTGACACCGACACCGATACGGTGGAATCTTCCCAGGCAAGCAACACAAAGCACCCGATCCAACGCGCTTGGGAACGCCTGGACCTCACTGCCATCAAAAAGAAATATCAGCCCTACACCCGCGCCGAAATGAAGGAAATGTGGAATCAAAGTTTTCTTGACTTCCGCCACCCCAAACCTTAAGGAATTAGAGGCAGCAGAGGCAATGTATCCGCTGGATCAGTGGCTGGAAGACCTCATGTACCTCGGTCACCCGTTTGCTGGTTTTGGACACTATCAACTGGCATTGAGTAGACGATTGGCATAACAGGGCCGACCCGGAGGATTGGGATACCGGAATACCGGAATACGATGAAGATGGCAGGACTGTGGTCGGTGGACATTCTTCTAAAGCAGGCCTGCTTCAGGCACTAAAGTTGCCTTCGGATACGACGTGGGAAGCGTATGTCCAAATGGCTAACAAGTTCTCCGTGGTGCGGCTTATAAACATAGAGCTTGCGGTGGAGTTAGACCCTGAAGTTGAAGGGGGTGTTACGAATTTGGATGGTAGTTTTCTGCCATTTTCACCGAATCTTGTGAACGTGCATATAGAGCCCGAAACAGGTAGGACGAAGTTTATAGGGCCCAGTCTCACGTCTGAGGAGGAAGACGCGTTAGTCAATTTCGGTGTTGCCCCTGAGGGGATGAGCGTGGTCTACATAGACGCAAATAATAAACCAATACCAATCGGCAAGGTGCCGCCCCGTTTTTTTGAACGGAACATGAAAGAGTTGGAAACAGCACAAACCCTGCTGCAACAGCAGATTGAAGAACATGAACTCTTGTTGGAGCTGGATACGCTCCTGAACACGCCAGAAGAGAAGCAGCCCCACGGCACCGTCCCTCCTGAACAAGCACGGGAACGTGAGCCTGGACACACACACGAACCGCCCACGTCTCAAAAGACTGCCCCTACACAGCAGCGGCCGCACCCCGATGCCAAGCAACTCCCACCAGGGCTGGAGATACCACCGGAACTCCGCACACCGGATGCGGTTCAGCAATGGTTTACGCAGTTAGAAGCACTGCATGGGGGAAAATTGCCAAAAGATTTGCAGGCACTCCAAAAAGTTATCACTGAATTGGAGAAGATACGGCAGGAAGGTGAAAAGCACCTTAAACCACCGGCGCGTCCAGAACGCCCGACACCAGGCACTGCCCCCTAGAAGGGAGTTCGACTCCTGATGGAGATAAGTAAAGGGTTGTACTGTTCGCGTAATTTTAGGGGTGTTTTTATAACATAACATGTATGCTACAATAAAGCGCACAAACTAAAAGTTTATGCTACAATAAAGAGATATTTTCAATTAGAAATGGTATTAGTTGCGAACGGTTTGATTTTTCTTCATAAAAAATATCATTGGCAATTAGCTTATTGGCAACGCTGGCAATTAGCAATTAGCAAGAGAAAGAAAACAAAGAGGAAGAGGGTTTTGACGCGCGACAAAGATATGCTTAGCATCACAACCTTCTTGCTAATGGTTTCCATAGGTTTCCAACAGCCAATAGCCGAATTAGCGATTGGCGATTGGCAATTTGGGAAACCAGAAATATAGTGGAGAGGCGGTCTCGGCTTCTATAAACATATCGTCCCGATGGGATAAGGTGTGCGGGTGGTCTCGGCTTCTATAAACATATCGCCCATACTGGGCTAATACTGAACAACTTGTACAAAAACTTTACACACCCTCACTATCTGTAGATGCGAATTGATGAACCATCGCGCGTTTATCCGATTTTCCGACGCTCGTTTTCGGGATTTCATCCGTAAATACAAACGTGTCAGGGAGCCAGAATTTCGGAAACTCGGCGGCGAGGTGTTCGTTCAGCATAGCGGGCGTGTCCTCGGTTGCCTGTTGTGTCAGGACAACGATAGCAAGCGGCCGTTCTCCCCACTTTTCGTCAGGTACGCCGATAACCGCTGCGTCAACAACCTGCGGGTGTTTCATCAACCGCGCCTCTAGTGCGATGCTGGAGATAGATTCTCCGCCGCTCCGGATAAGTGCTTTTGCGCGGTCCACAATTTGCATATAACCTTCTGGGTTGATAGTGGCGATATCGCCTGTGCGTAGCCATCCATCGGCAGTAAAATTCTCTGCTGTCGGTTCGCGTTTGTAATAGCATCGCGCTGTCCAAGGACCTCTTACCTGGACCTCGCCACTTGTGTTCCCGTCCCAGGGAAGTTGAACCCCGGTTTCGGTTGCAAGTCGTATTTGCACCCCCGGAATCGGTCTGCCCTGCATCGCCTTTACCTTCCATTTTTCAGCGTGGGGCAGATTGCTGTGTGCTCTACGGAGTGTAGAGACCGTGCCTGTAGGGGACATCTCAGTCATCCCCCAGGCGTGGCGGACTTCAACGCCGAGTTCTGTTTCGTAAGCTTCAATGAGGGTGGGGGGCATTGCTTCACCGCCAACTATGATTCGTTTCAGTGCAGAAATATCCTGCGCCATCTCCCGCAATTCGGGTAAAAGTTTCGACCAGACCGTGGGAACCCCCGCAGCGACGGTGACCCCTGTTTCGGCAATAAGGGCTGCGAGGTGCGTAGGGTTGGTGCCCGGTAATACCATATCTGTCCCTGAAAATAGACATGCGTAAGGCAGCCCCCATCCCATTGCGTGGAACATCGGAACAACAGGCATCACAACATCCGCCTCAGTTAAACCAAACACATCTGCTTGATTGACCGCCAGTGTGTGGAGAAACGTAGAGCGGTGTGTGTAAAGGACTCCCCGGGGGTCTCCACTTGTCCCGCTGGTATAGCAGAGCCCCATCGCACAATTTTCGTCTTGGATATTCCAAGTATAGGTGCTGTCCGCTTCCGCAATGCACCGTTCATATTCAACTTGTGCTGTAGTTGCGTCTGTGTTCCAGAGAATCGTGTGTTTGCAGTCAATTTGCTGCTGTAGCTCTGCAAACTGCTCTGCGAACTCTCCATCAACAAAGACGAGTTTATCTTCTGCCTCCCGCACAATATGTGCAAGTTGAGAGGGAGAGAGGCGGACGTTAAGCGGATGAAGGATTGCACCGATGCACGGAATGGCGTAGTAGAGCTCTAGATGTTGATACGTGTTAGCTGCATAAGTTGCGACCCTGTCAGCGGGCTGTATGCCGAATCCGATGAGGACGTTCGCGAGTCGTTTGACGCGTTCGTAAAGTTCAGTGTAACGATAGCTATGCAGACTTTTATCAGGCAAAAGCGTGTGAACCTGCTTGTCTCCATGGATTTGGCGTGCATGCTCTAAAATCTGCGCGATTGTCAATGGATAGTTCATCATGAGACCGTGCATGTTTATTTCCGCCTCATGCGCCGATAGTTTAGCAATTGACACCGATCATTTCAACTTTGGAGCCGTTTGATAACGACAAGTGTCAGGTCATCGTACTGTTCCGCTTCTCCGACGAAGCTGTGTACATCTTCAACAATATGTTCGATGACCGCTTCAGCATTTGCGTCGTCCGGAATTTCGGAAACGATTTGCTTTAGCCGTTCTGTGCCATACATATCCTCGTCAGCATTAAGTGCTTCAATAAGGCCGTCAGTATGAAAGATAAGGATGTCCCCTTCAGCTAGGTCAAAGGTAAAGGAATCATATTTGACCCGTCTCATGCTACCGAGGGGGAGGTCGCTATTTTCTATCTCTATGATGTCGTCGCCGCGTTTGAGAATAGGATAAGGTTGCCCGCCGTTTGCGTAGTCGACCTGTTTTTGGGATTCATCGAGGATTGCAAGGTTGAGTGCGATAAAGCTGGGTCCGTACATTCGGGGAGCTAACCCTGCATTGAGTTCGGTGAGGATGACATTGGCTTCCGCTCTGAATCGTGCGACTTCGTGCAGCATACCGTTTGTGAGCACAGCATTCATTGCGCCGCGTAACCCTTTTCCTGCGGCATCAGCGACGGCGATAGCAGTTTGCCCGTTGGCGACGGTCAGGTAGTCGTAAAAGTCGCCGCCTACCTGCGTTGCGGGTACGGACATGCCAGCGACATCAAACCCTTTTGTATCAAGGGTTGCGGTCGGTAAGAGTCCCATTTGAATGTTTTGTGCTTCATTCAATTCATCACGGATACGTTGCAGCTCCGCTTCCTCTCTTTCTCGTATTTCAAGCCGTAGCTGTGCGTTGCGTCTTCGGTTAATAATTAACCGAAAAACGAGCGCACCAAAGGCGGAAAGGAAAATGAGGGTCGGGAGATAATTCCGCCACAGTGTCCAGAAGGGTTGGTCGATAGTGAAATTGAATACCGCAGGCGGATGTGTATAGGGCCATCCGTCGCGAAACGCTTTTATGACAAAGGCATAATTTCCGGATTTCAACCCCTTATAGCGAACGTGTGGCAAATTTTTCTCTACGCCAGTTTGTTGTGGGTGAAACCGTTGTTCGACACCACCTGTAAATTCCGCGGCCTCAGGTTGCCCTGCTTCTGTCAACGAACTTGTCCAGACCCTGTTGTCGATACCGAGCAGTCTAAATTGATATGTAACGTTATCGCGGAGCGGACTGCTGCCTTGGAAATGGAAGGTGACATCCTGTCCGGGGGGTATTATATATGGGGCTTCGGTGTATGTTTTGTCCGCGTCAAGTGAGACGATACGACAAAATGGGAGCGCGCCCCGGTCCGGCCGGTACTGCGTGGCTCCGCCTTCGGTAGCAAACCAGAGATGTTTTTCGTCAGATTCATGGATGCTGGAGACATTGTTATGAACAAGCCCATCTTTGGTAGTGAGGGGTTCAAAGGTTTCACCGTTGTATCGGACAACGCCGCCGCCCCAGGTGGCGAACCATAGGTTGCCCCAGCTATCCTCGTGAACATCTCGCAGGTCATCTACAAGGAATCCATCCGCAGTTGTGTATATTTTGGCAGTTTCGCCATCGTACCGGAGGGCACCGTGGGCGGTAGCTAACCAGAGGTCGCCCGCTGTTGTGGTAAGCGCACCTCTGATTTCATCTATCTCAACGGGGACGGTGTGCTGTAATTGATTGCCCCGGTATGTCCGGATACCATCTCTGAAAAGAAACGTTGTCACTTCTGCCTGACTTTTTTCTGCTTCAGGCGCGGTTTGCACCGCAAGTAGGGGCGGCCCACCTGTTTCCTCTTCGAGTGCCGTGGGAGTGGGCTCAGGGGCAGCGGCATCCCAATAGACGAGTTGCTGATTGGCAGTGTCAAAAAACCATTTGACAGCTTCTCCTTCGGACATGCTCGGGATAGCTATCACTGAGCTGAGTGGGAAAACCTCCGGATTAATTACGGTTTTAGGGGCCCGTCGCCTGTTTCGGATATTCGGGTAACGTTTCACTTCCCCAGTTTCTAGATAACACCAGAGACGGTTTTGATTGTCGGTGTACAGTGCTGTGATAGTCGAGGCAGCGTGTGGCAGAGAATGAGGATACTGAAAAGAGAGCGTATGTATTCCGGTTGGAGAGAGCCATTGCAATCCGGTGCGACTCGGCAGAAATAACCATCCGCCGAGAGAAATCCAAGGCGGTGTCCCCAACGAAATGAGCGGTTCCGTATTGGTATGGAGCACCTCACCCCCAGGCCCGATTTCTGTGCGAATTTTAAGCGACAGCTGCTCAAAATTTCCTGCCCTATATCGGAAAATTCTATAATGGGCTAGAGTCCCGCGCGGGTGTGTAGGTTTACCGATGAACCAAATATTGCCAGCCGCTTCAAAAATTTTGCTAATTTCGATACGTCTGTTACGGAACCGAGATGGTGTATCGTCGTTTCCTGTTTCAACGCGTTCTTCGAGGTCATAGTGAAAAAGTTTACCCTCCTGAGGGGCATAGCGTGCAACCCCCCCAGGGATGCTGAGCCAGAGTGTTCCCGTGCTGTCTGGATACATGAGCCGGACGCTGTTGCTGCCTAAAATCGCCCGCGTTGTGTGATTGACAATAGCGGGCAGCGGGTCGAACACCGTTACACCATTATCATGCCCGAACCAGATTTTACCATCCATTGCTTCAAAAATAGTTTGGATGTTATCGCTTCCAAGCCCATCGTCAACGCGGTAAATCTTCTGTGCTATTTTAGCGGGAGCTGTCGGCGGTGCGTCTTGTTCAAACACGGTTTCAGCGGTGGACTGGATAAGTTTTTTGTCATATTGGTGCGCCCCTGTTTCACTTGCAAACCAGAGATTGCCCCAGGCATCCTCAATTTGAAATGAACCTTGTAGGTAAAATCCCTGATTTACTTCTGAGGCTACATTTTGTAGCCGGCGAAGCTGTGTACCATCCCACCATCTCAATCGCTGATTATCGCTGAACCAGATTCTGTTTTGGCTGTCGAGTTGGAGTGAAACTTTTCTGTCCGTAGTCTGTCCCGGCGGACGGAACGCGTTACCTTGCCCCGGCCTCGGCCGATTACCTCGGCCAGCTAACACCTCCTGAAATTGCTGCTGTGCCTTGTCGAAACGTAGCAACAAACCTCGGCCCCCGAACCAGAGATTGCCTTCCGGGTCTTCGGTTATCGCCTTAATTGAAAGACCGTTAGGTAAATTCGAAGGAGTGTCAATCCGTTGGGTACTTACGGGCTGCCAAGCGTTCTCGGGACTCCGAAATTTGAGAATAAGAGCCCCCACTTCATCGTTCCCGCCGAAGTAGAGCTCGCCATCCCCACTTTGAAAGATGACGTTTATTTTTGCATCGGGAACATCCGCTATGCTAACAGGATGTGGACGCGGTCCGTCCTGCCTATTTGTGACAGTATATTGCACCAGCGAACCGGGGCCACCGACCCATACATGCCCCTGCGCATCGACTGCAAGGCAGTTTCCTTCACCGATGAGTTGAAGTTTTTGCTGACCGTAATCGTATAAACTGACATTCCCGACACTTTCTGACGCATGTCTGGTGAGAAACCAGATATTCCCCCACTTATCCTCAGCGATGTCTTGCGTCTTCCCGAAAAGTAAACGGTTTTCGTCGGGAAACTGTAAAAAGGTGTTCCCATCAAAACGGCTGACACCACCGCTTTCTGAGCCAAACCAGAGAATCCCACGGCTGTCCTGAAAGATAACAGGAACAACAGGACCAACGAGACCATCCGCAACAGTATAGGTGAGCATCTGGGCACCCACTACAGGCACAAGTGTCAAAAGCATAAAGAGAACGAAGCATAGCGACCCCAAGTGTAGATTCCGTGAAAACATTGCGAAAATCCTTCCAATGCGTCCAGAAACGCTTAAGTCTGATACGATACAGCGAAGCGGATACAAGCATTCAAACAGATACATAGTCAACGCCTTTTCGTGTTAATTTGTTAGTGTCCCCCTGGCAGCGCGCGGACAAAGCGCGTCCCCAAGGTTGGGACAGAATATCTTTACCGACCTCACCCCGAAAAAGACCGAATTCTGTTGACCGCTTCAGTAATAACCTCATCAGGGTAGGTCAGCGAAATCCGGAAGTAGCCTTCACTCCACTGTCCGTAGCCGAGCCCAGGGGTTACAACGACACCCGCTTTTTCAAGGAGCGCAGTTGCAAACGCACGACTGGAACCCTTGAAACGTTCAGGAACTGGGGCCCATACGTAGATTGTCGCCTTCGGTTTTTCAAGTGCCCATCCGCTCTCTGAAAGGGCATCTACTACCATATCCCTGCGTTTTTGATAAACAGCATTGATTGCTGGCGTAAGCTTATCCGCGATTGAGAGTGCTTTTGCCCCCGCAAATTGAAGAGCCCGGAGCGACCCATTATCAATATTGTCTTTAACCTTTTTGACAGCCTCAACCGCTGTCGGGTTGCCGACGACAAATCCTAACCGCCAGCCGGTCATATTGAACGCCTTACTCAACGAAAAGAACTCAACAGCCACTTCGTCAGCCCCCTCCACCTGTAGGATACTTGGCGACCGATAACCATCGTAGGTGTTTTCGCTGTAGGCGTTATCGTGTGCGATAAGAATACCGTGTTGTCTCCCGAATTCAACGGCGCGTTCAAAAAAGGCGAGGTCAGCAACTGCTGTCGTCGGGTTGTTTGGATAGTTTATCCAGAACACCTTGGCAAGCCGCTTAATCTCATCCGGGATTGCCTCAAAGTCCGGATAAAACCGATTTTCCCGCAACAAAGGCGCGTAGTACGTAGTCGCCGAGGCGAAAACATGCCCGATGTTATAGGTAGGATACCCCGGACTCGCAGCGATACCGATATCCCCCGGATTCAGAAGACCCAATGCCATTTTGACGATTGCATCTTTACTGCCGAGCGTTGTTACGACCTGTTCATCGGAGAGCGAAACGCCGTACCGGTGTTGATAAAACTCGGAAACCGCCTGTGGAAAATCTGCGACAGGGTTATCGCAACCGTAGCGGTGTCTATCCGGGTCCTCCGAGCTTTGGATTGCGGTGCAGAGGGTTTCCACGACCGAATCAGGGGTCGGAAAATCCGGGTCTCCGATGCCGAGGCTGATAACATCAACGCCTTGGGCCTTGGCAGCCATCATTTTTTGACGCAAATCTACAAAGAGATAGGGTGGAAGTTTCTGTAACCTTTCAGCGATTGTAATCAAATTATTTCTCCTATTAGTTCAGACGCGGGTAACGTTATTTGAGATGAAGAATTGCCTGTTGCGTTTCGTTGAGTTGATTCATAACATTTGGACTGAAATGCAGCCCTTGACCACCCCAGTCAGGCATATAACCGATGCTATAGCAGTAGTAGATTGTCCGCCGGGGGTTACCAGAGACATTAATGACAGAGCCGTGGGTGAGGGCTTCGGTGAAGATGATAGCGTCTCCAGCCTGTGCTGGAATCGGTTGAAGCACCGGATTCTCGTCCGGATGGCTTCCCCACGGTTTGGGAAAATTACTTTTATGCGCCCCCGGTATAACCGCAAAACACCCATCTTCTACATCACAATCGAGCATGGGAAAAACAGCCTTTGTCAACGTTGAGACCATCTCTCCATTTCGGCAGTGATATTGACACTTCGGAATGATAGGCGTTCCGTGCATGTGTAAACCGGTGTAACCCCCACCCCATCGGTAAATTGTATAGGTGTGATTGAGCCGATAGGGGCCGCCGGTCACGCCTTGGATGACATCGAGCACCTCTGGAATGTCAACGAGCGGATTCAGCGCGCTATCTGCCTCCAGGATATTAGAGATGTAGAGCTCTTTTTCAGTGCGTTCGGTGCCGAGGCATAGCGGTGTCGGATAGTCAGCGGGCGGCATATTCTCAAACCTATCGAGGACAACGTTGCATGCCTCAAGTACAGGTTGCGGAACGACACCCTTCAACACGATGTACCCCTGTAAGTCGAATAGATATTTTTGTTCACCTGTCATTAGATTTCCCCTAGCTATATTGCTATTTCGTTGCCGTTTTGACACGAACGACCTCATATTTCAGAATCGTTCCGCCTTGACCGACCGCCCATCCATTGTGCGGTGTGCTCATGTGAATAGCAGTCAAATCGGTTTGGGTATAGGTGCGCTGCGGTCTCCAGTTTTTGCCACCATCCTCGGTGTGCAGAACCAACCCGTTTTTTCCGACCACCCATCCCTCTGTCTCGTTGATAAAAAACAGATCGTAAAGGAAATTTTGGGTGTAGCTATTTTGGCGACTCCAACTTTTTCCGCCATCATTTGTGTGAAATATCAGGCCATCTTCTCCGACGACCCACCCGATTTGTGGTGAAACGAAATAGACTGCCTTTAACCAAATATTGTTCCCTCTGTCCAATTTTGCAAGGTGTTGACTCAATTTTGAAAGTTGCCACCGTTTGCCGCCATCAACCGTGTGCAGCAGTGTGCCAAAAATTCCGGTTGCCCATCCTTCACGTTTCGAGGTGAAGTGAATATCAAAAAGATTATGTGGTACACCACTCTGTTGAGATATCCACCGTTTGCCGCCATCGGCAGTGTGTAGAATTTCACCTGCACTCCCAGCACACCAGCCGGTCTCTGCATCTATAAAAAAGACAGCGAGCAAATCCTGTTTTGTGTCGGTAGGCTGCTGTTCCCAAACGATTCCGCCATTGGTTGTATGCAGAATGACACCTGCCTCCGCGACAGCCCACCCTTTTTGTTGTGAAACAAAGTACGTGCTCCCGAAACATTCAGGGGTACGGCTATCTTGCGCTTGCCACGTGGTCCCACCATCATCCGTTTGTAGAATCGCGCCCCTATCCCCGACAATGTACCCTTTATTCTCTGAAACAGCATAGACATCAAAGAGGAGATATGTCGGGTTCGATTGCGATTCCCAGGTTAATCCTCCGTTTCGGGTGTGGAGAATTGTGCCATCTTCTCCGACTGCCCATCCTAAGTCTTTGGATATGAAATCGATACCGAGTAGCACAGGGTCAGCACTGTTGTGAAATCGGGGCCCGCCGCGTTGATGTTTCCACTGTTTGCCACTACTATTAGTATAGAGGATAACGCCCAGGTCCCCCGCAATCCAGCCGTGCTGTTTATCGACGAAATCAAGGTCATAAAGCGTAAAGGTGTGTAACGGCTCTTTACCGAGGTAAGTCGGTTGCCCGTATTCACTTTTGTGGCGCTGCTCGCTGCCGTGCGTAAGGAATTCCCATGTTTTTCCGCCATCCGTTGTTGCGTAGAGGCTACGCCGGTCGCCGACTACCCAACCTGTCAACCTATCTATGAAGTGTAGACTGAAGAGTGAGGGTTTTGTAGCAAGTTGCTGCCCCCATGTTTTTCCACCATCCGTTGTCCGATAGATATGTCCGATGTCGCCTTCGCCATGAGGCGTACTGTATGTGATAATCCAGCCGTGGGTGTCGTCAACAAAATAGACCCCTCTCAACGATTTCTCTTCAAACGCGCTTCCATCCACCTTTTCAAAAGTCTGTCCGCCATCGGTTGTTCTAAGGAGTGTTGCCCAATCTCCAACTATCCAACCGCCACTGCTATTCATAGTGATGTCGTAGAGATTATTTTCTGTGTCCGTTTTGAGTTGTTTCCATGTCTGTCCGCCATCGGTTGTTCGAAGGAGTGTGCCGCCATCTCCGATACACCACCCCTCGGTTTTAGAGCGGAAATAGACTTTTCGCAACGGTTTTCCGAAAATCCCGCTGTCCTGTTTGTTCCATTTCTGTCCACCATTTGCTGTATGGAGAATGATGCTCTCGCCGCCCTCTGTATAGGTAGGACTTGTCCGCTGTCCATGCCCGATGACGAATTCCGCTGGATTTCCAACAGCCCATCCGTGCGTTTCAGAAATAAAGTGAACATCGTTTAGCCGTGCGCTCCAATCCCCTTCTCTAACAGTTTTCCATACACCCCTCACATTTTGGGACGTATCCGCACAACCGATACTAAATAAGATTGCAACTATTTGAAGTTTACCGATGATTCTCAAAAAGTACTTCACTGACATCGTGGAGTCCTTTGGGGGCATCTATGACCCATCGCGCTGCGCGAATGGCACCTTTTGCAAATGCTTCGGGACTGTGTGCGCGGTGGACGACGCTCAGTTGCTCCCCCTCACCTGCAAAGAGGACGGTGTGGTCTCCTGCGATGTCTCCGCCGCGGATTGCGTGAATGCCGATTTGGTGCTGCGGGCGCGGACCGATAATACCGTGTCGCCCATAGACACCGACCGCATCCAAATCGCGCTCGAGCGCGTTCGCAACAGTCTCCGCCAATCGCAACGCGGTCCCGCTCGGCGAGTCTGCCTTATGATTGTGGTGTGCTTCTATCACTTCAATATTATACTCATCTCCGAGGGCTTTGGCGATTAATGCCAATGCCTGAATCATGACGTTGACACCGAGGCTCATATTCGGTGCCATGACACATCGGATTTGTGCTGCAAGTGCTTGAACAGTTGCAAGCTCATCGCCGCTAAACCCTGTCGTTGCGATGACCATCGCTTTCCCCGCATCGACAACTTGTCGTAGGTGTTGAAGGGTTGCCTCAGGTTTTGAAAATTCAATCACAACGCCCGCGCTGTCAATGACATCGCTGAGTTCACCTGTAATTGCTACGCCAAGTTCTTCTATCCCAGCGGCAACGCCAGCATCAGTCCCGATTTGTGGATGTTCCGGATATTCAATAGCTCCCACGAGTTTCATATCTGTTTGTTGGGCAACGCCTCGGATAATCAACTGTCCCATCCGACCGCATGCCCCATTAATAATCACATGAATCATTTTTTTTGTCCTTCATCTTTTTTGTTTGTGCCCGGCGAGACATTCACAAAATCTCGGCGGTATTTTTGATTAAGTATATCACAAATCCGCTAAAAAATTGCACAAAAATCCGATTTTTATCCGGTTTTTAATGGAATTATTTCAAAAAAAGGCTTAGATAACGCAAGTTGCCACATAGTAGCACAAACTTTCTAGTTTGTGGCATAAGGGCGCAACATAGAAGTTCACGCTACAATTATCAGCATTTTTTGACTAAAATCGGACTTTCCAAGCCTAAAAATTTATAGGTGGCAACTTAGGTTTAGATACACGAATTCAGGACAGACTCGACAGTTGTGCCTGTTCACTTGCATGATAAGAACTTCGGACAAGCGGGCCGGATTCTACATGCCGAAACCCCATCGCTGTCCCCGCTTCTTTGAGTTCGTCAAATTCTTCCGGTGTATAGTAGCGTTGAATTGGCAGATGCCGTGCGGAAGGCGCAAGATATTGTCCAATAGTCAGAATATCGCATCCGGTGTCGCAAATATCTTGCATCGTTTCCAAAAGTTCTGTTACCGTTTCCCCTAATCCGACCATAAGTCCAGATTTTGTGAGTATTTCCGCATCGAGCTGTTTGCCGACCCGAAGCAGTGTGAGTGTTTGTTGATAATTTGCGTAGGGACGGACGCGGCGGTAAAGTCTCGGCACCGTCTCAGTGTTGTGGTTCAGCACTTCAGGACGGGCTTGGATAATAACCTTAAGGGCATCCCAATTTCCCTCAAGGTCAGGAATGAGGACCTCCACTGTACACCCCGGCTGCTGTTTTCGCGCTTCGGCGATACAGTCGGCGAAGACAGCAGCACCCCCATCAGGCAGGTCGTCCCGGTTGACAGAGGTAATAACGACATGCCGGAGTTTTAAGTACCCAACTGCTGCCCCAAGTCTTCGGGGTTCATCTGCGTCCACGATGCCACCAGGGGCCCCTTTTTTCACAGCACAGAACATACAACGGCGTGTACAGACATCGCCTAGTATCATGAAGGTGGCGGTGCGGTTGTTCCAACATTCGCCTATATTCGGACATCGCGCCTCTTCACAGACCGTGTGGAGTTGTAGGTCCCGCATTAATTTTTTGAGTTCCGCGTAAGCCCCACTGCCTGGGATACGGGCCTTAATCCACGCCGGATGCCGACGTTGTAGGGTTTCTGCGTTGTTAAGTAAGGGCAAAGATATTTGATTCATGGTGCCTCTGCTCGCCTGCCGACGTTGTTGCAGGCGCGGTTGCTACTAATACCATTTCTAATTGAAAATGTCTCTTTCTTGTAGCATAAACTTCCAGTTTGTGCTTTCTTGTAGCATAAACTTCCAGTTTGGGTCTTCCGTTCTCCGTTTCATTTCTAACAACCGGTAATGATAGAATAATTAATAAAAATGGTATAAGTTGATTTCAAACAAGGCAAGCACTGAAAGATGGCGGGAGAGGGTGGGAGTCGAACCCACCTATCCACTTGCATGGACAAGCCGGTTTTGAAGACCGGTAGGGCCACCGGACCCTATCCTCCCCCACGCTCACTGATAGTGCACCTAACCGTTTCCGATAACCAATTATCTATTACCAAATTCCTAATTTTGCCGCGTTGCCAATCTCCTGACGTTTCCATCCCGGATTGTAATGTTCTGACTGTCACAGTATTCCAAGAACGGTACTGCGTATTTTCGCGAGGTTTGTGCAAGTTCCCGGAAGTCTGCAACAGTTATTGTATCATGTTCATGAAGATAGTTGGTTAACAATTCGCGCGTCTCTTCAAAAACGGTTTTGTGGATGAAGAAATTATCGGCTGTTTTGATGAACTGCCCAAGGTTCAGGAGCGCGAAAAAGGTGGATTCAATCACCTTGGGTGTATATTCAGGGAGTAGCGCGTTGAGCTGTGTGAGGTTCGGGGTGTTAATGCCAGCCTCTAGGAATATTTTTTCCAATGTCTCTTTCGCAGTCTCTTCCTCTTCGGAAAATTGGATTTCGTGTGATGCCAATCGGAGCAGGTTCCCATCCTTAACAAGCTGCTTCGCAGCAATCAGTTGATGCGTGAGTTTGGCGAATCCGACCTCATCTAGTTCAAGTGTGCGGCAGAGCTGTGAGGCGTTTTGCCCAGCAAGGAGCGGTTGTGTCGTGTGAAATTCGGATAACGCAGCAATTATCTTCTCTTCGGCAGCTGCAGTACGCATAGCATCCGAAACGAGCGGTGTTCTCCCGGATGTATCCCAGCGTACAATTTTCCCCTCGGTTTGCAGTGCCTCCAAGATACTCCCAACATTCACACGAGAATGCGGTAGATAGTAGTGGAGAAAAGATTCCGGCATACACAACGCCTCGCTGTTTACTAACACTGTGTTCACAACCTGCGCGTCATCAGCTTCTTCCCACTGCGCTAGGGTTGTTATGGTTTCTTGTGTAAACCGCTTATGCTTAGGGGCAAACGGGTTAATCACCTCACCGCCGCCGACAGTATGCTGTGCCGAAAAATCGCGTAAGATTATCCTATCCCCTCTGAAGGTTAAAATCGGTTGCTCCAAGCGGAGTTGAACCTGAACGGTGTCGCCCGGAAGGATGGCTTCATCGACCAATAAGATTAACCTACAAAATATTTCGCGTGTGCCGAGGTACACGCGAAAACGGCTCCAATGTTCAAGAATTCTCGGAAATGAAGACAAAACCTGTAACGATACGTTTATGTTGTCAGTGACGCGTGAAAATTCAATCGGGCAGAGCACATCACCGCGTTGAATGTTTTGCGCGGATGTACCCGACAGGTTCAACGCAGTTCTTTGCCCAGCTTGTGCAATAGCAGCCGGTTCATTGTGAACCTCTATCCCGCGGACCCTGACCTCCTCGCCTTGGGGCAGCAGAACCATCCGCTGGTCCCGATGAATAGCACCCCCGATAAGCGTTCCTGTAACAACAACGCCGAACCCCTGCACTGTAAAAACCCTATCGACATAGAGCCGTGAGATACCATCATGTTCTTGCGCTTTTGTGGCAAGAGCGACCTGCTTCACAATCGTCTGCTTTAGCGTATCAATGCCCTCCCCTGTGATTGAGGAGACACTAACAGTCGGAATTCCCTCAAGGGTTGTCCCGACTAGCATTTCTTGCGTCATCTCTGTGGCTTCCGCGAGTTCTTCCTGAGATGCCAAATCGGCCTTTGTCATAACCAGAATGCCGTTTGAAATACCGAGTAGGTCGAGAATAGCAAGGTGTTCCAACGTCTGTTCCTGCACACCCTCCTTCGCATCCACAACGAAGAGCACCATATCCATACCGTAAGCCCCAGAGAGCATATTTCGGATAAATTTCTCGTGCCCGGGCACGTCCACAATACCTGCGCGCGAGTTATCCGGCAAATCGAAGTAGGCGAATCCGAGCTCGATAGAGAGACCGCGCTCACGTTCCTCTTTAAGCCTATCCGTTTCAATGCCGGTAAGCTTTCCTACCAGCGCGGTCTTTCCGTGGTCAACATGCCCTGCTGTGCCGATGATAAGATTTCTTCTCTCTTGATGCATCAGTTATATCCAGCCTTCGAATGGATAAGTTTTCCGATTCGATTGAATCTTATATTGCCAATTATCTTCCACACCTCCCATATTTTCACATTTTCATTTTTACACGCTACATTCGGATCTTTAGCGTCGCAGAAGGACCAGTATACCATGAAGGCTTGTCCTTTAATATCGTCTACCTGCACCGGGCCCCAGGTTCGACTATCGCTGCTACGGTTTCGGTTATCGCCCATAGCGAAAACGGTACCTTGTGGTACGGTGAACGGTTTGCCTTCAGGAAATTTGTTTTTAAACTGACTTTCTGTCAAGGTGTAATCTTTGTACGCTTTATCACCTCGAAAGTGCCCCGGTTCTCGGAAGGGTGGGAAATCACTTTGGAAGTGCGGGGAGCCCACGTCCTTTGTGTAGCTTTTATCGTCAACCGCTTTGCCATTCACGTAAAGCGTATCGCCTTGGGTGGACACTGTATCACCTTCAACAGCGACGATGCGCTTAATGAAATTGCGTTCCCGGTCGTGCGGCGGTATAAAAACGAACACGTCACCCCGAGCAGGTTTATGAAAATCGAAAACTCGAATTTTCGTGCCGGGGATTTTAATGCCGTAGATGAACTTGCACACCAGAATCCGGTCACCTATAAGAAGCGTGTCTTCCATAGAACCGGAAGGTATTTTAAACGCTTCCACAACAAAGGGACGTATAAACCCAAAGACGAGAATAAGGGCGACAACAATGACTTGCGTATATTCCCAGATGACAGTCTTCCGGAATTTCTGCCATCCTGTTAATTGCGTATCAGTACTCATAATATTATGAAACCACTATCTATCAAGCGGCATTTTCCTTTCTTTCTTAAAGGTAATAGGTATACTCCTAAGGTTTCCATTCGCTACTCATCCGTAGCAAGCATTGCAGTGAACGCCTCTTGCGGAACATCAACGTTGCCAATCTGTTTAAGTCGTTTTTTCCCTTTTTTCTGTTTTTCCAACAATTTCCGTTTTCGGGTTATGTCACCACCGTAGCACTTTGCGGTGACGTTTTTCCGAAGCGGTCTGACAGTTTCGCGTGCAATAATCTTATTCCCAATCGCTGCTTGGATAGGAATTTCAAACATCTGCCGCGGAATCAACGCTTTCAATTTGCTAACCAATGCCTTCCCGCGCGTTTCTGCTACTTCGCGTGGCAAAATAGTGGAGAGCGCGTCCACCTTCTTGCCGTTGAGCAGAAGCTCCAACTTTACCAGATTTCCGATTTTGTAGGTGCCTATATCATACTCCAGTGAACCGTACCCGCGCGTTAATGATTTCAGTTTCGGATAAAAGTCGGTGAGCATTTCACTGAGCGGAAGTTCATAGAGCAGCTGCACCCGTGTCGCATCAAGTTGGTTCATCCGTTTATATACACCCCGCCGCTTTTGACAAAGTTCCATCGAATTGCCGATATAGTCGCGCGGCACAATTATATCAATATTGACATACGGTTCCTCGATTCGTTCGATATGGTGCGGTTCAGGAAGGTGCGCGGGGTTGTCCACCGGAACATGTCCACCCGCTTTCAAATAGACGTGATACATCACACTCGGCGCGGTCCGGACGAGGTCAAGTCCGAATTCACGTTCAAGCCGTTCATGAATGATTTCCATGTGAAGTAAACCGAGAAATCCGCATCGAAATCCGAAGCCGAGGGCGACAGAGGTCTCAGGTTCAAACGTAAAGGATGCATCGTTGAGACGAAGTTTATCAAGTGCTTCCCGCAAGGCATGAAATTGGTTAGTGTCCGCCGGATAGAGCCCACTAAACACAAGCGGTTTTACCTCACGGTACCCGGGCAGCGGTGTGCTGGTCGGTTGTGTGTGATGTGTGATAGTATCCCCAATTTTGGCGTTCTCAATTTCACGAATGCCAGCGATGAGATAGCCCACTGCGCCTGTCCGGAGTTCCGATGTCCGTTGCATCTGCGGTGTAAAAATGCCGACCTCTTCAACTTCATAGGAACGTTTGGTTTGCATGAGTTGAATTTTCTGCCCCGGCTTGATGCTTCCATCAAAGATTCGGGTGTACATAATCACACCGCGATAGTTGTTGTAAACCGAATCAAGCACGAGTGCTTTCAGGGGGGCTTCGGTTTCTCCTGCTGGTGCTGGAATGCGTTGGACGATTGCCTCCAGAATTTCGGAGATGCCGATACCTGCTTTCGCGCTGGCTAACAGGGCATCCTCGGCAGGAATACCGACAACTTCATCTATCTGCCGTTTGACCTCCGCAGGTGCAGCGGCCGGTAAATCGATTTTGTTAATTACCGGTATGATTTCCAGGGAATTCTCAATAGCGAGATACGCGTTTGCAAGCGTTTGTGCTTCAACCCCCTGCGCAGCATCAACGATTAAAATCGCGCCCTCACATGCAGCAAGACTTCGGGAAACCTCGTACGTAAAATCGACGTGTCCCGGTGTATCAATGAGGTTGAGCTCGTACGTAGTGCCATCGGCAGCGGGATACTCAAGTTTGACAGCGGTGGCTTTAATAGTGATACCGCGCTCCCGTTCCAATTCCATCAAATCGAGCACCTGCTCACGCATGTCCCGTTCAGCGAGTGTGTTTGTATACTCAAGGAGCCGGTCACTCAGTGTGCTTTTCCCGTGGTCGATGTGTCCTAAAATACAAAAGTTGCGTATATGTTTAAGTTTTGTTGACATGATTTAATAGTATATCACAATTTTTTGTTATTTGCCAGAAAAAAATGCAAGATGGGTGCGTAAAGTTTCTGTACTGTCTAGTATTCGGGCAAACAGGCCGCTCCTCTAAAGAAAGAGTGCTTCTAATCGGGCGGGGGACCCCGCCCTGTAGGAGCGGGTTTGTCGCCCGAATACTAAGTGATTTATGAGATACGCTCTAAGGCCGGATAACCGTTCCATCCATCCGCCGTACCGGAGCCCATCCGCCGTTGAGCGGATGCTCCGGAAACGGAAAACGTGCTGCGAGCTCCTCGTTCACATCAATACCGAGGCCCGGTGCTTCATTTACCCAATAACACCCATCCCGAATTTCGGGGCACCCGGGAAAAACCTCCTTTGTGTTCTCACCGAAGACATGCTGCTCCTGAATTCCGAAGTTATAGCATGCCAAATCTAAGGCGACATTCGCAGCATGCCCAACCGGAGAAACATCGCCAGGGCCGTGCCACGCAGTTCGTACACCGAAAAATTCACACAACGCAGCTAATTTTCGGGCAGGACTAAGACCACCGATTTGCGAAATATGCACCCGAATAAAATCTATGAGACGGTCCTTGATTAGGTGGACATACTCATTCGGATTGTTGAACAGTTCACCCATCGCAATCGGAATACTCGTCTGTTGACGCATCAGTTGAAAATAGTCAACATCCTCTGGCGCGAACGGGTCTTCAAGGAAAAACAGATTATACGGTTCCAACCCTTTCGCAAGATTAATCGCTTGGATTGGCGGTATCCGTTCATGTACATCGTGCAGAAGTTCAACCTCATCCCCCAAGTCTTTTCGCAGATGCTCAAAGAGCTTAATGACTGTATTGACATAAGGTGTCGGTTCGAAAGCAGGTGAACTCCGTTTTCCGCCTCCCGCCCCGTAAGTTGAATAGCCGGGAATTGCAACCTGTGCACGCACATAGCGGTAACCTTGCTCCATATAACGGCGGACGCTATCGGCTACAGCTTGGAAGTCGCCCCCGCCCGCATGCGCGTAAAGCGTCACCGCATCACGGCATTTGCCCCCCAGTAATTGATACACAGGCATGTTCGCACGTTTCCCCATAATGTCCCATAGCGCAATATCCACACCGCTTAACGCATTGTTTAGCACCGGCCCATTTCGCCAATATGAACTCACAAAACTCGTCTGGAAAATATCCTCTATATCGCTTGGGTCTTTTCCGATAAGAAACGGTTTGAGATATTCATCAACAGCGGTCGCAACCGCGAGCGGACGTTGTGTAAAGGTTGCACAACCGACCCCATATAAACCGGGTTCACTCGTTTCAACCTTAACAACAACAAGTCGAATCCCATCCGGGGCGGTCAGAATAGTTTTAACATTTGTGATTTTCAAAGCAGAGGCCTCCTTATAGGCGCAATTGCCTAAGTTTCTACGTCAGGTCCAAGGCTGTTCTCCTGAACGTTTCTCCAATACAGCTTACCAAACCGAGCCTGCCGTGTCAAACAAAATTTTGGCAGTTGAATTTTCTCTTGAATTCGTGTATAATTTTAATAGTATAATATACACGAATGCACACGTAAACTGATATAAACATAAAACCTGGAGGTATTCATCATGTTAGGTTGGTTTGACCCAATGTATTTCGTATTTATTGCACCGGGGCTGGCGTTATCGCTCTATGCGACCTGGCGCACAAAATCAACATTCTCAAAATATTCGCGCGTCGGTTCACGAAATCAGATGACAGGCGCGCAAGCAGCAGCACTCATGTTGCAAAGAAACGGCATTGACGGTGTCAGCATCGAACGCACAAACGGGTGGTTAAGTGACCATTACGACCCAAGCAAGAAAGCACTACGTTTGTCCGAAGATGTGTACTCTAGTCATTCACTGTCCGCTATAGGAGTCGCCTGCCATGAAGCGGGGCACGCCATGCAGGACGCAAATGACTACGGAATGCTGAAACTTCGGAGCGCGCTTGTTCCAGCTACCAACTTCGGTTCCATCTCTTCGTATATCGTGATGATAGCGGGATTCCTTCTTCAGCTTCAAGGGCTGATATTGCTAGGTGTAGGGCTATTTTCGATAGTCGTCGTATTTTCACTAATAACACTTCCTGTTGAATGGGATGCAAGCCGCCGTGCCAAAATCGCTATGGACGAAGCAGGCATGCTTTCCCCTGAAGAAAATCGACACGCGGGCAAAGTACTTAACGCAGCATTTTTAACATATCTCGCCGCAGCAATCACCAGTCTACTCACGCTGCTCTACTATCTGTTCCGCTTAGGCCTTCTCGGCGGTGATGAATAAAAGTGGCACTCATCCGTGTAAAATCCGTGTAGGCGTGCTTTGTAACCGCGCCTACATTAACTCCCATAACTCAAGTTCCTCCCTAGCTGTCCTTAGAGGTCGGGTTGAACGCGGAGAAACTCGACACTGCCGACTATATCATCAACCCTGATAGGCACATTCTAACAGATTATGCTACAAAAAGGACAACTTAAGTTATCCAGTCAAAATAACGCGATATTTTTTTCGAAGAAAAATGAAACAGCTCACAACTAATATAACAGAATACTAATTTTTTTCGAAGAAAACCGGCACAGTTTGCAACTAATACCATTTCTAATTGAAAATGCCTCTTTCTTGTAGCATAAACTTCCAGTTTGTGCTGTGTGTTATTGTAGCATAAACTTCCAGTTTGGGTCTTCCGTTCTCCGTTTCATTTCTAACAACCGGTAATGATAGAATAATTAATAAAAATGGTATAACATTAACAGAACGCTACGCTGAAATTTCTTTGAAGGAAATTAGCACGGTTTACAACTAATACAAATTAACATTAACGACTTGTGTCAGTTAACTGATTGTTTTTGTTTTTCTCACAGATTTGGATGGTGTCGAACAAACATATCGTCCCTATGGGACTAAAGAGAAAGGGGGAACGCTTCGCTATAAATATATCGTCCATACAGGACTGAAGAGCGTCCAAACATAAGAGAAACACGGACAAAACGTTCTGTTTGTGTGAAATAATGTTGGACAAAAAGTCATTTAGCACAACTCGTAACATTAACTTAATCCGAATCGGTAAAAGTGTGACATTTCGTTTTTTTCAAAATCGTCCAAGGCAGATGCAAATCACTTACAAACATAGACGGGTCAGGGGTTCAGGTGAGTTCGAAACCCAAAGCCTGATGTTACACTTTGTGTCAAAAGTGTAACTTATGCACCGGAACAATCAGCAGAAATTAACAGAGAGGGAGGTGTTGAACGGTTATAATGAAAAACCCGGGAATAGAGGGTTAGTTGTCACCCCAAACATGGTGATGTTACACGCACCCTCTATCCGAAAGTCTATTAATCTTTGTTTTCGATATCGACCCCTGGCCAT
Source organism: Candidatus Poribacteria bacterium (assembly GCA_963665235.2). Classification (GTDB taxonomy): domain Bacteria; phylum Poribacteria; class WGA-4E; order WGA-4E; family WGA-3G. The sequence continues at coordinate 2,387,164 of CAXXLX010000001.1, read as the reverse complement.
TGGTCATCTCGTTCGGTAATATCAACGACAATACCGTCTGGGTCTTCAATCTTGAAGGCTTCCGAAGGAAGGGTGTCGGCATCCGGGTCATAAGGTTTGCTACCGTCTAAGCCTTCCCAGGTGATGGTAAAACCGAGGTCTTGGCACCGTTTTGCGGCTGCCCGCAAATCCGGTACTCGGACACCGATGTGCAGATAATCTAACATGCCCCCGACATGCTCGGGACGTGAAGGGCCGCGATGTTGAAACACACGAAAATTGTGATAACCATCGGTCAAGTCGTAGCAACCGTCCATCGTTGAAAAGACGCGCAAACCGAGCGCATCCCGCCAAAAACGGATACTTTTTTCAAGGTTGGTCGTCCGTACACCGATGTGTACAAGTGTTGTTGACATAAGGAAATCCTCTTTTTGGTTACGGCACCCCGACTTAACGGATGTGCCTAAGATTTTAGAGCCAAACAGTTGGCTCCCGGTTTTCTGCACGATGCTCATAGAGCAGTTTAACCTCATCCGGGAACATATCGAATGTATCCCCGGGAATCGTGGCGGTATTTACACCGAAGAGCTCTAAATTCAGCCACCACGGGGCATATCTGACAACAACGGCAGTTCGTTTGCCATCGCTCGGGTTTTCAGCATTAGAATGCCAAATCCGACTGTCCATAATAAGGACGCTGCCCGCGCCGCCGGTCGCTTGCATTTCACCCTCAATCGGATTCCGGTCACCGATACCGTCCTCTTTACCCCGCGGGTTTCTGAGGTCGACATGCGTTTTCGGAACAATCCAAGTGCCACCGTTTTCTGTTGTAAACTCGGTCAACATCCACAGCGTCGTAATACCGATAACGGCACTCGGAAACGGCTGCGGTATGTGCCATTTCTGGTTCAAATCATACGGAAAATCGGAATGATAGGCACGTACTAATTTATAATGCGGGGGTCGAATCTTATACTCCGTTTGAGAAATCCGGACCTGCGGGCCCAATACCTCACGGATAACTGAGAGCAATCGTTCATTCGCCAAATGTTCCGCAAAGTGCGGCATAAAACTAATGACGTTACGGGCCCATCGGCCATTTTCTTTGCTAAATTGACTATAAGCCGATTCAGAGGTCTCGACCTCCTTACGCACCGTGTCAACGACATCGACGGGAATAACGTTGTCTAAAACACACCAGCCCTCTTCCCGCAACTGTGTAACGGGAGAGTCAATTGTTCCGGGTAAGTTGTCTGTCATCGTAGCCTCCTTGTGGATGCGATGAATCGTAATCGGTTTCTCGCTCACGGTTATAGCGGACGACCGCTTTGATGAGCGGACTGAGCCGCATCACTTTGCCAAGCGACCCAACGACCCCGATTTCACGGGTCGTTATCGCCGCCATGACGTTGAGCTCGCCTATCCAAAATTTGTAGGCGACATCACCTGTCATCGCGAGCACAACATCGGGATTCGCGTCATCGCTACTGCCGAGAACGAGCGTACATTCGCCATCCGCTGCCGTTAGCGTCATCGTACAATCCGGTGCAGTATAGTTAAACCGGACGCACAACGTCAAGGGTTCCAGCAGTGCCTGAACTTCGGGCAGCGCGGCGACCTTTTCAAACAGTTCACTTATATAACTATAAAGTTGTTCTGAAGTTTTAAAAACAGTCATGGTTTGCAGTATAGCATACCTTAAAAATATATTGGAGGTCAAATTAAAAATGTATACAGATGCCTTCGAGCAAACAACCCTGATGGACGAAAAATATCCTGACTTTTGCGATAAGGCGGAGTCAAAACGTTTGATTCACCAAATTTACGGGAGAGATAATCTTCGGTACAAATCGCCTGTCGGTCATATAGACATAATTCAGGACCAGCACCATCTTACGCAGGTATTTTTTAACGATGCCTCACATTATTACGAACCACCATTTACGCCAGGGACCGAGCTGCTGAGCCGAACTAAGGACATGTTAGACCAGTATTTTGATGGCGAGCCGGTAGATTTTCGTGAAATTCCGGTTAAAATGGACTGGGGGTCGCGTTTTGAACAGCAGGCGTGGAACGTTATGCAAACTATTCCGCACGGCGAGGTACGCAGCTACAAATGGATCGGAACAGAAATTAACAGACCGCGGGCCGCTCGAGCTGTTGGAAACGCGGCTGGAAAGAATTGGTTATCCATTATAGTACCGTGCCACCGCGTGATTAGAAGCGATGGCAGTCTAGGCAAGTACGGCGGCGGAACGGAACGGAAACGCATGTTGTTAGCGATTGAAGGTTACGTCGTCGAAGGCTTGAACTAACGGAAGGTAGGAAGGACACGTTGTCCGCTATCCACCGACCACAATTAACGTGAGTTTGAAAAAAGTTTTCACCTGTAGCGTTCTGCGGTAGTTTTAGCAAAAAACAGCACAAACTAGGAAGTTTATGCTACAATTATACCGCTAACGTGAGTTTGAAAAAAGTTTTCACCTGTAGCGTTCTGCGGTAGTTTTAGCAAAAAACAGCACAAACTAGGAAGTTTTATGCTACAATTATTAAGCTCGCGTACAATTAGCAATCGGTTTCAAGAAACCGATTGCTAGCTACCGTAGGTTGTGAGTTTCCAACAACCCACAACCTACATCAGGAGCTCTTTCCACATGACTTCTCACAAAAATTTAGGGAAAGCCACCCAAGCCATCCATGGGGGCGAGGAAGCGACACCGCTTACCGAGAAAAGCGGGATACCTTTGTTGCCACCTATCTATCAGAACAGTACTTTCCGTTTCACAACAGCTGCCGAATGCGCGGAAGCGTTCCAAGACGAAGAGAGCGGCTATGTCTACACCCGCTGGGGCAATCCTACACAGGAGATATTAGAACGCAAACTCGCCGTCCTTGAGGCAGGCGAAGCTGCCCTCACACTTGCATCCGGTATGGGCGCAGTTAGCACCGCACTCCTGACCGCCCTAGCCGATGGGGGACATATTGTCGCTATGGAAAACCTCTATTCCGCTACGTTCCAACTTCTCAATCAGGACCTACCCAAGTTCGGGATTGAGACCACATTCGTCGACGCTACAAATCCAACGCACCTCGAACGCGCAATTAGAAGCGATACGAAAGTGCTCTATATCGAAAGTCCAACAAACCCACTACTCAAGTTGGTTGACCTCGCAGCCTGTTCAGAAATAGCCAAAGCACACGAGCTAATCACAATTATAGACAATACGTTTGCAACGCCGTGTGGGCAGCAGCCGATTACTTTCGGCATTGATGTCGTTGTTCACAGCATGACAAAATATCTCAGTGGCACCGGGGCTGTCATAGCAGGAGCGATTATCGGTGGAAAAGAGTTCGTTACGCGCGCAAAAATGGGAGCATTGCGTAACTTCGGCCCCGTCATCAGTCCATTCAATGCTTGGTTAACGCTGCATGGAATAACCACTTTGCCGCTTCGGTTTGAAAAGCATTGTGAAAACGCAGCGCGCGTCGCTGCATTTCTAGAAACACACCCCGCCGTGGCATGGGTTCGCTACCCCGGTTTACCTAGCCATCCACAGTATGAACTTGCCAAACGCCAGATGGATAGGTTTGGCGGTATGATAACAATGGAGCTCAACGGGGGCATCGCCGCAGGCGAACACCTCGTCAATCAACTACAAGTTTGCACGCTTGCAGTTAGCCTAGGGGATGTGCGCACGCTCATTTGCCACCCTGCATCAACAACCCATTCCCACGTGCCTTCGGAAATCCGGCAGCGCATTGGGGTTACAGATGGATTAGTCAGGATTTCGGTCGGGTTAGAAGATGCCGAGGATATTATCGCCGACCTCAAGCAAGCGTTAGAGTGCCTTCTCCCGTAGCTCTTGAATATACCCCTCAGTGATTTTATTTGAAGGGTGCGCCGGATTTTTATGAAGCCTCTCAAACTCCGTGAGCAGCTTTTCATAGGCAGCTATCGCTTTATCAATATCTTCAGCCTGCTCGTAAATGTAACCAATTTGGTATTGAGCGTGCCGGCGGTTTTCGTAATCGTAATTCGCGGTATTCGCCACCTCATCATACGCAGCAATGGCGCGTTCAGTATCCTTATTCGCATAAGCGAGTCTGCCGATGTCAAGTTTTGAACGGATAACAAGTCCATTTTGTGGATAGAGCGCAATAGCTGTCTCAAGCTGTTCAATCGCTTCGTCATATCTGCCGAGCCCCTCATACGGTCTAGCGATAAAGAAGTGGGCATCCTCACCTACCTCCGGATAGAGCTCTATCACCTTCTGATACGCTGCAAGTGCCTCCTCATGTTTGCCTTCGAGCAGGTACGTTAGTCCGATTCGAAAGCTAGCAATTGGTGCCACCTCAGGGTCGCCTGAGTCCACCACGTTTTTGTATTCAATACGTGCACTTTCATAGTCCTGCTGTTGCCGGTAAATTTCGCCTGTTACGTATAAAATTTGGTAAAAAAGCGGACTATCGCTCAATTCAATTCTGAGGGTATCCAAATGCGCTAGGGCAATTCCCAGATCTCCCTTCCCGTAGTGGCACATCGCTGTATTGAATTGTGCCTGTTCCTCTAATACACTCCCCGGGTACATCGCAATTAATTGATTGAAAAGAATGAGGGCCCGGTCGAAGTAGGCATCGGTAGATTCGAGCGTGCCTGTCTTTTTAAGGTCTTCGCCAATTTTATAGCTGGCAAAAGCGATAGCGTACATTGAATCGTCCGCCCATTCACTATCCGGATAATCGTTGATTAACCTACGAAACAGGGCAAACGCCTCTTCATCCGTTCTCGGAAGACGGGAAGCAAGTCGATAGATAGCATCATCTGCCCAAAGACTATCAGGATAATTATCAAAAACTGCTCGATACGCAGCACGCACCTCGCGCAATCGGTTTTTATCAGGCTCATCAAGTGTCACAGGCGGATTGTCTATTTTTTCGGCAGCAAGCCAGGCCTTGTCCGCGTTTTCGTAATAGTGCTTATAACTGCTATCCGGGCTGGTAACGCGTCCTAACCAAAACCCAACTGCCAGCGCAATAACGACACAAATTTCTGCGATTATGAACTTTTTCATATTCATGGAAGAATTTCTCCTTTCTGCTTCTATATGCAATATGTCTTAGCAATTTGCATGCCAACCTCTAAAATCGCTACATATACTCAATTCGGGTACGCCAAACCCATAATTTATTTGCCCCGTATCGTGCAGCTGCTGTCTCATTCTGCACGATATGGGGCATCTTTTATCTCCAGAAGTACATGCAAAACAGGACAACTCTGATTCGGTTTTACATGTTAGCATATTTTCAAAAAAATATCAAGACACATTTTCACATTTTCATGAAAAATTTAGGTGGACAATTAAACTGTCCCATGCTATACTATTTTAAACGATTGAAGGGAATTCCTAACAATCCCAATGCTTTAGCGTTGGGTCTAACCCTGTTGTCTCGTGCCAAAGCAGCTAAAATAGTTGACTTTCTCTAAAAAATGTGTTATACTATATGACAGAAACTAACGCAAAGGATATGGTATAATGCTTATCAAAAACCCCGAAGAGACTGGTATTCAGATACCAATATGGTCTATAGTTGCCAATACCATGTTATTTGGTGCACGAAATATAGGCGTCCAGTTTTAGACGATGCTATTCAAGAACGGTTGCATCATTTAATCTGTTCCAAACAAACAGAGTTAGATTTTAAGGTGCGGGCTAGCGAAGTTATGGCAGACCATGTTCACCTTATTCTTGAGAACAACCCGAAAGTCCCGATAACTCGGATTGTGGGGTTGTTATAGTAGATTATGGAAATACGTTGACATTTTTTTCTGCATTTGGTATACTTCATATATTATGAGATATTCCAAGGATTTACGTAAACGCGTCTTAGATTTTATTGAAGCAGGTGGCAGTAAAACAGAAGCATCGAAACGCTTTTCTGTTTCCCGCACTATCATTTACCGGTGGCTCTCTGCCGAAGACCCTTTCACTTATGAAAAACCGGGCCCCCGAGGCCCCCGGGCACTCTCTGTTGAGGCACTCCGAAAACACGCTACCGATTTTCCAGATCAAACACTAGCAGAGCGGGCAAATCACTTCGAGGTATCCACCTTCTGTATTTGGTATACATTGAAAAAAATGGGTTTTACGCGAAAAAAAAAACAATAGGGTATAAGGAGCGCTGCCCTCAAAAGCGTCAAACCTATCAAAAACAGTTGCAAATAGAACAACAGAACGGGAAGTCCTTAGTTTTTGTGGACGAATGCAGTTTTATGCCAGAGACTTTTAGACCTTATGGGTATGCCCCTATAGGTGTCCCTGTTCGTGCATTAGTTACCGGTCAAAAACATCCCAAAACGAATATGATAGCTGCACGAATAGAGGGGAAGTTTGCGGCACACACCTTATTCAAAGGCAGCTGCAATGCCGAGCGTTTCAACACTTGGTTATCAAAAGACTTATGCCCGCATCTCACAGCATCGCACACAGTGATAATGGACAATGCGACTTTTCACAAAACGGCGCGAAGTAGAGAACTGATAGAAGCAACAGGGGCGACCCTTTTGTTTTTGCCCCCGTATTCTCCGGACTACAATCCGATTGAACAGGACTTCGCCAACATTAAGCGGCTCCGGAAATATAACGCAGATAAGTCACTCACCGAGATTATCAATATGTATACGTAATTCTAAAATCTACTATAAAAGGTTGGACTTCGAAAATGCTACGAGACGAGTTTCCGCACCTCAAATCAAGGTTACCTTGTCTTTGGACACGGTCTAAATTTATATCGTCTGTCGGCAGTGTGTCGCTTAAAGTTGTCAAAGAATACATTGAGGATCAAAAAGGTGTCTAAAAAAGATTATCTCACATATATTATTTCTACTGCTAAGCGGACAGAGCAGTTAGACGAGATTAATCGGCTTGGGGGACGCATCTATTCAAAGACGGTATCGCTTGCCTTTAAAACATATAAGGCAAAAGGTTTTTGGCTTTCAGACAGTGGGCTTAAGGCGTATCTGAAATTCAAAAGGTATCCTTGCCATGCACATTCTGTGCAGGCGATTATTGACGACTATTGCGGTGCAAGGTGTTCCTACTTTGCTAATGCGAAAACAAATTTGAATGCGAAACCGCCCCACAAGTCAAAAAAGTTTCACACATTCACGTGGCGTGCTACCGGTATCTCCTATAAGCATGGCAAACTGCGGCTTTCTATGGGTAAGCACAACGAACCGCTTTGGATAAAAGTTGATAAAAAATTCCATAAGAAAGTGCCAGTCGAGGTGTCACTTGTTTATAACCGAACCACGAAACAATACGAGTTTCACGCAACCTACGTAACCCAACCCACACAAACAAAAGTCCAAGTGGGATCCGCTGTTGCAGTGGATATGGGCGAGATACACCCTATTGTCGCTTTTGATGGACTTAATTCCGAGATTTATAACGGCCGCGAAATCCGAAGTAAAGCAAGGTATCGCGAAAAGTTTAAGGCGAAAATCAACCAAAAACTATCAAGGTGCAAACGTTATAGCAAGCGTTGGAAAAAACTAAAACGTGCTAAAGATAGAACGCTTGCATCGCTTGCTAATCAATTACGTGATATGCGTCACAAAATCACGTCTCGATTTGTTTCTTCCTGCCGAGAGCGAAGGATAGAAACGATTGTCATTGGTGACATTAAGCACATACGACAATCTATTAACTATAGCAAAAACGCCAATCAGAAGTTGCACCAGTGGTCTTTCTCAAAAATCGAACACCTGATAACCTACAAAGCAAAAGCGGTAGGCATCAACGTTGAGACAGAAAACGAAGCCTATACCTCACAAACTTGTCCGAGTTGCCGTAATCGCAAGAAGCCGAGTGGCAGAAATTACCACTGTTCTAAATGCGGTTGGAACGGACACAGAGACGTTGTGTGGGCAAGCAACATTTTGACAAAGTATCAGGGCTGGCTTTTCAACCCTGTAGTCGGGGCTGTGGTATCCCCCACAGGTGTTCGGTTTAATCCGCACCTGCGTCGACTTGATAAGTGGTCACCGTTTTCGGGGCTCAAATCAAGTAAGCCTCCCCTGAGGAGGCAAAGAAGCACACGCCTTTAGGCGTTGTGAGTATCACGATAATCTTAAGGAGATTTATTGAAACTTGGGAGGCAACCCCCCAAATTCAGTCTTGTATACCGTTATGCAAATTATCAAAACAACAGAGACAATACTGCCCAAGGTATTATCGGGCATACTCACGGCATGCACATCGCTTGCTGCAACGGTACACGCTGCGGTTGAAACGCCGAGCGAACCCCCCGCTTCCATTCGCGAAAACTTCGGGCTGGCACCCTTTTACCAACAGTGGATTGATGTAGAAGGTTTTCCCGTTGTAGCCTCGGAGAAGGTGAACCCGCATGCTGTCACGGAGGCCGCATGGCTTATTCGAAACATGATTGGACACCGGCCGGATATACTACAAGCATTAGCGGAAAATAACGTCCGATTTTCTATCATGGCATACAACGAAATGACAACGCGCATCCCTGAACACAGCGACCTCCGACCCAATTTTTATTGGGACCGCCGCGCACGCGGACTTGGAGCCACCGCCGCACGTCCATCAACCAGTTGTGGTGAAGAAAATCTGCTGAATTACCCCGGGGACCCCTATATCACAGAGAATATCTTAATTCACGAATTCAGCCATGCCATACATCAGATGGGATTGAGCACGGTTGACCCCGATTTCGATAACCGCCTCCGAGAACTCTATGCATCCGCAATGGAGAAAGGACTGTGGAAAGGCACTTATGCCTCTACAAACAAGGAGGAATATTGGGCTGAAGGCGCGCAATCCTGGTTCAACGCCAACCGAGAAAATGACTCTCAACATAACCATGTCAGCACACGCGAACTGTTGAAAGATTATGACCCCGAATTCGCGACACTGCTCACCGACATCTTCGGCGATACCGACTGGCGATATTCCCTCACAACTACGCGCAGCGATTTACCACACCTCCAAGGATACAATCCTAAAGACGCACCAACGTTTAAATGGCCACCTGAATTGGTCGCATGTTATGAGCAGCTGCAAGCACCCTATGGCGATGGCGGTGATAAGTGGGTCGACCTGAAACGGCACGAACCTGATCAGCTATCCGCGCTAACATCAAGCGATGAGGGAGGCAATACAGCGATTCTTTTTGTGAATAACAGCTCAGCCGAAATCACCTACTATTGGGTAGATGCTGAAGGCAAAGAATCATACCGCGGCCGCGCTGCCGCCGAGGCGTATAGTATTCAACACACACATACCGGCCATATCTGGCTTGTTAAAGACCAGAATGGCGAAAACCTGGCTCTGTTTCAAGCCGTGGAAAAGACTGGACGTGCATTTATTGAAAAATAAACCGCGCAGGCCTATCTTACTGAAAAAGTCCGTTTTTTCTTGACAGCAGCCTCACATTCTGATACAATCTAAATAAACCGTTTTTTCTTCGTCTAAGTTTAAAGACATAAAGGAGGATTCTTGTGAAAAAATTTTGGTTCCGTATTTCCATATTGGTTTTAGCAATTTCACTCACATTACCGCTGCTTGCTAACGGGCAGGAGAGTATTCTCGATCAGGTCAAAAAAAGAGGCAAGGTTGTCTGTGGCGTGCACGGCAGCTTGCCAGGCTTCGGTTTCCTCGGTGAAGATGGTAAATGGAGCGGCTTTGACGCAGATTATGGACGAGCGATTGCCGCTGCTGTCCTAGGCGACCCAGGCAAAGTCGAGTTCGTGCCCTTAAATGCCGCCGAACGTTTCACCGCCCTTCAAACAGGCGAAATAGATGTTTTAATCCGAAACACCACCTGGACACTCAGCCGAGACGCTGAGTTGAGCATAGACTTCGGACCGCCAACCTTTTACGATGGCCAAGGATTCATGCTCCCGAAATCGCTTAACATCACATCTATTAAGGAACTAGCAGGCGCGACCATCGGGGTCACCTCCGGTAGTACAACCGAGTTAAACCTTTCAGATACCATGCGCTCATTAGGTATCGATTTTAGCCCGGTTGTTTACGAGGATATTGATACCCTCTACGCCAGCTATGAAGCCGGCCGATGCGATGTCGTTACCAGCGATAAATCCCAGCTTGTTGCCCGGCGTCGCGGTTTAAAAGTCCCGGATGACCATATTATCCTGGATGTAACCATCTCAAAAGAACCGTTGGGGCCCCTCACTATTCACGGCGACAATAAATGGAATGATGCCGTGAGTTGGGTCGTTTACGCTACATTTTTTGCCGAAGAGCATAAAATCACGAAGGCAAATGTCAGCACGTTCAAAACCACTAACCCTGAAATCGAACGCTTTTTAGGGGTAAAAGGCGAAATGGGCGCGAAACTCGGTCTCCCAAGCGATTGGGCAAAACAGGTAATCGCTGCTGTCGGCAACTATGGTGAAATTTTTGAACGGCACCTCACCCCGCTCGGTTTGCCACGCGGGATTAACAAACCGTGGACAGAGGGTGGTTTGCTCTACGCCATGCCGTTTCGTTAATTGACTGGCACGCGGACATAAGACGAGATGTGCGCCTATTCAAGTAGCACCGCAGTAAGTTGTTCCGCACATTCACCACTTTCATCATGGCAAAAGAGAGTAGTTAGCCACTAACTATTAGTAGAGGCGGCGAGGCACTGCCGTTATAGATAAAAATGGAAAATAATTCACCGCAGGTTGTATCGGATAAAATTCCGTTCTGGCGAGATGTTCGGGTTCTGCGCGTTCTGTTCCAGATACTTTTTCTTATTGGAATCGTCCTATTGGCAGGGTTTCTCTATTCAAACATGTTAAGAGGACTCAGTGAACAGAACTTGGAACTTGACCTAACGTTCTTAGGAAACGAAGCCGGGTTCGATATTTCTGAAGGAATTGATTACACAGCTTCGGACACCTATCTCAAGGCATTCTGGGTAGGCATCGTAAATACGCTAAAGGTTAGCATCATCGGCATTGTCCTCGCCACAATTCTAGGGCTCTTTTTCGGAATCGCTCGACTCTCCAATAATTGGCTCATCCGAACTATAGCAGCTATTTATGTTGAATGTTTCCGAAACATCCCGCTTCTCCTACAGATTCTTTTCTGGTATGCCCTAACCCGCAACCTCCCGATTGTTCGGGAGAGTATTACATTTTTCGAATCTATTTTCATAAACAACCGCGGTCTATATCTGCCTTCGCTTGAACCGGCCCCGGGGCTCGGAATTTGGCTTGGATTCCTCGTCTTTGGTTTCATAGTGGCGGCGGTTCTCTATATCCTGCGGTGGCAAACCCTTGAAAAATTAGGGCAGCCCGGATTTCGCGCGAAATGGGCATTACCTACCCTCCTTGTAATCGCTGTCTTAGGGACGATAGTGAGCAAACCTTTTACCCTAGATATACCTGCACTGCAAGGTTTCAACTACCAGGGGGGTATAAATTTTTCACCTGAATTCTCCGCCCTTTTAATCGGACTAGCTGTTTACACAAGCGCGTTTATCGCAGAAGTCGTCAGAAGTGGCATACAGGCAGTGGTAAAAGGACAACGGGAAGCAGCGAGAGCGGTTGGCCTGCAAGAATCGCAGGTGTTGCGCTTAATCGTTCTACCGCAAGCCATCCCCATTATTGTACCGCCACTCACCAGTCAATATCTGAACCTTGCAAAGAACTCCAGTCTTGCTATCGCCATCGGATTTCCCGATTTACTTAGCATAGGACATACAATGATGAATCAGACCGGACAATCCATTCCCATCTTCGCGATGATTATGGTAAGTTATCTGATTATGAGCCTAACGACATCGTTACTCATGAATTGGTACAACAGCAGAATTACCCGAATCGGACGCTCAAGCTGACCGCGCGGGTTACGGTATAATTAAATGGGTTGCATAATGCGCTAACCCAGCAATTTTTCAGAATGAAAATTATGATAGCCTCAGAATAGAGGGTATCACAGAAAAGTGAAATGACACTCAAAGGAGTCTACATGGAAGCGGAAAACAGAGCTAAACGGTCATCAATATTCACAGTCCGGAATGCTGAGAACGCGATGATTACGTTCACAATCTTTGCCTTGTCCTCTCTTTTGGTAGTACTCTTCCATGAGATATTAATCAAAAATCAGAGTTTTGTTGACGCGCTTTATAGCGTTGGAAGAAACATCACACAAATTATGTCAGCGGCTACAATGTTGACGATATTTGAGGAGGCAACCGACATCATGTTTCAACGCATCAGGGATACGCTGAAAAAGGAAAGAGAACTTAAGGCACAAGTCAGCGCAGAAGCTAAAGCCAAAGGTAGAGCCGAAGGCAGAGCCGAGGGGATAGTCGAAGGCAGAGCCGAGGGGATAGTCGAAGGCAGAGCCGAAGGAATAACCCAAGGCAGAGCCGAGGGGATAGTCGAAGGCAGAGCCGAGGGGATAACCCAAGGCAGAGCCGAGGGCAGAGCCGAGGGGATAACCCAAGGCAGAGCCGAGACTTATCGCGAGATAGCTGAATGGAATACCCGAAGAATGGCTGCCGAAGAACGCGGCGAAAAATTCACCGAACCTCCGCCGATACCGCCACAAAACGGCTAACTGACAGGCTGTTATAAATATCTCACAAATTATGTCAGCGGCTACAATGTTGACGATATTTGAGGAGGCAATCGACATCATGTTTCAACGCATCAGGGATACGCTGAAAAAGGAAAGAGAACTTAAGGCACAAGTCAGCGAACAAGCCAGAGCCGAGGGCAGAGCCGAGGGAAAAGCCCAAGGCAGAGCCGAGGGGATAGCCCAAGGCAGAGCCGAGGGAAAAGCACAAGCTTATCGCGAGATAACTGAATGGAATAACCGCAGAATGGCTGCTGGAGAACGTGGCGAGAAATTCACAGAGCCATTTCCTGGGGCAAACCTAAATCGCTAACCGATCCGCCGCCTTGGCATTTTGCTCGAAGAACTTCGCCTTAACCGCGTCATCTTTCGCACCGAAGTAGTTATTTACCACTCTTCCGCTAAAGTTTCTCCATGCTTCAGCTTGGTGATGTAAGCGGCGAAGGGTGTAATCAGAAAAACGACTTTCACAATGTGCAAGGGTAACACAGACTGCCCATCGGTGTCAACAGGTGTAAAAACCGCACCGCGCAACAGCAATGTTGATGGAGAGCGTCCATTCAAAATAAAACGTAGTGGGTTCAGAACTCCCAAGTTTCAGGACTTGTCATGTCGGCGTGCCTGGTAGGAAGGGCGGCTGTAAAACGTGTGGAATCAGAGCTAGCATGCGACGATGTGAGAAAAAAGGTAGGTGGGGATAGACAGGAACATTCCGCCCTGATATGCCCAAAGAGGTTTCATCTATAAAAGGGGTTACATCTGCGGGGAATCGCCTACGGGTAGAGACGATATAAAAGGATGTCCTCGGTGGGACCTCGGACGTTCAACCTTCGGGAAGAACGCAAACGTCTATGAAGCCAAAGCCCCTGCCTTTAGGTAGTGGGTGCTATCACAATAGGTTAATAGTTAGCAATAGCCAATCGCCAATTAAGGAAAATGAGCACATGGAAAACCCAGAAGTTACGCCAGAAATTAAACCCCCATCCGCCTCAAAAAGCCCGATACGGTGGCTTAAGGAGAACCTGTTTAGCACCTGGTATAATACCCTCTTAACACTCTTAGCCCTTGTGTTTTTGTACTTTGTTTTCAAAGGCGTTTTAACGTGGGTGCTTACACAAGCCGATTGGAAAGTTATCCCTGCGAACTTGCAAATACTGATGATCGGATCTTATCCGATAGAACAGGTATGGCAGATCTGGATAGTCCTTTATACTTTGTTTGTATTGTTAGGGCTGAGTACGGGAGTATGGAAAGGTTTGGTTCTCCGCATTGCAATTGCTATTGCAATTTTTGGACTGATTTTACTCCTTATACCTTTGGATATTGTTAAAAATAGTGAAACTGAATCTGCTACACTTGAATATAACTTCAATATTATCTACCTCATTTTTTTCAAGAGGGGATGGTTATTAGGCGGCTTAGTACTCTTTGGCGTTAGCTTCTTTCTCGGACGCGATAGGAATGAATTGAAGCGATGGGTCATCGGTGGATGGATTCTCTCCTTTCCGTGGACTATGATAATGCTGCGCGGGTTCGGCGAGAACACCGTTCACACAACAAACTGGGGGGGGCTGCTTCTCACATTAATTCTCGCAGCGGTCGGTATTTTAGCCTGCTTCCCACTCGGTGTGCTTTTGGCACTCGGACGGCGAAGTCAGCTGCCAGCTATTCGGTGGGTTTCCATAATCTATATTGAAACAGTTCGCGGTGTCCCTTTGGTCACTATCCTGTTCATGGGAAGCATATTACTCCCAATTTTTATGCCAGGCGACTTTCAACTTGACAAAGTTTTACGCGCTATGGTCGGGTTAACGCTTTTTTCAGCAGCCTACATGGCAGAGAACGTCCGTGGCGGCCTCCAAGCGATTCCGAGGGGGCAACATGAAGCTGCACAAGCAATTGGACTTACCTATCCAAAGACGATGCTGTTTATCGTTTTGCCCCAGGCACTGCGGGCAGTCATTCCCGCTATCGTCGGGCAATTCATCGCGCTCTTTAAGGACACATCCCTCGTAACTATTGTCGGCCTACTCGATCTTCTGGGGATAGCGAAAAGTGTTGTCGCAAACCTAGACTGGCTGGGACTTCAGGCTGAAGTATACCTATTTGCTGCAGTCATCTATTTTATTTTTACCTACGCAATGTCTTACGCCAGTCAGAAAATTGAAGCAGAATTGGGAGTCGGAGAACACTAGGCGGGTTGACCACGCAATTCACACCAACTTCGAAACATCTTAGAAAGGACAGAAAAAAATGGCAGAACACGAAAACGCAGCAAACGCACCAATTATTATCTGCGAGGACCTACACAAATGGTTTGACGATTTCCACGTCCTCAAAGGAATTACAACCTCGTTCCAAAAAGGCGAAAGGGCAGTGATATGTGGTCCCTCCGGTTCCGGAAAGTCTACATTCATTCGGACGCTGAACCGGTTGGAGGAGCATCAGCGCGGCAAAATTATCATCGATGGCATCGAACTCAGCGATGACCTCCGTAATATCAACCTTATCCGTCAAGAGGTCGGCATGGTATTTCAGCAGTTCAACCTATTTCCGCACCTCACCAACCTTCAGAATATAACGTTAGGGCCCATTCGGGTCCGGAAAATGTCGAAAAGTGAGGCTGAAGAAGCAGCGTTGGCACTTTTAGAACGTGTGGATATCGCAGACCAGGCGTATAAATACCCGGCAGAAATATCGGGAGGTCAACAGCAGCGCGTTGCAATCGCAAGGGCCTTAGCGATGGAGCCCAAGATTATGCTCTTCGATGAACCCACAAGCGCGCTTGACCCGGAGATGATTTCGGAAGTGCTTGATGTCATGCGGGAGCTCGCACACTCCGGTATGACCATGCTCGTTGTCACCCATGAGATGGGGTTCGCCCGTGAAGTCGCCGATCGAATCCTTTTTTTTGATGAAGGTGTAATCGTAGAGGAAGCCGCCCCTGCGGATTTCTTTGACAACCCGCAGCACGAACGCACAAAGCTTTTCATCTCACAGACGCTCCAGCATTAGGAACCACCGAATTTATTGCCCGTTTGCACTTTTTGACGATTTAACTTGACAAAATCTATGAAACATGGTATATTTTAAAGAGAATATTCAGAGCAGACATATTTTAACGGAGAAAAAAGACACAAGTGGGTTTAACATTAACCAATCCGTACTTGATACATCCGCAGCCGCCACCGCCGCAGAGTTATCGTTACCAGCAGTGGTGTGCGCGAGGATATCAGCCAAGGCTTGCCCCTATTTCGCCTGATAGTGAGTTAGGCACATGCATCGGGCAAATGGGATGGGTAGGCGCGCATGCCCATGCACACGACTACCTCTGGGCTTCAGCGGGAAATATGGGGGTCATACTATCGGAACCGGTCGATGCAGCATGCCTCATCACTTACGATAATGCCCCGCGATATTCCCTTCCCGCAGAGATTGTCGTCAAAGGGTTAGCGGGCAGGCATGTGCTTCTGACCAAATCGGGTTCACGGCTAGACATGATTGGTATAGAACATCCCGCCCTGAATCTGACTGTTATTGAGGTGGAACCGGATGGAACACATTATCGCATGCGTTTTGGAACGCAGACACAAACGGAGCTGCAAAGCACTAGCACAGCAAAACCGTGTGTCCCGACCAGCGAAATGTTCCATTATCTGCTGATTTTCGAGCAGCTAGAAGCACAAGGGTTCCGGGCATTAGTCCACTTGCAGCCAAAGTTTTTGAACCTCATCTCGCGTACGCAACACGGGCACCCTGACCGGTTTTATGATTTCCTGCGCGGATATGAACCGGAGACCCCGATTATGTACGATGCCTGCGGGGGGATTGGGTTCGTCGAAGAGCGTGCCCCGGGTATACCGGAGTTGTCTTATGAGAGCCTGCGGCTTTTCGAGAACGGTGCCAACGCGTCGATGCGGCATATCGTTTACTGGGTGGGACACGGCACTTTCTCGCGTGGCACCGACCCGCTGGACGCTTATAAGCATGCCGAGTACTTCGAAGCAGCGGCACGAATGGCGTGGGAGGCAAACCAAGGGAAAGTTTCAGCGGAAGCCTACAGTGAAGAAATTGTCAACTGCATCCTCCGTGAATTTAACGCGAACCGCCGCCAACCGTCAGATGAAATCACTGTGCAGCAGACAGATGAGCAAAATAACAGAGAGACACCGGAAAATCTGTATAACTACCCGTAGCAATTTCGGCAGGCAGGCACGCTTTTAGCCGCCCAACGTTTATGCCCAACGTTTATGCCCAATGTTTATGCCCAACGTTTATGCCCAACGTTTATGCCCAACGTTTATGCCCAACGTTTATGCCCAACGTTTATGAAAGACAGAAGGGGATTTCTATGAAGGACATACGTGAAACATCAACAATAGAAGAAACACGGGAGCCGCAACCAACGCCCCCGCAAAACTTAGAAGCTTATCTCCGAGACAGTCTTTTTGGAGACGACCTCCGCCGCTACGATGAGAAACTTCGAACTCTTACCGTAGAAATAGAGAAAACCCGAGAAAGTCTTGCTACCGCTGAGACAAGAATATTGAAAGAGATTGCCGACGCTAAAACATCTTACGAAAACCGTATCGCAGACGAGATAACACAACGCGTCGATAGCCGAATGGATGAACTTATCAACGACAGGGAACGTGAACTTGAGCAACTCTCAACGTTCATTAATCAGTTTGCCGAGGACTTCCAGGCACAAATAGATAAACTGCAGCAACAGATCAAAGCATCCTTAAATGCGGACCGGCTTGAGCGGCAAGCCCTCGCTGAGCTCTTGATAACGTTCGGCAAACAACTGAAAGAAGAATTATGAGAAGCATAGCAGCCGTTCTTATTTCTAGCTTTTTTTTGATACAAGGCACGATTTTCCACGCTAGCGCGGAAACGGAGCAGGTAGACAGCACTGAAATTTCTGTTATCGCCGTTGGCGACATCACTATCGGGAGCAACTTGACTCCGCTAATTGAAAGCCGCGGGGCGGGGGTCTTTTTTGAGGGGACTGCCCCCTTCATTCAAGCCGCTGATGTTGCCACTGTGTCCCTTAACACCAGCATTTCAGATAGAGGCGAACCGCGTCGAACGCAAGAGCCGTACTTCCGCGCGACACTTGGACTTGGGCGCGCTCTAGCAAATGCAGGATTTGACGCTGTCTCGCTAGCAACGCCGCATATCACCGACTTCGGTTTAGAAGCGATAGAAGATACATTAATCCAATTGGAGCGTTATAACGTCAAAACTATAGGTGCAGGCATTTCAGCGAAAGCAGCACGGGCCCCTGCATGGCTTAATGTCAAAGACAAAAAGGTCGCACTGCTCGCCTATCTGCGTGAAAATGAATTCGGATATTCCTTATCGCATGACACCGTAGCCCCCGCGAACTACAGTCAGATGATACGTGCCGTTAAAGCGGTAGATGAAGAGGCACAAATCGTTATCGTTTGGCTCCATTGGGGAAAAAGGGACTCCGACTCGAAGGTGCGAGAGGGAAGCATCGGGCGGCAACGTATCTTTGCAAACGCGCTCATTAATGCTGGCGCGGATTTGGTCCTATGTCAACAGCTTCATAGCCTCGGGGGTATAGAAATCTATAAGGGAAAACCTATTATTTACAGCCTCGCCGATTTCATCTATGACACATATCAACTGCTATATGCGCGAGTCGTCATTCCTAAGGTAACCTTTGTAGCGGAGGAATTCAAATCGATAGAATTAATACCCGTGTTAGTAGATGTACTGGGTGCCCCCTTTCCGCAACCGCGCCTGCTCAAATTGGCTGATGGCACGAAACCGCCTAAAACCCCAGAGGCAGGCGAGCTTAGCCGAAAGGGAAGCTTGGAATACACCGCTATAGAGACGTTAGAGGAATATCAGAAACGGTGTGCCGCACTCAACACGAAAGTCGTCATTGAAGGAAACCGCGGATGGATTCACAACACAAATAGTAATTAATAACCGTAGCTTTAGAGAAAAAAGGAGCATAATCGTCATGGAAAAAGAACACGAAAACACTGAGGAATCTGAAAATCCCGAAGAGCCGAAAAAACGTTCGAGAAGACGCAGCAGGAAACGGAAATCCGAGGTTGATGTTCTAGAAGAAATTCTGAATACACAGGAACTCCCTATCCTACCGGTCGATGATTTGGTCATCTTCCCGTATATGCCGCCACATCCGCCTTTTCCAGCACACCATGTCGCCCTCTCCGGAAAGATGGTCATGGACGCTGTAGACGATGCGATACTCAATGGCGAACGGGCAGTCTGTATTTTCCGAACGACCTCCGGCCGCAGCCTGGACACAGACCCACGTGCAATGAAGGACATGACGCTTGAGGAATTAAGCCCCATCGGAAGCTTGATTCATATTCTCCAGGCAAAAAAGGACGTTGAAGATGTGTTATTTGTCGCAAAGGGCAGTTCGAGAGTACAAATTCAAGAAATACTCCAGACCGAACCCTTCATGATAGCACGCGTCCGACTCATTGATGTCAACGATACACCGGAATCTACAGAGGAAGAGGACCTAGAAATTGAAGCCCTCGTCCGTAGCATTGAGGAAATGTTCCAACGGATTATCCAACTCTCTTCACGGTACCTCGAAGAATACATGCTCATCGCCAAAAGCATTGACGAACCGGGACGCCTAGCGGACTATATCGCCTCTGTCTTGGATTTGAAACCGCAAGAAAAACAGCAGATTCTTGAGGCTGTTCCAATTCCCGAACGGCTCAATAAACTCACTGTTATCCTCGCCAAAGAACTCAATCTCCACGAATTGGAGAGTAAAATTCAATCCGACGCCCAAGCCGTTATCAACAAAGGGCAACGGGAATACTTTCTGCGTGAACAACTCAAGGCGATTCAAACAGAACTCGGGGAAGCAGACGACCTAGCGTCAGATATTGACGAAATGCGGAAGCAGTTGAAAAAGGCGAAACTGCCGGAGAAAGCACACAAAGCTGCTACTAAGGAACTTAACCGCCTCTCTAAAATGCAGTCCCACTCCCCAGAATCCACCGTATCCCGGAATTATCTGGATTGGCTTCTGAACCTTCCATGGTCAGCCAACACCGAAGATTCGATTGACCTCACCAAGGCGATGAAAATTCTTGACGAGGACCACTATAACCTCGTCAAAGTCAAAGAGCGAATCGTCGAGCATCTCGCAGTGCGCCTCCTTAAATCCGATATGAAGGGGCCCATTTTCTGTTTCGTCGGCCCTCCAGGCGTAGGCAAAACATCGCTCGGTAAATCTATTGCCCGCGCCATCGGCAGAAAATTTGCCCGAATCTCTCTAGGCGGCATGCACGACGAAGCGGAGATCCGGGGACATAGACGCACCTACATCGGCTCAATGCCCGGACGTATTATTAAAGGACTGCGGCAAGTCGAATCCAATAATCCCGTGTTTATGCTTGACGAAATCGACAAACTCGGCTCCGATTTTCGCGGCGACCCTGCAGCAGCACTGCTCGAAGTACTTGACCCAGAACAAAATGATACCTTTACCGATAACTATCTGGACGTTCCGTTCGATTTGTCACAGGTCATGTTCATCACAACCGCAAACCAGATTCACACGATTCCGGCCCCGCTCCGAGACCGCATGGAAACGATTGAGCTTCCAGGCTATACAGCAAACGAGAAACTGCAAATTGCAAAGCAGTATCTCATCCCACGCCAGCTTGCAGAAAACGGAATCACTAAAAAACAATTAATCATCTCCAGCACTGCGATTAAGAAAGTCATTACCGAATATACCCGAGAAGCGGGGGTTCGAAATTTGGAACGGGAGCTCGGTACCCTTTGCCGAAAATCCGCACGCCGCGTCGCAGAAGGACAAACCGAACCGATGCGTATCCGGGTCAAAGAACTACCGGAGTACCTCGGACCTCCAAAATTCGACTCCGAAATCGCCGGCAGAACTGCCGATGTAGGGGTAGCAACAGGGCTCTCCGTCACCCCAGCAGGCGGCGAAATCCTCTTTGTCGAAGCAACCACAACCCAAAATCAGGATGGAAAGGGGGAACTTCTTGTCACCGGACAGGTAGGGAATGTCATGCAGGAATCGGCACGAACTGCACTCAGCTATGTCAAATCCCAAGCGGATACGCTCAAATTCGATGCACACGCCCTGCAAAATGACATCCATATTCACGTACCTGCCGGGGCTATTCCAAAGGATGGCCCCTCCGCAGGAATCACAATCGCCACCGCCCTCGCTTCTATCGCTATGAAACGCGGGATTAGTCCAGAAATCGCTATGACCGGAGAATTAACCTTGAGAGGAAAAGTACTCCCAATCGGCGGTATCAAGGAGAAAATCCTCGCAGCAAAACAGGCAGGTATCAAAAAAATCATCATCCCCGTAGGGAATCAGAAAGATTTTGTGGAAATTCCTGAGGATATACAAGCAGGACTCACATTCCACTTCGTTGACCAAATGACAGAAGTCTTTCCCAAAGTTTTTGTATAAATGGCAATTGGTCATTAACCATTAGTCGTTAACCCTCAGCCATTAGGAAGGAGATATTGACATGAAACGCGTAACGTGGAACCGTATAATTCCTATTCTCATCATAACTGCTATCACCGCGTGTGCATACATGCTGATGCCCCCAGCGTGCTCGGCAAATGCAGCCACCGAGACAGCAGATAACACCAAAGTGAAAGCGGACATGTCTGAACGTACCCCGCTTTTTCTCAAAGATATCGCACCGATTCTAGATAAACAGGGATGCTCCGCTGGGCTCTGCCACGGAAAATTCGGTGGGCAAGGCGGACTCAATCTATCGCTGCTCACGCTTAATCCCGAAGCAGATTACGCACCGATTGTTAAACACAATCGTGGCAGACGCATCAACCTACTTGAACCTGACCAGAGCCTGTTTCTCCTCAAACCGACAGGCCAAATACCGCACACAGGCGGTCTGAGATTTGATGTCGGTTCGGACGAAGCGGAAACTATCCGCCGATGGATTGAAGCTGGCGCACCTTTCTCGCCCGACGAACCGCGCTTGCAACGGCTCGAAATAGCACCAACCGAAATCGTCCTGAACGCCGTCGGAGAAACGCAACAGCTCACGGTACAAGCGTATTTCACCGATGGCTCCGTCAAAGATGTAACACACCAAGCCGTTTATGAATCCAAAGATGCACCCGTGGCAACTGTCAACCCAACCGGACAGGTGACTAGCGTCCGCTGGGGCGGCACTGCCATCCTCGCGCGATTCCTGGGGGTTGTCACCTCCAGCTTCGTTACTATTCCGAGAGAGCCGGATAGTGAACCGTATCAACCGCTTGAGACGAACAATTTCATAGACGAATTCGTCTCCGCAAAACTCAAAAAATTGAATGTACGCCCATCCGAACTGGCAACGGATGCCGAGTTCATGCGCCGTGTCTATCTAGATACTATCGGGAGATTGCCAACATCCACAGAGGTACGCGAATTTCTAACGGATAAAACCCCAGAAAAACGCGCACGTCTCATCGATACGCTCATAGACACACCAGAATGGGTCGACCTCCGAACATTAAAAATAGGAGATATGTTGCGGGTACATCCCCGTAGACTCGGAAATGGGCAATATGGCGAACGCGCAGCAACCCTCTTCCACGAGTTCATCCGGAAAGCTGTCGCTACAAACATGCCGTACGACCAATTTGTACACGACATCTTGACTGCACGCGGCAGCACCTATCAACACGGACCGACCAACTATTATCGTATTGAACGGCAACCCTCCGGGAGAGCAGAAACCACCGCACAAGTGTTCCTTGGCATTCGCCTCAGTTGTGCGCGCTGCCATAAACATCCATTTGATGAGTGGACAACCGATGATTATTGGAACTTCGCCGCATTCACAGGCAAAGTCAACGCACGGGGTGGTGAAGTCTATCAAGAACTCATCGTTTATCACAACCCCGCAGGACGCGTTATTAACCAATCTGTCCAAGGTAATCGTGGACAGGTCGCGCAACCGACGTTCCTCGGCGGCGAAACGCTCCCTGAAGCCTACAGAGCCGAAGCGATACAGCATCTCGCTGACTGGATTGCCTCTCCCACAAATCCTTACTTCGCAAAAGCGACCGTCAATCGCTTGTGGAGCCACTATTTCGGACGAGGGATTGTTGACCCTGTCGACGATATGCGTGCTACAACACCCCCTAGTGTTGAAGGCCTCTTAGAGGCATTAGCGGAAGAATTTATACGAAGTGGGTTTGATACCAAGCATATCATTAAACTTATGCTTAACTCACACACTTATCAACTCTCCGCTGCACCTAATGAAACCAATAAATTGGACGATAGATTCTTCTCTCACTTCATGCCGAGACCCCTCGTAGCACAAATCCTGCTTGATGTCCTAAACGATGTCACCGGGACAACGGAGAGATATGGACGATATCCTGAAGGCAAACGGTCTATTCAGGCAGAGCTCCCCATAAATACACGCTTTCTCACCCTATTCGGACGCTCCAATAGGGAGTTCCTAAGCGACCTGGAGCCGAAACTTGAACCAACGCTTACCCAGGCACTCCATATCATCAACTCCAGCTATATAAACGGCAAGCTGAGAAGTGGAAACGGCACAATCGCCAAACTCCTTAAACCGGAATCCGGGGAGAAGCTCACCCCCGCAGAATTGGCTACGGAGCTATACCTAAGGACTTTGAGCCGTTATCCAACGAAAGCGGAACTTGAAAAGGCTGAAACCCACTTAGTTTCCGAGGAGACAACCCTCCGTGAAAACACGGAAGACCTGCTCTGGGCACTGATTTCATCCCGAGCATTTCTCTTCAATCGTTAAGTGGCTTAAACACTAACATCACAAAAGCAAGATGTCCCCGGTTTGTATTACCGAGGGCATTTTGCTTTTTTAGCAGCAATGGTCTCCGGATGGCAGGGATATTGTGTTTTCGAGACAAACGGATAAGTAGAATAAATGGTTTTTTTGATGGGGATGAACGCTTTCAAAATATTAGTCAATCAAAAATCATATATTTTTTATTGATATTTTGAGCAAAATATGGTATCATTTTATTCGTTATGATGCCATGCTGTTGAGGGCTGCATTTCTGGGCATCATTATTTAGTCAATACCCTCTTATAATATTGGCCCCCCTGTAGGTGCCAAAAGGAGAACGAAAAATGAGATTTACAAAAACTCTGGTGACAATTACAATTTGCCTCGTTTTGCTCAGTTTTGTGAGCATCGCGGCCGCATTTAAGATTGTGGAGATCAGACCTATCCACGGCGGATATGAACACTATAATTACTTTGGTATGTATCACGAAGCTTATGTCAGAACGGATGAAGACTTAAGCTACGTGGACTGGTATATTAACGATGTTCCTGTCTATACAAGTATGGTGAATGCGAACACGAATTATGCTATTTTCTACAACGTTTTCGGCGGTGGTGCTTATACCCTAAACGAAAGTATTAGAGGTGAAACAAATACGATTAAAGCGGTTGCATGGCAGTATGACGATGAGGCAAACCTACACAGGGCGACTGCTTCCTACGATGTAACGGTCTATACCCCGATAACAGATGAAGGAACTAGATCTGGCGTGTCTGGGAAATCGATACTCTATCGGCAATACTATGATGGAGTGTATATTACCATAGATTGTTCTATCTATGCCTCGAACGGTTCGGCTATCGATCGGAAAGCTCATGGGAAGTTCAGACATACGATTAAGGGTAAACCGCCCGTTGAAAAGTTTCAACTGGAAGAGCCACTGCTAAAAAACAACCATATCTACGGACCTAAGTCCGATTCACTCCGTATTTTCGTCGGCAAGATTAAGAAAGGTAAGAGATATGATTCCAATGCATACGTTCGGCTTGTTGTGAAAGGCATAGCAGAGGATTGGTTTGTGGAAAATGACGAAATATTTACACATGAAGACAATCGATGACGATTAATTTATTAATAGGACTTACGCATTCCTCTCCGCCTGCGGGGGGTTAGGGGGGGGTAGACCTCTGCAAGAACTCGAAAAAATCTGTTCTATTTGCGTAAGTCCTATATTAATTCGGTAATTTCCTATCTGCATTATACGCGTGTACCCGCTGATAGGTAGGTTTCCTAACTATGCAGATTACTGATTTATTTTCTTAAACTTCGTTCAGCCCCTTTCTTACGATAAGGAGATTAACCATGCGTCTACTAATAGCGAGCCTCAGTGTCCTCCTTTTCCTCTTCTTTGCAATGGAGGCAAGTGCCAAAATCGTTTTTGACTCGACCCGTGAGGGTGTAGATGGCATCTATGTCATGGACGATGATGGTGGCAACGTCAAACTACTGACCGATATGTTGCATCCTGCTATACCAAGATGGTCTCCGGATGGCAAGTATATTGTGTTTTCGAGACAAACGGATAAGCGGAATAAAAGAAGCCGTCTCTTCCTGATAAAGGCGGATGGCACAAGTATCCGGCAGCTTACAACACTGGTTGGAGAAGCTACTGATTCGCCGGGGCCATTTTCACCGGATGGAAAGTCTATCCTATTTCACCGGACAGAAAGGGTAAACAACAAAGCGAGACATAGTCTCTTGGTGATAGATATTGAGAGCGGTCAGATAACAAAACTTATCGAGGATATTGTCGTAACCATGCCCGATTGGTCACCGGATGGCAAACATATTGTATTTTCAACTAGTAGTGCCGCTGGCGGGGCCGGGGGGACCCTCTATATTATAGGAGCCGATGGTAGTAATCTACGACCTCTAATACCAGCGCAACCGGAACCCTTGCCGGGGGCGTTGGTGATTCACAGGTGGTATCCGCGTTGGTCCCCGAATGGAAAACGCATTGTTTATATACAAACAGAGTATACCTGGGAGCCTTGGCCCCCACACGAACTCGCCCTTATTCGGCGGGCGTACCGTTATCGAGTTTGCAACGCGAAAGGGGAGCACGTTCAATCGTTGCTTATACCGAAGGATTGGGACCTGCGGGGTATTGACTGGATGGAGAATGGTGAATCGGTAGTTTTCAGTGGGAATAAGGTAAAGTTGAACGCACCGCCAGATATAGAGGAACCGCCTACAAATATCTATAAGTATCATCTTGCTACCGGTAAAACGACGCGCTTGACAGAGCATTTGGGCATTGACCATACCCTAGACTGGGTAAGCGATAGTGCGCGGGCGGTGTCCCCGGCAGGCAAAAGACCTATGCAGTGGGGAGCGTTAAGGTCGTTTATACCGGCATATCGGGTAGTTTTCAAAGCGGTTTCAGTAAGCATTAAGAATCTAATGGAGTAAAGCGGACAATTATTCATACATAGCAATTTGGTGAAACGCTAATCACAACATCGGTTACCTATACTAAACCTTCTTAACTTGAGTAAGCGAATATGCCACAAACCGCGCATCTCTACAAACGCATAGCAATTCCAGATGCATTTCTCAATCAAACGGCGGGCCGCTCCTGGGGTGGCGATATCCGTACCGGCGATTTGACAGGAGACGGTACCGTCGATTTTTTGGTATACAAGTCGCTCGGCGGCATCCATCCCTGTTTCCTCGGAGCGTTTACCATCGAAGGTGAACCGCTTTGGTCGCTAGGCGATAAACTGCTTGAAATGCCTGACGTAGACGAAGAAAACGCTGCCTTAACAACACTCTCTCCTGAACGACCTGGCCCCGTCGCAATTTACGATATCGACGCGGATGGACAGGCGGAAGTTATCTGTTTCTGGATAGATGCAGATTCGACAGAAGCAAGCAGATGGAATTTATCCGAAATTCGCTTGATGATTTTGGATGGCGCGACTGGGGACATTAAACACACTAGCGTGTCCGAGACGCTTCGGCAGTGTAGTGCCTACGTAGCAGGTGAACGGCATATCCCAAATTATGTCCACCAGCGGTTGATGATTGCCAATCTCTGCGGAAATGATCAACCCCAAGATTTCGTAGTGAAGGTCGGCGTGGATGTGCTCGCATTTAATCATAAACTTGAACTACTCTGGCAGTACACCGATAAGTGGTTTCGGTATCCAAAACACTCCGCATATATCCCCGCAGTCGGGGATTTCAACGCGGATGGACTGGATGAAGTCAATGGCGGCAATTTTGGACTGGCGGCTGATGGCACAGTCCTCTGGAATAAATACCTCGGCGACAACATGGACTCTGTTCTAGTTGAAGCGTGGGATGGGGAAAAGCGGGCTATCCTCTCAGGCGGCGGACAGGTCTTAGACGCAGCGGGGAATCCGATTCTCGCGCTTGGTTTCGACATCGTACCGCACGGACAAGAAATAAGATGTGGCAACCTGCTTACAGATATGTCACCGAACTTAGTTATCCGCTATAACGGACATCATCCGGACCTGATAGTGGTTGACAATGCTGGACAAATCCAAAGCCGTTTTAAAGTTGATGAAACCCCGAACAACACAGGTTTAGAGGTAATTCGTTGGCACGGCATAGACCAGCCTGAACTGATTTACAGCCCCGCTGCACTTTACGATGGCACAGGAAACAGAACGGTAACATTTCCCGACCTGCCCCCACCGACCGGAGGTAAAATGGGATGGTATCACTGCTTTCCCGCCGATGTCTGTGGCGATGCACGCGAAGAGGTTATCCTCTACGACCCTTATAGTGATGCTGTCTATATCTATACCCCTACGCCTTTTCAGCCTGAGCAGTTTGGCAGTTATCAGCATACCGAGCGGCAATACAATGCAAGGTTAATGGATTAAAAAATGGAAACCAACGGTGTTAATAAATTTCTTCTCATCTCAATCGACTGTTGGCGGTTTGATGCGCTCAGCCGGACCAATCCGCTTTTCAACACCCCGAAATTCGACCTGTTGACGCGGGATTTCTCGCTTGCAGAAAAGTTTTTCGTGCCCGCACCGGCAACCCGTCCCTCTCATACCTCCTATTTTACGGGACTCTATCCGTTTGAACATGGGGTCTACGGACAGACATATCTTAAGATGTTCAAAGGCATTCCAAATCTATTTCAACTCTTTGCCGATGCGGGGTATCATATCACCGGACGTTCCGAACGCCCGGAGGTGTTCCGATTCCTTGATTTTGAGCCGTTTATTACACCCGTAGACCCGAACGCAGCAGCGCAACATCTCGGTTCGCTTGAAGACCTGATGCAGCATCTCAAGCAGTCTTCGGAAACCCCGCAATTCTGTTTTTTGCACTTCTGGTATACACATGGCGGTTACGGAATGAGCGGAATTCCGGGCGCGCCGAGCCTCAAATCACTTGTTGACAAGGGAAGAATAGATGAAGCACTGCGGTTTTACTATGCTGCTGTTACACACGTTCTTGAGTTCAAACTCGTTGAAATTCTGAAACAGCTCCGCTTGTCAGACTGGGCAGTCTTTATCTTCGGGGACCACGGCGAGGGAATTTGTGAGGAAATTACCGACCATGGCAGCACGCTCAATCAAAATGTGCTACACGTACCGCTGTTAGCACATATTCCCGGTGTGGAAACATTAACGTTTCCAAACGCACCGATTTCAGCCATCGATCTGTTTCCCACGATTACGAACCTGGCTGGTATTGAAACCGACTATCAGGGGTACGGACAAAACCTATTAGTGCCATCCGAAATTGAGGATAACCGTTTGGTATTATCGGAGTTGGATAGTCTCTACGGCACCGGGTTTCTCAGTAAAAACAACTTGGAGATGCCGCATCATCGCGTGACTTCGCGAACCACAGTGGACAACGTTGAGATTGCACGCTATTCGGGAGGTGTGCGCCTCTGGTCACTGACAGATGGGGAATATCTCTATCGTGAAGATGAACAGACAGGCGAATATGTTTACCGGCACATTATGCAAGGCGAAGATGTACCGTGCGAAACACCGGACAGGTTCCGAGATGCTTACGACGAAATTTTGATGAATTCTAATTACCAACACCTCCAAGCACAAACCTCCACACCCGAGGAGAAAGAGATTTTGGAGGGTAGATTACGGAATTTAGGGTATATTGAGTAGTGTACTACGCTTGATTTTACCATAACCGCGATGAAATGCCGCAAAAGGAGAAACTTTGATTATGACACCAGAAAATATTGGAGAAATTCCAGAAGATGTTTATATCCTTGAAGCTTTAAGACTGGAACTCCTTGTCCTGACTGACAATCTCATGAGATTTGCAGCGGTGGATGTGAATGCACGCTGTGCATACACCTTTGCAGCCGTCCAGATTGATTTTGCTGACAAGGCAGTGCCACTCGACAAATTATATCCAGACCCGAAGCAGGTTCCCGTTCTCCGGATACTGTTGACTCATGGAACGCTACTTGAGTTCCGGAAGTTAGACCCATCCCTTCAAGCAGAAATGGTAGCACACTGGGAACGGATCATCTTGCGACCGTGGGAAGAAGTACCAAAAGCCGACCAAGAAAAATACGGTAGACTCTGGATACAGTGTAGTAACAGAGCTTATGAGGCAATGAATGTTATGACGTTAGTCCCCGAGCCCGATGAGGACAGCGAATATTGGGATAGACTAATGGCCGTCGTGGAAGCTCTGAAGGATAGTGCGTAAAGTTTTCGTACACCCGTTTAGTATTCGGGCAAACGGTCTCCCGCTCCTCAAGGGCGATTCATAGCCCATCGGGTTGTATAGGGTTGTGATGCGCGATGGGTTTTGCTACTAGAACCAGGGCTGCGACGGGCAATAAATGGTTTCTTGAATCGGTCACTCCTTCAGGAGCTTGTGTTTTTCCTGCCACCGTGGGTACTCATCTCTGATTAACCTGGTGGCCCAACTCCCGTAGTAGGCGTATCCGCCGCGGCGTTCCTGCCCAATCTCGGAGAGCGAGTAGCGGACGACCGAGTCTCGGTCCAGAAAAATTGGACGGTTGCTGCCGAGCTCGTAGAAACGCGCCCAGATCGGGCCTGCGTCAGCATCCGCCACGACCCGCGTATCGTTTCGTCCCGCTGCGTCGGTGAACCTGTCGAAACGCATGCCGTAGATAGCGACACTCCTGAACCATGCAACGGCCCCCTCGACAGCAGCGATGATTGCCGGTGTGGGCTCTTTTACTGACATCAGGAAACGCACAACCCCAACGCTTTCAGCACCTGAGATAGATGGCGGCTCATAGGAACGCGCCCATGCAGGTTCAAACGTCTTTTCGTCATGTTGTGCACACCAGGCAGTGAGTTTACCCTCCTGTTTAATCTGTGTGAGCAGGATGCAGTCGATGCCCTTGGTTACAGCAGCTGCAACCTTAGCGCGGACCTCCGTTTTCAGGAACTGATAGTCGGACGATTCAGAGACATCTCGAAGAAGTCCGAGAATGCGGGCCATAACATTGTCATTAAACGTTATGTGACGATGGTAGTTTTTGCTTAGCGGATAAAACTGAGGCCACCCGCCATTCGGGTATTGTGCTTCAAGGATATGAGAAAGACCTTTGAGAAAGGCTTGTTGGTAGCGCGGCTCGTTTGTCGCCCGAAACGCACGGGCAAGCAACCTTAGTTCATCAATGGTCGCACCGTTGTCGAACGTTGCATGCAAATCCTCACTTTTACCATCAAACGGCTCAGATGCCGTGTCTCTACCCTTGGGCCAACCGCCGTGCGGTGTCTGCCAACTGAGGACGTTGTCGGCAATACGGCGACCTTCCGCGCTCTGAAACCATTCGGTGGATTGCTTCAAGTATCGGGAAGGCACATTTGCACTGGACGATGACAGAAGCAAAAGAAGCAAGAGATAGATGGGAGTAAGTCGTAGCTTTTTGATGATAATGCCCTTTCGTTAGTCGTTAATCGGATTATAGAATGCCTATAACGTCCCGTTGGACTTCATCCGCCATACCGGGGTAGGTTTCACCCCGAATCCACATGGGCGGTCGTTTTTTATTGACAGCCTCAGGACGTGTCCATTCTGCTTTGGCACTGATATAGTGTGCTATATTAGCACGGCGGAAACGATTACTGTGGTTATCCGTGCTTTTATGAAGGACTTGACTATTGAACCAGATAACCGCTCCAGCAGGGACCTCTACCGGGACACCATCTTCATCGCGCGCCCCTTCTGCTTGTTTAAACTCCCCCTGTTGTGAACCCTCAAGTGCCTTATGCTCACGAACGCCATATTTATGACTGCCGGGGATGACATGTAAACACCCGTTCTCTTTATCTGCATCATCAATCGCTGTCCATGTTGCAACTGTCGTTCCGGTTTTATACTGATGATTAAAGTACCATTTGTCTTGATGCCACGGAAAACCTAAGCCAATTTTTGGCGGTTTCCAAATATACAGATTGTTGAGACCAAGGATATCTGGCCCGAGGATGTCAACAGCAGGGTCGGTTAGCCGTGGGTCGCGTGTGCGCTCCAGGAATTCTTCGCAATTGCAACTCACATATTGAATATTGTGCATCGCGTGGATGCCATGTGCTTCGATTTTCCCATCTCTGACTAAAGCATTTTCAAAGATATGATATTCTGGAAAGGTTCGTTTTCCGATGGCGATGTCATCAGCGATTTGCGCTAAAATGTCGTTTTCCTCTTCGGTGAAAACACCGTAACGGACAAAGTATCCGTTCTCTTCCCAAGATGAAAGTTCTTCAGGTGTCAGTTTAAACTGCCGTTCCTGGTGTGTTGTTCTTATGCCCATTAATTCTCCTATAATTACCTAAGTTGCCACCTATAAATTTTTAGACTTGGGAACGCCGCTTTTAGTCAAAAACTGCTGTTAATTGTACCGTGAACTTCCTAGTTCGCGCCCTTATGGCACAAACTAGGAAGTTTATGCTACTATGTGGCAACTTGCGTTATAATTTGAGGAATATCCATCAAAACGTATGAATTGTCGCTTCAAGCGTCTCCATATCCACAACGGCAACTGTCGCTTCACCCGTTGTCCACCCGCCTGTCTCGCCAGGATTCAGCAGGAGCGATTTTTCCTTACGGATGTCTATCTTATGCGTGTGCCCATAGACAACAATGTCGTAATCCCCACTTTTAGCAATTGGGATGGCGAGTTCAGGATAGTGCATCACAGCGATGTTTCTGTCGCCGAGAGAAGCACTTGCCAAGTTGGGATGCACCTCACCCCCTATGGTTTCAAACCGTTTCGCAACGACAACACGTTCGCCATCGTTGTTGCCAAAAACAGCGACAACGCGGCAGTTCAAATCTGCCAACGGGTCAATCGCAAACGGAGCGATAAAATCGCCTGCATGCACTACCAAATCCACGCCGATTTCGTTGAAAAGCGCGACGGCACGTTTGATGTTTGGAATATTATCGTGACTGTCGGACATAACACCAAGTTTCATTTTTTTACTCCTTTCTATCTAGGCAACGCGAGTTTGAAAAAAGTTTTGACCTAGAGCGTTCTCTGGTAGTTTTAGCAAAAAACAGCACAAACTAGGAAGTTTATGCTACAATTATACCGCTTTTTTCGCGGTGAAAAAGGTTTAGAGCAAACGGATATTTATTATCAAGCTCACGTTATGCAACTACCGAGATAGGCACCCTATGAATAACATTGCCGAGGTAACCCTTTGGGTTCCATGGTTGATTAAAGGGTTGTGCGTTGCCTGTCCTGTCATAGGCGCGTGCCCATATTTCATAATAACCTCTGTTTGTAAAGGCGAGCTCCGTTTCCCAATGATACCATGCATATCTATTCGATGGCGGAATTAACTGCGTCTCCTGCCACCGGATACCGAAGTCTACAGAGACGAGCACTTTATCAATTCGGTTTTCGCCTGCCCATGCATGCCCTCTCACCTTTATAGGCGCGCCCCTACTGAGTAGTTCAAGATGTGATTTGGGCAGGGTAATGAGCGATTTAACCTGCCATGCAGTCGCAATCTGCATATCCTCAACCGGGGGTTTTTTCCCGGGTGCTATCGGATAAGCCGGAATTCGATAGGCGTATCCACTCATTTTTTCGGAGTCGTGAACTTTGTCCCGCACCCAGATACGGTTGAGCCACTTTTGCATCGCACTGCCAATCCATCCGGGAACGAGCAGTCTTGCGGGGAATCCGTGTGCTGCGGGCAATAATTCACCATTCATCTTCAGCGCGATAAGTGTGTGTTCGTCCATCGCCTTCTCAATCGGAATGCCGCGTGAAAACGGTTCACTTCCATCAGACGGTACATCTTCGCCGTAGTTTCCGGTGTAGACAGCACTCGACTTTAAACCGGCGGTTTGCAAAACATCCCGCAACCGCACCCCTGTCCATTGACTACAGGCAACGGCACCGCGTTGCCACGGTGTTCCGCTAACCTCTGGCGAAAAGAGACTTCTCCCATTCCCCGCGCATTCCAATACCACCTCCATGGTGACCTGCGGAAAACGTGTAAGGTCATCCATTGAGAGGGTAAGCGTCTTATGCACTTCACCATCTACGATTAGTTTCCATCCGTGCAGCTCCTGTTTTATCGCTCGTTCTGGGATACCGCTATTGTTCCGGACAAAATGTCGTGCTGTGGGGGTAACATTGTCATTGAGCAGGTGCGGCGCGAACTCGCCATTAAACGGAGCTTCTGAATGGACGAGCATGTCCGATTTTGGAAGTCCCGCCTCCTGCGCGTCCACTAAGCCAATGGGCACGAGTCCTCTGTCCAACAGCCCCCGGTTGACAGCTTCACATCCCGCGCCGAACACACCCAAACTGGCGAACAGTGCCCCTTTGCCTATTGTGGTCAGAAAGTCTCGCCTTTTGGATGTGTGAGTTGTTTTTTGCATGACCTGCTCCTCAAGGGCGGTATGTTTATAAAATTAAAAGGAGTCGCCAATCAGAATTGGTATTAGCCATCTATCACCTCTACGTTAAAATCCTTCAAACGTTGGCGCATAATCCGAATCAGCAACCGCTAGAATTTCGCTTTGGGATTCTACATCTTGCAATTCGTTCATGCTTTCTCCTTTATCGGTATTATCGCGTGCCTCGATTTAGCCACTACTCGTAGTCAGTCGGTTTTGATATTTCGGCTATTTTCCGTATCGTTTTCGTCAAGTATCCTTTGTAGCATGAAACAGTTGGGATGTCAACAACCTTTTCGCAAAAAAATGTGTTGATTTTTTTTAGTTTACATGTTGTCTCACCGCTTCAATTTTTCCCATTCCTTTTCAAGATTATACCGAGATTTCTTCCGCCGTGGATACTCGGTTCAACACACAGCAATTCGCGGAGGCGGTGTATTGCATTATGGGCATCTTCCGTTGAGTCGAATTATTTAGAGGTCAAACGCTTTACGCAAATAACGCTGCATTGGGTTCGCCGCGGTAGAGCACGACTCTATACCGCAACGTCAAAGTTTCATCAGGTGCAAGATGGAACGGTTCATAATAGACAGGTGACGGATGGATTAAACAGTAGTTCTCGCGATTACGCACCCACCACGTCGTCGGATGACGCGGATTATCCTGATGATCGATAATTGCAACACCGTAGGTTTCATCGTCAGAGGGGTGTTGTGAGGTAAAACTACACCACCGACTCTGTTTGCCGAAGATATCCATCGGTTCGGTGCGTCCATCAGCATCTAACAGATTGCCCGGTGTGATGCTATTGTCAAATCGGATAGCCATACCGCTGTAGTATCTGCCATCCGCACCGGGCTCGCCGCGTCGTAAATCGAGGACAACTTCACGGTCGTTTGGGCGAAGTGTCAATGATACCGCAATCTGCATGGCATCGACATCGGGGGCCTGAACGGTTATTTTGCGATGCTCTGTGAGATGCGTTATGCCTTGCCAATCTATCCATGCGTTTTCTGCTGCTAAACTCGCGCTGTCGGGAGTGGTATTTAGCGAAACAATTCGCTGATGAACGATTTTGCCGAAACCGGTCGGATCGGCACCTCGCGCGGGTTGCTCCCAAAAGTTGACTTCGTTGACCTTTTTCCACGCCACCCATAACCCTTGATGATGGACATGATCGCCGGGTTCGTTCATGGTAAGCGGCGGCGCGCCCGGTAAATTCAGCGGGTGGCAAAAGGGACGGTTGCCATCTTCCGGAAAATGGTAACCTAAGACCTGCTGGTCGTTCCAAGCGATAGTGAGACTGTGTTGTGTTTGTGATAGTGAAAACATATTTTTATCCTTAGGGCAGTTCTTACGCAAATTGAATAATAGGTTGGCATCATCCAAAAAAGCGTTTATAGTCATCATGATGTCCTATCCAAAACCATGTTACCGTATCCTCCTTTAAGATGCCAACTGCACGATAGCCGCGAGTGATCTTCACGGACCAAATTCTTTCCTTGCTATTAATGCATTTGAAACGCAAAGAGTTATGAAATGGGTTGGAGATCCATAGCTGATAGGCCTTCTTGGCTTGATTCTTAAGCGTTTCGTTAAGGGTTTGATAAGCTGTCCAAAACGAAGGTAGTGTTGCAGATTTCATAGCTGCTCCAAATCCATCGGTTCAGCTTTTCCTTCGGCGATTTCCTGTTTGGCACGATGTGCGGCCGCGATGAGTTGTTCTTGCGTTCTGTTGAAAGACACCTCCCAGCGAAGTTCATCCTCTAACTCCGCAATGTACTCACGTAGATGCTCCACAATTTGATTCTGCAACGACTCGGGCAGTGTTTCCATCATTCGGGTAATCGTGGTAATAGCATTAGAAGCCATCGTTAGCTCCTCCCAATTTTTTAGTTAAGGTATGGGTTTACGACCTCACGTTCCAGTGCTAAGGCTTCCCATTCATCGTCCCCGGGACCGTCATAAATAAGCGTATGCGGTCCGGCGAAACCCGCTTTTTGGGTGAGTTCAAGGCATTGCACATAATCCTCCTTATCCATCTCGCGTGGTGCGGGAAAATGTGCTTTGGTATGACACGATTCAGCCATCGGCGCAATTGCGGCGAGGTCCGCGTATTTTGTCCCTCCCCGCCAGTTGCCGAAGTCTAGACATAACCCGACTTTATCCTCTAATTCGCCTAGAACGGCGTTGACGTTTTGGGGCGTGGAGAGGATAGAGAACCAATTTTCGGTCATGAGGCGGATGCCG
Organism: Candidatus Poribacteria bacterium; assembly: GCA_963665235.2. Classification (GTDB taxonomy): domain Bacteria; phylum Poribacteria; class WGA-4E; order WGA-4E; family WGA-3G. Next base: position 2,351,561 of record CAXXLX010000001.1, on the reverse strand, counting down.
GCGGTTTTTGCGCGTTCGGCAAGCTGGGCGAGAACAGTGCGGCTCTGTGCCAAGGTTGCCTCGGAAGGTGCCGCTTTGCCGCCAATGACGCGCGCGCATCCCGCACCGAGTTCGCCAGCAATGTCAATCCATCTTCTCAATCCAAGCGATGTCACGCGCTGCTTCGGATGGATGCGTAATGTCGCCCTCGTCAATCAGCAGAGAAAAAAGTTCAACGTCCGCGTCTTGGAGCGCAGCGCGGAGTTCGTATAGGTAAGTTTTTTCAACGGATGGGAGGTGAAAATGACAAACCTCCACAGTGTTAATGCCAAATTCGGCTATGCGTCCGGGCAATTCCAGAAGTGAAATAGGCCCGGTGTTATGGGTTTCCGTAGGAATTTGCATGCCGTGCGCGGGGCCGGTAAATCCGGGTTTTCCGAGTTGTCGATGCAAACTCCACGTTGATACGGAAAGACGGGGTGTTGACATAGTTTTAATTCTCCAAAATTGCAACCAGTAGATTGCTAAACATGATGCTCACCTAGCAACGATTTGAAATACATATCCAATCCAGCAGCAGCTTGCGGCTTCTCTATCGGATGTATCTGAAAATGTTTTTTCAGGAAAGGGTGATGTCTAACAGTATCACTGATGAAAGCCGATTTATATTGCCTGAACAGGTTATCATCTATAAGCACATCACAATTCCCGAAATAGAAAGGCAGCCTATGCAGGTTTCTTTTGAACACATCCACGTAGGCATAGTAATCTAACTTTCGTTTGTCAAGGATAATTGTATTCGCGCTATAGCTTTCGACAAACGTGCGGTTTCTTTTCAGTGCGTTGATGTCTCGCATTGTCCAAAAGAACAGCGGCTCATCTTTTTCGGAGCGATTGCTGTTTTCGTCCACATAAATCGGTTGCTTCTTCTTCGGATATTTATCAACGTAACCCGTAATATAATCGAAATCATCGAGACAAAACCCGCTTTTACCTGCTGGACGAAAACAGAAAGAACGGATAAAATTGTACGTCATTCCTTGTGTGTCTCTCTCGTAAAGCGCGAGGACAATTGGAAAAGGCGTGCGTTTTGCAGATTCAGGGAATTCCCAGCTGCTGATGAGTAGCCCTTCTATCAATCTGTAATTTGCAGTGAACTCCTTTAGTTGTCTAAAGTTCGTAGGCTTAATTAGATAGGACAGTGGATGCAAGACACAAATAAGGTCTGCTTCGAGTTTATTATAGGAACGGAGAAACGATATGCCTAAATCCCGGCTCGCTATATCTTCGTCAATGTCAAAATTGACACTTTTGATACTGTGACGAATAAGCGATGTTCTGTCATTATAGGGTGGATTTCCAACGACTATCAAATGGGCCTGCTTAGGAATACCGAATTTTGCCCTTGATACGTCGTGCAAAGCGTTCGTTTGAAAGAACCGAACGTCATCGCTGTTTTTTCGGGCAACATCAATTGCAGTTTCGTCTATATCACATCCAATTGTGATAGCCTGCCCACGCTTTTTCAGAAAATCCCCGTATCCACACGCGCTATCAATGATAGTGGTCTGTGGGTTTACATAAGGCGCGAGCATCTCCCACGCTGTCCGGACAATTTCAGACGGCGTGTAGTAGCTCCCCAAATTCACTCTGTTTTTGTATCCTAAGTGTGCTTGACTCATTTTTTAGTCCACTAAAGGAGTTGTGTTTGTTCATTAATTTAGTGTAAGAAGATGCAGAAAACAATACGCGGCCTGCGTTGTGTCGTTAGGCGTTTAGTTTTTATTTGCGTGCCTTATAGCAGTGCCTACAACTATACCGAGGGTGACAAAAAACGCTACGAACACACCAGTGATGACCCATTCCATCCAGTCCATCATAAATCCTCCAATTCATCAATTTTTCGATAAGCAATTCTATTAATCCAAACAATGATAAACATAATTAGAAGGGCAGCTAACGCTCCAAGCATAGAAAGGAGCAATCTAACTTTCCCATAACTTTGAATCAACCAAGCAATCAAAGAAATATCCGTGGCAATTGAAATGGCAAATATTACCTTTAACCATCCAATTTCTTCCTTGACCTTATCAATATATGCCATTACACTTATCCTTATCGCGAATGACGGTTATAAGTTTCGATTAATCCACGCCACGACCTTTTCGACCATAACAGGGGTGCCGTCGCCTGAGAAAACGTGGTCTACGCCGGGGAGTTCAAGGAGCTCCGTGGGTTCGTTCGCGAACTGAAGGATGTCGTGGCTATCCCCAATTGGAACGATGTCATCTTCTGTGCCGTGGACTAACAGCCAGGGCCCCCCAAATTGACTTGCATGTTTTGCAACGCTATCGAGTGTCGCCATGTCGTCCATATAGGTTTGTGAAAGGGGACAATCCGGTTCGTCCCACATAAACCCTTCATCGGGAGTGACATCGCCAAATTCGCGTTGAGCAAACGCTTCGGTATGTACCATCCCTGCCAGCGAGACAAGCACTTGAATGCGTTCATCGGTAGCGGCACGTAGCACACCGACCGCGCCTCCCATGCTATGCCCGACATAGCAAACTTTGTAATCATTGAGAGCATCAATGATACTACCGAGGTCCGCCACCTCTTTGGTAATAGTAGAGTCTGCAAACGCACCTTCCGATTCGCCGTTGCCAGAGAAAGAAAAGCGGAGAGCAGAAATACCCGCAGTAGCGAGCCCTTCTGCCAAAGCGATGAGAGCGGGTCTGTCCTTATTACCTGTAACGCCGTGTCCGATGACAACAATTTTTTTGCCCGTACCTTCGTGAAATGTATAATCGAGACGTTCGCCGTGTTCGTTTCTGATTTCGTTAAACATAAATTTTTACCTTTTTAACCCACTTTGTCAAAGCGGATTTTCAATCCATTCGTCGTCGTGGTAAGGATTCTAAAGCATCAAGTTGATAGTGCATTAGCGGCGTGTTTGCAGGCGTTCAAGCTCTTCTCGGAGACGTGCAACCTCCGCTTCTGCCTGCTGGCGTTCAATGGATTCCTGCTCCGCGCGTGCAGCTTCCTGATTAGCACGGGCCTCGGCAGCCTGCCGGTCAATGGCTTCCTGATTAGCACGAACCTCGGCAGCCTGCCTCTCAATAGCTTCCTGATTAGCACGCAAGGTCGCCGCCTCCGCGGGAGTCCTAAGCCACTCCGACAATACCGGGTCGTAGATACCTAAACCCTCCTCATCTCGAAGGTGAAAATCTAAACCCAAGGCAGATGAATGAATACCCCCATCTACACCCTCAGGAATACGGACATACCGATTATTTACTAACTCAAAACCCATCAACGGCACAGGAAGATACAACCCCTCCGCATCATATAGGAAATAGTTCGGAATGCCAAGCAGCGCATAAATATCCTTCTTACGACCTAAATCGTCCTCATGCGTCCCTTTGCTCGTGAACTCCATCACAAAATCGGGCACCGGCTCCACAAAATCTGGATGCGGATTATCCGGCTGGGATATTCTATACACACGCCGCGGTTTTTGCTCTATACCGAAAGTGATAAGCACATCCGGAGACACCGCAATAGTCTTCGACTCGCTAAGAACATAATACATCATTATGTCTCCGGAGACATACACTAGTTTTTTTGCGAAGTGAGCCTCAAGGACTTGTAAAACCCATATTAGAATTCTTCTATGTATATCAGTTGCTGCCATCGGTTTACCATCCGTTTCTGGATACAAGGCATCCGTGTCTGTTGGAGCATAACGGATGCGGTCTGTTGTTATGTGAGTCGCCATAAGTTTACTCCTCTGCCGTATTATTAGGCGTGCGAGGCACGAATGCCTCGCAAATACCGTTTTTAAACGAGCTAGGCACCATGCCCATTGCTTTTCAATGCCTGAACAACCTTTTCCGGTTTAATCGGCAATTCGGTAATTCGGACACCGATAGCATCTTTGACAGCATTTGCCATCGTCGCCAAGGTGGGTGTAATGGGTGGTTCGCCAACGCCTTTGGCACCATAGGGTCCGTTCGGCGCGGGGATCTCAACAATCACGGATTCAACCGTCGGAAGATCGGCGGAGGTTGGCACGCGGTAATCAACAAAGCCCGGATTGACGTTCCCGTTTCCATCGTACTGCATCTCTTCCATCATCGCCCAGGCGTAACCTTGCACTGTTCCACCTTCGATTTGTCCTTCAACCGCCATCGGATTGATGGCGAATCCGACATCTTGAGAAGCAATAAGTTTGAGCACGCGGGTTCTCCCCGTTTCGGGGTCTACATGAACCTTGGCAATCTGTGCTGCGAGTGCCGGGGTGCTTGGCTGCCTTGCAAAGGAGCCTTTGCCGACAATCGGGCCGCCGGTCGTGGAAAGACTATACGCTGCGAGCTCGCCTAACGAAATAGATTTCGGAGGGTCGGCAGTGACAACATGCACAGCACCGTCTCTGAGCTCAAGCGTATCCGCGTCGGTGTTAAGACGTTCCGAGGCAAGTTGAAAGATACGTCGCTTTGCGTCTTCCGCCGCCAGTTTCGCAGTGTTCCCCATTGTGAAAGTGACAACACTCCCCCCGGAGCCTGTGGAATAGGGTGCGGAGTCTGTGTCGCCCCGTCGGATTGTGACGTTCTTATACGGAATAGTCAAGATTTCAGCAATAATTTGTGTGATTGCTGTATCCGTTCCTGTGATGTCCATGGAGCCGTGAAAAATTCGAGCACTTCCATCCTCGTGCACGGAGACGTAGACTCCACCGGGCCCGCAACCGTTTGTCCAATCTCCGACAGCGACACCCCATCCTTCGTTTTCGTCGGTGTCTCGGTCCCACCATCCGGCGGCATCAGCGACAGCCTCCAAAGTCTCCTTGTAACCGACTTTGGGTTCACTGCCTCCTGCGGGAACAGCGTCGCCCTCTTCACGCATATTCATCAAACGGAACTCGACGGCATCCATGCCGATACGTTCCGCTATCTCGTCCAGCTGGGATTCTCCCGCGAAGATAGCTTGCGGCGCGCCGGGTGCCCTATACGCGGCAGTCCCAGATTTGTTGGTATGAACGCCGTAAGCGTCTATCTTGATATTCGGAATCTTGTAAACCCCACGCACCCGAATCGTGCTGCCGATAGATGCGCCAGAAACAGCACCAGAATCCCAAAATGCAAGGGCCTGCCGTGCAAGGATACGGCCATCTTTCGTAGCACCGGTTTTTAGTTTAATAACGCACCCGGGGGCAGGTCTCCCATCAAGAAATTCCTCTTCCCGCGTCATCTGCACGCGAACGGGACGCCCCGCTTTCTGGGACAGGAGCACAGCAGGAACATGCGTTATAATAACACCAAAACGTCCGCCAAAACCGCCGCCCATCGTCGTTCCGATGACGTTAATTTGTGTCAGCGGAATGCCGAGCGTACCAGCGATACCTGAACGGATAGCAAACGGGCCCTGCGTGGATGCCCATACGGTGACCTTACCCGAAGAATCCGCACTTGCAACAGAAACATGCGGCTCCATGTAGGTTTGATGGACACGCGGAATAACGTAGGTATTTTCAACAACTACGTCGGATTCGGCAAATCCCTTTTCAACATCACCCGCTGCAGTATGGCTTTCCGCGGAAATGTTATAGTAAACTTCATCGGAATACTGTGCCAGTTCCGCCTCAAGTTCACGGATTTGGTCATTATCGTTATCGGTGCCCTCCCCAGAGAGCTCCTTAATTTTCGCGCTGATGTCCCGACGGTTGGGACCGTCTTTTGTTGTATCACCGTGTAACCGTGGGGCGGAGGGCTTAATCGCCTCCATGACATCCTGCACAACCGGCAAAACTTCGTATTCAATCTTGATGAGTTCCGCGGCCTCTTCAGCGATATCCGGGTCGGTTGCAGCAACAGCAGCAAGCGGTTCACCGAGATAAAACACTTTATCGGTTGCGAAAACCCGACGACCGCTCGGTACATCGTCCTGCGTGATAATAGCTCTGACCCCCGGCAGTTTTTCCGCCTCACTGGTGTCAATACTGCGTATATTCGCATGAGCATGTTTACTGCGAACAATTTTGCCGTAGAGCATGCCAGCAGGATGAACATCCGCACCGTATTGTGCTGCCCCCGTCACTTTTTCAACCGCATCAACTCGCGGCACTTTTTGGCCGACAACAGTATATTCTGACATTCAATTTCTCCTTTCCTAACGATTTTTCTCTAACTGCTACTTTGTGAACTTCCAACGAGATGGTGGAGCTTCCCACGTCCGATAGCCGTGTTGCATCTCTTGCAGACGTTCACAGTGTTCTCACCGACTTCTCGTTCGTAAAGCACTTTCACACCTGTACGTCCACAAACAGGACATGTTCCACGGCCGTTGTTATATTCGCCAGTGTGAACGACACCGTTCGGATCGACGTAGAGGTGTTTTATGCCTTTTCCACGATGGTTTTTTGCCATCTTTTTTCTCCTTTTATAAAATAGAAAGTCGCGAGCGCGAGTCCGCCCTACTTTCCTAATGTGATAGCGGCAGCTGCGAGGCTGCCTACCTGTTATGAGGTTGAACGGACCTCTTCCGCGGCTTGCAGCACAGCTTCCAGAATTTTTGTGTATCCAGTGCATCGACAGATATTCCCGCCGAGGGCGTGCCTGAATTCTGCATCAGTGCGGTCGGGATTCTCATCTAAAAGTGCTTTAGATGCCATGATAAACCCAGGGGTACAAAACCCGCACTGATAGCCACCTGTGTTAATAAATGCACGTTGAATAGGGTGGAGTTCACCGTCACTGGCTAAACCTTCGATGGTCGTAATCTCTTTGCCAGCGGCAGTAACACCAAGTACCATACAGGACGTGACAGCCTTGCCATCAACGATAACGGTGCATGCACCGCAATCCCCTGTACTACATCCCTCTTTGGTCCCTGTCAAACCGATTGTATCGCGAAGCACAGCGAGCAAGGTCTTGCGCGGTTCAATAAGTAAATCGTGTTCGTCCCCGTTAACCGTTAAACTGACAGGATGTTTTGCCATATTTTTTCTCCTTCACATATATTGAATGATTCATCATTTGTAATCAACAAAAAATAATTCAGATTTGCATGTCCCCAGTCTGAAAATCGTTTTGCGTTATGCCCTAGCGACTGCTAGTTGTAATGTGCGTTTCGTGAGCACATTGACCATTTCTCTGCGGTGTTCCGCGGAGCATCGCAGGTCAGATATCGGACTAGTCGCAGCGGCGGCGGCTTCGCCCACCTGTTCCAAAAGTTCTGGGGTAAGCTCCTGCCCTTTTAGTAGATTTTCCGCTTCTGTTGCGCGAATCGGTGTCGGGGCAACAGCAGCAAGTCCGATACGAGCCTCGGTGATTGTACCGCTGTCCAGATTAACAGCAGACGCTACACCGATAAACGCCAAATCCATCACCTCGCGAATCTTATGCTTGATGTAGTGCGAACCAGACGCAGGACTCGGTAGACGAAAATGTGTGATAATCTCCCCCGGTTTTAAGACAGTCTGGCCCGGTCCAGTGAACAGTTCATTAATCGGCACCGTTCGATTTCCATCCGCGCTCGCGATGTCGACCTGTGCACCAGCGACAAGCAAACCAGCGACGGTGTCCGCAGCGGGGGAAGCATGCGCAATATTCCCACCGAGCGTTGCAAGGTTGCGAATTTGGATAGAACCGATTTCTGACGCGCCCTCCGATAATGCTGTGTGGTGTTGCTGAATGTCCTCGGAAAGCTCAATCTCCCGCACTGTCGTTATCGCACCGATAGTGATGCTATTATTCGTGTCGGTAGTGATGCCAGACAACCCTGGAACTTTCTGTAAACTTACGACAGAATTGGGTGCTTCGGTGTACGCCTTCATACCGATAATGAGGTCGGTTCCACCTGCAAGGAGCTGCGCGTGTTCTTGAGCAAACAGGCGGGATGCTTCCGCAAGGGTCGTAGGTTCAAAAAACTCAAAACTTTTCACATTTAATCCTCCGTTTCATTATATCACTAAACGCCTATTTTTCTACTATTAAGGATACCTGATTAAAGCATATTTGTCAACTTAAATTTCGGCAGGGTGTGTCCAGTTTTTGTCAAACGAATAGGAGGCAGGATGGAAGGGTGGAAGAATGGAAGGACAGCTTGCCAGCTAAGTACACGCAAGTTGCCACATAGTAGCATAAACTTCCTAGTTTGTGCCATAAGGGCGCGAACTAGGAAGTTCACGCTACAATTAACAGCAGTTTTTGACTAAAAGCGGCGTTTCTAAGTCTAAAAATTTATAGGTGGCAACTTAGGTTAAGTACAGGGTTTGTAGGCGCGATTACAAAGCGCACGCACCTACAAACGATAGGATAACATGCTCTACGGTATGGGCCACCCCGGGGTCGGTTCAGTTCGAAGTGCTTCCAGTTCATAAAGTTCCTCGATGCTGACTTCACGGCGGAGTTTGGCCGATAGAAGCGCGCCGCTCATAATCTCTGTAACCTTTAAACCGATATCGCCATTGCTGACAGGTTGAGCATCGCTATTGCACGCGTCGAGAAAATCGCGGAACTTATCAGGAAAATGCCTATCCGGAAGTTCCAAGGGCGTTTCGACAAGATTTTCGCGATAACGGCGACGATTCCCCTTGTCATCCGTATCCCATTCCCCCTTTTCAAGGAAGAGTTTATCGTTGCTGAACGAACCTTTGGACCCGAAGATGAAAATACCTTGCGGTTGCCCCGCCATATTACAGGACCAGCCGTTTTCATACGTAAACGACATACCGTTGGTAAAGCGGACAAACACAGAGGCGTATTCCTCAACGTCGTTTATCTCCTCTCCAGTATATTCGGGTGGCATGCCGCGATAGGCGATACCGCTAATAGTAGCAGGTTGCGGTGACCCGAGCAGATAGATAGAACGATTGATAAGATAAACGCCTGTGTCGTATAAGGTGCCACCGCCGCTGTACATTGAATTGAGAAACCATTTGCCAAAACCGAACATATCTACATTAGGTCTGCCACGGATGCGATAACTCGTGAGTCTTCCGTAATGGACATCGCCGATTTTTCCGGTGGTAACATACTCTCGGATGGCGTAACTCCTGGCATCGAGACATGTGCCGCCGCTCTGATAGGCGAGTTTAACACCTGCCGCGTCGCATGCGTCGCGCATGTTTCTCGCTTCAGTGGCCGTGCGGGCCATCGGTTTTTCGCAGAAGACGTGTTTTCCAACGTTCGCGGCTGCGACTGTAGGGCCTTCATGTGCAAAAGGCGGGGTGGCAAGACTCACTGCGTCTAACTCACATTCTTTTAGCATCTCGTTGTAATCGCTGAAGATTTTGACCCCGTTATCCTTATATTCTGCCCAACGTGCGGCGTTTTCATTCAAACGTTCGCGTGCCTCTGCCGTATCCGCTTTTTCCGCGTCAGCAGTAGCCGTATTAGCACGTGCCTCGGCACCAGAAAGCACTTCTGCGGCTCTCCGTTTTGCGTTTGCGTCGACAGTGTCGCAAACAGCAACGATTTCGGCATGCTGCGGGTGTGCAAGGTATCCGTTGACATGCGAACCGGATATCATGCCGCACCCGATAAGTCCGATTTTTATCCGTTTTGACATTGTGCTGCTCCTTTTCAAATTGTGAAATCTACCGAGCATTATACGCGTTTTCTATATTTTCGTCAAGCGATTTTTTTTGACTTTCCAATATATTGCCTGGGGCACAATCTGAAAACGATGCGGAGTGATATCACGGCGTAAGGACAGTGAGCCCTTGCGGGATTATCTCAATTGTCGCGGGGGTTTCGCACATCGGCTCGCCATCGGCATAAAGCAGAATAGGCGGGTCCGTTTCAATGGACACAGTGCGTCCTCTATGTATCTCCACAGCGGGATGAGACACATGTCCACCCCAGAACAAAGTTACGAGGAGGCGAAGAATTGTAAAAGCGGGCACAGGCTGAATGATGCAAATGTCAAAAAGACCATCATCGTAACGGGCTTCCGGGACAATCCGAAATCCGCCCCCGTAGCGGCTCGTAATACCTGTTGCAGTGAGCAGGAGCCGCCCTTCGTAGGGATTCCCAAAATCTCCCTCAAGTCGGGCAAAAGGACATTGATACTCAAAGAGTGTAGCAATAGCCGCGTAAACGTAAGAGGCGGTACCCGAAAAAGGCGTTGTCCGTTCGGCACCTCGGCGGCTGACCTCCGCATCATAACCGCACGTTGCAATAGTTGTGAAATAGTGCACCTCATTTTTCGCTGAAGTGACGCGCCCTAAATCAACAGACGTAGCACTACCCGTGAGAAGGGTTTGAATAGCGTCTTGCGGTTTGCGTGGCACCCCGACAGCCGCAGCGAAGTCGTTACCCCGGCCACATGGCAGTATACCGAGGGTGACATCTGGTGCGTTTGCAATACCGTTGACAACTTCGTGGAGTGTACCATCCCCCCCACTGGCAATCACCCATTTAACACCGCGGGAGGCGGCTTCATAAGCGAATTGCTTTGCATCACCGGGCCCCGTTGTCAATTTAATATGTCCCTGATGTCCAGCCGATGTCAGCACAGTATACGCGCGTTCAGCAACTTTTTTTGCCCGGCCCTTGCCGGAAATTGGGTTTGCGATGAGAATAAAATTGTCCATATTTGGTTGTTGGTTCGCAAAGACGCTCCGGGGTTGAACCGCTTGTTCCTGATAGTCCTAATCAAATCCGAGACGTTTCACCTCTGTTTGAAGTGAGATACCCGTTTTTTCCTTCACGTGCTCTTGAATATACGTTACGAGGTTGAGAACGTCCGCTGCTGTTGCGTTGTCAACGTTCAGGATGAAATTCCCGTGGATTTTAGAGACCTCTGCCCCACCAATACGGTAACCCTTCAGACCACTTATGTCAATCAGTCTGCCTGCGGAGTCGTTGGGTGGATTTTTGAACATGCATCCAGCATTTTCTTCAGCGAAGGGTTGTGTTGCCACCTTCTGTTTATAAAACGCTAGCATCCGCGCTGTGATTGTATCGACATCCCCCGGTTCGAGGGAGAGGGTCGCGCCGATGATGCAAAAGTAGGCATCTAATCCGCTGTGTCGGTATTCAAACTGTGCTTCTGCCTGGCTTAATTCCGTTAAGTCGCCGGTGTGTTCCATGACAGTGACACGGGTGACAAGTTCTCCAAAACTGCTTCCCCACGCTCCAGCGTTCATTATTAACGCGCCGCCGACTGCACCGGGTATGCCGAGTGCAAATTCGGCACCGCTCAATCCGTTTTTTGACATCACTTTTGAGAGGCGCGGTAACGCGAGGCCTGCTCCGACTGAGACAGTGTTTTTATCCAGCTCCAATTTTGCAAGCTCGCCGATTAGTCGGACGACAATCCCTCTGTATCCTGTGTCGCTTACGAGCAGGTTTGAGCCGCGTCCGATAATTGCAACTGGCACTTGCCACTGCTGGTGGAAACGTGCTAATTCTGCCAATTCCGCTACTGTGCTGATTTCAAAGTAAGCGTCTGCTTTGCCCCCGATACCGAAGTGGGTGTGCTTCGCCAGCGGTTCGCCAAATCGGAGACGTGTCCCGGGCTGCGTTACGATGCCTGATAGTGCGTTTTTCCAACCCATGTTGTCCTTCCTCCTTTTTTCTATTATAACACATGGAGGCGCATCAATCAATTTGATAAATTGTTCCCGAATTAGTTCTCCCGCAATGTTGAGGGCCGCGCTCGCTCATTTTGATTTTACGCTTGATAAAAAATACCGATTTTGCTAAAATAATTTCACAAGGAATAGGACACCTATCAATAACCTGTAAAAGGAGAAAATTATGAATGAACTCAAGCCCGAAAAGGATATGCCTATCGTTCCAGCAGCAGAAGCTGAATCCGTGATGCGCATCGGAGGATACAAGATTGACAATTGCGCAGAGAAACACGTCACGCAACTCGTCGCGTTCTCCGATCAGTTATCGCAATATTTTCAAACCCAGGAAGACATTTACGTCAGTAACAAAGGCCTTATCCAATACCTTGAAGAGTATATGAAGACTTTCATTTCGCCCAAGGTTACCACCGTCTTTGGCATTAACATACCGCCGTTAGAAATCATGGCTACTATGCATCTCGGCTCGGTTGCCATGGCGGTCGTAGATTTCCCATGCGACCCACCAGACGAGATGCAAATACAAAAGACTATATACGAACATCTTATTGAGATGAGCTTTCAAGAATACTTCATACATCAGGCGGATATGCAATTCCTGCCAGATTTTCGTGGATGGAAGCGAGACTCATCGGGAGAAATCGTCGAGATGCTCCCGGATGCACAAGGCCGTTTGCTCAGCAAAGCGTTGAACGTTTGGCTCCGATGGGAAGAGCAACCGGAGGAGGAAATCAGGCTTTTACGCGCGTATCTCCCGGATGGAACGGTTATCCCCACCTCGTCGGAGGAGGAAGAATTAAGCCTCCGAGCGGACGCAATGGCCACCGCCGCCGCAGAGGCTGTAGAACGGATGCAACTTATACGTGTAGAAGCTGGGTACCAAAGGATTTAAGGGTAAGTTGCTCCCAACCCCCAACTTTGCCCTTGCACTTTTCCCTATTGATGTGATACACTCAATTAATGAACTTTTGATTGGCAGGAAGAAACCATGAAACGTTTCGGAACAGAGGGACGCGTCTACCCTGGCACACACTATGTCGTCTCGCGCACCGAAGAAATCGCTGATTTTATTGAACGTATCAAGCAGGGACGGTATATCGTCCTCTTCGCGCCACGGCAAACCGGCAAGACGACCTTTTTTCGGTGGGCAATTGAAGCACTCACTACGCAAGATTCAACCTATTTCCCAATACAACTGAATTTTGAGGAGTACGAAGAGTACACCGCCGTCGATTTTTACGCCTCTCTCTATAGAGAAATCCGGAAAGAAATTGAGCGGGTCTTTCAGAAACGCGAAGCAGCACCATCCGATGCCTTAGTACAATTCTTGGCGGACACAGAAATAACGGAGCATGTGTCAATGCGGGAGTTTTTTGAAGAATTCGCGCAACACCTCACACATCACAACTACCAGCGAGTTGTTCTCATTATTGACGAGTTTGGTGGTATCCCGAGGACAGCCATCAAGGGGTTTCTGGGTTCACTTCGTCACATCTACCTGTCCGATGAGGTTCGCTGTCCGCATAGTATCGGCATCGTTGGCATTAAGAGTATTACGCAACTCAGCGAGGAAAAATCTATCTCCCCGTTCAACATTCAAGATGAATTCAATTTGCCAAACTTCAGTCTTAAGCAGGTGCAAGAACTCATCGGGCAATATACAACTGAAGTTGGCCAAGGCTTTGCCCCCGAAGTTATTGCGGCGATTCATAAACAGACTGGTGGACAACCCGTACTCGTCAACCGACTTGCACAAATCCTCACGGAAGAATTGGACATTCCGAAGGCGGAACCGATTACAATGTCGCACTTTTCAGTAGCACACGCGCAGCTCCTTCGCGGACGAAATACCAATATTCAACATCTGACCACTAATATTCGCAAAGACCCACGCTTTGAAAACGTGCTGATGACGATTATGACGCGTGATGAAGGCATAGACTTCAACCTAGATAATGACATCATCAACGAACTTTTCATGTATGGCGTTATCAAAGAGGGGCCTGATGGTATGTGTGAGATTTTGAATCCGATTTACCTCTATCGTATTATGCGGGTATTCAAGCCGCTTGTGAACGGGTTGGAGGATGAATATTTCTTGAAGAATGATTTTTAAAATGAAGTACCTATTCGTTCTAATATCTTATCTCATTTTAGTGGGGGGCGGGTTCATCACTCAAGCATTGGCACAAGACAGTGCCCCTGCACCCAGTATCGATATACACGTACAGGCATCAGGTACGCCCATACTGACGTTAGAGGCAATAAATTCAGGCGAGGCATTGTACGGAAATTGGCGGTATCATCCGGGCGATGAGCCAGCCTGGGCGAGTCCAACTTTTGACGATAGTACGTGGAAAGTCGTTAGCACAATGCTTCCTCAAAATGAATTGCGGAAAAATAGGTGGGAGGGCATCGGTTGGTTCAGGCTCCATCTGTCTGTGCCTGATGAGCGGCTGCACAATATGCCGCTGGCACTTCATGTCACATATCAGGTGGGTGCATCCGAAATTTATCTGGATGGGGAGTTAATTTACAAATTCGGGAACGTAGGAACGCGGCGCGTGGAAGAGAAACCGTATTGGGCGCGAGACCCGCAAGTCATTTCGTTCTCCGGAAAAACGGAGCATGTTATTGCAGTTCGGTATTCCAACTTTTCTGCCCCGCAGTTTCTGCCCGTAATCGGCTTCCTGCTTCGGTTTTCTCCCCTGAATTCAGCAATCGAGGGACGTATTAACACGATTCGCGATTTCACGACTGTTCAGATGGTATGGACAGCGATTTCGTTTTTCTTGATGGTTCAACATCTATTGCTATTTATTTTTTATCCACGTGCACGAGAAAACCTCTATTTTGCGATTTCGGTTGGGAGCATCGGTGCCTTCGTTTTTCTTGTCTTTCAGTTTGGCCTGCTAGCAACTGGTCTGACCCAAACATTAGCTCTGCTTCGGTTGCTTGTCGCTGCGTTTGTGCTGATGTTTTTGTCGGCACTGCTATTTCTCTATACGCTCTTTTATCCGAAGCTGCCAAAGCTGGCGTGGTTTTTTGTTACAGGCTGGACACTGCTGGCCGGCTTGAGTCTGTTTAGTCTCAGGAGCGACATTTTTCAATTTTTCGGGGTAGCGTTGTGGCTCCTAAGTCTGTTTATGGGTATCACGTTTTTAGAGATGGCACGGGTGATTATCGTTGCTATTTTTAAGAAAAAGGATGGCGCGTGGATTTTCGGACTCGGTTCGCTCTCCCCCTTTATCCTGCCTGTGATGTTCGGGTTTCTCCTTTCGTACACAAAACTTCAAGAAATTAACTGGCAAATTAGTGCGCTGGCAATAACCCTCGCCCCACTTTTTTCCATGTCAGTTTATCTTGCACGTAACTTCTCCCGAACCCATCAAAAACTTGAAACAGAGGTGCTTGAGCGGCAGCTCCTGGAGGTTGAAAATACCCGCAAAACCGAGGAGCTGGAAGCGGCGCGTGAACTCCAAATGTCTATGCTGCCTCAAACCTCCCCCGAACTTCCCAACCTCGACATCGCCTTTGAAATGCGACCAGCAACAGAGGTGGGCGGCGACTATTACGACTACAATCTCATCGAGGATAGGCAGCTCACTATCGCTATCGGCGACGCAACCGGACACGGCATGAACGCCGGACTAGTCGTCTCCGCTGTCAAAAGTCTTTTCAAGACGGCAGCTCCAGAAGCGGGAAACCTGGAAATACTCGAACGGATTTCACAAGGTGTTAAGAGCATGAATCTAAAACGTCTCTACATGGCGATGACACTTGTCGCCTTCGACAACAACCGAATCACCGTCGCAGCCGCTGGCATGCCGCCTGCCCTACTCTATCGAGCTAATGAGGACAAGGTTGAGGAGATATTCCTTGAAGGGATGCCGTTGGGCGGGTTTATCGGGACAGAACGAGAGGAAGCATCCTATCAACTGGAAAGCGGAGATACGGTACTGCTCATGAGTGATGGGTTGCCAGAAATGTTGAACCCTGAGAACGAAATGCTAGATTATCCAAAGACGAAAGAACTGTTCGCAGCGGTAGCAAATCGGTCCCCGAAAGTGATTATCAACCATATTTTCACAGAGTGCACATCCTGGGCAAACGGCGAGCCGCAGGCGGATGACGTAACGCTTGTGGTCATTAAGGCGAACTAAGGTGAAAATAGGGAGGCCGGTACCGATAACTCCCTGTCAAATTCTCCGCGTTAGGCAACCGTTGCGATGACAATTCGTTCTATGCCGCTGTAATCTTTGATGAGCCGGTGTTTCTGATACGAAGGGTGTGCCTTAAGTAAAGGTCCCACAGCCTCCGCTTGTCTGTACCCGATTTCAAAAATAAGTTTCCCGCCGGAGTGAAGGTAGTTCGGGGCTTCAGCAATGAGGCGGCGAATGACATCAAGGCCATCTTCCCCGGCGAAGAGCGCAATGTGCGGCTCGTGTTCTCGGACCCCTGGCCCCAAGGTGTCGTTTTCCCCGCTCATAAGATAGGGGGGATTGGAGACGACACAATTAAAACGGGATAATTTGTGTTGCTGAATCGGCTCAAACAGGTCACCGTGCAGGAGAGTAATACGTTCGGTACAACCGTGTGTATCTCTATTTTTCTGGGCAACCGCGAGTGCCTCCTTGGATATATCGGTTGCGATGATTTCCCAGTCCGGTGCATGAAGGGCAAGGGTTGTCGCAATGATACCGCTTCCGGTCCCGATTTCTAGTAAACGTTGCGGTTCGTCTACCTCCATTTTGCAAATTGCCTCAACAAGGAATTCAGTTTCCGGTCGTGGGACAAGCACCCGTTCATCGATATAGAAATCTAAGGACATAAACTCCTTGTGATTAGTGAGATAGCTAATCGGCGTATGGGCAATTCGCTTTTTAATGAGGTTCCGGAAGGCGGTCAGCTGCTCCTGAAAGACCGGCATATCGAAGTGGAGGTAGAGTTGCAAACGGGTTTTTTCGAGCAGGTGTCCGAGCAGGAGTTCTGCGTCCAATCTCGGGTTAGGAATGCTGTACTTATCAAAATAGCTCGTTGTCCATTCAAGGAGTTCGAGTACGTGCCAGATTTTAGTAGCCATAGTTTTTTGGTAGTATGCATTCGAAGAATGCCGTAACAAGCCGCACTAAACGTCACTCGCTTTTAGTTTTTCGGCCTGTTCAGCTGTTCTCAATCGTTCAATGAAGTCCTCTAGGTCTCCATCTAGAATAGTCTCTAATTGATAAGAGGTAAATCGGATTCGGTGGTCCGTTACGCGAGATTCTCGGAAGTTATATGTGCGAATTTTCTCGCTTCTGTCGCCACTGCCGACCATGGAGCGTCGCGTTTCGGAGCGTTCACTGTTCAATTCAGCCTGTTTTTTCTCTTGGAGGCGAGCGCGTAGAATTTTCATTGCCCGTGAGCGGTTTTTGTGCTGCGATTTTTCATCTTGGCAAGTTACAATTAACCCTGTGGGGATGTGGGTAATCCGGATTGCGGAGTCGGTTGTATTGACACTTTGCCCGCCGGGTCCGGAAGAGCGGTATGTATCAATCCGTAGTTCCGTGGCTTCATCAATCGCTAAATCAATTTCTTCCGCTTCAGGGAGGACGGCTACGGTTACAGCGGAAGTATGAATTCTGCCGCTGGTTTCGGTTGTTGGTACGCGTTGGACGCGATGAATGCCGCCTTCATATTTAAGGAGACTATATGCGCTGTTGCCTTCAATTGAAAAGATTACCTCTTTGACCCCTTTGAGCCCAGTGACATTTACGCTGAGGGTTTCAAATTTCCAGCCTTTGCGTTCAGCGTATCGTGTGTACATCCGAAATATTTCTGCAGCGAACAGGGAGGCTTCTTCCCCCCCGGTGCCTGCCCGAATTTCAATGATGACGTTTTTTTCATCGTCCGGGTCTTTCGGAATGAGAAGCATCTTCAACGTTTCAGTCAGTTGTGCCATTTCAGATTCGAGACTATTCAATTCTTCTTCGGCGAGTTCCAGCATTTCGGCATCAGTTTCAGTATCTAGCAGCGTCTGCGTATCTTCAATTGCGGTTTGTAGTTTCTGATACGTTCGGTAAGCCGTCACAATTGGGGTGAGTTCAGCATGCGATTTAGCGAGTTCTTGCAGGCGCTGTGGGTTAGAAATTTGTGCCGGGTCTGCTAATGCGTTTTCAATGTCAGCATATTTCGTTTGAATATCGTTGAGTTTGTCAAACATTTCACTTCCGCTCTTGTCGTAGGCATTCGGAGAATGCTTTAGCATAATCAAATTAGTCTTCGGTTTTCAGTTAAAAGAAACCTACAGGCTGATGTAAAGAATGAGTGCGAATGAAATTTAACCCACGTGGCCATTGCGTTTATTAAAACAATTGCACACACCTTTTACATGAACCGAAACCTATAATTTCCTCTTAACCGAAGACTGATAACTGATAACCGATGGTTTCCATGGACAATTTTTTGGGGGACAGCCCCTAGGATGTCTCGGTTATTCCATAACGTCGGCGGAAACTCTCAACACGCCCGGCAGTATCAATAAACCGTGCTTGTTGTCCCGTGTAAAACGGGTGGCACTTCGCACAAACGTCAACGCGCATCTTTGATTGAATCGCAATCGTTTGATATGTGGCACCACATGCACAAGTGATGGTACACTCCGTTGTTTCTGGATGGATTTCAGATTTCATAAAAATCACTCCTCTATTTAGTTTTGAAGGTGTCCCCGGCGTAACATTCCCTATTTTAATAGGGTTTTGACAACGTTGGGGTGGTCCGTAGCAGGCCTCCTCGGTCTGGGGTTACTCCTTCGGTTATTTTTAATCACACGGGATGCGCTAAGGCGCGACAGGCCGTGTTTCCCGCCTGGGACTTTTGGTTTTCTGGGGCCGGGCAACACTCACTTGTCCGGCATCAGCCATAAGCTCAAGGAATTCCTCATTTGTCGATGCCTTTCCGAACTGCTTGATAAGGAGTTCCATGGCATCGGATAAGCTCATTTGGTTGATGACTTTCCGTAGTACCCAAACCTTGTTAAGAACGTCCGGTTCTAATAGGAGTTCTTCCCGACGCGTCTTCGATTTTTCAATATTAATAGGCGGGAAGATCTGCTGCTCTAACAAGGCACGGTCCATGTGGAGTTCCATGTTGGCAGTCCCTTTGAATTCTTCATAGATGTACGTATCCGAACGACTTTCGGTATCAACGAGTACAGAGGCAATAATTGTTAAGCTCCCGCCGTTCTCAAATTTTCGGGCAGCCCCACAGAATTGGCGAGGTTCGATAAACGCCATCGCATCTAACCCGCCGGTCAACGTTTTTCCGGTGGAAGGTGCGACCATATTGTGTGCTCTGGCGAGACGTGTCATGCTATCCAATAAGATAACGACATCCTTTCCACACTCGACCCAACGTTTCGCTTTCTCAATTGCCATGTCAGCGACCTGTATATGCCGTTCGGGGTGCTCGTCAAATGTGGAACTGATAACCTCACCTTTAACGGAACGTGTGACATCAGTGACCTCCTCCGGGCGTTCATCGATGAGCAGGAAGATAAGCGAAACTTCAGGGTGATTTGCTTCTATTCCGTGCGCGATGTTCTTTAGGAGGGTTGTTTTTCCACTGTAGGGCGGTGCCACAATTAATCCACGCTGCCCTTTACCGATGGGGGACATCAGGTCAATGATACGCGTGCCAAATTCAGATGGGTTATGTTCCAATTTGAGTTGTTCATACGGGTAGACAGGCCTGAGATTGTCGAAAGGGGTTCGCATTTTGACCTCTTGAGGCGGCTCACCGTTAACTTTTTCAATCTGTAACAGGGCGAAGTATCGCTCCGTTTTGCTTTCTGACTTCTTAGGGGGCCGAACTAATCCTTCAACGACATGCCCGGTCTGTAATCCGAACAAACGGATTTGTGACGAGGAAACATAAATGTCTTCGTTGCTCTGCAAATAATTAGAGCGGGGGGACCGGAGGAATCCGTAATTCTGCTCCCGGTCATCTAATATTTGCAACACGCCTTTTCCGTAAAGGGGTATATTTTGTTCAGCGATTTCTTCAAGAATCCGCATAATCAGCTCATCTTTAGGAAGTCCACCGCCATCTTCTATACCGCTGGTCTCTGCCAGGGTAATCAAGTCCGACATCTCCATTTCCTGGAGCGTGCCTATGTCCAAGCTCTCCATAGCTTTTCATACTCCGATAAATTTAACCTATACATTCATAGATAAAACTATATTTATCTGTGTCCGCATGGTTTGCAACACTACTGATAAACAGCAGTGCAGGGTTATCTCCGAAAACACATAGCAAAAAACTACGCGCTTATTTCTTCTAACTGCAATTGTTCGTATTTTTTACTTGCGCCAACATCGCAACGCTAAGAACACCTTATCACAAAGCAAAGTGTGTCCGATTTCCTGCCAACGCTTGAACGTAACAGGGCAATTAATGACTCGTGAATTTGACAGCCCCGCAAAATACCACAGGAACTGGCATTGATATATGAATAAAACACCGGGTTCTCATGCTGGTGTGAGCACAGCAAAGAAACGATATTTGCTGAAGGTTTTAAACATTGTAGGGTAGATTTCACAGTATCCCGCATACTACTAAAAAGTCAGCAGGCACCCCCGACACGGACCAGAAGGGCACGTATCTCATTAAAACAGGATTTGGAGGTGTTTTTTGGAGTCCGTATGATAGTGGCTGGCAGGAATTTTAAGCAGTTTTCTGCACACCCAAATGCACAACGCCTTAGGCTTGCATCAATTGTTTACTCCACTGATTGAACCATACCATCGTAAATTATACCGAACTAATCACTAAATGTCAACTTTTTTCAAAAAAGTGTCCGTTCCGTTTTTGGTAGTGTCCATGGTTTGCTACATCTGCACAATCCGTGTAAAAGAACGGTTGAGAGCGTCAGCAAGGGTGCTGACGTTTACACCTCTCAAGTAGCAGATGTATATAGTATATCACATTTATAAGCAAAAGTCAAATTTATTTTTAGCCACTGCCCTGTACCCGAATCCCAAAACGAAAACGTTGGAGTCTGCTGCGGAAGCCCGGATAACGTTTTCAGTTCCCGAATAACCGAGAACCGAAAACGTATCAAACAGGGTTGTCCTTATCAGTTCGTGCTCTTTAGCTTTTTAAGGCGAGCCCGCACTGTAGTGTTATACTTATTCTGCTCCAAGTACCCTTCCCACAAAGCGATTGCATCGTCATTGTAGCCTCGAGAGAGATAAAAATCGCCGAGGGCTATGACCGGAATATCAGACTTCACATCTTTCTCAATAGCTTCTTTGAAAGCGGCGATTGCTGTGGTTTCATCGCCTTTGAGGGCAGCGAGTTCACCTCTTCCGTAAGGAATTAACGCATGTTCAGGGTATTCCGTCGCTAAGGTGTCAACAGCGGTTTGCGCAGCGTCTTCCTGTCCAAGTTTGTAAACAGCTTGTGCGGTGCGGATAGTGGCATAAACGTATTGACTCGTTAGCACCCGTTCCTCCGCTTTATTTTTCGCCTTTCCTAGGAGTCGTTTGGCGGTTCTCGCGGCGGCATTGTATTTAACCCGTGCCTGTGCATAGTTTCCATATTTATAGCAGAGGTCACCAAGCGTCTTTGAACCGATATAGTTATCTCCCCGCTGGTCTATTAGGTCCTTGAAAATGACAGCAGCCTTCCGGTCCTTGACCCGTTCGTTGAGGGCTTCAGCAAGACTTTGCAACGCATCGGTATTCGTGGTATCCGCGGCGATAGCGCGCTCAAAAGATTCTCGCTCTTTTTCGACGTTCCCAAGTTTTTTATACGCCAACCCGACTAACCAATGGAGTTCAGAGTCCTTGTTGCGGTTGAATCCGATAACAGAGCTGTAGGTTTCTATCGCTTTTTCATAGTCTTCCTCGCTGGTAGCCTCACTATATTGGTTCCGGCCGGTGTTAATAATAGCGACGATGATGCGTCCATCTCGGCTTGATGCTTTTCGGAGTACCTCTTTTGCGCGTTTATGCATGCCGAGTTTTCGGTAGCAAATAGAGAGATTGAGGTAGTTATACGGATCGATTTTTGCACCTGCGGCTTTCGCGCGTGCGATGCCATCGTAGAATAACGCGCCTGCTTTCTGATATTCTTCATTGCCGTAGAAAAATTTGGCAATCATCAGTTCCGCGTCATAATAGGTGCCTTCCGCGTCGGTAGTGACCCCGCTTTCTCCACCAAATTGTTGCATGAGCTGCTCTGGACTAACGCCGAAGCCGGAGTCCTCTACTGCCACGTCAGTTTTGCCTAGGGCGGGGCTCCGTTCACCGCCGCTGCGGGGTTTATTAAGTTCCCTCCGCTCTTCGCGTCTCTTCATAGCGCGGCCTTCCTGCGTTGCCTCTGGGTTTTCCGGTTCAGGTATAGAAGCGTTGAGGTCTTGCAGCCGCTCCTTTGCCTTGTCAACCTCGGATTTTGCGTCATCATTTTTGCCATATTTCTTCACGATAAATTGATATGTCCGTTTCGCGTCCTCCTCATTTTTGAGACGTTCGCGCTGGATTCTTGCCTTGTTCGCGAGGGCTTGCGCTGCACGTTGACTTTGCGGATTACGGTGAGCAAAATTATCGAAAACTTCTACAGCTTTTTCAAAGTTTTTTGCCTCCTCATAGCTTTTTGCCAACATCAGCTGCGCCTTATGGCTCAATTCTAAGTTCGGAAATTGGTTGACAATTAAGTCAAATTGGGTTTGTGCGTTGTCAAAATCCTTTTCACGGTAATAGTGCATGCCGAGTTCGTAGTGTGCTTCAGCCGCCTCTTCGCTTTCCGGTGCATTGGCAATAAGTGCTTCATACATTTTAATTCCTGCGGCCGGTTGATTCATCTGTTCGACATAGAGTTCACCGATAGCGAGTTGCGCTTTCCGGGCTTCTGTGCTGTCCGGTTCGGTATCAATGATACTTTGGTAAACCTCAACAGCCCTGTGGTAATCCTTCGCTTCAACGAATTTCTCAGCGGTGCGGGTCGCGTTGCCGGTAAAACACCCTACCTGCACAAAACTGAACAGCATGACACCTAAAAGGGAAACGTATTTTGCGAACTTCATCGTTTTTTCTCCTTATCAATACATCTTTTTCGATGCACATTCATCGATTAAGTCTAAAATCGCTTGGTAATTGTACCCCTCTTTCTCTATAAGGTTATTGCAATCCACGCGGTTTTTGGGTTCGGGGCCCCGGCCTGCTTCGAGGATAGAATTTGTCAACCAACTCGTTCGGATGCCGTTGACCCCGGATGTGTAGTTCGTATCGTAGTTGCCTTTGGCGAGGCCGACAAGTTGGTCCACCTTACTGCTGGGGTATCCTTCGGGTCTTGGATATTCAAGCGGTTCCGCTTCTCCACCTTTGGGGATATAACGGATGCCACCCTTGATTTCAATGGTGCCTTCATCACCCTCGAGAATCACCCACTCTTCGAATCCGACGCGTGTGTTACCGAGGATAGTAATAGTGCCTTCAGCCCCGTTATCTAGTTTTACGTCGGAGTAGGAATTAATCTCGACGAACTTCGGGACTAAATTTCCGTCGTTGTCCTCAAATTTCATGTCGGTTGTGCCGTAGACCTCCGCGGGAAGCGCGCCTGTCATCCAGAGAAAAATATCCTGGAGATGACTGCCAGAGTCGTTGGGTTGTCCACCGCCTGAAAAACGTGGGTCACCACGCCAACCACCAGCCCCCCATCGCTGTGCCATGTAGACCTCAAACTTTTTGAGGGTCCCGATGCGGCCCTCCGCAATCGCACGTCTGCCAGCTATATAGGTATTGTCATAGTGACGCTGATACCCGCCGACAAGGTGCAATTCGCTGCCGAGCGCAATTTTGGTTATCGTAATTGCATCCCCGACAATATTCGCCATCGGCTTTTCAACGATGACATGACACCCCGCGCGGAGCGCGTACTTCACATGAATATCATGCAAGGAATGCGGTGAGAAAACCCCCACAATATCAAGGTCTTCATGATTGAGCATCTCGATAAATTCGTGTTCACCGAGATATCGCTTAAGACTATTCGGTTTATAATCTTCAACCCGTTGCTGAAGCGCGTTTTCTAACGCATCTAAACTTCCCTCATGCGCATCCGCAGCAGCGACAACTTGCGCATCGGGACGGGTTGCAAAGCCGAGTGTGTTGCCACGGCCAGCACCGCCAGGACCAATCACACCTACTCTTAAAATATCGTTTTTGCTTGCCATTGTTTTAGCATCTCCGGGATAGGGAAAAAGACATTATAGTTAATTCTATATACTCGTACACTAAAGGGGTAGCAGTTTGAGTGACACCAATGATTTTATGGCGATAATTCCAAAAATTCATAGGGGTCAATGCTTAAATCCTCAACATCTAAGTTAATTAACTCTACGCTAGGCGGGAGTAGACTGTCTTCGTGATACTCCCACCCCTAAAGGAGTGGGACCTCTTACTTCATCGTCCAAAGCCTCCTCAATAGAGGGCTTACACGGACTCCATAAGCGTTTTATGTCTCGGTGTATCCCACCGCGACTTGTCGTAAGTTGAGAGCCGCATTCACATCGCGCTCTTCGCGAAATCCACACTTTTGACAATGATAGTCTCTATCCGAACTGATTGTTCGTCCGTTTGGTAGGAATGCTTGCAACCGCGACGCTTAAACTTCGGAAAACCCGCACGCTTTCCTATCCAGTTATCAATCGCGCAGCCGAGATGGTCTATCGCGTATTTCGCAGCACGTTGATCTTGTGAGGGGGTCCACTCAAAAGCTTTCTTTTTCTTATTGAAGCGCTTCGAAAGGCGATTTTTGCATAAGAAGTTATCCAAGGCAAGTTCGGTTTTAAAATCAGACAAGGCTTGATTATAAGCAAACTTCGCATAACCGCATTGCTGAAAAAACCAAACTATCTGCTCGCGATTTGGATTTAACGTGATTTTGTGTGTCTTTATCATCGGAAACCATCAGGTACCAGGCGTTTATCCCCTAACAAGTGGGAGGCAAGCACGGAACCAAGAGGTTACACGCGTTATCCTTGCCAACCTGACAGGGTAATTATACCACAAAAACAACTCAAAAGCAAATATCTTTTCTTATCAACGCACAAAACACGGGGGTTGGCCCCAAGCATAAATGCTTGGGAAACTTGTTAAGGTTTATCCATCAAGCATTGCGATAGGCTTACCCCTTAAAAATACGGAAGAGCTTTTTAATCGGGTCATAGAATTCGTCGACGACGCGTTCCTTAAGCGGAATAATTGCGTTATCCGTAATTGTGATATGCTCCGGACAGACTTTCGTACAGCATTTAGTGATGTTACAGTACCCGATACCGTCCGAATCCTTCAATTCTTCTAACCGATTTTCAGTATCTATCGGATGCATCTCCAAAGAGGCGGCGTAGACGAAGAAACGGGGTCCGACAAATTCATCGTGGAGGTCATGCTCGCGCAGGACGTGACAAACATCTTGACAGAGAAAACATTCAATGCATTTTCGGAATTCTTGAATATGCTCAATGTCCTCCTGTTCCATGCGCCACGTTCCATCCTCTGCGTCAGGGGGGCGCGGTGTGAAAGGTTTCATCTTCTTTTTGACTTTAAAATTCCATGATACGTCTGTAACGAGGTCTCTGATGAGGGGAAATGCACGCATCGGTTCGATGGTGATCGGTTCGTCAAGCGGTAAATCGTTGAGCCGTGTCATACACATTAATTTGGGGTTGCCGTTCACCTCTGCGGAGCAGGAGCCACATTTTCCTGCCTTACAGTTCCATCTGACAGCGAGGTCATTTGCTTGTTCGGCTTGGATACGGTGGACAGCGTCTAGGACTACCATGCCTTCGCCGATTTCGGTTTCGTAATCCACAAATTGTGCTGCGTCTGCATCGCCGCGCCAGATTCTAAAAGTCGCTTTACTGACATCTCCCACACCTAAAGGAGTGGGGTTCTTAGCTCTTAAATCAGTAGACATATTTGCCTCCTAAATGGCTGTTCCTGCTTAAGAGCAGGCTGTTTGCCTGAAGCCTGTCTCTCGTGCCCCCCTCTCATTGGCATGAGAGTTAGCGGGTCTTAGTTGGACTCCACAAGCGTGAATTCCGGTGTGCCCCACCGTACTTTTTAACTAACATATTTGAGATGATTTCGCATCAACATCACACACCATTGGACAGGTGAGGGATAGGACCCGCACGGAGTCGTGTGCAGCGTAGAACTCCTATCCACGATGCTGTTAATATTATATCACAAAAATAACTCAAAAGCAAATATCTTTTCTTATCAACACAAAAACGGGGTTGGACCCAAGCATAAATGCTTGGGAAACCTGTTAAGGTTTATCCGTCATTTTTCGCTTTCCTCCGGGGTGTTGTGCTTATCCTATTTCGGCTATGATTTTCTGAAGTTCTTCAGATAATTCAGGAACGGGGTCACGCCGAATAGCCATCGTGCCATCGTCAGCTTTTCGGACGATGGTGTTATATTTCCCTGCCGCCGGCTCCTCCTTTTCGGGGTAATCATCGCGGGAATGCGCGCCGATACTGGCTTTCCGTTCAAGTGCCGCGAGTGCAATAGCCTCTGAAATAGTGAGCAGGCAGTCAAGGTCAAGCGCGGTGTGCCACCCTGCATTATATTCTCGATTGCCGATAGTGTGGACATTGTCCGCCTTTTCCCGCAAAATCTGAATCTCCGCCAGGGCTTGCGTCAGACTCTCTTGACTTCTTGCAATTCCTACTAATTCCTGCATTTTGTCTTGAAGTTGCGCCTGAATCTGGTACGGGTTATCGCCCTCCGCTGGGTTGTCAAAGGATTTGAGGACCTGCTGTGCAATATCATCTATGCCGCTCTCCTCGAGCGGTACCGATCCGTTTTCGGATGCAAATTGTGCGGCGTATTCACCCGCCCGTTTTCCGAAGACAAGCAGGTCGGATAGGGAGTTGCCACCGAGGCGATTGGCACCGTGTAATCCCGCTGCACACTCACCTGCTGCGAAAAGGCCAGGCACACATGTCATTTGGGTATCGGCATCAACGCGGATACCGCCCATAATATAGTGTGTCGTTGGTCCTACCTCCATAGGTTCAGCCGTGATGTCAATGTCAGCGAGTTCCTTGAATTGATGGTACATGCTCGGCAGTTTCCTGCGGATGTGTTCTGGGGCGTTGGGGAGTTTTTCCCGAATCCACGCAATATCTAAAAAGACTCCGCCGTGAGGACTGCCTCTGCCCTCCTGTACTTCTCGGACGATACAACGTGCAACATGGTCGCGAGTTAGCAATTCCGGGGGTCTACGTGCCTCGCGGTCGCCTTGTGTATAGAGCCATCCTTCTTCGGGATTGTCGGCTGTTTGGTTCACATAGAGTTCCGGAATGTCGTCAAACATGAAACGTTTGCCTTCGCTATTTTTAAGGATGCCGCCTTCGCCGCGAACGCCTTCTGTAACCAAAATTCCGCGCACACTCGGAGGCCACACCATGCCGGTCGGATGAAATTGCACAAACTCCATATCAATCAGTTCTGCCCCCGCGTGGTAGGCAAGCGAATGACCGTCGCCGGTATATTCCCAGCTGTTGCTAGTGATTTTATACGCCTTGCCGACACCCCCGGTTGCCAACACGACCGCCTTTGCAGCGAAGATTTTGAACCGTCCCTTTTCGCGTTCGTAGCCGAATGCACCTGAAACCCTATCACCCGTTTTGAGAAGTGAAACGACGGTATTCTCCATGTGGACCTCAATGCCTTGATGAATACCGTGGTCTTGCAAAGCACGAATCATCTCTAAACCGGTTCGGTCACCGACGTGTGCAAGCCGTGGGTACTGATGTCCGCCAAAATTACGTTGGAGGATACTGCCATCTTGGGTCCGATCGAAGAGTGCCCCCCATGCTTCAAGTTCGCGGACGCGGTCCGGTGATTCCTTTGCATGAAGTTCAGCCATTCGGGCGTTAGAAAGGTATTGTCCGCCACGCATGGTGTCAGCGAAATGAACCCGCCAGCTGTCCCTTTCGTCCACATTTGCCAATGCGGCGGCGACTCCGCCCTCCGCCATAACGGTGTGTGCTTTTCCGAGTAGAGATTTGCAAACGAGACCGACCTTCAGGTCACCTGTAGCTGCCTCAATGGCGGCGCGCAGTCCTGCTCCGCCCGCACCGATTATTAATACATCATAGTCAAAAGTTTCATAAGATGCCACGCTAAAATGTCCTCACTTCTCTTAACACGATATTCATCAAAACGTAATCCAGTCCTGCCAACCGGTGGTGGCAACTGTTCGGACATACAAATCGGAGAGACCTACCCAACAGAGGCTCATCCATGCCCAGAGCATGTGTCTGCGGTTTAGACAGCTGACGCAGTTATACATATTTCGCCGCACCGGTGCTTTAGACAGTAAATTCACTGCACCGCCAACGAGGTGGCGTAAGGAGTGACATCCGAGGGTATATCCGCCTAGTAAGATAACATTGCCTGCTAAGATGAGAGTGCCTATCCCGATGCCGAAGGTTTTTCCCCCGTTTCCATCGTCAAACCATAACGCTTTCCATACATCATAGGCGAGTACGCCAAGGATGACAAACGCGACGTAAAGGAAATATCTATGGATATTTTGCACAATCAAAGGAAAGGAGTGTTCACCTCGATAACCTTTACGCGGTTCCGACACCGTGCAAGAGGGTGGGTCTGCCCAGAATGCTTTGTAATATGCCCCGCGGTAATAGTAGCAGGTAAAGCGAAATCCTAAAGGTGCCCACAAAATCAGGACCGCTGGGGTAATAAAACCGGGAATCCAAGCAGGCATCTGCCCAAACCAACTATGCTCAACGCTATGTGCCACCTCGTTCATCCCAAAAAGGAGCGGTGAATAGAAAGGCGACAAATAGGGGCCGTGAAGAAAATGGGCACCTTCAAAAACCCGGAAGGTGGCGTAAACGATAAATAGGCCCAGTCCGATAAGGACGGATAGCGGTTGTACCCACCAGGTGTCTTGGCGTTGGGTTTGAAACGGGCGATGTGCTGTTAATGTGAGCTCTGGCTGTGCCATAGGTGATTTTTCCCTTCTACATATTTCTTTATGGATACTATGATACTATAGAAAAGGATTAAAAGCAAGCTATTTTTTCTTTTTTTGGATTGCTGTGTAAAAACGAGATATCGCGAAGGGTAGTGACCACAAACTATCGAAACTTGTTACAAAGTTATGCCGGGTATAGAGACATCGGCGTTGATGGTTGAGTTATTTTTCCTACTTTACGTCCGGAGGTCGACACCGGCGGATATTTCTAACCGAATGCTTTAAATTTTAAGGGATGTTTCGCGTTGAATTAGGCAGCGAATGCCTCTTTCATCCGAGCAACTTAGATTTTTGATCCTATTTTAGAACATTATACCATGAAATAACGCTTTTGTCAAATGGTGCGTAAATGGGGTAAATGGATGGACAAATGGGATGTGTAAATAGTTTGGAAAATCTACGCTATGAACCCGAATCTGCGTAAGTCTTGATCTTTCTTAAATACCTATCGCCATGATTTGGAAAACCGCAAATTGATAAACCTTGAGTGTTCAAATTTTGACAAGTGTTGTCCAGAATCTGGACAGTAGCACCTTATCGCGGAAAACAGGTAGTAAAAATGCCATCATCGCCTACTG
Source organism: Candidatus Poribacteria bacterium (assembly GCA_963665235.2). Lineage (GTDB taxonomy): Bacteria > Poribacteria > WGA-4E > WGA-4E > WGA-3G. The sequence continues at coordinate 2,322,350 of CAXXLX010000001.1, read as the reverse complement.
TCACTGGGTTTATCAATGTGTGGATATTTGTAGATTTCGCTATAAATTCAGCGAAAATGTCCAAATTATGAAAAAGGTCTGTCCAGAATCTGAACAGTAACATTTTGCTATTAGAAAGACAGAAAGAGCGATGATGCTACACTGTAAGTGCCTTCTCGGAGTAGCACGGTATTTTCCAGAAATTGGCACGGAATTTGCACGAATATTCATTACGTTAAGATGTTTCTGTTGAACCCAATTAGCAACCGTGTTAATGGAACTCAGGAACGCCCCATTTATCCGAAACTGGAAATGGTCGGATATCAAGTCCGTTTCCTTCATATCCGCTGTTAATTTACAAGCGGTAAAGAAAACCAACGTCCCGGACGTTGATTTTTCTACAGACAGATACCCCACGCGGGTGTCATAAGGAGAAAGAAATGTACAAATCCACATTGAAAATAGGGTTGGTCATAAGTGTGAGCATGGTCCTCTTTCTCTTCAGTTTTGTGAGCATAACAGATGCCCTTGAGATTGAGAAAATGGAACCCGAAAATTGGTCATCGTCCGAAGCATGGGATTATGGTTATGGTGCGTACCATGGGACTTATCTTATCTTAAAACGGATAGACCCTATTATACCATTCACTGGTATGTGAATGGGAATCTGGTTCAGGTTACCCCCGGCGGTTACGAGGGCGATGAAAACGGGCCGACTGAAGATTCTTTCTATACTTACCTCACTGGTAGCGTACAAGGCGAAAAGTACGAGATTAAGGCAAAAGCGTGGGATCAAGAAGATCACAGTGAGACGCTTTCAGATACCAAATCCTACACCGTAACGGTGTATAAACCTCTTGTGGACGAAAGCAAGGGGACCATAACGGGATGTTGGGGTTGGGCGGAAATCACACAGGTGACCTGGAAAGAGATTCCTCGACCGGGAAGAACGTCCAATTGGGAAGCCGTCGGTTCATCGTTTTTAAGGGTCTTTAACCCTATGGCTAATAAGAATATAGGAACCGGTTTTTGGCCGGGGCATTACGTTGCACGGATTAATCCAAACCCCCGCGGTGGGCGAGAGGATGCCGATGTGATACAGTATCTGGTAGGCCCTAATGGTGCTGGAGACATTAAATTCCCGATAGTAAAACCCGGAACCTCTGAAGTCCATCACGACAGCGTTTCCATGACGCTGCACACAAATAATTGGGAGGACGGTGATACATTCAGAGTCAAAATGTATGTTGAGGTCGCAGCATATCACTTAGGTGATGATGCGAATGACGATGAATGGACCGCAAAAGCCGAGGCTACACATACAAATCGGAAGTGAATTCCTCAATTCTTGTGAATGCGGATGTTTCACATCGGAACATCCGTATTCCTCAAAAGGAGATGTTCTATGATACAGAACCTTTTCATTGGACGATACCGCTATGCTGACATCAAGGTGCTCATTTTCCTGTTGCTGCTTTTTCCTATCCTCTCTCAAGCTGAAATCGTTTTTACTTCAAAACGTGTAGACGGTGAAACCCGCCAGCTCTTTGTGATGGAAGACGATGGTAGCAATGTGCGGCGAATAACAGACTCAACGTTTTACGACCGAAACCCGAGTTGGTTTCCGGATGGGAAACAGATTCTGTTTGAAAGAGACTTGACCCGTGGGGATCCACTTCTTCACAATGCGAATTCTGAGTTTTATATTCTTGATGTCAAAAGTGGTAAGGAGGAGAAGTTTATGGAAAACCATCCAACAGATAGGGAGCCGATGGTGTCTCCGGACGGTAAGCATATCGCTTTTAATAGTGTGCGCGGCGAAGAGTGGCATATTTATGTTTTCACTTTAGAAAGTGGGACCCTGAAACAGCTGACGAACGATGGTGATGTTGCTGCATCCTTCGGTATGGCTTGGTCACCTGATAGCAAGCAGCTTGCTTATGAACGTGAGGGGCCTCATGGCAATACCATTTGGATTATGAATGCCGATGGCACAAAGAAAAAGCGGGTCAGTTCCCCGCGACCAGGAACATTTTTTCTAAGCACACCGAGTTGGTCTCCATCAGGCAAATACATTATGTATCGGGAAACAGAACGAACGCCTAATCTACAAGATAGAGTTGCTACGCGTCTTATGATTCTGAATCTTCGGACAGGACATCTTGAGGTACACGAATTCCCAAAAGAGACGTTAATCGCTTCGAGGAGTTGTTGGATGGGCGATGACCGGACAGTGCTCTTATCGTTGGAAGAAGACTGGACTGACGAGACAGCGTACTATGACATCTATCGCTATGATCTGAAAAGTCGCCAATTAACAAACCTAACCAAACATGTGGCTGGGGACTTTGACCCTCACTGGATCCGTGGTCCCCTGGCGGTGTCGCCTGCCGGCAAGCAGCCTGTGCAGTGGGGACAACTCAAGGTGTTTCTGAAGGGAAGCCATATTTTAGTGAGTAGAATCTTTCTACAATGGACCCGGTTCAATATGTGTCCATTAAAAATAAACATCCAATAAGCCTCACAAAGTGTTTTTATGAAGGCTTAATGTCTCTCACCCGAAAACCTCTGTAAGAGAAATTAAGCCTTCCCAATTTTCTCTAACAGTGCTGTAACAACATCCGGTGTTGATGTCCGCTCAAGCCAGGCAATACGGTTGTCTTTGCGGAACCACGTCAGCTGCCGTTTAGCGAACCGTCGTGTGTTTTGCTTCAATTGCGAAACCGCCTCAGGATATGTACAGTTTCCATCTATATATGCAATTAATTCTTTGTAACCAAAACTTTGGAGAGCGGTGGTATCCCGTGCATATCCCGCTTTGAGCAACGATTCAACCTCTGCTATCAACCCTTTTTCAAGCATTACATCTACGCGGCGTTCTATGCGTTGGTAAAGCTGCTCGCGTGGCATTGTTAACCCAAAGGCGGTAAACGGATAACGTTGTTTCTCCTGATGCCACTCCTGCTGGTGTTGAGACATCGGAACGCCTGTCAATTCGTAGACCTCCAAGGCACGGACGACGCGAACGACATTGTTTGGATGAATTCGGTCAGCAGATACGGGGTCACAGTCGCGGAGGCGGTCGTGAAGGACATGGACACCGTGTTGTGCTGCTTCCTGCTCAAGCCGTTTTCGGAGGGTGGTATCAGCCCCCGGTCCCTCAAACAAACCGTCGACGATTGCGCGAAAATAGAGCCCGGCACCGCCAACAAGCAAAACCTGCTTGTTTCTACTTTGGATGTTGGCAATCGCGGTGTCCGCCAACCGTTGATAGTCAGCAACGGAGAAGGGTTGGTCTATGTCAACACAATCTATGAGGTGGTGCCGCGCAGCTTGCTGTTCTTCAGCAGTAGGCTTCGCTGTGCCGATGTCCATCTGCCGATAGATTTGGCGAGAATCGACGGAGACAATTTCAGCGTTAAGCCGTTGTGCAAGTTGAATCGCTATCTCTGTTTTACCGACTGCTGTAGGCCCGAGGAGGCAGAGGAGTTTTGACTTCATTTTTTTGTGCCTTACGTGCTATTATTCCGTAGGTGGCGATTTAATCAATTTCGGAAACCACTTTGTAAAGAAGACAACCGCTTTGGCATCTTGGCGGTGCGGTGCAAATAGATATTTGCCTCTGCTTCTCTGTGAGTAAGAGAACGTGTAGACACCACAGGCGTTGTATCCAATAGCAATAATACCCACTGCATTGCACCCAATAGCAACAACTCCCACAGCATTTAGACCGATAGCAATAATACCAACTACATTGCCTCCAATAGCAACAACACCTCCTGCAATTAGACCGATAGTAATAATTCCGCAAGTGAGCATACCGAAAGCAAATGCTCCAATTCCATTTATACAGGCAACGATAATGCCATGGAGGTTCATACCTATAGAAAATACCCCGTAACTTATCGTTTTACCATCGAACAGCGCGCCTGTGTCCAGAAACAGGGAGATAAGCCACTGTGAAAATTGCCACTTGGGTTCGGTGATGCAAACAGCAATGGTGGATATTAAGCATATTAAAATTGTGTACACAATGCCGAATTTTATCAGATACCGTTTGAGCACTTTGTTGAAGTTTTCAGCGTTAGGCAGCTCCGGTAGGTTTCCGACCGTGTTATATGGGTTTTCTTGCATTCGGATTGTCCTCCTATTTGGGGGCTGCTTCTAAATCGCGTGCCCCTACAATCCAACCGCCGCCGAGGACGTATTCGCCATCGTAAAAGACGGTGGCTTGTCCGGGGGTGATTGCGCGGCGCGGTTCATCAAAAGTGACGAGTGCCTCTGTGTCGCCGATAGGCGCGATTGTTGCGGGCCCGCCTACATCCCTGGAACGGATTTTGACATGCGCCCGAATTGGCTCCGTCAATTTCTCTATCGCGATGAGGTTGAGACGTTCAACGTACATGGTATCATCTAATAGGTCATCCGGGTCACCTACGGTGACAGTGTTTTCAGCTGCGTTGAGTTTTGTCACATAAAGCGGTTTTCCGACTGCAATGCCGAGCCCGCGCCGCTGTCCGATGGTATAAAATGGTACCCCATCATGTTTACCAAGGACGTTGCCTTTTTCGTCTACAATATCGCCGCCCTGAATTTTCTCAGGGACTCTGTCTTTGAGGAAACGTCTATAGTTGGTATCGGCGACGAAACAGAGCTCTTGGCTTTCAATCTTTTCGGCGGTGCGTAATTGGTACTTTCGTGCAAGGTCTCGGACTTCGGCTTTTGTGTATTCACCGAGGGGCATCATGGCACGTTGTAATTGCTCTTGGGTAAGCCCGGCGAGGAAATAGGATTGGTCTTTGCTAATATCGAGTGCTTTGCGTAGGAGATAACGTCCCGTTTCTGGATGTTGCTCAACGCGCGCATAATGTCCAGTGGCGATGGCCTCACACTCCAATGTTTTGGCAAGGTCGAGAAGTCTGCCAAATTTGAGTTCTCGGTTACATACCATACATGGGCTTGGTGTCCGGCCGTCGAGGTATTCTGCGACAAAATAGTCGATAATCTGTTCTTGAAAAATATCCTCGTAGTTGACACCGTAAAAAGGAATATTGAGTTGCGTGGCGACGCGCCGTGCGTCCTCAATGCCTTCGAGGGAGCAACAGTTGGGTCTTTCGGGTTCGACCTCAATTGTATCCGGTGCGCCGAGGCGCATGGTGATACCTGTAACGTCGTATCCTGCTTCGACCATCATCGCGGCAGTGACGGAGCTGTCAACACCGCCACTCATTGCAACTAAAATTTTGATATTTCCTTGCGGTTTGCTAAGGATTTTTTCCTGAAAATCGTCTTTCGCCATATATCTATTCCTGCACTAGGGCCATTTAGTTGGACAGATTATAGATGTGTATATTTCCTCAGAAACGGGAATCCGTGGGGTGTCTAATCGTTTTCAATTGTCCAATCTTCATTGCCTGCGTATCGGGCATCGTAAACGGTTTTATTCAATTCCAAACCGAGGCCGGGCAAATCCGGTACTGTGAAGTGTCCATCGGTAAAACCGTAAGCGGATGTATCGACGACATCGCTATTAAGTGTTGCGACTTCGCCATAAAGGAAATGCGGGATGGTTTTGCCGAATTGGAGGCTGAGATAGAATCCGAGCAGCGAGCCCCAGTTATGTGGGGCGCAGTGGACCTTGTGGGCGGCTGCCATTTCGGAGAGGTGTCGCCATCCGGTAACGCCGAGTCCCTTCATATCGTGCTGTATGACATCAAGTACACCTGCTTCGAAAAAGGGGTCGTAGAATTCGAGCGGGGCTCGGGTCCGGGTTTCACCATCGGCAATTAGTGTTTTTAGCCCGTTCTCCTGGATAAAGGTTTTCAGGTTACGGTATAGTTCGACCTCTTCTTCGAACATTTCCTCAATCCAAAAGACGTTGCAGTCGCTTGTTTCGTTAAGGAAGGTGATGGTTTCGTCGTAGGTGTATGCGTTGTTGGCATCGACGAGGATATTGAACGTTTCTCCGGCAGTGGCGCGTGCCAGTCGGACGAGTTCTATGTCTCGGTGTAGTCCGGCTGTGCGTTCCATGAGGTGATTTCCGCGTCCGATTTTCATCTTGCAGGCGACAAACCCGTTGGCGAGGCTGCTTTTAACATCGTCTTCAATCCGTTTGAGTCCTTCCGCTTTCGTCTCATAAAGGAGGTCATTGAAATAGATAGTGCTGTCGTAAGCACGCAGCGGTTCGTCATATACCTCGGTTCCGATGAGTTGATAGGCAGGTTTCCCTACTATTTTTCCGATAGTGTCCCATAAAGCACTTTAAGTCCTCGAAATTCAGTGACGACCCCGGTTTCAGGTGTTAAGAGGTCGAAAGGGTTTTTATTGAGTGCGCCTTGTGCCTCCTCTGGGGTGGTGGTGCCCCAGCTTGTTGGTCCCCAGCCGAGCGTGCCATCGTCGGTATAGATGCGGGTAATGCGTTCGCGCCATTTTCCGTTGGGGTCCGGTTGTCGGATTTCTTTAGCTCCCGAGTTGCAACCGATGGCGGGCTGGTCGATTTCTATTGTGACCTGCTCAATTTTGGTAATCCTGATGTCGTCTGGATAGTTTAACATAGACTTACATCCTTTTGTGAAGGGAGTAGGCATTCTCCGAAGGTTCGTGCTCCCATTCTATTCAAGTTTGAGGAGAAGGTTGCTAAGTTCTTCCTTGACCATCGTGTTGGTTTCCTGGGTTCTGTAGTAATCGTCCAGTTTATGTGGCAGATTGTCATAAGGGTCTGCAGCTTGAATCTGTTTTAGCACTACTGGCTTTCTGAGGAGTTGAACGATACGGAGTCGGTCCTCATATTCAGCGATTTGTTGTGCTATCAGCATCGCGATGAGTTGATTGGCGAGTTTATCTGCGAGTCCCTTTTCGGCATAAAGTTTTAAGGTTTCGCTAGCAATTTTCTTTGTGTGCCAACTTGAGTCATTGTAAAGGGTTTTAACGAGTGGGTTGACAGCCTCTGCATCACAATGTTTTTGGAGTGCTTTAGCGATGTTCATGCGGACAGTGTCATTTGGGTCCTGTAGCATCTGGATTAAGATTGCTGTATGCACTTCGTTAAGTTCGTTCATAGCATTTGCTGCGGCTTGTCGTACCTCGGCGTGTTTTGCGCTTAACCCTTGGAGGATTTCGGTTTTGACCGTTTCCTTTCCGAGTTTATAGAGCGCGGCGTTCAGTTCTACATTCACAATTGCATCGGACATTGCCTGTTGAAGCGATTCAAGTTGTTTGACAGCTATCGTATCGCCGATTGCGCCGATAACGCGAATTAAATTAATTCTAACGATGGGCGATGTTTGTGTGTCACTAATTGCGGCAAAGAGTTGGTCGAGTCCTTTAGAGCCGATTTGCCGTAGAATTTCTAGGAGTGTCGGTTCTAGGTCTTTATAGCTGGTTTTGTGGAGTGCTTCCAAGATGAGTGGAATAGCGTCTTCGCCTTTGTCGATTAGAATTTGTATGGCATCCTTTTGGATGCGGTGGCGTTCATTGAGAATTTGAAGAATTTTCTTTATCTCTGTTTTACTCAATTCGTCAATTCGTCGGGTGCGTTCGCTTCGGTATTCCGCTTCGAGGTTATAGCTTTTTGCCATGTCGGTTGAAAGGGCGTTGCTATAGGCAATGAGTAGTAGAGCCCGAGGTTCTACCTTATTTACCTCTTCCTGTTCGGCTCGTTTGAGGTGATTAACGGCTTCAATTGAGAGCCCCATACCGAGTAGTTTGCCTTTGCCAACTTCAAGTTGGGAAATGACCTGGTCCTGGTTACATCCAAACGACACAACCCATAGTCCGATTAGGCATATCGTTAAAAAAAGTTTTTTCATGTCCCGTTCGTCTTCTCCTATGTCTGTCAATTCAGTATAAATGCGAAATTTAGCCGTGTTGGGGCTAAGGATTTGTCCCCCGCAAACCGAGGGAAGTTTAGAATTTAGAAATTATGATAAAACAGATCCGTTTTTGTGTCAAGACATTTTTAAAATTAAATTAATTGACATCGTCCGTTTCTGCTTTCGCCGGGTTTGTCTGTGTTTCGTAGTCGGGTGCTAAGTTTTACGATTATCCCGCTCTACAAGTCTGCCTTTATTTGATGCGGTCGATGAGTTCATTCAATGCGGTTTTGACTAGGTCATTAGTCTCAACGTCTCGGGTGTACTCATAGAGTTTGTAGCTTGGGTCATCGCTTTGTAATTTTGCGATTCTCAGCTGCCTCAGCATCGCCGGGTGCTTAAGAAATTTGATAAGTCGCAACCGGTCATTGGCATCGCTAACTTTTTGGTCGATAATCAGCTGTGAAATGCGGCTCGCTAACCCTAACCCTTTGGTGAGTTTGTTATCGACGTAAACGGTAAGGGTATTTAGGGCGGCCTTTTTTGCTGCTTCGCCATGGTCACTGGTGAGAATGTCCACCAATGGGTTGACTGCATCCTTGGTTTTGTGTTTTTCTAAGGCTATTGCGATGTCAGTGACGACGGTTGTATCACTGTCCTGAAGTCCTGCGATGAGGGTTTTTGCTGGGACGTTGCTGAGGTTGGCCATGGCTTTTGCTGCGGCGCGTCGGACTGTCAGCTCGTCGGCTTGCAAGCCTTTGAGAATAACGGTTTTATAGTTTTTCTCGCCGAGTCGGTAAAGTGTTGTGTTAATTTCCATTTTCAGCGCAGCGTCCATATTTTCGATGTGTAAAGCTTTTAACGGTTCAATTGCTTTTTTATCGCCGATATCGCCAATAACGCGAATGAGTTTAATTTGAACCGTAGGCGGTGTAGTTACGTCGGCGACCTGCTTTAAAATCGGTTCAATCGCTTTGGAGCCAATATCGCCTAGCATTTTGTAAAAATCGGTGTGAATTTTTGGATACCGTCCTTTAGCGAGGCTATCTACCAGCAGAACGGCAGCATCTGGGCCCTTCTCTACCAATGCCTGTAGTCCATTTTTTTGGACGCGCGAGGGGGTTTTGAGCACTTCAAGCATTTTTCGCATCTCTATCTCTGTCAGTTCCCTAATCCGTTTGGCTTTTTGGTTTTTGAATTCAGCTTCAACGCCTTGTTGTCTTGCGTCTCCTGTCGCCAGTCCGTGTGAATATGCTATAATAAGCAAGGCGCGCGATTCTATTTTATCCGCCTCCTCCTGTTCCGCCTTCTTGAGAAGTTTAACGGCTTCGAAAGCCAGCCCGCTATTAATCAGTTTATCTTTCCCTACCGACAGATGGGTGGGACCTTTCCGTTCCGTACCACAACCGAAACTGACGAATAGGGCGATAATCAGTGGTATGATTAAGAAGTTTTTCATGAAATTTCTATTCTCCTCCGTGGATTTCAAAATTTGAATGACATGTTGTCTCTAAGATTTTTCTTTCTTTTTAAAAATACCACATAATCTTAAAAATGTCAAATAGGACCAATCAGAGGGTGTGTAAACATTTTGTACTTATGTTTCAATTTACCCTATAGTTCTCCGCCGTTTCTAAAATGACGTAGTGCTATTTGGGGTCGAAACTTAGGCGGGGCCTATAACGGGGGCATACATCCAAAAAACGAACCCGTCATTTTGGATTTCCACGCCTCCAGACCTCTATCTATTCTTTGGGTCTCCAAAAACTTTACGCACCCCCAATCAGATGATCAGACCGAAGCCCCTTTAATTTTCTATTCCGGATTCAGTCGTATCCTGCATCTTGTTAGCTTCCCGTTCGTACGTATCCAATTTTCGGTGTAGGGTTCGCACGCCGATGCCTAAAATTTTTGCTGCTTCTGTCTTATTGCCTTCTGTCTCTGTGAGGGTTTTCTCAATCGCCGCTTTCTCAATTTCTGCCATTGTCATGCCAACTCTGCCGATAGCATCCGCGTCAATATTCGGTTTGGGGCTGACCACTTCCGCTTGCGGTACTACGGTTGGTGTCGTAGCCTGTTCGTTATCAGGGATAGGCAATGGGACCAGCCCTGCGTCTGTCGGAAGTTTCAGCATTTTGATAATGGTTGAAATCACCTTTAATGCTTTTTCAAGGATAACCGCTGAGTCCACTTCCGCGTCCATATCCGTTACTGCCTGCATCCAACTTGTATCATCATCCGGAATTAGGGATGGTACTTCACCGTTTCGTGTTGCAAGTGCTGCTGGTGCAAGTAATCGGATTGCGGATAGGATAAGTCCTGCAATAGTGTTGTAGATGGCTACATCTTCAGGACTTTCCAAACCTGCTGGGACTGTGTCAGGTTCACGCGGGTGAATTTGTGTGGGGACAAATTCACCTATTTGTTGATGAATTTCCTTTGCAAGTGGAGTGCCGTAATCACCTACAAGCACAGGTAACATCCTATTTTCAGGTTCAGGGAAATCTTGCAATGCCAATTCTTCGGTTTTGGCTAAGATGATAGCGGTTTCAACTGCATTTTTCAGCTCACGGACGTTGCCGGGCCAGTCAGCATTTTCGAGATAATTAAGGGCATCCGGTGCTATGCTGTCGATGATTTTACCGTGTTGCTTACTTAATTCCTTGATGAAAGCATCGACGAAGATAGGGATATCCTCTCGTCTTTCGCGAAGCGGTGGGACGTGGATACGAAAGAGGTTGAGTCGGTAATATAGGTCTTGTCTGAATTTCTTCTGCTCTACGGCGATTCTGAGGTCAACATTTGTAGCGGCGACAATCCGCACATCGACTTTTATGTCTTTATCTCCGCCAAGGCGTGTGAATTCCTGCTTATCGAGCACGCGGAGAAACTTCACTTGGACCTCGGGGGACATTTCTCCCACCTCATCTAAGAACAACGTGCCGCCATCTGCCTGTTCAAACACGCCGCGTCGTAGATTTACTGCCCCGGTAAACGCGCCCTTTTCATGTCCGAAAAGTTCACTTTGGAGGAGGTCTTGGTAAAACGCTCCGCAGTTAACCGCTTTAAAGGGGTTGTCTTTTCGCGAGCTGCTATCATGGATAGCCTGTGCAATTACATCTTTACCGACACCGGTTTCACCTGTAATAAGGACAGTTGCGTTTGTGGGGGCGACCTGCTGTATGAGGCGACGAATTTTTTCTATTGCTGTCGAAGTGCCGATAATGCGGCGTGAATTGCTTTTTCTCATGTTTATTTGTGTCGGCACGGCGGAGCGCGCCTGCTACCTTTAATCGTGTTTGTGTTAATAGAGTAGACATTATGTCGATTTATGCGTAGGGGCGGGGTTTCCCCGCCCGACGCGCACCGAAGTTTGCTCCTCCGATTACGGTATTGCAAGCTTCTCTTTGCAATACCGTGCAAGTGTTTTCATTTCGGAAATGACCTGTGCCTCGGTTTCCATCAGTTGATTGAAGAAGGATGGCACAAATTGTCTTTTAAAAAGTTTGTCAAAGAAATTTCGGTTAGATTCCTCCGGTAAAGTGCTGTGTAAAGCAGGTGCACGGGGTGGAACTATGCCCAAGTATTCAATAGAGAGATAATGGTTTATCTGCTGTTCGGTGATGTTGTTTTCCTGAATACTGCCGGTGGCTTTTCGTCCATAACTCACAGTGTAACATCTGCCTGTGGGTTGGTTGATGAGCGTATATCCGCCTTCATCAATCGTCTCATTCCAACATTTTTCAAATCCGTTTTTCGGTAGACGTTCCCGAAGTTCTTGGGCTGAGCGGACGACGAATCTATTTTGTTGGGGCATTTTTATGATAAGAAACCCGTCCCTGTTTTCCAATTTGGGGGGTACGCCTATGAGGAGGTCGACGTTATCGAGCGTCCAGACGATGCCATCTCTGATGCCTTTGGCGAGGTTTCGGTGTTTTTCAACGATTTCGACGTTGTGCGGATGCAATTGATATGCATTGGTGCCGTTGAATAGTTGGTGCAATTTTCTGCGATGTTCTATAATTGAAAATCGCTTGCTTGGGAGCGGTACCTCTAACCTGAGCTGATACCCTATTGGTAAATCAGGGAGTAGGTTCAGTTGTGATTCTCGGAGATAGGCCAACATAGTCAAGGCTGTCTGGCTCTTGGATAAGACGCGGCCGATGAGGTATTCTCTGCGGAGTGCAGGAATTTCTGTAGCGAGTCGCTGTAGTGTTGCTGCGTCGAGGTCCTCTATCATAATTTTATGTTCCCATCGGGTGCCGCGTTCGTGAGAGAGGATTTGGAACTGCTGCTGGGTATCGCCGGTGGTTCGGATGTAGCCGAGGGATGTCCATGGGTCGAAAGTGGCGCGGTATCTTCCGCGCATTTCAACATCATCGCTGGCGAGTATGCAATCGCGTCGTTCGTATCGGGAATAGAGCCCGAATTGAAATTCGAACGTTTCATAGGGCTCTAAAGCGTCGCGTAAATCTCGTGCAAAAGCACTTCCGCGCGTAAATTCTTTAAAAATCTGTTCTGTGCGTTGGGGTTGATTGAGTGCATCCAGAAATGTGCCAATCGGAATACCGCCGGCACCTTCGACGTTTCCAAAGACCTTGGTTTTAGTTTTGAAAGGCGGATTTCGTAGGGAGGCATCGCGCTGTGAGACCAGTTGGAGTGCAGCATTTTCAGTCATGTCGGAGAGTGCTGGCGCATCGCCGAGTATTGCAGCGAGTTTGGCATCGTCAATTTTTTCGGTCAAATCGCTCCCGCGTTTGAGCTCCGCGAAGTGGATGATATCATCAAGACTGTACTGAAGCGGCGCGCTTGAAGAGAGGTTATCGTAGTTAGAACGGTGGAACCGAATGCGCGGCTTGATACGGAACACGGGGGTTAGTCCATAATATTTGAGTAACACATATAGAGTCACGGTATAGGACTCTTCGTGAACTTTCTGTTCTAAAAGTCTGTCAGATTTTCTGGCATCTTCGGCAATTAGCTGTTCTTGGACAAGTCGACTATCGTTGCCAAAAATAATCATCCGATGTTCTTCTCGATTATCATCTACTAACATGGCTGGACCCTCCGTTTGCACCAACTAACAGTTTATGCTACTGTTGCGTGTGTTAAAATTGTGCCCGGGGACTTGTTTCTACTGTTCGCGTGTGTTAAATTTACGTCGCTTTGATTTGCTGTCGAGCCAATGCGGCTGCGCCGAGAATACCCGCGTCGTCCCCGAGTTGTGCCTGTACAATTTGAACTGCGTCTAAGGTATTAGGGAGCGTGTGCTTGGCTGCGGCGTTCTGAATTTCATCAAGGAATGTCTCATCCAACGCTTCAACAACGCCACCCCCGAGCACAATCATCTCAGGGTTTAAGAAGTTAACGATAGTGCCGATGCCGGCTCCGATATATTTTATGGCGTTTTTGAGTACTTTCCGTGTTAATTTATCCTTGCGGCGAATTGCTTCGGCTAAAACCCCGCTGCGAATTAATTCAAGGTCTCCATCCGTGAGTTTCAGAAGGATGCTTTTTTTCTTTTTCTTGAGAATAGCGTTCTGAATCTGTTTCGTCATTGCAGTGCGGCTCGCTAATGCTTCGAGGCATCCTCGGTTCCCGCAGCCACATTTCGGCCCGTCCACTTTGACGACGATATGCCCGATTTCACCGGCGGTTTTGGACGCGCCTCGAAAAAGTTCACCTTGCATAATAATGCCGCCGCCAATACCGGTGCCGATGAAAATGCCGACTAAATTGGAGACGTTTTGTCCAGCCCCGAAGGTGTGCTCGCCGAGGGTGCCGAGGTTAACGTCGTTTTCAACGAAGATGGGCATGCTGATGCGGTCTTCGAGTTCTGTTTTCAGCGGTACATCTTTCCAGCCGAGGTTGGGTGCAAGCGTGACAATTCCGGTATCTTGGTCAAGTGTGCCTGGTGCGCCGATGCCAGCTGCCTGAATTGCTTCGAGGGGTACGCCAGCGTCGTTAATAGCCTTTTGGATACAGTCAGCGATGCGGTCAATGACAATATCTTTATTTTTTTTAGCCTTTGTGGGCATTTTCGCTTGTCCCAAAATGCTGCCCGTTTCATCAACAACGGCGGCAAGAATTTTAGTACCGCCTACATCTACACCGACAACGTAAGTGCTCATTGTGAAATAATCTCCTATTTCGCGATTGGGAGCTCGCTCCTATCGTTTAAAAAATGAGAGTAATCTCTGTTTGAAACCTGTTTTTGAAAGTTGTTCCCATTTTTCTAGGAACGTTTCGTAGTCTGCCTGTCGAGTTTCCTGGGTGCGTGCAATGAGCGTGACAATCCCCGGTAGTGCATCAGGCTCATGTTTTTTCTGGTAAGTGGTTAAAACCTCCACGGCAACATCCGCATCATGGATATCTCCGAGTATTTCTTGTAGGTCAACAATTGTTGCTAGGCATTCCTGGTAGTAGGTCTGTTCTGTCCTGCCATCTACTGTGTGCCGTTGATTGTAGTTTACTGCGAAAAATTCCATGGTATACCGAAGCCGTTTAATGGAAATTCGCATGTTGTGGAGCTCTTTATGCCGCATCGGGTCTCGAATAAAACGTTCGTAGGTGTAAACCTCTTCAACCTTTTGTGTTAGAATTGTCCGGGCATTGATGCGGTAGCTCCGGTTCGGTTCAAGGCCTATAATCTTTTGTGCTTTTGCCATCTTATCTCTCTGCCTTAAAGAATGTCAAAAACGTTTCTTCAAAATTGTCCGTTTCAAGTTTTGCGAACAGTGCGAACATCGGTTTTCTCGCTTCTTCCCGTTCCTGTTTCAGGTGTTCAATTAGCCGTAGGATATCTCCCTGCTCCGTTTCTATAAGGGTCGGCAAACAAGTTTGGAAACGAGCGATGAGAACATCCAGGTCGCGAACGGCTCCCATTGTGCGCGTAATAGCTCTGACCTGTTTGTAGTGCGCTTTGAATTGTTCTTTTTCAAAGCAACCACGGAAGTTATCCATTGCGGCGCGCAACCGTCGGGATGCGACCCGCATATCGTGGACGAATTCCATATCGGTGAGGTCGCTTGCTGCCGCTTTGTAAACCATCATTTCTCGAAATCGGGTGACGATAATGTGTCGAGCACACTCTGCTAAAGGCATTTCTGGCGTTATATCCACAATAATATTTTGACCTGCCATGTGAGTCTCTTTCTTACAGTTTTGCCCGGTGGCGGAGCAGATGGTCTGTGAGTACGAGTGCGGCCATCGCTTCTACAATTGCGGGTGCGCGGACTAATACACACGGGTCATGGCGGCCGCTTGCTTCAAGCGTCACCTCGTTTCCCTCTGTATCGACGGTCTGTTGCGGTTTCCCGATTGTCGCTGTCGGTTTGAAAGCAACTTGGAATACGATATTTTCTCCGTTCGAAATCCCCCCTTGTGTCCCGCCCGAATTGTTTGTTCGGGTTCGAATCTGTCCTGCATCATTATAGAATGCATCGTTGTGTTCTGAGCCTGTCATTGTGGTCCCATCGAATCCGGAGCCGATTTGGAATCCCATTGTGGCGGGGAGGGACATCATGGCTTTTGCTAAATCCGCCTTCAGTTTGTCAAAAACCGGTTCACCGAGCCCGGTGGGAACGTTGCGTGCTACAGATTCAATGATGCCGCCGAGGGAATCCCTGTCCCGTCTCGCCTGATCGATCCGTTCTGCCATTTTCGGGCTCACAATCGGGTCGGGACACCGCACCGGGCTTTCCTCTATCTGTTCAAGCGTCACCGTATCTGTGTCCACCTCCGCCGATAGTGTATGTATCTGTTTGACATAAGCGAGCGTTTCAGTTCCGGCTGTTTCGCGCAAAACCTGTTTGGCAATTGCGCCTGCGGCGACGCGGCCGATGGTTTCGCGTGCGCTGGCTCTCCCACCACCCTGCCAGTTTCGAATGCCGTATTTCTGCTGATAGGTGAAATCGGCATGTGATGGCCGATAAAGGTCTTTCAGATGTGTATAGGCGGATGGGCGCGCGTCCTTATTCCACACGAGCATGGAGATAGGCGTTCCTATCGTTTTGCCCTCAAAAACGCCTGAGAGAATTTGAACGACATCCCCCTCCTGACGCGGTGTAGTCAGATGACTTTGCCCCGGCCTTCGCCGATTGAGTTCGAACTGTATGGCAGCTTCATCTAAGGTAAGCCGTGGGGGACATCCATCAACGACAACACCGACTGCGCCGCCGTGCGATTCGCCCCAAGTTGTAATCCGAAAAAGATGACCGAACGTATTCATTGGCTCCTGTGGTCTCCGCTCGCCTGCATCGCTGCTACAGGCGGGTTTGTTATTAGGTTAACCTAAGTTGCCTCCTATAAATTTTTAGACTTGGAAACGCCGCTTTTAGTCAAAAAATACTGATAATTGTACCGTGAACTTTTATGTTGCACCTTATGCCACAAACTAGAAAGTTTGTGCGACTATGTGGCAACTTGCGTTATACTATAACAGGTTTTGCGCGCAGATTCAAGTAAAAATAGGAGGTCAAGTACCAGTTAATGTTGTTAGTTTTATGCATTCTATGTTATACTATAACAGATTTCACGATTTAGTTCAAGTAAAATTTTTGAATCAGGGGCTCCGCCTAATTTTCGTATAGGCATTTTTGGGAGGCATCCATTGAAACGTTGGATGAACATCTATGTCAGCACTCTTTAAACGGTATATTGCGCTGCTATTAATTTTTGTCGGTATCATGTTTTTGTGGAATACGCCGCTTATGTATCCGCTCAAAATCTTCGTTGTTTTTATGCATGAAGTGAGCCATGGGCTTGCAGCGATTGCTACTGGCGGAAGTATCGTCGGGCTTGAGGTTAATCCGCAACAAGGTGGACATGCCCTTACGCAAGGTGGCTCTCGGTTTTGGACGCTAACCGCCGGTTATCTGGGTAGCCTATTATGGGGCGGCATTATCCTCCTATTTGCCGCGAAGACACATTTCGATAAAACGGTGAGTGTGATAATCGGCATCTGCCTGGTCGTGATTACTATCAGTTTCGGGACGAGTGTGTTTACCTACCTGTTTGGCGTTGGTTTTGGGGTATTGCTCATCTTTTTCGGGGTGTTCCTGCCGGAGCGGTTCAACGATTGGGTATTACGTATCATTGGTGTGACGAGTTGTCTCTACGCTATCCTTGATATAAAAAGTGATGTGTTAGACCGGTCACATTTACGCTCAGATGCATGGATGTTGTCAGAGGTGACTCCTTTTCCGACAGAGTTTTGGGGTATACTGTGGATTGTCATCGCTATTGGGTTGACGTTGTGGTTTCTCTATATAGCAGGAAAACCTTCGAGTGCTACGGAGGGTACGGAATAGAAGAGTGGAAGAACTTTTCTGAATCGCGGATTATAGCGGATTACACGGATTCCGAGGATTGTAAGGTGCGTAACACTCCAAGTTTTGTGATTGTAGGTTAGGGTGTTGGCGCTTCTATAAAGATATCGCCCCGATGGGGCTATGCCCCGATGGGGCTGGTTGGGGGGTGGTTGCGTTTGCTATAAATATATCGCCCCCATGTTGGGGGGTGGTTGCGTTTGCTATAAATATATCGCCCCGATGGGGCTAGGTTGGGGGGTGGTTGCGTTTGCTATAAAGATATCGCCCCGATGGGGCTATGGTCTGCTCGCTAAGTTTATATCGTAAAATAGACACGCCATAATCACAGGCACAGTGCGATGTCACGGCTATTATCCGTAAACTCATAAGGCATAAGAATTTGCCGAGTAGACCAGCTAGGTTGGGGGGTGGTTGCGTTTGCTATAAAGATATCGCCCCGATGGGGCTAGGTTGGGGGGTGGTTGCGTTTGCTATAAATATATCGCCCCCATGGGGCTAGGTTGGGGGGTGGTTGCGTTTGCTATAAATATCGCCCCGATGGGGCTAGGTTGGGGGGTGGTTGCGTTTGCTATAAATATATCGCCCCGATGGGGCTATGGTCTGCTCGCTAAGTTTATATCGTAAAATAGACACGCCATAATCACAGGCACAGTGCGATGTCACGGCTATTATCCGTAAACTCATAAGGCATAAGAATTTGCCGAGTAGACCAGCTAGGTTGGGGGGTGGTTGCGTTTGCTATAAAGATATCGCCCCGATGGGGCTGCGCTTTTGCCCATTAGGGTCTATTTTTCTCCTATTTTCATGTGTGTGCATTCATGTGTGTGCAACTGTGAACAACAAAATGAGAGATGCTTTGAAAATCGGGCATCAGTCCCACAGATATTGTCCACACTAAGTAATTTTAGAATGGGCCAAAGTCTACGTTGTAATAGGCCAGCAACCAGACGCAAACACCTAACAGAAAAAGCGGAATGCAGATAAGTAGGATGAGGATAAAGAATCCCCAAACCCAAGACCCTCTATATTTCGCGACAGTTGACAGACGCGCAAGCAGGATGCCACCCCCGATAATAATTAAAACGACGAGCGCGAACACGCCTATTAACATTCTGTTTTCCTTTTATTAAAAGCTAGGCGAACGGCAGTCAGTAATCAATTTTATCCCATTACAGGTCGAAGATGACTTGTGCCTCCCAGGCTCCTTTAGCGGTTTGCTTAACCGATAATTGGTGATAGGTTACCGCTTTAATCTCTGTATAAACGACATGTTTGTCAAAATTTGTGGGTTCACCGTATACTACCGCAGAGAGTTCCGTTTGAGAAATAGCTTGAATGTCGACCCGTTTAAAGAAAAGTTCCTCTGTTTCGTGTCTGAAGATTAACGTATCTAACCACTCGACGAAGAGGATATCAACGGCTTCAGCAGTGAGTTGGATATCAATTGTGGTTGTTTCGTCAATTGTATCGGTGACGGCTATCATTTCGAACAGACCGTGCGCAGCATGGGTAAAGAGGGTTTTAAGGGTGTCGCCTGTGACGCGCATGGCGGCATCTGCTGTATGGTCAAGGTATTCATAAGGTTTCATATTTTTACGGTGTGCTTCTCTCTCGATGTCGGGCATCGTAAGTTAAGAATTTGATTATCTGTTCAGCTGTTTTGGGGTTCAGTCCGGAGCCCGGCTTTCGCATCATCTTGTGGACATATTTTCGCCACTCCTCTGGGGCAAAGACCGAATTAATCGGTCGTGCGACGGTATGGCATCGGCTGCACTTGCGGGTAAACAGTTCATAAAGGGTTTGCATCTCCTGCGGATAGGTGGAGACATCAATAAAGTTGGGGCCCTTATCTGCTGGATATGTTTTTGGGGCAGTGCTCGGTGCTCGCAAGGCGAAAATCATGCCGATGGCCGCTAAAAGGATAACCGCTATTACTATAATCCAAACTATCGCTTGTTGCATATCTTGGTGAGCCTTTTACTTCCTTATGAGCATCTTTCGTGTTGCGGTGAAATCGTCTTTGCCATCCCAATAGGCCGCACGACGACTACGATTTTGAGCTATACCCACGGACTTCTGTCTCAAATTTAACCTGCGAACCAACGTACCATCCGCGCAACGCTTATGCCCAATTTGCGTCCGCGCAGTTCGGCAACGTCGGTCTCTACCTTACGAAGCCGTTCGTCAATACCGTCCAACCGCGTAATAATCTCCGAAAAACGTTCTTTTACATCCGAAAAATTGTCCTTCATCAAATCGTATAAATCTTGAAGTTCCACTGTTCTAACTCCTTTATAGACAGTTGATTCGCTGGATATGTACCCAGAGAAACCAATTCACTTGAGTTTATTTCAATAGCCACATTTTCCGCACACTTCTCATGCTGCCTGCCTCAAACTGATAGAAATAGAGGCCAGTAGCGACCGGTTCACCGTCTTCGTTCTTACCATCCCAATAGGCGGCACCACTACGCCTTCGATATGTACCCACCGACTTATGTTCCAAATCTAACTTTCCGTTGACCTAGCATGTGTCAGGAGACGATGCTTTTCACCTTCTGTACAATGGCGTTTGCGCTAATTCCGTGAAATTCCAATAACTCCTCCGGTTTGCCAGAGCGCGGTATGCCTGTGACAGCGAGTTTGTGAACGGATACACCTTCGGTAGAAACAGCTGCTGAAACTGCCTCGCCTAAACCGCCTTCAGGATAATGGTCCTCAACAGTGATTAAGGTGTTGTTCGTGTCGGCTGCAGCAGCGAGGAGGGTTTCCGTGTCAATCGGTTTGATGGAATACAGGTCGATGATTCGGATTGCGATGCCTTCCGCGGCGAGTATGTCATGTGCCTTTAAGGCTTCGTGTAGCGTCACACCTGCCCCGATGACGGTCACTTTATCTTCAGCACTTCTCTTGAGGATTTTACATCCCCCGATGGGAAAATCTTCTGTTGCTTCGTAAAGAATTGCGGTTTTCGGGCGCGAGGTTCGGATGTACACGATGCCTTCATGTGCGGCGGCTTCTGCGACAAGCCGTTCTGCTGCAACAGCATCGCTTGGATACAGCACGACTGCTTCGGGAATTGCGCGGAACATCGCAATATCTTCTAATCCCATTTGTGAGGGGCCGTCTTCTCCGATTGAAACGCCGCAATGTGACCCTGCATATTTAATGTTCGCCTGCGAAATCGCGGACATCCGAATCTGGTCATAAGCACGCGATAGGAACGCTGCGAACGTTGAGACGAACGGAATTTTACCGCGTTTCGCTAAACCGATGCCTGCCCCGACTAAATTCTGTTCGGCAATGAACATCTCAAAATACCGAGCTGGGTATAGTTCCATGAATTGTTCGGCGTACGTCGAGTTTTTGGTGTCGCCATCTAGGGCAACAACATTGGGGTTTGCTGTCCCAAGTTTTGCAAGCCCGGTGCCATAGCCGCCGCGGGTTGCCACCTCTTCGTCGGGCATATAGTTTGGCGGTTCAGATTCGGTAGATGGAGAAATCTGAATGTCTATGGGGGTGGGGGGCTCTATTTGTAGCGGAATATCTGTCTGCAATGGCCCGAGTTCGGCTAACGCCTTGTCAAGGTCTTCGCCTTGCGGTACAGGTTTCCCGTGCCAGTTGTCTGCGTCTTCGAGGAATGAAACGCCTTTTCCTTTGAACGTCTTGGCGACTATCATGGTCGGTTTATCGGTAGAGGCTTTCGCCTGTGTGAGCGCGGGCAGGATTTCATCAAAATCGTGTCCATCGATGCCGATAGCTTGCCAACCGAAGGTCTCAAAACGTTGACAGTAGGTATCGATATCGAACCCGTACATAGTCCGTTGGCTCTGCCCAAGGGCGTTTACATCTATAATCCCGATGAGGTTATTCAGGTTGTAATGTGATGCTAAGGCAGCTGCTTCCCAAACCGCACCTTCAGCCGTTTCACCGTCGCCGAGCAGGACATACACGCGGTAATCCGACTTGTCTAAGTATTTGCCGTTGAGTGCCATGCCGAGTCCGAGGGATAAACCTTGCCCGAGCGAGCCCGTGGCGACCTCTGTCCATTCAAAGCGAGGCGTGGGGTGTCCCTCAAGGATGCTATCAATCTGCCGCAATGTGAGCAGGTCGGTTTTAGGGATAACACCGGCTTCAGCGTACGCTGCGTAAAGGAGCGGTGCGGCGTGCCCTTTTGATAAGATGAACCTATCGTTGTTCGGGTGTTGTGCGTTGGTAGGGTCGTAGCGCATCGCGTGAAAAAAGAGTGCTGCGACAATATCCGCTGCGGACATGCACGTCGTGGGATGCCCGTTGCCTGCCGCCGATGTCGCGGCGATGGAGTGGATACGTAAGTTCGTCGCTGTCTGTGTGAGAAGATTCTTTAGAGTTTCCACGAATTTCGTTTATCCTTTCTCTTAAGAGTGTTTCGCCTTTAATTGTTCTACCCGGCGTTGTGCTGCTACCGTGAGGTAATGGCCCTTGCAGGTTTCAATAAGGTCTTTAAGAATTCCGAGAGCTTTGGGAATGTCTTGTGTTTTGACACAAGCTTCCGCCTTCCAGTACAGCGATTTTGCTATAATGTCGGCATCCTTGGGTTCGCCGGCGGCTCTGCGTTGTTGCTCACTGTTGAGTGCTTCGTCAAATTTCTCAATTGCCCGTTCATAATTTTTCTCTTCATAGAATGCATTGGATGCTTCTGTGTAAGCGAAGTTGTTTATCTCCTGTGGATTGAAGGGGGCAATCTCAATAAGCGGTGGCGGTTCAGGTTCAGCGTCCACCTCGTTTTCGTCTTGAGGTTCGTTTTCGGGGTCGTAAGCGATGTCGCTTTCATTCACCGCGTCGTCTCTATCGTCAAGCTCGAGCGGAATATCCACAGGCGCGTCCGCTTCGGAGGATTCGTCTTCCTCCGCCTCATTCGGGGAAGGGGCTAGTTCTTCCTCATTAAAGTCGTCCGTTTTATCAAAGTTGAATATCATTATCACACCTCCAAAATGTGCTATATCTATATCATATCAGAATGTTAGGGGATATGTCAAGAAAAAAAATTCATATCAAAAAAGAGTTGACATCAAAAGTTTTTCCATTTATACTATTAAAAACGATGAGGATGCTTTTCTTTTGTATATTTATTCAACATGAAACACATAGGACTTATTTTTCTCATAATAATTTTCGTATTTGGTGCCCCCGCGTTATTTGGACAGTTAGCACAACAAGAACAACAAACCGAGCCTGTTTCGCCACCCACGCAAGATGAACAGGTTATGGAGAGAGATGAACAGGATACTGAGGGTGCGTCGCCATCAACGCAAGCAGAGGTTGTAGACCCGGGCGAACAGGATTCGGACCCCACTTCGGCGGAACTGGCAGCCGAAAACACACCCGACGTTCCCGCGTCTCCACAGATACAATGGACAGGAAAACAGCGAATTCTAAAAATTGTTAACGATTATCACCTCAAGGCAGATGAGAGCATAACAATGCTTGTCATAATTGCTGGCAACGCGACACTGCACGGAAAAATCACTGGGAATGTATTAATAATTGGGGGGGATGTTGAAATTGGACAAGGCGCACAAGTGAACGGAATGCTCCAAGTTATCGGGGGACAGATAACTGGGAATCTCGCAGCCACAAAAGATATTCGGTTGAGTGAGCGGTGGGATATGGTACCCGCAGCAGCAAAGCTTCTCATGTCTCCACACACCGTTTGGGGTATCAGCAAACAGGACAATGTCCGCTTGACTATCGCAAAGTTTGTGCTTTTTCTGTTGACCTATCTACTGATAGTTGTGATTTTTCCTAAACCGATAAACGCGATGAGCACGGTGTTGACACAAAGGCCAATTGGCAGTGTGCTGTTTAGTATCCTAATATTAGTTGCGATAGTCCTCCTCTGCGTTGGATTAACCTTTTCCATTGTTGGCATTCCGTCTCTGTTGTTGGGTCTCTGTCTGCTGTTGCCATTAGCACTGTTTGGAAAAGCTGCAATTTTTCTGACACTCGGCAGTACGCTGCTCGCTGGCAGATTGAAACCGCTTGCCGTGATTTTCGGTTATATTTTCTATTTCATGGCTACCGAGGTCCCGTATATCGATTGGATAACATTTCTTATCTTTCACGTTATCGGTATAGGGCTCTGTTTACTGAGCGTGAGTCGAGACAAAGACAGGAACGTATATCGGTCCGAAAGGGGGCTCTAATGATGACGTTAAAATCCCCTATTTTTCTCAGTTTGTTAATTGTTCTGCCATTGTTAATTGGGTATTTTTGGTGGCTTCGCAAACGGGCAGTTGTGCCAATCATTCGGTTTTCGGACCTTCGGGGGATTCGGCAGATTCCGCGTACACTTTCTGTCAGAGCATTGCCGCTACTTAAAGTCCTGAGATATATTGTGATAGGTCTTCTCATCTTCACGCTTGCCCGTCCGCAACTCTCTCAAAGTCGAGAACAGCGGTTTGTTGAAGGAATTGACATTTTGTTAGCCCTAGACATTTCTGAAAGTATGCGGGCAGAGGATTTTAAGGATGCCAACCGGTTCCAAACCGCTAAATCGGTCATCAACAATTTTCTCATGCATAGAGAAAACGACAGGGTGGGTTTAGTTGTTTTCTCCGGTGAAAGTTTCACGCTCTGTCCGCTTACACTAGACTACCCTGTGTTGCGTGAGTCGCTTCGCGATGTGGACGTTTCAATGAATGGGCAGCTGGCAGATGGGACTGCTATCGGTGATGCAATCGCAACGTCTATTCATCGGTTACGTGTATCCGAAGCGAAAACCAAAATCGTCATACTTTTAACAGATGGCGAAAACAACGCCGGGACAATTGCGCCGAGTACCGCGGCAACAATAGCACACTCTTTCGGGATAAAGGTTTACACTATCGGTATGGGAAAAGAGGGGGGCGCCCTTATTCCTTATGAAGATACCACATTCGGTAAACGGTATCGTAAGGTTTTAACATATCTTGACGAAGACACGCTCAAGGAGATTGCTAATATCACAGGCGCGCGTTATTTTCGCGCCACTGACACGGAATCGCTGACGCGCATCTATACCGAAATTGACCAATTTGAGAAAACACAATTTAAAAATATCAGTGCTGTTGACTACAAAGAGTTAGCAGCCTATTTACTCTTACCGGCCGCACTTCTGTTAGGCCTAGAAATTTTGTTGAGCAACACGTTCCTCCGGAAAATTCCGTAGACGTGAACCTCTGAACATATTCAATCAATTTATAGGAGTTTAAATATGGAAAATATTATTGCATGTAACCTCGGAAGTTATCGGCAGTTTGGCGGGAGTGCTTACGCGCACTTAGCAGAAATCGGATTGACCAACGTGGAAATCAGGGTGCCCGCTGCTGAATCGATTGGGACGGTCCTCTCAGAATTGGACTCACACGGCCTCACCGCTACCAGTTTATTAGGCAGTTGCGATGTTCAATCAGATACGGTTGTGGCGGACTTCCAACCAACGTTGGAAATTGCGAATCAGATGGACGTAAAAATTATCTTTGTTAGCGTTCATGCAGGCGATACGGACCGGAAAGTGGTATATGACCGACTCCGCGCTATTGGGGAGAACGCTGCCCCCTTCGATATTAAAGTGTGTCTGGAGACTCACCCTGATATAGTACACAACGGCGATATTGCTCTTGAGACGATGAAAGCGGTTGACCATCCAAATATACGCGTCAATTTCGATACCGGCAACGTCTATTTCTATAACCATAACGTGACGGCTGTCACGGAAGTTCAAAAGATTGTTGGGTACGTCGGAGCGGTTCATCTCAAGGACACGAACGGGGGGTATCGGACGTGGCATTTTCCAACCCTCGGAGAAGGTGTCGTTGATTACAAAGCGGTATTTCAAACATTGAACGATGCCGGTTTTTACGGTCCCTTCACGATGGAATTGGAGGGTATCGAGGGGGAAAACCTTGATGAAGATGGGGTTAAGGCGCGCGTGGCTGATTCGCTTCAACACCTGAAAGACATCGGAGTTATTTGATGGATACGAATCTTTGTATCGTTCGACTCGGTGCGGGAGAACGCGTTGGCGACACGCTCGGAAAAGTGCTTGATACGCCGGATATGACGACAATCGCCCCTTTTGTTGTGTCCAGAGCACATCCCACGGAACTTCACTATCACGATTACGACGAATATTGGTACTTCACGGAGGGCGCAACAACGGTGACACTCCGAACAGCTGATGGACACTCCGAATCTTATCGCGTCGGGGCAGGTGATTTGGTTGTCACCCCCAAAGGCGTTGAACATGGACATATCCCTGATGCTACTGTTAAAGGAGTGCAGTGGATAAGCGTGCGTGATGCCGATGCACGCAGTGGACATTTGCATCGAGAATTCACAACGACGTAAAACCACTGAGGAGAAAAAATGAAATTTCAGGGAAGGGTTGCGTTGGTAACCGGCGGAAGCCGCGGTATCGGAAAGGCAACCGCTCTCAAACTTGCCAGTGAAGGTGCAACTGTTGCTGTACACTATTCTCGCTCGGCTGCAAAAGCGGAAGCGGTCTGTGAAGAGATTGCTGCCTTAGGGCAGAAAGCGATACCTGTGCAAGCCGATATAGCCGACAGAGAGGCGGTCAACAGCATGGTCGCAGCGGCAGCAGAAGCACTCGGCACAATTGAATTGTTAGTGAACAATGCTGGGGATGTCGGTGATATGCCGTTTGAAGTGCTGCCCCCTGAACATTGGGACAGAATCATCGCTATTAACCTGACTGGCCCCTTCAATGTCCTGTGGGCAGTGAAGCCGGGTATGATAGCGCAGCGGTTTGGTCGTATTGTGAATGTTTCGTCAATTGCTGCATTAGCAGTCCGTCCCAACCAGTTGCCCTATGCGGTGGCGAAAGCGGGTGTTATCTCGCTGACGAAATCGTGCTGTGGGCCGCTTGCACAACACAATATTCGCATCAATTCGGTTGCCCCCGGGGCAATTGCGACAGATATGTTGCGTGAGGTCTCCCCGGAGATGGTGGCACAGCTGCAAGAGACAACCCCACTTGGCAGGCTCGGTGAACCGGAAGAGATGGCGAACGTGATAGCATTCCTCCTAAGCGAAGAATCGAGTTATATGACAGGTGCCACCGTAATTGCTAGTGGGGGCCGTATCCTGATTCCTTAAAACAATATCCGTGTATACACTAGAACCGCTTACCCCCCAGAATCAGGACAGATGGAATGCGCTCATCCAGCAGTGCCCGCATAGCGTCGCCTTTCAAGGGCTTGCTTGGCGGGACGCGCTTGCCAATTCTTTCAGGCAGCTTGACCCTATGTATCTCCTTATTAAACAGGGTGATGTGATAATTGGCGGTTTGCCTGCCTTCGTGTTTCAACCGATACCGGGCATCCGCTTGTGGCATTCAATGCCGTGGAATTTGTTCGGGGGGCCGCACCTTATTGCATCGGTGCAGGCAGATGTCGCAGAATTGATGGCTACCCTTGAAACGTATCTACAAACTAAAGCGGCGGAGAAAGGCTGGTGTGAACTTCGTTGGACGCTCTCCCCTCAGAATAGTGTGCGGTACGGCAATATTTTCACAGCAGCGGGTTATAAAGAGACAACGCATTTTACGCATCTTCTAGAAACGCACGGAGATGTCAAGTCCCTCTGGCACGCCTATAATAAACGGGTGCGAGGGGCAGTCCGGAAGGCAGAAAAATCGGGTGTGGTTGTCACGGATACCACGGATATCGCAGCAGTATCCACATTTTACAACATGTATCTAACGACAGTAAAGCGGTTAGGGGGCACCCCGAAACCGCGCACGCTTATGGATACTCTTTTGCAACGTAATGTCGCTAAGCTTGCCGTTGCTACATACCAAGACACAATTATCGCTGGGCTGCTGTATCTACACTTTAATCGGACTGTGACGCTGTGGTGTGAAGCATCTGTGCCTGAGTTTTTGCAATATCGCCCCAATAACGCAATTTTTCACCATATTATCACCTGGGCATGTCAGGCTGGGTATGCATGGGTGGATTTTGGTGCGTCGCCCCCGGAAAGCAGCGGGTTAATTGCACACAAGGAGCAGTATCGCGCTGAGCGAACCGACTTCTGTAGCTATACAAAGGTCGTGTTGCCTATAAAAAGGGCTTTATGGGCTAAGAGTGAGAGCATGCTCCGCAAAGTCTATACATGGATGCAGAATAGCCGTTAGCATCCGGACATGCAATAATCGCAGTTGTCATCACTTCAGCCTCTGTCATTTGTGCTTGTGTTGTGGATGTGTTTAATGACCTACTAGAATTCAGTTAATTTTGATTTGACCAAGTTTTTGGCATGTGATATAATTTAAAACGCGGAGGAAATCATGGCGATAAGTGCTGCCCAAACATACCTTAGCCCAGAAGAATACATCACTTCGGAACGTAAAGCAAAACCTGACGCGAACACAGTCAGAAACGAATACATCCAAGGTAAAATTATCGCTATGTCCGGTGCCAGTTTTACACATAATCTTATTAAAGGGAACATCTTCGTTCAACTTCACAATCGCTTGATAGAAAGCAGTTGTGTCGTTTTTGCGAATGAAATGCGTGTCGGTATCCCTTCAGCAGAATCCTACTTTTACCCTGATGTAGGGGTCGTTTGTGATGAACCGCGTTTCGAAGACAATGTTTTTGACACACTCCTGAACCCGATTGTTACCGTAGAGGTCCTCTCTCCGAGTACCGAGGGCTATGACAGAGGTGAAAAGTTCTCGCGCTACCGACAAGTCGATTCCTTGAAAGAATATATCCTTGTTTCACAAGATAGTGTGAACGTTGAACGTTTTCTGCGAAAGCGTGGTGAATGGAGTTACACTTTCTTTCAAGGACTTGAGCAGCAACTTCCGCTGACTTCTCTTCAGTGCGAATTACCGTTGCAGGAAATATATGGGCGCGTCACATTTCCTGAAGCGTCTGGTAAAAGGAGGTGAATAAAATGGCACGCAAAAATAGTCAAAATCGGTCTGCTAAGCAGAAAAAGACTGAACATTGGAAGCCATGGACAGGTCCTAAACCACCGGCTAAAGTTAGGCCTGTAACTCCTGTTGAACCTAAGCCAATTCAACCAGAGACTAAGCCTGACAATAGACCAGTTGTTACACCAGAAGCACCCAAACCCCCAAATTAATTGTTTGCCAGGACTTACGCAATTCCCTCCTTGATAAGGGCGGTAAAAAAAATGGAACGTAAACCGAATTTAATCTTTGTTTTTGGCGACCAACATCGCCAATGTGATGTGGCGTGTGCGGGGAATCCACAGGTGCAAACACCTGCTATGGATACCCTTGCCCAAGAGGGAATGTTCTTCCCGAATACCTTCACCAATGTGCCGCTGTGTGTGCCTGCACGCGGTTGCCTTATGACAGGTAAATATCCCTTAAGCCACA
Organism: Candidatus Poribacteria bacterium; assembly: GCA_963665235.2. Taxonomy (GTDB): domain Bacteria; phylum Poribacteria; class WGA-4E; order WGA-4E; family WGA-3G. Next base: position 2,293,834 of record CAXXLX010000001.1, on the reverse strand, counting down.
AAGCTGTCTCCAATGACCTGCCGTTACCGTTATCTGAAACGGGTATCGCGGAAGTTTTCAGAGCAGCGGGATATGCGACAGGTTATATCGGCAAATGGCACCTCGGCGGCATGCCGAGAGATAAGTTTATTAGCCCGGAGATGCGGTTCGGTTTTGAGGAGTGGCTCGGTTGGAATTGCCACCACAACTATTTCAATGCTCCCTACCATGACAGCACCGGAAATCGGATGCAGATTGAGGGCTACGAACCGGATTTTCAAACCGATAAAGCCATTCAATACTGCCGAGACCATGCGGATGAACCCTTCTGTCTCTATATGAGCTGGGGGCCCCCACATAACCCTTACGAGCACGTGCCTGAACGTTACAAAGCGATGTACCCCCCTGAAGAGATTCAACTCCGGCCGAACGCTACAAATACGCCAGCCACACGGAGAGACCTCTCCGGCTACTACGCGCATATTACCGCGTTGGATGAAAATCTGGGCCGGTTGATGACCGCTCTTGACGAACTCGGTATCGCTGAAGACACCATCCTCGTCTACACCTCCGACCATGGGGATATGCTTGGCAGCCACGGGCACGTCAGAAAAGAACGTCCTTGGGACGAATCGAGTCGCATTCCGTTCATCATTCGCTGGCCGAGCCAGATTCCAGCAGGTGTTACCCGTGACACCTTGCTAAGCCTCGTCGATTTCATGCCCTCCATGCTAGCGTTGTGCGGTTTGCCGATTCCGGAGGGTGTAGAAGGTATTGACCTTTCGGAGGCGATGCTCGGAAAACCGATTGATGAACCACAGTCAATCCTATTTGGCATACAACTCCACGGGAGCGAGGGTTTCAATGCAGGTATTCGCGAATGGCGCGGCATCCGAACGCACCGCTATACCTACGCACGTCACTATGACCAAACAGGGTGGCTCCTTTACGATAATGAAAATGACCCGTATCAGCGTAACAACCTGATTGATGCTCAAAATTCACAAGCACTCAGAACAGAATTAGAAGCGGAACTTCAACGATGGTTAACCCGTGTAAATGACCCGTTCCTGCCGGGCTTAGAACACATTCGGCAACTCGGTTTATCGGAACTGTGGAACATTAGTGAGCAGCGATTCGGCGGCAGAAACCCACGATGGGCATAGCGGATTTGAGCAATGAAGAAACGAGTTTTGATTATTGGGTGGGACTGTGCCGCTCCTGAACTTGTGTTTGACGCATTCAAAGCGGATATGCCTAACACACAACGTTTGATGGCAGCGGGCAGCTATGGGCTCCTCGAAAGCACTATTCCGCCTATCACCGTCCCAGCATGGATGTGCATGATGACGAGCCGGGACCCAGGTGAACTCGGCATTTACGGATTCCGGAACCGCTCGGATTATGCCTACGATGCATTGACTATTGCTAACGCACACACGGTGTCAGTGCCAACGTTATGGGAACTTCTAGGCCACGCAAACAAAAAATCGGTCGTTTTGGGGGTGCCCTTGACTTATCCCCCCAAGCCGTTTCCTGGATGGATGGTAAGCAGTTTTCTGACTCCGAGTCGCGATGTGCAGTGGACATTTCCACGGCGGCTCGCGCGAGAAATAGAACAGGTCGCAAGCGACTACCAAATCGATATTCCGAATTTTCGAACAGACCGACGGACTGAATTGGCACGAGAACTCCATAAAATGACAGCCGCACGTTTCAAAGTGGCCCGCCATCTCCTTAAAACAAAGGATTGGCACCTCTTTGCGATGGTTGAAATGGGACCAGACCGACTTCATCACGCGTTCTGGCGGTTTTGGGATAAAACGCATCGGAAACATGAACCGAATTCACCTTTTGCTGACACAATGCAAGACTATTATCGCGCACTTGATGCAGAACTCGGCGAAACGTTAGCCGCTGTGCCTGAAGATACTACCGTCCTGGTCGTCTCTGACCACGGTGCAAAACGGATGGATGGCGGTATCTGTGTCAACGAGTGGCTGCAAAAGCACGGCTATTTGACACTTAAAACACAACCGCAAACAATTACCCCCTGGACAGCGGATATGGTAGACTGGCATCGGACAAAAGCGTGGGGAGAGGGGGGATATTACGCACGAATCTTTATAAATGTGGCAGGTAGAGAACCACACGGCACTGTCAATAGGCAGGACTATGAAAAGGTTCGAGACGAATTGAAGGCGCAGCTTGAAGCAATATCGGATGAAGCGGGACATAACATCGGCACACGTGTGTTTAAACCTGAAGCAGTTTATCGAGAATGCAGAAATATCGCTCCGGACCTCATTGTTTACTTCGGTAATCTCTTTTGGCGTTCGGTGGGCAGTGTTGGATACAGTAGCATCTATACCTACGAAAATGACACCGGGCCGGACGATTGCAACCATGCGGAGATGGGCCTCTTTATTATAAAAGGACACGGACACACACACGGACATCTCCCGCCAAAAAGTTTATACGACATCGCTCCGACAGTCCTGAAGGAATTCGGTATTGACATCCCAAAATCGATGATAGGCAAACCTCTTTGATATTTCCTTGCGGTTCGTTGAGGGTTATCTGTCCAAAAAGGGTTTTCCGACGTATATCCAGCCCGCCCGATGGTTGGGCTTACACTTATGACGCAAAAACTAATACCATTTCTAATTGAAAATGTCTCTTTATTGTAGCATAATCTTCCAGATTGTGCCTCTTTATTGTAGCATAATGACTTGTGCCAGTTAACTGGTTGTTTTTGTTTTTCTCACAGATATTGGATGTTGTCATACAAACATATCGTCCCTATGGGACTAAAGAGAAAGGTGGAACGCTTAGCTATAAAGATATCGTCCTTAAAGAGCGGGCTGCTTGCCCGAATACTGGGACTGAAGAGCGTCCAAACCAATGAGAAGCACGGACAAAACGTTCTGTTTGTGTGAAATAATGTTGTACAAAAAGTCATTTAGCACAACTCGTTAGCATAAACTTCCAGTTTGTGCCTCTTTATTTAGCATAAACTTCCAGTTTGTGCCTCTTTATCGTCATAAACTTCCAGTTTGTGCCTCTTTATCGTAGCATAAACTTCCAGTTTGTGCCTCTTTATCGTAGCATAAACTTCCAGTTTGTGCCTCTTTATCGTAGCATAAACTTCCAGTTTGTGCCTCTTTATCGTAGCATAAACTTCCAGTTTGTGCCTCTTTATCGTAGCATAAACTTCCAGTTTGTGCCCTTTATCGTAGCATAAACTTCCAGTTTGGGTCTTCCGTTCTCCGTTTCATTGCTAACAACCGGTAATGATAGAATAATTAATAAAAATGGTATAAGTTCAAGTGTACTTAGGCACAAGCGAGCGGAGACCCCATGATTCAAATTAGCGGTTATGCTGTTTCATGACCTGTTGCAACCGCTGTAGGGGGATAGCGTGCATCGTCCTGCCACCTCGTCCGGTCATTGTAGTTGCCATCGTCATTGCGTTAATAATGGACTCCTCTGTCGCTTCTATTGCAGCCTCAAAAAGTGAACTTAAGCGGCTGTTGACGACCATCTGAATCTGAAAGGTGCCGCTTTCGGTCCTGCGGGGGAAAACGTTTGCTGTTGAAAATGCGATAACGAATTCACCGCTGCTGTCGGTACTCGGTGTCCCCGTGTGAGCGAGTCCGTGTGTTGCGCGGATTGCCAACTGTTTCAATTGCCGATGTGTCAGCGGGGCATCGGTTGCAATGACAATAATAAATGAACCGTCTCTACCCGGTTTCAACCGTTCAGCTTCTATAACCTTACCGACCGGTACACCGTCAATGCGTAACTGATGCCTGCGTCCGCCGTTAGCGTTGACAAGCACGCCGACTTTCCATCCCCCTCTGTCCGGTGGGAGTACTCTTGAGGCAGTGCCGATGCCAGCTTTGAAACCGTAGGACCGCATACCGGTGCCGCCGCCGACACCTCCCTCTTTTACGGGCCCGGATGTCGCTTTTTCAATTGCTTCGATTGCATGTTCAGGTTTTACGTGGAGCCCGCTGATGTCATTCAAACCGCCATCATAGCATTCAGCGACAATCGGAAGCACAATGTTATCGTTCGGGTACCGCTTGACAATATAGCGGACGACTCCATCGTGGACGGCACCGACGCTGAGCGTATTTGTCAACAAAATTGGCGATTCAATCCATCCGGCTTGATTAATTCGGGCAATGCCGGTAGCCTCTCCGTTGCCATGTATCGTATAGGCTGCACCAAACAGCCGCACCTTCCATATATCATCGCTCGGAAGGATAGCCGTTACACCGGTGCGAATAGAGTCCCCCCGGTTCAGGGTAACATGCCCGACCTTGACTCCGGTGACATCTGTAATCGCGTTGTATTCACCGGTTGGAAGGCGCCCGATATGTATACCGAGTTCGCGGGCACGTTTCCGTTGTGTATCAGGCTGTTGAGCGATAGCAAATGCTGCTAAATATGTGAAAAAAGTGCATAAGATGAAAGCGGTCATACCCCTGAAAGGTGTTCGAGTAGTCCATATCTTCATGTGTTGCATTCCTCCCTATAAATTGTGCGAATCTGATTAAAAATAGCGATATAGTCGGCGGACCGGTAGTCCGGATAGGTCCATTCCAAGGGTTGGAACGTTTTGCGATAGAAGCGGAGGGTGATTTCCGCGTAAATGCCGTCCCGCAGATAGATACGGTGGGCGTGGTCTTTCGTAGAGGCGAGGACTAATTTTGCCATACAGACGTACCCCGCATCTAAATTGACCCGTCGCTGTGAGGTCCCTGTACGAAGGAACGTTTGCTCCACCTGATTTGTAAACAATTTCATAGCTGCCAACGTTTCAGCATGAATAAGTCGTTCAAAACTAATGAACTGCCGCTGAAGTCCTCGTCCCATTTCTGCCTCATAATAGGTGGTACTCGTGAACGGAAGAAGTTGGCTCCTAAAGTCAATGGGACCGAGGTGCTGTGTTAATTCCTGATAAACGGTTGGCAGTAAAAGTGGTTCTGCTGTCAGTACGCCGATGATAGCTTTGACCGGCAATTGTGCTCCGAGTGTTCCCATAATTCTTACATCCCTGTACTGTTACTATAACGGATTTCCGTGTTCACAGGCGAAAATTTAGCTAAAAAATAAAGTTTTTTGATAATTTTCTGCATTTTTTCTTGACATTTCGTACATATTGGTGTATAATATTGTGTTACGCTATTGAAATGTTGTTATCTCTTTTTTTGAATTTTGATATATAGCATAACTTTAACATAGGGACGTTTCCCTATAGAGTAGCGAATTTATTTCTGCCCGGAGTATACAACTTTTTCAAAAAATATGCAACTGTTTTTGCACAGAAACGGTTGCTTCGGCAATTAGCATCTAACAAAAATGTCTCTGAATGCCGAAATCCACTTGTCGGGTTTTCTTCGTTCAACCTGACCTACAAACCTAAGAAGAAAGCTAGCTGTCTGCCAGCAACGGCGGCAGGCGAGCAGGAACCCTAATTCAAAAGCGTTGATTACCCCATCTGCGCCCGATAGTAGGTGAAAATTATGCCAGCGAATAAAAAAACAAATGGAAGTCCAGCAGCCTTACGGGAACGTATCTCCTTTGCCAAGACCCCTTCTATCCTTGAATTGCCTGACTTAATTGAGACTCAAAAGCTGTCCTACGACGCGTTCATGCAGCGTTCTGTACCGGAAGATAAACGGGAATCAATAGGACTTCAGGCACTGTTTGAAGAAATTTTTCCGATTTACGACTTTAAAGAGACTGCAAGTCTTGAATTCGTGAGTTATGCCCTCGGTACACCGACGCATGACCTTGTCGATTGCCAGGCACGCGGGCTTAATTATCAGGTCCGTTTACAAGCGCGTCTTATGTGCGTTGAGCGTGAAAAAGATAGCGATACGGGGCAGACGCGCGTCGTTGACATTACCCAAGCGGACGTTTACCTCGGCGATATTCCGCTGATGACAGAAAACGGGACGTTCATCGTCAATGGTTCGGAGCGGGTTATTGTCAATCAGTTGCAGCGGTCGCCCGGTGTTATTTTTCTTGACAAATCGCATCCATCTAGTGTTCAGAAACTCCCCACAGGGCAAATTATCCCCTATCGGGGGGCCTGGATTGAGTTTGAATTCGATTCGAAGGACTGCCTCCATGTCCGGATAGACCGGCGCCGGAAACTGCCAGCAACTATCCTTTTACGCGCCCTCGGCTGGGAAACCGATGCCGACATTTTAAAACTTTTTGGCGAGACCGAGGTTGTTCCGATAACCCAGAACATTGTCGGCCGCGTCATCGCTGACCCCGTAGTTGATACTGAATCAGGCGAGGTCTTACTTGAATCAAACACGCGGCTTTCAGAAGCGGAGTTTAATCGCCTCACGGATACAGGCGTGACACACGTGACGCTTTTGGCTGAAACCGATGCACACATGCTGCGATTTTTGCGGAATACATTGTCGCGCGATACCGTCAAAGACTATGCAGGTACTACCTTGCAAGAAGGCGCGTTGATTGAAATATTTCGGGCTCTCCGTCCAGGGGATACTCCGACACCTGACGCTGCATCACAGTGCCTCAAGCGTCTTTTCTTTGACAAAGCCCGTTACGATTTAGGGAAAGTCGGGCGATACAAGTTAAATAGACAACTTGGGGACCACGCCATATATCAAGAGGAAACAGGGGAGCTGCCGCCTGAAGAACTGCACATTTTGAGACCGGAAGATATCGCAGCGACGCTCTATCATCTCATGCTGGTCCGGAACGGTGACAGACTTGTTGACGACTTAGACCATTTAGGAAATCGTCGGGTTCGTGTGATAGGGGAGCTCTTGGAAAATCAGTTCCGCATCGCGCTCTTGCAGATTCGTCGTTCCGCTCGTGAAAAGCTGAGCACAACGACAGAGGCATCTTTGAAAAATCCGAAAAACCTGATTAATCCGAAACCTTTGATGGTCGGGTTACGGGAGTTTTTCGGGTCAAACCAACTTTCACAGTTCATGCAGCAAATAAACCCGTTAGACGAATTAACGCATAAACGTCGAATTTCGGCAATCGGTCCTGGGGGCGTTCGCCGTGACCGTGCGACTGCCGCAGTCCGGGACGTTCATAGAACGCATTACGGACGTGTCTGCCCTTTAGAAACACCTGAGGGGCCCTCAATCGGTCTTATTGTGTCGCTTGCGACTTTTGCCCGAATCAACCCGTATGGCTTTTTAGAGACACCCTACCGGCCAGTAGCAGATGGTGAAATCAGTTCAGAGATACATTATCTCACAGCGGATGCTGAAGACCGGTACAATATTGCTCCCGCAGATGCGATTTCGCCTCGCAACAAGAGCGGCATGCTCCGTACACGCAAGGGCGAGGATGTGACGCTTCACAATTTGTCGGATGTGGATTACGTCGGAATTGCTCCACAGCAGATTGTAGGTGTCTCCGCTGCACTCGTTCCGTTTTTAGAGCACGAAGATGCGAACCGTGCCTTGATGGGTGCGAACCACCAACGGCAAGCAGTGCCCCTTATTTCTCCAGAAGCCCCTTGGGTGGGGACTGGCGTAGAACATCGCGCTGCGCGGGATGCCAACGCAATGGTTATTGCCCGTCGAGGTGGCGTTGTCTCTAGTGTTGACGCAGAAGAGATTTTGATTCGTACAGGAGAGGCACTTCATGTTGAATCGGGTGAGCATGCTTTCAGTGAAATGGGATACGATGTCTACCATCTGAAAAACTTCAGGCGCAGTAATAGCGGAACCTGCATTCATCAGTTGCCCCGCGTTAATATTGGCGATGTTATTGAAGTTGGGGATGTCATTGCAGATGGAACGTCAACTGAAGGGGGGGAACTCGCCCTCGGCCGGAATATTCTCTGTGCTTACATGCCCTGGGGCGGGCATAACTATGAAGATTCAATACTCATCAGCGAATCCCTTATCAAAAACGATACGTTTACCTCTATCCATATAGAGGAATTTGAGGTAACGGCGCGGCAAACCAAAATGGGTGATGAAGAAATTACTCGCGACATCCCGAATATGTCTAGCACCCGTTTGGCACAATTAGACGATGAAGGTATCATTCGCGTAGGCAGTGTCGTTGGCACAGGCAGCCTCCTCGTCGGTAAAATCTCACCAAAAGGTGAAAGCGAATACGGGCCTGAAGAGAAACTTCTGAACGCAATTTTCGGTGAAAAAGCGAAAGAGGTCAAGGATGCCTCCACGTATACACGCCCTGGGGTTGAAGGCGTGGTCATCGACGTTAAGGTCTTCGCACGGCAAGCGACCCCCAATAGCGAACGAACGGCTTGGCGCCAAGAAGCACAACGCAAGCAGATTGAGCAGGCCTGGCAGGCACAACGGGAACAGATTAAAGAACGATTAACGGTAGAACTTCGCGAAACATTAATCAGGAAGAAGCTCGCCGCTCCCGCCCCTGCTCCTGAAGCTACCCCCGAAAATGGCGCGATGCAAGCAGGTGATACCCTCACAGAGGCGTATCTCAATATGTTGGATGATACCGAATTGGCAGCACTCCAAATCACTGACAAAGAAGCGATGGAATACCTCCAAAGTTTACAGCAAATCGCACGCGGACGGATTGATGCGTATACCCAGGAAAAAGAGGTCGCCCTGCAAAAATTAGAAGCAGGTGAAGAGCTGAAACCCGGGGTACTCAAATTAGTAAAGGTTTACATTGCTAGCCGTCGGCCCATTTCTGTCGGTGATAAAATGGCAGGCCGGTACGGAAATAAAGGGGTCGTTGCAAAAATACTGCCCGAAGAGGATATGCCATACCTCGCCGATGGCACGCCTATAGACATCGTTTTGAACCCGTTAGGTGTTCCCTCCCGAATGAACGTCGGACAAATCCTAGAGATACACCTCGGTTTAGCCTGTCATGAACTCGGGTGTTACGTCGCCTCTCCTGTCTTTGATGGCGCGACGGAGGAGGAGGTTTTCGACATGTTGGCACAAACCGACCTACCGAAACGCGTGAAAGAGTCCGGAAAGAGCATCCTCTACGATGGCCGCACCGGCGAACCGTTCGGGCAAGAAGTGACCGTAGGCTATGTCTACTTCCTGAAACTCAATCACCTCGTCGCTGATAAAATGCACGCACGTTCAACTGGACCTTACTCGCTAGTGACACAGCAACCGCTGGGCGGTAAAGCACAACACGGAGGCCAACGCCTCGGCGAAATGGAGGTCTGGGCATTGGAGGCTTATGGGGCTGCACACACCTTGCAGGAGATGCTCACTGTCAAATCGGACGATGTAAAGGGCAGAAGCAAAATCTATGAATCCATTGTCAGAGGCAATAACCCGATACCCCCTGGGACACCGGAGTCCTTCAACGTTTTAGTCAGGGAACTTCAAAGCCTCGGGCTCAACGTCAAATTCACAGAAGATGACGAGACAGATGAGGTACCGGAACCGAAAGCAGATATTCGCGAAGCACTCCGTTTTCTCCAACAAACAATCGAGACAGACACGGAGGCGGATACAACCGAATCTTTAGAATCTGAACTGTCAATGAAATTACCCTGGCAGACAAAAGAGTAGTAGCTTTTACTATTAACAAATTTACCATTTACCAAAGGAGCGAAAACGCATGGCACGTCCCAATCCGAAAGAGCCGTTTAACCGTATCTCCATCCGCATCGCCTCACCTGCACAGATAAAGGAATGGGCGAAACGCACGTCTTGTAAACGGCGGAATCTGACAGGTTTCCCAGCAGGCGGCTGCCCCGAAATGGGGACCTGTGACTGCGGAGAAATCAAAAAAGCGGAAACTATCAATTACCGCAGTTTTCGACCTGAACACCAAGGCCTCTTTTGTGAAGCCACCTTCGGACCGCAGAAGGATTTTGAATGCAATTGTGGTAAATACAAGCGCATTAAGCATAAAGGGGTGATTTGTGACCAATGTGGCGTTGAAATCACCAAATCGGAGGTGAGACGTGAGCGCCTCGGGTACATCAAACTCGCCGCGCCTGTCTCCCATATCTGGTTTTTCAAAGGAATCCCGTCACGACTCGGGGCTTTCCTAGAACTCGGTTCCCGGCAAATCGAACGTGTACTCTACTTTGAAGCATTTATTGTAACAGCGGTACATGATGATGCCTGTGAGCTAAAGATAGGTGAAATCCTGACAGAACCGGAGTTGTTAGCAAAGCAGCGCGATTTTCCGAAACACTTCAGTGCCGGCCTCGGCGCGGAAGCAATACAGGAACTCTTGCGCCAAATCGACCTGCCCACAGAGGTCGAAAAACTGACAGAGGAACTTGAAGCTACGTCCAGCCACCAGAAACGGCTCAAACTCTCAAAAAAGCTGAAGATGGTCGCCGGCTTCGAAAAAGCCGACATGCGTCCAGAATGGATGATACTCGAAGTCCTCCCCGTAATCAGTCCTAACCTCCGGCCCCTCGTCTCTCTAGAAGGCGGTAGATTCGCAACTAGCGACCTGAATGACCTATACCGACGCGTCATCAATCGTAATAACCGGTTGCAGAAACTCATAGACATTCGGTCCCCAGAGGTAATCCTCCGAAATGAGAAACGGATGCTACAAGAATCTGTCGACGCTTTCCTAGATAACGGCAGACACGGACGCCGCGTAACAGGCCCAGGAAACCGTGAACTCAAATCCCTCTCCGCTATCTTGAAGGGAAAAGTGGGACGCTTCCGGCAAAATCTACTCGGAAAACGGGTCGACTACTCCGGCAGAAGCGTTATTGTCGTCGGTCCAGAATTGGAACTGCATCAGTGCGGACTGCCCAAATGGATGGCGGTTCAACTCTTCAAACCGTTTATTATTGAGAAACTCATGCTCAGCGGAAAGGCAGAAACGATTAAGCAGGGACAATATATGACTGACCACGTCGCACCCGATTCCCCCGTTTGGGAGGCATTAGAGACCGTCATCGCTGACCACCCTGTCCTGCTGAATCGTCCCCCGACGCTCCATAGGCTCGGCATACAAGCCTTTATGCCTGTTCTCGTTGAAGGGAAATCCATCCGAATTCCACCGCTCGTCTGCAAAGCCTTCAATGCCGATTTCGATGGTGACCAAATGGCTGTACATGTACCGTTGACAGTTGAAGCCCGCGCAGAAGCGAAAATGTTACTGCTCAGCAGCGGCAATATCCTCAAACCCTCACACGGTGGCCCCATCACGGTACCAGAATTGGATATGATACTGGGCGCCAGTTTTCTCACAAGGGCACTGCCAGAGCATGAAGATGCCGCAGTGCAGCTACATGAGGCATACACGAAAAAAGGACGCGCTCAGGAGAAAGCACTTACAGGATTGAAAGCGGAATCCTGGGCGAGCCGCCGCTATTTTTCTATGGATGAAGTGACGCACGCACACGGCTGCGGCGCATTGAAACTCCACGACTCAATTCAACTGTTCTTTGAAGGACACAGAGAACCGATTCTCACCACCGTTGGCAGGGTAATTTTCAACGAAGTACTGCCGCAAGACAGCGGTGCCGGGACACCGCTCCTATGGACTGATGAGACAACTGGGATGGCACTGCCTTTCTTTAACAATGAAGCACGCGGCAAACGGTTGTCCGCACTTGTGAACCGCTGCTTTAATGAACTCGGCACAGCAGAGACAGTCGCACTCTTAGATAGGTTGCAAACACTGAGCTTTGAATACGCAACGTTGAGCGGTATCTCACCGGGTATCCGAGATTATCTGATACCCCCGGACAAAACCGAAATTCTGGCGAACGCAAACGCGCAAATCGAAAGCCTGATGGAACAAGGTGACCTCGAGATGGAGGAGCTGGAAAACGAAAAAATTCGGTTATGGTTCTCCGCAATTGAACAAATTGAGGAACGATTGTTCTCGCTGCTACCCGCTACGGAAACACACCTCGTCGAGCAAGACAAGGCGGTAGAAGGGTTTAGTCCCGTTCATCTCATGGCAGAGAGTGGTGCGCGAGCGCGTAAAAATCCGTTCGTACAAATCAGTGCAATTGTCGGATTGAAATCCAAGCAGAGCGGCGAAATCCTCTCAACGCCTATTCAGTCCTCCTACCGTGAAGGACTTGATGTGCTCGACTACTTCACATCAACCTACGGCTCACGGAAAGGGTTGGTCGATACCGCAATGAAAACCGCGGCCTCCGGATATTTAACGCGCAAACTAGTGGATGTTGCACAAGATGTCATGATTACGCAGGAGGACTGTGGGACAACGCACGGTATTCTCAAATTCGCTACAGATGCTGGCGGGCTCGCTTTCAAAATTGAGGGCCGGGTAACCGTTGAGGCTGTCCACCATCCAGAAACAGAGGAAACCTTGGTTGCTAGTGGTACCCTGTTGAATGCAGCAATGTCGAAATCGCTTGAAGAGGCGGAAGTGCCAAGCGTCCGTGTCCGCTCTGTCCTGACATGTGAAACCGAAAAAGGTGCATGCGCGACCTGCTATGGAACTGACTTAAGCTCAGGACGCCTAGTGAACGTCGGCGAAGCGATTGGTATTATCGCAGCCCAATCCATTGGTGAACCTGGCACACAGCTAACGATGCGCACATTCCATACAGGCGGGGTCGTTGAAGATGTGAGCGAACGGCTTGCCCGAAAAACACTCGCAAAAGCTGCAGGTACCGTCCGATTCCGAGACTTTATCCCCGACAGAACTGTCCGAAAAGAGGGCGACCTCTGGATTGCCAAACAGTACGAGGAAGACTCCGACCAGCCAAGGTACAAAATCAGAACGGTTCAACATCCTGACTGTCGGTTAGAACCGGGCGAACTGCTGACAGAGAAACAGTACCAAAAGGCATTGGAAGATTTTCCAGGGTTTAAAGCGGAACTAGCCGCGCACGAGGTGACGGCTGTGAATCCGGATATCGTTTCGACAGCCCCCGAGCTACAAATCGGAACACTGCTCACAGACCGTGGATATGTGGAATGTTCCCGACGTTTTTCACGGTTCCGTTGCGATGCAGCCCACTACCCTATCAAGCAGGTCACACATCCAGACAACCCCCTCAAACCGGGGCAGCTCCTATCAGAGAATGAGGTAGAAGAATGGCGCGACCAAATCCGACCCTTTGATGGCGAATGGGTCCGTCAAACCAAAACTGGCGATATCCTGACTGAAGACGAATATCCGGAATACCTCCGCATACAAGGAAAAGGGAAAAGCAACCCAGAGCTGCCGCAGATGTATAGAATCCAAACTATAATGCATCCCAGCTGCCCCTTTAAGGTAGGTGACCTCCTCACCCCAGAACAGGAACGGCAATACCACTTAGAACTTGATGAGCCGGTCTACCGGGTTACAGAGGTGAGCGAAGGGGTTGAACTGACAGTCGAGCAGGAGTTGTCCAAAGCCGCGTATGACGAAGCACGGCAGCAGTATAAGGCGTTTGAAGTCAAACGACGAACAAACCCACCTTATTGTGTCACCGAAGTGCATCACCCGGAATGTCCGCTAAAACCGGGCGAACACATCCCCCCGGAAAATTTATCGAAGCTCAAAGATAAATTCGAAGGAGTGACGGTAGAACGGCTCAAGCACCGCCTAATCTCGGTGCATCACCCGGAATGTCCGATGGAACCGGCGATAGAGGAGACCGAGACAGCCACAAAGTGGACGTACCTCACAGAGAAGGAATACAAGGAAACGCTCAAGAAATACCCCGGCTTTGAGGTGACTTCGACGAAAGGCCCAAGTGCGTTCGAGGTCGAACGGCTCTATCGCATCACGGCAATTCATCACAGCGAAGAATTCCCCGCAAAGGTGGGGGACCTCATTACATCGTCTGAATCGAACCGGTTCCGTCGAAACTTTAAGGGGTTTGACGCGGAAAAACTTTATTTCCTAACGCAGGAAAACAGTGACGCAGTAGATGATGCCCCGGCGGAAAAGGTGTTGACAGATACAGACTACAAGGCACTTGTCAAACACCACCGAGACACCGAGACACCCTTACCGGATATCCGACTAGCGTACCACATACTCGCTGTTCATCATGCTGACTGCCCGCTCACTGCCGATGAACAAATTGACGAGGAGGACTATAAACGGGCACAACGCCAATACAAAGGGTTCGAGACAGAACGCGTCTATAAAGTGACAAAGGTGAGTGACCCCGAAATAGACCTTACGGTGGATGAGGTGTTGAGCGATGCTGATTATAAGAAAGTGGTTAAAGCGTCAGCACAAACTACCTATAAGGTAAACACAGTCACACATCCGCGCTGTCCCTTTAAGGTCGGACATACGCTCTCACAGGCGGAGTACGATGCCGCTATGAAGCGGTACCCGGGCGTTGAGGTAGATGGCTTGATTCCAACACTTCGGATTGTGCTTGAGGTCGATGGTGGAAAATCTGAACCTCAAGAGCATCTGATTTCGCCCGGATACTCTGTGTCTGTTGAAGCCGAGGAAAAGGTGAAAGCCCAACAACCCCTCGCGGAATTGCACGAGAAAACGACAAACCTCGACATCGTTCGGGGTATCCCGCGCGTCACCGACCTCTTTGAGGCGCGGCGTCCGAAGCGCGAAGATGCAGCCGAAATCGCAGAAATCGAAGGGTACGTCCAGCTTGAAGGACAAAAATCGGGTATTCCACAATACCGAATCGTCGATGGCGAAACGAAAAGTCGTCTATACCAAATTCCGGACGAAAAACGACGCGTCGACGAAGGCGACTGGGTCGAAGCGGGACAACGGCTCACCGATGGATACCTCAACCCACACGATATCCTCGCTATCGGGAGAACAACTATCAACGGGCATTCGCTTGAAGGCGAAGAAGCTGTCTGGACATACCTCGTTGACGAAGTCCAAACCGTTTACCCGAGTGGCGCGATAAATGACAAACACATCGAAGTCATCGTCCGACAGATGCTGACTAAGATACGAATCATTGATGTCGGCGACACCGGATTCTACGCAAACGATGAGGTCAGCCGAACGCTCTTCCACACAGAAAATAGGCGCGTCCAAGAAGAGAACGGCACCCCCGCAACTGGTGAACCCGTGCTCCAAAGCATCGGCAAAGCCTCTCTGAGTACGGACAGCTTCATCTCCGCTGCCAGCTTCCAGCAGACAACAAAAGTCCTCACGGATGCAGCAGTTGAAGGACAAGTGGACTACTTGACAGGGTTGAAAGAGAATGTTATCCTCGGACGGCTTATTCCGGCTGGCACTGGCTTTTCAGAATGGCAACATATCGAGGTGAATCATACCTCGCTGTCGCAAACAGAAACGCCCCCGGAAGAGCTCGCTGAGCCTGTTGAAGAGCTGGCTGAGCCTGTTGAAGAGCTTGAATCATAGAGCCGCCGCTCGCCTGCTGCCGTTGTTGCAGGCGGGGTTGTTACTAGCATTAAGGGCGATTAGCGATTGGCAATTGGAAACCAGAGGAAGAGGGGTTGACGCACAGCAGAAATATGCTCAGCATCACAACCTTCTTGCTAATTGCCAATAGCCATAGGTTTCCAATAGCCAACATGGCATTCAGACAATGCCTACTCCCTAGCCATCAGCTAGCACATAGCTATAGGTTCGGAGCAACTAATTGACTTGGTACAACTATGGCATCGAATTCTTCGGGGGTTAATTCGCCTTCAAGAACAGCGACATCGCGGAGGGTCAATCCTTCGCGATGAGCTCGCTGGGCAAGCCGCGCAGCAGCATCGTAACCGATGCGCGGGGTGAGAGCGGTGACCAGCATCAGAGACGATTGGAGATACCCTTCAATGACAGGGAGGTTCGCTTCTATCCCGACAACGCAATGCTCCCGGAAAGCATCACAAGCATCGGCAAGCAACTGAATGGATTGTAAACTATTGAACGCTATGACAGGCATAAAGACGTTAAGCTCAAAGTTGCCTGCGCTGCCAGCAAGTGCTATCGTCGTATCGTTGCCGATAACCTGGGCACACACCATTGTCATCGCTTCACACTGCGTCGGATTGACCTTGCCCGGCATTATAGAGCTACCTGGCTCGTTTTCGGGTAAAACCAATTCACCGATACCGCATCGCGGTCCACTGCCTAACCATCGGATGTCGTTAGCGATTTTATAGAGCGCGCAGGCAAGTCGTTTGAAAGCCCCACTCGCTGAAACGAGCGCGTCTCGACCGCCTAACGCTTCAAACTTATTAGGGGCACTGATATAGGGCTGCCCCGTTCGCTCCGCAATTCCTGCCGTGACAGCATCCGCATACCGAGGATGTGCATTTAACCCTGTGCCGACAGCGGTGCCGCCAATCGGGAGCTCGTACAGAAACGGCAACACCTGCCGAATTGCTGTCTGTGCATGCGCGGTCTGTTGTGCATACCCGCTGAAAACCTGTCCTAATGTCAAGGGGGTTGCATCCATCAAATGCGTCCGACCTGTTTTGACTATCTCTGAAAATTCAGCTGCTTTGGTTTCAAAAGCAGTTTGCAATGCTTGAGCAGCTGGCAGCAACCGTTCGGTAATTTCTGTGACGACTGCAATATGAATTGCACTCGGAAAAACGTCGTTCGTGGATTGTGAGCGATTCACATGGTCATTCGGATGAACAGGAAATTTTTCACCACGCTTTCCGCCTAAAAGTTCACTCGCCCGGTTAGCAATAACCTCGTTGACGTTCATGTGTGTTTGCGTCCCGCTGCCGGTCTGCCAGATTCGGAGTGGGAATTGGTCAGCAAGTTCACCAGCAGCAATCTCATCCGCAGCACGTATAATGACCTCCGCCACGTCACCTGGGATTAAGCCGAGTTCCGCATTGACTGAAGCCGCTTCCGCCTTGATAATTACAAGGGCGCGAATGAAGGTGGGCGGAAAGTGTTCAGTCCCGATGTTGAAGTTGATACGGGCACGCTGTGTCTGCGCCCCCCAATATGCAGTTTCTGGAACTTCTACGTTGCCTAAGCTATCTTTTTCAATCCGTGTTTTCACATAGTCCTCCTGATTTTGTATTGGTAATCGGTAATTGGCAATTCTTGCAAGTCATATTATACCGCTCTTAGCGAGAGGTGTCAATAAAAAAACGAACCTTTTCTGAACAAATTTGACTAAAGAAGTGAAACTAAATAGCCATCGGCAATTAGCAAAAGGGACTGATAATTACAATAACCCTTTAGAATCACCTAACCCTTCTTTGCTGAAAACCGATAGCCGAAAACCACTTACAATTTGAAAATAGGAGAAGTGAAATGAAGCAGAAATGGTTTGTCCTCAGCGCAATTGTAGCAATCGCAGTAATTGGTGTGTTTGTTTTTGAGCATGCAACGGCACAGCGGCCAGAGCGTGGTGAACGCGGTGAACGCGGTGAACGTAGTGAACGCGGCGAACGTGGTGAACGCTCCCCCCGGGGTATGATGAACATGGACGCTACGTCCCTTATCGATAACTCTTGGCTGGACTTAACGTTCAGAGTACAGGTGGACGACGAAACGTTAGTGCAGGCCCGTCCTATCCATCAGGCAGCTCGAGAAACGCTTACGACGAAGATGAAAGCACTCGGCGAGAAGATGCAAAAATTCCGCGACGACCCCAATAGGGGGGATATCAGAACAGTTATGCAGGAGATGTACCAAGAAAGACAGACAATCGTTGCAAGCGTCGGAAAAGAGTTCCAAACAAGCCTCAAAGAGGTTTTGTCTGAAGAGGAATTGACGAAACTCAACGAATTGACGAAAGAACGGCTCATCGCCGAACAGGAACGCAGGAATAGATTCCGTGGCGGTCAAGGCGGCCAGCGCGGCGGTCAAGGCGGCCAGCGTTAAGGTTACGTTTGCTGTGAATTTACCAGGTCTAGGTCGGGCGGGTTCGCCCGACCTTTTTTGCTGCCTTACAACCTACCGGTCAATCACACCGCCGAATTTGTGAGTTAGTTCTTCAAGCCATCGCCGAATTTTCGCACTGCGTTCCGTATCGTTTTGTGCATCAAAACCGTGTGCCAATTGCCCCCCTGTGTTAAACAGAATAGGGTAGTATTGCCCTGCCGATGTGTTATCTTTTGCTTGTTTGTACTTCACAAGTGCAGCATCAGGTTGTTTTCGGTTCATCAAAGAGATAGCAAGTAGACACCGTGTGCGAATCAGCGCACCCATCTTTGTTGTATCGCGCCGGTTGTTCAACCGTGATTCAAGCGAAAGCAGATTTTGGTACGCTGAGATGTTAAGCGGTTCAAGCGCGAGCACCCTTTCAAAAACCACCAACGCCTCCGACGGTCTATCTTGCATGAGATAGAGGTAACCGATTATGTTCCAAATATTAACATCCCTTTCCGTTTCGGGGATTGACGTAAATTGTGCAAGGGCAGCGGCATAGTTTTTCTGCTGCATCAAAACGTTTCCGCGCGAAATGTGAAGGTTTATCTGTTCCGTTGTTGCCTGTTGATTCTCCGGTGCTAGTGCTAAAACGTAGGCCAATTCGGCTTGGGCCCGTCTATAATCACCGATATTTTGATATGCCCGCGCCAAGCTCACACGGAGCCCGGGCGTGGTCGGGGAGAGAGCGAGTGCTTTTTGAAGCGGGTCAATAGCGGCTCGATAATTTTTCTGCCGCATCAAATCCTGTGCAGTATGATGATAGGCAACGACGAGGTTATGCCGCGCACTATGGAGATGCGGTTTCGCCGCGCGAACCTTCTGAAAGGCTGAAACCGCTGCTGGATAATTCCCCTTTTTGAGATATAGGTCCCCAAGCATGCTGAAAATTTCCGTATCCTTCGGATGAAGCTCCTGCAATTCAAGATAGGCGGCAATCGCTTTGTCCACCTGTCCCGATTTGTAATATGTCCTCGCACGCTGCCAAAACACATCGCTCAGATTTGTTTGAGCTATATGGAGTGTCGGCTGTACTTCCAAAGCGTTGCGATAGGCAGCAATCGCTTCATCCCAATGCCCGCTGTTTCTGAGCGTGACTCCATAGTTATTATAGCATTGCGCGAGATGCCGCTGTGTTAATTTATTGGCAGGATTTAATTGTAGTGCCGCCCGATAATGCTGAATAGCTGCTGGATAAAGTCCTGCACGTGCATACCTATCTCCCATAGACCGGTACATCATCAAATCTAGCGGTTTGAGTTGAACGGCCCTCTTAAAAGTGTTCTCTGCGGTTGTGAAGTCTCTGGCATTCAAAGCGTGACGTGCTTTTTCTAGGAAAAGTTGATGCAGGTTATGTCGAGCAGCTTTGTGATACGGTTCAATACTAACGGCGTTCTCAAACGCAGCTATCGCCTTATCCACCGCCCCTTGGCGGTAGTAGTGAATGCCGAGCGTGTTATAGTTCGAAGCGGAAGGCTGCCTTTCAAGCTGTTGTTTAAGGAGATTTACCGCTGTGAACAACTGGCCTGTCTCTTCGTAAACCGATAGGAGTTTCTCAGTAGCAGGCTGAAAATTTTCATTCAGACGAAGGCACGCCTTGAAACTAGCGATTGCGGATTCCGTATCGCCTTTATCGAAGTAGACGGTTCCGAGTCGATAGTGGAGAGAATATCTCCTCGGTTCCCGCGCAATTTCGGTTTTGAGTATGTCAATAGCTGTGTCGTGCTGTGGTGTATTGAAGGGCGTACTATAGAGTTTACGCAACGTGTTTATATCGCGCAATGTGGGATGCTGCGCTGTTGCCGTGGGGTAGCTGACATCGTTCGGATGCGGACTATGCCCCCACAATCCAATCGCATGTCCGAACTCATGCAGACATACTGTCCGCATCTCTGCGTCTGAAAGTTTACCGATGTTTTCATCGTCCGCCAGCATCAGGATAACCGTCACCCTAAAATTATTGCCGTTTGGCTCGGGAGCCTCTTCGGCGGTATCGCGTAAGCGCGTTAGCTCCGCACTGCCGAGCCGAGTATCCTGAAATGCCATGTGATCACTGTAACCCCAGGTGACACGGATATCTGCATGCTTCGGTACATCTATCTCTTCGAAGCGAATTTTCCCTGCGCTGACTGTCTCCCACTCGCGCATCGCGTAGCGGATCGCTGCCAAGTACGGTTCATCCTTCAGCATAGACGAAATGTACACCTGAATCGGCATGTGCGTAAAGCGCGTAATCCTCCCATCAGAAAAGACCGTAATGTAATCGAAATAATCTGTTATCGGAGACGTATCTGCCCTGTTATCGGCGATTTCCGCTGCTGCCCCGGGCATAATAGAGGCGAAGGTTATCAGGGTGGCAGTTAAGAAGGCGTGTAGCATTTTAATCCGCACAAAAAGATTCCTCAAGCAATTGGAGGAAGGTTAATATCCAACGCAATTATACATTTTCTATAGATTTGCAGTCAAGTGGAAGATTATCCAAATTTGCCAAAAAACCGAAACTGTGGTATCGTAATCTCATGCGCTTATTTTCAATTAATAAAGAACAATCTGCTGTAACACCTGATAAAACCGTTGTGCCTGATAAAACCGTTGTGCCCAAAGACGAATCAGCAAAAAGAGAAAAACTAGTCGGTTACCTTGAACTTATCCGAACGAATCCAAACTTCCGCTGGCTCTGGGCAGGACAGGTTGTCAGTCTCTTAGGGGATTGGTTTAACGTGATTGCGGCTGCGCTCCTGATTAGGAAGTTGACGGAATCGGGACTTGCATTAGGGTTGCTGTTTACAATACGAATGCTCGCCCCCTTTTTTGTCGCCCCCCTCGCGGGGATATGTGCCGACCGCTACAATAGGAAGCATCTTCTAATCATCACCGACATTGTGAGAGGCGTAATTGTTCTCGGGTTTCTCTCTGTCAAAGACGCAAACGATATCTGGCTGCTCTATCTCCTCGCGATGCTGCTTTCTGGGGTAAGCGGTTTTTTCACTCCCACCAAAAGTGCTATCCTCCCGGATATTACCGTACAACGCGAACTCGGTACCGCGAATGCCTTGAGCTCGACAACCTGGTCCGTCATGTGTGCCTTTGGTGCTGCTATTGGGGGTTTAGCAACAGGGCTCTTTGGCGTTCACACCGCGTTTATAATCGACGGATTAACCTTTCTCATTTCAGCTGGATTTCTGCTAAAGATTAAACTGCCACACCGGGCCACCGCTAAAAAAGTGGTTCGTGAGGGGGTAAAGTTTACGACGCTGCGCTACATGCTCCGGCATCCCGATATTTTATTTATATCCCTTCATAAAGCCGCTATCATGCTATTCCTATATTCCGGTTTTCAGATCGCCCAAGTCGAAATTGCGAAATCCCACTTCGTTATCGGCATTGATGGCGCAATCAGTTTAGGACTGATGTACTGTATGGCCGGTATCGGGAGCGGTATAGGTCCTATTGTCACAAGGCATTGGACCGGAGACCGGGATGCACCGCTTAGGTGGAGTATCAGCCTCGGCTATATAATCGGCACGGTTGGACTCGCTATCGCCGCACCCCTTTTGAGTTTACCCCACGTGCTTATAGGTGGGTTCATTCGCAGTATTGGCGGCGGAATTGCTTGGGTATTTTCAACACAGCTGCTCCTCCAATATGCCCCCAACGAGATACGTGGCAGAATCTTCGGTACTGAGTTTGCCCTCTTCACACTAATGGGAGCTATTGCTACCGCAGTTGTCGGGGCAGCACTCGACGTTTTTGGTGTCCGTGATGTGCTATGGGGCATGGCTGCGCTTCCGCTTATTCCCGCCTTGCTCTGGAGAATTTGGCACAGACGACAAAGTCAAAAATGATGCTCTATCTTAAGGTTGAAGGGTTTTCTTGCATCACAGGAATGACATAGCTCCGAATTGTCACACCGGATAGTGTCTCCGTTTCAACGCGCGCTTCAGGTTTCACACGATGGTCAAACACAACATAGTATCCTTTCGACACCCGCTCCGATTTGAGATACGCGGCAAGCTGCTTTTTGCCCGCCTGATAATACCTATTTCCTTCCCATAGCTTCGTTTCAACGATATATTTTTGTGCCTCATGGATGATGAGAAGGTCTATACGTCCACGACCTGTTTGCACCTCAAGGAACATATTCGCGCCAACTACCCGGACGAAATGATCGAGATAGGCGTAGAGTAGGTTTTGTCCAACGTATTCTTGCGGAGTTTCCGGCACCTGCAATATCCGAAATCCTGCCCGCGCAATGAAATCCTTGAAGTTGTCAAGTAGGGCTTCTAAGGCAAGTTCACCGGAGGGCGTGAGATAATCGATAAAGTCTGTGTCGGCATCTTCAGGAAAATAGACCGTTTCCAACCCGTTTACCGCAGGTTTGAAGGCTTGCATGATACGGCGTTGATAAATAGGATTAGCAATTTGACACATTCTGTCATTCCCCCTCTTGATAACCCCATATATGACGAGTTCATTTATGATTTCATCATCAAGACTGAACGGCACCCCTTTCTCATAAGAGGTAATCCGCATAAGCAAGCGTTCAAAGCGGCGGTCTCTACGAATATTTGTTAGAAGATGCTGAATGTTCGTATTCTGTTCTTCAAGCATCTGTTCATGCGCCGTTAGGAACTGTGCTATCCGAATCGGTTCGGTTTTTGGCACGTCCAATTCTTCGGTGAGAATCTGTGCGAATCTGTTGACGAGGAAGGGTTGCCCGGCGGTCTGTTTGTGCAGCGTTTCAATTACTTCTTCGGTGAAGTCCTGCCCCACTTCATCTGTATATTGTGAAAGTAGCTCTTTCACCTGCTCCAAGGTGAAGTTGGGCAAGCTGAAATCATCTTGGATATTGAAGGGAGAGATAGAACGATTGTAGCTGAGTTGTGCAATACTCTTAACCCCGACGATGCTCACACTGTGAGGACATTGTGTTTCATCGTCTTGGTAAACACGGCGGAGTGAATGCAAAAACCCACTCACTGCAGCTTGGGGGATACCATCAAACTCGTCAATAATAAGAACAACTTTCTGTCTCGTTCCGAATTGCCGGTCCAGAAAACCGGTAAGATTTCCAAAAAACTTACGCATTGAAATATGGTCGGTGATTTTCGTGTCCTTTAAGAATTGTACTAAACCCTCAGCAGGAATCTCCCCACGCCTCTGAAAAACTCTCTCAATTTGTTCGTGCATTTCCACATGGAAGGAGGCATAAAAATCGAAAACGGGGTAGCCTTCATACTCCTCAAAAGTGAGTTGAATCGGAAAGTAGGCATCCTCTTCAGCGGCAAGTGTCTCAAGTGCCATTCGGAAAAAAGTGGTTTTCCCGGTTTGGCGTGGCGCGAAGAGAACGATATACCGACCCTCTCTAATAAGGTCAATATAGTCCGCAATCTCTTCGGTGCGCGGAACAACATAGTGTTTGTCAGGAGATACCCTACCTCGGGTTCCAAAACGTCTCATTTTTTTCATCGGTACGTGCCTATTTTTCTTCATCTTCAGCGTAAGCGTGCCCACCGAAAATAGCGCGAACCTGTTTCGCTGTTTTCGGTCCTGATAACAGCTGCCCAATCCGGTCCCCTTCTTCCGATAGCAACGTTTTGACGTTCGTCAACACCGCGTGTAGTTTATCCCCTGGGAACTTGCACGCCCCATTTTCGTCCATGTGGATAATCTCACCGGGTGCGACATCCATGCCTGCTATTGAAACGGGAACATTGACTGCATGAACCGCCATTGCTCCGTGTCCTGGGGTGATTCCGCTCAACAAGTACTGAAATTCCATCGGACGAATTTCATCAATGTCTCGCGAGGGGCCGTTAGAAATCGCGCCTAAACATCCGACCGATTTCATCGCCGCTGTCATGTTACCGCCTGCTAATCCGACCTTGTCCGCTAATTCGGGCGGGAATTTCTGCTGAAATGCCAAAATAGTCGGTTTTTTAGCGGCATCTAACGCATCAATCACGTCCATGAAGGAGAGCTCCGAATAATTCGGATCGGGTAAACCGTAAACACAGGTCACCGCGTATCCTGCAACCGCGCCTAACGCCGGATACATACACCGGATAGTTGTATCTGTGTACCAATTTTCTGTCCACGGGTTGTAAAGTCCAAGGCAAAGTGGATTGCCTGGATACGTGGCCACCACATTTGTTATGGAGGGTGTGTCAAATTGCCGTAATTCTGCTAACATTTCCTGTTCTGTTAGTGCCATAGTTCACCTCACAGTATATATATATTATCGCCTAAACAGGCATCGTTCTGCCTGCGTAAGCCCGTCCGATACGCGCGCATGCTTCGCCTGACCCACAGATTCGTACGCCTGCATCAATGCTCGCCTCAATTGTGTCCGGGGATGCGCTCTCTAAAAAGATAAGTCCTGCCGATTTACATGCTGCGAACACCCGGTCCCTTGCATCCTGTAGCTCCTGCGGACGAGGGTTTGGCGGGTGTTTGTAACCGAACGACATACTCATATCTCCCGGGCCCCATTCTGCAAAAGCGATACCGGGCACCCGAGCTGTGACTTCAACGTTCGCTAAGGCACGTCTGTTTTCAATCTTCAGTCCAAGGAGCAATTCGCCATCCGGATTCAACGGCCACGGGTCGGCGACATCCAGATATTTATCGACAGAAATCCCCCAGATAGGGGCTGCGGTCCCCTGTCCTGCGGAGCCGCGTCTGCCGACCTCCAATTGCGTTCCGACACCGATTGTCTGGAACGGGTATCGGCATGCCTCTACAAACGCCTTGACAGCCATCGGTGATTCGGCATGGCAAAGCAGAAGTCCATGCACCCCGCGTGCCAAAAGTTGCCGCATCTGCCAGCCGTTGGCGCGAATCACTTCTGCACTGACTCCATCTACCGGCAGCTCAACAATCACGGCAGGGGTTTTGTGTCCGCTGTTGGTAGGGCCGCCATCGGCAAGGCCCCGCATGAAATTATCTAATCCCGCCAGATCGAAACAACCGTGTTCCATCCCGACGTTGATATAATCCGCCCATGTTTTTGCCATGGCGCGACCGGCATCGTAGTTCAAGTCTGCACCTGTATGGCTGCCTGTATAGAAGACCGGCTGGTCGGCTGCTAACAATTCAATTGCTTTATTAACGCGTTTGGGCATTGTGGTACTCCTTAAATTGGTATAAAACGACTATTTCCTATTTCAGGATGAGCATCCTACGCGTACCTGTGAAATCGCCTGCGATTAGTGTATAGAAATAGATTCCACTCGCTACCGATTCACCTACGCTATTTCTCCCATCCCAATATGCTGCACGGCTCCGACTTTGATATATCCCTGCTGCCTGCTGCCCTAATGCTAACCTCCGGACGACTGCACCATTTGCAGTCCAAATTGTCAAAGTAACATCCGCGGGTTTAGACAACTGATACGGGAGCCATGTCTCAGGATTGAACGGGTTCGGATAGTTTGCAAGCAGTGCTGTTTTTTCTGGAAGCAGCGATGCTAATAACCGTTTGAGATTCTCTATCCCTTGTTGAAATGCAAGTGAACCATCGTTTTCAGCCTGTGCCTGCTCTATCCATGCCTGGACCATTGCTGGCATGAGTTCCTTATTGTCTATTGCAAGTAAAGGAGACGCAGCGGAATTGGCTGAATTACCCATGTGGTGTGCCACAAGAATAAGGTCTTGGACATTGATAACGCCATCCCGATTGACATCTGTACGTAAGTTTGCTGGCGTGCCTGAACCCAAGTCCTTCGCTACAAGAACAATGTCCCGAATACTCACACGTCCATCCTGATTCACATCCCATGCCGGATATTCTCCCAAAGTGATGGTAATATTAGGTGGAACAGTAGGAATAACCTCATCGGCGATTGAGATAAACTCAAAGTTTTCCAGTGTCACTTGTGTTTTACCACCTGCTTTTGCCTTGAATGTTACCGATAGCAGTATACCTGTGCCGCTCATACCAGTTTCAGATATTCGCGCAGAGAACAACCTCGTAATTTTCCCTGCTGTGTTATTAATAGTGCCACCTTGGAAGAAGGTGTCCCCACCTTCTGACTTCAGAAAATCGCCTTCGGAAACTTCAACGGCTTCAAGCATATTCGGGTCAAAGGCAACGTTCGCTTGCCAACCCGATAAATCGGTTATGTTTTCTGCGTTGAGGTTAAGGGTGAATGTATCGCCAGCAAGAAGGTTTGTTGTTTTCGTTGCAGAAAATGTGAAGCCGACACCGGGAGGAATTAACGTATACTCTGCGCCTTCATCAAACCCGACAGAACTTAACCCATAACGCTCTTCAGGCAAGTTTAGAGTTGCAACTAACAAGACATTTACGCCTTCTTTGAGTGTAACAGGGGAAAATCGATCATAAAGCCGTGCACCACTAGTTGTTCTAACAGCTTTATGTACCAGGTCCCCATTGAGCCAGATTTTTACAGACTTGCCTGCACTCCCTTCAAGTATTTTTGTTTTCTGTTCACGGGGTGAATTCAAGGCGATAGTACTGTAAATTAAGGGGTGTTTTCCGGGGTATCTACTTGTGTGTTCATCTCCAACAAGAGAGAGCATTTCAAGGACATTCATACGCCTTTCGGCCAATTTTGGCAGATTTCCACACGTTAGCTCCGACGTGTTGTCCATCTTTTGCACCGTATTTAGCGACTTGCTGCTCTGTCACGGCGCCGCCACTCGCTTCAGCTAACCAATCTGCGTCAAAATGTTCAACGGGTAACGTTAGCCACGTCCAAGGTCCCTCTATTTGCAGTCCGCTCCTAGCAGAACCTGGGTTTTCAAGCCAAAAAACATAAGGGAATATAGGGGAACTTTCCAACGGAGAAATATCTAATATTAAGTTGCCATAAAGTTTAACTATTTCCAGATTTACCAATTCTGCCAGTGGAGATACGTCCGATATGGCGTTATTGTGAAGATCTACATGTTTCAAATCTGATAGCGGTGAATTTTATAAGTCGGAAATCTGTCAATGCTGCCAGAGGCGTTATATCTGATATATCATTGCTATTCGCCACAAATATCTCCAAGTTTGTTAACTTTGTAATAGGGGATAAATCTGGTATCGTCCAATTATAGGCAATGTCAAGAAAAGTCAACTGTGTTAACCCTGCCAACTGTGAAATGTCTTTTATGCCCCCATTCTGAAATGTCAATTTTCTCAGACTTTTTATGTCCGCCAAAGGAGATAGGTCAGATACCGGTGTGAGCCCAAAGTCTAACCATCTCAGTTTGGGGAGTTTGACAAGTGGCGATAAATCAGATATATTAGGATTATCCCATGCGCCTAAACCGATAAGGTTTTTCAAGCCCGTAAGTGGCGCGAGATCGGATATAGGATTCTCCGAAATCCACAACTCCTCCAGATTTACAGCGAACTCGATACCTGTTAAATCCTTAATGTCCCTATTGCTTGCTCTTAGGATTGTTAATGTTGCCATGTCTTGAAGCGTAATCGGAGCGTTAGCATCCTCTTTGTCAAGTGCTTCTGCAATTGTGGCGCGGAGGTTTGGATCCGGAATAACAATATCGGAAGCATTTAGCACTGTATACTCTGTGCCTTCTTCAAACCCGAAAAAGCCGTTCCACTCATGGTAATACTCACGGTTATGTTGAACTGCAACTAATAAGACGTTTATACCTTGTTTCAAGGTAACAGGGAAAAATATTCCGTAATCGTGGTTACGGGGTCCACGGGCGTTTTTTGTTGATCGATCTTTATAAACTAACTCGCCGTTGAGCCATATTTTTGAAAACTGAAAATTTCCCTGTAACATCATTGTTTTCTGTTCTTGTGGTGAATCTAAGACGATAGAACCGTAAATCACATGGTAGGTTCGATTCTCATCCTCTCCAAGGGAGTCCAGCATTCTATTGATGTTATTGTAATCGCTGTCAATTTTGGCAGACTTCCACACGCTGTTCCCAACGGATTTCCCGTCTGCTGTACCGTATGTAGCAATCTGTTCTTCTGTCACAGCACTATCGCTCGCTGCCGCCAACCAATCCTTATTAAGATGTTCTGCGGGTAATTTTAACCACAACCATGGACCTTCTATTATCGGCCCACCTGTCGCGGAACCAGGGTTTTCAACCCAAAGAATATCAGGGAATACAGATAATCCCTCCAAAATGGAAATATCCGATATTAAATTTTCGCGAAGACTTAACCATTCTAAATTGATTAGTCCTGTCAACGGAGATACGTCTGATATATTGTTTCTGTCAAGTTCAAGATATGTCAAACCTTTTAATTCCGACAACGGAGATACGTCTGATATATTGTTCCTGTCAAGTTCAAGATATGTCAAACCTTTTAATTCCGACAGTGGCGATAAATCGGATATCAATCTATTATTGAATAAGTTTAGATGTTTTAATTCGATTAAGCCTGCAAGCGGTGATAAATCGGATATCGAATCGCTGTGAAGGTCCAGATGTTCCAAATTTATTAAACCCGCAATAGGTGATGCATCCGATATTGCTCTGTTCCCACCGATTGATAGAAATGTTAATCCCGTTAAGCCTGCAAGCGGTGATATGTCTGCTAGGTCTCCGGAATTATAACAAGTCAGTTTTCTCAGACTTGTTAGACCTGCCAAGGGGGTTAAGTCAGATATCTCGGTGATCACAAAATCTAACCATCTCAGATTTTTCAATCCTGAAAGTGGGGAGAGATCGGATATAGGTGTTTCCCAAGCACCTAACCCAACAAGATTTGTCAATTTTGAAAGTGGCGAAATGTCAGACACCGGATTTTTTGAAATCCACAACTCTTCCAGATTTATAGCGAACTCTATGCCTGTTAAATCCTTAATGTCTCTATTGCTTGCTCTTAAGATTGTTAAAGTTGCCATTTCTTGAAGCGTAATCGGAGCGTTAGCATCCTCTTTGTCAAGTGTCTCTGCAATTGCGGCGCGGAGGTTTGGGTCCGGAATAGTAATATCCGAAGCATTTAGCACTGTATATTCTGTGCCTTCTTCAAAAGCGAAGTGTCCTGTCATATAATATCCATTATCAACTGCTACTAACAAAACATTTGCTCCCTGTTTCAGGGTAACAGGGAGAAACTGATCGTAACTACTGTCATAATCCCATGCAGGTTCACCTAAAAGCTCGTGTATCAATGTTCCATTTAACCAAATCTTGCGATGCCCTTCACTTCCCACAAGAATTCTTGTTTCTTGTTCCCGTGGTGAGTATAAAATTACGGAACCGTAAACAACATTATTTTGTCTTTCCGTCTCTTCGGACAAACAAAAGCATGTAACATTTCTCTCATATTGTTTCTGGCAAAACGACCGTATTGCCTTCTGTAACCCGTCCACTTGAATTAACTGCTTGTCCTTCGTTGCAAATCGCGATCTGAAGTATCTGTGACAGAGCCGCTACTCGTTGATGCCAACAAATCTGTGCTACTGTTAAGACGTTCTCCTGGGATTAGCATCCATAACCAAGGTCCTACAATTTTTGGGCCCGCGATAGGTGCACCCGGGTTATTAACCCAGTTTATATAATGAGGGAATGCAGATAATCCTGCTAAATCGGAAATGTTAGTTATTAAATTTTTGTGTAAAATTAGTTTTTCTAAGCTGATTAGCCCTGCTAAAGGCAATACATCTGAGATCATATTGTGCTCAAGATGAAGTTTTGTCAAGCTTGTTAAACCTGATAGTGGTGACAAATCAGATATTAAGAAATTGTTCCCAAGGTTTAGGTGTTTCAACTTAGTTAACTCTGCCAGTGGAGATAAGTCGGAGAACTCAACGTGGTCAGCTACGAGATGTTCCAAGTTGAGTTAGCCCTGCAAGAGGTGCAAGAGGTGATGTGCCCCGATAGTTTATTGTTAGGGATATGCAGGTCTGTTAACTCTGTTAACCCCGCCAGTGCAGATATGTCTTTTATACCGCATTTGTAAAATTTCAGTTTTTCCAGGCTTCGTATGCCTGCCAGTGGTGACAAATCCAAGTTTCCAATTAATTTTTATTTCCATCTGTTGAGGGTGAGACCAAAGTCTTGACCATCTCAGCTTTTTCAATCCTGAGAGCGGAGATGAGATCGGATATAGGTGTTTCCCAAGCACCTAACCCGACAAGGTTTGTCAATTTTGAAAGTGGCGAAATGTCAGATACCGGATTTTTTGAAATGGCAACTCTTCCAATTTATAGCGGCCTCAATCCATTAAAATCCTTAATGTCCCTATTGCTTGCTCTTAGGGGCAACGTTGGCATCTCCTCAACCGTAAACAATCACCAGCAGCTTTACCGAGTGCGTCCGCAATTGCGGCGTCGGAGGTTTACATCGGGAATGAACAGAAGCACCAGGGATAACTTCCGGACGCTGGTCAACTGGCGGTATCACACTATCAGGAGAATTCAGCGCGGAAATCATATCGTCAAAGTTAGATGTCCACGCATCCCGTTTCACGTTTCCACCTTCACTCGTTAGCACTTGCAGCCCTAAGTTTTGTAGACTCACATTTTGACTAATTTTTTGGAGGAATACACCAGTTTCTAAGCCGACAGCAGCTGCAGCGTGCGCTGCACTAAGAGTCCCTTGAAACGTCTCATGGAATCGTTGGACCGGCTCAATACCCCCAAACACCCCGCCTGTTTTTTCCAATGCCACCCGAAAACGTTCTGTATCCTCTGCAACAAGCGCGTCCATCACCGTTTTTTGCACATAGAGTTCTAACGCCTTCACTTTGTCATAAGGCGGGTTATCTGCTTGTTCAACAACAGCACGTACTTCGTCTTCAAACGTCTTCATCCCTTCCGTGTGGCAGCCGATACAGGATAACCCATTACGGACGGTCGGATCACTTGCTGCGGGGTTCCGAACAATACCTATCGGCGCTGCATCAAGGCGGTTGCCATTTTCATCTACAAGATAATATGCCTGCAACCCGTTCGGTAGGTTGAATATAATCTCGCCGCCGTCGTGTGAGAAATCAAGCGGATGTGTAAAGATATTCTGTGACTCTGCGCTTCCTGCAAAGTCATAACTTTTCCAATATGCACCATAACTGGAGGTGTGACGTTCAACAACGCGATTGTGTCTTGAAACACGGAATCGTTAAATCCCGCACGCCAGACGCGTCTTCCTGGCGCATTTAGGAGGTTTTCAGCGACACTACACCTTAAGTTCTGTCTCTAATTCACGGTCTGTTTTGGGTAGCGCGAGAATGTCGTGGTAAAGCGGGGGCAATGATGCGGTCGCAAGAAACCAATCTACATGGACAAACGGCACCTCACAGCTCATCTCTTGCTGTAAAGTTGTCAGTTTTTCAAGGAGGTCTGTTTGTGTTGGTGCATCAAACGCTATTTTGTAGGGATATGCCTGTTCAATCTGTGTCCATGCATCGCTCCTCACATCCCATTCATAATCTCGAAGATCAATATAGAAAATCGTTCGTTCCACATCAATAGGCTTTGGATTGACAACTTCGCGTCCCCA
This sequence comes from Candidatus Poribacteria bacterium, assembly GCA_963665235.2. Taxonomy (GTDB): domain Bacteria; phylum Poribacteria; class WGA-4E; order WGA-4E; family WGA-3G. The sequence continues at coordinate 2,262,631 of CAXXLX010000001.1, read as the reverse complement.
TGAAAGGCTATTGATCAGTTTTGAGAGGGCGCGCCGATAGGCGTTGAGTGCCTCCGTTGTTTCACCTGCGTTATAGAGATGTGTTATCGTAAAATAGCGTGCAAACGATTTGTCACGCGATGAAAGAGAATTGACGTGGTTCTCAATCGTCTCAAATATCGTCCCGTTTGTAATGAAGCCGGGTTTTGGTGTCGGAATGGCACTCCAATCGGGTGCGCCTGCTGCAATCCATTGCCGAATCGTTTCAATTGTTTCAGGGGCAAGCGGAGGCTGTGCAAGCGGCATCCGTTTAGCAACATCCGTTTCAATGAGTCGTTGATATAGGACGGAACCGTCGGGGTTGCCGGGAATGACTTTTGCGTCATCAATAAGTGCTGTGTGTTCAATAATGAGTGATTCTCTATAGGAACCGTTTTCGCCGTGGCATATTAGGCAGGATTGTTCAAAGACCGTGTATGCCTCTTGTGCCAGATTCTGTTGCGCATTGACACTACCGACTAAAATAAACATCAATAGGCAACCGATTTTTATTATATTTTGCTGAAATTTCAATTTTTTCTCCATTGATAAAAGTTTGGGCAACTTCAGAATTATCCTTTCAAAAAACAGAAAAAAGGACCGACAGAATACGCCGAGCCTGCTTGACATAGGATTCTTTAAGTCTATCACATTTTCAGCTAAAAGTCAATCTTTTTTTCAATAAGGTATTTTCAATTCACTTGACAAATCCACCGGTTTGCGGTAAATTAATACACAAAATCTCTGCAAGGAGTTTCAAAATTGTGAGAGCAATTGTCACTACACTATTGCCCGATAAACGGCGCGAAAAAACGGTCGTCACCGATTGGAAAGAGCCAGCCGCCCCCGTACGAAACGAGGTGATGTGCGAAGCTGTCTTCACGGGACTGACTAACGGCACGGAACGCAACCAGCTTATCGGCGGAAATTACGCACCCGCTGATGAAAACCTCTCTGCAAGGAGTTTCAAGTGAGAGCAATTGTCACTACACTATTGCCCGATAAACGGCGCGAAAAAACGGTCGTCACCGATTGGAAAGAGCAACGAAACGTGGCGGGGGATATCAAAACGTCGGCCGAGTCATTGAAACCGGACCTGATGTAACCCAACTTCAGGTCGGCGACCTTATCTACGCCAGCGTAGACCATGTGGAACGGTTCACGATTCAGGAGAACGGGTTGCTTCTGAAATTGCCACCGGATGTCGCGCCAGCAGATGCTGCACTTTTCGGTATATCAGGCGTAGCAATGCATTGTTGCCGACGGGTTGAGCCCCGTATAGGCGAAAAAGTGCTTATTGTCGGTCAAGGATGTATCGGCATGTTTGCCGCGCAGATTGCCTACGCGATGGGCGCGCGCGTCACGGTGTGTGATATTGAAGAATCCCGATTGGAACAGGCGCGTCAACTTAACGTAGCCGAAAACGTTTACAATACGAGCGGCGATGGATGGAAAGCACAAATTGCTGACGGAGCCTATGATGTCGTCATGGATTTCGCAGGTGCCGCAGATATGGTCACACCGATGATACAAGCATGCAAAACTCGGGGACGCTTGCTCTTAGTCGCCGGACGATTTGATGTTAACTATACCTTTAACGTCGGGCAATTCAAGGAGATTAGCATTTTGCATTGCAGCCATTTTACACGGGATGATTTGGAGAATCTCTGCCGTTTGCTACGCCAAGGTTCCATAAAAATTGCACCGCTTATCCGACACCGGGTGAACGTTGCAGACGCACCGCAGATTTACCGGTGGCTCCGCGATGAACCGATGCGGCTGCTCGGCACCGTATTTGAATGGTAATTTGGCTAATGGCTATTGGCTAATGGCAACAGGTCGCTGACGCGTGTCAAAAACCTGATTAGAATCACAACATCTTGCTAATTGCTAATCGCTAATTGCCAACAATAGGAGAAATTATGTCAAACGTACGATTAGGTTTTATTGGGACAGGGGGCAATATGAACCGCCACCTACGTGAATTAACCGAAATTGGCGGTAATCAATTCATCGCCTTTTGTGATATTGTAGTAGAAAAAGCGGAACGTGCTGTCGAGCAATACGGCGGCAAGGCTTATGCGGACTATAACCAGATGCTTGCAAAAGAGGAATTGGATGCCGTTTATATCTCAATTCCGCCCTTTGCACACGGTGCGCCGGAGAAGGCTGTTGTCGCCGCTGGGCTGCCGATGTTCGTCGAAAAACCTGTCCACATGGACGCTGACGAAGCGAAAGAAATCGCTGCAGAAATTGAGGATAAAGGTATCATCACCGCCGCAGGGTATCAGGAACGTTATCTCGATATTATTGACAAGGCGCAGGAGCTTCTTGCGTCCCGGCGTGTCGGATTCTTCATGGGCTACTGGATGGGGGGCATGCCCGGCGGTTGGTGGCGTGAGAAAGCGAAATCTGGCGGGCAACTCATGGAACAAACCACACACGAGTTTGACATGGCACGCTATCTCTTCGGTGAAGTCAAAACCGTCTATGCTGTCGCCCGTTACGACCTCATTCCGGACACCGATTACGATATTGAGGAAGCCTCCGCTGTGTCTTTACAATTTGAAAGCGGTGTATTCGGCATCATGTTCTCGGCGTGTTTCACGACGAAAGGGCTTCGCCGTTCGGGGTTAGACATCTTCTGTGCAGACGGTTCGCTGGAATACCATCTGCGTCGTGCCCTTGTGCTTTCAACAGCCGAAGGGACAACCACGTGGAACCCCGAAAATAGATGCACCATAGACATGGATCGGACCTTTGTTGAGGCTGTCCGCACGGGAGATGGCAGTGCAATCCGTTCTCCGTATCCTGATGCCGCAAAGACCGCTATATTGTCCATCGCAGCGAATCAATCTCTGGAAACTGGCGAACCTGTCCACTTGGCGTAAAGTCGGATGAAAAAATGCAACATCAAATTACTCTTCCCATCACCGGGATGCACTGCGAAGGCTGCGCTGCCACTATCACCCGCGATTTGAATGAGATGGAAGGCATTCTCACAGCAGATGTCAGCATCGCAACCGAGCAGGCGGCAATTACCTTCAATCCCGATATGCTCAGCGAAACCGTTATCGTTGACAGAATCCGATACCTCGTACACATCGCTTTGACGTTGTCGACGCGGATATGGAAGCCGCTGCCCGCGCCGAAGAACTCCGAAGACAGCGGTTGCAATTCAGCGTCGGGCTGCTTTTTACACTCCCGCTATTTCTGCTCAGTATGGGCAGAGACATGAAGCTAATAGGCGAGTGGGCACATGCTCCTTGGGTCAATGGATTAATGCTATGTTTGGCACTGCCGGTGCAGTTTTACGTCGGGTGGGATTACTACGTCGGCAGCACCAAGGCGTTGCGGAATCGCTCTGCCAATATGGATGTGCTGATTGCAATGGGGTCATCTGTCGCGTTTCTCTATAGCGTAGTCGTGATGGTTGCCCTATTGCTAAATTACCAGGGGCTTGGAAACCACGTCTATTTTGAGACAGCCGCTGTTATCATCACACTGATTAAACTTGGTAAACTTCTGGAGGCGCGTGCAAAGGGACAGACAAGTGCTGCTCTCAAAAAACTGATGCAACTCTCTCCCAAAACAGCGTGTCTCCTCAAGGCAGGTGAAGAACAGCATATCCCAATTGAACAGGTAAACGTTGGAGATATGCTCATCGTCCGCCCGGGTGAAAGTATGCCGGTGGATGGTATCGTGCGCGAAGGCACAAGTGCCGTTGATGAAAGCCTCTTTACTGGCGAAAGTATGCCCGTCGACAAAACAGGAGGCGACACCGTTGTGAGCGCAACAATTAACCAAAGCGGAATGCTTACAATTGAGGCGACAGGTGTCGGTTCAGAGACTGCTCTCGCTCGGCTTATTCAGTTAGTCCAAGCGACACAGCAGAGTAAGGCACCCATTCAACGCACCGCCGACAAGGTTGCAAGTGTGTTTGTGCCTGTCGTCTTGTGTATTGCTGCTATGACGTTCATAGTGTGGTGGTTTCTTCCCGAACAAGGGTTCACAGACGCTATGCTCCGCTTGGTAGCAGTTTTAGTTATTGCGTGTCCGTGTGCGTTAGGGCTAGCCACCCCGACTGCAATTATGGTCAGCACAGGTATTGGGGCACATCGCGGCATCCTTTTTCGGAATAGTGAAACGTTAGAACATGTCGGTCAGGTCTCTCAAATTGTTCTGGATAAAACTGGCACTTTAACACAGGGGCAGCTGACCCTCACAGATATTATTGTAAAGGATAGCGATGAAAATCGATTACTTCAACTTGCTGCTTCTGCGGAACGTGGCAGTGAACACCCTATCGGAAAAGCAATCGTTCTCGCAGCTTCTGAACGTGGCATTGAGACCGCTACGCCTACGGAATTTACTGCCGTTGCTGGCAACGGTATCACCGCCAAACTCGGTGAGCACAACGTAATCATCGGCAACCTATCCTTGATAAAACAGCATCAAATTTTAACCGAGGCGTTGGAAACTGACGCTGAAAGGCTGCAAGGTGAAGCGAAAACGGTGTTATGGGTTGCAATTGATTTGCACGTTAGCGGACTTCTCGCTGTTGCAGATACGGTGAAATCGGAGGCGAAAGCTGCTGTCGCTGAACTCCGGCACCTCGGATGCGAAGTGTCAATGATGACAGGGGACAATCGCAGCACAGCAGAGGCTATCGCAAAAACTGTCGGAATTACCGATGTCAGGGCGGAACTTCTGCCTGAAGATAAAGCGGCTGCTGTCAAAAAGGCACAGACAGAGACAGATGGATTTGTCGCTATGGTGGGGGATGGTATCAACGATGCACCTGCGTTGGCTCAAGCGGATGTCGGGATGGCACTCGGCACTGGCACGGATATCGCTATGGAAACTGCCGATTTGACGTTGATGCACGGTGACCTTCGCGCTATTCCTGATGCCCTTCGGTTAAGTCGTGCTACACTCCGGACAATTAAACAGAATCTATTTTGGGCATTTTTCTATAATGTGCTATTGATACCTGTTGCTGCGGGGGTGTTGTTTCCGCTTTCGTTTTTGCCATCGATGTTGCAAAAGCTGCATCCGATGCTTGCGGCGTTTGCGATGGCGTTTAGTAGTGTGTCGGTTGTGCTGAACAGTTTGCGGTTGCAGTGGAGGAAATTATGAGGTCAGAAATAACTTATGGAACAATAGTGGTTCATGCAAAAGGTGTGTGCAATTGTTTTAATGAACGTAATGGCCACGCGGGTTAAATTTTTCATTAGCCAAGGGAATCCTATGTCACCGTGATGGAACAAGAAAGCGAAAATATCGCAGTCCGGAAGTTTCCTTTTTAAAACTGAAAAATTTAATTTGACATTTTTAATTTAATTTTATATAATGCCATTAGGTATTTGGATTTGTGATACGGAAGTTTTTAACAGACTGAATTTTTGAGTGCCAAACCGATTGTTGCTATTAAAGCTTGGGGAAGTCAAAGAACATCTACAACAGTAAAGAATGCAGCGGATAAGATCGTAGGTTGGAATACTGAAAGCATCGTTGCAGCTATTCGGGAGTTAGCATGAACATGGACGAAAAACAGGAACTACTAGAAATCTACAAACTTCACGCGGAACTTGCTGACAGTGTCAGCAGGCAACGGGGCACCGCAAACCGTTTCTATATGCTGGTTTTGTCGGGTTTAGCCGTGCTTGTTTCTGCTTTCGGACAGAGCAAAAACGGTGTTCCGCTCGACTTGTTAATGATAGGTTTTGGGATACTTGGCATGCTTCTATCATTAGCATGGTATACCATCATCCGTTCTTTCCGCCAATTGAATTCCGGTAAATTTAAAGCGTTGCATGAATTGGAAGAAAAACTCGCTTACCCCTTTTTCAAACGTGAATGGGATTTGCTAGAGAAAGGAACAGAGCGAAAAACCTATTGGCGGTGGCGGCTCACCGTTGTAGAAACTTTTGTGCCAATTATCTTCTTTGTTTTTTTCACTGTGTTATTGCTAAGCGGTATAATTGCAGCATAAACTACTACTTTGTGCGGTCTTTTGCTAAAAGTAATAGGGAACGCTGTGGGTGAAACTCTTTTCAAACTCACGTTGAATACGTCCTTTGTCAGGAGAATCACATGGCTGTAAACAATTTGGAAATCGGCCCAATCGTCAGGGAAGCAACGCGAGCACAGAGTGAAACTGTAGAGTCTATCATTCTCCGCTTGAACAACGGTCGGATAGTCATTCCGGATTACCAACGCGATGCAGAACAATGGGATGACCGGAAAGAATCACTTTTCATCGAGTCATTGCTGAATAATCTGACGACACCGTCTCTCTTTTTCTCGGAGAATCATGAGACAGGCACAATCGAAGTTGTCGATGGACAACAACGGTTGAGTACAATCCTGAAATATGCACAGGACGAATTTTGCCTGGTAGCAAGTGGAGCTATTAACTATTTCTCACCAGAAAGTGTGCACTACAGCGGAAAAAGGTTTTCGGAGATACCCAAAACGCTTCAGAATGTTTTTAACGATTATCCCCTGACAATTATTTACCTTCCGCCGAGCCTTCAACTTTCAACCAAACTTGAGATATTTCGGCGCATCAACGAAGGCGGCACGCCTTTGACCGCGCAAGATATTCGGCTCTCCTATTACAGCGAATCCAAGTGTGTATACTTCATCCGCCTCGCTGGAATTTATGCAGACACCCCCGCTGCAAAACGAATGATACAAGCTGCGTCTGAAAAAGGGGTAGCGAATCCGTGGGAAAAATATCCTGACGCATGGGAACTCTGGAAAGATTGGTGGGACGGAAAAGACCGAGCAAAAGGACAGACCCCCTCCGCAATGGTCTTGTGGTACCTCACGTTTTTGCACAGAGAGAAATTGAATCAACTTATCTGTTCACCCACTTCAATGAAGCATCTCCCCTTGATATTTCACGGCTCGACAGAAGAGGCACTAGATATCTATTGTGCCCAACTGCAATTCACGGATATACAAGGCGGAACGCCTGTGTTTCCTACATATAGAAATGGACTAGAAGATGAGTTCGACAACTTCGTTAGGTGGCTCCATGCTATCCTCCGACGCGGTATGCCCGGGGTTAGTGTTGACAAATACAAACAGATGGCACTCCTGATTGGGGCAGCTGTCGAATTGGAAATTGAACCGTCTCAACTCAGTCCTAATGCATGGATTGCGATTGCAGGGTTTATTGAAACACCTCGCCAGGTAGGTGAAAAATGGTTGGAAAAAGAGGGCGGGTACCCAGAATCAAGAGGACGTTGGAAAGGGGAACGCGGACAGAAAGCTCAATGTGATATGACAAAACTCCTTTTGTCCCGAATTGTGGAAGAATACTGTTGAGCAACATTCTGTCTCTCCTCCCTTCATGTGATCCACGGGCTCGTCATTTTCCAAAAATGTGGAAACAGGCATATTTCCTTATTAACTATGACGATACCCGCGACGGATATGTGTGTCCAGACTGCAAGCAGGTTTTTTCTGGACCGGCAGGTTTCCGCCAACTTGATGCCGACCATATAAAACCGTATTCACAAGGCGGATTAACGGTATGGGAAAACCTCACCTTACGTTGTAAACCTTGTAATACAGCAAAGAGTGACAAACTGTGAGTTGAAAAACTTCACGGACATTGAGGTTAACGTTAACTGAAAAAATCATGAACCTTATGAATACCTTGACCATACCGCAGATGCCGCTATGCTCGCCACATAAAACCCTCTTTACCTACACAGCACAAGGCCTGTTTGAAATGATAGCTGTCACCCATTAAGATTTAAGGGAGGTCAAGGAATTGATACGGAGCAATACCAGACGAATCTAAATCTAGAACGCGAAGGTGAGGCGGCGGGTTTAAAAGATCTTCCCGGCTGTAGACAACCTGAGGTCCTGATTTTATACGCACTGGGTATCGCTTCGTTGTCCCATCAGGCAATTTATATTCACCAAAACGAACATAGACGGTGTTATGGTAGTGCGGATAGACTTTGCCGTTATAGGTGCTTCCCCCACGGAAGTCTTTGTTTCCTTCTGTCCATAACTTCACAAGGACACGGTCTATGAGTTCAATACTTTTCACTGTTTTGTTAGAAAAGTGTGCTGGAACTTCCGGCGCATTCCATAGGACATCACTTGGATAATCTAATGGCACTTCAGGATAGGGGCCAAGTCCGAACGGTGAGACAGGCACCTCTAGGGTGTGTGTGCCATCAGTCGCTGGTAATTCTGAGGGGACTTGTGCCATTGGAGCCTCTGGGCGTGACTCCTTGTGCCAATGGTCGCCGCCCTTATCGGTAGACGTTGCGCGTTCCGCAGGTGCGTCGAATACCGCCTGTTCCGCCTCACGCGCCGTGTCAGATTTTTGGGCGCGTTCCGATTGGCGTAACATTTCTGCGTTTTCTACAGCTTGTTGTTTATAGGGAGCCAGCTCGTGCTGGTCCCAGAAGTAGCAAGCAATACCGAAAACAATCAGGAAACAAAAACCACCTATCATCCATCGGTTTGTAAAATAAGCACAAAACATATCTCTACCTCCTTACCAATTCCGCTCTTCAGGGTTAACATCCGACGCGTCTAAGAATACCCAATTGAATTTAGATAGATCCAAAAGGCGTTGAAAGCGTTTACGGATATCATCGCCGGCGGGAGGATATTGTAGCATCCGTTGGCTCTTTACAATTTCTATAATTTCTTTTCCATAATCCGCTTGCATTTGGCGGGTTTCCTCCGCAGCGATGCTCCAAGCAGCATCCAATGTTTTATCCTCTGTATGTTCGCGCACTAGCATGATTAGGACATTGTGTGCTAATTTAGCGGCTTCTGTATCCTCTACCGGAAAATCGGGAATCCACTCAGCACTCCAATGGCCACGTTTTGATAGGTATTCGCGCAATGCCGCAACGGGGTTATCAGGGTTCGGATAATTCGGGGGAACAACAGAGGGCATGGGTTCCTCATCCCCTACAGGTTCTGATGACAGCGGTGTCTTATCGGACACGGTGTCCGTTGGCACGTTCTGTTCAGAGACACGCACTTCGTGAAAGTGGTCCTCATGCTGAACCCATTCAAACCCCGGTTTCGCGGGGGGTAGTTCCTTCCCCTTAGAGTCTACAACCTTCCCGCTGTAGATAACTTCAGGTTCGGTGTCTACATTGTGATTCAGTAGGAAGATGACAATACCGATAATCAGGATCATCAGGAGCCCAATTCCTACATAAACTTTGTGTGTCATAAATCTATCCTCCTGTAGACAAGATAAGATTTATCATTCGGTTCTGCTACAAGCGTGTGCGATTTTTTTATGAAGACGCTATCTTTCTGGCCGGAGTCTTTACAAAAAAATCGCACACAGTCTCTAATATGAGCCAAAACACTATTTTTATTCGACGGCTCCGATTTTCGCAGCTTCGGGTGCGCGTGTCGGAAGTTCACGTTTCGCTAAGGTGTCTTCAGGCACATAGCCGGAGTAATCAGCGATGTTGCCGTGTGTCAACGCATACACAACCACGTTTGTCATGAAACGATACACACCCGGTGAATAATGAACCGCACGCGTGGGAAGGCTTACTGCCTCCATCGCACACATGTAATCCCGGCGAACAACGATAACGGACAACTTATCACCAACCGAAACGCCTTCAAGGAAGTTACGCTTCTTCGGTTTAGTACCCCACCAGAAAATATCGTAACCGACAGGGGGACCGCCCATTTCGTAGAAGTTGTCATAAATCTCATGGTCGTTGGAGATACGTTCGATTTGATGTTCAGGCATCACATACCGCATCTGCTGTAGGAACAGACGAACCATTGCCTGTGCAGGTGCATTTACACCACAATCGTCAAAAATGAGAAATCCACCTTTTTCAACGAGGTATTTACGCAGTCCAGCGGCTTCGGTTTCGGTGAAACGGTTATCCATTTTACCGCCACCATGCTGACTCCCGAGCAACCCTTTCTCCTTCACAAGAGCTGGGTCATGACCTGTCAGGAAGACTAACGGGGTCTTTAGTAGGTTCGCATCTGTCAGTTTCAGCGCGCCACCTTCAACGTTCATGTCCGTTTTGATTTTGGTTTTCTCGTTGAGCCACTTGGCAAGCGCGTTCAATGAGGAAGCGTCTGCCCACCAGTCAGAAAGCGTATGGCGAATACGTGTGAAACGGAAAACACCGCGAATATCACGGCCCTTGCCGATAACACGACCACCGGGTTCGCCTCTGGGCAGCGGGGGCACTTCAACGTTTCCGAGCGTAATATTCTCTATGACATTGCCGAGCGCGTCGCCCTCAGCACCTACGTTGGCAACCATCGCAAGACCGGGCGGACGTTCAAAGGTGACTTTCACCTGAACAGGACTTCCAGCAACACCCCGCGCAATGTGAGCGGGCCCCGCTGAAGGTGGATTCGCAGCCGGACCGGCAAACGCCAAAGCTAACGGCGCGTCGGATACAGGCAAATCGGTATGTGTAACTACCTCCGGAACAGGCGTGTTCGGGGTCACAACCTTCGGCACATTCGGATTAATCGGTGCATTTACCTTAACAGGTTGATTTGAAAATTCCAGCACCGTCTGCGGTTGGAAATCCGTTGGTTTCGCGGCAAGTGCGGTCGTTACACGCGGTTGCACCTGAACTTGTTCAACCACAACGGTATTTTGCGTAGGAAGTGTAGGTTTAATAACAGGTTTGATTATAGGTTTCCGAACCTTAGGCTTCGGGGCTTCTTTCGTCTGTAGCACTTCAGCACCAACGAGGTCCTTGAATTTTTGCGTTTTAGTGACCAGGTAAAAACCTGCCACCAACGCTATCGCTACGTGAAGCATAATAGAAGTCATTAAGGCTCCGGACATTCTTTTTGCACTCATTCGTTTTACCTCACAAAAAAATTAAGTTTTGATGTTATGTGGAACTATATGCAAGTTTCGTGCCAATAGTAAAAGTTAGGTTATTTGCCCATAATCCCGACATCCGTATAATTGAACGGCTATCGCGACGCGACACCGTCCGGTATCTGATCTTTTGTATCAGGGGCTTCTGTCATCTGTATCAGGAATAGCAGATTTTGACGGGTAACCCTTTCACACGGTTCTTTCTGTGAGTCAAACCACAGGTGCCGCTGTAAAAGTGCGGTGTGCGTCCATCTGAACAACTTTTATCTGTCGTGCCATGCGTAATTTTGAAAATCTACAATAAAAAAGTAAATTTGCAGCACCTCGTTTGGATTGGTGAGATACCACTCATGCCCCGTGATGTACCATTCGTGCCTTTTCTCTGTATCTATTTTTCTGCCCAAAGCCTGAAGAATTTTGTGAATTTGTGTTTCCAGTCTTCTCGGCGTATCGGATTTAAAAAGAATCGGGAGGATCGGTCGTTCCTTTTTTTCAAAAGCGTAGTCGGGGTCTATTTTCTTTAATTGCTGCGCGACTCTCTTGTGGGCATCCCCCTCGGCATATCCGACTTTGCAAGCCCAAACGGATTTTCCCTGATATTTCTGTTCGTTCTTTTCGTCTTGAAAATAATAAAGATAAACGGAGCCCGTGCCTGTTCCAAATTCTTCCCAAGACCAGTATTGGAGTTTCTCTCTCTTTTCCATGTGTGTTCCGTGTGGGCACGTCTGCCGATCTGAGAGTCATATTCGGAGACACCCGCTGGCGAGGTTCGGAAACCGCGTCTCTTGTCTGGTGCGGGGCGGACGCAGATTTTTACATTCTTTATCTCCCTTTTAGCCTTTTCAGTATCTCTGCTTCATCGGTTAATGGCGGATCATACTTCATAACATGTTCTAAGAGTTCGACTCTATCTTCTTGATTGAAGATACACGCCTTATTGTAGATATTTACGATTTCTGATGTAACACCTTCTAATGCGTCTCGCGAGTCGTCATCTTCGTCGAGGGTGTAAACTGCGGTTAACATTGATTTGAGTCCCTCGATTAATAATGCACGGTTGCCTTCTGTCATGGGGTATCCCTTTTAGAAAAGTTTTGTAAGCAGTATAACACAATTGGACACACTTAACAAATTATAATTCGAAAGGATGCACCGGTGCAAATGCTACTGTAAAAGAAAAAAGACAGATACCCAAAACGGAGACCTGCCTGTAAAATGTTTAGAAGTTTGCGACTATCGAGTACGTATGATTATTTGACCGGTCGTCGTGCCCGGGCCTAAGCCATTCACGGCACGCATCCGAAAAGCATACCGGCCCCGACTGTGCAACCCGCCTATCAACTCGAACATGTCTGTTCCCGCTGAAGACCACGAAGACCAAGGGCCCCACCGGCGGCTACTGAGCTGCCGCTGATATTGGTATTCGTAGTCGAGGATTGTCAACCCGCCATTCGGCACGGGAGCCGCTGTCCACGACAACTCAACGCTCCCGCGCGCAACACCGTTCGACACACTGAAACTCGCAGGCCTATCCGGTGTCACTAAGAGGGCATTGAGTTCCTGAATGAGTGATTCAATGTAGGCAATCGTGCGGTCACATGAGGCGATCCTATCCTCATAATCGTATAGCTTATGTGCGACCGTGTGGTATTGAGACCTCAACTTTAGACGCGATTTCTCTAACTTCGCAATCACGGATGCCCAGTCCGCACGCTCGGCATCGTTCTGTGCCCGCAGCAACGCAGCTTTGGCGCTTGCGATGGACTTGTTCACCTTAGAGAGCAAGGCCGAAAGAGATTGAAGCACCGATTTTGCCGCATCTCGCTTCAGCACCAGTAAATTTTTTTGTGCGACTTTACTATCACGTCATGTTTCAAGCACTCCAATCTGCCACCGCAACATCTCTACTTCGGGGTCAACATTGACGACAGGGTTCGCATCGGCAGCACCAACGCCAAAAAGCAGTCCCAGTAAAAAGAGGGACATCCAAAATTTACAACGTTTCATAACCAAATTTCTCCTATAGAGTTGGGCAGGTAACGCAACAGCTACCTGCCTATAAAATTAGGGGTTTGTCCGAGACGCACCGCTATTTGTCGTCAGCGTTCAACTGACGCAGCACCGCCTCGGCGAAGTCTTTGTCGTAATTTTTCATGACAAAATCTTTGACCCGTTGCCGTTTCGTTGCCTCCGAGACATCGTTCATATTCCGCATCACTTTACGGATTTCGGAGACAAGCGTTTTCTGCATTTCTCTCGTCCGAGACTTCAACATCTCCCGATCATATTGAGAGGATGGAAAATACTTCTCAAACTCTTTTTCAGAGAGATGCCGGGACAGAACAACATCAAAATACTTCTCGCCTATATTCTTCAGCAACGGTTCAAAATCCGAGCCAGACGGTGCCGAAACAGAACCCTTTGCGGGGACGGATGACGGGGGGGCACTCTCCGAATCATCAGAAAAAACATCTGACGGCACGTCATCTGACATGCCCCGTTCCAACTGATCCAAGACCTCATCTATCAACTCCTGCGCCCGTTCCACGAGATTGTCATCCAATTGAGGAAGATCCTTAAATATGGGATGATCCTTTAAGAAATACTCTTCCGACGTTCCCTTAATAATACTCGTGATTAATTCTCTACGATCATCTTGACCTTCCTCCATCTCATGCAATATTGATAAATGATTACGCCATGTCTCAGCCATTTCCGTGTCGCCAGATTCCTCCGCTTCCCTAAGGGACTCTTCTACTTCACGTATGGTATCAGCAAGCTCTACCTCCTCCTTATCAAAATAGAGATCGGGGTCAGATTCTTTTAACGCTTGATCGCGCCGCGCCTCTTCCGCAACTTCTCTCTTTATTTTCCTTTCAGTAGATATATCATCCTGAACAAGATACACCATAAATTGCAACTTTTGATCTTTGGTTAATTCGGGGGCATCCGGTTCAGAAAGTCCATCTAAACCTCTATAATATTCAATCAAACCCTGACGACGCCCCTCATGCGAACGCTGACGCAGCTCCTCATCAAGGAGCCTGCTATCAGGATAAAAACTCAAAAGCGTGTCAATAATAGCCGATTCAGACATGTTCTCTAAAGATTCAAATTTGGATAACATGGAGTCTATTTCCGCCAAATCCGCATCCGAAAGAGCTGAACGCTTCTTCGCGAACATGCTCTCTGTGTGTTCATAAAACTCCTTTTTCCACTGTGCTGCCTCAAGTGCGGCCTCTTTTGCCAGTTCCTCATCAAACTCTTTTACCCAAAAGTCTTCTGACCACCCCACAGGAATTTTAGGTTTCGGAAGCGAATTGATAAGCGAATTGACATCAGTAACTTCGGTCTCCGCATTTTTTGTAGAAATATCTACCGGAACTTCAGAATCTCTTTCAAGACGTGTAAATAGAATCACACAGAAGATTGCCAATATTATAATCCCAATCCCCGTAAAAACAACAAGTTTCACTTTTTATACTCCTTTCTCGTGTCCGAGAGAACTCCGAGTCCCGACGCTCTGTGAGGTGCGTCACAATGCGGAGATCGCTCGGACAGAAAATGTGACCTTTCAAGGTTCACCGTTAATGAATCTAAAAATTTCTAATCCTATCAACATCCTGCCTAAAATTAGGATCTTTCATAGATTCGCGCCACTGGTCAGGATAATCCCGTTCCGCCTCGTCAAGCTTTCGTTTCGCTTCCGCTAAGTCACCCATAGCCTTTGCAAGCTCAGCATCTTTTATTGCTTTTTTTACCATCAGAGGTTTAAGTTCGGCACGTAATTTGTCAACTGCTTTGTTAAGAGCACGCGCCTGAGCTAATGCTGCATTAGCCAGCATCCTTGCAGAACCTAAATTGAACAGGGCTATGTCTAATGTTTCCTTCGCAGCTTTTTTCGCACTTCTTGCAGACTTGACCTGAGCCTTTGCGTTATCCCAAGCCACCTTCGCATCTTTTTTCGCTTTTTCCCACGATTGCCAAGCCGCATGTAGATTCTGTCCAATCGGACATAACATGGAGCCCCGACACGTAGAACACCACTGAACATGATTCATATAATCTCTTTGTGCCATTTGAGCATAATGAGCGGCAGTCCTATAAGAACGTCCAGCAGCCTTTTCTGCCGTCACCGCAGAATTATAAGCAGTTACGGCTGCATTGTAAGCTCTCCGTGCCGAATTAACTTCCCGTTCCCGTTGCTTCATTACAGCACGCCTTCTTTTATACTCATCAAACCACCAGTCCGCGAGCTTATCTAACCTCGTAATTTCAGCCTCCTTTGCTGCAATCTTTTCTTCCAAAGACTTTATCGCCTCCTGAATAAGTTGTATGACAGTTATAATGCCTAAGATATAGTAGATTATGGAAATACGTTGACATTTTTTTCTGCATTTGGTATACTTCATATATTATGAGATATTCCAAGGATTTACGTAAACGCGTCTTAGATTTTATTGAAGCAGGTGGCAGTAAAACAGAAGCATCGAAACGCTTTTCTGTTTCCCGCACTATCATTTACCGGTGGCTCTCTGCCGAAGACCCTTTCACTTATGAAAAACCGGGCCCCCGAGGCCCCCGGGCACTCTCTGTTGAGGCACTCCGAAAACACGCTACCGATTTTCCAGATCAAACACTCGCAGAGCGGGCAAATCACTTCGAGGTATCCACCTTCTGTATTTGGTATACATTGAAAAAAATGGGTTTTACGCGAAAAAAAAAGTCTTCCGCTGTTGCCGCTTCGGGCGACAATAGGGTATAAGGAGCGCTGCCCTCAAAAGCGTCAAACCTATCAAAAACAGTTGCAAATAGAACAACAGAACGGGAAGTCCTTAGTTTTTGTGGACGAATGCAGTTTTATGCCAGAGACTTTTAGACCTTATGGGTATGCCCCTATAGGTGTCCCTGTTCGTGCATTAGTTACCGGTCAAAAACATCCCAAAACGAATATGATAGCTGCACGAATAGAGGGGAAGTTTGCGGCACACACCTTATTCAAAGGCAGCTGCAATGCCGAGCGTTTCAACACTTGGTTATCAAAAGACTTATGCCCGCATCTCACAGCATCGCACACAGTGATAATGGACAATGCGACTTTTCACAAAACGGCGCGAAGTAGAGAACTGATAGAAGCAACAGGGGCGACCCTTTTGTTTTTGCCCCCGTATTCTCCGGACTACAATCCGATTGAACAGGACTTCGCCAACATTAAGCGGCTCCGGAAATATAACGCAGATAAGTCACTCACCGAGATTATCAATATGTATACGTAATTCTAAAATCTACTATAACACCAATGATTTTCCAAAATATAGCAACGGCCTGATATACTCCCAAAAATAAACAGAAGTAAATCACAAGGATTGCAGTTAATATCTTGTGATTGTCCATCATATTCCTTAAAAATAACACTTGAAAGTCTCCTTTATCAGTTTGATGTGTGAAAGTAAATGTATCTAACTTTCACCGGTCTGTTTTGATTTTGACAGTCCCTAAAGGTGAGAGGGGGGGGCAGGAAAAAGTGAAACGAAACAGTCGCTACCGACTCTAACCTTCGGGCAACGCTGGCTTTCATATTTCAATTATCACAAGCTTGTGATACCATGAAAACCAGCCCTATCATACTATACTAACCTAAGTTGCTAGTTATCGCCATAAAGTTGTTGTCCATTTGTTGCGATGATAAATAAAAACACTTTCAACTCAAAACCTGTCGGTGTCACTGCATGTATTGACTTGGGTAAGAGTTGTGTAATCAGACTATTTGTCACTTCAACCCGTTTTCTGTAATAATGTTGTAAGGAGACCTCCCAAGGCGGAAACTGACGCTTGAGATTCTTCTTCCGAAGCGGTTTGAAAGTAATCCCTACATCCTGGAGTGCGTCTTCAATCGCATAGTTGCAATATGCCTTATCGGCATATATCACCGAACCATCAGGCACATCAAATGGGAAGTATCGCATCCCCCGGACATCGTTCCACTTGCCGGGGGTGAAGAAAACCTCAACGATGTGTCCCGCTTCGGTCACCATCAGATGCACTTTGAGACCATAAAAGTGGCGGTGTTTACTATGGATGGTGCCACGCCATTGTTCGCCTTGATAGAGACGGCAGCGGCTAATCCGCCGGATGTTGTCACATACGGATACCGGATAGGTGTCAATCGAATAAATACCATTCGGGTTAGTGGCTTTAGATACCTCCGACATATATCCAAAAAGTGTTTGAAATAAATGCGGTATCTTATGAAGCCTCCGATTGTATCGGGAATACCCTAACATATTCGGAATGTATCCGAAGGTTTTCAGAACACTACAGGCTCTTTGATGATTGCCTCCAAAATACCGTGCTGCGATAATCGCAGTTGTCATCACTTCAGCATCTGTCATTTGTGCCTTGGGATGGGTTTTATGTCCTATTGAGATTAAAAGGTCGTCACAAATTGTGTAAACTGCTACAATGGTTAAATCCATGGGGTTTCTCCTTTTGTTTTATTGTCACAAAGACATTATACAGCAAATCCCATGGATATCAAAGGGATTTATTACTAGCAACTTGGGTTATACTATGATATGGGCTACGCGCGGATGGTGCTTTTAAAGCTGTTAGCACTGTCAGCGCTCCTCCCAAGGGGGGAAACGTGCCCCGGTGTAACGCACCTTTGCCGTGCATTGAGAACACCTTGTTGTCATTTTACAGAACAACACAAAATATGTCAATCACTCTGAAGTGATTTCTCACCTGTTCAAGTATTATAAACGGAGCTACATTTTCTGCGCAACATTTTTTTTGACATTTTATCAAATAGTTAGATGTGCAGGTTGAATTGCGTTTTCAAAACTATTTTGATTTTCTCTATTTCTGCGTTCACATGTTTGAGTTGACTTTCCAGTTCCGATTGATGTTTTATCACACTATTTTCATTGTAAGATAGAGATGCCTTTGTGTCAAAGAAAGAGGGGTTGGCTCATGTAAAAAGCGCGCAAGCCTCTAACATGAGCCAAAACACTACTTTTATTCAACGGCACCGATTTTCGCAGCTTCGGGTGCACGTGTCGGAAGCTCACGTTTCGCTAAGGTGTCTTCAGGCACATAGCCGGAGTAATCAGCGATGTTACCGTGTGTCAACGCATACACAACTACGTTTGTCATGAAACGATACACACCGGGTGAATAATGAACCGCACGCGTCGGAAGACTTACTGCCTCCATCGCACACATGTAATCTCGGCGAACAACGATAACGGACAACTTATCACCAACCGAAACGCCTTCAAGGAAGTTACGCTTCTTCGGTTTAGTACCCCACCAGAAAATATCGTAACCGACAGGGGGACCGCCCATTTCGTAGAAGTTGTCATAAATCTCATGGTCGTTGGAGATACGTTCGATTTGATGCTCAGGCATCACATACCGCATCTGCTGTAGGAACAGACGAACCATTGCCTGTGCAGGTGCATTTACACCACAATCGTCAAAGATGAGAAATCCACCTTTTTCAACGAGGTATTTACGCAGTCCAGCGGCTTCGGTTTCGGTGAAACGGTTATCCATTTTACCGCCACCATGCTGACTACCGAGCAACCCTTTCTCCTTCACAAGAGATGGGTCGTGACCTGTCAGGAAGACTAACGGGGTCTTTAGTAGGTTCGCATCTGTCAGTTTCAGCGCGCCACCTTCAACGTTCATGTCCGTTTTGATTTTGGTTTTCTCGTTGAGCCATTTGGCAAGCGCGTTCAGGGAGGAAGCGTCTGCCCACCAGTCAGAGAGCGTGTGGCGAATACGTGTGAAACGGAAAACACCGCGAATATCACGGCCCTTGCCGATAACACGACCACCGGGTTCGCCTCTGGGCAGAGGTGGCACTTCAACGTTTCCGAGCGTAATATTCTCTATGACATTACCGAGCGCGTCGCCCTCAGCACCTACGTTGGCAACCATCGCAAGACCGGGCGGACGTTCAAAGGTGACTTTCACCTGAACAGGACTTCCAGCAACACCCCGCGCAATGTGAGCGGGACCCGCTGAAGGTGGATTCGCAGCCGGACCAGCAAACGCCAAAGCTGAAGGCGCGTCGGATACAGGCAAATCGGTATGTGTAACTACCTCCGGAACAGGCGTGTTCGGGGTCACAACCTTCGGCACATTCGGATTAATCGGTGCATTTACCTTAACAGGTTGATTTGAAAATTCCAGCACCGTCTGCGGTTGGAAATCCGTTGGTTTCGCGGCAAGTGCGGTCGTTACACGCGGTTGCACCTGAACTTGTTCAACCACAACGGTATTTTGCGTAGGAAGTGTAGGTTTAATAACAGGTTTGATTATAGGTTTCCGAACCTTAGGCTTCGGGGCTTCTTTCGTCTGTAGCACTTCAGCACCAACGAGGTCCTTGAATTTTTGCGTTTTAGTGACCAGGTAAAAACCTGCCACCAACGCTATCGCTACGTGAAGCATAATAGAAGTCATTAAGGCTCCGGACATTCTTTTTGCACTCATTCGTTTTACCTCACAAAAAAATTAAGTTTTGATGTTATGTGGAACTATATGCAAGTTTCGTGCCAATAGTAAAAGTTAGGTTATTTGCCCATAATCCCGACATCCGTATCGAAAAACTGCACCGTTTCGTGCAGCTCACCTTAAAAACTGCACGTAACGGTGCAGTTTATGTACAGCATTTTGAATCGCTGCTTAAATAATGAAGAATTCTACGAAAACATTATAGACTATATCCAAAAATATGTCAAATTAAACTTGAATGCGGCGAATTATCAAGGCAATCCATCTCCGTGAGCCGCTGAAGCACATCGGATACCTGAATCTGCTGCATGCATTCGGCTGTCCCGAATCGGCACAATTCACCTGAACACGGTGGACACGGTGTAGTTCCACGAACCGTTTCACACCAAGCCCCCACCGGACCAAAGCGAGCCGACTCGCTTGGACCATACAGTCCGATTGTCCAGGTCCCGACTGCTGCAGCGAGGTGCATCGGACCGCTATCATTACCGATAAACACTGTAGCTAGTTGCAAGATTGATGCCAATTCTATCACAGACGTTTCGCCAGCAATATTAATGGATTCCCCCTGCATACGCGCTTGAATGGCATTAACTATCGGAATTTCATCTTGTACCCCAACAAATACAATTTGTGCACGTTTTCGGGCAATTAACCAATCTGCCACTTCCGCATAACGTTCGGGCAGCCACCTTTTGAGCGCAACCGGCGACCCCGGATGGACAACAATCAGCGGATATGCTCGGTTAATCCGATGGACCGCCAGGAAATCAGAGGCCCACTTTTCAGCCGCTTCTGGCACCTTGAAGGTAGGCGTTTGCATCGGGGTTGCGATGCCTGCCTGCCTCAACACATCCAGATTTCGGGTTGTTTCGTGTATTCCACTGAACTTTCTGAAACCTACCCTATTGGCAACCTGTAACGTTGCCCGTGCAAGTCGTTTCGGTGTAACCCGCAGGAGCGAAAACCCCGCAGTCCGCCAATCGCCCCGGAGCTCTATCAACAAATCGTATTTTTGATGCCGTAATTCTCGGTAGAGCTGCACCGCTTCCCGGAAGCGCGTCGGTTTTCCCGAACGACAAAAAAAGGGTGAATTGTATTCAAGCACCTTATCCACATCCGGGTGATGCTCTAAAACAACACGGCTCCACCCGCCAGCCAGCGCGTGCAGTTCTGCATTCGGATATGTTTGACGTAAATTGGAGCACACCGGTGTTGCCAACAGCACATCGCCAAGATGGTCAAGTTTGACGACGAGAATCCGTTCAGGCGTGAAATCCTTCGGTAAACGTTTCCGATAAAAGAGCCACTGCACAGCGGCAGAAGCACTTAATGTAAGAATTTCAGATATATTCTGAAACATTGTATAAATTAGCGATTAGCAATTGGCAATTAGCAATTAGCAAGAGGTTATGATTCTAAGCAGGTTTTTGACACGCGTCAGAGACTTCTGGTTTCCATTAACCAACAGGCCAACGGTTTCCAACAGTTTCTAGCGAAGCCAACAGCACTCCAGCTATCATAAGGTCCTATGATACTATTTCAGGATGAGCATTTTGCGCGTGGCGGAGAATTTACCAGCGGTAAGCGTGTAGAAATACACACCGCTCGCTACGGACTCGCCTAACTCGTTTTTGCCATCCCAATACGCGGCTTGGCTGCGGTTGTGACACATCCCCGCATCCCGATGCCCTAACGCTAACGTCCGAATAACGTTCCCATCTGACGCATAGATGCTAATCGTGACATCCGCGGCTTTGGACAGTTGATACGGTATCCACGTCTCTGGATTGAACGGGTTTGGATAGTTCGGAAGAAGTGCTGTCTCTTTCGGGGACAACGTTTCAAGAAGCTGCTGCAGCACAAGGATACCGTGTTGAAAATCCCTATCAGGCAATGCGATTTGTTGCGCTTCACGTAGCCACTCTTGTACATCCGTTCTTGTTGGCAGTGCCGCCGCGTTGCTCGTCCATATTCCGGGTGCACTCGCGGTATTTTCCAGTCCTGATGCAACCAAAGCCAAATCTACGATATTGACGATACCATCCTCGTTAATGTCCGCTACATTTTCCCCGGTCCGCGTGAAGTTTGAGGCAACTAGTGTTAAATCTTGGATATTCACTACACCGTCACCATTGACATCTCCTGTCTTGAGCATAGGTGCCGTTATATGCCCAATTTCAACTTTGGCGTAAGAAACGGTGCCCGCCCTGTTAGTGAGGAGCACATCAGATAACGTTAACATAGATGCCTTGGGGTCGACAACCTCAAAAGTGATGGTTGCAAGCGTGCCTGCCCCGCTGCTTTCGCCAGTGAGAGACGTTGCCGCAAGCGTCACACTGCCTTCCGAAACGACTGCTCCCACTGTGAAAGCGTCTCCGGATAAATAATCCGAATTAGCACTTTCAACATAGCGGAGGGCAGAAGTATCAAATAGCACATTCGCCTGATAGCCTGACACGGCCACCCCGTCCGCAATGTTAAGTGAAAAGGTTAACCTTTTACCAATAGCAGGTGATTCTACTGGCGATGGCGAAAACCCAACAGTTGCATAGCTGGTCATTGCAAGTGAGGGGTCCCACAACAGCACTGTGCCATCCGAACTTCCACTAGCAAGCGTGCCATCCGAACTGAACGCAACGCTTAGCACACCGCTTGTATGTCCATCGAGCGTTTGCAACGCTTGACCGGAGACAGTATCCCAGAGGCGGACTGTACCATCCAAACTCCCACTCGCTACGGTATTACCATTCGGACTGAAAGCGATACTAAAAATATAATCTGTATGCCCTACGAACGTCTGCTTGTTCAGACCGAAGGCGGTATCCCACAAACGGACAGTACCATCGTCACTTCCACTGGCAAGCGTGCCGCTATCTGGACTAAACGCAATGCTCCTAACATAATCTGTATGTCCTATGAGTGTCCGCTGAGACTGTCCTGTGGTTGCATCATAGAGGCGGATAGTGCCGTCACCACTTCCACTGGCAAGCGTCCGACCGTCCGGACTGAACGCAACGCTAAAAACGGCATCCGTGTGTTCTGTGAGCGTCTGTAGAGAGGTGCCAGAGGTAACATCCCAGAGGCGGACAGTGCCGTCACCACTTCCACTGGCAAGCGTCCGACCATCTAAACTAAACGCAACACTCAAGACAACATCTGTATGGCCGGAAAGCGTCTGCAAGGGGGTGCCAGAGGCAATATTCCAGAGGCGGATAGTGCTATCGCTTGAACCGGTTGCAAGCATTTGCCCATCCGGGCTGAAAACAGCGTGCCAAACCCAATTTGTATGGCCTGTGAGTTTTTGCTGGTACTGACCGGAGATAGCATTCCACAGATTCACTGTATTGTCTGTGCTTGCACTTGCAAGCGTGCCGCCACTCCCGCTGAATGCAATGCCTAAGACATAATCTGTATACCCTGTCAGTGTCTGCCTTTCACCGCCGAAGACAGCATCCCAGAGACGGATAGTGCCATCTACACTCCCGCTCGCAAGCGTACCCCCACTCGCATTGAATGCAACACTCAAGACATAACCTGTATGTCCCCTGAGCGTCTGCTTTTCACCGCCGAAGACAGCATCCCAGAGACGGACGGTGCCATCTGCCCCCCCGCTCGCAAGCGTACCCCCACTCGCATTGTACGCGACGCTCAAGACAGCATCCGTATGTCCAGAGAGCACCTGTTTTTGTCGCCCAAAGGCGACTTCCCAGAGACGGACTGTGCCGTCTACACTCGCGCTCGCAACCGTGCTACCGTTCGCATCGAACGTAACACTGTACACCGCGCCCGAATGCCCAGTGAACGACTGTTGATGGACACCAGAGACAGCGTCCCAGAGGCGGATAGTGCCATCGTCACTCCCACTGGCAACCGTGCTGCCATCCGGACTGAACGCTACGCTCCTAATAACGTCTGTATGGCCGATGAGTGGCTCCTGAGACTGACCAGACATAGTACTATAGAGGCGGATAGTGCCATCGTCACTCCCACTGGCAACCGTGCTGCCATCCGGACTGAACGCTACGCTCCTGACAATATCCGTATGCCCTGTCAGCGTCTGCTGATATTCACCCGTGGCGGTGTCCCAGAGGCGGATAGTGCCATCCGAACCACCACCCGCAAGGGTTCCAGTCTTGCTGAACCCAATGCTAGTCACCCAGCTTGTATGTTCAGTAAGCAAGGCTATTTCCTGATAAGGGGTTGTAGTATACAACCAAATACCGATGGAACTTGCAACCGCTAAACGGCTACCGTCCGGTGAATATTGAATCTCATTTATCCAACCTTTACCTAGACGCGCTTTGGCATCCTCCGGTAAACTGAATTGCATGTCTCCTTGCCCAAAACTATTCGGGAGATGGACAGTCGAAATTAGAAATAACGTCAAAAATATGGAAAATAGTGTCTTTTGCATTTTTTAATATTTCCTTGCGGTTCGTTTAGGGGATATTTAGGAAAAAACGGATACCTCCGTATAGCCAGACCGGCGAGGTGTTTTATCAACTGCTCCCGGCTTGCTAAGAGTGGAGATTGCTATTCAATTCCCATTCTCTTCTAAAACCCGTTCGAAGTCTTTGGGCGTGTCCGCCAACGCCGCAGCGCGAAGCAGTGTATCAAGCTGCTGCAAGTCGTCAATCTGCTCCAATACGGGCTTAAAGCGGCTGGCAGCATCAGGTTGCAAACGAGAAGTTAGCACCTCAAAGATGTATTTACGCGAACGTTCCTTTTCGCCCTGTTCCCTACCTTGCTGACGTGCTTCCGCTGCAGCTTCCTCTGTTAGGTGTCGGATAATATCTAATTCGTACATCGTCTCCTCCGATACAATAGTTAAAATCATCTGCGTATCATAAACTAAATTGCCTAAAATAGCCATGCTCGCGATATACTCAGAGGTGTTAGGAACATCTGCGCGTGCCGCAGCACGAACACATCGCCGAAACCACGCCTCTGCATCTACACCCGCAGGACGCGCCATCAACGGCGTAAACGGAAGCAACCCGACCGCATTCGAATCCAATACCGCCTGACCATCCATCTTTATCAGACGAATCACCTGATACTCTATCAAAACCCGGTGATTCCCAAAACCTTGCACAAAAGACCCCGGGTCATTTTCACCCACATCCGGACGAATATAGATGACATAAGAATACACAGGCAACTGATATGTCTCGACTATCTGAATAATGTAACCTGCCATCCTTACAGGCA
The DNA here is from genome assembly GCA_963665235.2 of Candidatus Poribacteria bacterium. Lineage (GTDB taxonomy): Bacteria > Poribacteria > WGA-4E > WGA-4E > WGA-3G. The sequence goes on along the minus strand of CAXXLX010000001.1, from coordinate 2,238,000 downwards.
TACGCGGATTATAGCTGTCTGCGGTCTGAAATTCAATATGCAGCAATGCCTCTCTGCCATCAACTTCCACTTTGATAAGCACATCTCCCTGATACATCTCAAACGTGGGTTGTTCAGGCGTGATGATGTCCAGCACAGTGAATTCTTTTCCATCGAAACAAAGGTTCGCAAAATCATCTGGGTTTCTCAGAACATGTCTTTTAGAAATAGTGTCAGTTACAGGCACTTTATCCCCTTTCGTGAATAGACATCTGTTTATCTAACATTATACACGAAATGTGTTAACTTTTCAATTTTTAAGATTTCCTTGCGGTTCGGTGAGGGAATATTTAGGAAAAAACGGATACCTCCGTATATCCAGCCCGCCCGTTGGTTGGGCTTACAGACACTGACTATTAGATGATGCTCAGCACAGTGAATTCTTTTCCATCGAAAAAAGGTGTAAGCTCGCGAGAGAGAGCAGGCCGACAGCAGAGGGCCTATTGTAGAAAATCAAAACTACAGAATTTATAGCATCAGGCGAACTTATGACCAAACGAAAATCTCATCATCGTCCGGGGAATAACCGATAAAAACTGCCAACACAATTCGCGCCCGCGTGCCTTGAACAGGCGGCACCTCATGGATACATCGGGTGTTGAAAAAATAGAGGTCGCCCTGTTGCAAATCAACTTGATAGTTTTCTATCTCGTTCTCAGCGGCATATTGGTCAAATGTTTCGGCTGCGATATGCGGTTGAATCTCCTCGGACCAGAGGCACCGATGCAGAATAGCTTGTGTACCTTTACCGGTTTCATCAGCATTTTGGAAACACAACACCCCCGCAAACTGATGTTCAAAGCGGTAAACCGTGTAATCGGTACGGCGCTCCCGGTATTTAACATGATCGATGTGAGGTTTATAGCTATGTGTTTCGTAGTGGACCCGAAAAATGGCAGGCCCGTACTGTGCACCATCAGGTTCATGTGCCACCTTTACCTCTTTTCCCGGTGCTAATGCTGCAAGGGATTCATAAATGAGGTCAACCGGGTTATCATATCCATCAAAGAGGTATTGGAAAAGGTGATGTGTCGCTGCAGCGTGTGCGAAAAAACGTTGTTTATCAGCCCCGCGATTGCCGAGGCTTGTACCGATGTCAATACGGGTGCGTTTATCAGCAGAGTTGATATCCGCTTCATCACGCATCAGCCCCATATTTGTGAACCGCCCGATGAGGCTTTGGCAGTGCGTAGGTGAATAGGCACCTCGCAGAATGATAGCTGGCATCTCTGCTTGAGAGAGCGCGTAAATCGGGTCACTATAGATTTCACAAGCTGTCTTGAGGTCAGGCTCCACTGGAAGCCATTCGGTTTTAGAATGCATAAGGGGCGTTTTCCTTAAAAATCCTCGGCAGTAGCGTTGTACCGAGCAGTTTCTTCGATTCGGAAAAGGGTCATGAAAATCAGAATTTCGGGTTGAAGAGATAATCGTCCAGCTTATCGTCAACGAACTCAGCGTTATGGTCGAGGTCACTATTTTCAAAAGCGGCTTCACATCCGGTTCGGTATTTCAAACGTCTGTTCGAGCGGAGCCATCGGATGCGATGAATCATCGCTATCATGTGGCGCGGTTTGTCGGACAAGTTGGGTACCCCTCGGTGCCAGAGTCGTATGTCTCGGATGAGCACGCTTCCCTTTTTCGCATTCCCCCGAATAGGCGGTGCGATTTTGCGCCGTTCCGCTTCATGCTCTGCATCTATTTGTCGGCCGCTGACATATAGATGTGACCCCGGCCACAGCTCCACACTGCCGTTCTCCTCCGTTGTATCCTGCGGTGAAATATTGACCACCACCTGTGCTGTCGGATGTGCTATCTCCTGATTTAACCAAAGATGGTCGCCATCTCTATGGAGCGGTTGTGTTTCACTACCGGGGCAGTTCGTATTGCCGTTATAGAAATTATTGTAAACGCCAGGACCGAGCAGCTCTCGTGTTACCTGCACGATATACGGGTTTGCCACGATGTCGCTGAAGATATACGGGGCAAACGGCGGCGGTCCCTGCTGAAGGTGCCCCTTGAGTCCACCTGCTCCGCCCCATTTCTTTGCTTTAATCAGCTTTTGCGAATCTGCATCCATCCGCTCGCGCAGAATATCCAGATGGTCATGATTGATAACGTTCTCTAAAACAACACATCCATCAACACGAATCGCCTCAACAGCTTTTATAAGGTGCGTTTCTGTGAGTTTGCCAGCAGCCAATTCATTCCGTTCAACCGTTACTATTACCATTGAAAAATTCCTCATAGAGGGCTTGAACAGCAGCAGCCATATCTGTTGATTTTACCCCGAACATCATACTGACCTCATTGGACCCCTGATTAATCATCTCTATATTCACCTGTGCTCCTGCCAATGCGCCGGTCGCGCGGGAGGCGATACCGACGGTGTGCCGCATGCCTTCCCCGACAACCATGATGAGAGATAACCCACGCTCCACAAAAACATCTTCTGGCGCGAGTGTTTGCCGAATCTTTTCAACGACCCGCTTCTCTTTTTCGGCAGATAGGTTTTCTTCGCGAAGAATCACAGACATATTGTCTATACCAGATGGCACATGCTCAAACGAAATATCTTCACCCTCTAAAACCTGCAACAACCGTCTACCGAACCCTATCTGCCGGTTCATCAGGTATTTGCTAACGTATACACAACAGACATTACTCATGGCAGCGATACCGACAACCGGTATTTCACGTGAGGTACAGTGTGGAACAATCAGAGTACCAGCAGCGTCTAGGTTGTTCGTATTTCGGATGTGGACCGGAACTTCAGCACGGTAAACAGGTTCAAGTGCCTCATCGTGAAATACTGAAAACCCGGCATAGGAGAGCTCCCGCATCTCACGGTAGGTTAACTCCGAAATCGGGGCAGGATTAGACACAATAGATGGATTCGCAGCAAACACGGAGTCTACATCTGTGAAATTTTCATAGACCTCTGCGCGAACCGCGCTTGCAAGAATAGCTCCCGTAATGTCCGACCCGCCACGCGAAAAGGTTACAACGTGCCCCTCTTTGGAATACCCGAAGAATCCAGGGAAAATCGTGATACCCGGACGGTCGGTTAGATTTCGCAAGCGGTTATATGCCTCCGGGAGCACTTGTGCATTGCCCGGCTCGTCAGAGAGAAGCATACCCGCGTCCTTCGGATTTATGTAGTGTGCTTCTATACCGCGTGCTTGTAGGACTTGTGCAATGAGACGCGCACAATTGTCTTCGCCGCCCGCCTTCATCGTATCCATATAGAGGTCCGCATCAGCAGTACTGTTTTCAAGACGTTGTGTCAAGTCGTTAGCGATAGGTTCAACAACTTCGGCGGGGAGTTCCAATTCGGAGGCGATATTCCGGTAACGTTCAATCACCTCAGCACATTCCGATGCCCCGATTTTTCCCATCAATCGCTCCGATGCCGCTGCAATCAGCAGGTCGGTCACTTTAATATCTTGGCTGTGCCGTCGTCCGGGGGCCGACACCACAATTAACCGTCGCGCCGGATCGGCGGTGATAATGTCGCAAACCTGGCGAACCTGTTCTCCCGTTGCAAGAGAACTGCCACCAAATTTTGATACTTTTAACAATCCGTATCCTCCAATTCAAGTGTGTTGGTAACAATTATACCACAGCTCCCATTTTTATTAACGTGCAAGCAATTGACTCTCTTTCAGATATTTATAGAAATCGCTATCCGTTGTCAAAATCAACTTCGTGCTTGCATTTGCCGTTTGACGATAGGTTTCCAACGTTTGAAGAAAGGCAAAAAACTCGGGGTCTTTTCCGTGTGCGCCCGCATAAATCTGTATCGCCTGTGCATCAGCATCACCCTTAATCTGTTCCGTCTCTTTATAGGCTTCCGATTTGATGCGCTCTAACTCCTTCTGCTTCTGCCCCATGATTTTAGCCGCCTCGCCTTCGCCCTCGGATTTATACTTTTCGGAGATACGTTGACGTTCCGAAATCATACGAGTAAAGACCTTCTCACGCACCTCGTCTACATAGTTAATACGTTTAATCTGAATATCAACGAGCTCAATGCCAAATTGCGGCACAGTTTTCTGAACCTTTTCCCGTATCATCTGTGTGATTCGCTCTCTGCCAATCTGGATTTCCTCCAACGGTTCGCCAGTTTGTCCCTCCTCATCTTCGAGGATTTCCGTATCAACACTTAGCACCCGATTTGAATCTCGCACGACTTCAATCAAGAGTTGTGCTGTCACCAAATCTCGTGCTGCGGAATCTATGATATCATCAAGGCGGGATTGTGCAAGTTCCTCTGTGCCGAGTGCCTGATAGAATTTGAGGGCATCTTTAATCCGCCACCGAGCGGTTGTATCCAACCAGATAAATTTTTTGTCCTTCGTCGGAATTTGGTTTGGCGATCCATCCCATTCAAGAACGCGCTTCTCAAAGCGATGTACCTGTTGAATAAAAGGGGTCTTTACCTTTAAACCCGCGGTTACAGTCGGTTCTCCCACAGGCCGGCCGAATTCGGTAAGGACTACCTGCTCACCTTCATGCACGGTGTAAAACATAGTCGCAGCAACCGGGATTACTACAATGACAATGATAATAATCGGTATCAGTATTTTAAGCTTCATCAGAAAACTCCTTATTAGATTTAGTCCTTGAGTTGCAAGATAGGAATCGGCGTATTCGCTTTTGCGTCGATGACGTAAATTTCCTTAACCTGTGGCAGGAACTCTTTCATCATTTCGAGGTAAAGTCGTTGGCGCGTCACCTCTTTCGCCTTCTGATACTCGGAACGAATTGCATTGAACCGATCGGCATCGCCTTGTGCTTCATTAACCCGCTTCAACGCGTACCCCTGCGCTTCCGAAATCTGTTGTGATGCCAACCCTTTGGATTTCGGTACAGATTGGTTGTAATCCCGCCACGCTTCGTTGATTAACCGCTCCTTTTCCTGCTTCGCCTCGTTAACGGCATTAAAAGCGGGTTTTACCTTATCTGGCGGGTTCACGTCCTGTAAGGTCACCGTCGCCACATCCAAGCCAGTTTGATACAAATCGAGCTGTTTTTGTAGATGCGTTTCAACCTCTGCGGCGATTTCGATACGTCCGACGGTTAACACCTCTGTGACAGTGCGGTCCCCAATTACCCGGCTCATGACCGACTCAGAAAGGTCCCGCAAAGCGCGCTGCGGATTTCTTACGAAAAATAGGAAACTTTTCGGGTCTTTAATCTTGTATTGAACCACCCATTCGACATCGGCAATATTAAGGTCACCGGTCAGCAGGAGCGATTCATCTCCGTAATCTCTTGTATCGTACTGGGTACGGACACCCGCTTTAAGCGTCCGAAACCCGAATTCCTCTTTGAACACCTTTCGAACCGGAACGCTAATCGCCTTCTCAATACCGAGCGGCAATTTGAAATGAAGCCCCGGTTGCGTTTGTCTAACAGATTTACCGAACATCAAAACGACAGCTATTTCGTCCGCCTCAACTGTATAAAAACTGGTCGCTAAGCATACTAAAAGAAATATACCAACAACCGCAAACAAAACATGTTTCGCCGTGATGAACTGTAAGTACTCTTGCAATTCCACGATAATTTCTCCTTCTCTTTTTTTTAATGTCAGGTTTCTTGCCAAATGCATGTATAGAAAACTTTCGGCGTGTTCAACCCAACCTACAATTTCAAATTTCGTACTGAACCAATTTCCGCGCAGCTTCAACAATCTGTGCAGCGTCCGGAATAACAAAATTTTCCATAACGGGGGCAAACGGCACCGGCACAGGGGCAGCAGTAACACGCTCAATCGGGGCATCGAGATAATCGAATACCTCGCGAACAACGAGCGCGGCAATCTCAGCACCGAACCCTGCTCTACCGACCGCCTCGTGTGCAATCAGCAGCCGATTGGTTTTCTTGACAGAATCAAAAATAGTCGATTTGTCAAGCGGCATTAACGTCCTCGGATCGACTACTTCTGCCGAAATGCCCTCCGCCGCTAATTCATCTGCAGCGGTGAGCGCGTTCAGAACCATGCGTGACGTGGCGAGAATCGTTATATCTTCACCTTCACGTTTGATATCTGCTACTCCCAATGGAATCGTATACTCCTCATCAGGAATTTCACCCTCCTCCGTATACAGCAGCTTATGTTCAATAAACATGATCGGATTGTCGTCCCGAATTGCTGTTTTCAGCAACCCCTTCGCATCGTAAGGCGTAGAAGGCATCACAACTAACAACCCAGGAATATGCACAAACCAGGCTTCAAGACTTTGAGCATGCTGCGCAGCAGAGGAACGACCGGCACCGCCTTGCGTCCGAATCACAAGGGGCACATCTAATTGCCCGCCAACCATATACCGAATTTTAGCCACCTGGTTCACTATCTGATCCATGCCGACTGCGGTGAAGTCAATATACATCAACTCCGCAACTGGACGCATGCCCGTTACAGCAGCACCCAATGCGGTCCCAATAATTGCCGACTCAGAAATAGGCGTGTTCCGAATGCGCTCCTTGCCAAATTCTTTGAAGAGACCATCCGTCACCTTATACGCACCGCCATACTCAGCGATGTCTTCCCCCATGAGAAAAACAGCATCATCGCGTTCCATCTCCTCTACGAGGGCTTCTTTTAGCGCATCGCGATAGGTAATCGTTTTCACTTTCGTCCACTCCTCTCAAATTTCGTTTACAGTTACGGTAGTGTTATCAGAAAAAATTACCGAAGGATTGGTTTCACCACGAATCAGATTGCCCCCGGTATTGCTACGCCTAATGAAGGTGTTGTTGTAGATGCCAATATTGTGAATTCCCCTGCTCCGACAGTCAACCGCTACAGGATCCCCAGCAGCAGATGCCCCTATGAAAATTGTATTCTCATAGAAAACCGTGTCCCTAATCCCCCCGTTTGCCCCAGTAGACCAAAGGTGAATACCACCGTACCTGTTTTTCTGCCCATCATTCACACTGAGATTATAGCGGATAACGTTATCGTGAAACGCTTTGGCACCGCTGAATTGCGACACGAGATACCCCGCACCATCGTTGTTGTGTGAATAGTTATACTGAATAATTGAATTTTTCATGCCGCCATCCAAATCGAACCCGCCACCATCTTTACTACTGCCGGTGCGGTTATGATGCGATTCGTTGAACTGTATGACAACACAGTTTGAATCCCATGCCCAAATACCGACAGGTCCACCGCCTTCGTGGTCGTTTAACCTGCCGTTCTCGTAAGCTTGACAGTGCTCAATTAGCGCGCCATCTGTCTGAGCGAGGACAATACCATCGCCCGAATGGTTCTCTTTGCCCGGAATACCCAGGTTGTTATAAACACAGCAGTTGCTTACGTAAATGCCAGCATGGGAATATCCCTCCTGCTCTGGATTCCATACGCCTATGGCACTTATCCCCGCATCGCCATTGTCATGAGAGGTGGTATGGGTGATTTCTACATCGCGGAAACCGCTCCAACTCTTATCCACCGGTTTTGCTATGATAGAAATCCCTGACTGTTTGAACCCGCTGACATCCACCTTGTCAACACGGATATGCGTTAGTTTGATGCTTCCCGGCAGTGTATTGATAAAACAGATACCATGATTCTCATTCTGCTCTGCCCCGGCACCTACAAAGTTGAGTTCAACTATATGCACCCCTCCCCTGTTTTTCGCTACGAAACCGGGCCTAGTGCCAGCAGCAATCGTTGCCCGGCCCTTACCGTACGACCCAATTGTTATCGGTTTGTCTACAGCGTCCATATCACCCATGCCGGAAAGCGAGAGATTTCCGATGAAGGTCTGGTTCGCTTGAAATCGCACCGAATCGCCCGGTTTCAATTGAGCAGCGTTTACCCGGGCAATGCTACGCCACGGGACTGTTTTAGAGACCCCTGAGTTTGAATCGTCACCGGATAGGCTGATGTAGTAATCCATAATAGTTATCAGCTGTCAGTAAGAGAGGGGATTTTCCCGCCGATGTCCCCTCATATTAACCCCTCCGCCTTCATCCAGCTAATCGTTTGTTCAAAGGCGTGTACTGTTTTCGCAACATCGGTGTCCGTATGTGCTGCGGTTGTCATACCACCGTTGCTAGCAAGGTCGACCCCGTTGAGCAACAGCCCGCACCGGAGAGGCGTTAGCAATTCGGTATTCTGCCCCCCTTTAAGCCGTCTGTAATCCCACGTATACGGGTTAAAATCAGCAGCACGCATCTCCTTTTCCCCGTGCCCGATGAGAAGTTTAATGCCGGAGAATTCACCGTAAATAGCCCAATCTAATCGGTGTGCATCAATAACATGGTTGAGTCCATCTCGCAGCAACTGCGCGATACGATTTGCCTGTTTATGCGGTTCACCGGTTTTAACAATATTGAGCATCGCAATTCCTGCGGATGCTGAGAGCGGATTAGCATTAAATGTGCCAGGGTGCGGCATTTTCAACCCATCCTGCTCCGCTTCCTTTGAGATAAACGCAAGGATTTCCTTTTTACCGGCTAGGGCACCGCCCGGGAGGCCCCCTGCTAAAATCTTTGCAAGCGTCGTCATATCGGGGATCACATCGTAATAGGTTTGCGCACCACCGGGCGCAACTCGAAACCCCGTAATCACTTCATCGAAAATGAGTAGAACGTCGTGTTCGCGTGTGCACTCGCGCAGGTCTTGTAAAAACGCACCATCCGTTGGCACAATACCGAAGGATGCGCCTGTCGGTTCAAGGATAACGCACGCAATATCGCTGTCCATCTTCAACAGTTTTTCAACGGCCTCGATATCGTTCGGAGGGCAGACGTAGGTTGTATTGTGTACCTCTTGTGGAATACCTGCTATGGTTGTTTCAAACGGGGGGTTTGCACCTATGATAAGGCTGTCGTGCCAACCGTGAAAATGCCCCGCAAATTTCAACACCTTATTCTTACCGGTGTAGGTACGAGCGAGCCGAATCGCCATAAGCGTCGCCTCCGTCCCCGAACTCACAAATCTGACCCGTTCTGCCGAGGGAATCAGCTGCTTCACTAGATTGCCCCATTCCAACTCAAGCGGGTGACACGCGCCATAGTGTGTACCACGATGCATCTGTGTCGTCACCGCTTCCACAACCTCGGGCGGATTATGGCCGAGGAGCAATGCACCGTGTCCAGCCCAATAATCTATAAACATTTTATCCTCAAGTCCCCATTTTTTCGAACCATCAGCACGGGTAATATAGCACGGAAATGGGAACATATAGCGACTGTCATGCGTCACGCCATCCGGAAAGAGTTGATTTGCAGCTTTTGATAGTTCTCTATCTTTTGCGAAAGTTTTTTGATATCGCTCTAAAATTGTGTGCATCTTTTCTGTCCTATTTGCTGTATTTCTATTTTTAATTTCATGATACCACTAACAAGGCAGAAATGTCAATCAAAAAGATTCGGTTTTTCCAAAAAAATTTGACATTTACCTTAAAATATGTTAAAATATAATTTACCAATGCTTTAGTACGTATATCTCTTAAAAAAATAATTTTTAAGTTGATATACCAATCGAAATGTGTTATAATTATGTCACGTTAAATAAGTTAGAAAACTCTACCCTGAAAAATGGAATATTCTAAATTGAATCTCTGCTTCCTGAGTTAATCAGTGGGGCCGCGAGTCCAGAGAGAGGTATACAAAATTGAAACCGTACGAACTTATGCTTATCATCACCCCTGACTATGACGAGAGTGAATCGGAAGCTCTCACGGAAAATGTCAAGGGACTTATTGAAAACAGCGGAACTATCCTCGACATTGATGTCTGGGGAAAGAGACAGCTCGCCTATCCAATTCAGAAGTGCAGTGAAGGCTATTACGTGGTCTTTGTCTTTGAGAGCCCACCGAGTTTTATTGCACAACTGAACCAATCGCTCCGGGTAATTGAGGCCATCCTACGGCACATGATTGTGCTTTACGAAGGCGACATCGAGAAATTGAAAGCGGCACAAGCATCGCGCGCGGAAGCTGAAAAAACAGACGCAGCACCGGACGATGACGCAGCCGAAGACACAGCACCAGACAATGATGCAGCTGAAGACGCAGCACCGGACAAGGACGCAGCTGAAGACGCAGCACCGGACAAGGACGCAGCTGAAGACGCAGCACCGGACAAGGACGCAGCTGAAGACGCAGCACCGGACAATGATGCAGCTGAAGACGCAGCACCGGACAGGGACGCAGCTGAAGACGCAACAGAATCGAACTAACATAAGGATCATTCCGAAACCGGCAAGCAGGACACAGCCTGCCCCGTGAGGCGTGAAACTATAGAGGAATTTACCATGGCAAGTTACAACAGAGTTATTTTGATGGGAAATCTTACACGCGACCCCGAAATGAAATACCTCCCCAGCGGAAGCGCGGTTACAAATTTCGGAATCGCTATGAACGAACGTTACACCGACAAGCAGACCGGCGAACAGAAAGAAACCCCCTGTTTTGTGGATGTAGAAGCTTGGGGCCGACAAGCCGAAATTGTCAACGAATATCTGAGTAAAGGCAGCCCCGTTTTCATTGAAGGCGCACTTAAGTTTGAATCCTGGGAAACCGAGGATGGAACGAAGCGGAGCCGGCTCCGAGTCAGAGCGTTTCGGATTCAGTTCATCGGCGGCAGACGAGATGGTGAGGAGGTCGGAGACAGCTATGCTGAAGCACAACCCGCTGCTGCCGCTGCCGCAACCCCACAACCAACAAATGCTGCCGAACCGGTCGGCACTGCCGAAGCCTCAGCAACTGAGGATGACATCCCGTTCTAATCTCAGGGATTCACCGCTCTGAATCAATGGAGACAAATCAATATGGCATATCGACGAAGGTCACGTTTTAGTAAACTCGAATCCGTAGATTACAAAGATGTGGAAACGCTGCGTAAGTTTGTCAACGAACGGGGCAAAATTGTCAGCCCCCGAGCCTCCGGGCTCTCGGCAAAACAGCAGCGAATGGTAACACGCGCCATTAAACGCGCACGAAATATGGCACTGTTGCCTTTTACGCGGTAACTCTCACGGAATTGCGGTACCCCTCGCGGAAGCAATTAACAAAGGCTCTCCAACCGAGGGTACCGCAATACGAACACGAATTAGGATAAAAATATGGAAATTATACTCAAAAAACATGTTGATGGACTCGGGGCCCCAGGCGATGTGCTGAAGGTCGCAGATGGCTATGCCCGAAATTACCTGCTCCCCATGCAGTTAGCAGTACATGCAACGGAACGGAACCAACGGCACTTTGTACATCAAAAACGGGTCATCGACCAGCAGGAAGCAAAGGATAAGGCACAAGCACGCGAAATTGCTGCACAGCTCGCCAGCGTTACGTGCCATCTCACAAGACGTGCAGGCGAAAATGACCGACTCTTCGGCTCTGTTACGCCTACAGATATTTCAGAATCGCTACGCACCCAAGGTTTTGAACTCGAGCGACGCTCCATTGAACTCTCAGAACCGATTCGCGAACTCGGGGTGTTTACAGTCTCCGTGAAATTACACACGGAGGTAGTCGCTGAACTGCGCGTCGTCGTCGAACGGGAAGAATAATTATGCAAGTCCATGCAGCGGAAACCCTTACAGATAAAGAGGCGGAACAAGCCGTACTTGGGGCAATGATGACAGAGAAAATGGTCATCCCACGTGTCATCGCGCTGCTTGGACACACACCCGAAGCCTTCTTTACAACCGACCATCAGCTTATTTACACCGCTATACTTGACGTATACGATCGTTTTAGCAAAGTTGATGCAATCCTTGTCGCTGATGAACTCAACAAAACCGAAAAACTCAATCGTGTAGGAGGCGCAGGCTATCTTTACGAACTTCAGGCACCTATTGTCGAAACCGACAGCACCGAATTTTACGCACAGATTATCTATGAAAAATCTACACGCCGACGCTTAATACAAGCCGGCGCACAGATTCGCGAATTCGCACTAGATGAACAAAAGGAGCTTGAGGATGTTCTAAACGATTCCCAAGAATCAATCTTTCAACTTAGCCAGCACCAACTAGAACGAGGATTTACCTCGGCACGTCCCCTGCTTAAAGAGAGCATTGAGATGATAGAAAAGCTCTGGCGTGAAAGGGACCAAGAAAAGAAGCAATTCCTCGGGGTACCTACAGGTTTCATAGATTTTGACTACATGACTTCTGGGCTCCAGCCCGGTAACCTTATCGTTATCGCAGCCCGTCCAAGCATGGGAAAAACAACGCTTGTGCTAAATATAGCCCAAAATATCGCAATCCAAGAGGACCTGCCTGTCGCAATCTTTAGCCTAGAGCAGCCTAAACAAGAAATCGTAATGCGCATGCTCTCCGCAGAATCCCATATAGATTTCGGACGCTTGCGAGCCGGTCAGTTTAGCGAGGATTATTGGGGCCCTTTGACCCAGGGTGTCGACAGCCTCAGCAATGCATCTATCTGGATTAACGACAACCGAGGAATGACCGTTCAAGGACTCCGCGCGGAAGGAAGACGATTGAAAGGTGAACACGAAAACCTTGCACTGATTATCATCGATTACCTCCAACTGCTACGGGGGACCGGACGCTATAGCGTTCGTGAACAAGAAATCTCTGAAGTCTCGCGTGCCTTGAAAGTGCTCGCATGGGAATTGGACGTTCCGATTATTGCCTGCTCACAGCTCAGCAGGGAGATTGAACGGCGCCCTGACAAACAACCCCAACTGTCCGATTTGCGAGAATCCGGCGCTATCGAACAGGATGCCGACATCGTCGCCTTTCTATACAGAGAGGATTATTACGAAGGCCAAGACAATCAGACAGACGAAAGGGTCGAAGTACATCTATTAATAAAAAAGCAGCGCAACGGACCGACCGGGACAGTCGTCCTCTATCTTACTAAACCACAGATGCGTTTTGAAAATGCAAATCGATAGGTAGAAACTGCACAATTCACAGCGCAACATTTTTCTATGAAGCATACAGTTTTGACACCAGAGCCCTCGAAAGGAGCTACGTCCCTACTCAAAAATTGGTCTTATCGGACACTTTCAGGAATAGGCGATGCCGCGCAGCTGTGCACCGAAACGATTGTGCAAATTTTCAAACCGCCTTTCCAATTTGACCTAATCCTGAAGCAGCTGCTTTTTATCGGTTTTAATTCGCTAACAGTTGTTCTCGTATCCGGTTTTTTCACAGGCATGGTACTCGGAGTTCAGGGATATGTTCAATTAAAATATTACGCTGTGGAAGGCTCAGTTGCACAATTTGTCTCCACCTCTATTGTAAAAGAGTTGGGACCTATGATAACTGCGTTTGTCCTTTCCGGGCGAATTGGAGCATCTATCACCGCTGAACTTTCAACCATGAAGGTTACCGAGCAAATTGACGCGCTTGAAGTGATGGGCACAAACCCCGTTAAATACTTGGTCGTACCACGCTTTCTCGCCTGCACAATCATGCTCCCAACGCTTACAATTTTCTCAACGCTCGCAGGCATCTTCGGAGGGTATATCGCTGTCGTCACCCTCTTCGATTTCAACGGAGCCTTTTTTATCTTGAAAGTTCAAGAACATCTGTTTGTAGAAAGTATCTTAGTGAGTCTAATCAAAGCAACCTCGTTTGGTATGGCCATCGCTGCGGTCGGGTGCTACAAAGGATTCAGCATCTCCACAGCAGGCGGTGCCGAAGGCGTTGGCACAGCAACCACCGGCTCAGCCGTTATCTCGCTGATAACTATCTTGGTCCTGGATTTTGTCTTAAATCACATTCTGTTTAATCTTTTGGGCTTCAGATAATTTGGAAGCGCGCCAGACCTTAATAGACTGGCAGCGCGCTTTAATAAACTCCGGGCCCTTCACCCCGTTCTAGTACTGAATGGGCAGCCCGCATTCAACACGCTTATGATTTCAGTTAAAAATGTCAGAAAAGCATTCGGTGAAAAGCACGTTCTAAACGGGTTAGACCTAGAAATACCCCGTGGTGAAACGGTTATAATTATGGGGCAAAGTGGTTGTGGAAAAAGCGTCCTGCTCAAGCTGATTGCAGGCCTTCTCTCCGTAGATTCCGGCGAAATTTGGATCGATGGAACAGAAATCTCTCACATCAAAAAACGGGAACTAAACCGAATCCGCCGAAAAATCGGAATGCTTTTTCAGTCCGCTGCCCTATTTGACTCAATGACCGTCGCTGAGAACGTCGCCTTTATGCTTGACCAACACACAAAGATGACTAAGAAAGAGATGCGTAAGGTTGTTGACGAAAAACTCAGCTTAGTTGATTTGGAAGGCGTACAAGAATTAAGACCCGCCGAACTCAGCGGCGGAATGCGCAAACGTGTCGGGCTCGCACGCGCACTAGCATTCAACCCTGAAGTCATTTTATACGATGAACCGACAACAGGACTCGATCCGGTTACCTGCACCGAAATTAACGAATTAATTCGTGACTTGCACCAAAAACTAGAGGTTACCTCTGTCGTAGTGACCCACGACATGCACAGCGCATTTAGTGTTGGAACACTTATGGCAATGCTTCATGAAGGCACACAGCTCGCTTATGGCACCCCAAGCGAAATTATCAATAAAGATGAACCCATTTTACAGCAGTTCATACTCTTTGGCGCACCTAATCAGATTCTTAACATAGAGAATCCTGTGTTGAAAGAATTTACCGGGAGAACTTGATGAAATTTTGGACCCCATCTGTCAAAGTAGGGCTTATGCTCGTTATAGCCGTTATCTTATTCGCTATTCTTCTTACCAATGCAGGAAACTGGCCCTGGAGCACACGCGGCAACGATATCTACTTCCAATTTCGAGCAGTTAATGGGCTCTACCCAGGAGCAGGCATATATCTATCCGGTGTTTCCATCGGTAAAGTGACAGGCATTGAGTTACAAGCAGAAACAAATACTGTCAAAATCCGAGCGCGCGTCAAAGAGGCTTTTAAGTTGCTTCGGAAAGGCTGCAACGCACGCATTTCTATGAGCGGCTTCGTCGGTGAGATATACATCGCGCTAGACAATGGAGATATTGGCAATCCCGCACTCCAACCAGCTGACCTCCCTATTATCGGAATTGACCCTGTCAACCCGCTGGAATTGCTGGAACAAACCAGTTCCGGGCTCAACCAAGCCATTGAATTGACAGCCGCTGCAAATAAACTGCTCCAAACAAATCAGTCCGAAATTCAACAAGGCATTAAGGATGCCCGCGAACTTCTCACATTGACAGGGAAAACGCTCGAAAAATTTACGAAAAATATGGATGACACTGTCGCAACATTGATGGACCTAGCCGATAATTACGATAAACGATTTCAACAGACGCTCCTGAAAACGAACCGGATGATAGACCAACTCACAGATGCTTCTTTGATAATTAGTAGTCAGATTAGCGATGTAAACCGCTCACTGCTGCGCCTCATCGACCAAAATTCGCCAAAGATTAACAATATTCTAACCGACTTACAGCGCAGCACAACCGATTTTCGACAGACAATCACCCTATTTCGACAAAACTCCACCGAATTGAAAACCGAGCTCTCTACACTCATCGCCCAAAGTAGCAAGCTCATCGAAACAGGCACCACAGATGTTAAACCCATTCTTAAAAACCTACAGACAGCAACAACCGCAATCACTACCTTAGAAACCAATATCAGTGAACTCGTAAACACTGTGAAACATGGTGAAGGCACCGTGGCACAGCTCCTTAACAATCCTGAACTCTTCGAAGACACACGAAAAACCTTGACCGGCATGAATGAAGTCGTAACATCGCTCAAGGAATTTTATGAGGAAACAGCGAAGCGCGCCGAAGCTATCAAGCTACCCGAGTTCGAATTGGATTATGAACTCCGCTATCTAGGTGTAGATAAAAACTTACACAATGAATTGGCATTCCTGCTTGTGCCACCCACAAATAGCTTTTATCGCTTCGGATTAGGCATCCGGGACGAAAAAATCGGCGTTGACCTTCAATATGCCTATAACTTTACTGACTATTTGCAAGGCAGCGCCGGGTTTACACGTTCAAAAGTCGGAGCCGGAATTGAACTATGGATGTTATCACGACGACTCGGCATCGCCCTTGAAGGAGTCAGTCTAACGAGCGATAAACCGGCACTGAATGCTGAATTAATTTTCCGGATTTATCGGGGAGCCCATCTTCTCGTCGGTGTCGAAGATTGGAGAGGTGAACGGAATTGGATAACAGGGTTCAGATTACTCTCTCGCGAATGGTAAACGGACACGCAAACCATTTGTTCGGAAACATCTCACTATTTGTTATCCTCAGATTCAAGTTGATTTCAAGTTTGAAACCCCACCTACAATAGGTTATAATTTATCATGGCACGCGCAAAACGTAAATTTATCTGTCAAGAATGTGGTTATACAACGCCAAAAACACTCGGCAGATGCCCCGGATGTCAAGCATGGAGCAGCTTTGCCGAAGAGATAGAGGCCGCCACGCCCTCCCCTATCCACCGAGGCATCGGGCAGCATGCCAGCAAGCCGGAACCAATTTCTCAAGTGACAGCGACAGAAATCGAACGCCAACTCACAGGAATGGCAGAATTTGACAGAGTCCTCGGCGGCGGAATTGTACCAGGCTCCGTCGTCCTAATCGGGGGCGACCCGGGCATTGGCAAATCCACCTTGCTCCTACAAGCCAGTGATGCACTTAGCCGAAAATATGGCGACGTACTTTATGTATCCGGCGAAGAATCCGTGAGCCAAACAAAACTCCGCTCCACACGCCTCGGCGTAACTTCGGATACGCTCTATGTCCTTTGTGAAAATAACCTAGAAGTCGTGGAAAGACATATAGAAACGCTGAAACCGATAGCCGTCATCATTGATTCCATCCAAACAGTCTATCTATCCGGATTCCAATCCGCTCCGGGCAGCATCACCCAAATACGGGAATGCGCAGCACATCTCTTAATTTACGCCAAAAATCGAAACATCCCCGTGTTTCTCGTAGGACACGTCACAAAAGAGGGCGCATTAGCAGGCCCACGAATTTTGGAACACATGGTAGATACAGTCCTATATTTTGAAGGAGAACGCCAGCACATCTATCGTGTCCTACGGGCAATTAAAAACCGGTTCGGGTCAACAAATGAAATCGGCATCTTTGAAATGCAAAGCAAAGGCCTAGTTGACGTAAAGAACCCATCAGAACTTTTCTTGAGTGATAGAGAACAAGAAATTTCCGGCTCCATCGTGGTCTCAAGTATAGAGGGCACCCGACCGCTATTAATGGAAGTGCAAGCCCTCGTTGCCCCGACTCACTACGGCACCCCGCGTAACACTGCAACCGGCGTTGACCGGCACCGCGTCTCTCTGCTAGTTGCCGTTTTGAATAAACGAATCGGCATGGACGTTGGCGACTCCGACATCTTCGTAAACATTACCGGCGGACTTCGCATTGATGAACCCGGCATTGACCTCGGCGTGCTGCTCGCAATCGCCTCAAGCCATCGGAACATCCCAGCTGACCCGCGCACCGTTGTCATTGGAGAAGTTGGACTCGGCGGCGAAATTCGCCCAGTACCACAGATCGAAAAACGGCTACGAGAAGCCGCAAAACTTGGATTCACCCGCGCCATTTTTCCAGCATACAATCAGAAAGGGATTGAGATAAATGAGAAAATTGAACTCGTCGGAGTCAACGATGTCTATGATAGCCTAAGCGTTCTGCTATAACTAGACCTACAACCCGATAAGGACCTAAACAATCAGTTTTAGCATTTTAATTTGACTTCTGCCCTAAAATGTTGCTATAATAGTTGAAAGATTGACTCATACCAAATTAACTTAATCCGAAATACACCGCTACCTCCACTAAAGGCACGGACCAATTGCTGAAACTTGACAAACCCAAGCCTCTCCCATGCTTCAGCGCGAAGGGGCTGTCAATAGGCAAAACATGCATCGGAAGAACTATGCAAATTTGGGGAATTCGCCTCTTTTTTATAATCGCAACCGGTATCGCCTGCTTCAACCTGACCGATACAACCACCGCTCGCTTGGGTGGGATTGCTGTTGCATGCATCCTCGTCGCAGGAGAGTTCTGTTTTCACCTGCCCCGGGCCCGTAGGTTTATTGCTAGTGCCATGGGACTTGCATTCGGGTTGTTGCTTTCTCAAGTACTGCTCCGTTTCCTCCCCCAATCACCCGTGAGCACCACCCAAGGCATTGACTTAAACAGCAGTTTAGAACTCATAATTACCTTCGGATTAGGGTATATTGGCATGGTGAGTGGCTACTATATTTCGGGAAGTTTGCCTGTCGTAAGACTCCTAGACTCCTATCGATATTCTCAAATAGGTGCACTAGCAGTAACCCCCAGAGGAGATGACTTTAAAATTTTAGATACAAGCGTAATCATTGATGGACGTATCCTTGAAATCTGTCAAACACAGTTTATTGATGGCACTCTGCTAATCCCACGGTTTGTACTGAACGAGTTACAGCATATCGCTGATTCGACCGATTTCCTGCGCCGCAATAAGGGGCGCCGTGGCTTTGATATTCTACGCTCACTTCAGAAGAGCCCATTCATTGCTGTTGAAATCATAGAGGAAGAAGTGACGCACCTCACCGAGGTTGATGCTAAGCTAGTCCATCTCGCGCGCAAATACGCAGCAAAAATCATTACCAACGATCAAAATCTGAATAAGGTAGCCGAATTGCAAGGAGTCAAAGTACTGAATATTAACGAATTAGCAAATGCTATCCGGCCGATTGTAATCGCTGGAGAAATTATACAAGTTCATCTGCAAAAGGTTGGCAAAGAACCGAAACAGGGGGTAGGTTATCTCGATGATGGCACAATGGTTATCGTTGAAGATGGCAAAGCGCATATCGGACAAACCCTCGATGTGGTCGTAACACAGATGTTGCGGACTAGCACAGGCCAGATGATTTTCGCCCGCAACGCAGAGGCCCCCGTCCCAGAGAAAGGCACCCGATGAAGTGGACGCAAATAAACAGTAAGATAACTGTCCTCATCCCCGCAGCAGGCGAAGGCAGCCGGATGAAAGTATCGGTGAAAAAACCCTACCTCACGTTGGGAAAAAAGCCAATCCTTGCACACACAATTGACCGCTTTGAACAGCACAGCGCAATCGATGAAATTTTTGTGGTGGTAGACAGAGCCGATGTCGAAATGTGCCGCACAACAATACTCAAACCTTATCGATACCAGAAGGTACAGCAATTGGTCACCGGTGGGGAAACCCGGCAAATTTCTGTGTTCAACGCCCTTCGTACACTCACAGACGATGTGGAGTTTGTCCTAGTCCACGATGGCGTACGACCATTTGTAACCGAAGAGATAATTTTTGAATGCCTCACAGCCGCAGCTGAATGGGGAGCCGCCGTCACAGCGGTACCCATCAAGGAGACTATTAAGGTCGCAAACGAAGAACTGTTCGTCGTGGATACCCCTGAACGACACCGACTCTGGCGTGTCCAGACACCGCAATGTTTTCGTAAATCACTATTAGTAGAAGCACACGAAAAAGCACGTCGGAACGGTATTACTGCAACAGATGATGCAGCACTCGTGGAACAACTCGGGCACCCCATCAAATTGGTTACCGGCAGCTATAGGAACATAAAACTAACAACACCAGAGGACCTACGGATTGCGGAAACGTTTCTCACGGACGCTGTCCGCTAGGCAGGAAACACTAAATGAGAATAGGGATTGGTTACGACGTTCACCGACTCACGGAAAATCGAAAATTGATTTTGGGAGGCGTAGAAATCCCATATCATCTGGGATTGTTAGGACACTCAGATGCCGATGTTTTAACACACGCTATCTGTGACGCAATCCTAGGCGCAGCCGCACTCGGAGATATCGGAACACATTTTCCTGATACAGACGCTGATTATCAAGGAATGGACAGCCTTATTTTCCTAACGACTATCGCAGCAAAGGTTAGGGAACACGGCTACACAATTGAAAACATTGATAGTACGGTCATCGCGCAACAACCGAAATTAGCCCCCTATATTTTACAGATGCGCCACGTACTCGCAAAAACACTCGGCATTCCAGCGGAACGCGTGAGTGTCAAAGCTACAACATCGGAAGGGTTAGGCATCGTCGGCGAAGGCAAAGCAATAGTCGCTGAAGCCGTCGCCTGCCTCATTATTCCCTAAATCGTTCGGAGTGACGCAAACCAGGACACCGCTCCTAATCACATAATCTCTTAACAGAAAAAAGAAGAGAAAACCAATGGCACTAAAAATATATAACTCCCTTAGCAGAGAGCTTGAAGAATTTTCGCCACTCGAAGAGGGGCACGTCTCAATGTACAGCTGTGGCCCCACCGTTTACGACTACATTCACATCGGAAATGCCCGAACAGCACTTGTTACCGATATTATCCGCCGATACCTCACATATAGCGGATATACAGTCAAACTGGTGCAAAATCTAACAGATATTGATGATAAAATTATTACGCGGGCCCAAACACTTGGCACCAGCGCAAGCGAACTGGCACAAGTAAACGGAGAAGCCTACTTTGAAGATGCCCAACGACTCGGAATTGAGGCAGCAGATGTGCATCCGAAAGCCACAGAGCACATCCCGGAAATGATAACCCTCATTCAAACCCTTATTCACAAGGGGGCAGCTTATGTCATTGATGGCAGCGTCTATTATCGTGTCAACGCTTTTCCAGAATACGGCAAACTCTCACACCGAAAACCTGAAGACCTCCAAGCAGGCGCGCGCGTTGAAATCGATAAACGTAAGGAAGACCCCCGGGATTTCGACATGTGGAAAGCCGCAAAACCGGGCGAACCCTATTGGGACAGCCCCTGGGGTAACGGAAGACCCGGATGGCATATCGAATGCTCCGCCATGGCGATGAAACATCTCGGAGAAAGTATTGATATACACGCCGGCGGCGAAGACCTACTGTTCCCACACCACGAAAACGAAATCGCACAGAGCGAAATGGCGACAGGAAAACCCTTCGCACGCTACTGGATACACGTCGCATTCCTACAAATTAATGGAAAACGCATGGGAAAATCTGAACAGAACTTTATCCGACTCCGAGATGCACTCGAGGCATACCCCACAGAGGTCGTTCGACACTTCCTCAACTCCGCCCACTACAGACACCCGCTTGACTACTCGCCTGAAAGCCTCAAAACATCCGAGGGCGCACTCCGACGACTCAACAATTGCATCGAAGCACTGCAAGCGGAAACTGATAGCAACTCCGCAGCGGAACTCCCAGCAAACCCTCAACGCACAGCCACCGAAACTGAATTTGCACAACAGATACAACGCCTAAAAGCAGATTTTCAAACCGCCATGGATATGGACTTCAACACTGCAAGAGCATTGGGCACAATCTTCACTTTCGTCGGGAAAGTCAACCAATTCCTAACACATTATGCCCACAGCAAAACAGACGAAACCGCCTCACTCCTTGCTGCTGCCCATAACGCTCTACTAACAACATGTGATGTGCTCGGTATCGCGCAGCAGCAGACACAGGACGCACCAAGACAATCAATGGAACAAGCGGAAGCACTCATTTCACTCCTCCTAGAGGTTCGAGCAGAAGCAAAACAACGGAAGGATTGGGACACTTCAGATAAAATTCGGGATAGACTGAAAGAGCTAAACGTCGAAATCCAGGATACCCGACAAGGCACAACGTGGAAATTTGTAACCAAACCATAGCAGAGCTTACGCTCCCCACGTCTGTAACGCCAAACGCCTGTTCTGAAATTTTGACTTGCAAAAGCCCGGAACTTTTGGTAAAATATTAAAAATATAAAGTTTATAGGAGAAGTTATGAAGCACAACAGAAACGTTTTAAACATCACTGCGGTAAAGATAGTCCTATTTTTCGGACTAGCAAGTTATCTGTTTCTCAGCAGTTGCACCGCCTTGCAAGAGGCACAGCAACGCAGACAAGAGCGCATGCTGGAAAAAAGGAAAGATGACTATGTAATGCTATCACCCTCAAAAAGCGAAACGAAAATCGACGACGACGCACGGAAAGCAGAAAGCGACCACTATACGGTTACCTTCGCTCAAGATTTGAAAAACCATGAAAATTTCGACGAAACTGTAGAACGGCGGGAATTCATGGAAAGCGCACTTACATACATGGAAAGTCTCTACGATGAATTGTATACTATCTTCGGATTCCAACCTGAACATAAAATTCACGTAACATTCCATGATGTTTATCAGGGCAGAAGAAACGTGGCCACTACTACTACACAGTACCGGCACGAGAGGAGAGCAGGAACCTCGCTGAAATTTGTTACCGGCATCGGAATGGATTTTCCGTTGGCGATGTATGAAAAACCCGACGTGCGCGTACATGAACTCACACACGCTTTTACGAACATCTATTTCCTCCCAACCTGGTTTAACGAAGGGCTTGCCGTTCTGATGCAAATGGAATGGGCGAAAGGCCGCTCACACCCTAAATTTGACTCACTCGAGGAAAATTTAAAAGTAAATCTAGACGATGTCAATGACCTAGAAGATTGGACATCCCACCAAGGCGGCAGCCAATGGCGATACCGTTACGCCTACTCTATCGTGTCCGAACTCCGAGCCCGATACGGAGACAATTTATATATTAAAGTTTTTCAGCTGATGGAAGCTGACCAACTTCACAACAAACTGCCCAGCGCCATGCCAGTAAGCTTCCTCGTCTATTATCTGAATGAAGCCTCTGGCGCAAACTTAGTACCGTTTTTTGAGAAACTTAAATTTAAAGTGCAGCCGTTGACAAAAGAAGAAATCCTTCAAAAAATCGCGCAGCAAAGTCGATAATGCGACACCAACTGAACGCGGATTTTGCTGTAGATATGGATGAAGGGACCGGGCCGCCCGTGTATATCAAGCCAACAGCGACATTTAGCTCTTTTGCAAACTGAATGTCGCCGCATCAAAAAACATTTTTTGTTTTTTTTCCTGTTTTATGGTATCATATTAGCGTATCCAGACAATTTAATCTATTTTCTGTTCCGCGCGAGAAAACTAAAAGTTGCATCCGCTATGTAGCTTTGAACCCCCTCGCACAACTTACTAAAAAAGGAGTCAAAAAAGATGTATTACAGATTGCTGAGTGTTGCCTTACTGCTTACCTGTTTTTCCATTATGATGGTAGGATGCGGCATAATTACCGCCCAAGAGTGGAGCGAAAACTACTCGCTTCTCGAAGGCACACGAGCCACAAGTCCTGAAATGATTGATGGCAACCTCAATACCATTGGGCAAACCAATGTTTCCGCAGAAACGATGAAACAGCTCGTCCGCGGCAGATCGGAAGTCGTTGTTACGTTACCCGAGAAAAAAATGATCCGCCGAATTGTGATTCACACCGATAATTTAAAAGAATATGACATCGCAGCAGACAAAGGCGGAAGTGCACTTGCCACCGCTGACTGGGTTTTGGTCAAAGAGGTCAAAAATTTCAGACCGAGCCCCGTTGAATTACTCGTCTCCATTCCGTTCCCAACAGATCGGATTCGGGTGCGCGTCCTAAAAACAACAGAAGACGCACAACTCGCCCGGGAGAAAAACCAGCGCCTCGGCGGAATTACCTTCGTCAGCACAACAGGGGCTCCCGGTAAAATCCGAGAAATTGAAATTTACGGCTACAAATCCACAAAGGAGATGGCTGCTGATAAAGCTGCTGATAGCCGTGAACAAGAACTCGACGATTTACTTGACTTAGAGTAGGAAAATAATGCTTAGGTGGCTATTTATGAAAAAGCCGCCTGAGCCTTAAAATCCGAAGAATAGCATCTCTCGCGTGCCGCGCTTTGTGCTAAAGGAGAAATACATGCGTTTTGCATTACTAGCGACAATGCTCTGTGCCTGCATCGTCCTGTTCGGGTGTGCACTCATATCAAAATCGCCAACCAACTGGAGTAAGAACATTGCGCTTGACGCTTTGGGCAGCGACAGGAAATTCAATGACGACAATATTTACACCGAAGGCGAAACCGGCCCTATAACTGGAGGCGGAAGGGATATGGAGGCCCAAAGGGAAGCCGATAATTACACCGAGGCAGTACTCACTTGGAAAAGACCACAGACCATTCAACAGGTCATCGTTAAGGCAAAAGTGGGAGAATTGGAATTCTTCGAAATTCAATACCAAGATGAATCAGAAGAATGGATTACCATTAAAAAGGTGAGCGATAACCTCCGGCCCGCTTACAAATTTACGATGAGAGAACCGATTATGATAACGAAATTCCGTTTAAAGGTTCCACGTAGATGGGAGTCCCGACGCGTTACCGGGCAAAAACGCTCACAGCGAAGCGAAACCGGAGCACCAACCACAGCCGAGCACAGAAAAATTCAAGAAATCGAACTTTATTACGCGCTTCCGACACCCGAAACCGACACCGCACCCACACAGTGAGCGGAGTCTTAGCAGCATGCTTTCATTTGTAAAGGTATACCATCTATATGCGACAATTTGACCCTGTTGTTACACACATTATGGACCGCTTCGCGCGGGAGTTTGCGAACCTTGTTTTCAATGAACCTGGCCTTGAAGTCCTTGAGCAATTGGATACGAAGCAAGCTACCATTAAGGCCCATCAAAACGATTTGACTTTCAAAGTTCGGCGTTCCAATGGCGAGATGGTGATTCTCCACATAGAGGTGCAAACACACGATAGCACCGACAAACCTATGTCGTTGCGTGTTTTAAGCTATGCAAGCGTGCTTATCCTTCGCCATGGGTTGCCGGTATATTCTATGGTGATTTATCTGCATCCGGACGCGGGCCGCGGAGATCCGGGCATCTACGCCTATGGAGATGACACGATGGGGTTGCGTTTCAACTATAAGGTCATCCGTCTATCTGATTTAGAGGGTGAGGCATTTTTAGAGTCCCCTGCGATAGGGTTGCTCCCGTTTACGCCTTTGATGAAACCGCCTGCTGGTATGACAGCCGAGGCGTGGGTTGAGGCATGTGTTGCGAAGACACAAACGGCACCTGTTGACACACAAACGCGGGGTACGCTTCTATTTGCGCTATCTCTTCTCGGAAGTTTAGCACACGACCCGGAACTTTTTCGGAAGTTTATATTGGAGGAAATCATGCAAGAATCTCCCTTTTACGATATAGTTCTACAAGACGGTATTAAACAAGGTATCGAACAAGGTATCGAACAAGGTATCGAACAAGGAGCGCGCGAGACATATATTACAAACATAATCGCTGTGCTTACAACGCGGTTCCCGGATGCCGATGGACATACCGCTACCTCTGCACTTGAGGCAATTGGCGATATTGAACGCCTCACCGAGCTGCTCACGCTTGCGCTCTCAGTGCCTAATTTCAACACTTTCTTGCAAGTGCTTGATGAATAGGTCCTTTTCAACCTATTGCAGATGGGGCAGCCATGTTACCTATAGTCATACGAAAACAGAGGAACTTAGACTTTTGTTTAATTGTGCAGGTGTTTTTGTAGCATAAGGAGAAACCGGTTGCGTTTCTCAGAAAAATTCATTTTTAGATGATGTTATCTCAGCAAACGATAAATCTAATTCATTTGAATCTGATTCGAGGCGTGGGGCCAAAAACCGCCCGATTTTTAATTGAGGCTCTCGGCAGTGTAGAAAAGGTGCTGCAAGCATCGTCAGCCGAATTAAAGAAAATAGACGGCCTATCCGCTACCATACGGGAATCTCTCGTTCGAAAAAAGCTCGGCTGCCCCTTAGAACAGGAACTTGAACTGATCCAAGAATATGGGTGCAATACTGTGACGCTTTATGACGCAGCATATCCGCAGCGGTTGAAAGAAATTGACACCCCTCCGTTGTTGCTTTACATCAAAGGCGAACTAAAACCAGAAGACGACTTCAGCATCTCTCTCGTCGGCTCACGCCAAGCGAAGGATTATGGACGACGAGTCAGCTACCAGCTCAGCTATCAACTTGCACAACGCGGGCTAACAGTCGTTAGCGGATTCGCAAAAGGGGTGGATACATGTGCACATCGGGGCGCGCTTGAGGCGGGGGGTAGAACTATTGCTGTAATGGGCAACGGACTTAGTCTTATCTATCCCGCAGCGAACAGGGAATTGGCAGCGCAAATCGAGCAATCCGGTGCATTAATCTCCGAATTCCCAATGGGGATGAAACCGATACGTGATAATTTTCCAAGACGCAACCGCATCATCAGTGGGTTAACAATCGGAACTGTTGTCGTTGAAGCATCAAACCGCAGCGGCGCGCTGATTACTGCAAGACACGCCCTTGACCAGGGCAGAGAAGTCTTTGCAGTCCCCGGAGAAATTTCCTCTGAACTTTCAACCGGGCCCCACAAATTAATTGATTCTGGTGCGAAACTTATCGGCAATGCCGATGACGTGCTTGAAGCATTGCCGCAGCATTTGATAAACCATAGCTTCACCGCTACACCAGCGTCTGAAACCGATACAGCAACAGAACTTCCGCAAGACCTCGCCATCGAAACGGCAAAACCTGAACCGCCACACAGTAAAACACCTGAAAAACCTGAACCGAAACCTGTAACGCCACCCCCGGACCTAACGGATGAGGAAAAACAGGTATTCAACGCAATTGAGACACCTTCATCACATATAGACACGATTGTCCGCATAACACAACTCCCGATTAGCAAAGTGTCAAGCACACTTCTGATGCTCGAACTCAAAGGGGTTATTCAACAACTCCCAGGCAAACAGTTCTCTAAGCTCCTTTGATAACACGTCCGCTCACAATCGCTATACTCTGATAGAGAGAACAAGGAGAAACAACTTTTGAATTCAACCGAATTAGACTTTGAAAAACCGCTCATCGAATTAGAACACTATCTCACAGAATTGAATACCTTTGCCCAAAACTATCCGGAACTAAACATCACACCAGGAATTGATGCCCTAAAACAGAATGCTGACACGTTGACAAAGCAGACATTCCAAAAACTCAGCCGATGGGACAAGGTACGATTAGCGCGCCACCCACAACGCCCGCAGTCCTCCTTCTATATTGAGAAACTTCTCGAGGAACCAGTGGAGCTCCGCAGCGATAAATTATATGGCGATGACCGTGCGCTCGTAGGGGGATTAGCATGGTTTGCCGGACACCCTATCATCTATCTCGCACAGCAGAAAGGTACGAACCTTGAAGAAAGACAGGAGATGAACTTCGGATACACACACCCTGAGGGATACCGAAAAGCGAAACGGTTGATGCAGCTAGCCGATAAGTTTAACAGACCTCTCATCTGCTTCGTTGATACCCCAGGCGCACACTTCGACCTACGCTCTGAAGAGTATGGACAAGCAACAGCGATTGCCGAAAACCTCGCACAGATGATGAGAATGCACGTCCCTATCCTTGTCGTTATCATCGGCGAAGGCGGCAGCGGCGGTGCATTGGCAATTGCTGTCGGAAATCGCGTACTGATGATGGAATACGCCATCTACTGTGTTGCTCCCCCTGAAGCCTGCAGCGGAATCGTCTGGAAGGACAAAGGCGAACATGCACCCGAAGCCACAGAAGGCTATAAACCAACCGCCCCGGACCTGCTTAAGGTAGGAATCATCGATCAGATTATACGTGAACCCCTCGGCGGCGCGCACCGAGATGCTGAAGCCGCAGCACGAAACGTCAAACGCACAATGCGCAAACACCTCGCCGAATTGATGCTGATGACACCCCAACAACTAAAGCAACAGCGACACGAACGTTACCGACACCTCGGATTTTACGGCGAATGAAGATACGAACGATTACCACAGGCATCCCAGCCCCCTTCTCAAGATATGACCTCCAACGCGCCGCTGAATTTAACACAACTTCCCGAAACCGCTTCGAAGCGAACGGTTATGACGTACAATCCACGCGAGTGAGCTGTCAGGTCTGGGGTGAAACCCCGGATATCCAAGCACTCCTCGCCTTAGAATCGCAGGCACAAGCGTTAGAGGTTGAATTCATCAGCTTAGGGACAATCTTTCCAGAGCAGCGGCACACCAAAACGAATCTTAGCACGGTTGCGGATGTAATTGTGGAAAGTGAAACGCTTTTTGCCTCTGTTACACTTACGACGCAAAATGGTCAAATCGCCTGGGATATCGCTGAAAAAACCGCGAACGTTATTCTCCAAATAGCACAGCGAACCGACTCCGGCTACGGAAACCTCCGATTCGCAGCATTGATGAACTGTCCCCCAAATACACCCTTCTTCCCAGCCGCATATTGGCAGGACACCGGTATCAACTTCGGCATCGGATGGCAAGCGGCTGACCTCGTACAACGTGCTTTTATAGACACACCCAATTTGAAAACCGCCCTGCAAAATCTAAAAACCTCAATGGAAACCGAAGGACAAAAAATTGTCGCAATCGCTGAAACGCTCGCGCAGGAAACCGGTATAAAGTTCGTCGGTATAGATGTGTCACCCGCACCAATGGGAGAGGAAAGCATCGCTTATGCCCTGGAGCCACAACTCCCCGGCTACTTTGGACAGCGCGGCACACTAACAGTCGCTGCAGGTTTAACACAAACCCTTCGCGAACTTGCCCTGCCGCTGTGCGGTTATTCCGGATTAATGCTCCCGGTACTTGAAGATGTCGGATTAGGAAAACGCAGTGAAGCCGGTTATTTCAACCTCGATAGCCTTCTCCTCTATTCTGCCGTTTGCGGCACTGGATTGGACACAATTCCTATACCCGGTGATGTTTCGACATCGCAGCTCGCCACCATCCTGACAGATGTTGCTGCACTTTCTATCCAACTCGAAAAACCGCTCTCAGTCCGCCTCTTTCCTGTCCCTGGACTAAAGGCTGGCGATATGACGCAATTTCAGTCCCCCTATTTAACAAACACAACTGTGATGCAGATATAAACAGAACTTCAATTCGTTTGCTCCTTCTCTGTTTTTGTTATACCATTTCTAATTGAAAATGTCTCTTTCTTGTAGCATAAACTTCCAGTTTGTGCCGTTCTCCGTTTCATTTCTAACAACTGGTAATGGTAGAATAATTAATAAAAATGGTATTATATAACGTGAGTTTGATAAATAATTGAGGAATTTGTTGTAGAAAGCGAACGCTTTTGATATACTTCAGATATGCGTTGTGCCTTGGCCCTGTAGGGTCGATATGTTTAATGATTGATGTAAGGAAGGGGGGCTTCCTTACATCAATCATATAGAAATGTGCCCCGCTGAAGTTGATACTTATGAGGGACCGTTGAAAAAATCCGATTTTCGTAAAAAAGATTTGACAAAACCGGAATTACGTGGTATAATTCATAAAGATAAGGTAGAAATCGCAAGCGTTTTCGTAATTTTTAAATTTTTTCTAAAAAATTGACTTCTATCGAAATCTGTGGTATACTTTAAAAGTCGTCAATATCACAAAAAAGTTGTCCAATACACATAAGGAGCTCCTTTGAACTATTGGTATAAGTTTACTATACCATAGATGCTCTCTATTTATCAAAACTTATTTCTTACACCGAGCACACGTTTTAAATACGTAATGGTGGCAACCGAAAATTTATGCCACCGAAATCGCACTGAACGCATGTCAATAGGTAGGGATTTAATAATGAGAATGCAACATCCTACACTACTGCAACACATACGTCAGTCAGGTGCTGCACGCCTGCGCGGGGTTTCTCCGGGAAGAATATCTGTCGGAGCCAGTCACAGTAGAGGTTTGTGCCCCCCCCCTTTTTACATACGTCATATTTATTAGGTATTTTTATATCAATAGACAGTGTCGGAGGCTTTACAAGCTGCACTGTCTTCGCGCCTGCGCGTGCCCTTCGTCTTATACGGAGGATTTTATCGCGGGCTTTTGGTGTTGCATTGGATTTACCAATGCATGTCATTCGCACTGTTGAATATAACAGCAAGTAAGTTACGGTTTTATTTGACAACTTTGATGTTTAGGTGTATAAACAATAGGATGTGTGCACGAAACGGCCACATCTGAACGCCACGGATGAGTGGCACAAGGAGATAAAAAATGAAATTCAAGTTGGTTCAATTTGCAATCTTATTGACTTTTGTAGTGTCTGTTGTTTATATGTTACCGCCACGCGATGGTTTTGGACATACTGGGTGCCTGCACCAACCTGCTTTCTACGTAGATGGTAACGGTGACAATATAGGAAAGGACCCAACCGATCCGGAAGAGCCGGTTGATGGTGATGACGACCCTCGCTATAAGACTTTCTCTAAAATGATATGTGGCCCGAACGGTGCACGCTATGTAAAGCAAGAAGGGTGGTATTATAGACCAGGGATTCTGAATGGTGGCACCTCGGAGCATCATAAGGAAGGTGATAATCTTACAAATGCGCGACAGGGCGTTTTCAAACTTGTGCTTACAGCGGTAACATCAGCTGGCACAAGATCAGCCGAAGCTTCACTAACGCCAAGTATAGACGGTATAAACGTGCATCCCACGCCAAGTGGTGGTAGAACGTCTTATCAAGGAAATGGGAAACTAAATTTAAATATTCCCCAATTAGTATATCATGACCCTGTTAATACCTATTGGGGTAAGTACGTTTTTTGTGCTGAGTGGACAGCACAAGAACACAAATTAGAGATGAAAAATTATGCTAACATTTATCTTGATATTACACTGCGCAAATACACGAAACGGAAAAACTTGTCGCTAACCGTAAGCGATGAAACTGGCAACGCAAGTGCAAGTTACGAACGAAGTGAGGCAGAGGAGTGGCAAGACTTGAGGGAGACAAGTTACGGGATAAGTGGTAAAGTCGGCAACAGCTGGTTGCGGCATTACAAGGGTATTGAACTCCAGGGTAAAAGCGCAGCGACTGAAGGTGACCTGGATGGAGAATGTGATGTTGATATTATTGCCACTTATCCTAAAGCCCCCAACACCTGGTGTCCTGGAGAATCGTTCTTGTCATTTCTCAGAGCTATCAAGAAAGTAGTCATCATATAGAGTCCGCAGGTATAGCCAACTGAAAATGCGATATTTTTGAAAAAGTTTCTATCTTTTTATTGCATGAGATGGTATCCTAATATCTTAGAAAATAACTCTGAATAGGAGAACATCTCATGCAAGAGAAGCTTATCAAATCTACAGAACATTTTCAAGAACTTTTTTCTACTTACTTTCAGCGTATGTCTGAGTTTATAGTAAGAACGCTATTGTCTGTGTGCGTCTGCCACCTTTATGGTCTTTACAACCCGAATCAGATAGGGGATGCGTTGGGTGTGGTGAAAGGCAGTCTTTATCGCAGTCTTGGTGCCCTGAGCCTTTATTATGCGCGGCGTTTGTGTCTGCGTATCGGGTGTGTGATAGGTGCAGCTGCGATTAGATCGGTTGAAGGGCAGAGTGCCTCGACCCAATCTCGGCGGCGCATTACGGTAAGTGTGGATGATACCAATGTTCCCTGCGATGGGGAGCAGGTATCCTACTGTGGTCGGTGGTGGTCTAAAAAACACAATGGGTCTATCCGGTGCCAGAACGTGTTAGGTATCACGCTGAAAGTTGGGGAGCGTGTGTATCCGCTGCACCTATGTTTAGTGAGTAAGCGTGGGCGTGGCAACACAGATAAACCCTCTCTGGTTATAGCGATGCTCAAAGAGGTGCTATCGTGCCTGGATGCGGAAGGGATAGACCTGCGAAAGTATCCGATTACCTTTGATTCGTGGTATGGCAGCCGCAACATGGTTCAAACCTTATCGGAGTTAGGGTTTTGTTCTATACTGATACACGGAAAGAGCAATTATGTCATGCACATTGGCGATACAACTGCCAAACTTTCGGTGCATAAACAGAACATAGAACTGCTTGAAAATCAATGGGCGTGTGATAAACCTGTCTGTCGGGTAAAAGCAGAAAGTCCCACTTTTGGAAAACCAATGTGTCGTCATCTTTTTTCAGGATAGCGGCAAGATACAAACACTTTTATGCTTTGGAAAACCGCTGCGTGCCTGTGAGGCACTGCGGATCTGGAAACAACATCATGGTATTGAGCAATTTTGGCGGTATTTGAAAACAGACCTGCGAGTTTCCGCCATGCGCCTCCGAAGCACACACGGGGCCTATACCACCCTCGGTGTAAAAGTGATAAGCTACCATTTGTTGCTACAAATCAGCATAGCGGAAAGACGCACATTTCATCAAATACAACTTCAACTGACGGGAGAAAGACACACCCTCGAGCAAATCATCGCGCATTTTCACAACATCAAACCTAAAGAACCTATATGAAGACTACTTTAACATAACTTTTGAGAAATATCAGTCATGTCTAATTTATGACACCAAATCGAAGGCTAAAGGAGAGAAGGGGCAACGGGGTTCCCTTCTCTCCTTAGGCATAACCTGCTGTTATTGAAAGGGAGTAAAACTAATGAAAAAACGACAGATTATCTTTATGCTTGCAATTCTTGTATTGACAGTTGTCGCGAGTATGACTGTTTACTTTATCATCAATCAATCACCGCGTTCTCCGCTTGCGATTGTTGAAAATCTCCCAGAGTCAAAATCGCACTCCCATGTATCTTCTGCGGGCGAGGTGATAGCGCATGTGCATATCTATGATCCGCCAACCCGCCAAAACGATACGAAACCGGATAGATCTTCACAAACCAGAAAAGCAGCGGATTATATGAAGTGGAATAAGGTTCAACGCGCGTGGGCACAGCTGGATGTTGCGGAAATAAAGCGAAAATGGCAACCCTACACGATAGACGAAATGCACGGGATGTGGGAGCAATCTCATACGCTCACCTCTGAAAATTTTCCTAACACTTACGTGTCTAACGGTATGAATATTACTGATCAGCTTTATCCCCGCGATAAATGGTTGCAACGTTACATGGATTTGGGACACCCATTAGAGTTAGCATGGCACTACAGTACGGCTTTATCAAACCGTCAACGATTAGAAAAACACCGCGAAAAAGCAGAGAAATCTCCCGAAGACAGAGAATGGGTTTTCTCTGGATATGACCTCCCTGTAGAAGCAACGTGGGAAGAGCTTGAGGACACTTTTATTAAGCATCAGGTGCTTTCCGTGCTTGCTCACGATGAGTATGTCAGACAAAATCCCGATTCAGAAGGCGGGGTTTTTACAATAGACAGTGGGTTCTTGCCGTTTAAGCCCGATACCGTATATGTCTATGTCTCCGAGGAGGGGCCCGTCTCACAATTCATTGGTCCGACATTGACAAAAACAGAAAAAAATGCGTTGACGATGTTCGGCATCGCTCCGAGAGGCATGAAAGTTGTCTACACCGACAAAAACGGCATTCCGTTGCCACCGGATGTAAAACCACGTTTTTACGAACGGGCGATGGCACAACTTGATGCTGCAGAGCAACAGGTCATGCAGCAAATAGCCGATCACGATGCACTTTTTAATCAAGCCGAAAACGAAACCGAGCAGCAAACAAAACCCATTGTGAAGGAAACACAACGCGACCACCTACATCCGCCTGAGGAGGTCCCTCCTACACACACAACACAGACATCGGGAACGCAGCAAAAAACACCACAAGCAGGGAAAAACAGGCTGCCGCTGTTGCCCCCCGAACTCCCTGGTCCGGATCAGATAGAAAAGTGGTTTGCAGAACTGATACTTTTACACGGCGGGGATTTACCGAAAGACCTCAAGGCATTGCAAGAGGTAATCAAAGAATTGGAAGCGATCCGAAAACATGGCAGGGAAAGGTTACCGCAGCCACCCCGTCGTCCGCGGGAACAATCCTTGCCCCCAGCACGTCCGACACCTCCTACAACACCATCAGAGCAATGAGATATATTCTAATATATATCGTTATCATTTCCATCTTGTGTGTGTTTGGCGGGTTACGTCTATTTCGGGGGCCTGCACACAGTCCTGATACATCTGCCTTCCCTCCGATCGTGCCCACTGAGGCGGCACTTGTGAATCGGGACGCAAAACGGTCGCACCTCCCAAAGGAGACCGACATGCAGCAAGTTGATCCTGAAGCGTTCTACCAAACCATAATTGATAACAATATCTTCAGACCGCTGAATTGGGAGCCGCCCCTGCATGAATCTGCATATACATTACTCGGTACTGCCATAGCAACAGACGGTAGCAGTGCCACAGCATATATTCAAGAACGAAAATCAAACCGTTTTTATGCCGTTTCTGTTGGACAGCAAGTTGGCACAATGACGGTCAAAACTATTACGCCCAAGCGGGTTACGCTCACACAAAACGGTGAATCGTTAACGCTCGCTATAAGCAATAATCAGTTTCTTAATTCTCGCGGTAATCGAAGCATGCCGCCGCGACGAGACAGTACATCCCGCATCTCAAAAGCAGCATTACCGAAAAACGAAACATCCCGCACAACCATTGCTACAACAAAGCAGCCAAATGCCGCAAGCGAATGGCGAAAACACCTTGAAGAAAAAGCTGCCAAGATACGCACAGAACGAAAACGGTTGACAGAATATCTACAGCAGCACCAAAGCCGTTAAACAGTGAAAACGTTTTTATGGAGATACGTAAAAAAGCGACATGCCGTATTTTTATGCAACATCTATGGAGAAACTAAACAGCAATCCCACGGTTTTACGACGATTTGGCACTATTGCGATTTTACTTAGTATCCTATCTCTCACATTCTGGATACGCATTCAAGGGGTAGAAGGTATTCCCGAAGGACAGTTCTCTTCAAACGATGCGTATGTCTTTTACTCACAGGCACAAACCATCAGTAAGCAAGGACATCTTCCCGAGCGCGACATGCAACGATGGCTGCCAAACGGCAGAGATAACCGGCAGTTCCTCTCCCTCTATGCTTACACTCTTGCTTATACACACAAAGGGATAACACTTTTCTTCCACAAAGTGACGCTTTATCATGTCCAGCTGTACGCGCCCGTCGTCTGTTTTATACTCGGTCTCGCTGTGTTACTGCTCTTTCTCATTAAATACTATGGCCTCCTATTTGCTACAGTGGTCGGTGTGCTATTGGCAACCTTCCCTGGAACGATCGTACGAAGTACTGCTGGTTTTAGTGACAGAGACGCCTGGTGTTGGATGTTAGCAATATTTGTAACCATCGTATATCTGCACAAAGAACGGATGCAAACCGGAAGACGCAGAACGCTTACGACAGCCTTTTGTGGTTTCATCGTTTTCCTCGGTGGACTGAGTTGGGAAGCATTTGGGGTATTCGTTCTTATTATACTTAGTGCGGAGATATGGAAATTCTGCACCTCCGACACTGAAGATAACCTAAAGGAATACGTTCTCTGGATGATCATGTTTGTTCCGTGGCTATATCTGATTAGTCCAGCGTACCACAGCGGATACGGTTTTTCAACATACGTTGGACCACTAATGCTCGCGCCATCTCTCGCGCTCCTTGTGCTCAAAAGCATAAGATATCTGCTCCTCCGTTTTGTTAAACAACTCCGGCCCTATGCACGTCAACTCGCCTGGGGATTCACCTTGTTCGGCATAGCAGCGGGAGGTATCTATGTATTTTTTCAATATAATACTTTCGCCACAACCGCCTTCCCTTTCATGGAAAATCGTCTGATGAAAACGGTAGCTGAACTCAGCGAGCCTGGTCTTATAGATTGGGTAGACAGATACGGTAGTATGTTCATTTTAGGCAGTATTGGACTTATCGCTACCGCAGCATACTATTGGAGATGGAACGGGTTTCCTTTTGTTATTGGACTCGTCCTATTCTGCACAACGACTTTTCTCCTGGACCCTCTAAACAACTGGATAGGTTCACCCGGAGGCTACCGTCTTTTTATTCTCGCGTTTGCCCTTACTGTCATCGGATTCGGAATCGCATCGACACGAAAACAGCAACAGCAACAATATGAATTGGATTTGATGATGCTTCTCGTTTGGTGCTTTCTTTGGGGAGGCTTCACACGTACTGGCATAAGATATGTTTTTTTCTCGGACTACCATTCGCAATTGGCACCGCTGTACTCCTCAAGCATATCACCACGTTTCGAAACGTTAAACAGATACCTATTCAATTTCTGAGGTGCACTCTCCATCCTAAACACATTACTGTCGGGTTTACTGCCATTATCCTATCACTACTTCTGTTTTGGGGACCCGCTGGCGGTTATGCAACGGGGACACTCCAAGCTGCCGCAAAACGAGACGCAATACCCGGATCCGGTAAATTGTTACAGGTATACACATGGATAAAAAGCAAACTACCACACGATACAACTGTCATGGCCGCACATTGGACATACGGTATTAAACTCAACGTCCATGCACACGTAAAAACCATCACAGACTCAGATCACTACCTGCCCCACTGGATCCATCTATATTTCCGACATGTGTTTTGTGCAAAATCCGAGGTAGAAGCATTACATTTTCTCAAAACACACAAAGCCACACATCTCATGATAACTAGTGTAGAACTTGTCCCCAACGCCAGAGAAAACTCCTTTGTCGGCAGCGACGCACACCTTGACAGACACTTTTCACTCCATTACTTACTCCCACAACCGACTGCCCCAGGAACACAATACACACTTGAACCCAAAATAAAGCAAACACCACCTTTTACACATAGGACTACTTTAAACAAAATTGATGTTATTGGCACAGATCTTGAAAACCTTTCTATCACTGCAAGGTTTGAAAAAGAAGAACCTGTCCAACTTCCATACATCGCTTTTCACGGAGACAAGCGAATCTTACCTGTCCAACCAATAGATACAGATAAAGGTGGTCTGGTTTTCCTCTTTGATAAGGACAAGGTTCTCCGTAGCAGCCTTTACATTCCTAAGATTGGATGGAACAGTCTTGCTGTAAAACTCTTTATGCGTGGAGAACACTCCAATGCATTTAAAAACGTTCACACTGTCCCAACTTATGAAGAAGGTACACATCCAAATATCCAGATTTGGAAAATCAACTATCCAGAGAATATCAGACCCCACCCAAAGTACCTCGCGACAGAATAATGGAGTAAAACCTACCGTACAATAGATAAAGACACATATTTTTATCAAAATACTTATATATTCTTTTTTCCTTGCGAATTGTCACAGCATTTGATAAGATAATAAAAAAATATCGCTGTGATAGGAAGGAAAACACTACTATGGCAGACAAACCCAATGTCCTACTTATAACCACCGATCATTGGCCCAACTCGCTTTTGGGGGTGAACGGACATCCTGTTATCCAAACCCCTACACTTGACACGCTTGCGCGCGCTGGCACCCGTTTTACACGTGGATACAGCGAATGCCCAGTCTGCGTACCAGCACGAAAAACCTTGATGACCGGCACAACAACACGTACCCACAAAGATAGGGTTTTTAACGATAAGATGGGCTTAAATGGGCTGCCCACAATCGCACAAACTTTTCGAGATGCAGGCTATCAGGCTTACGCTGTCGGCAAGCTGCACGTCTATCCTCAGCGAGACCGAATCGGATTCGACGATGTACTATTAGGGGAAGAGGGAAGATTGCAATACGGCGTAATTGACGACTATGAACTCTTCCTCGGGGACAGAGGTTACGCAGGGCAACAGTTCGCACACGGCATGTGCAACAACGATTATCTCAACCGCCCCTGGCACCTTCCGGAGGAGTGCCACGTCACAAACTGGAGCACCCAACAGATGGCGCGAATGATTAAACGCCGCGACCCAACCCGACCCGGATTCTGGTACCTCTCCTATTGCCACCCGCATCCACCGCTGGCACCACTTCAATGCTACATGGACATGTACCGACATATTGATGTGGACATGCCGTATTTCGGGGAATGGGCAACAGAAACGGAAAAGTTGCCTTCACCGCTAAAATCACGCCAGAGGCAGGATGCACGTTACACGGAACATCTCATCCGTTCCGCACGCCAAGCCTTTTATGCGCTCTGCACCCACATCGACCATCAATTGCGCGTCGTTATCGGGACACTCCGCGAAGAGGGACTGCTAAACAACACTATCATACTGTTTACGGCCGACCACGGGGATATGCTCGGCAACCACAAACTTTGGGCGAAACGTCTCTATTATGAAGACTCTGCAAACGTCCCCATGCTCCTTGTCGGCACCGCAGGTGACAAACAGGTCGGACACCATAGGGTGGATGACAGACTCGTCGGATGGCAAGATGTTATGCCTACGCTACTCCATCTCGCCGGCATTGAAATTCCGGATACCGTAGAAGGTATACCGATAGTAGGCGACAAAAAACGGGAATGGTTATACGGAGAAGTCGGCGAAGGCGGAAGTGCCACCCGAATGATTCATGAAGGACGTTACAAACTTATCTACTACGCCACCGGAAACTGCCGACAGCTCTTCGATTTGGAAACCGACCCGAAGGAGTTAAGGGACCTATCCGATTCGCCTGAGCACGCTGAAATCCTATCAAAATTAACAGAGCTCCTGATTGGCGAACTCTATGGCGGCGATAAAAAATGGGTGATAGATGGCGAACTTGTCGGTCTACCGGACCGCGAACCTCGGCCATCCCCGAACCGCGCGTTATCAG
Source organism: Candidatus Poribacteria bacterium (assembly GCA_963665235.2). Lineage (GTDB taxonomy): Bacteria > Poribacteria > WGA-4E > WGA-4E > WGA-3G. The sequence goes on along the minus strand of CAXXLX010000001.1, from coordinate 2,199,460 downwards.
GCCAACGTGGAATTCATTGGCCCCCACCGCCATCCGCAGGCCGTTAAGAGAAGTCTTACCGGCCTCGGTAAATATCAATTTAACGTACAAGCCGCCCCGTTGTTCTCAAAACTCCCACCGTAACAACGGGGCCCGTTTATGCCAGACAAGCATCCCCATTGCAGTGCCTAACGCCGCGCCAACTACTACATCCGAGAGGTAATGCCGTCCCAAATAGATACGCGAAAACCCAACCAAACCCGCCCCAATATACAACGGCACACGCCACCTCGGATACCGATACCCTAAAATTGTCGCAGAACTGAACGCAAGAGACGTATGTCCTGATGGAAAAGAGGGACTGCCTAATGTCTCATCAAGCGGACGTCGTCTACCAACTAGCTCCTTCATCCCAAACGTAATAATCCCCGTTCCAAGGAAAGCGGAAGACAAAAGCTTGCCTGTCTCCTGATGCGGTTCAGAGCCGTACGCCATGAGTAGAATTGAGACTCCCATCACCGCGCGGTAATGCCCGAACTCTGTAACCCCCTCCATGATTGTCCACATCGGTTCGCGGTGCGGTGGGGCATCGTAGATGCGGTTGAAGAGCTCTCTATCCCAGCGTACCAAGAAATTTTCGGCATTCACCTCTAGACCAGCAGCTGCAAACCAGCACAGAATCAGCGCGTAAATTAACCATACCTGTCTTAACCGTACTGCTACGAATCGCGATACTGTTTGAAGATATCCCAATTTTTGAAACCTCCGCCCCGCTTTTGCGTTATATTCCTAAAGGAGATAAAATGCGAATACGTCATTCAACTGTTGAATACAACCTTGCCGAAGCCGCAATGCTGCTCGGCATCTCTACCGCAACGTTGAAAAAAGCAGTTGACACCGGACATCTAAAATGTTATTATAAACTCAACAGAAACAACTATCAGTTCCACGAGGCAAGTCTTCACACTAACAAGGAGTTGCTAGAACAACACGACTATCTCGCGGATGTATCATAACGTTTTTACACACTGAAACTACCAGGGGGCTTGACGTTCCGGAAGTGGATCGACCGTCCACGCCATCCGATGAATAAGCCGTTCCTGCATTGCTAGTTTAATATCCCTGACATCTGGATGCGCCCAGAGATTATGCGTTTCTCCGGGCTCATCCTCCAAATCGTAGAGCTCCCCACTATCAGTCCCATGCGCAACGACCAGCTTATAACGTTTATCCCGGACCATCGTTGCATTCGCGCGCGGCTCTCTGTGCCATCCCATAGCATTGTAATACTCACAGTAGACATCATCGCGATGTGTTCCGAGCTCCGTTTTGCCTGTCAGCAGTGGCAGCAGACTTTGTCCCTGCATGCCAGCGTAACGGTCTAAGTTACACGTTTCAAGCAGTGTCGGGGCCAGGTCTACCAATTCCACGAGGGCATCCGAACGTGCGCTGTTGTTCAGTATACCCGGGCCGGAGACGATAAGGGGAACGCGGATAGCCGGTTCATAGAAATAGGGGCCCTTCAGGTAGATGCCGTGGTCGCCGAGCATTTCTCCGTGGTCAGAGGTAAAAATAACAATCGTCCTATCTCGCTGTCCGGTCACCTCCAAGCAGTCTAACAACCTTCCAACTTGTGCGTCTATAACATCAATCATCGCCCAATATGCCGCACGTACCCAGCGATGGTCTGTCTCGCTCATCTCTCGGTAAGGGTATCCCGACTTTCCGCCGTAAGCTCCTCCGTGGTCAATCTGTTGCCAAATCGGTTTATTTTCAAGTTCACCTTCCACATAGTTCGGTAAAGGGATATCAGCCAACATATCGCGGTAACGTTCTAGCGCAGCGACCGGTGGGTCGAAGGCGTGGTGCGGGTCGAACATATTCACTGAAAAGAGCCACGGCTGTTTAAACCGTTCCGCACTCTTAATGAACGACATCGCGCGTTCAATGCTCCATGTCGTTTGACTATGCGCTTCCGATGGAATAACTCGGACATATTTTGAATCAGCGAACGGCGTGCTTTCTCGGCGGAGCCCTTTATCCGTAAGCCATTGTCTATAATCGTGTGGAAACCATGCATCGGCCGGGTCGTGCGACCAGAAGAACTGCGCATAACCGTCGTCAATTCGCCGTTCTACGCCTTTGCAGACGCGAGGGTTGCATGGTGCAAGATGAAGTTTGCCAGCTAACCCGCACACGTAGCCTGCATCCTGAAGAAGTTTGGTTACAAGCACTTCATCGGATGGAATAGCTTGTCCATTTTGTCTGCATCGTGTCGTACGAGGGTATCGTCCAGTGAGGAAGCTTGCCCTGCTAGGGGTACAAACCGGGCTCTGCGCGTAAGCATATTCAAAAAGTACCCCATCCTGCGCAAGTCTATCCAAATTCGGCGTTTGCACAAAGGTGTTTCCATAACAGCCGAGTGTATCAAATCGTTGTTGGTCGCTACAAATCCAGAGTATATTGGGTCGATTTTCATGCATCTTTTTTTATTCCCTCGTTGTAATTTGGCTTAATACTGTTATTATAGATGCATTTACAAAAGCTGTCAACTAGATACCAAAAAGGGTCTGTAAAATTTTTGGAGGAGCAAAGGAGAGATAGAGGAATGGAGGCGTGGAAAGTCAGAATGACGAATCCGTTTTTCGTGTGTCCGCCCCCGTTATAGGCCCCGTCTAAGTTTCAACCCAAAATAGCACTCCGTCATTTTACAAACGGTGGCGAGGTACACGGTAGATTAACACATAAGTACAAAATATCTACACACCCTGCCAAAAATATGTTGAATTAAAAACCGACTTACGCTATAATACCACAAATCTTGAATGAGATGAAAAATGGACGTTATCGTTAAACAAACGAACCAGGTAGACTGTTTTCAAAATGCAATTTTCCAATATCAAATACTACATCGCCTTTCTACTTTTTTTGTTCGTCGGGAATACTTATCCGCAAACACTCATCGATTCTGTCACTGCTGTTGTCAACGGACAGGCAATCACACAGAGCGAGCTCGAGAACGAATTTCACATCGAGGCTATCCTGGGCGAACCCTATATACAGAAACCGACTGTCGACCAAAAAATGGAACGTTTAAATGACATCATCGCACACAAATTCGTCCTGCAAGAGGCAGAACGAATTGGGATTAGGGTAACGGAACAGAAAAAACAGGTGGCAGAACGGATAGCGGAAATTCGCGCAAAATACGCCACCGATACCGAGTTTCAGCGGGTTTTACTGAAGCACACGTTGGAAATTGAAACGTTAGAGACGTGGGTCCGTAATCAGCTAATTTATACGCTCTTCTTCCGCCGCAAATTTGTCAACACCATCAACGCCGAGGACATTGAGGAGCTAGCCATCAAATACTTTCAAACGTATAAAACAACGTTTATCGCGCCTCCCTCAGTCATGTTCCGGTCCCTACTCATAAGCGTACCCTCGAACGCTTCAGAACAAAAGAAGCAGGCCGCCAAACGACTTGCACAACAGCTCAATTCACGTCTACAGCAGGGCGAAACATTTGAGACGATTAAGCAAGCTTATGAAGGCCAACAAGACGTTCGTTTTAATCTTTTAACCTTGGCAACAGATACGCCCTTAGGCACCATCGTCGCACAATTGCAACCCACTGAACGAAAGGGACCGCTCTTTTTTCCTGAAGGCTACCAAATTGTTGAACTTATCAGGAAAATCCCGGCACGCCAAAAACAGTTTTCGGAAGTCAAGGACTCAATCATGGAACGTATTCGCCAAGACAAAGCGAAAATCGAACTTGAGAAATGGTTAGCGAAACAAAAAAAGCGGGAGCTCTGGTACATTTTGGATGGTACACTCACAGAACGAAAACATGAAATAAACCGATGAACTTAGGACTATTCCGAATTGCCATCTGGCTTCTCCTATTTCTGCTCACCATCCCCATGTTCGGGGATGCCTCACCGTGGGATATATCCACCTATCCTGTAACCGTCCGGCAGCAGTTAGAGTTGGCACAACGTACGTTTCAGAAGGAGCAGTGGGATGATGCCCTCCACTTATATCAAACGCTTGCCAGCGTAGCCCCGAAACTCCCAATTGCCCATATCGGTGTCGGCGACGCTTCCGCAAAATTAGAGGATTACCCGAGGGCAATTGCCGCCTTTCAGCAGGCACTAAAACTGCTTTCTACGTACCCGAAAGCGGAACGTCTCACATTTGAACCGCCCTTGCAAGCTAAACTTGCAACCGCGTATCACCGCAACGGACAGCTTGATGAGGCTGATGCGTTGTTCCAGAAAGCTATCAAAGGGACAGGCGAAAATGCACCCGCCCTCTGGTACATCGCCCTAGGGCAGATTGAGACCGAGCGCGGCAACTTAGAGCAGGCACGTAGATACTATATTGTCGCTGTACAACTGCACCCAGACGCAACAGCTGCCTATAACAACCTCGGCTATATCCTTCTCAAACTCGACCGTATTGATGAAGCGGACGCGGTTTTTAGAGAAGCACTCACCCAGGATACGACACTTGCAAGTGCTGCCTTTGGTCGAGGTGAGGTTGCTGCAAAGCGCAGGCAGTTTGAAGCAGCACGCGATTTCTATCAACACGCTATCCAACACCATTCACACAAACCCATATTTCACAAAGCCCTTGCAGCGGTGCTCGTCCAACTCGGAAACACCGAAGATGCAAAGGCTGCGCAGGCACGCTATCGGCGCACATTGGTTACAGTCTATCTCCGGCAGGTACATCAACTTCTTGAAAAACAGCAGGTACAACCTGCATTAAAACTGCTTCAAAAGGTACTTGAAATAGATGATACGTTTATGCCCGCCTTGAAGGATTACGCCTATGTTCAGATGCAGTTGAACCAATTGGAATCTGCCAAGAAAATATATCAACGTGTGCTCAAGTTTGAACCTTCTTCGCGGCAAGCCCTACTGCATCTCGGCATGATAGAAACGAAATTCGGGAATTTGACAGCGGCCGAAGCCCACTACCTCACCCTCATCCGAGCTGAACCCAGCTTTATGGATGCTTACTCCCAGCTTGCAAACCTGCGCGAGGCAGCTGGTAACCTGAAAGGGGCCGAAGCCGCTTTTAACCTGGGTATCCAGCATAAACCTACCTGGGCACCGGGGTACTGGTGGCGCGGTCTGATTCGTCAGAAACGGGGGGAGCCCGAGAAAGCAGAGACCGATTTCCGTCGGGCAATCCAACTTGCACCAGAAATCCCGTTTCCAAAAGATGCATTAGCATACCTATTCGCAACGGAAAACAGAAACCTTGCCGAAGCACTCACCCTCGCTAAGGCGGTTGTCGTACGCGATAAACGTCCCGAACACCGTGCTACGCTTGCATTTGTCTATTACCGTCTGAAGCGTACTCCTGAAGCACACCGTGAAATTGAAGCTGCTTTTGGGCAAGCTCCGAAGCATCCCTATATTCTAAAAATTCGTTCAGAAATCCTAAAAATTGATAAAGAGTGATTTTGATATTTTCTTTTTTCCACCCTTCCACCCGAGTAATTTTTTTTGAAAATTAAAACAAAATATGGTATTATTTTAAGTGAAGTTGTGTAGTATATAAATCTGAAGAGGCACAATCTAAAGTGAACGGACTTTTTCGCTTTAAAGTCTCAAATCTACGAATAGATTAACCCTTCTTCATAATTTTTTCCTTAGAATTCTATAGATAAGGAGCATTAATAATGCTAAAATTTCAGATAATTCTACTTGTTGTTTTAATCAGTTCTATCGCTTTCATGGCGTGCGAGCGTGTACAAAATCCGTTAGAAACGGTGACGGGTACCGACATGGGTACGGACACCGACACTACTGACACGGATACCGACACTGGGACGGACACCGATGATGCTGACACGGGCACCGACACTACTGACGCGGATACCGACACTGGTACGGATACCGATGATACTAACACGGATACCGATGATGCTAACACGGACACCGATGATGCTGGCACAGACACTGATGATGCTAACACGGACAACGGTGGTACCTAATACTTCTTACATCATCTAACCTATAAGAAAGAACGGATTGGTTTTAACATTTTTTTACCTTCAATCCGTTTTTTCTTTTTTAAGGGCCACCCAACCTACTAAATTAGTGCCTACGGTGCTGTTAAAAGGCACACCTATCTTGCAAACATTGCAAACAAAAAAGCCGTGTAGCAGTTACACGACTTTCTTATTCTTAGATAATTAAACCACATTTTAGATGGAAAGTCAAATTTATTTTGCCTTCACACCTTACGCCGCTTACATCCCCAAGCTGAAGCATGGGGAAACCTTAGCGGAAGAGTGGTAAAATTTTAATTATTTATCGCCCCAAGCAGGCCCTCTCGGAACTAACAACAGTTGGTCCACAAGCAACTTCTTGCGGTTGAAGACATAATAGTCCTGATTTGCGGCAACCAAACGTTCCCACATCTCCGGATTATCGAAGATTTCGGGCCGTGCAGCGATGTACTTCAGGGCTGCCTCCCCGTTTCCTTCCGCAATATCCTCTTCTTGGACATAGTATTTATAGACCGGTTCTGGACTTGTCACGCTAAAACTGAAGGTGTACTCAGCAGCGAGGGCATTGCCCGCCATATCCTTGGCTCCCGAAACGGTAACAGTGTATATGCGGCCGCAACGCATCGGCATATCCGATGTAAACGTCACAGAATCTCCCGCACCGCTTACGGTGCCGGTAAGTGTAGCTGCTGCCGGTTCGCTCAAGGAGTCCTCCGTTTTAGCAACCGCTACGTTGATTGAGACACTATTTGCATCTATGGGTTCACTGAACGTAACCGACAGGCTATCGCGTACATTCAACGAGTCTTCGTATTCGGCTATGACTGTGCCATCGGTGGGCTCGGTCATCGTCACTGTTGGTGGCGTTGCATCGGTATAGGTAAATTGTTGTGAAAGGGTAACAGGTACTTCAGGTTTGCTATTGTTGGTAACAACGACAGCGACCGATTCACCCGCTTTTCCTGCTGGCGTAACCGCCGTAATTTGCGTTTTGCTTGGCACCGTCACGCTTGTGGCGTTTTCTCCGCCGAACGTTACGGTAACACTTTTCTTCATATCAAATTTTTCGCCGGTAATCTGGACAGTTGTGCCGCCGGTTTCGGGCCCCTCCAGGGGGGTCATCCCAGTGAGGACCGGTTCTGGATTACAACCGCCACAACCTGCCATCCATGCGAAGGCAATCGCGAGGACGACAAACACAGCTATATTTCTCGGTTTTTGCATTAAATCAATCTCCTTCCGTATCTCGGATTTTAAGATTTTGTGGCTGCGAGAGAAGGCTCTAAATTCTCCTAACTAATTATACCCACAAATTCATACAATTGTCAACATTTTTTTTGCGCGGTTGAAATTTTGAGGTGCCCCCTGTTTTTCTTCCACTAACCGCGCCACGCTGTACGCTCTAACGGGTCTTTGACGTTAACTGTCAACGCCGGGCCGAAACCTTCTATTGCCAACCTTACCGTGTCCCCGTCTCCGACTGCAGTGAGAGCTTCGTGATGCGTCCCTGTGGAAACGACATCGCCCGGCTCTAACGTTAAAACGTTGGTTACCTCCGATAGGAGTTCCGCGATGAAACGTGCCATAGAATTTGTGGAGAAGTCGTGTTGCAGCCGATTATTAATCCAGAGCTGTACGCCGAGTGCGTTCGCGTCGGGGACCTCATCAGCCGTTACAAGCGCGGGCCCCATCGGAGCAAACGTGTGCCAGCTTTTTCCTAAAAAGAATCCGCCGGGCAAACCCCGCGCGGACACGTCGATAAATTGTGTGTATCCGAACACACAGTCAAGAGCGTTCTCTTCAGTGAGATGCTTCGCTGTTTTGCCGATGACAATTGCCAACTCCGGTTCGAAATGAAACACGGTTACGTCTGCTTCCGGCAATGTCACTGTCTCTTCTGTGGCAACAGTGCCGGTTGGTGATTTCAAGAACGCATTGAAATCCCCACGAGTTGGACTATCCGGTTCAATATAATTTCCTGCAAGGCAGACGAGTTGTCCCGGTCGCGGCAGCGGGGGTTTGAAGCTCACACGCTCCAAAGCGATAGCCTCGCCATTTTCAGCCGCATCCGCGAATGTTGAACGCAGGTTATCGAAGTCTTCAATCACCAATGTCATCAGTTCTTGCGGTGTCCGATATGAAATATCGCTCACGGCATCGCTGAGGTCAACAATTCCATCTGCTTTTATGACTCCAAGTCGGTAATCGTTAAAGAAAGCCAATTTCATGTAATTCTCCTTACTTGCTACGAAATTGCAAGCGGATGACTCCGCTCCCTTAACGGCAGTTGTACCTTTTTTCCACTGAAATGGGAGGTGTATGTCGCACTCACACACTCAAGCGATGTCAGGGCATTGTGGCCGCCAAGTTCAGGTTGATTTCCGTTAAGAATTGCGTCTCGCATATTTTTTGCACTCCAGATAGTGTGGCGAGACCGCCACGTTTTTCCAGAGATTTGGAACGCTGATACGTCCAATTCTATCTGTTCCCAGGTGGGAGTATGTGCCGCAAAAGAAACATCGAAGGGGCAGTACCACATCTCGTCTATACCGGTGTTCGGGTTCGGTTTTATCATTAATTGTCCCTCCGAGCCGAGCAGATGTGGGCCCATCATCCAGCCGTGTCTATGTTTGCGGCAATAAAGTTCTATAATCCCGTAAGCTCCGCTTGCACCCCCGATATGTACAAGCATCGTATCTCCTGCAACGAGGCCGTTATCACGTCTATCGGTTTTACACAGTTCACTACTGTGCATAATATCTGCTGCTGTCACGTCGTGTCCCTGATAGGTGATATGCGCTTGGATCCAGGAGATGCCATCTAGGAAAAAATCCATCTCGTCAAAATAGTGGACCCCCATTTCCATCAACTCAAATCCTGCTTCACGGCCTTTGCCGACTTCGCGAATTGAGCGGAGTTTGCCAATTTTACCTGCATCAATTTGCGATTTCGCATGCCGAAAGAGCGGGGTAAATCGGAACTGATGACTGACCGCCAAATGGACACCCGCTGCTTGACATGCCGCAAGCATCCGATCAGCGGCCTCTACATCGACAGCTAACGGTTTTTCACATAAGACATGAATACCCGCTTGGGCTGCTGCAATCGCTATCGGCGCATGTAGCGGAGCGTGCGTACACACGCTTACAATATCTAATGCCTCGCGCGTAAACATCGTCTCGTAGTCGGTATAGCGATTTGAAACACCGTGTTCATCGGCACGATTATTCAGTGCATCACGGTTTATATCGCATACCGCGACGAGCGCAATATCCCCTAAATTTGAGTACGCTGCCGCATGACTTCGACTAATCCCGCCACAACCGACAAGCCCCGCGCGTAGTGCCATGAATTATCTCCTTAGTCATTTTTATGCATCCCTAGCAAAGCTTGCCACTGTGTTTCGTCTACGAGAACACCCTTCTCGAGACTTTCCCGTCGTATCCGCAACATACCCTCTCCCGGGTACCGCACTTTTTCGTTTTCATCCAGGGGCGTAGCTGTCCGAAAATCGTCTATAATCGCTGCAACCGTCTCGTCCAGTGCTGCTTCGCCCATCATTTCTATGGCGTTAATTGCGATGAAGACCTGTGAGACCGCATATTCCGAGTGCTGCTGTCCAATCTCATGCGTGGCTTGTCCCCCCGATATAACGGCAGCCATTGTGTCGAGCACAAGTGCTAAACCGGAGCCTTTCCAATAACCGATGGGGAGAGCTCTCCTGGAATTTAGGATTTCCGCCGGCTCGACCGTTAGATTTCCATCCGTGTCATATCCACCTGGTAGCGGCAGCTGTTTTCCTTGCCGCGTGAGCACCTCTAATTTTCCGTTTGAATATTGACTCATCGCCATATCCAGCAGGATGTGCCCCGCTTTTCTTGGAACAGCAATTGCCATCGGGTTGTTGCCAATCTTTTTTTCAGCGGACCCCCAGGGCGGCATAAGGCGGGTCGTATTTGTCCAGCAGATGCCGATATAACCCGCCTCTGCGGCTTGGAGTGCGTAAGCTCCGCCCCGCATCCAGTGATTTGTGTTCGAAAGTCCTACACATCCGATGCTGTATGTGTCGGCAAGGGCCGCTGCCCGTTGCATAGATATGTGCGCGTTGACGAGACCTACCCCCATTTTGCCATCCCACCGTTCTAATGCACCGAAACTTTCTATTTTTTCCGGTTGTGCCCGGAAATTAATCCGTTTACTTTCCAAGCCAGCGACAAACCCAGGAAAGCGATTGAGCCCGTGTGAATAAACGCCATCCCGTTGATTCTCGGCAAATAGTGTCGCACATAATTTCGCCTGTGCGCCATCGAAATCAACAGCAGCTAACACACGATAAAATTCATCACATAAGGTTTGGAAAGGCACACGTTGCATATAAGTTTTGTCCTTCAAAACGGACGCAGATAAGGGTTTTACCTCCGTTTATCCCCCCAACCCCACGTATTCTTTCCCGAGCAGGGGGCAGGGAGGAGTGCGTAAACTCTATTCTTAAGAAAAACGCGGGAGTCCTGTTACTACCACATTTCAAGCCATTGCGCCAGTGTTGTCAAAGGTTGCGTCTCGCTTCGGATAACCCACTTAAAATCGGGGTCTTTCCAATAAATGCTGCCCGGATGGTCACCATCCCGGAGATAGCGGATATCAATCGCCCATCGGATAATCTCGCTTGTGGTGTGCGGTAAGGAGCGGTGAAGTGTAAGGTTATGGAACACCAGCGCATCACCTATCTCCATAGGACAGGTTACAATACGGGAATCCTCTATAAGCTCGTCCATCACCTCAAGAAACCTGCCCTCTCGGCTTTCCGTGTGATGGTCAACGACACCTAATCGGTGTGAGCCTGCAACTACCTGTAGGCACCCGTTGGTTTCATCTACCGGCACAAGCGGTATCCATGTTGTCGGAATGAGCGATTCTTCGCTAACTTTACCGAAATAACCACTGTCTTGGTGCCACGGCACTACGGTCAATTGCTGCCCCGGCAACTTAGGACGTGCATTGAAGACAGGGTGCCCGATTACATCTGTCCCGGTGAGTTGCCCAATTGCATCTACGAGCGGACCAGCGTAGTGCAGGTCAAAAATTTCAGATGTTGCAATTTGGCCACGCCAGGAACGTCCGAAGCGGTTGGCATGTTCACCAGCGACCTCCCAGAAACGCGTTTCAAATGGTAGGTCTGCACCTTCATCTTCAACGATTTTCTGTTCTTTGAGTTGGTCAATGATGCCATCAACGACGTGGGCAAACCTATCGCGTACGCCATTGATATAAGATTCTGGCACAACGTCTTTCAGTAGCAAATACCCATCGTTTTCCCACTGTTCCATCTGTTCAGGAGAAAGCGGGGTTGTTTGTTTTTGTTCGGTTTTCATTTTTTTCTCTTCCTTCTCATTTTTCAAATAGTACTGCGCGCGTGATTTAGCAAGACGCATCAGATGTTCAATTTGCAAACAGCGATTGAGTTCCGCCGTTTCTTCAGAGGTTAACCCCGTCGTCCTTTCACGATATATGAGCTCTGCAACCCGTTCCTTGGCCTCTTCAGAGGGAGAAAAGTCCACTACATTTTGAGGGGGCGTTCCTGCTGCAATAAAATCAACGATTTCTCGATATGCAGGTGCTATTTTCATTAAATCCTCCTTAGGACGTGTTGGGAGCACAATGTCCAATTAACGCTGAAATCTACGATAGATATTGTAACCTGAAATTCTGTTATTGTCAAGAGGTTTTCTCAAGGCGTGCCGCAGCATCGGTAACCTCTGGAATTTTTCCTTATACCATTTCTAATTGGAAATGTCTCTTTATTGTAGCATAAACTTCCAGTTTGTGCGTTCTTGTAGCATAAACTTCCAGTTTGTGCGTTCTTGTAGCATAAACTTCCAGTTTGTGTCTTCCGTTCTCCGTTTCATTTCTAACGACCGGTAATGATAGGATAATTAATAAAAATGGTATTACTATACATTTTAATGATTTAATCAGCATACCGTTTCTATTTTAGCACAAATTCGCATAAGATGTCAAAAATTTTTGTGTCGGAATTTTATACACCCTTGACATTTCTGTGAGAAAGTGATATTCTACACGTCAAAAGGAGGAGAAATTATGGCAACTTTAACGCAAACCGAAAACCGTATTAGACCCTTGTATATTGATGGCTATACCCACCAACTGAGCTACGCCCCCGGTGAGGAGATTGCGTTCAATGTCTCAACGAGCGCAGGAAGCTACTCGCTTGAGATAGCACGTATAGGCGCGACCCGCGAGGTTGTGTTCAACGAATCGGGCCTGCAAGCCGCTGCACATCCGATTCCCGGAAACGCGTCATCGCACGGGTGCGGATGGCCCGCTTCCTTCACGTTTGAAGTGCCAGAGACCTGGCAGAGTGGTTATTACGAAGGCACACTTCGCACCTCCGATGGAGGCGGCGACCCTATCTATAGAAATCATCGCACCGCTGAAAGTTCCCTATTTTTCATCGTGCGCCCCGCTAAACCTGGTGCAAATACCCCTATGCTGTTCCAACTCTCCACTAACACCTATAACGCCTACACCAACTGGGGAGGTTTTAGTCTTTACGGGTATCACGGACAGAACGGAATGCAAGGGCGACGTGTTTCATTTGACCGACCTATTGGAAGCCAATTCAGGACTTGGGAGTTGCCCTTCGTTGTATGGGCAGAGCAGAACGGATATGTACTCGATTATGCTGCAAATAGTGACCTTGAGTTCCGTCCTGAAATGTTGGAGCATTACAAGCTGGTCCTGAGCCTTGGGCACGACGAATACTGGTCCGCCCCAATGCGGGACAATCTTGAGGAATTTATTGCGAAAGGTGGAAATGCCGCTTTCTTCAGTGGAAATGCTGTGTGTTGGCAAGTACGTTCTGAAGACGAAGGACGCGCACTCGTCTGCTGGAAGCAGAGCTACAACCAAGACCCGATTTACAAAACCGATGACCATAGCACGTTGAGTACTTTGTGGAGCCACTATTTGGTGGAGCGTCCCGAAAATCAACTGACCGGGGTCGGTTTCCTTCAAGGCGGATATCACTTGAGCCACGGACAATTTATGGATGGAGATGGGGCATACACCGCACACCGTCCGGAACATTGGGTGTTTGAAGGCACAGACTTAGCAAGGGATGACAAGTTCGGCGGACAAAACACCGTTGTCGGCTATGAGTGCGATGGCTGTGAATTTACACTGCAAGACGGTTTACCTGTGCCGACATATCAAGATGGCACACCTGAAGGGTTCACAATCCTCGCAACCGCACCTGTGCGTTGGCATCCCGATGATTGCGAATGGTATGAACGTTGGGAACAGGGGCACACCGGTGCTGCAACGATGGGAATCTATACAAAAGGCGGAACAGTCTTCACCGCTGCTACAACCGACTGGTCACACGGATTGGCTGGCGGAGATGCCGTCGTTGAACAAATTACGCACAATGTTTTAAAACGACTCTCTGAATAATTAACCCATTTGGATTGGAGTTCGAAATGTCTGATGAACGTCCTAATATTCTGCTAATCACTACCGACCAACAACGTGGGGACTGTTTGGGGATTGAACCCGACGGTCCCAACTGTCTACAGACACCGAATTTAGACTGGCTCGGTCGAAGCGGGACACACTTCCGCCGTGGGTACGCTGAATGCCCAAGTTGTATTCCCGCTCGGCGCGGCATTATGACCGGCACCGCACCCGCTGCTAACGGAGCCGTTGGATATAGAGGCGCACCGTGGAACCCACCGCATACTCTCGCTGGCGAATTGTCCGCAGCCGGGTATCAAACCGAGATGATTGGCAAATTACATCTGAGCCCACCCCGTAAGCGATACGGTTTCGATCATCTTCAGTTGTCTGATGCTACGCATGGCACTGCTAACAACGACTATGTCGAATGGTTGCAGCAATATCACCGGCGCAACGATTATGAGCCCGGTATGGCACACGGTGTCTCTGCTAACGGCTGGGTTGGACGACCCCATCACCTGCCCGAAGAGCAGATGCACACCTTCTGGTGTGTCGACCGCGCTCTCAAATTCCTACGAAAACGTGACCCATCCGTTCCGTTTTTCCTCAACATCTCCTTTATAGACCCACATCCCCCGTTGACACCTCCAGCGCACTATTATCAACGGTACGTCAACCGGAAGCTTCCACCCCCTGTGGTCGGTGATTGGGCACCCGAATTTGAAGATGCACAGAAGGGGTTGAACCCAAACGCTTGGGAGATCTGTCTCGATAGCCACGATATGCACTGCGCCCGGGCCGCCTATTACGGAATGATTAATTTCATCGATGATCAGCTCGGCCGTCTCCTTCAATCCGCTGGCGGATTGAACGACTGCCTCGTTATTTTCACCTCTGACCACGGTGAAATGCTGGGCGACCACAATATGTTCCGGAAAACTTTTCCTTACGAAGCCTCTGCCCGAGTGCCTTTCCTCATGCGTGCACCCACGAAATGGCGGTATCCGAAGGAAACCGTTTGCCATAGTCCTGTCGGACTACAGGACATCATGCCCACTATTCTTGACGCGGCAAATATCGAAATTCCCAGCACCTGTACCGGTAAAAGTCTATTGCCTATCATGCAAGGCGATGCCGACCGCGTGCGAGAGTGTCTGCACGGTGAGCACGCCGGGTGTTATGAATATAAACACGGTAACCATTATCTGACCGATGGGCACTACAAGTACATCTGGTATTCCCAAACTGGACGAGAACATCTCTTCAATCTGCAAGAAGACCCGCATGAAACACGCGATTTGGCACGTCAAAGCGATGCTGAAACGGTTTTAGAACCGTGGCGAAATCGCCTCATCGAATTTCTGCTCGACCGTCCTGAAGGGTTTACTGATGGCGAAAAACTTATAGTCGGACAACCGCATTACGCTTTGCTGCCGGACTATGAACCGGATGCGACTTACCCGTATTTATAGGACAGAGGTTGAAATCATGAAGAAATTGTGTTTGATGCAAATGCTCTTTTTCTCCATGACTTTGTGTCTATCAACCGCTTTCGCGCAGTTCGAACCGCATACGCAAACGGGGTTACCCGAAGGGGCTATAGCACGTTTCGGGAAGGGGGATATACAGGAGATAATGTATTCGCCAGATGGCACCCAACTTGCTGTCACAACCTCCATCGGCGTTTGGTTACACGATGCACGAACAGGGGAAGAACTAGACCTGATAACAGGAGGACACACAGATAGAGTCTATGCTGCTGCGTATTCACCCGATGGTGAGACAATTGCTACTATAAGCCGGGATAAAACGGTGCGGTTGTGGGATATCCAAACAAGGAAAAATATAAAAACACTCAAAGGGCACACTGAGGGTATCAGCTCAATAGCGTATTCACTGGATGGCAAAACAATCGCAACGGGCAGTGCGGATAGGACGGTGCGGCTTTGGAGTGCCCGCACGGGTCAAAATATAAAAACACTCGAAGGACATAATTACGTTATCAATTCGGTTAAGTATTCTCCAGACAGTGACACCCTCGTAAGTACTAGTCGTGACGGCACAGTGCGGTTTTGGGATGTACTCACGGGACGACCGCTCAAAACACTTACTGGATATAGTTATCCGATTACGTATTCCCCGGGAGGCGACACCCTCTTGATAACGAGCTGCCTAGAGCGCATTATGTATTCCCCAGATGACGATACCGTCACAGAAATAATTAGTAGTGAACCAGAAACAGTGTACATCCTCAATATGGACGCGGAACAACCGTTAAGACCTCTGACTACACTGAATACTGTCGATTGTATTGCGTATTCCCCGGATGGTAAAATGGTCGCAATTGGAAGTGAAGGTGTAGTGCAGTTGTGGGACACACACGCAGAACAACCGATAAAAAGCTTGATAAAGAGGACAGTAAGTCCCAAATGTATTGCATTTTCTGCGGATAGCAAAACAATCGCTATTGGATACTCGGACGGTACAATGCAGTGGTGGAGTGTAGGGACAGGAGAACACACAAAAACATTCACGGGTTATATCAGTAATCAGGGGCCTATAGAATACGCACCCGATGGCAAAACAATTGCAATTACTGATGAAGGACATGGGGTGAGCCTCTGGAATGCTAACACCGGAAAACATCTGAAAACACTTAAAGGACATGAAAGCTTTATTTCTAGCATAGCGTTTTCTCCCGATGGAGGGACATTGGCAACCGGGAGCATTGATGGAACAGCACGGTTGTGGGATACACACACAGGAAAAAACCTAATAGTCCTCGTTGCACATGAAGAAGGCATTGACATGCTTGACTATTCCCCGAATGGCAAAACACTTGCAACTCACAGTACGGACAATGAGGTACGTTTATGGAACACACATAACGGAAAAAACATAAAGACATTTGAACGCAGGCTCGGTGTTGGCAGCCGTTTCGCATATTCCCCAGATGGACAGATATTCGCAACTAATTGGAGCGGCAAGTCAGTGCAACTGCGAGATACAAACACAGGTAAAAACATAAGGACACTTCCGGGGCATGCCTGGTACATTGTGTTTTCGCCGGACGGCAAAACAATCGCAACCTATACGAAAAAAGCGGTACAGTTGTGGGATACAACCACAGGTAAAAACATAAAGACGCTTAACACACCAAAGGCTTTTGCCACTGCCATTGTGCATTTACAAGATAAACCGTATGCAATTACGACTTATGAATCTCAAAGAGCGTTGCTGTGGGACCTTACCACAGGGCAACGTACAAAAACGTTTGAAAAACAGGAGGATGGACTTTTTAGTGCTTTAGGGCATACCCTCTTTGGATGGCTGAATTTTAATAAGGTAGCCCCTTGGAACTATACAATCATATTTTCACCAACTGCGGATACATTCGTGACTGCTGGTAACAATCCAGTGCGACTGTATAATATCGCAACAGGGAAACAGATAGGAAAACCGATAAAACATCTCAAAGATGAAGGGGGTTACACCGTAGTCACGTATTCACCGGACGGTAAAACAGTAGCGACCATTCCAGTTGGTGAGAATTTTCTCGGTGGGACGATACGATTGTGGGATGTTGCCACGCGTAAACTACTAAAAACGCTCCGAGGGCATTCAAATTGTGAATACGAAAATTCAGTTGCATATTCTCCCGATAGCAATACAATTGCAACAGCACATAAAGATGGCACAGTCATACTGTGGGACCTTCCCTCCCGTAAGTAAGCACATGGCAGTTAACACAAAATGTCTACAAAGGAGATTCATCCATGAAAAAGTCAGCTTTGCGGCAAACGTTAGCTCTTGTTATGACCTTGTGTCTATCAACCGCTTTCGCGCAGTTCGAACCTCACACGCAAATGGGTTTACCTGAAGGGGCTATAGTCCGTTTCGGTAAGGGATATATTCGGGGGATAGCATATTCTCCGGATGGAACTCAGATGGCTGTCAGTACACGCATCGGCATCTGGATTTATGATGCACGTACTGGAGAAACACTTAATTTGATAACAGGAAAGCGTCCGAATTCCGTCATTTGTGCTGCATATTCTCCGGATGGAAAAACAATCGTGAGTGGCGGAGAAGAGGACACAGTGCAAATATGGAACGCACACACAGGAAAAAATATCAAAACGTTCACACTGAAGGAGCAGGAATATATCGGTTATATCAAATATTCTCCGGATGGCAAAACAATCGCAACAAGAGGTGAAGAAAGTACGATAGAACTGTGGAATCCTCACACAGGAAAACACTTTAAAACACTCGCCGGACATGAAAAGCCAGACACCTTCTACGAAGGACATCCTGACATGCCTATCGCCTCATTTGCGTATTCTCCCGATGGCAAAACAATCGTGAGTGGCGGCGGGGACAAAACAGTACGATTGTGGGATGCACACACCGGAGAAAACATACGAACACTTACTGGACATACAGAAGCGGGACTTGAGGTTGCCTATTCACCGGATGGTGGGACTATTGTAAGTGCAAGCAGAGACAAGACGGTTCGGTTGTGGGATATAAACACAGGTGAAAACATAAAAACGCTCACTGGACATGAGGATATTATCACTACAGTTGCCTATTCACCGGATGGGAATACTATCGTATCAGGTGGTTGGGATGGCATGTTACATCGGTGGAACGCACATACCGGCGCACTCTAAAGACTTATGAAACATACACAGGTCCCCTCTATTTCGCGCGGGGACATGCGGGTGCCATTACACACACTGCATATTCACCGGATGGAAAAACAATCGCAACTACTGGGACAGATGGCGCAATGCAGTGGTGGGATGCACACACCGGTGAAAACCTGAAAACGTTTATAGCACATAGGCCGCATTCCGTAACGTACTTTCCAGATAGGAAAGTGCTCACAATTCTGATGGGAAATCAGGTGCAGCTACGGGAGGCAGCTACGGGTAAATATCTTAATACACTCAAAGGACACAGGTATAATATTGACCGTATCATCCTTTCACCTGAGAGTAGGACATTCGCAACCGAAACTACAGGAGGGACAGTGGGAATATGGGATGCAAACACTCATAAAAATATAAAAATGCTTATGCTTAGTGGACATACGGATACTGTTTATACCCCTGTTTATTCACCAGATGGCAAAATGATCGCGACGTTTAGTAAGGACAAAACCGTGCGCTTATGGGATGTGAATACAGGGAAACACCTAAATACACTTGCAGAGCATGAGAGCAATCTTTATGGGCCAGTTTTTTCTCCAGATGGCAAAACGATAGTAACACGAACGTTCGTAAAATCTAGTAAGGGCGGTACTTTGCATCTGTGGGATGTGGCCACGGGAGCCAACATTTTGACGCTCGAGGCTACAGACATGTATCAGAGGTTTGCGTATTCACCGGACGGAAAAGTGCTTGCAACGAATTACAGCGACAATTCTGTCCGGCTATGGGATACAACTACCGGAGAAAACATAAAGACACTTATAGGACATACGGACACAGTGTATAACTTCATGTATGGGTTGGATAGCAAAACCCTTGCAACGCATGGCAAAGATACGTCGGTTCGATTGTGGGATACAAACACGGGAAAAAACATCAAAACGCTCAAAATGCCTAGCGGTTCAGACACCGATTTGGTGCGTTCACCCGATGGAGACATACATGCCATTACTGGTTCTAGGTGGGACAAAACGGCATCACTTTGGAATGTTACCACAGGAGCGCGTCTTAAAACGTTTCCCAAACATAATGAAGGAATCTTTAAGCCTTTACGAGAGATGTTCTCTGGGTGGTTCCAATCTAATCGCATCAATTGGCCGGATCACATCAATTGGAAGATATTTTCTCCAACGCAAGATACATTTTCGCTTGTTATAGAATACGATAAGATACGGTTGTGGAATGTCCACACAGAAAAACCGATAGGAAAACTAATTCATCTCAAAGATAAACACGTAGGGAGATCGAGCCGTATAGGAACTGTCCGCTATTCACCAGACGGTAAAATGTTAATGACATACCCACGGTCTTATAAGGGGCATGTGCGCCTATGGGATCCATATACGGGTAAGCTTATAAAAACATTCCCATGGCTTACGAATCTCCACGATGACGGTATTAGATTTTCCCCGGACAGTCGTAAAATCGTAACGGAGCATTATGATGGGACAGTCATACTGTGGGATATTTCATCGAGGTAATTGAATGAAGAGTGTTGCTGTGATTACCGGTGCTGCGAGTGGTATCGGTCGCGGGATGGCGGAACGATTCGCTGCGGAAGGGATGGCGGTCGTCCTTGCAGATATTGAAACGGAGCCGTTAGCCAAACTTGAGGCTGACCTACGCGCCACAGGTGCAACTGTCCTTGCTGTCCGAACAGATGTCTCAAACGCTGTCGACGTTGAAAACCTTGCCGCACAGACCGTGGAGACCTTTGGCGCGGTGCATATTCTCTGCAACAATGCCGGTGTCGTTTGCAGCCGTCCCATCTGGGAACATACCGTTGCCGATTGGGAGTGGGTGTTAGGTGTTAACTTGTGGGGTGTAATTCACGGTATACGTGCATTTGTTCCCCGCATGCTTTCACAACAAAAACAGGAGACGAAGTGTCACATTGTGAATACCGCCTCTATTCTCGGCTTAGTGCGTGGTCCGGGGCAGGGCATCTATAAGGTGAGCAAACACGGTGTCGTTGTGCTTTCGGAAACCCTCGCCGATGAATTGGCACAAAAAGACGCGCCGATTCAGGTGCATGTCTTGTGTCCGGGGTGGGTGCGAACCGGCATCTTGGAGTCCGCCCGAAACCGTCCGGACGTATTGCCGAATTCCGAAGTAGAGATTCGTCCCCAGAGGCATGCTGCAGACCATTTGCAAAGGGTGCGGGTTGAGATGGAGGCGGGCATATCTCCTGCGGAAGTGGCGGAGTATGTCTACCAAGCTATCCAGACCGGTGCCTTCTATATCTTCACACATCCAGAACAGCGCGAGTGGGTGCGTGTCCGCATGGACGGCATTATAGAATAAGCCGCCTCAATCACAAAATGCGTAGATGTTAGCAAAAACCTCTTTTTCCGTGTTCTCCGTGTCCTCTGTGTAATCCGCGATTTGCGGCGTACTCGCCCAAATGCGACGTGCATTCTGACAACAGACGCGAAATCCTTTACCCCCCACTCCAAATTTAATTTGACATCCATCCGCTAAAAAGGGTATAATATGATACGACAGCACGCCATTAGGTATAGGAGCGCTGATCCTAACACTGGAAAAAGGAGCGTTGGTTGAAGGTGTTTCGTTTTAACTTCCAATTACGGGTTATCCTCCTCGGTTGCCTCTGCGTACTTACATTCTTTTCATGCGGAAGCGGGGAAATCCAAAACTTTGAGGGAATTCGGATTATATCCGAACCACGAGTCGATCGATTACTGATTAGCATTTATCTGCTTGACAGAAACGGCCAGCCGCTTATATGGAACCAAAGCGTGCTCAGTCCAGGGGTCGGCGTAAGCACTATCTCTGAGGCGGACTTTACCACCAACGCCGAGGTCTACTCCATCCGTAACGGGGTCAAAAATCGGAAAGTTTACGACGACCGACTTCTTCATCTCAAATGGGCAAGTGAGCCGAATAACCTTAATAGAATGCTCACTGCTGAGATACCGCGAGCCTTTATTGACGAGGATCCCGAGCGGGACACCCCCTTAGGAGTCGTCACTATTGAAATCCAAACAGACAAACAGGGCCCCTTTACCGATACAGCGGAAAGAACAGCTATCTATAAGAACTAATTGTTATGCCTATTCATACACAAGACTATCGCCATTGGGATGGCACACTAAAACCTCATAACTATACACGGTGGTGGATTATCGCGAAGGCGGAACTGAAACTACTCGCCCAACGCAAAATTGTCCGATTAATCGTCGCAATTCCCCCGGTAATTTACATCCTATATTACGGCATCCTTATCTACATTTTAAATTATCTTCCGGAAGAGATACCCTTACCCATAAAGGTTGATAGCGGTTTTTTCCGGGGATTTTTATTCAGGATTACGCCGTTTCCATCAGGATTTTTAATTGCGTTAGTCCTTATTTTTGGAGGGTCGGGATTAATCTCCAATGATCTGAAGCATAACGCGCTTTCGCTCTACCTCTCCAAACCCATTTCGTGGATAGATTATCTTATCGGAAAATTTGCTGCGATTGCTATTTTAATCGGCTGTCTGACGTTGATTCCTGGGCTGTTGTTATTTCTGGAGCAGCTTCTCTTATCGGATATATCCTTTCTTGAAGAGTACTATTGGCTGCCCCTATCTATCATCGTCTATTCGGTAATTATCGCCGTATCTTGTAGCTTGTTGATGTTGCTTTTCTCATCGCTGACCAAAAATCCTCGTTACGCCACAATCGGTTTCTGTGCAGTCTGGTTTGGTACGCCTGTCATCTATGTCATCCTTAAAGAGATTACCCGAACTAGCAGAGTGGCTTTAGTGTCAATTTGGGCGAACTACGACCGGCTGGGGGCTTCACTGTTTGACAATGATTCCGGTTATGCGGTGCATTGGTTTTGGTCGTTTCTCACGTTAGCCATCCTTATTGCGCTCTGTCTCTTTGTGCTTCGCCGTCGGATCCGGGCGGTTGAAATTGTAAAATAATCTATTTTAACCTTGCCCCGTTTGCATCCCACATCTCTGTCTCCGAATAGACCTGTGGCGGCGTTATTGCGGTGAGCGTTGGTGTCCAGTCAGCTCGGAATTTTTGAACCAACCGCACCGCGTTCCGATAAGCAATCCGTTCCTTCGTTTCATCGTCAAGCTGTGCCGTTTCAATCTGTGCCTGCACTAGGCGAAAATCGTAATACGGTAGGTCGCTGCCGAACATAATCCGCTCAGTGCCGAGGTTATTCACGAGATGCACCAAATCCCAGCTGTCATCTGCACCCTCCGGCTTCTGTGCCACATCGAACCATACATTCTCACGCGGGCCACACTGGGCAATGGCATCCAGATGCCCCGCTTTGTTCATAGAGACATGCCCGATGATGAACGTTACCGTTGGAAACCGTTGCGCGTACGCTGCGATGTTTCGGGTGGAGCCCGCCTGATGCAATAGACACAACCCGTTATGCATCGCCACCACTTCAAGAAACGCGTGCAACTCGCCGCCGAGGGAATGGCCAGAGAGGGCCGGGTGGCAGACAAATCCGACTAAACCATCCGCCATCATTGCCCTATTGAGCTCGTCTACCCCCGCCTGTTCGTGTCGCACCTCCACAATACCGAGTCCGATGGGGAAACGTTCCGGGTATAGTCTGCATGCAGCGGCGATTGTCTCGTTCTGTGTGCGGGTGTCTAGGACACCGCGTGCTTGTGGGCCACCTGCTGTCGGACACGGAATTGCACCGATAACGTTTGCAGAAGCCATCCGTGCAAGACACCTGCCAACGTTCTGCCCAACAACCGGGGCACGCGATACCGTCATGCCGATATGACAATGTACATCAAAATAGGGGTTCATAAATTCTCCTTTGGCTGATTGCTATTCCGGAACAGCCGCGTAGGTATTAAAGCCATCTGTCCTGTCCTCACCTTGGACCAGATAGATTTTGTGTGTAGGTCTCCATTCCGCACCAGGATAACGCACATTTGCTGGCATGTAGCGCATTGTGTAACCGCATCGCCGTTTTTGTGAGACGTTCGGACTGGAATTGTGGAGCGTCCAAGCATCGTGGAAGTGGCATTCCCCCACCGCGAGTTCCAAGTCAACCGCCTTTGATATATCGCGATCAGCCTGCCACAACCTCGCTGCCGAAGAGCTGATTCTCACGATTTACTGCTTCATAGCGGCGGTCGCGTAGGGTGTGGCTTCCGGGAATGACACGCATGCAGCCGTTTTCAACCTTTGATTCATCAACCGCCAACCACATTGTTATGACGTGCATCGGCTCCAGCATTTTGCCCCAATAGACACCGTCCTGATGCCACGGGACCGCCATACCGTCGTTCTCGCGTTTGCTAATGAAATGGCTTGACCACAGGACGATATCCGGCCCGATAAACCGCTCAATCACTTTCAACACGCGTGGATGTGTGAGATATTTGAATAGGAACGGATGCTCAAAATGCGGTACGTCCATCTGTTCTGGACGTTTGCCCTCCGGCAAATTTTCAATCATTGCGTCCACGTAGTCTCGAAGTGTATCCAGCTCGGGTTCCGTAAAGATGCGGCCATAGCTGAGATATCCATTTTCTCTGTAAAATTTGACCTGTTCATCGGATACAGTTGTTGTTAATCCCCAGCTCATGTGTTTCCTCCTTTTTGACTACTATCATTATAGACGCGCGTTTGAAAAAAATCAAGATATTTTTATGATATTCTATAAGGGCAATTTGATGTTATACCATTTTTATTAATTATTCTATCATTACCGGTTGTTAGAAATGAAACGGAGAACGGAGGACACAAACTGGAAGTTTATGCTACAAGACAGCACAAACTGGAAGTTTATGCTACAAGAACGACAGCACAAACTGGAAGTTTATGCTACAAGAACGCACAGCACAAACTGGAAGTTTATGCTACAAGAACGCACAGCACAAACTGGAAGTTTATGCTACAAGAAGCGCACAAGAACGCACAGCAAAACTGGAAGTTTATGCTACTAGGACTTACGCAGCGCGTTGATAAATCCTTATGCTAATGGGATTTAGAGGGAGCCCTAGCGGGCGGGGGGACCCCGCCCCTACGAGCATCCTGCTAAATTTGCGTAAGTCCTGTGCTACAATAACGCACGGCACAAACTGGAAGTTTATGCTACAATAACGCACAGCACAAACTGGAAGTTTATGGGACAATAAAGAGACATTTTCAATTAGAAATGGTATTAGCAACAATCCTCTTTTTCCGCGTTCTCTGTGTCCTCTGTGTAATCCGCGATTCTGACAACACACGCGAAATCTAATCTTCCATCCTTCCATCCTTCCAATCTTCCATCCCCCTTTTCGCCAAAATATGGGCACCTCCCCTAAAAAATATGTGACAAATACTTCAAACTATGGTAAAATTATAGGTACCCAATCGGAAGATTGCGACACTAGTGACTGAGTCTATTAATTTTCATACAAAAATGGAGAGTTGACAATGCAAGGGCATTCAAACCTTTTTAGCGATGAACAGATGCGGGATTTCATTGTGAACGGTTATGTCACAGTGAAGGCCGACCTGCCGCGAAGTGTTCATGAGACAATCTATCGTAAAACGCAGGAATTCACGGAGAAAGAGGGAAATTTGGGAAATAACATTTTACCGCGAGTTCCGGAATTGCAAGCCGTTTTTGAGGAGTCCACGGTTCGCGGGGCATTGACGAGTATTTTGGGACAGAATTATGTGATGCATTCCCATCGGCATCCGCATCGGAACCAGCCACACAGCGGTGGGCAGGGGTTTCACAAGGATAGCTATTGGGGACATCAAAAGGTACGCCACCACTGTCCAAGATGGGCGATGGCGTTCTACTATCCACAGGATGCACCGGTGGAAATTGGGCCCTCGTCTGTTTTGCCAGGAACGCAGTATTACAGCACACGAATTACCGAAAACAACGACGGTGAATTGGCTCTCAGCGGGGAGGCAGGCACCGTAACGCTTATCCACTTCGATTTGTGGCACCGCGCAATGGCAAATCAGACCGATAAAACCCGTTACATGATGAAATTTCAGTTTATTCGGATGGACGAACCGCAAACCCCCGAATGGAACGTATCCGATGCAAGTTGGAAAGCGGATGGCATCCCTGAAAATGGCAATCCGGTCGCCCTACGGCACGAAGGAACATGGCGGCATGTCTGGCAGTGGATGACAGGAAACAAATCCAACGGGCACACTGTTCAGCCGGCAAATGGAGATATTGCAAGTTACATTGAGGCGTTAGGAGGTGCTGACCCAGCTTTGCGGTCGCGTGCAGCGGACAAATTGGGCCTGTCAGGTGAAGCTGCAACGGAAGCGGTGCCAATGCTAATTCAGGTTTTGCCCGACAATTATGAACCGGTGCGTCTAAGCGCTGCTTATGCCTTAGGAGCCATCGGCGCACCTGCTGTGCCGAAGCTGATAGAGTTGCTTGTCGATGAAAATGGGCCGAAGCGACGGACAGTCGCTTATGCCTTAGCAGCAGTTGGCGCGCCAGCAGTGCCAGCACTTTCCGAAGCTTTGGAACAGGAAAATGACCAAACACGGGTGGAGGCAACTTACGCACTTGCACAGATAGGTAGAGCAGCGGAACCGGCAGTCCCAGCACTAATAGCACGCGCGAAAGACAGCAAAGTTGAAGTCCGCCGCTATATTCCCGAAGCCCTCGGCGGTATCGGCGCGCCTGCAGCACCTGCTGTCCCTGTCTTAATCGATATGCTAGCTAACGATGAGGATGTACAGGTCCGTTTTGAAGCAGCGTTGGCATTAGCACAGATTGGTCCAGCTTCAAGCGATGCTATTCCGGTTTTGCAGACTGCACTCACCGATAGGAATCGATACGTGCGGGACAACGCTATCCACGCGCTGAAACGAATTGGCACCCCGGAAGCCGAATCTGCTCTTTTCGATTATCTGCTTACAGCGCGGTGGTGTGCAATTACAAACAGCGAAAGCACGTTTTAGGCATATACCACGGGATTTAGGTATGCGGTAGCGGAAGCTGCCGCATACACAAAGGAGAAAAATCGATGAACACTCTGGAACATGCTGAAAAATTTATCGCAGAAACAGAGGTCCAGATAGCAGAACATGAAAGTGCTGCAGAAGCGTGGATTCAGCGAATCGAGAATCAGGTAGAACAGCATAGACGCACTGCTGAAGAACAGATTACAAAAATTCACGAGCAGCAGCACAAAGAGAGACAGACTGCTGAAGAACGGATTCAGCTGCTCCACCACGGGTTAGCGGAACATCGGGAGGCTGTGAAGGAACAGATTCAGCGGCTTCAGAACGAATTAGAAGAACAGATTCAGCGACTTCAGAATGAGTTAGCACAACATCAGGAAACCGTCTCGGAGCAGATTGAAAGAATTCACAGCGACATCGAAGAAAACAGTAGAAACGCCGAAGAACAAATTAAAAACATTCACAACCAAATAGAAGAGCAGCACGATGCTGCCGCGAACCAGGTTGAAAGAATTCGTGAGCAGGTCCGAAGATACCGTGAAACAGCGGAAGAACATGCCGAAAGAATCCGAGCCCAGCTCGAAGAACACAGAGGTTCGGAAGAACGCACGGAACAGAACACCCCAGAAGCATTGATGGCGAGGTTCGATACCCGGTACAACGAACGGCACGCGGGCTCCACGGTCGCCCAGTCTCATGTAATAAACGGGGTTGAGATTTTGGCATACAGTGGGAAATTGCTGCCGCTTGCTGAAATAGATGAGAAATACCCGCGCAAGGAATGGCTCCAAAACCTTCTCGATAGAAACGTCACAATCCGAAATTTCAACGAGTACTGGCAATATCTGAGTGCGCGGGATATGTTGATGCGGATTGAAAAGAAACCGCGTGTCTGGACCTCCGGGCTTTTTGAGATTCCCCCCACGGAGGACTGGGAAACCTATCAGGAAGCTTATATCGCTCGGTTAGCAAAACCCGGGGAACCCCCAGACGCTTAGGCACCAAGTCGGAACGGGTGATAAATCATCCTACTACCAACATGGAGGAAAAACATGCCACTGTTTCAAAAATACTTAACCTCAATTGCCTTACTCTTACTCCTGTTCTCCATCGGCTGTGATAGAGATTCGTCAACCAACGGTACCCGTCTTCCCATCACCCCCGATGGCGAGCACATAGAAACCATCATTATCGGCCCCTACACCGTAAGATGTCAAGGTTTCATTGAACAGGATTGCTTTCTGGAATTCAACGAGGAAACCCAGCAGTGGGAGTATTTCTATGAAAGCATACAGGGGTTCGACTTTGTGCCAGGGTATATCTATACGCTCAAAGTCAGGCTTGAGGACCGAGGGACAGAGATTCAAGATGTTGGGCGTTACGCCTATCACCTCGTGGAAGTGCTGAGCAAGGAGGAGGCATCAGTAGACGAGAGGCCTCCACGAATCCCTTAAATGCCTACCTTCCATGAATTGCTCGCAAATCCAGACGTGCCGCTACGTCCTCCGACACTGCGTTTGTCCAGTCCACATCGTTAGTACTTTGCAGGCTCATCAGCGCGACATCCACCATCGGGTTGGAGAGGGAATAGTTGAGTAAAAAGCTATCTACATCAACGTCCGCCATTTCGTTAGGGAAGCAGTGCTTCATCAGATTTTGGAAGGCGTTGCTGGTGGTAGAACGCATCAACACAATTCCCATCTCTTGCTCAACAGCATCCGGGATAACTCCGCGTCTGCCGAAGGTATCGCAAGTGCTCTGATACATCAGGTTGTAATGGATTTGCATCATATCGAACTCGCCGGTGGCAATCAGCTGTTCTGTGCCACTAGAGGGACCGTCTGCGGAAAATCCGATAAATCGGACTGTCCCCTCCTCCCTGAGTTTCAGATATTTTTCCAAGCCGCCGCCGTTCAGAATCTGCTCTGTCTGTTCAGCATAAAACCAGCCGCCGTGAAATTGAAGCACATCGATATAGTCGGTATTGAGCCGTTGTAAGCTGCCTTCCACATCGGCGACGATTCCATCTGGCGTAAACGCTTCGGTTTTCGTTGCGACGATGCATGCGTCTCGGCGGTCCGCAATTGCCTTACCGATAACGGTTTCGCTATAACCGCCCCCGTAGGTAGGAGCGGTGTCTATGTAATTGATGCCGTGGTCTATGGCGTAATGAAGCATATTGACCAATGCTGCTTCATCGTGCGTTGGGCGCACCCTACCACCACCGTAACCGATTTCAGAAACGTTGAGTCCTGTTTTTTTACCGAGTGTGCGGTATTGCATAAGTTGATTACCTCCTGGGGTCAGTCCTTTGCATGCGGGTTAGACATAATCTATCCGCGAGGAGCGGCTCTTATTTCCGCGTATCGTGCGGTTGCTCGGCTTGATGCAATTTGCTCCGAACAACCCCTCCACCTCTTCAATAACTTGGGGTTTATTTGCCACAGTGTACTTCCCACCACATTGTGCGATGACTTCACCGAAGCGGGAGCTCGTGAGACGTAGAATCAGGTCCAGGTCACCTTTGTTGGCAAGTGCGATTTTCTGAAGTGTTTCGAATTTCGCCATGTCGCCAATATCAGCCTCCGGAATCGTCACCTCAAGTGCGGATGTCTGTTGCTCGGCGACAGATTCAATGTTCAAAATTTTGTCAGCAAGGATTTGACGTTCCTCCCTTTCTGTCCCATCCTCAGACTTCCGGTTTCTATTGTCCTGATTGACTGTTCCGCGGAGCCAGACCACCTTTTCCTCTTTCAGTTCAACCGATGCTTTGTAGGCTTTCGGGAAAACGACAATTTTTACTGTGCCTTCTAAGTCCTCTAGTTCAAACACCGCCATGGCTTCCTTTTTCTTTGTGGTGTGATTTCTCACCTCCGTAATCATTCCCGCGATGTCAACCTCGGCGTTGATGGAATGTGTAGCAAGGGTTTGGGTGCTGGTGTTTGTGTAGTATTCAATAATATCACGGTATTCCTCAAGGGGGTGTCCGGAGATGTAGAATCCGAGCTGCTCCTTTTCGAGTTTGAGCCGTTCTAATGCGGCATACTCCTCTGTTTCGGTGAGCGTTACGGTAAGCGTTGGTGTCTCTTCGGCATCTAGGAAGAGGTTCATCTGTCCCCGGTCCCGTTCGGCTTGTGCGCTCTGTGAGGCTTTCAGGATATTTTCTAGATTGGCGAGGTGTTGCGCTCGGTGTCCCTCGAAGGAATCGAATGCCCCGCTCATAATTAGACTTTCAATTGCGCGTTTACTGACCAATTTGGTATCGATGCGTTCGCAGAAATCCTGTAGAGAGGTGAACGACCCGCCCTGTTCGCGTGCCTCCACAATTGCGTCTATTGCGTTATCCCCGACACTTTTGACAGCGACAAGTCCGAAGCAGATATCGTTGCCATCCACGGTGAAATCCTTATAGCTGCTATTAACATCAGGGGGTAAAAGGTTGATTTCTACTTCCAAGAACTCAGCGAGTTTTTTACATTCTGCGCGGTAACGTGTAATTTTCTCGGAGTAGGCTGCTTCTCCGGTCATCATCGCTGCCATGAACTCACGCGGATAATGGGTTTTCAGGTATGCCATGCGGTAGGATAACATGGAGTACGTGACAGTATGCGACTTATTGAAAGCATAACCGCCAAAAGGTTCAAGCAGGTTATACACGCTCTCAGCTTCCGCCTTTGCAACCCCGTTTTTGATTGCACCTTCGACAAATTTTTCACGTTGTGCGGCAAGCAGCGCTTCGTTTTTCTTCCCCATCGCGGAGCGGAGTATATCCGCTTCACCAAGCGTAAAACCCGCCATGTCACGTGCAATTTGCATCACCTGTTCTTGATAGACACACACGCCGTAGGTATTTTTGAGCGCATCCTCAAGCAACGGATGCACAGCCTTCGCTGGTTCCAAGCCATTCTTGCGATTTATGAACTGTTGCATCGTACCACTTTCCAGCGGCCCTGGACGATAGAGAGCAGGAATGGCAGAGAATTCCTCGAAATTGTCCGGTTTGAGCTGGGTAACAACCCGATACATACCGGGGGAGGTTTCCAACTGAAATAAACCTGCGATTAACCCTTTGCTAATCAGCGAATAGGTCTGTTTATCATCAAACGGAATCTGGTCCAGTTTGATATCCTCACCGTGGTTCGTCTTAATCATCTGAAGGCAGTCATAAATTTCTGTAAGGCTCCGCAAACCGAGCAGGTCTAATTTGACGATGCCCACAGCCTCAACGGTTTTGCCCTCAAATTGCGTCGCCACCTGGTCATGTTTATCCTTAAATAGGGGAGCGATATCCGTCAGGGGACCGTTTGAAACGACGTACGCGGATGCATGACAAGAGACGTGCCGTTTCATGCCTTCAACCGCTTTACTGAGTTCCATTAATTCCTGATTTTCAGGGAGTTCCGCGAGTGTCTGAAATTCGGGCACCTCTTCCAAGACACGTTCGATGGTTATACCGGGGATAGTTGGAATAAGTTCTGTCAATTTCTCTACATTTTCGAGCGGTTTTTCAAGGGCACGTCCGACATCTTTGATAGCCGATTTTGCCCCCAACGTTGCAAAGGTAACGACTTTGCCGACAGAAGCTTCACCGTACTTTTTCACAAGGTATTCAACAACATGGGCACGTGCCTGATCGGCGAAGTCTATATCGATATCGGGTGGACTGACACGTTCAAGGTTCAAGAATCTTTCAAAGAGGCAGTCGTAATCCATCGGATTGAAGGTAATCACGTCGAGGGCGTACAGCACAAGGCTGCTAGCAGCGGAGCCGCGGGCAGTCAGCGGGTACCCCTGTTTATGGGCATATTTAACGTAATCCCACACGATGAGAAAATAGCCGGAGTAGCCGGTTTGACTGATAATATCTAGTTCATAATCGAGCCGCTGTTGAATTTCTTCGGAAAGTTCACCGTACTTTTCGCGTAAACCTTGATAGCATAACTCCTTGAGATAACTGTCGTTTGTGTGTCCATCGGGGACCTCATATTTCGGCATGAGACTTTCGCCGTAGTCGAGTTTAAGGTTGCCACACCGTTTGGCAATTTCAAGCGTATTGCTAATCGCTTCAGGCGGGTAATTTTTCAGAACTTCACGCATTTCGTCAACACTTTTAAAATAGAAATGGTTGTCAAATTGCAGCCGTTGCTGGTCATTCACAGTTTTCTTCGTTTGGATACAGAGAAGAACATCGTGCATCCGGTGATCGGATTTGCGGAGGTAGTGACAATCGTTTGTGCCAACGAGCGGAAGATTAAATTCTTGCGCCAACTGAACCATCACCGGGTAAGCCTCCAGTTCTTTGTCGATGTAGTGATTTTGCACCTCAACGTAGAGATTCCGTTCACCCATTATCTCCATAAGTGTTTTAAAGTTTTGTACCCCCTCCTCTTTTTTATTTGAACAGACGAGTTGTGGTACCTGTCCCTGTATACACCCTGTCAGTGCGATAATTCCGTCTCGGTATTCGCGCAAAATTTCCATGTCGATGCGGGGTTTGCTATAGAAACCTTCTGTGTAAGCGCGCGATACTAATTCTATGAGGTTACGGTAGCCGGTTGCATCCTCTACGAGCAGCGTGAGATGGTAGGGACCGCCCTGCTCTTTCCCGCGTGTTTTACGGCTTCCGGGAGCTACGTAGACCTCACACCCGACAATTGGGTTCACCCCTGCCTTTTGGGCGGCTGTGTAAAATTCCCATGCGCCGAACATATTACCGTGGTCCGTGAGGGCAACAGCGGGGGCACTGTTTTCAACTGCCCACTCCACCATGTCCGCAATGCGACACGCGCCATCAAGCATGCTATACTCGCTATGGTTATGTAGATGAACGAATTCCGAAGACATGAATCCTCCTATTTTTTGGCTTTTTATGAACGAATTATGAATTATGAAACCTGCATTTATTATAACAGAAATTCGTTAAAATTACCACAACAAAATTCCCGATTTCCTATTTTTAATTTGACACATGCTGTGCAAATCTGCTATAATGAATGTTATTATATTCATAGCATTTGCACCCCTAGAACACACCGATTGGCACAGAAAAGGCATGGCTTCTTCATTGGGAGTTTTCGCGTTTAATTAGATGAAAAAATCAAGACTGCTTATCCTATTTTTCACCCTATTTTTCGTGATGCTTGGGTTCGGCATCATCATTCCGAACCTCGCTTATTACGCAGAAGATATCGGGGCAACTCCCACCGAAACTGCAATATTAATGTCTATCTATTCCGGGATGCAACTACTGTTTGCACCCATCTGGGGTAGGTTATCAGACAAGCACGGCAGAAAACCGGCGATTCTGTTCGGATTGCTCGGAAATGCCATCGCCTTAGTAGCCTTCGGAATGGCGAAGCAGTACATATCGCTCTTCATTGCACGGAGTGCGGCGGGTATCGCCTCAGCGGCGGTCTTGCCGAGTGTGATGGCTTACGTCGCTGATGTCACTACATCAGAAGAACGCGGAAAAGGCATGGGTTTTATGGGGGCAGCCATGGGACTCGGTTTCATTCTCGGCCCGGCGATTGGCGGTGTGATGGGCCGGCACGACCTTCCCTTCTTTGTCGCGGGAGGGTTGTCCTTGTTAACCTTTCTTTTTTCGCTTGTGCTGTTACCGGAATCGCTTCAGAAAGATGCAATTGAAGAGCGCCACGAATGGATATCACCCCGCGAGGTATTCCGCAGAACAACGTTGAAATCACCGCTGACACCCCTTTTCTTGGTAGCGTTTTTCTCCACCTTCAGTTTTGCCGGACTAGAAATCACGTTTCCGTATTTCATTGAAGCAGGTTGGGGTTTTGGTGAGCGAGAGATGGGATGGATGTTCATGGTCATGGGCGTGATTGTCGTGCCGATACAGGGTGGATTGCTCGGTCGATTAATTAACATCCTGGGAGAGCGTCGGATAATTATAGGCGGTTTACTGCTAAACGTCCTCGGTATGGCACTGCTGCTCAACGCTTTTTCCTTCGTAACGCTAACCCTCTATCTCACTATTACGGGCATCGGGAATCAACTCATCAGGCCGACGAATACGTCATGGATTTCTAAGCAAACCCAAATTGGACAAGGCACGGCTATCGGAATTATGGACGCGTTTTTAAGTTTAGGACGTATCTTAGGACCGATTCTCGGCGGTTGGCTCTATGAGACATCGGCACACCCTGAATTTATTAAAACAGTTTTTAGCAAAGTACTCGGCAGTTGGCTCTACGGAAACAATGCCTATTCTTACGTTGTCTTGGCAGGCATCTTGATAATCGCGACCGCTTTTTTATATCTCCCGTTGCGCCGGGTTGAAAGCGACGTGTAGTCAGCCTGCTGCTATTTGACTATTGGCTTATAGATGTTGGTTTATGGCAAGAAATATAAAACGCTCGTCAGAAATATGATTATAATCACAAACTCTTGCCAATTGCTAATCGCTAATCGCTAATCGCTAATTTTATATCTCCCGTTGCGCCGGGTTGAACGCGAGGTGTAGTCAGCAATCCTCTTATTTTTCAGGCAACAGCGGCAATCGGTGCAGGACGCGCCGCGTGTTGTACTTCAGCCGATACCGCTGATGTGCTTCATCATCAGGATAATGTTCCGTATCCGGATATGGATAGGCAGACATGCCGTGAAACGGTAGCGGTTCAACCGTCTGCGATGTGAGTGTGTTGATATCCCCATCTTTATCCCATCCATCACTGTAGAGAATGAAGTCGCGCACCCAACCCGCTTTGAGTGGAGGCAAACGCGATGCATCAAATTCAACCGTGATTTCATCCCCCGCATTGAGGATAACGTACATGTCGTCAACTGCTTGCAATAAGGGGTTGACATCGCCATAACGGGTATAATATCCTGCTAGGTCTCGCCATTGCGCCGCTGTTGTCACGTTTTGGTAATTGAATAGGTGCGGTGCCTGCGGATTTGGCCGGTACATCTCTGAAAAACCCCGGTAGTGCAGATGGGCAGTTTCGGGGTTTAATTCTGTGGTTTCGAGCGGGACCTGCTGCGTGCCCACTGTGAAAAAAGCGGCATCCCAGTAAATTTGCATGTTGGTTTCAATACGAACGTGTCGGTCATCGGACAAAAATTTGCCTGTCAGCTCGACGGTAATCGTTTTATTTTTACCGGCAGGTATGCCAATCATATCCATAACGGTTTTCCACTCACCCGTTTTGTCCTTCACGGCCACCGAAGGAAAACGCGGCTGAATCGCTGGGTTTTGGGACAAGGCGACATTGATACTCGTATCCGTAGGAAAAATCCAACCGTTCAGATACAGCATCACCGGTTCATTATCGGGAATATCGCCAAGATCAAGCACAATTGCATGCGGTTCCACAACGCCTTGGTAGGGACCAGGGGCGTGTTCAACGGCGTAGCGGTAATCGGGCGTTTTTAAGGCATCGGATACATCTTCACCTTTATGATTTACAACCGATTTCGGATGGTTTTTCCTTGCGACACCGTATATCTTGAATTCTGCAAAGGGGGGTGGGGTGTACTGTTCGTTTACGAAGATTTCCATCCCTGCCGGATGGTCAACAACTATAAGTTTGACCCTATCGAAATAGGCGGTTTCCCACAATTCCTCTGTAATCTGAATGGAATATTTGCCGGATTTAGGACGCATCTGAGATGCCGAGATTTTTACGAAATCCTTCGTCTCATCCGGTGCAACAAACCCCATAGCCGTGATAAGTCCAAGCGGGGCACGCCAAAGCAAATCGGTGACGAACCGGTATTTCTCTCCATCGTAGACGTACAGAAACGGACAGGAGCCCTTCAATATCTGTTTCTCTATGATGCGCTGTTTTGCTTTCGGTGTGATAACGTTCTGTGGGACACCGTTCGTCCACACAACCCGAACGACATCCGCCGCCTCAAACGTACCTAACCCGAAATGTGACACCGGGTGTGATACATATTGTAATTGATAGAGGTCACTCACTTTCACCTCTAATTTGGAACCGATGCCGCTCCGATTCACTTTGTTATTGCCTGTCGTAATACCCTCCAATCGAACCTGTATCCAATTGTTCCGATTTCCGCCGCTGTTTTGGAGAGCAGACAGTTGTCCTTTGTCGTTAAGCAAAAACAGGTCTAAATCGCCATCGTTATCGTAATCGCCCACTGCTGCGTCAACGATACCCTTTTCCAACGGTGCGGCGGTTTTTAGAATAGTGCTGGTGTCAGTGAAACGACCGGTGCCATCGTTCCGAAATAGGGATAATCCCTGTTTACTGCTAAGCAATAGGTCCAGAAACCCATCATTATCGTAATCGAGACTTTTTAGTGTGGCTGTCGGTGCGTCACGCTCTTTTTCTAAAATCTGTTTTGACCGCGTGTCATTAACAAAAGTTGCATCGCCTCTATTGCGGTATAGGTTTATGCCGGTTGTAGTGGCTAAAAACAGGTCTATATCCCCATCGTTATCGTAATCTCCGGGGGCAACCGCGGTATAATGGACATCTTGCGGAATACCGGTTTCGCTATTGAGCGTCCGAAGCTTTCCTTGGCGCAGGTTGTCGAAAAGTGTGCAGCCCGTTTCGCGATGGACAGCAAATATATCGATATCGCCATCGTCATCGAAATCTGCAGCGAAGGCATCTGTCGGCGTTTGCTGGTCGCCAGTAAAGGTTTGCGCCCCAATATCTGTGAACGTCCCGTTTCCGTTGTTCTGATACATTGTGATACCGGCGCGTCCGGAAAACAGGTCAAGGTCGCCATCGTGGTCAAAGTCGACGGGGAGTAGTACGCCTGTGTCATCTGCTGCCTCCTGATATTGGATTAACGGAGCGGCTACCCAATTCCCCTCCGCATCTTTTCGGAGGTGCGTTATCCCCGCTTGCGTTTGCAATAGGAATTCTTGTGTACCGTCCTTATCCAAATCGATGTGTGCAACAGTGTGTGGTTTTGGAGCGTCGCGTGCTCCGTTCTCCTGCACAAACGTGCCACCTACATTTTTAAGGAGTGTTCCTGTCGGGGTTACATAGATATCTAGATGTCCATCGTTGTCGTAGTCGATTAACGACAAGGTTATGTGCTGTGCCGGTTCGCTTTGCACATTTTGCACATTTTGCAGATTGGCAAGTCCGAGGGATTCGGTGACATCCACAAATTCTACTACAATCGGTGGCTGCTTTTTCGCGGCGATGCGTGCCTTAAATCCTGGACGAAACGTCTCTATTGGGTGCCCAAGGATATCGGTCACCAATTCACCTATACCCTGCTGATAGCGCGGGCTTGCCCGATGCAAGTTCTCAAAAATACGGATATTTCGTGAGGCAGCCTTTAGGTCGCTCCGTTTTATTGCGTTTATGCCTTGTGTTAAATATGCCAACTTTTCAGCATCGGTATCGCCTAGAAGGAGCATCAACTGTTGACACAGCTTTTCGGCTTCTTCAAATTGCGATTGTGCTATCAATCCCTGTGTCAACTTCAGCAGTACAACAACATTCACGGGGGAGCGGGTGTGCAGTTCTTGTAGGTGGCGAACTGCTTCCTGCTGTGCGTCTGGGTTGTTTCGCTGTCCAAGGTAATGCCGAACGAGTTTGTAACGAAATTCCAATTCGTCCGGTGCCAACCGCACCGCTTCTTTCATGGCTTCCACTGCCGACGCGCTTTCCCCTTTTAGCTGATAGACTTCGGACAGGATGAAGTGGAGTTGACTCTCCATCGGTGCGGTGTCAATGCCGCGCTTCACCCATTTTTCAGCAACGTCTGCCTGCTGTAACCGCAGGTGCGCCACAGCGAGGTTTCCGTAGCCGATTGCCTCGTGAGGGAGCAGTTCAATGAGGGCGGTAAACTCCTGCACTGCCTTCATCGGTTGAGATTCCTCAAGATATGCCAACCCTAAATTCTGGTGTTGAATTGCGTTTGCAAGGGTTCGGTTGCTGTCTGCTTCCTGTGCATATAACGGCACTCGGTGCATGCCTACTACCGTGATAGCACTCAAAATCGCCACTATGCCCCAGCTTAACAATGTATTTGCGCGGGTTAAACGAGCTAGCACTTTAAATTACGTCTCCATCTCTTGAGCGGCCTCGGCAGATTCCTGAACCGCTTTTTGAAAGGACTCGGCAGCCTCTTGAACCGCCTGCTTGAGCGACCTTATCCGGAGTTCCAACGAGTCCTCTAACTGTTTGAGGTGAAGGAGCCATGATTCTTTAGATTGGTCTTCGCCAGTGCCGAATCCTTCGGTTATTGAGAGCCGAATATATTTCAGTCGTTCCGCCTGTAGTACCTTTAGTTGTTTGTCATAGTCCTCTATTCCGGTTTCCAGCAGTGTGACTAATTCCCGTATCTTTTCCACTATGTTTCTCCTGTGTGTCAACATTCTATTCTTAACCTATTTTCTCATATTTTGTGTCTTTATGCAAGCAAAAATGGAGGGTGCGTAAATATTTTGTCAAAAAGTTGGGGGAGGGGAGAGGGAGATTCGCAAAAAAGATTTGACCTCTGTCGAAATCCATGGTATACTCTTTAAATGCTTAATGGTGGCAACCCCAAAATTTATCCTTTTCTTATTAACGTTTCGTAGTGTAAACGTTAATAACATCTTTTCTTATTAACGTTTCGTAGTGTAAACGTTAATAACACCATTTCTTATTAACGGAAAGTCCTTTAAAGATGAATCCAGAAAACTTCGCAAATTCAAGTGCAGGCAGATGTATCCGTAGCGTAGGGTATCATCCATATTGGGCTTATGTACCAAATCCGCTTCCGCCGAAAATTGAATTGAATTGGGAGTTGGCGAGTCTTCTTTCAGAAGCAAATATTAAGCTTGGGAAATTATCCGGAGCTGGTCAATTACTTCCAAATCCACACTTATTAATAGGTCCGTTTATTCGACGAGAAGCAGTGATGAGTTCCAGAATCGAAAATACACAATCTGGTTTGGACGAACTCTTTTTGTTTGAAGCGGATAAAACCGCATCCCCACGTATACCTGATGTACAGGAACTCGTCAACTACGTTAATGCTCTAGAGTACGGAATCAGCAGGTTGCCAGACTTGCCGATAAGTCTCAGACTACTCTGCGAAATTCACAAAATTTTAATGAGCGGGGTACGTGGTGAACACGCCTTCCCGGGATTAATGCGCACAAGTCAAAATTGGATTGGGAAACCCGGGTGCACTTTGATGGACGCGACCTATGTACCCCCGCCGGTGCCAGAAATGAAGGAGTGTTTTTCAGAATTGGAGAAGTATATCCATTCCAAAGCGAAAGAACCAACCTTGATTCAATGTGCACTAATCCACTATCAATTTGAGGCAATTCACCCATTCGTTGATGGAAATGGAAGAATCGGTAGACTTCTGATAACTTTTATGTTAATAGAAAGAGGTTTATTATCACAACCTCTGCTATATCTCTCCGATTTTTTTGAGCGGCATAGAGCTCGCTATTACGAATTGTTGTTGAACATAAGCCAAAAAGGCGAATGGAACGCGTGGCTCACGTTTTTCTTAAAAGGGATTTGTGAACAATCTGAAGATGCTCTTTCAACGATTCAAAAACTCCTTGCATTGAAAGAAGAATATGGAAAGATTGCAAGAGAACCGAAGGTGCCAAAGGCTGTAAACGCATTGATTGAGTATCTATTCGGAACACCTATTATTTCAATTTCAGATTTGGTGAAAATCACGAAATTGCCGTTTCCTACTGTCCAGCGTGGAATAAATTACCTCATCGAAAAGGGTAAACTCAGGGAAATGACAGGGCAACAGCGCAACCGTCTATTTGTTGCGGATGAAATCCTCAACGTAATAATGACCGAGCGAGCGAAATCAATTCATTCGTAGAGATTGCAAACAACTTCCCGAAACCGAAACAAACCACACATCAATCTAAGTGTGTAACCCAAGTTGCTACTTATAAGTTTTTAGACCTGGAAACACCGTCTTTACTGAAAATATGCTGATAATTAGCTAATATTTGTCCCGTTCACTTCCAATTTGCCCACAAATATGCACAATCTGGAAGATTATGCTACTATGTGGCAACTTGGGTGTGTGTAATGAAAAAAACCGCGGAAAAAATTTGACAAAAAAGGCAATTGTGTGTACAATTGAAGTGATAAAGTGAAAGTTTGGAAAATGTCTGATAGATTCTGTTCGTTTTCTGGCACACGGGTGCATCAAAGGTAGGAAACTTTGCCCACTTCGAGCTGATGCTATTGCTTTCAAACACGGGCACTTGTTAAATCGGGAGAGGGACGATGCGCCGCCCGGACGCGGTAAATAGATGGCTAAACCTCCGTCCTTCTCAGCAAACGCAGACACATTGTCCAAATTTTAGTAGCTATACGATATGGAGCAATACAAGGTCCCTAAGAATCCTCATGCTTTAGCAGATGGAGTCAAAAATGAATAAAGACTTTGCCAATGGACAGCAATCCGAGTTTGTTGTAACAAACAAACGTGCTGCTCTAAAGATAATTCCTTACATTGGTTGTAAAGCAGGTTTCAAAGATATTTTTGATAAAATAATACCTGATAACCTTGAATGTCATATTTATGATATATTTGGAGGCGGTGGGGGATTCTCTTTTTATGCCTGTGATAGGTTCGGCTCACACCGCGTTACCTATAACGACAATAACCCTGTCATTGTAAACCTAATACGGCACGTTCAAACATCTCCATCTCGGTTATGGGAACTGTATAACGAACATTACCATAATTCTTCCTCCGAATATTATTACCACGTCCGGGAGCTCTGTTTAGAAAACGGGGTTCAGGGGGCGGCGAACTTCCTTTACCTTGCAAAGAACGCGTTTTCAGGAAAAATCAGATTCAATTCAAGCAATAAATTCAATTCGCCTATCAGAAAAGGGAGCACATGTCCTAAAGTCCATCTTGATTCATTGTTGAATTTAAGTAAAATCATTGCAGACTTAACCATAATGAACAAGGATTACAAAGACTTTGCTTGTCTCGAGAACTCTTTTTTGTATCTTGACCCACCCTATTTCAATAATACCAATGGGCATTATAATGGCGTTCTTGATTTAGGTGAGTTCAATCAGTTTTTAAGAACCATTGAATTAAAAAATAAAGTCGTTTTATCCGAACAAAATCACCCCGAAATATTTGACCTTCCTGAATCCTACACAGTTAGAGCTATTACTTTGATGAGGTCATTGCAGTATTTTACACAAAATAAAAGTCAGGAAATGATCGCTTTTAATTATTAAGAGGGCAAGTGAATGACAAATCGAAATGCGCATAAAGGGACATATTTTGAAGACCTATTTTGTCGCGAGATAGCCAAAAACCCACAAAATATGAAAAAAATTGCTGAGGCGTTTTCAGAATTTGCTCCGGAAAACCAAGAAATAGAGTTCATGATACGGGAAGGGCAGTATGGAAAGAAATCTGATGTGTTTATTCGCACAATAGGAGGGCACACTTTTAAAGCAAGTATTAAGTCCTTTAAAGGGACTGGGTTTAATCAAGTTACGCGCATGAAAATTGAAGTCTTTGTAGCCCGCTTCGGTTTTTCGGATAACTTTAAACAAGTTCTAGAAAGGTCAACGGTAAGGAAAGCAAAAAACTCAAAAACAAACTGGATTAGTAGTGAGGACACTGATTTTATTCTTCGCGAACTAAACTATAACAAAGCTTTTGATATTCTAAAATACAGTTTACAGGGTGAGAATTCTCCCAAACTTTTTGTACTAATTAAATCGGACGCTCAGATTATTTCGGTTTATAAAATGGAGGAACTACTGGAATTATTAAGAGAATCAATTGATGTCAAAATCACGTCCAGAGGGGTCATTTCTTTACATTCATGTTTTACGATTCAAAGGAAAGGCGGTAATGGGAAACATGAAAAACGTTCCAAAGATGATTTGGATCATGGCGGTAACAACATCCAAGTAAAAATGAAGTGTCAAGCATTGTCTGAGATGTTAACCCCTATTACGATAATAAAATATAACGATTAGACTGGATAACATCATTCTGGGGGATATATGCATAAAGTAATTGTTCAGACAATACACACGCGAAATCCACTCTTCCATCCTTCCATCTATCATACGACAAAAACTTTACACCCAAAAAACGAAAAATAAGGTTGCTTTTTTTGTAAAAATATGGCAAAATAGAGGGTGAGAATTATATCAAATTTGGAGAAGAGGTATGAATTCAGAAAATTTGCGTGTCGCGCTGTTAAAATCCAAAGATATAGCCCTCGGTTTTCTTGGACGTGTCCTTTCAAGTACACGCGTGGAACCGATTCGTGATGCCGAGGGGGACCTAAAAGGTATAAAAGCCAGCTGGGTGGGCGAAGAAGGAACAAGTAGGCTCAATATGAACGCGCCTACATGGAACGCCGATATTGAAATAGATGGCACTACCGCACCAACCGTGGAGTACGTCCAGCACGGGGACACCCGCAACGTTGCGGTAAAAAATATCAAAAACCTTTCATGTGAAGTGGACCGGCAAACGTTAGACCGATTAGCGACACCGAAAGGTGCAGGAATTGCGATGTGTGCCGGGGCCGCGGCGGGTTTGCTAGGGTGGTTCGTCATTTCCGTTATGCGTTCCCTATCAGTTCCAAGCAAAGAACAGAAAGAAGTACAAACACCGCCAATTGCCCCAGCGGACGTTGGTGCCGAAACAGAAACGTCTGCCACCGAACCATGAAAATTATCGCAGTTGACCCCTTCTATTTGCGGATGCCTATAATCACGACTGCAGCGGATGGCACGCAAGATACGCTTCTAGTCCGAATTCGCATGGATGCGGGACTTGAGGGATGGGGGGAATGTGATGCCTCGCCGTTGGTAAGCTTAGCTGCTTATTGCTGCCCAATATCGCACGGGAATATCATTAACATCCGCACCTCATTAATTGGTGAAATGCTTGATGGTCCTGAAGATGTGCTACGCCTCAGTGAAAAGGTGCTGCGGAACGGTTTGGACATTCAACAGATACAGCATGCCTATAGCGGGGCAGAAGTGGCGTTGTGGGATATAATTGGTAAGCATTTAGATAAACCTGTTTACTCCCTTCTTGCAGAGATGACCGGCACGTCTGATATAGCACATCCGAAACTGCCGTATGCGTCCGTTCTCTTTGGGGATACACCGGATGCCACCTATCATATTGCGATGCAGTTGTGTGAACAGGGATATAGCGCGGCGAAGTTCGGTTGGGGCCCGATGGGCAAATTCGGTGAGGAAAACGATATTGCCCTTGTCCGTGCTGCGCGTGAAGGTATGGGAACAGATGCACAAGTTATGATTGATGCAGGTGTCGTCTGGGGCACAGATTACGAAACTGCTTACAAACGTGCAGAAGCGTTTGCCGAATTCTCTCCTACATGGTTGGAAGAACCGCTCGCTCCCGATGCAATTGCTGCGTACGGTTCGCTCACCGCGAAGAATCCACGCGTGCCTATCGCAGCGGGGGAGGGGTCAAACACCTACCACATGGCAGAAGAGCTGATTTTGCACGGCGGTATCCAGTTTGTGCAGATTGACACGGGACGTATCGGCGGGATTATGCCCTCTTTTCAGGTACGACAACTTGCTGAACAGCACGGGATACAGTATGTCAATCACACCTTTAAAAGTCATCTAAGTCTTGCCGCCGCCCTTCATGTCTTTGCGACAAACCCAGATTTTACACTATTGGAATATCCTGCTGCAGGTTCAGAACTGTCGCAACGACTAATAAAGCAACCGTTTGCGGTTGAGCCCGATGGCATGGTTCGGGTGAAAGAGCTGCCCGGTCTCGGTGTGGATGTGGATACGAAAGCTATCTATCCGTATTTGGCACCGGTCCAGATTGAGGTGGGTGGAGAGACAGTTTTTAAGCAGGCATCTCTT
Organism: Candidatus Poribacteria bacterium; assembly: GCA_963665235.2. Classification (GTDB taxonomy): domain Bacteria; phylum Poribacteria; class WGA-4E; order WGA-4E; family WGA-3G. The sequence goes on along the minus strand of CAXXLX010000001.1, from coordinate 2,156,478 downwards.
TTATAGCAGCCTTACTTATATTCAAGTATTTTCCATAGGAGTATCGTTTCGTCCTCACTCCTGCTCGCGAGGGTACGACCATCAGGACTAAAACTTACACTATTGATATTCCCAATATGCCCTGTGAATGTTTTTAGGAGAGTCCCCGTGGCAACATTCCAAAGACGCACTTTACCATCAGCACTCCCACTCGCGAGAATCTTACTATCCGGATTGAAACTCACACTGTAAACTGATCCTGTCTCAGTAAACGTTTTTAAGAGTTCACCCGTGGTAACATTCCATATCAATATATCATCCGCGCCCCCACTTGCAAGAAGTTGACTGTCTGGACTGAAATTGATGCTGAAAACGGCGCGGGTGTGTCCTGTGAGTGTATTCAGAGGTGCCCCCGTGGTGGCATCCCACAGCCGCACAGTATTGTCGCTACTGCTGCTTGCCAGGATGCGGCCGTTCGGGCCAAAACAGACACTGCTGACATCACCGGTATGTCCTGTGAGCGTTTTTAGAAGTGCGCCCGTGGTAGCATCCCACAATCCTATCGTTTTGTCGTTACCTCCGGTTGCGACTGTGCGTCCATCTGGACTGAAATCCATACTCCGAACCCGGTTTACGTGCCCCGCACGAATGAGTGTTTCCAGGTTTATTCCTGTGACTGAATTCCCCAATCGTTCGTCGTTCGGAAACTGAGCGTTTGTTCCAGTTGTCCACCCAAGCCTATTACCGCTGAAGAGCGTGTGTCCATCCGGAGAAAAACGCACACACAAAACATCAATGTGATGCCCATCCAGCACTTTGAGGAGTGCCCCCGCGGTGGCATCCCAAAAATACACCTTACCCCAGCCGCCGTCAGCGATTGTTCGACCATCTGGACTAAAACGGACACTGTTACCGTAACCACCGGCAGTATATCCAGTAAGTGTTTTTATGCGTTCCCCTGTAGCAACATCCCACACCCACACCTCGTCTGTACTGCCGGTAGCGATTCGTTCACCATCCGGGCTAAAACTTACGCTGTAAGCATAATAAGCGGTATGTCCAGTAAGCGTTTTTATCTGTTCACCCGTGGCGACATCCCATAACCGCACCGTTTTATCTACACTAGCACTTGCGATTGTTCGACCATCCGGACTAAAACTGACATCGGTAACCAATAGCTCATGTCCTTCAAGCGTTTTCAGAAGTGCTCCTGTAGCGGCATCCCACAACCGTACTTCGTTATCACTACGATTTGGATCCAGCTCGTTTCCGCTACCACTTGCGATTATGCGGCCATCCGGACTAAAACGGACGGTGTAAATACTGTCAGTATGTCCAGTGAGTACTTTTAAGGGCGCGCCCGTGGCAACATCCCACAGTCGCACCGTTTTGTCTTCGCTGCCACTTGCGATTGTTTGACCATCCGGACTAAAACTCACACTATTGACATCGCGGGTGTGTCCAGTGAGTGTTTTTAAATGAGCACCGGTAGGAATGTCCCACAATCGTATCGTACTGCCGTTAGCAATACTGAGACTTGCGCTTGTGCTGCCCTCTGGACTCAGACACACCTCTATAACAGTACTCGGATGTGCCGCTATTACTTTAAGATTTTCACCCGTGTCAGTGTCCCACAGCCGCACTGTTTTGTCAAAACTGCCTGTTGCCAAGATGCGACCATGCGAACTGAAACTCATACAGACGAAAGAACGGGTATGCCCCGTAATCAGAGATAGCTCTTGATAGGCCACGGTATCATAAAGCCAAACACCAACGTCACTCACGACTGCTAACCGAGTTCCATCCGGAGAATATAGTACCTCAGAGATACTCCCTTTGCCGAGCCGGGCTTTGGCACCTTCGGGTAAACTAAGTTGGGTGTACGGCTCATATTGGGCGAAACTAATTTGTAGACATATCATCAACACGAAAATAACGGTTGAAATTAGACTTACGGTTAATTTCATTGTGTTAATTCCTTTTCCAAAAAATGCCGATGACAACACCGATTAATCCAACTAATGCTAAAATCAGGAACTTGTAGTGTTTAGGAACATATCTCCACACTGTTTTTTAATTATACCCGTTTTGTGCTAACCGTATCAACACATTTTTTCTGAAGTGAATGCATCTCCATATCATTTCTTTTTCACAGCTTCGGCTACTAATTTTTTCAACTCCGCCCCTCTAGCTTGATATGAGATTAATGTGCCATCCTTATCAATAAGCCAAGCAGATGGAATACCACGAATGTTGTACAGCTTTTTAAGAGTCCCTTTCGGACCATCGAAAATTTGTCGCCACGGGAGGTTGCAAATTTCGAGATATTCGCGGAGTTCCGCTACGTCGTTGTCAAAACTGACTCCGATAACATCGAAACCATCATCCTTATAAGCATCGTAAACCTTTTTCACATTAGGCATTTGTCCGAGGCACGGGCCACACCAGACTGCCCAAAATTCGAGCAAAACGACTTTACCACGGTAGTCCCGAATCGAAATCGGATTGTCCTCGAGGTCAACGGTGGAGAAATCGGGGACAGGTTTTCCAATCATTGCTAACTTCGGGTCGGCTTTAAGATAATACGCGTCTGCCAGTTCAGCGTTGCCCTGTTCCTCATGAATCATCGCGATTTCCCTGAAGATGCTGCGTATAAACGGGTTCTCCTGCTCGGTCTTTTCAAGGTTTTGTAAAAGATGAAGCGCGTCCGCATGCCTTCCGACCGCTTTAAGCATATCGACAAAGGGCCAATAGTCGCGAAACCGCATAATATCTTCATCATCAGGTTTCATGATAGATTTGAAACGTTTAATTAGGTTTTCAGCCTCCTTATCTCGTTCCGCTTCTACATAGAGACGGACAAGCTCAGGATAGAGATTGAAGAAATTTGGCTCTTCAGGTGCAAGTTGAAGTGCTTTTTCGTACCCGGCGATTGCTGCTTCAAGGCTGCCGTACACTTTTATCGGTTGCTTCCGCCAATCGCCTTCTGATATATACACAGTATTGGAAAAACTCAGGTTTAAATATAGAAAGGTAGCAGCTGCATCGGGCTTATCGGGCTTTGTGTGGTGCGGACATCGGACAAACGGGTTTGCATCACCGTATACAGTGCGTTCCTCTTTTAGCCACTGCTCGTAATACTCTGGAGTACAATCGTAGCTGTAACTCACAGGTAGATTCGGGTCAGTGTCATAAGGTAAAATGGGTATGCCCGCATCTTCATCCGCGGGACAGATAAGCGCGTTTGTGTCTATCAAATGTGCCGGATGAAGTTCTGATAGCCATTCTGGAAAATTGCCATGTTCCCTTTCGTAGGCATGGAGTGCGGTCCCAATTACTGTGAGGTTTTGCGCGCAAGTTTTCAGATTTTCGGCATCTTGTCCGGTGATACCGGGTTCATCTGTAAGGTTTACGCGAATTTTGTCGGTCATTAAATTTCTCCCCTATTCAGTGTTTTAAAAAAGTGAATAACTTCGTTATTACACACTCATGGATGCACTTTGAGCGGAGTTGTGTGAGGGATTGTGTTGTAATTAGTCATAAACCAATAACCATTATTTTAAAAAGAGAGGGGCTCCCTGCTTGTGTAAAGAAGCAGCTTGGAGCCCCCATCCTAAGTTAGCTATGAAAATGCTCACTTCAGAATTAACATTTTACGCGTGGCTGTGTATTCGCCTGCTGTGAACGTGTAGAAATAGGTGCCGCTTGCCACAGGTTCACCTACGTTGTTTTTGCCATCCCAATAGGCAGCGCGGGTTCGACTTTGATAGAGCCCCGCGGGTAGATGTCCGAGGTCAAGCGTCCGCACTAACCTCCCATCTACAGCGTGGATAGAGATGCTAACCTCAGCAGGGACCGCTAACCGATACGGTATCCACGTTTCAGGATTGAACGGATTTGGGTAGTTGGCAAGTAGCACAGTCTCTGTCGGTGCCAATGTTCGCAAAATTTGTTCCAGCACCTGAATTCCGCGTTGATATGAAAGTCCATCCGTTTCCGATGTGTGGACAATTTGTGATAACTCCCGTTTAGCGAGCGTCAATAGTGCTTGTATCTGCGCTGCGGTGAGCTGTTCGCTTGCCTGTGAGTGTAGAGCAGGGGCACCCTGAATATTCTGTACTGCGTTCGTAATCAAATAGAGGTCCGAAAGATCGACAGTGCCATCATCGTTGAGGTCAGCGGGACTGTTAGCAGATTCTCCGAAACTTGATGCAACCAAGACGATATCTAGTATATTCAGAACGCCATCGTTGTTTACATCTGCAAGTACTGTGAGAATTTGCGTTGTGCTCAATCGGAGTGGAAATGCCCACAGGAGTACAGTACCATCGAAGCTGCCGCTTGCAATTATGCTGCCATCGGGGCTGACTGCGACACTTGTAATAGAATAGGTATGCCCCTCAAGTGTTGTGAGCTGTGCTCCGGTGGCAATGTCCCATAAACGAATCGTTGCGTCATAACTTCCACTGACGAGCACTTTTCCATCGGGACTAAACACGATACTTGTAGCATTTGCAGGCAGGTCTGTAGGGGTATCCCCACCTAATTCTTCTGGTGTACCTACTGGCGGTTCAACATCGACAGGTCTGCGGAATGTTTGGAGAAGCTCTGCTGTAGCAACATCCCACAGAGAGACTGTGTCACCGCCGCCACTTGCCAGTGTTTTACCGTCAGGACTGAAGGCTACTGTCCAAACATCGTCTTCATGTTCACTGATAGTGTGTATGGCTTCGCCTGTTTCCAGCTCCCACAAGATAACTTTATCATCTCGGCTGCCACTGGCGAGCATAGTGCCATCCGGACTGAATGCAAGCGTTTCAACACCTGCCTCATGTTCCCACAATCCTCCGATGTATTCGCCTGTGGTGACACTCCATAAACGGATACTGTCATCTTCACTCCCGCTGGCAAGTGTTCTGCCATCCGGACTAAACGCAAGACTTATCAGATAGGAATAATGTCCTCTGAGCGTCTTTATGTGTTCACCTGTAATAGCATCCCATAAACGGACGGTGTTGTCCTGACTGCCGCTGGCGAGTGTCCTGCCATCCGGACTGAAAACAACGATATCAACGTCGTCTTGGTGCCCGATGAGTGTATGTCGAAGTTCTCCAGTATCAGCATCCCAGAGCCGGATAGTTTTGTCCCAACTTCGCGTGGCAAGGATGCTGCCATCAGCACTGTAAGTGACACTCACAACAACGTCAGTATGTCCAGTGATGGTTTCGAGATGTTCACCTGTGACAGGGTCCCAGGAACGGATTGATGCATCCCATGCCCCACTTGTGAGCACGGTGCCATCCGGCGTGAAAGCGATTCCATAAACGTCGGCAGTATGTCCAACGAGTGTGTGTAAATGTTCACCGGTTTCAGCGTCCCACAATCGGACAGTGTCATCCTCACCGGAACTCGCCAGGATACTACCGTCCGGACTATACACCATGTGATAAATTTCAGAGGTATGTCCAACGAGTGTCTGCTTGCGTGTCCATGTGGCGGTATCCCATAGATGGATAATAGCGTTCAGATCGCCGCTGGCGAGCGTTTTTCCATCAGGACTGACCACAACACTTGCTACATTATCTCGATGTTCTTCAAGCGTTTGCAACAGTTCTCCAGTGGCAACATCCCATATTCTGATGGTATCGTCTCGACTTCCACTGATGAGTGTGCTTCCATCAAGGCTGAAAGCCACGCTGTTGACACCCTCCGTATGCCCGCTAAGTTTGTTCAGGAGTTCGCCTGTTTCAGGATTCCATAGGCAAATGGTCCCATCTCTGCTACCACTTGCAAGTATCGACCCATCAGCGGTAAAAACGAGTCCCCGTACGCTCCGCCAATGTTCCTCAAGGGTATGTAAAATGTCACCTGTTTCAGGATGCCACAAACGGATAGTCCCGTCCGCGCCTCCACCAGCAATTATGCTTCCATCCGGGGAATACGCAAGTGCCGAAACGCCATATCCGGAACTGGTAAATAACGATATTTCTTCATCGGTTGCTGTATCATAAATCCAGACCCCGATTGAACCTGAAGCGGCAAGTCGAGTGCCATCTGGTGAGTATTGAATTTCATATAACCAGCCTTTGCCAAGGCGTTTCGTGGCACCTTCGGGCAGGTGCCATTGTGGTGAATCTTGGGCAAAAATGTTTGTTTGATAGAACGTTGCAACAAAAAACAACGTCAAAAATATAAAAAGTAGGTTTCGTTTCATAAGATAATCCTCCTTTAGTGGGACAGAGTCCGCTGCCTTTCACGGTACTAAAATTCGCCTGAGATGGAAATCCGCTGCGAGCCGCCAAGGGTGTGTGTGTTGAAAGCATAATCAACAAAAAACGACAAGGTGCTTACGCGTAAACGGAGCCCGGTGCCGACAGAGAGCCCATGGCCGTTCCATCCGCAGCGGAGGGCGAGTGTGTTAAAGAGCCAGTATTCAGCACCAACACGGACGACAGGCCCGCTCCCGGAGTCGGTGCCCTCATCCAAATCCCCCTGATTAGTTTCCATGTCTATACCGATAGCTCCTTTTCCTATGCGCGGAACGGTAAAGTGGTATGCTGTGCCGAGTCGTACGCGCCGCCCGCGGGTGAACGTCGGTTTATCGGCAGTATCCCACCGAATCTGTGTACCTGTTACATCCAATAGCATTGTTCCTATGCGTAGTCCTTTGTAAGGTTCAACAATGAGTCCGACATCAATGCCGAATCCACTTCCGCTGTTCTGAAAGATGGATTGTTTGAGGAGTTTAAAGTTGCCGCCGACAGCGACTATAGAGTGAACCTGCCGTGCATAGGAGATGAGTATAGCATTATCGGTATTGCTGAAGTATTCAGCGATTTCCGGTTTATCGATATAAAGTTCACCCTCCTCTTTTATACCGTTTCCATTTCTATCCTGAAAGTCGCCGAGGATACCGTTTCCGTTGGTATCAATAAAGGTGGTGCGGGGTATATCGTCAACCCCGAGTCGTATCCAGCTTACGCCAAGGCTTCCGATGTCCTCAATTTGATAGACATAGTTTGCGAAGTTGTAGCTAACAAGTCCTCTGGCCATCCAGCTTCCATCGCCGGTGCTGAATGTGTCAGAGTACATTGCTGCGAAGCTATGATTTTTAACTTTAGTAAGTCCGGCGGGGTTCCAATATGTGGCGGTTGCGTCGTCGGCGACAGCGACGAATGCGCTTCCCATGCCGAGGGCTCGGGCCCCCACTCCGTGGCTGAGAAATTCAGCTGCGTGGGCACCTTCATCAGCAGAAACCCCGGTTGTCAATAAAATCAGTCCTGCTGCGAATATATAAAAGTAAAACAGTCGTAAATTTTTCATAGTAGTATGCATTCTCCGAATGCTGTAATCGTTTTTTAGCCTGGTGCAAAGTCGTATATAGGTTCCCGAATGATGACGCTGAGAACGCTCCAGAACGCACCGACACAGTATTCACCAAGGATAACGCCAAAGAAGAAGAAAACCATTTTTCTATAGGTAGCGGAGCCGCCGAATCGGAGTGCCATCCACTTGAGGAAGCTGCTGATGACGAGGCAGCTCCAAAAATATCCAACGCCAAACGTCATGGAAATGGGGTAGCCCGCGGGGTGGAGGGGCCACCAGATGAATCGCATTCGCATAAACATGAGTAAAAAGGTGAATCCCATTCCGCCTGCCATGAATCCCATTGCAGACATATTTGGGTCGCGTGGGAATGAAAAGAGTCCGGCGAGCCATCCGAATTGACCGATGTGTCCGACCGATGGCCCGATACCGCCGCCTGCTCCTGTGATTGCGCCGCCCAACCGATACAATTCGCTGAGGGTTGCCCAAAATGAGGCGAGCGAGCCTACAACAACAGCAAGAATCATTGCAAACACAAGTCGTTTGGTATTCATACTAGCTCGTTCTGCCATTTTGAAGGCTTCAAGTTGATGCGGCATGATGTGTTCACGATAGCCTCGACCGCTAAAGAACCAAAAGTATGGAAAAACAGTTAAGTTATTGGGACCGATACGTCGGGTGCCCAGGATATTGATTAAGAATTGTTGTGCATTACACATGCCAGCCATTTCATGTGCGGGGGGGCCGAGTTCAGCACGGACGCGGGTAATGCCTATAGAAAGGGCATAGAAGAATCCGAAGAACGGCAGGATAATCGGGAGTGTCATGCCCGCCTTTAGGCAGAACCAGATAATAAATAGGCTTGCTAGGGCAATTAGGAGGAGTGCTGTGCGGTAACGAATCGGCTCTTGGGAGTCGTCAATACCGCCGGACATCCCGAAAATAGTTCGTGCGACTTTGGCGATGTGTTTGCGTGTTACAAGTAGTGCAATGACAAAGATAGCCATCCACCCTCCGATAGATTGTTCACTGTTATACGGGAAAGGGGGTGGAATTGCCAACGCGCTTCCGAAAACGCGTTGAATTTTTTCGAATAGGTAGAAGAACCAGAGTGAGAAAGAGAGGTCAAGTGGCAGTAAAAATCCTAATCCGATTACGAACGGATAGAACGGAACCGGAATATTGCCAACAGCGTTCCACGGTTTTTCGGTAAAGAAGCGTCCCCAGTTGCGGGCGTTATGGCGTACGCTGAAATCTGGGAGTATTGGGAAAAAGTGGGCTAAGCCGTGCCAGACGTTAAGGAGCGCAGCGATGATGAAACCGTACCACAGGAGACGATTTCGGAAAAGACTGGCAGCGCCACCACCTTCTGTAATTGCCATCGGCAGTTGAATAATCGGATATGCTAGTTTTTCGTGTTCTGTCCACTGTTTACGAATGAGTACGTTGAGGCAAATCATAATTGTGCCGAGGGCGACGATAAACGATGTCCACCACAAAGTGGGCATTATCCACGCGCCGCCAATTTTGGCATTGTAAAACGGGGTATTGCCTTCGTAAAATCCGCGGATGATGTCTTTGTCGGAGACCACAAGGTGCTGCGGAATGTAGGTGTGGAACATGTCCGCCCAATCGTTCTCTGGTGTTGCGAACCAGAAGGCGTGTGGCAGTGCGGGAATCGTGAGTGCTAACGTATCATGTCCTGCTAATCCAGAGGCGATAGAGAGCATCGCATAAATAGTTATCATCTCTCCTTGCGTCAGTGCTGCTTTCGGTGCAAACCGCTTGATGAAAAAGTTCAGCAGGATAAGAAAAAACAGGTTTAGGACGACGTTCCAGAATAGGGAGATAGTCGTTGGATGTCCGGAGTGCCAGACACATTCAACTTCAATCACCCAAAAAACGTTGGGCGGAATTAGGAGAAGCGCGATGAGAATGGCACGCCATGTGACCCCGGATGCCCGTTGCTGATTTTGCGAGTCTAAGCTTTGCACGGTTTATTTCACCTATTTCCTAAACCTCACGGTAGTAGGCGTACGCTGTCCGCCATAACATTCAGAAATGTGTAGGCGGTTCACTATCTTTCAATTCCCACTGGAGATGCCCAAATTCGTAAGCCCCGGGGGCTGAATCTCTGAAGATTTCCGCATCAAGTCCCCAAGAGAGTTTGTATGCAGCGAGGATTTGTATGAGTGCGTTGGAAACATTTCCGTAGCAGAGGATAGCGACGGTACCGCCCTCGCCCCCGCCAGTAATTTTTGCCCCGTAGATGCCCCCCTGTTCTCCGATTTTCTGTGCAATGCTAATCAATCCATCCACTTCAGGCGAACCGAGTCCTGCTAAATTTTTGTAACTATCGTTGGATTCGTACATAAGCTTACCCGCTATCCTGATATAGTCAATCACGCGTTCAGGGGTTTGCGTAGCACTTTTCATAGCAGCAATAAATTGCGTAACTCGCGCATTTTCGTAAATCGGATGCGTCACACGCTCCTTTATAGGATAAACTTTCTGTGGGTCCACCTGTGTAACGGTATCAACAGTCTCGCCATATTTTTTAAGAAACTCTTCTCCCTGTATCTGTTCAGGGAGTAAAGGTTCACAGTGTTCGTGAAATTCTTGTACAGATAGCTTGCAGAGGTAATTCTGCTTCAACTTTTTCCATCCGAGCTCCTTCTGTAGGATAGTCAACCCCATGAATGCAGCAGTACGGGTGTCAATGTAGGCTGTGCTTGCTGTACTTCGTGGGGCTTTGGTATTGATACCAACAAAACTGACATGTGGTGGACACGGGATGGTTTCTAGGATTTTATCAGGTTGACACAGAATAGAGAGCATCTCTGCCTCCGTGCCTGCTACGGAGGTTATCTGGTCCATAATGCCACAAGGGGCCCCAACAATTCGATTTTCAACGATTTGTGCTAAGCGAGCGATTTCCATTGGGCCCAGGTCCAAATTATAGAGCTGGTTGATTGCCATGAGTGCTGCTATCTCAATGGCTGCGGAGGAGGCGAGCCCTGCTCCCATTGGAATATCACTTTTGAGAACGATGCTTGCTCCGTGTGGAAACTGTTTGATCTTTCCTTCCTTTAGCAGTGTATAAAAACCGCCGAGTACATAGCCTGTCCAACTTGTCATTAAATTTTGCCCGAATAATTTTTGAATCTCTGTATAACATTTGAGGGTGCGCTCAGCATAGAAATCATCGAGCGATATCTGAAAGCTGCGTTTCAATTTGCCCCATCCATTTAGCGTTAAGGCGGAGAGTTTTCTATCTTTTCTTGCCTGACACGCTGCGACGGCGGTCCGGTTGAGCGTCATTTCGAGGACGTTCGCGCCACAATAGTCGGCTATGCCACCCATAATATCAAGCCGTGCGGGGGCACAGGTGACTATGACTACACCTTGCTTCTGTAATCCGTAAGGACAGAAAATATCGGCGGAGTCGGTCTGTATAAGTTGTTCCAATTCAATAACCTGCAAAGGTTTGATTGTGGGGCCATAAAGTTGTTCAACTTTCATTTTTTTTAAGAGCCGATAGCCAATTAAGTTACGGCACATCAGAGCGGGTTTTCCACTACTTTGGTTACGGATTGACAACGGTGACGTTTTCGTCAACTTTGAGGGCATGTTGTCCGGCGATGACAACGGATTCTCCCGCTGTAAGGCCATCTAGGACTTCAACTACGCCGTTTCGTGAAAGTCCAATCTGCACGGGGCGCCGGTGACTGACTCCCCCCTCAATCACAAAAACAGTTTGCGTTTTTGTCTGCCCATCTTCTGTAGACGCGAGCTCCCGAGTACGGTCTTCAATGATTGCTCTCCGTGGAATCAAAAGTGCGTTTGGACGGACCTCAACAGGTACGGTGACTTTAGCAAACATGCCCGGTTTAAGAATGCCGTTCGGATTGTCGATAAGAATTTCAGCGGTTGCGGTGCGACGCATTGCTTGGAGTGTCGGACTAATGAACGTGATTGTGCCCTGAAACGGGGTTTTTATACCATCAACCGTTATTGATGCTTGTTGTCTCAGTGCCACCTGGCTTAACTGTGCCTCGATGACATCAACCTTAGCTTTAACAGTTTTAATATTGACAATTTCAAATAACGGTGCTGTCGGGACAGCCATTCCGCCTAGGTCTAGTGTGCGTCGTGAGATAATTCCTGTAATCGGTGCGTAAATTGTGGCATCCTTGAGTCGTTTGTGTGCCAGTTTCAGTGCAATATCAGCTTGGGTGCGTGCTGTTTTTGCTGCGATAATTTCTGCTTCCCAACTTTTTGCGGTCTCTAGAGCTTGCGCGGCTATAAGTCCGGCGCGTGCTGCTTCGACCTGGGATTGGGCAAGTTGAATGTCTTTTTCCCATGTTTTTGTGGCGGCTTGCGCTTGTGCTAATTTTAGGGCAGCAGCAGCTTGTTCAACTTGCGCTGCGATGGCCTGAATATCCTCTGGTCGCGCGCCATTATCAATGAGTTGCAGCTGTTCATCTGCAATCTTGTGTTGAGCCGTGGCAACGTCCAATTGGGTCTGCGCGCTTTCCAGGCCCTGTTGACTCACCGCGCCGTTTTTGAAGAGTCTCGCTATACGGGCATAGTTGTTTTTTGCGTTTGCAAGAGTCGCCTCCGCTTGGTTCAGTGCTGCTAATGCTTGACTTCGGTCTTCTGCGCGCGCTCCGTTTTTAATTTTCTCTAGATTTGCGGTGAGAGATTTCAAGCCGGCTTCCGCTTGCTCAATTTGTGTGACGGTTCGGATTTCAGCCAACTCCTTCACTTGTAGCAGGGAGGTTTCCGCGCCCCGGAGTTGTGCTACTGCTTGCGCAATTTGTGAGTGGACCCGGACCTTCGCGAGCTGTTCTGTTTGGGAATAGGCTGTTTCGGCAGCTTCCAGCGCAGCTGCAGCTCGTTCCACTGAGAGCAGTAGTTCTTCATGTTCGACGGTGGCGAGCGGTTCGTCCTGTTTGACAAGGTCACCCTCATTCGCCGCTAATTTGATGAGGTGGCCCGCAATTTTGGGAAATACGTTGACACGCGCCTCCGCTACAATTGTGCCGGACAATTGTAGTTCAGAGCGGATTTCGCCCCGGCTCACTTTGATAACCTCCACCGGTTTAGGCGGTTCAATATCGGTTTCGTCCACTACTGCTTTTTCGGGTTTCGAAAGCCGGAACAGGACGATTGCTCCTATCACCAATACTATGATAATGCCAATCCATGTTTTTCGCAATTATATTTCTCCTATTTTAGCCTCAAGGGAAGGTTGTGCTCGGGAGCTCGCTTCTACAAAGAGGATATTGTCTATTGTAATTTTTGACCTACGGCTTTTTCGAGCCGTGCCAGCCCGACAACGTAATCGTGCTGTGCTTGGAGCCGGTTCACTTCCGCTTGCGTCAATGCAAGTTGTGTATCGGTAAGCGCGACGGTAGTAATCATGCCGTTTTCAAATTGAAGTGTGGCGATACGAACGCTTTCTCGTGCCTGTGCCACTGTCTCACGTTGAGCAGCAATCAACGTTTTTGCTTCAAGCAGGTTTAGGTAAGCATTCCGGACTTCAAGTTCAACGGCAGCTTTGATTTTTTCTGTGCCTAACTGGCGTTGTTTTAGAGCGGATTCACTTTGTTGTACGGCCGCCCGGGTCGCAAGTCCATCGAAGATTGGGATATTAATTTGCAAACCGAGGCTCCAGATTCGATTCGGTTCTGTGAGTCTTTCATTTGCGGCAATTTGATAGTTGGAAAAAAAGGTGAGGTCAGGTCGGTTGCGTGTCTTGGCAACGGCGAGCTGTTTCTGTCCAACCTGTTCATTAAGTTTCGCGCTGCTGATTTCTGGGCGTGCTTCAAACGCGCGTGCTATTAAGCCAGCTAGTTTCATCTCCATATCCGGGGTTTCAAAGGTGCCGTTGACAGCGATTTCGGTAGCAAGCGGCATGTTCAGAAGTGTTTTATAGGCATTTGTTGATGTTTGCACCCCGTTTTTTGCGCGAATCAATTGGGATTCGGCGATTGATAGTTGCACCTTCGCTCGGAGCACATCAAAGTGGGTAGCAGCCCCCGCGTCGAAAGATGCTTGAGCGATAGCGAGATGATTTTTAACGAGGTCAACACTCTGTTCCGCGACTCTCACAAATTCTTGAGCGACCAACACCCGATAAAAGGCCTCGGATACATCTAGGCGGAGTTGCTCATGTGCAATGTCCACCGATTTTTTTGTTGCTTCATAGCCTATTTTTGCAGCTTGATAGCTGTAATAGTAGCGGCCCCAAGCAAAAAGGGGCTGTGTTAAGTTTATTGTGCCTTGGGCGTTGTGATGTGCGCCAAATTCCAATTCAATCAGTTCCGCTTCGTTATCCGCGTTCGGTTGCGATGTCCCGTTCATGTTTTCGTCCGGCACCGGAAATCCGAACCCGCCATCTGCCTGAATTACCGATTTTTGAACGTCTTTAAAATAGGTATAGTTGCCGCTTCCTACAATTTTTGGTAAGAGACTGGCGCGGGCTGCGCGAACTTGTGCTTCGGCAGCCCGAAGGTCTTGTTCAGCTGTTTGAATAGAAAGATTGTGCTGTTTGGCAATCTCAAGACTTTCCGCTAGTGTTAGCGCCTTCGGCTCTTCTGCAGCTGCCAGTGTCCATTGTAGGTCGGGATGCATGCAGAGAAAACCGACAGCGAAGGCTATCAAGAGTAGCGAAAATGTTCCTATCCAGGCGGGGCAATGGCACTGTAATGAATGCATTAGGCGTATCCCTTAGTCGTTAGCAATTTAGCGATTAGCAAATGGCAATTAGCAAATGGCAAGACTTTCTAATTTTAAGCAGGTTTTTGACGCGCGTCTTATATTTCTTGCAGGACTTACGCAAATTTAGCACTAAGCCCCAGTATTCGGGCAACCAGCCCGCTCCTCTAGGGCGAGGTGACCTCGCCCGCTAGGTTTCCCTCTTAAATCCAATTATCTATGGACTTTATCAACCCACTGCGTAAGTCCTGAGCGATTAGCAATTTGGCTCATAGCAGTTGGCAAGAGTTTGCAATTATAGTCCGCGTCTGACGCGCGTCACATCCCTCTTCCTCTTGCTAATCGCCAATCGCCAATCGCCAACAGCTAGTAGCGAAGAATTGTCGTTGAATCTCCGACAATCCACAATGTGCCGTTCGGCATTTTCACAATATCCCAAAGATGTTTCTGAGTTGGCGAATTATAATTCAACCAGGTAACACCTCCATCGGTTGTATGTAGGATTGTGCCGTTATTTCCGACTGCCCATCCCTCTTTTTCAGTTGTAAAGAGAATGGCGTTGAGGTCTTCTTGGGTTGGCACGGTCTGTTCACCCCAGGTACTTCCGCCATCTGTGGTAACCATAATTGTGCCTTGACTACCAGCGGCCCAGGCGGTTTTCGGGGTAACAGCATAGACATCTTGCAATTCAGCGAACCCCAGGGTAATATTCCATGTTTGCCCGGCATCAGCTGTTCCTGCAATAGTTCCTGCTGCACCGACAATCCATCCGATCTTATCGTTTACGAAATGAACGCCGTAGAAATTATTAAATCCTACGCCTGACATGGCGGGGTCGCAATCCTGTCCAATCCATAGTTTTCCGCCGTCGTTGGTGTGCATAATTCTGCCTGTTTCGCCGACTGCCCATGCATGGGTGGGGGTTCCGAAGCTGAGTCCGTAAGAGCCCATCGCGCTTCGCCAGCTCATTGCTCCACCAAACTGAATACGTTTGGCTGTGCCACGACCTTCATCGCCAGGGTCACTAACACTTTTCCATGTTTGTCCGCCATCGAGTGTTTCAACCAATGCTGCATTGCTCCCGACAATATATCCTCTTTTTTCGTCGACAAACCCGATTCCGAACAACTCAAAGACGTTTCCACTGTTTTGGGGTGCCCATGTTTTTCCGCCATCTTTTGTGTGTAAAACTGCCCCTGCTAAGCCGACCGCCCATCCAAGGTTATCGTTATGAAAATGTGCAGCCCGTAAATGGCTCAAGTTGGAAACGACATCCCAGGTGCTACCGCCATCTGTTGTGCGGAGGATAGTTGCCTTATCTCCGACAACCCATGCTTCACTGGGGCTCAGCATGTGAACGCCTTGGAGCCGTGCAGCAGCGGGGCGCGGTTCAATCGGTTTCCAGGTTGTTCCGCCATCCTTTGTGCTGAGAACGACTCCGAATTCTGCAGCGGCGAGCCCCTACGTTTTGATTAGCGAAGTGAACGTCGTAAATCGGTTCCGGCATTCCGTTGGAGTTGGGCACATTGCTGGTTTGTGCTTTCCATTTGCTACTGTCGGTAGTCGCTATTACGGCACCTAGTGCGCCGACTGCCCAACCGATTGTATCGCTTTGCATAAAAACGGCAGTCAGGGTATTAGCGGTATTACTGTTTTGAGATGTCCAAGTCATTCCGCCATCAACTGTATGGAGAAGGGTACCCGCTGCCCCAACTGCCCATCCAATTTCAGGACTGACAAAATGGACACATTCTATGGTATTGTTGGTATCAGTGTATTGCTTTACCCAGCTTATTCCGCCATCTTGGGTGCTGATAACAACCCCGCCATCGCCGCCTGCCCAACCGTGCTGTTCATCTATGAAAAAGACTGTGGACAGGACAGCACGTGTTCCAGTTTGTAACTTTATCCACGTTTGTCCGCCATCGGTACTTTTCAGTATCGTGCCGTTATCGCCTGCTACCCAACCGACTTGAGGGTTGATAAACCTGACCTTCTTTAGCTCAATTTGAAAAGGTAACCGCTGATTCGGTTGCAGAGCCCACGACATGCCGCCATCGGTGGTATGTAGAATTGTTGAATCGCTGCCGACAATCCAGCCGTGTTGTGCGTCTACGAAAAAGACATCGGAGAAGGTGGCTTGCCACTCGGATTCGTTGACAGTAACCCATGCTTTTTGCGCGAGCGATAGCGGTGCGGTACTAAGCAGGAGTAAAACTATCAGAAAAGATAATATTTGTGCTTTTGATTTCACTATTTCCTCCCTCACTTACTAAAAAGTTGATTTTTGATGTTATGGTAAAGTTGAAAAATAAATAAACACTGACTTTAAGACCCCCTTTATCCCTGATAGGCCAAATCAGGCAGAACGCGCATCTGGCATCCTGCGTTCAATATCGTTTAGTAAATTCCGAAAGCATGTCAGCCCGTCGTGATAGGCATCTATAGGAGAAGCATGGCTGCCCCGACAGCCGCAAATTGAAAAAGCCCTATCTATCAAGCACTTGCAAGAAAGCGTTGAAATTAGGCACTGAAACCGCAACGGTAAGCAGTTCGGTGAGACGTTCAATATCGTCAACAGACTCAAGCGCAGAGGTGGCATGAGGTATATCGGCATTCGGGAAACGCGTCGCCAGCACAGCGATAATATGTCTAAGGGATGCCCCGCGCTCCCCTTGTTCAATACCTTGTTTAATACCGTCCTGTAGAACTATATCGTAAAAGGGAGACTCTTGCATAATTTCCTCCAATATAAACCGCCGAAAAAGTTCCGGGTCGTGCGCTAAACTTCCGAGAAGAGATAGCGCAAATAAAAGTGTTCCCCGCGTCTGTGTGTCAACAGGAGCTGCTTGTGTCTTCGCAACACACGCCTCAACCCATGCCTCGGCTGTCATATCGACAGGCGGTTCATCAAATCGGTTGAAAAAGCCCTATCTATCAAGCACTTGTAAGAAAGCGGTGAAATTAGGTACTGAAACCGCAAGCGTATGCAGCTCGGTGAGACGTTCAATATCGTCAATCGCCTCAAGCGCAGAGGTAGTACGAGGTATATCGGCATTCGGGAAACGCGTCGCCAGCACAGCGATAATATGTCTAAGGGATGCCCCGCGCTCCCCTTGTTCAATACCTTGTTCAATACCTTGTTCAATACCGTCCTGTAGAACTATATCGTAAAAGGGAGACTCTTGCATAATTTCCTCCAATATAAACCGCCGAAAAAGTTCCGGGTCATGCGCTAAACTTCCGAGAAGAGATAGCGCAAATAAAAGTGTTCCCCGCGTCTGTGTGTCAACAGGTGCCGCTTGTGTCTTCGCAACACATGCTTCAACCCATGACTCGGCTGTCATATCGACAGGCCGTTTCATCAAAGGCGTAAACGGGAGCAACCCTATCGCAGGGGACTCTAAAAATGCTTCACCTTCTAAATCAGATAGACGGATGACCTTATAGTTGAAACGCAAACCCATCGTGTCATCTCCATAGTGATATGTGCCGGTATCTCCGCGGCCCGCGGCCGGATCCAGATAAATCACCATAGAATATACTGGCAACTGATAGTGAAGCATAAGCGCGCTTGCATAGTTTAAAACGCGCAACGACATAGGTCTGTCAGTGCTATCGCGGGTTTGTACCTCTATGTGGAGAATCACCATCTCGCCATTGGCACGCCGAACTTTGAAAGTCAAATCGTTTTGATGGGCCTTAATGGTAGCTTGCTTCGTATCCAATTGCTCAAGGACTTCAAGGTCAGGTTCATTGAAAACAAGGTTCGCAAACTCTGAAGAGAAGAGGCCCATAATGTGTGTAACAATAGGGTCAAATTGTCGCATATAAATAGTATACCTTTATCTTTCTAAAAAGTCAACTGTTTTTAGAGGTAGAATGTGTAAAGTTTTGGTAACAGCTTTTATTATATCATTTTGGGTATTTTACGTCAAACCCAATTTTTGAGGAGGGGGTGTGTAAATATTTTGTACTTATGGGGCAATTTACCATGTAGTTCTCCGCCGTTTCTAAAATGACGTAGTGCTATTTGGGGGCAGAACTTAGGCGGGACCTATAATGGGGACAGACACCCGAAAAACAGGGGCATCATTCTGGATTTCCACGCCTCCGGGCCCCTAGGTATCACTGGTTTTTAGGGGACACAGTCCTATTTGGGGTCAGAACTTAGGTGGGGTCTATAACGGTGGCATACCCCCGAAAAACGGATACGTCATTCTGGATTTCCACGCCTCCAAACCTCTATCTATCCTTTGGACCTCCAAAAACTTTACACACCCGTAAAGATTTTTAGTTTGCAATTTCTGGGTAAACATGTTAAAATACGTTTTAAAACTACACACACATAAAAACGGATAGGAGGCAGTAATTTGTATTATCTTAAACCGATTTTTTATCGGCTTTTCATTTTTTTACTCTTAGGTGCTACGTCGATGTACGTCAGCGCAAGCGACATCATTGCAAGCGATTGGCCGAGTTGGCGAGGCCCTAATCAGGATGGCACATCAGCAGAGACAGGACTTCTTTCTAGCTGGTCTGTTGAAGGCGAAAACCTGCTCTGGGATGCAGAATTTATGGGACGTTCTACACCAATTGTTCTGAACGGTAGGGTCTATGTCATCGGGCGGGTCGGCAAGGATATTACCGAACAGGAACGTATCGCCTGTTTTGATGCGAAAACCGGTGACCTGTTGTGGAACCATCAGATTAACGTTTTTCACACCACAATCACCTTCAACCGAGTGGGATGGACAAACCCGGTGGGGGATACGGAGACAGGTAATATTTACATACACGGGATTCAAGGGCTCTTCATCTGCTTCAATAAGGACGGGGATATAGTATGGTCACGCTCACTTACAGAGGAATATGGACGTATTTCAGGATACGGCGGTCGCGTTCACACCCCGATTATTGCGGGTAACCTTGTCGTTGTGAGTTTTCTGAATTCAGGTTGGGGCGCGCAATCTATCCCGCGGCACCGTTATTTC
This sequence comes from Candidatus Poribacteria bacterium, assembly GCA_963665235.2. GTDB lineage: Bacteria > Poribacteria > WGA-4E > WGA-4E > WGA-3G. The sequence continues at coordinate 2,137,456 of CAXXLX010000001.1, read as the reverse complement.
GCTTTTGATAAACACAATGGCGACCTGATTTGGGTCTCAACCCCAGGCGGTAGACCGCTTGACACTACCTACTCTACCCCGGTTGTCACTGAAATTAATGGACACTCCCTCATTATCGGTGGGAATGCTGATGGCGGAATATATGCAATGAAACAGACTACCGGAGAGATGGTTTGGGGGTTTAAACTGAGTAAGCGCGGTATAAATACCTCTGTCATTGTTTCTGGGACAAAGGTCTACGCTACACATAGCGAGGAGAATATAGATACTACGAAGATGGGCCGCGTCGTCTGTATTGATGGGACTGGCACTGGCGATGTCACTGCAACCCATGAAGTGTGGCGATATGACGCTGTCGGCGTTGGATACGCTTCCCCCACACTCAACGCTGGACGGCTTTATGTCCTTGACAACTCAGCGAACATTCACTGCCTGAATGCGGATACCGGCGAACCCTTTTGGGAACACAGTATCGGTACCGTCGGAAAAGGGTCACCTGTCTGGGCTGATGGGAAATTGTATGTCCCTGAGGTCAACGGCAAATTCCACATCCTTCAGCCGGGTGCTGACTCATGTGAGTCATTGAGTGTCCAAGAAATAACTCGAGCAGACGATGAGCACTATGTTGAAATCTACGGTTCACCCGCAATTGCCGGCGGCCGTATCTATTTCACAACGGAGGAACGTCTCTACTGTATTGGGAGGAAACAGTGATGAAAATATGTTTCGCAACAGGACAGAAAGCTTCTGTTTTCATAAATTTATATACAGGTTTGATAATCTGTCTTTTCGCTATCGGGTGTGCCAGCAAACAGATTGCAACCCCTATGATGAGTACTGAGCCGGCTGTTGCCCTTCTGCTCACCCCTGCTGAAACTGTCACATCTGGCGAACCGGTTGAATTGAACGTTGTCGGGTTTGATGCAGCGGGAAAACAGACAAATGCAATTGGAATGATAGCATGGAACGTCACCGGTTTAAAGGGCGCGGTTGAAGACAACACATTCGTCCCTGATAAAAGTGCCCCGGCACATGCGGGGACTATTACAGCAGAATCGGGCGATATGAAGGCGACTGCGCGGATACGGGTTATCCCACCGCTCCCGTGGACAGAGGATTTTGAAAACGTTGAACTTGAAAAAATTCCGACACACTGGCTCAGTGCAACCGGCAAATTTTTTGTCCGAGAAAAGGATGGCAACAAGGTTTTAGTCAAAACACCTGTGCAGCGCGGTTTAAATCGTTCTAACGTCTATCTCGGCCCCCCGACGATGAAAAACTATCAGATCCAGATAGACCTTATGGGGACGAAAGTCAAACGCCGGCTGCCGGATATGGGCTTAATTGCAAATCGCTACACCCTGGATATGCAGGGCAGACACCAACGTTTGCAAATCCGGTCGTGGGCATCCGATTTACGCATGGCAAAAACGATTGATTTTCCTTGGGAAATCGATGTCTGGTATACCATGAAAATGAAGGTGGATGTCGTTGACGGTAAAGCGATAATTAAAGGGAAGGTGTGGCGCGCCGGTGACACTGAGCCGGACGAATGGACTATCACAGCCGAAGACCCGCTTCCGAATAGCGAAGGAAGCCCCGGCATCTACGGCTACTCTGCAACTGAAATCTATTACGACAATCTAAAGGTATGGTGATTTTATGTTTTTTCAATCTTTCACTAAATGGTGCCGAGGCACCTCGACAGAAAACGACAGGGGCAGTTGGCGTTCATATATCGCCCTCGTCTTGACACTCGGCTTTTTTCTCGGTTTTGCTGTTTCTGGGACAGCGACCGAAACAGAGATTGCCCTATGGGGGGGGTCGCTGGGCCGTAACATGGTTTCCGATGAGAAAAATGTTCCCGCAAATTGGGCTCTGGCAACGGGTAAAAATATCAAATGGATAGCAGAACTCGGTTCCCAAAGCTACGCGGGACCGCTCATCAGCGGCGGCAAAATTTTTGTCGGAACGAACAACGAAGTACTACGCAATCCGAAACTGACAGGCGACCGCGGAAATCTCATGGCATTTCGCGAATCCGATGGCGAATTTCTGTGGCAAATCACACACACGAAACTCACCTCAGGCCGCGTGAACGATTGGCCCCTCCAAGGAATTTGTTCAACGCCCTTTATTGAAGGCGATAAGCTCTACTACATCTCCAACCGCTGTGAGGTCGTCTGTATTGATACCGAAGGTTTCCTCGATGGCGAAAACGATGGTCCCTTTAAGGATGAAACGGAAACGAGTCAGATTGATGGGGACATCATCTGGATTTACGATATGATGGACGAGTTGGATGTTTTTCCGCATAACCTCGCCACGTGTTCTCCGCTCGCTGTTGGCGACCTGCTCTTCCTGGAGACAAGCAACGGTGTTGATGAAGGACATATCCATATTCCTTCCCCCGATGCTCCAAGTTTTATCGCACTAAATAAACACACGGGAGAATTAGTTTGGGAAGATGCTTCCCCTGGCGAAAATATACTGCACGGACAGTGGTCAAATCCCGCTTACGGGGTTATCAAAGGTGTCCCGCAGGTGATTATACCCGGCGGGGATGGATGGGTCTACGCCTTTGAACCTGAAACAGGCGAGATTATCTGGAAGTTTGACTGTAACCCGAAAGATTCTGTGTGGGAACTCGGGGGTAGAGGCACCCGAAATAATATCATCTCAACCCCGGTCGTTTATGAAAATAGGGTGTATCTCGCTGTCGGACAAGACCCGGAACACGGTGAAGGAGTTGGACATCTCTGGTGCATTGACGCGTCCCAAAAAGGCGATGTCACTGAAACCGCTGCAGTCTGGCACTTCGGCGATGAACAGTTTAACCGCACTATGTCTACTGCCGCTATTGCGGATGGACTTCTCTATATTGCCGACCTAAGCGGATTTCTCTACTGCTTAGATGTGAACACCGGAGACCTTTATTGGAAGCATGACACCTTCGCTGCTATTTGGGGCCTTACGTCGTAGATGGCAAGGTTTACCTCGGCGATGAAGATGGGGATGTTGTCATCTTAAAAACTGGGAAGACTAAAGAGGTACTGTTTGAAACTAACATGGGCAGCGCTGTCTATACGACACCTGTAGCGAAAGATGGGGTGCTTTACATCGTAACACGCAATAGTTTAATTGCGATTTCAGAATAGGGGTCCGCTTAACACCTATCGGCATCCTCAAAAGCAGGTGGAACAGAAGGTGTAAACGGAGGTATTTCACATGGCTTATAGCAACTTTACCTTAGACACAGCCCGGGAAGCGTTTAATCTGGAAGAGATTGGTACTGCGGGTATTTTTGCTGACTGTGAACCCCTGGTGCCAAGTGACCTGCTTCACTGCCATTTTGGAGCGAAAAATACCATTAGCTACGGCTATCGGGACAGAGAAAGCAAAATCAGAAATGATTGTCGCAGATGTGCTCGTCGAACTCCGCGAGCAATTAGACCATAAAATCAGTCTTTTTTCAGGTATCGATTTCAACGTCGATGCCGATGCTGAACTGACAGGCGTATGTGATTTCCTGATCAGTCTCTCACCTTGGCAATTTTATTTGAAGGCACCTGTTATCATGCTAGTTGAAGCGAAGAACGACAACCTTGAAGTCGGACTTGGACAGTGTGCAGCAGAGATGGTTGCCGCACAACGTTTTAATGACGAAAAGGGAAATGACATCCCTATCGTCTATGGCGCGACTACCTCAGGCACAGAATGGCGTTTTCTCAAGTTGGAGGGGAAAACACTTTCCATTGACATCGCTGTCTACCAAATCGCACAATGTGACAAGGTCCTCGGCATCCTTGCAAGCATGGTGGAACAGAAGGCATAATTCGGGCAAACAGCCCGCTCTTAAGTTGAAGGTAAACTTGCCACAGCGGAGGTTATTTCACATGGCTTATAGCAACTTTACTTTAGACACAGCCCGGGAAGCGTTTAATCTGGAAGAGATTGGTACTACGGGTATTTTTGCTGGTTGTGAACCCATGGTGCCAAGTGATGTGCTCACTACCATTTTGGAGCGAAACATATCTTTAGCTACGGCTATCGGGACGGAGAAAGCAAAGTCTGAAATGATTGTCGCAGATGTGCTTGTTGAACTCCGCGAGCAATTAGACCATAGGATTAGTCTTTTTTCAGGAATCGATTTCAACGTTGATGCCGATGCTGAACTGACAGGCGTATGTGATTTCCTGATCAGTCTCTCACCTTGGCAATTTTATTTGAAGGCACCTGTTATCATGCTAGTTGAAGCAAAGAACGATAATCTTGAAGTCGGACTTGGGCAGTGTGCAGCCGAGATGGTGGCCGCACAACGTTTTAATGCTGAAAAGGGAAATAACATCCCTATCGTCTACGGCGCAACTACGACCGGCGTGCTTTGGCGTTTCCTCAAATTGGAGGGGCAAACACTTTCCATTGACATCGATGTCTACCAAATTGAACGGTGTGACAAAGTCCTCGGTGTCCTCGCAAGCATGGTGGAACAGAAGGCATAGGTTAGTAGTAAACTCACCACAGCGGAGATTATTTCACATGGCATATAGCAACTTTACTTTACCAGCTGCACGGGCAGCATTTCAACTCCAAGAGGTTGATACTGCCGGACTTTTTTCTGGTATAGAACCCATGGTGCCAAGTGATGTGCTCACTACCATTTTGGAGCGAAATATACCGTTAGCTACAGCTATTGGGACAGAGAAAGCAAAATCTGAAATGATTGTCGCAGATGTGCTCATTGAACTCCGTGAACAATTAGACCATAGGATTAGCCTTTTTTCAGGAATCGATTTCAACGTCGATGAGGAGAGTGGACTGACCGGGGTTTGTGATTTTGTGATAAGTCTTTCACCCGTACAATTTTATTTGGAGGCACCGATTATTATTCTCGTTGAGGCAAAGAACGATAATCTTGAAGTCGGACTCGGGCAGTGTGTAGCCGAGATGGTTGCTGCACAACGTTTTAATGCTGAAGCGGGGAATGACATCCCTATCGTCTATGGCGCAACTACGACCGGCGTGCTTTGGCGTTTTCTCAAGTTGGAGGGACAAACACTTCACATTGATATGACTGTCTACCAAATTGAACGGTGTGACAAAGTCCTCGGCATCCTCACAAGCATGGCAAAACAGGAAGCGTAAACGATTCTTCAGAAACCAACGAACTAGGATAAAAATGCATATCTCTAATCGAAACCTCTCTCAAAAAACCGCAGATGCTCGAACTGCTCTCGATGCACACGTACGGGACATTGTCAATTGGCATTTCAGCCCGGAGACCGGCTGTCCCTTCTGGCTGGAATTTGCAGAAAGCTTGGATTTTGACCCGCGTAAAGAGATTGGCGGGTATGCCGACCTCAAATGCCTCGGGCATTTCCAAGACGAATGGCTCCGTGGCGGGCCGGTGCGCCGATGGGTACCAAAGGCTTATGCAGACAAACCGATTTATGTCTTTGAAACCGGCGGCTCAACAGGCATTCCAAAATCACGAATTAGCATCCAGGACTTCCAAATTGATTACGAGTTATTCAGCAGCACGCTTTCCGATGAAGGTTTTCCGCCCGGTAGTGATTGGTTGATGCTAGGTCCTACCGGCCCACGTCGCTTACGGCTTGCGGTTGAGCATCTCGCCCAACATCGCGGCGGTATCTGTTTCCTCGTCGATTTGGACCCGCGCTGGGTGAACCAACTTGTGCGATACGGCAAACATCAGGAATTGGACGCATACAAGAGCCACGTCATTTCGCAAGCTCTAAACGTTCTGAAGGCACATGAAAACGTTCGGTGTCTCTTCACTACTCCGAAACTGCTTGAGGCATTGTGTGAAAAGATTTCATTGGAAAAGGTTGGGGTCAAAGGCATCTTCTGTGGCGGTACAGAGATGGACGCACAATTCCACCGCTTTGCACGTGAAGAGCTGGTGCCGGGTATAGATTTTGTGCCGACTTATGGCAATACACTTATGGGATTAGCCACATGTAAACCTTTCGACCCCACTGATAACTACACGATTGTCTATTATCCGCCGCAACCGCGTGCTGTCATCGAACTTGTTAACCCGCAAAACCCGGAGGAGCCTGTCGATTACGGTGATACCGGCCGCGTCATGCTGACGACACTAACAAAAGAGTTTTTCGTTCCCCGTTTTCTAGAGCGCGACGAGGCAGAACGCGCTGAACCGATACCGGAATATCCGTGGGATGGCGTTGAAAACCTACGGCTGCTCACGGAACTCCAAGAAAGTGTTGTAGTCGGTGTTTATTAGGGTTTTCAATCATAAGGAAATAAAGATGGAACAGATGCTGATTGTTGAGATAGAAGATACGGTATACGAAGAAACCTATATCGCCCATATACAAAAGAATGGGACCGCGTGGATAGGATGGATACCGGAAGTACCCGAAGTCAAATGTGAAGAAAACACACAGGAAGCATTGCTAAAAACCCTTGCAACAGTCCTTCATCAAACCTTAGTCGCTATAGATGAGGCGTGGGAAAAACAGTTTGAGAAAGATGTAAAAGCAGGACACCTTGACGCTCTTCGCAAAGAAGCTCTTGCAGATTTACGGGAAGGAAAATGTATTGATTTATAGGACTAACCGTAGTAATCATAAGGGGATGAAGATGGAAGAGATGCTGATTGTTGAGATAGAAGATACGGTATACGAAGAAACCTATATCGCCCATATACAAAAGAATGGTGCCGCGTGGATGGGATGGATACCGGAAGTCCCTGAAGTAAATTGTGAGGAAAACACACAGGAAGCATTGCTAAAAACCCTTGCAACAGTCCTTCATGAAACCTTAGTCGCTGAAGAGGAGGCGTGGGATAAGCAGATTGAGGAAGATGCAAAAGCGGGTAGACTTGATCCGCTCTTAGAAAAAGCGGAAGAGAATTTCAAAGCCGGCAGGTATTACAAGATAGAAGAACTCCAAAAGTTATTGGAGCAGTAGGTTGTTACATGAACCATATTTTGAAGTTAGCATAGGTAGATAAACACGAAAAAGGAGTTTGAACATGTCAACAAAAATTGAGAAAGTCTTCCGGTCCCCTTATGCAGTTCCGAACGGATTGCAGGTTACAACCGATGGCTTGTGGATAGTCGATCAGATTACGGATAGAGTCGCTTTGGTCGAAATCACATGCGACCCGGAGTACCAGGTGCCGAAACATATCCATGATATTCCGAGTGAATCCTCCAACACCAGCGGTATGGCGTTCGGTGGCGGCGCGCTCTGGTTAGCAGCGAACGGCCCTGGCGACCGGTGGCGCGCTGTCCGAGAGACAGACGCTAAACCGGGGGCAGGTGAAATTTTCAAGGTCGACCCTGCTACCGGTGAAACCCTTGGACGTTATCCTGTCCCGGAGGGCGGCGGTACACACGGCGTTGAATATGACAACTTCGATGAAGGCCATCTCTGGGTTCAAACGTTAAAAAACCAGGAGATACACAAGGTTAAAATATCCGATTGGTCAATCCAACACACCTTACCGTTACCTTACGGTAGAGCACACGGCACCGTCCGAGTTGAGGATGGGTTGTGGGTGACGCATACCTCTGATAGAGTTATCGTCAAGCTTGACCTTGAAGATGGCACTATTCTCGAGCGAATTGAGGTGCCAAAGGATTGTCCTGAACCGCACGGTTTATCCATCCACGGAGACGATTTTCTCTACTGTGATGCTGCCTCCGGTTGGGTTGCCAAAATCACAAAGGAGTAGGCACGCGCCGATGTGCCGTAACCTAACGAGAAAAAAATGCTACATATCCCAATCTTACGCGCCGGACGTTCCTATAGAAGTCTGAAAACTGTTCACGTCCCGCACATCAAAACAGGTGAACCGCTGGTCGAAATCAGTCAAGCCAACACGGGTTTGATAGCGAAAGACCTTCGGGACCTGCCGCTACACAAGCAAACCCTTTCACAACATTCCGTTGAAGCGTTGATTTCTATGTGCAAGGCGGCTGCGCAGCTATTCACAACGGCTGACCTACCGCTTAATGGAAGCACTCAATCTCCGACAGTCTATCTCCGACAGGTTTCTGGAACAACCGGCTTACCTGAAACCTTGTGCGAACAGAACATGGGGAAGATTCGAGGGGTTTTAGAAAACATTGATACAGTTTTAGACGGCTTAACACGCGGACTTGACCTGCGTATTCTCGATACCGGTTGGGGTATCCAAAACGGCCGGACGTTAAGCTACGTTTGTGAAACAGATGCACTGGGTGCTATCTTGCCGAGCAATTCGCCGGGTGTCCATTCCCTGTGGATTCCTGCTGTTGCCTTAAAAGTGCCCCTTGTGCTAAAACCCGGGCGAGAGGAGCCGTGGACTCCGTATCGGATGGTGCAAGCGTTTATAGCAGCGGGGGTTCCGCCCGAAGCCTTTAGCTTTTACCCAACCGATTACCCCGGTGCCAACGAAATCCTATTCCGGTGTGGACGTTCAATGCTCTTTGGCGGCGGTTCAACTGTCGCGCCGTGGCTAAACGATCCGCGCGTGGAAATTCACGGTCCAGGACGTAGTAAAATCGTCATCCATGAAGGGGAACAGGTAAACTATGAGGAATACCTTAAGCTTATCGTTGAATCGGTTGCCAAAAATGGCGGGAGGTCATGCATTAATGCCTCCGGCGTATGGGTTACAGCACATGGGAAAGCGGTGGCGGAGGCGTTAGCGGAACGCTTGTCACGTATTCAACCGAAACCGCTTGAGCATCCGGAGGCAGGAATTGCGGCATGGGCAAATCCGAAGGCTGCTCATAGCATCTCATCCCTGATTGACCGACACCTCAAACAGGCTGGGGCAACAGAATTAACAACAGGTGACCGGGTCGTTGAATTAGACGGTTGCACCTTCCTTCGTCCCACAGTTATCTGGTGTGATGAACCGGAGCATCCGTTGGCAAATACGGAATTCCCGTTCCCATTTGTGAGTGTCGTTGAAGTGCCAGCGGCGAAGCTCGTTGAATCTATCGGGGGAACACTGGTTGCTACCGTTATTACCGAAGATGCGAAACTCATTCAGGACCTACTGGCAACGCCACTTATCGATAGGTTGAATTTAGGAGCCATTCCGACGAATCAGATTTCTTGGGATAGTCCCCATGAGGGTAATCTGTTTGAGCATCTCTATCGGCAACGCGCTTTTCAGCAATAGCTGTCAACAACCGGTAGTCAGTAGGTGAGAAACATGCTAGAACAGAACAACACGCCGCAAGCCGGCAACAGTGAACCTACTTCAGGAATACAGTCGCTTAAACCGATGGGATTAGGGGATATTCTGGATACGATTTTTAGTCTCTATAGGCAGCATTTTCGGCTATTTTTAGGACTTGTCATATTTTCTGTTTGTGCAGAACTGGCATTACATCTTTTACTTGATCGTTCCGAGTTTTTCTTTGACACTACTTTTCCGTTGGGATTAGTGATAGCCGTAATTGCAGTTGCTTTTTACATTATAGGGGTCGGTGGGATTGCTATCATTAGCGGTGCAACCTATCTAGGTGAAGACATTACAATTCGTTCGGTTTTGCAGCGAGCAACTGATAAGTTTTGGCAATTGCTGGGGTGTTTTTTCGTTTGGTCGTTAGTTATAGGTGCCTTGGCACTTACGATTATCGGCATACCGTTTGCAATTTATTTTACGGTGCGTTGGGGCTTGTTCCTTGGAACCGTCATGTTTGAAGAGTCTACGGTAAAACAGGCCTTGAGACGGAGTAGTGAACTCGCTAGGGGGGCATGGTGGCAGCTGTTTGGCACATTACTTGTGCTCCTTTTATTGTCCACGCTAGTTCATGCAATATTTGAGATTTCAGTCGGTTTCATACTTATTTTAGCAAATCTTTGGAGTGACATCGATTTTATCGAGATTATTGAATGGGGACTATTCGGAGATGCTTTTGATAGCAACACCCCGCTTTTTTACGCGATTTCGACCGGTATACACCTCATTGTCTACGCGTTTTCATTTACAGTTTGGATTATCGGTATCACCCTTGTTTACTTGAACCAGCGTATTCGCAAAGAGGGATTTGATATTGAAGTGCGAGCTTCGTCTACCCTTGTATGAAGATGCGATAGATATCCTCAAACAACCTCACATCCGTTAGCGTATCTTCAGCGGAGGAACGGAACGGTTCAGGGTTTCGGAGGTTTGCGATAAAATGCTCCGCTTCTCTATAATATGCCCAGGTCCAGGAAGGTCTTGGGATGGGTCGTGAAATTTCCTGTGTTTCGCCTGCTCGGTAAATTTCAACCTCCGCGGGCGTATTTTTCAACAATAGCGGGGGTGCCCAGGTGTGAATCCATCCGTTTTGAAAATAGAGCTGTGAATGCTCATCCCAGCGATAGTGCGAAACATGCCCGGTTTCCAATGTGACACGAGTCCCCGCCATATTGAAGATAACAACGCCTGTATACCCGTTTTCATCTAAATCCACAGCTTTAACGGTAACGTCGTCTCCTGCATCGAGAAACCACCGCATAAGATTGATATTGTGTGTATACTGCTGCAGGTATCCGATGTAGGGGCCTCGCCATTTTTCAGGGAGCCATGCTGGGAATTTCTGTGGTGCGCTCGGTTTCGGTTCATCTGTGCCGTCCATAGGTGTATCCAGGTTGCAGACCCAATCGCCGCCGAATGCATGATTACGGGCGTACGTCAAGTGGCCGAGTTCGCCTGTTTCACGAAATTGTGCCACCTTTTCTTTGACAATCTCGTTGCCAGCGTCGTAACGTTTCATGTAACCTACCATCAGTTTTTTACCGGACTGTCGTGAGGCATCGACGATAGTTTGTGCCTGTTCAATGGAGACAGCCATCGGTTTCTCCATAAAGACGTGCTTCCCGGCGAGTAGGAGGTCTTTGGCAATTTCCCCTTGTAAAGCGAAATCGGCAGACACCGCTACCGCTTCAATATCGGCATTTTGTGCCAGTTCAATATGGTCACGGTACAGCTGTGGAATTCCAAATCGGTTTTGGACCTTTTTACCGAGTTCAGTCCGTACTTCGGCGAGCGCGACGAGTTCACACGTTGGGATGCTTGCGAAATTGGGAATGTGGACCTTTTGTGCCATAAATCCGCATCCGATATAACCGAGCTGAATTTTTTCCATTTTTTATGTCTCCTATCGTTTAAGGGGTTGACGCGTGGCGCGATTCTATCTGGTCAACAGCAGTCTGCGCGCCTTCACGCACAAGCGCGGAGGTATCGTTTTGTGCAAGATGTTTTAGTTTGTTCAAGCTAGGGCTCGCCTCCAATTTGCCGAGGGCAACCGCTACAAAATAACGCACATCTGCATCTTCATCGTCAAGTGCTTCCAGCAGTGCTTCTGTATCCGTAATTGTGGCGAGATGTCGCTCCGTATCACCGATATTAATCAAGGCTTGTGCAGCAATCCGCCGTGAATGTATGTCCCCATAACGGAGGGACGCGAGTAGTTCGTCATTGCCTGCGACAATAGCGGTCAAATTATCCCAGTCACAGTCCAAGCAGAACCAGGAATTCGCATCTAGCTGCTGGACGCTCGTATCGCCGCAGGCAGGACATTCTTCAAACCCCTGTTGATTCATAAGGTGTCGACTCCTTCTAATTCTGGTAAATCACGCCATATTTCAGGTCCCTCAGGCTTGAAATTAATAGTTCCGATGAACTGCATGCCGTGATAGAAATTGATTTTGAATTTACCGCCGCCGAAATGTTGTTTCAGGTAATCCAAAGGTGATTCAATGAGAGGGCCCATTTCGTCTGCGTAGTAGAAAGCGAGCGGCTTAAATCTGACGGTGTTCCCGACCGGCTCTTGGACTAAAAGTCGAGCGGAAGTCGCTGGAAAAAGCACCTGAAACGCTTTCCAGAGGTCAGCGGGGGTAGGTGCCGATTTTCCAAGCCGTTTTTTGAAATCGTTCTCAAGGTATTCTGAGAACGTATTGAAAACCCATTCCATGCGCTGTGTTCTCCTAAAGTTACACCGAAGGCGAGTCCACCAACGAAATGCGTCTGTAAATGTCGCGCAAAGAGAGCTCGCATCCGATTGTGGAAAACGTCAGTGCGTCTTGAAGTCTGCGGAATTCTTTCAGCACCCACTCCGTGCTTTGACGACAATAGTGTTCAACGTGGACCTTGTCCTGTGAAACGAGGACATATTCTTTCAGGGATACCAATTGCTGGTAATATTCAAATTTCTCTGTCCGGTCATACGTTTCGGTTGAGGGTGAAAGCACCTCTATGATGGTGACAGGATTGAGAAGTGTGTCAAAGGCATCGTCTTCAAATTGAGGTTCGCCGCAAAAGACGAGGACATCCGGATAGAAATAGGCGACCTGCGGGCTAGTTTTGACACGCATATCGTTGGTGACGACTTCACATTCGCGCCCTCTTAATTGAATATTTAATTCGGTAGCTATATCCAACGTGATGCGCGTATGTGCAAGGCTCGCGCCGGACATCGCGAGTATCTCTCCGCTGAGATATTCGCTTTTGACCGCTGCCTTCCGTTCCCAGACGAGATATTCCGCCGGTGTGAAATAGGTTTGTGCACCAATGGATGACATACTTGCCTCTCATGAGTGATATAGACGTTACAAATTAGGAGCCTTTAAGAAGTCCTTCCAATCAAAATTAGGCAGAGGGAACTCCTCCGTGGCTTCACACTGTCAGAACGTAGCCGCTTTTTCAAAAAACGTAATGTCTACGCGTTCAATCTGTGCGGACCGGGCATTCTCAGCAACCCGCTGCACAACCATCTCCCGTACGAAAGGTATCGGAATCCGTTTGACGCGATGCACAACCTCTTCCGTACAAGGGACATTCGTATTGTCAAGAAAAGGTCCGTCTTGCACGACAGTTTCAGCCGGATGCTCACAGGTCTCCGGGACAAGTTGCTGTAATCGCATAGAGACGTAATCTGTCACCCACTGTCTGAATTTTTCGGTGCCTTCAGATTCCGCAGTGCTCACTTCCGATGTCGGCTTTAACTTTTCATTGATGTTGGTAAGCAGACTTTCCAAACGTGCCAAACGGTCTTCAACATTCGTGAGACGCTCTTGAACGTTAACTTGCTCGTTGCTCATATATTCTCCTTAAACTGTCCAATATTTCCAAAGATTGTCTGGGATTTCATATCTAATTTCTTCACGGCGTTTATGGTGGTAGCGTGCAAATATGCCGACGCGCGGAACGTCTCTCACATTGGCGGAGCCTGTATGACACAGATAAGCGTGCCATAACACAATATCTCCCGCCGCGCCGATAAATTCACGCGGACCCTCCGGGGATAAATCTGAAAATGTATGCCATCCCCACCCCTCGATATCCCTGAAGCTTCCATCAACCTGCTCAGGATATTTGAGGAAGTATTCGTGCGTCGTGTGATGGCTTTTCGGCCAATAGATGAAAGCCCCGCCGCCAGGTTCAACATCGTATAGATAGGTGGTCGCGCCTAGCATAAACGGGCTCCATCCGCCGGGCCCGTAAGCATCAATATGTCCGCTCCCGGGCATTTTCCAGTCCTCGTCCGCTTTGGGCCATTTTACAAGCGGCGAGCCGCCGCCTCCTGTAAATTCACCCCCGCTGAATTGCTGGATAACCTCTTGCATCACCGGCAATTGTCCGAACTGTGGCGAGAAACCGAAGTTTTGCACCACGTAATCGTCGGGCCATGTCTCTGGCGTTTCCAAGCTGGAATTGAAATGTTTCCAAATCTGTTCTCGCCACTCCTCAATTACTTCTGTATCAATGACGTTTTCAAGGATAAGGTATCCATTTTCCTGAAAAAATGTTACCTGTTTTTCTGTTAGCATGCAAATTTCCTCTGTTTGTAGCTGTCGGGTTTCTCTTTAACGACGCTTTAGCGGCGCGGTCGGAAAGAGGGTATGCCTGTCTTATCGAACCGCTTTTTGACCGCCTTCATGAGCTCAGGGGTTATTTCGCGATACCCGTGTTCGCGTGCGTATTTCTCAACGCTTTTGATAACCATGCCGCGTGCAAACGAGGGCACACGTTTCAACCGCTGTTCCGCTGCATCGTTCCATTTCAAGTCGTAATCGGGTTCTGCAGCGAAGGCGGTCCGTTCCTGCAATTGAACAGGTTGTTGGCCTGTCTGCCCCGGTTCATATTCACAAGATTCATCCGCTGCGAGATAGTTGCCGGTTGTCGCATAAGCCCGTGCTCTACAACCGCCACACACCTCCCTGAATTCACACAAGCCACATTTTCCTTCAAGTAGATTCCGATTTCGTAACGCCTGAAAAGTTTCCGATTCATTCCAGAGTTTAACGAAACTCTCCTCTTTGAGATTGCCAACACTTGTGGGAAGATATGGGCAGGGGGTCAGTTCACCTTCAGGACTGATGCGACAATAATAGATGCCACACGGACACGTGCCACTCGGATAGCCCTGAAGGAATGCGGAATCGGACTGCTGTTCATAGATAACGCGTTTATAATGCGGCGCGCATTTTGCGGCGATGAGCAGCTTTCCGCTATACTCAGCTTGTAGTTGGAACATCGTCTCAAGCATCTGTTCATATTGGGCAGGTGTAATGTCCATTACGGTTTTGCCCCTTCCGGTTCGGACGAGAAAATAGAGATTCAGCACCTTCGCGCCTAACTGATACGCGTATTCTACAATCTGCGGGATTTCGTCATAATTCCACTGCGTCACAGAGGTTTGGACGAGAAAATCGAGCTGGGCACGTTTGAGTGCCTCAACCCCGTTCATCGTTGCCTCCCACGCGCCTTCCATCCCTCGAAACCGGTCGTGATTTGCGGGTTGGATAGAATCTAGGCTTAAACCTGCACCCGTAACCCCGTGCTTTTGCATCTTCTCAACCACTGCATCGTTTAGCAAAACACCGTTTGTGCCCATCACGACAAGAAACCCGGTATCCGAAGCGTACTGCGAAATCTCCAAGATATCCGGACGTAATAAAGGTTCGCCTCCGGTGAGGATGAGAAGAATATGGGGATTAATCTCCGCTATCTCGTCAATGATTCGAAAACACTCAGATTGACTTAACTCGGTATCTCTATGATACCCTTGCGGAAACTCGTTAGTGTCCACAAATCCGGCGGGGAGATAGCAGTGCATACATTTCAGATTGCACAATCTCGTTATATTCCATGAAACTGCTTGAACTTTTGTTTTTTCCATGCGTTGGTTCAGAATGTTTGTTGTCCTTTAATTTTTCAACTGCAATGCAAGTGCAAATACTATGAATCCTGAAAAAAGTGTCAAATACCCGAAAATATTGATATGACGCGGCACCGTAATTTTATGGTCAGGGGGTGCGCTTTCAAGGTGCCGCCGATAGAGTGAACTGTAGAGTCCCCAAAACAGTGCTAGGAAGCCGAATGCTGCGAGCTTTGCAACGGCGTATACCATATACGTTGCCTTCAATTGCATGTCGTTATTCCATGCAACGATAAAAATCACCATTCCCCCTGTAATTAGCAGCACATGAATCATCAATCGAATCCAGTGGCGAAACCGATTGTGAATTTCTAACAGGTCTTGTGCCGGTAGGTTTTGCCGAAATACCGGCATTGCAATCAAGGCTGAAAACATGACTCCTCCGACCCAGACCACGGCTACGGTGAGGTGGATACATCGGATGAAAAGTTCTACAAACGTTCGCATTGTTTTTTTATCTGCTAGAATTCTCTCTCAATTGTCTGTCGGTTTTGGTCAATACGTTCTTATAGGATAATGATACCATGTTAAAGCTCGGATGTCAAATCAATTGTATGAGGCGGAAATTTAAATCGGTTGCGTTTTCTAAATTTTGCGTGTATACTTTATGATGATGGATACTATAAACAATTCTAATCTTGCAAATATGGAGGCTGCGATGAAAAATTTAGTGGTAACGGAGGAAATTTGGAAAGAAGGCAATATGTATACTGCCTACTGCCCGGAGTTGGATGTCGTGAGTTGCGGCAGGGACATTGAAGAAGCACGAAAAAATCTTCTGGAAGTCATTGAAATTCAATTAGAAGAAACAACGAAGCTCGGAACGCTCAAGGCGTTTTTAGAAGACGCAGGTTACGATGCTTGACATCCATTTAAAAATTGTGATAAAATAAAAGTATGATGAAACTAATAACATATCTGGGAATTTTCGCGCTGTTAGGGGGTATAGCAATTTTCGCAAAGGATGAACCGCCAACAGTAGGCGACACGGCACCAGATTTTACACTCCAAGATGTTGAAGAGAAACCGCACATCCTGAAGAAAATGCGCGGCAAACCCGTTTTTCTGATTATGGGAAATCGGAAAATCCGGAAAGAGGACGATAAATGGGCAGAGGCGTTTCAGAAAGACTATAAGAAAGATAAACGCATCGCTGCTTATATCATCGCCGATTTGCGCAGTGTACCCGGTTTCATACCGAAACGGTTTATCCGACACCAACTCCGGAAAAAACCGCCACCGCTCCCGTTCCTGCTCGATTGGAAAGGTGAAGTGCATCAAGAGTATCAGACAGAAAAGAAGAAACCGAACCTCTATCTTATTTCATCAAAGGGAATAATCGTGTTCCACCGTAAGGCGAATTTCAAACCTGAAATGTATGCCGAACTTAAAAAGCAGATTGACGCGCTTCTAGCTGAAGCTCCGTAACTTACATACCGACACCCGGTGAAGGAGGAAAATATGAGCTCCAAAGATGAAAGTGCTAAAGATGTGTCCTACCCCGCGATATTCATCGGCAGCGGGCTCTTCATCGAGATAATAGGACTCTGGACAGTGATTCAGACGACAGAGCCGCTCCTACTGTTAGGGGGTCTTACCGTTTCAGTAGTGGGGAGCCTCGCGATATTATATGGGCTCATGATCATAGAAAGGCCAGCAGTGAGCCCGACTAAATTACGGAAACTGAAATTTGATATTTCAAAAGAACTTAAAATTCAGTACCCCTCTTATATCTTAAAAGTTGAGGAACTACAGCAGAAATATCAAGGCCTCTATAACAAACTTCCTGAATTGCAGAATTACTGCGAAGAATTTAGAAAGCATGTCAGGAATTTACAAGCGGCCTTAGGCAGTTTGGATGGACAACTCCAGCGAAACCTGAGAGACACTGCCGTTGTCATAGACGAAGATAGTGCGGATGGCATCGCAAAAAAGATACTCTGGTCAGAAAAGCAGATTCAGCTTAACCAACTGAATGAAACCTTAGAGACACTCACCGGTTTTTTTACAAATGCTGACATAGAGCGGTATCGCGCCGGACTCACACATATCAGTGGCAGGTTGACCCAATTAGACCGGGGAATCAAGGCGTATCGCGAACTCATGATACTTTGCGACAAGCCGGAGACGCATTACGAAGATATTATGCGCGTTAAGGAGAAGGTCGATAGAACTAACGCTCTGATAGCACAACAGGAACCGAGATTGCAAGCACTTGGCGAAGAGATAGATACGAAGCCTGAGAAGGCGAAAGTGGAACTCTCGCTTTTTCAACAGCAGCTCGATGATTTCAGAGATAGCAGCGAGGAGTAGCTTAGATGGACAGCAAGGACGCTATACCTCTCAACACCGACGCGGGGCTGCTCGACAAACATCAACAAGTGCTATCGGAAACTGAACGTTTACCGGTAAATATAGAAAATGTGGATTGCCGGCTCGGGATGAAGCAGATAGGTGAGAATACCGTCTCGCTTGTGCTAACAGACCCCCCCTATTTCATTGATGGGATGGGTTCGGAGTGGAACACGAAAAAGTTAGCGGCGCGTGTGAAAGCTGGCGTTGTTGGGTCGCTGCCAACAGGTATGAAGTTTTCCAGCGAGCAGGGACAGGAGTTACAGAAATTTCTTGCCCCTATTGCTGAAGAATGGATGCGCGTCATTCGCCCTGGCGGATTTTGTCTCGTTTTTAGCCAAAATCGCCTGTCACATAGAACCGCTATCGCACTTGAAGATGCAGGGTTTGAAATACGAGATGTGTTACTATGGCGATATGAGGGGCAGGCGAAAGCATTCTCTCAAACGCATTTTGTCCGAAAACGGAATCTTTCTGTAGAAGAGAAAGAGAGACTCCTCCGTAAGTTAGATGGACGGAAAACGCCGCAATTGAAGCCCCAAGGCGAGATGATAATTCTTGCACAAGCCCCTAGAGAGGGCACCTTTGTGGATAATTGGGATAAGTGGGAAACCGGCTTAATCGATGTCAAAAATCCGCTGATTAATGCAACGCAATTCCCAGGCACCGTCATTCCAGCGAAAAAACCGAAAGACCGATACGGTCACATGACCCCGAAGCCTGTCGATTTGCTTCGGCATCTCATCCGTATCTTCTCCGCCCCCCGGGCAACAGTGCTGGATTCATTCGCTGGCACCGGTTCAACAGGTGTCGCTGCAAGGCTTGAAGGCAGAGCCTTTATCGGATATGAAATTGAGACAGATATGGCAATTCGAGCGGTAGAGAGAATTGAAGGGTTGGCATGAAGTATCTTATCACGGGATGCGCCGGATTTATCGGGTGGAAGGTCACTGAATTTCTGTTAGCGGATGGGCATACCGTAATCGGTGTGGATAATTTAAATAGTGCGTACGATGTGACCCTGAAGAGATGGCGGCTTGAACAACTTCAGATGCTCCCCGAGTTTCATTTCCGCTACGGCGATATTTGTGATTCTGTTTTCCTGGATTCTATATTTAACGAACCTTATGACGGTGTCATCAATCTCGCCGCGCGTGCTGGCGTTCGGAAATCTGTTGAAAATCCGTGGGATTATCTCGATACAAACGTGACAGGCACACTAAACCTCCTAGAACATGCCCGTAGGACAGAAGTCCAGAAATTTGTTTTGGCTTCTACGTCAAGTTTATACGGTGCGAACAATCCGCTTCCGTTCAGTGAACAGGCGAACACAGATGGCCCGCTGTCCCCTTATGCGGCTTCAAAAAAAGGGGCGGAAGCACTTTGCCACGCTTATCACCATCTCTACGACATGGATATGACCATTTTCCGTTTTTTTACCGTTTATGGGCCGGCAGGCCGTCCGGATATGAGCGCGTTCCGCTTCGTTCAGTGGATTAGCGAAGGCAGGCCGGTTACCGTCTACGGCGACGGTAAACAATCCTCACGCGATTATACTTATGTTGAAGATATTGCGCGGGGGGTGATTGCAGGATTGAAACCGCTTGGGTATTCGGTCATCAATCTCGGCTCGGATAGCCCGATTGTGCTTATCGATACAATTCGGTTGATAGAGGAGATAGTGGGTAAAACGGCGACACTGTCGTATCAACCGTTTCACCGCGCTGATGTTCAGGCAACGTGGGCAGACATCCGCAAAGCGGAACAGCTTATAGGATGGCGGCCGCAGGTTGCGTTTCGTCAAGGAATCACTGCCCTTGTGGAGTGGTATCAAACACATCGCGATTGGGCAAAAGACGTACCCACCGGTTAAGCGGCAATCAAAATCTCGACAGCCTTTTGTAGAGCGATTGCATCCAGCTTCAGTTTAGCGTTCTCTACCTCGCGCTTCACATAGGTCAGCGTATTTTCCAAGTTCATAGGTGTAGCAATCTCTTGGACAATTTTGTGTAAACGTTTGGCATCGGTTTTCTTAATCCCGGTCTCCTCTTCGATACGGGTATGCAACGCCGCTGGCGATTCCGGTTCCACAACCGCCTCTTCAGGTGTAGGCACTTTCGGTTCCGGTTCAGTTTTCGCTGTTTTCGGTTTAGTTTTCGTCGTGCGGGTGCGTTTTCGGGGTGTTGTTTTCTGAATTTTTCCCGATTCTAGGGCTTTAAGACCGCACTCCTTGCACAGCTTCGCCGTAACTTCAACCAACGTCATGGTTACAATTACTTCCGTGATTGCACCACAGATTTCACATTCAGCAAGGTTTTCGATACCGTTAAGGATTTCGGTGTGTAAACCGAGCATCTTCGCCTTGTCAGTCTTCGTCGGCTTCTCTTTCTGACAGAGCGCAATAAGTTTTTGCGCTGATTTCTCAATTTTCTCTAAATTTCCCATATTAGACCTCCAATAAATGTTATAGTTATATATATTATAACATTTAAGAAACTTAATGTCAAGGAAAATTAAGCTTGAACCGCCTCCGCTGCCATCTTGTCTTTATAGAGTTTATATTCGAAGCTGTCTATGAGTGCCTCACAACTTGCGGAGATGATGTTCTCTGAAACGCCGACAGTTCGCCAGCTCATTTGTCCATCGCTCGCCTCGATGAGGACACGTACCTTCGCACCGGTGCCCGCTTTCGTATCTAACACGCGGACCTTGTAATCTATCAATCGGACTGTTTGCAAGGCGGGATAGAACTGTTCAAGTGCTTTTCGGAGTGCATTGTCTAGTGCGTTGACGGGTCCATCGCCATCGGATGCGGTGTGTGCTGTTACGCCATCGGGTGTCGTAACCTTAATCGTTGCCTCCGAACGCATTGACAGGTCTGTGAATTTTTCAACAATCACGCGAAAACCGATGTGTTCAAAAAAGGATTCGTACGCGTTAAAGACCTTATGTGTCAGGAGTTCAAATGATGCCTCTGCGGCTTCGTACTGATACCCCTCATGTTCAGCTGCTTTGAGACGTTCGAAGAGTGCCAGCACCTGGGGTGAGTTCTTGTCGTAAGCTGGATACTCCTTCTCAATTTTTTTCATGATAGTGCCGCGTCCGGCTTGCTCGGAGACGAGAATCCGCTGCGTGTTGCCCACTTTTTCGGGGACGATGTGTTCATAAGTGAGGCGGTTTTTTCGGATAGCATCGGTGTGTAGTCCGCCTTTGTGTGCGAATGCGGAACGTCCCACATAAGGTTGCCGCTCATCGTGTGGAAGATTTGCAAGTTCGCTGATTAACCGGGAGACACTCGTCAACCTTTGCAGCTGTGTGTCGCTGACACATTTTATCCCCAGCTTGAGTTGAATTGTGGGGATGATGGCGGCGAGATTCGCATTTCCACACCGTTCACCATAACCGTTGAAGGTGCCCTGTACATGACTTGCCCCCGCTTGCACAGCTAAGACCGAGTTCGCTGCCCCCATTCCTGCGTCATTGTGGGCATGAATACCGATAGGTAAATCTATAGCGGACATCGCTGCTCTGACCCCTGCCTGAATTTCTAACGGCAATCTCCCGCCGTTCGTATCACACAGAACGATGCATGTCGCCCCTCCCGCAGCAGCTGCGTGTAGTGTTTCAATCGCGTAGGCTGAATCATCCGCATATCCATCGAAGAAGTGTTCTGCATCATAAATTACTTCGCGTCCATTTTCTGCTAGATATTGCACCGAACTCTCAATTAATTCCAAGTTCTGTTCGGCAGTGACCCGCAGTACATCTGTGGCGTGGAGCTGCCAACTTTTACCGAAGATTGTAACTGTTCTCGCGCCCGTATCGAGTAAAGCGGCCAAGTTCGGGTCAGCATCCGGTGTGTTGTTGTGCCGTCTTGTGCTACCGAACGGCACAACCTTCGCTGTTTTCAGCGGCAGACTTTTTGCCCGTTTGAATAATTCTATATCTTTTGGATTGGAACCGGGGTACCCCGCCTCAATATAGTGGATACCCAATGTGTCTAGTGCTTCTATGATGATAAGTTTGTCTTCAACAGAAAACGCTACACCTTCAGCTTGGCTGCCATCTCGGAGTGTTGTATCGTAAAACTCAACCATGTTGCTTCTCATAGCACGTTTTGACGTTTCTTCTGTTTACGCCAAAATTCAGCATCTCCTTTTGGATTGTATGTTTATTTTTATGTCCGTTCATGGAATTTTATCACATTTAAGGACAAAAGTCAAGAATTTTTGAAAGGACTACAAGCGCAAATATTTGGACAGCTAATTGAGAGGACGAAGTCTCTCTTCAATTGTAGCTGTTAGCATTATATCACCTGCTTGCCTAGCGAGTCTCAGGGCAGTGTGGACATCCTGATTTGCTTCTGATGAACGTCCCAACTTATCCTTTGCATTTCCACGATTGTAGTATGCAGCAGCAAAATCGGGTCTGAGTCGGATAGCGATGTCATAATCCGAAATTGCAGCAATGTGTTCTCCTAACTCCGCCTTCGCAAATCCCCGACCGCAGTAGGCATTGGCAAAACCACGTTTGAGTCGGATAGCGGTGTCAAAATCTGAAATTGCCGCAAAGTACTGTCCCAACTGCCCCTTCGTAACACCTCTAGCGCAGTATGCATTGGCATAATCAGGGTCGAGTTCAATAGTGATGTCATAATCCGCAATCGCGGCACCGTGTTCTCCTAACTCCGCCTTTGCATTTCCACGATTGTAGTAGGCATCGGAATTATCAGGTCTGAGCCGGATGGCGATGTCATAATCCGCAATCGCGGCACCGTGTTCTCCTAACTCCGCCTTTGCATTTCCACGATTGTAGTAGGCATCGGCATAATCGGGTTCGAGTTCGATAGCGATGTCATAATCCAAAATTGCAGCAATGTGTTCTCCCAACTCCGCCTTCATAAGGCCCCGACCGCAGTAGGCATTGGCAAAATCAGGTCTGAGCCGGATGGCGATGTTATACGCAATTGCCGCAACGCGTTGTCCTAAGTTACGCTTCGCAAGTCCCCTATTGTTGACCGCATCAGCATCATCTAAAGATGTTTGTTCGGCGGTGGGAGATTCCTCAGGCACAGGTGTAGGAAATTCCGCTGCTATTTCAGTTTGAAGTATGGCAATATGTTCCATCCGTTTTTGTGGGTCTTTCAACGTATCCCGTGCTTGATTTAGAACGGTTCGCCACTGTTCTTGTGTTCTACCGTCCGGACGCGGAAGCCCACCCGCTTGTAACGAGGCACTGTAATGTTCTTTATGTGCCGCCTCAACACGCGTCAAAATGAAGGTTTCATCTCGGTTTTCAAATTCATCTACGGAAAACCCAAGCACTTCAAAATAGTTTACACTTTCACCGACAATTAGTCCGGAGTCTTTCAGAATCTCATCCGCTTCCGCTGCGGAGAGCCCAAACTGCTGCACGGCTTGCTGGAGTAGTCCGATGCGTTGTTCACGGCTAATCGTTTGTGATAGCTCTTTGAGTGTGTTGACGACTCTAATGAATTCGTCGTAGTTAGCGGTGTGCTGGTTCATGTTTTTTATTTCTCGTGACGTTCCTTTTTATGGGGATGATAGCATGTTGTGCGGGGGATGTCAAGCGAATTTCACAGTGAGTCCGGGGCAGGGTCATTTAACTGGGAGGATAAAGGGGAGTAAAAACCCGAAAAACGGGCAAACGGTTCCCCGCTCCTCAAAATCTACACCATGTCCTGAATTAAATAAAACGGTTACAAAAATGTCAAGGTGCATTCAAAAATCGAGTTAGGATTCTGCAAGAGGTGGGTAAATATTTTGTCAAAAGAGAGCTGGAAAGGATGAGCTCATTGTCAGATTTATTCCTTCGTCTCGACACCAAGATACTTCAGATCCGCTTTGATGTCCGGCGGATACTGAATCTCATAGAGTCTGATGGGTGCAGCAGCAAAGCGCGTCTCCGGATATAACGGTCTAAAGAATCGAATACCATCCGGATTTCTGTTCAGGAAAGAGTCCTGCGGGTCGTGCGGGGTTTGCAGTAGGTGTGTTGCCTTGTGTGTTTTTAGGAAAATAAGTGCCTCTCGTTTTACCAAAATCGCTACAGGCGGAATGAGCATAAACGCAAACAGATGTGTTGCGAAAAAATCGCCACGCCGATACGCAGGCGCGAGGAGATACAGCACAGGCACGAATGAACACACCCACAGCAGGTAAGAGAGCAGACCGGTTTCATGCTCAGACGTGAGAAATCGATAGAGTTCCAAGATGTAAATCAGCAGCAGGAACGCACCGAACCCCTCCCAAGAGAGACCACCCATGACAGTAAATCCACCGCTGAGAAGTGTCCACCCGATGCGTTTGCGGGGAGAGTCTGTTTGCAACGCAATCAGGTAGGGGATGACAACGCAGAGCGCAATCATCAGACACCACATATCTCTATCACCGAACCCCACCGTGCTGCGTCCGATAGCACTCGGCAGCGTCGCAAGCAAGATACCGGTCGTATTGGCAATCCAGGCACCGAAAGTGCTGTAAAGGAAAAGACAGAGAATAGCCAAACCAAATACAAAGCAGACCGATGGCATGTAGAGACAGACATGGTAGAGCGTGATGCTTGAGGAGAAGAGGGCTATCGCTTTATAAGTGTACGCCACGACATAAGGATAGAGCGACAGCAGCAAGCTGTTATCTCTGCCGATTGGCATCCATCGGTGCATATCGCGGGGTGGCAGTTTGCCGTGTTCCGTGATAGTTTGTGCCTGCCAATAATAAAAGTACCCATCGTTTTCAAGGAATTGACCGGGCGGCAACGTGTCTGCCCCTTTGAGACGGATCCAAAATGCTATGAAGAGAATGCCGATAAGCAGCAGAAGCGGAAATAGGTGTTTGAAACGTAGTGTTTTCATGGCTATAGTGAGAAAGGCAGGCACCGAAGTCCCTGCCTATTTTGGGAGTGGAAGGACACGCTAACGATATCACTCTGAGCAGTAAATCAGAGCAGGCGACGTATCTCTCATCCATTGACACCGTGGAGATGTCGTATAATAAGGAGACTGGCCTATCTGTTCTGGCTGATACGCACACCGCCGCCACTGCTGCAGACACACAGAACGTTTGCAGGTGCGGAGCCTATGCTTTTCTTTGTCGTCGTTAGCACTAGGAGTATTGCATGTCCAATATTGAACAGAGCAGCCGGAACACGTAGTCCGATGTTCATATTCGCTACTCACTTTGGTCCGACACTTTTGGGTATGATAGCTGCTATAGTACTTTTTGCACCAAACTAAAGTTGTCGTACATCCGCCATTTGAGGGGGGAGTTGTGCTCTGCCCGCCGTTGGGTAGAGGGGTGCCGTTTCCATTCGGATTAACTGATGGGTTGGTGGTTTGGCCACCGGATTGGCAGGTACTACAGCCTGTGCCAGAACAAAGTGTACATGTGTTGCTGCCACTACCACTCCCGCTACCGAATTGATGAGTATGCGGCGTGCACTCCCGAAACCCTGTAACAGTGCAAGTATTCCCGCTTCCATTTGTCCTAGAACAACTAGCTTGAAGAGTATGATTGCTTGCAACGCAGAGTTTATATTCATGTCCTTCCGCACAATGATTGTAATCTGTATGTGTTGAAGCGTCGCTGGCACAGCGCCAATAGGATTGTCCGCAACCATATCTCAACGTTGTCGATCCAATGTAAGCGGAAGTACAAGTTTTTTGTTCATGGGTTTTACCGGTGCTAGTGTCGCATCGGTATGTATTGCACCCTTCACACTCTGAATGCAACGCCTTGGCGGTGGTATCACATTCGCGGTATGATATGCCACACGCGTCGCGAGAACAAGTTTTAACTGCATGTGCTGCTTTGCCACCAATGGCTTCTTGTGTATCGCCTTCCGCTTTACAACCATAACAGTAATAGATGACATTCACTGTGTGTGTGCCCTTTTTTCCTGACGCTGCGCTCCGGGTGGTAGAATGGTTGGCACTACTCGCCCAGGTTCCCGTCGTGCCAAACGACCCCTGTATTGCAAACGGCCACCGGATAGCACCACCAATAGAGACACTCTCTTGCCAAACATAAGGCGTGATTTTCACACTGCCCTCAGCACTCCAATCAAAAGTAGTCTGTTGGTTGTTGGAGGGTATGGATTCCCTCTTGACTGCCGTTACGGTATCACCCTCATATTTCCAGCGGCCCGAAGTGGTTTTGGTGCCGATTTCCTTGGGGGAACCCTGCCATGTCGCATACGTTTGTCCAAGTATAGTGACCGGTGCCAACGTGCCCTGTCCAATCCCCAGTCCTCCTACAAGGGCTGCAATCTTTACGGATACTTCTTTGCCATCCGGCCACTCCGCAGCACCTGTGGTAATCTCCACTTTTTTTCGCAGCGGATCTGAACCGGATATTACAGGTGCCGTATACCCCGCATCAGAGGAGAATTCGATCTTTCCCCATACGACCGTTCCCAAAAGTAGTATCAGCAGTGCGCTGATTATGAGTAAGTGTGTATCCCATCCTATCTGTTTCATTTTCATAACAGTTCTCCTTTATGTTGAAGAGCCTAGTAGAGTTCTAATAGATACTCAATGCCTAACTGTCTAAAAATTTCGGCTTTCAATTGTAAATTGATTTCACTATTACGCTTCATTGCCGCTTTATATTCCTCCCTCGCCATTTCATCTGAGATAGAAAATGATTCAGCTGGGATAGAAAATGAACTCCCAAAGCTAATAGGGAGCGGGCCGACGTATGTGCGTTCCATATAATCCATCCGTGCTTTGACTTGATCGAGTTCGGGTGAAGGTGGTATATCTCCTTCTAGTTGATAATACCGCCTTGCAAGTTGTTGGTATTCCGATAGTTGTTCCCGTGTTGGTTTGAACGCCATCTTCCAGGCAACAGAGAAAGAATCTTCCCCATCTTTATGGATAATAGGGTAACCGCTTTCATCCAAGATGAGTAATCCTTCAATGTTACGTGTATAGTGATACCCGTCGGGGGCGGATATTTCCCTTTGTTGAAGTTTCGCAATCGTATCAGATAGTTCTGCGGGGGAAAGCGACACCCAATCGATATCAATATCATCACCATTGGTTGTTCGTAATGGGATAGGTTTCAGCAGCACAGGGTTTTCTGTTTCCACTAGTAAGGGGAGGCGCGTTCCAAAACGGATGGGCAGAGATTCCGGCTTTGAAATATCTACAGCATGCGGTTCATTGTGCCATACACCATCGTGCCAATGCCCATTCGGGGAGGCACCAGGTGGCGGGGGTTTGGCACCCTCCTCTGCGTTCCGTTCAGCGATGTCATCCTTTATCTTTTGGATAACTTCCGGTGACGGCGGCTCATAAACAACATCAGGTTCCATGTCGATGTTCCGCTGTGTCAGCAGGAAAACACCAGCCGTGAATAGGATAACAATAAAGACAGCAAGTCCCCAATACATTTTTCTACGCATAGTAAATCCTCCTTATTTTCGACTATCCCTTATATCGCTGCGGTGCTGCGATAGAGGGCATTTGACAGATGGACACGGTGATTTTTCCGGTCTCTCCTTATTACAATCCGGGTGTGTCCATCCCGTACAGGCGGGAACGTCTGTCTGTGTCGCAGCAATCCGTTTGATTGTGCCAAACAGCAGGCACCCACCCATCAAAACAATCAGAGCCGTGGTGAGTCCTATCTTGCGCCAGCGGTGCCCTTTCGGTTGCGGAGTGTCCTGATGTTTTAGGGACAGAAACCCCCATAACGAAATAGCAAAGGCGACGACACTGAGGCGGAGCACATGCTGCGCAAAAAAGAGCGCACAGAGCGAGCTAACGATGAGACCTCCGAATGCAGCCACGGCGGCTCTATTGACGTTCGTTGTTAAAAGTTTCGTTTTCACAATTCTATATCCTCCGCTAAAATCTGTCAAGTTGCATCGAAGCGTTAATTGCTCTGTTATAGCTTATCGTTGTGCATAATAAGAAAAAAGCCCGTGACACAAGACACGTCTTTCGAATGTCCCCGCACTTCGGTTACATACAAAAAATAGAATTGGCGGTGGAAATCGCGAGCACAGCTCGCTCCTACATAAGAGGCGGAGGTCGCGTGCATAGCACGCTCCTACAGAAAAGGGGAGGGTGAATAAACAACGAAAAAAATGACCTTGGAAAAAAGAAAAAAACGTTGACTTGTAATCACATATCCTATACAATTTTGGGCAGAAGTTATTTTGTAGTGTGGCGGCGCGGACTTCTAAAGCGCGCCGAGTGAAGAAATTTAATGAATTTTATTCATAACTGTCGGAAGAATTACAGAAGGAGGCCTATATGGCTGAGCGAATTAAAATGGGATTAGTCGGATGTGGCGGTATGTCCGGTGCCCACATGAACGGTTACCGCGAACTCTGGTCGAAAGAGTTGAGAGATTTCGATATCATCGCGGCATGCGATATAGACAAAGGACGAGCCGAGCAGCGTGCAAATCAGGCACACGAATTCCAAGGCGGCACGAAACCCGCTGTCTATACGGACCTCGACGAGATGCTGGCGAAGCATCCCGATTTAGAGTGTGTTGACATCTGTGCACTTCACAGTGCACATCATATTCTCGCTGTGCCGGCACTTGAAGCGGGTAAGCATGTCATTATCGAGAAACCGTTCGGTATAACGATGCGTGCCTGCAAACTGATGATGGAAGCAGCGGAGCGCAACGATAAAATTATCTCTGTCGCCGAAAACTATCGATTAGCCCGCATTCAACGTACGCGTAGCTGGGTAATTGCACAGGGACGCATCGGTGACCCGCGGATGTTTTTCTGGATTGAAGTCGGCGAAGCTATGGGAAAATGGGGATGGCGCAACTTCAAAATGGATGCAGGCGGCGGATGGGCACTAGATGGCGGCGTGCATTTTACCGACCTTATGCGTTATATCCTCGGCCTGGAAGCTGAAGAGGTCTACGCTATCAACAAAGCCTACGAACCTTACCGCTACGATAACCCCGGTGCACGTGAAGGCGGCTACTCAGTTGATGTTGAAGACGCTATGATTGCTACGATCAAGTTCGAACAAGGCGTTACCGCACAGTGGACATGGGTCGGCTCAGCCCCAGCACATGGCTTCGGACAACATACCGTCTACGGCAGTGAGGGTGCGCTGGATTGGGGCAGAGGGCTCATACCGCGCGGCGGTGAACCGATTTCTAATGATGACCTTCAGAAGGAGTTCATGGACAGCCTCACCGATGAGGAACGGGAATACTACTTCCCCGCTGGCATGGGCGATACGGTCGCAATTGAGCTCAAATACTTCGCTGACGCAATCCGCACAGGCGGTAAACCTGAAGTGGACGCTGTGGAAGGCATGCGGTCTGAAGCTATCTGCATGGCAGCCTATGAATCCGGATGGTTCGGACGACCTGTAACAATTGCGGAAATTGAGAACTGCGAATTGGAAGGCTATCAGAAGGAAATTAACGACAAGTTGGGCATTGAGTAAGGCGTACATTTTCAGGTTACACGTTTATAGGCGCGGTTTCAAACCGCGCCTTTCCAAAAAGATTTACCCACCTATGTTCATTTCGGGCTATCTCACGTCTATGAGGAAACCATGTCAAAACCCACCGATATTCGCATTCTTGATGTTCATTACGACTTTGAGGAACACCAATACCGTACACCGCTCAAATTTGGCGGGGTGCCGACAGAACATTGTGTGCTTTTTAACGTACGGATGCAGGTCCAAACGCGGGATGGGAAGGAGGCGGAAGGGAGCGGTTCAATGCCTCTCGGCAATGTCTGGGCATTTCCGCCACGCTACGCACCCTTTGAACAGAGCCTCGCGGCGATGAAACAGCTCGCTGAACTTGCAGTCGGCAGCAGCGCAGGATTGCTCCCTTTGTGCACATCCGCTTGAACTCTCCGAAACACTTGAACCCGAATTTCTAAAAATCGCTGACGAATTGGCACAACACATGCAAATTGACGCGCCAATACCGAAACTCTGCACCGTTGTTACGACAAGCCCAATAGATGCTGCCATTCACGACGGGTTCGGGAAGGCAAACGGCATCAATAGCTATAACGGATTAGGGACAGATTTTATTCAAGCAGATTTATCGCATTTTTTGAATGAACGGTTCAGCGGAAAATACCTCGACCGGTATACTTCACGACATCCGAAGCAGCGTATGCCGCTCTATCACCTCATCGGCGCGCTTGACCCGCTCACAGAAGCTGATATCGCAAACCGCCTCAATGACAGCTTGCCTGAAACGCTCCCCGAATGGATTGAGGCAGACGGTTTGACACATCTTAAAATAAAACTGAATGGCGACGACTTAGCGTGGGATGTGGCACGTGTGCTGGCGATTGACAAAATCACCGCAGAAACACAGGCGAAACGAGGGGTTAGCACATGGCACTACTCCGCCGACTTCAATGAAACATGCCAAGATGTGGAATATCTGTTGGAATTTCTCAAGCGAATTCAGGAGGGGGAGGGGCACGCCTTTGAACGGCTCGCATACATTGAACAACCGACCGACCGAGACCTGAAGGCACACCCTGAAAATCGGATGCACAAAGCTGCGGAGATAAAACCGGTCGTTATTGACGAATCGCTTACAGACTTTGAAACGTTCCTACTTGCACGCGAGCAGGGGTATTCCGGTGTTGCACTTAAAGCATGCAAGGGGCAGTCACAAGCGTTGCTGATGGGGGCCGCGGCTGCCGAATACGATATGTTTCTCGCGGTGCAAGATTTGACGTGTCCGGGGGCATCCTTTCTGCATTCAGCCGGGCTGGCTGCACGGATACCGGGTGTGACAGCGATTGAAGGCAACGCACGTCAATTTTGTCCAGGTGCAAACGATGGATGGCGCGACACATTTCCATCAATTTTTAACATTACCGATGGCACCGTGGGGACACAAGTCCTTAAGGGTCCAGGGCTTGGGCACTGATATCCGTATCCTCTGTTTCCGCAGCCGCGACGGTAATATTGGTGACGACGTTCCGTTGCTCCGGGTGCCGAACCGGGAAGTCTTCTATAACTTCATTAATCAACTGTTTAATTACCGCTTTAACCGGGTCAAACGGGATACACTCCAAGACGATGATAGCACGGTGTTTGGCAGGAGCGATGTTGTACGTCAGACCGTACTGGAGCCCCATCAGTAAGAGTTCAGGCTCAACCGTCAGAGAAACCTGTCGCTGTTCCTGTGCCGTGATGTAAAAGCTATCAACGATGAAGTGTGTGTGTATCCACACTTCTCGTTCCTCAATAATTTGCATAATCTATTAGGTGTGTGTCCTTGATGCTGCCTATTTTAGGGCACCTGTTTTCAGGGCTCCCCAGAGTGTGGTCAGTCGGTTCATGGGTTCAACGGCATACGCTGAGGGGGCCCAATCGAAAAGATAGGTGCTGCCATCTTCTATATCCAAGATTTCTTCATGAGGCCCGCCGTTAAGTGGGACTGCGATATTGTAATTCCACTCACCGGATATTGTGTAAACGTATATTTTCCATCAGGCGACCACTAGGTCTATGAAGAACCTAAGGTCTTTCAAGTAAGTGGCGCGGGGGGTTAAGTGAGTTGACATACTCCCAAAGCTAAAGCATTGGGATTCTTAGCTCTTATCTTGGAAACAAACGGAGTTGTTTCCAAGTGGCTTTTCCTGCTTCCATCTCTCGTGCCTCCGATTGAGGGCTTATACCATTTCTAATTGAAAATGTCTCTTTATTGTCCCATAAACTTCCAGTTTGGGTGCCTTATAGTAGCATAAACTTCCAGTTTGTGCACTTTATAGTAGCATAAACTTCCAGTTTGTGCACTTTATAGTAGCATAAACTTCCAGTTTGTGCACTTTATAGTAGCATAAACTTCCAGTTTGTGCACTTTATAGTAGCATAAACTTCCAGTTTGGGTCTTCCGTTCTCCGTTTCATTGCTAACAACCGGTAATGATAGAATAATTAATAAAAATGGTATTACTTGGACTCCACAGGCGTTTTGGCTCTCGGCATGCCCTGCCGCGAGGTTTCGTAAGTTTATAGCAGCGTTCAGGTCTCTATCTATTGACACACCACATTCGCTGCAATGGTATGTTCTTTCTGACAGTGTTAAGTCTGTTTTCTTAGGTTTCCCACAACTGCTGCAAGTCTTGCTGCTCGCAAAGAACTGGGAGGCTTCGGTTACAAGGATACCGCGCGCCTCGGCTTTCGTCTTTAGCAACGATAGAAAACCGCCTAACGCACTATCACTCAACGCTTTAGCAAGTTTCCTATTCTTTAGCAGGTTAGACACTTTTAGCGTCTCAATGACAATGCCTGACGCACGATTGACAATATCTGTGCTGGCTTTATGGTGCGCATCCCGGCGGATACAAACAATCCGATAGTGCAACTTAGCAACTTTCAACTTCTGTTTGAACCAGTTTTTGGAGTAGGGCACTTGCCGACTTAACTTCCGTTGAGCACGGGCTAACTTGCGTTCTAAGCACTGTAAAGGTCTCGGATTCTCATATTGTGTCCCATCACTGCACGTCGCCAACGTGTTGATACCGACATCTATACCGATTATGGGGTGCGTTGAGGTGTCAACTGCTTCGGTGTCCTCCACTTCAACGGTTATAGAGACGAACCAACGATGGGCCGTGCGACTTATGGTCACTTTTATGATTTTGCCTACGAAACAGTATTCGGGCAAACAGCCCGCTCTTAATGATTGATGCATTCGCACCCAACCAATCTTGGGTAACTTGATATATTTGCCCCGAACTTCAACGAATTGATTATTTGTTGTGAAACTCTCTTTCTTGCCGCGCCGCTTAAACCTCGGGAACCTTGCCTGTTTGTCTACCCAGTTCTTGATGGCAGCAGCCAAGTTAACAAAAATGCTTTTTTGCGCGACAACCTGATCCATATCAGAGGTCCACTCATACGATTTTTTTCTTTGATTAAATCGCTTGTCTAACGTGGCAGCAGATAGGAAGGTATCCTCATCTAATGCTGCCTTAAAGTCTGCTAAGGATGCAAGCAAAAATTCTACTTTCCGCGTTCTAACGTTAAACATTGCCGAATCGGCACCTCATTTAATTGCTGCACGGTTCCATCAGGCCAGCGTATCTGGAGACTATCTACACGCGAGGCATTTGCCAAACCGAAGGTGACCCGTAAGTCGTTTCCGGACAGATAACTTGCCCCACAGATAACCTCGCGTACGAGCGTTAGGTCACCTACGTTTAACCGAACTTGTGCCCCGATAGCATCGGTATTTCCATCTGCGCCAACTAATTTCAACGACACCCACGCATTTGTAGTGCCAACCTCGTTGCGGAGAATAACCGCCGGGCGGTTTGATTGACACAAAATAACATCAACATCCCCATCTGTATCAATATCGCCGAACAGCATGCCGCGTACTACATAAGCTGTTTCGTGTAACCCTGCAGCAGTTGTCATCTCTGTAAATGTTCCAGCGTGATTACGGAACAGCTGCACAGGCTGCGCATACTGGAGTTTCGCGTCAATCTGTGCCACGTTATCCCAGATATGTCCATTGCCAACGAGTATATCGAGCCATCCATCGTTATCAAAATCGATAAAACGGGTGCCAAAACCGAGTGGATAAAATGAAGGTTTCGCGAGGCCTAAATCGAACGTCACATCGTCAAAATAGCCGGTGCCGTCGTTTTGCATGAGACAGTTTGCTTCGAGCGAGAAGTTCGTCACCCACAGGTCAATGTCGCCGTCGTTGTCGTAGTCGCCAGCATCCACTCCCATAGAGCCGTTTGCAATGCCGTCCCCGTTATAGGCAACCCCGCGGGCAACGCCTTCCTCCTTAAAGGTGCCGTTTTGCTGGTTGATGAAAAGTGTATTGGGGGACATATCGTTGGCGACGTAGATATCGGCCCATCCATCGTTGTTTATGTCTGTAAAAACAACCCCGAGTCCACGCGTGGTGGGTTGATAAACCCCTGCTGATTTTGTAATATCTGTGAATGTGCCATCTCCGTTGTTTCGATAAAGTACATCGGCTATACCGTGATATTCGTTCGGTCCGCAATAGATGCGTAGGTCGTTTTTGAAGTAGCACGGAACATCTGTCTCCAACGCGTACTCGACGTAGTTGCAAACGTACAAATCGAGTGCGCCATCTCTGTCAATATCAGCAAAGGCGGCACTGGCACTCAGCAGTGGGCAGCCAACTTGTGCTTTTTCGGTTACATCGGTGAATGTGCCATCGCCATTATTACGGTAAAGCACATTCGCGCCGAGATTTGTCACATAGAGGTCTCTATGTCCATCGCCGTTGTAATCGGCTGCCACGGCACCGAGCCCGTACCCGGTGTCCCCGACTTTTGCTGATTCGGTAATGTCAACAAAGCTCCCGGCATCGTTGCGATAGAGGCGGTTTTTTGGGGATTTTTCTTTGCCCGCTGGAGGTGAAAGGGAATTGCCTTGAACGAGATAAAGGTCTAGGTCCCCGTCGTTATCGAAGTCAAAGAGTACGCCGCCGCTGCCCATCGTTTCAACGAGGCGGCGTTCTTCGGAAAAGCCGTTAACATGGCGAAAATCGAGGCCCATCTCAACCGTAACATCCCGAAAATAGGGGGCGGCAGTCGCTAGCATCGGCAATATAAGGTGCAGACAAAGGATTAAGTAGGTTCGCAGGGTTGGAATAGCCATTGTTTATAGCGGAAAAGGGGTTATTTTTCTATTTTTGGACGCGGGCGCACTACCCGAAACCCAATTGTGTGTGTTGAATCTAACGGATAGAATTTAAACCGTAACCCGGAACGTAGGAATGTCCTGCCAACATCCCAAGCTCCTCCGCGAATGACGCGCGGGCGTAAAACATCGCGAAAACGGAGGTTGAGCGGATTTCGCTTGATATCCTCGCGGTTTTGTTGATAGAAGCTCGGATCGTATTCATCAAGACACCACTCCCAGACATTTCCGGCGAGGTCTTCGATGCCATCTGGTGTCGCGCCTTTCGGAAAGTGTCCAACAGGCATCGGTCGGTTGTAACGTCTGGCGAAATTGGCATGGTGCCGTGCTTTCGGCGGTTCGTTGCCCCAGGGATATATCCGCCTATCTGCCCCTCGTGCAGCGCGTTCCCATTGCGCTTCTGTCGGCAAGCTCCCGCCAATCCACTCTGCAAACGCTTGTGCATCAAACCAGGTCACCCCGACAACCGGCTGATCGTCTGCGTTAAGGGTGTCATCTGCCCAGGTCTCCTCGCCTTGATGCCCACGAGGGGTGGGGCGGTCTGTTGCGGCAATGAAGGCGCGGTATTGGGCATTCGTGATTTCATAACGCGAGATTTGGTAGGCGGCGAGATGGACGCGGTGTTGTGGCACTTCAGCGTCGAAGTTATGCTTTTCTAGCAGGGAGCTGCGTAATTTTGCGTTTGTATAAGCGGCTTCTGCTTCGTTGGGTGTTGAGCCCATAAGGAATTCGCCTTCCGAAATGCGAATCCATTCTATGGTGGCAGACACTTTTTCAGCATCCGGGCCCAATTCGGCAGTGACAAAACCTCCCCAAATGCTGAGCAGATATATCAGAAGCGGAAGACAGGCGCATCGCACGGTAGACAAAATCCTTTAATTTTCGCTGGATTTTTCTCCAAAATTGAGTTTTCTTAAAGAGAAACTTGTCCAGACTTTATCAAAATCATCGCCATCACTAGAGGGACCGCCATAATTGACATCATAACCTATACCTGTGGCGGTCCTTAATCTACGAGCTATTTCGAAAATATCGGCTGCCTGGCGTGAACTTTCTGGATCGATAACGTTGCACCTTAAAAAATCTGGCGGTTTAGAGTGCTTTTCACTATATTCGAGGTACGCGTAATCTTTTAAGATGCACTTGAGAATAGCAGGCGGATCTAATTCTTTCCGGACGATTTTAACAATCTCTTTTGCTGCTTTTTGCAGGGTATCTTCTAGTTCTTCCCGTGGAATTTCGCCAAGTTCCTCATCCTCAAGTGTAGCCGTAAAGATACCTTTACCCAGATCGATAGGTAAACCGTTTTCTTCTTCACGTCTATCTCCGTTCAAGGCATAGCGAACTCTAGCAAAGGGTATAGGCCCGTAACCCTTCCGCTCAGGTATTTCTATCCTAAGGAACTTAATGAAGTTGCCATCTGACACGTCATTTAGGTCAACGTTACGAATGTTAAACATGTTCATTTTAAATTCTCCTCGGCAAGGGGTAAATCTGATAGAGAAAACTCTATTTCAAAACGGTGTTTCACACAAAACGGAGGTATGTAACCATGCGCGAGCACTTCTGCATCCCGTTGTGCAAACGTAAGTGCCGTTAGAAGTGAAGAAGTTTCGATATGATCAGGTCGCTGTGGTGTTTGTCCAGCTAGAAGATGTTCCATATATCCCAGGTCTACAACCCCTCGTAAAGGTTGCGGTAAGATATGCACAACTTCTTTGACCGGATTTAGCAGATTAAGCCCATGTGGAAGTGAGTCGTCAATCTCTAGCTCGTAAATGTAAGCTGGGTCTCCTGATGTTGGTTCTCTCCTACCACTAAATACTGCATAATGCCATGCCACCGCGTAGGAGGATGTCAGTGAAATATACGGACTGTTAACCGTCCCTGTAGCAATATGGGCTACTAGTGCTTCTGTAGTCGGTGTATTGTGCGGGGCTCTTGCCGTAAACCCTACCTGTCGTGAATCTCGGATATGCCAATGTGTGCCAATCCCCGCACCTCTGTAAAATGTCGCCATAAATAAATAGCCGAAAAGGTAGGGTAACTGGCAGCCGGGAGTGCTGTCAGTTACCGCTTTGCAAAAGTACTTTTGACCATTAGCGGGTCAAATCATGCCTTCGTTTCAAGTCGCCCCATGCAATTGGCAGTTTTGCTCGTGGGGAAACATCAAACGGTGTAATGAGGTCTTCAAAGTATTCGTATTGTGCAGCGAGTTTTCCGCCGCCGCCACAGATACCCGCATAAATTCCGACTTCAAGGTCATCATTAAAGTCGTGCTGGGTTTCACCAATCTGAATCCACTCGTCACCGGCTTCACGTTTCCACCAGGCGGTAAAGGTGTTGCCTGTTCTGCGAAGGCGTATGTAGAGATCCATTTCGCCTGCCGGTTCTAGAAATCCTGGTACCTGTCCTACCAGTCCTTCCCCGCCATGGAACTGTCGTTTTTGCCATTGGATAATAGCGTCGCCGCCTCGTCCCCAGAACTTAACCGTCACCCATTCACCATCTCGGCCTTGACGGTCTTTTGTGGTAGGGGAATATGCGGCGAAACCTGTAACAACGCAGCCGCCTTCGTAATCCATATAGACATGCGTTTCTATATCAAAATCATCATTGTGTTCCTGATAGAGGCGATTTGTTGTATCAGAGGGCCAAAGATTTCGGTTGAGTTCACCGGTGATGTGTAACCAACCGTCTCTGGTTTTACCGACATCCCACTCTTTGGGTTCAACGCCTTTCGCGTCAGAAGTTTTCCATTTCCAGTTCCGGTTCTGTAAGGTTTTTCCATCAAAAGGGTCGGCAAGTGAGGTTGCGCCCTCTACAGAAAACGTGCCGAAAAACATCGTTACACTCATAAAGACTAATACTATAATTATCGGTTTCAAAATGTGTCTCCATTTAGGAAGGTAGTTGGCAGCCCGAGGGCCGCCACCTACGTTCTAAAAATATAGGATACCCGATTACCAATTTTTAAGTTCACCCCACGTGACAGTGAGTCGGTCCCGCGGGTCTACGGGTGCTGGTGTAGAAGCCTCACGGAAGTAGTCAAACGTAACAGAGAGTCTGCCCGGAGGCCCGCCATCGGCAACGCCGGCATAGATACCGACTTCAAGCGGTTCTTTGAGTTCGCTTGTGACTTTACTAACGGAGACCCAATCGCCTTCTGCGTTCGGCTTGAACCATGCTTCATAGTCGTTGCCTTGACGTTTGAGGCGCATTTCAATCGGAATGACACCTTGTGCGGGGTTGTAGCCTGGCTGTGTGCCGACGTATCCGAGATTTGCGGCATCATTTTCGCGGCGTTGATACTGTAGCACGGCATTGTTGCCTTGGGCTGCCCCACGGCCCCATAACTTCAAGGTTACCCATTCACCATCGCGGCCTCTACTATCCTTTGTTCCTGCGGAATAGACGATCAGTCCCGCAACTATGGAGCCATCCGCGTAATCAGCAATCATTGAGGTTTCAATGTCAAATTCATCCTGGTCAACGACCTGATAATACCGAGTGCTATCATCGTTTGCCCAAAGGTTTTGGTTGAAACCAGCCTTGACAGTGAGTTTTCCATCGTTCAATTCCCATTCGCTTTTATCGCCGTT
This sequence comes from Candidatus Poribacteria bacterium, assembly GCA_963665235.2. Classification (GTDB taxonomy): domain Bacteria; phylum Poribacteria; class WGA-4E; order WGA-4E; family WGA-3G. Next base: position 2,099,619 of record CAXXLX010000001.1, on the reverse strand, counting down.
GTTGACTTTCCAGAAGGACGCAATATCTTGATCGCCTCCATCAAATTCATCGCTCTTTAAGTTTTGCGAGAAAACGGGATGGACAACACAGACTGATAAAACGAAAATGGAAAAGATATAAAGGATTTTTTTCATAATTAAATTTCCTTTCTAATAGGGTTTTATACGCTAATAGGGAGTGTTTTTAAGTGCCGTGCTTTGCAAGCACACTTTCACACAAAGTTCTCCCTACGCTTTTCAATATTTTATCACGTTGCCAAGAAAATGTCAATTTTTTCCAGAGAAATGTAGATGAGTGCGTAAAATTTTTGTACAAGTTGTTCAGTATTAGCCCAGTATGGGCGATATGTCTATAGAAACCGAGACCGCCCCGCTAGTATATTTCTGATTGCCAATCGCTACGACATGTTTAGACAAGCTAGAGAAAAAACGGGTGCGTTTCTTAAGAGGGGTAATACTTCAACCAAAACAACACCCTATTTTTTCTGAAGAAAAATCAAACATTTAGCAACTAATACCATTTTTATTAATTATTCTACCATTACCAGTTGTTAGAAATGAAACGGAGAACGGCACAAACTGGAAGTTTATGCTACAAGAAAAAGACATTTTCAATTAGAAATGGTATAACATAACAGCACACCAAACCCTTTTTCGGAGGAAAGCGGTGCGTTTTGCAACTCACCTGCTTATCCCTCGATAGCGAAAGTGTGACATTTCACTTTTTTCGAAATCGTCCAAGGTAGGTACAAACTGCTTGAAAAGATAGACGTGGCGTGCGTTTGTGGGTATTCAGAACCGAAAACCAAATGTTACACTTTGTGTCAAAAGTGTAACTTATGCACCGGTTTTGTACAAAAACTTTACACATCCAATGTAGATTTTCGACTTGACACTTTTCACAAATTCTGATACATTAACAGGACTTACGCAGCGCGTTGATAAACCCTAATGATAGTGGGATCTAGACGAGACCTAGCGGGCGGGGAAACCCCGCCCAGAAGAGCGGGAAACCGTTTGCCCGAATACTGAGGTTTCTGCTAAATTTGCGTAAGTCCTGATTAAATAGAAGGTGTCGGGTTTCTCTTTCCGACAACTCGCCCGATATAAATAACCAGTAACCAAACCTGATAACCAATATAATGCACAAGACGAACTCTAAAAAATTAGTCATAGGCGATTTGACAGCGGAACCGGACACACGGGTAGAAGGCCATTTAGCGATGGGCACTTTGCCTGATGGTACCGCAATTCGGGTGCCAGTCGTTCTTATCAACGGACAACACCCGGGCAAAACGCTCTATATACAAGCTATTAGCGATGGCGACGAACTAAACGGCATCGCTGTTATTCATCAAATCCTTCGAGAGATTGTTCCCTCACAATTACGCGGCAGTCTCATCGTGGTACCGATTGTCAACTTTCACGCCTTTCACGCAAAACAGGCGTTTAGTCCAGTTGATAACGTTAAGATGAACCGCTGCTTTCCCGGAAGATCCGATGGAACATCAAGCGAACGGATTGCGTACCAGCTCTTTCAAAAAGTTATATCGAATGCTGACTACTGCATTGACCTGCATCAAGGTGGCGTTCATCCGATGATTGATGAGGTGCGCGTTCGAGTCTCAGAAAAACATCAATGCCACAAGGCATGCCTTGCATTGGCACGCACCTTCGGCATCGGTTATATCCTCAATCAAAAGGGACCGAAAGGACAACTGGCACAGGCCGCTCCAGATATTGGGATACCGACAATTGACCCGGAACTCGGCGGAACACATGGCTGGGACACAACCAGCATCAACAAAGGGGTTCAAGGCGTTCTTAATGTGCTAAAACAGTACCAGTTTATTGAGGGTACGCCTGAAATTCCTGATAAGCAAATTGTCGTCCACCGATTCGTACCGCTTATCAGCAATAAAGGCGGCTTTATCTACTACAAAGCGGCACTGTATGAACGGCTTGAATCTCGCCAACCGATAGCGGAAATCTGTGACGTGTTTGGGAATGTCGTTGAAGTCATACGTGCTCCGGTGGAGGGCATTTTCTGGGCGCACTCGATCTATCCGATGGTCGCCAGCGGCGGGGTCATCGGCAAAATCGGAACACCCATCAACTATCTCTGAAAATATTGTAAAGGCAGGCGACGGTTACAATCGCCTGATATATCTAGGAAAACAGTATGCACGAAAAAAATCGTAAGAAATTTATGAAACAGATGGCTCCGGGTAGTGTGGCAATCTTCGCGAATGCTACGCCGGCTATGCGAAACCACGATACAACACATATTTATAACCCGGACCCCAATTTTTATTACCTAACGGGGTTTGAAGAACCGAACGCTATATGTGTACTTGCTCCGGACCACCCGAAACATCAATATATCCTATTCGTTCTGCCGAAGAACAAAAAGGCAGAAATCTGGGACGGTAAACGGGTCGGTGTACGAAATGCTTGTAAACATTACGGCGCGGATAAGGCGTATCCGATAGACAAATTTCCCAAAAGGATAAACCGGTACCTGAAAAAGGCGGAAAGGCTCTATTATACGCTGGGTTCAAATACAAACCTTGATACAGAAATCCTTACACGGTTTCAGCAGGCTGTCAGAGCTCGAATCAGAACGGGGAAGGGGTTTGATACACTCACGGACCCGAGTCCAATCCTGAGTGAGATGCGGTTAATCAAAAATGAGACAGAACTCGACCGCATCCGACGGGCTGCGGACATTACGTCAGCTGGACATATCGCGGCGATGCAGGCGGTGCGCCCGGGCATGTACGAATACGAATTAGAGGCGATTGTTGAGGCTACGTTCCGACAAAATGGGGCAAACGGTACGGCTTTTCCGAGTATTGTGGCAAGCGGCGGAAATGCAACGACGCTCCACTATAGAACGAACAACCGTCAAATTCAGGATGGCGACCTTGTGCTCCTCGATGCGGGGGCTGAATATGACCGATACTGCGGAGATGTCACCCGAACTTTTCCCGCAAACAGCACTTTTACTGAAGCACAACGGCAAATCTATCAGGTTGTCCTGGAGGCAGAAAAAGCTATTATTGAGGGTATCGGCCCTGGCGTTTCTATTGACGAACCGCACCAAAAATCGATCGAGTTGCTGACAGAGGGTATGCTTCACCTCGGTCTTTTAGCAGGTAAAAAAGAGAAATTGATTAAGAAAAAGGCATACAGGAAGTTTTATATGTACAGGATTGGACACATGCTCGGTTTGGATGTTCACGATGTGAATTGTGTCCATGAACGGGATGGTGAGTACAAAACTTTTCAACCGGGGATGGTGATAACAATTGAACCCGGGCTGTATGTTGCCGAGAAGACGAAACGGGTGCCGCCTGAATATCTCGGGATAGGGGTGCGTATTGAGGATGATATTTTGGTGACGGAGGACGGTTGTGAAATTCTAACGGATACGATTCCGAAAGAGATTGATGAAATTGAAGCGGTTATGAAAAAATGATTTGTGGCAATCTAATTCGCACCAGAGTCCTAAACAGTGAAAATTTCCGGACAGTAGCATGAATTCTCTAGAACGACAAACAAACGCAATTCATATTGACACCCTTCAACCCGGGATGTCCTTGATTGATAAATATCGGAAGAGGGAGTTGGTAATTTCGCAGGTTCAAAAGCATAGTTCATCCGTTTGTCTCTATTTTCAGAACGATGCTGCTGGGCCGTTTACCTATTCCATCGAAGAATTTGGAGCACGGTTTGAGATTGTATCAGATGCTTTTGAAGCTGAGGCAAATTTAGTAAGGCTTGTCGCTGAAGCGTATCGCCTTCGCCACGCCTATCTGTTCAATCCGCTGTTTGGAACGGAAACATCACTTATCGATCCATTGCCTCATCAATATATCGCGGTCTATGAACATCTACTGAAACATTTTCCGCTGCGTTTTCTGTTGGCTGATGATGCGGGGGCTGGAAAGACGATTATGACAGGCCTCTATATCCAGGAGCTTTTACTGCGGCAGCGAGTTGAGCGTATCCTAATTGTGCCACCAGCGGGATTGATTGGCAACTGGGAACGTGAACTACGCGTCTGTTTTCGACTCCAATTCCGCATTTTGTCGGGGAGTGATGCTGCCGATGCAAATCCGTTTATGGATGACAAAAATCGGCTCGCCATTGTAAGTCTTGATACCCTAAGGCAATCGCGAATGCAGGACTGCCTTTTTGACGCGCCACCTTACGATTTAATTGTTTTTGACGAGGCACACAAACTCTCCGCGCGATTTGAGTTAGATGGAACGGTAACGAAATCGAAGCGATACCAACTTGCTGAAAAAATCGCAGAACAGGAAAAGAGTTTACTATTGCTGACAGCAACACCCCACATGGGGAAAGATGATGCCTACTATTTTCTCTGGCGGCTACTTCTGCCTGAACACCTCGCTGCACAAAAAGCGTTCGAACGTTTGAGTGCCGACGACAAATCGAAACATCTGCTCCGACGTATGAAGGAGGAGATGATTACTTTTGATGAAAAACTTATCTACCCGCCTCGGCTTAGCCGGACTATCGCTTACCCGCTGAAGCAGGGGGAAATTAGTGAGCAATCGTTGTACAATGCGGTCACGGAGTATTGTGAAACCTATTTCGATCTTGCTGGCCAATATAACCAGCACGCGGCAAAGATGGCGACGATGGTTTTACAAAGACGACTTGCCAGCTCAACATTTGCACTATGGCAGAGCCTTATCAGACGCGCGAAAAAACTACAAACCATTCTCCGAAACCTTCAAGATGGAAGCTTGTCGACACAACAGCTACAGAAAGCACAATCGGAATTGACATACGTCGATATCAGAGCAGAAAAAACGGGGGATGAAGAGGAAATCATTGATGGAAAAGAGGAAGCTGAACAGGTTGATGAGGAGCTTGAACGTGCTACCGCCGCACGTTCTATTGACGAGCTTGAAACGGAAATCGCTCACGTTCAAGCCCTAACGGAACTTGCAAACAAAGTTTACAACCTCAAAACCGAAAGTAAGTTTGAAAAGCTATGGGAGGCATTAAAGAGGTATCCAGACACAAAAGTTCTGATTTTTACAGAACATCGCGACACGATGAATTTTGTCATTAGACGCTTAGAGGCATTGGGATTTACCGGAAGAATTGCTCAGATCCACGGTGGCATGAAATATAGTGAACGCGAAGAAGAGGTCAAATTCTTTCGTGACCCGAACGGCGCGCAATACCTTGTCGCAACTGATGCCGCCGGGGAGGGCATCAATCTTCAATTCTGCTGGCTCATGGTCAACTACGATATTCCGTGGAACCCCGCACGACTTGAACAGCGGATGGGACGGATTCACCGATATAAACAGACACGCACGGTGGTTTTGTTAAATCTTGTCGCCGAAGGGACACGTGAGGGCCGCGTGTTAAAAGTGTTATTGGAAAAATTAGAGAAGATGCGTGAAGAATTGAAAGACGATAAGGTCTTTGATGTCATCGGACAACAATTTAGCGAAATTTCTTTGTCCGAGCTTATTACAAAAGCTATCGCAGAGAATCAAGTCGACACCTCAATTCGAGCTATCAACACCCAATTAACACCGGAAAATATACGAAACCAGCTTGACGCTCAGCAGAAATTTGTGTCGTGTAGTGAAGTCAAACGTTTACTCGGCACTGTTCGGCAGCAGCGGGAATCCGCTGAAACGCTGCGGATGCTCCCTGCTTATGTGCGCGGATTCCTTGAGGATGCAGCCCCCCATCTCGGTTACAATATTGAGGGCAATATTGAAGAGACGTTCAAGCTAGTCGAGTGTCCTACGTTTTTGAAAAATGCTATCAATCAATATCCAATAGATTTGCAAGACCGCTTAACGTTCTCACGCGAGCTCGCGCTGCCCGCCGCATCTGACAAACCCGAAGCGATTTTTCTACACCCCGGCGAACCGATTTTTGACGTAATTCGCGCCCGCTTTCTGGAAAAATTCAACGCCGAAGGGGAACGCGGCGCAATCTATTTCGATCCGGAAACAGATGAGCCGTATCTATTCTATTTAACGAGAGTGCCTCTGATGCGACAAACTGATAACGAATCGCATGTCCTTGATGAAATGCTTGTCGGAATTAAACGTTTTGCGGATGGACGCTGTGAGAAAACACCGGCGCACCTCTTATTGACCTTAACGCCGAGAACGGCAGAATCGCACGTTCCTACAACTTTGTCCACCGAATGGATTGAACTTGCTGACGAAACAGAATCCGTTAAAAATTTCGTACGTGAAAACTCCGGAAACCCGAAATTGATTCATATCCAAAATGAACTCCAGAGCGAGTTGGAAAAGAGAAGGGAACAGATTAAAGTCTCCTCTAACTTGCGTGAGTCAGAACTGCTTAAACAGCGAGGTATTCTCAGAGACGCTGTTGAAAAAGGCACTCCCGCAGCACAGACAAAGCTAAACCACTGTGAGCAGGAACTCAAAGCACTTCCTGAAAAACGTGAGGAGGCGGAAGCGAAACTCAAAGCAGAAATAGAAAACCTTCAACTGGGGCCGGTAAGCATTTATGTCCGCGCCTTTGTAATGCCACCACCAGCTGACGACGCGGGGGCAACGAAAATATTACGAGATACCGAGGCTATAGCACTTAAAACTGCTCTAGAATATGAACGCCAGCACGGGGCGGTGGTCAAAGATGTTTCCAACCCAAACCTCAAAAAGGGGTTTGATTTACAATCTACACGCCCAAACGGTGAGGTGCGTTATATTGAAGTCAAAGGTCGTGCAGGCCTTGCTAATGTCGAGTTGACAGCAAATGAATGGCGGCAAGCTGCAAATCATGGCAATCGCTATTGGCTCTATGTTGTCTATCATTGTGACACTGAACCGAAGCTATACCCATGCCGAGACCCCTTTGCTAATCTTATTGCGAAACCCACGGGGAGTGTAATTATTAAAGCCGGTGATATCATAAAGGGCTCTGTTTAGTTTCCTACCTGGAAGAGGCTACAAAACACAAGCACTGAGAACGCAATTGCTATGATGTTTCGTTCACGCCATAGGGGGTCGGCAAAAAAAGTTTGCTATGTTTTGTCAAATTGTGTTATACTAAACTTTGGGCAATTTTAGGGGAGTGAAGTTTTTGTCAAAGGGAGTGGTGGAAAAGTGGAAGGGTGGATTTCGCGGGTGTTGTCTGAATGCACGTCGCATTTGGGCGAGTACGCCGCAAATCGCGGATTTTAAGGTGCGTAACAATCTCTTTGGCAATTAGCAAATTAGCGAATGGCAAAAGGATTTTTCTAAATAGGAATGATGCTCTTCAGTCCCGTAGGGACGATATATTTATAGCAGCAAAGACCAACCCTCCCCTATCAGTCCCGTAGGGACGATATGTTTATAGCAGCTTATTGAAAGGTAACAAAGCACTAGCGGCAGCACTGACCGAAAGGAAAAACCGAATTGGCACGTAGACTCATCGAGGAAGCCTTTCCACTGAAAAAGGTCTCCGAAGATTCAAAACATGAAAAGAGGATAAACCACGGACATATCTCCTCGCTTCACGTTTGGCCAGCACGCCGGCCACTCGCTGCATGTCGAGCCGTAACGATAGCGACATTGCTCCCAGATCCTGCCGATGCCCCTGAAAAAATGAAGGCGGAATACACGCGTCTTTCTGGTTCACCCTTACCTGAAAAACAGCGCGATTATCTCTGTAATACCCTCATCGGTTCACTGACCCGGTGGAAGGACGAAAACGGCCACGGTGATTGGGACGCGAAAGACAAGAAGGGCCGGTGGGTTAATAAACTTCGAATCGCCAGAGAGCTCATCCTGCTAGCTTATGATGGAAAACCTCCGAAAGTTTTAGATATGTTTGCAGGTGGTGGGGCAATTCCGCTTGAAGCGATGCGGCTCGGTTGTGAAGTCATAGCAAACGACTATAACCCGGTTGCATGGTTTATTCTCAAATGTACACTTGAATATCCGCAACGTCTTGCCGGAAAAACGTATCCGCTCCCTGTTTTGGAGTTTGATGAAAAACCGGATGTCGGAAACGGTGATCTTGCTGATCATGTCCGATTGTGGGGACAGTGGGTCTTGGAAAATGCCCGCAAAGAGCTTGTACAATACTATCCAACAATTGATAACAAACTGACGGTTGCCTATCTCTGGGCAAGAACAATTCCGTGTCAAGACCCACAGTGTGGAGCGACGGTGCCGTTACTCAAGACGTTGAAGATTTGCACGGAGGCGGAGAAAACCCTTAAAGATACACCCGAAAATCGGAACCGTCCTGACTTCCTCCGAATTAAAAAATTAAAAAAACAGACGAAAGTCATTATCAACAGCAAGCGTAATCTTAAACTTTATCCCGATCACAAGACGAAGCGGGTTCACTTTGAGATTGTTGTGCCGAAAAATGCAGACGATGTTGGCAAACCTACAATGTCAGGTTCAACAGCAACCTGTCCATTTTGTGAATCGCAGCAACCGACGGACTACATCAAGCGATGTGGCCATGAGGGAAAACTTAATGCACAGCTGACAACTGTTGTTTACCAAGAGGAATACGGCAAGGAGTATCGTCCACCGACACAAGAGGAAATGGAGGCAGCGAAAATACCGACAGAAGTATTAAAAGCGAGTGCTGGCGAAATCCTGCATGGACTACCCGATGAACCCTTACCAAGCAAAGAGCGGCACAGGGCTGTCGGTTCTCAGTTGCCTGATTATGGATTCAAGACGTGGTCCCATTTGTTTACAGATCGACAGTTGTTAACGTTGATGCAATTTGTGAAATGGACGCACGCAGCGCAAGAAGAAATGAAACAAAATGGATATTCGTCAAAGTGGGTGGAGGCGATTAACGGATATTTGGCTTGTACATTTGACAGAATGTTGGCTCACAGCTCGACCTTGATTTATTGGCTTTTGAGCTCAGAGGCAATCGGGCATGCTTTCGTCAGATATGCTCTTCCAATGACTTGGGATTTCAGCGAGGCGGCCATTCCGCATGAAGTGCGTGGGAGTTACCAATTCTGTCTTGACAAAATTCTTGATTCTATGGAAACAGCCAGCCGAGTTCACGGAGAGGGAACTCCAAATTGTACAATTCTACGTCAATCTGCTACTCATCCAATAAACTTACAAGTTGAAACCATCATCACTGATCCGCCCTACTATGATGCAATACCTTATTCAGACATTTCCGACTTCTTCTACGTATGGCTCCGTCGAGCTATCAAAGATTGCTTTCCAGAGTTTTTAGGGAATGAGTTGGTTCCGAAAGAGGATGAGTTAGTTCAACAACACAAAACGGGTGAAAGAGGTAGGATTGGTAAAGAATTTTACGAGAATGGTATGGCGGAAAGCTTCCAAGCAGCCAACGATTCATTGTGTGACGATGGTAGGATAGTTATTGTGTTTGCTCATAAGGATCCGGATGCTTGGGAAACCCTTGTTAAAGCGATGATTGGATCCGGTTTAGTGGTTACGGCCTCTTGGCCGATTGACACTGAAAAAGGGAACAGGCAGAGTGCTCAGGGAAGTGCTGCACTTGCTACCTCACTTTGGCTCGTCTGCCGAAAGCGTCCCACAAAAGCGAAAGTAGGGCACTATGGCAAAGTTAAACGCGAGATGCAGGAACGGATTACCGAACGTCTCCGCTATTTTTGGGACGTTGGGATTCAAGGGCCTGACTTCGTTTGGGCAGCAATCGGGCCCGCCCTGGAAAGCTATTCCAGTTACAAGGAAGTTAAACGCATGGATGGGACGGCGTTCACTGTAACGGAATTTCTTACAGAGGTCCGGCGTATCGTCACTGACTTCGCCTTAGGGCAGATTCTGCACGGTGCACGCACCGAAGCACTAGACGAATGGACCCGCTATTATCTGATGCACAGAAATCACTTTGGGACAGAAAACGCACCGGTGGGGGAGTGCATTCTATTGGCGCAAGGATATGGGTTATCACTTGACGATTTAAGGGCGGCACAGATCGGCATACTCAAGAAAGCGTCGTCAGGTAGCGCGCTCAAGTTGCTGGGACACACCGAGCGTACTTCAGAGCGGGTTGGTTATGCTCACCCCTCTGGTAGGCTTCCTATGATAGACATGCTTCACCGAATCATGAATCTTTGGGACGCGGGCGAAACAGCACAAATCAACGGTTACTTCCAGGAGTACGGCCTTCAAGAAAACACACTCTTCAAGGCTGTCGTTCAGGCACTTATCGAAACGAGTCCCCAAGATTCTAGCGAGAGATCGCTTTTGGAAACACTCATCAATTATGAACCGGGAGAATCGGTAAGCCCGGTCCGCTCGGGTCCAGGCCGGACCAGTGAACCCGAAGGGCAGCTTACGTTTGAAAAGATGTGATTATGATCTCAGAGAGAAGCAGGTGTGCAACATCTGCTTAAGGGGCTGCCCGGTAGCCAATAACCGTTCACGGGTTGCTCTGTGTTCATAGACAGAACAGTGTATGAGAACAGAATATTTTTTTGCGAATTTTGCTTGACGTTAGCATGCGAATCGTGCTAAACTTGACTGGACAATGCCTAATATAACGTGAGCTTGATAATAAATGTCTATTCGCACTAACCTCTATAAACATATCGTCTTTAAGGAGCGGGCTGCTTGCCCGAATACTGGGACTAATGGGGAAATCCTGTTCCTATAAATATATTGCCCTTACAATGCGGAAAAAGTGAAGGAGGGAATCCATGGACAAAAATGCTTGGCATGAACAGTGTATTTTGAGAGATGATGTAAGACAAGGGACACTTGAACTCTCTGAATTCGCGGCTGATCTCTATGCAGTACGAACGGGAGACGCACTCAACGTCTATCGTGTGCCAGATCTTTTTTTCGATCGAACCTATGCGCCCCATAATCTGAAAAAATTGGTACGAGATGTCCTTCTCCGGTTAACTGGAAAAGGCGGCCCTTCCGTTATTAACGTTCAGGTCGCTTACGGCGGTGGAAAAACGCATGCCCTCATTGCCTTGCTACATTTGGCAGAACACGGTGCTGAATTACAAACGCATCCCATTGTGCAGGAGTTTATGAGATTCAGCGGCTTAGACACGTTGCCCCGGGCGCGCGTTGCCATCCTTCCTTTTGACAAATTTGACGTGAAAGCTGGACTTGAAGTCGTAAGTCCTGACGGTAAGAAAAGGTGGGTTAAAACCCCATGGGGCGCATTGGCATATCAACTTGCCGGTGATGAAGGATTGAAAAAAATCGCCGAGCACGAAACCGATTATATCGCACCTACTCAACCTCTTCTTACCGAATTATTGAAAGCACCCCGAGATGAGGATTTATCTACCCTTATTTTACTCGATGAAGCTCTCATGTATATGCGAAATGCTGTAATTGACGATCCGAATCGATTGGGTATCTTTCAAGATTTCTTTCAAGGACTCACACAAGCGGTGGCAAGTGTTGATCGCACTGCGATCGTGGCAAGCCTCCTATCCTTTGATAAGGCAGCGAACGATCCCACTGGAACGCAGGTCTTAAGTGAAATAGGAAATATTTTCCAACGTGTCCGAGAAAGCGTTGAACCAGTTGATCGCAAAGATGTTTCAGAATTGCTTCGACGGCGTTTGTTTGAATATATTCCACCTGAGAAAGAACGGCGCGCCGTTGTAAATTGTCTTGTTGAGTCAATGAAAAAGTTACCTCTTCGGGCATCACAGAAAGATTCACGCGCGGCTAACCGGCTTTTAGAATCCTATCCATTTCATCCCGATCTTATTGAAGTATTCTACCAAAAGTGGACGCAGTTGACTCACTTCCAAAGGACACGTGGTGTCCTCCGGACATTCGCAATTGCCCTCAGAGAAGCTGATGGGAAAGATATCAGCGAGTTTATTGGACCTACCACACTCCTCGGTACTGATGGCGAATTATCAGAGGTCATTCGAGAGCTCGTTGGAGCTTGTGATGAAGGCACTCAGTGGCCCCCCATTCTCACGGGAGAGCTCGAAAGAGCGCGTGCTGTTCAGAAAGAGCTGCCGCTGCTCAAATCCCGAGAAATTGAAGCTGCAGTCATCGCTACCTTTTTGCATTCACAGCCTATCGGGCAGAAAGCAGAGTTAGCAGACCTCTACCTTCTACTAGCACACGCTGACATTGACGTGGTGTCAGTAGATAAAGGGCTCTCCGAATGGCGAGCTGCCTCATGGTTTCTCAAAGAAAACAAGGACAGCTGGGCTTTGGGGACGAACCCTAACCTCACCAACATGCACTTTCATGCAATGCGGCGGGTCACCGACGCTCAGATCAGCGAAGATTTAGTGAAATGTATAAGAGATGCGAAACTCGGTCGAACCGTAGACAGGATGAATGTCCACACACTGCCTCAGGCATCTACCGATATTCCGGACACGCCTGAACTTCGCTTCGTGCTCGCTGCACCCGAATATGCAGCAGTCCCGGGGGAAGAGGTTTCCGAATCACTTGCCGAGTTTTTTAAGAGTACCTACCGTAATAACGTTATCATCCTCGCCCCCGAAAAATCACGATTGCTAGGATTGCAAGGACGTATCCGTAAAATCCTTGGCTGGCAAAACATCGAAAGCGGTGACGATATGGACCTTTTAAGTGAACCGCAGAAGGCCCTGCTGTTACAACGTAAAAAAGAGGATGAAGCTGATATTTTAGAATCTGTCATATCCGCTTATAGCGTGTTGATCGCTGTTGACGAAGATGGTGACATTAAAGCGAGTTTGTTACCACCCGGCAGGGACTCAGCGTTTGAACGGGTCAAAGCTGCGCTGGTCGACGAAGAGAGATTACTAACAACAGTACTCGATCCAGAGCTCCTCACGCCGGAGAGCTACTTTGATTTGTGGGGAGACAGGCAAACTGAGAAACCGGCGCAAGTGCTGTACAGCATGTTTGGCAGCATGCCCCGCCTTCCGAGATTATTGAATTGGCAGGTGTTCGTTGACACCCTTCGACGTGGTGTTGCGGAAGGGAGGATTGTGTTGCGTATAGTTCGACCGGACACGTCTCTGAAAACTTATTGGCGTGAACCCCCTCCCGCCGCTGATACTGATGCTGACGATTTCTGGAAAAAAGTAGAAATCGTCCCGATTGAACATGCAGAACTTCACAACCTTAGCGCGGAGTTATTGCGTCCCGGGCAATTGTCAGAAGTGTGGCCGGATGATAGTGTTCCGACAACGATAGGGGTAATTCGGGGATTTTTTGATGGAGACGAGGTGCCAAAACTCGTTTCTGACGATGTGCTTTTGGACGCAATTCAGGATGCTGTTCAAAACGGCTTAGTGATGGCGCGTCACCAAGGCAAAGCCTATCTTAAGGAAAAAATTCCTGACACGGATATAACCGACGATACAGAGTTGCTAACACCGTTAGTCCCGATTAGCGGTTCAGAACTTACCCACAAAACCTTGCCTGACGTGTGGGAGAACGACACCACATCTCTATCTAAAATAATGGATGCATTGGCGGTGCGTAAAGGGACGCCAATTCCGTGGCCGTTGATTAGGGAAGCTGTGAGTGATGGCATATCTAATAATCTCTTTGAATTCAGTAGTGGAAGCCCCGTGTGGCCGTGTTCTGCTGAAGAAGCGGATAAAGTCGGTTTAAAAGTTTTAGAGGTAGCTGTGCCTGTGAAGATAACGCCGGCGGAGCTAATCGGACAAGATGCAGCAGATGTCTGGGCATCCAGTCAGCCTACCCTTGAATCCATAAAAGCGGCACTTGAATCTAAGCGGGGGGTTTCTATCCCGGAGGACGTATTTCGCGAGGCTGTCGACCGAGCCATCGAAAGTGGAATAATCGTTCGTGAAGGTCAGTCATCCGAAGACTGGTACAAAACTAAAGTGCGGCGGCCTGCATGGTTAAAGCGTGCTGAGTCACATCTCACCGGATCCCAAATTCAAGATTTAGCTGAAACGGTTGGCGATTTACTTGATATCGCGCCTGAACTTGATTTTAAGTTTCGCATTTCAATTACCGCCGAAGGCGAACCGCCATCAGATGAAGTGTTGGAACAGGTGAATGCGGCACTTCAGAAGGTGGCCGATCCGTTGAAATTTGAGACAGCGTAACGTTCTTGATATTCTCTTTCCGGGTTGGACACTTTTTCGAGGGCAAGGAGAAAATAAATGGCAGTGAAAACTCTTAGCAGTCTCTCCGAATTCATGGATTGGGCTGCGAAATTCAACAAAGGTGAATATTTGTTTCGAGGTGTGAAGAAAACGTCTTATATAGAAGACCGGAAAGTAGAAACGTCGTCCGAGCGCCGCCTACCGAAGGAGGAGAAACCTATAAACCCGGAGCGACTCCTTGAGCTCAATGAGGAGCTGCTGGAAAAAGTTCGCAGTATTGGACACGATCAAAAAGATGGGAAAAAACTCTCGGATCTGAATTTATTGGCGGAGCTTCAGCACTTCGGTGCAGCTACATGCCTCATCGACTTTACATACAGTGCCTTGATTGCGCTCTGGTTTGCCTGTCAGCAAGAGCAGCAAGAAGCTGGAAAAAAACAGGAAAATGGCAAAGTCGTCGTTCTACGTAGTGACGGGCTAAAACCGCTAAAGGAGGTCGACTATGACATGAGCGCGAATAAAAACATTGATTACTTTTTTGAAACCGATGACATGGGGAGATATCCACGCTATCGATGGCAACCGCAACACCAGAACAACCGGATTATTGCCCAACAATCTGTTTTCGTGTTTGGGCGTGCTGCGATTAAAATAGATGACGAATGTGAGATCGAAGCGAGTAAGAAGGTAGAGATCTTGGAAGCGTTGGAAGACTTATCAGGTATCACTGGCGAGAGGTTGTTTGCAGACTTCTATGGTTATGCTTGGCTGAACGCCGGGGATAAATCCTATATTGAACCCACTGCGGAAGCTTATAGGCGAAAAGGGATTAAGGCACGCCAAAAGGGAGATGCGGAAAAGGCTATTGACTACCTCACTGAAGCCATAAAGATAAATAAAGAGATGGGGTTAGATTCGGAAAACGTCGAAAATTATAGAGAGCGCGGCCGGGCTTACTACGCTGCGAAAAATTACGACGAAGCCATCGGCGACTATAACATGGCAATAAATACTGCGGAAACTTTGACCTCAGACCGTGCCTTTGTGTATAACTTGCTCGGCATTGCCCAAGTAGCAAAGGGGAATGCAATAATGAAACAGAGTAAGTCAACGGAAATTGCAGATGAGGTAGCATCGAAGGTTGATGATTTTTTCAACAAAGCCATCAAGGACTACAACGAAGCCGAGGATTACTACAAAAAAGTCATCGAGGATGATGAATCTACCAAAGTCGATAACAATCTTGGCAATGCTTACGCATCAAAAGGGGTGTTGGCGAGGCGGCGCGGCGATTCGGAGAACGCTAATGCTTGTTTCGATGAAGCTATCAGTTACTACACCACTGTGATTAAAGCGGAGAATGAATTTACTGCCCTAGCCTATCAAAATCGCGGTGAGGCTTACTTACACAAGTTCGACTGGGAAAACGCGCGAAAGGACATGAAAACCGCAAAGGAAAAGGGTGTAGATAACGCCTCTATATTCGGGGATGATTACGAGAGTGTTGAAGAATTCAAGAAAATAAATGGGAGGGCTTTGACGGAGGCAAATGAGACGGATTTGCCGCCAGACATCGCCGAAATGTTGACGAAAAAAACAATAGAATGATCCGTTCTTGTGGAGGGGTTTGACTCTTCGATTCTTACCGATAATAACACGCGCCTATCCGTGATAATCACTCAGAAAACCAAAAACTGAATGCCTCTGCAACAATAGGTGTAGTGGCATTCAGGCATCACGCCTTCCGGTAAGGAGACGCGATGCCTGAAATCATCTAGGCGTGTATGTCCTTTTTCATTCGCATTTTTTTCTAAACCTCCTGAATTCAGGGTTTTACCTAAGTCATGAGACAACGAATCCTGCGCGAACACGGGAAACCCTTTTCAACCGCGTTCGTTAAGTCTCATTTAGTAGCTTTATAATTAGTTTACCACATACAGAAAAAAAAGTCAAGCGAATTTTTCAATACCTTGCGAATTCCGTTTGAATTTAACCTGCGAATCGTGTTAAACTTAACTATATGATACATAATACAGAGTGGAGGTGATACATAATGACAGAGCAGGATTTCCGGGATACGGTCCTTGCTGCCTTGGCTGAAATTAAGGAACGAGAAAAAGAGCGTTACGACCGCTTAGAAAAACGTCTTGATTCTCTGGATACCCGCATAGATGGAATGGAGCAGGATAGAAAGCAGGAGGGCAGCAGTAAAAGATTGAGCCTCTCCATCGCCGCCATAGCAATGTCAGCCGCGGCGATAATAATTAGTCTGATTGTCATACTTAATTCGTAACGGTGGACTGTCTTACAACCTATTCCGAGGGAATGCGTCATGATTGAGGAATTCAAGAAAATAGTCACAGAGGAAAAGGACGAAATTCGGAGGCAATACAAGACTGAAATTAAAGCTGTCTTCGGTTCATATTCGCGAGGAGATTTTCACGCCGACAGCGATCTGGATCTCTTGGTCGATGTGGATGCCGATGCAACATTGCTACATCTTGTCGGCCTTCAGCAATTTTTGGAAGATAGACTGGGGTGCAAGGTAGATGTGGTACCGAGCCGTTCACTCCGCGAGGAAATTCGGGACTCCGTTTTCAAGGAAATGATAGACTGTGAAAACGGCCTAGAGGCCCTCGCTAACTTCCAATTACGTTGTAGTCCGCCAACAAACGATACGCGTAAGAGAAACTATCACCTTTATCTGAAGGACATCTCTGAAGCAATGCTGGCTGTCCAGGCATTTATCGAAGAGATAGACTTTGATACGTTTGCTGCGGATGATAAAACCGCTTCTGCTGTCGTCCGGAAACTTGAGATTATCGGGGAAGCAACGAAGGGTGTTCCAGAAGAGATTCGACAAAGGTATCCACAGGTGCCCTGGCGGCAAATGGCGGGGATGCAAGACCGGCCTATCCACGAGGACTTTGACGTTAACTTTTCCATCGTCTGGCAAACCGCAACGGAACTGATTCCCCCGCTCCAACCTATTATTGCACAAATTCTTGAGGATACGGAATAGGAGAGAAAAAATGAATTCATCAGTAGAATTGGTATTTTCACAAGAGCAGAGAGAAGAAATTGATCGGCTCTTATCTGACACCCCCGTAGATAGTGAACTTGTCTGGCGAAGTTTGGAAGAACTGGTTACCGATGACATATACACGCAAAAAGCTTTTGCCGATATTGTGATACCACTATTGACCGCAGCACTGGACACGCCTAACCCGGACGCTGCACTCAACCATTTTTCCCGTTTTATGCTTGCAACATCTAATCGGAGATGGGTTTATCACCTGTTCCGGGATGCCCCGTTTCTGATGCCGACGGTGCTGCTGAGTTTCGGCGCGTCTACCTATCTGTCAGATATTCTGATTCGCAACCCGCTCTATTTTTATGACCTCATCGATGCAAATGTGATGGATGCCCCGAAAACACAGGACCGTATGTATGACGAGCTCGGGACGATACTCGGCAGATACAATTCCATCGAGCAGAAGCTTTGTATCCTTCGGCAATATAAGCGGCGCGAAAGCCTCCGCATCGCCGTGCGCGACCTGCTTAACGCTGCAGATGTCGAGACGACGACTCTGGAGATGAGCAATTTAGCAGAGGCAACATTGCAACACTGCTACGAAATTGGACAGGAACAGGTAATAAAACCGAAGTTCGGGACACCCCTCAATGAAGATGGCAACGGCCCCTGTCGCTTCGCTATTGTCGGTATGGGAAAATTCGGGGGATATGAACTGAACTTCAGTTCCGATATTGACCTCATCTTTGTTTATTCGGACGAAGGGCAAACCGATACCGGTATTGATAATAGCGAATACTACGCCCGGTTGTGTGAGTTTCTCATTAAAGCGATGAGTGAGGTAACAGCAGATGGATATGTGTTTCGGGTGGATATCCGATTACGTCCGGAAAGCAGTGCGGGAGTCATCATCCGCTCTATGGAAAGCTACGAAAGTTATTATGAGGGATGGGGAGATTTATGGGAACGGCAGGCATTGATTAAGGCACGCCCGGTCGCCGGCGATATGGTGTTCGGTGATGAATTTATCCGAATGATTCAGCCGTTTGTTTATCAACGCTATCTGGATGGCGTGACGCTCAGTGAGATTAAGGTAGACATTCGCAACACTAAAGCACGCATAGAGGAAAGGCTTGTAAAGGAGAAGGCGGAGCTGGAAAAACACGTGAAACTCGGCCCCGGCGGCATTCGGGATATTGAGTTTACTATACAGTGCCTCCAGATGATTCATGGGGGTAAACGAAAATCGCTCTGTTCACAGAACACGCTAGAAACGCTGGAGGCGTTGAAAGCTAACGAACTTTTGGAACCTGAAGAAGCCGATGCCCTTACCGAAGCTTATCGGTTTTTACGAAAAGTTGAAAACTGTATCCAAATTGAGGCGGACCAGCAACGTTATTCTGTGCCTGCCAAGGTGGAAGAGGAGTTGCAACTTGCCAAACGTGTAGGGTATCGGGAGGATGCACTTGAAACGTTCAGGCAAGATTACCAAGCACATAAAACCCGTGTCCGTGAAACTTTTGAGAAGGTAATGAATATTCAAGCCCCCGGTGAATTGGATGTGGCGGTTTTGCTTAGCCAAGATAACGTTGAAGAGATGCAGACGCACTTAGGCAGGTTCGGTTTTGAGAATGTGCGAGAGGCGCATCGGTTGCTAAAGCAGCTTGCCACAGGCAGTGAGGGTCGGCAGTTCTCTCCCGTCGTCAAACGGACTTTCCTTAAACTTGCTCCCGCTTTTCTGAAATGTTTGAGCGAAGCCCCTGACCCGGACATGGCACTCCGCTATTTTGAAGCGTTTACCGCAAAGGTTGGTGCACGCAGTAGCTATTACACGATGTTTTTAGAAAAACCGGAGGCACTTGAAGCTCTGATAAGCGTTTGTGGTTCAAGTCTTTACCTTGCAGATTTGCTGATTGCAAGCCCGGAACTGTTCGATCTGTTGACAATACCGACTTTCATTGAATCTCCTAAGACACTCGCTGAGAAACAGAGAGAGGTTTTACACATCCTTGATGATGGGCAGCCCACGCAGACTCTGGATATGCTGCGCCGTTACAAGAACGATGAAATCTGGCGCATCGCCTTACGAAACATACTCGGCCATGCTGACCTCCCGAAGACGACCGAAGAGCTGTCCGATTTAGCGGAGGCGATACTGCAAGGTCTCTATCCAAAGATTGATGCGCAGCTGCGCGTAGAGCACGGTACACCGCTCAGCAAAGATGGCACACCTGTGACGTTTGCGATAATTGGCATGGGGAAATTTGGCGGGCGTGAACTCAATTTCAGTTCCGATTTGGATGTGATGCTCGTGTATACAGCGGATGGCGAAACAACAGAGAAGATGCCGAATTCGGAATATTTCTCAACGCTCGGTTTGGAGCTGGTCAATCAATTAGGTGGAAATCACGGCATGGGGATTTATGAATTTGACCTACGGCTTCGCCCTTATGGGACAGGCGGTGCAATTGCTCTGCCCCTTGCTGGTTATCAAAATTACTACGACCAGGCAGCCCAAGTTTGGGAACGTCAGGCACTGACCCGCGCCCGGGTTGTTGCAGGCGACGCGGAAGGAGTGGGAGACCAATTTTTGCAAATTGCACACACCTTCGCCTACGGGCAACCGCTCACGTCCGAAGAAATCGCTGAGATTGTGCATACCCGTAGCCGAAAAGAGGCACAAGCCACCCGCAAGACAAAATCACGGCGGAAACGGAGCGGAAAAGTTCAGAAACAGGCGGCTAACGTCAAATCGGGGTACGGTGGCCTTGTTGATATTGAATTCGCTGTGCAAACGCTTCAACTTATGCACGGGACAGATGCGCCCTCTATCCGCGTAGCAAATATGCCGCTTGCTATTGAGAGATTGCATGCTATCGGTGTTCTTACAGCGGAGCAAAGTGCCAACTTATCGGAGGCGTATCAATTTCTGAGACGTGTTGAAAACGCCCTCCGAATTGTTCACGACCGTGCCCTGGATGCGTTGCCCACAAATCGTACGGAATTGGCACAATTGGCACGTCGCCTCGGATACATCGAAACTGAAGACACTCCGGGCGTGGAGACGTTTTTGCAGGATTACGGGAAGTGGACAGAGGCAACTCGGGCACTTTTCAATCAGCTTCTAGTCAATTAACGTGAGTTTGGAAGAAGTTTTCTTTAGTCCAGTATGGACGATATGTTTATAGAAGCGGCGGTTTCTACCCCCTCCTCTTAGTCCAGTATGGACGATATGTTTATAGAGGTTAGTGCGAACGGACATTTATTATCAAACTCAGTTAAGAAAGAGAACTCTTTTTCCTCTCTTGTTCGCTTTCTCTTGCTAATAGCCAAGTGCCAACAGCCAACAGCCAACAGCCACTTTACAGTGCAACGTTTGAATGTCGGATGACATCGCCTTTAACGAGGTAATAGACCTCTTCCCCGATATTGACCGCTAAGTCGCCAACACGTTCTAAATGCCGAAAGAGCAGCAGAATGCTGATGCCGGGTTCGATGAGTTTCGGTTGCTCGCTCAAAATAGTACAAAGTTCTCGGTGCATCTGTTTATAGATAGCATCAACCTTACTATCCCGTTTTCGGAGTTCTTCGGCAAGTTCGGCATCGCGTCGGACAAGTGCATCCAAGGCATCTTTGACCATCTCCTGAATAATTTGGTTGACAGAGGGGAGGTCAACAAAGGTTTGCATGGGAGGATGTGCTAAGAGTTCCAGGCTGCGTTTGGCAATAGCGACACACTTGTCAGCTAACCTTTCGATGTTCTGGTTTACCTTCAATGCCATCGTCAAAAAACGCAATTCAAAGACTACCGGTTGATGTCGAACGATAAGTTGGATGCATGTGGCTTCAATTTCGTTTTCCATCCGATCGACGATATCGTCGGCATCGATGACGCTCCGTGCTAGTTTTTCGTCCCGATTCAGGACAGATTGAACGGCATCGCGCAGCATGTTTTCGGCAATTCCGCCCATTTCGAGGAGTTGGTGTTGAAGAGCTTTGAGTTCTGCGTCGAGGTGGCGTAGCATCGTTGAATCCTTATGAATTTTAGATTAGCCTAATCTACCGGTCACATAGTTTTCGGTCAGTTTATCTTTGGGGTTGGTAAAAATCTGCTCGGTCTGTCCAAATTCTATCAATTCGCCGCCATAGAGGAGTCCTGCGACATCCGATACGCGTGCGGCTTGTCGTCTTTTGTGCGTAACAAAGATGATGGTATAGTCGCCTTTCAGCCGTTGAAAGATGGCTTCAACTTTGGCGGTTTCAGCCGAATCGAGCTGTTCACAAGGTTCGTCAAATATCAACACTTCTGGGGAGTTTGCTAAGGCACGTGCGATGCAAAGCTGCTGTTGCTGCCCATTAGACAGTGCATTGGGCAATGCATGAAGGTCTTGGCTCACCGCATCCCAGAGTTGTACCTTTCTGAGGCATTCCTCAACAATGCCATCAAGCTGAACATGCCGCTTTACGCCTGATGTTCGAGGGCCATAAGCGACATTCTCATAGATAGACCGCTGAAACGGCATCGGTTTGCTGAACACCATGCCTATCTGCCGTCGGAGTGCAGTTGCATCTGTTTCCGATGCGTACAGAGCTCGGCCGTTGAACAGGATTTCGCCAGTGAATTGGAAGTTCGACGTAAAGTCGTTTAAGCGATTGATACACCGAACGAGGGTGCTTTTACCGCTGTTAGAGGGCCCAATCAGGGCGGTCACTTGTTGGTGTTGAACCTCAAGTGAGAGGTCCTGGAGAATCTGTTTATCACCGTACCAGACATTTAAGTTCCGTATGCTTAAAACGGTGTGCTTTTT
Organism: Candidatus Poribacteria bacterium; assembly: GCA_963665235.2. Taxonomy (GTDB): domain Bacteria; phylum Poribacteria; class WGA-4E; order WGA-4E; family WGA-3G. The sequence goes on along the minus strand of CAXXLX010000001.1, from coordinate 2,077,709 downwards.
CACAGGTTCCATTTTTCCGTCGTACCTACCTATCGTTGATTGCGCAAACTAAAAGGTACGCTAAGTAGTAGGGCTCCCCCTAAGAATAGGAGGAATTTTGTCAATGTGTCCCTTGAAACGGTGGTATCCGTTGTATATCCCCATGCATGGATGCCGATAAGCAGGGCAGCTGTGGCGAATGCTCTAGAGAGTCCCCGGCATGCCCCGGCAAGAATTGCGGGGAGGGCAGGCCGGATGACCTGTTCGGCTAGGACTCGTCCTCGGCTTGCTCCCAGGGCGTACGCCGCTTCTCGCATCGGTGTAGGAATTGAACGGAGTGCGCGTTGTGTTGTCAGCATCACAACCGGTAAAACTATTAGAACAAACGTTAACGTTCCTAAAAGCAGCAACGTGTTCCCACTTTGAAAGATGAACAGTAGAACTACCAAAAGTCCATACAGAAGCGAGGGTATCGTCTCTAAAATTGCGATTTTGCTCTCAATAAAACGCCGAATCCAATTTGTCTCGGCAAGCCATTCCTCTATGTAAAATGCACTCCCAAATCCTAAGGGAATTGCCAAGAGACTCACAAATAGCATAACAGAGAGATGTCTGAATAACGTAGGCATTATCTCCGATGGCTGCTTAGCGATATCTGCTTCTTTGGTAGAAAAATGCCAAAAAAGCAGGAATGTTGCAATAAGTGTTATTAAGGCAATGCTATGGAAAATAGGTTTAGTTTTTTCCATTTTTCTGTGCGGCACACGACGTGTGTCTACTCTCTACAATACGGGTCGGGAGACCCAACCCCTACGTAATAGCAATTAGCGATTAGTTTCCATTACGATGGGTTGGGAGACCCAACCCCTACGATAAATTAGCCGTATCGCATTTGCACATAATCCTCTGTTTTCGGGTGTTCTGGGGTTTCAAATAGTGCCTGCGTTTCTCTGTGTTCAATAAGTTCTCCGAGGAACATGAAGATACACTCGTTGCTGACCCGGCGGGCTTGTGCCATGTTATGCGTTACGATTAAAAATGTGTAGGTCCCCGCGAGGACTGACATGAGTTCTTCAACTGCAAGCGTGCCTTTTGCATCCAGGGCGGAGCAGGGTTCGTCCATCAGGATAATCTTCGGTTTGAGGGGCAAGAGGCGCGCGATACAGAGTTTTTGTTGCTGTTCGAGTTGAAGGGATGTTGCCCGCGTTTTCAGTTTATCCTTCAGGTCGTCCCACAAGAAAACAGAGGTAAGTGCTTCTTCAACGATTTGGTCTGCTTCTGTTCGTGTGAAACTGCGCATCGGCGAGTGAATGCGCAATCCAAATAGTACATTCTCGTATACCGAAATCGGCAACGGGTTCGGCCGTTGGAAGACCATGCCGACTGTTTTTCGGAGTTCGGGGAGCGATACATTCGCATCGTAGATATTTTTCCCTAAAATATGAATTTCCCCTTTTGTGGTAACGTTGCCGTAGCGTTCGTTGACACGGTTGAAACAGCGCAATAGCGTTGTTTTGCCACACCCAGAGGGGCCAATCAGTGACGTAATTTGCCCCGCTAAAACTTTCACGTTCACATCGATGAGTGCCTGAAAATCCCCGTACCAGAGGCTGAGATTCTCGGTTTCAATGCTGTAGTTATTCGTCTCCAAGTGAGAGTCCTCCTCGCTGCTCCTATCCAAAGTTGCCGCTGACATAGTCGTAAGTGGCCTGCTCTGCTGGATTTTCGGAGAAAATGACATCCGTTGTATCGATTTCAATTAAATTGCCGTTTAGCATAAAAGCGGTGCGGTCTGCCAAACGTTTTGCCTGCTGCACCAAGTTAGTGACGAGCAGAATTGTCATGTCTGTACGCAGTGTCTTAAGCACATCTTCAATACGCATCGTTGTTACCGGGTCTACTGCGATGGAGAATTCATCGAGACACAAAATCTCTGGTTGATGTGAAAGGGCTCTTGCAATCGTCAAACGTTGCTGTTGTCCGCCTGAGAGTTTCGTGCCGATGCTATTCAGTCGGTCTTTTACTTCGTCCCAGAGTGCTGCTTGCTGCAGACACCTTTCAACAATTTCATCTAACTCCGCCTTATTGCGAAGTCCTGCTGTTCGAGGGGCAAAGGCAACGTTGTCGTAGATGGATAACGGCAACCCTACCGGTAAAGGCAGGACCATACCGATACGTCTCCGCAGACCGTGTACATCTGCGATTGAATTGATATCGACACCATCTAGTTTCACGGAGCCTTCAACGGTTGTCCCCTGCGTAAATTCCAACGTTCGATTGATGACCTTTAGCAGGGTCGTTTTACCGGATTGCGCTGGTCCGATGATACCGAGGATTTCGTTTTCATAAACATCGAAGGAAATTCCGTTCAATGCTTGTTTATCCCCGTAACGTACTTTTAAGTCCAAAATCTCTATTTTGCTTTGCACGTTTTCTCCATTTTAGGACGGGTTGGGGGACCCAACCCTTACGTTTGTTGTAATTCTGATGTGTGTTTTCTGAAAAAGTAGATTATAGTCAAGTTTGGTCATCGTCTCTCATCTCTTTTCGGAGTTGTTCTATATCAAACCGTGTTTCAATGATTATATACATCAACAATGCTGCTACAGTAATTACAATCGTGAAACCGGCGAGAGCGACTATGACTTCGGCAATTTGGCCGCCAGTGGTTACCGAGATCATACCTTCCTCCTCGGTTGGGCCGATTGTGCGGATAGACCACCATATCGTACCCCAAAAAGAACCAAATATTTCAGGTTGTTCGTTCTTTTCAAAGTAGTAGATGCCGCATCCGCCTAAAAGGACTAACACAAACATGCCGATAAGTATTCTAGAGCCGTATCGTTTAATCCGGGATTTCCGTTTCATCCTGTTCCTCTTTTTCTTCGGCTTTCTCCTCTTCAACCCGTGCTTTGGTGAGAACGGAGGCTAACAGTCCCGATGGGATAGCGATAAGTCCTACACCGACTAAAGCGACGAGAGCGGTGAATACTTTTCCGCCTGCGGTTACAGGGTAGACATCGCCATAACCGATTGTAGTAAGGGTGACAATAGCCCACCACATTGCATCCGGAATAGAGCCAAACTTTTCAGGTTGTTCGTTCCTTTCAAAGTAGTGGATACCGCATGCAGCTAAGTAGACTAACATTGACGATAGAATGACAAGTGCTAGCACTTCCCGTTTGACTTCCCCGAGGGCATCAATCATTCTATCGACTGCCAGGATGAACCGGGTTGCCTTAAAGATTCTAAAGACCCGCAAGAATCTGAGAACCCGTAGCACGCGGAACCCGGGCACCTGTCCCAACCCTGGGATGAGCACAAGCGATGGTAAAATGGCGAATAGGTCGACAATTCCGAAAAAACTGAATATGAATTTTTTTCTGTCAGGCGCGGTGTAGATACGTAAAATGTATTCCAACGAAAACAACACCAGAAAGGCCCAATCTGCAATGTCAAAAAGTCTTTTGTATTCAGCAAATTCGGTTTCAGTTTCCAGAACGAAGGCAACAGCAGAGGCAAGAATCAGAAATTGAATGATTCCGGTAAAGATAGCCCCTTCTATAATATCTCCTAACGTTTTCCGTAGACCGGTTATTTCCCCTTCAACATAATTCAACATAGGTAGCATCCTATTTTACGCCTTTTCGGCGAGATAGCAACCTCGTTAAGGAAATTGAGGTTACCCGTGAATGGCACCTCAAGCCAGCCCGAGCCGAAACGTTACCACTTCTTTCGCGTTCTAAGATATACCCGGAGCGCGATTGCTGCTGCGTTAACGAGGAGTACGCTCCCTACAAGCACAATCGCTGTGCCGTAAGGAATTCCGTCTGTCACGTCTGGCACCTGTGTTGAAATAGTGTAGAGGTGCAATGAAAGTGCCATACACTGGTCAGTTACATTATATGCGAAAATGTCTCCTTCTGCAATAGCTTTATAAAAAACCGCGCCAGTAAACATAATCGGTGCAGTTTCCCCGGCGGCCCGAGAGACCTGTAGGATAACACCTGTTAGAATACCGCTAATAGAGTTGGGAAGCACAATCCGGCGAATAGTTTGCCAGCGCGTTGCGCCGAGGTTCCAACACGCCTCCCGGAAAGCCATCGGCACCGCGTTGAGTGCCTCTTTCGTGCTTGCGATGATAACAGGCAACGTCATAATGGCTAAGGTGAAGGACGCGGCGAGAATGGACTCGCCCAAACCTGCAAACAAAACGAATGCCCCCACACCGAAGAGCGCGTGAACGATACTTGGAACCCCCGCAAGATTCACAACCGCCAAGTTCACTAGACGTGTGAACCAATTATCACGGGCATACTCGTTGAGGTAAACAGCAGAGAAAACACCAATCGGTGCTGCGACTAAGAGCGAAACCACGACGAGATATATCGTGCCGAGAAACGGTGCCCATAATCCGCCTGCCCGCATGTTATCCTTTGGGTTGGTGAACAGAAAATCGAAGGATAGTACTGGCAGTGCCTTATAGAAAAGGTAACCGATGATGAGAAGCAGGGGTAGAATCATCAAACATGTCATGATGAGGAGAAAAATTTTCACCCCGTTTTCTATAAATCGGCTCCGCTGCCCGATAGCTGTTTCCGTAAACATCGCTTCTGTAGGCGTGAGCTCCTGCGGGTTATTCTCTGTATTGTTATCCATATATTTCCTACTTTGTTATACCATTTCTAATTGAAAATGTCTCTTTGTAGTAGCATAAACTTCCAGTTTGTGCGTTTTATCGTAGCATAAACTTCCAGTTTGTGCGTTTTATCGTAGCATAAACTTCCAGTTTGTGCGTTTTATCGTAGCATAAACTTCCAGTTTGTGCGTTTTATCGTAGCATAAACTTCCAGTTTGTGCGTTTTATCGTAGCATAAACTTCCAGTTTGTGCGTTTTATCGTAGCATAAACTTCCAGTTTGGGTCTTCCGTTCTCCGTTTCATTTCTAACAACCGGTAATGATAGAATAATTAATAAAAATGGTATTAGTTTTGCCGTATACCCTTGATAACCAAATCTGCGATGAGGTTTACTACAAACGTAATAGAAAAAAGCAGAACCCCGATGAGAAATAGCACTTGGTAATGTTCAGCACCTCTTGCGACTTCTCCCAATTCTGCGGCGATTGTTGCTGTGAGGGTGCGAATCCAAGAGAGTGGGTTTGTCGGGAGGTTGACCGAGTGCCCGGTTGCCATTAAAACCGCCATCGTTTCTCCGATAGACCGCGCTGCGCCGAGTAAGACTGCGGCTAACAACCCATTTTTCGCTGCCGGTAAAAGTACGCGGTAAATTACCTGCCATCGGGTTGCACCGAGTGCCTCGGCTGCTTCACGGTAGGAGTCCGGCACCGCTTTCAGGGCATCTTCCGCTATGGAGACGATTATCGGAACGCTCATTAGTGCTAGCATGATGCCCCCGTTTACCATCGTTAAACCGATAGGTGCGTTAAAAACCTCTATTATCAACTGATTCATCAAGGTCAAACCGATAAATCCCCAAACGACTGATGGAATCGCAGCGAGGAATTCGATTACAATTTTGAACGTCTCTCTCAACTTAGGACTACAGAATTCTGACACAAAAATCGCTGCTCCAAGGCCAAACGGTACTGCAAGAAACATCGCTAAGCCAGTTACACTGAGCGTTCCCAAAATCAGTGCAAAGGTGCCGTATCTTTTGTTTTTAAGAGATGTTGGATACCACTCTTCACTGGTCAAAAATTCCCCTAAATTTAGACCGTTAAAAAGGAAACCGGCACCCTCCTTGAAGACAAAGAAAAAGATACCGAAAACGAAGAGGATTGAGCTAATCCCGCATAGTTGAATATAGAGGTCAATTACCGGTTCAGAGGTTGTCTCTGAATCAGGGCCAAACCGATTGTCTCCCTTCACGCCTCTCTTAAAACCTAATTCTATGAGGGTCCAGAGTCCGTGAACAATCGCGATGAGATAAAACAGGCGCCACCAGCCTGAGGATGCTTGGGCTAATAGCATACAAATCACAGCAACTAGGGGGATAAGATGAAATAGGAGCCACCCTGCAGATTTTCCTCTGTCCTGCCACCGTTTGGCACTGACAGCTAAATGTACCCAAGCGAGTGCGAACAACGGAATCAATTCAGGTGAGAATTTAGCGGGAAAATCGTAAGCAATTACCGCTATTGCAAAGATAGCCAAGATTGGTGCGTTTAGCAACCACCATGCCGCTCTATTGATTCGTCCTTTAAATCCGAAACAGGTTCGTATAAAATTCATGTGATGTTTAAACGTTCCTTAGTTGCGTTCTAGCGGCACAAAACCGAGCTTTTCGACAATTTTTTGTCCCTCTTCCGATAAAATCCAATCCAGATAGAGCTTCACTTGTCCAATGGGTTCACCGAGCGAATACATATACAGTGGTCGTGCAATGGGATAGGTTTTCGCTATGACGTTCTCAAGATTCGGTGAGTAATATGCTTCGCCATCGGCTATTGCAACCTTTAACATCTTGACATGCGTTGTCGCATATCCCATTCCGCTATAACCGATGGCACAAGGCGTTCGGCCGACAACCTCTACCACATCTTTAGAACCGTGCAAATCGAGAGAGCCTAGTTCAAAGTCGCGCGATTTGCCGAGCAGTGCCTCCCGAAAATAGAAGTAGGTTCCGGAGTTGGACTGCCGACTAATGCGGATAATTCTGTCACTTTGGCAGGCTGCATGTGCAATCCCGAGATGCTTCCATTCGGTTATCTTACCATCTTCACCGTAAATTTCCGCAAGCTCGCGAATAGTAACGCGGTCCAGCGGGTTATTCTTATGGACGTAAACAGCAAGCGCATCATATCCAACGATGAATTCCTGCGGCACTTTGCCGGTGTTTTTCTCGGCTTGTTCCAGCTCCTTGGGTTTTATCTGACGACTACAGTTTGCGATATCCACAGTTCCGTTGATTAACGCAGCAACTCCTGTTCCGGAGCCGCCGCCTGACACGTCAACGGATGCCGTATCAGAGACATCTTCATATGCCTCTGACCAAGCTTGCGCCAAATTTACCATCGTATCTGAGCCTTTGTTCTTGATCCTGATGTGTCCCGATGCTTTATCCACGCCGTTCACATCCGCCTGCTCTGATGAACCCCCGCGAAAGACAAAACCGTATACTGAAAAAACAAGAACGCCTATAATAACGTAACTAATCCAGCTTCCTTTTTCCATGTGCCTGCCTCTCCTATTGAATAGACATTATAATGATTTAATCAGAGTCTGCTTGTGAACCTCGTAGGGGCGGGGTCCCCCCGTCCTATGAATACGGATAACCTCAAAGCGGGCGGGGAAACCCCGCCCCTACACACCGCAACTGCTAACGAAACAGAAGGACTACAATTAAACCGGCATAATGTCTTACAGGACTTATGCAAATTTAGCATGTAGCATCGTAGGGGCGAGGTCACCTCGCCCGCTAGGTCCCGCTTTACATCCCATTATCTATGGACTTTATCAACGCGATGTGAAGCCCTGGCCTTATAGACATAACGCCCCGCTGGGGCTGCGTTTTCGCACATCCTATCCTATTTTTCTCCTATTTGTCCGTGTGTGAGAAACTTAGAGAAAAATCAGAAATGCTTTGAAAATCGTGCATCAACCTCACAGATATTGTCCAAACTATAGTAATTATAGCGCGTAATTGTTGCAAAAATGGGACAAAAGTATGGCTTTTTGACAAAAGAGCTATCGTTTGGTGCGAATCGTTGTCAGATTTGAGATGCTATCCAGCTTTTGATTGCTATCGTTATAGACCTCCAACCCGATTTTATCGCCATCGACGATGAAAAGGCAGTAATGTTTATCAATTGTGAACGCCTTGACGTTGTCAACCCACGGAACGGATTTATCCTGAACATAATAGGGCGCGCCACATCCACCGCTGATAATCTGCCATACAGGAAGTTGGTACTCCGGATGCACCGATGAATCTATTAGCGTTCGGCTATAATTGTGTTCGTCTCCACAAAGCACGGCTAATACCTTCGGTGTACTAGCGACAATTTTCCAAAACCGATTCCGCATATCTAGCACATCTCCGAGTGGCGCGGTTTTATCGTTGTAGCCTCCGAACTTCCCCTCACCGGGGGTACCCCAATACATCGCATCTTTGACATGGCCCCCATTCGGAAACGGCGGCTCGTGGAGGAAAATGAACACCCAGTCCACGGTGTCATCTTTTTGAGCGGCGGCCAATTCCTGCTTCAACCAGGCCAACTGGTTCGCCATAACATACCCCTCCCGGTTGCCCCCGAGGTGTTTAAGCGCAATGTTAATTGCCGTTTTGTCCTGCGATTTCTGGCCGAACTCGCTTAAATTTCTATAACCGGTTGACCAATAATTTGTGTTTAAAGAAATAAAATGGATACGTCCGTAGTTGAAGGAGTAAACATTTTCATCGTAGGTAGGCCCGGTCTCAGGTCCACCCATATCACTGTCGACTTTTGCTTCAGGCATCGGTACCCCGGTTCCGTATCGACTGCCGGTGGGATTGACAAATTCTCGGGCAAAGATTGCCTCCGCACTCTCTTCACCGACTGTTCCTGTGAATTGGATGTAGTATTCATCCGGCTTAAGATGCGGGGCTTTGACCTTGTAATATGTGCCGACCTGTTCGTGGTTGCCAATTGCCTCGTAAAAAGGAATATTTGCACCGACAGGTTGAATTGTGCGCTTCCAGGTTTCAAGTTGTGATTCAAAATCGCGCACGTCAGAGGTGTACCCGTTTATGAGGTCACCCCCGAAACAGACGAAATCGGCGTTTCTGTTATAGAGCTCAATGGCGAAACGTCCTAAATCCTTCGCGTTGACCCCATTCTGTGCACGTTCGCCACCGCCAACGCCAGCCCGAGAATCTGACATGAACCCAAACTTAAAATTGGCACTTTTTCCCGGCTCGGGGGCAGTTTTGAAGGTATAGGTGGGTGTATAGACACCGTAATGTACCTGATAGGTATGGACGGTATTCGGCTCTAATTTGGTGAGTCGAACTTCATGGCGTACAGCAGGCTCTAGGGATAAAAATTCCCGATTTTTCGACAAAACGCGCCCCTCTGTCGGCCTGTCCGTTTCCCAAGAAATAACGGCAGCCTCATGGGTGACGAGGTCGACAAAAGGTCCCTCTGTCAGGGTGACAAGCGATGTATAGGTGCCGGTTTTAGGCGCGCCTTCACGTTTATAACGCAAATGCCGGTCGTAGGCACGGGTCGTCTGTATGCGCGTGTCGAAAACCTCTATACGATAAACTATCGTGCCACCGCCATTGGCAATGAGGCCTGTATCGTAATGCACATCCTCTAGCTTAGAGACATCCAGCTTAATGCGATGTCGTGTTTTATTGTCATCAATATATATTCCCTTCGCACTTTTGCGATACCGGGGCGTTGTCAAGTTGCCCTCCGTATGCGGAACACCGTAGTAAGCGATTGCGGGTGGAGCGTCAAGCAGCGTCTCAAACTCCACAACAGCTAATGTCCCTTCAAATCCTGTCACAACTGGCTCTTTTGCTAAGAGCATATCTTTCCGGTACTCTGTTACCGTAAAAGTCGGTTCTTGTGCAAGTATTGCTGCGCTAAAACAGAGTAGTCCGATGCATATTAAGAAATTTTTCATTTTTCTCCTCTTTTTTTTATTTGATATGCCAATTCTAAACGAATTCTTTAAATTAAACCACTATTTTATGACAACCCCTCGCGTTTTCTGTGTTAAAAGTGTGACACTGTGCTCATATTTTCCGCTTTACAAAATCTGATGCTCGGTGTATTATTAAAAACGTGAGCTTGATAATAAATGTCCGTTTGCACTAACTTCTATAAAGATATCGTCCTTAAGAGCAGGCTGCTTGCCTGAATACTGGGACTAAGAGCCGGGGCGGAAACGGTTTTCTATAAAGATAGCGTCCCTACGGGACTAAGAGCTGGACAAAAACCCAGGTGCCTATAAACATAGCGTCCCTAAGGAGCAAACTTATCGCCCAGTATTCGGGCAACCAGCCCGCTCCTCATACTAGATGAAAACTTTTTTCAAAATTTACTATAGCACTATTACCAATACGAAAGTGAGCAGATAGTGATACAACAACGGACACGAACAAGTCTCTCTTGGCGTGCAGTACTCATCGGGTTGGTGTGCGCCACGATTGAATGTCTCCTTGCCCCATACAACGATTACGTCATCCGTAACATTTTCCTTGCAGGCGGGCATTTCCCAGTCGGGCCGTTCTTTGTGCTCACGTTGTTTGTATTGGGGGTTAATGTCCTTTTAAAACAGATTCACCCGCAATCCGCCTTTTCACCGGGTGAACTTATCACAATCTGGTGCATTATGCTTGCCCCGGCGGGCATCCCATCTTCAGGGATGATGCGTTACGCGCTCAGCCCGATGGTAGCCTATCAGTATTTTGCCACGGCTGAAAACGATTGGGAATCGCTATTCCACCACTATATTCCGCATTGGCGTGTGGTACGTGACGAGTCCGCTATCCGCTCCTTTTATGAAGGCTTGTTTGCAGGTGAGGCGGTGCCGTGGGGCGCGTGGATATCCCCTATCCTTATCTGGAGTTGTTATGTGCTGGTCATCTATTTCGTGATGGTGTGCCTTTCAGTCCTGCTCCGTAAGCAGTGGGTGGAATATGAACGTTGCGCGTTTCCGCTTGTCAAATTGCCTGTTGAGATGGCGGTGCAAGGGAGCGGTAGACTCGGGCCGCTCTTTAAAAACAGCGCGTTCTGGTTCGGATTGGCATTTCCGGTATTTCTCCATACTATGAACGGGCTCCACACGTTTTTCCCCGCCGTGCCACATATCCCCCGCGATTTTTGGCTCAATCAATATCTGACAGAAAGACCGTGGAATGCCCTGCGTCCATTTCAGATTGTTATCTTTTGGTCAATGGTGGGATTTAGCTATCTGTTAACCCTAGAGGTCTCTTTCAGCATCTGGTTTTTCTTTCTGTTTTACAAGCTGCAATGCCTTTTGGGGGTAATACTCGGTTTTCAACTGACCTCCGGGCCGGGTGTTCAATGGACAGGAAAGTCGTTCAGTGCTGCACAGGAGGCGGGTGCATGTTTAGTGTTTGTTGCTATCGCCTTATGGAAAACGCGACACCACATCAAAAACATGTTCCAATCCCGCACCTCCGATGAGGCAATGCCCTACGGGGTTACAATCTTTGGACTTATAGGTGGGGTATGTGTGCTGGTCTTTTTCAATCACATGATGGGGATGTCCATTCTGTTCGCGTTAGGTTTTGTGCTATTCCTGCTTGCAATGTATGTGGTCTTGACGTGGCAGGTAATTAACGGTGGCATTCCGTTCATCAATCCATCGTTTTCACCGCAAAGCTTTTTTCTCACAACCCTCGGCACCTCAAAAATTCATCCCTCGACCCTAACATCGTTATTGATGCACCCGGTGTGTCTAACGCTTGACCTGCGGGAGTTTATGATGCCGAACATTATGAACGGTCTGAAGGCGGCAGACGAGGCACGCGTCAAACGCCGACAACTGCTCATTGCAATGGCGGTTGCAATGGTTATCGGGCTTGGCATCTCTTACTATTCCGCGCTTAAAGTCGGTTATGCACACGGTGCCCCCTATATGGGCGGCAGCTGGTTTATGCGGCAGCTTGAAGGGCTGCTCATTACTCCGAAAACGACTACCAATTGGACGAACACAGGGTTTATTATGTTCGGCGGGGGGTTCACGGCATGGTTGATGTGGATGCGGCAGACCTTTGTGTGGTGGCCCCTGCATCCCCTCGGCTATACGATGTTGAGTTCATGGGCGACCTTCAAACTGTGGTTCTCAATCTTTCTGGGATGGGGAATGAAATTCGCTATCGTGAAATATGGCGGATTGAAGGCATACCGACAAGCACGGCCTGTGTTTCTGGGGTTGGTTATCGGGGAGATGGTATGTGCTGGGTTATGGGCAATTACCGGGATGGTTACAGGTATTAGCAGCGGATATCGCATCCTGCCGGATTGATAAGAAAAAGTTCAAAGACCAGCAGTAGATTCAACTACCGGCCTTTGAACGCGGGTTAGAGAAATTATTGGGTTTTCAAAGCACATAGAGGTCGCGAGCACAGCTCGCTCCTACTGAAGAGGTTAGAGAGATTATCGGGTTTTCAGCGCACCCCATTGCGTAGCGAGCTTGCCTTTCGGTTCAACGGGTGTGAGTCCGCCTTCGTGCAAACTCATAACTTCGTCAGCAGTCAAAGCGACGTTGTAGATTCGAGCTTCTTCAAGATGTGCGGCAATGAAGTTCCGAGTCTGTTTATTATCTGTGCCTGCTGTGTGCCGCGTTCCCCAAATGGCTTCGGCGTTCCCGGCTTTCCATGTTCTGAGATCGCCTTTATTAAAACTACCGAGACTCTCGCCATTCCGATAACCGGTGATTTGGTATTGGTTGTTGACATTCTTGTATGTGATGGCTACAAGATTCATTTCGCCGGTTTTGTCTTCATTCACAACATCGGGAAAATCATCCGTGCGTCGGAAATGACTACTCCCCGGCATCCATTGTCTCGGTTGCCTTTCAGCATAGATAATTCCACAGAACTGATCCACGGTGAGCGCGTCCAGCGTAAGTGCGGAACCTCTTCGGAGGTCCAGGTTGTCTAAAGTAACCCATACCACTAATGTTAACTCTGTAATATCAGGTCCACTGTATTCTATAGAATGTGCCCATTTTCCATCATTAAGGACAAGCTGTCCATCCTCAATTGTGGCACCCTCAAGTGCTATATCACCCCAATTACCGGTTTGGTCTGTGCCATCGTCAAATCGCCACCAGCCAACGAGGTTGCCCTCTTGCACCTGTGCAAAACCTGCCATCGGCATACCCAGCAGGAGCAACACTGCACAGAGATAGTAGATTTTTGTTGTCATGTGAACAACTCCTTTTAAAATTTTTAATCTGAAACTTAACCTAATAAACAACATTTTAGCGGAACCCTGAGTTCATCAGAGTCCCCTAAAGGACGTAATAGAGGACTCTGAATCTTCAGAATTCGGTTCGGTGGACAGATGTTTAATCCGTTCGAAGCAATTACTACCTCTTAATTTTTGCCCATCGGGTTGCAAGTTTATCGCGGGCTTCAACTGCAAGTCCACCCATTTCCAGTTTTTGGACCTCCGCCTCTGTCAAGGCGACGTTGTAAATTCGAGCTTCTTCAAGATGTGCGACGAGGAAATCCCGGGTTCCTTTATCCTCATTTCCGGTGCTATGCCGCGTGCCCCAGATTGCTTCAGCTTCATCTTTTCGCCATGTTCTTGAATCCCCTTTTGTGAAGCTGCCGAGGCTTTTGCCATTACGATATCCGGTGATCTCATACAGGTTGTTGACAAGCTTATATGTTATTACCACGGAATGCATTTCACCGGTTTTTTCTTCATTCACAACATTGGGAAAATCATCCGTGCGTCGGAAATGACTGCTGCCGGGCATCCATTGCCTCGGTTGTCTTTCAGCATAGATAATTCCACAAAACTGATCCACGTTACAACACCGATCCAGGGTCAGTGCAGAACCTCTCCTGACATCCAGATTGTCCAAACTAACCCAAACGACCAATGTCAATTCTTTAATATCGGGACCACTATACTCAAAGGCATGTGCCCATTTTCCGCTCTCAAGGACAAGTTGTCCCTTCTCAATCTCAGCACCCTCAAACACTATATCTCCCCAATTGCCGGTTTCCTCTGAATCATTATCAAAAAGCCACCAGCCGACGAGGTTTTTTTCTTGCACTTGTGCAAAACCTGACATTGATACGGTCAACATCAGCAACACAACAAGCACAGCAGACATCTTATAGACTTTCATGTTCGGAATTCTCCTTATTTGTCTTGGTTACGTAGTTGCCAGCTGCTTTTCCGAAAAGATTACGGAAGCTCTCAATTTTTGCCACCAAAACGGTTGGTGCACGATAACAGCTACGCAACTCCCAAAATTAGCTCTTTTCTAAATATAGAACACGTTTTGCGTTGAAAAACATCACCAAACTCACCCATACAGAACATGGGTTTGTAACCATTACTGTTAGATAGTATAGCAGCTCTCAAAAGAGAAGTCAAGATTAATATTTGCAGAACTGAAAACACACTACTCTTCTTCCTCTGTAGTATCCGCTGGCTCAGGCACCTTTGAAATTAGGCCGTCCTTTTCTATGATTGCATGGCGCGTAATGTGCCAGAGCGGACTGTGTCCCCTGCCATCTCTATTAGAAGGTGCGACTGCCTGCCATGCACCGAAGTGAAACGTCATCGCAACATAATCCTTTTCGGAGTCCGGCTGCGATGACCCGCCAAACACTTCATGGTCTGTCCAATTAGTGAAGGTGACGGGTTCGCCGCTATCCCACTGCCAGACACCCTCCTTTTCCACATCGTTCAACCCAATCCAAAATGGTTGGTGTCCGAAGATAACTTGTATCCAGAGCTGCTCGGCTCGGTTGTTAATGGACACGAGATGCGCGCCCTCCTTAATCGCCGTTTTTTGGGCATCGTGCCAGTTAGTACACGGTATTTTCTTATAAGCGTGCCCATTTGCGGGGTTAACAACCCATACACTTTTTTCGAGTTCTTTCTTCTGCTGTGCTTTCTTTCGTGCCTCTATATCTTCCGGTGTCACTAGCGGTACGAATTCCCCCTGCTCGGGGACAAATATTTCTCGGGGTATCGCTTTTACATCAACAGGCTTTCCGTCGGGCGTTAAGCCCGGTTTCCTGACTGCCCCCTTCTCAGGGACATGTGGATTGCCATCGAGTTTTATAACGAGGTTTTCAGGTGCTGCCTGCTTCTCATCCAGTTGAAAAGGAGTTGCACCACCAGAGAGCCCTTTATGTTCCGCTGAAATGGTGTAAACCCCGGGATTATCCATATAACGCGTAAAGTATCCATCAGCATTGGTAGAAACGCTAGTGCCGATACTACTATTGCCGTGCTCACTTTTCACCTTCATGTGAAAGCTCACGTTAGTGTTAGCAATAGGCGTCCCATCAGCATAAACAATCTGGGCGTGAATCCGCAGTCGCTGCATCACGGTGATTTTCACGTCTTTGACCGGCACACCGGCGGGCAGCGCGAACGTGAGTCTATCATCCATACCCGGCCCAAACTCCCCTCTGTTTTCAAAAACGGTGATCGGCCCGAATTGAACCGAGAGAATTTTCTTATCTGACTTATCACCACCGGGTATGTTTGGCTGTATCATCAATTGAACGAACCCTGGCGAGATACGCGGAATAGAAAACTTTCCATCTTCCCCTGTCTCAACGGTACCGGGTAAACGTTTATTTTCTTCACCGTCCTTGTCTCGGTTAGGGGATAGAATTCGACCTATACGTCCAAATATCTCTCCAATTAGAGATGCATCCACCGGTTCCATGTGTCCATTGTTGAGATGCATCGGTATAACGGCGAACACAAATCCTGCAACCGGTTTTTCGTTTACATCAACAACCGTCCCCGAAAAACTGCTCAGGGCCTGTGGGTTTGTAGGCTTAGCGGGGGCTTCTTCCGCAATGGCAGTGCCGTGGATAACAAACAGAAGTGCCAAAATGAAGACTGCTATTTTTTTCATGTCAAGACCTCCTATAGGATATAATTCAACGGGTTTCCGAATTGTCCGTTGGCACCAGTTCATCGAGGATGA
The DNA here is from genome assembly GCA_963665235.2 of Candidatus Poribacteria bacterium. Taxonomy (GTDB): domain Bacteria; phylum Poribacteria; class WGA-4E; order WGA-4E; family WGA-3G. The sequence goes on along the minus strand of CAXXLX010000001.1, from coordinate 2,062,050 downwards.
ATACTGCTTTCTCTAAGATTGCATGTTCGGTGATACGTTCTACGGGACTTCCGTCGCGTGCAATTTCCCATGCCCGCGTTTTTCCGATAAGGACAGCATACGCCTCACTGTCAGTGTCTTCCTCAGCGGGTTTCTGCGGCGTGTTCCAATTGGTATAGGTTACCGGTTCACCGTTGTCCCACTTTGCGGCCCCTGCTTTGAGTCCGATCCAAAAATTTCCTTCTTCGAACACCGCGAGGAGCCACCGTTGTTCTGCTTCATCATTGATAGCGACAAGATGTGCGTTCGCTTCATCGGCGATAGTTTGTGCATCCTCAAGCGACTTGCACTCAACCTTTTTATAGGCGTGTCGGTTTTCAGGATTGATTGCCCACACCCCTTCTTTTTGCAACTTAATAAATTCGTGTATGTTCATCGGTCCCTGTCCAGCGGGTTTCTCAATCACAACCCTCGGCTTCGGTTTTTGCGGTTGCTCCGCTTGTGCTTCAGGTGCCGCTTCCGCTAACTTCAGGACCACGCCATCAATGCGCTGCCCCTCTTCAATCTCAATCGGTTTGGATTTTGCTGTCTGTCCCTGATGTGAGACATTGACAGTATAAGTCCCCGGACGGTTCAGATACCGCACAAAGAAACCTTCTTCATCCAAGGGAGCCGGTCCACTGCTGCGACTGCCTCCCTGTTTTACCTCCACGTTTACGCGTGCGCCGCGGAGCGGGGTGCCATCTTCCAAAAGGACACGCGCGCGAATTCGCATACGGCGAAGCACGGTTATCTCTACATCTTTTACCTCGGCATCGGGGGCAATCGCAAATGGAAATCCTAGATATTGGAATTCATGGTTGATATAGAAGGCTATGCCCCCAATTTTGATACCCCGGAACTCATAATCTGATTCATCTTGGAAGGGGTCAAGGGCTAATACCATCCTAGATTGTGGGACGATATCTGTTATCTTGAACACACCCATCTCATCCGTTTCACTCTGTAGCGCAAGCCCTAAAGCAGGCGGCGGTGCATGTCGGTGTAGGTGATGCATCTCATGAGCTATAGGAGAAAGTGCCACGATAATATCAGTCACCGGTTCCCCCGCCTCATCAATCACTTTACCTGAAAAGCTGGCTTTCGCTATACACTGAGAAGATGTCGCAAACACAAGGGCGACACACATAACTATAACTATAGACAATCTGCTGAAGTTAGAACGGGTCATCGTGATACTCCTTTTGCAAAATAACGAGCTGTATGTGGTATGGAATAGAATTGTTAAGTATTGTAACGTATTTGAGAAAAAAAAGCAATTCAAAATTGGAAAACCATCACAATTTAACCTTGACATTTAAACCGATAAGAGGTATAATTTTCTAGGGAAGGAGACACCTACCCAATACCCATAATAAGGAGATACATATCAGATATGAATACAGGTGCACACGTTATCACTTTTGCGGAACAGACTCCCATTGACCGGGGTACCGGTGTAAAAACTGTGCCGCTCGCAGGGAAGTGGCTCGAGTCGACCTCCTTAACGAACGGTGTGACGATGTTTGAGCCCGGTGCAGCAATTGCCCGCCATTACCACAACTGCGATGAATCTGTCACGATTTTGGAAGGTGAAGCGACCTGCGAAGTGGATGGCGACATTTTTACAATGAAAGCTTTCGACACGACGTTTGTTCCGGCGGGCATCCCACACCGGTTTTGGAACGAAAGCGATACCGCTATGAAAATTTTGTGGACCTATGCCTCTGTCAATGTGACCCGCACCTTTACTGATACTGGAAAAACGGTTGCACATTTATCAGCAGGTGACCAAGCGGTTGTCAATTGACATTTACCTGCTGAAGGAGGCATCGAATATGTCCGTACAAACCTATATTAAGGACAATAGAAACGCGCTATGTGCATTGCTGCAAGAACTTGTTCGGATACCTACCGTCAATCCGCCGGGTGAAAATTATGCTGAGATTGTCGGGCTACTTGAGGCGAAGTGCAATGCCTTAGACATGAAAACAAAAATCGTGAAGGTTCCAAAATTACGTGCACAGCAGGTTATCTCAAACGCGGGGAGTCATCCCCGACTGAACCTTATTGCCCGGTGGAATGTTGGTGCAGAAAAGACGGTTCATTTCAACGCACATTACGATGTGGTGCCTGTTACAGAAGGCTGGCGTTTCAATCCGTTCGGTGGTGAAATTAACGGGGAGTGGCTTTACGGGCGCGGGGCGGACGATATGAAGGATGCTATCGCTGCACTTCTGTTCGCAATCACTGCCCTTAAGGAGATGGACGTAAAACCGCAGTTTAACGTTGAATGCTCGTTCACGTGTGATGAGGAAACGGGGGGGGAACTTGGTGCAGGCTATCTCATTGAAAAGGAGTTAGTGAAGGCAAACTACGTTATCAATTGCGAAGGCGGGGGGGGAACGAACATCGGGAACGGACATAACGGCGTTATCTGGATGGAGGTCGCTGTTAACGGTAAAGCAGCACACGGCTCCCAACCCGATGATGGGATAAACGCCTTCGAGAAAATGGTGGAACTAGTGACAACGTTGGACCGGCTGAAACGGGGGCTTAAAAACCCGAAGCGGGCCTTTACGCTTCCTGATGGCACCGAACGTTACCCTACAATGAATATAGGCGGGACGTTTCACGGAAGTGAAGGCGATAAAATCAACACAGTACCAGCACATGCCACATTCTCAATTGACCGGCGGATTACCCCTAATGAAGAACTTCCGTTAGCTGAGCTAGAGTTGCGGGAAGCAATTTCCGGTGCATGCGAATACTATTCCGATTTAAAGGCAAATGTACGCACAACTTTGCGGATTGAACCGTGCATAACCGAGGTGACATCCCCTTTTGCTGAGGCATTTGCACAGGCGGTCCAGGCTGTACGTTTTAACCGTACCCAATTTAAACCGACCACGGGATTTACCGATTTGCATTATTTTGTCAATACAGGTTTGCCGGGAATCGGTTATGGGCCGCAGGGTAGGGGGGCCCATGCGATAAATGAACGTGTGCATATTCCCGATCTGGTTCGGACTGCTGTTATCTATGCGACCTTTATGACACGCGCGGAACTCTAAGCACAAAGTAGCGGAATTACCGGATTGTGTCACTTTGCGTATCACGTTCGGGGTCGCATCTATTTTAGGGGAACTTTTGATTTATGATTATCAAACATCTTATCGCCAAAAACTGGCGAAACTTTCAACAGATAGATGTGCCGCTCAGGGAACGGCAGTTCATCGTCGGGCCGAATGCTTCGGGTAAATCGAATTTGCTGGATATTTTTCGGTTTCTGCGCGATATTGCTAAAACCGAAGGGGGCGGGTTTCAGAAAGCTGTTAAAGACCGGGGCGGTGTCTCTAAGATACGGTGTTTAGCAGCAAAAAGTTCTCCTGAAGTTTCAATTGAGGTTCATATTGCGGATGCATCAGACGCGCCTGCTACTTGGCGATATGCGCTCGGTTTTCAGCAAGAGCCGCGCGGGTATCGCCGCACCCTGCTCACACATGAACGGGTATGGAAAGCGGGTGAATTGCTGCTTGATAGACCAAATGCAGAGGATACCGCAGACCCAGCGCGCCTCACCCAGACGTTTCTTGAACAAATCAATACGAACGCCAAGTTTCGAGAGATTGCACAATTCTTCGGAAACATTACGTATCTGCATTTAGTGCCGCAGCTGCTCCGTTTTGCAGATTCAATTCAGGGCAGGCTTGTTGAAGCCGATCCGTTTGGACAGGGGTTTCTTGAACGGGTTGCAAGCGTCCCAGAAAAAACACGACGTTCACGATTGAAAAAGATTGAATCGGCACTCCAGATCGCTGTACCGCAGTTTAAACAGTTGGAGCTTGTTCGCGATGAAATCACGGGACGTCCACATTTGCGAGCACTTTATTCCCACTGGCGCGCACAAGGAATGTGGCAACGAGAAGATCAGTTTTCTGATGGCACCCTCCGGTTTATCGGGCTCTTGTGGTCGCTTCTTGAAAGCGATTCAGTTCTCCTATTAGAGGAGCCGGAGCTTTCATTGAATCTTGGAATCGTTTCCCAACTGGCACCTTTAATTTCCCAGATGCAAAAAATCAGGCAACGGCAGGTCTTTATTAGCACACACAGCGACGCGCTTCTTACAGAACCAGGCATTGACGCGACAGAGGTGCTAATACTTACGCCTACACAAACCGAAACAGTCGTCAACGTTGCTTGGGATACTAAACCTATTCGAAAACTACTTGAAACAGGTTTAACAGTGGGTGAGGTCGTTCTTTCAAGAACCGGTCCCGAAAATTACGAACAATTGAGCCTATTAAAATGGGATTAAACAACGTAATACTTGTAGCAGAAGATATACTCAGCACTGAAGTTTCGACCAAAATTCTGAGACATCTCGGTATTGGAATTCAGCAAAAAATCACATATAGAGGAAATTCCTATCTTCAGCGAAAGGCACAGGAGTACAACCGAGCGGCATATCAGGAATGCGGTGTTTTTATGTTGACAGATTTGGATTCTCCTAGAGATTGTGCCCCTGGTCTTATTCAGTCTTGGGTAAAAGGTCCTTTAAATCGTTGGTTTTTCCTACGGGTTGCAGTCATGGAAGTTGAATCTTGGATTATGGCAGATAGAACGGCTTTTGCAGGTTTCTTGGGAATACCAACGCATCGTATTCCACGGAACACTTATGAAATCGGAGACCCCAAAGAATTCCTTGTAACACTTGCCCGAAAAAGTAATAAAACAGAATTGCGAGAAGCACTTGTACCAAAACAAAACAATAGAAGTGCAAAAACTGGAAACGGATATAATGCGCGTTTAAGCCAGTTTGTTCGAGACCATTGGGATTTGGAACGTGCTGCGACCGTATCACCAAGTCTAAAACGAACATTAGACCGTCTTCACCATGAAACGCAAGTAGAGGTTAACCCGTGAACAAAAAATTTCAACGGCATATTGAAAATTTTACATGCGGAAATTGTAGGGTATTTGTAAAGGGAAATGGGTATACCAATCACTGCCCGGAATGTCTCTGGAGCTTACACGTAGATGTGAACCCTGGCGACCGGACCGAAAGGTGCCGCGGTTTGATGGAACCGATTGCGTTTACTATGAAACGGGGGGATTACATTCTGATTCACCGCTGCACTGAGTGCGGCATTATAAAAAAGAATAAGGCATCAAAAAATGATAGATTTGATGCTATTCTTAATCTACGAGGAGAACTACATGAGTAAAAAAAGGATTCTTTTAATTGCCTCTATAGTCATTGCTGTTATTGCTATCGTTGGGTTAGCGGTACCGCTTTATTCGACGACCCGCACGCTTAAAAAAACGCGGGCAGATTTGGATACGACCCAAGCGACATTGAAGACAACGGAAACAGCAAAGACAGAGCTGGAAGAAAAGTTAGCAAAAACTGAGAAAACGCTTGAAGAAACACGGACAGAACTCGGTCAAACGCAGACAGAACTGGAGCAGACGAAAGAGATATTGGAAAATGCCAGTGAGGCTGCGCGAAAAATTGCTGCGGACCGGAATAAACTCCAGCAGGACAAAAGTGCGCTTGAACTTGAAAAGGCGAAGCTCCGTGCAAAACTCACCGATATTGAAACGGAATTACAGGGAATTCGTGAGCATTCGCAACGTTCTATCACGGCTATCCAGGAAAGGTTTAAGGATACGGTCGGGGCTGTGCTGGATGAAGCCGGCCGGCTGCGGCTTGATGTGAAAGGCAAAATCCTGTTTGAAACAGGCAGTGCTATTCTGAGTACGGAGGGGAAAGCTCTCCTTGACGCAATCTCGGAAGAGGTGTTGCTGAATGTGGATTATTCGGATTATGCAATTCGCGTTGAGGGGCATACAGATAACAGCCCGATTGCTGGTTCAGCACTGCGAAACTGGGATTTGTCAACCCAGCGGTCAATTGCTGCGGTGAAGTATTTGCAGGAAAATGCGGGTGTTAATCCGGAGCGTTTGGCTGCAACAGGCTATGCGTTCTATCAACCGATAGATACGGAGGATACGCCGGAAGCGAAGGCGAAGAATCGGCGAATTGAAATTATTCTTGTGCCACCCCAAGATTTTTTGGCAGAATTGTTGAAATCACTTCAAAATGTGATGGAATCTATTAGTGCCAAGCAGTAAGAAGTCAATCCCTATTTACCGCTGAAGGCTATTCCTAGAGAGAGTATTCCTACTGTTCAGGCGTTTCCTCTTTTTTTGTCGGTGTGCGTTTTGCCTGACTTGCAAGTTTCGCAGCCTGTCGTGCAAGCCGCTTCGCACCGGCTATCTGCTCCATCAGCTGCGCATTCGTCCAAGAAATCGCGAAGATGTAGCGGAGCTCGTCCGGCCTGTTCAGTGTCTCACTGCCGAATGCAATCTGAAATCCAGTATCGGCAGTGTACCGCACGCCGGCGTTCACCCCCGCGCCATCAAACGCTAGACTGAACGCAATATCACCTCTCGCGAAAGCGGGTTGGAACGTAGTGCTCACCCCGCCAAACACGCCGATGGGCTGCTCATCAAACGCGAAACGGTGATTGCCAATCCCGATGTGACCCGACATAAGGGGAATGCGCGGCAGATTGAAGGTTTTACTGATAACAAGAAACGCGGATTGAGATTGATAGGTCCGCCACCCCTTTGTAAATGCAGTGTCGGTCTGACTTACCGTGTCACCGAGGTTGTCAATCCCTACGGCTACATCCGGAATCATCCCGGCCTCCGTGAGAAGTTGTGCCTTTAAGTGTACCAAAGCGTAGCGGGGCGCGGTGTTATCCTGAGGCAATAGATGTGACAACCCCACTTCAACCCTATCAAACATACCAAAGTTGGCTCGGAACCCGACAGCGTCGCGTGAGAAATGTGATGAATTTTGGAACGGGGCATAAACCCCTGCGTCGAATATACCGTGTTTTAGCACTTTGCCTGTTGGGATGTCCATCAAGCCGGTTTCTGTAAAAATCTCTCCGGTAGCGGGATTTAGCAACGTAACACATCCTATGAATAGCAGACAGAGCTGGAGGGTGAACGCGTCCGTTTTCAGTTTTTGACAGTAAATCACTATTTCTTCTCCATATACTGAATGCCAGCAGGGGTGCCGATAATAATTTTGTCTGCGCGGTTCACGAAAATACCGTTTTCGACGACTCCTGGGATGTTGTTGAGTTGCAATTCGACTGCTTCGGGGTCAGGAATTCCATTGAAATTGCAATCTAAGATATAATTTCCGTTATCCGTTAGCAAGGGTTGCTGAATTCCGCCCCGCAATTCGGCGTGTTCACATACCTGCTCGACTGCGCGATGTGTTGCTTCCCATCCGAACCGGACAATTTCTACCGGCAGTGCAAACGAGGTGCCAAGCACGCGGGAGACCTTACTCTCATCAACGACGATTAGGATGCGTTTGGAGACGTTGGCGATAATCTTCTCCCTGACCAATGCTGCACCGCCGCCTTTAATCAGGTTGAGGTGCGCATCTACCTCATCTGCCCCATCAATTGTCAGTTCTATGGTGGGATGAATCGTCAGGGTTGAGAGCGGAATGCCCTGTTCTATCGCAATTTGCTCGGTGCCCGTTGAGGTGGGGATACCGATGATATTGAGTCCGTTTTGGACCATCGTGCCGAGTTTCAAAAGCGCGTAATAGACGGTAGAGCCTGTGCCTAATCCGATAATCATACCATCTTGAACCGCTTCTATGGCTTTTTCTGCGGCGATTTTTTTCAAATGTTCCGTGTTCATCCTAAAACTACGTTTGTGTTACGGCAACTGCACGTGCCTATGTCTATTGTCTCGCGATGCTGTAATAGGTTTTATGCCCATCCTTGGCTCTCTCCGCCGATGCGTGCTTTGCTAATCTTCTGGTAGTAGCCGCTTTTTCGATAGGCGGTCAATGGATGCGGGTCGCGTCCCAGCTCTAAACGGACCTGCTCAAGCAAGGGGTTCACATCTGTTTCGTACGCGCGTTGAAGGATGCTCTCCGCTTCAATCAGGTCCTCCGCATCTTGCGCTGCTGCGAGTGCTTCGCGGTCGACTAACAACGCTTTTGAGTATGCTTTTTGCAGGTTGCATACCGATTGAATGCTCGCTTCCACCTTCGGTTTCAAATTATGACTCTGATCGATCATGTAGGCGATATCGGTTTTTGTCTCCGGGTCAAGCTCGGCAGCGACAAGTTCGGTGTAGATGAGAAAGAGCTCTTGCGGATTGATAGACCCAACCGTTAGGTCATCGTCTGCATATTTTCGGCAGTTGAAATGAAATCCGCCGAGTTTTCCCTCGTCAATAAGATATGCAACGATGAATTCAATATTTGTGCCTTGCGGATGATGTCCGAGGTCGACGAGGACTTGTGCTTTTGGTCCCAGTTTTGCCGCCATTAGGTAAGCAGTGCCCCAGTCAGGTAAATCGGTGTGGTAAAAGGCGGGTTCAAAGAATTTATATTCAATGAGCATACGGGTGTCCTGGGGAAGGGCATCGTAAACCTCGATTAACGCTTCAGTCATCCACTGTTTACGTTTTCTGAAGTTGGCTTGTCCGGGAAAATTAGTGCCATCTGCAAACCACAAGCTCAACAAATCTGAGCCTGTTTTCTTCATGATGTCAACACACTCTAGCATGTGGTCAATTGCAAGGCGGCGTACATCCGCGTTCGGATTGCAGACGCTTCCGAGTTTATAGGCTTGGTCTTGAAAGACGTTCGGGTTAATCGCGCCGATACCGATGCCGACATCTGCTGCGTACTGTTTCAACGCGCCCCAGTCGTCGGTTTTATCCCACGGAATATGAAGGGCTACGGTCGGGGCAACGCCGGTGAATCGGTGTACGGTAGCGGCATCTTCTAAACGTTCCGCGGCGTTTCTGGCTGCTCCGGGCTGTTCAAACACGCCAAATCGGGTGCCGGAATTGCCGTAACCCCAGGACGGTGTTTCAATATGTTGTTGTTTGAGGTGTGCTTTAATCGCTTCAACCTGAATTCCCTGTTTTTCTAATGTTTCGGCTAAAAGGGTGTAAGCTGGATTGCTCATTCACGTTTCTCCTTTTCACAGTTTGTATACCGTTGAGAATTATATCACAATTCCAATTTTAAAGAAAGGGGGTAGAAGATAGGAGTGTGTAAAGTTTTTGTCAAAGGAATAGGTGGAAGGGTGGAAGGGTGGAAGGGTGGAAGCGGCGGAGTGGATTTCGCGTGTGTTGTCTGAATCGCGGATAGGGTGTTGTTCTTTCTATAAACATCCCGCTCCGCTGGGGCTACTTTATGTGTTGTGGTTGCGTTTTCTATAAACATCCCGCTCCGCTGGGGCTACTTTTTTCGGAAAAACCTTGTTGAAAAATATCAATCGTGCTATAATGCTGTCAAATTATAGTACGATTGGTGAAGGAACACAAAGATGAAAGAAACCTCAATAGAATTGCTCAAGTCATTGACACAAGCTGATGGAATTCCGGGATATGAAGCGGAAGTACGGGATGTCTTTCGCGACGCTGTCGCCGATGTGGGCCCAGTAGAGACAGATAGATTAGGAAATATTTTCTGCACGCGCGCAGGAGAAGCGGAACACCCACGGATTTTACTCGATTCGCATTTAGACGAAATCGGATTTGTTGTCCAAAATGTCACGGATGATGGGTTCGTCAAGTTTCTGCCGCTCGGTGGATGGTGGGCGCACACGCTATTAGCACAACGCGTCAGGATTACAACGAAATTGGGAAAAGTGCACGGCGTTGTCGGCTCAACACCGCCCCATCTACTTTCAGGCGGCCGTGATAAGGTCTTGGATATGAAGGACCTGTTTATTGATGTAGGCGCGGAGAACGAAGAACAGGCAACGGAGGAGTATGGCATCCGACCGGGGTGCCCGATTGCACCTTACGGCCCCTTTATGCCGTTGAAAAACAGCAAATTGTTATCAGCCAAGGCGTTCGATAACCGCGTCGGGGTTGCACTTGTGATTGATGCGCTTTTGCAGCTTGAGAAACACCCAAACACCGTAATCGGGGTAGGAAGTGTACAGGAAGAGGTTGGCTTACGAGGAGCGCGGGCAATGGTGAATAGTGTGCAACCTGACCTTGCAATTGTACTTGAGGGCCCGCCAGGCGATGATACGCCAGGATTAAGCGTCGGTAAATCGCAGGGAAAGCTTGGCGCAGGCGTACAAATTCGGATAATTGATTCTTCTATGATTGTCAATCCGAAGTTGGCTGATTTCGTGGTTGAGACAGCGAAGAAACATGAAATACCGCATCAATTAGGTGTGCGTCAATCTGGCGGAACAGATGGCGGGGCAATTCATCAGTTCGGCAGAGGTGTTCCCTCCGTCGTGCTCGGTGTGCCCTCACGTTATATCCATAGCCATGTCTCAATTATTAACACTGATGACTACACGGCAGCGTTGGATTTGACGATGCAGCTTGTACGTGAAATTGATACATCCGTTTTCGAGGGATTTCTGTTCGGTTAGACACGTTTTGAGAGCTGTTTTCTATCTTGGAGGAAATATAGTGGAAACTAACTTACCGAAGGTCGCATTTTGTAATCATCAAATCAGTAAGTTGTTGATTGGAGATAATCCGATTTACGGTTATTCTCACTTTAATCAACTGCTGTCACAGCATCAGAAGGCGTATCATACCCCGGAACGGGTTGTGGCGACGCTCAAAAGAGCGGAGGCGGTCGGGATTAACGGTTGGCAGAATAGCGTAACGGAACGTTCCATCTCTGACCTACAGCGGTACCGCGATGCGGGGGGCACAATGCACTACTTTTGTCTCAGCTGGAGTTCCGTTTGGTACGATGAACCGGACCGGGTTTTTGAAGATGCGAAACACAACCCGCTCGGTATGGCACCACATGGAGGCGGTGTAGGACAACGGTGTCTGCGAGAAAATAGGCTTGCGCTGTTGCAGGATATCCTGAAACGGATTCGCGATACCGGGGCTCTCGTCGGTTTATCCGTTCACGACCCGAAATTGGTGCATATTGCTGAAGATGAAGGGTGGGATATAGACTACTACATGACTGCCCTCTATAACCTACACGGTGGCACTGAAAAGTTTAGAAAGAAGTTTGGTTATGACCCTTTAGGCGAAATTTATGCGCGCGAGGACCGCGATGAGATGTGTAAGGCGATACAACGGACGGATAAACCGTGTATCCTCTTCAAAGTGTTGGCGGCGGGTAGAACAATCGGAAGTCAACAGCAAATTCGTGACGAGGTTAAGTTCGCTATAGAGAACGCGAAACCGATTGATGTGCTGTTGCTCGGTATGTATCAGCAATTCGGCGATCAGGTTGGTGAAAACGCTGCGTTGGTTACAGAACTTTGCGCTGGCATGTAGTACGGCTTATGTCGGGCTTTTCTTTGTTCAACAGCAAATAGTGAGGGTAAAAATGTATACAATCCAAACACGTCCTGTTCTTAGCGTGATGCTTGGACTACTAATCTGCTTGGTTACGACTACGGTGTATGCACAGGGCGGTATTCAGCATAATCCCGATTATATCGGTGGGCCTTGGATTTACACAGTTGTCTCGTGTGGCAGAATTGACTGTGAGGACATAGGGAGCCTCAAAATAGATTTTCTTTCTCGGTATACCGATGAGCGGGTTGCGGAAAATAGCTTGGCACAAGGTGAGATAAAACCGATAGACATCCTGTTCGTCGGGGGACATTTGCGCTGGCATGGCGGATTTTTAGGGGGTAGACACGAAATATTCACTGAAAATATAGGCGACCTTGTTGGGGGTGTAGGATTAAATCCTGAGGGATTTTCAAATGCGGTGTTTTACGGACTTATCGCTTTTAATGTTGACAAAGCATCGCAGGTAACGATGCATCTCGGTTATAGCGACTACGCGAAGGTTTGGCTCAACGGTAAAGTTGTCTATACCTCTAGAGAGAGAATGCAGAGTAATGAGGCATCGGAGATGCCGCAACGTCCTTCAGTCCCGCTGAGGGCAGGGAAAAATCTACTGATGGTAAAGGTTATTGAGGGTATTGGCTGGAATCTGTTTGTTAACTTCGAAACGAATTTTAGGGTCTCTTATCGGATTAAAGATGGTAAGATAGTTTTTGATGACATTTTATCTGTTGATCCTTCAGCTTCAACCGTTTCAACCCGTTGGGCATCGCTAAAAAATCGGTAGAGCTGCCCTCTAGTTCGTAGTAGGGCGATTCATCGCCCGTCGTATAGGGAGATTTGCCTTCCATCATGCTTATACCATTTTTATTAATTATTCTATCATTACCGGTTGTTAGAAATGAAACGGAGAACGGAAGACACAAACTGGAAGTTTATGCTACTACAAAGACGCACAAACTGGAAGTTTATGCTACTACAAAGACGCACAAACTGGAAGTTTATGCTACTACAAAGACGCACAAACTGGAAGTTTATGCTACTACAAAGACGCACAAACTGGAAGTTTATGCTACTACAAAGACGCACAAACTGGAAGTTTATGCTACTACAAAGACGCACAAACTGGAAGTTTATGCTACTACAAAGACGCACAAACTGGAAGTTTATGCTACAAGAAAGCGCACAAACTGGAAGTTTATGCTACAAGAAAGAGACATTTTCAATTAGAAATGGTATTACAAGGCACGCTGACAAAAGGGGAACAGTTTTATGGCTAAACAGATAGGCATTAAGTTTAACAAGGATTTTGGCAACCCGCTAAGGACAACGGCTGCGGACCTCACGACAACAAACGCTGATGGCAAATCCGTCGTTCCGTTGACACAGGAACAGAAATATCTTTTTGATAAGAACGGGTGGCTCTTAATTCCGGGTGTGTTGACAGAGTCAGAAGTTGAGGAGATGCGCGATTTCTGCTATCGGTTAAAACGCACTCCCGAAACGATTCCTTCACTCCACCGCTCTACTTACGGCGGGCCGTTGGAGGCACTTATGGACCATCCGGTTGTCGTAGCATTCGGAAACGAATTCCTTGCATCCCCGTATCTCGCTTCGGAGACATGCTACGGGTTCCGCATGGAGATGAGTTTTCTGGCGTTGCGTGCCGCATCAGATGACCCTCCGTTTGCATTCAGTCCACATAACGGCAACGGCATGTTTCGGATGCCGGGGGATTGCCACGAATATCACTGTTTGCCGGGTCAAGCGTATAGCGGTTTAACGCGTGTCGTCTGGGAGCTTAACCCTGTGGAGAAGGGGGATGGTGGCACGTTGTTTATTACGGGCAGCCATAAGGCAGCGTATACTGCTCCAGAAGTTGTTCGCACAGAAGAGTGGCCGTTTTGGGACACCTATTCTTGTCCCGCCGGTTCTGTGATTATTTTTACGGAGGCAATTACGCACAGCGGACAAGCATGGCGAAATCCTGACGTGGACCGCGTCGCTGTTTTCAACGCGTACAACTCTGTGGATAAACGGTGGACGCGGTCACAACCGCCACAGGCGTTGCTGGAAACGATGCCCCCTAAACGTCAAACGCTCTTCCGAGACGCTTTTGTGAAAGGCAACGTGACAGGAACAACGTTCGATATGGCACTGTGAAAATAGAGGAGAATTGTGGCTATGACACCGAAACAACGTTATCTATTTGATGTAAGCGGTTATCTTCACTTGGAAAATGTCATCACCGGGGATGCGTTAGGGGAGGCGGCTGAGGCGGTTGATAGATATATCACAACCCCACCTGATGCGTTGCCACCGGGCTTTGAACAACGCGGGCTTCATCAGCACGGGTTCGCTTTCGACAAGTCGCTTGAACGTTTAACGATGCACAGAGCACTCTGGCCGATTATCAAGGAGTTGACAGATAATCAGCCGCGATTTGGGCGGGGGTCGCTGAAACATGATAAGCACGATTTGTGGAAGGCGGGAGAAAACGCGCACGTCAATCCCGGCGGCCTGCACTGTGCTCGCGATGACTACGGCTGGTATAGCACCCGTTACGAGGTGAACAACGGACGTATCTACTGCGATAATTTCGTCTGTTTTCCCTATTTTACGGATGTCTATCCGGGGGATGGCGGTCTCATTGTAATCCCCGGTTCGCATAAGAGTGCGTTCGACCGTCCGAAGCAACTGCTGACACTTGACGAGGGGGATGGTATCGACCCAATTGATGACCCTGTTTTTGTGAATATTACGCCGAAGGCGGGGGATATCGTGATTATTTCAGAGCTGCTGACGCACGGTGTTTTACGCTGGAAACCGAAGGATAGGGACCGGCGGTTTCTCGTTTTGCGGTATTTTCCACAATACGCGGGGACTCACAATTTACCGCAGCCTATTTTGGAGCGGTTATCGCCAGAGACGCTGGAATTGGTAGCCTCTAAACCTTATGGACATATCAAGGAAATTGTGAAGCAGGAGGAGATTACGCTGACGGTGTAGAGCAGTATGTTGTCTGAATCGCGGATTAGCGCGGATTACACGGATTTCGCGGATTTTGAGGATTCTTCTAAATAGGAATGATACGGTCTAGTCCCGTAGGGACGATATATTTATAGAAACAGCGGTTTCCGGTCCCTGTTAGTCCCAGTATTCGGGCAAACAGCCCGCTCTTCAAGGACGATATGTTTATAGAATCGTCCGCGGAATTCGCTTGACATTTTCTATAAAATATGTTATAATATTGTTAACACATTCAATTTGTCATGACAAACCATCTTCACAATGACAGAGACAAAAAGGAGACACCTTATGAAATATAGACATAATTTTTTGTGGAAATTTCCACAGATTGCTACTGTCGTTTTCTTTATCTTTTGCACCATAAATACCGCACCTGCACAAAGCATTCTGCCTGCCGAAGATATTGCCGAAAAAGCATTGGCAGCGACGGTGTACCTGGAGATGCAGGATAAAAACGGCAAAACCTTGGGCATCGGCAGCGGTTTCATTTCCCTTGCAATTACGTGAGCTTGATAATAAATGTCCGTTTTCCCTAACCTCTATAAAGATATCGTCCTTGAGGAGCGGGCTGCTTGCCCGAATACTGGGACTAAGAGTTTTTGCGTTATCGGTTTTCTATAAAGATATCGTCCCTACGGGACTAAGAGGCGGGCAGAAACCCAGGGGCCTGCCTATAAACGGATCGTCCCTAAGGAGCGGACTTATCGCCCAGTATTCGGGAAACCAGCCCGCTCTTCATACTAGGTGAAGCTTTTTTTCAAACTCACGTTGCAATTGAGCCCAGATAGGTATATAACCGATTCAAAACCATCACCAATAGAGGAAGAAGCAATGGACATACACATTAGTGTAGAAAACTTCGGACCGATAGAGAAGGCAGAAATAGACCTGCGTCCGCTGACTGTATTCGTCGGTGAGGGCAACACTGGCAAGACGTATCTCGCCGTGCTTATTTACGCATTATACCGGAATTTTGGGGGCATTCCACAATTTCCTTGGGCAGACTCCACTGCTTCTTATTTCGATCTTGTCCTCCGTTCACAACATCACGAGCCACAAAATCAACGGGAGAAGTTAAAAAAAGAGATGCTCGAGGCACTCGAAAAGTTAAACACACCTGAGCGTCCGTTCACATTTTCCGACTTACCTCAACGGATGCAAGCCACTTTGGAGTTTGGGCTCACAAGTCAGGAAGACTTTCCAGACGAGCTTAAACGGTGTTTCGACGTTGAGGATGTTTCCAAGTTAATTAGATTCACTGGCAGCCGAGACAACGAAATGAAAGTTTCACTGACGGTTGGGGACAAAGAGCATAAGTTTTGGGATTTTGAGGTGTGTGCCTCTGGAGCCGCCGATCAGACGATAACAGGCTGCATCAATTCAGACATGATTCTTCTTGACGCAAAAAGTAAGACAAAATTCTGTCCGGTGCCCGACGTTGAACACCTATTTCAGACCTTACGCACTGAGCGGTGGCAGGAAGAGAATTCGTACTACTTGCCTGCTGTCCGAAGCGGCCTCATGCAAAGTCACGGTGTGATTATGCCTGTCCTTATTAAGCAGGCGACGCGCCTCGGTTTAGAGCACCTTGAAATGTCTCCATTTTCGGGAATGATAGGTGATTTTTTGAAGCAGATTGTCAGCTACAGCGAGAGCGAGGAATCGTCAAGCAGTGTTCGTCGCGTCGCAGAACTGCTGGAGGCAGAACTGCTGGAGGGTAAAATAGAGGTTAAACGCCCTACACCAAAAGCCCCACCGGAATTTCTGTACCGTCCAGCTCAGGCGGAAGAAGGACTGCGGATGAGTCACGCCGCGGCGACGGTATCTGAGCTTGCCCCTTTAGTCCTCTTTCTGAAAGGTGTCGTTGAACCGGGTGATGTGCTCATTATTGAGGAACCTGAATCTCACCTGCATCCGGGTGCACAAACCCAAATTGCACAAACGTTTGCTCGCTTGGTCCGAGCGGGTGTTTACGTTGTGATTACAACGCACAGCAACTATCTCCTCCAACAAATCGGGAACCTGATTCGCGAAGGTGAATTGCGGAAACTCGGAGAATCCACACGTGGATCAGCAGATTACCTGAAAAAGGAGGAGGTCGGTGCATGGTGGTTCCATAAGGACAAACCTGTTACAGAACTCCCGTTTGGCCTTGTTGAAGGTATAGAACCGGAAGATCATTTGGATATAGCAGAGGCTCTCTATAACAGTTCGGCAGGGCTCCAAAATAGAATTGGGGAAGCGAAAGAGGAGGATGCAGTTGAATCTGAATAAAAAACTTGCCCATATTCAAGAGCGGGTGTCTCCAAACAGTATCACCAACTCATGCGGGGGAGAAGGATGTACGGTAGACCTTATAGGACTTACGCAGCACGTTGATAAGTCCTTATGATAATGGGATTTAGAGGGAAACCTAGCGGGCGGGGGGACCCCGCCCTTGAGGAGCGGGCTGCTTGTCCGAATACTGAGCTTATGTTCTAAATTTGCGTAAGTCCTGGTACAATTTTCATAAACTTTATACTTTTGCTACACGGAGGCCCCAGATGCATGCAACTCCACAAAACATATTGGAAGCATTCAACCAACTTCCTGATATTGAAAAACACGCGCTCGCTTCTGAAATCATAAAGCAGGTGGCTCTGCTGGATATTCCCCCCTTGACAGATGAGGCACTCACCGAAATTGCTGAGGCACTATTTGTTGAACATGACAAAATGGAGGCAGCGGATGCCGAAGCAAAATCGAGGTGAAGTCTGGCTCGTTGATCTCGGAATAGCAGCTAAAGTCAGACCCTGCCTCGTTATCAGTGTACCCGCTCTCATCCAAGATCGTGCACTTGTCACGGTCGTGACATATACAACGAGCGTACGTGATTCAAGATTTGAAATCCCTATAAAAACAAGATTTCTGGATACCGGCGCCTTCGACGCACAAAGTCTGGTCACAGTCTCAGAAGCGAAGTTCTTGAGAAAATTGGGGAATCTCCAACCTGATCCGTTATCAGATGTTGAAAATGCAGTGCGCCAATGGCTAAAACTCTAATAGGTCAAGACACTTACACTTCAATCGTTTACAACAAATTAGGAAGACATCAGCGAGAGACTCTACGTCCATCTTGATATTTTCCCAAAAACATGTTCCCTTATAGATATACAAGTGAGATTGAGCTATACTTAGAAACAACCGACAACATAATAGTGAAATCTATACTTATTCGGGCACGCTTTGGTATGATGGGCAATAGATGGTTTCCCTACTACGAACGTAGGATGTGTCCGCGGAATTCGCTTGACATCCTCTGTAAAACATGTTATTATGTTGTTAACAAAAAACTGTCTTCGCAATGACATAAGTTATGCGAAATGTACTGATACAGAGAAAACATTTTAGGAGGTTCATTGTGGCTATTTCAACCTTTGAAGAAACCAGCGTTGGCTCTATCAACGTTGAAGCGTTACCGACAGAAATAATCGAAGAAACTGAGCTTGTTTACCATCAACTGTGTCCCGCGGCGGATTTTGAGGAATTAGAGGGAAAACCTTTCCATGTGAATGGAACGCATCTGGCGGTTTTTAAGTTCAGTGACAAATTTTATGCCGTTGACAACCGTTGCCCACACATGGGATATCCGATGTCTAAAGGGAGTCTCCGCGATGGCGTGCTTATCTGCCACTGGCATCACTGGGAATTTGACCTTAAATCGGGGGCGTGCTTTTTAGCGTCGGGTGATGACCTTAAAGCGTTTCCTGTTGAGCTTCGGGATGATGGTTACCTATACGTCGGATTGGCGAAAGGTGAACGAGAGGCAGCAAAACGCAGGGTCATTGAACGGGGCAAACGTGCCCTGGAACGTGGTCTTAAAGATCGCAGTACGTTCTTTATCGCTAAGGCTGTCACTGCCCTTCGGGATGCCGGCGCAGCATCGAACGAGATAATCCAGCAGGGACTACACTACGGCGCACATAAAAGTAGTGATGGATGGTCCTCTGGCATTGCTATTCTCACGCTCGCTGCGAATCTTTGGGATGATGTTGACCCGAAAGACCATAACCTGTTTCTGGTACACGGATTAAGCCAGATTAGCCGTAGAACGTCAGGAAGCTCACGTCCGTATCGCACACCGTTCCCGCGAGTACAAGAGGAACACGACCTGGAAACGCTTAAACGGTGGTTCCGCTATTTTGTGAATAAACGGCACCGCGGTGCAGCAGAACGCATCTTACTGACGCTTAACGACCGCGGTTACGATAAATCTGTCCTTGCCGATTTCATTTTCACCGCAGCAACTGACTACTACTTTACCGGTGATGGACACGCCCTGGATTTCGCAAATAAGATGTTTGAGGCGTTAGATTACATAGAGTGGGAAGGCGCGCACGAGATTTTACGTCCGATTGTTGTTGACTTGGTGAGTAGAACACGGCATGAGGAGACCTCACGGTGGGCTGACGCTGTGCCTGTGTTAAGACCGGTCTTTAAACGGCTTGAGAGTATGTGGGAAGACAATCAGGCGAAACGAAGCGAAGCTCGATATTTCCGAGTTTGCACAGGTGTTGCTGGCGGATGAGTTTGAACCGACTGTCGCCATAGTTGAGGAGAAAATTCGCGCCGGGGTCGATTTGAAAGACATCTGCCGTGCAATGACTTACGCCTCTGCGGTTCGCACTGCGCGATTCCATCTGAAAAACGAAGGCGATTGGCACGATGTGGCGAACATTTACTCTTATGCCCATGCGCTCTATGAGGTTTTTGACTACGCAGCGAGTCCTAACCTCTTGCGCGGCATTTTTCACGGGGTGGTTTATTTGGCATACCTGCGCTGGTTGAATATGCCCGCCGCTCGCATCCCTAAACCCGGACAACGGCTCGAGGAGACTTACGCCTCTGCCGATAAAATGCTAGACCGGCTTCAAGAGTTCGCTGACTTCCAGAAGGTTTACGAGGCGGAAATTCTTGTGAATCAATACCTCGAAGAGGGGCATGACGTTGACGCATTAAAGCGAACCCTTGCACATATCCTGCTCCGTGAAGATGCTGAGCTCCACATGTTCCAGGTGCTTGAGGTTGCGTTCCGACATTATGACTTATCGGACGACTTCGAGGAGCAGCGGATGCATCTACTCGCAGCGACGCGGTATATCACGGCACAAAAGTTGATGAAAAATATCCTGTGGTCCACCGAGAACGCGGAACGTCTCGCCCGTGGTGAGTTGTTAAGTGAACGCGACGATGATTAGGTAATTGGCAATTAGCGATTGGCAATTGGCAATTGGCAAGAAATGTACTAGGTGGGGGCGGTTTGTACTTCTATAAACATACCGTCCCTATGGGACTAGGTGAGGGGCGGTCTGTGATGCTTACACATTACCTGCGACCTTAATTCGGTTTTGAGCACGGGCAAGGGCTGCCTCTGCACGGGACCGATTGAGGTCTGTGGCATTTGCGGTGAGCTGTGTTTGTGCGCGGTCACGCGCGCTTTCGGCACGGGGAACGTCAATATCTGATGCCCACTCGGCTGTTTCTACTAATGCGGTGACACCCGTTCGCAGGACTTCAAAGACACCGCCACTTGTTGCTAACAGTTGCTGTGCGTCTGCGGATTCACGGATGCGGATTTCGCCGATAGCTAACGCGGTAAGGAAGGGGATATGACCCGGCAAGATCTGAAAGTTGCCTTCAACGCCCGGCGCGCTAACGCTTGTGACATCTCCTTCATATATCAATTTTTCGGGTGTGCGAATTTCAAGATAAAAATTTCTGCTTTGCATAAGATTAAGTCTCTGTCTAATCGCTCTCCTGTGTTGAGCTATAAGCCCTGCGGTAGACTGTGTCGTACTGGAACTTGATTTGTATTGTTGTGCCTTTTCCCTTGCCTTCGCTCAATGCTTGTATTTTTCCGCCTGAGCTAATGACGAAATTTGCGCTTGAATGCAAGCCGAGTCCACTTCCCTGTTCTTTGGTGGTAAATCCTGCTGTGAAAACCCTATTGATGTTTTCTGGTGGGATGCCGATGCCATTATCGATAATATCAAGGCATAAAAAATCGCCGTCGATGTATGCCTGGAATTGGATACAGGGACTTTCACTGTGTTCACCGGATGCTACTAATTCATCGATGGATTCAACTGAATTTTTGGTGAGATTGACGAGCATTTGATGAAATTGGCTTTCCTGAATTCGGATTTCTTCGGGTGCGTTTTTGCAGTCGATGTCAATCTGGATTTGTCGTTTGTCTATTGAGTCTTGGAGCATCTTGATTGCGTCTACTATTGCTTCATTGAGGTTTATATCTTTGCGAGTTCCGCTGGTGTTCTGATATGAGTTTTGGGTTCGGATAATATCGACGATATGTCTAGATCTGTCCCTGACGCGCTCTACAGTCTCCTGGAATTCCTGTTTAACATCGCTGAGATCGGCGGCAAGGGTAACAATGAATGGGGCGATTTTCTGTCCCTGTGGGTCATTCTTGATGTAATCGCCCAAGTTGTCTTGATGTTCTTGAATAATCTCGGCTAATGCTGTGAGTCGAGGGATAAGTCTGTCGTTTGTCAGCTGGTAGTGGATGGTGTCAACGCCGATGTCTACACTGTTGATTGCATTGCCAATATTATGGAGGATTGTATCAACGATTTCTAATCTTCCTTGTGCGAAGGCTTGCGCTAATGCTTCTTCGCGTTTGACTTTATCTGACACATCTCGGAAGACGATGACTCCGCCGGTCTGCTTTCCCTCAATATCTTGTAGGGGTCTACCACTGACAGTGAGGTAAATTCCATCTGGTACCTTATCATTATTGACAAATATTTCGACATCGTCTACAGCTTCTCCGCGAATAGCTGACATAATTGGCAGTTCCTCAATAGGAAATGGGGTGATTTTATCAGGATAAAAGTAGTTATATCCTTGGATCCAGGCATTGGGTTCTATAGAAGGTTGCGGCATTGCCATATCGGCCATCCGCATTGCGCTGGGGTTAGCCATGATGATACTGCCATTTTCATCGACGACAAACACGCCGTCACTGATGCTATTAAAAATGGAGCGCAGGAGTTGACTTTGTGCTGTCAATTGCGCGTTCAGTGCTGTCAGTTCATTCTCTGCCGCTTTGCGCTCTGAAATATCTCGTATAACAGCAACGCCTCCGTTCACAACGCCGTTTTCGTTATATATCGGTCTTGCACTGATACTTGTATTTATTTCGGAGGGTAGGTGCGGATTGCGTATGACTATGTCAATCTCATCGGAGTCCTCACCGCGCAATGTCCGGGCAAGCGGCAGTTCATCAACAGGAAAAAGATTTTGACTCTCCGGTTGGAAGAGACCGAAGGTTTCAGATGCATGTGTAATGCTTACATCTTCGGGATTATGTCCTAACATTTTTTGGGCAATTTTATTGGACAACACATAGTTCCCATCCTTATCAGCAACCACAATGCCGTCGCTGATACTATTGAAAACCGTATCCATCAAAGCGTTCTGCCTTTGTAGCTCGCTAATTGTTTTTTCAAGTTCCTTCTTGAGATTCTCCAACTGGGTGATGTCGTGCATAGCGATAACACCCCCTATCAAGCTACCCGTTTCGTCGAATACGGGGGTCCCACTCACATTAATAAAAACCCCATCCGGCCGGTTCTGATTGCGGAGTACCAGCTTAACATCCTTAGTTGTTTCCCCCTGCATGGCTTTGTAAAGGGGAAGTTCAGTTGAGGGAACAATGGTAGTCTTATCGGGATAAAACGTTCCGTAAGTCTCGCTCCATTCTTCAGGGACATTCTCAGTGGGGCCCATTCCGGCCATTTCTTGGGCAGTTGGATTTGCAACTAAGAACTCGCCCTCTAAATTGGTGGCTACGACACCTTCGCCGAGGCTCTCAAAAATGGTTTGTAACAATTTGATGTGACTTTGCTGTTCACTGTTTGCCGTTCTCAATTCGGCATTTTCAGCCGTGAGTGCCGAGTTTGCGTCTTTGAGTTCAGCAATTTCACGTTTGAGTTCCTCAATTGACATATTTTCCTCCGTGACTAATTACGGTTAAGCCTGTTTCCCTCCCTGTCAGAGGAGCAGGTCAGGGGGAACCGGGGGTTATAGTCCGTGCGTTAGTGTTAATCCGCTGCTTCTTCCAATTCAGCCTGTTTCGCCTGTTCAAAGGCTTCGTCAATTGTGCCGATGAGCCGTAGGGATTGTTCGGGGAGGTCGTCACAATCGCCATTGAGAATCGCTTGGCAGCCTTGTACGGTATCCTCAATTTTTACATATTTTCCGGCGCGTCCTGTGAAACGTGCTGCGACAAACATGGGTTGTGTGAGGAACATCTCCAATTTCCGTGCTCTGTTGACAACCAACTTCTGTTCATCAGAGAGTTCGTCAACTCCGAGTATAGCGATAATGTCTTGAAGGTCGCCATATTCCTGCAGGACCTGCTTGACTCTAAATGCGGTCTGATAATGTTCTTCGCCGATAATTTCTGGCGAAAGAATACGTGAGCTTGAGGTGAGCGGATCGACTGCGGGATATCTGCCCTTTTGAGAGATGCTGCGTTCTAATCGTGTTACTGCGTCAAGGTGTGCAAAAACAGAGACGACAGCCGGATCGGTATAGTCATCAGCGGGGACGTAGACCGCTTGGAATGAGGTGATTGAGCCGTGTTGTGTGGAGGTAATCCGTTCTTGCAATTCCCCCATTTCGGTTGCAAGCGTGGGTTGGTATCCGACAGCGGAGGGCATCCGTCCGAGCAGTGCTGATACTTCACCACCTGCTAATGTGAAACGGAAGACGTTGTCGATAAAGATGAGAACGTCTTGTCCCTGCTGGTCACGGAAGTATTCTGCCATAGAGAGTCCTGCGAGTCCGACTCGGAGTCTTGCGCCTGGGGGTTCATTCATCTGTCCGAACACCATGGCAGTTTTGTCAATCACGCCGTATTCGTCAAGTTCGAGCCAGAATTGATTTCCTTCACGGGTGCGTTCGCCGACTCCACAGAAGACAGAATACCCGCCGTGCTGTGTTGCAATATTATAGATGAGTTCAGCAACTAGGACGGTTTTGCCGACTCCTGCCCCGCCGAAGAATCCGACCTTTCCGCCTCGGACGACCGGTTGAATCAGGTCTATAACCTTAATGCCTGTCTCTAACATTTCAGCGACTGTGGTAAGTTCAGCCTGCGGGGGTGGGGGTCTGTGAATAGAGTATCGTTCGGTCTCTCCGACATCGCCTCTTTCGTCAATAGGTTGACCTGTTACGTCGAAAACACGTCCGAGGACAGCATCGCCGACTGGAACGGAGATGGGACCGCCGGTGTCTGTTGCAAGTGCGCCACGAACTAATCCATCTGTTGTGTCCATAGCGACTGCACGCACCCGATTTTCGCCTAAGTGCTGTTGAACTTCAAGTACCAATTCACTTCCGTCGTGACGTTGCACTTTGACTGCGTTGAGGATATCGGGCAATTTCCCTTCCGAGAAATCTATGTCTACTCGTGCGCCGACAATTTCTAATATTTTTCCTTGGTTCATGTGAGATTCCTTTTTTGTTAATGCGGACACGGAAAACCTACCGTGTTGTTTTATACGATAACGGGGCAGTTCATTTTACCGTTTTTTTCGTTTATAGTAGTATACCACAAAAATGAGATAAAGTCAAATATTTCTCTTGTTTGAATCTCGGATTACACGGTTATCAACGGTTTTAGTGAGAAATTTCTAATTGGTGGGGGTTAGGGGTTGGCGTTTTCTTATTATCTGAATCGCGGATTATCGCGGAGGACACGGAGGACGCGGATTATTGACTTTGGTATCCGAACGTCATCCGCCCAAATGACAGCGCGTTTTTCTGTGTCAATCTTTCAAACATATCACCCATACTGGACTAAGAGGTGTGGGGGAAACCGGTTTCTATAAACAACATGTCGTACCTAAGGAGCGGTCAGTTGATTTTAATTTTCACTTGACATTCGCCTAAAACAGTGGTATTCTATTTTAAGTGGCTATTGGCAGTTAGCTGATACGTTTTGATTTGATAAAACTGCTGTAAGCATTAATGTTTGGGGCCGCAATTCTAAGTTGAATAAAAGAGGATTTTGTTATGACATCAGATTTTTCGATTGCCTGGTTAATTTTCAATGTTTTTCTTGCGGGTCTTACGTTGGTATGGGGTATTTTTCGGTACCGACGGGGTATCTGGCTTCGGAAGGCTTCTCTGAAGTTTCAGGCGTATCTGCTTTGGGGAATAGGCGGTGTTGCGCTGGTGAGCAGTGCTTTTCCGTTTTCATATCTTTATACGGAACACCTTTGGTTTTTCGAAACTGTTGGGTATGATAATACTTTTTGGACTATCCGGAAGGTACGCTGGGGTGTCTTTGCCGTATTCTTCTTGGTTGCCGTAGGGTTCATGAATATCAATGCTTTAATAGCTAATTGGCTTTGCCCGGAGCCGGGGCAATTGGCACGCCGAACCCGTGAGCGGACTGTTTCATTTCATCGCGTGTTCTTTTTCGGTAGTGTGATTATAGCGGTCCTCTTTGCTATCCCGATGGTGTCCCTACAGAATGACTTTATCCGCTACCTGAATCAGCCGAAGGTAGTAGAAACTACCCTGGCTAATCCGGAGCTTGAAAATAACGAAGACGTTGTAGCTGAGCAGGAAGGGAACGAAGACGCAACAGAACAGGAAGGGAACGAAGACGTTGTAACTGAACAGGAGGAGAACGAAGACGCAACAGAACAGGAAAATAATCAGGGTGGGACAACGGTACCGGCAGATAATCAAAACGTTACGACAGAGCCGCGCTTTTTTGGAAAAGACGTAAATTTTTATCTGTTCTCCTATCCTATTCATAAATCGGTAAGTCTTTGGGTGGAGATTCTGTTATGGGTAACCTGCATAGTTTTGGGGTTACTTTATAATTTTTACTATCGTCGCGATAATCGTTCTAAGACGTATGCAAAAAGAAATATTGTGTTGCACGGTTCTATCTTGTGGTTGGTGTTATTGGCGGTTGGAATTTGGCGGGCCCATGTGAATTTGTGGGGTAAGGTGTACACGAAGTCTGCGACTCCTACGCTGAGTAAGTTGTCTGGATTGTTCTATATGGATGACTTGCTAGTCGGTTCGACGCTGGTCTATTGTGGGGTTCTTCTTGGTATTGGCGCAGTGGTTGTAATTAACCTTTTCTGGCGCAGACGGCTTCTGTGGTACGTTGCAATAGCGGTGTGGGGTGTAAGTTATGTGTCACTCATACACGTTTACCCGCGCGTATTGCACTTTGTAAACGTTCAGGGGGATGAACTCACGTTCGAAGGGGAGCACTTGGAGAAACACATCGCCTCTACGCGTGCTGCTTTCGATTTAGATACTATCACGGAGAAAAAATATACCGCAGGGGAAGCGACAATTGAACTGGTGAATCAGGCCGAAAATAGAGAGGTCCTGGAGAACGTTCAACTCTGGGACCGACGTGTGCTCTATGACGTGCTTCGCGCAGAGCACCTAGTGAAGCATCATAATTTTTACCCCTATACCGATATTGACCGGTATCGTATAAGGGAGGCTGTTACGCCTTCTGAAGAGAGTGACGGTGAAAGTGCTGAATTTACCGAACAATACAGACAAGTGCTAATTGCGGCACGCGAGATTGAACCCGACCCCGATGTTCAAGGGAGACGAGGTAATTGGCGAACAAGGAAACTCCACTTTACGCATGGCTATGGCGTGTATACGGTTCCTGTCAATATGGTTGATGAGAAGTACCCAGTTTTTTGGACAGAGGTTAAATTGGACCCGAAAAAACTCAAAAATCAGACAAGCTCGGTTTATCCAGAACTAGCGGTGACACAGCCTCGGATATACTACGGTGAGATGACGAACGAGTATGTTGTCGTTAACACGAAAGTGGGTGAGTATGACGTTGAAACCGAGGAGATTAATGAGTATCACTATGAAGGGACAGGGGGGGTTCAGTTAATCGGGTGGCCCCGTCGGCTGCTTTTTTCAATTCGCTTCCGGGACTTGCAAATTATCTATAATAAAGAGGCGGTGCTGTCCTCAGAGAGCCGTATCATGTTTCGGCGAAAAATTGGAACACGCCGGGGTCAGAAGGTAGTCGTCGATCGGATTTCGCATATCGCGCCTTTCCTTGATTATGATCCGGACCCCTATATCGTTATAGACAATGGGCAACTCTGGTGGATTGTGGATTTTTATGTTACAAGTAAATGGTATCCGAATGCGCAATTCTATGACGATGATACGGCAGAGGTGCCGGATGCTTTTCAAGAGGCGGAACGTCGTTTTGAAAGGTTCAATTACATTCGAAATTCCGGGGTGGCCACCGTTAATGCGTTTTCAGGTGAGGTGAATTTCTATGCGGTTAAGGACAATGAAGCAATTATGGCTACCTACCAAAAAGCGTTTCCTAATCTCTTTAAAGGGTTTGAGCAGATGCCAGAGGGTTTACGAGCACACCTGCGCTTTCCGGACTATCTGACGCGTATCCAATCCAAGATATATAACGATTATCACGTTGAAAATGCCCTCACTTTTCACGGAAAAGGGAGGCAGTTGAAAATTCCAAAAGAGGTTTATGGCAACGGTAAAAAAATGCCCAACGGTAGTATAGTCTGGAAGGATGATCAGGAGATGATGCCGTATTATGCGATGATTCGGCTGCCCGGTGAGGAACGGATGGAATTTGTCAATATGATTCCGTTTACACCCTCGAAAAGAGAGCTGAATATGAAAGCTTGGCTGGTCGCACGTTGTGATCCGCCGCACTATGGCGAACGCCTCGTCTATACAATTACGAATACGCCTGAAATCAAAGGCCCAAAGAACGTAGAGGACACGATTACTAGTGAACTCTCCGAGACATTCTTAAACGCGATAACAGGAAATGTTGTCATGCGCTCAGGTTTATATTTCATACCGATGCATGAAGGTATTTTTTACGTTGAGGCAATCTATAAAAAGCCGGATGCAGGGGAGGAGGAAGATGAACGCCCAAAACGACCTATGCTTTTAGAGGTCGCCGTTGTAGCGAATGACACCCTCGCGTCTGATGTCAGTTTTCAGAAGGCTGTTGAAAAAGCAATTGAAGTCGGACAGAAGCTCGAGCCTGCCTCTCCTGATGACACGACAGATGAAGGAAAGGTGCCTACCCTTTCGGAACAGATGGATGAGTTTATGAAATCTTATAAGGAATTGGGTGAAAATTTCGAGAAAATGGCGGAGATAATAAAGACGGCAGAAAAAACGAAACCGAGACAAAAAGTACCAAAAGCAGGTAAAAAGTAAACCGCGCGAGACGTTATCAAGCGAAGCTAGTCCGCGTTAGCAGTTTCGGTGCGTAGGGGCGGGGTTTCCCCGCCCGCTTTGGAACCCTACTTCACAGCCATACGCTGATTAAATCATTATAATGCCTAACAACCCACACAGTTTGCTCAATTAGCGGAGTCGGAACTGTTGTTTCCATTTCTGGTTATCCAACCACCTCACAGAGAAATGTAACAGATTTTCCATCAATTTGCTGTTAATTTGCGTATCCCGCTGGGTGTCATTTTTCAAGCTTGTGACGATGTATAACCCTTGCTGGAATGGCAGTGTAAGCAGTGCGGATGCATCTTGTGCTGCCGTTTTCGCGAGCGAATTCCATTTACCGAGCGGGTCCACCCACATATCGTCGAGGCGGACTAACGGAATTTCTTTCGTGTCCGGTGTGGTATTCAGGACATTCGGCGTATGAAAGACTCGGCTCCTTCTCCCTTGCAAGGTTGGCAGGAGTTCATCTGTTTCATCGTATTCTATTCCGGTCAACGGTATAGGAATCCACCCTGCGCCGCGTCGCTGTCTGACGTTTGTCTTGACATCCTGCCCAGAGACGATGACGACACCACCCTGGCTGACGAAATTTTTGATTCGGTGTTCCGAGTCGATATTGAGCCGGTAGCCGGACTTGTAGATTTCCCCATTTCCTATCCACAAGATGTTCATTTTGGCGAGCCGGTCATTGCGTAGATTGTTGACAGCTTCATAAAGCATGTGATGCTCGTGAACGTATTCAAACTGCTCTAAGGTGGAGAACTCTTCATTTGTGCCGTTGCCCGTAAGTGCCATGACCTTGACTGGGAGCCGGAGGTCGTTGTTTGGCAACAATTTTTTGAGGAAAGGCACCCTTAACCGTTTTTTCACCTTACGCGGATAGGTGAATTGTGAGAAGAGCTCCTTCTGTAGTTGGTTTTCTGTCATCTGCGTGACAAGCGTATTTTGTGCGATGATGCGGTTTCGGTAAAACGGAATAATCTTCTGATGGATAGGCATCCGATGGAGAAGTGCCGTGTTAAAACGCTCATAAGCCCCTTCAACTTCCCAACGTCGGTTGTAGCTGGAATCGATTGTCTTGAGGTCAATTCGGTCCTCATTGACGTTGGTGACATACCCATGAACGAGGTTCAGTCCGTGGATGGGGCGTCCCTCAGCATCTTGGAGTGGAACTTCTTCTACTTCACTCCGGTCAAGCATAACATCTGTCAAAGAGGATATGCTGAACATTTCGATTTGACGTTTTTCCGCACTTTCAATAATACGGCAGAGCGGACGGGGGAAAATAACATCCGCATCCCGGAAGGAGCGAAATTCTACTCTTATCTTCTTAAAGTTTCTTGGCGTTCGATGTTCAGGCGTTGAAACCCGTTCGAAGGGTCCGACTCGATGATGCGACACCGGATTGAGTTGAAGCCTTCGGACGCTGAGCGGTTCGATGTGCCACTTAAACTCAAGGTTTCTATTCCAATTCGGGGAGCCATCGTGCAGAACAATGTTGCCAACCTGTATGGTATAAGCGGTATTGTTTTCAAAGACAATAAAGTATTTGCCTTCCTCTTCTACCATTCGGCACCTGAGACCTCGGTCATCGCGCCGGTTAAAGTTGTTAATATTGTGTTTGTATTCGTGCTCATAACTCCATTGGTCTCTGAATCCATTATTATTCTTATCTTTTACATTCATGAAGACCATGTACTTTTCATTGTAATCTTTGAAAAGAGCTATGTATTCTCCGTTGGCGTTGTTAACATCCTTCACCTGGATTTTGACCCGTGTTCCGACGAGCCGTTCGATAATTCTTTCGTAACTTTCTTCGTTCAAAAAGTCTTTAGATTCGGCTTCCACCTGTTTCAGGGTGCCCATTGCCTGCCCGCCTTGCCCGCCATATTCTGCGGCTGCTGCATCAATACGTTCTAGGTGTTGTTGCATGGGTTTAGTGGCTCGATTGATTCCGCTCCAGATCATATTCATTGCGTTTCTGACTGCGCCATTCAGTTCGATGAACATGTTTCTCGTTTTTCGAACCATTCGCTGATAGAGAGGCGGATTAAGCAGATGTTCGAGCTCCCAAGCGCGTTCCCGCTTTTCACGGTCATTCATTGTGTCTAGATAGCGGATATAGGCACCGATTCCGCTTTCTAACTGTCCCTTGCTAAAGATATAACTTGGGGCTTGTCCACGTTGTCTGGATTCTTCAGAGACAATTTCTGCCCCTTTGATATCCAAACGCATCGTTCCGTGATAGCGGTGTCCATTTTTCATGTGAAACACCACGTATTTGTTCATAAGAGCCTTAAGCAGCCTATCTTTCTTAAACAAACGTACAAGATAAGCGATGCCGTGGAAGACGAACATTGCGATGGCGACAAAAATGGGAAACTTGATTCGGTCCCAAATGCTTCTTGCTCCATCTTCCAAATCGTCGGCGATACCTTCTTCCTGTCCAATCGCTTGGTAGGTTAGGAACAGCATGCCTACGATAAGAATTAGCAGTATAAGCTGTCTTTTCTTTAACATGATACAACCTCCAGTTAGTAAATTTTAATTCCATTTTCGGCTGCAATTTTGCGGACATTTGTATTTGCGAGCGGAATTTTCTCCATCGGCAGATGTTCTATTAATCCGTATCCATCCGGGTGGAGTGCGTCAAACCGCTTGAGTGCTACATTTAACGCCAATTCTCCTTCGCCGGGTACTTCCTCATTGAGATGTAGGACTAATCCGTTTTCGACGCGGATGTCCTTAATGTGCGCCATAGGTGCGATTGGGCCCATAACATCAAAAATATGATTGAGCCGCGCTTCGCTTTGATAGACCTGCCGGAGCGTCTGGAAATGATTAACAAAATCCATGACGATGCGAAGCCGCTCGGAGCCTACTTTCTCAACGACGGCTCGGCACGTTTCAGGCGAGTCCATAATAGAGATAGCGTGCGTTTCCATGACGAGCGTAATTTCTTCGCGTTCTGCGTTTTCGGCGATGGGTTTTAAGGTTTCGATTAACCGTTCCATCGATTCGGGCAGGTGGTTATCCTTATGGGATGTCCACGCGCCATCAGGGTTTAGGCTGCCTGGTCGAAAGAGGTAAAAGTGTGCGCCGAGTTCTCGTGCGACTGGCATTCCACAGTTCACTGCCGCAATTGCTTCTTCACGGACAGAGGCCCTCGAATCGAATAGGCACGCTGTATATGTTATACCAAATTGTACCAGCTCTAGCCCAGCTTTTTCAAGGAGAAAACGACATCGCGTACATTCTTCGGATGAAACGTTCGGAATATTTGCGCTGGCGAAATGATAGCTTACGCCGGTAAACCTCAATTTCTGTATCGCTTCAATCTCTTTCTGATTGAGCGTTCGGAAGTCGCTGCACATGCCAACAACGCCAAGTCTCATGACATTTACCCTCCGTTTAAGGTTTGAAGTAGGTCTCGTGCTTCGGTCAGGTCAACTGTTTCAAAGCCTTCGGTGAATTGCTGATAGATAGGTTGTAGCCGTGCCTGGGCCGTCTGGTGTTGGTTTTGGGTTATGAGGAGCCTGCTGAGGCTGACAGCGGTTCGGAGTTCCCATGATTTCGCGTTTTGCTGCCGTGCGATGGTTAGAGATTTTTCGAAATAGGCTTTGGCAACCTCGTAGACATTTTCGGGGCGTACCTCTTCCGATTTGAGGAGGAGCACGGCTTTGAGTCGATAGAGTTCTGCCTCGTTTGTGCGTTCTCCACTTTCAGCGACGGCGTTGAGGGCTTTGTCAACGACTTGGAGAGCTTCGTCTACTTTTCCGACAAGTTCGTAAGCTTGTGCAAGGAGGCTAAGATAAACGGGTCGTAGTACCTGGGCATGATTGGATTCCCATCCTGTGATTCCTTCACGGATTAGGTTTATTCCGGTTTCGTCGTGAGTTTCGGGGTTGTGCTGAATTGCCCATCCTTTCATGATTTTGCCTGTCGGTTCCCAGACAGAGAAACCGTATTCCTTGCAAATTGAGAGGAGTTTTGTAGCGTATTCGTTGACCTTCTCTCTATTTCGGCGTTGTTGATAAAGCAGTGCACCAAAATGGAGGGAGACGACTTGACTAAATGGGTGGGGTCTTTCCTGACTCATCCGTTCTGCTTCTTGAAGTCGTGCTACGGCTTTTTCAGGAAATCCGAGGCACCACATCAGGGGTGCAGCATAAGAGCACAAAGTCATGCCGGGGTCAGCCAAATAATGGAAGAAAGCGTGGACTGGATGTTGGTGTGGGTCGTAAAGTGAGATTCCTGCTTCGACGTGTGCTTGTGCCATTTTGAATTCGCCGAGGTAATAGAGTGTTGCGCCTAGTGCGCGATGTGCTTCTACCTCTAGGACAGCATCTTTCTGCTGTTTTGCCATAATAAGACACTGTTCTCCGATTTCGCGTGCGGTTTTCAATTTTGCGCCGACGAGATAGTAGAGCCATAACCCAAATAGGATAGGAAATCGGAGGGGCATGCGTTCGCTATTGGGCATCGTCTCCAGCAGTGCTTTTGCGCGCGTATAGGTCGTTTCCACTTCGATGGCGGCGTACCCCTTCGTTGCAATGAGCGCGGGGCCCAATGTTGTTTGGAGTACGAGCTCGCGTGCAGCGCGTGCGGGTGTTTCAGGTAAAGTTTTCAACAGCGTCAACCCTTGCCTCAGATGTCGTGCCCCTTCCACATTTGCTGAGCGTTCGAGGGCCCGTCGTCCTGCAAGTTGCCAATATTCGATGGCGCGTTCGGGAAGTTCTCCCTCTGTATAGTGATATGCTACTAGCTCCGGTTGTGTGCGAACGTCTTTCTGGAATTCCTTCATAAGGACTGTTGCGATTCTGCGGTGATACCCTTGTCGTGTGCTTTTTAGCAAGGATTGGTAAGCGGTTTCCCGGAACAGCGGGTGTTTGAAGGTGTAACGTTGTTCACTTTCATGTATCTGTCTGCAATTCAGGATTTCGGCTTCTACAAGCTGCTGTAATTCCTTCTCAAGCCATGTGAGGTTTCCGTTTCGGGCGAGAAAAGGTTGGACGTTAGTTAGTGCAGTGGAGTCTTCTAGGGATTCGCCGGGCATTTCGGATTCTTGAACGATACTGAGAATGACTTTATAGAGGAGTCCTGCGGGCCATTCTCTGCCGAGTGTTGCGCCTAGCTGTACAATTTCTTTTCGGGTACCGAGTCGGTCTAGCCGTGCGGTCAGTGAGGCTTGCAAGGTTGCAGGTATTTCGGTTAGGATGTCTCCACTGTTTAGGTCAGATTCGAGTGCCATCCGTGTTAATTCTTCCACAAAGAGGGGTACGCCTTCGGTTTTGTCAGCAATCTGTTCAGAAACGGTTGTCGGTATTTTTTGTTCACCTGCGACTCCCGCAATCATTTTTGAGACCTGATTTGGTGTCAACCGTTTCAAGGGCATCGCTGTGACCCATTCCAGCTGTGAAAGGGTTTTGAGTTTTGCTCTGCCTTCCGCTTGATTGACATTTTGTCTGATGTCAATTTCACCGCGCGAGGTTAAGATTGCTAAGATGGGCGCGGTTTCTAATCGTGAGATGAGCAGGTGCAGAAACGCCAATGTTGATGGGTCTGCCCAATGGATATCTTCGACAATAAGTAGAAGCGGTCTTTGGGAGGCGACTTTAAGGAGTAGCTGTACGAGTGCTTCGAGCGTTCTGTGTCTGCGTTGTTCAGGCGGCAAAACGGGTATATGGTAGTCGCCCTCTATTTCTAGAAGTTCAGCGAGAAGCGGTAGCAAATTTTCTGGGAGTTGATGGGTTGTTAGAAAGTCTTCGAGTTTCTTCAGACGTGTGCTGGCTGTATCCATTCCGCTGAATTGAAAAAGTTGCTGTTGGAGCAGCAAAAGGATTGGATGCAGTGGACTGTTTTGTGAGTCGGGTGCCCCCCGGCATTCTAGTACGAGTGCGTTGGCATCGGTTACATGTTCTGCAATGACTGCGACGAGGCGAGATTTTCCGATGCCGGCTTCGCCTTCAATCAGTATGACCTGTCCGCGTGATGTTTCAGCAAGTTTCCATCGTTCTTCTAGTAAATCAACTTCTTTGCCTCGTCCGATGAGGGGTGTGACTCTACGTTGCTGGGGTGTGGTCACGAGATTTCGATGCCTGAATGTGGGGCGCTCTCCTTCTGGGTATTCCGCTAGTATTTCGTAGATTGGTACCGGTTGCGAAATTCCCTTGACGTTTAATGTGCCGAGGTCGCGGTATGTAAAAAAGTCCTCGATGAGTTTGAGTGTGGTATCGCCAATAACGATAGCGTTTGGTGTGGCGGCTTGCTGCATGCGTGCTGCGATATTTGGGGTTTTTCCGACGATATCTATCGCTTCGGTTTGAAGTTCTGTAGTTGTACCATAGGGGCCCTGTTTTTCTACCGATGCGACCGGCATTCCCACTTTCCACACCACAACGAGCCCTGTGTTGATACTCACGCGGACCTGTAGGTGGATATCGAGGCTGAGCGTTTGCGTTAGCAGCAAGTTCAATTCTTCTAGCCCAGCGATAATACCGAGCCCTGCTTGGACAGCACGTCGTGTTGTATCTTCATGTGCAATCGGGTAGCCAAAATAGACGAGGATGCCGTCACCGAAGTACCGTGCGATGTGTCCATCATATCCGAGGACGACCTTCGCTACAGCGGCCCGGTAGGCATCTAAGACTTTTCGTAGGTCTTCCGGGTCGAGCTGTTCGGTTAAGGATGTTGAGTCTACAACATCACAGAACAACACGGTAAGTTGTCTTCTTTCGGCGTTGCCGAGGGACGTTACGGTGAGCGGTGTGTCTTTTTCCGCAAGCGCGATGCCGCAGTTCCCACAAAATTTAACTGCTGGGTTCATAAATCCGCAACGGGTGCAACGTTTTTGTGTTAGACTATTCATATTCCAAGCTCACGTTAACCTCTATAAACATATCGGCCTTACTAGGGGAAACTTTTTCCAAACTCATGTTAGTATAACACAATTTGACGAAACATGGCAAACTTTTAGCTTGCGCTTTGCGCTACCCATGCAGGGGCTTAGTAGCCAGTGCGAAATTGGTGAAGATATTCCTCAAGTTCCCCATCGCGTGGCTCCAGCTCTTGTGCCTCTTCATAATAGCTGATTGCTTTATCTGTTTTACCAATTTTCATGTAATAGGAGCCAAGGTTTCGATATGCAGGGGCGTGGTTGGATTTCAACTCTAAGGCCCGAAGGAACAACGAACGCGCCTCTACGAAATGCTCTTTTGTTTGTCCGATTAGGATATTCAATGTCGTCTGATTGGCTGCGTAGTGAGGGTAGATGGCAACATTCTTTTCTTTGGCCTTTTTTTCAATAGCCGTCGCTATTTCTGCTGAATCGGTTTCCATGACGATGTACCCGGATTCGACTATCTTCATCCCCTCTTCTAACGCTGCAAGCGCACCTTCAAGGGATTCACCAAAAAGGGGCCTTGCCCAGGAGGGCCATTTCGGTCCGGCGTATTTGAGTCCAAGTTCATAGTAGGCAGCTCCGAGGTCATTGTAAACCTCAGCGTTTTCTGGTCGCATTTCCAGTGCTTGTTCATAAAGTTGGATGGCCTGTTTATAGTTTTTTGCGTTAAAAGCATCGGCTGCATGGGTCCGGATCATTTTAAACTCTTCGCTTTCGATGTTAACTCCCTGGTTAAATCCGCCGCTATTGCGCGTAACGAAATAGACGATGCCGATAATTAAAAAGGACAAGCATAAGACAATGATTGTTGGTGGTTTCAGTTTCATGTTTCAATCTCCTTTGTGGTAATTGGCTCATTGGCTCATTGGCTATTGGCTATTGGCAAGAGGTTTGTGATTCTAATACGCGGTCTGACGCGCGTCAGAGGGCTTAGATTCATCTCTTGCTATGGGTTTCCAACGGTTTCCAACAGCTATTATCAAACTCACGTTTAATTAAACACCTATCTCCATCGATTGTTTCTATTAAAAGTCACGAAGATACTTTTACTAACCCCGTCTCGTTTGAAGTAGAGTTGCACCCTATTTCGGGTGCGGATACGTTGGTCGATAAGTTTAAAAATTTCGAGTGAGTTAATTTTGGTGTCGTTAAGTTGATAGATAAAATCACCGCGCTGGAGTGTTCCTGCAAGGCCGCTATTTTTTTCGATGTGTTTAATGATGACACCGGGTTGCTTATATTTTCGGACCTCCTGTTGGTTAGGTTGTTTAAGCGTAAGTCCCCATCTATGTGAGATGTATTCCCATTGTAAGGTTTTTAGTTTCAAGGTGGTTTCTATTTTTTTTCCGTGTCGTATGAGCTGACAGGGGATGGCTGTGTTGAGCGGTAGCAACCGTGCGACAGCTTTAAAGTCGGTTTGATTTTTGATTCGGTGCCCAGCTATAGCTATGATAACATCCCCGCGTTTAATGCCAGCGGCGGCAGTAGGGCTCCGCTTTTCGAGTTGTGAGACGAGGACTCCCGTTTTCAGTTTTCCGCTGCGTGTGCTTGTAGCGAAGGGGTTTTCTTCTTGAGAGTCGGAGTCCCAGAGTTTTTCTGCCAGTTCTTCCGTTACAGGTTGTGTCTCTATTCCGAGGTAGGGCGGTATAACGCTGCCGTATTCAATAATCTGTTGAATTACCTTTTTGACTTTGTTGGCAGGTATGGCAAATCCGACTCCTTGTGACCCGCCACTGGTTGAGCGTATCACGGTATTTATGCCGATGAGTTGGCCGTGTATATTGACTAAAGCACCGCCGCTGTTGCCGACATTAATAGATGCATCTGTCTGGATTAAACTTTCATAAAAACGGTTCTCAACTGTAAGTGTGCGTTGTGTTGCGCTAACGATGCCGATTGTTACAGTAGGTTGTGCTGTCCCGATTGATAATCCAAACGGGTTTCCGATTGCTAGTACCCACTCGCCAATCATGAGGTCTTCTGAGTCTCCCCATTCGATTTGTGGTAAGTTATCTTTCGTATCAATTTTCAAGAGTGCGAGGTCAGAGAGATAATCGTATCCGAGTATGTGTGCTTCAAGTTCGCGTCCATCAGAGATGGCGACTTTAATACGGTCAGCATTTTCAACTACGTGATGGTTTGTAAGAATATAACCGATTTTGTCTACAATGACTCCTGAGCCGACTTCTCGCAGCGAACGCAGACGCGATTCGGGAATTTCACCCCAGAACCATTCATCAAAGGAGGTGAGTTGTGCGACCCGTTGTATGGCACTGATGTTGACGACGGCGGGGCTTGCACGTTCGACAGCGTTCACGATTGCCGTTCGGCGCGATTCGGTGACAGCCTGCTGAAGTTTGAATCGAGAATTGTTATCCGAGCTTGCTTCTGCGGGAGATGGTAAACCTGCGGATAAGGTTAATATCAAAAAAAGTAGAAGTCCGATGCAACTATAGCGGTGATATAAACGTGTCCAATTCGTCATTGCGTTCCTAGCTTGTTAAGAGGTTATTTCGTCAATTTTAGCGAGATACGATAGCCTTCCAATCCTGGGTCGGTATCAACGATTTTCTGTACCGCTTCGGGTGTGCGGCGTTTTGCGGGAAATTCGTCAGCATTTGCGCATCGGAGGGCAATTCGCGCGCCGACTGCACTTGCGCGGCGCAGGTTTTCCAATTTTACCTTATCAAGTGTGTCATAGGCAGTATGCCCGAAACCGCGTCCAGATGGCGGAGACTCCGGGTCGCCCATGTGACTTGAAGGTACACCTTGCAGGAAAAATGGGAAATGGTCAGAGTAGGCGTGTACTTTCTGCCCTATAGGCATCTCAGCGTGCATCTGCTGCTGCGCTGTGCTAAAGAAGGGTTCCAACGTTTCCCAATGATGCAGAACAATACCTTTTCGACTTGTCCCGCCCGCGGCATCCATGTTGAGCATGAACCGAATGTTATCCAATGTGTCTGTGTGTGTTTCCACGTAGCGAAATGCGCCGGTGAGTCCAATCTCCTCTGTGCCAAAGGCGATGAATCGGATTGTGCGTTTGCGGGAGTCGGCTGTGTAGGCGGCGAGTACGCGCGATGCTTCGATGACAGAGACCATCCCGGAGGCGGGGTCGTGCGCGCCTTGTGAGATGTCGTGTCCATCGTAGTGGCATCCAAGGATTATGACCTCTTCAGGAACGGTATACCCCGGTAGTTCTCCGACGACATTCCAGGAGGTACGGGGTTCGTTAGTGTCCGTGGTTTTGAGCTGTAAAGTTAGTTTTCCGTATCGCGCGAGGCATCGCTTAAGAAATTCGCCATCCTCTTTGCAAATTGAGATGCCCGGAATAGGGGCAGGTCGGTCGTTTTGCAGGCTCCCTGTCTCAGGGCCGACCCCAGGGTGCTCACTCACGAAGATAAACGCCTTGGCACCGCTGAGGACTGCGCGTTCAAATTTTTCTTTGCGATGTACCCACCGTCCGAGGTTGGGCGGTGATGCGCTGTGTGCCATGATAAGTGTATCAGCGGCTGTTTCACCTAAAGCAGTATATTCCGCAGGACTCCCGTAACCGACGGATACCAGTCCCCGACAACTTCACCAGCGGGGCAGTACGGGAGTGAAATGCAAGGTAAGGTGCGTTGGAGGGGCGCGGTAATTTGCAAGGTGGCTTCCCCGCGCGACCAGCCTGCGTACGGATACGCCTCTAGCCTGACATTTTTGAGCCCGTAACGATTAAAGGTTTCTAAGATAAAGTTCGCGGCGGCGTATTCTTCAGGGGTTCCTGCAAATCGGGAGCCGAAGTCATCGCATAGAACGGTGAGGTTTTCCATGGCTTCGTTGCTCGTGTAAATATCGCCAACGATTTGTCTGTCAATGTGTAGATAAGGGTTTTTATTTTCCATATTTTTTATCGCTCAAAAGGTTTTTTATTCCTGTTGTCAATTTCGGTAATATTGTAACATATCTGCTTAAGTTTGTCAATACGGTGTACGCGAAACGAAAAAATGAAAAAAGAGCGGGTAATGGCACAGCGGGTGGTTTTAATTCGAGGGATAACGCGTGGGATTCTCTAAGGAATCAGTGGGTGTAAGAGTCTCTATTGATGTTTCGGTTGCATAAGAAATTGGTGTTTGCATTTTTGCATCCGCGATTTTCTTCAACCGCCACATATCTAAGACTTGCGTTCGTCCCCACCGTCTGTCGAGCAGGCCGTGCTGCTTAAACGTTTTTAAAAGCGTCTCCGTTGTTTCCACTGAACTCCCAATCAACTTCGACAACCTTCGGGTTGACAGCCGGGGTATAAAACCGCTGTTCCCACAAGCTTTGGCACTTGCTGTTAGGTTTAACAACAGCAGCGCGAGCCGGGAGGCGGCACATCGGAAGGCGATGTTCGCGAAGGCGTTGGCATGTTTACAAGACGGGACGATGGTTGTTTTTGTCTGTAGCCCGGGTCTGTTATGCCAATTCCAGAGTAGCCTATCGGGTATTCTGAAGCGTCCGCTCTTGCGTAGGGGCAGGGCGAGATGCGGTTTTCGCTTAAGGAAAAACGTGAAGTCGCGGACGGTTACAAAACCGATATGTGCCTCGGTCAAAGTTTCGGCGAGGCTGTGCGGCTCGGTGTTTTCCCAAGGTGACACTTCGGCAGCGACCATGCCAAATAGCTCGCCGGGCTCCAGGACAGCTTTTGTTTCCGGTTCGGTGTCTAAAAGGTTTTCGTAGATTTTAACGCGTCCGGCTTTTAGGAGGTAAACGCCTTCTGCGGAGAGGTGTTCCTCATGTTTTAATTCCTTGAACGTAGCAATTCGTTCTAGCGCGTGGGCATCCGGTTCGGCAAGGTCTCGGAAGATATGGATTTGTTTGACGTACCAGAATTGTTCTGTGATGCAATTCTTCATTTTTTCTTTGCGTTAGCGGTGGATTCCGTAGCGGAAGAGTGTTGTCAGTATTTTCACCCCGGCGCGGATGCTGCCTGTGAATGTGCCACTAATTTTAGATGTGCCAATCCGTTTTTTATAACTGACTGGCACCTCACAGACATTCATTCCCATCTTTGCGGCTTTGAGTTGCATCTCTACTGTCCATCCGTAGGTTTTATCCTGCATCTCTAGTGCAAGCAGCTGTGTGTAACGTATAGCGCGAAAGGGCCCCAGGTCGGTGTATCGTACGCCGAAGAAGAGCCGTATTAAGAGGGTTGCGAGTCTGTTTCCGAACCGCGCCTGCGGTAGAAGTGCTCCCTTTTCACAAGGGACGCGGGCACCGATGACGAGTTCGGCTCTGCCCTCACAAATTGGTTGAACGAGGGTTGGCATCTCTGTTGGGGCATCGCTATAATCACCGTCCAGAAAGACGACAATGTCGGTGTTCTGTATGGCAGCAATGCCTGCGAGACATGCATTCCCGTATCCCCTTTTCGGTTCGGTCACAACTTTTGCCCCGTGTTCGCGTGCCACCGCCGCGGTGCGGTCGGTGCATCCGTTATCTACAACGATAATTTCTTGAACTAAGGTTTTCGGAATATCGTTGATAACCTTTGCGATTGCCGCTTCTTCGTTCAAGACAGGGATGATGACCGAGATTCTCATGATTTTTGCTACATGCGAATTGAAGGTTCTTGAACTGTTTCAAGGAGGCGTTGTATAACTGTATCGGTATCAATTCCTTCAGCTTCGGCATGGAAGTTTGTTAGAACGCGGTGCCGTAGGACTGCAGGGGCAACCGATTTGACATCTTCGCATGAGGCGTTATAACGGCCTCTGAGGATAGCCCTTGCTTTCGCGCCTAAGATTAGATATTGACCTGCTCGGGGCCCTGCACCCCAGCGTACCCACTGTTGGATAAAGTCGGGGGCATCCTTCTCTTTGGGCCGGGTTGAACGCGTGAGTTTTACGGCGTATTGAACGACGTTATCTGCGGCAGGCACCCTGCGTACGATTTGGTGGAGCGCGACGATAGCTTCACCCGAAAGGGCGGTCTCTAGTTCCGGTACCTCTGCGCCTGTCGTTGCGGAGATGATGTTGACCTCCTCTTCCTCTGTCGGGTAGTCT
This sequence comes from Candidatus Poribacteria bacterium, assembly GCA_963665235.2. Lineage (GTDB taxonomy): Bacteria > Poribacteria > WGA-4E > WGA-4E > WGA-3G. The sequence continues at coordinate 2,021,409 of CAXXLX010000001.1, read as the reverse complement.
ATGACAATTTTGAACATGAACCGGTCGAGTTGTGCTTCAGGCAGCGGGTATGTGCCCTCCTGCTCAATCGGGTTCTGTGTTGCAAGGACAAAGAACGGTTCAGTCAGTTGGTATTGGGTGCCTCCTGCGGTGACATGATGTTCCTGCATTGCCTCTAATAGGGCAGCTTGTGTTTTTGGAGGGGTTCGGTTAATCTCATCGGCAAGCAGGATGTTCGCGAAGATGGGCCCCTGAATGAATCGAATGGTTCTATGTCCCGTGGTGCGGTCCTCCTCAAGCACGTCGGTACCGATAATGTCGGCGGGCATTAGGTCCGGGGTGAACTGAATTCGCTTGAATTTGAGATTTAGAATTTCTGCAAGCGTCTTAATCATCAACGTTTTCGCTAGCCCTGGTACCCCTTCGACGAGGCAGTGACCGCCGGCGAAGAGTGCCATCAACATCTGATTGACGATTTCCTCTTGGCCGATAATAACTTTTTTGAGTTGGCTCAAGATTAATTCTTGGCTTTCCATTAATTCTTCAATAGCTTGAACTTCTTCGGTTGCTGGCATTTACGTGCTCCTTATATTGTATGTATCAACTACGGTTTTTGCGTTAAGATGAATCGTTTTGTGCTTCGGCTTGAAGCGAGCCTGACGATGTCTGTGAGCTGACTGATTTCACGGGCTTCTACTGTTGGAGCGTGAAAACGAATCATCTGTTTCATCTCCGCTTTCTGTGCGGATTGCTTGTAATCCAATTGGATTTCAGCGACATCTGTTTTCAATTTTTGGGGTTCCGGTACCACCTTTATCACAAATGGAGCTGCTATCTCGACGGTGATTTCGTCTTCAAACGTGAGGTTTTTTCCCAAGACAGCCGGGTGGCTGCGTTCCTCTTCTCTCAACAGTTCTGCATAGGGGTGTTTGACAACGGGAAGTTCCAGGATAAACTGGTCGCCCATTTTGTATAGATATTCCTTACAGGACCAGGAGAGGTTAATCTTTAAATTGGGCCCTAACTGTTTGACCTCCGAGATTTCAAAACCTTCCACCTTTGCACGTTCGTCTAATTCGAACGTATCGCGGAGAAATCGGATGCGTTCTTCGCGATGACTGGTCCCGAGGAGCCGTGCTCGAAATCGTGCGTTGAAGTCACCGGAGACCCAGAGTTCCTGTGAGACTTGGACGCTTTGGTCTTTTCGGACCTTGACGTGGGTGGTCGTTCGACGCATATTTGAATTTGCGGGAAGTAATGGACTTTTTTGAAAAACATAGAGGCGGTTTTCCATCTCTTCACCATCTAGTTTCTGCGGGTGTTGGTCGGGGGTGTCCGCTTCGTCTGTTATCGGTGCGTCTGTATTGATAATCAGCGTCCACCGATTTTGGTCACTGGCAGGAAAATCGCCATAAGCGCAGGTTTGCACAGTCGGGTCAAGCCATATCAGGTCTTTATCTTTTCCGCCATCTACAGCGAGAATCATGTGATTAAAATAGGTGAGCGAGGGCACTTCCCGGACGATGCTGCGCGCTTTGCCCGCGGAAATTAGAACAGGGTAGGAATCGATACCGGCGACACGAAGCATCGTCGACAGCAGGGTGGACTTGCCCTTGCAATCTCCCCATTCGTTCGCTAAAACCTCACCGGCAGGGTACGGTTTGATAGCCCAAATTCCGCGTTCATCGCCTGCGTACTGGATATTTGTTGCGACAAATTCGTAGAGTCGCTTAATCTTCTCTTCGCGTGAAGATACGCCAGTGAGCAGTTCTTCCGTTTTTGCCTCGATTTCCTTCGTGGTTCTATCCTGTTCCCGAATTAGGGTTGCATACCATGCGATTAATTTGTGCCAGGAATCGATGGAGGAGAGGCTGATGTTATATGCGGAATCTGAAACGGCAGGCATCAACGGTTCTTGACGTAGGGCGGGTACACCTTCCACTTCAAATGTATAGGTGCGGGTGTAGTTTTTCTCTGTAACAGTTGGGAAAATTGTGGGCCCGTCTACTCGGTAAAGGAGCTGCATTTTCTTGGGTGTGTGCACCGTGAGCCGGTAGTAGTGCACAGGTACATCTACCTGAAAATGTACCTGTTTCCAAAATTCGCCTTTCATGACATGTCTCGGGTTTTTGGTGGAATAGGCGTAGTCGATGACGCAACCCTCGGACATCTTCGGCAATTCGAAGTACATCAAGCGGGTGTCGACGTGAAGTCCCGCTTCAGCGGCACTTGCTGGCGAAATTCCGCTGATAATTTCGTTTTGATCTAGTTCAACTTTCGTGCCATCGGGCTGCAGTGTCCAGGCGTGATGGATAGTGATGTCATCTGCGCCGAGCGTGTAAGGGATTCTGATTTCACCGAGGTGGTACCCATCTTCGCTGAATATTTTGACGACTCGGCGTGTGGAATAGACGTGCTTGCCATCCTCATCAATGTCATAGGTTTCCGCTTCCCATATAACGAGAGCTCCATCTTTTGGGTTGGTTGGCTTGGGGGGAGCGTTTTCTATGAGTGCTTGGATGATTTGTGTGTCTTCTTCGCTAATGAAATCGTAAGGCAGCGAGGATTTTCCCTGCGTGCCGGTCTGTTCCGGTGTTTCTGATGTGTCCTCCGCGTGGACCTGCCCGTTTTCGTCTGTATGCGGTGCCGGCCCAACGTCTTCAGTCTCCGGTGAATCCTGTGCATCAGCCTGTTCTATTATGGGAAGTGGGGTGCGGCGTTTGCCTAAAAATGTTTTTTCGGCGACCGTTCCTTCACCACTGTCTTCCAGCTCCTTGCGCGAGGCACGACCGTCACCGTTATCATCGAGGTGCGGATGTTCTGCTTGCAGCGCGCCATCTTGGGCATACCATTCATCGACACGGTTTTGGATCCGAAGAAACGCCTCTAGGAGCGATATTGCACCATCGCTGTTTGTATCTGCGGCGGGTTCAGAGAAGACATCAACGAAGAGGTCTCCGAAATTGGCTTGAGAGGCATACCCCTCCTTCGCGGAGCTGGATGTAATAATAATGCGTCCTGAAGCACTGATGCCTTTGACCATCCTTGCACTATAGGGAAACCCGAAGACGAGCAGCTGCTGTTCTGCACGGATGCTGTTAATGCTGTCGGTGTATTCCGCTTGAGCGATATCCCGCCCCGGCAGGTTAAATTTCACGTCAGCATTGGTGCGCGTGGCATGCCCAAGCATAAAAAGGATAAATCTATCCGTCGGTTGGACCTTCTCGGCAAGCTCGGCAAACGTCTCTAAAATCACCTCTCGCTCTGCTAAACCTGTGACGAGTCCCGGAAGGCTGCCCTCATCCTCAAATAGGAAGGTAATCTGCTCCGGAGCATACCCGTATTCTTGTGTCAGCAATTGGTGAAAGCGGGAGGTGCCGCTCCAAAACTGGTCGTAGTAGGATTTCTCACCGCCTACGCCTCCGAGAATTAGGACGTAATCTGTTGCGAAAGTTGTTGTGGTAACCGTTAGGAAAACGATAAGGATTGTGATGATAATTCGGCGCATATCTTTTTTCTCCGCTTATAGTGAAATCTGATTTTATTCGACATCACGGGTGGTTTCCAAGTTGAAATCGCCACTTGCCCCCCCAGTTTTTTTGACTAGCTTTATATCAGAGATGCACATCTCTCGGTCGATGGCTTTGCACATATCGTAAACGGTTAATCCTGCGATGGACACGGCTGTGAGTGCTTCCATTTCTACGCCGGTGCGTCCAACGGTGTGGACTTCTGCCTCAATCTCTATCCGCTCCGCTACGATTTCGACATCGACACGGATAGAGGTAAGATTAAGCGGGTGACACAGCGGTATGAGCTCGCTTGTGCGTTTTGCTGCCATGTACCCAGCGAGGCGGGCAACTTCCAAAACGTTACCCTTCTGCATCTGTTTTTCAGCAATGCGGTGGAGCGTTTCAGGGTGTGCTGTCACATGTCCCTGAGCAATAGCGATACGCAACGTTTCCGGTTTTCCGCCGACATCGACCATCCGGGTGTTGCCTTTTTCGTCAAAGTGCGTTAGTTCGTTCATATCTTTACCCAAGTTGCTACTTATAAGTTTTTAGACCTGGAAACACCGTCTTTAATGAAAATATGCTGATAATTAGCTAATATTTGTCCCGTTCACTTCCAATTCGCACACAAATATGCACAATCTGGAAGATTATGCTACTATGTGGCAACTTAGGTTATCTTTCTACAGCGGGTTGTCCCTCATGATTTTTTCGTAGGTTTCGCGGAATCGTTGGAGGTAATTCCCTTCTCCGTGATACGCTGCGACATCGGCACGGTTCGATTGAATGCGTTCACCGCGTTTTAAGACTGCTGCACTAAATGCCTCTACATCAAAGGGTTCATCTGTAGCCGCACAGTACGCGTTTACACCGGCTACTGCTGCACCAAGTGCAGCCCCGCCCTTTTCTACGGGCACAACAGGTCTGTTCCAAATGCCAGCGACACGTCGCATAATTTGTGAGCTGCCTGTCGCGCCGCCTGTTACAAATAGCGGGTCTTGGGTCTGTTTTGTAAAAACTTGTGAATAGACATAAACGGCAGCGAGACTCGTTTCTATAACCCCCGTATAATCTTCTGCTAGATTGGGGGTGTCGGAGTCGGTCATGCGTATTTGCTCGAAGGCACCGGAGACAGGAAAAGATTCTGTTTTCGGTTGCCAAAAGGTCATAAATTGTCCGGGGGACACATCGCGCAATGCGGCTTCTGCAGGTTCGTATTCCTCTTTCGAGAGCCCGTAGTGATTTCTAACAGCATCCCACACCATGGCCCCGTTGGTACGGCATCCGAACATAAAGGGGCGACCTATGCCATCATACATAGCGTTAGCAAACCCTTCAGGGTCAAGCGTCTCTCCATCGGTTGAGACCATATTGACGAAACTGGTGCCAAGGCTGAGAAGGTCGCCTGCGACTGGCACTTTCGCCTGCGGGTTGTCTCCTGACCCTGCTACAATTGAACATTCTTGAGAAAAACCGTATTTTTCTACGAAATACACAGCGATATTTCCGACGATGGAATCTGGTGGGGCAAGTTCTGGCAATTTGGCTAACAAGCCTTCTGAACCGCCCGGGAGGTCTTGTGCCGTTGCTGAGAGTAGTTCGGCATCCCACACCTTATCCCGATAGTTCATAAGCGACATGCCGCATCCGTTGCCTGTGTCAATTGGCACTGACGCATTTGCCGTTAGCACTGCGGGAATAAAACTGCTGATAAGCTGGATTCTTTCTGTTGCCGCGTAGGCGCGTGATGCATGTTCAGCAACGCGCCGGATGACTGCACCTGTAAACCTTAGCGGTGCATCGGAGCCGGAGCGTTCAATCATTTGTGTTTTGCCACCGACCGCTTCTCGCACACGGTTTGTCTGCGCGACAGTATTTGCGGTCATCCATATCGGTGCGGTGTAATACGAGAAGGCTCCGCCTATAAGCGTTTTTAATTCTAACGTGCTCCCCTCTACCCTTTGTAGGTTGGCGAATATAATCGCGGCGTTTCGGTTCAGATAGACATGTCCGTGTTGTTGCCCGGATGTGTTGATGGCGACGATATTCTCTAATGCAACCCCTGCCTCGCGCATGTCGGTGAACATTGCATCGAGGGAGGCGAGATACATTAAGGGGGGTTGTTCCGCTTCGCCTTCAGTCTTTGGTGGCAAGATATAGTCGGCTCCGATACCGAAATCGTTGAGGCGTGCATCCGCGCGGTAGTCAAGCGAATGCTCAAAGCATTTCTCTGCTGTGTCGATGTTGATGACGATTGCCGATAGGCTCTGTGTGCTTGAATCTAAGCCGAGGGCAAGTCGTGGGGTTTTGTGGTTTGTCATACGGTTTCCTTTTGATACCGGGTAATCCTCGGACGCGTTGTAATTTACGAACAGAAAATTTTCTTGACCGCGTGTTTTTACAATTGTTTGTTTAAAAATAATAGCATATTTAACAAAATCGGTCAAGGGGGTGTGTAAAGTTTTTGTCACAGGAATAGGGGAAGGATGGAAGGGTGGAAGAGTGGATTTCGCGTGTTTTGTCTGAATCGCGGATTATCGCGGATTTATCGGATTTCGCGGATTTTAAGAGGTGTAACAATCAAAATTTTGTGATTGGAGGTTTAGCGTTTTTTCTGTCTATTGGATTATAGCCTCATCATCTAAGTGAAGTTTCTGACACGAGGGTTGGCGTTGTGTGTTTCTATAAGGGTAGAGGGTGGTTGCCCTGAAAGGTTAGGAGTTAGCGTATCTCGGTTTCCACAAGCGGATTTCTTTGTCCCGACTTCCACTGGCGATAGTGTTCCCATCCGGACTATACGCTATGCTACGGACACCACTCGTATGCCCTGTGAGGGTGTGGAGGTGTCCGCCTGTGTTTGCGTCCCACAAGTAGATGTTCCCGCCCTCACTCCCACTAGCGATAGTGTTTCCATCCGGACTATACGCTATGCTACGGACCTCATGCGTATGTCCGGTAAATGTGCGGAGGTGTGTACCAGTGCTGGTGTCCGATAAGTGGATGGTTTCGTCCCAGCCTCCAGTGCTGGCGATAGTGTTTCCATCCGGACTATAGGCTATGCTATGTACTGTGCTATAGAGATTACCCACTTTGATAGTGTGGATGTGTTTGCCTGTGTTTGCGTCCCACAAGCGCATCTCTCCCATACTTGGCCCAACCCATGGCTTGTACCTACTTCCACTAGCGATAGTGTTTCCATCCGGACTATACGCTATACTATTGACACCACTCGTATGTCCTGTGAGGGTGTGGAGGTGTTCTTTTGTCTTTGCGTCCCACAAGCGTATGGTATCGTCCTCACTCCCACTAGCGATAGTGTTTCCATCCGGACTATACGCTATGCTATTGACACCACTCGTATGCCCTGCGAGCGTCCAGAGGGATTCCCCTGTGTTTGCGTCCCACAAACGGACGGTATTGTCTTCACTTCCACTAGCGATAGTGTTTCCATCTGGACTATAGGCTACGCTATTGACTTCGTATGTATGCCCTATGAGGGTGCGGAGATGTCCGCCTGTGTTTGCGTCCCACAAGCGTATGGTATCGTCCTCACTCCCACTAGCGATAGTGTTTCCATCCGGACTATAGGCTATGCTATTGACACCATTCGTGTGCCCCGTGAGTCCGTGGGTGTGTAAAAAAACCGCTATAAAACTCTCAGTAAATGCTGCCGGATCATTACTCTCCATCTGCTGGAGCATAACAGTGTGTTCGCGCCTTTTCTGTGGGTCAATCAACGTATCCCGGGCTTGATTTAAAACAGTTCGCCACTGTTCCTCTGTCTTGCCATCGGCGCGGGGACGACCGCCCGCGATTAATGAAGCGTTATATAGCTTTTTGTGTGCTGCCTGCACGCGATTCACGATAATTGTGTCATTTAAGTTTTGAAACTCAGCGATTGAAAATCCTAATACCTCAAAATAATTTACATGGCCACCGACAATTATTCCCGATGCGTTGAAAAGGTCAACTGCCTCATTGGGAGTGAGCCCGTGCTGCTGAACCCCTAATCGGAGGAGCTCTTTGCATTGTTCGTCGGTAATCGTTTTAAAGGTGGTTCTGATCGTCCTAAGATGTGTTCTGAATTCCTCTGGTCTAGACATTATGTTAAACCTTTATAACGCTGGTTAGTTTCCGGGATAGGCGCGGTTCTCCAATTCAGCGATGAACTTTTCGGAGGCGATAGCGGCTGCTGCGCCTGCGCCTGCAGCGGTAATGGCTTGCCGAAATACATGGTCATGGACATCGCCTGCGGCAAAAACGCCATCTATGTTCGTTCGTTGCATCGCGTCTACGACGATATATCCCTGTTCGTCCATATCTATGACATCTGTGAAGAGGTCTGTGTTGGGAATATGCCCGATAAAAATAAATACGCCATCAATTGGAAAAAGTTGCGTCTCCCCGGTTTTGACGTTTTTGAGGGTAGCACCCGTCACTTTGTCCGCATCGCCGTTAATTTCTTCGACGATGGTGTCCCAGATAAACTTGATTTTGTCGTTTTTGAAGGCGCGTTCCTGCATAATCTGGCTCGCCCGGAGTTGGTCTCGTCGATGCACGATGTAGACTTCGGAGGCGTACTTGGTTAAGAAGATGCCCTCCTCTAATGCTGCATCCCCGCCTCCGACGACGATGAGACGTTGGTCTTGGAAGAAAAATCCATCGCATGTGGCACAGTAGGAAACGCCGCGTCCCCCATACCCTTCTTCGCCTTGAATGTTCAGTGTACGCGGTGAAGCACCTGTGCAGATAATCACAGATTTGGCACGGTATTCTTTGCCGTAGGTGTTGACAACAAACGGATGTTTTGAGAAATCAACTGCTGTGACTGTGTCAAATTTGACCTCAGTGCCGAACCGTTCGGCTTGCTCCTGCATGCCTTGTATAAAGACCCCCGCTTCGTTACCGAAGAATCCGGGGTAGTTCTCTAGGTCAAGTGTTAGCGAGAGCTGCCCGCCAAGCGCGTCACCCGTAAGGAGCACCGGTTCCAGCATAGCCCGGGAGGTATAGACCCCTGCGGCGAAACCAGCGGTACCGCCGCCAATTATCACAACATTTCGATCTTCTATGCTGTTTGTATTGGTTTCCATCGTGTTTTTTGATTCCTTTTAAATTTTGTAAACGGCTACTTGGATAGGGCCTTGGTAACATCGTCATATCTTGTTAAGAACTGCCTAAAGGCGTGTGCTTCAGACCGCGGCAATGGACGGTTTACTTGATATGAGTCCCGAAAACGGTGACCACGCCTCTTTGTCAACATTTTTTGAGGATTATACACTGATACCTACGGGGGTTACCACCACCCCGACTACAGGGTTAAAAAGGTAACCATCATACGCTGTGAGAATATTACTCGCATTCGACTACATCTCTATGACCATGCCACCCGCATTCTTGAAGAGGCCATCTTATAGTTGCGTATTGACTGGTGTTCGTAAGATTACCGCAACTTGGGCTGTTTTGAGAGGTATAGGCTTCGTTTTGGGTATCAACTTTGATACCAAGTGCTTTTGACTTTGTAGGTAATCGATCTCTCTAAATCGAGTTAATGCCCACTGTTGTAACTTTTCGGTTGAGGTTTTCTACCGTAGTTTATGGATTGTCGGATATGCTTAATATCACCAATAACAATCCGTTTCTATCTTTCGCTTAAAGCAACAAGAAACAAACACGTGATGTGATTTTGTGTCGCATGTCACGTAACTGCGACGCTATTTTGAAAAGGAGTTTAGTCTTTGGCGCGCTTGAGTTTTTTCCAACGCCGACTGCCTCGCTTGCATCTTGAGAGTTTACGGTTGAGACCCCCTTTGGACTTCTCGCGATACCGCACTTTACTGCGGTGTTCGCGTCCGTTGATAGATTTCGGCAGTGATCCGTCGAAAGCTGGTTGGGTCCGTATTTCACCTCATATAAACCGATACGGCTGTCCCGTGTTTTATTTTTGGCTGGGACGTTGCATGGAACTCAACGCGTTGTTTTGTTGTAGACAAGGGATACTTCGGTTGCCAATCTATGGAATAGCTTGTCAACCTTGGGACTATAAACAGCTTCGCGTCCTTGACCCATAGACAATCGGAGTCTGCCTTTATAGGTGATAGCCGTCGCACTACAGGTGAAAGTGTGGAATTTATATGTCCGTTTGGACGGCTTCTGCCTCTGGGATTAAGATTTTTCCCTATTGCAAAAAAAGAACGCCTTGCACCGCAATAGTCGTCTATAACTGCCTCTACAGAATGCGCATGGCAGGGATACCGCTTAAACTTAAGATATTTCTTGAAAGCATCGGACAACCAAAAACCCTTCTTGCCTCTATAAAGATAGTGATCCCTACGGAATAGATTCGTCCACCGAGACGAACTCGGACGTCTAACTTCTTTTGCTGTCTATAAAGATAGGTCCCTACGGGACTAAAAACTGCTTTTGGACCTCAAACTTCTGACTTCTATAAAGATAGCTCCCTACAGGACTAAATTTAAACTCGGACGCAAACAAAGTAAGCGAGATTCTATAAAGCATGCGAACTCCTCTACGTAGCACACTAGAGGTAAAACCTTTTATCAGCCCAACCTTCCGTGTAAATGGCACTTTGGGGTTGTTTTCTATTATCAAATGCATAGGGTCTTGCATAACCTCACTGGCACACACCTTAAAATCTACTCGGTTTGTTTACAACAGATTAGCGGGTGCAAGCGTTTTTGTATCCGTTCGGTTAAAACCTGGCACCGATACTTCGGACACCAGATGACAGGATACTGAAAACTGTAAACAAGGTTTGTCTCGGAGGACCAATGCTTTTCTCCATTCTTAATAAACATTATACTAACGACTTGTGTCAGTTAACTGATTGTTTTTGTTTTTCTCACAGATTTGGATGTTGTCCGACAAACATATCGTCCCTATGGGACTAAAGAGAAAGGGGGAACGCTTATCTATAAATATATCGTCCCTATGGGACTGAAGAGCGTCCAAACATAAGAGAAACACGGACAAAACGTTCTGTTTGTGTGAAATAATATTGGACAAAAAGTCATTTAGCACAACTCGTTAGATTGTTGAAGGAGGGCGAGTCTCCTTTTGATGATACTGCCTCCTGAAGTTAACATTTAGAACGGTAGCGAAATGCCAACGCGTTCAGCGACGTTTTTCAACTGTTCACGATGTCCTTCGCTAATCGGGATACCGATTTCAGCCCATTCCTGTTCGCGTTCCCATTCTAATCCGCCGGGTAGGTCCGAGCGGTCATAACCGGGTGCGGGTTGCATCTGTCGTGCGTCGTGGATATGTTGGTCGATTTCGGCTTTAAACTCGTCAATCGGTCGGAATCGGGAGATGTCAATCGCCGCGATGAAACCGCCTTGATTGGCACCTTCCCAGATTTCTGGGGGCTCCGGTGGTTTATCGAACAACCATATACCTGCCACAAATCCACCGAGGGCATGGCTCACATGACTCAAACCTAACATTTTGAAGAAGGCAGCGGGGCTCTGTTGAAACGCTTGCTCCAACGGCACTCTGGAATCGATACCGATTGCCATATCGACAACTATAGGAGGTTGGTTGCCGGCGGGAATTGCAAAGCTCATCGGTGAGGCACCGGTTGCAGTGGCAATTACGCCGTTGGGATTGTGTCGAAAGCGGTGACAGGAGACCGCGAACCCCACGCAATCGGCTTCAAGCGCGAGTCGTGAATATTTGCCAGCACCCCCGAAGTGGAAGTGATTCCGGCTCGTTGCGGCACCGAGTCCCATCTCTTTGGCTTTTTTGACAGCGGCTTTTGCAGCGTGATATGCGGCGAAATGTCCCATACCGCCATCACCGTCGTAGACGGCTGTTGTTGGGGATTCATCGATGCAACGGACGTTTGGACGTGGATTGACTTTGCCATCAAGCATCATTCCGATATAACCCGGCACTTGGCGCGTGCCATGACTGAACACGCCGCGCAGGTCGGTGAGAACTAATAGGTTTGCTATATGCGCGGCATCTTCTGCCGAGGTTCCAGCCTTCTGGAACGCTTTACTGACGAACCCGCGGAGGACATCTGGCATGACGCGGATAAATTCTTTTGGAACTAAATTCATTATGATTCGCGGTTTGGAAAACTATACGGAAAAACCGCCCCCTATGCGTTTTTTGTTTCTACATCGTTTGTAAATCTCGGAATTCCATCAATAATTGGGTAGTTCTGAACGCACGTTTCACAGTGAAGGCTGTCTGCTTCCCATAAGATTTCGCCTTTACACTGCGGACAAACTATAATCTCCTTCAATGTTTTCGTTTGACGACTTCTCCGTTTTGCTAAAAGCGATTTGGCGCGAGATGCAACACTACGTGGCACTAAACTTTTAAGAATTAGTAAAAAGCCGTGTTGCGTCTGTTTTGAAACCGTCGGTGTGAGGAGTTCCTCTATTGTCTGCGGACATGTCAGGTCCAATGGTGATTCTTGTGCGTCTACTATCTCATAGTCGATTTTGCCTTCCCATTCGTATTGGACCAGGAAAAGGCGGTGGTGCGTAATATGAAACCTACGCCAGGACTTATCTTTTGCCGCTAAGGTGTGAAAAAGCTGTCCAAATTCGGCACGTTTATCGTTTTTTTGTAGTACCAGCCGACCATCAATGAGGTTAACGACCCAATTATGATAATGCCATCCGTAGATACGTTCACCCACTTCGGAGGGTGTTTCAATATAGCCGCGGGGGGCTACACGCATCAATTCGGAGATAAGCAGCTCGGGTGTTTCAACATGTTCTAGGACATGTGAACAGATAACGTAGTCAAATGCGCCATCTGCGAAAGGCAGAAATTGTCCATCCGCTTCCACTATCGGCCGGTCGGTTACAATCGTTCCGCCGCGTTGTTCGTCATCGGTTATGAATTTATCGCACAAGACATTGGACCGTGCCTTCGGATTGTGGCCGCTCCCTATCTCTAAGACAAAATCGTTTGCGCGAATATTCATTTCTGGACGACCATAGTGATATAAGGGCTCAAATACGGAAACATGTTGGCGACAATTCTGCCCTTTATGCCGAAGCCAACCGCTTTTTTGACAACCGTGAACCCATGCAACCGAAAAAATTGGGCGAGGTCGATGGGGTTAGCATAATATGCACTGTCGGCATCGCCGCCGATGGCATCTGCCTGTAAATCGGGTGTTCGATAGATGAACTGTGGCGGTTTTCTTGCAAATCGTTTCTGCACATAAAGCCGACAGTTGCGTCCAAGGTTTTGCAACGTTTGCCGTTTCGTTTCCCCCCATATAGGTCGGCCCGCTTTACCACACATGAGTGCTACCCAATCTAGAAACGGGGTTATCGGTGAACAGAGGTTCGGTCCGGACAGCACAATTCTGCCGCCCTTCCGTACAACCCGCATCATCTCGGTTAATGCCGTTTCAACGTCGGGCAGGTGTTCAATGAGCTCGTTTGAGCAGATAACATCAAATGACTCCGCTTCAAACGGAAGTTCTAGCACGTCGCAGACCCTATACTGTAGCCGTGGGTTTTCCCACGCTTGTGCTTCCTCAAGGAAGAGTGGGGAGATGTCTGCTCCAACGACATCGAAATGTGCCTGATTGAGCAGCCGCGCGGAGATGCCGTTTCCGCAGCCGAGGTCAAGGACTTTCGCCTCAGGCGGGGCATAACGGGTTACCAATTCTACGTAATGTCGGAGGTAGGTTTCATCGTGTGCAGCGAGGAGCTGCTTGTAAGCCTCCGAGGTTTCATAGAATTCGCGCATTTGTTGGCGCAGGGGTGCGACTGTTTCGGGTACCGATGTTCCAAGCATGTTTGTCCAACTCCTAATACCATTTTTATTAATTATTCTATCATTACCGGTTGTTAGAAATGAAACGGAGAACGGAAGACCCAAACTAAAAGTTTATGCTACAAGAACGGCACAAACTGGAAGTTTATGCTACAAGAACGGCACAAACTGGAAGTTTATGCTACAATAACGGCACAAACTGGAAGTTTATGCTACAATAACGGCACAAACTGGAAGTTTATGCTACAAGAACGGCACAAACTGGAAGTTTATGCTACAAGAACGGCACAAACTGGAAGTTTATGCTACAAGAACGGCACAAACTGGAAGTTTATGCTACAAGAACGGCACAAACTGGAAGTTTATGCTACAATAACGGCACAAACTGGAAGTTTATGCTACAAGAACGGCACAAACTGGAAGTTTATGCTACAATAAAGAGACATTTTCAATTAGAAATGATATAAGTTAAAATCACGAGCGGAGTGTATTCCACGGTGCTTCATCGTAAACGTCGATGAGTTGATACCCCTCTTCCCCTTTGCTGGGGCTTAGGGTAACAAAGAGTTTTGCGGGTTGAGATGAGACATTAAAGGATGCATGGACGACATCCGCTGCGATGAAGACAGAATCGCCCGCGTTCAGGGTTTGCTTCTTATCTTCAAGCCACTGCTCCACACTGCCTTCGATGACGTAGATAACCTCTTCTTGGTCGGGGTGTTTATGAAAATCGTGTCCGTATCCGGGGGAGAGGCTAACTTCCATTGCGACAATATCTTTCGCATTCGTCGTTTCTGGGCGGCTCAACCACCCGATGGTGCCCCAGTCCAAATGGTCCCGTTCGACCTCTTTTGACGTTATAAATTTACCTTTCACTTTGTCCGTGTCCTCCTTTGAAAGCTGTAGGTGGGTTCGACCCACCTACAGGTGATACGTGAATAGACAGTTATCTACGAGCTTTTAGGGTGCCCCACGTTGTAGCGAGTTTATCGCGGGCATCGACAGCTGTTCCGGCTGGATATCCCATTTCCATCTCTTGGATAACCTCTTCTTCGGTAAGTGCGCGATTCCAGATGCGAACTTCGTCAATCAATCCGAGGAATCTTCGGTTCGCGCCTTCTGCCGTGGTTCCGACATAAACAGGTGATGTATCAGCAGCTCCTGGTAAAGCCCCCTTGCCGCTAAATTCCCCAACGTTTTCGCCGTTAATCCAGTACCTATGTGTACCATCATCAACTTGTCCAACAACATGTTGCCATTTGTTGAGCTCAACTTTTCCGGTGCAAACGCTACCGCCGCCTGCGGCGAGGTGCAAACATTCACTCGGGGATTCGGTGTAGAAGCTGTAGGAACGCGGATTGTTGCTTTTCGCTAAAATACCTTGCCAACGTTGGTTATTCGGTCCCGTGTGTCTTTCAGCATTAATCCATGCCATGACGGTGACACTCGTTTCAACGTTAAGACTGGGGTCGTGTGGCACTTCAATCCAATCACTTTCGCCGTTAAATTTGAGTGCCTTTCCGAACTTACCATCTACTAGGGCAGGTGCGCCTTGGACGGCACCGTTATTCTCATACTGTGAATGGTCAATTGCGGTATCGCCATCCAATTCATCAAAAGAGAAGTAGAGGATGAGTGAATCATCCGCCTCTTCAGCGGCGTTAGCGAAAGACGCTACGAACGCGGTGAGAATTAATACAACAAACATAAATCTCATGGTCATTATTTCCTCCTAAATTGCGTTTTGAAAATTCCGGAAGTTGTCCGGTTCAAAAAAAATAATAGAGCTAGAGGTGAGTCTACTCTTGCGTTTACTGTTCGCGAGCTTTCAGGGTGCCCCACGTTGTTGCCAATTTATGCTGTGGGTCGACAGGGAAGAGTTCAAAATGTCCCCTATTCATCTGCTCGACGACCTCATCTTCGGTAAGTGCGCGGTTCCAGATGCGGACTTCATCAATCAATCCGAGGAACCTTCGGTTCGCGCCTTCCGCTGTTGTTCCAATGAAAACAACGGATGTATCAGCTTTACCGGGCGGATTCGATTTGTTAGGGTATTCCCCAACATTTTTACCATTAATCCAATACCGGTGTGTTCCATTATCCAATTGTGCAGCAACATGCTGCCACTCATTGAGGGCAACTTTGCCTTCACAAACGCTACCACCGCCAGAAACGAAGTGCAAACATTGACTTGGAGATTCGGTATAGAAGCTGTAGGAACGCGGGTTGTTGCTTTTCGCTAGAATACCTTGCCAACGCTGGTTATTCGGTCCCATGTGTCTCTCAGTATGAATCCAAGCCATGACGGTAACATTCTTATCAACGGTGAGTGTATCATGATGTGGGATTTCGATCCAATCATCTTGACCGTTGAATTCTAAGGCTTTACCGAATTTACCGGCAACATGTTTCGGATTACCCTTCATTTCGCCATTGTTTTCATACTTTGAATGGTCGAGGGTGGTTTTTCCATCAACTGTGTCAAAAGACATGTAGAGGATGAGCGCATCCTCCGGTTCGTTCAACGCATGGGCAAAAGATGCCGCAAACGTTAGAAGTGCTAACATGACTATCAGAGATTTCATATCTCTCCTCCTTAGTTATAGATTCGAAAGGGCCCGCAGGTATTTCTTGTATACACAGCAGGGGCCTTTATTTAAGGACGTATCAGAAATGAACGTCCATTTTATCGCTGTTGAGCCTTCAGGTTACCCCAAGTAGTGGTTATTTTTTGTTGAGGGTCAACAGAAAAAATTTCAAAATGCCCTTTAGTCATCTGTGTCTGGATCTCTTCTTCAGAGAGGGCACGGTTCCAGATACGGACTTCGTCAATCATACCGAGGAAGTATCGGATGTTTCCGCCCCCCGCAGTTCCGATGACGACGGGGGATGTATCTGCTGCGCCGGGCGGATTCGGCTTGTTACCGACTTCACCAACCTTCTGCCCGTTAATCCAATACCGGTGCGTGCCATCACTCACTTGTGCGACAACATGTTGCCATTCGTTTAGCTTGATTTCACCTTGGCACACACTCCCACCCCCTTGTGGTGGACCTACGCTAAGGTGCAAACATTTACTATTTGCTTCAGTCCACAAACTGTAGGAACGCGGGTTATTGCCCTTTGCCATAATACCTTGCCATCGCGCGTTATCAGGACCTGTATGTCTCTCAGTATGAATCCATGCCATGACCGTGACATCCTGCTCTACGGTAAGCGATTCGTGATGTGGAATTTCAACAAATTCGGAGACCCCGTTAAATTGGAGGGCTTTACCGAATTTGCCTTGAACGTGTTTTGGATTGCCCCTCGTTTCGCCATGATTTTCATAGTTTGAGTGGTCAGTCGTCCGTATTCCATCAATTTTATCAAAAGACATGTAGAGGATAAGCGAATCGTCCGGTTCATTTGCTGCTTGAACCGAGGGGATAGCAAACGTTATGAATATGAGCATTACAAATAGGGATTTCGTTTTCATAAATCACACAATTTTTAATGTATCGGAACGATTTCGCTCCCTTCAACTGCCAAAAACCGTTGATTGGCAGGAAGCTGCGTGGCTCGGTCAATTTGCCCCGTGGGCCACCGAATCTCAAGAAGTTCAATCTGTTCCGCTTTTCCGACACCAAAATGGGCGCGCAGGTCATGGAAGGAGAGATAACTCCCCCCGCTCTGCACCTCCCGGTACTGAACGTGTGTGCCGGTCACAATCTTTAGTTTTGCCCCAATGCCGGAACGATTGCTCTGTTTGCCGACAACCTGAATTTGTATCCAATTGTTTCGATTGCCGACCGTGTTTTGCAAAAGATCCGGGCGTTGATTGCAGTTCGTGACCAGGATATCAAGGTCGCCATCGTTGTCGTAATCGCCGATAGCTGTGCCCCGGCTGACCTTTTTCAACGCTAAACCGCCGGTCTGAGATACGACATGAGCGAACGTCCCATCGCCTAAATTCCGAAACAGCAGATTTTTTTGTGGATAGGTCACGTGCTTTTCAAGTTGGTTTATGTTGTCCATCACGTGTCCGTTTGCGACAAAGATATCTTGGTATCCATCGTTGTCGTAATCAAAGAACTTGATACCCCATCCGAGGTACCCGTGTGTCACCTCGGCTATACCTGACACAATGGTATTGTCTATAAAAAAAGAGCCGTCGTGATTATGGTAAAGCGTATTTGTTTCTGTCTGATAGTTGCTGACAGTAAGGTCAAGCTGTCCATCGTTGTTATAGTCACCGAAGTCGGTGCCCATTCCGGCTTCCTCTTTACCCATATCATTATAGCAAACTCCGGAAATTAAGGCAATCTCTAAAAAATTTTCTTTTCCACTGTTTTGAAATAGGAAGTTTGGATCTTGATCATTTGCCACGTATAAATCTATATCCCCATCGCTGTCGTAATCCCCGAACGTTACGCCCAATCCGTGCTGCGGAATCAGGTCTGAAGGACGGTATACGTTTGAGACATCTGTAAACGTTCCATCTCCGTTGTTTTTATAAAACGTATCGTGAACAGCGGGATAGGCGTGGGGCCCGCAGTAGACGTGAACGCCTCGCTCTTCACACCTCTTATCCGCCTTGGTGTGATATGCTGCGTAATTTGCTATATAGAGGTCTAAATCGCCATCGTTATCAATATCCGCGAAAGCACAACTTGTCCCCCAGTTCGGATTGGCGACTTTCGCCAGTTTTGTGACATCTGTAAATGTGCTATCTCCGTTGTTTCGGTAAAGTTGGTCTTCGCCAAAATTGGTGACGTAAAGGTCAAGGTCGCCATCGTTATCGTAATCGCCAACCGTTGCGCCTGCACCGTAAGCAGTACTGCCGACACCGGCTGTTTGCGTGACATTGGTGAACGTTCCATCTCCGTTGTTGCGATAAAGCACGTTACGTGGTGTTTCGGTTTGCGCGTCTCCTGTCTGAACTGCGCCGTTGACAAGATAGATGTCCAGGTCACCATCAGCGTCATAATCGAAAAAACCGCCGCCGGAGCCGAGAAATTCATTGAAAAGTCGGACACCGCTTCTCCCGTCGGTGTGTTCAAATTTAATGCCCGCTGCCTCGGTAGTGTCAACGAAGAGCGGCTGCGCTGCTGCAGGCATATAGTGTTGTCCCCCTATAAAAGTCGAGATGAGGATAGAGATGAGAAGCGGATAGAGGGACGGTGTTTTATTATTAAGGTTAATTTTTTGCATAAAAGCACCCGGTGAGTGCACTTACCGCTTCGTTTCATCTACTTTTTTAGGCGTTTCAAGGCGTGCAAAGCTGTCAATGCCGCTTTATCGTCAGGTTCAATTTGGACGATGTGTTGATAGATATCGACGGCTTTTTCAATATGTCCCTGTTGCGTATAAATTTCTGCCAGCCCGTGGTATGCCAAGGTAAGCTTCGGCATCTTCTCTATAGCCTTCTGTAGATGTGATTCTGCCTTGTCAAACGTTTTTTGTGTCATATAGAGCCATCCCAATCGGACGTGTGCTTCTACGGCATTCGGATTCAATTGAAGGACCTTTTGAAAGAGCGGTATCGCGTGTTTCGGCATGTTGTGTGTCATGTAAAGCCTTGCGAGCTTATCATATCCTGCGATAAATTCTGGATTCAATCGCAGCAGTCCTTGATATGTAGCAATTGCTGCGGAGATATGTTTATGTGTCAGATGTAGCTGTGCCAATTCCATGCGAAGCGGTGCGTTTTTTGGCTCCTCTGCCAAAGCACTTTCAATAGCGTACGTCTTATCGTAATAGGTTTTCATCTGCTGGAAGAGCTTCAGCTGTTCTGCTGCTGATTCTGTATCGCCGAGCATCCGGTAAGCCTTGGCGAGGTTATAGTAAGCACTCTGAACGTAAGGTTTCTTTTGGATTACGGTTTTATAGTGCGTTACGGCTTCGTTCGGTTTGTGCTGCATGAGAGCGATTAAACCGAGCCATTCGTAAACTTCGGCAAAATCGGGGTTGTGTGTGAGCGTCCGTTTAAAGGCAGCCAGCGCAGCGTCAAATTTGGCTTGATGCGTATAGACATAACCGAGCCGATAATGCGTATCTGCCATGTGTGGACACTGTTGAACTGCCTGTTTCGCGTACGCTTCAGCCATATCCAATTTGCTCTGCCTACAGTAAATTTCTGATAGTGAGAGGCTGGTTATGCCGTACACCTTTTCCGATGCGGGGAGTGTGAGAATCTTGTCAAACGTCTCTATTGCTAACGCTAATTCATCACGCAATCTATAGACACTGCCGAGTTGAAAAAGGGT
Organism: Candidatus Poribacteria bacterium; assembly: GCA_963665235.2. Lineage (GTDB taxonomy): Bacteria > Poribacteria > WGA-4E > WGA-4E > WGA-3G. Next base: position 2,001,902 of record CAXXLX010000001.1, on the reverse strand, counting down.
GTTCACATCTGTCGGATTTCGTGCCAAGATGGTTTTGAAGATACCCGCAGCGTGTGAATACAGCCGCAGCTTGACATATTCAACCCCTTGTTGGAACTCCGATGCAGTTTCATCGCTTCCACCGGGGCGCAGGAGCCCTCCAAAGATTAAGGCGAGTATTAGGGCACAGCTTGCAATACCGTATTGCAACCGAATGCGATGCGGCGTGTGACGTTTTTCCATAACCGATTCCTCGTAGCGCAGCAGTTCAAAGTGCGTTTGCTGCGCCTAAACGTTCTCCGGTTTATCGGTGACATCTTGAATCCAGGACAGTGCGGCCATACTTGAGGACCATCCGATAGAGGTCACAGCAAGTAGTGCCACCTGTTGCAATTCCTCACGTGTGATGCCCTCGCGTAGTGCACGTCGGACGTGCGAATGCACCGCCCCCTCAGATTTCGCCCCGATAGCGAGTGCAAGTTTAACGAGTCTTGCCGTTTTTGGGTCGAGGGGACCGGCGGTGCCGCACGCCTCACCTAATGCCTGATACGCCTTCCAAACTTCAGGGTATTCCTCGATAACGTTCTGAAGAAAGTCGGGTAATTTATCTTTCAATTAACCAGTTTCCTCTTTTTGCGGTGTCTCTTTTTCCTGTTGTGCGGTGGTGTCAGGTTCGTCTGTCTGTCCCTCATTGAGGCCAGATTTAAAGTTGGTGATGCTTTTGCCGAGCCCACGCGCCAATTCCGGAAGACGTTTTGCACCAAACAGGAACAGGACGATAGCTAAGATTAGTAGTAATTCTACGGGTCCAGGGATTCCAGGGACCATTAGTGTGTACCTCCATATTTCGGTATTAACGTAATTTGTGCAATTAAGCGATGCACGGTTATATTTTATTATAGAATACCATATTTACAAAAAAATGTCCATTCGAGTGTTTGACAGGGTGTGTAAAGTTTTTGTACAATTGTCAGAATCGCGGAAAACACAGAGAACACGGAAAAAGAGGGTTTTTGTTCCTGCCTGTATGTTTACTTGTGAAATCCAAGGGTGTGTTCCGGTGTAAATGTTACACTTTTGACACAACGTGTAACATTCGGTTTTCGGTTCTGAACTCGCCTGAACCCTTGCCCTGTCTATGTTTATAGACGATTTTGACCCGTCTTTTTCGTGTCAGATAAAAAACGAAATGTGTCATTTCGACTGCCGGTTTGCGGTTTTCACTCCTACCTACTTTTTTTACCGTGCTGCCTCCTATTTTTTGATGCTGTTCGGTACATAAGTTACACTTTTGACACAAAGTGTAACATTCGGTTTTGGGTGCTGCATTGGCACAAACCCACGCCACGCATAGCTTTGAAAGCGTTGGACACCTGACTTTTGCGATTTCAAAAAAATGAAATGTGACACTTTCGCTATCGGTGTCTGGTCAGGTGAGTTGCAAACCGTGCCGCTCTCCTCCGAAAAATGTTTTGGTTTTCTGTTATGTTATACCATTTTTATTAATTATTCTATCATTACCAGTTGTTAGAAATGAAACGGAGAACGGAAGACACAAACTGGAAGTTTATGCTACAATAAAGAGACATTTTCAATTAGAAATGGTATTAGTTGCGAAGGGTTTGATTTTTCTTCAGAAAAAATATCGCAGACGTACAAAAACTTTACACACCCGTTTGACATAAATTCATAGTTGATCCGGATCCAGTTCCTGCGTTTGACCCTTATGATGTTCAGCCAGTGCCTCCGAAGTCAACTGAGATAATGTGTCTTGCGAATTGGCGAACAATCTATCCCATCGTTTTTCAGAGTGGAGTTCAGCAAGCACCCAATCTGCAAGTGCATCCTGTTCCTTGGGTGAAAGTTTTGAGGCTTCTGTGAAAGCTTGTTCAAGTCGTGTTGTGATTGCGATACCTCCTTAAATGGTTCATAAGATGTTTGCGTTTTTCTCCGTATTGCTAAAGTTCAGTTTATTATATCATATTGCTGTGTAGATGTCAATTTCTTTCGACGACAGGACTTACGCAAATTTAGAACATAAGCGCGTAGGGGCTGGGTCCCCCAGCCCGCTAGGTCAACCTCTAAATCCCATTATCTATAGACTTTAGCAACGTGCTGCGTAAGTCCTGGACGAATTGCTCTGAAATTAAAATGTTATTGACAAAGTTCGGGCTACATGCTATAATTTGCAAACACTGTGTTAAAAGATGTCCTTATTGGCACGATAAAGGTGGAGGAATTTAGCCCATGAACAAGGTGCTGGTCAGCGATTTGCTGTCACAGCAAGGCTTGAATCTGTTGATTGAAAGCGGTGATTTTGCGGTTGATGTTATGCTCAATTTGTCGGAGGCGGAGTTGCTTGACCGCATCGGTGATTATCAAGCCCTGCTCATCCGGAGTGCGACGAAAGTGACATCGGAGGTCATTGAGGCAGCGTCACAGCTTAAGGTCATCGGTCGAGCAGGTGTCGGTGTAGACAACATCGATGTGCAAGCTGCTACGCGAAACGGAATTTTAGTTGTTAACACGCCAGAGGGCAATACAATTGCAGCAGCGGAACATACACTTGCTTTATTGCTGGCACTCGCGCGAAACTTGGTGCCTGCCAGCATGTCTCTCAAAGATGGAAATTGGGAACGGAACAATTTTATAGGTGTGGAGCTCTACGGGAAAGTTTTCGGGACCATCGGGCTCGGTAGAATTGGACGAGAGGTGGCGCGTCGAGCGCAAGCGTTCAAAATGCAGGCAATCGCCTATGACCCATACATTTCATCGAGTGCTGCTGAAAAAATAGGGGTCCGCTTAGTTGACAAGGAGACGCTTTTTCAGGAAGCGGATTATATTTCCGTGCATACGCAGCTCACGGCTGAAACCTATCATATCGTTGGGGAGTCCGAGTTTGCGTTGATGAAACCGACATGCCGCTTGATTAATTGTGCACGGGGTGGTATTATTGACGAAGATGCCCTCTATGATGCGTTGAAAACGGGAAAAATCGCGGGGGCGGCCTTGGATGTTTTTGAAAACGAACCGGCAATTGATACGCCGCTGCGCAATTTAGATAACGTGCTTGCTCTGCCGCATCTCGGCGCGTCTACAGCCGAGGCGCAGGAACACGTTGCGGTGGCGGTTGCACGACAGGTAATCAACGCGCTCCAAGGTAAACCGGTTGCTCACGCTGTGAATCAGCCCAAAATTGACCCAAGGACGCTCGATGTTTTGGGCCCCTATTTGGAACTTGCGGAAAAAATCGGAAGTTTCCAAGCACAAATCGTTGAAGGCCAGATCTTATCGATTAAAATCAATTATAGCGGCCCGCTCTTCCAAAAAGAGGATGTAACGCCTATAACTGTCGCTTTACAGAAAGGGCTCTTGACACCGATTTTAGCGAACGTGAACTATGTGAACGCGCCCTTCCTGATTAGGCAACGCGGAATTCCTGTGACAGAAGCTAAAAGTGATTCTGAAACTGACTTCTCTAATCTGCTCACTATTACTGTTAGCACAGATAAGGGGGATACCGTAATTGCTGGGACGACCTTCGGACGAAAAGATATCCGAATCGTACGCATCAATCAGCTTCACCTGAACGCGACCTTAGAGGGGCATATACTCCTCATTTACAACCGTGACCAACCGGGGATGATTGGCTTAATCGGTACTATTCTGGGTGAACACAATATCAATATCGCGGATATGACGGTTGGACGTTCCCGTATTGGCGAGGCCGCTGTGACGCTGATTAATGTGGATAGTCTTGTGCCGCGAAACGTTTTGCAAACTATCGCGGCGGAAAAAAAGATAGAATTCGTCAAACAGGTAATTCTGTGAAGATGGCTCACTGGCGATTAGCGATTGGCAATTGGCAAGAGTTTCAGATTCTAAATAGGTTTCTGAAGCGCGTGCATCTACCTCTTTCTCTTGCTAACAACCATAAGCCATAAGTCATAAGCCAACAAGCCAAACAAGGGGTTATAAGTTTGGATGCTACAAACAGATGTCTATTTATTAATGATGAAATTCCGAAGGCAAAATTGTTTTCTGGAGAAAAACGGGATGTCCATCCCGATTGCAACACCTCCTGGCGTATTTCGCCGGAGCCGTTCTGGATTTCTGAGAAGGACAGACACTATTTTGAGGAGCTTGGTGGACACCTTTTAAATTTTTACCGGGCATGTAATCTCCTCTATTCACAGAGTGCGCGCGGGATTCAACCGACTTGGGTTGCGGATTGCCTAGACATAGGTAAACCTGAGAATGTCATTCAATACGGTAGAATGAACCGCTTTAAAAGTCAACTGCCGGGGGTGATTCGTCCCGATATTTTGCCGACTGCTGATGGGATGGCAATTACGGAATTGGATTCAATTCCGGGGTTTATCGGTACCACAGGGTGTTTGTCTAGATTGTACGCTGAACTCGGTTGGACACTCATCGGGGGCAGCGACGGCATGGTGCAGGGATATGCTCAGATGATTCGGGCACTTGCGAAAAAGGATGACCCCACGCTTGCAATTGTAGTTTCAGACGAATCACAAGATTATTGGGAAGAGATGGTATGGCTTGCATCCGCTCTTTCTGAAATAGGGTTACGAACGTATACCGTCAAACCGCACGAAGTCATTTTTACGGAGGACTGCCTCTTTGTGGAAACGGAGGATGGTAAAATACCGGTGGATGTGCTCTACCGTTTCTATGAACTGTTTGACCTGCAAAATATCCCGAAATCGGAGTTGATGCTTTATAGCGCGAAAAAACGAACGGTTGTGATTACACCCCCACCGAAGGCATACCTTGAGGAGAAGTTATGTCTCGCTCTGTTTCACCATCCTGCTCTTCAGTCGTTTTGGAAACGTCAACTTCCGAAAAAGACGGCTCTATTCCTACAGGACGTTATTCCGCAGACGTGGATTTTAGATAGTCGTCCGCTGCCGCCGCATGCTGTCATTCCTGGGCTTGAGGTGGACGGTGTCCCGCTTACAGACTGGCATCAACTCAGCAACGTAACGCAACGGCAGCGCGAGTTAGTTATCAAACCCTCCGGATTTTCCGAACTTGCCTGGGGGAGCCGTGGGGTCGTTATCGGTCACGATTTACCTACGGAGGAGTGGGAGGCTGCGCTCAAAGAGAGTGTGGCGAATTTCAACCGGAGCCCGCACGTTCTTCAGAAATTTCACACCGCGAAACGGGTGCGGATGCAGTATTACGATTTCGACAGCGGAACTATGTTAGAGATGCCGGGACGTCCCTTGCTTCGTCCGTACTATTTTGTTGCTGAAGATAAGGTCACCCTCGGTGGTATTCAAGCTGCTGTCTGCCCCGCCGATAAGAAAATTTTACACGGCATGGTCGATGCGATTATTGTGCCGTGTGCCTATATGGAATCAAAGCCGACGTAGACACACCGGTGTCCTGTCAAATAGAAAGGAAATTTGATAATGCAACTCACAGAAACACAACTCACAGAATTTCGAGAAAACGGTTATATTGTCATAGATGGATTTTTCGACGAGGTTGAAGCGAAAGCCCTCCGCCTTGAACTTGAAAGGATTTACGATACCGAACTCGAACAGGGAAGAGGGATTAACTGCGCGGTCCAAGAGGATGGCACTAAACGCGATAACAACGGTGAACGCCAAAACCTACAGGTTATTCCGCTTAACAATCGCAGTGATTTGCACAAGGCACTGCCGTTTCATCCTAAGGTGGTTTCTGCCGTTCAACAACTCATCGGTGATGAATTCATGTTGGAACTTGACCAAGCTTTCTGGAAACCGCCGAAAGTCGGAATCGGCACCAGTTGGCATCAGGATAACGCCTATTTCAAAATCGCCGACCCGCTGCGCGGCACCGCTATGTGGATTGCTATCCACGACGCTAACGTCGAGAATGGTTGCCTGCACGTCATCCCCGGCAGTCATCGTGAAGTCTATGAACACTATAAAGACCCGTTGAGCGACCATCACATTCGCTGCGACCCGCCGGAGGAGCGTGCTGTCCCTGTTGAATTGAAGGCGGGGGGTGTGCTCTTTTTCTGTTACGGCGTGGCACACTGTACCAAGTCAAATCTCTCCGATAAGGAACGGGCTGGCGTTGCACTCCACTTTCTCCACAACGACTTCGGTGGAAAAGAGATCTGGGAGAGAAATAACACCACTAAACCGATGCTCCGCGGGCCTCTGGCAACCGGGGGCGAAGCGGAATTCGGAGAAAAATTTGAGGGAAGATGGACAGAGGTCATGAACAGTGTCCTCGCAGCTGCCCCGTAGGTGCAATCTCCTGATTGCAACACGAGAACGGGGGCCGGCATTCCTTCAATCATGTGGCATGCCCGATGAGTAGGAGTGCTGTCGGCAGCGATGTTGCCTCTGCCTTCTGAAATGCCTCGCGGATACGATTAATATCGGCATCGGTCTCTAGCAGCTGATACGGCACGTTCCATGCCTTGAGGGTAGGTTCCAGGAGGGCAGCGACCGAGTCAATCCATTGTCCACTGCTATCGCGGTTGTGGTATCCACGGTATCCGATGAATATCACGACAGGAATCTGCATGCTGATTACGGTGCCTCGGAGGGCATCGCCGGATTCTAAGAAACCTGTGTTTTGGATGATGATGACAGGTTTTTTGTCACCGACGAACAATCCGGATGCAATGGCAAATGCCTCCCCTTCGCGGGTTACGGTGATGACTTCAATGTCAGGCTCTGCCCGCAAGTGTTCATAAATTTGGGCACTGCCGTTATCTGGTACCCCTACGGCGTGGGTAATCCCCTGTTTTTTCAATTCGTCTACAATACGTTGCGCTGATGGCAATTTTGTGCTCCTAACGGTATATTGGCTGTTGACTTATGGAAACCGTTAGCAAGAGAAAGAGGCCTCTGACGCGCTTCAGAAACCTATTTAGAATCTGAAACTCTTGCTAATTGCTAATTGCTAATTGCTTCGTTGGCTGTTGACTGTTGGTTAATGGAAACCGTTAGCAAGAGAAAGAGGCCTCTGACGCGCTTCAGAAACCTATTTTAGAATCTGAAACTCTTGCTAATTGCCAATTGCCAATTGCCAATTGCCAATTCACTTTCTGCCTTCGACCAGTGCGTCGACAACCGTTGGGTCGGCGAGGGTAGAGGTATCTCCGAGGTCAGAGATGTCCCCTTCGGCGATTTTTCGGAGGATGCGGCGCATAATTTTACCGGAACGGGTTTTCGGCAAAGCGGGTGTAAACTGGATTTTGTCAGGTGTAGCGATAGGACCAATTTGTTGGCGGACTGCCTGTTTGATGCCGGTTTCTACTTCATCGGATGCGGTTTCGCCTGTCATTAAGGTGACGTACGCATAAATTCCCTGTCCCTTGATATCGTGCGGGTATCCGACGACGGCGGCTTCAGCGACAGCAGCATGTTGCCCGATAGCTCCTTCAACTTCAGCCGTGCCGAGCCTGTGTCCGGAGACGTTGAGGACATCGTCCACGCGGCCTGTAATCCAATAGTAGCCATCTTCGTCACGTAGTACACCATCGCCTGTCATGTAATATCCCGGAAACCGTCGGAAATAGGTATCAAGAAACCTTTCGTGGTCGCCATAGACAGTACGCATAATGCCGGGCCACGCTGTTTTGATGCAGAGGTAGCCGGTAGCCGGGTTGCCTTCTACTTCGTTGCCCGCCTCGTCGAGTATGACCGGCTCAATTCCGAAGAAGGGGAACGTAGCGGAGCCGGGTTTGAGTGGGGTTGCCGCGGGCAACGGTGTTATGAGAATTCCCCCTGTTTCGGTCTGCCACCATGTATCCACAATCGGGCACCGTTTTTCGCCAACTGTGTTGTAATACCAGAGCCATTCCGGTTCTTTAATCGGTTCGCCGACAGTGCCGAGGAGTCTGAGGGTGGAGCGGTTGTATTTTTCTACCCAGGTATCCCCCTCTTTCATCAATGCGCGCAGGGCGGTAGGCGCGGTGTAAAAGAGATTAATGCGATGCTTTTCGACAACCTGCCAAAAGCGTCCGTAGTCGGGATAGTTGGGTACGCCTTCAAACATAACGGTGATAGCCCGGTTTGCGAGCGGGCCATATATAATGTAAGAGTGCCCTGTAATCCAACCGATATCCGCGGTGCACCAATAGATGTCGTCTTCGTGGTAGTCGAAGATTTGCTGATGCGTGTATGAGGTGTAGACAAGATAACCGCCGGTGGTATGCAAAACGCCTTTCGGTTTTCCTGTTGACCCGGAGGTGTATAGGATAAAAAGCGGGTCTTCAGCACTCATGACTTCGGGTTCACATTCGGTGTCTGCGGTCGCCATCACTTCGTGCCACCAGATATCGCGTGCGTCGTCAAAATCGACAGCGTCGCCGGTGCGTTGGACAACGATGACCTTTTCAATAGAGGGACATGCTGTAACGGCTTCGTCTGCGTTGGCTTTCATAGCGATGCCGCTGCGGGAACCGCGGACAGCGGTGTCCTGCGTTATGAGCAGTTTGCATGCAGAATCGTTAATTCGGTCTCGGAGGGATTCGGCTGAAAACGCGCCAAAGACGATTGAATGAACGGCACCAATCCTCGCGCAGGCTAACATCGCAACTGCTAACTCCGGGACCATCTGTAGATAGATACAGACGCGGTCGCCTTTCTCAATACCTATTGTTTTCAAGACGTTGGCAAACTTTTTGACTTCAGCGAGGAGTTCGCTATAACTGAACGTCTTATCTTCGTCGGGATGATTTCCTTCCCAGATAATAGCGGTTGCATCGCCGTGTCCAGCTTCCACGTGTCGGTCGAGGCAGTTATAGCATGCATTCAGGGTGCCGCCTTCGAACCATTTAATTTCTCCGTTGACAAAATCGTAATCTCGAATCGTATCCCATTTCTGGAACCATGTCAACCGTTCCGCAATGTTTGCCCAGAACGTTTCTGGGTCCTGAATTGATTCAGCATATTGTGCTTGATATGCTTCCAGACTGCTGACGTGTGCTTTCTCGATGGGATAGTCTGTCTCCATCGGTGGAAAAACGTTGTTAGCCATGTATTCTCTACTCCTATATTAAAGGCTGATTTCTGCTTTTAAGGGCGGTCCAGTGTCCGCGTTCTTTTTTACCTATTATCATTCTATAGGAAAACTGCAAATCTGTCAAGTCATTTTTGTGGAGGTGTTCGTTCGGGGGGTGTGTAAAGTTTTTGGCAAGAGGATGGAAGTATGGAAGGGTGGAAGAAAGGATGGAAGATTGAAAAGACAGCTTCTTATAAAAAAATTTGATATTCCTCGAAAATTCAGGTATACTTAATAAAGTTTCACCCGCGGTGTCCCCTGATATTTTTAGCAAAAACGGAAGACACAAACTAGAAAGTTTGTGCTACAATCACATCGTTTTTTTTGCCATGAAAAGTGTCTACAGCAAACGGATATTTATTCTCAAGCTCACGTTAATATGTAAACTAAAAAAATCAACACATTTAAAGTAGGACGGACGCAGTTTTCTTTGCTGTCAAGGTTTGAACCTTGACAGCGGCGTGGGCACACAGGTGCCGATAAGAAAATTGGGTAAGTCTCAAAAAGACTATTGGTTGAATATTGACTTGTATCAAACAACCCTCTGATAGGAGATGAAAATCCATGACAATACTCGATTTAGCCTTCATAGTATATAACATTGTAGGCACTGGATTTTCTATTGCCGGTGGTATTGGCCCCGCCATTAAAAAATATTACAAAACTACAGCAGAAGACCTTTTCAAAAAGTCTTTTGATAAGGTCGTTAAGCAATGCGCGTCTGACTTTGCCGATCTTACCGATCCAAAAACAGTTGAAGTGCATCATCCTACGTTTGACAACGTTATTGCTTCACTTAAAGATGTTGATGAAGTTCAATTCACAGACTTAAATGAAAGTGGAAAAATCGCAAAAATCACAACGCTCTTTCGTGATTGTATCATCGTTCCAAAGCATCAATTAACTGATAAAGATTTTGAACGAAGAATTCGTCCCATCATTGAAAGGGTGATTATTGATTTTTATGCACAACTGCCGTTTAAACAGGAAGCATTCAATCAAATTGTCTTTGAATATATTCAAAATAACATAAAGAATCAAGATGATGCCGGCACGATACTAAATGAATTGTCACGTAAAATTGACTACGTGCGAAATGAAGTGACACAACGTCTTTCCGCGGACATCCAAGCCATCAAAGATAACACCGAAAAAATTAAGGATGATAATAGAGAGCTTAAGCAAACAACGGGGGCAACTTATGATGCAGTTTGTGACATTAAATCTCAACTCAATGTAAATATGTCTGATTTAATAGCAACTGAAGTTGGAAAAGAACATCACACAGAAATAGACAACGCCCGAAAATTGCTTGAGAATAATAAACCTGCGACTGCTCTTGAGTTATTAGAAATTCTAAATGAACGTATTTGGGCAGATGCTTCGGATGAGCTAAGGTTTAGGATTCTAACCAATATTGCAGCGGCGTGGCTTGCCTTAAACGATGAGAAGAAAGCGGCAAAATTATTGATTACGGCATTTCAATATAAACCTGAAGACGAAAGGGCACTATCTAATCGTGCCTTGGCTCACCTCCTATTGGGAGAAACAGAGTACGCCGCAGACTACGTAAAACAGACACTGGAAAAGAATCCTTCAAATACGGATGCCTACGTTATTCTTATTGGAATTTCTGCTAAGGAAGAGTCACTCGATGAAGTAATTGCTAAAGTTCCTGACGATTTGCACGATTCTCCACAAATTGCTTCCGCCATCAGCGATTTAGCATGGCAACGCGGGAATTTTGAAGCAGCGAAAAGATGGGGCGAAATCATGGTGTCGCAGAAAAAGGGAAATACTCCTAATTTTAAGGCTGCTTTCGCAACTATCTTGATTGAGCAAACACTAGAAGACAATCTTGCAGTGGGGACCAGTCAACTTCATGATTCACAAAAGGAACAACTACGACAGGCAATAGAATTTCTTACCGAGGCGTGGAATACGGTTTCCAATACAGAATTAAAGAATTATAGAGCAGGTTGGCTTATTAACAGAGGAATTGCACATTTTCACCTTGGCGAGTTGACAAAAGCAACGGAAGACCTTGATACTGCCTTAGGAATTGAAAAATCAAATCCAATTTTGATAAAAAATCGTGCGTTATTAGCTTTTGAATGCGGAAATACACAGAAATCTGTTGAACTCTTGGAAAAAATCCAATCCGCCCCGGAAGTACCCGAAGCACCAATTATACTTGCTAATTTCCTCTTACTGAGTGAACGATTAGATGAGTCTATTACAAAACTTAACGATTTTTTGCAGACAGATTTATCTCCAGAACTTCAAGAAGAAGCAAGGCGTTTGCTCATTAAAGTTTATATTGCTGATAAACGTTTTGATGATGCCCTGCAAATTTCAATAGCGATGCGCAAGTTAACCGCCAGGAGCATACCGAATCTTGTTGACGCTGCTTGCATTTTTAGCGCGAATGAAAAACGCGATGAAGCGGTTTCTCTACTCAAAGAGGCATACAGCTATGTTCAGGATGGTGCAGAATTTCTCGATATTATAATGTTAGCTGACCAGCTCTACATCCATGAGTTATTTAAAGAGGCGGCAACGCTTTACGAAAAACTCGCTGACACAGGTCAGAACTCCCGGTTGACACGACTGTTAGTGCAAAGTTACTACAATTCTGGCGAAATTGCGAAAGCACTCGAGCTCTGTCAGAAACTTCGCGAGAAATATGGTCCACTTGAAAACGTTTCCGTGATGGAGGTCGTGATTTATGAGGAAATCGGCGATATGAACAAAGCCGAGGCGGTATGCAAGGACTATTTGAAAAAATTTCCTAATGACAATGATATGCGAATCCGTCTCGGAATGATTCTTTTTCGAGCTAATAAAGCGGAAGAAATTGATAATGTGTTAAAAAAATTTCCTGATTCCAAGAATTATTCTTTCCTCGAGAATCTTTCTCTGGAAGCATGCGTTCAATTCGCCCAATTACATCAAATGAGATTTCAACCGGAAAAAGCATTGGAGATAATGTATGAAGTGCGAAGAACGAATTTTGATAAACCCGATGCCCACCTTAGATATATCGGCACCTTCTTTTCAGTTGAAAAGGAGGTTTCTGAGGTGCTAAGTCCTACTCAAGTTCAAAAGGATACAGCAGTCCAAGTCAACATTTCTGACGAAGACTATTGGTATATCATTGAAGAACGTGATGACGCAGATATCGCACACAACGAACGTGATGTGAATCATCCTTTTGCTCAACAATTGCTCGGAAAAGAGAAAAATGCCGTGATAAAGATTGAGGAAAAGACTGTCCAAATCATTGATATCAAGAGCAAATTCTCTTATGCCTATCAAGAGAGTTCTCGTAAATACGAACATCTGTTTCCAACGGATGCACGTATGGAAATGGTTAAAATAGAAGATTCTGACGCAATCGATGATAAAGAGAGATTTAAACCAATCACTAACAGGATTAATCGGCATCACGAACACATACTCCAAATTGAAAAACTATACAAGGAAGAGAACATAACAATCGGTTGTTTTACAGGTTTAGTCGGTAGTAATAGTTTAGATACATGGGGTTCCCTCATGGGTAACCCTGAATTAGGGATTAGGTGTAGTATTGGCGATATTGAGGAAAGAAGCAGCGTCCTTAACCTACTTAACCATTCTAAACCTAAACTTGTTGTAGATATTATTTCCCTACTCACTCTACACTGTTTAGATGCAGCGGATATTGTGGTCAGCGCATTCGGAAAACTATGTGTTGCCCAAGCGACTATTGATGAACTACAGCGTACTATCAGTGAGAGAGAGGCAATGTGGTCCAATCGCGAGGGAACGACAGTTGGTAAAAAAGGAAATCGGTACGTAAAACAAATTATCAACCCTGAGGAAACGAAGCAGGGAATAGCATTTCTAAAAAACATCGTTCACTGGATTAGGGAGAACTGTGAAGTTGGTCAAGCCACTGTTGGGTCAGAGATGAACCAATTACGCAGGCGGGAACTCAATGACATGCTACAACAGCATTTCCTTGATACGGTTCTGCTTGCAAGCCAACCCGGGCACCTACTTTTATCGGATGATGGACGACTCAGAGATTATGCGAAAATAGGTCTCAATAGTGATGCTGGCACAAACTTTAAAATTGACGGGGTGTGGACACAAGTTTTACTGGAACACTGCGTTAAGCAAAATCTCCTTGATAAAGCTGATTATGATGAGATAACGATAAAACTTGTTTGTTCTCGCTACTATCGCACGCAATTTGATGCAGATTTGTTAGTGGAAGTAGCTAAACGTTCAAATTGGAAGCTCTCTGAGCCATACAACAGTTTTGTGCTTGCCTTAGGTGAAGAACGAATGAATTTAAATTCGGCATTAGCCGTAGCGGTTGATTTTCTTTTTAAATTTTGGGAGGAATCAATTTCTTTCAGACAAAAAGAGTTCTTGACATTAGGTTTATTAGCCGGACTTACGGACAGACGGAATGCCCACACGGTATTGGGCCAACTTGAAAATCTAATTCAAACTAGGCATACCCTATTTTTGCCTGTCGAAAACAGTATCCTCAGACGAATCAATGAATTCAAACAAATCTATCCTCTTGAAGATAACTTTACGTTTTTGGCAGAAAATGATATTCGTGTCAAGGGAACGCGGGTAGGTATTGAAACTATCCTATACGAATATATCTACAATGGCAAAACGCCAGAAGTAATCGCCGAGCACTACTATTATTCACTCACAGTGGAACAGGTTTACGCTACGCTTCTATATTATCTTCAAAATCAGGAAAAAGTTGGTGCATATTTAGATGATTATCTAAAATTTTGCCAAACGGCACGGGAGGAATACAAGAAAAATCCACCGCCCGGGGCTGTTCACTTGCGTGAACTTATAGCGGAAGGGGAAGCAGTAGCTGATAATTCACACCCGAACAACTCAAATGCCGACTCAACTAGCACAACACAATCTCCAACCAAAAGCGAATAGGGATAAAAATGCGTCGGTATTTGATAGACGAAAATATTTCTCCGGAATACCGTACGCAATTGCTCAACCATGAACCATCACTAACGGTCTTGGCGGTTGGCGATGAAGGGGCACCAGCGAGAAGCACTCTGGACCCAGAAATCTTAGTGTGGTGTGAACAGAACCAATTCAGCTTGATAACAAACAATCGGGAAAGTATGCCTCAACATCTCGATGACCATCTATCAGCAGGGCACCATGTTCCCGGCATTTTCACGATTAATCTCGAAGTGCCAATGGGAAAAATTATTGACGAGTTGATTCTCATCGCTGGGGCATCTGGCGAAGACGAATATATTGACCAAATTACTTACATCCCACTTTAACAACGAACTCAAGTTAATGACATCACCCGACTCCGCCCAATTTGCCTCATTCGTAAGAGGTTGGTACCGCATAAGTTGAATCAGAGATGAACTCTTCCAGGCCATGCTTAACGAACTGATGACCGGGCAGCGATTTGTGGAAGGTAGGGGATCGGTAACGAAAGGTCACCCCCAAAGGCGTGGGTAAACTACTGCCACTATATCCATCGTCATTGCCACGAACCAGTGAATTGCTGCACCGTAGATAAATGAACGGGTTTCTAACGCAAGCACGCCGAGCAATACCCCGGCAAGGATTGAACCGAGTGCCTCCGGCAAGGGTTTGGAAAAGTGCATCACAGCGAACGGAATCGTCTGAATTAAGATGCTGTAGTTTCCGAATTTCGGCTCTAGACCGAAGAGCATAAACCCCCGGAAGAAAAATTCCCACGAAAACATATAAACGCCATAGGCGAGCTGATAGAGTAGGAACACCTGCCAGCTCTCTGGGACCGCCTTGGATAGTGGGTACTTTGCTAGAAAAGAGGGATACACGTTGACTGATAGGATAACGACCGGAATCATCAGAATCCATGCCGCCCCTGCTATGCCCCATCCGAGTTTCCTATTTCCGAGTTGGATGCCGTAGGTTTTCAACCGTTTTCCTGTTCCAAATTTGGCAACTATGCACGGTATCAGAAACAACGTGAGCCCGGTCGTCAAAAACCAATAGAAATATGGATGGCTCTCTGCAAGCGGGAGGTTTTGAAAATATTGGGCGAGATGGAGTCGAAAAAAACGTGGACGGGCATAATTCCGATGAAGTGTCAACAACAGTGCGGCGGCGAGTAAAATTACCGTCGCTTGACGTTCCCACCCGTTTAAATATTTCTCTTTTAAAGCCTGGATATGTAAATTCACTTTGACAACCTGTCCGTTTTTTGGTATTATATCATGAACGATAGGAATTCACAATTGATGAAATAGAAGAGGAACTGAGATGGAACATCCCGAACGCACTATTCTTAACTGCTTAACGGCTCTCCGAAATCGAGCGTACCGATGCGCGCTCATTCAGATGGTGACACGCGCCATTTTTTGTGGTGCCTGTGTTCTTGCCGTGCTTTTTATCGGGATTCGCCTAATTCGTTTCCCGATTCCGATGACTGTTGTTATGCCGTTAGTGATTGTCGGTGCGGTCATTGTTGGCATCTGCTTCAGCTTCAGGCATTGGCAGACGTTGTTTGATACCGCCCGCTTTGTTGAAGATGACCTGGCACTTAAGGAGCGCGTCAGCACAGCCTTAGAACTGATAGAAAAAAACAGACAGGATGACTTCACACAGTTGCAGATTCGTGACACTGCTAACACTTTGGCAACCGTGGAAAGATCAAAGGTCGTTCCGTATACCCTCCCACCTTTGTTGAAATGGATGCCGATTCCGCTTTTGCTGATAGCGATTTCGTTCGCTGTGCCCCGCCTTTATGAATTGCCGCAACCGCTAACCGACCGTGAACAACGCGCGATTGACCTAGCAGTTGAAAATCTTGAAAGGATTGATACGTCAATTATCCGAGAAAAACGCGACGAGACGATTAACGCGTTGAAAAACGCTGCAGATGCAGCCGATGCCCAAGCACGTTTGCGTGCCCTAACCCGTGAGGTGCGGGAACAAAAATCGAAGCTTCCCGATGAAACGGCTATTATGGAGGCGACGCAAGCGACGCAGCATTTCAAAGGTATGGGGACTGACGCGCTTGCTGATGAACTTGAAGCTCTAGCAGAACAAGCAGAGATTCCACCTGAACTACGCGAAGCATTAGCAGAACTCGCAGCAAAGTTAGCAGCGGATGTTCCAGAAGGTGCACTCAGTCGTTCGTTAGCGGAAATTCAGGGGAAGGCGGTCTCTCCTGACGTATTGCGGGATATCGTCGCTGCACTCCGCGAGGTGAAACAGCTGCAACAACTTGAAGCACAACTCACAGAGAGCCGGAAGGGTATTGCCTTAGCAAGTATTGAAACTGCGCAAGTAGGCGATAACATTGCTACTAGCGACGGTGCCCCTGGTCAGGAATTGGGGAATAGAGAGACGCAAGGAACGCTCGCGACAGGTGAGGGGACAGATTTTTCACCTACTAATAGTGATTCTACAACTGCACCTGATGGAGCTGACACGTCAAAACCGCTTATTGGCGATGAAACACCCCTCGCGTCATCACCTGATGGCGAGGTGTTGACGGTGACACCGGCAGTGACATCCGATTCTGAACGCGTCACGCGGAGTTCCGCAGGGGATACGATGGATACAACCGCTGCGTCCGATTATTTGCCATTTAGCGAAGTCGCGCTCGCTGCGCGGCGTGAATACGCGCGAGCTGTCGAGAATAAGCGAATTCCGAAGCGATATCAGGCACAGATTAAAACCTATTTGGAGGCAATTGCTACAATTGATGCGAAGCAAGGCGATTAAACTTACCATCGCTGTGGTTTTAATTGCTACAGTCTATTTCGTCTTGAGAGCTTACGGGTTAACGCGTTACGTTGACCTTAAGAATGTCTATAAAATCAAAGAATGGGTTTCAGATTTCGGGGTCATCGCGCCGTTAGTCTATATCTGTTTTTACATTGTTGCGACCCTGTTCTTTCTGCCGGGTCTTCCTATCACAGTGCTTTCAGGTCTTGCTTTCGGTCCGGTGTTGGGTGTTGTTTATGCTGCGATTGGTGCGATTATTGGGGTTTCGCTTGCCTTTCTGGTCGCCCGGTATGTTGCGCGTGAACTTGTTGAGAGCTGGGTTGCAGGGAACAAGCAGTTCCAAAAAATTGACGAAAAGGTGGAACAGCAGGGGTGGCGCATCTTGATGTTCACAAGGCTTGTCCCTATCTTTCCGTTTAATCTACAAAACTACGCGTACGGTTTAACCAAAATTAAGTTTCTGACCTATCTGCCTGTTTCAGCGATATTTATGTTGCCCGGTACTATCGCGTATGTGCAAATTGGTGGTGCCCTTGTGAGTGGTGAGGGCAATCTGAGGCGGACGCTTCTTTACTTGTCAATTGCGGGTGTGTTAATTCTCTTCGTTTCGCTGATTCCGAGATTTTTACGCAAACGGACGTAAAACCCCAGTCTTTAGGCGGGGAATATAATGTCTATTTCTTATATTTCTTGCCAATTGCTAATTGCTAATTTATCGGATATGTGAGTTGGAATTATTGGCGTATTAGTGCCTCGGCAGTGGCGAGTGCTTCCGCGCGTGTCCGAATTTCACCATTAAATTGACGTTCCTCAATCTGTTTCAACAGCGTCCCAATTTGTTTCCCCTCCTTGAGTGCGAACCTCTGAATCAGCTCTTTGCCTGTGATAAGCTGCCCCTGTTTAAGGATGGGCAGCACGTGCCTATAGTAGGTGTCCGCAACAGCTCTAAGTGCAGCAGCGTCCATGGGGTGCAACGCCGCTGAAAACAGTAGTCCCCCCCACCATTCTGTGGCAGCAGTTTTTAAAAATTGGATTATCTGTTTCTGTGTCAACTGCGTCTCTGTCAGCAGCGGATATGTTGAGACGAGGCATTTCATAAACTGTACCGCTTTTCGGCTGAGTCGCAGCTGGTTACCGATATCGTGGAGCTTTCCCTGCAAAAGGAGGCTGAGTTTGATAAACGCGCGCCGATGGGTTTCTGTGCCTAATGTGTCGTTGAGATAGATATCAATTTCGTTTTGATAGAAGCGAAGCGGTGCAGGAATAGCGGATTTCTCAAAGGTTTCAAGCGGTTCCCACAACATGGAGGTCTGCGTCACGGTTGGTATTGTATGTGCCAACAAGCCATCGGTGGACATTTTCTGCAAATAGGGGGTTGCATGCTGGATGTTGAGAATCTTAATCAGTTCGTCGCGAATCCGTTCTGCGGAGACGCGTGGCAGCAGCTGTCGATATTTTTGGACGAGGGTAACGGAGTCTGGGGTTATCTCAAAATCTAGCTGTGCGGCGAATCTATAAATTCGTATCAGACGGAGCGGGTCATCGAGCAGGACCTGCTCGCTCAGGAATTGGAGCCGCCGGGCATCCAAATCATTTATACCGTCACACGGGTCAATCAAACGGAACGTTTGTGAGGCTGAGGCGGGTTTAAGTTCAATCGCCATTGCGTTGATGGTCAAATCACGCAACTGCAAGTCCTCAGTAAGGGATGCGGCACGAAATTGGGAGAAGTCCAAGCTTATAGACGGTTTTTTAAGAACGACGCGCGCAGTAGGCGGATGCTCCTCAAGCGGAATACAGGTGCCTCCAAGGCTATCGGCGAACGTTTTGGCAAATTGGATTGCATCCGAAGCCAACGTGAAATCGAAGTCAGCAGTAGGTCGCTCAAGCAATAGGTCGCGTACACAACCTCCGACGAGATAGAGTTGTACGCCGTTCTCTTGTGCAAAATCGGTGAGTGTTCGGATTACGGGCATTTCTGTCAACTTCTGGAATGCGGGTATCGTTGTATTCACTAGTTTTCTCGCGCTTTTCGACGTTGTGCTTTTCGGGAACGGAATAAAATACCATCAAGGTGGAGGTGTGTTGCATAACCGATAAAACTGGCGACATAAAAGGGTAAACCGCTTTGAATTGCATCTGGCAGCTCTTCCCATGCAATTAACAGGTGGAATAGCTCTAGAAGTGTGTTCCACCCTTCACTCCAGGTCGGGTACGCTGCGTAAACTGGAATGAATAGAAATAGGCTCGGTAGCAAGACCATCGTAATTCTAGCGTGTGTCCATCCGCGATGTTTGCTGATAATCGGAAGCATTGCGAATAATCCGAGAAGTGCCGATTCCAAATACCTTTGCAGGAAGAGAATAAGCACAAGATTCAAGACAAACAGCACACCATAAAAAATCTTTTGGCTTTTGCTCTTGATATCTACATCCGGCCATAGCCCGAACAGTACGGCGACAGCAAAGCAGCCGATGCTTTTCACAGGATGCACCGAAATTGTTGGATTCCATGCAATTGGAAACTGATAAAGGATTGAACCGAGGAACGTAGCTGCGAGCGAAACCCCGAAAAAGGTGCTGTATACAACTATCCCCCCAATCCAATGTTCACGAAACATACTCATGTTTAATAGTATACCATGCCTTGCCTGAAAAATAGAAGGGTATGTACGTTTTTGGGTGCGTAAAGTTTTTGGAGGACCGAAGCATGGAAGGGTGGAAGAATGGAAGGGGGGATTTCGCGTGTATGCTGCAGAATCGCGGATTAGCGCGGATTACGCGGATTTTAAGATGTGTAACAATCAAAGTTTTGTTTTAGCTGTTGGCAAGAACTCCTCGTCTAAGGTAAGGTATTTGGACTAAAACGGTGGGGGCCCGCCTAAACGCTAAATTAACACCCGTGTACAAAATATTTGATTTTGCCAAAAAAATAGAATAAACCTTGACAAAAGTTTGTCAATAGGTTAAACTATTTAAAATATGAACGTCTTAAATCGATTAACGAGTATTTCGTTAAACCTAAATGCATGGGTGCGATTTTAGACGTTCATTGATAAATAAGGGGTGCTGTTAGGTTTCTTGCCGAATGTGCATAAGGAAACCTTCGGTGTGTTCACAACCCGAGCTACAAACCCCATTTTCGACGTTGACCAAATTTGACTTGATTTTGAAAAAGGAAAATGGTAACATGTCAATTTAAGGACTTACCGGTCAAATTTAAAATAGCACTGACGTTATAATTGAGAATGCACGCGTCTTTTATTTTTTGAAAAAATGGCAGAAGGTATTGAAGCTACGATTACAGAAATGCTAACACCCCTTCTTGAGATGGAGGGTTTTGAATTAGTTGCAGTGGAGATAGTAGGTCCCCGCAAGAATGAGATTCTCCGGCTTCTGCTTCATAAAGTGGGGGGGCTCTCGGTATCTGACTGTCAAGCGGTGGCGCATACGGTTCGTCCAATTTTGGAGGTGCATCAGATTTTAACGCGATATAGTCATCTGGAGATTGCCTCCCCGGGCGTTGACCGTCCGTTGAAAACAGCAGCGGACTTTCGTCGCAACCTCGGTAGGACGGTTCATATAGAAGCGGCTTTACCTACTGGACAGATATTTGAATCAGAAGGACAAATCACAGATGTTGTTGATGGGTGTTTAATTTTAGAACAGGTCTCGGGTGAACCCGTTCAGATTGACATTTCGCAAATTCGTATAGGACGTATCCAGCTGCGCTGGTAATTTCGTGGGGAGCGACCTATGTGAGGTAACAGGAGTATCATGAGAGAGAAAAAACAGGAAAGGAAAGAAAGTTTACAACAGTCCATTCGCCAAATGATGGGGCACACCGACTTAACGGAAGATGTTTTTATCAAAGCGATCGAGGAGGCTTTGCACGCGGTTGCACTAAAGCATTACGGTCAAGATGCGAAGGTTTCAATAGATATTCAACTGGACCGTGGAGAGATTAAGTGCCATGTGCCGAAAACAGTTGTCGATATTATGCGCGATTTCTCTACAGAAATTCCGATTGAGGAGGCGCGAAAACTGGAACCCGATGCGAAACTTGGGGATACCCTTGATGTTGAAATTAACCCCGAGGAATTCGGCCGTATCCAAGCCCAATTAGGCCGTCAGGTACTGCTTAACAAATTGCGAGAAGCTGAACGGGAACAGATTTACAATGAATTTGAGGGACGCGAAGGTGAGGTGGTTGTCGGACATATACAGCACTATGAAAATAAAGACGCTATTATTGACCTAGAGCGGACGGATGTTTTGCGAACAGAGGCGTTATTGCCGGGGCACCATATTCCGCCATCACACCGGTACAAACGCGGGGATGCCCTCCGATGCCTCATTTTAAAGGTAGATAAGGAATTGGTAGGTCAACAGATTGTCGTGTCCCGAACACATCCCGACCTGATTGCGCGGTTATTTGAACAAGAGGTCCCTGAAGTCTATGAGGGGCAAGTTCGCGTGATGGCAGTGGCGCGAGATACAGGAAATCGTGCCAAAGTCGCTGTAACCGCTAGTGAGGAAGGTATAGACGCAGTCGGCACATGCGTAGGGGTCAGAGGGGCCAGGGTACAGGCTATCGTTCGCGAGCTCCGAAACGAAAAGATTGACATTCTTGAATGGAACGCAGATGCCCGCGTTTTTATCATAAACGCTTTAAAACCAGCGGATATTACCCGTGTTGAGCTAAATGAAGCGGAGCAGAGCGCAAATGTTGTCGTGCCAGATGACCAATTATCGCTTGCAATCGGACGGCGCGGCCAAAACGCACGGCTTGCCGCACAATTGACAGGCTGGCACATTGACATAAAACGTGAATCTGAAGTGTCTATCTCGCTAGACACCTTATTTAAAGACAACGTGGATAAACCAGAAACCGAAGAACCACCAGCGGATGCTGCTACGTTGACTGAGACGATAGTCCCCCCGGAAACTGATGGGGACACGTCTGAAGAGACAGCAGCTGTGCGGGAACAGACCGAAATGGTAGACGCACAAGAGGATACACCGGAACCACCAGCGGATGTTGCTACGTTGACTGAGACGATAGTCCCCCCGGAAACTGATGGGGACACGTCTGAAGAGACAGCAGCTGTTGAGGAACAAACCGAAATGGTAGATGCACAGGAGGGGACACCGGAACCGGAAGAAATGGAAACAGCTGTAGACGCTGCTGAACCGGCGGACTCACCTGGCTCTGAACCTGAAGAGGGCACAGAATCGAATTGATAGGTCCGAAAACCTATAGCCAATAGCCAATAGCC
This sequence comes from Candidatus Poribacteria bacterium, assembly GCA_963665235.2. Lineage (GTDB taxonomy): Bacteria > Poribacteria > WGA-4E > WGA-4E > WGA-3G. The sequence goes on along the minus strand of CAXXLX010000001.1, from coordinate 1,979,824 downwards.
AAAGGTAAGTAATGAAAAGCGGGAACGTCCCGATTCGCACCTGTATTGGGTGCCGTTGTAAATTTCCAAAGAACGCGTTAATTCGTTTTGTGTGCAGAGCAGGCGAGACTTTAGCGGTAGAAGAATTGGTAAAGCTTCCTGGCCGGGGTGCCTATGTCTGTCGTTCTGAACCTTGCATTCATAAGGCCTTTAATGCATCTAAGCGGATTAATGCCTTGTTACGAACGCAATTGCCGAAACCGGTTATTGATGAGTTTAAACAGGTACTTCTCAAGAAGGAGGGAACGAGCGAATGAAAAAGAGACGGCAGCAGCGACCTGCCGAAGCTAATCAAAAGATAGATGAAAACCAAAATGTGAGGGTTTATGAATTGGCGAAACGCCACGGATTAAGTAGTAAGAGACTCATGGAAGTGTTAGAAAACTTAGGCGTTTCCGTTAAAAATCACATGAGCAGCCTGGATTCTGAGACAATACTGTTAGTTGAAGCAGAATTAGGTTCCGAGTTAGAAACAAAGCCGGAAGAAGGGGTGTCTGGCGATATAACCGCTGAGGCGGAGCTGGAGAGTTCCCCCACTTTGGAGGTTCAGGAGGGGATAACGGTCGGGATGTTAGCCTCAGTTCTGAATTTACAATCGACCCATTTGATTATGCAGTTGATGAAATTAAAGGTGATGGCGACGATTAATCAAAGGTTAGATTACGAGACCTTGTTAGTTCTATCGGAGCAGTTCGGTTTTGAAGTGGTACGGGAAAAGACGCTTGAGGAGGAAATGTTATCCGAAGTGCCGGATGACCCCGAATCGCTTGTGCTCCGTGCGCCTGTTATCACCATAATGGGGCACGTTGACCACGGGAAAACGTCCCTCCTAGATGCTATCCGTGAATCAAATGTGAGTGAATCGGAAGCCGGAAATATCACACAACATATCGGTGCGTACCATGTTGAATTAGAAAATGGGAACATCGTGTTTCTTGATACGCCGGGGCATGTTGCTTTCACTGCGATGCGTGCACGTGGCGCAGAAGTGACAGATATTGTCGTTCTCATCGTTGCTGCAGATGATGGTGTCATGCCACAGACAATTGAGGCAATTAATCATGCAAGAGCAGCAAAAGTTCCAATCGTTATTGCAATAAACAAAATCGACGTGCCTGGGGCGCGTCCCGACTACGTTAAACAGCAGCTGGTTGAAAATGATTTAGTTCCGGAGGAATGGGGCGGCCAAACTATCTGTGTTGAAGTTTCGGCGATAGAGCGGACCGGTATAGATTTATTGCTGGAGATGCTGCTCCTTGAAGCTGCGCTGCTTGAGCTAAAAGCGAATCCAACTAAACCTGCGCGGGGGGTTGTTATAGAAGCACAAGTAGACAAAGAGCGTGGGATTACCGCCACAGTTCTTGTGCAAAGCGGGACCTTGACGGTAGGTGATGTCTTTGTCTCGGGTCTTTACTCCGGAAAAGTTAAAGCGATGATGAACGATGAGGGGAAACGGATTCGGGAAGCCGGTCCGTCTACCCCGGCAGAAGTTCTTGGATTTACTGGGGTACCAGAAGCCGGCGATCTTTTTTATGCTGTTGATTCTGAAAAGGACGCTCGGACGCTAAGCGAGGAACGCCAAGATAAATATCGGTTATCAAAATTAGGTACGCATAGCCACGTTAGCCTTGATGACCTCTACCAACAAATTCAGGAGGGGGATATCAAGGAATTGAATATCATAGTGAAATGTGATGTTCAGGGCTCCGTTCAAGCGGTATCGGAATCTCTGCTTAAACTGAGCGCGCCTGAAGTGAAAATTAATATCATCCACGAGGCTACCGGCGGCATCACAGAGACAGATATCCTGCTTGCCTCTGCTTCGGATGCGATTGTGGTCGGTTTCAACGTTCATCCGACAACGGAAGCGGTGAAAGCGATTGAGGTAGAAGGTATTGATGTCCGTACCTACTCGGTTATCTATGATATCATCTCCGATATCCGCTCTGCGATGGAGGGTTTGTTGGACCCCGAAGTGAAGGAGGTTATTATCGGTCGAGCAGAGGTACGGGAAATCTTTAAGGTGCCTCGCATCGGTTTAGTGGCGGGAAGTTACGTCAATTGGGGCAGAATTTCGTATAACCAACCGCTGCGGGTGTTGCGCGAAAATCGCTTAATTTATGAAGGCAGAGTTAATTCTCTGCGACGTTTTAAAAACAGCGTTAATGAAGTGCAAGCGAATTACGAATGCGGTATCGGTATTGATGAATTTGACGATATAAAAATCGGGGATGTGTTAGAATGTTACGTCCACGAACAGGTCGCGCGTACGCTTTAGTTGTAGTTTTCAGGTATTTTAATAAGTAGGTCGGCATGCACATCGGCACTTGTAAAATCAAGTTGTATCTCCCAGAGTGCCAGTCGCTCAAAGAGAAACGCAGGGTTATCAAAAGTTTAATTGCGCGTCTCAGAAACCGATTTAACATCGGGATTGCTGAAATTGAGGCACTCGATGTACATCAATCCACAGTTTTAGGGGCAGTTTCTGTTGCGAACGACATCAAACATGTGCAGCGAATCGTGTCGCAGACCGTTAAATTTATTGAGAAAAATCCATCTGTGGTAATGGTTGATTACGAGACAGAATTCTTCTACTAAAACGGTTTAGTGACAACAAATTACGCGCTCTTGAACACATGATATCCTCTGGACGAAAGGAAAAGATAAAATAATGGAAAATAGAAGACAGGACCGGGTCGGTGCCCTTATCCAGCGGGAGTTGAGCAACGTCCTTCAACGTTCTGTTAAAGACCCGAGGCTCGCTTTGTGCACTGTTACGTATTTAGAGGTATCCGCTGACCTGAAATACGTTGATGTGAAGGTAAGCGTTATTGGCGATAGGCAGCGAAGAACAGAAGTGCTGGATGGGCTCAAAAGTGCTGCGGGGTTTATCAGACGGGAAGTAAGTCGAGGTTTAGCACTCCGCTATTCCCCAGAGTTTCGTTTTAGTTTAGATGAATCTGTTGACCACCTCATGAAGATAGATGACCTCCTCAAGCAGCTTGAGTCTGAGGAGGAAGGCAACACAAGTTCAGTATCAGATAGTTAACATGGATAGTTATCGTGCACTTCTCACCCTATTTGAACAGTATCAGACGTTTGCAATTTCCACGCACATCAATCCGGATGGAGATGCGCTCGGCTCTGAATTAGGGGTGGCCCTGTTTCTTGAAAGCTTAGGAAAAACTGTGAAAATCTTTAATACCGACCCGGTTCCAAAAAAATACCAATTTCTGCCGAATTGGGAGCGTATTGAAAGTGCACAAGCGTTTGCGGGGTACACGCCAGAGGTGTTGGTCATTTTAGATGCAAGCTCGCGCGAACGCATTGGGGCATTTCTGTGCAGACACCTGATTCCGACAGAGAGCGTCCTAAATATAGACCATCATGTCACCGCAGAACCGTTTGGCGACTACAACCTCATTGTCCCCTCCGCCTCGTCAACATGTGAGATTATCTACAAGTTTATTAAATTCACAGGTATCCCGATAGACAAAGCTTGTGCGGTGTGTCTCTACACCGGTCTCATGTTCGACACAGGCTGTTTTCGTTACAGCAACGCAACACCGGAAACGCATCGAATCGCAGCGGATTTGATTGAAATCGGTGATTTTGCCCCGGATGAGGTCTACCGTCATGTCTATGAACAGGTGCCGCTGGGGAAGATTCGCCTGCTGAGCCAAACCCTTCAAACCTTAAAGCTGACCCCGGATGGAAAAATAGCGTGGGTTTTGGTTACGCAATCCATGTTCGACAAAACAGGGACAACAGTGGATGACGTTGAGGGGTTCGTGAACCAGATTCAGGCGATTGAGAGTGTTGAGGTTGCTATCTGTGTTTGCGAAATGCCCGATGGCAACGCGAAAATTAGCTTGCGCAGTGAAGGCAGTGTTAATGTGGCAGCACTTGCCTCAGAATTCGATGGTGGGGGGCATGAGCGTGCTGCTGGATGTCGTATTGAGTTGCCATGTACTTCCGCAATCACCGCGCTTGTGGAAAGTGCCAAACGGCATATCCAAACCCCAACTTGTGAAGATATCGGTGTAACTTAAAAAGACTGAAGCCTATTCCGCTGAGAAATCCGACTGTCTAAGATGCTGACTCTTGGAGATTAATTTTGGAAACCTTTTATAATTTGGAATCTGTCCCGAAATTGACACAGGACTCGGTAGTCACTTTCGGTGTGTTCGATGGGATGCATATTGGACATCAATCCCTGCTTAAGACAGTTTGCCAGCGTGCCGATGCGGATAAACGGACAAGTGTTCTGTTTGGGTTCTATCCACATCCTTTGGCGTTTCTTTCGCCGGAGAAGTGTCCGCCTATATTAATGTCTCTTCCGAAACGTGTCGAAATCCTTGAGCAATTTGGGGTGGATATAGCAATTTTTGTTAGGTTTGATAAACACATCGCTTCGATGTCTCCGGATACCTTTGCGAATCGTATTTTAGTTGGGTTGTGTCGTGCGAAGCATGTGGTCGTCGGTTATGCATGTCAGTTTGGAAAGGACCGGGAGGGCAATGCACAACGTTTGAAGGCTATCGGGGAGGCGACTGGATTTGGGGTGACGATTGTTCCTGCGACCCAATTCGAAGGTTCACCTGTTCATAGTACGCGTATTCGGGAGGCAATTGCGGCGGGGGACCTCGGTTTAGCTGCGCAACTTCTCGGGCGCACCTATTCGCTTATCGGTCCTATCGTTCGTGGCGATGGGCGCGGCAGACAACTCGGGTCGCCGACTGCAAATATAGACCCGGGGGAACAACTGTGTCCACCGAATGGGGTTTACGCTATTCGCGCAAAATTAGGGGATAGATGGTTAGATGGTGTGTTAAACGTTGGAAATCGTCCTACGTTTGATGGCACAAAATTCCAAATAGAGGGTCATTTTTTTGACTTTGATGAGACAGTATACGGTGCCACCGTGGAGGTTTTCTTCATTGAAAAAATCCGGGGTGAGCGAAAATTCTCGAACCCGGACGCACTCATTCAGCAGATTCAGAGAGATATTGCTGCTGTTCGTAAAATCCTTACTTCCTGTGAAAAAACAGATGAACTGTGAGAAATAAAAAGATTAGAATAAATTAATTTGAAATTTTGTTTAATATGTGGTATAATTAATTCAACTAAGTTTAATTGGATACAGAGAAGGAGGTGAATTTGATTGGCAATTGATGCAGCACAGAAGCAGGAATTGATACAAAAATACCAAGTGCACGCTCGGGACACAGGGTCGCCGGAGGCACAAGTCGCGGTTTTAAACGCGCGCATTCAGGAACTAACGGAACATTTTCAGATACATAGAAAAGATTATCACTCCCGACATGGACTTTATCGATTAGTAGGGAAGCAGCGGCGTTTGTTAAAATATCTCTATAAAAAAGATGTCCCGCGATATTACCGTTTAATCGATGCACTTGGAATCCGTGACACTATCGGTTCACGAAGAAGTTAAGTATACCACCGTAAGCATTTTGTGTATGAGGAGGATATTTAGTGAAAGTTGAAATGCAACTCGGAAGCGAAAAACTATCGATTGAAACAGGGAAGGTTGCTAAACAGGCAGACGGGGCCGTTTGGGTACAATACGGTGGAACAGTTGTCTTAGTAACTGTGGTAGCAGATGATAACGAAAGCGATTTAGATTTTTTTCCTTTGACAGTAGATTACAGAGAGCGAGCTTATGCTGGCGGCCGCATCCCGACGGTATACGGACGGCGTGAACCCCGCCCTGGGACATCTGAACAACTCGTGGCACGGCTTATCGATCACTGTATTCGTCCACTTTTTCCGAAGGAATTTAAGGCTGAAGTGCAGGTGCTTTGTACTGTGTTATCTTCAGATGGCGTTCACCCCGCGGATGTTCCGGCTTTAATTGGGACCTCTGCCGCTTTATCGGTTTCCGATATTCCGTTCAACGGTCCGGTTGCCGCTGTGACTGTTGGCAAGGTAGACGGTAAATTGGTTATCAACCCGAGCTATGAGGAGTTACATAAATCTGAGATGGAGCTTTTCGTCAGTGGAAAATCGGATGCCGTTATGTCCGTTGAAGGGGGAGGGCATGAGATTCCGGAAGACGAAATCATCGATACTATCATCACGGCACATGAAGAAATAAAAGAGGTTATCAAACTACAAGAGGGCCTTTCTGCCGTTTGTAGCCAAACCAAACGTGAGTATGCGGCAAAAACTGTGGAGGAGACGCTGAACGAGCGTATTCGTGCCTTAGCTACGACTCGAATTCGGGAATCCATCGGGATGGCTGACAAACAACTCCGTGAAGACTATCTTGAACAGATTCAAACGGAGATTCTCTCCGAGATTCAGGACGAAGCTGTTGAAGAAATTGACATCGGTATAGAAAAGGATGCGCGTTCCATTTTGAGCGATATAGAAAAAGAGGAGATGCGAAAGTCGATTTTGGTTGAAGGGAAACGTGTTGATGGACGTGGCATTACAGATATTCGGGCGATTTCAGGGGAGGTTGCCCTGCTGCCGAGAACACACGGGTCCGCTCTCTTTACACGTGGTCAAACGCAGGCACTTTGTGTCGCAACGCTCGGTACCTCTGGCGATGAGGATGTCCAGCGCGGATTGGATGGTGAAATCCGCCGGCCGTTCTTTTTACACTACAATTTTCCGCCCTATAGCACGGGTGAGGTTAAGCGAATGATGGGCCCTGGGCGGCGGGAAATCGGACACGGTGCATTGGCACAAAAAGCGTTGGAACCGCTCATTCCGAATAAAGAGGAATTCCATTACACTATCCGCATCGTCGCGGAGATATTGGAATCAAATGCCTCCTCTTCAATGGCAACTGTCTGTGGCGCAACCCTTGCCCTCTTAGATGCTGGGGTTCCGCTGAAACGGCATGTTGCTGGTATCGGGGTCGGGTTAATCAAAGAAAACGACCAAGAGGTTGTGTTGACAGATATGCTCGGTACGGAGGATTTCCTCGGCGATATGGATTTCAAAGTCGCTGGTACCACGGAAGGCATAACAGCGGTGCAGATGGACATCAAAATTGATGGTGTTACCCCTGAACTGATGCGCCGTGCTATTCATCAGGCGAAAGAGGCACGGCTCGCTGTGCTTGAACGCATGAAGTCTATTATAGCGGAGCCGCGCGCAGAATTGTCACCTTATGCACCACGCATCCACTCAATCCAAATTCCTACGCAGAAGATTAAAGACCTTATTGGCCCCCGAGGCAAAACTGTACAAGGTATTCAGGAGGAAACCAACACGACCATTAATATTGACGATGATGGCACCGTTGAAATCGCCTCGACAAGTGCAGAAGATGTCAAACAGGCAGAAGAAATGATACGCCAGGTTACCGCAATGCCGGAGATTGGAAAAGAATATACCGGCAAAGTTGTCCGAACGGCAGCCTTTGGGGCATTTGTAGAAATCTTGCCCGGAAAAGATGGACTGGTACATATCTCACAGATGGGGGACGGGTATGTCCGCCGCGCTGAAGATGTGATGAAGGTTGGGGATGAAGTCACAGTCCGAATCTTGACAATTGATGACCAGGGCAGAATTGACCTGTCGCTCGTTGCTGCAGGTGGTGTACCCCTTGAGGAGCTTGACACCTCAGGGGGAGACTGGGAACGTGAACCGAATGAATCGCGTGAGCCCCGGGAGCGAGGAAACCGCCCCTATCGAGAGGGCCGCTCCTATCGAGATACGCGAGACAATCGGGATAATCGGGACCGGCGTAATAACAGGTACGACCAGCAGCGCGACAGTTCACGCGACCTCCGAAATCGGCGCTCACCACGTATTCCAAAGGGTAGGTTTTAGGGAGGAGCTGCCGAATATCAGGCGGATATCAATATCCGCTTAATCCCTAATTTGATGATAGGAGGCGCGTTGGTCCAGAAATGGCAAAGCACGATTTTCATGCTTTGCCATCTGGCACCAATAGCACAACTGACCACACAGAGAACAGAACTAAACCTGGGCCCCCGAAAAAACAGTTGTGTGTGAAACAAAAGCAAAACTGTGCCGCACTACACGGGGGAAAACCCCTACGACAAAACGCCGAAGGTGAGCCCAATGAGAACCTCAAACAGGAGAGCGAAACGACGGAGTAAGGAAGCTAAAGGGGACGTGCTTTCTCAAAAATGGATGACCCGTTTCCTGGTATTTATTCTTATCTTACTTGTCGCTGTCTTTGTAACGTTATCAATTCCATCGGTAAAAAAACAGGTCGTCACTTACGCAAAAGTCCTGTTTTATGGAAAGGAATCGAAACCGGAACCACAACGCCCTAGAGCGTCCCGCGTCAGATACCAGACCCCTTTTGACTCTTTCCAGATTAATGGTAGGTAACATGCACATCAAACGGATAAACCGAGGGACCGAAAGGCTGCCTCTCGGTCCAGAGCCCCTTAAACTCATTCCAACAAAATGGCGGCGTGCCCCACTTTACCGCGGCTTTACCGTTTTAACACTGCTAACCCTCTGCAGCCTTGCCGCACTCAGCTTGATAGTGGGGTGTGGATATGTCTCTACCTCATCATATCTCGAACATATTGAAAGTATACGCATCCCCCCAGTTGAGATACAAGATACTGATATTCTTTACGATGAAACCGCGCAACGTCCTTACGATGAAATCATTCAGGAAAAACTCACGGAGCGGTTCAATCGAAAATGGCAAGATGGCAACGATTCGCAACTTACCCTGAAAATACTCGATTACACGTTACGAGAACAGGAATACGGACCAAATGGACAGGTTGAGATGGTGCGAATGAGCCTACAGGTTGAATACGAATTCCTGGATAGAGTCAGGGATGCAATTATCGCTGAATCGAATAACCACGTCCAAATACATGACTTTTATGTCGTCCCGAACCGAGCGGAACCACCAGAAACAGAGGAACAGGCAAGAAAACGGTTAATTGACGAACTCATTGAAGACCTTTACACTCAACTTGCAGAACAGTGGTAGTGCTGTCATAAACCGGTATGTGTTTCGGGTTTCTCTTCGTTCAACCGGCGGGCGATTGCTGTCAGTTTTCAGGGGAATGGTATTCAGTCTTTGGGCTTCAGTCAAGGGGGTTGGGAGATTTCACAAATTTTACAATCTTCAAACGTCTCTTAGCCGACAACCCTTCGAGAGTTTGTGAAAAAGATAGGAGATGGGCTTTCCGCCTCTGAATAAATTCAGCGGTTTCCAGTCCGAAGATTTTGATGAAACTCCGTAACATACTCTGGCTCCCTCTTTTTTTAATCGTGATTCTCCTTTCCTGTCAACAGGAACACCGAAACTTCACTGCTGTTAACCAAGAGGCTATGTACATCTATGGTGTCTGGAAAGCCCCCACGGCAAAGGTAGCTAAACAAACAGTCGCATCGGTCTCCGAAAGAATTGCTGAAGCAGCGAAACGTAATGACCCCTCACAGGCTGCAATGGACACGTTTCTTCCAATTATCACAATTTCTGAACCGGAGACGCTTTTACCGAAAGCAGTTCAAGATTGGGAACGTGTCCGAGCACCAACAACATATCAAGGGAAGCGGCTCTATCGCGACCGGGTGGTATCGCCAGAACTTTACCACAATTACGGATTCCGAAAACAAGCAGAGGTGGAATACCAGACTCCGAAGTTCGGTTCAACCCCACTCATCCTGCTAGAAGTTTTCGATATGGGCACCCCTGAAAATGCTTTCGGCATCTACAGTTTCCACAACTATCCACAAGCAAAATTTGAATGGGTTGGCAGCAAAGCAATTATTTCAGGGAAATATCTCCGATTTTGGAAAGGCAAATACTTTATCCAAATAGAGGGGTACGAAATCGCTACCGGGATTCGGAACGGTATGGTCGCGTTGGCACGTGCTACTGCGAAACGTATTCAGGATACACCGCAAAAAATACCACTTCTAAAATTGCTGCCCAGTCGATATGTCACTGGAAGTGAAAAACTGTTCACAACCAATTCGGTATTGCGCCAACTGTCCAAGACTTTACCCCAGAATATTCCACAATTGATGGATAAGACGATTGGCGTTTCCGCACACTATAAAAATAGCGATGCAGCAAGCTTGGCTGACACGAGAATTGTTTTCATCCTCCGTTTTCCCACAGCTGAAGCGGCACAATCAGCACACACACAATACCGTAACGCCTTAACAGCGGAAACGGTGCCGTTTGAAACGGAGGAACAGAATGGTATAATTCTCATCGATGAACAACTTGCGAACCCGTAAAAACCGTCCCCTTGTCAGCGCGTCTACAAGGGAATTTTCGTGTATATGTTCAAAAAGGAGCAGGTCTTATGCGTGGGGATTTTGAAGCCTATCTCAGCGATGAATTTCGCGATGACTCTGGAAAGTTAGATTTAGATGCACTACTTGCCTTAGAAGACGAAGCCAACATAGATGTAGCAGTCATCATGCCGAATACGCAGCCGGACCCGCGAAACGATGAGCTCGCCGATGCCATTCGCGGAAACCCGCGTGCCTTAGGCTGTGCCCTCGTGCATCCGACTGAGTCGGAACCTGTCAAACAGGTTAAACTTGCCGCAGAGCAGTGGGGGATGCGCGGTATTAAACTTATGCCCGCAGTTCACAACTACAACGTAGATGAGCCGATTGTTCGGCCTGTCGTTGAAGCTGCACGTGACTGTGGACTTATCGTTTCGATTCATTCTGGTCCGAATAATTGTCATCCGAATCGAATTGGAAACGTGGCGAGCTGGGTGCCAGAAACCCCGGTTATAATGGATCACATGGGATTTCCGGATGATTTAGCGGCTGCTATCTCTGTTGCAAAGGCGAATAGGAACATCTCGCTCGGGACAACTATCCTCCGCTTTCATCGGCGTTGGGGCACGGACCCAAACACAGTTGTGCCGACAGAGGTAAAAACAGCGGTTGATGTCCTCGGCCCGGAACGGATAGTGTTCGGCTCTAATTTGCCCGAATACAGGCCGATTCAGGTTATCAATGCCTTAAAACGGTTGGAGCTCGGTGATGACGTGGAAGCATTGATTTTTGGTGATAATCTGGCGCGTATTTATGGATTGGAAGGATAAAGAACGTAGTGTTAAGGTTTGAGGTTATTGCATCATGGAGACGAAACAGAAGAAAAGAACACCCCTTTACGAGATTCACAAATCCCTCAATGCCAAATTTACCGAATTCGGCGGGTGGGAGATGCCGCTACAATATAGCAGCATTGTCAAGGAGCATCTCGCTGTCCGAACAACTGCTGGCCTGTTTGATCTCTCACACATGGGAGAAATTGACGTTTGCGGACAAGGTGCAAACGAATTGGTGCAAAAACTCTGCACAAACGACGTGAGTCGATTAACCGATGGATATACGCAATATACGCTCCTCTGTAATCAAAGCGGAGGCATCGTTGATGACATTCTGATTTATAGGCACTTCGATAATTATTATACTTTGGTGGTAAACGCTGCAAACATTCAAAAAGACCTCACATGGGTAAAAGTCAACAATGATATAGGTGCAACAATAAAGGACTGTAGTCAAAACATTGCCCTTATAGCACTGCAAGGCCCAAAATCGATAGACATTCTGAATCAGCTTGCCCTTGGGGAAGATGTTTCTATAATACCGTTTTTTGGGTTTGAATTCTGCGTTGTTGCAGGAATTCTTGTCATACTTTCCCGAACCGGCTATACGGGTGAAATCGGTTTTGAGTTATACGTTACGGTAAAAGATGCGAAAAATCTATGGAATGCACTCTATCCAGCTGTGATAGAAGCAGGTGGACAACCGGTCGGATTGGGTGCACGCGATACCTTAAGGCTTGAGGCAGGACTACGTCTTTACGGCATGGATATGGACGACAGGACAACACCGTTTGAGGCAGGATTAGGACGGTTCGTCAAGCTGGATAAGGGAGAATTCATCGGGAAGAAGGCACTCGCCTTTCAGAGAGAAAAGGGGGTGCTAAACAAAAAATTGGTTGGGTTTCAAATGCTTGGCCGTGCTGTCGCGCGGTGCGGGTATACTGTCTATCAGGATGGTCATCCTATCGGTAAAGTGACGAGCGGCGCACCATCGCCAAGTCTAAAACGCAATATCGGTCTCGCTTCCATTTCTGAAAGCACTGGAAAAAGCATTGAAATTGAGATTCGGGGTAAACTGCACCCCGCGAAAATTGTGAAGGTGCCCTTTGTTTAAAAATAACAGCAACTTTTGGAGGTAATGAAAATGAGACATTACACAAAATTTTTATTTTGTTTCTTGGTGCTGATGGTATTCCTCTCACTCTCTTATGCACAAGAAACTGCCGAAAAACCAACAGAAACCGACTTAATATCCGATAACGCAAAAGAATCTACAGTGCGCATAGTCGGCGGGACCCTTTCGGGCCTTGGCATTGGGACCGGTTTCTTTGTAGACAAAGATAAAATTGCAACCAATGTTCACGTTGTTTCACAACCGGGGCTCTATTTCGCAAAACTGATTGACAAAAAGACGGTCTGGGGAATTGAAGGTGTAACCGCGTTTGATATCGAGAATGACCTTGTCGTCCTAAAAATTGCGGGTGAAGGTACGCCGCTTCCTCTCGGTGACAGTGATAAAGTTCAGATTGGTGAGCTTGTCGCCACGGTAGGATTTCCGGATGGGAAATACAGCGTAACCGAGGGAACGATACACAGTATTTGGGAAAAAAATAGATGGTTTAGAACGACAATAGATGTTGTTGGGGGAAACAGCGGGGGGCCTTTACTAAACAGAAAAGGGGAGGTTATCGGCGTGATGGGCGCGCGTTTTCTTTCTTTCAGTTATGCTATTCCTTCGGACACACTCAAAACATTACTCGCTGAAACTGAAATGGAAGCTTTGCAGCAGTGGCATAAGCGAAAAGTTATCCGGGCTGACCACTATTATAATCTTGCCCAAATGAAATATTATGCCGAGGCGTATAACGAAGCAATAGAACACCTAGATAAGGCTATTCAACTAAACCCTGAGGATAACATCTATTTCATTGGTCGCGGTTATACGAAGGATGCCCTCGGCAACCATGATGATGCAATGGCAGACTATGATCAGGCAATAAAACTCGACCCGGAGGATATCCGAGCCTATGGTGCCCGTGGCGAGGCAAAAACTCACGTTGAAGACTATGAGGGCGCAATAGACGATTTTACTGAAATCATCAAACTTGAACCTGACAACGTTGCAGTATACAAACAACGCGGAGAGGCAAATCGCAAACTTGAAAACTATGAGGCAGCGATAGCGGACTATACTGAAGTCATTAGGCTTGACCCCGATGATGCTGATGCCTATAAAAAACGCGGAGATGCAAAAGGAAAGCTTGGAGATAAGGCTGGGAAAATAGAAGACTATTCACAGGCCGTCCAACGCAAACCTGATGCCGATATGTATAAAGAGCTCGCGCGGATGAAAAAATCCATTGGCAATCATGCGGGTGCGATAGAAGATTTTACACACGCCATAAAACTCAAACCTGATAACGCTAATACATACAACGAGCGTGGGTGGGTGAAAAAACATCTTAGTGATTATGCGGGTGCGATAGAAGATTTTACACACGCCATAAAACTCAAACCTAATGATGCCTACGGATACAACAATCGCGGGTGGGCAAAAAGAGAAATTGACGACCATGCGGGTGCGATAGAAGATTTTACACACGCCATAAAACTCAAACCTAACCATGCCTACGGATACAGAAACCGCGCTGCTGCGAAGCAGGCACTTGATGACTACGCAGGTGCGATAGATGATTATAATCAAGCCATAAAACTCAAACCTGACGATGCCAATACATATAATAATCGTGGGTGGGCAAAGAAACGTATTGGCGACCATGCGGGTGCAATAGACGATTTTACACAGGTCATAAAATTAAAACCTGACGACGCCGCCGCTTATATCACTCGGGCGGGTGCAAAGACATCTCTTGAGGACTACGCTGGCGCAATAGAGGATTGGACACAGGTCATAAAATTAAAACCTGACGACGCTGACGCTTATATCACTCGGGCGGGTGCAAAGACATCTCTTGAGGACTATGCTGGCGCAATTGAAGACTATAATCAAGCTATAAAAATTAACCCTGATAACGCAAATGCTTACAATCAGCGCGGGCTGATAAAATTTTATAATCTTCAGGATTATGCGGATGCAATTGAAGACTTTAACAAGGCAATAAAACTTGATTCCGAAAATACCTACGCCTATATCTACCGCGGGTCTGTAAAGAGTGCCCTTGGTGACTATGCGGATGCAATTAAAGACTTCAACAAGGCAATAAAACTAAAACCCAACGATACCTACGCTTACAATCGGCGCGGCCTAGCGAAAGTTGACGCGGGCAACATAACAGCCGGCATCGAAGACTATAATCGCGCAATAGAAATTAATCCTGAAGACTTCGTAGCTTATGACTACCGCGGCAGAGCGAAGACTCAACTTGGTGATTATGCAAGCGCAATTCAGGACTACGATAAAGTAATTGAATTTGCCCCGTTATCGGGCCATTACTATTACTATAACGAACGTGGGCAGCTCAAGGCAACACTCGGTAATTATGCCGATGCTATTGCTGATTACGATAAGGCAATTGAACTCAACCCCAAATATGCTAAGGCATACTACAATCGTGGACTGGCAAAGGAAGCACTTGGGCAACATGAAGCCGCGAAAGCTGATTTTGAAAAAGCAAAAGAGATAGATCCGGAGGTAGGAAAAATGAACTTAAAAACTGACAAGGTAAAAGAGTCTACAGTCCATTTAAGTGGGTTTGGGGTAGGTGGGACAGGATTCTTTGTAGCACCAGATAAGATTGCAACGAACTTTCATGTTATCGAAAACTGCACGACCGGCCCAATTACCGCTAAATTAGGTCATAAAGAAACAATCTGGTCCGTGGAAGGTGTTGTAGCATTTGATATTGAGTACGACATCGCCATCCTAAAAGTGAAAGGCAAAGGCATCCCACTGCCTTTGGGGAACAGTGATAAACTCCAGCTCGGTGAGCCTATTTCTCTTGCGGGATTCCCTGCTCCGGAGGATAGATACAAGGTGACGAAAGGCGTTGTTGAAAAAATAAGAAATAGCGATGAACAGTTCCAAACAACAGTGGAAGCTTATCCAGGGAACAGTGGCAGTCCCGTGCTAAACAGTAAAGGAGAAGTCATCGGAATCCACTATGGCCATGACCCTGGCAATAGTCCTGTAAACGCAATCAAGGCGTTGCTTGCTGGTGCCGCTTCAACGGAATCTCTGGAGCAATGGCGGAAGGGAAAACTTTTCCAAGCACATCTCTACACCAAAAAAGGCAGAGTGAAATACTTTGCTGGAGATGCTAAAGGGGCAATAGACGACTTCAATCAAGCGATTGAACTTAACCCCGACAACGCTGAAACCTACAGGTTTAGAGCGCAAGTGAAAGCCGACTCTGGCGATCTTAAGGGGGCAATTGAGGACTATAATCAAGTCCTCAAACTGAAACCCAATGATACAGAAATCTACGCGTATAGGGGAAGGGCAAAGGCCGACCTTGGCGACCATGCGGGTGCAATAGAAGATTTCACACACACAATAAAACTAAAACCTAACGATACCTATGGATATGAAAGTCGCGGTGCTGCGAAGGAGGCACTTGACGACCATATCGGAGCAATAGAGGACTATACACAGGTCATCAAACTCAAACCTGACGACACCACCGGATACAACAGGCGGGCTTGGGTGAAAAAACATATTGGCGACCATAAGGGTGCTATAGATGATTGGACACAAGCCATCAAACTAAAACCTAACGACGCTTATGCATACGGCGAGCGCGGTTGGGCAAAGCTCGATCTTGGCGATCATGCGGGGGCTATAGAGGATTGGACACAAGTGATAGAATTAAAACCTAACGACACCGCCGGATACTATAATCGAGCGTTCGTAAGAAAAAGTCTTGGGGACTATGCTGGTGCACTTGAAGACTATAACCAGGTTATAAAACTAGAACCTGAATCTGCCTATGCTTACAATAATCGTGGGCGTACAAAAGCTGCTCTCAAGGACTATGCTGGTGCGATTGAAGACTATAATCACGCTATAAAACTCAAACCCGACGATCCTGACGCTTATAGGAATCGTGGGCGTACAAAAGCTGACATGGGTGACTATACAGGTGCCATAGATGATTACAAGCAGGCTATAAAGGTTAGTTCTGACAACCCTATTCAAATTTCCTTAGCTTATAAAGGCCGGGGTGATGTCCAGCACAAATTCGGTGACTATGCTGATGCAATTGAAGACTACGATAAAGCGATTGAACTTAACCCAAAATATGCTAAAATCTATAACAATCGTGGACTGGCGAAGGAAGCACTTGGGCAGCCTGACGCAGCGAAAGTTGATTTTGAAAAGGCAAAAATGTTAAACTCGAAAGGGAAAACGGAATGATTCCAGATAATTTAAAATACACGGAAAGTCATGAATGGGTGCGTCAAGATGACGACATCGCCACTATCGGCATTACAGACTATGCCCAATCCGAAATTCAGGACATTGTCTTCGTCGAATTGCCGGAAGTGGGCACCCAATTAACACATAAAACAGAGTTTGGGGTGATAGAATCTGTCAAAGCAGCGTTTGACCTCTACGCACCTGTCAGTGGTGAAGTGATTGATGTCAACGAATCGCTGCTGGACGCACCTGAACAGGTCAATGAATCCCCTTACGACGATGGGTGGTTTCTCAAAATCAGAATGACTGACCCCGGCGAACTTGACACACTTCTCGATGCTGACGGTTATCAAACGTATATTGAGGCGGAGCATGCTTGAAACAGAAAAGTTGAACTTTGCAGCGCGACATATCGGCCCCCGTGCTAAAGACATTGAACAGATGCTGGACACACTCGGTTACGATTCAATGGCAGATTTCATTGAGGACGTTGTACCCGCAGATATCCGTTCAGCATCACCGCTCAATTTGGATATTGATGAGAAAACTGCCTGCCAACAAGGTCTTTCAGAGCCCGAAGCACTTGACGCATTAAAGCAGCTCGCTTCGCAAAACCGAGTTTACCGGTCCTATATCGGAATGGGGTATTATAACTGCTTTGTGCCGCCGGTCATCCAAAGAAATATCCTTGAAAATCCGGGTTGGTATACCCAATACACCCCCTATCAAGCCGAAATTTCACAGGGACGTTTAGAGGCACTGCTAAATTTCCAAACAATGGTTATAGATTTAACCGGCCTCCCTATTGCTAATGCCTCCCTGCTTGATGAGGGGACAGCTGCCGCTGAAGCGATGACAATGTGTATAGGAAATTCAACGCAGAAGGAGTGGTACAACTTTTTCGTTTCAGAAACCTGTCATCCGCAAACAATTGCGGTTTTACAAACCCGGGCCGAACCTCTCGGCATTAAATTGCATATCGGAGACCACAGAAAAACGCATTTTGATAAACCTATCTTAGGCGCGATTGTGCAATATCCAGCGACAGATGGCGCAATCTACGATTATCGTCAATTTGCTGAACAGGTATACGCTGCTGGCGGCTTGTTCATTACTGCCACAGACCTTTTAGCACTGATGCTCTTGAAACCGCCAGGCGAATTTGGTGCAGACATCGTCATCGGCAACTCCCAACGGTTTGGGGTTCCGCTTGGGTATGGCGGCCCCCATGCGGCATTCCTCTCCACACGCGAAGAACTGAAACGGAAGATGCCCGGACGCATCACAGGTGTCTCCCACGATGTTAACGGTGAACCTGCTATCCGATTGGCACTCCAAACACGCGAACAACATATCCGACGTGAAAAAGCGACAAGCAATATATGCACCGCCCAAGTGCTCCTCGCTGTTATGGCGGGCATGTATGCTGTCTATCACGGGCCTATAGGACTTAAAAGGATTGCCGAACGCGTTCGGACGCTTACCTGCACCCTACGTGCGGGACTTGAGAGATTCGGCTATAACACAGGCGATGCCCCCTGTTTTGATACACTTTGTGTCGATGTCGGTTCAGAAGGTGTAGAAAAATTGCTGACGGCTGCTCGGCGAAAACAGATAAACCTCCGCGCTATCGATGCAACGCACATCGGCATATCGCTTGACGAAACAACCACGTCAGCCCATGTTGAAGAGCTAATTCAACTCTTTGCAGCAAATGCCACTGGCAGCAATGACGCATCGCCTGTGGAAATTCCTGCAGCATTACAGCGAAAAACACCGTGCCTTACTCATCCTGTTTTCAATAGTTATCATTCCGAAACGGAGATGCTCAGGTATATCCACAGGCTTCAAAGGAAAGACCTCTCCCTCGTCAACGCGATGATACCGCTCGGCTCTTGCACGATGAAACTCAATGCAACAGCAGAAATGGTGCCGGTCACATGGGAACCGTTTAGCGGTCTTCACCCGTTCGTCCCAAGTGAACAAGCACAGGGTTATCACACGTTATTTGAACAATTAGAGACGTGGTTAGCAAAAATAACCGGCTATAGCGGCATCTCACTGCAACCGAATGCGGGGTCACAAGGGGAATATGCGGGGTTGCTAATTATCCGTAAATACCATCAAAGTCGAAACGAAGCACACCGCAACGTCTGTTTAATTCCGACATCCGCCCACGGCACAAACCCTGCGAGCGCAGTCATGGCAGGCATGGAAGTGATTGTTGTAGCATGCGACACGGAAGGCAATATCGCCCTTGACGACTTACGCGAGAAAGCCGAAACCTATCGCGAAACGCTCGCCGCTATGATGGTGACCTACCCTTCAACACACGGCGTGTTTGAAGAACACATCCGCGAGATATGCAACATCGTTCATGACTACGGCGGACAGGTTTACATGGACGGTGCGAACCTCAATGCGCTTGTCGGATTGAGCCAGCCTGCTGACCTCGGTGCGGATGTCTGCCATCTGAATCTTCACAAAACATTCTGTATTCCGCACGGTGGGGGTGGTCCAGGGATGGGCCCCATCGGTGTCAAGGCGCATTTAACCGATTTCTTACCGACACATCCGATTGTCAGCACTGGCGGGGTGAATGGAATTGGGCCCGTATCCGCGGCACCGTGGGGGAGTCCGGGGATTCTCCCTATCTCCTGGGCATACATCGCAATGATGGGTGCAGAAGGGCTTAAAGCCGCAACAGAGGTCGCTATTCTTAACGCGAACTATATTGCCAAGCGGCTGGCACCTCACTATGCTATCCTATATACAGGCAAAAATGGGATGATAGCCCATGAATGCATCATCGACCTCCGTAGTTTTAAGAAGAGTGCAAATATAGACGTAACCGATGTGGCGAAACGGCTCATGGACTACGGTTTCCATGCACCGACTATATCCTGGCCTGTCCTCGGAACAATGATGATTGAACCTACGGAAAGCGAATCCAGGGCAGAATTAGAACGTTTCTGCAACGCGCTTGTCTCTATACGTGAAGAGATAGCCGAGATTGAGACAGGTGCCGTGGATTGGCAAAACAACGTGCTGAAAAACGCACCGCATACTGTGGAAATGGCCACACAAACCGACTGGCCCCACGCCTATACACGAGAAAAAGCCGTATTTCCAAAACCGTGGGTGCGTCAAACAAAATTTTGGCCTCCGGTTGCACGCATTAACGAGGTACACGGGGATAGAAACCTTTTATGTGCCTGTCCACCATTGGATAACTATTAAAGGGAAAAAAGATGTTACACCGATTTACAACCTTAAACCTATTTATAGTCCTGCTCTTAGCAGTTTCCGTTTGCATATCAGGAATTGCCGAGGCACAAAACAACCCGCCACAAAACAATGCGCCAACGACTGTGCGGACAATCCCTAACCAAACCTTGAATTTGGGGGGAACCGCCGCCACAGTTAGCTTGAGTCCTTACTTCAGCGAACCCGATGGCGATGCCTTATCTTACACGGCTTACTCCTCAAATACCGCTATTGCAACCGTCAGTGTCTCAGGTAGCACGGTAACGATTACCCCCGTGGCAGCAGGCACCGCAACAATTACCGTCACAGCCACTGACCCCGGTAATTTAACCGCTACACAGACATTTTCTGTCACGACCAAAGCTGTACCACCGGCACCTACCAATCTATCTCTTTACGCAAGTTCCACCTATATTCGAATGAATTGGACAGCTCCTACCACGAATCTAACGATTACAGGGTATGATGTCCAATACCGGGTGAAAGGCACAACCGATTTCACGGATGCCATCCACACAGGGACAGACACCACTTGGACGATCATGGAAGTGACATCGGAAACTACCTATCAGGTTCGGGTCCGAGCAAACGCTACAAATGATTCCGGGTTCTGGTCAAGTCTTATGAAAACCACAACGCTGATTGCTCCACCTACCAATGTGACTGTCACTGATCTAAAAAGTGACGCTGCCACTATTAGCTGGACAGCACCGAGGGACAACATTGACAAGTACGCGGTGCTTTACCGAGACCGAAGTCAGCGGCCGGTGAGCTACGCTTCGGCTGAGACCACAACGACGAGTATTACACTAACGGGCCTGAGCCCGTTCACCAATTATGGAGTCATCATAGCAGCAAAGGATGGCACTAAAACAGGTGAATACACCAGCTCCATCAGTTTCTGGACAAAATTTTTAGCACAACCCGGTCACGCCCAAGGCATTCGGCCCGTCGTGCGGCTCATCTACTTCCTCCCCAGGGACCGTGAACCTCAGCCGAACATTGATGAAAAGATGGATAGAATAATAAAAGACGCGCAGCAGTTATACGCCAACCAGATGGAAGCACACGGATTTGGCAGAAAAACTTTCCAATTTGAGATGGATGCAAGGGGTAATGCAGTGGTACATCATTTTGTTGGACAGTTCACTGATGCACATTATAGTAATTTATCCAATACATGGAATATCTGGGAAGAAATTGGTAAACAGTTTGATACATCTAAAAATATCTATGTTACTGTGATAGAGATGAGTAGTGAATATCTTGACAGTGGCGGCTGCGATACTTGTAGTACCATCGCAGGTCGAGGCGAGAACTGGGGCTCGTTCGGAGGTAGAGCACTCGTTACTGTCTCTTCTATTGGCGCTGCTGCACATGAACTCGGTCACGCCTTTGGGTTGATGCATGATTATAGAAACAAAGCTGAACGGGTATGGAGATATTCAGAAGATAGGATGCTTAATTCTTTCTGTGCTGCCGAGTGGTTAGATGCCCACCGTGCTTTCAACCCTGCTCGGAGCCTTGAACACGTTGAATTTCCAAAATTTAAAATGCTCCCGCCGAGTCTCGCTTCTCCTCCTAACGCCATCCGGCTCCGCTTCGAAATAACCGACCCTAATAGAATCCATCAAGTCCAACTTTTGACAGAAGAAATTAATTATCGTGGATCATTGTTGGGCTGTAAATCCGGCAACTCGTCCGGCATCTTCGAATTCGTCACTACTGATTTGACACTGCAAAACAAGTCTCTATGGCTGCGTACAATCGATGTGCATGGAAACATAGATTGGTCTCCGGAATTTCCAATTGATATTACTTCCATAATACCGCCTCCCGAGACCATATCAATCCCAGACAAACACTTAGCGGCGGCTGTGCAGCGAGAGATTGGCGATATCACAACCCACTCTATGTTAAACCTGTTTGCACTTAATGTTCCCAATAGCGAGGTAACAGACCCCACCGGACTTGAACATGCACACAATCTGGCAATATTAAACCTTGGAGCTGAGTATATTCAGGGCGAGGGAAATGTCAACAGCAATACAGTATCGGATGTATCTGCGCTATCAGGATTAACACACCTGCGTTCGCTGAATCTTGACGGGGCCCATATTGATATGTCTACGCTATCAGGATTGACATACCTGCGTACGCTGAATCTTGGGAGCAACAACATTTCAGATATATCTGCGCTATCAGGATTAACACACCTGCGTACGCTGTTTCTTTATAGCAACAACATTTCAGATATATCTGCGCTATCAGGATTGACACACCTGCGTTCACTGAATCTTGGGAGCAACAACATTTCAGATATATCTGCGCTATCAGGATTGACACACCTGGATTCACTATATCTTGTTAAGAACAACATTTCAGATATATCTGTGCTGTCAGCGTTGACTAACTTGACTTGGCTGAATCTTTGGAGCAACCCGCTAAGTTACACCACTATCAACACACATATTCCCACGATGCAAGCAAACGGAGCTGAGGTCATCTTTGACAATCGCGCGCATCGAGCACTTCTGAAAATATCAGGTGATATGCAGGAAGGCTCGTCGGAGACAGTTTTGGCAGCCCCGTTCATAGTGGAAGCAGTGGATACAAAGGGTAAGCCGATGCATGGCGTGTCTGTCGTCTTTGCTGTCACTGCAGGCGGTGGTCAGCTTAGTACTACAAAAACCACAACCGATGTGACCGGTAAGGCACAGACGCTTCTTACGCTGGGAGGTGTCCTCGGCAAGCACACTGTCACCACAACTGCTACCGCAATAACAAGGTCAGTGGTTACTTTCACTGCTATTGCTACAAGAAAACCCGAGCGTTCCGCTGAAGATGTCAATGGCGATGGTGTGGTGAATATCCAAGATTTGGTGGTAGTCTCCTCTCAGTTCGGGCAGACAGGGCAAAATGAGGCAGATGTTAATGGGGATGGTGTCGTCAATATTCGGGACCTGGTGTTAGTTGCTGCTGCCTTTGGAAAACGTGCGGCTTCTCCCTCTTTACACTCATTGAAAATTCTTGAAGGTATCACTGTAGCAGAACTACAACGCCTCCTGATAGAGGCGCGACAAATGGCATTCACAGCTCCTGTCTATCTGCGCGGCATTGCGGTACTGGAGCAGCTACTTGCCCTTTTACTGCCGAAAGAGACGACTCTCTTGGCAAACTACCCGAACCCGTTCAATCCAGAGACGTGGATACCGTATCAGTTAGTGGAACCTGCGGCGGTGAAACTGCACATCTATTCTGTGAATGGTGTCTTGGTGCGGACACTGACATTGGGACATCAAACTGCAGGACTGTATCATAGTAGGAACCGCGCAGCCTATTGGGATGGTAAAAATACACAAGGTGAACGCGTCGCAAGCGGTATCTATTTCTACACACTCTCGGCAGGAGACTTCACCGCAACACGAAAAATGTTGATAAGGAAATAGTATCAAATGAAAGCCATAATCATAGGGGCAGGCGAAGTCGGATTTCATACTGCCAAACTGCTAACTGCTGAAGAACACGACGTTGCGTTAATTGACGAATCTGAAGAAGCTTGCCAACGTGTCAATGAACAGTTAGATATGCAGACCCTCTGTGGGCCAGGGGCATCGCCGACGCTGCTTAAGGCAGCAGGCATAGAAGATGCCGGATTGCTCATCGCTGTGACCAACAGCGATGAAATTAACATGCTCGCCTGTCAAATTGCGGACCGCTACAAGGTCAACACTAAAATCGCACGGGTCTCAAATCCCGCCTATTTTTCCGAAGAGAGCGGATTAAGACCGAACGACTTTGGGATTGACCTCCTAGTGAACCCGGAATACCTATGTGTTAATGAATTCACACGGCTCCTAAAAACACCTGAAGCGAGAGAAATCGTTGAATTTGAAGAGGGAAGAGTGCAACTCGTTGCCTTCCGGGTGAAACAGACGAACCCCTTTATCGGAAAAGCCCTCGCGGAATTGGATGCCCAAGGTGTCCTTTCAGACATCAGGTTTGCTGCTATCAAAAGACAGGGGCAGCAAGAGGTTATTATTCCGCGCGGCAAAGATATTCTTCAACAAGAGGACGATGTCTATGCTATCGGCAGTGCGCTGTCTGTAGAACAGATGTTACGCCTATCGGGGATAATGTTCAATGAGCAGCTGGAACGCGTCATTATCGTCGGGGCAAGCCCCATCGGCATTGGGCTTGCCAGTGCACTTGAGGAAAATAATACCGATGTCAAACTGATCGAGTCGGACCAAAAATTGGCGGAATTAGCGTCGCAAACCTTAAAACGCACTACAGTGCTTCTCGGCGATTACCTTCAGTTCCAATTGTTAGAAGAGGCGGGGGTTGAAGAGGTAGATGGATTTGTCTCCGTAACCGGCGACGACGAAAACGATATTATGGCATGCATGACAGCGAAGGAAAACGGGGCGCAACGTGTCCTCGCGTTAATTCAACAGCCGCGTTATCTGCCGCTGCTCGCGCGAATCCCACGCCTCGATGGTGCAGTCAGCCGACACTTGACTGTTGTTAGCAACATTTTGCGCCTGATCCGCCGCGGAAATATCGTTTCTGTTGCCTCCCTGCACGGTATCGATGCGGAAGTCATTGAAATCGTCGCGGGGGTCAACGCAAAAATCGCACACAAAGAGCTGTCCACTTTGAAAGACAAATTCCCGGAGGACGCTTTCATCGGCGCAATTCTTCGACGCGAAAAACTCATTATTCCGACAGGGGAAAGCGTCATACAGCCAGCCGACCGAGTTATCGTCTTCTGTATGCCAGACGCAATTCCGATTATTGAAGACCTATTTGCCACCCGGAGAGTTTAAGGTTTTCTGTAGAAGCCGTTTAAAACCCCAACACATCCTAAGTCAATATTTATGAGCCGTAAACTGATTTTTCACACCCTCGGGAATCTATTAATTTGCCTTGCGGGCACGATGCTAATACCGCTGGGCGTAGCTATCTACTATTTTTTTAGTGGAGGCGAATCGAAAGACGACCTGTTAGCGTTCGTTTACGCGGCTATCTTGACGCTAAGTGTCGGATTAATCCTCCGGTTTACTATTAGGCCATCCGAACCTGAACTCGGTATACGGGAAGGCTTCGCTATTGTCGCCCTGGGATGGTTGACCGTTGCTTTCTTTGGGGCGTTTCCGTACCTCTTCGCAGATGTTTTCGGTGCAGCTGGCCAGGCACCCTGGACAGAATTTTCCTTCTGCTATTTCGAATCTATGTCCGGCTTCTCAACAACCGGGGCTACTGTGTTGACAGATATTGAGCGTCTCTCACATTCCATGCTATTTTGGCGCAGCTTCAGCCATTGGCTCGGTGGCATGGGGATTGTTGTGCTTGCTGTGGCAATTCTTCCGATGCTCGGGGTTGGCGGTATGCAGCTGTTTCGCGCCGAAGCCCCCGGCCCCCAAACCGAGCGGTTGACACCGCGCATCGCGCAAACTGCTAAACTGCTCTGGGGGGTCTATATCGTACTCTCGTTCCTGGAAACGGTGCTTCTCTGGGTCGGTGACATGACACTCTTTGATGCCCTCTGCCACACGTTTGGGACCATGGCAACCGGCGGATTTTCAACCAAAAACGCCAGCATCGGGCATTACGATAGCGTCTATATTGAGACGGTTATCATGGTGTTTATGTTTATCGCGGGAACCAATTTCGCCCTACATTACCGCGCAATCATCCTCGGCAATTTCAAAAGCCATATCCAAGATACCGAATTCCGATTCTACTGCTTCGTCATCTTCTTAAGCGTCACTATCGTCGGATGGAACACTATCAGATTTGAAGGGGTTAACGGAAGCATTCCTTATGACTCTGTCCCCGATTCTATACGATACAGCATGTTCCAAGCCCTCTCTATCATTACAACGACAGGATACGGCACTACCGATTTTGAACAGTGGCCCTACCTATCACAATTCATTCTAGTGACCCTCATGTTCTACGGTGGATGTGCGGGCTCTACAGGTGGCGGAATGAAGCAGCTCCGATTTTTACTGCTTATCAAACAGAGCGGTGCGGAGATTAAACGGCTTATCTTCCCACACGCGGTCCTCCCCGTTCGGGTTAACGACAGAATCGTGCCGCCCGAAGTGCTTACAAACGTTCTCGGTTTCTTCTTCTTCTTTATCGGGATTTTTGCAATTGTGACCTGTGTTATGGCGGCCCTCGGATTAGATTTGGTCAGTGCAGCAGCATGCACAATTGCAACAATGGGCAATATCGGTCCCGGACTCGGCAGCGTGGGGCCCACTGATAACTATGCACACATCGCAACCGCTGGCAAATTTATCCTGTCCTTCTGTATGCTACTCGGCCGTTTGGAAATCTATACTGTCCTTATCCTCTTTTCAACCAATTTCTGGAAAAAATAATATGAAAA
Organism: Candidatus Poribacteria bacterium; assembly: GCA_963665235.2. Taxonomy (GTDB): domain Bacteria; phylum Poribacteria; class WGA-4E; order WGA-4E; family WGA-3G. Next base: position 1,953,681 of record CAXXLX010000001.1, on the reverse strand, counting down.
CCGACAAACTTCGCAGAGAATATCAACACCCTACCGAATTGACCGAAAACAGTGTAACTAAAAATCCGTTTGACCAATTCGAAAAGTGGTTTACCGATGCAATAGATGCTGACATCGACCTGCCTGATGCAATGACCTTGGCAACCGCAACCCCCGCTGGAATTCCCTCTGCTCGGATGGTTGTCCTCAGGGGTTTTGATGATAGCGGTTTCTGTTTCTACACAGATTATGACAGTCAAAAGGGGCGGGAATTGGCGGCGAACCCGCATGCTGTACTTGTGTTTTACTGGCGTGAACTCGACCGACAGGTGCGAATTGCTGGGAGAGTAAAAAAGATGACAGCCGAAGAATCGGATGCATATTTCGCGAACCGTCCTACTGACAGCAAGCTTGCAGTCTGGACAGAACGTCAAAGCATCGTGATAGCGGGAAGAGAACACCTAACCGCACGTTTTGAGCAGGCACGACAGACCTATCCCGATAACAATATTCCGCGTCCACCACATTGGGGAGGGTATAGACTTGTACCACGGACCTTTGAATTTTGGCAGGGATGCCCAAGCCGCCTCCACGACCGGCTCCGCTGGACGCTAACAGATGATGGCAATTGGCGAATGCAACGGTTGTCTCCCTAAATGAAGATTAGTTTTTAAATTCGGTCCTTCTGCTCTCTTTTCTGTCTGAATCGCGGATTATCACAGAGGAAAGGAACATCTCTCCTGTTGTGTCACAGGCGACACACAAGAGGCGAGATGTTCCTTTCGCGGAGAACGCGGAATTAAGAGAGCCTTTGTTACCGACTCGTCTCTCGCGAAAGGAAATGTCCGAGACACATAAACCCTTTCCGCGTCCTCTGTGTTCTCCGCGCCTTCCGTGATTCAGACAACAAGATAATAACGCAAGTTGCCACATAGTAGCACAAACTTCCTAGTTTGGGTCTTCCATAAGGGCGCGAACTAGGAAGTTCACGCTACAATTATCAGCAGTTTTTGACTAAAAACGGCGTTCCCAAGTCTAAAAATTTATAGGTGGCAACTTAGGTCAAGATAATAGATCGCACACAAGAGAAACATTAGAGCAGATGTCTAGGGTCCGGAAATTACCGAATCAATTTTTTAATCTTTATAGGGATAGGAACAGGCTTGTGACATGTGACGTTGAAACATAAATTCTTCCGCTGGCGCAGCGATTAATCTTACCAAAAAACCGCCAATTTTCTCAGCAATCTTTAAAAATAATGTGATTTTTTTGAACACTAAGTTTTTTGTTGACACAAAAACAGGATCCCTGCTATAATCACATTAAGTCTACTTTGTATCATTTATCAACGTTAAAAAAAGGAGTTTACTCATGCGCCTACTTATAGCAAGTTTCTGCCTGATATTTCTCTTTTTTTCAACCGGTGTGAGTGCGAAAATCGTGTTTGAATCAGAGCTCGATGGCGTTCGGGGTATCTACGTCATGGACGATGATGGTAGCAACCTCACACTCCTAACTGACGTGCTGAATCCAAGTTCCCCTCGTTGGTCCCCGGATGGCAGACAAATTGTGTTCTATAGACAAGTGAACCCGAACGATTTGCTAATCAATCATATCTTCATTATGAATGCAGATGGCAGCAATATACGCCAACTCACACCACCGGATAATTTGGATGACTGGGACCCTTCTTTCTCACCCGATGGCACGTCTATTGTTTTTAACCAAGACGTGAGAAGAAACAACAAAAGCACATCTTTTATATGTGTGATGGATTTAGCAACCGGTGCAATTGAACATATTGCCGAGCTCGGTGCGAACTGGCCGGTTTGGTCCCCGGATGGTAAGAAGATTGTATTTACACCCTTTTCGATCCTTGGAAGAACCGGTTCCAATCTTTGGATGATGGATGCGGATGGACACAAACCACACGAACTGCTACCCCCACTACCAAAGCAACCGCTTATCGATAGAGTCTACCCGAGATGGGCATCCGCACCCAATGGAGACCAACAGATACTGTATTTACAAAGCGAAAAAACCTTTGAGGTCATAGATGGTGTAGGACGCTTTATCCCACAAGCCTATAAGTATTTCATTTACGATATCAACCGTGGAACATCGCGGCGGTTAGCCTTCATACCAAAGAACTATAGGTGTGCGGGACTTGCCTGGATGGATAACGGAAACTCAGTGCTTCTCAGCACATACAAAGTCCAGTTGAAGGAACCGGTAAAAGGACTGTTGCACCCTTATAATCTGTACAAGTATCATATTGCGACCGGTAAGTTCACACGTTTGACAGAGCATCCGGGCAGCGATTCTTTCCCCGATTGGATAGACGATAAGGCACTATCTGTTTCACCTGAAGGGAAACTGCCGACACCTTGGGGTCAATTAAAGTCGCTTTTACCGGCATATCGGAATGCGTTCAAAGCGGTTTGGCGCAACGTAACGGCTTCGCTGCGGGTTCCGGTAACTGCGTTGTATAGAAGCAGGGGTTTCCGTCCCTCCTTCTTATACCATTTTTATTAATTATTCTATCGTTACCGGTTGTTAGAAATGAAACGGAGAACGGAAGACCCAAACTGGAAGTTTATGCTACGATAAAGCACACAAACTGGAAGTTTATGCTACAAGAAAGAGACATTTTCAATTAGAAATGGTATTAGTTGTGTAGGAACGATATGCTTATAGAAGCACAGAACGCCCTCCTCTCCTAGCCCCTATGAGGGGCGTTATGTTTTATAGCAGCTGACGTGTTAAAAACTTTACACACTCTTTTTTTTGAAAAAGACTTGACACTTTTTTCAAAATATGTAAAACTATAACGTAGTATCACAAATTCGTTTGTAAGTTTGAACACAAAACTACCCATCGGCGGTAATTACTGGCAAAGGGAGGCAGCTCTCCTATTGCCGAAGGTTTCAGATAGATTAGAGCAAATGTTAACAGATTATCTCCCGATAGTGCTTTTAGGGGGATTCGCAGTCGTCTTTGCGGCTGTTAATCTCGCCCTAACCCATCTTTTAGGACCGAAAAAACCGACACCGGTCAAGTTGTCTGTATATGAATCCGGCGTGAATCCTGTTGGTGATGCAAGGCAACGGTTTACCATCCGGTTCGATCTCATCGCGATGCTTTTTATCATTTTTGATATTGAAGTGGTGTTCCTCTATCCCTGGGCACTGTTCTTCAACAATCCATCCGATGGGGTGAGTGGGGCGTTTATTTTAATTGAAATGTTAATATTCATCGGTATTCTTCTGCTAGGCTATATCTATGCTTGGCGGAAAGGAGGTTTAACATGGGATTAGAAAATAGAGGTGATGGCAACTTTCTCACGACAACCATCGATAAGGTCGTCAATTGGGGCAGAAAGAATTCACTGTGGCCGATGCCGTTCGGCACAGCGTGTTGCGCCATAGAGATGATGGCAACGCTCGCCTCAAAATTCGATCTGTCTCGATTCGGTTCAGAGGCGATTCGGTTTTCGCCACGGCAATCTGACCTGCTCATCGTTTCCGGGCGGATTTCCATCAAGATGATGCCTGTCCTAAAGCGCATTTACGACCAAATGCCAGAACCGAAGTGGGTTATCTCAATGGGGGCCTGTGCCTCCTGTGGCGGTGTCTTTGATACCTATACCTTAATCCAAGGCGTTGACCAGTTCATTCCGGTTGATGTCTACATCCCGGGGTGCCCACCGCGACCCGAAGATTTAATCGATGCTGTCATGCAGGTACAACGGCAGATTCAGAAAGGCGCGCTCCCCAAAGGGGCTGAAGGTGCATAATGGCTGAAGAAAAAGAGGTTACGGAAGAGACGCAACCGCTTGTCATCCAAAAACTTCAGGAGCAGTACGCGGAAAATATTATTGCAATCACGGAAAACCGTGACGGTGTCACCGTCATCATTGGCAAAGAAAACAGCTACGCGCTACTGGAATACCTCAAAACGGAACTCGCGTACACCTATCTCGTGGACGTAACAGCCGTAGACAATTCCAAATTAGAATCGGAGCTGATGCAGTTCGATTATGCAAGATTCATGGTGGTCTACCATCTCTATGCATATCAAGGGGAAACGGCCCGGATACGGGTCAAAGTACCGGTGCATGAATCGGATTTGCAAGTGCCATCGGTGACAGCGTTGTGGAAAGGCGCGAACTGGCTGGAGCGGGAAACGTACGATATGTTCGGCATCCATTTTGAGGGGCATCCGGACCTCCGCCGGATTTTAATGCCGGACGATTTTGAGGGGCATCCCCTCCGAAAGGATTATCCGCTACGCGGCCGGGGCGAACGGGAACGTTTCAACTTTGATAAGCAGAACGCATAACCGCTAATGGCAGCAGCAACGAACAAGGGACGTGAATCAAAACAGGAAAGGAGTATCTTATGCACGGTGAGATGGAACGGGCAACAGGCGAGAAAATGGTGCTCAGTTTTGGGCCCCAACATCCGGCAACACACGGTACGCTTCGGATTGTATTAGAATTAGATGGCGAATCTATTGTGAAAGCCACACCGCATCTCGGTTATTTGCATACCGGGTTCGAGAAATTAGGTGAACACTTAGATTACAACCAATACATCGTTGTGACCGATCGGATGAACTATCTGTCGCCGTTATCCAACAATTTTGGGTATGTGCTCGCTGTCGAGCAGCTACTCGGCATTGAAGTTACAAAACGGTGTCAATATATCCGGATTTTGATGGCAGAGCTTTCCCGCATCGCGGACCATCTGTTATGGCTGGGAACTGCCGCACTGGACTTAGGGGCATTTTCAGTATTCCTCTATAGCTTCCGTGAACGCGAGAAATTGTATAGCATCTTTGAAAAGACTACCGGCGCACGGTTGACAACTAGTTACACACGCGTCGGTGGCGTTCTCCGGGACCTTTATGACGGTTGTGAGGAAGATGTACGACAATTCGTCACCAACTTCCCGAAGGCACTCAAAGAAACCCATACGCTCCTCACAAAGAATCGCATCTGGATGGACCGGACAAAAGGCGTTGGACCTATTTCAGCTGATGATGCGATTAATTATGGACTAACAGGGCCCTGTCTCCGAGCCACTGGCATAGCACACGATATCCGCAAGGCTGAACCATATTCCAGTTATGATGAATTGACGTTTGAGGTCCCAGTCGGTACCAATGGCGATGCCTATGACCGATACCTCGTCCGGATGGAGGAGATGATTCAAAGTTGCGGTATAATTAAACAGGCACTAGAGAATCTCCCCGACGGACCGGTGAACCTGGAGGATAACAAAATTACGATGCCAAACAAGTCCGATGCTTATGGGCATATCGAGGGATTAATCCATCACTTTAAAATTGTTATGGATGGACACGGCGTGCAGCCGCCAAAGGGCGAACACTATTGTGCAACCGAATCACCCAACGGTGAACTCGGTTTTTATATAGTCAGCGATGGCAGCGGCACCGCTTATCGTATTCGTATCCGGCCGCCGAGTTTCCTACACTTCCAGGCACTGCCGCGTATGTTAGAAGGCGGTATGGTCTCCGACACGGTGGCGGTGTTAGGAAGTTTGAACGTCATCGCGGGCGAATTAGATCGGTAATTTTGTCAGAACGTATTATCTGTTTTAGTTTAGGAGGATTCCATGGAACTCACAGGCGTTATGCTTTTCGTCAAAAACATGAAGGCTGTCATTGCGTTTTATAGGGACGTTATCGGATTAGTGCCAGACGAAGACCAGCCGTTCCCAGAACACCGGTTTTTCCGTTTTAAGGCAGGTGCCTGCACGTTGTGTCTCCATAGTGCCAGCAAACCCAACGAAGGGAGACAAAAACTGATGTTTCACGTCGAAAGCGTGAGTGCTGTTCATCAGCGACTGAAATCAAAAGGGAAGCGATTACGGAAACTTGAAAATAACGACGGACATGCCATTTTCGATATCCGCGATCCGGAAGGCAACCGTATTCAGTTTTACGGGGACTATTAAAGGAAAGAAATATTTATGTCAGATGAACTCATTCAAATAGAAACACCTTTCGCGTTTAACGAAGAAAATCAACGTGAATTCGACGAATTGATAGGGCGATATCCGATTAAGGAAGCGGCGATGCTGCCGACACTTCACCTCGCCCAAAAGCAGGAAGGCTATATCACCCCGGCTGTGATGCAATATGTGGCAGGACTGCTGGAGGTCTCGGTGATGAAGGTAAAAGATGTGGTGACGTTCTACCCGATGTTTTTTGAAGAACCGGTGGGTGAATATGTTATCCGTGTCTGTCATACGCTTCCGTGTGCCCTGCGGGATTGCAAGCTCGTTTTAGAACACCTCAAAGCGAAATTAGGCACAGACGTTGCCTCGGAAACGAATCTCGCAAAAGGCACAACGGCTGACGGTAAGTTTACGCTTATGAAGGTAGAGTGCCTCGCGTCTTGCGATGTCGCACCTGTCATTATGGTTAACGAAGACCTACACAAAAATTTAACACCGGAAAAGGTGGATGAACTTTTAGCGCAGCTTGCAAGCTAAAACTTGCTATAAGAATTCAAACGTAGGTTGAGTAGAACGCATTGTTGGGGTTTACTTTGTTCAATCCAACCTACAGGATACGATAAGAGACAATCTGTAGAGGAAAAAGTATGCTTCAAGAAAAACGGATTCTCTACGAGCATCTGGATGTACCCGATATTAACACATTTGATGTCTTTCGCCAATACGAGGGCTACACCCGTTTTGAAAAGGCTATTGCCGAATATGAACCGGACGATATTGCTAAAATGGTCCTGGATTCCGGGTTGAAAGGCAGAGGCGGGGCAGGGTTTTCAACCGGGGCGAAGTGGAGTTTTGTCCCGAAAGATATTGAACCGCGCTACCTCTGTTGTAATGCTGACGAAAGTGAACCGGGGACGTTCAGCAACCGGTATGTCCTGGAGAAGAATCCACACCTGTTAATTGAGGGCATCCTCATCTGTTGTTATGCAATGGGAATTGAGACCACTTATGTCTACATCCGCGGCGAATTTACGCTCGGCAAAAAGATGTTAGACGCTGCTATCAAAGAGGCTTACGAGCAGGGGTATCTCGGTAAAAATATCCGCGGCACTGACCTAAACGTTGACATCTATACACACCCAGGTGCTGGTGCCTATATCTGTGGTGAAGAGACAGGGTTAATTGAATCGCTTGAGGGAAAACGGGGACAACCGCGCAACAAACCCCCGTTTCCTGCTGTTCAAGGCGTGTTCCAAAAACCGACTGTCGTGCAGAATGTGGAAACCTTGTGCAACCTACCCTTTATCGTTGGGAATGGCGTTGAATGGTACACAGACATGGGCCCAACGTACGCTGACACGCGGTCCGACCCCCCAAAAGCGGACCCGAATACAGGCACGAAACTCTACTGTATCAGTGGGGATGTCAACGAACCGGGTGTTTATGAACTTGAGCTGGGTTTGACTTGCACTGAACTGATTGAAGTCGCAGGCGGTTTGCGTGGTGAGGAGGTTAAGGCGGTAATTCCGGGTGGCAGCTCCGCACCGATTTTGACACATTACGAATTAGATACACGCCTAGACTTTACGTCCCTAACCCTCGCGAAATCAATGCTCGGCTCCGGGGGCATTATTGTGATGAACGAAACGCGGAACATCGTTGACTGTCTGCTCAACATCATGAAATTCTACGCGCATGAGTCGTGTGGACAGTGTACGCCGTGTCGCTGGGGCACCCCGTGGGTACGTGATATTGTGCAACGGATTGCCGATGGTGAAGGTCGAAAGACGACCGTCACACGTCCAAAATTTGGCATCACCGAAAGCGGCAGATGGGGGGATACAGGCGAAACAGAGGAAATTTACGAAGACCTTGAGCTGCTGGAGAACGTCGCGAATAACATTGCGAACGTAGATACCATGACATGGAATACTATCTGTGTTTTCGGCATTGCTGTCTCGTGGCCGGCAGTGAGTTATATGCGGAAATTCCGTCCTGAATTTGAAGCCGCTATCCGAGAAGGTAAACTGGTTACCCTACCTGTTACGGAAGCGACCGTACCGCCGGAGGAAAATTACGCATACCAACAGCGATTTATTCCGAAAGAGTTTGCTGACCTATAAACCCCCGGCACACTACGGCTACTAAGGGCTAAAAACCGAAGCCATTGGAGTAAAATTTATGGCATTAGTTAAATTAAATGACCTTGAGATAGAGGTTGAAGATGGAACGAATATAGTTGAGGCAGCACGGCAGCACGGCATTGAAGTGCCTCACTACTGTTATCACCCAGGCTTGAGTCGTCCCGCGAACTGTCGGATGTGTCTCGTTGAGACCTTCACTTCGCCAGCAGGGTCGGCTGCACCGGACCGGCAATTGGCAACAGGCTGCACAACTACGGTTCGAACGATGCCGCCAGATAGAAAGTACGATGAAAAGTACGATTTTATCGTCCAAACAGACAGCCCGCGTGTCAAAAAAGCGCGCGAGGATATCCTCGAATTTCTCCTAGTACATCACCCCCTCGACTGTCCTGTTTGCGACCAAGCAGGAGAGTGTGACCTGCAAGACTTTAGCTACCGGCACGGACACGATAAAAGTCGTTACGTGGAGGTCAAAAACGTTCCACCGAAAAAGGACTTGGGGCCGGATGTGCTGCTCTATTCAACGCGTTGTATCGTCTGCACACGATGTATCCGATTTTGTGACGAAGTGTCGGGCAGCGGTGAACTTGGATTGATTAACCGCGGTTCGCACGACGAAATTGATATTCCGCGAAGTCACGAAGGGGTCCCTTTACAACTGCTGGATAACAAATTGGCAGGCAACGTAGTTGATATCTGTCCCGTCGGCGCATTGATTAGTAAGGATTTCCTATTTAAATCACGCCCGTGGTTTCTGAAGCAGGAGAACAGCGTCTGTTCTGGGTGTAGTGTCGGATGTAATATCACCGTGGAATACAAAGAGGATGGCGTTTATAGACTCAAACCCCGATTCCATGCGGATATTAATCAACACTGGATGTGTGACGATGGTCGACTCGGTTACCGCTATGTCAACAGCGATGACAGGCTTCAACTGCCAATGAAACGGGTTGAGGATGAATTGGTATCAACGCATTGGGCGGACGCGCTGGCAGTGATTACGGAAAAACTTTCAGAAACAGAGGCTGATGATATTGTCGTTATCGGCTCTGCACAAGGCACAAATGAGGACAACTACGTCTTACAGCAGTTCGCACACGATGTGCTCAAGATAACACAGATAGGGCTCTTTGGCCAAGTGCCGGGCGAAGAACATAAATTCCCACAATTTACGATTGAAGCGGACAAAAACCCGAATACCGCAGGTGCCCGAACGATACTCGGCTCCACAAACGGGAACGTCGTTTTAGAGGGGGACGCGCTCTGGGAGAAGGTCTCCGAAGCGAAAGTCGTCTACCTCGTTAGTGGTGCCCCGGAACGTGCCCTTCAAGACGCTGAAAAAACCGCACTAGAGAATGTCGAGTTTCTTATCGTGCAAGACGTGTTGCCGTCAGCCGTTACACAAATAGCGGATGTCGTGCTTCCAGGGACAACCTTCGCCGAGAAAGACGGCACGTTTACCAATTCAACCGGATGGGTACAACGGATTCGCAAGACAATTGACCCACCTGGGGAAGCACGTGTAGACTGGGAAATTGCGCAGCAACTCGCCAAGCAGCTCGGTGGTGAAATGAACTATCACTTTGCTGGCGAAATTGCCCTGGCAATTGCGGAAAATGTACCGGGATACGCGGACGCAACGCATCAAAAAATCGGAGATGCGGGGATTAAATTACTGTAGGTTGGACAATTTCTGTGAGACAGATGCCCGATGCAAACCTTTAGCAAGAGTTTGTAGTGCGGACAATATCTTTGACGCGCGTCTTATCTGTCTTGCCAATTGCCAAATTGCTAATTGCTAATTGCTATTAAATTAGCATAAGTCTATCAATTATAGACAGGCTCAAAAAGGAGAAACTATGGATAATTTGCCTCTTCATGTTTTTATCCTCAGCTCTGTAATCAAAATTCTCATCATTGCACACATGCTGATTATTGGTGTAATGGCGATGATTTGGTCGGAACGTCGGGTGAGTGGATGGATACAAGATCGGCTCGGGCCTAATCGTGTTGGGCCGCAGGGATTGCTCCAACCCATCGCCGATGGCATTAAGTTCCTCTTTAAGGAGGACCTTATCCCGAATCATGTAGATAAACCGCTTTACGTAATGGCACCAGCAATGTTGTTGATACCGGCACTCGTTACAATTGCAGTCGTGCCGTTCGGAAGTTCTATTACCATATTGGGGTATGAAATACCGCTTCATATTGCAAACGTCAACATAGGCATTTTGTATATCTTGGCAATAACATCTCTCGGCGTTTACGGTGTTGTGTTAGGTGCATGGGCCTCGAACAACAAGTACTCGCTTTTAGGCGGTTTACGTTCATCTGCACAGATGATAAGCTACGAATTAACGTTAGGGTTGTCAATCATCGGTGTACTGATGTTGGCAGGCTCCCTGAGCCTTCGGGACATTGCGATTCAACAGGGTTCGTATCCGTGGCAGTGGAACATCCTGATTCATTTTCCCGCGTTTCTGGCATTTACGACAGCGATATTTGCGGAGACGAACCGATTGCCGTTTGACCTTGCCGAAGCGGAGCAGGAACTAGTTGCGGGGTATCATACCGAATACAGTAGCATGAAATTCGCGATGTTTTTCATGGCAGAATATATGAACATGATTGTCGGCTGCGCGGTAACAGTGACGCTTTTCTTAGGCGGGTGGCACTTCTTTGGTTTGGAAAACGTGGGTGGCCCGGTATGGAGCGGTCTTATTTCGTTCGGCATCTTCTTTGTTAAAACAGCTATTTTCCTATTCGTGTTTATTTGGGTACGGTGGACACTACCAAGGTTCCGCTATGATCAGCTCATGAACTTCGGTTGGAAATTTTTGTTACCGGTGGCACTCACATCAATTGTTGCAACAGGTACCTTATGGGTAACAACGCAATCCCTTCTCTGGGTAGGTATCGGCAACGTAGTTGCCGCAGCTATAGTCGTATCGATTGTAGCGGGATTGCTTGTCATGAATAAAGCCCCTGAGGTAGAAACGGACCGTGGTGCACCTGGGCTTACCGCAGCGGGTTTAGACGCGATAGAATAGGAGGCGTACCTTAATGAATGCAGAACAGATTCTATTTATCATTTTCGGGGGAGTCTCACTGATTGGTGCGATTTCTGTGATTTCGTTTCGGCATCCGATTTATAGTGCGCTGTCCCTTGTTGTCACCTTTTTCGCGCAAGCGGGGCTGTTTGTCTTATTGGGAGCGCACTTCGTTGCTGCTGCCCAAGTGATAGTTTACGCGGGTGCTATTATGGTGCTGTTTCTCTTTGTAATTATGCTCCTAAACTTAGGCACCCTCTCAGCAAGCGGGGGACTTTCGGGGAAGTTGAAAGGCGTTGCTATTGTCTTAGGTATTCTCTTTGCAGCTGAAGCGATTTACATCGCAGTGAATGCTCGCAACGCTCCAGCACAACAGGTAGCGGCTACAGCAGATACCCCTGAACACTCGGTCGAGACTTACGAAATCGGTAAACTTCTGTTCACCGAGTATCTCCTCCCCTTTGAGGTTACCTCCTTGATACTGCTTGCAGCCCTGATTGGGGTTATTGTCTTGGTAAAACGTGACCGGCCGAGCAACCCTGAAAGCGGGTAGACTTCACGTTTACGGTAAACGGAAAGGATTTTATATGGCTCTGGAATACTATCTAATTTTAAGCGCACTCCTGTTTACGATTGGGGTTATCGGAGTCCTCGTCCGCAGGAATGCGATTATCATTTTTATGTGCATTGAACTGATGCTCAACGCGGCGAACCTCGCCTTTGTTGCAATCAGTCGCAGCCTGGGTGAAACAACCGGGCAGGTCTTCGTTTTCTTTGTCATGACCGTCGCTGCCGCCGAGGTGGCGATTGGATTGGCAATTATCGTCAGCGTCTTCAAACATCGGCAATCCATTAATGTAGATGAAGTTAATTCGCTGAAAGGATAAAACATGTCACTTGTACTCATTGTTGTCCTGTTAATTTCCCCGCTTGTCGGGTTTCTGATTAACGGCTTATTTGGAAAATGGCTGAAAGGTAACGAAAAATTGAGCGGGTGGATAGGCGCGCTTGCGGTATTCGTCTCGTTTATCTGTTCTCTGATTGCGTTCTTCAGCATTGTCAACGGCGGCCCCTCGCTTGAAGGCGAGGAGGGTATCCTCTACAAATGGATTACGGTCGGGTCGTTCAATTTTGATATCGGTTTTCACGTTGACGCGCTGACGACGGTAATGCTGCTGGTTATCACAGGTGTTGGTTTCATTATCCATGTGTACTCAATTGGGTACATGCACGGCGATTCAGGATACACCCGTTATTTTGCCTACCTCAATCTATTTGTGTTTGCGATGCTCATCCTAGTTCTCGGCAACAACTACCTGTTGATGTTCGTTGGCTGGGAGGGGGTTGGGCTCTGCTCCTACCTCCTGATAGGGTTCTGGTATGAGAAACAGTCTGCGACAGATGCCGGTAAAAAGGCGTTTATTGTCAACCGTATCGGTGATTTCGGATTTCTGCTCGGCATGTTTACGTTGTTTGCTGCGTTTGAAACCTTGGACTTCACCAAAATTTTTGCATCAGCCGAGGCAGGTAATTTTAATCAAGTTTTCGGCACAAGCACGCTTATAGTTGCGACGCTGCTGCTCTTTGTCGGTGCGGTAGGGAAATCGGCACAACTTCCGCTTTACGTTTGGCTTCCGGACGCAATGGAGGGCCCAACGCCTGTCAGTGCATTAATTCACGCTGCCACAATGGTGACAGCAGGTGTCTATATGATAGCACGTTCCGCGGTGCTTTACAATATCGCCCATACTGGATGGGTTGTTGCTTGGGTTGGGGTCTTAACCGCGTTCTTCGCTGCAACGATTGCGTTGAAACAGAACGATATCAAACGGATTCTCGCCTATTCAACTGTAAGTCAATTAGGTTATATGTTCGTCGGAGTCGGGGTTGGAGCATATGCTTCTGGGATTTTCCATCTGGTAACACACGCCTTCTTCAAAGGTCTGATGTTCCTAACGGCTGGCAGTGTCATGCATGCAATGGCAAACGAATTAGATATGCGAAAAATGGGCGGTTTACGGAAAAAGATGCCCATTACCCACGCCACATTTCTCATCGGTGCTTTAGCAATAGCCGGCTTCCCCTTCCTGAGCGGATTCTGGAGCAAGGATGAAATCCTCCACAGCGCGTGGGGCAGTTCCAAATTGATTTACATCATCGGATTAATCACAGCATTCTTGACAGCGTTCTATATGTTCCGGCTCATCTTCGTAACCTTTTACGGTAAATCTCGCGTTGACGCGGATGTTGAGTCACATCTCCATGAATCGCCGGCAGTAATGTGGGTGCCGTTGGTTATCCTTGCTGTCCCCTCTGCTATTATCGGTTTGCTCTTAGGTATAGGGGGACATTATAGCTGGTTCCACGGTTTCACAAAGGACGTTTTTCCAGAGGTGCACTATGAGGCATCGGGGAGTGTGATTCTGTTTATGGCAATTTCAGCGGTTGTCGGTCTGGGGGGTATTTGGTTCGCTTGGACGCGTTACAAAAATCGGGTGCCCTCTGCGGAACCTCCTAACGCGTTGCAGAAACTTGTCGCGAACAAGTACTACGTTGATGAAGTGTATAACACGCTCATTGTGCAGCCGCTCAAAAACGGGTCTCACTATCTACTGTGGCGGTTTTTAGACAACGGTCTTATTGATGGCATTGTCAACGGCGTGGCAGGGCTTATCCGAATGATTGGCGGTACACTGCGACGGTTGCAAACAGGACTTGTCCAGGTGTACATTGTTTCGATGGTGTTGGGCATTGTGTTATTCCTTGCATATTACCTGTTTTTTGCTAATTAACGGCGGAAAAGGATAAAACAGATAATTTTAATGTGGACAGACCACTAGATTTACCTCATTAGAAGGAGTTTTTCTTGCTACTTTCAATAGTTATTTTTTTACCACTGCTCGGCGTGATAGCGATTGCTTTGCTCAGAGGGATGGGTGCATCCGTTGTGAAGTGGATTGCCCTTGCTATCAGCTTGTTGACATTCGTTATCTCGCTCTGGGTTTATACCGGATTTGATGCAGACATCGCGGGTTTCCAAACGAATCCACAATTGCACCAGAATCTAGAATGGATTAGCGGTCTAAATACAAACTATCATATCGGCATTGATGGGATTTCGCTGTGGTTAGTGCTTCTCACAACCTTTCTCACCCCGGTGTGTATTCTCGCCGCCTGGGATTCGGTTAAGAAAAGCGTGAGCGGTTTTATGATGTCGCTGCTCGCTTTAGAAACCGGTATGTTAGGGGTGTTCTGCGCCTTAGACCTGTTTCTCTTTTTCGTATTCTGGGAATCCATGTTGATTCCGATGTATTTTCTCATCGGTGTCTGGGGAGGCGAACGGCGGATTTACGCCACGGTGAAGTTTGTCCTCTATACGATGGCTGGCAGTGCCCTGATGCTGGTCGGTATTCTGTACCTATACTTCCAGAACGACAATAGTTTTGCCTTAACAACGCTCTACGAAAAAACAGGCGGATTCGAGCACTCACACCTCCTATTCCTTGCGTTTTTCATCGCGTTCGCAATTAAAGTGCCGCTTTTCCCATTCCATACCTGGCTACCGGATGCCCACGTTGAAGCCCCTACGGTAGGAAGTGTTATCCTTGCGGGTGTGCTGCTCAAAATGGGCACGTACGGAATAGTCCGGTTCTGCTTACCGCTCTTCCCAGAAGCCGCAGCGGCCTACACGCCGTGGATAGTGCCACTCGCTGTTATCGGCATAATTTACGGCGCGTTGGTCGCCATGGTGCAACCCGATTTGAAAAAATTGGTCGCCTATTCCAGTGTCAGTCACCTCGGTTTTGTTGTGCTGGGGCTGTTTTCACAGCATGACTTAGGTATCCAGGGCAGTATGCTCCAGATGATTAATCACGGTTTAAGCACAGGCGCACTGTTCCTATTGGTAGGCATGATTTATGAACGTCGCCACAGCCGTATGATTGTTGATTTCGGGGGGTTAGCAAAGCGGATGCCCATTTTCGCGGCCATCTTTCTGATTGTCACATTGTCCTCAATCGGATTGCCCGGGCTTAATGGATTCATAGGCGAATTCATGATTCTTATGGGCAGTTTCGTCAAGGGTGCGTTTTCAAAATGGTACGTCGTCTTCGCAACAACAGGTGTCATTCTGGCAGCAGTTTATATGCTGTGGATGTTCCAACGGGTTATGTTCGGTAAACTTGATAAAACGAACGAAGCTTTGCCGGATCTCAACGCACGCGAAATCGTTGTGCTCTTACCGATACTTCTATTCATCGTCTGGATTGGTGTCTATCCAAACTCCTTCCTGAAACCGATGGAAGCGTCTGTGAAGGAAGTGGTAAGGAAAGTAGATAGCGTACAAAACACCCCAGTGGTTGGAGACGCTCCCCGTCAAGACGCTATGATAGAGGTCGAGACTGCGACGTTGCAGTTAATTGAAGAGGAGGGGCAGACGAAGTAAGTGAAATCCAAATTTGTATTTTGTCTTATTATTTGTGTCATTTTAGGATTCGCGCTCCCGTTTTCATTAGCATTCGGTGCAGATGACGAGCACGGTGGCGATGCTGCACACCATGGGCATGGCGTAGACGGTGCCAAATTACCCATTTGGAGTATCATCCCGTTTGTCGGCATTCTTCTGTCGATAGCAATTTTTCCACTTGTGTTCGATTCTCACTTTCTGGTCCATCACGGGGGAAAGATGTCTTTGGCCTGGGCGTTAAGCTTCGCCATCCCCTATCTCGCTGTTTTCAGAGGGAAAGCATTCTACGATATTCTGCACATTTACCTGTTAGACTATATCCCTTTCATCGTCCTTTTATGGGGCCTGTTTACAGTGGCAGGGGGGATTCTCGTACGGGGAACGTTGCGGGGCACGCCTATTGTTAACACAATTCTGTTGTTGATTGGGACAGTCATTGCCTCATGGGTAGGTACTACAGGGGCATCGATGCTTCTCATTCGGCCGTTGATTCGTGCGAATGCCTATCGTAAAAGCAAGGTTCATCTGATAGTCTTTTTCATCTTTCTTGTGAGCAACATCGGTGGCTCCTTAACGCCCTTGGGTGACCCGCCGCTTTTTCTTGGCTTTCTCCGGGGTGTGCCATTTTTCTGGACAACGACAGCACTCTTACCGCACATGCTTTTCATTAGCGCGCTATTGATTGTTATCTTCTTTATATTTGACACCTTTATGTTCAAACGAGAAGGTGGCGTTGTGCCGGATGATGGGACAAACGAACCGATTCGCGTGGATGGGCTGTTCAATCTTATATTCCTGCTCGGCATCGTTGCTGCTGTCTTGATGAGCGGGACTTTGAAGTTAGGCGAAGTTAGCATACTAGGGGTTCATGTGGAGTGGCAGAATATAACCCGTGAAGTGTTAATTGTCGCTATGGGGTTATTGTCGCTTAAATTTACACCCTTTAGCGGTGAATTACGTCAAACCAACGCGTTTTCTTGGGAGCCAATTGAGGAGGTTGCCAAAGTTTTCGCCGGAATTTTTATGACGATTATTCCCGCGTTAGCGATTCTAAAGGCTGGCGATAAAGGCGCGCTCAGTGGTTTAATAGCCGCAATTCAACAGCCCTCTCACTATTTCTGGATTACGGGTATCCTGTCCAGCTTCCTAGATAATGCGCCGACATATTTGACGTTCTTCAATACGGCTCTAGGAAAGTTGGGGCTCAGCGAAGCTTTGGTCCCAGAAATTTTGTCTACACCAATAGAATCGTTGCCTGAGAGCCACAAAGCCTTTGTTGACCTGTTAACGGCTATTTCTGTCGGTGCGGTGTTTATGGGGGCAAATACCTATATCGGGAATGCACCGAATTTTATGGTAAAGTCGATTGCCGAACAGAGCGGTATCCGGATGCCAAGTTTCTTTGGGTTCATGTTATGGTCCGTCGCTATTTTGTTCCCGCTCTTCGTGATTGTCACAGTCGTGTTCCTTTGATAGAAGAGCATATCCTATAAAAGGAAGAATATTTATTTAAAACGTAATGCTACAACGTTTTGTTAAATCGGAGTTTAAAAACGGAGGTTTTGAATGCCAGCAATTGATTGGTCAATGCTGATGCCCCAACTTCTCATCGTTTCAACGTTGCTGATCGTCCTTGTCTTTGACATGTTTGATTCCATCTCAAAGAAGGTGCTTGGGTGGATGACAATCGTTGGCGCGGGGATTGCCCTATGGGTCTCAATTCAGCAGATACTACAAGAGGGGACGGATGTAACCCTATTCAACCAAATGTTTAAGGTAGATAGTTTCTCGCTCTTTTTCAACATTATCTTCCTCGTTTCAACAATTTTGGTTGCGTTGCTTTCGATTAATTACTTAGGAAAAGACGATAGAAAGCAGGGGCCGTATTACCTACTTATCTTACTTGCAACGCTCGGCATGATGTTGATGGCTGCGGGCAACGAACTGATTGTCGTGTTCCTCGGCCTGGAGTTGATGTCGTTATCGCTATATGTGTTAGCGGGGTATTTCCGTTCAAATCCTGTTTCAAGTGAGGCGGGGATGAAATATCTGTTGCTTGGTGCGTTCGCGAGTGCGTTTTTCCTATACGGCATTGCCTTAATTTACGGTGCCACAGGGACAACGAGTATTCCGGCTATTGCAGCGCAGCTCACAGCCGAGAGTCAATCGTTCATGCTTTTAGCGGGCATGTTTCTGCTAATCGTCGGGTTTGGCTTCAAGGTCGCCATTGTGCCGTTTCATCAGTGGGCCCCAGACGTTTACGAAGGCGCGCCGACTACGATTGCCGCGTTTATCTCGGCAGGCCCGAAAGCAGCAGGATTCGCAGCGTTTCTACGAATTTTCATGGAGGCGTTACCTGCTATACAAACTGAATGGAGTGGTGTTATCATTCTCTTGGCAATGCTGACAATGACCATCGGAAATATCATCGCCATTGCACAAACTAACATCAAACGGATGCTCGCCTATTCAAGTATAGCGCATGCGGGTTACGTGCTAATAGGATTAGCAGCAGTGAGTGAGGAGGGTACGGCTAGTGCAATGCTTTACCTACTTGTCTACTGTGTCATGAACATTGGCGCGTTTGGTGCCGTTATTTTGGCGAAAACTGCCGATGGTGAAAATTTAACAATTTCGGATTACGCAGGGCTTGGGTTCCGCAAGCCTTTACTCGGGCTGTTTATGACCCTGATGCTTCTATCTCTTGCAGGTTTTCCGCCCACAGCCGGATTTGTCGGAAAATTCTACATTTTCAAAGCGGCAATTGGGTCAGAACTCTACCTACTTGTGATTGTTGGTGCTATCAATACCGCGATTTCAGCGTTTTACTACCTGCGTGTTGTTGTAACGATGTATATGCGTGAACCGGAGGAGGAGCTGGAGCTAAGTCCATATCCATCAACCTTAGTAGCCGGGTTAATTCTCGCTGCAATTGGCGTGTTGCTCATTGGTGTTTTACCATCATTCACGTTAGAGCTAGCACAAAACTCAGGGTTACAATAGGAAAACTTTCATGGATAACGGCCTCGAGAAACCTGTTCACGCCTCGGACCCATCTATAGAGGAAGCGGACGAATATGTTGCATTTCCTGGTGGAATACCGAAGAAATGGTTAAATCCGGCGTTTTACATTTTTATAGTAGTCTTGATTGGATATGCTTCTTGGGTTATAATTGGTGAAGTAAGTGGGTTATAATTGGTGAAGTAAGTGAAGGTGGAAAGGCGAACCCCACGGCGCAGGCGATTGCGAAATCTATCCTGACACACCTTTCCTCTTTCCTATTCGTTTTCACAGTGCTAATTATCGCTTTTTGTAAAGTATTGGAGCGTCTCATGTATTATTTACAAGCAAAAAAACGGCAGAACAAGCCGAACAGCGCGCAGAAAAAGCCGAACAGCGCGCAGAAAAAGCCGAACAGCGCATTGAAAAAGCCGAACAGCGCGCAGAAAAAGCCGAAGCTGAACTAGAACGTATCAAACAAGAATACAAGCGAAATTCGAGTGAGGAAGCCTGAGAGCTAAAGACTTCTCACAACCCCCGCTGTATCGTTCTATCTTGGTAGCTGGATTAATTCTCGCTGCAAGTGGCGTGTTGCTCATTGGTGTTTTACCATCATTTTTGTAAAGTATTGGAGCGTCTCATGTATTATTTACAAGCAAAAAAACGCGCAGAACGGGAAAGACAGCGCGCAGAACGGGAAAGACAGCGTGCAGAAAAAGCGGAACAGCGCGTTGAACAGGAAAAACAGCGTGCTGAACAAGCAGAACAGCGCGTTGAACAGGAAAGACAGCGCGCAAAAAAGCAGAAGCTGAGATAGAACGTATCACACGAGAATACAAGCGAAATTCGAGTGAGGAAACCTGAGGGCTAAACTTCTCACAACCCCCGCTGTATCGTTCTATCTTAGTAGCCGGATTAATTCTCGCTGCAATTGGCGTGTTGCTCATTGGTGTTTTACCATCATTCACGTTAGAGCTAGCACAAAACTCAGGGTTACAATAGGAAACTTTCATGGATAACGACCTCGAGAAACCTGTTCACGCCTCGGACCCACATATAGAGGAAGAGGACGAATACGTCGCATTTCCTGGTGGAATACCGAAGAAATGGTTAAATCCGGCGTTTTACATTTTTATAGTAGTCTTGATTGGATATGCTTCTTGGGTTATAATTGGTGAAGTAAGTGAAGGTGGAAAGGCGAACCCCACGGCGCAGGCGATTGCGAAATCTATCCTGACACACCTTTCCGCTTTCCTTTTTGTTTTCACAGTGCTAATTATCGCTTTTTGTAAAGTATTGGAGCGTCTCATGTATTATTTACAAGCAAAAAAACGGGCAAAACAAGCCGAACAGCGCGCAGAACAGGAAAGACAGCGCGCAGAACAGGAAAGACAGCGCGCAGAAAAAGCCGAACAGCGCGCAGAACGGGAAAGACAGCGCGCAGAAAAAGCCGAAGCTGAAATAGAACGTATCACACGAGAATACAAGCGAAATTCGAGTGCGGAAACCTGAGAGCCAAAGGTTTCTCACAACCCCCGCTGTATCGTTCTATCTTGGTAGCCGGACTTCATATTCGTTTTCACAGTGCTAATTATCGCTTTTTGTAAAGTATTGGAGCGTCTCATGTATTATTTACAAGCAAAAAAACGCGCAGAACGGGAAAGACAGCGCGCAGAAAAAGCAGAACAGCGCGTTGAAGAAGAAAGACAGCGCGCAGAAAAAGCAGAACAGCGCGCAGAAAAAGCGGAAGCTGAAATAGAACGTATCACACAAGAATTGCAAGAATACAAGCGAAATTCGAGTGAGGAAGCCTGAGAGCTAAAGACTTCTCACAACCCCCGCTTAGATGGAGACAGGCTCGACTGAGCCTGTCTCTGTCTTCCTTGATTTCATCCGGACGTGTGCGTCAAATCCATCCGTTACCCTCTTTTATTTCCACAATTTTCAAAAAAAATAAAAAAAGTGCAACTTTTTTGCAACTTATTTGTAGTAGCGTTAACCCTAAAGTGCATGGAGTTGCAATATGACAGAAGATGAATTCCTTGAACTGGTCCAGAAGCATCAGACACGAATTTATCGGCATGCGCTGTACCTGCTCAAAAATCCGGAGGATGCTAAGGATATGACACAAGAAACCTTTATGAAGGCATGGGAACATCGAGCGAAACTAAGACAGGAAACTGTCCACTCATGGTTGCTGAAATGCGTGCAGAATCTCTGTTTTAACCAACTGAGGCGACGCAAATTTCAGGTACATCTCGATGAAGAAAATGGTGAAACGCTTGAGATGCTCCTGCATACACATTCGCATCAGGCGAACCCATCCCCGGATGAGATTCTCGCTAAACAGGAGCTCAAGGAGCTGGTCCATCGCGCAATTGATGAATTACCCCCAGCTACGCGAGCCGTAGTGATTATGCGGGAATTGGACGAAATGAGTTTTAAAGAGATTGCGGAGGTCCTGGGGCAACCCGAGGGGACTGTGAAATCTACAGTATTCCGTGCTCGAAAAAAATTGCGGCAAATACTGAGCCGCCTATTGGAGAAATAACCGATGAAACAGAATACACCGGCACATCCCATATCTTGCAAAGAATGCCAAGCCTCCCTAGAGGAATATCTGGCAGGAGAACTGGACACTGCCACCGATTCATTGATGGCGACCCATCTTGCAACATGTGAGCAGTGCCAGTATGAATTCGGACTGGCACAAGCTATCGATGAGGCACTAACGGAGCTGCCTAAACCGATAGCCCCACCGGATATCTTTAGCGAAGTTGCCGCCTACGTTCAAACGTACCCGCACGGTAGAAGCTGGATACATCGGTTTTTTCCTATATCCACATTCTGGGATATCTTGCATTCACCCCTTCTTCGCGTAAGTGTCCTAGTGTGTCTTGTCGGAATAATCATGTTCGGCATCCATCGGCATCAACAACAAGCTACGATTGAACAGGCAAAAAGCAATTGGAACTATGCGATGAGTAAGATGCATTACGCGGTTCAAAGAACAGGCGTTGTTGTCAATGATAGGTTTGCCACTCTCAAAATTGATGAGGCACCTCGCCGCGCTTTAAAACCGACAGCAAATATTTCATCGGCGATTCACAGGAGCCTCGGCATCCTTAACAACCTCACCGGGGATGGGCCGGATGCGAAACATTCTCAAAATTTGGATACAGTCACACCTAACAACCAAGGAGGAAATCCACAATGAAACGGTTTAGACTTATACCTCTCCTATTCGCTTTCTGCTTCTGCATTTTTTGTAACGGAACAGCGGAAACCGAAATAATTCGCGGCAAAATAGAGATGAACTTGCCGAACACGCCAACACCTACAGTTGAAGTCAATTTAGACAAAAAATTTTTCAAGCTCTTTATCAATTTCACGGTAAATCTACCTGAATACGCGGAGTACGCGGAGATGATAGACGGTGTCTTCATCCAGGGTTATGCTAAAGAGTCTGAAAACCTAACTGAGATGACACATCACTATCAGAACATCCTCAAAACAGAAAAGTGGGAAGACATAATTCGGGTTAAAGATAAACTCCGCGTAAGTCTGCTTTTTGCCGATGAACCGGGGATAGTACACGGCATTTTTATCTCCTTCACCGACAAAAACAACACGAGTTTCGTGAACATTTTCGGAAAGCTTGATTTCCAAAAACTCGGAACGCTTTTCGGAAAACTGATGGAATCCGACTCACAGTTCTGGAAAAACCTTAAAGCTGTCTACGAAGTTGAAGTCAAGGACGGACCGATATTGGCAGCACTTCCCATTAACTACCCCAACCCGTTCAAGGACAACACTCGGATTTCCTTCACGCTTGCACGGCAGTCAACCGTTACGATTGTCATTTATGACGCAACGTTACGGCCTGTCCGCGTGCTTGTAGATAACGAAGTCTGGGATGCAGGCGAGTATACCCACAAGCCTGACGGTTCAGATGCAATCGGTTGGGATGGAAAAACAAGCGGTGGCGAAGACCTGGCACAAGGCATCTATTTCTGCCGGATTACGGTAGCCGATGGCTTCGAACCAGAGACCGCTATTCTTAAGCTCGCTCTGACGCGCTAAGTAAACGATAGACCGCAAATCGGGGCTGGACATCACGTCCAACCCCCGATAGCGCGTCTACGAAGGAGAATATAAATGTCTATCACAAAGCAAAAATTGCTATGCGGTGTAATACCCGTTTTACTTCTTATCCTAGCTGTGGCGCCTGTCTATTTTGCCGAAGGGGAAGTTAACGCTATGCCCCATTTACGGCTCGGCGCAGGGGCCCGCTCAATTGGCTTAGGCGGTGCTTTCACAGCAATCGCGGAAGATGCTACCGCCACCGTCTGGAACCCAGCCGGCCTCGGTTCATCATCCGACCTTAATCTTAATATTTCCACACAGCGGCTTTCCTTAGATAGAAGCCATACGTTCATTGCACTCACCAAAATGCTCGGCACTTATGGCTCCATCGGAATCGCTGCAACGAATTTCGGTGTCAGTGATTACGAATTATACGATGCAAAAGGCGAATACGGCGGTAAATCTAATTACAGCGCAAACGCCTACTCCCTCTCTTACGGAGTCGCCTTCGGACAATTCAACGCTGGACTCACAGGCCGAATATTGATAGACAAAAAATAAGGAGGCTGACAGATGAAACCCCAAAGACACCTTACCCTATTGTTCTTAGCGTTTTTGTTAGCGGTATGGTTTACAGGGCCGCTCAATGAGGCAATAGCGGAAGAAAAAGGTTCAGATAAAACGGAAAAAAAAGGACTCGTCCAATTCGATTTTCCGAATGCCCCCGAAGCGAGGGTTGAAGTCAACTTAACAGATAAACTCATCAACCTGGTTACAAAATCTTTGAGCGCGACCCCAGACGTGGCAGAGTTGATACAGATGCTTAACGGTATCTATGTCCGTACCTACGATAGCGTTACCGTTGATGAGCTGAAATTGGTTGAATATTACCAAGAGAAATTGCAGCAAGATGACTGGGAGATCCTCGTCAAAATTAAGGAGAAGGCGGAGATAGTTGAAATCAGCTTGCTTTTTGATGAAGATGTCGCCTACGGTATCTTTGCCATCGTGATGTCCCCTAAACCTGCGGAGGTCACCTTTGTTAACATTGTCGGCGAAATCGCACCGGAACGCATTAGCGAATTGCTTGGAAACTTAAGTAATTTCGGTATGGACAATATCGACCTCGGAGACACATTGAAAACAAAAGTGGAATTGAAAGTAGGCACAGACGCAAACCCAGACAGGAAAACCTCTCAAAAAGAGATGTTGGCTGTGAAAACGGATAAACCGCCAAAAATTGATGGAAAGCTTGATGATAAATGTTGGAAAACTGCACCACAAGCCATCCAATTCACACATGCCACCACTGAAAAACCGGTCCAAGATCAGACAGTCGTAAAACTTGTTTATACCGACAAATCTATCTACGTCGCATGGCACCTCTACGATTCCCAACCCGATAAAATCGTGGCACGCCAAACCAAAGACCAGCTCCGTTTTGCTAATGAGGATACGGTCTGTTTTAGCATTGACCCGTTTCACACACATCAACCTTCACATCGTATTAGGTTTATGGTAAACCCATCGGGTAAGAAATATATTCAGGTCCCACCGGGACGCTCGAAAAAACCTGAATGGACTAAACGGTGGAAGGTCGCTGCTGACATCGTCTCTGATGGATGGGTGGTAGAGATGGAAATTCCATGGCAACTCCTGGATTACCCAAAAACGACCGAACCGACTCACATGGGTATTAATTTTGACAGGAAACAGCAACGCACAGGTGAACATTCCTATTGGTCAAATATCGGGGCGGAGAAGTTATACAGCAACGATGGCAATTGGCTGCGGGTTTTGCCCCCATCAAAATTGTCTAACATGCAAGGAATGATAGATGCCTTCGAAATGCCCTCTAAGGGCAACAAAATCGCTAAATTTGCAATTACCAGCGATTTGAATCCTGTTGATGGACTACGTCTCGGTGGTGGGGTTGAACTCGGAAAACAGTGGCACGCCGATCCGTTCTTTTTTCATAGCTCTGGCGAAACGATTCGACGAAATAGAGACATAACTGAAAACGATTTCGGAATGGGCTCCCGCCTGACACTCAACCCCTTCGTATACGGTTCTATGAGTTTTTCTCAGGGAAACGTGCCTAATTACCGACTTGGTGGCGGAGTGTCATTCGGTGATAAATCAAATCTGACTTATGCAGCGCAAATCCATCGAATGACATCTGTAAGAGATAGGGATATCTTGCTAACCGAGAGCGAGCAGTTCGTGAGAGCTTTCTTTATGAACGATTTTCAAAACTACTATGTCAGGCAGGGCGGTGTGATGTCACTTCAATGGCAGCATGCATCCCTAAAGCACACACTCGGACTATCTCTGCTTTTGGAAGGACATGAAAGCGTAGGAAATCCTACCGATTATACCGCTGTAAACTGGATTTCTAGTGGACAGCAAAATTTTCCAATAGACGATGGAAGAATGCATAGTTTCACTCTAAAATACGATTTTGACACAAGAGAAAATACCGCTGTCAGATACCATCCTAACAACCGAGGAAATAAAAACGAGTGGTATAACACTTTTCTTGTCGAACACGCCAATTCTGATATCGGTTCGGACTATGATTTTACGCGTTTTGTGGTACATCTGCGGAACTACCACCCTATCGGAGAAAATTACCTTGATACACGTTTAAAGGTCGGACTTTCAACTACACCGCTGCCTTATCAACGACAATTTGTTCTTGGCGGCACCGGAACGTTACGCGGATACTCACTTTACGAATTTGTGGGAAACAACGGATTTCTCTTCAATTTGGAGTACCTGCATAGTGTAACAAACGACTTTTTCATTGTGCCTTTCGTGGACATAGGACAAACCTGGGGCATAGGGCAAGCCTGGGAAAACTTGGAAGATATAAAGTCTGTTTATCCGAAGGTTAACCTCGGCATCGGCTTCCAACTTGGCATCTTCAGATTGAACTTCGCAAGGGCTCTTGAGAAAGAACGCGGATATCAGGCTAATTTTAAGTGGTCCCGCACGTTTTAATCTAATAGAACTTTAGCGCAAACACCATTGTGCAGAAGGTGAAAAGCAGCGCTACCTAATATATGCTAGGTCCATGGCTGTTGGGCGTTGGTTCGGGTTCTGAGTAGGAGCGAGCTGTGTTCGCGCTTCTGTCTTCTGTAGGAGCGTGCTGTGCTCGCGACCTCCGTTTTCTAGTATTCAGGTAAACATCCTGCTCCGCGGGTCAGAACCGGGCGCGTGCCGCCTATTGGGATGGCAAAAACGATGTCGGTGAACCGGTCGCTACTGGCCTCTATTTCTATCAGTTTGCGGCAGGCAGCACGAAAAGTGTGCGGAAAATGTGGCTATTGAAATAAACCCAAGCGAATCGGTTTCTCTGGATACATATCCAACGAATCAACTGAATATAACGGAGTTAAAACAGTGGAACTTCAAGATTTATACGATTTTTCTGGTTCAAACAATGAACAAAGAAGGGAGGATTTTATGAAAAAATGTTTTCATCTCTTATCAATAGTTATACTTGGCACTTGCCTTGCGATTGCCTTTAGTGGCTGTGATGAGACAGAAGAGGAAGAAACGGTGTCGTTTACCAAAGCAATTCCCGCAGATGGCAGCACGATTCAAACAGATGGGAAGATTATCGTTACTTTTGATGGCACCCCCACAGGGTTGAAAGCGAATAACGGAAAAGTATCCCGCTCTGGTGTGAATGCAACAATAAGAGGTCCTTTTACGCCAGGCACGTTGAACCTTGTCCTCACGTGGGATGATGGTGCTACTTCACTTACCTACACTGTTGCAGTACCCGAACCCGAGGAACCTGATATTTCGTCCCCGCCTGAAGGAATGGTGCTGATCCCCGAGGGTGAATTTCAGATGGGAGGTCGTGAACACAATGAAAAACCGGTTCATTCGGTTTACGTAGATGCGTTTTACATGGATAAGTACGAGGTCACCAACGCCCAATATGCTGAGTTTCTCAATGCTAAAGGTAAACATGCTGAGGAAGGTAAACATCCTGAGGATGATATCACTTGGTATCATATTGGTGAAGATCGTTCTCAAATTGAGTTCGTATCCGGTAAGTATCGTGCAAGAAAGGTGTATGCGAATCACCCTGTGACATACGTAAGTTGGTATGGTGCGATGGCTTACGCGGAGTGGGCGGAGAAACGGCTGCCGACAGAAGCGGAGTGGGAGAAGGCTGCACGTGGTGGTTTAGCCGGTCTAGAATATCCGTGGGGCAATACCCTGGTTTCCACAAAGGCAAACTACAATAAGCATATTAACGATACCACGGCAGTGGGTAAATATACTGCAAATCGGTACGGTTTATTCGATATGGCTGGTAACGTTTCGGAGTGGTGCTTGGACGAGTATAACGCCAATTTCTATTCGGTTTCTCCTGCTCGGAATCCGTTGTCGGGTGCAAATAGTATCGAGGAATTAATAAATAATTATCAAGATGTTAAAAGTTCCCGCGTTATGCGTGGTGGCTCCTGGAACTTTATAGGACGAACCGTGCGGGTCGCCTATCGCTACAACCCTGCGCCGCCGTACTCGAGCTATGCCAACGGTTTTCGTTGTGTGAGGGCTGTAACGCCTTAAATGTTTACCTCTTTACGTCTCCAATCTGCTTTGGCAGGTAGGGGTTTAAGGTTGTTGTTTATAGGCGAGGTTGCGTTCCTCGCCTTTTTTTATACTGCTGGCGGGGGGTTCATGCCTGACCTGTTTGGAAAAAATTGATGTTGCGTTTTGCCAATTGCTAATAACAAACGGACATTTATTATCAAGCTCATGTTAATAGAATAGAACTTACGCAAATTTCTTATTTCTATTACTAAAAACAATCATCTGCGATTTGTTTTTATCTGCAGCGTACGCGAAACAGGCGCGGATGTCCATCTCAGTCAATTCAGGAAAATCGTCAAGAACTTCCTCAACTGTCATCCCCGCAGCAAGGTACTCGAAGATATCGTAGACGGTGATTCGCATCCCGCGAATACAGGGCTGCCCGCTGCGCTTGCCCGGTTCGAATGTGATGATGTCCATATAATTATTCATTTTTCTCTCCTTTGAAGCAGTTCTCGTCCATTCAACGGCTGGACCGGTCGGTTGTTGTCATGGATAATCGCTTTGAATGCCATAATTTGCGTTTCCGACATCTCAAGAGGCGTTGTCAGCACGCTCCATTTGACACCCTCCGAACAAGGCGGCGTTGTCAGTGAACCGTCGTAACGGTAGTAGTTGGGAAAAACAGTCTGGCCCTCCTCGGTTACCTCCGCAATTGGTGATAAGATGTTACGCAGGTCGATGGTAACATCCGCCACATGCTGCGTTTCACCTGGGCCCGAAGGCAGATGGTCCCAGACAGGCTCAAAAGCGGCGTTATGACCACCACTCTCAATGAACACCCCAAGCACCGCCAGGTCGCCAGTCTTACTTTTGTGAACGAGGTGCATCTCCATATCGAACAGTTTACCTGCCACCGTATGTTCGCTCGGCGCGTGGAAATGGAATTGAAGCAGCTGGTACCGCGTGTCATCGACCTCAATCCAGCTTCCCTCCGGATACGTAACTTCAATTGTATGGCCATTGTTACGAATGTTCATACCTACCGATGAATTGTATACGTGAGTAAGCGGGGGAAGTTCCGCTGGCGTAGCGTTCACAATGTCAATAGGGGATTGATGTTTCCCTACCGCGCAAAGGATATATTCCGGCTTGAGTTGCCCCCAAACCTCCGGGCCATTCTCCGCTTCGTAACCCCATTCCATCTTTTCAGTAGGGGATTGAACTGCACAACCTATTATACTACACATCATAAGCACACACATTATCATACTACAACTGAACGCGTTTGCAATACAATACAAACCGCATTCTAGAACTAACTTTAGATAGCTATCCATTAGAATCACCTCAGTCTTACTTTTTCATGTAGTATACCACCAAATGCTAGCTGTGTGCAAGAAAAGAGTCTTCGCGGGAGGGATATCCAGACATTTCAGAATTTTCACGGATATCCGTGTGCTATCCATGAACAGCCGGATTGCGCGTCAAATGTTACGGTATAATATATATCGTCTTGATAACAATTTTTGAAACTGCCTTGTATGCAGGAGACAACTCTTATGGAAAACCTGTGGGCCCCACGCTTAGCTATCGGCAAGCTTGTGCTAGCACTGCTCATAGTCGTATCCGTTTGTGCAGCGGCAGCAGAGGATGCCGAAGTCGAAAAGGATAGAGATATGGAAAAAAACCGAATTCAGATTTATAAAGAAAACCCACGTTATTGGCAATATAAGGGTGAACCGATTCTCCTAATCGGCGGTTCCGTTGAGGACAATCTGTTTCAGATTCCGAATCTCAAAGAACACCTTGAACTGTTGAAGTCGGTCGGTGGGAACTATGTGCGCTCCACGATGAGTTGGGTTGATGAAGGCGATGTACCCCCCTTTAAAAAGGTCGGTGAAAAATATGACTTAAATCAGTGGAACGAAGAATTTTGGAACCGTTTTCGGAACTTCATAACCTGGACACATGAGATGGATATTATCGTCCAAATTGAGGTGTGGGCAACCTTCAACTATTACCGAGAGCCTTGGGCGGCAAACCCTTTCAATCCCAAAAATAACAGCAATTACACCGCAGAGGAGACAGGATTACCGACCGTTGTAAAAACCCATCCTGTTGCAACGGATAACAACTTTTTCTGGTCTGTACCGAAAGAACGTAATCAGCAGATTGTCCTGAAATATCAGGAGAAATTTGTGGATAAACTGCTCGCGGAGACGCTCCCCTACGGGCATATCCTCTACTGCATGGACAACGAAACGGCTGTCACCGCTGCATGGGGAGAATATTGGGCAACGTATATACAGAAACAGGCAACAGCAGCAGGACGCGTTGTGGAAACTACCGAAATGTGGGATCCGTGGGATTTATCCGATGATAAACATAAAGCTACGTTTGACCACCCGGAAACCTACTCCTTTTGTGATATATCTCAGAATAATCATCAGAAACGGCAACGGCACTGGGATAACGCCCAGAAGATTCGGACACACCTCTCGCCAATCCGTCCTATCAATAACATTAAAATTTACGGGGCAGATGGCGGACGATTCGGTAGTACTCAAGATGGATTAGAACGGTTTTGGAGAAATATCTTCGGCGGATTCGCATCCGCACGATTCCACCGACCCGATAGCGGCGTTGGCTTGAGCGAAATAGCACAGGCACACCTGAAAAGCATGCGAATTCTCACGGATGAGATGGACGTTTTTAGATGTGAGCCACACAATGACCTGCTTTCCAATAGAGCAGATAACGGGGCTTATGCATTCGCAAACCCTGGACGTGAATACGCTATCTACTTTCCGAACGGCGGCTCGGTCGATATCAATCTGAGCACGGGAGAACAGCGCATAGATACCGAAACGCTCACAATAAGATGGATAGATATCGCTAAAAGCGAATGGACACAAGCGGAGGAAATCTCTCACGACAATAGCATAACCTTATCTGCACCAACCGAAGCGCATTGGGCAGTCTTGATTCAATCCAAGTGAAGACCGTGTAACCGCAAAAATTCCGTTTTCTTTTGCATTCTCTCCGATTTTGTGGTATAATATATATCACTGCCTAGCAGAGCAAGAGGCAATCTGTTTCTAACACCGTTTTCATCTTATGGGAGCAACTTGTCATGTTAAAACGTCGGCTAAATCAATTCAAACATGAAAATATAGGAATGTTCGACCTTGCTTCCATCGGGATAACGCTTGCCCTTGCTATATGTATCGGTTATTTTGGAGGGAAATGGATTGGCGGGAAATTAGGGAGTGCAGAAATCGGCTCGTATATCGGGTTTGGACTGGGGGTCGCCGCTGGTTTCATGGAAATGTTCCGCTCAGTCGCGCGCTGGAATCGACAACTTGAACGCATGGAAAAACAGAAACGTGACAATCCCCCTACAGAGGAGAGGTGACGCATGAAGACCGCTTTTGAAGTCGATGCTCGGTTTATACGGCAAGTCTATGTGTTGACAATTCTGCTAACCGTTTTAGTTTCAGCCGTACTGCTAGTGTTTAACCGTGCTGTCCTTCCGAGTTTTCTTATCGGAAGTGCTATCAGTCTCAGCGTGTTCTGGTCGATTGCGTTCACGGTTCGGAGGCTTATCCGGCCAGGAAAGTCGTTGAAAACCAAATACGTGCTGATTTTCATCGCCTTCGGCAAGTATGCGGTGTTAGGCGTATGTCTCTTTCTCCTATTTAAGGCGAAGTGGCTGAATTACTATGCCTTGGGGGGCGGTATCGCTTTAACCCAGATTGCCATCATTTTTAAAGCCATCGGTTTGATGGTCGGAATTCTGACGAACGAAGATTCGGAGTCACAGTGAAAATCCGGTTTATCTTCGTTCAACCTGACCTACAAACACCAATTTCAAGATAGGAAGAACAGTAATACACGTCACATGAAAAAAATACCGCTTATTTTCACGGTTATCGGGTTAATGCTGATAGCAGCAGGGGGTTTCACCGCGGATGATGTAGCCTCAGATGAGGACGCGCACGGCGGAGAGCATGAACATCGCTCCTGGCTTTATTCACTTTCACGGGTGTTACCTGATAACATCATTCCGGAACCGAATCGGTGGCATCAACCAGATCTGATTCCAAATACATACTTTATCGTTGTCCTTCTAACGCTCTTTTTCATGTTTGTAACACGAAAACTGAAGCGGCTTCCGGAAGGAAAAGGGCAAACCCTGCTCGAACTTTTTGTCGGAGGACTAATTGATTTCTTCGGAGGCATCCTCGGTGAACACGGCAAAAAATATGTGCCTTTCGTTGGTTCATGCTTCGTGTTTATTCTCGCGTTAAACTACATCGGTCTCGTCCCAGGTTTTCAATCCCCGACAGCAGATTTAAATACAACGCTCGCCCTCGGCATAACAGCTGTGTTGGGCGTTCAAATCATCGCTATTAAAGAGAACGGAATCGGCGGATATCTCAAACATCTAATCGGGAATCCACCCTGGTTAGGATTTTTAATGTTTCCACTTGAAGTCATCGCGCAGTTATCCCGGGCTGGCTCCCTTGCTATCCGACTTTTCGGAAACATCTTCGGTGAAGAATCGGTGCTTATAGAGCTTACTAAGCTCGGACTCGGCATCCTTATCCTTGATGCTATTCCATTCGTACCGGTTCAAGTCCCGATGCTTTTCTTCGGATTGTTCGGAGGCTTTCTGCAAGCGTTTGTCTTTACGATTCTAACATCTATCTATATCGTGCTGTTTGTAACGCACGATGATGAAGCGCATGAAGCGCATCATTAAATTTAAATTCACAAAGCGACTGCCCCGGTTGCAAGACCCCGGCGACAGTCTAATCTCATAACAGAGGAGAAAAATTTCATGATATACCTAGCAGTGTTGGCGTTTGGTGCAACATTGGGTTTGCCAATCGCTGTTATTTTTGCCTCAACGGCACAAGGCAAAGCAACGAGTACCGCCCTTGAGGGGATTGCACGTCAACCGGAGTCAGCACCTAAAATTCAGACCGCGATGATCATCGGTTTGGCCCTCATTGAATCACTTGTTATCTACGCGCTTTTAATGTTTTTTATCTTGGTGGCAAAACTTCCAGCAGATGAGATGCTGAAAGGGATGATCGAAGCGGACGCGAAACGCGGGGAAACCCATCAAGTCGTTGACAACCTCGGGGAATAATAACCCCAACCTCCAACAAATTGGGGCATCCGCTAAAGTGCCCCCAACTTGTTGGAAAAGCACGCATCAGCGTACAGGAAACCCATGAGAAGAAAAATATATGCAGGGTGTCTCATTCTAATCGGGATATGTATCGCCAGTGCATTCGCCGCTGACGCTCCCTCCGGTGAAGGGGGCGTACTAGCACAACTTGGCATTGATGGAAAGACAATCCTTCTCCAGGTCATCGGCTTTCTTGTCGTGCTTTTTGTGTTATGGAAGTTCGTCTTCGGCAGGGTCGGTGGGCTCTTAGAGGAACGCCAGCAGGACACAGCGGCTCGACTCGAAAAATTAGAGAACGACCAACAGGAGTTGGACCGCCTGAATGCTGAAATCCGACAACGCCTCGGCGATGTGGAAACTGAATCGCAGGCGAAAATCCAAGCAGCAATAGAGCAGGGGAACACGGAACGGCAAGAAATTCTCACACAAGCACGGCAAGAGGCTGCCGCTGAAATCGAAAGAGCCCGAGCAGAAATCCAGCGCGAAAAGGATGAAGCTATCGCTGAATTGCGCGGCGTTGTCGCCGAACTCGCTATTGATGCAGCAAGCAAAATTATCAGTGCTGAACTCAATACCGAAAAACATCAGCATATTATTGATGCATCCATTAACCGATTGCCTGAGATTGCCCCTTAACTGAGGTGAAAACCAACTATGAGAGTCATTCGGGTCGCAAAACCTTATGCACGTGCCTTATATGAGGCAGCACTCGAACAGAACGCCGTGGAACCCATCGTGGCGGACGTAAACAGCCTGCTGCTGCTAATTGAAGAATCCGAAGAATTCGCGCAATTCATCAGCAGTCCCATCTTGTCACCGCAAGCGAAGGGAGATATGTTTCAACAGCTTTTCGCCGATACGCTCCACCCGCTGACGCTTAACTTCTTACGGCTTTTGGCATCAAGACAACGCGAACGACATCTCGTGGCGATAGCGGAGGTCTTTTTGGGTATCGTTGATGAAGCCGCCGGCAGACTCGTCGCAAACGTCACAACGGCTGTCCCCATGACCTCAGAACAGCAGGGACAACTATCACAACAGCTCAGCGCATATTCCGGAAAACAGGTCAGGTTGGAAACCACAACGGACGCACAAATCCAAGGCGGGTTCATCGTACAGTTGGAGGACACCGTTTTTGACGCAAGCGTCGCAACACAACTCCAACGTTTGAAACAACAACTCGCAAAAGGCTAGCGGACGCGGTTCGGAATAAGGAATGTTAATAAAGGCTACAGCGGAGGGCTCTGTTGAATAACATCAGAAAACAAAAATCTCCGCAAGGAATGTTAAAAATATGGCAAGAGAAGTCCGACCGGACGAAATATCAAATATCCTTAAACAACAGCTCCAACAGTTCGAACAGGACGTAGACATCTATGACTCCGGCACTGTGCTCGAGGTCGGCGATGGAATCGCACGGGTGCATGGGCTTGCTAACGCAATGGCAAGCGAAATGATTGAATTCCCAAACGATATATACGGCATCGCCTTTAACCTTGAAGAGGACAACGTCGGGTGCGTACTGTTCGGTGAAGACCAACTCATACATGAAGGCGATACCGTCAAACGCACCGGAAGACTCGCTGAAGTACCCGTAGGCGAAGCCCTCCTCGGACGCATCGTCGATGCCCTCGGACAACCGATTGATGGATTGGGAGAAATCCATACGGAACACACACTCCCCGTCGAACAGAAAGGACTAGGCATCGTTCAACGGCAACCGGTCGGTGAACCGCTTTACACAGGATTAAAAGCGATTGACAGCCTAACACCCATCGGTAGAGGACAGCGGGAACTCATCATCGGGGATAGGCGAACCGGCAAAACTGCTATTGCAATAGATGCTATTCTGAGCCAGAAAAACACGGATGTCTATTGCATCTATGTCGCTGTCGGTCAAAAGGGCTCTACGTTGGCACAAGTTGCAAACACCCTTCAGGAACACAATGCAATGGAGTATACGACCATTGTCTCCGCCGCTGCAAGTGCCCCCTCTCCGCTCCAGTATATCGCCCCCTACTCTGGCACCTCCATGGGCGAATACTTCCGAGATAACGGCAAACATGCACTCATCATCTACGATGACTTAACGAAACATGCATGGGCATACCGCCAAATGTCGCTCCTTTCACGTAGACCACCGGGGCGCGAAGCATACCCCGGGGATGTTTTTTATCTCCACTCACGCCTGTTAGAACGCGCTGCAAAACTTAGCGACGAATTGGGCGGCGGCTCCCTTACCGCACTCCCTATCATCGAAATCTTTGAAGGCGACTTGACTACCTATATACCCACAAACGTTATCTCTATCACCGATGGACAGATATATCTCACAACGGACCTATTCAACAAAGGGGTGAGACCAGCAATTGATGTCGGAATATCTGTTTCGCGTGTTGGCGGTGACGCACAGGTAAAAGCCATGAAAGCCGATGAGGTGGCGGGCACCCTTAAACTCGATTTGGCGAGTTTCCGCGAGGTTGCTGCCTTTGCACAATTCGGGTCCGATCTGGATGCATTAACACAATCGCTGCTCCTGCGCGGGGCACGGCTCGTGGAATTGCTAAAACAACCGCAATATCAACCGATGCCTGTTGAACGCGAGGTCGCCTCTATCTTCTGCGGCACTAACGGCTACTTAGATGATGTACCAGAATCAGAAGTCGCCCGGTTTGAGGCAGAATTCCTGCAATACCTCGACAGGAATCACGCGGAGCTCCTCTCCGAAATCTCGGAAACCGGAGTGCTGAGCGATGAATTGCTACAAACCTTACACGCTGCTGTTAAAACGTTCAAGGAAAATTGGAGTGACACACCGATGCCGCAAATCCAAATAGAGGACACGCAATCTGAAGATGCCACTCCAGCGACAGAAGAAACCCCGGCAGAAGGTGAATAGCCATGGCAACCCTACGAGAAATTCGGCGACGCATCGCCAGTATTAAAAACATTGAGCAGGTGACCGATGCAATGCGCGTTGTCGCTGCCGCGCGGCTCCGTCGGGCACAAGAAAACATTACCGCAACGCGCCCCTACGCAGATAAACTCAACACTATCCTCGGACATCTGATTTCACAGATGGACATTGAGACAGAAGCGTTGACACATCCCCTGCTTGAGGTCCGAGAACTCAAACATGTCTGTATCATCTCTGTCTCCGGCGACCGGGGGTTATGCGGAAGTTTCAACAGCAACGTCATCCGGACCACCACACAACGGATAGAACATTATCAGGAGGGCGGTGCAGACGTGACGCTTATCTGCATAGGCAGACGTACACAGGAACATTTTTCACGCCGCGGATACGACATCACCGATGCATACATCAATATCTTCCGCCAACTTGAATTCCAAACGGCTGTCGATGTCGTTCATGAATTTGAACACCTCTATATCGACAAAGAAATTGACAAGGTTGAGGTTATCTATAACAACTTCAAATCTGCTATCCTCCAGACAGTACTCGTTGAGCAGCTGCTCCCCCTTGTCCCTGAAACCCCCGAAGGCGATGAACTTTTTCTCGATTATATCTATGAACCGGGGCAGGTAGAACTCTTTGAGATGCTGCTCGGTAAGCATCTGAACATGCAAATGTGGAAGGTGTTATTAGACTCCAACGCAGCGGAGCAAGCCGCCCGAATGGCAGCGATGGAAAACGCTACCCAAAAAGCGAAAGAGCTCATCGACGAATTGGTCCTACAACGTAACAGAGCACGTCAAACCCAAATCACAACAGAAATATCAGAAATTGTCAGTGGCGCAGCCGCCCAAGATGGTTAAAAGTCGTGGACACACCCTATGCTATAAAAGACCGAAATCCTCTTCTGTAGGAGCGTGCTTAGCACGCGATACCGTGCTTATCTTCTGTCCGAGCGTGCTTAGCACGCGATACATTATTCGGGCAAACGGTTTCCCACTCCTAAAGGCGATTCATCGCCCGTTGTATATAGGTTTCCCACATGGCAGATAAAAACCCACGCCTCAAATCCGCTATCCGAGACAACCTCCGCCGCGGAACGGTTCATAATTTTCTAGAACAGCACATTCAAAACGGTTCCACGCTCTCCATTGTATCCGCCTATTTCACCATCTACGCCTATGAAAAGTTGCAACACGCTTTAGACAAAATAGACGAACTCCGCTTCCTATTCGGCGAACCCGATTTTATCAAACATCTCGACCCGATAAACAGTGACAGAAAGGCGTTTACCATAACGGATACAGGGTTGGAACTCAACCAGCAGCTCCGACAAAAACCGCTTGCCAAAGCTTGTGCCGAATGGATAAAGGAGAAGGTGGAAATCCGAACGACCCGTAAATCTAATCTACTCCATGGGAAAATGTATCACATCGCTAACAACGGCATAGACAAAGCTATCCTCGGCAGCTCCAATTTTACGATGCGTGGGCTCGGACTGAGCACAGATACCAGCAACATTGAACTTAACCTTGAGGTGGACAGCGACCGAGACCGCACAGACCTCAAGGCGTGGTTCGACGAAATCTGGAATGACGATACCCTGGTTGAAGATGTCAAAGAGATAGTCCTTGCAAAATTGGAGCAGCTTGGGCGGAATCATCCACCCGAACTTATCTATTACAAAACCCTTTACGAACTGTTCCGAGAAGAAATTAAAACCCGAAAAACGAACGAACAGACCCTCGAAGATACACATCTCTACGATACAGAAATTTGGAAAAAGTTGTATGAATTCCAAAAAGAGGGAGCGAAAAGTGTAATCGCCCGGCTATTACGTCACAACGGTTGTATCCTGGCAGATAGCGTCGGCCTGGGAAAAACCTACACGGCACTTGCAGTTATCAAATTCTTTGAATTGCGAAACGAACGTGTACTCGTCCTCTGCCCTAAAAAACTAAATGAAAATTGGGCTCTCTACCCCGCACACAATGCACAAGAATCCAATCCGTTCCTTGAGGACAAATTCGGGTACACGTTGTTATCACATACCGACCTCTCCCGCTATAGCGGCGATGCTGGGGGAGTCAATTTGGCAAATTTCAACTGGCGCAACTTTGACCTAGTCGTCATCGACGAATCGCATAACTTCCGAAACGATACCAAACCTACTCGCGATGCCGATGACAACATCGTTAAACACAGTCGCTATTCCCGCCTATTGGAGGAGGTCATCAAGGCAGGAACAAAAACCAAAGTGTTGATGCTCTCCGCAACCCCGGTGAATACCTCTCTTACCGACCTACGTAATCAAATCCATCTCATGACTGAAAAACGCGAGGATGTCTTTAGAGAGAGCCTAGGCATAAGCAATATCGGCAATTTAATTCGGCAGGCACAAAAAGCATTTAAGACATGGGAAGACAAAGCAACCGAGAACAACATAAGAGACAAGGCACAACTCTTTGAAACATTGGGCGCGGACTTTTTTCAATTACTCGGCGGAATTTCTATCGCTCGCTCCCGAAAACATATCCAGCGATTCTATGCTGAAGAGATGGATAAAATAGGCGAATTTCCGCAACAACTCGACCCAGAAAATTGCTACCCGCCTACCGACCTCACCGGCGCACTCTCCTACAAAGCTTTGACGGACCAGATAGGGGAATTTGCGCTGTCTATTTATAGACCCTCAAGTTATGTCGTTAGCGCAGCCGCAAAACAACGACTTGCAGATGAAAAAGAGAGACTCCGCTTCAATCAGGAAGACCGTGAGAAATTCCTCATCGGTATGATGCAAACCAACTTCCTCAAACGTTTGGAGAGTGCCGCACACTCCCTCTCCCAAACGCTTGAACGCACCATCAATAAAATTGGTACAATGCTGGAAAAAATCGAACGGTTCCAGCAAAACCGCAATATACCTGATGCACAAGCCGATGTCCTCCCCGATGAGGATGAGGAAGATGAGGAATTTTTAGTCAACCGTGCCAAAAATCCGTACCACCTCAGCGAATTAGATTGCAACCGTTGGAAGCAAGACCTCATCAAGGATAAAAAAACCTTAACCGCCGCATGGGACAACGTCAAAGCCATTAGCCCTGAAAGGGACGGAAAACTTAAAGCAATTAAAGTGCACATCCGAAACAAGGCACAAAATCCAACAACCGATATGGATGGAAAAACTAATCGCAAACTGCTAATCTTCACTACCTTCAAAGATACCGCACTCTATCTTTATGACCAATTGACACCCCTCGCTACTGAATTAGGACTGAAGATGGCGATGGTCTCCGGGGACCTGACGCGAACCACTTGTGGACAAAACAACTTTAACGCTATCCTAACTAACTTTGCTCCACGCGCAAGAGTCCGCAGCGACAGCACAACTGAAAACATAGACCTTCTCATCGCTACAGACTGCATCTCCGAAGGGCAAAACCTTCAGGATTGTGATACGGTGCTGAACTACGATATTCACTGGAATCCTGTCCGTATCATTCAACGGTTTGGACGGATTGACCGAATCGGCAGCCGCAATACAGCGGTCAAAATGATTAACTATTGGCCTACCGAAGACATGGAGGTGTATCTCCGATTACAGTGCCGCGTCGCCGCTCGTATGGCACTCGCGGATACCGCTGCAAGCGGCGATGATGACCCGCTAAATGAATTTACATACCAACAGGCACAGATGGAACTCAATTTCCGTGATAAACAGCTGCAGCAGCTCCGGGAAGAGGTGTTGGATTTAGATGAACTCTCTGATGGCGTTGTCCTAAGCGATTTCACACTGGATTACTTCTTCGCACAGCTGCTAAAATATCTGGAAAAAAATAGGGCAGAATTGGAAAACACGCCGGATGGGGCGTACGCGGTTACCGATAACGGAAACAATCCTACGGAAAACGGGGTTATCTTCTTCCTACGCCAACTTAACACTACAACAGACAAAGAGAAAAAAACACCGAGCCCCATCTATCCGTATTATACAGTCTACATCCGCAAAAACGGGGATATCCGCTACGGCTGTGCAAACGCCAAACAGGTGTTAGAGCTGTTTGAAACTTCCGCTGTCGGAAAACGTGAGGTATTAGAAAGGTTATGCCTTCAATTCGACCAAGAAACCCAGCACGGCAACAATATGAAAGATTACGACAAGCTGCTGGACACTGTTATTGCACATATCACACGTTCACATAAAAAGACGCAAAGGCAAAATTTGGGGCGGGGCGGCCCGCGCGGTTTCAGATTGCCTGTCGCATCCGAGGCTCCTACAGATTCCAGCGATTTTGAATTGGTGACATGGCTAATTATCACAACGCCATAACCTTGATTTTCTCAACAGAATAGCAGAGATTACGCACATGACGAGCAGAAATGCAATTAACGCCTCACTATCAGCAATGTCCACCGGCGATTTTCTTGAAAAATCAAAAAACCTCCTGGCAACCTTGGGGTACCGCAGTGAACGCACACATGAACGCATCGACTCAGTAGATGAATTTATTGAAGATTTTCCAGCAGAGAACGTCAACACTAAGACCGAACAGGAATTCCGCAACAACGTCGAATCTGTCCAAATAGTGTTCCAATTCACAAGCGACGAAGTCGCCAGGGAGCAGCAGTTGACGCTTCTTGAGGCAGGGTCGTTTGATAAGGGAAACATAGAAAGTTTCCTTTTCTGTGCAGTGGAATTGAAAGATAACACCTACTCCCGGACTAAATACGCTACGTTCACACGAGAAATTAACAAACGTATGTTCACACCCACTGTGATCCTGTTTCGCGCGGGGGCTCGTTTGACGGTTGCCTTTGCCGACCGTCGTCCAGACAAAATTGATGGCGACCGCGATGTGCTCGGACAGGTCACCCTCATCAAAGACATCCGCCTCAACAACCCACATCGCGCACATCGCGATATCCTCTCCGAACTTTCTCTACAAACGTGTGCAGAGTGGATGGTTAGCAACAAAAAACCGAAAAACTTCGACGGATTACTCGCTGCCTGGCTCGCCAAACTGGACACCGAAGAACTCAACAAACAGTTCTATCGAAAACTGTTCGCATGGTTTGAATGGGCAGTTAAAGAATCGACGTTCCCGACAGATGAAAACCGTGTCATAGAAACCGGAGGAGCATGTCATCCGCCTCATCACACGACTGCTCTTTATCTGGTTTATCAAGCAACAGGGTTGGTGGCTGAGGAGTTGTTCAACAAAACACAAATCCAAGACCTACTCAAAGAGGATAATTTTGATACCGGCGACTCCTACTATCGCGCCGTGCTACAAAACCTCTTTTTCGCTACACTCAACACCGAAATAGACAAACGTAGGTTTAGCAAAGAAACCTACGATACGAACCGCGATTTCTCCTGCTACCGATATAAAGCACAGATGCGCGACCCGGATAAACTGCTATCCCTCTTTGCACAAACCCCCTTCATCAACGGCGGACTGTTCGATTGTCTGGATACCTTCAAAGCAACAGGTGAAAAGAGCTACAGAATAGACTGTTTCTCTGATAATCAGTACCACAAACTATCTATCCCCAACCGCCTCTTTTTTGACAAAAACCGAGGACTCCTCCCCCTACTTGAGCATTACAAATTCACCGTTGAGGAGAACACACCGATAGAGCAGGAGGTGGCACTGGACCCCGAGCTGCTCGGCAAGGTGTTTGAAAACCTACTCGCCGCCTACAATCCAGAAACCGGGGCAACGGCACGAAAACAGACAGGCTCCTACTACACCCCACGTGCTATCGTCGACTATATGGTAGAGGACAGCATTGGTCGCGACGCTCTCCCAAAAGTGTGCCCCAACCGACGGCGACGCAGAACTCTGGAAGGAGCGGTTACACTATCTCCTCGACTATGCACAGCAGTTTGACGATGCAAGCGAATGGTTTGACGATGTCGAGACAGACGCAATCGTCCGAGCAATTTCCGAACTTAAAGTCCTCGATCCGGCGGTCGGTTCCGGTGCGTTCCCAATGGGAATGCTCCACAAACTGACACTGGCACTCCGGCGGCTTGACCCAGATAACACCCGATGGGAAAAATTGCAGAAGGAACTTGCGACACAACGCGCATCCGAGGCTTTTGATACGTCCGACCAACAGGAACGCGATGTCGAACTTACCGAAATCAGTGCTACCTTTGAGCGTTACCGAGATTCAGACTTCGGACGGAAGTTATACCTAATCCAAAACACTATCTTCGGGGTGGATATCCAACCGATTGCGTGTCAAATCGCTAAACTCCGCTTTTTTATCTCGCTTGCAATTGAGCAGGAACCGATGCAGAACGCAGAGAATTTTGGTATTAAACCGTTGCCGAATTTAGAGACGCGGTTTATCGCTGCCAACACGCTGATAGATCTGAACCCGACACTAACAAGCGAAAAGGCACAACGTTTGGAACGTGAACTGCTTAACAACCGTGAACAGCACTTCCACGCCACTACCCGCAAACGCAAACGTGCATGTAATACCATTTCTAATTGAAAATGTCTCTTTATTGTAGCATAAACTTCCAGTTTGTGCTCTTTATTGTAGCATAAACTTTTAGTTTGGGTCTTCCGTTCTCCGTTTCATTTCTAACAACCGGTAATGATAGAATAATTAATAAAAATGGTATAAGACTAAGGATAAAAGATTGCGAACAAAATTGGCAACCGAGCTAAAATATGTCGGTATGCCAGCAGATGATGCCGAAAAGATCGCCAAATGGGATATTTATGACCAAAACGATACTGCTGATTGGTTTGACTCGGAACGGATGTTTGGCATTGCAAATGGATTTGATGTAGTGATTGGCAATCCGCCTTATGCAAAAGGTGAACACCTATCTCTCACAATGCGTAACCAGCTCAGAGAGAGTTACGGCTGGGCAGGTGATTTATACGACTACTTTATCTTTGCTGGGTTTAAGCTTACTGCCGAGAATAGGATTTTTGCATATATTGCTAATGACAGTTACGTCGCGCTGCCCACAAAACGTAGGATTCGTAACCTGTTTTTGGAAAATAGGTTACTTCATTTAGTCAAGGCACCAGCGAACACATTTGAAGCCACTATCTATACGGCTATTTTTATTTTGTTGAAATCGGAGGTAGAAGATCAGCATTCCTACATGAGCGGAGAAATGAACTTTCCCGATTTTCAATACCACTCAAACGGTGCAGTAGAATACGCAGCGATCAACAAAATACCAGACTCTAAATTCCTGTTAAGTGCAAAAAACGATTGGGTGTTAAGACTTTTGGCACTTGATAAGGTGGGAAAATACTGTGAGGTCTTGGACACTGGAATTGATTCAGGAAATGTCAGATCTAAAATTTTCTTTTCGGAAGACAACGGGTGCAGACATCGCCTCTTACAAGGAAGGCAAATTCAAAAATACTCGGTGCAGTGGACTTCCTCAAAAGCCAAATACATGTTCTGTGATGTCAACTACGAGCCGCTACCAATTCCCGGAATTGGTCGAGGGGGAAAACCGAGTAAACGAAACGAATACTGGAAATTTCGCGGTGATATTAGGAACCATCATCAACCCGAACGTTTGCTTATGCG
The DNA here is from genome assembly GCA_963665235.2 of Candidatus Poribacteria bacterium. Taxonomy (GTDB): domain Bacteria; phylum Poribacteria; class WGA-4E; order WGA-4E; family WGA-3G. Next base: position 1,910,717 of record CAXXLX010000001.1, on the reverse strand, counting down.
TCAAACTGACGATGATTTAATAGTGGCCTATCATAGCGAAGCCGAATTGGGACGTTTTTACACAGATAACACGCTGCATACGATTCTCCCCAAATCTCAAAAAACGGACCTAAAGTATTTTCTGGCGTTATTTAATAGTCGTTTGATGAACTATATCTATCATTCGATATCACAAGAACAGGGCAAGAGCCAAGCACAAGTGAAGGTTAAGGTTGTTCGCGAATTACCCATAGCTATGCCGGCAAAAAAGGAACAAACCCCTATTATTGATTTAGTAGATGAAATTCTTGAAGCGAAAGCGGGGAATCCAAATGCGGACACCGCTATGCAGGCAGGGCCATTTAGTTTTAAGAATTTTCATGTGATGAGGTTAACTGCGAGTTTAGGTTTTGAGGCGAAAGATCGTATTGTCTCGGTGATTTTCGTATAACCGGCAAATCGTAAGACTGCCAGTGCGGTGTTGCGTAAAGCTGCCATGACTTGGGGGATGCTGCCTGTTCTTGCTTTTGAGGCATCCTCTCCTAAAACCACGTCTCGAACCCAGTGGGATTTGTTTTCTATCGTCCAATGTTCTCGGTGTAGTTTTAGCAAGTCTTCCGCTGTTGCCTCTTCGGGCGACAAGTTAGTGATACCATACTGGATAGAAGTTTCACATTCACCTGTTTTGGTATTGACGCGCTGCACTTTGTATTGATAGACTTGTGCAAGACCCGGCCAGTCAATATAATCTGACACGCTTGTGCTAGCTGTTAGGATGCGTGTGATGATAAATCCGCGTGTTTCTTCAACATCGGTGTGCGTTTGTAGGTGTGCCCCTGCTTGCGTGTGTGCGTTTTGAAGTCTGCGTGCTTGCACCTCGGGGGGGTCCGTCTCTACAAGGGGGGCAAAGACCCACACAATATCGATATACATCTGTTTCTGATTCTTTTTGACACGCAGCACATAATAGGCTTTCTGTTTGATAAGTTCTTTACAAAAAGCACGTTGGGTCAATAGAGCATCCGTTGTCACCACTTTTCCTTTGACATCAAACTTTTCCAGCAGTTGCCGGGAAATAGGTATCTCATTGGTCTTGTGACTGACGGCACATTGTGCAAGGGTAACCCCTAACTCATGACAGACAGCGGAGAGTAAATGGGTTCGGCGGCCGGTGTCTATGTCTATGGAACCGCAGAGTTCTTTACCATCTATAGCAATGCCTTTCAAACCCGAGGGGTCTGTCCCTTCAAGAGCCGCAAGTTGTAAAGACACCCATTCGGTTAGGGCGGTTTCTAAACTTTCTATATCAAGATGCTTAAACAGATTATGAATCGTGGCAGGACACGGGGTCTTCCCACAACGGAAACCTAACGCTTCAGCCAGTTCAGGTTCATTGCGGGCCCAGGTCGCTATAGACGTATAACCTGTATGACCGCACAGAAAACCGATAATAATAAGAGCAAGGATGGAAACCAAAGGATGCCGTTTGCCTTTTGCCTTGCGTGGATCTACAATTTGTGATAATATACTGAGTAACATACTTCAACCTTCCTAAAAAAAAGGATTATTTTATTTACAGTGAAGTATAGCAGATGCAGCGAAAAAAGTCACGCTGCATCTGTCCAAATCAAAATAATAACAGATAGGAAAAAAATTCCTAAAACTAAATGGCCCTGGCTATGCAGGAAGAAGAGATTGACAAACGGGTATATCAATTGTATAATTTAACAGAAGATGAGATTGCGATTGTGGAGGGGAGTGTCTGAGTCGCGGATTATATGGAGTACTCGGGTTTTTAGGACAAGCAGATCTGTGAAATTTATCGATTTAGAACCGATTGTCGTTTTTGATGGACTGGACACTCTCACATATCCGTTGGGCCATCAGAGTTTCGCTCTATTGGACAGAAATTGGTTATCCTGAAGAACGTGCCTTCTGGTAAATCAGGTAAAAAATAAGTTTAGTTTTTTCTTGCTTTTTTTTTATTAGATATGGTAAATTTAAAATCAATTGGCAGCAGGGCGGAAATGTTCAGGGAGGTGTCTCTACATTCCCGCAGTGCTGTTATCAATCAAAATGTTCTAAATGGAGGCAAGTTAAAATGCCGGGAATAAACTACTGTGAATTTAGGAGATCTACAATATCTTCAACAACAAAGATCGTGTTTATCTCTTATAGGAATAAATCACCAGACGCGGAATGGGCTGAAGAATGTGCAGATATAGTCCAGAACACATACGAACTTGACATCTGGTTTGACAAAAAAGATGCGCGCTTGCCAGAGGATAGTCCCCATCATGAAATTGCACGTTGCGTTGAAGAAGGGTTAGATGTGGCATCGGCACTTTTAGGTGTAATTAGTCCACAAACTTTCACATCGCCGTGGCCCCCATATGAGATTGGCGGAGCCCGAGGACGCCAGAGATTCGTTAAGCCATTCCAAAATTCGCCTGGCCCTTTTCCAGATCTAGCTCCTAATCCTCTTATCGCACATTTAGTCACATCAGGTAACCATCCTGAGTTCATCTCTTTAGGAACACCACTCGGAAGTCTTGATGATGTAAAAAATTGGGCTGAGACTATCTCGGAAATTTTCGATAGGATTAAGAGAGGGCGCTCCGGTAGTTGGCTTTTAGGAAAAGCGTACGAACTACAAAAAGAACATGGATTGCGGTAAATAGGTCGTTTAAATGGCGACTATTAAGCGGCCACAAACATAAGGAGAATGGATTCATGAATGGCACCGAAAAAGTTGTAAAACACTTGGAAATGACGCAAGCTGTTATTAACCGTTTAGGGCGCAACAGTTTTCTCTTAAAAAGTTGGAGCATGACGGTTCTTGTTGCAGCAATGGTCTTAATCGCCAAACAGGAGCTGCAAAATCCATATATTGCTCTGGTGCTTTTGATCCCCATCCTGGGGTTTTGGATTCTGGATGGGTACTTTCTCTGGCAGGAACGACTGTTCCGACAGGTCTACAACGAAATCCGCCAACAAACTGACACCGACTTCAAGATGAATGTTGGTAAACACAAAGATAAACCGAAGTGTAACCGGGGCTCCGCTATTTTTTCCCAAACACTTGTCATTTTTTATCTCATCGAAGTCTTTTTTGTCTGTGCAATTGTCTATTTTTTTTAGTTTATGTGGAGTTGCTATGAGACATGTATTTTTCAGTTTTGATTGGGATGATGTTTGGCGCGTCAATCAAGTCCGATACAGTTGGGTTGCGAAAGGCAGTTACACAGCAGCAGGTTTTGTTGATAGTGCCGAAATCGAAACACTAAAAAGAAATACTGATCTTGCCATCAAGCGATGGATAGATAAGCAGATGGACGGTACGTCTGTGACGTGTGTTCTGATTGGCAGTCAAACTGCTAATAGCAGATGGGTCAAGTACGAAATCGAGAAAAGTATTGAAAAGGGCAATGGTTTGCTTGGGGTGCACATCAATAATGTTAAAAACAGGTACGGTTGGACATCGCCTAAAGGAGCATGTCCTTTTAGTCAATCCCCCTTTAACTTTAGACCTACCACTAACCCTGTTTACCCTTGTTGTTCGTACTACGACTGGGTTACTGATAACGGTTATGCCAACCTTGGAAACTGGATAGAGAAAGCCGCCAAACAAGCAGGCAGATAGCTACAGATCGCGAATCCTCTTTCAATCCGCGTAATCTGTGTAATCCGTGCTAATCCGCGATTCAGACAATAACGCACCGCCAACATACAAACCAGTGCGAATTCTTTTTCCTTGAAAATCGTTTAATTGTATGATATACTAAGGGAACATAACTTGAACCTGTTGAAGAAGTGCAGTCCTAACCTGAAAGCGTTGAGGGTTATCTTGAGGAAGATGTTGAGACTGCGTTTTCTGAACCCGAACCGGAACCCGTGCCAGCAAAATCTGATGCTGCGATAGAAATGGCAGCACGGCAGAAAGCAGATTACGATTGTGGAAAACACTGATATGGAGGTGTAATATGACACTAAAATGGGAAGGTAGAGAAGCATTTGTACACAAAAAACCGGTTAACGAATTAATAAATTGGATTCCACACTTCAAAAGAGTTCCATTTAGTCTACATAATGGCGGCACCAATAAATACCTTGACAACATAATACGTGAATCTCTCAGCATCGATGCTGAATTTATTAAAGATCGTCAGGACATACCGGTATGCACCGCTTCAAAACAATACCGACTTATCCAACACCGAGACGTATTCAAGGCATTAGTGCATGCAGTGAAGTTAGTCGCGTCTGATAAACGGTCTCCCGAAGCCACTTTGCGTATTACAGAATACGGTGAACGTATGTGGGTCAGTTTTACATTAGAACCCTCTGAACTGGATAAAGCAGAACACTTTCCGCTTCTCCTTGAAATTAGCGGATTAAATGCAGTAAAACCGGGAACAGCCTTAGATATCCGCCTAAGCTGGTATGAACCTACATACGGAACCCGAATACCTTACGGGATGTTATCTTCACAGGAAGTAAAGTTCAAAAAGATAAAACGCAAAAGCGAAAAGGAGTTAGACTCAGATATAATTGCAGATGAAATCTATTCATTCTTAAAAAATCATCTTACAAAACTTTCAGGTGAGCGCGAATTTTACAAGCGTTGGAAAAGAGCTGAGGTAAACCTGCAAACATTAGCACATTGGATTGATAATGATGTTAAAAACAAATGGGACTACGAAAGGGCAGCAAGGGCATACCATATCGCTACGGAAGGATATGATATTCAAGTTAAAACAGATGAAGCACAAGAAACTGATGGTACCAATAAGATTCCACCACCCTCCGAACTTACATCATATCCGAGCGAGCCACGAAATTATGTACAGAAAGAAAAAGTACTAGAAAAATTCGCACCAGCTAGAAACGCATTTGACCTCAGTCTAATCCTTAGTTGGATAATAAGCCAGGAAAGAACGATCCCCAAACAACTAAAATGGGTAGATATTACGTATTTAATGGAGAAATTGGTTGCTGCGGACGAAAGACTTCGTTTTTCTTTGAACGTTTAAGAACACTTATTCAAATAACCTCATCGCGGATTTATCGGATGACACAGATTTTAGGCGGATCGCATTGAGAAAGCTGCATCCGGTGTATAGGTAACATTTTAGGAATCTTAGATAACACAACTTGCCGACATCAGAGGCAATAATCCGCGAAATCCGTGTAATCCGCGATAATCCGCGATTCAGACAAGACAGGCAATCCGCGTCATCCGCGATAATCCGCGATTCAGACAATAAGAAAACGCCAACCCCTAACCCTGCCAATTAGAAATTCACCCCTAAAACCGTGCATTTCCCTTAGAAATGTATTGACAAATTCACTTATAAGCATTACAATTTAACAAACGCACAATCAGCCTGCAAATCTGGTAAAGGAGGATAGATTCATGGACGGCACTGAAAAAGTCGTAAAGCATTTGGAAATGACGCAAGTCGTTATTAACCGTTTAGGCCGGAACAGTCTTCTTGTAAAAAGTTGGAGCGTGACGCTCCTTGTTGCAGCCAGGGTTTTAAGCGCTATAGAGAACTCCGGGCAAGGCGCATATTTTGTTTTGGGAGTTTTACTTACCATCGCGGGATTTTGGATTCTGGACGGGTACTTTCTCTGGCAGGAACGACTGTTCCGACAGGTCTACAACGAAATCCGCCAACAAACTGACACCGATTTCGAAATGAATCTCAGCAAGCACAAAGGTAAACCGAAATGTAATTGGTTATCGGCCATTTTTTCTATCACGCTTACTGTTTTTTACCTGATAGAGGTACTTTTCGCCCTGGCATTCGGCAAATAACGTTCGGATACCAAACTCAATAATCCGCGAAATCTGTGTAATCTGTGATAATCCGTGATTCTGACAACCCCGCAAAATTGAAATTGACAAGCGAACGCGGACATGCTATAATTTAACATCAGCGGAAATTCGCATCATGGAGAGCAAGTTTGAACACACAAGAAACCGAACGCAACAGCATTTTAGAGATAGTCAGTAAGATAGCAGAAACAACCGCCGATGGCGGATTCATCTATCGCGGCGAACCTCAACACTATGAGAAAGTATCTTCAAGTCTGTGGCGTGAATGCCAGAAAGAAATTGGAACAGAGGAATTCGATATAGAAGCTATCCAAGTAGACATTCTGGAAGTGGCTAAAGCCTATACCTACAAGGAAGATAGTTTTGAAATCTTGACAGAACTCCAACACTACGGCGGTCATACCAATCTTGTGGATTTTACGACAGACAACCACATCGCTCTCTTTTTCGCCTGTGACGGTTCACTTGGAAAATCCGGCCGGATTATTTTGTTGGAGAGAAGTGAGGAGATAAACGAAAAATATCAGATTAAAGAACCTCGGAACCCGCAAAACCGTATCATAGCACAGAAAAGTATATTCGTTCGGCCACCGAAGGGGTTTATTGAACCTGAACACTTCGCTGTAATAGACATTCCCGCATCACTCAAGGAACCGATATTAGACCATCTGCGAAAACAGCACGGTATCTCAACACAAACCGTTTACAATGATCTCCATGGGTTTATTAGAGAGCAAGGCAGCCATCAGAAAACCTCTATAGAGATTTATCAAGCCGAAGAAGACTCGATGGGCTCAACGCCAAACATAACGGAGGCATAAACATGAAGACCGAAATTGGACAAGATCCTAACGATAGGGCTATCGAACGTTTTACCAAACTAATTATGGAAAAACCCAGTTTTGCCAGGCCTTATAACTACCGCGGCATTGCGTATACTAATAAAGGCGAAATTGAGCGTGCTATTAAAGACTTCAACACAGCTATTAGTCGCGATGAAAACTATGCCGAGGCATACAGCAATCGGGGTAGCGCATACCGTATCAAAGGGAATTACGAGCGCGCCCTCGAAGATTGTAACAAAGCGATAAGGTTAGAGCCTAATTTGCCTGTGGGATATAACAATCGTGGGATAGTTTATAAACTCAAAGGTGAAATTGAGCGGGCTATTGAGGACTATAACACAGCAATAGAACTCGAGCCCAGTTTTACCTATCCGTATTACAACCGTGGCATCGTTTACTTTGAAAGACAGGAGTATAATAACGCAATCGTAGACTATAGCAAGGCACTAGAACTTAAACCGAACTTTGTAGATTCCTATAACGGTCGGGGTAGTGCTTATTCGCGAAAAGGCGAGTATCAACGGGCAATTGAAGACTATAACGCGGCAATAGAACGCAAACCGAATTTTGCCGAGGCATATTACAATCGCGGTATGGCATTTTTACACTTGCAAGAGTGGGAAAAAGCAAAATCGGACCTGGCAACTGCCAAAGACATGGAAAAGGATATCGTTGCTTTATTTCACAACGCCTACGCGAACGTTGCCGACTTCGAACAGAAACATGATGTTAAACTACCAGAGGACATCGCCGCACTGCTAACGCCTCCATAGATAAAAAGCTGTCCGCTTAGCAGATAACTTGATGTTGCAAAGTGACAACCCGCGAAATCCGTGTAATCCGCGCCAACCCGCGATTCTGCCAAGAACGCATCGCCAGCATACGAGTGCGTAAAGTTTTTGTACAAAAGCATGTCCGCGTTTTTGATTTGTCAGAATCTCGGATTACACAGAGGACACAGAAAAAACCGCACCGACCGGCCCCGGGCTTAGCCCCAGTATTCGGGCAAACGGTTTCCCGCTCCTCAAGGGCGATATGTTTATACAAAACGCAATGTCCCACCGCTTAAACCCAGACAGGTAATATGTTTCATGCTCGAAAACCTCTTCTTGCCGCGGCCTCCGTGTCCTCCGCGATAATCCGTGATTTGCGGCGTACTTGCTCAAATGCGATGTGCATTCAGACAACACACGCGCGAAATCCATCCTTCCAATCTTCCATCCTTCCATCCTTCCATCCTTCCATCCTTCCAATCTTCCATCCTTCCACTTTTAAAATCAGGACTTCCAAAATTTTGTTACACTTTTTTTAAAATTCGTGCTATAATCAAAACGGTTTGTAAGATAGACTTGCAAACTACGTCCGAAGATTTGCACATGATGGGCAACAGTGTCTATCGCAATAACAACAAAAGGAGAAAACAAAATGGCAGGAATGATTCCGACAATCAGTTCCGGGGTTGCTGGTCCCCTCGGTGTCTTGCACCTCCCCCGGTTCTGGTCAAAAGTGTTGATGGATGCCAAGGGCGTTCTTCATGAAGAGTATCCAGCATGCGGAATGGGTTATGATCAGATGGTATTAGATGCTCTCGGTCTCGACAAAGACGAAACGCTGGCATATATCCAGGACAATTCACCCACCTATCCGCAATTTGAGGCATGGGTCTTAGAGCAGAGCGGTGGCAGCCTTGACGAAGACGCAGTCGCCGAGTTGAACGCCGCAATTGAGGGGTACCATCACGACGACGATACCCGGACGAGCATCCTCGGCGCAAGCGGTATTGAAGACGATGGAACAATTTTAGACGCGATTAACCTTAACAACCTTGACGATTGGTACGAATTTCACGCGAGTTTAGGTTAAATATTGAGATGTCTTCATGTCATGTAGGTGCACTTTCTGCCCTTTATCACATGAAGACATCTGTCCAGTTTTCCTAACTATTGGTCAGCAGTTGTCGTCAGTTCAATTGCCCTTCCCGTTTCAGAGGATTTGAGTCCTGCAAGCATAATTTCAGTCACATGCCGTGCGGTGTAAACATTGGAGAGCGGCGGTTGTGTGCCAGCTCGAATGTGTTCAGCGAAATGGGCATGCATACCTTTCGGGGCAGCATCACTGCAATCAACTGACTTAGTATCAACAGGCGCGTGTTCGCGGGTATAGGAGGTAGGAGTCCACTGCGTTACTGCCGCGCCATCTTTACCGGGCATTGTAAATTTACCAGCAGTCCCGTGGATACTTGATTCACCTGTACGTGCTGGGTCGCACCAGCTCGTTTCGGCTGTGACAATGCCACCCGATTGCATCTCAAGCACCAGCGTAGCGACATCCTCTAGTTCAGTCGGTTTATCGAAACGTGGAGACGAAGCCGGTCACCCGTTTGAAGGTGCCGAGCATCGCAACGAGACCAGAGACAGCGTAAACCCCCATATCAAAAAGGGCACCGACGCTAGCCTGTTTAGCATCAAAAAACCATAAATCGTCCTCGGTTTCACCGAAAATGTCGCGAATTTCAGCATAATAGATTTCTGGACCACCGTGGCTGCTCCGCATTCTCGCCCCGGATACGCGGCCGATAGCATTTTCAGCGATAAGTTCGCGGATTTTGTAGATAGACGCACCGAAATGTGGAAGGCACATTACCGTTTTGCCACTCGCTTCCGCCGCAGCGACAAACTGATTCGCCTCGTCCATATCCCCGCAGAGCGGTTTTTGCATCAGGACATGCTTACCCGCTTCTAACGCCTTCACTCCCCACGAAACGTGCAGGGGATGCGGGGTACCGACAAGAATCGCATCCAGCGTCTCATCGGCGATAATCTCATCGTAATCCTGCGTCCAACGTGGAATGTTAAATTCTTCACACTGATATTTTAAACGGTGTTCACGTCTACCGCCAATTACGGCTACCTCAAAATCGGTTCCGTTCGTTAAATCGGGTAGATGCATCCGGCAGACGATACCACCTGCACCAATAATGCCGAGTTTTAGTTTTTCCATAATCCAAATAATTCCTTAAAATAATGAAGCAGTTACGAAACAACGCACTCAAACGTTTTTTAAAACAGGACGGTTCGCCAGCGGTTGAGCTCGTTTTTGTCCTACAAGATGTTGAAGACCCGGTTAACGTTGGCGCGACCTTTAGAATTGCAGATGCATGTAGAGCCCGCGAAATTGTGTTAGCTGGGATTAGCGCGCACCCGCCACATCCCACCATCGCCGGTATTGGGCGCGGCACACATCGCAGAGTCCCCTGGCGCACCATAAAATACGCCGCCGAGGCCGTTGAAAAATACACAGAAGAGGGGTATCTCACATGTGCCCTTGAGGTCGCGTCAAATGCCGTGCCTTATCACACCGTGGAATATCCCGAAAAAGTATGCCTCGTCGTCGGTAACGAATACCGCGGCGTTTCCCGACGGACCTTAGATGCATGCGAATTAGCAATTTACCTCCCGATGTACGGCAAAATCGGCTCCTTAAATGTACACGTCGCTCTTGCCGTTGCAACGTATCATATCCTGCATCCTCCGGGCCCACTGTAAATTGTCCAGTCTAAACCGGGGTCAAAACCACGTTGCGATAAGCAACCGGCCCGTGGTCACCCTGTAAAAGCAAGGGCCCCGTCGCCGCTTCCTCTCCTAACATCGCCCCCCGTGTACAACCAGCAACCTCAACGTTTTCGTGGACCACCTGTCCGTTCCACAAGACCTCCACGAAAAGCGCGTTTGCAGTCTTATTGCCATCCGCGTCAAACTTGGGTGCACGGAAGTTGATATCAAACGTCTGCCACTCCCCCGGCGGCTTACTAGCATTGACGCGCGGCGGTACGCCATCAACAGGTTTATTATCAATCCAACGACAGTAAACACCGCCACACGTACCGTAGTGGAGCTCAGTCGCGCCCCAGCTATCCAATATCTGAATCTCATACCGACCCATCACGTAAACACCGGAATTGGAGCCCTGCGGCACCATAAATTCAACGTGCAGCTCACAATCACCGTGTGTCTCTTCCGTGTAAATATCGACTGTTCGCCCGGTGGGCCCGTTGCAAAAGATTCCTTCACCGGCGGTCGTTGCCAACAGTTTATTATCGTCTGGATTCAGGGAAACGGCACCGACAGCAGCCCATTCATGTTGTGCAGCTCCGCCCCTGGCGAGCCAACCTGTCATATCCTTACCGTTGAAAAGGGCAATCTGGTCATGTTGTGACATCAAAAATTCTCCTTTGTAGATGCTATATTTTTCGTCAGCCATCATCTCCATAGTGTACCAAACCGCTGCTCAAATGTCAACTCTTTTTTTGAAAATAAAAAAACATTTGACATCTGTACACAATAATGGTATACTTTAAATTAACACTAACAATAATTAGAGAAGCTAAATCCATGATACGCAAAATTGCAACAATCTTATTCATATTAATCCTACCAACAGTAGTGCATGCACAAACAGACTATACCATACCGAAAAAACATCGCGTCATTCAGGAAAAATTGCCAGATTCACAACGTGTCCCGGTCGGCACGAAGTTATCGGACATTACCTTCACAACACTGCCGGGCAACACACGCAGCTTAGGTTTACTTATCACACAGGGGCCAGCCATCTTTGTATTTCTCGCCGCAGAATGCCCCGTCGCGCAGCGATATGCAATGCGATTAAAGCGGATGCATACCAAATTTGCTGACAAACACGTCACCCTTATCGGAGTCTACGCCAACGAAAACGATTCTGTAGATGACATCAAGGCATACCTTGCTAAAGCAGAATTCCCGTTCCCGATTGTGAAGGATACCGATGGCAGTTTAGCACGGCACCTCGGCGCAACGATGACTCCACAAGCACATCTCATCGACTCGCGGGGGGTTTTACGTTACCGGGGCCCAATCGACGACAACCGTTATGAAACACGGATAAAGCACAATTACCTGAGAGACGCGCTCGTAGCGGTTCTTGATGGAAAACCGGTACCGGTCAAAGAGACCCCCGCATTCGGATGCACAATTCATCTTCCCGAACAGGCCACACAAAAGCAGATAACCTATAGCGAACATATCGCGCCTATCTTGCAAAAGAACTGCCAAACCTGTCATCAGCAGAACGGGTTCGCACCGTTTGCACTATTGAGTTATGACGATGCGAAGACACACGGTGCCAAAATTGCCGAATACACACAAGCACGTCTCATGCCGCCATGGAAACCGGTACACGGCTACGGCGACTTCAAGAACGAACGACGACTTACTGATACCGAAATTGAGATGATAACAACATGGGTTAAAACCAACACGCCAGCAGGCCCAGCAATCCATCACACCCCCATAACGTCCACCTCAGAGACATGGACATGGACGCTCGGTGAACCGGATTGGGTAACCGAGATTCCGCTCGATTTTAAAGCACTGCCTGTGGGAAAACGGGGCTCTCATCTGTTTGCCCTCCCAACAGGCTTCGACAAAGCTATGTCCGTTCAGGCAATCGATTTTCAGTTAGAGAATAGAAAATCGGTCCGGGGTATCACCGCAAATTTTGGTAAAAAAATGGCTGTTACACCGACTGCTTCCGGGGGACAAGCAACCCCCAATTACACGTTTGACGGTATACTAACTGCATGGACACCCGGGGTCGCCCCTCCTGCCTTGCCCGCGGGAGTCGGACATCTGTTGCCAAAGGGTGCGCATCTAATTTTAAATGTCCTATATCAAGGCACAGGACATCACGAACGTGACACCTTACAGGTCGGACTTTATTTTTCCAAAACGCCAGAGACAGCCCAATTACACACAGCAACACTGATAAACGGCTCTTCGTATCGGTTTAAAACAGATGTCCATGTGTTCGCTGCCTATCCATCGATGGGTATATCCAAACAGGACATGCAAATCATTGCAATAACCCCGATAGGTGAGCATATTCCAATGCTCCATATCAAAGCATCCGATACCGATTGGCACGATATTTACCATTACCGCAAACCGCTTTTCTTGCCCGCCGGTTCCCGCTTAGAATTCGTTAACCAGAAAAATCTCAAGAACAAGGGGAACAAAAACGCGACTGATATGATTTGCTATTTCCTCTATACAAACCGATAGTCGTATCCGCCAAAAATTCTTGAAACGTTTTGCAATTTGTGGTAAACTACAAAAAAGTATATAACCGCGAGAAGGAGAAAAACCGAAAATGCCAAAATTTGGTGTCAATTTATTACTCTGGGCAGATAAGTTCGATAGAGAAACTGCGGACCTCATTCCGAAAGTTGCAGACATGGGGTTCGATGGAGTCGAAATTCCGATTTTTGACCCTGATACGGTCGACATCCCCTATACCCAAGCAATCCTTAAGGATACAGGCTTAGAAACCATCGGGTGTAATATCATGGCAGGCGATAGAAATCCGATTGACGAAGACCCAGCCATTCGGGAAAACGGAAAAAACTATCTCAAACGCACAATCGAGGTTATCGCCGAATTGGGAGCGGATACGCTTGTCGGTCCGATGTACAGTGCCGTCGGTAAACTAGTGGGCAGAGGCAGAAATCAACAGGAGTGGGAGTGGTGCGTTGCGGGGTTACAAGAGGTCGCCGAATTCGGTGGGAAACACGGAGTCACGCTTGCCAGCGAACCGCTCAACCGCTTTGAAACCTACTTCGTCAACATTGCCGAAGATGCCGTTAAACTCGCTGAAGCCGTTGATAGTCCGTACTTCAAAGTTCACCTCGATACCTTCCACATGAACATAGAGGAAAAGGACCAGGCGGAAGCAATTGTAAACACAGGGACGTTTTTGCATCACATGCACTGCTGTGAAAACGACCGCGGCACCCCCGGTACAGGTCTTGTCGATTGGGATGGCGTATTCAGTGCACTCGCCAAGGTTAACTATGATAGATGGCTCGTCATTGAGTCGTTTACACCCGCGGTCAAAGAGATTGCCGCTGCAACGTGTATCTGGCGTGACATTGCACCGAGTGCCGAAAGTCTCGCTACAGATGGACTCGCCTTTCTCAAAAAGATGGCAAACCAATATCTGTAATCCACATTACAATCTGGAAATTGGAGGACATTGAGATGCGTTTCGTGAAATGCCTTGCTAGAACAGGGTTGACTCTTTTCTGCTTGCTACTCCTAACCGTTTCTGTCTCCGCCGAGGAATCCCAATTTCTCAGCGATATCCGACAACTCACGTACGATGGAAAGCGTGCCGGAGAAGGCTATTTCTCCGAAGATGGAAACGCGCTCATCTTTCAAAGCGAACGCGAACCTGACAACCCGTTCTATCAAATATACCTCTTAAACCTACTAACAGGCGATACGCATCGCGTCTCACCCGGGGTTGGCAAAACAACATGTGCTTTCTTTCGACCCGGAACCGAGCAGGTACTTTACGCCTCTACACACCACGACGTTTTCGCAAAGGCGAAACAGGTGGAGGAACTCAAGTTCCGCGCCTCCGGAAAAGAACGTCGCTATAGCTGGGATTACGACGAAGCGATGGACATCTTCAGCGCAAACCGAGACGGAAGCGACCTGACACAGTTGACAGACGCGCACGGATACGATGCTGAAGCCTCATACTCCCCCAATGGTGAACACATCGTGTTCTGTTCACTGCGGGACGCATACCCGAAAAGTCAACTTACACCTAAAGACCTGAAACAGCTCGAAGTTGACCCCGCCTATTTTGGTGAAATTTATATCATGGATGCGGATGGCACCAATCAGAGACGCTTAACCGACTGGCCAGGATACGATGGCGGGCCCTTCTTTACCCCAGATGGACAACACATCGTCTGGCGGCATTTCACACCTGATGGCAGCAAATCCGATATCTACACGATGCGCTTGGATGGCACAGGGGTCCAACGGTTGACAGATTTCGATAGCATGTCCTGGGCACCCTATTTCCACCCAAGCGGGTTATACGTCATTTTTGCCTCCAACAAACTCGGATTTTCCAACTTCGAGCTCTATCTCGTCGACGCAAAGGGCAGACATGAACCTATTCGCGTTACCGAAACCGATGGTTTTGATGGACTACCGGTCTTTTCACCCGATGGAAATCGATTGTGCTGGACCTCTAATCGTAACAGTCAAGAGGTTTCACAACTCTATCTCGCCTCCTGGAGCCACAACGCTGCGCTGAAAGCGATTTACGCAGCACCGCGGAGCCAAATTTCAGAAATTCCACAGACCGCGGATGCAGCTGCTGAATTGACAGATAAAACGGAGCCTACCCTCCGCCAGCACGTTCAATTCCTAGCTGACGATGCTCTACAAGGAAGAATGACCGGCACAGATGGCGCGAAACGCGCAGCGGATTACATCGCTGCCCAATTTATGCAACGCAACCTCAAACCCGCAGGCGAGGAGGACAGCTATTTTCAAACCTTTGAATTCACAGCGGGTAGAAAGGTGATACCTCATGAAAATCGTTTTCATATCACACACAGGTCCCACGAAACCGAGACAGGCACTGAATTTACAATTGAAAAAGACTTCCTGCCGCTCTCCTTCTCACGCAACGGCGGCGTTGAGGGGGAGGTCGTGTTCGTCGGATATGGGCTTTCCGTTCCGGGGGAGATGGGTGAGGGATACGATGCTTACGCGGGTCTGGATGTAAAGGATAAAATCGTCGTCGCCCTTCGCTATGTTCCAGAAGCGGTTGACGCTGAACGGAGGCAGCTCCTGAATCGGTATGCGGGGCTCCGTTACAAGGCGATGCTGGCACGTGAACACGGTGCCAAGGCATTTCTTGTCGTCGCCGGACCGAATTCGCCAAACGGTGGCAAATTAATACCGCTCGATTTTGACAGCAGCCTTGCCGACTCTGGTATTGTCGCTGCTTCCATCACCGATACCATCGCAAACGCGCTTTTTGCACCGTCCGGTAAAACCTTGAAAGAGGTTCAATCCGGACTTGATGTTGAAAATCCGCACTTTGTCGGTCAATTCCCGTTGCCTCACGTTAAAATCAAAATTGATGTTTCCATTGAAAAGGTTAAGAAAACGGATAAAAATGTCCTCGCGATTATCCCGCCAACGTTAACCGAACAAACAGATGAGGCTGAGTATATCATCGTCGGGGCACACTATGACCATATCGGACACGGTGAAATCAGCTCACTTGCAAGAAAGGGGGAAGAGGGACAAATCCATAACGGGGCGGATGATAATGCTTCCGGCACCGCTGTCGTTTTGAAACTTGCAACGATGTTTAGTCAACAAATGCCAGAAAAATTCAACAGAGGCATTATCTTCGCACTCTGGTCAGGTGAAGAACTTGGGCTCATCGGCTCTACGCACTTTGTGAACGCGCCCGTGCTTCCCTTAGAGAACGTTGCAGCCTACATCAACTTCGATATGGTCGGACGACTGCGCGAAAACAGACTTATCCTGCAAGGGGTCGGTTCATCACCTATCTGGACAAAGCTCATTGAAAAGCGGAACGTGCCTATCGGTTTTAATCTAACGTTGCAAGAAGACCCCTATTTGCCAACGGATGTGACCGCCTTCTATCCGAAAGAGGTGCCGGTCCTCAACTTTTTCACAGGGGCCCACGAAGATTACAACCGTCCAACCGATGATGCAAGCACGCTTAACTATACCGGTTTAGAACGTATCTCAAGCTTGGCCTACGGAATTATTTCGGACCTTGTCAGTGCCGATACGCGTCCTGAATATGTAAAGGTAGAACGGAGCAGGTCTGAAGAGGGCAGCCGCGATACACTGCGTGCATATCTGGGAACAATCCCTGATTATACCACAGAAGGTGCGGGAGTCAAACTCTCCGGAGTTCGCGCTGGCGGGCCCGCCGATAAAGCGGGATTAAAGGGCGGGGATATCATCGTTAAATTTGGCGGTAAAAAGATTACCAATATCTATGATTATACGTACGCCCTTGACGCTGTCAAAATTGGAAACCCTGTTGAAGTCGTTGTGATGCGAGATGGAAAAGAGGTAAAGTTGAAAGTTACGCCTGAAGCACGGAATTAATTCCTGATACGACGCGAAATTAGCAATTAGCGATTGGCGATTGGCGATTGGCGATTGGCAATTGGCAAGAGGTTTGTGATTCTAAACACATATCTGACGCGCGTTAGAGGTTTCTCCCTTTTGTTTCTTTCTCTTGCTAATTGCTAACAGCCATTAGCCATTAGCCAACATGCTATAAACATTCCGCCCCGCTGGGACTGCGCTTTGCAAAACCCATTTGAGTCTATTTTCTGCTATTTGCATTTGTGTGAGGAACTTATAGAAAAATGAGAAATGCTTTGGAAATCGGGCATCAGGCTCACGGATATTGTCCAAACTATAGTAGCATTAAACAAAAGAACCGTTATTAGCAGAAGTGGCTGATAACGGTTCTTTTGGTACGTGTAGTGAGGGGTTGGGGATTACTCAAAGAGTTGAAGCATTCCATCCTTAACGATAAGTACAGTCGAGTCGTATATAGCTTCGCCATCGGCATCAAAAGAGAAGTCCCCTAAAATCGTAGGAAAATCCTGAGTTTGCGCGAGTGCATCTCGAATTCCGGCTGCATCTCTCATTCCATCTGGATTTTTCTCTGCGTTCTTAATTGCGTCAGCGAGAATGTGCAGGGCTGCATAAGACTGTGCTGCCCAGGGTAACGGTGCTCTTTTGTATTTCATCTGATAATTCTCGATGAAATCCTGATTTCCGGGTGTGTCAGAAAAACTGGACCACCCCGTAAAAGCTACTGCTCCTTCGGCGGCATCACCCGCTTGCTGTATTTCGCTTTGGGTTAAATCGGGCACAATAAAGTGAACAGTATCGGGAATTCCAAGCGCGCGTCCCTGTTTGATAATCTCAGGTATCTCTGATGCCAGCGCAGAAATGAAGACAGCCTCAGGTGCCATATCCTTTATCTTGGTTAATTGCTCGGAAAAATCGGTGTCGCCGGTGCTAAAGGTTTCCGTAGCAATTATCTCAACCCCGTTTGCTTCAAGTGCTTTGCTTATCTCCTCGTTGCTGCTTGTGGAATAGGCATCAATCTCATCATATATCGCTGCCGCTTTTGTATAGCCAAGTTTGCTCTGAGTCGTCATCACACCACTCGGCATGACTATATTTGTAGCGATAGCAGCACGGAAGACGAAATCTCCAATTTCTTTGCTTAGACCAGCAGCGGAGGAGACAGGACTGAAAGCGACTACTCCCGCGTCTTGTGCAACTGGAAAAGCCTCTTTGAGGTAAGTTGAGATAGCAATTCCGGCAATGACAGGAACACCGGCTTCAACCAATGTTTGGACAGCTGCCTTCGCGCCTGCTGCAGAGCTCTCGTCGTCTACAACCTGGAACTTGAGTCTTGCATTGCCGATTCGTGCCTTGTTAATCTCTTCTCGTGCCAAATGAAAACCGTGTAGCATTGGCCACCCATAGGGTGCGGCATCTTTCCCTGATTGAGATACGATAATGCCGATGTTAATTTCTTCCACTTTGTTATTTTCTAAAACTTCTGTGACGTTGTTGAGGTCAATGATGCCATCGTCAGCCCTCTCGCAACCGGAAAGCCCCAGAGCCAAAACAACTGCCACTACAAACGCGAATGTTGTAACGCCTCTTATTTTCATACTTAAATCTCCTTATATTTTTTAGAGGGTTTTAGCCAACTTGTGGTATTGCGGCAGTGGGTGGAAACCCTCTTGACCACGCCTACTTGCAATCAACATTGACATGCTAAAGCAAGGGGGATTCTTAGAAAGAGCCCAATGCTTCTCTGGGTAGATTGTGGCATCAACAAACGACGCTTGTAGGTTGTTGTCCAAAAAGGACTTACAAAACAAGTCTAACACGTTCTACTCAAGTAGGACAATGCCCTGCCCTACAATACAAAATTTCCGTTTAGCGGAAAAATCAGGACAAGTTTTTTAGTGCGGTGCACTCAGATAGCTGTATCCTCCAGGGGACTATCAGGCAGCTAAGTAGCGCTCACGTATTTGGGCACTTCGCAGGACAGCTAGTCCTATATTTGTTTACAGGGAATTCCGGTCTATATTTAGAGTTTATACCGCTGGCAGTGTCTGTGGTTCGCTGCAACTGCTCTGCCCATTAACGTGGGTGGTAGAGAACAATAGCAAGGTTGCTAAAGTCGTTAATTCTCTACCAGCAGCTGTATATCTTATACCATATTTTCGACAGAAAGTCAAATGAAATTTTCAACTCATGCGCCGCTACTACATCCCCCAGCTAAAGCACGGGGGTTTTGTAGCGGGGGACTTGATAAAAGTATAAATTTTCCGTAAAAAGTCAAAAAATTTTCATGGTGGTTTAATTTTTGCATTTGACATTTAATCGCCTTTTTGCTAAAATTAAGAAAATGTCCGGAAATTTCGTTGTAGGCAGGGATAGTGCTCCGTGAAAGTTTTCACACGGTCGCCTTTAGGCGTTGGGTGCTATCACGAAATATACGTTACAAACCCAATTAGGGAAGGAGAATATCATGGAAGGCCTCAAGAAAGTCATAGGCGTTGTTCACATCGCCATCGCAGCAATAGTCGCAATTCACACAGTCATTGAACCGATATACCACACTTCTACCGACGCTAATCTGTATAGCTCTATTTGGGGTTACATCAACCCACTTTCTGCTATTTCAATAGTACTGGGGATAATATTCAGCTACATTCGCATGAAAAAAGTCAACGAGAGCTCCAGTGTTCAAGAGTTTATCGCAGCGAACACGTTATTCTACGGTTTCATGTTTGCCGCTATAATTTTCTTCTGGAATTGGTTCATTTTGCTCAACGCTGAAACCTTTACAGCCATTGGCCCCGAAACCCAATCGACGATATGGATTATCTTTGATGCTATACTTCCATTGCTAAATGGTGCTATCGGAATACACCTGTTACGCTCGAATGGCGATGAATAGACAATCAGGAGGTATTATTTTATGACGCTCACCGCTATGTTAGAAAGCGCAATTCAGCAATATGGCGACAGACCTGCCTTGGCATATAAACCGAAAGGGGAGACATATCAGGACATCTCCTATGCCACCCTGGGTGAATCCGTTGCAGCATTTCGCAGCGGATTAATCGCCCACGGAATTCAGAAAGGGGACAGGGTCGCCATTTTATCCGAAAATCGGCCGGAATGGGCAATCGCTGACTTCGGCATTCTCAGCGCAGGCGCGATAACTGTACCACTCTTTTCAACGCTGACACCAGTACAAGCTGGCTACATTTTGAAGCATTCCGGCGCGAAAATTATCTGTGTCTCAACCGAAAAGCAGTTGGAAAAGGTAACCGATATCCAGTCGGAGTTACCTGAACTTACACAGATTATTCTGTTCGATTCAATTGAGGAAGCGGATGAGTCCCCGCTGGATATTATCAGTTTTAAGACGTTCACCGAACAGGAAGCCTCTGAAACAGGTGTACCTATAAATGAGGATGACATCGCCACAATTATCTATACGTCAGGCACAACAGGCGACCCAAAAGGGGTAATGTTGACGCACGCGAATTTTATTTCAAACCTTGAAGCCTGCAAAACACGTGTTTCCATAGATGAAACGGATGTGTTATTATCATTTCTGCCATTGTCCCATGTCTTCGAACGGCTTGGGGGGCATTATATACCGCTGTGCTCCGGGGCGAAAATCGCTTATGCCGAAAGCATGTTCACGGTTGCCGAGAATATGCGGGAGGTTTCTCCGACGGTGATGTTAAGCGTTCCCCGGCTTTACGAAGCGATGCACGATAAAATTCTGCGGCAGGTTGAAGCCGGGTCATCTCTGAAACAGCAAATATTCCATTGGGGGGTATCCGTCGGGTCAGCCGTAAGTTCCGCAATTCAACACGGCAAAAAACCGTCCGTTCCGCTGAAAATCAAGGCTGGCCTCGCAGACAAGTTAGTCTTCACAAAATTGAAGGCGGCAACAGGCGGCAGGTTGCGATTTTTCATATCAGGCGGCGCAGCGTTACCCCAATCTATCGCAGAATTTTTCCACGCAGCGGGAATACTGATTTTAGAGGGATACGGTCTAACAGAAACCTCACCTGTTATTAGCCTCAACTATCCAGAAAAATGGAAATTTGGCACCGTCGGGCCAACCGTGCCCGGGGTCGAAGTCCAAATCGCTGAAGATGGTGAGATTTTGACGCGCGGCCCACACGTCATGAAAGGGTATTTCGACAATCCCACCGCAACAGCGGAAGTTATCGATGCCGATGGATGGTTCCACACTGGCGATATCGGTATCATTGACGAGGACGAGTTCGTTAAAATTACCGACCGGAAGAAAAATATTATCGTCCTTTCCAATGGTAAGAATGTCGCACCGCAACCGATAGAGAGTGAATTGGTGCAAAGCCCATTTATTGACCAAATTCTGCTGATGGGCAACGAACGTAAAAACCTCGCTGCACTGATTGTACCAAACTTCGAAGCACTCAAAGCCTGGGGGAAGGAGAATAGCATTGACACAAGCGAGCAGGCCGAAATGGTCAAAACGCGTGAAGTCCAACAGTTGATTCAGGGGGAAATTCAGGAACGTTTGACAGATTTCTCCGACTTTGAACAGGTCCGTCGATTCACCTTGCTTGAGAAGGAATTTTCTCAAGAAGAAGATGAGATGACACCAACGCTAAAATTAAAGCGTAACGTCATTATGGAAAGATACAGCGACCTGATAGCGGACATGTATGGCGACGAATAGGATTACACCGAAGAGGTAAAACATGAGTTTAGAGGAACAGGTCTGTATTATCACAGGCGGCGGTAGTGGAATTGGCCGCGATGCTGCCCGAAAGATGGCACAAGCAGGTGCTAACGTTGTAATCGTCGGTAGAACAGAACCCAAGCTGGAGGCTGTGAAAACAGAAATTACGACAGCAGGCGGAACAGCAGCGAGTTACGCACTCGATGTCGCTGATTACCACGGTGTCCAACAGATGGTGGATGATGTGCTTGAGAAATTTGGGCGGATTGATGTGCTTGTAAACAATGCGGGCCACAGCTCACATAACCGGAGGCTTCTCAACACGACTCCCGAAGAGATCCGGTCAGTCATTGATTCGAACCTCATCGGCACGTTTTTCTGTACGCAAGCAGTCGTGCCAGCGATGCTGAAAGCGAAATCCGGGACGATTATCAATATTTCGTCGCTTGCGGCGGTTACGCCTGGGCCGTTTAGCGGATTTGCGTACGGCGCAGCGAAGGCAGCGGTTATCAACTTCACCGAATTCCTGAACAACGACTTAAGAAATACCGGTATCCGAGCGAGTGTTGTCATCCCGGGTGAGGTGGCAACACCAATTTTGGACAAACGTCCGATTCCACCGGATGCTGACGCTCGGACGATGATGGTAGACGTTTCCGAAACGTCAGCGGCAATTCTGCTCATCGCTAATCTGCCACAACGGAGCAATATCCCTGAATTGGTCATCCGGCCGACGATGCATCGCAATATGGCAGGCGAAATTGTTGAATTGGACGATTGAAGGAAAGAAGTAAGCTGTAAAGATCACCCAGCTAAAGCTTGGGTGCTTTGACAAAGCGTAGCCACACACGTTCCCTGTCAAGGATTAAGATTTTTACTACCGTAATATATCGCGATATCGAGGCGTGGCAGCCTCAACGTATCCATTAAAACGCTATAGTCAAGTGGTAGTTTCTATAGCTAAGCCTGCTCCCCAAGGGTTGGGTTCATGCGGGTATCGCGATCGGGATGGGGCAATATATACTCCGAAAGGAGACTTACCTGCTTTCTTAAAGTGTCATAAGTAAACCGTGTCAGGTCAAGTAAACAGAAAGTGCGAGTTCTGTTGAACGAAGCAGCACAGTCAGCGAGGAACGCCTACGGGTTTGTGGCGAAAAAACAACCCGAAGGAGAAAACAAATGAACAAAGTTCATTTGTTTTCTCTTCCCCCTTTGGGGATAGTTTTAAAAGGAGGCGGATTTTCCTCCCCCGCATAAATGCTGGGGGTTTCCAATCCGAAGATTTTGATGATTCGCTAAAAATAGGGCAGCCACTCCATGGCTGCTAACGGTAAATTGTTGTGTCGGGGTAATAGCGGGCCCAAGCGAACCAATAGATATTGACTGCTGGTAACCGTTCTAGACGTTTACCGCTGTTTTTCCCCGATGTTGCCGCACCTGTAATGAGATTCCACTGCGTCCCCGTCCCGTCTTGGACAAAATAACCCGACTTAGGTGCAAAGGTTTCTATGCTATCGTCAACTGTACGTTTAAAAACAGCCGTTGCATAAGAATCTTTGTCGTGAAAAACTAACAACGGCACCCCGTTCACTGTCCCGTTGATGACAGTGTTTTCCGTAAATTGTGTAAGCGGATAGGCGCGTGCATGTTTCTCCCCATTTTTATCCGTAACCTGAACGCCGATAACGAGTGATTTGTTGGGCAGTCTGTTATCGGTGTATTCCATTCCACTGACACCCGTGTCTTGGCTGGCGTGATACTCTGAATATACGTCCTGCTTGAGGCTTTCGCGCATGCCCCCGCGAAACGGAACTGAAAGCACTTTTGTCTTCGGATAATTTGTCCGCCAGGTTTTCCAAGCAATTTCGGGCATGGAGGCGAGCGGTTTCAAACGTTTGCCTTTTAGCGGTCCCCGTATCGCTTCTCCAGTAATATGGGACCAGAGCGAACGGGTTTGGTGGTCGTACATCAAGAGTGCATCTCGCCACAATTTACCGCTAACCCCGAACGTATAGGTTTTACCCTCAAGTGCTCGACTATACACGATAGCCGTTCTACAGAGCGGTCACCAAGTAGTGGCGATTTTTTCACCGCCGACAACATCGTTGACGATTTCGTGTCCGTTCAGCAGATAGCGTGAATAGGCGTGGCTTTCGCCATTGAAAGTCACCCCAATAACAGATGTATCTGCATCTAATTTCGCCTCGCTAGCAGGCACAAATTGCGGTTTTAGAATAGCCGGAATAGCATCAAAAGGCAGTAGGGTTTGAATCGGGTCGTTATCGTACTCCCCCGCGGTGACGCAGAGGCTCAATATAAGCGGTAGCGTGAACATAATGCAGTATTTCATGATTAAAGTCCTTATTGTGAGGTTAATATGTTGAAAAAATTATAGCACAAACTAAAACAGGAAACGATACATCGGTTGATTCAACGTAATTCCGATAAGACTCCAGACACCCCCGACAATAAACTCCCCTAAAATTAAGCCGAGGAAAAACGGGATGAGCTTGCGGTGCAGATTCATCCCGCCGTGCCTCAGAATAATCCACTTGATGACAGAACTGACGAAGATTGAAAACCAAAACACGTTCATTGACCAGCTGCTGGAGATAGCGAACCCTGCGGGGTGAAAGGGCCACCAAAACAGTCGTATCCGCATAAGCATTAAGAAGCCTGTAATCAGAAACCCGACACACATAGCGACAGTGGCTGGCACATCCGGCACCCTGGGCGAAGATAGCCAGCCTTGGAGGCGGTTGAAAGGTCTGCCAGCGAACCAATCGCGCGCGCCTTCAATGTAGGAGATGTGATAAAACGCCCAAAACGAGGCAAATGTGCCGACACCAATTGCAATACACATAGCGATGAGCAGCCTACGATTGGAAATGCGGGTCCGTTCGGCAAGTTTAAAACCCTCAAGGATATGCGGCATCGGATGCCCACGATAGGCCCGATTGAAGGAGAAGAGGTATGCAAACATCGTTAAGTTTCGTGGGCCGAGCAGGCGGGTGCCAAATATGCGCGGCATCATCTCATCCGGACCGATGAAATGCAAATCGTGTACTGGGGAGCCGAGTTCGGCACGCATTCGGGTTACAGCGGTGGAAATTGCGTAGTAAATGCCAAAGAAAACGAGGATTACCCACACAGACATTCCCGCAACGTTGCAAAAAATAATGAGTGCCATCAGGCTGATGATGAGGCAGAGGACCATGCCGCGATAGGAGAGCGGTTCGTCAGAATCGTCAATACGAGCATCGTTTTTAAAGATTTTGCGTCCGACTTGTGCAAGATGTTTGCGGGTGGCAACAACAGCGATAACAAAGAGCCCGATGTACGCGCCAAACGATTGTTCATCGGTGAACGGAAAGTTCGGCATGCCCCTAATCCCCAAAGCATCGCCGAAGATACGTTCTGCCTTCCAAAAAAGATAAAAAAACCAACAGGAAAATGACAAGTCAAGCGGAATAAAAAACGCCATACCGACCGCGAACGGAAACACTGCCATCGGAGTCCAACCGATTGCACTCCACGGTTTTTGGGTAAAGAACGGTCGTAAATCGTAGAGGCGGCCGCCCAAGCTGGGGACAGTCGGGTAGAGATAGTGCAATCCGTTGAGAATGTCAATCGCACCGGCTATGCCGAAACCGAGCCACATCATCTTGCTTGTCAGCAGGTTTGTCCTACCGGTGCCTGTCAATTCAAGCGGTAGCTGAATGATGGGGTAGCTCAGCTTTTCATGTTCGGTCCACTGTTTGCGTACAAGACTATTGATAAAAACCATCACGAGCACGAGCATGCATAAAAAACCGCCCCAGGTTAGGGTGGTGGTAAGCCATCCATCAATGATTTCCCAACGATATAGACTGGCTTCGCCGCGGTAATATTCGGTTAAAAACGTCCGGTCTTTGACAGCTATCCAATCCGGAATGTAGCGATGAAATAGGTCCGCCCAATCATTTTCAGGCGTGGCGTACCAGAAGGCGTAGGGAATCATGGGGATTAGGACGCGAAGGACATCGTGTCCTGCTAAGGATGAGGCGATGGCAAGCATGACGTAAATCGTCAGCAACTCCCCCTGCTGGAATGCGATTCGGGGCATAACCCGGGTCAACGCCAGATTCGCGCCTGTCAGGAGAAAGATGCAGAAAATGACGTTAAAGTAGAGCGAAATTGTTGTCGGGTACCCTTGTCCTGCTGAATCTAAAATCCAATAGACGTTGGGAATAGTCAGGAGCGTACCGATTAAAATGGCACGCCATGTCGCTCCGAAGTTTTGTTGCATGCGTTCGTTATGGCGGAGCTTGTGTCGGCCTGCTGATTGCCGTGAAGTTTGCTCTGAAATATCTTGCCTCAATTCTGTGCATCACCTTACACGTGGGGGGCTGCTCAATTTTCTTGAAATTTTCTGCGAATGGTTGTATACTTTTAAACGAAAACACGTTTAATGGAATAGCATAAGTGTGAATTTTGCACATATCTAAAAAAAGGATGAAAACAAACATGGATACAAAAACCGATTTGTCAGAGGCAATAGTCCTTACGCCTGAGCAAAAGCAGTTCGTTGACAACAACGGTTATCTGCTAATCAAAAATGCGTTGCCCCCGGATGTCGTATCAGAAATCGATGCTGCAGTTGATGAAGTGTACGCCGAACAAGAGGCAGCGGGCAATCTGGAGGCAGGCGGTAAGTTAAACCTACGCAACTGCATTACACATCACGAAGCCTTTCTTCAACTGCTTGACTGGCACAACACAGTACCGCTTGCGTGTGGCGTACTGAATTGGAACGTTCAGATGATTACATCACATCTAATTGTACTTCCTTCTAAAGCGGAGCCGGCGGCGGATGTCAAGACGCGCATCGGGCTTCATCGTGATGGCGGTACCTCCTATCGTGAAATGCAGGAGCCGCATCCGCGCATTCTGCTCAAGATAGCTTACGCTATCAGCGACCAATCTGACCCCGCATCGGGTGCGACGGTGCTTGTCCCAGGCAGCAACCGCTTGACTGGCAGGCCCGCCGTTGAACCGGAAACAGGTTGGGCACGCGGGGCAATCTCTATGAACGTCAACGCAGGCGATGCATTTCTCTTTGAACAACGGACGTGGCACGGTATCGGGCATAACTGGGTCGGCTATCCACGCAAAACTATTTTTATGGGATATGCCTACCGCTGGGTCAAACCGATGGATTATATCATGATGCCCGACGAACTGGTCGCCAAATGCAACCCGATTCAGAAGCAGCTAATCGGGGTCGTCGACGACCCGTTGAGCTATTATATTCCGCAAGATAAGGATGTGCCCTTAAAAACGGCATTGCCTGCAGCGAATTAAAGCGCGTGCCTAACGTTGGCGCGCGCCTATTTTAGCACCGACTTAAGGGAGAGGCTGTAGTCCAATAAGGCGTGAGCGTACGGGATATTGTGTAACCCATAGCCGCTATCGCCTTTCACCATATCGTAGTTGAGCTTCGCGTCTTTGTAGGCTTGTGAGGTTTTGTCTTCGACACCGTCCAGCATCGTTTTGACAGCCTTCATCTTTGCCTCAATTTCGGTGCGATACAGCGGCAGTTTTATTTTCATATCGTTGTCCGCACTATCGTGGCAGCCCGCGTTGCTACACGTCGAAAAATCTGCAGCGAACGTATGCCCGCCATGTTTTACTACAGCTTTCGGGTCATCTTTTGCCATGTGACAATGGACGCACCGCTTCTTCATTGCCCGCACATGCGGCGAGGGCATCCGTTTGACACCCGCACCCTCACGTCCTAAAAACATCTCCGATTGTGACTGATGGACGATACCCGCCCCGGCACAACCGCAATCCATTTTATGGCAGCTGACACATAATTTCTTCACCGGTTTTACCAACAGATGTTCCTCTTTACTATTATGCGAATGGCATGAAGAGCACGCGACTGCATTTACCGCTGTCTTTTCGTTATAGGTATGCCCTGGATACCCCCGCTCACTGAAAATTTCATACCCAGAGGAGTGGCAACTTAGACAGGAGCGGCGCACCTCATAGGGCCCCTTGAGGAGATTAACAAGGGCATGTGAGTGTCCCGCTTGCTTCCACTCTTTGGACGCAGGTTCATCTGCATGACACTTGTTACATCCTTCAGCAAAGGGGGTTTGTGTGTTCGGTGCTGCAGCAGCTGTTGTATCCGCCGTTTTCGCCGTATCTGCATGCAGCGTTGCGATTTTGAAGATAGCAATTGTGCTCATCAACACAGATAATGCTAAAAATAAGAAAGCTTGTTTCATGACTTTTGATTGTTCCTAGTAAATTTCTTACGATTCGTAACTGTTTTTCGTTTGCATGACTCTAGCATACCAAAATTTCTTGAAAATGTCAAAATATTTTTAAAACTATCCACATAATCGGCTCGAATGGGTACCGCTCGTCCCGTGCTTAGGAATACAAATGCTTCGGTGCCAACAACGTGAGCGATACGCCACGCGCTACCAACAAGAGTGTCAACGCGCCCCAAAGTCCATGGTTGCCAAAAGGCATTAGCAGATAGACGGCCCCTAAAAAGAACACCATTGAAACAATCATAGCATTTCGCAACGGTTTTGAGGCGGTCGCGCCAAGATAAATCCCATCCCAAATGTAGGCAGCAACGTTGACAATAGGCGCGACGATTATCCAAATAAAATACGGTTCAACTTCCTGAATAAGATTGACCTGATTGGTGAAAATATTGAACAATTCCTCACTAAAAACGCTAAAAATCAACGTCAACATGCAGCTGAATAGGAACGCTGACATAAAAATATGACGTACTGTCCGCTTCAAATTGGACATGTCACCTGCCCCTTTGTATTTGCCCACCATGCTCTCGGCTGCAAAAGCGAACCCATCAATCGCGTAAGATAACAGATTAATATACTGGAGCAGAATAGTGTTAATTGCCAAAAAGCTATCACTCAAGGCAGCAGATTTTGCTGTGAAATAGGCATGGCTAAATACCAAGCAAAGGGTCCGGATGAAAATATCACTGCTGATGCCGAGGAATCGCTTCAGTTTAGAGAACGCGAGGATTTTTCGGAAATCCCAGGTTGTTAGGAGGTGCCGATAGCGCGTCAAAAAGAGCACACCTGCCAAAAAGAGACCGACATATTGCGCGATGACGGTTGCGAAGGCGACTCCCTCTACCTTCATGCCAAGCAGGTTCACAAATAATAGGTTCAGGACAATGTTGATGAGATTGACGATAAGTGTCAACACCATCGGATAATGGGCGTTCTGTAATCCTAAAAAAACGCCGTGGAAGGCGTGTAGACAGAGTGTCGCCGGGGCAGCGTAGATGCGGATGTGAAAATAGGTACGAGCGAGCTCTACTACCTCCGGACTCGTTTCAATAAGCATGAAACTTACATCGGCAAGAAACCATTGGCCGCTAAACAGTAGGAGCCCCCCGATTAAACCGATGGATATGCCTCTCTGGAGCAAGAGACCGCATGCTGCAGTATCGTTTTTCCCGAAGGCTTGGGCAGTCAAGCCTGTTGTCGCCATTCTAATAAACCCAAATCCCCAGTAGATAAAACTGAAGATTACACCGCCGATACCGACCGCACCTAAGTAGAACTCAGACTCCAAGTGGCCCATCAAAGCGGTATCTACTGCACCAAGAAGTGGGATAGAAAAGTTGCTAATGATATTCGGAATAGCCAACCGAACGATTTGTTTGTTGATGCCCTCAGCGTTTTGCATAGAGATGTCCATTCTGTTTAAAGTGTACCCGAAATTCCGACGAAAAATCAAGTCGTATTTCAGAGGTTTTAACCGAATTTGTTGAAAAAAATGAAGAAATTGTGTAAAAATATAAACTAATATCAAAAGACCTACAGAATTTGTTTTTACTTCACAATTTTTCTTTGTAATTTCGCGAGAAATTTAGTATACTATTTAAACAATGAAAGATCAGTTTTATGAATTTGCAGTCAAACTGCTCGGTTTTTGTGTATCTTACCTCCCGCGTTCGGTAGCCTTAGCTATCGGTCGGTGGTTGGGAACCCTTGCATTCTGGGTTGCACCGCAGCAACGCAGATTGGCTTGTGAACACCTCCGGCGCAGTTTGGACCTGACGGATGACCGGCAGGTTAAAGCGATAGCGAAAAGGTGTTTTGAAAATTTAGGCAAAAATGCGGTAGAGTTTATGCAGTATCCGCGCTTGAATCTAAAGCGGATTCAAAGGCACGTCAGCTTTGAGGGACTTCAGCATGTGGAGCACGCGCTGTCACAAGGGAAAGGAGCAATTATTTTAACAGCACATTTCGGAAATTGGGAGCTCCTTGGTGCAAGCCTCGCTGCGACCGTTGCCCCGCTGTCCCCGATTGCACGCGAGTTACGCTCCCCGCGGCTAAACGTCCTGGTTCAACGTTACCGAGAAAAGGGCGGATATGTCACCATCGACCGGGATACCGGGGTACGACATGCACTGCGGTGCTTAAAACGCAACGAACTGCTCGGCATTCTCGCGGATGTGGATACGACCGTCAACGGGGTTTTTGTTGATTTTTTCGGTAGACGGGCCTATACGCCATATAGTCCGATTGCTTTCGCGCTCAAAACAGGTGCTGCAATACTACCGACCTTTATGGTAAGGCAACCCGATAATTCGCATCGGGTTATTATTGAACCACCGTTAGTGTTGAAACGGACAGAGGCTAAAGAGAAAGAACTTGTTATCAATACACAGAAATTCACAAAAATTATTGAATCCTACATCCGACAATATCCGGAGCAGTGGATTTGGATGCATCAACGTTGGAAAACACGTCCATCGTCGGGGAAGCAGGTGTTGTAAGCCTACAAGTTGGAAAGATTTTTGCATCGTAGTGGTGCTGAATCTGTTCCTACTCCTAGCGTTCACAGCATGCCGCCAGGAGGAAAACGGCCAGCAACCGGTTGACCCTGAGCCGACACAGCAGCTGGAACAGTTCGCCATGCAACACACCGAGGCAGGTGTCCTCAAGTGGACGCTTGTCGGTGAGGTTTTAACCATCATTGGCGAAGAATCGGATGTCAGTAGGGATAAGGTCACCGTTCAGAATCCAAAGGTCCAAATTTTTGAAGAGGGACAGGTCGCTATAACGTTGACCAGTAAAAGAGGACAGCATTTTCTCCGGGGTAAAGAGAAGGACAATTTACATCTACGGGAAGATGTGGTCGGAATCAGCGAAAACGGAACGCTCTATACTGAAGAGCTCTTCTGGCAGAACAAGAAAGGCACGCTCTACGCGCCGAATGAGGTTAAAATCGTCCGGGGTAATTCTACATGGTATGGCACCGAAATGGTGGCCAATCCAACACTTGAAACCGTAAACATGGAAAATAATCGATTTACACTCTATTCAAAAGACGAGGAAATACATGACTAGCATAAAAATCCTATCTAGACGCAGTGCTGACGTACTGTGGAAGCTACCCCTACTCATTGGGAACGGATTAGCCCTTTTTGCGGTAGTTATCTGTTTGACAGTGTGCTCAGTGTGGGCAGAAGATGCCCCGAACCCCGAAAAAAAAGAGGATGACGTTGTCAAGCAGGAAGAAGTACAACCGCAGGCAGTCCAAAGTGGCGAATCCGAGACAAATTCGGGCAAAACGGACGCAGGTAACAACAGCAGCCCGCCCCAAACGACTCAAGAAATCATTGTCGGCTCCTCCGATAACGCGGAGAGAGATGAGCCAAAAGGCATAATAATCTTTACCGGAAATGTCAAAATGCTACGGTACGAACAGAAAGAAGATGGCGGAAAAGGTGAAGAAATCGGATTTCTCAACGGAGATAAAGTCACGCTCAAAAATGACTTGGAAACCGGGCGTACCAAAGAGGTTATCGCTGAGGGCAACGTGGAAATTCGAGATAAAGACATCTTCGCTACATGCAACCATGCTACCTTGGATAACCTGACGAATCTCATTACCCTTACAGGGGATGTCGTTGTTTTACAGGAGAAGGATAGGCTTGAAACCAAGGTTTTCACGTTTAATCGGGTAACCGGAAAACAGACTGGCGAGGGGGGTGTTAAATTTGAGGTGCGCATCACACAAGTCGTACCTGAAACGCCAGCCGAAACCGATGAATCTGAAAAAACGGAGCCGAGCACCGGCACTAGTGATACAAAACCTGGCACTGCTGAGGAAAAGCCTGCACCTGCCAAAACGAAAGAAGATACAGGCAAAGCCGATGACTCCGGGAAAGCAGATTCCGAAGAGAAAACTGCTCCGTCTGAAACGAAAGAAGCGGATACAGATTCAAAATCTGATACAGATAAAGAAACGCCCCCCACAGAAACAGAAGAGAAATCTGATGACACGGAAGAAAAACCTGACGAGACAGAGGAAAAACCTGACGACACGGAACCGCCGGAAGAAACGGAATAGTATATTGTAGGTCGGGTTAAACACGCCGCAGGTTTTCTTATGCACATTCGGCAAGAAACCAATAGGTTTCCAACAATAGAATATAGGTATCAACATAGTGGCAATAGAACTTCAAACACATGGACTCGTGAAACGTTATACGCGGCGAGGGCCTATCGTCGTCAACGAGGTGAGCCTGTCTGTCCGGCAGGGTGAAATTATCGGTTTGCTTGGGCCCAACGGTGCCGGTAAATCAACCACGTTTTATATGGTGGTCGGGCTTATCCGCCCGAATGCTGGTAGGATAACATATAACGACAAGGACATCACCTTCTTGCCGATGTATAAACGGGCACGGCTTGGTATCGGCTATCTTGCCCAAGAAACGTCAATCTTCCGAAAACTGACTATCAAGCAAAACATTGAGGCAATTTTAGAGGCGAAAGGGGTGCCTAAGTCTGAACGTGAAGCCCGTATTCATGAGTTAACATCCGAGCTCGGTATATTTGAACTCCTGGACCGAAAGGCTTACACGTTGTCAGGTGGAGAGTGCCGCCGTGCTGAAATTGCGCGTGCCCTTGCGGCGGAACCAGCGTTTATACTATTAGATGAACCACTTTCAGGAATTGACCCTATCGCTGTCGCAGATATTAAGCATCTCATTTTGCATTTACGCGAGCGGAACCTCGGCATTCTTATTACGGACCATAATGCTGTTGAAACACTTGATATTGTTGACAGAGCGTATCTTATTGCGAATGGAAAAATTACGTTGGATGGTACGCCTGATGAACTACTGAACAGTGAAGTTGCAAGAGAACTCTATTTCGGTCACAACTTCCCTTACGGCAAACAGCGGAACACAACGGCAGATGGACCATAGCCTCAACCCGCTGCCTCAAAGGTAGGCGCGAGCTCCTGAGCATGAGACGCTATCAAACGGGCAGACAACACAACAGACGAAGACAGAGCAAAGCGCGTAAGAACATCGCCCTTCGGTATCTATGGGAGACAGGGGCATAAACTTGTTAGTTTGTGCCGAGCGGTCCGATGAAGAATAAAATGCAAATTACTCATACACAGCACCAATCCAACCGGATTGTCATGACACCTCAATTGCGCCGCGCAATTGAAATTCTCTTGATGCCCCAGTTAGAGCTTCGCCAGTTTATTGAACAGGAAATAGTGGAAAACCCACTGCTGGAAATTGAAGAAGACAGTGAAATCACAGAGAAGATTAAAGAGGAAACCGGAAAGCAGCTTGAAGAGTTTGACCCTCCCCCGGAGTGGAGTGAACCCGAAAATATTGACCGCGAAGACGCATACGTCGATATGGACTGGTCCGATGCATTTGACGATATGCGCGTTCCTACACCGAAAATGAATAATCAGTATGTTGACCCTGACGCGCCGGAACCAGACATCGCTGAAACTTTGTCCCTTCATGAATACCTCTATCGACAACTGCAGCTTGCACCCTTCACCGAAATTGAACGGGCTATCGGTGAACTCATTATAGGAAACTTAAACGACGATGGGCAACTAGAACTAAAACTGTTTGCCCTCCCCTTAAAATTCACTGAGGACTTTGAACAGGGCAGCATCTCGGAGGAATTAGACACTACGCTATCCAAAAAGCTCGGCAACCTAACGCCCGAAGACAGAGCACCTAACCGGGAAGATAAAGAATCAGGTTTTGCTATCTATCCAATAACAGCACCTCCTGAACATATAGGTTTAGATGGGAAATATAGCGGATGGCAACTCGTTGATACCGCTAATAAAAAAACTTATACAGTCAAGCGACAGGAAACAGAACTGATGCTGTATCAACTTACCCTAGAGGATATTGCACTAAAAATCGGATGTCCGCTGTCGCAAGTTGAATCTGTTCTTTACACAATTCAGCACACTTTTGAGCCGACCGGTATCGCCTATCGCGACCTACAGGAAACGCTCTGTATACAGATTGATACGTACCGAACGCAGCACTTTAAGACCAGTAGCTTAGATTCGTCAACAGACGGTAACGCTCCATATCAACTTGCAAAAAATATCATAAAACATCATCTCGATGACCTCTTAAACAACCATATTACTACTATCGAAGATGCCCTCGGGACCGACAAAGCTGAAATACGCCGGGCCGCGCAATGGATTGGCACTTTATCCCCTTATCCAGGACGATACTTTTCCGACCCGACTCTCAGAACTATGACAGCCCCCCCAGGAGGCAGCCAAATCGTTATACCGGATGTCCAAATTTTGCAAATTAACGGAGAATATCAGATTCTTCAGAATAACGACCATATCCCACGTTTGCGGATAAACCGGTACTATGCTGACCTCCTGCATAATCACAACGAAACTTTGGATGCGGAAACAAAAGAATGGATACAGAAACGGTACAGCAAAGCCACCGACCTGCTCAGCAATATCGCACAGCGCGGGAACACTATTGTCCGCATCACACAAGCTATCTTTGAGGTGCAATCCGATTTTCTAACAGAAGGGCCCGATAGCATCAAACCCTTAATCTTGAAAACTATCGCTACGATGGCGGAAGTGCATGAATCTACAGTGAGCCGCGTCACCAGCAATAAATATGTGCAAACACCACACGGAATTTTTCCTTTAAAGTTTTTCTTTAGTAACCGATTGGACACCACACACGGGGACACAGTGTCTACCGCGCGGGTCAAATCGGTGATTAAAGAGATAATAGGGAGCGAAAACCCAGCCAAACCGCTAAGCGACGAGGCGGTCAGTGTGTCTTTGAAGGACCGAGGTTTTGTTGTAGCAAGGCGAACCGTTCAAAAATATCGTGACGAACTCGGAATTCTTTCTTCACAGCAAAGGAAACACCACCTATAACGCAAGTTGCCACATAGTAGCATAAACTTCCTAGTTTGGGTCTTCCATAAGGGCGCGAACTAGGAAGCTCACGGGACAATTAACAGCATTTTTTGACTAAAAGCGGCGTTCCCAAGTCTAAAAATTTATAGGCGGCAACTTAGGTTATAATATAGGCGTATCCGCAACACAAACGCGATGCTTTTATCAATAATTTTCTAGGAGGCAACACATGAAAATTACCTATTCTGCACATCAACTGAAAATTACCGACGATATTCATGAATTCATCCTCAAACGTGCCGATAAAATTGAAGCCCGTTTCGGCGAAATGCAAGCCCTAAACGTCGTCCTCAAAGTGGAAAAACATCAGTTCGAAGTGGAACTGATAGTTACGGCACCGCGGGTATCATTTTACGCAAAAAACAGCGCAAATGAGGTCTTCGCCGCATTGGACGGCGCAGCAGACAAGGTCATCCGTCAGATACGCCGATACAAAGAACGGCTGAAGGATAGACGGCATCATGCACCCCACCGAGAAGTCGTCGCTCAACTAAACCCGGAACTCCAAGACGCACCGCAGAACCGCAGGCAGAAGCGGATACATCCGACACACCCGCTATTGTTGCTGTACCAGATAAGTTCGCTTCAAAACCGCTGAGCGTCACAGAAGCAGCAACGGAACTCCAAGCATCCGATGAGACGTTCCTCCTCTTCTTTAATTCGGAAACGCAGGAGATAAACCTACTCTATCAAACAGATGACCGCAAATATGGATGGGTGGAACCGCTCTTTACCTAACATCTGTTTCACTGTACCACAAACTGTCAATTTGTGGTACACCTCATGACCTACGATTTTAAACCTTATTAGGCGATGGACTTGTTAAAAACACATTGATAAAGCACGACAAATACGGACTAACACGCCTTGCGGGTGTTAATGAAGGACTATTCTCTGCATTCAAAAGATGGACAACGACACGCTTGAACTTTCAATATAGGAGCGGTGTTTCCTCCCCCGCATAAATGCTGGGGGTCTCCACACCGAATATTTTGATACAAATCTCCCGAAAATTTATGCACCTCAGGATATTGAGAAAAAACGTTACGAATCCTGGCTAAAAGGTGACTACTTTCTCGCCAAGGCACCTGATAACAAAACGTCTTACACAATTGTAATCCCGCCACCGAACATCACGGGCAGCTTGCACATCGGGCACGCATTAAATAACACGCTTCAAGACTGCCTCATCCGATGGCGACGCATGCAAGGATACAACGTGCTCTGGCTACCCGGCACCGACCACGCTGGCATCGTCACAGAGCTCATCATGGAACGAAAACTCGCCGAGGAGGGTAGTAGTAAAGAGACGGTCGGCCGCGAAAAATTTATTGAACGTATGTGGCAGTGGAAAGCGGAGTCCGCGGAGTACATTGTCGAGCAGCTTCAAAAAATAGGAAGCTCTTGTGATTGGACACGGGAACGTTTTACCCTTGATGAGGAGCGGTCTAAAGCGGTGCGAACCGCGTTCGTTCAACTCTACAATCAAGGACTTATCTATCGCGATACCTATATGGTGAATTGGTGCCCACAATGCAACACGGCCGTAAGTAATCTGGAGGTCGAACCGATTGAGATTGATGGCAACTTCTATCACATCCACTATCCTGTTATAGACACCGATAGAGTCCTTGAAATTGCAACGACACGGCCCGAAACAATGCTAGGCGACACGGCAGTCGCTGTGCATCCAGAGGATGAACGTTACCAGCACCTGATTGGCAAAAAAGCGATGCTTCCGCTTCATAACAGAGAAATTCCGATAATTGCAGATGCTTACGTGGATTCCGAATTTGGAACGGGAGCGTTGAAGGTTACGCCCGCACACGATGTCAACGATTACGAAATCGGTTTGCGGCATAATCTTGAACAACGTACGATTTTCACACCCGATGGACACATAAACGATGCAGCAGGTGAAAAATATGTCGGATTAACCCGATGGGCGTGCCGAGAACAGGTAGTCACAGATTTGAAAGAGGCGGGATATCTGGTCAAAATTGTGCCACATAAACATGCTGTCGGGCATCATGATAGATGTGACACAATAGTCGAACCGGCAATATCGCCGCAATGGTTCATGAATGTACGTCCGCTTGCTGAACAGGCGATGGAAGCTACTAAAAAAGGGGAGGTTGTATTTATCCCCGAACGCGAGACCGCCCGCTTTTTTCATTGGATGGAAAATATCGAACCGTGGCCGATTTCACGCCAACGTTGGTGGGGACACCGACTGCCAATATGGTACTGCAATACCTGTGAAAAACCCACCGCTGCAACGGATACGCCCGCGCAGTGTGAATGTGGCGCGACCGACTTTCGGCAGGAAGAGGACGTTCTTGACACATGGTTCAGCTCCGGACTTTGGCCCTTTTCTACGATGGGATGGCCGGACAAAACAGCAGACCTAGAAACCTTTTATCCGACATCTGTACTTGTCACGGGATGGGATATTCTCTTTTTCTGGGTTGCCCGGATGATAATGTTGGGACTTGCATGTATGGACGAAGTACCGTTCCATACCGTCTACCTCCACGGCCTTGTTGTCGATGAAAAGGGACAAAAGATGAGCAAATCGAAAGGCAATACCATTGACCCGCTCGAGACAATTGATGCCTACGGCGCAGATGCATTCCGATTTGCACTCATAAACGTAAGCACCCCGAACCCATATCTGCCGCTCCCCGAATCACAGATTGAGGCGGGGAGAAGGTTCGCAAATAAGGTGTGGAACGCTGCGCGATTTATCCTTATGAACTTGGAGAAGCATCCCATTAGCGAAGATGAAGGGACAGAAGAGGAACAAGTGCCGTTAGAGGTTGAATGGATACGCAGCCGTTTGAGCCACACAATAAAAACAACAACTGATGCCCTGGAAAACTTCCGTTTCCACGAAGCCGCACAAACCCTCTATGCGTTTCTCTGGCACGAATTCTGTGATTGGTACCTGGAATTTGCCAAACAACGTCTTACAAAAGACACACCAAAAACGTTGTGGGTTGCAGCGGATGTTTTGGAACAGACACTGCGGCTGCTACATCCAATTATGCCGTTTTTAACAGAGGAAATTTGGCAACAACTGCCACACCGACGTGCTCTTCCTGAGGATAACGGCTCCGTGACCGTCGCCCCGTGGCCGAAACCAACAGGAGAGAATCCCACAGCAGAAGCCGCAATGGCAACTGTTATGGGAGTTATTGAGAATATTAGAAGTATCCGTGGCGAGCTGAACGTTCCAATCGGTGCATCCGTGGAGGTTCACATTCAAGCACCAGATGCTGAGATTCGAAATCGGCTTGAAACCTATCTCGAGCAGTACTTACCGGCTTTTACGCGCGTGGAGAAAATCACTATCGCCGAATCTTTGCCGAAACCCGCCGCTTCAGCAGAGGCTGTCATAGGCGAACTTGCGATATATGTACCACTATCAGGGGTTATCGACCTTGAAGCGGAAACAGCGCGGCTAACGAAACGGCATCAAAAGGCAGCCAAGGATGTAGCGGCAGCGAAGAAAGCATTGGAGAACCCAAACTTCATTGAGCGAGCCCCAGAAAAAGTTGTCAACCAAAAGCGAGCACAGCTAGAACGACTCCAGGCTGAACAGCAAAAGTTAGCCCGGAGCTTAGCAATGCTCACCGAATCAGGAAGTGAAAATGGCAATTGAAAACAATAACCGCTGTTTTGTTTGCGGAATGGAGAACCCATTCGGTCTACAAGTCAAACCGGAAATTAGCGACGCTGGCGCGTCTGTCAGCATTGAATGCACCCCCTCGGAACACTTGCAAGGGTGGGCAAACGTCTTACACGGCGGCATACTCAGCACCTTGTTGGATGAAGCAATCACCCACATTGGGATAGGCACCTTTAACGGACCGGCCGTTACCGCCCAGCTTGAGGTCCGATTTCGCACTCCCGCGCCAACCGGGGTGAAACTGCTCGTTCGCGCTGAACGGGTTAAGGTCTCCCGACGCTTAGTAGAAGCGAAGGCAGAAATTAAACGCAGTGATGGCACCCTCATCGCAACTGGCACCGGCAAGGTGATGCCAGTGGGTGAAAATTTTTCGCCCACGACAGGATAATATGAAAACCGAAACAGATTTTTCTGTGTTGAATCCAAATTGGGATACCGATGTCCTTATCATCGGCAGTGGAGCCGCAGGCCTGCGAGCCGCACTTGCAGCAAGTGAAAACGCTCAGGTTACCCTCATCACCAAAACAACGCTCAAAGAGAGTAATACGCTCTACGCCCAAGGCGGCATCGCTGTTGCCATGAACGTCGACGACACTATAGAACTCCACGTCGAGGATACATGCACCGCCGGGAACGGCTTATGTGATGTCAAGGCAGTTGAGACAATGGTCGCTGAGGGAATACCGCGCGTAACGGAGCTGTTAGACTGGGGAGCAGACTTCGATTGGGAAGGCACGTTACCCCAATTTACACAAGAGGCAGCACATAGTCGACGGAGAATCGTTCACAAAGGAGACGCAACAGGACGCGAAACAACAGATGTTCTCGTGCAGCGCGTCCTTAACACAGAACGTATCCGCGTCCTCTCAAACGCCTTTGCAATCGATTTGCTGACAGATGCTGTAGAAAATGAAAATATCACATGCTACGGTATTTCCGCAATTGTAAACGGAGAACAGGTCCACATCTATGCCAAGGCGACAATCCTCGCAACAGGGGGACTCGGCCGCCTCTACCCCTGCACCTCCAATCCGGAGGTAGCCACAGGAGACGGGTTTGCAGCAGCATGGCGCGCCGGATGTGAAATGATAGATATGGAATTCGTTCAATTCCACCCAACCACCCTCTATCTTGATGGCGCGCCTAATTTCCTAATCTCCGAAGCCGTACGCGGCGAAGGCGGACAACTCATCAACATCCGAGGCGAACGGTTTATGGAGAAATACCACCAAAAAGGTGAACTCGCACCGCGAGACATCGTCAGTCAAGCCATACAAAACGAAATGCACCTCACAGGCTTCCCATGTGTCTATCTTGACATCACCCATAAATCCGCGGACTTTATCCAGAAACGTTTTCCGACTATCACTCAGACGACAAAACACTACGGATTGGACATCTCCATCGACCTAATTCCTGTCCGCCCTGGCGCACACTTTATGATGGGCGGCATCCGCACAAATATCGATACAGAAACAAATCTCAACGGATTATATGCATGTGGGGAGGTTGCATGCACCGGCGTACACGGAGCAAATCGCTTAGCAAGCAATTCGCTCTTAGAATGCCTCGTCTTCGGAGTACGTGCTGGCACTAACGCTGCTGCTTATGCGATGTCTCAAACATCGGACCAACCCCCGGATGAAAGGAGTCGGCATGCCCCGAAGGTTTCCGTAACAACGGAATCGGTTGAGAATGTTACACAAATCACACAGAACGCTATTCGCGAGACGCTCTGGGAAAATGTCGGTATTGAACGCGACAGCGAAGGGTTAGAACAAACCCTCACCGATTTAGAGAAAATAGGGACACAGATTGGTCTCAGCCCTAATTCACCTACATATCTTCAAACGACTGATGTGGCATTATGTGAAACGTTAAATATGCTCAATGTCGCCTGGATAATCGCGCAAGCGGCACTCATTCGAACCGAAAGCCGTGGTGCCCACTCCCGCACGGACTTCCCTGACAAAGACGATGCAAATTGGCAAAAACGCATTGTCATGGCGAAAGACACCCCCCCAAAAATCGTGAATTTGTAGGATAATACCGTCTTATAGGTCGGTTTGAACGCAGAGAAACCTAGCGTTTAGGTGCCCCCCCCCCATTTGCAGGCGCGCTTACAAATGTCCTATTCAAACATTTAAACTTTTTGGTTAAATAAACGTCATAAGATAGGTACCAAGCGTTCAAACGCACCTTTCTCTTTCCAGGGTGTATCTGAGGCGCAGTCCCACACATCTGTGTCTGAACGTTGCTAACTATTACGAACTTAGACATCCACTAATTCACAAATTAAACATAAATAAAGGAGCTTACTTCCCATGAAAAAATCGGTTGAACAACAAAGAGGAACCTCACAACATCAAGGGACGGCCCCGCCTGCAACAACGGCAGCAGGGAAGCAGAGGCACCCCGATTCAAATTCATTGGCGCAGACCCGATTTATTCCACGCTTAGCGGAGGTCGGTCAATTTGAAAAATTAGTTATCAAACACTATCTTCTGAACATCCGCATCGGACACGGATATGCAACGACGGATGTTCAACTCGTTTTCACTAACCCGAACGCGGCGGCAATTGAGGGAGTGTTTATCATTCCGCTCCCTGAAAAGGCTGTCCTCCCAACCGCGGAGGTTGTTATTAACGACAAAGTCGTCCCGGTAAAAGTGGCAACTCCAAAGAAATTAGAAGCGGTCTTCGGACAGGCATTCCACGCAGAAAATGCCCCAATTTTAGAGGCAATTGGTATTGTCACCTTACAGACAAAGGTGTTGCAACTCCCCGCTGATGCGGAGTGCCGTGTTCAAGTCCGATATACCGAATCGGTTACGGAAACTGATGAGAACTTTGTATACACACATCCGCTTCAAAGCGATGATACCGTTGAGAATTTCGAAGTGTCAATTGCGACTGAAGCAGGTTATAAGGTTGAAAAGTTCAGCTCCGCCTCACACGCTGTCACGGTTACCGATGAACCTGAGGAACAATCGCACATAACTTATCAGGCTACGGCGGTCAAATTAGACACCGATTTCGTCTGTTCATATTCGCTCACGGAGGCCCATCTTGAGGAAGAACAACTAGCGACTTGTGACGCACTATTAGGGGTTTTACAGTCTCCTGAACCCAAGGAGCGTCCAATATCTTATTTCTCAAGTGAACAGGAACAGGCGCAACCGCCACCTTTACGCCAGACGACCCTTTCCAGAAGCAGAGGTGCTGCAAGTACCCGCGAAAAGGTGGTGGCTAGGCGCTCTATGGCATCCCGCTCTCTACAGTTCGGGTTAACTCCGCCGAACGGTGCTGCTTATCGCGATGTGTACTTTAAGGGACACGGCACGAATCCATTCATTGATACGGAAGATGATAACCTTTCGACGTTCGGAATGGATGCCGATTCTGCGTCTTACGCTGTAACGCGTCGGTATCTCACAGATGGGCATCTACCGCCAGCAGAAGCGGTACGGGTTGAGGAATTTATCAACGCTTTTGATTACAACTATACCCCGCCTACCGATGCAGCGTTTGCTGTCCATCTTGAGGGCGCGCCCTCAAAATTTGGAAAAGGCAAACGGCTTCAATTGCTACGTATCGGTATTCAGGGACATACCATTCCGGACACCGACCGCAAAGATGCAATCCTCACCTTTGTCATCGATGTCTCCGGTTCAATGCGGATGGAGAATCGACTCGGCTTAGTGAAAAGGGCGTTGCGTCTCTTGGTATCGCAACTCCGCCCAACCGATAAGATAGGTATTGTTGTTTACGGTACTACTGCTCGAGTTGTGTTACCGCACACAGGCGTTGTGAATCGGAAACACATCTTGGAAAAAATTGAGTCGCTGCACCCAGAAGGTGTGACAAACGTTGAAGATGGCATCCGCAAGGGATATGAACTTGCACAGCAGAACAACCAACAGGAGTCTATCAATCGTGTCATCCTCTGTTCAGATGGTGTCGCGAACGAGGGTGTAACATCGCCCCCGGCGCTCCTCAAAGAAATTAGCGACTATGCAGACGATAAGATTTTCTTGACCACGGTCGGATTCGGCATGGGAAATTACAACGATACTCTCATGGAACAACTTGCCAAGAAAGGCAACGGGAATTACGCCTACGTTGACACGCTTAAAGAAGCGAAACGTATTTTTGTCGAAAATCTGACAGGCACGTTACAGGTTATCGCAAAAGATGCAAAAATACAGGTTAAGTTCAACGAGGAGACAGTGAGCCGATTCCGGTTGGTCGGATACGAGAGTCGCGAAATGAAACACGAAGACTTCCGAAACGACGAGGCGGATGCAGGCGAAATCGGGTCTGGACACAGCGTCACCGCACTTTATGAGGTTAAACTCTCTAAAGAGGTTGACACCGGTGAGCTCGCAACCGTCTATATCCGACATGAAGACCCTGATACGGAACAGGTTACGGAGGTCAATGAAAAACTGCTAGTGGAGGCACTCAAAGGTAAATTTGAGGATGCGTCACCCGATTTTCAGTTTGCTGCTGCAGTTGCACAATTCGCTGAAATCCTCCGAGAGAGTTATTGGGCAAAGGAGGGGAGTTTAGGTGCGGTGCAACGGACACTTAAGGGGATTCTAACGCACTTCGATTCGGAAACGCCTCAACGTGAGGAACAGAGGAAAGAGCTGCTACGTCTCGTCCGGAAGGCACGCCGCTTAAAGGACCAGGCCGCAGCGCAGTAAGGGCTAGGTTCCCCAGCTCATTAACCTTATTGGCGCGTTTATTTTTATCGATAGGCGCGCCCCGCTAACTGCTGATATACTCCTACTCCTTTAGGTGTGGAGGTATGTCAGAAACATCAGAACTCAAGCGATTAACCAATAATTTCGAAGAAACCCGCCTGCAACAACGGCAGCAGGCAACCGGAGGCACCCCATGATTCAAAGATTGAATTCCCACGTAGTGTTTTTAATTACACTCTTGATAGGCGTTGCACAATTCGCTCAGGCACAAGGTATTATTGTAACGCGGTCAGCGAACATTCAACACGGCATTCAAACCCTAAGAATTGAGAAGCATCATGTGAACGTCTCAATTGATAACCAACTAACCACAACGAAAATCGACCAGGTTTTCGCGAACCCGACCGGCTTTCAATTGGAAGGCACCTATCTCTTTCCACTTCCGGACGACGTAGCCGTTTCAGACTTCGTGCTATATATTAATGGGGAGCCGGTCAAAGCGGAGCTGCTATCAAAGGCAAAGGCACGAAATATATACGAAGGGATTGTCCGTTCTATGCAAGACCCCGCACTTCTAGAGTATATCGGCACCCGGGCGTTTCAGGCACGCGTGTTTCCCATCCCGCCAAACGGGGAAAGACGCATCCAACTTGAATACTCACAAGTTATCAGTTTAGATTCCGGACTCGCCAAGTACACGTATCCACTCCGAACCGAGAAATTCACTGACTACCCGGTAGATAGCCTTGCGGTTTCGCTCGATGTTAAGAGCAAACACCCCCTCAAAACAATTTATTCCCCCTCCCATGAGATTGCAGTCAACCGCAAGGATGACCATCATGCCACCATCAGTTATGAAGGCAGAAGCGTCACTGTG
Organism: Candidatus Poribacteria bacterium; assembly: GCA_963665235.2. Taxonomy (GTDB): domain Bacteria; phylum Poribacteria; class WGA-4E; order WGA-4E; family WGA-3G. The sequence goes on along the minus strand of CAXXLX010000001.1, from coordinate 1,866,784 downwards.
CGCCGCGATTTCGTCTGCTACTATTCTGTTTCCGACAAAGATTTCGGTATTGACCTAATTGCCCATCGCGAGGATACAGAGAAAGAGGGTTATTTTATGCTCCTGATTTCTCCGAAATATGAGGTGAAGCAGACAGAAATTATTGAAAAGGATTTCATCTTCATCCTCGACCGCTCCGGGAGTATGAAAGGGAGAAAAATAGAACAGGCGAAAGAGGCACTCCGTTTTTGCGTCAACAATCTAAACGAGGGCGACCGATTTAACCTCATCCTTTTCAATACCGATGTTGAGCCGTTCGCCGATACATTGGTTTCTGTAAAAGAGGAACGTGAAAACGCGCTCACTTTCATTGACGATATTAAGGGAAACGGCGGCACAAATATCAATGACGCCCTCCTCTCCGCTGTAACGGATAAACCGGATGCGAAGCGACCACGCATTGTTATTTTCCTAACTGATGGCGAGGCAACCGTCGGTGAAACCCATACAGGGCGAATTCTCAAGAACGTTTCCGGTGCAAACGCAGATACATCGCGTATCTTCGTGTTCGGGGTAGGCTACGATGTCAACGTCAATTTGCTCGATAAAATAGCGGAACAGAATGGCGGTACCCGTCAATATGTCAAACCGCAGGAAAATTTAGAGGTCGCTGTATCCGCTTTCTTTACGAAGGTTAGCGAACCCATTCTCGTCAATTTGGCTTTGGATATCCAGAACATCAAAACCAAAAATCTGTATCCGCAGAAGCTGCCCCATCTGTTTCGCGGGTCACAGTTGACAGTGCTTGGCAGGTATGCCGGTGATGGAAAGACACAGCTAACCCTTCGCGGCGACATCAACGGCAAAAAACGGGAATTCGCCAATACAGCGAAATTTCCGAAACAGGAAGCGGGACATCAATTCTTACCGCAATTGTGGGCACAGCGCAAAGTCGCATATCTCGTTGACGCGATAAGACTGAACGGTGAAAATAAAGAGGTAATTGACGAGATTAAACGGCTTAGTGAGAAATACGGTATTATGACCCCATACACCTCTTTTCTTGTAACAGAGGAGGAAACAAACGGCAGGGGATTAAGCAGCCGATTATCAAGGCAGAGAGGACAGACGCTCCCAGACAAGGTAGAGCTCGAGCAGGAGGCTGCTAGGCTTGGCGGGGTTCAAAAACCAAAAACAGCAAGCACGAAACAGGCGGAAAGTCTGGCACTTCAAGAACTACAGGCTGAAGGAAGAGTAACACAAGCACGGATTACGGTTAAACGTGTCAAGGACAAGACTTTCCAGCTTCGCGAAAAGGTCTGGGTGGATAGCACACACACACCGGAAACCGAAACAACGAAGATAACGTTCGGCAGTGATGCCTATTTCGAGTTGCTGACGAAGACACCTGAATTGGCAAAATATCTTGCCATCGGAAAGCACGTCATCGTTTGTTACAAGGGCACATGTTACGAAATTCAGCCTGCCGACAAACCGTAGATGGAACTACAGATATCTGGCACGGCACAGATAATACTACCACGTTTGATGAAAACCACAATCCATAACCTACTGTAAAGGCCTCCTGTCCCCGCTTTTTGGGGCAGGGGGCCATTCCATCCAAGGAGAATAGTCATGTTTGGACGCAAAATCAGTTTGCTTTGTCTGCTGCTACTGCTTATATCAACCGCAGCACAGGCCAAAATCGTTTTTAGCTCAGAACGCAACGGGGTGCGGGGTGTTTACGTTATGGACGATGATGGTAGCAACCAGACACTCCTCACCGAATCCAAAGAGTTGAGACCTTTCCCCAATTGCTGGTCCCCTGACGGTAAACAGATTGCATTTCAGAGACGGCTCCGTGTAAATGGAGATGTAGCCGTATTCTTGATGGATCCGGATGGCACGAACGTTCGGAAACTCATAGAAGATGGTGGGGGTTATATCGGTATAGTGTCATTTTCACCGGATGGGAAGTATATCGTCTTTAATAGGACAGTTCGGGTGGACAACAAATCAAAATACAGCATCACCGTGCTGAATATTGAAACGGGGAAGATGAAAGAAATAGCGGATACCCTGGCGAACTTCTGTGATTGGTCTCCGGATGGCAAGTCCATTGTATTCGCAGAGGCAGTGGCGGTGGGGGGGGCTGGCAGCACAATCTGGATTATCGGGGCGGATGGTCGGAACCGACGCAAACTCATCCCTACCCCCGGTATACAAGCGGATAATTTCGTTATTCACCGCTCCCGTCCGCGCTGGTCCCCGGATGGTAAACAGATTGTGTTTACAGAAATGGAGCATAAATGGGAGTTCGTGCCAAATGTCGGCAACGCAAGGTTCTTCAGGGCGTATCGGTATATGATTTGTAATCGCGACGGAACAAACATAAAAAAACTCGATATACCGGAGGATTGGAGATGCTACGGCATTGACTGGATGGACGACGGTAAATCGGTTGTTTTTAGTGCACGTGAAGGTATGCCTTTGAACGAACCGATACATGGTCCTATAGAGTTTCCACCTTGCTATATCTATAAGTATCATATCCCAACCCGTGTGAGAACACAGCTAACAGACGATCCGGGGTGGGATCAGATAATAGATTGGATAAGCGATGATGTGCTTCCTGTTACCCCACGCGATAAAAAAAAAGTAACCTGGGGAACCCAAAAGAGTGATAAGTAGACACAAGGCAGCAGTTAGCTGGAGAACTCAAACGCGTTGAGAGGAATGGTGTTGGGCACTATCAAAGAGGCCTCTGCTACAAGCTCACGCTCGTTCAACCGTGTAGATGTTAATTGGGATAGTCCTCTCATCCCCGTAGGAGCGAGCTTCAGAGCACGATAAGGAAATAGTGCAGATGGTTTTTTTGTATATAAACCCACTATCCTGTAGCGTTATGAAGAATCCATCTGCATTTTTCCGATTCGGTTCAGAAAAGAGGGCGATGCCGTTAGGCGCGAGCAGCTTCTGGAGCAGAGCTAAAATCGGTTGCCAATGATGCTCCTCATAGATTACATCGGCAGCGAGAATAACGTCAAACCTGCAACGGAAGCACGGCGCGTTCCAATCCATCTGAACGAAAACAGCTGAATCCGCACCGTTTTGTTGTGCGTTGTGCCGTGCAAACAACAGTGCCTCCCGTTCAAAGTCCGTGAAAACCACTTTTGTCCCAGCGTGACAGGCAGCAATTCCTGCAAGTCCAAAACCGCAGCCGATTTCCAGGATGTGTTGGTCAGAGAGCGTTTGCCCTATTGCCTCCACGTGGTGTGCCAGTCCGATAGCAGACTCCCAGAGATAGGTCCAGTAGGGGAGATAGAGTTTTCCGTCACTGTCCTCTCTACTCAATTCGTCCAAGAGACGGTCAGGTTCATCTATAACCGTAAGTTGAATCTCTCTATCCCCGAGCGAGATTGTAGTATTTGTAATAGGATAATTTTGATTCATGGTCCTCTTGACCACCTGTCCCGTCGCTACAGGCCGGTTTCCAACAGAGGTATCTGTCTTACAGTCTATCTCATAAATCGTTTACTTGATCTAACGTGAGCTTGATAATAAACATCCGTTTGCACTAACCTCTATAAATATATCGTCCCTACGGGACTAAGAGAACGAGCACAAAAGACTTCTATAAATATATCGTCCCTACGGGACTAAGAGCAGGGCTGGATATACGGAAGAAACCCTTTTAACTACTAAAATTCTAAACGAACCGCAAGGAAATATCAAAAACCCAACCAACGGGCAGGACTGGATGGACGGAAATAGACGGTTTTCTTACATATCTCCTCACCGAACCGCAAGGAAATTTTAAATGAAAATTTTATAGGTACGCAACCCCGATAGCGGCCCGATAATTGCCCAGACGCCCCCGATGACGTAATCACCTAAAATTAACCCCAGAAAGAGCGGTGCTACGCGTCGATGCAACTTCAACCCCCCGTGTCGTAAAATCATTAATTTCAGAAACCACGCCACGAAAAAGGCGAACCAGAAGTAATCCATCGCAAAACTGATAGCGAGCGCGTACCCCGCCGGATGAAAGGGCCACCACAAGAAATGCATCCGCATATACATCATCACGAACGTCAAAAGCGCGCCAATTCCCATAAATCCCATGCCGACCATGTTCGGTTCAGTCGGATTATGTAACCACCGCTGAAGGCGACCGAACGACTCTCTGCCGACCCATCCTTTGAAACCGCCAGCCTTAGCAACCGCGCCGTTGCGGAAGGTAATGTCAAGATTCGCCCAAAAGGTGGCTAAAATGCCGATAACAATTGCGATTAACATCGCTATCCACAAACGCCGGTTGCCCATACCTGTTGATTCTGCCAACTTAAACGCCTCTATCTGATTCGGCATCGGATGATTCCGATACCCGCGATTGAACCAATAGAAAAGCGACATAATTGTGAGGCTGCTCGTATCAAATTGCCGCGTTCCGCCAACCATCGCCAGCATATCGTGTGGGTTCACATAGTAAATTTCATGCGGTGTGCCGAGCTCCGCACGCACCCGGGTAATCGCAAAGGAGAGCAGGAAATAGACACCAAAGAAAACGCCAGCAACCCATAATGCCATACCCGCTATGTTCGCAAAAATACCGAGCGCAATCAGTGAGCCGATAATGCCTAACAACGCAGCACGATACGGCATCGGTTCATCTGAATCATCAAGCTCCGACTGAAAACCTAACGCCTTTTTCAATACCGCTTTTAGATGCCGACGCGTAACCCAAATAGCCAATATGAACAGTGCAACCCACGCCCCATAAGCCTGTTCGTTCAAAGCCGGAAAATAACGTGTGCCAAGCGCGGCCGCAATCACAAATTCTGCTAACCGCACCACAAAGAAAAACCAGCACGAAAAGGACAAATCCAGCGGAAGGAAATAGGCTAATCCCACAGCAAACGGGTAAACAGAGATGCGTGTTCCGCGGATAGCACTCAAGGGACGTTCCGTAAAGATGTTTTGAAATACAGCCGTCCGTTTGATATACGGAATCTCCGGAAACTGCGGAAATAGGTAATGAATACCGTTAATCACCCCAATGGTTGCCGCAATACTGAAACCTACCCACATCATCCTATTTTTCAGTAGACGACTTCCGCCCTCCTCTGAAAGGTACAGCGGCAGTTGGATAATAGGATACGCCAGCTTCTCCTGCTCCGCCCACCGTTTTCGGATAAGCGTGTTGATACAAAGCATCATAAACATCATGACGAGGAAAAAAAATCCCCAGAACAGCAGCGGTTTTATCCAAACAAAAAAATTGTGGCTTGTATAGAAGGTCGATTCGCCTTCATAAAACCCACGCAAGCTCTGGGCATCAGAGATAGTGAGCCATGACGGAAGATATGGGAAAAAAAGTGTTTGCCACTCATTCTCTTCCGTTGCAAATCGGAAAGGGTGGGCAATACTGCCGAACATATTCTGCATTGTGTCATGCCCGGCAAATGTACAGGAAATCGCTACCATGATGTAGACAGTTAGCAACTCCCCTTGCTGTAACATCCGTTTAGGGGCAAATTGTTTCAAGATGCAATTGCCTACCACACACACAAACATGATGAAAACGGGTTGAATAAACAGCGGCAGACACGAGCCATCAAGCGAGTAGTATTTCACCTCAACTATCGTCATCCAATAGACATTGACAGGGATAAGTAGGACACCTATGAGGAGGGAGCGACTTGTAATAGGAGTAGATGAACCAGGAGGTCTATGAGTTTGCATAGAATTGAATCATGGTGCCTTCGTCGTTGTTACAGGCGGGGTTGCGATTAAGTTATTTTTACTCCATATCCATTTCAAGTTGCAAATGTAGGCCTTTCACGTCAATAATTGACCGTGCCAATGCCCAATCTAACCGTCGTCGGTACTGTCCATCGCGGCGTATGCCTTTGAACGCTGTCAAGAAAACATCGTGGGTTTTCTCTCGGATTGTTGCCAAACGCGCGTTGAGCATCTCTATGTCCACGCGCCACGGCACACCAATTTTCGTAATGGAGCGACACTGGTGGCGGATAGGATACCCCGCCAGTTCCGCTGGCGGACAAAATTGGATAGAGGCAGAGACGGTATTATCTATGGCGATGAGGCCGAGGTTTCCATTCGGCTCATTGAACACAATGCCGCGATTGCTGGAACGCATCGGGAGATGCTTCCGTAGCGCATTGAGACCACCTATAAGTTGATTGTTACGCCATACCCTAACGTCCGATGTTGCGTCCGGGGCAAACAGTGCCAGACCCACTGGATGTTCAGTGTCTTCAAACATATAGGAGGTGTCTCTTTTTTTATTTTCTTGTGCCATCGAACCTTGTGTTTGTGGGACCAAAGAGATAAAATCACACAACCGTTGCAAAAACAGACCGCTCCGAATAAACGCCTCAGGAATGATGGCGGCAACCCATGAACAGTGTGTTAAACACTGTTCAAGCGCGTATTTATAAAGATCATTGTGGTGTGTTGTTTCCGGAAACGGCAACCCTCGGCGCGTTGCAGAGTTGCGCGCAAGCCAAGGTGGATTGGTAATGCATACATCAAATCCCCTTGGAAAGTCAAGGAGTGTATCACGTTGCACAATTCCTTTTGCCCCCGGTGCAATGTCATAACATGCCCAATCTCCGCACTGCAAATCTGCTGCGGCAATTAATTGTGGAATGTGCTTAGCCCCTGCAAACGGTTCCAATACGGTCTGTTGTTCTAAATTAAGAGCTTTTGCCCACGTCTGGAAAACCTCCATCTGAAACGGATTTCCACGTGTATAGTAGCGTCCATTTGCGCGTTTTTTGTCCATCTCTTGGGTTGTGTCTCCTTCTCCTACCTGTTTTTCTAATATTTTAGCAGAATTTCGCGTTCTCTTCAATAAACAAAATGAGGAATGAGGTTCATTTGTTTAAGCATCTCCTCCACCATTTGTAAGCGCGCATACAAACGTCCCACTTATACCAAATTAACAGGATTCATATTATTTTTCCATTTTGCAAATCCACTAAATTCGCGATAGTTTCCAAAAATGATAATATAGAATTCCTTATTATCAAAAATAGGTAAAAATGATAATATAGAATTCCTTATTATCAAAAATAGGCAAAAATGATAATATAGTCCTGAAGATTATTTTTTTAAATTCGGTATTAGACGATGCGTTCTTGCCAACAACCAATTAGCATTTAGCAGGAGGTTGCGATTCTAAGCAGGTTTTTGACACGCGTCAGAGACTTCTGGTCTCCAACGGTTTCCAATGGTTTCCAATAGCCCAGGCTAACGATAGGTTTTAACGATTTCAGAAATAACACCGCGTCTATTTTTCCAATTTAGCCGCGCTGGGGGGATAAGATAGATGCCATCAATCGGAAATGCATCCTGATTTCGGATTTTCTGGACCAGCTCCAAGGTCAACCGCATGCCGAGTTCACTGCCTGCCGTATCGCCAAGGTCCCGGAATTTATCAACAATGAACTGCGGAATATAAAGCCCTAAATTGTCGCGTAGGTAGGAGGCACTGCGGAAACTCGTTAGCGGTAGAATGCCGTAAAGGATTTTTATGCCGAGGTGTTCAGTCGCTTTCTGCGCACGTTCAATGTCTTGATATGTCCAAACCGGTTGTGTATAGGCAAACTTTGCGCCGTTTGCGACTTTATTGGTTAGATGCTTAACGTGGGGTAATAGGTTTTCAGCAATTGTGAACCCGCCGCCGTAATAAAAACCACACGGGTCTCCGATGGACGCGCCATCGGCAAGTTCACCTCGGTTTAACCGAGAAATGAGCTTCATCAATTGAACCGCGCCGCGAACGTCAGGGACAAGACTAGCGGATTCATACGGGCCCGCCTTTGGATGGTCACCGGATAAAGCGACTATTCCGCGAATCCCCAACGCCTCTGCCTCCAACAGATGCGACTGCATACTGATAAGATTGCGCGACCGGGTTGTCCAATGGATAAGCGTCGGAATATGCGTCGCCTGCTGAAGTCTAAAGGCTGTCCCGACTGCCCCGATGTTTACCGCTGCCCCGGAATTATCGGTCACATCAAATAGGTCGACACCGAGCGCAGCGAGGACTTTCGCCTCCTTGAGCAGGGCACGTAATTGTGGAAACGTATTGGCGCGCGCCTCTACACTCACAATCCGTTCGCGTGTTTCAAATACCTGCTGCACCGGGTTATCTCGTTCTGTTTTGGACGCTGGCGAACGTTTCGGCAGCACAAAAATACGGGGCTGCCGTTTAACCGGTTTCGTATCGGCAACCGCTTCCCGAATCTTGGCGGTATACTCAGGCGTTGTGCCGCAACACCCCCCAATCATGTTCGCGCCAAGTTTAATTAATTTGTGGACATAGTCGGTAAAGACATCCGCGTCAACGGTATAGGAAACGGCAATTTCTCCCTGTTCCACCCTCGGATTGCCCGCGTTGGGCTGCACGACGAGCGGTACCTTTATGACAGGCGCGAGGAGCTCCATCGCTTCAACCAAATCGTGCGGGCCTCTACAATTTATACCGACCGCATGGGCACCGAGTTGTTCCAATTCCTGGGCGAAGACGCGTACATCCACGCCTGTGCCGACAGTTCCACCAGAAATTCCGCTAATCTCGACGATAACAGGTAAATCGTACGTCAGTGCCTGCTTCGTAGCTATCTCCGCCTGCTTGGCAGACACAAACGTTTCCAATATGAGCAGGTCAACCCCTTCATTAACGAGTGCGTCCATCTGTTCTTTGAAAAGCTTGCGAATCGTTTTACTGGATGGGCTGACGTTTGTGGCAGTGGCATCCGCCGTTTGAAACGGAATTTGCCCAACGGAGCCAGCAATATAGCACGCCTCCCCTGCACCACGCCGCGCTAATTTCACGCCTGCCCGGTTAATGGCTTCAACCTGCTCGGCTAACCCGTGAATTGCCAACGCCTCTCTATTTGCCTGATAGGTGTTGGTTTGAATAACATCCGCCCCGACTGCGGCGTACTCTCGGTGAATCTCAACGACTGCGTCTCTGTATTCATCAAAAATATTACAGGCATCTACACAAGACAGATGCGCCGGTATACGTTTCCGGAGTTCTGTGCCGATGGCACCATCGCACACAAGGACTCGCTGTGCTAAGGATTCGATGAAATTCTTTTTTTTATATGGTGTGGTAAGCATGCTATTTGCGATGCGCCATCGGCAGTCAGCTGTTGGTAAGAGACTTCTGATGATAAATCAAAACCCTCTTACCGATAGCTGATAGTTTTCGACAGCCGAAAGCCAAAAAGCGGATAGTTGTAGTTGTGGGACAGGAAACCCGATTCAAGGACTCCTACAATACTATTGAATTATACTCCCCGCCTTGTCAGCCGGTACAAAGTAATAACCGAACATAATACACATCTCGTCCTCGGAGGTAAGTCCGAACTGGAGCGGCACGTCTTTATCGTAGTTATTATGCGTACACCGGAAGCTGAGCCCATCGTCAGGGCCTAAAACCAAGGGCGGCTTGAATAGGTCAATAGGTGCATCGTCATAAGCGACACTCCGATGCAATAACTTATCTGTTGATGTCTGATAAATTTCGAAAATTTCGCCGTGCCTGTGCATGTGAGAACTCAGCAAAAAGACGTTCAAAGCCGTATCCGGGTCATGGCCGCGGACTCGCAATTCATCTTCAACGTACCAGGTCATTTTGGCGACGCGTGTCTTTTTAGGCGGTACGTTAATTTGACGATTGTTGACGAAAATTTCGAGTGCCTCATACTTGACCTCCTCCTCCGGAATTGTATAGATATTGACATAGGTTTCGCCAATCAACGTTTCGTCTCCGAGGAGATTGATATAGTGAGAATTCAGGTCGTAAATCGTATCTCCGGGCAATCGCAAGCCTACGCCTTCAGGAAACTGGAAGACGGTATCGTCTGTCTGTGTGCCAACGACAAAAAGTCTTTCGCCAATATGTCCGAATACCGGATCAGGATTACTCGCGTCAAGTTCCCGGAAAGTATCCTCAGGGTTCACCGCAATGCCAGGGATTATGCCGTTCTCTAAGAGCCCTTTGGCTAGCCCATTTTCCGTAATCCGATATATGATGAAGTGATGACTGCCAGATGGATAGAAAATTTCAACCCTGTTAATAAAAATGTCGCCCGTTATAGGTTGCCCATTTTCATCCGTAATCTGTGTTGCATAGAACACCTCTCGCTCAGTCCCAGGTGCGATCTTGAAAGGCGGCAGTCGAAGTTGATAACCTTGCCCAGGGGGCGGAGGTGCAGGTGGTGTAAATACCTCTTGCGGGTCTCGAAGTACCCCGAGGTCACCGATTCCTGGCACTTTTCCTGCTTCTGGCGCGCCTGCCGTAATCCATGTGCGGATAGCATTAATTTTTCCGTTGTGAAGTGCTCCCATCCCATAAGGCATGCGTTGACCGAGTTCGGGAGCTTCGGGGCCCATTAATTTCGTCAAAAGGAAACTGTTCTCCGGATTGCCGGGGTCAACGAGTTTCATCCCTGCTGCTGCCGCTGCAGGATTCCGAGGCACACGTCCGACTAAATCTTGATAGGAAAGTCTAAATGTTAGATTTAAATTGGCTGCGTTCTGCGGTGCAGCATGGCAAATGCTACTGGCACAGCTCTTATCAAAAATATACTCCTGAATATCATGATACGTTGAGTTCTCATCCGGCACAGTTTCACCAAAACGTTTCGTTACGCGAACCAGGTCAAGAATATCAACGCTGCCACTTCGATCGACATCGGGATTCTGGGCTACATCCCTGCCTACCGCCTGGCCAAACGCATTGGCAACGAGCACTAAGTCTTGGATGTTCACTACACCGTCTTTGTTGATATCCTCTAAAAGCGAAGAAACATCGCCGTGCCCGAAAGCAGAGAAGGACAGACCGCATATCAATAAAAGCGTCAATAGAGAATAGGTTATTTGTTTGGACATAGTTCGTAATTTAACCTCCAGAGTTGTGTATGTTTTTAGCAGGACAGCATTCGGAGAATGCCTACTACCATGCATGATGTTACAGTAGGGGGGCAAGCTGCCCGCCAACGATTAAAAGGATACCAAATTTTCAGAAAGATGTCAAAAAAAATCTATAATCAGGTGTGTAAAGTTTTTGTACCAGGACTTACGCAGTGCGTTGATAAACCCTTATGATAATGGGAGCATAGGGGGAGACATAGCGGGCGGGGAGACCCCGCCCCTACGAGACTCCTGATAAATTTGCGTAAGTCCTGTGTACTTCTGTCTCACTTTATCCTATAGGCAGCCCAACACATTACCACTCTATATCCTCTATGGCTTGCACCTCTAACGCTTGTGTGTGGATTGAATCTAGACGTTGGAGACTGTGCATTCTGCCGATTTTACGGGTGAGGGTATCAGGAACATCGCTAAAACGGGAAGATAGCACTTTCAGGATAGCCTCCCACTTCGCACGAACCAGACCGCGCTGTTCACCGCGTTTTTCACCGATTTCTATACCGCGCTGTTCACCGATTTCTATACCGCGCTGTTCACCGATTTCTATACCTTGTTCCATCAATTCGTGTGCTATTGTGCGTGTCATTGAATTTACCTCCAAAGTAGGGGTATGTTTATCAACAAGTTCTATCAACGCTTCATGCTCCGCCGGAGGCCGGCGATGCATGATAAGCGATAGGATATATTGAATCGCCTCACGTTTCTCAGCCGCCTGTCCCGCAGGAAGCGTATCCGTGTGCATTAGCATATCAACTAAGGCACGCCTTAGCTCCTCTGGGCTTGCACGCTCCTTTTGCAGCACCGTAAGCAGCCAACCTATCAGATGTTCTGTCTGCGTTAGCACTTCCACCTCTGTCTCTTTGACATCCAGCTGCACCGTCTCAAACTTGGGAATAAAACGTTCCAGCTCCTTCGGGAGGTTCATGAGTGCTTCCAGGGTCAGCGGAACGTTCCAGCTCTGGTCGCCTGTGTAAAAGAGTATCGGCAGAATCGGGGACAAGCGGCGTTCACTTTTGGGAGGCTTGTCTTTCTCCCATCGTCTGATTTCTGCGTCCCATATCGATACCATGTAATACCATTCCTAATTGAAAATGTCTCTTTGTAGTAGCATAAACTTCATGAAGATTAAGAAATTAATTCGGTAATTTCTGTTTTTATGTTATCCTATTGTCCCAGGAGGTATTGTCTTATGTCAAAACGCCATGAACTTGAACTCAGTAAAGATGAACGCCAAAGACTGATTGAACTCCGCGATACAGGGGAACCCGCTTATCTTCGGGAACGTGCGGCTGCCCTGCTAAAGATAGCCGCGGGAACTTCTCCACACAAAATCGCCCTCAAAGGGCTGCTAAAGAAGCGAGATCCGGACACTGTTTATGCCTGGCTTCGCCGATACCAAGAAGAGGGCATTCAAGGATTGTTTCATAGACCGGGCCGTGGCCGCAAACCCGCGTTCGCCCCCAAATCCCCCGAAGAAGCAGAAACCGAGGCGTTGACGGCTATAGGACAAGACCCGGGACAAGTCAAGGCACATCAAACGCGCTGGACGCTTCGCACGGTTGGCGAGGTTGTGCCGTGGCTTGCTAATATCTCTGTGCCGGGTATCCATCAAATCTTCTCACGCCTGGGCATCAGCTATAAGCGTGCTAGACTGTATTTGCAGAGTCCGGATACAGACTATGCCAAGAAAATCGAACGGATACAGCAAGTTTTAGAAGAGACCCATCAAAACCCACAGAACACGGCTGTGCTTTATCAAGATGAGTTCTCATTTTACCGAAACCCCACTATAGCAAAAGACTGGGCACAGACAGGGACAAAAACGCCATTAGCCCATCAGAGTTATCAATCGGATAAAACTATTTATGGTATCGGTGCTATGAACCCCCATACAGGAGACGTTGTTTATCAGCAAGTGCCAAGCTGCACAGTTGTAGCCCTCCATACATTTTATACCGAGATTTGCCAACGCTATCCCGACAAGCAACGGATTTATCTTATCCAAGATAATCGGGCGATACATTTTCACGCCAATTTGATGGAGGCACTGCTGCCGCAATCGGTCTCCTTTGTGAAACCGACCCCGCCGAATTGGACCGGAAAACTTTCCGAGAAAATCGGTGAACTGACAAAACTCCCGATTGAAATAGTGCAGCTGCCGACTTATGCGCCGTGGACAAATCCGATTGAGAAGTTATGGCGATGGGTGCGGCAATCGGTTCTGCATATCCATCGCCTCTGCGATGAGTGGGAGACCCTCAAAGACAAGGTGCTTGACTTTATGACACAGTTTAGAGGCGGCTCACAAGCATTGCTACGCTATGTCGGATTATTACCGAATTAATAAATTAATCTTCATCCAGTTTGTGCTTTGTAGTAGCATAAACTTCCAGTTTGTGCTCTTTCTTGTAGCATAAACTTCCAGTTTGTGCTCTTTCTTGTAGCATAAACTTCCAGTTTGTGCTCTTTCTTGTAGCATAAACTTCCAGTTTGTGCTCTTTCTTGTAGCATAAACTTTTAGTTTGTGTCTTCCGTTCTCCGTTTCATTTCTAACAACCGGTAATGATAGAATAATTAATAAAAATGGTATAAGATAGAAAACGAAACCCCATCGTCTCGTCCACCGTCGATTGGTGTTCGATATGGATATGGATTATGACTTCATCGGCTTTATCCGATGTTTGAAAAGGGGCGCGATACAAAATATCCGCCTCTCGTTCCCGTAAGTCTCTCGGAATGAAACTCGTGCTAAGCCGCTCAAGCCCGCTAAAGTTGATACTTTCCGCAAGGCCGGGAGCAGCAATTTCTACCAACCCCTGAACGTTTCTCGGTCTTTGAAGCAACCAGCGCAGGCTTCTGTCTGAAAAGTGTGCGACCTTTCCACCGAGTAAATCATTGAGAGCGGTTGTCTCTTTCGTTTCCTCTGCCATCTTTCCTCTCAGTTCCTTAGGAATTAAACAGTGTCGTCAAGTAAAATAGACAAGTTTAGTATAACACAATTTGGCAATTAGCAATTAGCAATTAGCAATTAGCAATTAGCAAGAGGTTGTGATTCTAAGCACATATCTGACGCGCGTTAGAGTCCTCTTTCTCTTGCCAACGGTTTCCAATAGCCAATAGCCATTTGGGGCGTTCGTTTCTTTCGTTTCCTCTGCCATCTTTCCTCTCAGTTCCTTAGGAATTAAACAGTGTCGTCAAGTAAAATAGACAAGTTTAGTATAACACAATTTGGCAATTAGCAATTAGCAATTAGCAAGAGGTTGTGATTCTAAGCACATATCTGACGCGCGTCAGAGTCCTCTTTCTCTTGCCAATTGCCATAAGCCAATAGCCAATAGCCATTTTAGTATAACACAATTTGACAAAACATGGCAAACTTTTTTTGCCGAGTGTGTCCAGTTTCTGACAGGAAGTGTGAGCTTTCTGTGCTTCTATCTTAAACTAAATAACCTTGTTTATCTCTAATTCTCTTCTCCTAACGAAATAGACTCGCTATCCCCTGGGATGAGGGACCTGACGTTGCGTTCGGTTTTTGAAGAGAGCAGTTTTCGAGATAAATCGGTACTTCAGCAGTGTCCATGCCGCCAAAAATCCATCCGACCAAAACCTGAGTTTTTTGCCCTCCTTTTTCGTACGTGGAAAATAGGAGACCGGTACCTCATGGATGTGATACCCAGCACGCAATAGTTTCGCTGTAACCTCCGGGCAAAATTCAAACCCCTCACAAGTTAACTCTAAGTGTGTTATCAGCTCCGCTGAAAACGCTTTATAACCTGTAGATTCATCTGTGATATGACAACCGTAGAGAAGATTGGTATATATTGCAAGAAGACGGTTCGCTATGAAGTTGTGGAGACTTGCATTCCCACGGCCGTTCAAGAATCTTGAACCGTAAACAACATGAATCTTCTCTTTTTTCAAGGGTTCCAAAAGCGGCACAAGGTCATCGGGGCAGAGCTCCATATCCGCATCCTGAATTACAACGACTTCCCCTTTAACGGAAGACAACCCCCTCCGAATAGCGAAACCTTTCCCGCGGTTCTCTTCGCAATGCACGACAGTCAACGTGTCATTACGGTTCAGTTCGTCAAGAATCACACGCGTACTGTCGGTTGACCCGTCGTTGACAACGATAATCTGTTTATCAAACGGAAGTGCCCTTACCGCCTCCACAACCTGTTGAATTGTGCCTTCTTCATTGAACGCAGGAATGATTACAGATACTAACATCGTCGGTTCGGTTATCGGTTACAAGAGCTATCTTCCCGATACCCCCTTTTCTAACAATTTTCAACTACCGATAGCCAAAGCATCAATAGCCGATCAAAGCAAGGATTTTACCATGCCACCATCCACCTGAATTGTGGTGCCTGTTATATAGCTTGCCTGTTCTGAGGCAAGAAATACGACCAGGGCAGCAAATTCATCAGGCTTCCCGATTCTGCCGAGCGGAATATTCGCTGTCATGTTGGCGAGGGCTTCATCAAACGTGATGCCCGCCTCTTCTGCACGGACAGTCGCTAATTGCTGAATCCGGTCGGTGTAAATAATACCGGGGCAGACATTGTTAACTAAAATTTTGTCAGGAGCTAATTCCGTTGCAAGCGTCTTTGCAAAACCTATAACCCCGGTCCGAGCCATATTTGATAACATTAGACCATCTACCGGCTGTTTAACGGAAACAGAGGTGAGATTGATAATACGTCCGCCGCCTCGCTCCTGCATCGTCGGCACAACAGCACGGCATAGGTTTATGGTGCTCATCAAGTTCAGCTGGACCGCATCTCGATAATCTTCGGCTGACAGGTCATCAAATCTGCCCGCCCTCGGTCCACCTGCGTTATTCACTAAAATATCGATACCTCCGAAGTGTGATAGTGCTGTGTTAATAAGCACTTCAATCTGTTCAGGCTCGCTAACATCAGTCGGTACCGCCAATACGTCTGTGCCGGTCAGGTTCCGAATCTCTTGCGCCGTTGCCTCCAACGTGTCCCTATTACGTGCACAGATAGTGACCTTCGCCCCTTCCTGTGCTAAACCGAGCGCGATTGCACGTCCAAGTCCTTTACTTGACGCGCCTACTACTGCAATTTTGTCTGTGAGTCCGAGGTTCATAACATCCCTTCAAAAAATAGATATTAAAACGGTGTCGGGTTTCTCTGAAAATCCAACCCGACCTACAAAATTAAGTATACCTTTTTTCCGAGGGAATGTCAAGATGGGTGTGTAAAATTTTTGTACTTAAACGTGAGTTTGAAAATAAATGTCCGTTTTCACTAATCTCTATAAATATATCGTCCCTACGGGACTAGGGGTTGTCGAAACATCTGCTATAAATATATCGTCCCTACGGGACTAGGGGTTGTCGAAACATCTGCTATAAATATATCGTCCCTACGGGACTAGGGGTTGTCGAAACATCTGCTTCTATAAATATATCGTCCCTACGGGACCAGGGGTTGTCGAAACATCTGCTTCTATAAATATATCGTCCCTACGGGACTAGGGGTTGTCGAAACATCTGCTTCTATAAATATATCGTCCCTACGGGACCAGGGGTTGTCGAAACATCTGCTTCTATAAATATATCGTCCCTACGGGACTAGGGGTTGTCGAAACATCTGCTTCTATAAATATATCGTCCCTACGGGACTAGGGGTTGTCGAAACATCTGCTTCTATAAATATATCGTCCCTACGGGACTAGGGGTATCGGGGCAACATGTTTAATGTGAACGCCAGACACATCTGCTTCTATAAATATATCGTCCCTACGGGACTAGGGGTATCGGGGCAACATGTTTAATGTGAACGCCAGACAAGCCAGCCCCATCCGGGCGGTATCTTTATAGAAGCGCGGGTGCCAGACAAGCTAGCCCCATCCGGGCGGTATCTTTATAGAAGCGCGAGGGCCAGACAAGCTAGCCCCAGCGGGGCGGTATATTTATAGAAAACACAACAACACAACACAAGCTAGCCCCAGCGGGGCGGTATATTTATAGAAAACACAACAACACAACACAAGCTAGCCCCAGCGGGGCGGTATATTTATAGAAAACACAACAACACAACACAAGCTAGCCCCAGCGGGGCGGTATATTTATAGAAGCGCGGGTGCCAGACAAGCTAGCCCCATCCGGGCAGTATATTTATAGAAAACACAACACCCTAGCTCATAATCACAAACCTTCTATTGCTTAAAATCCGAGAAATCCGATAAATCGGAACGGTCTCAAAAAGTAGGAGGCAGAACGATAAGAAAAGTAGGCAGAACTGATAAACGAAAATCGGAGGTCGAAATGTCACAACTCATTTTTTATGTGTTGTGAAAAAGACGGGTCGAAAATGCTTCTAAACATAGACGGGGCGTGAGTTTGTGCGACTGCAGCACTGAGAAGTAAATGTTACACTTTGTGTCAAAAGTGTAACATTTACACCGGTTTTGTACAAAAACTTTACACACCCTGTCTCATATTTTTCTTGACTTTTTTTCGAAATCCGTTATCATGATATAAAAAAAGGAGGGCCGGGCTGTGAAAAATATCAAACTTGCATCTGGACACGACATGCCGATGCTAGGTCTTGGCACCTGGCAGCTAAAAGGCAGACAGTGCAAACGGATTATTAAAAAAGCGATTGAATTGGGGTACACCCATATTGACACGGCGTGGATGTATCAAAACCAGCGTGCAATTGGGGATGCACTTCAAGATATACGTGTTGAACGTGAGCAACTCTTTATTACGACCAAAATTTGGAATACCCATCTCAAACATGCCGACGTTTTAGAGCAGTTTGAGGTGTGTTTAAGCGATTTACAGATGGACTATGTTGATTTGTTGCTAATCCATTGGCCGAGCGACACTGTGCCGTTTGAGGAAACGTTCGCTGCTTTCCAAGAAATCTACGACGCAGGTAAGGTGAAAAGCGTCGGTATTAGCAATTTTAGCATCGCGCAGGTTGAACGGGCGTGTGAGGTATCGGACCTACCAATTTGCACGAATCAGGTTGAGTATCATGTCCGTAACAACAAGGAAACCCTACGAGATTATTGTGAAGCACGCAACATCCCTATCACCGCACATAGACCGCTTGCCGTTGGAAACCTTGCTGGCGACACAGCATTAAAAGCAATCGGAGACAAACACGGAAAAACAGCAGCACAGGTAGCCTTACGGTGGTTAATTCAGAAAGGGATTATTGCAATTCCGAAATCCGGTTCGGTGCCGCATCTACAGGAGAATTTAGATATCTTCGAATGGCAATTAACAGAAGCGGAGATGCAGAGCTTCGAAGCGGCTTAGAAACGTCCCTGATGCACCGCAAACTTCGGGATAGGCTATGACGAAAGGATATGAGACAAACGCATGAAATTCGGGCTGTTTTATGAACACCAAATCCCCCGTCCCTGGCATGAAGGGGCAGAACATAAGCTCTTCCAAGATGCTTTGGAGCAAGTAGAATTGGCGGACACCCTCGGGTTTGACTATATTTGGGAGGTAGAACATCACTTCCTTGAAGAGTATTCACACTCTTCGGCACCGGAGGTATTCCTTGCGGCGTGCAGTCAACGCACGAAGCAGATTCGGCTAGGGCATGGAATTGTCTTGATGCCCCCGGCTTACAATCACCCGGCACGGGTAGCCGAACGTATCGCGACACTTGACCTGGTATCAAATGGACGCGTAGAGTGGGGGACAGGTGAATCTGCATCGCACATGGAACTCGGCGGGTTCAACATTAACCCGAAGTCTAAACGCGAGATGTGGGCGGAATGTACGCAGGAAACAGCGAAAATGATGGTGCAATCGCCTTATGCTGGATATGATGGACAGTATTTTTCTATGCCGGTGCGTAATGTCGTGCCGAAACCGTTGCAAACACCGCACCCACCGCCCTGGGTTGCCTGTTCCAGCCGCGATAGTCTCAGATATGCAGCAAGGTACGGCCTCGGCGCGCTAACCTTCGCATTTGTCGATGCAAGTGAAGCAAAATTCTGGGTAGAGGAGTATTATGAAATCTTTGAGAAGGAGTGCACACCTTTAACACAGCGGGTCAATCCCAACATCGCCATGGTGTCAGGGTTTTCCTGTCACACCGATGAGGAGACAGCGGTTGCCCGTGGGTTAGACGGTTTACGTTTTTTCCGATTTGCCCTTGCCCATTACTATCACGGCGGCTCACAGATTCCCGGCAGAACAGATATTTGGCAGTTGTATAAGCAGTCACCACAAACCCCTGCTGGGGGACGAGCAGGTATTGGTACCCCTGCTCAGATTCGCGAACATCTATTAGTAATGGAAGAGGTCGGGGTAGATCAGGTTGTTTTTATTCAGCAGGCGGGTGCAAATCGCCATGAAGATATATGTGAATCGTTAGAACTCTTTGCGGAGACGGTTTTACCTGATTTCAAAGCGCGAGACGCTGTGCAAGTCGCCCGCAAAAACGAACGTTTTGCTGAAGCGGTTGCCGCAGCCGAAGCGCGTAAACCGCCTTTGACACACCTCAGCGACATCCCGATTGTGGACGCTTATCCGGTTCTCCGGAAAAAACGGGAGGCGCGCGCGGCGCAAGCAACTGAAAACGGGATAGGTGATGATGGGAAAAAATTTCTGATTTCAATAGAGGGCGGCAAACGGCACGAAACATGAAAACGCAAAACAGCCGAAGGAAAGACACCATGGAAAATGTACTGGTAATTGACGACGACGAGAAAATTTGTTGGGCGTTTCAGCAATTTCTGGAAGGTGAAGGTTATAATGCCAGCATCGCGAACAGTGCCGAGGAGGGATTACGCTGCATCGCTTCGGACAAGCCGAGTGTCGTTTTTCTCGATGTCAAGTTGCCGGGGATGAGCGGTTTAGAGGCGTTGGCGAAAATAAACACCCTCCACCCGGAGGTAATTGTCGTTATCATCACCGCTTACGACGATGTGGATACGACAATAGAAGCGATGCGCCTCCAAGCGTTCGATTTCGTTCCGAAACCTATCGATTTGGTTATCGTGAAAAACGTGCTTGTGCGTGCCTTCCGGACGCAATCTATCCGCAGCACCCTTCCCTTAGAGACACCAGACGCTTCGGCAGGAAGTGAACGGGGACATCGACTTGTCGGAAAAAGTGAGCAGATGCGAGAAATTTACAAACTCATCGGCACAATGGCAAGCAATACGATGACAGTGCTGATTGAAGGGGAAACGGGGACCGGAAAGGACCTGGTCGCACGCGCTATTCACAAAGGCAGCGCGCGAAAAACCGAGCCGTTTGTGCCGGTGGATTGCGGCGCACTGCCCGATGAACTTCTGGAAAGCGAACTGTTCGGTTATGAAGCCGGGGCATTCACTGGTGCAAAAACGGAAGGAAAACCGGGGCGATTTGAGCTGGCAAACGGGGGCACACTCTTCCTTGACGAGGTCGCGAATATGAGCCCCGCATTGCAAGTAAAGTTGCTACGCGCCTTGCAAACACAGGAAATTGAGAGACTAGGGAGCACCCAAACGATTAAAGTGGATGTACGCGTCATCGCTGCGACCAATAGGGAACTCGGGGAAATGATTAAACTTGGACAGTTCCGCGAGGACCTCTATTACCGTTTCAAGCGTATCACACTTCAGCTGCCCCCCTTGCGGGAACGCCAAGAAGATATTCCGCTGCTCATTACGCACTTTCTACTGCTAATTCAAGATGAACTCGGCAAACCGATTCGCGGTATCTCTGAAGAGGGGATGGCACTGCTACAGAACTACAGCTGGCCAGGCAATGTTCGGGAGTTAGAGAACTGCCTCAGAAGCGCAGCAGCACTCTCCAGAGCCGATGTTATTCTGCCGGAGGACCTCCCCCTAGAAATCCGCGCGGCTTATAGGGGCACCACTGCCGATACGTTACGACTTGAAGCGTCCTTCAAATCGATCTTACAACGGATTACAAAGTCAGCTATTGCCAGCGAAAATCAACACTTTTACGATGATGTTACCACAGCACTGGATAAGGTGATTATAGAATTAGTGATGGATGAATGCAAAGGCAATTATAGCAAAACAGCGGAATTGTTAGGCATGAGTCGAACGACACTCATGAAGAAGATTAAACAGCAAAACGATAAATAGGAGCCAGGGTGCTATGATTCGGATTGCACATCGGGGTGCATCAGGGAGTGCCCCCGAAAATACGCTTGCAGCATTCAAAAAGGCAATTGAAATTGGTACAGACGCGGTTGAACTTGACCTGCACCGCACCGCTGATGACGAAATTGTTGCAATACATGATGCTACCCTAGATAGAACGACCAACCTCCACGGTCCGGTTAACCAAGCAACTTTAGTGGATATCAAACGTGCCGATGCTGGGGCATGGTTCGATGTCGAGTTCACCGGTGAACCGATTCCAACGCTGACTGAAACCCTGGAATGTATAGCACTTAAAACATTGCCCGTTTTAGAAATTAAAGAGCCCGACATTGGTGAGGCAGTTATAGAAAAGATTCGCGAGTTCGAATTATCTGTACAAAACGGGGGAAATCCAATAAACATCCTTGGAAGGGTTATTATTATCTCTTTTCATGCATCTGTTTTAAAAACCGTTCGCGAGATGGAGCCGTACATCTCGACAGGGTGGCTCATAGGGAGTCAAGACAGTGATGCGTCGCCTGCACAGCTGTGTGAGCAATTGTGTACATTAGGCAGCAGAATCCTGAATGTCAATCACCTTATGATAACGTCAGAATTTGCATATCAGGTAAGACGGCGCGGTATTACCTTATGGTGTTGGACAGTGGACGATATTGCACGTATGCGTGAACTGAAGCGGTTCGGTGTCCACGGTATTACCTCAAATTATCCGGAACGGTTTGCAGCGGTATAATCCGATGTCCTGCCCCGGTTCTTACCGTTCCAATACGCAGCACGCTTAAAGGTCAAGTTCCCATAACAGAATAGTGCCATCCACACTCCCACTGGCAAGTGTTCTACCATCAGGACTAAACGACACGCTAAGGACCCGCCCCGTATGTCCTGTGAGTGTTCTGATAAGTTCTCCTATGCTAATATCCCATAGATGAAGAGTGTTGTCATCACCCCACTAACGATGGTATTTCCATCTGGACTAAACGATACGCTAAGGACCTGCCCCGTATGTCCCGTGAATGTTCTGATAAGTCGCCCGGTGTTTGGGTCCCATAGACGAATAGTCTTGTCATAACTTCCACTAACGATGGTGTTCCCATCTGGACTAAACGACACGCTACCGACCGAATCCGTATGTCCTGTAAATAGATTGAGTTCTTCCCCTGTCTGGACATCGTAAATCCAAATCCCGATACTGCTACCAACGGCTAACCGCGTGCCATCTACTGAAAACTTTATATCATTTATACTACCTTTACCGAGTCGTGCTTTAGCCACTTCAGGCAAGTTCCATTGTGTGTAGTCTATAGCGAAGATGTTTGGTGCAACCGTTAGGAGCACAAACAAAATCGTTAGCATTAAAGCTGTTCTTTTCAAGATAATATCTCCTTGAGAGGTCTTCGTTGAAATAGCGATTAGATAGATGTCCTTGATAACGCTCTATTCCTATCTTCGTTCAATTATTGAAGTCTAACATAAATCCTAAACTTTGGACAATTTTATGAGTTTGCATTTGCGGTGTTGTCTGAATCGCGGATGAGAACGCAGAGGGCGCGGAGTTTAAGATGCGCGGTTTTGTGATTATGACTTTAGGGGTTCACTCGGTAATTCTTGACATACTCTCCCAGCAAAGAGGGCGTTCCGCTACGCGTTAGCTATTATTGTGGTTTTCAGACGTGTGAACGTCAACAATGCTTGAAGTCTTACTGCCCCTAACTCAAAGGACAATTGCCCTCGTGCTTCGCACCTTCTTTATGCTTGTGAATCAGTGCTTTGGTATCCAATGGGGTCTTTTGGATACAAAGCATTGCACAAAAATGGTAATGGGTCAGAACATCAAACAACCCTACCATAGGTTGAGGTTCGGAACTTCAACATTGGTGGCGGTTACAACCATGACCGCAAAAGTCAAATTAAAAACATAAGCTTATGTTCGGCACGGCGGAAGACTAGGACATCTTTACACATACCGCCCCTACGGGGCTAGTTTGTGGGTTCGTTGTGGACTTCTATAAACATACCGCCCCTACGGGGCTGCGTTTTCGCAGGAGAGGCGGACTTCTTACCCGAATACTGTGCCCATTTTCTACTATTTGTCCTTGTGTGAGAAACTTTGAGAAAAATCAGAAAGGCTTTGAAAATCGGGCATCAGGCTCACAGAAATTGTCCAAACTATAGTGATAATTAGCTAATATTTGTCCCGTTCACTTCCAATTTGCACACAAATATGCACAATCTGGAAGATTATGCTACTATGTGGCAACTTAGGTAAACTATAGTAACATAAATCCGAAAAGGTGTCAAAGAAAAAATCAGAATCATTCTGTTCCCGAATTTTGTTTGACTTGAAAAAGAAATTGTGTTAAAATTAAGGATGTATTGTTCAAGTTCATATTTTCACAACAGAAAAACTTCACCTTCAAGAGATAGAAATGAAAAAGCGTATCAATCGTTTTGCGATAATTAGTGTCAGGTTACAGTAAAGATCACCCTGCTAAAGCATGGGTGCTTTGACATAGCGTAACCACACGTTCCCTGTCAAAGATTAAGTTCTTCACTACAGTCATATATCGGTATATCTGTGGTGGTGCACAACGGTGTTTCGGATGCTCCCCAAGTCCGATGTAAACGCTGATATACCGATCTGGATGGGGAAATACAAACTCTACGGAGAATTACAAACTATGTTTGTTCCTGTCGTTGACAAAAACCAAAATCCACTGATGCCAACAAAGCCTTCGCGGGCAAGGAAGTGGATACAAGAAAAGAAAGCGACACCCTTTTGGAAGAATGGCGTTTTTTGTGTGCGCCTTAACGCTGCTCCTTCGGATAGATACTTCCAAGAGATATGTGTAGGCGTAGACCCTGGCAGTAAGAAGGAAGGCTTTACCGTCAAAAGCGAGGCACATACCTACCTGAATGTGCAAGCAGACGCTCACAACAAGGTTGGAAAGAAAATCGAAAAGCGGCGGACGCTGCGGAGAGGCAGACGCACACGGAAATGTCCGAATCGGAAAAAGAAGCATCACAACCTGTCGAACCGGAAGCGTATTCCCGCAGGCACACGTGCGAGATGGGATTGGAAACTTCGCATATTAGATTGGTTGTCTAACCTCTATCCTGTTACACACGTCTGTGTTGAGGACATTAAGGCGCAAACAAAACAGTATCAAAAGCAGTGGAATCAGGCTTTTAGTCCTTTGGAAGTCGGCAAGCACTGGTTCTATTCAGAGGTAGAAAAGCGATGGAAACTCCTGACATTACAAGGGTTTGAAACCAAAGAGATACGCGAGCGTCTGGGTCTCAACAAGTCGTCAAAGAAGTTAGCTGAAACCTTTGAGGCACATTGCGTTGATAGCTGGTGCTTGGCCTATCACACCGTGGGCGGTTTAGAGATACCCGACAATACCGATATATTCTGTATCTCACCGATACCGATACGCAGGCGACAACTCCACAGACAAAATCCGCAGAAAGGTGGCAATCGTCCGCGATATGGTGGCACCTTATTAGGCGATGGACTCGTTAAAAACACATTGATAAAGCACGACAAATATGGACTAACACGCCTTGCGGGTGTTAATGCTAAAGGACTATTCTCTGTCTATTCAAAAGATGGACACCGATTAACAACGGGTGCGAAACGCACAGATTTTCAAGTCCTAACACGCTTGAACTTTCAATATAGGAGCGGTGTTTCCTCCCCGTGCTAAAGCAACGGGGTCTCCACACCGAAGATTGATGAAAAAAAATAAGACAGAGAATATCAAGCACGCGCAAGAACTGAACCGTCAGGCATGCCATCATGTCTCTCAGGGACAGCTTGGTGCAGCGCAAGTTGCCTTAATTGAAGCGATTCAGCTTGCTCCCAATTTAGCAGCACCACACACCAATTTGGGTGTTCTGCACTGTTGGGCAGGTGAATTAGATGAAGCAATCGCTTTGCATCTCAAAGCATCTCGTCTGGACTCCAGTCTCTCAGCACCTCATACCAATTTAGCTGTGGTTTACGCCTGGCAGGGGCAGCTCGATGCAGCCCTACACTCCCTTAACGCAGCCCTAGAACGCAATCCGAATTCTGCTGAAGCCCATACCAATTTAGGGTTCGTCTATATCTGCAGCGGTGAGCTTGACGCTGCGATAGCCGCCTCTAAGGAAGCGATTCGACTCGGTGATGGCGGAGAAGCACAGCTTAACCTCGGATTAATCTACACGTGGCAAGGCCGATTAGAGGAAGCTGTGGCATGTTATAAAAAAGCAATTGAAACCGATTCAACCCTAGCGGAACCGTACAACAACCTTGGACTTGTCTATCTGTTGCAAGGCGACTTTGAACAGGCAACCTCGGCTTTTCAGACATCAATTGAACTTCATGGTGGGGAAGAGCCGCATACCAACCTTGGATTGCTCTACAGTTGGCAAGAGAAACATGACGAGGCAATTGCGCTCCATAAGGAAGCATTAAATATGGCCCCGGATTCAGTAGAGGTGCAGCTCAACCTCAGTTTCGCGTATATCTGTCAAAATAGACTTGATGAAGCGAAGGTGATACTAACTCGTGTGCACCGCATCGCACCGGATTTTGCTGAGGTACACACCAACCTCGGTATAGTCCATTTCCGACAAGATAGACTTGCGGCGGCAATTGCTTCCTACCAAAAGGCGGGCGCGTTAGCTGAAGCGCGAAACAATCTTGGAGTTGTCTACTATCAACAAGGAAAACGGGATGCTGCAATTGCAGAATTCAGTGCCGCACTCGAGGCCGATGACTTAGCAGCGGCACGTGCCAATCTTTCAATGATAACCGCTGATGTACCGGTCGAAAATGCAACAGACCTTCAGATTATGCCAGTCGGTATACCGATGGGTGTTCCCGCGGTATGGTGTGAGTTCGTGGCTTGACCGCATACCCTTTGAAGTCGCGTTTCTACCCCTATATGGAGAAAACTATGGCAAAATTACCGAATATACTCCTCATTCTCGCTGACGACCACGGGTATGGTGATATTTCAGCACACAACGGTCCATCGATTCAAACGCCGAACATTGATAGAATCGCTGCGGAGGGGACGCGCTTTACCCAATTTTATGCAAATTCCTCTGTCTGCTCGCCAAGCCGTGCAGCCCTTATGACCGGACGTTACCCGGACCGGGTCGGCGTACCGGGGGTGATTCGCACCCATTCACAAAACAACTGGGGCTATTTTCGACAGGACGCTATCACGCTCCCATCAATGTTGAAACGGAAAGAGTATCACACAGCACTTATCGGAAAATGGCACCTCGGGCTTGAACCGGAGAATCATCCTATCAAACGCGGGTTTGACCATTTTCACGGATTCCTCGGCGATATGATGGACGACTATTACACACACCGCCGGCATAATATAAACTACATGCGGAACGGTTTTGACACCATTACGCCAAATGGACATGCGACATCTCTCTTCACGGAATGGAGTGTGGAGTTCATTCGGGCGCAAGCGCAGTCGGCACAGCCTTTTTTCCTATACCTTGCATATAATGCTCCTCACACGCCAATCCAACCGCCTGACGATTGGGTGGAACGGGTGAAACAACGTGAACCGGACATCTCTCCCCAGCGAGCAAAATATGTTGCCCTCGTTGAACACATGGATGCCGGTATCGGTCGCGTCCTGGATACGCTTGATGAAACCGGGCAGCTCTCCAATACACTTGTTATTTACACCTCTGACAACGGCGGTGCGATGCAGGTTGGGGCAAACAATGGTCCGTTGCGTGGACAAAAGGGTGAGATGTACGAAGGCGGCATCCGAGTCCCGACTTGTGCAATGTGGCCAGGGCATATCCCCGCCGGGCATGTCACAGAACAGGTCGCGTTGCTCATGGACCTCTTTCCGACCCTGTGTGACATCGCTGGCATCCCTATCACACACGAAATTGAGGGACGTTCCATTTATCAGACGCTCCAAGGTGAACAGCAGGACTTATCCGAACGGTCCCTTTATTGGCTGCGGCGAGAGGGAGGACAACGGTTTCTTGGGCAATCTCAACATGCAGTTCGGCGCGGCGACATCAAGTTGCTACACAACAGTCCATTTGAGCCGCTATCACTCTATGACCTATCGAGCGACCCGCTGGAAACGACAAACGCTGCCGAGACACAAACAGCAATCTTTAAAGAGATGCAATCTCTGCTTCAGGCGGAAACACAGAAGGCGGGGGGTGTGCCGTGGCAAAAGTTAGAATGACTGTGCCACAACGCAGGGATGTTATGGAAACTTTTGATTTCGAATCGACGCAACGCGTCATCTTTGGTGAAAACAGTATTGAACGATTGGGCGAGTTGACGAAAATACTGGGCGGCACCCGACCGCTAATTGTAACAGACCCCGGTATTCAAAAGGCAGGCATTCTCTCACGCGCGTGTGCAGCGTTAGAGAGTGAGCAGCTTAACCCCCACGTTTTTTCCGACATCGCGTCTAACCCGACGACACAGCATGTTGAGGCTGCCGTTCAATTTGCCAAAGCTAACACCCCGATTGACCTTATTATTGGGCTCGGCGGAGGAAGCGCGATGGATTGCGCGAAAGGTGCGAATTTTCTGCTCACCAACGGCGGCAAAATGGAGGACTACTGGGGAACGAACAAAGCAACACACCCTATGCTCCCCACTATCGGCATTCCGACAACGATTGGCACAGGAAGTGAGGCGCAATCTTACGCCTTGATTGCACAAGAAGGGACACATATCAAAATGGCATGCGGCGACAAAAAAGCACGATTCAGGACAGTAATCTTAGACCCAACGCTCACCGAAACGCTACCGAGACCGGTAGCAGCAGTGACCGGTATAGATGCAATTTCACATGCTATTGAAAGCTTCGTTTCAACGAAACGCACTCCGATGTCACAAATGTTCTCGCTGCACGCTTGGCAGCTGTTAGACACTAATTTTGAAATGGCGCTACAAATAGAAAACAGTAAGACGCGCGGCAAGATGTTATTCGGCGCGTATCTCGCAGGTGTCGCAATTGAAAATTCGATGCTAGGGGCAGCACACGCTTGCGCGAATCCGCTGACAGCCGAATACGGCATTCCCCACGGCATCGCTGTTGCCCTGATGTTACCGCACGTCATTCGATTTAACGAAACGGTCGCAGATAAATCGTATTGTGCGCTTTACCCGGATGGAAATTTAGCAGATAGAGTTGAAGCGTTAATGCAAATGGCCGATTTACCGAACACACTACAGAATTGTTCTGTCCAATCTTCTGTAAGCTCGACAGATATAGCTGAACTAGCAAAGGAGGCTGCAGCACAATGGACTGCCCAGTTTAACCCGCGTTCTCTTGCTATACAGGATTTTATCAGATTATATGAGCACATTTTTTAAAGGGCTGAAGTCATTACTATATTGGAATCTCCTCGTTTTTCTGTTGATTCACGCGATGCCTCCCGCTTTTGGCGATTGGGCAAGCTTCCGTGGCAACCCACAACTCACCGGGGTAGCAGACTCGCAGCTTCCGGATAAGCTTGAAGTGCTCTGGACTTTTGATATAGGGGATATAATTGAATCTACCGCCGCAGTCGTTGATGGCACTGTCTATGTCGGCGCGTTGGATGGGCTCCTCTACGTCATTGATGCAAAAACCGGCAAAAAGAGATGGACCTATCAGGCGAACGATTCAATCAAAGCCTCCCCGGCTATTCATGAGGGGGTTATCTACTTTGGTGATAGTGCCGGGGTCTTTCATGCAGTGGATAGCAGAACGCAGGAAAAGAGATGGCAGTTCACTACAGGCGGGGAAATTATCTCATCGGCAAATTTTGTGGATAACCGTGTGCTATTCGGTTCGTATGATGGATTTCTCTACTGTCTCAACCTACAAAACGGGGACCTACTCTGGAAGTTTGAAACGGAGGGATATGTCCATGGCACCCCGGGGGTTTGGACGCAAGGTAATGGGCACTCTCCGAATGCTGCCAATTTCGTGATTGTCACGGGATGCGATAGCTATTTGCGCGTCATCAATATCGCCGATGGCACCCAAGTAGAACAGATAGACATGGGAGCTTATGTCGGCGCGAGTCCTGCCATTTTAGCAGGTCAGATTGAACACAGCGAAACCCGACAAATTGCGCCTGCGCCGCAACGGACATCTGTTGTTCGCGTCTATTGCGGAACGTACGGGAACGAAGTTTTAGGAGTTGACCTCACAGCAGGTGAAATCTTATGGCGGTATGAACACCCGGTCCGGCAGTTTCCATTTTTTGCCTCAGCTGCCATAACGGAATCGGTTATAATTATTGGGGGACGCGATAAGTTAGTGCATGCCCTCTCGTCAGAAAAAGGTGAACCGCAATGGACCTATACTGCGAAATCCCGAATTGAATCCTCGCCGGTTATCGTGGGGAAGCGCGTCTTTTTCGGCACTACTCGCGGGATGTTTATCGCACTAGATATCGACACAGGGGAGCTGGTGTGGGAATTTGCGACCGGTTCACCTATTGTCGCATCACCGAGCGTTGCCGATGGCAGAATTTACATCGGGACTGAGGATGGAATCCTCTACTGCTTCGGAGAAAAAAAGTAACAATTGCCAATTACACAAAAAATTTGTTTTTCTAGGCGAACATAAGGTAAAATTTGTACATACTTTCTCTACCTTTGCCACGCTTTGAAAATAAGGATAACAGATAATGTCTAAAACAAAACCGGAACCTGCAACAGCAGGTATAGAATCAAAACAGACAACAGTTGGAAGCGTTTTCGTGTCCAACTATCCACCGTATTCTACATGGAACGAATCCGCTGTCCCAGAGGTGCACCGTGCCCTCTCGGAAAAACCGCGCGGTGATACCACGCTTGGACTTTACTTGCACATCCCCTTCTGTCGCAAACGGTGCAAGTTCTGCTATTTTCGCGTCTATACCGATAAAAACAGCTCGGAAATTGACACGTACCTGAACGCGCTTGCAAAAGAAATTGAACTCTACAGCAGTCAACCAGCAATTGCGGGTCGACCGTTGCGGTTCGTCTATTTCGGCGGTGGCACCCCCTCTTATATTAGCGTTAAACACCTAACAACCTTGGTTGACAGGGTGAAACAGGTCATGCCGTGGGACGCTGCCGAAGAGGTCGCATTTGAATGTGAACCCGGCACACTTACACGAAAGAAATTAGAAGCGATCAAAGCAATTGGGGTAACCCGATTGAGCCTCGGCGTTGAAAATCTGAATGACGATATCCTTGCTGAAAACGGCCGCGCGCACCTCTCAAAAGAGGTCTACCGCATCGCCCCCTGGATAAAAACGTTGGCATTCGAGCAGGTTAACATTGACCTCATCTCAGGTATGATTGGAGAAACCTGGGACAGCTGGCGCGACACAGTGAGAAGGACAATCGCACTTGAGCCGGACAGTATTACTGTCTATCAATTGGAGCTGCCCTTCAATACTGTTTACTCCAAAGACATCCTTGGCGGCGACACGCTGCCTGTCGCAGATTGGAAACTGAAGCGGGAATGGCATCAATACGCCTTTGAGCAATTTGCGATAGCCGGTTATGTGCAATCGAGTGCTTACACAATGCTCAAGAAAGACAAGCCGTATCAGTTCGTTTATCGTGACGCTGTGTGGCAGGGAAGCGATATGATAGGCACAGGCGTTGCCTCTTTTTCACATCTCAGTGGCGTTCACTTTCAAAACGCCCCTTTATGGGGAGACTATCTCAGCAGCCTTGAGGCAAATAAACTCCCTCTCTACCGGGCGTTGAAACCCACGGAAGCAGAGAAATTGACGAGAGAGATGATACTTCAGCTGAAGATAGGAAAAATTCGGCCCTCCTATTTTCAAGAGAAGTTTCAGGCGGATATCCTCACTATTTACGCCGATGCCTACGAAAAACTGCAAAATGACGGTATGTTACAGGTCAACGCTGCAGCAGATGAAATCCAATTGACACAGCGGGGATTGCTCCAGGTGGATAGCTTACTCCCAGCGTTCTATGCCCCGGAATACCAGAACACGCGATATACCTAAACAACATTACATGCAAAAAACATGGGGATACAAACACAATTAAACCGATTCCGCGAAATGCTCGCGCCAATATTAAAAACAAACGCCTTCTATAAGCAAAAACTCACTGAAGCCGGGCTCACACACCCAAATGATGTGCAAACACTAGCGGATTACCGGAAGCTGCCCTTTACCACAAAAGATGAACTCAGTGCCGACCAGGTATTACACCCGCCTTACGGCACAAATCGGACCTTTCCACTAGAACAGTACACCTGTCTCCATCAAACCTCAGGCACAACAGGTGCACCTTTGCGATGGTTGGACACTAGAGAATCATGGGATTGGTGGGGAAAGTGCTGGCGAGATATTTATAGTGCTGCAGGTGTCACCGCTTCCGAGCGGCTCATGATTGCGTTTTCGTTCGGTCCGTTCATCGGTTTCTGGAGTGCTTACCACGGGGCACAACAGCTCGGCGCGCTCACAATTGCAAATGGCGGGTTGACCTCCGAGCAGCGGATACGTGCTATCCTCAGCAACAGTGTGACGGTGCTAATTGCTACACCGACTTACGCGTTGCGCCTCGTTGAAGTCGCAAAACAGATGGGCGTTGACCTCAGTCGTGAGTCGGAAGTCAAGGTAACAATTCACGCAGGTGAACCGGGGGCAAGCTTGACCGCAACGAAACAACGGATTGAAACCGGCTGGGGCGCGCGTGCTTACGACCATGCAGGGGCAACCGAAGTTGGCGCATGGGGGGTTATGTGTAGACCACAGGCAGGCGTTCATCTCAACGAAGACGAGTTTATCTGTGAAGTGCTCAACCCGGACACAGGGACGCAGGCAAATGAAGGCGAATTAGTCATCACCAATTTAGGTCGAATCGGTATGCCGGTCATCCGTTATCGTACGGGGGACCATGTCAAACTTAAATCCGCGCCGTGTGAATGTGGCAGCGTGCACCGTGTACTTGATGGAGGTGTCATTGGACGACTAGACAACGCGCTTATTATTCGCGGTCTGAACGTGTATCCTGCTACGCTTGAAAACATTATCCTCAAGTTTCCGGAGGTCCAAGAGTTTGCCGGACGTGTATACGGGACGGAGACGCTTGATGAACTTGAAATTCAGATTGAGTCTACAAACCTGCGTCCTGCTGATACCGCGGCTGCTGTCGCTTCAGCTATCCGAGACGTTTTGGGACTGCGCGCTGTTGTGAAGGCTGTCCCACTCGGAACATTGCCGAGATATGAACTGAAATCAAGGCGATTTACTGATGAGCGCGCCTCGTGAGTAAAACGCCCTGCTCTTTGTTAATATGTAGGATTTACGCAATCCTTTAAATAACGTGAGTTTGATAATAAATGTCCGTTTTCCCTAACCTCTATAAACATATCGTCCCTACGGGACTAAGCGGCGGGACGGAAACGGCTCTCTATAAATATATCGTCCCTACGGGACTAAGCGGCGGGACGGAAACGGCTTCTATAAATATATCGTCCCTACGGGACTAAGCGGCGGGACGGAAACGGCTCTCTATAAACATATCGTCCCTACGGGACTAAGCGGCGGGGCAGAAACGGCTCTCTATAAACATATCGTCCCTACGGGACTAAGCGGCGGGACGGAAACGGCTTCTATAAATATATCGTCCCTACGGGACTAAGCGGCGGGGCAGAAACGGCTCTCTATAAACATATCGTCCCTACGGGACTAAGCGGCGGGACGGAAACGGCTCTCTATAAATATATCGTCCCTACGGGACTAAGCGGCGGGACGGAAACGGCTCTCTATAAACATATCGTCCCTACGGGACTAAGGCGGGACGGAAACGGCTCTCTATAAATATATCGTCCCTACGGGACTAAGCGGCGGGACGGAAACGGCTCTCTATAAACATATCGTCCCTAAGGCGTGAACTTATCGCCCAGTATTCGGACAAACGGTTTCCCGCTCCTCATACTAGGTAAAAACTTTTTTCAAACTCACGTTTAAATAAATTGTGTTATAATGGAAACGTGCACTACAACCTCTATGTTATAATTGTTGTAAGAAAATTTTTCGATTTCACCACTTTAACAACTTAGTGAAAAACAGTAATAACGAAATGAACAAACATCAAAACTACGACATCATCGTTATCGGGGGCGGGCCCGCTGGCAGCACTGTTGCAACACTGGTTGCACAGCACGGCCACCGCGTCCTGCTCCTCGAACGGGAATCCGAACCCAGTTTCAAAATAGGCGAATCGCTAATTCCCGCTACATACTGGACCTTCAAACGACTCGGTATGCTCGACAAACTGCAAGCGAGCCATTTTCCACAGAAGTTCAGTGTACAGTTCTATTCACGCACCGGTAAAGCCTCCATGCCGTTCTACTTCTTTGAAACCAACCCGCATGAAAGTGCTGTCACATGGCAGGTGTTGCGGAGCGAATTTGACCAGATGCTTCTGGACAATGCAATAGAGAAAGGCGTAGAGGTCCGCCGAGGGGTCAGTGTCCGCAAAGTGCTTTTTGATGGAGATAAGGCAGTCGGGGTTGCCACACAAAACGGAAAAAATGATTCCCTTGAAACATTACACGGCACTGTTATCGTGGATTCCACAGGTCAACGTTCACTCATCGGAAGACAGCTGAACCTGAACACAACGGAACCTAACCTGAAGATGGCATCGCTCTTTACACATTACGAAGGCGGACATCGGGACACCGGACTTGACGAAGGCGCGACGCTCATTATGCATACCGAAATGAAAGATTCCTGGTTCTGGTCAATTCCGCTGCCGTACAATCGTACCAGCATCGGGGTTGTCGGCGAGTTGAACTATCTGCTCCAAAACCGAAGAGAAGGGAACGGCAAACTGAACACACAGAAGATTTTTAACGAGGAATTAGAGAAATGCCAGCCTTTGAAGCAACGGCTTGAAGGGGCAAAGCAGCTCTTCCCGATTCAAACAACCAAGGACTTCTCCTATCGTGCAAGCCGAATTGCCGGGCAACACTGGGTTTTGGTAGGGGATGCGTTCGGATTTTTAGACCCAGTTTATTCAACGGGTCTGTTTTTAGCTCTTAAATCGGGTGAGATGGCAGCCGATACAATTGTGGAAGCGTTTGAAAAAACAGATTTTTCTGAAGCACAGCTAGGCAGTTTCGGTCCGGCGTTTGTAAAGGGGATGGAGGCGTTTCGGAAACTTGTCTATGCTTTTTATACAAAGGAATTCAGTTTTGCGCGGTTTTTGTCGCAATACCCGGAGCATCAGGGAGGCATCGTTGATATTTTAAGCGGCGATGTGTTTCGGAGAGATGTAACGCACATCTTCCCAGCGATGGCAGAGATGTGCCCGCTTCCACCTGAAGTGCCGCTCAGTTAATCAACATATCCACCATCTCTAAACAGAAGGAGACTATTTATGAAATCGATTATGTCCTACTTTGCTATTATCTGTATTATCTTCGCCGTAGGGTGCGATTCGAAACGCCGCCACATTAGCGTCGGCACGGCCCCTGCCGGAGGTGCATTTTTTGTTGTCGGCTCCGCAATCGCCGAGGTCGTCAACGGTAACGTTCCAGAGGAGAACTGGACGGTGACTGCCGAAGCCACTAAAGGCACGCAGGAAAATATCCGCCGCATCGTCCGTGGTGAATTGGAGTTTGCACTCGCTAACGCCGCAATCTCCTATTTTGCGGTGCGCGGCGAAGGCGCGTGGGAAACCGAACACGCTATCCGGACCGTCATGACGCTTGCACCTAATGTCGGCCTGTTTCTTACACCACAGTCCACCGAGATTCGTACAATTCAAGATTTCGCAGGAAAACGGATTGTCGTTGGGCCGTCAGGGGCAGGTTTTGAGTATTTCCTTAAACCGATATTAGCAGCCCACGGTGTGACCTACGACGATTTCACACCGATTAACAGCACTTATGTCGGGGCGGTCTCTCAGTTAGCCGATGGTACCGCTGCCGCTGCATTCGTCGGGGGGGCAATTCCGACACCCGCGGCTACGCAAGCCAGCACGTCTCAAGACATCTTTTTCGTTCCGTTCGATGAAGCGGCAAAACAGACCCTTTTCGAAAAGTATCCCTTTTTTAATCCGATAACTATCCCCGCGAATACCTATAAAGGGCAGACGGAGCCGTTCGCGAGTATGAACGTCGGTGCGATGCATCTCATCACCGCCGAGACAGCGGATGAGAGCATGGTTTATGAATTTACGAAGACCTTGTATACACACCGCGCGGAGGTTGTCGAGCGACATGCTGCTGGGAAAGCCATCCACCCAAAAAATGTTATCAAGGATACAGGTACACCTTTTCACCCCGGTGCCATCCGTTTTTACAAGGAAATCGACATCTGGCCCGAAAAAGAGTAAATTTTTCTGCAAAAAAACTTGACAACGGTTTAATTTTGTGGTATTATAATAATATTAGTTATTTTCGTGCCGAGATAGCTCAGTCGGTAGAGCAGTAGACTGAAAATCTACGTGTCGGCAGTTCGATTCTGCCTCTCGGCATTTTTCTATTGCAACGTTTTATAGTCCAGTGCCGGTGTAGCTCAGTGGAAGAGCAACTGATTCGTAATCAGTAGGTCGGAGGTTCAAATCCTCTCATCGGCTTCATTTTTTGTCAGGCATCGCAGAGGTTTTCCCATAACCCCCACCCCCCGGCGTTTCAATCTGAACGACATCACCTTCATGCACAGAAACCGTCACCTTTCCGGGGAGTGGGTGTTCCTCGCCAGCACGAAGCAGCACATTCTGTCCGGGTGTTCCTGCTGCACCACCTTGCAAACCGTAAGGTCCCCGTTCGCGTCGTTCTGACAGGAGGGTAACCTCTGCATCGGTGAGAAACCGCAGAGAGCGGACAACCCCGTCACCACCTCGGAATTCACCTGCCCCACCTGTGCCACGGCGAATTGCGTACTGCACTACCTGCATCGGATAACTTGTCTCAATTGCTTCTATGGGGGTATTCATCGTATTGGTCATGTGGGTGTGGATGGCATGGATACCATCAGAGGAGGGCCGCGCACCCATGCCCCCGGCGATGGTTTCGTAATACGTAAAATCCCTTCCCCGCCCCGCGTCATAACCTCCAACTGTCACGTTATTCATAGAGCCGCAGCTGGCCGCCGGAATTCTTTCCGGACATGCTACCGATAGTGCACCGAGCAGCACGTCCACAATTCGCTGGGAGGTTTCAACGTTTCCACCAGCAACTGCTGCCGGAAATTTCGCGTTGACCACAGTGCCCTCCGGCGCGATAACCTGAATCGGCTCCAAGCATCCAGCGTTGGCAGGGATATCCATGCCTGCAACGCAGCGGAAGGTATAAAAAACCGCAGAGAGCGTGATGGCGTAAATGGCATTCACAGAGCCGCGCACCTGCTCGGCAGTGCCAGTAAAATCGACTACCGCCGTATCCGATTTGATACGGATAGCTACCCGAATTTCAACGGGGGCATCGGTAATACCGTCATTATCTAAAAAATCTGTGTATTCGTAAACCCCATCCGGAATTTCTTGCAGGAACGCGCGGACCATCCGGCTACTGTACGCACACAGTTCTTGCATATACGTCTCAATTTCTGTAGTGCCGTATTTGGTTACCATTTCCGTTAGCCGGCGTTCACCGATACGATTCGCGGCGAGTTGTGCCTCTATATCGCCACTGCGTTCCTCCGGGGTGCGGACGTTCGCGAGAATGAGTTCCCAGAGGTCGGTGTCCAATTCTCCGCCACGGATAAGTTTGACAGGTGGAATACGGATACCTTCCTGAATCACACTCGTTGCCAAGGGCATTGAACCGGGGGTCATCCCCCCGACATCGGCGTGATGTGCGCGGTTCGCAACAAAAAAGGTCGGTGAACTTGCCGATGCATCTCCGAAAACAGGGGCAACGAGCGTAATATCGGGGAGATGCGTTCCGCCTCGGTACGGGTCATTGAGCGCGATCATATCCCCCGGTGTCATAGAGGTATGTTCAATCGCTGCTAAAACGGAGAGGGGCATAGAGCCGAGATGTACGGGGATGTGGGCAGCTTGTGCGACCATCTGTCCTGTGCCATCAAATACAGCGCATGAGAAATCCAGCCGCTCTTTGATGTTAGGCGAGAAGGCGGTGCGTTGTAGCGTCACACCCATCTCCTCCGCAACAGAGGTTAGCATATTTTTGTAAAGTTCGAGTTTGATTGGGTCGGTGTTCATGGTATTGTCGTTTAGGCCCTACGCAGATTCAGGTTATACCATTTTTATTAATTATTCTATCATTACCGGTTGTTAGAAATGAAACGGAGAACGGAAGACCCAAACTGGAAGTTTATGCTACAATAAAGAGCACAAACTGGAAGTTTATGCTACAATAAAGAGCACAAACTGGAAGTTTATGCTACAATAAAGAGCACAAACTGGAAGTTTATGCTACGATAAAACGCACAAACTGGAAGTTTAAGTGCTACGATAAAGAAACATTTTCAATTAGAAATGGTATTATATCTATATTTTTCGGGTTTAATAGGATTTTAACTCCTTTTATCCCGCCTTATCAGAGCCAGGGGGATATGCGTAAGTTCTATATGATGTAAGAGGGGGATGATTGTTTCCCCCTCTTAATTGTTAGTCGCTTGGAGGTAGAGTCGGTACTCTCAAAGCATTATAAATGCACCCTCATTTTTTGAGGACTCGGCGATCCTCTGGCGAACAGAGTCGGTACTCTCTAAAGATCAATGACCTACTTCACCAAAATGTGAATCAGCTGATCGCTTTAAAGCGTGATTCCATTAGGGTTTACGCAATGAATTGTGCTACTATAAATCGTTACACTCTCGAAATTTATGAATTAAATCAGGACTTACGCAGCGCGTTGATAAACCCTAATGATAGTAGGATATAGAGCGAGACATAGCGGGCGGGGAGACCCCGCCCTTAAGAGCGGGCTGCTTGCCCGAATACTGAGGTTTCTGATAAATTTGCGTAAGTCCTGTTAAATGTCTTAAGTTGCTAACGTAACGATTTATCGCACACTTGCATAAATCCTAAGAAATTATAGGACATTTGCGGGAAAAAGTCAAATTTATTTTTCAAACTTTCAAACCCCTCATGCTTCAGACCAAAAGAGCGGACATTCATCTCAAACCTTCTTTCCAAAACTTAAGTTATAATATGCAAGAGAAAAGAACCGTTAGGAGGATTCTAGATGAAAAAAGTTAATATCGCCTTAATCGGAGCAGGGGGTATGGCAAACAGTGTCCATTACCCTTCGCTCGCCGAATCTGAAGACGTGAACCTTGTCGGTTTGTGTGATTTGGTAGAGTCAAAACTTCACGTTACCGCAGAAAAGTTTGAGATAGAACAGACCTTCACCGACTATCGGAAGATGCTGGAGAAAACCGCTCCGGAGGCTGTCTATATCTTGATGCCGCCACAACACCTATTTCCGCTTGTTATCCACTGTCTCTCACAGCAGTGCCACGTTTTTATCGAGAAACCGCCCGGCATAACGCGGCATCAAACCACGGAGATGGCGTTAGCTGCCGAAAAACATGGCTGCAAAACGATGGTAGGTTTCAACCGCCGCTTCATACCGCTCCTACAAAAGGTTAAGGCGATAGTTGAAGAAAACGGGCCCATTCTCCAGTGCATGGCCACCTTCCACAAAAACGCACCGAATGCACTCTATTACGATGGGGTCATAGATGTCTTGACGTGTGATGCAATTCACGCTGTGGACGCGCTCCGATGGCTCGGCGGCGGAGAGGTGAAGGCTGTCGCAAGCGATGTCAACCGATTCTATTCGGAGCGAGAGAACAGTTTCAACGCAATTGTCAAATTCACAAGCGGCGCATCCGGCTATCTCTGTACCAATTGGGCAGTTGGTACACGCATTCATACGTTTGAGATGCACGCGCGCGGCATTTCCGCCTATATCAACCCGGATGCTGGTAAAGGTGCAACGGTCCACACACCCGAAGGCACAACCCAAATCACACCAGAGTCCGCCGCTGATTCCGATAAAACGTACAAAACCTACGGATTTTATGGCGAAACCCGTCATTTTGTTGAGTCTATCCTGCAAGACCAGGAGCCGTCAACCTGCTTTGCCGATGCAATCAAGACAATGGAGCTGGTTGAAGCGATTTATCGAAATCAGATATAACCTGTGCAAACGTGCTGTCCCCTGACAGTGTAGGCGTACTTCGCAATCGCGCCTACACCGTCAGCCTATCTAAACGTGCCTCATCCCCCATTCACTTCTTCCAATCTTCCCTCCTTCCATTCATCGAAAATTTAATCTGGACTTTTCACGGCCTTTGTGATATAATTTCTTAAAGATGGCATGCACAAAGCACGCGTGCCGAAATATAAAAAAGAAAAAACGGTGGGTTTTAAGCAGCGGCTTGAGGCTACACAGAAGGAAAAATGTTTCATGAAGCGGATAAAAATTCCTGGATTCAACCGAGATATTTCACAATTGATTCTAGGGACCATGATATTTTCACCGGACAAATTCGACTTCGGTGCCGAAATGCTCGACGCTTTCTTTGATGCAGGCGGAAATATCCTCGACTCAGCACATATCTATGCTGGAGGGGGTAGTGAAAAGTTCATCGGAATATGGATGCAACAACGCAAAAACAGAGATGAGGTCATCTTGATAGATAAAGGCGGACACCCACAAGGTGGAATACCGGGGCCCCGCCTTGCCCCAGAACAAGTAAAAAAAGACCTTGACGAAAGTCTCGACCGACTCCAAACCGACTACATAGACCTTTATATGCTCCATCGAGACGACCCGAACATCCCTGTTAGCACTATCATCGATTACTTAAACGAAGAAATAACTGCCGGACGTATCCGAGCGATTGCCGCCTCTAACTGGTATCCGCAGCGCATTGTCGAAGCCAACGCCTATGCCACCGAAAACGGGTTAAGCGGATTTGTGGCGTGTAGCAACAATATCAGCCTCGCTGTACCGATGGAACCGATGTGGGGCGGGTGTGTCTGTGTTGACGATGCCGCACGCCAATGGCATCAGGAGAGCCAATTCCCATTGATGCCGTGGTCCTCGCAAGCCCGCGGCTTCTTCAGCGGTGCATTCACCCAAGATGATCGAAGCAACGGGGCCATGGTGCGGGTCTATTATAACGATGATAACTTTGAAAGACTTACACGCGCAAAACAGCTGGCAGAAAAATACGGTTATTCTCCTATACAGGTTTCGCTTGCTTACTGCGCAAAACTCCCGTTCCCCATTTTTCCGATTATCGGCCCGGTGACCCTAGATGAGATGCACTCATCCCTAGGCGCGCTAACGCTTGACCTCTCTGATGACGAAATGGCATGGCTAAATCTAGAGACAGAAAAGTAGCAGGCACACGCCGCGTGTCGCTAAAAACAGGAGCACACAAAAACACCATGAAAATCCGAAACTTCTACGCAATACTTGTCTTACAACTTATTTTGCTTACATTCGGCATTTTACACAGCGGTGTATTTGCCCAAGAAGGTTGAGGTGGGTGAAGCAATCCCGCAATCCCACGAGGCGGGATAGGTGAATCCAGTTTGGCTTCAGAAGCAAAAAAATTTCAGATCGCTTTCAGTACCATGCGATGGTTCGACGCACAAGGCGGACACCTTGAAACAAAAGGCATTTTCCTAGATGGAAATGGAAAACCGACCGTGAAAACTGTCCCACTCCATCGGCATCACGTGACGTTGAACATCTATCGCGTGGACTTAGGATTAAAATACTACTTCGGCCCCCGTTTTGTGCTTGAATTGAACATCCCTTACGAAGTTAAAGCGCAGGAGGCGACTATTGAGAAGATTGAAGCGGTCACAGATGAACAGTGGCAAGCTATCCTCCGCAATCGCCATAATCATCATCGGAGTGAAACCTACACCGGCCCCACCGATTTGGATGTATTGATAGGACATCATTTACACGGAATTTTCAGGAAGAGTGATTTTTTGTTAGGCCGCATCGGCACCACAATTCCCACAGGAAAAACGGAGGAAGACCCCTGGAAATTAGGCGATGCGGGGCTTAAACATCTCCATATCCAATTTGGGACAGGCACTTTCAACCCTATCGCTGACCTGCATTATAGCCTGCCCCTCTACAACGGATTGGGCGCGAATATGAGCATCCGAACGAAATTACCGTTCTATGAGAATAGCAAAACCTACCGAGGCTCTAGGGAAATCACCTACACAGCCGGGTTGAATTATCGCCTCAACAAATGGTTTTTATTTCAAGCGAGCTACCTCGGATTTTATCAACACTATGCTTATTGGGATGGTGAACTTGACTTCAATACCGGACTCCGTTACAGCATGGCATCACTTGGAACGGTTATTGCAACCCCTTACAGCCTCCCAATAGCCATTACGGTTATGTTGCCTTTGCAACAGGAGATGCTCTACGATAACACCGATGCCTTTTTAGAGGGTCGGTATGAAGAAAGGGACGCTTTTGAATTCGGGCCATTAATTTCCCTAACAGCGATATATTCATTCTAATGATAGAAAAAAGCAGAGCACTTCAAATCTTTCAAGGCGTAATTAGTCTTATCTTAGGGGCTGTCAGTGTACTCCTAGCTGTCATGCTTTGGAAATCCACACAGCTAATTGCTGTCCCTTTCACCTTTGTTGTCATTGGGGTAACCCTCATTCTCTCTGGGGATTACCTGATTAACCTATTTGGCATGCCCGTAAACCCTTTCAAACAGCGGTTTCTCAGTGAATTGTGCCTAATCGCTTACGGCGCGTTTTATGTCAATATCGGCGTATCTAAGCTGCTACAACCGCTTTCATTGCTCGGTGTCTCACAAATCCTGCATCCTGTTTGGGTGCGGCGAGGTGTAGCCGGGATTGGCAT
Source organism: Candidatus Poribacteria bacterium (assembly GCA_963665235.2). GTDB lineage: Bacteria > Poribacteria > WGA-4E > WGA-4E > WGA-3G. The sequence continues at coordinate 1,824,827 of CAXXLX010000001.1, read as the reverse complement.
TTTCCTAGTTATAGGCGGTCTTTACGGAATTGTAGAATTGCTCAAAAACCCGCAAACGGAACCCGTTGAATAGCATACAGGGCAACGCTCCTCATACTACACAGCCGCGTTCGTAGTAGGGAAACCATTCATTGCTTTTTGGCTTATGGCTTATGGCAAGAGGAAAAGGTAGATGCAAGCGCGTCAGAAACCTGCTTAGAATCACAACATCTTGCTAATCGCCAATTGCTAATTGCTAATCGCTAACGTGCTATAATAACCGCATAGCGGAGCGGTGTTTCCCCTACATTCCGAATACCATGCAAGACGCGACAGTCCACATGGATAGCTTGATTATCCGTGAGATGGTGCGTCTGCTCCCCAAAAACCACCTCACCTTCACCAGAAAAGACATAGAAAATCTCCTGCCCCTCATGCTGGTGTGGCGGATGCGCCCGGGTCCCAGGGGCCACCTCCGAAATGTGGAGATGCAGCTGTTCCCGATCGGCCCCTGCTTCAAAGATAAACCGCTCAATGCCCTTAATGTCCGTTCTTACTGTTTCAGCCATCGTTAAAATCTCCTATCTTTTTAACCTAACCGCACCGTTTCGCCTGTCTCGGCAGACTGCATCGCTGCATCGTATACCTGCATAACTTTGCGCATCTCTTCAGGTTTGACAACCAGCTCCGCTCCCTTATTCAAAACATCAGCGATGTTCTGATAGTAGGATTTCCAGGTGCCGCGCACGCTCTCAATGACCAATTCTCGGTTTCGTCCGCCCGCTTCAGTCCAAACCTTCGCGTAGTTTGCCGGGTCTTGCTCAGCCGAATCGATATCACCATTTCGCATCGGGCCCTCCTGTGGGTCGAGTCCATACTTGATTAATCCGCCCAATTCCCCGACAACATACCAGCGCGGTTTCTCCGCTTTAGAAAGATTGCTAATCTCAATTTGATACCGCACATCGTCTGCGAACTTAATAATCAGATTCCCATAGTTGCCGATGTCGGTGTCCCATTTTGTGTTGTAGTGAATATCGCAAAAAACAGATTCGACGGGGGCAGTACCGAATTGCAACGCCTGATCGACGAAGTGTGCGGGCCAATCGTAGAGAATGCCGCCGCTTTGACTTTTAACACCACGCCATCCGCCCGGTGCCCCGTAACGCATAATCGCCACCTGAAACAGGTAGGGGGTGCCGAGTAAACCGTCTGCGATAACCTTTTTGACTGTCAGGTAATCCCAATCCCATCGGCGGTTGTGAAACACGCTCAGCATGACGTTATTTCGTTCGCTGGCAGCAATCATCGCGTCTGCCTCTACAGCATTCATCGCCATGATTTTATCCGTGACGAGGTGTTTCCCCGCATCCATCGCTTGAATAGCCAGTTCCGCGTGCGTATCGTGTGGCGTAGCTAACACGACCAGGTCAACTGCATCGTCTGCCACCACCTCGCCAATCGTTTTATATATCTGTGTGTTTGGATATGCTTCGCGGGCGGCATTGCGGCGTTCCGCATTCCGTGTAGCAATTGCGTAAAGATTTAACCCATCTGCCAATCCGACAAGATAGGAGTGAAAAGCTCGGCCTGCATATCCGTATCCAATAACAGCAGTATTTATCATAGATATACTCCTTTAACGTTTATCGTTCAGTGTCCAATCATAATCAAGGTAGTGAAATGAAACATCCTCCGCCGACACGAAGTCAGCATCTTCAGGGGACAGGTAATCCGACAGAAAATCTGCCACCCCGGTATAACCTTCCGTAAAATCGTCAGCGTACCATTCGAAAATTTTTGAGAGGGACACCCGTCGCGCGCTGCGGTCAAGCCGGACCTTTGCTGGATTCGTGACAAATTTGAGTGTTACGTCATCCAGCTGTGTCTCAATTGTTTCGGGCAAAAATGCCCTTTTTTCCAAAGGTGGGCATCCCCGTGACGCGCAGACAAGTGCAAAATGAATGCGAGCATCAACAAACTCCATCCGGATAATATCATCCTCAATTTGATTGAGTGTATAGGTTTTACCTGCAACCTGAAACCTAAGCCGGGAGAAAAACCCTCTCAGCGGTTTGAGTTTCCGTACACTTGTCGTTGGGTACCGGTCGACAACCCCTTTTATAACGAGTGCATTGTAAGCGTTAATCCAAAATGCCATCTGTGCGTTATACGACATCTCTGTTGGTGCAGCAACCGCTAATTTGTCCAGATACGCTTCTAGTGTATCCGGATTTGCCTTCAGCGCGGCATAATTCACATTTCCATCGGTATCCACATATTCCTGCAAGACCTGCTCAAATAGTGCGTGACTAAAAGGTTCAGCTTGTGCTGTCGGTGTTTTTCCGACGCGCGCATCCTCTTCCGTTCGAAACCGGTAAAGAAAAACCGCACTGAATAGAGATAGGAGCACAAGGCAGACAATAAGCAGAATTCGTTTTTTCATGGCGTGGTGTCCTCAGACATATTTTTCTCGTAGGCAACCCATTCGGGGTAACATCAGAAATTAATTTGGTATGATACCGGTTTGCATGTCCTTAAGTCTAATGCATTTTTGCTAAGCTGTCAAGTTAAAAGATGAATATGTCTCAAACCCCTCTTTTTGAAGAGAAGTGTGAGAAGATAGAAGATCTATGTTAGGTAAAAAACGCGATTTTAACTTGATAAATGCGTCGAAATATGGTACAATTAAATAGCAAGATTTGTGCTAAAATTTATTCAGAATAGAAGGGCGGCATCACCAAAACAGAAAGCCTCACGATGTCCACGACGAGGATGACGAGGAACCGTGTTTGATTTGCCATAAAGAATACAAGAGGACTTACTATAGGAGTCTCACAGAGAAATGGTTAACAGTGTCCTACAAAAATATATCGAAAAGATTAAGAATTTGCAGGATAAAAGACAGTTCCCTCACAGACCGTTTCTCTTGTTAATAATCATTGAGATGATTGAAAGCGGTGAACTCTACGAAAATAATATTCCCTTTAGTGAAATTTACAAGAATAAATCTTCTTTTTTTGAAGAGCTGATTGAGGTTTTCAATAAATCAAATGAATCGGAGGACCGGCACCCCAGTATTAATAATCCGTTTTTTCATTTAAAAACTAAGGGTTTCTGGTTTCTTAAGCCACAAAAACTGCAATCAAGATCTGCTGGGACAACCCCCTCACCTAATCAACTTCTTAGTGTTAACGCTGCAGCTAAGCTAGATGATCCTCTTTGTGTTTTACTAGCTATACCTGAATATCGGGAAATATTCCGCGAAACTATTATCAGCCACTATTTTTCAAATATTAGGTATGAAGTTGAAAAGGTAATTGAAGAACAACGAAGAACCGCGGAAAAAGAGATTGAAAAGGACATCGAAGAATACAGCGAATCATTGCTAGAAGATGCCGGACGCCCATTTTCATCTCATAAAAAAGCAGAGGCAATTCAAGTAGGCACTCCAATTCGGAGTGCAGGTTTCCGCAAGAGGATTATGGAAATCTACAAACACACCTGTGCAGTTTGTGAATTACACGTCCGTGCATCGAGCGGAGAGAGCTTGACTGATGCTGCTCACATCATTCCGTTTTCTGTTTCATATAATGACGATGTCCGGAATGGAATTTCTCTCTGCAAATCGCACCACTGGGCTTTTGACGCTGGATTAATTTCTTTAAGTGAAACATACCAAATTATTGTCTCACCCTGCATGTCCGAGCGAGGGCCAACGAGTTCGATGTTAACCGAATTACGTGACAAGCTTATATGGCAACCTAGAAACACACAACATTATCCTGCTCAAGATGCTTTGGCGTGGCACCGTGAAGAAGTTCTGAAACAGTAATATGACGGGGTGCTTAACGTTATTTTTTCATGACATCTATGCAGAACTAACGAATTTTAACTTGACAAACGCGTCAAAATGTAGTATAATTAAAAAATAATACTACATCGCCGCGATACACAGCTCCTTTTTGCAACACACAGGGAACGCTAATGATATATGGACATGCTAACACCCCAATTGAGAGAATAAACACCCCGGATGCTTGCCATTTTGGCGGAATTGGTCCGTGTCGCTCGCTTGCTGTGCTAAGCTCCAACAGGGATTGCGGCACTGAAATTGCGTTTTACCCCCCCCTTCTACCCCACATCTGTTAAGTAAAAACCAAATAAATTTTCTCGGCATTTTGCACTATCATTGTGCCTGCGCGAGGACTATTTTGCCCAATGGTTCTCGCCGCGGGCACTTTTCGTTACCGACTATTCACCCCTTCGATCTAAACTCCCCTTTTTCGCCTACGTTGTTTTTTGCATCGGGGGCCGGTCCATTTCTGGGAGGTAAGATTTGAACACTGTGTATAGCACTTCACCACAGATAATTAATCTATCCTTCTCCGGCCACCAAACTTTTCCGTTTCGGTACACATGGCTGAAGAAGGGGGTCGATGCTGTCAGAGAAGATCCGACTGTCTTTTCGGCAGAGAACGTCTCCGTTACTTTAGGTGTGGGGAAAAATATGGTGGCCTCCATCCGGCACTGGTGTAGTGTTGCTGGGCTGATCAAAGCGGACGGCCGTGAACGTGGGCGATTCGTTTTCACGCCGCTCGGCAGAGACATTTTTAACGACGACAACGGATTTGACCCGTACCTTGACGACCCCGCCACGTTATGGTTGATTCACTGGAAGATTGCGACTAATATGAATCATGCAACCTTGTGGTATTGGGCATTTAACGTTTTCAGAGAAAATCAATTCACACCTGACATATTTAAAAAACAATTGTCCGAATGGGCACGACAACAGAAACCAGCTATGCGTCCTGTCTCTGAAAATACACTTCAACGGGATATCCGTTGTTTTATCCGAACCTATTGTCAGTCACGTCACACCACTACAATCGTTGAGGAGAGTTTTGACTGTCCACTTGTTGAACTCAATTTAATCACAGAATTGCCAGAAAACAACGGATATGAGTTCCAACGCGGCGAAAAAGAGACGCTGCCGGTTGAAATGTTTGCCTCGACACTTGTCGCCTTTTGGGATGCAAGTTTCCATAAAAGAAATGAATTACCGTTTTCAGAACTGATGTACGCACCATTAAGTCCGGGCCGAATTTTTAGATTAGACGAGGACACAATGACTACTTACCTTGAATCCCTCAACGAACTCACCGAAGGTGCGTTGCAATACGATGAAACGGCTGGTTTAAAACAGGTTTATAGACACAAAGATTTAGACTCAACGGAACTTTTAGAAAGGTATTATGGATAATATTCCTTTGTCACATCTCTATCAGGTTAAAGGACGTTTCCACCGCTCGGTTCATCTGGAACGCGATTTCTATGATACAAGGAACGTCTTAGATGGGTACGTCCTGACCGTTACAGCTCGGGAGATGTTATCGCGTGTCATTTCAACGCTTGAAAATGGAGCGACATCAAGGGCGTGGTCGATTACGGGGCCCTATGGCTCAGGAAAATCGGCATTCGCGCTTTTTGCCGCGAAGCTGCTCGGAGATCCCAGCACTTCGACAACCCAACAAGCTCTAAATTTGTTGAAGGGCGGCGACGTTTCGTTATACGAAAGATTCACAAGTACAAATGGGAATGGACAACCGCTATCAGATTTCTGTCCTGTGCTTATCTCTGGTGAACGTGCCCCACTCTCGACTGCCCTACTGCGCGGTTTGGAGAATGGACTCAGGACTTTCGGAGTCCCTTCTAATAGTTCACTTCAGCGAAAAATCAGGGAAACTCTTGAAAAATCGATGTGAACGGATACGCCGCTGCAAGCGTCTGAAATTACATATCTTTTTGAATCAGCAACGCGTGCTATCAAGAAAAAGGGTGGACACGGTTTGTTATTGGTAATTGATGAACTTGGAAAGTTCCTTGAGTACGCCGCACAAGAGCCTGCACAAGGCGATGTGTTCGTGCTACAAACCCTTGCTGAATTGGCTACGCGAAGTAAGCAGACACCTCTCCTTTTTCTGACGATTCTGCACCAAGCCTTTGAACAATACGCTAACAAATTAGCAAAATCACAACAGGAGGAGTGGGCAAAGGTACAGGGACGGTTTGAAGATATAGCTTTTATAGAACCCACAGAACAGATTCTTCGCCTCATCGGTTCTGCTATCGAAAGGACTTCAGAGGATAAGGAAGAAAATTTATCCTTGCCTATTGAATTCGACCTTAAACCGAGCCAACTTACCGAGGACGAGTTTGGCGAACTTCTGAAAAATTGTCTGCCCCTGCACCCAATAGTCGCCCTTGTTATAAATCCAATTTTCCGACGATTCGCGCAAAACGAACGTTCGCTCTTCGCTTTTCTCAGCTCAAGTGAACCTTATGGCCTACAAGACTTCCTCTCTACCCAAAATTGCAATGGAACCTTTTCGCCGCTGTTTTCAATCGCCAACCTTTACGACTATCTTAAGACTAACATGGAACATCGGTTGTACGCCTCACGCAACGGCAAGAAATGGGCAGAAATTGAATCAGCATTAGACCGACTACCAGACCCCTCTCCTGTGCCGATTCAATTGATTAAGACGATTGGTGTCCTTAATATTGTTGGTGAAGTCCTGCCGAATCTGAAAGCCTCAGGGCAACTCCTCCGTTCCGCCTTAGATGTTAGGACAGAGGGGTTTATCAGTGAATTTGAGGAAGCACTCACTATGCTAAGAAAACGTTCAATTGTCATCTATCGCCGCTACAATAAGGCTTACGCGCTTTGGGAAGGGAGCGATATTGACATTGAGGCAAAACTCCGCGAAGCGGAAAGGCATATTGACATGCAAGGTGCTCTCGCCGCCGAGCTGGCACGTTATTTGCCGACGCGCCCGCTCGTTGCACGAAGACACCTATTTGAGACGGGTACTTTGCGATACTTTGTCGTCCGGTATACCGAGCTCGAAAATTTTGATGCCGATTTAGAGGAGCCCCCTGAGGATGCAGATGGCCTTGTGCTTTATGCATTGCCCGCAAACGAACATGAAGTCAAGCAGCTCACCGAAAAGGCGAGCAGTTCCAAACTCGCAGAACGCAAAGAGGTATTGATTGCAATTCCACGCGCTATTGGCACACTACAAGAGACTGTTACGCAACTCGCCAGTCTACGTTGGGTTTCCGAAAACACCCCGGAATTAGAAGGCGACCCAGTGGCAAGAGATGAACTTTCAGTCCAGCAGCGTCAAGCGGAACAAGAAATATCTCATAGATTAACAGCAATTTTTGGTGGGACTAAGAAAGACACTTGTATATGGTATCATAAAGGACAATCTGTAGGGACTATTGACTCTCAAGGGACAAGAAACGCATACCTGTCAAATATCTGTGATGCAGTTTATCACAAAACCCCTTGCATTCAAAACGAACTGATTAATCGGCGTAAAATCTCCGGGGCTGCAACGACCGCTCGAAAGAAATTAATTCAACGAATGCTTGAAAATGGAGATAGGAAAAACCTCGGTATTACTGGGTATCCTGCCGAAATGAGCATCTACCGCTCTCTCTTACGGAATACCGGAATACATCGTGAGGTTTCAAGGTACCGTGGATTTCACCCGCCGGAAACCGCTGACGCAAACAGAATGGCACCGACGTGGAAAGCAATTGAGGTTTTTCTTGAAAAATGTGAAGGTGAACGACAGCCCATTTCGGAACTCTATGAACACCTGATGGCACCCCCTTACGGTGTGCGGCGTGGTCCCCTGCCTATTCTCTTATGTGCGGTGATACTCCACTACAAAACAGAAATTGCCCTCTATGAAAACGGCTCCTTCGTAGCGGAGTGGTCAATGCCTGTCTTTGAACGGCTGCTTAAGGCACCACAACAATTTGAACTGAAGCGATTTCGGATGTCAGGTATCCGTGCTGATCTGTTGGCGCAACTTCTACAGATGCTCAACCAACCGGTGGAAACCGAAAACCCAGATTTGTTGACTGTCGTCACCCCGCTCATACGCGCTATTGCTCAACTTCCGAAGTACACTCTGTCAACACAAGAATTGAGTGATAATGCGAAAAATCTCCGTAAAACTGTTCTGAGCGCACGTGAACCCGACGAACTCCTCTTTAAACAACTCCCGGAAGCATTCGGATTTTCTGCTTTTGGCGCGCAGACATTAAATCCAAAACTAATTTCAGAATTTTTCGACACGTTACAAGATGCCTTGTCCGAATTAGAACAGGCTTACGAGGTCTTGCTGAATTCCATAGAGCGGATGCTGGTGGAAGCCTTCACTTTAACACCATCAAGGGAAAAACTCCGTGCTGAATTAGCCGATAGGGCTGAACCACTGTTAACAATAGCAGTTGAAACCGAGCTCAAAGGATTTTTAGTCCAAGTTTGCAGCGGTGGGCACGATTTTAGTAGCTGGCTTGAGGCGATTGCAACCTATCTCGCTAAAAAACCACCTCTGTCGTGGGTAGACTTGGATAAAGCACGATTCGAAAGCAATCTCTCTCAACTTGCCAGAAAATTTAGGCATTTTGAAGCGGTCTCTTACGAAAAACGGAAACATCCTGAATTGGCAGCGGGTGAACCTATTCGCGTAGGTATCACCGCACCAAACCAGTCTGAGCAGGAACGCGTTGTAACCTTACCATCAACCGCTGATGAACAGGCTACGCAGATAGCGACTGAAATCAGGAAGATTTTTGATACTCATAACGTCGCCGATAATCCTGAACTTCACATCGCTATTTTGGCGCGAATTTCACAAAAATGGATGCAGGAACTTGAAAAATAGGAGCAGAAAACATGGCACAAAAAATACGGCATCTCCTTGGGCTTTCCGGCGGAAAAGATAGCTCCGCACTTGCAGTTTACATGCGAGACAGAGTACCACAGATGGAATACTTCTTTTCTGATACCGGTAAGGAATTGCCGGAGACCTACGAATTTCTCGACCGGTTAGAGGCATTTCTCGGCAAAAAGATTGAACGCCTCAACATGGATACCGATTCCCACAAAAACCGAGATTTCGATCACTGGTTGACGCTTTTGGGAGGTCTGCTGCCATCGCCGCAAGTCCGTTGGTGCACTGTTAACCTCAAAATAAGACCTTTTGAGGAATACGTCGGCGATGACAAAGCGTATCACTACATCGCTATCCGCGCCGACGAAGACCGAATCGGCTATAAGCCTCCAACGACCTCCGGCCTGGGTAATATTGAACCGAAATATCCCTTCAAAGAGGATGGCATTACTAAAGAGGATGTCTACCGAATTCTGGAGGAAAGTGGCCTTGGCTTGCCCGATTATTACCAGTGGCGGACGCGTTCCGGATGTTATTTCTGCTTCTTCCAACGCAAATCTGAGTGGGTAGGGCTTTTAGAGCAGCATCCCGACCTTTTCGAACTCGCCAAGGATTACGAGAAATTTAATCCGGAAACAGGCGAAAGGTTTACATGGTGTCAAGGTGAAAGTTTAGAAGAGTTGTCGCAACCCGAACGAATAGCGCAGATTAAGGCAAACGCTGAAAAGGCGATAGCATCTAAGAAAACGGCGAAACCGAATCGTCGACTCATAGAAATCCTCACCGATGTCCACGACGACGAGGACGACGAGGAACCGTGCCTGATTTGCCATAAATAGCTTGAGCGTATTTGAAAGGAGAAAGATAATGGGATGATGCTCCGGGCAATGCCTGATATTCGACCACTCTATATGCTCCCAAGAGAGCCGGTGGTAGAGGACGTACTTATTCCGTGCTTCCGCGCTGCCACTCAAATTAATTGCATGATGGGTTTCTTTTCAAGCGAAATCCTTGTGTCGCTCGCCCCAGGCTTAGCAACCTTCGTAAACTGCTCAAACGGAAGTTTACGCTTGATTATTAGTCCACTACTCCGAACGGAAGATAGGGAGGCAATCGTGGAAGGCGTAGCTGCGCCAGAAGATATCGCTAGTACCGCTTTAGAGGGTTTTGTTGTCACAGAATCCGCTGTCGCGCAACATACCTTGAAATGTCTTACGTGGTTATTGCACAACGGACGCATTGAAATCAAAATTGCGTTGATGCAAGATGCCTTGTTCCATCCAAAAGTCTGGCTCTTTCGCGAAGGGGATGACGTGATAGCAGCGCATGGTTCCAGTAATATGACGTACGCTGGGGTTCAGAAAAATATTGAGCAGATTTCCATTTCTAAATCGTGGGAAGATGCCAACCAGCACTATATTACGGAAAAATTTTGTGAAGAGTTCAAACAGCTCTGGGCAAATCAGGATGAGAATTGCATTGTCATTCCGATGCCTAAAGCCATTGAGGAAAATCTATTGAAAAATTACCGTTCAGATACGCCGCCAACAGAGGATGAACTCGGTAAACTCTACAAAAAAGCGGTAGGGACGATGCAAATAGGCGAGGCAACTAACAATTTCAGAGTATCACGTCCAGAATTTGCTATACCTTCGGAACTTCAATTTGAGGAGGGGCCGTTTGAACATCAAGGTAGAGCGGTCAGTGCGTGGTGTGAGGCTGGATATCAAGGTGTTTTGGAAATGGCAACTGGATCTGGCAAGACAATTGCCGCTATGATATGTGCACACAGACTCTACAAAACGCACAAACCGCTTCTTATCGTTGTGGCGGCACCGTATATTCCACTCATTCAACAGTGGTGTGATGAAATTGAACCTTTTGGACTCACCGCGGTCAACCTTACTAAAGCAGGCGGTGCAAGTGGATGGGCACATGAACTCAAGCGCATTAAACACCGATTCCAAGCAGAAGTAAGCGACGTTGAGATTGTCGTGGTGTCTCACAAGACGCTTTGCAAGAGTGAGTTTAAAACCGAACTTGAAAAGTTTAGCTGTAATACCTTGCTCATTGCAGACGAAGTACACAACCTCGGCAGCGAGGGATTCATAACGGAACCGCCCTCTTTTTTCGATTATAGGTTGGGGTTGTCAGCAACGCCTATTCGTCAGTATGATGAGCTGGGAACGGAGCAGTTATTTGCGTTTTTCGGGCCTATCGTTTTTCAATTCACGCTTGAGGAGGCCATCGGGCGATGCCTCGTTGAATACGAGTACTATGTCCACTCTGTGGAACTCACGGAGAGCGAGATGGAGAAATGGTATGCTATCACAGAGAAAATCCAGAAAAATGCCTGGCAACAGAAGGACGATGACCCTGATGAGTATCTGACCAAGCTACTCGTAGCCCGGCGCGCGATTCTGGAGAACGCGAAAAATAAAATTGACGCGCTAAAAGAGGTTTTGAACCATGAAGGTTTGCGGAACCTCCGATACACGTTGATTTATGCCTCTGACAAGGCACCGCAGCAACTTGAAGCGGTCAACGCTTTACTGAAAGACAGCGGGGTGCTTTTCCATCAACTCACTTGTGATGAAACAAGTAAACATAAAAAAACGACGCAGATTATCCAATCCTTTCAAGATGGAACATTGGGAATTCTGACTGCAAAACGTGTGCTTGATGAAGGAGTCAACATACCACAGATTGAAAGGGCGTTCATCCTAGCGAGCACAACAGTAGAACGACAGTGGGTCCAGCGTCGTGGAAGGCTTCTCCGGACATGTCGTGAAACTGACAAAACGCACAGCGAAATTCACGACTTTATCGCTTTACCGCCGGACCTGGATAATCTTGACAGTAAGGCTCGGACTTTGATTCGATCAGAACTCAAGCGAGTGCAAGCATTTGCTAGCCTTGCAACGAATTATGCCAGACCTGATGGGCCATTGAGCACTATCGATCGGTTGATTAAAGCAATCAATGGATAAAGGGGGAATTATGTCATTCAACCCGCAAAAGATGGCAAACCTTATTCTCAGGGAGTGTGAATTCCTTGAGGAGAGGTATGAAGGATATGAGAAAAAACTTGTTGATGTTATAGTCGAAATCCTTCAGGCAGAGAAGAAAAATCTTGTGCAAAGCACACATATTCAGAAACAAGTAAACGAGATATGCTACAAGGCAGGCGATTTTCTCATGGAGAAGCTGAACATATCCGAAATAGAAAAGGAGAAATCTCATGAAACTCATCAGCGCGGAATTTAAAAATTTTCGGCTGCTCCGAGACTTAAGATTAGATTTCTCAACAGATAGTGAGAAAAAACTAACGGTTATTCGAGCGGAAAATGACACCGGGAAAACCACGATTTTAAACGCACTCCAATGGGCTTTCTACGGTAACGCCGTATTGCCGGAAAAGGGCAAGAAGTACCGCCTACATCCGATCGATTGGGATACGTCAAAAGGAAGCAAAATTACGATATCCGTACAGGTTGACTTTGAGAAAAAGACATCTCAATTGAGCCGGAATATAAACTCAAGAGAAACCGTGAGTCAATACCGTATTATACGGGAGCAGACACTAAATGGTGCAAACCCGACATCAGAAGTAAAGTTGTTTAAGATAACAGATATTGGTGCTGAACCTATAGATCCACCTGATGCTTGGATTCAGAATGAACTACTACGTTTTGAGTTACGGGAAGTGTTTTTCACTGATGGCGACCGAGCACTGAGTTTTATTGAGGCGGAATCGCTAACGGACAAGCGTAATCAGGTTCGGAAAGCAATTCGATCACTGTTGGGAATTGAAGCGATTGAAGCCGCCCTTAAGCATTTGAAAGGAGCGGCTGCTGAGCTTAACAAGGATGCAAAGAATTTGGATTCCGATAAAGCGGAACTCGCGGAAACCGCTACAGAATTGGAACAACTAGATAAGAAAATCTTGGACCTTGAGAAAAAAAGGGATGACGCGAAATTACAACTCGACAAGGTAACTCATAGGCTGCCCGAAATTGATAAAGACATTGAAGCAGCATTACTTAGGGGAAACCGAGAAGAGCTTGAACGTGAACTAAAGCAGACAGCGTCAAAACTAAAACGGATTGCAGAGCTGGAAGCTGATATAGAAAAAGCACATTCACAATTGTTTAGAAACCTCTCCTTATCCCGAGATCTGCTTGCACCGCTCTTAGCAAAAAGCTTTGAGAAGTTAGACGCGTTGCGAGCCGAAGGTAAACTTCCTAGTGCAACGATTCCTGTGCTCGAGGAGCGTCTCCTGGGTAGTACGTGTATCTGCGGCGAATCACTTAATGAACTTTCAAATAATGGAAAGCAGCGAAGAAACCATATTCAGCATCTGATTGAGGAAAGTCAAAAAGCAGACGAACTCCAAAGGAGGCTCACGGATCTTTATTACCGCTCGTTGGACCTAAATCCAAATAAGATGAACGCTAATGAGGATTGGGTTGCTGAGTACGCTGAAATCTCAAATCGCCGCGATGAACTTGAAAGACCACGCGAAGAGGCAGAGAAAAGGCGCAAGGCACTTGAAGTTAAACTTGAGGGTATAGGGGATATTGACATTCAAGAACTCCGCTTGCATAAACAGCAATGTGTTGAGCAGCAAACTCGCTTCAATAACACCCTTAGAGAATGTGAAGTTGATCTTCAAGTTCTACAGAAAAAGCATAGGTCTTTGACCGCAGAGCGTAACAACCTTATCGCTAAGCAAAGGAAAGGTAATCTCACTTTAGCTAGGCTATATGTAGCGCGAGATGTAGAACAGGCACTTCAGAATTCCTGCAACCGAATTACAGATGAGGAATTGGCTAAGGTAGGTACATTGATGAACGCTATCTTCTTGGAGATGATTGGTGCCGATCCGGAACAGGGGGCAATTATTCGGAAAGCGGAGATCAGCGAAGCGTTTGATATTTTGGTCTCCGGACCCAATAACACGTCTCTAAACCCTGACCGAGACCTGAATGGAGCTTCACGCCGCGCGCTGACTATTGCCTTTATTCTTGCACTGACAAAGGTGAGTGAAGTCAAAGCACCCAATATAATCGACACACCGCTCGGAATGATGAGTGGTTATGTCAAGAGATCAGTGCTCAAAACCGCTATCCGCGAAAGTTCACAACTTATCTTATTTCTGACGCGCGCAGAGATTGCAGGCTGCGAAGATATCTTGGATGCCGAAGTTGGACAGGTAATAACACTGACAAATTCCGCCCATTATCCCAAAATATTAGTGAATAAGCCGCAGGTGGAAGCGCAGCAGGCGTTGCGCTGCGAGTGTAACCACCGCCAGGAATGTGAATTATGCAAGCGGCGAGTAGATGTTGAGGGAAACCAAAACTAGGCTATTAGGAGGACAATATGACACATCAAGACAGCAATCCTTTCGTCAACATGCAACTAACCGCACCTAGTGCGCAGCGTGCTGATTATGACCGCTACTGTCAGGCAGGCGGACGTACAACTCCTAATCAAAGTCCCTTTCCACGGAAGGTAGATCTCTGGTTCACGGGATTCTCACTTGCTGCGCGTAAGAATCTTGAACCGGTTGATTTAAAAAAGCAGGAAACTGTTGATATTATTAACGGTGCAATCTTCAACACAGATGGTTGGCAAGCGCAGGCGATAATGCTTGTTGCTATAGCTATTGATGGAAACCTTGAGATTGTCCAAGAACCGCGCCGGATGATGGATATTGCCAACGCTCTGGCTGCAGCTGGGGTTCCCTACGTTGTGGAAATGCTACGCGAGGGCAATCAACCGCCAATATGGAATCTCTCTGATGCACTTGATGACCTATTGTGCTCTGAGGATTCTGTGAAGGACCCCCCGGATGATAGCAGACTTGTTGCAGTACTCAGTGGAGCATGACAATGGGATGTGTAGGCAGGAGATGATGTCGTTTGTAATAACGGTTGCGTTCAATCCTGTGAGTCTCCTCTTGTACAAGGCCTGTTTATAAAATCGGAGGGTATAGCTATGTCAAATGAAAATCCGAGCTCACTAAAAGTCGGCATAGGCTAGATAGAACTTGAAATCATATATGAACCCAATGTCGTCTTAACATTTAAGGGGTATGTTCCTATTCTGCATGTCCAGAAGATTAGAACAAGTGTTGAGTATCTATTTTACATATCAGCGAAGTCGTTAAGTGAACCGCTCGAAGAACTGCTGAAAAGCTCAGACCTCTTTAAGGGAATTAAGTTACGTATTCGTAAAGAGAGCGGGAATTCGATGGCAAGATACGAGATTGAGGAGTTGGAATGATTGAGTTAAATCTAAAGCGAACTTGGTCTGAAATTTCTGAGCATCTCAATAATAATTCTAATCCACTACGGATAGCTGAACTCGTCAATCGCTTTCCGCCATGCTGCTGGACCTTTAAATTCACTTTTGATGGTCTGGGCCGAACAACCGTGAAAATCAACTGTGATACCACTGTTTCTGACGAGGATGCTCTGATATTACTTGATGGTTCGTTGGAAGAAATTTTTTTTGCTGATGCATTCTATTTGCGTCAAATGGGAAAATATTTCACTGGAAATACTACCGAGCTTCTCAAGAATCCACCAGCCTTAAATTTAATGACACTTCAGCATTCGGATTTGAAAGAAAATTTTCTCTTAAGATTAGAGGGATTTTGGCAGTCCAACTCTGTACCATCAGAAATCCAAAAAGATTCCGCTGTTCATTCCTACTTTTTGGAAAACACTTGGTTCGGGTCGTCAGATTTTGCAGAATCAGAGTACTCCATTCGTTGGCAGGTGTTTGGGAATGAGCAATTGATCCACCCGGAAAGTCGATACAAAATTAAATTGGGAGCCACAGACAGTTTCACTACCCAGGTAAATTTGTCCGATACAAATGGGAAACATATAGGGCAGGCTAATTTTTATACTTCTCCATTGCTTAAAGATGATGAGATATACACCAGGTCCGGCCCACTTGTCCCGGAACAGAAGAACTGGCTGACAAGTGATACTGAAAGTGCACATTGGATTGTGGAAGTCAGCAGCGAAAACTTAAGGCAGACCGCAGTGCAGCTAGATCGCACAAGTGAGCTTATTAACAAATTGATTGATTCTGTTAGAAGTGCTCTAATTTTAGTTACAGAATCAAATTGTTTCAAGGACTATGAGCAAAAAATTCAGTGGGAACGACAAAGTAGAGCCGCGGATAGCCTGAAGCAAAGGCAGGAACGAGCACGGAAAGGAGACAGAATTATCTTTAATGATAAACCGGTGATGCTCGTACCTTCAAATGAGAATGAGGTGCTTGTTTTGTTAGCCAAACTAGAAGCCCTTAATGCACTTCCTTTTCATGAATTTTGCTTATGGGAATACACGGCCCGATCAGGAATAGATGCAATAGCGTCATACCAAATAAGAGAAGTTGACGTTCAATCTATGTTCGTAGCAATCGAAGTGGAGCATTATTTTGAGAGCTTTTTTGATCATAACCATCCTCATAATCAAGTAAACCTCGTAATCTGCTGGGATTTCCGCCATAGCGGATTCGCTGCAAACTTACGTAAAAGGAATGAATGGTTATTTGAGTATCAAGACGACGAATCTTTTTTTGTAGTTGTACTATCGTATATTCCAAACCTTCGGGTTGAAAGGAGTTAAATAATGAACAACGAGATTAACGGAATTGGCGAAATTAACGGAGTCATCCAGAAGACTCAAGGGGACCAGAAGTACCTATTTGGGACAATTCCTTCAGATAAGGTTAAGAACGTGACTTTTGTTCCGGTCATTGAACCCAGTTCCAAGACATGTCTTAATGAGGTTGTAGAAGAAGGTTACCAGCGGCCCGGCTCACTATCGCGAATGAGAGCCTTCGCCCGGTTCCTTAAGGAGAACCCAAACAGCGTGGTGCCGCCGGTCCTTCTTTCTGGACGCGGAAATTGGCAATTTGAACCCGGCGGACATGAACAAGATTCGGGGCGGCTTATCATCCAAGCGCGGGCAGCTATTGTTGATGGGCAGCATCGTCTTGGTGGTTTTGTGGATTTGTATGAATCCGAAGACGATGTACGTGACATCTCCTTCATCCTTTTGCCTGATCTCACTCTTGAGCAGGAAAAGCAGGAGTTTGTCGTCGTCAATAACTCCCAAAAGGGAGTGCCTAAGGCACTGACTGCATATCTAGAAGATACAGATGAAGTGCAAGTTGGGTGGGGGCTCAACGAAGAATCCGACAGTCTATTTAAGGGAAGGATTACCCGTACTAGCATGCAGCGCATGCATCTTTTCAATCTTAATAGTGTAGAAAAGCAGGTTAAACGCTTGTTTTCTATTGGGGCTGTTCAAGACTTAGATGTTAGTCAAAAGATTGAATTCATGTCCCGGTTTTGGACGATAATTGCTGACCAGCTTTATGAGGAATGGTCGGATATTGAGAAACTCGATAATCCCGAAATAAAGGGCAGCCCAAGGTATGCCTTCAAGTATAAACTGCTTGAGTTAACAGGTTTCATAGCGTGGGCGCATACAGGGGCACACATTTTTTCGCGTAGTTATAGCGAGGAGATGGGTATGAATTGGGACAACGTTAAGCGGCTCGTCGAAGCTGTGTCCGGAATAGACTGGCGTAAGGATGGAGAATACAAAGGCAGGACTGGGGAAGTTGGCGGAAAAGCTATGGCAGATGACATGATTCGTAGGCTGCCGCCTGAAAGTACTGGGGCAAAACTGGAGCAAGCGTTAAGTTGAACGAAGCAACCAATTGCAGAATATGGCCCAGAAGAATCGCCGCCGTCGCGAACGGCGGCAACCTTTTTCACATAGAAAGACAAGCACAGAACCCAGCAGAGAAACCTATTCCGATACCAAACTACTATGCAATAATCCGCTATTCAGATTTTCAATTCTGTTTTCAACAGAAGAAAAAAATCATTTGTAAAATGGGTGTGTAAAGTTTTTGTACGTCTGCGATATTTTTTATGAAGAAAAATCAAACCATTTGCAACTAACATAACAGAGAACCAAAACATTTTTCGGAGGAAAGCGGCACGGTTTGCAACTCACCTGACCAGACATCGATAGCGAAAGTGTCACATTTCTTTTTTTTGAAAATCGTCCAAGGGGGGGTGTAAACGGCAGACAAACATAGATGGGTCAGGCGTTTGGGCACATTCAGCACCGAGAACCAAATGTTACATTTTGTGTCGAAAGTGTAACATTTGCACACAAATAGCACAAAAAATAGGAGGCAGAACGATAAGAAAAGTAGGCAGAACTGATACCTGAAATCTGCGGTTGAAATGACACATTTTGTTTTTTTTGTGTTGCGAAAAAGATAGGGGTAAATCGCTTGAAAACATAGACGTAGCGTGAGTTTGTGCGACTGCAGCACCGAGAAGCGAATGTTACACTTTGTGTCAAAAGTGTAACATTTACACCGGAGCGGCAGAGAAAAATAGCAGACACATCGGTAAGAAAAGTAGGCAGAACTGATAAACGAAAACCGGTGGTCGAAATGACACACTTCATTTTTTTTGTGTTGTGAAAAAGACGGGTCGAAACCGCTTGAAAACATAGACGTGGCGTGAGTTTGTGCGACTGCAGCACTGAGAAGTAAATGTTACACTTTGTGTCAAAAGTGTAACATTTACACCGGTTTTGTACAAAAACTTTACACACCCTTTGTAAAAATATTTTTTGACTCTTTTGCATATATGTGGTATAATTTCGTAAGATGTATAGTATCAACCTACGGAAGAGGACACATGCTAGGTTAGGTTAAGGCAAATCCGGAAAAAGGCGAAACCGAATCGTCGCCTGATAAAAATTCCGATGTCCACAATGATGAGGGCGATGAGGAACTATGCCTAATTTGTCATAAATAATACTTAGGGATTACCAATGACCAGGGACCAAATTCTTCAGAGATTTCAAACGCTGCGACAGTCGATAAGCGGAGACGAAAGAGCACCACATAAACCGTTGTTGATCCTGTACGCCATTGGCAAATTGTTACGGGGTGAAGATAGACTTATTTCTTATACTGATGATATAGAGGAAAATCTCGAAAATCTACTGAGAGAGTTTGGGCCTAGACGAGATCGTTATAACCCTCAATTCCCGTTTTGGCGGCTACAAAATGATGGAATTTGGGAAGTATCCGATGCCAATAGAATTCGCCAAACATCCAGTGGGGACGCATACATAACCGATTTAAGGAACTATAATGTTTCTGGAGGTTTCAACGAAACTGTTTTCGAGCATCTTCAAAATGACTCTGAACTGACATTTGAAATAGTCCGGATCCTATTAAACACTCACTTCACTGCCTCACTGCACGAAGATATTTTACAAGCCGTTGGTATTGAATTTCCACTTCAAGGTTTTGACACAAGAATATGGCCATCCAACTTCCGAATAAATGTTATCAGAGCCTACGAATATAAATGTGCTGTCTGTGGTTTTGATGTAAAATTGGGAACCATGCCTCTTGCCTTAGAAGCCGCTCATATCAAATGGAAATCACATGGTGGGCCTAACAAAGAAGTGAATGGATTAGCCCTTTGTATCTTACATCATAAACTATTTGACCTTGGAGCCTTTACATTGTCCAAACATCTAGAAATTCTTGTATCGGATGATGCACATGGCACAAAGGGTTTTAAGGAGTGGCTTATGGATTTCCACGGGCAAAAAATCAACTTTCCACAAAGACAGTCCTATTACCCGGAATTAGAATTCATAGGTTGGCACGTCAAAGAAGTGTTTAAAGGGGATTACCGGGAATTGTAATCCGCAAAACAGAGTTAGTTGGAGGTAAAACATGAAACTTACTAAGGTCCGTATTACGAATTTTCAGAGCATTCAAGACTCAACTGAATTTAGTATTGATGATGTTACCTGCTTGGTAGGGAAAAATGAATCAGGCAAGACTGCCCTACTAAAGGCACTCTACCGTTTGAATCCAATCAACGAGGAAGATGGAGACTTCACCGCTATAGTCGACTATCCGCGCCGCACCTTGAGGACTTACGAGAGGACTATTGATGATGGTGAACCTCCAGCAGAAGTTGTCCAAGCCACATACACACTTGATTCCGAGGAGATAGATACTCTTAAAGAACTTTGTGGACCCGAATATCCTGAAGATAAACTATCAAACATTACCCTTCATAAAGGATACTCAAACAAACTTATCTATAATAGTTCATATATAAGTAATAGAGAATTCGTAGACAAGGACTTAAGTGTAAACGCTGACGAAAATACATACTATGGCTTAAGTACAAACTCTGAGTCCGGTTTGAAATATCTCACTGCCCGCGTTCCTAAGTTCCTCTATTTCGACGAGTACTACCAACTGAAGGGGCATGAAAACATTGAGGGCCTCATAAAACGAGAGGCAAATAATACGCTTAATGAATCAGACCATCCCCTACTTGGGCTAATTCATCTAGTGTTTAGTCAACAGCTGTTTGATAGTTATTGATAAAAATGGTATAATGAGACTCAAAAGATTATTCATAACTTGGAGTCTATTATGGCAGCAAAACAATATCAAGTCAAGCTTGATAAGTCCCAACGAGATTATCTCATTACTCTGATATCTTCTGGGAAAGAATCGGCACGCAAACTTACCCGTGCCAGGATCCTCTTGAAAGCCGATGAAGGCGAGTTCGTACCCGCCTACACCGATGATAAAATAAAAGAGGCTGTTGAAGTCTCAATACCGACTATTGAGAGAACCCGTAAAGCCTTTGTGCTTGAAAATCTCACCGCGGCACTCAACCCGAAGAAGCGTTCAGACACCCCAGGCAAAAAGTTTGATGGTGAAAAAGAAGCGCATCTAATCGCTTTAGTTTGCTCGGAACCTCCAGAGGGGTGTGCGAGATGGACGCTTCGACTGTTAGCGGAAAAGATGGTAGAGTTGGAACATTTTGATAGCATATCTCACGAGACCATCCGCCGGGTCCTAAAAAAAACGAACTTAGACCTTGGCTAAAAAAGCAATGGTGTATTCCCCCGGAAGCAGATGCGGCGTTCGTTGCGGCGATGGAGGATGTTCTCGAAGTCTATCAGCGTCCACAAGATACCAAAAATCCTGTAGTTTGTGTTGATGAAACAAGTAAACAACACATCAAAGAAACCCGAAGTCCTTTACCAATGGTTGAAGGGGCTCCGCTCCGATATGATTATGAATACCAGCGAAATGGTGTGAGTAATCTGTTCATGATTTTCGCACCCTTTGACGGATTTCGGCACGTTGAGGTAACCGACAGACGCACAAGCATTGACTTTGCCATCATTTGCCGAGACTTAGTTGATGTCCATTTTCCGGAGGCTGAAAAGATTACACTCGTTTGTGACAATCTCAACACACATAAAACCGCTTCGCTGTATAAAGCTTTTCAACCCGATGAAGCCCGGCGTATTGCGAAAAAACTTGAGTTTCACTATACCCCGAAGCATGGCAGTTGGTTGAATATGGCGGAGATTGAACTCTCCGTGCTATCTCGAGGTTGTCTTTCAAAGCGTATTGCTGACCAAGAGACCCTAAAGAAGGAGATCCGGGCGTGGCAAGACCGAAGAAACGAACAACGTGCCGATATAAGTTGGCGGTTTACAACTGACGATGCACGTATAAAACCCAAAAAACTTTATCCGTCAATTACCGCATGACTTAGCACTAGCAGGTTTAAAACTTGACCAGATCATTAAAACACCTGAGACAGAATCACTAATTGCGCGACTTGAAGCTGCTGGAAACTCCCTCACAGAAAATGTGCTCCCTTATTGGTCTCAGAACAAACATCTTCGTATGAAGTTTGACATTCGCCCAGCACACTCTGAAGATCCACAAAATATGACTAGCGGAACAAATATCTGGGGCCGTGTAGAAGACACCAAACACTACGTCAGCACTCTACTTGGAACTCGATCGCGCGGCTTTGTTTGGTTTTTCTCTTTTCTCGCTTGGTATCAAAAACTTCGTTCAGAAAATCAAAATCTCATACTGCTTTTGGATGAGCCAGGCCTCTCGCTTCATGCAAAAGCTCAAGGCGATCTTCTGCGCTACTTTGAAGAAGAACTCGCGCCTCATCATCAACTCATCTATACAACCCATTCGCCCTTTATGGTTGACCCCAAGCATTTCGATCGTGTGCGAATTGTGCAAGACTTGAGCATTGAGTCAGACTCTGATAACCTCTCGGATGAGCAGCAGGGGACTAAAGTTATCACCGAAGTGCTTGAAGCTATACCGGACAGTCTTTTTCCACTTCAAGGTGCTCTCGGTTACGAAATTTATCAGACGCTTTTTATTGGCCCGAACAATCTTGTTGTAGAAGGGGTATCAGATCTACTTTATATCCAAATCATGTCCGCCCTTCTCCAACAACAGGGTAAAGCTGGTCTCAGTAACGATTGGACCATCACGCCTGTTGGAGGATCTGATAAAGTCCCAACCTTCGTTGCCCTGATCGGGGCCAATACGAATTTGAATATTGCGACTCTCATTGACTATCAGAAGAAAGATCGGCAAAGCATTGAAGGCCTTTACAAGAAGAAATTACTTAAGAAGAATCAGGTCCTCACTTATGCTGACTTTGTAGGAAACACTGAAGCCGATATCGAGGATATGTTTGCTCCTGATTTTTATCTGAGGTTAGTAAATGAGGAATTTGAGACATCTTTGGGCGTGAACAATCTACAACAGGGTTCCCCGCGTATTGTTTGTCGCCTTGAAGATTACTTTAAGAATAACCCACTTCCAAACGGAGCAAAGTTCAACCATTACCGGCCCGCTCGCTACTTCAGTGCGAACGTTGATGCACTTAAAACCCATCTGACCGACCCAGAACTTGAGTGCTTCCAAAAAGTCTTTGATTCCCTGAATGACTTGCTGGATATTTAGCCTCGGAAACAGTGAACATCAAAAAATGGGAAGGTAACGCGCCTTCCCATTTTCTTATGAGCAGGACTTACGCAGCGCGTTGATAAAGTCCATAGATAATGGGATTTAAAGTGAGACCTAGCGGGCGAGGTGACCTCGCCCCTACGATGGTCCTGCTAAATTTGCGTAAGTCCTGATGTGTGATACTATTACTAAACTTTGGACAATTTTGTGAGTTTGGATTCGCGGTGTTGTCTGAATACACGTCGCATTTGGGCGAATACGCCGCAAATCGCGGATTATCGCGGATTAACGCGGATTTTAAGATATGTATGCCTCAAGGTTTTGTGATTAAGGGTATGTGTTTTTTTGACTTGTGGCGGACAGCATTGTCTTCCCAATAACCATATCGCCCCGCTGGGGTTAAGAGGTGAGGCGTTGTGTGTTTCTATAAACATATCGCCCCTACGGGGCTGATGGCGTTGGCGTTGTGTGTTTCTATAAACATATCGTCCCGCTGGGGCTGCGCTTTGGCACATTGGAGCCTATTTTCTCCGCTTTGTATGTGTGTGCAACAGTGAGGAAAATGTGAAATGCTTTGCGAATGGGGCATCAGGTTCATAGATATTGTCCAAACTATAGTAACGGTAAGGCGTTCTATTGTATTTGTAAAGTTTTGAACGGGCAATAAATGGTTTCCCTACGAAGAACGGGCTGTTTGCCCGAATACTGAACGGAAGAACGGGCAATAAATTGCCCTACTACGAACGGGTCTCTGATGGGCAATGAAGTGTGCTGCTACGAACATCGCTCTGTACACAAAAGCTGCATAACATTGTACAAAAACTTTACACACCCTGTAGGCGGTCCCACACCGTTTGGAGTCATGGTTACAAACCCTCGGACTTAGACGATAGTCAGCTTATAATCACTAAACTTGGCTTGTTACGCATCTTAAAATCCGCGTTCTCCGCGTCCTCTGCGCTAATCCGCGATTCTGACAAGAGAGATAATCCGTGCAATCCGTGTCCTCTGCGCTAATCCGCGATTCTGAAAAAAAAGATGTAACATAAGTACAAAAACTTTACACACCCTTGTAAAAATATTTTTTGACTTTTTTGCACAAGTGTAGTATAATTAAATTTTAGGGTGTAGTAACGATTAAGACTCCAAAAAACGGACTGTGGAAAAGGACACATATTAGGTCAGATTAAAGCAAACGCCGAAAAGGCGATGGCATTTAAGAAAGCTGCGAAACCCAAGAGATCCTCACCGATGTCCATGATGATGAGGACGATGAGATGCCTTGTCTAATTTGTCATAAATGATGCTGGGAAAAATTTCATTCGTGGGGAACTCAATAATTTCCACTCGTATAGCAGTGTTACAAAAATAAGAGGGAAAGATGATCAGAAAAGATGGGAATTGGGATGCCGTACGTGTATTTCAAGCTTTAGGACGCATAGGATACGCTCCAGTATCTGCCTTATTGGACCTTGTAGACAATTCAGTATCTGCAGGCGCGACTTATGTTGCCATCAAAGTTAATCAAGAACGACAAGAACAACAAAAACAGCAACGCGGTCGTCCAAAAGCAATTTTAAAATCGTTTGTCATTACAGATAACGGTTGCGGTATGGATGAAAAGGGGCTAGCGAACGCGCTTACCTTAGGATCCTCATCTGAACTATATCCTGAAAACACGCTTTCCAAATTTGGGATGGGCTTGAAGACTGCTACAGCATCACTAGGGAAGCGACTTGAAATCGTATCCCGTTCTGAAGATGACTTAGATAACGTCCGCAAAGTTGTGTTGGATCAAGATTCAATTGTTGAAACAGGGGAATATGTTTACGACTTAATCCCTCCCACACCAGAAGATTTAAAAGCGTTAGATGTATGTGCACAAGGAAAATCTGGGACGTTAATCCGCATTACTAAGTTACGGACTGATTCTTTACCCCGTGCTCCTGAAATTGTTGATGGCTTAAAACGTAAAGCGGGTGTCATCTATTATTACTATTTGAAAGGCATCGCTGAAGGATCTGGATGCCTCTCGTTGGCAATTGACGATGATGATGTTGTCCCTATCGATCCACTATTTGTAGATGAAATTGACACTGATAACGCGGATTTAAACGAGCATAGGTGGAATGGTCTTCACCCAAAGTGGATTACAAAGTCACAAGCGATTCAACTTGACCCCACTGGCATGACATCTGCGCGAGTTGAGATAACACAACTTCCGCATCCACCGAGCGTACAGCGGAAAGGCCTCATGAGTCGAAATCAGTGCCGCGCCCATTATCTTATTGAAGCCGGGAATTACGGTTTTTACATTTATCGGAATTGGCGTTTGATTTCGTGGGCAGAGAGTCTCGGTTTTGTCCCGCAAGATCAAGACTTATACGCCTTTCGTGGTCGGTTGCTAATCAACAGCGATGCTGATGACATTTTAAACATTGATGTCACGAAAAGTCGTATCCATCTTTCGGAGCTTGCCCAAGACCATCTTGAATCTGTAATTCCGGATGCGGTAAAAAAGAGCCGAACTGCTTGGAAAACCGCGCATCGCGTTACAGTAGGGGCATCCACACAAAGCCAACACGATACAGCAAATCAGGAATTAAATCGGATTTCACGCCTTCAAGACGATGAACAGAAACGGGATGAGGAAGTTGCCCCTTCCGACGAAAGAGAGCAGTTGAAACAACGCCGCACAAAAGCCGTTAGTGCAAAACCGATAACTACTGAAGACAAACAGCAGATTGACAAAACGGGAGATCGCGTGCTCTATGTTGATACGCTAGAAAATAACCAACTGTGGGAAAGAGCCCACGACCCAACGCATGGACTCATCGTCCGAGTCAATAGATCGCACAGTTTTTGCCGAAACATTTTGGAGACTGTTTCGGAGAACGGTAATCTACTGAAGATAATAGACATTCTCTTCTTCGCAATTGCCAGAGGTGAGTACGACCTCGTTTATAAATCAGAACACGATGATGATGAAATTGAGGAAATTATGGCAGAGTATCGAGAGCAGGTTGGGGGAACGCTTTTAGATATTATCCGTAGGCTTAATCTAACAGACTTTTTGGCGGACGTATGAGAGATGCTGTGGAACATGTGCTGGCAACAATTTTCGATGCTACAACCGCGAAACAAAGCCAGTTTTTGTATACGATTTACGGAATTCTGGAAAATCATGCAACGCTTTACGTCGGACAGACACGAGCAAAGGCAGGGCCCCTGGGTAGGCTCACCCAACACTTGTCTGATACGTATGGCAATACCTACCTTCAACGTCTTTCCGATCTTTATCACTACGAAGAGGTACCGCTGGAGAAAGTTGAGTTTGTAGCTGTCCGATTTACACCGGTGAGGATGTTCCAAATTGATAGTCCGGCATACCGCGAAGCCGTAGAAAACTTGGTGCAACAAAGATTGCTTAACTGGATTGCCGAGCAGAAACTGAAGATTACCATCGTTTCACGGACGCGGGGGAACGCATATAACAAACTTCAAGATATCCAAACGGAAGCGGACAGAATTTTTGGTGCTTTGGAATCTTGGGTGCTGGAATGTTATGAGTGATAAATAACAATACCTTCGCCAAAAAAAAGTTGACGAGATAGTCAACACACACGCCAAATCCATCCTTCCACTCTTCCACCCTTCCATTCCCATTTGACTTTGACATCCCCTCAACAAATATGTTATCATTTTCACAAGAGCAAAAACCGCACATCTCCAAAGGAGTTTCCATACATGACAGGCGAAGAAAAATTTCAGGTAGACCTTGAAGGCTATCTCATCATAAAGAACGTGTTGACCCCTGATGAAGTGGCTGAAATGAACGCCTTTATCGATGAAGGTAACACTCAAGGCTCACCGAGTCTCTGGGGTGAACCGTTTAAACGGCTGATTGACCACCCCAAAATCTTGCCCTATCTCATTGAATTACTAGGGCCCCATGTCCGACTAGACCACGATTACTCGCTGTTTATGAAGCAAGGGGAAAAACGGGGCAGATTACACGGCGGCGAGGATGGCGGCAGACCCGGCGGACACGTCGGCGATCATTGGTACAAATACCGTGACGGTATCATACGTAACGGACTCTCTGTGATGACGTATAATTTGACAGACGCACCGGAAGGTGCAGGTGGGTTCGCATGCATTCCAGCGAGCCATAAGAGCAACTTTGTACCGGAAATCCCGCAGGACGTACGAAACTTTGAGAGGCCCGCACATTATGTCGTCCAACCTGCGCTTGAAGCGGGAGATGTGCTATTTTTCACCGAGGCCCTCATTCACGGCACGATGCCGTGGCAGGCAGAACATCAGCGGCGTGCCCTACTCTATAAATATAGCCCCGGACACTCCGCGTGGTCCGGAAATTACTACGACATCAGTAAATACGGTGAGTTGACAGAACAGCAGAGACGGTTGCTTATGCCTCCTTCTATCGGTAGAAGACCACCGGTTCTTGACAAAAACCCGTAAACATTACAACAGAAGGAATTTCTCTCATGACAGGTGAAGAAAAATTTACAGTAGACCTAGAAGGCTATCTCATCATAAAGAACGTGCTAACCGAGGCCGAATTGGCTGAAATGAACGCCTTTATTGACAACGGGGACATGAATGGCCCGCCGAGTCTCTGGGGTGACCCGTTTAAACGGCTGATTGACCATCCCACAATCCTGCCCTATCTCGTTGAGATGCTGGGACCGAATGTACGCCTTGACCACGATTATCCTATATTCATGAACAGTGGCGATGGACGGGGCCGTTTACACGGTGGCGAAGATGGCGGAAGACCGGGCGGTCCCGAAGGCGACCACTGGTATAAGTATCGGGACGGCATCATGCGCAACGGCTTGTGCGTAATGACATACAACTTGGCACCAGCACCCGAAGGTGCAGGCGGATTCGCATGTATTCCGGGAAGCCATAAAAGCAATTTCCTGAAAGAAATCCCGTCAGACGTTCGCAGCTTTCAACGTCCAGTGCATTATGTTGTCCAACCGGCCCTTGAAGCGGGAGATGTGCTATTTTTCACCGAAGCACTTGTGCACGGCACAATGCCGTGGAAAGCTGCAAACCAACGTCGCGCCCTGTTATACAAATATAGCCCGGGCCATTCAGCGTGGTCAGGGAATTACTATGACATCAGCAGATACGGCGAGTTGACAGAACAGCAGAAACGGATGTTGCTGCCACCCTCCATCGGCGGACGACCGCGTGTCATAGAAACCAATTGAGATAGGGGGTATGAATGGCAACCGTCCAACTCACAGGAAAACAGAGCGATTTCCTTAAAATCGTTGTCGCCGCAGCAGGCCGAGGCGACCTTGACGTTGTGCAATACCTGCTAGATGTCAAACCAGAGTGGATTCACACCATCGGCTCACACGGCAGAACCATGTTATGGGAAGCCGCCTATCGCGGAAAGTTGCCTGTCGTTGAATTTTTAGTGGCGCGGGGTGCCGATGTCCACCTTCCCGGGTGCCATCTCAGCAGGCACGCGCTTGAGATAACCCCCTACTGTGTCGCACGGCACGAAGGACGTGACGCGGTGGCGGAATATCTGCTTGAACACGGCGCGAAGGTTGACATCCATACTGCCGCCTACCTCGGCGATTACGAGACAGCACGCGCATGCCTTGATAGCGATGAGAGTCTTGTCAATACCGGATACCTTCAATCTGTAATGTTACCATCAGGCGGCCCGATAACAGTTGAGCATCGATACGAGGAGTGGGCAACACCGCTCTGTTATGCCATCGTCGGAGGTAATATAGATATTGTTGCATTGCTTATCATGAGCGGGGCGACAATTGAACCGCACAGTGAACTTCTACTTGATCACGCGGTTTCGGAAGGGCGGGTAGACATTGTCAGGTTGTTATTTGAAAACGGCGCGAATCCGGACGAAGCCCCACACATCTACGATGACAATTCCGAAATGAGCCGACTCCTCAAGGCACACGGTGTTCCGCCCAGAGATATAAACGCCAGGAACGGTATGGGGTGGCCCCCACTCGTTTACGCATGCCGCGGCGACAAGGGGGAACACCCAGAGGAAGTTGAACGACTTCTCAAACTCGGTGCGGATATAGACGTTCGGAATAGCAAAGGGAAAACTGCCCTGCATTATGCAGCAAAGGCAGGTTTTATCAATGTTATCAGCCTCCTTATAAAAAAAGGGGCGGCGATTGACGCTGTCGGTAATGATGGCGAAACCGCGCTGTTTGAGGCAATCCGCTCCACAATAAAAAATCGTGAAAAGCAGCGGACCGCCCTAGAAACACTCCTCATTCAAGGGGCGAACCCGAATACTAAAAATAGGAAAGGATTAGCACCGCTACAGGTTGCACAGCAGTTGCGAAGAACAGACAGCGCGGAAATAGTTCGGTTATTACAAAAATATGGAGCGGTTTAAATGAAAATACCGTCCACACGTCAAAAACTCATTCAAGATTTTACCGACCTCGGCGTTGGGAAAGCGGACACCCTCTTTATCCATTCGTCCTTCAAAAGCTTGGGGCCCGTTGATGGCGGGGCAGGCACAGTTATTGCTGCACTGGAAGAAATCCTCGGACAAAACGGTTTGATTTTGATGCCTACTTTCAACCTTTTACCGAGTCGTGAAGAACGCGTGGCATCCTGGGATGTTGATAACACACCATCCACCGTAGGGTGGTTGACAGAATTTTTTCGGCAGATGCCCGGCACCTATCGTTCCGACCACTATTCACATGCTGTTGCTGCGCGTGGACGCGGTGCCAAAACGTTTGTCGCTGACCATCTTCGACAGGACGGGTATCAATCCCCATGGGATTACCCGCCTTGGGGAAAAACCTACGGCACACACTCACCGATGTTCCGCGCCTACAAAGCGGATGCCAAACTTCTGATGCTCGGTGTAGATTATCAGACTTCAACCTATATTCATCTCGTTGAGGTGATTCATTGGAATAGACAGCTCCTCGATGATGCAAACGCAACATTTATCGGCTTAAACCGTCCGAAACTCGGTGCATTTTGGGATGCACTCGGCAATTTGAACCAAGGAAAGGTGGGAGATTCAGACTGCCGCCTGTTTCACATTAAGACATACATTGACACCCTACTCACAGAAGTGGAGCGAAACCCCGAACCGTATTTCGCGTGAACCAACACACTTGCCGCTACTCAGAGGAATTATCTATGAACGATAAAGAGATTGTCGCCCATTCACGTTTGCTACGGCAAGAAGCAAACCAACTCCTTTATAGAGATGGCTTGCTCCTGATGCTTAAACTCCGCTGTCCCACTCAGGTCATCGGCAGCTATACGTTGGATACGATGACATGGCCCGACCTTGATATTAGCCTAGAACTGCCGCATGAACAGGATGTTGAACTTTTCTGTGAAATCGGCAAAAAAATCGCAACGAAGTTTCAGGTAACAAAGATGTCGTATTCAAACCACTTTATTCGGAACTTCCCAGGGTTTGACCATGGGCTTTACTGGGGAATTCGGCTCAATTATGCTGAACGCGAGTGGAAAATTGATTTGTGGGGATATGGCGAAGCGGATTACCGAACACATATCGCTGAATTTAACACCCTGCACCGCCAACTCCAGCAGGCAGACCGCCTTGCAATTCTACGTATCAAACATGCTATCTGTCAACGGCCCGATTACCGTGGAGATGTCTATAACAGCATGGCAGTCTATCGGGCAGTTCTTACAGAGAAGGTTACATCCATAGCAGAATTCAACACATGGCTTGAAAGGAATCAGCATGCTCACACCTGAAGAAAAATGGTTTTTCGACCACCACGGCTTCATTATCCTACGCCAAGTTGTCCCACCCGAAGATATCCAACTGATGATTGAATTGGGTAACCGATGGCACGACATGCCGCTAGCCGAATTACCCTCGCCACTAACCTCTACGTCGAAGCGTGGCAACACTTCGCCCACTATTGCCCATTGGATTAATCATGTGCAATACGGCGATGAAGTCTTCCAGCGGTTAGTGCTCAACGTAGAAATTATGCGCGTCATCATCGCGCTCACACGTGCCACGCCTTGCCTCGTCGACTGTGCCCTAACTAAAAACTACACGACCTCCGATGACATCGGTTTCCACGCTTCTGGCAAGGACTACGGCATCGAAGAATCCGAACCCCATGCAGGATTTCTTAACGCCGCCACCTCACTAGTTGACGTGCCACAAGACACCGGTTTCGTCTGCCTACCCGGGAGTCACAAGCGTAACTTTGAACCCCCCGACACGCTCTCAATTTACGACGGCCCCCCCACAGTAATCAACGTGCCTGTCAATGCAGGCGATTGTGTCATCTTCACGGAAGCACTCTATCACGGGGCAAGACGTTGGACAGAGACGTATCCCCGTTTTACCGTATTCAACCGGTACATTGATAACGGTACACACGGTGGCCTACCGATAGAATCCCATAGAGATATGATTTCGGATGAGGTCTACGAGTTGGAACAGCCCGCAGTTCGTGGACAACAGAAACAGGTAGTCAACCGCATTCTAAAAGAATTGGGTGCTTGTTAAATTCAGGAACATCCGGTTCATCGTCTGAAACAGAAAATGTCCTTTTTCGTGCAGCGCGAAACAGAAAATGTCCCTTTTCGTGCAAATTATCGGTTGTGCAACTAGCAAATCTGTATAAGGCGTAGGCTCGGATGCTGGCATAAAAATTGCATATACCGTAAACACATCTGCACAAAAGGAGAATTTGTGATGAAAAAGCTGGGCTACTTCCTAACGTTCACGGTAGTTATCTTTCTGTTTCCTGTCGAGGCACCTGCTGGAGATATTGTGACCGATGGGTTGGTCAGTTATTGGACTTTCGACCGACACGATATTGACGATAAAATCGCTAGAGATGTTTGGGGTGAAAACGATGCTGTGATTAAGGGCAATCCGGAAATAACCGTTGGTTATCTAAGGGAAGCCCTCGAGCTTGGTGGTCTTGGGGATTATGTGATTTTGGAAAATCTCGGCAATTTTAGCCAGCAACTCGGTCCCTATTCTTTTGAAGTTTGGCTCAAAACCAGCTATAAGGGATATTGGACCGCAATTTACAAGATTACTGAGTGTGACATAGGTGACTCGGACCGGGGTTCTGGGATTCTGATCAATGCTACGCGCGGTGAAATAGAGCGAGGGGCTCCAGTTATTAAATGGAAGGATATCATACTCCTTGATCGGGGAGAAGGTGAATGTGGTGGCGGCAGCTCATCTGCATTTCGGCACCCAATTTCAGATGGGAAATGGCATCATATTGTTTATGTAAGAGGCTCGATGTTTGCAGATACACCTGGACCGAGGTTGGGAGAAACAGTCCTCTATATAGATGGCAATCAGGTCAGAAGGTGGAAAGGGCGCGGACTTAATCGTAACGATGTTACGCCGTATACGCTGCCTATCTACCTCGGGGCTGTCAACCATAATGGGAAGGCACGAGAATTTTTTCAGGGAAGTATGGATGAAGTAAGGGTTTACAATCGTGCGC
Organism: Candidatus Poribacteria bacterium; assembly: GCA_963665235.2. Lineage (GTDB taxonomy): Bacteria > Poribacteria > WGA-4E > WGA-4E > WGA-3G. The sequence continues at coordinate 1,792,657 of CAXXLX010000001.1, read as the reverse complement.
TCAGTGACGCGGAAGTCCTTCGCAATTTCAGGTCCAAAATCGGTCTCGCTGTTCAACCTACCCAGAAGTTATCCACGGTATGGGGTGCACTAAAGGCAAGATAATACCATTTCTAATTGAAAATGTCTCTTTCTTGTAGCATAAACTTCCAGTTTGTGTCTTCCGTTCTCCGTTTCATTTCTAACAACCGGTAATGATAGAATAATTAATAAAAATGGTATAATATTCTTGGAACGGATGCATTCCCTCCGCTCCTCAATCGCGTGCTGTGCACGCGATTCCCCTCCCCCGCCAAAATTATATATTGCAGAACACCGTAAAAAATGGTATAATCGTTAAAAATATTTTACACAAACCGTATTTCCAAGGAGTATACTCATGAAAAAATTGCGCTATCTTCTTACGTTTCTGATGATTATTGCCCCGGTCGTTTTTAACGCCACTGCTCAGACAATTGTAACCGATGGACTCGTAAGTTATTGGACATTTGACGAACAGGATATTACAGATAACACAGTCAAAGATGTCTGGGGAAACAACGACGGCACAATCGTTGGCGAGCCAAAAATTGTCACTGGACAGGTAGGCGATGCCTTAGAATTTGATGGAGCAGAAGATTACGTTAACTTAACAAACCTCGGCGACTTCGGAAGTCAGGTCGGCAAATCAACATTTGAGGCGTGGGTCAAAACCGATTTTAAAAACGATTGGACGACCCTCTTCAAAGTGCTTGATGCAGGCTGTAATATGGCATGGGCAATTGATGTCAACCGTAGTGCAAAAGCCGGATTTCTGTTCGCCGAAGATGTTGTTCACTACTATGTCCGCCAAAAATCTGCTGCCGGATGTAATGATATTGCCGTTCAAATTGAATTCCCGCTATCGGATGGAAAATGGCATCATGTTGTTTTTGCAATTACAGACGCAGCAAAACCCAAAATCGATATCTACATGGATGGCGAATCGCAAGAGGTTATTGTTGGAAAAGAGAAGAAGTTAGACTCCTTCGCGCCGTTTGTTGAACCTGTCTATATCGGTGCAGCGAACAATCGCGGCAAAGTGGAGCGATTTTTCCCCGGTACTATTGATGAGGTTCGCATATACAACCGTCCACTCACCGCGCCCGAAGTGATGCGTAATTTCAAATCTAAAATCGGCCTCAACATTGAACCTGCCGAGAAATTGACCATCGTCTGGGGCGCACTGAAGGCAAGGTTTTAGGCAAGACAGATTTGATTTCGCAGAAAATATCCTGTTTTCCTTGAAAAATTGATTCGTTTGGTGTATAATATCTGTAGATGCAGTTTATCGTTTTGAACTTAAAGAGGTGCTATGAACTGTGAACGACGGTTACTTATTCTCTCTTGCTCACAGCGGAAACATACTTCTGATGAACCGTTACCCGCAATTGAGCGGTACAACGGCCCTCTGTTTTTCGTCTTACGTCGCTTTCTTCGTGAGTGTCCAGGAGAGGCAAGGCAATTAGATGTCTACATCTTATCTGCTGCCTATGGACTTATCCCAGCGGATTTCCAAACCGAATTTTATGACCAAAAAATGAACTTGTCACGCGTCGTCAAGTTGCAGTCGCACATCAAAAGAACGTTTTCAGACATTTTACGAACCAACTACACTTCAATCTGTTTTGTGCTTGGAAAAACCTACCTGAAGGTATTTGAGGGTTTGCAGGATTTGATTCCAACGTCTACGGAATCTGTTGTCGCGGACGGCCCAATAGGGAAAAAGCAAACCGAATTGAAAAGATGGTTATGGCAATAGGAGCCGGACGCTCTTGCAGAAAGGTGCTTTGATGAAAGTGGAAATTATTAACCCATCAACGGGGGAGGCGGTCGAGACCTACGTTGTGCCAAATTTCCTTATGCATGATTTCCAAGAATGGATAGGTGAACAGGAAGTTGTGCTCGATTTTAAATGCCTCTTAAATACGGTGAAAAATTTGGACTCGGAAGATCCAGAAACCGGAAAACCTGCATCGAATCTGAGGGAAGTTGATTTCTATCTACCAGAGCCGATAAAAAATCGGATGCTTTATGAGCTAGCGGAGCGCGCGAAGTCGCAAATGGACATAGCAGAATCTCCGGATCAAATCCTTGACGAAGTTACCGATCGGGTTTCTACGCTGGAGCTGCAATCAAGCACTATTTTGTTAGCAGTTGTGCAGGAAATTTTACAGAACCCCCCACATGCTGACTATAAAGTGAGAATTTCTGATGAATAGTTCTGCAATTACACTAGAGAGGTTCATTGCTGCATATCCACTTTGGGGCAAATGGGAAGTCTCCTATACAGATGGAACGCATCTCCCTGAAAGTGAATATGTCGAATTGGGTGAAATCACAATTGATGCATCCGAGGAAACTGCGCGACAATATCCGATTCTACCTTTTACTTTCAAGCCCGCGACAAGTCAAGAAATTAGATGTCGTTTCTCTGAGTTGTCCAAAGAAGAGGGGCAAGCGGATAGAGCAGAAAAAATCATACGTGATGTCCTTGCTGAAAGTGCGTTACGAACCGGTCTTCTACGCCCGGAGTTTTGTTTGATGGAAGAGCAAAATGTTAAGTTCGGGTTTCAAGAGGTGATGAAAAGACTTTCAGAAAAAGGTTACTTGATACTTGTTACTGATACAAGCGCGTTACGCCGGGCAGCGGTTTCTTTCTTGCACAAAATCTTATCCGACGTGCTCATCTGGACAGTTGTGCCCGTTTTTGTAATGACTGAAGTCCAACGGCAGGTAAATGACTTGAATACTACTTGGCAAAACAGCCAAAAAAAGGCTGAAACCCAAATCGGGAAGTGCGATGTCTTGGAGCAACGACCGCAAGTTTCTTGCATTAGCCGAGAGATAAACCACATTCGCCAATGGCGGCCCGTGGAAATTCTAACCACTCTCCCAGAGCATTTAGGACAGTCCAAGGGCGGCCCAAATATCGACAGGTTGATTATTGAAAGTGTGAAAAATCTCAAACAGGACCGTGGTCTCCACCAAGGGGTTTATCTTTGCACCGCAGATAAGGATATGGCTTCGCTTGCAACATTAGAGAATCAAGGGAGTCTCCATATCGGTGTTCCCTCTCTACCTTCGGAAATCAGTTCCGTTCGATACGATTCTTACAACCAGAGGGTCATGTTAACGTCTGTCCATTATCTATTGTGGGATTTGGCACAAGTCTTCAGTACCATCCGTTTTGAAAACGGGGACCCGTCTTGCAAATATGAACTTGTTTATTATTCACAGAAGGCGCGTAAAGGTTTTTTTGCTTACGATGTGATGGAGCTCAGGGAGGAATGCTAAATGGATCCGATTACTGTCAATAAATTGCTCTCTGTTGCTGATGCTATTGAGAGAGAGCGTGTTGAAAACGCGCTCTCTCTACATACCCTTCGCGAGATTATAGAGAGTCAAGGTCCAATAAAACGCCTTGAACGCCGGATAAAGGATATCCTACGAATCTTCGAAGCGTCCCGTTGGATTAATCGCAATGCACAAGCGCAGGATATTTTGCATTTAACCGAAAATTTCCATGAGTTCATTCAGGCTTGGAACTCAGGGGATTACCTGTTGCCAATGAATAGAGGATTAGCAAATTATCCGCCTTATGCACGTTTCTTGAATTGTCTAAAACAGGAACAAGCGATCGAAATTCCGAAAAAGCAGGACAAAGAAGCGCGGAGCGAATTGGGACGCAACTTAAAGGAAAAATATGACATTACCTTCGTAGCGTTTGATACATTTCGGACATGGGCGGTATCTGTAGGACATGCTTATCGTTCACCCTTTGAATCCATCCTCTACTGGGGGGGAGAGTGGGATGCAGAACGTCCTTCATCGGCATGCTTCAAAACAGCTTTTAAAGAGGGGTATAAGCAGGCCGATAAAACATCGGGGTATGCAAACCTCGGACGTGTAGCACATTTCGTTTGTCAGGAATTACATATTTCCTTTCAGGCTTTTGAGATGAAGCTGAAACAGTTTGTAGAGACGTTTCCAGGCGAAATCACACTAGCCCCAGCGACACTTCGCCGGGAACTATCAGGATGGTCCAAAATTACCTCAATACGGCCAAGAAAAGACATCCTTAACGAAAGAATCGCTGCAAAACTATTGGACAATAGCAAACCGCCAGAATCACGGTGGATTGAATATCGCTATTTAGAGGATGGCGTGATACTCAACGGCAAACTATTAAAACTAATTCGCTGGGAAAGGGAGGTGTAGAAATGACAATAATAAAAGATCTTTCTCTATTTAAAGCGGAAACAGGAGAACCCACCCCTTACGAAAAACATTTTCTCGTTAAAAATCCGTTCCCAGGACGCGGTGAAACAGAGTTTGATGTTTGTACCGACCAAGATGATATTAAGGATAGGTTTGTCCGTGAGTTACAGAGCTTTTCCGAAGACGCAAAGCGGTTGCGTATTAACGGAAAAAATGGCGCGGGGAAGACAAATATCCTACGCTACTTTGAACGGTTGACTGACGAAGCAAGGGAACGTAAACTTATCGGGAATTTTTACCCGATTTACGTCTATGCGCCCGGGGAGAGCTACTTTGCTATTCACCGCCAAATTATCGATAAGCTTGCTGGACATTTCTTAGATCACTTGATTGCAGAACTACAGAAATCAGATTCAATTGATACTTTGTCGTCACAGTTTAAGTCCGCTAGTGAACCTTTGAAGGCACTTAAAGCTATTGCTAAACCTGCTCAAATATCCTTTTTGTCTCCGGAAGAACGGCAGAAAGATGCTTTCCTTCGATGGTTAAAAGGGCAGCAAAAACTTACGGTAGCAGATAAGAGACTCTTAACCGATGATGGAGATCGAGTGCCACCTATTGACATCACCAGCTCTTCAATTGCTATGCGGTTCTTGAACGGATTACTGCTTGTTCTAAAAGAGGTAGGCCTATGTGATGGTGTTGTCCTGCTCTTTGACGAATTTGAGGAGATATTTGAAGCACTAACACGTTCACGGCAAGCACTATACGCGCAAGACCTGCGGCATCTTTTCGACATATTAAAGGAATCTGTTTTTTTTGTCACTGCAACTACGCCTGAACCGAAAGACCTTAAACAGTACCCGGCAATTGAGCACCGTTTAGGCGAACCGGTAAATCTCCAACCTATAAGTAGTGAAGAGCTTGCGATCGAGTATGTATCCGACTATCTGAACAGTGAGCGCGACAGATATGAGGTCCATTCCAAAGCCCCGGGAAAACAATCTGAGGTAACCCGGCCTGATGAATTAAAACCGCTAACACAAGAAATTGTTGCCGAAGAATACCGTTCGTTAAAAGCAGAGGCTCAAAAAGCTGAAATAGATGTTTTACCGGGGGCTTTTCTACCGAGAATGCGCGAACGGATGAGACAGATTGTGGAAAATGGTAATTAATGAATCAAAATGTGACACACGACACCCTCTTTTCAGGACCCCTTTGGAGATACCAAACCTTTTTACCGGTTATCGCATAGGTGATTACCCACGTGCGGGGTTGCGCCGAGCTCCCTGGGAAATCACCAATACCCAAGCTGTTCTCGTTAATGCCTTTGATCTATTAGCCAATACACGAACGCGAATAGCTGCCTCAGAAATCAGGGAAAAACAGTGCAAGCTTCATGAGTTTATTGAATTTAATGGTCCCTTGATGCTTGATTCCGGAGCTTTTAATTTTCAAAAACAGACCGAAATCAGCATAGATCCGATAGATGTTCTTAAAATTGGAATCGAACTTAAGGCGGATATCTCAGTTGTCCTCGATCATCCGTTTTTACCAAACGCCGATCGGGACGAAATTGAGAGACGGTGGGCAAATACCGTATCAAATACGCAAAGAATGTTCGAAAAACTCATGGGCTTAGATGTCTCGCCTAACTTCCAATTAATGCCTGTGCTTCATGGACATGATGCTGACACACTATCACGTTCTTTTGATGATATCTTCAAAATTTGGGGAGAGGAACCTCCCATCATCGGCATTGGGAGCTTGGCACCGCTAGCACGTAACGGTAGCAAGCGCACAGTAATTGATATTATCTGCACAGTCCGCCGACTGCTGCCAAACGCTCACGTTCACTGTTTTTCGTTAGGGTCCGCACTGCTAATGTTATTTGCATTTTACTGTGGAGCTAACACCGTTGATTCACAAAGTTGGATTCTCAGTGCCGCATTTAAAAATGTTCAATTACCCGGTTTTCCGTGGAGTAGATTCTCCGCTCGTGAAAAAGAAAAAGACCCTGAAAAATATGAACACATACGGCGTAGGTTTGCAAACCATCTATTGAAATTAATAAGTGAAGAAAAATTCACCCCCAAAAATTGGGAAGAAGGAAGTCTTTGGGAAATTAAGAATGAGTCAGATGCTTTTTCTTACCTAGACTATCTGGAAGATCGAGATGGAGTGAACCATATTCATCGGCGAGCCTGTCATAATTTATACACATTCAACTTTGAGGCACGTCGAGTCCGCGAAGAAAAACATAATCTTGAAAACTTCATCATCGAGCGGCTCAATAGCACTGTTTATAAAAAAACTTTTGAACATGCAATTGCACAGGCTAACCAGAACTCATAAAACCTACAGATATTTAGTTTTCCAAATCAACGCCAAATGCGCGCATGGCATTTAAGCACTCCGCTCGCGACTGTCTTTGTCTCTTCTGTAGGAGCAAGCTGCACACGCCACCGTCTTCTGTAGGAGCGTGCTGCGCACGCGACCCTGCGTCAGCGTCTTCTGTAGGAGCGTGCTGTTCACGCGATTCTTCTTGACAAACGCCCCAGAAAAAAGGTAAAATATTAACAACAGCCTTCGGTGAACGTAAAAACACACCGAAATGCGAAAGAACGCACCCAGTGTCAAAAAACCGAACGCAAACAGACAACAGCGGCACATCAATAGATGGCCCCTGACTGAGGAGTTGGAGAAAAAAATTATGAAAAAACTGACATACCCACTCATCCTCCTATTTGTTGCTATAGGAGCGATGCATGCACACATAGCAACCGCCGATGAATGGTCTCAATGGCGTGGAGATAACCGAGATGGCGTTTGGAAAGAAACCGGTATCATCGAAAAATTTGATGGGCCAGAAATTCCGATCCGGTGGCGGATGCCCATCGGCAGCGGATACAGCGGCCCCAGTGTCGCCGATGGACGCGTATACATTACCGATAGACTTACCAAACCGAAACAGGTCGAACGCGTTCACTGCTTCGACTGGAAAACAGGAGACGAAATCTGGTCCTACACCTACGATTGCGAATACAAAATCGAGTATGCAGCAGGCCCACGCGCTAACGTCACTATACACGATGGACTCGCTTACGCCCTAGGGGCGATGGGACATCTACACTGTTTTGACGCTGCTACCGGCGACATCAAATGGAAAAAAGACCTCAATGCCGAATATAACATCAATATGCCAATCTGGGGCATCGCTTGTGCACCGATTGTTGAAGCGGATAATCTCATTGTCCAAATCGGGGGCAAGCCGGACGCGTGTATTGTCGCCTTTGACCGAAAAACAGGTGAGGAAAAATGGAGAGCACTTAGCGATAACGCCTCCTATTCCGCACCGATTGTCATTACGCAGGCGGGAGAACGGGTCTTAATTTGCTGGACCGGGGCTAACATCGCCGCCCTCGATCCGAGAAATGGCGCGGTACATTGGCTTTTTCCACTACCCCCTAAACGTTTTGAGGTTGCAATTGCCACACCCGTACTTTATCAAAACGAACTCTTCATGACACATTTCATTCAAGGGTCACTTATGCTGAAATTAGCACAGGATAAGTTGGCTGTAGAACTCGGCTGGCACCGCAGAGGTAAAGACGAACAGAACACAGAGGCACTGCATACCACCATGGCAACCCCTGTCCGCATTGGCGATTATATTTACGGCGTGGACAGTTATGGAGAACTCCGATGTATAGATGCCCGAAACGGCGATCGGATTTGGGAAGACCTTACGGCTGTCCGAAAAGCCCGGTGGAGCAATATCCACTTCGTACAAAACGCTGATAAAGTCTGGATGTTCAATGAACACGGGGAACTGCTTATCACGGAACTTTCTCCCAAAGGACTTAAGATTATCAGTCGTGCAAAATTAATTGAACCGACACGAGACCAACTCAACAGAAGAGGCGGTGTCACGTGGGCACATCCCGCGTTTGCTTACAAACACGTCTTCGTCCGAAATGACAACGAAATCGTTTGTGCTGATTTGGCGATTAGCGATTAGCAATTAGCAAGAAATATTTGATGCGTATCAGAAACCGCGGTGCCCCCGTCCCTTAGCCCCGTAGGGGCGGTATGTTTATAGAACCGCGCTGACCCCTCTCCTTAGTCTTGTAGGGGCGGTATGTTTATAGCCCTGAATTTTTTACTATCTTTTTACAGCTGAATAGACTCTAATAACCAAATAACAGGAGATTTACGCACATTCGTATGTGTGTCTACGAACGCCCGACTTATGCAATTTGTGCTATGGGGTGTATGGAGAAGGTCTCCGATTGTGCCTGCAATGTGCAGGTGCGTAAGTCCTGGAAGATTAAAAAATAATTTCGGTAATATTGCAGGTCGTGTTGAGCGAAGCGAAACCTGACACATTCGGAAGTTAGAATTACCGAATTAATAAATTAAACTTCATTTAGTTTGTGTCCGCATCGGCACAAACTGGAAAGTTTATGCTACAAAATGTCCAAATAATTATATGCTTTACTATAAGCCAACAACCATCAGAAACTGGAGACAAAAATGGATTCAAAAATTGCAACTGGTAATGGCGAGGCAATGCACCCGCCAATTGACCTTCACCGCGGACAGCAGCTTCACGGATTTGAGGTTAAAGCCATCACACCAATTGACGAATTGCGTGCCGTCGCAATAGAACTCTATCATCCACATAGCGGCGCACGGTTGATGCATCTCTGGACAGACGACACCAGAAACTTGTTTTCAATCAGTCCAGTAACCCCAACATTAGATGATACCGGGCTGCAGCATATCCTTGAACACTCCGTAACGCAAGGATCCCGGAACTATCCGATAAAAGGGGCGTTATTTGAGATGATGAAGATGAGTCTCGCGACCTGGGACAGTACCAATGCGATGAACTATATCGATCACGCCTTTTACTACACCTCAAACAATGTGAAAAAAGACCTATTTAACGTTGCAGAAGTCCACTTTGATTCCGTTTTTCATCCACTACTAACCGAGGATACCTTTAAACGTGAAGGACATCATCTTGAACCTGTGGACCCGGATCAACCGACAGGAGATTTAAAAATAAATGGGATCGTTTATAATGAGGTGAAAATTGGTTTGTCCCATCCAGAATACTGCTTGTTTTTTGCTGTGGCCGGTGGACTTTTGCCTGACACCTGCTATGCCAATAATGGTGCTGGAAATTCCCTAATTATGCCTGACTTAACCTACGAACAATTGAAAACTTATCACCAAACCTACTATCATCCACACAACAGTTACTTCTTCTTCTACGGTAATATACCAACTCATGATTATCTCATATTTCTCGCCGATAAACTGGCGGCAATTCCGAAGAAAGAAACTTATCGATTTCTACACCCGCTCCGACCGGAAATCACACGCCAGCTGAAGTGGAAATCGCCACGGACTGTAACGGATACCTACCCAATCGGTGTAGATGAGTCCCTCACTGAAAAGACGTATCTGATGCTCAGTTGGCTCATCGGAGGGACAACGGAGCCTGAAGAAACTATCTTGTGCCGTATATTACGCAGGATACTACTTGATAATGAAGGGGCCCCGCTCCGCAAGGCAATTATCGATTCAAAGCTTGGTACTGATATACGGGACAATATCTTTGGTGGTAAGGTAGGACCAAATAGCACATTTAGTGTCGGTTTAGTTGGAAGTGAAGCAGAGCGCGTTGACGCTTTTGCAGAATTGGTCATCAAGACACTCACGCAAATTGCAGACGTAGAAATTGACAAAGAGATAGTGGAAGCCGCATTCCAACAAATCACCTATGACTATCAGGAAGTCACACCGGGTTTTCCGTTTCAAATGATGATACGTGTCGTAAACACATGGATGTATGAAAGGGAGCCGACCCCCTTTTTAAAGATGGGGACGCACCTATCTGCCGTTCGTCAACGCTATGAGCAAAATCCGCGCATTTTCAATGAATTGATTCGCGAGCGGCTCCTTGACAATCCACATCGGTTGACAACCATCCTGACTCCTGACCCAGAAATGCAAGCGAGGCTTGATGCGACAGAAAATGAACGTCTGAAAGCAATTCGCGCACAACTCACCGATGAACAGATGCGGCAGATTGCCGCCGATGCCGCTGAACTTGAACATCTGAGCGGACAGCCCAACTCACCAGAGGGTTTAGCGAAGTTGCCGCAACTGCACGTCTCTGAGCTGCCCGATGAACCGCTACATATTCCCACAACCGTTGAAACGGTCAACGGTTGTCCGCTACTCCGAAACGATATTTTTTCGAACGGCGTGAACTACCTCGCGTTGAACTTCAACTTGCAAGGATTACCCCAACATCTTTGGCAGTATCTACCGCGATATACCGATGCCGTTGGCAAACTCGGGGCTGGTGGGTCAAATTACGAACAGATGGCACAGCGTAGAGCAGCAGCCACCGGTAGCATTGGATGCTCACCAAACTTTACCACTCACGCAGTTGATCCGAATCGCCTTGTGTGGGATATGCAATTTCGACTCAAAGCACTTGATGGTAAAATTGAGGATGCCTTGAGCGTTTTGCACGATTTAATTTTCGATGTGAACCCACGCGATAAAGATCGTCTCTACGACATCCTCAATCAAGCAGTTGCTTCTAAACACGACTATTACGGGGCACATATTGCAAACCGTCGTGCTGCTCGCGGACTTTCGGAACGCGGATTTCTTACAGATATCGTCTATGGATTACCGCGACTCCGCACATGTGAGATGTTACACAACCGTTTTGACGAAACTTATGAAGAACTTACAGGTAATATTGAACAGATTCGTGAGTTCCTATTAGTTCAAGGGCGCGTGACTGCCAGTTTTACCGGTTCTGATGCAGCTTATCAGGTGTTTCGAGGACAGTTTGCCGAATGGATTGGCGATATGCGTGACGAACCGATAATTCCAGCACCGATAGGTTTTAAATCTTTTGGGGCACCACCCCGTGAAGGATTGGCGGCTCCTATTCCAATAGCACACTGTACACAGATGATGCCCGCACCACATTACTCACATCCGGACGCATCACTCTTGACAATTGGTTCGCATATCTTGTCCAATGATTATATGTTGCCCGAAATCCGTCTTAAAGGCAATGCCTACGGTTATCATTTCTCGTATAACCCTTATGAATCCTTGATCCACCAAGGATCGGAGTATGATCCGCACGTCGCTCGTACACTATCCGTTTTTGCACGGGCTGTTGACTATGTCAAACAGGTAGAGTGGACGCAGACCGATATTGACCGAGCGATTATTGCGAAATCGTCAGATTACATAAAAACAATTCGACCCAGTCAAGCCTCAACCGATGCTATCTGGCATTATATTAAGGGGCAAACACACGAAGTGGTTGAAGAAAAATATGCACAACTCCGACGCGCAACCCCTAAGGAAGTCAAACGAGCACTGCTGCAAGTCCTTGAGGAAAATCAGGATAAAGTTGCAATATGCGTTGTCGCGAGTCGTGAGAAATTAGAGGCAGAAAATAAAAAAATGGCGCGCCCTCTTGTCATCGAGGACATTTAAACAACGAACAAAAACTGGAGGTAAAAATGGATTCAAAAATCGCAGCTGGTAATGGCGGGGCAATGCACCCGCCCGTTAACTTATCCCCTGGCCAACAACTCCACGGGTTTGAGGTAAAAGCTATCACACCGCTCGACGAATTACGGGCGGTGACGATTGAATTGACCCATCAGCGGAGTGGTGCACGCCTGCTCCATCTCTATACAGCTGATACGGAAAATCTTTTCTCAATTAATTTTCCAACACCCCCGTCAGACGATACCGGTGTCCCACATATCCTTGAACACGCGGTGCTAGCAGGCTCACAAAAATTCCCTGTCAAAGAGCCCTTTTTTGAAATGATAAAGATGAGCATGGCCACATTTATCAACGCCATGACAGGCTCTGACCAGACCTATTATCCGGTAGCAAGCAACGTCAAAAAAGACCTGTTCAACCTTGCAGAAGTCTACTTTGATGCCGTGTTCCATCCATTGCTGACAGAGGAAACTTTCAAACGTGAAGGTCACCATCTTGCACCTGCCGATCCGGAAGACCCGACAGGTGCTCTGAAGATTACCGGCATCGTCTACAATGAAATGAAGGGAGCATTCTCAGACCCTGAGGCCCGGTTATCCCGATTAAGGACGTGCCAACTCCTCCCTGATACACTTTACGCCTGTGAATCTGGAGGAGACCCAGACGCTATTCCAGACTTGACATATCAGCAGCTCAAAGGATTTCACGAAACATATTACCATCCCAGCAATGGATACTTTTTCCTGTATGGTGATATTCCGACAAGTGATTATCTCGCATTTCTCGCTGACAAACTGGATAAGATACCTAAAAATGAAACCGTCGCCTCAATGCAACCGCTTAATGCGGAAGCTACACAACAACTGAGGTGGACATCTCCGCAGATTGTGAGCGATACCTACCCCGTTGCACCAGACGAATCCCTTGATGAAAAAACGTATCTATTGCTCAGTTGGTTTATCGGTGATGCAACTGAGCCGGAAGATGCAGCGATGTGTAATATTCTCAGTCTAATTCTTCTGGGTAATGAAGCCGCACCGCTCAAAAAAGCAATTATCGACTCAAAATTGGGAGCAGATCTGATTTATTCTGGCGCAAGCTCTATCGGTCCAAATAGCACTTTTTATGTTGGACTTAAAGGGAGCGAAGCAGAGCGCGTTGACGCTTTCACTAAATTGGTCAATGACACGCTCACCGAACTTGCCGAAAACGAATTAGATAGCGCATTGGTAGAAGCAGCTTTCCAACAGTCAACCTACCACTACCAAGAAGTAGCACCGATGTTCCCGCTCCGCATGCTTTTCCGTGTGATTGGAACATGGATATACAATAACGATTCAGGAACCTTTCTGAAAATGGGAGAGAACCTTGCTGCTATCCGTAAACGTTGGGAGGAAAATCCTGCAATCTTCAACGAAATGATCCGCGAACGACTTGTTGACAATCCACACCGTTTGACGAATGTGCTTTCTCCTGACCCGAACATGCAGGCGAGAATGGACGCTGAATTAGCACAACGCACCAAGGCTATCCGCGCACAACTCTCTGATGAACAGATGAGACAGATTGCCGCTGATGCTGCAGAATTGGAACGGATGAACGGGCAACCGAACCCACCGGAGGCACTCGCAAAACTGCCACAACTCCAAGTGAGCGATCTTCCCGATAAACCGAAACATATCCCCACCACTATAGAGAAAGTTTGTGGACAAGACCTTCTCCACAGTGATGTCTTCGCAAACGGGGTGAATTATTTTGTCATAGATTTCGATCTGCGGGAATTACCGCAACACCTCTGGACATACTTACCGAGATATATCGAAGCGATTCATCAACTCGGCGCAGCGGAAATGGATTTTGCAGAGATAGCACTGCGAAAATCATCGGTTACCGGCGGAATCCGATGCGGGGTCGGCTTTCGCACACACGCACTTGATGCCAGTCATTCACTACAAAACGCATACTTTCATCTCAAAGCGCTTGATGGTAAAATGGACATCGCGCTTGATGTGCTGCATGACCTCGTTTTTGCTGTGAACCCACGCGATACAGAACGGCTCCACGATGTGTTAGTGCAAGCCGTTGCTGAATACCGCACCGGAATGGTTCAGAACGGCTCAAGTACCGCAATTCATCACGCTTCCCGCGGGCTATCACCCCGCGCACATCTATCAGAAATTGTTAACGGACTCCCGCAGCTACGCAGCAGTGAAACGTTGCTCAATAATTTTGACGAACTTAATGCTGACCTTATGGGTCATATAGAAGAGATTCGAGATTTCTTACTGAATCGTAGACGGGTGACCGCCGGGTTTGTCGGTTCCGATGCTGCTTACCAGACAACACACACAAAACTTGGTGAATGGTTGAATGCTATGCAAGATGAAGCAACCAGTCCAGACCCGATTGCATTTCAACCGTACGACACGCCACCACGAGAAGGATTGGCGGGACCGATTCAGATTGCCCACTGTGCACACGTAATGCCGGCACCACACTATTCACATCCCGATTCTACGCTGCTCACTATCGGCGCGCATCTCGTTCGGATGGATTACATATTGAGTGAGATCCGTTTTAAAGGGAACGCTTACGGGGCAGGATTGACCTATAGTCCTTTCGACGCAGCACTTTATCAATCCTCGTTCAGAGACCCGCACGTGGCACGCACGATTAATGTCTTTGAGCAGACGGTAGAGTACATCAAGCAGGTAGAGTGGACGCAAACGGACATCGACCGCGCTATCATTGCAACGGCGAAAGGTGCAGAAAAACCGATCCGGCCAGCCCAAGCAGTAAGCAACGCACAATGGTACCACATCAGCGGACAGACGCGCGAAATACAAGAAGAACGCTATAATCAACTCCGTAGTGCAACACCCGCTGAAGTCCAACGTGCGCTGCTCCAACTTTTTGAAGAAAACATGGATAACGCAGCTGTTTGTGTCGTTTCTAGTCGCGAAAAACTTGAAGCCGCAAACAGTGAACTTGCACAACCCCTCACAATTGAGGATATCTTGATATAAACCTAATTGGCTATTGGCTATTGGCTATTGGCTATTAGCAAGAAATGTCTGATGCACTTCAGATGTCTGTTTATAATCACAACCTCTTGCTATTCGCTAACTGCTGACTGCTAACACGCTAATCGCTAATCGCTAATTAAAAGGAGACAAAAAGATGAAAAGAATTGCACTCGTGGCACTATGTATCTGTGCTTTGGCGATGGTCGCACTCTATAACTCACAAACCACCGCCGATCAGCACGCCACTAAGACAAAACAAACCCCTAATTTAGAACAAAATTGGCACCATTGGCGCGGGCCCGATATGACAGGGGCAGCCGCTAATGCGAACCCGCCCACTACCTGGAGCGAAACCGAAAACGTCCGTTGGAAAGTGCCCATCCCCGGAACCGGACATGCCACACCCATTATTTGGGAAGATAAAATCTTCGTCCAAACCGCTATTAAAGGGCAAATGCCTGAGAACACAGAAGAGGCAGCACCCGCCGAAGACTCTGGACGCAGAAGAAGACGCAGAAGAGGCGGCGGTCCGCTTCCTACCTATAAATTTGAGCTGATTGCGTATAACCGTACTAACGGAGACATTATATGGCAAAAAACGCTCCGTGAAGTTGCACCGCATGAAGGAATACACAGTACAGCAAGCTTCGCTTCAAATTCCCCAGTCACTGATGGTGAACACATCTACGCATATTTCGGGTCTCGCGGACTTTACTGCTTGGATATGAAGGGCAATATCAAGTGGGACAAGGATATCGGCCAAATGCGCAAACGGAATACCTTCGGCGAAGGCAGCTGCCCCATCATCCACGGGAACACAATCGTCATCCTCCAAGACCATGAGGGGCCCTCCTACATCACCGCCTTGGATAAACGCACCGGCGATGAACTCTGGAAAATTGACCGCGATGAACGTACCACATGGACATCCCCTATTATTGTCGAACGCGATGGCAAAGCACAGGTTATCGTGGCTGCTACAAATCGCTCACGCAGCTATGATTTGGAAAACGGCGACATGTTATGGGAATGTGGCGGTATGACCGGAAATGTTATCCCTACACCTGTAGCCGACGATGGATTTGTATACCTCATTAGCGGGTTCAGAAGTGCAGCATTGCAAGCTATCAACCTTGCAAATGCCGAAGGCGATATTACCGGCTCCGAAGAAGCGATTGCTTGGGAATACCTCCGCGACACACCCTATGTGCCTTCACCACTCCTACATGAGGGTATTCTATACTTCCTCAAGGGCAACAACGTCCTCACAGCTGTTAACACAGCCACAGGCACGCCATATTACGGGCCTAAAAGGGTAAACGGTATAAACGGCATCTATGCTTCAATCGTCGGGGCTGCTGACCGCGTTTATATAGCAAGTCGGAACGGTGCTGTAGCTGTTGTTCAGCACGGCCCTGAGTTTGAAGTCCTTGCGGTAAACACACTCGACGATAGTTTCAATGCATCGCCTGCCATTGTCGGTTCTGAATTATACCTGCGCGGCAGTCAATATCTCTACTGCATCGCAGAATAATCTCAACCCTTTTATGGCTGTTGGCTTATGGTTATTGGCAAGGGAAAGAGGACTCTGACGCGCTTCAGAGACCTGTTTCCCTTCAAACCCTCTTGCCAATTGCCAATTGCCAATTGCCAATTGCTAATTGCCAATCGCTATATGTTTATAGCATGAATTTTTTACTATCTTTTTACAGCTGAGTAGACTCTAATAACCAAATAACACGAGACTTACGCATACAAACCCCAACTTATGCGATTTGTGTTATGCGGTATATGGAGAAGGTCTCCGATTATGCCTATAGTCTTCAGGTGCGTAAGTCCTATTTACATATACAACCGATTGGAGTAAAAAGATATGAGAACATCTGTGAAATTAAATTACATCGCCATTCTTGCCCTCATTCTCCTAAGCGGATGCGGCGGATGCGATTGGTTTCGTGAAGCGAAAGAGGTCGCCCAGGAAGAACTTGGACCCAAAGAACTTCTACGAAAGTATGAGTGGTTCAAAGATGCCTCAAGTCAACTTGATAAAAAACGGGCAGATATTAAGGTCTATCAAACCCGTATTACCACAATGGATAAAGACTATGAAGACCTGTCTCGCAAAGAATGGCCACGGGAAGATAGGGAACAATACAATCTCTGGCAATCCGAGGTCGCTGGTATTAAGGCAAGCTACAACACGCTCGCAGCGGATTATAACGCACAGATGGCGAAATTCAATTGGCGATTTACAAATGTAGGACAATTGCCAGAAGGGGCAGAAACCCCCCTGCCACGGGAATTCAAACCCTATCAGGAAAAATAGGAGAAATTATGAGATATACCGTCTATTTAATTGCAGTTCTGACCGGTCTCTTATGTGTTTTCAGCGGATGTTCTGAACCACGTCAACCCGTTTCCAGTTCCGGGGTAAAACCTACGCAGGTTCAAGTTCCCGTAAACGCCGAAGGCATCACTGTCGAGCAACAAAATATCCGTGACCGGTTGCTAATGGATAACAAAATCGGAAGCATCAAACATCTTTACGTAATCTCTGCCTACAGTGGTCAAACCCTCGTCTATTCCACAGTCCGAGGAAAAGTGACAAGCAGCGGAAAGCGGTTATCGCCAACATCTGTCGTCGTTGGCGCGAGCGGGGAACGGAGACGGCCCGGATTCTCCGCTGGACAGGAAGGAATGGTCACAAGCGAAGTCGTCCAAGATGATGGCACGTATGGCACATCCATCCCCTACCTATATTGGTGGGATACGAAAGGCGTTTACCATCAGCACTATATTTCGGGCGGACAAATTATTCACATCTCCGACCAACCGATTAGCGTAAAAGGCGTTATCATTAACATGGCTATAGAGGAGGCTGCCGAGTAATTGAATGTCTCTAGCAAAGCCTCCACATCTCTAAACGAGTCAAAAATGCCAATAAACGCTAAAAAAGACGAAACCCTCTCAGCATCGGTCATACCGAACTACAGACAGTGGCATCTTCCCGAAGGTGCCACTGCACGTTTAGGTAAAGGCGAGCTCCACGATATAAAATTCTCCCCCGATGGCACACAATTAATCGTTGCAACTTCTATCGGAATCTGGCACTATGACGCACAGACAGGTAAAGAAATCGCACTGATTCCGCACCCCAAAAAAGTCAATGTGTTAGCATTTTCACCCGATGGCACAACGCTTGCAACTGGCGAAACTGAATACCAGGGGACTGAAAGTGCGGTACGATTGTGGGATATGGAAACAGGCACCTCTTTATCAGCTTTCGTAGGCAAATGGAAAGAAATTAAAACGTTAGCCTTCACAGCAGATGGGGCAGAACTCGTTATTGCAGGCGGGACATCCGAATGGTGTGAAGAAATTTCAATATGGAACCCCACAGATAACACACATCAGGAAAACGTTGTAGATCTGACGCATAATCAGGGGTCTCCAGGATTGATGCTAACCCTCTCAGCAGATGGACGGTTTCTCGCGAGTGTCGGTGAATCTAACCATGAAAGTGCGTATGCAGTTGAATTATGGGATATCAATACAGGGCATCAAGTGACTACCTTGCGCCCCGCTTCGACGAAACCTATTTCTGCGGTAGCATTTTCACCTGATGGCAAAACCATCGCAACGACAAATTCCGAACAAATTCAGCTCTGGGACATAGAAACCGGAAAGCTCTTTTCAAAGTTAAAAACTTCAACCCGCCTCTATCCCTTAGTATTCTCACCTGATGGCACTCGTATAGCAAGCGGGGACGGATACGGTGTAATGCAGCTATGGAACGTCCGAACGGATAGTCCATTTTCAAGAGTCCTGCGTGCCTGGGATGCTATTGTCGCAAGACACACCGATGTCTTCTGGGGACATGCCGAACATTTTAGATTCCGGGGTATCGCATTTTCGCCTGATGGGAAAACCGTGGCAAGTGCAAGTGCCGATGGAACAGTTCGTGTTTGGGATATAAAGACCCGCCTCGAAAAATTAACCCTTACGCAACATGTAGGCAGCGTACAAACGTTCGCTTTTTCACGAACTGACACAACCCTGACAAGCATCAGTTTGAACCTTGGAGCCACAACCGTTTCTGTGTGGGATACCGATACCGGTAAACAACGGTCTACCGAAATAACCGATGAGGAATTTAATGCAAACATCTACTCCGCCATATCACCTGATGGAATTCTCATCGCTACTGAAAGTATAGACCAAACTATACGCTTGTGGGATGGCACAACAAAACAGTTTTTGTCTGTACTTAAAGCGAGAAATGAAAACGGCGAACCGAGCGAAGTATCTGCATGGAACATAGTTCTTTCCCCAGATAACAGACTCTTAGCGAGAGGATATAGTGACGGGAGTATATGCCTATGGGATGTAACAAATCGTCGCGCGTTGCCACCACTTCACGGACACACGAAGGCGTTTTATAGATTAGTATTCGCACCGGATAGCAGAACATTGGCAAGCGCGAATGCCGACGGGACCGTTCGCCTGTGGGATGTATCCACGAACACCGAGCTCGCTACTTTTGAAGGAGAAGAAAAACGTAGACTGGCATTAGCATTTTCATCGGATGGGAAAACCTTCGCAAATGGTGCTAACATCTTCCGACTCGACGATACAGGCGACACCTACGTGCACCTAAACCGACTACAAGGCGTTAAATTCAATTTGATAGCAGGGTTAACATTTTCGCCGGATGGACATATCCTTGTAGGTGGTGGATTCGAAAAAATTGAAATGTGGAACGTCTCTACCGGCACCCTTTTATCCACATTGACCGCCCATATAGGGTGGGTTGAGGAATTGAGATTCTCTCCTGATGGCACACTCCTTGCAAGCAGCAGTGAATACGATGGCACAATTCTCTTGTGGGATTGGCAGAGAATCGCAAATATATGACTTTTGAAGACCCATTTGTAGGATTGACATACTCTCCCAGCTAAAGCAAGGGAGATTCTTTTAAAAAGTTCCGCTACGCGTTAGCTATTGGATTGTGGTTTTCAGACGTGTGAACGTCAACGGAGATGCTTGGGCTGTTCCAAGTCTTACTGCCCCTAACTCAAAGGACAATGCCCTGCCCTCGTGCTTCGCACCTTCTTTATGCTTGTGAATCAGTGCTTTGGTATCCAATGCAGCATGACCCGTCTTTTGGATACCGAAAGCATTGCACAAAAATGTGGATATTGACTGGGTATCGCCAGAACATCAGCACACAACCCTACCATAGGTTGAGGTTCGGAACTTCAACATTGGTGGCGTTGAAGGTGGTAATCCGAACCACTGATGATATATATATTATACCACATTTTAATGCAAAAGTCAAATTAAAAACATAAGCTTATGTTCCTACTACATCCCCCAGCTAAAGCACGGCGGTTTTGTAGCGGAAGACTTGATAAAGGAGGAAATGATGAAGTATACCGATATGCGGGAGAGTATTAATGATATTCTTTGCCTAGAACTTGTCTCTCGTTCTCATTCAATTGCTGCTTCACCCGATGGCAATCAGCTTGCTGTTGTCGTTCAGAATTATCGTAGACATCAAGCAAGGCGGATATCTGAACGTTTCCTACCATCAGGTTTGAACATTGGGTTTGAAGGTAGTGAAATTTGGCTTACTACTGTTAAGAACGGAGAATCACGAAATCTCACACCGAATTGGGGGACAAGCTATAGACCTGCATGGTCCCCGGATTGTAGCATAAACTTCCAGTTTGTGCTCTTTATTGTAGCATAAACTTTTAGTTTGGGTCTTCCGTTCTCCGTTTCATTTCTAACAACCGGTAATGATAGAATAATTAATAAAAATGGTATAAGATGTGTAACAATCAAAGTTTTGGGATTATAGTTTTAGCGTTTTTTTGTCTGAATCGCGGATTATCGCGGAGAACGCGGAAGACGCGGAGTTTAAGAAATATCCGCCTATCTAGAAAGCTATCGCTTGCGAAGCACGCTCCTACAGAAGAAGATATACATATATATGTGTATATGTGAATCTGTAAAACTAAATGACCCCTGAGCTCTTCACAAAAATCGCTTGACTTCTTTTGTTATTTTCTGTAGAATATCAGGTAATTACGAAAGAGAGCACCTCACGTTTTTTTTGTGGCCATGTTCGAGAAAGGATTGAAGACAACTCATGGGACGCGCCAGCATCGTTCTAATCGCAGGACTCGTATTCCTAATTCGCTATGAACCCCCTCAAACAGAGGTTGAATTCAATAGCGCGTATATCATCTTCGGGACATGCATACTTACCGCAGCACCTATGTTTCTCGCCTATCTGACAAGGCGATTAACCTCCTTACGTGCTACACTTCCTTTTGAAATCTTGAGTGTAGCATGTTACGTGTATACCCTGTACAAGTTGAACCTGCCTATATTCATCAATAAACATTTAGCCTTTTTGGAGATGGTGCATCATTCACGCGATCTTCTATCGCTACTCCCGCTCTTCATCGGTTTACTTGGTATCCGAATCGCTATGCATGAGGGAAGGCGAACCAGGCGGGCGCGGCGATGGGAATCTCACAACTTCCATTTCAGGTTTTTATTCATCCCCCTGATACCGCTCATTATGTTGAATGTGGTGCAAGACTTTACGCACCTGCTTCCAGAAAGCGTACGAGGTCTTTTTCTGCTCGGGATGCTTGTACCGCTGTTCGCGCTTCCGCACATCCTCTCCCCTCTACTGATGCAATTTCTGTGGAAAACGGTTCCGCTAACAAATACAGTACTGAAGCAAAAATTAGCGCAGTTGACAGAACGGAGCGGAATGAAATATCGAGATATTGCGGTATGGCAAACTGGCGAATTTTCTATGTCAAACGCAGCCGTAGCGGGAATACTCCCCCGGAACCGTAAAATCTTTATAACAGATGCGCTCTTACGTAATTTTACAGATGAACAGATTGAGACAATTGTCGCCCATGAAATCGGACACATCCGCCATAGACATCTTCTGATCTCCTTTTTTCTCGCGTTCGGTTATTTAGTGAGTTATCTGCTCTTTTACCAGTTAATCGTCCAACCGCTGGAAGTACTCCTATGGGACGCGCCAATTCTTTTATCCACTGTTTCAATTCTCTTTTTTGTGTTCTATTTTGTCGTTTTCTTTAATTACCTGTCTCGGCGTTTTGAACATCAAGCGGATTTGTACGCTGCAGATCTGACCAACGCTCCGGAGGTTTTTAAATCCGCCTTAGCAAACCTTGGATTTTTCAGTTCACTTCCGAAGTTAGCGCGTTTTGTTCTTGAGATTTTCAATACGCATCCATCCCTTGAACGGCGAATCAGATTTTTGGAAAAATCGACAGGAGAAAATTCCCCCGTTCAAAGATATAGGAAGTGCTTACTTGAGGTAAAGGTATTGATTGCCTTAATCCCGATATTTGGCGTTCTCATTTTTCTCATGTAAGTGCCTCCCTCACCGTTTGTGAAGAATTGAAGAATTATCTTCTTTGACACGTTATCTGTTGTATGTTATAATAATCCTATGTATTTACTCCGAGTGCTAAAAATTGCAGGCATGCCTATCTTCAGGATTTTAGGGATTCCACCCGTTAGTCTATTTGATAGTTTATTCAGGAGAAACGAATGCGCATCAGGATCCGCGATATATTCCTAACAGTTGCAAAGTGTGCTCTTGCAAATGAGATTGAGTTTTTGGGTCCATTGGCCGTAGGTCTGTTTGATACCGTCAGCCTAAATCGCAGATTTGCCAAAATGGAATCTGAACCAGCTAAGGAAGATAAAGAGAAACTCGAAGAAAGAATTTCCCATTACGATCTACTTATCGCTCAAAAACCGGATTATGTCGACGCACACTACAAAAGAGGCTTAAGTAAATTGCTACTTGGGCAATATAAGTCCGCTATTGCCGATTTTGATGAAGCAATTCTTCTAAACTCGAGCTCCGCTGAAGTCTACCATGCTCGGGGTGTTGCAAAGAATGCTCTTAAGCAACATGAAATTTCTATTATTGATTACAATAAGGCTATTTTACTAAATCCAGATTATAGCAAAGCCTATTATAACCGAGGCTTAGCGAACTATCTACTCGGTAAATACAGCGATGCAATTAGCGACTACGATGAGGCAATTCGGATAAATCCAAAGTTGACAGAAGCCTACTGTGCACGCGGCGATGCAAAATTACAATGTGAATTACCTGAAGCAGCCATTGTTGATTATGAAGAGGCTCTCCATTTGAAGTCTGATTATGCCGCAGCGTACAACAATATCGGAATCGCGAAGAAGATGCTTGAAAAGTATCATGCGGCTCTTGATAACTTTGATAAAGTCATTGCGTTAGAACCTAATTCCGCGACAAGTTATACAAACCGGAGTGCGGTAAACAGTATACTTGGATCTTACAAACCAGCTGTTGCTGATGCGGACAAAGCCATTGCGTTAGACCCGAATTCGGCGATGGCTTATACCAATCGTGGAAACGCGAAGGCGCACTTGGGTGAATATATGGGAGCGATCGCTGATTATAGTGAGGCGATTCACATTAAGCCAGATTATGCCGACGCTTACAGAAATAGAGCACTTGCGAAGGAACAGCAGGGGTTATATGCTGAAGCGATTGCCGACTATGATGCTGCGATAGGCATCAATCCTAATGATGCCCATGCTTACAACAACCGGGGCGGATTGAGGGCACTGCGCAGCGAACAGAAGGCCGCCATCGAAGACTACGATATGGCAGTTCGTATAGATCCGACTTTTGCACTCGCCTATAACAATCGAGGTTCTATAAAGGGGGAGCTTGGAGAATATAAAGCTGCTATTGCTGACTTTAGGCATGCAATCGATTTGGAGCCGAATTATGCTGACGCTTACTACAATCGAGGGAACGCTAACAATAAACTCGCTAGATATGAGGCCGCCATCGCTGATTTTGATAAAGCAATCCTGATTGAACCGGATTTTGCCAGTGCTTTTAACAATCGAGGCGTATCAAAAAATTTACTTGGACAATATGAAGAGGCGGTTGGCGACTTCGATCAAGCAATTCGGTTAAATCCAAATCTCGTGAGTGCATACATCAATCGAGGCGACGTGAAGAACACGCTTGGGCGATACGAGGAAGCCATTGTTAGTTATGACGAGGCACTCCAATTGAAACCCGATTCTGTCAATGCTTACATTGGTCGTGGCCGGGCGAAAACAGTACTTGGTAAACATGATGGGGCCGTTGCTGATTTAACTCAAGCTATTCAATTACAACCGGATTCTCCCGTTACTTACTGCAACCGAGGCACGGCGAAAATGCTGCTCGGTCAAAACGAATCCGCCATTGCTGATTTTGATACGGCACTCCGACTAGACCCTGAACTTGCAGGGGCTTACCAAAACAGAGCGGGCGCGAAGATTGAACTTGGTGAATATGCAGAAGCTATTGCCGACTTGAACGAAGCTATCCGTCTAAAACCAGAGTCCCCCGGTGCTTACGCGAATCGAGGCGATCTGAATTCCGAGTTAGAGGATTACGAAGCCGCTATTGCTGACTACGATCAAGCACTACAGTTGCTGCCGACATTTGCTAAAGTTTACAACAACCGAGGGCTTGTAAAATCTATGCTAGGCAGATATCACGACGCTATTACTGATCTTCAGAAGGCACTCGATTTGAATCCTCATTATATAGAAGCTTACATCAACTTGGGTGAAGCAAAGGTGAGCCTAAATTATATTGCAGAAGCAAAGTTGGATTTCCAAATCGCATTAAAATTGGTACAGCAGCAAAAGTACCATCCTTTTGAAGCTGCTATTCAACGTCGCATCCAAGAACTCAACATCCAAAGGTAACGAAGCGAGTTCGTGAGTTCACTGAAAGGAATAAGATGAATCGGGTTTATATTGATGCAACGATACCGAGTTATCTGGTAGCTAGGCAGAGTAACAACCCTAAAATAGCGGAGATGCAGAGAATCACACATCGGTTTTGGAACGATGCTCGCTTCAAATTTATACTCTCGGATTATGTTATTGACGAAATAGAAGAAGGGAATAAAACTCAAGCAGCTAAGAGGTTGCAAGCAATTAAAGGAATCCCTCGCTTGCTTGTGAAGAAAGCAGATATTGATCTTGCAAAGCGGTTAATCAATCCTAAAGCAATGCCTGAGAAGGCGTTCATTGATGCCGTGCACGTAGCTGTCGCAGCAAGAAATGTTATTCCTTATCTTGCGACTTGGAACTTTAGGCACCTTGCGAACCCACAGACTCGACCTGAAATTGAACGAATTTGTAGGGAGACTGGATATAAACCACCCTGCATTGACTCCCCAAAGGCAATATTGGAGAAATTCTAATGTCTAACAATAATTTTGACCCCGTGAAGGAAAAGCATGAAGCACACGCAAAACTTATCAATCAGTTCGGTGATTGGACAGCATACTTTGACTT
The DNA here is from genome assembly GCA_963665235.2 of Candidatus Poribacteria bacterium. Taxonomy (GTDB): domain Bacteria; phylum Poribacteria; class WGA-4E; order WGA-4E; family WGA-3G. The sequence goes on along the minus strand of CAXXLX010000001.1, from coordinate 1,767,399 downwards.
TGTCCTCCAGCGGCAGGAGGAACGGATGAAGCAAGGGATAAAGTACGTAGACTTCTCACAGAACCGCCTAAAGTTACGTGGCAGCGTTTTTCTTAAACCTTCGATTCGACAGCGAGGTGATTGGAATCCTGCTGCTTTGGAACCGCTCACTGAGGGGTTCGCTAGACAAACTCTTAGGTAAGGTTAACGTGAGTTTGAAAGAAGTTTTCACACACAGCGTTCTCTGGTAGTTTTAGCAAAAAATGGACATTTATTATCAAGATCGCTTTAAGATAGGGTGCGGTATTTCTGAAGTTGACAACGGACAATGAATTACCCTACAGAGAAGCGGGCTGTTTGCCCGAATACTAGATTAGTCATTAGCCATTAGCAAAAAGTATAAGAGAAGACGGCTCTTCCTCTTTGTTTTTCTTCCTCTTGCTAATGGTTTCCAATGGTTTCCAACAGCCAATCGCCATTTAATACGTTGCCCTACCGCCGCTCACATCGTAACACTGGCCCGTCACAAAACTTGCCTCATCCGAAGCTAAGAAATTGACAACAGCGGCAACCTCCTCCGGTTTACCAACCCGTCCCAACGGAATCTTACTGACCATATAATCAATTGTGGACTGTGCCATACCTTCTAAAATCGGAGTTTCAATCACCGCGGGTGATACGGCATTCACACGGATGTTATAGTCCGTTACCTCCTTAGCGAGGGCTTTCGTCAAGCAGATAACGCCTGCCTTAGAGACCGAATACGGTATCAGTGTCGGGTTACCCTCTTTACCAGCAATTGAAGCGATATTCACAATTCTGCCGTAATCTTGTGCAATCATTGTTCCAATAACCGCCTTACAGCAGAGGAAAACACCGGTTAGATTCACGCTTATCACTGCGTTCCAGTCCGATTCTTCCAAATCTGTTAGGGGTAATGTTCTGCCAGCGATACCTGCATTGTTTACGAGAATATCCACGCGTCCAAATTCAGAAAGCACGTGCTGGACTGCAGCGTCAACTTGGGGGGATAGAGAAACATCCGCCCCTATCGGTATGACTCGGCGACCGAGGGCAGCAATTTCTTCAGCCACGTGAAGTGCCGGGGCCGCATGAGAATCCGGCACGATGTTCAAATCGGAGGGTGATTTCCATATCGTAATTGCGCTGTCCTCACCTGTTTGCGTTGGGACATCTGCAAGACTTATATCCATTAGGACAATATCAGCCCCCGCCTTCGCGAGTCTAAGTGCAATAGCTTTCCCGATGCCTTGTCCCGCGCCTGTCACAATAGCGATTTTACTGTTCAGATTCATCCGGGTCCCTCTGTTCTAAAAATTCGTCTAATTCGATGCCGAATGCGCTCGCTAGCCGATTGACGTATCCAAAAAATCCAACCACCTCAACAATTGCAAACAGTGCTTCATCGCTGAGCCCAAAACTCCGAAGATGCTCTATATCGGAGCGGGTGACAGCATGCGCGGACTCTGTCACCTTCACTGCGAATTCGAGAATTGCTTTCGTGGTATCGTCAATAGCCGCGGTTCGAAAATCCGATACAATATCCTTCACAAGTTCCGTATCTGTGAGTTGGTCACGCAACTCATCTTCATGTACCACGATTCAGTAATGGCACTGATTCACTTTTGAGACAACGGTGGCAATCATTTCACGTTGCGCTCGACTCAGCGGCGATTCATCATCATGCATGACAACTTTGTAGAGTTCAAAAAAGACTTTCATGCTTTTCGGACGGACACTAAAAAGTTTAACGATATTATAGAGCTGTCCTGCCCGTTCCATTGCCGCATCGTATTCCGCTTTTACGATGCCTGTTGCTTCCGCTGCATCTACCGTTTGAATCCAGGCCATTTTTACTCACCAATGACGATGCCGTATTGACCGACAACTGCCCCTCTGTGTCCTGATTGATAATGCAAATGCCGTTCCCCAACGATAGGTTGTGTACTCTGCACCTCAACCGAGCCTCTTACGTTTCCCATCGCGCCCTCGTCTACATCCACACAACACCGGGGTTTAATCTGACGATGCAGCTGCCGACGAATGTCCCCCTTTTTATTACGAACAATGAGGTTAACAAACGCATCCACCTCGCCGACGTTGAGAAAACGGAACCAGTCGCGCGCCCCACTTGCAACTTCAGGAAAAAACAGACGAAGCCCAACCTGTCCCCCCTCCTCTGATGCCCCAGGAAGGTCGATGACAGCGGTACCGCTGTGCATGTGTCGTTCTGCGACAATCGGCTGATCGCACCGTATTAAGATAGAAGATTTAATTTTAATATCATCCATCCTCGGCATCCAGCATTCAAAAGGATCCAAATCGTGTTCCATCGTTGTTACCGGGTCGCCAGTCCCATCTTCATGCGCTATCAATGTTACCTTACCCCGTTCTCTCCCCACATTCACAATGACTGCCCAGTCCTGCCATGCCGGGCCGACCTCTGGAAAATAGAGCGTCCGTGGGGCATCCGAGATCACTTGTCCGTATTGTCCTACACAGGTTTTTCCGCCTTGATAGTGGAGATGCCGTTCCCCAACGATGGGTTGTGTACTTTGCACCTCAACGGTGCCGGTGACATTTCCCATTAACCCCTCGGCAAGATCCCAGCAACATTGCGGTTTGATTGAGTGATGCCGTTGCCGAACAATATCACCCCGTCGGTTCCGGATAATAATGTTTACCAACGCATCCGCCTCGCCAACGTTCAAAAATCGGAACCAGTCTAACGCACCGGAAACCAATTCAGGAAAAAACAGACGCAAACCGACCGTTTCATATTCCTCCGCTGCACCCGCAAAATCGAGAATATTTGTTTTGTTGTGCATGTGGCGTTCCGCTGCAATCGGTTGGTCAGCGGTTAGCTGCATAGAGGAATTCTGTTTAATCGCCTCCACGTTCGGGGTCCAACATTCAAACGGGGATATCTCCCGCTCATCCGACCATGTCGGCTGCCCATTGGCAGCGTGCCGGGCAATGCCTGTCACGCGGGTTTCCTCGGGACCGACATTGATCACTTGGATCCAGTCTTCCCACTGCGGGCCTACCTCCGGAAAATATAGTGTTGTTGCAAGTGCCATCCATTTCTCCTTCTTTTCTAAGTTATCAGATATTTTAACTTGATTTTATCCTACTTTTTCATTATAATTTTAACTTAATATTAGCATATATTCCACTAAAAAATTTAGCATATCCCTTAAGGAGGTAATTTGATGGCTAGAAAAAAACTCACGGATACCGAAATTCAGAAGAATTTGGAACAACTCAACGGCTGGACTGTCGAAAACGGAAAATTGCACAAAGAATTGCAATTTGATACATTCGTTACCGCGTTCGGTTTCATGGTACAACTCGCCCTGATTGCCGAATCCATGAATCATCATCCGGAATGGTTCAACGTCTATAACCGCGTGACAATTGACCTAATGACACACGATGCGGGAGGCATCAGCGAATTGGACTTTGAATTGGCAAAACATGCCGATGCACTGTGCGACCCCAATCTCTAATTGGCGATTAAAACGGAGAGGACAAGGAGCGTAACCATGGCCACACATAACGGGTTTTCCGAATTAGTAATTCTGATGCACAAAAATTCGGAGGACGAGGAAACACTTAAACAGGTATTGGAATCCAAATACGCAGCCGTCGAGCTGGTGGACTATATTCAAAACCCCGAGCCGCTTGTCAGCCGGGCTGCGATATCTGCCCTCGGGTTCATTGGCGACACCGAAGTTGTCCCTGTCCTGGTGGATACCCTTAAGTGTGATGATTCGCGCACCCGCCTCATCGCGGAGAATGCGTTGTGGAACATTTGGTCCCGCTCCGGGGATGCATCCGTAGACCAAATGCTCAATGCAGGAAAAATGCTCCTTAGAAATGAGAAATACGTGCAGGCAGCTGAACAGTTTACCGCGGTAATTGAAGCTGCACCGAATTTCGCCGAAGGCTACAATCAACGCGCAATTGCCTATTTCATGTTGGAAGAATGGCACAATGCCCTCCAAGATTGCAAACGGACAATCGCACGCAATCCGCATCACTTCGGCGCGTTTGCCGGCATGGGGCACGTTTATTTGAAACTGGGAAGAATTAACGAAGCAATTGAGGCATACAAACAAGCACTGATTGTTAATCCGAACCTTATCTCAATTGCCGAGGCAATTTTGCAGCTGCGAAGCGAGCTACAACGCGAATAGGTTATGTTTATGGCAACGAAGCCTTACAATAAAAAAATCTTTTTGATTTGCATCCTCATCGCCACTTTTCTACAGTGGATAATTTACGAGCTATTGGTACGTGCAAAGCTGGGTTTACCCGCGGAATGTTTTTCACTCGCGCAGGTATGCGTTGTCCTTGTCGTTGCACCCTATTTGGCCGCTTATGCAGCACGTTCCGGGGATACGACGGTTCCATCAACGCAGCTATTGGCACTCAGCCCTAATTCCGAAAGGCTTCGCTTGTTGAAAACGCTCGTCATCAGTCAGCTTCCTATTTTAGGCTGGGCATTTTTATCCATCGGTTTCATTTTAATTACCGCGGATATGTCATTCGTGCAGGCGTTAAAAATGTTGGGGGTGCTAACCATTTATAGTTTTTCAGCGGGAGCTGTCGGATTATGGGGAGCACAAGTTTTCCGGGACAGACTTTTCGCAGCAGAATTTGCCTATATTTTGTGGGGTTTTCTCGTCGGCAGCATGTTTCTGCTGACCCCCGTGGAACGTCATATCGACAACGTCCAGCCTCTTGTGCCAATTGTCCTTCATGCAAACCCACTTATTGCTGTCTGCAGCATATTCGAAGGGTGGAACATTTTTAGAACCCCGCTGCTCTACGAGTTGACATTGATTCCATCTTACGATTTCACGTATCCCGCGTGGTACGTTATCGGTTTCGGACAACTTTTGATAGGCGGCGGCTGCCTTTTAGGTGCCTCGCGAATATCTAGGAGTTTGTCCACATTAAAATTGTGTTTATAGGTCGGGTTGAACGCAGAAAAACCCACAATGGCTGTTGGCTATTGAAAACCAAAGAAAGAAAACAATTTCTTCTCTTGCTAATTGCTAATTGCTAATTGCCAATTGCCAATCTAGAGAGAGTTTTATGGATAAAACGCAAACCCCCATTATCAGCGTTTCAGGTGTTAGAGGACAGGTTGGTGTCTCGCTTGATGTCCGTGTGATTACACGGTTCGCGCTAGCTTTCGGAACATTTATTGGCGGCAGAACCGTCGTTATCGGTTGCGATTCGCGCACCTCAAGTCCCATGCTTCGACACGCCGTGCTCGCTGGTCTTTTCGCCACTGGGTGTCGTGTTATTGACGTGGGGCTCTGTCCAACCCCCACTGTTCTCATGATGGCGAAATCGCTTGGAGCACAAGGAAGTATTACTATCACAGCTAGTCACAACCCTGTGGATTGGAACGGCATTGAGTTTGCCTCCGAATCCGGAAAACTCCTGACGCAGGGGGAACGGGATAAATTGATACAAATTTATGAAACGGAAAATTTCACACTCGCCCCGTGGAACGAACAAGGCACACTTGAAATATTTACCGATGCCACAACACACCATCTTCAGCAGATTCTTAACGCGCCATGGCTTGACGTGGATTTAATCCGAAATGCTAATCTCAAAGTTGTCCTTGATTGCGGTAACGGGGCTGGCAGCGTAATTAGTCCTGCCCTATTGCACGAACTCGGCTGCAAGGTTATCAGACTCAATTGTGTACCCGATGGCCACTTCCGCCGGCCGGCGGAACCAACACCTGAAACGTTAGAAGAGCTTTGCAACACCGTCCGTACCGCACAAGCGGATATCGGCTTTGCACACGACGGCGATGCTGACCGGGTTGTAATTGTTACAGATTCCGGCGTGGCCCTCAGTGGTGAATGGACGTTCGCGCTCGCTGCAGATTTTATTCTGCGTAAGTCGAAACCCGCCGCTACTGGTACACAACAGAAAGCAGATATCGTTGCCACAGTTTCAACAAGTCGAATGCTGGACGATATCGCTGCAAAACATGGAGTAAAACTCCATCGAACCAAAGTCGGTGTGGGGTGGGTAGTCGAAAAGATGCACGAAATTAACGCAAGCATCGGCGGGGAAGGCACCGGGGGCGTTATCTACCCCACGCTTCATTACACTACCGATGGCATCGCTTCTATCGCAGCAATTATGCAACACCTTGCCGAATCGGATACCACTATCAGTGCACTTGTGGAAAACGTGCCACATTACGAAATGTGCCGGAAGAAATTGGAAATTCCATCGCAGGAAATCGCAACACAGCTCCTTGACCTTGCCTTAAAAAAATACCAAGCCAACAACGACAGCAATTCCGCACCGCTGCTTGAGCTAACAGATGGTATTAAACGGGTTTGGGAGGACCGGTGGGTCAACATCCGTAAATCTGGAACAGAACCAGTCATACGGATTTTTAGTGAAGCCCCCACTTTCGCACAAGCAGCGGCTTTATGTGATGAAACCATGGATACCTTAAAAATTTTAATGAAACCGATTAACCGTTAATTGCGTTATTTAATTATACCAATTTAATTATACTTGCTATAATTTAAACACTCATGTAAAAGGTGAGTGCGGTCGTTTTTCATAGCAGTTTTAAGGAAATAATTCAGTAATCGGTGTAATTTTAGAAACCCTTTGGCATAGGGTTTCAGCTTCATCGTCCGGAGTTATAGCTTTGAACACCCGGAGTTATAATTTGCCAAACCGGACAGAAAATTACCGAATTAGAATTACCGAATTAATAAATTAATCCTTATATGAAAGCAATAACCCCCACGGGTTAGATGTTTAACAATTCGCATCCATCTTTTCCTGAGTGCCTTATGCATTCACGAAGTTTGCCGATAGGAGTTAAAATCGCCTTAGTAGCGGTTTGGAGAAATCATGACTTTGAAACTTGCTTGCATAGGCGGTGGAAGTGGATTATCAGCACTGCTCAGCGGCATTAAACACTATGCCGATTATGCAACAGCTAACGATAATATCCTTGATTTGGACAGTCTAGCGGCAATCGTTACCGTTTCTGACGATGGCGGAAGCTCGGGACGCCTCATTGACGAGTTCGATGTACCACCCCCTGGAGATATCCGCAGACTCCTGTTCACCCTATCCGACGAAGATGAATTCGCTAAGCTCTTTGAACATCGCTTCTCAAGCAATGGCGAGCTCGGCGGACATACCATAGGAAATATCCTGCTGACGGCCCTCATTGAATTGAATAACGGAAATTTTCCGAAGGCTATCCAAGCAGCATCCCGCTTTCTTGCAGTACGCGGCAGAATCATTCCTGTCACTCTCGATCACATTGTCCTTTGTGCAGAACTTGCAGATGGTGAAATCGTACGAGGCGAATCCACTATTCCCCAAAGAGAAAATCGTGAACCTATTAAACGTGTCTTTTTTGAACCCCGCGAAAACGGAAAAACACCTCACGACACCGGCGAAGCTTATGAATGCCAGGCACATGAAGCCGCCGTTGACGCACTCGTTAGTGCCGACATCATTATCATCGGTCCTGGAAGCCTCTATACCAGCATCATGCCCAACCTTGTCGTTAAAGGTATCGTTGAAGCCATTCAACGCTCCAAAGCCATGAAAATCTACATCTGTAACGTTATGACGCAACCCGGGGAAACCGACGGCTACGCTGTAACCGACCACGTCAACGCTGTCCTTGACCATGCAAAAATTTCGTTACACTATGTACTAGCCAACAAACAGCCAGCACCGACAGATATTATTCAGGAATATGTCCGAAAAGAGTTGGTTTCACAATTAACGCGCATCCGCGCCTTATCGGATGAGGGGCTCTCTCTCCTTCATGAAAATAGAGCACACCCAATGGATGTGCTGGGGCTTGCAAAGCATATCTCGCAGCTCTCTGCCGAAACTATGCAGGTTGCCGATGTCTCAAAGGTACAGGTCTCCTATAATCGGGAACGCGAAAACCTTGAAGCGGAAGGGATTTCAGTCATTGAAGATGACCTCATTTCTGGAATGGTTGTTACAGAGCGCGGAATTCAAATGAACGTTATCCGCCACGACCCGGAAAAGTTGGTACGAAGTCTTGTTAAAATTTTTAGGAAACACCCAAAACTGAACGAATCAACTTAGGTCAAAAAAAAATAGGGGCAGTTTCCGAAAAACATACCCCTCGTTTTCTAAATCAGCAGATTTACGCCTGCTATCGTTTGTATGTGAAATGTTACGAACCCGAATTAGATGGACCGTTTACCTCAATGTGAGAAGCAAATTTGTCGCAAATATAGGATAGGTTATCAATAAATTGCTCCCACCGAAATTCTTCCTCTTGTGCTTTTGCCGCTGCGAAACACACTGCCAATTCGTAGTAATTGAGTTTTCTATCAGCTAACTGCTGCTGTGTGATAGATTGCTGCGTGGAATCTGTGTACATATATTCATACTCCCTTCTCGTTAAAAATGATTTTTTTCCTTTTCTCAATGAAATTAACGAATGTGTTACGGAAGGGGTTTCATTTTTTCATTAATTTAGTCCCCGTATGGACGATATGTTTACTCTCAACTAAAAATTTTGACTTTAGACCATTTTAAGGGTATAATATATTGATAACGAACGGAAAACCGACATAAGGCTATTAGCAAATGGTAATTGGATGCCATTTCCTGTTGAACGCAACGAAATTCCACACCGTTTTTAATGATATTAACACAAGAGGTTTTTTATGAAACATGCAGATGCCAACTTAAAGGCCTCCAAAAACAGACCGAACACGAAAGCACAAGAAAACACTAACACCGCCTCGGACACTAACTTTATACAGCAAGCAATCGAAGAAGACATCGCAGCAAATAGGTATGAAGGCAGGGTCCACACCCGATTTCCACCGGAACCCAGCGGGTATCTTCATATCGGCCACGCTAAAGCTATATGCATCAGCTTCGGAATCGCCGAAAATTATGGCGGACTTTACAACCTACGATTTGATGACAGCAACCCGCTCACAGAAGAAATTGAATATGTAGAGGGAATTAAACGCGATGTCCGATGGCTCGGGTTTGATTGGAAAGAACGCGAATATCACGCATCAGATTATTTCGAAACTCTCTATGAATACGCTATCAAACTCATCGAAAAAGGCAAGGCTTACGTTTGTGACCTAACACCCGACCAAATGCGAACGTATCGCGGCACTTTAGTGACCCCCGGCAAAGACAGCCCTTACCGAAACCGGACAGTAGAGGAGAATTTAACGCTTTTCCGCGGGATGCGCAACGGCGAATTTCCAGACGGAGCCCGAACGCTCCGCGCAAAAATTGACATGACCAGTCCAAATCTAAATATGCGTGACCCTGTCATGTATCGTATCCTCCGAGCACACCACTATCGACACGGCGACGCATGGTGTATCTATCCAACCTACGACTTTACCCATGGACAATCCGATTCCATCGAAGGCATAACACACTCTTTATGTGACGTTCAGTTTGAAGACCACCGCCCCCTCTACGACTGGTTTTTGAAGGAACTTGAGATTTACCAACCCCGGCAGATAGAATTCGCTCGCTTAAATCTCACATACACCGTGCTCGGCAAACGGAAGCTCAAAGTCCTCTTACAGGAAGGACACGTCAACAGCTGGGATGACCCAAGGTTACCTACGCTCGCCGGAATGCGTCGCCGCGGGTATACGCCAGAAGCCATTCGTGATTTTTGCAACCGAATCGGGGTTTCAAAGGCAGATAATTTAATCGAGATGAGCCAACTTGAGTATTCTATACGGAGTGACCTGAATCAGCGTGCACCGCGCGTCATGGCTGTCCTTAATCCTGTTAAAGTTATCATTGACAACTATCCAGATGGAAAAGTGGAAATGTTTGACGCTGACAATAACCCTGAAGATGAAAACGCCGGCACACGCAAAATTCCGTTCTCACGTGAACTCTACATAGAACGCGAAGATTTTATGGAAAACCCACCCCGAAAATTTTTCCGATTGGCACCAGAACGAGAAGTACGCCTCAAGCACGCTTACTATATCCGTTGCGAACGCGTTGTCAAAGACCCAAACACAGGCGAAATCGTTCAGATTCATTGCACTTATGACCCCGAAACACGAGGCGGCTGGTCCGAAGATGGACGCAAGGTACGAGGCACGTTACATTGGGTTTCTGCCCAACACGCCGTGGACGCTGAAGTCCGCCTCTACGACACCCTATTCACCGAACGCGAACCAGAAAACGCAGCGGATGGCACGGAGTGGACACAGTTTATCAATCCGAACTCCTTGGAGATTATAGATGGATGCAAAGTTGAACCGAGTCTCAACGGCGCACCCCCCGAAACACGATATCAGTTCCTCAGAATGGGATACTTTTGTGTCGATGTGGATACAACGCAAGAAAAATTGGTATTCAATAGGACAGTACCACTTCGAGATACTTGGGCAAAAATTCAGGGGGCACGGAAATGACCGAAACATCTAGCAACGCAACAACCCCAGTGAAAAACCACGTCCGCGTCCGAATGGCACCATCCCCCACCGGTTTCTTACACATCGGCGGCGCACGCACCGCGTTATTCAATTGGTTATTTGCCAAACAGCACAACGGCACGTTCATACTCCGCATTGATGATACCGATACAGCACGGTCTACCGATGAATCTATGCGCCATATTTACGAATCCCTCAAATGGTTAGGCATCGACTGGACCGAGCACTATGTACAATCAGAACGGAGACATATTTACGAGCCTTACGTCGAACAACTGCTTCAAGAGGAAAACGCCTATCACTGCTACTGCACACCTGAGGAGTTAGCAGAAATTCGGGCGCAAGCGCGCGCTGAAAAGCAGACCCTCTCTTATGACAGGAGATGCCGACACCTGATGCTCGCAGACAAACAACGTTTTTCCGCGCAGGGCAGAAAACCTACAGTCCGAATTAAGATGCCTGACGACCCGATACACGTCCCTGACCTTATCCTCGGCACGCGGGATATAGATGCAAACACCCTAGAGGATGAGGTTATCGTCCGTTCAAATGGAATGCCGAGTTACAATTTTGCCTCGATTATAGACGATGCGGACATGCGGATTACACATGTCATCCGCGGAACAGAGCATCTCAATAACACCTCGAAACAGATTGCTATTGCGAACGCAATAGGTTTTACACCACCTAAATTTGCACATATCCCCCTTGTCTTGGATGAGACTGGCAGGAAGCTAAGCAAACGTCATCACGGTGACCTTGTCGCTGTCAATCGGTATCGTGAACAGGGGTATCTGCCTGAAGCGATGATTAACTTCGTTGCCAGACTCGGGTGGTCCTACGACGACAAACAGGAGATTTTCTCTGTTACGGAACTCATAGAGAAATTTGACCTCGCGCGCGTTGGCAAAAGCGGCAGTGTTTTTGATATAAAAAAATTGCAATGGCTCAATACCCACTACATCGCCCAACTCTCGCTTTCCGCTCGAACCGATGCTGTGATACCCTTTTGGCAGGAAGCAGGTTTGGTCAAGACAGCCGACTTGACAATGGAACGTCGCACCCACCTTGAGAAGCTCGTTGAGGCTGTCGGCGAACGGCTCACAACGTTAGAGGATATCGTTCCACAAACCCGTTATTTCTTTGCGGACGTTGATGAATACGAAGAGAAGGCGGTCAAAAAATGGTGGGGCAGCTCCGCAGAAAAACGGCAGAAAACGGCTGAAATCCTGACAAATCTCTTGCAGATTTTGGAAGAAATCCCCGCTTTTGACGCGGAGACAGTTGAAACTGCAATCTATAAATACACGGATGAGAACGACATCAAACGGGTTGTAGCAATGCAAACCTTGCGAATTGCGCTGACAGGCACATCGTTCGGACCAAGCCTGTTTGATATTATTATCCTACTCGGCAGAGACACGGTTCTAGAGCGAGTTCGGAACGCAATAGCACATCTCTGAAAAATGGGACGGCCACATGACATATCGCGACATCTTAAACAAAATCCGGCTCACCTTCCCGCAGCCCATATCCGATCCGATTCACGACTCCTATTTTGTACACTCCATTATGCGTGCCTTGGACCAGGTGGACGCGCTCAAAACCCATCTACCGATGCTCGGCGACATTGTCCAAGGGGACTTTGAAGCAGCACGCTACACAACACTCCCTGAAACTATATCCTCCGTTGAAAATGTCACGGCTGACCTCGTCAGCTATCTGCGCGGGATGAGCATCTTCGGACATCCTCGCACACAACAGAACGTTGTGCCCCCTCCGACGATTCCAAGCGTCATTGGGGTACTCATCGCTTCCCTCTACAATCCTAATATCGCTTGGGATGAATACAGTCGTCTGGTAGCGTTGGCTGAAGTTGAAGCAGTTGGAATAACCGCACAGATGATTGGTTATAAGCCAGAACAGGCAGGTGGTGTGTTTACCTTCGGCGGCACCGGAACAACGCTCTACGGTGTGAAAATCGGTTTAGAGAAGGCGTGCCCAGGGACTATCCAAAACGGCACCCCCGAAGAGGTGGTCGTGTTCGTGTCAGATGCCGGGCATTATTGTGCAACCAGCATCGTCGGATGGCTCGGCATCGGAACGAATAATCTCATTACTATTCCGACAACCGCACAGAACGAAATGGACCTTGAGCAATTAGAGCAGGCAGCTCGAAAAGCACTCACAGACGGAAAGAAAATTGCCGCTATTATTGCAACTTTGGGCACAACAGATGCATTCGGGTTGGACGATTTGGAGAGTATTGTGACATTACGCAATACGCTCGTTGAGGAATTCGAGCTTGATTACAAACCGCATATTCACGCGGATGCAGTTATCGGATGGGCATGGTCTGTGTTTAACGACTATGATTTTGAAGAGAATCCCCTAGGGTTCCGCCCGCGGACTGTTCGGGCATTGGCAGGGGCATGCCGCCGGATCAGGTATCTATCACTCGCCGATTCCGTCGGTATTGATTTCCACAAAACCGGTTTTGCCCCCTATATTTCCAGCCTCTTTCTTGTGAAAAACGAAGCTGAGCTGGCTTTAGTGAAACGGCACCCGGAACAGATGCCCTACCTTTATCACTTTGGGGACTATAAGCCCGGTATGTACACCCTAGAGACCTCCAGAGCGGGGACGGGCCCCCTTGCAGCCCTTGCCAATCTACGCCTATTTGGGCGGGAAGGGTTACAAACTATCCTCGGACACATCGTCGAAATGACGCAACTCCTGCGCGAACATCTTGAGGGGCATGAAGGCACAACCGTCTTGAATCGCGATAACTTCGGCACTGTCACCGTTTTCCGGGTATATCCTGTCGGCGTGGATACCTTTTCAATTAAGCAGGACGAATTTGAGAACCCCGCTAATCGCGAAAGTCTACTTACACATAATGCCTACAATAGGGACATCTTCCAATACGTCCATTCAGAGGCGATGGAAGGCCGAGGTGTCGTCATTTCCACAACCGACTGTTACCGACATACGACCTATGGCGAACCAATTGTCGGTTTAAAGTCTTTTATTCTCTCCCCGTTTGTTGATGAAGATGATGTCAAAACAGTAGTTTCAAAGGTATTGGAGGCGCGAGAGAAGTTGTTATCCGACAGCATCGGTTTAGGATAGACGAAACTCATGAAGCTCTAATAAACGGCAGAAATTTAGGCGCATCCTCTGAAGATAGGTCGTTGAGAAGTTCAGAAGAAACTGATATGCTAAATTTTTTAATTTTTCCGCTGTTTCCTCCGCTTCGTCCGCTATAGGACGATTGAAATGAACGAAATCATTCCTACGTTCGATCAGCACCATTATTTCACCAATATCGTTGAAATCGGGATAATCCTCAAGTTCCAAACACACATTTGCCCCTCTTCGAAATTGGAAGTATCTTCCTCCGTTTCTTTCATACCTTGATGGGTCGGCTCCAAACAAAAAGGGGATTAGTTTAAAGTTCCGCCATTGGGTGTTTGGTGTTGTTATCACTGAGCCGTTTTCGTTAAGCAGGTCTCCGCCTTGTGCGATTTGACGGATCTTATAGTTGCAAAGGATTTCCACAACTTGTGTAAAGCGGAGGATTGCATCCTCGAGTTTGTCACTATTTTTTCGTCTGATTGCATTCTGGTATCGATCTACGGCGAAATGGATAACTCTTTTTTCATCGGCAAAAAGCGTTTGTTTATCATTCACTTCTACCAAAATGTTAAGAACATCATTGTGAATGTTGTGAATGTGCTTAGTATGGTAGCTCCATAGGTTTCCGTTATCATTCTTGTGCCTCTGAGCCTCAGAATAATCAAAAGCATCCCAAGAACGGTAACAGTTTGCCATATAAAGATTCTTTTGAACTGTAGCCTGCTCATGTTGCAAACCGTATTGTTTGGCATAGGTATTAAGTTTTTCATTAGCAGTGTCCCACAAACTAGCTGCTGCCTCATAATTGTGTCCATCGAAAAGTGCTTCAGCTTCGCGGATGCTCTGCACATTGTAAACATTGTACGGATTGTCAAGCTGACTCAAGAATTCGGTCCCTGGTTTAGGTGCACCCTGATATGAGTCGTACTCCGATGAATCAACGTAAAACATATCGCATTTAGGCGACAGAGAGTATATTGAACCGGCTGTGAAACCGCCGCCAATCATTGTCTTCTTTCCACCCGTGAGATCAAGAGCAATTTTTTTGTCGGATGCAAGACTGTCAATGATTCGCTTAATCTCTTTGAATGTCTCGACCGGATCGGAGGGATTCGCTATTTTGCACCGATTGGCACTTCGGACACGATTAATTAATGCTGTCGCGTCCGTGGCGGAGATTAACGGTTTTAAAGGATTAGGAGGACATTCAAGCATCTCCTCAATTCTATTAGCAATCTCGTCGCACTTTGTACCAGTCTCTTCTGAGTGGATGAAATAAATTTCCTGGCGCGGTTGAATCTCCGCAAGGCTAAGAACAATCGGAAGACTCCTAAAACCAACAAGAAAGATGCCAACATCGTAGCCAGAATTGCTTGGGTGGGAATTTACGCCAGGCAGATCCGAAATTGTCGACAAGATGGTATCTATTTCAGTTTTGAGTGTGTTCGCGGGCTCGGTTTGCTCCTCGATTTTTTGGGAGAGTTTGCGCCACTGTGTGTCCAATTCGATCAGCCGGTCCAATTTTTCCGCAAGGTTGTGGTCTCTTAACATCTTTCGAGCAGCTTCTGGATTTTCGCGAATAAATTTGAGGTCAATAGGCCATTTATAGGTATTATGCGCCCGTACAATTTGCCAATATATAGGTAGAAGTCCATTTAGAGAATCTCCTGGGTTTTCGACTTCGTCCGCAATCGCCTCATTGTAGTCTAGCACAGCATCTACTATTCTATCTCGAAATTCGCGCCAAGCGACTTCTTTGTTAAAATTATTAAGTATTTCCCGCAAGTTCATTGTATCATTCCTCCGTATCTTCCTTATCTTCTTTTTCCAAGATCTTAATCGGCAACGAAATTGAAATTCCGGACCGATAGAGTCCATGTGCTGTGAATCCCTTGTCCGGTGTTACGTCTGCAAGCGCGCCTTTCGGCTCGTTACGGAAAACGGACCCCTCACCGAACATTGTGACTGCTTTACGTTTCATCTGCGTTGGGGTAACCGATGAATAACACCATCCCTGTCGAGGCACCAACTGATATGCCACTGGATCAAGGCGACCAGGAGTTTTAGGCCAATAGAGCGACAGATTAACGAATCCATCCTGTTTCTGCTTAAATAAGTCTTGCCATGTTTCATCTAATTCCTCAATTTCTCTAACCTCAAAAGCCCCATTTCCATGACTGCGGCGTCCCCCCAATCCGTTTGATGCTGCCAAGTCAAGGACTGCCCGGAAGTCCTCCCAACTTAAGATGGATGTATCGTTGATTTCAATCAGGAAATACAATCCAGAATTAGGAGCGAAATAAACTAAGCCTGTATGGTAGATTTCTGTGGTATCAGTTAATCGGTCCCTGGTATGCTGTGGACGAATTGTTTGTTCGTATAAGCCGCGAACTTCCTGATTTGCGGTTTCTAAGCCTTTTTTTTCCAGATTGATATCTGTTCCTTCGCCTAGCCAATAACCTTTGAATCTCTCAAGACTGACGAACGGCAGATTTCGGACTAATTTACCGTAAAGCTTTCTAACACTCTGTCCATCTCCGGGGTCATAAAATTCTAGCGGATCTATCAGAGGTCTCGGAACATAATACCTTACTTTATTTTCACTCTGTTGGAATGGAAACGCTGACGAAATACGAAACGGAGGGTTTCCCTCATGGAACGGTGCCAACAACGGGTCAACAGCGTTTGGATTTCCGGAGTGAAGTTCGGCGTAGGCATTGATTAGGCAGCTGAACAACGTATCCGAGTGAGCCATTGTCAGACTGTCCTCAATCCCGATTCCAGGGATATCTGTCCCTAAATGAAGTGCTGACCTGAAGCGAAGTTTGACGATTCTTAAATCACCCATTTTGTGTCACTCCTCCATTGCGTAAGTCCGTTTTTCAACTGAGGATTAATCTTTTCTTGAGAGAAGCACATTAACTTTCTCCTCCACCTTCTCGACTCAAATATTCCACCCAATGTAGCGGAATATGTAATTTCCGCATCTGATCGGACTGAAATAGGGTTGTTAGCAACGCCTTTAACTCTTTCGCTTCTGGTGTTCCTTCCTGTTGTTTGCCAAACTGATATTTGGTATAGGAGAGCATTGGCATATACAAAGGTCCTTCCTCTTGCCAAATTCTGAGCGTCTCAAACAGTTTTCGGTAGAGGCCATGCGGAACATCCGGGCGCAACTTGTACAACTGCTTTGTCAATTGAATAACACTGTCATATTCATCCCATCTAGAAGCCAGCGCGATTCTATCATCAGACTGTTTACCAGCACTCGTACGCCTTCGGTTTTCCTGCTTAATGCGGTCATTCAGGAACTTATTATATCTTCTGAGAGTATCCGTATAGAATAGCGAGAGACTTTCCTTCTCTTCGTTTGCCTTTGCGGCCTTTTCTGCATCCTCTGCCATTTTCGCCATCTGATATAGTGGGAACTTCGGCTTGTGAAGCGTTACGCCGGCGGAAAGGTGAACCTCAGAGTTGCAACAGGAGAATTCTCTGAAACAGGTGTTAATATCAAACGCTAATTCGGCGACATCATCCCAAGCACCAACGATAAACAAATCGTCACCGCCTGCATAGACGATAGATACGTACCGATGGTTTCGATCTGTTTGGGACAGTTTTTCTCCGGTGATATCAAGCGGATAACCCTCCTTCGTCAAATCACCTAAATTCATGCCGCAAATTTCGTTGAGGTACCCCTTAAAAAACAGATTCATGCTGCGCGAGAGATTTGAGAGTCCAGCGATACCTGATTTCACTAGCTCGCCGGAAAACAGCTCACCAAAATTGTCCACATCCATCCGTAAGCAGCCGATGAGTTTTATCCCCTTCGCCGCTTTTGCCAATCCAGAGAAAGACGCAGTTACACGTTTTGGTTGGTGCATCTGCTTTCCGTGGTCTTTTAAGTACTCTTCCTTCTCATGGTCTTGCACTTCGCCCGGTAAATCAGCTACAGATTTAACATAACTACCAAAGAGGAACGGGAAGGTCTTGTTATCCTTGTAACTTCCAACGTCCCAACTGTTCACAAACCATCGAACCTCATAATCACTAATCTGTGCAAAATCAGCGGTTGTTTGATATTCTGCCTGGCAACCATCATGTGTCGGAAATAGGAGCGTCCCATCCTTAAAATCATCTACGGGTGAAGAACGTCTAAAGATGTACTTGAACTCTGTCAACCGATCCCCTAATTCCCACAAACGGTAGGCAAGTTTGCTTACGCGCCTCTTCTCACCCTCCTCATTTGGCTCATCATCCCAATCAGTCATTTCGCTATTCGGTAGATCATCACGATGTGTGATCCGACAAGCCTCTCGGTTTGTCAATTGCTTCGGCATCTTTGGACAGAATAGGTTGTCAAAGTCAGGGGTATCCCAAAATTTACGCTTCTTCTGCTTCGCCATCTTGTCCGCCATGGACTCCCAAATGTCTTTGAACCCTTTACCTGTGATGTCTGCCTTACTCACAGGCTCACAATGCACAGCGAGGAATAGCTGCAAGCCAAACTGCTCAAGCATCCAATTATTGACAATTTTTATAAAATCGCCAATTGCCTCTTGATTCTCACTTGTGTTCGGAACGAGAAGACTAAACCCACCACCGCCTGAAAAGATAAGACTATAGCGACCACAACCCGTAGGCTGCTGAATTTCATAGATGATGTGTTCTGTTAGAAGTTCTAACATGAACGAACGTGCACGTAGCGTTTTCAACGCACCACTTGAGGCGATCGTGTAAATTGTATCTTGTATTCCAGAAAAATCCCCGGAAACTAATAAAAAAGGTTTCTCCTTATCTACCGAATCACGGACAAGGCAATCGTGAATCGCCGCTGCGGATTTAACCGCATCGTAGAAGGAGATGTGCGGAACATCACGTGAAATGGATAGAAACGTGCCATACTTTTCGATTAGGACAAGCGCGAGATTTTCGTTCGCTAGAAACCTTTCCCAATCCGGCTCAAGCTCAGGAATGTTCAACGCGGTGTTATCGGCATCCTCCGTTGGATAAACAATCTCTTGCGGGTCCAACACCTGCCAGGGAATATCTTTCTTAACGACCGAGGGATTCTTACCAGTCACCGAGAAGATGGAATGTAAGGGTTGGCGATTGACTTGAACCTGATCAGCTCCAATACCTACAAGTTCCAATGCATCGGACACCGATTCGTCTTTGTCGATGGATGTTTCTTCTATTTGTCGTAAGATCTGTAGAGCCCATTTTAGAATAGGATTCATGATGTTTCGTCCAGTTAATTGTTTAAGGTGTCCGTGCTTCCGGCACCAATATTTGAGGCGCGGAACTATCAAAGCTAGGACACTAAATTTAGCATCTCTGGCATTTTTTGTCAAGCAGTTTCATCTGGTGAAATTTTAATCCAACCGAAGGGGGCAATCGGATTTTGTCCACGATATAAAATCCGCCGTGTTTTTGGGAACTCGCGTTCGTCGTAGTGCCCGCGTCGGGAACGACTCTCACCTAACCGAAAACGTTCACGCAGGTCCATCCAGTTTACAGGCAATTCTGCGTCATCTGTAAAAACAGCCGAAACGGTTTTGGCTTGATAGCCGGTGCCCCACCCAATTTGCAAAAGGAATGCCCCTTCTGGGAGGTTCCTATTTAAAGAGATGAGTTTATCATAGATGTTCGCGATTTCTGGGAGGCTATAGTAGGAAAAGAAGTCCCGTTCACTTTTCATGAGCTGGTCGGTTACCGAGCGACACACCTCCGCTATATCTTGGAGCGTTTTCTGCTGTAGGTCAGTAAAACTGAGTCGATTCTTTTCGTCTTCTCGGAAAAGCATCTCGTCAATCTTGAGAGTAAACGTCAGACGCTGCCCCGTTTGAATCTGCTGCACGAAGTTTTTATACTCTCGTCCTCTGTCTATTTTCTGGACGAGTTTGTTGTTTCGATTAATCGTCATCGTCCAGGCCATGCCAATCTCAAGCGCATCACTCTCAAGTGGGGCAGTATCACTCACCTGTAACGCGCGGAAAAGGTCTCTATTCGGATCTCCGCGTTTCGGATCACTACTGAAAGCGAGAGTCTCTATCCGCCGTGCAGGTTGCTCTCTTCTGGGATTCCCACGAGAGCCTCGCTTTATCAGTTCGTTCAAATGCTCTTGACTCTTTTCATAAACGTCACTGCTTTGATTCAGGATTTCCCATAATAGGGCTGTCCGAATTGCACCTTTGAGTGTGCTTCCTGGAATAAAAGGCTGATCATGAGTCACCTTGATCGCCTCCCGGATTTCAACCTCTTCGGGGTTTTGTGGACATGGAAAACTAGAAGCAGAAAGTTCCGCGGGATTCATATTGTGCTGACGAAGGTAACGTTCCCACCGGAAATTGCGTTGCCCCATGTCGCTCGTTAAGACATTGGCATCGGCACTTGGATGCGCCAAGACGCGTTCCAAATCGATGTGATACCACTTCCCGTTGGTGTAGTAACCATTTATATGGTTCAACGTTTCACCTGAACCGATGTGAACAGGCGTGACAGTTTCAATCTGATATTTCTGTTTCATGCCGGCGTTCCTTCGTTTTCCCTGGCTTTAAATCAAATCGCTAGCTGATACAAGGCAGGGTTTTGAACCTCAAGTCGTATCCGCGCCTTCACCATGGATAGCTTTCAAAATTTCCTCGGTATAATTGCGTTGCTGTAAGTCTTTGCGTAAATCTTTAAGCGTCCCTTTTTCAGAGACTCCTATCGGATCTACATCCGGTCTCTCATAACATTTGCGAGATTTAAAAATCAGTTTTAAGTCCTGAAACGCTATCTGTCCAGCCCCTCGCGAGCCCGAGCCGCCGAGGTAATCGTCTTCTAAGAGTTCCATACCTTTCAGTACGGTATCGAAAAGTTGGATTTCACGTTTTAGCTGTTCGTTCCGGTCGTCTCCATCTAGTGTATAGAAATTATGGACAATTTGAAAGGGACGAAAAGTTGTCCCTGCCGGAACGCGCTCTTGTTGGCGTGGTGTTGCGGCAGAAGTGATGCGGTCAATTGCGACTTCCGTTTTAATTTCAGTGAAGTCGGTATCAGTATCTGCCCTATCCAGTCTCTCTAGTGCCTCAGAGGTCAAGAAGGTATCCCGGACGATTAAGCGGGTGGGCATAATTCCGCTAAATTTCTCATCAGGTGCGACACCGAAGACTTGACAAACCGGACACGCCTCGTAATCATCGGATGTTTCGCACACATGTACATGCACGTCTCTCCCAACCGGTTTGTTCAAGGAGTTATTGAAATGCCGGTCGAGCAAACCTCGCATCTTACCTCGCACGGACGAACCGGGAATGTAGGGCTCTCGGTTGAAGGCGTTCCGTATAATGGAATTATCGATACCTCCAATTTCTAACTCATCGGAATTCCCACCGATATGTAAACCGGTCAAGGCGTGAATCATGCCTTCCAGAAAAAGTTTACCTTCTAGTCGAATACTTGGCATCTGTTCCTCCTTGATTGCTGCCAGCAGCTCTGTAGTAGGCGAGCGTCGCCTCAAAGAAGTCTACGAAGTTTTTGAACCTATCTAGTTTGCGCTCATCTGAACTATCACAGACCTGATCGATGGCTTGTATTAGAGCGTCCTTTAACCTTGTCACTTCGGGATGTCGTGCTGCTGTATACGCTAATTTCGGTTTTAGCATGATGAGCTCATTCTGACGAAACTCCTTGCTCATCTGAATCTTCTTAACGGCACTGTAGACCTTTCTGATTTGGTTGGTTTTGAGCCCCCGTTTCTGAAGTGCCTGACCCAAATCTTCGGCAGCAGTCACAAGCGGCTGTCCTCCATCCTCAATCACATTAGGCGGTAACTTGTAATTTGAGCGGGATTGATTTTGCATTTCGATTCTCCTTATTCCTAATTCATGAAATGAGCCATCTTGTAATCGTGACTTTCTCGGAAAGCAGGTGGCAATCCGCCCAACTGCAAAAGTCATAACGAATTTAACAAAAAAGTTTGACATTTATGCAAACTTCCAGTATAATTATACTATAAATACTACTGAATTGCAAGAAAATTTCTGACTCTTCACTTGAAACGTAAGTTTAGGTATAGGTATAGTTTTTTCAAAAAACACTTGCTTGTGAGAACTCTACGTCCCTTCCTAGTACTGACTAGTACTGACGAGGACTATCCCGTAGTTAGATTTGTGAACATTCAGATTGAGAGGGCATACCGTTGATTATCGAAAGATTTGAAGTTGAAGGCTTGAATGGCGAGGTTAACACAACGTTAGAATTCAATGAAGACTTGAACATTATTACCGGAGCAAACGGTTCAGGCAAGACGACGCTGCTGCAACTAATATGGTACCTCTTCAGCGGCCAAATTGAACGTGCCCTTGGCATCAGGTTTGACTTCGTTTCGGTTGCTACCAGCCAATTTAAATTATCTATTACCAATGAGGCCGATAAATTTCTTATTAGATGGTCTTTTTCGGGTGAACATGAACCTGAGCTAGCTACCGATTACGAATATGACCAGGAGCTAATTACCAATTACGAAGATGTTGACACGAAATGTGCAGATCTCAAAGCAGGTATAATGGAAACTATGAAGAGCAGCCTATTCTTTCCAAGTTTTAGAAGAATTGAAGGCGGTTTTTCTCGAATTCCAGAATCTAGTTCCCCTGGACGAATAAGACGAGAAACGAGTTCTGGACACGCCCCGACAAGGGAAACAAAAACACTTCAAGATGTAATAGCACAATTCGCGGATATGAGATCTGTCGGCAATCATAAATTCGTTGTTTCATTTTCAACAAACGATATAGTCGAACTGGTTCCGCAGGAACATATTGAGATTTCTGAGAAGATAAATGCAATCTATGCAGACTTGTCAGGTGAGTTTGAAGAAAAAATCCCCGCCAACCCTATTTCAGAACTCCAAGAGACTAATTCTATCTTGGAGCAGATTCGCCAAAAGCTTGCTGAAGCTGCTTCTGAGGTAGAGGAGTTACGCAAACCCTTAACGTCTTTAAACGATTTTGTTGATAGGATTTTTTCTAGTGGAATTAAAGTCGCTGAAGGGTTTACGCTTGGAAAGGAAAACGGTACCAGACCCTCAGATCAGCTCTCTTCTGGGGAGAAACAGATGCTCAGTTTTCTGTGCTACAACGCGTTTAGTAGTGATACAGCGATTTTCATTGATGAACCGGAGCTAAGCCTGCACTTGGACTGGCAGCGTTCCTTGCTACGGGTTTTGCTTCAACAAGCGACAGGCAATCAATTTTTCATCGCGACACACTCACCTTTTATCTATACCCAGTACCCGGACAAGGAACTTCCGTTTGATGAGTCGTAATATATCAAAGGAGAATCTAAATGCCAACACCAAATCCTATGACAGTAAACGTAGTAGTTGGGGCTCTGAAACATTCTGGGGTACCTAATATTGTCGTTGAGGGGAAAGATGATCAAATCATCTATCGAGAATTAATCGAACGAATGGAAATAACAGCAGAAGTTCTGTATGCAGGGGGAAGGCCACAATTACTTCAGGTTTATGAGCGCAGAAGTGAATTTGCCAACGTGCCTGTTGCTTTTATCGCAGATCAGGATATGTGGTTATTCAGAGGCATCCCGGCTCAATATAACGACATTATTTGGACAGAAGGATATAGCATTGAAAACGATCTGTACTCACATGTCAATTTAAAGGGTCGCGTAGGAAATAAGATAGAATACAATCAAACGCTAGATTCAATTAGCATGTGGTTTGCCTATAAAGTGGAAGAATATTTAGGGAAGAACCTAGGAAAAACCTTTAAGTCCATCCGAGATGAGGAATATGTGGAGGTTGCACATCGTTTAAATAAAGTTATTCCGCTTGGAAAAACTACTTTGGCATCTGGTTTAGATTTTCTCCCTTTAGAGCATCAGAGGGTTAAAGACATAAGGGCAGCATATAATCTTCAACTTCGAGGAAAGCTGCTTTTTGAGTTACTCGTTCGTTTTCTAAATAAACCCAGTCAGGGATTTCGGAACGCTACTGTTAGTTACCATGGTCTGTACAACGATGCAATTACGTTACCTGAATCGGATCAATTGTTCTCTCGGCTAAAACTCGAAATACAAGAAAAACTGAGGGAGCAAAAACAAAAAATCGCAGCACAAAAATCAACTTCCTAAATATGGTCTCAAAACAATGCTGGAAGGAGTCGAAAATGCAAAACCGTAGAAAAGTCCTAATCACCGGAGCCGCTGGTTATATTGCCGGAAGAATGCTCCCCACATTTCGCGAACGGTACGAACTTATCCTCCTAGACGTGAAAACAACGAATCGGCAAGGCGAGGAGGTCGAAGGTATCCAAATCGCTGAACTGAGCGACCCCAATAGGGACATATATCGACACCATTTCGAAGGGGTTGACGCAGTCATTCACTGTGCGTTCCGAGGCGGCGGATTTCAAGACGAACTCAACAATATTCAGATGGCATATAACATCTATCAAACCAGTCTTGACACCGATGTTCGGCGCGTCGTTGTCTGTAGTTCCAATCACGCCGCCGACTACTATGAACGGCTCATCTGGGCAGGCAAATGGGATTTTGTTACCCCGGAGATGCGTCCGTTGTCAGATAACTTTTACGGGTGGGCAAAAGAGGCTTACGAGCATCTCGGGTTCGTTTTCGCTTCGGGACACAGAAAAAGTAAGAAACTCCAGAATATACAGATACGTATCGGGGCTCCGCGAGAGACAGATATGGAGGATGTCACCGAAGACAATTATCAGAAGATGCACCGCGCACTTGGGGCATACTTAAGCAGCCGTGATCAGGTGCAACTCTTCGTTAAGAGTATTGAAACAGAAGATATAACGGACGAAAACGGAATTCCGTTCCAGATTTTCTACGGTATCAGCGACAATTCGCATAAGTTCTGGAGTATTACCAATGCCCGGAAGGTCATAGGTTATGCGCCAGAGGACAATAGCGCGTTCCGTTTTGCTGCGCGGTTAGCTGCGCTCTTTCCAGAAGCAGAAGAGACGTAAGTCCAAAATCCTTTTTCATCTAAACGGCTGAGGGACGTTCCTGCATCACAGGAATGACATAACTCCGAATCTTTACACCGTCAATCGTCTCTGTTTCTATCCGCGATTCTGGGGAGTGCCGATGGTCAAAAATGATATAATATCCACCTACCGCACCCGCTAAATTCACATACGCGGCAAGCTGTTTTTTGCCCGCCTCATAGTGAACTAAGCCCCGCCATATCTTCGTCTCAACGATGTATTTTTGATGGTTGTGACTAATGAGAAGGTCTATTTTACCACGCCCAGTTTGGACTTCAAGGAACAACCCCCCGCCTACTATCCCGACAAATAGTTCAAGATAGGAAAAGAGCAGGTGCTGCCCGACATATTCTTGTGGCGTTTCTGGAACCTCCAATATCTTATATCCTGCGCGTGCGATGAAATCTCGGAAGTTATCCAATAACGCCTCCATAGCAACATCTCCGGTAGAGGTGAGATATGTATGAAAGCCGGTCAGCTGTCCTTCAGGGAAATAAGCCCGCTCCAATCCATTCACTGCTGGTTTGAACGCCTGAATGATGCAATAGAGATAAATCGGGTTAACAATTTCACAAAGATTGTCCGCACCTTTTGTGATGACCCCATAAGTGGCTAATTCATTAATAAGTGGATTCCGTAGGTTGAATCGGACCCCTTCATCGGAATTGAGAATTTCCATGAGGAAGTTTTCGAAACGGCGGTCTCTACGGATATTGGTTATCAGGTGTGTGAGGTTCGTATTGTCTTCCTCAAGAAGTAGCGCGTGTGCTGTCGCAAAATGGGATAGGGTGATTGTCTCCGTTTTGGGAATACTCAATTCTTCAGTGAGTATTTGTGCTATTCGGTTGACGAGGAAGGGTTGCCCGGCAGTCTGTTTATGGAGAGACGTGATGACCTCCGATGCAAAGACTTGTCCGACTTCTTCGGTATATTGTGATAAGAGTTCGGTCACCTGTTCAAGCGTGAAATTGGGCAGGTGAAACTCCTCTTGAATATTGAAAGGCGAAATAGACCTGTCATAGTCAAGTTGTGTGATATTCTTAACACCAACAAGACAGACGCTATGCGGACATCGTGTCTTGCCCGATAGATAGGTATCGCGGAGCCAACGTAGAAACCCTTTCAATGCCTCACGCGGAATGGCATCAAACTCGTCAATGATGAGGACAACCCGCTGGTCTTTCAGAAAACGTGCCAATTCTCTGAAGAATCTTCGCGTTGAGAGATGATCGGTTAGTTGAACGTTCTCCAAAAAATGTGTTAGTGTTTCTGGCAACGCCTCTCCCCGCGTCTGAAAAACCTCCACAATTTTCTGATGTATATCCTCTGTGAGTCCCCCGTAAAAATCTGAAGGGTTACAGTCTTCATACGCCTCAAAATTGAGATAAAGTGGAAAATAGGTTGCATCGTTGTGCGCGAGTTCATCAAGTGCTAATCGGAAGAAGGTTGTTTTCCCGGTCTGCCGGGGTGCGAAGAGGACGATATATCGTCCCGCTTTGGCACGGGTAATAAAATCCTTGACCTCCGAGGTTCGAGGGACAAAGTAGTTATGTTCAGGATACACACGGCCTTGAGTTTCGAAACGGCGCATTTTTTCACATCTCCAGGTTTTGCTCGCTAAATAGGTTTCTGATAAACATTATATCACGTTTCTGTGAATGCGCGGTTAGCTGCGCTCTTTCCAGAAGCAGAAGAGACGTAAGTCCAAAATCCTTTTTCATCTAAACGGCTGAGGGACGTTCTTGCATCACAGGAATGACATAACTCCGAATCTTCACACCATCCACGGTTTCTATTTCTCTCTGCGGTATTGAATTCATGCGGTGGTCGAAGACGATATAGTATCCCTCGGCTGCCCCCTCCAATTTGAGATAGGCTGATAGCTGCTTTTTACCAGCTTGGTAGTAGCTATTTCCCTCCCATATCTTTGTCTCAATGATGTACTTTTGCTGATTGTGGAGAATAAGGAGGTCTATTCTACCCCGTCCCGTTTGAACTTCTAAAAACATAGCCGCGCCCACAATATGAACAAAGTGATCCAGATAGGCATAAAGTAGATTTTGCCCGACATATTCTTGAGGTGTCTTCGGCACCTGTAGGATACGGAACCCAGCGCGTGCGATGAACGCTTGGAAATTATTGAGTAGCGGCTCCATCTTGAGTTCACCTGTAGATGTGAGATAATCAATAAAATTCACATCGGAGTCTTCGGGGAAGTATATGTCTTCAAGTCCGTTAAAGGTCGGTTTGAATATCTGTAGGATACGATGCTGATAAATTGGGTTGATAATCTCACACATACCATCAGCCGCTTCCCTGATAACCCCATAAGTTACAAGGTCGTTCATAAGGTCATCATCTGGATTGAAGCGTAGACCTTTTTCATAAGAAGCGATACGCAATAGAATCTTTTCAAAACGCCGGTCCCGTCGGACATTCGTTCTTAGATGCTCAATGTTCGTATTCCTTTCCGTTAGGAGTTGCTTGTGTGCCCGTGCGAAGTGCATCATTGTCAGCGTCTCCGTTTCGGAATATCCAATTCTTCAGTGAGTATTTGCGCTATTCGGTTGACGAGGAAGGGTTGCCCGGCAGTCTGTTTATAGAGAGACGTGATGACCTCCGATGCGAAGGCTTGTCCGACTTCATCAGTATATTGTGATAGGAGTTCGCACACTTGTTCCAACGTAAAATTGGGTAGGTGAAACTCATCTTGGATATTGAAGGGGGAAATGGACCTGTCATAGTCAAGTTGCATGATGCTCTTAACGCCGACAAGACAGACGCTATGCGGACATCGCGTCTTGCCCGATAGATAGGTATCCCGGAGCCAACGGAGAAATCCTTTCAATGCACCACGCGGAATGGCATCAAACTCGTCAATGATGAGGACAACCCGCCGGTCCTTCAGAAAACGTGCCAATTCTCTGAAGAATCTTCGCATTGAAAGTTGGTCTGTTAGCTGTGCATTCTCTAAAAAATGCGTTAGCGTCTCCGGCAACGCCTCTCCCTGCGTCTGAAAAACCTCCACAATTTTCTCATGTATATCCTCTGCAAGGCCCCCGTAGAAATCTGAAGGTGTGCAGTCTTCGTACACCTCAAAATTGAGATAAATTGGAAGATAGGTTGCATCGTTGTGCGCGAGTTCATCAAGTGCTAATCGGAAGAAGGTTGTTTTCCCGGTCTGTCGTGGTGCGAAGAGGACGATATACCGTCCCGCTTTGGCACGGGCAATAAAATCCTTGACCTCCGAGGTGCGAGGGACGAAGTAGTTATGTTCAGGATACACACGGCCTTGAGTTTCGAAACGACGCATTTTTTCACATCTCCAAACTTTTAATCGCTAAATAGGTTTCTGATAAACATTATATCACGTTTCTGTGAAATTGACGATTTTTTTTCAAAAACAAAAGGCAAAAATCTTTTGACATTCGTACCAATTTGTGTTAAAATTCTAAACGAGGTTAAACGTTTTCACTTTTTTGAGAAAGGAAGGGATTATGACAGCTTATGCGTTTTGGAACAATAAAGGCGGGGTTGGTAAAAGTTTCTTAAGCTTTGTCGCAGCCACCGAATATGCCCGCACTTACCCGGACACCGATATCTATGTGATAGACCTTTGCCCGCAGGCAAGTGTCTCTGAGATGTTGCTTCTGGATTCTGACATCTCAATCAGGACCGATGCTAACGATGAAATGTCCGACGACGAAAATTATGATGTAATTCACAAAAATTATGATGTGATAAACAAACTGATAGGAAAAAAACCGCGTGCTACAGTCGCAGGTTACCTTGAAGCACGGTTGAATTCTCCGTTCCATCCTATCGAGAATGTGTCTCCCTATGTGTGTCGACCTCGGAACTTCAACGCGAAACTGCCAGGCAATTTACTTTTAGTATGCGGCGACTACCTGTTGGAAATCCTTTCAGAAGCGATTCGCCAAACATCTCAGCTTGCCCTTCCAGTAACTGCATGGAGACAAGTGCTCAGTTGGATTAAAGACTTGACAATCGCTTTACGTCAACGGAGCGGGGACAGAGATACACTTTTTATCCTTGACTGTAATCCGAGTTTTGCTATCTATACTCAATTAGCATTCGCTGCATCTGAAAATCTTGTTGTGCCTTTTACACCTGATGATAGTTCGCGCAGGGCTGTTGGGAATGTCGTCGCGCTGCTTTATGGTCACAGTATGGAAACCGACCCGAAGATGGCAACTTATGCAAGAATCAACTTTGCCAATAGGGCAAAGGAAGAGGGTTTAGATATTCCGAAACTCCACACCTTTGTTAGTAACCGAGTAACCATCTATCGTGGCAAAGCAAGTAGAGCTTTTGAGGCTGTGAGTGAGTCTATTAAGACAACGTTAGATAGCCTCCATGAAAAGCATCGTCTGATCTATGCGAACCCTAAAGAGTTACCAAGTGAGAGGTTCATAGAGATACCTGACTATCACAGTGCATGTGTGATTATGACACTCAAAGGAATACCGTTAAATAGTCTTCGAGCCGGACCACATAAGGTTCACGGTAAACAGGTTCAAATCAATTCTGAACCTTTAGAGCGGTATCGAAAAGCACTCACTGAATTTGTCAATTGTCTTTAAGGGTTCCCTGTGAAATCACCAGCAGCATCAACTTACACAACCTCAGTGAATCGTATACAAATACTTCGCAGAGCAGCAACAGATAAACGATTGCGCCCTATGTCGTATGATGAAGTCCAGGTTTACTATCATGCAGGACTCACGGCTTATGTTGGAGCGTGGAATGCATATATAAAAAATCTTGTGCGTGACTTCTACGACGTGATAGCGGATCCGTCGGCCCCTAAATTTCAAGCTATTTACACAATTGCCCGACAAAGGGCAGAAAACGTCTTAAAAAGGTTTAATACGCCAAATGCTGAAAATACCCGAAATATACTTATCCAGTACACAGGATATGATCCAAGCAACACTTTGCTCTGGATCGAACGCCAGAAATTAGATGATATAGTAGAGGTACGCCATAGTTTCGCACACGGTTTTGATATACCCTCTAATACTTGGACTCAATCTCTTAGCAAGAGAAATCGCCTAACAAGTAGAGGTATTCAAGAGACTGAGGCGTTCTTCAAAAATCTTGTTAAGGTCACAGATAAAGGCATGAAAGCACATATTGAGTTAACTTACGGTCTCGCTAACATCTGGTGATTGTAAAGTACGTTGGCTCCCAGATTAGGCACTCCTGCTGGAAATGGTTTATGGTATGCTAATTCCTCTTTCATCGTCCTCTGTGTAATCCGCGATTTAGACACAAAATGGTTAGATGTTAGCAAAAAACCTCTTTTTCCGCGCTCTCTGTGTTCTCTGTGTCCTCTGTGATTCAGACAACACACGCGAAATCCGCCCTTCCACTCTTCCATCCTTCCATCTATCCTTTGTACAAAAACCTTATACACCCCTGAATAGATTCGCGCTTGACAATGCTAACAGGAACGTATAAAATAGCGGTATATCAGACAAGGAGCAGCGGAATGCCAAATAGGACAGCAGAAGAACTCACCACTATTTGTCTCAACGTCTTTCAAAAACGGAACATCCCCGCAGCAGAAGCGGAAATTGTAACCCGTTCCATGGTGGAGGCAAATCTTGTCGGACACGACTCACACGGGGTTATTCATCTACCGAAATATGTGAAGGAATTGGAAGCGGGGTTAATCCAGCCCGGGGCACCGATAGAAACACTTCACGAATCCGCATCCATTGCGGTATTAGATGGCAATTGGGGATTCGGCCCCGTGATTGCGACGCATGCCGTTGCGTTGGCAATTCAGAAGGCGAAACAGACAGATATCAGTGCCGTTGCTGTGTCGCGATGCAATGAGGTGGGCAGATTAGGCGGATATGCATGTCTCGCAGCGGATGCCGAGATGATTGGGATGCTCATGGCGAACGACCACGGAGGCGGCACGTGCGTTGCACCGCACGGCGGGATTGAAGGGCGGCTCTCTACCAATCCGATTGCATGTGCAGTCCCGTTAGTCAAAACATCTTCGACGAGTGGCACCGAGGCACGTTCAGGTCGAACCCGCAGAACTGAAATTGTTTTGGATATGTCTACGAGCGTTGTTGCGTCTGGAAAGATTCGTGTCAAACAGCATCAGAACGAGGCACTGCCACACGGATGGCTCATTGACGCGGCGGGGCAGCCAACGACACATGCCGCCGATTTCTACGGAATACCGCCTGCGGCACTACTGCCGTTCGGCGGGATTGCCGCACACAAAGGATTCGGTCTCAGTGTGATTGTGGATATTCTTGCAGGAGCTCTAACGGGGGCAGGGTGTAGTCGTAGCGAAGATGCACGCGTCGGCAACGGACTATTCGTGTTCGTGATTAACGTCGCCAGTTTTAGAACGTTTCCGGGGTTCAGTGCCGAGATAGAACGGTTTATAGCATATCTGAAATCGGCAAAACGTGCTGCTGGATTTGACGAAATTCGAGTGCCGGGGGAACGCGGTTGGCAGGAACAGCACAAACGGGAACGGGAAGGCATTCCGATAGACACAGAGACGTGGCAGCAGCTCCAAGCACTTCTGTAGTTGTCAGCCGCTCTAAGCTGCTGTCAACGAGTCGCCTGTCTCTGGGTGAAATAGGTGCGCTTTATCTATGTTGAAGTTGACCGTTAGCGGTGTGTTGTGCTGTGGCATATCGACGAGGGCAGATTGGGCAACGAAATTGTTCTTTTCTGTCCGTAGGTACAGGAGTGCCTGGTTTCCGAGCGGTTCAACAAGTTCCACCTGTGTTAAGACCTGGTTTGTGCTAAATGTCCCATCTTCACTGACATGAATGTCCTCCGGTCGGATGCCGAGCGTCACTGAATCGCCCGGAAATCCATCCAGGGCTGCGCGCAGGTGTGTATTCAATTCAATCTCAAAGGTTTCAAACTGGAGTGTCGGATTGCCGCCGTTATTGACAATATGTGTCTCAATAAAATTCATCGGGGGTGTGCCGATGAAACCGCCGACAAATTGATTAGCGGGGTTGTGATAGAGCGTTCCAGGGTCGGCTATCTGCTGGATTTTTCCCGTATTGAGCACGACTATCTGGTCACCCATTGTCATCGCTTCTACTTGGTCGTGTGTGACGTAAACGATGGTAGCGTTCAGTCGGTCATGCAGGCGGCTAATTTCCATCCGCATTTGCACACGCAGCTTTGCATCGAGATTGCTCAACGGTTCATCAAATAGAAATACCTTCGGCTGTCGAACAATTGCCCTTCCGACTGCCACGCGTTGACGTTCGCCCCCGGAGAGATGTTTCGGTTTGCGGTTCAATAGATGCGAAATGCTTAGAATCTCCGCAGCCTCGTTGACGCGCTGCGCTATCTCCGCTTTCGGGTATTTGCGCAGCTTCAGTCCGAACGCCATATTTTTATACACCGTCATGTGCGGATACAGCGCGTAGTTTTGAAAGACCATGGCGATATCCCTATCTTTAGGTGGAATGTCGTTAACACGTTCGCCATCGATATAGATATCCCCTTCGGTCACCGCCTCCAGCCCGGCGAGCATCCGCAAAATGGTCGATTTGCCGCAGCCTGACGGACCGACAAGCACGGTAAACGATTCATCCGGAATCTCAAAATCTGCTTCTTCAACTGCAAGGACATCACCCTCGTAAACTTTGGTGACCCTGTTCAACGTAACGTGTGCCATTGCTTCTCCTCATGCATGCTCCGAAGCGACAGTAGGATTAACGCAACTACAAAACCAGCGCGGTACCGGCGGATATACTCATATAGACGGTTACGATTGCCATCAAACTTAAACGCATCATGGTTTCTCCTGATTAGGTTTGAACAGTGCTTCGTCAATGTCAGCGTTTAATGTAATCTCCGTAATGATAATTTCGCGATGTTCAAAGGTTTTTGTGGCAGTATGGTGCGGGATTTTAATGCCATCGACATCCCGATAATCGCTTAAGTACGTTACCGCGTCCATCGCTTCCTCACCCCTCCCCATGCTATAATCCTTCTTGACTACATAATGGGTCTTTTCGCTAATGAAGAATTTGCTCTCTTTTCCGGAAGGCTCTGTAACCAGCAGGACAGATGCGGGAACACCTTTCACCTTTTCCGTGCCCACATATTGAACGTTGACATCCTTTTTTAGGAGTGTTGTCAGCGGCCAAATTGCTTCCCTGAAATCGGTATTTTTATAGTAGTCTATAACGTCTTTAGCCGCATCAGGGGGTGCATGTTCGATTTCTCCATCTTCTTCTATCATAAACACCGAATTGCCATCGAAGATAAGGCTCCGTACCTCGTCATTCCAATACCAATCACTGCGGAATTTGTCAGGGTAGCGGTATATCTTTGTTATGCCTTCATCGTCTATACTGTCATCCGGGTGGTATTCCAAGCTACGGTATACCATTACAATGCTTTTCACGGCTTGTAGTTTCTCAAGTCCGCCGTGTGCATCGACAGCGGCATCGATAATTTTTTGTGCTTTTGCATCGACAGTAGCCTCAATACTTTTTTCTGTTTCTTCCGGAGAATCGACAGGCGTGTCTTTAGTGGAATCAGCCTGTTTCGCGAGATTTTCCTTTACCAATTCTGCAATAGCGGTTTCAATGTCAGAGCCGCCGAGGGATGCCTTTCGGATAACCCCTTCACCGTCAATCAAAAAGGTTGTTGGAATTCCCCACACCTTATATAGATTCCGCACCTCACGGCTTTTATCCCAGTAGTTATGCCATGCAAGCCCCTCTTTCTCAATATAGGCATCAAGGGGGGGTTGCGACCTGTCGAGGCTGATACCGATGATTTGAAATTTCTGCTCTTTGTATTTTTCGTAAGCCTTTTTCACTTTAGGCATCTCGGCGATACAGGGGCCGCACCATGTTGCCCAGAAGTCAAGCAGCACAACCTGCCCACGATAATCTTTCAAGGCGAGTTTTTTACCCTTCAAATCGGTTACCTCAAAATCGGGTGCTGGTTTACCGACCCATTCAGCCGGCTTGGGTCGTGCCTCCGCCGGTTTGGCGGGGTCGCCTTTCGGTTTAATCAGCTTTGTTGCGGGTATTGATTTCGATTTAGAACCGGCCTCAGGGGTGTCGCCGGCGGTCCCGGCAGGTTTCGCGAGATTTTCTTTCACCAATTCCGCGACAGCAGTTTCCAACGTGTGCCCGCGGAGATCAGCCTTTCGGATAACCCCCTCACCGTCAATCAGAAAAGTGGATGGAATTCCCGACACCTTATATAACGTGCTCAACTTTCCGCTTTCATCGAAATAGTGATGCCATGTGAGCCCTTCTTTCGCGATGTATTTCTCAAGTGCTGCTTTCGAGTTATCGAGGCTGATACCGATGATTTGAAACTTCTGGTCTTTGTATTTTTTGTAAGTCGCCTTCACGTTCGGGACTTCGGCGATACAGGGGCCGCACCATGTTGCCCAGAAGTCAAGCAGCACAACCTGCCCGCGATATTTCTTCAAAGAAAGTTTTTTACCCTTCAAATCGGTTACCTCAAAATCGGGTGCCGGTTTACCGACCCATTCAGTTCTGCCTGAACTTGCCCGGGGCTGTATCGGAGATTCGCCTTTTCGAGACGCTTTATCCTGTTCAAGAATTTTTTGAGCAATTTTCGCCTGAGAACGCGAACCGAATTTCGGATGCTCAATCAGTTTTTTATACACCGCATCCGCTTTATCGTGTTTGCCGAGCTTGTCGTAAGCCAAGCCCAATCCTAAAAGTCCTGATTCAACCTTTCGCGCCTCTGGGTGTTTCGTAATCAGTTGTTCAAAAACTTTAGCACCCTCTTCAACTTTTTCCAGTTCTATCAAAACGTTGCCAAGGGCATAGTAGACCTCATCCACGCGTTTGTATGTCGGATGTGCTGCAATAAAGGCTTTTGATTTCGCAGCCAACGTCTCTAAATCTTCAGAGTCGCTCTGGTTTTTCTCCAGTTTTTTAGCGAGTGCTTTAATTTCCTGATATTTGTAAGCGGTTTTCATCGAATCCGCCCCGCTGGCGAGATTAGCACAAAAACCTATTAGCACAAGGCATGTGAGCACGCTAATAAAGCGTGCACAGAAACCTATCTTCTCTCTCTGCTTTGAGTCTATCTTATTTCGGGACAACATCGTAAACCTCCTTCGGTATTAGTTGCGAACGGTTTCATTTTCCTTTGAAAAAAGCTTTGGCGTTCTGTCATGTTATACCATTTCTAATTGAAAATGTCTCTTTCTTGTAGCATAAACTTCCAGTTTGTGCCGTTCTCCGTTTCATTTCTAACAACTGGTAATGGTAGAATAATTAATAAAAATGGTATTAGTTGCGAACGGTTTCATTTTTCTTCAAAAAATCGCGTTGTTTTGGCTGGGTGTTTGTGTCGGATGTGTGGAAAAGTAGCGGCGCGAGGCGGACTCTCTCGCGCCTGCTACGGTATCGTCGAAACTGTCCGGTACATATCGCGCGCACGCAGACTTACTGAGCCTGATTTGCCCGAACCAATTCCCCAACGGCAGTCTCAAGTGCGCCGCCCTGGAGATTTGTCTTCCGGATAATCCCTTTACCATCAATTAGGAAAGTGGACGGAATTGATCGCACCTGGTACATATCGCCAAGTCGGCTCCCGCTGTCCAAATATTGGGGCCACGCGATTCCTTCCTTATCAATATACCCCTTAAGTGCTGACATTGACCTGTCTAAACTGATACCGATAATCTCAAATTTCTGATTTTTGTATTTTTCGTAAGTTCTCTTAACGTTCGGCATCTCGGCGATACAGGGGCCGCACCATGTTGCCCAGAAATCAAGCAGCACAACCTGCCCGCGATATTTCTCCAACGAGAGGTCTTCGCCGGTCAAAGTCGCCACCTGAAAATCGGGTGCCGGTTTTCCAACCCATGCGTTTGGGTCTGAGCGGTTGCCAGTTGGTATTGGCGATTCGCCTGTTCGCGCGCTCCACTCTTTTTCAAGCAGCCGCTGGGCAGCCTTACCGCTATCCTTGAATGGGAATTTTCTCACCAACTTTTTGTAGACAACATCTGCTTTATTATGCTGTTTGGTTTTGTCGTACGCTAACCCTAACGCCAACATACCCTTCTCAGCGTAGTCCGCAGTTGGATAGTATTTAATCAGTTCTTCCAAGACAGCAATCCCCTCTTCGGTGCGTTCAAACGAAATTAACGTGGTGCCGAGAATATGGTAGACCTCATCTACCTGCTCATATTTTGGATGCCGATTAACAAAAGCCTTCGATTTCTGGATTAGCGTATCCGCAGCGGCCAGTTCGTCGCTATTTGAAACTGTTTCATTGAGTGTCTTAATCTCCATATACTTCTCGGCGGCTGGACGCTTATCTGTTCCTGCGGTATCAAGCGTCGTGGGTACACAGGAGCTTAGCAGGAGACCCCCCGCCAATAGCATAACAAGATAACACCAGGTGGGTTTATTTCGGAAAAACATCGTTATCCTCCTTCAGTTCTAAGGTTTGGCAGAATCATGTAGTAGGTTTCCATACGTGCCTTCTGCCATGCACTTATGGCGTTGATTTGGACACATCCGCTACAGCGCGTTCTGATAGGAATACGCCAGTAGCAGTTTAATCTCTTCTGCCTGTACCTGTTGCAAGAAATGGGTTACGTCAGCAGTGGACTCATTTTCAGCGGCTTGGCACCAATCGATAAATTGGTATGCATCCCAGTGTTCTTGTGTCTCAATAGTTTGTGCAATAGCTGTGAGTGCATCCGAGCGGTTCGGTGTTTCTTCCAAAAGTGCTACCGCGCGTTCGCGAAGTGCAGGAAAAATCGGATGATTTCCGACCCGACCGAACCAATATTTCGCGTTGCTGTAATCCGGCTCCCGCCGATGCATAATACCGTGCCAATAGCTGCCCGTGTTGTTCCCTAACCCCTGCGAAATGTTATGTGAAGCGTCTAAGGCATCGTTCCAGAGCAGCAGACCGCTTTTCAGTGCCTCTCCGAAGGTTGCATTTTTTAGCGATTCCCCTTCGAAAAGGTCATCAAGCGACAGGTCTTGCAGCGTCCCTGTCAATTCAGCATGACACGGGTTTTCTGGAACAAGCGGGGGCAGCGGATTGCCCGCCTCTAATTTTTCTATAACTTCGGCAATTGCCGATGTGTATGCTACACCCATGAAAAATCTCCTATGAATCTAAATCTGTTTTATTGATACCTATTCTATCATATTTTTTCAAATAAATCAAGCAATTAAGAGTGTGTGGGTGCGTAAAGTTTTTGTACAAAACCGGTGCATAAGTTACACTTTTGACACAAAGTGTAACATTTGGTTTCCGGTTCTGAATGTGCCTGAACGCACGCCCCATCTATGTTTGTAAGCGTTTTCGACCTCTCTTTTTCGCAACACAAAAAAAACGCATTGTGACATTTCAACCGCCGATTTCGGGTATCACTCCTGACAACTTTTCTTACCGTTCTGCCGCCTACTTTTTGACACCGGTTCAGGGGAAAATGTTACACTTTTGACACAAAGTGTAACATTTGGTTCTCGGTTCTGAATGTGTCTGAACGCCCGCCACGCATAGCTTTGTAAGCCGTTTACACCCCCCTTGGACGATTTCCCAAAAAAAATGAAATGTTACACTTTCGCTATCGATGTCTGGTCAGGTGAGTTGCAAACGCACCGCTTGCCTCCGAAAAATGTTTTGGTTCTCTGTTATGTTAGTTGCGAATGGTTTGATTTTTCTTCAGAAAAAATATCGCAGACGTACAAAAACTTTACACACCCAGAGTGTGTAAAGTTTTTGTCCTTATGTTACATCTTTTTTGTCTGAATCGCGGAAGGCGCGGAGAACACGGAAAACGCGGAAAGGGATTATGCAACTTCTATCTTGGATTTCACAAAATAACATCTCCTAAAAAATGAGATTTTTGTAAGGTTTTGTAGAAAATTTGCCACTTATTATAATAAACCTAACAAAATAGGCACACGTGATTATTTCATAATGCCAAAGTAATCAATGGAATCGAAATCAGACAAGAAGAATGCAGAAGAAGATGCAAAATACGTAGTAGCTTGCCAATCCGGTGATGAAACGGCATGGAATGCTCTCTATTTTAAATATCGTCCACAACTTATCGGTTTCTTCAAAAACAAGGGCGTCGTGCACGAGGATGCAGAAGAGCTCGCCCAAGATACGCTCCTTGAAGCGTTTAAATCGATAGGCACAATTCGGAGACCTAAAAGTTTCAAAGCGTGGCTTTTCACCATTGCCGAAAGAAAAAGGGCAAAATGGTTCGAAGCACAGAGAAAAGAGCTGGAAAGAGAGCCGCTAAGATGGGAGGTTCATGAAATCGCTGGTAGCAGTTCTGGGAACAGATTGGCGGAAATAGGGATTCAAGCATCATATCCGTATCAGCAACCTGAGAGCACGCAGCCTGAGCGTATCGCGACGGATAAAGAACAACTATCAATCGTCTACGGTTTGATAGCGAATCTTCCAAAAAAGCAGCGGGACGTGATGCAGTTGATAGCCCAAGAGTTGTCTTCCAAAGAAATTGCCGACATGCTGAATCTGAAAGTTGGCAACGTTGAGGTTAGGGTGCATCGGGCTAGAAAAGAGCTGAAAAAGCGGCTCAGAA
This sequence comes from Candidatus Poribacteria bacterium, assembly GCA_963665235.2. GTDB lineage: Bacteria > Poribacteria > WGA-4E > WGA-4E > WGA-3G. Next base: position 1,729,126 of record CAXXLX010000001.1, on the reverse strand, counting down.
CCAAATACCCGGAGATAGCCGAAGAGCAGTTAAGCAACAAATTAATTCAACTGCTTACTGAAAAATAGATGTGATTTGTGTTGAATCGTCATGGTTCATCTATTCTGTTTTTGATTGACATTTTACAAAGGACATGTTATCATTTGTGAAAAGTGCTGTTCACGACACACCCAGCAGGGGGTTCCAAGTCGATATCCACTTCGGTGCTAGCGACATACGCAGCAGCATTCGGAGAAGTGGAAACGGGATGCACCCGAATATAGACAAGTGATGGACAGCATCTAAACGGGAATAGTAGCCACAAATGTGCATTTCGCCTTTACAAACCTAACCCCTTAGCTTGGGTCCGTCTTACCCCAAAGAGAGGTGAGAGATGAACAGCAGTAAACTATCCCAATTGAAGCAGACAGCCGGGTATCGGAGGTGCTGGGCTATAATCAGCGTGAGTCTCATTATTGCGGTGATACTCATTGGAATATTCAAGGTGATCAATGGGAACAGCAACCCGGATAGCGGTATTCCGTGCGGTCCCGCGATACCCCCTTGTACATTAACACGTTAATAAACGACAGGTCTACATGAGTGTGTCGCAAACTAGAGGGAAATTTTCTTAATCTATCATTTGTTTATTTCATATTTTGTTGTTTCAGGATACTGCTGTTTTGTGCTATAATGATCCAAAGTATGGATGTGACACAGACAGATATCCCCTGTCCAGAATGGATACGGGTTCCAGAGTGTACAATAGGGAAACAAGAAATGCCTTGTCCGGAACCTGACTCGGTCCCCCCTCCCTGCACGCGGTACACTGTGAAATAGTGGCATATCCGTTTTCATTATACAAACGACACCCCAAGGAGGACATGTCACAAACCATAGGAGAAATTTCTCATGAAATGGAAATGGAGCTGGGGGCTCGCTGGCCTCATTGTTATACTTGCAATGGCCGGTGTTTTCCTACTTACACAGCGGAATATCGACACCGAACCGAAAATCGTCTTAAGTGAGGAAACCAAAAACCTGCTGAAGGAACAGGCTGGGCAAAGTGCCGCACAAGACGTGCTCAAACCACCCCAGCCCGGTACATCCCTTGGCGAGCATTGGCGTGATAGAGCGCATGAACCCTTAATGCCAGCCGAAGTACCTCCTGAGAAACCACACGTCCACGCTTGGTCGGAACTCTCTCTTGAAGAGCGGAAACAACTCGTTGAGATTTTTTATCGCGAACGTGGACTAGAACCACCGCCTGAAGGCTATGAATACCGATGGGCATCCCCTGATGTTCCAATGTTAGATGACAATGGAGAACCTATTTTACACCCCATCGGAGAACCTATTGTGGAAATAGAGACCGGCATTGGGTTCGCACCGACTCCCGCTCAATATCAACGCTATAAAGCATTACAGAGGCAATATAGCCAACACCTGCAGGCAGGAAACATCGTAGAAGCCGAACAGATTGCGACCGATATTGCGCTATTGGAAAAAGAGGCGGAAGGCAAAATCCCTATTATCAGAGTCTTCCTTAAGTCATCAGGTCTTTCTGATGAACAAGCTAAAGAAAAGATGCGTCAAGCAGCGGACAGCGTCCGTAGAAGTGCTTACGAAGCTTACAACTTGGGATACCTACTTGATTAGGAGGGGGGAAAATGTTGCGCACCTTATTTATTTTCACATTTGTGCTCCTGATATCTATTATTAACGGATGTGAATACATCGGAAGCGACCAAGCATATCGCTCCGGGATACGTCTCGCCCCTGGTGGATATGAATACGTCAAAAACGAAAAGGGTCAATTGATTCGCGACGACGATGGCAATCCCCTCTTCCGAAAAATCGGCAGACCTTATGTTGATGTCTGGATGGGAACCGGTTTCGCGCCAACACCCGAAGAATATGAACGTTACAAGCAGTTGATGGAGAACAAGTATCAATTGGAAAAAAAGGGCGATTTTGCAAATGCACAACAGATCGCCGAAGAAATTACCCAATTGAAGGAAACAGCGCAACGGGAAATTCCTCGTGTCACAATTAACTTTAATCATATTCTCTACAATTAACTTTAATCATATTCTCTACAATTACGGCTATCTTCAAGACACAACCGAAACCGAAAACGCCTGTAACGCACTTCGCGAAGCTTTCAGAGAAGTCTATAAAGCACACGGCTTAGAACATTTGTTGGTCTGTAGCGGGGACGATTTTCAATTCGATACAGATAAACGCAAACAGAACAAGGTGTTACCGCCACCCCCAGGGTATTGGTATCGGCCCAAACCATCCGAAGAAGGCGATGGATTGAGACTAGATCGCGAAGGCAATCCTGTTTTAAAAAAACTTAGAGCACCCTCTGTAAATGTATCTATAAAGATAGGAGTTTCTCTGGAAGAACAGCCTCGGTTAAAGCTATTGGAGGACAAACACTTCCAAATGACCGTAGACCAAAACGACATCGCAGCTAAACAGATTGCCTCCGAAATTGCTTACCTTGAATACAAAGCACGGAATGAAGTCATTTATATAACTGGCGGTGGAGGCGGAAGCTATCAAGGTGATGATCTCGAGGGTTATTTTAGGCCATTTCTTGAAAAAACACGAGCCCTGATTTGTGAAGTATCCAACGAAAAAAGAGCCACTCACCCCGAAAAGTAACCATAGAATATACTGCGCGTATCGCGCACCTATAAGGAGATTTTAGATATGCTTACCATGTTTAACTTTGTTTAACTTTAAAAATTGGAAAAGACATTTTTGTTCTTTATCTTTATGCACGTTTTTTATCAGTTTATGTTTTATTGTGAACGTATCCTCACATAAAGGAAAACACAACATGCTTGAAAGAGGCAAGATTTATTTTACACCGCTTGCTTTCTTCACAGTACATAGCGGACTTGATTTTGACAGGTGGGCGGATGTCAATAAACCGATTTTCATTAGCTCCAACCTGCATCCCCTCGGCAAATATCAGTACCGAGATATCGAATGGACAAATGGATTTAAGCGCAATTTTTGGGATCCTAAACCACCGAAAAAAATTAAATTTTGGTTGCGTGCTTTTGTAACGGGTTTTGGATATGTTGAATTTTCTGATTTCAAGGTAAAAGTCTATGGACAAACGTTTGCAGAAGTGACTAAACAAGATAAGGTGGGATACTATATCCCAATTGTGCCAAATTACAATCTTGTAGAGAATTATGAGGTATATCAACATCTTGAGGGTCCAAAATTCAGAACAGCATCTGCTCCGTATAACTGGACTGCTTCAGGTAAGGTAAAACTTATACCTGTTCACTATGCATTAGGGGGTTCTGTAGGTGGTGGACCTGGTGCTAACTTTGGTTGGACTAAGGATACCTCCCTGGCTCCTACTGAGTATAGTCAGAGTGGTTCATGGGTTGTTGAGCATCGCATATTTAAAAATCCAAAACTGACTGGTACTCACAGATGTGCTGGTTGCTCTGAAAAGGTATCGAGTAAGTATGCACACAGAATAGCGTGCGCGAATCCGCAAGACAATACTCAATACTATTTTTGTCTGCAAACGGAAAAGTGGACACACCTCTATGAAGAAACGTGTTCTAACGTGAACTGTGCAGATACGGGGGTTTATCGGTGTGCTCACACTCACTCAGAGCCTTCACCACCTTCTCCGGATCCAAACCCACCTGATATCGCAGGATCTTGTGGACACAGATTTCCTACTACTCAGATCGCTAGCCACGAACCTTCTGTCGGAAGTTGCGGACATACCTACTCTCCATGCACCCCTGATGATCATAAACATAGCACTTACGCGTGTGGCACACATTCTGGGTATTTATGCCAAGCTTCTTCAGATCATAGTAGCACAATATCGGGGTATAGCGGTTCATTTTATGAGTGTCAATCACATCAGACATATTCTTGTGGACACAAAGATTTGAATAGTAATTCAAGTTCACATGCTTTACAAGCAAGTTGTTCAGGGACAGATAGTTATGGACAAACTTGCACAGTGACGAGCTTCTATGCCTGTCAGTCGCATACGCATCAGTATCCTGCATTGATTTCTGGGGCCTGTGGGCATTCGTATACGTCTGCTCAGGCTTATAGCCATCGTTCAGAAACATGTCCGACAAACAGCAATGGGGATAACTGCTCATCTGGTTCTTATACCATTTTTATTAATTATTCTATCATTACCGGTTGTTAGAAATCAAACGGAGAACGGAAGACCCAAACTAAAAGTTTATGCTACAAGAAAGCACAAACTGGAAGTTTATGCTACAAGAAAGCACAAACTGGAAGTTTATGCTACAAGAAAGCACAAACTGGAAGTTTATGCTACAAGAAAGCACAAACTGGAAGTTTATGCTACAAAAAACAACACAAACTGGAAGTTTATGCTACAAGAAAGAGACATTTTCAATTAGAAATGGTATTACTATGTGTGTCAGTCGCATACACATGCATATCCTATAGTGTGTGGCGGAAGGAATTGGACAAGTTGTATGGCACAGGTCAGTTCACGAACAGAACACCATGTCTCAGCTTGCAGCAATTGTGGTAATGCCTATTGGACCTGTGGCAATGTGGGTTGGCACCAAACACAGAAAATCTGCAAGCGAACCAACTGTGGGGCAACCTACACAGGATGCACCCGCGGCGATAGTACTTGTAGTGGTGGCACATTTCAGTGGCATTGGTAGTGCTTTTGACACAACCTTATTTATAGGCAGGTAGCAGGCAGTGTTACCTGCCTATTTCTATTAAACCCCGACCCCCAGCCAAATCAACCCCAACCAAAAAACGCTATGCCCTTAATCACAAAACCTTGATGGATACACAGCTTAAAATCCGCGCAATCTGATAAATCCGCGCTAATCTGCGATTTGCGGCGTACTCGCCCAAATGCGACGTGCATTCAGACAATCCCTTTGCCAAAAACTGGACATACCCCAAAAAATTTCGTTAACATTTAATTCGAAAATACGTTATAATAGTATAGGACTAATACTTGTGAGGTTAGAAATGGGCACCGAGTTTAAAAAGGCGATAATCGGTTTTTTGGTATTTCTCCTAATTTTGATAGGCATCCTAATCGTCGTTATTAAACGTTATTCCCAATACGGGTCACTGCCAGAAACGATGCAGATGGTAGATTTTCAGGGGATTCTCGTGGCGTTTTTAGGCGCAGCTATCCTGTCTCTCATTAGCGTTGTTTTGACCTTTAACCTTGCACGGGCATGGGTGAAAGCACAACCGGAATTAGCCGCCCGCATCTTTCGGTTCACCTTAATAATCGCGCTTTGCCTAATTCTTACGCTCGGGGGATTAGCGGGTGGAATCATTATTTTACGGACATTGTGGACAATTGGTTATTTTTAACTTGCATTTACGTTGAATATGTGGTATAATTTCTCATTAATGTCTAGACAAACCATTTCCGGCACCATTTTTGATGAGTGCCCGAATTTTGTAAAGAACGGTTTCCGATTGTGCACCGCACAATTGTGAACCGGTAGCTATCTACAACTTGGGGGTGTGAAAAATACACTACAGAGGTAGACGTACTCAGAAAACGAAGGAAAGACAGAGTCGTTCGAATTATCAGATTCGAGCCCGTGAGATTTTACTAATCGATCAGGACAACAAGCAGGTCGGGGTCATGTCTCCCCGCGAAGGAATGGAACGCGCTGAAGCCGTTGGGTTGGATTTGGTTGAAGTTTCACCGAATGCAAACCCGCCTGTCTGTAAGATTATGGATTACGGCAAATATCAGTACGAAAAGAACAAACGTGCACGCGAAGCGCGAAAAAAGCGCACACGCGTTGTCCTGAAAGAAATTAAGTTCCGACCGGATACAGCTGAACACGACTATCAGTTCAAAAAACGTCACGTTGAAGATTTCTTGAAGAACGGCTGGAAGGTCAAAGCAACAGTGCGATTTCGCGGCAGAGAAATGGTCCATTCCGAATTGGGTAGGAATATGCTCGCCCGGCTAGAAGCGGATGTCGCCGAGCTGGGGGAGGTAGAACACCCACCTCGCATGGAAACAAACGTCATGTCGATGATCTTGGCACCGAAAGCTTCGTAACGAGAAGTTTCTCATGAGTGCTTGTCCGGACGCTTTGTGTAAACGCGCCAAGCACTTACGAAGGGTTGCGCCCTGAGAGGACTTTTCACGAATTTTTGTCCGACCGACCCGTAGGAAAGACCGAATCTTGCTTTCAAATAGACGGCTTTTTGAAAGCGGATTGCTTGTTGTACACCACTACGCTCGATAATGTCGACGACAGTTTGTTCATGTTCTCACAAAGAATTGTAACGCTAAAGATAAGCCGTTAAGTTGAAGGATATTATCATGCCGAAAATGAAAACACACAAAGGGGCGGCAAAACGTTTTAAATTTACAGCGAAAGGGAAAATCCGCCGCAAGCGTGCTTATGGCGGGCATCTGTTTCTCTCAAAATCCTCAAAACGGAAGAGACGCTTGAGACAACCAACCCTCGTTGACCCCAGTAATGCAAAACGTTTGAAACGCCTAATTCACTAGGAGCTCTGAATGGCACGAGTAAAAACAGGGAGTGTCCGTCGAAAGCGGCGGAAACGGATACTGAAACATTCCAAAGGTTACCGCGGTGGCAGAAATAATCTCAGACGTACCGCTATGGAAGCGGTCGAAAAAGGATGGAACCACGCCTACGCACACCGACGCGCACGCAAACGCGACTTTAGAAAACTTTGGATTACACGGATTAACGCCGCCGCAAGACTGAACGGAATCACATATAGTCAATTTATGCACGGACTTAAAACAGCCGGCATCGCGCTAGACCGCAAAGTCCTCGCCGACCTTGCCGTACATGATGCAGACGCATTTGCGCAGCTTGTCGCAATCGCAAAAGGATAGACAGACGCAATTACCCGCATAAATGAATTGACAAACAGGCTATGATGGGACAAACGTAAGCTGTTGAGACCTCTCAAAAAGAGAGACCGCGCCATCGGCTGCAAACGCGGTTTTGAGAGCAACTGCCGAATTTCATCCCAGAGCCATCGAAAACAGAAAAATCAAGTGGACAGATGACACACATCTGTCAAGCGGGGTGGTACCGCGGAAGTAGATGCTTGTCGCTTTCGTCCCCAGATGACCCTCAACGACGTGTTTGAGGTAATGGGATAAAGGGACAGGCATTATCCTTTTAAAGAGGCAACCATGAAAACAGAATTAGAAGCGATTCAAACCGAAGCCCTTGCAGCTCTCAAACAGATAAAATCATCGGATGAACTTGAATCGCTTAGAATCGCGTATTTTGGACGTAAGGGAAAGTTAACAGATGTCATGAAGGGCATGGGGAAGCTTTCCAAAGCGGAGCGTCCCGTAATTGGAAAATTCGCGAATGAGGTACGCGCAACGCTAACGCAGGCGTTTGAAGAAACAACGCAAGCACTGCATCGCCAGCAACAGGAACAGCAGCTTGACGCGGAAGCGATTGACATCACCCTCCCAGGACGAAAACCGGCTTACGGAAAAGCACACCCCGTGATGCAAACCTTAGACCGTATTGAGGCGATATTCCACCAAATGGGATTTGAAGTCGCAACCGGGCCGGAGGTGGAGACAGAGTATTACAACTTCGATGCCCTCAATACACCGCAAGACCATCCCGCTCGCGACCTGCATGATACCTTTTATCTAACGGATGGGCATCTTTTACGGACGCATACCTCTCCTGTTCAAATCCGAGTGATGGAAAATAGAAAACCGCCAGTCCGTATTATTGTCCCCGGAAAAGCGTATCGCGTGGATTACGATGTCTCACACACTCCAATGTTCCATCAGGTTGAGGGGTTGCTCGTGGACAGTCATGTCACGTTTAGCGAATTGAAGGGGGTTTTGGTATCCTTCGCGCGGCAGATGTTCGGTGAAAACACAAAAATGCGGTTCCGTCCCCATTTCTTTCCGTTTACCGAGCCGAGCGCGGAGGTGGATATTTCCTGCACCGTATGTCAGGGAAAAGGGTGTCGTAGCTGCGGAAACACCGGATGGATTGAAATTTTGGGCGCAGGAGCCGTCGATCCGGAGGTATTCCGAGCTGTCAACTATGACCCGGAAGCGGTCACCGGATTTGCCTTCGGCATGGGAGTAGAACGTATCGCGAACCTCCAGTTCCGTATCCCAGATATCCGCACCTTCTACGAAAACGACCTCCGCTTTTTACAACAGTTTTAAATCAACGTGAGCTTGATAATAAATGTCCATGCGAAAAAAAGCGGTATAATTGTAGCATAAACTTCCTAGTTTGTGCGGTCTTTTGTAGCATAAACTTCCTAGTTTGTGCGGTCTTTTGTAGCATAAACTTCCTAGTTTGTGCGGTCTTTTGTAGCATAAACTTCCTAGTTTGTGCGGTCTTTTGTAGCATAAACTTCCTAGTTTGTGCGGTCTTTTGTAGCATAAACTTCCTAGTTTGTGCGGTCTTTTGTAGCATAAACTTCCTAGTTTGTGCGGTCTTTTGTAGCATAAACTTTATGAAGATTAATTTTTAAATTCGGTAATCCTGCTCTCTTTTCTGTCTGAATCGCGGAGTGCCTTCCGTGATTCAGACAACAAGAAAATAGCCCTCACACAAGAAAAACATTAAAAAGGCATTTACATTATGAACGTAACCATAAATTGGCTAAAATCCTACATAGATTTCGCGTTTTCCCCAAGCGAACTCGCCGACCGACTAACGATGCTAGGCATTGAAGTTGAGTCCATCAAACAACTCGGAGCCGAACTAGAAGGTGTAGTTGTCGGCAGTGTTAGCTCTATTCGACCGCATCCAAATGCAGACAAACTTGTCGTCTGTCAGGTAGATGTTGGCGAGGCGGAAGAACTTCAGATTGTCTGTGGTGCACCGAACGTCCGAGAAGGGATGCTTGCCCCTGTTGCCACAATCGGGACCACACTCCCTATCGGTCTAACAATCAAACGTGCCAAACTGCGAGGCGAAGAATCACACGGCATGCTCTGCTCTGAAAAAGAGCTCGGCATCTCTGCTGATGCTGATGGACTCATGGAATTACCCACCGACCTCCCCCCGGGCACACTGCTTGCTAAGGCTTTAGGATTAGATGATGTTCTGATGGAATTAGAGGTTACACCGAATCGCCCGGATTGTCTGAGTCTTATCGGTGTTGCACGCGAAATCCGCGCTGAAACAGGGAACGTCTTAAACCTACCACAGGTGAACTGTCAAGAGGGCAAAACCGATGTCCACAGTGCAACCTCCGTAACAATTGACGCACCTGACCTCTGTCCGCGCTACGCAGCACGCGTTATTCAGGGCATTAAGGTAGGACAATCTCCCGAATGGTTAAAACAGCGGCTTGAAGCTGTCGGTGTAGGCGTTATTAACAACATCGTCGACGTGACCAACTTTGTTTTGATGGAGTATGGGCAACCGCTACACGCCTTTGATTATAACCTGCTCACCGACAACCGTATTGTCGTACGCCGTGCCGCAGCGGACGAACAGTTGACAACCCTCGATGAAGTGGAACGTGAACTTACACCCGATATGCTCGTCATTGCGGATGCCGAAAAACCGGTCGCACTTGCAGGCGTTATGGGGGGATATGATTCCGAAATCACAGAGACAACGTGTGATGTCCTATTAGAGAGCGCGTATTTCAATCCATCAAGCATCCGAGCAACCGCCAAAAAGTTAGGTATAAACACGGAAGCCTCCTACAGATTTGAACGCGGGGCCGATGTGGGGGCGGTAATTCCTGCACTCGACCGTGCAACCCAACTGATTGTAGAATTGGCAGGCGGCACTATCTGTAAAGGCGTGGTTGATGTCTACCCGGGACAACGCGAACTGGCTCAGATTCAGCTCCGCCCGGAACGCGTCAATTTCGTATTGGGCACTACGCTTGAAACAGATGAGATAACGCAGATTTTAAGCCGTTTGGGGTTTGAGGTTAGTCCAGCACAACAGGTAGGAGCAGAAGAGAGCCTCACGGTGACGGTGCCGACGTTCCGTTCCGACGTGACCCGTGAAATCGATTTGGTTGAAGAAATCGCTCGCGTCCACGGTTATGATAACATCCCGACTACACTGCCCAGAGGGGATATTCCTGTGCCAACACCGAACCCGAGAACAGTCGTGCATAAACGGATAAAACGGTTTCTGCTTGGAGCGGGTATGATGGAAGCGGTGAACTACACTTTTGGCAGCCCTGAAGCGTTTGACAATATTCGGTTGGAGGCCAACAATCCGCTTCGGGAGGCACAGAAACTGCAAAATCCGTTGAGCCCGGAAATGTCAATTCTCCGCACGACCTTGCTGCCGAGCCTACTTCAAAACGCACAACATAACCACAATCATCAGATAGACACGATTGCCCTTTTTGAGATGTCCGCGGTGTTCATCAATGGAGAAGAGCCGGGACGCGTTGCTGGTATCCTCGCCGGGGAGATTGGCGGCGGTGTCTACGGCAATCCTTATCGGCACCCCGATTTCTTTGACATCAAAGGCATCGTGGAGGGTATACTTGAGAACTGCGGTATTGCTAAGTGGACGCTTAAGAAAACGAAAGACCCAACCTTCCACCCGGGCCGCAATGCTGAAGTAGCAGTAGCAGATGAGAAAATCGGCATCTTCGGTGAGGCGCACCCGAAAGTACTTGAAAATTACGAGCTGCCGTATAAGGCGTATCTCTTTGAACTTGACATGGAAGCAATAGTGAACACTACTACGTTTGACAAACAGTTTGAGCCGATTTCTGTCTATCCGAGTGTCCAACGCGACCTGGCGATTGTCGTAGATGCCGACCTGCTATCAGACATGCCGATAGGGATTATCTATGCAACCGGTGGAGAATGGGTTAAATCTGTCCGACTGTTCGATGTATATACCGGCGCACAGGTACAGGAAGGTAAAAAGAGTCTCGCCTATACAATTACCTACCATTCCGCAACCGAGACCTTGACAGATACAGCAGTTAACGACCTTCATGACAAGGTTGTTCATCAATTGAATCAGGAGCTTGGTGCGGAATTACGCATGTAACGGAACGCGTTTCTCTGAACCTTAACCCCCTAGGAGCGGTATGTTTATGGCATCTACGCAGGCACACCGTATAAAAAACCTATTTTCAGCCATTGCGCGTCATTACGATTTCCTCAACTCGCTATTAAGCTTGCGATTTGACAGGGTATGGCGGCGGGAAACAGTAAAGGTAAGCGATGTCGCGCCTACAAGCAGGGTGCTGGATGTCTGCACCGGCACAGGCGAACTTGCACTGGCGTACGCGGACAAGCTCGGGACAGAAGGGGTTGTCATCGGTTCAGATTTCTGTTTTGAGATGCTAATTGTTGGCAAGCAGAAGATAGAACGTCAACGCCGCGCACACGCCTTCATACCGATTGAAGCGGATACGCTCACCCTGCCGTTTTCGGACAATACCTTTGACATTGTCTCTGTCGGTTTCGGTATACGGAACGTCGCCGACCTCAAAACAGGCATCCGCGAGATGACGCGCGTCGCTGTGCCGGGCGGGAGAATCGCAATATTAGAGTTTACACAACCCGTGAATCCGATATTCCGTAGCCTCTACTACCTCTACTTTACTAAGGTTTTACCGTTTATCGGGAATCTCATCTCCCGCAACACCGACGATGCGTATGGGTATTTGCCACGGTCTGTCATGCAGTTCCCGAACTGTGATGCGTTGAAAACCGTTATGGCGGAGTGTGGACTAACGGACGTACAGTTTTACCGGAAGACGTTCGGCATCGTTGCGATTCATGTGGGGAAAAAACCTGTGAGTTAGAACGTCACTAAACGTTTCACATGTGCCACAACAGACTCGGATACGCCCTCCAAACTGTAACCGCCTTCCAATGCTGAGACAACACGCCCCTCGGCAACCTCAAGGAGCATATCTGTGAGTGCGGAAAATCCGGCCGCGGTGATTTCAAGTCCTGCAAGTGGGTCGAGGTAGTGGGCATCAAAACCTGCTGAAATCAGTAGAAATTCCGGTGAAAATTCTCGTAGGGCAGGGATGAGGGTATTCGTGAAAACACCTATATATTCATCATCACCACTTCCGGCTGGCATCGGGACGTTTAATGTCGTGCCGCGTGCATCGCCGCTGCCTTGTTCGTAACGTGAACCGGTACCCGGATAGAGCGGAGATTGATGGATAGAGAAAAAGAGGACAGAGCTGTCCTCGTAGAAAATGTCTTGTGTGCCGTTGCCGTGATGTACATCCCAATCCACAATTGCGACCTTTCCGACTCCGTGTTCCCGTTGAAGGTAACGGGCTGTCACGGCAATGTTGTTGAACAGACAAAACCCCATGCTCTGACCCGGTGTCGCGTGGTGCCCTGGCGGGCGTACCAGGGCGAATGCGTTTCGTACTTTTCCTGTTGCAACCGCTTCTGCTGCGCGTAACACCCCACCCGTTGAAAGCAGGGCAATATCAAACGATTCTTGCACGACAGGTGTGTCGTAAGTGAGCGGAATTTCTGCCTCGCAGGACTGCTTAATATATTCGCTATATCCGGGTTTATGTGCATAAGCAATTTGTTCTATTGTTGCGGGTGTCGGCTCTATGTGGTGGAGTTGTGTCCACACCTCGCTTTGCTGGAGTGCTGCCAGGCTGGCGCGGAGCCGGTCTGGCCGTTCGGGGTGTCCCGGGCCGGTGTCGTGATTAAGGTAATCTATGTGATAAATGAAGCCGGTTTTTTGTGTCATAATTTGGGTTGCGGGATTTCGTCTCCGTACTGTTTCGCTGTTTCTATCCAGCAGAACAGGGCATCCTTTCCGTTGGTTATCGCTTCGTCAATTGTTTCTCCATCAGAGATACACCCAGGTAAGTCGGGAAATTCAATTAGATAACCACCGCCTTCCTCAGGTAGCAGTATACTCAGCTTAAATGGATACTTGATTTCACTCATGATTCATCCCCTAATCAATTGCCATCGTTTTTTTGCTTTTCTATTATTCCGTATAGTCAGCCAATATTGTCAGAATTTCCTCACAGTATGCCTCAACAGTTCTACGCTTATAGGACTCAAGGACATCACGATGATGGTGCAAGGGATTTCTACACTTCGCTAGTAGTTGTTTGCGTTGGTCCCAATAATTGGGATTGTGCCCAAAGATTTGATGAAAATGCGAATTCCACAACCCTTTTGCACAAATAATCGCAAACAGATCTGCGGGATAGGTAAAATCAATCAGATTCTGTGAAGCTCTCTCTCCGAATGATTTCTCCTCTTTTTGTTGTGCGTTCCGGCACTCGTCGAAAATTTTCTTCAGGTTAGGACGTTCCTTCTCCAAACTTTTTATCCAATCATTTCCGTACGCCTTGGTCATGGTGGTTGTGATTACGTTGCGAAGTGCTTTCTCTGTGGCGCGCAAGAGTGGCCATAAATCATTTTCAATTTTCTCAAACTTATCCATTATCTTGTTATCCGTTAGCGATAAGCCACTCTTTAAAAAGCCCAACCTGAATTTGATAATATTGCCCTTGTCTACGTTCAATAACATCCCGTTTTTCCAAATCGTCTAGAATCTTACGGATCGGCAAGTTCGTTTCACAGACAATGCTATCGCGATGACACGAGCCTGTCCTACTATTGCTTGCAATAACTTTCAGAACTTTCAAGGCATCATCATCTGATATAGCATCCTCGGATGTATCTCCTGAGTTGATGAGGTTATCAAACTTATCCTTACCGAGAGCGTTCGGACCTTCTATTAAATCGTTTTGAACTTGTTCCACATCCGCCTCTGTCACCAACCCAGCATGCTTGCGATTCATGTATCCAACCAGACGGTTGCATAGGATTTGAATGTAGAAAGGGCTGCCTGCCGTGAGATCTAAAATCCTCCGAATTGACTGCTCTCGATAACGGCTTTCACCTTGCCCCCTACCAATACGGATAGGATCTTCAATGAGTTTGATTGCTTCTAGTTCGCTGAGGTAGGTGACACGCTCATCCTGTGTTGTGCCAAACTCGTTAGGAAAACGCTCTTTAAATTTTTGCATCACATCCTGCCCTACCAAGACAGCACTGAAATAGTTAGCTTGCAACAAAGCCTTCCAGTTCTGCATGAACGATTCAGGAATCTCGTTAGCAACGATTCCATCGTAGATGTATTGGAATTCATCTATTAGGAGCACAACCCGGGTCCCTCGCCAATCTTCTTGTTTAGAAACTAAGCGTTTTAATCGCTTAAATGTATCTCCAAAACATTGTAGAGGATTGGGATGGTTATAAAATTCATCATCACTAGGAATAGAAAATTCCAATGGAGTGAAACCTTCCTCTACTCGGTCCTCAATTTCATATTCCAGCTCTGTTAAAATACTTCGGAGAATCTGGTACATGAGCGGTATTCGGGTATGCTCCCCCTTAATAGAAGCAATATTATCCAAATTAAGAATGAGCAGATTCTTGTCTTTTTGAAGTAATGCCTTTAGGTGATACAAAACCGAAGACTTGCCGGATCGCTTTTGCCCAAATACCAAGACACATTTGCTCTGTAAGTGGGATGTTTGGATAGCCTGTGCAATATTTTGGATTAGTTCGTCACGCCCAAAGAACATGTCCGGGTCGCCGACAATTCCCCCCCCAGCATAAGCAGCATAAGGGTTTTTAATTTTCTCAAATTCATCTGAAACACGAACTGAATTAGAGTCCGCTGGCACAGGCACCTCCATCTGATTTTCTAGATGAATTCCCTCTATCGCGTCAGCATCCAAAATTTCTTGGCCATCCGAGGTGCCTAGCGCAATGTAATCTCTTCCAAGCTCAGCAAGCGAGCCGGAAAATTTCTCGCCTGTCTTCAGCGTAAATGTGACTTGACTCCCAATTGGGACCTTCTGTTGAATTAATTCTATACGCATAATTGCCTCTATCCGAGGTACCTTGCTCAGAGGCAGGTACCGAAGGAACAACTTAAGCTCAGATTAATATATTCCGCAATTCTTTATCCTGCAATTGGAAATCTGAGATGCCCCCGCGCGTTGTGATACCGAGAACTGCATTCTCTGAGCACTTTATCGACAGGTGGCTCGGGAAGTTTCACACATAACCACAGTATAATTATAACGGCTTTCCAACCTATTGTCAAATTATAAAATTCGCTTGCAAAAATCCAAAATAGCAGGTATCCTTAATAATAAGATGAAAAAACAGATTGGACAAATTTTTACCCCGCTAAAATGGGCGGAATGGCTCATCAATAGATGGAACATCTTCGATGCATGGTGTGAAGGCGCGCATATTTGTGACCCTACCGCCGGACAAGGCGTGTTCCCACTAGCACTGCTCCATATTGCACGACGCAACGGAGTTCCCATTACCGCCGAACGGCTATCACGCTTGACGCTTATTGAAATAGTGCCCGCACATCTCGAACAGTTCAAAGAGAACGTCAACCGGGAATTTGGGATTGATTTTCCTGCAGCACAGCTCTTTTGC
Organism: Candidatus Poribacteria bacterium; assembly: GCA_963665235.2. GTDB lineage: Bacteria > Poribacteria > WGA-4E > WGA-4E > WGA-3G. The sequence continues at coordinate 1,713,657 of CAXXLX010000001.1, read as the reverse complement.
CAGGATGTGATTACGGAATCTCATGCGGGACAATATGATGTGCTCGTTGGAAATCCACCGTGGGCGAACTTCGGAGACCTCCCCCCGACTTACAAAACACGCTTAAAACCTTACTTTCTACAGGAGGGCCTTGGACCAGATACACAGAAGCTACTGTTAGGGGCTTCCCGTATTGACATTGCGGCACTTGTGCTGAAGATTGCTTTGGGAAGGTTGCTCAAACAGGACGGCGTGGGTTGTTTCTACCTCCCGACCTCTCTCTTTTTTGGCGATGGTGCCCATAGCGGATTTAGAAATTATAGTGCCAATCACCGGAATTTCGCTGTGGATACCGTGTATGAATTTATATCAACCAAAGTCTTTGAAGAGGTCAACACCGCCTACTGTTGTGCGAGATTTCGAGGGGATACGCCTCAGACGTTCCCAATTACATATTTCAGGGAGATAGACAGAGAATGGATTGAACATCAGGCGTTACCGCTCAAAAACCGTGCCGACCCGTGGCGGGTGGTCCAAAATCTTGATGAATGCAACGTTGGCGAGACGCTTGAAGTTCGCTTGACTCCTGAACAGAAACCCCGACAGGGTATCAATACATGTGGTGCAAATGACGTTTTTATTTTTGACCACAAACCTTCGCATCTCCCGGAAATGTTTCTGTATCCGCTTGCAACAAAGGAGCTGTGGCAAGATTCTATATCCGCGCCGCACAGATGGATTCTGCTGCCGTATCATCGGGAGACAGGGAAACCGCTCACATGGAATCAAATTGAACAGTCCGATACGCTAAGAGATTACCTTCAAAATGTCCGGGGTACACTGCAAGCGCGGAGAGGTGCACTGCTTCGGGCAGCTATGAATAGAGGGTGTTGGTGGGCACTGCTCGGCGTTGGTCCCTATGCGTTTGCGCCTTTCAAGGTAATGTGGGAGGCGTATGGAAAAGATCAATTTAATCCGATTGTGGTAAGGGATGTAGATGGACAAGTTTGGCAGGGCAATCAGGCGATGCATGCATTTATTCCGTGCTGGCAGGAAGCGGAAGCACAAAGGATTAAGACCGCCCTTGAAAATCCGGAAATTTTGGCGTTGCTGCATCAACTGAATGGGGCAGGAAGGTGCAATTGGGCACAACCGGGGAAAATAAAAAAGATTATAGCGTTTGATGAAATAGAATAGTGTCTGTTTTAACGTTTTTTCCTTGTAGATTTAAACGAAATATGCTAAACTTTAACACACGTTTGGAACCCTATACACTGTCCGTCGGGTTGAACAAGAAAAAAACCCGATAAAACTACCCGAAAGAGGAAAATCAGATGGTTGAACATAAACCCCTTCGCGCTTTTCATGTAATGACGAAGCCCATCGGGCCTATCTGCAACTTAGATTGTGAATACTGCTTTTATCTGGAAAAAGAGAAGCTCTATCCCGACACCGGCTCGTTCCGAATGACAGACGAGATTTTGGAGAACTATGTCAAGCAGTACATTGAGGCACAGCAGATTAACGAAGTGACGTTCGCATGGCAAGGCGGTGAGCCGACGTTGATGGGAGTCGATTTTTTCCGGCAGGCGGTCCGATATCAACAGAAATATAGACGGACCGGCATGACAATCCAGAATACGTTTCAAACCAATGCCACGCTCCTAGACGAGGAATGGGGTCGATTTTTAAAGCAGAACAAGTTTTTAGTCGGCATAAGTATTGACGGTCCCCCAGAGATTCACGATAAGTACCGGTACGACAAACGCGGGCGTTCATCGTCTGAACAGGTAATCCGTGGGTTGCGGGTTTTACAACAGCACAACGTTGACTACAATGTGCTCTGCGTTGTCAACAACCACAATGCGGAATACCCGAACGAGGTGTATACCTATTTCAAGGGGCTTGGCGTAGAGTTTATGCAGTTCATTCCAGCAGTTGAGCACTTCGATGGTAAAAACGTATCCCCGCGCTCCGTCACGGCAAAGCAGTACGGCGAATTCCTCACCACCATTTTCGATGAATGGGTAGTCAACGACATCGGAAAAATCTTTGTCCAGATATTTGATGTTGCCCTTGAGGCCTGGCTAGGGTATATGCCGAGTTTGTGTGTTTTTAATGAAACCTGTGGCGATGCAATGGCAATTGAACATAACGGTGACCTCTATTCCTGTGACCATTTCGTGACACCTGACTACTACATCGGCAATATTGAGGAAACGTCGCTTGCGGAGCTGGTGGATTCACCCTTCCAACGTAAATTTGGCACGGATAAGCGGGATACACTTCCCCAGTACTGTCGTGATTGTGACGTGAAGTTCGTTTGCAATGGGGGATGTCCGAAAAACCGTATTATCAAAACCCCATCAGGCGAGGACGGTTTGAACTACCTCTGTGCTGGTTATAAACGTTTTTTCACACATATCGATGAACCGATGAAACTGATGGCTTCGGCTATACAAGCGGGGAGACCCGCCAATAGCATTATGCCGATAATGCGGGAACGCCGACAAACAACGCCGAAACGCAGTAGTTTGGGAACGCAGCCCGCCATCACCTCATCACGGAAGATTGGACGAAACGCTCCCTGCCCATGTGGAAGTGGCCGGAAATATAAGCAGTGCTGTTTAAATAAAAGCGCATGAAACAACAATTAACGTTTTTCCCAGAGGAGCACGTTCCTATAGAGACCTCGCCGGGGCAGGAATTAATTTCCTTCCGCGAATTGGTCCCTGAAATCACGGATACGGGTTATCTGACGCACGCTATTTTCTACTATCCCGCAAAATTTATACCGCACGTTGTCCGATATGCTATTGACGCTTTTACAAAGGAGGGGGATTGGGTTATAGACCCGTTTGCTGGTTCTGGAACGGTGGGGTTAGAGGCATATTTGTGCAAACGAAACGCTGTACTCCTTGACCTGAATCCGCTCTTGAATCACATCATTCCCCTAAAAATCTATCTTGGCAAGGAACGATTGAATGAGGCGTATTTATGTCAAATACTACAACGTCTCGAGCAAACCTCACACCGGTTTACACCCGAATGGTCAAATTTAACCTATTGGTATCCGCCAGAAATGCTGAAGACGCTCTCGAAATATTGGGGTTTCATCAAAACCTGTGAACAGACACCCTATTCACAGATTATCGAATCGGCTTTACTGAAGGTGAGCAAACACTTCTCTTATGCAGAACATCGAACCCCCAAATTGTTCAGGTCGAAACGGAAGTTGCGTTATATTGAGGACCTACTAAGGACAGATTGGCAAGAGACATTAAGGGCGGAGGTTTACAAGCTATCCCTGAAAACCTTGCGGAACCTCAACGACTTTGTAATGGCAACCTGTCAGCACCAGAATCGGGTTGAAGCCACAGGCGGCATTGATTCATCGTACTATCCCGTTACGCGTGAATGTGACGCTTTGATTACATCACCGCCTTATCTTCAAGCGCAGGAATATATCCGCACCACCAAAATGGAGCTGTTTTGGTTAGGTTATGCGGAAACAGAAATCCAAAAATTAGCGCGACTTGAAATCCCTTATCGCAAGGCGGATAGGGTCATTCAGACGAAAACGCTGGACGAAATAAGAGCAGCACTCACCCGGAATAACCTGATTAACCTATTGGATTCATATTTTTGCCATACCCTGAACGCGCTTGAAAATTCTATGAGTTGCCTGAAACCAAACGCGACTGCCGCTATCTTCGTTGGAAACCCGCTAATTGACGGCATAACGGTTGAAATCTGGCGGATATTGATGGAGTATTTTACCGAACGGGGATTCGTATTTGAAAAGGTCTATGAAGATCGGATAAAAACGAGGCAGTTATTTGGCGCACGGAAAAACAAAAATCCGGATGGAATGAAATCTGAATTTTTACTGATTTTGCGAAAAAAGTAGTAGGCACACACCGTTGTGCCCTAACAAAGGAATAGCCCATGGATAAAACGAGACCGAATATTTTGCTTATCACAAGCGACCAACAACATTGGAATACCTTGGGGTGCCTCAACCCCGAAATTCAGACACCTCACTTGGATGCTTTAGCACAGGGCGGCACACTTTTCCATAGAGCCTACTGCCCTAACCCGACTTGCACGCCGACCCGCGCCTCTATCATCACTGGAAAATATCCGAGTCAGCACGGTGCCTGGTCTCTTGGCACGAAACTGTCCGAGGATGAGCACACTGTCGGTGAAGATTTCACAGCGGCAGGCTACCGCACCGCACTTGTCGGAAAAGCGCACTTTCAACCCTTGCACGGAACCGATGAGTTCCCATCCCTAGAATCCTATCCAATCCTACAAGACTTAGATTTCTGGCGGAACTTCAGTGAACCGTTTTACGGATTTGAGCATGTTGAGTTGGCACGAAACCACGCTGATGAAGCACACGTCGGGCAACATTACGCTATCTGGATGGAGGAAAACGGACTTGAAAATTGGCGTGACTATTTTGCCCCGCCTACAGGGAATGCCAGAGGGCAATATCACACATGGCCGATTCCGGAGGCTTATCATTATGATACATGGATTGCTGAGCGAACCAACGCGCTTATGACAGAATATCAACAGAACGGCGAGAACTTTTTCCTCTGGGCAAGCTTTTTCGACCCGCACCCGAAATATCTTGTGCCAGAACCGTGGGATACGATGTACGACCCAGCAACCTTGACGGTCCCAGCTGTGACCGAAGGCGAACATGAAAACAATCCGCCGCACTTTCAACTGACGCAACAGCAAAAACCGGATTTCTCTGAATGGCGTGAAACTGGAAAGGGTGTACATGGATTCAGATCGCATTTACGAAACCGCGATGCGCTTGCGAAAGACATCGCAGTCTATTACGGCATGGTAAGCTTGATGGACAAATACATCGGACGCATCCTGGGCAAACTTGACGAACTTGGGCTTGCTGATAACACCTTGGTTGTCTTCACCTCCGACCATGGGCATTTTTATGGACAGCACGGGCTCATTGCGAAGGGCGCGTTCCACTACGAAGACGTAATTCGGGTGCCGTTCATCGTTCGCTATCCGGACGTTGTGCCTGCGGGAGCGCAATCGGAAGCGTTGCAAAGTCTCGTCGACCTCGCACCTTCGTTTCTCAGTGCGTCCGGGATTGATATTCCACGGCCGATGACCGGCATCGACCAGACACCGGTTTGGTCCGGAAACCAAGAAGCACTAGCCCGTGACCACATTATCGTTGAAAACCGCCATGAGCCTACAACCGTTCACGTCAAAACCTACGTCGATGACCGGTATAAACTCACTGTCTACTACAACCGGGAGTATGGCGAATTGTTTGACCTGAAAACGGATGCGGGGGAGGTCAATAACCTTTGGAACTCTCCGGAGCATGCTGCGCTGAAGGCGGAATTGGTGATGAAGTTGCTGTTTGCAGAGATGGGCAAAGAGCCGCTGCGGATGCCACGCACCGCGGGAGCTTAACGATAGGAGCGAGTTTTGCTCGCGCTACATTGTGTAATTTTTGCAAAAACGGATTAATCTATGAATTCAGCAGAATTTATTGCGAAAAAGAAGCCAACCTGGTCCGAGCTTGAGGGGCTCTTAGCCCATTCGCGGCAGGCAAATTCCGTGACACTCAGCCGATTAGGGTATTTATATCGACGCGTCACCTCCGATTTAGCGGTCGCCCGTCGCGATTTTCCAAACGACCGGTGTGTTTTATACTTAAACGAGCTTGCCGCTCGCGCGCATGCAAGGGTTTACCAAACCTCTCCGCTAAAACGTGGGACAGTCCGTCTCTTTTTCAAATCCGGGTTTCCGATGCTGTTTCGTCGTAACCTCAATGTTATTGCTATTGCGTTCTTACTATTCGGCATCGCGTTTGGCGGAGCGTATTGGTTCGCTTTAACAATCCCCAGTGCTGCCGAACAAATCGTTTCGGAAGGGACCGTCACCCATATCCGGGAGTTGGGTGAAGACCCGTGGAACGCTACGCCTGCCGAATCCAGAAATCTGTTTGCCTCTTTCGTCATGACAAATAACATCCGGGTGGCTTTTTTGGCGTTTGCTGGGGGTATCCTGTTCATGGTAGGCACCGTGTATATTTTAGTTTTCAACGGTGTTCTAATAGGCGCGGTTGCGGGATTATGTCATGTTTATGGGGCAGCCCTACCTCTCTGGTCCTTCGTCTCGCCGCACGGTTATATAGAATTGACAACCATTTTTATAGCGGGGGGTGCGGGGTTAAAAATGGGGTATTCTCTCATTGCGCCGACACCGTTCACCCGAAAACGTGCGTTGACAGATGCCGCCAAAACCGCTATCCAACTCATCGGTGGGTGTGTCGTCCTGCTCATCATTGCAGGACTTATTGAAGGGTTTATATCTCCCTCAAGTTTACCCCCACTTGTCAAAATCGGATTCGGGGCAATAACGGGTGTGTGCCTATTCGCTTACCTATTCCATCGTTAGCAGCTATCAAATTTTAGACTTTGCTTTGAGTTCCAAGTATTTATTCACAACTGCCATCGTCAATTGGTGCGCGGGTACGTCAATAGTAATAATGCCCTGCCTGCGAAGGATTTCTAACGTTGCATGCTTCTCCGCCAATAATTTCTCGGCAATTGCTTTCTGATAGACCTTTTGAGAATTGGTAACCTGCTGTTCAGCTAACGCCACGATACTGGAGTCTGTCAACGTTACACAAGCGACGAGGTGATGTTTAGAAAGCGTTCCCACGTAAGTCGCTATTCCCTCAGCCGAATCTTTATCCAAGATGTCTGTGAAAAGGAGAATGAATGCACGTTTTCGCTGTTTTGTAGCGAGGTATTTAAACGCTGTCTCAAAATCGGGTTCAACGGGGTAAACCTGTAGAGCATAAATCGTTTCTAACATCGTCAAAAATTGTTTCTTACCTGCCTTCGGGGCGAGGTATTGGTGGACATTATCCGCGAAAGCGATAAGCCCAACCTTATCCCCCTTGAGCGTTGAGACATAGCTGGTCATAAGGGTTGTATTGATAGCGTAGTCAAGTTTAATCATCGCCTTTTGGGTGTTCTGATTTTGTGCTGCCGATGCTTCTGTAACCTCTTCCAACAAAATCGGGGAGGCCATGAGTCTTCCAGTGTCTAACATGATAATGACATCTTGGCTCCGTTCTGTCTCAAATTCCCGAACGATTGGTTTTCGATGTCGTGCTGTTGCCTTCCAGTCGATGCGGCGAAAATCGTCGTCAGGATAATACTCCCGTAACCGTTCCATCTCTGTCCCTTCCCCAAATTGACGTGAATTTTTAAGACCGAGCTGGTGGAGCATGCCACGTTTGACTAAAAGCTCATACTGCCTGACTGCTTGCAGATTCGGATAGACCTTCACGTCCGTTTCCGCGTCAACCCGCCGTTGCCGGATTATCAGTCCTAAAATGCCCCAACACCGCAGATGAATGTCCCCAAATTGGTAAAGTCCACGGCGCAACGGGGTGAGCGAATACAAGATAGCCTCTTCGCTTGAAGGCGCGACGCGGCAGTCGTGGATGAGCTCCGCAAATCCAAACGCGTCGGGAAAATCATCCTTGAGACGTAACCTTAACGCATAGTCGGAACGGTTCACAACCTTTAGTGTCACGCGGTTTTCTACACCTAACGAGAACTTAGAGTTCATCTCGCGCCTAACCTCAATTTTTGTAGATAGGGGATTCGTCGTGTAATCTACAACGCAAACGATAAATAGCAGCAGCAGATAACCGCCACCAACGTACAATAGGTTCGGAGAGACGTTGTAGAGCATAATCGGAATTGCTACTGGCAGTAAAAACAGGAAAAGGCGATTGCTTAGTTGCATGAGAGCACTCCATTAGAACACTAGCGCGGTATTTCTACTTCGGCGAGCAATCTGTCGATGATATCATCGGCGGATAACCCTTCAATTTCGGCATCAGGTTTCAACAGAATCCGATGGCGATACACATGGGGCGCGAGGAGTTTAACATCATCCGGCAAAATGTAATCTCGACCTTGCAAAGCCGCATAGGTTTTACTTGCCAACAACAGCGCGATGGATGCACGTGGACTGCCGCCTAAAACCAATTCATGAGAGGTACGCGATGCCTCTGCTAAACTCACAATATAGTTAAAAATGGAATCTTCCACCGTAACCGATTGGATAAACGTTTGACACTGCTCAAGCAGCGCACTATCAACGACACTTTCAACGCCTATTGCTTCTAAACGGGCGGCATTGAAACCTTGATGATAGTTCATCAGAAGCTGCGTCTCCGCTTCCTGCCCCGGATAACCAACGCGCAATTTAAACAAAAACCGATCGAGTTGTGCTTCAGGGAGCGGATAGGTGCCTTCATATTCTATAGGATTTTGCGTTGCCAACACGATAAACGGGAGCGGCAATTGATGGCGGGTCCCATCAATGCTGACCTGCCGTTCCTCCATACATTCCAATAGCGCGGATTGAGTTTTTGCAGGGGCACGGTTAATTTCATCAGCAAGCAGTACATTGGTGAAAACAGGCCCGCGTTTGAGGTCGAATTGGTTCGTCGTCAAATCGTAAACGCTCGTGCCGACAATATCGGATGGCATGAGGTCCGGCGTAAATTGCACCCGGCTGAATTCCCCCGATATGACCAATGCCAACGTTTTGGCGATTAACGTCTTGGCAGTCCCGGGGACACCTTCCAGCAAGACATGTCCGCCTGAAAAGAAGCTGACTACTACCAATTCAAAAATCTCTTCCTGCCCAACGATTATCTTTTGAGCCTCCTGCTTCATTTTGTCAAAAACGGTTTGAACCAAATTATCCATTTTTCCTCTCTAAAGATTTTTAGGTTTCTGTTGTAAATTTTGTCCTACCAATTCGCTGTGTTTCGCAATATGTTTCAACGCGTTGTGCAATTTCAAGGAGCTGTGCCTCCGAAATATCCCGTTTCGTTTCAAGTTCTGTGAGTAGATTTGAAATCTGTCCCAATTCATCTATCGCACCGCGCTGTCCCAATTCATCTATAAACGCAGCTGTTCCTAAATTAGGATTGACACGCCATCGCTCTGATAGGTCATGTTTGAATTTATCGCGGAGCTGCTTCAAAATTTCCATGCGGGTGTTTCCCTTCTGATACAAGGCAGTCATAGCGAGGACATATTCCGCGCTGAGCCGCCTGTTTTTTTCCTGGACGTGCAACGGTTTGCCGAATCGCCGGCCGCGCAGGGTCAGAAAAATAAAGAGCGCAAGGCAGGTGTAAATAATCCCCAGACCCACTGGTGTTTTAAACAGAAGTGCCATGAAGTTCCCCCTATTCTGTTCTGACCGAGGGGGGAAGTAATGATCTTGTGCTTCGCTCAACCCGATATGCGCTTTGTGAGGAAACGTCGACATCAAGTTGTAAAGGAGTCTAGCATTTGGATAATTTCGCAGCCCGGAATCCCCAAAAAGATAGGTGGACGAGATGAAATAAGCACGGCCCGCCCCTTCACCAAACGTTATCATCACGGACCTGTCCGATTCCCCGTAGAGAGGTGCCACTTCCCGTTCTAGGGGGTCAATAACAAAACGGGTATGGGCACGAATGTTATCGACCGGCAGCAACGAAAAAAACGGTTTGTTTGGCATGCGTCGCGCAGATTTTATATAGCTGGGTGAGCTGCGCAGTGCTATCTGATAATCCCTAAAGAGATTATCAAGTTTCAAACTGTCCGCTGCTACAATTAAGGTCCCACCGTTTTGAACGAATTTATGAATCTGATCGCGCTCCTTTTCAGTAAGGGGTTCGTTGAGGTCTTGCAAAAACAGCACATCAAATCTATTCGGTCGGATAGGATATTCTGGCGATATTTCTGTGACGCGGAACTTCAACTGACGCAGGACCTGATGAAGCAGGCTCCTATTTTCAGAGGAATCGCAGGAAATCTGAGAAAAAGCAAGCACCCCACCCAGGAGCACGCTGAAGATAAAATATCGAATCATAGGACCTCCGCTCGCCTGCTATGGAATCTTGCGAACCTCCCTAACCCTCCGCTGCATACACCTTTTGCAATAGGGCTCTGTAATCAGCGACGGTTTTCGCATCGCAAGGTTTGTGTCCGTACCAGACCTCGTCGAAAACTGTAATTATAGGACGCAGGTTATCTTGTAAGTTAAGGTTCGTTTGTGCATGGCGGAGATATTCTCGGTTCGTCAAGCTTCTATCATACGGGAGTAACCCTCGTTCTTGGAGGTTTAAAACCGCGGAGAGATAGAGGAATCGGAGTGCTCCCCGAAAATCGCTAGCTGCTACAGCTGTTTCTGCCCGCGCGAGTGCTACCTTTTCTGTGTGCACATCTGCTACTTCAGATTCGGGGGCTGCCTCATGTGCCTCTGTAATCAGGTTCATCCGAATTTGCCTGATAAAGAAGAGGACTGCCGCGCTCAATGCAAGAATGCCAAGTATTAGCAGGAGATATTTTAAGCTATCACCCCAAGAGCTATTCCGACGCGAGGCGGGTTTGGAGTCAAAACGTTCTTCCAAAAATTCCCTATATTTTTCGTAGGAGACAGGCATCTCGCCCCGTTGTTCAGCCAGCTCCTCCCGAAATTTCTGCCCCTCGGTTCTTGCCAACCCTTCAGCGGACACTGCTATAAAACAGACCATCAGGCAAAGAAGTATCGACGTTTTCATTGAAGTTTTCCTCTTCCGTTTCAGTAGGGATAGGGGGTGCACCGCCACGTTCCACCTGTTTCAGATAGAGACGCATCGTAAAAACCGCCAAAATAGGCAACACTAGAGCATTTATGACCATTCTTACCGTTGCCATCAGTAAAACCACTGAGAAGCTTGGGGTACCCCATAAAGTTATTCCAGCATAACCGCCAACAAGGAGTGTAATGAACTCTCCCGACTGCAATTCCTGACCCACATGCTCAAATTCAGGGACGATACCGGAAAGTAGCAACGCCATTACTGCTAGTGAAACGGCGATGATTCTCTGGGTTAACCAAATCACAATCGCGTAAACACCGAAAACCTTTAGCCATACCCCCCGGACGAGTTCACTACTTCGGCGGAAAGCTGGAATTATCGGTAAATTCTCAAGGACGATGGTTTGGTTGTGAAAGCTCCACTTCACCATAAAATAGATTATAACCGCGCCGAGGAGCCCCAGGAAGATTAGAAATATCGTCATGTTCTCAATGATTCCCGTTCCATAAGCGATTATAGAAAAGAGAGTGATTAATAGAAGGCTGAGGACAAATAAAAACAGATATGTGCCGAGAAGGTGCCAAATTCTTCGGAATGTGATTCGCCATGCTTCGTCTCCTGTTATGTCTAGGCCGCGCTGCCGTGCCGCTATTGCCAAGCTAAGCGGTCCCATCGCTATCCACAGGAAACCGAAATGCTGCCACGGAACCTGTAGAAACCAGCCCCAGGTAACACCGTTTACGGTGTTCATCTGCGATAGGCGAAGATCAGCGGACCGCCCCCACATTCCCTTTTCAGGTTTAGAGGTTTCCTTCGGAGAAAGACCGTATACCGTGTCAAACCCCCACGACGCGTCGGAATTACGTTTACAAACATAGAGGGTGTGAATTGCCGTAATCCCGAATAAAATAAGGACACACGGTGTCATAATACGCGAAAACAATCCATTTGACATTTTGATTATACTCCATTAACGGGGGTTTCTTGCTCCGTATCTACATGTGTCGCCATTCTCTCAATATCAAACCCCTCCTTCCGAATTCGCAAATCGTAGTAGAGGAGAACGGTACCGATGATACCCAACGGTAGCAAAAAGGTTGTAACAGCTAAATTGATGAAATTCCGAATTAGGGAAAAAAGTAAGATATTAGAAGATTCGATAGAAGTTCCCCCCAAAAAAATCTGCCTCATCAATTCCAGAATATCCACACCCTGCGCACCTCCTACCAACGAAAGGATTAATCCCAAAGACCCGTTTAGGATAAAGTTAACCATGAAAATGAGCAGATAAATCGCTAACAAAATACCGAAGACACGCCACCACGTCCCCTTGACTAATTCCTTGCTTCGGCGGAATGACTGCATTATTGGTTTGTCCTCTACTAGAACAGCCACGCTATAGAAATACCAAAGCACAGCGAAATAGATGGCAAACGGTATACCGATAAGTGTAGTCGCTAACACACCGACAATCAGTCCCCAGAGGAGGCTGACAGCAAGATAGATGGCAAACGGGAACGCTCCGACAGCCAATCCCCAGAGGAGACTGCTGCCAAAGTAGGGAAAAAACCGCCTGAGGACGTGCTGTAAGGCAACGCTGAATGTGGTCTGTTCCCCTAAATAGCACCGCGCACTCGCGAAGATAAGCCCCCCGGTAACTAACAAGGTGACGAAAACTATTGTAGGAACTACAATCACGAATAGAATGACTATTGCTGTCCCCCACCTTGCTGATGCGTGCCCTAATCCTAATGGGGTGTTACTAAGGGTGTAGAAAATCCAGCCGAATAAAGTAAAATTGAAGACTAGCATTGCCACAAAATAAACTGCTGATATTCCCAAAAACAGCCGAAAATGCCGCAGATACAGACTAAACATTGCGTCCAGAATGTCGGTCGGTTTCATCGGTTGCAGCGGTGTTTTGTCATCGGGCGTACTCGCTGTGTTATCTGATACATTCATTACTTTTCTCCTTTTGTCCTCGGAATGTGACTATATGCTATAGTAATTCCCAGCAGATGTCAAGAGAAAAAATAAATTGTTTTCTGTCGGCATGCATGATATACTAGATTGGCGATTAGCGATTGGCAATTAGCAATTAGCAAGATTTTGTGATTCTAAGTAGGTTTCTGATGCGCGTCAGTGTCCTCTTCCTTTTGCTACCAGCCAACAGCCAATAGCCAACAGCCAATTAGTCAATTCGGAGATGCCTGATGCGTACGAAGCGTAACAAATGGATAGACAGCGTTGTTTATAGACTCGTCGCTATTTTCGGTTGGGTCTGCCGGGGTCTCCCGAAAAAATGGGGGATGCAACTTGGCCGGGACATCGGTAAATTGCTGTATCGAACCCTCAAAAAACGGCGGCAGATTGCACTACACAATTTAGAGATTGCATTCGGTAACGACCTAACCGCGGCACAGCGCGAAGAAATTTGTAAGATGTGCTTTATCAATCTCGGTAAAACTGGTATTGAGTTTCTCCGTTTCCCGAAATTGAGTGCAGAGAATATCTGGGATGAAATCAACGTGGAGGGGGGAGAAAATATCCACGCTGCCTTGGCGAAAGGAAAAGGTGCAATTGTGTTCCTACCTCACTTTGGAAATTGGGAGCTGCTCTCTGTTGTTTACGGCGCGCTTATTCCGAACCGGGCGAAAGCGATTGCCTTTCCGCTGAAAAATGTGCAACTCAATACCTATATTTCGCAATATCGGGAACATCTAAGTTTGAAATTGATTCCGCGTAGGGGGGCAATTCGTCAAACCCTACGCGCCCTTAAAAACAACGACGCAGTTGGATTCTTCGCCGATCAGAATGCTGGGCCGGAGGGGGTGTTCATCAATTTTTTCGGTAAACCTGCTTCTACGCCGCGTGGCCCTGTTACCCTCGCCTTGAAAACGGGCGCGCCGATTCTCTTTTCCCTGGACATCCGACAACCAGATGACCGGCATCATGTCTATATCTCGCCCCCTATGTTCCTGGAACCCTCGGATAACTTTGAGCGAGATGTTGAAATCCATACGACGCGTCTGCTGAAACAGTTGGAAACGTATATTCACAAATATCCGGAACAGTGGTTATGGCTCCACAATCGCTGGAAAACATAACCGAATCCGAGTTGATAAAGCCAGCTAATAGGGCGGGGGGACCCCGACCCTACGGTATCAAGCTCCGTTAGCTTCGTAGGGGCGAGGTTTCCTCGCCCGCTATACCCGCTAAATTTGAGTTGAGCGAGATGTTGAAATCTATACGACGCGTCTGCTGAAACAGTTGGAAACGTATATTCACAAATATCCGGAACAGTGGTTATGGCTCCACAATCGCTGGAAAACACAACCGAATCCAAGTTGATAAAGTCAGCTAATAGGGCGGGGGGACCCCGACCCTACGGTATCAAGATGCGTTAGCTTCGTAGGGGCGAGGTTTCCTCGCCCGCTATACCCGCTAAATCCGATTATCCTGGGGACTTATCAACGCGCTGCGTCCGTCCTACGCCTATTACAGTTACGAAGGACCATGCGGACGCGTCATTCAGGGGTTTATTGCTGTTTCAATTCTCCCCATAAGATAGCGGCCTTGTCCTTAGCACGGACATTCAGGACTTCCGGTATTGGGGCAGTGCTTTCCAAAACGATGAAATTATCCATAACAAAATGGGCAAGCGGTACTTCAGTCGTATAGGCAACGATGCCGAGACAATCAACAAAGGGCAGATTAGGTTCATTAAACTCTAGGATATGCTCTCCCTCAGATAACAGTTCAAAATGCCCCTTATCGAAGACAATCTCTATGTCCTTTAGATTTTCATACCCGCCCGCTGGATTTTGACCTTGGAACGCTATTGGACCCCATATACTCTTATGAAGGATTTTATAGGTCCGCCTATGTAAAAACCCATTTAAGTCGCGTTGTCCGATGAGAATACCGACGTTTGCATGATGTGCTTCAAGCACGTCAACCCTAACGCGAAGTTTTTCTGCCTTAATAGGAAGACCGGTAAATTCCAACTGATATGTCTGTATGAGTGCATGGTCAGGAAGTGGTTGAATCCACACATCCAGCAGTCCATTTTTTGCTTGCCAAGTGTCTCTTTTATCTTCCTGCTGATGTTTAGACTCTGTCCATGCATCAAGTTTTCCATCACTGAAATCCTCAACCCAGACACCCTCTATTTCAATCGGTTCATCTTCTATTTTATCCTCAGGTTCCGGTTTTGGGACTTTAACAGCGGAAATGGATGGCCCGGAGATTTCGAAATCGTCCAGTGTCACCGCAGCTTTGCCCCCGCATCTTTTGGGAAAAACGACTATACCCACGTAATCTATCGTTTTGAGGCTGGTTTGGAAGTCAACGATAAATTTCCCTTCAGAATAGAGATGGAAGTGCCCACGGTCGAACACAACATCAATTTCTGTTAGGTTTACACCAATCGTCGGCACCCCACTGTTTCCCCAATTATCTGGTCCCCCGATTGTATGATTTGCGAATAGATATGCATGTTGGAATACCTTATCAAATAAACTGTCCGGTTGTTTGCCTATAAAAATTCCAGCATTCGCGTTTTCTGTATCGAGCACTTTCAGTTTAACACGTAATTGCGCCTCTTCAATAGGAAAGGCGGTAAAATCGAGCGTGTAATTGGTGTTATGTGCCAACATGTTATAGATGTTCAATCGTCCGTTGCAGAAGGGTTGGGTCTGTACGTCCAGCCGTCCGTTTTTTGCCTCCCATGTGACTCTTTCACGTTGGTGTTCCCGTTTCGTCCATGAATCGAGATTACCGTCGTTGAAATCCTCGGTCCATGTTTTGACGTTCGGGCCGATTAGACCTTCAGGAAACTTCGGTGGTAAAATTTCATCTGGGGGTGTAATTTCCCAGAGACGTACAGTTTTATCACCGCCTGCACTTGCGAGGAATTGTCCATCCGGACTAAACGCGACGTCACGAACGTAGGCTGTGTCACTATCTCTAGTATCACCGGCGTGTCCGCGTAGTGTATGCAATAACATCCCCCTGTCTGCATCCCACAAGGTTATTGTCTTGTTATCCTGTCCACATGCAAGGAGTCGTCCATCCGGACTAAAGGCAATGGATAATAAAAACCGTCCGCTGTCTGTTGGAAAAGGGAGCAGGTGTTCTCCTGTATCGGCAGCCCATAAGTCAATTCCACTCCACCCGGAACTTGCCAATATATTTTCATTAGGACTAAACGCGACATCAAAGACCACATCGACAGCTGGTTTAAGGGTGTGTAGCGGTTGTCCTGTTTCAGGATTCCAGATTTTAACGAGTGCTCCCTCCCAGCTTCCGTTAGCAAGGATACGACTATCAGCACTGAAAGCTAATCCGGCAAGCTTATTGGTATTCAAAATTCGTAAAAGTTCGCCTGTTTCGGGGTCCCAAAGATGTACTTTACCGTCCGAACTTCCACTTGCCAGAACATCCCCATCGGGCCTAAATATGACCCTATTCACGTCAGCTTCATGTCCTTTGAAGGAATTCAGGTGCTCCCCGGTATTCGGATTCCACAGATTTACAACTTTATCTGTTGATGCACCACTCGCGAGGACGTTTCCATCCGGACTAAACGCTATTCCGCCACTATCTTTCGTGTTTAAGGTTCGTAACAATTGTCGTGTGTTGGGATTCCAAATATTGACAGTCCCATCTCTACTTTGACTTGCCAGCAGGTTTCCATCAGGACTGAAGGCAACGTTGTATACCGAATCCGTGTGTCCTTCAAGTACGGTGTGTGCAGCATCCGCGGCAACAGCTTTTGGCAAAACAAGGACGCTAATCAAAAAGAGTGTTATAAAAAAATGATTAGTATTCATGATGTCTCCATATCTCTGTTTTGAGTTCACAAGTTTAGAGTCTCTAATCCCTAAAATCACATTTTTATTTTAACGGACCATTAACAAATTGTCAAATGGTGTTTAAATATTTTGTATTTATGCGTGAATTTATTATGTAGCTCTCCCGGTTTTTAGTTGATTATGCCCTATTTGTGTTCAGAACTTAGTCGGGGCCTATACCGGTGGCATATAATGCCTAAAATAGAGTGGGCCATTTAGGTTTTCACGCCTCCGGGACCCTTGCTATCACTTGTTTTGTAGCGGCCCATGGACTATTTGTGTTCAGAACTTAGTTGGGGCCTATAACTGGGGCATATAATGCCTAAGACAGAGTGGGCCATTTGGGTTTTCACGCCTCCGGGACCCTTGCTATCACTCGGTTTGTAGCGGCCCATGGGTTATTTGTGTTCAGAACTTAGTCGGGGCCTATACCGGTGGCATATAATGCCTAAGACAGAGTGGGCCATTTAGGTTTTCACGCCTCCGGGACCCTTGCTATCACTCGGTTTGTGGCGGCCCATGGGCTATTTGTGTTCTGAGCTTAGTCGGGGCGTATACCCCAAAAACGGACCCGTCATTACTAGTTCGATTAAAAGCGTAATTACAGGCATCTTTCTGCTTGTACTGATTGCTTGTTTCTATTCCAAACTGGTTCGATTAAAAGTCTACACTATATTCGAAAAGCGACCGAGAATTGAAGTGGTTTCTATTCCAAACTGGTTCGATTAAAAGCCTATGCACGCCATCTCACCGCTGCACCATCTCACCGCGTTTCTATTCCAAACTGGTTCGATTAAAAGCTATCGCTCTCCTCTGATGGTATCTCTAATTGCTTGGTTTCTATTCCAAACTGGTTCGATTAAAAGGTGGAGAGGTGTACGAGACATGAGTCATGAGTGGAAAGCGTTTCTATTCCAAACTGGTTCGATTAAAAGCATGGATTGGTAAGACAGGTGCATCTCGGAAAGAATATGGTTTCTATTCCAAACTGGTTCGATTAAAAGACGCACGCACACGCACGCACACGCACGCACACGCGCGCATGTTTCTATTCCAAACTGGTTCGATTAAAAGGCAAGGATTTCGCCAGTTTCGGTTACGCCGTAGCTCCAAGTTTCTATTCCAAACTGGTTCGATTAAAAGAGCGTTTCAAATTGCGTTGATGCGCGTCACCACGCCTGGTTTCTATTCCAAACTGGTTCGATTAAAAGTAAAGTCCGTCGACTGTTAGCTAATCCTGAACAATAGTTTCTATTCCAAACTGGTTCGATTAAAAGACGTATCCAGTAAGGGCGAACTATTGAACGTCACAGTAGGTTTCTATTCCAAACTGGTTCGATTAAAAGGTGGATACCGGGTGGTTTCTTGGAGCAATCGCCTTGTTTCTATTCCAAACTGGTTCGATTAAAAGCACTCAGCATTGCCCGCTACAACACCCTCGCACCGAAGTTTCTATTCCAAACTGGTTCGATTAAAAGTAATTGAAGAGTATGTTCAGCGTGGTGGCCAGCAAGAGTTTCTATTCCAAACTGGTTCGATTAAAAGTTTTGACCGCCTCAACCAGCGCGTTGCCATCCGCGCGTTTCTATTCCAAACTGGTTCGATTAAAAGGGTTGGCGTTCAACGAGAATTTGCCAGGCGATTCAACACTTTTGACCGCTGCTGCACATCCAGCTAAAGTTGGCGTTCAACGAGAATTTGCCAGGCGAGTTTGTTTCTATTCCAAACTGGTTCGATTAAAAGTGCTGATGCTGTACACGTTGTCCTTGTCCTTCATGTGCAAGTTTCTATTCCAAACTGGTTCGATTAAAAGGATTTCAATATCACCCCAATTCCCGTTGGCAGTCAAAGTTTCTATTCCAAACTGGTTCGATTAAAAGCTTCTCCACATCCCTATTCCTCCTCCCGCTCCCGCGGTGCGTTTCTATTCCAAACTGGTTCGATTAAAAGGTTTGCAGAGAGTCGTCCTTGGTTAGGGTATTTAGCAGTTTCTATTCCAAACTGGTTCGATTAAAAGGTCAACAACACCTGCTCCTCTGTATCAAACGCACGTTTCTATTCCAAACTGGTTCGATTAAAAGTCACCGACCTTGTTTGAATTCGCTGAACA
The DNA here is from genome assembly GCA_963665235.2 of Candidatus Poribacteria bacterium. Taxonomy (GTDB): domain Bacteria; phylum Poribacteria; class WGA-4E; order WGA-4E; family WGA-3G. The sequence goes on along the minus strand of CAXXLX010000001.1, from coordinate 1,695,050 downwards.
AGCGCGTGTTTCTATTCCAAACTGGTTCGATTAAAAGGAAATTAGCGAACTCCGCGTCCGAATTGAAGAACTCGTTTCTATTCCAAACTGGTTCGATTAAAAGTCTTCTGACGGTGGACAGCAAGCGGGCAATTCGTCTGTGTTTCTATTCCAAACTGGTTCGATTAAAAGCCCCAATATCAAACGCGTGCATTTCCCCATCCTCTGTTTCTATTCCAAACTGGTTCGATTAAAAGGAGATTCATGGAGAGCATTTCCTTGAAACGGATATTGCTGTTTCTATTCCAAACTGGTTCGATTAAAAGGTATGAAGAGCAGCGCGGCCGCGGTGGCGTGAATTTCGTTTCTATTCCAAACTGGTTCGATTAAAAGCTGATCGCCTTTGAAGAAACCGTGCGGACGGTTTTAGAAGTTTCTATTCCAAACTGGTTCGATTAAAAGCTACCCGGTTTGCAGCTGCTCCATTAGTAACACACAGAAGTTTCTATTCCAAACTGGTTCGATTAAAAGAAGACTTCCGGTATACGAGAAGCATCGATTATCGTTTCTATTCCAAACTGGTTCGATTAAAAGTCGTAGATGTGCTTCACCCTCAATAAATTTACCTGTGGTTTCTATTCCAAACTGGTTCGATTAAAAGCAAAAGGGGTGGTCTTCGCGCCACGTATGATTTTTGTTTCTATTCCAAACTGGTTCGATTAAAAGGTATCCACAAATCAACGGTGGGCATCTTACTACGAAAAGGTTTCTATTCCAAACTGGTTCGATTAAAAGCTCGGTTTGAATCAATTCGACGTACGCATCTGCGCGGTTTCTATTCCAAACTGGTTCGATTAAAAGTCTCCCTTTGCTGTCCGATACGACAAGCGAGGACGCGGTTTCTATTCCAAACTGGTTCGATTAAAAGGTTCAGAGTTTGTCCGAGCGATAAGTGCTGTTTGAGCGTTTCTATTCCAAACTGGTTCGATTAAAAGTTTGCCAGACGGTTGTATCGTTCGCGTGCCTTTTGTGCCGTTTCTATTCCAAACTGGTTCGATTAAAAGTGCGGGCACTAGAGGCCACGGATACAGAGGGCAACCGTTTCTATTCCAAACTGGTTCGATTAAAAGGGGGTTGTTAGATGTTAAGGAAGTCTCTGACATGATGTTTCTATTCCAAACTGGTTCGATTAAAAGCTGCTTTGTTCATTTCCACGCAGTCGGGCGGTAGCATTGTTTCTATTCCAAACTGGTTCGATTAAAAGGGCGAAAAATGATTTGTGGCCTGAGCCGCACGAGTAAGTTTCTATTCCAAACTGGTTCGATTAAAAGGTCGCGCATACTTCCGTGCCAAAATCAAGCGTTTTTTAGTTTCTATTCCAAACTGGTTCGATTAAAAGGCTTCATGCTGGAACATCTTGTCGACGCTGTTAAAAAGTTTCTATTCCAAACTGGTTCGATTAAAAGTCGGGGAATTAGAACGTGCGGCTATTCGGTTCGAAGGTTTCTATTCCAAACTGGTTCGATTAAAAGGTTTAGCACCGACGCAAGCCTGCCTGGAGTGAACACGTTTCTATTCCAAACTGGTTCGATTAAAAGTCCTCTACATCAATACGTCCCCGTGTAATAAATTCGTTTCTATTCCAAACTGGTTCGATTAAAAGCCTTATAAGCGTTCTCGTCGCTTAAGCCTTCTATGCAGTTTCTATTCCAAACTGGTTCGATTAAAAGTCTGCTGCCTCTTTCGTTGCAGCACCATCCAAAATCTCGTTTCTATTCCAAACTGGTTCGATTAAAAGATAGAGACCGCGCTGTATGAAGACCAGCGCGGACGCGGGTTTCTATTCCAAACTGGTTCGATTAAAAGTTGAAAAAAGTTCAGGTCTCAACACTTCTGGCGGTGACATGTTTCTATTCCAAACTGGTTCGATTAAAAGGAATTAGCAATGCGGAGGACAGCATGACCCAGGCACAACGTTTCTATTCCAAACTGGTTCGATTAAAAGGAAACCGCTTCTTGAAAAGTTTCTTGGCAACTTGATAGGTTTCTATTCCAAACTGGTTCGATTAAAAGTTGATACAGAAAACAGCATAATCGTGTCGTTTAACGTTTCTATTCCAAACTGGTTCGATTAAAAGTCAAAAACGGAAAGCGATATACATGCATCTTTAAAGAGTTTCTATTCCAAACTGGTTCGATTAAAAGGCACCTTCAGAGATAGTCGTAGCATTAGGATCGCCAACGTTTCTATTCCAAACTGGTTCGATTAAAAGATTCATCGTCGCCTGCGATGTCCATCGTTGTTATCATGTTTCTATTCCAAACTGGTTCGATTAAAAGTTCTCAATCAACGTTAGCAGAGTCGCCTTGTTGAGTTTCTATTCCAAACTGGTTCGATTAAAAGTTCGGCTTTGCTTACAAGGCCCCCAATGTAGAGTTTCAGTTTCTATTCCAAACTGGTTCGATTAAAAGCACTCGTAACACTCCAGAGCTCGCCACCGTGACGGCCAAGTTTCTATTCCAAACTGGTTCGATTAAAAGCGGGGGGCTACTAGATAATAAAGTCTTCGCTTGCAAGTTTCTATTCCAAACTGGTTCGATTAAAAGACTGGCACCATCTTCCCACAACTCTCCGCACAACTCGAGTTTCTATTCCAAACTGGTTCGATTAAAAGCGATGAAGCTTTTTCGTCCTTGTTCGTTGAGATACTGTTTCTATTCCAAACTGGTTCGATTAAAAGTATGCCGCAGAGCTCTGTTAGAATTGCTGCGGTTTCGTTTCTATTCCAAACTGGTTCGATTAAAAGATGAGAACGATCGCTGAATTTGTCGATCCAAAAATCGAGTTTCTATTCCAAACTGGTTCGATTAAAAGTGACCTCGATCAAAGTTGTCAATACTTCGATAGTTTCGGTTTCTATTCCAAACTGGTTCGATTAAAAGCCTGTGAGGTGAGAGTTAGCACAAAAGACCGCGCAGTTTCTATTCCAAACTGGTTCGATTAAAAGAACTCAAAAAACGGATACAGAAACAGCGGCGTAAACGTTTCTATTCCAAACTGGTTCGATTAAAAGGACTATTGAATTGCCAATCGTATTCGGTTATGTCTGAGTTTCTATTCCAAACTGGTTCGATTAAAAGTGAGATGCGAATTGACACACACCCGTATCTCAAAATCGTTTCTATTCCAAACTGGTTCGATTAAAAGGAGATATACTCTCATCGATGCTAATGGAAATATACTGTTTCTATTCCAAACTGGTTCGATTAAAAGGAAGTGCGATGAAGAAGCACTTGAAGATTATCAGTACCGTTTCTATTCCAAACTGGTTCGATTAAAAGGAGATAAAGGCGGGTATCAAAGCCACTGTTGGAACCGAGTTTCTATTCCAAACTGGTTCGATTAAAAGCGAGCTCCTCGACCGTTTGAGATTGTGCAACAATCTCATGTTTCTATTCCAAACTGGTTCGATTAAAAGGACGAGCTCAAGTCTAAAAACGACAACGAAACACAAGGTTTCTATTCCAAACTGGTTCGATTAAAAGGAAGAAATAACGACGGGTGCAGCGACAATCGTTTTCGGCGTTTCTATTCCAAACTGGTTCGATTAAAAGCAAAATTTTGTCGTGACAGCCGGACATGTTTTCGAAAGTTTCTATTCCAAACTGGTTCGATTAAAAGCAGCTAATGACTTTTCTGCCATGCTAGCATCCTTTTACGTTTCTATTCCAAACTGGTTCGATTAAAAGTAAACGACAGCACGTAATGCGACTTTCCTATGAGCGGTTTCTATTCCAAACTGGTTCGATTAAAAGTCAATTCTCTCCAAATCGAACCAACCGGGATTCCTTCGTTTCTATTCCAAACTGGTTCGATTAAAAGTCTTCTCCACACGCCTCTATTGTGTCGGAGATTCAAGGTTTCTATTCCAAACTGGTTCGATTAAAAGCTAAATGGACAGTCAAAAGTCCGAACTCGGAGGTAACGTTTCTATTCCAAACTGGTTCGATTAAAAGTGCCCGCATCGTCAAATATGGCACCGATGGAACATCCGTTTCTATTCCAAACTGGTTCGATTAAAAGTGCGGATCCTGCAACGTTGGTAGGTACTTTTACAGAGTTTCTATTCCAAACTGGTTCGATTAAAAGAGAGAACTTGATAATCTTTCATGTCGTTTCTCCTTATAGTTTCTATTCCAAACTGGTTCGATTAAAAGCGGCATGATAGACTTGTGTGAGCTCATGGAAATGGAGCGTTTCTATTCCAAACTGGTTCGATTAAAAGAGAAATGCGATGAAGAAGCACTTGAAGACTATCGAAACGTTTCTATTCCAAACTGGTTCGATTAAAAGTTAGACGCTAATAACAGAAAAAGGTTTAAAAAAACTTGTTTCTATTCCAAACTGGTTCGATTAAAAGGTCGATATTCGACCAGAGGCGGAGGCAGTACTCCGCTGTTTCTATTCCAAACTGGTTCGATTAAAAGAGGTGTGTCTTTACCGGTAAGAACAAAGATTTTATGTTTCTATTCCAAACTGGTTCGATTAAAAGTTGCTAATAGTTCCACCGCCAACAAGAGACAACGTATCGTTTCTATTCCAAACTGGTTCGATTAAAAGAACGGATAGCGGGGCTTTATTGACTTTGTCCGAAGCGTTTCTATTCCAAACTGGTTCGATTAAAAGTCATTCCCAACAACGACGTTATATTGAACCGCTGTGTTTCTATTCCAAACTGGTTCGATTAAAAGTAAAATGCCTTTACGAATTCCTATCAATACTGAAATCAGTTTCTATTCCAAACTGGTTCGATTAAAAGGTGGGAGGATAAGGCGGTTGGAGAGATTCAGCAGCGTTTCTATTCCAAACTGGTTCGATTAAAAGTTTGTGGGCGGTCCCAGCACCGATGCCGGGCCGCCTGTTTCTATTCCAAACTGGTTCGATTAAAAGACTACATGATTTACGCCGATGCCCCCCACGTTTTCCGCGTTTCTATTCCAAACTGGTTCGATTAAAAGGGCCACCGAAGCAGATCCCCCTAAAATACCGTCCAAGTTTCTATTCCAAACTGGTTCGATTAAAAGCAATCACAGAGCGGTCTGGCACAGGAAACATAAAAGGTTTCTATTCCAAACTGGTTCGATTAAAAGTTGCCATACTGGCCCCTGCGGAAACGATACCGGCCAGTTTCTATTCCAAACTGGTTCGATTAAAAGCGTGTCCGTGTTCTCCCATTGGGCAGTAGTCCAGAAGTTTCTATTCCAAACTGGTTCGATTAAAAGGTTGTTCCCCTTCCTTTCCAATCTTACTAAAATAGACCGTTTCTATTCCAAACTGGTTCGATTAAAAGTCAGGGAACTACCACCTGCCCCGCTATCCAGAGATTGTTTCTATTCCAAACTGGTTCGATTAAAAGTTGAACGTGCCACATGGATTCAAGATTAGATATTACGTAGTTTCTATTCCAAACTGGTTCGATTAAAAGTTGTAAAAACTCTTGCAAAGACATCGCCATCAGTGTTGTTTCTATTCCAAACTGGTTCGATTAAAAGGCGAATGAGGGTTTGGAGTGCTTGTCGGTGTGTCAAAATTTCTATTCCAAACTGGTTCGATTAAAAGGAAGTGGGGGATAGCGTGGTTGCAAAACTACGCGAATTTCTATTCCAAACTGGTTCGATTAAAAGTCAATTTGACGAAAGCGGCGCGGGCGAGTTGGTTTTAAATTTCTATTCCAAACTGGTTCGATTAAAAGAAGTGTCTGGACTGGGTTATCTCGGTATCACCACAAAATTTCTATTCCAAACTGGTTCGATTAAAAGAATGCTGACACGGTTGCCACCAAAACAGGTTTCACACATTTCTATTCCAAACTGGTTCGATTAAAAGTATTAATTTCTTCTCTCATTTCAAAGTTAATTCAGAAGATTTCTATTCCAAACTGGTTCGATTAAAAGGATGATACAAGTCGTGCGATTCTGTTAAATAATGAAATTTCTATTCCAAACTGGTTCGATTAAAAGGCTTCGCTTAATCAGCATTAATATTATACTACATCCTTATACTGTTTGTCAAATTTATTTTTATTTTTTTTCGTTTAGAGGGCAAATTTTTGTCGACCGCCGGTAACGCAAATTTCCTAGGAGGTTGACGGATCCTTGTGTGACAAGGGATTATCCCGTTTTTTTACGGAATTCATGGGGTGAGACAAGCACGGAAACTGCTTATCGCAGCGAGGTCGACAGCAGCATTTATCAGCAGCTCTCCGCGCAAACGTTGTCTATAACAGGTTCGTGGGTTTCTATTTCAAACTGGTTCGATTTACGTGAACCCAGTACAAATAGGACTTACGCAGCGCGTTGATAAATCCTTATGATAGGGGGATTTAGAGGCGGACCTAACGGGCGGGGGACAATAACGGAACGGCACGGAGCACACAAGTTTATCCGATTTAGAGGCGGACCTAGCGGGCGGGGGGACCCCGCTCAGAGGAGCGGGAAACCGTTTGCCCGAATACTAATGTTCCTGCTAAATTTGCGTAAGTCCTGGTACAAAAACGCGAGTTTGAAAAAAGTTTTGACCTAGAGCGTTTTGTGGTAGTTTTAGCAAAAAACAGAAGACACAAACTAAAAATTTATGCTACAAAAAACCGCACAAACTAGGAAGTTTATGCTACAAAAAACCGCACAAACTAGGAAGTTTATGCTACAAAAAACCGCACAAACTAAAAGTTTATGCTACAAAAAACCGCACAAACTAAATGAAGATTAATTTATTAATTCGGTAATAATCCGACATAGCGTAGCAATGCTTGTGAGCCGCCTCTAAACTGTGTCATAAAGTCAAGCACCTTGTCTTTGAGGGTCTCCCACTCATCGCAGAGGCGATGGATATGCAGAACCGATTGCCGCACCCATCGCCATAACTTCTCAATCGGATTTGTCCACGGCGCATAAGTCGGCAGCTGCACTATTTCAATCGGGAGTTTTGTCAGTTCACCGATTTTCTCGGAAAGTTTTCCGGTCCAATTCGGCGGGGTCGGTTTCACAAAGGAGACCGATTGCGGCAGCAGTGCCTCCATCAAATTGGCGTGAAAATGTATCGCCCGATTATCTTGGATAAGATAAATCCGTTGCTTGTCGGGATAGCGTTGGCAAATCTCGGTATAAAATGTATGGAGGGCTACAACTGTGCAGCTTGGCACTTGCTGATAAACAACGTCTCCTGTATGGGGGTTCATAGCACCGATACCATAAATAGTTTTATCCGATTGATAACTCTGATGGGCTAATGGCGTTTTTGTCCCTGTCTGTGCCCAGTCTTTTGCTATAGTGGGGTTTCGGTAAAATGAGAACTCATCTTGATAAAGCACAGCCGTGTTCTGTGGGTTTTGATGGGTCTCTTCTAAAACTTGCTGTATCCGTTCGATTTTCTTGGCATAGTCTGTATCCGGACTCTGCAAATACAGTCTAGCACGCTTATAGCTGATGCCCAGGCGTGAGAAGATTTGATGGATACCCGGCACAGAGATATTAGCAAGCCACGGCACAACCTCGCCAACCGTGCGAAGCGTCCAGCGCGTTTGATGTGCCTTGACTTGTCCCGGGTCTTGTCCTATAGCCGTCAACGCCTCGGTTTCTGCTTCTTCGGGGGATTTGGGGGCGAACGCGGGTTTGCGGCCACGGCCCGGTCTATGAAACAATCCTTGAATGCCCTCTTCTTGGTATCGGCGAAGCCAGGCATAAACAGTGTCCGGATCTCGCTTCTTTAGCAGCCCTTTGAGGGCGACTTTGTGTGGAGAAGTTCCCGCGGCTATCTTTAGCAGGGCAGCCGCACGTTCCCGAAGATAAGCGGGTTCCCCTGTATCGCGGAGTTCAATCAGTCTTTGGCGTTCATCTTTACTGAGTTCAAGTTCATGGCGTTTTGACATAAGACAATACCTCCTGGGACAATAGGATAACATAAAAACAGAAATTACCGAATTAATTTCTTAATCTTCATAAAGTTTATGCTACAAAAAACCGCACAAACTAGGAAGTTTATGCTACAAAAAACCGCACAAACTAGGAAGTTTATGCTACAAAAAACCGCACAAACTAGGAAGTTTGTGCTACAAAAAACCGCACAAACTAAAAGTTTATGCTACAAAAAACTGAACAAACTAAAAGTTTATGCTACAATTATTCCGCTTTTTTCGCGATGAAAAAAGGGTTAGAGCAAACGGCTATTTATTATCAAGCTCACGTTACAAAAACTTTACGCATCCCGATTCTAAAATTCTGCTTGCAAGAATATCACAATCATGGTATCATATTAAAAAAGTAAAAGAAAATTGACAGACTTAACATTAAAATCAGAAGCACGAACAATCGCTGAATATCAGAAAGGACTTCACTAATGAAAAGATATGTTTTATCGGTCATCGTTTTGGCCATTGCTATCGTCGTACCGTTTTTACTGATACAGGTTGACGACACCGCTATTAGCGACGAAGAACGGATAACCCGCGCAATGTTGAACGAGGCATTAGCAAGAGCTATCTACACTGCTGAAAGACATTACTATAAACCCGTAGATAGCGATGAGATGTACCGAGGGGCTATTAAAGGGGCCCTTGCCTCCCTGGGCGATCCGTATACGTATTATGTTCCCCCGCGGGAGCAGAGACGGGCCGTTGAAAACCTCTACGACGCAGAATTTGGGGGGCTCGGTGTTAAAATTTACGAGGACCATCAGGGATTCATTAAAATTTCTAAACCGATGCCGAATACCCCAGCACAAGCCGCAGGACTTCAAGCAGGCGACTATATCACCGAAGTTAATGGGAAAAAAATTCATCTCAACGAAAGAACAGGGCTGACGATTAACGATGTGGTAGACCTCCTCCGGGGAAAAAAGGGGACAGATGTAACAATTACGGTCCAACGCGAATTTCGAGACCCGTTTGAAGTGACACTAAAACGTGCTACAATCAAATCTGAGAGTGTTATATCGACGATGTTGGCAGACCAAATCGGTTATATCCGGCTTCGCGAGTTTGGGGGACAAATCGGAACGAGGGGACCTCAAAAGATTTTACCGATGCACTGCTCAAACATAGGGCGGCTGGCATGAAAGCTCTTATTTTAGATTTGCGGAATAACCAGGGAGGTATTCTGAGCGCTGCTTTCTACGTTGCTGATGCATTTATTTCTGAAGGCACTATCGTTTCAACCCGTGGCCGTGAACCGAGATTCAATGAGGATTACAAGGCGACCTCTGAAACCTTGTGTGACCCACAGATGCCCCTCGTTGTCCTTATCAATGAGTACAGCGCGAGCGCGTCTGAAATCGTCGCAGGTGCCGTGAAGGACACTAACAGAGGTATCCTCATCGGTGCCAAAACATACGGAAAGGGAGTTGTCCAGAAACGGTATCCTTTAGAGGCAGTCGGCGCAATGTCGCTTACCATTTCCACCTATTTTACACCAAACGGCACATCAATTGAACAGACAGGAATTACCCCACATATTGCTATCGCACCGCATAAAACAGACGAGCTGGAATTGACAATGCAAGGTATAGCCGAAAAGCGAAACGCTGTCGAAAACTTCGTCACAAAATGGATTGTTGACGAGATGAAGCGCACAGGCGAAACGCCCAAGGACTTCACCTTGCTACAAGCAGAGCTACCCGAACTAAACGAAATGCTTGCGAAAGATGGAATCCTTGTCAGCAAACGATGGCTCAAACTACGTGCGGAACAACTCTTTAACCTCAACGTCGGAATTGAAAAGGTTGTCAATTTAGAATACGACACACAATTACAGGAAGCCATTCGTGTGATTAAGGCTGGGGAATTCGAAAAATATCTCACACAACATGATAAACCCCCGATTTTGACCGATGAAATTGTCCCGCCAGTGAAATTGCCTCAAGCTGCTGGTGAATAATTTGTAAGTTGGTATAATACCATTTTTATTAATTATTCTATCATTACCGGTTGTTAGAAATGAAACGGAGAACGGAAGACCCAAACTAAAAGTTTATGCTACTACAAAGCACAAACTGGAAGTTTATGCTACAAGAACGCACAAACTGGAAGTTTATGCTACAAGAACGCACAAACTGGAAGTTTATGCTACAAGAACGCACAAACTGGAAGTTTATGCTACTACAAAGCACAAACTGGAAGTTTATGCTACTACAAAGCACAAACTGGAAGTTTATGCTACTACAAAGCACAAACTAAAAGTTTATGCTACTACAAAGCACAAACTGGAAGTTTATGCTACTACAAAGCACAAACTGGAAGTTTATGCTACTACAAAGCACAAACTGGAAGTTTATGCTACTACAAAGCACAAACTGGAAGTTTATGCTACTACAAAGAGACATTTTCAATTAGGAATGGTATAACTTACCCGATTCCCTAGTAGGTGCGGTTTGAAACCGCACCTATTATCAATTTTACCAATTGCCATAAATGCCCTCGGTGAAAAAATGAATGGACGCACCTCGACACCTCCCGAGGTCATCACAAAAAAAACGATAATTGTCGGCTTAATCCTGGTCGTTGTGAACGCGTATTGGGTTGGGATAGCGAGTGAACTCTGGTATGCGGTGTACACGCTCGTTTCCCCCTTCTCTAACGCAGTTTTCACGTTAGTTGTGCTGCTGCTGCTTAACGTGGTGCTTCGAAAAATCTCACCAAGCGTAGCCTTTAAGCCCGCGGAGCTGCTGCTTCTCTACATCATGGTGACGATGGTGTCCACTATCTCTGGTCATGCGATGATGGCGATTCTGATGGGGACATTAGCACACCCTTTCTGGTTCGCAACCCCCGAAAACGAGTGGGCACAACTTTTTCTCCACCACATTCCGGAATGGTTAACAGTCCACGACTCTGAATGGTTGACTGGGTATTATGAAGGGGAATCCACACTTTATACATCGGAGCATCTTCGGATATGGATAATCCCTTCGCTTATCTGGTCGGGGTTTATCTTTGTGCTTTACGGTTCGTTGCTGTGTTTAGGGCTGCTACTGCGAAAACAGTGGATGGAACGTGAAAAACTGAGTTTTCCGCTAACGCAGCTGCCGCTCCAAATCACGACGAACCGCTCCTTTTTTCGGTCGCGCGCGCTCTGGTTTGGGCTTGGAATTGCGGCACTGCTGCGCATACTTGCAGGTTTACACGACCTTTTCCCCGTAATTCCCGCTTTACCTGCCAATTATCGATTGGATAGACATTTTACAGAAAAACCGTGGAGTGCCATCGGTTATGCCTCAATGTCCTTCAACCTCGCGATTGTGGGGTTAACCTATTTCATGCCGCTTGACTTGGCATTTTCAACGTGGTTTTTCTTCTGGCTCACCCGGGCGGAACGTGTGATTGCAAGCATGCTCGGCATCTCTAACATGAGCGTTCTCCATTTCAATGACCGCGCTGCTGGTGCATGGGTAGGTATTGCTGTCTTGACCGTGTGGATGGGTCGCCGTCACTTAGCCCGGTTTTTCAGGCATCTTCTCGGCCGCGAAAAAGGGGACGATATAAACGAGCCTTTCTCTTACCGGACCGTGGCGGTACTTACAATTCTCAGCGTTGGGCTTGTCTGTGTCTTTTGCTATGCTGCGGGCATGTCCTTATGGGTTATAGCTGTTTTTTACGGGTTGTTTATCGCGTTTGCTCTGGCAATCGGACGAGTCCGAGCGGAATTGGGCCCGCCTTACCACGAAGTTATCGGCATTAATCCGCGTCAAATGATGGTGAGCATGTTCGGCACGCGAACCCTCGGCTCAGCGAACCTCACCGTGATGACATTCCTCTACGCTTTTAACCGTTGCAACCGTTCACATCCGATGCCGAACCAGATTGAATCGCTGCGCATCGGGGAACGTGCACGCATACCGGGCAAAACGTTAGTTATCGCCATGGCACTTGCTATCGGAGTCGGGGCAGTCGCTACGTTTTGGACCTATCTACAGGTTGCATACCATTACGGTGTGTTAGCCAAATGTCAAGGCGTTGTTGGGCGTTTTGGGTGGGAGAGCTTTAACCCACTTCAGAGTTGGTTGCAACATCCAAGGTCACCAAATATCGGTGCGATTACCTTTATGTGTGGCGGGTTTGCGTTCGTGTTTCTCTTGAACTTTTTACGCACCCGTCTGTTGTGGTGGACGCTCCATCCATCAGGCTACGTCCTTTCAGGTGCATCGTGGGGTGGGCTCATCTACTTCTGGTTTCCTGTGATGGTCAGCTGGTTCATTAAATTCCTAATTCTCCGTTTCTGGGGATGGCAGACGTATCGGCGTGCAATTCCGTTTTTCCTCGGATTGGTCTTAGGCGATTACATTCCGCGAAGTGTTCTGAGTTTGATTAGTTTTGCGCTGAATCTTTATATGCCCTCATCAGGGGCGGGGCACACCCTCTAATACGTGAGCTTGATAATAAATGTCTGTTTTTCCTAACCTCTATAAAGATATCGTCCCTACGGGACTAAGAGGCAGGCGTTAACGGCTTTCTATAAAGATATCGTCCCTACGGGACTAAGAGGCGGGCAGAAACCCATGGACCTGCCTATAAACGGATCGTCCCTAAGGAGCGGACTTATCGCCCAGTATTCGGGTAACCAGCCTGCTCTTCATACTAATACCATTTTTATTAATTATTCTATCATTACCGGTTGTTAGAAATGAAACGGAGAACGGAAGACACAAACTGGAAGTTTATGCTACTACAAAGCACAAACTTTTATGCTACTACAAAGCACAAACTGGAAGTTTACTACTACAAAGCACAAACTGGAAGTTTAACTACAAAGCACAAACTGGAAGTTTATGCTACTACAAAGCACAAACTGGAAGTTTATGCTACTACAAAGAGGAAGTTTATGCATTTTCAATTAGAAATGGTATAACTAGGGGAAAACCTTTTTCAAACTCACGTTCTAATGGGTGAACTTCCAACTCTCATTGACTGCTATTTGGAGATTGATGCAATGACACCGCTACTCACAGTTGAATTGATTACAAAGGAATTTGCAGGAACACCTGTCGTCAAGGATGTCAGCTTTGAGGTCTATCCGGGAGAAATTTTCGCGCTCCTCGGGTCAAGCGGGTGCGGTAAGACGACAACGTTACGTCTGCTTGCCGGGTTTGAAAAGGCGGACGCGGGCACAATTGCTATGGAAAACCGTCTGCTAGCCGATTCGGACGTGCATATCCCTCCTGAACATAGGGGAATTGGGTTTGTCTTTCAAGATTACGCGCTTTTTCCGGATAAGAACGTACTGGATAACGCCGCCTTTGGTCTCAGTCGAAAAATGTCCAAAAAGGCACGGCGTGCAAGTGCTTTAGAAACCTTAGAACGGGTAGGAATTGCGCATCTCCACGAACGCATGCCGCATCATCTATCGGGCGGTGAACAGCAACGCGTTGCTTTAGCACGTTCACTCGCTACGCAACCGAAACTCCTACTTCTAGATGAACCCTTTTCCAGCCTGGACGCTGGGCTCCGCCAAGCTACCCGAGAGGAGGTTAGAGCCCTATTAAAGACCGCCGGTATCAGCGTTGTCTTGGTAACGCATGACCAGGAGGAGGCACTCAGCTTCGCTGAACGGCTCGCTGTGATGAACAGTGGGACGCTTGAACAGCTCGGCACGCCTGAAGATGTTTACCGCCGCCCAAAAACGGTGTATGTGGCAAATTTTTTAGGAAAAACCAATATCGTTGAAACGCACGTCAAAGCCGGTATCGCTGAAACGCCGTTCGGGAATTTACGGTTTGATATGTCAGACACGCCGCGTGTCCTCCTTTCAATTCGTCCTGAATATATCACAATGCACCCATGTTCACCGGATACGGGTAATGAAGCAGCAGGTTATATCGTCGCACGCGAATTCAAGGGGCACGATTTCACGTATTGCGTTGAAGTTCAAGGAGAATCCTACTTCGTCCAAACCGATTACCGATGCTCCTTCCAAGTAGGTGACCGGGTGACGTTGAAAACCGTTGAAGCGGTTGTTATTGAACAGAATAGATAAAATAAAAACTTGACTCTCCCCAGAAAATATGATACATTTTTAAAAAGAAATGTGGAATTTTGTAAACTTATTTTGAGCGGACAATAGTAAGGAAGGACGGATGGAAGCAAAAATTTTAGTTGTTGAAGATGAGCGTGATATCGCAGAGTTGTTGAGATATAACCTCCGACAGGCGGACTTTGAGGTAAACATCGTCCGAAATGGGAGCGATGCACTACAGCGTGCTGTAGATAACCCCCCTGACCTCATCCTGTTAGATTTGATGTTGCCGGAGGTAGATGGACTTATCGTCTGTCGACTGTTGAAGAACGATCCGCGTACCAAACACATTCCGATTGTCATGCTGACAGCGAAGGTAAAGGAGGATGACCGCGTAACAGGGTTAGAATTAGGGGCAGACGATTATATCACGAAACCCTTTAGTCCGCGTGAGGTCGTTTTACGCGTCACTGCTGTCCTCCGTCGGCTCAGAGCCAGTCAAGAAGCGGAAGAGGAAAACTCCATTGAAACGCATGGCGTGACAATCGATCTGGCACGGCATCAGGTGTTGACAGAAGAAAAACCTATTGACCTGACCGCTACCGAGTTTAAACTCATTACCCTATTTGCACGTTCCCCAGGACGCGTTTTTACACGCGATATTCTGATGGACGTTATATGGGGACAGGAATACTACGGCGTGGACCGGACGGTGGATACGCATGTCAGTCGCCTCCGACGCAAATTAGGAAATCTCGGAAACCAGATTGAGACCGTATATGGCGTTGGTTATCGGCTTAAAGAGGAAAATTGAATCCTTTGGTCTGTTTAGACCTGTATGGATGATATATCTATAAAAGAAATGGAGGCTGTTTGATGAACTTAGGATTGACAGACAAGGTCGTTGTTGTAACAGGCGCAAGCCGCGGAATAGGAAGAGCTATCGCTTTCGGTTTTGCACAAGAGGGGGCCCGGCTCAGCATCTGCGGTAGAGACCCTGACACACTACAAACCGTAACCGAGGAGCTTGGTACACACGGCGCAGAAGTATTTGCCAAATCCACCGATGTGACCGATGCCGCTCAAGTTGAAGCTTTCATGACAGAGACGTTGGCACATTACGGGCGCGTTGATATCGTCGTCAATAATGTTGGCGGCAGTCGCAAGACACCGTTAGACGACATTTCTGATGACGAATGGCACGAAATTCTTGACCTGAATTTGGTTTCGGCAGCGCGAATAAATAGGCTTGCAATCCCAGCAATGCGGAAACAGGGCGGGGGGGTCATTTTAATGATAGCCTCCATATACGGTAGAGAAGGCGGGGGACATATCACCTACAACGCTGCTAAAGCTGCCGAAATTAGTATGGCAAAATCGTTAGCCAATGAACTTGCGGCCGATAATATCCGTGTCAATAGTATTGCCCCGGGGTCCATCCTCTTCCCTGGCGGCGGCTGGGCACGACGCATGGAAAGCGACCCTGAAGGGATGAAAGCCTTTGTCAAAAGCGATATGCCTCTCGGACGGTTCGGAAAGCCCGAAGAAATCGCTAATGTTGTCGTCTTCCTCGCTTCCGAGCGTGCAAGTCTTGTAACAGGCGCGTGCATCAACGTGGATGGATGTCAATCGCGTTCAAATATCTAATCCTGCAAGTAGGTTTTGAACGCAAACACACATTCAGCGTTGATTTTGGAAAACTGCATGCCTCTGTTTTTTAGATTTTTAAAACTTGACAATTACCGGAGAAATAGGGTATAATGAATTAGAAATAAGAACTTTACGGCACCGAGGAGATTCACTGTGGCAGAAAATCGTAACGCACCACCGTCAAACGGGCAGAAAATAGTAACCCCCGATAGCAAACTCATTTTGCCCAAACCGTTTGATAACGTTACAGGCCGAAGTGTACGCAAAGACCCGATGGGGTTTGTCACAACGTTCCTCGGCATAGAGGCGGATACCTGTGAAGTCATTGAAACTGAACAGCTCACTATGAAAACACACATTGCTGATAGTTTCATATTAGTGACTATCGGGGGTAAGCAAATTATTGTCCACTGCGAGTTTCAAACACGCGATAGTCGGGATGTCCCGATGCCGTTCCGCATGGCAGGCTACATCGGCAATTGCCTCGCGGCTTACAAATTACCTATCTGTTCTCATGTCATTTACTTGGATAGAGAGGCAGGGGAGAATGACCCGGGTCAATACGTTCAAGAGATTCCGGGCTATAATATTCACATAGAGTATCGTGTTATCAGGTTGTGGAAGATGGATGGTCAAAAGCTGTTAGATGCGAATCGTGTGGAGCTTGTTCCGTTTGCGGCGTTGATGGCACCGCCTGCGGAGTTGGATGGTCCGGCGTGGCTTCGTCGGTGTGTAGAGGTGATTGAAACGAGTTCAGTTGATGAATCGCAGATTTAGCGGATTTCGCGATTTTAGGTGGTTTAATCTATGGTTCCGAAACGATTTGGAACGCAGTATTGGAGGTAACCGTGATAGAATCTTCTGTTATACAAGACCTAAGTAAAAAATGGATCGCACAAGGTGTTGAACAGGGTCGAGAAGAGGGTATCGAACAGGGGCAAAAACTGCAGGCGCGTAAAGCGATTCTCACAGTGCTAACGGCCCGATTTCAAACCGATGCGGTGGAGAGGCTAAAACTGCTTATAGGGGCGATTGACGAGCTAGAGGACCTTAATCAGTTGCATCTTGCCGCTGCCAAAGCCGACAGCCTTGAAGACTTTAGTAACGTCTTGTTAGGCATCAACACTTCAGTTCAATGAAGTGTGCAACCTAGACTTTGGATTCGAATCGTGTGGAGCTTGTTCCGTTCGCTGCACTGATGGCACCGCCTGCCGAGTTGGATGGTCCGGCGTGGCTTCGTCGGTGTGTAGAGGTGATTGAAACGAGTTCAGTTGATGAATCGCAGAAAATAGAGGCGTTAGCGGATTTTGCGATTTTAGGTGGTTTAATCTATGGTTCCGAAACGATTTGGAACGCAGTATTGGAGGCAACCGTGCAAGAATCTTCTGTTATACAAGACCTAAGTAAAAAATGGATCGCACAAGGCATCGAACAGGGTCGAGAAGAGGGTCGACAACAAGGCATTGCACAAGGCATTGCACAAGGCATTGCACAAAGTATTGCACAAGGCATCACACAAGACATCGCACAAAGCATCACACAAGGCATCGAACAAGGCATCGAACAGGGTCGAAAACTACAGGCGCGCAAAGCGGTTCTCACGGTGCTAACGGCCCGATTTCAGACCGATGTAGCAGAAAGGCTAAAGCCGCTTATAGAGGCAATTGGCGATTTAGATTACCTTAATCAGTTGCTTCTTGCCGCTGCCAAAGCCGACAGCCTTGAAGACTTTAAGAACGCCTTGTTCAACGGCACCCCTTGAGTTTAATGAAGTGTGCAACCCAGAATACGGATTTTGGGACATCGTCAAACGCTGTAGTGTCGACAACGCATGCAAGCCGGTCCCTTTGTGCTTGTTTTTGAAACGCGAATGTGTTATCATATTAATGTGAGGTAAACCGGGCGGCTTAAATTGGCAAACAAATATATAGAAACTAGTCAAAACATCTCAACTTCAGAGACAAACTGCATGAGAACATGGCATCTATCCCGCAGGTGCCACTGTTCTTGCGACTGACGATTTTTTAGCGGGCTAAAATAAGGAGAAGCATTCGTAAAAACATTTGCGTTGCGAATGCTGTTAATTTAATGAAATCAGGATTATGGATTCCCGAATACGATACACCTGAGTTATGGCATAAGGAAATTTCTCGCCGCGGCTTTTTCAAATGCGGTGTCAGCAGTTTTCTCGGGCTTGTTGCCATGCAACACTTCGGCACTGCTAGTGCGGGGACAGAAATAGCGGGTGTTGTTCCGCGGGCGAAACATTGCATCGTTATGTTTATGAGTGGTGGGCCGAGTCAGTTAGATACGTTTGATCCGAAACCCGCGAAGGAAAAAAATAGTGGACCTTTCGCTGCGATTCCGACAAGCGTCAAAGGTATTGAAGTTTCAGAGCATCTCCCAAATGTAGCGGAGCAGGCACATCACCTCGCCATTCTCCGCTCGATGGTATCCCGCGAGGGCAATCATGAACGTGCACGTTACCTATTGCATACAGGCTATGCTCCTGGGGGCGCGGTCCGTCACCCAACGCTCGGTTCTCTCACCTCCTACTATGTTGAGGACGACGAATTAACTTTACCGAGCTGCGTAAATATCAATTCGCCAACTTACACCGGTGGGTTTCTCGGTGCGTCACACGACCCATTTGTTGTGAATAATCCGATGAAACCGGTGGATGACATCTCATATCCGGCACAAATGGATACCTATCGTTTTCGTGAACGGCTCAAAATGCTGAACACGATTGAAAAGGATTTCATTGCAAAACGTACTGGACGTGGGACCGAAGCGCACGAGGCTATCTACAAAAAAGCGGACGAGCTTATTAATTCCCCGAATGTTAAAGCATTTGAGCTGAACGAAGAACCGATTGCTCTACGTGAGGCTTACGGCATGAACCGATTCGGGCAGGGATGTTTGATGGCAAGGCGACTCGTTGAAGCCGGTGTTAAATTTGTTGAAGTCACGCTTGATGGTTGGGATACGCACGAAAACAATTTCGATCGAACGAAAGAGCTGCTTAACGTTGTTGACCCTGCGTTTGCGATGCTTCTCAAAGACCTCAATGAACGCGATCTGCTTGATGAAACGCTCGTCCTCTGGTTGGGTGAATTCGGTCGGACACCGCGAATCAACCAAAATGATGGACGCGACCATCATCCAAATGGGTGGTCCGCTGTCGTAGCAGGCGGCGGTATCAAGGGTGGACAAGTCATCGGCAGTACGAGTCCGGATGGAATGCAGGTTGTGACAGAGGGAATCGGTGTCCCTGATCTGTTTGCATCGCTCTGTTTCGCACTCGGAATTGACTATGAAAAAGAGAATTACTCGCGCTCCGGTCGACCGATACAAGTTGTGAACGATGGAACGGTTATTCCGAAACTGTTCGTTTGAAACTCTCTCCGTGGAGCACCTGTCAAAATAGGTGAGTAGGACGGACGTAGTGTGTTGATAAAGTCCATAGATAATGGGATTTAGAGGGAGACCTAGCGGGCGAGGGCACCTCGCCCCTACGATAAACCTCCTAAATTTGCGTAAGTCCTGGTGAGTTTGAACCTTGATAGCAGGTGTACCGCGCGGGTGCTCATCATGCGAATTATAGCCGGTAAATTTGGCGGTAGACGCTTAATACGTCCTAAAGGAGCCCTGCTTGTTCGTCCAACCGGGGATAGGGTCAAAGAATCTGTTTTTAGTATTTTGCGTGAACGAGTCATCGATGCAACATTTCTGGACATGTGTGCTGGAACTGGCAATATCGGCATTGAAGCTCTCAGCCGTGGAGCAAAACGGGTAGTCTTCTTGGAACGACATCCGGGCTGTCTTCACCTGATTGAACGCAACCTCCAAACGTGTGGGGTGGCGGTTGCAGCCCCGCAGGTGCAGCTGCTCCGGCGAGATGTACAGGAAGGCATCGCTACTCTCCACAAACGGTCAGAAAATTTTGAGCTTATCTACTTCGACCCACCGTACAATGCCGGGCTTTACGAGAAATGCCTTGGACAGATAGCAGAGACTCGCCTGCTGCAAACCACGGGGACACTGCTAGTGGAACATCATAAACGGACCCTACTGCCAGCCACCGTTGGATGCCTAACGCGTACCCGGCTGAAACAGTACGGCGATACACATTTAACTTTCTATCAGGCAGTGGCGCAACTCTAATATCCTTTAGGACTTACGCAGCGCGTTGATAAACCTTTATGATAGTGGGATTTAGAGGGAGACCTAGCGGGCGGGGGGACCCCGCCCAGAGGAGCGGGAAACCGTTTGCCCGAATACTGAGGCTCCTGCTAAATTTGCGTAAGTCCTGATCCTTTTTACAATTAACCGACTAATCAGACGGAAGGAAACGCAGGCATGAAACTAGAGGAGCTAGCAGTCTCACGGCAAGGTAAACTGGTCGTGATAAACCACCACAAATACAAAATAGAGTTTAATTTACAAAAAGGCACATGGAACTATAAGGATGCAACGGGCCAAACAGTTATCAGGAATGGGTACACACAAGTGAGCCTTGAAGATGGCACTACGTTGAAAACCTCGGACGCTGGACTTAGAGAATTCCAAACAGAATTGCCGGGGACAGATGCATTTGGGGCCTACCAAACCGTACGGTTCTCTTATGAACCTACAAAGGGCAGAGGAAAACGCCAAAATTCCTCACATGCAAACGAGACAGCAACAAATGGAATGGGGCTTCGAGTCTATACGTACCTCACCTGCTACAGGGACCACCCCTATATTCTATTGAAAGTTTGTATTGAAAACTTGAAGCAGGTGCCTATCCGTCTAACGAGTATCACGCTGATCGATATCGCCGCTCAGCAGGGAACTGTTCAATTAGGGGGGCATCCCTCCCAATACCATCTTTTTCTGAAAACGCCCCCGATATCAGCGAACGAGAGTTATCGAAAAATCTACGATGGATTCTGCTTAAGTCAAGACAACCTTCCTATACAATCTTATCATAACGGCATCCTACACGATACCGATAGCAAAAAGGCATTCATGTTCGGTTTTCTTACAACCGAACGGTGGTGGCCCCATATTCAGATAGGTTACCAACCCCCTAAACGTAAATCACCCCAAGGGTTAACAGCTTGGGCACTTTACCATGATTGTGAACGATATGAGTGTCAAGTTGGCGAACAGATAACCTCCGAAATCGGCTACCTTGACTTTTCAGAAGATGCGCCTTCAGTCCATACGCGCTACATCGAACGAATTGCAACCGAGGCTATGGTGCAAACGCCGCCTACAACCTCGCCAGAAAACACATCCCTCGGAAAACCTCCCGCTTGCAAGGTTTTCACAGGCTGGAATTTCACCTTGGAGAATCTTGAAGGCGAGCTCAGTGCTAAGAGCATCGAGGAACAAACCTCCACAATTGCCGAAAGTCCGCTTTTTAACCCGACAGTGACCGGGGAAGATGTCTACATTCATTTAGACCTCGGGTGGCAAACTGCTCCTGGAGACTTAACCCTGAACCCTGAACACTTCCCTGAAGGCATGCGCCCACTGGTAGAACGTATTCATGGGTGCGGTTTCAAGGCAGGTATCTGTATCGACCCGTTTGGCGTTGTGTGTAATTCGGAGTGGGTGCAAAAGCATCCGGCGGCATGTCTGCGAACCGGCGATGCGCCTGCTGAGGTGCATTTACCCGGCAGAGGGCCTGCTGTGGTTATATTGGATGTATCGCATCCGGAAGCACAAACCCGTGTCCGTGAATTGATTAAGCATATCGTAGATAATTGGGGATATGACCTCATTAAAGTCGATTTGTCGAGTTATACCAATGGCATGATGTCCATTGCTGCGCAGGCGAACTGGCATGATAGCTCGCTCACTTCAGCCGAATTATACCGGTTAGCGGTCCGTTTGCTACAGAAAGCTGTCGATGAAACGGAAAGCGATGGTGTGCTTGCTGGGTACAATCTAATTGAGAGTGCAAGTATCGGTACTTTCGGTATCAATTATCCGATGCCGCGGCAAAAGGGGGCATATCAAAGTGACTTGTGGCATGAGAAAAACGGCGTTAAGCATAGGCTGAGCCGGTACACCGGACATCTCAGTGCACATAATACGTTGTGGCACTACGTCTACGGGGAGCTCACCGTAGATGAACCTCGGCCTGTTAATGAGGCAATCGTTGAGATGACAGCAGCTGCGTTAAGTGGTGCTGCGACCTTATGCGCGGATACGCCTACAACCCTTTCCCCGCATCGCGCTGAATTGCTGGCGAAGCTGTTACCATTGGGCGGTAACGCCGCAACTCCTATTGATCGATATGACGGCCCTTTTCCCAGAATATGGCACTTACCCGTTCAAACATCGCGCGAAGCATGGCATCTTGCAGCAGTTTTTAATTGGAAAGACCAACAGGACGATGTCCATCTAAATCTTGACACCTTCGGGCTTAATCCTGATAAAGACTATCTCGTTCACGATTTTTGGATGCAACAGTACCTAGGGGTTGTTTCTAAAAATGTCACGCTGGTTAATATCGCCCCTCGCTCCGCGAAATTGCTCTGCTTCCGAGAAGAACAAAACGTACCGCAGCTGCTCGCTACAGATATGCACTATACCCAAGGGGCGGTTGAAATTTTATCGTCCGGATGGGACTCTCACAGTCAAAGTTATCTCCTGATTATCAAACCGCCTAGACAGGCAACCGGGACCTGTTTTATCCATGTACCGGAGGACTACCTCCCAATAAATGTATCGGCTTATGGCGGGAATTATCAATACAGCTGGGAGAAACCGATTTATAAGTTAACTTTCTCCCCAACCGAGACACTTGTCCACGCCAGCGTGCAGTTTACAAAGACTACCGGCAGCACCCAGCAAACTTGAAGAGATAGAGCGGTTCACCCGTTATGACACACACACAGATGCAAACCCTCAAAACCCGCGCAAACGTTTGTACGGATTGTGCCCTGGCGGAAACCCGTGCTAACGTGGTTTTTGGCGCTGGCGATACCGCCGCAAAATTAACTATTGTGGCCGAAGGCCCGTCTGCCGCTGACAATCAAACCACGTTTCCATTTTCAGGCCCCGCTGGAGAGCTCCTAGATGAAGTGCTGATTGCAAACGGCTTGATGCGAAGTGACATTTGGCTAACGAACATTATCAAATGCCGTGCCGCTGACTTTAAAAATGGCGTGTTGAAAAACCGACCCCCGAAATCAGCGGAAATTAGAGCGTGTGCCAAATGGCTTGATGGTGAACTTACCCTAATTAAGCCTTCCGTAATTTTATGTATGGGCGCGCCCGCAGCAAAAACGCTCATCCATCGCAGCTTCCGCATCACAGAGCAACGCGGACATTGGTTTACGGATACGCATTATGCACCTTTTGCTATGGCAACCTTTAATCCGGCGTATGTATTACGGCAAGAGGGGAACAATTTTAGATTAATGCGGAACACGGTCATTAACGACATCGCCGAAGTCAAACAAAAACTACAAGAAACGGACGAACTGCCGAAATTAACACTGTTTTGAAAGGAGGCAGCAGACACTATCGTGTGCTGTAGGACAGAAGAAATGCCATGTAAAAAACAGGTCGCAATTGATGCGGTCCGAAAAGCGAGTGAACTCTGCCAACAGGTTCAAACTGAAATGGTATCAACCGATGCTATTCAAAAAACCGACCGGAGCCCCGTTACCGTGGCGGACTTCGGGGCACAGGCACTGATATGTAAAGCAATCGGTGGTGCTTTTCCTGAAGATGTTATTGTCGCTGAGGAAGACGCACAATCACTCAAACGGAACAGGCACCTTTTAGAGCGTGTCACCGACTACGTCAAACGTTTTGTGCAGACTGATACCTCGAAAACAGAGAACTTTCAACAAAACGTCTGCAACTGGATTGACCGGGGGGCGGGTGACGTTCAAAAATCGGGTTTCTGGACGCTTGACCCAATCGATGGTACTAAGGGTTTCCTGCGCCACGACCAATACGCAATTGCCCTGGCATGGATTGTCAATGGCGAGGTTCAAATAGGCGTTTTGGGATGCCCTAATTTACCGCACCGATTGGATACGCCTAAAACCGAACGCGGGTGCCTCTTTGTTGCCACCCGCGGGGAAGGCACAGCAGTTTACGCTATAAATGGAAATCATCGCTTAGCAGACGCGCACGTTTCAAAAAATGTGACGCGCTTAGCAGAAAGCTTTGAATCTACACATGGGGATAGCGATACGCACATCAAAATTGCAAAGCAGCTGGGGCTCAACGCACCACCTATCCGAATAGATAGTCAAGCCAAGTACGGCATCGTTGCACGCGGCGAAGCAGCCCTCTATATTCGCCTGCCAAACCCACAATACCCTGACTATAGGGAATGTATATGGGATCACGCCGCAGGGTTAATTGTCGTTGAAGAAGCAGGTGGCTGCGTAACAGACGCAAACGGACAACCGCTTAACTTTCTTAGCGGGAGACGTATGAACGAAAATCGCGGAGTCGTTGCAACAAACGGGATACTGCATGAGCGTGTGTTGTCTATCCTCTCTTCCGATAAGGGGGTTTTATGAAAGTAGGCCAAATTGTCGCACCACGTCAAATTGAAATGATTGATATAGAAAAACCAGAACTCTCCGCATATCCGAGCGGCACTGTCATGATAAAAACCCTTCACAGTGCAGTCTGTGGCAGTGATATGCCGTCGTTTGTGCTTGAACATCCAGCGGAACGTTACCCGCTCGGTCCCGGGCTTTCTATTCACGAAGCAATTGGCGTTGTAACCGAGACCAAATCGGACAAATTCAAGGAGGGGGACGAGGTGCTCGCATTGCCACGACACATCGGGGGACTTTCAGAATACTTCCTATCGGATGAAAGTGTAACCGTGCCGTTGGCAGAATGTGCCCGAAAAGATTGTATTTTGATGGCGCAACCGCTTGGCACGGTCGTTTGGGCATGCCGAAAATTAGGCAATCTGCTTAATCTGGATACCGTTGTTATAGGACAGGGCCCGATGGGACTGCTCTTTACGCACATGTTGAGCAACCTTGGCGCACGAACAGTGATAACGACCGATTTGGTCGATTTTCGGCTTGAGGTATCCAAGCGGATGCATGCTACACACACGATTAACCCTACGCACGAAGACCTCGTCGAGGTGGTTAAGGAAATTACGGACGGTAGAATGGCGGACCTCGTTGTTGAAGTGGTCGGGCACCAAACTGAAACGATTAACCAGTGCCTCACCCTTCTGAAACGCGGCGGAACCCTACTCGCCTTCGGTGTACCGGACGATGAAGTCTATAGCTTCAATTTCAGCGAATTCTTCCGCCAGAACATCCGATTCATCGGTTCAGTCGGGCCGGACGTACCCAACGATTTTCCGTTAGCGATGGATATGATTGCCCAAGGCCGCCTGGATGTTTCACCGATTATAACGCATCATCTACCGTTCACCGAGGCGCAAAAAGGATTTGAGATGGCACTGAACCGCAAAAACGAAGCAATCAAGATTGTGTTTGATTATCCTTAGATCGGAAGTGGCAATTCGACGATGCGGCCCTCACGGCTGGACTGGTAGATGGCGAGGATAATTTCAACTGCCTTTCGGCCCTCACGGCCGTCAACGAGATGTGATGCATCGCTTTCAAGCCCGGCAATCAGATTTTCCATCTGCCGCCGGTGATTTGCATGGTTGATAGCGCGTGGGTCGGATGCACCGCCGCCGGTGTCGGTCTTTTTGGCGAATTTTTCCCGAATCTCGGCATCTGCTGGCAGCACCGGGTCAAATTCCCATTTGACAATGTCCTCTTCCTCTAAAATCACAGTGCCTTTTGTACCGCAGATTTCAGTTTTCTTAAGCATACCGGGGTAGGCGGCGGTTGTGCCTTCAATAACGCCCAACGCTCCGTTTTCGAAGCGGAGGGCAGCGACAGCAGCGTCTTCAACCTCTATCCGCTTGTGTGCTAACGTGGCGGTGAACGCTTGCACGGACTGGACGGGGCCCATGAAATACTGTAACAGATCAATGGCATGGATAGATTGATTCATAAGCGCGCCGCCACCGTCGAGATGCCACGTGCCACGCCATCCGCCGCTGTCGTAGTATTCTTGGGAACGATACCACTTGATGTAAGCGTCGCCCAATGTCAACTTGCCGAATCGCCCGCTCTCAATCGTCGATTTAACAAGTTGTGCACCTTCAGTAAAGCGAGAATTGAAGATGGCACATAACCGAACCCCGGCACTATCGCAGGCATCAATAATTTCATCGCACCGTTGCAATGTGATTTCCAGCGGTTTTTCGACAATAACGTGTTTACCCGCTTCGGCTGCAGCAACAGCCGGCTCAAGATGTGCGCCACTGGGTGTACAAACACATACAATATCGAGGTCATCCCGTTTGAGCATTTCGGTATAATCGCTATAGCCTTCAACGTTATATTTATCTGTGAGCCGTTTTGCATTGTCAGGATTTCGTGAGCTCACAGCAACTAACTGACCGTGTTCTAATTCAGAAATTGCTGCGGAATGAAAATCGGAAACCATTCCGCACCCTATGATACCAAAACCGTAAGTTTTCATTTGATATGTCTCCCTTCTGTTGCGTCCGGCATTCGGAGAATGCCTACTGTCATGAAAATAAATTATGAATTCTAACGAAACTCAACCTCAAGAACACCAACCTATAGAGGACTCTGAGGCGGAACAAACGTTCACGAACAAAGTTTTCAGAATCGGGTGTATGACGTTTTGCCTTGCGGTGACCGTTCTATTTCTGTGGGTCTGGCACCATCAAACGCAGTTCAATGATAACTATCGCGAAGCTGGTTTCCACATGCGTAACGGTGAACCGGAAAAAGCGATTGCAGCCTACAAAAAAGCGATTCGGAACAAAAAACGCACGCTTTTTTTCAGAAACTCCCCCTCTGCATATAACAACCTCGGACGCGCCTATTTGTATACGAAACAATACGCGGAGGCAGTGGAAAATCTAAAGGTGGCAATTGAGATGGCACCGGATGTTGTGGAGGGCCACATCAATCTGATGACAGCCTATCTCCAGCAGAATCTTCCTGCTGCTGCTCGCAAGGTATGCCTGGAGGCACTTCAAACCTTTCCGAACACTGCCCTGCTCCACTACAACTTAGCATGTGCTTATGCATTAGAGGATAAACCGCAAAAGGCTTTGGATTCCCTCAGACAAGCAGTAGCCCTTGAGCCGAAAATCAAAGATTTCGCGCAAGCAGAAGGCACGCTTAAGGATATTGTGCCTCAACTGCCCTGACCGCTTTTATCCGTACCCCCTCACGGAATCATAGCGACGTAAACCTGCGAATGTCCAGATACATCTGATGTATATACGACCGATGTTTCATCAGGACTAAACGAGGGGTGCGGATGTGTCCATTGCGGACCATATACCGTGTCCACCTTCATCTCCATCCAACTCAAAGCGCGTTCTCTATCGCCTTCCTGCTGTGCTGCTGCCCAATCCGCAGCGAGCGCGTACCGGTCCTTTTTCCATTGGCTTCCGCTACATGAACTCTGCGGATAACAGATAGGCGCGTGTTCACCTGTTTCCACATCGACCAATCGCAGACCGATATCGGGGTGTACCGTGTCGCACAACACCTTTGTTCCCGCTTGATTGCTTGCAATATGCCATGCATTGAAATCTGCAATTGTCTGCATCTGTAGTGTTTGTAAGGATATCCGCCGCAGGGAGTATGGCCAGTGCGTTACAATCAGTTCGTCCTGCGCGCCGAGGAACGTTTCGTGGACGAGAAACTCGCTGTTTTCATGTTGATACAGCAATCGGTTTTCGGTGCCATCCCGTTTGATAGTCCACATTCGTGGGGCGGGGTCACCGGAATAAGCGATGAGTTCGGGATGTTTCGGGTGGAACTGCGGGTGGATAATGGTCTGTTCTGGCGAAGTATAGATAACCTCGCCGCCGCTGCCATCCGTGGCGGTGACGGTGATGTGCGATTTGCCATCGCGTTTCATGGCTGTTACGATAAACTGTTCATCCGCGCTTACGCTACATTCGCCGAGACTGCCCCCGGGGAATTCTTGAAGCACGCGTTCCGCAAAGGTGTCAAGATGAATCGCCTTGATAGCGGCTGCTTCCGTATAAAAAAGCTCATTGCCATCTTTGGAAATTACCCCGGAGTAGCCGTGTACTTCGTCGGCATCTGTCAACTGTACAATATTCCCATCAGGAAATTCCAATTTGAAAAAATTGGGTTTTCCAGAACGGTACGAGGTAAAAAGCAGATGCTTCTGGTCCGGCGTGAACGAGGGTGTCAAGAAATAGAGATTATGGTTAATAGAGGTATCGTTTGTAAGTTGATAAATATGGGTGCCTGTTTTGTCATCCTCAAATTCGCGCAGTTCTGAGGGATACACAGCGGCTTTTGCGTAGTCTGCCAAGGGTTTGCTCCTAAAAAGCGGTCTGTCGCTCAAGATAATATTTTCTCTATGATAACAGATTCGCGAAGAAATGTAAAGCGGGAAAATATGAAGAATGGAAGATTGGAAGAGTGGAAGGATGGATTTCGCGTGTGTGTTGTCAGAATCGCGGAAAACACAGAGAACACGGAAAACGCGGAGGAAAGATGGACACCACCTCACTAAAATGCCCGAATCACTTTTGCGATCAAGCGTTGTTTGAATTCCAATGCGTTTGGGTCACCGAGGATAATGAAGAAATCGGTGCCAGCATATCCAGAGCGGCGCAATGCAAAGTAAATATTGATCCCCTCCACTTGCCAGATTAATCGGCTGCCGAGGCTTAGGGCGGGGCTGAAATCATACGCGAGGGTTAGGATTTGTTGGTAGCGTCTTTCAAAATGCCATTGGATACTTGAGGAAAGTCCTGCTGTGAAACCGTAGACACGGAGATTCAGGTTTCCACTGACGCGATGAAGTCGTTTATCTGCCTGTTCACCCCAATTATAGCTAACACTGACATTGTTGAACTGATCTGAGGTACGTGCTCTTAATCCAATGCTAAAAACACTATCAGTGTATTCTTGAAATCGTCCGCCATACCAATTAATAGAAAGTCCGTAATCACTATGTGTCGAGAAATTTGAGAAGACTGAGAAATCTCGCTGAAATACCTCACCCTCGTAATTGTTAGCAGCTATAACATTCCCCCCAACGAAAATACTACGGATTAATCCGTGCCGCCATTCGTTTGAGATGATTCCTTCTAAACCGCCGCCACGGAGGCCGGTGAACGGTCGATAGCCGAGGTTATTGACGAAATCTGGAGCTACAAAATATCCAAATAACACTGATTGAAAAAGCGAACCGTTGTATCTTAAATTGACATCTCCTGTTCTTCCATCTGCCCCCCCTTCCCAACTTTGTGTGAAGCTTGATTCCGCCGAAAACTTACCGTGTCTAACACTCCCTGAAAGGTGACCTACACTATTTGTAGCCATGTCAGGACGATGGTGCGTTAGAAACCCGGCGATGATGTGGGAAGTTGCTGTTAAGGATTGTTTTGCACGTAAAATGAAGTTCTGATTGTTGCGATGATAGGTACCTAACGTGCCAACGGAGGTGTTTTTTCCTAATTTCCCAAACAGCTTAAGCCCGCCATCCATATCCATTATCCGACGTGAATAGAAAAGATTGCCGAGATGATACACATTTCCACCTTCGGAAAAGAACGGACGCCGGTCCCCAACGTAACGTTCGCCGTAAGAAAAGTCGATGCCTTCGACAGCTTGTTCAATGTTATCAAAATCGGGGTTAGCTGTTCCGATGAGGCGGAGTTGTGGCGTAATCTCATAACGTAGGTCCGCTCCTGCGCGAGCGGTATATTCTCTTCGCGACCGGGAGGTCGCTCCTACAGAAGTTTCTGATTCGCTGATACCGCCAATTAGGTAGGGTAACACCTTTAGCTCACGTTTTCGCGGCGGGGGTAATACGTCAATCCAATGTCCATCGTTTTCTCGAAATTCCTGAACCCCTAAATTGCACCACCATGAACGTTCGCTGGTCCGTTGTTGCAACCTGTCAAAGTTGATGCCCATCCGAATAGGTTTTTTTGTGTCGGGGTAATCCAGCATCTGCCATGGGATTTCCATCTCTACAACCCATCCATCTTGGACAATCTGTGCTGCAGCTTTCCAGAGCCCAATCCATTCGCTCTTTTCTGCCCGGCCGGTGGCGAGATGCGCGTATTTCGTGCCGAGTGGATTTACGATGAAAAAATTCCTGTCGGAAAACTGGTGTGTGTGGAATGGGTCGAGACTGAACGACACCCAGTCTTCCCCGCTGATTCGCGTCTGATCTTTGATTTGACGCGCCACAATTTTGTCGGGCATATCATCGTAGAGGTGAAGGCCGACGTATAGATGGCTTTATCTGTGTAAATTAGTCTACCGATGGATTGATTTTTGGCAGGTCTTTCGGTGCGTTGGTCGGTGAAACCAACGGCTTTTGGTGCGTCTTGCCAACAAGCATCGTCGAGAACACCATCAATAGTTGGTGGCTGTTCCGTTTTGACTGCGGGGAGTTCTTTCTTAACGGTTTGTGTGTTTTGTGCCGCGACGTTCTGTCCGTTTACGATTAAAATAAGCGATAGTGTGATGCTGAACACTACCGCAGAAGTTTTCTGTGGGTTCATCAATTAACATCCTCCGTGATTAGTGCTTAATATCTTAGGATTGGTAGGTGCGGTTAGGAAACCGAACCTACCACAGAAATAATAGACGTTATAATGATTTAATCAGAATGCGCCTGTGAACCTTGTAGGGGCGAGGTCCCCTCGCCCTATAAACACGATTTCAAATCGGGCGGGGAAACCCCGCCCCTACGCACCGTCCCTGCTAACGAAACAGAGGACTACAATTAAACCGGCATAATGTCTAATAATTCAATCGACTTACTTCTGTCCCAGAACTTTCAGAAATTCCGGATCATCTTTGACATCCGAAAATTCAGGGGTTCCACGGAAAGATGGGTAGTAGCTATCCCGAAAATTATAGTAATCTACCGCATAGTAATCCTGAGCTATCTTTAGATGATGTAAAGTCTTCTCCCGCTCTTTCTCCGATGCCCAGATGCTCACGGCAAGCATGAAATGCCCATAATGATTTTTGTTTCCCAAATCACTGGCGACCTGTAGGAAACGGACCGCCTCGCTATACCTCCTCGTCCAGACCAGACAACACCCAATATCGTGAGTGAACCAGACAAGGTCGCTAAGATTTACGGGTTGACCTGCATCCCATTTTTTCAACTCCACTTCCATGTAAGCACTCACTTCCGTAAGGATTTCATCGAAACGTTCCCACTCTTTCTTTCTGGCGTACAGCAGCAGTCGATTCGTTCGGACAGCCAACCAGAATCGAAAAAAATGTTTCCAATCCTGTTTGGTGTTCGTCCGTTCCAATTTTTCTATCCCAAGAAGTGCCTCATCGGACCTGCCGTTGGCCCGTAAGACTTCTGCCGCAATTTGTAGGAAATCGCAGCGGCTGTAGTAGCTGACTTCAGGGTTTTCTAGGCGTTGAGATGCCTCCTTATAAAGTTGAATCCAGTCATCAATACGATTTTCCGCCGCCCAACATCCGGCACTGTTTAGATTGGAAATAATCTGCAGCACATCTTTATCGGGCAAGTTGTGGTCGCATGCCCAACGGTAGAGTCGAGAATGTTCCTCAACAGCTTCTCGGTTTTTCCCGAGACAAGCGAGGCTATTGACTAACCCTTCATGTGCCCAGAAACGTTCCTTATCATCTGGTGCGTCATCCATGTACTTACGGAGTAGAAACACCCGTTTTTCCATGCCGAGTTTGCCCATCCGTGGATATATATTATCGACCACGAGATGTGCCAACTCAGGTGTGATTTCATTCTTAAGCGCATCTTCAATCTCGATGGATGCCGCCTTAAGAATATCATCTCTTGATGCAGGCTCGGATTTTACCTGTTCCATGAATGCATCGAACTTGTTGCGAAGTTGTTCTAATTGACTCATAATATTCTCCTTCAGGTTATCAGTTAGTGCTAAGTGATCGAAGACATCTTGATTTAAGAGTTCCGGATCGGTTTGTAGCCGTTTTCGTGCGCGTTGAAGTCGGCTCGTGACAGTGTTGACGGACACGCCCATGAATTCGCCGATTTCTTTCGTTGACATTTCGTCAAGATAGTAGAGCGTTATAGTGGTGCGTTCATTTTCTGGCAGTTTTTCCAAAAGTTTTTGCACAAGCTCCTGACAATACTCGTTTCTTTCTGTCGCCTGCCGTTCCAACATGTAGTGTGTAAAAGAGTATTCGGCGATTTCTTCGGGCGGTGTGTTCTCCAGGGATTGCATTGGAGGCTTCTGTTTTCGTATCCAATCGAAGCAAAGGCGGTTTGCGATGACATGGAGCCACCCTGCGAATTGATTGTGATTCTTGAGTGTCGGAAGTTTTTTGTATGCTTTAAGGAAGGTGTCTTGCATAATTTCTTCAGCATAGTGAAAATCTTTAATCTTCCGCCACGCAAGGGCATGGATGCTCTCTTGGTATTTTTCGACCAGGGTACCAAACGCAGCGTCGTCGCCCGACAAAATTTTGCGGATTAGTTGAGCATCGTCTTCTTTTTCCATGAAACTTCCCCCTAATGAACAGATTGGAACATGTTGCATTTGCTAAAAGGTTTAACCATTAAATTAAGCGGTACGGGACGCGCGCACCTTCCTATAATTATTAAAGACGAAAATTTGATTAAAAAACGTGCATTTAGTGAAAAAAAATGAAAAAAATTGATGGCGGGAGGGGAACGGTCAAATATTTAATGTTGCTTAATACCTTCTAAATTTCAACCCGGACAAAGGTAAGGAAGGCTCCGGAGAAAAGAACGATAAAAAATAAGGTTAGCAACAGCAAATCCATCGCTGCAGCGTTGAAATCACGACTAAGACTGAGTGTGTCTTCAAAGAGCGGAATTGATTCCGGACTGATCGGTTTTTTCGACATACCTTCGCGCACCCCAATAATATGGAGACTCTCCGGATCGGCCCTATCCATATCCGTGACGAATTCACGGTATTCGCGGGCATAACGTTGCACGTTCTCCACAAATTGTTGGTGGCGTTCAAATCCTGTTCCGGCAAAAACCTCAAGAAGATGCTGGACAAGCACAACCGGGGAGATGCGAGTAACAGAACGTGCCAATTGAATTTGGGCATGCTGTTGGGTTAAGTGTTCTTGGCTCAAACGTTCCCGCTGTGCGGCTTCATTGGTGACATACTCACCGCCTAACTCTGTTTTTTTCACTGAAAACTCATGGGCGTTTTGCAAGCGAGTCTCGTATTCGTTCTTGAGTTGATTATGAAGTTGTTTTCGGCGTTCAAAAAACTCATCATAAGTCATCGGATTTGAAAATCCGCTTGCAATAGAGGCGAGTGTGCTCGGCATAAAAACTACAAAGGTAACCCATATCAACAGGAGTATCACAAGGCTCGCCGCGTTCTGCTGTACACGTGACGACACTAACAACCCCAACGCAAGAAATAGACACAGGTACAGGAGGGCAATAAGGAAAATGATGCCTAAGCGGCCCCACGCGTCGGTGCTGAGTTGGACATTGCCAGATGTGGAGACTATCAACAAATTTATTAATACAGCAAGCGTAAACGGAACAACAATACTTATCAATGCTCCTAAAAATTTGCCAATTAGGACGGTATGGCGCGGAATTGGGTTTGCCAACGTCAAACGTAATGTTCCCTGCCTTCGCTCGCCGGAAATGGAATCAAAGGTGAATAGGATAGCGATGAGACTCAGGACGTACCCGATTACAAATATCCAATCCACTTTGATAGTGTCCGGACGAATATTTTTTGAATTGAGCGTCGCGGGGATATATAACAGTTGCCAGAAACCTCTTAAGTCATTGGTGGTCCAAAAGACAAATCCGCCATTGACTCTATCTGACAAAAAAATATCGCCCCCCTCTGCACAGAAATGGAGTGGAGACGGTTTTTTGTAAAGATTTCCGGGACCCCATTGTGCAATCTCATATAAATCTCTCCGAGATTTTAAGCGGTTCGACGATTCTGTGACAGCATCGTGATATTTTTGCATCCGTGCGGGATGTTCCCGGAGATGTACAACTGCGTTGGTTAGCATCAAACCGAGAAGCAACACTGTTGCAAGCGCAAACCTGAGGCTATTCAGATTATCATAGAGTTCACGTTTCGCAATATGCCAAATCATCTGTTTTACACTTCGCTCCTTTGGAAAATTAGGTATATGCCTACGAACAGAGCGAGGTTGATTATCAACAGTAGACAGATATCTGGAAGGGCGCGCGCCGCATTTACGCTAACATCGCTTCTCTGAAAAGAGAACTGCGGTAAACTATTCCAATCCACCGCCCCCTCGTCCGCAGCAAACCATTGTCGAGACCCAAATATCTTTTTATCGTAGTAATGGTCAATCAAGGTGCGTCGGTAGGTTCGCGCCGCCTCGAAAAAATCTCTGAGGCCGTGAAGGTCTGTTCCTGCCCAAGCTTGTGTTGCAGCGTCGTACATGCCGACTGGCGATATCCGCAAAAGGATTCGATCGACTTGTGCTGGTTGAAAGTAGACGGTTTCGAGTGCTGGTCTTCGGATAAGTGCTGCTCGTCCAGCGGTGTCAACGGTCTGTTGTCCGAGGAAGCGGTAATATTTCTGCGCGTGCGGCACTTGGGGTTCGGATTCCTCTTTAAGCTTCTCTATGTTTGAACCAGCCAAATAGTGATACTCGAGTGTTGATGCATCTTCATAGAAGTAGGCGTAGTTGAAACCGGAGCCCGCTATCGTGCCGAAATGCGGCTCTTCCCCTGTCATACCAAAATGTGGGTCTTCCCCTGGAACGGCATCATTCGTGAGGAAATGCATTCGCTCTCTGTCGAATTCCTCCCATATTTGTTGAATTTGACCGAAAGCAGATGCCATACGTGCTTCGGAGGCGTGTAGGGGTGCAATTGCGGTAAGAATCACATTCGGATATACCAGCACCCAAAACCCCCAAACAAACATAGCAAGCATCAACGCGGTGCCGGTTCTACGAGTCGCTGCGGAGATTAGCATACCGATGAAGTAAAATACCGAGAGATATGCAATTGAGGTCCAAACGATTCCGCCGATACGAAGAAAATCACCCATGTCCAGAGACATAACGGTAGCGGTTGTCAGCAAAATCACGGCAAGAAGTAGACTCATCAGCAGCGGCACCAGCAGACATATCATTGCACTGATGTATTTCGCAAACAGAATCTGACCGCGACTGACCGGATGCGTTAGAACTAGGCGCAATGTGCCACGCTCGCGTTCCCCCGCAAGTGCATCATAGGCGAAGATAAGTGCCATCAGACTCAGCACCACCTCAAAGATAAAGACAATATCGATGGAGGAAAAGAGGTTGAGAAGTGGATTCGTCATCCCGTGTGTTTTAGCATCCCACAACGTTGGCACAAAGCTGTGAGATACCCAAATTTCGTTGCCCAGCCGTTTATCCAACCCGACATTGAAAATACTCAATGGATTCGGGGGACGAGCGATGTTTAATAGACCCGCCGAATAGGTTTTCCTTTCCTGTAGTTGCTGATTATGTGCTTTAAGGGCGGTGTTGTAAGCCGTTAACCGTCGTTCGTAGTCCTTGGTGAGCACAAAGGTATTGGCAACAACAAGCAGGAGCATAATGAAAACTGCTGCAGCGAAGCGGAACGTCATCAAATTGTCGAGGAGTTCTCGGCGGATGAGTGTTGCTAACATGGTTCCTCAAAATCTTCGGTGTGGAGACCCCGTTGCTTTAGCACGGGGAGGGGAAACAAATGAACGAAGTTCATTCTTTTTCCTCACACCGCTCCTATATTGAAAGTTCAAGCGTGTGAGGACTTGAAAATCTGTGCGTTTCGCACTCGTTGTGAGGCGTTCACCTTCTAAGCTATAGATAGAAAACACTCCTTTTGCATTAATACCCGCAAGGCGTGTGATACCGTGTTTGCCGTGCTTTATCAGCGTGTTTTTCACAAGTCCGCTGCCCAACACAGTTCCGCCATATCTTGACCGTATTCCGCCCTTTGCCGGCTGTTCTCGGTGCAAGTTACGCCTTGCTACGGGTATCGGGGATATGCAAAACACGGCTGTATTGTCGGGTTTGAGTGCCATCGCTTTCTTTGTGTCCCCATTGACAACCGAATGTGCCATCACCCAACTATCAACGCAGTGTGCATAGAAGTCATCAGAGAGTTTGTCTTGTATCTTCTCTAATCCTAATGCCTTCCTGCGCGCGGAAGTCCACCTGCCTTTATAGCAAAGCACATTGCCAACGCCATAGCGTGCTATCAACTCAGAGACAAACCACCGTTTACCAACCTCCAACGGACTAAAAGATGTGTTCCATCGCTTCTTACCCGGTTTCGTTCTTGCCTTGATGTCCTCCAAACAGATTTTTTTGACCGGATACAAGTCAGACAGCCAATCCAGGATGCGGAGTTTCCAATCCCAACGGGCACGCGTGCCTGCGGGGAGTTTCTGTCTGTTCGCACCTTTGTTGGTGCGGTTCTTGCGGTTCGGACACTTCCGAGAACGCCTACCGCTGCGGAGTTCACGTCTTTTCTCAACCTTCTTGCCAACTTTGTTATGTGCATCTGCCTGCACGTTCAGATACGTATGCGTCTTAGATTTGACGGTAAATCCCTCTTTCTTACTTCCCGGATCCACACCGACAACGATGTCTTGTGTTTCTCTATCACTCGGTGTTTTGTTGAGACGGACACAATAGACACCGTTGTTCCAATAAGGTGTTGCTTCACCGCGTTTGACAAGTTTCCTTGCACGTGCGGCATGCATCGGCATCAGCTGTTGTCCATCGTTTGTTTTGACTGGCACAAACATAAGTTTGTTTTCTCCTTTCGGGTATATATTGCCCCATCCAGATCAGAGGTTCGTAGTGGAATCGGACTTGGGGAGCATCCGAAACATACTTTAGGCTGCCACACCCAGAACCCCCGATATATTACTGTAGTCAACAAGTTACCCTCGTCTCTGTGATAGCCTTGGCGGGCATCAAAGACAAGCCCCCATGCTTTAGCTGGGGGTTATTGACCCTTAAAAATCAAATACTCTATGGAATAAGTCGTTAGTGCCCAAGATTGATATAATATCAGGTAAAGTAAATAGGGGGCAGACACCCCCCATTTGAACCTAAAAAGCCAGTTGCTTTTTTCAGATTCACACTTATCTTGTATTGTATCAGAATTCATTGGAAAAAGCAACTCCTAATTGGAAGGGGCTCACCCAAAGTATGACGTGAGAAATCTGAAGAAATGGAAATTTCCAAGTCCAAAACGACTTATGGCGTTTCACATTCGCTTGAAATTCTCAAAAATTTGTTGTATAATGCTTAATATCGGGAAAAATGTTGCAATTCATGGAAAAAACGACAAAAAAATTGCGAAATTCTCAAAAATTTGTTGAAAAAAGTTGACAAACCCCTATATTATGGTATATACTATATAAAATGCTTTAGGTCGAGTGGTGGAATTGGTAGACACAATGGACTTAAAATCCATCGCCCATAAAAAGGTGTGAGGGTTCAAGTCCCTCCTCGACCATATTTGCTATCTTGCCGCAGGGTAGAGCAGTCAGGTAGCTCGTCGGGCTCATAACCCGGAGGACGTGGGTTCAAATCCCACCCCTGCAATTGTATTTAACAACGGTTTGCGACGTTTGGTGCGGTAGCACCAGATGGGTGTGTTGTATTTCGTTCAAGCCTTTTAATTTGCCGGTGTAGCTCAGTGGTAGAGCACACGACTCATAATCGTGCGGTCCGGAGTTCGACTCTCCGCACCGGCATTTCCCTTTTTAAGGCCCATCTCATGAAAAACCGTTTTTTGCGACAGATGCATCGCTTCATTTTGCAGCATACGATGATTGAAGCTGGGGAAACGGTGGTTGTTGCAGTCTCCGGTGGTGCGGATTCGCTTGCCCTGCTTTACGGCTTGCATGCCCTACACACCCAATTAAATTATTGCCAACTCCATGTTGTGCACCTAAATCACGGACTTAGACCCGATGCCGTTACGGATGCTGAGTTTGTCGAACAGCATGCGGCGCGTTTGGGATTGCCGTTTCATGGGCACACCGTCGATGTCCAGCGTTTAAGAAAGCAGTGGAAACTTTCCGTAGAAGCTGCCGGTCGCAGGGCACGTTATGAATTTTATGAAACCGTTTGTGGGGAGGTAGGGGCTACCAAAGTTGCCCTCGGCCACCATCAGGACGATACAGCCGAAACAGTGTTGATGAACTTGCTCCGGGGAGCCGGAACTACGGGATTAAAAGGGATAGCACCCGTCAGAGATGGCAAGTTCATTCGGCCGCTAATGGGTTTCACACGCCAAGAGCTCGAAGCATTTCTCACATCTATGTCGCTTAAACCCCGGCACGACTTAACGAATACGGATAACCGTTATCTTCGGAACCGTATCCGCCACGAGTTAATCCCGCTGCTTGAACGCAACTATAATCCGAATATTAAAACAGGATTAAGCCGAACTGCTGAGGTGTTATCTGCTGAATCGGAGTATCTAGAGACAGCAGCACGTGAGGCGTTTGAAGCCTGTCGAATCACGGACACGCAATCCACCGGTGTTGTGCTAGATAGAGAGAAATTTCTCCAGCACCATATTGCGTTGCAGAGAAGAATGCTGAGGGACAGTTTTGCTACGATATTAGGGCAGGGGACCGATTTCTATTTTGACCACTGCCAAGCAGTTCTCAACCTCATCAAAACCGATAAACCCAACGTTGCGCTATCACTCCCGAACGGTTTGCAATTCCGCCGTGCTTATCAGCACCTCTTTTTTGAGAGAGCCCCGAGCGAAATAGGAGATTTTGCTTATTCGCTTGTTGTGCCAAGCAAGACGTTTATCCCGATTTTAAACGCGGAGGTCACGGTAGATATAGGCAATATGCCACCAGGTAACGGTATTCCGTTACCTGACGGTAGATATCAGGCGATGTTTGATTGGAATGCAGTTCAATACCCCCTGACAATTCGCAATCGACGACAAGGGGACCGAGTGCAACCACACGGCATGGAAGGGACGAAAAAGCTTAAGGATTTTTTCATAGATGCAAAAGTGCCGAGGCCCGCACGCGATAGCATTCCGATGCTGGTTTGCGGCGATGAAATTTTGTGGATTATCGGTTATACTACAAGTGAACGGTTCAAGATTAAACCTGAAACGCGGAGATATCTTTACTTAGATTATGCAAAACATGGAACCTTCCCTTGAATCCGTGCTGCTTTCTGAAGCACAGATTCAGGACCGGATTAGTGAGCTTGGCGCGCAGATATCCAGCGATTACGATAATCAGGAGCTCGTTCTGCTTTGTGTTCTAAGGGGCGGCATTCTGTTCTTCGCAGATTTGGCGCGGGCAATCTCTGTCCCCATCCGATTTGAGTTTGTGCAGCTCATGAGCTACCACGATAATATGCAGCCCTCACAAGTTCAGTTCATTCGGGGCGGTGACGATTACCTACAAGACAAGCATATCCTGATTGTAGAGGATATTGTTGATACGGGACACACCTTGCAGTTTCTGATTGAACACCTTCAGACCCTAGGGCCTACAACGATTAAATCTTGCACGCTTCTCGATAAAACTTCTCAACGTGAGGTTCCTGTCACTGTGGATTATGCGGGTTTTGAGATTCCGAACGTCTTCGTTTTCGGATACGGCTTGGATTACAAGCAATTGTATCGAAACCTGCCATACATTGCCGTTTTGGAGCCCCCTAGTGTTGTTCATGAGCCCGGGGATGTCTGAATATTTTTTTCTTGACAATTTATTGTATATTTGGTACAATGCTTAAAAATTTATTGTGAATATAAGGAGATTTTGATGCGTAAATTTGTTTCATGTTCACTTGGCGTGCTCCTGATAGCAGCGTTGGTATTTTTAACGCAAGCACAACAGATGTCAGATAAGGCGCAACTTGGACGCGAACTTTTTCACGACCCGACCTTTAAAGGAACAATTGCCCCGGACAAGGCAACTGGACTTTCCTGTGCGGACTGCCATGCAGATTTTGATGAAGCTACTGAATCGGACGGTTTAATTCGTTCTGGGCATAGCATCATCGGTGTACCGCATCGCGGGGAGGCAAAAGGCGGGATGATTAAAGGGGCCAATTTTGCACGCGCTGCTGGGGGCGGCGGGTTCTGTTATGAGCACTTTTTACAGCGAGTGCCCCAGGCTAAGGTGAATCCTATTGCAATTCCAGCGGAACATGCGGAAGCCCTCATGGCTTATTTTGAAGATGTTTCTGGGGATAATAAAGGTCCCCAATTCGAATTTGAGATGCTAGATAAGGAAGCGGCAGATGCAGCAGGTGAAAAACTGGCTGCAATGGCGGGTGATGCGAAAAAGGGGTGGCAACTCTTCGGGCAGGCTTGTATCGTCTGTCACCCAACGGTTCGCAAAGCCGGTATAGGGAGTCAGCTTGTGCGTTCACGGGCCCCCAGCAATATTGATAAAGTAATCGTTAGATGGGGTACGAAGATACGCGGCGGCGGTTCACTTATGCCGTTCTATGCCTCCGATATCCTCAGCGACCAAGATGTCGCGGATATTCTCACTTTTCTACGCGAACAATTGGAAAGCACAAGGAGATAAACAAGCGATTCGGCTGCAATAAGATGCTCCAGCCGAATCATCCGTTTCACGCCATTTTTGTAACCTTCATGACTGTCCATCCGTTTTATTAACGGACTTTCGTTAGTATAGAATTCTGTTTGTTACTATAGGCAAGACGTTTTCTCATCTTGTCTGATTCAAACGTGAAAAGAGGATTGAGTCATGAGAGCATCTCAATTGCTAGTACTGTTTTTTAGCATTTTTCTTGTTGGTCTTGTTTTGAACGTCGCAGGATGCGGCGGTAGCAATATCAACAACCCCGTATCTGACACCGATACCATTGGAACAGACGGGGATGATATAATTGTGAAAACCGGCGAAGAGGCAGAAAATCCAGAGCAGACAGCCAACCTTGACGTGACGATTACTGTTACCGATAAAATAGTGCGCCCCGGCGGAGAAGTCGAATTAACGGCTTCCTTTAAAGGGGTTCGAGGTAGCAGTGTTATGTTAAATTGGCTAAACATTACCGGGCATGGCGCGCTGTCTGCCACCGATGAAAATTCGGTTACCTGGAATGCCCCGAGTACGTTGAACGAAGCTAACGTACAGGTTGAAGTTATCCAACTCGTTGTAACTGTGATTAGTGAGGTAGTTTCAGTCGGTAGCTCGGGAATCGAAACGGACACCCAAATTTTTTCAGAGACGAAAACTGTACTGCTCACCGTTAAAGACGAGTAGTTAGCACGTTTTTCTCCGATGAAGTCCGGGATTTATTGGCGTTTAGGGGCAAGTTGCCCCTAAAAACAGCGTGATATTGATACCGTGATAGCACCCAACGCCTAAAGGCGTGGGTTTCGGCTTCATAGACGTTTGCGTTCTTCCCGAAGGTTGAACGTCCGAGGTCCCACCGAGGACATCCTTTTATGTCGTCTCCACCCGCACGCGATTCCCGGCAGGTGAAAATCCTACGGGCATATCAGGTTAGAAGGTTCCTGTCTATCCCCACGTGCCTCGTGCGAAAAAGTAGCACGATATTTAAGTATACTTTTTAAGTGGTTTCGCACTAACACTACATACCTTTCCACTGGTGAGGGATAGCACCTGCACTGAGTTCGTGCAGGGTGGAAATGCTATCCAAAAGTGCTAGTATAATTATACCACAGTTTTTAGTGGAAGTCAACTTGATACTTGTCAGGGATTACGTCCTTAGCGGGCTTATATCCCAAACAGCTAAAATAGTTGGGAAACCTTACGCCCGAATACCCGTAAAGAGGTTAATAGAAGCACTTTCCAGACATAAACATAAATCTTTTACGGGTAAACAGAAAAAAAGGCAGTCTACCTTCAAGGTGACTTTGCGTGATGAAGTGTTGCACGTCCAAGCAGTTTCAAAACGTGCGGTGAAAATCTACTCGAAACACCCCTCATTAGTGGCGTTTGCAACACGATAACATAAGTGTTTTGTTGGACAAAACATAGGTAACTAATGCAACCAAAGTTAGGTATCAAATGCAGAAAAATCAAATTATAATCGTTATAACCATTGTTTTCATGTTTGTTACTTCGAACCCGTGGATTGCCTCCTGTATCGGCATCCAACATCAGGTTCAGAAGGGAGAGACATTGTCGGAGATTGCCGAGAAATACGAAGTACCTATGAAATCTATTGTCCAAACCAACAGCATTGAGTCTATTGACCGTCTACGGGTTGGCGAAAGATTGTTAATTCCGGTTGATGCTAAATCGGTACCCCTTGAAGAGAATTCAGCGGTAATTTGGTATGACGTTAAACCGGGGGATACACTGTACGGTATTGCAAGAAGGTATAATGTAGAATGGGAGGAGCTTCAGCAGATTAACGGTATCTCGAATCCTAAGCGGCTCCGGGCAGGCAAACGCATTTTTATTCAGAGTGATAACCGCGAAGGTTTTGGAAATCCCTTACGAATTCCGTTAGTGGTAACCTCACGGTACGGCATGCGCCTTCATCCCGTGAAACGCCGCCGTCTTATGCACGAAGGTATAGACTTCCGAGCAGCAACTGGCACCCGAGTTTATGCCGCCAAAACAGGACGTATTCTCTATGCTGGCAGAAAAAGCGGTTATGGGAAAACTGTTGTCATACAACACGCTGACAATTTCACCACATGGTATGGGCACTTGTCAAGAATCCGAGTATCCACCGGCAGCATCGTAGAACAGGGTCAGGTTATCGGGTTGTCCGGCGATACCGGTATCTCCACAGGGCCCCATCTCCATTTCGAAATTAGAAACAACGGCAAAAGCGAAAACCCCGAGCGTCACCTTGATATTCGATAAACGAGAGTGGCTTCACATAGTCATTCTCTGCCTCTTACTTCTGTCATATTTTCCTTCTGGGAAGAACGCCTTCTCAATTTCACGCAATCAACAGGATGACGTTGGTGCACGTGAGCTGAGACCCGAAATTGGTACACGGGGACTTGGGTTGAGCGGTGCCTTTATCAGTAGTACAGATGATGCGACAAGTCCGCTTTGGAATCCAGCTGGGCTCGCGGCACTTAAGCACGGAAACCTAATTTATGACTTTTCGCAAGGCGCGCTGTCCTTTGCTTATCCTATCAAACCGATTGGTACATTCGGTGTGAATTTCGTTGATTTTAATCGACTTGACCGTTTTCTCATAAATCATGCTGCCAATCCAATTGGCACATTTGAACTTGGCAACAATCAAGCCCTTTTCTCCTATGCGAAAAAGTTCGGACCGGTGCAACTCGGTGTAAACACAGGATATAGCCGCGCCCCTTACTCGGGCAGCCGCTGGGCCCCAAATTATGACGTAGGTATACTCTCAAAGCTCACCCCTCACATTCTTATTGGTATGCAATACCGTGATATTACTGGCGTAACCATTCGTGATGAAAATGGGCAAGTTTTGAAAAATTTTGCCCCCCAATTTGCCTTCGGTGCCACCGTTATACCCCACCCCGCTGTTCGAGGTCATACCTGTTTTAATTTTACTGCGTCCAGCTTCGGTACAAGCCTAGAAATCGTCGCCAGTCCGCTTTCCGCAAGCATCGGGTCAAATTTCTCGCTGGATACCGAAACCCTTTACCAATCGTGGAGCCTTGGGCTCTCCCTCAATCAGTGGGGAAAACAGGCATATTACACCTATCTCAATCGGGCAGATTGTGAATATAAACATCTACTTGCAATCGGCATGCACTTTGATTTACAGCGGCTGTTCTTTGGAATCTCACAGCCGCATCAACCGGCACCGAAAAAGGAACAAAACCCTGAAACGCCGAAATATACCTGCACCGAAATCGCTAAACAGCACAACATCGATGTAAAGCTCATGTTAGCTATCATTTACGTTGAATCTAATTTTAACCCGGTTGCAGTGTCAAAGACTGGAGCAGGGGGCTTAATGCAAATGATACCCGGAACTGCAAGGGAACTCGGACTTAAAGTGCCACGATACACGAATAAACTCAAACCAAACCGAAATCCTGATGTAGATGAACGATTTGCTCCTTACAAAAATCTGAACGCTGGATTGACCTACTTCAACAAACTTTTGGCAAAATACAAAGATAGGACTTTGGCATTAGGTGCCTATAATATAGGGCCCGGTAAGGTCAGGGTAGGGGGCTCCCTTACGAGTG
Organism: Candidatus Poribacteria bacterium; assembly: GCA_963665235.2. Classification (GTDB taxonomy): domain Bacteria; phylum Poribacteria; class WGA-4E; order WGA-4E; family WGA-3G. The sequence continues at coordinate 1,651,160 of CAXXLX010000001.1, read as the reverse complement.
CCGGTAGAAAATACGTGAAGAAAGTGCTAACCCGTTACCGACTTTACAGCAACGATAGAGCACGAATGGAAGCTGATATGAAGCGGTTAGAAATTATACTTAACAATTAGGAGCAGCAGATGGATACAATTCGATTAGCAATCGTTGGCTGCGGCGGGATGGGACATCGGCACATGTACGGGCTAGCTGAACTCCAGCGAGCCGGGTGGAAACGGTTTACCCTCGTCGGGGCATGTGACCCGGTCCGAGCGAACGCTGAATCGCTCGCTGAACAAGCCGAGGAACGTTTCGGTCAAAAACCTGCCGTCGTTGAAAGCCTAGAAGAACTCGCAACGGTCGGGGTCGACGCTGTAGATGTAACAACTACACCCCCCTATCATCATACCGTTGCGGTTGAGACGCTTGAACGCGGATGGCACACAATGGTCGAAAAACCGATGGGATTGACCGTTCGCGCATGTAACCTCATCCGCCACGCTGCTGATGCCTCCGATGCAATCTTAAGCGTCGCTGAGAACTATCGACGCGACCCAATCAATCGCCTCGCCAAAGCACTGCTTGACGCGGAAGTCATAGGACACCCCCGTTTTCTCATGCACCATGCTATCGGCGGGGGAAACCGAATGCTTATCTCTGTCTGGCGACATCAGAAAAACCAGAGCGGTGTACTGCTTGATGTCGGGGTTCACTACGCGGATATGATTGAGTATCTGCTTGGGGAGGTTGAGACTGTCTATGCACAAACCCGCCTTCACGAACCGATTCGGCACAACCCGGCTGCGGTGACTGGGGAGTCCGGCTCCAATCCTGCCGGTGTCTATACAAAATGGCAACGAGAAATGCCCGCCGAATTTGAAGCTACCGCCGAAGACGCCGCCTACGCAACGTTAACATTCAAAAATGGTGCCGTCGGGCAGTACATTGAAGACCACGGTGCCTGGGGACAAGGCAGCTGGCTCCGACAAATTCACGGCTCACAAGGCTCAATGACGCTGCCAGGTGACCGGAGTGGCGGGGTTATCTCCCTAAATATCGAGGGCCAGGGAACTATTAACGATGAGAGCCTTCTAGCACTCGTCCCAGATTTTCATCTCGACGCTGTTACCACTGACCTCTTCGGGGGGGACCGGCTGTGGCAATACAAATTCCCTTTTCCTGAAACCGATGCGAAGATTATCGCAATTGAGTACGGCGATTTCGCGGAAGCCATTGCAGGAAACCACCCTATTGAAGTGGATGCATATCAGGGCACTCGCTCTGTCGCTATCTCTTACGCCATCCTTGAATCGGGTGCGACCGGCCAAATCGTCCACATGGACAAGATGATAGATGAGTCTATTAATACCTACCAGCGCGAAATTGACGACGGGTTGGGGATTTGAGATACTCGCGTTTTCGGCGTATCTCCTCGCTATGGAAAGCAAAATCAGGATTGGTTGCTACAACAAAAAAAGGAGGGAGCACCATCTTGCGATGGCACTCCCTCCCATTTTTTATAGAAAAATAGCGTTACCTACCGGCTTTGAGAAGTCCCCAAGCGGTTGCGACCTTTCCTTTCGGATTAACAGGTAAGGGGCCGTCCGGGCCGTAAACAAGCACATCGTTATACTTTGCAGCGGTGCCCCACACTGCGACACCGATGCGACCTACACCGTCTCTGGTATCATCGTCGACCGTTTCTACCTTCTCATCGTCGATGAAGAGCGTGTAGCTAGTGGGTGTATTGACGATTTTGATGCTATACCATTTATCCGTGTCAATAATGTGATTACTTTCGGCTTCAAGCCTATGTACACCTTTGTCCCAAACTTCCATTCTTGAAATGGAATTGTTCCAACCGCCAAGATTCCACCAATATTGCAACATAGGTTGATTTTGCATGCGCGGTGGATGTGCGGCAAGATTCTTTCCACGGCCTCCCATCGTACCTTGGCATCTGAACATAATCAGGAAACCTTCGGCACCACCGATTTTATTACCGCTCACCTCGTAGGTGTAATCATTCCACTCTTCATCCCAATAATCATCGGTAACAATACTCATGCAATTGGTATCATTTGAGAGTTGATGGTATTCCTTATCTTTGAATTCCCAGTCCCCCCACAAGGGGGCCCACTTCTTTTTCGATTGATTTACGTTGTCGAAGTTATCCTCAAAGTAGATTTGTGACATGGCAACCGTTGCCATGCCGAAGGTGAAACAACACAAGAGAATAAACGTCCCGTACCTTTTCATTTGACAATACCCCTTTATTTTCGAGACGGTTCGCTGCTAGGGCGAACCGTCTTTTCAGTTTTAGTGGTTTAGTGAAAACTCAGCTGAATTGAGCAAAACCCAATACATATCTTCGTAAGCCAGTTTCTTGTCGCGATAGAGGCTCCGCTCAAGGTAACGTTGGAAATAGGTTCTCTCTTTATTAGTCGGTTTGCGCGACAGGACAGTGAGATAGATATACTCTAACCGTTCCATCGGGTCACGCCATTTTCCAAGAACGAAGTTAATAAAACTTCCGTGTTGCGCGTGATTGGCACTATTGTTAACCAAGTCGCCGTTAATCATCATAAGTGCCTGAGGGACAGTTCCGTTGAACGCCTCAATTTCTTCCATCTCACCGTTATCAAGCAGAAAGAGGAACTTTCTCAGGTGTTCCTGTTTCATACTCTCAAGTTGTCCACGGTCTCGCAATTTTTGGAACCGCTCGAACCCGGTGGCTTGAAGCATAGAATAGAAGAACTGCTCAGCACTTAGGGGTTTCACATAGGCGTGTGAATAATAGATGTCATCGTCCTTGTTGCTCTTATTTGTCTCTGAGGTCCGCTGGTACGCCTTGGAATTGAGAATGGTCCGCATCAGGTATTGCAAGTCGTATCCGTGAATGACGAAGTCTTCAGCCAACCAATTCAACAGGGCGGGGTTGGTCGGTGGGCTCTCCGTTCCGAATCCATCAATCGGTTCGACAAATGCGCGTCCCATAAAGTGTTTCCAGATGCGATTTACGATTGCCTTGCTAAAGTAAGGGTTCGTTTTAGCGGTCATCCATTCGGCGAGGGCTTTACGTTTTTTGGTGAGCTCACCTTTATATTCGGTTCCATCTAGGAAACGCGGCGGCACCGATTCCTTCATGCTTTCGACATAAAGCATCCTATTCTGTTTTGCGGAATTTGTGATAAGGTAATTTTCCATTTCGGTCTCTATCACAGTACCATCCATATCCGTAGTTTTGAGGTAGCCCTTCTCCTCGCTTTCGATACCTGCGAAGAAGGCAGCTACACCATAGAAATCTTCCTGTAACCATTCTTCGGTTTTATGGTCGTGGCATTCAGCGCACTGCATCGGAAGCCCGAGGAAGAGACGAGAGGTATGAGAGGTTAAAAAGACAGGTGAACGTTCATAACGCAGGACGTAGTTGCCCGCGGCGTTGTCTTGTAATTCACCATCCGCAGCAACAAGTTCTTTGACAAACTGGTTATACGGCATATTGGTTCCAAGTGCCTCGTGCACCCAGCCTGTTAACCCGATGCGGCGGTCATCGCCATCGTCGCGTCTGCCGATTAACCAATTCACCCATAACAGTGTCCAGTAATCAACAGCTTCTTTGCTTCTGATAAGTTCGTCGATTTTTTTGGAACGTTTGTTTGAAGAACCGTCATTGATAAAATCCAGCACTTCAGCGGAGGTTGGAATTTTGCCGGTCATATCCAGATGGATACGGCGTAAAAATTCGGCATCTTTTGACTGTTTAGAGGGTTCAATTCCCTCTTTTTTGAGCACAGCATCAATGTGCCGGTCGAGGTGTTTCGTACTTGAGGAGACTTGCCACATCGTAGGCGACATGGTTTTGGGGGTGCAATTCAACGTCAAAAACGCGAACGCGAATAGGGTAAGCCAAGCGTAGCGAGGTATCCCGGATATTATTTTTTTCATTTTTATGTTCTTCAGGCTTTCCACCCTTATCTCAAGGCAGGGGAGAGAAACCTGCTCCTTTTTGCTAAACTTTTCTGAAATCTTACGTCTAGTCCAATATAGTGATAGGTTGATATTCTGGATACTTTAAGTTTAACTTAACGATTTTTAGTATGTCAAGGAAAAAAAGTGAATTGTTCAAAAAATTGATTAACCCCATCGGACACCTGTCGGAATGATACCGACATCTTCACCCCGGCGCATCGCTTCTGCGGCATCAAGAATGCCTGCCAAGTCGTGTTGCGGTTCATAATCGAGCAGGGTTTTGATTTTGGTCAGGTCAAACTCAAAATAGTTGGGGTTCGTGAGTTTAATATCCGCGTAATCCATTTTGTACCGTTCACACAGATAAGGAATTACTTCCTGAAAATTAAAAATCCCGTTTCCACCAAGTGTAAATTCTTGACCGACAGCCGCATCCTTCTCAATTCCTAGAACTAATCCTTGGACTATATCCCGGATATCGGTAAAATGTTCCTTATAGGGACGGCCATCGGGATTCCGTTTCAGGACGAATTTTTCTTCGCCGTTCCAAGCCTTTTTGACAGCTTCTGCTGTCTCTAATTCGGCAGGGTCGTTGCCTTTATAGTTTTTGTATCGGTTATAGATAGGACTAAAGACGAATTGTTTGGGCAGCCCATCATCATTGAGAAATTCACTCGGTTCAATGACAGTCGTAAACCGAAACACTGTGGAGGGCACGCTGTATTGATGATGATACGCCATACAGAGCTCTTCACCAATCCACTTCGTGAGGAAATAGGGCATGTGATGGTATTTGGCGACCATGTCCTCAGTAATCGGTTCGTTGAAAAGTCTACCTTTTTCGGTCAATTGCCAATAGATTGCTTCGGTACACGCATAAACGAGGCGATGAATGTTCGGGTTGAATTCGCGGACACATTCCAAAATGTTGAGCGTGCCCATTCCGTTGATAGCCAAATAATCGCGGTTGTTAAACGGCCCCCCGAAGGCAGCAGCGATATGATAGATAGCGTCTACACCTTCAACGGCTTTTTTGACATCCTCGTATTCGCGCAGATCGCCGAGGCGGGTCTCAACTTTGTCGTTACCTTTCCACCTGTCAACACGATTTGCATCGCCGGGATAGGTAAAACACCGGATATCGTGTTCCTTTTCCAACAATTTTTTGACTAAATTCGAGCCGATGCGGCCGGTGCCGCCTGTGACTAAAATTTTCATGTACGTGCCTCTCCGTTCAAAGTAGTAGGCACGCTCCGCGCGCCGTTTACAATTACCATATTTTTAAAAAGCAACCGCGTACCCATCAGTCCTCGGATCGGACCCGCCGATAAGCGCGCCCGATTCAGGATGCACCTTTATCATCTGGGCACTCCCCGGACCGCCCCAATCCCCGACGATTTGGAGTTCATGACCTCTTTCCGCTAATCCATCTTTGGTTTCTGAAGAAAATCGTGTCTCCAATTGAAGGTGATTGGAACATGTGTGTGGTATAGTAGACTCCATCGGGTTCTGTAAACTGCGCCAGCGCGGAGCAGATACCGCCTCTTGTGGGGTCATCCCGAAGTCAAGGACATGTGTCACCAATTGTAGATTGGTCTGCACCTGCGTATCAGCCCCCGGTGTTCCGCATGCTAACAGAGGTTTTCCATCTTTTGTGACGATGACAGGATTCATCGTGTGGCGGACACGTTTGCCCGGCATTAAGCAGTTGGGATGGTCTTCCTCCAGGTGCCAATAGGTCATTCGGTTGTTTAGCAGAATGCCCGTGTCGCCTGCAATCAAGCTGGAGCCGAAACCGGATTGAATGCTCTGTAGCACACAAACCAGATTTCCTGCGCGGTCAGCGGTGCAGAAACAGGTTGTATCTTCGTGTGCTTCTGGTCCACCTGCGGGAACATCAACCGCGGCGTTTTCTAAATCGATGCGTTTCGCCTGTTCGGCGGCGTAGGATTTAGATAACATACCTTCAATGGGAACATCCACCCAATTCGGGTCTGCCATATATTTTTCCCTGTCGGCGAAGGCGAGTTTTTTCGCTTCAACCATCAGATGCACACTTTCTGTGGTGTTGCATCCCAAGGCTGGCAAGTCAAACAGCTCAACGATGTTCAGTTCTTGCAATAGAATATGTCCGCTTGAATTGGGAGGCATCTCATAGACTTCGTATCCACGGTAGTTGACGTGTATCGGGTCGTCCCAGTGGGCATGAAAGTTAGCGAGGTCTTCAGCCGTTAAGAGTCCATCGTAGGCATGGCTGAATTCTGCGATAGTTTTGGCAATGTCGCCTTCGTAGAATGTCTCTCTACCATCTTTAGCGATTTTGCGGAGGGTTGTGCCGAGGTTCGGATTTGCAAGGAGTTGACCTGCAGCAATCGGTTCGCCATCGTTTGTAAAAACAGCACGACTGTCCGGTTCAGCGGCGAAGCGTGCATTCTCACCTCTGAGACCGCCAGCAAGTCTATGACTTACGGGAAACCCATCTTCACAAAGCGAAATTGCAGGGGCAAAAACGTCTTCTAACTTGAGCACGCCGTAACGTTCATGGGCGAGGAGCCAGCCATCAACGAGTCCGGGCACAGAAACACTCCGCATGCCTTTCATGGGAATACCGCCATTTTTGAGATAGGTATCGCGGGTTGCGGCATGCGGTGCCGGTCCCGTTGCATTCACAGCGGCGACCTGTCCTGTTTCTGCCCAATAGATGAGGATAAAGCCATCGCCGCCGACACCGGAGCCCGCGGGTTCAACAACCCCTAGGGCAGCGGCGGTGGCAATTGCAGCATCAACAGCGTTGCCGCCTGCCATCATTGTCTGTATGCCCGCTTGTGAGGCAAGCACGTGGCCTGATGTAACCATGCCGTTTCTACCCATCACAGAGGGACGAAACGCTGAACCGTGTGGGGATTGCATCTGAAGCCTCCCTTATTAATTCTTGTGATTGGTTATATAGGATTCAAGCGAGCATCTTCTTAGCAAATGCTTCCATATCAACGCGTTCGTGTGTTCGGGCAGACTCGTTACACGCTTCCATCAATATCCATGTTCCGAGCGTGCTATCCTGAATCCAGTCCCGGTCTTTACCGGTGGTAATGGCTTCGGCGAATGCGTCAAACTGGAGCCTGTCGTCTTCAATCAGTCCCCCGTGGAGGTCTTGCAGTGACAAGTCTTCGATATTTTGTCCTGTTCGGAAAAGTTGCAAGTGTCCCCCGTCTCTGCGTAGGTCACCCTCTTCGCCGTGGAATGTCCAGCTGCCGCTCCATCCGTAGGCACCCATGTGGCCTGCGCGAGTGCCAGCGTAGGTGAAGGGTGCGCCGTTGGCATATTCCATCAAGGCGTTTCCACCTGCTGTGCCCCAGGCTTCTATTTGTCCGAGTGCTGGGTCACGACGGTTGTGAACTTGTGCCGTAACATACTTTGGCAGTCCTTTCGCGGCCACAAGCTGGTCGAGTTGATGGCTGCATCCTGCATGAAAATAGAGCCCATCAACGTAAGCGTCGGGTTGTCGGGAATTGGGGCCGGTATGCAAATTTTGGCGTATCCAGAATCGGCATTCGCCGCCTAACATTTCACCGATGCCATCTTCCTCCCGGAGCCATTCGCGCATTTTCGCAGCTGCTGGATTCCATCGCTTGTTTTGTCCTTGCACTAGGATTGTTCCAGGGTTCGCCTTGTGTGCTTGGATAATGTCGTGGAATTCCGCTTGTGTCGTTGCAATGGGTTTGACACAGAGCGTATGCATGCCGAGATTCAGGCTTTCAACGATGAGCTCGGCGTGTGCTGTTGTTGAGGCATAGATAAGACACGCCTCAGCGTCGTGTTTCTCTTTAGCTTCGGTTATGGTTGTATAGATGCGCTCTGACAAACCTTCAGGGGCACCATTTATCGATTCAACGCCATTCTTTGCGCTTTCAAGATTGATGTCTACACACGCCACAGGTTCAAGTCCATGTGTGTTGACTTGTGCTTGTAGGCGGCCGTGTGCAAAATGGGTACATCCCACATGAATAGTACGAACAGGCATATTAGAAATTCTCCTTCACATAAACTCATTGTAGAAAAAGTGGACCCCCGTGAGGTGGGCCCCTGTTCTGTCTTCAGGAAATCTCAACCGCAGGTGGGTTGATGAAATCGTGATATTTCTGTGCTACTTTGCCAACGGTTGCATCGCCAGCATGAACAAGTACGCGGAACCGGAAGTGCATCGATTGCCCCTGTTTGAGTGTATAGGAGCCATCTTTAGATGTGTCCCGTTCAAAGGTGCCGCTTCCAAAAATGTTAGTTCCCATTAACCCGTAGTTGCGAACGTGCCAGTAGGTCGGGTAGCGCGGATTAACAATATGGTCGAAGACCGCGAGTCCAACCGGGGTGCCATCAACGACACCGGAATAATCGCACCAATTGGCGCGTTTTCCCCAGGTTTCGCCTTCGTTTATACCGCCGAAAGCGTTTTCAATCTTCCCGCCATCCGAAGCGTTCATTGAGGGATGCACCCGAATAGACATGAGCCCCCCCTCTTTAGTGTCTCCAAAATGGACATCACCGTCGGAAGCGATGAAACTTAAATCTAGGTCGAGAATTGCAGCATCTTCGGCAAGATTATAAATACGGAAATTCTGCTTGTCCGCCATTATCACCTCACCTGCTTGTGTTTCCCAGGTGTTTTCGGTGTAAATTCTACCGACACTTGCTCCACCATGTTTTTGTGTGAAAGCTTGATGCACAACTCTTCCGGAATTTTTCCCTTCACCCCAGAGGTCAATATCGTTGACTTCACCATAAGCGACATAGAGGGAGCGGTGATGCACGTGGTCTTTTGAAATGTCGCTTGTTTCGCCGCGGGTCACTTGGCATCCATTCGGCCCGAGCACTGGGTAAAAATAGGGACGAAACTGTGCTTTACCGTAGCGGAACGTCGTAAACGGTCGCCCGTTGAGCGTGACATCAATTGTTTCCGCATGCTCATGTAATTCAACCCCGGCTTCATCGGCAATAGTTCCCTCAGAGAGCGTATAGGTACGCGAGTCCCCGGCGGTAAGACTATCAAGCACCCATGCAAGGGTGGTAGACGTACCGTCGTCGCCGACGTAGCATTGTGCTGATATCACATCGCCACTCTCTGAATCTGTTAAAACGACATCTCGCCCGACAAATTGACTGACATCGGGATGGTCGACGTTAACAGTAATAGGGCACGCCTCCCGATTGTGGAAGCCTGCATTGACTGTAAGGGTTGGACAGTTCTGATTTGCCATGAATCTCCTTCACCTTAGTTGCAGTAGTCTTGTTATTTCGGCACGCGGGGCATGCACCACACAGGTTTGGCTGGGCGGGATGCGTCAGCGTGACAGAAAAGATTATGATACACGTGATGCCGTCCGCTAACTCTCGTCCGAGCTCATCGCCAGGATTGCCTCTTCCTCAGTATCGTAGCTCTCGAAAACGGTAATTAACCGACCGAGGACAAGAAGGTTCCGAATATGTGCCCCGGCGTTGACGAGGCCCGTACGCCCGCCTTTCTTTGAGACGGTCACGTGCACGGAAACAAGCGTGCCTAGGCCGCTACTGTCCATCCGGGTGACATCATCGAGGTTAAAGAGAACTTTAGGTGTATCGAAATATTCCTCAAGTTCCTCGTTAATTTGTTGTCTAATTTCTGCATTAGCAGCCCCAATCATGCGTCCCGTGGGTCGAATGACAATGACACCTTCTCTCTGACGTATCTCAGCTAACATTTATCCATTTCTCCTTTTCAATTTTCTTCCCTGCACCCGATTTGACGTAGCCCATTTCAGGGTGCTAGCGGAAAGTTTCGAGTATTCAACTTATATAGCGAAATAGTTCGCTCGTTTCGTATACCAAATTCAATATGTTTCTATTTTAACAAAATTGGCACTGTTCTGTCAAGAGGGTGTGTAAAGTTTTTGTTGCAGGGATTGTCAGAATCGCGGATTAGCGCGGAGAACACAGAGGACGCGGATTTTAAGATGTGTAAAAATCGAAGTTTTGTGATTACGACTTTAGGGATTCACTTTGTGCTACGAAATGTCCCAATAATTATATGCTTTACTATATATAACGCGAGTTTGAAAAAAAGTTTTGACCTAGAGCGTTCTGTGGTAGTTTTAGCAAAAAACAGCACAAACTAGGAAGTTTATGCTACAATTATACCGCTTTTTTCGCGATGAAAAAGGTTTAGAGCAAACGGATATTTATTATCAAGCTCACGTTATATATATGAAATCGTCCAAACATAGGACAAAAGACATTCTTTCATGTATTATAACACTTTTCTGTGAAATGGTGAGAGTGAAAATGCCACAGCAGTCAAAAATCTTCAATCGCCAACGCAACGTAAAACGGATAAAGATTTTTAGTTGCAATTCCCGTGCAGATGTGTTAAAATATATAAGTAAAATGTGGATGTCTTGCTTGTAGGAGGATGGACAATTGGAAGTCACAGTTTTGGTACTGAACGCGAGTTATGAAGCAATCAACGTTTGCAACGTCAGGCGTGCCCTGAAAATGGTCTTCAAAGGGACAGCGCAAACAGAGGAGGTGTCTGAAGCAGAAATTCAGTCGCCAACGACCGTTGTTAAAGTACCACATGTCATTCGATTGGTAAACTACGTGCATGTGCCGCGGAGTGTTGTCAAATTTTCCCGGAAAAATGTCTTAGTGCGCGACCAACATACATGTCAATATTGTCGTAAGGAATTCTCGGCTGGGATGCTTACGCTTGACCATGTTATCCCGCTGTCTCGTGGCGGAAAAACGACGTGGGAGAACGTTGTCGCTGCCTGTAAGCGATGCAATAACAAAAAAGGGAATCAGATGCTTTATGAGACACAGTTCACATTGGAACGGTTGCCGAAAACGCCTTCAATCTTGACGTACTTGCAGCTCAACCGTCATTTTCGGGGGTACCATCCATCGTGGAAAAAGTATCTCTACATCAATTGAGGCACTAACGGGATTTGCTGTAGACGGGTATAGCGACTCATGAAAGTCGTTCCCGGTCCTACGCCGAATAAGTCTTTATACTATGCCGTACCGACCACATCCCCATAGGTTGAAAAAGTCTTGGGAATTTCAGAGAGTCTATAAAAAAGGGAAAAAGTATTGGAATGCCTACTTTGTAATCTATGTCTGCCAAACACAGTTGGAGCAGTCCCGTTTGGGGATAACCGTTAGTAAAAAGGTAGGCAAAAGTGTTCAGCGGAATCGTGTCAAAAGATTAATTCGTGAAGCGTTTCGCGTGCTAAGCCCGAAACTGCTGTCCCAGTACGATATTGTTGTTGTCGGCAGAACGCCAGCAGGACAACTCACAGGGCAGCAAGCGCGGGACAAATTATACGAACTATTCCAACGTGCCTCTCTATTTGGAACGGGATGATTGATAATAGGCTGTCCAGTCGGGTTTCACCTAGTTCAAATCGACCTACATATTACTCAACTTTGGACAATTTTAGGAGCGGGTAACGTTTTTGTCAAAGAGAAGGGTGGAAGATTGGAAGGGTGGAAGGGTGGATTTGGCGTGTGTTGTCTGAATCACGGAAGGCACGGAGCACACGGAGAACGCGGAGTGTCCGATGCGTAACACTCCAAGTTTTGTGCTTATAGGTTAGGGGGTTGTGTATTCTATAAACATTCCGCCCCGCTGGGGCCGCGCTTTGGAAAACCCATCGGAGTCTATTTTTCTCCTGTTTGCATTTGTGTGAACAACTGAAAAATGAGAAATGCTTTGAAATCGGGCATCAGCCTCACGGATATTGTCCAAACTATAGTACATATTAGGAAAAAATCGGGCCTTAGCCCTGTTTTGTAAGTGCAAGTGTTTGCTGTAAAAGGAGAAAAAATGAACCGTTTCATGCTTTACATGGTCCAGGGATATCGCCGTTTTATTTCTCCACTTTTTCCGCCGACATGTCGTTTCCATCCGACCTGTTCGGATTACGCACAGCAAGCATTAGCACGATACGGAACCCTGAAAGGCAGCTGGTTAACGCTAAAACGTTTATCAAAATGCCACCCGTATCACCCAGGTGGATTTGACCCGCTTCCCTAAATGTCGTGAGCATTTGGCCGGGTGCAAGGCACGATGCCTTCACCTTATAACAAAAAAAAAAATAGGAGTATCTAATTTTGCAAATGGGAGCACGTTATATCATTGCACTCGTTCTAATGATTGCTGTAATGATTGCATGGAGTTTGCTGTTCGGCAATCGCCTTACACCAGAACAGAACGACCCCTCGATAACTGAACCATCCACCCCCCCTAGTAGTGTGGTGCCCCCAACGCCTTCTGCTGAAGAAGAAAGAGGTTCCCCTAACCTAGATGACATCGTATTTACGCCGGTTCAGGAAAGTCCAGACGACCCGAAGGTGAATGTTCGTACCCCGACCTATAGCATCACCTTTAACGAAAGACTTGCCATCGCCAAAAAATGGGAATTGGCAGAAAAAACAGAAAAGGGGACTGCGCGGTTCGCTGAGCGGTCAAATGGTACCAAAGATGTGCCACTGAACCTTATTCCAGAAACGGCACTTAGCTGCCTTGCCCTCCAGTTTGCGGATTCAAAACTGCATCTGGATTCAATCAATGCCAAATGGGAAGCGGATAAATCCGATATTGAACTCGCGGACACAGAAGAAAAAGAGACACTGACCTTCAACACGACAATTGACGATAGATTGAAGGTTGCCAAGCAGTTCACCTTCTATCCAGATGCGTATTTCGTGGACTTGGCATTAACGTTCCAAAATGTCTCCAATACTCCGCTGAGATTAGGGGGAGGACAGGCTGCAAATGCTCAATTCTACGGCTACCAACTTCGCTGGGGGCCGGGTATTAATGGAGACCCGTTGCCGCACGAGCGAAGGAGTGGCAAACGTGGCCGGCGCACAAGTGAAGGGGCAAAAACCTACGTCGGTACAGGAAAACCTACCCGAGAATTGAAGGAGGCACAAGCCTCCGCAACAGTCCTCTGGGCAGGTCTCAACAGTCAGTACTTTAGCGCGTTAATGATTCCCGACCCGCAGCTTGAGGCGATTTATCATCTAGACACTGCCAAAACCGAAAATATAAAAGACATCCAAATCGCTGCCCCTACAGAAACCGCCGCTTTGTTGATACCGGGGTTTGAACTTACACCCGCGCAGCAAGAAACGCATGTCTTCCGGCTCTATATTGGACCAAACGATGATGAGCTTCTAAAACAGATAGAAGCTCCCAATGCCCCAGAGGTTCCGCTCAATCTGTCTAAAATTATTGATTTCGGGTTCCTCGCGCCTCTTGCCTGGGCACTGCTTTGGATATTCAAAGGGTTGCACACTGTCTTTCAGAACTACGGCGTTGCAATTATCCTGCTGACTGCGCTCATCAAGGTTATCTCTTATCCACTAACTCGTAAGGCGCATCTCTCCATGAAGAAGATGCAGGAATTGCAACCGCAGTTGACAGAATTGAAGGAAAAACACCGGGATAACCCGCAAAAGCTGCACCGTGCCACGATGCGCATCTACAAGGAACAAGGGGTGAACCCGCTAGGCGGTTGTATCCCGTGGCTCCCACAAATACCGATTTTCTGGGCACTTTTTGCTCTGCTTGGAAGTGCGGTTGAGCTACGAGGCGCGCCTTTTCTATTTTGGATTGATGACCTCTCGGCACCGGATACATTGTACGAACTTCCGTTTACGATTCCACTCATCTTTATGGAGATAGATGCTATCCGTTTTCTGCCGATTCTGAACGGTGTTACAGCATGGCTACAGCAGAAATTCGTCGGGGGCATGACAGCAACACCGACAACAAGCAGCACACAGATGAAAATCATGCAATTTATGCCGCTTATCTTCGTCTTCATCTTTTATAACTGGGCATCCGGATTTGTGTTATATTGGTTATGTAACAACGTTCTGACCGTAGCCCAACAATACTTACAAACGAGAACATCTCAAACCAGCGAATCCGACAAATAAGCGATTTCCCTTTCGGACACCAAGTGGATTTTTTACTGTAAATTTGTACCAGAAAAAGAACACTCACTTACAGCATAAAAGGAGCGCAGCAGTTTGCAAAATTATATTGAAACTGAAGCCGATACTGTTGAAGAAGCTATTGAGAGTGCACTCACGCAGCTTAATGCCACTCGCGAACAGGTCAGCATTACCATTATCAATGAACCGACGAAGGGAATCCTGAATTTCGGTGCCAAACCCGCAAAAATCAGTGCCGCCCTTAAAGAGGATGTGGCCACAGCCCCCGAAACGATTTTGAAGGAAATTTTGATACGCATGGGGATTGATAGCGACATAGAATCTAATTTCATCGAAGGTAGCACACACCTCAATATGATTACCGATACGCCTGCACTTCTCATCGGTAAACATGGGCAAACCCTCGACGCAATCGAACGTCTTCTTAACTGTATCATCAACAAAAACGCACTTGCGAAGAAAAGGGTATTTGTGGACACGGAAGGCTACAGGGAACGACGCGAGCAGATGCTCGTCGACCTTGCCAATCAGGTCGCAGCAAAAGTTAAGCGCACCCAACAGGATGTCGTCCTCGCCCCTATGTCCCCGAAAGATCGGCGCGTTATCCACCTTGCATTACAGGACGACACCGCCGTTTCAACCTATAGCCAAGGCGAGGGGGACATGCGCAGAGTGGTTATCACGAGGCAGGACGCTTATTGAGGTCGGGACTCCTTCGTGAAATAACGGACAGCACCCTCACAAAATGCGCAAACGGGGGACGACATGAAATTTGACGATACCATCGCTGCGATTGCAACGCCCAGAGGCGAAGGCGGTATCGGTATAATACGCATCAGCGGTGCACTCGCGATTCCTATCGCATGCCAACTGTTCCGGTCCCCACGCGCAGTCTCACCCGCTGAGCTGCCAACGCATACGCTTACGTACGGGCATGTTATCGATACAACCGCATCTAATGACATTGTTGATGAAGTGCTCCTCGGCATTATGCGGGCCCCGAAAACATACACCGCCGAAGACATCGTGGAATTTAACTGCCATGGAGGCAATACGCCTCTAACAGCCGTGCTAGAATTGGTCATAAAGGCGGGGGCACGGCTCGCAGCCCCCGGCGAGTTCACCCAACGCGCCTTTCTCAACGGCAGGCTTGACCTTGCACAAGCTGAAGCTGTTGCTGAACTCATTGGTGCTAAAACTGAACTCAGCCGAAAAATTGCAATTAACGCACTGTCCGGCAAACTTTCAGAACGCGTCAATGCTATCAGCGACAGACTTGCCAATTTACTTGCAGAAATTGAAGCCTCCATCGACTTTCCTGAAGAAGACCTGGATTTTATGAAGGTTGAAATCCAACACCAAACGGCACAAGCAGTCCAAGCAGACTTAACACAGTTGCTTGAAACCGCTTCGGAAGGCAAAATCATCAAGGAGGGGATCAATGTCGGTATTTTAGGCAAACCGAACGTCGGGAAATCGAGTCTACTCAATGCACTCGTTCAGACAGCGCGTGCTATTGTCACGGACATCCCCGGCACGACGCGCGATACAATTGAGGAAACGATTAACCTCGGCGGCATCCCGATGAATATCATTGATACCGCAGGCATACGCAAAACAGATAATACCGTTGAACAGCAAGGCGTACAACGTAGTAAAGACATTCTCAATACAGCGGAATTCCTACTGCTCATGTTCGACGCGTCTCAACCGTTGAATGACGCGGATATAGAACTCTTGCAAGTAGCGGATTCACACAACGCTGTCTTTATTTTGAATAAGGTTGACCTGCCTATTGTTACGCAGGCGACAACGTTACAAGCTTACTGTTCAAACAAACGCATCGTTCAGACAGCGATTCCCGAAGGGCAAGGTATTGATACGTTGAAAACGGTTATCCGAGAAGAGCTGCTCGGGCCCCAATTTGTCCCTGGCGAATCGCCGATTGTGACAAATGCACGCCACCAAGACGCTCTGCACCGCGCCCACGAAGCACTTGATTATGTTACAGCTAGCTTAGCAGATAGCATGCCACCGGAACTTGTCGCTGTCGACCTACGTATTAGCCTGGATGCCCTTGGTGATATCGTCGGTAAAACAACAACGGAGGATATTCTAGACCGAATCTTTTCACAGTTCTGCGTTGGTAAATAACCTAAGTTGACGTGAGTTTGATAATAAATGTCGGTTTGCACTAACCCCTATAAAGGTATCGTCCCGATGGGACTAAGATTTGGGGCGTGTCCCTCTGCTTCTATAAAGATAGCGTCCCTAAGGAGCGAGCTGGTTGCCGGAATACTAAGGGAAAATTTTTTCCAAACTCACGTTAAGTTGCCACCTATAAATTTTTAGACTTGGAAACGCCGATTTTAGTCAAAAAATGATGATAATTGTACCGTGAACTACCTAGTTCGCACCCTTAGGCCACAAACTAGGAAGTTTGTGCTACTATGTGGAAACTTGCATGTGATAGCACCCAACGCCTAAAGGCGTGGGCTTCGGTTTCATAGCAACTGCGGTTTACTCATAGAGTCAACCGTCTAACTGTCGCTCCACCCGCACGCGATTCCCCGCAGGTAAATAGAAGATTTTAAACGGTAGGTGTGCCTGCCTAATGCCAAGCGTAAACTTTTCTTCAAAAACAACGTCTTATTAATTGCAATGTAAACCCAAAACGAACAAACTTGAACGAACTTGATTGTTTAAATTGATTTGAAAAAGGAGAAAATTGATGTTTAATTACACTTTTCACCGTGCTTTACCCTATTTGACAGTGCTCAGTCTCTTCTTGCTGTTTACAGTATCACTTCCTGTTCTTGCAGAAAACGAAGAGGTCCAATGGGGAGAGTCTATAGAGGACAGCATGACAGAAGCAGCGAAGACCGGTAAACCGGTTATGATGGATTTCTATACAGATTGGTGAGGCTGGTGCAAGCGGCTGGATGCCGACACATTTACGGATGCACGCGTTATTACTCTCTCCGAGAAGTTCATTACCGTCAAGGTAAATCCGGAAGACGAGGAACGGCCCATAAATCGGGAAACAGGGGAAAAATATGGGGTGAGAGGATATCCTGCAATCCTATTTGTCAGCCCCGATGGCGGTCTTATCAAATACCACTCTGGCTACGCACCACCGGAGAAGTTTGCGCCGGTTATGGAAGAGGCATTGAAAGCAGAGGCGGATTTCCAAGAAAAATTAGCGAAACTGAAGAAGATGCCGGACGATATGGAACTGAACCGCGAAATCGCGATTCTCTATTTGGCACGCAAACAGCTCGAAAAAGCACTGCCAATCAGCAAGAAGATGCCGGATGACCTGAAACTGAACGGGCATTTTGCACTCTTCTATATAGGAGAGCTGGAGCTTGAAAAAGCTCTGCCAATTGCCGAAAAGGTATTCGAGAAAGACCTAAAAAATGAGACTGGGCTCATTCCGAAATTGCACATTGAGCTAGGACTTACTTACGGTCAGCAAGTGAGAAACAGGGCCGGAGAGATTAACACCGAAAATCTCCAAAAGGCGTTGACGCACTTTCAGCTCGTCGTAGACACCTATCCAAAAGACAGTCTTTATGAACCTGCACAGTACTACCTCGGTACAACCTACGTCTTCGGTAATCAGTTTGACAAAGCGATTCCGATACTTGAGAAGTTAGCAAATCATGCTACCGATGAAGAGTGGAAGCTTCGCGCTGAAGCGATGATGAAACGCGCGAAGGATTTAGCTGCGGCTGCTGAGGATGGCAATTAATCTCGCAAACCATCAATTTCCGCGGGGGTGAGAGAACGATACTGCCCCCGCTGGAGATTGCCTAATCCTAACCTACCGATACGAATTCGTTTTAGGCGGATAACTGGATGCCCTATCGCCTTAAACATCAAGCGAACCTGCCGTTTTTTCCCTTCATGAATAATCACTTCAAATTTTGCAATCTGCCGCGCTTTGGACGTTTTTCTCACAGGTGAGCTTATGGGCTTCATTGTTACATCTAACTGTCTAATTTTCGCAGGTGCCGTCTTCCCACTCGGAATAGTCACGCCGCTACGCAGCTGTTCGATAGCTTGTGCACTTGGCACACCATCAATCCATGCAAGATAGGTTTTCTCTATCTCATGGCTCGGATGCGTCAAGCGATAGGCAAATTGACCATCATTTGTGAACAGGAGAAGTCCCTCTGTTTCCAAATCCAACCGTCCTACGGGATAGATGGTATCCGGGAGGTCCCGTAACAAATCCATCACGGTAGGGCGGCCCCGTTCATCGTGCCGTGTTGTCAAATAACCAGCGGGTTTATGCAGCATGACATAGATATGCTCTGTAAGCGGCTCAACCTGCCTCCCTTCAAAAATAATACAATCCTTTTGTGGCTCAATGGGATGCCCCGGAATTAACACTTGTGTGCCGTTGACGGTGACACACCCCGCACGAATAGCCTTCTTAACTGCTCTCCGAGAAGCGATGCCTGAGGTTGCAATGTATTTTTCAAGCCGCACTGTTCTTCCACAACCTCCTGCCTATAATTCTATCTGCCAATTTCTCTCTCTTGCTATCCGCCGGAGCTTCCTATCCGGATTGACTGCAACCGGGTTTCCAAACAATTCTAATTTGTAGGCATCTGTGTGGTGATTACCATACGCATAAGAATGGCGCAGATCGAATCCATGTGTCGTTGCAAGCTGTTGTGCAAGGGTGGCTTTGTTCTGTTCATAAGGGTGCAGCCCAACCCGTTCTCCTGTAAACTTCCCATCGACTACCTCCAATTCGTGGGCGACCATGATATCTGTTTGAAAATGTTCATGAAACGGCTGGACGAGGAGCGACAACGAACCGGACATAAGGATAACCGTGCGGCCTTTCTCGCGGTGTGCGGCTATCAGATAGGAGATATGCGGTGCAATGCTCGGAAGCATTGATTCCACAAAGCAGGTTCGGGCAAATTCAGAGAGCCGGTGCTGCTCTAATCCGCGAAGATAAATTTTGCTGGACTTCGCCTCGGGAAGAGACTTCACTTTCAGTAAGTTAGATGTCCATGCCAACATATTGGGTATCGGAATTTCGCCGTGGCTCAACAAATATTTCAGAAAAACCTGTTCAGAGGAGCAGCGAATAATCGTTCCATCCAAATCGAAAATAGCACATGTGTTTTTGACATCGCTTCCTGCTAAAGCAGGGGAATTGTTAATTTTTTCGTTCATCAAGCCTCCTGTCCTAGTGCCGTACGGTAACGCCTGACAGCAGTTTCCAATCCGATGTAGAGGGCATCCGACATCAAATGGTGCCCGATAGAGACTTCAAGCAGTCCGGGCAATGTGCGCATCAGGGGTAGATTTTCAAGGTTAAGGTCATGTCCTGCATTGACCCCGAGTCCCAGCTCGGTAGCCTTTTCCGCGGCGGCCTTTAGTAGTGTGAATTCGCGTTCAATTTCGGCTTCGGTCTCTGCCATTGCGTAAGGGGCTGTGTATAGTTCAATTCTATCTGCCCCGATATCGCGCGTCATCTCTATCTGTTTTAGGTCGGTTCCACTAAACAGGCTAATGCGAATATCCGCATTTTTCAGAGAAGTTATCACAGGTTTCAAGACATCGGCATATTTTTGGATATCCCAGACGGTGTGGCTTGTTATTTCGCCGCTGACAACGGGGACGAGGGTGCATTGCGTGGGTTTCACATCCAACACCATTTCAAGCAGGTCAGGACGCGGGTCACCTTCAATATTATATTCAATGTCGATATCTTTTAAATGTTCAGCGACTTCATAAACATCTGCCGGTTTAATGTGTCGCTGGTCTTCGCGGGGATGTACTGTTATGCCTTGTGCCCCTGCATGGATGCACGTCTCCACGGCAGTTATAACCTCTGGGATATCACCGCCTCGTGCATTTCGCAATGTTGCGACTTTATTGACGTTTACACTTAAATTGATCATGGAAAAATACCTAGCTGGATATAGGATTGCGCGATTTTATGAATAGCGTTGATATATGCCGCTGTTCGATAATCTATAGAAACGTTTTTGTCCTTGTGCTGCATACGGATGTCCCGAATTTCGTGATAGGCATTTATCATGGTATCCTGAAGCCCGGAGTTGACGAGGTCTTCTTCGTTTGCCCCGTGCATCGGTTCGCGTTCATCGTTTGAGAATTGATAGCCTGTGGCTATTTCAACTGCGCGGAGCATGGCGTTATGTGTGCTTTCCTCGAGCCGCCTGCCGAGCCTGCCGAATCGGACGTGCGATAGGTTACGCAGCCATTCAAAGTAGGAAACGGTGACTCCGCCTGCGTTGAGATAGGTATCCGGAATGATGAAAATGCCGCGTTTTCGGAGAATCCTGTCCGCTTCTAGCGTTGTAGGTCCATTAGCAGCTTCGGCGACGATGCGTGTCTTGATACGTTCCGCGTTTTCGGCAGTGAGTTGATTTTCGAGCGCTGCAGGCACAAGAATATCACACTCCACTTCCAAAATGTCCTTCGGATTCTGAATGGCGACCGCCTCCGGATAACCGCGTATTGTCCCCGTTTCCGCACGATGCATCGTCACTTTATCAACATCAAATCCGTTCGGGTTATAGATGGCCCCGCCTTTCTCTGCAATTCCGATGACAATTGCTTCCGCTTCTGTCAAAAACTTGGCAGTATGAGAGCCAACGTTTCCGAATCCCTGAACAACGACTGTTTTCCCTGGCAACCCCGGAGACAGTCCGACCTGTTCCATATCGTCTTCGAAACTACACGCCTCTTGTAAACCGAAGACGACACCCCGTCCGGTTGCTCCTCTCCGACCGTGTATGCCGTTTTGTTCAATCGGTTTCCCTGTCACGCATGCTATAGCGTCAAGCTTCTCCGGGGCTATTGTGAGATAGGTGTCTAAGATCCATGCCATCTCCGTTTCGCTAGTGCCGAAGTCGGGGGCCGGTACGTCTATACCGGGGCCGATATAGTTTTTTTGAATCAGTTCATAAGTATAGCGGCGGGTGATCCGTTCTAATTCGCTTTCGGAATACTCTTTCCTATCTAGTTGTATTCCCCCTTTTGCACCGCCGAAGGGTACATCGACAAGGGCGCATTTGTAGGTCATCAATGCAGCAAGTGCCATTATCTCGTCTTCATTGACGAGGGTGCTGTAGCGGATGCCGCCTTTCGTTGGCAGCTTATGGTGACTATGCTCTGCACGCCATCCGTGAATCGTTTGAATACTTCCATCGTCACGTTTAATCGGAAAGGTGAAATGGCAAGAGCTGTTGCAAATCTTTATCTGTTCCAAAAGTCCCGGCGGATATGACGTGAATTGCGCTGCTTTGTCAAAACTTTTGTTGACTTTTTGAAAAAACGAGAATTGTTCTGCCATGGATGCCACCGTTCCTTATCCTCTATTCCCCCACAGACAAGGGACAAATTTGAAATATCACGCATAAATCGAGTGTTGCGTTCTCAGCACACTACTATCAAGGATAACACAAAGAGGAGGTGATGTCAAGTCTTTTTTGTATGACAACCCGGGGTTATTAATATCGCGAGCACAGCTCGCTCCTATAGAAGAGCGGTGTTGAAAAAACGACTAACCCCAGGATTCGGGCAATCCGAACACCCTTTCGTATCGCGTGCACAGCACGCTCCTACATAAGAGCGGTGTTGAACAACTGCGGAAATTAGCGTTGCCGAATGAACTTCTGGAGTCGGGCATCCGCCTGGACTTCGCCAACGTAAATGTCGCCGTGCGAATCTCCCCAAATACCGTGGGGGCACGCCAAAAACTCGCCGGGAACAGTACTGCCGCGTTCACTGCCCCATTGAGAAACAACGACTCCATCCAGTGTTAGGATAGTGATGCGTTGGTCCAGTTCAGCGACGTAGATGAGTTCATCTTCGTCAATATAGATGGTGTCCGGATGCAGCAGGTCGCCCCATTCTTCGATGTATTCTCCATCTAGTGTGAAGAATTGAATGCGATTGTTTTCCCTGTCTGCTACCATGACTCTATTCCGTGGGTCGATCCTAACACAGTGTGGCAGGTCAAACTCTCCCGGCCCTGTGCCGGGCTGTCCCCACGATTTAATCAATTCCCCATCAGGTGAGTATTTGTGGATGCGGGCATTGCCGTAGCCATCGCTAATAAACATTTCGCCATCAGGCCCGAGCGCCAAATCTGTCGGCAGATTGAAAGGTTTCCCTGTTGCGCCGGGTTTATCCATTGTGCCGAGCGTCATCAGCAATTCGCCATCTGTCGTAAACTTGTGCATAACGTGCGTTTCGCGTTCGACACAGTAGATGTTATCTTCAGCATCGATGAAAATTCCGTGGGCATCCTTGAGAATGTCATCGCCCCAAGAGTTGAGAAAATTGCCATCGCGATCGAAAATTACCATCGGATGTTCGCTGCGACTATAAACATAAACGCGGTCTTGCGAATCAACGGCGACAGCTGGAATCCATCCGAATTCCCAGCCTTCCGGGAGTGACCACCAATTTTCTTCTACGATATACTGATGTGTTCCTTGTCCAAAAATCATAAATTTTCCTCTCTTTCCGAATAAATAAAAGCCCTCTTGTAAAAAATATGGGCGGTTGCTTGTGATAAAGTCAATGACCACAGGGTTAAAATTTTTATTAGCACTCATTCTCTACCTGAGCTAAGTTATGTAGTTTTTGTGTACAGAGCAGTGTTTAGTAAGAGATACCATTCATTGCCCGTTCAAACCTTCAGAAATACCTTATCACGGTTAACACACTCACAGGGCAGAACCATAGCAATTTTGGTGTTCCAGTAGAGAGACACGACTGTTCATTTTCTGGACAGTCCGGTGAAAGTTCTGAACATGCGGAAAAGGCGCACGTCTTGCAAAAATACGTCGATCCCCGCACGATACATAGGCAGTAAAAGCGACTTGAGTTCTCCCCATCGCACAGGTTTTTTGTCTGCGGGCGACACTGAATATACCCTATCACTTATCCAATCCGCATACTTGTCGTTTGCGGGATGCGTTGTCAGCGGTGTGTTTTGACCGGGAGCAATCTCATATTTATAGATATTATAACTCCCCACCACTTTCTCCGGGGCTTTGTTCAGTTCCACCTCACCTGCGCTGTAAAGTATCGCCTTTCCGTTATCCATCCAAGCTAAGCCGGCGGGTGTTCTATTCTTCGGAATACTCAAGCGGCGATGGGGGGTGCCATCCCGATTGCATATTCGGTATAGATGCCCTATTGCTTCGTAGGCAACCGTGTTCTTGAAGCGAACAATGTTATACTGACTTTCGGTATATAGGATTTGCTTGCCATCCGGGGACCATCTTGGCATCCCTCTCAGTGTCGTGGGT
The DNA here is from genome assembly GCA_963665235.2 of Candidatus Poribacteria bacterium. Taxonomy (GTDB): domain Bacteria; phylum Poribacteria; class WGA-4E; order WGA-4E; family WGA-3G. Next base: position 1,627,899 of record CAXXLX010000001.1, on the reverse strand, counting down.
TTTTCTGGAGGGGATGGCAGGAGTTCAGACACATCGTCCCCATCTGTGTTCATCAATCCGATATTACTTCCGCCGTTGCCCCCCGCCCCATGTATATCACCGTAGACAATATGCTTACCATCTGGGGACACATCGGGAAAGTTTACGCCAAAGTCAGCGATTTTTTTGATAGTTCCTGTGGCGAGGTTCATCACATTGATGGTGTGCGCGTCAGGGGCATCATCGTGAGACATATACCGGACAAAAAGAAGCCGCTTCCCATCCGGGAAAAACACGGGATAGGTATCAAATCCCTTCTTGGGGGGGGGCGTGAGTTGCCGTTCATTTGTGCCATCTGCCTTCATGATGAACAAGTGTGACCTTTGCGAATCAAATGGATGCACTTGCCGCTTGAAAACAATCTGTTTGCCATTGGGGGACCATTGCGGGGCACTCTCGCTCAGTTGTGTATGCGTGAGTTGCTGGAGGTTGCCACCATCATCGTCCATCAAATAGATGTCGTAATTGTCTTTGTCATCGCTATTGCGATTTGACGTAAAGACGATTTTCGCACTTGCAATAGATACGAAACAGAGGAGAAACCCTAAGGTTGCTGTAAGACTACGCATTGCCCTACTCCTTTTAGGAAGGGGGCGGGTGAAGACACCCGCCCTCTAAGGTTATTCTTGTTGGAACGTCTTTTCGTTCGTAACGGGCCAGCTGTCTTTTACCTTACGTTTCCCGTCTTCCGCATTGATTTCAGTCCCTTCGACTTCGAGGTTTACATACGCCTTTGAGGTGTATATCCCTGATGCCGTTGGTAGGGAAATGGAGAGGTCTACCGTAGGTGAAGTATACGAAGCACCGGGGGCTAACTTGAAAAGTGCAGCGACCCCATTCTCGTCCTCTAATTCCTCCTGCTCAAAACCGATTCGACCGCCGTTGGGCCCTCGGACCTCATGCATGAACCGCCAGAAAAGATCACCACCCCGGGGACCGCCACGAGCATGGACATACTGCGATGTGGTTATCACGCCGTTGTCGTAGTACTGTTTCGTGAGCTCTGCGTACCCATAAACATCGATCCTATAGATATCCTGTCTTATCACCGGCTTCCAGACTACGAGTTTGTAGAAATCCGTGTCTGTAGAAAGCGGATTTTTGTCCATCCTACAAGCGACCGCCTTTATCACATAATTTGCCCCAGTAATGTCTCCAGTTAGCCAATAGGGCGAAAAATAAGCTTCTGTTGCAACGTGACCCCCATAGCTATATCCTGATACAACGTCATTAACGTACCATGTAACACTATAGTACGGTTCATCCGTTCTCAGATAAGCGACGTGCCATATAGTTTGGGAGGTCACACCATAATCCTTGTCTTCGTATGACGAGTTATTATCGGGTCTCATTTCCACAATACGAAACGCATCACTGCTTGTCACAAAACCGAGACAAAACAGCATCATGACTGTAGCAACGGTGAGATATGTTCTAACTAACATTTTCATACTCCTTTTGGCACCAAAACAGGTGCCGGTATTTTACGTTGATGTTCACCCCTCAATCCGATATTGAGGAGAATGCGAAGGCGGCAGCTTGTCCCTTAGCATGCCTTCTCTATCTCTATTAGATAAACGAGACGTTCCTGAGGGAGATGCACATAGGTGCGGGGTTCGTTTCTCAGAAACATCTGAACGTATCGATTATAGGTTGTTGATGTTTAGTATTCTGGCGTTGATACATCAGAATACGGACAACCCGTAACCACAGATGAAAAATCCACCGCTTTTTTATGTAATACCATTTCTAATTGAAAATGTCTCTTTCTTGTAGCATAAACTTCTTTGTGTTCTTTATCGTAGCATAAACTTCCAGTTTGTGTTCTTTATCGTAGCATAAACTTCCAGTTTGTGTTCTTTATCGTAGCATAAACTTCCAGTTTGTGTTCTTTATCGTAGCATAAACTTCCAGTTTGTGTCTTCCGTTCTCCGTTTCATTTCCAACAACCGGTAATGATAGAATAATTAATAAAAATGGTATAAGTTAGCGTTTAATTTTCCAATTTCCTATATATCTGGGTTTCAACAGAGGAAGGAGATGGAGGGGCACCGCCGATGGTCAAATCAACACCCGACTTAGGCGGTGAACTGGCTTTCCAATCTTCCACTTCCATGCTTTTCCATATACCTGTGCCAAAAACTTTACCGCCCCCTTAAAACTAACACATTTTTTGAAATTGTGTTATAGTATTACTATACAAGACAGACGCAGCAGGTCGATAAGGCCTTATGAGAATGGGATTTAGATGGCCTAACGGGCGAGGAGACCTCGCCTCTCCGAGCCTACGCGCTAAATTTGCGTCCATCCTGACTATATTAGTGACAAATCCAATTAGGGGTTATGTTATCAAATTTTGAAACTTCTTGCAAGCAAATAATTTTACGTTCTTGCATGGAGGGGCGCGCTTTGTAGGCAGGTTTACAAAGGCGCAGTTTTAACCATGCATGAAGCACAGCTAATTTTAGAATAAAAGGAGAAAGCGATACGTGCTCAGAAAACTGTTTAAGAGGGGGGATAAAACCACGGTTGAATCAGAGGTAACCCCCGAATCAGAGGCAGCCCCCGATGAATTAGAGGCGGCCCCCGAAGAGAAAAACTGGTTTAATCGTCTCAAATCCGGGTTGGCGAAAACGAGACACCGGTTTATATCTCAACTCACAGGACTCCTTCGGGTTGGTAGGAAAATTGACGAGGAACTGATGGAGGAGCTCGAGGAGATTTTAATCCAAGCTGATGTGGGGGTTGATACTACGCTGAAGTTGATGGACAATGTCAGAGAAACGGTGAAATCCAATGGATTAGATGATTCGGCAGCGTTGGAACAGGTAATAAAAGACGAAATTCTGAATCTACTTGGCGAAGATGTTCCGTTGCAGATTGAAGGTGAAAAACCTTATACGATTTTGATTCTCGGTGTGAATGGTGCCGGGAAAACAACGACTATCGGCAAACTTGCAAGTCGTTTTGGGGCTGACGGCTCCCGTGTTATCGTCGCAGCAGGAGATACATTCCGCGCAGCGGCGGAGGACCAACTAGCGATTTGGTGTGATAGAGCCGGTGCTGAACTGATTCGTGGTGGGGAACGCGCGGAACCCGCATCTGTTGTGTTTGACGCAGTTCATGCAGCGAAACATCGCAACGCTGACCTGCTAATTGTTGATACCGCTGGCAGGCTTCATACGAAAAAACCTTTGATGGACGAATTAGCAAAAATCGGACGTGTGATGGCAAAGGGACATGTCGGTGCACCTCACGAAGTACTGCTGGTCATTGATGGGACGGTCGGGCAGAACGCACTGATGCAGGCGAAAATTTTCAACGAAGCGGTACCCATTACCGGGGTAGTTGTGACTAAACTGGATGGCACTGCTAAAGGTGGTATAGTGATTGGGGTAAATGCTGAAATCGGGGCACCTGTCAAACTCATCGGTATTGGCGAAAAACTTGACGATTTACGCGATTTTGCAGGTGCGGAGTTTGTTGAAGCCCTCTTCACATCGGATACCGAGGAAACGTAATCTCTATTAACGTGAGTTTGAAAAAAGTTTTGACCTAGTATGAGGAGCGGACTGTGTGCCCGAATATTGGGCAAAAGGTTCCCCGCCTCTTAGTCCCAGTATTCGGGCAAACGGTTTCCCGCTCCTCAAGGACGATATATTTATAGAAGAGCCGTTTCCCCACCGCTCTTAGTCCCAGTATTCGGGCAAGCAGCCCGCTCCTCAAGGACGATATATTTATAGGGGTTATGCAAACCGACATTCGATGAGCATTTTTTAGCATTTTCATAACTGCGTATTGAGAGAACGTTGATAGGTAGTGGCTTCTGAGTGCTTTCGAGAAATCCCAGATTGTTTATTTTTGGCAGGACATCGGAATAGACAAACGGGGGGAGGGTATAGACGCTAAATTGATACATCAGGATACCCCGGAAATGTACTCCACAGTCTGGCGATTTACAACGGAGATTCCGTTTCCAGGCTGTGGGGTACATTGCACAAGGTTTAAACAGGGATACAATATCATTTAAACACTTTTTTTTCAGTTCATTCCTCAGCCTCTTCCTCTTTCAGGTAAGAGCTGAGATACTTGCGCAGGTTGCGATGCGCGTGAAACAGATGTGCCTTGACGGTACCATCCGAGCGGCCAACCGTAGCTGCGATATCTTTAAGCGATAACCCATCCCAGTGCCGCAAAATGAAGATTTGGCGCTGCTTCGGCGGAAGCTGACGAATTGCTTTCCGGATGTGCGCTCTTAGTTCCTTATTTTCAACTGCTTTGGCAGGCGAATCTGAACGTAGGTCCGGAAAATTTGCTAATGGCAATTCATCCGAGTCTTCCGATTCATAGACCAGCATTTCTGACCGTGACTTTTTCCTTAAGAAATCTATACAGAGGTTCACCGTAATGCGGTAAAGCCAACTATAAAACTGGCACTGGCTTTTAAAATCATTTAATCCTTGGTACGCACGAATAAACGCGTCCTGCGTAATATCCTGAGCATCTTCATGGTTCGGTACAAAACGCTGCACTAACCGATAGGTGCGTTTCTGATAACGTGTAAAGAGTGTATCAAATACAGCCTTATCACCTCGCTGAAATTGCTCAATCAGTTCGGCATCATCGTAACAGTCTGGCGGAAGGTTTTCGGGACTTTGGGACTGCATATTCTGTTCCTTTTTTACTATGTAGAATTTCAGTTGCTAGAGAGCTACTCTCCTTAAGTGTTCTTGACCTAGAAAACGGCTTCTGCATCCTTGGCCTTGGCTGTTGCGGGCACTGGGTTCGGAATCAAAAGGGGTAGTCTCAGGTGTCCATTAGCAAAATAGAAATCACTCATTCGTTTTTTTATGGATATTGCGAAACCAACGTCTATATCTCCGACTATTTTGAACCATTTCCTGAAGGAGCAGGAGCTCTTCGGCGTTTTCGTCACACGGTGCGTTTTCAACTAACGCTAACAGCTCTTCATACACCACGTCGTCCTCCTGGGCGAGGGCTTTAAGTAGCCGCTCAAAATCTTCGCCATGTCCGAGCAGTTCGAACAGCTGGTCGGTATGCCGAATTTCTTCGGAAGCTGCCTGGTTCAAAAACGCTGCAAGTTCATGCTCATCCCGTTTTTCTGCGATTTGGGCAAGAATCAACCGGATGCCCACAAGTTTCAGCTTCCCTTGTGCAAGTTCGGCTAATTCGGTTTCAAACCGTTCTTGCAAACGCGTCGCGTCACGAGGATGCAACTGGGCATAACTGGGCCACACCGGCTTCGCCATTACCTGTTTCAACCGTTGCAGACTTTCAATCAACGTTTCCTGTTCTTCTGGCGATAACTGCCCAAAAGTGCTTTGCCAAAAGTTCTCTGCATGTTCAAGACGTTCCCGGAAAAGGTGTTGAGATTGCGGGGTGAGTTGAATGCGGGCACGCCGCCGATCTTCATCACACTTACGACGGATTACCCACCCATGCTGTTCAAGACGACTCACTAACCCAGAAACTGTGTTATGTGCAAGCCCCAAGTGCTCACCGAGCTCACTGACTGACATCCCACGCTCACCGCCATACCAATGCAGGTGTTGAAGTGCGTTGAATTGTACAATCGTCAGACGATTGGGAACAACTTCTTGTATGAACCTAGATTTAACCGCTGCTTGTGCATGACGCATCACACGTATCACGACATCAATTTTTTCATTAAATTCATGGTCCTTAGACATTTCTAATACGTCCTATATCAGAGATATATTTCATCGTATACGATATAATTATACACCGGTTTTCCCAGAATGTCAAATTAAAATGAATTTTGCTGAATTTTTTTAGTTGCTGCCGACTAAACGTTGTGCCTTCATCTTGCGTTTACGCTTAGATTTTGACCTCCGTTTCGTGGGCGGCGGTTGATTCTCTGACGCGCTCTTTTCCGAGACAGGGGATTCATCTTCGGCAGGTTGTCGCAGGGAGGCTTCATATTGGGCATAGGTGCCTTCAAAAAAGTGTGCTGTTGCTCCCTCTTTTTTGGCATCAAAGAGTAGGAGCTTTGTGGCGAGACTATTCAACAGATAGCGGTCGTGAGAGATAATGAAAATTGTTGCTGGATACTCGGCAAGTGCGGCTTCTAACGCCTCGCGTGCGGGAATGTCCAGATGGTTTGTTGGTTCATCAAGCAGCAGGACATTCGCGTTTTCTAACAATAATTTCGCCAATTGGACGCGACTCTGCTCACCGCCACTTAACGTTTCAATCTGTTTGAACACGTCATCTCCGGTGAACAGAAACCTTGCTAAAAAACTGCGGATTTCACCCTGCGTCTGGTCCGGACAGAGTGCCCAGATTTCCTCTATGATTTCATTCTGCCGGTTGAGTCCTTCTAATTCCTGTGTATAATATCCGAACTTGAGCGTCGGTCCCACCCAAAGTTCCCCCTGTGTTGGGGATTCGTCTCCCAAAATCATTCGGAACAACGTTGTTTTTCCTGTGCCGTTTGCCCCGATAATCCCGATGACATCCTGGTATTTCACCTCGAAATCTAGTCCCGTGAAGACGACCTTATCGCCGAACTGTTTGCCGACATTTTTACATCGGAGGATATCGTTGCCGCCGCGGGTTTCAGGCGTAAAATTCAGTCGCAGCGTTCGCTTATCACGTCTCGGTTTTTCAACCTGTTCCAACCGTGATAACCTTTTCTGCCTGCCCTGCGCCTCTCGTGTCCGCTGCCCCGCTATATTGCGTCGAATAAAATCCTCCTCATGTGCAATAAAGGCTTGCTGTTTTTTAAAGGCGCGTTCATCGCTTAACCGCTCAACGGCTTCGGTTTCAGTGTACTTAGAGTAGTTCCCACGATAAATATTTAGTTTGTGCTCCGCTAACTCCCACACCTTTCGTACAACCCTATCCAAAAAATACCGGTCGTGAGAAACAACGAGGACAGCCCCTTTGTACTCACTATTGAGGTAATTTTCTAACCATGTAATACCGTTAATGTCAAGATGATTTGTCGGTTCATCAAGGAGCAATAGGTCCGGTGTTGTAAGGAGGAGCTTCGCTAGCGTTGCGCGGCTTTTCTGGCCACCGCTGAGGACAGGTATCGGTAGATTGAAGTCCGCTTCGCTAAAACCTAAACCGCCGAGGACGCGATTTATCTGGTACTCATAATCGTAACCGCCAAGCCTTTCATGCTGTTCCTGAACTTTTGCATACTGTGCCAAAAGCTCCGGCTGCTCTGCCGTTTCTATCTCCTCTGCAAGCAGAAGCATCTTATCCTCAAGGGCGCGCCGTTCCTCAAAAACTTTTAGCATCTCCTGGCGTAACGTGCAGTCTCGCGCAAGCTCCGGCTCCTGGTTCAGATATCCGATGTGCAAGCTTTTTGCTCGGTTAACAGTGCCCTTGAAATCGGTAATCATACCCGCGATGATTTTAATTAATGTCGTTTTCCCGGTGCCGTTACGCCCAATTAATCCGATTCGGTCCCCGGGGGCGATTGCGACAGAAATATCGTCTAGAATCAGCTCCGGGTCATAAAATTTGGTAACATGTTCTAAGCTTACTAAAGACATATCTTACCTATGGTTCTGCGCGTTCGTTAGAAATTTCTCGACTGCCATTTCTCACTGTGTTCAATCATCTCCTGATATGTATCCGCGCGGCGCGCATCCGGACGACGGATATTGAATTGCCGAAACCGCCAAAACGCGATAGCACTGGCAGCATAGTGGACGAAGCAATCCAAGCTGTCCCATTCGGCTGCTGTCAAGGGCCGCAACGCGTTATACGCGTCCAGGAAACTGTGTACAGCGGCTACATGTAGGTCATGCTGTGCTGTGTAACAACATCCAATAATTGTCATTCCGACATCAATCAGTAAAGTGTCAGCACATGCCTCCTCAAAATCAAGGATTGCAACCAGCTGTTCACCATCAAATAGGGTGTTATCCAAAAACAGATCACCGTGTAGGATTCCTTCCGGTAATGGCTGCGTCAGCTGGGGACGCATCCATTCCAGGTCCGATTTCAAACGGAGGACAAACGGATGCGTGACAAATTGTGTGCCTTCTACCTCGGCAAAAAACGGAACTATTTGCGAAATGCCCATCGGAAAGGGCGGCAATCCTGCAAGCGGCGGCATGCAATGCAATTGTGCTAATGCTTCGCCAATACATGCCAACGTCCGCTCGGAAGGTTGCGGCGTAACCCCCTGTAAAAACGGATAGAGCATCACACAGTCGGTGTGTCTAACGTGAAGTGCTTCACCATTTTTCAGCAAAATCGGGTAGACCGTCGGGTACGCGTGTTTACGTAAATGCGCTAACAGCGCGATTTGTGCCTGCAGCTCTGTCTCTGTTTTCTCATCGCAAATTTTCAGCAGGAATGTCCTCTCTGTTGTTGTCAGTTTAAAGTTGCTATTCCCAAATCCACCAGGAATGTCCTCAAGCGTTATCGGTGTGCCGATGTCGTAATGGGACACAATCTCTGTGAGTTCTCTGGGGGAAACGGTTGTATAACGTGCCATGTTTTGTCGTGCGGGGGCTCACTGTTCCTGTGTAGCGGCTTGCCGCATAGCTTGATATTCGGGTGTGTTGCGAATTGCCTCAAATACCGGTTCCGCCTCTGCTGCTGAGAATACTGCCTTATCTAGCCGAATCGCTTCACGTAAAGATGCAATAGACTTTGCAATATAGGAACCCGGCAAGGACTGCTGTGAAACCTTCCCCGCCTTTACGGAATAGACGAGGGCGAGGTAATAATGCGCCTTTGCGAAGTCCGGGTCTAGATGCGCCGCGTGTTCCCATGCAACGATGGCTTGGTCAAGTTTATCCCAGTTTGCGTAGGTCGCGCCTAGATTGAAATACGGCAATGCCCACCTCGGTTCATAGTGGATTGCCAATCTAAATTCGGTGACGGCTTGCTCTAGGTTTCCCTGTTTGGCATACGTGAGTCCCCAGTTGTAATGTGATTTTGCTGCTTTACTCGGTTTGGGGGCATCTGTGCCCTGTGAATAGGGTATGCTTTTCGGACCGCACGCTGTGAAGCAGAGTATTAAACAAGCAACTAACAGTACCGTGATTCTCATAATTTCTCCTCCTCTAATTGTATTGTAACAGAATTTAGATTAAATATCAACTGTCCGGGAGAGTAGGGTGTGTAAAGTTTTTGTATCAGGACAGACGCAGCGCGTTGATAAATCCTTATGATAATTGGCAATTAGCAATTGGCGATTGACAATTAGCAAGAGCGAGAAAAGAGAAGAGGGTTCTTATATTTCTGGTTTCCAACGGTTTCCATAGGTTTCCGTAACCCAACATCCAAATAAAAGGGAGACCTAGCGTAGCGGGCGAGGAGACCTCGCCCCTACGATGGTTCTCCTAAATTTGCATAAGTCCTGTGGGTAACACGCAATCATTTCGAAGGGGACATGCCCGTGTGCTTACTGTTCATGCTGCGATGCGAAAAGCCGTGTTATACCCGGATAACACGGCTTTCGTTTCAATAGAGGTTTAGCCTTAAGGGTTCACCTCTTTAGATTGCCCCACCTTACTTTTTTTTTATCTAGTGGGGTGACAGAAAGCACTTTATCGCTTATCCAATCCGGGGAGTAGTCGTCTCGCGGATGGTTTGTCAGGTTGGTTATGTTGTCGTTGGCGAGATTATACCGGTAGATGTCAATCTGCCGATTTGGGGCATCGAGTGGCTCTGCGCCAATCAGCACCTGTTTTCCGTTGTCCATCCAACAGGCGGAATGTATTAACCAATCCTTGGGGGTTTCTAAAATCCGCCGCGCTTTGGTCCCATGCTTGTGAATCACGACGTTGTTTGCCAATAGTTTGAATCCTTGCCCCGGCTCGTAGAGTGCTTCAACATACATAACAGATTTGCTATCTGGAGACCAACGTGGGCTACCGCGATACCAATCGTCAGCAGGAACAAGCGGTTGCGCGCGTTTTCCATCCGCATTCATCACGTAGATAGTTGTTAATCCGCGTGGGGGTTTCGCCTGTCGGTAGGCGATATATTTGCCATCGGGAGACCAGTCCGGCCCAGCAGCCCATTCCCAGAAGTCTGGATTGCGGGTCAGTTGCCGAATCTCTCGGGTTACGATGTCTATCACATAAATTTCATCGTCCCCGCTCCGGTCACTTGTGAAGGCAAGGCGGCGGCCATCCGGAGCCCACGAATGATTGCTATCCAATGCGGCATTCTCGGTGAGCCGCCGTCTGTTGCTGCCATCTCTATCTATGATAAACATGTCTGTCTGCTGACCCTTTTTCTCCGGGTCCACAATCACATCTCTCCAAAACGCAATATGCTTGCCATCCGGAGAATAGCGGGGACCCGAATCAGAGAAGGGAAACTGCGTGAAGGTTATTCTTTGGACATTGCTGCCATCATCGTCCATCACATAGAGATTGTTAGCACCATCGCGCTGTGATTTAAAAACGATTTCCGCAGTAGTAAGGGTAGGAACCAACAACAGAAGGCAGCAGGTAATAAAACGTGTATAGCGCATCATTATGGCCTCCCATCATCGACCCAAACACTGTAGTTAAGCTCATACACAGATAAATCCCATCGGTAAATATAAGCGATTATTTTGTAGGTCCCTTCGATATTTTCAGGAAAGTCGTAACGCATCGTTGCTTTAGTCATTTCGCCATTGCCCACATCGATTTGCACATTCGGGCCGTAAGTCTTATCCTTCGGTTTTTTTACATACCAATAGACTTGACTATAAGGTGCGTCCGTGATTAGCAGAGACTCCTGGGTACCCCCTGGGCTGGCAAAGAAACCTCTCGCATTGTCCACGAAGTCAACGCCATTTGTTGTGGGACCGAGTCCAACAATGGGGTTCGGGTTGTGATTAAACCTAACCTTAAAATTAGCTTGCCAAGCATCTACATTATTCCGATGCCGGGGGTGCTTGACGTTCAGCCAAACGGTGCCAAGCATCTCGTGCCTTTCCCCTCTTCGTGCATGCGTCCTGTCAACATGTAGAGAGATGGTTTGAGAGCGGGTAAAGATATTATTTGTTCCTCCTATTGTTCCATAATGATCGTCTTTCTCATCAAAACCATTCTCATCAAAACCATACCCAACGATTTCGAGGCGGAACCCCCAATCAAACTCGTTTTTCACTTTAGGGTTATAGTGTATGAGCTCAATGGAGCCCCTCAAATAGGCGACACCCGGTTCCTGATTATTGTACCAGAGGTCATCAACAGATACATCTCCGTATACACTGTTCACTTTTGCCGGCTTATTATCTCTATCGAGGGGTTCTGCGAAAAGCGGAAACGTTAGTAAACAGGACAAGGTTATCAAGGATAGGGTCAAAAAGCGCGTCAGGCACTTTGATTTATTTCTCTTCATTTCATATCTCCTTTAAGGGAAGTTATGACATACCACAATGGCATGCCTATTATGAAAGTACCTATTTCCCCCTACGATTTCCACCTGTCAGTGAAGTAAGCACACCGTGTGCCTCGTGGATTCGGGGTGCTTCTCTATTATAATTAACAGTAATTGTATGATAAATGCCATAAAATGTCAAGTGATTAATGTCACGACTTCCGGGAATCCCTACTTGAAAAATTGACGAATCTCCGTTATAATTAAAAATATTACAAAATCCCGAAAATATTATCTAGGAGGCATATCGCGTGATTCGTGAAGCTATTCAGAAGGTTATAGAGGGAAATTCCCTAACCGAAGCAGAGATGATTGAAACTATGGACGAGATTATGGCAGGTGAAACGACTGATGCACAAATCGCCTGCTTCCTCACTGCCTTGCGCCTCAAAGGGGAAACCGTAGCAGAAATTACAGGGGCTGCCCGTGTGATGCGTGCGAAAGCAACCCCGGTCCCGACAAAACAGCGATTAGTCGTTGATACTTGCAGCACAGGCGGCACTGGGCTGCACTCGTTCAACATTTCAACAACCTCAGCATTCGTTGTGGCAGGTGCGGGGGTACCAGTCGCTAAGCATGGTAACCGAGGCGTGACACGACAAAGCGGGAGTGCCAATGTGTTGATGGCATTGGGGGTAAATATTGAGATTCCGCCTGAACACGTCGGGCAGTGCATTGATGAAGTGGGTATCGGGTTTCTGTTTGCACCGATGCTGCACGGGGCAATGAAATATGCTATCGGGCCCCGCAGAGAAATCGGTATCCGCACGATTTTCAACGCCATCGGGCCGCTCACCAATCCGGCAGGGGCACAGGCACAAGTGCTTGGCGTTTACGCGCGAGACCTCACACAATTGCATGCCAATGTTCTTAACAACCTTGGAACACAGCGGGCTTATGTGGTGCATGGCAACGACGGTTTAGACGAAATCACGACGGTAACCACGACGCGTGTTTCGGAACTGTCCAACGGTGAAGTGAAAACCTATACGCTCGACCCAGCAACACTCGGAATTCCAAAGGCTGACCCGGAAGCACTCCTCGGCGGCACTCCTGAAGAAAATGCCAACATCACTACAAATATCCTTAAGGGACAGAAGGGACCGAAACGGGATATTGTGCTGTTGAACGCCGCCGCTGCGATTGTCGCCGGCGGAAAAGCGGATAGCCTTGAGACAGGAATCAAACGTGCTGAAGTGTCCATCGATTCTGGGAACGCGCTGGACAAGTTGGAACGTTTAAAATTGATATCGAATAAATAGTTATCGGTTAAGCCGAGGATAAAGCGAAGCCATGATATTGGACACTATTATTGCCCATAAGCAGAAAGAACTCCACACCGAACAGGAACAGGTGCCGCTCGCCACATTAAAAGCGGAGGTGGCGAGTGCACCCCCGACGAAGGATTTTCGACAGGCAATTGCACACGCGGGCGACATCAATCTGATTGCGGAGGTGAAGAAAAAATCTCCAAGTAAAGGGGTTATCCGAGAAGATTTTGACCCTGTTCACATCGCTGAAACCTACGCGGCGAACGGGGCTGCGGCCATCTCTGTCCTGACAGATGCTCGCTTTTTCGAGGGAAGTCTTGATTATCTGTCGGCAATTCGTCAGCATGTTGATGTCCCCCTGCTCCGAAAGGATTTCACAATTGACCCGTATCACATCTATCAAGCACGCTTGGCAGGGGCGGACGCTATTCTGCTTATTGTGGCGGTGTTGACTCCAGCACAGCTTCGCGAATTTATGGACATTGCCGAATCGCTGTCGCTGGCATCTCTGGTGGAGGTCCATACAGCGGCGGAGTTAGTAATAGCATTAGATGTTGGCGCGGAGATTATCGGCATAAACAACCGGGATTTGCGGACGTTTCAGACCGATATCGCGACAACGTTCAGGTTCCGGGAATCTATTCCGACAGGGAAGGTTGTCGTCAGTGAGAGCGGTATTTACACACGAGCAGATGTTGAGTCCTTACAGGAAGCAGGTGTCAATGCTATTCTCGTTGGTGAATCGCTGATGCGCAGCCACGATATTGGGAAACAGGTTCGACAATTGATCGGAATTGGTTAATGGTAACTAATTGCTAAATTGCCTATATGGAAATGATTTCAATGCCGTGGCGTTTCAGGAGTGCGGTTGTAACGCCATCGCCTGCGGTAAGCACTCCGGAAAACGAGCCATCATAGATTGTGCCACACCCACACGATGGACTTCTGGATTTGAGGATGACGCACGTTGCACCTTGGGATTGCGCGAGGTGTAGGGCATGCTGTGCCCCTTTCAAAAATTCTTCGGTCTTATCTTCGCCATCGGCGGTCAGAACTTTCGCTTTGCCATCCAAGACATCGTTGCCATCACCCCCGACAATTTCAACAGGCGGCCGCGGGGTCGGAAGTCCCCCCGCTTCTTCAGGACAGACCGGGACAAGCTCATCTGTCTTCATGATGCGGTTCACCGCGTCTTCATTGCAACTGTTGCCCCCATCATATCGACAATTAACGCCTATTAGACATGCACTGACAAGAATTTTTTTCATGATTTTTCTTCCCACGCCTTTAGTTGATTAGCAATTACCGATATATTTCCAGCCTTCAGGTGGAGATAGTTCTCCTCAAATTGCTGCAATATTGCTTGGAGGAGCATAGCACGAGATATGTCTCCGTCTCCTTGTAACGTTTCTCTCTTAAGGTTGTTTTCTGACGCTGCAATTCGCAAAGATGTCGCTGTTTCCTGAAGTGAAGCTGGAAATTCCGCGGCCGTGATGTTCACGTTCACACCGAACCCTACCACAAAGAAGGGTCGCTGATGTTGGTCGTATTCAAGCTCTGTTAGTACGCCTGCAACCTTTTTTTTCGCAATTCGGACATCATTTGGATGTTTAATCCGTGCTTCGAGGCCTGTTGTGGCATGTATGCTTACGGCAATAGAGAGTGCTCCGATGAGGTTCGGCAGATGCACCTGGTCCTGCTTCAGGCGATGCCTGAAGACGATGGAGGCGAGAATACATTTACCGGGCGGGGCTTCCCACGTTCTGCCATATCTGCCACGGCCGGCGGTTTGGTGTTCAGCGATGATAAGTATGCCCTCTTCGGCATCTCCTACCTTTCCACGGAGGATAGCAATATCGTTCGTGGACGTAACCTCATCGTGGACTTCTATGTGGGAGCTCCCGATAATGTTCGTAAAGAGCTGGGGTGGAAGAGTGGAAGAGTGGAAGGGGGGTGAATGTTTCACCCCCGGTTCCTCAGCTTTCCAATCTTTCTGTTTTATGGGGTGCCAATTCACCAATTGCTCTTCCTCAAAATGGCTCCGTAAAGCTAATTCACAAGATGTCTATACCAAAATTATAGTCAGAAACCCGCCTGCGACAACGGCCACAGGCGAGTGAGAGACATGATTCAAACTACTGCCCCCCGAGTTCGCGGAGCTTTTTCTCGGCTTGAAGCTTCCATTGTTCAGGTGGATTTAAGTCAAGAAACCGCTGCCACTGTGCTCGGGCTTGCCCTATCCGTTCCGTATACTCATACATCAAGGCGAGATTGAAGTTTGCTGTCAAATTATCCGGTTCCAATTGGAGCACGCGTTCAAACTGGTCAGCAGCTGCGCCCAGCGAATCCATGCTGAAGAGATTGTTGGCATATAAAAGGATAGTTGGTACGTGCTTGTCGTCCAATTCGAGTGCCTTCTCAAATATCTCTTTCGCCTTATTGTAATCCATTTCCGAGCTATGGTAGAGGTCGCCGAGCCGTTGGTAAGCCTCCGTAGCTTTATCATCAATGCCTATCTCTTTTTCATAAAACTGAATCGCTTCTTTCCACCTCTTTTCACGTTGTGCAAGTTTACCCAATTCTAGGTTAACGCCTTTATATTTGGGGGAAAGTTCTACGACCTTTTGAAATGCATCCTTCGCGAGCGTATACTCATCTTTAGCTATTTGAAGTTTTCCGACATAGTAGTGTGCGGTGACATTCTTCGGTTGTAAACCGGTTACCTGCTTAAAATCCTCCAAGATTTGGCCATAGCGGTAAACGGTATTGCCGATACGTTTATAGCGGTATGTAATCAGGCCGCGATGAAAATATGCGTCCGCAAACCCACCGTTGAGTTTAACCGTCTTGGTATATTCATCGACCGCCATTTCAGCGTGGGTATCGTATTTCTCAAGCGTTTCGGCGTGCTTGTCTAAGAGCCGAGCGTACCGGTAGTGCCAGTCGAAATGCTCGGGGTCAAATTTGTTCGCCAATCCGTAGCGATGAATTGCTTTCAGACGGTTTTCCGTAATCTTTTCTTCTTCTGCTTCTGCCTCGTTCTGGCTCCGTTTTTCAAAGATGACAGCAAGTGCATGCTGTTGGTTGGGATGTTCCGGTTCCAGTTCCAAAGCGGGTTCGTAGACTCGGATGACGTTATCATCATCGCCGCGTCCGTGGTAGATTGCGCCGAGTCGGAAGAAGGGTTCCGCGGTTTTCGGGTCGAGTTCAATCGTTTTTTCGTAATGAACGATAGCGTTGTCGTTATCCTTTTTGTGTTCAAAAAGTTTTCCCGCGTTGTAGTGCGCGGAAACGTTATCGGGTGCCAAGCGAACAGTTTCCAAGAACGCCGCCAACGCGTCATCGTGCCGTTCTAACGTCAGGAGCGACAGGCCCGAGAGATAGTGTGCTTCAGTATTTGCCGGTTCAATCGCTATTATCTTTTTCAAGGCATCCAACGCTTTCTCATGGGATTCCGTTTCCCGGTAGATATAAACCGTTTTGAAAAGCACATCTGGTCGGTTGGCATCCAACTGTAACGTTTTTTCGTAGAAATGCAGTGCGTTTTCGGTATCGCCACTGGCTTCGTGGCTCTGCCCGAGTAAATAGGTTGCCTCAATATCTTCGGGAAATAGCATGAGATGTATCTGTAGGGGTTCCAGCGCGTCTATATAATTTTCTGCCTCAAAAGCGGTTTTACCTTTTTCATAGAAAAGGGTCGCTAGCTCCGGATTTAATTCTATTGCGCGTTTATAGCTGGCTGCTGCAGCGTCTAAGTCCCCCTGCTTATGATAAAGGTGCCCCATATTTAGGTGTGCATCATGGAAGTGTCCGAGCGGAAGTTCTATCTGTAGATAGCTCGGCTCGGTTTCAATAAGCTCAAGCACTTTTTGGTAATTCGTGATTGCTGTTTCTATATTTTCAGCATCGGTGTCAAGTTTGGCTAGATAGAAATAGGAACGGGGGTCATCCGGTAGGACGGTCCGCATCTTCTCTAGGAGGGCGCGTGCCTCATCATCTGGCATTGCCCCGGCAAAATAGGGTGCCACCGGTTCGAAAAAGGCGTTTTTGAGCGATGGGTCTACGGCAATCGCCTGATGATAATGATTAACAGCAGTTGTAACATCGCCTTGCGCGTAAAAAATTTCACCGAGTGCGAAGTGCGCGGGCGTATACGTTGCGTCAATTTCTATTGCGCGTTGATAGAGTGAAATCGCGCCTTCTGTATTGTCTTGCTCCGCGAAAATCACTGCAAGTTCGAACACATCTTGTGTCGTGGACGGCTGGTATCGCGCTGATTTTCCGTACTCCGCTAGTGCGGCATCAAAAAACCCCTCTTTGGCGAGGATTTGCCCTAATTTAATATAGGCGGGGGCAAACTTGCGGTCCCGCAAAATTGCATGCTCAAATGCCTCACGCGCCAGATTCAGGTCGCCCTGACTCATGTAAACCAACCCCCTCCCGTAAATCGGATATGCCCATTTTCGGTTTAAGGCGTGTGCCGATTCAAAGGCGTGCAATGCTTCAGTGTATTTGCCTTGCTTGAGATAAATCTCACCCATGTAATAGTGAATAGGATAGTACTTCGGGTTCAAATCGATGCTTGTCCGGAATATGGATAAAGCCTGTGCATCTTTCCCCTGTTTTTTGTAGATAACAGCGAGGTTAAAGTGGGCCCAAAACAGGGAAACATCAAGTTCAATTGCCTTCTCAAAATAAACAATTGCCTGTGCTTCGGTGTCCCTATTTTCTGTCGGTGTGCTGCGTGCGTAGGTATAACCCAATCCGTAATAAAATGCGGCATTGTCCGGGTGATTCACTTTTTCAGTCTCGTATAGATTAATAAGGTCGTCGAGGTGCCCCGCTTTCTGCCATTTTGCGATAAATTCGCGATGTTTCTCAGCCTGTTTTTTCTTTTCCTTCAGCACCTTCACGAAATCTTTTCTCATCTGCGCTTCCCAGTCCTCTTGCGCGAATCCCAGCGTAGCAATTGTGAAAAGCGACAGAGCGACTATCAACCAAACGTGTATTTTTTTCATTTTTTAATATTTCCTTGCGGTTTGATAAGGTTTATGTGTATGAAATCTGCCTCGCCATATATCCAGCCCGGCACGTTGTTTGGGCTTCGTTCTCTTGACTTTAAATTGTAGAGTGTATTGCCTCAATCTTCTGCCGAGTCGGCATTGAAGGCGTTGCGCCAAGAACAGTGGCAGCTGCCGCGCCGGCTCTGTTAGCAAATGTTACCGCGTCCAATAGGTCATCTCCGTTAGCGAGTGCCGTTGCAAGCGCGCCACAGAACGCGTCCCCTGCCCCTGTTGTGTCTACCGCTTCGACCGGCACTGCGGGGACATGTTCAGTTCGCGTCGGTGTGCAAAGCAGCACGCCACGTTCTCCAAGTGTCAACACGACAGCGGAAAAACCATCGGGAGCTATCTGTGTTTGTAACGCCTTGGCAGCTGTAATCCCGGCTTCAGGCGTTGTAACCCTCTGGTCAGCGAGGACTGCTGCTTCCGAGACGTTAGGTGTTAATATATCCACTTGTGCCAATAAACTTTCAGGCAGCGAACGCGCAGGTGCCGGGTCGAGAATGACAGTTGTGTCGTTAGCTTTAGCGATTTCTACTGCCCGTTGTGATGCATCAATCGGTGTCTCCAGCTGTAATAGGAGCACCTTCGCTTCAGCAATTCGGGTTTCAGCTGCGTCTATATCTGTCGGTGTCAAACGCATATTTGCGCGCGGCACGACGATAATACTATTATCGCCATCCGGTTCAACCACGATATTGGCTACACCGGTCCCTCCTTCAGCATCGCTTTTGACAAATTGGCTGTCAATATGTTCGGTTGCCATTGCGGTGCGTAGCATTTCGCCAAAGAGGTCTTCCCCGATTCTGCCGATGAGTGTCACAGCTGCGCCTAACCGCGCTGCCGCTGTCGCCTGATTAAAACCTTTCCCGCCGGTAAAGATGTCGAACGTTTCGCCGATGAGGGTTTCGCCTTTGGTCGGTTTCCGTTCCGCCCGGATGACAAGGTCGACGTTCGCGCTCCCTACGACGGTCACTTTCGGGTCGTTCATCAATATCTCCTTTAACGGATTTCTATTAATTATAGTTGACAAGTTGATGTGTTGTCAAGGGGTATGTAAATATTTTGTTAAAATTTGAAATAAAAATTTTGAAGCGTTTGGTGAAGCTGTCATAACGGAAGCGGGTAGGAGGTGGCGGTGCAAGGAAGAGTAAAAAGAGGGGGCCACCGCCCGGAAACAGTGGCCGGTTGCAGAATGCACGTTTAAGAGGCAAAGAGATACCACCGCCCGGAGACGGTGGCTGACTGTGTTTCATGGTTGCGCCCGAGTGGGTTACTGACACGAAGAACACCCGTTCAGGCATAAATTGCAGTTTGGAGTGTTGTTCACTTCTACAGGCACGGTATGCGTCTCCTCGTAGTATGACATATCAGACCAGCGATAAATGGTAGCTGTTATCAGAAAATCGCCTGTATTCATGGCACCACTCGGGAAGGTATAACTAAATGTCACTGAGTTTGACGTTCCATCCCCAGAATGACTGCTGATACTGGTGCTACTTGTCTCCCAAGGTGCCTGCACATACAAATCCACCCAATAATAAGGGGAATCCGTATTCAACAGCATATTGTAGGTGCTACCAGGAGACGGCATCTCAGAGAGACCCACCGGCCATAGACCAGCTACCGCTGGCAACTCCTGATCTGCTATGCCGAGGCTGCCATCCTCGTCCCCGCTGTCGTCTTCACCCCTTGATTGATGCAATTCTGTACAGCCGATAGAAAATGGATAGCTGGCCTTCATCGGTTTAGACGATTTAATCGTGCTCGAGCCGCCCCCACTTTCAATGGAAAACACCCCCGACTTTATCGTTACTTTTGACCTTGAAGTTGTCGACGCATAAATACTCAGTCCTTCGAGTATAAAACTTCCTGTCTCTTCACATTTAGAGGCATTATATACTCCAACTGCCGAACAATACACGGCCGTGAGTTCATTAAAATGAAATCCGAAAAAATTCCATCCGATACTCTCTATCGTCTGCCCCTCCGAAAGCGTGGTAACAGTCTTCCCGCCTTTCTTCAGTTCACCTGACGTAGTCATAGCAATTTGTCCGAAACCATCTGCCACAACCCCAGCATTAACCACAAGATAGATACCTGCTTCCTTTAAGTCAATAATGTCACCATTAGTATTATAAGTTATGGTGACATTTCGATGTTTACCTGGCATGACCGCAGCCCCTGCAATAGGATTGGGAACTGCTGCCAGTGCGCGAATGTCAGCATCTGCTTCCGGACTGTGATAAAGAAGCGTTAAACAAACAAACAAACAAACAAACATATTTCATAGTTATTCCTCCTCTAATTCAGCTTTAAGTTCTATTATCAGTCTATCCACAACCGCATTAGCAATACGAGCACTTCTGGGTGGCGGAAGAAGTGAGTCTAATTTTTCCATAGCTAGCCTATTAATTCTCTCATACCCCTCCTGTGTAGAGAGATTGTTCCAAAGGCCGCCTGACGCACTCACCGATACACTGGGCATAGGCCCCCAGGTTTTCTCTCTGAGTTTCTCGTACCGTTCTTTTGCCAAAGCAACGACTTCGGGGGTTGCCTGTGCCCGCCGTGTCTCTGTATTGAAATACCCCATTACGATAATCTCTAACGCCTTATACTCTTCCCATTCGGCATCACTCAGTTGGTGGTCGTTATGATACCCAAAGTTATCCCAGGTAACTCTGAAGAGCGGTTCTCCACGTTTAACGAGGTGATACCCATCTTGATTTTGGCGATAGGTGTATCCAGGCGGTGGTGGCTCGAGGCCTCTTCCTTTCCAATAGACAGCTTCTGCCGCATGTTTGAGTGCCTCTTGTTCCTCAAGCGGGAGTGCTTCAAACTCGGCGCGCGTTCGAGGAAAGGTTTTTTCTGTTGAAGCCAGCACTTCAGCAGCTGTTTCGCGAGGGGCATCAGCTTCGGGAGGATTGTCCACCTTATCCACCTCCGGCGCCACCTCCCTGTCTCGCTGAATCCGCTCTACGACTTCCGGGGGTCCCGGTTCATAGATAATTTCAGGTGAGGTGTCGGCGTTCCGCTGCTTTAACCACAGCATACCGATAATGCCGATTAATATAGTGAGGACAATGAGTCCTCTGACTACGTTTTTGTTCATTCGGGTTTCCTCCTTTTCATTTTACAAAAAAAGAAAATTTTGAATGTTTTTATTTTACAAGAAAATGGGAGATTTTGTCAAGAAAAAAATGTGCGCTCAAAAACTTTACACACCCGATGTAAAATTTGATTTGACATTTTCCAACGCTATATGCTATCATGATGCATAAAAGATGTCGGGATTGTGAACCCCATACAAGTGAGAAGCGTACTGTTGATTCACAGCGAAGGAGCATATCTATGAAACTGACAAGACCGCCCCGCCGGCGGCTTTTGAAAAAAAAGCAGGCTCGAGCAATGATGGTGTGGTACCTCATTTTGCTGGCGGCTATCCTCATTTTGGTCTGGAAAATGCCGGCCATCGTATCCTTAATATAGTCAAGTTTACACAAAACAGAAAACGGAGGCGCATGATTCAAATGTCCTATTTAAAACCGCTGCGGCGGAACTTAAGTGTTTTCCATATTGCAATGTGCGGAGTCCTGCTCTGCCTATTGGCACTACCCGCTGCCGTATCTGCCCAAGATGAACTTATCATTATCTCACCGCACCCAGAAAGTATTGAGACAGAATTCGGCAAGAATTTTGAGAAGTGGTATGAGACACAGACCGGTAGAACGGTCAAAACAGATTGGCGAGATGTAGGTGGCACTTCTTCCAATTTTCGTTTTATTGACTCCGAGTTTAAACGGGTGCCGGCGGGTATCGGCGTTGATATATTTTTTGGCGGCGGCACCGATAGCTATCTCCGCCTCGCTAGCATGGAGGTGTTGAGCCCTTACAAACTTCCTGAACCACAGTTAGAGCAGATTCCGCAATCGTTCCATGGAATTCCTATCTATGACGCACAACATCGATGGTACGGGGCAGCGTTATCCAGTTTCGGCATTATGTACAACGAGCAGCTCCGTGCACTGCTCCAACTTCCCGAAGCGGCGACCTGGGATGACCTGGGCGATATGGCGTTGTTCAATAAAATTGGTGCGGCCGATCCGAGAGAGAGCGGCTCTGCACACATGATGTACGAAATTATCCTGCAAACACACGGTTGGGAAAAAGGATTTGCGCTCCTGACGAAAATTGGGGCGAATGTCAGAGGATTCTCCGCAGGAGCGAATGCTATTCCTAAAGATGTCGTCGATGGACAGGTCATTTATGGACTTGCAATTGATTTTTACGCCTATAGTCAAATTGCTGTAGTCGGAACAGATAAAATTAAGTACGTCGTGCCAACCGATGGTGCAGTCATCAATCCCGATTCAATTGCTATCCTCAAGGGTGCACCGAATATGGCGGTCGCGCAAAAGTTTCTCGAATTTGTTTTATCCGAACAGGCACAGAAACTTTGGATGCTCCGAGACACTGACCCAGAGGGACCTAAATGGAAAGGCGGGCTGAACCGGGCGAGTGTCCTCCCCGCACTTTACGATAAATTGGGGGAACGGTGCATTGTAACGAACCCGTTTGCATTGGAGATAACCCCTTTTCCCTACGATGCAGACAAGGGGGGTACCCGCTGGGATATCGTCAATGATATTTTCGGTGTGCTTATCATAGATTCGCATAAAGACCTCGTCGATGCATGGAAGGCGATTCGGAAGTGTAAAAACCGTGAAAAACGCGACGCAGCAATTGCCGCGTTGGTGCAACTGCCGATATCCGAAGCGGAGGCACTGAAAATCGCACCGACTGACTGGAAAAACCCTATCTATCGCAATGAGAAGATCAAGGAGTGGGGACAATTTGCAAAACAGAAGTTCAAACAGGCAAAAGATTTGGCGAAGTAAGGGGACACTGCCATGGCAGCATTTGATGGATACAAAACAGACGAATTTTATGATGAGATGTTTTTTCCGGATGGAAGCGCGCGCGCCGCTGCTCAGATGTTGGTGGAGCGGATTAATAACCTTCCAGATGGGGAATTCATTCGCCGCCAAATTACCGCTGAACACGCGCTGCTCCGCATGGGGATTACCTTCAACGTCTACGCGGACGAGCAGGGTGTGGAAAGAATTTTTCCGTTTGACCTTATTCCGCGCATTATAGATGCCAACGAATGGCAATGGATAGAACGGGGTCTCAAACAGCGGATTCAAGCCCTGAATCTGTTCATTGATGACGTGTACCATGACCAGAAAATTCTGAAAGACAAGGTTATTCCGCCGGAGGTGGTGCTTTCCTCGGAGCGTTACCTTGAGCCGTGCATCGGTTTAGACCCACCGCGTGGAATATGGTGTCACATCACAGGGACAGACCTCGTGCGGGATAGCGATGGACAGATGTATGTCCTGGAAGATAATCTCGGTTGTCCCTCCGGTGTCTCTTATGTAGTGGAAAATCGGCAACTCATGAAGCGGACGTTTCCACAGCTCTTTGAACGGTCCCAGATTCAACCGGTAGAGGATTATCCGAGTCATCTGCTGAATATGCTGCAATACCTCGTGAGCGACAGGGTTGCCTCTCCTAAAATTGCGGTTTTGACTCCAGGTATTTACAACTCCGCCTACTTTGAGCACTCTTTCCTTGCACAGCAGATGGGGGTTGAATTGGTTGAAGGCCGCGATCTGGTTGTGATGGATGGGTATGTGCACATGCGAACCACTAAAGGTTTCGAGCGGGTTGATGTTATCTATCGCCGTATTAACGACGACTTCCTCGATCCGGATGTATTCCGGGACGACTCTATTCTCGGGGTGCCTGGGCTGATGGAGGTTTACAAATCGGGGCAGCTTGCGTTAATCAATGCCCCCGGGACCTGCGTTGCGGATGACAAAGTGGTTTGTGCATTTGTGCCGAAGATTATCAAATACTATCTCGGAGAAGATATAATTATTCCGAACGTTCCGACATACATGTGCTGGGAGGAATCCGAGCAGAAATACGTTTTGGAGAATCTCGACAAATTAGTTGTAAAAGAGGCGAATCAGTCCGGTGGGTACGGTATGTTAATCGGTCCGCATGCAACACGGGCTGAGCACGAAGAGTTTGCGAATCGAATCAAACAGAACCCGCGTAACTACATCGCGCAACCGACGCTCTCACTCTCGCGGGTGCCTGTGTTAATTGACCGCAACTTTGAAGGCAGACACGTCGATTTACGTCCGTTCATCCTTTACGGAGAGGATATTTATGTGCTGCCGGGGGGCTTAACTCGTGTTGCACTCAAAAAGGGGTCGCTAGTGGTAAATTCATCGCAAGGTGGCGGTAGCAAGGATACGTGGGTGGTGTCCGGACAAATATAGGTGAAAACTATGCTGAGTCGTGTTGCGGAATCAATTTATTGGATGAGTCGATATATTGAACGCGCTGAAAATGTGGCACGGTTTGTTGATGTCAACCTACAACTTATCCTCGATCAGCGGGGAGGTATGCAGACGCAGTGGGAGCCGCTTGGTTGCTACAACGGGAGATGACGAGGTGTTCGCGGAACGGTATGGTGAGCCCTCCCGGGAGGCGGTTATCCGGTTTTTGACATTTGACGTTGAAAATCCGAATTCCATTATCTCCTGTCTGCGTGCAGCGCGTGAAAATGCACGCTCTATTCGCGAAAATATCCCCTCCGAAATGTGGGAGCAGCTAAACGATGCATACCTAATGGTGACCGAGACATCGGAGGAGTGGGCGATGGCGGAACCGCATCAATTCTTTACAGACATCAAAGTTGCATCGCATCTATTCATGGGACAAACCGATAACATCATGTCACACGGTGAAGCGTGGCACTTCTGCCAATTGGGGCGGCTGATAGAACGTGCCGATAAAACATCGCGTATCGTTGATGTGAAATACTTCATTCTGCTTCCCTCGATAGAGGATATGAATACGCCTTACGATGACATTCAATGGGGGGCACTGCTGCATTCTGCAAGTGCTTTCGAGATGTATCGCCGAATGCATGGGCTTATCGCTCCCAACAAAGTGGTTGCTTTTCTGCTGCTTGACCGCGAATTTCCGCGTTCCGTGCTCTACTGTCTCTCCAAAGCGGAAGAATCGCTTCACGCCATTTCTGGTACACCTCTGGAAACGTTCTCAAATTCTGCTGAGCAGGGTTTAGGACAACTTCGGTCCGAGTTCGCTTATGCCCAAGTCGATCGGATTCTCGCGAGTGGGTTGCATGAGTTTCTTGACGCATTCCAAACGAAACTCAACCTAGTCGGCAACGATATTTACAAAACGTTTTTCGCGCTGCGGCCTGTCAATAAAGAATCTGTAGCAGGTCAATATCAAACGCAGTGAGAAACAGATAAGGAAAGCTTATGGCAATTCGTGTGGCAATCAATCACAAATCTTTGTATCAATATGACCGCTTGGTTTGGCTCTCACCGCATATTTTTCGTTTGAAGCCTGCGGCTCATTGTCGGACACCGATTGAGACGTATTCCCTCAAAATTGAACCTGAAAATCACTTTATCAATTGGCAACAAGATCCGTTCGGCAATTATCAGGCCCGAGTTGTCTTTCCGGAACCTACCCGTGTTTTATCGCTTGAAGTCGATGTGGTTGCGAATATGACGGTCATCAATCCGTTCGATTTTTTTCTTGAGGAAACGGCTGAACGGTATCCATTTAAGTACGAACCCCAACTGAAAAAGGAGTTAGCTCCGTTCCTACAGGTTAAGGAGAGCGGTGAACGTCTTACGACGTGGTTGGGAGATATTGACAGGTCGGAACAAAAATTGATTGATTTCTTGGTAGGCATCAATCGCCGCCTTTGGGAGGATATAAAATATACAATTCGGATGGAACCGGGGGTGCTGCCTTGTGATGTGACGTTGGAGAAGCGAACCGGTTCATGTCGCGATAGCGGATGGTTGCTGGTTCAGATTTTGCGGCATTTGGGGCTCGCTGCGCGTTTTGTCTCAGGGTATCTCGTTCAGCTAACCGCCGATCAGAAACCGGTAGACGGGCCTGCTGGTCCCCCGCAGGATTTCACCGATTTGCATGCATGGTGTGAGGTTTACGCACCAGGGGCGGGATGGATAGGTCTCGACCCAACGTCCGGCTTATTTGCTGGTGAAGGGCATATTCCGTTGGCATGTGTCGCTGACCCGGTGAGTGCCGCCCCTGTCACGGGTTACACAGACTCGTGTGAAACGACATTTACCTATAACAACACGGTACAACGTATCCACGAAGACCCGCGCGTTACAAAACCTTATACCGATTCCCAATGGGCTGCTATTAATGCGCTTGGGCATCAGGTGGATGAAGCGATAGTTCGGGACGATATCCGCTTGACAATGGGCGGTGAACCGACCTTTGTATCAGTGGACGACATGGAAAGTCCTGAATGGGATACGGAGGCGGATAGCCCGGAAAAACGCAAGTTAGCCGCTGAACTTTTGAAGCGGTTGCGGAACAGCTTCGGGCCCGGCGGTGTCCTCACATATTGTCAGGGGAAATGGTACCCTGGCGAACCGCTGCCCCGTTGGAAATTCGGGTGTTTTTGGCGAAAAGATGGCACCCGAATCTGGCAAAACGACACGCTACTCGCTGAGCCTTATAAAGATTACGGGTTTGACAGTGCACATGCCGAGCAGTTTATACAGCACTTGGCAAATTCACTGAACATTGATTCAGACTATATCAGACCCGCCTATGAAGATATAGTGTTTTTCCTCTGGACAGAGGGGAAGCTGCCTGTAAACATTGACCCACATGATTTTAATTTTAAGGAACACTCGGAACGACAACGGTTGCTACAACTGCTACGAACCGATAAAATAGGTGAACCGATAGGTTACGTAGTACCGCTACGGTGGAATCTTAAAGATGATACCTGGGAGAGTTGCGCGTGGCACTTTAGGAGTGAACAGATGTTCTTAATCCCCGGCGATTCACCGATAGGGCTGCGCCTACCGCTGGAATCTTTGCCGTGGGTTGAACCGGAAGCAGAAGAGCTTTTTACGAACGTGACCCGCTGGAACCGCGTGACCCGGACATCCCCTCCGCCGACACCCTTCGTAGGGGCGAGGTCTCCTCGCCCGTTAGCGATACGGTAGACACCGCGAACGCCGCGCAGGAAGGGAAAAACGTCATTCGCACAGCATTGTGTGTAGAACCGCGTGAGGGACGACTGCACGTTTTCATGCCGCCTGTAACGCATATAGAACATTATCTCTCACTCCTACAAGCAATTGAGACGACTGCGGAAACGTTGGAAATGCCGATAATTCTTGAAGGCTATGAGGTACCACAGGACTGGCGAATTCAGTCTTTGAGCGTCACGCCGGACCCTGGGGTAATAGAGGTGAATATCCATCCAGCGGAAAATTGGGATGAATTGGTACATAACATCACAACGGTCTATGCGGATGCCCGTTTGGCGAGGCTCAGTGCAGAAAAGTTTATGTTAGATGGGCGGCACACTGGAACGGGGGGTGGCAATCACATTATCCTCGGAGGGCCAACCCCCGCGGATAGTCCGTTGTTGCGTCAACCGCACCTGCTGCGGAGTCTTATCACCTATTGGCAGCATCACCCCGGTTTGTCCTATCTCTTTTCGGGGAGTTTTATCGGGCCGACCAGCCAGGCACCGCGTGTAGATGAGGGCCGCGATGAACAACTTTATGAACTTGAGGTAGCATTTCAGCAGATACCTGAAAGTGGGAACGAGCTCCCTAGCGCGATTAAGAACAAACCGACAGAAACACCGCTCTGGCTAATAGACCGGTTGCTACGGCATCTGCTCGTCGATTTGACAGGCAACACACATCGGGCTGAATTCTGTATTGATAAACTCTATTCCCCGGACTCCGCTTCGGGCAGGCTAGGGTTGCTGGAAATGCGTGCTTTTGAGATGCCGCCACATGCACGGATGAGTGTCGTTCAGATGCTGCTGATTCGGGCATTGGTCGCTAAATTTTGGCGGACACCGTACAAGGCAAAACTGGTACGCTGGGGAACAGAATTACACGACCGATTTATGCTTCCCCACTATGTGCATTCTGATATGCAGGAGGTCGTCTCGGAGCTTCACGACGCAGGCTATCCGTTTGAGATGGCGTGGTTAGCCCCCTTTTTTGAGTTCCGTTTTCCGCTGTTAGGTACAGTAAATATCCAAGATATTGAAATTGAATTGCGGATGGCGATTGAACCGTGGCACGTGCTTGGGGAGGAGGTCACCCGCACGGGGACCGCACGTTTTGTCGATTCTTCTGTTGAGCGGCTTCAGATTAAATTGCGCGGATTGACAGACACCCGTTATGTAGTTACGTGCAACGGGCGACGCTTGATTCTCCACAATACAGGGACACACGGTGAATATGTAGGCGGAGTCCGCTATCGTGCATGGCAACCCGCATCCGCGTTGCATCCTACAATCGGTATCCATTCACCGCTTGTGTTTGACATCATCGACACCTGGAACGGCAGGTCAATTGGCGGCTGTACCTATCATGTCTCTCATCCTGGGGGTCGCAGCTATGACACTTTCCCTGTCAATGCTTACGAGGCAGAGTCGCGGCGTGTGAGCCGATTTGAAACGGATGGACATACGCCCGGGGTTATTCAACCGCGTCCGCCTCGTCCGGTGGTTGGAGAATTTCTTTCGGAAGGACATCCACCGGGGCCGATGAATGTTCCACCTGAAGAGTTCAATCCCGAATACCCCTATACTCTAGATTTGCGGAGGCCTCATGGTTCAAAGCGTAATTGACGATAGCTATACTGTTGGGTTTTCTGAGGCTGAACACATCGATGAAATGCTGGATGCATCAGGAAAGGTTAACCCGCACTGGGATGACTTCATTCAGGCACTTAGCACCCTTGGGCTCAAAGAGATGACCGCCTGCCACAAGGAGGGAGTCCGCCTGCTTCGGGAAAACGGGGTCACCTACGTCATGCATGGTGAAAAGCAGCATCGTCCTTGGGAATTGGATCCGATTCCGCTAATTATCTCACCCCCGGACTGGGACGCTATTTCTGCGGGCCTTACACAACGCGCGAAGGTGTTAAATCTGATTTTAGCCGATTTGTATGGAGAGAAGCGGTTAATCAAAGACGGTTTGATACCGCCAGAAGTTGTCTATGCTCACGGTGGTTTCTTGAGACCCTGTCATGCCTTAGTTCCGCCAGACGGTACGCATTTGGTTATGTATGCTGCAGATTTGGCGCGAGATGTGACTGGGCAGATATGTGTGCTGAGCAATCGGACACAGGCACCCTCTGGTGCAGGCTATGCCCTCGAAAACCGTACCGTTTTAGCTCGGACGCTACCGCACCTTTTTGGTGAACTAGGCGTTCGTCGGCTCTCTTTCTTCTTCCGTGCAATGCGAAACAGTTTGGCACAAATAGCCCCACGCAATAAAGGAAACCCACACATCGTTCTCCTCACCCCCGGTCCCTACAATGAAACCTACTTTGAGCACGCTTACATAGCCAATTATCTCGGATACACACTCGTTCAAGGGGACGACTTGACAGTGGTGGATGGGCATGTCTACCTAAAATCGCTTGATGGGCTCCAGCCTGTAGATGTTATTTTGCGCCGGGTTGACGATGTTTTCTGTGACCCGTTGGAACTCCGGCAAGACTCGCTGCTAGGGGTCGCCGGGTTGTTAGAGGCAATCCGTCAAGGGAATGTTGCTGTCGTCAATCCGCCCGGTAGCAGTGTTTTGGAAAACCCCGGCTTGATACCATTTTTACCGAACATTACTAAAAGGTTTATCGGGGAAGACCTACAGCTCCCCTCTGTAGAAACGTGGTGGTGCGGACACCCCGCCCAGCGGGACTATGTGCTTGCAAACCTTAACAAAATAGTTGTGAAACCAATTTATCGGCAACCGGGTGAGAAGCCGCTGTTTGGAACAGAATTGAGTGCTTCCGAGCTTGACACACTTCGCAATCGGATTAACGCCACACCAAATATGTATGTCGGACAGCAGCACGTTCACTTTTCTACAACGCCTACACTGATTGAAGGTAAACTTGAGCCCCGGCGCGCTATTCTTCGGAGCTTTCTATTCTCTGAAAAAGATGGATATGCTGTGATGCCGGGTGGGTTGACCCGGTGTGAAGGCAAACGGTCTGTCGGCTTAGCACGTTCAGATTCGCCTGACTCCATCGTTTCAATCCAGGATGGCGGTATCAGTAAAGATACATGGCTCCTTGCTCCTGAACCGGAGCCGCATATTAGTTTATGGCAGCATCCCACAGAACGCCCAAATATTTCAGAAGATTCACACGGATTATCAAGCCGCTCGGCTGAAAATCTATTCTGGGTAGGCCGTTATGCGGAACGCGCTGAAGGACATGCACGTCTTCTTCGAATTATCTTAGACAAAATTAAAATGGATTTGGAACCCTCCCCGCTCGGACAACCGCCTCCATCAGCGGTGTTTACAGAAACGGTAGGCGAAGAATCACGAAACGTCTCCGAGCTGGCTTACCTTCGGAGTATGCTCCGCTCATTGACTGGGTTAACGTCGTCCTATCCAGGGTTTGTTAGCAAAAGTGGGAAAGGGTTAGAAAACGAACTGATTTCTATCATGCTTGACACAAAAAATAGCGGGAGCCTCGTTTCAACGCTGCAATCGCTCGTCAGTGCCGCGTCCGCTGTCCGAGACCGTTGGTCCACTGATACATGGCGTGTCATCAACAGTATTGAAAATCTATCTAACACCCTCGAAGGATACAATCCTCAGGTTGAACACAGAGACCCCGGACAGACTCTTACGAGTGAATCAGACGAACGCATGCTGCAGCATATTCAGATGGACCTGGACCAACTCATGATTTTCCTCTCCGCATTGAGTGGGCTCAATGCAGAGAGTATGACACAGACAATCGGTTGGGTAGGTCTCGATATGGGCCGCCGCATTGAGCGTGCATTGCTTCTGATTGTGCTCTGCCGGTCAAGCCTTGTGGCGGTGCAGGAGGAATGGATTGAACAGCTGCTACTTGAATCTATACTCGCTGCAGCGGAAAGCCTGATTACCTATCGGAGACGTTACCGGGCAGCCTTACATCTTCCGACGGCACTTGAGATGCTACTGCTGGATGAAAGCAATCCGCGTTCGTTGGTTTATCAACTAAAACGGCTTCAGGCACAGATACGTGACCTGCCACGGGATAAGGTCGGTTATAGACTTAGCGAAGAGGAGCAATTAATTCTGGAGGCTTTAACCCAACTGCAACTCTCTAATACGTTTCAGCTTGCGCAGCGTGCCGAACAAACGACTCAGCGGCAAGGTTTAGAAAAACTCTTGGTGCGACTTGCACAAATATTGATAGAAATATCGGATGTGCTGACACAAACCTATTTCAGTCACGTCCAAGGGCTCCAACAATTGGTTACGACGTGAATCTCTACAAGACTTACGCAGCGTGTTGATAAGTCCGTAGGATAATGTTCTTTAAGAGAGCCCTAGCGGACGAGAGGGCCTCGCCCAGTGGAGCGGGAAACCGTTTGCCCGAATACTAAACGGGTGTACGAAAACTTTACACACCCAGCACGAGCTTCATTCCGAGAGACTTACGGGAACGAGAAGCGGATATTTTGTATCGCGTGCCTTTTCAAACAGCAGATAAAACCGATGAAGTCATAATCCATATTCTTATGGTTATTGGCTTATGGCTATTGGCTTATGGCTATTGGCAAGAGAAAGAGGTCTCTGACGCGCTTCAGATATGTGTTTAGAATCATAAACCTCTTGCTAATTGCTAATCGCTAATTGCCATTTGCTAATTCACTATATCCTATCGCTTATCATGTATCGCCGTCCTCCGGAGGAACATGAAGCGTTGATAGAACTTGTTGATAGACGAACACCTACTTTGGAGGTAGATTCAATGAAACGCACAATAGCACACGAGTTGATGGAACAAGGTATAGAAATCGGTGAACAGCGCGGTGAACAGCGCGGCATAGAAATCGGTGAACAGCGCGGGGTGGTTCGTGCGAAGCGGGAGGCTATCCTGAAAGTGTTACACTTCCGTTTTGGCGATGTTCCCGATACACTCACCCGTAAAATCGGGAGAATGCGCAGTCTCCAACGGCTAGATTCAATCCTCACACAAGCGGTAGAGGTGCAATCCATAGAGGATATAGAGGCGTAACGAGGCAAATTAGCTGTTGGAAACCGTTAGCAAGAGGGAGTCATTTCTGACGCGCGTCATAAACCTGATTAGAATCACAAACTTCTTGCCAATCGCTAATTGCCAATCGCTAATTGCCAATCGCTAATTGCCAATTGAGACATAAGTCCAAAATATTTACACACTCCGGAAAGATCCTTAAGTTGACACATTAAAGTACAAAAACTTTACACACCCAGCCAGATAGGGACCTCAACGCTGCAATCAACTTGAGAAACCTCGCGGTAGGATATACCGAGAGTCTAAACGCTTGTGGAGCGCAAATAAGACCTCTTTTTGAGGCACGAGACGCGGAAGCAGGAATTACTTATGAGGGGTCGATGTGCTAAAAGAAGCACACGGAGACCTTAGCCGTAGTGAATACCACCTATAAGATTACCCACAATACACAGTACAGTTATAGCAACATCGTTAACCTCTGTTATAACGAAGCCCGTTTGACCCCCCGGAGTTTTGCACGACAAGTCTGCACTCGTAGCAAATTCACCGTTGAACCGGAGCCGACCGGCTATCGGGAACGGGAGGATTTCTTCGGAAATACCGTTTGCTATTTTACAATCCAGCGGCCCCATCAACAACTTACCGTAACGGTTGTGAGCGATGTGGAGGTCAAAGTTCAAGAGATACAAGGGGATGCAGCCGCAAACATAGCGTGGGAAGGGATTCAGCAGCGGGTACACACAGACCAGAATGCAGAGATTTTGGAGGTCCGACAATACATGCTTGCCTCACCGATGATTCCAAGCATGCCTGAATTACGAGCTTATGCGGAGAGTTCGTTCACGCGGGGCCGCCCGGTGCTTGAGGCTGTAAGCGATTTAACTGCTCGCCTCTATACCGATTTCACTTACGACCCCAATTTTACGACAATTGCAACGCCATTAGCGGATGTGATAAAACATCGGCGCGGTGTCTGCCAAGATTTTGCACACCTCGGTATCGGCTGCCTACGCGCAATGGGATTGGCAGCACGTTACATCAGCGGTTATATTGAAACGTTACCACCGCCTGATGGAAAACCGTTGGTCGGCGCGGATGCTTCGCATGCGTGGTTTTCTGTCTATCTGCCAGATGTCGGCTGGATAGATTTTGACCCGACCAATAATCGTAAACCAACGGACCGGCACATCACGGTTGCCTGGGGGAGAGATTACGCAGACGTAACGCCGCTGAAGGGTGTTGTTTTCGGAAGTGGCACACATGAGCTAACGGTTTCCGTGGATTGCAGCGCAGTACGGTGATAGGCAAATGCCGCCGGGTTCTCCGTTCCGCCAATTTGGTATTGTCTACACAAAAGCCTTGAAAAGTCCAACGTAGAGCGCGAGGACTTTCTCCGGGTCTGGTCCGGTATAAGCGCACTCGTTAGATATGTAGCCTGAGAAACCGATGCGTTTCAGCCATTCAAACATTTGTCGGTAGAGCTCAAACGTTTCTAGTGCCTCTACTTTGTGTGTATGCACTGCGGTAATGTGCGGAGCCACACGCGAAAAGAGCGGTTCAATACTTCCCGCATCGCAACCGACAAACTGTGAATTGAAAACGAAACCGACGTTCGAAAGATTTACACCTTCAATCACCGCCATTGCTGAATCGGGATTGGTGAAAGAGCCGTGCATCTCAATGGAGACAGTAATATCCTTTTCACCGGCATAGGTGCCGAGGGCTTTCAGTCCATCAATTACATAGCCGATAACAGCGTCTCGGTTCTCCTCAGTATACCGGTCTCCGAGTACGCGGACATGGTTGCATTCCATGAATTCCGCCATGTCGATGACGCGTGTGACACGTCGGACGGTTTCGGCTCGGTCGTCTGCGTTTTCGGAGTGGAAATTTTGACAACTCGTTAGAGAGGAGATAACAACACCACTCGCGTCCACTACCGATTTCAAACCTGCCCATGCGTCTTTGGGGGTATCCCACTCAAATCCGTGTTTCTGTCTGTAATCCATTAGCAGTTCAACGCCATGGTAACCAGTAGCTTCAGCCGTATCAAGTATCCGCTGGAGTTCCCAGTCCTGGCATGTTTGATATGTATTTAAAGACCATTTCATGTTTTTACTCCTGTTTGGGAATCGGGTACCAGAGTCCGCCTGTTTTAACGGTGAGTGCCCGATGTGTTGTATGATTAATACCGATTACGTCTACGGTGATTTGGTTTTGCCAACACTGCACTAACACGTCCGAGAGCGAATAAGAGCCTTTGCTTGCTTCATCGGTAACGAGGATAAACCTGCGTTTGGCTTCTTCGCGAAAATCGGTGCGGCGGATTGTTTTTACGATAGCATTATGTGCCCGTTCATCCCCGGCAGCAGCGACGACGTGTGAAGTTAGCAATCGCTTATATTTTTCACTATCTCGCGTCTGTGGGTGTATAATGGTATCGCCTTCGAGGTATCTGAAGATAACGATTCCGAGCGTGAAGTCAACCCCTTTTTCTTCAAAGACTGTCACCATGCGACTGAGTTGTCTACCGACGGCTCGGATATTATCAATCATGCTGCCGCTGATGTCGAGCAGAAAAACGATGTCGACGCTTTTCTCTTCTCCGCCATCAGCGATGCTTTCAGCGATACCCTCTAAGGCTTCACCCATGCGTGCGTCCCGGTTAACAGGTTGCGGAGCATTTTGTAAGGTAGTAGGTGTGCCTTGCTGTGCCGTTTCTTCCTGCTTTACGTCAAGCGGCGGGCCGATTTTAAAGGGAGTCGGCACGTTCCGCCGTGCTGTTAACTGGGGGGATTCTGTTAGGTGTTCACTGAGTGCGGTTTCTGCGACTGGCAGCCGCGCTTTCGTTCCAATCGTGAATGCCGAGGGGCTCGCTGCAATAGGCTGCGTTGAATTCAACCGTACAGCCCGTTGATTGCCAAGCTGTGGCACCTCTGTCGTTGAAGAGATGGACCGCCGCGCAGTAGGCATCGGACGTTTACGAGTGCTATTTGTGTGAAAACGTTGGATGTTCGTTACGGTAATCGCTTCAGAAAGTAGCGGTTGAGAAGAAAGCATCGGACGATACCATTTGATGTAAGTGAGGCTCAAAATTCCGATTGCAATAGCGTGCAAGAGCAGCGAGGTCACGAACGCTCGCCGAGTTTTCCGCCGTTTCTGTTTGAGTTTATCTGAATATGTCCTAAATATCATGTTTTATCTCTTGCAAGGCATACGAAGTATCGCGTGCACAGCACGCTCCTACAGAAGAATATCGCGAGCACAACAGCTCCTACAGAAGAATATCGCGTCACAGCGCTCCTACAGAAGAATATCGCGACACACTCGCTCCTACAGAAGAATATCGCGTGCACAATTTACAGAAGAATATCGCGATTCCTACAGAAGAATATCGCGAGCACAACTTCCTACAGAAGAATATCGCGAGCACAACTTCCTACAGAAGAATATCGCGAGCACAGCACGCTCCTACAGAAGAATATCGCGAGCACAGCACGCTCCTACAGAAGAATATCGCGAGCACAACTCGCTCCTACAGTGGTTTCCAATTAACTTAACGCTAAAATACTAACGTGACAAAAAATGTTCAGGAGACAATTGATACCGTCCCTTGCGTGCCATCGACCTGAAGCATCTGCCCATCAAGGATAGACCGCGTTGCATTCGGAATGTTTGCAACGGCTGGCACGCCGTACTCTCTTGCGACCACTGCCCCATGCGACAGCAGCCCGCCTCGTTCCATCACAAGTGCTGCGGCGTGGAGAAAAAGCGGTGTCCATGCAGGGTCAGTTGAGGGGCAGACGAGAACGTAATCTCGCTCAGCCGGTTGGATATCTGCCGGTGTCAAAAGCACACGTGCGCGTCCTTTTGCCACCCCAGCGGAAACGCCTATTCCTGTGTATGTTTCGGCTGCGGCTGCCTGCATCGGCGTGCCGATACACGTCAGGGAATCACTGAAGATAACATCCGGCACCTCAATCTGTAGCAAGAGTTCGCGATGTGCCCTGCGTTCGGCAATGATAGGGTCGAACGTTTCACCCGTAATCAGCTGTTCCAATTCCTCCGGGACGAGGTAGAAAATGCCGCCATCGAGTTGATAACGGGCATCTAACGTCATCAAAGCGCGGCGGAGCTGTTCATAACCGAGCATCATGTAAAACTTGGCGGTTTCCCTGAAAGGCATATATCGTCTTGTAAGTGCCAATGCGTTTTCAATCCGTTTGCGCAAACCTGTTTTGCCGCTAACGAGTTCAGCGAGTGTTTTTTCTGCCATCTCATGCTGTTCTATTTGCCGTTCAAAAACCTGTCCCTTTTCGTTGTCCGCTGTGGTGTCTTGACAGAAAGCCTCAATCAACTGTTCGAGGTAGGTTGTATCTTCACGCCACCGTGGCTGTGCCAATTCAAATTCACCCACAGCGCGGTGCCCGTAATCCCTTAGAAAATCTGTGAGGGGCAGGTGTCCATTTGCTACCTGTCTTAACTTTTCGTTCGTTTCAACGGTAAGGTTTCCAGAGAGTCCCCCGATAAGTCGGCTTGCTAACGCCTTTGCTTCGGTTTCATTGAGACATTTCTGGAGTGCAGCTTCCAATCGTTGGAGCGAAAAAGCGGCGAGAATCGCGGCAGTGAGAGCTTTAGGCGCAAACTCATCCAACGTTTTTTGGCACCATTCCTGAAACTTCGCTACCAATTCCGCATCTGAAAGTTCTGCGTACGATACCTGGCGTTCCCGTTCCACATCCTCCTGAAACTGTGGAAATACCTGTGTTGTCAGCACCTGCTCGAAGTCTGTGAGGCAGCGTCTCAGGCGCGATTCCGCTTTCACCATACGGACGATGTGGCGTGGAAGTCTGAGCCAAAACGATGCAGTACTACGATTGATATTAAAAGCAGCTTGTGCGTACATCGCTTTTTGGGAGTTCTGCTTCAATTCGGCGAAATCGTGTGCAAACGGGAAGCCATCAAAGAATAGTTCCGCCTCACGGTTTAAATTAACGTAAATTCGTCCACAGATCAGGTCAAGAATACCCTCTCTATCCACCCGCTGACTCGGATAAAACCCTAAGCTGCGATACGCTTTGCCTAACCCCCCGGTCCCCGACATAAATTCTTTGATAATTCCCCAGGTCATAGGTAACGGTGCGGGTAAGACTTCAGCGAGATTGTGATGGCTCCACACCGTGCCGTGAACATCCGTAATTGCCTCAAGACGTT
Source organism: Candidatus Poribacteria bacterium (assembly GCA_963665235.2). Classification (GTDB taxonomy): domain Bacteria; phylum Poribacteria; class WGA-4E; order WGA-4E; family WGA-3G. Next base: position 1,590,770 of record CAXXLX010000001.1, on the reverse strand, counting down.
GGATTTCTGTCTGGCGTAATTTTTCAAGCGGGGTGGCGTGTGTTATCCTAGTTGTTTCGACGGCCTCGGTTGTAATCGGTCTCGCTTGTAGTAGAACGAACGTTCCATCGGTGAGTGCCCATTCGATATCCATCGGTTGTCCATAGAGGGTTTCAACCTGCTGACCGAGTTGTGCTAACTTTTTCAATTGTTCATCGGTAAGACTTGGAACATCTTGTTGTGTAGGGGGCACCTCACGGACACCGGATGCGGTTATCATCTCACATTTTGTGGCGACGGTTTTTTCTAAGACCTCCCCTGTTTCCCGCGATACCTGAAAGCTATCGGGTGTAATAGCACCGGAGACAACCGATTCGCCTAATCCCCAATTTGCCTCGATAACACAGCTATTTTCGTTGAAGGGGTTAACAGTAAAAAGCACCCCGGAGACATCTGCTTCACACATCTCTTGGATAACAACGGCCATCGCTAATCCCTCATCGGGAATATCTTGTGTGCGGCGATAAGCAATTGCTCGTTCCGACCAGAGGGAGCTCCAACACGTCTTCAATGCGTCTAAAAGGGTATCAGGTGTTACGTTCAAAAAGCTGTCCTGTTGTCCAGCGAAACTCGCCTCTTCCAAATCCTCGGCAGTTGCGCTAGAGCGGACTGCAACTGTAGTTGTCTGTAGTTTTTCCCGTGCCGTGTGAATCGCCGTGATGAGCTCTGGCGGCAACGCAACGTCTTTAACACTGCTCGCGTTCTGTTCTGATACATCTTTAACGGCAAATCGGTATGCATCCGTTGTGACACAGAAACCTTGCGGGACCGGAAACCCCGCCCTCGTCAACTTTCCGAGGTTCAACCCCTTTCCACCGACATGCGGAAGGTCACTCTCATCAATTTCTGAAAAGTGTTTAATGAACTGCATAAGCTAATCCTAAAAACGTTTGGAAATAGTATAGCAGAATTTCGCTGCTGCGCGCAAGGAAGTTTTGCGGTTTTGCGGTTTTGCGGTTCGTTTTGCGGTGAGTTATAAATGCACCAAAACGTGCAGTCAGCAGCAGATTCTGCACGTTTACGGGCATAAACGAATTGGGATATAGCAGTTTATCGCAATTTGAATGTTGGCATATAAATTGCATAGTATAGGGGTAAGCTTAGAATTCAGGCTGTCTGTTGAACAGTTCACAGCAACACGGCGAAGGGTAGAAAAATGAAAAATATAAAACTGTCGCTTTTAGCATTACTGCTGATTTTCCCGCTTTTTCTCTCGAGCGTTTTTGCGGAAGATTATACACGGTGGGATTTACCTGAGGGGGCAATATCACGCTTTGGTAAGGGGTCTGTAGAGAATTTAATGTTTTCCCCTGATGGCAACCGGCTGATTGTTGAAAGTTCTATAGGTTTATGGATTTATGATACGCACACCGGTGTGGAATTGGATTTTATAGGATCAGGTACGTCAACTTTTATCGGGGTGAGTCCGGATGCCCGTACGTATATTAGTTTGGCCACGGACGGGACAGTGCAGGTACGCAACCTCACAACTAACAGTGTGAAAGCGATACTAAAAGCGGATGCGGAGGATATTCGTAGGATCTCCTACAGTGCAAATAGGGTCTCCTTCAGTGCAGATAGTAAGATGTTTGCCTGCGGTGTCGGAGAAGATATTCAGCTTTGGTCACTTACCACTGGCGAGCAAAAAGCCACGTTTACCGGCCATGCGGGCTATGTCTACACAGTTGCGTTTAGTCCTGATGGCACCACACTTGCGAGTCAGGGTTACGATAAAACGTTACGCTTGTGGAATGTTACAACTGCTACACACAAAACCACTTTATCCGAGTACGCGCGCGGGTATGGTCGTCTACTTTTCAGCCAGGATAGTAGCAAACTTATAAGTGTGGACGGTAGCACTATCGTCTTGTGGGATATTGAGACTAGGAAACAGCAAAAATTCAGAGCAGATTCAGAGACATATCACATTGCGCTCAGTCCAGATGGCAGCACGATTGCTGGGGGTGGATATGAAGGTTTGCATCTTTGGAATACTGTTGATGGTACGTATATAGGCGAACTTCCCGGGCATATAGAAGGAATTGATGGTATCGCTTTCAGCCCGGATGGCACTACCCTCGCGAGCGGTGGCGGAGACGCGCTATTTCTGTGGGACGTTAAGAGCGGGGCACGCAAGCTGTCTATTAAAGGTCATACGATGGGAGTTTCAGGGCTCGCCTTCAGTCCGGATGGAAAAACCCTCGCTACTGCAAGCAGGGAAGAAATCCATCTATGGGCTCCTGCTACAGCCGAATACAAAGCAGGACTATATTTGGCGGATTGGTCATCTAATAGTAGTTTAGCTTTCAGTCCGGATGGAAACACCCTCGCTTGTTATTCATATTCAACAGTCCTTCTTTGGGATGTGAGCCGTGGGACGTACGTTGCAACGCTCAAAGGATATGGTGGAGACAGGTTAAACACTAGTTGGGGATTTAGCGAGGTTGTCTTCAGTCCAGATGGTCAATTTCTCGCGGGAGCGAGCGATACCAGTACAGCGGTGCATATATGGCGTTTGGGTCGCACTCACACAGCGGCATTTGCTGGACATACGGCGGGGGTTACTTCAATTGACCTCAGTCAGGATAGTCGTATCCTTGTGAGCGGAAGTCACGACGGGACAGTGCGTTTGTGGGATGTTGCGTCTGGCAACCAGATAGGGCTCTTCACAGGGCATACAGACCGTGTATATGACGTTGCATTTAATCCGGATGCTAGCATAGTTGCAAGTGGTAGTGAGGACAATACGATTATTCTATGGGATGTTGCCACCGATGAATCGCGCGTTATCCATACAGGATATACTGATGGGGTAAATAGGCTCGCCTTCAGTATTGACGGTAGAACGCTCGTTAGTAGTGGGGGAAACTATGAGGACACCTCACGGCGATTTTGGGAACTGCGATTTTGGGATGTTGCGACTGGCGACCTGAAACTTATCCGCACAGGACATAGGTATACGGTTCATAATATCGTCTTTAGTCCTGATGGAAAAACGCTTGCAAGTGGAAGTTGGGATGGGACGGTGCTTTTGTGGGATGCTACCACTCTTTCAGACGGGACCGTTGACCCCGTCCAACACGCTGAGGATGTGAATCGTGATGGTGTCGTAGACCTTCAAGATCTAATCTTTGTTGCCTCCCAACTCGGGCAGTCTGAACGGGAGAGTGATGCCGATGTGAACGCAGATGGCATCGTCAACATAGAGGATATTTTGTTAGTTGCCGCTGCACTCGAAAACGGAAGCGGGGCACCCTCTAGCAGTTCACACCCTATAGACCTGCTTACCGCTGCGGAGGTGCAAGATTGGTTAAGCCACGCGCGGCAAGTTAGCAGCAACACCCCTACTTTACAGAAAGGGATTGCCATGCTTGAGCAACTTTTGACTGTATTAATTCCTGAAAAGACTGTGCTGCTCCCGAACTACCCGAACCCGTTCAACCCGGAGACATGGATACCTTATCAGTTGGCAAACGCCGCCGAGGTGACACTTCGAATCTATTCTGCCACGGGGCACTTGGTTCGAGTGCTAAAGTTAGGGCATCAGCCTGCCGGTATTTATCAAAATCGGAACCGTGCCGCCTATTGGGATGGAAAAAATGAGCGCGGTGAACCGGTCGCAAGCGGGGTGTATTTCTACACACTCTCCGCAGAAGGTATAACGGCTACGCGGCGAATGGTAATACGAAAATAGGAGAGGAGATTATGAAAACGATACGATTTACCATTTTAACACTACTTCTTATAGCAACATGCTTTTTACCACCAGCATTTGCAAGCGAACGATGGGGTTTGCCCGCGGGAGCCAAAATGCGACTCGGGAAGGGAAGAATCTCTGGCAATATAATCTTTTCACGCTATACCTCGCTGCTCGCCGTTCCAAGTTCTATAGGGGTTTGGCTTTACGATGTACGCACGGGGAAAGAACGCAATCTGCTCACCAATCATAGAGGGTATGTTTCAAGCGTAGACTTCAGTCCGGATGGGAGAACCCTCGCAAGTAGCAGCGGAGCAGAATTTTATATATGGGACGTTGCCACAGGCGAACGCAAACTCGTAGTATCAGCACACTTGGACTACATCTCAGATGTCGCGTTCAGTCCGGATGGGAAAACCCTCGCTACGGCGGGTGAATACGAAGATGCAACGGTGAAGCTTTGGGACGTTGCAACCGGGGCACTGAAAACCACATTTATGGGACATACAAATGATATTAGGAGTATAGCGTTCAGTCCGGATGGGAAAACCCTCGCGAGCGGGGGGGATGATGAAGAGAACACGATAAAGTTATGGGATGTTGCCACGGGTGAACTCAAAACCACTTTCACAACGGGGAGTCAGATTGGTCTCTGGGGTGCCGAGAATGTTACCTTCAGTCCGGATGGAAAAACTCTCGCAGCGCATGAAGATGGGTGGCAAAGCCGAGCGCATCTATGGGATGTCGCTACTGGCACACGTAAACCTCCCCTTATAGGGCACATGGATAGTTTCACAAGTATCGCCTTCAGTTCAGATAGCCGCACCCTTGCAAGTAGCAGCATGGATGGCACGGCGTGTCTATGGGACGTTGCTACGGGCAGCTACAAAACGACCCTCATAGCGCATACGGATACAGTCGCAAGTGTCGCCTTCAGTCCGGATGGAACTACGCTGGCTACCGCAAGCTGGGACAGCACAATCATTTTATGGGATACAGAGAGCCTACAGCAAAAAATAACAATAACAGGACATACCAGCGGATTCCATGATATCGCCTTCAGTCCGACTGGACAGACAATTGTAAGCGCAGGGCAGGATAAAACGTTGCGGCTCTGGGATACTGCAACAGGCAAAAACACAAGTACCCTCCTAGGACATCCAACGCTTGTTGGGTCTGTAGACTTTAGTCCGGATGGACGCACTATAGCTAGTAGCGGTGACGTAATTTCTGTCGACCGCTGGTTCGCCGCTGACCACACAGTAAGGTTATGGGACGCTGTCTCCGGCACACATAAAACAACGCTTTTCGGACACACACACCCTGTCGGTCATGTTACCTTTAGTCCCGATGGACGAATTCTGGCTACACGCGCTCGCGAAAAGGCAATTTTTTGGGATGTTGCGACAGGTAATCCTATATGGACAATCGCTGAAGATGAGCGTAGTCAAGGGCGTTTAACTGTTACTTTCAGTCCGGCTGGACAGAAACTTGCAACCGGCATCGATTCAGAAATACGTTTGTGGGATATTGAAAGTAGACAGGCCATAGCGACATACCGTGGACCCGCGTACAGAATCAGCAATATTGCGTTTAGTCGGGATGGAAACACCCTCGCTACTGCCTGGAACAATAAAGAACTCTATTTGTGGAGTATTAATAGTAGCGACAGAAAGATAATCCTCACCGAAGATACAAGTAGATATATCGAGCTTGCGTTTAGTCCGGATGGACAGACGCTCATAACTGCTGGCAGTAACGGAACATTGCAAGTTTGGGATGCAGTAAGTGGCGAAAACAAATCAACGCTCATAGACATGCCACATGAAATTACAAGTCTTGAGTTCAGTCCGGATGGAAAAACCTTCGCTACTAGTAATTGGTATGGGACAATACTTTTATGGGATTTGCCTTCCATAATCAACCCCGGACAAATGCCACCCGAACAGTTGATTCCACTTGAAGCGGATGTAAACAGGGATGGTGTCGAAGACGTGTACGATTTAGTCATCGTCGCTGCAAGCCTCGGACAGACAGGCCCAAATCCTGCCGATGTCAATGGGGATGGCGTTGTCAACATTGCAGACCTTATCAAAGTCGCAGCAGCACTCGCTGATGCAGCCGCAGCACCCTCCGTGTATCAAAAGGTACCGCCTACGCTTACCGCAAAAGCGGTGCAGCAATGGCTTGCACAAGCACAGCAGCTGTCCCTTACCGAGCCAACGGAGCAACGGGGTATCCATTTCTTACAACAACTTTTCGTAATATTAACACCCAAAAAGACTGTGCTTTTGCCAAACTACCCGAACCCGTTCAACCCGGAGACGTGGATACCGTATCAGTTGTCAGCGGATGCGGATGTCCGTATATCTATACATACTGCGGATGGGACATTGGTTCGGCAGTTAGTCTTAGGCAATCAGGCTGCGGGGCTTTATCACAGTCGGAATCGTGCAGCGTATTGGGATGGAAAAAATGAGCGCGGTGAACCGGTCGCAAGCGGGGTGTATTTCTACACACTCTCCGCAGACGATGTAACAGCTACACGGCGAATGGTAATACGAAAATAGGAGAGGAGATTATGAAAAATATAAAACTGTTGCTTTTAGCATTACTGCTGGTTTTCCCACTTTTTCTCTCGAGCGTTTTTGCCGAAGATTATACACGATGGGATTTACCTGAAGGGGCAATATCACGTCTTGGTAAAGGGTCTGTAGGGAATTTAATGTTTTCCCATGATGGCAACCAGCTGATTGTTCAAAGTTCTATAGGTTTATGGATTTATGACACACACACGGGTGTGGAATTAGATTTTATCGCATTAGATACGTCAACTTTTATCAGGGTGAGCCCGGATGCTCAGACGTATGTTAGTTTGGACGCGGACGATATAGTGCGGGTGCGCGACCTCACAACTAACACCGTGAAAGCAACACTAAAAGCGGATGCGAATGATATTCGTAGGGTCGTCTCCTGGGCAGATAGGGTCGCCTTCAGCACGGATAGTAAGATGTTTGCCTGCGGTGTCGGGAAAGAGATTCAGCTTTGGTCACTTACCACTGGCGAGCAAAGAGCTACGTTCACCGGCCATACGGACTCTGTGGACACAATTGCGTTTAGTCCTGACAACACTACACTTGCGAGTTGGGGTTACGATAAAACGTTACGCTTGTGGGATGTTGCGACGGCTACACACAAAACCACTTTATCCGAATACGCGCGCGGATATGATCATCTACTTTTCAGCCAGGATAGTAGCAAACTTATAGCTGTGGACAGTAACACTATCGTCTCGTGGGATATTGAGACTAAGATTAGGAAACAGCAAAAATTCAGGACAGGTTCAAATATATATCGCATTGCGCTCAGTCCGGATGGCAACACGATTGCTGGCAGTAGGGGAGATTTGCATCTTTGGAACGCTGCTGATGGTACGCATATAGCCGAACTTAGCGGGCATCTATGGGGAGTTAGCGGTATCGCTTTCAGCCCGGATAGCACTACCCTCGCAAGCGGTGGCAGAAGCGGGTTATTTCTGTGGGACGTTAAAAGCCGTACACGCAAGCTGTCTATTTCGGGTCATACAATTGGCGTTGCAGCAATCGCCTTCAGCCCGGATGGAAAAACACTTGCCACTGGAAGTCGGGAGGAAATCCATCTATGGGCTCCTGCTACAGCCGAATACAAAGCAGGAATATATTTGAGGGATTGGTCAGATAATAGTAGTTTAGCTTTCAGTCCGGATGGAAACATCCTGGCGTGTCAGTCATACTTAGAGATATTTCTTTGGAATGTGAGCAGTAGCACATACATTACTGCGCTCGAAATACGTGGCGGAAACAGGTCGGACATTGGAAAGGGGCTTAGCTCAATTGCCTTCAGTCCAAATGGTCAATTTTTTGTGAGTGTAAATGATTTCGATACAACGGTGCATATATGGCATTCGGGTCGTATCTACATAGGCGCATTTGCTGGACATACGGAGGGCGTTACTTCAGTTGACTTCAGTCACGATAGCCGTATCCTTGTGAGTGGAAGTCACGATAGGACAGTGCGGTTGTGGGATGTTGTGGCCGCCACCGAGATAGGCCGTTTCACTGGGCATACAGACAGCGTCCATGACGTTGCATTTAATCCAGATGCTAGCATAGTTGCAAGCGGTGGTGCGGACAATACGATTATTCTATGGAATGTTGCCACTGATGAATCACGTGTTATCCATACAGGACATACTGATGGGGTAGATAGACTCGACTTTAGTGTTGACGGTAGAACACTCGTTAGTAGCGGAAGAGACTATGAAGACACCTCACTGCGATTTTGGGATGTTGCGACTGGCGACCTGAAACTTACCCGCATAGGACATAGGTCTAGCGTTCGCAATATCGTCTTTAGTCCTGACGGAAAAACACTTGCTAGCGGAAGTTGGGATGGGACGGTGCTTTTGTGGGATGCCACCACTTTTTCAGACGGGACCGTTGCCCCTGTCCAACACGCTGAGGATGTGAATCGTGATGGTGTCGTAGACCTTCAAGATCTAATCTTTGTTGCCTCCCAACTCGGGCAGTCTGAACGCGAGAGTGATGCCGACGTGAACGCAGATGGCATCGTCAACATAGAGGATATTTTATTAGTTGCCGCTGCACTCGAAAACGGAAGCAGCGCACCCTCAAGCCGTTCACACCCTATAGACCTGCTTACCGCTGCAGAGGTGCAAGACTGGTTAAGCCACGCGCGGCAAGTTAGCAGCAACACCCCTACTTTACAGAAAGGGATTGCAAGGCTTGAACACCTTTTGACCGTATTAATGCCTAAAAAGACCGTGCTGCTCCCCAACTACCCGAACCCGTTCAACCCGGAGACGTGGATACCGTATCAGTTGGCAAACGCCGCCGAGGTGACACTTCGAATCTACTCTGCCACGGGACACTTGGTTCGAGTGCTAAAGTTAGGGCATCAGCCTGCCGGGATTTATCAACATCAGAGCCGTGCCGCCTATTGGGATGGGAAAAATGAGCGCGGTGAACCGGTCGCTAGCGGGGTGTATTTCTACACACTCTCCGCAGACGATGTAACAGCTACACGGCGAATGGTAATACGAAAATAGGAGAGGCACTTATGAAAAATATAAAACTGTCGATTTTAGCATTACTATTGGTTTTCCCTCTTTTTCTAGCAAACGTTTTTGCGGAAGATTATACACGGTGGGATTTACCTGAAGGGGCAGTAGCACGACTTGGTAAGGGGTCTGTAGGGAATTTAATGTTTTCCCATGATGGCAACCGGCTGATTGTTCAAAGTTCTATAGGTTTATGGATTTATGATACACACACGGGTGTGGAATTGGATTTTATCGCATTAGGTCCGTCAACTTTTATCGGGGTGAGCCCGGATGCTCAGACGTATGTTAGTTTGGACGCGGACGATATAGTGCGGGTGCGCGACCTCACAACTAACAGCGTGAAAGCAACACTAAAAGCGGATGCGGAGGATATTCGTAGGGTCGTCTTCTGGGCAGATAGGAGCACCTTTAGTGCAGATAGTAAGATGTTTGCCTACGGTGTCGGAGAAGAGATTCAGCTTTGGTCACTTACCACTGGCGAGCAAAGAGCTACGTTCACCGGCCATACTAAATCTGTGGACGCAATTGCATTTAGTCCTGATGGCACCACACTTGCGAGTCGGAGTTACGATAACACGTTACGCTTGTGGGATGTTGCGACGGCTACACACAAAACCACTTTATCCGAGTACGCGCGCGGATATGATCGTCTACTTTTCAGCCAGGATAGTAGCAAACTTATAGCTGTGGACGGGAACACTATCAACCTATGGGATATTGAGACTAGGAAACAGCAAAAATTCAGGACAGGTTCAAATATATATCGCATTGCGCTCAGTCCGGATGGCAACACGATTGCTGGCGGTAGGGGAGATTTGCATCTTTGGAACGCTGCTGATGGGACGCATATAGCCGAACTTAGCGGGCATCCCTGGGGAGTTAGCGGTATCGCTTTCAGCCCGGATGGCACTACTCTCGCAAGCGGTGGCGGAAGCGGGTTATTTCTGTGGGACGTTAAAAGCCGTACACGCAAGCTGTCTATTTCGGGTCATACGATCGGAGTTGCAGCAATCGCCTTCAGCCCGGATGGAAAAACACTTGCTACTGGAGGTAGGGAAGAAATCCATCTATGGGCCCCTGCTACAGCCGAATACAAAACAGGCATATATTTGAGGGATTGGTCATTTAATCGTAGCTTAGCTTTCAGTCCGGATGGAAACACCCTCGCTTGTTATTCATATTCAGTGGTATTTCTTTGGGATGTGAGCCGTGGCACGTACATTGCAGCACTCGAAGGGTATGGTGGAGACAGGTTAACCGAGAGTTGGGGATTTAGCGAGGTTGTCTTCAGTCCAGATGGTCAATTTCTCGCGGGGGCGAGCGATACCAGTACAGCAGTGCATATATGGCGTTTGGGGCGCACCCAGGTAGCGGCATTTACTGGACATACGGCAGGGGTTACTTCAATTGACCTCAGTCAGGATAGCCGTATCCTTGTGAGTGGAAGTCACGATAGGACAGTCCGTTTGTGGGATTTTGCGTCTGGCAACCAGATAGGGCTTTTCACTGGGCATACAGACCGTGTATATGACGTTGCATTTAATCCGGATGCTAGCATAGTTGCAAGTGGTAGTAAGGACAATACGATTATTCTATGGAATGTTGCCACCGATGAATCGCGTGTTATCCATACAGGATATACCGATGGGATAAATAGTCTCGACTTCAGTATTGATGGTAGAACGCTCGTTAGTAGCGGGGCAGGCTATGACGACACCTCACTGCGATTTTGGGATGTTGCGACTGGCGACCTGAAACTTACCCGCACAGGGCATAGGTATAGTGTTCGCAATATCGTCTTTAGTCCGGATGGAAAAACGCTTGCAAGTGGAAGTTCGGATGGGACGGTGCTTTTGTGGGATGCCACCACTTTTTCAGACGGTCCCGTTGCCCCTGTCCAACACGCTGAGGATGTGAATCGTGATGGTGTCGTAGACCTTCAAGATCTAATCTTTGTAGCCTCCCAACTCGGGCAGTCTGAACAGGAAAGTGATGCCGATGTGAACGCAGATGGCATCGTCAACATAGAGGATATTTTATTAGTTGCCGCTGCACTCGAAAACGGAAGCAGCGCACCCTCAAGCCGTTCACACCCTATAGACCTGCTTACCGCTGCGGAGGTGCGAGATTGGTTAAGCCAAGCGCGGCAAGTTAGCAGCAACACCCCTACTTTACAGAAAGGAATTGCAAGGCTTGAGCAACTTTTGACTGTATTAATTCCTGAAAAGACTGTGCTGCTCCCCAACTACCCGAACCCGTTCAACCCGGAGACGTGGATACCTTATCAGTTAGCAAACTCCGCCGAGGTGACACTTCGAATCTATTCTGCCACGGGGCACTTGGTTCGAGTGCTAAAGTTAGGGCATCAGCCTGCCGGTATTTATCAACATCAAAGCCGTGCCGCCTATTGGGATGGAAAAAATGAGCGCGGTGAACCGGTCGCTAGCGGGGTGTATTTCTACACACTCTCCGCAGACGATGTAACAGCTACACGGCGAATGGTAATACGAAAATAGGAGGTATAGGATGAAAACGGTGCGATTTACTATTTTAACATTACTTTTTATAGCAACATGCTTTTTACCACCAGCCTTTTCAAGCGAACGATGGGGTTTGCCCCCGGGTGCCAAAATGCGCCTTGGGAAGGGAATAGTCTATGAGAATATAATCTTTTCACGATATACTTCCCTGCTCGCTGTGCCAAGTTCTATAGGGGTTTGGCTTTACGATGCACGCACGGGGAAAGAGCGCAATCTGCTCACCAATCATACAGGATATGTTTCAAGTGTCGACTTCAGTCCGGATGGGAAAACCCTCGCAAGTAGCAGTGGATCAGAATTTTATATATGGGACGTTGCTACAGGTGAACGCAAAATCGTAGTGGCAGCACACTCGAATGAAATCTCAGATGTTGCCTTCAGTCCGGATGGGAAAATCCTCGCGACTGCGGGTGACTACGAGGGGCCAACAGTGAAGCTTTGGGACGTTGCCACGGGAGCACTGAAGACCACGTTTAGGGGACATACAGATGATATTAGGAGTATCGCCTTCAGTCCGGATGGGAAAACCCTCGCGAGCGGGGGTTATGATGAAGAAAATACGATAGAATTGTGGGATGTTGCCACGGAGGAACTCAAAGCCACTCTTACAACAAAGGATGAGTTCGGCCTCCGGGGTGTCAGGAATATTGCCTTCAGTCCGGATGGGAAAACCCTCGCAGCGTGTGAAGGTTGGTGGGGAAAGCAATTGTTTCTATGGGATGTTGCTACCGGCACACCTAAAGCTCCCCTTATAGGGCACATGGGTGGGACCACAAGTGTCGACTTCAGTCCAGATAGCCGCACCCTCGCAAGTAGCAGCATGGATGGCACGGTGTGTCTATGGGACGTTGCTACGGGCAGCTATAAAACGGCCCTCATAGCGCATACGGATGCAATCGCAAGTGTGGCGTTCAGTCCGGATGGAACTACGCTGGCTACCGCAAGCTGGGACAGCACAATCATTTTATGGGATACAGAGAGCCTACAGCAAAAAATAACAATAACAGGACATACCAGCGGATTCTCTGATATCGCCTTCAGTCCGACTGGACAGACAATTGTAAGCGCAGGGCAGGATAAAACGCTGCGGCTCTGGGATACTACAACAGGTAAAAACACAAGAACCCTCCGGGGACATCCAACGCCTGTTGGGTCTGTAGACTTTAGTTCAGATGGACACACTATAGCCAGTAGTGGCACCTTGATTTCTGGCACTGGCTGGTTCGCCGTTGACCACACAGTAAGGTTATGGGACGCTGCCTCGGGCAAACATAAGGCAACGCTTTTCGGAGACAAAACCTCTGGTGGTAATGTTACCTTTAGTCCAGATGGACGAATTTTGGCTAAGTCCACTAGAAAGGTAATTTTTTGGGACGTTGCTACCGGTAATCTTATATGGACAATCCCTGAAGATGAACGTAGGCAAGGCTATTTAACTGTTACTTTCAGTCCGGATTGGCAGAAACTTGCAATTGGCATCGATTCAGAAATACGTTTGTGGGATATTGAAAGTAGACAGGCCATAGCGACATTCCATGCACCCGCGTACAGAAGCAGAATCAGCAATATTGCGTTTAGTCCGGATGGAAATACCATTGCTATTGTATGGAAAAACAGAGAACTCTATTTGTGGAGTATTAATAGTAGCGACAGAAAAATAATCCCTATTGAGCAGACTAGTTACTACATCGAGCTTGCGTTTAGTCCAGATGGGCAGACACTCATAACTGCTGGAAGGGACGGAACGGTGCAAATTTGGGATGCAATAAGTGGCGAAAGTAAATCAACCCTCATGGGCATGCCAAATGGGATTGATAGTCTTGTGTTCAGTCCGGATGGAAAAACCTTCGCTACTAGTAGTTGGGATGGGACAATACTTTTATGGGATTTTCCTTTCATAGTCAACCCCGGACAAATGCCACCCGAACAGTTGATTCCACTTGAAGCGGATGTAAACAGGGATGGTGTCGAAGACGTGTACGATTTAGTCATCGTCGCTGCAAACTTCGGACAGACAGGTCCAAATCCTGCCGATGTCAACGGGGATGGCGTTGTCAACATTGCAGACCTTATCCAGGTTGCAGCAGCACTTGCCGATGCAGCCGCAGCACCATCTGTGTATCAAAAGGTACCGCCTACGCTTACCGCAAAAGCGTTGCAGCAGTGGCTTGCACAAGCACAGCAGCTTCCACTTACCGAGCCAACGGAGCAACGGGGTATCCATTTCTTACAACAACTTTTCGCAATATTAACACCCAAAAAGACTGTGCTGCTTCCGAACTATCCGAACCCGTTCAACCCGGAGACGTGGATACCTTATCAGTTGGCAAACGCCGCCGAGGTGACACTTCGAATCCATTCTGCCACGGGGCACTTGGTTCGAGTGCTAAAGTTAGGGCATCAGCCTGCCGGTATTTATCAAAATCAAAACCGTGCTGCCTATTGGGATGGAAAAAATGAACGGGGTGAACCGGTCGCAAGCGGGGTGTATTTCTACACACTATCCGCAGACGATGTAACAGCTACACGGCGAATGGTAATACGAAAATAGGAGAGGAGATTATGAAAACGATACGATTTACCATTTTAGCACTACTTCTTATAGCAACATGCTTTTTACCACCTGCTTTTTCAAGCGAACGATGGGGGTTGCCCGCGGGTGCCAAAATGCGCCTTGGGAAGGGAAGAATCTCTGGCAATATAATCTTTTCACGATATACTTCCCTGCTCGCTGTGCCGAGTTCTATAGGCGTTTGGCTTTACGATGTACGCACAGGGAAAGAACGCAAGCTGCTCACCAATCATATAGGGTATGTTTCAAGTGTCGACTTCAGTCCAGATGGGAAAACCCTCACAAGTAGCAGTGGCGCAGAATTTTATATATGGGACGTTGCTACAGGCGAACGCAAAATCGTAGTGGCAGCACACTCGAACGAAATATCAGATGTCGCGTTCAGTCCGGATGGAAAAACCCTCGCTACTGCGGGTGACTACGAAGAGCCAACAGTGAAGCTTTGGGACGTTGCGACTGGAGCACTGAAAACCACGTTTATGGGACATAGAGATGATATTAGCAGTATCGCCTTCAGTCCAGATGGGAAAACCCTTGCAAGCGGGGGGGATGATGAAGAGAACACGGTAAAGTTGTGGGATGTTGCCACGGGTGAACTCAAAACCACTCTCACAACAGACAACGAGATTGGCTGGGGTACTGAGAATGTTACCTTCAGTCCGGATGGAAAAACTCTCGCAGGGCATGAAGGTTGGTTGGAAAGCCGAGCCCATCTGTGGGATGTCGCTACCGGCAGACGTAAAACTATCCTTAGACGGCGCGTGCATAGTTTCAGAAGTGTCGACTTCAGTCCAGATAGCCGCACCCTCGCAAGTGGCAGCAAGGATGGCACGACGTGTCTATGGGACGTTGCTACGAGCGGCTATAAAACGACCCTCATAGCACATACGGACGAAGTCGTAAGTGTTGCTTTTAATCCGGAGGGAACTCTGCTCGCTACCGGTAGCTTCGACAGCACAATCATTTTATGGGATACGGAGAGCCTACAGCAAAAAATAACAATAACAGGACATACCAGCGGATTCTCTGATATCGCCTTCAGTCCGACTGGACAGACAATTGTAAGCGCAGGGCAGGATAAAACGCTGCGGCTCTGGGATACCACAACAAGTAAAAACACAAGAACCCTCCGGGGACATCCAACCCCTGCTGTATCTGTCGACTTTAGTTCAGATGGGCAGACTATAGCTAGTAGTGGTGGCTCAATTTCTGGCTATTACTGGTTCGCCGTTGACCACACAGTAAGGTTATGGGATGCTGCCTCAGGCACACAGAAGGCAACGCTTCTCGGACACAAAACCTCTGGTTCTAATGTTAACTTTAGTCCAGATGGACGCATTTTGGCAACATCCACTAAAAAGGCAATTTTTTGGGATGTTGCTACGGGTAATCCTATATGGACAATCTCTGAAGGTGAACGTCAGGAAGGCTATTTAGCTGTTACTTTCAGTCCGGATGGACAGAAACTTGCAATTGGCATCGATTCAGAAATACGTTTGTGGGATATTGAAAGTAGACAGGCCATAGCGACATTCCATGCACCCGCGTACAGAAGCAGAATCAGTAATATTGCGTTTAGTCCGGATGGAAATACCCTCGCTATTGTATGGAAAAATAGAGAACTCTATTTGTGGAGTATTAATAGTAGTGACAGAAAGATAATCCCTATTGAGCAGACCGATCGCTATATCGAGCTTGCGTTTAGTCCAGATGGACAGACGCTCATAACTGCTGGAAGCGAGGGAACAGTGCAAATTTGGGATGCAATAAGTGGCGAAAGTGAATCAATCCTAAGAGGCATGCCAAATGGGATTGATGACCTTGTGTTCAGTCCGGATGGAAAAACCTTCGCTACTAGTAATTGGTACGGGACAATACTTTTATGGGATTTGCCTTCCATAATCAACCCCGGACAAATACCACCCGAACAGTTGATTCCACTTGAAGCGGATGTAAACAGGGATGGTGTCGTAGATGTTCACGATTTAGTCATCGTCGCTGCAAACTTCGGACAGACAGGTCCAAATCCTGCCGATGTCAACGGGGATGGCGTTGTCAACATTGCAGACCTTATCCAGGTTGCAGCAGCACTTGCCGACGCAGCGGCAGCACCCTCCGTGTATCAAAAGGTACCGCCTACGCTTACCGCAAAAGCGGTGCAGCAGTGGCTCGCACAAGCACAGCAGCTGCCACTTACCGAACCAACGGCACAACGCGGTATTCATTTCCTACAACAACTTTTCGCAATATTAACACCCAAAAAGACTGGGCTGCTTCCGAACTATCCGAACCCGTTCAACCCGGAGACGTGGATACCGTATCAGTTGGCAAACTCCGCGGATGTCCGTATATCTATACATACTGCGGATGGGACATTGGTTCGGCAGTTAGTCTTAGGCAATCAGGCTGCGGGGCTTTATCACAGTCGGAATCGTGCAGCGTATTGGGATGGCAAAAACGAAGCAGGTGAGCCTGTAGCGAGTGGAGTCTATTTTTACACCCTAGAAGCGGGAAAATTCTCCGCAACTCGGAAGATGTTAATACGCAAATAATTTGCTCACAGCAACGCGTCTGCCAACGCTGTGAAATCAGGAACTATCACATCGGGTTGGTAAGGGGTATCCTCATACGGTAGGCTGTAGCGGTTGACAAACGCACCGCTATAGCCACATGCCCGCGCGCCCATAACATCAAAAGAATTTGCCGATACCATCAAACAGGTATTAACTTCAAGCCCTAGCTGTCCCGCTGCCCCTCGGTAGACTGCTGGATGCGGTTTAAACGCGCCAACAGACGTAACCGAGATTACGTCGTCAAAATCCCATGAGACCCGCTGTGTGACAAGATAGTCAAGAAACTCAGGGTCACCGTTTGATAACACCACTAACCGATACCTATCTTTTAGTCTATCGAGGGCATCCAAAACCTCTGGAAAGGGTGAAAGGTATTGCCAACCCCGCATAAACGTTTCTACAGTATCGGGTGAAGGGTCGATGCCGCTGTGCTGGAGTGTGTAGTGCAATGCGCGGCGAACTGTTTGTAGATAGCCGCTATGCCCAAGCATCATCATCGTATCTTGATATTGCTCTATCCGTTGTCTGTAACGCCACAGCTCCCAAAATTCATCCGGAGACACATTCGTAGGGGCGAGGTCGCCTCGCCCCCTATTCGCTTTAGGTGTCACTATATGCGTAGCAGGGTTTGCCGCTAGAGATTCAGCAATAAAGGGTGTAAGACTGCCACCGAGGTCTAAAATCGTCCCGAATAGGTCAAACGTGAGTGCCTTCGTTTCAGCGAAATTCGTCATAAATTGTCTTGTCCTTGCTTATAGCAATCGGCAGACAGCAGTCAGGTAGAGAGGTAGGGAATTCCAACACCCTTCTTTCCGAAAACCGAAAGCCGATTGCGATATGTCTTAGCGTGTTGATTGGACGGTGCAGAGAAAGCACTTACCCCAATTCAACTGTCCGACCGGTTGCCATTGCTTCAAATGCGGCATCTATAACACGCATCTGATTCACGCAGCTCTCCGGGGAGATACGATGCGGTTTCCCAGTTGCCAGACATTCACACATGTGTTCCAGCTGCAATGCGAACTGAAAACAGGGCTCAATCTCGATGACTTGATGCCCCTCCCGGTTCTGTAAAACGATATTCACGGGAGAGTTTTCATTGTTCCACGCTCTATCTATTCTACACAGACCGCCTAATCCGGCCATTTCGGCATACTGTCCGCCGGCACAATTAAAACCGGTAGAAATCTGGGCGGTTCGTTCCTCCGGGAATACTAACAATAGATAAGAAGCGTCGTCCACTTCTAACCCGGCTTGTGACGCGCCCGATACGCGAATGGGTTCAGCCCCGAACATAAACCGTGCATGATGGATATTGTAACATGCCAAATCGTAAATACTTCCGCCCCCTTTCGCTTTGTTAAAACGCCAATTTGCTTCCGGTCGACGTGATTCGGGCCCGCCGCCGCCCCCGCCTGTGCAAAAAGTGCTACGTAACGTCATAAGTTCACCGATTGCGCCTGAATCGATCAGCTCTTTCGCCTTGATGTGCATCGGATGATGCCGAAACTTAAACGCTTCCGCCACTATAACGTCATTTGCTTGCGCAGCACCGACAAAGGCTTCCGCCTCTGCTGCTGTTGACGTGAAAGGTTTTTCACACAGAATGGCTTTGACTTGGCGGGACTCAGCGATTTGGATACCTACCTCAGCGTGATATGCACCCCATGTACAGATAATTGCAATGTCCAAATCTTCAGCGTCCAACATCTCTTCTAAAGAGAGATAGCGGTTTTCTGCATCGACGTTGAACTGTTCACCGAACCCAGCTAATGCCCCCTCGGACACATCACAGATTGCCGCTAATTCGGCACTCGGTGCCTGTTGACATGCGTTGCCGTGTGCACGCGCAATGCCGCCGGTTCCAACAAGTCCAACCTGGTATTTACCATCTTTCGCCATAATATTACCTCGTTTTTTATCAAAATTTATAGAGAAATGAAAAATTTTGATTTTTCATTGTCTCGCTTCTGCTAACGAATAACCGTTTTCCACAATAGCCTCTTGTAAGAAATCAAACGGGAGGGCACACGGTGTAGGCGTTCTTTTCCAGCGTGCAACCGCCTCCGGACGCACAACTATCCGTCCCAACGGAATGCCTAAGAACGTCTCAAGCCGTTTGAGCGTCTCCTCCTGTTTGAGCACGAAGTCCTCAAATCGGACATAGATAACATGTTTCGGTTTTGGTGTCCGTTTCATCAACTCATATTGGTAGTACCAAGAAATTGCACGCCTCTCGAAAACATCATCTGTTCGTGGGTATTCAATACCGAAGTCGCGTAAATTGTCCGTTTTGTGACTGCCCAAAATGCAATCCCTCGGATCGCGAATCCAGTGGATAAATCGTCCCTCCGGAAACATTCGCACTATCCACGGATAGACAAGCGTCGTCTCAGGTATCTTCCACCCCTTATGTTCAGACGTGTCACGCATGACATCTGCTAGGTAGGTGTTGATAAGCTGCTCGAACTCAACATCAATTGGCATCGTAAATAGGGGTTCAAAATTCCACGATAATCCCCCCTTCCATTCAACGTATTGTGCCATCACTCGGCACGCGTCGTACATCGCGTGCGGTGGAATCTTATCGCCGGATGGATTCAGCTGACTGCCCATATAAACCCCGCTGGCGTACAACGTATGGGAAATCGCACGGGTTCCAGAATGCCCCCGGCCAATGATTGTGATTAAGGTTGCCATAATAGATATAGAAATGACTTGCTTATTTTCGTAAATTAAAGGATAATAGTTACAAAAGTTGTTCGGGTTATATGAAGAGCGATCCTGATGCTACTTTTCAATAGGTCGGTCGCGCTCGGGAGCTCACTCCTACAACAGCTTTTTTTATTTTAGCAGAAATCTAAAACAAAGGAAAGATATTTTTTACGGGAAATTTAAAACATGCGAAAATTTTGTGCAATATTCTATCTGTTTATCGGGCTAGTAATTTTTTCGGGATGTGAGCGGCTCCAAGACCTGATGCCTCCGGAAGATGCACCTCAAACTGTAAAAATCGGTTTTATTGTTGCGGGGGACCGGGCATCTTACCTAAACGGTGCACAGTTAGCCGTTGATGAGATTAACAGCCGCGGCGGACTACTCGGCACCACCCTTATTGAATTGGTCAGCCTCGTTAACACAGAGGCTTCATTACCGCTTTCCACACAAACCGCCGAGGACATGATTCTAAAAGAGGGGGTCATCGCTATTATCGGTCCCAACCGCTCTACACACGCAGTTGCGGTCGGCCCACTAGCCCAACGTTACGGGATACCGATGATTACCACCTCTGCAACGAACCCCGATGTCACAAAAGCAGGCGACTTCGTCTTCATGGCATCCATTACAGATACATTTCGGGGACAGGTCATGGCACGGTTTGCGATAGACGAATTGGAAATAACCACCGTTGCGATTCTGACGCTAAGCGGAGATATCTATACAGAGGGTGTAGCCGAATTCTTTGCCACCAGCTTCAGCCAACTTGGGGGTAATATCGTCGCGAATGTCTTCTACGAAAGCGGAACAACAGATTTTACGGAACAATTGACACATATTGCAGCGACAAAACCGGATGCGTTTTTCGTCGCCGCTTTTTCAGGTGACATTGCCCCTATAACGCAGCAAGCGAGAACGTTTCCGTTGCAAAATGCTGTCGGAACCCCAACGCTCTTTCTCGGCACCGATACGTGGGATAGTGAGGTGCTGTTAGCTAATGAAGATGCCGAATTGGAGGGAAGCTTTTTCACTACCGACTTTTCGCCAAACACCGATGAACCGAGCGCGAGAGCGTTTATAGAGGCTTACCAAGCAGATTACGAACATCTACCCACAGGCGGCATTGCAGTCAACTACGACGCTGTCAAATTGCTTGCCGAAGCAATTGAACGAGCGGGCAGCCTTGACGCAAACGCAATTCGAAACCAACTGATGCTAACTGAGAACTACATCGGGGCAACACACATCGGACGATATAATGAAAACCGGCATCCGACCAAAAGCGTTGCCATTCTCACTATCAAAAATGGCGAAAAGCAGTTCCATAAACAAATTGACCCCTAAAAGTAGGCGTGTGCTCCTGAACCTGAGGGGCATCCCCCCGAATCGGAGGTATTATTTTCACATGAGTCAAAAGACATATCGTGCAGCAGCAATCGGCCACACCGGGGCTGGAAACTTCGGACACGGATTGCATACTGCATACAAAAATATAGAAAATGTCGAATTTATCGCTATCTCTGACCCGAATGAAGCGGGCAGAGCAAAAGCGGTTGAGGAAACAAGCGCGTTGCGCAGCTACGCCGATTATCGCGAGATGCTGGAAAAAGAGACACTCGACATTGTCAGTGTCTGTACCCGTTGGGTACCGGAACATCTCGCGATGGTGACCGCCTGTCTTGACGCAGATTGCAACGTTTACTGCGAAAAACCGATGACGATGTCGCTTGCCGATGGCGATAAAATCGTCCAGACAGCACAGGCACGCGGCTTAAAGGTTGCCGTGGCACATCAGGCTGTATACCTTCCCGCAACGCATACCATCAAACAGATGCTCAACGATGGGAAAATCGGCACGGTACAAGCTATCTATGCCAGCGGTAAACAGGATAGACGCGGCGGCGGCGAGGATATGATTACCCTCGGCACACACACGTTCAACATGATGCGCTTCTTCGCAGGAGATGTCGCATGGATGCAGTCCCACGTCACCAAAGATGGCAGAGAGGTGGCCTATGGCGATGCCCACGAACCGACTGAACCTGTCGGCCCGGTCGCAGGCGATTGCGTCAATAGCTACTTCGCTTTCAAGAATGGTGTTTCCGGTTTTTTTCAATCTCGCAAGGACCAGGCTGGCACAGGCAGATACGGCATGGAGATTGTTGGCAGTGAAGGCATCTTTTCGCTTCGTGGCGATGTGGCTAACCGTCTTATGGTCTATCCATATCCCGTACTGCTCCCCTCAAATCCAGCACAAGAGTGGGAAGCAATTGACCTAGACGATACCCCCTTCTTCAAAGGCAACGAGCTGGCTATCCTTGACCTCATCGATGCGATGGAGAATGACCGAAAACCGATTTCCGCCGCCGAAGATGCTCTCGCTGCCTTAGAGATGATTTTGGGCGCTTATGAGTCGCAGCTATCCGGACAACGCGTCCCGTTCCCGATTGCCAACCGGGAGCATCCATTGAGCAGAGGGGCTTAAACCGGCTCCATCTTCCGAACCCCGTTTTCATAGCGGACCTGATAGGGAACACGCGGCACATCCATCGCACGAACAGCCAACTCACCGAAGGTGACAAGCGGTTCGGAAAGTAGCAGCAACGTATCAAGAGATTCAGCCGGTGTTTTGTCGGTTGTATCCAGCACAATTTTACGGCCTTTTTGCGTAAATAGAGATTTATCGATCTCCTCCTGAAAAAGGCGTTTGAGTGTCGGAATGTCCGCCGCCTTGATAATCTGGTATTCGTGAGGGGCGGTTTCCATCCGTTCCTGAATCGCCGCATCACTAGCAGTGACGTGTATTAAAACCACATCCGGCAGTCTTGCCTCCATCACTTGGGCTTCATAACCTCGCTGCGCACGGTAATGATAGTTTCTATAATATGGACTATCTGGCGCATCTCCATAAACTGAGGTATAGACTGCCTCCTCTATATGCCATCCTGCTATCAGGGTGTTCGGATAGTTTTTGATCACTTCAACGTGATATTGGATTTGCATCCGTTGCATCCGCTCCTTCACGTCATCCGGAAAATCCATATACGCGGCTCTTGAGTCCGCACTCAGCGTCGCATCCGGGATAGTAAAATGATCATCCACGTGAACTGCTAATTTCCTATGCCGATAGTAGTCAGTCAACAAGTTGATTAACGTTGATTTTCCTGCATACTCGATACCAACAAAAACACATCTCATAAAAATACCTCACTATTGAATTGTCGATGAACAAACAACGTTCTGTAGCCTCCCCTTATATCTATCACGAAATTGGAAAATTATCAAGCAGAACTTTGCTTAACTTGACATTGGCACACCTATAGGTTATAATATCTAACTATAAACACATTTGCTGCGCGATTCGAGATACCCTAAAAACATTACGCAAAAACGATATTATGCTAACAATTGGTAATTTGAACATCCCTGATTTTCCCCTGCTGCTGGCACCGATGGAAGATGTCAGCGACCCGCCTTTCCGCGCCGTTTGCAAAGAGAACGGTGCCGATCTGATGTACACCGAGTTCATCTCCTCTGAAGCACTCATCCGAAATGCTGCACAGAGCGTCGCTAAGTTAGATATCTTTGAAGTGGAAAGACCTATCGGTATCCAAATTTTCGGACACAATATTGAGGTGATGCGCGAATCTGTTGAAATCACCGAACGGGTTCAACCGGATATCATTGATATTAACTACGGGTGTCCCGTGAAAAAGGTCACGTGTAAAGGCGCGGGCGCGGGCATCTTGCAGGATATACCCAAGATGGTTAAGATGACTGCCGAGATGGTGAAAGCCACAACCCTGCCTGTTACTGTCAAAACACGTCTCGGGTGGGATGAAAATACGAAATATATCGTTGAAGTCGCAGAACGACTCCAGGATGTCGGTATCCGTGCCATCGCAATTCACGGCAGGACGCGCCGACAGATGTATAAGGGCAGTGCAGACTGGACACTCATCGGCAGGATTAAGGATAATCCACGCATGACCATCCCCGTTTTCGGCAACGGCGATGTGGATAGTCCCCAAAAAGCAGCGCAGATGCGTCAACAATACGGCGTGGATGGCATCATGATTGGCCGGGCAGCAATTGGATACCCGTGGATTTTCAACGAGATAAAGCACTATTTCGCAACAGGTGAATTGCTCCCTCCGCCTTCAATAGACGAACGGATTGCCGTTTTTAGAAAACATCTGGATTTCTCTATTGACTGGAAAGGTTTGAAACTCGGACTTATTGAGATGCGGCGACATTACAGTAATTATTTTAAGGGTATCCCTCACGTCAAACCTTTCCGTTACCGTCTGGTTACGTGTGATAGCTACGATGGTGTTTTAGGCATTGTAGCGGAGCTACGGGAGCACGCTTACCGGACCGTAATCGACACGGAAAACTAGGTTTAGTTTTTTTGAGGAGGGTAGAAACACACGCCCCCTTAGCCCAGTATGGGTGTTATGTTTATAGAATCGCACAACGTCCCCCTCCTAGCCCCAACAGGGCGATATGTGTAGACCAAATCTCATAGTCTTTCCACCGTGTTCCCCTCATCCCAAACCCCAGGGCCATTTAGTTGGACAGATTCACTTTATATATATGTCCATCCTCTTCTGTAGGAGCGTGCTGTGCACGCGATACATTACACGATTTCTGTAGGAGCGTGCTGTGCACGCGATACATTACACGATTTCTGTAGGAGCGTGCTGTGCACGCGATACATTACACGATTTCTGTAGGAGCGTGCTGTGCACGCGATACATTACACGATTTCTGTAGGAGCGTGCTGTGCACGCGATACATTACACGATTTCTGTAGGAGCGTGCTGTGCACGCGATACATTACACGATTTCTGTAGGAGCGTGCTGTGCACGCGATACATTACACGATTTCTGTAGGAGCGTGCTGTGCACGCGATACATTACACGATTTCTGTAGGAGCGTGCTGTGCACGCGATACATTACACGATTTCTGTAGGAGCGTGCTGTGCACGCGATACATTACACGATATGATAGAGGGAAGGCTGGAAGAGGGGAAGGGTAGGTTTGGCGTGTGTATTGCTGAATCGCGGATTAGCGCGGAGGACACGAGTGTGTGTTGTCTGAATCGGGGATTATCGCGAAGGACACGGATTTCGCGGATTTTAAGATGCGGAACAATCTCCTTGGCAATTAGCAAATTGGCAAGAGGGGGTGTTCTAATACCATTTTTATTAATTATTCTATCATTACCGGTTGTTAGAAATGAAACGGAGAACGGAAGACCCAAACTAAAAGTTTATGCTACGAAGAAGTGCACAAACTGGAAGTTTATGCTACGAAGAAGTGCACAAACTGGAAGTTTATGCTACGAAGAAGTGCACAAACTGGAAGTTTATGCTACGAAGAAGTGCACAAACTGGAAGTTTATGCTACGAAGAAGTGCACAAACTGGAAGTTTATGCTACGAAGAAGTGCACAAACTGGAAGTTTATGCTACGAAGAAGTGCACAAACTGGAAGTTTATGCTACGAAGAAGTGCACAAACTGGAAGTTTATGCTACTACAAAGAGACATTTTCAATTAGAAATGGTATAACAATATAACCCCTCCTATCCTTCCAAGCGAAAATAGCGCGAACTTTTACAGCACGCCTCTACTTCCCAGGGGTTTTCTTGCTATTTGCTAATCGCCATTCGCGATTTCGCATTCCCTTCAAACGGGAAAGCACAAGTGGTATTGGCTATTAGCAGTTAGCAATTGGCTATTGGCAAGAGGGTTTGTTGTAAAACTTTACCCGTTGCTATCATTCCAATCGAAAGTATCGCGAACTTGGACAACACCCGCCTGTTTGGTAGGAGGGTTTTCTTGCTATTTGCCATTCGCCATTCGCCATTCGCCATTTCACATTCCCTTCAAACGGGAAAGCACATGTGTCATTGGCTATTGGCTGTTGGCTATTGGCTGTTGGCAAGAAGGCTCTGGCGCAGGTCAAAAAATCGCTTAGCATCACAACATCTTGTTGTTCGCCTCTTTGCTCTTTGCCAAAGCGGCTGTTGGAAACCGTGGGCAAGAGGTCTCTGGCGCAGGTCAAAAACCTGCTTAGCATCACAACATCTCAAGGTCGAATCGCGTTTGTTTTATGTCATTAAGTGTACCACAGATTTGCATAAATGTCAAATCATAAATGTCAAATTTTTTTGCGATTTTTTTCATTTTATGCGTTTTCCGCGCTAATCCGTAATTCAGACAATTTTTTTCGCTTCCCCTCTTCCAATCTTCCACCCTTCCACCTATCCATGTGACAAAAACTTTAACATCTCACTCTAACCCCCAAATTTTCACTTGACTTTCGCAAGATTCTGTGGTATCATTTTAAAATGTAATCCTAAAAAACACAACATTAGCAAAAACCCCAACGCTCTGCAGCTTGGGAAAAATAACGATGACCGCACGTAATTACATCCCACAACATCTCTGTCTGCTCCTGATGCTGGTGTTTATTGCATCTGTCCCCAACCTATCAGGTCGGGAGCCCCCCGACTTTGCGAAAGTAGACGTTCCTTTTTTGAAACAGTACTGCTTCGGATGCCACGCCGGTGAGGAGCCCGCCGCTGAACTTTCACTTGACGCATTTCCGGATGACCTCTCCATAATCAAGCATCACGATATTTGGGAAAACGTTTTGGATATGCTAACGACAAATCAGATGCCGCCATCAGATAGCACACAACCCTCTATGGCAGAGCGCGAAACGTTTGTCGGGCATGTTGAAGCGATTTTTGAAAACGCAGCGCGGACAGCTAAACCTGAACCGGGGCGAGTTACGGTACGCCGGCTCAATAAAGTTGAATACAAAAACACCGTCCGAGACCTACTCTACGTTGATTTCGATCCGACTGTAAATTTTCCTGCTGACGATATAGGGCATGGGTTTGATAACATCGGCGATGTGCTGACGATGTCCCCGCTGTTGATGGAACGTTATTTAGAAGCAGCGGAGGCAATCGCTGAACGGGTTATCCTTGTGGAGCCGCCGCCGCCAGCTAGGCGGTATCAGAGAGGACAACGGCTTGACCCCCGTCACAGAGACGTACCCCCGAACCGTTTTCGCCTGCTTGACCCAGGTGCCGAAGAGCCTTGGAAAACAGGACCGTTTACGACAGGTGCAGCGCATCTCAGGTTTCTCCCCGATATAGAGATTTTATACCGGGCAACCCTTTATGCCGAAACGGAGCGTCAAACGCCTGTGAAGGCGGCACTATTCGTTCAGGGAAAAACGTTAGCAGCGGTTTCTACACCTGATGAACTTGCACAGCTTGTCGGCGTTGACCCCACAGCAGATAACAGAATCAAAATTTTGGAGACGTTCGAGATTACCGCCCGCGACCCGAAAAAACCGCAGACGATTGAAACCCTTGTCAGCCGTATCCCTAACGTCGAAAAGGCAGGAATAGCGATGGTTAAACCTGCACAAGGTGAACCCGAAGCCAAGCTCATGATTCGCTTGCTATGGTCAGAGGGGCCGCTAGACACCCGTCCCGTCTCTCAACGCAAAATTTTGGCATGTACGCCGAATATCCCACAGGCAGCACAGACCCGTGAAGTGTTGACGCGTCTGCTTCGCCGCGCATATCGCAGGCCGCCCAGTGAAGCTGAAGTGGAAAAACTTGCACAATTTGTAGAGAGCGTCCAGGCCGATGGTGAAAAGTGGGAAGCAGGGATTCAACAAGCACTTAAAATCGTTCTCTGCTCCCCTAAATTTCTCTTTCGATGGGAATTAGATGACCGAGCCCAAGGCCGTAATCCTTACCCGCTTGATGAATTTCAGCTCGCCTCCCGGCTCTCCTACTTTTTGTGGAGCAGTATGCCGGACGATGAACTCTTCGCACTCGCTGAGGAAAAGCAGCTGACTGTCAACCTTGAGGCGCAAGTTAAGCGGATGCTCGCGGACCCCAAAGCGACAGAATTAGCACGTAACTTCGGAACGCAGTGGTTACAGATTCAACGTCTTACAACGGTTGCCCCCGACCTTCAACAGTTTCCAACTTTCACCCCGAAACTGCGTCAAGCGATGTTGAAGGAAACCGAACTCTTTTTAGATTCAATCTTTCGTGGAAACGGGAGCATTCTTACGCTGCTCGATGCAGACTACACCTTTCTCAATCAACCCTTAGCAAGGCATTACGGCATCTACAAGGACATAAATGGGAACAAAGTCCAGGGGAACGGTTTTCAGCGGGTTGCGTTAGGAAATGCAACACGCGGCGGTATCTTAACGCACGGGAGTGTGCTCACAGTAACCTCCAATCCGACCCGGACCTCACCTGTCAAACGTGGTCGTTGGGTGCTTGAACAGATACTCGGTTCACCGCCGCCACTTCCACCCCCGAACGTCCCAGAATTAGCGGAGGAACATGAGGCAATCAGCGGAAAGACCTTGCGGCAACGACTCGAACAACATCGAAAAGACCCCGCATGTGCGAACTGCCACGCCAAAATGGACCCGATTGGATTCGCACTTGAAAACTACAACGCTATCGGGGCATTCCGAACAAAGGAGGGGGAGCTCCTACTCGATACAACTGGAGAACTGCCAGATGGCACATCATTTCAGGGTATAACCGACCTAAAACAGATTCTCAAAGATAGAAAGCAGCACTTTGCAAAATGTCTAACCGAGAAAATGCTAACTTACGCCCTCGGCAGAGGATTAGCATATTACGACCGGCCGACGGTCGAGCGGATTGTCGATGAACTCGAGGCGAAAGAGTATAGCAGCACTGTGCTCATTACAGAAATTGTCAAAAGCGAGCCGTTTCGGTTGCAGCAAGGTAAAAAGGAGTAGCGTGTGAAAAAACCTGTGATTATCGTTCTCTTTGCCGTGTTCATTTTGCAAATAGGCTGCTATACCGCCTATTTTCAAAAACATTTTAAAACACGAAAAGCTGACCCGATTTCGCAACTACAAGAAAAGTACGATGTCCATCTGGATTCTACCTGGTCCACAGAGCATGCCCAGAAACTTTTAAAAATCTTTGGCAGTATAGGGCAATTGCAGGAACTCAATATAGCCCCCTCTATATGGCACTCAAGTCGCGAGGATTTGCCGAATGACTTTGAAATTAAATTTCAAAATGGTCTAAATTTCGTTACGATACGGACAGATATTTTTCCAATTGAAGGGGCACAAACCGTATCAGGCCCGGACAAACGCCTATATTATGCCATCGTTCAATTCTTGACAGAAAATGGGACGAATAGAGATGCCCTAAAATTAATCTTGCAAGAGCGGTACGGCATTCATATAGATGTTCCTGCCCATGCCATAAAGGAGGCGGCGGAAAATTTTTCGGAATTTGAAAACGAAGACCTGATAACGCTTATCTCTATACTTGAAGAGTTCCCGAAAGCCTTACATAAAATACCGCAATTGAAGTATATCGTCCGTAAATCCGCTAATATCACAGCACCGGGCGTAGCCTGGACGAGTGAGGGGTATATTGAGCTTGCCGACTCTATCTTCGGGGGGCACGATTCAAACGATACGCGCCGTTTAATTGCACACGAAAAGGCGCACTTTTTGTGGGCGTATCTTTTTCCCGAACAACTTAAACAGGACTGGATGCAACTTGGCGGATGGTATGAAAACCCGGATAGCGATTCGGGATGGTCAACAACGAAACCCCGGAAAGAATTTGTGACAGATTACGCTCATGACAAAAACCCTAACGAGGATATGGCGGAAAGTCTCGGATATTACCTGGTGTATCCGGATAAACTGCATGCCTGTTCACCTGCGAAATACGAATTTATTCAAAATCGGATCATGCTCACGTACGGTGAACGTTATATGGCACCTTGAGGAATATAAAAAAGTGGAAGGTGAACCGATTTTTGACTTGACATTTTTTTCCTAAATCTGTTATCCTTTTTACTATACAAGCATGAAATTTGACAGGCACTAGAGGAGGAAATATATGAGTAACGAAAGTAAATGCCCGGTGATGCACCACGATCGTGCACGGGGGACCATAGCGAATCAACAGTGGTGGCCGAATCAGTTGAACCTGAAGATGCTACAACAGAACCCCCCCACATCCAATCCTATGGGGGCGGATTTTAACTACGCTGAGGCGTTCAAGACAATTGACCTAGCGGCACTGCAGCAGGACATAGAAGAGGTGATGACCACATCGCAGGACTGGTGGCCAGCCGACTACGGCCACTATGGCCCGCTCTTCATTCGGATGGCGTGGCACAGTGCAGGCACGTACCGCATCCACGATGGACGCGGGGGCGGTGCCTCTGGCACGATGCGCTTCGCGCCGCTCAATAGTTGGCCCGACAACGCAAGCCTTGATAAGGCACGTCGAATCCTCTGGCCGGTTAAGCAGAAATACGGACGAAAACTCTCATGGGCCGACCTGATGATCTTCGCTGGGAACTGTGCCCTTGAATCAATGGGGCTCAAGACCCTCGGATTCGCCGGCGGACGAGAGGATGTCTGGGAACCCGAAGAGGACATCTATTGGGGCTCCGAAACCACATGGCTGGGAGACGAACGTTACACCGGTGAGAGGGACCTCGAGAAACCGCTCGGTGCCGTTCAGATGGGATTAATTTATGTGAATCCGCAGGGACCAAACGGTAATCCCGATGCGGTCGCTGCAGCGATAGACATTAGAGAAACCTTCCGGCGCATGGCGATGAACGACGAGGAAACAGTTGCACTCATCGCTGGCGGACACACATTCGGTAAAACCCATGGCGCTGCGGACGCGGACGAGTACGTCGGGCCTGAACCCGAGGGCGCGGCCCTTGAGGAACAAGGACTCGGCTGGAAGAACACCTTTGGCAGCGGCAAAGGCAGCGACACAATCACCAGTGGGTTGGAGGGGGCTTGGACCACCACACCGACTGAGTGGGACAACAACTTCTTTGAAAACCTGTTCAACTACGAGTGGGAATTAGTGAAAGGCCCCGGTGGTGCATGGCAGTGGACACCCAAAGATGCATCTGCACAAGGCACCGTGCCGGACGCTCACGATACATCGAAGAAGCACGCGCCTATGATGCTGACAACAGACCTGTCCCTTAAAGTGGATCCGATTTATGCACCGATTTCCAAACGTTTCCATGAAAATCCGGATGAGTTCGCTGATGCCTTTGCTAGGGCATGGTACAAGCTGACCCACCGTGACATGGGACCGCGCACACGGTGTCTCGGCTCGTTAGTTCCGGCGGAACCGCAGTTGTGGCAAGACCCCGTCCCTGATGTTGAGCACGATTTGATTGAGGCGCAAGACATCGCTGCCCTCAAGGAGAAGTGCCTTGAATCGGGCCTATCCGTTTCCCAATTGGTCTCCACCGCCTGGGCATCTGCCGTAACATTCCGTGGCACTGACAAGCGTGGCGGAGCTAACGGGGCACGCATTCGCCTTGCACCGCAGAAGGATTGGGAAGTTAACAATCCATCCGAACTGCAGGAGGTCCTTCAGACTCTGGAGGGAATTCAGAAGGAATTTAACGACTCACAGTCCGATGGGAAGCAGGTTTCACTTGCTGACCTGATTGTTCTATCTGGCGGTGCAGCGGTTGAAGCAGCTGCGAAGAACGCGAATGTTGACGTAGAGGTTCCCTTCGCACCGGGGCGAACGGACGCGGTACAGGAGCAAACCGATGTGGAATCATTCGCTGTGCTTGAACCGACCGCCGATGGATTTCGCAACTATCTCGCAAATGGACACCAGAGAACAGCGGAAGAGCTATTGGTAGACCGGGCGCAAATGCTGACGCTAACTGCACCGGAGATGACAGTTCTCGTTGGCGGGTTGCGCGTCCTGAATGCAAACGCCGGTCAATCCAAACACGGTGTGTTCACACAGCAGTCCGAAACGTTGACACCTGATTTCTTCGTGAACCTGCTTGACATGGACACCGACTGGTCAATGTCCTCTACATCCGAAGATGTGTTTGAGGGACGCGACCGCTTGACAGGTCAACTCAAGTGGACCGGTACCCGCGTAGACCTTGTATTCGGCTCAAACTCGCAGCTCCGTGCCATTGCGGAGGTCTATGCATGTGATGACGCTCAAGAAACATTTGTGCATGATTTCGTAGCTGCATGGAACAAGGTCATGAATCTCGATCGATTCGATCTTGCCTAATCTCGGAAATGGCTGTTGGCTATTGGCTGTTAGCAAGAGAAAGAGGTTTTTGACGCGCGTCATAAACCTAATTAGAATCACAACATCTTGCCAATTGCCAATCGCCAATTGCTAATCGCTAATCGCGATATGTTTATAGAAAACAACGCAAATCGAAACTCTAAAATTGTCCAAAGTTTAGTAAAACTATATATCGGAGAAAAAAATCCTTGAAAGCATCAAAACAAATTTCACGTAGAACATTTTTACGCGGACTGGGTGTCAGTGTTGCCCTCCCGTGGCTTGAGACAATGGGGCCCTTGACAACGTGGGCGAATGCGTCCACAAGTGGGCTGCCCGCTCCGCCGAATCGGATGGCTTTCCTTTATGTCCCTAACGGAAAGAATATGGTGGATTGGACACCGAAGCAGGTAGGCGCAAACTATGAACTCACAGACATTTTGAAACCGTTGGCGAAGGTCAAAGATAAAACGTTAGTGCTGAGCGGCCTCACCGCTGACAAGGCACGTGCGAACGGTGACGGTGGGGGTGACCACGCCCGCGCCATGGCTGCCTTTTTAACAGGCGCGCAGCCCCGTAAAACCGACGGTGCGGATATTCATGCTGGGATTTCTGTTGACCAAGCCGCCGCTTCCCGTATCGGCAATCACACACGGTTACCCTCGCTGGAACTCGGAATTGAGCCGGGTTACAGATCAGGAAATTGCGACTCTGGTTATAGCTGCGTCTATTCATCAACGCTATCCTGGCGTTCAGCCACACAACCGCTCCCGAAACTGATTAATCCAAAACTCGCTTTTGAACGGCTCTTTTCTACGATGCCAGACGCAGAAAAAGTGCAACGCGACCAGCAACGAAAAAGTATCCTCGATTTTGTGCAGCAGGATTCAAAAGACCTGCTCCGGCAGGTAAGTGGAAATGACGTGCGTAAACTTGACGAGTACTTCTCCGCAATTCGCGACATCGAACAGAGAATAGAAGCCACTGAAAAATTTCCGCACATCGAAAGTCCAGACTATACGGGACCAGCGAAAATTCCCACAGATTATCAGGAGCATCTTCGGCTCATGATGGACCTGATTGTCCTGGCATTTCAGACAGATGTAACCCGAATTGTCACATTTGTGCTGGCAAACGAAGGCAGTAATAAGCCATATCCGTTTATCAACGTTTCTGAGGGTCATCACAACCTATCGCATCACGGTGGTGACGAGGCGAAGAAGGCGAAAATCCGTAAAATTAATATCTTTCACACGCAGCAGTTGGCATACTTCCTAGAGAAACTTAACGCGACCCCCGAAGGGGATGCCTCACTGCTTGACCACGCAATGGTTCTCTACGGCAGTGGCAACGCTGATGGCAACCGACACAGCCACGACAACCTACCTATTCTACTTGCTGGCAATGGGTGTGGGACACTTAAAAGCGGCCGGCATATCCAGTACCCGAAAGAGACACCGCTTAACAACCTCTGGTTGTCAATGCTGAATCGAATGGATGTCGGTTTAGCACAATTAGGCGACAGCACCGGCTCTTTAGAAGGGTTGTCCTAATAGAATCGAAAACAGGATTGATGATTCATGATTGGTGATTGCTAAAAGTAAACCTACCCGCCACTTTTCCGTTATACTTCTAAAAAAATGAAGAATCGTTATCATTATTAACGGAGGCCATGAATCAAAAACCGTGAATCAAAATAGAAAATTTATTTATAATTTGCTATTCCTGCTTGTCCTCGGTTTTCACGTTTTTGCTGAACCTGCCTTAACCGCGGACAAGGAGGAATCTATCCCAACACCCCCCCCGGAAAAATCTGCGGAACCGTTTTACACGTTTCCGAAACAGACGATATGGACGCAGCGCGATTCTGAAACGGAGGCGACGACAGAAGAACCAACTGACCCCGCTGCAGATTCGGACGAGACTTTACGTCGACAGTCGTTGCTGCCCTACTTGGAGACGCTGCGTAGATGGAAGTATCCGCCCGACCTCGGTAATCTCTCCGAACTCTACGATTGGAAACCGCGGCCCAAGCGCGATACTAAAGGGATAGACCTCCCCATGGATTCTAATCTTCAGATAAAAATTCACCAATCTGTTACGGTTGAGGTCAACAAAACACACTACTTCGGCGAAGGCGATCTGAATCGGTACGGCGGTTATGGCTATAGCAATTATGGCGGCTACAGTTCCGGGCTGGACCTTGGGCTCACCTCCTCTTACGGTTACGAAGATTTCGGATACAGTAGCGGATTTGGGGGAGGATATTCGAGTTATGATTCAGGGTATGGCGGCTATGGTGGATATAGCAGCTACGGCAGTGGGATTCCACGTGCAACAGGTATTAATATCCGACAACAGCAGCAGATTGGGCTGCACGGCCGCGTAGGGGAACGGATGCATATTGCTGTGGATTACAACGCGGGCAATACATTCGGCGGCGGCACAGGCGGATATGGCGGATACGGCGGGGGATACAGCGGATACGGTTTGGATGGAGCTAAAGAACAAAAAATAAAAATCTGGTATGAAGGCAAACCGGATAGTTTCATCAAAACGATTTCGTTCGGGGATATTACGCTCAACCTGCCGAACACACGTTTCTTAAACATTAACCGCAACCTATTCGGTTTGGAGGGCGTGTTTGAATATAAGAACGCTCGCTTGACCGCGTTCGGTTCTCGAAGTAAAGGTGTACGTGAGGTACGCACGTTCCGCGGGCAGTCCCGGCGTGCAAGTTTCGGCTACGGACCGCGCGGTATTCAGATAGCGGATGCAAATTATGTTAAAAATAGATTCTATCTCATTCAGCAGGGGGAGGATGGCCTCCTGCACGAAGCCTATCTGCCGATTAAATCGGGCAGTGAGGAAATCTATATTGACGATAGTGTAGTCGGAAACAATCAAGGCGGAAAACGCACAAGCCGGGGCTATTTCAATCCACAATTCCCCGGGCAGGATTACAACATAGACTATGAAACTGGAGAGATAGAGTTTTTGTCGCCTATTTCGTCCAGCTATACTATCGTTGTGGCTTATGAATACCTCGGCGATGGGGGCGGAACCGTTGGGGCCCCCGGCAACGTCTTTGCTGACGAAAACGGAGACGGCATCATAGATGAAGAGGGGGAAGAGCTTGGCTATATTGTGCTAAAGGAGGACGGATTTCGCGGCACGGAAGCAAGTCATGTCTACAGCCTCGGTAATCGCAACATCAACCCGCGCGATTTTCAACTGACAATCGTACGACAAGGTGAAAGTGAAACGTTTCAGACAGAAGAGGGACTTGTGCCTTACCTTGAAATCTTTGGATTAGACCAAAACGGGGATGGCAACGTTGATGTCGAGTTTATTGACTATGACAGGGGTTTACTGCGCTTTCCCGATTTTGACCCGTTCGAAATTAAAGACCCAACCCATCCCTATTATGAGTATCGCGATTCGCTCAACAACGCGGCCATCTATTTTGAAAGCATTCGCAACACCGACCAAGTATACACAATTATTGCGGATTACTCCTATCAATCCGAGACCTATAATGTCGGATTATTTGTCATTCCGGACAGTGAAACCGTTCGTCTCAACGGACGGCGGCTCACGCGAGATACAGAGTATCTGATGGTTTACGAAGTTGGAAGTATCCGGTTCTTCACAGAATTGGATGAATTCGATGAAATCGTCGTAGAATTTGAGAGAACCCCCTTCGGGGGGGCATCACAGCAAGCCGTCGCGGGGGTTTGGCTGGAATATACGCACAAACCGAAAGCGAAATCGCAGAGAGAACAGAATCTTGAGGATAGATTTAGGCGGTTAGGCGGTTTACAAATAACCGGGACAGATGTGAGTGACGAGACAATTGGAGGGGGCGATTTGGACCTTCCGCCTATTGGGGGATTCCCGCGTGCAGGCGGTCGCTTCGGCGGTGGGTTTGGACAGAGCAGTTTTGGCGGGGGATTTGGAAGTAGCGGGTATGGAAGCTTCGGAGGCTTCGGCGGCCGTTCCCGAATCGGACAGGGGTATCTCGGCGGCTACGGCGGCGGGACATCCTATTTCAATCCGGTGTTCCAAAAGGATTTTACACTTTCAACAGGCTATATTTTAACCACCGGCCAAAAACAGGTAGAGGTTCCGGATGTCAACAGTGTACCGAACCGCTTACAAGCCTTCAATGTCAACAGTAGTTTCGGTAAAACGTTCAACATGGCGTGGTTGCTAAACCCGTTACCGCTTATATCCATGCAAAACTTTCCGCTCTCTATTGACTTCAGTGGCGAAGCTGCATACTCACATAACAACCCGAATAGCATCGGCGTTGCCCTAATTGATAGTATGGAGGGCGCAAGGGAATCCGCAACGGTCCCCACCCTAAAATACAACTGGAAACCTAGTAGTGTCCCATACATCCCAGACTCACCAGAGGAGAATACTAACAGCTTGGAGTACACGCCGACACAAGAGAATAGGGCACTTTTTAAAGTCGCGCTGAAAGATAAGGACGATTCTGAAGCGGTGGGCAATTATATGCGAAACCGAGATGTCCCCGCATCTTCAATCCAACCGCTCTCACTTTCAACCGAAGAACGGTTGATTATGGAAGTCGGCTACGATTTCACAGATGTGGTCGAAGAATGGGG
This sequence comes from Candidatus Poribacteria bacterium, assembly GCA_963665235.2. Lineage (GTDB taxonomy): Bacteria > Poribacteria > WGA-4E > WGA-4E > WGA-3G. Next base: position 1,554,727 of record CAXXLX010000001.1, on the reverse strand, counting down.
CGGGTTCGCCTTACAACTCTCAAAAGCAGGGGCAGACTATTCCGAACGCGGCCTCGTTGAAATGTGGATGCGCGTCCAAGGCGACGACGATGTCACCCTACTCCTCAATTTTGGTATCGTCAACGAAGACACCGATGCTGACAACTACCTAGACAGCGAAGACCTCCCACAGACGCTAACCGATACGAACGGAGATGGAAACGTCGACGCACTCGACCTGGACCTTGAAAACCTACCGGAGGCACTCCGCCATCGGGGGAACGGCGCACTCGATACAGGTGAAGATATAGGGTGGATGTACGATGGCGCAGGTGAACCTATAGCTGTCGGGGCAGATAACCAAATTCTTGATAGCGAAGACCTGAACGGCGATGGTGTGCTTGATAAAATTGATGCGTATTTCCAAGTGGCAATACCTCTCAATGAAATTCCGAACGAATGGATTAAAAGCACAAATAACAACGGCTGGACGTTTCTCAGCATTCCAATTTCAGCATTTACCCCCGAAGGCTCCCGCGTACCGAGTTTAGTATTCGTTCAGCACTGCCGATTTTGGCTTATCAAAAACCGCCCCGGTAACGTGAAAGGCACATTCCAATGGGCATCTATAGAAATCGTTGGCAACAAATGGGAACGCGGTATCGTCACCCGCGCGCTCACCGACGCTACAGGCTCACTATCGGACCGAGAGGTGGTTCAAGATACACCGGAAAGGTTCATCGTTGGCACAAAGGATAACTTCAATTATGACACATACCAGAGTGCATACCTTGAAATTGAGGACAACGAACTTTTTAAAAAACTGCACCCGTTCACCGCAACATCGCTCGGCTTTCAAACACAACAGCAACGCGAACAGACGCTTAGCTTAGAATACTATCTGTTCCCTGACTCCCACGGAATTACCTCCAAGCAACTCAAAGGACTCACACAAAGCGAGGGCCAAGACTTTAGCAAACACGATACCTTACGGCTCTGGTTATACGGCGATAAAAGCTATACAACCTTTGTCCTACAACTTGCTCCGACTGTCCGAACAGGCTACCGAAGCTCTTTTTACAGTGCCGACCCCTTTGTGAACCAACCTCAACAGGAGGATGTCAATGTTTTTGAGAATCTGACAGATTACTATGAATACACCGTGCCGATTGACTTTGAAGGCTGGAAGTTGATTGAAATTGACCTGCGGGACCAGCGGAAAAATGAATATCCAGATGCAGAAAACACCCAAGCACCTTTCTCCGACACACAGCCCGACACAAACCCGCCCGTAATATCAAATGGCCCCGATGGGCATCCGGATGGGTTCACAATCAGGGGCGCGGGGACACAGGTCAGTAGTTCGCGGCTCTCTATTAAAAATATCGGCGGCATTCTGATAGGTATCCGAAACGATACGGAACAGGAAATCAGCGGTGAGGTCTGGGTTAACGAAATCCATCTCGGCGACCCGCTTGTACGGGCCGGCTGGGCACGCCGAGGCGATATGTCAGTGTCCCTCGGCAATTTGGTCCGGCTCCGAGGCGGTTACGCCAGTCAAGACAAGGATTTTGAAAGCGGAACAGGTGAAATCGGCAGGCAACGGCTCTCTTCACGCGGGTACAGCACAACAAACAACGACTTCAATATCAATGCGGATGTCACCCTCTTTTCATGGTTGCCCATCCGCTATGCCATCCGGGAGCAGGAATCTGAAACGGAAGCACAGCGCGGTAGCTACAGCTCTTTTCAGAGCGGAAAAAGTGAAACGCACAACAGAGACTTTTCTGTCAGACTCAACCGTAATCCGCTTCCGAACCTCGGCTTCGCCTACAATTATCAGGATTTTTGGAACGAGCGGCAAGGCACACAGATTAGTCATCTCTACACGGGCACCTTTCAATATGACATCGGCACAAAACTCGGATTCAGTGCACAATACCGGCATGAAGATATCCTCGCAAAGCCGGAAACTGCCACAGATACAACGGGAACAACCTCCTCCTACTTCAGTTACGGTTACGGCAGAAATCGGGACGAGAAAACAGATAGCGGCTCTATTACACTTAACATCACACCGATAAACATTTTTAGCCTTAATCCGAGCTATGACATCCGCCGAACGCTTGAAAGGCGAGACGAGAGCCGATATACCGTTTCCCCTAACCCTTCGCAAGGAGGGGAAACTGATGTTGAGGACACGGCTGTGCCGGATTTTTCTATGGCGGAACGTGAGCATCGCCTCGCTTTCACACCGCGCCTCAATCGCGACCTCCTGGGGATGCGGCCCACCGTCACAAGCCGTGTCAGTTTTCGCGAAAACTGGTTCAGTCAACAGAAGAACGCTTCACTCAACGGCAATGTCAGCCTCGGTGTGAATATTCGTATTCAGAAGTGGTTCACATGGCTTTTGACTGAAGAAAAAAAGAGGGAGCAGGTTGATGAACGAAAAGCGACCGGACAGCCGACAACTGACAACCAGATTCAACAGTTACGCGAAAAAGGTATCGACGAAGCACAGATTCAGGAAATAGAGGAAAACCGCAGCGACTGGATTACTCGGGATAAGGCAGAATTGGCACAGCAGCTTTCGCCTCCTACTGACAATGGGGGCACGATAGGGCAGCGAGCACAGCAACCTCCGACCCCGTCACAAGAAGGCATTTTGCATCGAATTCTGAAAAGTTTCACTCTGAATACCAACGCGACCTTCAGTGCCACCGAGTCCTATCGCCAATTGGAGTCTGGACTATCTATCGTAGACTTATGGCAGCTCGCACCAGAGGCAACGGAACGTTCCAATTCCCGGCGAAGCAATCGCTACACAGTCCGAAGCTCTGTGACCCCGTGGAGATGGGCAACCCTCGGTAGCAACGTCATTACATCCAACAGTTTCAGGAAAAGCCTGGGCAGCACGTACACCTCGAATGCAGAAACTTATGAGGCGGACATCAAAATTAAGGCGCAAGAAACCTCTAGCTTTCAACTCCGATACAGTTTTACAACGCGGCAGAATGCGAACCTACAAACTACCCTCAGCGACAGCACGGCACACACGCCTTCCCTGAGCTGGAACCACTCATGGGGGCAGGAGACCCGAACGTTACTCGGTATCCGTACCACACTCCGCAACCAGGAACGCAGTGGTATTGAAAGCAATGCACTTATCATCACCCCAAACTTCAGTATAGATTACCGTTACCGCACCGAAGGCGGGATTCGTTTGCCGTTTATCGGCAGAATTCCGCTTAAGCACGACCTGGAACTCACAAACACGCTCTCTTGGGCAATCCGCAGGGAACACTACGGTGCCAATAGAGAGGAACGTTCAGAACGATATGAAACAACGTTCCGCGCAGGGTACAAAATCAGCACGTATCTAACGGCTAACCTACATTTAGGTATCAGTTATAATCACGATAGGGTTGAAGAGGGCAGAGATTTCCTCTCTGTTGCAAGTGCCCTAACAGTCCGCGGCGATTTCGAGTAGCAGGGTGGAAGAATGGAAGAATGGAAGAATGGAAGAGGGGATATCGGGAGGAACAAAGTCAAAAGAGCGTGAGCGCAACTCGCTCCTACAGAAGAAAGGGGTCGCGTGCACAGCACGCTCCTACAACGGTGCGCGGTCGTATCAAAATGGAATTATGAGTCTTCGAATTTGTTTTCCCGTTTTCACATCCCACAGATCGACTTCGTCGCTAGCGCAAACTGCTAGCGTCTTGCCATCCGGACTAAACGCCACCACACTAATACCATGACTGCCATTGCGCTCCCTGAGTTTGCGGAGAAGTTTGCCTGTTTTCACATCCCATAAACGAATGCCCAAACCACCGAAACTTGCGAGCGTCCTGCCATCCGGACTAAAAGCTACGCATTGGTGCGGACTCATACGATTCCACGTACCTATAGTATCTCCCGGATGGTCCTCTGGAAGTGTTCGGACCTGTTTTCCCGTGTTTACATCCCACAAGCGGACCGTTCCGTCAAGACCACCACCACTTGCAAGCAGCGTCCTGTCCGGGCTAAACGCTACACTAAAGACATGATACGCATGCCCCGTGAGAGTTCGGAGGTGTTCTCCTGTCCGTGCGTCCCACAAACGCACTGTGCTATCCTCACGAGAACTACCCGTAGCGATTGTCCTGCCATCCGGACTAAACGCCACGCTAAAGATGGGAGCTGTATGCCCTATGAGGGTTCGGAGCCGTTTCCCTGTGTCCACATCGAATACACAGACAGTATGGTCAGCGTTTCCACTTACTAGCGTCCTGCCATCCGGGCTAAATGCTATACCCGAGATGCCTAATTCTGGCTCTTTAATTGTTCGGAGACGTTCTCCCGTGTTCACATCCAACAGATAAATTTCCCCGGACGAACTGACACTTGCGAACAGCACTTTGTCTGGACTAAACGCGATGCGCCAGGCTCTCCCTGAGTGCCCTGTGAATTTGACAGGTGCGTCGTCTGTCTGAACATCATAGCGCAAAATCCCGAAGTTGCCCGCCACCACAAGGTGTGTGCCATCGGGTGAATACTGTATGTTATTAACCTTAATCTGACCTTTCCTGATGGGGGTTATAGAGCCCTCAGAAGCATTGGGTTCAACCGATGCTTCTAAGTCTTTTTTAAGGAATTTGCGTTGTATTCGTGCTTTATTGGCGCGGGCCTGGGGAGCGCGTTTGCTCCGTGGATAGCGGTTCACAAAATCCTCAAAAGTTTCCACAGCTTGTTGATATTTCTGCCTTTCCTCATAACTTTTTGCCAACATCAGGTGTGCATTCTGACGCAATTGTAGAGGCGGAAATTGGTTAACGACAGTCTCAAAGTGGGTCTGCGCTGCGTCAAAATCTTTTTGACGATAGGCGTGCATCCCGAGACGATAGTGTGCTGCTGCCGCCTCATCGCTATTGGGGGCTTCAGCAATGACCGCTTTGTAGATTTCAATCCCGCGTTCGGGTTGATTGATATGTGCAATGTAGAGTTCACCGATAGCGAGTTGTGCTGTGCGTGCGGCAGCCGTGCCGGATTTACTATCAACGATGCTTTGATAAAGCTCTATTGCACCCCGATAATCCTTTACTTCGACCAATTTCTCTGCCTTATCCATCACCCCTGTGGATAAACAGCCGATTTGCAGGACTGTGATAAGAATAAAAGTCGTAAACAGACAAGCGTTGACATATTTCATGATATTTCTCCTTGCAATATGCTGTGTCAATAATCCTTTATGAGTGTTCGGAGGCGTTGTCCTGTGTTTGCATCCCACAGATATGCCCCACGCCAACCCCCACTTGCGATAGTCTTTCCATCCGGACTAAACGCCACCACTCTTCCGACATGACCCTGTCCGCTGATTGTTCGTAGGAATTTTCCTGTTTCCACATCCCACAGACCGATAGCACCGATATGGGCACTAGCTATAGTCTTTCCATCCGGACTAAACGCCACGCTCCAGACACCAGCCGCCTCCTCTGTAAATGTCCGGATGTGTTTTCCTGTTTTCACATCCCACAACCGAAGGATAGACGAGCTGGCACTAGCTATAGTCTTTCCATCCGGACTAAACGCCACGTCTGTGATGCCATTCCCAACTGCCTCTTCTCTGATTGTTCGGATGTGTTTTCCCGTTTTCACATCCCACAACTGAATGGTATTGTCCCCACTGCCGGTATTGTACTCGAAGCCACAACTTGCAAGCATCCTTCCATCCGGGCTAAACGCTAGGCTCCAGAGCTTAGTTATACCATTTCTAATTGAAAATGTCTCTTTATTGTAGCATAATCTTCCAGATTGTGCCTCTTTATTGTAGCATAATGACTTGTGCCAGTTAACTGGTTGTTTTTGTTTTTCTCACAGATATTGGATGTTGTCATACAAACATATCGTCCCTATGGGACTAAAGAGAAAGGTGGAACGCTTAGCTATAAAGATATCGTCCTTAAAGAGCGGGCTGCTTGCCCGAATACTGGGACTGAAGAGCGTCCAAACCAATGAGAAGCACGGACAAAACGTTCTTGTGTGAAATAATGTTGTACAAAAAGTCATTTAGCACAACTCGTTAGCATAAACTTCCAGATTGTGCCTCTTTGTGCCCTTTATCGTAGCATAAACTTCCAGTTTGTGCCCTTTATCGTAGCATAAACTTCCAGTTTGTGCCCTTTATCGTAGCATAAACTTCCAGTTTGGGTCTTCCGTTCTCCGTTTCATTGCTAACAACCGGTAATGATAGAATAATTAATAAAAATGGTATTATATTTTCAGGGAGTGTAAATAGACGTTTCCCTGTGTTCACATCCCATAGACTAATGGTCTGAATCCAATCCCCACTTGCTATCGTCGTGCCATCTGGACTAAATGCTACGCTCCAGGCCCGTTCTGTGATTGTTCGGATGTGTTTTCCTATGTTCACATCCCACAACCGAATGGTATTATCCTGTCCACCGCTCACAAGCCTTTTTCCATCTGGACTAAACGCCACGCTCCAGACCTTCTTACCTCGGTGCCCTATGAATTGAACCTGTTCTTCACCTGTCTGAACATCGTAGAGCCGGACACCGAAGCTACCGGACACCGCGACCCGTGTGCTATCCGGTGAATACTTTACATCATAGATGCGGAGCTTACCTCCTCTGATGCGCGCGTTCGCGCCATCAGGGGAATCCCATCCCGGGGAATATTGGGCGAGGCTGATAGGCGTAAATGTTGCCGCTACAAACAGTGCTGTCAAAATGGAGTACAAAGTGTTTTTCATGAAGGAGTTCTCCTTATAACGTTACGTTTATTTTACCCTGTGTTGGCTTAAATGTCAATCGTCTTGTCTGATTGGGGTGTGTAAAGTTTTTGTACAAAACCGGTGCATAAGTTACACTTTTGACACAAAGTGTAACATTTGGTTTTCGGTGTTGCATGTGCACAAACGCATGCCCTATCTATGTTTGTAAGCCGTTTTGCACTCTCGCTTTCGCAACACAAAAAAAACAAAATGTGTCATTTCAACCGCCGATTTCAGGTATCAGTTCTGCGGACTTTTCTTACCGTGCTGCCTCCTACTTTTTGAGGCGGTCCGGTGGAAATGTTACACTTTTGACACAAAGTGTAACATTTGGTTCTCGGTGCTGTATTCGCACAAACCCACGCCACGTCTATGTTTATAGGCGATTTACCCCTATATTTTTCGCAACACAAAAAAACGCGTTGTGCCATTTTGGCTGCCGGTTTTCGGTTATCACTCCTGCCTACTTTTGTGTGCTGTTCTGGTGTAAATGTTACACTTTTGACACAAAGTGTGACATTCGGTTCTCGGTGGTGGATGTTCCTGAACGCCTGCCCCGTCTATGTTCGTAAGCGGTTTTGACCCACCTTGGACGATTTCAAAAAAATGAAATGTCACACTTTCGCTATCGGTGGCTAATCAGGTGAGTTGCAAACCGTGCCGCTTTCCTCCGAAAAATGTTTTGGTTCTCTGTTATGTTATACCATTTTTATTAATTATTCTATCATTACCGGTTGTTAGAAATGAAACGGAGAACGGAGGACCCAAACTGGAAGTTTATGCTACAATAAAGCACAAACTGGAAGTTTATGCTACGATAAAGCGCACAAACTGGAAGTTTATGCTACGATAAAGCGCACAAACTAAAAGTTTATGCTACAATAAAGCGCACAAACTAAAAGTTTATGCTACGATAAAGCGCACAAACTGGAAGTTTATGCTACAATAAAGCGCACAAACTGGAAGTTTATGCTACAATAAAGCACAAACTGGAAGTTTATGCTACGATAAAGCGCACAAACTGGAAGTTTATGCTACAATCAAGAGACATTTTCAATTAGAAATGGTATTAGTTGCGAACTGTTTGATTTTTCTTCATAAAAAATATCGCAGCCGTACAAAAACTTTACACACCCGTCTGATTGGGTGCGTAAAATTTTTGTACTTAACGCGAGCTTGATAATAAATGTCCGTTTGTGCTAGGAGCGGGAAACCGTTTGCCCGAATATGGGACTAAGAAGCGTTGGGAAAACGGTTATCTATAAAGATATCGTCCTTGAGGAGCGGGAAACCGTTTGCCCGAATACTGGGACTAAAGAAACTTTTTTTCAAACTCACGTTGTACTTAACGTGTTATGTAGGAGCGTGCTGGGCACGCGATACCTTTCTAGATAGGCGGACATTTCTTAAACTCCGCGTCTTCCGCGTTCTCCGCGATAATCCGCGATTTGTGGCGTACTCGCCCAAATGCGACGTGCATTCAGACAAAAAAACGCTAAAACTATAATCACAAAACTTGGATTGTTACGCATCGGACACTCCGCGAAATCCGTGTTCTCCGTGTCATCCGCGATTCAGACAACACAAGCGAAATCCACTCTTCCACCCTTCCATCTTTCCACTCTTCCACCCTTCCACCTTCCACCCTTCCACCCTCTTCCATCCTTCCAATCTTCCACCCTTCCACCCTTCCCACTATCATAGTACAAAAACTTTACACACTCGTATTTTAATCGTTGCATAAAATATGCGGATTGTGTATTATAAAAGAAAACAAATTCAGCACGTGCGAATGACTGGTTATTTATAGGTCGGGTCGAGCTTGCGAAACCCGACAACGGTTATTGACTGACAGCTATTTGCGCGAAAACAGTAAGGATGGACTGATAAGTGACACACGTAGAAACACCACGCCCAGAATATCCACGACCCGATTTTCAACGCGGCACTTCCGAAGGACTCGACTGGATAAACCTCAACGGCACATGGGAATTTGCGTTTGACCCGGACGATGTCGGCGAAAAAGCGGAATGGTTTTCTGACAATGCTGATGACTTTCCTTTGCAGATACAGGTACCCTATCCTTGGGAAAGCCTTGCAGCGTGGGGAGAAGCGGACCGCGCGGATAACGCAACCTATTTAAGCACAAATGCCTACCTCACACCGGAAAACGTCACATGTGGCGGACTTGACAGAGGGGGAAATTACCGCGGCGAACCCCGACATACCATCGGTTGGTATCGCAAAACTGTCTCTATTCCCGAAAACTGGGGCGACAAACGCGTTATTTTGAATTTCGGGGCTGTTGACTGGGAAACAAAGGTCTGGGTGAATGGCACCCGCATCGGTGAAAACGGAAACGGATATCTCCCGTTCGAATTTGACATTACGGATGCCCTCACGCCCGGCGAACCCGCGCGTATCGTTGTACGGGCGTACGATGCACAGGACCACGGCGAACAACTTGCTGGAAAACAAATCGGTTGGTACACACGGACTAGCGGTATCTGGCAGACTGTCATTTTGGAACCCCGAAACGCAACCTATATCGAACAGTGCCACATAACACCGGACATTGATAATAGCACGGCCACCGTTGATGTGGCAATTGCGGGTGAAATAGCATCAGGCACCGAATTGCAGTGGGAATGTGATGGCATAAATGGAAGCACTGCCGCCGCAGAAAAGACAACGTTCACGGTCAATATTCCGCCAGAAAAACTTCGACTTTGGGACGTAGATACGCCAAATCTCTACGATGTCACGCTCAAATTGGTATCCGGTGAAGCCGGAACAATTGATAGGATTTACACCTACTTCGGAATGCGGAAGGTCTCAATTGATAAGGCACCGGGAGGCGATTACAACTACATTTATCTTAACAACCGCCCGATATATCTGTTAGGTGCGCTTAATCAGTCATTTAACCCGGAGGGGGTGTATACCTTCCTCACCGATGAGGCAATCCGAACGGATGTGGAACGCGCCAAGGAATTCGGTTTCAACTTCCTGCGCCTGCACATAAAAGTGGATGAACCGCGTCTCTACTACTGGGCAGATAAATTAGGACTGCTCTTTATGTGTGATATTCCTAACTTCGGACATTACACCGATACAGCGAAAGACAGGTTTGAAGCGACACTCCGCGGAAACATCGCACGCGATTACAATCATCCCTCTATCATCTCATGGTGCAATTTCAACGAAACGTGGGGACTCGGCGGGGGAGATTACAAACAGCAAACAGACCGTCAAGAATGGGTGCGGGAGATGTATCACCTCGCAAAATCGCTTGACCCGACTCGCCTCATCGAGGACAACTCGCCATGCCTCTACGACCACGTGGAAACCGATATTAACTCGTGGCATTTCTACATCAACAATTACGAACATGCCAAAGGCCATATCGCTAATGTCGTTGAACAGACATACCCCGGCTCAAAGTTTAACTATGCGGGTGATAACGTGCAAACGGATGTCCCCCTCATAAACAGCGAATACGGCGGGATTAGTGCTGGCGCAGGTGATAAAGACGTGGCGTGGTGCTTTAAGTATTTGACAAACGAGTTGCGCCTCCATCCAAAAATCTGTGGATATGTGTATACCGAGCTGCAAGATATTGAGTGGGAACACAACGGCTTCATGAACTATGACCGCTCAGTCAAGGAATTCGGATACGATTACAACGACATCAACACCCTCGATTTCATCGCAATTGATTATCCCCCCGGCACTACGGTTGCCCCCGGTGAAAACGTAGAGGCGGATATCTACGCCAGTCACTTCTCACACAAAACGATTGAAGGCACAACGCTCCACTGGCAACTGGATACACTACAGCCGAACGGTGAATTGACACGGGGCCGCGTCAATGGCAACGTTGATATTCCTTTTCCACAGTATCAGGTAGCGCACGTTCATCAACTTGAACTTGCTATCCCTGAAATTGACTCGGCGGTTGGCACGTTACATGTATGGGTAGCCGATGAAACGGGTGCGGTTGTGGCACGAAATTACATCAATTTCGAGATATTCTCCGAAGATTCGCAACAATCGCTTTCTCATCTTCCGGGCGAAATAACAACCAGCAAATGGGATGCAGGCTCCGAAATAACGGAGCAACTTTTAACTGCACAAGGTGCTGGATACGTTGAATATCAGATACCCGTGCTGACTGAACTCAATCCTGATGAGATTTCAAAGATGGAACTCGTTTTTGAAGCCTCCTCATCAAATGGCGGTTCACGGCAAACGGAGCCGGAGAAACACCCATCCGATGTTACAATTTCGGTTAACGGGGTTGCGGTTGAAACCTTGACACTTCCCGATTGCCCGGCGGATGCACGCGGTGTGCTAACCTATATCCATCAAAACCTTGGCAACTACGGCTATCTGTGTTGTGTCCAATTAGATAAGGAGAAGTGCTTAAACGGCAACGCTGAAACGCTCACCGTGCGTTATGAGGTCAAAGGCAACGCTGAAAACAGGGGTGGACTTTCGCTTTACGGTAACCGTCGCGGTAGATATCCGACTGCTCCACATATACGTATCTTAACGTGAGCTTGAAAAAAGTTTTCACCTAGTATGAGGAGCGGGCTGTTTGCCTGAATACTGGGCGATAAGCCCGCTCCTTAGGGACGATATCTTTATAGGCATCTGGGTTTCTATCCTCCTTTTAGTCCCGTAGGGACGATATCTTTATAAAGGTTAGTGCAAACGGACATTTATTATCAAGCTCACGTTTATCATAAGGAATTATCAACGCGCTGCGTCCATCCTGCAGCTATTAGATTTCCTCAGGAGAGGTAACAACCGCGTAATCAACGCAGAGAGCATCACGAAAGTGCCGCTCGCCACAATTGATTTTCTGTTGTTCACGGATTCGGAGGTCTTCTGAATTAGTTGTGCTTTTGGTCTCTCTAACTAGATAGAGATTTTCTTTACCGGTCGGTTCACCATGTGCATCTCTGTCCTCTTTGACTATCGCCCAATCCGGGTTATAGTTGCCTATAGGGGTTGGCACAGTGAAAAAAGCAGGAAGTTTCAGATAGAGTTTAATGTCGTCTCGCTCTTCTAATCCTTCAACGAACCTCTTTTCAACTTCCGAATCCCATATTACGTAATCGTAGATGGAGCGCGACGCGGGAACCATGCAATCCTTCCAGCTTTCCAACTTGCAATCGAACTGACGCATCTCATACACCTCACCGATCTTCTCATACTTTACACCATCAATCAGTTGATGCATAATTTTCTTCCTGATGTGTTTCACCACAACTTTAGAAAATTCAGGGGGATTGTCTAAGACTGCTTGTTGATTTTTTGTGCGATTGAGAATTTCCCAAAGGGTCTGACGCGTCAATTTCATTGTAGGGGTAGTATGCGCCAGCCGATGCTCAATTAACCTCAAAACATTTGCACGGCCCGACAAGCGATATGCCAAGCTGCCGTCTCCGGTGTGTTGAACCTTAAACTCGTTTTCTTCATCAATTACCACTATACCCTTTCTAATCGTTATTTTAGGTAATTGGATGTTGGTTTCATCTAATGCCTCAACGACCTCAGCGATTAATTTTTCAGTGTCAATGTCAACTTTGTATCGCGTTTTGTGCTTAATCCGTTCCCAGAGTGCCTCAAATTCCGGTGTGAGTATCATCGCTTTTTTGAGTTTGGCAACACCACGCTTCCGTGCATTGGGCGGTTTAGGCACACTTGTTGCATTTCCGAACGGGTGTGTAAAGTTTTTGTACAGAGGTTACGCGGCTTTAGTGTAAAGAAGGTACGGCAGATGCAGAGGGAATAGGTGAAAACATAGGCAGGTAACAGAACGGTTACCTGCCTATGTTATGGAATACACAAATCCTTACGGTGTCGTATATGTTGCGCCTGGAGCACCCGGGCACTTATCCTCCAAGAGGGGGATCGGATGCTCACCATCACTCCCCTCACACATAGGGGTATAGAATGTAGCAAAACCTATTCCTGCCCCTACAAACTGACGGCTCGTGATATCTATATCCGCAATGATATAAGGGTTCGGGTCGGGGAGATCCGTGGGACTTCCTACCCTATGGAAGTAACTGGTTACGTCAAAGTCATGCTCAAAAGGTCTTCTAACTGGATCCTCCCAGAACCTCAACTTATGCAATCTTACATATGAGGCGATTCCGGGTTTATAGGAGACTCCATATTGCACATAGCCCCATTCATGCTTATGGCTAGGTTTTCGGTGCTTTGGTCGGTGTCCGACATTTTTTAGAAACTCTTGTGAAGGCAGGTCGATGAGGTTTCGTGCAGCGGTTGCTCGAATCCAAGACACTACGTTCACTTCGTCCCCTATCTTCATTAGGTCTGTGTAAACCTCTACTTTGGCATAGGCATCCCCAGATCGACCGTATATGGTGCCGTTTTGGGTGACACCGTTCAAGAAACCGCTCGCCTTCACTCGGTACCCATACTTTTTCGCTCTGCCTCGGATGTAATTAGAATTCATCGGCTCTGTATCAGCATCGGCTGTTTCCCAATCATGGGTTTTCAGCACTTCATATGTCTTTTTCGGTTTCGCTGTGCCTTCATAATCTACAAATATCAAAAACATCAACACTATTAAAACGAAAAATATACCTGTTTTTTTCATGAGATACCTCCTAAAATGTAGCACTGCGTTAATGTGGCGTTGAGATAAAAGATTTTATCTTTTCTATGAGGCGCTGGGTCGCATCAGGCGGGAGTGTATAAAACCCTGTTGAATACGGGTCAATATTATAATTCCATCCACCGATCGCTTTCAGTTCTTCATCTGTCATCGTGTCAGGGTAAATCTTGATGATGCGGCCCGTGTCCGAATGCCCAAAACCGACAGACCGGTGCATCATACCATCGGGGTGCATCATACCATCGGGGAGTTTCTCCCAGACCTCATAATTCGCTTCGTGTCCTGCGTAGAATATTCTGCCATCCGGCAGTTCATGTTGGTTCAAAGTGGCAGGCCAACGTCCTATCAATACCCGCTGAAGGGTTGACATTCGGTGCGGGTCTTCTTCAGCAAGAACCATTATCTCTGGGAAATCTAGCAAGTGTTGATATTCCCAATCAAATCTACCGCTAGCACCGTTTGCGTTTCCCAGTTCTGGGTCCGCATTCTCGTAATAAAAGCGTTCCGCTTCAATATACGCAGGCCAGACCTCTGTCAGTGGCCGTTCGGGGTTATACTTTGTCATAATCTCGTAAATAATAGGTAGCATGTAGGCTTGAATCTCCGATAGGTCGTCTTCTGTCTCACTATCGTAAAGTCCCACCCACTGTTTGGGACATTGTAAGTGTTCAGGGACACCCTCCGCGAACATCGGATTGGTCGAGGTAAAACCCCGCACGTGGGGGATACCTGCCAAGTCGTCGGGTATTGCTTCCGCGGCACCGGCATTGTTCTCTGCCGCGGTTGTTGTTTCGGTACTACGGTTTGATGTGTCGGAAACCGGGCGACGCTGTCCGTTGACTTCGGACTGTTGCTCTATCGCCGCAGTTCCCCGTTCGGTTTGCTTTCGTAGGTTCTCTAAAACCTCCTTTGAGGGCGGTTCATAGATAACTTCAGGTTCCGTGTCTAACTTGTGATTCAGGAGGAAAATGGCACTTCCGAGGACAAGAAGCATCAGGATACCTATTCCTACATAAACTTTTTTTGTCATAAATCTATCCTCCTATAGAAACGTGTGCGGTGTCAACTTTTTTGGGTGTTGTCCATCACACAGGACATCTTTCTCTATATATCCGTTCATTTCTGTGTTTTGTTAACTTTTTTTCGTTGACACTCATAAAAAACTTGTTCTGTAAACCTAGCTTATACCGAATTAAACTGATTTATCTCGTTTTCTGAACGAATACTAAACTTTGGACAATTTTAAGAATTAAGATGGACAAGAAGCAAAAAAGTAGGTATCATTTTAAAATAAATTAAATTTTCGAAAGGAAAATAAAAATGAACCTTCTTTTCTGCTTACAAGATATTCTATCACATTTTAGTTGTTTATTCAACCCACAAAACTTTGCGCTTTTCCAAGCGATGATTTTTGGCTTTATTGCTTCCAATAGCCAGGGTGGCACCCTGACGGGTCTTTATCAATCAAGTGTCTTCGGGACGAAGTATTGGTCTTTACCGAAGTTTCTGTCCCGGGGTGTTTGGAGTGCGGATGCTGTTGCGGTGAAGCTCGTTGAAAAGCTACAGCAGGTATTTCCGAATTGGGTTTATGTTTATGACCACACGTCTGCTGTGAAAACCGGCAAGGGTCAATATGGTCTACATTTTTTTCGCAACTTCAAGTATCAGAGGGGGCGTGTGAATCAATCTAAGTTTCACTTCGGTCATGAGTTTGCGGCTTTGGGTTTATTGTGTGAGACTGCGACGCAATGTTTACTATTTCCTGTGTGGGTCAGGCTGGTTGTTCCGAAGACAGTCCGTGACAAAGGGGATGCGGTATTGAAGCGTATCGTATCAAAGATACCTGCGGGACTGATTATCTTTGATAGAGGGTTCGCCCGTCGCAAAGTGTTTGAGACGGTTTTGGCATTCAAACACCATATCTTGTGTCGTGCGAAGTCAAATGCGGTGTTTTACCGCCGCCCTAAAGCCCCGAAGCGTCGGAGCCCCGGGCGTCCGAAGAAATACGGACCGCGTCTAAACATCCGGCGCTTGCGGTATAAAGTGGTCTCCCTAATGGGCAAAGACTATCAAGTGGCATCACAGATAGTGCAAAAATGTGTCCGGTAGATGTCCGACTAGTTGTCATCCGAACGAGACCGAGACGAGACAGTCAAAACCTTACCGGTATTTCTGTGTCTGGACGACAGATTTGACGCTTGAGATACCACAGATTGTTGAATACTATCGCCGCAGATGGGAGATAGAGACAGCCTTTCGTGACGCAAAGCAACACTTCGGTTTCAGCGGGTATCAGGTCAAGTCGCGCAAAAGCATCAATCGCTTCGGACAACTGAGTTTCGTTGCAGCGTCTCTAACAAAGCTAATCTTTGCTATGCCGGAAACGACAGAAAAACGTATCAGTGTTGAGCAGGTCTGCGAAAAACTAGGCATTCATTGGTATAAACCGAAGAAACTCACACAAGGGCTGCGGGTTGCTTATCTTCAAGCACAGATTTTGTGCCGCCGATATTCTGCGAGTTCCGAAGATAAAACAAACTCGCAGAATATTCTGACCGAGAAAACGCAAGATAACGCCCTGCCGTTTGACAAGGCTGCTTGAAATCTAGAATATTGTCCAAACTTTAGTATAAATATAGTAAATTCTGAAAATATGTGAGCACGCTGTGATAGGGCACACACACAACCCGTTTGTAGGGGTGTTTTTGCTGGGGTGTTTCCCCTAGGGCCCCCAGCCCCTGCGGTTCCCGCTACGTGTGCTATGAACCCCCGGACTGGGTTTTGGTAGCGCAAACAATAAGGTTTGTGCAGGCGTGTCCGCAAACTAGAAAGTGTGCTTCTACAAAAGTGTCAAAGTAATTATAGGTTTCACTATATATCGTCCCTACGGGACTAAGAATCGGGGCGGAAACGGTTTTCTATAAATATATCGTCCCTACAGGACTAAGTGGTCTGCTCGCTAAGTTTGTATAGTAATATGGACACGACATCGTCGCAAGCACGGCAGTCCGTCCCGGCTATTATCTGGAAACTCATAAGACATAAGAATTTACCGAGTGAACCACTAAGTGGTCTGCTCGCTAAGTTTGTATGGTAATATGGACACGACATCGTCGCAAGCACAGTAGTCCGTCCCGGCTATTATCTGGAAACTCATAAGACATAAGAATTTACCGAGTGAACCACTAAGAGGCGGGCAGAAACCCAGATGCCTATAAACATATCGTCCCTAAGAAGCCGACTTATCGCCCAGTATTCGGGCAAACGGTTTCCCGCTCCTCATACGAGGGGAAAATTTTTCAAACTCACGTTATACGACCCGACGGGCGATGAATCGCCCTACTACAAACGGGTGTACAAAAACTTTACACACCCACTTTTTGCTTGACTATCGAAAAAATATCCTTTACAATAGTACTGGATTTTAGCGAAAATTAACTTGCAGTGCTCAGCACGACTTGTCACTAATGGTAAAACTAACATAGGAGACTCGATTTCATGGCAACACACCAATTTCTATTCACTCGCAACCCCGGCTTAGAGGGGTCATGGCCCTTCGTCCATGAACAGATGGTCAAACGACTTGAAGAATTAGGCGTGACACTTGTTCTCAATACAACCAGCAGAGACCCCCTCCATGAACAGGTGGACTTAAGCGAAGTTATCGGAATTTCACACTGGGGCGGCAGCCTTACTGAGGCTTGTATTGATAACGCCCCGAAACTTAAAGTGCTCGGGACAATGACTGATAACACGGGGCACGGTATTCCTTACGCTAAACTTCAAGCACGCGGCATTCCTGTGATTGAATCGACACGTGCCTGGGCACAATCTGTTGCCGAATGTGCCTTCGGACTCGCTTTGTCTTCGCTGCGCCGAACCGCGCAGTGGCACATGCAAATGGCACACGGCGAAAAATTGTGGAATTGGACCAACCCGATATGGGGCCCCAACAAACTCCCCGTTGCACACCAATTCTGTGATGACCCGGACTTTGTCAATGGTGACCTCGGCACAAAACAGATTGGGGTTATTGGACTTGGACAGATTGGACGGAAAATCGCACAGTGGTGTCGCGCCTTCGGGGCAACCGTTATGGGATTCGACCCGTTCGTTTCAGACGAACTCCTACAGGAATGGGACGTGGAACGCGTGGATATGGACACGCTTGTCGATAGAGCGGACATTGTCTTTGTCGCTGTGCCACCGACACCCTCTGCACGACACCTGCTGAACCGTGAACGTATTTATCATCTGCATAAAGGCGCGTTGGTTGTGATTATCACCCGCGCACACGCTGTCGATATGGCCGCCTTACGCGAACGGATTGTCAAAGACGAACTCGCCGGGGCGTTCGATGTTTATGACAGAGAACCGGTACCGATTGATGACGAACTGCGGAATAGAGATAACGTCGTGCATACACCCCATATCGCTGGTAGAACAAAGGATGCAAACCTACGCGTCGCTGATATGATTGTTGACGATTTTGTCCGGGTGCTCAAAGGTGAAGCCCCCTCGGCGCATTGACACCCGCAGCGATTAAGGTGCGAACCTCTGAAAATCCTTACGACTAATAGTAAATCTGGCGTTGAACACACGTTACGGGAGGCTATCAGTGGACTAACTGCTGATAGTCCCCGATTGAACACGGATGGAATATGCAGCGAAATATTGAGGAGCTATCGGATGGCATCTACCGATTTCAATTCAATTGCACAAGTCCAGGAAACCTTCAAAATTAAATATAACGAGGTCGACTATCTTCAATACGAGGATATTGAACCTTCCCCGGCATTTTTGGAGGAATTTGAATTCAGCAAGCAGCACATCAACGTATTCTCATCAGAAGCGGCCCGTTGTGAAAACGTCATCTATCCTATTCTCAGGGATGTGTACAAAAACTATGTAGAATGGTTTGCGTTGTGGAGCCACGAATCCATCGCTTACAATGAGGAGCTCAGCGGCACCCCCGATTACCTAATCTCAACAAAATCTGCGTTGGGGAAAACAGTGCCAGGGATTCCGATTATCATCGTCGTTGAAGCAAAACGGAACGACTTCATCAAGGGATGGGGACAGTGTCTGGCGGAGTTGGTTGCTGCTCAAAAAACCGACAGTGACGATAAAAAAACGGTTTGGCATTGTAACGGATGGGGAGATGTGGCAATTCGGGAAATTAGTTGGAAATCTGTTTACGCGCAACGAGACCGCCCTTACAATCAGTGAACTCAAAAAGGTGTTCGGTGCAATTGGGCATCTCATGGCTGTGAGTATACCCGAAGTGCAATAATTGCAGGTTGAGCACACGCGAAACCGAACATTGTAATAAAGGGTTTGGCTCATGTAAAAAATAAGTGCATAAGAGAATTTAATCCCTGTGGCCATTGCGTTTATTAAAACAATCGCACACACCTATAACATGAGCCACTGCCAAAGAGTCATTGTCAATTGCTCGTGGCCGGGGCGTGTTCAAGGATGCGGTCGGCAAGCCTTGAAAGGGGGAGGCTTTGGAGATAAACGGTGCCGGTACCCCTCAAGGTTGCGAGAAAAAACCCCTCACCGCTGAAAAACATTGACTTTAACCCTTTGTTCATTTCAATGCTATAGTCGACGCTGGCAGAGAAGGCGACAAGGCACCCGGTGTCAACTCGGAGCGTCTCGTTGACGAGCTCCTTTTTGATGACTGCCCCGCCTGCATGTACAAATGCCATGCCGTCGCCACGGAGATTTTGAAGGATAAACCCTTCACCGCCAAAAAACCCCGCGCCTAATTTCCGCGTGAAGGCGATGCTCAGTTCAGTCCCGAGGGCCGCGCAGAGGAAAGCATCTTTTTGGCAAAGGAGTTCGCCGCCCATTTGTGCCAAATCGATGGGGATAATATGACCGGGGTATGGGGCAGCAAATGCAACCCGTCTTTTGTGGCTGCTTGTGTTGGTGAAATGTGTAAGAAATAGCGATTCACCGCTGAGGGCTCGCTTGCCAGCACTGAAAAGTTTGCCCATCAAACCTTCGTCCCCTTTGGAGCCGTCACCCATCTTTGCCTCAAAGATGATGTCGTCCTCCATCCAGTTCATAGCACCGGCTTCCGCGATGATGGTCTCGTCTAGGTCGAGTTCAATCTCGACGACTTGCATATCGTTTCCAAAAATTTCGTAATCTATTTCGTGGCTTCGCATCGGTTACTCCTTCTCTTACAGCAGATTCGTAGCACTAATCCATTCTCTATCGGGATACGTAGGTGCGTCATAGGTCTGTTTCCGCAGGGAACTTCCCCATGACGCATCCTATTGTATAGGTTAACTCAGGAATAATTCCTCACCGTTGGCTGCGAAGATTCGATAATCTTCAAGATGTAGGTCAGCATCAGATTCAAGTGTCAATTCCACCTTTAGCGTCCGCTTGAGGTCACGGAATTTAGCGGACATCTGTGCGTTGAGATGTGAAATCACGTGGTCGTTAGCGATAACGCGCAACGCGGATTGGCGAGTCTGTTGGTATGCTGCTTTTATTGCCCGGAACAATCCGATGACGACAGTTTCAATTGAGAGAATAGTGCCGTGTCCATCACAGTAGGGGCACTGTTCCATGAGCAGGGTTGCTAAACTCGCTCGGGTTCGTTGGCGTGTCATTTCCACCAGTCCCAAATCGGAGAAATGGAGGATATTAGTACGGGCTCGGTCTTTACGCAATGCTTCCTGTAGCATCTTAAGCACCCGTTTTCGGTGTGCGGGTTCGTCCATGTCAATAAAATCGACGACGATAATGCCGCCTAAATCGCGTAATTGGATTTGTCGGACGACCTCCTCTACCGCCTCAAGGTTAGCACTTAGGATTGTGTTATCCGGGTCGGACTTTCCGACGAAGCCGCCAGTGTTGACATCGATTGACACCATCGCTTCTGTCTGCTGAATGATGATATGTCCACCACACTTGAGCCAAATTTTTTCGCTGAGTGCTTTCTTCAATTCTTCCTCTACCCCATAAGCGTCAAAGAGGGTAGTTTTCTCTTTGTAAAGGGCGACTCGATTTCGCAAGTCAGGCATCACGGTCGAAACATAGTTAAGTGTTTCCTGATATTCGGCTTGTGAATCGATAAGAAGTTTTTTGACATCTTTGTTGAGCAGATCACGAATGATTCGATTAGTGAATCCGATATCTTTGCTGACGAGGCTGGGGGCAGGTTTCCGTTTTGCCCGTTCGCGTGTCTGTTTCCATTGGTCAATTAGGTATCGGATTTCAGAGGCGAACTCTTCTTCGCTGAGACCTTCTGCAGCGGTTCGGATAATAAAACCGCCTTCTACATCCGCTTTCAATGTTTGTGCAAGGTCGCGAAGTCGGTCGCGTTCGCTGGCGGATTCAATACGTCGTGAGACACCGATAGTGGATGAGTTCGGCAGGTAGACAACGTAGTGTCCCGGCAGAGTGATATTGCTTGTAACGCGTGCACCCTTACTGCCTATCGGTTCTTTTCCGACCTGAACGAGCAGCTCCTGCTTTTTTGAAATGAGGTCGGTTATCAAAAAAGGGAAGCCTCTGCCACCTCGGGATTGCCGGGACGATTTATCTTGCAAGTCCAAAGTCGGCAATCCATCATCCGCGTTTCCGTTTTCGGTCCCATCATTGTATTTTAGGTCTGAAATATGTAAAAAAGCGTGCCGCTCTAGACCGATATCGACAAAAGCGACTTGCATGCCGGGTAAAACATTCTCGACCCTTCCCTTATAGAGGTTTCCGAGGACCGGTTTTGCCGCTTTTCGTTCGATATAAATTTCATTGAGTACTCCCTTCTCAAGGACAGCGCATCGGCTTTCATATTCATCATCAGAAATAAGTATCTCCTTTTCCATTGTCAGTGTTTCCTCCTATCATGCCTCTTGAATGCAAGGCATATCGGTTAGTGAATTCGGTCATATCAAGAAGCGACAGTGTCTTAATAGCATGGGATTCGGGCACCGTTCGGGCGTGTTGGCGGATTTAACACGTGCGGGTCCTCTAAGTCCGGAGCGTTTTTGGGTATAGTGAATGGCGCGCTATAATTTTTCAGTGTCCTCTCATGCTTAAAAATAGTGCATTTCAGGGAGTGCCGTTGCTAGTAGCGGTCTACCTATTGCGTGGGGTTAGTGTCACGACAGGCGTTATTAATTCTCCCATTGAAATGCCGCCGTGTTGAAATCCGCCCTGAAACTGCCGCTTGTACTTATAAAAGTCGTTTGGATAGACGAAATAGAAGTCGTCTTTTGCGAGAATATAATCTTTGCTCGCCGTTTCGGCGGGCAACTGATATTTAAGCGGGTTCGGGATATACACCGCTTCGTTCTCATCACATGCCAGATTATTGCCGATTTTGAACCGGAGACTTGTAGTGGTATCGCGATTGCCGTAAGCACGGGTGGCCCTGTTACAGAATACGGAGCCGTGGTCCGTTGTGAGCACGACGAAAGCCCCCTGAGCAGCAATAAGGCGCAGAATGTCAAACAGGATAGAATGCGAAAACCAAGAACTCGCCAATGCCCGAAAAGCTGGCTCATCTGGGGCAAGCTGTTGCAACACCTCCGATTGTGACCGCTGATGCGTTAATATGTCTATGAAGTTAACAACGAGTGTCGCGAGACTAATTTTCGGTGCAGCTGCGACACGTCTTTTGTATTCATTTCCGCCCCGCGTATCAAAAATTTTGAAGTATTGTATCCCCGGTTTCAGTGTGATGCCTCGTCTTTGTAAAAACGCCTCAAGCATCTGCCGTTCGTATCGGTTTGTGCTGGTGTCACCTTCTGACCGTTCCTGCCAATATTCGGGGTAATCCTTTGCCAATTCTGCCGGATAGAGCCCACTAAATAGCGCGTTCCGTGAGTACATCGTGGCACTCGGCAAAATAGAGAAATTGTACTGCCGGTCAATAGAAAAATAGGGATACAACAACGGTTCTATCGCCATCCAATGATCGAGTCGAAAACAGTCTACAACGATAAAGTAGACAGGTACCCCTTTCTGTAGTAAAGGGACAACATGCCGGTCTAGTACGCCGACTGAAAGCGGGGGGGCATCTTCACTGCCTGCCACCCAGTCCGGATAGTTCGCTTCGACAAAATCGGAGAATTCGGTATTGCACTCCTTTTTCTGTGCCAAATGTGTTTCTTCTAATCCCTGCTCAACCAGCCGCTCGGAAACCAAATCCCATTCTAGTAATTTGATGTAAATGTTAAGCCAGTCTTGCCACGTAGGTTGTGCCTCTTTCAGGGACCTGATGGTGTTAAAATCGTTCGTGTAGCGGCCCGGTATTTGGGTTTCTACTATCTGTTGTTGTTCAAGCACCCGTTTGAGGGTTGAAGCAATCTGTGTAACACCGATAGGTTTTACGAGAAAATCCGTCACCTGTTTGCCGAGGGCGACATCGATAAACCGGTCATCACTAGTCTGTGTTACAAGAATAACGGGGACCTGGCGGTCGATAGTGCGAATACCGTCAAGGGTTGCCATACCATCTTTTCCGGGCATAACCTGGTCAAGCAAAATGACATCGTATTGTACGTCAGGCTGCTTTAGCAGTGCTATTCCATCATCACCGTTGGTAGCGGGTGTGACATGGTAGCCGCGGTTTTCTAAAAAGTGTCTGTGTGGCCGCAGTGCTTCTATCTCATCGTCTATCCACAGAATGTTATATGATTTTGGCATATCTGTTCCCCAAGGGGTATCATACGGACTTGCGAGCTACTTCTGTTGCGGTGCAAGGGAGTTGGATTTCAAAAGTTGTTCCTGCTGGATTACTTTCGACCAACCGTATGTTTCCGTGATGATACTCCTTAATAATTCGTTGTACTACTGTCAAACCGAGTCCCCATCCGTGTGCTTTGGTAGTCATCCCGGGTTCAAAAATAATGCGTTGATTTTCGCGAGGGATACCACTTCCGTTGTCAGTATACTGAATGATGACGTGTTTTCGCCGTTCATCATAACGCGGTTTTATCTCAATGTGCCCTTCTGGTTTATCCATCGCGTCCAGCGAATTGCGGATGAGATTTTCGAGCACCCACTGTAGCAGATGTGCGTTTGCCAAAATCGGTGGTATCTCGCTGGGTGTGATGCGAATATCAACACTGCGGCTGACTTGTGGGAGCCGCTTCTCGAAATAGGTTAGAACTTCCGCGAGCACATCTTCTAAACGTATCTCTGTTTTTGCTGGCTGTGTACCAATCATTCCGAATCGTGCGGTCGTTTTCTGTAACTGTTTCAGGTCGCTCTGCATATTTTTGGAGAGCTCCGCGAGAATTGTATCCCCTGTCTCCTGGCTCCGTTCATCCAGCAGCTCTGTCCAAGCGAGGAGTGCAGAGATGGGGGTGCCGAGTTGATGCGCGGTTTCTTTGGCTAAGCCGCCCCAAATTGCAGCATGTTCATAAGACTTTATCCGTGAATAGATAAGAAAACAGACGAACCCAAAACTAAGCAAAACGATAAATAATACGAACGGGGTCACCAATAATCCGTAATAGGATTTTATTTCGTAGTAGAAATACCCTTCATGCCAAGCAGGTGTGGTTTGAATTGCAGAGAACGCGGCGGTGTTTTTGACGAAAATTTCTGCACGCTCCCGTTCTTGTGGAGTCGCTGTCTCTGCTGTGATAACATCGTCCCACATCTGCCATTTCTGGGGTGTCTTCGTCGTATCGGTTATTGCAAAAGGCAGTTGTGCCATTTCACTCGGTGCCACATCCCCGTAGTAGAAGTATCCTGTAATCTTCCTGTCTTCCCGAAGGAACGGTATTTTCCGACGCTGATTTTTCTTTTTCATCCGCGCCAATGTTGTGTTCAATAGCTCCTTCTCATCATGGGTTAACGGAATTCTGTCATTTTCGTTGACTTTCGCGTCCAATTTTGTATCAATTCCCTGTGAAATTTCCACGTTTCCATCCGCATCTGTGATGATGAACGCAAACCGTCGCGACCTCCCCTCCGCTAAGAGCTCCTGTCTCATCACCCGAAGCAGCCGTTCTTGCAACGCACGGTCCTCAATGCTCGGCAATTCAACAGCGAGGTTCACAAAAATTTGTATCTGTGCCTCTATATCGGCGTTCAATTGAGAAATTTGGCGTGTATAGTAAGCAAACACAAATATCAATATACATACACCGACACTAAAAAAGATAAGCATTAACCGACCGGTCGGATAGCTCGGCGTAATTCTACGATTCCAACGCAACATAATGCCTCCCGGACAAATTTTTGACGCGTCAACATATCGGCTGTTAATATTATACCTTAAAAAAAGTCATTTTTCAAATTTGTCGCTGTTTTTTGCAAAGCAACCTGCAGCTATTCCGGGGCGCTAGCGGATTTCACGCCAGCTTTTCTCTGTTCTATTAGTTGCGAACTGTCCAGATTTTCTTCAAAAAAAATGCATGCTCGGGGTTACCGGATTTTTCACCGTTTCTCTTCTGTCTAAATCGCGGATTATCGCGGATTACACGGATTTCGCGGATTTTAAGATGTGTAACAATCCAAGTTTTTTGATTAGAGTCCTGTTTGCGGAGAGGCAGAACCCCTGCTTCTATAAACATAACGCCCATACTGGGCTAAGAAGCTAGCTGTTACCCACAAGTCGAATTAATGGTTTCGACTTCTTCTGCAAGGGGTTTCTAACCCCGATTTCTGACACAAAACGGCGCATAAAGACGAAAAAAGCGTCTGAAATCATCTCAACAAGCACATAAAGACGATTGATTCTAAGATTTAGGTCTATTTTCCTGTTCGTTTCCGCTGCAGAAGTCACGCTATAAACATAATGCCCATACTGGGCTAATACGGAACAACTTGTACGAAAACTTTACACCCCTCTTTATATATTTCTTGACATTTGAACACAAATTAACTAAAATTAAACAGAACAGCTCGACATAAAGACAAGCTACTTGAAATCTTTGCGAAAATAGGAAATTCAATGCTTAAAGCAATTACATTTGATTTTTGGCAAACACTTTATGCGGATTCTCACGAGAATTGGCATAAACGTCAAGCTATACGCATAGAACAGTGCCATACCTACTTAACGCACCGTGGATATGATTGTCTACTAACCGAAGTGGAAAATGGACTTGAGGAGGCGTATCAGTTGACGGTGTCTCATTGGTATGAACATAAAGGTATTTCGGTGGAGACCTGCATGAGAGGGTTGGCTAAGACACTCGGACTTCCCCTTCAGGACACCGATATCGATGCGTTAGTTGTGTGTCTTGGCAATGCGTTCTTAGCGTCCCCGCCAGTCCTCATCCCGCATATTAAGCCGGTGTTGGCACGGCTCAGCGAAAACTATCCGCTGGGAATTATCTCCGACTCCGCCTTGACACCCGGCACTTTTGTAAGAAAACTTATGGCACGCGACGGTATCCTGCAATTCTTCACAACGTTCACTTTTTCCGATGAAACGCAACACACAAAGCCTGAAGTGGTGCAATTCCATTCCACCTTAAAGGAGCTGAACGTTGAACCGACAGAAGCACTCCATATCGGTGATATTTACCGAACCGATATCGTCGGGGCAAAAAATGCACGGATGAAGGCGATACGTTTCACAGGATTCAATAATGCAGAGGTAGACGATACACTCAGCGATGCTGTCATTGATGATTATCGACACTTAGAAGCGGCTATCGCTGAACTGTCAAAATAGAAATATCATGGAGGAAAACGATGGCAAATGTATTGGTCACAGGGGGAACAGGTTTCATCGGCACTCGTGTCTGTGATGCCCTCAACGAAAAGGGAAATGCAGTACATGTCTTGTCTCGAAACCCCGACCGCGCACAAACGACATTAAATTCAGCAGAAACCTTCCACCGGTGGAGCCCTGAAACGGAGCAGCTTCCCACAGAAGCGACATCAGACGTGCAAGCGGTGATTCATCTGGCAGGTGAAGCGATTGCAGGGAGATGGAACGCAGAAAAAAAACGGCGGATACGCGACAGTCGTGTGCTCTCTACCCGTAACCTCGTTGCCTCGTTCGCTGAGGCTGATACTAAACCGGATGTGCTCGTCTGTGCCTCGGCAATCGGCTACTATGGCGACAGCGGCGAGGATACCTTCACGGAGGAATCCCCTGTCGGAAACGATTTTCTCGCGGAAACCTGCCAAGAATGGGAAACCGAAGCACTAAAAGCGAACGAATTTGGCACCCGGGTCGTCACGGTTCGTATCGGACTTGTGCTCGGCTTAGGGGGGGGACTTTTGAATCAAGTTCTGCCGCCTTTTAAAATGGGAGTCGGCGGTAAACTTGGCAGCGGTACACAGTGGATGTCATGGATTCATGTTGATGACGTGGTGGGTATTATCCTGCACGCTTTGGAAAATGACGAGGTAAGCGGTGCGTTGAACGCGACTGCGCCTACACCGGTCAGAAATATTAAGTTCACAAAGACACTCGGGGCTGTGCTTCGGCGGCCGACGCTGTTTCCGGTGCCAGCGTTCGGTTTGAAGTTGATGATGGGGGAGTTCGCGGATTTCGTTATGTTGAGCCAGAATGTTCTACCGGAGAAAACTGAGGCGAGCGGTTACGAATTTCGCTATCCGACGATTGATGCTGCGCTTAAGGCACTGTTGAGTTAACAAATCATGCTAGTCGGAACGCAGTCTCTGCCAAATATATTGTCAACGTTCACGCCTTTTGAGCCCATATTCTCAGGCGAACATAGCCCCAAAAAACAGGTATTACTTGCCCATGAACAACCTTTACAGCCCGAATTTGTTGATACTGCAGCCGATACGGAAAGTGAAGTGAAATGGCTTGTAATACCATTTTTATTAATTATTCTATCATTACCGGTTGTTGGAAATGAAACGGAGAACGGAGGACACAAACTGGAAGTTTATGCTACGATAAAGCACACAAACTGGAAGTTTATGCTACGATAAAGCACACAAACTGGAAGTTTATGCTACGATAAAGCACACAAACTGGAAGTTTATGCTACAAAAACACAAACTGGAAGTTTATGCTACACACACAAACTGGAAGTTTATGCTACGATAAAGCACACAAACTGGAAGTTTATGCTACGATAAAGCACACAAACTGGAAGTTTATGCTACGATAAAGCACACAAACTGGAAGTTTATGCTACAATAAAGAAACATTTTCAATTAGAAATGGTATAAGTTTACTGGACCTATTCACCGGTATCGCAAATCGGAATGAAGATCTTAGCTGTGTCACGGTGACAGAAATCGAGTACCAACACCTAGCAGCAGTATTAGATGATTTGGTCTATGGTGTCGGTGGAGATGAAAATCATCCCTTATCGGCAGTCATGACATGGGTCAGTATACTTATTAAGGCATATCAGGAGCAGCACTTTCCAAAGATAGAAGCTCTTTTTCCGGAATTAGTGGAGGAGGTATGGGCTCAATTGGAGAGCGAGGGCATTACACCCTGTGCTGCGACAGTAGAACAAATCGAGACGGATGTTGCTGCAGCAGCGTTCTTTGCCATTGGCTATCTCCTTTCTGAAAGGGGTAACGGAGAATCGGCTATTTCTGCGTATGATTTGGCAATCTGTATGAAACCTGATTATGCAGGGGCTTATAATAATCGCGGTAACGTGTATCGGGAAAAAAATAGGGTTGATAGCGCAATCAAAGACCATAACCGAGCGATAGAATTAGCTCCAAACGAGCCTACTTTTTATAACAATCGCGGTATTGATTACGGAGAAAGGGGTGAGCTCGAACTTGCTATCAAAGATTTTAATAAAGCGATTGCGCTCAAACCAGACTATGCCTTTGCCTATAACAATCGCGGGGCTGTTTATCGTGTCAGGGGCGACCATGATTTAGCTATAGAAGACTGCACCAAAGCAATAGAGCTAAAAAATGATTATCCCGCGCCGTATAGCAATCGCGGTGCTGCTTACCGCGACAAAGGAGATTATAACCGCGCCCTTAAAGATTATGACATAGCGATTGAACTAAAACCAAATTTTGTTGAAGCGTATTACAATCGCGGCACGGCTTACCATGAAAAAGGCGAGCTGGATAGAGCCATCAAGGACTATAACAGGGCAGTAGAATTAAAACCCAAAACCTTTGAGCACGTTTAGTGGAACGGCTTAAATAGGACACATGTCAACTTTTGCAATTAACCTTCCAATAGACTATAATTCAATTCAGTAAGGAGGATTTTTTTTATGGATGTTAAAGACGCTATTCTTTCAAGACGCACTATTTTTAAGTTCAAACCGGACACCGTTCCGAACGATGTAATCGAACAAATTTTTAGCTACGGAATATGGGCACCGAATCACCATATTACAGAACCGTGGCGGTTTACCGTCATCGGTGAGAAGACGAAACAGACACTCGCCGAACGGTACCGCGAAATTAAGATGGAGGGTACACCCGACCACGTCGATGCAGAGAATCTTGCGAAGATTGGACAATTGGCTTATGAGAAATTTATGTCTAAGCCGACTATTATCGCCGTTTCCTGCCTGCAAGAGGGGGATGAACAACGCCAACGCGAAGATTATGCTGCTGCCTGTTGTGCAATGCAGAACGTCCAACTCGCTGCCTGGGATGCAGGCGTAGGCATGCAGTGGAGCACGGGGCCAATTACAATGGAAGAGCAGACTTATCAGTTGCTCGGCGTAGATTCATCGCAGGAATATATCATCGGCTTTTTCTATACCGGGTATCCCGCAGAGATTAAGGAGCCAGCGCGGAAACCGGTCGGAGAGTTTATGCGATGGGTTGCCTAAACCGATAACTGATACGCTGCCTTTGCATTTTCCCAGAAGAACTTCGCCTTGACAGCATCGCCTTTCGCACTGAAGTAGGTGTTGACAATTTTTTGCACTGTGGCGTAGGGTGCGAAACGTTCAGATACGGGCCAATTGCTGCCGTAGATGAGCCTATCCTCTCCAAAGGCATCCCATAAAACATCAATTGTTGGGGTGTAGTAGGCGACATCGTCCGGTGCGGGTGTTTGTCCCGTGTGTTCTACCAAACCGGAGACCTTGCAGTAGATATTTGGGTAGCGTGCAACCTCTTGTATAGTTGAAACCCATGCTGCGTCGGGCGGATTCTCATCAACGCGAACGCCTGCGACGTGGTTAATCACAATCCGCATTGTCGGCGTATGCTCAACTAGGGCGGGCACGTGCTTTAGGGCTGCAGGGTTAATCAGCAGGTCTAAGGTGAGCTCCTTTTCTGCCAACGTCTCAATATTCGCCAAGAAATCTGTATCACTGAGTGCTTGAAGATGTCCGCTGCCGAGCCGTATGCCTCGGAACAACGAATTTGCCGAGAATCGTTCAAGGTTGGCCGCGAAATTTGGGTCGCTGGGTGCTAAATTTCCAACGAAACCGACAATAAACGGTTCATCTGCGGCAAGTTCAAGAATCCATTGGTTATCTTCGAGCCACCCACTGGCTTCAACGACGACGGTGCCGGTTACACCTTCAGGCACCGCAAGTTTTTTATAGTCGTCAGGCATAACTTTTCGGTAAAGTAGGTCATCATTCGGGTTTGGCCACGGCACGCCTTCAGGACGGGTCGGGTCGTAAAAATGCGTATGGGTATCAATAATCATCAGGCTTGTCCTCCTAATATTGTTGGGAAACGGTGTTTCCGTGTTTCAACGTTGTTATTCATAATCGTGATAGTCTGCTTTTTCTACGGCTGTTCTGCGCCGGAGGAGACGAAGCAGCGGAGAGAACTCCAGCGCGAGGCACTAAAACTTGAGATGGGACAAACGCTCAATCCGCTCGACGCGGAAGGGCATCTCTCATTAGGGAAAATCTATCATAAATTGGGTGAACATGAGAAGGCGATAGAGAGGTTTCAAACAGCAATTTCGCTTGACGAAGACCATCAGCAGGCATATAACAACCTCGGTTTAGTGTACGTTGACCTCCGCCTATTTCTCTTGGCGATAGATATGTTTCAAGTGGCACTTGAAATTTCACCCGGAAACCCCGCCTTCTATAACAACCTCGGTTATGCTTACGACATGTCCAACCGGTTCGATGAAGCTGTAGTCGCCTATCAGCGTGCTATCGATTCAGACCCAACATTTGTGGATGCCTATTACAATCTAGCGGATGCGTATCTCAATCAGGAAGCCTATCCGGAGGCTATTCAGCATTATAAAGCGGGCATAGCCCTAGATGGCGGTGACGCTACGGTCTATTTCAACCTCGGACTCGCTTATGAAGAGAGCGAAGACTTTCTCAACGCTATTCCTGTCTATGAAAAGGGGTTAGCGTTAGATAAGAGTGAGATAGAGGCACACTATCGGCTTGCGCAGGCATATCAGAAAAAGGGTGACACCGTCATGATGCACCGGGCTCTGGACACGTTTATACAGCAGGCTGAGGGGATGCCTCACCTTAGAGAGCTCCGCACCGCTAAGCAGTTGAAAAAAACAGCAGGAAATAGGTAACGTGTAATTGGCTTATAGCTTATGGCTTATGGCTTATGCTGTTGGAAACCGTTAGAAGAGAAAGAGGTTTTTGACGCGCTTCAGAAACCTGGGAATTGCTAACTGCTAATTGCTATTTGCCAGTATAAAACCTGAGGGGATGCCTCACCTTAGAGAACAGCTCCGCACCGCTAAGCAGTTGAAAAAAACAGCAGGAAATAGGTAACGTGATTTGTCCAAATCGACCTTTGGCTAATGGTTTATAGCAAGAGGAAGAAAACAAAGAGGTTTCTTCTCTTCTCTTATATTTCTTGCCAATCGCTAATCGCCAATGAGCTAATTGCTAACTGCTAATTGCCAGTATAAATTAATCTTCATGCAGAGGATTTTGAGTGAGGCTCTTCGGTAAATCGAGAAATGTGTAGGGGTCTATCCCCCCATCTGGATACTCATAAACCTTTATACCTGATGCCTCACTGTCCTTCTTTACGTCTGTGCGTTCAAACCCAAGTTCAGTTAGGTATGAAGCACTCCATTTTTTAGCAGTATTTGGGTGCCCCATGACGTGCGCGGCATACCGTCGTCCCACGAACTGTAGGGGCCCTTCTTCAACGGTACGCCATTCCACGTAAATTACACCCGGAATAGTTGGATAAATGAGACCATTATTATCAAACATGGCACCTTTAATTTGTGTGCCCTGTTTCCATAACTTAAGGCGGACACGTTCTAACAACTCATGCTCTGGCGTGGCATTATCCCAAAGTTGTCTCCGAAACCGATAATTGGCGGGAACTTCAGGATATGGGCCAAATCCAAAGGGAGAGGTATTGCGTTCAATGAACGCTTCTTTTGGTTTTTCAAGATGCGATTCCGCCCGCTCATTTTTAAGGATTTTGCGTTGGACGCGCGCTTTATTGACTATGGCTTGGGCAGCGCGTTTGCTCTGTGGATAGCAGTTCACAAAATTCTCAAAAGTTTTCACAGCTTGTTCATATTTCTGTCCCCCCTCATAACTCTTTGCCAACATCAGGTGAGCATTCTGACGCAATCGTACATGTAGATGCGAAAATCGGATAACGATAGTCCGAAAGTGAGTTTGCGCTGCGTCAAAATCTTTTTGACGATAGGCGTGCATTCCGAGACGATAGTGTGCCTCTGCCGCCTCATCGCTATCGGGGGTTTCAGCAATGACTGCTTGATATGCTTTAGTCCCCTGTTCGGGTTGATTGATATGTGCAATGTAGAGTTCACCGATAGCGAGTTGGGCTGCGCGTGCGTCAACCGTCCCAGGTTTACTATCAATGATGCTTTGATAAGCGTCTATCGCCCCTCGATAATCCTGCGCGTCAACTAATTTCTCTGCCTTGCCCATGACACCCGTAGATAAACAACCGATTTGCACAGCTGTTATAAGGATATAGTAAAGTTGGAAAATAAATGGACATTGACTTTAAGACCCCCCTTTATCCCCCCGCCCGCGGGGGCAGAGGAAAACCGGGCGTTTTTGCCACATTGCCATGTATAAATAATTGTAAGCTTTACTATAAAAGTCGTAAACAGGCAGGCGTTGACATATTTCATGATGTTTCCCCTTGCAATATACCGCTGCGCAGTTGTATCAATAATCCTTTATGAGTGTTCGGAGGCGTTGTCCCGTGTTCGCATCCCACAGATATGCCACCTGCCAACCCCCGCTTGCGATAGTCTTTCCATCCGGACTAAACGCCACCACTTTTCCGACACAACCCTGCCCGCTGATTGTTCGGAGGAGTTTTCCCGTTTCCACATCCCACAAACCGATGATGGCACCGATATTTGCACTAGCTATAGTCTTTCCATCCGGACTAAACGCCACCCTCCAGACACTAGCCGCGTCCTCTGTAAATGTTCGTATGTGTTTTCCTGTTTTCACATCCCACAACCGAAGGATAGATGAGCTGGCACTAGCTATAGTCTTTCCATCCGGACTAAACGCCACGTCTGTGATGCCATTCCCAGCAGCCTCTTCTCCGATTGTTCGTATGTGTTTTCCTGTTTTCACATCCCACAACCGAATGCTATCGTACCCACTGCCGGTATTGTAATCACAGCCACAACTCGCAAGCATCCTTCCATCCGGGCTAAACGCTAGGCTCCAGAGCTTAATCGTATGCCCAGGGAGTGTAAGTAGACGTTTCCCTGTGTTCACATCCCATAGACTAATGGTCTGAATCCAATCCCCACTTGCTATCGTCGTGCCATCTGGACTAAATGCTACGCTCCAGGCCCGTTCTGTGATTGTTCGGAGGAGTTTTCCTGTGTTCACATCCCACAACCGAATGGTATTATCCTGTCCACCGCTCACAAACCTTTTTCCATCCGGACTAAACGCCACGCTCCAGACCTTCTTACCTCGGTGCCCTATGAATTGAACCGGTTCTTCACCTGTCTGAACATCATAGAGCCGGATACCGAAACTACCGGCTACCGCGACCCGTGTGCTATCTGGTGAATACTTTACATCATAGATATGGAGCTTGCCTTTCCTGACGCGCGCTTTCTCGCCATCAGGGGAATCGCCTCCCGGGGAATATTGGGCGAGGCTGATAGGCGTAAATGTTGCTGCTATAAACAGTGCTATTAAAATGGAATACGACGTGTTTTTCATGGGGTAGTTCTCCTTTTAAGCTGTCCTAATCTGGGTAGAAAGACATATACCAAATATAAAACCATTTTAACATGTCTTGGCTTAAATGTCAATCATCCTGTCTGAGTCTGACTCGCGAATAATATAACCTAAGTTGCCACATAGTAGCATAATCTTCCAGATTGTGCATATTTGTGTGCAAACTAAAAGTGGACGCTACAAATATTGCCTAATTATCAGCATATTTTCATTAAAGACGGTGTTTCCAGGTCTAAAAACCTATAAGTAGCAACTTGGGTTAATATACGGGTGCGGAGGTTTCTTCTAGGCGCAACCTCCCGGTCGCGACCAAGAGCACGCGCCTACAGAAGAGTCCTTCCGAATAGATAGCATAATGTGCACCATTTAAATAGAAATGGTATACCTCTAAGATGTCCCGCCTTAAAAACCAAATATTAGCGGATTAGTTAGCTACCGTCACTGTGTAACTTTCTTCATAGATAGTATTGTCACTTCGGTAAATATACGCCGTTATCGTGAATGTCCCAGTATGCATGGCACCACTAGGGAACGTGTAACTGAAAGTCGCCTCCTTTGTGGTCCCATCTCCGGTATCAGTTTCTTCCAATGTTCCTAAACGCCCCAGGCATGGTATCCCAAGGCACCTTCACATACCAATAGACATTGGCATAAGGAGCATCAGTGATAAGACAGACCTCGTGTATATCTCCTGGCGCGGCGGTATACGAACCACTGAGAGCATACATTCCGGTAACTGTAATCAATGTCAAATTTTTTGCAGAATATTAGAAAAAACGTGAGCTTGATAATAAATAACCGTTTGCCGTAGACACCTTTCAGGCCGAAAAAAGCGATATAATTGTCCCATGAACGTTTAGTTTGCACTGGTTTTTGCTGAAACTACTAGAGAACGCTACAGATCAAAACTTTTTTCAAACTCACGTTGGAATCACAAACCTCTTGCTATTTGCCAGATTAGCTATTGGTTTTTGGTTTATAGCAAGAGAAAGAGGGCTCTGACGCGCGTCAGACCGCGTTCTGTAATCACAAAATCTTGCCAATTGCTAATTGCCAATCGCCAATTGCCAATCTAGTATGCCTCTAGGTCAATCTCCTCCTCGCTGAACCGTTGGTGTGCTTGATTGACCAATGTTACGATATCATCCCACTGCTGACGTGTTTCGTCGGTGATGCCCTCCTGTTCAAGTTTTTCAGCAAATTGTGTGAGCGTTTCCGCGAACTGTTCCTGTATTTCGGCATATTCTTCAGTCAGCTCGGCATTTTTCGGGGGTTCAAAGGCTACAATCGCTTTTGAATATGTAGCGAGCTGTTTCGCCCCTTCAACAGCTTCCGCTTTACCTTCACCGGTGTCGAAGTAGTCAACGACCTCATAGTAGGCATCCATCATCAACCTCATGAGTTCTTTCAGGTCTTCGACTTCGGGCGGAGCTTCTGTTTCAGTAGTTTCGCCATTTTGTGTATCCGTATCGGCTGCCTGTTGTACAGGCTGGGGTGTCTCTGGTTCGACCGTCTCCAATTTCTTTGCAGTTGCGCCGAGGAGTGTCAATGTCACAACTGCTGCAACGCAAAAGGTTGTGACAGTAAGTGCCACGGGACGTTTCCAAAGCGCTTTACGTTCACTTCTGTCTAAGAAGGGAAGCAGCAGCAGTAGCACCATGCCGACTGTCGGGATGATAAACGTCCCGATGATTTCAAACGGGCCTTGGAAATATTTCAGCAGCTGAAACAGAAAGAGAAAATACCATTCAGGGCGGGGGTCATAGTTGGCATTCGTTGGGTCGGCGACATCTTCAAGCGGAACGGGAACGAACAACGCAGCCGATGCTAACACTATAAAAAGAATCAGCATGCCGACAACGTCCTCAAACACCTGGTCAGGATAGAACGGTTTTCCCATTTTCATATCTTCCAGGGTGTTCTGTGGCGTTCCTGAAGAACCGTAGTACCGGACCAAAAATAGATGTAAACCGACTAAGCCGAAGGCTAACCACGGTAACCAAATCGTGTGGAGTGCGTAGAAACGTGACAATGTCACCGCGCCGACCTCTGTGCCGCCGCGTAGCACTTTTGCAACCCATCCGCCTAGGACCGGGGCCTTACCGGATATTTCAACCCCGACTTTCGTTGCCCAATACGCTTTTTCGTCCCACGGCAGCAGATAACCCGTGAACCCAAACCCTAGCACCACCAATAACAGAAGGACACCGACAACCCACGTCAACTCACGGGGGGCTTTATAGGAGCCGTAAAGGACGACACGGAGCAGGTGCAGAAAGACAATGATAACCATGGCACTTGCACCCCAATGGTGCAAGCCGCGCACAAAACTACCGAACGGTGCCTCGTTGCTGATATAGGTTACCGCGTCGTAAGCGTTGTCTGGCGTTGGGGAATAGGATAACGCAAGGAGTGCCCCTGTAACAGCTTGGAGCAGTAGCAGAAACATTGCCAAACTGCCGAGGGAGAAAAGTAGGTTGATATGTTTCGGCAGCGGTTTGCGCAGATGTTCGGACACCTCCGATAGTGGAAGACGTTCCTTCAGAAACTGCATCATCTTCAGAACTCCTTCACATACAAGATGCCATCCTCAACCTTAACCTCTAGTTTTTGCAGGGGGCGCGGCGGCGGGCCGGCGGTTACAACCCCATCTTTGTCAAACACAGCACCGTGGCATGGACAGAGAAACACCTCCTGCTTTTCATTCCAGCGTACGAGGCATCCGAGGTGAGAACAGGTTCGCGAAAATACGGTCCACTCCCCGTTACCCGCATCTGTCACGTAAACAGAACGCTTTTTTGTCGTTTTGACCCATCCATCTTTTGCGGTGAAGGTATAATTTACCTTCTTATAGCGGCTGTTTTTGAGTCGGTCTATTAGCCCTAGGTCGACCCATTTGGATTCGCCTTTTTTCCATGCGGGTGAGATTGCAAATCCGATTAGCGGGATGCCCGCGGCGAAGCTAAGTATGCCGCCGATGCATGCTGTTGCGATTTGTAAAAAAGAACGTCTGTCCTCCTTCGCCATCTGTTTTCTCCTATGCGTTACCGTTTTCGTGTTTGCCCTTCAAAGGGTGTGCGTAGGTCATATTTGCCTTCCTCTAGGACCGGCAACGTGCCATCGTTGACCATCAATTCAAGGGGTAATTCTCTCGTTTCGAGCGGCATTGTGACGACATCTTTGATGCGTAAGGATTCATAAATCGCCATCATAATTTCGATAGTATATCGGGCCTGTTCTCCCCTGCCTCGGTGGGTCGGAATTTTGCCCTCTATCCACTCGATGAGTTCTTGAAACTGATTTTTGGGTTCCGGTGGGGGTGTGATGACCTGCCACTCTTTTGCATCGCCGTTTTGGAGTAGGACTGTGCCGCTATCCCCGTTGCGTATTTGCCCTTCTGTGCCAGCGATTCTCGGCATGGACACGGCAGGGTCGGGGAGGTCGCCTTCATAGATAGCGCGGGCACCGCCTTCAAAGCAGATTAATCCCATACAGAGGTCTTCGCAAATAGTGCGGCGTTCCCATCGGTCGGTTGTGCGAGAAGTTTGCCCGATAACCCACAATGTCTCAGGGTCGGACAATAGATAACGCCACCCATCAATTGCATGCGTGCCCGTATTAAGGAGACCCGCGTGCGCTTTCGCGCGGTGATGAAGGAGTGTCGGTTTTCCAATTGCACCTGCGGCGACAAGTCGCTGAATTTCTGTGTTTACAGGACTGTATCTGCCCTGATGCCCAATGACAAGTTTGACATCGTTCTCTTCACAGGCGGCGAGCATATCATCTGCCTGCCCGAGTGAAGCGGACATCGGTTTTTCACCGATAATGCCTTTTACGCCAGATTTCGCCGCGGCAACTGTGGCCTCCGCACGCGGGCCCTGCCACGTCGTGATACTGACGATGTCTAAATCCTCTTTTGCTACCATCTCATCAACATCGGTATAGATAGCCGGGATGTCAAATTCGTCTGCGACCCGTTTCGCGGACGCTTCGTAGATGTCCATCGCTGCTACAAGTTCAACGTTTGACTGTTTTTGCCAGGAACGCGAATGCGACCTGCCCATGCCACCACAACCGATGATTCCGATACGATATGTCTGAGCCGTTGCCATGATTTTGTCTCCTTTGCTATCTGTGTAGATTACATCCTGTTAAAATTGATATTTACCAACGGACCTGACAGAACTCTTCATAATCGATGAGTTCAGTGACAGAGGGGTTTTCACCACACATCGGGCAGCCCTCGTCTTGGCGGAGTTTCAATCGTTTGAAATCCATCGTCAGCGCGTTGAAAAGTAGAAGGGTGCCGATTAAAGATTCACCAATGTCTAAAAGAATTTTAATCGCTTCAACAGCTTGGATTGTGCCGATAATACCGGGCAGAACGCCGAAAACCCCAGCCTCCTGACAACTCGGCACCATGCCCGGGGGTGGCGGTTCGGGATAGAGACAGCGGTAACACGGCCCCTTCCCTGGATAAAAGACGGTCACCTGCCCCTCAAATTGGAAGATGCTCCCGTGCACAATCGGTTTACCGAGCATCACAGAGGCATCGTTGAGGAGATAGCGTGTCGGTAGGTTATCACACCCATCTACAATCAGATCGTACTGTTCCAGAATCTTGAAGGCGTTTGCGGAGGTAATCCGTTCGTTGTAAGGGATGACCTTCACGTCTGGGTTCATCTCTGTAATAGTTGCTGCCGCGGACGCTGTTTTCGGTGTGCCGATGTCGCTTGTGCCGTGTAGGATTTGACGTTGCAAATTGCTGAGGTCAACCACGTCATCATCAATAATGCCGAGTGTGCCGACTCCCGCTGCGGCGAGGTAAACCCCAATAGGCGAGCCGAGCCCGCCCGCACCGATGAGCAGGACTTTCGATTCCAGCAGCCGCGTCTGTCCCATCCCGCCGACCTCTTTGAGAATGATATGTCGGCTGTACCGTTCAATCTGTTCATTGCTGAAGTTAAACATGTTAAGCTCCCAGATTGGCGATGAGTTCCGAAATCGGTTTCTCCGAGTTTGCGGAGATTCGGACTGTGAACCGTTCACGGCGGTCATCGGAGGTACGCTCCACTGTGAAATTGTCATCGCCGT
The DNA here is from genome assembly GCA_963665235.2 of Candidatus Poribacteria bacterium. Taxonomy (GTDB): domain Bacteria; phylum Poribacteria; class WGA-4E; order WGA-4E; family WGA-3G. The sequence continues at coordinate 1,516,152 of CAXXLX010000001.1, read as the reverse complement.
ACATCTGCTGCAGCACTGGGGTGAGGTCTGCCTCAATAGATTCAGCGGTCTCTGGCGTGTTCGGTGCGATGTTGCGGTTGTTTATCATAAAAAGGAGGTCCGCCCCGTTGAAATGGACAGCGTTTTCTAACTCTGCTGCGGCTTCCAACTGTTCACATTTGGACAATACCTCTGTAAGGGCATGGCGGATTTTTTCCGGATTGTCGCCCTCCATTGCATGTTTCCGGTTATAGAGAAACCCGGGTTCATGATAAGCCTCGTCGATGCTATAGTTGGCTTGCTTTAGAATCAACAACACACCTGGGCCCGCGTCGACGTGTGAGTAGTCGGCGTAGTTCAGATAATCTTCTGAATCCGCTTCCTTCATCCAGCGGTTGAAAACCTTGATAAAGTGGGTGTGGTTGATTTTGCTATCTTCGGTTGCGAAGACCTTGATGTTAATCTGTTGTAGCTCCATTTTTGATATTTCCTTGCGGTTTGATATTTCCTTGCGGTTTGATAAGGCGGGTTTTATGAAAACGTTCATTTCCATATATCCAGCCCTGCACGTTGTTTGGGCTTTTCTTCTGTATGAGCTGATACACATTACAACCCGCTACAAGGCGCGGATTGTAGTCCATCACGTAATTGAGAGTTCTCCGATGTTCTGCCCATCAACACTTACAACGGCAACGGCTTCAGCTGCTATCCAGAAGATGTCACCGGTACTATCACAGACGCAGACCATTGCGAATTCACCTTCTTTCACATCAGCCAGCAAATTTCCGAGAAAGACGTTGGGTTTCGAGGATTGATAGACACCAAAACCGGTACCGAGCAAGCAGTAACGTTTGCCTGTTGCTTTATCTTTGACGATTGTTGCCATTTTTTTCTCCTATCCGGGAATATATATCTTTTTGGACTGAACTATCTCCGCATCAGAGGGGAGTTGAATAGGCGTAGACGACTTACAAAAAAAGTGTAAACCTTTATAGTTGGTTAGATACAGAAACTTTTTAGAGAAAACCCCGCCTAATGCTGTGACGATGAGGGGGCTCTCACTTTTTGATAAGATTTTCTGAAATTCGCTCGCTTCCAGCCGAATAATTGCCCCGGAGGCTTTGATAGCCTCGGCAATTGCTGCGGCACCTGCAACTGTTGCGGTACCTGCGGCTGTTATTGCTGGATCTGCCATAAGATAGTCCCCTATTATACTGAAAGCTGACAAAAAAGTCAACTGTTATTTTTTTATGTTTTATGCGGATGGGGGGTCATATACCTTTTAACTCCGAACGCCTTCGCTACCTCCGCAAGAGAACTGCCCTTAACCTTTCCTGATTCGTAATCAGTGATACTGTGTTCTAGTTCTTCAGCAACCTCCGGACGCATTTCAAGCCCTTCGTCCGGGTCGTATTCGTAATCTTCTAGGAACTGTTCCAATTCTAGATGGCAAACGAAGAATTCATAGAACGCTGCTTGCAACTGCACATGTACGGCACTTGAAGAGGGCTCCTTCATCAACTTCACGATTCGCTCTCGCGCTGCAAATAGTTCTGAGTTCACAAGCGTCTCTATTAGCATTCGGAATTCGCCATCACCTAACGTTCTCACCTTTATTGTGGGGCCCGGGGTATTAGGAATTCCGCCGAGTCTCCGTGCTGTGCGTTCTATAGGCGAAGTTTTCCGTTCCGCGTTGACAATCGCCACGCGTCTTTTGAGATGTGCAAACGTTTCAGATTTTTCCAAAACCGTGAGTATGTACACCTCCTGTGTGTCTAACTCAAATGCGAGCTCGTAGGAATAGGCTTCAAAAAATTCTCTAAACCCCTCCGCCAACGTTTCGCGGTCCGCGTCATCTGATAGCATGCCAAGTAATTTATTCCGATCAGCAAATAGGGGCTCATTCGTGAGCAGGCGGAGCCACTCTTGGAACTGCATGGGGGACATATCTACTAAAGGTAAGGGGTTTATGTTTGATGTCATTGGGTTTCCTCCGCGTGAGTACACGTCTGAAGGTTCATGTCCTCGGGGTCTATCGGTTTGATTGAGAGTTGATGTCCAAGGACGTTAAGAACGGTTCCGAGTGCGTCAATCAGCGGTGTCTTTTCGTGAGTTAGCATTCTTGAAAACGCTTTTGGGTCTATATCGTTTTGTTTCGCAAGTTGGGAAACACCGCCTTGTGCTTCAACTACGGTTTCAAGGGCATCCCGAACGATGGTGGTACTTCCGAACACGTAGTAGTCATCAAGGATTGCTTGGAGATAGCCAATTGCTTCATCCCGGTCAGCCAAATCTTCAATGAGGCATTCGCGGTATGTTCTCATTTTTCTCATCAGTTTTCCTCCGTGTATTCTCGCCAATAGTTTTTTGCTTGTTCAATGTCGCGCATCTGCGATGATTTATCACCCCCACAGAGCAGAAGGACGATTGTGTTATCCACTTTTCCGAAGTAGATTCTATAACCTGCTCCGAAGTGTAAACGCTTCTCAAAAACGCCATCACCGACAAATTTGACATCTCCAAAATTTCCGAGTTTGAACCGCTCAAGCTGTGCCCGAATACGGTTTCGTGTGCTTGTATTTCGAATTGATCTTACCCATTCGTTGTAAGGCTCTCTGCCGCTTGAAGTTTGGTAGACGCGTATTTCTTGTGGGTGTACGTTACGCATTGATGGCTATCCTATTTCCTCTGGTTGTTCTGTCCGAACGCCTTCCTTTTCGGCTACATGTGCTGGTGCGTTCTGTGTCTCTAACGCCTCGCTATAGGTTTCAAGGTTCATATCCTCGGGGTCTATCGGTTTGATTGAGAATTGATGTCCAAGGACGTTAAGAACGGTTCCAAGTGCGTCAATTAGCGGTGTCTTTTCGTGAGTTAGCATTTTTGAAAGTGCTTTTGGGTCCATATCGTTTTGTTTCGCAAGTTCGAAAACACCGCCTTGTGCTTCAATTACGGTCTGTAGTAAAAATCGGAATCTATCACTATTCACATAGGTTGGATAGTCTTCCAATGCCACTTCAATATGTGCAATTGCCTCCTCGCGGTCGGTAAAGATTTCGATAAGGTACTCGCGATATGTTCTCATCAAAATCTTCGGATTGGAAACCCCCAGCATTTATGCGGGGGAGGAAAATCCGCCTTTATAGTTGAAGTTCAAGCGTGTTAGCACTTGAAAATCCGTGCGTTTTGCCCCCGTTGTTAATCGGTGTCCATCTTTTGAATAGACAGAGAATAGTCCTTTAGCATTAACACCCGCAAGGCGTGTTAATCCGTATTTGTTGTGCTTTATTCAATTACGGTCTGTAGTAACAAATCGGAATCCATCGCCTATTCACATAGGTTGGGTAGTCTTCCAATGCTACTTCAATATGTGCAATTGCCTCAAAGGTTCGCGGTCGGTAAAGATTTCGATAAGGTACTCGCGATATGTTCTCATTTTTCAGGATAGAGGTTAGACATCTAATATCCGAAGTTTCCAATTCTTGCACGTGTGCCTGATACGCTGAAGGTTGTGCTGCTTCTTTTTTCGATTTGTAGGAGGCAGGTTTCAAACCCGCTCTTGACCCCCTTCTTACAAAAAAATGAAGGGTCGAAAACTTCCGAAACTTTGTCGGCATCACTCACCCTTCCGGATAGTCCGAAACACCTTTGGCGGTAGTAGTGAAGAACTTAATCTTTGACAGGGAACGTGTGGTTACGCTATGTCAAAGCACCCATTTTAGCAGGGTGATCTTTACTTTTCGTGGGTGTACGTCATGCATTGCGGATTAACCTGATGCTGAAGGTTTGTAGGAGGCAGGTTTCAAACCCACCCCCTCAAAAAAATGTGAAAACTGCCGAAACGTTGTGCTACTCACCCTTCCGGATAGTCAGACGGTAGTGTTTTCCGAGCTTCTTGGTATCCAAGATGTCGTGTCCATCGTTGGTATTTTCGGTTTCTCAATCGGTTCGCCATCGTCAATGGTAATTTCCAAAAGCTGACCGACTTGCATCGTTTCCAACCGCACTTTCGCTTGGACATAGTTGAACGGGCAGGCGACACCTTTCAGATCGAGGCTATCGACAATTTCCTCAACCGGTTTTGTCTCTTTGACCACCTTCGGTTTCGGTGCAGGTCGAGCCTTTCGTGCTTTGCGCTTGCTCGCCTCCTCTTCCTCCTGCTTGATACGCATACGATTGTATACGTTATGCGATTCTTCTACGAAGAGGGTGGCTTCTTCTACGCGACGGTGTGCCAATTCCTGGTCGAAGGTAGAGCTATCTTCTTCGGTAGCCTTGAATAGATGTGCCCCGTATCCTATGAAAAAGTTACCGGGCTCGAAGAAGCGATTACGAAATTCGTTGATGGTTGTTGCGTCGTCAATATATTGCAACCCCACAGTTGTTAGGAGACCATCTGCAGCCCTAATCATCGCATCGAATGCCTTATCCGCGCATTCTTGATACGTTCCTTTTTCTAACCCCAAACCGGATTCATAGATAAGCCGATCGGCTTCTTCTAACTTCATGGAGACAAGTGCAACCAACTGACCAGCACATTCCCCGACCCCAGTTTTGAGTTGGTAATCTTTCGTGTCCCCCGTGTCTACGTAAAATTCCGGTGCATCCTCGTAAGCAGGAATTTTATCGTATTTGGACAAGATGGTCTTAATCTCCGCTTTGCCGAGACGTGCGACGTATTCGGTGAAGGATTCCTCCGCATTTCGTTCCGCTGTATACTTACCGGTTAATTCCTCAATGAACGCGGGGATATACTTACCGTGGATTCTTCCGGTGGCAAGTCCGTAAGAGCTGGCATTTTCAATCATGTGTCCACCGAGCAGGACCTGGTAAACAGGTGCGATATGCTCGCCCATCCGTTTCGAACCGCCAAAGAAGCCAATATTCGCGATGTGATGTTGTCCACATGAGTTGGGGCATCCGCTAATCTTGATTCGGAAATCTTTGATGTCATGCTCCAGGCCGTTTTCGATGAAATAGCTTCGCAGATGCGCTGCTAGTCCACGCGAGGAAGAGATACCGAGTTTGCAGGAGTCGGTCCCGGGGCATGCGGTAATATCTACCAAGGATTCAGCCCCTGGCTCACCTAAACCGACTGCTTTTAGCTCACGATAGAGGGCAGGCAAATCGGTCATGGTCACCCAACGTAAAACAATATTCTGTTCCACTGTTGCCCGGATGGTGTCTTTCACATATTTCCGCGAGATGTCCGCCAGGGCACGGGTCTGATCGGCGGTAATATCGCCGAGCGGTAACGTAATGGTCACAAAAGCATAACCAGGCTGCTTCTGTAACCGGATATTGGATTTATACCACTCTTCAAACCCTTCCGGTTTTAAGGCACCGTTGAGTTGTGTGGGGGCTTTGAGTGGACTTTCATTGTATGCATCCAAATTGTCAAGGTAGGCTGTCCATTCGGGGTCGTGCCGTAGGGTTTCGCGGTCTTCAAGCACCAGTTTACGAAATTCTTCGATGCCGTATTTGGCAATGACGAATTTCAGACGTGCCTTATTGCGATTTCTACGTTCCCCGAGACGGGTGAAAACTCTGCAAATTGACTGTGAAACCGGCAGAAGTTCCTCTGCGGGGAGGAATTCATCGAAAACCTTCGCTTGATGTGGCACTGCACCGAGCCCCCCGCCGACGAAGAGTTTGAAACCGCGTTTGACTTCACCATCTACCTCTCTGACAGCCGCGACTGCCCCGATGTCGTGCATATTGGCTAAACCGCAAGCGTGTTCTTCACATCCGGAGAATGCAATTTTGAACTTACGTCCGAAATCTTGCGCGTCCGGGTGTCCTAAGAGAAACGCGGATAACGCCTTGGAGTAGGGGGTCACATCAAACGTTTCGTCTTGGCAGACCCCACTGATTGGGCATGCAGTGACGTTTCGTACGACATTCCCGCACGCCTCTTTTGTTGTGATATCGACACTTGCAAGCCGACGCATCAGCTCAGGTGTGTTGTTGATGTCCACGTAGTGGTATTGTACATCTTGACGGGTTGTAATGTGGATGATGTTATCCGAAAATTCTTCGGCGACATCGGCTAACATTTCAAGTTGTGTGGCTGTGAGCCCGCCGAAAGGGATTTTGACCCGTATCATCTGCGACCGGTCATCACGTTGTCCGTAAACCCCGTGGCGGAGCCTAAATTCGGTAAAGAGGTCCTCTTCAACCTGGCCGGCTTGTACACGACCGAGTTGGATTTCATAAATTTCAATTTCACGGGCAACATCAACAGGGATAGCTGATATATCGTAAGCTCCCGCGTATTCAATAGCCATGCTTTGCTCCTTTTAACCTCAATGTTTGTACAAATCAACGTCGAATGCACCAAATGGGCATGCCACGTTTATCGTCTTATGGCATTTGTCGTGTGCGTTAGTTGATTTCCGATTTGCAGCGAGAAACCTTTATTAAAAAACATATTATACATTAAAAAATCATAAAAGTCAAGAGAAATTTTTGGTAGGGGCATCTCCCCAATCCGGAATTTGGCGTAATTCGCCATCCCGGAGGGCTGATTCATGTGCCACAAGCCCCGGGGCACAATACCGAACTGCTTCCCAAACATTGATACGCGGTAAACGTTGGCGGTTAACAGAATCTACAAATTCGTGTACGAGATAGGCGTGTGAACCGCCATGTCCGCCTAAGTTAGCGGCAAGTGCTTCCGGTAAATCACTATGGTGTTGCGGGGGTTGCACTGTCTCTGTTCCGTGTTTACTTGCCCAAATTCTGCCTGCAAGGTTCTGCTCAAAACTCCCTTCGGTGCCGTAGATACCGCTGGCTCGTTCACATCCGGGGTGTCCAATCCGCCGAAATTCGCAGATTTGCATCGTTGCGCCGTTGCTCATTGTGAACAGGCCGACCTCGTTGGAAAAAGGGTTTTGATGGATGGTGTCCTGCCGAAACCAATCGTCATTCGGATAGACGTAGCCTTGTGCGGAAACCGAGGTCGCGTGTGCGTTCATCACGGAGATGGGAAAACAGGTTGAGTGTGTCGGATAATACATAGGGATACCGCCACTTTTGTCAGGGCTCCACTGTTCCCCCCATCGATTTTTTGCGACATCATAGAGTCCGTGGCTGATGTCGTGAAAATACTCGGCGCGGCAGTGAACAAATTCACCGAAAGCCCCCTCCGCTGCTTTCTGGCGACAGAAAACCGCCTCCGGGCGAAAATAGCTTGTCTCCCCGTTCATGTAAATCATCCCGGTTCGCTCTACAGTCTTAACAAGTTGTTCACATTCATCCAACGAAACTGCAGCGGGAACAGCCGTGTAGACGTGTTTTCCGGCTTCCATCGCTTGAATAGCTTGTGGCGCGTGCATCCAATGCTGCGTGATAATGACGAGCGCATCCAAATCCGATTTACAGATATCATCAAGGCTTGAATACGTCTCGGAAATCTCAAACTGCTTGGCCCATTTCGCGAGCCTATCTGCCCGCAAATCACATAAGGCGAGTCGCGCTACGTCTGGATGTGCTTTATAGGATTGGATAAACGAGGGACCAAACATCCCTAAACCTACCATCCCAACACTGATACTCATCCGATTTTTTCTCCTTTAGCGTTTTATAATATGTGCTGTCATGAAAAAATAGCACATATCTGAATTGGTGTCAAGGAAATTTTTCAAGATAGGGTGTGTAAAGCAGTAGGTGTTTCCGTTCCCCCGCTTAGCCCCAGTATTCGGGCAAACAGTTTCCCGCTCTTCAAGGGCGTTATGTTTATAGAGAACGGTATGCCAACTCGTACTTAGCCCCGTAGGGTCCGTATAGGTTAAGAGGCGACTTATCCTCGATTTTCCGAGATACCGGAAACATTGCTAGTCGTGCCCGTGCTCGTCATCGTGGGTATGAGCATCAGGGTTTGCTTCCTGACCGTTAATCCAATCAGTGAACAATTGAATTTCCGACTCACTCAACGGAGGCCCGTTAGGTGGCATTTTCCCGGAAACAATCTCTTCAATAATCTCACTATTTTCTGCATCTCCCGGGATAAATACTGACCCATGCTCTCCGCCCGCCATGAAAGATTCGTATGTCCTAAAATCTAAACCGTGAGGCCCATCAGCGACGTGGCATCCAGCAAGTGCGCAGCGCGCCGTGAGGATTGGCAAAAGATTCTGTTCAAATGAAGCTCGGGGGTCAATAGTGATTGGCTCCCCGTTTCCTGTATCGCTATCACGGCTACATGCCAATATACAACATAGCAACCCGAGAGTTAGCAAGATCAAATTTTGTGTATTCATTACTGATAATGTCCTTTTTGCTGTAATTTACCTAGAACTTACGCTTCGCGTTGATAACACAATTTTACATAATGCGTAGGTCTGATTATAATGAAAAATATAGCACGGTTATGAATTGATGTCAAGATAATTTTTAAAATATTTGTTGACAAAATCGCGAACATGTTATAATTAAATGCAAAGTCTATTTTACCTATTGGAAGGAATTTTAAAAAATGGCATTAAAAGTTGGCGTTGTCGGCATGAGCGGCATTGGCAATAACCATGCAAATTGTTACGCAAATGACGACTTAGCAGAACTTGTGGCAGTCTGCGACATTGTGAAAGACCGCGCGGACAGCGCAGCAGAACGCCTCGGCGTAAAGGCATATTATCGTCTAGCTGATATGATTGATGGCGAACCGGACCTGGACATCGTGGATGTCAGCACCGGCGGAAATGAAAACGGCAGCTGGCACTATGAACCCACAATCGAAGCACTTGAAAACGGAAAACACGTACTGGTCGAAAAACCGATTTCTAACGATATCGGACAGGCACGCGACATGGTGGCAACCGCTGCAAGGAAAGAGCTTTACCTCGGGTGTAACCTGAACCACTACTTCACGCCACCTGCTGAACAGGCGAAGAAATATATTGATAACGGACAAATTGGGGAGCAGGTCTACTGCCTTCACAAAATGGGATTTGCTGGTGGTGAATTCAACTATACCTATTCAACTGCACCCCGCTCAGACGGTTTTCCATACTTTCACGTCAAAGCGTTCCTGTCGCACCCGTTTAGTGTGATGCGCCATTTCTGCGGAGACGTGACGCACGTACAGGCATTTATGGAACGTCCCCATTTTCGACGGCGCGAAGGAGATTTGATGGTCTCTATTAACAGCATCCATCTCCGTTTTGAAAACGGATGTATCGGGTATCTGCTGAGCCAACGTGGCGATGCTACGTTCGGGCTTGGAGGCTGGTGGAGTGTTGAGCTGGCGGGTACCCGCGGCACATTTTGCATTGAAAACTGCATCGAAAAGATTACGTTTTGGCCCTCCCCTGGTGCCCCTGAAGGTGGCGAGACAGTTGTCACCGAGTCCGGCATCAGTGATTTCGGGCGGACGTTCCCCTTAAGAATTCACGCGTTTTTGGAGGATATAACGAACGGTGTGCCGAGAGAAAAACTACGCGCTTCCGGCAGAGATGCCCTCGCTGCGCTTGAATACACCTGGGCAGCAATAGAATCTTACGAACAGGGGGGTATCTTGGTGCGTCCGCATCCGCTTCCAACTTTGAAGGGATTATAACGGCACACCACGGAAAACTGATAGATACAGCACGTGCGATAAATCGCAGAATGGCTGGTAGTCGGGTGATTTATCACCCGTCGATTCCCGAAATATTTATTTAATGTGAGTTTGAAAAAGTTTTCATCCCCAACATCCCATAGTCGCTTTAGAAAAAACGGCACAATAAACGTTCATGCTACACTCATCCCGCTTTTGTCGGAGAACCTGAAAAGTGTCTACGGAAACCAACGGACATTTACTATCAAGCTCGCGTTATCTTTTAAGTAACCTTAAGGCTGATTTCAAAACCTAGGTAAGAATTTACAAAGATGTACCCTCTACGGCATAGCGCGGTATTTTTAACAACCGATCGGCCGAGGGACATCAATAATGGAAAGAAAAGCTATGAAAAATACGGAGAAACCTCGAGCTGCGTTGTTCACTGTTCAGGATGCTGAGGACGCGCTAGTTCGTTTAATATTGATTCTGTTTTTAATATTAGGAGGGATTATCCTCCATGAGAGAATACTTGATGGGCAGACGTGGTCCGCGGCATTTTACGTGATGCTAGAGCACGGAGGTGACGCGTTGGCCTGGGCCACAAGTATAAACCTGTTCGTAGAAGGAGGTATGATTATGTTTTCGCGTCTTCAAGATCATCGGGACAGACGGAAAAGACGATTCGCTGAAGCAAGAGCCGAAGGGATAGCCAAAGGAAAAGCCGAGGTTTACCAAAAAATCGCTGAATGGAATAACAGACGGCTTGATGCTGAGACACACAATGAACCATTCACCGAACCGTTCCCTGAACCACCTGATACTACAGACACCTAAACCTTAACGCGCAATGAATTGTCCAGAGAAGCGGGCTTCACTAGGGCTCGTAGTAGGGGGATTTATCACCCGTTCCAGAAGGACGATATGTTTACAACCGCAACGATTTTACAAAGGAGACCTCAATTTGAAATTAGGAGCAAATTCTGTGCTATTCGGCGGTTACGATATGGAAACCGCCTTTAAGCACATCGCTATGGCCGGCTACGACGGCATTGAACTTTCTGCAATTGATGGGATGAGCCAGCATCTCGTCCTCTCAAACTGGCAGGAAATCGCAGACGACATCAAACAGCTCTCAAAAACGTACGAACTTGAGTTGCTGGCGATGGAACAACCCTCTCGCGACCCGCAAAGAATGGAACTTGCTTTTCAAGCAGCGGCTGAAATAGGTATCCCGATTATTAACTGCGGGCCCGGCGGGGCATCTGACAACGAAGATGCCTGGCCCGAGGTAATTGATTCTTTGGGGAGCCTCTCAGCGCGGGCGGAGCATTACGGCGTAACGCTCTGCGTCAAGGCGCATGTCGGTGCAAGCATTTATAATACGCCGACAACCCTCCGTGCGATGGAAGCGATTTCCTCACCAGCATTCGGTATAGACATGGATCCATCACATATTCATCGTGCCGAGGAGAACCCGGTGGAGGCAATTGCAGCCGTTGTTTCACGTGTCAAACACGTGCATATTCGCGACTGTAAGGGGACACAACGGGGCCCCGGGCCACCTGAACTACAAGCGAATGGGCGCGGCGACATTGACCTTGTCGGTTATATCCGTGTGCTCCATGAAAACGGTTATACCGGACCGCTTAACTTGGAGGTCATCGGTGCGAAGGAGTATAGTTTAGCACAGTGTTGCACTATTGCTGCGGAATCGCGTGGCCACATGCAGGCGTGTTTACAAGCGTGTGGTGCGCGTTAGGACATCAACCTTTGCAGCTGTGCCGTTTGTAGTAGGGGAACCATTCATTGCTCGTCGTGTTTAACAGATGGGTTTGTGCGGTTTGTAGTCCAAAAACATCTATTTTTGAGAGGTAACGTGTCACTTTACCTTAGACAGGACTTACGCATTAGACATTATGCTGGTTTAATTGTTGTAGGCGCGTGGTTTCCCCATCCTGTTTCGTTATCCGTTGCGGTGCGTAGGGGCGGGGTTTCCCCGCCCGCTTCGAGGTTATCCCTGTTCATAGGGCGAGGTCCCCTTGCCCCTACAAGGTTCATAGGCACACTCTGATTAAATCATTATAATGTCTATTGGCTATGGTCGGTCTACTCTGTTTTCCCAAGGCTGAGGGACGTGATGCAGTTAGTGAGGAAGCAGAGGACACAACGCATTCTTGAACCGCATCGGTAATGCGGCGGTAGATTCACACGTTGCGAAAATCGCAGTTGCCCGTTAATATCATTAAATTGATTGGACTACTAAAGCTGGATTTTCGATAACGGTATACCGCTATGAAACATCTTCTCCGGTGGAAGCGTTTCCTCAACCTCTGTCAATCCGCATAACCAATTCCATGTCAGCTCCCCTCTGCGTCTGTCACGGTAGGATTCCACCTCCGTTACATAGGGGTGCCGTCCCTTATGCTGATAAGTCGGAATTTCATCGGACTCGCGTAGCCAATCCCGCTTAGGTTTTGCCGTTCGGAGGTATGAAAACTTAATCATGCCGCGTTTGTCAGCGTTAAGTTTCGGGCCTGCCTTATGCCAGATGCCGTAACGTGTCATTGCGACGGTGCCCGCTGGTACTGTGAGTGAGAGCTGTCCCAAAATATCGCCATAATGCGCAATTGCTTCCCGATCGACGAGGCGATAGTGTGACCCTGGCAAAATCATCGTTGGGCCATCCTCTATTTCGACCGCTTTGGGATAATAGTAGCACTGAAGATGTGTGATACCGTATCCGTATTCGGTAAGTCCATCGGAGTGCCAGGTTTGGCCACGGTGCGGTGCTTCAAAGAGGTGATGGTGTGCATTGGTTGGCACGATGAAATCTTCGCCTAGCAGCGACCGCGCGACACCTGCAACGGTCGGATGGAGCAGCACGTTTCGGCGGAATGCATCGGTTTGGACAAAATCGCTTAGGTGTCCGCCGTTAACAGATTCGCATTCCCGATTGAAATCTGCGTCAACGACTCGCTCTAACGTGATATAGCCGTTGTGAATAAATTGCATGATTTGATGGTCATCTAGGGTCGGTTCAACGTTAATCATCTGTTTTCTCCTTTACAGAATTTTTTCCAGAATAAACTCGAAACTGAGATAGGCGTTGTCAACATCAGAAAAGTTGTAAAGTTCGGGGCGCGGAAATTGCACAATCCGCCACCCGTCGCGAACCGCGTCGAGCACAGAACTGTAAGGTGCATCTTGCGAAGGCAGCATCGGCTCGTCAGGTGCCGTTGGGTCATACAGTGCCCACCCCGCAATAGGCGAACGTAGGTTCGTCGATTTGGAATAGAGATAGAGGATAAGCTGTTTTTCCGAATTCAATGCAGCTGTTACACCTTGTAAATCCGCTGCTGTCAGCTCGCCGATGCTCAGTTTTTCCACACAATTGTCAAGCCAGTCTTTTATCGCTGTTTTCATATATATTGGCTCCCTTCGTAACGATTAAAATTATTATAGCAAAAAAGTGGATAATATGGTATGATAATTAATAAGGTGTTTGAGCCGATAAATTAATAAAAAATAATGGAGATACGAACGGATGGCTAAGAAGAAACCGACTAACAAGCGTAAACGGCATTCCAACAAAAGGAAACGTCAGATTATCAAGCGTCCTGCACAATATAACAAGCAGGGGTTTGCAAAAGCCGCTCGAGACGAATACGTCGACGCAATTGCGGACTACGACAATGCAATACGTTCCAAACCGGATTATGCCGAGGCGTACTACAATCGCGGTATGTCAAATCTTGCGCTAGATGAATGTGACAAGGCTATTAAAGATTTCGAAGACGCTATTGAGCATAAGCCGGAATACGTCGAAGCCTATGTAAAACGCGGTTACACACACTGTATTATCGGTGAGTTTCAGACAAGCATAGAAGATTGTAATACCGCAATTACGCTAAACCGGAATTTTTCCGATGCCTACTGTGTCCGCGGCATAGCAAAAGAGGAGTTGCAACTCCGTGATGAAGCACTCGCTGATTATGACAAAGCGTTACAGCTCCAACCGGATAACAGCGAGGCTCTCTATTATCGCGCCGGACTCAGATTAAGTAGGGGTGAGGTTGACGCTGCCCGTGCCGATTACGATGAAGCGATACGCCTCAATCCCAATAATCTCGAGGCACGGGAGGAGCGACATGAACTCATAACCGAAATCCACACGGATGCAGATATCTATGAAGGTGAATATGAGGACGTGTATGACGATGAATATGACGATGAATATGACGATGAATATGACGATGAGGAGGATGAATTTTTCTTTCTGCCAAATAGCACGGAAGATAACCCTTTCCAAGCACTCCTAGCCGGAGAACTAGACAGGTCCCCTTTTGAAAATCTATTTGAGTTATCTGAAGAAGATATCGAGGAATATAAAGCCGTAATTAAAGTCGCTGATAAAGCGATACAGCTGAATCCTGACGACTCCGTATCATATTACAACCGCGCCATGGCAAAGTGGGGGACAGGTGAGCTCAAAGAGGCGATCAAAGATTTCGATGAAGTAATCCGCAGAGAACCAGACAACACCGAAGCTTACTGTCACCGCGGTATAGCCAAGGGTATCATTGAGTTATATGAAGAGGCTCTTGCTGATTTTAACGAGGTAATTCGCCTAGAACCGGATAACGCCGAGGCACATCTCAATAGAGCTATCGCGAAATCTGGGCTTGGGCTCCGCGAAGAAGGGCTCGCTGACCTGAACGAGGCAATTCGCCTAGAACCCGATAGCGTCGAAGCACACCTCACGCGAGCAGTAGCTAACGAAGACTTAGGGAATATAGCGGCGGCAGAACGAGATCTTTTGAAAGCCATGCACCTTGTTGCTATCAGACAAATGGAGATGAACGAATAATTGCCAACGCAACAGAAAGGAATTTGTTATGAGACTGGAAGGAAAAGTTGCCATTGTTGCAGGAGCTGCCTGGGGTGGAATTGGGGCAGCGACTGCTTATCGATTCGCCTGTGAAGGGGCGAAAGTTGTTGTCAACACACGTCGACGCGAAGAAAAACTCGCTGAAACCGTAACCCGAATTACGGACGCTGGCGGAGAAGCGACCCCCGTTATGGGTGATGTCGCCGATGAAAAAACGTGGCAGACGCTTGTCGAAACCGCACTAACGAACTACGGAAAGATAACGTCTCTCGTTCATAACGCAGCGCACTCCTACACCAAAAAGGCGATTGAATTTACACCCGAAGAGTGGAACGAAAGCCTCGGTGTAACGCTCGGTGGGCCATGGCTCGGAGCCAAATACTGTATCCCTGAAATGATACGTAATGGTGGCGGAACGCTAGTCTTCATCTCTACCGTTAACGCCACCATTACGAACCCAGGGTTCGGGCTTTACGGGGCAGGTAAAGGCGGATTGAACGCCTTAACGCGAAGCATCGCGCTTGACTACGGAAGGGAGGGCATCCGTGCTAATGCTATCGCTCCAGGACAAATTGTCGGCGAACGCGGCGAAGCATCCCTGGCAGCGGATACATTAGAGGAACAGGCCTCCCGGGACTGCTACCCTATCGGACGCTACGGTAAACCTGAAGATATCGCCAATGTCGCGCTCTTCTTAGCATCCGATGAGGCAGACTTCGTCACAGGCATCGTGTTGACAGCCGATGGCGGATTGACACTCCAATCCCCTGAGGCACTTGTCCGCCCCTCCTTCCGACTCCGATGGAGAGATGATATTCTGGTCCCGCAACCCAAAAATCCTTCTTAAAAAGGAGCTGACAATGTGTGGACGATTTACCCTGGCAAGCGACACGGAGACGCTGCAGCAGCTTTTTTTCAACTTTGACGCACCCGTGACCTTGGCACCACGCTACAATATTGCACCGACACAGGATGTCGCTGTCATTACAAACACACCGACTGAGACAGAGATGCCTCTAGCGTTTTTTCATTGGGGACTCATTCCATCTTGGGCAAAAGACCCAAAGATTGGCAATCGGATGATTAACGCTCGCTCGGAAACCCTTGCGGAAAAACCGTCCTTCCGTGCAGCTTATAAACGTAGGCGATGCCTTATCCTGGCGGATGGCTATTATGAATGGCAAAAGATTCCCGACACCCGCCTTAAACAACCCATCTACATCCGGCTCAAATCACAACAGCCGTTTGCATTCGCAGGGTTATGGGAAACATGGCAGCCAGACGAGACGCAGCAACCGCTCCGCTCTTGCACTATTATCACCTGTCCGCCTAATCATAAGTTGGAAAAGATTCACCATCGGATGCCTGTGATTTTACCACCGGATGCTTATGCAGCGTGGCTTGTGCCTGATGAGTGCACTGCGGACGTTCTACAACCGCTTCTCGTCCCCTATTCCGCGGAGGAGATGGAGGCTTACCCGGTCTCTCGGTTTGTCAATCGGCCCATGAACAATTCGCCAGAGTGCATTGAACCCTTGTAGAAAGCGGTAGTAGGCGGACGCTGTTCGCTGTCGCGCCACTATTTTTTAGGAAAGGAATTATGTCAAAACCAAATAAAGAGCAGATGCTTTTAATGTATCGCAAGATGGTAGAAATTCGTCAGTTCGAAGAAGCCGCAGGAACGCTTTACCAGAGCGGACAGCTCCCCGGTTTTCTCCACCTCTATATCGGTGAAGAAGCCACCGCTGTAGGTGTTTGCGTGCATCTAAAAGATGACGATTACATCACGAGTACGCATCGCGGCCACGGCCACCTTATTGCAAAAGGGGGTAAACGTGACAGGATGATGGCGGAGCTGTTTGCACGCACCACCGGGTACTGCAAAGGCAAAGGGGGTTCAATGCACATCGCCGACAAAGAGACCGGCATCCTTGGTGCCAACGGTGTAGTCGGCGCGGGCATTCCGTTAGCTGCTGGCGCAGCACTTTCTGCCAAGCTCCGGGGAACGCAGCAAATCGCTGTCTCCTTCTTCGGTGACGGAGCGACAAACCAGGGCGTATTTCATGAGACGCTCAATCTCGCCGCGGTATGGGAATTGCCAGTCGTTTTTGTCTGTGAAAACAACCGATTCGGTATGGGAACACCGCAACATGAACATCAGCGAGTAGAGGACATTGCTGTCCGCGCACCCGCCTACGATATGCCAGGGGTCACCGTCGATGGCAATGATGTGCTCAAGGTTTACACCGCAGCACACGAAGCCGTCACACGCGCACGAGAAGGCGGAGGACCGACCCTCCTCAATTGTGATACCTACAGATTCCGAGGACACCACATCGGTGACCCAGGCACATCCTATCGTGACCGAGAAGAGGTGCAAGAACAGGAACGCCAACGCGACCCCATCCGTAGACTCACACAGACACTTATCGAAGAGGAGGGGATAACGGAAGATGAACTTGCCGCCCTAGAAGCGGAACTCGCAAACGAACTTGAGGAAGCACTAGATTTCGCCAAAAATAGTCCAGAACCGCTTCCCGAAGACGCATTGGATGACCTTTATGCTGGAGCTATTCAACCGTAATCGGAAAAACAACGCGGGGCTGCTATTTTTTTTCAGCACTCTTTTGTAGGAGCGAGCTTTGCTCGCGATACACACGCCATGCATGGGAGTTTCAAAAATGCCTGACATAACTTTAACGTACGAAATGTCGTCAACCGAGCGTGCGGAATGCCGGGAAAACCTCAAACGCCACTGGGAAACGCAACAGGTTGATGAGGCATTGCTCCGCCGCGCCTGGGAGGCCGCGCATCGCATCGCTGCTGTCCTCTATCAAGAATATGATGCGGCGAAGGTGGCTGTCTTCGGGTCACTCACGGAACGGCACCTGTTCGCCGAACACTCGGACATAGATATTGTCGTCTGGGGGCTCTCGTACGACAAATGCCTCGACGCACTCTGGGGAACTGAGGGTTTGAATGGTGGGTTTAAAATAGACATTATAGATTTTGAGGAGACTAGCGAGCTATTTCGGAGGCGCGTGCTGAATCAAGCCGTTCCGATTGATAGTGCGGAGATGGACATTCTCAAATTTATCAACGAAATACACCCGACCGCCGGAGAAATTTACGAAATGCATCGAGACAAACTCACGCAACGGATTGCCGATGAACGCACAAAAATAGAGAGAACTGTTCAAAGAATTGAGAGAGCGTTGGAAAAAATTGATGTACTCCCGGACGAAGCACGGGAATTCATTGAACGGGCACTTGCAGCAGATTTGGCTGAAGTTTACAGCGGCATAGAGAAAATTTTCGAGCGGATTGCCCGTGAGGTGGATAACCATACACCGAGTGGTGCTGAATGGCATAAGGATTTGCTTGCACAAATGGCGGAACGCCGCCCGGAACGTCCTCCTATAATTTCCCTAGTCACCCAGCGGCGATTAAGACGACTTTTAAAGTTCCGACATAAGGTTAACAATATCTATGGCGATGAACTGATTTATGAGCGCTCGGCGAAGCATGCAAAGCGGGTGCGTAAGCTGTTTGATAATGTCTCTAAAGAATTAGAGACGTTCACTGCCTTTTTGTCCGAAACATGAAACGTGGCTAACCGGTGAGGGCATGACAAATAGACTCCCAAACCTCATCTACCGTAATTCGTTTCATACAGATATTGTTTTGACATTTATCGGTAAACTGTTTACATGGGCTGCACGGGACATCGTGGCGGATAGTTGTGTGGGCGGCACCGAGCGGTTGAAAACGGATGTGATTGCCAGGACCGAAAAGAGCCACAGTCGGTGTGCCAACTGCTGAGGCGATGTGCATTGGACCGGTATCGTTTGTCAGAAAAAGATTGCATCTTTCAATACACGCCGCTAATTGCCGAATCTGAAGTGTGCCAGCAAACGGAAATGCCCGCGTTTTCATCAGATTCGCCACGTTGTTCACAAGTTCAATCTCCTTCGGGCCCCCGAAGATGAGCACTTGTGCACTAAAATCCTGAACTAATTTGTCTCCGATAGCGGCGAACCGTTCCGGCATCCATTCCCGCAGCTTCCATCCTGCGCCTGGGAACATGCCCACCTTCAAACGTTCATCTACAACGCCTGCTTCTTCAAACTGCTGGCAGGCTTCCGCTTTTTCGGACTTCGCGAGGAACATCTCCAATTGCTGATTTTGGGCTGGAATGCCGGCGGCATGCAATAGGTCAAAATAACGTTCAGTGGCATGTTTGTTATCGTGCTGGGGGATTCGGATTGTGCTGAGTATACTTTTGCCCACGCGTTCGGGGGCACCGCTAAAGGACGCTAACAGCTCTGTGCGGAACCGGTGTTGAAAGTCAATTGTGAGCCCGAATTTCCGTTGACGCAAGGTGCGGATAATTCGGAGCATCTCCCCGGTATCCTTATCTTTGGCGTGTCTATCGAATTGGATTATTTCATTGAGGTGCGGATTTTCATGCAGTACCGCTGCCGATTGCTTAGCAACCAGCATCGCAATGTACGCGTTTGGAAAATGAGCACGAACAGCCCGAATTGCCGGGGTTGTCAGCACGATGTCCCCAAGTGAACTCAGTCGAATGAGTAAAATCCTTTCCATTTTTTTGAACCGGTTTAAGCATAAGAAAAGCTGATGACCTGTTTTTCAAGACCGTTCATCGCTGATTCTACAAGGGTTTCTATATCTAGGCCCTCCTCCGCTTTGTCTAAATCGGCCTGTGAGGCGCGAGTCGCTGGGTGTTTCGGAACGAAGAGGGAGCAGCAGTCCTGATGCGGCTGTATAGAAATCTCAAAAGTGCCTATCTGTTGTGCTTTTTCGATGATATCCGCCTTGTCGTCACCGATGAGCGGTCGGAGAATCGGTATGTCCGCAATTGCCTCAATTGCGCGAAGGTTGCTGAGGGTTTGTGAGGCCACCTGTGCAAGACTTTCGCCTGTAACGAGTGCCTCCGCATCAACGAGGGCTGCCACCCGTTGTGCGATGCGGGTCATCATCCGTCTATACAGCAGCACTCGAAACGGGGCAGGCGTTTCTGTCACGATAATTTGTTGGAGTTCAGCGAATGGAATAAGATAAACTGTGCTCCGATAGTTTGGCTCCGACAAGATATGTGTAAGCTCCAGGACCTTCTCCAGCGAGGCTTTGTCGGTATAGGGGTAGCTATAAAAGTGAATAAAAACCGCCTTCGCGCCGCGTTTAATCATCTGCCAAGCGGCGACAGGCGAATCTATACCACCGGAGAGCATAACCAACACCTTCCCACTCACGCCAACGGGGAGCCCGCCAATACCTTGACGTTTTTCTGTGTAGACATAAGCGGCGTTTTGTGCGATTTCTATCCAATAGCGCATATCGGGGGTGTGCATATCCGCCCGCGCGCCCGTTTTTTCTATGAGATAACCCCCGACTTGTGCACTAATTTCAGGCGATGTTAGCGGAAAGGTTTTATCTGACCTTTTCGTTTCAACTTTGAGTGTCTCAAACGTACGCCCCGCGGTTTGCTGTAGGGCAATCTCTTTAATGGCTGTAATCTCTTTTTCGGTTCGCGCCGCGAGCTCAAAATGTGCAATTCCCATGACGCGGTGCAGCCGTTTCTCAATTTCAGCTATGTCTGCGTCTTGCCGGAGCTTCACTATAATTCTATCGTGAAGTCGCTCTACTGTGGCGTATCCTGTACCTTGCAGGGACAACTTAATATTGTCAGCGAGCTGCTTTTCAAAAAACCCTCTGTTTTTACCTTTGAGCCCGACTTCCGCGTAATGAACGATAAAGAGTTTCTCTGGCTGCTGCATGACTATACATCCTTAAAAAGAGGCAATTGTTGTGGATTGAGGATAGTCTTCGTTAAACTAAAATGGAGTTTTGCCACATCTTCCAACGCTTCCGGTCCGTGGATATTGATAAATTCTCTGCCCGCTTCCGTAACCCGATAGGCTCCTCTCGGCAATCGAAACCTATATTTTTGAGATAAATTCTCCATACCTGTGAGAAAAACGTCGCGTGCAATAATTGAGGCGGCAGCCACTGCGATGTCGCTTTCAGCCTTCGGTACCTGTATCACCTCTATTTCGCCTTGTGTCAGTTGAGGCGTGAGAAGATCATTTTTAGAAAACCTATCGACGAGGGCATGCTTTGCCCCGAGGCGGGTTTGCAACGTTTGAATTGCTTCCGCATGGAGGCTTGCCAGCAGTGTATTCAGATTTTTTCCCTGTTCGCGGAGCGTGCTGTAAAGCGAATTGTATGCGTTCGGCATCTTTTGCACAACGACGATGTGTCGTTCATAATGGTTCCGCATCCACGCTGCCATATCTCTAATGCGTCGGTTTGACAGCACTTTGCTGTCAACAATGCCCAAACCTGCAAAAGCCTCGCGGCAGGGGGCATCTACGTAAACGCCTGCAACGACGAGGGGACCGAAGTAATCGCCTTTTCCTGCTTCATCGGTGCCGAGCCATGCATGCCAGTTATGTATTGAGTTCATTCTGCTACACCTGAATTCCAATGGCGGGCAAATTGGGCGACCTGTCGGCCGACCGCTTTGACCCGCGTTGCCAATTCAACATCGTGTAAATTGCCGTTTTCATCGAACGCTGTGGCGGCACGTGGAATAGATACGTCGTTTGGCACAACCCATGCACGTAGCGTTGTCGCCACTGTCCGCAACATAGACAGGGCACTGCCAGCTCCCATTCTGCCCCCGGAAACGCCAATTAATCCGACAACCTTATTTTCAAATTCGTCAAATCCCATGAGGTCTAACGCATTTTTAAGTACACCGCTGAAACTGCCGTGATACTCCGGTGTTCCGAGCAGGATACCATCAGCACGTTTCACCTTCTCCCGCAGTTTGAATACATCGGGCGGATAATCGGCTTCATCGGCGATGGCCCCGTGGAAGATGAGTTGATATGTGTTCAGTGAGAGCAATTCTACCGCCGCGCCGACCTCCGCCGCGCCAGCGAGAGCCAGCGAGAGCGCAGCATGTGTCGTGCTGCCTTGACGGAGGCTACCGACTAAACCGACCACATAAATCTCTTTATTTGACACCATGTTAAAATCCTATCGTCACTCCTTAATGTGTTCCTGTATTTTCGCGCGAAGTCTTCCGTAGGCCGTTACATGGGGCGCGAGGGTGACCGCCTTGTTAATCGCTGCTAATGCCTCCGGATATTGCTGGTTGTGGTAGTAGGCGTAAGCGAGGGTATCGTAATGTTTTGCTATCGCGGATAATTCAACTGCCCTCTTGGCGAGCACAACGGCTTGCGTCTTCTCTGTGCCGAGCCCTGCATAAACCCGTGCTAAATTGTTATACGCTTCTGCGGCTGTATCATCCGCTGCAATAGCACTTTTGAACGCCTCAATTGCTGCGTTGAACTGTTTTCTGTTAATATGTATAACCCCTAATTTCAGCCAGGCTTGAACATCGTTCGGTGCGATTTCTGTTAGCTTATGATAAACCGCTGCGGCTTTTTCCAGGTCCCGTTCCTCAATAAGAATTGCGCCGAGCTGCTGATAAGCAGGTACAAAGGTGGGATGCAGTGTTATCGCGGTCTGATAGACGCGTTGTGCCTCAGCAAAGTTGCTGAATTTTTCGTGCAGTTCCCCGAGCTTCACGTACAACATCGGCATGTTCGGATTCTTATAAATCGCCTCCCGAAACTGATGCACAGTGTCAGAATAGGTTTTCATCCGTTTAAACTGTGCCATGGCGTTTTGTGCTTCTTTCTGTTTCTGTGTCCGCCGAAAAGCCATTGCAAGTCGGTAATGCGGTTGCGGGTCGTAAGGGTTTCGCTTAATGGCGAGCCGATAGTTGTTAATAGCGGAGACGAAATCGTTTTGCATCTCTGTCACTCTGCCCAATCCGTAATAAGATTCGGTAAAATTTGGGTTCAATCGAATACTCTGACGATAGGCATCCGCTGCTTTGTCCAATCGGCGTTGGCGGAGATAAACCTCTCCGAGGTGGATATATGCTTCCGCTGCTTCTGGCGTAAGTTCAACAGCTTCTTTAAGATGTGTCTCAGCAAATCGTAATTTTCCTTGTGCCTTATAGACGATGCCGAGGTGCAGGTGTGCACTGCCGTGTATTGGCGGGGGAGCTTGAAACCTAAGTGCGTTCTGGTATGCTGCCAATGCATCGCTGAGTCTATTCTGTTCCTGAAACACGATGCCGATATAACAGTAAATACGGCTACTCGGGTTCTGTTTTCGGATAGCGTCAAACGCTGCCAACGCCTTATCGTACTGCTCCATTTGTAGATAGCGGCGCCCAAGGGCAAGCGGGTCTTTGAACCCCTCCTCAGTTTCACCCCATACCGAAGGTGTTCCCCACTGAATCATGCACAAGGCTAAGCAGCAGCAGAAAAATAGGCGGAAAGCTAACATATATGAACGTCCGGAGGGAATAGTGCTAAAGAGAAAGGGGGAAAACATTTTTCCCCCTTCTCGTTGGTTTATGCGAACTGTTGTGTGTTAATCCCGCGTTGTTTTGAGAGCTCCCCAAGTTGTTGTCAACTTATCGCGAGGTTCAACAGAAATAAGTAAACCGTTCATGATATCTTCTACTTCAGAGCTACCGAGGGCTCGGTTGAAAACAAAAAAGTCATCAACGTAGAAGGTTGCGGACCTATATCCTGTTTTACCGAGGTATAACTTCTCTTCACCTTGGGCATGTTCTGCTGGCACGTCATATTCGCCAGCGAGCTCGGCATCGATGTAAAAACGGAATTTGCCACCCTCTTTGACACCAGCAATGTGATGCCATGTACCGGTTGTAAACTGTTCATTTTCTCCACCAGGCCCAGCACAACCTGAACCCTGGTTTCCGGGATTGAACCGGTAGTGAATGTTCAAAGAATTCGGACATGTCCATACGCCGGGGGAGCGGTCGGAACCGGGGGCTTTCTTTGCGAAAATTTGGCTCCAAGCACCGTTATGTCCCTGAATGAAGTGGAGCCAGAACACAAAGCTGTTGTCCTGATATTCTTCCAACTCTGGAAAAGATTCAACCTCTAAGCTGGCATTCTCATCCAACATTTCCAGAGAGGCGAGTCCAACTTTCTTTTCGTCTGTTGTAATACTTGCGTTTAGGAGCGTTCCGTTATTCTTTCCCTCAGTAGCATCAAGAACAGTGCCATCAACCTCTCTGTCAAAGTTGAAGTAGAGGATTAAGCCGTCTTCTAACGCAGCGTGTGTGGGAAGAATACCGCCAACACAAAACAGTGTCGCAATAAACAGATAAATCGTAAACCGCATGAGTTAATTCCTCCTCATGTATGTAAAAAATTTTTTGATTACGTTCGATGCGAAAGGAGCGGTTTCTGTTATTTTTGCCCGCTTTACCTTTTTGCCAGGGCATCGATAAAGAAACGCACATTCCGCGTAACATGTTACGTTAATTATTATACACAAAAAACTTAACTCTGTCAAGAAAAAAATGGGTTTGTAAAATTTTTATAGTATTTGCTAACCTCTACGGCGCGTCGCCTGTTTTCAGGACAACGTAACTCCGATACCGCTCTGGATGTATCTCCCCGGTTTCGATTGCCTGCTGGATTGCACAATCCGGTTCTTTGACATGCGCGCAATCGTTGTACTTGCAAGTTCCGAGGTAGGGGACCATTTCCGGAAAATAGTATTCCAGGTTTTCTGTATCTACACCCCACAAACCGACTTCCCGGATGCCGGGGGTGTCAGCGACCTCCCCGCCTATGTCAAGCGTGAACAGTTCAACATGCGTCGTCGTGTGTCGTCCTTTCCGTGTCTTCTGGCCGACTTCACCTGTTCGCAAACCGAGCTCCGGTTGTATGACATTCAGAAGACTCGATTTTCCAACACCGGATGCCCCAACGATAACGCTGAACTTGTCTTTCAGCACGTCCTTGAGATGTTCCACACTGGCAGGCACGTTGATGCTTGTATAGACAACCTGATAACCGAGTTTCTGATAGGTTGTGAAGGTCGCAGCGAGTTGGGCATGCTGTGCTGAATCCACGAGGTCTATCTTATTGAGACAGATAATAGCTGCCATGTCCCCCGCTTCTGCAAGAATCAGAAATCTATCTAGCGTCCGAAAGTTAAGGGGCGGCATCCGCGTTGAAACCACAGCTACGACTTGATGGGCATTGGCGACAATAATCTGTTCAACGGTTTTATCTCTCCCTGCGTATTGCCGTGAGAATTTGGTTTCGCGAGGCAGAATTTCCTCTACCACGCCCTCCTCCGCATCGAGCTGGGTAAAAATAACCCGGTCTCCGACAGCGACAGGATCGGCGTAAAGCCTGCGTCCGGTTTCAGAACGTCTTTTCCGTTTTAGGGTACCGCGGAGTGTGCATCGTAGGACAAGTTCACCGTGCTGGACATCGTAAGAGCCGGTTCGGGCACGGATAACTCTGCCTTGTTCACGTGTGAGGATAAACGTCACCTCCCGAGAGTGTTGATGCGACAATTGCGCTGCGTAAAGTTAAGTTCCGTTTTTATAGCGTTTCATCGTTTTCAAGGCGGTTTCAACATCTACATCGAAGTTATCAAATTTGCATTCACAGGAGATACGTCCGGTGTATCCCGCTTCTTGGAGTGCTGCGAAAAAGTCGGTGAAATCGAAATCATCGTTGCCGGGGTACGAACGTTTGACAGGTTCAGCGATATGTACGTGTGCTAACACCGATGCGGCATCAACAATGTTTTGCATCGGTTCGTCTTCCTGCCAGACGTGGTATAGGTCGGCTAATGCCTTAATGCCTTTTCGGTTGACCCGTTGTGCCATAGCGAGTCCATCTGCGACGGTGCGGAGGATATTCCCCTCTTTCCAGCAGATCGGTTCAATAACAATCGTGATACTGTGTGCTTCGGCATGGTCGGCGGCCATATCGAGAAATTCGGCAATCTGTGCCAGAGCGCGTTCGTGTGGATAGTTGTCTGCTACGTTACGGGAGCCGCTGCTTCCGTAGACGATTATTTTTCCTCCGAGGCTGCTGGCGCGGCGGCATGCGGTTTCTACATAGTGGGACAATCTAGGCAAATCCACTGCGTCGCCTACGACGCGTAAGTCTCGCGGAATAAACCCCGCGTACGCTTCAGGTTTCAGCGGGGATTCTGCTACCTGCTCTCTGATTTTCTGAAATTCGGTTTCATCTGCTTCTGGCATAAGCGCGCTTCGCACGCCTAGTTCAATATAGTCATATCCGACCTCCGCGAGCCGGTTGACGTTTTGTAAACCGGTACAAACCCCAAATCGCATGTGTTCGCTCCCTCTTGTGTTTGCGTCTAGTTATTTGTCGGATTTCTCTGCGTTCGAGCCGACCTACAGATACTGCGTTTAGAACCAAGGAATCAGCAAAAGTAAAACAACTTCACCCCCGACGATGAGTGCTGCCACAAAAAATGTATTGAAAAATCCCTCAAGCTTAAAACCGGGAATAGCTTTATTGGCAATCCCAAGCAGAAAAGCCATGCCTATAATGTAAGTGGGGACTTTTATGATAGAAAAAAGGAGTTGCTGAAAGCAGTTATTGCACTCCTCTAATGCATGAATCAAATTATCAGGCGGGCTCGCTGTGAGAAACGTTTTGAAGCTCTCCGCTGCCATTGTAGGCACTATAGGGTGTGTCATAATAGTTATAGTAAGGGTTTTGATAACACCAAGTCCGATTGCAACCCCTATAGTTATTAACAAATTCTCTGCATTCACTGTTGGTATAAACTTGATGATACAGAAAGCGACTGCGCTGAGAAGAAGTAGCCCTAGGAGGTTAGGTCCGGGATTTTTGGAGATTAATGGGGCATCTGCAGCAAGCGATGTTACGGGTCCCATATTTCTAAGCAGTTGCTTAAGGACGTTTACGGGGATAGCGAAGTTGAGGTTTTGCCCATCGTCTCGGGTTTCAACAGCGATTCCGATGACTTCACCGCTGGTATTAAGGACAGCACCGCCGCTGCTTCCGGGTGAAATCGGTGCGGTAATTTGGAGCATTTTATCTGTGCCTTGCGGGGTTTCCCGCCGTTGAATGTTGCTGATATGTCCTGCTGCAAATGTGCCCTCTAAACCTCGCGGGTTGCCTATTGTGTAGACAGTTTCACCTACCCTCACTGTGTCACTGTTGCCGAGCGGAAGTCTTGGTGCCTGAAGGTTTGCAACGCTTACGATGGCGAGGTCCCGTTGCTTATCAATTGCGGTGTAGCCTTGGATGTCAAACCGTTCTTTCGCATTTACCAACTTCACCGTGCCTGCTGTGGCACCTTCGATAACGTGGTAGTTAGTTGCAATTAGTCCATTGCCGATGAAGAATCCACTGCCTTGTGGATTTCCGCCTCTATTTTTTTTCATTTCCAAAAGGACGGTGGCGGCTCTGGCATCTTGTGCAATTCTTTCAGGGGTCTGTGCGATTGCGGCAGTCATTCCGCAAAATAGGAGAATCGCGCAAACCTTAAGGATACGTAGCGGTTTTTTTCTACATTTCATTGTTTCCTCCTCTAATTTATTGCCCGAATCGGCGTTTGCGTTCACTGTAAGCACGCAGCGCCCGGAGAAAGTCTATCTTCCGAAACGAGGGCCAATAGGTATCGCAAAAATAGAACTCTGAATAGACGCTCTGCCACAGCAAAAATCCGGAGAGCCGTACCTCCCCACTGGTGCGAATAATCAATTCGGGGTCAGGCAGATTAGATGTATAGAGATATGGAGCGATTTTATCGACGCTCAATTCCTCTAGAATCTGTTCAGCATCTTTGCCGTTTTGAATCTCCGCTTTTAGATGTCCTCGGAACGCTTCAATAATTTCTTCACGTCCGCCATAAGCGACAGCTACATTAAGGATAAACTTGTCATAATTTTGGGTTGCTTCTTCAGCCTGCCGGATTGCTTCCTGAAGGCTTGGCGGTAGCAACTCAATTTGTCCCATTGCCCGCACCTTAATCTGGTTTGCATGGAGCCCTTCAATGGTGACCAATTCCCGCAGTTTTCTTTCAATTAATCCGAGGATGCCCTCGACCTCATCGTCGGCACGCTTGAAGTTATCAAGCGAGAAGATCCAGATTGAGAAGATTTCCACGCCGAGTTCATCGCACCAATGAAGGACTTCTTCAAGTTTGTCTGCCCCCTGGTAATGTCCCTTAATGACGTTATCCAAGCCGGTGGCTTTGGCGTAGCGGCGGTTTCCATCGAGGATAACACCGATATGGCGTGGAATGTTCCACGTGCCCGCTTCTGCTTCCAACCGTTTTTGGTAAGCACTGTAAAATCTTTTTTCAATCTTGTTCTTAAGGAATTTTAATGGATTCATGGGCTACCTTTTGTAAAGTGTATAGATTTCAACTTATAGAAACCACGCGCTTCAGACCGTTGGACGATATGTTTATAGCAGACGATAATTGTACTTTACTTTACATTATATCATAAAAATGTTGTTAAGAAAAGGAGAAACGTTTTCAAAAAAATGTTGACAGAAATATGAAAACGTTTTAGAATATCGATAACTTACCATGTTGACAGGGTCCCCCAATCCTTTCTTAACTTCGGATGGAATGTCTACCGAACAAGGAGAGGGCCCCCTAAACAATACTATAGGAGAAAAAAATGATAAGATTGAAATCAATCGGTATCGCAATCGCGATACTCTGTTCTCTATTGGTAGTCGGTGTCCAGAATAGTGAAGCCATTAAGATTGTGGAGTTCCCATCTGACACCGAAGAGTATTCTTATAACGGTATCACATACCATTATAACGGTATCACAGTAGATTCTACTACGACGGTTCGTATGTTGTTATGGATTCTTTTGCCTATGCCTCAAACCCAACGGATAACCTCAAGGCAAAAAACCCAAACGAGAACCCGCTGGAAGTTGCTCCGTGGTTCATAACGAATGAATACGACGGACCCAAGGGTGCCCGTATAGCTCCTGAGCGACGCGATACCAAGCCACCCGAAATTATTAAAGTTGGTGAAACCTCTCAGTATTTTTATCCCGGTGCTTTTGACGACGAGGGGAGGGAATTCAATCGTTGGGTCGGCACCCTTATAGAAGGTGATAATGCATATTATTTTGGGGCGCACACCCACCTTCAGGTGTCCACAACGACAGGTAATCTTGAAAGAGACGACTGGGAAGTAGATACAAAACAACAGACAAACACAACTGCTGTGACGTTTACTTGGAAAGATGGTCCATAGCCCTATTGCAACGGCAGGGGACACACACCCCTGCCGCTCTTTTTTCAGGAGCATACCCATGAATGGACACAAGGTTATTTTGCTATGCCTGCTGCTACTGCTTTTGTCAACCGCCGCCCATGCCAGAATCGTTTTTAGCTCAAAACGCGAGGGTGTTCAAGGTATCTATGTGATGAACGATGACGGCAGCAACCAGACACTTCTCAGAGAGTCGCCAGGTGGTATAAAGAAAATGATACCATTCCCATATTGCTGGTCACCAGACGGTAAACAGATACTGTTTCAGAGTTTCGGTTTGTCTTTGATGAATGCAGATGGCACAAATGTTCGGGAACTCATAGATGACGATGGCGGTACTATCGGCACAGGTTCATTTTCACCGGACGGTCACTCTATCGTTTTCGATTGGATTGTTCAGAAAAACAATAAGACCAAATACGGTATCTATGTGCTGAATATAAAGACGCTGAAGATGGAGGAAATCGCATCACAAATCATGGCAGGCAATTGTGATTGGTCGCCAGATGGCAAGCATATTATTTTCTCAGAATGGAGAACGCACGGAGTCCATACCACGATCTGGATCATGGATGCCGATGGGCGCAACCGCCGCCCACTGATACCGGCACCGGCTGTAGGCGGGGAATTCTGGATTCACCGTTCAAAACCGCGTTGGTCCCCAGATGGAAAACAGATTGTGTTTCTCCAGAAAGAGTGGAAAACCGTGCATGTACCCAATGAGCCCAGGGAAGGGCCTTTCTTCAAGGCGTTTCGGTACATGATATGTGACCGCAACGGAGAAAACATCAGACAGCTACAAATACCAGAGGACCAGGAAGGAATTAGCGTTGACTGGATGGATGACGGGAAATCAATCGTTTTTAGTGCATGTGCAGCCATACCTTTGAACAGAGCACTACCGGGTGATTTTGAGTTCCCACCACCTAATATCTATAAGTATCATCGCCAGACACACGTGATTACACGGCTCACAAACCACCCGGGGCATGATAAAACGTTGGATTGGATCAGTGATGATGTGCTGCCTGTTACTCCACGCGATAAAAAAAAAGTAACGTGGGGAGTGCTGAAGCAGTAGGTCAGACAAATCCAAAAGCGCATTAAGCATAGGCAGATATCGGACACAGTATCTGTCTATTTTCTTATCTGGTCGGTTGACAGACATAGGGCGTGGGGCGTGCTTTGCTTTTTCGTCATGGCAGGCAATAAATGGTTTCCCTACTACGAACTGAATATGTGATAAACCTAGACGACACGACGGGTGATGAATCGCCCTACTACAAACATCGGTAATCGAGGGAAACCATAAATGGTTTCCCTACTACAAACATTTGATGAACGATTCCAAACCGTATCCCCGCTGCGAGGAATAGGTAACGGCAAAACTGCCACCTGCTAGCACGACATTCCCGAACACGTGCTGCCAGCTCGGAGCTGTTTTCATCTCTAACAACAAACTAAAGAGGAAATTGGCACACCCGCAATCTGTCAACGGCAGCTCTCGCCATAACACGGTTGTCACGGCTACTGCAAATATCAGAAAGAGAAGCGATGCAAGTATACCTGCCCCCCGCGAAAAATAACCGATGCACAATACCACCCCTAGCGTTATCTCTGCTGATACCACTAGATAACTTATCGGTTTGACCAATGCTATCGGTAACAACTGATAGCTGGCGACATGCATAGCGAAAGCAGTGAACCCTGAGAGTTTGGCAATACCCGCAAAAAGCAGGATGACACCGAGGAGGACTCTAAGGGCTGTTATTAGGACTGATGAAATCGTCATTCTGTCTCTACTGGATACCCTAATGCCTGCCAGTCTTTTAGACCCCGCGGGAGAAACCTGACGTTTCGGTAACCGTACCCTAACAGCAGATGCATCAGTTGATAGGCGTTTGGGCATTCTATGCTCCCGCAATAGGTAATTAGTAGCGTCTCTTTGTCTGTCGGCAGTGCGGGGAGGGTTTGTTTGACCCGGTTGATAGGCACATTGATGGCACCAGGAATATGGCCCCGCCTGAAGCTACCAGCCGAGCGTGCATCAACGAATACTGCCTCTCCCCGTTTCCAGATTTGATGGACAGCGGGAAACTCAACTACCATGGCGGTTCCGCTGATAGGTTGAACGGTAGAGGAGAGATACCCGAGCTGGTCTGTGCTCCAAAGCGTTAGCGCACCAACCCCGATGTAGAGAATGACGATGAGTGCTTCTTTGTAGATTTGCCGATGGGATATGCGCTCAGGAGGGGTTGCGGTGTGAATTTGCATGTCGGTTTGCGGATGCCTATCGGTTTCCTTTGAGCTGTGCCCAACTTGAGGTTAATCGGAGCTCTGCGGAGACATCTAGTCCCGAAATAGTGAATGACCCTGCCCATCCCTGGCCGACCCATTCGTTTGCAATATTAATGCCCTCTAGGACAAAACCTATTATTTCAACGCTAGCGAAATTTGCATCACGGAATGCCGTTCGGAATTCACCATCTGCGAACAGTAGGAAATATCCGGAATTGAAATGCAGCTCCATCTGTTGCAGCACATCTGTGTTCCATCGTGTCCGAGGTTCGCGGGATAACCGGACCCGAAACGGATGACTGCTGCCTTTGCCGTTGAATCTTCGGGCTCTAATTTCATCGGGAAAAAAGACATAAAAAAACGGGTCTTCTTTGGCGGTCTCCGGAAAATGTCGTCCGATGCAGAGACCGAAGCGGACCTTGTCGCCGCCAAAGTCGTTTATAATAATTGTCCAGTTTCTGTAGGGGGGCGGGACTGCTATGAATTGGTAGAGTTCATACCGCACATCCCAGTCCCGATCGACGTGTGCCTGCAAGGTGCCATCCGCGACTTTCCAGACAGAGCGGTTTCCGACGACGTGCCACGCTTCGGGGTTTTCGGTATCGAAATCGTCATGCCAGCGCACTGCCGCTGCAGATAGAGTGCAGCCAATAGTGGCATAAACAGCTATCCATACTATTAAAAGCGATTTTGCCGAATTTCTGTTAGACATAATTTGAAAAACCTATTGTTGTAACAGAGCGTGAGGGAATTCACCTCGGATTTGAATCACCTTCGGATATCCGTATACAGTCGTACCAGCGGGAGGTTTTGTGCCCTCTTCGGCTTAGCACTCCGGGTTTGCGTTCGGTGGGTCTCCCGAAGTCGCCATCCTTCTGTTTGAGAACGTTCCAGTCGGGTGGAAACCATGTTCTGAGAGTGTGGCAGTGGACTTCAAGGTGTTCACCTTCCCAGCCGCCGATTTTATAGTACATGGGGCAAACCCATAGCTGTGAGCCGTATCGCTGCTGCCGCCATCCTACCACGACTGCCTGTGAGCGGATAATGTCGCCATCGCGCCAGTGTCGTTCAATGCCACTCCACGGATACCCCGTTGTGCCGCCGCCAGGACTGATTTCACTCCACCCCAAATCGTCGTGGAGGGTGATGTAGGAGGTGTTTGTTCCCCATGGAGTGTCGTTTGTTCCAAAAACCCACTTTTGTCCACGATACCAGCGGAGCGCGCCGCGAATTCTTGACGCGGACACTACCGCGTTCTCAATCGTTTCAACGATGTCAAAAAACCCTCTATTGTTGTAAGGATTATGGACACCTTCGCAGAGTGTGAGGGAATTCACTTCGGGGCCGAACCACCTTCCGTTTTTACCGGGGGTTCTATAGTACGCACCCGATGCGGCGGGTTGCGCCCGTTCGCTCGAGTTCAATCTCGCGCTAACAAATCTACCCCAGAACGCGACACCTAAAACGAGTAATAGCAGAAGGGCGTTAAAGACCAGATCTAAATTTTTTCGCAACATAATTTTCCTAGATGACAATTTACGGCTGTTTTTTCTTCAGGTGTCCCCAGAGCGTGGTGAGTTTGTCCTTTGGTGAAACTGAAAGCCCGGAAATCGTCCATTTATCTACCCAGGCTCTCGCTGTGCTTACGGCATCTGTAACATAGTCGACGAGAACAAACCCGATGATGTCAATTTGTGTGAGGTTCGCGTCCGTAAAATCCATGCGCAATTCGTCATCACCGAACAGTTGAAATCGACCGTTGTTAATGTGTAACACCATCTGTTTGAGTTCGTCTGTGTTCCAACGTTGACCGGGCCCGATAAAGACGTTTTGGTTTCGTGACGCTTGCATATCGTTTGTGAAAAATAGATAATACCCTGTTTCCTCTACTTCTCCTTCGGTATTTAGGAAACGTTTTCCTATGGCAATACCGAATCGTGCGTCCGATACCCCGATAGTTTCAAGTGTGATTGTAACGTTATTATAGGGACCGGGGAAGGCTATAAATTGGTACAGTTCGAAGAGGGTTCGCCACTGCTTTTCGGTCTGAATTTCTACTTTTAAAAATCCATCGTCAATTTGCCATACAGAATCGTTTCCTATGAGTTGCCAGTTATCTTCTGTTTCCTGCGTAAAGTCATCTTGCCATGTAACGGCATCGGCAATTCCTTGTAAAACGAGGATGGCAAAAATTGTTATGAATATTCTCAAAAGGTTTCTCATGTTAGCGATTAGCGATTAGCGATTGGCAAGAAATATATTAGAGGGCGGACGTTTTGTGCTTCTATAAATATATCGTCCCTATGGGACTAAGAGGTGTGGTGGTCTCTTCTATAAATATATCGTCCCTACGGGACTAAGATAGGTAGGGTTTTACCTTCACGCTGATATTCTTCAATTACCTCCTCAACGATGTTGCACAATTCTGAAAAGACCTCCTGTTCATCATCACCATGACAGCCGCCGTAAAAGAGCCCTGGACAACTTCCAACATAACATCCATCTTCGTCAGACCATTCGACTATTTTTGCGTAGCGGGTACTCGGTTTCATTTTTTTCCTCCAAAAGCGGTACCGTCCGCTTTCCCTATATAGATACGATGCACATTATCACTACAAGCTGGTATTGCAACCTGCTTCTGGAGGTACACATGTTGATATGCATCAACCCCTTTTTCAAATACCGACTGGACAGCACGGATGCGCAGCTGATACTGTGCCTGTGTCAAATTTGAGAACGCAAATTGTCCCTGTGCGTCTGTCTCGGTTTCAAAGCGGTCTAGGGTTAAAGACATATCGTATTGGGTTAGTTCCCACGGATACCACGAGCGAGATACCGAGGCGTTTTGCACAGGTTCGCCTGTATCCGCCCAAAGCACTTGTCCCTTTAATTCCACTGTGGGTCTATCCGCTACGATGAGCACTTCTCCACTATCCACATCTGCTTGGCACTTCAATTTGTCGGTTGTAGCGATACCCTCTCCGGCGATATAGAGGCTGTATTTTTCCTCAAATAGTCCATCCAGTACGAAAGTCGGCTGCGTTACAGGAAATCGTTTTGAGAGAAGCGGTCTATTCAATCCCAGTGGATTCAACGTCGGCTCCATTTTTGCCGATTCGGGAAAGAGGTTCACAATGTAATATCCATCTGGTGACACATTCCGCGGGAGAATGACGCGCCCCTTAATCGTAAATCCTTTTTGAAGCGGAACAGTCAACGGCTCTTTTTGGAGCTCCACGTTCGGATATACCCTTGACAGATACCCTTTTTTGGATACCTCAAGGGACAGGAGATGCGGTTTTGTTTTTAACACCTGCATTTGGAAAACCCCGTTTGCATCCGTTTGTGTTTTGGACAGGAGCACGTCGTGCCCGTGCCGGGTTTCGCTGCGCCGCGCTGCATAGAGATTCGCACCGGCAATCGGACGTTGTTCGGCATCGACAACTGTGCCGCGTAACGTCTCCAATTTTTTCGGCAAGCGGATTTTAAGCGGTTTCCCGCTTTGCGGGTTGACCGACTCCTTATTCACTATAATAACACTGTTCCGGGAAATTGTCAAACTATATTCAATTGGGTGGAGTTCAGAGAAAAGGAAATTGCCGTTTGCATCAGGACGCACTGTGTGTTCAGGTTGGGCTGCTGCGCGGAAAAAATCTGCCGCTCTGTTGTGCATCTTTAAACGCACTGTGAGTCCATCAACAGCCTCGCGCGAGTTTGAAGCTGACACCGTGCCTTGTAGCGACAAGAACGGGTTCAGTGTCCGTTCACCTAACGCATACACATTTTTATCCGGTGACAGCTCCCGCCGCCACTGGTGCGTTTGATACCGTGGGTGCGATGCCATAAGCGTGAAGGCGTAATAGATTTCAGGGTCACTTGGCGTTGTGAGGCGAAATTCACCGTTTACGCCTGTCTCTGTTTTATGTGCGAACGTCCTGTCAGGATAAACGGTATTTTTCACTTCAGATGCCACGTTGACAGCAACCCCGGAGACAGGGGCTCGGCTTTCAGAATCAACGAAAACACCGGAGAGCGATGCCCCCGGTTTCAAAAATATCTCTACACCACCCACAATGCTTCCTGGATAAACTGCTACCACGGGTAAATCGGACATTGCAGAGACATAACCGTCAAAAGCATCGATAATGGCGTAGCGTCCCGCTAACAAATCTTTGACTTCAAAATATCCATGAGCGATTTCACCTCGGTATGTCCTCTCTATCCATTCGTCGTCAGACGTGAGGAGACCAATCTGTATCTGACCCGTAATCGGCAAGGGGAGTTTACTGACAGAATCGAGCAGAAATCCGGAAATAACGGCTGTTCCTTCAATCACAAAATCTGCTTTGACTTCGGTTTCGCCGGCAACTGTGACCTCACGTTGTGCAAGGAGGGTGCTGAAGTGGCGAACTTCTATCGTCCAGGTGTCGGCATGAAGGTTGGTAAGCGTAAACTGGCCATCAGCCTTAGTTTTGGCAGCGTAGGTTATGTCGTCTCTTTGTGAAACTGTTGAGACGGTGTAGCCAGTGAGTGGATTGTTTTGTTTATCTGTAACCTGTCCCTGAATTGTTCCGACCTTTTGGGATTGGCAGATGCCGATAGGAGTCCCGAAACATAGCAGAAACAGGACGACATAAACACGGATAGCGTTGTACATTACTCAAACTGCTTCAAATTTCCCCAGGTTGTAGCGAGCTGCGTTCCCCGCAATTGAACTGCAAGACCATGATTAGGAATATCGACATTAGAAATAGAAAAACTTGACATGCGGGCACCAAACCAGTCGCCGCCGAAGTGACACGTAATGACCAATCCCACAACATCAATCTTCGTGAAGTCATCATCCGTAAATTCGGTTAGCAGGACTTCGTTCGTAAACACCTGGAATTTTCCTGAATCAAAAACAACTTTTAGGTGGTCTGTAGTGAATGGGAATTTGTCGCCGTACCACGCCTTCGTTTTGCCTCTATTGTAAGCGTCAGTTTCGGAGAACGTCATTTTGCTTGTCTCTTCGGGACTGACAATATACCCCTCCACTGCAAAGTCAGGTGCGATTTGTTGTTTACCGAGGAACAAACAGAGTTCCCCCATACCTTTATGCCCCTCCTGTTGATAAATCATTTCCTTGCCTACCATTGTTAACTGCTCAAATTGAAATTGAACGGCTTTCCAGTGCAGAAAATCTGCTATGTTCTTCTCACATATTGGTCGGTGATTGGATCTCTGAATTCGAGCGAAAAGCATTCCCTCTATAGCTTCCCACCAGGCGCGCCAATGCTCCACAGGGGATTCCCACCCGTTGAGTTCCTCATCCTCAAACGGCTCAACCCAGACTTCGGCAGAACCCTGTCCAATTGCGAAAATGCTCAAAAGCACTACACTAAAAGCGATTTTTATGATATATCTCATAACAGTTTACCTCCCAGCTGATGTAATAGTTCCACCCTTTGTGGAACGAATTAACCCGTAAATAGGAATACGGAGCGGTAACGGGTCTGCTGTGGTCAGCACCCGGATCTCTTCACGCAGCAGTTCAGGTGAGTTCGCCACCTCCCAAAAAACCTTGAACCGTTTCTCTGGTTGTCCGTGTGCGTTGTAGGCGTGTAAGGATTGCGTCCAATCGTCCGGCGCAGCAACCCGCACAGAGTCCGGAACCTGAAGACTTAGCACCTTAAAACCTTTTTTCGCGGAGAGCGTGAATTCAGTAAACGGCTCCGTACCTCTGTCCACCGCACCGTAGGAGAGGGTTTCCGGGTGAACTGTCACGGGACGCACTATTTTCGCAGCAATCGGCAACGTCAAAGTTCGCTCATTCGGAAAAGCGACGGTAAGTATCGCGGAAAAAAAGTTTTCGGCAGTGCCCGGAGGCGACTCTGTGTCTACCCGTTCCCGTTTTTTCGGAGCTTGCAACTGAATTGTGATGTGGAAACAGATTGAATCCGGCTCGGGCGACATTTTCCACATCAGCCCTGGATGTGTCGATGGCATGAGGCGGACCTCCGCTAAATTGAGTGGCGCGTTTACACACAGTTTGACCCGCTTTTCATGCACCGTTTCAGGGAGAATCTCTCCGAAATCGCAGATGTCCGCGCTTAGGGTGGCGAACCGCTGTGCCGAAGCGACAATTGTGAGATAAACCTGTGGTGTCCGTGGGCTATCCGTGAAAAGGACAGCCGTCGCTGGGGTCGCATCGAGCGGAACGATTTGCGGATTAATCACAACTTCGAACGTTCCTTCCTCGGCGGGTTGAAGTAGTTTTGGGCCCGTAATCTTTGCGTAACTACACCTTGCCCGAATTTTTTCTATTTGGAGTGTGCCTCCCCCCGTATTTCTCGCTGTCACTGAACGTGTTACAACCCCTTCCCACTCAGGAATTGTTCCGAAGTCCACCTTATTTTGCGCGAAAACAAGCTCGCCAGGGAACTCCCGCTGGTTATTAACGAGCACGATAACCAACACCGAAATCAGCAGCACCGGAATGATGATTGTTGTGATAACGGAACGTCTTGACATGATGTCACCTTCGCTGTTTGAGTTGCCCCCATGTAGTCGCTAACTTGGCTTGTGGTGAAACGGCAAGCTTCGAAAGCCCTGACCCCGAAATCCTGAACGAATTCACCCATCCACTCCCTACATGCCACATATTTGCTTGTATTAGAAACCCGATGATTTCAATTTGTGCAAAATCGGGGTCTTCAAACTCTGCACGTTTTTCACCATCCGCAAACCACTGAAAATGTCCCTTATTAAAACGAATCTCCGTGGATGATAATTCCAATAGTCCCTGCCGAAAAACGTCAGGATGGCGCGGTTCTTTGTCCCACCAATGACTCGTACCAGACCACATGTAAGCCTTTGCCTCTATTCCATAGGTGGTAAACACATAAAAAAACGCGTGTCTTTTGCTCACTTCGGGAAATCTTCGTCCAATGGCGACACCAAACCTCGCCCTTTTTGAACCCAAATTTTTAACCCTAATTGTGAAGTCCTCAGGTCCCGGTTTCTTTTCCTCCCGCTGAATTAAAAGGTCCTCAATAAGAAATTCGAAGGTCTCGTACTTCCCAGGAATTCCCTTAAATTGGAAGAATGCAGCAGGAATAAAAAAGTCATTCGCTGGTATTGCTACCCTTAAAAAACCATCTTTAACTCGCCACACAGAATCAGAGGCGGCATCCCAAAGCTCCCAGTCATCCTCTTTCAGGACATTAAAATTATCCCGAAAAACCTGAGCAGAAGCAGATAGAGATAAAACACTAAGTACGACGATTAACACAAGACCCACCCAGGTCTTTGCTATCAGTTTCATGTGGCACCTCCTTGCCTTTGTGAGGTTGATAAAGTGATATGTTCAGAAACGTTTCAATTCTCCCCAAGTGGTCGTCAGTTGCATGTTTCCCAACGGCACATCAAGAGAATTATGATTCGGAATACCCTCTCCGGAAACCGAAAAGGTTGAAATCGATCCATCAAACCATCGCACATCGGCAACTGGAAATTCAAACACTATCATTAAACCGATGACATCAATCATAGTAATCTCAGCGTCAAAGAATTCCGTTATGAAAAGGTCTTGCGTAAAGATTTGAAATGTTCCTGTGTCAAAAAAAACCTTTAAGTCTCCTGAAGTCAGCCGGAACATGGGGGCATACTCGGCTTTCACTTCCCCTTTATTATACACCCCATTTTCGGTAAATTGCATTTTCGTTGCCTTTTCAGGAGAAAAAATATAACCTTCGGCAAAGTCAGGTTCGGGTTGCCGTTTGCCGAGGAATAAGCAAAGTTCACCAGAGGCGGGCCGTCCATAACGTATCTCATCACCTACTACCTTTAACTTGTCAAGTTGAAATGGATGGGCGTTCCAGTGCAGAAAATCGGCTGCTGTCACACCCTCTTGTTTAGGCATACGAATATCACCAAAGAGGAGGAAATGGTCATCCATAGGTCCCCAGGCTACAAGTCTCCAATCTACAGACCAAGGATCCTCTTCGAAAATACGTTCCCATCCGTTGAGTTCCGCTCCACTAAAATCGTCGCTCCAAGTTCCGGCCTGGCTATATCCAATTGCAAAAACCCCCAAAAGCACAGCACAAAGGACGGTCTTTATGATATACTTCCTCATGTCCGCAGTGAGGTTGAAAATACACACGGACCGGCAGATGGAACTTACAGTTTTAACTTTCATAATAGATTGTCTCCTGTCAGGGTAAAACTATTTAGTTAAAGTTTTCAGGACTTACGCATCCCCCTCGATAAGGAGAATAGGGGGTTAAAAATCCCTATTTCTACGGCCGTTCTGGTTTTGTGTCCGTTCAAAACCGTTTTAACGTTCCCCACGTTGTCGCTAACTTGGTTTGCGGTGAAACAGCAAGCCCTGAATACGAAATCGTAAATGAATCCACCCATCCACTCCCACCATCCAAAATACCTGGTCGTATTAGAAACCCGATGAGCTCAATTTGTGAAAAATCGGGGTCTTCAAAATCCGCGCGTTTTTCACCATCCGCAAACCATAGAAAATGTCCCCTATCAAAACGAATCTCCATGGATGCTAATGCCCATATCCCCTCCCGAAAGACGTTAGGGTGGCGCGGTTCCTTGTCCGACCAATGATCTACACCAAACCACATGTACGCCTTTGCCTCTATTCCATAGGTGGTAAACACATAAAAGAACGAGTATCCTTTGCTCACTTCTGGAAATCTTCGTCCAATGGCGACACCAAAACTCGCCTTTTTTGAACCCAAATTGTTAACTTTAATTGTGAAAACCTCAGGCCCCGGTTTCTTTTCCTGCCGCTGAATTAAAAGGTCTTCAATAAAAAATTCGAAGGTCTCGTAGTTGCCCGGAATTCCCTTAAATTGGAAGAATCCAGCAGGTCTAAAAAAGTCATTCGATGGTATTGCTACCCTTAAAAACCCATCTTTAACTCGCCACACAGAATCAGAAGCGTCATCCCAAAGCTCCCAGTCAGCCTCTTTCAGGACATCAAAATCATCCCGAAAAACCTGAGCAGAAGCAGATAGAGATAAAACACTAAGTATGACGATTAACACAAGACCTATCCAAGTTTTTGCCATCTGTTTCATGTGGCACCTCCTTGCCTTTGTGAGATTAGCGAAGAAGCAATGGGAAAAGATACAAACTTCCCTTCCCATTGCTTGAAAAGGTTGAAACTACGAGATCTAATTCAACTCTATACAGTCAAACCAACGATCTAAATCCGCTACGAACCGACTGAGTATTTGCTCTTCTTCATCGCGAAACATAGGAGGTCCAAAGCGACCTTTCGATTGTTTATATTCTTCTACGTTATCCGGAGACTTACCCCCAGTGGCACCATCATAGACCCAGTCCCCTGTCTTGTAGTACATCGGACAGATGTATATCGGCTCATCATCAGCATCAGCATCCACGGGATGACGTCTATACCCTGTTACGTCGGTCCAGCCTGATACTATGAGGGAATCGGCCTCACTTTCATGTATTTCGTATCCTGCCCAGGGATACCCGGTAGTTCCTCCACCAAGACTAATCTCGTCCCATCCAAGGTCGTCTCTGAGGGCAATGTAGGAGGAAGTGGTGCCCCATGGCGGTGTATCATGTTCAGGGTCCGTGCTAAAAGACCAAACTTGGTTTCGGTGCCAACTAACAGCATTTGGAGTGGATGATGCAGAAACACTGCCACACTCGTTTGTATACACAATCTCAAAGCCGTTATTAAAAGGGCCACCGTTTAGAGTGCTGGAATAGACTTCTGGACCGAAGTACATACCATCCTTACCGGGTGCTCTGTAATAATCACCGGATGCTTTCGGAGAAGCCGTTTCGTTGCTATTTAGTCCAGCCTTTGAAGAAAACGTGACAAAACCGATTGACAAAACCGCTACAGGAAGTAGGGCTGTCAGAATTAACTCTAATCGTTTGCGCATTGTTTTCGGTCTCCTTTCGTATCGTTTTGAAATTCTCATAAATTAAAATTAAACGAGGTGGGTTCATTATTCGCGGCGGTTTCGTAATGTCCGTTTGCAAGATGCAGTCACAATCTAACAGAGCGTGCTACAGCTTCCGACCACACTATAACGAATACTGAGACATTTATGGTTCCCATCAGTGCAGTTACGAGGATTTATGTCCGACCCACCCTCAATAAAATTATATTTTACATTATTTCATTTTTTATGTCAAGAAAATATTTGACATGGGTCAGGGCCATTTAGTTTTAGGAATTTTTTTCCTATCTGTTATTATTTTGATTTGGACAGATGCAGCGTGACTTTTTTCGCTGCATCTGCTTACTTCACTGTAAATAAAATAATCCTTTTTTTTAGGAAGGTTGAAGTATGTTACTCAGTATATTATCACAAATTGTAGATCCACCCAAAAGGCAAACGGCATCCTTTGGTTTCCATCCTTGCTCTTATGTTATCGGTTTTCTGTGCGGTCATATTATACGTCTATAGCGACCTGGGCCCGCAATGAACCTGAACTGGCTGAAGCGTTAGGTTTCCGTTGTGGGAAGACCCCGTTTTTCATAATCTGTTTAAGCATCTTGATATAGAAAGTTTAGAAACCGCCCTCAACCGAATGGGTGTCTTTACAACTTGCGGCTCTTGAAGGGACAGACCCCTCGGGTTTGAAAGGCATTGCTATAGATGGTAAAGAACTCTGCGGTTCCATAGACATAGACACCGGCCGCCGAACCCATTTACTCTCCGCTGTCTGTCATGAGTTAGGGGTTACCCTTGCATGTGCCGTCAGTCACAAGACCAATGAGATACCTATTTCCCGGCAACTGCTGGAAAAGTTTGATGTCAAAGGAAAAGTGGTGACAACGGATGCTCTATTGACCCAACGTGCTTTTTGTAAAGAACTTATCAAACAGAAAGCCTATTATGTGCTGCGTGTCAAAAAGAATCAGAAACAGATGTATATCGATATTGTGTGGGTCTTTGCCCCCCTTGTTAGACGGACCCCCCCGATCAAGGCAGACTTCAAAACGCACACACGCAAGCAGGGGCACACCTTGTTGAAGAAACCGCGGATTTATCATCACACGGGAACAGCTAGCACAAGCGTGTCAGATTATATTGACTGGCCGGGTCTTGCACAAGTCTATACAAAGTGCAGCGCGTCAATACCAAAACAGGTGAATGTGAAACTTCTATCCAGTATGGTATCACTAACTTGTCGCAGAGGCAACAGCGGAAGACTTGCTAAAACTACACCGAGAACATTGGACGATAGAAAACAAATCCCACTGGGTTCGAGACGTGGTTTTAGGAGAGGATGCCTCAAAAGCAAGAACAGGCAGCATCCCCCAAGTCATGGCAGCTTTACGCAACACCGCACTGGCAGTCTTACGATTTGCCGGTTATACGAAAATCACCGAGACAATACGATCTTTCGCCTCAAAACCTAAACTCGCAGTTAACCTCATCACATGAAAATTCTTAAAACTAAATGGCCCTGTGACATGGGTGCGTAAAGTTTTTGGACCTCCGTTCGTAGTAGGGCGATTCATCGCCCGTCGTGTCGTATAACGTGAGTTTGAAAAATTTTCCCCTCGTATCAGGAGCGGGCTGGTTGCCCGAATACTGAAAGTCCGCTCCTTAGGGACGATATGTTTATAGGCATCTGGGTTTCTGCCCGCCTCTTAGTCCCGTAGGGACGATATATTTATAGAAAACCATTTCCGCCCCGATTCTTAGTCCCGTAGGGACGATATATTTATAGAAGCAGCCGTTTCTGCTCCACTCATTCCGCTTTTTTCGGAGAACCTCAAAAATGTTTAGAGAAAACGGATATTTATTATCAAGCTCGCGTGTATAGGGTTGTGATGCGCGATGCGTTTTTCTACTAGAATCAGGGCTGCGACGGGCAATAAATGGTAATAATCCACAACATTTTTTTCATTCTATAAATATATCGTCCTTAAGAGCAGGCTGCTTGCCTGAATACTGGGACTAAGAGGGGGTGCATGTTTTGTGTTTCTATAAAGATATCGTCCTTAAAGAGCGGGCTGTTTGCCCGAATACTGGGACTAATACTGATATCCCGCTAGTAGAGGAGCGGAGGGGAATGCGTAAGTTCTACTTGTACAAAAACTTTACACACCCTTTGACATGGCCTGTGTAAATATTTTGTATTTTGTACTTATGTGTCGATAATGCGGAAAAAACGCAACATCCTTAATCACAAAACTGTGGATGTTACATACCCTAAAATCCGTGTAATCCAAGATTCTGACAATTTATAGAAAACGGAAAATCCTACTAATAACGACTTGTGCCAGTTAACGCATTGTTTTTGTTGTTTTCACAGATATTTGACATTCATATAAAGATATCGTCCTTGAGGAGCGGGCTGTTTGCCCGAATACTGGGACTAAGAGGCCGGGGCGGAAACGACTTTCTATAAAGATATCGTCCTTAAAGAGCGGGCTGCTTGCCCGAATACTGGGACTAAAGAAGGAATCAACCAATGACAAAAACTAACAAGACGTTATATAATTGTGAAATAATATTGGACAAATAGTTATTTAGCACAACTCGTACTAATAGGGTTCCTCTTTTTATACGGACCCTTCTGCTAACGACCTATAAGCTCACCCCTTTCCCATGAATGTTTCAATTGCTTTTCAGTTTCAGGAAAATCGTGTTGCCGATATTTCGGCTCGGGTTGAACTGTTTCGGGATACTCAATTTTCCAGAGCCGGAACCCATCAAGTTCACACCGCTCTTCAGAATTAGTATCATATAGCAACGAAAAACCAGGAATCTCCTCCAGAAAAAGATATAGTCGAACTGTCAGTAAACGTGCAGCGGTTGCTGATACATAAAATGCCTGCACCTTCTGGTTCGTCTCATTAGAAAAAACAACGATAGAGCCTGGGACTCCCTTTTTCTCAGACTTGATGTGTGACGTGCCAATCCGTAATTCCGCTGGGGGTAGAGAAAATTTACCGTCCCTGGTTATTCCATGAACCTTTGCTGACCAGGTATCACCCTCGTCGATAATTGAAACACCTTGCAACATCCATTGCCCTGGTGGATAGTCCTTTCCATTTAGCGAAAGCGTATCCATAGTTCGCGAACTGTGTGGAATCAAGTCTGTTTGCTGCACGGAAGGTGCCACTTCTCGGCTGCGAATTGGCATGAGAAAATGAACAGCTGCACCACGGTCATAAGTTTCATCAGAGCCCGTATACGTAATAG
This sequence comes from Candidatus Poribacteria bacterium, assembly GCA_963665235.2. Classification (GTDB taxonomy): domain Bacteria; phylum Poribacteria; class WGA-4E; order WGA-4E; family WGA-3G. Next base: position 1,472,042 of record CAXXLX010000001.1, on the reverse strand, counting down.
TATCAAGTTTAAGGAGGTCGTTTGTCGTTATCAACAGATGCGTAACGTTATGTGTCTTTAAAAATGTAAGCGTTTCAGTAGAAGATACACCGCTAAAGACATGCCGCGCCATCATAAAGATCCAATAAGGAATATAGTGGTCTTCGTCAACAACGGTTGCACGTTTCGCAAACCAATGTATCTTGCTTCCGTAATCCCACCAAGCGGTAATAACCGCGTGTTCATCGGTATGCTCCGCGATATCAGCCAAACGTTTCTGCAATTTCGGGGAGCGAGGTACGGCTGTTTTACGTACCGACTCGGTACTTGCCCGGACAAACCCTTTGTGCAGCGGGAAGGGAGCAGGGTTAAAAACGCCTCCTACGGAAAAAACATCTGAACTTGTGAAGAGGATGAGAATACACACGGTCCCGATGCAGCCAAACCTTTGGAGATGGGATATCCTAAGCCGTGCCAATTGGTACAGCAGCAAAATTCCGAAGAGTGCACATGGTATTACCATACCAAGAAAAATCACCTTTGTGAAACTACCGACACCAAATAGACGATATCCAATATACAGTTCAGAAGCTACGATAAGACTTATTACACACAATTCTGTTTGCCCGGTTCCGAATACAGAACCTTGTACTTCAGTCTGCTCAGATGAATCATTCCCAATTCGCTCCTTCATACATCTCCGTAGTCCCGTAAAAATCAAAAAACTCACTAAGACCGCCAATACTGGGTCAATAAAAAAGAGGTATCGCTCGGCACCACGACTGCTGGCAAGACCTACAAGCATCCATATTAACACCAATAGATACTTATTATTTCCGAGGTTGTCTCCTATTCTAAGGATATACGCTACACCTATCGTGATCCCACCTACCAAAAAAGAAAACCCAAAGATGCCAAAAGAGACATCCGAATTTGTAAGGAAAAGAGAGAGAAGGATTCCACAAAGCACTATTTCAAAACCGATGAGAGCTAACCGAAAAATGACGCGCTCTTTTGAGAAGAAATTGTAAACTAGGAGCCCACAACCTGCCATTGCTGCCAAGGCTATGACTGAATACTTACTGAGAAACCTTATGCCGTCTAAGTCAAAAAGTTCAGAAACGGTAAGCATAAGACGACTTCGCCCGGAGGGTGAGACAAAATTGTCAAACAGTCTACGAAATGTTTCACTGATATCAGGTGATTGCAATAGGGCAAACCCTGCCAATAGGAAGGTAGTGATAACACAACCGAAGAGGCATCGATAAATGTTGCTGTACCTTGAAAATTCCAACAAACGTTTCCTTAGGGAAGCAGGTTTTTCTGTTTTGGTAGTTGTTGAATTCTCTTTCCCAAAAAATGTGAGGGTACAGAAAAGGGTCATAGTTGGGATGACAATCGTCAGAGAAGCATAAGGAATCCAAATGCTGTGGTAGGCGCGCGTAAATGAGAAGGCAAGTCCAGTGAAGCAGAGATACCAAATAACATAAAGTGATGCGCTTTGACGAGAAAAGCGACCGCGCAGCACGCGTACACCAATCCAGATAGAGAGCATAACTGTCGCGAGACCTACCCCCTCCCAAGAAAGTGCAAGCAATCCGCCAGCAATTCCTGATATCGCTGCATAAAAAGAACACAGCCATTTCCCGCCTGATGCTTTAGCAGTAATACCAGCGGATGCCCCTGTTTTCGGAAGAGTAGATTCCGCTTTCAGGTAAAATAGGAACATAACCAACCACAGCAGTAGGACAAAGGCATCTCTGTCAGCAAAACCCGCAGTGGAACGATGCAGATTCAGAGATGGGAAAATAGCAGTAAAATTGACAGCGAGGAGAGCAATGGATGTCCCAAAAACGCGTCGCCATAATACGTAAAGAATCAACAGACAAAGCGCATAGCAAACAATAGGCGCATATACAGCAACCGTGTAGAGACTTATGTTTGGAAAAAACCAATACAGAAAACGATAGGTGTAAGCAAGGAGATAAGAAAAAAGATTGAGAGAAGTTGATAAATCTCTTCCTTCCAACTGCCATCGCTGTGTGTCAATTGCGGGTAAATGCCCTTGCGAAACAATAATATTGGCTTGACGCAGAAAACGATAGGAATCTGTGCCGAGAAGATATGTCTCTTCCAGGAGCGGGTAATTCGCTGTTCGGATAAAAACACAGAGAAGAAGCGAGCTGCTTAGCAGGCCAATAAGCACAACCAGCGGAACCGAGCGTTTAAACCACTGTTGACACAATTCCCATATAGACGCGAGGCTTTTCATGTTTCGCTACCTCTATCGAACCTTGGTCAAAATTCTTTATTTGTTGTGAAAGGAAAGACCTCTAAGAATCTCCCGCGTGTTTTGACTTCGTTCAGAAACGTTTCAATTCTCCCCAAGTGGTCGTCAGTTGCGTGTTTCCCAACGGCACATCAAGCAAATTATAATTCCGAATACCGGCTCCAGAAACTGAAAAGGCTGAAATCGTTGCATCAAACCATCGCCCTGGAAATTCAAACACTATCATTAAACCGACGACATCAATCATAGTAATCTCAGCGTCAAAGAATTCGGTTATGAAAAGGTCTTGCGTAAAGATTTGAAATGTTCCGGTGTCGAAAAAAACCTTTAGGTCTCCTGAAGTTAGTCGGAGCATGAGAGCATACTCGGCTTTCACTTCCCCTTTATTATAAACGCCATTTGCGGTAAATTGCATTTTCGTTGCCTTTTCAGGTGAAAAAATATAACCTTCGGCAAAGTCAGGTTTGGGTTGCCGTTTGCCGAGGAATAAGCAAAGTTCACCTGTGACGGGCCATCCATAACGTATCTCTTCGCCTACTACCTTTAACTTGTCAAGTTGAAATGGATGGGCGTTCCATTGCAGAAAATCGGCTGCTGTCACATCCTCCTGTTCAGGCATACGAATATAACCAAAGAGGAGAAATGGTTCATCTACAATGGGACGCTGCTGTTCATCTACAAGTCTCCATCTTGCAAACCAAGGATTTTCTTCGAAAATCTGTTCCCAGCCGTTGAGTTCTATTCCGCTGAAGTCATCTCTCCAAGTTCCGGCCTGGCTATATCCAATTGCGAAAACCCCTAAAAGCACGGCACAAAGGAGGGTCTTTATGATATGTTTCCTCATGTCCGCAGTGGGGTTGAAAACACACACGGACCGGCAGATGGGACTTACAGTTTTCACTTTCATGATAAATTGCCTCTTGTCAATGATTGATTATTTGTCAGAAAGAAGGACACAACGCTATCCCTCTTAATCGTCTATCTATCCGCATGCGGCTTCGAAGACGCGCAGATGATTTCCGCCAAGGACTTTCTGAATGTCTTCGTCCGAGTAGCCGCGTTCACTTAACCCCTCTGTGATTCTGGGAAATTCGGCAGCGTCCTTGAGCAGTTCACCGCCGCCATCAAAATCGGAACCGATGCCGACATGGTCAATGCCAGCAATATCAATTGCATAATCGAAATGATTGAGGAGTTTCGAGAAGGCGGGGGGTTTCGTCCACCCATCTTCTGTGATAAACCCTGGAACAAAGGTGATGCCTACGACCCCGCCATTGGCAGAAAGTGCCTTGAGTTGCTCGTTGCTCAAGTTCCGCAGGTGGTTGCACAACGTTTTGCAATTGCTATGCGATGCGATGACAGGTGTATCGGAGATGTGCAGTACATCCCAGAACCCGCGTTCGCTGATGTGTGAGACATCGACGAGCATGCCGAGTTGATTCATCTCTTGGACGAGTTGCCTGCCGAATTTTGTCAACCCGCTGCCGGTTTCACCTTCATCGGTGCCCGCGGCTGCCCATGTATTCGGGTTGTGTGTTAATCCGATAGAACGCACACCGAGTCTATAGAGCGAGCGGAGGACATTCAAACTTCTTTCAACAGCCTCACTGTTTTCTACCGCAAGTATGGCGGCGAGTTTTCCGTTCGCTTTCGCATCGTGAATATCAGCTGTTTTCCGCACGATGCAGATATTATCGGCGTGAGCTGCGACCGATGCATCGAACCATCCGAAGGCATCTAGGGCGTAGGCGAGATGGTTTTTCCATGCGCGTGTTACGTCAACAGCGAAAAAGGCGACATCAATCCCGCCTTGTTGCATTTTCGGGATGTTGAGTTGTATGCCGATGGCTTCCTCGTCTGGCGGTACCGGGCCACGAAGATACGCGATGGTGCCGTTGGGCAGTGCGGCATCTTGGACCTGTTCGTCAGCGAGGTTAACGTTGCCTCTTCGGATGTGTGCAACAATTGCGTCGTTATGCGAATCAATTACGAGAGATTGTGTGTGAAAATCAAGGATAGCGGTAGATATTGGCATTCACCTGCTCCTTGCAGTATTCTTTCTAAAGTGTTTCTGTGAATTTATGTAACGAGAACATAACGTTCATCGTTTTTAACATTAAACAAACAATTAAGTAAACGTAAAGAAAAAATTATTGAGAGCCCATGAAATGAAATTTGTAGCCCAAACAGATATCGGCGGTCTTCGTGAAAGAAACGAAGATTTGTACTATTATGATGAAGAGAACTGCCTGTTTGCTATTGCCGACGGTATGAGTGGACACGCCCGGGGCGATATAGCGAGCCAATTGGCACTTCAGGTCTTTCAAGAATGGGCGGCAGCAAATACCTATCCTATTAGTGATTTGGGGCCCATCAAAAGGCTTAATATTTTAGACCAACTCGCAACAGATGCTAATCGGCGTGTGTATGAGAGAGCGCAAAGTGCCGAAGAATACGAAGGCATGGGAACAACGCTCACAGCAGGCTTTATTACGCCGAGTTACCTCACTTACGTGCATGTCGGGGATAGCCGCCTTTATGTGCTTCACGACAAAGTGCTCACACAGATTACGACAGACGATTCCTTAGTCCAAAAGCTGGTTGACAAAGGCGAAATCACCCCCGCAGAGGGGCGGGTGCATGCAAAACGGCATATCATTACCCAGGCAATCGGTTTGTCCAAGAAGGTCCGGCTCACGAGCGATATCTATCCGCTTACCTCTGGCGATATTGTTCTTGCCTGTACGGATGGTTTGTATGACCTGATTCCTGACGATACGGAGACAGAAAACATTATCCTGTCTGCCCCCACCCTTGAAGCTGCCAGCGAAAACCTTATTAAATGTGCCCTTGCATACGGAGGTACCGATAATGTCACGCTAATCTTGGCATCTGTCGATTAGTCGTGCTGTCCTCTGTCCACATTCAACAAACTTGCACCTCCTTGAATCTACAAATATCCACAGGTTTCCCTTAAGATTGCTGAGCGTTGTCTTCAGGAACAAGCCCTAAAATCAATTCATCTTCATCATATTCGGGTGCTTCAGGAAAAGGCATCTCTTCAAACTCAGGCAGTGTGACGTGAGGGGCTTCCGCCCACAAGCGTTCGAGGTTATAGTATGTGCGTCTTTCCTCCAAAAAGATGTGGACGATGAAATCGACATAATCTAACAAAATCCAATCGGCTCTTTTCGCGCCTTCACGTTGCCAGGGTTGCTGATTCCAGTTTTGTTCAAGTTCTTCTAACACCGCTTCCGAAATACCTTCCACCTGGATATCGGAGGTACCGCTAAAAATTGCGAAAAAATCGGTAAAGCAATCCAATTCTCGAAGGTCAAGGATTACGGGATTCTGCGCGCGGTGGCTCACTGCAGCACATGCAGCCGCTTTGACTATTTCCAGTGTATTATTTGTTGACATCGGCTCTGTCTCCTGAGTTTAACGCTGCTACGCGCTGCGCTTATTTTGGGTAAGGTGCATCCCGAACAGAACGGGGGTAAATTTCATGCAAATACTGTGTAAAAGTATTATAACATGAAAAAACGGGGGTGTCAAATTGGCTGTTGGCTGTTAGCAAGAGGTTGTGATTCTGACTATATTTTTGATGCGCGTCAGAGGCTTCTTTCTCTTGCTAATTGCTACTATAGTTTGGATAATATCAGTGAGCCTGCTGCCCAATCTTCAAAGCATTCCTAATTTTTCTCACTGTTTCTGACACAAATGCAAATAGTAGAAAAATAGCATCCGATGTGCAAAAGCGCAGCCCCATCGGGGCGGTATGTTTATAGAAACACAAAACGCACACACGCTTAGCCTCATCGGGGCGGTATGTTTATAGAAACACACAAAACCCTAATAACGCGAGTTTGAAAAAAGTTTTGACCTAGAGCGTTCTGTGGTAGTTTTAGCAAAAAACCGCACAAACTCGGAAGTATGTGCTACAATTATGCTGCTTTTTTCGCGGTGAAAAAGGTTTAGAGCAAACGGATATTTATTATCAAGCTCACGTTAATAGGAAACCCAAAACGTGGATTGTTACGCACCTTAAAATCCGCGAAATCCGATAAATCCGCGATAATCCGCGATTCAGACAGGATTTAGAAGAACCCATTTAGGAGTAAGACCGCCCGGAGGGTGTCTGCCTGCTGAAATCCCGTGGCATAGAGGTCGTTAGTTTCATCAATATATGTGTAATTATTTTTCCCAAAGAAGTGTGTAATTTCAAAGTTTAATCGGAACGTTCGGCTTAAGTCGTAAGAGAGCCCGCCACCCCAGTCAGAAAATTTGACGTTGAAATCAAAATAACGAAAATTGTTTGGATGCAGGGCATCGTTAATAAAATCGAGGCGGATTGCACTGAAGTATAGAAAGGCGCGCGCCTCCCGATAGGTGTAAATACTGTGGTCTCTTATCCACATAAACTCAAGCTGGACGCGATTATCCCAAGACGTTTCGGTCGCTTGGTCATCCTGATTGAAGGCACCTCGGAAATCCTCAAAATCCTGTGAACGGTAATAACTGGTATCGGTCATTCGCAGATAGGTGAGTCGATTGGAGAGCGCAAGGCGGTAGTCCTGATTTAAATCGTAAGAGAGGGTTACGTTTGCCGCTGCCACGTCTTGAACAATCTGTTCATCGAAATCGGCTTTGGCATAGAGGTCCGCGTCTAGGTCATCCTGATTGTCAATTTCAACGTCTTGTAGGTCCCGTGTAAAACGGAGCTTCAGTTCCGTTTGGAACATTGAAGAGAACAGGGATGAGGTTGGGGCATACTTCCTGAATCGCAACGTTGTTGGGTTGAGATAGTAGAGATTCCCTGTTTTGTCAATACCCTTGAGTTGAAGTGCCTTATCGATTTCTGTTTCGCGTTGGAAAGGGACAAGGAGCTGCTCGGTATATTTTCCATCTGTTGTGAATCGTTGAATGCGGCGGATACGATATCGAAAGAGGCGGGTGTTCCCGCCATAGTGCAGTGTCGGGTTATCCAATCGCTTCGGTAACGTGGTGGTGAAATCCTTTAGATATTTGGCTGTATCAGCAACGAGGAGCGTTCCATCGGTTAGTGCTGCGATTCGGAAGGGTGCGATAAATTGACCCGCTGCGTCGCCATATTCGCCGAATGCGTGTAAAAACTTCCCTTCAGGACTATATTTTAGCACCCGATGCCCCTTTTCATCAACAATATAGAGATTGCCCGCCTTGTCTACAGTTAGTGCAGCGGGATGAACGGTTTGTCCTGCCCCGGGTTGAGCGACAGCGTAACGAAGCACCGGTGTGCCGTTGGCATCAAGTTTGTAAATTAAGCCATCGTCGTAAATATAGAGGGTATTCTGGTCATCTACAGCGAGCAGAAAGTGCCGCTTCAGGTCGCCGTTTGGGATAATGAGGGCATATTTGCCATCCGCATCGAGCCCAGGGACGGCTGTTTCAAGATTATTCAACTGCTTACTAAGGTCTTGAAGCGGATAACTTGCGACAAATTGTCCTTGTGCATCGAACTTGTGGACGCAAGGGGCGTAGTTAAAAACTTTGGGGGTAGCTGTGCCTGAAATCTGCTGCAGCATCCAATCCATGACGTAGATAGCACTATCTGCACCGACGGCGATAGCGGTTGGGTTGATAAACCGAAACGTTGCGGCGGCATCTATCTGGATATCAAGGACAAAAACGCCTGTGTCGGTGAACTTCTGAATTCTGAAGTTATCTGTATCTGTGATGTAGACTGCCCCATCGGGCCCGAACGCCATGAACAGATTTTTTGCGAATTGCGCTTCGCCTTCGCCTTTTCCACCGAATTCCTTAACGAATTTGAATTCCTGGGAAGCATGAAGACTTAATGGAATAATTAATAAGAGAATAAAAAACGTTTTAAACATTGGCGTTGGTGTCAGGTGTTTGCCCCGTGGTATTCAGGTGTCTTTTTAGGATATTATCTAGAATGCCGTTGATAAATTTAGGCGACTTCGGGGTACTGTAGGTTTTGGCAATCTCAATCGCTTCATTGATGGAGACAGCTGGGTCGATGTCGTTGACATAGAGGATTTCATACGTTCCACACCGGAGGATAGACAGGTCGACAATGGGCATCCGGTGAAGTTTCCAATTTTTAGAGCTGGTTTGGAGTTCGGTGTCAATCTCCGCTAGATGTGTCATAGTGCCGTCCACGAGTTGTTCGGCGAACGGACGGAGTTCCGCGTCGATATCCTGGCTCTGCCAGAACTGGTCCATGACATGTTGCACCGGCTCTTCGGTGAGCTGAATCTGATATAATATTTGCATCGCAGCGATACGTGATTTTCTACGAGAAGCCATTATCAAATTTTCCTTCTATTTCTATTGTATATGCACCTCTTATATTATACGCAATTTTGGAGAGCATGTCAAACGAAAATGTATCCTTTATCCCAATTTTGATTTGACAAACCGCTTTTTGCTGCTATATAATTTAAACATATCACATTTTGAACGATTAATAGAAAAACTAAAAAGGATGGGAATTAGAAATGAAAACTATATTTTCGGTATTCGCTTTACTGCTACTCGCGGGTTTTGTGACGCTCCCGGTGTTAGCCGCTAATCTCGAGGATAGCCTTGTGGCGTACTGGACATTCAATGAAGGAAAAGGTGAGACCGCAAGCGATGAAAGCGGGAACGGACACGATGGTACATTGATGGGCACGCCTGAATGGACCGATGGATACTACGGCGGTGGCATCGAATTTAGTGCCGGGGGGGATGAGGTAAATGTTCCCTACCATAAAGACCTCAATTCAGATACCTTCACTATATGTGCCTGGGCAAACGTGGCACCGGGGAGTGAAGGTGCCCACCGCGCCGTTGTTTCTTCACGTAATGACGCGCCGCTAAGCGGGTATATCTTTTATGCTGAACCCGGTAATACCTGGCAGTATTGGACAGGCGTTGGGGGTAGCTGGAATTCTGTTCAAGGCCCAGCAGTGACACCCGGCAAATGGCAACACCTCGCTGGAGTCTATGCTGGCGGTAAACAGAAGTTCTATGTCAATGGCAAACTTGAAGGTGAAAAGGACGCTGCGCTTAACATCAACCCAGATGAGGAATTTCTCATCGGTGCAGGCGCGAATGAACGTGCCGTGCACGAATACCTTTTCAGAGGTATAATTGATGAGGTGCGGCTCTATGACCGGGAACTAAACGCAGGCGAAATTTCACAAGTAATGGAAAACGAGGCAGCCGCCGTTGAACCCGCTGGCAAGTTGGCCGTTACTTGGGGACAGCTCAAAGCTAGGAAATAGATATAAAACCTGCTTTTCTTGCCTGATATGTGTGGTGGATTAATCCGCCACACAATTCCTTCCGCTTCGCCATTCTTGCGAGGTTATCGGTTATCGTACCTCTCTGTTTTCCGATTTGCATAACACAGCAGCTTGACAATTCTGTGAAAACCTTTTAGAATTTCGCATATTAACCTTCATTGAAAGGAAAAACATTGTGAATTTAGACAAAAGAAAATACGGTACAGTTGTCGGCCCGCATCCTCGGACTGCAAAGGCAGGGTTAGAGATGCTGCTTGCTGGCGGGAACGCTGTAGATGCAGCGGTTGCGGCCGCCTTTGCTGAGGGGGTTGTGGAGCCCTCACAAAACGGCATTGCGGGATACGGCGGGTGTGTGCTTATCTATCGCAAGAAAACGGAAGATGTTATCGCGATAGATTACAACACTGCAGCCCCTGCAGCTGCTGCCGAAGATATGTTTACAATAGAGGACGCGCCCGATGTACCCGCAGGATATCGCGTGCCGGGCCGCGTAAACGTTCACGGGCCACTGTCTATCGGGGTGCCGGGGGTTGTCGCAGGTTTATGTTTAACGTTGGAACAGTTTGGGAGCCTGCCGCTCGCCCATGTACTCCAGCCTGCTATCAATTCCGCGCGATACGGTTATGCCGTAAACGGTTCAAACCGTGGCGGTATTGCTGCGAATGCGGCGCGATGGCAACGCGAATTTCCGGAAACAGCCCGCGTTTTTCTCAAAGATGGCAGCCCGCCGAAGAGAGGCGAAAGGCTTACCAATCCTGATGTCGCCCGAACGCTCGAAGCTGTTGCAGAAGGCGGACGGGACGCATTTTATGAAGGCACAATCGCCGAAACAATCGCTAACCACATTCAGGAATTGGGCGGATGCCTCACCGTAGATGACCTGAAGAATTACCGTCCCTTTATTATGCAGCCTTACGAAATTCAGTATAGAGGTTATTCAGTGTATACATCCCCCCTCGGCGCGGGTGGGTTGACGACGTTACAGATGCTCCGGCTGATAGAGACCTTTGATGTCCCATCGATGTCTCTCACGGAGCGATTTCACCTCTTCGCTGAGGCGATGAAGGTCTGCTGGCCCGAACGTCTCCGCCGATTTGGTGACCCCGACTTCGTCGATATAGACATAGAGGAGGAGCTGTCGGATAGGCTTACGGACACGCTCCGTGGCAAACTGAATGAAGGGCTCGCCGCACCACAACGGGGAGAGGTTGTCTACTACGAACCGATGAGCTGTACGAGTCATATCTCCACTGCTGATGCAGAAGGGAACATGGTATCGTTGACACAAACCCACGGCGGTGGGTTCGGCTCAATGGTGACAGTGCCCAGCACGGGATTGCTTTTCGGTCACGGTGTCGGTCGTTTCGATCCGAGGCCTGGGCTGGCGAATTCTATCGGGCCGGGGAAACGTCCGCTTCACAACATGGCACCGTTTCTGGCAGTGCACAATGGGCAGCCGTTTGCGACTTACGGTATCCCCGGTGGACGCACTATCCCGAACAATGAATTGAACCTAAGTGTTAGTTTGATTGACATGCAGGTGTCAATGCAGGAGGCGTTAGCTGCGCCACGGCTTCATACAGATGGGGCTGAACCGATTCAGGTTGAATCGCGTGCGGGTGAGGAGACGCTTGCAACGTTGCGGGAACTCGGGCACGAAGTGGCAGCGAGTGGCGGTATCGGGGGCCCCGGGCACGGTATTCGCGTGTCAGCAGATGGCATACACCACGCCGGTGGCACTGACCCGCGCGGCGAAGGCAAAGTTATGGCGCGCTAAACATTGACGCGTCCAGAAAATAGGATGGGGGACACCCCGACTTACAATTATTCTATTGGAGTTTCAATTAATATGTCACAATTTGTAAAGGCTGCGACAACCGAGCAGATACAACCAGGCACTTGCATCGGTGTTAAAGTTGAAGGCGTTTTTATCGGTATTTATAATATTGAAGGCGAATATTACGCCATGAACAATATCTGTCCACACCTCGGCGGGGTTTTGAGTTACGGTTTCTTAGACAGAGGTTGTATTACCTGCCCGCTGCATATGTGGGAGTTTAATGTCAAAACGGGTGAATGTGTTTGGCCCGGTGAGGAGTCCATCCCTATCTATCCTGTTAAAGTTGAGGGTGAGGATATCCTCGTCAACGTAGATGAACCGTTGAAAGATAGCGAGCGACTCTTAGAGGACACCTAAGCAACGCAATCGGCGCAAGCAGCACATCGCGCCACTACAAAGGAGAAACAGGATGGCATATCTGCTCACCGGGGGCATGGGATGCATCGGTACTTACGTCATTCGGGACCTATTGGCTGCTGGTGAAAAGGTAGTCGTTTACGATTTCGCTTACGACCTCACTATTCCAAAGATGGTGCTGACAGATGAAGAGATTGCACAGTTTACCTTCGTTCAGGGGGATATTATCGACCTGCCGCACGTCTTACGGACTGTCCGGGAGCACGACATTGATAGGGTTATCCACCTCGCTTCATGGCAAGTGCCAGCGTGCAATGCTAACCCCCCGCAGGCACTAAAGGTGGTGTGCGAAGGCACAATCAATATATTGGAAGCGGCGCGGATTTTTGGGCTCAAACGGGTTGTCTGGGCAAGCAGTGTCGCGGTGTTCGGTGCACCAGAGGATTACAACCATGAGCAAATTCTCAACGATGCACCGCACTACCCTAAGTTTATCTACGGTGCATGTAAATCCCTCTGTGAGAAGTATGCCATGCACTACTTTGATGATTATGGCGTTGATTCCATCGGCATGCGGTTTACGGCTGTCTATGGGGTTGGTAGGACACGGGGGATGAGTTCGTTCACGACGAAACTGATTGAGGCGGTGGCATTGGGACAACCGCACGTCTGCCCGTTCGGTGACGATAGTGTGGATTGGCAGTATGTTGAAGATGTCTCACGTTCAATTCTCATGGCGTGCACTTGCCCGACAACGGAGACGCGTGTTTTCAATATCAGGGGAGGCATACGTCCGGTAAAGGAGGGGGTGGCGTATCTTAAGACGTTGGTGCCGGATGCACAGATTACCTTGGAGCCGGGCGTGTTCGGTATATCGTGGGATTACGATACAATCCGTATCGCTGAAGAGGTGGGATTTACGCCTGCGTGGACGATGGAACAGGGAATTCTGAAGACGTTCAATAGATTTCGGGAGCGCGCGGGATTGCCGCAAATTTCATCGTAAGGGCAGAAGATGTGCTGCCCTTATGATGAAAGAACGGTTATGTTAGGGTTTCACCCTAGTAATACTTTTTCATCTGTGCCCAGCTGACTGCTAACTTTCCGCGGGCTTGAACAGCAAGGGCTCTGTCCCACGGTATGTTTTTTCCGCTGGCATCGGCTTGATGCACATCGTCAAAGTTCGGATGGCCCCAGCCACCACTACTCTTATCTATAACGACAAGTTGTGCGGTTTTGCCTTTCAAATCGGCAACATCCCACTCTTTCCGTGCCATCGTTTCTGTATTACTACCGGTTATTGTTCGTTCGACCTTGTCATTGATGACGAGGTTAACACAACACGGTTCAGGATTCACGTCCCAAGGCCGGTTGCCGCCTCCGATGAGAAAATTCATCGTATCCCCGATAATCTCGAACTCGATTGAGGTTAAGGTGCCTTGCGGCTGATCAGGTCGACCGTTGCCCGCGAGGTCGCCAGGATTTTGTCCGAGTTTCGCGCCCTTGTCTGGGCCTTGGTATTTTTCGGCGAGTCCGAGCCACCAATCGCCTTGATGATTAGAGGGCTGTCCACGGTTCCGTGCCGTTGGATTATCGCCCCAGGTGGGTTGAAAATCGAACGCATCGCCTGTCTTCTCTTCCCAATCTGTTAGGTCGCCTGTTTCAAAATCGTTGTTGAACGTCCGGGCGACAACTAGATTGATAGGCAAAATGAATAGGATTGCAAGAGCAGCAGGTATCATAAGTGAAAACAGAGTTTTTTTCATTATTTTTCCCTTCCATTTCAAAGCTTAGTAATACTTTTTCATCTGTGCCCAGCTGACTGCCAACTTTCCGCGGGCCTCGACAGCTGTCACCTGGGACCACGGTATATTTTCCCCGCTAGCATCGGCTTGATGCACATCGTCAAAGTTTGGGTGTCCCCAACCGCCACTGCTATTATCAACGACGACAAGTTGTGCGGTTTTGCCTTTCAAATCGGCAACATCCCACTCTTTTCGTGCCATCGTTTCTGTGTTACTACCGGTCATTGTTCGTTCGACCTCATCATCAATTACAAGGTTAACACAACACGGTTCGGGATTTACGCCCCAGGGCCGGTTGCCCCCTCCGATAAGAAAGTTCATCGTATCCCCAACAATTATGAACTCGATTGAGGTCAAGGTGCCTTGCGGCTGATCAGGTCGACCGTTGCCCGCGAGGTCGCCAGGACTTTGTCCGAGTTCCGCGCCTTTTTCTGGGCCTTGGTATTGTTCAGCGAGTCCGAGCCACCAATCGCCTTGATGATTAGAGGGCTGTCCGCGGTTCCGTGCTGTTGGATTATCGCCCCAGGTCGGTTGAAAATCGAACGCATCTCCTGTTTTCTCCCAATCCGTTAGGTCGCCTGTTTCAAAATCGTTGTTGAACGTACGGGCAACAACCAGCTCGATAGAGAGAACGAATAGCGTTACAAGGATAAAGGTTATGATTAAAAAAAACGGAGACTTTTTCATGAGATATACCTCCTTCTGTTTCGAAATATAGCATCCATTATTATTAATTGTAACATGCATTTGTGCAAAATTTCAATCTTTTTTCTAAAAATCGCAAATTTTTAGCAATTTGAATTGCTTTTTGTTAGTTACGCTAGCCGTTTCAAAATTTAGTAATACTTTTTCATCTGTGCCCAGCTGACTGCTAACTTTCCGCGGGCTTGAACAGCAAGGGCTCTGTCCCACGGTATGTTTTTTCCGCTGGCATCGGCTTGATGCACATCGTCAAAGTTCGGATGTCCCCAGCCACCGCTATTTCTGTCAACAACGACTATTTTCGCAGTTTTGCCTTTAAATTCGGAGATGTCCCACTCCGCGCGAATCATGGTTTCGGTTGTATCAATCTGTTCGCCGGTCGATGTACGAACGACCTCGCCATTGATTTCAAGGTTAACACAACAGGGGCCCGGATCGGCATCCCAAGGGTGGAAACCACCGCCTATGAGAAAATTCATCGTTTCCCCGACAATTGGGAATTCAATTGAGGTGAGGGTACCCTGCGGGGCATCGCCCTGAGTAGCCCCCGGTTGCACACCGAGTTCCTTCGCTCTATCTGCTCCGGGATACTTCTCGAAGAGTCCGAGCCACCAGTCGCCTTGATGTTTAGAGGGTTGTCCGCGGTTCCGTGCCGTTGGATTATCGCCCCAGGTAGGTTGAAAATCAAAGGCATTGCCCGTTTTCTCCCAATCCGTTAGGTCGCCTGTTTCAAAATCGTTGTTGAACGTACGGGCAACAACCAGCTCGATAGAGAGAACGAATAGGGTTACAAGGACAAAGGTTATGATTAAAAAAAACGGAGACTTTTTCATGAGATATACCTCCTTCTGTTTCGAAATATAGCATCCATTATTATTAATTGTAACATGCATTTGTGCAAAATTTCAATCTTTTTTCTAAAAATCGCAAATTTTTAGCATTTTGAATCGCTTTTTTGTTATACCATTTCTAATTGAAAATATCTCTTTATTGTAGCATAAACTTCCAGTTTGTGTTCTTTATCGTAGCATAAACTTCCAGTTTGTGTTCTTTATCGTAGCATAAACTTCCAGTTTGTGTTCTTTATCGTAGCATAAACTTCCAGTTTGTGTCTTCCGTTCTCCGTTTCATTTCCAACAACCGGTAATGATAGAATAATTAATAAAAATGGTATTAGTTACGCTAGCCGTTTCAACAATTCGGTTAGAACAGAGGGCAGCCCTATTTGTTTAGCGAAGATAAATCCGAGCACACAGAGAATTGCTGTCAAGGTGCGTCTTTCACTTTTGACAGCGCGTGTCCAGGAGAAATCGTGTGAAGATGCCTCTGGATAGGCGCGGAAACGCGGGACGAAACGCGGCACCCGTGCTTTATACGCCTGATATACGGAGCCGCAGGATTCGGATAGATACGTCTCTTCCACTGCAATAATAGGGAGGTATTGGACAAAATAGCCGACAAACAGCACGACTGTGAGCCAGTAGACATTCGCAACGAGGCACACGCCGAGGCTGAGCAGAAAATTGCCGAGATAGAGGGGGTTGCGGACGTAGCTGTAGGGTCCGGTTGTGACGAGGTCACGTGCGGTGCCGAGGCTTCGTGCGCGGGTCGATGCCCCCGCGTAGCCGACCGCCCAGATTCGGAGACATTCGCCGATAGCCATAATAGGTATACCTATCGCTACCGTGTATCCTGTCGGTGCGGAGAAGTAGAGGAGGGCAAGGATAAATGGAATCGGTGTGAAACTCCGGATTTTGAAGAAGAGGTTACCGATTTTTGAAGGAAGCATGAGCCACATCCCTACTTTGGCGTGTTCCATATCAGGATGCTGCCGATAATAGCATACAGAATATTTGCACCCCAACACGCAAGAAATGGATGGAGCTTTCCATTTTCACTGAGCCCTTCAAGGGTTGCGAACGAGAGGGCCCAATAGATAAAGACGAGGAAAAAAGCGATAACCAACCCTGCGAAGAACCCGGCTTTTCCGAAGCGGATGGCAATCGGCGCGCCTAACATGACGACAACGACAGCCGCAAACGGATATGCCATTTTGTGATGCAACTTGACCTGTTCAATTCGGGATATTTGGCCTGCTAACTGTTTATAGGCAATTTGTTCTTTAAGTTCTTTAATGGTCATGCCTCTAGGGTCTTTGTTGCTGCCGATGAACCGTGCTGGGTCTTCATGCCGTTCTATCGATTTTGTTTCGAAGGTCTCGTAAGCGACCTCCATTTCGTTTTCGAAGTGGCGGATGTCGCCATCGGTCAGGCGCCAGTGTGTAGGTGTCCAGGTTGCTGTGCGTGCGAAAATGATTCGGATGAGGTGTTCGTCAGCGAAATCCCAAATCGTCAATTTATTAATTTCTTGGGTTTCTAGATTGATTCGCTGCGAATAAAAGATGCGATTGTTTTTTCCTTTAAAGACAAGCCGTCTGCCGCCTCGGGGCAGCACATTTTTTTTCTGTAAGCGGATGGCTTCATGGTAAGCCGGTGCGGCAACTCTATCGTAAAAGACGGCAAAAAGTGTGCAGATAAGCAGCGTTACGATGAGAACAGGTGTGAGGATGCGGTAAACACTGATGCCGCCAGCTTTCATCGCGACGAATTCGTTGCTTTTTACCATTCGACCGAGTGCAAAGAAGATAGCCACAAACCCAGCGACAGGTACAATTTCCATAATACGCCGGGGTGCCTGGTACAGCACAATTTTCACAGCGGTGAGATATGTAATACCCTCTTCAAATTTTTTGATGTCCTTGTCCAACAAGCGGACGAGTACAACCAGGGCACTAAAGAAAAAGAAGCCAACAAGGAAGGCTTTGAGATATTCCTTGAGCAGATACCGGTCTAGAATGTTCAAGCGATTTGTCCTATTTTTTTCGGATTAAGATTCTACGTTTCTCTTAACGAATCGTGGTAATTTTTTGTCGCTGTCGCGCCAGGTTCTGAGTTTTCCTTCCGCTATCATACGGATATTCAGTGCGATTCCGAGCGTGCCGACAACAAGGTTCGGCAGCCACATAGCGAGCATGGGCGGCAATGTTCCCTTCGTCCCGGTGTTTTGGGCAATCTGAAGCAGGAGGTAATATCCGAGTATCACACCGAGGCCGAGTCCAAACCCAATCATTCTGCCGTTCTGTTTCACTAGGAATCCGAACGGAATACCGATTAATCCAAATGCCAGGCAGGCAAATGGAAGCGCAAATTTTTTGTGGTATTCAACCTTGGCGTAGCGGAGTCTATTGAGTGCGTATTCCGATTGTTTGTTCGGTTTCAGCGCGTTTTCCAATTTAGCGATGTGGGTTTTGAGTTGTCCGATACGCATGGTTTGGGGGTGTTCGGTCTGAGTTTTACTCCGTTCCAGGTCCTCCTTCAAATCGAGGGCGAGCCGTTGCTTCTGAAATTGGGTGACTCTGAAACTTTGTGAATCGTCTTGGGGTTCATAGGCGTGTCCATCGTAAAGCGTCAACATAGCTCTCCCCGCTTCAAATCCGAGCGTTGCCGATTGTGCGTGGATGAAACGTGGGTTTCCTGCCCAAATTCCATCCCAAATTTTGACGTTCTGCATCTGTTCCGTTTTTGAATCCATAGATTCATACATCCAGAGTTTTCCCTCCTTTTCGAGTTCCTTCATGACGGTGCCTTCTTCCAAAACGATTGCGGGGTTGTGTCTGCGTATATCGCGCTTAAGGGACACAGAAGCGAGGGTTGCTTGCGGCAGGACATACTCTATCATCGCTAAGTCAACTACGCTCAACAGCACTGTGGTGCTTAAAAGCGGTATCATAAGTTGGTGGAAGGCGATGCCGTGTGCCTTCATTGCGATAATCTCATTGTCGGTAGCGAATCTCCCGAGCGTCAGTAAAATTGCGACTAACGCTGCCATGGGGATAGCTAAAACGATTGTAGCCGGCATCACATATACTAACGACTCAATCAGATAAAACGGGTTCACCCCTTTCTTCACGAAAAGCTTGGTTAACCGAAACATTTCATCGAAAAGTATGATACAGGTGAAGCAGATGAGTGCTATTAAAAAAGGGAGGAAGAACTCTTTAAGGGTATAACGTGCCAGTATTTTCATAAATTCTCAACTATAGAAATGAATTGTTTTGTAAGTTAGTTGCTTTTTGATGAAATATTCTTCAAAAATTCTGCAATGTGCGTTTTTAATTGGAAATTTTCAGGGATGACATGGTATCATATTTAGTATGAACATTACATTAGACTCAATTCAATTAACAACAGAAGATTTATCGGAATTCGCTGCGCGGCACAGTTCATCACAGGAACTGTATTCGCCAACTGCCCCGAGCAAACCGTCTGCCGAATTCGGTTGGCGCGACCGGTGGTGGCTGAACGGTGCCGCTGCGGAGCAGGTAGCTATCAATTATTGGTTTTTCCAGTCGACGGATGACGCGCAGACAGCTGCCGATAAGGGACGCTTTCGGCTATCCGCGCGAACTGTGCCGAAATTCGGTGGCCCTGACTCTATCTATCAGCCGGTCTCTACAGACGAAGTTGACCTTGGCGATGCAGTATGGCATGCGGATGCGAATTGGCTTTTCGTCCGGCACACCGTTGTTGTGCTCGTCGCCGAAATTGGTGGACAGGTCTCTGCTGAGACGACGTTTGAGATTGCACGCAAGATTCTTGAGAAAATTGAGCATGCGTTGCCATAAAGGCGGCATCTGTAGCTAGAGAAACGCGTTCGCTGTTCACAACGCTAAACGTTAGGCCTCCGCTTGTTCGTAGCCTTAGTAGTCTTGATGCCAGTTTTCGGATTGCTTTGCGAGTTGGACGTTTTCTGTGCCCCCGAAGTAGCGATGGTCAAACCACGGTAAGGCTTTTTCTGCGGCTGCGTTCGCGTTCTCGAAATTAGTGGTTGCTTCCGTTTCAAGAAATTGCGTGACAGCGTCCGTGTCAGGATAATATTGGACAGCCTCTTTCCAAATAGCGCGCCCGCAAAGAAAACCGCTTGCCCCGGCTTCAGTAGCGAGTTGGACGTTCGCAATAAACTCCTCAATATCCACGCCTGCGCTCAAAATGACCCAAGGCAGTGTGGAGGTCTCGTCTAGTTGTTGACAGATGTCCTTTACACTGCTTAAGCTGTAAGCCGTTTCGCCAGCGGCAAAGGGCTGGTCCTGATATTCCGCGGTATATTTGAGGTCAGCAGGGAATTCCAATTTGAGAATATCGACCTTATAGGTAGGGTCAGCGAACTCTTGAACACTTCGAATGACGAGGTCCGGTTTCTGCTTCGCGAACGCGAGACTTTTGGTTGTGCCCTCTAAGGCATAACTCACGAGTTCAAGCAGAAACGGCAGGTCGTGCTTTTCACATTCGTCGCCAACGTGCTGGACAAAAGCTTGCTGATGTTGAAGTGTTTCTGTGGAAGCGTCCGGATGGTAATAAGCGAGAAGTTTAATTGCGTCTGCACCAGCCCGGTGTGCCTTCTCTATTGTCCAGTTTTCAATTGGGTTGGAGAGCCGCTCATTTTCTGAGACCCCTTCGCTGACGTAGCCGGACTCTTCGTAAGCCAAAAGCAGTGCGGCATCGCGCGGAACGGCTGTAATTGAATAGGGGTGTCCATAAATAGGGTCCGTCAAAACGGCGGTGGCATTCGGGGCAAGCACTCGTGTTATCAATGTTTTAAGTGCTGCGACATCAGTGTATTTGACATTTGTCTTGTCGGTATCAAGGGCATCCGCTAATGCCTGTACCATGGAACCGCGCTGATCGATTGCCATCATTTTAAATCGCCCGTTTGCATCGGCAAGTTTTATAAATCCTCTTAACTTTCCGGATGAAATAGCGGTAGTTTTCATAAAAATGTATACTCCTTCCTATTATTCATGTTCAACAAAAATTTGTAGGTCGGGAGAAAACCCCGACAATGCCTCTAGTATTCGCGTTCAACAAAAAAATGAATTAGAGATAAAAACAGATGTTTTGCTTGACTTTCAGGCAGGTGTGCGAAATTCTGTGTGAATTGTCTAGCTGCTTCCTGTAGCAACGTTTTAGAACGTTGTTGGGCGTAATCGATAGAGTTGTATTTCTGCATCAAGTGCAAAACAGACTGGACTTCCTCCTCCGTTTTCTCCTCTCGGGGGCGTGCCATGATGTCAATCACATGTTGTGCTTCCGTAGCGGTGCATGCTTTGAAGAGATGTATGAGTACAAGCGTGCGTTTCCCCTCACTAATGTCCCCAGCGATTTCTTTTCCATATCTTCCGACATCGCCAATCAGATTGAGAACATCATCCTGAATTTGGAAGGCAACGCCGAGGTCTTTGCCGAGTTCGACAAAGGCATCCACGTCCGCGTTTTCTGCCCCGCCAATGATTGCACCGACACGACACGGCGTGATACAGGTATACCACGCTGTTTTCTGTATACACATCGTTAGGTAATCGCCTTCATCAAGGTTCCATCGATTATCGCGGACCCAGCTAAGTTCAATGTGTTGCCCTTCGACGACTTGGTTGCTCAATTGTATGAATTCAGATAAGATGCGGAAGGCGAGTGGGTGTCCAAGGATATGTGTGTTTCGGTGCAGCATCTCCCACATTTTACAGTGGAGTGCGTCCCCGACATTGATAGCCATCGGAATCCCATGCTTTTGATGGAGGCACGGTTCACCTCGGCGGAGTTCAGACCCATCCTCGATATCGTCGTGGATTAAGAGCCAATTCTGTAGCAGTTCTAGGGCAGCTGCAGTATTCACTGCGCGTTCTGCGTTGCCGCCGAATACCTCACAGATAAGCAAGCAAAGTGCGGGTCTTAGGCCTTTCCCCGCGCGGCGCGGATAATCTAACATCATCTGATACAGTTGTTGCACATCCGGATGTTCATGCGTCGTCGGGAGGAAATCAAAGATACAAGCATCCACTCTATTTTTGACTTCGCTGAGATAAGCGGTGACAAGGTCTCTTGTTGGTGCGGGTTCTTGTGCAGATTTCTGCATTGCGTTCCTTACGTTTTGCGATATTTTTTGCTTCACTCAGCCCTGCTATAGTTTCATCGAATCTCTGAGCATGAACATCAGGCTTTATCAAGCGTTGACTTCCCAAATTTGCTTTAAAATTATACCATATAACCGGGTGAAAATCAAATATAATTTTAGCAGTCGTATTCCTCTAAAACCCAGTCAATGATTTTTTTCTCTCGGGTTGCAATCTCCAGCTCATCCCACCCGTGCTTCTCAATTGTCTTGGCAACATCTCCTGCAATGAGAAGGCCTGTCTGGCGATAGGCGTTTGCCTTCTCTTGCGGATCTTTATCGCCGAGCTTAGAATTGAGCCCAGGAGGTAAGAGCAGCAAATTTCCGAGTCGATGGACGAAAATTTCTTTTTCCGAACTGTGTTGACTCCCTTTTGATTGTGGCAGTATGTGTTCGATGGAATTCATAGGGGATTGTTCCCAAATCCGATTCCACTGCTCATTGCGAAATGTCGGATCAAGATCTCCAGCGAGGTGTTCCTCGTAACGATACAGCAAATAAAGAATTTCTTCTTTCCATTTGGTATAACAGTCAGCATTGTAAAGTTGATTGCTTGCATCATCAATAGAGTGATCTGCTCCGATCTTGCGTATCCTTTCTGAAATGTCATCGCTACTCAAATCTAAGTCATTATAGGTCTCCCTAGCTAATCGGACGAAGTCTCCGACACCTGTCCGGGCATCTTTCCGGCATAATCCAAAAATACGGAAAGATGTTTTTTCCCATTGATCGAGAAGTTTTCTTTCTTCTTGGTCAGGAAAATCTCGGAGCATAATTGCGATGGCAAGCAAGTTTGCGTGGAGGATTTTGGTTACAGGTTGTCTCATCTCCTCCTGAAGCCGGTTGACGGCGTTGACGACCTTTAGGAGCCAGTTTGAGATTTCAATGGTTTTAGGAACGTTTGTGTCTACTTCAGACATCAAACGATTTACAGCCTTTTCTTCATTAAGAACTTTGCTGACGCTGTCTTGAGACCTGAGTAGTGTTGATGCGAATCTGAGAGCTTCGGTGTCTACACCTTTACGCAGCCCTACGATTTCATAGAAGGCTCCCCAAATGCGATGAAGTTCATCTATATGTTCGGAACGATTGCCCTGATCTGTCTCAAAAACGACTTCCATAAGTCTACTTTTGAGTTTCGCCAACCAAGAAACCTCAAGCCCTCTGTTGTTTAACACCTCAAAAACGGTATAGACGGTTTCCTCGTCATGAGTCTCATGAAAAATGAACCAGAGTTGATTTTTTAAGCATCGTAAAAGTTCAGTTGCATCTCCCCATTTCTTGACAAAAGATTTGCATTCGTGGATTGCACTTAATAGTTCGCGATCTGCCAGAGTTCGTGCCTCTGAAACTGGCGGGGACGTTCCCTCTCTCAGAAAGTTGGCAAAGTGTTGACTCCGGTCATGATTGGTTTGTAGTAAAATCAGACTTAACTCATCCTGTTTTACGAGAAGTTCTTGAAGTTCCCGTTCAAGACGCGCCTCTGTGGTAAGTGCAGCTTTGTCGTCATCTGTCAGCGATGATTCCAGTTCTTGTGCAATCATCTTTAGCAGAATCACAAGCGTTGTTAATCGTTGTTGTCCATCCACAATTTCGATAACATCATATTCATCCGTTACGATTGGAACAGTTTCACGACGCAGCCCAACGACTGTCGCCATAAAATGTGAAGACCCTGGTTTCCCCTTTAACTTGCGAATGTCGTTGAACATATCCTCACGCTCTGCACGTCCCCATGAATAAGCACGCTGATAGTGAGGAATACGGAATAGGCGTTTTTCAAGAAGGTCTGCAAACTTAATGAACTTCGGTTGAATATTAATCAATTTTGAATCTCTCCTTTCAAAGGTGGCATAGGTTTATTATGATATGTCTATTGTGCACCAGTGGGTAACCTATTCCTGCTTCTCACGTTCTACAATTCATCCAAATCGAGTGCAACGAAGCGGAATCCGAGGGGTTTTATCCGCTCCACCAAGGTTTCTCGCACCTGAAGGGCACGTTCAAATTGGCCATCCGAAACCTGTATACGTAAAACAGGGGTATGGTCAAAGAGCAAAGCGCTGTCCAACTCGAATTCGTGTAGGATCTGCCCGACTTCCACCAATGCTGCAGGATTTTTGGCTTGCACCGTGTCAGCATCTTTTTTCATCTTAAGAACGTCGCCTCCAGTCACTGCCTGCCATGAATCCGCCATCGACGAACACCATCTGGCCGGTGACAAAGTCGGAGGCGTTAGATGCGAAAAAAAGCGTCAAGCCTGCAAGGTCGTCCGGTTCTCCCCATCGATACGCGGGGGTTCGATTGAGAATCCATTCGTTTCGGCTATCTTCTCGGGCGGGTGCTGTCATCTCTGTTCGGATGAAGCCGGGGGCGATGCCGTTGACCTGAATGTTATACTCCGCCCATTCTACGGCGAGCAGCTTCGTGAGTTGCATGAGCCCGCCCTTCGCGGCAGTGTAAGCGACACTTGTCGGAAGCCCAATGGCAGATGTGAGGGAAAGGGTGTTGATGACCTTACCGGACTTTTGCTGCTGCATCACCTTTCCGCACGCTTTCGCCAGAAAAAACGCGCCTTTCAGATTAACATCTGTGACGAAATCCCAATCTGTTTCGGTGAATTCTAGTGCTGGGTTCCGAACATTGACCCCGGCATTGTTCACAAGCACATCGAGGCGACCGAAGGTTTCCACGGTTTGTGTGACGAGTGCGTCAATTTCCGCGAGGTTGCTGATATCCGCTTGGATAGGCAGCACGGTATTGCCGGTTTCGGTAGCAATTCGCTCGGCAACCGGTTTGAGCGTTGTCATATCCCTGCCAGCAATGACGAGTTCAGAGCCTGCGCCTGCAAGTCCCTCCGCCATTGCAAGCCCAATGCCGCGACTTGCCCCACTGACAAGACTCACCTTGCCATCCAACCGAAATTGATGGATGACACCTATAGCCGATTTTTGATTCATAACCGTTTTCCTAGGACATGCAAGGCACTGCACTTCCCTCTACAAAGTACAGTGCTCTCACAAACAAACCGCGGTGGAGCGGTTTATTTTTTTAACTCAATCAGTTTTTCGGTGTCAACGACCTTTAGCTTACCGTTGTGTTCTTCCGTGAGGGACACAAGCAATTGTGCGCCGGGTGAGAGTCTCAAATCAATTTCGAGGGCGACCACATAGATACTTGCTTGGTTAGCGTTCCTTTCGCGCACGGTATTGAGAATCTTCTCCGTATCCGTTTCAATAGTATATCCCTTGACTGTGGTAGGGAGGCCATCTGTCACCAGAACAATAACGGAAGAATCGAGCTTCAGTGCGGTTTCAAGTGCAGCGAGGATATTTGTGCCTACGTTGCCTTGAATGCTTTCAGGTGTGAAGTTCTCGAGGTAATTTAAAGCACTCGTAATGCTTGTGGGGTTTGACGATAGCATTTTGTTAGACATCGCTTTGGCGCGGGTGGAGAACGCAACGATATTGAACATATCATCGCTGCCGAGCATCAGAATAGAATTCTGAATTGATTCAATTGCCAATTCCAATTTGTTCAGGCCGGCGGCTTGCATGCTTGCGGAAACGTCGAGGCAGTAAATGACATTTTGGGGTCCGTCAAATTCATTGAGAAAATCGATGAGCCCGAGTCCATCTTTATAACCATCTTTTCCGCCGCCCCCGAGGATTCCATTATCGCCGCCGTCTTGTGAATCGCCTCGGAATTTGCCTATGCCATCGCCGCGGACACGAACGCGTCCAGTAACCAGCCCTTTCCCATCAGTCTCTCCAGGTTGTGAATAGAGTTTACTCAGGATTGAGTTGGGGGATTCGCGCAGTCTAGCATCCGTCATCAAAGGGAGGTTATCGCGCAAGGGTGCATCGTTGAGTTCAACATCATGCAGAAGAACACGTTCGCTGAGTTTGACAACTTCGTCCTGTTTGTTCTTCGCCGTTTCGATTTTCTTTCGCTGTGCTTCTCTAGCGAGTTCTTCACTGGGATCGTACATCTTTTTTCGCAGCGGGGGTTTCGGTCGATGCATTCGCTTCCGCGGGGGTTCCATATTGTCAATGAGGTCAATAGCAAATGCATCTGTCTGTTCGTTGTCTACTGCATTGATAGGTAAGAAAAGGTAAACAATCCCTAGGCTCATATGCAGAATAAGCGATAGCAAAATCATGGAACGGGTCCGAATTTTGCGCTGTTGTGCTTCAGCGTACCGATTCGTCATTTCATCTAACATTTTTAGCTCCTTTCAGTGTATTGGTAAAAGCTTCCATCAGCATGCTAATGAAGGCTTTCCAAGGCATCAATCCATTGGCTGCCTTTTTGAGTAAGTTCGTAATAGGTATGGTTTCGGTGTTTAATCCATTTTCCTTTGACAATATTTTTGCGGTAGTGGATGATACGGCCTTCAACCCGTTTCAAACCACCGAGCGTTCTTAATTTCCGGTGTCGCTGGTGCATCTCTTGTAATGGAATTCTTAAGGTTTCCGCGACAACGATGGAATAGTCTATGCCTAGTTCTTGATGGTGTTTCAGGATAAAGTAATCCGTTTCATCTAATGCGGCTACTTCCGCGATAACCTCACTTGAGATATCCGGCGGTTCGGTAGCCTGAATTTCATCCCAGGACACCTCCAGCAATCGCTCCGGTCGCAAATCGTTTACCTGCTGACATGCAGAACTGTGGACAGCTATGGTGTCATCCGCCTTGAAATACCCGATAATTGGGGTATCTGTCTGCGGCGCACAGCATTTAGCGATGTTATATGTTAGTTCAGTGGCCATTTTTCTGTAATTAGCTATTGGCTATTAGTAGGGTTGCGATGATTCTCAGAAATCTGACAAACATCAGAAACTTCTTGCCATTCGCTATTCGCCATTCCGCGATAATGCCCGATAACCGATGTCGCGTCGAAAGTGTGCATCGGCAAAATGAATCGCATTGACTCCCCGATACGCCTGCACAAGTGCAGCGGCCAGCCCATCTGCTACAGCGGTAACGCCCAACACGCGTCCCCCTGCTGTGACAACGTCGTCTCCATCCTGTTCTGTTCCCGCATGAAAAACGGTAACGCCTTCAATTGCTGAGGCTTCTGACAAACCTGTGATGACTTTCCCAGTTTGATATGGGTTCGGATACCCTCCGGAAGCCATAACAACGCATGCCGCAGCAGCAGTGTGCCATTCCACTTCAGCGTGCTGTTCGAGTGTACCCTCAACGCACGCCATTAACAACGGCACTAAATCGCTTTTCAGCCTCGGCAAGAGCACTTGCGTCTCCGGGTCACCAAACCGGCAATTGAATTCTAACACCTTCGGGCCCGCGTCTGTCATCATCAACCCGACATAGAGAACACCCTTAAACGGACTGCCGAGTGCCGCCATACCGTTGATAGTCGGATAAACGACATGTTGCATGACATAGTCGTGCAGGTCAGGGGTTAGCACCGGTGCGGGTGAGTACGCGCCCATCCCGCCGGTATTTTTTCCGGTGTCCCCATCGTGCGACATCTTGTGGTCTTGCGAACTGACAAAAGGTATGCAGTGACGACCATCGGTGAGTACTGTAAACGAGGCTTCTTCGCCTATCAATTCCTCTTCAATGAGGACACTATCGCCTGCATCTCCGAACGCCCTATTAACTAAAACAGTTTCAATAGCCTGCGTCGCGGCTGCGACGGTGCGTCCCGGGATAACACCTTTTCCAGCGGCCAGCCCGTTCGCTTTAACAAAAACGGGGGCATTATAGCTTTTGACGTAATCTATCGCTTCATTTGCATCCACAAATGTGCGGTGTGCTGCTGTCGGTATGCCATTTTTCAGCATCAGCTGCTTCGCAAAATCTTTGCTCGCTTCGAGTTGTGCGGCGCGTTTATCGGGACCGAACGTTTTTAAACCGCGCGCGTGGAAGACATCAACGATTCCTTCCGCTAACGGAGCTTCAGGACCGACAACTGTTAGCGCAATCTTCTCAGTTTCAGCCCACGTAGCGAGGTCGGCGACACCTGTTTCCATCGGGATACGTTCTGCAATTTCGGCGATGCCTGCGTTCCCGGGCGCGCAATAGATTTTGTCAACAAGCGGGCTCTGTGCAATTTTCCAGACAAGCGTGTGCTCGCGGCCACCCTGCCCGATAACCAAAATTTTCATGCATAACATCCTTTTTTTCATATTATACCACACATTACAAAAAAAAGCAAACATTTTGCATTAATTTTTTAAGTTGGACAAGCTTTGTCAAATTTGCTATACTGTATTGAAACGAAACTTGCCGCTTTAAGATGGTATCGTCACTGTTCATGTTGAATTATACCATGAATCGCTACATGGGTGTAGCGAATTTTGAGAATCGGCTCACGGTCCCATGTTATCAATTGAGGAAACCCATCAGATGCATGAAAAGCGGAATTGGTTAACATCTTCATTCAGGAGGAAAAAATGGTTATTAAACAGACTTCGTTGAAAAGAGAGAATATTGGCAGGCCCGGGATGGGTATGGTTCGTGTGTGGCAAACAATGAGATTCGTTGCAGTTTTTTGTTTAGCGGCCGCGCTGCTTATCGGTTGTGGCGGAGAGCCGAACTTGGATGACCCGAAAGTTCGCCAGAAGATTTGGGATGAAGAAGCCATAGACGAAGATCGGCTGGAACGTGCGTCTTCAGAGGAAGAGATATATTATGCCCCTGGGCAAAAAGAGCCTTATACTGGATGGGCAAAATATGTAGGAGCATGGAAAACCGCGCTTATCCAATTTAAGAATGGAAAGCCGAATGGAACCTACATCTTATGGTACCTAGAGAGTAAGAATCTGATAACGAAAGGTCCTCACAAAAACGGTAAGAGGGATGGTTTGTGGACCAGATGGGATGAAAACGGTAAGAAGGTGTCGAGTGAAACCTATAAGGCGGGCAAATTACACGGTTTGCGGACAGAATGGGATGAAAACGGTAAGAAGGTGTCGAGTGAAACCTATAAGGATGGAAAAAAGGTGGAATGAGAACATAGTGTCCGAAAGGCATTTCTGTGCCAACTGCGACAGTCTGTCCGGGTCAATAACCCCCAGCTAAAGCATGGGGGCTTGTCTTTGATGCCCGCCAAGGCTATCACAGAGACAAGGGTAACTTGTTGACTACAGTAATATATCGAGGGTTCTGGGCGTGGCAGCCTAAAGTATGTTTCGGATGCTCCCCAAGTCTGATCCCACTACGAACCCCTGATCTGGATGGGGAAACCATATATACCCGAAAGGAGAAAACAAACTTATGTTTGTGCCAGTCAAAACAAAGGATGGACAACAGCTGATGCCGATGCATGCTGCACGTGCGAGGAAACTTGTCAAACGCGGTGAGGCAACGCCTTATTGGAACAACGGTGTCTATTGTGTCCGTCTCAACAAAGAACCGAGTGATAGAGAAACACAAGACATCGTTGTCGGTGTGGATCCGGGAAGTAAGAAAGAGGGATTTACTGTCAAATCTGAGGCCCATACGTATCTGAACGTGCAGGCAGATGCACATAACAAAGTTGGCAAGAAGGTTGAGAAAAGACGTGAACTCCGCCGAGGGAGACGTTCTCGGAAGTGTCCCAACCGCAAGAACCGCACCAACAAAGGTGCCAACAGACAGAAACTCCCCGCAGGCACGCGTGCCCGTTGGGATTGGAAACTCCGCATCCTGGATTGGTTGTCTGACTTGTATCCTGTCAAAAAAATCTGTGTGGAGGACATCAAGGCAAGAACAAAACCGGGTAAGAAGCGATGGAACACATCTTTTAGCCCGTTAGAAGTCGGTAAACGCTGGTTTGTCTCTGAGTTGATAGCACGCTATGGCGTTGGAAATGTGTTTTGCTATAAAGGCAGGTGGACTTCCGCGCGGAGGAAGGCATTAGGATTAGAGAAGAGCCAAGACAAACTCTCTGATGACTTCTATGCACATTGTGTTGATAGTTGGGTGATGGCACATTCGGTTGTCAATGGCAACACAAAGAAAGCCATGGCACTGAAACCCGACAATACATCCGTTTTTTGCATATCCCCGATACCCGTAGCAAGGCGGAACTTGCACCGAGAACAACCTGCAAAGGGCGGAATGCGGTCAAGATATGGCGGAACTGTGTTAGGCGAAGGACTTGTGAAAAACACGCTGATAAAGCACGGCAAACACGGTATCACACGTCCGAGGTCCCACCGAGGACATCCTATTACGGGTATTAATGCGAAAGGGGTGTTTTCTATCTATAGCTTAGAAGGTCAACGCCTCACAACGGGTGCGAAACGCACAGATTTTCAAGTCCTCACACGCTTGAACTTTCAATATAGGAGCGGTGTTTCCTCCCCGTGCTAAAGCAACGGGGTCTCCACACCGAAGATTTTGATGACTGGCGTGGGTATAATCGTATCCATCGCACCCCCTGAGATTGTTTTGCATAAGAGTGGCTATTGGGCTATAGACGCAGTCGGTTAACCTACATTCGACAGAGGTTTTGAACGATGGATACATATATATTTTCACAACTCACGGAAGAAACGGTTGAGACCCTCGTGACACTGAACGAGAAGTACATCCCACCAGCGGAATGGGAAAAAATGCAGGTGGCCCTCACTGAAGACGAGTGCAGACGACTTGAAGACCTTAAATCAACTCTGCGCCATCGTCACCTACTGACTATGAATGAAGCTACCCTTTGGGCTCGCGCAATTTATCCCTTATTAGTGCTTGCTGAACGTGAACATATTCAAGCATGGAGCAGCGTACCGCTCAAAGCTACCTATCCGACGTTTGAATTGGAGGGTGAGGCAGATGGTGCGCTTGCCCCTTCCCTCGGTGGGCAGATTCGTCCACCTTATTTGATTGTGCATGAAGCGAAACGCGGAATTCAGGCACCCGAACCCCAATTTCAACTCTACGGTGAAATGCTCGCCGCCGCATGGCTCACTTGGAAAAGGAATGCCAACCCCGACTCCGCAACAGAACAGGAAATTTTTGGATGTTATACCGTCAACGACAGCTGGGCATTTGTGCGTGGGGTTGTCAGCGACATTGAAACGGAAAAACCAATGTTCACACTCGAATTTTCGCCGGTATACAACGGAATATGGGATGCAGAACAGATCGTCAAACTGCTGAAGTTTATCGTTACAAAACATTTGGAGGAAATAAATAATGGCTGAACAACACCACGAACTCGCTCATGTTTTTACGGACCCATCGCAGACTGTGAATGACACACGCGGGACTGACACACGCGACCTCAACACACCTTATATTTTTCCAAACTATACTAAAGCGACGTGGACCGAAAAAGCTGAAACTTTACGTCAACAGATTCGCGTTGCCAACGGTTTAGTACCGACACACGAACCGACACCGCTTAACGCCCAAATCTTTGGCAAAATTGAACGTGAAGATTATAGCATTGAAAAGGTGTTTTTTGAATCTTTTCCCGGTTTTTTCACAACTGGAAATCTTTATCGTCCCCGGGGAAAAACAGGACCATTTCCGGGTATTGTCAGTCCGCATGGACATTGGGGACGCGGCCGATTAGAGGATATTGAACGCGGTTCAATCCCCGCCCGGGGCATCAATTTTGCCAAGCAGGGGTACGTTATCTTTGCCTACGATATGATAGGCTACAACGATAGCGGTAAACAGCTTGAGCACCGTTTCGGTGGTACCCATGAAGGGCTCTGGGGTTTGAGTGCAATGGGGTTACAACTTCAGAATGGCATTCGCGCCATCGATTTTCTACAAAGTTTACCGGATGTTGACAAGGAGCATATCGGTTGCACAGGTGCATCGGGCGGTGGCACACAAACCTTTATTTTGACAGCTGTAGATGAACGTATCAAGGTTTCTGCCCCTGTCAATATGATTTCCGCGACGATGCAAGGCGGATGTCTCTGCGAAAACGCCCCGAATTTGCGGTTGGATGCCAGCAATCTCGAAATTGGGGCATTGATGGCACCGCGTCCGCTCCTGCTTGTGTCTTGCACGGGGGATTGGACAGCAAAGACACCGACAGTTGAATACCCCGCTATCAAAAGCATCTATGCCCATTTTGGTGCAGAAGACAAAATCCATCAGGTGCAAGTAGACGCTGAGCATAACTACAATAAAGAGAGTCGTGAGGCGGTCTATGCATGGTTCGCAAAATGGTTGCTGGACGCTGCAGATACGTCTACGTTCAAAGAGGTGCCGTATCAGATGGAATCGGATGAGGCACTGTTGGTTTTCTCTGAGCGTGCCTTGCCGAAACACGCGCTGAAACAGGCAGAAATTCTGCCTGCTTGGAAAAAACGTTCGCAAGAAGCGATTGAAAAACGTC
Source organism: Candidatus Poribacteria bacterium (assembly GCA_963665235.2). GTDB lineage: Bacteria > Poribacteria > WGA-4E > WGA-4E > WGA-3G. The sequence goes on along the minus strand of CAXXLX010000001.1, from coordinate 1,440,459 downwards.
AACCGACAAATCAAACTGAACATCAGCAGTTTAAGGCGGAGATGGGAGCTGCGTTGCAACATTCACTCGGATTGCATCTGCCAGACAGCAGCGGATTTACGCTTATTGAACCCGAAGGTGCGTTTCCAACGACCTACCATGCCAACTTCTCTGCGCGACACCTCGTCATCGGCAGGCAGGGTATCGGAGACGCTATCCCCGCTATCCTTTTTCGTCCAGAACCGCTGGTAGGACATGACCCGGTAGTCGTCATTGTGCATCCTGAAGGCAAAGCGAAGCTCATCGATATAGAGACAGGCGAACCGTCGCCGCTCATCACCGACCTGCTTCAGATGGACCGGAAGGTTATCATTATTGATGTTTTCGGAACTGGGGAACACGGCGACTATTCCCGCGCCGAGGACACAAACTATTTTACCACCTATAACCGGACAACTACAGCATTACGCGTGCAGGACATCTTAACAACGTTGCAGTATTTCTCAACCCGAGGGGATGTTTCAGATGTGAGCTTAATCGGAATAGGGAAGGCTGGTTTGTGGGGGTTGCTCGCAGCAGGATTCGCTGATGTCAAAAATGTCGTCGTGGATGTAGTACAATTTGATAACAGCAGTGATGCTGCCTATTTGGAAACCTTACCGATTCCAAGTCTCCGCAAGGTGGGTGATTTTCGTACAGCTGGTGCCCTAATTGCCCCCCGGACGCTTGTTATCCACAACACGGGGGATACGTTTGATACGACGTGGGTTGAAGCGGTGTACCGAAATATCGGTGCAAGACTGCAGCTGCTTGTGGCAAACGGTGTGCTGCCTGATGGCGAAATAGTCGCGCAGGCTACAGCAACGTAACCGTGGACAGAATGCCCAAAAATAGGGCGGATATTAAAATCCGCCGGATAATAAAAACAAGGTTCACGCGAATTCTTACGTAGTAGGTGTAGTTGGGATGCCACACCCATTAGGGAGTCGCGTAGAATCTAAAATCAATTACGCGCGATACCCTTTTATGAGGTTGTGCTATTCAGCTGTGGTGGTATTGTTGGGATTAGTCGGGGGTGGTTCGTTAAAGGGTATTCCCCTGTCTGCTGCGTCCTGTCGTCTTTTTTCCCATTCAGCGTACCATGCGCGGTAAACTTCATCCCGTCCTTTGGCGATGCCTTGTTCGATGCCTTGTTCGATGCCTTGTTCGATAGCTTTTTGTATCTTGCTTGTGAAACGAAGCATGATTTCACCTCCCAATTCAAATGCGCCGACGATATAAATAAACGTAACTTGAGAGAAGGGCGCAACTTCCCTCATGGTCGCTTTGAACGTATCTAATGTTATTCGCAGTGTGCCACCGCTCTCAGATATCCAGATTATTACGGTATAAACAACTGTGGCAACGAAAAGTATCAAAATCTCTATGACAATCCAATCCATTCGTGCTGATAACAGCGGTGCCCTCGGTTTTGTTTTCAAGGTTTTCCTCCATTCAAATAACACTATCTCTATTATACTTGATTTGTCGATATAAATCAAGCATTCAATTTTCGGATTTTTATGCCTCTGCCTCAGGAATCGTGCCCGGGAGCTCGTCCCCACAACGATAGGAGAACTAAATGTTTCTGGACAGCAGACAACTTCTGAAGTTTTTGTTCGATATAGGACTTACGCAGGCGTACAGAATTACGTCTGTTTTCACTTGGTAGGTGCAGTTAGGAAACCGCACCTACTAAGCAATCGCGTAAGTCCAAATTCTTAGCAACCTATTAGAGGTTATAACCTCGCTCATTGTGCTGTGATAGGTCAAGTCCCATCCGTTCGTCATCCTCTTCAACGCGTAGACCGACTACGGCATCAGCGATTTTAAGGATAATAAACGAAAGCACACCGCTCCAAACAATAGTGATGACGATGCTAAGGAATTGCTTCCAAACCTGCATTCCTATAGTAATACCTTCACCTAATCCCGCACCACCTAATGCAGTTGCGGTGAAAACACCTGTCAACAATGCACCAACAATTCCACCGATGCCGTGAACACCGAACGCATCAAGCGAATCGTCATAACCGAGTTTCGTTTTCAAGCTAGTGGCACCCCAGAAACAGACAGCACCCGAAACGAGCCCGATAACAAGTGCACCAATTGGGCCGACTGAACCTGAGGCAGGTGTAATTGCTACTAACCCAGCGACGGCACCTGTGACGATACCCAAAACACTCGGTTTGCCGTGTTTCGCCCATTCAATAAACATCCATGTAATTGCGGCGGTAGCGGTTGAAACCTGTGTGACAAGCATCGCCATGCCAGCAGTGCCATCAGCAGCAACAGCACTTCCAGCATTGAACCCGAACCATCCGACCCAGAGCATTGATGCACCGACGACAGTGAGTGTTAAGCTATGCGGTGGCATTGCAGTTGTCTGATAACCGAGTCGTTTTCCGACTAAAATTGCGGCAACTAATGCAGCGATACCGGCGTTAATATGCACTACATTTCCGCCCGCAAAATCAAGCGCGCCGATAATATCACCAAACAGTGAACCATCACCAGACCAGGCCATGTGACAGAGAGGTGCATAGACGATGAGTGACCAAACGGCGGAGAAGAGCAGCATAGCAGAAAACTTCATCCGCTCGGCAAACGCGCCAGCAATCAGGGCAGGCGTAATAATCGCAAATGTCATTTGGAAAACAATAAAAACAGTTTCGGGAATAGTCCCGCTTAAACTATCTACACCAACACCCTTCAGGAAATACGTGCCGAGTCCGCCAACAAAGGAGTTGAGTGTGATTTTTCCTGCCTCCATGCCAGCGGTGTTAAAGGCAAGACTATACCCAATAACAATCCATAAAATAGTGATGAGCCCTGTTAAAGCGAAACACTGCATGAGCACAGAGAGTACGTTCTGTACGCGCACAAGTCCGCCATAAAAGAGAGCAAGCCCCGGAATCGTCATAAACAGCACGAGTGCGGTTGCTGTTAGCATCCACGCGGTATCCCCGGAACTGAGCGAGGCTTCTTCTGTCGCTGTCGCTTCCGTTTGTTGTTCCACAGGTGCCGCCTGTTCTTCTGTCGGTGCGTCCTGTGCCATGGCAAGGCTCAGCATTCCACACATCAATAAAATCAGAAGGGCTGCTCCAATTCGTGTGTAATAAAATCGCTTCTTTGTAAATTGTGATGCACATCGTTGTCGCATCTGTAGCCTCCTTAATAAATACTTTTAAGCAAATGATGCTTGTTACGTGTTTGTTTCGGTAAGGGTATGCAACTTTGTCCACCCTTAAATCTCAAAATTGTGAAAAAGTAGCAGGCACACGCCGTGTGCCGTAGCATCGTAAAGTAAGAACTATCCTGTCCTACCATTCTATCAAAATCTAATAACGGTATCGAGTGATTAGCACTAACTGCTTAAAAAGACAGCATGCTTTAGACATTAAAAGACGAACACCCACAAATAGGAAAGGAAAACTCAGGGATATCAGTAAAACTTTCTGTGGGTGCTCGCGCCTCAATGCGAATCATGAGTAATCTGCTTTAACTCGGATTCGCGATGAATTTGTTGCCTCGGTCTGTTTAGTCCGTGGCTGTTTAGGATACCCATTTCTACCACATACGGACGAAAGTCAGTCTGCCGGTAATTCCCGAATCTTCTGACTTTTCTTCGAGTTGGGTTTCGTATCCGACAAAGAGCCCTAACGTATTGTTTTCACCGTAACCTAGATTAATACGTCCACCGACAACAAGACTACTAAGACCTGTTTCAGTTTCTTCCTCTAAACCCTTTAATAGAATTGTTGCTTCTACTTGCGGGCCGATAGCGATAGTATCATTCAGTGAATAGAGAAGAAAGTCGCGGGTATAAAAAGAGTCATCACCGTAATCAAATGGCGTGTTGAAGAAAAATTGAAGCCACGATTCAAGATAGATAGAGCCGGCAGTAAGGTAGGTAAACAGCTGCGGCGCAATCAGAGAAGAAGGACCGTTCGCTGATTTATAATCAAACCCGATACCCACCATCGGGAGAAAAGTAAGGGACATGTCTTCGCTATCGACTACCGGAATGCCAAGCCCGAGGTCAAATTCACCAAACGTATCCACAACGTATATATCGGTGTCTATGGAAACACTGCCCATCGGATGACTCGCACCGAACCAGATTTGTGTTCCGTAGCCATCCGTATCGGTCCGGAACCACCCGGAAATACCCGATTCCTCTTCCATTTCTATCTCTTCACCCTCTTCGTGGGCACCACCATAAACCATCGGGACGCTCCCCACTGTGAGGATACAAATTATTGCCAACAACTGAGGTAACCAAAACGCTTTAGTTTTCATTAATATCTCCTTATTGTATTATGTACAAGCACGGGTATATGCCGTGCGATAGTGTCGTGTGTGCCAGATGTGAAAACTTTTCTTGACTCCGGCACCAACTTTTGATAGAATTTGTGCTTACTAGCACTGCCCTATTTAAGCAATATACGTGCCAATTTGGTTTTTATGAAAGATAACACGGTAGATAGCACACGATAAACATAAGCGGGAGCCTTACTTTAGCCTATCTTCTGCGCTGTAAATATCAATGTATAGCGAACCGATTTTCGCAGTTTAAAGCGATAGATTTTTGAACAAACATGCTGAAATTTTCATCACAAAATTGCCTAAAAAATAGGCATATCATGCTCATCGGTATTGTCAGCATCGGGGGGATACTTCGATTGTGGCACCTCGGAGGATGGAGTTTCTGGATTGATGAAGTCCTCACCGTGCTTGACGCACAAAACTTTTCACTCTCCAATTCACCGATTAATCCGCTTCCTTACATTGCCGTAAAACTCTCTTTGACAATTGCTGGTGACACAGAATGGGGCAGTCGGTTAATTCCGTGTGTGGTTGGGATTCTTTCTATCCCGGTCGTCTTCGGATTCGGACGGACCTTATTCAATAGGCGGGTTGGGCTGCTTGCAGCGACGTTTGTAGCCCTTTCAAGTTGGCATCTGTTTTGGTCACAGAATGCGCGTTCCTATATCTTCACCTTTCTGTTCGCGGTGTTAACAGCTTGGTTTTTCTATATCGCTTTAGAACGCAATTCGTTGATTTTCATGGGGGGGGCACTTGTCAGCTGTATCTGCCTAATTCTATCACACGTCCTTGCGGTAGTTATCGTGCCGGCCTTGGCAGTCTATGCTGTTTTGTGTTTATTAGAGGCGCGTACCAGAAAGCGATGGTTAATTCTGCTACTCTTTTTTATGCCGTTCGCCTTACCTGTGCTCCTGCTCGCGCTTCCACAAATTCGGGATTACTTTTTTGCCGGATGGGGCCGCAACGAATGGCAACGTAGTCCGCTCTATATTGTGCTAACACTTGTCCAGGGGGTTAGCATTCCGGTAGCCGTTACCGCCTTTTTTGCCGTTATTACGAAACCTACTGAACGTGGCATCCGCTTTCTCAGCTGCTACGCAGGAGTAGGATTAGCACTCTTGCTTGTTGCATCACAGTTTCAGAACGTCGCAGGTTATTATCTGTTTTGGACAACGCCAGCCTATTTCATCCTCGCAGCTGTAGGGTGTACCACTATTTGGGAAGCACACGTTGCGGACAAGTCTTATCTATCTAAAGCACTTCTGCCTGCCCTGCTCATCATCGTGTTGCTGTCACAAGCGTATCTCTATTTTAACCTCGAAAATGGGGGGCGACCGAAGTGGCGGGAAGCGTTCGCCGCTATCAGGACACAGATGAAACCTATAGATAGCATCGTGCTTTCGGAACCACAGATGGGAACGTATTACCTTCCGGAAATGGAGGCGTTCGACGCTGACAGGCTGCTGCGTGACGCGGAAGGGTTTGAGAAGCAGTGGACACCTTTGGGGAAAAGGCGGTTATGGTTTTTAGTGGACGTGGCGAGCTTCAACGTCTTTGATGCCAATCAAAAGGTGCGCGATTGGATTCGTCAAAGAGGACGCATGGTCAGAACATTGCCCGCCTACGCTCGTGCCAAAGATAGGACAATTCACATCTATTTGTGGGAGTGATTTAGGGAGGCGTGCCGTCGTGCTCATACACGCCTTCTGAACAAGTGCCGCGCGTTAAGCTAACGAACGATTGAAACAGAGGTGCCATCCTGCAATCGATGCTGTTCATCAACAATGACCTGGACGTTTTGGGCGAGGCGCGAGGTAACCTCAATTTCACCGCCGTAAACTGCCCCGACCGTTACCTGTTTAGGCCGCGCGACGTTTTCCTCGACGACGAAAATTGTACCGCTGCCGTTCTGAATATGCAAAACCGCGCGCCGTGGCAGCAGCTGGACGTTTTTCCGTTCTCCGGTTTTGATAGAAATCGTGACAGCGGTGCCAGGTTTCAAGCTGCTATTCTGCGCGGGCGGCGCGCCCTCGGCAGGCATTGCCTCCGTCTTCAGAAGCGTGGCGTGAACAACAACCGTGTTCTCCCCCTGTTTAACAACCGGACTGATGAAGTCAATTGTGCCGACAATGTTTTGAATGCCGGTCGCTGTCGTAATCAGTGCCATATTCCCGTTTTTAATTTGGTTTACATCGCTGGCTGGCACCGTCCAAACCGCCCTAAGGATATCCATCGCAACAATCGTGAATATAGGGGTGCCTGACGATTCAGCAGATTTTGCATAGGTACCGACCCCGAGGTGGCGTGTAGCGATAACGCCATCAATCGGTGACGTGATTGTTGCTTTATTTACCTGCTCCCGTGCAAGTTTCAACTGCTCCTCGGCTTCGCTCACCGCGGTTTTAGCGATTGCGATTTCCCGTTCCCATGCCTTCGCTTCAACCAATTTTTGGGCGGTGCGGAGGTTCGCTTGCGCCTGGGTGACCTTCGATTCAGCCGAGGCGATTTCACGTTCCCAGCCGCGGTTTTCCACAACCTTTCGCGCTACTGATAGTTCTGCCTTCGCCTTTTCCACTGCAAGCTGTGCAGTGCTATCCTGATGCTGCTTCGCTGCAGCTACCGCCTCTTCATAGCGACTTTGCACAAGTTTGAAAGTCGTCTCTGAAGATTCCAAGGCACTGTCACTGATGAGCTCCTTTTCGTGAAGGGTTTTGTTTCTTTCAAAATCGGATTTCGCTTTGGTAAACTCGGCGTTTGCACGTTCCAAGGCTTGCTGCGCGTTGACTTTTGAGCGTTCAACGTTCGCCTCCGCTGCTTTGTAGGCAGATTCTGCCTGTGTCAGCTGATTGCGAATCCGCATTTCGGCAAGTGATTTTGTCTCCTCTAATTTTGCCTGCGTTGCCATAAGCGTCTCCTGTGCAGTCACAAGTTGTGATTCTACACGCGTTTGGGCATTCGCTTCTGTGGTTGTGAGTTGCGATTGGGCAATGCTTAACGCCACCTCCGCTTTTATTGCGGTAATCCCTGCTGCCTGGGCATCGCTCTGTGCAAGCACTGCGCCCTTTGCTACGGTTTGCCCGGCCTCAGCACTCAGTGTAATAATTTTGCCCGGTATATTCGCAAAAACCTTAACCTCCGCTCGCGGTTGTAGGTAACCTTTGTAACCCTTCTCGGAGACAATCGTGCCACGGCGCGGTTTTATTACATTTACAGCTACCGGTGGTGGGGCGGTTTCTTGTGCAATCACATCGCCAACGATAAAAAAACAGATAAGGGCTGTGAAACCCATAAAAAACGGTTTTAACATTGTTTCATTATCTCCCTTTCAAGGATAACCTTTACGACATCAGGTCGTTTTGAGTTTATCCTTGAAATCCTTTGTGAACTTTCGCATCTTCGGATGAATCACAAATTGACAATATGCCTGTTTCGGATTCAATTGAAAATAGTTTTGGTGGTAATCCTCCGCTGGATAGAAGGTGTCAATCGGCGTAACTTCCGTAACAATTGGGTCATCCCACATCTCGGAGCTATCCATTTCTGCTTTGGAGTCCTCAGCGATGCGCCGTTGTGCTTCGGAGTGGTAAAAAATTGCAGAACGGTACTGCGTTCCGACATCATTACCTTGCTGATTCAACGTGGTTGCATCATGTGTGTGCCAAAAGATTTCTAACAAAGCAGCGTAGGAGATAACGTTCGGGTCAAACTGTATCTGAACGACCTCCGCATGGCCTGTTATCCCTGTGCACACTGCTTGGTAGTTTGGATTGACGGTCGTGCCGCCCATGTAACCGGAGACGACTTCATGAACGCCCTCGACCTGCTGAAAAACTGCTTCGACACACCAAAAACACCCTGCGCCCAACGTCGCGATTTCTAATTGCATCTTTGCACCTCCTAAAATCTCAAAAGTTCTTGATTAAAACATGATACTTTGCATGCCACACAATTTAGTCGTCAGCTATTCGCTATTCGACATTTGCCATTGACTGTGAGATGCTGTTATCTCTTCGAGACAAGCATTCCAATAAGCTGCAGCGTATTGTCTGACCGCTTCCGGCTGGTTGTCCTGTTTAAGATAATGTTCAATCCAGTGGAGCAAGCGTTGCCGTGCCCTTGGTCGGATATTTTCACTATCTTCATCATAAACGATGTCCCGAAAATCGTTAAACTCGTCCAATTCCATCTGGAAACGCAGCTGCGAGTAGAGGCTTAAATTCGCCATCAAACCGAGCGTCAACGTCTGAATTGGGTCAACGGTAAGACTGAGCGGTGGGTCAATTGTGAAAATATCATCAAGCGGCAATGCTTGAACATAAGCCCACCGGGTTTCAATATAATCTAGTTGTTGATGTACCACCGTTAAGTCGGAAAGTTGCATGAAGGTGCGAGGCGGATGGTCGTTTTTTATTATCACCTGTGGTGTAGCAGTAGTGCTATTATATTTGGTCACTGCCTCTAAAAATTCCGCCTCGACGTGATTATAGATTCGGATAGGGTCAATATCGAGATGGTTAATAGTAGCAGGCGGTAGAATCACTGCATGTTCTATGAGGTGTTTCGCCTGTTTGCACAATTTATCGGTGAGCGTATTGCCAATTTGGTAAAACTTGATAACCCGATTGGCGAGTAGGACGCGCACAGCCTTATCCAAATCTCCCTTGCTGCCGTATTCCAAGCCTAAGCTTGTCAAAGCGAATGCGGTCTGAACCTGCGTTTGGAGCTCTGCGGCATCAGCAAGGTCAGCTACCTTCATTGTAATCAGTTTATGGGCAATTGCGGCGATGTCGTCGGAAAGCGTTTCCGATTTTTCGGTATTAATTTTACCGGTAGCATCGCCGTGTGCCAAAGTCTGTGCCAAAAACAGATGTCCATCAATGACTGTATCGGCTACGAGAGAAAACTTACTCGTCCGCATCGTCCTCTTCGTCCTCTTCGGCCTCGTCAAGTTCAAATGTATCTAGGTCAACTTGCCTGACCAGGTCTGCTTCGGTGATATCGATGCCTGCTTCGCGGTCGCGCGCTTTCATCCTTTCGGCTCTTGCTTCGCGTGCTCTGTTTAATGCAGTATCGAGCTCTGTTTCAACATCACCCTCTTTGTCAATAGCGAAGAGTTCAAAAAGGAGCAGCGTGAAGAGCTCACTATCCGCTTCCCAAATTGCATTGAGAATCGCTTTGGCTTGCTCATCTTTGTAGTCAATCCCTGGGGAGTTAGGCTCGATGTAGCCTTCCTCAATCATCAATCCGCCGTAATCCTCTTTTAAGTGAACCCGTTCTTTGAGCAGACTCGCTATAAGCCGCATATCTATCTCACCGAGAAATCGACCGAGGTCATCTCTGTCGCATTCAGAGAACTCAAACAACCACAGGCTCAGGGATTCTTCATCCAATTTACCGTCTCGCCAAACGGCAATATCAATCAGTTCCTCAAATTGCTCATTTGACAAACAGGGTAATAATCCAGAGGCAAGCCCGGTGCCGAGCAAGGTGTCCAAAACCTGCAGGACCTCTTCCGTTGGGCTCTCTTGAATTAACTCGGTGCAATCCGGCACAAGATAATATAATTGTTCTCGGTCCTTCGGATTGCGTGTGGCGCGAAGAATCTCCAATTGCTGCTCCTTTTCATAACTTTGAAACAGTTGCTCCGCCTCACGTGTCGGCAGTGCCAGCAATTTTTTAGATTCCGAACGTGGGATAACCAATTTTGGACGGTTCATATCAACCTCTCCAAGGGGTGTGAAGGCTTATATTTTTTGTAGTTAAGCGGGTCAGTTTTTCTGTAGCAAGGACAGGAAATATAGGCCCCAGTCGAAAACGATGCAGCTTAAAAGTTGCTCCTGACAAAATTGAGGTTTTTCGCTGCTGACGCAGTCGGGTCATCTTTCCCAGGCGTTTCCAACACAAACCAACTGTCGTAGCCGATAGCATGTGCAGCCTCAAAAACCGCCGGAAAATCGACCTCACCTTCCCCCGCGTGATTGCCGCCTGTGTCTTTAATATGCATCTGAACAATCGATGTGCCTAAGTCCCGTATTTCAGTGGGTGAATCGTAGCCGAAACCTGTCGCATTGCCCATGTCGTAATACACACCGACGGCGTTTGAACCCACTTGCTCAATAATTTGCTGGTGTTGTGCAGCATTTAGCGTGGATTCAATAGCGAGAAAAACGTTCTGTTTCTCTGCGGTTTCCGCTGCTGCTTTCAACCCATCTAAAAAACGCGGTGAAGTGATATGCTCATCCTTGATTTGACCGCCCCCAAAGAACGGCACCAAAATCACGTTTGTCCCTAATTTCGGACAGGTCTCCGCCAGATATTGCAGCTTCGCAATGCCTTCTGTCCGCACGCTGTCAATCGGATGCATAAACGAGTAAGCCGTGAACCCGCCCGGAGACAACGAGGATACCTCAATATCCGCATCCGCAGCGAGGCTATTTATCTTGTCAATCCCGCCCTCTTGCCAAAGTGGGTGGGACCGATAATTGGTGCCCATGCAGAGCTCAATGCCATCAAACCCAATCTCTTTTGCTTTCCGAAACGATTCTTCAAACGAAACGGGTAACATCCCATCTCTAATACCAACTTTCATAATTTTTCCTCCTATCTTTTTAGTATTGTACCACAAACTTTCGCCAATTTTCAAATAGATTTCTCTTTTTTGATTATAACACAAAACAGTCTAACCCTGCAACAATATCCACTGTCTAAAAAACGTTATATGTTTGACATGCAAGGTGGATGTCTGTTAAAATATGTCTAATGAAGGAGAATAAACGGTCATGACAGCAAACGCTATAACGTTCTATCGTCTTTTGTTAACCTTGATTGTTCTTGTGCTCTTTGGACAGCATCGCTACTTGGACATTGTGTGCATTGCAACAATCGGTCTCATCTTCGCGCTTGACGCGATTGATGGCTATATTGCGCGTAAACAGAACCGGACCTCTGCATTCGGGGCAGTTTTTGACATTGCCGCGGACAGGATTATTGAAAACGTCTTTTGGATTTACTTCGCAGGAATACAGAATAACATTATACCTATCTGGATGCCGATTGCTGTCGTAGTTCGCGGTATCCTAACCGATAGTGTGAGAAGCATGGCACTCAAACAGGGGAAAACCCCTTTTGAAATGATGGCTGTTCCCTGGACCCGTGCGTTGACAAGTTCGCGTATCTCTCGACTTCTTTCTGGTGCCTCCAAAGCCTTCGCCTTCCTCTCTCTTCCTATCGTGATGACCCTTGAAAAATTTCATCAGGAGGTTGCCTATGTTGGAACTCTCCGGACAGTAGCCTTTATAGGTGCTACTGTGGCTGTCATAATATGTCTCATCCGAGGGGTCCCTGTGCTTATTGATGGGTGGCGATATGTCAAATTTAACAAGTAAGCGGGGACTTGGGCGGACGCTCTGCTATTTGGACGACTGCTGGCAGTAGTCCGTAAATCCCCCAGAACGGCACGCCGATGGCATCGCCATTGAGTAGGTTGTTTACGATAAAATGCACCATCAACGAAATTTCGGCTGCCATGAGGCCGATGACAACTGCGCGGTAAAACCGGTCTTCTATTCTTTTGAGCGCACGAAAACCGTAACGTAGAAATGCAAGGTTGAGCCATATCCACGCTGCCAGCCCGACAATCCCTAATTCCGCCATAACTTGTAGGTATTCACTGTGCGCGCCCAGCTGAAACTGTGCCGTGTAAGTGCCAACAAGTCCGACATCCTCCTCGTAAAGCATCGCGAAAGCCCCGTAACCTTTCCCCAAAATAGGACTTTCAAGGAACATCATAATCGCCTGTCCCCATCGGAGTAGCCTCGCTCGGTTTGAGGCATAACCCACATCCACCGTAGATAAAATTCGTTCCACAAATATGTTGTAAACACCCGGTAGGTTCAAACCTATCAGTAAGATAAGACAGGCAGCACCGATAAACAGGATTTTTTTATGTGTCCCACCGCTGTCTAATTGGAGCAGCATAAGTCCAACCGCTACGATGACAGAGAGCCACACGCCGCGCGAAAAACACATAATGAGCCCCGCTCCAAAGCAGACGAACCACCCTACCCACTGAACGCGGTCATAACGGCTGTTGTCAAATAACAACCGGCTGAGGCAAATTAAGAAGAAAACTGCCGTGAAAGAGCCGTAAACGGAGTAGTTCGTAAAAGGCGAACTCCGATATGCACTCGTCCACTGCCATTGGTCAATATGATAGATAAGCACAATAATCGTCCAGACAATAGCAACGGCAGCGCTCGGAAACGTGGCGATAAAAAGGCGTTTCAAACGTTGGCGATTCCGGATTAAGTCGTATACTACCAGACTGAACATCACATAAATGCTCGCGCGGAGGGCCCCTTTGAGAGTGACAAAAAGGTCAGGGGTATTGATTGCAGACAGGAACATGACGAAAATGTAAAAGCAGAGCGGTTTTAGAAACGGAAAGGGCGGGGTCTGCTTCGGCTGGCGGCGCGCGTAATCCACAATCTTTTTTAACAGATAGACCGCACTCAACATACCTAACAACGGTTCGGTAGGAGTCTGAACCTCCAACAACTTCGGAATGATATAGCGGAACGAAAAGGGTAAGCAGACAAGCAGAAGATAGAGCGCGAACTCCATCCCAACGCATACAAATAGACCGGTTGCGACCAATAGGCAAAGGAGGGCGAGGGGTGTCTCTGAATAGCGTCCGAGGATTGCTCCGAACACGAGGCAGACTAGAAACAGAGGGATAGGGTTTCCCAGTTTTTTTAAAGACATCCGATGTCTCAAGAGCGGCTTGCCAAACGTTTAAAACCGTGTTCTGATTCCTATTCCGATGGCAGTACCATCTAAAACCACGTTGAGCGGTGGCGGTCCGGTGGCCTCTAGGGTTTTGAGAATTCGTTTTAGTTCAAAGTTGAGCGATATGTTGTTGGTGACGTAAGCACGCGCCCCTGGTTCCGCCTCCCACTGGAACAGTTCAATTCCGATGATAAAGTATCCTGTCCATCCGAAAACACCTTCCGGAATTGTGAGTCCTGCTTGTTCGAGGTTATTACTGAAATTGACCCGCAAAAAACCGATGCCGCCCCCGAAATAGAGCGGTATATAGCCGGACAGCAATCCTGGTCGATAAATGAGTTGATATGAAATAGGCATGAGGGTAGCAGACAACGTCGTTGAAGTCGGCGGTGGCACCTCGAGCTCTGTGTCCCAATAGGCGATTTCTAACCGCGAGTCCAGTTCCGATGTATGTTGTAGGACAACTGCTATCGATGGCATTGCCGCGGTAGACACTTCGGGGGTGCCGAGGTTTCGGAGAAGCTCTGCTAAATCGCCTAGCTCCGGTTTGTATGAAAATAGGGAAAGTTGAAGCGATGTCGTTTGAACCTCTAAAAAATCGGGAAGGAAAGGTCTAGAAGACTCGGCATCAGTAGAGTCTGCCACTGAAATGCCGGTGCTTAGATAGATAAGGAACAGCACTGTTAACAGATAAGGCATAAGCTTCTCAAAGTTTATGAGTCGGAGGGGGCACAAACTAACAGTTTATGCTATACGGATATTCGTTTATACATTGTGATTATTGTGTGCAGAGAGGGATGCCCAATCGATGTTGGCACAAACTAACAGTTTATGCTACGGCTGGCACCCCCCCCTTCAGCTCAATAGGTGTATAGCGTGTATCGGTAGACCGAGGCACGCAAGCCCCAAGCGATGAGAGACTACTTACTGGACCCCGGGGGATGAAGAATCACTTCCACCCGTCGATTCAGGGCTCTGCCGGCTGCCGTATTCTGTGCAGCAACAGGGTTCGTGTGTCCCTTGCCGACAGATGTGATTCGGTTGGAATCAATCCCTTTGCTTGCCAAGTACTTGGCGGCTGCGTTCGCGCGAGCTTGGGACAGATCCCAGTTGCTTCGATAGGTGCCTCGTAAGACAGGGGCTCCGTCTGCGTGTCCGATGACCTGGATTTCAGCGTCCGAATTTTCCATAATCTGCTCAACGATACCATCAAGCATCTCTTTTGCCGTGCTTGAGAGCCCGGTCTGTCCACTTGCGAAATTGACGGTAGTGAGAAGTGTTGGTTTTGCGGCAACATCCATTTGCAGCTCAGCGAGTTTTCCTTCAAGTGCCATCAGCCGAGAGCCGAATGCCTTCATGTCGTTTAGCACTGCCTTCAAGCCATCAGCATTTGTCTTACTATCTTTTTGGGCTTTCGCGACTTCTGCCTTGGCGAAATCCATCGATTTTTTGCCTTGTGCCTCAATACTCTTTGTTGTGTCTGAGCGAAATTTCGCAAGCTGTTCCTTAGTATTTTGGTTGGCAGCAGCAATCGTATCGGCATCTCCTTGTTGCGAAGCAGCAATTGCCTCGTCCTTCGCTTTAGAGATTGCCTCCATCGTGTCCTTCCCCTGCTGCTCGACTTTTCCATCAAGAGTAGAGATTTGCGTTTTAATCTCTGTATTGGTCTTATCGAGCTGGGCGACGTGTTCGTTTTTCCACATTTCAAACTCTTCCTGATTTAACTTACCGCAACCGATGACGGCAATGCTTAAAATCAAAAGAGCAGCAACAGTAAATCTACCTTTTGTTTTCATGGAATTCCTCCAAAAAATTGATGCGTTAAGTGTGCAAAATATTTGTACTATCGTCATAGTACCCACAGCATAAATGCTGAGGCTTGTGCTTCCTTGCGGTCTGCGGTTTTGGCTAAGCGTCCACCGTCTTACGTCCGCTCCACTTAGGGCGATTGTCTGCTGGCTAAACGTTCAGCAGATTTATCAGCTTGGATGAGTGCTGGCTATGCCCGCCCATTTGATTTGTTTTTCGCTAACGTCGCATGCTGGCTCTGATTCCACATGTTTTACAGCCGCCCTTCCTACCAGGCACGCCGCGCGACAAGTCCAGTATTTGGGCAAACAGCCCGCTCCTCAAACTTCGGGGGATACGGTTTTCCAGTATTCGGGCAAACAGCCCGCTCCTCTCCCCGCTCACGCATTCCAGTCTACAGTTTAGTTTCAACTGCATTGGCTTGTTAAGGACGCTATCCTCCGACTTTATAGGTTATTGCGATGTGGCATTACACCTTAGTTCTTTCGCTGGGCAGTTCGTGATGCCCTTGCACGTGTGAGCCATCTACATCCCACAAGCTAAAGCATGGGGATTTGACGG
Organism: Candidatus Poribacteria bacterium; assembly: GCA_963665235.2. Taxonomy (GTDB): domain Bacteria; phylum Poribacteria; class WGA-4E; order WGA-4E; family WGA-3G. The sequence goes on along the minus strand of CAXXLX010000001.1, from coordinate 1,424,955 downwards.
GAGGTGTTAAATAGGTTATAATATTATAACACAACTATCGTTTTAATTCAAACAATTCTTACATCACTATATCATGCTCGGGAGCTCACCCCGACATGATTCGAGAATGGCAGTTAGCAGATAGCTATTCGCAAAGCGCGCTAATCTAAAGACTGACAACTAAACGGTTATCAGGGACTGAAGCCTGAAGGCAACCGAAGCTCGTTCCCCTAACAACCATTAACCATCCGTTCACTCAGATTCAAGGACGAACTTTAGTTTATCAATCGCACGGTTAATCGGCATTTCATAGTACTGCTGCAATTCCCGCAGCTCGTTCGCGATGTCGAGAGCGACGAGCATTGGAATCCGTGCTTCATCGTGCCCTTTTTGGCTGTATCCCGCTATCCGTTCCTTGACATAGGTAACAAGGATTTCGATGTCATCCGCGGTTAAGTCATCCGTTGGTTTGATAGAATAGGGGATACCTAGAATGAAAAATCGAATAGGCGTATTTTCTTCCTCTGTCCGTTCTTCATCTTTCATCAAAACGTTCGGGCAGGAAACCTCATCCCTTTAAGGCGAGGCGGAATGCCCGCTCCTTTTTCCTTAACAAATAATGTCAAAGCGGTGGGGTGCCTTGACAGCTGTTCCTTCCGTTTTCCAATAGTCAGGGCATTCGGAGAATGCCTACTACCGTAAAAATTTCAAATTAACTTCCTTTAAAATTTCTTCTATCACGCTCGGAGCTTGCGCCTACTACAAGAGTGCTTTTCGCATTGTGTCTATACAAGGTTTAACACCGGTCCACTTTTCAAAAGCGATTGCCCCCTGATGTATTAGCATGCCGATGCCGCCAACAATCGGACATCCTTTTTCCGCTGCTGCTGTTAACAAGCCTGTCATTGGAGGGGTATAAACAATATCGTAAACCGTTGTGCTTGGCTGAAGCCAATCCGGGTTAATCAAAAGCGGGTGCGAAGCGTCCATACTTGCTGATGCGGTATTGACAAGTAGCGCGCTGCTATTCACTGCTTCCGGCAATCGGGAATCTTGTAATCCGATGCCTGTGAGGGAAACGTTATCTGTACTCCGGATTTTTTCAGACAGCTCTGCTGATAGAGCGGTCGCTTTCGCTATTGTTCTGTTCGCGATGACGATGGACCGCACCCCGGCAAGTGCCAAAGCGACGACAACCGCTCGGGCGGAACCCCCCGCACCCAACACAACGGCAGCTTCACCTATAGGCACACGGGCACCTATTTCCTCTAATGCCCGGAGGAAGCCGGGGGCATCCGTGTTATCACCGTGTATGTCTCCGTTATCTTGAAAGGTCAACGTGTTCACTGCCCCTATGAGCTCCGCTTCACGCGAAATAGAGGTGAGAAACGGAATAACCGCATGTTTGTGCGGCAGCGTGACATTGATTCCGACAACGTTAAGGGCTTTGAATCCGTTTATCGCAGCCGCAACCGCATCCGCGGGAACATGGAACGGAACATAGACGTAATCAAGCTTCGCTTTGGCGAGTGCTGCGTTGTGCATTTGCGGTGAACGACTATGTTCGACTGGGGCACCGATAACACCAACAATACGAGTTTTTCCTGTAATTTTTTGAATCATGGCCTCTTAATCGCCTGCGTCGTTGTTGCCGGCGGGTTAATGAATTCTGCTTCTGTTTGCACGCATCTTCACGTGTTCCGTTACGGAGTGGCTTGCTACTGCTAGAGAAGCGAGATTAATCCTGTTCCCGCGAGAGCAGCTTCACGACCTCCTGTTTCGCCTCCTCCATTTTCGGATAGCGAATTTCGCGATAGCCCCGAACCTGCTCTACTGTCTCCAAAGCGCGGACGTGGTTATCATACTGTTCAGCATCTGTTGGCGCGAACGTGTCTATCACTTCGGTGATGTACCATTCCCGGAACGCCTTCTCTTTTGCATGCCACTGTGAGAGCCATCGTCTCAGGAACTTCATTCGCTTCATGAGGTTCAGCTGCCAGTTTCGGGTGTTGAAGTCTCGTTCGATATCTAACCCCATAACTGTGAAATGGGGTCGATTGAGATGCAGGTATCGAATTTTATCGCCGTTTTCGGTGTCGACGTTATAACGTTCCTTATCCCGTGCAAGCTTCTCCTTGCTCGTCAATAGGTGAGAGACATATACCTCGTCCTTAATCAGCATAACCTTGTGTAGATATTTAATCGCGGCTTTTGTGGCACGATAATCTCCGTAGTCTTTTTCGTAAATCTGTCGAATCTTTTCCACGTACCTCTGTGCATAGTTCAAATTTTCAAACTGAATTAGGTCATACGTGTAGAGGGCGAGGTCTCGGTGTGTTGCATCATCGAGGGACATCTGCGCTATTGCGTTTTCAACGAGGGAACGGTATGCGGCAGCGAGACGTTTCCCGCTGCGTTTCTCCCTGAGAATATTTGCTTTTTCTGTCACCATTTCAGCAGCAGATTGTTGTGAGCGTAAGTTTTCATCTGTAATTGCGAAATCGCTCTTACCGTGCTGCGCGGCGAGATACCTACCGACTGCAAAGGCGTTCAAATTCGGTTCCAAATCGGTGGGCCGGACCATCTGTTTCAGTGCTAATTTTAGGGGTTCAAGCTGTAGCGGTATCAAACCCTGCTGGAACGCAACCCCTAGTAGCATAATGTTGGCATACAGTTTATTGCCGAACAGCTGTTCCGAGATGCTGAATAGATTCAGACCGATGTAGGCGTTTGTATTTTCCGAAATTGTCTCTTCCAAATCGACGACATCAAAGCTATCCTTGCCGATGAGCGTTGTCATTGTCTCTGTTTTGGCGGTATTGACAACGGCAGCAGTCCTTTCATGCGATGCGACTCGGGCGAATGACTCCGCCATCATACCGCGAACCGCCTCTAAAATATCAAGCCCCAGGATGAGGTCAGCCTTGCCGTACGGAATAATCGGTGAAATCTGTACGCCGGGTTTCGTATACGTCACATGCGTATAGACCCCGCCGTTCCGAATTGCCAATCCTTTCCTGTCATGGAAGTGTACATCAACGCCCTGGAGGTGTCCGGCAACGACAAGGACTTTGGAAATCAGACCGATGCCCATCCCGCCTACGCCTGCTGCGTAAACACTCCACGCTTTGTCAAAGGTAGGGGGTGCCGGTGGCGGTAAAGGCGCGTTGAGGATATGCTCAAGATTCAGGTGTTCGGCTCCATTTTGTTCAACCGGACCTACCGACGACGTTTGTTGGGGACGAGGCGGCCGTTTCCGCGTAACAACCACCTCTTCAAAGGAGGGACACGCCGATTTAATCCGCGCACATGCCCCATCGCTTACACAATTAGACCGGTCAATTGCAATTTTGTTCCCGTAGTCGGTATCGATAATTTTTAGGGCGGGGCATCCTGTGGATTCGGTGCACGCCAAGCAAAATTCACAGACCTCTGGCGTAATATTAATGTGTTTTTCGACCTTCAAAAATCCATCTTTCTGCTTAATTTTCTGTTTGTCGCGCCGTAATCGCCGCTGGTACGTAATTGCACACTCTTTATCAGCGACGACAATTTTAACACCCGGTTTCAGGATAGTCTTCTCAAGGTATTTTTTATAGTTCAGTCGGTCCTCCGGATTTGTGCGAACGATGTCTATATTAGAATTTCCGGCGAGGCCTTGTGCAACTTTTTCAATATCTTGTGCAAAGGTCGGCTCGCCGAGGATGTCCACCTCGCCGGCAGGAGTCGGTTGGTGTCCTGTCATTGCTGTCGTTTGGTTGTCTAGGATAATATAGGTGATATCCTGGTTGTTTTTGATAGAATCGGAAATTGCCGACATGCCGCCATGGAAGAAGGTTGAATCTCCCATAAAAACAATCTGCTTATTGACAATAAACGGGTCAATGCCTGCCCCTGTGCCGCCGCCGAGGGCCATCGCGGAAAGGTTGTGCATGAGGCGCGGAAACGGCTCGTATTTGAGCATAGAATAACACCCGATATCCCCGTGGAAAATCAGATCGACCGGTTGTGTGTTATGATGCTTCTTCATGTAGCCTTTGTCCATAAATTGCTTCGTAATTTCAAGCAGGACACTAGAGGAGTCCCGATGCGGACATCCGGGACAGAAGGTCGGAGAGCGTTTTGGAATATCAATCTGCAAGTCGGCTACCTGTTGTTGGTGCGCCTGTGCTCGTTCAAAAACTGTCGTATCAACAGGAATATTGTTGAGGTTACCCGTTTTTTCCATTTTTGAGAAAAGGGGAGTCAACCGTTCAATGAGAAGGGACGCGTCTAATCCTGCAGCTGTGGGGATGCCGGGCAAACCGTCAGGGAACTGTTTTCCCCATACTTTCACAAATCGATTGAGGGTGTCCGCCTGATACATCTGTGTTAGCAGTGCCTTGATTTCGTTTTCAAGGACCGGCCGTTTTTCTTCTATAATGTACAGTTCATCGACCTGTTCTACGAACTCGCGGAATATGTCCGGGTCAAGTGGATGTGTCAGGCCGAGTTTGAGGATGGGAATTTTTCCGTTGAGGTTCAGTTCCAAAAGTGCATGTTCCAGATAACAATAACTGAAACCAGATGTCACAAATCCGATGCGGCTACGTTGTGGATAGCGTATCTGATTGAGTCCCAATTGTTTCGCCGTTTTAAGAGCGGTCGGCAGACGTTCGCGAAGTGTTTCAACCTCAAGACGACTGGTATCCGGGGGTAACACGACGCGGTCATCCCCATTAATTAAGGTTGTATCCAATTCTATTTGTGCGTTCCGATTTGTGACTGGATACCGGTTCGGATGCAGCGCGACGTTTCCACCCCCATCCGCTTGATTCTGTGTGCTGAGATAGCAGACATAAAGGTTTGCGGCATCCGAAATTTCAAACGCACATCCAATCCAATCCTTCAGTTCCTGCCATGTCGCTGGCTCTAGTAGGGGCATATAGAGATGCCGTGCCATAAACCGTGAATCCGCTGGCACTTGTGTGCTATGGGACCACGTATCATCGCCTACAACAACGACGGCACCGCCGGTGGTACCTGCGATGTTGCTGATAGCAAGTGCATCGGAGGCAACATGCAGACCGACGCTTTTCATGAACGCAATCGCTCGCATGTCTGCCATCTGTGAACCATTCAAGCGCGCAATACTCAACGCCTCGTTGTTGGCTATCTGTGCAACAATGCCGTTCGATTTCAGCAGTTTTGCACTGCGCCGAAGAACGTCGAAAACCTCCGCTAGCGGCGAGCCAGGATATCCGGTCATCAAGCTCACCCCGCTCTCTAATGCACCTTTGACTAGCAATTCACACCCTGTATACACATTTGTGCCGTTTGCTTGTTCAATTCGGTCATCCATTTTAAAAGTTCCTTGCGGTTTTTTAATATTTCCTTGCGGTTCGGTTAGGCTATATGTAGGCCTGGCATCTATCTACGTATATCCAGCCCGGCCCGTTGGTTGGGCTTACGTCTCTTTTATAATTCAGGACTTACGCAAATTTAAGACATATCCTCGTAGGGGCGAGGTCACCTCGCCCGCCAGGTCTCCCTTTAAAGCCCATTATCATAAGGGCTTATCAATGCGCTGCGTAAGTCCTGTAATTATACTATAGTTTGGACAATATCCGTGAGCCGAATCCCCGCTTTCAAAGCATCTCTGATTTTTCTATAAGTGCCTCACACAAATGCAAACAGGAGAAAAATGGTTTCCGCCGATGGGTTTTCCAAAGCACGGTTTCCCCAACGGGGCGGAATGTTTATAGAATGTTGGAAACCATTGGAAACCGTTGGAAACCGTTAGCAAGAAGGTTGTGACGCTAAGCATATCTCTGCCGCGCCTCAAAAACCTCTTCCCCGCTTCCACCCTTCCATTCTTCCAACCTTCCACCTATCCGTTTGACAAGAACGTTGTGCCTCCCTAAAATTGTCCAAAGTTTAGTAATTATAATGAAATCTATAATTACTATCACATTAACGGGCGTAAACCTTAGTTTGGTTACGTTCTATCTAATAATTCTCGTGCATGAGCTAGTCCTATTTCTGTCTCTTTTCCGCCGTGCATCCGCACAATCTCTGTGACGCGTTCCGCTGCTGTGAGCGGTTTTGCGGTAATCAGGGTTTCTTCACCGACAACCTCTTTTTCCACCCGAAAATGCCTATCAGCGAAGCGGGCAATCTGGGGGAGATGTGTGATACAGATAACTTGTGCGAACTCAGCAAGCTCCTTCAATTTTTTGCCAACTACATCGGCGACCTTTCCACCGATACCGCTATCAATTTCGTCAAAAAGTAGTGTCGGTATGCTGTCTACCTGAACCAGAACAGTTTTTAGGGCAAGCATGACGCGCGAGATTTCACCACCTGATGCAATTTTTACTAAAGGCCGCGCTTCAGACCCGACGTTAGGCGAAATTAAGAATTCAACCTCGTCAATACCGCTAGCACTGAACGCATAGCGTTCGTCATCTATTTGCAGCGCGCCACCTGCATCTTGGATGGGCTGTACAGATACCCAAAAATCGGCCTTGTCCATACCGAGCGTTCGCAGCTCCCGCTCAACAAGTCGAGAAAGTCTTTCGGCAACATGTTTACGTTTAGCAGAAAGCGCAATGCACGCCTGTTCTGCCTCCGATTTCGTTTCGCGAATCTGTGTCTGGAGCCTCTCAATTTTTTCAGAACCGAACTGTAGGTCCGCCAGCCGATGTGAGGCTTCCTCTTGGTAAGCTAATATTTCCGAAATCGTGTTGCCGTATCGCCGCCGCAGTTTTGAGATAAGGGCTAACCGCTCTGTAACTTCAGTAAGTCGAGTCGGATTGAATTCCACCGTGTTGGCGTATTGCTGAATGTGTGAAGCGATATCCTCAAGTTCGTAAAGTGTAGAGTCCAAACGATTGCTGAAACCGGAAAGACTTTCATCCAATTCACATAGTTTTGCGAGCGTTTTTGCCGAGCTTCGCAGCCGACTGAGTGCTGAAGAATTAGAACTTGTCCCTACATCTATAAAACCGCGTTTGCTGCCATCTATGTGTGCATACGCAGCCGTTGCCTCTTCAAACAGTTTTTCCGCGTTGTTCAGGACGCGTGCCTCCGCTGTCAGTTTTTCCTCTTCACCTTCCGAAAGATTCGCATCCGTAAGCTCCTGAATCTCAAACTCAAGCAGGTCCTTTTCCCGTTCTGACGTTTTCAATTGATGTGTGAGATTATCTGCCTCCTGTTGCAGCGTCTGGAGCTGCTGATAGAGTTTACTAACGTGCCGCCGCGCTTCGCTACTGCCCCCGAAATCGTCCAATAGGTTGAGATGTGTTTCTGTCCTAAATAGGGATTGATGTTCATGCTGCCCGTGGATATCAACGAGCCAATTGCCGAGCTGCTGGAGCTGTTTTAAGTTCACCAAGCGCCCGTTGATACGGCATCGATTCCTGCCATTAGCTGTTATCCGCCTTGAAAGAATCACTGTGTCTTTTGTATCCGCAGTGGCGCAGGCATCGAGCTGCGTGCTTGCATCCCATAGCGGCAGCGGTGCCGGTGGCATAACACCGATTTCTACAAACGCAGAATCGCTACCTGACCGAACAATATCCGCGGGAGCCCGCTGACCTAAAACCAAACCAATTGCTCGAAGGATAACCGATTTTCCTGCACCTGTTTCACCGGTGAAGATGTTCAACCCCGGGGCAAGCTCCAATTCAAGTGCATCAATCAGGGCAATGTTGCGGATAGAGATTGTTTCTATCACGGAGTTCTTCCTCTTATCAAATCGTTGACGTAAAACGTTACGCCGAGAAATCTTCTAGAGCCGACTTTATTTAATGCTTTCCCCTAACATCAATTTTTCACGTAAGGCTTTGTAATAACTATGTCCTTGTGACCGGATAAGCTGAATAGTCCGTTTCGCTTTCCGGACCTCAATGACTTCCTCTCTAGCAAGGCTGCGCGTCTCACGTTGACCATCAATAAATAGGTCTAGCCGTTCGTAAGTAGAGTGCATCTCTACCTTTATCTCTGCGTCACCGTGGGCGATAAAGGGCCGCACCGTGAGGCTATGCGGAGCGATGGGGGTCAGGAGCATCGCTTCTAACTGCGGGGCAACAATTGTGCCGCCACACGAAAGCGAATACCCGGTTGAACCACTCGGCGTAGCAATTATCAGCCCATCTGCATTATACGGGATAAACAACTCCCCATCAATATATGCGTCTAACTCAATGAGACGTGTGTAGTGGCGTATCACCACATCGTTGAGCGCAAACGCCCGAAACGGATGTTGACTCTCACTGTTTACGATAACCTCTAACATCATCCGATGCTCTATCCGGTAGTCTCCGCGCAACGTTGCATTCAGGGCAGGTTTGAGCTCAGCCAACGAGGCATCTGTCAAAAAACCGAGATGCCCAATATTGATAGCGAGAATAGGTACGTTTTCAATCTTCGGTGTGTGCGCTGCACTCAGCAGCGTCCCATCACCACCGAGGACGAGAAGCAGTTCTGCTGCTTCTACCACCTCCGCTGTTGTTAACCCGGTTGGCGGAAGTTCCATAGCCACCGCGTGTTCATCAGGCAATAACGGAATCACGCCTGCCTGTTTTAACGACTGCGACACGTCGACTACAACCTGCCGGGCATTCTCCTTCGTGGTATTGACAAAAAAACCGACCTTTTTTGTCATGCACTCTCCTTATCCAATCGGGAAAACGCGAGGATAACCCCGCACCCAATCAAAAATACGCCCACCGTAATAAGCAGATTCATATCTAATTGCGGAAGCAGGTGCGCTGTATCGTGACGTTTATCCCCAACCATTAGATATGCACGAAATGGCCACAAACTGTAAAGTGACCCAACCATCAATCCGATTAAGAAAGCGATTGTCAGATTACGGTAACGGGCTAGCAGATAATTCAGCAACCTTGTAAACGCTACCAATCCGGACAGACAACCGAGTGCAAAGAAACCGAGTATCAGTAGGTTTCCTAAAATCGAATCCGTTTGTGTGCCGTTCATCAAAGCGGGAATATCTTCCATCAATTCCTTAATCGCCGTTAAGAGCGGAAAATAGACTCCGAAGGCGAGCATGAGAAACGAACCGCTGATGCCCGGCAGAATCATCGCTGAAATTGCCAATGCCCCACACCCGAAAAACAACGTGAGTTCCAAGAAAGATGGAAACTGAGCGTTGTCTAATGCTGCGGGCCCGACACCTTCCGCTGCAGGGGTTTCAACGGTCTGTTGTCCACCCATCCCCGCAACAGTGATGCCGAGAATCAGTGCCACCGCGATAAGCAGAACTAACGCCTCCTTAAGCCCAAACCCTTTTAGCATTCGGGCTGGAATTAAAATTGATGTTAAAATAAGACCACTAAAGAAACCGTAAGTCGCATCGTGCTGATTGTTCAGTAGATAGATAATCAGTTTCGATGTTAGCAGTACCGCAGCAATTGCGCCGATTCCCAGCAATGCGAGGAAACCGAAATCGATGCGGCGGAGTTCTGCCTTTGCCTCCGCGAACGCCTCCTTTTTCAAAGTGAAAGTGCTAAACAACCGTTCCACAGTTGAAAGGCCGATGTTGTGTAACGCTGCGATTAACCTTTCATAAATACCCAAAACGAGTGCAAGCGTGCCACCACTCATCCCCGGAATAATGTTGGCGATACCTATCAGAAAACCGTTAACAAATAGACGAAGTACATTCATACGCTTTTTTTCTCTGTAAACTGACAGAAGTAGGCACATTTGCATATTTCGTTATGTGCCGTTGAAATTCTATCTAAAATTATACTATAAAACCAAATTTATGTCAAACGCTTAATCAGGACAATAAAACAATAAACCATTTTGCTTGACTTTTACCCCCGAAAATGTGATACACTATAAAAGATAATCCAATTCAGAACAGTCAAAGGAAAAAACAGTATGCAATTTCCGAGCTTGCTAGAGACAAAACGTTTAGAGATGCTTCAACCGCCAGAAGGCCGCGTCCGAATGGTGCTTGACACCGATACCTATAACGAAATTGATGACCAGTTTGCAGTCGTCCATGCACTCCTCTCACCGGAACAGCTCAACCTTGAGGCGATATATGCGGCACCGTTTCACAACAATCGCTCAGCGAACGCCGAAGAGGGTATGGAGAAAAGTTACGCTGAAATTCTGCGGCTTTTAGCGTTCCTCAATGTCGATGCCGAGGGGTTCGTCTACCGGGGTTCCACAACGTTTCTTGCAGATGCAACTACGCCTGTACCGAGCGATGCGGCAACCGATATGGTCGAACGGGCAATGGCACAGACCGACGAACCGCTTTACGTCGCGGCTGTCGGTGCTATAACGAACGTAGCCTCTGCTATTTTAATGGAACCTGAAATTATCAAACGGATAGTCGTCGTCTGGCTGGGGGGCAACCCGTTGTATTGGCCCCATACGCGTGAGTTTAACCTTGCACAAGATATTCACAGTGCGCGGCTGGTGCTCAATTGCGGCGTGCCGTTTGTTCATCTTCCCGCACGTGGTGTCGTCTCACACCTATTGACAACGGTGGCGGAGATGGAACGTTATGTCCAGGGACAAGGAAAAATCGGGGATTACCTCGTTGAGATTTTCAAGGCGTACCATAGTGACCACTTCGGTTGGTCAAAGGTCATCTGGGATATAGCTGCAACCGCATATCTTATCAACCCGCAATGGGTACCGACAGAAATTGTCCATAGTCCTATCTTGACAGATGCTGTGACGTGGAGTTTTGATAACAGCCGACATTTCATGCGTATTGCTACGGGTGTCAATCGGGATGCAATTTTTCGGGACCTGTTTCAGAAATTACGCCAGGCGAACTAACGGTCTGTTTGTTTTTGATGGAAGGTTTGCAATGCCGTATTCAATTCATCTTTGAATCGGTTTTCCTGCGCCTCATTATAGAAGGATGGAACACCGATGATACGATACCTGCTGTTTTCTGTCAGGATTTTGCTGTTGTATTCAGCACGGATTTCCTTTAGGAATTCCGCTTTCCACCGGTCATTTTCTGCGATATACGCGCCTTTCGGTTCAATGAAAAGTTGATAGGTGTGCGATTCACCGTTTTCTTCATGCAAGAAAAGCACAAAATCGGGATAGAAGGGTTGCCCATCAGAGAAGTTATAGAGAGCGAAATGCCCCTCGTTGCGGAGAAGATAGATATTCTGGTATGTTCGTCCTGATTCCGAAAGCCATCTGTCTAACATCTGCACGAATGCCCTTTCTTCACTCGTTCCATAGAGACTGTCAAACGCGAACCAGTCGCTTCCATTGACGAGATACTCTGTCTCCGATTCGTTCAGAACACGCGGGTTGTTTACACTAAATGTCAAGGTTTTATCCATGAAGACAGCGTGGATTTGCTGTTCATAAAAGTGTTTCGTGCCTTGGTATTCCGTAATCTGTTTCCGGACTTCGGATTCAATTTGACTGAGAAGTCCTTCACACGCAGCCAGTTTTTCGGGACGATTCTCTTCTAGGGAAGTGAGCTCTCCCGTGAAAGTAATTGCTAGGGCACCCAAATAGTTTTCCGATGTGATAAATTCGCTTATGGATGTCAAGTGTGGCAAATACCTCCTGAGGGATGCGAACGTGAAAAAGGGATTGCGCACGATAGCCGCCCTAACGATGTTCTGTTCAATATCGACCAACTTTACGTCTCGGCTGTTTCGGTGTCCCGTTTGTACAGATGTCTCACTATTTTCTATAACGGATGTTTCGCCAGCGGAACCTGTACGAATGGTATGTGTATAGTTTTTCTGCTGGACACTTAGCGTTGCTAAGTCGTCAATGGATTTGACATGCTGATAATCTTTCGGAACCTGTTTGTTGAGCCAGACAACCCCGTATTTGTAAAAGTCGGTATTCTTGAATTCGTTTTTCAGTTTGATTTCACGGGTGACACGCGTTCTGTCCATCATTCCGACATCGACTAGCGCGCTGCGAATTTCGGAGATGTAACGCGAATCATGGATACTGTGGTAATGGAGTTCCTCTAACACCCGTAATTCGTGGTCAAGATTTTCGTCAAACTTACGGCGGAAGCGGTCTGTGTGTTCCGGGAGAACGAACGGAAAATAGCGTGCCCCGCGCCCGATAAGCTGCGCCTCGGATATCGTTGTTTTTCCGATTCTATTCTGCCCAGAATCGCGCGCCTCATAACAACGCACAATGTCAAACAGGTTTAGCACATCCCACCCCTCGTTCAATTTTTGAACCGCGAAAATGGCACGAATCGGGTTATCTTTGTCTTCAAGCGTGTTTACCTGTATCTGATAGCTCTTCTTTTCGGATTCATCGTTAACCGAGAGACAGTATTCCTCGCGAAATTCCGATTTCAGCCGTTGTGCCAACTGGTCGGCATTGATATTATTTTCATCGAAGAAGCGGAATGCCCGCTGAACAATCTCAAGCTTCGACCCGCGAAGTCTGTTGAGCTGCGCAGCGGTGAGCTCATTAATCAGCTTATGAAAGTTCTCCTTGTTCTCTATCGATTGTGCAATTGTCCGCTGTGCCTTGAACAGAATGACGGGCTTAAGTTGCATCTGGTATTTTGCCGCAACTTCTTGCTTGTACTGATTGAGAATCAGTGCTTGCAAGATGCGGGACTCCTGCTCTAAATCGGAATGGACCAGCACCACCTCTTTCGAGAACCGCTCATTCCGAAAATTTACCAAATCGTACCGGTTGATAACCTTGTTCCGATACTTTTCCACCATCGCGGGCGTTTCGTAATCGTGCGTAGCGGTGAATTCCAACAATAGGTTGTCGGGGTTAGACTTAAAGATACGGTCTACTGTGTTCTCCCAACTTTCAAACAGTGCCAACCCTTGCTGGGACTTAGTGCTGACGTTCATGTGATGTGCTTCATCTGCTAATAGCACAATTTGCTGTGCCGCGAAATTCTCGTAAGTTAGCGCGTTCTCCTTCTCTGTCGTCATATCGGTGTGCAACTGCTGAATAGTCGTAAAGCAGATATTGATGTCGTTTTCGTTGACCCCCTCAAAATTGTCTACTCTGTTCACGGTGACAGGTTTTCCATCAAAGCGGATGTCTTGACTAAAGAGGTATTTTGTCGCCCGCGGGTTGAGGAAGTTGTCTTTCGTCTTTTCGATGATGTTGGTGGAGTTAACAAAAAAGAGGAAGTTGCGATACCCCCGCTCGTAAAGGTACAGCATCAGGCCCGCCATGATGAGCGTCTTGCCACTGCCGGTTGCCATATTGAACAGAAAATGGGGCGGTTTTTCTTCACCGGGGAAGTCGTTTTCCAAGCAGAGAAAAAACCGGACGAATGCTTCCTTTTGGTAGTCGCGGAGTTCAAATTCGGGGTTCAAATTATCGGTGAGGCAAGATGGAATCTCTGTATTTTGGATGGTTCGCTTTCCGAATTCCTCCAATATTCGCTCATATAAGAATTTTTCAGCCATTTCGGTTGATTCCCTAAACTATCTGATTCGAGGTTAACAAGGACTTCATACGAAGATTTGGTTATCAATTGCGCGAAGGTGTTTTGTGGCACAATTAGAAAAAGCAGCGGATAAACCCGCTATTGTGATTTTATTCTCATGATAAGCGGTAAAAGCGATTCGCGCAAAATGCTCACCATAGGTATTGAGGAGCCGATTATGGTGCGGTACAGTCTCTCTCGATTCTCCGCCTGTCCTTTTGTACTTTTTCAGAGGTGCTAAAACTTCAGCTGCTACCTGATTGCAAAAGATTTCAATAGGCTCCAAATTCGAAGAACTTGCCTTTTCAAAACCGGTATTCTGGATGACACTTTCCCCCAAGGCGACATGAACTAACTCGTGGACGATTGTAAATATGCGCCCATAAGGACTGTCTTTAGGGTTTATCACAATCACCGGACAAGGTGTCTCTGCAATACAAAATCCACGTACTGTTGTCAGCTCAACAGAGAGGTGTGGATTCACAGAGGTCTGACAGACAAGAATACCTTTCGCTTCAACGATTCGTTTCCAAAATTTCAGGGCATCGTGAGGTGTATTGGCTTGCTGGAGCTGTTCCCTATTGAATTCAAGAAATTCCGTTATTTTCTGTGCGGCGCGTTCCGGTTTTTCATGCTTGCTAACCTTCAGTGTCACCTGAGGAGGAGATTCCGCTAGCAGTTCATAAAGGTCAATGAGCGTGTAGCGTCTTTCGTACGCTTCAACAATATTGGCGTTTAATCTATAGACCTGTTCTTCATCAGGCGCGGTAGAGTCAGGCAACATCCGATAATCGGTAAGCGGCTGAAAATCGGTAGGCGGGGATGGCAGATAGAAAAGAGAGATATGGGTTTTATAGAGCTTGGCAATTTTCTTTAATTGCGCGACGGTAGGGCCTTCTACCCCATTCTCCCAGTCCACAAGACGCTCGGGGTCTACCTTTAATTTTTTAGCCGCGTAATCAATTGTTAATCTGATACGTCTTTCCCGGACCCACTTGAGAACTTCCGGCGTGATGAGTGCTTTTACAGATTTAGCCATGGTATACGTTCCAACGGTTCAGGGGGATACCGTTTAACCGTCTGTTATCGATTAATTGTCCAAATAAACTTAACATGTCCCGCTTGTAGTGAATTATTTTTTACAGTATACCACAAAACGGATAAAGTGTCAATCTCCATGAAACGCCTTATTCAACACTTTATCTTCCTTACGCACCGCAAAAATCTGCGGACTCTCTCTTTGAAAAACAGAAATATACGAAAAATTATTTGATTTTTACTTGACATTTGCTGTCAAATGTGGTATAATATAATTGAATTGCCAGTGGACGAAATTCGGGTTCACCCGTGTGATTGGAAGGCTACGGTTCAGCACAATCCTATATCCCTGGCTTTTTTATTTTCTTCCTATCAATGCCGCAGCTGTGAGGGGTCTGTTTTGCGTATAATAGACACCATAATCTGTCTTGCTTGTGTCATCAATATCGTGTACGAGCCTAAAAGCCTTCCACAGATATGTCAAATACCGCTCTTCACCTCGTTCATAAAGTCTCTGTAACGCCCAGATAAAATAATCAACAGCTTGTAAACCTGCATGTTCCTTCGGAGTTGCCACAGCAATGTTTAAAGATGCGCGGCTAGTTATCTCTTGTGGCGTGACAAAATGGGAGCGTGCAGCTTCAAGGGCTCGACGCAAGGCAGCTGTTCGATCAGACTTACCGCGTTTTGAGAAAATAATATTATATCCGCTACTTTCATGTAGTCTATCTCTGAATAAACGTTCAGTCAGAGAGTCGTAAAGTTCATTGGGATGATAACGATAATCGGCTTCTCGCTTGTTGCGTTGGCGGACGTACTCAAGAACACTCAATTTATCAGCAACAACAGCGAAAAAACGTAATCCTTCAGTGTCCCGCAAAATCCTGAAAACCTCTCTACGGACTTCAGGCAAATCGTCTTTAGCGTGGAATGCAAGTGCCGTTTTACGCTCGTTTGGTTGCATAGATGGCACTCCCTTAAAATAGGAATCGCTCATGAGCCGCGCCCGCAGTTCATCAAAACGGTCGCTTAGTGCTACTGGAGCCGGTACATCCAATAAACCGAGTATGAAAAATCGGGAACATCCTTCTGTAGCGACCAATACCTTTCCCTTACGGGAAAAGAGAGTGCTGTCGCCGCCTTCGTCTACAAAATAGTGACGGTTTGAAGAAAGTGCTTCTGGGGTTTGTTTATTTGCCATAAAACATCCTATTCAACGCCTTATCCTCAGCGCTCACCGCGAAGTCCGCGTCCTCTATTTCGGAGAGATTGACGTAAAGTTGATTCTTATCGAGCAGTTCTGCCAATAGACGTTTCTGCGTCTCAAGGTCGTCGATGTTGATGAAATCGTTTACAGCGTCTTGAGGCATTTCGGCGTTGACATACCAATTCAGGAACGAGTTTTCGGCGATGTCTTGCCAGAGTGCCACAATTTCTTCGGAGGAGTGTGCGGCTTGGATTTTGTCCATATATGCCTGGTTGTATTGCATCAATTCACAGTAGATAAAATCGCCTCCCCCCTTCCAATTTGCAGATTCGGAGACACCACCCTGTTCGCCACCAATTACTTTTTTCAGGCGTTCCACTGCGATGGTTTCTACGTAATCCATCTGTTCAATGCCAATGTATTGCCTGCTCAGTTTGTGTGCAACTGCAGCAGTTGTACCGGAGCCGAGATGAAAATCTAGAACAATATCACCTTCCGTGGTAGTGTACTCTATGATGCGTTGCATCAGCAATTCGTTTTTCGGATAAGCGAAGGCTTTCCGCCCGAAGAGTGTCACAATTTCGTCTGTCCCTTTTTTGTTGACCATGCCTTTCAGCAACTCATCCGTGGCATGATTCAGGAAGTCAGTTGAGACATACGCTTTATCGAAGTCGTCGCCCTTCTTATCAATCTCTTCAGATTTGAAAATTCGCATGGCGGGCTGTTTCATATTAAGAAAATCGTAATCACCGGGAAAAACGATTTTTCCTTGTTTATAGTAATCAGGAAATGTATCTTTGGTAACCGCCCAGCACCGATTCGGATTTACAGGAAATTCTTGTCCATTCTTGGGATTTATCAACGTGAAATCTGAGTTTGGGCGTTCTTCAATCGTACGCTGTGTCGTCATTGGACTGAGTCGCCATTCATCATCTGGAAAATCAGGGGTTTGGTAATACCTACGCGAAACAGACCGCCGAAAAAGTGCATCCTGCTTTGAGGCTCCCCTCGTGTACACTAGCATCCAGTCGAAATCTCTCGACATTTTGTAGGGCACATCGCTCTTTCCGGTTCGTGTTTTTCTAGGCACCGTCGCGATAAAGTTATCTCTACCGAATATCTCATCGGCGACCAATTTTAAATAGTGCATTTCTCGGTCATCAATGTGAATGAAGAGAACGCCATGGGGCTGCATTAATTCTCGCGCTATCTCCAATCGGTTCCGCATGAAGGTTAACCATGTTGAATGCTTGAAACTATCATTATAGCCAAAACTATCCCCATCGATATTATACGGTGGATCGATGTAAATCAGTTTTACCTGTCCCCGGAATTGCTGTTTGAGGGTGTGGAGGGTGATGAGGTTGTTCCCCTTGATGATAAGGTTTTCGCGAATGATGCCGTTTTCATCACGCCGGATGTCCGTTACGTCTTTTTCACCTGCGGTGGTGTGACGTTTCCAATTGGTAAGCACCTTCGGGTCGAACATCCGATTGATTTCGTCTATTGCAAGGATTTCGTTGAAGAAAATCTCTTTTCGCTTCTCCGCCTCCTTTGTTTGTCCCCCCTCCAGCACACAATCTTTGTAGGGCCAGACGAGTGAAACTTCGCCGCGTTCGGGCAGGAATTTATCGTCAATGTTCAAACCGATTTTGTTCCGAAACTGCGTATAGGAGTTGGCGAGAAAGTTTCTGTCGTTGATATAACTGATGAAGGTGTTGTAGTTGAAATCCAATGTCCATCAATTTCGTCAAAGAATTTCGCTTTTATCTCTTCATCGGATAGCAGCAATCTGATGAGGGTGTGGTCAAGCTGCCATGCGTGGTCTTTAACAGCAGTGTTGAGGAGTTCACCGGAGTCGTCTACAAAGCGGGGATGAGTTTTGAGGAGTGCGGTAAGCTTTTGGTTGAAATTCTGTTTTGACATAATATGAAAACCTCTGAAATTGACGCGTCACATCTGGAATTATAACGTTCGTTGCTGGCTAAAGTCAAGGAAATTTAAATTTCGCTAAAAACATCTGGTTCTCTCAATGAAAATCAACCTTTACCGCTAAATTTACGTCTAAATTCTTAAATACTTTTTGATGAAGAGAGAATGGATAATTTAAGAGAAATATTGACAACCATCCGTCGGCCGTTCCAGCAAGAGATTCGCATGGGGTGTCAAGACAGTGTCGTCGTCAACGGTTTGGGCGCCTATGTGATGCTCTGGGTAGAACGGGGGAACGCCCTTCCGCTCGCCTCCGATGAAAAACAGGTGCTTAAGGGGCTCGCCGCACGCTTTGAGAACTATGCAAGTTTATCGCCAGCAGAACGCCAACAGACGCTACAGGTTGCAACCGAACAGCTTGATGCGGCCCTCGCTGAGACTGAAGCGGGACAGGCTGCAGCACAGCAACCTCGCGACACAAACGCAAGACATGAAGACCTATCCCTTTTTCGGAACACAGGTGTTCTTCGCGAAACACCTGTGCCATCCGAACCGGCACCAGCTACCTATGATGTAGAGCCCACCACGCTTAAAAACAGCGATAGTGCTGCTGTGCACTCACCCACGCTTTCCGAGGCTGCCGAGGCGGCTCCCGAAACACCTGTGATACTTGGAGATACACCTGTATCAACGGATGTTGACTCGCTCGAATTTCTGCGTAAACCGCTCCAGTATCTCAAAGGCATAGGCCCCCGCCGTGCCGAAATATTGTCAAATGAACTCGGTTTTCAAACAGTCGGGGAGTTGCTAGAATACTACCCGCGCGACTACATTGATAGGTCAAAAACCGTTGAAATTTACAAAGTCGGCAGAAGAGAAGATGGTGAACCGGAGACGATTCAGGGACGGGTTGTCAATCATACGACCAACAAACCTGCGGGTAAAGGACGAAAGAGCATCGGTAAGGTCTCAATTTACGATGGTACAGGTGTCGCTGTGCTCGTCAATTTCGGGCGGCGCATCGGCTATATCAAGTCCATACTCCCTGTTGACACGGAGGTGGTTGTAAGCGGTAAGTTCTCGCGCCGTTACAACGAAATCCAGGCGACAGATTATGAATTTGAACTGTTTGACGAGGATAATCTGATACATACAAAGCGGATTGTGCCGAAATATCCCCTCACAGCGAAATTGACAGCGAAAATGCTTCGTACTTGGATGCGAATTGCATTAGATCAGCACGGCACCGAAATTCCCGAAATTTTACCGCTCGAACTTCGGCAACGGTGCCAACTTATTGACAGACAGCAAGCCATTAACGAAATCCATTTTCCCACATCTACAGCGCATCAAACAGCAGCCCAGAAACGGCTGGCGTTCGACGAATTTTTCCTGCTCAGCCTCGGCATGGAACTCCGGAAGGACGACAGGACTTCACAGCCCGGCATCCAATTTCAGATTGAAAAAAGTGAACAGGAGAGCAATTCGCTCCTCAGTCAATTTGTGAACGCGCTGCCGTTTACGTTGACTGGTGCACAAAAACGGGTTTTTGCCGAAATCCGAGAGGACATGCGGAGCAAACGCGTGATGAACCGATTGATTCAAGGAGATGTCGGCTCCGGAAAAACTGTTGTCGCAGCGATGGCACTCTTATGTGCAATTCAGAACGGTTATCAGGGCGCGCTGATGGTCCCAACCGAAATCCTTGCCGAACAACACCACACTAATCTTTCAGCGTTGTTTGCCCCTTTCAACGTGAAGGTTGTGCTACTGAAAAGCGACCTACCGAAAGCGGAACGGGAGAAGGCGTTGGCGACAATAGCCGATGGCACAGCGAATCTCATCGTCGGCACACAGGCGTTGATACAGGAGGGCGTGGATTTTCACAAATTAGGGCTCATTATCATTGATGAACAGCACCGGTTCGGTGTGATGCAACGTGCAACGCTCCGCGGCAAAGCACAAGATGCACTCGCCTCAGCACAGCTGCCACCGGATGTGCTCGTCATGACTGCCACCCCCATCCCGAGAACCCTCTCTTTAACGGTTTACGGTGACCTGAACATGTCTGTGATTGACGAAATGCCCCCCGGCAGACAGAAAATTGAAACCCGATGGATCAAAGAAAAGGGCAGAGGACAGTTCTACGCCAAACTTGAACAGGAGGTCCGCCGTGGCAAACAGGCATATATCGTTTATCCACTTGTAGAGGAATCCGAGAAATTAGAGGAGTTGAAAGCTGCCACAACCATGGCGGAACACTTCCAGCAGGATGTTTTTCCGCATCTGCGGGTCGGGTTGCTGCACGGACAAATGAAATCTGTAGAGAAGCAGGAGATTATGGCAAAATTCAATGCACGTGAACTTGACATACTGGTCTCTACAACCGTCATTGAGGTAGGGATTGATGTTCCGAATGCCACATTGATGGTAATTGAACACGCGGAACGATTTGGGTTGGCACAGCTGCATCAATTGCGGGGTCGCGTCGGCAGAGGGCGCGACAAATCTGCATGTTATCTCATCGCAACCCCGAAGACAGATGATGCATACCGCCGAATTCAGGTGATGGTGCGTTCTAATAACGGGTTCGACATCGCAGAAGAAGATTTGAACATTCGGGGGCCGGGCGAATTTTTCGGCACGCGTCAGTCCGGTGTACCTAATTTTAAAATTGCCAATATCCTCAGTGATGTTTCTCTCTTAGAGATAGCGAAGAAGGAAGCAGCAGCGTTGGTAAAGTCCGATACGGGGTTAAATGCCCCGGCACATCAGCTCTTAAAACGGATGCTACGGACACATTGGCGTGGACATTTAGAGATAGCCTCTGTTGGCTAGCGTTCCGCCTATCGTTAGGAGAGCTAAATGCCTCTGCGGGTGTATAAAAACTTTACACACCCACTATAGAAATCGCCTTGACATAGAGCCATAGTGCATGATAAACTTATGAAAAGGAGAACTCCAGTCAATAACCCCCAGCTAAAGCATGGGGGCTTGTCTTTGATGCCCGCCAAGGCTATCACAGAGACAAGGGTAACTTGTTGACTACAGTAATATATCGGGGGTTCTGGGCGTGGCAGCCTAAAGTATGTTTCGGATGCTCCCCAAGTCTGATCCCACTACGAACCCCTGATCTGGATGGGGCAATATATACCCGAAAGGAGAAAACAAACTTATGTTTGTGCCAGTCAAAACAAAGGATGGACAACAGCTGATGCCGATGCATGCTGCACGTGCGAGGAAACTTGTCAAACGCGGTGAGGCAACGCCTTATTGGAACAACGGTGTCTATTGTGTCCGTCTCAACAAAGAACCGAGTGATAGAGAAACACAAGACATCGTTGTCGGTGTGGATCCGGGAAGTAAGAAAGAGGGATTTACTGTCAAATCTGAGGCCCATACGTATCTGAACGTGCAGGCAGATGCACATAACAAAGTTGGCAAGAAGGTTGAGAAAAGACGTGAACTCCGCCGAGGGAGACGTTCTCGGAAGTGTGCAATATATACCCGAAAGGAGAAAACAAACTTATGTTTGTGCCAGTCAAAACAAAGGATCTACGGACACCATTGGCGTGGACATTTAGAGATAGCCTCTGTGGGCTAGTGTTCCGCCTATCGTTAGGCACGCGTGCCCGTTGGGATTGGAAACTCCGCATCCTGGATTGGTTGTCTGACTTGTATCCTGTCAAAAAAATCTGTGTGGAGGACATCAAGGCAAGAACAAAACCGGGTAAGAAGCGATGGAACACATCTTTTAGCCCGTTAGAAGTCGGTAAACGCTGGTTTGTCTCTGAGTTGATAGCACGCTATGGCGTTGGAAATGTGTTTTGCTATAAAGGCAGGTGGACTTCTGCGCGGAGGAAGGCATTAGGATTAGAGAAGAGCCAAGACAAACTCTCTGATGACTTCTATGCACATTGTGTTGATAGTTGGGTGATGGCACATTCGGTTGTCAATGGCAACACAAAGAAAGCCATGGCACTGAAACCCGACAATACATCCGTTTTTTGCATATCCCCGATACCCGTAGCAAGGCGGAACTTGCACCGAGAACAACCGGCAAAGGGCGGAATGCGGTCAAGATATGGCGGAACTGTGTTAGGCGAAGGACTTGTGAAAAACACGCTGATAAAGCACGGCAAACACGGTATCACACGTCCGAGGTCCCACCGAGGACATCCTATTACGGGTATTAATGCGAAAGGGGTGTTTTCTATCTATAGCTTAGAAGGTCAACGCCTCACAACGGGTGCGAAACGCACAGATTTTCAAGTCCTCACACGCTTGAACTTTCAATATAGGAGCGGTGTTTCCTCCCCGTGCTAAAGCAACGGGGTCTCCACACCGAAGATTTTGATGAAACATATTGTTGATAACGTTAATAGGCTCGAAATCACGTATAGGACGCTTGACCTGGCCGGCCGTGTGCCCTTCACTGATTCTATAGAACTGCTCAGCGTAGAGCTCCGGTACCATAAGGGATATGGGCCGCTCTTCATGGGCCGTGTTCGGTATGCCATAGATGGTGTCAAACAGGAGGAGGGGTTTCCGCTTGATCTGGATAAGGGTGCCTTCACTGCCACTGTCCGTATCCAGGAGGCGGGTTTGGAGGATAAACTCCAGGCAGTCGGGCCCGACATCGCGAGGATTGTGTATGAAGATTTGGCAGCAGAGCGACGCGCCCTCTTCGACAGCGTCTTAGCAGAGCGCCCCGAGGTAACCGTAAATCCTACCACAAGCGACTAATCTGCCGTTGGCTATTGGTTATTGGCAAGATGTTGTGATTCTAATGTCAATTTTACAGAAAAGTGATATAATAATCATGGAGAACTTCTTTTGTGAAGGTTTCTTTTTTAACGTATCTTGTGTTTATCAAACTCACGTTCAACATGCCGAAACGGAGGGCAAAATGATTAACAGAACTGCGAGACAAATGTTTGTTATAGTCCTAATAGGACTCGTTTTAATGGCTACAAATGTAGCACACACGCGCGATGCAATTACTGATGGTTTGGTGAGTTATTGGTCGTTCAATAAGGATTCCATTACGGGTAAAACGGTTAAAGACCTCTTCGGTGCAAACAGCGGAACCATGAACGGGAATGTTGAGGTGGTTAACGGTAAAATCGGTGAAGCACTCAAGTTTAGTGGGGGGCACGTTGATTGCGGAGCAGATAAGAGTTTAACCGAGTTCGGTGCTCAGATTACATTGGAGATGTGGATAAAACCCGAAAAACCCGGGTGGGCGATTATCGCAGGCCTGTCAAGGTCGGGAAGTAATACCTATGTGATTGCATGGTCAGACCGAAATCAGGTGGATTTTAATATCTGGAACGGGGCGGTAGAGACGTGGCCCTTTCAAAGCGTAGCTCAGCTCGATGTAGGTAAATGGCATCACATTGCTGGCGTTTACGACGGTGCTGAGGCGATAATTTACATTAATGGCGAAGAGGATAGTAAGAAGGAATTCGAAGGGGCTCTCAAAGACAATGGAGAGAACTTTTGGATGGGTGACAGAAAGGCGGGACTTCCTTTCAACGGTCTTCTTGACGAACTTCGCATTTACAACCGTGGCCTCAGTCAAGCGGAGATTAAAAACAATCTTGACGCGGTGGGACTCGCTGTCGTCGAACCGACCCAGAAATTAACACTCACCTGGGGAGCGATAAAGGTTTCAAAGTCCGATTAAAGAGTTAGATTTGCCCACAAATAAGACGGTACAGCTGCGGAACTGTAACAGAAAAATCGCCAGAGATGTGATAGCTTTCGCCGCCATCTTTGACGGTCCGGATAAGGATCGTTTTTTTGGGCCGGTGATAATAGTGTGCATCGGTCGGTTTTCCTTCCGCCTGAAAATCGGGAAAGTCGATAAGGTCAAAGTTGGCGGTAGTGAAGTGCCGAATCTCCGTGTCGTTTTGTGCAGCGATGTTGCGTGCCATAGAAAGGCTTTTGAGGTAGACCTCCGGGCCCATCACAGCGGAGCCTAAGTTGAGAAAAACGCCGCCCTCCAATTGGGACACCCTGTGTGCAAAGCGGAGAAAATCCTCACCTGTTGTCCATCCGATAGCAGCGAAATCGGCAGCCGGATGCTGGTCGGTAATGTCATAGCCGATGCCTTTATGAACAGTGAGCGGGACACCTAATCGGTATGCCGCAGCGAATATACTCACGTCCCGATGCGGAAAAGCGATACCCGCTTCACCCTCCTGAATTAATCTGCCGACCGCTTCGCCGAAACCGATTTTATCCCGATAGCCTCGGACGATAGCCTCGTTCAGATAGCGACCCGTTTCCTCCCAGTTGCCGAATTTGCCATCGCGAATGTAGACCTCAACATCTTCAAGCGTCGCCCCGATGTGTGCAAGTTCAAAATCGTGTATAGCACACGCGCCGTTCGTGGCGATATGTGTTATCAGACCGCGCGTCATCAGGTCAATAATAAAGCGGGAGTTGCCGCGTCGCATCACGTGCGCGCCCATCATCCAAATCACCTGTTTGCTGTGCTGGTGAGCTTCGAGGATACGCTCGGCAACGCTGCGGAGCCGTTCATTTTGGTACGGTAGGGTTTCGGCATCTAAGGGATAGACATCTGCCACAGTCATCTTATGCTGGCGTTCAGAGAGCGGCAGGATTTTGAGTTGATTGCGGTTGAACATAACGTTTTTCCTTATGGGTGATGGAAACCGCAGCAGCGTGTGTCTCCTACTTTGCATCCTTATCAGGTTTGTCGTCTATGTTGACACTTAAATTGAGCTCTGTGGGTATCGTAAAATCAACCTGCTTCGGAATGCCTGACGATA
The DNA here is from genome assembly GCA_963665235.2 of Candidatus Poribacteria bacterium. GTDB lineage: Bacteria > Poribacteria > WGA-4E > WGA-4E > WGA-3G. Next base: position 1,400,564 of record CAXXLX010000001.1, on the reverse strand, counting down.
AGGGAAGCCGGAGTCGAGGCATTCCAAGAAACCATTTGACACCGTCAATTTCACCTACATAACCTAAGTTGCCACATAGTAGCATAATCTTCCAGATTGTGCATATTTGTTTGCAAACTAAAAGTGGACGGTACAAATATTACCTAATTATCAGCATATTTTCATTAAAGACGGTGTTTCCAAGTCTAAAAACTTATAAGTAGCAACTTGGGTTATTATACCCGACCGGCACTTTACGCTCGAAGCCGTACTCACCTTTCGCATTGGTAAAAACAGGCGTGCTTTTCCATTATGTATGTACAGGATACCAAAATGATATAGAAATGTCAACACTTTTTTGAATCGTGTGTTGACGGTGCTCTGTTGAGGTAGGTGTATAGTTACGCAGGCCTTACGCAGCGCGTTGATAAGTCGATATGATAATGGGATTTAGAGGGTATAACAGGCGAGGTGCCCTCGCCCCTACGATGTAACCCCATGCGCCGTGCCCACGGTGCCGGGCGTCTAATGGGCGGGGGGACCTCGCTCCTGAGGAGCGGGGAACTGTTTGTCCGAATACTGAAAATATCTTCACACACCGTAAGCGAAAAATGTTTGGCGGTGCTGTTAGGTTAGTTGCGAACGGTTCCAGTTTTCTTCAGAAAAAATATCGCGGTGTGTTGGGGGAAGTATCAACCCCTAAGTTGACATATAGTACAAAAACTGGACACACCCATCTGCCTATCTCCATCTATTTGGGGTTATCGTTATTGCAACAGAAATATGATTTTCCGGTGAGAACGTGAGGAGACAGGTGTTGCGGGCTTATGTAGCGAATCCGTCTTTGCGCTAAAAAGGCAGGCAGGCCCCACGAGGGCCTGCCTGTCAAAATATCATTAAGGCTCGGGTTTACTAAATCTCTGCATTGGTTGAAGCAACATCATTCAGAGGGTACTTACGGCCAGTATTTGTCTGAAATTTTACTTCGTTTATTATCCAGCCCATGGCTTTAGCCCCTAAATGACTCTTGCCTTTGACGTTTTGCATCGTATAAAACGCATTGTCGTTCTCTCCTTTTACTTTACTATAGTTTGGGCAATATCTGTGTGCCTGATGCCCGATTCGCAAAGCATTGCTGATTTTTCTCACTGTTGCACACACAAGGACAAACAGGGGAAAAATAACCTCCGATGTGCAAAAGTCCGGTTTTCCCAGCGGAGCGATTAGGCAAACTCCTAAAATTGTCCAAAGTTTAGTTTACTTTAGTTTAACCCTAAAAATTCATAGGGGTCTATGCTTGGATCTACTTTGTCCAAGTCTATTAATTCCACACCAGGAGGGATGTCTCGATCTCCTGTATCGTAAGGGTCACTTGGATTCCAAGTTGGGATAGGGACGCTTCCCGAACGCCACGATTTGAGCCAACGGAGCTCTTTGCCATCGGGAGTTTTCTTCATAGCATACCTGACATAGGCACGGTTCTTGTAATGGACTATAACTCTTCCATTATCCATGTACGCAGCTTCTACATCAGTCCGTCCTTGTTTCCAAAGCTTAACCATAACGCGTTGCATTAACTCTACTTCGGCACTTGGGGGATTCGCCCTGCTATCGAGTAACTCAGCGGGATGAAGCCAAAAAGGAAGACCTATGGCATCAATAAACCCTTGAGGGACCTCTGGATACGGTCCGAACCCATAAGGGGAAACCTTGACGGTGTTCTCTGTGCTACCCGCGGTGTGTGTTACCAAATCGGAAGTTTCATCTGAGTTCCGAAGTGGAGTCTCCTGCTGGGTGAAAAGCGTGTCGGTTTCCAACACACCATCAGAGGGTGTGTTTGCTATTGCCTCTGGTAATTTTTGTTTTCGCGCATTTCGCTCGGCAAACGCTTGTTCCGCTTGGCGGCGCAGTTCAGCGTTATCTTCTGCCAGTTGTTCATAGGGGGCCAGCTCATGTTGATAGTAGAAGTAGCAAGCGATACCGAAAACAATCAGGAAACAAAACGCCCCGATAATCCATCGGTTTGTGAAGTAGTCACGTAACATGTTTTCCTCTCCTTAACGCCTGCGATAGACGTATTGCTATTCTTTATGAAGGCGAGGAAACCTCGCCCTTAAGGAGCGGGCAGTTTGCCCGAATACTAATGAAAGTGTGATTTTTCTGAAAGAGAGCAGGTAAACGATTTATGAGATAGACTGTAGAGTTTTGTTTTTTCTGCCTTGTGTATTATAGCATCCCTGTTTTTCTGTAGGAGCGTGCTGTGCACGCGATGTTTTGCCGTTTTTTATAGCGATGTTCCGCCTTCTATCAGAAACAGAATTCCCTTGTACAAAAACTTTACACACCCCACGTGTGCGGTGTCAACTTTTTTGGGTGTTGTCCATCACACAGGACATCTTTCTCTATATATCCGTTCATTTCTGTGTTTTGTCAACTTTTTTAAGGTTAAATGTGAAGAGGGTAAAAGGAAGAAATTGGCTGAATTCCGGTTGACGCGGACTTGGGGCAGTGTGCTTCCGCATCACACTTTTGAAAACTGTTTATGAGGCGGCCTATAGCGTGTGCCGACTCATAAACAGTAGCGTATAAATAATTGTGAATTTTGCGAAATGAAATGACTTCTAGGCTGCAAACTTGGCAGAGACAATTTTTGACATTCCCGCCTGTTCCATCGTCACGCCGTACATTGCGTCAGCGATTTCCATCGTGCGCCGGTTGTGTGTGATAATGACAAATTGTGTGTTCTCCGCATAAGCACGGATAAGATTTGTGAAGCGGAGGACATTTGCCTCGTCAAGTGAGGCATCCACTTCATCTAAGACACAGAACGGGCTCGGCTTGATTTTGAAAACAGCGAAAAGCAACCCGATGGCGACAAGGGAACGTTCGCCGCCAGAAAGCTGTGTGATGCTTTGTGGACGTTTGCCCGGCGGACGTGCAATGATATCAATGCCCGAATCGAGCACATCGGACTCGTCGGTTAATCGGAGCTCCGTTTCGCCGCCGCCGAAGAGTTGGACGAACACCTCTTGGAAGTTGGTTTGCACCTGCTCAAATGTTTTCAGGAATACCTCCCGCGAGGTTTGGTTAATCTTCTGTATCGCCTGATAGGTGGATTGAATGGACTTTTGTATATCGGCACGTTGAGAGACGAGAAAGTCATACCGTTTTTTATGCTCCTCATGTGCCTCAATTGCCTTTAGGTTGACTGCCCCCATCGCTGCGATTTCAGCCTTCAATTTTTCAATGTTATCCATCAGGTCAATATCGTCCATCGGGGTGGCGGCTTCAGGAAGTTCGCCAACATCCTGCTCGGCGATTGCGGTAAGCGGGACAACCGTTTCAACGCCTTGGTTCGAGGGTTCAGCAGTGTGAGGGTGTTCCGTTTCAGGATGCGCCTCCGGGGGGGCGACTTCCCCCAAGAGGGGCAGAGGAATTTCCTCGAGCGAGAGTTGATATTTATCAAAGATACGGGCTGAGTTAGATTTCATCTGCATCTCAAGTTGCGTGGTTTTGACCTCGAGTTGATGTCGGATACGGTTGTGCTTCTCGAACTGCCTGCGCGTTGCCCGCATTTCCTTTTGGCGATTTGTTATTTCCGCGATGAGTGTATTCCGTTCTTCGATGCGTTCTTCACGTTCCGTTTCCGCTTCAGCCCGATTTCCCTCGATTCGGAGGAATTCGCGTTGTGCAGTTTCAATCTGTTCACCGAGGTCGTGTTTCGTCTGTTCGTCAGAGTCGATAATGGTTTGCTGTTCTTCGATATTCTCTGCGGTTTGCCGTTGTGTTTCAGTGAGCGTCTGAATTTCATCTGTCAACCCCTGCAATTTTTGGCGTTGTCCTGCTAGGAAGACCTCCATTTGCTGACATGCGGTGGCAACTTCTTCCTGTTTGCGGGTTTCACTCTGAATCTGTTCATTTATCCGTTGAATGCGTCTTTGGGTGAGTGTCCGTTTTTTGGTGAGTTCGGCGATTTCAACGTCAAGCGTCTGCTGTTCTTCGCGTGACACCGCTATCGTCTCTCGGAGTTCTCTGTTTTCCACTTCAACTGCAGCGAGTTGCGTTTCAAGACGTGTCACCTGTTCGTTTGCCTGCTCAATATCCTTTGCAAGTGCTGTCTGTTCAATCTGTTTGTTTTGCCACTGTGTAGTGAGCTTCTGTCGGGTCTGTTGCAGGGTAGCAATCGTAGCAGCATAAGTTTTGCGTTTTTCGTCCTTCTCAGTTGCCTGCTGCTGCAGTTGCCCGATTCTACTTTCCAGCACCTCAAGTTCGCGTGCGCGGCTGAGCAGCCCGGTTGTCTTCTGATTGCTATGTCCGCCTGTAATAGCCCCGGAGGTGTTGATAACCTCGCCATCTAGGGTGACTAAACGTGCGTTCGGTCGGAATCGGCGTGTGAGTGCAACTGCGGCATCCAGGTCCTCAATAACGAGTGTATTGCCCAATAGGTGTTGCATAGCGATTTCATATCTGCTGTCGTAATCCAGCAATTCTTGTGCAATGCCGATAACCCCCGGTTCGTTGAGGAGTCTGTCATCGGAGAACGTTCTGCCGCGCAAGATGTCAAGCGGTAGGAATGTCACTCGACCTGCGCGATGTTTTTTGAGGAAGGCGATGCCAGCGTCAGCGTCTTCAGCCGTTTCGGTGACAACATTTTGGATGGCACTGCCGAGGGCGACCTCTATAGCGAGTTCGTATTCCGTATCCGTGCTAAGCAGCTCTGCGACAACGCCACAAATTCCGTTGAATTCGTCAGGGAGGTGTGTTTTTGCCTGCATAATTGCGCGCACGCCTGTGTAATAGCCCTCGTAAGCGGATTGCAATTCCTGCAGCGATTTAAGACGCGAAACGCTTCCGCCCAACGTATCTTGTAAACCGCGCATCTCGGATTCAACTTTGCGGAGCGCGTCCTGGTTTTCGCGAAGCGACGCTTCTGCCTGCTTTTTCTCCGTATCAATCTGAAGTAAGTCCGCCTTCAACTGAACTTCAGCACGCTGCACCTCTGAACGTGCATCCGTCGCTGTTTTTAATTGCCTTTTCAAACTGTCCGAATTTTCCTGAATTCGCTCGAGATTGCTTGACGTATTCGTTACCTTGTGTTCAATTGCTAAACGTTTGTTCTCCTGTTGCGTGAGTTCAGTAGCGGTTTCCTGCAAGCCAGCTTCTGCCTCTTGGACAGATTCCTTCGCTGCATTAAGCCGTTCGGACAGTTGAGTGAGCAGTTGTTGACGTGCTGTCAATCGGCTCTCCTCTATTTTGAAAGCGGATTCAAGTTTTTTCTGCTCTTGTGTTCGCTCCCGTTTCTGAATGACCAGGTTTTCTTGTTGTACCTTCAACGATTCCAAGGTTTGGAGTGCCCGCTGGCGTTGTTGTTGGATGCTGAGCTGTCGCTCTTTGTGAAGGACTATCTGACGTTCAATTTTCTCAATTTCTTCTGAAATGCTGCGGAGTTTTTCCTCAACGCCACTTATAGACGTATCCAACTCTGAGCGGCGAAGCGATGCACCTTCGAGCTGTTCTTCGGCATCTTGTAACTGTTGATTTGCCTCCGCTGCATCGTTCAGAGCAGCCTCTAAGCTGTTCTGCGTTTCTCTATACTCTGTAGCAAGCTGCATATACTCCCGATAGGCGAGACTCAGTTCTAACTCCCGAAGCTGTGCTTGTAGAGATTGATAACGTTCAGCCTGTTCCGCTTGTGCCTTCAACGATTCTGTTTCGTGTTGTAATTCCTTAATAATATCGTTGATGCGGACCAAGTTCTGTTCCGTCTCCTCTAATTTGCGGATAGCAGTTTTCTTGCGGTGCTTATATTTCGTGATACCGGCGACCTCGTCGAAGAGGAATCGCCGCTCCTCTGGACGAACGTTGAGAATCACATCGATTTTGCGCTGCTCCATCACGGAGTAAGCATCGACACCGACCCCTGTATCCATAAAAAGTTCGCTAATGTCACGCAAACGACAGGGGGTCTGGTTGATAAGATAGCTGCTTTCTCCATCACGGGTCAACTGTCTCTGCACTTCTACCTCCGGGGACCCAATCGTAAGATTCTCGGAGATATCTGAGAAAAAGAGGCCGACTTCTGCTTTCCGGGCTGGACTGAAATTCGCACCTCCGTTGAAAAGGAGCTCGCGCATATTAGTACACCGAAGGGCGCGGGCACTCTGTTCGCCAAGCACCCACCGAATTGCATCCGAGACATTGCTCTTCCCACAACCGTTAGGCCCAACAATAGTCGTAACGCCAGGCTCCAGGATTAGCTCAACCTCTTCGGCAAAACTCTTGAATCCGCTGATTTTGATGCGATTTAAATGCAAAGGTAACCTCCTTTCAGTTTAACACGTGTATATTTTTTTGTGACAGACAATTTGTATTTTAACCCTACTATTTATACGCAAAATGTCCTGAAAAGGTTTCATTTAGGCGTGTAAAGCTCGCGCCAGGGTCAGCACATCAATTTCAGCAGGGTCAGCATGCCATAACGCTTTTACTGCCTCTCGGATAGTAGCACCAGTAGTGAAAACATCATCTATGAGCAGCAGGTGTTTGCCGCGTATCGATTCTTCCGCACGGAGCTGAAAAGCATCAACAATATTTGTCTGTCGTGCTTCTCTATCCAAACTGCTCTGCGGTGCCGTGTACCGGTGGCGAAATAGCACATCTGTAGCAATCGGCACCCCTGTAGCTTTAGCAATCCCTTTGGCGAGCAGAGTGGCTTGGTTGAAACCGCGTTCCCGCAACCGTTTTTTATGAATCGGAATCGGTAGAATGAAGTCATAGTCTCCGATACTGCAATCGTTCGGTATATGTGCTAATATCAGTTGCGTGAGCGGTTTAGCAAGCCTTCTTCGCTTCTCAAATTTAAAAAGATGTATTGCTTGTTGGAGTGCTGCTTCATAAAGGGCAATTGTGCGCAGTTTTCCGTATCGTGGCGGGTTGCTGGCGCATGCCTCACAGGTATTTTCATTTTCTATATCCGGTGTCCCGCATATTTCACACCAGGGTGGTTCGACAAACTGAATGTCGTGCCAGCATGCGTCGCACATATACGGCACAGTTTCGAGTCCAAGCGATTTGTCACACACCCGGCATTGAGCAGGGTAGACGAATGTAAGGGCCGCTTCAACGGCCTGCTGCAGAAATTCCGGTCGCAATTGCATGATATATCTCTGTGTTTTGTCAAATGTTTATTTAATTATAACACATATTTTTGTAAAAAGCAAGAAAGAAGTTAAAGGTTTCAGAAATTTCGCTTGACTTCATAGCAGAAATAGGATAAAATCTATAACATACAATCCATGATTAGGAGACAACTATGCGAACAGTGAAATTAGGTTTAATTGGAGCAGGTGGTATTTCACAAGCACACTGCGGGACGCTTGCTAATATAGAAGGTGCGGAGATTATTGCCGCGGCTGACCTTGTGCCAGCACACTTAGAACGCGCAAAAGAGCGGTGGGGTATCGAACACACGTTTGACGATTACAACGAAATGCTCAAGATGGACGAAATTGAGGCGGTCTATGTCTGTACGCCGACAGGTGTCCATTCAGCACCGACCGTTGCTGCGCTAAATGCGGGTAAACACGTTTTCTGTGAAAAACCGATGGAGGCAACGTTGGATGCCGCAACCGCTATGTGGCGAGCTGCAGTAGAAAACGATAAAATCCTGATGATTGGACTCAAACTCCGTTATTCACCGCAAGTCATCAAGGCGAAAGAAATTGTTGATGCGGGGACACTCGGTGATATTTACTACGTTGAGACCGTGGCGGACCGGCGGCGCGGAAATCCGGGGGGCAGCTTTATCCGAAAAGCCACAGCCGGTTTAGGAGCATCCGCAGATATCGGGGTCTACGCTTTGGACACCGCACTCTACTTGATGGGGCACCCGAAACCTGTCGCTGTCTCCGGGATTACCTCCAACTATCTGAGTCTGCACAATACATGGAACCCTGGATTGCGGGAGACCGAGGTAGAAGATTTCGGTGTCGGTTGGGTTGTTTTTGACAACGGCGCGCGTATGGTGTTCAAAACCTGTTGGTGCATGAATATGGATTCGCTTGGCGGAACAATTTTCCTCGGTAAAAAAGCCGGGCTGCGTATCGGTATAGGCGAAGTTCGCGGACCGCAAGAGGGGGTTCGCGTCTATGGCGACAAGGATGGCCAAATTCACGATGAAACCTACACCGAGTTTGAATCGGTCAGTGTGTTCCATGAGGAGGATAGCGCGTTTATCGACGCAGTCCGAGAAGGAAAACCCTCCCCTATCGACCCGTACGGGGTTTTGCTGACAAACGTTATCATCCAAGGGGTTATCGATTCCTCAGAGGCAAACGGCCGCGAGGTAGAGGTAACGGTGCCGACGTTGTAACCAATTTAGTTCCCAGCAGCCTCTATAGCTAGATGGTCAACAGAGGAAACCCGGAAAAAAACGACTTTTCGTGCTAACGGCACACGGGTTTTCTCAACAAAAAAGAGGATGTGCCAACATGAAGCTAATTGAAATTGCACGGAAAAAATTCAGATTGGGCTCTCGAACAGAGCGGACAGTCGCACTTTTGCTGGACACCGTGCTCGCATTTTGGAGCTATGTCATTTCATTTTTTCTCTTCGGGTTAATCACCGGTGGAAACGAGTGGATTGCGGGCCCCCTAAGTCTCGCGTTCGGAAGTCTCGGATTCCTTTTAATGGATGGGTTCAAAAACGGGCAGGGATTCGGTAAAAAATTGTTATCGCTCAAAGTTATCCGGTTAAAAGATGGCAAACCGTGTACCTTTAAGGACTCCTTCGTTCGCAGGCTTGTCGGAATTTTTCAACCTTTTGACCTGCTTTTCTGCCTCGGTGACAAACGGCAACGAATGGGTGATAAACTTGCGGGTACAGTCGTTGTCAAATCTCAACCCCACCTGGAGAAGGTGTTAACCGAAACGGAAGAACCGGAGAAGGTTTTAGACAGTGCTATCCATGAGATAACGCAACGGCTTGCCGAGGCAAGGGAGAAGGTCGATGCCTCTATCGGAATTGAAAAACAGTTTCAGAACGCTTACGAGGGGGCAATCGTCCAAGCCGAAAGGTGTGAAGAGCGAGCAGCTATCTCTATTCAAGCAGGTCGGGAAGACCTTGCACGGGAAGACCTCACACAACGCAACGAATACCGCCAACTCGCAAACCGTTACAAAGCACAGTGGGAAGAACAGAAACAGGTCGTCGCGGAACTCACAACCTTATTGGAAACACTTCAGAAAAAAGCAGAGGAAGCAGAAAGAAAAAGGGATGTTATTGTCGCACAAAGCACAAACGTCGAGGCACACCAACATCTTCAGGACACATTGACAGCAGTACAGGATGGCGCAGCGTTTGAAATTATCGATAAAATGGAACAAAATGCAACTGAAGCCGCTACCCTAGCAAAAGCAGCGGTCGAAGCGGATAGCGAGTTGACAGATATGAAGGTAAGCGATGAATTTACCGGGTATGCTGAAGAAGCCTCAATCGAGAAGGACCTCGCGGACTTAAAGGCAAAATTACAGTAAAAGATGCCCTTTGGTAAACACTACGTTCTATTGGTGAAATATGCACAATCAAAAATTACCGAACATTGTTTTTATCATGGCAGACGATATGGGATACGGCGATGTCGGTTGCTATAACCCCGACTCAAAAATTCCCACACCGAATATGGATAGACTTGCACAGGAAGGAATACGGTTCACTGACGCGCACTCCCCTTCCGCAGTCTGCACACCTACACGGTACGGGGTTTTAACAGGGAGGTATTGCTGGCGAAGCCGCCTCAAGCGAGGTGTGCTTTACGGATACGAACCGCCTTTAATTGAATCGGAACGTTTGACAGTGGCAGGTTTGCTGAAAGATGCAGGATACAATACCGCCTGCGTCGGGAAGTGGCACTTAGGACTCGGTTTTTCAACGACACCGGGCTACGACTACGATTTCGATGCCCCACTGCCCTGGGGCAATGCGAAACGTGAATTGGAGGAACATATCGATTTTCACGCGCCATTGACAGGTGGACCGAATGCAATCGGTTTCGATTATTTCTACGGAACCTCCGGGTGCCCAACGTGCCAGCCCCCTTACGGTTTTATTGAGAATGACGCTTTCGTTGAAATTCCGAGTGAATACCGCGGCGTACCAGATTTTACGGGACGACCGGGGATGACCGCACCAAGTTGGCAACATAAAGATGCTGACCCAATGATTTCACAGAAGGCTGTGGAATATATTGACGCACAAGCCGATTCAGATGAGCCGTTTTTTCTCTATCTAACCCCCTCCGCACCCCATGAACCGTGTGTTGTAGAGGTTGTACCGGAATTTGCACGTGACCAAAGCAGTGCTGGACCGCGGGGCGATTTGGTCTGGTTAGTAGATTGGATGGTCGGTGAGGTGATGGAGGCGTTAGACCGCACAGGTAAAACCGATGAGACGCTGATTTTCGTTACGAGCGATAACGGCGCGTTGCCCGGTGACCGAATTCGCGGCACTAATAGTCCGATGCCGTACAATCTTTACGACCATAAATCCTGCGGCGATTGGCGCGGCTATAAGGCACACATCTGGGAAGGTGGACATCGTGAACCGCTCATCGCACGTTGGCCCGGTGTCATTGAACCGAATACTGAAACCGATGCACTCGCCTGCCTAACAGACCTGATGGCAACATGCGCAGCAATTGTCGGAACGGATATTCCCGACGATGCAGGACAGGATAGTTGCAACATTTTGCCCGCTTTGTTGGGTGAAGAGACAGAAAAACCGCTTCGCGAGGCAATCGTGCATCACTCCAGTAATGGCGTTTTTTCTATACGGCATAACGAATGGAAATTGATTATAGGCACACAGGGCTCAGGCGGATGGCCACCACCGAGCGATGGCGGGCCCAAACCGGACACCCCCGGGCAGCTCTATCATATCTATAACGACCCGCAGGAAACTGACAATCTCTGGTCAAATCGTCCGGAAATTGTGCAACGGTTAACCGCCTTGCTAGATAGGTTTGAACAGGAAGGACATAGTAGAATGTAAAAGGGGGTTCAAGGCATGGAAACCTATACTTTATCACAGCTGTCTGAGGAAACGCTCAGAACGCTTGTAACCCTACGGATACAGGTCGGTGTATCTGACACATGGGTGGACCTACAGAGGGGCGGCTTAACACCGGCAGAAGATGCACAGATTGACTATCTTAAATCAATTCTGCGCGAACGTGACCTCGTCGTTATGAATGAAGCCACGCTTTGGGCACGTGCAATCTATCCGTTTTTAGTTCTTGCAGAGCGGTCTTACGTTCAAGCTTGGTCAGGTATTTCCCTGAAGGCCACCTATCCTGCTTTTCAACTTGAAGGGGAGGCAGATGGTGCGCTCGCTCCCGCTGCAGCAGGAAAACCGCAAGCTCCCTATTTCATCATCGTGCATGAGGCAAAACGTGGCGTTCACGCTTCCGACCCGCAGGTTCAACTCTACGGTGAAATGCTCGCCGCTGCATGGCTCAATTGGAAAAGTGATGCAGGACCGCAATCGGAAACGCCATCTGAAGGATTACAGGAAATCTTTGGCTGCTATACTGTCTACGAAAGCTGGACCTTTGTTCGCGGTATCGTCGACGGTATTGAGACAGAGAAACCGACCTTTACTGTTGATTCCTCGCGAGTGTATAACGGACTTTTTGAAGCTGAATGCATCGTTCAGATTTTGAAAGCTATTGTCGCAAGGCAATTGTGATGCAATACATCGCGAGATTTGGCAAAGCAAAATTTTGGCGTAGTTTGAAGCTCAACTGTTTACTACAAAAGGGAGAGTTCGTAACCGAACCCGATCTTGGGTCACTGTAATCAAAACACCTTTTTCTAAAGTAGACTTGTGTTGATAAATTATCTTGACTAATAATTCTCCCAAGGTCTGAGGCATAACATCCTTTGCGCGAACTTGAATCACACTCGGCCCTCGTACATTAGTGGTTGCCAGCAGTGTTCCAAAGTCCAGATCTTGTGTAAGAACAATATAACCGTTTTCGCGCGCCCAAGCCATGATAGTGTTATCTGACGCGCGCGGGTCACCTATTTCTCGCCAATGAGCAGCGTATAATCCGTGCTGTTCAAGCACATTAACCCACTCAGGCGAGAGGTTCATATCAATTAGCACTTTCATAAGTGTTCAACGGTACTTCGATTTCTTGAACTCGCCATGCAGCATAGACGAGGGATTGACGAATATCCTCTTCTTCCAAATAAGGGTAGGCTTTCAGAATCTCCGCATTGGAATAGCCGGAGGCAACTAATCCAACAACTGTTCCAACGGTAACCCGCATGCCACGGATACACGGTTTACCGCCCATCACATTTGGATTGAATGTTATACGGTCGAAATTTTGCAATGTTTTTCTCCTATCGTCCCATCAGATTGGACGTGTTAGTACGAAAATATTTTTTGCACACATCAAAACATAACAGAATTGTACCTTATAAACGAATTAAAAGTCAAACGAAATCTATCAGGCTGGATGAATAAAAACAATAACAGGAGGAACATCATGGGAACAGTCAAATTTGATTCACTCTTTCGCTTATCAGGCCCCTCTCAGGAAGACATTGATTCATTTCATAACGATGGATACATTGCGTATCCGGATGTTTTCACTGACGTTGGCAGGGAAGGCTTAATTGAAGAAATCACACAACATTTTGAGCCGGTGCGTCGGTACATTGAGGCGTTGAACAACGGTGATGAACAGCAGCGCGCCTATTTTATTCGTCCCTGGAACGAGCGCGGGGATTATAGCGACCGCCTCATCGATGATCCGTTTATTACAGCATTGATACAGGCAACTATCGGGGACGCGTACCACTTCTGTCACTCCGCCCTTAACATTGCACCTCGTGGTATCGGCCCCATTCAGTATCATCAAGACCACCACCATTGGAAACACGAGAACCCGGTCAACCTTGCGGAGCGTGATAACTATTATATCCAGATTTTGTACTATCCGAACGGTTTCACCCGCGGCGATCGGAATCTCAAGGTTATAGCGGGCAGCCATCGGGTCGCACCTACAAGAGAAGCGACACCGGAACGAATGCTTGCAGGTGAATTTGACGCAGAGGCGGGATGCACCTTGGAAGAGAGACGACTCGAATTGCCACCGGGCAGTATGGTCTACATCGACGCACGTATCTTCCATGCAGTAGAGGCAAAACCAGCAAATTCCCCGCAGCTCTACCGTATCTTCAACATAGACATTTTCAAAGAAGCAGGACCGCCGCATCGTTACACCCAAGAAATTCCTGCGGAATGGATAGAACGGGCAACACCGGAACGGAAAAAACTGTTCATGCGAGATGGGTATACCGAAGGTTGCTGGAACCCGTAATATCGGAACACTCACAAAAGGAAAGGATATGAGCACACAAAACCGTCCAAACATTCTTTGGATTTCTTTAGAGGACACAACACCGCGTTTCGGTTGCTACGGCGATACATTGGCGCGCACACCAAATATCGATAGACTCGCTGTAGGGGGATGCCGATTCCCCAATGCGTTTTCAACAGCCGGGGTCTGTGCACCGAGCCGTTCCGCCATTATTACCGGCATGTATCAAACATCTATCGGCACCCATCACATGCGGACAACACATACGAACCGAAACACACCGGATATGCCAACACCTTATTCTGCTGTCCCCCCGCCTTATGTCAAAACGTTTACGGAATACCTGAGAGCCGCGGGCTACTATTGCACGAACAACAGCAAGACAGATTATCAGTTCACACCGCCTATTACCGCGTGGGATGACTGTAGCAACAAAGGGCATTGGCGAAATCGTGAGGAGGGACAACCCTTCTTTTCAGTCTTTAACCCAACCGTTACGCATGAAAGCGGAATGTGGGAACGAGACGATAGACCGCTTACGACGAACCCAGATGACGTGCAGCTACCCCCCTATCTGCCGGATACACCGAAGGCACGCGCTGCACTAGCACGTCAATACGATAACCTCGCCACAGCTGACGCACGTGTCGGGCAATTGTTAGACCAGTTGGAAGAGGATGGACTTGCAGAAAGCACTATCGTTTTTCTCTGGAGCGACCACGGTGAGGGCCTCCCCCGCGGAAAACGGTGGCCCTATGATGCAGGAATCCGGATACCGTTAATCGTGCGTTGGCCCGGAGCACTTGAGGCAGGAAGTGAGGTCAATCAATTGGTAAGTTTGATTGACCTTGGCCCAACTGTGCTTTCGCTGTGTGGGGTGCAGGCACCGCAACACTTACAGGGACAACCCTTCCTCGGTCCGCAACGGAGGGAACGCGAGTATATCTTTGCAACGCGTGACCGGTACGATGAATCTTACGACATGGTGCGTGCTGTTCGTGATAAAAAGTATAAATACATCCGAAATTATTACATAGAGAAGCCTTACCTGCTCTGGATTCCTTATCGGAACCGTCACCCGGTGATGCAGGAGATGTGGCGACTTCATGCTGAAGGTAAACTGAACGAAGCACAATCGGTTATGTTCCGTTCACCGAGACCTGCCGAAGAACTTTATGACGTTGAAAATGACCGGTATGAACTCAACAACTTAGCAGCGGATGCAGCCCATGAAACAGTGCTTGAGCGGATGCGTGCAGCACTCACACAGTGGCAATCTGAGTTTGGAGATATGGGGGATATTTCAGAGGAACAGATGGTTGGTAGGTGGTACCCCAATGGGACACAACCGCGAACGGCAGCGCCTATCTTTATTCCAATTAACGCGTCCAATCCGGGAAGAGCGGTCGCAGATGAGAGCGGGGAGTGGGAAGGGCCCCTACTTTTACAGCTCCACTGTTCCACACAAGGTGCATCTATTGCCTACACGACAGAGCAGGGTGAAGATGTGCGCTGGCGGTTATATACGGAACCGCTGCGTTTACCGGAGGGTGAAACTACCGTTCGGGCAAAAGCGATTCGCATCGGGTATCAAGAGAGTGAAGAGACTTGCTTAAAAATCGCAAGGCTTTAGCGTTGGGTTTCAACCCACGGGGATAGTGCAGCAGGGTAGTTGCCCAAAAAAGGTTTGTCTTTTCTCGTTGAATGTGATATACTAATTTCTGTAAAAACAACATAAATTTCCTAGCAGTCTTAATTTAACGTACAGTTTGCGCTTGATGGTGTGGCTTGAAAACCGCACCTCCCGGGGCTCGGTAAAAGGAGAATATCAACAATGGCTCAAGAGAACAATCAAGACTATTATGTATACGTTGGCACCTATACGCACGGCGATAGCGAAGGAATCTACGTTTATCGCTTGGATAGCGAGACAGGTGCCTTAGAATATTCGAGTAAGGTTATAGGCGTTGAAAATCCTTCGTTTTTGGATATTCATCCAAGCGGTCGTTATCTCTACTCGGTCAATGAAGTCGGTGAATTTGAGGGGCAAGCTAGTGGTGCGGTCACAGCGTTTTACATCCATCAGGCTACGGGAGAGATTAGCTATCTTAATCAACGTGCTACGGGTGGCGGTGCGCCCTGCCATGTGAGTGTAGACGCTACAGGCAAATATCTACTTGTAGCAAATTACGGGGGCGGGAGTGTCGCTGCGCTGCCTATTGGGAAAGATGGACGGCTTGGGGAAGCCTCCGATTTCGTTCAGCACAGCGGCTCCAGCGTCAACCCGGGTCGACAATCGGCCCCGCATGCCCATGCGATTATGATTGCCCCTGACAACCGTTTCGCCTTTGTACCTGACCTCGGGCTTGATAAAGTCCTCATCTATCAATTGGATTTGGAGGCGGGTAAACTTATCCCTAATGCCCAACCTTCGGCTCAGGTGCATCCGGGGGCAGGCCCACGGCACCTTGATTTCCATCCGAGCGGTAAATATGCGTACGTGATTAATGAGTTGGATTCTACGTTCACGGCGTTTCGGTATGACGCGGATACGGGAACACTCACTGAAATCCAAACACTATCAACGCTCCCCGAGGATTTTGAGGGTACCAGTCACTGCGCGGATGTCCACGTCCACCCCTCTGGTAAATTTGTTTACGGGTCAAATCGTGGGCATGATAGCATCGTTATCTATGCGATTGATGCGGATACCGGCATGTTGAATTACATCGATTGTGAATCGACGCAAGGGAAAACCCCACGGAACTTTGGATTGACACCCGCTGGCACTTTTCTCCTAGCCGCCAATCAGCAAACAGATACGATTGTTACGTTTGCGGTTGATGCGGATACCGGTGAACTGACCGCGACAGGAGATGTTGTAGAGGTACCGGCACCGGTCTGTTTGAAGATGCTTCCGTGTAGCTCGTAACTTAGGGTATGGGTGGATATTGGACATATCCACCCGAATTATACAACGTGCTATCTCTGCTGCCGACGTTGTCTACGGTGTTCTTGGAGCTTGTCCCACGGATAGATAAAGCAGCGGTTTGCCCAGTCTTGGTACAAACCGTCTAGCTCTTTTACCTTCTGCGGATGTTTGTCAGCGATGTTGTTGAGTTCTGTGCGTTCCGCTTGCAAATCGTAGAGCTCCCAATCGCCAGGAAATCGACAGACCAGTTTCCAATCGCCTTGACGGACAGCGCAATTGCCTTCATGTTCCCAAAGCAGGATATCCTTGCTGTTATCATTTCCCTCGAAAGTTGGGACTAAACTCGTGCCCTCTAATGGCAAAATCGGTTTACCGTTGTGTTCTTCGGGGTATGTCGCGCCTGAAACCTCAAGGCACGTTGCCATAATATCGGGAAGCTGGCCGGGTTGATGGCGGAGTTCACCGGCCGATTTTATCGCATCGGGCCAATGTGCGATGAGGGGGGTAGCAATACCGCCTTCATGTACCCAATGTTTGTATAAACGGAACGGTGTATTGGACAGATTTGCCCAGGGAACGCCGTAGCTCTGATAGGTTGTTTCAGGGCCGGGCATAATACCGGGGTCGTTCCCACGGTAGACCGGTTGTCCATCGGAGGTGGTCTGTGTGCTGATAAGTGAACCGCCATCCCGTCTCGCTGGGGGGCCGCCGAGTTCTTCCGCGCAACCGCCGTTATCCGCTAAGAATAGGATAAGCGTGTTATCCAATTGTCCTGTTTCCTCGAGTGTATTGATAATTCGTCCGATGCCTGCGTCCATGCGTGTGATTTGTGCAGCGTAGACCTCCATACGGCGTTGATTCCACGCCTTATGTTCCGCTTCAGACCACGGGCGTTGTGACGGGTCGCGTTCGGTGAGTCGCCACGATTCATCCAAAATTTTCATCTCACGCATCCGTGCTAACCGTTCTTCCCGCAGTTCATCCCATCCTGCTGCAAAACGTCCATTGTATGTGGCGATATCTTCTTCGTGTGCATGCAGGGGCCAGTGGGGGGCAGTATATGCCACATAGGTGAAGAACGGACTATCTGCTTTCTTATCGTGATGATTCTGGATAAATTTCACCGCTTCATCGCTGATAGCATCCGTAAGGAAATAGCCTTCTGGCAGTTCACTATTCTCTATCCGCGTGTTATCCCGCGTCAATGTATTTGGTTTCCAAAAGTTCGCTGCCCCGGTGATGATTCCGTAGTAGTTATCAAACCCGCGTTGGCAGGGCCAACTGTGTTTCGGCCCGTCCGGGCCGGTGTGTCGGGAGATATGCCATTTGCCGCTCATATATGTGCCGTAGCCTTCTGAATGCACAGCGTCAGCAATTGTAATACATCGGTCATTGAGGTCGCCACGATATCCGTCTAGGCCATCGTCCCCCATCATGTGGCCGACACCGGTTTGATGCGGGTGTAGCCCGGTTAACATGGAGGCGCGAGAGGGACAACAGCGCGCGGTATTGTAAAACTGCGTGAACCGGAGCCCGCCTGCGGCGAGCCGGTCGAGGTGTGGCGTATGGACTTCGCCGCCGTAGCAGCCTAGGTCGGAGAATCCCATATCGTCGTTCAGAATGAGAACTATGTTCGGCTTTCTGTTTTCGTTCATATTTTAAAAATCTCCTCATCAAATTGTGTCGTAGGGGCGAGGTCTCTTCGCCCTCACCGGTTTCATTTGTGTGTGCCGTAGGGGCGAGGTCCCCTCCCCCTCACTGTAACGTCTGCCCGCTGTCCCTCTCTATGTTTAGGAGCAAGCGGCTTCCATCTTCACTCGATAGTTGTTTAAAAAACATTTTTGCGGCTGAGTATGCTGTTGCAGGGATTGTCCCCCGCTTGAGCGTAAAGGTGAGCCGGTAAGAGACTAAATTGTCAAGCTGGGTGCACTCTCTTTCCAACGTTGCGAAATCTGTGTCGTGTTGTATATTCTGCGGTAGCGCGACTGTCCATCCCGCTGGCAGATGAATCTGGATTGTCTTTTCAAGTTTCATGGGATGCCCCATGTTAAGCGGATATGTCCGTTCCGCTGCGGCGACTAAAGCTGCGTAATCTCCAAACTCATCAATCGGCAACGGAAGGAGGCTTCGGTTCTCTAACTGCGTCAGGTGATTACTGACCTGAAAACCGATACTGATTTCCACCGGTACGTCAAGATTGCTCAATTCGGAGATGGTAACAGCCTCGATATGAATATCCTGAAATTGCTGGCTCAGTTCAGCGGCGAAGGTATTTTTCCACTCCTCCGGGGGCACCTGTTGATATGTCCAACGTGCGTTCTGGCTGTACTCTCCTTTCAGCCGAATGCGAATTTCGCCATGTCCGTTGCCATCTCTATTTATCCATAATTCTGTCGTTGACAGAAGTTGATTGGATTCCGCTGGAAAGATAGGTATATCGACGAAGGTGCCATGCGTATCGCCTATGAGAAACCCGGTACGCCCTTGGTCTCTATAGGGCAGGTCGCGATATGTACAGGTGTCAGAGGTTGCGTCCATCCATATATAATTATCACCGCCAAGAGGAATTGCGGCGAGCATGTGATTAAATTGGTTTAGCGAAGGCAAATCGGTATTAACCCGTTCGTAAGGGGCTGCGCTAATCATAACAGGGTATGCTTTAATACCCGCCAGTTCCAGCATTGTGATGAGAAGCGTTGTTTTATCTTTACAATCTCCATATCGGTTTTGAAGGACTTCGGTAGCATGTGTAGGTTGATATGCGCTCTGGCCAAGTTCAATGCCGACATACCGAATCTGTTTCGTGACAAAGTGGTAGATAACCCGAATTTTCTCTGCGTCAGTTGTTAGATTTTCTGTCAAGTGCTGAACAGTTTCCGCCATGTGTGTATCCGGGGCATACCTATCTTTCGCGAGTTCTTTATACCAGGCATAGACATCGTTCCATGACGCGATAGTAGAGTACCGTAATCGGGGTGCAATGTCATTAATAGGTGGCATGCCTTCCTCTATTTTCAGGGGTGGCATATAACCGGTGTGCCAAATATACACAACGGTATCATTTTCTTGGTAAGATATCTTCGGGGTTAATTCAGAGTTATCAAATTTCCATTGGAGGGGGAATGCCTGCGGGATTCGGAGGGCGTAAGTTGTCTCAAGGGTTGGTTCTGTGCCTTGGAAATTGTATCCCCCCGTAATCCACGTTTCGCTGCCTGCAGCCTGCTCTGTTTTATCTTCAAGCGTCACCTGATATTCAATGCAGACCCCGGGTGTGAGGCCAACCATGGAGATGACTCGCCACATCATATCGGAATAGAGGTTTCGCGCCAATAAGCCGGGGGGTGTTACGTCGTTGAATGCCTCATCGGGCGGTTGGAGTTCTGTGCCGTCCGCTGCGATTGTTCGGGCAATATTCACTTGGATATTTTGGGCGTTCGGTTGATACGGGATGGCAATGTCCCCGTATTTTTGGATACCTCTTTCCGTGAGAAGTTTAACGACCTGATGGGTGGTGTAGCGCGACCTCCCTGTCGGCAAAACATCATGGCTGAAGTGGTTGAATAGAATAAGTGCATCAGCGTTTGGATAATCGCTAGCATCCGGGGCGTTCTCGATAATTTCTTCAACCGCCGGAGTCAAAAGCCGTACGGGGGGGACTTTGACCGCCTGAAGCGGTGTGGGGTTCAATTGTGATAGTGCTTGCAGCCGCGTCACGGCGAGAAGGTTGTCTGGGTCAACCGCCAAGAGTTGCTGATATTGCAGGCGTGCCTCAAAGTACCGCTGATGGTCTTCGTAAAGCGAGGCGAGCTGCTGCCTTGCCCAAACATCTTGTGGAAATAACCGAATGGATTCCCGCAGTTCCGCGATGGCTTCGCCAACCTCCCCCTGTTCGAGATAGATTAATCCCAAGTAATTGTGTAAATTTTGACTTTCAGGCTGCTGACACTTCGGGTCAAGTGCTAACGCCTTTCGTAGCATCGTCAATGCTTCATCAAACCGGTTTAACTGTTTATATGCCAAACCGAGGTGATTCAACGCATAGAGATTATCTGATGAAATCGTGAGAACACGTTCATAGTACTGTGCTGCGGCTGCATAATCGTTTAGTTTTTCGGAGATGTATCCGATAGCGTTAAGAGCTACGATGTTGTTCGGTGCCAATGCCAAAGCGGCTACAAATGCGTCCCGTGCGTTTTCATACTCTTCAAGTTGAAAATAAATCTGAGCGATTTTATGTTGCGTTTGGCTGGAATCTGGACGGATTGCTTGGGCAGCTTGGTAAGCGATAAGCGCGCTTCGCAGATTGCCGTTCTCTAATTCGCTAGTGCCTTGGGCGATATACTCGCGCCATTTCTGATTCCGCACAATCAACGGGTCAGTTGGGGAAGCAGGCGGTGTTTTCGGGAAAAGCGCACACCCACTGAGCATAAAAAGTACGGTTATGGTGAGAAAATTATAGCTCATGCGCAACATTACTGTTTATCTCCAAGGTTTTCTAGAAGTTTCGGATTTTGGCTGTGACGTTCCTTATCTCGGTGTGTCTTTTTCTCCATGGATTTTTCGAATGCTTCCTCAAGTTCAACCCCCGTTTGATTTGCAATGCAGAGGAGGACGAATAGGATATCAGCTATTTCTTCGCCAAGGTCTAGATTATGCTCGGTGTCTTTAAAGCTCTGTTCGCCGTATTGACGTGCCATAATTCTTGCAAGTTCGCCGACCTCTTCCATGAGAATGGCGGTATTGGTTAATTCAGAAAAATAGCGGATGCCGATGGTATGAATCCAGTCATCCACTATTTTTTGGCAATTTTTGAGTGTGTAATCCATAGGATTCTCCGTTCGGTTTCAAAAAATATGTTGATATTGTAGCAGCATTCAGCGAAAAAGTAAACCTTTTTCCAGCGGTGAACGTTTAGTTAGTGACGGTAATTACAAAAAAATACCTTGACTTTTTGCGAAACTTATTATATACTTTAAAATATAAATCTTACTGAATTAAGGGAAAAGCAGATGGGTATTACAGCGGAAGAAAAAGATTTTTATGAAATGAACGGTTATCTCTTGAAAAAGAGCCTTGTTTCGTCAACAGATGTCGCGCAAATTCAGGTTGAAATTGAAGATATACACAACCGCATGGCAGAAAATCCTACCCAGGGCATCGGAATTTCGTGGGAGGTCTATGATACATCTGACCATCCGCCACGCATCAAGCAGCTTATGCACAGCGAGTTGGTAAGTCCTACGCTCAATCAGTTGCTTCGCTCGGATGCCGTGCTGGATGTGCTTGAGCAGATGATGGGCCCGGACATTGCGCTTTATCACAGCAAATTGCTGCCGAAGGCAGGGGGCGATGGCACTGCTATTCCATGGCATCAGGATTACGCTTATTGGAAAAACGACCAGAACAAGCCGGTC
Organism: Candidatus Poribacteria bacterium; assembly: GCA_963665235.2. Lineage (GTDB taxonomy): Bacteria > Poribacteria > WGA-4E > WGA-4E > WGA-3G. The sequence goes on along the minus strand of CAXXLX010000001.1, from coordinate 1,378,852 downwards.
ATGGTCAACTGTCAACTCGCCATCAGTGAGGCAAACCTAGAGAACGGGTGTATCCAATTTGTTCCGGGTAGCCATAACTGGGGTTTGCAGGAGCATGAACGGAAACAGCAAACGTTCGGCGTATTTTTACCGGGACACTATCAGGAACGGGACGACGCGGTCGCAGTTGAAATGGCCCCGGGGGACGCTGTATTTTTCAACGCCCTTATTATTCACGGGTCCGCGCCAAACAATTCGGAAAATGACCGGCTGATGAACACGTTTGCGTATAACGTTACAGGCAACGGTACTTCTCAATCTCGTGAGGTGCTGCGGGGTGTAGGATTTGAACCATGAAAAAGGTCCGTTATTTCTACAATCTTTTTTGGTTTCTGCTTCTACCCCTAGCTATCGGTTGCGGGGACGCAGCGGACGATACGAACCGGGCACCCGTGGTTTCAGTGTTCGAAGCGGAATCCAACATTGTTCCGCCGGGGGGACAGATAGCCATCCAATTGGAGGTTTATGACCTTGAGAATGACCTCATGACATTCACTTGGGGGGCTAGCGGCGGCACGCTAGTGGAACAGGATTCGGGTGCCCTTTGGACCGCCCCTGAAGAGGAGCAGCTGCACCACATTCGGGTGACGGTGAGCGATGGTGAAAACGTCACAACTCGTAGTCTTGATATTCACGTCTGGCGAATTCGGCCGGGCGACTATTATCCGCTCGCGGTCGGAAATATCTGGCGGTACCGCAGTGCTAAAGACCCTACGCCCGACAATGATTTAGAAGATACGGTGCTTAGGTTTGGCCCCACGCACGACAATAATTTAGAGGATACGGGGGTTACGTTTGAAATCGTGGATACTATCCAAATCCAATTAGAAGGTGGGACAACAGTTGATAGCTTTGTCCTACAGAAATCCAGCACAGCGGTAGGGTTGGAGAACGTGGTGAATTACTCTTACCTCGGTAAGGATTTTAATGAAGAAGGAGAGGTTATAGGCATTATTCAGCACGCGCAAAATATGACTTCCGGCACGGAGGACACGCTGCTGTTCAAACCGTTTCTCTCTTTGTACCAATTCCCACTGATTACAGGTGCGAAATGGACAACTCACTTTGAAGCGCAACTGCCGCCTGAAAATTTTCCGCTCGGCTGGGGCATTGACGAATTTGAGGTGCTCGCTGAAGAGACAGTCACCGTGCCGGCTGGCACTTTCGAGAACGTTTTCGTGGTTCAGGAGTCATTCTGGTGGGGGTTCGACGTTGGAGGCGGCATGGATTTTTCACTTGATACAACTATCGTGAAAAAGTGGGTTGCCCCGAATGTCGGTATCATCAAATTTACGCAATCACAGACGCGTAACGATGTGACAGTTGAAACCGTTTTTGAACTTGAATCTTTTGAACTTATAGGCAATTAAGGACACCCGGCTTGTAGGCAGATTAGAAAAGGCGGCACTTCGGTGAATACTACAAAACCAGAAATTTTAACCACAACTGTTGGGTCTTATCCAGCACCGGCGTGGCTTTTAGCGATGCCTACAGAACAGGCACTGATTGATGCTACACGCGTTGTGGTAGATATTCAGCGGCAACATGGCATTGAACTGCCGACAGATGGTGAACTGTATCGCTTTGATGTGAATCATCCGGATACGAACGGAATGATCGACTATTTTATCAGGCCGCTTTCAGGCGTGAGAGCAGAAGTGGGACGGCAGGAGTGGTACGAGTTCCGGCAAATGCAGACAATGGCGTTTCGGGCAAAACCAGCGGGGGTCGTTGAGGGCCCCTTAGGTGAAGGTGTACTAAACCTCGTTGCCGATTGCACGCGCGCTACTAACACCGCTGGTAGGAACATTAAATTTACAGTGACTAGCCCGTATATGCTTGCACGCACGTTGCTTGATAAACATTACGGCGACTTTGAAACGTTGCTCATCGCTTTAGCAGAGGTGTTAGCCGCACAGGCGGCTGAACTTGATTGTGCCTGTCTTCAGGTTGACGAAGCGAATATACCCGGCAATCCTGAGGACGCACCGCTTGCTGCTAAGGCGATTAACATTGTCCTTGACGCGTTTCAGGGACAGAAAGCTGTTCATTTCTGCTTCGGCAACTACGGTGGACAGGTTATCCAAAAAGGGAGTTGGACAGCACTCATCGATTTTTTGAATGCACTCCGATGCGACCATCTCGTTCTGGAACTGAAACATCGACCCGAAACCGATTTGGCGGCACTCAAGGCGGTTACATCGGATATCGTTCTTGGCATCGGCGTTATTGATGTGAAGGTCAACCGGATTGAAACCCGCGATGATGTCGCAGCGAGCATCGAAAAAGCAGAAAAAATGGTCGGCTCCGGGCGAATCGGCTGGGTACACCCGGACTGCGGCTTTTGGATGCTTAAACGTTCTGTCGTAGACCGGAAAATAGAGGCACTTGTGCAAGGTAGGGATACATATCTCGGGCTTGCATAGCCAAATGTAGAGAGGATGGATATGCTTAAAGTTCCATTGCCAGCATTGAAGAAATATCAGAATATTGCTGGTGTTGCTGCTTGCGTAGGATTTGTCCTCGGCGTGCTGATTCCCGGCCTTGCGATGCTCATTCAAGGGTGGCACTGCCCCTTCGGAAACGGTATCCTTCAGATTGGCGGATTTCTGGTGCTTACAGGGGTCGGCAGTGCAGTTGTATTAGGCAATTTTGTTGCCTTTTTCTTAATCAGGGTTGCAAAATATCGGCGAACTGCCCGGCACGCATCCCAAACTATTGAAAGGAAATAAAAATTCAGATGTTTGAAGCACTATTTGGGCCAGAATTTAATTTTTTATTTATTCCGCTGCTGCTAGGAGTCGGGATGTTTGCTGGTTTTCTAAATACACTCGCTTGTGGCGGGTCACTGTTGACGCTGCCCACACTCATATTTCTTTTACCTTTTGCCACTGGCATAAAAACAAACGTAACGCCCCTAGCGAACGGTACAAATCGGGTGGCGATTCTTTTGCAAACCTTTAGCGCGATTTTTGGATTTCGCCGAAAAGGCGTTTCAAATTTTCGATACGCAATCGCACTCACGATACCCGCAGCTATTGGCGCAGCTATTGGTGCTTACATTGCTACCCAGACAGAGGATAATGTTTTTGAACCCATTCTGGCAGTTGTAATGATCGGGATGCTCCTTTTAACCCTTTTCAACCCGACAGAATGGCTGCACGATAAAATTAACCCCAGCGATACACACCACAGAATTATCACAAGCGTGGTGCTCTTTTTTGTCGGAATTTATGGCGGGTTTATTCAGGCAGGCGTTGGTTTGTTGATTATCGCCGCGTTGCGAATTATTGATGGGGATGACCTGATTATTACTAACGCATTAAAGGTCTTTATTATTTTCTTCTATACCATTATTGCCCTCGGTATTTTCGTCAGTCAAGGACAGGTCAATTGGGTGTTAGGAATAACATTGGCGTTTGGGAACGCTACGGGTGCTTGGATTGGCAGCCATTGGGCAGTCAACGCAGGCGAAAAATGGATTAAAGTCGTGCTGGTTATCACTGTCACGGTTTACGCCGCTGATCTGGCTTTGAAACCGCTTGGTTGGGATATTAAATCCCTTCTCAACCTTACGCCTTAACGTTCCAATTCGCGGTAGGAGAAAATCAGCCGATGGATAGCGGTGATATGTGAGAAAAGCGTCAAGATGCCGAGTGCACAGAGCAGGATTAAGCCGTCGGTGCTGAGCCTGGGGATAAAGGGTGAAAGCGCGCCTTGGAGCAGAACGCCAAAACCGAAGAGGACAATACGCTCCGGACGCTGCATGAGCCCTACCTTACAAGTTGCTTGTAATCCTTCGGCTCTTGCTCTCACATAACTGACGAGGATTGAACCGAACCACGCCCCAAACGCAAAAATTATGCCCAGCAGATTTTCCAAGCTGTAGAAATAGATGAGGGCACCAAGAAAGAGAAACCCCTCCGAATAGCGGTCAATTACGGAGTCCAGGAGTGCCCCGGAGGGATGACGAGTGGATTGGGCCCGTGCCACAGCTCCATCTATCATATCAAAACTCCCCCCAAACAGTAAGAGAATACCGCCTGCAACCAAATATCCTCTTGCTAAACAGAAGGTTGCAACGAGGTTAACGAGCAATCCGGAAAACGTCACCATATTTGCGGTGATTCCTATAGCAACCATTTTTTTGGCGACAACAGCAAGCATCGCCTCAAGACGGGGTCTTAATTTAACTTCAAACATGCGGGCGGTACTCCCTACCAGATGGATTGGACTTGCCTCAGGCTAACGGTCCCTCTCTGTGAGCAAGCGCAGCGATTCTAACCGGTTCGCAACTAATTCCGTGCCCGGAATCTCGGACAGGTCTTGTAAAAGTTCCACAATTTGTGCTGGAACGTCTGCTTGGCGATAAACAATTTTCACGTTGGACTGCTGAACATCCGGCAATTCGGGTAGGTCTACTTCAGGCGGTTTGACGAGAACGGTTCCGTCTCCCCATCCCAATTCCTGTATGGCGTTCTGCAATTCGTACTCCTGATCGAAAACAGTGAGAATAGGGTGCGGAAACTTTAATAATTGCACTTCGGCTTTCTGAATTGCTGTGCCCAATGCTAATGAAGTTGGATGCTGCGTCGTAGCGATACGTACAAGCGGCAGGTTCCAGAACACTAGCGGTTTTTTGAGTCGGTCTGCAAGGGTTACGAGACGCAAGCAGCGCCGCCAATCGGCGGGTTGATAAAGACTCTCAACGTCGCCTTGTAGTAAAACGACTTTTGCCGATTGGAGCTCAGCGAGCCCTGCGAATTTGAAGTTGCCCCGTCTACCGGCTCTATCTCCGTAGAGCTGGATTGCCTTGTTCGAGAGAAGCAGGACATCTGTTGAAGTATTTGATACCATGTTTTAACTTTTAAACGCGCTAAATACCCCCCCTAACCCCCCAGCAGGCGGGGGGGAAGGATTTTTGGTGCTATTACCTGAGTTTTATATATCATAAATATTTGGCGAATAAACCATTTAGCTCTGGTGCTGTCCATTTTCTAATATTAACGCACATGATACAATTTTTGTCAAAAATTGTCAAGTAAATTACAACCACAGAACCGCAAAAGTGTGTAAACATTGCCCATCAGAGCGATGTTAAACATATTCTCGTCACTATTGGCCTAGCCGTCGCTTCACCTGCCGGAAAGCGGTGGAGTCTGTGCGAAGTCCAGGCTTAAAGGGTAAACTCCTAATCTGCGAATTAACATTTGCGATGCGCTCGCTATGAACTGGATGCGTTGAAAGCAATTTTTCCAGGGTAGTCGGGTTTCGTCTCTGTTGTGCCCGCAAAGTTTCAAAGAATTTTGCTGCTCCCTCAGGGGCTATACCTGCATCATAGATGTTTTGCACCCCGTATCTATCCGCTTCCCGCTCATAATCGCGACTGTATCTGAAGAGAAGCCCTGCAGCGAGGATATCCGCAATTATCTTTTTCAGCGCGCCTGAGTCTTCATCTAAGATAAGCTGCTTTACAAGCTCAAGACTGTAAACTTGTGTGAGCTGTTTCATAGAATGTTGCCCAACAATGTGCCCAATTTCGTGTCCGATAACAGCCGCTAACTCCGATTCTGTTTTCGCTATTCGGATGAGATCGAGGTGAATGTAAATGAACCCTCCCGGTATAGCATAGGCGTTAGCTCCTTTTGTATCAACAACCTTAAACGTGTAGCGGATATTATTACGTTTGCTGTGCCGAACGAGCGACTGACCAAGCCCGTTGATATAGTTGTTCACAACAGGGTCATGGTAAAGTCTTATCTCCTTCTCATGCTCCGCAACGTATGCTAGACCGAATTGTACCTCCTCAGCATCGGTGAAGATGTTGATGTCACGCAACGTCTCAACGGCAGCATTTCCAGCACTTCCTAGGGTGCTGAGGCTAAAGGCACACCCCGTACCAAAGGTTAACATGAGAGTAAGGACAGCTGCGATAATGCTGTGCTGTGTTGAATGGGTTCGGCGGTTAAAGATTGCTTTCATAGGCGTATCTCTACTTAATAAGAAAAAAGCAGAGAAGGCATACAAACACCCTCCCTGCTTTTTTGTAAATCGGTATTAGCGGCTAGGTTGCTGCTAGTCACTACTTCTTCCGCCGATAGCCTTGATTGCAAACCATCCGATACCCGCTGCAACTGTGGTAACGAACACAAGTGCCCGTTTCCCGGGGGAGGGTTTCTCGTGGAACCCTTTTGCGTCTTCGATTAGTCTTTTGATTTCTGCGATGCCTTGCTGGTTCGCTTCAATCTGTTTTAAAAGTGCTTCAGTACTTTGATGAACCGCCATCAGTTTTTTCTGCGATTCTTCCAGAGCAGCATTCTGTTCAGTGAGCATCTTTTCTAATGCGTTGACGCGTCGGTTGGCTTGGTTCATTTTTTTCTGAAGTGCTTCATGGGCTGCGGCCAGTTCTTTTTTGAGGCTATCATTCACGTTGTCCACAGATTTGGTCACTGCTTGTGTGAGTGCTTCTTGTGATTTCAATGCGGCCTCAAGAGCCTTAAGTTGTGCTGCGGCTTTATCAAGTTGAGCTTGAAGGCCTTTAGCGTCTTTTTCGGCAGCTGCGACTTTCGCTTCAAGTTGTTTTGACTTGGCGACTGCTTCGTCAAGTTGTGACTGAAGTTCCTCATTTTCTTTTCCAAGTTCATCTTCCATCTCTTTCATCATAGCGATGGGGATACGGAGTTTTTCGCCTGGATAGATGAGGTGTGGATTCGTGAAGTCGTTGTATTTGCTCAATTCACGCCATCGGAGCGGATCTTTCAAATGTTCTTGGCAGAGATGCCAGAGGGTATCGCCCTTTTCGATGGTGATGAGCGTAGTGCTTTCATCGCCATCGTGGGGTGTGATTCTCGCGGATGCGGATAACACGTAAACGCCACTGAGTGCCGCGCAGATATAGAGAATCAGTGCTAGCTTGAGAGTGGCTTTTATCATTTTCATCGGTTTCCTCCTTTTAGGTATTAATATCTATAGGAGACAGAAGCAAAATGCGTTGATCCGACTCCGTTGATTTCACTTGCCATGCCATCTTGGATAGCATAGTCAATCTGCAAACCGCCGATGTTTATACCAAATCCACCGAATAGATTTTGCGCGTCGCGGGAGGCTTTGACTCCGCCACGGATGGCAAATGCTGTGTGTTTCGTAGTAACAATGGTGTACTCTGTGCCGACGCGCAGGCTTGTCGTGCTCTCGTCAAGTTTGACAAACTCGTGCTCAATATCGGCAGCGAATGTGACAGCGTTGCCCATATAGAGGTCATAAGCTAGTCCGAAGCTGACGACCATGGGGACCGTGGCTTCACCAAGGGATGCCCCGAGGTATTTCGCAGCGAGCCCGTAATGGAAAGTCGGCACGCTCAGGTCTTCTCCCTCTGCGCCGTTTTCATGTACGTGTAGTGCATGGTGCTTAAATTTTGCGGGTACATCTATAGGGAGTGCATGTCCCATCAATCCGATATCTACGCCGCCGAAACCGCTTTGGTTTTCGACGCTCTCAACGCCGAAGTTGTCTGTCAATATTCGGCCTGTGAGTCCAGCATTGAATTGTCCGAAGGCGACTCCGTAAGAGAGGGAGTAGGCGTTTGCGCTGTAATTAGATTGACCGCCGTATTCGCCTTTTGCGTCGTATAAGTCGTAATCACTGACACCGAAATTCGTTGCAGCGATTCCGATGGAGCCATAAGTGCCGAGCGTTTTTGTGAGCGCGATGAACGTATGGCTTCTATCTAAGGAGAGCCGCTGTGTGGAAATATTAAGATTCAGGTCGGATGATGAACCGAGGCCGGCTGGGTTCCAGACGGTGGCGGTAGCATCTTCCGCAATAGCTGTGAAAGCGCCGCCTAAGCCAATCGAGCGGGCCCCTGCGCCAAGCCGTAAATGGGGCATAGCGTTAACTTCCCCTTCGGCAAAACAGACAGGTGACACAGCTAGGATAAGAAGTAAAACGGGTATTACACCGCATAGCAATTTTTGCTTTGTGATAGACATTCATATTCTCCTTCATAGCCGCGCTATCGGGGGTTGGACGTGATGTCCAGCCCCGATTTGCGGTCTATCGTTTACTTAGCGCGTCAGAGCGAGCTTAAGAATAGCGGTCTCTGGTTCGAAGCCATCGGCTACCGTAATCTGGCAGAAATAGATGCCTCGTGCCAGGTCTTCGCCACCGCTTGTTTTTCCATCCCACCCGATTGCATCTGAACCGTCAGGCTTGTGGGTATACTCGCCTGCATCCCAGACTTCGTTATCTACAAGCACGCGGACAGGTCGTAACGTTGCGTCATAAATGACAATCGTAACGGTTGACTGCCGTGCAAGCGTGAAGGAAATCCGAGTGTTCTCTTTGAACGGGTTGGGGTAGTTAATGGGACGTGCTGCCAATATCGGTCCGTCCTTGACTTCAACAGAGAAGCCGAATTCGTAGACGGCCATATTAGCCTTCCGAGCCCCTTCGTTCTCATCAGAGACGTTGCCCTGTTGATGCGCTCTGTCAGACACTTCCAACTTCACAGCATACTGTCCAGGCTCAAGGTCAGCATCTGGTACATACACTACCTGTGAAGCTGACTTTTGCGCGGCTGTGAGGGTAATCAAATTGTCATTCAAAACGAATCGGATGGAATCAACATCTATCCCAGTTTCAGCATCGGCGTAGGTGATTGAAATCGTCGGGCGCCGTGCTTCATCCATATCATACATCAAGCGTGCGCCGTTCTGTGGCGATGCCATCGTGATGATAGGCGCAGCGGTATCGAAATCAATTGTGAAACCGCCTTTTGCCGTAGCAGAATTACCGAACGCATCGGTCGCTCTAACCTCAATCACGTAAGTCCCCTCAGCGAGAGGTTCAGCCGGATGGAAGTCTAAACGGGTGATACCTGGGTTAATTCTATCTTCATCATCATCTTGGGTCTCGCCTTCCACCACTTCGCCACTGCTATCCATCAGTGTGATAACCATTTCGGTTACACCGGATGCATCCACAGCACTTGCCGAAATTGTCGGAAGTCCCGCATGGAGGGTACCCGTAGGCGTGATTGACGAAATTACCGGGGCAACATCATCAACCTCTAATACGAATTGCCAACTGAATTCCCGAGTGCCACCTTTACTGGTCACTGACAGTTTAACTGTGTGTGGACCGGCGGTAAAGCTTTCTACAATCTCGAACCTATTCTTAACGCGGTTGACAGGATAAGTGTTTGTGTCTCCACCGTCAATTACGTAGTTAACGTCTAAGATATCAGACTCGTCATCACTGACAACTGCCGAAATCGTTATGGCAAAGTTCTCCGCGAGGACATCCGCTTTATTGAGCCTCACCACACCAGATGGCGATACCTCTGAAATGACAGGCGGTGTTGAATCTAGCTCTATTGAGAAGACAACGGTTGCATGCGCCGTTTTGCCATTGGCATCTTCCGCTGTAACAGAAACGGTGTGTTCACCGCCACCTAGCTCTTCAGGAGGCATATAAGTGAATTGGTTATCTTCGCCTGCAACCTCAAACGGGTCACCGTCGTCAATAGCAAGCATTAGCGTAATGTCACCAACGCCTGTGTATGTCCCCCGAACAACCGGTTTACCGTGGTCATAGGTTTGACCCGCGGCCGGTGAGAGGAGTTCAACTGTCGGCCCTGGTACATTGACTTTGAAGATAGTCGATGTTTGCGCGGTTTTCTTGTTCGCATCCGTGACTGTAACATCAATCCTATGTTCACCATCACTTAATGTTGCCGCTTTAAGGTTAGCGGTAAACTGGTTATCTTTTACAGATACGCCTTCAACGGCTTTACCATCAAGTGTGACATCGACATCAACTTTATCTACACCGGTAAATTCACCCAGGATTGCCACCGATTCGCTATGACCGTACATGTGGCCAGCAGCAGGTGATTGGATCATCACTGTCGGCATTGGATATGCAATCGAGAATGCGGCTGATGCGTTGGCGGTTTTCTCATTGGCATCGGTAATCATGACAGATACCGTATGGTCGCCTTCAGCTAACTTCTCTGGGTATGCAGCGGTAAACTGATTACCCTTTTGCGTTACATCAACTTCCTTATCACCAACCATCAGTGTGATTTCGACTTCACCGACACCGCTGAATTCACCAGCGATATGGCTGAACTCATGGTCGTGTGTGCTACCTGCAGCGGGTGCTGCTATAGACACCATCGGCATAGGATAGACGATTGAGAATGCGGCTGATGCGTTAGCGGTTTTCTCATTGGCATCGGTAATCATGACGGATACCGTATGGTCGCCTTCAGCTAACTTCTCTGGGTATGCAGCGGTAAACTGATTACCCTTTTGCGTTACATCAACTTCCTTATCACCAACCATCAGTGTGATTTCGACTTCACCGACACCGCTGAACTCGCCAGCGATATGACTGAACTCATGGTCATGTGTGCTACCTGCAGCAGGTGACGCTATAGACACCATCGCATCAGGATACGTAACTTTGAATTCGGTCGATGCTGCGGCCTCTTCATCATTTGCATCCTTAATCTTGGCGGTTACCTTATGGTCGCCTTCGGGCAGCTTATCTGGCAATGTAGCACTAAACTGCATGCCTGCTATAGATACACCTTTAACCTCGGTCTCCCCAACCATCAGGCTGATATCTACTGGACCAACGCCAGTAAATTCACCCTCAATGTAACGGAACTCGTGGTCATAAGCACCGCTTGCAGCGGGTGAGGTTATAGATATCATCGCATCAGGATAGGCGATTGAGAATGCGGCTGATGCGTTAGCGGTTTCCCCATTGGCATCGGTAATCATAACGGATACCGTATGGTCACCTTCAGCTAACTTCTCTGGATATGCAGCGGTAAACTGATTACCCTTTTGCGTTACATCAACTTCCATATCACCGACCATCAGTGTGATTTCGACTTCACCGACACCGCTGAACTCGCCAGCGATATGACTGAACTCATGGTCGTGTGTGCTACCTGCAGCAGGTGACGCTATAGACACCATCGCATCAGGATACGTAACTTTGAATTCGGTCGATGCTGCGGCCTCTTCATCATTTGCATCCTTAATCTTGGCGGTTACCTTATGGTCGCCTTCGGGCAGCTTATCTGGCAATGTAGCACTAAACTGCATGCCTGCTATAGATACACCTTTAACCTCGGTCTCCCCAACCATCAGGCTGATATCTACTGGACCAACGCCAGTAAATTCACCCTCAATGTAACGGAACTCGTGGTCATAAGCACCGCTTGCAGCGGGTGAGGTTATAGATATCATCGCATCAGGATAGGCGATTGAGAATGCGGCTGATGCGTTGGCGGTTTTTTCATTCGCATCGGTAATCATGACAGATACCATATGGTCACCTTCAGCTAACTTCTCTGGGTATGCAGCGGTAAACTGATTACCCTTTTGCGTTACATCAACCTCTGTATCACCGACCATCAGTGTGATTTCAACATCACCGACACCGCTGAACTCGCCAGCGATATGATTGAACTCATGGTCGTGAGCACTACCTGCAGCGGGTGACGCTATAGACACCGTTGGGACAGGATAGACTACGGAGAATGCGGCTGATGCGTTGGCGGTTTTTTCATTCGCATCGGTAATCATGACAGATACCTTATGGTCGCCTTCAGCTAACTTCTCTGGATATGTAGCGGTAAACTGATTACCCTTTTGGGTTACATCAACTTCCTTATCACCGACCATCAGTGTGATTTCAACATCACCGACACCGCTGAATTCACCAGCGATATGACTGAACTCATGGTCATGAATGCTACCAGGAGCAGGTGCTGCTATAGACACTGTCGGAATCGGTAATTCTACTGTGAAGGTTAAGGAGGTTTCAGCCGTTAAGCCGCTGCCATCCGTAACTTCAACATTGACTTTGTGGTCGCCTTCACTGAATCCTTCAGCTGGCATATAAGTGAAGTTGTTTCCATCTGGCGTTATATCCATATCCACGTCGTTAACGGAAAACTTCGTAACGCTAACCTCGCCGCCACCAGCAAAGAAACCTGTAATGCTTTCTGGGCTCGCATCAAAAGTTTGCCCGGAAGCAGGTGCGGTAATGACAACTGTTGGGTTTAAACCTTCAATAGCAAACGTTACCGACTCTGTACCAACGGTTCCTAGACTATCTGCAACCTGGATTTTAAACGTATATGCGCCACCGGAAAGGTTATTAGTGCCAGTGTAGACGAGCGAGTCGAGATTTTGCTCAACAAGGCTATCGTCGACATCAACATCAACTTCTACCTGCCCCTCATGTTTCGGACGAATCCGGACGAGGGTCACAACAGCTGTATCTTGTGCACTGACACCACTACCCAATTCGCCATCGTCTAAACTAGCAAGCAGTGTTGGCAAGTCATTGACTGTAGCCCCTACTGTTGGCGTTTTAATAACGATCATTGGGCCGGTGTTATCCAAATTAATGTCCGCTAACGGGAAGATTATAGAACCGTTCCGTTTTGTGATTTCGCCTTCTGCTGTATACCAGCCATCGTCCAGCTCTGAAAGCTTTTCTGCCATCAGTGCGAACATATTCTCAGCATCGCTACTTGCGGTGAACATTACCTCGTTTTGAGCGACAAGGACACCTGTGAGGTCTCCAACTGCTAGCCATGAGGTATCAGCAACATTGAAACTCACATCGATTGAGTCTCGGAGCGGAATTCGGACAGCATCTTCGCCGTTTACCTTCAGAAGTTTGCCATCCACCTCAAGGAAACCATTCTCATCCACCGATTTGCCATCAACTGCCGTGACCATAAGTTCCTGAATGTCACTTGCACGGAAGTTTTTGACATGGACATCGATGACTGGAGAAATCCCTTCCTCTTCTGTATTTGCTTGCCTATTGCTTTCACTATCTTCAACAAGCGCGTAATACGTGTAGATGCCGTTTTCGTTTGCATCCTGATTGACGTTAATCGTAACCTGTCCAGCTTCAACAGCATTTTCAAATTCCATGACTGTGCCATCAGGCGCAGTTTGAACCAAGATAACCTTACCGCCGACATAAGTTTTCTCATCAGCAGTCGGTTTAATGGTAAATGTGACATCTGTCGTTGCTGCGAGGGCTGGTTCATCAACGATTAAACTGACAGTGTAGCTGCCATCTTCGTTCTGAGCGATGTCCCCTGCAATATCAGAAATACCGGTGATGTTTGTCGGTCCGAGTGGGGGAACATCATCAACATTATCTAATGAGAAGGATGCTGCCACACCGGCCAGCTGCTCATGTTCGGGCATCTCGGGGTTTTTCGGCGTGAGTGAAATCGCGCGGACCTCATACTGGTTATCATCTAACTTGACATCGCGTTGCGCGGCATCACCACGTGCGATAGTATCCTCTAATCCAAGAGCAACAGTATCAATGGTAATAGACCATTTCTGGTAGGGTTCAAGGATGTCGGTTTCTGATTCCTCACCCGACATTGTGCCGTTTTCTGTAATTCCGACAAGCCCATTTAAAACATCTGCTATATCCGCATCCGCTTTCGTAACAGGTGTGGATTCACTTGCAGTGCCAACGACAGTCCAAGCTTCATCGCCAGAACGTTTGACTTCAAATCGAACCTCTTCTGTTGGCGGTGAAGTGATATCGTGCGAATATGCATTGAGCGTGAGTTCGCCTTGCGGCGCGCTGCTATCCGGATTCATCATCTCGTCTGAATTGTCGACGGTGATTGCTACTACGCCCGGAGCGGGACGGTAAGTGTTCTTGACAGTCACCGTGATTTCATCATCGTCGTAAGTATCGGCTTGAATATTTCCGTATTCGAGAAACATTTCGTCAGCAGCAGTCTCGTCATTGTATGGCTCCGCCTTGTCATAAGCCAGGGCGTGGAACATATAATCACCGTTTGGCAGATATACGTCGTTGTGGACCATATCGTCTTCGTCCATAAGTGTGCCGATATCAACTGTTACTTTAAAGACACCACTGCCTTCCGCAGTCTCAGTCGGTCCTACTATCACAGCACCTTCAGGAAGAGTCGTTATCAACTTCACCCCTGCATAAGTTGACCGCTTGGCTGTTGGCGTAAGCATCAAGGTAATAACAGGTGAGGTATCGTCATATTTGTCAACGAGGCCACCTGCTTCGTACTTACCTTCGCCATGGTCTACAAAGTGGGGATTAACTGCGTCAACCCTAGTAGAAACTACTACAACTTTTGTCGGCCCGAGTGGTGCGACATCGTCATCGTTGTCAACGGAGAACATTTCAGTGTTATCACCTTCAAGGACAGGAGAAACATCACTACCGTCCTCACCGACAGCATAAGCCCGCACCATGTAGCGGTTGTCATCAAGTGCTACATCGCGTGCGCCGGGGCTATCCTTCGTGATGGTATCCGCTAAGGCGGTCGTATCTACAGTAACCACCCATTTGAGATAACTACTGGTCGGATCTATATGGAGCCCGGAATGCGCATCTGCCAGTGTTTTACCTTTAAAGGGAATAGCAGCGGTATCTCCGCCTCCCATACCGTTAGCATCGCTGACTTCAACAATACCGATTTCCATCCACATTTCGTCAGTCATCCGTTTGGCTTCAACACGAATTATGTCAGTTGCTGGGACCGTCCGACGTGGTGTATACCCGATAAGGTTGATTGTCCCTTGCGGGGCACCGCTATCCTGATTCGTTTTCATAATGGACGTTGCATCAACGTCAACAGCTAATACCACCGGATCGACTGGATGCACATCGTCATCCAAATTAATGGAGAGCACCATTGGGTCGTCATCTGGGAGTCCAAGGGCGTTTTCTGCGACTGCACGGACCTTGACAGTATCGCCAGCTGCGACTAATGCATCAAAATCGGTGACGTTCCAAGAAATTGGGGCAACTTCGTCCACCCCTTCGGCAAGGGAAAGCAGGTCGCCGATGTTATTCCACGTGATGCCATCTGCATCCATGTATTGAACTTGGAGAGTAACAGGATGCACTGAACGCTCGCTGAACTTAACAGTTAACATGACATTGTCGGTGGTATTTTTGTAGATAGTCCCCGTTTCGTAATCATCAGCCTTGCCATTATCGTTGACATCGCCTAAACTTGCGAGGATGACGCTTGCCCGATCATAATTTTCTTCAGGCGCGACGATTCTGAGATGCTGTCCCTGGTCATGAGAACTGATATTGAGGAGCGAATCGATACCGAGGGCACGAATACGATAGTTCCCGGTAAGGAGCGGCATGTTCTCACCTTGAATAGCCATCGTCATCTCCTGAGATGCATCCCAGGTTAGCGGTACAAGGTTAATATCCCCGGCGATTGCACCTAGCAGCCCTGTTAACACTGCGGCGTGCTGTTCATCAGCATTCGTTAGACCAAGGTTCTTGAGGGCTCCTATCAATGTAGGCTGCACAAGCGGGGAGCTTAGCAGTGCCAAAAGTGCATCTAAAGACAATTCTTTGGGTTTAATGGAGGCACCTGTAGCTGGGTCTTTAATTTCATCTGGAATTAAGGTCAATCGCTCTCTAGCGACATCCCAAAGCTCAGAGGCTAACATAGTACCCTGAACATCCAAAGGCATCCAAGTGCTTACAGGATTTCCAGCCTCATCTGTCCGCGCAATTTGATAAATGAGAGAACCTTTATCCAGTCCCACCTCATCAGCTTGCACTTGACTTCTAATGCTTAGCAGCGCGGCAGCATCTCTTGAGGGAACTGTAGCAACATAAATGCGATCGTTGTTCGTATAACCAGCCGTATTTTCGCTAGGCGCAATCTCAATTGTAGCTTCCGGTGCAGTGGTATCCTTACTGAAGGCAGCAGCAATTACATCAACTGCATCCCCATTTGCATCGCGTACAACAGCTTCCAGCGTGTGGATTGGATTAGACCTTGAATTGTCCGCAATTGAACCGATATCAGCATACCAAAGGGACTGCGTTTCTACATCAACGTTTGGCACGCTGAAGACAGAAGCCAGCAACGGATCAAACAGACCACCAGTATATACCTGCTTTCCATCCTCTTCCATAGGCATCCCTTCAAGCTCGCTGGTCAATTTTTCGGCATTGCGCAGGAATAAACCCTGAAGTCTATTCCAAGTTTCTTGGCGAATCCCGCTTAGATCTCCACTCCGAATGGCGTTACCGACTTCGGGCAGAGCTAAAATTCCTAAAATATCGACGGTGAAGAGTGCCTTAAAAATACCCCGATCAACCAATTGGAGGTTATGCGGATCGGGCATTGCCCAATTCTCAATCTTATATGTTCTTGTTAGCTCTTGGGTGTGCGTAGCGTTTGCTGAAGATACAGCCTCAGCAAGTGCTTCACGATTGACAACCTCAAGGTAAACCGGCTCGGCGAGGGTGACTTCAAAATAGTAATAGGTACTACCTTTTGGTAAAATGCCTATCTCAGTTTTCCATACAACCCCTTTACCCTCATGCATCGGCATCATATCAACAGCGATATAATCTCCATCTGATCCGGTTTGTGAATAGCGAAGCACAACACCCGAGAAAATCTGATTGCCATGTGCTGGTAATGCAGGCAGGTTGGTAGCAGCGAGAGTCTCCTCCAACCGGAAGGTATAAGGAATAGTATCCTTTTGGAATTCAACCGGGGTAATTCTTGTAGCCTCTGCTACTTGCTGACCATTGAGTCTAAATTCAACTTTACCACCGTTCAGTGCTGATGGAACACGCACATAGAGATTCAGATTATCGCTTGTCAGGTACTTGCTTTTGGTAGGAACATCAGAATAGAGGAGCTCAGAAAGGCTAGGCATAATAGCATTTCCAAAGTTCTCAGAATCTAATCCTGCGGGTTCATCCTGGAAAATAGAAAATTCATTCTTTAAAAGCCAACTAATCATGGAAATCTGATCCGCTGGAAGAAATCCTTTAATCTGAGGTAGACGTAGAATACCATCTATCAGACTATCTATCTCATCCGGTTTTATAAGGGAACTTAGAGCACCCGAAGGCCCTGAAGGGTCCACTGCAGCAATGATATCTTGCACAAACTGTTCAAAATGAACCTTGTTAAGGGAAAGTCCACCAAGTCGTGAAGTGCCATTTAGGTCTGAATCAATAGGGATAATTGGATCTGTGCCTGGGTCGGTTCCATCGCCTGGGTCAGTTCCATCGCCTGGGTCAGTTCCATCACCTGGGTCAGTTCCATCGCCTGGGTCAGTTCCATCGCCTGGGTCGGTTCCATCACCTGGGTCGGTTCCATCACCTGGGTCGGTTCCATCACCTGGGTCAGTTCCATCACCTGGGTCAGTTCCATCACCTGGGTCAGTTCCATCACCTGGGTCAGTTCCATCGCCTGGGTCGGTTCCATCACCTGGGTCGGTTCCATCACCTGGGTCGGTTCCATCACCTGGGTCAGTGCCAGCCTCATTAATCAACCTAGAAAGTTCGTCAATTGCTGTCCCAAGTCCGTCCCCTTTAAGTCCAAGTAAACTCTTCGTAGCTTCATCATTGAGGACAGCTTGGACAGCTGAGTCTTTAAGAAGCTTAATGTGATCATCTGTTAGCGTGACACCGTTATTGGCGGCCTGCGCTTTTACGGCCGCGTCTTGATTAGCGTTCAGTAAAATGATAGCCAGACTTATGAGCCCCGGGAGATCATCTACGTTTGAACCCTTAAGACCGTCGAACAGCTCTGGCAAAAGGACTTTAACGTCGTCGCGTAAAAGCGTCTCGCTGTGCTTGTCAAACACCTGTTGGGCGAGAGATTTACCATCTTGCGCGAACACGGTGTTCGGAATCGAACTGTAAAAAATACACAATGTAAAAATCAAAAAACAAACAAGTGTTCGTTTTTTCATTAACTCATCCTCCTCGTTAAGTCTGTGCAAACACAAGACTAAATACTGAAGTTTTTAGATGGGCAAGCGGGAAACACAACAAAAACAACCGGAGGTAGGTGTTTGCCCATCTAACCATCCTACTACCCAGTGCTAAATTTTCCGTATACGTAAAATCGACCCTGGGATGGAGTCAACATCTCCGTAGTTAATTATTCCGTAATCTTAAGGTCAAAGCAGGTAAAAATTGGGCACCGAAGCTCTATATTTGACCTATGAAAATCCGTTTAGACAATTGCATCACAGATTGGGGTGATTATATATCATCAATCCGATGTATTTTGTAAAATTTGCCCATATCTTTTATTTTAGCATAAAGTGACAAAATTAATCAAGCATTTTAATCGGTATGCGGTATTTTTTACCGAAATTTGGCAAAATTCCCCCATCCGTGGGTATTATCATCGATTAAATTGAACACGTATTTAATATGATACCACAATTTGCAAGATATGTCAAGTCAAAAATACATTTTTTTGCATAAAAACTTTTGTTTATCCAATTAAAAACTAAACTAATTGACATGTTACCAAAAACCTTATAATATTGTCAAGAAAAAAAATCGTTAAATCCTTAAACGCGAGTTTGAAAAAAAGTTTTGACCTAGAGCGTTCTGTGGTAGTTTTAGCAAAAAACAGCACAAACTAGGAAGTTTATGCTACAATTATACCGCTTTTTTCGCGGTGAAAAAGGTTTAGAGCAAATGGATATTTATTATCAAGCTCACGTTAAATCGTTAGAGCACAAACTAAGAAGTTTATGCTACAAGTATACCGCTTTTTTCGCGGTGAAAAAGGTTTAGAGCAAATGGATATTTATTATCAAGCTCACGTTAAATCGTTAGAGGGAAATTTATCTATGTTGACACTTTCCGAAAAATCTCAACTTATGCAAAGCGGTTTTCTGCTCCTTGAAAATTTAATAACATCGGATGCAGCGGTCGAACTCCGGGAACGCGCTCTATTCCTTGCGAATTCGGAGCAGGCGGCCGGTAAGGGGCACACCTATTTAACTGATGGACGTGCGCAGCGCGTCTGGAATCTCATTGACAAAGGCGAGGTCTTTGAAGCGGCTATCCAACAACCGAAAATGCTTGCCGCCATGGAGTATCTGCTTGGAGCTGATTGCACGCTGAGTTCGTTTACAGCAAATGTGCTTTATCCGGGGGCACCCGATGCGGGGCTCCATATTGATTATCCGTTATCTGGTCTTCCGACACCGCGTCCTACTTTTCCTATGGTTGCGAACAGTGTGTGGTTTTTAGATGACTTTACGCGTGAAAACGGTGCGACCCGCTGTGTGCCGGAGAGCCATCAACGGCTTGAAGCGTTGCCGGAGCCGGGTGTTGAATACGCTGATGCGAAACAGGTCTGCGGCCCTCGGGGGTCTGTGCTGATTGTCAACGGTTCGGTATGGCACGGTTCGTCAGAAAATAGAACGGATACGCCTCGCGTTGCGCTGCTCGGTTTTTTCTGTCGGTCTATTCTGAAACCGCAACAGAACCATTTGCAATTGGTATCGGATGAGGTTATTGCGCGTGCAACACCGACACTAAAACGGCTGCTCGGTTTCAATTCGTTGCCGAATCTGAATAATTAGCTGAGATGCCGGGGTTTGGTGGTGGCGGTTCACTAAAGGGTATTCCTTTTTCTTGTGCTTCCTGTCGTCTTCTCTCCCAGTCAGCACGCCACTCTCGATAAACCTCGGCTCTGCCTTCGGCTTTGCCTGCCGCATACCACTCTTGATAAGCCTTGGCCTTAGCTTTGATTTCGGCTCTGCCTTCGGCTCTGCCTTCGGCTCTGCCTTCGGCTATCCCTTCGGCTTTGCCTTCGGCTCTGCCTTCGGCTATCCCTTCTGCCCAGCCTTCTGCTCGTGCTCTTTCAAGGGCTGCTGTATAACGGAACATCGGTTCACCTCCAAATTTCAAATGGCGCAGCGACGCTAATAATAATCAACAATATAGAATCGGGTGAAGTCATCGCGCGTGCAACGCCAGTGTTAATGCGGTTTCCCGTTAGCTCAGGGTTTATGGTTATTGGTTTCGGGGTTAGGTGGCGGCGGTTCGCTAAAGGGTATCCCTTTTACTTGTGCTTCCTGTCGTCTTCTCTCCCAGTCAGCACGCCACTCTTTATAGACCTCGGCTCTGCCTTCGGCTTTACCTTCGACTATCCCTTCGGCTTTACCTTCGACTATCCCTTCGGCTTTACCTTCGGCTCGTGTTTTTGCAAGGACTGCGGTATAACGTAACATCAGTTCACCTCCAATTTCAAATAGCGCAGCGACGCTAATAATAATCAACAATATAGAATCGGAAACGGGGCCAACAGTCTCTATGACTGCGTCCATCGTCTCAGCCTCTTTCGGCCCTACATGTCGCCCCACGAATATAGCATAGATGGCGGTCGTGCAGAAAATAATGATAATCTCTAAACTTATCAACGTTGGATTTGCCGAAAGAATCGGTACACGCGTTTGCTTTTCCAAAATAGACTCCTCTTTTATGGTAGTATAACAGACAGGACTTACGATGTCAAGTCATTCGTAATGTGTACATGAAACGTCAGATTTGCGTTGTACGTTACGTGCGTAATTAGCTACTATTAAGAAGAGCCTCCGCCGCCTGTTCACCACTGTGAACACAATCCGGAATGCCGATACCGTGGTATGCATTCCCTGCTAAAGCAATCCCATGCAAATCTTTTGCTAGGGTTTCAATCTCCGTTACAATCTTTTGATGTCCCACCAAATACTGTGCCATAGCCTGCGAATGTTGACTAACGATAGAGAACAGCGGTTGTTTTTTAATTCCGAGGAGTTTGCTCACATCCTGTAATACCGATGCTGCCAACGTTTCTTGGTCCGGTCTACTGCTGGTAAGGTCCTGTTTTTCTCCTACAAAAGCCCGTAGCAAAACGTATTGGGCAGGGGCGCGGTTTTCAAATTTGACGCTGCTAAACGAACAGCCGATAAGGTCAATTTGTTCTGTTATGGGCACCACGAATCCCATCCCGTTGAGCGCGTGTGCGATGTCTTCGCGGTGGAATGCTAGATTAACCGTTGTAGAGGAGGAATATGGAATTGCGTTCAGTTTTTCAGCAAGCAGTGGAGACGTACTTTTCAGGATTCTACTTGCCTGCGGTGCGGGAAGCGCAATGCAGAGCAGTTCCGCCTCCAATATTTCACCATCCGCCACGGCGACACGCCATCCTATGCCGCTTTCTCCGCGTTGGATAGTGTCCACGCGGGTACCGAGCCGAATCTGTTCAGTGAGGTGTTCCGCGAGTGCGTCAACGAGCGTCTGCATTCCGGAGGCAAACGATAGGAAGAGGCTGTAGCGGGGCCCGCTAGTGTCTTGGTTTGTCTGAGTGGCACTGCGTTTTCGTGCTAGGAGTGCTTTGATGATACTTCCGTGTTCCTGTTCCATTTCCAGAAACCTCGGAAACGTTGCGTTTAGACTTAAATTTTCTGCGTCTGAGGTATAGATTCCGCCTATCATCGGTTGTGCTATCCGTTCGAACGCCTCGGTGCCGAGTCTACGTCTCACAAAATCAGCCACCGATTCATCATCTATCTCCTGTCGACGTGAGATAAAGAGGTCAAGCGATATACGGAGTTTTCCACGCCAACTGAAAATAGGGCTTTTTAAAAAGGGTAAAAATGCGCCGGGTGCCATCATGTAAAAGCCTTTGGGTACCGGTAGCAGTTTTCCGTTACGGCAGACAAAACTTTGGCGCACGTTCGGATTTGTGCCTATTAATTTGTCCGCGATACCGAGTTCATCACATAAGGCTTTCGCCCAGGGTTTTGTAGAGATGAATGCATCGGGCCCGTGTTCGATGACGAATCCATCTCTGTGTTCGGTCTGAATAGTGCCGCCGACTCGGTTGCTCGCTTCAAGGAGCGTGAGTTTAAGGGGGATATTCCGTTTTTTCGCTTCCCGCATGAGACGGTACCCGGCAGTTAATCCTGTAATCCCACCGCCGATAACGATGGCACGTTTTTTTTCAGATTCCATTACCTAACACCTTATGAAGATTTTTCATGGACAAAATCTGCTAACATGTTAATAAATTTAGGATGTGCGCCGACAGTGCCAGCCCGAATAAAATCGATGCCACATGCTTCCGCGGTTTCTGTCGCCTCTATATCTAGGTCATAGAGCACTTCGACGTGGTCACAGAGGAAACCGATGGGGGATGCGACAACGGTGTCAACGCCTTCGGCACTCTTCGCTTTAAGCCAATCGTTGATATCGGGTTGCGTCCATGGCACCGGGCTGTTTTCGACCTCGCTTTGATATGCAAATCCGAACTGTGTTTTGCCTATCTCTTTTGCGACCGCTTTACCTGTTTTCTGAAACTGTTGTGTGTAAGGTGAGCTATCCGCTGCAGCTTGCGGAATTGCATGGGCGGTGAAAACGAGCTCGGCACGTTCTAACTTGTCGCCACAGGCGGACTTAATAATTTCAGCAATTGCCCCGACATAACCGTTGTGTGTGTACCAAGGGTCAAGGTAATCAACACTCGGTTTTTCTGTCTCGATGGCATCAATCGCCTGTCTGACAGTTTTTTGGTACCACTCCCAGCTGACTTTAGATTGGTGGGGTGCCATGATAATGCCGAGTATTTTACGGTGACCTTTTTGTGCCATCTCCGCGATGACCTCCTTTAAATAGGGGGCCCAATGCCGAAATCCGGCGTAAACAGGCAGCGGGAGGTCGCGCGTGCGTAATGCGTTTTGTAGTGCGTTTGCCTGTTTGAAGGTTAATTCGTTGAAAGGTGAAAATCCGCCCAACTTTATGTAATGGCCCGCTATATCCTTGACCCGCCCTTTTTGAGATTCTGCTTCGCCAGCAATGCCTTCTACAAAACAGTAGGCTTCGCCGGGGCATGCATCGGTATCGTATTTTTTACAGCAGCCTGGGGTCGGTCCCCCAAATGCTACTAATAACACACTATCGTATTTCATTTCTTCTCCTATTGACAAAATTTTACGCCCCCTTCGCGAATTGTGCCGGCATATACCGTGGGTCAGCAGCGAGTGCCTGTTCAAACGCTTGATGTGCAAGGGGTTCATCGCCATTTGTGCGATGTGCAAGTCCGATAGCAAAGTATGCTTGGGCGAGTTGTGTGCCGTTAAGTCCGCTGACGAGAGCCTTATATATGGAGTCAATCCCAGGTTTTGGGTCATCTCCATTTCGATATGCCGCTAGGATTTGGGTGTATCCGCGCAAAAGATGTGCGGGTGCGTAGTCGGTTTTCAATTCGAGAGCGATATTGAGGGCATTTTTTGCTTCATAGAAAAAATCCCCCTTTTCCAGTACACTTGACACGGTGCGTGAAGCGTTTGTGAGTAAATTCGCGTATTCTGTCCAGGCCTCCGGAAGGTTAGGAAATTTTTCGGTGGCGGTCTTCAAAATAGCGAGAGCCAATCCGAAGTCATTTCCTTCAGCCACCTCTTCAGCCGTTTCTCGATAGGCCTCAAAGTCTTTGAGTTCTCGTGTCCGTTTGTGTAGGACTTCGGTATCCGCTGTCGGAATAGCCGAGGGTTTGAGATGTTGCCATCCCGGTTCTGCCTCGTCGATACAGCCTCGATAGACCCGTAGAATTGCATAGCGGGGTGTTCCCCAAACTTCCGCTATGTCTCTAATCCAGTTCGGCATGTTAGCTTCCATGTCGGCGAGCAATTCGGCTAAGGACATCCCCTGTTCAACCCGTTTTCGTACCTCTGTAAGGAAATAGGTTTCAATTTTGAGTAAAAGGTCGATTTCCGCGTCATGTGCCAGGGGCCCGTGCCCTGGTAGGACGTGTTCAGGTTGATACGTTCGGAGTTCGCGAATCGTATTAACCCAATCGTGGTTTGCCATAAGACCTTCATTCATGACAGGTTGCCCAAAAATGGGAAAACTGCCGGTCATAACTGTGTCGCCAGAAACGATACACCCCTCTGCGGGAATTCTGATAGCCGTTGCGTCATCTGTTTCCGCCTTTCCTAAGTTGACTAGGTGCAGCGGTTGATTCCCTAAATTGAGTTCCATTTCGTGCTTGAACGTTTGCTGCGGCAGAAACGGGGGAGCACCAAGCGTAAACCCCCGTGACCGTAGGAAATTTTCCTGTCGAGGTGCGCGGTTGACCATAAAATCTTTCGTCATTTCGCGGGCGACGACAGTTGCCCCCGTCTCTTGAAAAATAAGGTTTCCGTTCGTGTGGTCCCAGTGATAATGTGTATTAATTGCATAGAGAATCGGTTTATCTGTGATGTCCCGAATCGCGTGAAGCAGCCGTTTCGCCATCATTTGGTTTACCTGTGTATCAATTACAGCAACACCGCTATCTCCGATAACAATAGAAGAGTTAACAATATTGCGAAACAGGTAGACCCGCTCTGTTACCTTAACAAGTTGACCATATTGGCGTGGCGCGAAAGGGTTTTGCATTATATTCTTTATCCTATAGCGTCTTTGCGATGTGGACGAAATGTTTAACGTTTTCAAAAGGTGTATCTCTGTGAAGACCGTGGCTGAGATTGAGAATGTGCCCTATTCCTTCCCCCTGCTTCAGACACGTGCGGACAGCCTCCGTTATATCGTCACATGTGCCATCTCGAAGGATATCGTTATCCACATTTCCTTGAAATGCGATACCTTTACCTATTTCCGTTTTGGCTTTTTGGAGATTGACACATTTGCCGATACTGAGGACACTTGCACCGCTGCGGGCCATTAAATCCACATAAGGGCACTCCTTCGCGAAGAGAATGCTGGGAGCCGCCTCTGGGAGTTCTGCAAAGATGCGTTGGTGGTACGGCAGGGCAAAATTTTCATACATCTGCCGCGATAGCACATCAGCGATGGACTCAAATAGCTGCACAATCTGCACCCCCTTGCTGAGCTGGTAATTCAGATAGTTAATTGTCATGTCGGTCAACTTATCTAATAGCTGATGCAGAAGGGCCGGTGCCTCAGTCATCATTTCCAAAATAGGCGTTGCTTTATCGGATATTTCGCGCCCCCTTTTCATAGGACTTTCCCCCGCTATGAGAAAAAAAGCGAGCGTTAAAGGCGCGCCCGCGAAACCGATAAGCGGTAGGTCGCCAGCCAATGTTTCACGAAGCTTGTGAATAACCGCTCCTGTGTACTCTAATTGTACAGGGGGTTCATCTAGTGGGCATAATGCGTCTACTTGCGCTTGCGTCCGTATCGGGGGATTCAGAATGGGACCGGGTAAAAATCGGAAGTGTGCCCCCATAGGGGCGAGCGGTGTAAGAATATCTTTATATACAATAATACCGTCTACACCGATACGTTTGGGCAGAAGTGAAATTTTTACTGCCCATTCCACATCAGTATCCGACATCGGGGCGGGACAGGTTCGGAAAAGCCGTTCCAACGGAAGGTTACACGTTTCACGAATTTGCCGATAGAGCGGGTCCGAGCGGCCCGCCTGTCGCATCATCCATACAGGTACGCGTTCCACAGGTCGGTATTTCGCGGCGCGAAGAAGAAGATCATTTTTTAATTGCTGTGCCATTTCTGTCATGATAAAAGTTTCATGGTGAAGTATCCCGGTTCTGATGTCGTTCTAGGAGCTGCCTTAATTTCGCAAAGCTTTTCACATTTTTCATTATCCTGCCGCTTTCGCGTTCTTCAAGATAGAGAAAAAACCCCATGAGATAAAGACTTACCAAAAATAGTAGAAAACCGATGAAGCACCGTCCCATCGCCCAATAATCAAGTTTCAAGGACAGGTAAGGGGTGACAGCGATGTCGTTTTGAGTGGTCTCGAGGGAGTCCTGTCCGGGCCACTCCACCGAAACGAAGTCCCCCCACCCTGTAATTCCGAGTGATAAAAAAGCAATTGAAAGGATAAAGACAGTAAAAAATGGGATACCCATTGCTTATGTACCGAAGTTAATCAGAGACTTTAATTAACCCTTTCGTGCAGTTATCCTCGCGGTTTCGTACCTTTGTAATTCCTTCAACAAGCGATTCCAGTGGGAATTCATGGCTGATGATGGTATCCATGTCGACATCGCCACTAGAGATGAGTTGCACGGCTTCTTCCCAAGTATTTGGGGCGAGCCAGGAGAATCTGATAGTCTTGTCCATAAGGATAGTGTCAAGGATCGGAACCTCCATAACATCTTCATCGCCTGGGAGCCCAAAGATAACGACGGTAGCGTGCCTTCCTGTAACCTCAAGTGCAGTGTGAATTGCATCTAGGGAACTGGTAGCCGTAATGGCGCGGTCCGCTAGTTCACCGTTATTGATATCCTGAATTGCTTCGCCGAGGTCTTGGACGTAGTGTGGTGAGCTGGTATCCTTGACGTTGACGATAACATCTGCGCCGAGCTCCTTTCCACATTCCAATCGATAGTCGCGCGTTCCGACAAGCAGGACGTTCTTCAAACCCCGGCTTTTTAGCACTTGAACCATCATCAAACCGATAGGCCCGGGGCCGAAGACTACGGCGGTCTGCCCCTCTTCAGCGTTGAGGTTGTTGACAGCATATAAGCCGCAGGCAAGCGGTTCAGTTAGTGCGCCTTGGTCATAAGTGACGTTGTCGGGCAGTTTGACTGTCCAGCGGTAATCGGAGACAGCGTATTCAGCGAAACCGCCATCAACGCCTACCCCTAAAACGCGCTTTTCAGGACATAGGTTGGACAATCCTCTCTGACTCCAAAAAGAATCTGGGTTCGATTGCACAGGATTCACTACAACCCGGTCGCCGACTTTAAAGCCGCCTGTTGTTCTAGCTACACTTCCCACCGCTACCACTTCACCGGTAAATTCGTGCCCGAGGATAAGTGGGCCTTTGCCGTCGTCGGTTTCAAGGGAACTATTGCCGAAATAGTAAGCAACATCCGAACCGCAGATGCCTACCGACCGGACCTCAACTAATAGGTCAGTATCACTAGCTTCCGGTACGGGCCGGTCCTCGAGGCTCATGGATTCAGGTTCATAGAAAATTTGAGATTTCATTATGTGCCTCCTTATTTAATGAATACTATTAGTTTAGCATATTTTTATTTAATTGACAAGGAAATTTAATTGGCGGGGGTGTGTAAAGTTTTTGTACTATGATAGGTGGAAGGATGGAAGGGGGGAAGGATGGAAGGATGGAAGAGGGGAAGAGGGGAAGAATGGAAGAGGGGAAGGGTGGAAGGATGGAGGGGTAGAAGAGGGGAAGGGTGGAAAAGGGATTTCGCGTGGGTTGTCTGAATGCACGTCGCATTTGGGCGAGTACGCCGCAAATCGCGGATTATCGCGGAGGACACAGAGAACGCGGGAAAAGAGGGGGTTGTGTAGTCTATAAACATTCCGCCCCGATGGGGCTAGCTTCTGTTTTGTTTGGGTTTGCTATAAACATGTCGCCCCGCTGGGGCTGCGTTTTCGCGCATCCTATCCTATTTTTCTCCTATTTGTCCTTGTGTGAGGAACTTAGAGAAAAATGAGAAATGCTTTGAAAATTGGGTATCAGGCCCACAGAAATTGTCCAAACTATAGTCCTTTTCTAGCAAGAGAAAGAGGTCTCTGACGCGCGTCAGAAATCTGCTTAGAATCACAACATCTTGCTAATTGCTAATTGCTAATAGCCAATAGCCAATAGCCATTAAAATATAAACTGCATTTCAAAAAACAGTAGGCGACTGCAAAACTCACCTATAAACACCGTAATGATAGCGATAAATAGGAAGCCGGTCGCCGCACGGGTCGCACCGAGTTCGTCGCGGGCAACCGATTTAGGACGTAAACAATCCCAGCTAATAAAATAGAGAAACAACGTCCCACCGAGCCCAATACCAACACGCATGCCGAGGATAAGTCCATAAAAAAGGTTAAAAGGAACAACATCCTCAGCAGATTGCCATCTAAAAAATATATTGAGGCATAAAAGAAAGGTCATCCCTAAAAGGCTGTAAAGCAGAACGGTATTAAACCGCCGTAAATACGCTACCGGCAATTCGGGAACCACGAGGTACCAGTGCCCAAACCACATCCCACTGTGAACTGTGCCGAGCAGAAGAGCTGCTGTCAAGAACTGGAGCGGGACAAGGAACATCTCACCGGGAAATTGAACAACTTCAAGGTAACGTGGGGTGCTGAAACAAACCCAGGCAATCCCACTGAGCATCCCGCCGAAAAACAGGAGCTGTCTAACCCACCCCCCTTTAAACCACCAACTGAGCGTATAGGCAAAGACAAGTAGAACAAAGCTGAGGAGCAAAATAGATTCAATGTCCGGTAAAAATCCGAAAAAATTGCGAAAGGTGACAGCCTGTTTATGGAAAGAGAGGTTCGCGCAACGGGCTAAACCGCTAACAAGGAGATAGATGCCCCCCATCAAGCGATAATAGTTCGCGCCGACTACCCCTTTCGGTATCATTAGAAGGATACCGAATCCACCTACTGCCAATTGGCTGAAAACGAGATAAAAAACGTCAACGATACTAAACATGGTCGCTTAGTGAAGTCTCCTCCGAAAATGGGGGCGTGGCGCCGCGTTTTCAAATGTGATATAAAAGAAGACCCATTATAGCTGGTGAACCATAATGGGTTTCTTTTAGACGAGCGTTTGATGTTGATAGGTGAGGTTAGACGATTTCGACGACAGCACCAAGTTCTTCAAGCCGTTCTTTACTTTTTTCCGCATCCTCTTTGCTGATACCCTCTTGAATGACGACCGGGGCTGCTTCAACCTTTTCCTTGGCTTCCTTTAAGCCGAGGCCGGTAAGGGCGCGGACCTCTTTGATAACCGGAATTTTCTGGGCACCAAATTCCTTGAGTTGCACATCAAATTCGGTTTTTTCTTCCGCTTCCGCAGCGGCTTCTTCTGGGGCCGCAGCTGCGACCGCTCCCGGCACCGCGATTGCGGGTGCTGCGGCAGCACTGACACCGAATTTGTCCTCTAACGCTTTGACCAATTCGGAGAGTTCCAAAACGGTCATATTACTGATTTCATCAATCAATTGTTCTATGTTTGCCATGTTTTTCAATCCTTTCAATTTGGCGATTGGCGATTAGCTCATTGGCAATTAGCAGTTGGCGATTAGCAATTAGCAAGAAATATAAGCGTTCTCTTTGTTTCTTCCTCTTGCCATTTGCTATAAGCCATAAGCCAATAGCCAGCGATAAAATTAAGCCTCTTCGGCTGCTTTCTTCTGTTCGGTGACCTGTGTTAGGACAGTTGTCACCTGACGTATTGTGCCGTTAAGCACATTGACGAGCCCTGTGATAGGCGACCCAGCATTCAAGACACCGACAAGTCCGGCGAGCGGTGCGCTAATGTTCCCGATAGCTTTAGCAATCAGGACATCCTTTGAGGGTAAATCTTGGAAGGTTTTAACAGCTTCAGCGTCAACTACCCGTTGTCCAAGGATGCCGCCTTTAATTTCCAAGTTTTCATGCTCCTCACTAAAATCGAGCAATATTTTGGTGGCGGCTGCCGGGTCATCACTACCTGCCAGGGCGGTGTTCCCTTTTAGATAGGGTTCAATTCCTTCAACGCCTCGTTCCTGCGCGACGACGTTTATCAAGGTATTCTTGCAAACTTTGTATTGAATATTCGCTTCGCGCAGCTGTTGGCGTAACGCGTTTACCTCCGCGACGGTGAGCCCTTGAAAATCTGCTAAAAGGACAACATCCGAATTTTCGAAGAGCTCTCGAATTTGTCCAACCTGCTGAATATTCGCTTCATTCGGCATAGGGCAACTCCTTTTATTTCGTGACTATTCCGTCCAGAAATAGAAAAACCTCCAGGTCCCTGGAGGCTTTACCGAACTTCGGGGGGACAAACACGGACCGTCTTAAAAGAGACGGTGTATTTTGCGACCCTATCCGAGCCTCGGCAGGTTATTAAGCCAACGGCACCTACTGTCTACGACTCTATTCTGTTTTTTCGGAATGTGTCTTCTTACTTATTCTTCCTTCACTTGAAATTATGCAAATTGCTGCGGGTCAATTCGGATACTGCTTCCCATTGTTGATGAGACAGCCACGCTTCTAATGTATCGTCCTTTTGCTGATGCGGGGCGTGCCTTGACAAGCGCGTCCATCACAGTGGTCAAGTTTTCCTTAATCTGCTGCTCCTCAAAAGAGATTTTACCGATGGGCACGTGTACAATTCCGGATGTACGTTCAACGCGATATTCAATTTGCCCAGCTTTGATGTTCTGCAGCGTTTCGGTGATATCGATAGTGACAGTGCCAGCTTTTGGATTAGGCATTAATCCGCGTGGTCCGAGGATGCGTCCTAACTTTGGGGTGATACTGCGCATCAAGTCGGGTGTTGCGATTGTTGCGTCAAAATCGAGCCATCCCTCAACGATTTTATCGACGAGGTCATCACTTCCGACAAAGTCTGCACCAGCTTCCTCAGCTTCCTGTGCTTTATCGCCTTCAGCGAAGACAGCGACGCGTACACTTTTCCCCGTTCCGTGGGGGAGCGAAACAGTGCCGCGTATATTCTGTTCAGCAATGCGGGCATCAACGCCGAGGCGGGAGGCTAAATCGACTGTTTCATCAAATTTCGCTGTGCCTGTCTTTTTTAGGAGTGAAATTGCTTCATCCACTGTATATAATTGGAGCCGCTCCACATGTTGCTGAAGCTCTCGGTACCGTTTTCCTCTTTTCGCCATGTTTTTTCCTCAAATTAGTCAATAGTTAAACCCATGCTACGTGCTGTCCCTTCAACCATTCGGACTGCTGCCTCTATATCGGTGGTATTGAGATCTGGTAATTTGGTTTGTGCGATTTCTCGAATTTGGGCTTCGGTAATAGTAGCGACCTTATTCCGATTCGGTTCACCTGACCCCTTTGCGATTTTTGCAGCGGTTTTAAGCAGGACAGCCGCCGGGGGCGATTTGACTGTGAATGTAAAGGACCGGTCGCTATAACAGGTGATGATTGTTGTAACAACCATCCCGCTCTGTTGCTGTGTTTGTGCGTTGAAGGATTTGATAAATTCTTGCAGATTAATTGCATACGGGGCAAGACTTGGGCCGACAGGCGGCTGCGGTGTGGCTTGCCCGGACACTAATTGAAGTTTGACTTCACCTGCTACTTTTTTTGCCATTTGTTAATGTCTCCGTATCTCTACAAACATGCTAGAGACGCTCCACGCCGAGAAATCCGAGTTCAAGCGGTGTTGAACGGCCAAAGATAGTAATAGAGAGGCTTAATCGGTTCCGCTGCTCATCAATTCCGAGAATTTCAGCAGTGAACGAGCTAAACGGCCCTTCAATCACGCGAACTTTATCACCTACTGCGTATGGAACTTCGAGGACCGGCTCTTCCTCTTCAACCGTTGAACTTTGCAGCATCTGCTCTACATCTTCAGGCCCGAGCGGGGTCGGATTGGCGTTCCCCAAAAAATTCATAACGCCAGGCGTTTCTCTAATGAACGCCCAACTCTTTTGTCCAATTGGGTCTTCCGTATAAGGCCCCGTTTCATGAAGAAAGTTGACAAGCAGATACCCCGGATACGTCGGCACGGTTCGCACTTTGCGTTTTCCATCCTCATTTTTAACAGTCTTAGACATCGGAACGTTAATTTGTAGAATTTCGTCCTGGAGTTCCTTATCTACGTCTGAATCGGTAGCAAGACGCGTCTTGAGGTTATGCTCTATTTTCTTTTCATGTCCCGTATAGACTTGAACAATGTACCAGTAACCGTCCATAGTTAATTCTCACGTATCTATATAGGCCCGAGCCTGAAGTTAACGGATAAAGAGATGCCTTAAAAAAGACATCCCAAAACCTTCAAGGTGTGAAAGTTTAAGCGCGTAATTGTTAATGAGAACAATGATTAAAGGAATACACGCGATAGCGGTTATCAGAAAACGTCTATTTGCCAAAGCGTCCTCACCCATAAAAAAGACTCCCAGCGGAATTAAAATTAGTAGAAGCAGGGTCAGGGGTGAATCCCACGTTGGATAACTACCGCTTCCATCAACGAGCCAAATGTACAGACCGAGCAGCGCGGTGGCAACTAAAACTGCAATAGTACTGCCGCGGACCTGTTCTGCATCAGGTTTAGAGACCTTTTGCCATTCTAAAAGGATATTCTGAATATACTGTTTAATACGTTTGATCATAGAACAAAGAAACCCTCTTTTATCGGAACACCCAGGTGCCCCCGATGAGAAGCAGGCCAGGAGGGATTCGAACCCCCAACATCCGGTTTTGGAGACCGGCGCTCTACCAGTTCGAGCTACTGGCCTTCAAGGCTGCGTTTTAACGTGTCTCCTTATGGAGTGTATGTTTCCTGCAGAATCGACAGAACTTTTTCCGTTCATACCGGGCTTCGTGTGTTCGCCGATTCCGAGTTGTAACGTAATTCCGTTGTTTGCATATATCACAGGCTAAGGTCACAATATCTCTAGGCATAACTACTGTCCTATTTTGTTGTAGGTCGGGTTGAACAAAGTCCAATCCGACAATGACTATTAGAAACTGTTGACTTATGAGCGTTGGCTATTGGCAAGAAATATCTGATGCTCTTCAAATATCTTTGATGAATCACCAACTCTTGCTAATTGCTGCCAATCGCCATTTGCCAATTAACGTGAGGCCGACGACCGGGATTGAACCGGTGACCTCGTCCTTACCAAGGACGCGCTCTACCGACTGAGCTACGCCGGCACCTTAAAAACGGACCCCAAGCGGGAGACGGGATTCGAACCCGCGACGCATGGCTTGGAAGGCCAATGCTCTACCAGCTGAGCTACTCCCGCACAAAAGCGAATCGGGGCGGATGGATTCGAACCACCGTAGGCATAGCCAACAGATTTACAGTCTGCCCTTTTTGACCGCTCAAGCACACCCCGAATTTTAAAAAGCTGACGAGAGGAATCGAACCTCCAACCTAGTGATTACAAATCACTTGCTCTACCATTGAGCCACGTCAGCGTCACCTGTTTTTACGCTCAGTGACGAAACAACGGAACGGTTCCCTATATATAAGTATACACCGTTTTTCCGAGTTTGTCAAGAAAATTTTAATTTTACGCAGGACTTAGAGAAAAGACCCCCCGTTCCATATTACTCTTCTTCTTGCGTATCAGCATCGTCAGTAATACCGTAGAGGGCTGCAAACTGTTCATCGCCATCCACAGCATCAAAATCCTCGGACTCCGATGCAAAGACCGCCGCCGGTTGAGATGTTTCTTGCTCTGATGTCCCCTGTTTGTATGTCAGTTCACCCGCCGCCAATTCTTCAGTCGCAACAGAGACAGGTTTCTGTTTTTGTGCTAAACTGATGCCTGCGAATTCATCATTTAGTGCCCGCGCACGTTTTGAGATAATATTAACGGCCAGGTATTTATTTTTATTCGACACCTTTTCTACCAATTCTTCAAGGTAAACAATCGCCATTGTATTCCTCCGCTATTTGCAAACTCAATCCTTAATTATACCCAACTTTTCTGACAATGTCAAATTAAAATTTGACATATCCGCGTTAAAATGGTAAAATTCTTATTACAATCAATAAACCTATACAAAAAGGACAATAGAAAACCGATGGACAACAGCACTCAACCTATTTTAGAGAAAGCACTCGCCGGAAAACGTTTGGATTTCAATGATGGCCTCACCCTTTTCAAGAGCCACGATTTACTAGCACTCGGACAGGCTGCAGACATTGTGCGGCAGCGAAAGCACCCTGAAAACTACATCACCTATATAGTAGATAGAAACATTAACTATACCAATTGGTGCTATGTAGATTGTGAGTTTTGCGCCTTCTACCGCCATCGAAAAGACCCCGACGCTTATGTAATGGAACGGGAGGAGCTCGGAAAAAAAATACAGGAAACGCTTGACTTAGGAGGCGAACTCATTCTCATGCAAGGCGGTTTACATCCGAAACTTAAGTTAGAGTGGTATGAAGACCTCCTCCGATGGATTAAAGCGAACTATCGAATTCACATTCACGGATTCTCGCCACCCGAATTAGATTGGTTTGCTAAAATTAATCGAATGTCGTTGCAAGAAGTGCTCACACGGTTACGCGACGCTGGGCTCGACTCCATCCCCGGCGGCGGTGCCGAAATCTTAACCGACCATGCCCGAAACATAATTAGTCCTAAGAAATGCACCGCAGCGGAATGGCTCGAAGTCATGCGCCAGGGGCATCTTATCGGACTCAAATCGAGTGCCACTATGATGTATGGACACGTCGAAAGCTACACCGAACGGGTTGAACATCTGATGAAACTGCGTGACCTACAAGATGAAACCGGCGGCTTCACCGCTTTTATCTGTTGGTCGTTTCAACCGAACAATACAGAACTGGCACACATTCCGCCCGCGGGCAGTTTTGAATACCTCAAAACCTTAGCGATTTCCCGCTTATTTCTCGATAATTTCGATAACTTCCAGTCATCGTGGGTCACCCAAGGCCCAAAAATTGGTCAGCTCTCGCTCAAGTTCGGTGCCAACGATATGGGCGGCACCATGATAGAGGAAAACGTCGTCAGCAAAGCCGGCACCGTTTACTGCATGCCATCAGCCGAAATCGAACGAACCATCTCAGAATTGGGATATGTTCCGAAACGTAGGAACTTTTTTTACGACATTCTCAATTAGCGATAGTCCTCATGAACCCAGGGATTCGCACGGTTTTTGCGAGCGGCAAACCAATTGTTATAAGCCTTCTCCTTTTTCGTTTGCAGGAGCGTCTGAGACCGCTTCGTCTTTTCAGCAGGGTCTGTCCGGAACAATTCAAGGTCAGCCTCCTCCTGCTCAACCAATTCAACGATGTAAGCAGCGGTTTCTCCGGCGAATGGCCCTTGCACGTCCCCTTTCCCCATATTAAACGCTGCAAACATTACGTCTTTAGCGTTTCCCATACCGGAGACATAGCTGCTCCCGGCAGTCAGATTAAAAAGGTTGCTCTCTTGAACCGTGAGCGCCTCGGTGGTGACACCTTCGGGCATTTTATATTTTTTTAGCAACGTCTCTAGGGATTCGTTTTCTGTGCGTTGATTAAACAGTTTTTGCGCGTCCGCGAATGCAAGTTCCTTTGCCTTTTGCTCGCGCATGTCGTCAATAACTTGTGCTTTGACATCGGCGAATTCAGGAATTGCTGCCGCCCTCTTTTCAAGAACAGTAGCAACAAAATAGGCGGTGACCTCCTCCTTAAAATTCTTCGTCTCAATTTTTTTGATGATTTTCAGCTCCATGTCGAAGAGCTCATCAGTTAAGCCCCGGTAGTAAATTGCTGAGCCAATTTCCGGAATATTTGAGGTGGTTTGACTAAAGAATCCGGTCTCTTTCACAATAAGGGATTTCTCCTTATACTTGTCAAGAGCCAGAGCAGTATCATAATCCCGAATCTCAATTTCAATAATTAAGTCATTGGCAAAAGTTTTCGCCCCCTCTACCCCGTTAATTTTAACCAACTTTTCTCGGATTTCCGCCTCTACTTGTAAAAGAGGTTGCGCCTCTGCGGGTTTTTTCTCCTCCAATTGGATAATGTGATATCCGAACACAGTTTCAACGAGGTCGCTGACTTCACCGAGCTTTAACGTATCGAAGCATGCCTCTTCAAAGGGTTTAACCATATCCCCGCGGGCAAAATAGTCCCCGGGGGGCAGTTTCGGATTTCCGCCACGCAAGGCTCCGCCCTGTTCGCCTGAAGGCCCCTCTGAATGCGTTTTTGCCAAATCCGCAAACGTTGCCCCCGCTGCGAGCTCCGTTTTCACGGTTTTAAGGAGCTCTTCCGCAGCTGCTTTGACCTCCGTCTTCTGTTCATCTGTGGCATTATCAGGGAACTTTTTCAAAATGTGCCGTGCTTTAACAGCTTCCACCGTCATAAATCTGCTCTGATTCCTTTTATAATACTCTTCTATGTCTGAATCTGAGACGAAATCGGCAGGCCTGATTTCGATGAGCTTTGCCTTTATTTCCTGCTCCGTTTTATAAGCCGCCTTGTTCTTTTCGAAGTAGGCTTTTGCAGCAGCCTCATCAATGTCCACAGTCGGCGTATAAACGTGGTGCTTAAATTCAATAAACTTGACTTTAGCCTTGTTCGCTTCAAGCTGATAAGCCTGTTCCACTTCGGGGTCGGTTACCAATTCAAGGGTTCGAATACTATCTCGCAGTGCTGTCGCACTGAGATAGTAGCGGACCTGTTGCCTAAGCTGTGCTACAATGTTCTCCGGTAATTGATTGTACTGTACAAGTAGGTTTTCATCGCTTCGGATATAGTGTTCGACCTCTGCGTCGCTAATGTTTACGCTGCCGAGTATTGCGCCTTGAATCACGTTCGCAATCACTTCCTCTTGTGCTTTCTCTCGGTCAATTGCGCCAAACCGCTGATTTCGGCGAGATTCGATGGTATTCGTGATTCTTTGCTCAAAGTCGTCCCGCCTGACCTCCAATCCCTTAATTTTGAGAACTACGTCTGCCTCCGGCCCATCGCGCTGCCCACTTGAGCTGCTGTAAAGCAAAATAGAGCCTACGACGAAGACAATCGCGATAACCCACATAAAAAGTTGGGCTATAAATTTTTCCCGTAGAAAGATAATCATATTTAAACGTCTGCTCCTCAATTTTAATAATTATATACTTTAATGATACAATATTATAATCGATTTTTCAAATGATTTTTTTTTAATAGCTTGCATCCGGTTCCGTTTTTAGATATAATGCAACAAATGACCATAAAGATTGCTAATTTTACAGACTTTAACCTGAAATACACCCTAGAATCCGGGCAATCCTTTAGATGGCACCGGGTCGATGACGCATATTGCGGCGTTGTTGAAGGGCGGATACTCAAAATTTGGCAAAGCAACGATATTTTAAATGTTGAGAGCTCCGCCGAAGAGGATGAATCTACCTTCACATCGTACGTTCAGCACTACCTTGACCTGCATCGTGACCTAGCTACCATCTTAGCGGCTGTCGATGTCGATGCCTATATCCATCGTGCCATTGTGCAGTACTGGGGGATGCGTATTCTGAATCAAGAGCTTTGGGAAACTATTGCCTCATTTATCTTATCGCAGAACAACAATGTAGCTCGGATTCGTCGTATCATTCGGACGCTTTCTGAAAAATTCGGTGAGAAGTTGACATTTGAAGGATACATCGATTATACCTTTCCGACAGCAGTAACGCTCGCGGAAGCTGGAGTTGACGCAATTTTTGCATGTGGGACCGGCTATCGTGCCGAATATCTTTGGCAGGCCGCCGCTAATGTAACGACCGGGGCCCTCGACCTTGATGTCCTAAAACAGATGCCCTACATCGAAGCAAAGCAGGAATTAATGACCTTAAAGGGCGTTGGCGAAAAGGTAGCCGATTGTATCTGTCTTTTCTCACTTGAGCACGGTGAAGCGTTGCCGGTTGATGTCTGGATAAAACGCATTTTTGAGCAGGTGTACCTCCGGCGGCAGGCAACGCCCCGCGAAATACACGAATTTGCGAAAAACTATTTCGGCGAATTTGTCGGATACGCACAACAATATCTGTTCCACTACGCACAAAATCAGCCGAAGTGGGCAGATGCTGAACATTTATCGCTACTAACCGCAACCCGATAAACTGGGGGGCAGAAGTTGCATATTTCAACTTGCAGGTGGTATAATTATCAAATATCAATTGCAGAACAGATAACACCCGTGAACGCAAGAACTGTGGATATGCCTACAAGGAACTTTCAATAATCTATCATAGGAGGCTTTTTTCTATGTCTGACACATTAGAAAAAAACGTTGTCACACTTCTGGAAGAACATGTTGAACACGCGATTTCAACTGTTCAAACGTTAAGAGAAGAAAGGCGTGCACTCGAGGCTGAAGTTGAACGTCTTAACAGCGATTTGCAACAACGCGATGCACGAATTCAAGAACTAGAATCCCAAAAAAGGGACCTAGAGGAGACAGCCGAAAGGGAGCGGTTAGCTACTGAGGATGAACGCTCCGGAATTCGTAAGAAACTTGAAGCATTAATGGCGGGCCTTGAGGAACCAGCTGAAAACGGGGAGGATGCTGAAGCCGAAGTCACCTTTACGGTAAAAAGTGACGAAACGGATACTGAATCCTAAAACCTGTGCGTGTTTTAGTCCTTTCCCATTCCTATATTATGAAACCGTATCGGCAGAAGTTCGCACACATCGCGGCAGCACCGGACGTAGTGATGCGCGTGCTCACTCCTGACCGCTGGTACGAAAACTTTCAACACCTCCGTTTTGTACCGGAGACGCGTACCCGTTGTGAAGAGATGCCATGTCCGATACGGTTTTCCGGCTACGGCAGCCGCTTCTACTACCGGCGAGGCATTGCACAACACTTCAAGCACTTTCAGCCGGATATTATTCATCTCGAAGAGGAAGCTTGGAGCCTGAACGCTTTGCAAACTGTGTGGTTGAAACGGAAGTTTTGTCCAAACAGCCGCTTCATTTTTCGAACCTCAATGAGTATTCCGACAAAGCAACGTTTTGGCCCCTTGCCAGTTTGGATTGAGAGGCGCGTCTTTCGGGAAACCGACATCGCCTTTCCGCTCAGCGAAAATGCTGGCAAAATCTTAAAGGAGAGAGGATACACAGGTAAACAAATTCCGTTTCCAAACGGTGTCGACATGTCGCTATTCCAGAAACGAGATGCGAGTCAACTCAAGACCTCCCTCGGACTTGACGATTGCTTCGTCATCGGTTATGTCGGTAGATTGATTCCGATGAAGGGCGTGGATACGCTCCTACATGCTGCAGCAACGCTCGACTTTCCGTATAAACTCCTAATCGTCGGGCGAGGCGACGATAAACCGAGGCTCCACAACATCGCAGAAACGCACGGAATCGCAGAAAAACTTGTCTGGATAGATGCTATTCCGCCTGAAGAGGTACCCGACTATCTCAATTGTATGGATACGCTTGTTTTACCGTCCCGGACAACTGCGGAGTGGGTCGAATTTTTCGGGAGAGTGCTTATTGAGGGAATGGCCTGCGAAGTACCCGTTATCGGCTCAGATTCAGGCGAGATACCTCAAGTCATCGGCGATGCGGGGTTAATCTTTCCGGAAGCGGATGTGAATACTTTGGCGACACAAATACGCAGAATTGCAAAAGAGGGTAACCTCAGCGAAACGCTCCAAAAACGCGGGCTTGTCAGAGTACAACAGTTCACCTGGGAAACGATTGCCCAACGCACCTATCAGGTATATCAGGAGCTATTGGCGCAGCAGGAAAAATAAAAGGGATGCCCCCGACTGGACTCGAACCAGCATGCCAATTAAGGCACAGGCCCTCAACCTGCCGTGTATACCAATTCCACCACAGGGGCATTTGATTTTATAATTATACCTTTTTAAAAGCGGAATGTCAAATTTTTTTTAAAAACTTGACATTCTCCCCTGTTTTTGACATACTTATATCGAGGAATTAACTCGATGCACAGCTTTCTAACATCTTGCAACATGCACAGGAGCTGAAAAACGGATGCAAAATTCTGAACCAGCACTTGAACAACTTCTCGCGAAAGAACTTGAGGGAGAGGTACGCTTTGATGCCTATTCAAAAGCACTTTACAGCACAGATGCCAGCCTCTACCAGATTGAACCGATAGGCGTTGTCATTCCTCGGCAAAAACAGGATGTCACTACGACGGTACAAATCGCAGCTGAACACAAATTGCCGATTCTACCACGCGGCGGCGGGACAAGTCTCGCAGGCCAGAGCGTCGGCAAAGCGATTGTCCTAGACATGTCTAAGTTCATGAATCAACTCATTGAGGTTAACGTCGATGAGCATTGGGCGCGCGTGCAGCCCGGTATCGTTCTTGACGAGCTAAATCACCGTCTTAAACCGCACGGGTTGATGTACGCCCCAGATGTTGCTACAAGCAGCCGTGCTAATGTTGGCGGCACTATTGGTAACAACTCCGCAGGGTCGCATTCCCTTATCTACGGCAAAACGATTGACCATGTGATGTCGCTTGACCTTGTCCTTGCCAACGGCGATGAAATAACCGCAGCCCCTCTATCGCTTAACGAGGTCGCTTCAAAGCAGCAGGAAAACTCGTTAGAAGCGAACATCTATCGCGAACTGTGCAGAATCTGTGCTGACAATGCAGCCGAAATTCGGAAACGATACCCCCGAATTTTACGGCGAGTTGCAGGCTATAATCTCGATGAATTTGTCACTGACGCAGGCTCAAAAGAGGTAACCCCCTATAGACGAGATGGATGTGATGCTGACCATCCGTTTAGTCTCACAAAGATTCTCGTCGGTTCCGAAGGGACACTGGCGACAACCGTTGAGGCGCAGATTAACCTCGTCCCTATCCCCAAAATGACAGCACTCTGCGTCGTTCATTTTACAGACCTCGTTGCCGCCATGGAAGCGATGCAAACAGTGTTGGCATGCAAACCCACAGCTGTTGAACTGATTGACAAAACGATACTCGATATGGCACGCGGCTCCCTTGAATTTTCACGGCTTACCACCTTTATTGAAGGCGAACCGGCGGCACTCCTCGCAGTAGAATTTTACGGAGACATAGAAGCTGCACTGCACGAGCAAATTAATCACCTTGAAAAAACCTTAAAAAGTGCCGGCTTCGGTTACGCATTCGTCCGATGTTTCACCCCCGCAGAGAAGGCACGCGTCTGGGAAACTCGAAAAGCGGGCCTCGGCTTACTTATGGGCATGAAAGGGGATGCAAAACCGGTCGGATTTGTGGAAGATGCCGCTGTCCCTATTGAAAATCTACCCGAATATGTCCGCAGGTTCGACGACATCGTCACGGCACATGGGACAACCGCAGCTTATTATGCACACGCCAGCGTAGGATTGCTCCACAACCGTCCAATTGTCAATCTCAAATCGGAAGCGGATATCGAAAAGATGCACAATATCGCTCGCGAGGTGCGCGACCTACTTATGGAACTTGGTGGCGCAATGAGTGGCGAACACGGCGATGGGCTCGTTCGAAGCGAATGGATTGAAAGTATGTTCGGCCCCCAAATTTATCAGGCACTCCGCGAGGTTAAAAACGCTTTCGACCCGGATGGCATTATGAACCCTGGTAAAATTATTGACCCGCCCCCTATGACAGAAAACCTCCGATTCGGCAAAAAATACAACACTATTAAAATTGACACCTATTTCGATTTTTCGTCACAAGATGGATTTGGGAGGGCAATTGAGATGTGCAACGGGGTCGGCGCATGCCGCAAGACGCTCACGGGTACGATGTGTCCCTCCTTTATTGGCACACGCGAAGAGGAGCACTCTACGCGGGGCCGGGCAAACGCACTACGCTTGGTCATCTCCGGGGCACTACCACATACCGATTTCACGAGCGACCGCCTCTACGATGTCCTCGACCTGTGTCTTGGTTGTAAAGCCTGCAAGGCGGAATGTCCCTCTAACGTTGACATGGCGAAGATTAAATATGAAGTGCTTGCTCACTACCGAAAAGCGAACGGGCTCCCGCTACGGAATCGCCTCTTCGGAGAGATTGGAGCACTTGCTATCCTGGGGTCAGCGTTCGCCCCGCTCTCTAGCTGGGCGACCAACAACGTTCCTGCCAAGTGGATAGCTGAAAAACTGCTCGGCATCGACCGCAGACGCGATATGCCTACCTTCGTTCATCGAACATTTCAAAAGTGGTTCCGAAAACAGCACACACCCGCCACCTCAGACAAAAAGGTAGTCCTGTTTCACGATACCTTTATGAACCACAGCGAACCGAATATCGGCAAGGCAGCAGTCCATGTGCTAGAAGCAGCAGGATTTGAGGTTATCTTACCCGATAAAAAGTGTTGTGGCAGACCCCTTATCTCTGAAGGGATGCTTGACAGAGCTATTGAGAATGCAACGTACAATATTGCACAGCTCCACGAGTACGCGAAGGCGGGCATTCCGATTGTCGGATGTGAACCGAGTTGTACCTCCACCCTTACCGACGATTATGTCGAACTTATCAACACCAAAAAGGCGAAACAGGTTGCCGAGGCAACCCGCTCCTTCGAAGAATTCATAGTCCACATTCATGAAAATGGCACCCTGCCCCTCACATTTAAAACTGACCCCCGCGATATTCTGTTGCACGGGCACTGTCATCAAAGAGCCCTTGTCGGCATTCAACCCACGGTGCAGATGCTTTCGTTACCACCGGCACACAACGTGACAGTTATCGATTCAAGTTGCTGCGGTATGGCAGGCGCGTTCGGCTATGAAAAAACACATTACGAACTCTCTATGAACATCGGGGAACTCCGTTTGTTCCCAACTATCCGTGAAAAAACTACTGAATTTACGTTGACAGCCTCAGGATTTTCCTGTCGACATCAACTTGAACACGGAACCGGTATCCATCCAAAGCACCCAATTGAGGTGTTAAGTGAAGCGATAGAGGCGGTATAAGTTTCGTGTCTATGTGAAGGAAG
Source organism: Candidatus Poribacteria bacterium (assembly GCA_963665235.2). Lineage (GTDB taxonomy): Bacteria > Poribacteria > WGA-4E > WGA-4E > WGA-3G. The sequence continues at coordinate 1,336,576 of CAXXLX010000001.1, read as the reverse complement.
TGAAGTATGTCAAAAATTTATGAACCGCTTGATGATTTTAAAACTGTCGATTTACCCGAAAAACAGCTGCCTTTCTGGAAAATAGCTGGCCCTGGTGCTATCTTAGTCGGTTTATCTATCGGTGCTGGCGAAATTGTAATTTGGCCCCTAATCGCCGCAGAGTACGGCGCAAGCATGGTCTGGGCAGCAGTCCTCGGCGTATTCCTTCAGCTCTGGATTAACTTTGAGGTCGGGAGATGGACAATCGCTACCGGTGAAACTGTATACACCGGCTACAGTCGCATTTGGCGTGGTTTCGGGCCGCTGTTTATTCTACTTATTGTAGTCGGCTGGATTGCCCCCGGCTGGGCACGCGAATCGGGGGCTGCCCTCAAAGCACTCCTTTTCAACGCAAAATGGCAAGAGGGAACGTTCTGGGGTTCAGACACCTTTTGGACAATAATAACGTTCACAGCAGCCGCTGCTATCCTATTCGGTCCAAAGCTGGTCTATAACTCCTTAGAACACACAATAGAGGTACTCGTCGCTGTTGTGACAATCGGACTGATTTTCGTTGCCATTTTAGTAGGCTCCTTGGATACATGGAAAGAGTTAGGAAAAGGTTTGATAAACGTCGGTTACAAAGACCCAAATATGTCGGTAAGCAAACTGTTTATCGCGTTGGTATTCGCTGGTGCAGGCGGCACCGCTAATCTCTTCTATACGTTCTATTTACGGGATAAAAACATCGGGATGGGCGCAAGGGTGCCAGGGCTCCGCAACCCCCTACGGGGACGCACAGAAAAAGTTCCCGCAACAGGATTCCTCTTCGCAGATACAGAAGAAAACCGCAGACGATTCGCTGACTGGTGGGGATACATCAAACGCGACCAGATGCTCTTCTTCTGGGCACTCAATACTTTTACAATCCTGCTCTTTATTTTCGGCGCGCTCGCTGTTTTGCATCCTGAAGGAATTGTTCCTGACAGAAACCAACTCATCTATGACGAAGCGGATATATTAGGCAAAAGCTTTGGCGAACTCGGACGCCGGGTTTTCCTGCTAGTCGGAGTCGCAACCCTCTTCGGCACACAACTTGCACTGCTTGATGGTGTCGGCCGCTCCGTCTCTGATATTATCTACACTAATTTCAAAGGCGCGCAAAAACGGGAATTAAGTTGGTGGTACCTGCTCATCGTCGGAATCTGGATTGTCGCTGGATGTGTGCTCACTTATGTAATGGAGAATTTAAATGTCAGTGGACTCGGTTTCCTTCTCAGTGCAGCGTATATGGGTGGGATTGCAATGGCTATCTATGTACCCCTTACGCTCTATATGAACCACCGATTTTTACCTAAATTTGCTAAACCCAAGACGCTATCAACCATAATGATGCTTATCGCCTCAGCGGTTTACATCGGGTTTGCTGTTTCAAGTATCATCTTGGAAATTCAACGACTTATCATCGGAGGATAAAAATGGATAAAAATGCTCAAAAAACCTTTTTTGAGACAGAAGGCTATCTCGTTGTTGAAAACCTACTCTCTCCTACAGAGGTAAAAGAATGTCAGGCAGAAGTGCTTCGGTTGCATCAGTTTGCTGCAGGGCAGGAATCTGAGGCAGAAAAGGAGCGCGCAGATATTGCACGCAGGCACGTCCAACGTGAACCCTTCGCGAAAGACGAAACGCAGGGGGATAGATTACCCGTGCTGCGAAAGGCGGAAAATACCCGCCAATACTCAGAAGTGTTCCGGAATTTGGCACAACATCCCAACCTTATTGCAGTACTCCGAAATCTCATCGGGGAAGACCTGCTCCTCTTTAGAAGCACGCTCATGTTCAAACCCGCATTCCACGGCTCATCACACGGGCTGCACCAGGATTCAGCATACTGGCCGATGGAACCCCCAAGCCTCGTCACAGTCAGTATTGCCCTAAACGATGCCACGCCAGAAAACGGTTGTTTTAAGGTCATTCCACACAGTCATCTATGGGGCGTTCAAGAATGGGGAGGCATTGCACGCCAACAGGATGCACAGCTTACCGACCGAGAGGATGTCGCCAAACAGCAGATGGATGTCCCCCTCTCCGCAGGCAGTGCCCTATTTTTTCATAGTCTCATGGTGCACGGCTCCGGGCCCAATACATCGCCGAATCCCAGAAACACCGCACTCTACGCCTACTTTTCGCCACAGGTCAGATTTGTAACAAAAGATGGTAAGGGAGAGCGGACTTTTCCGGTTGTGGCGGGGCTCGACGGTAAAACGGAGCTGACGCTTACCGCACAGATAGCATCCTAGACACCCGCGCAAGGAGAAAAACGCATGAAGATCCCGCTTGAAGGCTACAACGCAATTGTAACCGGCGGCGCACAAGGAATCGGTAAGGCTATCGTGCACGCCTTTGTGGAAAACGGCGCGCGCGTCGCAATTGTGGATATCGATACCGACGCTGGCACACAGACCGCCCAAGCTATCCAACAAGCAGGGGGAACATGCCTCTTTGTAGAAGGCGATGTTGCCGATACCGAACAGATGGAAGCTGCCGCAGCGGACATCGCAACCCAATTCGACAAAATTCAGATACTTGTCAACAACGCAGGCATTAACACACGTAGTGAACGCGTGCCAATCCATCAATACACTTTAACCGATTGGCACCGTATCCTACAAGTTGACCTCACAGGGGTGTTTGTCGTGAGCCGGGCGGTTATACCCTACATGCTCGAAAATCCGCCCGGGCGTATTGTTAACATCAGTTCTATTGCAGGACTCGTCCCGCTTCGGCTTCAAAGCGCGTTCGTCGCCGCGAAGGCAGGCGTTGCGAATCTAACCCGTTCAATGGCGTTAGAACTCGGGCCCCAAGGCATTCTCGTCAACGCGGTCGCCCCGGGCTCCACACTAACACGCGGGACAGAGGCACTCTTTTATGGGCCCAATGGCACCTACACAGAAAAGGCTACCAGCCTCTTATCGCATATTCCGCTCGGGCGACCGGGAAAACCTGAAGAAATTGCCGCAGCCGTGCTTTTTTTGGTAGCCCCCGCAGCGAGCTACATCAACGGAGCTATTCTCACCGTTGATGGCGGATGGACCGCCGGATACACACGCGACTGGTAACGCGTAACATTTTTACGGATTCGGCGGCGAGGTACAGATTAGGACTTCCAACGTTTCATCCCCAGTGTTTTCAATACCGTGCTCACACCACGGCGGGAGATGGATAAACGTCCCCGCTTTCACAGCGACCTTCTCCCCTGCAACTGTCATCGTACCCTCCCCACGCATGATAACATAGCACTCCTCTGTGTGATGACTGCCCGGTTCCAAAACGACATGGGGGGGAACAAAAAACATCACCATCCCTAAATTTTGGGCAGGAGCTTGTGGGTTCGCAGGATGTACAACGCGCACGCCAATGCCGTCACAACCAGGATATTTAACCGGCACGCCATCTTGAACTGTGACAACGTTCGCCTTTACCTGTTCCTTAGGTTTCGGAATCGGCGGGATTCCCTCGTATCCTTTAAACATCTTAATTTTAGCCATCTTTCCACCTCAAACAGCTAGGCCACAACGTTATTTCGCAACACGCCGATGCCCTCAATCTCAATTTCAACAACATCGCCTGCTTTCAAGGCAGTTGTAGTGCCGGGTGTCCCTGTGAAAATCGCATCTCCGGGTTCCAACGTTATCGCCTGTGAGATGAAACTCACAATCACGGGCACCGGAAAAATAAGGTCTCCTGTGGTTTGTGCCTGAACTACCTCATCGTTGATACGGGTTTCCAATTGCAGGTCGTTATAGTCAACATCGGTAGCGATGACAGGCCCTATCGGTCCGAAGGTGTCGGATGCTTTAGCACGCCACCATTGCAAATCGTTTTTCTGCCAGGTTCGCGCACTCACATCGTTTCCACACGTTACGCCCAATATTTTCGCTTCCGCTTCTGTAGGGGTCACCTTACATGCCTGCTCCTTAAGTATCACTACCAATTCGCCTTCGGCGTGAACATCATCATCGCCTTCTGGGAGCACAATGTCGCCCCCCGGGTTATTGATACAAGATGGCGTTTTGATGAATATTTCCGGATTTTGAGGTTCCGGAGCATCTCCCAAGTGGCTCCGATAATTCAAACCGACAGCTAAAACTTTCGAGGGAGTTGTCGGAGCGAGAAGCGTCACATCTGCCAGCGCAACAGTGTCGCTAGTTTCATTGTAGTCAGTAAACGGACAGCCATCAAGCGCGCGCAAATTATTCCCATCAACGATACCGTACTCAATTGTTCCATTCAATTCATATCGTGCAAATTTCATAAACATATTTCCTCCGTTTTTTATTTTGGCATAAATTCACAATTCTGTCAAATATTAAAAATTTGTTGCATTTTTATGCACGTTGTGATATACTATATAGGTAACCGATTTCAAAGTGCCAAAAGCACTTCGTCGAAATAAGGAGGAACGGGCGGAATTACCGCAGTTTTGTGTGTAGAGAAACCCATGTTATGTTAATGAATAACGAACAAACAAACATAGATGAAACCACTGTCGATGTGGATGAAGAGAAGCACTCAGTTGAAGATACAACTGAAGCGGTTCAGGAAGACGTAAGCGAGACAGAAACACCCGACTCGGAGGCGCAGGATTCTGAAAGTGCCCCCGAAGTTGCGGATGCAGCGACAACTGAAGCCGAAGAACCGGAAGCCACCGCTGAGGATACTGAAACGGAACAGGCAGCTCCACCCGCTGATGAACCCGCTGCAGCTGATGATGATACGAGCGATACACTCGAGGCAACAGCAGACGAAACCGAACCGACCGCTGATGTTGATGAACCCACTGCAACTGAACAAACTATCGATGCTGATGAACCCGCCGCAACGGATGACGGTACGAGCGATACACCTGAGGTAGAAGCCACGGAAACCGAACAAACCACTGATACCGAAAGTGAAACAACCGAGCCAGAACAGCCGGCCATAATGAGCCAAGAATCTCTCGAAGAGGCTTACGATAACTCACTCAAGGCGTTCACAGATGGCGAAATTGTTAAAGGAATCGTCGTCGATATAAGTCGCGACGAAGTCATGATCGATATCGGTTTTAAATCGGAAGGCTACATTCCAGCAGAGGAGTTCGGCACCGATCAGGACGATTTGCCCGCCGTACAGGTGGGAGACGAAATCGACGTGTACATCGTCCGGCGCGAGGACGCTGATGGACAAATTGTCCTTTCAAAGAAGATCGCGGACCAAACGCTTATTTGGGACGAAATAACCGCCGCTCATGACAACAATTTACCCGTCGAAGGCCGAATTACGGAACGAATTAAAGGCGGACTCCACGTAACCGTCGGCTCTTTACGAGGATTTTTGCCCGCTTCCCAAGTGGAACTGCGACCTGTTCAAAACCTCGACCAATATGTCGGTGAGGTCTTTCAGATGCAAGTCATCAGCTTGAGTAAGCGACGCCACAATATCGTTTTGTCCAGAAGAGCATGGTTGGAAAGAGAACTAGCAGAGAAAAAAGCGGAGGTCCTCAATACCCTCGAAGTCGGCCAACTCGTGACAGGCACTGTCAAAAACATCACCGACTTCGGAGCGTTCGTTGACCTCGGCGGAATTGATGGACTACTCCATAAGACAGACATGGCATGGAAGCGAATCCATCACCCCGCCGAAATCGTCTCCGTTAGTCAAGAACTTGAAGTACAAGTCATCGCTATCAACCGGGAAAGCGAAAAAATTTCACTAGGCTTGAAACAGAAAACGGATGACCCCTGGCAAAACGTCGCCGAAAAATATCCAGTCGGCTCAACTGTCAAAGGCACAGTTGTTAACATTGTCAACTATGGCGCGTTCGTTCAACTTGAAGAAGCTGTCGAGGGCCTAATTCACGTTTCCGAAATGGCATGGACACGCCGCAACGTTGCACCCTCCCGAATTGTCAATAAAGGGGATGAGGTCGAAGCCATAGTACTGGAAATCTCCAAAGAGGACAAACGGATTTCACTCGGTATCAAGCAGCTACAGCAGAATCCCTGGGAACTCCTAGAACAGAAGTACCCCATCGGGACAAAAATTACGGGACGTATCCGAAATCTCACGAATTTTGGCGCGTTTGTCGAAATCGAAGATGGCATCGATGGATTAATTCATACCACTGACCTTTCATGGACACAACGTGTGGCGAACCCCCACGAAATTTTGAAGGAAGGGGAACAGGTAGATGTTGTCGTCCTGCAAATCGATGCAGCTGAACGCCGAGTCTCACTCGGGTTTAAGCAGACCCAACCCGACCCCTGGGACGAAGTCCCCGAAAAATATAAGGTCGGCACCACCGTACTCGGCGAAATTGTCAACCTCACCAGCTTTGGCGCATTCACAAAACTTGAGGAAGGGATTGAAGGATTAATCCACATCTCTGAACTCGCTAATAGACGCATCGAAAGACCTGAAGAAATTGTCGCTGTTGGCGAAGAAGTAAACGTGAAAGTGATTAATCTAGACCCGAAAAACAGACGCATCGGTTTGAGCCTGAAAGCCGCTGAAGTAGACCAAGAACAGATGACAACACCGCAAGAAGAACGGCAAAGGCGACCCCGACGTGAACGCGCAACTTCCCAACGTGAAACGAGACGACCTAAACCGGTTGAAGAAGAGGAAGAAACCGTGATGGCCGCACTGCTCAAGAGGGAAATCGGAAGATCCAACGCAGAAAACGCAAAAGATTTGCCGACTGCTGAAAGCGAAGCGGATACTGAAACTGCGGAAACCCCCGAAACTGTGGAAACCCCCGAAACTGTGGAAACGGTCGAAACGGCTGAAGCACAAACCGAAGATGACGCTGAAACGGCTGAAGCACAAACCGAGGATAATACGCAAGCCGAGGATGACGCTGACACACCCGAAGCGCAAACCGAAGATGACGCTGAAACGGTTGAAGCACAAACCGAGGATAATACGCAAGCCGAGGATGACGCTGACACACCCGAAGCGCAAACCGAAGATGACGCTGAAACGGCTGAAGCACAAACCGAGGATAATACGCAAGCCGAGGATGACGTTGACACACCCGAAGCGCAAACCGAGGACAACGACGACGCTGAAACCCCCGAAACTGCGGAAAGTGCTGACACTGTGGAAACGGTCGAAACGGCTGAAGCACAAACCGAGGATGACGTTGACACACCCGAAGCGCAAACCGAGGCCGAAAATGACGCTGACCCCGGAGAAGTGACCGAGGACAATGACGACGCTGAAACCCCGGAAGACGCTGAAAACGCAGAGAATTAACGTTCACAGCAACGGCTGATGAACACAACCCTGAATTTTCTGAATGCTGGTCCCACGCTATGCTAGTCAGATGCGGGGACCAATGCACAGAACAGGAGAGCCGAATTGAACCAAAATTTTTTGTTTACGTCCGAATCGGTCACGGAAGGACATCCGGATAAAATCGCTGACCAGATCTCTGATGCTATTCTAGATGCCATCCTGACAGAAGATACAACGGGCAGAGTCGCCTGTGAAACCCTCGTAACAACAGGGCTTGTCCTTATTGCAGGTGAAATTACCACAACAGCAACCCCTAATTTGCAAGAAGTTGCCCGAGCAGTCATAGCTGACATCGGGTATACCGATGCAAGCTACGGGTTTGATGCTGAACATAGCGCAGTTTTAACCGCTATTGATAAACAATCGCCTGATATTGCAATGGGGGTCAACCCAGGCGGGGCAGGCGACCAGGGGTTAATGTTCGGTTACGCATGCACAGAAACACCGGAATTGATGCCGCTGCCGATTACCTTAGCTCACCAATTAACGCGCCGCCTCGCTGAAGTTCGCAAAACCAATATCCTCGATTTCATCAGACCTGATGGAAAATCGCAGGTAACGGTCGAATATGTTGATAACAGACCGGTACACGTCAAAACGGTTGTTGTCTCCGCACAACATGACCCAGATGTCGCTGATACTGACCTAAAGGAAGGTATCATCGAGGAGGTTATCAAAAAAGTTATCCCTGAAAACCTTATGAGCCCTGATGTAGTGTACCACATTAACCCCACCGGACGTTTTGTGACGGGTGGCCCCCACGGCGATGCCGGATTAACCGGGCGCAAAATTATCGTTGATACTTATGGCGGAATGGGCCGGCATGGCGGCGGCGCGCTCTCCGGAAAAGACCCAACCAAAGTTGATAGAAGCGCAACTTATGCCGCACGCCACGCCGCCAAAAATCTCGTCGCCGCTGGGTTAGCCGAACGGTGCGAAATCCAAATCGCTTACGCAATCGGACGCAAAACCCCTGTCTCCGTTATGGTCGATACCTTCGGCACCGGAGACGATGAACGCGCAGCACAATTAATCCAGCAGCATTTCGAACTCACACCCGCAGGTATTATCGAACGGTTGAAACTCCGCGAACCTATCTATAGAAACACCGCAGCTTATGGACACTTCGGCCGCACCGAAGCAGGTTTCACATGGGAACAAACCGATTATGTCGAAAAATTAAAGACCTAAGGAGGCTCATGGACTACGATATCAAAAGCACAGACCTTGCAGCTACAGGAAAACAGCGGATTGACTGGGCAAATAGGTTTATGCCGGTACTCACATCTATCCGAGAACGGTTCGCAAAAGAACGTCCACTCCAAGGATTAAACATCGCCGCATGCCTACATGTCACAACCGAAACAGCAAATCTGATGAAGACCTTGAAGGCGGGCGGTGCCGAATTGGTCTTGTGTGCATCAAATCCGCTCAGCACACAGGACGATGTCGCCGCAGCCCTCGTCGTTGATGAGAAAATCGGTGTCTTTGCAATTAACGGGGAGGATACAGAGACCTATTATCAACACATCGACTCCGCCCTCAATGCCCAACCTACGATTACGATGGATGATGGAGCTGACCTCGTCTCAAGACTACACTCCGAGGAGACGAACCCTGCCCTTGTTGAACAAGTAATTGCTGGTACTGAAGAAACAACAACCGGGGTTATTCGACTCAAAAGCATGGCAGCTGAAGGTGTCCTGAAATACCCAATTATTGCTGTTAACGATGCCGATACAAAACATTTCTTTGATAACCGATACGGCACCGGGCAAAGCACGTTAGATGGCATCATTCGCTCAACTAATCTGCTCATTGCAGGAACAACCGTTGTCGTGGCAGGATACGGATGGTGCGGTAGAGGCGTAGCAAATCGTGCCCGCGGCCTCGGCGCAAATGTTATCGTAACAGAGGTTAACGCTTTGAAAGCGTTGGAAGCTGTCATGGATGGATTCCGAGTTATGCCCATGCAAAACGCCGTTCAGGAAGCTGACCTTATCGTGACCCTAACAGGCGATATCCACGTCCTCCGAAAATCGCATTTCGAGGCGATGAAAGATGGCACAATTATCGCTAACTCAGGGCATTTTAACGTCGAAATTGATATCCCCGCACTTGAAGAACTCGCAGTCGAAAAGGCCACAGCACGCAAATTCGTCGAGGCATACACCCTCCAAAACGGTAACACGGTGTATCTCATCGGCGAGGGACGGTTAGTCAACCTTGCATCCGCTGAGGGACACCCAGCAAGTGTCATGGACATGAGCTTCGCCAATCAGGCGTTATCTCTAGAATATATCGCCCAAAATCACCAATCCTTTGAAAATCGAGTTTACGACGTTCCCAAATCTATTGACGAGGAAGTTGCAAGCCTCAAGTTAGCCGCATTCGGTATTGAAATTGATACGCTCACACCAGAACAGGAAAAATATCTCAATTCATGGGAAATGGGCACCTAATAGCCAACGGTGAAACAGATGAAGAAATCGGAAATCTGGGAAAGCATCATATTACTCCTTTCAGCCCTTCTGTTATTACCGATATGGTTAGCACACGCTGGCAAGCTCCAATTTCCAGCGGGAATCCTAAGATTATTGGGATTTTTGCAAGTACCGGTTGTTATTGTCCTCGGTGTTATTCTCATCCGCCGCTTACGCCGCATCCTCCGAGCAATGCGCGATAACAAAAATCGACCAGGCCCCTTTCTGTTCTAGCAAAACCGATGGAGATAGCTAAATAATGGGTGTATTAATTGTCGGAACGGTGACACTGGATACCGTAGAAACCCCTCACAAACGCGTTGAAGATGTTGTCGGAGGTTCTGGGGTTTATGCTGCTGTCGCAGCGAGTTTTTTTGAGGCACCCGTTCGACTCGTCGGTGTGGTCGGGTCTGATTTCGCTCACACCCACACCGATTTTCTACAGACCCGTGGAATTGACCTCCAAGGCTTAAAACGTATCGAAAATGGCAAAACGTTCCGATGGGGCGGCCGGTATTCGGAAGACTTCAACGTACGCGGGACGCTTTTTACGGAATTGAACGTCGTCAACGATTTTAACCCTATTCTGCCCGATGTCTATAAAAAAACCCCTTATATCTTCCTCGCCAACAACCCACCCCAGCTGCAATTGAGCATCATTGAGCAGACATCAAACCCAAAATTAGTCGTCTGTGATACAATGGATTTCTGGATTAACCAGGAGCCAGAAGCTTTAATCGAAACGATAGCACACGTGGATATCCTCATCCTGAACGATAGCGAGGCACGTTTACTAACCGGTGAATCTAATCTGATAAAGGCCGCACGTGCAATTCTGCACTACGGGCCCAAACGGGTTATTGTCAAGAAGGGAGAACACGGAGCAATCAGCGTCACGGACACATCTTTCTTCAGCGCACCGGCATATCCGCTCACAAAAGTTGCCGACCCTACGGGAGCAGGCGACAGTTTCGCCGGGGGGTTTATAGGATATCTCGCCGCTGTTGATGCCACATCAGAGACCGCCATCCGCAAAGCGATGATATATGGCACCGTTATCGCCTCCTTCAACATTGAAGATTTCAGCATTAACCGCCAAAAGTCTGTCCAATTCCGCGAAATCGAGGAGCGGTATCGCGAGCTGCAGAAAGCAGTCGATTTTTGAACCTTCATTCATAATCGTTTGTAGTAGGGCAACTGCCGGTTATCTTCGGAGGGTTTTTCGGCGCGAGGTTCGTCCACCTGCTCAATCGTCTGAAACGGAAGGACGATGTTGCAGACCTCGTTAGTCTTGCCGTTCCAGACAAGTTCTACCTCACGTTTGTCCTCAAACAGCAGAAAGCGGTATTTGTCAGGCAGCGGTTTGTCTGCCTCAATAAAGCGGATGATTTCTTGTTGTTCCTGTTCAGTAAGTCTTGGCATAGTCCTACTCCGTTTCTTCGATGACTTGAACGACGGGATCTCCGATTTTCACATTGAGTGCGTCAGAAGTCTGAGAGGTTTTGGTGAAAAAGAAGCCGAGGTCTCTCAGACCTTTCTACCCAACTAGGCGGCATGAGGGATCGAGCAATTGGACGAGTCGGTATCGTCGAGAGTCTGAGAGGTTTTCCGAGGTCTCTCAGACCTTTCTACCCAACTAGGCGGCATGAGGGATCGAGCAATTGGACCAAGAGTCGGTATCGTCGAGACAAGTCGGCTATTACGTCAGTATCTGTTCCTTTTGATGGAGACGGTGTTGCCACGGCTAATTTTTCTTGAGTATGGATGACTCGCACTTTAACTTTCGGCCGTTCAATAGAGCCTAAGAATTCATTCGTATCGGGATCCCTTATATCTTCACCGTTGGGATCCATTACATTGAAGTCCATGCCAACAGTTACGCCATCTACAATTCCAGCGTTTAGGACGATTTCTTGTCCATTAAGGACGCGTGCGACTTTTCCGCGAATAGGTTCAGTCATTTTTATACCTCGTTTGTGTTGTCCTCTCGGGATTTTTCGATCAGACCTTCCAGTTCTTCCGGTATTGTGATATCTTCTCGGAGTTTTTCGATCAAATCTTCTAACTCTTCGTCTAAAACGTCGCGCCAATTTTCTAAGGCATCATCTGCTGTAGCCAGTTGTTCGGTGAAAGTTGCTATTAGGTAAGCGCGAATAACGTGGTACCCGGCAGAAGATTCAAGGTCTTGTGGCGTTTGCATTGTGGCAGCCGAGCGGGCGCGCATAATACTCTTATAGAGGGATATAAGATATCGGGCTGCACCACGAGCATACGGTTTGAGAACCTCTCTCGCTGCCTCCCGCGCCGATTGGCGACCGAAAATGAACGAACCTGCAAGGCCTCCGGCGAAGACAAAGATTTGCCAAAGCGTGCTCTCTAAGCCGGTCAAAGTTCACCTGGTTGCTGTGTAGGCAAGAATAATTGATATACCTAAAGAAAAACAGATGAGCAAAATTGGCCCGATGCGTTCAAGGTGGAAGGTTTTCGGTAAATTGATGATGAGACAGAGGACCTCATATCCCTCTTTTCTCACCTTTGCCCAATTATTATCACAATCTCCTGAGTATAATTATCACAATTTTCTCAAAGAATGTCAAGAAAAAAAATGAGTGTGTCCAGTTTCTGTACAAGTTGTTCAGTATTAGCCCAGTATGGGCGTTATATTTATAGAAGAAGGCGTAACGCGCCAACAAACTAGCCTCATCGGGGCGATATGTTTCAGGCGCGAAAACCTCTTCTTTCCGCGTTCTCCGCGTTCTCCGTGCAATCCGCGATTTGCGGCGTACTCGCCCAAATGCGACGTGCATTCAGACAACATAAGCGAAATCCATCCTTCCCCCCTTCCACCCTTCCATCCTTCCTGTCTTCCATCCTTCCCCCTCTCTTTTTTCTTGCATTCAAAACGTATTTCATGGTATCCTACACGTAGTGAGATTTTGAGATACGCCATCGGGACAAACAGCAAACCTGCAATTAAGGAGAAATCTGATGATACGGAAAAAATTCGCTTGCACCGCCCTTCCGATATTGCTGCTAACACTGTTTTGCTGTCTAGGGTGTTCCTCAATCAAAATCCTTCGGGGTACACGCAAAGCACCCCAACCCGCCGTTATCGGATTAAAGTTGCAGCCGGGCGAAAGTTGTCACTACACCGCCAGTGCGGATGGGTACAATTTCGATGTGATATTTCATGTTACCGAAAAAGGCGAAGCCAGTTTTAAGCGGATTGTGCTAAAGTCGCCCACCGTCAGTTATAGCCATGAGGGAGGCTCTTGGTCCGTAATTGGCGGTAACATAGGAATTAGCATGTTTGATTTGAAGATAACACTGAATCCTGTCCTTGCACGCGTCTGTGCAGGTGAGAAATGTTTTTTAGCAGCCGGAAAAGCGGATGGAAGTTGGGTTGTGAGTAAACTTCCCTTTCCGACAAGTCCCGAATGATAGTCTGGATGGCAGTTAAATGGAGATTTTGATGCATCAATCTACGGACACCCATCGCACAGCGAAAGATTTATCGCCAGAAGAATTGGCAGAATATCGCCAGCGACTTGACCAACACTTTCAGAACCGGAAAGTGGATGAAGCATTGCTGCAACGCGCATGGCAGACCGCACATCGGATTGCAACCATGCTCTATAGCGACTTTAGCGCGACACAGGTCGCTGTCTTCGGCTCGCTTGCCGGACAGAGGTGGTTTTCAAAAGAGTCAGATATTGATATTGCTGTCTGGGGACTTTCTGATGACACATATCTTGACGCGTTATGGGAAACCAGAAATTTCAGTCCAGAGTTCAAAATAGAGCTCATCAACTTTCACAGCGCGAAAGGCCGATTTCGCGAACGGATTCAAAGTCAAGCTATCCGAATTCAACAGGGAGAAACAGGCTACAGTGGATTAATCTCTGAATGTCAAAAAATCCGCGCTGAAACTGACAAAATGAACAAGCAAGAACTCATCAATCGAATCGCTGATGAACGAAAAAAAATAGCGAGAACTGTTGAAGAAATCAAAACGCGCCTCGAAAGAATGAAAACGGCATCCGCTGAAGCTCGGGAAGAGCTTAAAGAATTGATTGCTATACGCCTCTCTGTTTTCTATACCGGATTAGAGAACATTTTCAAACGGATTGCTCAAGAAATTGACCAGGACGAATCTCAGGGAAAAAATTGGCACACAGATTTATTAGAGCAGATGTCAATGTCGCGCCCAGTGCGTCCATCTGTGATTTCCGAAAAAACAGCCGCCGCTTTAACGCGTCCTTTAAAATTCCGCCACCGTTTTAGAAACATATACGTATTTGAATTGGAACTTGAAAAAATAGTTGAAAACGCACAAGAGGTCTGCAATATGTTTGACAGTTTATCTGCCGAACTCGACGTGTTCATAGTGTGGCTAAAAAATCCTGACGAGTAATTCATGAGACAATCCTATGCATCAATCTACGGACACCCATCGCACAGCCAAAGATTTATCGCCAGAAGAATTAGCGGAATATCGCCAGCGACTCGATGAGCACTTTCAGAACAGGAAGGTCGATGAAGCCTTGCTGCAACGCGCATGGCAGACCGCACATCGAATTGCAACCATCCTCTACAGCGACTTCGGCGCGACCCAGGTCGCTGTCTTCGGCTCACTTGCCGAACGGGAATCGTTCTCAAAATGGTCCGATATTGACATCGCTGTCTGGGGCATCCCCAACGACAAGTATTTCCGGGCATCATCAGTAGCATCCGACATCAGCGGACTGTTTAAGATTGATTTAGTCGATTTTAAAGATTGCAAAGGGCTGTTTCGCGAGAGAATCCAGAGCCAACTAATTCCCATCGAAAAAGGGGTAATCTACGAAGTGGACAGAAGCGAACTTATCCAGCGAATTTTTGACGAGCGCGACAAGATAGAAGCAACGTTAAAAAAAATACAAGAGAGATTAGAAAAAATTGAAACTGCCCCGATTGAATATAGAGAAGAGATAGAAACGACCATCGCCAAAAATCTTGTGGACTACTATAGGGGGGTGGAGAACATTTTTAAACGAATCGCTCTCGATGTTGATTTACGGATGCCCGATGGAAGTAGATGGCATAAAGAACTAGTAACGCAGATGTCCGAAGCGCGGCCTGAACGACACCCTGTAATTTCTCAAGAGACTTTCGCATATTTGCAGGAATTGCTGGAGTTCCGCCACGTTTTCAATAATATATACGGACAGGAATTGGTTTACCAAAGAACGGAGAAAAATGCAAAGCGAATCGGCGAGTTGTTTAGCACTTTCTCCAAAGAACTGGATGCCTTCATCCTTTACTTAGAAGAACAGGAAAACGCCTGCTCAGTCCAGTTTTAAACAATTAGAATCTTCGGAGAATCACAATGCCACATTCAGAGCACACAACTGGAACTATCGCGACTCGGGGTAGAATGATATATCAACAACTCCGAGACGAGGTCGAACCACACCACAATGGAAAATTCTTAGCAATTGACATTGAAACGGAAGGCTGTGAAATTGATGTCAACGGCACGGTAGCCGTTACTCGTCTCCTCGCGAAGGATCCTAATGCTACGGTTTACCTACTGAGAATAGGACACCGGACCGCATATCGAATGGGTTTTAGGGCACATTATGGTGACTTAAAAAAATAAAACTAAAACAAATACTAAACCACTCTCTATGGAAATCGAGAAAAATGACTGATCAGACCCTTCTCCAACAAATCACTGATTTCTGCCGATTGCTCCGACACAACGGCATTAACGTCAGCACCACCAATCAGCTGAGTTGGTGCAAGAGCGTTGAACTAATTGACATCAGCGAGCGAGAGGCGTTTTACCATACGGCGCGCACAAACCTCATCGCTAATCAAGCAGACCGGGAGACGTTTGACATCGCCTTCAACCTCTTTTGGCGATACCCGCGTCCTGAATTCCAAACCGTTGATACAGAACGAGAAACGCCTGAACCCTCCAGCCTCCAGGACCTTTACGACGCAGCCGACGGAGAGGATATACTTGACCAATGGGTGGATTTTGAGGATGAAGCTGCGGAGAATGGACACGAAAACGACCCTATCGCCTACAGTGCTGAAGAGCTCCTAACCCGCAAAGATTTCAGCGAGTTCACAGCAGAAGATATGGACAAGGCGCGGGACATTATCGCAAAATTGGCGCAGGTATTGGCAACAAGACTCAGTAGACGAAAAGTTGTTAGCAAAAAAGGCAGAGCTATCGATTTTCGAAGAAGCTGGCGAAAAAGTCTCACACACGGCGGTGAACCGCTTGAATTAATGCGCAAACAACGCAAAATCAAAAAAACAAAAATCCTTCTCCTCTGTGATGTCAGCGGGTCCATGGATTGCTACGCCAAATTCCTCATCCAATTTATCTACGGAATGCAACAGGCATTGAGAGAGGTAGAAGTCGCAGTCTTCAGCACACACATGACAAATATTACAGGTTTGCTTCGACGAAAAGGATTGACAGAAGGCTTGAACGAAGTCGCAAACGTCGTCCCCGACTGGTCGGGAGGCACAAAGATTGGCGAAAGTCTACTGGAATTCTATCGACAGTTCGCTCCATCTTTCTCAGCGTATCGTACGGTAGTCATTCTCATTAGCGACGGTTGGGACCGTGGCGATGTAGATGTGCTCCGCCGGTCTATGGAGATGTTGCATCGGCACGCCTACCGCTTAATATGGCTGAACCCGCTGCTCGGCAGCGACAATTATCAACCGATTTGTCGGGGTATCCGCACAGCACTGCCATATCTAGACTATTTTCTGCCCGCACACAATTTGGAAAGTTTAGCGCAGCTAACAAAAGTATTGATTCCCCTCTGGTCACGATGAAATAAACTAAAAAAAACAGGACAAGGAATTCCAACTATGCAAGTTCAAGCAGCAGTCATGCTCCAACCGGGCCGGATACAGCTCCGCGAATTTGAGAAACCGAGACCCACAGAAGATTCCCTTCTACTCCAAGTTGACAAAGTCGGCATCTGTGGAAGCGATAAGCACATGTATCTCGGGCACACCGCACTAAAATTTCCTGTCATCCCTGGACATGAAGTTGTCGGAACAGTCGCGGAGCTCGGCACCCGTGCGAATCAGGTTATGAATGTGATGGGCGGGCCCATCAAAACCGGGGACCGTGTGACGGTAGTGCCGGGTTCAAAAAACTGCGGCAGATGCTATTACTGCTTACATGTACCGGGCCGTCCAACGTTGTGTTCGGGACGCACCATTTACGGGTTCAGCAACAGCGAAACGCCACCCTATCTCACCGGTGAATTCGCCGAGTATACCTATATCCACGGAAACTCCTGGGTCTACAAAATACCGGAGAGCATTCCCGAAGAGATTGCTGTGTTGACGGAGCCGGTAGCGGTAGCGACACGTGCTGTTGAACGCGCTTGTGCCCCTGGACTTCCGCAGGTCGGTGACGGCTACAGTATCGGAAGCCGCGTTGCCGTGCTCGGATGTGGCCCGATAGGCCTACTCGTCATCGCTGTCTTAAGGGATAGCGGCGCGGGTACCATCATCGCCACCGACCTCGTCGATAGCCGTTTAGACATGGCGAAACGGATGGGAGCAGATGTAGTTATCAATGTTGGTCAGACAACATCGGAAAAGCGGCTCGAACAGATTCAGGAGCTCACAGATGGTGTCGGCGTGGACATCGCACTTGAATGTGCTGGCTTACCCATTGTCTTCTCCGAAGCGTTAGACGTAGTCCGCCGCGGAGGCAAGGTTATTGAGGTTGGACACTACACCGATTCTGGCGAAACCCGGGTGAGACCGCATCAAATTTGTAATAAAGACCTGGATGTCTGTGGGGTGTGGGCATATCCGCAAATCCAATTTCAGACAGCGTTGGATTTTCTCCAGCGGACACGGGCCCCGCTGCATGAATTGATAACGCACCACCTACCCTTAAATCAATTGGAAACCGGTATTGATATGCTCGGCGAGGAAGGCGTTTACAAAGTCGTGATTGAACCACAGTTGTAGTTTCTATTTTGTCCGTCGGGTTGAAAACACACGCCGAAGGTTTCCGTTCACGCATTCGGCAAGAAAACCGACAAAAATTAGATTATCAACCGTTAGCAGGTGAAAAAATGAGATATTACAAACCTATATCTATACTATTATGTTGCCAGATGCTGTTGTCCCTTCTCTGTCTCAACGTGCCCCGAAGTTTTGCCGATGATGCATCAGAGCTCCCGGCACTCTACCAAACGATAGAAGGCGCGAAAACCTACATTATCAAACACCAAAACCGAGATGGCGGATGGCCCCTTGTACCCGGAGGGAAAAGTGATGCCGAAGTCACCGCATTTGCTATTTGGGCATTAATTGACGCAGGATGGGGCACCGGGTCCCGTATTATCCGAGCCGGAGTCACCTATTTGAAGTCGACGCAGACTCAAGATGGCAGCTGGAACAACAACACCGCCCACACCATCTTCTCCCTTATCGCCCTAGCAGCTGCCGAAACCGACCCCAAAATACGACTCAAGGGACTTCAGTGGATGAAGGATGCACAAAATGCAAACGGCAGCTGGGGAAAGCAGAGCGGCAGCCCCGGAAATATCCTCTATACCGCCGCTGTTTTAGCCGGCTTTAAAAAACTCGGGTTCAATCAGAGATTCGAACCTGCTTCCAGGGGGGCGCAGTGGTTAGGCCAACCAGCACGCCGCACCCGCAATGATAATGACGAAAATGATACGGGGTGGTCACTCCGCCGCGGCGGACCCTCCAATATTTTTGTGACCGCCTGGGTACTTCAAGGATTATCAATATTTTACGATATTGATAGAGATATTTTTTGGTTAAAACAGCACCGGAATGCCGACGGTGGATTCCCTGTATACAAAGGTTTACCAAGTGACCCTGAAGTGACTGCCAGTGTTATTATGGCACTTGCTGCTCGAAGTGACCTGCTCACGCTCAATACGCGTCGTGTCGCTATCGATTACCTCACAAAAGCCCGGAGAAAAGATGGCAGTTTCGTCAGCAATACCCCGATAGAACTCGAAAAGCCTACTGCCAACTTGCAATCCACCTGTTTTGTGCTTATCGCTATCCATGCCAAGACTGAGGCGGAGCAAGCCCAGCAGTAAGAGTTGTCAGCCATCGGCAAGAGATTTCTGATGATAAAGTTGTTTCATAATCACCAGAACCCTTCTTGCCGATGATTCCTATAGTTTCCCGTAGCTATTTCAAAATTCTACCAAAAGCTGCGGAACTATGCCTCCACTGCGCGTCGGTTTTTCAACGTTATTTATCTGGTAAGCAAGCCGAGCCAACCCCCCCTCTGTGAAATGCCACGTCAATGCACCACCGAGCGTCGACCAAACCGCATCTTCAGATTCCCGGCGAAAAGCATAACGTTTATACAGGTCCGTATTTGGATTCCACACATCATATTTTAACCGAAAATCCAAGGACTCCGACAGCGGTATTTCTGCATGCATGTAATAACCCTCCACAGACGCGCCACGTTCCTCTGTTGTGAGCGGAATTTGTAGATATTTCAAAAGATGCGTATCTCTTCCACGAACCCACTCGCCAGCAAACGCGAACCGCCATAACCTGAAATGTGTCGACAAACCGACACGTCGTTTGTAAACCAACGTCGACGGATTAACATCCCCTGTCAGTGGATTAAACGGATAGCTGTTACCATCAAAATAGGATACACCGAGCCAAATCCGCTTCCCCAAAAGCGGAAGGTCACCGTTAACATGGAGAAATAGAGGCGGACTGTTATTTCTGAGCGGTTTCAAAACACCACCCCCACTACCGTGCGGACCGATGCGAATACCGGATGCTACAGTTCCCGACGTAACCGTGCGAAGTGAGTCCGGCCCATCCGCAAGCGATACGGTGTAGGAGACGGGCCCAACGTAACCGTTGAGTTGAAAGCCACGGTCGGAAATGAAACCGATGTTTTTCCGGACCAAATTATACAGCGGATTTGTGGCTGCATCCGACTTTGTGTCAATACCAAAACCGTGGCGAAATCGCCCAATTTTCAGAGACGCACCCGCTGGTAAAACTGGCAAGCTACTCAAAATTGCATATACAAACCCATGGTCATCAGCAACCTGCGTCCCCAAGGGCGAGGTTGTCAGCAGCTGTTCTCCCAACAGACTGATATGGTCACCGACACTCGTTGTCACTACAAATTCAGCGACGTGGATAAGCGTGGTCCCTGTATCCCAATTGTCTTCTCTATCAGGCATCAAATCCTGTCCACGCGTAATGCGGCGGATATCCAATGCCCCACCAAAAACAAGGTTACCGAACGCATCTCCAAGAAATCCAGAACCCTCTGTCCCCTCTGTTCCATCTACGTCATCGAAACTGAAGATGTCCTCCGAATCGGAAGTCAACCCATTGTCCGCACCGGCGGCATCGGCTGTAGGTTTGACGTTCTCCGGTGTACTCGCAGCATCCCCCGGATAGGAACGCGCGAGAATCTCCGCAATATTGCTAAATCCATCTTTATCCGAATCTGTCTTTTCAATCTTTGTGAACGTTGTGAAATTCATACCGTTGTGTAAGAATGCCCTGCCGTATAAATTAGGAGAATCCCCACCTGTCTTTGAAGAGTGGCAGACATTGCATCCACTTGCCCACTTGTATTTGGTGCGAAACATTTTATAGAACGCGGGCAAAGCAAAACTCGGTGAATATTCTGTCATGACTGCTAAAAAGAACGCGACTAAGTAAAAAAGCAAAATTTTGCGCATGATAAACTCCTTTTTTGAGTAAAAGCGTGCAGGGCGGATGTCAAAACCCGCCCTACGCGTTTCCAACGGTTAATATGCCTCAAGGTCAACCTCTTCTTCGCTAAACTGGCGGTGTGCCTGATTCACTAACGCGACGATAGCCTTCCACTGTTTGCGCGTCTCATCAGAAATACCGTCCTGCTCAAGCTTTTTAGCGAATTCCGTGAGAGTTTTGCCGAACTTTTTGTGAAGCGCGGCATATTCCTTAGCCTGTTCAGCATTTTTCGGGGGTTCAAACGCTCCGATGCCTTTCGCGTACGTGACGAGCTGTTTCGCCGCAGCGACCGCTTTCGCTTTGTCCTTGCCAGTCTCAAAGTAGTCAACGATGTTGAGATATGCATCCACCATCAACATCATAAGCTCCTTCAGGTCTTCCACTTCAGGCATCTCATCCTTTTGGGCATCGGTCTGCGGTTGCTTTTCCGCCTTCGGTTTCGGTTTCCGTTTGAGGAAGAGGGCATAGCTCATAATTAACGTCTTTTTCGGAAGCAGTGCAACCGCTTCTGATGCTGCCTCTTGCCCCTTAACCGCTTTAACATCCTTGCCCACCTTGAAAGTGCTGTCTATATCCATGCCGATGAACTGCTTCAAAAATTTCTCTGATGCAATTGCATCCGACTCCTTGTGTTCATAGACCGCCACTTTCACAATCTTCCCCTTCATGTCCAAGCCGACTGCGCCATCAATTGTGCCGCGCGGCCCCTGTGTATCAGCAAACAGCACCAAGCCTATTGGCCTATTCTTCGCATTGAGCGAAATATAAAACACCGGTTTATGGTCCTCCTTCCGGAGTTTACTGCCGAGCTCCTTCTCAATAGCAGCAATTTTAGCCGACGTAAGCACGACACTTCGCTGAACAAATTTCTTTGCCATCGGAAAAAAAGCCTTAAGTTTCTGCCCTGGCCACTCCTTCTCATGGGCATCGCCTTGCATCGGCATACTTACCATTAGCAAAACACCTGCCAAAAGGATAAATATCCAGAGTGGACGGTAAATTTGAGAAAACATCTGTAACCTCCTTAAGACGCAATCCAGGATTACGCCTACTTGCTAACAACTTCAACCATGAAACTGAGCCACAGAATCTGATTGGTGTGTTTGAGTTGCCCGAAAATTTGATAAACGCCAGCCTTTGGAAACATCGTCATAAGATTCACCGTGGGACCAAATTTCTCTGGCGTAGCACTCTGATGCTCATGTTTCCCTTTCGGTGTTTTGTGCACCTCGTGCCCTGTATGTCCCGCATGCTGCGCCTGTTTCTTCGTCCCATGCGCGTCATGTTTATTAGATGGCACGTTGCCGTGTGTATGTATCACACCATCTAAACGGGTGCTCACAATTGCGAAATGCATCGGGGCATCCAAAAACGGAACGAGGTCGGTAAGCGGTTTTCCATTGCGCGAGAAATGGTAGCCAATCGTCACCATCTCACCTGCCCGAATCTGTTTAGGGGTTTCCATTTTCACATGATACACCGCTTCGGCCGTGCTCTCTGTTTCCGTTACGGATACCGCTTTAGTATATCGGTCACCACCTTCATCGGTATAGCCGCGAATGGCTTTTGCTCGGCGAAAATCGCGGAGCATCTCGGTCATTTTCGGCGTGCCTTTCACATCTACATACAGATATTTGGAAAATTCTGCCTCCGCTGTCATCACATCTATTGCCACAATATAGCGGCCTGCAGTCGGAAACGTAAAGTGCACCGTATAGTGCCCCGCTAACTCTGCCAGCATATCCCGCGATTCAAAATCTTCGGGATGAACATGGCCGATGATTTGCAAATTCTCGCTAACAATAAGCACATGCAGAACGCGCTCGTGATGTACCAAAAGGTCCGTGAACGGTTCACCTTTTGCATCGGTAAGGTGAAACGTCAGAGATGTCGGAGTTCCAACCTGAACAGTGTTCGGTTCGGTGTGAAGGGCAACGTTGAGAGATGAGCCGTTCGCTGCTTTGTGGCCGGCGTGGGCACCCTGCTCCTGAGCTGCACCTATTTCAATAAAAAGCAGCAAGCTAATAGCGAGTGCTACTGTAAAATATCGCGATAAAAACTTCAAAAACGTGAAATTCTGGGGTTGCATTGTTATACCTCCTAGGACTTACGCAAATTTAGCAGGAACCTTGTAGGGGCGGGGT
Organism: Candidatus Poribacteria bacterium; assembly: GCA_963665235.2. GTDB lineage: Bacteria > Poribacteria > WGA-4E > WGA-4E > WGA-3G. The sequence continues at coordinate 1,313,847 of CAXXLX010000001.1, read as the reverse complement.
CCCCCCGCCCGCTAGGTCTCCCTCTAAATCCCACTATCATAAGGGTTTATCAACGCGATGCGTAAGTCCTGACCTCCATAAAAAAATGATTAGGTTTGAATTAAAAGTAGACGACTTTCCGCGAATTCCCCCGTGCAAACATGGGAGCGGAAAGAGAAATTGATGGCAGAGAGCTGCCTATACGTGCGTATATGGAGGGCCCCGGCGGGATATCGTGCAATTCGGGGTAGATGTGTATAATGCGGGTAGGGACAAAAAGCGCGGCAACCTCGCCTGCGAAATCGACGGAATTGCAACAAGCGGAACAGTAAAAACGAAATACTGCCCACTCAATTCACGAACATTAACCCTATTAGGCGTATCATCCAGCAGGATAAGTTCTAGCACGGGAGTGCAACACAATTTTCCATTTTCTGATGCCGTATCAGACTCACCCGTGGCATCTGTGGTCGCCTTCTGGCAACAGCCAGCATCCCCTGTCAACATTTCTTGAGAGGTGTTATGGCACACCTTCTCTTCAAAAGTCGCACAGAGAAACGGGCATACGGAATAAACGTACACCAATGCCGTAAGTAAGATGAGGATGTGTTTGTGTTTCTGTAACATCGTTCAATAAACTCCGCTATTTCGTCAGCTAGTCGACACCTAAACAAAACATTTTTTAACATTATACACCAAAATCTCAAAAAGTTGCAAAAAAAGAATTTGAAAGGGTGTGTAAAGTTTTTGTACGTCTGCGATATTTTTTATGAAGAAAAATCAAACAGTTCGCAACTAATACCATTTCTAATTGAAAATGTCTCTTTCTTGTAGCATAAACTTCCAGTTTGTGCATTTTTGTAGTAGCATAAACTTCCAGTTTGTGCTCTTTATTGTAGCATAAACTTCCAGTTTGTGCTCTTTATTGTAGCATAAACTTCCAGTTTGTGTCTTCCGTTCTCCGTTTGATTTCTAACAACCGGTAATGATAGAATAATTAATAAAAATGGTATAACATAACAGAGAACCAAAACATTTTTCGGAGGAAAGCGGCACGGTTTGCAACTCACCTGACCAGACATCGATAGCGTGTGTCAAAAGTGTAACATTTGCCCACAAATAGCACAAAAAATAGGAGGCAGAACAGACCGAAAAGTCTGATGAACTGATACCCGAAATCGGCGGTCGAAATGACACAACGCGTTTTTTTTGTGTCGCGAAAAAGAGAGGGCAAAACCGCTTACAAACATAGACTGGGCGTGCGTTCACACACATGCAATACACAAAACCATAAGTTACACTTTGTGTCAAAAGTGTAACTTATGCACACAAACCGCACAAAAAAGTAGGAGGCAAAACGGTAAGAAAACTCCGCAGAACTGATACCCGAAATCGGCGGTCGAAATGACACAACGCGTTTTTTTTGTGTCGCGAAAAAGAGAGGGCAAAACCGCTTACAAACATAGACTAGGCGTGCGTTCACACACATGCAATACACAAAACCATAAGTTACACTTTGTGTCAAAAGTGTAACTTATGCACCGGTTTTGTACAAAAACTTTACACACCCGTCTAGTTTTATAAATTTACTTTATATATGTATATATTCCTCTAGTATTCGGGCAAGCAGCCAATTCCTTAATATCGCGTGCACGGCACGCTCTTGAGGAGCGGTGCTTCGCACCGAATACTATAAGAGGACCATTGAAAATATGGAGGCGCAATATCGCGTGCACAGCACGCTCCTACATAAGAGGGGTGTTGAGAAAACGGTCAAAAATATCGAGAACTAAATAATCCTATGTCACCCACAAAAAAAGTTGCACCAATAGCGAAAAACGTGTATAATTGAATTCAGAACGTTTGAGTTAACAAATCACAACAGAGGAGCCTCCGATGGCATACATAAAAATTCCCAAGGGATGGGAAATCCCAGAAAACCAGGTCACCCCTGAATCCGATTACATAAACCGCAGGAAGTTCATCAAAGACCTTGGCATAGCAGGGGCTGGTGCTTTGTCGCTTTTCGGTACAAACGCCTCCGCGCAGGCGAACACGGTGGCAAAACAGCTTGCACCTTATCAAGCACTCCCCCTTGAGGCGGAGAAAAACGCGGACTATACCGTCACCCGCCAGATGACCGATGAGATTGTCGCTGCAACTTACAACAACTTTTATGAGTTCACAAGTTCTAAAAGTACCGTCTGGAAAAGGGTTGAACGTTTTAAAACGCGGCCGTGGGAAATTAAAATATCTGGACTCGTCGAAAAGCCCATGACCTTAGATGTGGATGAATTAATCAAACAGATGCCGCTTGAAGAACGTATCTACCGTTTTCGCTGTGTCGAAACGTGGGCGATGGTAGTGCCATGGATAGGGTTTCCGATGAAAGCACTCCTTGAAAAGGTCCAACCGAAATCCTCAGCGAAATACGTACGGATGACCACGTTTTTAGACCCCGATATAGCACCGCAGCAGAGAGATAAACGAATGCCGTGGCCCTATTTTGAGGGGTTAACACTTGCAGAAGCGATGAACGAGCTAACGCTGCTCGTCGTCGGCATCTACGGACATATCTTGCCGCCCCAACACGGCGCGCCTATCCGACTGATTGTACCCTGGAAATACGGATTTAAAAGTATCAAATCCATTGTCAGCATTGAGCTCACTAATCGTAAACCCAGAAATTTCTGGAACGTGCTGATTCCGGGGGAATACGGCTTTGAAGCGAACGTCAATCCCAACGTACCGCACCCGCGCTGGTCGCAAGCAACCGAATGGATGATTGGCACTCGGGAAAGACATCCGACAGTGATATACAACGGCTACGGTGAGTCTGTAGCGCATCTTTACAAAAAATAGGAGCATGCTCAAAATGAAAGAATTTAAACCCCGGTATACATTAAGCATTATCCTCGTGATGTGCAGCTTGATGCTATCTATCTGCATCGGCTGCGCGCGTGACGCGGATATTCCAGATAAGGTGAATTTGACCGGCCCCATTAATTCAGATGTCGTAGCGGCTAACACAAAATTTGGTTTTAACCTATTCAACGAAATCCGAAAAACCGAGGAAAATCAAAATATCTTTATCTCCCCGTTCAGCATTTCCGTTGCTTTAGCAATGGCACTAAACGGCGCAGCAGGCGAAACCGAACAGGCGATGATTAACACCTTACAACTACAAAGCATCGATGCTGACGCGATTAACCTAGACTATGCGCGATTACATCAAACACTTCTAGTATCAGACCCGAAAGTCCGACTCACGATAGCAAACTCGCTCTGGACCCGCCAAGATTTCACCTTCAACTCCGATTTCCTGCAGCGAAACACCCAATTCTTCGGAGCCGAAATCGCATCACTCGATTTTACAGACGAAGAAAATTCTCTCAAAACAATTAATCAATGGGTAGATACCAATACCAACGGTAAAATTCCAAAAATTCTTGAACAAATATCAGCCGATGAGGTCCTATTCCTGATTAATGCTATCTATTTCAAAGGAACATGGCAAACCGAATTTGACCCAGCAGACACACGCGATGGCCCTTTTTACCTCACAACCGGCGACGAAAAACAGGTCCCGATGATGACAAGAACAGGCGATTATCCGTACTATGAGACAGAAGATTTCCAAGCAATCAGCCTCCCTTACGGCGATGGAAGGATGAGTATGTATATTTTCCTGCCTGCTCGTGAGTCTAACCTCAACAGCTTTTTAAAGACGTTGAACGCGACCCGTTGGAAAAATTGGATTTCACAATTACATACACTAGAGGTGCGTGTCCAAATACCAAAATTTAAATTGGAATATGGAACCGGGCTTACAGACGTTTTGGAGACGCTCGGTATGGGAATAGCATTCCAGCGAGAGAGAGCAGACTTCAGCCGGATGCTCCCTGATGGGGCAAGTTTAGAAAGTAATTTGTTTATCTCCAAAGTTGAGCATAAAGCATTTGTAGAGGTCAACGAGGAGGGCACTGAAGCTGCAGCAGCGACAACAATAGGTGTTGCTGTCACATCAATTCCCCCGCCCCCACCGGAATTCATCGCCGACCGTCCGTTTTTCTTCGCAATTTGTGATAACGAGACAGAAACAGTGCTGTTTATGGGCACTCTCGTGGAACCGTAGGTAGAACATGTACGATGAGCCGAATAAAAAGTGTTGTTTTTCTCTTATTGCTTTTCCCGCTGTTTTCGGCAAATGCCTCTTGGAAATTAGCAGAAAGTCAGCACTTCCGCATCTACTATCAATCAAAGACAGTTGACCCTACGGGCATTCTTGAGATTGCTGAAGGATTCTATGCCGAAATGTCCGGTTTCACACACCGGATGCCAGCGGAAGTCATCGACATTTGGGTCTGTGATACACAAAAGGCGTTTCAGGCCTCCGTCCATGCCCCCATTCAGGACTGGGCAGTCGGGTGTGCATTTCCGTTAAGTCGACGTATCATTATAAAAAACCCAACAGAGATTGCCTTAGCGGAACTTCAGCTAGCACAGGTCCTGCGTCACGAAATCGCGCATGTGCTCTTTGGGCAGTATACGCGAAAGGCTGCTAAAGAAATCCCGTTATGGTTTGTAGAAGGCATCGCTATCTACTTCTCGAAGGAGTGGGTACCGAGTCGCCATGAAACTTTGCTGAAAAACGTTTTCGCAAAATCTATCAGACCGCTCCACGAGCTAACCAAGCGATTTCCGAAGTCCGCAACCGGAGCAGACTTAGCCTATGCACAAAGCCAAGACGCACTCCGATGGTTGGTTGAAGAAAACGGCAATGGAACGTTATGGGCACTTATTGAACAGCTCCATCTTGGAAATAGTCTCAACACCGCTTTTGAAATAGTCCTCGGTTACGACTTGGCAACCTATGATGAACTCTGGCGGGCTTCCCTGCCGAAACGTTATCATTGGGCAGCACTCCTATCTAGTCCCTACGTCCTCTGGGGAGGCCTTGGGGCCTTAGCACTCCTCGGCTACCTCGTCTGCTGGAATCGCAGACGTAGACAACTAAATAAACTCGCACAACAGGAGGAAACTGTTGATGCATTCTTTAAGGTGTAACCCCTCATGAAAATCTATCTAATTCACATCGCGTTTTGCTTTTTCTGTTTTACGTTCGCAGCCGTCGGTCAACTTAAGCACCTCGCGCAGTACCCTAATCAATTTACGCGCGATGGACACGTCATTGTGCTGCCTGACCACGGCACAGTTTATATCGTCTCAGATTTACATGCGCGGTGGGACGACTTTAATCAGTGGCTCCAACGAACCCAGCTTGTCGAACGAATTAAGGCAGGCGAAGATGTCTACGGACTGCTCCTCGGCGATTCCATCGACTACAAACCGGGCGAACCTCGCAAACCCCCTTACGGCGATATCCAGCTTGTTGACCGAGTCATTGAGCTACAGCAGCAACTTGGAGATAAAGGCAAAAGATTTATTTACCTCCGAGGCAACCACGAATTTGCAGCAGCAGACGCGTACGCCATGCTCAAAAGTAACGGCATGACCGACCAAAATCGAGCAGAATTCATTGAGACGTTATATCGAGGCCCGAACGGCAGTTATTATGAACAGTTTAATTTCATCGAACGCATGACAGATGAACATTTCAAATTCCTCATGGCACTGCCCACAGTCGTCATCGGCAAGAACGGGTTCGTCGGCATTCACGCCGGCCCTGCCCGCACTATTATCAGCCTAGCCGACCTTATTGACCCCGGGCCTAAAACATTAGAAGAATTGCTTTGGCACCGTCCGAGTGTCGTATCTATTGGCGGATATACGTTAAAACATACTGAAAATTTTCTCGAAGTCCTCCAAGCGAATTTTCTCGTCGTTGGGCACACGCCACTCGTTTATTTTCCAAGAAAAAATGTCAAGGATGGGGTCGCTCGACTTGGCGAAAACCAGCTCATTTTTTCCACCGGGTACGGCGGACTCCGAGGAGGACAAACCTATATTGAAATCGATTTATCCAAAAAGTATACCTCCGTTAGTGAACTCAAATTAGAGGTTAACATTCATCAACTCTATCCGAAATAGGGTGATAGGTTATATTATGAAACCGCTGATTTACGTAATGGCACCGGTGTTAATCCTCGCCCTCTTTCTAGCATCCCGATTTGTAACATGGGAACAACTGAAAGGCACAGACAGGGAGGCTTTAAAACATCTAAACACAGGCACACAGTTTCTCAAAACCGGGGATATGCACCAAGCTGCCGCGGCACTAACGCAGGCGATTGAAATTGACCCTAAATATGCCAGTGCCTACATGAAGCGTGGGCTCGCTTATTACCACCTATCACAATACGATTCGGCTATAGCGGATTATAATCAAACCTTAGCACTTAAAAGATATTTTGCCGACGCTCACGCAAGCCGTGGAGATGTCTATCGTGCCTTAGGCAACGTTTCGCAAGCTCTTGCGGATTACACCGCATCTCTCAAAAAAAGATGGAGTGCCGGCGTCCTCTTGAAACGCGCAGAAATCTATTTTGAATTAAATAAAATCGACCGAGCAATGGCGGACTATCAACAGCTCATTAAACGGCGACCGACCGCTGCTGTCCATTATGCACGGGGGAAGGCATATTACCATTTGTCTATAGCAGCGCAGCCAGAAGCGGAACATCTCACAAACGCTTTAGCAGACTTCGATGAGACTATCCGCCTGGAACCACGTTCCGCGCTTGCATACTTTTGGCGTGCCGTTGTTAATCAAAAATTGGCCCGTTTTGACGAGGCACACAGCGATATGAAAAAATTTAATCAGCTTTTATATCAATTTTTACTTGAAAAAATTAAAAATTTCTGATATACTATAAAACGTGCTTGAGATATCGGGTGTATCTCAAAAGAGCAGCACCCTATCATAAGCGAAGCAATACGCTCACTATTTTAAATTTCACAAGGAGGATGTAAGAAGCGATATGACTGGAGAAGCGTTGGGTTTAGTTGAAACGAGAGGTTTGGTAGGTAGCATTGAAGCTGCGGATGCCATGGTAAAAGCTGCGAACGTACAGCTTATTGGGTACGAGAAAATCGGTGCCGGTTATGTGACCGTTATGGTCCGGGGAGATGTCGGTGCTGTGAAAGCGGCTACCGATGCGGGGGCTGAAGCCGCAGCACGCGTCGGCGAAGTCGTTTCCGTACATGTCATTCCACGACCGCACGCTGAAGTTGAAACTATCTTGCAAAAAACGTAGCAATTGTAAACAACCGCTTTTGGGAAATGTCCCGAATCGAATAGAAAAGGCGAATCCGAGATGCATGACCAAGCCTTAGTTGAATTAATTACCCGCCGTGTAGTGAGTCGGTTGAATACCGAACAGCCGTGTGGCGGATGTGCTTTGCGGACCTGTCCTGCTGGCAACCGAGCATGTGATACGGTTACCGAGCAGCAAAAAATTCCTATCGGAGTCTCCGCCCGGCATGCACACGTGACACAGGCTGACCTGGAAATACTTTACGGTCCCGGACACCAACTCACCGTTTACGCCCCACTTTATCAGCCGGGTGCATTCGCGGCGGAAGAGACGGTCACTGTCGTCGGGAAACGGATGCGTGCAATTGAACATGTCCGAATTCTCGGCCCTGTACGCGACTACTCACAGGTAGAAGTCGCACAGACTGAAGCAATTCGACTCGGTTTAAATCCACCCATCCGGGATTCAGGAGACCTCGCCGGGGCCGAAGCCATAACCCTCATCGGCCCAGCGGGAAGCATCTATTTAGCGGAGGGAGCAATCTGTGCAACACGACACATTCACATGACCCCAGCCCAGGCACAAGCACTAGGCATCCGCGAAACTGAGCTCCTAAAAATCCGTATCCCAGGAGAGCGGGCACTAATTTTTGAAAATATTCGACCGAAAATTCATGAATCTTATGTGCTTCAGATGCATCTCGATACTGACGATGCAAATGCCGCCGGTTTGAAAGGCGGTGAAGCCGTTGAACTCTTACGCGACCAAACATGAAACCTGAGCAGATTGAACAAATCGCCAAAATTGTCGAAAGAGTCATCCAAACGCACCGACAGCAAGCGGCACCCCCTGAAAAGCGACTACTCGCCATAATTGGGGCTACGCACATCGAATTAGAACAGCCGCTCCAGCAGTTGCAGACGTGCATGCAAGATGGATGGAAAATTAAAATCGTGCTATCGGAACTTGCACCCAAAGTGCTAAACCTAAAGCCGATTTACACAACGTTTGGCGAAGAAAACATCTTGCAAGAGAACGGACTGACCGATATACCGACTTTAGTGGACAATCATTCGCCGATTGTCTTGCCTGCTCTCTCTTATCCGATGGCCGCGAAGCTCGCTTTGAAGTTAGTTGATACGCCTGCTACCTATTTGGTATTCGAAGCACTGCGCCGAGGTAAACCCGTCATCGTAGCATCGAACCCGCTAAATTCAGAGAAACAGGTGCCTCATAAAAAGCCGCACCTTGACACAATTGAACCCGAGCATGTCAACGTTTTATCTGAGTTTGGCGTTCAATGGATAGCGGTTGAGCACCTCGCAGCAACTATTAGCGAAATACACACACCCGGACGGGAAAGTGTGCAAACGCCTGTCATTAGTGCCGCTGTTATCGAAAAACTGGCATCTGATGTGACAGAGCTGGTCTACGCTACCCCGGCAGTCGTAACACCGCTTGCCCGTGACCACGCACAAAAACGGGGTATTAAACTTATAGCTAAAGCCGGGCACTAATATCGTTTAGCCTCTTGACAATTCTCGGGCCCTCTTAAAGCAACGAAGGGCAGTGCTCTAAATTCTTTCTTGACAATTGCTAAAAAAAATTGTATAATTTTTGTCACAAATGAACATTAAGCGGAATATATTAAATTAAATAAGGACCGACATCCTATCAATTGAATGTATTTTAACACTCCCCTGTCAAATCCCCATGCTTTACGGAAGTAAAACGGATGAGGCGAAGCTCATTTGTTTTACTTCCGAAGCTTGCGGGATGTAGACGGCGAAGTGCGTGATATAAAAAAAAGACTTGACAATCTAATCAAAATGTGGTATAATCTCCTATACGCTCTAATAGACAGGTAATATATTATGCCACTGAAACTCTCTAACAACAAGCGTGATTACCGAACAACTCACTTTGTGGACCCGTTCGAAGTTTGTGAGCTCTTGTGGCGGTGTGCCACTGAAGGTTATCAAAGACTACCTTGAAGGTCAAAGCGGTCAATGAGAAAATCTTACAAGTTCAAACTTCAGGATCAATCTAACACGCTAAAGATTGGTAATATGATTGACGATATGTGGCAGATACACTTGCATATTATGCGTTTGCAGAAAAGGTATTACCGCATCTACCGCAAAAATATTTCTCTGTCTCGTATGAATGCGCATATTGTGAAACTCAAAAAACGGACAAAGCCTCATTGGAATCAGTTGCCGAGTCAAGTTATTCAAGACGTTGTGTTGCGTATGGGCAAAGGATATGATGCGTTTTTTAGGAATATCAAAGAAAGGGAAGCAGGCAAAACGACACGTAAAGTAGGATTACCTCACATCAAACCGCGTCATAAATATAGCTCTATGACCTTCACACAAGCAGGGTATAAACTTGAAGGGAACCGTATCAAAATCAACTGTATAGACACCTGGTTCTCATTTCATAAACATCGCGCAATATGCGGTACCATCAAAATGATCACCCTCAAACGTGATAGATGCGGGGATTATTGGATATGTTTTTCTTGCGATAATGTTGACGCCTCCGAACCGAAACCTAAGACAGGTAAGAGTGCTGGTTTTGACTTCGGTATCAAAACATTTCTAACAAGCGACGAAGGCAACACAATAGAATCCCCACAATTTTCCAAGCAATCCCTCAACAAGTTGTGCTCTTTGTCTAAAGCCCTTAGCCGTAAAGTCAAAGGTTCCGGTAATTGGTATCGTGCCTGTCGTGCTTTGGCAAGACTTTACCGAAAAATAACAAATCAACGTCTCGATTGGCAATGGAAACTTGCTACGCAACTTTGCACCGAGTTTGATATACTCTGTTTTGAGACGCTGAACATAGACGGTATGAAACGCCTCTGGGGACGCAAAGTTTCTGACCACGCGTTCTATCAATTCCTGCTGATACTCGAACAGAAGTGTGCAAAGCACGGTAAAGAACTTGTGTCCATTGGTCAGTGGACAGCAACGACGAAACCTTGCAGTGATTGTGGATACCATAACAAAAAACTAACTCTTTTAGATCGGCAGTGGACATGTCCTGAATGTGGTTCAGACCACGATAGAGATGTCAACGCTGCAATCAACATCAAACGGGCAGGCTTAGCTGCCCTAAGTGGAGACGACATAAGACGGGTTGTCCCCCAGGGATAAACGCTGTTGTCGAGGAAGCACAAGCCCCCACCTTTAGGTGGTGGGTACTATGACGAACATAAACTTAGGAGGATTCTCATGACGAATCGCATTTTCAAATTGACAATCGCCGGACTTCTTAGCTGTTTATTAAGCCTAGCGTTGGTAACAGCAAGTTACGCCGATTCCGGTTATTACGCTGACCGAATGAGTCGAGAACATCGGGTTGCAAGTGACGTAGATGAATGGATTGAACGCGGCAACGCGACGATTACCGCCAGCCCGCTCTTTGAGGAGGGAATGCGGCTTACCGCCTGGGCAAGTACATCTCGTGATATGGATAACTACGAATTTGCGATTGCAAGCGGGGTATACCTGTTTGAAATCCCGCAAGGTGCCCAGTCTATTGAGATTTTGGTTCGATACAAAGGAGAGCCGCACACATTCGAAATTCAGGATTACGATGAACCCATCGCCGGTAAACTTTGGGTGCGGAATATTCGGCGAGAAGCAACGCGACGCGGATATCATGACAAAAGTGCCGCTGAAACTCGATACGGCGACACCTTTGTACTTAGAGCAAATAGACGTTCTGAAACCATCAAAATTCCTGCCGCCGGACATGTCGAAAACGGCTGGATGGAACTTCATATCGTCGCCGAAGGGGGCGAACAACTTGATGTTGAATATATTGAGGTCACAACGTATCGTAGAGCCCCCAAAGTTCGTGTCATTCATCGCTATACGCCTACCTACCGTTGGCGTCCCTGGCATCGATACACCTATCTCTACTTTTACGACGGTCCCTTTTATTACACAGATGGGTACGATGCCTATTTCCGATGGAGTTATCCTGTCTATGACCATCGTTATCTCTCCATTCGTTCCTATTATGGGAACTACCTCGTCCGTTATCGCTCGCGTCACCCGTCACTTTACGGCCATTGGCACTCCCCATACTATGATGATTATCGCTCATCACATCGGGGGGCCCATAAACGGACGCAGTTCAATCAATGGAGCGCAGCGCATGAAAATACACGGAAACGGTACACCCGGAGCCGATTAGCGGCACAACTTCCAGCAAAAGAACGAACCACCGTACAAACCGATGTCCGTAGCACTATTCAAGACCATCGGAAACGGATACCTTCGACAACAGAACGGGCCTCTCGAAGCACGCTTATTCATCAAAGACGCGTCGTGAGGAACACATCGACACTGCAACCCCGACGGTATACGAACCGCTCCAGTTATTCTACGCGGACGACAGAAAGACAGAACGGACAACGTCTTGACTCACGGACAGATGGGAATACATCCAGAAGGTATAGTCCCTCGAGCACGGAACGGAGAACGTGGTCCATAAACTCCTCGCGAAACCGGAGCAGTTCTTCGCCTTTTCCAAGTCAACGTAGTCTTGATAAATGGAAACAGCAGCGAACCCCGTCGGTAACGCCATCCAACTCCAGAACAACGCAGCCTAAATCACGGAGTACTACTCGTTCTTCTTCATCTAGCACGCGGACGCGTCCAACAGCGACACGCTCCTCAAGTTCCTCAAGTTCAAAGACAAGTAGTAAAGATGACGATGATGATGATGAGGATAGGCGACGGTCAACCCGACGCATACAAAGTCGAAAAAGATAAACGAGATGCTTAGGGCAACCCACTTGGACAACAAGCCTTACGCAACTTTTGCGTAAGGCTTGTCAATATAACTCGTACCTCTATTGGATGAGAACCCACATGCGTTTTTTATTGACGTTTTTGATACTATTGATGTTATCGCTAAGTTTACCCGTAAGTTTCGCCGAAACAATCGAGGCTCAAACCAATTCGACGGAACCTGAAAAGAGCGTGAGACAGATTTCTCCGATTGCAACTATGGTCCGCTCAACCCTCTTTCCCGGATGGGGACAATTTCATAGCCGCAATTATTTCCGGAGCGGACTCATCCTATTTACCATGGCTACTTCAACTGTCGGCGCATACTTCGCACAACGTTCTTTTGCAAACCATTATAACGACTACGTGTTCAACGCAAGTATAGCCCCCGAAGATGCTGAAATCGTCTTAGCCAGCTACGACAAGGCGAATCAGAGCTACAAACTCAGAATGTTCTTTATCTACACCGCCCTCGGTACTTGGGTTTATAGCATTATGGATTCCTATGTCAGCGCAAACTTTTACAACGCATCATCAAAAATTCATTCAATTCAGGAAGATGCAAAGCAGCTCGAAAAATCGGGACTCCAAGTTGGAGTCACCCCATCGCGGCTCTATTTGGGAGTCGTTAAGACTTTTTAAGTTTAGAGGTGAGGATTCATGTTAAAGGTTTTACCCAAAATAATCGGTATGTTCGTCTTAATCGCATGTTTTGTGAGCTGCGGAGACGTTGATAAATTAAATCAGATACCTGTCGAAGACCGTTTGAAAATTAATGAGGTTTTAAAAAGGTGGCGTGAAGGTTATGAAACTGAAGATGTTGAAACCTATATGAGTGCTTATTGGGAAACAGGGTTTCTATACGTCTCAGACATGGGCACTGATGGTGATACAACCGATGACCTTGAGTTCGATGATATTCGACAGGAGCGGGAGGCAGCAGCTCGTGTCTTTTCCCGGTATCAAGATATCGAAATAGAACTCTCGGCTCCGCCTGAAATAGAACTGTATGAAGATGGAAATCAGGCGGAGGTCCGAAATCATTACCGTATTCAAGGGTTCGTCGCTGATGGCGAATCTCTAGAAGGCGGGTATCTCGGTTGGTTCGCTGAAGGCGATAACCTCTTTATTTTCGAAAAAAGAAACGGAGAATGGCGAATCACTGAATGGCACGATGAAGCTTTCAGCGACGAAGAAATTCGCGCCGCAAATAACCTATAAACCACGACTTACGCCGATACGGAACGCGAACCTTAAACCCACGGTTTTTTTGATATCCGTAAGTCCGATAGTCCTAAAAATCTTACTTAAATGAAAGGATGGTTTTTTCGTCTTAACATCCGAGCGGAAACTTATGCTTATGTCTCAGAAAGAGGAGTCCTTGCAAGACTATCTTCAATTTATACAGAAGTACGCTTTTATTATTTGCTTAAGCACCTTATCGGTTTTAGGGACTGCTCTTACTATTTCCCTCCGTTTACCTAAAACCTATTCCGCTTCCACGTTGATGCAGCTCGTCAGATCGAACCCCGCCTCCTCTATGTCATCCGCCAATTTGTTTCAAACGGTCTTTTCCGGCGGAGTAGACCGCAGAGAAATGGCAACAATCAGCGAGCGATTCGCTACCGAATCCATGCTCACAGCTGCAATAGAGACGCTTGAAGAGGATGGACAGAAAGGCTTAAGGCACTTTCCGGGTATCGGAAATCTCAAGCGAAATATAAGCGCGCAAATTCGACCAGATGCTGACTATATTCAACTCTCACTACAATTGACAGAAACAGAGGGGGGTGAACGCAACGCTGCACTTTTAGTTAACCAACTTGCACGGGACATGCAAACACTCCGAAGCGAAAATGAAAAAGCCAACTTAGCAAAACATCAACGCTTCCTCAACCGAAAACAGGGCGAAATTAGGAAAGAAACCGGAAAAATTATCGAGGATATACTCCAATTTGTCAAAGAAAACGGAAGTCCGGAGATATGGTCCCCTACGCTAACAAATTTATTAGCGCAGCACCAAAATTTGCAAGAACGGCTCGGAACCGCTGAACGTACACTTCGCACAGCACAACTCCGACTGATGCACCTGCAAAAACAGCAAGATATACTGCCGAAACAGACACAGATTTCGGAAACGAGCAATCACAACCCTATTTGGTTATATCAGCAAGAAAAGTTATTTGAATTGGAAACTCAGCGCATTGCTGATACAGAAAAGATCGGAAAAAGCGCGTCCGATATCAGAGGACTTAACGCGCAAATTGATGAAATTAAAAAGAAAACCGATGAAACACCGAAAATGGCGACCGCTACAACGGATGGGACATCACCGCATTATACTTATATACAAAATCAGCTGATTGAATTGCCCCCAGCTATTGAAGGGTATCAAGCCGAAACCGAACAACTTAAACAGAAATTGCACACAACCGAAAAACAGCTACAACACTTAATAGACAAAATTCCGGAAGCACAGCATAATTTCGTTCAACTCAACGCGAAACTTCAACTCGCGAACACTATGATGGAAGAAATTGCCAAGCGGGCCCTTGAGGCTGAAATCTTAAGCACTGAGGCTGACGTAACCGTTACACAAAAAGGCGGTATTGAAATCGTTGACATTGCGGTCCCCAGAAAAATTCCGGTCGCACCGCAGTTCAAATTTATTGTTATCCTTTCAGGCATTGTTGGGTTATGCCTGGGCGTGACCCTCGCCCTCTTAATTGAATATTTTAGGAAACACACAGAGGCGAGTTAAAATTAAATTGAATCTTCATATTTTTCGTCGTCTTTTCAAGTGTTCTCTTATAGTATTCGGGCAAGCAGCCCGCTTCTCAAGAGCGAACTGTGCTTGCAACAATCGGTTCAATTCGCTTGGAAAAACCCAAAACTAAATAACCCTGGAATTCAATCTTTTTTTTCTTGACGAAAAATTGTATCTATGCTATTTTAAATATGTTAGCAAATCCTCCGCTACAAAACCTCGTCCTTTAGGAGGGGATGTAGTAGCGGTGCATAAGTTGAAATCGTGCTTACTATCGGTATTTAAAACATGGGTAATGCTGCATTAGATACCAAAGCATCGATTCGGACAGTAAGAGGAGCGGGAGGGTTTCCGACTACAGGGAAACCAACAGGCCGCTCCTAAAATAAGGTGCGAAAGCACAAGGGCAGGGCATTGTCCTTTGGAGTAGAGCGTGTTAGACCTGTCCTATGAAGTCCTTTTTGGACAGCAACGCGCAAGCAACGCTCGATGATACCACAATCCAATAGCTAAAGCTATGGAAATCCTTCAAAAGAATCTCCCTCGCTTTAGCTGGGAGAGTATGTCAAATAGTTCTTTTGTGGAAGTTTTGTCAATTTCTGCTAAGACGACCCCTTAATTCAGTGGAAAGGAACTTGCTTGCAGACACCTGCATTCTCACAATCGGGAAGTGAAGTTAAGGTATACTGCAAATTGAAGGGTGTTGCCAAAACGAAGATACTGATATCACTACTAACTGATGAACGGAACACGGGACAAGCGTGATTTTCAATCCGAGTATCATATCATCAATTAGGCAACACCCGTGTAAATCGAAGAGTGTGTTCTACCGATTCAGGGCATAGTAGTTTTTCTGTAGCTAATAACGGATATCTGCTGCTCTTCGTTTACAAACATTATAGAATCTGACCATTTTTAAGGTTTTTTGGAGCCGGACTCCGGCCTACCTTCAACTCGGCATCACATCTTAGCTGCCGAAGGCAGGTAACCGAATATCTGAGCTAATTATTCCCTAAGGAGGAAGACTAAACTAATGAACATGCTAAAACGAACAAGTGATATTTTACTTGTATTAACTTGCATCCTGAGTGGATTTATCCTTTACGGTTGTGGCGCGCAAAGCCTCGGCCCGCAGGAACCCCTCTTGCCTACAATTGACGCGGATGCTAAATTCTCAGACCGCTTCCAATTGAACGAGGAACCCCAGTTTTTCTATGACCTCTTCGGAAAAGAGCTTTTGGAAGGACATGAAGTCAATCAATACGTTGAGGAAAAAGAATTTGACCGCAACGGTGAATTGATTATTGGGCGCACCGGCCAGTTAGATACTGTCCGTTATGCAGTTCAATTGGACCGGACTATCTTAACAGAAGATGCGTACCGAGGGCGATATACCGAGTTTGCAATCGGAGACCATTTGCGTATCAAGCCCGCTACCTTATTCCCGAACAGATATATTATGTTCAAAAATGAGTTTGATGGGTTTCGGTGGGATATCTCGTTCGCACAAGAGCGGCACCTCTTTACGCTCCTCAATTCACGCATCTCTAACCCAATCAACATTGGAGAGCCCCCAGACCTCTCACCCTCCCTCGGCCGCCGAAATGGACTCAACGCAGATGCAGGAGTACGGCACCTTGAAAACTCACGGCTCATCGGTTTCCGGGGACAAGGCCTCCTAGGTGACGTTTTCCGAGTTGGATTCACTTATATCAACTTACGTAAGGAACACCCAGAGCGAGTGGAAAATCCACTGCACGGAACCGTTGCCAATACACCCCCTGAGACAATCACCCTTATCTTCCGTGATGATTCCCCCGAAGATAATCACATCGCTGAAATTACCGATTTTGAGGGATACAGTGCAGACCTACACAGCGATAAAATTCAGGGCGGCGTCGGTGCTGCTGTCAGAAAGGTTACAGTCACTATTGTCACCCAAGAACTTGAAGAAATAACCCAAGAGGATAGGGATGCCGGTATTGAACCGGAAACCCTCCCAGAAGAGAAGCAATCTCTCGAAATTTTCATGGATGAAATCGTTCCCGCAGATCCGAGTGATAGACTCAAGGAATCCGTTGATGGCGAATGGAAAATTGCTGAAGGTTTCAATCGAATGAAATATGACCTCGTTTTTGATGACCATGACATCGACCCTCGCACTGTCAAATCCGTTGTTTTTGACATGATCGTTGCTGGAGATTACAATATCGCTGTTATCGGGCTAAGTAGTGCAAACCAAGGGGCCGAAGATTCGGAATGGATAAAAACGGAAGATGGCCATATTCAAATACCGTATCGCGATATCATTCAGGCACCTGGGAATTACGGGCAATCCTCCGATTATACCGAAAACCGAGAAAACCTCGCTGATAACCCGAGTGCCTGGGAAGGGGAAGGTAAACCCCGGAAAGTTCAATACCGATACGGAGCAGCGCGTGCCGCCCTCCTTTACGGGCTCGATCTTGAGGGAACCGTTGGAAATGTGTTCATCAGGGCACACTACTCCATTAACGGGAAATACAAACAGTACCCGACCATCCCCAAAAACCAAATCGGATTCTCTCGACTCAAAGAGACCATTCAGGTTGAGGATAGCATTATCGGGGACGCGACTGATGAACAGCCCACCGGCATTTCTATTGACCCCGCCACCGGACTCCCAGTAGATGCAAGTGGAATACCAACCTACTCCGAAACCGAAGGGGAACGTTTTGAAGCACACCTCGGCGGAGATGGAACAGATGTGGATGGCGATGGACAACTCGGTAGAGAAACCGCCTGGTTCGTACAGCTCAAATCCCGATTCGGAAAACTTTATCTGGAAGGGGTTTGGTACCATATCGACCCAGGGTACACAACCACTTATCTCAACTTCGGGGCTTTCGGCGCAAGGGATGAACTCTATAATTTACCACGAACCCCGCCGACATTAGATGGAGCTCCGTGGGACCTGACCAATTATACGCTCATCGAAGATGACGATGATGATGATGATTGGCCAGATGATGTCGACTTTGATGGAGTCCTCCCCCGCGCAGATGACAGAGACCAAAACGGGAGATTAGACTTCCAAGAAGATTTCTTTATCTTTGAAGCCGATCCGCCTATTTACACCGACCTCATTGACCTTAATAACAATGGTGTCATCGATTCTCTTGAGGACGATTTTGAACCCCAATATGAATACGGCATCGACCGAGAAGGATATCATCTTATTGTAGAATATGACTTGCTTGATAACCTCTCCCTCCGGCTCGGATGGCTCAACGAAAGTGAGGTCTCAAGCCGACGCCAAAACGACTCCAGATACCTACACGTAACATATCAACGGGATATACCCGATTTTGGAACAATTATCTTCCAAAACCGATTCGTCCGCGTACGAGACGATATCCCGGATTATACATACACCCTGCGGCCCTTTGAATTGAATGAAACCCAAGTCTCAGACGAATTGGATTTCTATAATGCGCGTGTCAATACCACAACGCTTCAATTCCTTTATACCGCTATACCTAACTTGACCCTTGAAGCCAAGTTCCTTGTTATCCTTCAAAAACAACTTGAGCAGGAACAAGAGGAAGCAATCTTCCTAGATGTCGAACACGATGAAGTTACAGGCGACTTTGAACCGGATGAACGCGTTGACTTTCTCGTACCTATTGAGCAGGTCCGAACATCCGGCGGCATACGCGAATTCCCGTTTTATCCTGACCACGGATTAAACGCCCTCAATCCAGATGATACCGGATTAATATATGACTCCGGAAACTGGAAAGGACGACGGTACCCAGAACGAAACGTTCGCAGCCAACAAACTATTCTCAAAGCAAGATATGAAATACCGCTCGGAGACCTACCGTTTGTTGACAGAATCGGCGAAGACCTAACCCTAACACCCATGGTCAAATACATTTGGGACCGTGCCTTCGACAGAACTGCTGAAGAAATACCTACGGTACTTAACCCGCGATTCTTCCAACCAACTGATGATGAACCTATTGAATACCTCCGATTCAATCGCAGAAGTAGAGAAGATGTACTCGGAGTTCGACTAGATTATCAGTTCACACAGCGGATGAACATCCTCGGCGGATTCCAATATAGGAAATTTACCAATAGGGATAAAAACTTTAGAGAATATCTGTCGAAATTCCCTGCCGACCAAGAAGCACCAGACCGCTTCCGACAGGACCTTCGAACCCGTATCTTTGAAATTCAAGCCATCAATAGAGGAGACTGGCTCGGTTTCAATATCGTTATCCTCGCAGGATACAGAAATACAACTGTCTTGCTCAAAAACGCTACTAGTAATACTACCTTCGTTAGAGCAATGATGGGATTCTAAACCGAGGAAACAAACATTTTCGCAACAGTGGATAGCTGGACACACGCTCTACAATTACATGTCCAGCTAATCCGCAATCCTATTTGTTTCAAAACTAACTGAAACCTGACAGAAAAGTCCGTAACTTTTCAAACACTCAGGTGTTTTAACTTAAAGACTTACTAGCAAACATCAGAAAGTTCCTTAAAGGAGGAATAGAACGAATGAAACGTTTGAGTTTAATTTTAATGCTAATTGCTTGTATCGGTATGTCCTTTGGAATCGCCATCGCGCAAGAGGAAGCACCCACCGAAGAAGCCGGTGAAGCCGGTGAAGCCGGTGAAGCCGGTGAAGCCGAAGTGGTTGGCGACATTATGGGCACCGGCGGGACAGTCCGAGGTGAAATCTTTGATACCACCCCACAACGAAACCCCATCGAAGGCGTTACCGTGGAAATCGTCGGAACCGACGAGCAAAAATTTACTGCAACATCTGATGATACTGGCACCTTTGAACACTCCAGCATTCCTGCTGGACGCTACCTGATCAGCATCTTCAGAGAGAACTACAATGAACGACTCGGTAAAGCTGTCACGGTTGTAAACAATGGTGACCACTACGTCCAACTCAAAATGACCAAAAAAGACACAATCCTCTCATTTTTCCAGAAATTTGGATTCGTCTTTTGGCCATTGGCAATTTGCTCTGTCACAGCGTTAACCTTCATTATTGAAAGGCTTTTCACCTTTGTACGCAGCCGTTCCAGAATCGGTACAGAACAGTTCATCGCAAGTATTGCCGACTCATTGCGACAAGAAAATATTATGGAAGCGGTATCAACATGTGAAGAAGCCGGAGGCCCACTTGCCAACGTACTCAAAGCCGGATTGCTTAGATACAGTCAAGCCCAAATTGAAGAACGGGACATCACCAAAGAGGAAATCCAAGAAGCTATTGAAGAAGCAAGTCTTCTCGAAATTCCCGAATTGGAAAGAAACCTCCCCGTACTGGGCACAGTTGCTGTTGTATCACCGCTCTTTGGACTCCTCGGTACTGTGACAGGTATGATTAATGCCTTTACGACTATCGCCCTTGAGGGGACTGGAGACCCGCAACAGCTTGCAGGTGGTATCTCACAGGCACTGCTCACAACCGCAGGTGGCTTAACAATTGCTATCCCGTGCCTCATTTTCTTCCAACTCTTTGATAGCTGGGTTAATAGACACATGGTTGAAATTTCGCAGGTTTCCACAGAAATTGTCAACCAGCTCGTTATCGGGGATGGAGACGCTAACGCTTAATCTATGGCAGGGCGAGCCTTAACTGCTCGCCCATACCCAAATATGAAAGGAGAAACCTGAAATGCAACAACTCGGTGAAGCCAAATTGAGCCTACTAGCAACACGAATGCGCGAACGGAAAGCACCTACCCTCAGTATGGCACCTATGATTGATTGTGTGTTCCTGCTCCTGATTTTCTTCATGGTCTCGACAACTTTCGCACCCATGCCGGGACTCCGAGTCCAACTGCCCCCACCGGGAAAACCTTCTACCGATAAACCGAAAGGACTTATTGTCAGAATCGCTAATCCTGACCCCGGACAACTTGAAGGCACTATGGTCTTAAATGAAGACGTTGTACAATTTGATGAAATGTTTAACCGCTTTATCAACTCAACCGATGAAGAAAAAAACATGCTCATCATCCAATCCGAACGCGATGTACTTCATGAACAAATCGTCCGAGTCATGGATATCGCCAAACAGTCAGGTATCGATAAAATTGGGTTCGCTGTTGTCGCCCGAAACTGACATACCTTACCGACTACACTTAGCAAAGGAGAACGCACATGGCACTCCAGATGAAACGCAGACGGAATACTTCTAGTGATGATGATATACCGATGGCACCTATGATTGATTGTGTCTTTCTATTGCTCATCTTTTTCATGGTTTCTGCCATTATGCGGGTACCCCCGCCTTTTACTATCACATTACCGGATTCCTCAACCCAACACGAATTTCCGCGTAAAAAATATAATCTGCATATCAGCACTGACGGCCGAATCGCTATTGATGACCAAGAGATGTTAACCTTAGAGGACATGGAAATTTTTATCGCCGCACACGAACATCAAATTAGCACTTTAATTATAAAGGCTGATAAGCGGGCGAAACATGGCGTTGTCATTGACGTGGTCGAAAGAGCAAAGATGCGCTCGGCCAAAAGGGAAGGTCTAGAAATTGCTTTCGCCGTCGCGGAACAAGATCAGTGAGGTTTCTCTAACCCGAAAGGTTTGGCATTACTTGCCTACGAAACCGTACGCTGATGCCACATTTTCACATGGAATAAAAAAAGGGCAGCGAATGCTGCCCTTTTTTATTGCAACGAGGGACGCGGCTCAACGCTTCCGAGGGGTGCGTTTTCGCAGCCGTGGCGTTTGTGCAGGGAGCGGCGGCGGCGGTGGCACGACAACCTTCCAAAAGTCTGAACAGAACGTATCCCAATGCGTCAGAATGTCCGCCGCGCGCTGACTGCCTGTCAGCTCTAAATGCTTCTGTATCAGCCTCATCAGTTTATCTGTGTCCACTTTTTCCGTGACACGTTCTAACGTAACGAGTTGCGCGTTGTATTTTTTCTCGAATCGGTGGTTTTCGTCAAGCACGTAGGCGACCCCGCCTGTCATGCCTGCCCCGAAGTTCCGTCCCGTTTCGCCTAAAATGACAACAACGCCCCCTGTCATATATTCACACCCGTGGTCGCCAATTCCTTCGATAACCGCGGTGGCTCCACTGTTCCGAACACAGAACCGTTCGCCTGCCCTGCCCGCTGCGTAGAGAGCACCATCTGTTGCACCATATAACACGGTGTTCCCGATAATCGCGTTTCGGTGCGTTTGGAAATTTGCATCAGGCGACGGTTTGATAACAACTTCACCACCCGCCATGCCTTTTCCGACATAATCGTTCGCTTCACCTGTTAAAACGAGTTGAACCCCGTTGATACAAAATGCCCCGAAGCTCTGCCCCGCGCTGCCCTTAAAGTGGCACCGAATAGTCGCTTTGGGCAACGGGGTATCCCCATATCGGAACGCTATTTCACCTGATAACTTCGCGCCAACTGTCCGGTGGATGTTCCGTATCGGATATGACAACTGAATAGGGGTTTTGTTTGCAATTGCTGCCTCGGCATCTGTCAGAATTCGGTCGTCCAAGGGTGTGTCAATCCGCTCGTTTCGTTCTTGGGTATGATGTCTCGGTTGCGTTCCGGTGTCATCCGCTGGCATCAGAATTTCTGCCAAATCGAGCTTCGTTGCCTTTGGATGCTCCCCTAAGTCAGCAAGTTCCAGCAATTCCGGGCGGCCAATCACATCGTCTAGGCAGGTATGCCCTAAATTTGCCAGAATTGCCCGAACCTCATTCGCTACACCGAGCATAAAGTTGACAACCATTTCAGGCGTGCCAGGGTACTTCGCACGCAGTGCCGGGTCTTGCGTAGCAACACCTACCGGACAGGTATTCAAGTGGCATTGCCGCGCCATTATACATCCGGTAGCTACCATCGCTGTTGTGCCGAAGCCGTATTCCTCTGCCCCTAACATCGCCGCGATGACAATATCCCGTCCGGACCGCATGCCGCCATCAACCCGTAGCACAACCCGAGCGCGTAATTCATTTTCTACAAGACTCCGTTGCGTTTCAGCAAGCCCCAGCTCCCAGGGGGTACCAGCATTTTTGATGGAGCTGAGCGGTGAAGCCCCCGTACCACCTTCATGCCCACTAATTTGAATAACATCTGCATAACCCTTCGCAACACCCGATGCAATCGTTCCAACCATGAATTCCGATACCAATTTTACGGCGACTTTCGCACGCGGGTTGACCTGCTTCAGGTCATAGATGAGCTGTGAAAGATCTTCAATTGAATAGATGTCGTGATGCGGCGGGGGCGAAATTAAGGGCACCCCCGGGATAGAGTGTCGAATCTTCGCAATTTCTGATGTCACTTTGTGCCCCGGAATCTGACCGCCTTCGCCAGGTTTCGAACCTTGTGCCATCTTAATTTCTAATTCTCTTGCGGAGGCGAGATACTGTGGCGTTACGCCAAACCGTCCGGACGCAACCTGCTTAATAGCACTAGAAGCAAGGTCTCCATTTGGACGTTCTTTGAAGCGGCCGCTGTCTTCACCGCCTTCTCCGCTTCCGGATTTCGCACCCAGCCGGTTCATCGCTACCGCTAGCGTTTCGTGTGTTTCACGACTCAACGCACCGAAAGACATACTCCCAGTGGTAAAGCGGCGGACGATATCCTCCGCCGATTCTACTTCTTCAATTGGGATAGAGGTGCCCGGTTTGAAAGTGAGTAAATCGCGTAAGCTAGAGGGTTCCCCTTCTTCCACTGCAGCGGCGTATTGCATGTAATCTTCAGCCTCTCCGCTCTTAACAAATTTGTGTAACGCCTTAAATACGGTTGGGTTAAAGGCGTGGAATTCACCGTGTCTGCGGAATCGAAAATAACCTGCCTCTTTTAAGGGTTCAGGGGCATCTGCTACCGGAAACGCTTTCGTGTGGAAATGGAGCGTTTCAGCAGCAATGTCCTCAAAACCGATACCACCTAACCGCGAGGGAGTCCCAGTAAAACACCGCTCAATCACCGCTGAATTGATTCCAATTGCCTCAAAGATTTGGGCACCGCGGTAGCTTGACACCGTGGAGATGCCCATCTTCGCCATAATCTTCAAAATGCCTTTTTCGACGGTCGACTTATAGTTCTGAATAGCTTGTGCTGCGGAGAGGTCCTCAAGTTCGCCCTGCTCGGCAAGCTCGGCAATCGTAGCAAAAGCGAGGTAAGGATTGATAGCATCCGCGCCATATCCAAGCAAAACCGAGAAATGGTGTTCCTCCCGCGGGTCTCCTGCCTCTGCTATTAAACTAACTTGCATCCGTTTGCCTTCACGAATCAGATGATGATGAACGCTCCCGATTGCAAGCAGCATCGGAATCGGTGCAAATTCGGCATTGACCCCCTTGTCACTCAAGACTATAAGCGTCTTTCTGGAATTGACAGCGTCTAACACGTTGGCACACAACGTGTCTAGGGCTTTTTCCAACCCCTGCGGTCCTGAGTCAACCGGAAAACGAACGGGGAGAGTCGCCGTCCGAAAATCGGGAAGGGTTTGCGTCTGCAACGCTCGCAACTCCTCCGATGTTAACACCGGCGAAGTCAACCGAATTAAATGTGCATGTGCCTCGGTTTCCGTGAGCAAGCTGTGCCGTTTTCCCAAGCATGTTGTTAGCGACATCACTAACCGTTCCCGGAGAGAATCGATGGCCGGGTTGGTAACCTGGGCGAACAGTTGTTTGAAGTAATGGTAAAGCAGCCGTGGATGCCGTGAAATCACAGCAGGCGGCGTATCATCGCCCATGGAGCCGACCGCCTCTTTAACCTGTGTTACCATCGGTTTGATGAAACGCTCCACGTCTTCAATCATATACCCAAATGCCTTCTGTTGCTGCGCCAAATTTTCTGGAACCGGTGTCAGAGTACCGGGGGCTTCTGGGGTGAGTGTCTCCATCAGAATGCCCTGTTTCACCCAAGCCGTGTAAGGTTTCTGATGAGCCACCTCATCTTTGATAGTGGTGTTTGTGAGCAATTGTCCCCTGCTTGTGTCAACGGCAATCATCTGGCCGGGCCCCAGGCGGCCCTTCTGAACGATACACTTATCGTCCAATTCAATAATACCCACCTCGGACCCCATCACCACAATACCTTCATCGGTTACCTTATAACGGGCAGGCCGCAAACCGTTTCTATCCAAACTGGCGCCAACAATGTAACCATCGGTGAACGCTATAGCAGCCGGACCGTCCCACGGTTCACTTACACATGAAAGGTACTCATAGCACGCTTTCAGCTCTGCCGACATATCCGGAATTTGCTCGTATGCCTCTGGCATTAGGCACATCATTGAATGGAGGATACTTCGGTCAGAATGCGCCAACAGTTCCAGAACATTATCAAGACTCATGGAGTCGCTGCCGTGCGGAGTGATAATTGGGACAAGTCTCTGAATATCCTCGTTCCATACAGGAGACTCTAAGGCCCCTTCACGGGCACGCATCCAGTTCCGATTTCCCATCAATGTGTTAATCTCACCGTTGTGCGCCAGCATCCGGAACGGTTGTGCAAGTGCCCATGTTGGAGAGGTGTTTGTGCTATAACGTTGATGGAAAACTGCTAAAGCTGCTTCAAAATCGGGGTCGCGTAAGTCCGGATAGAAGTGTGCCAATTGTGGTGCAACAAGCAACCCTTTATAGACAATCGTGCGATTTGAAAAGGAAGCGATGTGAAATCCATCAAGTGCCTCCTCTGTAATCCGATGTTCCAATTCCTTACATAAGAGATAGAGACGTTGTTCAAACCGAGCTGTTGGGATATGAGAGGGCCTTCCAATGAGGACTTGCTCAATTAACGGTAGGGTTGCCAACGCCTGCTCGCCGAGGGCGGAAGTATCCACCGGTACCGAACGCCACCCTAACAGCGGAAAACCATACTGCTTTAGCATATCCGCAACGATTGTACGGCCCCGTTCCTGTGCAGCAGGGGCATCCCCCGGGAAAAAAATCATGCCAACGGCAAGGTCGTGAATTGACGCTACGTGTCCTCCAAGCTTCTCCAGCTCTTTTCTAAATAGTTTCTCCGGAATTTGTGTCAGAATACCTGCTCCATCGCCAGTCTTTGCATCTGCTGCCACCGCACCACGATGCGTCAAATTTGTAACCGCTTGTATTGCCATCTTCAGGATAGCATGACTCCGGCTCCCTGAACGGTTCGCAACAAAACCGACTCCACAAGCATCTTTTTCATATAAATTGTCGTGCATTTGTAAACTCATACTCCAAGGATTCAAGATTTTTGGGCACCCGTTTTCTACGCAAGGGCAAGGAACAACTTTCGTGTCTCGTAACACGCGTAACAACTGTAGCGCAATCTCCTAACGGCTTGAATTAATTTACGATTAAGCCTTGCGTCGTTAAAAAAGCATTAAAACAAATTCGGATACCGCGTCTATAAGGAACGCTCAGTTTTTCCTGTTTTCTATTTTTAAATTTCAGTTAGCTTTTTTCTGCATTTATATAGTATACCTTAAATTTAACAAATCGTCAAGAAAAAATCACCTCTAAAATTTTTGCCAACTTCACTATAGCATCCTCCGCCTTTTCTGACAATCGAAAAAATAGGTTGACATCCCAACCTTACTGCTGTATAATAACGCAAGTTGCCACATAGTAGCACAAACTTCCTAGTTTGTGGCATAAGCGTGCAACATAGAAGTTCACGGTATAATTATCAGCAGTTTTTGACTAAAAGCCGCGTTTCCAAGCCTAAAAATTTATAGGTGGCAACTTAGGTTATAATAACAGAAGTGGTTAATTTCACTTACGTATAGATAGACGTAGAGGAACAACAGTTATGACTACATACAATATCGGAATTATCGGCGGGGGCCCGGGCGGGTACGTCGCCGCCATAAGGGCAGCACAACTCGGCGGCACCGTATGTCTCATAGAAAAAGACGAATGGGGCGGAACATGCCTCAATCGCGGGTGTATTCCAACCAAAACCCTTTTTGCTGCTGCACATCTCGTCGAGCAGGTTCAAAATACATCTATCCTCAACCCCCAAAACACGACCCTTGACTACCCACGGGTACTTGCACATAAGACAGAAGTTATCGAAAAACTGAAAGGCGGAATTCGTCAACTTCTCAAACGGAATGAGATACACACCCTCAACGGTACCGCAACACTTACCAGTAAAAGGACGATTGCTGTGACCAAAACGGATGGCACAACCGAACAGGTGAACGTCCAAAACATAATCATCGCCACCGGTTCTGAACCTGCTGCACCCCCCGGTTTTGAAATTGATGAAACCGATGTGTTGACGACAACGGGCATTCTTAACCTCACAGAAATTCCCGAAAGTCTAATTATCGTCGGCGGCGGTGTTTCCGGATGTGAATTCGCCTCTATCTTCGCCGCTTTCGGCTGCCGCGTAACCATCGTCGAACTGCTACCCACTATTTTGGCAACCGAAGACGTTCAGGTTATCCGCCACATACAGCTCTTTATGAAACGGAAAGGCATCCAATTCCACACAAGCACAAAATTAACACACATCAAAAAATCCGATACCGGTATCACCGCAACGTTGGAATCCGGCGAACAAATTACCGCGCGCAAACTGCTCATCTCTATCGGGCGGCGTTACAATACAGAGAACATCGGTTTGGAAACGGTAGGGGTCTCTACAGAAAACGGGAAAATTATAGTCAACGAACAGATGCAGACGAACGTCCCCAGCATTTACGCTGTCGGCGATGTCGCCAGCCGTTATCTGTTAGCACACGTTGCATCTGCTGAAGGCAAGGTCGCCGCACAAAACTGCCTTGGAGAAACAGCTGAAATGGACTATCAAGTTATCCCGTGGTGTGTTTTCACCTTACCCGAAATTGGCCACATCGGCATGACCGAAAAGGAGGCGACAGATGAGGGGTACGCGGTTAAGGTCGGTAAGTTTCCGTACGCTGCGAGTGGAATGGCACTCGGTATGCATGAGTCCGATGGATTTGTTAAAACTGTTACCGATGCTGACAGCGGAGACATCCTCGGAGTTCATATTGTTGGAGCGCATGCCTCAACCCTTATCCACGAGGCAGCCGTAGCTATCCGCCTAGGGGCAACAGCAGCGGATATCGCACATACCGTTCATGCACACCCAACGCTTTCCGAGATGCTAATGGAGTCGGCTGAGGCGGCGTATGCGCGCGCGATTCATGTCTTATAGCATGTTGGCTAAACGCTTAAAATCCGCGTTCTCTGCGTTCTCCGCGATAATCCGCGATTCAGAAAAAACAAATTTATTGCACATTTTCGCTGAATTATGCTAAAATTTAGAAAAAGAAAGTTAATTTGAACATGGGGCTCTCAACAAAAAGGAAAAAAACATGAAAAAGGATACTATTTTGCGGTGCCACCCGTTTTTGAAATATAATCTATTTTGGGTGCTACTCTTCTGTCTTGTGTTTTCAGCGAATGCCCAAGAACGGTTCGTCGATGCTGTCGGGCCCGTTACGGTTGGTGAGGTAACATCAACATCCCCCTTAGTTGTACCGTATATTACGTGGGGGGGAGAATCCGCTTTGTTCCATGCAAACGGCGGGTTGACAACACAACCGGGCACAATCATGGAGAAACTCGGAATGAATCTCAAATTGGTCCCAGGCGACAATTTTGAGCAACAGGTACGCGATTATCTTTCGGGAAAATCCCCTATCCTACGCGGGACGTTTAGAATGATAGCGCAGGCAAGTGAGGCAGTGGGCCGCGATGAAAGAACAAAACCTATTGTCTTTGGACAATTGACCTGGTCCGCAGGCGACCATTTCGTCGGACGCGAAAGCATTCGCAAAATTTCTGATCTGAGCGGCAAAAAGATTGCTATTCAAAAGGGCGGTCCCCACGTCGGGATGCTTTACGATATGTTGAAAACTGCTAGGCTCTCTAAAGCGAATGTCCAAATCGTATGGGTTGACGAACTAACGGGTGCAAAGGGACCAGCGGAACGTTTCCGAAACGACCCTACTATCGCGGGGTGTTTCGTTATCACACCAGATATGATTGGACTGACAGGCGGGCCGGAAAATATTGGGACAGGTGCAGAAGGCACAGTCAAAGGAGCGCGTGTCGTTGTCAGCACAGCTACACTTTCACGTTCTATTGCGGACGTTTACGCATGCCGTAAGGATTTCTACGACAATTACAAGCCTTTCATTGAACGATTCTTTGCAGGGTACTTGAAGGGGGCTGAAGAGGTCATCGCACTAAAAAAGGCTTACGAAAAAGGCGGTTCAGCACAATACACGCAATTGCTGCAGAGGATGCAAACCATTTACGGGCAAGACGTGCTCCCAACGCTTGAGGAGGATGCCCATGGGCTCATTGCCGATTGCACGTTTGTCGGACAACCGGGCAACATCGCCTTTTTCAATGACCCCAGCAACACCATCACGGGGTTTGAAGGTTTTAACAAAGCGGGGTTGGATATGGCAGTCAATTGGGGGTTCGCAGCGCAACGCTACGCCCTTCTCCCCTCTGACCTGAATTTCAACGCAAAAACTTTTAAAAACCTGCTGACCACAACCGTAGATGCACCGACACAGCTCAAACAGACCCGTTTCAAAAAGGAGAATGTCAGAGCGGAAATAGAGGCATTCAATGAGGATGCAGTGCTTGACGAAAAAACGCTTATCTCCTTCACAATTCAATTTGATGCGAATCAGAACACGTTTAGTGCTACGCAATACAGCAGCGAATTTGATAGAGTCGTTGAACTGGCTTCTAAATATGGTAACGCTGCTATCGCTATTAAGGGACATAGCGACCCGTCGCGAACGCTGAGTGTTCTCGTTAAGACCGGTCTCCAAAAAGGGATTTTAAAAAGGACGGGGACCCGTGGGAACTACAAATATTTTATGGGCGGCAAAGCGTTTAGCCTCGAGAATACGGCTGAACTGATTCGTTTGATTGAGCAGAAAAAATTTGACGATGGGAGCAACGTTGAAAGTCCGTATCAGGTGATGCGGGCAGCACTCAAACTTTCGGAGCAGCGGGGAGAGGCGGTTAAACAAGCGATTCTCGGTTATGCGCAAAGTAAAAATGCGCGTATCGATGCTGAACAGATTGTTCCTGTAGGTGTTGGTATCAAGGAGCCCGTTATTGCGAAGCCGACAAGTCCGGCTGAGGCAGCAGAAAACCGGCGGGTTGAGTTTGCACTCGTCAAGGTCTCGGCGGAAGCTGTCGCCGCCTCCGATTTTGATTTTTAGCGAATAGCTGTCGGCTGTAGCGAATTGCTACCGCCGCCATTTTTAGGAGTCTCTTGTGAAACAGGTAAAAATAGTGTGTCTACTCCTTGTAAGCGTGTCTATATTTATTCAGATAGGTCTTGCACAGAACGCTGTTCATACCGATAATATCGTGGTGATTCTGGATGCCTCTGGTTCAATGAAGGATAAATTCCGTGCCGATATGACGAAGTCGAAAATGGAGGCTGCCAAGACAGCCCTCCAGGGGGTATTGGCGAAGGTACCAGAGGGCACCAATATCGGGTTGCTTGTCTTCAGCGGTAATAATATCCGAGACGCATGGGTCTATCCCCTCGGTCCGAAGGATACCGCTCAGCTAATGGCTGCGATAAATTTACCGCAGCCTGGAGGGGGGACACCACTTGGCACTTACATGCGCATCGGAGCAAACCGTCTCCTTGAACAACGCGAAAAACAGTATAACTATGGCACCTATCGGTTGTTGGTCGTGACAGATGGTGAGGCGCAAGACCCAGGAAAAGTGGAGCAGTACACACCGGAAATTCTCAACCGACAAATTCGGGTTGATGTTATCGGCGTTGATATGAAAACCGACCACATGTTAGCAAAGGATGTAGACAGTTATCGGAAAGCAGATAACCCCGGTGAACTTGTGGCGGCAGTTTCGCAAATCCTTGCTGAAACTGGTGGCACCGCGACTGACAGCAATGGCGAAGATGCGTTTGAATACATTGCACCGCTCTCCTCAGAAATTGCCGAAGACCTCATTGCACACCTCACAAGACCGCCGAGCAATACTGCTATTAGTGCAACTGTGAAGAAAATACCACCACAACCGACAACGCCGCCTACACAATCAACACAACCTGCACCGCAGCAGCAACAAAGCGATGAAAACAGCACGGGCTGGATCGTTGTAATCGCTGTTTTGTTGGGAATCATCAGTTTTGTCGTATTCAGGCGGACACGTAGGTAGGGTTGACCGAAAGTGGAAGGCACACCTGATACGTGTTGGAGAAAATTATGGATCTTATCAACGATTTCGATGCCAAACGAAGAAAGTATATTCCCACTTTTCCAATGGCGAAGGGCAAACCCACCGTTTACATCGAAGGTTATCCTTATGAGGATGATGAACCTATGGGAGTGACAGGGATTCACGTTCAACAGATGGCAATCCTATTCGAGCAACTCATTCGCTATTATATGGACGAGCCGAATGTATACGTAGGTATGAACAACTTCGTGTATTACCGTGAAGATGATGTGACAAAGTACGTTGTGCCGGATCTCTTCATTGTATTTGGCGTGAGTAAAACTCCGCTGCGGTATAGTTTTTATACTTGGGCGGAGGGTGTCCCTCCTATTGCTGTGTTTGAGTTTCTGGACTATAACACATCGGAGCAGCATCAGGTAGAGAAGCGGCACATCTATCTGTCAGAGATGGGGGCTCAGGAATACTACGTCCATCAACCTGACCCTGCGGAGCCTGTGGAGTTTCGCGGGTGGCGGCGAACGGTTTCAGGGAACATTGAGGAGCTCAAGCCGAATGTACAAGGTGAGTTGTTCAGCAGGGCACTGAATCTCTGGTTCGGTTGGGAGGAACGTGTAGATGGTATTAGGTTATTACGGACCTATTTGCCGGATGGGACACCTCTGACGACTTCTATGGAGGAAGCGCGCCTCAGGAAGCAGGAAACACAATGCAGACAAAACGCAGAAGCAACCGCTGCGGAGGAAGCACAACGCAGGCGAAACGCGGAGGCAACCGCTGCGGCGGAAGCGCAACGCATACAGGAACTCGAGGTTGAAATAGAAAAAGTTCGCGCACAACTTAATAACCGATAAAGAGATGTGAAAACCCACACGTATTTAAGGAAACGGAAACTATGGAAGCTAAAGCGAAAAGAAGCAAAATCATCATGGTGGCATGCTGGCTCATTATCGTCGGGATAGTTGGGCTTGTGTATAAGTTCGTCGTTGAGCCGCGCCTTGGTAAAAAACACGAAAAACTCGTTGAAAAGACAAGCACACAACGTTATGACCACGAAATCAAAGTGGCACATGACTCTTTTCCGGGGTATGCCATCCTGCGTTCTCCGGCAGTCAAGAACATACTTGACCAACAAGCGATTAAACTCACCTTCGTTGACGATAAGGCGGACTACGTAAAGCGGGCGCGCGCCCTGAAAAGCGGAAAGGTGCAAATGGCGGTCTTCACGATTGATGCATATCTCAAAGCTGGCAGTGCTATCGGTGAGTTCCCCGGTTCAATTGTGCTGGTTATAGATGAATCGAAGGGGGCAGATGCAATTGTCGCACATAAACGGGGGGTTCCACAAATTCCCAGCTTGAGCAATCCGCAGGCACGCATCGTCCTGACACCGGATTCCCCCAGTGAAACGTTGGCGCGGATTATGATTAACACGATGAGTTTGCCGAGCCTGCCTGCCTCTTGGGCATCGGAGGCTGATGGGGCAGAAGCTGTCTATAAAAAGCTCAAATCCGCCGATCCGGATCAGCCAACTGCCTATGTGCTGTGGGAGCCTTACGTGACAAAGGCACTTACAATCGATGGAGTACATCTGCTATTAGACAGCTCAAAACTAAAGGGATATATCGTAGATGTGCTTGTGGTACAACGTGAGTTCTTGGATGCCCAAAGCGAACTCGTCACGCAGGTCGTACAAGCGTATCTCCGCGCAAATTATGACTACAATAACCAACCGGATGGATTGCTCACCTTAATTGAGTCGGATGCGAAGCAGTATGGCGATTCGCTTAACCGAAATGAGGCGAACAAACTCGTTAAGGGGATTGAATGGCGTAACACCGTTGAGAATTACGCGCATTTCGGTGTGATTTCTGGAGCGGAAGCGAAAACCTCTGAAAAATTAGAGACGATGATTGGTAAAATAATGCAGGTGTTAGTGAAGACAAGATCGCTTCCTGCCGACCCATTATCGGGCAACTATGAGCGTCTCTTCTTTGAAGGCATTCTGCGTTCCCTTCATCACGACAAATTCCATCCGGGTAAGCTGAACCCAAATAACACGAATGGGTTAGACGATATTTTTGTTGAGGCGGTACCAGTAGCATCCGAACAGGTGCGTGAAACGGCATCGCTAAATCCGCTATCCGATGCAAATTGGAACACGCTCGCCCCTGTCGCGGCGATGAAAATAGACCCTATCCAATTTGGCAGGGGGAATGCTCGCATTCTGCCCGGGAGCCAACGTGCGCTGGCAGACATTGCATCAAACCTGAAATCGTTTCCGCAATATTACCTCCGGGTCGTTGGACACACGCGGAAGGAGGGTGACCCAGCGGCGAATAGGATTCTTGCTTCACAACGGGCTGAAGCGGCGGCGAAAGCTCTCCGCCAACTCGGCATCGCAACACATCGCATCCGGGCTATCGCAAGTGACCGAACTTCGTCCAAAATGCAAGGCGGCGCAGCACAGAGCGTTACGTTTGAACTTTTAGGTAAACCGTATTAGAAAACTTGACCCCTCTATTGGCAGCTACGCTAAGGAGAAAACACATGTCAATTAACAGGAGCCAAACAGATAAGAAAAATACCCGTCGTTTTTCACGACGTGCTTTTATCAAAAGCGGTGTGGGGCTTGCCACGTCTGCTGCCGCTGGCGGTGGATTGATTCGGTCCGTGCAGGCGCAGTCGCAGTTCGGGGAATATATCCCCTACGATTCTAAAAACGATATCCACTGGGGCTATAGCTCACGCACTGGCAGACGGGAAATCATTGAACATCACCACCCCGGTATGGAGCCGACAGGCGAAAAATTCACGTTTGTCCGACTCAAATATCCCGGGGGCGATTGGTATACTAACCTTGTCAACACCTATCTTTGGCAGTCAGATTTGAAGTTTTCGCAGCTGCTCCACGCGAACACTGCTATTGATGTTGACGTTCGCAGACACCCGCAGTATATAGACATTGATGATGCATGGTTGTTTGATTATCCGTTTATCTTCATGACAGGCCACGGTAGGACACGCCGCGGACTGCAAATTTCCGATATGCAGGTGCGTAAGTTGCGGGAATACTTTGAACGCGGCGGTTTCCTTCACGTCGAGGATTGCGACATCCGTTTTGATTATTTCCGACCGCAAATTGTCAGGATGATGCAGCGGGTTTATCCCGAAAAGAAATTCGAACGTTTGGATATAAGTCATCCGATTTACCACACCCTGTACCCGCATAACGAGTATCTCGGTGGTGATAAACTGATTGAGAAATTTGCGTATGATGAGGCAATCATGGACGATGACAAGGTGATGGTCTACTTCTGCCCAAGTGACCTGAATTGTGCATGGGAAGGAAGACTGTGTGAGCCTGGCGGTGAGGAGCAGCGAATTTGGGCATTTGAACAGGGAATGAACGTTGTGGCTTATGCCCTAACGCGATAATTCTCAGAACGTTGTTTGTGGAATGTGCGCGAGCAACTTTTCATGAAAACGTTCATAAGCGAGGCGTGCCCCGGCAATATTGCCTGCTGCCGGGCCTATCTGAAGCTGCGCAATCGTTCCAGAGCCAAACAGATTCTGGATCGGATGGAGTTGTAAATCTACATCGAGGCAAGGTAAACCACAGACAAGCGGAATCCTGTGTTGTGCGATTAACTCTGTCAAAAAGCCGTACCGGTGCAGGTTAAATCTATACCCTGTTGCAAGAATAACGCGAGATACGTCTGCAATTCTCCCGCGCGTTGTTTCAACTTGTAAGCTGTTATCTTTCGCAGCAACGATGTTGCAGATATAGGTTTCGGGATAGATATGCACGTTTGCGGTATTTTTCAAAGTTTCCATCACATCGGGGGTTATGCTGCCTTCTCCCCTATTTTCTTTAATAATCTGGTATCGCTGCCGAAAATGAAGAGACTCCCTCCCAAATTCAGCAAGTGCTTTGGGCCCTAGCCATCTCGGTGGAAAATCGAACTGTTCGGTTTTCAACTGCTTTCGAGCAATTAACACGACGTGATGTCCCTGTTCGCTAAGGCTTCTTGCAAACGTTCCTGCTGTTAATCCGCCGCCAACTATCACAATTTTACCGTTATCATCTAAATTCACGGAAAATTGTGATGCATGTAAAATCTTTTCAGGGTGTTGGCGTTGCCATTCGGTGAACTCTGGTGGGACATAAGCACAGTCGTCGGAGCCGATGGCAAGGATAACACAGCTGCTGCGAAACCCTTGATTGTTCGTTGAAATCAGGCGGAACGGAAATCTGTCTGCCCCCTTGTCCCACCGTAATTTAGCCACCTCAAACCGATAATAGACTTCATGACCTATAGACCGGATTTTCGACACTGTCTCCTCACAGAAATCCCAAAAAAGCGCGGTAGAAGGTTGCGAATATGGCGGTGCCAATTCAGCGGTTCGGTTGTGGCGTTCGGCATATTCAACGATACCCAAAGCCTCAGGCGTGATGTGATGTACTACAGGGGAGCGGAGAAACGTCATGCCTTGGCGTTCCGTTTTGCGTTTCCATTGTGCAAGCGGCTGGGGATGCCTATCCACAATTGCAAGATGTTTCGCTGCGGCTGGCATATCGCGTAGCAGCCGATGTGCAATTGAGATGCCGTGTATCCCCCCACCGATGATAGTGACAGGAATATTTCGGTGAGCAAGCGTTTTCATTTTTTAATCCGTATTCGGCCCTGGTAAGTAAAAGCTTTTCAGCGCGAAGGTACGTGAAGCCAAAGTATCGGTAGCACGGTAACGGCTGTATCTATACTTGACAACCCCGACTGATGGCGCAACCCAATAAACTGCGGGGGGACTAATCAGGCGAATTGATGGGTCGTCGCTGACACCGTAAACGACCTCCTCGTAAACGACATAAGTACTGTAAGTGCCAGCAGGTACAGTAACCGAAACATTCTTCTCCGCGACGAAACGGGTCACAGATACAGGTATTCCGGCAGTTTTTTCAAATACGACCCACTCTTTTCCGACCTCCAACGGAAAATCCCATAGACGGCGGGGTGGAAAATGTTTTTCGTGAAATACAGGATTGGGCAGCAAAGGGATAAAGATATCAAACGCGGATTCTACCAACGTTTGCGGGGTCTTAATAAAGTAGGTTGACAAAATCGGCAGTGTAACGCCTATGAAATCGGTCTCAAAATATCGCAGGTAGTATGCGTTCGCTGCCAAGTGCTCAACCGAGAATTGACTGGAGTCGAAAGGGAGGAGTTCGCTGACCGTCATCTGCCGATGCGTTGTCCCACTAATGTCGCGTGTACCTTCAACGCGAAGCGTGAATTCCTGATTGCTGTCAACATTAAGGTAGGTCCAAGCCGACCCTGCATCTGTCGGAAAATCAATGGCATACAAGGCATCTGGTGTATACGGAGAGGGCAGTGTGTTTTCACCATGCGGGTCAAGCAGTCCCTCTTCGCCACAACTGACGAGAAGCAGTAAGAAAAGGGCAGCGATGTAATAAGATATAAACACGTTGTAATTTTTCATTATTTCACTATGGTAAATTTTCCTGTGCTTTGAAAACCGTTCCCATCGGTTGCTCGGAAAAAGTATAGCCCGGTGCAAACTTTTTCACCGCGTTGGTTTGTGCAATCCCACTGGGATGCGTTATTCATGACCTTAATTAAATTTCCGAGGATATCGTAGATTTCGACGGTTAAGCCCTTCGGATAAAAGGTCAGGTGTTGGTCTCCGTTTCCCGCTCGGAGTGGGTTTGGTGCGACTAAAACGCGCCGGCTTGCGATATTTTCGACATAATTGAAGATTCTGCCTTGCCAAATTTGCGTTCCTGTTATACCGGCAGGTGTTTGCCCGATAATGTTATAGAGATAGCTGCCAGTCGGTGGAAATCCGTTTGTTTGCAAAGTTCCACGCCATTTTGTTGCGGATTCTTGTGTTAAAACAATGGTGTAATTGTCTCGCTTAGGCGTTTCCACTGTCAGGAGCGGCGCGCTTTGCAGGCGCTGTGTACTTTGAACTTCCACATGCCACTCGCCTGTACCGTGTGGGTGTGTGCTGATAAAGAAGGCAGGCGCACCGTTTGCGGTATCCACGCTCGGCGCAATACTCTCTGGCACAATGATAGGTGTTCCCATAATACCGGATGCGCTAACAGGAACAACCGCATAAGCGTAGTGAATCCAGTGAACCCTATCTGGGTCGATGTTGTCCAAATTAACGTCTTGAAAGACAGTCGTGTCTTCAAATTGGGTTTGCGTCAATCCCGCGTATCCAACGACAGTTATATCGTCTTCAGGGATGCCATCCCCGTTTCTATCCACAGCGGCCCGGACTTCATCGTCGGTTTGAAAGGGTTCAGGCGTATCCGTTTCACTGTTTAATATATAACGTTTTCTGACGATAGCGACTGTCTGAATGTCGGTAGGGTCATCAACTGTCCATTTGACGAGTGGCCCGATGCTGCCTTGTGAGACTTGCGCGTTTGAAAGTTGACCAGCCGGTGGCACCCCTGCGATATAACTGACACTCCCGCCGAAAGTGCCGCCAGGGATGATAACCTGCTCAACATCAGGGTGCATATTGATAAGGATAAGTACAATTTCCTGAATGTCCCCACCGAAATCTGTGAACGTCAGCTGTGCTTCTTGTGAGCGTTGATAGGTGAATGCTTCTCTGACTTCGGTGCTTCCGTTGCGTTTTTTGACGATAAATTTGGCTGCCCACCCGCGCAAGCCGGTGTTCCTGTGCCGTGAAAGTTCCTGTTGTATACGCGTCTGGTCAATCCCTGTAAGGCGGCTCATATCTACCGGGGCGAGGTCTGCCCCATCTATTTTGATAGCAAATTCAGGGGTAATCCCCACCGGACGGAAGACAATATATCGCGATGCAAAATGCTCCGGCATGGATTCCGAATTGAAATCCACACGAATAGGATAGGCGGCGTGGACACTGTTCGGATGAATGGCAACTGGGGGAAAGCGGTGCGCGTTTCTATAGCCCGGCAGCGTGGGATGTGTACCGGCACGGGTATGTGTGAAATAATTCCATACCGTAAAAGTTTTGAACGCCTCAGCAAGCGTAGTGCCGTTGTCAATAAAGATGTCGTAGAAATTGCCCATCTCGCGATAACTTCCCTCAGTCGTATGTGTATAAAATTGCCGGACGATGTCATAACCGAATCTTTCCGCCAGATACAACGTCCAAATAACGGAGCCGTACTCGTGGTCCCCGATGCGGCTTTCGAGGGAGATATCGGGGATGTGAAGCCAGCGGCGGAGTTGATGGATATAATAGTTATAGGCATTCGTCTCGTTCGGTTCATCCGGGTCGGGAAGTGTGTCGCCATCGTCAATGACCCCGCCATCGTAGGTCATAACCTCTATCCATGTTGCGGAGGCTTCCATGAACCACGTCGGCATATAGGCGTTATAGGTGAACTGAATGCCGTGCAGGAATTCATGGGCGCAGGTTGTCTCCAGATACCGGATTCCCTCAGATTTTCCGACATAATCGTAGATGCGAGCGTTAATCATGAAATAGGGGGCAATTGTCAACACTGTAGATAACACGCGCCCTTCAAACCAGTCGGCAGTCGTAATACCAAATGCGGGGAATGTAAAAAGATAAACATCATATTTATGGTCGCCGCCGTTCTGCTCCGCCCAAAAATCGGTGTAAGGTGCCTTGAATCCCATCAGGTCAATTTGGACACGATACGAGCGTTCCATGGCATCGGCACATAGGTCGACATAATCGGGGACACCGTTACGTGGGTGAAAATCCTCAAGCGGGGGGGCATGCGGGCCGACACGTGTGTAATGAAGTCGGAAATGGGTGGTGTTGAATTGTTCTGGTAGTTCTACCTCACCGAAAAAGCTGCCGGGGAGCCCGGGTCTCAGGAAAATTCCTTTGAGTTCGCGTTTATAGGTGGATGGAAGGTTTCGCCAATTTTTGGCGAGGGTGACAAAACTATCGGTTGCACATTCCGTAACTTCGTTCAGAGTGTACCGTGGTTTGAGTTTGGCAAACTTTCGGGCGGTCTGTATCGCGTCTTGAAGCTCTGCATCCGGGGGCAGCGCATCCGTAACGGGGATGTATGCTATGAAAAGTGCTATGATGAGAATAAGTGATAATTTCATATAACCGTTTCTATCCTACATTTGTTTGAGTCTTGCCCAGGTCGTTGCTAGTTTGTCTGCGGGTTCAACGGGGTGCGGTTCTGCCCCTTCAATATCGCTGACATATTTGCCCACGTAGAGACGAATGTGGTCGAGCCAGACATCCGCTTTTTCTGTGCCCATAATTACGCCTGCGCGTGAATTGGCATCATTATCAGGCATTTGGAAGGTGATGAAGAATTCTTTCCACTCTTCGGAGAGGTTAATTTTCTGTCTGGCGTATTCATTCCACGGGTCACCTTGATGCAGGATGCGCATTACGACGCTTCTCGGTTTTTCGCTCTTTGCCCACAAGCTGTAGGTATAGGTTGTGTTTTTCTCCAACGTGAAGGGTTGTTGATAGAATTGGATGTGCCATATTGCATCGCCTGCATTGTTAATTGCGACGTGGACAGCGTTTTTTCCAACGACCGGCTCTGCCCTTTTGCTCTCAATCTGGAAGAGTACGATAGCATCGGCATGTGCCCAGTTATGCCAATGCTCAAGGTTAAGGTCGAAATCACCGTTTTTGAGGATATTTTCGGGCGGTTCCACGGTGTATGCTACCGCTGTGAACGCGAATATCAATAGGAATGTGAATAGGATTTTCATAAGAGGTATAGCTCCGAGTTATGAAATAAGTTGATTAATGGCATGCCGGAGCCATTGAAAAAATCTGTGGATGCGTCCAGGGGACGCTTCAATATTTTCAGACGTATCGGACGATTTTTGAGTTTGCAGCTCTTCCCAACGTTTTTGGGTGAGTGCTTCCACTTCCTCAAACGTGCCCTTTTCTTTGAGATAATCCTCAAACTTGCTTCCGTGATGTTTATTCATGTCACACACTCCGAGTTCTTGATAGTTTCCTTCGTTTTCGTGCCAACCATAAATCCTTGCGTGGAGTCTTTTGAGACTTTTTGATAAAACCGTGCAGAAGGATTATTTTCTCCTCCTCAATAGTAAACAAAATTCTCGCTATACGTTTCCCTCGACTGATACGACTACGGACTTCCCACAGTTTTTCTTCCGCATGTATCTTCTTAACAAGGTTCGTGCCCAAGACCTGGGGCCAATGTTGTGCGACCGTGTTTATATCAGTATCAAGTATGTTTCCATCTTCCTCATCAAAGTCGCTAAGCCATTCTCGGACCGGTTCATTTCCGTGATGGGTGCGAAAAAAGATGACATCAAGCATCGAGTCCCCGTTCAGAAAAAGGGATTAGACAGGTATTCTTGAGTTCAACGTGAGCTTGATAATAAATGTCCGCTTGCACTAACCTCTATAAAGATATCGTCCCTATGGGACTAAGAGACCGCGCGGAAACGTCTGCTTCTATAAAGATATCGTCCCTACGGGACTAAGAGTTGGGGCGGAAACGGTTTTCTATAAAGATATCGTCCCTATGGGACTAACCAGTATTCGGGCAAGCAGAAACCTATTTAGACATAGCGCAACCCGATGATTTTACCTATAGGACTAACCAATATTCGGGCAAGCAGCCCGCTCCTCATACTAGGGAAAACTTTTTTCAAACTCACGTTGAGTTCAAGAATTTTCAAGATAACGGTTACTGGTGTTCGTTTTCACCTTCTCGTTCATGTTCGCCCTCGCCCCGTTCACCGGCACCTTCTTCACTGTTACCGCCCTCGCGGTCATGTTCGCCGTCACCATGCTCACTGTCGCCTTCTTCACCGTGGCCCTGCTCACCACTGCCCACTTCGGGATGTGCAGTCCATCCCTCAAAGTCCGTGCTTGTTGCGGTGAGTTGAATTTCCTTTTTTTCACCGGGGGCGAGGTCGCCCGGGGTTGTTGGACCGAGCTCCTTCCCGTTGGACAAATGGACTTCAACGCGAACCTGCTTCAAGATTTCGTCAGTGGTGTTTTCGACGGTCCCTTTAAAGGTATTGCTCTGTGCGTCGTAATTTAAGATGAGTCGGGCACCCTTTCGAACCTTGTCGTAGGTTTCGCTCAGGGCAAGTTGTGTGCC
Source organism: Candidatus Poribacteria bacterium (assembly GCA_963665235.2). Classification (GTDB taxonomy): domain Bacteria; phylum Poribacteria; class WGA-4E; order WGA-4E; family WGA-3G. Next base: position 1,272,743 of record CAXXLX010000001.1, on the reverse strand, counting down.
GGATTCTTCATCGCCTTCGTCCATTGCGGGTTTTGTCGTTCTTGAACAACCGATGACAATTATCAATAAAACAGCAATTGCTGAGAGAGAACTATTTAGACGATTCATGTGTGGACTTCTTATAGATGTAGGTTTATCTTTAAAGGCTGATAGCGTGCCGAATCCATTGGAAAAAACGGACGAGGCGGCTAGGCGAATCTTCGGTAATTTCATAAGCCTCCCCTGGTTTAAGTGGTTCTTCAGCGCGTAAAGCCTCCAACTCTTTTTGTGTAAGTGCTTCCACTTCCTCAAATATGCCACGCTCTTTGAGATACTCGTCAACGTCGCGTCCCCTATGCTTATTCATACTATTATCTCCTACCTTTGTTCTTTAGGAGTTGATAGCGTGTCGGAGCCATTGGAAAAACCTGACGAGGTGGCCTGGCTGCTCTTCAGGGAGGTCATAAGTATCGTCCGATTCAAGGGGCTCTTCAGAACGCAAGGCCTCTAATTCCTTTTGCGCGAGGGCCTTAACTTCTTCATATATGCCCTCCTCTTTAAGGAAATCATCAAAGTCACTTCCACTATATTTGTTTTTTTGCATATTACTCTCTCGGTTTTCTATATATCTTTTCGTTTTCGCGCCAGATGCAAGTCTCTCCGTGGTATTCTTTGGGTTTTCTTGATAAAACCGTGCAGAAGTACCATTTCATTATCTTCAAGCGTAAACAAAATCCGTGCTATACGTTTCTTTGGAAGATTACTACGTATCTCCCATAAACCGGTTTCCAATTTCCGGACAAGCGGCATGCTCACAGGCCAACCAAACCTAACTTTTTCTATGTCCACTCCAATTCTCTGTTTATCCGCTTTATCAAGTCCTCGGAGCCATTCTCGCACGGGTTCATTTCCCGCTTCTGATCGAAAGAAGACGACACGGAGTCTAGGTTGTTCGTTCATGGCACAGTAACCGATATGTCTGTAAACAAGGAAATTGTAACATAATTTGGGGTGTCGAGTCAAGAAAACTGCAAATTGCATGAAAAAAAGCAGGTTATTAACCTGCCCTTTATTGGAGGGTTCCCGGCGGCGACCTACTTTCCCACGGGGTCTTCTCCGAAGGACCTAGGAAGATCTTTTAACTGCCGTATATGGAGCTCACTAATCAGCAGTTTGTCGTAGAAGCGTTTTTCGAAGTCGTTGGAAAAATCCGCCAATGGGTTTAAGCATCTTATCAGGCAGCTCAGAAGTATCCTCTAGCTCAACTGTTTCCCCATTCTGTAGAGCTTCCAAACGCCCCTTGGTGAGTGCAGACACTTCCTCAAAGATGCCTATCTCTTTGAGAAGATCATCCAGACTACTACCACGATATTCATTAGACATATTGCCTTGTGCTTCTGCTACATCTTTGACCGCCAGTAGGAAAGCGTCTATGTCTTTATTTTCTTTATAATCCTCATGCGCGACAGAGAGGTACATCTTTGCGTCTTCTGGATTTCGTAGTCGTTCAATGTGGTAGTTTTTAAATTTTCTATAGTTACGCATTTTTTACCTGCTTGAATTGTGTTCTTTCCAATGTATTTTTGCCTTTCTAATGTCCTGCTTTTGTGAACGTTTGTCGCTGCCCCCTAATAGCAGAATAGTATCACTATCTATCTTGCCGAAGTAAATTCGATACCCTGCTCCATAATGTATCCGAAATTCAAATACGCCATCCTTTAATGACTTATGATCGCCTAAATTCCCACTTTCTTCAATCCTTACTTAAGCGACTACGAATTATTATTTCTGTCTTTTTGTCTTTAATATTAGAGAGCCATTTTTCGAAAGGTGCATTTCCAGATTGGTCTTGGTAAATTACTAGCGTTATGCTCATTCAAATTTTAGGGTCCCCTGATGCTTCGCCATATCTCCTAGATATCCGAAATTGAATGCTTTGGACAAATTCTATAGGACAATTGAATAATATCTATCTAAAAGGCAAATTTTGCCAAAGGGCAGATTTTGTGTCTGCCCTTTATTGGAGGGGTTCCCGGCAGCGACCTACTTTCCCACGGGGTCTCCCCCGAAGTATCATCAGCGCTGAAGGGCTTAACTACCGTGTTCGGGATGGATACGGGTGTGGCCCCTTCGCTATTACCACCGGAAAGTTTTTCGTACGGCTCTGGGGTTGAGCCATTCCAAGAATATTTGACAACTGTATAGGTTTGAAGGTGTCGGTAGGTAAAGATAAATTATCAAGCCCTCGGCTTATTAGTACCAGTTAGCTGAACCGCTCGCGCGGCTTACACATCTGGCCTATCAACCTCCTTATCTCGAAGGAGCCTTACCAACTTAACGTTGTGGGATATCTTATCTTGAGGGGGGTTTCACGCTTATATGCTTTCAGCGTTTCTCCTTTCCGTACATAGCTACCCAGCGGTGCCACTGGCGTGACAACTGGTGCACTAGAGGTACGTCCACCCTGGTCTTCTCATACTAGGGGCAGCATCTCTCAAATATCCTTCGCCCGTACCAGATAGGGACCGAACTGGCTTGCGCCGTTCTAAACCCAGCTCGCGTGCCACTTTAATCGGAGGACAGCCGAACCCTTGGGACCTACTGCAGCCCCAGGATGTGACGAGCCGACATCGAGGTGCCGAACCGCCCCGTAGATATGAGCTCTTGGGGGCGACTAGCCTGTTATCCCCGGAGTACCTTTTATCCGTTGAGTCACGGCCTTTCCACACAGAACCGTAAGATCACTAAGCCCTGCTTTCGCATCTGCTTGACGTGTCCGTCTCGCAGTTAAGCTCCCTTCTGCCTTTACACTCTACGCGCGGTTTCCAATCGCGCTGAGGGAACCTTAGGGCGGCTCCGTTACGTTTTAGGAGTCGACCTTCCCAGTCAAACTACCCACCTGACACTGTTCTCGGTTCGGATTCACGAACCGGAGTTAGAATTCCAATGTAATAAGAGTGGTATTTCAAGGACGACTCAACTAAAGCTGGCGCCCTAGTTTCATAGTCTCCCACCTATCCTACACATACAACATTAAAACCCAATATCAGGCTATAGTGAAGGTTCACGGGGTCTTTCCGTCTTGGTACGGGTAACCGGCATCTTCACCGGTATTACAATTTCGCCGAGTCTCTCGCCGAGACAGTGCCCATGTCGTTACGCCATTCGTGCAGGTCGGAATTTACCCGACGAGGAATTTCGCTACCTTAGGACCGTTATAGTTACGGCCGCCGTTCACCAGAGCTTAAGTTCGGAGCTTCCGGTTGCCCTTGACTCCTTGCCTTAACTTTTTGGCACTGGGCAGGCGTCAGTCCCTATACATCATCTTGCGATTTAGCAGAGACCTGTGTTTTTAGTAAACAGTCGCACGGGCCATTTCACTGCGGCTTTTTTCGGTTTTGCGGGCAAGCCACTTCACCTACTCAAAGCACCCCTTCTCCCGAAGTTACGGGGTCATTTTGCCGAGTTCCTTAGCGAGAGTTCTCTCGAGCGCCTTAGGATTCTCTCCTCGCCTACCTGTGTCGGTTTGCGGTACGGTCACCGTGGTTCGTCCACTCGAGGTTCTTTTCTTGGCAAGCAATTGGAACAGTTTGCATCCTTACGGAATCCTGTTCACCTCTCAGAGTATATTGCACCGGATTTGCCTGGTGCACTCTGTCGGGCTTAACCCAGCATGTCCATCAGCTGGTAGTTCCTAATGCTTGCGTCTCCCCTAGCTTCAACCTTGCCATGGTGGTGCAGGAATGTTACGCCTGCTTCCCATCGCCTACGCCTTTCGGCCTCGGCTTAGGATCCGACTAACCCTGGGCGGAATTGCCTTGCCCAGGAACCCTTAGGCTTTCGGCGAACAAGCTTCTAACTTGTTTTATCGCTACTCATGCCGGCATAATCACTTCTAATTCGTCCAGAACGCCTCACGGTGTTCCTTCAGTCCTACTATAGAACGCTCCCCTACCATACACATTAGATGAAACCCTCTGTGCACATTAGATAAAATCCTCTGTACACGTTGGATAACTCTTTTGTATATCCACAGCTTCGGTAATACGCTTAGCCCCGGAAATTTTCGGTGCAAAATCGCTTAACCAGTGAGTTATTACACACTCTTTAAATGATTGCCACTTCTACGCCAACATCCTGGCTGTCTCAGCAACAAAACATCCTTTACCACTTAGCGTATATTTAGGGACCTTAGCTGGTGGTCTGGGCTGTTTCCCTTTCGTCAATAGAGCTTATCCCCTACTGACTGACTCCCATGCTTAGGACAATGGCATTTGCAGTTTAACTGGAGTTGCTAACCTGGTAGGGCCGCGAGTCCAATTAGAGCTCTACCGCCACTGCCAAACACATGAGGCTAGCCCTAAAGCTATTTCGGGGAGAACCAGCTATCACCAGGTTTGATTAGCCTTTCACTCCGACCCACGGGTCATCCCCCAAGTTTTCAGCCTTGGTGGGTTCAGGCCTCCACATATTTTTACATATGCTTCACCTTGCCTATGGGTAGATCACCTGGTTTCGGGTCTACTCCATGCAACTGAACGCCCTATTCAGACTCGCTTTCGCTACGACTCCACATCAAAGATGTTTAATCTGGCTACACAGAGTAAGTCACCGGCTCATTATGCAAAAGGCACGCGGTCATGCATGTCACTTGCGTGACTTAGCACTACCACAGATTGTAGGCTCTACGGTTTCAGGGACTTTTCACTTCCCTAACAGGGGAACTTTTCACCACTTCCTTCACAGTACTTCGTTCACTATCGGTCGCCAGGGAGTATTTAGCCTTAGGAGGTGGTCCTCCTGGATTCCCACAGGTTTGCCTATCCCGTGGTACTTGGGGTATCCATCAAGAAGTTCGCAGTTGCTTTCGCTCACGGGACTTTTACCCGCTACGGTTGCTCTTTCCAGAAACATTAAGCTAGCAGTGCGACTACTTCCGGTGTGGCTGAACCCACACCCAACGGACCCCGCAACCCTCGATATACAACGTGTTCAGACTTGAACATATACCGAGTTTAGGCTGTTCCCTTTTCGCTCGCCGCTACTGGGGGAATCGAGGTTTTCTTTCTTTTCCTCAGGGTACTGAGATGTTTCACTTCTCCTGGTTATCCCTTAGTTATAAAACTAAGTAGCAGAGATTAATCTGCTCGGTTGCCCGATTCGGGAATCTCCGGATCACTGTTTATTATGCAACTCCCCGAAGCTTATCGCAGCCTGTCACGCCCTTCATCGTCTCCTGGCACCAAGGCATCCACCGTAAGCCCTTAGTAGCTTGATAAGGTGATATCTTTATATTCTACCGATTTACCCTCTCTATACAGTTGTCAAAGAACATTGCCTCTTTAACCGAAATATACATTCGATGAGGCGATGGAGATGAGCGGAATCGAACCGCTGGCCTTCTGGTTGCAAACCAGATGCTCTCCCATCTGAGCTACACCCCCAAACACGTGATATATAGTATACTACAAAATCCGAACATTGTCAAATTTATTTTCAACGGTATATAGTATACCACAAAATATGGGCGTTGTCAAATTTATTTTGCTTAATTCTACCATAAAATCCGACAAAAGTCAAATTTATTTTGAAAAAAATGGGATTTTCTGTGTTATATCCCTAATTTCAGTATATAGTATACCACAAAATATGAGCATTGTCAAATTTATTTTGCAAATTGGGTGTGTAAAGTTTTTGTACAAAACCGGTGTAAATGTTACACTTTTGACACAAAGTGTAACATCCGGTTCACGGTTCTGAATGTGCTTGAACGCACGCCCCATCTATGTTTGTAAGCGGTTTTGACCTCTCTTTTTCGCAACACATAAAAAAACAAAATGTGTCATTTCAACTGCCGGTTTTCGGGTATCTGTTCCGCCTACTTTTCGGACGGTTCTGCCTCCTACTTTTTTGTGCTATTTGTGTGAAAATGTTACACTTTCGACACAAAGTGTAACATCCGGTTCACGGTTCTGAATGTGCCTGAACGCACGCCCCATCTATGTTTGTAAGCGGTTTTGACCTCTCTTTTTCGCAACACATAAAAAACAAAATGTGTCATTTCAACTGACGGTTTTCGGGTATCAGTCGTTCCTGATTTTTACCGTTCTGCCTCCTACTTTTTCGTGCGGTTCCGGTAAAAATGTTACACTTTTTGACACAAACGCTATCGGGGGATAATCAGGTGAGTTGCAAAACGCACCGCTTTCCTCCGTAAAATGGTTCGGCGTTCTGTTATGTTATACCATTTCTAATTGAAAATGTCTCTTTCTTGTAGCATAAACTTCCAGTTTGGGTCTTCCGTTCTCCGTTTCATTTCTAACAACGGGTGTGTAAAGTTTTTGTACAAACAGTCCGATGTCTTATGTAGGAGTGTGCTTCGCACGCGACTGGCACCCCTCGACCTGTCTGGAATCCCGACATTCATCTTATGTAGAAACCTGCTTCGCACGCGACCTCCTAACGTAACTTGAGGGGAACAGTCCGCTCTTAGCCCCAGCGGGGCGGTATCTTTATAGAAAACCCAAACAAAACACAAAATAGCCCCAGCGGGGCGATAGGGTTATAGATGTTACCCAAACCCCGCTTCTTTCCGCCTCCGCCGCGTCCTCCGCACCTTCCTTGATTCAGCAAAAAATGCGTAGATGTTAGCAACAAACCTCTTTTTTCCGCGTCCGCTGTGTCCGCTGTGTCCACCGCACTTTGCGGCATCCTCGCCCAAATGCGACGGGCATTCTGACAACACACGCGAAATCCACCCTGCCCCGCTTCCACCCTTCCACCCTTCCATTTATCATAGTGCAACGTGAGTTTGATAATAAATGTCGGTTTGCACTAACCCCTATAAAGGTATCGTCCCGATGGGACTAAGATTTGGGGCGTGTCCCTCTGCTTCTATAAAGATAGCGTCCCGATGGGACTAAGATTTGGGGCGTGTCCCTCTGCTTCTATAAAGATCCTACTACCAACAAGAGGGCTAGGAGTAGGGAAACCATTCATTGCCTGTCAATCACCGAAATAGTTATTTAAACTTCATTATGCCCGATTAGTTCTAAAGTTTACTATAATTTTTTTGGGGAGGGGATTTTCTGAATAACAAGGGAAAAAAGGATGGGCTTACCTGGAATCGAACCAGGGACCTCACGCTTATCAGGCGTGCGCTCTAACCTTCTGAGCTATAAGCCCGTGTGAGGTGATAGGAAGAGTGTCCTTGAAAGTTAAAACAGCGATTGTGCGTGTCTTGTAAGATTAAGAGCTGAATAGGCAGATTGTGTGAGAATATACCTATTAGTGCTCCTTAGAAAGGAGGTGATCCAGCCGCAGGTTCCCCTACGGCTACCTTGTTACGACTTCGCCCCGGTCATCGGTCTCATTTTAGATAGCTCCCTCCCGAAGGTTGGGTCACCAGCTTTGAATGCTACCAACTCCCATGGCGTGACGGGCGGTGTGTACAAGGGCCGGGAACGGATTCACCGCGGCATGCTGATCCGCGATTACTAGCGATTCCACCTTCATGCAGTCGAGTTGCAGACTGCAATCCGAACTGGGGCCGGCTTTTTGGGATTTGCTCCACCTCACGGTTTGGCGTCCCTCTGTACCGGCCATTGTAGCACGTGTGCAGCCCAGGGCGTCAAAGACCATGCGGACTTGACGTCATCCCCACCTTCCTCTGGCTCGTCACCAGCGGTCTCCTTAGAGTCCCCAGCATTACCTGATGGCAACTAAAGACAGGGGTTGCGCTCGTTGCGGGACTTAACCCAACATCTCACGACACGAGCTGACGACAGCCATGCAGTACCTGTCATTGTGTCCCGAAGGAAAGCTATGTTTCTATAGCGGTCACAAAGATGTCAAACCCTGGTAAAGTTCTTCGCGTTGCGTCGAATTAAGCGACATGCTCCACCGCTTGTGCGGCCCCCCGTCAATTACCTTGAGTTTTAACCTTGCGGCCGTACTCCCCAGGCGGGGTACTTAATGCGTTAGCTACAGCACAGAGGGAATCAATACCCCCTACACTTAGTACCCATCGTTTACAGTAAGGACTAGCGGGGTATCTAATCCCGGTTGCTACCCAAACTTTCGCGCATGAGCGTCAGTCTTAGACCAGAAAGCCGCCTTCGCCACGGGTGTTCTATACGATATCTAAGCATTTCACCGCTACACCGTACATTCCACTTTCCTCTTCCAGACTCAAGTGATGCAGTATCAAACGCAATCGCTCGGTTGAGCCGAGCGTTTTCACGTCTGACTTACTTCACCGCCTGCGCGCGCTTTACGCCCAGTGATTCCGGACAACGCTTGCCCCCTACGTCTTACCGCAGCTGCTGGCACGTAGTTAGCTGGGGCTTTCTACCACGGTAATGTCAAAGTCGCTGCGTTATCAGCAACAACCAATTCCTCCCGTAACACAGAGGTTTACAACCCGAAGGCCTTCATCCCCCACGCGGCGTCGCATCGTCAGGGTTTCCCCCATTGCGAAATATTCTCGACTGCAGCCTCCCGTAGGAGTTTGGGCAGTGTCTCAGTCCCAATGTGGCTGACCATCCTCTCAGACCAGCTACCCATCGTTGCCTTGGTGCGCCGTTACCACACCAACAAGCTAATAGGACGCGGGCTTATCTCCGAGCGGCAGCCGAAGCCACCTTTCAGTGTTAACACCGAAGTAATAACAATCGTATTTGGTATTAGCAACCTTTTCAGGTCGTTATTCCCATCTCAGAGGTAAATTACCCACGCGTTACTCACCCTTTCGCCACTCTCTACCGCGCCGAAGCACGGTTTCTCGTTCGGCTTGCATGCCTAATCCACGCCGCCAGCGTTCGTCCTGAGCCGGTATCATACTCTCCAAAAAAGTAATGAAGTACATTCTCAAAAAAATGAGGTGCACTCACAAGCTATTTAATAGGCACGTCACGTTCACTATTTAACTTTCAAAGAACAACTTCACCTTTCTTTCAAAAGGTAATATTAATTATACACGCTAAATTACCGTTTGTCAAGTTAAAATGTAAAAAAAATGCACAAATTTGACAAATTTTGGTAAAAAAACCACTTTTTTTACATTTTTTTCCTAAAATTCGCTTTTTTTACGCGCAAATGCAATTCATGACAAATTTTAAACCTACCCGCGCGCACATCAAGTTTTCCCAAAAAGTCGATTTTAAGCCGAATTGACATCGATACCGTATTCCGCCAAAAGGTTAACTGTCATAGTACCCACCACCTAAAGGTGGGGGCTTGTGCTTCCTCGACAACAGCGGTTACCCCTGAGGGATAACTCGTCTTACATCGTCTCCACTTAGGGCAGCTAAGCCTGCCCGTTTTAGAATAGAATTGAGGGGATACACACTGTTGACTGGGATTCTACTCCACATGTAGCGTCGGTGTATCCCGAAATGTTTTCAGTGATTTCGCACCAGCATCACGCAACTTCTCAGGGTTGAGGGACAGCAACTACATGAGAGTGTAGTCTGAGAATGCTGTCCACGATGCTGATATAATTCACATTTTTCGGTAAAAGTCAAATTAAATTTTTCAACAACGCCCTGAGCCGTCTACATCCCACAAGCTAAAGCATGGGGATTTGACGGAGGCGTGTTAAGCCGAATTGACATCGATACCACCACCGATAGCCGGAAGAAAATGAATTTCTGCATTCTCATCAACAAGTTCGCCTAGACTCCTTCTGATAAGAATACCGTCTGCATAGACAGCGATGCCTGGACGGATGCGGTCGCCTTCACAAAACTTCACTTTTGTGCCAGGGTAAAGCCTCTCTAAATCGTTAATCACCTCCCGGAGCGTGGTCCCCTCGACGGTGACATGCTCTTTGCCCGCGGTTAGATTCCGCATGAGGGATGGGATAGCTACAATAGGCATTATGGTGGATGCCCCCTTATCGGTAAGCAAGGTTTGAAACCCCGCCTACGGGTTCCGTCTCAAATATTAGATTTTCCCCATCGCCTTCAAGAGCCGGTCAGGCGACATGGGCAGCTCCAGCATCCGAACTCCGACTGCATCGTAGATGGCATTGGCAATTGCGGCCGGAGGCGGTATAATCGGAACTTCTCCGACTCCACGTACACCGAACGGGTGCCCTGGATTGGGAACTTCAACGATGACAGTGTCAATCATCGGCAAATCTAAGCATGTCGGCATTCGGTAATCGAGGAAGCTGGCGTTAACCATTTCCCCTTCAGCGTTATAGATATATTCCTCATTCAGTGCCCAACCGATGCCTTGGACAACACCTCCCTGTATTTGTCCCTCGACGTAGCTCGGATGAATGGCGCGGCCGGCATCCTGCGTCGCAGTGTAGCGAAGAATCGTAACCTTCCCGGTGTCCGCGTCAACCTCCAAATCAACAATATGGGTTGCAAATGCACCTCCCGCGCCTGTCGGATTCACAGCAGCTCTGCCTACAACAGGGCCACCGGTTTCACCAAGCCTCGCGGAAAGGTCACGAAAACTCATCTGCTCCTCTTTGCCGTTGACGCAGGAGAATTCACCATTTGCAAACTGGACATCTGCCTCGTCAACCTCCCACAGTGTCGCAGCTCGAGCAATCATCTGATTTTTGACATCTTGTGCTGCTTCATAAGCCGCATAGCCTGTCGCGTAAGTTGTCCGACTGCCCCCAGTGACAGCCGTGTAACCGATGGAATTGGTATCAACAACCGTCGGATTGACAGATTCCGCGGATATGCCTAAGACTTCAGCTGCTTGCATCGCAATCGAAGCACGGGTACCCCCGATGTCCGTGGACCCTTCAACGAGGTTCACCGTGCCATCCGGATTAACGCTAATCGTTACACTAGATGCTAAACCGATGTTAAACCAGAAACCGGAGGCGACACCGCGTCCATGGTGTTTTTTACCGTTTGAGGTGGCGTAGTGTGCATGCGTTTTCGCTGCTTCAACTGTTTCAATGTAACCGATGCGTGGATAGACGGGCCCATCTGCGCGCCGGTCCCCCTCTTTTACACCATTTTGCAATCGGATTTCCAACGGGTCTATCTCTAATTGCACAGCAATCTCGTCGAGGACAGTCTCTGAACCGAAAGCGGCATTCGTTGCTCCCGGAGCACGGTAAGGTGCAGTTTTCGGTTTATTCACAACAACATCGTAGCCATCAATCAGAACGTTCTCAATGTTATAGGGGGCAAAGATACACATCGCCCCAGGGCCAACAGGAGAACCGGGGTACGCACCCGCTTCAAAAGCGAGATATGCTTCAGCAGCAGTCAGTTTCCCGGATTGGTTAGCTCCCATCTTGACGCGTATATAAGAGGCGGGGGTGGGGCCGGTGCCTTCAAACACATCGGCGCGGTTCATCAAAACCTTAACCGGCTTTCCGGTTTTCTTCGCAAGGAGCGCAGCCACAGGTTTAATGTACACGTTAATTTTGCCCCCGAAACCACCACCAATTTCCATCGGGACGACCTTAATTTTGGAAATAGGATATTGAAGGATTTCAGAGAGCTGTTCTCGCACAGTAAACGCGCCTTGTGTACTGCACCACACCGTCAACTGCCCATCAGGATTGTAAAGTGCAGTTGCATTGTGAGGCTCAATGTAACCTTGATGAACGGTGCCTGTGACAAACTCCTGTTCAATAACAACGTCAGCCTCGGCAAAACCTTTGTCAACATCCCCTTTCTTGTACTGGAGATGACTTGCAACGTTGCTCGGTTCGTCAGCCGTTTCCCCCATAGAACTCGTTTTCAGATGTTCATGGAGGAGCGGTGCATCCGGTTCCATTGCCTGTCGGACCTCAAGCACGGGGGATAGCACCTCATATTCAACATCAATCAGCTCACAAGCTTCTTCTGCAATATGTGGGTTCGTTGCAGCGACAGCGGCGACAGCATGGCCCTTATAGAGGACTTTGTCGCTTGCTAAAATATTATCGCAGAGGTGTTTAAGATTGACGGGCCCCTCCCCAAGGTTGGCGATTTTATCCTCCGCTGTGGGCAGGTCTTTTGCGGTAACGACTCCCTTAACGCCGGGGAACGCTTCCGCACGGCTTGTGTCAATAGCGACAATTCGAGCATGGGCATGCGGGCTGCGAAGCACTCTACCGTGTAGGAGCCCGGTGATTTGAAAATCCGCGCCGTAAAGCGCGCGCCCGGTGACTTTGTCGACACCATCGTGGCGTATCGGCCGGGTGCCGATGACTTTATATTCTTTCTTTTCAGACATTACGGATATACCTCCCATTTAAGCAGCGGTAGCGGCATCCAGGACAGCTCTCACAATTTTATCGTAGCCGGTACATCGGCACAAGTTGCCCGCTAACCAATAGCGAACCTCATGTTCAGTTGGGGATGGGTTGCTATCTAGGAGTGCCTTAGCACTCAGGATAAAGCCAGGGGTGCAAATACCGCACTGGAGCGCAGCATGTTCTAAAAACGCCTCTTGGATAGGGTGCAGTTTATCAGGTTCCGCGAGCCCTTCAATCGTTTCAACAGCCTTCCCTTCCGCCTCCACGCCGAGGACAAGGCATGAGTTGACAAGCCGGCCATCGAGAATGACACTGCATGCCCCACAGTTCCCATTATTGCATCCTTCCTTGGCACCTGTGAGATGAAGCTCGTCTCGGAGCACTTCTAATAGACTTTGCCGGGCTTCACAGAGAAGTTCTACCGTTTCACCATTAATTGTGGTTTGAACGTGGGTTTTTCTTGCCATAGTGTGTATTCCTTTTTAAGTTGTTAGGGATTTATCGGGTTTCGCTAGGTTCAACCCGACCTACAAGTGGACTGTCAGACAGCGTTTTCGGCAGTTATCGCGATTACGTTGTGTCCAACACTCGCTGAATTGCACCTTTAAGGGCACGTTGGGTTAGCACGCCGACGAGATGTGTCCGTTGAGCTGCCGTGCCGCGCATATCGGTGATAGGACGCGCAATTTCTTGAGCGGCCCTACAGGCTTCGTCAATTGCGGTATCGGAAATTTCTCTATCTGTGAGAAGTGCACTAGCTTCTTCTGCAAAGAGCGGTGTCGGGGCAACAGCTGCTAATGCAATACGGGCAGAAACAATCCGCTGTTTAGCATCATCCAGAACAACAGCAGCCCCCGCGCCAACAACTGCAATGTCCATCTCGTTGCGTGGGATAAATCTGAGATAGTAGGAACTTGAATTTTTCTGGGGGGCTGGTATCTTGAGGCTGACTAACATTTCGCCTCTCTCCAACACCGTCTGCCCAGGAGCGGTACAGAACTGTTCAACAGGTATTTCGCGTTCACCGCTCGGCCCGACAATAACGCACGTTGTGTTGAGCACAATTAGGGGGGGGATACAATCCGCTGCGGGGGAAGCGTTACATAGGTTTCCACCAACCCCTGCACGTCCCTGAATTGCTGTGCCACCGATAATTTTGGTTGCATCAATTAGCCCAGGATACGCATCGCAAATTGCATCGACAGCATAAATCTGATAACACGGGACCGCTGCACCAAGCACTAACCCGGTGTCGGTATCGTACGCTATTACGTTGACTTCAGGTATGGATTTAATGTCGACCATCCAGTCTACGGTTCGTTTTCCTTCTCTTGCTTGAACGATGAGGTCGGTGCCGCCTGCAAGAATTCGGGCTTGCTCCCCTTTTTCATCAAGCAGGGCGACAGCTTCGGATACCGTTTTAGCCGCCACGTACTCAAATGCTTGCATAATCACAATCTCCTTTCGCTTTAGATATTAAAAAAAATTATACCATAAATGTGAAAAAATGCAAGCTTTTTTTCGTTTGTAAGGTACGTAAATATTTTACTTTTCTTCTGTAGGAGCGAGCTGGGCTCGCGACTTTACAAAGAGGAGAAAGGAAAAAATGGAAGGATAGAAGAATGGAGGGAATGGCGCGCTTACAAAGCACGCCATTAAATTGAAATCTATTGGGTTATGACACCACAACTCACGAGTGTGCCCCCTGCTAAATCGTCGGTTTCAACGCCGCCGTGAATAACAATCACTTTACCGAGTATATCAGTTTCCGGATTGGTGTCAATAGTGAGGCTTGTGGGAAAGTCGAGTTTCCCAATACCGTTTTCATCAGCTGTGAAACTCCGAATAGGCTGAACTGATATTTTGCCAGATGCTACCGGGCGCGTCACAGCTGTTACCAGAATAGATATGTGCGACATATCGGCGGTCCGGAACTGCATTCTGAATCTCAATATCAAAGTTCAGAATTGCGCTAAACGCTCGAGCTGCTGCTATATTCTGTGAAAGTCGCTTTGCCGGTAATACCACTTCCATCCTTCAGCCGGTTCTTGGAGTGTTACCGTAACCGTCCGACTTATATTAATGTCGAAATCATCACTTTCGCTAAATGCGTTAAGCAGAGCTGTTGATGAAACATTTTCGCACCCTAGCGTGAAACACACTGTGAAAATAAGAGCGGCTAACATGCATAATGTAAGGCCGTTTTGTTTACCTAAATTTTTGTACATATCAGAGTAAAATCTCCTTTTGTTTTTTCCGCCAAATGAATAATCGAGTCTCATTATACGGGTTGACTAGATGAGTCTATTCTCCGTTTTTGGAGACGTAGTCTATTCAATAAAAGAGACATGCCCTTGCCTCTGACGCTCCAGATTTCTCTGGTAAACTTCAGGTGCCCTATCCGTTTATACACCAGAGGCATTGGGCATCTCTCATATCCCCGTAGAACGGGGAATCTCTTTGCGTTCGTTCTACACGTTTAATCCGTTTCCAACTCTATTTGTCCGGGGTCGCGTTTCTGTAGACCTGTCGCCGCATGTTTGAGATTGCCTTTGCCTGACAAGTCGTCAAGCGCGAGGCGTTGCAACCCGCTACTTTCTGTACCGACATAAACCGTGCCATCCGCGACAGCAATAGAGTTAACATTGTCTGGGGCATCTGAGGCAATCCGTTTCCAAGTGGTATCGGTACTTGTCAATCGATAGACACCCCCCTTTTCATATTTTGAAGTCGCCATAGCATACAAAGTTGTCCTATCCGTAGCAAAACAGTCTATTATAAGGTGTCGTCCATCTGAATCGATGATGGGCCGCCAGTTAATGCCATCGCTTGAATGAAAAGCCCCTTTGTCAGTGGCGACATAAACGGTTGCGTTGGCGATGAGAATTTGTTTGAAAGAATCAACTGGCATCGGCAGCGGTACGGTTTCCCAACTGTTTCCGCCATCAACGGAGCGCAATAGAATGCCATCAGGTTTGCCAACGTAAGCGGTGTCGCCAGAAACGGCTAACTTGAAACTATTAAATGAAGCGAGGTCTGCAAGGTCGCGAGTATCCGCTATATTGGTATCGGACCACTCTATATCGTTGTTCGTTTGCGATGAAACGTGCCATATTAGAAGTTTCCGCTTATGCTCAACATAGAATGTCCTTCCACTGATAGCAAATGCTCCGAAGATATCTGCTCCCATGCTAAGAAATTTCGATTGAAGATTATTGGCAGCATTTTCCGCATCATCCGCCATAGATGTCTGTAGCATCTTCATAAATGCTACTATGGGATTCCTTTCACCAAGGGTAGGAACACCTTGGATAGGGATAAGCACTCTATTTTCTTCATCCAAGCGAAAGAGTCTCAGTTCCAATCCTATATCCCCTTTTGCGTAAAGGATTCCATCTGCGTCCGTTATTTGTCGGACGTCTGCTTTGGTTAGGGGTATCTTTTTGTCCTTAAGCGTAATATGTGTACCGCCTAATTCCACAAAAATTGCTTCCCATGATTGACCACCATCGGTTGATGTAATGAGTTGGTAATTCGCTATTGCGTAGAGGTTATTATTAAAAACAGTGAGATTATGTATTTTGCCCCCTAAGCCGGTATTAAATTGTTTCCACGAATTGCCGCTATCCGTTGACAGATGGATTCCGTTGGAATCCCCGATGTAAAATTGATACTTGACATCTGTAGATTGCTGTTGATTAGCGGATTCACTGCTACTTTCTACTTTCAAAGTAGCAACGACACTTGGCCCTAAGGAACGTCCTGAGGATACCGCCTTATCAATAGGTATCCATGTTTTCCCTTCATCGGTTGAACGTAAAGTGACTCCTACCCCAATTAAGATGACCGTTTTTTCTGTAGCAACAATCTTGAGATTCGTCGGTCCCGCCCTGTTTTGAAAATCGCCTCCCGGTGTTATATCTGTCCATGAATTGCCCTGGTCCGCTGAACGGAAAATTGTCCATAAAGACTTTTTTTTCATCAACGTCTTTATTCCATTCATAAGATTCATATCACCAAGAATTCCGAGGACTCCTGCCACGACATAAAGTTGGGGCCCGGACACTGCGAATGAATGAATGGGTTTAGATTCGGCTACCGGTAATTGTTCCCATACATCACGGTTTTCCGCTATTGGCTTCAAGTTTAAACGGAAGAGTCCGCTGTCGGTTCCGGCAAAGAGGGTGTTTTCATGAGAAGCGAGTAGATAGATTTTTCTGTCTACCATCCCGTTGTTCAGCAGTTTCCATGAGTTTCCGCCATCATCAGAACGGAATACACCGGGGATGAGGGCGAGGTAAAGTTCAATAACGTTGTGAGTGTCCTCTCGGACTATCAAACCGATGGGTCGCCCCTTCGGACGGTGCCCGAGCGGTTTCCACGTCTCCCCCTTATCCTGTGAGGTGAGTATTGCATCATCAGTTACAATATAGGTCATGCCGTTGTGTTCAGCCATCGGCATTCTATTATGCGGCGTAATTGGGAGGCTACTGTTAATGAGATGCCATCCTTTGTCATCAGCTGCGAGTCTATAAAGACCCGTTTGCGTTACCGCGTAAAGGTCGTTTGCGTCTGTTGTAAAAAGTGTGTTGACTTTTGTCGCCTCAGGACTGTCAAGTTGGGACCATCGGTTTCTTGGACGTGGCGGTTCTGTTTCAAGTATTGGAGCAACCTCAGTCAGCTGTGCCTTTTCAGGCAAATCCGTTTTCTCGCCAGTGCCTCGGCTTTTATTAGGAATATCGGTGTTCCCGGGAGAATTACGCAGTGCAGGTTTTATTTCATTTGCAAAACGGGTAGGCGCGTCAATAATTTCAACCGCTAGGACTGATTCGGGATTGACATCGTAAGGTTGGCGGGCAAGCAACAGATATTGCACACCGATACCCATCAGCAATAGGACTAAAATAGCAGAGGTAACAGAGAGCCCCCATGGTACCAAAGGTTTGCTTGACACAGGGTCGGCGGGCTTGTGCTGTGAGATTCTCCGCATAATGTTTTCTACAAGTCGGGGTGAGTGTTGAAAACTGCTGAGATTTTTTTGGAGCAGCTCTTCCTCTTCCCGTAACCGGTTGCGTGCGCGACTGAGCCGGCTTTTAACGGTATTCGGTGATACCCCGAGTAGTTTGCTAATCGTCTCACATGTCATTTCTCCGAGGTAATGGAGCGTCATGACGGTGCGCTCACTTTCCGGTAGTTTTTGGAGCAGTTTTTGGACGACTTCACGGCGGGTTTCGGCAATTTCAGCGTCTCGTTTTTGTACCATGTATTGTGCGTGTGCCACCTCCTCAAGTTCTATGGGATTCGTAGCCTCTAGAGATTGCATCGGGAGTCGTTTTTTTCGGTGCCATTCGGTGCAGAGGTGAGTAGCAATAACATATATCCATCCTGCAAATAAGCTAGGGTCTTTCAAAGTTTTGAGTCGTTCATAAGCTCTGAGAAAGGTATCTTGTGTAATTTCTTCGGCGATATGAAAATCCTCAATTTTCCGCCATGCAAGTGCATGAATTCCCTTATAGTATCTTTCCACAAGGGCGGTAAATGCTGTTTGGTCACCGGCCAGTGTCCGTTGAATCAGTTCAGCATCATGAATTTCCATAAAAATCCTCCTGCGCTGTAAGGTCCTTTTTAAATATAGTGACGAGTTTTAAAGAAAGAAAGGTTGCATTATTTTTTGGGGATTGACTCGGCAATCAGAGGGCGTCCCGAAATTCGGACAATTCTCATTTCACCGTTCGGTCACATACATTCTTAGCTGATTTGTACCCATATTAGTAATTTTAACGTTTTAAGTAAAGGGGAAAAATCTTACTTAAGTTTAAAAACAACAGTGGAGTCTATACAATGCAATTAAAAATTCTAGGTATTATCAGTTTTTTGGTTATGATGTTAGGAAACGTTTCGGTTACGGTTGGAGCTTCTGGCATCAGTCATCGTGATATTTTTGTTGGGGCGAGTGCGCGAGCAGTCGGTATGGGAAGTGCGTTCACCGCTGGCCCTTCAACGAGCAGCGGGTTTTTGTGGAATCCATCTTCTCTCGGTTTTATGGATGGGTTGGAACTGAACATGGGCGGTATTCCCTTCTCGGGGGCACCTTCTGGGGCATCCCGGGCATTTTCACTGTCGGCAAATCCTTATACCTTAGGGTTGACGAAAAGAAATATCGGAAATCTCTCCGCAGCATCCTGGTTTGATGGATGGGATAGAAACGCCACCGAATCAACCCAGATTGTCCTTTTAGGGTACGGTTTTGCCTTAAGTCCACGTGCTTCAGCAGGTATGAACCTGCGCTACTACCAGAACAACACGTCACTTCGGAAAAACTTTTTGTGGAGTTTAGATTTGGGCATGCAGTTCGCGTATCCGTTAAAAAAATTTGGCGACTCTCTCACAGTAGGTGTTAACCTATCGGAGTTGAGCAACGGGATTCGTGAGGCGGGAAAATTAGTTGAGAACGCGCCCCTAGCGGCGCGGTTCGGAACAATCTATAATTTAAACAGTGAAACCCTATTCTCCGCCGACATGGTTATCCGCGGACAAAACGATGTCGCTAATTGGGGAGAACGGGTTCGGTTACATTTCGGAGCGGAACGGTGGTTTCTGCATGGACATCTCGGCGCACGGGTAGGATATACCGCCTTGACAGCTGTTAATAGATTCAGCCAAGGCGAATGGACACAAGGATTAAGCCTCCGAAATTCAGCAGGTCAGTTGGATTACGCTTATGTCAATGGCAACGAGTTAGAAGCCGGGTTACACTGGATTTCTGCGACACTCCGATGGGGTGGTCCTCGCGAGGCATTTGTACCAGCACCTGCCGCGGACACAAAGCAGGTAGATGCTGCAAAACCAGCTGAAACCGCGCCAATTCTGATGCCTAAAAAGATTACACCAGATACACCGGTTGTTGAAATACCTGCTGGCGAATTGCAACTCTCCGAACGCGCAATCTCACCAGACAACGATGGTATTGCAGATAGCACCACATTTCGTTTTAGTGTCAACCCTAACGATAAATGGCAGTTGATACTGCGGGATGAATATACAGAAACGGTTTGGGAAAAATCTGGCACCGGGCCTCCCTCGGAAGACATTGTCTGGGACGGCACCGGAAATACGGGCAAATTGGTACTTGATGGCGACTACGCAGTGGAATTTTACGTTTTTGATGCCCAAGGCACACCCCAACTGAGAAAGAGTGAAAAAGTTACGGTTGACCTGATACCAGCAACCCTGGAAATCTTTCAGGAGACTGCAGCAAGTGTCGGTATAAAAGTGTGGGATATCAATCCGCTTGTCAATTGGAAACTTGAGATTTTCAATGCAGCTAAAGAGCTGCTCGAAAAAACTGAAGGGGACGGTTCACCCCCCGCCTCGGTTGCACTCACAAAGATTCCGACGTTGGCCCCGGGAACATACACCTGCAAACTGAGCGTTCAAGACATAGCTGGTAATCAGAGTGCCCAAGAAACACAGTTGCAATTGGGCACAGCCTCCCAGACACCGGTGACGAAGCCGAAATTTAGCTTGATGGTTGGCTCTTTCGCCGAACGACACAATGCCGATATGCTCGTCGAGAATCTACAACAGTTATACCCCAGTGATAAGGTGAAGATATACACTGTAGCGGTTGAAGGGAAAACGAGGCATCGCGTGACAATTGGAGAATTCGCCGCGCGAACGGACGCAGCAACACTCAAGCAGCAAATCCAAGAGTCGCAAGGTGTTGAACCTATGTTAATTACGCTGCAATAGGTGTTATCTTGCCACGGTTTGAACTTTTGGCGAAGGTATTTTAACAGATATAGCGTAAAAAGTCACGCTATATCTGTTAGATACATCAAAACTGATTGCATATCATAACCTAAGTTGCCACCTTCGCCTCCGTGGACGATTTGATAAATTATCGTAACGCTGCTATAATTCCACCATAATATAACAATGGAAAGGTAGCAAGTTGTGCAATTACCTATCGCGTTTAAAGAAGACAATCAAATATGCAATCATCAACTCTATTATGGTGATAACCTCTCGATTCTTCAGGAACATGTTCCTGACGAGAGCGTCAACTTGATTTACATTGACCCGCCCTTTAACACCGGAAAACTTCAACAGCGCACTGAAATTAAAGTTGAACCGGATGCCCAAGGCGACCGCGTGGGTTTCCAAGGCAAGACCTACCGAACTCGCAAAGTTAAAACCATATATTATACCGATAAGTTTGAAAGTTTAGATGACTATTTGCAGTTTTTACGTCCCCGTTTTGAGGAGGCATATCGAGTGCTGCATCCTCATGGTAGCTTCTTCCTTCATATTGATTATCGCGCGGTGCACTATTGTAAGGTGATACTTGACGGAATTTTCGGTCGAGACTCCTTTATCAACGAGATTATTTGGGCTTACGATTACGGCGGCAGACCCAAGTCGCGCTGGCCCGCGAAACACGATAACATTTTATGGTACGCGAAAACACCGAAGCATTACACCTTCAATTTCGATGAGATGGATAGAATTCCATATATGGCCCCTGGGTTGGTCGGCAAAGCGAAGGCAGCGCGTGGCAAAACACCAACCGATGTTTGGTGGCATACCATCGTCAGTACCAATGGAAGTGAAAAGACCGGTTATCCGACCCAAAAACCGCTCGGGGTTCTTAATCGCATCGTCAAGGTGCATTCAGAACAAGGCGATACCCTTTTAGATTTTTTTGCTGGCAGTGGGACGCTTGGAGAAGCTGCAGCACTGCACAGTCGTTCCTCAATTTTAATTGATTGCAATATACCTGCAATAGAAGTTATTATGGAAAGATTGGCACTTTATGGAATTGAACTTGTCAACATCGATTACAAGGTATTAATGGACTAAACTTTGGACAATTTTAGTTGTCTGAATCGCGGATTATCGCGGATTTATCGGATTGCGCGGATTTTAAGGTGCGTAACACCCCAAGTTTTGTGATTATAGATTAGGGTGTTGTTGCTTCTATAAACATAACACACCCGTTTGGACAGCAAAACCTGCTATATTTTGTAAAACGCCGCAGCATTTTCGTAAAACAGATGGTCTTTCTCCGCATCGGACGCGCCATCAAGTGCCCAAAGGAGCGCATCCACCCACGCCTGATACTCGGCAGCTAAGGTGCAGACAGGCCAATCGCTTCCAAACATGAGCCGGCCATAACCGAACGTCTCAACAAGGTGTTGGATATAAGGTTTTAAGTCCTCAGGTGTCCAATTTTCGCTGGCAGTCGTTACAATTCCGGACACTTTGCAGTGGACATTCTCAAAGGCAGCGAGTTTGTGCATGTGGGTTGCCCACGGTTCAAATTCGCTGTCTTTTATATTTGGACCGCCGCAGTGGTTAACAGCATGCCTTATGTTCGGTGTAGCTTTGACTAGCTCAATTGCGGCGGGAAGTTGGTCCTGTTTCGCACAGAGTTCAAAGGAGAGATTATATTTCGCCAACAATTTCACACCGTTAATCAGTTCAGGCGTAGCATAAAACCGATTGTTGGGCTGGTGCCATGCCATCCGGCGGATTGCGACAACGCGGTCAAACGCTGTGAGCTGTTCAAGGACAGCTTCAACGTTCGGTTTTTCAAGTGGAGCGGCAGCGGCTATCGCGCCTATCATGCCATCTGTTTCTGCAATGTCGGTTAACCATTCCACCTCTTGAACGACATCCGTCTCAGCCGGGTCGCCTTCAACGTGGACCGATTTAACCACGTTAAGGTCCCCGATAGCTTTTCTATAATCGTCTGGAGTATATCGCTGCTGAAGTAGGTCAAACCCATCTAACCAAGGATATTCTAAGTTGGCGGTATCCCAGAGGTGTTGGTGTGTGTCAATGATTTTGAGCATATATCACCTAAATTTTCATAATTGCCGTTGCTAACTTCGGTCCCTTCTGAATTTGCGTCCATCCTGATTCTATGTTAAAATAGTACCATGATACTCAAAAACATTCAAGGATTAAAACGCTCATAGAATGCCTCTCAAACTAAACTCGTTCCCTGCCTATTTTGCTCTATTTAAAGTGACGCTCCGCCAGCTGTTCTGGAGTCGGCGTGCCCTTCTGATTCTGATTGGATGTGTGCTGCCGCTTGGCATCGCGCTCATATTACGTTTCACCGCACGCGGTTCAGGCACCGTGAACAGTTTTATCCCACACATAACATTTTTTCTTTATGGGTTTGTGACGAATTTGTGTGCCATTTTTTACGGGACCGCTATTATCTCTGATGAAATCGACGGAAAAGGTTTGACATATCTCCAGATGCGGCCCCTTCGGAAATCATCGATTCTGCTTAGCAAATTTGCGGCATACCTGCTCGGGAGCATTGTCCTAATTGGAGCATCTCACCTCCTTTTAACAGGGATTATCCAAACACATCCGAAGCTAAGAGAACGTCTATTAGTGTTAGGATTGAGTTTTCAATATATGGGCACCCTCACATTGGCACTACTCGTTTACGGTGCCTTCGGTGTGCTTCTATCCGTTCGGTTCAAGTATCCTGTGCTATGGGGATTGCTTTTCGTGTTCGGTTGGGAAAGGATTACGTTAATTCCGTCGATGCCGATGGGTGTCAAGCGGCTCTCTTTTTCACACTATCTCCTGACGTTATTTCCGGATTTCAAAATGGCCAGAGGAATGCTCAGAGATTTCTTAGGAGATGCCCCACCTCCGGAGTGGGGAGCGGTGTTAGTGCTGTGTTTGATAGTGGTAGGTGCGATGTGGCTTGCTATTCGAATTTTTCAGGACCGGGAGTATTCGGGTTAAGAAGCATCATCTCTATCGAATTCACGCCACTTATTTGCCCGACTTAAGCACACGGGCAGTTTCACGTGATACGATAATTTCTTCATTCGTGGAAACGACTACAATTTTAACACGGCTGTTCTCCGCAGAGAGGTCGGCTTCTCCAATTGATTTTTCATTCTTTTCAGCGTCTAAGTGGATACCGCACCATTCAAGGCCCTCACAGACTTGTGCACGGGTGGCAGTACTTTTCTCCCCGATACCCCCCGCGAAGGCAAGGACATCAACACCTCCGAGGGCGGCAATATACGCGCCGATATACTTCTTCACACCGTAAATGTATGTCTGTAGAGCTAAGCGTGCGTTATCGTTGCCAGCTTTTATTGCTGCTTCTACATCCCGCATGTCCCCGCTGGTACCGGAGATGCCTTTAACACCCGCTTCCGCAATCAACTGACGACGTATCTCATCCGTAGAGAATCCCTCCTTGTCCATCAGATATAGCACCGCAAACGCATCTAAGTCGCCGCAGCGTGTAGATTGTATCATGCCGTATTGCGTTGACGCGCCCATAGAGGTATCAATAGATTTTCCATCTTTGATTGCACAGATGGAAGAACTGCCGCCGAGGTGACAAGAGATGAGCCGAAGAGGCGCGTCCGCGTTGTGCCCAAGCAGCTGTGGCACGCGTTCGGAGATGTAACGGTGGGAGGCACCGTGGAAACCGTATCGCCGAATATCATGTTTTTCTACCCAAAAACGTGGCACACCGAATTCGTAGGCGTAATCCGGGAGGGTTTGATGAAACCACGTCTCAAAAACAGCGACAAGCGGGGTTGTTGGCAGCAGCTCCTGAAAAGCACGGATAGCTGAAATGTAAGCGGGATTGTGCATCGGAGCTAGCGGTGTAGATGCCTCTAGCGCAGCGATGACATCTTCAGTAATACGGGCCGAACGCCAATAGCCCTTAGCGAGAATGGTTTTAAACCCAACGCCATCCAATTGTGACAAGTCCTCCAGACACCCGACTTCAGTATCGGTGATGAGCTGAATGGCGTGTGCAATCGCGTCTGTATGTGTCTCGGCATCTATTTCACCTTCGCGCATCGGTTTGCCCGGCACTGCATGCATGAAAGCGGATGGTGAATTTCCGATACGTTCTACACCCCCCTTGACAAGCGAGGTGGTAGTGGTCATATCAATAATTTGGTATTTGAACGAGGTACTACCTACATTGGCACAGAGTATACGCATAGTGTGATTATCTCTTTAGTCTTTAGGAAATCTAAAACCCGAGTCTCTGGAGTTGGGATTAATATAGGACAATGGAGCAAGTATACAACTCTTATTGACTCTCCTAAAAACATATTAACACATCCAACAACATATTTCAAGTTAAACGAAACAATACGGCGTTGCAATCGTGATGAATACGCAACAAGCATAGTTTTGTGATTAAGGGGTTGTGTTTTGGGGAAGTTAATGTGTTTACAGTTTATCTCATAAATCGTCTACCTGATACCTTTTAGAAACCATATCATCATTGTAGGGGCGAGGTCACCTCGCCCTATGACCAGGGCTTCAAATCGGGCGGGGGGACCCCGCCCCTACGCACCGCCACTGCTAACGAACTAGAATGCTACAATTAAACCGGCATAATGTCTAATACATAGGGGATACACCGCCGATACGGTGTTCGTCTACAACAGGTTTTAAATTATGTGAAAAAACGATACCTATACCCGCGAAAAATAAGCTTGTAATACCATTTCTAATTGAAAATGTCTCTTTCTTGTAGCATAAACTTCCAGTTTGTGCGCTTTCTTGTAGTATAAACTTCCAGTTTGTGCGCTTTATTGTAGCATAAACTTCCAGTTTGTGCGCTTTATTGTAGTATAAACTTCCAGTTTGTGCGCTTTATTGTAGTATAAACTTCCAGTTTGTGCGCTTTATTGTAGTATAAACTTCCAGTTTGTGCGCTTTATTGTAGCATAAACTTCCAGTTTGTGCGCTTTCTTGTAGCATAAACTTCCAGTTTGTGCGCTTTCTTGTAGTATAAACTTCCAGTTTGTGCGCTTTATTGTAGCATAAACTTCCAGTTTGTGTGCTTTCTTGTAGCATAAACTTCCAGTTTGTGCGCTTTATTGTAGCATAAACTTCCAGTTTGTGCGCTTTCTTGTAGCATAAACTTATAGTTTGGGTCTTCCGTTCTCCGTTTCATTTCTAACAACCGGTAATGATAGAATAATTACAGGACTTACGCAGCGCGTTGCTAAAGTCCATAGATAATGGGATTTAGAGGTTGACTTAGCGGGCTGGGGGACCCAGCCCTAGAGGAGCGGGAAACCGTTTGCCCGAATACTGAGCTTATGTTCTAAATTTGCGTAAGATTAACGTTTTTTTTCATTCTATAAATATGTCGTCCCTACGGGACTAAGCAGGGGTGAGGCGTTTTGTGTTTCTATAAATATATCGTCCCTACGGGACTAATACCGATATCCCGCTAGTAGAGGAGCGGAGGGGAATGCGTAAGTCCTAGTTAATGTATGTAAACGAAAACTAAATAGCCTTGCCCCTACTTTTTTGGGTGTGTAAAGTTTTTGTACAACTGTCAGAATCGCGGAAAACACAGAGGACACAGAAAACGCGGAAAAAAGAGGGTTTTTGATAACATCTACGCAGTTCTGACGAGTGTGCAAAATTTCTGTACAAGTTAATCTATTGATGCTTAGTATTTGGGAAACCAACGGTTCCCCACGCCTACAGCAAAACGCATTGTGCATCACAACTGTGCTCGTAGTAGGGCAATTGATTGCCCGTCGCAGCACGGGTTCTCGTAGCAAAACGCATCGCACATCACAACACTGGACAACACGACGGGCGATGAATCGCCCTACTACAAACGGGGGTACAAAAACTTTACGCACTCAAAACTTTATACATCTGTTGACACATCTTGTCTATTGTGGTAAACTGAACATAGATTTTTGTTTTATCAGATTGTTTCGTATAAGCTATGGAAGTTCAAAACCGTTCACAGCCAGCATCCCCGCAAATTCCTGCCCACGGTGTAACGTTTAAATCTATCCTAATTGCTGTCCTCCTGATTCCGATAAACTGCTATTGGGTCATTGAGATGGAGGTTATCCGTTATTCGGGGCACCCTGTTACCATTTCGCTTTTTTTCAACGTCATTTTCAGCCTATTTGTCGTTATCGGTATTAATCAATTACTGCGCCGTTTCCTCCCGAGGGTGGCGTTAGTACAGAGTGAATTGGTCGTTGTTTACCTGATGCTTTCTATCGCGTCCGGTATTACAGGTCACGATATGCTTGAAATTTTAGTACCGATGCTCGGGCATGCGTTCCGGTTTGCGACCCCTGAAAATGAATGGCAGCAGCTTTTTGTACCCTTTCTCCCAGAATGGTTGACAATTAGCGATAACCGATTGCTACAAGGCTATTACGAGGGGGACGTACCGCTCTATACCCTTGACTCCCTGCTCGGTTGGGCAACTCCGGTGCTGTGGTGGCTTGCCTTTATCAGTGCGTTGGTTTTCGGCATGCTTTGCATTAATGTAATTATCCGGAAACAGTGGATAGGGCACGAGAAGTTGAGTTATCCTATTATTCACCTCCCGGTGCATCTTACGGAGACGCGGCACAACCGTTTTTTTCAGAACAGGTTAATGTGGCTCGGTTTCGGTATTGCTGGGGGGTTGGCACTGTGGAACGGTGTGAACTTTCTGTATCCAATCTTACCGGAGTTTCGGACCCGCATTCAGAGCGTTCAGATATTCACAGAGAGTCCGTGGAATGCAATGGGAAGAATTCCGTTTTCATTTTATCCGTTTGCAATTGGGCTCGGCTTTTTCATTCCGTTAGACCTTTCGTTTTCGTGCTGGTTTTTCTTTTGGTATTGGCGGCTAATGCGTGTCGTAGGGGCTGCGTTCGGTTTTCGAAGTCTTCCGCGCTTTCCGTATATGAATGAGCAGGCCTCCGGGGGCTATCTTGCCTTGTGCGTTTTAGCGATTTGGGCGAGTCGTCGGCATCTGCTTGTAGTGGGACGTTCAGTTTTCAGGCGGGAGGCGGCACGCGAAGATATCGATGAGCCGATGTCCTACCGTGCAGCGGTGCTTGGGCTCATCGCGGTGTTAGTGTTCCTAGTGCTTTTTTGCTACTACGGTGGGGCGAGCATCGGTATCATGCTAACGTTTTTCGTTCTCTATTATATGATTTCTATCGCTGTAACGCGCATGCGCGCCGAGTTAGGCACCCCAGTTCACGATTTACACTATTCCGGTCCAGATGAAATTTTAACACGGACGGTAGGGACGCGTCGGCTAGGGCGCGGTAACCTCATCATGTTCTCAATGTTTTGGTTCATCAACCGTGCCTATCGTAGTCATCCAATGCCGCATCAGTTAGAAGGTTTTAAGATAATGGAACGGACAGGTATGACAATGCATCGGATAATTTTTGCCTTGACGTTAGCAGCTGTGCTGGGCACATTGGCCGGATTTTGGGCGTTAATTGACCGGGGGCATCGGTTAGGGATGGAGATTCGCGCCTATTGGCCATCGTTGAGTGCGTTCGGTATAGAGCCTTACCGCCGCTTAGCGGGTTGGCTGCAAACGCCTGGCGATACACTTATTCCTGAAAGCGGGTTTATGGGGCTAGGTTTTCTGCTAACAACAGTGCTACAGCTATTTCGGATGCGATTTGTATGGTGGCCGTTTCATCCTGCTGGTTTTGCCATTTCTACGAGCTGGGGAATGAACGTCACTTGGTGTTGCCTTTTCGTGAGCTGGTTAATAAAGTGGCTCATTCTTCAATATGGTGGGCCCGTAAAATATCGGAAACTAGCCCCGTTCTTCTTAGGGCTTATCCTGGGTGAATTCACAGTCGGGAGTCTATGGACAGTTGTAGGCATTGTTGCCGGTATTCCCACCTACGGTTTCTGGGTTTAGCGGGGCTCTTGCTGTGCTAACGCCCATCTTGACGCGGATTTATCGCCAAATTTAAAGGTAACAGCAGTAAGAGGCAGCAGCAGAGTGATGTCACCAGCCATGTCATTATCCATTCGCCTTCAGGGAGTGTGAGGGTCAAAAGTGCCTTCATAGGCTCAAAAGAGATTGCGGCGATGTGAATTCCTATAACGACGCTGAAGGTGCCAAGTAGCCAGATATTCGCAAACATCCTTTTAAAGAGAGATTCCGATGGGTATCGGACACATTGGAAGTATGCTGCCAATTGTGAAAAAATGAGTGTTGTGCAAGCAGCAGTGCGTGCCTGTTCCGGACTAGCCGACCCAGCGAGTACTAAGAAATGGGTAATTGTCATTAAACTAATAACAAGGCCTCGACAAACAACATCGAAGACAGCAGTTTTCGGCAGGAACGTGTTCGTTTTTCTTGGGCGGTGTTGTTTCGCATCAGCAAATATTTTTTCAGTACCCAGCCCGATTGCAGTAAGTCCTGTTGTTAGAAATTGCACCCAGATTAGCTGCGTGAGCGTCAACGGGAGTCTCTCGGCTCCGAATATTAGGTAGAGAATCAGTCCAAATACAACCGTTAGCAATTGGGCGAGCGTGCATGAAAAACACCATCTGAGGGAGCCGGCGAGGTTTTGATAGGCTTCTCGTGCATAAAATAGGCCATCCTTGATAGCTCGGAATCCCTTCTCTAATATTAAACAGTCGGCGTGGTCCTGGGCAAGGTGTGATGCGTGCGTCATATTAGCAAACGCTAGGTCAGCCAATGTCATAGCGCGTTGGTCAACAGTGCTTTCTCCGAGGAACCCGACCGTATGTCCGTGGCGTTTCAAACCGAGAACAATGTTTCGGCGCTGTTCCTGTGTAGGTTGGGAATATGCGCCCCAATTCGGTACCTCTTTGTCAAATTCCTGTGTAGAGAGTTGGGCGAGTATTTCCCGCGTGCTGACCGCCCTTCGGGTGTGGATAATGCCTAATTCTCTTGCGAAATCGATTGTCGTCTGTTCATCACTTTCGGTTATCAGAATGACTTTTAACCCAGCATCTAGACTTGCTCGGACAACTTCTCTCGTCTCTTCGTTATCGCTGTGTGAGAACGCGATGAACCCTAAGAGGGTTGATGTACCTTGAACCTCCCTCGGTGTCAAAGCGATATCTGAGGCATTCGATGCGACACCATAGACACTTGCGTTGGCGTGTTGCATGTCGCTTAAAACTCCGAGACATGTCTCGTATTGGTCATAGTCGAACGGTACTGTTTCACCATCTATGAGGATGAACTGGCATGCCTCAAGAACATTCAGGGCATCCCCGAAGATAATATTGAGATATTCATTTTCCGCCGTTTCGAACACATGCATCTCATAGCCGAAGTTAGATGTCCACGGGTATTCTGCTATTAGCGGCATATTCGCTTTAAGGTCATCTAATTGATAACCGAGGCGTTCACCTATTTTTTGTATGATGCGTTGATGGGACTGGGCGGCATCGGTTCTATCATGATACTGTTCGCCAGACGTACCTAGGCCTGCGGTCAACAGCAGTTCGGGAGTGTCTTGAGGAATTTGGAAGTGGTGTGGAATATCGTTAATCGCTTCCGGTCTTTTTTCAGCGGGTTGCGTCTCAAGAAAATTCAACCAGTTTTCCCATACAGAACGTTCCACGACCTGTTCATCAACGAAAAGGTTGGAAATAGCAAGGGCCTTTGTACTTTCAATTCCTTTTTCATTTGCACAAAAGATGCTGATTCGATTCAATTTTTCCAAGTAATGTGGATGCCGGAGGACGATTCCTTTTTTCAGCAAAACGGCAGCTTTCTGGTCAAAAATGAGGTATAGCAGGACCATGACATCGTTCGGGGTGGCAGCGATGGCAAAAATTAAACCGAATTGGACTGCTTGCCACGTGAGTTGTTGCTGAGACGATTCGTTCCACCAATACAGGCCGGCGGCGATTACACCGATGACAATGCCTGTAACAATGAGCGTATCTCTGAATAATTTGACTTGGGTCTCTGCGATAGTGCCAGCTGTTGGTAAAGAACGTGCCTTAGCCAAATCCCGCCACATTTCAAGTTTGTTCCCAGTTCTGACGACGATTGCTTTCCCAAATCCTGTATCGACATAAGTTCCGCCAAAAACCATGTTGGTTTGCTTCTTCGCTGGACTGCCTACTTCGGTTATCTCCTTGCTCGTTTTTGCTGTGGGCTCACTACTCCCGAATAGGGCAGACTCATCAACGCTAAGTCCATCTGCCTCAACGATTCTGGCATCCGCAGGTACGTAATCACCAGCCCTCAGAAAAATGAGGTCTCCCGGTACAATATCGACGGGCAAGCATTTTTCCTGCTTCCCCTGCCGAATAACCGATACCGTAACACTGAGCTGTATCTCACGTAATTTCCGCCGATGTCGAATACGGAAAGCGGCGAAGCATATCCAACACACTTGAAAAATCAGGATGCCTGCGATAAGCGCGCTTTTTGAAATAGACGTTAGGTTGTAAAAAACAACTGCTACAGCAATAGCTAATATTAGCGATTTCCAATTAAAGAGCGGTTTCCAAAATGGGACTTTAAATTGCTGCCACTTTTCTTTTGGACCGAATTCGTTTTTCCCGTGACGTGCCCTTGATTTCTCTACCTGCTCCAGACTTAAGCCCTGTTTGAGGTCACTGTTGAATTGATTCAGGAGGAATGAAATGCTTTCTGAATAAAAATTTAACATAATTTTCCTATTCCGCTTGAGGATGCCGTTCACCTAAATTGCATGGGGTTTCTCCGACACCTCGCTTTCTCCTTCCTTACCGAAGACCACTGCACCGTCCCTATCAATGCCCAGAGTCCGAATTTGACATGCAACGTTGTGTTTTTTGAACGCCTTAGCCATCTGATTTCCCACCGCTTTCATGTTTTCTAAACAGTAAGCGGCAATAGTCGGGCCAGCACCACTTAAGGCAACGCTGAGTGCCCCCGCAGCAGTTGCAGCTGTCACGACATCATCAAATCCCGGAATCAATTTGCTACGATAGGGTTGATGCAGTCTATCTTTCATGGCTATCGGTAGCATCTCCAATTTTCCAGTGGCGATGCTACCGATTAACAGTGCACTTCGACTCGTATTGTAAATTGCATCCGAAAAATTGATTTGTTCCGGTAAAATACGGCGCGCCTCTTGGGTAGATAGCGGAAAATCTGGAATAGCCAATACGACATGAAGGGCAGGCGGACATTCTAACTGGATAGTGTGGATTTGCGGACCCTCCTGTGCTGAAATGACCAAACCGCCATATAGGGACGCAGCGACATTGTCCGGATGCCCCTCTAAGACTGTTGCAAAATTGAGAAGCTCTGACCGAGAAAATGGGTTACCACACAAGACATTAGCCGTCAATAACCCGCCGATAATTGCTGTACCACTTCCGCCTAAACCGCGAATCGCTGGAATCCCGTTTTCTATGCTCAACTTAAGGTTTTCCAACTTCAGTTTCGTCCCGCTCTCTTTGAAAACGTGGGCAACTGCTTGAAACGCAATATGTTCCGGGGTACTCGGTATCTTATCAGCGTCTACGCCACTGATAACAACTTGGGTGTCGGTGGATGTAGTTTCCAACGTAATCGTACTGTAGAGTTTAAGTGCTAGCCCGAGCACATCAAATCCGGGACCGAGATTCGTTGTACTTGCAGGAATGCGCGCTGTAGCTTTACGAAACATGTGAGAAACTGCCCTCCGATTTGTGCCTATAGTTTCGCGATTGCGGTTTTCATTCGGTGTAGTGCTTCCTCAATATTCTCCAATGAGTTAGCGTAAGAGAGACGGAGATAACCATCGCCATATTTGCCGAAAGCTGTACCGGGCAACAAGGCAACTTCAGCCTCATCCATCAGATAGTCAGCAAGCAGCTCGCAAGAAAGCGGCAACTCCGTGACGTTGGGAAAAACATAGAACGAACCGAGGGGTTTGATACAGCTAATACCGTCAATAGCATTGAGACCGTTCACAATTGCATCCCGCCGTTTGCGAAATTCTACGACCATCTCTCTAACAAACGTCTGCGGGCCCGTCAGTGCCTCTATTCCAGCGATTTGTGTAAAGGTTGCAGTGCAGGAGTTTGAGTTAATAGTCAATTGGGTAATCTTATCAGCGATTTCCTGGGGAGCGATGCCGTATCCGAGTCGCCAACCTGTCATTGCATACGTTTTAGAGTGCCCCTCAATCAGAATGGTCCGTTCCTTCATTCCGGGAAGGCTGATGATACTCTGATGGTTTCCTTCATAGAGCAGCCGCGAGTAAACTTCGTCCGTTAGAATATAAAAGTTATGTTTTTCCGCGAGTTCAGCGATAGCAACGAGGTCGGTTTCCATGAGGGTCCCACCTGTTGGGTTCTGCGGTGAGTTGAGGATAAGCAGTTTTGTGCGTGCCGTGATGGCTTCGGTGAGGTCATCAATTCGAAATCGGAAGTCAACCTCTTCACGGAGCGGGAGTGGGACAGCAGTTCCGCCGATGAAATTGATAACGGATTCATAGACAGGGAATCCGGGGTCCGGATAGATAACCTCATCACCCTCATCAATTAATGCGATTATTGTGAAAAAAATAATAGGTTTCGCCCCGGGCGTAACGGTTACCTCCGCTGGGTGGATATCAACCCCGCGTGTCTCCGTAATATGTTGTGCAATAACTTCTCGAAATTCTGGCACTCCTGCCGAGGGGCAATAGCCGGTATGTCCATCTTTCATCGCTTGGAATGCAGCTTCGCAAATATTTGCTGGAGTCGGAAAATCCGGTTGCCCAATTTCTAAATGAATAATATCTTTGCCTTGTGCTTCTAAGCTTTTCGCTTTAGCGAGCACCTCAAAAGCCGATTCAGTTCCCAAGCGACTCATGCGCTTGGCGAATATAGATACATCTCCCAAAATTCTACTCCTTTTCCGCGCTTCCGCGCGTTCATCTTTGCCCGGATTTGCTACTTTAAGACCTTCGGGTATTCTCGTTATTTAACCTAACGTTCATCTGACAAATGGGCGCCTACTCTAGTTTAAAAATGGCACCGTCTGCGCCTGCTAACCAAGCATTCTTCTGGTCAAGCGCGGATACTTTGACGATTTGCTGCCCAATTTGTTGAACGTCCCATTTTTTGCCGCCGTTGCTGGTACTGAGAATAACCCCGACCCCGAAGTCTCCGCCAACGGCCCAACCCACGTGTTTATCTACGAATTGAATACTTCGAAGTTTTTCCTCCGTGCCACTGGTCTGCTCGCGCCAGGTGTCTCCGCCGTTGTTTGTGTATAGGATAATTCCGTTTTCGCCGACTGCCCAGCCCTGCTTGTCATCAAGGAAAAAAATGTCTTCCAAGATATCCTCTTTTCCTGTTTCTTGGACAACCCATTTTCTGCCACCATCCGTGGTTTTCTGAATGAGTGCGCTCTGCGTTTTTGTAGTGGGACTCAGACGGATTCCCGCAACCCATCCTGTTTTTTCGTCAAAAAACTGAATGGCATTATACAACGTTGTATCTTCGTCCCCGACACCCTCGCTGATTGTGCCGCCTTGAAGGACTTTCCAAGAGCGTCCCCCATTTTGCGTACCAAGGATAGTCTCGTTCGCGCCTGCTGCGTAACCGACATCGGTGCTAACAAAATGGACGCTATTCAGCCAGTTGTCAACCTTACTGATTTGTACCTCCCAGTCTTTTCCGTTAGTGGTCCTAGCGATTGCGCCCTTGGCACCGACCGCCCAACCGTGTTTCTCATCCAAAAAATAGATTTCGGTGAGGTCCGTTTGGATTTTGATATCCGCTTTCTCCCAGGTTTTGCCACTATCTAGGGTGTATCCGATGAAGCCGGGATTGTCCAAATCTTCAAACGATGCGGAACCGACTGCCCAACCAGTCTTCTTGCTTGTAAACGTGATAGACATGTAATCCCGAATTGCCGGGTCACGTTTTTGTAAATTGATCCATTCGCCTAAAGCAGGCAAAGCGATGCCTACACTGCAAACAAACGTGAGTAGTGTGAGAACTGATGAAAATCGAGATGCTTTAAATCTGTTCATTTTTTATCTCCTTTTAAAATTTTCCTTTGCAAGGCATTATTTCTTATAGTATAACTCTGTATTTCAAATTAAGTCAACATTTTTTTTACTGTGTCACTGACCTATTTGACAAGGATAACAGTGCCTGTCTTAAAACTGTCACCAACCTGCAATTGGTAGAGATAAACACCACTTTCAACGATTTCCCCATTTTCATCTTTACCGTCCCATCTAAGTTCGTTTTCACCCAATTGTGCGGTTAAGGTTTTAACGAGGGCACCCTTGAGGTTAAAGAGCAGCACCTTGAATTCACCGGCGGCATCATCTATTGCCCGTGCGGGAAAAATAACGGTGTTGAAATCTGGATTTGGTGAGAGCGGTGTAAACGGATTCGGATAAGGTCTATCAAATATACGGAGCCGCTCTGTTATTGAGGCACTGTTGCCTGCTTCGTCAATTGCAGCGATAGCATAAGTAAAATTCCCTATAGCGAGCTGACGCGGGTCAAGAAATTTATACACTTTTTCAGCTGCACGCATTTCGCCAGAGGGCCCACGCTCCGGGGGTTCCGCGAGTATTTCGCCATTCGGCAGCGGTTCAAGCGTGCCTATTGATGCAGCGAAAGAGATTTGATATTTTGTCACATCCGGGCTGCTGCTAGCTGGCCATGTAAGTTCAACCCCATCGCGGGAAACATTAATTTCCAATAACACTGGCGGCTGCGGTGGTGCGGTGTCTTCAGGAACAATCACCGTCTGTATCGGCGAACGCTCAGATTGGAGATGAATTGTTTGTCTGATAGCGGTTATCTGATATGTGTGTGTGCCAGGGCTGACGTTTACATCGCGAACAGTGGTCAGCAGGTGTTTTTCGACTGTAAGGATAGGTAATTTATCCTGATTACGATAAATGGCATAAGCGGTGACATCCGCGTCATCCGATTTTTGCCAGCGGAGAATTACATCATTTTCGCCTGTTAGGTCGGGGGCGACATTAAATCCTTTAACCGGCGAAGGCGGGATATTCGGAATCACTTGCAAAGTAAAGTCATTGTTATTAGGTTTTCCATCTGCGTTGCCTTCACGGATAAATTCACCAATTGGATTGTCCTCATTATTGCGGAGACGTACCCTGAACGCTGCCTCCGCAACGGTGCTTGATGTTCGACAGTCAAAATTGATTACGTATATAGAATTTCGGTAATCGTCGATTATTTTTTCCAGTTCGACGCGCAGCACACTTTCTCCGGAGACAACCGCCTTCGCAGCAATTGCAGTGCCATCCCGAAAGATGCCTTTGAAATGGGACGGTTCGGTAGAAAATCCGGGCGGCATTATGATTTCAATCGTCTTAATCTCCTCACCAATTTCTGCCAAGGAGCGGTCGATTATAAGCGTGACAGTCAAAGGCACTGTTGCGTGGCTAGGGACAATGCCTCGCGTTTCGCCTACGGCGTTAATCTCTCCGACAGATGTCACAGCAGCATATCCTATGCTTCCGATGAGTAGGCTCCCGATAAATATAAAAGCAATCGCTATATTTTTCATTCAGCATAACTCCTTCCCTCTTTCTTTAAAAGAGTAAATTGACAGAAAACCGTTGTGTTGTATTGTCTTCAAGGTCTCCAGTCAGTAGTTGAAATCCGTAGTCAAGTTGGAGGGCGGCACTGCTAATTGCGAATTTGAGGCTTCCACCGAAACTAAGCGTTGTTGCTGGGTTTCCCCTATTTGTCATACTATAACCGCCGCGGATAGCGATATTTTTATTCACCCAGGTTTCTATACCGGTGTGTGTATAAATGTCATCGTTCCGAAATGCCACCTCAATAGTCACTAAGCTTCCCTTCAGAAGTTGGCTGACCGCTTCGCCTTGCGCGCTCATTTCAGCAACAGATTCAAAGCTGTATACAAGCCCAGCGCGTATGTTCCGTGGCACAGAATCTGTGTATGCTTCGGAGATGCTGAGGTTTGCATCAACTAAATTCTCAGCCGAAAATCCGAGGTGTAATCCCTTCATCGGTTTTGCAAGTATCCCGATATCTAGTGAAAGTGCTGACGCAGCGGTTCGAGCGAAATAGGCATTCTCCTTAACAAATTCATTGGTTTCATCAAAAGCGGTTCCGAAACGTTTCAGATTTATCCCAATTGCAAGTTTATCGAAGAGCGCGTTTCCGTAGGAGAAGCGCGTCAGCTGTTCTCGGTAAATTTCGGACACTTCTGTCAAAATGCCGATATCCGCGCCGATAGTCCCCGCGCGTCCAAGCGGGATAATACCGCTAATCATATTATAGGTGACGTGTCCGTTAAAGCGTTGGGCATAAGTCCCACCGACCTGTATCTCATCAATATAACCTAAGCCCGCGGGGTTGTAGTGCGGAGCGTTGCTATCATCAGCTAGGGCTACGAACGCGCCACCGACCCCGAGCGGTCTCGCGCCTACACCGATGTCATTAAAGGCAGCAAAAACGCAAGGGGGCAAAAATAGGGACATGAACAGTATGCAATAGCATCTCTTTCTGAATTTCGGCATGTATTCCTCCTACGGTTTACCTGTCATCGGCACAAAGCTGACACCTATGATTTCTTCAGTCTCAACTTTACCAGCAACTTTCCGTATTAAAAACAGGGTTTGTAAGTGTGAGCCGACGGGAACAACCATGCGTCCCCCTTCGGCAAGCTGTTGCGTTAGCCGAGGCGGAATTGTTTTCGGCGCAGCAGTGACGAGAACTGCATCGTACGGCGCGTGTTCAACCCAGCCATCGTGGCCATTGCCCTGCTTGAAATAGATATTCCGATAGTTGAGTGCGGAGAGTCGCGCTTTAGTATTTTTTGCAAGCTCAGGCAAAATTTCAACGGAATATACATTTTCAACAAGTTCTGCTAATACAGCGGTTTGATAACCACATCCAGTGCCGATTTCAAGGACTTTTGAACGGTATTTTAATTCGAGTAATTCTGTCATTAATGCGACCATATACGGTTGTGAAATTGTCTGCCCACCCGCAATCGGAAGCGGTCTATCCTGGTAGGCACACTTGCGAAATTCCGGCCCGACAAAGCGGTGCCGTTCAATCCTTTGCATGACAGCTAGGACATCGCGGTCACGGATGCCCCGATTTTCGAGCTGGTCCCGAACCATTTTCTGTCTAGCTATAGCATAGTCTTCAGTAGCGTATTGCATCAGATATTTCCTCGGACCTGTGTGCGGTATCGGTTATCAGAAAACCTGCTCTCATAAATTAAAAGCGGTATGTTTATAGAATATTAGCTGTTGGCTATTGGAAACCGTTGGAAACCTATAGCAAGAGTTTCAGATTCTAAGCATATCTGTGCCGCGCGTCAAAACCCTCCTTCTCTTGCTAATTGCTAATCGCCAATTGCTAAATTGCCAAAGAGATTTTACCCAAACCTCTCTTCTTTCCGCGCCCTCCGTGATTCAGACAACACACGCGAAATCTAATCTTTCAGCCTTCCAGCCTTCCACCTATCCGTTGACAAGAACGTTACCCATCCCTAAAATTGTCCAAAGTTTAGTATATCATAAGGCATCATCAGAAAGTACCGGTGTTTTCTCATCCGGTCTAGCAGTTTTAAACTTCCGGTTTTCCTAAGGAGTTGATGTCCCCACACTTGGGAATTATTTGCCGACATGCCTATCTTTCCGCTGGTTAGGAGCCGAAATCCTCCCAAGAGCTGATATAACCAACGTTGTTTGGGAAGCCGTACTAACTCGACTGTCTTTTTTTTCAAACCTGCGCGGTCCTGGGCAATTGCAAGTGCAAGGTTCAGTCCGCCGAGTTCGTCGACTAAACCGTTCTGCTGTGCCTGTTTTCCTGTCCAAACCCGTCCCCGTGCGACTTTATCGACATCCGCCTTTGTAAGAAGTTGCGTTCTTCCGAGGTCGACCTTCGTGAGAAAATCGTCATAAATTTCGGCAATTTGGGTTTGAACGATTTTTTGTTCGGCGGGTGTGTAGTCGCTGTAATCGCTGTAAAAATCGGCATGTGCCCCACGCTTGAGAATTTCTTTGTTGATACCCAGTTTTTCGTAGAGGCCTTTCAGGCTATACTTTCCACCGATAACACCGATGGACCCGGTTATCGTCCCAGGTTCCGCGACGATAACATCTGCCGGGGCAGCGATGTAATATCCACCAGAGGCGGCGATATCCCCCATGGAGGCGATGAGCGGTTTCACTTCCGCAAGCCGCGTGAGTTCATGCCATATTATATTTGCGGCGATAACCAAACCGCCCTCACTCTCAATTCGTAAGACAACCGCCTTAATTGATTCATCCTCTCGCACCTGCTTGACTGCGCGGGCAATGGTATCCGCCCCCATCACTGTTGTACCCGTAAAAGGGTCGGTAAAACTTTCGCCTGTTACCATTAGTCCCTCCGCCTCAATAATAGCAATTTTCGGTTTCGGTACCTCCCAATCTTGTGGATGAACCCCACTGTTTAGGTAGGTTTTTATGTCAACGAGGTCTACTTTTTTGCCTGTGAGTTCAGTGGCAATGTCATTGAGTTTTTCTTCATAAAGCAGTTCATCGACGAGCTCGAACTTCAAGGCGGTTTTAGCAGTAAAAGGGCCTTGGTCAATTCGCTGTGCAACGGTTTGTGGTGTCCACCCGCGCCCTATTGCAATATGGTCCGTGAGTTGAGCGTATAGGTCATCGAGGAGTGCGTTTAGTCCCTCCCTACTAGGTTCAGACATATCACTGCGAGTCAACGGTTCTGCGGCAGACTTATATTCCCCTATGTGTTCTATATGAGCTTGGATACCGAGTTTGTCCAAGCCTCCTTTATAAAAGGTACGTTCTGAACGCAATCCGATGAAACGGAGCTCGGCACCCGGGTGCATCAAGATAGTATCACACACGGAGGCAACGATGTAATCTCCCGTGGTGCAGCCGGTGAGGTAGCAGATAGCGACTCTACCGCTTGCCTTGAATTCCACAAGTGCGTCGCGCATCTCTTGCAGGCGTGCCATGCCGTATCCCCCGCCATCAATACGGATTAAGACCCCAACGACATCTTTATCCCATTTTGCAATTCGGAGGACTTTATCAAGGTGGTGCAATCCTACGTCGAGAAACAGTTTTTTGCGTGGGAACGGTTTGGTTAAACCCGCAGTGGAGAAATGAAAATAACCGACTCCAGCGTCCGCGTTTCTGTTTTCATCGAAGTAATTCGCTGTACCAATTCCCATATTCCCTATATTAATGCCAAATCGGAGGTCGAAACTGTTATCGCTGTTGTATGTGCCCCGCAAGATAAGCTCCCGAATTGGGCGGACCTCAACGCCGTAACGTAGCATTAGGTCCTCCACGCCGCGCGTTTTCTGCATATCCACGGAGAGGGTTGCACGCCACGTCCCCGGGCGGAGCGCGATGCCTATATCGTAGCTCGGCCCCACCTTTTGATTAAGTAATCTTGGACGATTGAGGTCCCGCCCTATCGCGCCAATTGAGATATAGCGGTGCCGATACATCAAACCGACTGAGAGTGACCCAAATCGGTCATAAGCTTCATCGTCCGAGTTAATCCAACTGTAGTTGGTGCCCCAGTACATAGCCCCCCCTAAGTGCCGGCCCGTGGATAGACTGTAACGAGTGAAGTCTATATCTTCGGGTGCATTAGCAAATTCCATGCTGAATCCACCCCCCGGTACGGAAATAAAGAACGCATCATCGCCTGCCGAATCGTCGCTGCGATATGTTCGCAGGTAGTACAGGTTTAAAGCACGGTTGGTACCCAATCCTGCCGGATTGAAAAAGGTGGCTAAAGCATCGTCACTCATAGCGACAGAGTTTGAAGGGAGGCGGGTTCCTACCTTTGGCGAGGCTGCTGTAGATAGAATTGGCAGCATGCTGCATAAAAAGAGAATAATAAAATGTTTCCGTATACCCAACGCGTTGTCCTTTTTTCGAGCGGATTTGCATATTTTTAAAGTATAACGCATTTTTAACCGGATGTCAACTGCTTCATAAACATATCGCCTATACTGGGTTAAGGTGTGCGGGCGTTGTGTGATTCTATAAACATATCGTCCCTAGGGGACTAAGGAACGTCTTGCATACTGTGGGAATAATTCGTCATGGATATCGCTGCATTGCTGGAGGTGAATTCGCCGCGTGTCGTCTGCGGTATCCACCATGGTGGGAAAAAACATCCCCGCGCCAGTTTCAATGTTATACCCGCCAGCGGAGTGGACACTCAGGTATTGATAGAGTGTCTCCAGGTCGGCCTCAGTTGTGCAATGTTGTGTGCAATTCATCGTGAACATCCGTCTGCGTGTTCCGCCACCGAACGCGGCGTGGTAGGTATCATGATTGAAAATGACCACGTCGCCGGGGGTATTTTGCAGTGCGATGCTTGTTGGAAAATCTTTCGGGGGGATACCAAACAGGGTTTGCGATTGATTTGGGTCAATGTTTTCGGCGCGTACGAAGTGTGCTGGGTTTTGACTGCCAGGAATTATCCGCAAACACCCGGTTTCGCGCGTCAGCGGGTCGAGATAAAATGTAACTTTACATGCAAAGAGGCGTCCCCAGTTTCCATCAGGGTGCCAGCCTGTATCTCCTGTGTAATAGTTTCCATCGCCACCGGCGTAGTTGAAATCGGCACCGAGGACACCGCCGATGAGCCCCTTCACACGTTCATCATCAAGCAATGTGCAAAGCCGGGGTTGGTGTTCAATGGGCCCGCCGAACATTGTGCGACTCGTGCCATCGTGGTCTTTGCCACCGCCGAATTCCTGAATTGAAATTTCAAATTCTTCTGTAATCCACGCTATCTCGTTCGGTGAAAACATGCCCGGTATTGCAAGATAACCAAAAGTATTAAAAAAATTAACTTGATGTGCTGTCAGTTTCATGGTGAACTCCTCCGTTGAATTTGGCAAACACTGTGGTAGCCAGGGGTACCACCTATTTTTGTGTCATGTTAGCAGATGTTGCAGGAATTATCAAGACAAATTTTATCGAGGGGGGGTGAAGTTTTTGTCAAATTGTTGCGTTTTAAAAAGCGTTTAAGGTATAATGTTGAAAAAAGAACGAACGATTCGCGATTTTTGTATATACCGCTGAAGGATTTTTGACATGAGCCATCATAACGGTTATGACGATTTACAAACCCATATCCGTCAA
The DNA here is from genome assembly GCA_963665235.2 of Candidatus Poribacteria bacterium. Lineage (GTDB taxonomy): Bacteria > Poribacteria > WGA-4E > WGA-4E > WGA-3G. The sequence goes on along the minus strand of CAXXLX010000001.1, from coordinate 1,231,613 downwards.
CTTGATACACCGTCGATTGAGACGTGGGAAAATCAGTACACCCATCGAGATTATACAATTGAGATTACCAATTTGGAGTTTACGTGCGTTTGTCCCAAAACAGGACTGCCGGACTTTGCAACACTCTGTATTACTTACGTTCCGGACCTTGCCTGTGTTGAGTTGAAGTCGTTGAAAGAGTATTTCCTCTTCTATCGGGATGTCGGTATTTTTCATGAACACGTTGTAAATAAGGTGCTTGAGGATTTTGTGGAGGCGTGCAAGCCGCGTGCGGCAGAAGTGGTCGGTAATTTTAACATCCGTGGCGGTATTAAGACGGTTGTGCGAGCACATTATGAGAAACCGCCGCACCCATAAAAATCAGAGCGACGGTATACGTTCACCTACGTCGCCTCCGTTTTCGGGGACGCGCTCTCTCCTGCTCGGGTTCGGAAGAAGTGGGCACAGCAGGGGAGGGTTCAACGCCTATCTCTGCCCTAGGTCTCTTATATATCAGGACGATAAAAAACATGCCGAAAATGAATAGGAGCAGGCTGACAACTTGCGGCATGGTCACCCACGACAGGCTTGAGGTTTCAGCAAACACACGCGGTGTGAGCCGCCAAAATTCTGCAATAAATCGTTCTACCCCTATCATGACAAGACTCACACCAAACAGCATCCCCGGAGCTGACGCAAATTTACGACGTTGTGACCAGAGAATACCGAAGAAGGTGCAGGACATCAGGGTTTCATAGATTGGTGTGGGATGGACCTTAACATCCGGGGCAACTTGTAGGTGTAGTAGTTCAGGATGACTGGCGGGGGGTACAGTTCCGTTGGGAAATGCCATCGCCCACGGTACATCGGAGGGTGGGCCGTAGTCACCATCTCCGGCGAGTAGGCATCCAATGCGGCCGATACCGTATCCGAGTAACAATAGGGGACCGATGATATCAATAGTGGATAAAAATGGGTTGCGTGAGCGGTGAATTATCCATGCGACTGCCGCGCTGCCCCCGATTAAGCCACCATACCAGACTAATCCGGCCGGTGAGAAAATTTCGCCTATCTCTATTTTACCATCAAGGAAGATGAAGTAAATTTTCGCACCAATTACGCCCCCAATTATCGCAGCAGCGATTATCGAGCCGGCGGCATCTGCCTGAAAACCTCTCCGGTTCAATTCGCGTTGCAATAGGGTGTAACACGTAATGAAGGCGGTGGCTAACATTAACCCGTAACTATGGATACCGACCGGGTATGAAAAGATTTCCCCGAAATTGAACAGTGTTGGATACATTAGATATTACTCTCCGAGATAGGCTTGGCGCACCCGTTCGTCTGCTAAGAGGTTAGTGGAGGCACCCTCAATTGTGACTTCACCTGTTTCGAGCACATATCCTCTGTCGGTTAGATTTAGCGCGAGCTGTGCGTTCTGTTCGACCAATAGGATTGTTGTGCCCTCTTCGTTAATTTGCTGAATGATTTCAAAAATCTGTTTGACAATAAGGGGGGCGAGGCCTAAGGAGGGTTCGTCAAGGAGCAGGAGCCTCGGATTTGACATCAGTGCGCGGCCGATGGCTAACATCTGCTGCTCTCCCCCGCTAAGGCTCCCGCCACGCTGTTTGCGCCGTTCGGCGAGCACTGGAAAATACCCAAAAATTTTGTCAAGGTCGGTTTTTATTCCTGCGGTATCCTTTCTTATGTAGGCACCGAGTTCAAGGTTTTCGAGGACGGTCATATCGGGAAAAATCAGGCGCCCTTCGGGCACTTGCGAAATTCCGAGGTTTACACGTTGCTCTGCGGAGGTGGCGGTAATATCCTCACCTTCAAAATGTATTGTTCCCTCTACGGGGACGTGAACGCCGGAGATAGTCATGAGTGTGGTAGATTTGCCTGCGCCATTCGCGCCAATCATACAAACCTTTTCGCCCGCGTCGACCCCAATTGAAATTCCACGGACTGCTCGGATATTTCCGTAGTAGGTGTGAATATTTTTGAGTTCAAGCATTATTCAGTTTTTCCTAAGTATGCCGCGATGACGTTTTCATCGTTTTGTACGTCTACGGGTTTTCCTTCGCTGATTTTTTCGCCATGGTCCAACACGGTGACCCAGTCGGAGATTTGCATGACGACCTTCATATCGTGTTCGATAAGCAGGACAGAGATTCCGCGTTCGCGAATGGTGTAGATGAGGGAGATAAGTTCTTGGGTTTCCTGTGGGTTCATGCCAGCAGCAGGTTCGTCAAGGAGAATGAGTAAAGGTTTCGTTGCTAAAGCTCTTGCAATTTCGACGCGGCGTTGGTCTCCGTAGGATAGATTTCCGGCTGCCTGCTTGCCAACATCGGCTAGTCCGACAAATTGGAGCATCTCCTCCGCGTATTCCGTAATTTCGTTCTCTTCGCGCTGCTGTCTTTTCGTATGAAAGACTGCCCCGATGAAGGTGCTCGTTGTGCGTGCATGTCTCCCGATTTTAACGTTGTCGAGCACTGTAAGCTCTGTGAAAAGCCGAATGTTCTGAAATGTTCTTGCAATACCGAGCTTTGTTACCTCGTCCGGCCGTAGTCCGGTAATCTGTTTTCCTAAAAAGTTAGTTATTCCCGTTGTGGGTTTATCTAATCCGGTAACACAGTTAAATAGGGTTGTTTTGCCAGCACCGTTGGGCCCAATTAAGCTGGAAATTTGGCCGGGGTGGACACGCATCGTAACTTCTGATAGGGCGATGACACCGCCATAATGTCGACTCAACTGCTGTGTTTCAAGGATGTTTATAGGTTTTTTTTCCAATTCGCGCCTCCTGTTTTAATGGGCTTCTTTAACAGGATACCTTTAATAGTAACAAAATGTCAACCGTTTTTTTTACTCTTCAAATTCAGTTGCAAAAGTTTTCAAAATGTGTTATAATTAAAGGATATTATGATAATATTAGGATAAAGCAGGGTTACGAGTTAATTCAACACCGTTTTGTAAACCTTGTTTTTAAGTTATTTGGCGTTGAAATATTTTTTGCGGTAGGTATGTCATCACACGGGGACGAGAAAAAACATCGGGAATACTGGTTTGCGCTTGCGACGGTTGAGGGTATCGGTTCGGTTCGGATTAGGCGTTTGTTGGCGCGTTTCGGTAGCATAGACCGTATATTTGAGGCGGAGCTCTTTGAAATTGCGCGTTTACCGTCCTTTAACCCGATTTTAGCTGCGCGGATACTCAAGGTCAAGCAGAATTTTGCCGCGTTGCAGGCGAAGCTGGATGCCCTAAATAAACAGGATATAACCGTTCTATTTCCAGAGGATGCTGATTACCCGGTGCTGCTCAAGTCCTTGCCGGACGCGCCTGCGGTGCTATGCAGAATAGGAAAGTTATCCGATATTGGCGAGCGGTGCGTTGCGATTGTAGGGACGAAACAGCCGACTGCGGCGGGCATTCACGTTGCCCTGGGCCTTGCGATTCGCTTAGCTGAAGCCGGATTTACGATTGTGAGTGGGCTTGCTTACGGTATAGATACGAATGCACATCACGGGGCATTAGCGGGCTCGGGCTCGACAATTGCTGTTTTGCCAGTGGATTTTTCATCAATTTATCCGCCAGAAAACAGAGAACTGGCTGTAAAAATCCATGAAACCGGATGTCTTTTTTCTGAACATGCCTTTCCGACACCGCCAACGCCCGCGAATTTGGTGATGCGTAACCGGATTATCAGCGGGATATCTATGGCGACGATTGTCGTTGAAACGACTAAGGCAGGAGGAACGATGCATACCGCGCGGTATGCCCGCTTGCAAGAGCGACCGGTATTTGTATGTCAGTGGCAACCGAACAGCGAATACGGCGAGGGTTCACGTCAACTCATTAAAACCGGCGCGTTGTCGTTTTCACCCGATGAGCTTGACAAGGTTGTCACTATGCTAAAGCAACCTGAATCGCTTGAATCGCAAACATCCGGGGCTGCTGCGGAACAGATGGCACTTTTTGAATCTCAATAATGGGATAGTAAAATGGGTGCCGATTTGAAAAATTTCAATTTTTAACTTGACTAATATTTGAATTTTGTGATAATTTATCATAAATTAATTTAAAATCGCGTTTTTGCTTTACAAAATTCGTAAAATTTTGTATAATTAATGGCGAAAACCGGTATTTTTGCCTTTACAGAGTTTGCAAATTTTGTTAAACTTAATAAGGTATGGAATTTGGGCATCGACTTTCAGAACTGAAAATTGCCTATCCAATGGTATAAAAAGGCTATAGTTCTCCAGAAAAGAAAGTTTATTCTCAAAGGACTAATTGAGCCATCCGCGTTTTGTGGAGGGCGAAAAACGAAATAGTTTGAAAATTGCTTGACTGAACATAGACACATGATGGCAGGTTTCCATCTATGCTGTTGAAATTTACGAACAACGCCGCGGGAACTCCATCAATTTGACCTGGAATTTAATTCTGTGCCCGATTTATGGGTACACATTCTGATAAACCTTAATTAAGGATAAGGAGTTAATTACTCATGAAAGTATTGTTTAGAACATTAGCTATAGTTATGGCAGCCCTCCTTTCTGTTTACATGATTGGTTGTGGCGGAGACGATGATGACGACACGGGGACTACGGATGCAGCGTTTGAAAGCGCAACCCCTGCCTCCGGTAGTGAACTTGCAGCAAACGCGAATATTGCACTTAAGTTTAGCAGTGATCCGGGCGCAGTAGAGGTCAGTGCGGGTACTGTTACGGGCTCCGGTAAAAATCGAACTGTGAATGGCCCCTTTGATGTTGGCACACTCACCCTGACTGTCACGTGGGCGAATGGCGGTGCAGATGGCACGTCGCTCACTTACACTGTCGTCGCGGCAGATGAAACTGCTCCCAAACTCGTCAGTAGCAGCCCTGAAAACGGTGCGAAAAACCAAGACCCGGAAAAAATCTTTGCAGATGGGATAGTCCTCACGTTTGATGAAGCTGTCTCCGCAGGCTCGGAAGCAGTTATGCTTACAAGCGACGGTGATGATCTGGGTTGGGAAGTTGCTTACGAAGATACTAAAGTAACCCTCAAAGGACTTGCTGGTCAAGAGCTCGGCAATGAAACCGAGTACGAAGTTAAAGGTAAAGTTAAAGACGGTTCTGGCAACGAAGCCGATGTCAGTGTCGTGTTTACTACGAAGGCTAAAGAGTAAATTTTCAACTATTTCGCTTACCGGGCAGCGTGTCTTTGGATACGCTGCCCTTTTTTTATGGATATCTGATTGGCGGGAGGGACTCATTCTATAAGAAAGTCACGCTTGGGAGATGGTTTCTACAAAGAATTTTTCTTTTTTTTAGACGTAATTCTTAATTTATGGTATAATATTTTTGAAAAAAATGAACGGTTTTTAAAATAGGGTTGTCTAATATAGTGTAAAACCGAAGGAGAAATTTTTTGTGGAAAGAACTGAAGCCTTGCTCATTGACCATCTCCGTGAAGGAGATGAAACAGCGTTAGCCCCGTTAATTGAAAAATATAAACGGATGGTGCACCGCCTCGCGTTGCAAATTACGAAGAATCACGAGGACGCTAACGATGTGATGCAAGAAACCTTTATCAAGGTGTATCAGTCTATTCACACGTTTCGTGGGGAGGCAGCGTTTAAGACGTGGGTGCATCGGATAGCTGTTCATGAAGCACTCAATTTTGTGAAGAAACGTGAGCGGCGACGTGAAACGCCGCTGGCGACTACGGAAGAGATTGAATTTGATCCGACGGTTCTGCAAAAGGCGGAAATGAAGAATAACCCAGCGGTCCAGGCGGAACAGGCAGAATTGCGGTATTGGGTTACAAAGGCGGTGAATAGCCTTCCCCTCAAGTATCGAATTGTCGTTATTCTCCACGAATTGGAGGGGTTGACGCATTCGGAAATTGCATCCATTTTGGATTGTGCTGAGGGTACAGTTCGTTCACGTTTGCATTATGCCCGGAAACAACTCCGAACGTTGTTGAAACCGTATGTTGATGCTAATGCCGAATTTTAGTAGGTGGTTTTAAAATGAAACGGAAATGTAATGCTATACAACGTCTTATGTCTGACTATATAGATGATGTGCTTACGAGCCGCGAAGCTGCACGGGTTGAAACGCATGTCCGTTCTTGCCGGGTGTGTGAACACGAAGTGGCAACCCTCAAAAAAACGCGTGAGCTTGTCCTGGATTTCTATGTTGTCCCCGAGGTGCCAGAGAGTTACTACCACCAATTTGAAGTGGAATTGCATCAAACTCTTGAACGTATGCCCCCTATTCCGCTAAGTCACCGGTTGAAAGTCTCTATAGCACGATGTATCTGGGGGTTGCTGACACAATGTCATCAACGCTTTGACCGATATCTCCGTGGCAGTCGGTATGCGTTACCTCGCTATGCTCTTTTATTGGCATTCGCTGCGGTAATCACGGTGCCTTTTATACTGAAACAGGAGCGGCACCCCGATTCGGCGTATCCGCGGGATGTAAGCAGCGTGCGCGAGACGGTCCTTGCTGGTACCAGCGTGGAAGCCAAGTTACGGAATCGAGGTTACAGCGAAAGTAGCGCGAAGCGGAGGGCCCCGACAGAGGTTAGTTCCCCTTCTCTTGCAGCGAATACGCAGGAGGAAGGTTATTGGATATTGATTGAGCCGTTAGCAGGCGAAGCTGTGAGGGTACTCCAGAAGGGGGGCATTGCGACGCAACAAGAGACAGGCACGAATCGTGGTGTTGATTTGGCAATGCCGAATTGGCAGCTCGGCGTGGGGTCTCAACTCACAAAAAGTTCTATGGATTTGGACATAGGAGATAAGAAACCGCTTTTACAAGAAAATAGGTACGCGGCATCTCCGTTGGAACCACAAGTCACACTATTTTCAGAGGTGTATCAACGGAAGCGACGCAGTGTGCCTCGGTTTTTTAATTTTAAGAAATTGATGGACGTTCCATCAGAAATACTAGCTATTCCAGAAGTTCCGATTAAGTTATGACACTTTTTGCGGAATTAGGGCGTTTTATCTGTGCTATTTAGCACCGGTTGATAAGGAGTATGTAATGGACCTACGCATTTTGGGAATCGCTGGAGGGCTTGCCCTAGTTCTTGCGCTTTTATCACCTTTTATGATGGGCAGCTCCGAAAAGGTTGAAGAGTTTTACCGGTCTGCTGAAGCTCTTTTTAGTCAAGCGGACTATGAAGGGGCGATAGTCAAGTACCAGGAGGCACTTGAAGAATCGACGAAGTGGGGTGTGAAAACAGAAATTATTGACAAGGATTTCCAAACGCTCGCCAATTTTAAAATCGCGGTCACCTACTCTCGGCTCGCTGAACAGACAGGTGATGTCAATCATTACGAAACCGCGATTGAGTTTATAGAGAAGGTTGCACCGACGGCGACTGTCCCGAAACACCAGGAAGGTTTGACGTATCTTTGGGGGCATATTCTCTATCGGACGGAGCAGTTTGACCTTGCGGAGGCGAAGTTTACACAACTGATTGAAAATTTTCCGAACAGTATCCAGGTGGAGAATGCTTGGTATGCTATCGGGCAATTGAACTATAAGCTGAAGAACTACGAATCTTCACGTTCTGCGTTCAAAGAGGTGCTCGATGGTTTTCCGAATTCGGATTTTAAAGATGATGCTCAGCATCTCATTGCCCAATCTTTCCTGAATGAAGGCGATTGGACGCAAGCGTATCAAGAATTCGATAAGATTAATACCGAGGAATTTAAGAACTATCCGGAGTTGCAAGCGGAGGCAATGTATAAAGCGGCTTACTGCCTAAACCAGCTGCGCGATAGATTAAACGAAGCAATTAAGCAGTATACAAATTTCATCAATACTATCTATTTCAGAAGTTCCGATTAAATAAATTATGACATTTTTTGCGGAATTAGGGCGTTTTATCCACGCTATTTTCCGCGTTTTAACATCTATAAGGAGGATGTAATGAACCCACGCATTTTGGGAATCATTGGAGGGCTTGCCCTGGTCCTTGCGCTTTTATCACCTTTTATGATGGGCAGCTCCAAAAAAGTTGAAGAGTTGTACCGGTCTGCTGAAGATCTTTTTAGTCAGGCGGACTATGAAGGGGCGATAGCCAAGTACCAGGAGGCACTTGAAGAATCAACGAAGCGAGGCGTGAAAACAGAGGTTATTGACAAGGATTTTCCAACGCTCGCGAATTTTAAAATTGCGGTTACCTACTCTCGGCTCGCTGAACAGACAGGTGATGTCAATCATTACGAAACCGCGATTGAGTTTATAGAGAAGGTTGCACCGACGGCGACTGTCCCGAAACACCAGGAAGGTTTGACGTATCTTTGGGGGCATATTCTCTATCGTACGGAGCAGTTTGACCTTGCGGAGGCGAAATTTACACAACTGATTGAAAATTTTCCGAACAGTATCCAGGTGGAGAATGCTTGGTATGCTATCGGGCAATTGAACTATAAGCTGAAGAACTACGAATCTTCACGTTCTGCGTTCAAAGAGGTGCTCGATGGTTTTCCGAACTCCGATTTTAAGGATGATGCCCAGCATCTCATTGCCCAGTCTTTCCTGAATGAGAACGATTATACGCAAGCGTATCAGGAATTCGATAAGATTAATACCGAGGAATTTAAGAACTATCCCGAGTTGCAGGCGGAGGCGATGTATAAAGCGGCTTACTGCATAAATCAGCTACGCGATAGAGAAGACGAAGCGATTGAGCGGTATACGAATTTCATCACACAATTTCCAGAAAGCCAGTATGTCACAGCTGCCTATTTTGATTTAGGGTCGATTTACTCTCGGTTAGGTGACTATGACAATGCACGCATCAATTATGAGCTTGCCTTGCAAAACACAGCGGATCGGGCGCTCCAGGCGGAGATTCAGTCTAATATCGGGCGTACCTATTATGACCAGAAGGACTATGAAAATGCTGTCGTTTCGTATAACCTACTTCTTTCGGAGTATCCGGACAGCGACTTTGTAGCAGATGCCAAAATCGGTATAGCGGATAGTCAGTTCCAGCTTGGTGCATGGAACGAGGCGGCTGCGGCGTATGAACGTGTGCTTAACGAACATGCCGATGTGACGGATTATGTTCCGTATAGCTCCTATCAGATTGGGGAGTCCTATTATAAATTGGGAACTGCCCAGCAAGATGCGGGTGAAACGGACGCTGCAACGACAAGCTTAGAGCTGGCTTTACAGTGGTATCAGAAAACGATTGACGAATTTCCTGAGGATTCTGTTGCACCGCATGCCTTATATGGGGCGATTTGGACGTTGAACGATCTCGGACGCAAGGAAGAATTAGAGCGCGTCGCTTATGAGTTCATAAATAAGAACAAAAACGATAACGAGCTGGATATTCTTGCTGCGGAAGTTCAACTCCGGTTCGCGGATATCAAACGGACTGAGTTTAAACAGTATATTGAAGCGGCTGAAGAGTATGCCAAGTTGTGGGAGTATCGTCCGTTGCCGAAGTTCCATCTCATCAAGTTGATGGGCAAGTTTTTTGAGGGACGTTCCTACTATGAAGCTGCTAAGCCAGAAGGTTATCAGGATGGCGATGATGGCACAAATTTCAATACGGACTACTTACAGCAGTCTATTCAGGCGTATCAAGCTGCGATTGAAATGTTTTCAGATGCGGCTTTCTTGCCGGGTATTGAGGAGGGCCGCTATCAGGACTTTAAGGAGCGCATTGCGCAAGTTGAGGCGTGTCTGATGAATGAGGCACTCTCACATGAGATGCTTGGGAATTGGGATGATGCTCGCGAGCGGTATACGATGATACCTGACCACAGTGAGTATTACGAACGTGCGCTTCTGCTCACTGCGAACAGTTATGTGACGCAGGGTAACAAAGCGGAGGCGATTACTTATTACAATACAATTTTACCGAACCTTAAGCCTGATAACCGTTCGTTAGCAGAGATTAAACTTGCTGATTTGTTGCGAGCAGAGGAGCGGTTTATAGAGGCAGCCGCGCAGTATGAGGCGGTTGTGGAAGGCAATCCGACGGGTGAATATGCTGATGATGCGCTTTACTTCGTTGGGCTTTGCTACTACCATGCTTCCTCCGAGGATGCCTCCCTTTTAGAGAAGTCGGAAGCGGCCTTTAAGCAGATGCTTGAAAAGTATGCGGATAGTCCGAATCTGATTGAGGCGTATTACGGTTTAGTGCTTGTCTACCGAGATGCTGCGCAAAAACATGGGGATACTGCTAAATGGGGTCTTGTGCTTCAGACAGCAGACGAAGCGAGTACGAAATATATTAACAGTGCCGAAGATGCGGTGCTTCGGACGCTCGGTCACATTGATTTGATTAGGGCGACCGCTATTGAAAACACGAATGCGGACGATATAGAGACCGTTGTTGAAAGTCTTCAGACGATTTTTAATAATACCCGTTCGCCGGAAGAGGCGCGTGTGCGCTCCTTGCTGAAAATTGGGCATACATATTATAGCAAAGAACGTTATGAGGAGGCTCTCGCTGCGTATTTGCTTTTCGTGGAGACTTTCCCGGATAACGACATTGCTGTAAACGCGCAATATCAAGCGGCGGTTTGCTATTACCAAATAGCTCAGAAAGCGGAAGATGCGGGTGATGCCGAGTCTGCCCAGCTTGCTTTTCAAAATGCTGTCAGTGCGGCTGAGAAGATTTCTCTGATGACAGACAGTCCGGATGACCGCATTCGTGCCGGTTATACGCTCGGTTTGGCAAGATTGGGGCTTAAGGATAACAAGGGTGCCATTGAGGCATTTAACAGTGTCGCTGCGCTTGAGGCTCAGACAGAAGATGCTGATAGGAAGAAATTGGTCTTCCAGGCCCATTCTCGACTTGCGGAGCTGCAAGGTGAAGTTGGGGATTACGCTGCATCGGTGAGGGCGTACCAAAAAATTATTGAAAATACCGAGGAGGCTGACCTGAAGGGCCGCTCCTACTTTGCTATAGCACTTACGCAAGATGAACAGCTCAAGGCGTACCCGGCGGCCTTGGAGAATTACCAGAATGCGATTCAGTTCCTTGAGAATGCGATTGTTAAAGCGCAATCCTACTATCGGCTTGGGCTCCTTTATCAAGACAAGCTGAACCAACCGGATAATGCGTTAGAAACGTTCCAAACCTTGGTTGCTAATTACGGCACGGAACAGGATAGTAATATTGCTTCTATGGTTGCTGACGCGGGTATCCGTCGTTCTGATCTCTACGTCAAATTAGGACGTTTAGAGGATGCAATTGTGGAGGCGGTTGAGGCAGTAAAAACAGTGCAGGCTAATCCGAATGCAACGGTTTCGAGGAAGGTGCAGGTACAGTACAATCTCGGTTATCTCTATTCCGATAAAGCGCGTTCCCTCTTTTCTAATACCGATGGCACGGAGCTTCAACCGTATATTGATGCAAGTAATCAAGCAGCGAGTGCGTTTTTTGAAGTGAGTAAACTTGCGGCCCCTGTGGAGAAGGCAGATAAAAAGACGGTTATTCCGTACGTCCAGAACTCCCTTTATCAGGCTGGTCAGATTTACTATTCTGTGGGTGCAGGTGTTAGGCGGCGTGAAGAGTTGACGCTGTCGCTTGAACCGCTGACAGAATTTGTCAAATACGCCGACCAGGGTGTATTTTCCGCTTCCGCAGACTTAACAAAGAACGTGGAGACAGCACTAACCTATCTTGCCTCAGCGAACTTCGACTTGGGTCGTATGCAGGCAGGTATTGATGAGGAGATGTCTCCGCAAGCTATTGCTTACTTTGATGGTTCGGTTAGATTCTTCAACGATTTGGTGAGACGTTTCCCGCAAGCGAAAGATGCGGCCCTCTGGCAGTATCAAGCTGGCGAGAGCTACTTCGCCACCGAGCAGTATCAGAAGGCAATTGTTGAGTATGGGAAGGTGCGCCGTGTCAATAAAACCCACGAAAAGGCACCCGAGTCGCTCTATGCTATTGCAAGTTGTTACCAGTTGCTGACAGAGTCGGCAGCGGCGGTAGAGGATGCAGCGAAACAGCAGGAATACTATGACAAGCTGCTTGAAACGAACGAAACACTTGTCGCTGAGTATCCGAGCAGTCCGCTCATTGCTGAGGCTTTAATCAACATCGGCAATAAGTACTACAATGCTGCGTTGGACGAATCGCTTGAGAAACCGGCTCAAATTGCACTGTATCAGAAGGCGATTGAAAACTATCGCCGTGCGCTCAACACGCCCGGTATCAGCGATGAGTCCAAAGGGACGGCTGAAGCCTACCTTAATGAAACGGCTAACGTGCTTGCGAATAATGAGTATCAGCATGCAAGTGGTGTGCTTGACAAAGGCAAGCTGAGTGGGCCTGCTAATAGGGAGTCTATCCTTCGGGAGGCAATTACCAAGTTTCAGGCAATCCTTACGGCATATCCGACGACTAAATATGGTGATTTGTCCTACGTTCAGATAGCCGAGGCGTATTTAGTCATTGCGGATAAAGAGGATGAAAGGTATTACGCGGATGCGTGGTATTACTTCAAAAAGTTGCCTGAGAAGTACAAAGAGTCTATTCCTAACGACCCGCAGCTTGACAAAGCGATTACCTATTCGCTTAGTAAAGCGCAGCAGATTCTGAATTATATGAAGTCTAAGAATATCAGCACGCAGCGGGTTGATGCGGACGATAGTGAATAGGCAATTGAACTACAAGGTTTGTTTCCTGCTCCTGCAAGCAGGGAGCAAACTTTTTATTGTAGGGACAAGTTTTTCTGCTTGTCCCTCTTCACACATTTCGCGCTTTTGTAAATAGAAAAGGAGACGGCGAGAATAGTGTATGATGAATTGAAAGTGCCGCCGCGTATTTTGCTCGGGCCTGGGCCCAGTACGGCGAACCCGCGGGTACTGAAAGCGATGACAACGCCTATGCTCGGTTATTTGGATGCGGATTTCGTCCAGGTGATGGATGAGACTGTCGCGCTCTTACGGCAAGTTTATGGTACCCAAAACCCGCTCACGTTACCTGTTTCCGGGACAGGGACTGCTGGCATGGAGGCAGCCATTACCAACGTTATTGAACCGGGGGATGATGTGCTCGTTGGGATTAATGGGTATTTCGGCGGCCGTATTGCGGATATTGCCGAACGGTGCGGTGCGAATGTTACACCTATCCAAAGCGAATGGGGGACTGCCATTACGCCGGAACAAATTGCCGGGGCTTGTGCGGAAATTAAGCCAAAACTCGTTGCTGTTGTTCACGTCGAGACCTCTACTGGCATTCTGCAACCTTTGGAACCGCTGATTGAGATTGCACACCAATCAGGTGCTCTGTTTCTCGCGGATTGTGTTACATCGCTCGGCGGTCAACCTGTTGACTTGGATGCCCGGGGGATTGATATAGCCTATAGTTGTACGCAAAAATGTCTTGGGTGTCCGCCGGGGCTTTCACCTGTAAGTTTCAGTGCTCGTGCGGTAGAAGCGATTCGGAAACGGAAAACGAAGATTCAAAGCTTCTATTTGGATATGACATTACTTGAAAAATATTGGTACGGGGACACCCGAAGTTATCATCATACACTCTCTATGTCTCTTGTTTACGCGCTTCGTGAGGGGCTCCGCGTTGTGTTAGAGGAGGGCGTATCGGCACGTTATGAACGGCATGAACACAATGCGAAGGCGTTGTTAGCAGGTGCGTCTGCTATCGGTTTACAACCCCTCGCAGCGGAAGACCACCGTGCGCCTATGCTGACAACGTTGCGTATTCCCGACGGTATTGACGATGCTACGATACGGAAACGTCTCATTCAAGATTACGGAATTGAAATTGGGGGCGGTTTGGGTATTTTTGCTGGAAAAGCATGGCGTATCGGTCTGATGGGCGACGCATGCAACGAGCAGAATGTCCTACTCGTTTTGAACGCGATGGAGAAACTTCTGATTGAATACGGACATCGTGTTGAGGCGGGGACCGCTGTGCGCGCTGCGGCAGAAGTATATCAAGCTTAAGCAAGGATTTAGCTCTCTGCGGAGAAAGAGGATCGATTGCGAAACTGAAACACAAAATGCGCTCGCCTCGTTAGGGCTTGGGCTGGGAAGGAGGTATAATAATGAAATTGCGTTTTCCTGAATCTGAAATATCATATTGGGCAGATCAGTACTTACAATATTGTTCTAATAATGAAGTACAATTCCAACGTGAAATGGAATTAACAGATAGAGATATAGTTGACACGGTACAACAACAAGGATATCTTGATCGAGAGTTACTTAAAGAAGTTGCAACATGGAAATCGCCGCGTCGCGCTGGTCTCATCGCTGAAAACAGTGAAGGTTACGTAAGAGAAATTACGGGCTATGCATTGAAAAGCCAAGACGAACGCGTCAGGTGGGACATTTTAACCCAGCTTAAGGGTATTGGATTTCCAACTGCCTCTGCGGTTCTCCACCTCTTTCACGAAGCACCGTATCCAATTATAGATGTTCGTACAATATGGTCTCTCAGTGTGGATAACTACAATTATTCATTCAATTATTCATTCACATTCTGGCAGGAGTACGTGGCTTTTTGCCGAGCCCTTGCGGAAAGAAATAATGTTGATATGCGCACCTTGGATAGAGCCTTGTGGATGTATTCAAAGAAAAAACAGCAATAGAGCAGGGAAACCCTAACCCTAAAACCCTATCAATCTCGGCTTAATAGTGCTTTGATGTCTTCCGGCACTTGCATGCCGTGCTTCGCCTCAAAGTCCGCCACGCTTCCGTAGTCGTTATGGAAGGAGGCACCGATGTCAATTCCCATATTTTTAGCGGCCCTGAGATCCGCTTTGGCGTTTTTCCATTCTCTCAGATGCAACCATGCCTCACCGAGGTTGGCATAGGCAATGGCATACTCGGGATTCAACTCTATAGCTTTGCTATAGTCTTGGATGGCAGTATCCAGATCGCCTTTTTGGAGGTAAGCATTGCCCCGATTGTTATAGGCGGCGGCATAGTCAGGTTTCAAATCAATGGCTTTGCTGAAGTCCTGGATTGCCTTGTCAAACTCGTCTACTTCGACGTAAGCAATGCCCCGATTGTTGTAAGCAATGGCATAGTCAAGGTCTAATTCTATGACTTTGTTATAGTCTTGGATTGCCTTGTTTACCTCGCGTTTGTCAAAGTAAGCAAGTCCCCGGTTGGTATAGGCTTCGACAAACTTAGGGTTCAATTCTATGGCTTTGTTACAGTCTTGGATAGCTGCGTCAAAATCCTTTTTACTTCGGTAGGAAATTGACCGGTTGTTGTAGGCTTTGGCAGAATCGGGGTTCAATGTTAAGGCTTCAGTATAATGTCTAATAGCATTCTCGTGATGCTTAACTTTTTCCTTGCTATCTTTCGCTTCCTTGGCATTACGTTGAGAGGCGAGGCCTTTAAGATGCTCTCTGTAGGTACTCCGTCTGATAAATCCGTCCAGATCTTTATAGATGGTCTCAAGGGATATACTCTCTTTTTCTCGTAAATAATCTAGGATCAGTTTTTTGAGTTCTGCTGGAATGGGAACCTCAATGTCCGGTTCAACGAAACCGGTGGGCGATTCAACGAATATACTTTTCTGGAATTCAACGCGATTGATTTCCTCCCAGGGGTCTCTGATTGCGTAGTCGTCTGATTCCCTTTTGAGCAAGATAACTCTACCTTCTTTGTCAGGTGAACCGTCACAGGCGAAGAAGAGGGCTATTAGAGGGTTTTCCGTGAAGTCGATTAAATTCGTTGCCGCCCCAAAGTGTTGGAGCTTGGTTAAAATTTCAATATCAGACTTTCCTCCACTCTTGCCTATTTCACCGAGATACGCTCTTGCTTCTTTCAGAATATCTTTTTGGAAATCCGCTATATCGAAGAGTATTCCCTCGGTGTTAGGTCGTATACGATAGAGGCTTGAGGAGACTTTCTTATAACGCTCCGGCTCACCGCGGTAGATATAGTCTCCTGTGGCAGATGCCTCCACTATCTCGGTGATCTTTGCGCCGCTACGGAGTACACGTTGCTGTGCAGCCAAATTTTCATATACAATCCGGGCGATTTCGGGTCCAATTTTCTGGAGTTCTTCTTCCAACCCCGCCTCTTGCATAGCAACAGTGGCGACAAATGCTCCTTTGTGTAAATCAATAGGAAACCCGTTTTCTTGTTCAACACCGTCGCGGGCGTACCGGACCCGTGCCATGAAGAGCGGTCCATACTCTCCATCATAGTGGAGTTCCACCCGTAGCAATTCAATAGAATCCGGACCTGGCACACGTCCTGCTAGGTCAAGCGTCTTAATCCTGAGATCGAACTTATTAATGTTGTCAACAATATGTTCCATGAGAGTATCTCCTCTTTATTCTGAAATCAACGGCTCCGGATACACATCAAATTTTCCCAACGGAGAGCAGCATCCCACATCATTCCCACTCAATTGTACTCGGCGGTTTTGAACTAATGTCGTAAACAACGCGGTTGATTCCCTGTACCTCATTGATAATGCGGGTGGAAATTCTTGCAAGGACATCATCGGGGAGTCTTGCCCAGTCCGCTGTCATTGCGTCACTACTAGTAACAGCACGTAGTGCGACTGCGTTTTCATAGGTGCGTTCATCTCCCATGACACCGACGCTTTTGACAGGTAAAAGGACCGCCAATGCCTGCCAAATGTCGTCGTATAACCCCGCTGTTCTGATTTCCTCAATGAAAATTGCATCTGCAAGGCGGAGTGTCTCCAGACGTTCAGGGGTGACCTCCCCTAAAATTCGCACGGCTAAGCCGGGCCCTGGGAAGGGATGCCTTCCGAGTACGTGAGGCGGGACATTCAGCTCGGTGCCGACAGCGCGGACTTCATCCTTAAAGAGCTCACGGAACGGTTCGATCAGTTCGAAGGGCATGTCCGGTGGGAGTCCGCCGACGTTGTGGTGTGTCTTAATGGTAGCGGATGGTCCCTTTACAGAGACACTCTCAATCACATCGGGGTAAAGTGTGCCTTGTGCAAGGAATGGGATTCTCTGTCGGAGTTCTTTCAACTTCCCCTTAAAGGTTTCAATGAATTGTGCACCGATAACTTTCCGTTTCTGTTCAGGGTTGACAATGCCTGAGAGTGCGTTCAAAAAGGGTTCCGTTGCGTCAACAAACTCGATGTGCATTCCGAGTGTTTTACAGGTCTTCAAAACGGATTCTACTTCGTTTTGACGGAGTAGTCCGTTGTCGACAAAAATGGGGACGAGGGCGTTGCCGATTGCTTGATGGAGTAACGTTGCAAGCACCATGGAATCGATACCGCCGCTGACCGCGCAGAGGACGCGTTGTTCCTGAACTTTGGCCTGAATTTCAGCGATGGCTTCGGTGATAAATGCTTGCATCGTCCAGGTGGCTTCACATCCGCAGATACGTTGTACGAAGTTTCGGAGAATTCGGTCAGCATCTTGTGTGTGTTCAACTTCGGGGTGAAATTGGAGCCCGTATACTGTGCAGTCCGCGTTGACCATTGCGGCAATAGGTGCGTTTTGGGTGTGCGCGAGGGTTCGGAATTGAGCGGGGAGCGTGTCAATTTTATCGCCGTGGCTCATCCAGGCTTGAAATGTGGCGGGTAGCTCTGCGAATAGGGGGTCTGCTGTGTCATCTATGTAGAGTTGGGCGTTGCCATATTCTCGTGCTGTAGCGGGCTGGACCTCTCCATCTTCGGAGAGTGCGGCGATAAGTTGCATGCCGTAGCAGATGCCGAGTATCGGAATGCCGAGTGTGAAAAATGCGGCATCTATTTTCGGGGCATCTGTCTGGTATACGCTTGCGGGCCCGCCAGAGAGAATGATGCCTTTCGGTGCTAACTTTTCAATGTCGCTGAGGGGTAGCGTATAAGGGTGTATCTCACAGTATACCTGCTGTTCGCGAATTCGGCGTGCGATTAACTGCGTATATTGCGAGCCAAAGTCTAAGATGACAATTGCGTCTCGCTTCATGGTCTTCTCCTAAAAATTTAATTACGGTTCACAACCGATAATTTCACCTGTCATCGGTTCGAAAATTGTGCCGTAGTATCCGGGTGGTGCGAATGTGGCATCATCCCACATCGCTAAAGCTGTGTTTGCGTCCTGCAAATAGTAGCATCCACGGTGTGGGTGTGTATCGGAATCAATGGTACGTATATGGTAACAGTGATTGTGAAACTGAATTGTGTTGCCGTAGATGATGATATACCTGTCACCAAACAGGTTTTGGGCAATCTGATTGACGATATAGGGTTCAATTTCTAAAACGTGCAATGTTTACGGTTACCTTCGTCTGAAAGTAATATTGTGCATTGGTTATTGGTAGTTGACTATTTGCTGATAATAATATCTATTCTGCGGTTTTTTTCTGGGGAGTTCGTGTCAATAGGTTGTGACTCACCTAAACCGATGGCAGTGAGTCGTTTTTCTGAGATTCTGCCCTTTTGAACGAGGAACGTCTTTACCGCTTCTGCCCGACTTTGGCTGAGCCGTCGATTGACTTCTGCTTCCCCGAGCGGGGTGCTATGGCATTCAATTTTGGTGGTATAATTCTTGAATGCGTTTTGTTGCAATATTTCGGCTAACTTTGTGAAGGTTGGGGAGAATTCCGTTTTGAGACGTGTGCTTGTTGTGGCGAATAAGCTCCCGCTAATTCGGATGAGAACCCCCTCCTCCAGCTCTATGACGACCGCCTTTGGAATCTGCTTTGTTGCTTGCACGAGTGCTGTCTGGGCGGAGCCGTGCTGTTGCGTGTTTTGAACGGCACGTTGTAGGTAATCTTGACTCTGCTGTGCGGCCTCAATAACTACAGTGTACTCCTTTCGTGTGAGCGCGGTTTCAGCTGTTGTTAGTGCAGAGGTGGCCAGTCCATAGAGTTCTGGTGAAAGTTGTGGGACTTTGCTTTCCGCTTGTGCTGCTATGGCTGCTTTGGCTGTTTCGAGGGCTTCCGTTGCTTGTTTGACGAGTGTTTCCAGTTCGCGTTGTGCGCGGTTTCTATATTCGGCAGCTTCGGCGGTGATAATCACAGCATCGACGGTTTGTGCGGCAGCTTCTGCTGTCTGCTGTGCTTGTTTATATTGGTTTGCTTCCAACGCCTTTTTTGCGGTGTTCAATTGGTTTTGTGCTTTCAGGAACTGTTCTGGGGCATGTGTTGCGGCGTTTAAGGAGTCCGCGCGGGCCACCTTAAGCGTTGCCAGTGCAATAGCGATACGCGCGACCGTTGCTGCTTCAAGACGGATTCCGTGATTTTTGATTGCTTGTTCATAGAGGCTATCGGCTTGTGTTTTGGCATCTGTTGCAACTTTCTCCGCATCAGCAAAGGCTTTTTGTGTGAGATGTGAATTCGCTAGGGTAATTGTTGCTTGAACCCTTTCGTATTCTGCTGTTTCAGTAATAGCTGGGTCAATCTGGCGTGCGATTGCGACTAGGATTTCTGCGCCTGCTATGGGGATGCGAATTTCAGCGTGTCGGAGCTTGTCGTTCAATTCTGCGACCTCTGTTGTGAGTGCAGTGGCGCGTTCCTCACCTTGAGCCACAGTCTTCAATGTCTGTGCATGTTTTCTTGCGTCCATTTCGCTGCGTATCTGTGCGATTTCCAGCTCGTACTCTTTTTCGGTTATCATCTCTTGATACATCTGCTCTCGGACAGCAATGAGTTGGGTGTGTGTTTGCTGCTGCTTGGCCTTGTAAAGTGCGATTTGCGCGACCAATTCTGCCTGATATGCGAATTCAGCACTTTGGGCGATGTTGCCCTGTTCATGTGCCTGCTTGGCGAATTTTAGGAGTTTAACGGCGCGTGCGTAGTCGTCAGCTGCTAATTGTTCGGCATCCAATTCGGCAGCGTCAGAGATTGCCTTTTGGCTCCCTTGGAGCTGTGTTTCTAGCAAGACTCCATCAATTTCAGGCGCGCCACATCCGTAGATGCTTAACCACCCGATTAGGAGTAGCCATGCATAAATTCGCATCGGTTTTTTTCCTATATCTGTTTAACCGTTATTTGTTCAGAGCGTCGCGTTCAGCTCTGCGCGCCTCTAAGTTCAACAGTACTTCCGCGACCTGCTGTTTCAGCAGTTCTAGTCCTGCAAGAGCTTCCTGTAGTTGTGCTTCTTGTCGAACAGCGAGTGCTTTCTCGGTTGCGATTCGCGCGTGTAGATATGCACGCAATGCCAATCGGTATGCGCGTTCTGTATCGCCGGCTTGCATGGCGACTTCAGCCCCTGTCAACATCTCTTCTGCTGTGAGTATGTCGCTCACGGCGATATCTTGGGCTCCGGCATTTTCTGCAGCGGTCATGCTATCGCGAGCATTCTCCATAGTTTCTATAGCCAATTGCTGTAGCTGCTGTCCACATCCTATTGCGATTATGGGTATGAGGAGCCAGACTAACCATCTCACGCGATTTTCCTCTTTTTTTGTACAGAAACGTAAGCAAAAAAGCCTCGCATCGGGCGAGGCTTTCTGAAATGTGTCCTTAGTATGCGGGACGCTCTGAGTAAACGCTCACCTTGCGCCGATATTTGTCTTTTCGCTCGAACCAGACGTATCCATCAATTTTTGAGAAGAGTGTGTAGTCTCTTCCAACCCCGACGTTAGTGCCAGGATGTAAGTGGGTGCCCCGTTGTCGGACGAGGATGCTTCCTGCGGTCACGTAGTTTCCTGAAAACCTTTTAACACCGAGTCGTTTTCCGATGCTGTCGCGTCCGTTTTTGGTGCTCCCGCCTCCTTTTTTATGTGCCATTAGGTTCAACCTCCTCTGTGGTTATTGCCTCTTCTGCGGCTATTGCTTCCTCTCCGCCTATTGCGGTAATTTTTACACGTGTAAATGCTTGCCGATGTCCTAACTTACGTTTATAGCCTTTGCGGCGTTTGGATTTAAATACGATGACCTTTTTTGCCCGCCCCTGCTGAATAACCTCACCGGTCACGGAGGTGTTCTCAAGATATGGGGTCCCGGTTTGCAACTGGCCATCTTCACCGGCAATCGCTAGAACGGTGGAAAAGGTGACTGTCTCGCCAACATCGTGATTTAGTTTTTCTATATCTATGAGGCTTCCGACCTCAACGCGATGTTGCTTTCCACCGCTTGCAAATATTGCGTACATTTTGGGTTCACTCCTTATGCTTCGTTCTTGTTTCGGGGGTACCCCAGCGCTCTCCATGAACGTCCGCAGCATGGGTTGCGATTTGTTTCACTTCGCTTCAACCGGACGAAGTCGGAGATAATAGTAAAATATTGATAATGGGGTGTCCGAGAATGCATCAACCGATGATGCTATGCTTTAATTATACCACAGTTTGTGACTAAAGTCAACTCTTTTTTAAAGTCCTAAGCTTTGGACAATTTTAGGGTGTGTAAAGTTTTTGTCAAAGAGATAGGTGGAAGGATGGAAGGATGGAAGGATGGAAGCGTGGATTTCGCGCGTGTGTTGTCAGAATGCACGTCGCATTTGGGCGAGTACGCCGCAAATCGCGGAGGACACAGAGGACACGGAGGACGCGGAAAGAAGAGGTGTATGCCTATCTAGAAAGGTATCGCGTGCGAAGCACGCTCCTACAGAAGAAAGAGTTTGACATTATGGGAAAACTGTGTTAGAATGTGAATAAGAAGGACAAGGAGCGGACTTGTGATGCATCCAATAATTATCACTATCGTAGGATTGGCAATGGCGATACTGCTATGGCTTTTCTTTAGACCCCCTTTCGGAAAGAATATGGTTCGCCTGAAAACTAACGAACGAATCGTCGCGCTCACCTACGACGATGGACCAAATCCGCCTTATACCGAGCGGTTGCTTGATGTGCTCGCTAAGCATAACGTCAAAGCTACTTTCTTCATGATCGGAAATCGGATTGAAAGACACCCTGAAACGGTAAATCGGGTTATCGCTGAAGGGCACCAGGTTGGCAATCACACCTATAGTCATCCGCTGTTGGGTTTCTTGCCGCCACCTTATGTCCGACGGCAACTTGAACGCACGGACGACTTAATTCGGCAACACGGCATTGTTGAGGAGATAGTATTTCGAGCACCGCTGCTAACACGGTTTCTACCGGTGGCTTATGTGCTCGCGAAAGACGACCGAACACATATCAGTTGCAAAGTGTGGGGTTGGGATTGGATAACTCAGAACTCTGACAGGATTGCTAAAACGATATTGCGGAAGGTAAAACCGGGTTCAATTATCGTCCTGCATGATGGAAAGGCGGAAAATAGGAACGCAAACCGCTCAGGGACGGTCGAAGCGACAGAGCGAATTGTTACCGCACTTAAAGGGGATGGCTACCGGTTTGTGCTGTTATCGGATGTTGATAATTAGTGCTCAGTCTGCAGCTTCCACAGCAATTTTTACGTGAAAAGCGTTTATGTCGCCTACTCCACCCCACTGGTCTCCGGTTGCACAGAGCTTAAAGCGTTGACCACGCTTGAACTGATAGGTTATTTGTCCGGTTTGACCGGGAAATATACCCCAGACTCTAGTTAGCGCGTCGAGGGCTTTCTCGTATTCAGTGCTTTCTTGGTTGTTCCATTTTTCAGGGGCAATGCCCTCAGGCACTTTTTCTGTTGGAAGTTTTTTGTCGCCGTCGAGCAGATGGAAGATGCCTATTCCGCTGTCTCTACCGACTTGGATGTTAGCAGTGAGTGTGCCGCCATCTTCAAACGCTGTGACATCGATGTAGACAACGGTATAATCCTGATGCGCCATCTTTGGGGCACGAAAGGTGTCTACTACCTCTTGCGAAGGTTGCTCGGGGGTAAGGAGGATGTCCCCGAGTCCGGGGCGTTTGTCTTGCAATGAATCCTTGAGAAATTGCATGTATGCCACAGGTTCATCCTCAGGTCGTTGCAGGTTGTCAAGGAATTCGTTGAAGTCTACACTCCCCATCAGTTCAAAATCGTGTGAGATAACGAAACAATCTACCGGTGAACCTTTTACCCATCCTTTCATAATAGTTCGTGCTAATGCGTGGTCTGTGTTGAAGGTTTTTCCTTCCCGCTTCCGTCTTTTTGCAATAGGGTCTTGCAAGCTGCCTGTTCGTCCCAATTCTGCGTTTTCGACCCATGTGTTGATGAAATTTTCGTTCAGGAATTCCATAATTGCGTTTTTAGAGAGGACACCTGTCCTCAAGATTCTGCCGGTGCCTCAGCACGATTCGTCGAAAAGCGGTCCATCTAATGAGACAGCATGTATCGGTTTCTGTTGAATAGGAGCGAGTTCAAACGCTTCCTCAAGCGATACCCAGTTAATTTTGTGGAACATGTAGTAATGTGATATTAGCCTGCGTTCTGCTTCTTCCTGTGTGATTGCTGTTTTGTATTCTACATCAGCGGGATATATTCCCGCAGAGAGTTGAATCTGTGGGCAATACCCGATTTCCGCAAAATAGTTTCCATTTTCCTGTTTCCAACCGGCATCGAAGTTGAGTGTTGTTGGCGGCACGAACATTTTGAAAGACACAATTTTCTGTTGAATTCGGTCTATAACTAAATGCCCTGCGAACTGTGATGGCGTGAATTTGCCGCTCTTCATGATGAATTCTGCATGCACGCGGAATGCGATGTCAGCGAGTGTATCATTGTGGGCCCGTAAACAGGCCCATATTCCGGTGTATTCCTCGTCATCGGTATCCAGTCTTAGTCTTGGCTGAGGCTGCAGTTGTTGTAGGAGTGTTAGTGCGCTTTCTTCTCCAATCCGCCAGCATTCACCCACTGAAACCGGCTCTGATGGTAGAAATGCTTGAAAAACCGATGCGGGATACCGCTTTATCGGTTCAGCAGCCTGAAAGTTTGCCAATTCGTCCCACTCCACGTGGAAGTTGTATTGGGTGTATTCGATCGGTGCGATGAAGCCTTTGATGGACACTTCTGCGTTGCTATCAAGATTAAGCGTGATTTTAGGGTTCACTTAGTTTTCCTCTACAGAAATCCTTAGGTAAAAGGTATTTGTGTCCCCTATTTTACTGGACTGAGCACCGGTGACACCGAGTTTAAAAACTTCGCCTTGCTCGAAATGATGGCGGATTGTTGTGGCTGTATCGGGGTCAAGCCCCCAGAACGAGGCGAGGGTTTCCTCAGGCATTCCTTCTGTCGGGAGTTCTGCGTCGCCATCAAAGAGATCAAATGAACCGGCAGCGTCTCCATTCCCGACCTTGACGTAGATGACGAGGGTGCCCCCCTCTTCAAACGCTGTTGTATCAATATTGATGACGGTGTAATCTTGATAACCGTGTCCCGGTGCCCGAAAAAGAGCTTGTATTTCCACCGATGAGTGTGCCCTATTGAGTGGAACACGCCAGTCAGCTGAAAGTATATCTGAAGTGTCCTCATCTGAATTTTCCTGGACAGAAGCTGTTACGCGGAAAGCATTGACAGAGGGTTCGTCTCTCTCCCAATCACCGGTGGCACCTAACTTAAAACGTTGACCGTGCTTGAAGCGGTGTGTGAGCTGCTTTGTGGCACCGGCTTCAACCCATCTCTGCGTAAGCACGTTTTTAGGGGTTTCTGCATCTGTGGAAAGTTCGGTATTGCTGTCAAACAGATAGAACGCACCTTCACCTTCCCCTTCATCTCTACCGACTTCAATGTCAATAACGAGTGTACCACCATTTTCAAAGTCGATGGTATCAATTACAACAACGGTATAGTCTTGATAACCGACTGTGGGGGTCCGAAAAACGTCCAACACCGCCTGTGAAGGAGATTCTCTGGTGAGAGTGAGGTTTCCTAATCCGGGCTGTTTCCCTTCCAAGGAGTCTTTGAGGAATGTGAGGTAATCGCTATACAGACTCCTGCCAGCACCAAGGAGTTCGTTGACGAGTTGGCTGCCCATCAATTCAAGGTCTGGCGATATAATCAAACAGTCTACGGGTGAATGTGCTTTCCATCCCTTCATCACGGCTTCTGCCAATGGATGGGTTTTGTTAAACAGTGCTCTGTCTCCATCTTCAAATCTCTTTACTGCATAGTTACGCATTTTGGATGTCCGCTCTAATACGATATTCGACACCCAGGTATTAATGAAGTTTTCATTCAAGAATTCAATAGTTTCATCGTAAGAGAGGACACCTGCCCTCAGGCCTTTGCCGCTCCCTCAGCACGCCTCATCGGCGAGCGGTCCGTCTACTGAGATAACATGAATCGGTTTCTGTTGGGCTTGTGCTATTTCCAGTGCCTGCTCCGGCGGTACCCAGTTAATTTTTTCCCATTTATAGAAACGCCGTCGCAGGATACGTTCGGCATCTTCTTGGGTGATAGACCCCTCTGTGAATTCAGCATCTCGGACTGGGTTCTGTGTCCCGACGCGGAGTTCCATCCGGGGGCAAAGGCCGGCATCGACAATGGAATTCCAGCTAACATCAAAGTTTACTGGTCCCTCAGGGACGTACATCTCGAAAAAAGCGACCTTTTCTCCGAGTCGGTCCATCACGAGGTGTCCCGTAAACTGTGAGGGGGTAAACCGACCCTCTTCGAACTTGAACTCCGCGTGAATGCGAAATACAATGTCGGCGAATTTATCGTTGTACGCGCGCAGGCATGCCCATAATCCGCGAGAATCACCGGAATTGATGCGTATATCCAAATTCGGATTGGAATGCAGTTGCTGGAGTAATGTCAGCACACTGTCTCCTGCAATCTGCCAGTGGTCGCCAACTGAGATGGGGTCGTCTGGGAGGAATGCTTGGAAAACGGATGCGGAATGCTGTTTTTCCGGTTCGGCGACGCGTAAATTCGCCAATTCATCCCACTCAACGTGGAAACCGGATATCGTATGTTCGATCGGTGCAATGAAGGCTTTGACGTTGACTTCTGCGTCACGGTCAAGATTGAGCCCTATTTTGTTTGATGTCGATTTCATTTTAATTTTCCTCTATTTTCAAATGATGAAGAGTCTCAAGTATTCTGACTAAGTCCTGGGAATTTTCCCTTAAGAGCTTCCTTGAGAAATGCAAGATAATATGTTTCATCCGAGAATAATCCCTTACGTTTCGCGTCGTTATCAAGTTCATTCACCTGTTGTGTGCCCAGCACTTCAAATTCAGGAGAGATAACCAGACAATCTACTGGTGAACCTTGATTCCACCCTTGCATGATGGCTTGGGCTAAGGGATGTGTTGTGTCGAACGTCTTGGATTCACGTTCGCGTCTTTTGGCAATCGGTTCTCGTAAACTAGGAATACGTCCTAATTCAGCATTTTCTACCCAGGTGTTGATAAAATTTTTGTTTAAGAATTCAATGTTTTGCTCGTCAGAGAGGACACCTGCCCTCAAGGTCTTTCCACTTCCTCAGCATGATTCGTCTGCAAGGGGGCCGTTTATTGAAATAGCATGAATGGGTTTCTGTTGTAGAGGGGCAATTTTCAATGCTTCTTCAAGCGATACCCAGTTAATTTGCTGTGCCTTGTAAAAACGCAATGTAAGTGCATGTTCAGCTTGTTCTTGTTCGATTGACGCGATAAATTTGACATCGTAAGGTTGGGTATCAGTACAGAGTTCCATTTTAGGACAGTAACCGATATCCGCATAAGTATTCCCGTTTTCACGATTCCAACGTGTGTCAAAGTTTAGTGTGGCATCCGGAACGTACATCTTAAAGGAGACGACTCTCTTTTCTCCCCGGTCGATAACCATATATCCGGCAAACTGTGAGGGGGCAAACCAACCTTTTTCTAAAACAAATTCCGCGTGGATACGAAACAGGATCTCAGCGAATTCATTATTGTAGGCGCGTAGACATGCCCACAAACCGTAGGAATCTCCTGAATCTACATCCAGCTCAAATTGTGGATGACGATGTAGCTGCTGTAGGAGTGTTAGCGCACCTTCTTCTTCTACCTGCCAGCATTCTCCGACTGAAACCGACTCTGATGGGAGGAACGCTTGAAAAACGGATGTAGGATACTGCTTTATCGGTTCAGCGACCCGAAAGTTCGCCAATTCGTCCCACTCTACGTGGAAGTTGTATTGTGTGTATTCAATCGGCGCAATGAAGCCTTTGATGGACACCTCTGCATTGCTGTCAAGGTTGAGCGTGATTTTAGGGTTCACTTACGTTTTCCTCCACAGAAATCTTTAGGTAGAAAGCGTTCATGTCCCCTTTTTTACTGAACCAGTCGCCGGTGGCCCCGAGTTTAAAAACTTCACCTTGCTCGAAACGATGGCGGATTGTTGTCGCTGTATTGGGTTTAATGCCCCAGGCCGAAACGAGTGCTTCGGGGATACCTTCTGTCGGGAGCTCCGCGTCGCTATCAAAGAGGTCAAATGACCCTGCTGCGTCTGCACTGCCGACCTGAACATAGATGAACATAGATAGCAAGCGTGCCACCGTCTTTAAACGCCGTGGTATCGATATTAACAACGGTATAATCTTGATAACCGTTTCCCGGTGCCCGAAAAATATCCAATATTTCTGAAGACGATTGTGCACTGTCTAGGGCAACATGCAACCGAGTTGAAGGCGTACCTTCATTTGAATTTTCCTGTACGGAAACTGTTGCGTGAAAAGCGTTGACACACGGTTCGTCTCTCGCCCAGTGTCCGGTAACACCTAACTTAAAAAATTGACCTCGGTCGAAAATATGTGTGATTTGACGCGTGTCCCCGGGTTCCCCCCATGTCCAAGTGAGCCTGTCTTCCGGTTTTTCTTGTTCTGTGGAGAGTTCAGTATCTCCATCGAACAGATAGAACGCTGCTTCACCCTCTTCCCTGCCGATTTTAATGTCAATGGTTAACGTGCCGCCGTTTTCAAAGGCTGTGGCATCAATCACGACCACAGTATAATTCTGATAGTTGCCAATCGTTGGTGTCCGAAAAATATCCACTACCTCTTGCGAAGGATGTTCAGCCGTGAGGACAAAGTTTCCTAAACCCGGTTGTTTTCCAGCCAAAGCTTCCTTGAGAAATGCAAGATAATATTCGTAATCATACCTCCAGCCACTACGTTCCCTGTCTTCGCCGAGCTCGTTGACGAGTTGTCTGCCCATCAGTTCAAAATTAGGTGAGATGACGAAACAATCCACAGGTGAACCCTTTTTGGAGCCGGTTTTCCACCCCTTTATAATTGCTTGTGCTAATGGATGACTTGTGTCAAACGTTTTTCCCTCGCGTTCGCGTCGCTTAGCAATCGGTTCCCGCAAACTGGGGTCACCCCCTAATTCAGCACCTGCCACCCAGGTGTTGATCAAATTTTCGTTCAGGAATTCAATGTTCTGCTCATCAGAGAGAGCACCTGCTCTCAGGGTTTTACCACTCCCTCAGCACGACTCGTCCGCAAGCGGTCCACCTGATGAAATCGCGTGGATCGGTTTCTGTAATACAGGTGCCAATTCCAACGCTTCTTCCAGCGATACCCAGTTAATTTGCGCCGACTTGTAAAAACGTAACATCAGTGCGTGCAATGCTTCCTCGTAGGTGATTGCTTCTGTGAATTTAGCATCTTGCAAAACGTCTTGTACGCCAGCACAGAGTTCCATTTGTGGGCAAAAGCCGATGTCCGCTCCGCTGCGTTCGTCTCCAAATAGTCTCCAACGTACATCGAAGTTTAGTGTGGCATCCGGAACGTACATCTTGAAGTCGACAACTTTCTTTTCGACCCGGTCGATAATCATAGATCCGGCAAACTGCGATGGCGAAAACCAACCTTTTTCTAAAACGAATTCTGCATGGATACGGAACAGAATTTCAGCAAACGCATCATTGTAGGCACGTAGGCACGCCCACAAACCGTAAGAATCCTCGCCACCAATTTCCAAATATAGTTGTGGACGTGGATTGAGTTGTCGCAACAGCGTTAGCGCGCTTTCTTCTTCAATTTGCCAGTATTCACCCACTGAAACCGGTTCCGATGGCAGAAATGCTTGAAAAATGGAGGTAGGATATTGCTTCTCTGGTTCAGCAGCTTGCAAATTTGCCAATTCGTCTCAATCCACGTGGTAGTTGCGTTGGGTATATTCAATCGGTGCGATGAAGCCTGTGACAGACACTTGTGCATCACGGTCAAGATTAAGTGCAATTTTATTCTCGAAAGTTTGCATTTTTCGTTATGAACTTCCTTTTTGGTATAGGATACCATTGCTATCAGAAGAAGCAATGATTCGCTTATACACGTTTTCGGATGCACTTTTGCCAGTCATTCGGCAAATCCCGGAAATTTACCCTCTAAGGATTCCGTGAGAAAGGTAAGGTAGGCATCCTCTTGTGGAATATCCTTTTGCGAACAGTCATCAAAGAAATCATTAAGTGGAAGTTTTCCCATCACATCAAATTCAGGGGAAATAACTAAACAATCTACGGGTGAATCTTTTTTCCAGCCTTTCATAACGGCTTGTGCTAAGGGATGTGTTCTATTAAACGTTTTGGATTTACGTTTAGGTCTTTTCGCCATGTAGGTTTGCTTTCGAGGGGTCCGTTCTAACTCAACGTTGGAAACCCATGTGTTAATAAAGTTTTCGTTCAGAAATTCGATAATTCTATCCCAGTAGAGGACAACTGCCCTCAAGCCTTTTCCACTCCCTCAGCAAGATTCATCGTGTAATGGTCCGTCTATAGAGATAACATGAATGAACTTCACCTGCTCCTCGGCCAATTCCACTGCTTTCTCCGGGGGCACCCAATTTATCTGCGCTATTTCGTAGAAACGAAGTATCAGTGCCCGTTCCGCTTCTTTCTGTGTTATCGCTTCCGTGAAGTCAGCATTCTGCATTTCGTCTTCTGTTCCTGAACGGAGTTCCATTTGGGAACATAGACCTGCATCTGTGCTTCTATAAAGCTGCTCTTTGTCCTTTTTCCAAGTGATATCGAGGTTAACTGTGCCTTCAGGGACGTACATTTTGAAGAAGGTTACTTTATTTTCACGCCTGTCAATTATCAGATTTCCTTTAAACTGTGAAGGTGTTAGCGTCCCATCTTCAAAGTCGAATGCTGCGTGAATCCGAAAGGTGATGTCAGCAAATTTATCGTTGTATGCGCGGAGACATCCCCACAACCCGCGTGAATCATTGGTATCAATGTGTGTTTCTATTAATTTCGGATTTGGATGCAGCTGCCGAAGCAACTCCGTAACACCCACTTCTTCAATCTGCCAGCATTCGCCTACTGAAACCGGTTCCGGTGGAAGAAAAGACTGAAAAATTGATGTGGGATACCGCTTCTCTGGTTCAGTGACGCGTAGATTTGCCAATGCGTCCCAGTCGACGTGGAAATTGGAGACCGTATGCTCAATCGGTGCGATGAAGGCTTTGACAGACACTTGGGCATCACGATCAAAATTAAGTGTGATTTTGTCTGATAAGATATTTGAACGGTATTCCATTTTTTCACCTCCATCGTAATTTTACCACACCCCTCGACCCGAAAACAAAACTACCGGTTTTCATACGCGGCGATGTCCGCTTCATACTGCAAAGTCCACCCGATTTCATCGAGGCCGTTTAGGAGGCAGTACTTCTCAAAATCGCCGATGTCAAAGGTGTGCGTGGTGCCATCAGGACAGGTTACCGATTGTTCCTCCAGGTCTACCATCAACCGATACCCTTCGATGTCTCGCGCTGCATGGCTGAGCGCGGTGATAACGTCCGCAGGTAAAACAATAGGCAGGATACCGTTCTTATAACAATTGTTACGAAATATGTCGGCGAAGGAGGGGGCGAGGATTGCTTTGAAACCATACTGCTGTAACGCCCACGGCGCGTGCTCGCGGGAGCTTCCACAGCCGAAGTTTACGCCTGCAATTAAGATACTCGCGTCTGCGTAACGCGGGTGGTTTAGCACAAACTCCGGGTTGGGGTCGCCATTTTCAAGGTAACGCCAATCATAAAATAGAAATTCGCCGAAGCCGGTACGTTCGATCCGTTTTAGGAATTGCTTCGGGATGATTTGGTCTGTGTCAACATTAATTCGATCCAGTGGGACGACAAGTCCGACGTGTTCTTTGAATGCTTCCATTTTTCTTTCTCCTTAGTGAACGTATAGCCGTATTCACAGTCAGTTTTTTGCTCTCACGTAGCTTAGTCGGTAGCGACTTCGAAACTAGGATGCGCGGTCGTTCGCTGTGCAATTAGCTGATTCTCGTCCTTAACTTCATGGTCTGGATGTGCAGCCGGTAACGGTTCAATAGACAACCGACATCCCAGGGCCTTAGCCAGGGTGTTGAGCGTATCAAGACTTGGCGCGTCGTTGCTGGACAGCACCTTAAGAAGGCCTTCCGTCTCCTTACCGGTTTGCTTTTCAATTTCGGAAACTCCGCCTAGTGCCTCTATAATATTGCGAAGTCCTTTCAGAAGGAAGAGGGTGTCGCCATCAGTTTGGTATTCTTGCAGTGACATATCAAAATAGTCAATTGCTTCAGCTCGGTTGACGGCAAGATCGGCGATTAATATTTCGTGCCAAGTTTTCATCATAACACCTCAATAGGTTCCTTTCGTTTCCTTTCGGTTCGATCAAAATCCGTATCGAAACTGATGAGTTGCATTTCATATTTCGCGGCGACAGCGTATTGATATGCATCGTCAAAGTCAAGGTTAAATTTATCGGCTGTCAGGGCAAGCGTTTTAAGATCTTCCGGTGGCAAGGAAAGGATGCCAACTCCATCAACAATTATATCCTCTAAGAACGTCCTAAAGAGAGCAGAATTCTTCAACCGATACAGAATAATGCCTATGGAATGAAGCGACAAATCTGTTATGAAGATTTCGCTCAAGTCAATATTCTGTAAGAATGATTGGACATCGTCCTTTTTCTCTTGTCCCAACAGGGCTTCAAGAAAAATATTGGTATCTGCAAGGTACACTAATCCCTCCAATCTGACGCTTTCTGCTGAAGTTCGAGAGCTGTCCATTGGTCACGATACGTTTCTAATCCGCCAATCCATTCCAAGTTTGGTTTTTTTCCCCGTTTTGAACCTTTTTTCGTTCGCAGGAAATCAATGAAATTAATGACCTCTTCCTGGAGCTCTGGCGGAAGCTCTTTGACTTTTTCAATGATGATAGATTCCATTATTGCCTCCGTATTTTCCTTGATAACAAGGACGTTGTTGGTATACTCTTTGCCCTCTCCTGCAAGCTCCTATTTGACCTATCCAAACGTTCGGATGTCTACAAAGCGGCCTGTAACCGCAGTTGCAGCCGCCATCTGTGGGCTGACGAGGTGTGTGCGTCCGCCTTTACCCTGTCTACCTTCAAAATTCCTGTTGGATGTACTGGCGCAGCGTTGACCCGGCATCAGGATATCGGGATTCATGCCGAGGCACATGCTACACCCGGCTTCGCGCCATTCAAATCCTGCAGCACGGAAAATCTCATCGAGCCCCTCCGCCTCCGCTTGACGTTTGACTGCCTGCGAACCGGGGACGACCATTGCACTGACGGTGTCTACCACCTTCCGCCCCTTGGCGATTTCTGCAGCAGCTCGTAAATCGCTGATGCGGGAGTTGGTACAACTGCCGATGAAAACCCTATCCACAGG
Organism: Candidatus Poribacteria bacterium; assembly: GCA_963665235.2. GTDB lineage: Bacteria > Poribacteria > WGA-4E > WGA-4E > WGA-3G. The sequence goes on along the minus strand of CAXXLX010000001.1, from coordinate 1,199,250 downwards.
AATATCTGTCATCGGGGTGCCGGGCTGAAGGTCCATGTAAGCTAAAGCATGTTCAGCGGCGCGCTTCTCATCGGGGGATGTCATGTCAGCTGGATTCGGCACGTGTCCTGTCACATCGGTTACCATGCCGGGGTTTGTTCCCCATGTCACCTGCGGTGCAATGTCTGCTGCGTTGAGTTGCAGGGTGCGGTCATAGCTTGCGCCTTCATCGGTCGGGAGCAGTTTCCAACGTTCGACGGCTGTATCGAACGCTTCGCCTTTCGGAGCGAAACGTCTACCAGCGAGATATTCGTAGGTCGTATCGTCGGGGGCAATCATGCCAGCACGCGCGCCTGCCTCAATTGACATATTACAAACGGTCATCCGTTCCTCAATGCTGAGGGCGCGGATAGCCGAACCTGTATATTCCACCACGGCACCGTTGCCGCCGTCAATACCGATATGTCCGATAATCGAGAGGATGATGTCCTTTGCGGTAACGCCGTAAGGGAGTGTTCCATCAATTTGGATATCAAAGGTTTCTGACTTATGTTGCAAGAGACATTGTGTGGCGAGGACATGCTCAATTTCACTTGTGCCGATGCCGAAGGCAAGCGCGCCTAACGCACCGTGGGTTGAGGTGTGACTATCACCGCACACAATCGTTTTTCCGGGTTGTGTGATGCCCAATTCGGGCCCGATGACGTGAACAATCCCCTGTTCGGGACTGTTGATGTCGTAGAGCGGAATGTCAAATTCGGCACAGTTTTGCGCGAGGGTTTCCATCTGCTTCGCTGCAATTAGGTCGGTGATGGGTAGCGTTCTGTCTGTTGTGGGGACGTTGTGGTCCATCGTGGCGAACGTCAGGTCGGGTCGGCGTACTTTTCGGTTGTTGAGGCGCAACCCTTCAAATGCTTGCGGGGATGTCACTTCGTGAACGAGGTGTGTATCTATGTAGAGGATTGGCACTTCAGTAGCGGATGCTCGCACTATATGCGCGTCCCATATTTTTTCGTACATGTTTTTTTTCATCAATCTTCGGTGTGGAGACCCCGTTGCTTTAGCACGGGGAGGAAACACCGCTCCTATATTGAAAGTTCAAGCGTGTTAGGACTTGAAAATCTGTGCGTTTCGCACCCGTTGTTAATCGGTGTCCATCTTTTGAATAGACAGAGAATAGTCCTTTAGCATTAACACCGGCAAGGCGTGTTAGTCCATATTTGTCGTGCTTTATCAATGTGTTTTTAACGAGTCCATCGCCTAATAAGGTGCCACCATATCGCGGACGATTGCCACCTTTCTGCGGATTTTGTCTGTGGAGTTCTCGCCTGCGTATCGGTATCGGTGAGATACAGAATATATCGGTATTGTCGGGTATCTCTAAACCGCCAACGGTGTGATAGGCCAAGCACCAGCTATCAACGCAATGTGCCTCAAAGGTTTCAGCTAACTTCTTTGACGACTTGTTGAGACCCAGACGCTCGCGTATCTCTTTGGTTTCAAACCCTTGTAATGTCAGGAGTTTCCATCGCTTTTCTACCTCTGAATAGAACCAGTGCTTGCCGACTTCCAAAGGACTAAAAGCCTGATTCCACTGCTTTTGATACTGTTTTGTTTGCGCCTTAATGTCCTCAACACAGACGTGTGTAACAGGATAGAGGTTAGACAACCAATCTAATATGCGAAGTTTCCAATCCCATCTTGCACGTGTGCCTGCGGGGATACGCTTCCGGTTCGACAGGTTGTGATGCTTCTTTTTCCGATTCGGACATTTCCGTGTGCGTCTGCCTCTCCGCAGCGTCCGCCGCTTTTCGATTTTCTTTCCAACCTTGTTGTGAGCGTCTGCTTGCACATTCAGGTAGGTATGTGCCTCGCTTTTGACGGTAAAGCCTTCCTTCTTACTGCCAGGGTCTACGCCTACACATATCTCTTGGAAGTATCTATCCGAAGGAGCAGCGTTAAGGCGCACACAAAAAACGCCATTCTTCCAAAAGGGTGTCGCTTTCTTTTCTTGTATCCACTTCCTTGCCCGCGAAGGCTTTGTTGGCATCAGTGGATTTTGGTTTTTGTCAACGACAGGAACAAACATAGTTTGTAATTCTCCGTAGAGTTTGTATTTCCCCATCCAGATCGGTATATCAGCGTTTACATCGGACTTGGGGAGCATCCGAAACACCGTTGTGCACCACCACAGATATACCGATATATGACTGTAGTGAAGAACTTAATCTTTGACAGGGAACGTGTGGTTACGCTATGTCAAAGCACCCATGCTTTAGCAGGGTGATCTTTACTTTTCTGTCCTTATGAAGAATCAAATTTGGCGTAGGTTTTGTGTTGTGAGTTCACCTTATTTAATTATACACGTTGTCGCTTTGGAATGCAAGGAAATAATAACCGTTAGTTTTTAATTTACGTGAGCTTGATAATAAATATCCGTTTGCTCTAAACCTTTTTCACCGAGAAAAAAGCAGCATAATTGTAGCACATACTTCCTAGTTTGTGCAGTTTTTTGCTAAAACTACCAGAGAACGCTCTAGGTCAAAACTTTTTTCAAACTCGCGTTTTCTGTAGTAATAGGTGTAGGCGCAATCAGGCATTGCGTCTTTCTGCAAGAAAGCGCAATGCCTAAAATATCAGCTAAGCCCCTATAGGCCGTTTCCCTATAGGCCGTTTCATTGTGTGTACATCTTGTGCCATTTCGTAAACCTCCTGAATTCAGGGTTTTACCTAAGTCAGGAGACAACGAATCCTCCGTGAACACGGGAAACCCTTTTCAACCGCGTTCGTTAAGTCTCATTAGAAGCCTCATAATTAGTTTACCACATACAGAAAAAAAGTCAAGCGAATTTTTTAATAAATACCTTTACGGGTGTGTAAAATTTTTGTACTTAAACGTGAGACAGCAACACAACACAAGCTAGCACCAGCGGGGCGGTATATTTATAGAAGCACAAGTGCCAGACAATCTAGCACCAGCGGGGCGGTATATTTATAGAAAACACAACACACTAGCTCATAATCACAAACCTTCTATTGTTACGCATCTTAAAATCCGATAAATCCGATAAATCCGCGATTCAGACAACACACGCGCGAAATCCATCCTTCCCCCCTTCCAATCTTCCAATCTTCCAATCTTCCAATCTTCCATCCTTCCCTCTATCATAGTCCAAAAACTTTACACACCCTACCTTTACCCCCCCCCTTGCTTAAATTCCTACTTTTGTGTTATACTTCTTTAATATAGAGACTAAAAAAGAGGGTATGTGTAATGAAAACAGAGCTTAGTCAAGACACGCCGCAATCGGATTTACCTGAGGGTGCTAAATTTCGGCTTGGCAAAAGTAGTATAACGGGCAATGTTGTGTTCTCTCCGGATGGCACTCGACTTGCCGTTGCTGGCGACATCGGCACATGGGTTTATGATGTTCATAGCGGTGAGGAAGTGAGTCTACTTGCGGGACATACAGAATATGTTTGGAGTGTGGCGTATTCTCCAGATGGCGAAACGATTGCTTCTGGAAGTTATGAAGAGATATGGCTTTGGGATAGTGCCGCAGGACATCCAAAGGCAACACTTACAGAACATAGAGACTATGTCAGGGCACTCGCGTATTCACCGGATGGCAGCACGTTGGCGAGTGGCGGCGCGGACAATATTGGAATACTCTGGGACGTTGCCACAGAGGAGCCAAGAGCTACACTCAAAGGGCATTCCGGGTCTATTAGAAGTATTGCCTTTTCACCTGATGGCAGCACAATTGCCACAGCAAGTTCAGACGAGCTAGTGGTACTATGGCAAACTGCCACGGGACAATCCAAAACATCACTCAAAGGACATACGCACGTTGTCAATTCGGTTGCCTTTTCACCTGATGGTAGCACAATCGTTACGGGCAGTTCCGATGGCACGGTGCGGTTATGGGATGCCTTTACAGCACGCCGCAAAAGTACACTTGCGAAATATAAGTTTTACGTTTGGAGTGTGATGTATTCACCGGATGGTAGCACAATCGCTGTCGGCAGCAGAGATGGCGCGGTGCGTTTAGTGGATGCTGTCACGGGCGACCCGAAAACCGTTCTTAAGGGGCACATAAGCTCTGTGAGAAGTATTGCGTATTCGCCGGATGGCAGCGCAATTGCAAGCGGGGGTGAAGAGCATTCTGTGCTTGTGTGGGAAGTTCCCACACCATAGCCGTAGTTCGGGGGGCTCCTACAGAAGCGGGGTTATCGCAGCAATCAAAACTGTGTGAGCCCTAAATGGTTTACTCGGTAATTAATTTTGCTTCTGAACGTTCTAAATCCACCCCTTTTTATCCCCCGCGGGCGGGGGGAATGCGCAAGTCCTAATAGTGAGCACACCCTAAATTCTAAACGCGCATAACGACAGGAAGGACTAGCGGTCTTCGCTGCATCCGTTTCGTGAAAAATCGGCGCAGTCCGGTTCGGACTTCTTCCTGTACCGTCTCTGTTTCGTGCTTCTGTTCATCACTTAGGTTTTCAATAATTTGGCGGGTGATTTCCTTTGCTTCCGTGACGAGGTCTTCTGCTTCGTCCATGTAGACAAACCCGCGGGAAACGATTTCTGGGTCGGTTGCAATTGCGCCGCCGTCGCTGTGGAGCACGATAATAGGAATGACCATGCCGTCTTGTGAAAGTTGGATTCGGTCGCGCAGCACAATATCCTCTAGTTCAATGTCCGGTTTGCCATCAACTAGGACACGGCCAGAACGTCCCCCCCGCTCAAACACCTCACACGATTCAGGGGTAAGCCTAATCAGTTCTCCATCTTCAGCGACTCTAATGTTGGTTTCTGAAATGCCGACAGACTCGGCAAGTTCGGCGTGCTTCACAAGGTTTTGATATTCACCGTGTATCGGGATAAAGAACTTGGGTTGCAAGAGGTTGAGCATAAGTTTCAGGTCTTCACTTGCGCCGTGTCCAGAGACGTGAACATCGGAGTTGTTTTGGTGGAATATCCTTGCGCCGCGTCTGAGCAGATGGTTGACGATATTGCCAACAGACTTTGTGTTGCCGGGTATAATACGTGCGGAGATGACGACCGTGTCGTTCGGTTCAACCTTTAAAAAAGGGTGGTTATCGAGTGCCATCAATGACATGGCGGACCGCGGTTCGCCTTGGCTGCCTGTGCATAAGATTACGACTTCATGCGGTTTGAACATAGAAGCATCGCGTGCGTCAATTAGATAATCGTGGTTAACCTTAAGGTAACCGAGTTCAGAAGCGGTTCGGATGTTGTTAATCAAAGAACGTCCGGTGACGGCGACAAGTCGTCTATGTTTTTCGGCTAAATCTATAAATTGCTGGAGCCGGTGTATACTCGATGAGAAGGTGCAGAGGAACAGCCTGTGCTCAGTTTTTTGAAAGATATTGTCTATCTTATCGTAGATGCTCCGTTCCGAGGGGGTCTGCCCCGGCCAGTTAGCGTTTGTGCTGTCGGAGAGTAGGAGCAGCACGCCCTCGGCTCCGAGCCGCGCTAGCGTCTGGATATCGGTGAGTTTTCCATCAATCGGGGTTGCATCGAACTTGAAATCGCCTGTGTGGACGATAATGCCGATAGGGGTGCGTAGTGCAATTGCAACTGTATCGGGAATACTATGTGTGACGTGGATGAACTCGGCTGAAAAATCGCCCAATGTTACGGTATCCCCAGGGGCAATCGTATTGAGCTGTGCTTTGTCTAGCACGCCGTACTCTTTCAATCGTCCCTTTGCGATTGCAAGTGTCAGCTGTGTGCCGTATGTAGGTACGTCTAACTGCTGGAGTACATAGGCTAAAGCCCCGATGTGGTCTTCGTGGCCGTGGGTTAGAAGTATGCCGCGAATTTTATCTTTGCGTTCAACGAGGTAATGAATATCGGGAAATATCAGGTCGACTCCGGGCATGTCTGTGCTCGGCAGCATGAAACCTGTATCAATGACAATGATGTCATTTTCGGTTTCATATACCATCATGTTGAGTCCAAATTCGCCTAAGCCGCCTAAGGGTATAATGGAAACGTTTCTATCAACGTGCTTTTCATTTTTCATAGATATAGAATTTGTCATAAGTTAGTAAAATAATTCAGTTAGTTATCGGTTTGCTTTATCGCCAATGTAGTTCAAAGTAATCGTGAGTTGTTGAGGTAATCTGCTGCATTTTACCGGTTTCAACATCTAAGATAAAGATTTCGCTGGTGCGTCGTCCATTCGAGTCGCTCCCGATAAATGCAATTTGGCTTCCATCTGGGCTCCATGTTGCGTCGCGTCCGCGGTAAAGGCTGAGGTTCAGATAGCTTTTGAATTTGCCGTTCTCTATAGTGGCGACACAGATTTCACCTGATGTATAAAACAGGAGTTGTGTGCCATCCGGTGACCATTCCTCAATGTTTTCACAGGGTGGTTCGTTGCGTTGCAGGAACCATCTTCGCCCCATACTGACAATTTCCGGTGCTGCCAGTGCGAGGTGTCCCTCGGTTGTAAATGCAATCCATTTAGCGTCAGGTGACCATTTGGGCCAGCGTGTTCCGTTCGGTAACACTTCAAGCAATCTTCTATGGGGTTCTTTAACCTTTTCGCCTTTCGGGTCCCAATGTAGCCACCCTTCTGCCCACTGTTTCGTTCGCCACCGCTCTATTTTTCCATCGACGGTTACCACCCAATTTTCCAACCGTTCTTTCACACGGTCAATCTCCAGTACAACGAGGATGGCGTTGCTTAGCGGTGACCACCGGATATCGTGGATAGCGAACTGTTTTTTGAGAAGTCGCTTTTTCTCGGTCCCGTCTGCCCACATGACATATAGCGATTTTGCCTCGTCCATGCCGGATATATAAGCGATTCGCTCTCCATCCGGTGAGAGTCTGGGTTTGCGCGAAACGCCATCCTCGGTGAGGCGGCGAAAATCTGTGCCATCCGGCTTCATCGTGCCGATGTTGTACTGATAGAATTCCCACCATTTTTTTGTACTTCTGCCTTTCTCAAGCGTCCGTGTTGTTGCTCGGAAACCGTCTTCCTGTTGAAACGGCTCACGGATGGCAAAGACCAATTTATCCGCTGCAAACACGGGCACGATTGCTGTGAAAATGAATATGAACGCTCCAATCACACTTACGATACGCATAGATGCCTCTTTCTTTGGATGTTTTTCCGTTCTACAAGTATTCGGGCAAGCAGCCCGCTCCTCAAAAAAAATGTGCGCTAAACAACGATATTAATCAAACGGTTCGGTACAATGATAACCTTTCGTGGCTCTTTTCCTTCAGTAAACCGCTGCACGCGTTCGTCAGCAAGTGCGGCTTTCTCAATTTCTTCATCGGTTGCATCTGTGGACAATTGTAGCCGACTTCGGAGTTTGCCGTTCACTTGGACGATAATGGTTACCGTGGCACTTTCAAGTATCGTTTTGTCATATTCGGGCCATGCGGCGTGCACAAGGAGCTCCGTTTCACCGAGGCGATGCCACAATTCTTGTGCGACGTGCGGGGCATAGGGCGAGAGGAGATGTAGGAACGTTTTCAACGTCTCCTTCGGCAGCGATTCTTTTTGTGTTGCAGCGTTCACAAAAATCATCATTTGGCTAATTGCGGTGTTCATCTTGTCGATGGACTCCGTGTCCTCTGTCACCTGTTTGATAGTTTTATGGAGTTCCCGCCAGAGCTCCGGTTCCGATGTGCCAGCTGCGTCGGTTAGCTTGGTACTAAGTTCACCGCTCTGTTCATCGATGGCGAGCCGCCAGACGCGCTGTAGAAAACGATAGACCCCTTCTATGCCCGCGTCTTGCCACGGTGCACTCGCTGTGACGGGGCCGATAAACAGCAGATAGAGTCGGAGTGCATCCGCGCCGTATTTATCAATGACCTCGTTCGGATTGATGACGTTAAAACGGGATTTAGACATCTTTTCCATTTGAACGTGGAGCGGTTCACCAGCGGCTTTGCTTACAGTTTTACCAGCGGCCTGCTCAACTTCGTGAGGGTAATAGTATTTGCCCGCAGCATCTTTGTAGGATTCAGCGAGAATAATGCCTTGATGAAGCAACCCCTGAAACGGTTCTACTGTGGAGACTAATCCGCAATCGTGGAGCACCTTATGCCAGAAACGTGCGTAGAGCAGATGGAGCACGGCGTGTTCCGCGCCGCCGACGTAAAGGTCCACCGGCATCCAGTAACGTTCAAGCGCGGGGTCAAAAGGTGCCTCAGTATTGTGGGCATCCAGAAAACGGAGATAATACCAACAGGAGCCCGCCCACTGCGGCATGATATTGGTCTCTCGTGTCGCAATTCGGCCGTCTGGGAGTTTCACCTTCAACCATGTTTCATCGGCACGTGCCAGAGGCGGTTTACCATCCGTTGTCGGTTTGTAGGTGTCAATGGGCGGTAGTTCTACAGGCAGTTGGTCGTCTGTAAGTTGGACAATCGTTCCATCTTCAAGATGCACAAGTGGAAAGGGTTCACCCCAATACCTTTGCCGTGAGAATAGCCAGTCCCGGAGGCGGTATTGGACCTGCCGTGTCCCCTTTCCTTGGCTTTCGAGCCATGTAATCATCTTCTCTTTTGCCGCGTCGCCGCGGAGTCCGTTGAGAAAACCGCTGTTAGTGCACACCCCGTCGCCGATAAATGCTTCCGCTTCGATTGGGTTTTCGCCGCCGCTGATAACCTCAACGATAGGAATGCCGAAGGTTGTGGCGAATTCGTGGTCGCGGTCATCGTGTCCCGGGACAGCCATGATTGCCCCTGTGCCGTAAGTCATGAGGACATAGTCGGCGACCCAAATCGGGATTTCTTCGCCGTTACAGGGATTAATAGCGTAGGCCCCTGTGAAAACCCCCGTTTTGTCTGTAGCGAGGTCTGTGCGTTGGAGGTCGGATTTGTTGACAGTCTCCTTAACATAAGTACTAACTGCCGTTGCTGCGTCGGGGTGCGTTATTTCGGAGACGAGCGGGTGTTCCGGGGCAAGCACACAATAGGTTGCACCGAAGAGTGTATCCGGGCGCGTTGTGAAAACGGTGAACGTTGCATCGCTCCCTTTGACGTTGAAGGTGATGTCTGCCCCCTCCGATTTCCCAATCCAATGCCGTTGCATCTCCTTAAGTCCATCGGGCCAATCCAATAGGTCTAGGTCTTCCAGCAAACGTTCAGCATAGGCGGTAATTTTTAGCATCCATTGACGCATGGAGCGACGTTCGACCGGGTCACCGGTCTCGACATATTTACCGTCCTGTACCTCTTCGTTTGAGAGGACAGTGCCTAATGCGGGGCACCAGTTGACAGGCACATCGGCGATATATGCAAGGTCTTTTTCATAAAGGCGTAGGAAAATCCATTGCGTCCACTTATAATATTCAGGCAGAGAGGTGTCAATTTTGCGTGCCCAGTCGTAAGAGAAACCGATTCGTTGAATTTGCTTTAGAAAGGTTTGTGTGTTACGTTGTGTAATGTGCGCTGGGTGTTCGTTTTCATGGACAGCTGTCCGTTCGGTCGGAAGTCCGAAGGCATCCCATCCCATCGGGTGCATCACGTGATACCCCTGCATCCGCTTGAAATTGGCGAGCACATCAGTCGGTATGTAGTTTTTCGCGTGCCCCAGGTGGAGCCCAGCTCCTGAAGTGTAAGGGAACATGCCGAGCACATAATATTTCGGTTTCTGCTTGAGCGTCTCAATATCGTTTGGGACTGTGTATGCTTGCTTTTCTTGCCACACGGTTTGCCAGCGCGGTTCTATTTCTCCGGGGGCATAACTGTGATTCTCCATTTCACGGTTTCTCCTTATTTAACAGCACACGCCTTGTAGCTGCTGCTTTTTATCAAAGAAAGATTGTGCATATTTATGCAATCTGTGTTATACTTAAGTTTGTTTTGTATAATTTTAACACAAATTGGTGGACTTTGTCAAAACGTTTTTGATTTTCGGTCAGGACTATTTAGTTTTTGACATTTTTGCGGAAGATGTCGCGTGCACAGCACGCTCCTACAGAAGAAAAAAAATGAGGAATGGAGAACGGAAACGGTGAAATTTAATATATCTCGACGGCAATTTCTGAGTTACGGCGCGGTTGCTGCTGCTTCAGCAGCGGTGGGTTATGGGTTTTCGGGCGTTGGCCGTAAGCTGCTCAGGCGGGTGCCGGGTTTCAAACCGAAGTCGGAGCCGCCCTATAAATTTGTTCCAGCACCAAATCAGCTCCTTGACTTACCAGAGGGGTTTCATTGTCACGCTTTTTCTAGGGTCGGCGAGCTGATGGACGATGGGCTTTGGGTGCCGGGTAAACACGATGGTATGGCAGCGTTCTCAGGGCCTAATGGAAAAACGATTCTAATCCGAAATCACGAATTAACGGCTACTGACAAAATCGTGGGACCGTTCGGATGGAACAACGAGAGGATTCAGCGGGTTGATACCGACAAATTTTACGATCTGGGCTCTAAGGAATTGCCCTGCCTCGGTGGCACAACGACACTTGTTTATGATACCCGAACAGGAACGTTGGAGAAACATTTCTTGAGCCTAGTAGGAACAATTCGCAATTGTGCCGGAGGCCCGACCCCCTGGAGGACATGGGTGACCTGTGAAGAGAACGTCCAAAAAATGGAGAACACGTTTGAACGGGACCACGGCTACAATTTTGAGGTGCCGGTCTCTGCTACGCAAGAGCTGGTGCCAGCTGTGCCGCTAAAGGCGATGGGACGGTTCAATCATGAGGCGATTGCTGTGGACGCACGAACCGGTATTGTTTATCAAACCGAAGATAGGGACGATGGCTTAATCTATCGATTTATACCTGAAGAACCCGGGCAGCTTGTCAAAGGGGGCCGCCTCCAAGCCTTGAAAATCCGAGACATCAAGGACGCGGATACCCGGAATTGGAAGAACAATTTACAAAAAACTACCTCATGGACCTACAATCCTATTGCTATTGGGCAAAAGATGCCGGTCGCCTGGGTGGATATTGAAAATGTAGAGGCACCGAAAGATGATCTGCGCAAACAGGGGGTTGATGGTAAGCAGGCTGCGAAGTTCGCACGGGGTGAAGGTATGTGGTACAGCGGTGATTCAATCTATTTCGCATGCACAAATGGCGGCGTTGCAAAAGCAGGACAAATCTGGCGATACATTCCGAGCCCGTATGAAGGCACAAGTCGAGAGGGAAAAAAGCCCGGCACGCTTGAACTTTTTATTGAACCGGATGACAGCAAGCTCCTTGAAAATGCTGATAATCTTACGGTTACCCCCTGGGGCGACCTCATTATCTGTGAAGATGGGCCAAAGGAGCAGTTCTTGGTTGGGGTAACGCCTGAGGGACACACCTACCAATTTGCACGCAATTCCGCGAACACATCGGAGTTTGCGGGGGCAACGTTCTCCCCTGATGGCAGGACGCTCTTTGTCAATATTCAGCACCCGGGCATTACGCTTGCGATTACTGGGCCTTGGGCTGACATTCGTCAACGCCAATTGGCGATTGGCAATTAGCAATTGGCGATTAGCAATTGGCAAGAGGTTTGTGATTCTAAGAACATCTCTGAAACGTGTCAGAGAAGCCGGGAGGTTCCCACACACTCTTTAGTCCCGTAGGGACGATATATTTATAGGAAATCGTTTTGCGTTTTCTCTTTAGTCCCGTAGGGACGATATCTTTATAGAAACCACAACCCCCAAAACCGCATAGTCCCGTAGGGACGATATATTTATAGAAGAACCAACGGCCACGTGATTAGTCCCGTAGGGACGATATATTTATAGAAGCCGGGAGGTTCCCACACACTCTTTAGTCCCGTAGGGACGATATATTTATAGGAAATCGTTTTGCGTTTTCTCTTTAGTCCCGTAGGGACGATATATTTATAGAAGAACCAACGGCCACATGATTAGTCCCGTAGGGACGATATATTTATAGGAAATCGTTTTGCGTTTTCTCTTTAGTCCCGTAGGGACGATATATTTATAGAAGAACCAACGGCCACGTGATTAGTCCCGTAGGGACGATATATTTATAGAAGAACCAACGGCCACGTGATTAGTCCCGTAGGGACGATATATTTATAGAAGAACCAACGGCCACATGATTAGTCCCGTAGGGACGATATATTTATAGAAGCCGGGAGGTTCCCACACACTCTTTAGTCCCGTAGGGACGATATATTTATAGAAACCACAACCCCCAAAACCGCATAGTCCCGTAGGGACGATATATTTATAGAAGCCGGGAGGTTCCCACACACTCTTTAGTCCCGTAGGGACGATATATTTATAGAAGAACCAACGGCCACATGATTAGTCCCGTAGGGACGATATATTTATAGAAGCCGGGAGGTTCCCACACTCTTTAGTCCCGTAGGGACGATATATTTATAGAAGAACCAACGGCCACATGATTAGTCCCGTAGGGACGATATATTTATAGAAGCCGGGAGGTTCCCACACACTCTTTAGTCCCGTAGGGACGATATATTTATAGAAACCACAACCCCCAAAACCGCATAGTCCCGTAGGGACGATATATTTATAGGAAATCGTTTTGCGTTTTCTCTTTAGTCCCGTAGGGACGATATATTTATAGAAACCACAACCCCCAAAACCGCATAGTCCCGTAGGGACGATATATTTATAGAAGCCGGGAGGTTCCCACACACTCTTTAGTCCCGTAGGGACGATATATTTATAGAGAGGAAAAATTATGCCTAACACCTACACCCAACTTTACATACACATCATCTTCGCTGTAAAAGGTAGACAACCCCTCATTTCAAAACAACATAAAGAAGAACTGCAACAGTATATAAAAGGATGGCTGCGGGGAAGGTTTGAATGGCAGACAGGTTTTGCTGCATTCACCTATTCGCATTCTCATCTTGATACTGTGGCGAATTATATCAAAAATCAGGAAAAACACCATGCGCGGCTTACCTTCCGTGAGGAATATCTTATACCATTTTTATTAATTATTCTATCATTACCGGTTGTTAGAAATCAAACGGAGAACGGAAGACACAAAAAGAGCACAAACTGGAAGTTTATGCTACAATAAAGAGACATTTTCAATTAGAAATGGTATTAGGTTTCTAAAACGTTTCAATATTCCCTATGATGAGAGATATGTTTTTGAGGACGATGAGAGATATGTTTTTGAGGACGATACGCCATCCGTAACCTGATTTCCTATAAACATATCGTCCCTACGGGACTAAAGACAGGCGAAGGAAACCCCACGCTCCTATAAACATATCGTCCCTACGGGACTAAGAGGGGGGTGGAAACCCCAAGATCCTTAACGAAATAGACTTGCACAGCATGTTGATATATGGTATCATACCTATTAATGAGATGCTGAAGATGTCAAGAAAAATAACCCTTTTCATAAGGACGCAAGCGGATGCGGCAGGACACTCCCCTGAAATCGTATGGTGTTACGTGGAAATCTGTAATCATTACGCTTGTACTGATTCCGTTTAATTTCTATTGGATAATCGCGGGGGAGGTCGGGCTTGTCGGTTATGCGCTCAACACGTATGCGGTGCCGTTTTACAACGTCGTCTTTGTCGTCTTCGTATTCACTCTAATTAACCTTGTTGTCTGGCGTACGACTGGGGTTCGCCTATTTGCTGATGCGGAGCTTCTGACTATATACGTCCTGCTCAGCACGGCCTGCGCTTTTCCATCTATCACCTTGATGACGCTTCTCGTCACCTCTATAGGACATGCGTTCTACTTTGCAACCCCCGAAAATGAATGGAAACAGCTCTTTTGGGATTACCTTCCGAAATGGCTTCTCATTGATGACCAAAAAGTGCTGGCGGGGTATTATAAAGGTGAATCGAATCTCTCTACGCTGGATGTGATTGGCGGGTGGATGGTGCCGCTGCTATCCTGGACGGCGTTCATCACGGTGCTTGTCCTAGTGATGCTGTGTCTCAACGTCGTTTTACGGAAACAGTGGATAGAACGTGAACGGCTCTCCTATCCGATTACACAGCTTGCGTTTCACGTCACCTCTAACACGAAATCGCTTTTTTCTAATCGTATTATGTGGCTCGGTTTCGGCATTGCGGCATCCATTGCTATTCTGAACGGTTTCAGCTTTCTGTATCCGACAATTCCATCTCTTCCGGTTAAACGTATCGGCGGATGGCGCGGGTTTGGACATCTGTTCACAGAAAAACCGTGGAACGCCATCGGAAGCATCAGTATGTCTTATTATCCGTTCGTCATTGGACTTGGACTGTTGATGCCGTTAGACCTTTCGTTTTCCAGCTGGTTTTTCTTCTTTTTCTACAAGGCACAGTTGGTCGCCGCGAGTGCGGCGGGGATGTCTAATCTGCCAGGGTTTCCGTACATTGACCGGCAGTGCTTCGGTGCAGCTATCGGGATTTTCGTTTCGGTGTTGGTGTTGAACATGCGCCATTTCCGAGGGGTGTTCCGCATTGCACGGCACCGCACAAGGGAAGATACGGACGAACCGATACCGTACAGAGCCGCGCTCTGGGGAATTGTTGGCGGGTTTGTCCTGCTCTTTATTTTCTCTAGGCGTATCGGCATGTCCTTCTACTTGATACCGCTGTTTTTTGGAATCTATTTCATCATCGTGCTTGTGCTGACGCGGATGCGTGCTGAGCAGGGGTTTCCTGTGCATGCAATGGAGAATATGCCGAACCATGATATTCTCATTGACAGCTTCGGTACACGGGCATTGGGGGTGAATAACCTCGTTGCCTTGACGGTTTACCGCTGGTTCAATCGGAGTTATACCAGTCACCCGATGCCGCATCAGTTGGAAGGGTTCAAGCTTGCAGAACGTTCTACGATTCACTCAAGACGTTTATTTTTCGCGCTGTTAGGGATTTCTGCCTTCGCTGCTGTGATGGTTTTCGGCGTTATTCTCTATCTTTTTTACACCTACGGTGCTGTGAATATGAGCGGTACGAGTAGCTGGGCGACCGGTTTTGGGGGACGCGCGTTCAACGGACTTCAACGTTGGCTCTATTACCCGACTGAACCGAATTTTTATGCTACCGGTGGCATCCTTTTCGGGCTGCTTTTTTCAACGTTGTTGATGTTCATGCGGGCACGTTTTTTCTGGTGGCCCTTCCATCCGATTGGGTTTGTCGTCTCAAGCGATTGGGGCATGCGGTATTTGTGGAGTTGCATGCTTGTGAGTTCGGTTATCAAGTGGGGAGTTCTGCGAATGGGGGGTCCACGTGCTTCTCGGAAGCTCGTCATGTTTGCTATCGGTTTGATGTTAGGCGATTTCACCGTTGGCGGTATCTGGAGTCTCATCAGTGTTGTGACGCAGCAGCCGATGTATAATTTTTGGCCGTAGGGCAGGATTGTGCGTTCGCGTTTTTCTATAAATATATTTTCTGAGTGTGTCCAGTTTTTGTCATAATGATAGCAGGAAGGGTGGAAGAATGGAAGGGAGGATTTTGCGCGTGTTATCTGAATCGCGGAAGGCGCGGAGGACGCGGAGAACGCGGAAAATCGCAGAGAACACAGAGGGTATAAAAATACCTATCAGAATCGCGGATTATCGCGGAGAACGCGGAAATAAGAGAGCCTTTGTTACCGAACCGTCTCTCGCGAAACGAAATGTCCGAAACACAAACGCATTTTCCGCACCCTCTGTGTTCTCCGCGCCTTCCGTGATTCAGACAATAAACATAAACATAACGATTTGTGCTAAATAACTATTTGTCCAATATTATTTCACAATTATATAACGTCTTGTTAGTTTTTATCATTGGTTGATTTCTTCTTTAGTCCCAGTATTCGGGCAAGCAGCCCGCTCCTCAAGGACGATATCTTTATAGAAAGTCGTTTCCGCCCCGACCTCTTAGTCCCAGTATTCGGGCAAGCAGCCCGCTCCTCAAGGACGATATCTTTATATGAATGTCAAATATCTGTGAAAACAACAAAAACAATTCGTTAACTGGCACAAGTCGTAAACATACCAAAAACCTGCCCGTTAGCATTCGACATCGCGGTCCGTGAACACGATGAATCAGATGAATTTGGTATAAGAGGGGGTGGGCGTTTTGTGCTTCTATAAAGATATCGTCCCTACGGGACTAAGAGGGGGTGGGCGTTTTTGTGCTTCTATAAAGATATCGTCCTTGAAGAGCGGGAAACTGTTTGCCCGAATACTGGGACTAAGAGGCGGGCAGAAACTGCTGCTTCTATAAAGATATCGTCCTTGAGGAGCGGGCTGCTTGCCCGAATACTGGGACTAAGAATCGGGGCGGAAACGGTTTTCTATAAAGATATCGTCCTTGAGGAGCGGGCTTGTCGCCCGAATACTGGGACTAAGTGGTTTGCTCGCTAAGTTTATATGGTAATATGGACACGCCATCGTCGCAAGCACAGTAGTCCGTCTTGGCTATTATCTGTAAACTCATAAGACAGAAGAATTTACCGAGTGAACCACTAAGAGGCGGGCTGAAACCCAGATGCCTATAAACATATCGTCCCTAAGAAGCCGACTTATCGCCCAGTATTCGGGCACCCAGCCCGCTGCTCATACGAGGGGAAAATTTTTCAAACTCACGTTATACGACACGACGGGCGATGAATCGCCCTACTACAAACGGGTGTACAAAAACTTTACACACCCCGCCCTCTTTTTTCGCTTGACGTTTTCAATGGGCTGTGATAAAATGCCTATTATGCCACTCGGTTCAAACACAATCACAATTATTAAGGAGATATTATATGAATGTAAAAGTTTTTAGCCTGGTCCTTTGTGTATTTCTTTCACTTTCTGGATGTCAACGGATGAGCGACATGGTAACGCCACCCACGGATCCAACTACGCCGCAGGTGCTTAAAATTGGTTTGATTCAACCGTCGGACCATTACGTAACTTTCGGAAGAGGCGCGGATTTGGCGAGGAAGGTAATCAATGCTGATGGGGGTGTCCTCGGTATGCAAGTTGAATTTATCCAGAGAGACAATCAGACTGCCCCTGACACATTTCCGGATGTCGATAAAACTGTCGCGCTTGCTACAACGTTGGTTGAAGATGAGGGAGTTGTTGCGCTGCTGGGACCAATTTTCTCAACGATTGCTGACCAAGCGGGACCGACTATCCAGGAGCTTCAACGGCCCACAATCCTCGGTTCCGCTGGTACACTCGCTAACGCGGCGGGAGATTTTCTGTTTCTGTCTGTTATCACAAATGCTTTTCAAGGGAAAGTGATAGCCGAATTTGCAGCGGATTCGGAAGAGCTGAACGCAAAAACAGCTGCTACAATTCAACAAGAGCAGGATGTTTACTCAACGGGACACGTTGAGGCGTTTGTAGCGCGTTTTCAGGAATTAGGCGGTCAAATTCTCGCCAATGAAGTTTATCAAAGAGGCGATACAACGTTTACCGCACAACTTCAACGGATTCAGGAAGCGAATCCTGACGTTATCTTGCTCTCCAGTTTTGCACCAGAGGTGCCTTTGGTCATTAAGGAAGCGAGAGACCTCGGTATTGAGACACCCTTTATCGGGGGAGATACCTGGGATGAACCGGAAAAATTTTTCAATACCTTGGACGATAACACCCCGCTGGAAGGTATTTACCAGACAACAAATTTCGCGCCGGAAATGCCGGGTGACGAGGTAAAACAATTTTTTGATGCCTACATGGCTATGTTTAAAACGGCACCTGATGGTATCGCTTCATCGGGGTATGATGCGATGCTGCTCCTAGCGAATGCAATTAAGCAGGCGAATTCAACGGAGCCGAGAGCGATTCGCGACGCGTTAGCCGCAACGAAAGCCTTTCAAGGGTCAACATATATTTCTCATTACGATGAGAACCGACACCCCGTTAAAAGCTTGGCAATCTTGACGGTTCGAGATGAGAAAATCGAAACCTATAAGATTGTGGAGCCGATGATGTTTCACGCGGAATTGGCGATGGGCAATTAGCAGGCAAATTGGCAAGATGTTATGATTCTAATAAGCGGTCTGACGCGCGTCAGAGGGCTTAGAGCCATCTCTTGCTAATCGCCAACAGCCAACAGCCAATTGCTTTATTGAAGGTCTTCTAATCGTTTCTCCCACACATCACACGTGGCATGAGTCCGCTGAACCGCGGTGCCGATATAATGTGTCGGATTCCGAAGGGCTTCCCGCTGTGCCTCTGTCAACTTATCAAGGAATGGACGAAACGTCTCATCCTCCCACAATAACGTTGTCAGGCTTTTTCCTGTCTCATGCACCCGTGCTATCAATTTCCGGGTATGGTCATAAGCATCTGGAAATCCGTAATATGCCATCAATAGATAGATAGGCTCCGCAATTGTGTCCTCCGCGCTCATCTCCAAGTTGCGGCGCATCGTATCCGCCTTCACATCCATCTCGTCCAAGGCACGTCGAAGTCTATAGATACTGTAATCGAACGCTGTGAACAACTCAGTCAAAAATCGGCTGGATGCGGAGTTAGTTAGGTCGCGTTGATGTTCCAAAATGCTATCCATAAAGACTGTCTGCATCCGTGGCACGAACGCTTTCCAGAGGCTCTTGATATTCTCATAAGCCTCCGGGTTCACTTTGTGCGGCATCGTAGAGGAGCCGACTAGTTGCGGGTTATACTTCCGTCCCACCTCGGCGAGTTCGGTCCGGTAAAGGTGACGCATATCGTCTGCGAAGTTCGCAAGCACGGTGTATGCTGCTGTGACCTGATACGCTACATCGGAGATAAACTCCGGTTCGACACATTGCGTTGACGTGTGTGTATCGGACGGTTTTAAGCCGAGCCGTGCAAGAAAATCGGCTTCAATTTCCTCCGGCGTGTCATGAATGAGGGCCAATCCGTTAAACGCGCCGACTGCCCCAGAAAATTGTCCCCGTAAATTGTTGCCCGCTTCGTAAATCTTCTCTATACGCGTTCCAAGACGACTCACATATAGGGCTAAAGCATAACCAAACGTCGTAGGTTCGGCGTGTTGTCCGTGTGTTCTGCCTATCTGGACGGTCTCTGCATGGGCACGTGCTAACGCAATAAGCTGCATTTCCAATGCAATCAGGTCCGGAATAATAACGTTTTCGATCAGTGCCTTGAATCGCAAGGCGGTGGCGGTATCCAGGATGTCGGCTGAAGTGGCGAATAGATGTACATAGGGCCGGGCTTCTGGGCTGATCTTCTCCCGAATCACATTGACGAGCGAACGGATATTGTGCCGGATGCGTCGCTGTTCTTCGTAAACCGCTTCAGCAGTTACCTGTTCTACTGCTTGTTCCACTTCATCGGCAATCGCCTCTGAGCAAACCCCATAGGCGGCAAGGGTGCGTACCAGGGCTGCCTCCACTTTTGCCTGATAGGTGACATATCCCGCCTCGGATACATAGGGCAGGAGACGGTTCATAAAATTAGCATCTCCGCCATAATATCTGAAATCCAGCGGACTGACAGCTTCGTAAAGTTCCATAGAATATGTTCTCCGTTTTGTGTGTTCTTTGTCAAATTGTTTTTTAATTATACGGGGAATTGAGGAAAATGTAAAGTGGAAAATCGTCGTGGGGAAATCACGTCGAACAAAGGTGTGTGTAAAGTTTTTGTAAATATGATAGCGGGAAAGAAAACCCGATGGAACCACAAGTCTATAGCCTCGTAGGGGCGGTATATTTATAGAAAATGCAACAACCCGTCAATCTATGTCCGGTCGCTTCATTAGGGGCGTGAATGCCATAAGGCTCGGCTCACGCATTTCCACAAGTCTATAGCCCCGTAGGGGCGGTATATTTATAGAAAACCCGAGGGAACCACAAGTCTATAGCCTCGTAGGGGCGGTATATTTATAGAAAACCCGAGGGAACCACAAGTCTATAGTCCCGTAGGGACGATATATTTATAGAAGCAGATGTTTCAACAACCCCTAGTCCCGTAGGGACGATATATTTATAGAAGCAGATGTTTCAACAACCCCTAGTCCCGTAGGGACGATATATTTATAGAAAACCCGAGGGAACCACAAGTCTATAGCCCCGTAGGGGCGGTATATTTATAGAAAATCAACAACCCATCGATTTATTAGCCCCGTAGGGGCGGTATATTTATAGAAAACCCGAGGGAACCACAAGTCTATAGCCCCGTAGGGGCGGTATATTTATAGAAAATGCAACAACCCGTCAATCTATGTCCGGTCGCTTCATTAGGGGCGTGAATGCCATAAGGCCCGGCTCACGCATTTCCACAAGTCTATAGCCCCGTAGGGGCGGTATATTTATAGAAAATGCAACAACCCATCGATTTATTAGCCCCGTAGGGGCGGTATATTTATAGAAAACCCGAGGGAACCACAAGTCTATAGCCCCGTAGGGGCGGTATATTTATAGAAAATGCAACAACCCGTCAATCTATTAGCCCTATAGGGGCGTTATGTTTATAGAATCAGGACGCGGATGTTGTATCGTCCTCAAAAACATATCTCTCATCATAGGGAATATTGAAACGTTTTAGAAACCTAAGATATTCCTCTCGGAAGGTAAACCGCGCATGATGTTTTTCCTGATTTTTGATGTAATTCGCTACAGTATCAAGATGAGAATGCGAATGGGTGAATGCACCAAAACCTGTCTGCCATTCAAACCTTCCCCGCAGCCATCCTTTCTTGTTTATGAATCTTGATGAATTTGCCTTTATGTCCCGGACCAAATCTGACACCGCAATGTCTGGGGTCATTCCAATTAGGATATGGATGTGATTAGGCATGGCGTTAATCTGTATAAGTTTCTGCCCTTTGTTTCTGATGATACCTGTTATATACTGTTCTAGTTCTGCTTTATGTTGTTTTGAAATGAGGGGTTGTCTGCTTTTTACAGCGAAGATAATGTGTATGTAAAGTTGGGTGTAGGTGTTAGGCATAATTTTTCCTCTCTATAAATATATCGTCCTTAAGAGCGGAGTTTCACCCCGAATACTGGGACTATGCTGTTTTTGGAAAATGGTTATCTATAAAAGAAAGAACGGGCTTCGAACCGAAGTCCGTCGCCCGTTCTTTGGGTTAGTTAGATTATCCCTGAGTTAATCTTGTGATTTCAATTCGCCCCACCGCGTGGTGAGTTTGTTCTCTGCGGAGACATAGCCTCTCAAGCGGTTCGTGGCGAGGGTTTGACGCTCGCCGGCGAAAGATACATCTTCAATCTGGTAGTAGTAAACAACATCCGGTTTCGCAGTCGTATCCACCCATTCGTAGGTGTTACGTTCACCTGTGGTGCCTGCACCCTGAATGAGCTGCGCGTTGATCTGCTTAAATTCACCATCGCGTGTTTCGCTACGGTAAATGTTAAAGCCTGCGTTGTCTAGTTCAGATTCAGTTGTCCAACGAACGACGACCTTACCGTCTTCCAGGGTAGGACGGAAGGAGGACAATTCAACAGGGAGGGGTTGACCGTACGTTTGACCTGGCGTGCTAATATCATCTTTGTGACCATAATAGGTAACATCTGTTAACTCATGCTTCTTATGGTCGCCGGATAGGATCCACGCCCCCTGTTTTGAACCGTCAGAGGCTTTAGTCAAAACATTACTATTAGAACGCGCGTTGTTCACGCGCACAACGGAACTCCTGACACTATCCTCAACAGCAGTCGGCCATGCCCAACGCGGCTTATCGAAACGCTCTGGATTGGGATTGGTACGGTTGTCGGCTGTTTCAGTCGAAAGATTGCTGACCATGTCAACTGGCTGCCAAGCGTTGCCAGCTTTCGCCCGTAAGACTATCTTGAACCCGTAAGGATTCAGAACATCATCACCAGCAGTTTTCATACCGAAAGCATCCTTATGTGTTGGCCAGAGGACGAAAATATCAGCGTCCGGAAGGTAAACATCAGACCGAGGCCCTTTGCGCGTGGTAATCAACACAGCAGAATTCGGTTTTATCTTCAGGTTGCGTAGCCAGATAGTTGCCGACGCTTTACCTGCCCAACCATCATCCTCGTGCATCATACTATCTGCGTGGTTAGTGATAATAAGTTGCCAGTCGTGTAGATTAGCACCATGCGTCTTAGAACTATTCCGAAGTTCAATCCACTGTGGCAGTGTGCCTTTATGATCGGCATACATAATTTCGCTGATATAAACAGGTACTATGACATCGTTCCCGTTTGACTTCAGCGCGTCCTTATCATAACCGGGGGTACCCCCGTTTGCCGCAGTCTGAGCAGCCATACGCTTATACCCGATACCGGTGAAACCGATATCACCGAAAGCGGATTTGCCGTTGTTATCATCATCAGCACCCGCACCACTGGCACCTTTGTTTGTGCCCACACGATTCCGTTGATGAACTGTGCCTGCTACAAACGCATTATTAGAAAACTTTGGTGCATTAAATTGATACAACGGCCAGAGGTTAGTGCTTGACGCTGGATTCGGATAAGCGGATTTCGCTACACTGCTATCCTCATATCCAGCAATATCCACGATTTTGTCAAGATCTGCATTACCTGTTTCGGCAACACCTTTGCCACCATCTTGGCCGGATCTGTGACCTTCAAGGTTGTCAGGTTTACGCACTATCAGGACAAATTTACCGCCGTCATCATTAGGTAAAGTCAGCGTGCCACGGGCCCCGCCACTAAAAACCTTATACTGAACTGGGCTATTAGCGGTACCCCCTCGTTGGACTGTGCCTGTATCGACATTGCGTCCGGGAGCAATCGGATGGTTCTGATTGCCATTGTCTGCCGGATCGCTAGCAACTAGGAGGATCAGTTTGCCAGCACCAACCTTCGCGTTATCATTGTTATCAAACTGAATCAACGGTACATCGCTGTCCTTCGCTCTCACTATCGAAATCATGTAATTTCGTAGGTTTACCTCAGCGCCAGACACATTCTTCAGTTCGATCCAATCGTACATATTATTCGTATGGTTCCCAACTTCGTTGATGACAATAGGACTACTTGGAACGGTTGATTTACCCGCTGCGGCGAGGGACGAATTTTTACTGCCCGGTGAGCCTTTATAATAGTAGAACTTGCCTTTGTCTGTGCGGAACCTTCCATAAACACCGGTTGAGGCTTTCCAGTGGCCTGCCTTATTACCCGGTCGGTTATTATACCTTGCGCCATCGGCATCGGCATAATCTGCTTTTCCGCCCGGTAGAATACGGTACATTGAGGCGAAGTCTGCGGTGCCATCAACGCTGTTACCGCTTGTTCCCGGCACCTTCCATTTGTTATTCCCATCTTTGTTGAGTACTGAGTCAATTGCACCAGTAGCGTCAGTATTAGTGCTCAACTGAACCTTCACGGCTTCGCTGTTAAGATTGTTAAGTTCAATCCACTGTGAAGCTTTTAAAGCTGCTGGAGTTGGGTAATAACTTGTATCAATAGCCCACATAATTTCATTGATACCGACTGAGCCTGTAGTGATAGTTTGATCGGGAGCCGCCTTCACAATAAGAGCCTTACCGTGCGCGGGATTATCTGTATCAAAAAGTGCCTCTAAATCAGGCATACCTGCCCACGTCGCTGTTGTAACATTTGTACCAGCTAAGGTAAAATCCACACCCTCTGCACCTGCTGCATTAGAATTGGGATTTCTCACAACAACAGTATAACCGGGTTGAAGCGTGATAGTACCATCCGGATCCGCAGGTGGTGCTGTTGGGGCAGTATACGTTTCTGTCGCAGCAGCAGCTAATGCATTGCCTGCTGCATCTGTTACGGCGGTCGTAGCAACACTTACCATCACGTCTGTATATACATCCGTAAGGGTCACGGGTAAGGTATATATCAGCGACTCGTCCACATCTGTTGTGTCGGAATCGTCTGTGCCTTGTGTAACATCGCCAGCCGTGCCGTTTGCACTGACTGTGATATCCTCTTTAGCAAATGCAGCATCACCCGTTCCAAGGGCTTCACTAAATGTGAACGTAAACGTTACCGTCTTATCCGTACCAACCTTGGTGCCATCAGCAGGTGTATGCGCGATAGCAACAGTCAGTTGTTTCGGTGCAGTATACGTTTCCGTCGCAGCAGTAGCTAATGCATTGCCCGCTGCATCTTCTACATTGGAGGCCGCTATATCTACCTTCACGTCTTTGTATACATCCGTAAGGGTCACGGGTAAGGTATATACCAGCGACTCGTCCACATCTGTTGTGGCGGTATCGTCTGTGCCTTGCGTAACCGTGCCTTTCGTGCCAGCACTTACCATGACATCATCTTCAGTAAATGCACCAGCACCCGATCCAAGTGTTTCACTAAATGTGAAAGTGAACGTTACCGTCTTAGTATCACCGACTAGCACACCATCAAGAGGAGTATGTGTAATACCCACTGTTGGTGCCACTGCTAGTTTTTTCGTGGCAGTCGCGTCCATAGCGAGTCCGTTAGGCCCGCCAACGAGCAGTGATGTGTCTTTTACGGCATCTTTCGCCACCGTGACCACCACGTCTTTTGTAGGATCGGTTACCTGTATTACTGCCGCATAAGCGTTGCCAGTTTTGGTAAGCGCACCAAGAACCGTTCCAGTAGGAACAGTGATATCCTCTTTAGTAAATGCAGCATCACCCGTTCCAAGTACTTCGCTAAACGTGAAAGTGAAGTCTACAAGGTTTCCAGTCCTAAGTGCTGCATCATCACCAGGAGTATATGTAATCGCCAACGTTGGCTTGATTATGTCTGGTGATGTCCACGTTTCAGTCGTAGCTACAGTAGTTTTGTTACCGTAGATATCTTCCACAGCACCTTTTGCGACTGTAACTGTAACACTTTTGGGCTGTCCGTTTTCAGCATCTGGTGTTACATCTACTGTATACGTGTTGGCGGGTGTCGTGGCTTTAGCAAAACCGGATGCCGTTCCATTTGTAACGTCGATGTCGCCAGCTACAAATCCGTCCGTCCCTAGAGTCCCAGTCGATGTAAACGTGAATGTCACTTTACCACTTGCGGGGAGGGCTACGTTATCAGCAGGGGCCTGAGCAACAGTCAAGGTTGGGGCTGCTGGGAGCATTTTGACCAACACAAATTCATACATGTCTGACTTGTTATTCTGTGAAGCAGGGTACGAGATCTCCCCGAACCCCGTGTCTACTACCTCGGCCTCTTTACCAATTACAGCATCGTGGTTTACTGTAATTTGGAAGAATAATTTTTCCAGAAGATCGCCTGCTGTGCCAGTTGGAAGAATATCATCAGTCGTTTTATTAGTGGGTTAACAGAGCCATCATTACTGTTCTGATCAATCGTTACTTTAACCTCAAACTTTGTCTCGGAACCGGTCATTGCGGTAACTGAACTAACCTCAAAGTCACCTTGAGCTGCCTCGCTTGTCTTCGTTGCGTTCCATAGTTTTCTTGTGAACTCAGCCGCTTCAAATTGGTTACTAGTTCCTATTTTCTGGTCAAACTCAACGATGAGTATAAATTGGTTGTTCCCAAGACCAGTGGTAGGGGTACTTGGGTCCCCATCAGTATCTGCGGTGACTACCACGACATTCCCAAGAGTCCTAGCTGGTGTTGCGTTATCACCTGTGCCCGCTGCGGGTATCGGCTTTAACGTTATCGATTTGACTTTCGGGTGCGTAGCATGCGCATCAACCGCCCCCTCACCAACATCTGCGAAGTCGTTATCATCATTCAGATCCTGAGATCCAATGTGTCTGCTGGGTGTGATGAATGCGCTCGGAGATTCCCAATTTGCGATGCGTCGTGTGCCATGGCTGGGACCGTCCCGAACGCCATCAGTAAAACTAAACATACTAGGAAAAATGTCGATTTATTTGACAATCGCATTACTTATTTCTCCTCTATTATATAAAATCTAACTAAAACATTTAATTTTGGGGCGATGTGCGTATTGCGTACTATCGCGCCCGACAATACTACAAAATGAAATATCAAGAACAGATTCAGGGATATGATAATCTATTCTACTAACCTATAGTATTAGGAGTGTTGGGGGTTCAAAACTTGTTGTGTGCAGATGCACTTATGTTGAATCCTCGTCTTCCTAAAACATGTGTGTGTAGGGGGTTGGGATTTTTCCGTGTGTCCCATACCTTCGCCTACCGAGAACGTTTTTTGGCGTTGGGATTTTCTGTTTGTCCGAGTGATGCCTGCGGGTCGCGCTGAAAAACTGGGTTTTTCAGAGGGATGTGCAAGTCGCAATTGCATTTTTGTTGCTCGGTTGTTTACGCCAAACTCGTTCTAATTAACGTTACCCATTATAGCGTCGGTTACAAAAAATGTCAACCGCTACTGTTTTTTCGGGTTTACGTTTATCTAACGTTACGTATTTTACACGGGTTACAAAAAAATGTCAAATTTTTAGGTCCGTGTTACGTTTCTGTTTTCGTTGCCGTTTTTACAACTTTACATTTAATTATACGATAAAACGGATATGTTTGTCAACAATTTTTTTTTGCGATGCGTTGGTTGATTTTCCGTTCACATACTTAAGTATACGATATTTTACCAAAAAAGTCAAATTAATTTTTTATTTCGGCTATTTTCGGTATCGTTTTCGCTATATACGTTTTAATTATAGCATGAAACGGGTTAGGATGTCAACAATTTTTCGCAAAAAATGTGTTGATTTTTCATTTTACCTATTAAGTATACCTTAATTTTGGGGGAATGTCAAATTTTTTTTTGCAAAAAATGTAGAATTTTTACGAAATTGGGTTAATTTTTTTGATATTTTGGCGTTTTTTACGAATTTTTTCGGGAATGGGAACGTTACGGGACTAAGAGGCGGGGGCAGAACCCCCCGCGCCTGTGCAGTGCTATTTTCCGTTTTCAGTCAATGTTTGCCTGAATGCCTCGACACTATCGGTTTGCACAGCTGTTCCGAGCAGTGCTTCGAGGCGTTGTAGGTCTTCTATCTCCTCGAGAGATATCTGCAAGGTTTCATCTGTGCCGATGCCGAAGCGAACATCAAGGACACTCAAGATGTTTTTGACAGTAGTTTGTTGCTGTACTTGTTCGAAGATATATCGATAAGTAGATGATTCAAACATGTTTTCCTCCACTAGATGTTTGATTTCTGCGGGGTCAACTATTAAACCGCTCAGAATCCATTGCCAAAGTAGTAAGTTGTTTTGAACATCAAAATCAAGGTCCAGCGCACGTACCTGTTCGTGGCACCGTTCGACCCATTCCACGGCGGATACATCGTCCGGTCGCTTCATCAAAGGCGTGAATGCCAATTTAGCGATTAGCAATTGGCGATTAGCAATTGGCAAAAGAAGAAGAGGACTCTGACGCGCGTTAGAGTTCTTATTAGAATCAGAAAATCTTGCCATAAGCCAATAGCCAATAGCCATTAGCCAGTTTCCGTTTCACTATTTCTGTTTCGGGTTGGCTGCTGACTTGGAACTCTATATGGACTAAAACCTCTTTACCATTAATTCGGACCTTCGCCAAAATATCCATGCGTCGGATTTCGACGGTTGGGAGTTCCGTATCGAGGTGTTCAATGAACTCGAGGTCTCGGATGTTTGTAAAATGTCGCAACAATGCTTCAGCGAATACGGCGAATATGCCTTTGCTTACAATATCGTAGCGTTGATGCGGTAAGGCTTCAAGTAGCTGTCTAAAAAATTCTTCTATCCTATCTGTCATGATGGGATGTTATCCTTCAAAGCTGGGATAATTATGCATGTTAATATTATACACTTCATTGTAACGTTTGTCAATCGTTATTAGCGATTGGCAAGAGGTTGTGATTCTAATAACCAACATTCTATAAAGATATCGCCCCGCTGGGGCTAGTTTGTGTGTGGTTGCGTTTTCTACCTTCGCCAAAGATATCGTCCCTACGGGACTAATGTTTGTGTGTGGTTGCGTTTTCTAGAAAGATATCGTCCCTACGGGGCTAGTTTGTGTGTTGTTTGGGTTTTCTAGAATCTGATATCGTCCCTTCACGGGTTAATATTATACACTAGTTTGTGTCAATCGTTGTTTGGGATTTAATACCATCTAGAAAGATAAACTCGTCCCATAAACCAGTTTGGGATAAACTTTTAGTTTGGGTCTTTGTGTTTCTAACAACCGGTTGCGTTTTCTAGAAAGATATCGTCTATAAAGATACGGGACTAGTTTGTGTGTTGTTTGGGTTTTCTAGAAAGATATCGCCCCTACTGGGGCTAGTTTGTGTGTGGTTGCGTTTTCTAGAAAGATATCGCCCCGCTGGGGCTAGTTTGTGTGTGGTTGCGTTTTCTATAAAGATATCGCCCCTACGGGGCTAGTTTGTGTGTGGTTGCGTTTTCTATAAAGATATCGTCCCTACGGGGCTAGTTTGTGTGTTGTTTGGGTTTTCTAGAAAGATATCGTCCCTACGGGACTAGTTTGTGTGTGGTTGCGTTTTCTATAAAGATATCGCCCCGCTGGGGCTAGTTTGTGTGTTGTTTGGGTTTTCTAGAAAGATATCGTCCCTACGGGACTAGGACAGGGTCGTTTTGTTGTTCTAAAGTGAACTTGATAATAAATATCCGTTTGCTCTAAACCTTTTTCACCGAGAAAAAAGCAGCATCATTGTAGCACATACTTCCTAGTTTGTGCAGTTTTTTGCTAAAACTACCAGAGAACGCTCTAGGTCAAAACTTTTTTCAAACTCACGTTGTTCTATAAACATATCGTCCCTACAGGACTGAGAAGCGGGGGCAGAAACCCTCGCGCTTGTAACGTTTATAGATGGTCAATGAACGGTTTCCCTACAATCGCGCCCGCCGTAGGGGCGAGGTGACCTCGCCCCTACGATGGGCAACTTACGTTTAATTACGGAAGACGAATGCGTCATCTGCGACATCGACGGTGACAGCATCGCCATTGTGGAAATTGCCTTCAAGCATCTGAATTGCCAACGGATTGAGAATATCACGTTGGAGTGTTCGTCGCAAGGGACGTGCGCCGTATACAGCATCAAATCCGCGTGTGACAAGTTCCGCCTTTGCGGTTTCGGTGAGCGTTAGCGTCATATCCTTTTCGGCAAACCGTCCGCTCAGTTTTGCAAGTTCAAGGGTGACAATCTGTTTCAATTCATCAATGCCGAGCCGTTCAAAAATGATTAGGTTATCGATACGGTTTAGAAATTCCGGTGGGAAATGTGCCTGTAAAGCGTTCATCACTTTCTTGTGAATGTCGGGTGCAGTGAGTTCGGTGTCGCTAATCCATTGACTGCCGATATTAGAGGTCATGATAACAACAGTATTCTTAAAATCGACCGTTCGGCCGTGTCCATCGGTCATTCTGCCATCATCAAGCATCTGGAGGAGGACATTAAACACCTCAGGGTGCGCCTTTTCGACTTCGTCTAGGAGGATAACACAATATGGGTGTCGTCTGACCGCTTCGGTGAGTTGTCCACCTTCATCGTATCCGATGTAGCCTGGGGGTGCGCCGATAAGCTTGGAGACGGTATGCTTTTCCATGTATTCACTCATATCGATACGTATCATAGCGTTGACATCGTCGAACAGAAATTCTGCAAGGGATTTTGCCAGGTGCGTTTTTCCGACACCGGTCGGTCCCATGAAGAGGAACGAGCCGAGGGGTCGCTCCGGGTCGCTGAGCCCAACACGTGAGCGGCGAATTGCGTTAGCAACAGCAGAGACCGCCTCATCCTGTCCGATGACCTGTTCTCGGAGTCGTTCTTCCATGTGGAGCAGTTTTTGCGTTTCGCCTTCCATAAGTCGGTAAACGGGGATGCCTGTCCATTTTGCGACAATTTCGGCGATATCTTCAGCACTGACCCGTTCTTTTAGCATCTGTGTGCCGTTCGCTGTTGTTTCAAGCGTTTCCCGTAGCGATTTAAGTTGTGCTTCAAGTGCAGGTATTTTGCCGTATTCCAGCTCTGACGCTTTGGCGAGGTTGCCGGCGCGCTTCGCCTGTTCGGATTCAGTGCGGAGTGCTTCAACCTGTTCCATCAGTTTTCGAATCTGTACCAGGTTTGCTTTTTCGTTTTGCCATTTGGTTTTTAGGGTGTTCGCTTTCTCTTTGAGTTCAGCGAGTTCGCCGTTCAGTTTATCGAGACGTTGTTTTGATGCCTCGTCTTCCTCTTTTTCGAGGGCCTGCTGTTCAATTTGGAGTTGGATGATCCGGCGTTCGACATCATCGATTTGCTCGGGGACGCTATCGATTTCGATGCGCAATCGGGATGCCGCTTCGTCCATGAGGTCAACCGCTTTATCGGGCAGGAATCGGTCAGCGATGTACCGTTTTGAGAGCGTAGCTGCGGCGACAATAGCGTTGTCTTGGATTTGTACGCCGTGATGTGTTTCATATCGTTCCTTCAAGCCCCGGAGGATAGCGATTGTCCCTTCAACGGAGGGTTCATATACCTGAACGGGTTGGAATCGGCGTTCGAGGGCTGCATCTTTTTCGATATGTTTCCTATATTCATCGAGTGTAGTTGCACCGATGCATCGCAATTCGCCGCGTGCAAGGGCGGGTTTGAGCATGTTAGATGCGTCCACTGCGCCTTCCGCTGCACCCGCCCCGACAATGGTATGGAGTTCGTCGATGAAGAGGATAACCTGTCCCGCTGCCTGTTCTATGTCTTTGAGGACCGCTTTGAGTCGGTCTTCAAATTCACCGCGATATTTACTGCCAGCGATAAGTGCGCCAAGGTCCAGCGCGATGAGCCGTTTTTCGCGCAGGGTTTCCGGTACGTCTCCATCCGCAATCCGCTGTGCCAAGCCTTCCACGATAGCCGTTTTCCCGACTCCCGGTTCACCAATCAGGACAGGATTGTTTTTGCGTCTTCGGGAGAGGACTTGCATCAGGCGTCGGATTTCATCATCCCGCCCGATAACAGGGTCAAGTGTGCCGGCGAGTGCCTCTTGTGTGAGCTCTCTACCAAATCGGGTGAGTGCTTGATATTTGTCCTCCGGATTCCGGTCGGTTATCCGTTGGGTGCCACGAATGTCAACGAGGGATTTGAGGATTTTGTCCTTCGTTACGCCAGCGTCCCGTAGAATTTGTCCGGCTTGGCTCTGCTTCGATTCAGCACAGGCAATCAGGAGATGGTCTGTACTAACGTATTCATCTTTAAGTGATGTCGCCTCTTTGAGAGCAGTCTCTAAGACAGTTTGAAGTGCGGCGGAGAGCTGCAGTTCCGAGGTTGCACCTTGTACAGTGGGTTTTTTTTGAACGACTGCGGCAAGTGCCTCGGTAATTCCGTGGATGTCCGCCCCTAATTTCTGCAAAATTGGCGTGACAATGCCATCTGTCTGTTCGATAAGGGAGAGCATCAGATGCTCAACGCCAAGCTCCGGGTTTTGTGCTTCGCTTGCTAACGTTTGTGCGGTTTGTAGTGCTTCTTGTGCTTTAATTGTAAATCTATCGAGTCTCATTTTATAGCTCCTTTGCGATTTGTATTTTGTAGCACATACTTCCTAGTTTGTGCTTTGGATTTTATTTTGTAGCACATACTTCCTAGTTTGTGCTTTTGGATTTTATTTTGTAGCACATACTTCCTAGTTTGTGCTTTGGATTTTATTTTGTAGCACATACTTCCTAGTTTGTGCTTTGGATTTTATTTTGTAGCACATACTTCCTAGTTTGTGCTTTGGATTTTATTTTGTAGCACATACTTCCTAGTTTGTGCTTTGGATTTTATTTTGTAGCACATACTTCCTAGTTTGTGCTTTGGATTTTATTTTGTAGCACATACTTCCTAGTTTGTGCTGTCTTCGCTAAAAATATCGGAGGACACCGCAGGTCAAAAACTTTTTTTCAAACTCACGTTATTTTAGGCTTAGGTTATAGCAAAATTTATGCCAATGTTTATCGGGTCTTTTTGACACGGTGAACCGTCTGGAAATCTTAAAGGGCAGGATTGTGTTTTGGATTGTGCCATTTTGGCAGGAACAGAAAAGCACGGCAGATAAAAAACTACCGTGCTGCGTGAGATAAGAAACCTTTTGTCCAATGGTATCGAAAATGATTAGCTTGCCTTGTTAGATCTGAATCAAAGCCGCATAATGTCTATCGCATGCCTATGCGTTGTGCTTTCAACGTTCCCCATGTTGTGGTAAATTTGCCTTGTGGTTCAACACTTGTAGCTGCCTGAATGACATCAGCATATTCCGCGAAATCATCGGCATCAAATGCGGAGTTATAGACAATAACCTCATCAATAGTGCCGCCAAAGTAGTGAATGTTAGTGCCAGCTCCATCGTCATCGTGGAAAACAGCGTTTGTGTTGGTATGTGCTATACCGATATCGTCCGCGTGTGCGTTGAGCTGACCGCCGGGTTCGCTGGCAATCTTTTCTCCATCGAGCCACAGCTCAAATTTGTCATCTTCAACGGCGTTCTTCGTATCCCGGAGGACTAATGCAACGTGATACCATCTGCCAGAGTCGACAGCGGCAGAGGGCCATGCCCCCTCCCATCGGTACTCGGCACGGTTCCACGCCCCTACGTAGACGCGTCCATCAAAGACATTGACAACGAAACCGCGGGTCCGACCGCCCGATTCAAAGATAGTCTGTTTTTGGTCTGTGACACTAACGTCGTCACATTTGAAGTAAGCCGCAATCGTTCTGTTCGTGAAGGGGCCGCCTGTGTTGAGCCCGTTGGCATCCGGTAATTTGATACCATCATCTATCCCGTCGAATTGAAATGCTTTTCCGACGATACCGTCGACAACTTCAGGGTCACCGACTAAATTTCCGTTGACATTGTTGCCGGAGGTATCAGCAGCATTGCCTTCATCAAAGGTCCAAATAGCTCTAGCCGTTGCTTCGTCTCTTGCTGCGTGGACAGATAGAGCGACGAGCATGAGTAAAACAGTGAAAATAGAGATAAATTTTGTCATTTTTTTCTTCTCCTCTGCGGAGATGTCTCCGCGTTGTAGTAAGTAGAATTTACGCAATTGAACCCGATAGGCTCGTTTTGGTGCCGAGTGGTACATTGCCTAAATCTTGATAAACCTAGTTTTGCGTTCGCCGGGTCTTTAGGTTTGCCCAGGTCGTTGTGAATTTTCCTGCTGGTTCGACACTTAGCGGCTGTGCGACTGCCTGAAAATCCGCCTTGTTAAAAGCGGAGCCGTAGATAATAACTTCGTCAATTAGGCCGCCGAACCAGTCGGTGTTGGTAGCTCCGCGTCCGCCATCATGATAGAAGGAATTTTGATTGAGGAAACCGATGCCGTTATCATCGGCGTGTGGATTCAGCAGCCCGCCCGATTCTTTGGCAATAAGTTCGCCATCAAGCCACATTTCAAGCTTGTCTTTTTCCACCTTTGCGGCAGCGTTGCGAATGACTAGTGTTAGGTCATTGCTTGATAGTTGATTGATAAAGGGTATGCATGAGTTGTATTCGTGCGCGATTCATAACCGCCGAGTCTATTATGGCAGCAAAACAATATCAAGTCATTCTTGATCTGACCCAACGAGATTATCTCCTTACTCTGATATCTTCTGGGAAAGAATCGGCACGCAAACTTAGGGCCGTGCCCGGATCCTCTTGAAAGCCGATGAAGGCGAGTTCGGACCCGCCTACTTGATGATAAAATAAAAAGGCTGTTGAAGCAATACCGGGCTATTGAGAACTATCGTTTGCAACCCGTAAAGCCTTTGTGCTTGAAAACCTCACAGCCGCACTCAACCCGAAAAAGCGTTCAGACACCCCAGGCAAAAAGTTTGATGGTGAAAAAGAAGCACATCTAATCGCTTTAGTTTGCTCGGAACCGCCAGAGGTGTGCGAGATGGACGCTTCGATGTTAGCGGAAAATAATGGTGGAGATTGGAACATTTTGATAGCATATCTCACGAGACCATACGCCGGGTCCTAAAAAAATCGGTTTTAGCCCTTGGCTAATAAAGCAATGGTGTATTCCTCCCGAATCAAATGCGGAGTTCGTTGCAGCGATGGAAGATGTTCTCGAAGTCTATCAGTGTCCACAAGATACCAAAAATCCTGTAGTTTGTGTTGATGAAACAAGTAAACAACACATCAAAGAAACCCGAAGCCCTTTACCCATGGTTGAAGGGGCTCCGCTCCGATATGATTATCAATACCAGCGAAATGGTGTGAGTAATCTGTTCATGATTTTCGCACCCTTTGACGGATTTCGGCACGTTGAGGTAACCGACAGACGCACAAGCATTGACTTTGCCTTCATTTGCCGAGACCTAGTGGATGTCCATTTTCCGGAGGCTGAAAAGATTACACTCGTTTGTGACAATCTCAACACACATAAAACCGCTTCGCTGTATAAACTTTTGAACCGGCTGAAGCCCGGCGTATTGCGAAAAGACTTGAGTTTCATCTATACCCCGAAGCATGGCAGTTGGTTGAATATGGCGGAGATTGAACTATCGGTGCTATCCCGCGGCTGTCTTTCAAAGCGGATCGCTGACCAAGAGACCCTAAAGAAGGAGATACGGGCGTTATCAAAACCGAAGAAACGAACAACGTGCCGATATATTCCGACTGGCGGTTTACAACTGACGATGCACGTATAAAACTCAAAAAACTTTACCCGTCAATTACCAAAGCAGCCTGACTTAGCACTAGACCGATATGGTACCATTGATTCGATTTGATGTCCGTGGAGGGCCATGCACCTGCCCAGTTGTATTCGGCGCGATTCCAACCGCCGATGTAGACTTTCCCTTCAAACACATAGATAGCTAATCCGCGGGTCTGACCTCCCTCCTCGAAAATCACCTGCTTCTGATCCTTGTTGACATCACTACAATTAAAAAGGGCTGCGATTGTCCGGTTTGTAACTTTGTTAGTGATGTTGATTCTGGGTGAGTCCGGAATCTTTATACCGTCGCTTGTGCCATTGAATTCAAAGGCGTTGTTAGCGAGCCCCTTTACGGACTTCGGTTTGCCAACAATCACGCCGTTTAATCCTTGATTTGAACTATCGTTTGCAGTACCATCGTCAAATGTCCAGATTCCTGCAACTGTGGCTTCACTGCGCTGTGCGTCCACAGGCGTACTGTATAGCACCAAGACAAGGCAGGATAGGAGTATGAGAGGTGCCTCCAAAAGTTCTATACTTTGTTAGTATTTGAATCATCAAAAAATCTCTCCTTCTTAATAGATTAATGTTTATAGTACGATTATGCCAAATTTGCATCATTTTGTCAAATAAAAATTTTTAGAGGGGGTGCGTAAAGTTAATGTTTCAGTGCGGGGTTATACCATTTCTAATTGGAAATGTCTCTTTATTGTAGCATAAACTTCCAGTTTGTGCGCTTTATCGTAGCATAAACTTCCAGTTTGTGCGCTTTATCGTAGCATAAACTTCCAGTTTGTGCGCTTTATCGTAGCATAAACTTCCAGTTTGTGCGCTTTATCGTAGCATAAACTTCCAGTTTGTGCGCTTTATCGTAGCATAAACTTCCAGTTTGTGCGCTTTATCTTTATCGTAGCATAAACTTCCAGTTTGTGCGCTTTATCGTAGCATAAACTTCCAGTTTGTGCGCTTTATCGTAGCATAAACTTCCAGTTTGTGCGCTTTATCGTAGCATAAACTTCCAGTTTGTGCGCTTTATCGTAGCATAAACTTCCAGTTTGTGCGCTTTATCGTAGCATAAACTTCCAGTTTGTGCGCTTTATCGTAGCATAAACTTCCAGTTTGTGCGCTTTATCGTAGCATAAACTTCCAGTTTGTGGTCTTCCGTTTGGGTCTCCGTTTCATTTCTAACAACCGGTAATGATAGAATAATTAATAAAAATGGTATTATTTTCCGTTTTCTGTTAAGGTTTGCATGAATGCCTCGACACTATCAGTTTGCACAGCTGTTCGGTACAGTGTTTCGAGACGTTGCATGTCTTCTATCTGCTCGAGAGCTATCTGCAAGTTTTCATCTGTGCCGATGCCGAATCGAGCGTCAAGGACAATTCAAGGTGTATTTAACAGTAATTTCTCGTTGCCCTTGTTCGTAGATATATCGATAAGTAGATGATTCAAACATGGGAACCTCCATTTTTTGTCAGGATCTGGGATTATTGCGGATTACGGGATTACGCGGGTTGTAAGCTATCGGCTGATACCTATAACCCGCGCGAAATCCATCTGCGGAGCTGCCCGGTGCTATTTTCCGTTTTCAGTCAAGGTCTGCCTGAATGCATCGAAGGTATCGACCTTGCACAGCTGTTCGGTGCAGTGCTTCGAGGCGTTGCATGTCTTCTATCGCCTCAAGAGCTATCTGCAAGGTTTCGTCTGTGCCGATGCCGAATCGAACGTCAAGGACACTCAAGATGTTTTTGACAGCAATTTCTTGTTGTCCTTGTTCGAAGATATATCGATAAGTTGATGATTCAAACATGGAAACCTCCATAAGATGTGCAATGTCTGACAGGTCAACGATTAACCCGCGCTAAATCCATTGCTGGGGCTGCCTGCGGCTATTTTCCGTTTTCAGTCAATTTTTGCATGAATGCCTCGACACTATCTGTTTGGACAGCTGTTCGGTGCAGTGCTTCGAGGCGTTGTATGTCTTCTATCTGCTCGAGTTCTATCTGCAAGGTTTGATCTGTGCCGATGCCGAAGCGAACATCAAGGACACTCAAGATGTTTTTGACAGCATTTTCTTGTTGTCCTTGTTCGAAGATATATCGATAAGTGGATGATTCAAACATGGGAACCTCCATTAGGTGTTTGATTTCTTCGGGGTCAACTATTAACCCGCTCAGAATCCATTGCCAAAGTAGTAGGTTGTCTTGAACATCAGGGTCAAGCTCCAGCGTGCGTACCTGTTCGTGACACCGTTCGACCCATTCCACCGCGGATACATCGTCCGGTCGCTTCATTAGGGGCGTGAATGCCAATTTAGCGATTAGCAATTGGCGATTAGCAATTGGCAAAAGAAGAAGAGGACTCTGACGCGCGTTAGAGTTCTTATTAGAATCAGAAAATCTTGCCATAAGCCAATAGCCAATAGCCATTAGCCAGTTTCCGTTTCACTATTTCTGTTTCGGGCTGGCTGCCGACTTGAAACTCTATATGCACCAAGACCTCTTTACCATTAATGCGCACCTTTGCCAAAATATCCATGCGGCGGATTTCAACGGTTGGCAGCTCTGTATCGAGCTGTTCTATGAACTCAAGGTCACGGATTTTGGTAAAATGTCGCAACAAGGCCTCGGCAAACACCGCGAATATGCCTTTGCTTACAATATCGTAGCGTTGATGCGGTAATGCTTCGAGTAGCTGTCTAAAAAAATCTTCTGTCCTATCTTTCATAGGGATGTTATCCTTCAAAACAGGGATAATTACGAACTAGTGTTAATATTATACACTTCATTGTAACGTTTGTCAATATTTTGAATTAGCGATTCACAGAACTCACGGGCTTGTATTACCGCTTCCGCGTCTCCGTGCTGAATTTCCAATACCTTTACGACCTCCGCGGGGAGTTGCTCGAACACCGCCTCCCACAGCAGGTCGCCTGTTCCTGGTAGATGGTAAGGTTCGAGGTCTTGCATGTCGTGCAGGTTAACCCCGATGAGATGTTCAGTGTATGCATCGAGCCATTCGTGTGCGCGGCAGAGGCCGAGTTTTTCTTGGTATGCGGCATGTGCAACGTCGTGCCAATAGCGGGTTGGGCTGCCGTAGAATTTCTCGAAGCACAAGGCGACTTCGTCAAAATTCGGTATTTGATAATAGTGGGGTCGATTCTCAATAGCGATGTAGAGGTCCATTCGGAGTGCGTGTTCGTTTAGTGTGTCAAGACTTCGGAGTATAGCGTCTTGATGTTTCGCGGCTTTGCGTTTTCGCCATTCCGTTGCTTCCGTCACTTTTTTCTGAAAAGCCTCAAACTCACGTTCGCCATAGTTGTAAAGGTCAGTCATGAGATAGGAACGGTCGTACGTGTCTACTGCGCCGAGGTGAAGTACCACGGTGGGTATTTCCAGTTCTGTGGCGAGTTGCATCGTTTGTAAGGTTCGGCGGAGTGCCTCTTTCCGTTCATCTGTATCCAGGCTGGACAGCAGAATTTTGTCATGTTCCGCTTCAGCTTGGGAGGTATTGGGTAAAATCGGGCAAAAATTGTGTATAGAGCAGGGCGGTACTTGTCCAACATCACGGAGAGACAGCTTAAGTTGTTCTAGCTGTTCATGTGTAAGGTGTCGGCTGAGTTCAATTGTCTCGAAACCGAGGCGTTTCAGCTCGTCAAACAGTTCCGCCCCGTCCTGTTGCCGAAGCGCGTTCCACATTGTCGATATTGCTAACATTTCTTTTCGATGATAACTTTTCGCCCCTCGATTTTCAGGTGTCCTTGGGCGTACCACTTAATCACCTTGGGGTAGAGTTCGTGTTCTTCAATCTGTATGCGGTTATGTAGGCTTTCTGCGTCGTCCGTATCAAGCACCGGTACGGCGGTTTGTGCGATAATAGGTCCTGAATCTACGCCTTCATCAACGAAGTGAACGGTGACC
The DNA here is from genome assembly GCA_963665235.2 of Candidatus Poribacteria bacterium. Taxonomy (GTDB): domain Bacteria; phylum Poribacteria; class WGA-4E; order WGA-4E; family WGA-3G. The sequence goes on along the minus strand of CAXXLX010000001.1, from coordinate 1,160,934 downwards.
CCTGTCACTTTAACACCGTAAGCCAACGTATCGGCAACCGGGGTGGCTCCGGGGAATGCTGGCAGAAGCGTGGGGTGTATGTTAATGATGCGATTCCGGTATTTTTGGACGAACGGGGGTTGGAACAGCTTCATAAACCCGGCAAGTACGACGAGTTCAGCGGCGTAATGTTCGATGTGCCGTGAGATTTCAGCGTCATAATCGATTCGGTTTTCAAAATGTTTTGTTCTAACAACCAGCGTTGGGATGTCGGCACGTTTCGCGCGTGTCAAGGCGTAAGCCTGCTGTCGGTCGCTAATCACGACAGCAATTTCGATACCGCTATTTTCATCTTGATGTAACTGGTCAATGAGGGTTTGTAAATTGGTTCCGCTCCCGGAAACAAGGACCGCTATTTTCATTTTATCTCTAAAACGGGGTGTGCCTACTCCCGTGGGAGTAAGCACAACTGCTGTGGTAACGTTTTCGAGCTACCACTGTGTTACGTTAGTTGTATGTCCATCAGGGATGGGTATCCAGATGCCTCCTGTTTCGATGGCGACCCGTTCCTGGAAATCGTCATAAGTGCCGATAACGCTGAGAGTAGCCTTTTTCTGCTTTAAGTATCGAATGGCAGCCAGGGCTGAGGCTTTGTCTCGGACCGGTTCATCCGTAATCAGGATGAGGTAAGGTTTTGCATTGGGGCGGAGTTTAATCCGTTGTAGTCCTTCGGTCAAAGCTTCAGAAACATTTTCATCTTTTTCGCATGGGAGTTCTGCGATTTTCTTAACCTCTTCAAGCGTTTGCGGTGGGTCGAAAGTATTGACGATGTTGACTGCCCCGCGTGCCCGAAACCGTACTGCGCCGAGTTGATAGTCAATAAGTGCATTATCCCAATCGCGTACCAGGATGTCCAGCTGGTTCAAAAAGTGTGGAATTTTATCTTCCATGCTTTTACTGCTATCAATAAATAGGATAATATCGACGGGGGTACTTCCGACGGTTTGAAGTAATGCATCGCCAATTTTACTGACGCTTGCCCATTGTGCTTTTCGGAGATTCCGGGTTTGGCGTTGCGGGTTTTGGGGTGTATTGGGTCGCTGCACTTGAGGACGTAACATCTTTTTTGCCAGTCCAGGGATGACGTGCCAACTGCCACCGGTTTCTTTGGCAAGCAATTTGTGTTCGTCGTCCTCCAATCCGAGGACATTGACATAAATGCCGAATTCTCTGCAAAGGGCAATAGCGTCTTCTAGGGTTACGCCGACTAAGCTTGTGAAAGGTTCATCGGTAACGAGGATAAAATGTTTTTTGGACGTTGCGCGAAATTCGAATTCTCTGACAGTTTTGATAATAGCGTCTAATGCATTTTCATCTCTGTAAGTAGACATTTCTTCAATGTCGCGTCGGTATTGCCTTAGGTCTTGCGTCAGGGGTATGAGTTGAATGACGTTTTCACCTTCATTCGTCCAGAATTGGGTTAGTCCGAGGGCGTAATCAATTCCGGTGTTTTCGTAGACATCCACCATCTCTCGGAGGTGTGTTGAAACTGCCCTGATATTATCGCTCATACTGCCGCTGTTATCAACGACGAAAACGACATCAATAGGCCCGCCTTCGCTTGTGCCAACGATTTTGCTTGCGAGGCTTCTCAGAATTCGGTCGAAGGGGATGATGTCCAAAGTCTGTCCCTTTTCGTGGAGGTCCCCGATTTGTGCAGGCTCTGTACCGGTTTCAGTCTCCGAGAACCCCAGGGTGGAGCGGGTAGGTGTCCGTCGAACGCCTTGTACTCCAACAGTTTTCCCGCCGAACGCTCTCTCGCCTGTTATGTCAGCCGTTTCAGCAGGCGATAACTGGCTGTCCCTCGTGGTAAAGTCTTCGAGTGCGGTGCTGATATCCGTTTTTACTGTTGGCACCTTCTCCACCTGTTTGAGGTTAGGTTGTGTTGTATCGACAGGAACCTTGGTGGTAAGCCGCTCTTGGAATTCAGCGTTTGGGATAGGGGCGACCCTAGTGACAGGTGTCTTTTCTGCCTCATGGACCTGTACCTGTCGCATCTGCGGTTTCGGGGGTTTTATTATCATCTTCGGTTGTAGGGGTTTCGGTGCTGATATAAGTTCCACGTCTACTTTATCAAGAAAAGGGGCGAGTACTTGGTCGCGTACTACGAAGAAAAACAGTAAAATCAGCAGTATCACGTGGAGTATCATGGAAACGCCTAGTGCACTACGGGTTATAGATTTCATTGAAATTTCACGGACTGAAGTCCCCGTCTTTCAAAGTGGCGAGGAAAGCCCGCCCTCCTTATGTTTGTTAGTTTTGATTGTTCGGTTAATTTCCGTTACTATAGTTTGGACAATATCCATGAGTCGGATCCCCGCTTTCAAAGCATCTCTGATTTTTCTCTAAGTGCCTCACACAAATGCAAACAGGAGAAAAATGGTTTCCGCCGATGGGTTTTCCAAAGCACGGTTACCCCAGCGGGGCGGAATGTTTATAGAATGTTGGAAACCCTTGGCAGTTGGCAGTTAGCAAGAAGGTTGTGATGCTAAGCATATCTCTGCCGCGCCTCAAAAACCTCTTCCCCTCTTCCACCCTTCCAATCTTCCAACCTTCCACCTATCCCTTTGACAAGAACGTTGTGCCTCCCTAAAATTGTCCAAAGTTTAGTAATTTCCGTTAGCAGGTCTTATTGGTCATGTCGCAACCCGCTCAAGACCCACTGTTGCTAGTTAGCGTGTGCTTTCCGTTACCGTTCGGATGAAATCCTCCAAATGTGCTGCGTCTAACGCTTCGTAAAGCAGTTGTTGGAGTTGCTGTAAATCATCAATCGGTTCGAGCAAAGGTGTTAAGGCAGGCGCAGCGTTGATATTGAAACGTCGGTCAATCAATCCGAGAATGTTGTCAATAGTGCTCTCTTTTGCACCTAGCTGCTTTCCTTGTTCGATGCCTTGTTCGATGCCTTGTTCGATGCCTTGTTCGATGCCTTGTTCGATGCCTTGTTCGATGCCTTGTTCGATGCCTTGTTCGATGCCTTGTTCTCGTCCGCGTTCGATGCCGCGTTCAATAATCAGGTCGTAAACCGGTGAGTTGTTCAAAATATCCTCCGATAGTGTGCTTAGCAAGTCTTGTTGGCCATGTCGCAACCCGCTCAAGACCCACTGTTCCACAAGTAATACCATTTCTAATTGGAAATGTCTCTTTCTTGTAGCATAAACTTCCAGTTTGTGCACTTTATTGTAGCATAAACTTCCAGTTTGTGCTCTTTCTTGTAGCATAAACTTCCAGTTTGTGCTCTTTCTTGTAGCATAAACTTCCAGTTTGTGCACTTTCTTGTAGCATAAACTTCCAGTTTGTGCACTTTCTTGTAGCATAAACTTCCAGTTTGTGCACTTTATTGTAGCATAAACTTCCAGTTTGTGCTCTTTCTTGTAGTAGCATAAACTTCCAGTTTGTGCACTTTATTGTAGCATAAACTTCCAGTTTGTGCACTTTATTGTAGCATAAACTTCCAGTTTGTGCTCTTTCTTGTAGCATAAACTTCCAGTTTGTGCACTTTATTGTAGCATAAACTTCCAGTTTGTGCACTTTATTGTAGCATAAACTTCCAGTTTGTGTCTTCCGTTCTCCGTTTGATTTCTAACAACCGGTAATGATAGAATAATTAATAAAAATGGTATAAGTTATTCCTTAACTGTACATCTATATCAAGTGATTTCGTCACTTCTACACAACGTTTTGTCCACTCAACCTCTGACATACCTTCAGGAGTTTTCATCAAAGGTGTGAATGGCATTAGCCCTGGGGATTTGGCTTGAAGTATAGGCTCGCCCTCAATCTTGGACAATCGTATTACCTGATACTCAACGATGAAACGATATCCGGGTATATCTTGTATATACCCGCCGGTGTCTCTACTCCCTGCGGTTTCCCTCAGATAAATCACGGAGGAATAGATAGGCAGTCCGTATCGTTCGTAACATCTGCCCATATATCCAACATTTCGCCTAGTCATGTTTGGGTTTGAATCGTCTGTCTGTATTTCACAATGTATCAGGACTGGTTTTCCATCAATCTCCACCTTTAATAAGATGTCCATGGTTCGGACTTCAACCGTGGCTAATTCACTGTCTAAATGTTCAACGAACCTGAATTTCTTTTCCTGCAGGAGAAATCGCAGCATATCGTCAGGATACGCATAAAACGGGTCTCTTACTACCAAATTGTATCGTTGAAACGGTAAGTTTATCAGACCCACTGCGGATTGATTTCTATTTCGAGTATTTTCCATATTACTATTTTAGCGTTGCGCGAATCTTCATGATTAGCAGGATTAACGGGTTTTCAGAATTTGTTTAGTGTGCTGTGTCGGAATCACTTCGAACAGAATCAGTTTTTCACGATGTGCTTCGGACATCTCCGCATCAAATTGCGTTTTCGGTTCAAATTTTTCGCCCGGTGGCAAGCAGAATGTTACGCCTATCATTGTAAAGACCGCGAAGGTTAACACCAACGTATAAATGGGGGTATAGGCGCGAATGTTGTGTCGGAGCCGCGTGAATATCTTCTCTACGAAAATTCCGAGTCGGTGGAGACCTGAACGTTGCGGTTTCTGATAAGTTTTCACCGTCGATACGCGTCGCATGACATGCGATAAGAAGGTCTCAGAGGCTTCAACAGGTTCCACAAAGCGAAGGAGTTTATCTGTTCGCTGAATGGATGCGGCCTGCTCCGCGCAGGCAGAACATCTTTTCAGATGCTGTCGGATGAGGTGCCGTTTCCATAGGGGCATCTCATCGTCAAAATAGATTGACAGGTGTGCCTGAATATTTTCACAAGAGCTGATTCTATATTTCTGCATTGACCCCTTCTCCTATTCCCGCCTTGATAAGCAGTTTTTTCATGTTTTGGCGTGCCCGGTGAATTAAGGATTTCACTGCCCCGATTGAACACTTAAGGATTTCGGCTATTTCTTCATAGCTGAGCTCCTGATAGGTTACCAACGTGAGTGCCAACCGTTGATTTTCTGGAAGTTGGTTGAGCACTTTTCGGATGAGCTGTTGCCGTTCCTTCTTTTCGTAAAGTATATCCGGTTGATACCGTGTATCCGCCATGAATTCGGAGTCATGAACCGTTTCGCCTTCTTCAACGAGGTCCTCTAGAAAGTAGGTATTTCGGCGTTTGCGGTTTCGGAGTTCGTTTCTCGACAAATTGGTTGCGATTGTGTAGAGCCAACTTTTAAAGGACGCTTTCGGTTCGTAACGACTTGCGCTTTTGAAAACACGGAGAAATGTCTCTTGTGCCAAGTCTTCGGCGAGGTGATAATCGTTAATGATATGGTGAATGTAGTTTACGAGGGCATCTTGGTAGCGTCTGACCAGCAGTTCAAACGCCCCCATATCGCCTCTACGGCATTCCATCATTAAATCTTCGTCTGAGGTAAACATGATGCTTTCCTTTTAATTGGGATTCTCGTCTGTTTTTCCTATTTTCGTAGGCCGAGCATCATCAGTAAGTTTCAACTTGAGTCGCATTGCGGTTTTGTATGCCGCGACAGCTTCTTTCCGTTTGCCCCGAAAATTATAAACGGTTCCGAGTTCCGAATGCAGTTCCGGATGGTTCGGTATAAACCGGATAGCCCGTTCATATACGTCAATAGCCTCATCGTAACGTTTGAGTACACGGTACGTTGCTGCGAGATTGATATGTGCTGCCACTTCGCTCGGCTCACATGCAATCGCCATTTTGTAAGCATCTATCGCCTTGTGATAGTCCTCTATCATGAAGTAAGCGAGGCCGAGGTGGAAGTGCGCTTCAGCGGATTCACGGTTGTGTTGAATGACCTGCTGAAATTCTGCAATCGCTTTGTCGTAATTGCGGGCGTTAAGTGCATCCGCGCCCTGTTTTAGATGTTTCGCGGCGGCTTCATGTGTGTGAATATCCAAACGTCCACGCTGAATAAGTTCTTTCTGCAACGCGTCTGATGAGATTGCTGAATCGTCACGTTTTAGCGTCGCTTTTTCAGGACGCGGCTCTTTAGCGATTTGGCGTTCTGCCTCGGTTTTACTGTTTTTCATCAAAATATTCGGTGTGGATACCCCCTGCTTTAGTGGGGGGAGGAAACACCGCCTCCTTTGTTCTTGTAGATTCCCCCAAGGGGGGCGTGTGCCGTTTTAACACCACCAGCACACTGGGTGTTGGGACTCGGGTGTGCTGCTTCGTTCAACAGAGCTCGCACTTTCTGTCTACTTGACCTGACACGGTGTCCTTACCCAAAGATGTGGTTTTCCGATAAAGCCTGCTCTCGCAGTATATATTTCCCCATCCACATCACGAACATCAGCACTTACCTAAGACTTGGGGAGCATCCTTAGCGAATAGGCTTATCACTTCCTACCCGCGTTTTATAGATACCTGCGGCTACCACGCCGCGATGTCGCGATATATGTGTGTAGTGAAGAACTTAATCTTTGACAGGGAACGTGTGTGGTTACGTTATGTCAAAGCACCCATGCTTTAGCAGGGTGATCTTTACCTTAGAATCTCCTCTCAACGAGCGATTCGGAATCCGATTACAAATTCTGCATAGTTTTTACTAAAAAAGTCGTAACTGATGCAGGTGCTGTACTCATGATTGTAATACCATGCCCCGCCACATGCGACACGAAAATTGTCTTCGTCGTCGTAAGCAGTGCTTGTCCATTCCCAAACATTCCCCAGCATATCGTAGCATCCAAAAGGACTCATGCCCTCCGGAAAGACACCGACCGGGGTTGTGTCTCCGACCCCGAGTTCAGCAGTGTTGCATCGAGGTTTATCAATTTCATATCCCCATGGAAAAAGTCTATCGTCAGTCGTTCGTGCTGCATATTGCCATTCCGCGAAGGTCGGCAATCTGCCGCCGGTAGCATTCGCATAAGCTTCAGCATCTTCGCAAGTGACCCAAACGACCGGGTGTGCTCCTCTGTTTTCCGGATACGTTCCATTTTCCCACGCTTTTGGCGGTGGGTAACCGGTTTCCTGAACGAATTGATGATAGTGTGCGTTTGTTACGGGATAGACCCCTATTTCAAAGGCATTCACTTCCAGCGGGGTGCACTCTTCACCGATTAACGCAGTGCCGCGTGGAATACGCACGGTTGCCGCTAGCACCTGAAAAGCAGCCTCACGAACCGTTTCATCCGCATGTGCAAACGCGTATCCCAGGGGTGAGATGACCTCACCCACCGGTGGAGTTGTCAGCTGTAGTGTCCTCTCCCACCCGAGTTCTGTACTTAATAGTAACCGAACTGCATCGGTTAGCGAATCATCAAAGTGCCAGCTCCAGTACTCTCGGAGCAGCTTTTGGAAAGCCTCCTCGGTATTCCGTTCAATCAGTGCAATTCGGGATGCCTTTGTGCGTGTGATATTCAGCATATTTTTTCCATTATACCATAAAAAAATAGCTGTGTGCAAATTATTTTTTCAGTGTTTAGCAACTTGTTATCTTGTTGGCTCAATTGCACCAGCACGTAGGACATTATAATACGGCAAACACGTCGACAAAATCTCTTTCAACACCGCAGGAAACGGCTCCTGCTTCGGACGGTAGGGTTCAAAACCTGTGCTTCGGTGAACATTTTCATACCAATGCTGTGCCCAAACGCCATCTGATGGATGCCCACCCCGCGGCCACGATAGCATCGCCTCCTCAAACCGTAAGTTGAGCCGAATACACAATTGTGATAGCACCTCAGCTGGCGAGCGTAACAATTCCCGTGCGTCTAAAATCGGCGGCGATTGTCCTATCGCTTTCAATTCCGAAAGCAGGTCCGCCTGTACCTTCAATCCTGTATCTTTCAAAGCTGGCACGCCGATGACCTTCATTAACGAGGGCAGCATGTCCCGCGGGTCACGGATAAGCAAAACATTGAGGGTCTCCCGCAGAAAATCTCTATCCATATCGACGAGATGGTGTGCCATCTGTTTCATAAAAAGGACAGGTTTGGCACACGGTCCCAAAATCACATCTTGTATGACCGCTGCACTATCAACAGCCATAGAGGCCAACACCGCTTCTCGCCCTGGGTGCACTGCCCCCGTGACATGGAGATAGTGGGCATATAACGGTTCATCAATAACCGCCGTATCGCTTCGCTGTGCAAAGGAATACATGAGTGCTGTTGATATGTTCCGTGGTCCTGACCAAAGACAAATCCGTTTTGTTTGCATTATCGCGTTACCTACAAATTACTATATTCTGACATTGTATCATTTTTTTCTAATAATTTCAATTTGACTTTTTTAAAAAAGTACGTTACAATAAAGACTTAGGAGGTATTGTTAGCTATGGCATATTATATTACTGAAGAATGCATTGGGTGTACGGCTTGTTTAACCAACTGTCCGGTTGATGCAATTACCGGCGATCGGAATATGTTGCACATCATTGACCCGACTATCTGTATTGATTGTAGCGCGTGCGGCATAGTGTGTCCGGTGGAAGCCATCCGTGACCAATTCGGCGAGGTGTGCAAGTTTATCCCCCGGCCGACCCATCAGCCCATTGCTGTTATCTATGAGGAGCTCTGTTCTGGGTGTGATTTCTGCGTTCATATCTGTCCCTGGGAGTGTCTTGAACTCAAAGACCCGGTTACAGGTGAGCACGCTGAAAGTTTTTTCGGTATTTGTGAATTAGTCAAACCGAAGGATTGCGTTGGGTGCAAGTTATGCGAAGAGGTATGCATTAAGGATGCTATCCGTGTTGAGTCGCCGATGTTATTGGAGCTTGCTGAAGCGGCAGACTAACCTATACTGAATTTAGACATGCGTTCTACACCGTTTTATCGCGACAATTTGGTTATCGTCATCTCCGGACCTTCTGGGGGTGGCAAAAGCAGCGTCATCAAAAGGCTTTGCAAGGCAGATGAAACGCTTCAGCTCTCGGTATCAGCGACCACGCGTCCGCCTAGACCCCGAGAGGTTGATGGGGTGAATTATCATTTCTTGTCAACCGCACAATTTGAGGAACAGATTGAGCAGAACGTTTTTCTAGAGTGGGCAAAATACGCTGGAAACTTTTACGGGACCCCTATATCTGAAGTTACAGCCGCGAGCGAAGCTAGGAAAGACACTATTTTAGAGATTGACGTGGCAGGCGCACGCCAAGTCCGAAAACAGGACATCGCCCCCGCTAGAAGTGTTCTAATTTTTATGATGCCAGCATCTTTCGCTGTGCTTGAGCAGCGGCTACGGAGTAGAAAAACTGAATCTGAGGCAGAACTTACCAATAGATTGGAGATAGCCAAAAAGGAGTTGCAACAGATTCAGTATTACGATTACTGTGTTATCAATACTGAAAATAAGATGCAACATACAGTTCATCAGATTCAGGCGATTATCACTGCAGAACGCTGCCGTATCAACCCTGAACAGACTTCACGGTTTGTTGAATCTTTTAGCACCCCGCGTAGTGTAGATTTGTAATCATTAACCTCATGGAACTCAAAAACAGAACTATTCTCTTAGGTGTTACCGGGGGGATAGCTATCCATAAATCGCTTGATTTTGCCAGCCAGCTGCTTAAGGCGGGTGCTGATGTTCATGTGGTGATGACAGAAAATGCCACGCGGCTGGTAAATCCGCTACAATTTCAGGTCATCTCACGGAATCCTGTGCTGCTAGACCTATTTCAGGTCGGACAGGAGTGGAAACCACCGCACATCGATTTGGCTGACCGGGCTGACCTACTTGTGATTGCCCCCGCGACCGCTAATATTCTCGGAAAACTGGCTAACGGCATCGCCGATGACCCCCTCTCTACCATCGCTATCGCTGTACACTGTCCGATTCTCGTTGCCCCAGCGATGAACGGGCACATGTATCACAATTCCTTCGTGCAAAAAAATATAGACATCCTCAGGGAGCACGGGATGCAATTCGTTGCGCCTGAAAGCGGCGACCTTGCATGTGGGTATAAAGGCATAGGCCGATTGAGCCCTATAGATATTATTCTCGAACGGACGCATGAGATTTTGGGGAAATGTCAGGATTTGCAAGGGAAACGAATCCTTGTTACAGCAGGCGCGACGCGAGAATATCTTGACCCGGTTAGATTTATCACCAATGCGTCCAGCGGAAAGATGGGGTATGCCCTCGCTCAAGCCGCAGCGGCACGAGGCGGCACTGTCCAATTAATTAGTGGCCATGCCACTGTACCCCCACCCCCCGGCATTGAAATTTGTCATGTAAGGACGACTTTAGAGATGCACGAGGCTGTCCTACAAGCGTTTGAGGAGACAGATATTGTCGTTATGGCAGCGGCACCTGCCGATTACCGGCCCGCAGAATTTACACCCCATAAAATAAAGAAACGGACAGACGCACTAACGCTCGCCCTAGAAAAAAATCCTGATACCGCACAGACCCTCGGTGCAAGCAAAACGCATCAGCTAATCGTCTGTTTTGCAGCGGAGACAAACGATGTCTTGGAGAACGCCCGAGAGAAGTTAATCCGCAAAAATTGTGAGCTAATTGTTGCCAATGATATTCTCGCTGAGGGAGCAGGATTTGCAGGCGATACAAATGTTGTAACCCTGCTGGATAGCACCGGAAACTGTGAACAGCTGCCACGCCTCTCCAAGCGAGATGTAGCAGATGCTATCTTTGACCGGGTCGTAACGTTATTAGCAAAATCATATAGAGCTTGAACCGATGACACTTGAGCAACATGTCCGCGCGTTTCTTAGAACACACGGCACACATCCCAAAAAGCGATTGGGACAGCACTTTCTTATCAATCCTGATGTTTTATCAATTATCGTTGAAGCCGGTGAAGTAGCAGAGACCGATGTAGTCATAGAAATCGGTGCGGGCCTGGGCTGCCTCACGGCTGTTTTGGCAGCTCGCGCAGCAAAGGTGATAGCTGTTGAAGTGGACCCGCTGTTATCTGCGGCATTGGATGCCCAATTTTCGGCTGATTCGGCAATCCGGATTGTTCAGGGGGATATTCTTAAGTTGGAGTTTTCAACCTTATTACCGTCGGGGGTTCAGCCGAAAGTTATCGCCAATCTCCCGTATGGGATTACCACCCCCATTTTGTGGAAACTTTTGGAGTATGCCCAGCAGCTGGACAGCTGCGTCTTAATGATGCAGCGCGAGGTCGCTGAACGGATTGTTGCCTCGCCTGGGGGGAAGACTTACGGAGCATTGACGGTGGGAGTTTCCTATTTTGCGGATACCGAGTTAATTAACGTGCTTTCCCCAGACAATTTTTATCCTGCTCCGCAGGTGGATTCAGCCCTGCTAAAACTGACGATGCTTGATGAACCGCGGGTTTCTGTAGATGATGCAACGTTCTTTTTTAAACTGGTTCGTGAGGCGTTTCGTGGCAGACGGAAGATGCTCAAAAATTCGTTACGTCGGTTTGCATCGGCAGAGACGTTGTCAGGTGCCCTTGCAGCATTGGACATTGCGCCGCAACGGCGGCCTGAAACACTAAATATTACGGAGTTTGCAGCGTTAGCTAATCTATTGCAATAGGTTTATCTGTAAGACCTGCCAATAGATAATTTTCCACGCCTCACCCTCCCGACGGAATTCGAAAAGAGACTTCGCCTCAAGGTGCCTTGCATTGTCTTCTTCTGCGTTCGTAGCGTTTATATCAAGCAGGACGCTGAGTGCTGCTTTTCTTGCATGGGTTATGTCCATTTTTATATCTTTGAAAGTGAATTTCAGTGAGGTATAGGTTTCGAAGAGGGCTATAACGGTTGGTATAACTTTTTCATAATTTGCTGGAACGACCCCCGTGGTGACAGCAAAATCCGTGACCGGGTCATCAGCTGCCACGTAAGACTCTGAGAAAAGAGCCTGAATCGCTTCTCTGTTTTCTGGGTCCAACGTTTCCAGCAGGTCCGAAAGATTCTCAAGGAATTGTGTTAATTCCACCTCTGGGTCATGTTTGGGGGTGAGTTCCACATTGATGACCAAACGTTCTTGGTTTATCGAAAAATCTGCTGTATGCGTTTTGTAATCGGGGTCCTTTATTATTAAGGTGTGGGTATCCGCGTAGGGTACCTCTTGAAATGCGTACATACCATCTACCTCGGTTTTGATTTCTTGGTCAAGCAGTGTAACAGTTGCGCCTGGAATCGGATTTTTTGTTCCTGCATCGGTAATGGTCCCCGATACGGTGCCGTATTCAAGCGTTCCGGTTGGCGGAGGTGGTTCAGGTGGTACTTCGTCATCTTTCTCGGACGCGCCACATGCGAACAGGATTGAAAGTCCTAGTAAAAATAGGATTAAGCTGTTTTTTGAAAGAAAAATTTGCATTTGCTGCTCCAATTGTGGTACCCTTAAGTACCGGATTATTATATTTTAGATTTAAGTTTTCAAGTAAAGGAGGCGTTCAAATTGGCACGAATATGTAAATTGTGTGGAAAAAAACCTATATCTGGTAACGCTGTTACGAAGCGGCCCCGTGAAAATCCCAAGTATGTTGTGAGTCGTAGCAAACGTCGCTGGTTGCCGAATCTCCAACGCGTGCGGGTTCAAACTGAGTCGGGCCCGAGGCGGATTCGCATCTGTACAAAATGCTTACGAAGCGGTAAAGTAAATAAAATCGTTTCTCGAATGTCTGCTCAGTTATAAACATTGCTAAATTTTTCGGATGACGCTTTGGACACCTTTTAGCTGTTTAATTGCGTTCATGACTTCCTCTAACTGTGCGGCACCGGTTACATCAAGTATAAAGTAATCTGTAGCGGTGTCGTTAATTCTGGTAATGGTTGAGGGTTTGAAGCTGCCTTCGCGAATGTTAACTTGAAATTTAGCGATTGCGGCTGTAATTTCGCGTAGCATGCCGGGCTTATCGTGACATTCAATAAAAATTTGTGCCGGGTAGGTGATGCTTTCTTCTGCTTCCCAGTTTCGGATTGCGACAAAACGCTCCGGTTCATCAAGCAGCCGAGTGCAGCCCGCTCTATGTACAGAGACACCGCGTCCCCGTGTCACGTAACCGATAATATCGTCTCCCGGAATCGGGTTACAGCATTTCATAAGCCGTTCTAATCCGCCTATGTCAATACCATTTTCAAGTTGTATAGTGGGTTCTGAACGGTGTTGGGCAGCAATTGCTTCTTCCGCTGCGGGTTCTACCTTTTCAGGTTTCAAGCGATTGACTACCTGGGTGGCGGACTCGTTCCCCATCCCGATGCGGATGTAAAGTTCATCAGCACTGTCAAGTCCAAGCTCCTTTGCAATATCAAGCAATTTAGGTGACTTCAGATAGTCTTTAGCATTGAGGTAGGAGGCTTGAAGTTCGTTTTTGAGGAGCTGCTTCCCTAATTTGAGCCAGCCTTCGCGGTCTTTGTCGCGAAACCAGTGCCGAATTTTGCTGCGCGCGTTAGCTGTTTTTACAAATTGCAACCATTTTTTACTCGGTGTGCAGTTTGCGTCTGTGAGAATATTAACGCGGTCCCCATTCTGGAGCGGTTCACGGATAGGCGTAAGCACATTATTCACCTCTGCACCACAACAGGTGTGCCCGATATCGGTGTGAATTTTGTATGCGAAATCAATTGCCGTTGAACCTGCTGGGAGCGCGTGAATGTCCCCTTTCGGTGTAAAGACGTAAACTTCATCTTGGAAGAGGTTGAGCTTCATAGATTCAATGAACCGGTGCGGGCCATCCTGTGTATCTTGGAGGTCTTCAAGCATCTCCTTATAATTGGCGTAAATTGAGCGTCCCTCTTCGCTTATAGGTACCCCCTCCTTATAACCCCAGTGTGCTGCGATACCGTTTTCAGCGACCTCGTTCATCTCCGGGCTCCGAATCTGGATTTCAACCGGTTTGCCGTTGTCTAAAATAGTGGTATGCAAGGATTGATATCCGTTTTTTTTGGGTTGTCCAATCCAATCTCGGAGGCGGTTTGGGTGGTAACCCCATTTGTGATGTAACACACCGAGTACAACGTAACAAGCATTTCCCTTGCGGGCGGTTTCCTTATCTTTAACAGCGGTTTCATTATCTTTAACAACGATGCGGATGCCCACCAAGTCACAAATTTCTTTAAACGGCGTGCCTTTCTGATGCATCTTCTGGTAGATGCTATAAATATGCTTGGTGCGTCCCTTGACCTGCGCGGAGATGTTGGATTTCGCCAATTCTGCGTGAATTATTGCCTCCATTTTCTTACAGTACGCCTGCCGTTCGACCAATTTTTCGTCGAGCAGATTGGCGATTTCTCTGTATTCATCTGGGTAAAGATATTTAAGTGATAAATCTTCAAGCCGGCTCATGAGCCACCAGATTCCGAGGCGATGGGCAATCGGTGCATAGATTTCCAACGTCTCTTTGGAAATCCGTTGCTGTTTTTCGAGGGATAGATATTCTAGTGTCTCCATGTTGTGGAGTCGGTCGGCGAGTTTAATCAAAATAACACGCATATCTTCTGCGGTGGCTAACAAAAGTTTTCGATAGGTTTCCGCTTGCCGTTTGCGCTGCCCGCTGTCGAACTGATATTTACCGATTTTTGTTACCCCCTCAACCAAATTCGCGATGCTTTTTCCGAACTGTTTTTCCATATCTAAACGCGTAATGCCTGTATCTTCTAACACATCGTGCATCAAGCCAGCACAGATTGTATCTGAATCCAACCGTAGCCGGGCGAGTGTCTCCGCAGTTTTTACACAGTGGGTGAAATACGGTTCTCCGGACTTTCGACGTTGATGTTTATGTGCATCTTCAGCAAATGTGTAACATGCCGCGAAGCGGTCAAAATCGATTTCCGCCTCCGGATTATGTTTCTGAATCTTCTGAATCAGGGATTCTACACTCATCTTTTACCTGTCTCCAAATTTGTTCGATGTTTTCCTGACGTTGAAACTTCAAAAACGTCCGACATGTCTGCCTAAGCCATTGACATTTAAGATACGTTTTTGACCTATCTAATCCCGTTTTCTTGGCGGGTAGGACTTTTACCTGGGATTGTCCCGCCACGGTCTTCTGTTCAAGCAATTGTAGCTCTTCGAAGATAGTAAGCCCGGTTTCAATTGCACACTCCGAATCAGTTCCCAAGGCATCTGTAAACGTTTCCAAGTCGATGAAATCGGTGCCGGCTATCTCTTTTAATTTTTTGTAAAATGCCCGGAGCGCGTTATCATCTGGATATTTTCGCAGCACCCACTCCGTTAGCAACGCCACATCTGAATCCTTATTATAGATGAGATGGATGCGTGTCGTCTCTTTAGAACTTGCTGCGGGTCGGCATTTCCTGAAAAAACATTCGCGCTGGGGTACAAGATGGCAAAACACTAAATGCTTTACAATAGGCACCGCTTCTAGGGCTGCATCAGAAAACGTTGTATCGGAAACAGCTGCATGCAGCTCGCCACTTTCAAGTTTTTTCAATAAAGCAATCTCTTCCGCCTCCGAGGTTGTCGCGTCGTGTCGACCGATAACTGCCGACTTTTCAGGGATAACCTTTGTCAACAATTGTGCCTGTTTCTCTGAGCTTTGTACATAGATTATACTCGGTTCGCCTGTTTTAATCAAGTTTAAAAGGTAATCCTTTTTTGGCTGATTGCGATGGTCAACAACTCGGACAGAAGCAGGCTTATCGCCAGGCGGAAAGAGTGTTAAGTTAGGTGCCCGGTTTGCTGTATGGATATGAAAGTCTTCGAGAGTAAGTTGGACCGAGCGAACTCCCTGATATTCATTGATACTTGGTGAAAATGCGATATCTAACGAGATATTACGATTTTTGAGAGATGTGATGTATTCCGCTTTCCGCCAGCCGATTGCCTTTTTAGGGGGGCCGTTGCTGCTATCGCTGACAAACATCTTGAGGTGTTCTTTCTTTTTTTTCCCCATCGCTGTGGGGTTCCCTTTAATCGCCGCCCCCATCTTTGAGAAACAGGGGGCACGATTTTGCTCCCCAAACGGTTCCAATTTTTCAAATTGTTCTAAGGTTTCTAACGTTAGAGCCGCGAGCTCTGTTTCAAAATCCAGAGTCAGCTTCGGTTTTAAGTCAGCTTCGGTGAGATTTTCGCACGCGTATTCGTTAAATGCCTTTTCGAACTGAGCGATATTTTTAGTTTTCAGCGTAACCCCCGCTGCTGCCGCGTGCCCGCCGTATTTAATCAGTAAATTGGCGCAGCTGGTCAAACTGTCCGCGAGATTCATACCCTCAATACAACGGCCTGACCCGGTTGCCTCGTCCCCATTAATAGCGAGAACGAAAACAGGCCGGTAGTATTGATTAACTAGGCGTGATGCAACAATTCCGACAACGCCTTGTGCTTTCTCAGACCATTCACCCTCCACTACCAATCCGGTGTTCTGCTCTAATTTTTTATCTTTTTCAAGGTGCTCTACAGCTTCTTCCTGAATCTCATTTACAATCTCTTTACGTTCTTCGTTGTAACCGTCTAACTCCGCTGCAAGTTTTTGGGCAGTTTCGCTGGATTCGGTTGTCAGCAGTTCAACCGCTTTTTGTGCGGTAGCGACTCGTCCCGCTGCATTTATCCGGGGTCCCAGGCCAAATGAGAGCGACTGTCCGACAAGCGGCTTGTCCTGGTACCCCGCCACATTGCACAATGCCTCAATACCGGGCCGGTTCCGCTTATTAATTTCTGTTAGCCCGAGGCGAGTTAACGTGCGATTTTCCCCCGTGAGCGGGGTTATGTCTGCCACTGTGCCTAACACGACCAAATCTAGCAGTGAAACGAGAAACGGTTCATCGTTTTCTATCAATGCTTGCGCCATTTTGAAAGCTAACCCGACCCCTGCTAAATCCGCGTAAGGGTATTCGTTTCCTTCTACCTTCGGCGAAATAATAGCGTGTGCAGGCGGCGGGAAGCCTTCAGGCGGCTGATGATGGTCGGTAAGAATCACATCCATGCCGAGTTCATTTGCGCGTTCAATTTCATCTATTGAACGAATGCCGCAATCGACCGTAATTAACAGGTTGCCCCCATCTTTACATATCTTTTCAACCGCCTTTTTATTAAGCCCATAGCCATCAGTGAATCGATTAGGAATGTGATAGTTAGCAGAGACATCCAGATGCCGAAACACATTTAGCAGGAGAGCAGTCGATGTTGTTCCATCCGCATCAAAATCGCCATAAATGTAAATCTGCTCACCGTTTTCTATCGCTCGCCGGATACGCTCCACCGCTTTCCCCATATCAGCCATATCGAACGGGGAGTGTAGGTCGGCAAAGGTCGGCTCCAAATAAGTTTTCGCCTGCTGTGCTGTCTTAATGCCACGATTGACAAGTAGACAGGCGACTAGCGGGGAAAGCCCGAGTTCGGCTGCAAGTGCAAGACTTACGTCAATGTCTGGTTGCTTGGGGCACCATTCTGTTCTTATTTTCTGGATACTCTGTCTCATTGGATTTGAACTTCCGCTCCTTGCTGCTTAGCAAATTGCCTAAATCTGTTAATACAACTAAACCGTTAAACCGTTTTTTTATAATAGCATGGAATATATGTTTATGTCAAGAAAATTGAAATTCCTAGAAAATTTTGCTTGATACGTTTGGCACAATATGGTATCATTTTAAAACAATGAAACACAGAGGAATTTTTATCACATTAGAAGGTGTAGAGGGGGCTGGCAAAACAACGCAGGCACACCGATTAGCAGAAGCACTCGACGGAGATGTTCTTGTTACGCGGGAACCCGGCGGCACACCGCTGTCCGAACAGATTCGTGAACTCTTTTTTACACATCACGACATGGCAGCCGTAACCGAATTGCTGCTAATTGCTGCCGCACGCGCCCAGCACGTCACCGAGCGTATCCAGCCGGCACTCAACGCTGGACGGACTGTTATCTGCGACCGGTTCATCGATGCTACCATCGCTTATCAGGGATATCGCAAGGGGATTGACTGTCCGCTTATAGAGCAGGTAAACCATATTGCCACAGCCGGATTAACCCCGGACAGAACATTTCTACTTGACCTGCCCCCAGATATTGGATGCCAGCGGAAACGGGAATCAGCGGAACCCCTTACCCGCATAGAGCTTGAGGCGTTAGCGTCGCATGAAAAGGTGAGGGAGGGGTATCTAGCCATCGCAGCAGCGGACCCACAGCGGGTCAAACTAATCGATGCACAACTTGACGTTGATGACATTCACCTTATGCTCCTAACAGAAACGGAAAAAGTTATCAAATCACTGCGGACAAATTGAAACTCACGGACAAAGAGATGCACAATACCGTGATAGACCCCCAGCTAAAGCAAGGGGGCTTCCGCAAAGTTATGCGAAAGCGTTCGTGCGATTAACGACCTTGTTTAGAAAACCTATAGCGGTTCTCCAGGGACAGAAGCCTACTGCAACAGTCGCTACCCCGACTGCGACACCGAAGTGTCCTTGTGAAATTTGTTTTGAGTCGTATTGTTCAAACGGGTTTCAGCATTACCTGTCTTTCCCTACTAACGACTGTCATGCTACACTTTCTGACTACGACATTAGAGCTTTACACTATAGGAAGTCTAATCATGAGGCGCGTAACTGCCCTCTATAGCAACCGTACACTCTAACTATTTAAACGAAAAATAGTCTAAAAGGTTTAGTGTGCAATCAAAGTTTTTAGCGGTGTCTACATCCCCCAGCTAAAGCTTGGGGGTTTTGACACCGAATATTATGATAATAGGGCATCAAAACATTATAGAGCAGCTCCATAGTGCTGTCGCTTCGGAACGTGTTGCTGGCGCGTATCTCTTTGCCGGGCTAGCCGGTGTGGGTAAGGAGACAGTCGCTGCCTACTTCGCAAATTTGATTTTGTGTGAACAAAGGATGGCGGGCACTGCACCGTGCAGAGAATGCCTCCCTTGCAGGAAGATAAAAAACGGGAACCATCCGGACTTGCAAATTGTTCGACCGGCCGGCGGACAGATGAAAATCGATCAGATTCGTGAAATACAGCAGCAAATTATCTATCAACCGCTTGAGGGGCCACGGAAAGTTTACATTCTAACCAACGCGGAACGGATGAATGAATACGCTGCAAATTCCTTGCTTAAAACACTTGAGGAACCCCCGGCTTCATCAACTTTGATTTTGTTGACAGAAAATCTTGAAGTTATCCTGCCGACAATTCGGTCCCGTTGTCAAATTCTCCAATTTTATCCGATGCCCCTTGACGAATTAACCGAAGCCTTAATGAAACGATTTCCTGTTGATAAAGAAACGGCTGCCACCGTGGCGGGAATGGTAAACGGTTTAGTCGGAAAAGCTATCACACAACTTGAAGGGGATATGCTTGAAAATGAGGTCGTTCCAGAAATCCTAAAGGAGACCGACCCATTAGCCGCCTTCCGATTGGCAGAACAATTTGAAAAAAATCAGGAAACCCTAGACGAGTTGATAACGTGGTACCGAGACCTTCTGTTTTTGCAGCAAGGGGCACCTACGGAGTTAATAACGCACGTCAGTACCCTGGAGGAACTTAAAACCCTCGTTCCTCGCTACTCCCGTTCGCGCCTCCAGCGAGCTATCAAAACTGTTTTTCAAGCAAAGACGCTGCTTCAGAACACCCGCGTTAACAAAATATTGGTCCTAGAGGTTATGTGTCTAAAATTACTGTAACGGAAACCGTCGCTTGCACAGCACGTTCCTACAGAAGAGGTCGCGAGCACAGCTCGCTCCTACAGAAGAGTAGCTATTGGGAACTCTGAGAAAAATCCGACAAAACCTCCGTGTTGAAGGGAATTCGCCATGAAAAATCTGATTGACAGTGCTGAGACTTTAGAAGCTGATGGACACCTTGCACAAGCCATACAGGTTTACGCTGACGTTATCCGATGTGAAACGGGTGTTGAAACGCGCGCCCATGCCACCTTTCGACTCGGATGTATCTATCAAGAGTGGGGGGAGCTCCTCGCAGCGCAACGTTTCTTGACACAGGCCCATCAGTTGAACCCAGAAAATGTTAACATCCGAGAGGCACTTGAGGCTCTCAATCTTCACTTCTCACAAAATCGGGAACAGGTTGTAGATGAAATGTCGCGCCAGAACGGTGACCAAATCGTCTCTCTTTTCCGCATTGCAACCGGTATCAAACTCCTCACCATGGACAAACCGGTGCAAGCGTACCCGCTAATGAAAAGTCGGACCAAAATTTTTCCGAACGCTGCTGTTGCCAAACACCTCCTCACCGATATCCGTATCACCGACTCGGAGCGAAATTCGGCAATTGAATTTTTATTAGAGAGAGCCTGGCTTGCTAACACCGACCCGGAACTTTACACTATTGCGGATAGTGGGTTATATGCCTTCTATATGGCACTTGCCCAGTTGCATGTAGACAATGCCGCCTACCCCGATGCTCTTACGTGCTATGTGCAGGCGTATTGGCTTGACGACTCCACCCCTACCCCTTTATATCATCAGGTTATCTGTCACGCCAAGGCTGAGGCGTGGGCTGAAGCGGTCGCTTTGATTGTCCAACTTCCAACCGAAGTGCCGCCAGATGTCGTTCCGGTAGAGTATTACACTGCCATTGCGGAGAGTTATCATCATATTTATCAAACAACCAATGCCGATTCCGACAGGCAGAAGGTAATTGAAGCATGTGAGGCGGTATTGCGTCTCAACAAAAAGGACAAAGCGATTTCAAAACGTCTTGCCGCCTATCAGGGAAAAAAGAGATGGTGGCGAAGCTAAGACCGACCTCCTCTTAGCCCAGTATGGGCGGTATGTTTATAGGTGCGGTTGTTTCTGTCCTCCTCTTAGTCCCGTAGGGACGATATATTTATAGGTGCGATGGTTTCCGCCCCTCCTCTTATACCAAATTTATCTGATTCATCGTGTTCACGGCTCGCTCCGCTGGAGCGGAATAATGAAAAGAACAAGGTGCGGTTGTTTCTGTCCTCCTCTTAGTCCCGTAGGGACGATATATTTATAGGTGCGATGGTTTCCGCCCCTCCTCTTAGTCCCGTAGGGACGATATTTTTATAGAAACCCAAAACGCCCCTCCTCTTAGCCCAGTATGGGCGTTATGTTTATAGCGTGACACACACCCTCCCTTCTTAGCCCAATATGGGCGTTATATTTACTAAACTTTGGACAATTTTAGGAGCAGGCAACGTTTTTGTCAAAGGGAAGGGTGGAAGTTTGGAAGGGTGGATTTGGCGTGTGTTGTCTGAATCACGGCAGGCACGGAGAACACGGAGAACGCGGAAAGAAGCGGGGTTTGGTAAAATCTATAAACATTCCGCCCCGCTGGGGCTAGGTTGTGAGGGGTTTGCGTCCTTCTATAAACATTCCGCCCCGCTGGGGCTAGGTTGTGAGGGGGTTGCGTTCTTCTATAAACATTCCGCCCCGCTGGGGCTGCGCTTCCGTGCATTCGAGTCTATTTTCTACAAGTTGTCCTTGTGTGAGCAACTGTGAGAAAAAATCAGAAATGCTTTGAAAATCGGGCATCAGGCTCACAGATATTGCCCAAACTACAGTATATTTATAGAAGCGACGGTTTCTGTCCTCCTCTTAGTCCGGTAGGGACGATATGTTTATATGGATGTCAAATATCTGTGAAAACAACAAAAACAATTAATTAACTGGCACAAGTCGTAAAATAGGGAAAACCCATGAACCACCAACACACCAACAGTGAAAACACTATCACCACCCTATTTGTCGAAATCCTGATGCCGATGAGTGCCACGTGGCATATCCACGAGCAGACAACAAAACCGTTCGTAGAAAATCAGAGCAAACCGGATGCCATCATCCGCACAATCGAACGATACCCGATGGCGGTTGAAGTCAAAATCGACACCCAGCGCGGGCCCAATGAAACCGGTGAAAAACAGGCCCGTGAACAATACCTTGGTAAAACACTCGGCATGACACGGGAAACGCTTAATAGTGCAATAGCAATCCGCGTACCACATAGGTTCCGCACAATGCCGCGCCCCGAAATACGCGAGCACTTAGAAAAGGCAAAAGATTTCGCATACACACTGCTAAGCGTTGATGAACCCTACAGATTTCCCAAAAAAGGTTGGCTTCAAGGCAGCATCGCCGACATTGCAACCGCTATCCGCATCGGGGCAACCCCTATTGCCAAAATAGAGAGAGCCGCCGAAGTGTTAGAAAACGGTATCTACCGCGCCGCCGTTATCGTGAACAGCGCAATTCAACAGCGACCACATATCGGCGAAAAAATAGCACAACTTCTCGTACAGGAGCCCGGCAAACAGGCAACACAGATGGCGATGCTTATCATCAGCAACGCGCTGGTGTTTCAGAGCTCCCTCGCACGCAAGCCGGACCTGGAAACTATCCCCTCTCTCAGTGAACTTACTGCTGATTATGGGCAGCTCGATTCAGACGAAGTCCTGCGCGCATGGCGGGACATTCAAAAGGTGAATTATGCCCCGATTTTCAACGTCGCCTACAATCTCGTCGAAGTGCTTGCAGCCGATGATAAACTTGTCGGTGAGGTGTTGAGCGTGCTGCGCGATACCGCCCGTGAATTAGAGAAGATGGGGCTTGCACAGGAACATGAACTCGCGGGCATCGTCTTCCAGAAACTCATCGCCAATCGGAAAATTCTCAAGGCGAACTACACCCGTCCCGAATCCTCGGCACTGCTCTGTGCCCTCGCGTTACCAGAACTCAAGAGAGATGCTAAAAAACTAAAAATCGCAGACTTCGCTTGTGGTACCGGTTCGCTTCTCAACGGGGTTTACCAACGTTTGCTGATGCTTTACGAGCAGGCGGGGGGTAAAGGCGAGACTATCCATCAATATATGATGGAGCATAACCTCGTCGGGTGTGACATTTTGCCGAACGCCGCACACCTGACCGCCTCCATCATTGCCAGCACATATCCTGACGTACGTATCGGTGGCACGCGCATCCACACGATGCCTTACGGGACACAACGTAAAGACGGCCTCTACAGCATCGGGGCCCTCAATCTGCTCAGCGACCCAGCGGGAACACTTCCTTTGAAATTGGGAACGGCAGAAACCGCCACTGGACAGGGCACTGAAACAACCGAGCTCCGGGATGCGTTCAAACATGGCGAATTTGACATCGTTATCCAAAATCCACCCTATACGCGAAGCGGTGCAGATGGAAATTCTAACATGCCCAAAAGTATTTTCGGCGATAAAAAAGAGGCTGCAAAAATGCGAGCTGCGCGCAAGGTACAGAAGTGCCGCCTGACAGGAAACAACCCTGGACTCGGCCCCTATTTTGTCGATTTGGCAGACAGGATGCTCAAGCGAAACGGCAAAATGGCATTTGTGCTGCCTGTCACAGCTATCACGGGAAGTAGTTGGCAAAAGGTGCGAAAGTTATGGGCCTCAGAATATCACAATGTCCTTGTCATTACGGTCGCCGATGCCGACATTAAGGCATGCGCCTTTTCGGCAGATACAGAGATGGCGGAGTGTCTCGTCATTGCTACAAAGGGACATAGAAACAGAAACACGGGAACGGGAACGTTCGTGTGCCTTAAGCGATGTCCTGCCGGGCCGCTAGAGGCGTTGGAAATTGCAAAAGAGCTCCACCGCATTAAGGATGCGCGCCAACTTGACGATGACATACTTAGCGGGGGCACCCCTATCAGAATAGGAGATGAGACGCTCGGACACGCTATCACCGCCCCTATTATTCAGAACGAGGCGGGATGGCCGCTCTCACGGGTTAAAGACATGACCGTCGTTCAATCTGCCCACCATCTCGCGCATAGCGTGTTACGCCTTCCCCGACAAACCTCCGATATCCAACTCATGATACGACCGGTATCTGAAATTGCAACGCTAGGAATTGGAACGAAGGATATAATAGGTGGTGATGGCCGAGGGGCTTTTGACGCAGAGAACGGATGTCCTGACACTGCAATATATCCGTGTCTATGGCATCTCGATTCGGACTCCGATACGCAGCGCGCAATGCTTGTCCCCCCGAATGCCCACGCGCACCCTCGACCGAATTCGGCTGAAAAGGTTCAAAAAATCATGAAATTGAACGGACGCGTGCATTACAACACAGAATTACGGTTCAATGCGAATTCTTTATTGGTGATGTTTACTGCGGAGAATGCTATCGGCGTGAATAAACTGCCGAATGTCGTTTTTGATAATAAAAGCCATGAATACGCGTGGACCTTGTGGGGCAATTCAACGCTTGGTTTACTCTGTCACTACTATCAAAGCGGTAAACAACAACCGGGACGAGGCGTGCTCAGTCGAGCCACTTTTAACGCCATGCCTACCCTGGATGTCCGTAAACTCTCCGATGAAGCACTCACCACTGCCGAGCGTATTTTCAATCAGCTCAAGCATCAAAAGATGTTACCGTTCAACCAGATAGATGACGACCCAGTGCGTCACGAACTTGACCGACTCCTGTTATCAGACGTGCTGGGCATTACGGAGACAGAGCGTCCCGATGTGCATGAGGGGCTTGCCCTGCTTCGCAACATGCTATCCAAAGAGCCGAGCATTCACGGTGGGAAAAAATCGAAGGTGCAGCTGGAGTCATAACTTTTTATTCCTACGCGAGCTTGATAATAAATGTCCGTTTGTTCTAACCTCTTGCCAAATTGCCAATCGCCACTCGCTAATCGCCAATGCGCCAATGATATTTTTTATGAAGAAAAATCAAACAGTTCGCAACTAATACCATTTCTAATTGGAAATGTCTCTTTATTGTAGCATAAACTTCCAGTTTGTGCGGTCTTGTAGCATAAACTTCCAGTTTGTGCGGTCTTGTAGCATAAACTTCCAGTTTGTGCGGTCTTGTAGCATAAACTTCCAGTTTGTGCGGTCTTGTAGCATAAACTTCCAGTTTGTGCGGTCTTGTAGCATAAACTTCCAGTTTGTGTCTTCCGTTCTCCGTTTCATTTCTAACGACCGGTAATGATAGGATAATTAATAAAAATGGTATAACATAACAGAAAACCAAAACATTTTTGAGAGGGAAGCGGCACGGTTTGCAACTCACCTGACCAGACATCGATAGCGTGTGTCAAAAGTGTAACATTTCCACCGGAACAGCACCAAAAAGTAGCAGGCAGAACGATAAGAAAAGTAGGCAGGACTGATAACCGAAATCGTCAGCCGAAATGACACAACACGTTTTTTTTGTGTCGCGAAAAAGAGAGGGCAAAAACGCTTGAAAACATAGACGCGGCGTGCGTTCAGGCACATTCAAAACCGAAAACCAAAAGTTACACTTTGTGTCAAAAGTGTAACATTTCCACCGGTTTTGTACAAAAACTTTACACACCTATTGACACACTTTCGCTTTTCAATTATACTATCTTTTGAGCGTTAAAGTGCAATTCAAATTTTATTTTTCAGCATAACAACGGCACTTGTGCCATGTTATTAAGGAGGCAAATTGTGTCAAAAGTTCTCGTGCTATCTGGCGAAAACCACCGTTTTAATGCGAGTGCTAGTGTCATTCACAGTTTTCTCGCTGCAGATACAAACCTTACAGTGACATTAACCGAAGATAAAGAGATTTTAGCGTCCGATGAGCTGGATGCCTACGATGCCTGTGTCTTTGGCACCGGCTTTACCCGCTCGGAGCGGCAGGAAGATGGGACCGTCGCACGCGTCGCGGATTTAACATCGGCGGAAGAAGATGGCTTGTTCCAATTTGTCCATGATGGCAAAGGTTTAGTCGGCATTCACGGCACTGCATGGTGGATTGGTGGGCGTGCTGTTGACCTTATCGGCGGACATGCGAACTGGCACCCGCCGGGCTCAACGTTCACTGTGCGTATCGAAGACCATGACCATCCGACAACTCAAGGCGTTGCCGATTTTGACGTAGAGGATGAAATCTATATCTCCGCGCATGACCCGCATATCCATGTGTTGGCAACAGCGGAATGGTTCGGGAAAGCACACCCGATGGCGTGGGCTAAACCCTACGGTTCAGGGCGCGTCTTTTACACAACGTTAGGGCATGGCCCTGGCACCTTTGAACGGCCCGCTATGCAGAAATTCATCACACAAGCGGTAAAATGGGCATCAGCGTCATAAAGACAAATTGCGCGTGAATTCCGTGCCGCGTCGTAATATTAAGGGACACATAAAATGCAAGCGATAGACATTAAAGCGATAGAGGTGATAAAAATTGATGTCAATCATAGAGGCGGTTGGCTTTTCGTCAAGCTCCATGCCGAGGATGGAACGATTGGAATCGGTGAAGCGTCACATGGCGGCGATGATGAACGTATCATGGAACTGATTCGCACCTTTGCCCCCTCGCTTATCGGATGGAATGTGTTGCAGTTAGAGGCATTTCGCCAGCGTTTTTACCGAGAATCGGAAGGGCACGCCTATCATACCGCAATCAGCGGAATTGAACAGGCCATGTGGGATTTAGCGGGTAAAACGTTAAAAATTCCGAGTTATCAATTGTTAGGGGGCAAATGTCGTGAAAAGGTCCGGCTTTATGCGAATATCAACCGTGCAACAACCGATAGGAGCCCGCTCGGCTTTGCCCGAAATGCCGAGCAGGCGGTCGCAGAGGGATTTACTGCAATAAAATGTGCCCCTTTTGACGATGTCTCTGTCAAGAATATCTCAAAAGGCACGCTCACGCCTGCTATTCGACTTGGTATAGAACGGATTCGCGCCATTCGTGCCGCAATTGGACCCGATATTGACCTCATGGTAGATTGTCACAGCCGTTTTAACCCGGGACTTATCATTCAGACAGCTAAGGAATTGGATGACCTACAGCTGTTCTGGATTGAAGACCCGGTGCCATTGACAGACTTAGCTGCCCTTGCACATGTGAGTCAATCTACGTCTATGCCAATTGCAACAGGCGAACAGTTGCGTACTCTCGTAGATTTCCATAGACTGCTGAACCAGGGGCAGGTTGACTATATCCTGCCGGATGTTAAACACGTCGGGGGATTATTGGGATTGAAAAAGATAGCCGGGCTGGCTGCATCGGTGAATATTGCGGTAACGCCACACAACCCGAGTGGGCCTGTTGCCACCGCGGCGAGTGTACAGTGTGTGGCGAGTATACCAAACTTTGCAATCCTTGAATACGCCTGGGGGGAAGTAGAGTGGCGCGGTACCCTCCTTACGCCGCCTGAACGAATTGTCGAGGGGTTTATTGAAGTACCCACCGAAGCGGGCTTTGGCGTGTCGCTTGAATTCCCACAGGACTTACACGGAAAATTGAAGACACGCGATTTTTTCCCGTAGTCTAGGCTCGTAGGGGCGAGGTCACCTCGCCCGCTATGTTTCCCTTTTATTTGGAAACCGTTGGCAAGAGGAAGAGGTAGATGCACGCGCGTCAGAAACCTGCTTAGAATCACAACATCTTGCCAGGAGAGAAAATAATGAAAATCGCAGATTTTCATCTATTTCTCCTTTCTGCCAATCGCCAATTGCTAATTGCCAATGACATATAAACAACTTTTAGGAGGGCGGTTTGGATTTCCAAACTGCGAATTACGATGAAACGATTTACACTTTTTTACCTTTTTCTAATTATTAATTTGTGTGGGTGCCTTGGAAGCATGCAAACAACACAGTCGGTTGAGGAGCCAACCGATTCTTCGGAAACAGCGGCACCGAGTACCCTTGCAGAGCTTCAGCTCTCTACACCCAATCCGAGTTATTCAGCCCAAGAAGCCGTTCCACTTGAACTTAAAATTCAGAACGGTAAATTCGAGCTCCTTGTGCCGTTTTCCAACGTTGCTGCGCAAACTGCTTTTATTGGACTCACGGTGGAAAATGCGAACGGTGACGTTATCAAACCCAAACGTACAATTAAGCGGGAAAATACCCTCAAAAACCTCTTCCACAACGGAAAAAATGTCCGATGTATTCTCGGATTTGAAATGAAGGCAGACGCGATACAGGTTGTTTCATTGGAAGACATGCAGCAGCATTATCAGCTGCCCCCAGGAAAATACACGGTAGCGGTTAATATTGAATTAGAGGTCTACCGGGAATCTTTGCCGGACCAACATCCGCAGGTCATTGAGTTGGAACGCGAAATTCAGAACATTAAAAATAGTAAGGATGCACGGTTCACACCGGAAGTCAAAAAAGAAGCGATTGGCGATACCCAAGAGCAGATTAAATACATTCAGGAGAAATATAAGGACAAACTCCAAGGTATTTATCTGCCTATCAAGTCGCGGCGGGGCAAAACGTTGCTCTCATCCAACACTATTTCGCTAACCCTAAAATAGATTCGGAATAGTGCTGCGTGCTGCAACCATTTTGACCAATGGATGCTAAAGGGAGGGGCTATTCGGATGCCAGAGATGTTCTTCTGTAACACCCAATTCTTCTAGAATAGGGGATAGCAGCGATAGCTCCGCCAACTGCTTTACGCTATGGGCATCGCTCCCGATGAGAAGTTTTACATCACGGTCCAAGCAACGTTGATAAAATTCGGTGAGATGTAGTTGATTGTAACGAACCATCTTAGGGCTAATTTCAATGCCGAGGCCGCGCTGCGAGACGAGGTCGAGTTGATAAATTAAACGTTTCTCTTCAATGTTCTGCATCATCTCCTGTCCAAAGGCAGCGAGTTCCTCATTAGAAAATTGGAAAACTTCGGGGGAGAGGAGGAACGGATGGACAATTGCATCGGTAATTGGGCATGCAACCGCTGCCTCAAACATATAGATTTCGTGAAGTGCAACCTGCCGAGGGTCAAAAAAACTCCGAGGTTGTGCTACCCCCCGCAGATGATAGTGATTGGGAGCCATCAAGACGTAATCAAAATACGATGCCAGACGAATGTTAATAGACGTAGCCTGATATTCTAGCATCTGTGCCTCTACACCGAAGTACACCTCAATTGAAGGTGCCGCTGCCTTAATCGCCTGTTGTGCAGCTTGAATCGTTTTAACTTCGGCTTGATAACTGTAGTCGTGGTCAGTTATGCCGATGACTTCAATACCTTGTTCTTGTTGAAATTGAATAATTTTCTCTATACTCAACGCGTTGTCCGCACATCCGGAAAGTTGCGTATGAATGTGGTAATCACATCTTAGCATTTCCTGCTCCTTTCAACCTAATCGTTTCTATTCTGATACATTATCACAAAATTCAAGATGCATTGCAAGAAAAAAATAGAGGAAATGCTGTGCCGAGATGAAAATTGCGGAGGGAACGCTTTTTTGACCTGCGGAAATTCGTGAGTCCAACCTGCGGAAATTCGTGAGTTGACACTTTTTTTCTTGCAAATACATGCAATTTGGTATATAATGATAGTGAGTTATTTAAAGATGCCACGCCAAGAGCAAGACACATGCAACTTCAGTTTTTTAGGATGGTATTATGATTTTTCACTTTGCCAACGTACTCATTTTTTTAGTCGTCGGATGTTTATTTGTCGTACTAAACTTGACAATTTCTCGTCTGCTGCATACGAAACTGTTCTCAGGCGAAAAATACATCCCTTATGAATGCGGCGAAGACCCAATCGGGGACACGCGAATTAAGTTTAATACGCGCTTTTACGTCATCGCACTCATCTTCTTAATCTTCGACGTGGAAGTCGTGTTCCTTTTTCCATGGGCGGTCGTCTTCCGGAGCCTAGGACTCTTTGCTTTTGTAGAGATGCTTGTCTTCATCGCTATCTTACTAATCGGCCTTGCCTACGTCTGGGCAAAAGGCGACCTGGAGTGGATTAGAGGCACACAACAAGCCGTGCAATCCCTCCGAAGGGAGGAAAGTGCATGATAATTGATGAGAAACTTGACAAAAATGTTATTGTTACCTCCATTGACGCAGTCGCAAATTGGGCACGCGCCTCCGCACTCTGGCCCATGACTTTTGGGCTTGCATGCTGCGCAATCGAATTTATGGCAACAGCCGCATCTAACTACGACTTAGATCGCTTTGGAGCGGGGGTACCCAGAGCAACACCACGCCAATCTGACTTGATGGTTATCTCCGGCACAGTGACACTAAAAATGGCAACCCGCATTAAGCGACTCTATGAACAGATGCCTGAACCGAAGTACGTCATTTCAATGGGCAGCTGTGCAACCAGTGGAGGCCCCTATTGGCAGCACGGTTATCATGTCCTCAAAGGGGTCGATAGAATCATTCCCGTTGACGTTTATGTCCCGGGTTGTCCGCCGCGTCCGGAAGCACTCATTGAAGGGCTGCTCAAATTGCAGGAAAAGATTAAAACGCAAACCGTTGCAAAACGCGCCCATGTTCCGTTTCTGAAAAAGCTTCTTACAAAAACGGAATGGTATGAGAAGGAAGCAGCCGAGGCTGAAGCGGAAGCAGCGGAAGAAGCAGCAGAAGAAACAGCACAACCCAGCGAATAGCGGACAGATAAGGAGTAAATAAGAACGTGAACCTCGAAGCGATTTATCAGACACTTGCCGAGCAGTTTGGTGAAGCCGTTCTCAGTTTTGACACGGAACAGGCTGGCGACCCGAACATCAGCATCGCCGCTTCGGCAGTCGCCGAGGTGTGCATATATCTCGCCGAAACCGATACATTGGCGTTCGATTCCCTAATGTGTCTGAGCGGGGTTGACCTCGGCACAAAAGAGGAGAATTTTGAAGTCGTCTATCATCTCTACTCTATGCAACACCGCTCCAAGGTCGTTATCAAAACCCTTGTTTCCAAAACGGACCCGCGGCTTCCGACTGTCGAACATATCTGGAAAACCGCAAATTGGCACGAACGAGAAACTTTTGACCTTTACGGAATTGTATTTGAGGGACACAGCGACCTCCGCCGCATCCTACTCCCCGATGATTGGGAAGGATATCCGCTACGTAAGGATTACAAGGAGCCGGAATTATACCGTGGAATGCAGGTCCCGTATTAGCTGCTATTCCTCACAACAGATTGAAAAATCAGCAAACCTCCTCTGTAGGAGCGTGCTGTGCACGCGACTTGACAGCAGATTGAAAAATCAGCAAACCTCCTCTGTAGGAGCAAGCTGGACTCGCGACTATATTTTCGCCAGTTGTTCAGCAAAACTCCTCTGTAGGAGCAAGCTGGACTCGCGACTATATTTTCGCCAGTTGTTCAGTAAACCTCCTCTGTAGGAGCGAGCTGTGCTCGCGACTTGACAGCAGATTGAAAAATCAGCAAACCTCTTCTGTAGGAGCGAGCTGTGCTCGCGACTTGACAGCAGATTGAAAAATCAGCAAACCTCTTCTGTAGGAGCGAGCTGTGCTCGCGACTTGACAGCAGATTGAAAAAAAAGTATTATTAAACATCATACCGAACACATTAATCTTTTTAGAGCCTATGCTATGGAAGCACAACAAACAGAAAGCAAATTTGTAGAGTTGAAACCGTTCGCCGATGAGATGGTCGTTAACATGGGGCCCCAGCATCCGAGCACACACGGGGTTTTACGGCTGGAATTGAAACTAGATGGTGAAGTGGTACGAGAAGCGATTCCGCACATCGGGTACCTTCACCGCTGTTTTGAAAAGCATTCGGAAAACCTATCCTATCCTCAGATTATCCCGTTTACCGACCGGATGGATTACGTCGCTGCAATGAACCAGAATTGGGGATTTTGCCTTGCCGTCGAAAAACTGCTCGAGGCAGATGAAAAACGCGAATTTGCAGTTCCAGAACGGGCGGAATACCTACGAGTGCTTATCTGTGAACTGAATCGAATCGCAAGCCATCTGCTCTCGTTCGGAACTTATGGAATGGACATCGGGGCATTTACCCCATTTCTCTATGCCTTCCGAGACCGGGAGAAACTTCTCCTCCTTTTTGAGAAGGTCTGCGGCGCGAGGCTTACCTATAACTATATCCGTATCGGCGGTGTTTCTGAAATCATCCCCATGGAACCGGGCTCCCTCACGGAACAGAGCTTTCTAGATGAAATTGCAGAATTTCTGGACTATTTTGAGCCGAAGATTGATGAATACAACGAGCTGCTAACATCAAACAGCATTTTCGCTGAGCGAACTATGGGTGTCGCTATCATGTCAGCAGAGATGGCACTTAGCTACGGCGCAACCGGACCGAATATACGCGGCTCCGGAGTAGATTGGGATCTGCGGCGAGACGAACCTTATTCCATCTATGACAGATTTGACTTTGATGTACCTATTGCAAAGGATATTCCGGAGTTAGGCGCGGTCCTTGGAGACTGCTGGAGCCGGTACAAAGTCCGCATGGATGAAATGAAACAGTCCGTGCGGATAGTCCGACAGATTCTAGCTGAGGGCCTTCCAGATGGCCCCGTCATGGCAGATTTGAAGGCGGTCCGCCCGCCGAAAGGCGAAATCTATTTCCGGAGTGAAGCCCCCCGCGGCGAACTTGGATTTTACATCGTCAGTGATGGCACACCGAAACCGGTACGTGTCAAAGGCCGTTCACCCTGTTTCAGTGCATTAAGCGCGTTACAGGAACTGAGTCGAGGCTTGATGGTCGCCGATATTATCGCTATTATCGGCAGTATTGATATCGTGATGGGAGAAGTTGACCGGTAATCTTTCTAATAAGGATGTCACATGAACGATATTTTACCTAGTGGTTTTTTTATGCAGGTTCAGGATGGAACCGCCGGAAATTGGGCGGAAAGGTTTGCGCAGAATGTTCTGCCAAACTTCCCGCTGGAGCTCAGCACGGTGCTAGTCATGTTTGCATGTGCCGGCATTTTCGTTGCTGTTGTACCGTTGCTCCCTCTAGTATTAGTGCTTGCGGAACGTAAAGTCTCCGCCCGTTTTCAGAACCGTACCGGCCCGATGCGCGTTGGTCCTTGGGGCACGCTCCAAACGTTAGCAGATGGCGTAAAACTCATCTTCAAAGAGGATTACATTCCGCCGCAGGGGGATAGACTTCTTTTCCTGCTTGCGCCGTATATCATTTTTGCATGTTCCTTCGCCGTTTTCGCCGCAATTCCGTTCGGACAAGGCATCCTCGTAAGCGAATTTAACATCGGCATCTTCTACATTATGGCGATTTCCTCTGTGATTGTCATGGGCGTGATTATGGCGGGCTGGTCTTCAAACAGCAAATGGTCGTTATTAGGTGCACTCCGCTCCGCTGCACAAATTGTGAGCTATGAAATCCCGCTCGGGCTCGCTATTCTTACCGTTGTCATGTTAGTTGGTACCCTGAATATGGCGGAGATTGTACAAAACCAGAGCAACGGCATCTTTGACTGGTTGATTTTCCGGACACCGTTTACTTTCATTGCGTTCTTTATCTTCTTTATCTCGTCTATCGCTGAGGTTAACCGTACCCCGTTCGATTTACCTGAGGCGGAGTCCGAAATTGTTGCCGGGTTTCACACAGAGTACAGCGGCATGCGGTTCGCGCTCTTCTTCATCGCGGAATACGCAAATATGTTCGCCGTCAGTGCCATTGGCGTGACGCTTTTCCTCGGTGGTTGGGGTGGTATTTTGCCGGGGGTAGACTTTCACTTCCTTGCAGGGTTTCCCGGTTTCGTTATCAAGACGTTAGCACTTGTCTTTTTGATGATGTGGTTGCGGTGGACACTACCGCGCCTACGCGTCGATCAGCTCATGAATCTCTGTTGGAAATATTTCATCCCAATCTCCTTCTTCAACATATTAGGCACAGGAATATGGGGATTGATTTTTAAACAGGACAGTGTGTGGAGCACAGGAATCAGTTGTGCGATTATCTATGTCGGTCTAATCAGTGCGTACGCGATTGCCGGGCGGAGCCTCTCGCGGAAACCGGATGCACAAGCAAGTTCTGCTTAACGGAGGTCTTTATCCTAATGGACAAATATATACGGAACATATACAAAGGTGTTTACACCGTTCTCGTCGGGATGCGGATTACGATTCGGCAGTTTTTTGAACCGAACGTGACACATCAATACCCTTACGAGCACGATTACGAAAAGAAACGGAACGTTCGAGAAATTCCGAAAGGATATCGCGGACAACTCTACAATCGCATCGAGGATTGCATCGGATGCAAAAAGTGTGAGCTGATTTGTCCGGTGGATTGCATTACGATTGTAGGCGACAAACTGCCAAAAGGTGAACAACTGTGGGATAGCATGAACGTCGTGCATCTCAAGGATGGACGTGAAGTCATCGGTATCATTGAGGGGGACAGCAAAAAAATAAACCCCGAAGACGCAATAACCCTCACAAATATCACCTCACGTCAAGGGCCCCAGGTCGTCGCAGACCGGCTCGAACCGTCGGGAGATGAGAGTCGGACAGAGACCTTGGCTGGAGATGAGGTCTCGCGCGTCGTTACGCGAAATCCGGTCGTCTTTTATCTTGACCAGTTCGATATTGATATGTCCCTCTGTATGTATTGTGGCCTTTGTACCGAGGTTTGCCCGACAGAATGCCTCACGATGAAGGATACGCTTGAGGGAATTGAGTACTCGAAGTTTGACCGCACCGATTTAATCTACCATTTTGATAAGCAGGAGATGTACGACAAAGAGGAAGAAGAGGAAGCGGCTGAAGTAGAAGCTGCAGATTAGTTGTATAGATGGAATTCACACTCAAAACATTTATTTTTTACGGATTTGCCCTATTAACAGTTGCCTCGGCATTTGTTGTGGTGACAGTGCGGAACATTGTCCATGCGGCATTTTCATTAATGGTGACACTTTTCGGTGTGGCGGGACTTTACGTCTTTCTACAAGCAGATTTTCTCGCTGCCACACAGGTCATCGTCTATGTCGGCGGCATCCTCGTTCTCATCCTCTTCGGCGTGATGATGACCAGCGGCCGGTTGGAGATGCGAATTCACATTGAACGGGGACAACTCCTGCTAGGGGCGGGGGTTGCAATCGCATTGCTGATGCTGCTTTTGACTGTCATCGCCAATACACCGATGTGGAAAAACTTAGGGGATGATGGCACCCCCCTTGAGCCGACAACGGAGCGCATCGGTACCCTGATTTTAAATGATAAGTTTCTACTTCCGTTTGAGGTTGTCTCCGTGCTGTTGTTAGTCGCGCTAATTGGTGCAGCCCTAATTTCTCGGAAAGAGGTCCGGGACTAAACCCCTGAAGCACGCTTGTAGGATAAAAAGAGAAGATGACATTACAACACTACTTGGTAATCAGTTCTATTTTGTTCACGCTTGGCATTTTCGCGGTGCTAACCCGCCGGAACGCTATCAGTATTTTGATGGGTATTGAACTCATTCTTAATTCGTGTAATCTGAACTTTGCGGCGTTTTCTCGGTTCGTTACACCGCCCGAAAACATTGAGGGACAGATAATCTCGATTTTCGGTATTGTGCTTGCTGCAGCGGAAGCAGCGGTTTTTCTCGCAATTATCCTCGCTATCTACCGTGAATTTGGCAGCATACGCCCGGACGAAGTAGATACATTGAAAGGTTAAAAATAAAAATATGGTTGTTCCATTAATTAGTATCATCTTACTTTGCCCGCTTGCGGCTTTTGCAGTCTTCGCGCTATTGGGATTAGCGAAACGGAGCTTCCCCAGGCAAGACTATCTGTCCACCGCGGCAATGCTTATCGCCCTCGGCTGCTCCCTCTGGCTCTTACGAGAAGTCGTTCCGACACCGGCACCACACACTGTGGATTGGATTTCACTCGGTGATATTACCTTTTCAATGGGGTTTTACCTAGACAGCGTCACAGTCATAATGCTGATTGTCGTCACGCTGGTTAGTGCCCTCGTCCATATTTTCTCGATAGGCTACATGCACGGCGACCCGCGGTACCCCAGGTTTTTCGCTTACCTTTCGCTTTTCTCCTTTTCGATGCTATTTTTAGTTGTATCGGACAACCTGCTCGGCATCTACATCGGTTGGGAGCTTGTCGGTCTCTGCTCTTACCTGCTTATCGGTTTCTGGTTTGAAAAGGACTCCGCTGCGAATGCATGTAAGAAAGCCTTCCTCACGACACGCGTCGGAGATGTCGGCATGTTTATCGGCATGATGATGCTGTTTGCCAAATTTAAAACGCTTTCCCTCTACGGAGACAACGGCATTTTTACGCTGATTACCAACCCTGAAAGTTTTACGGCGGATACTACCGGGCTGGTGTGGCTTTCAATTGCGGGTATTCTTATCTTTTGTGGTGCCGTCGGTAAATCTGCACAGGTGCCGTTACACACATGGCTGCCCGATGCCATGGAGGGCCCGACACCTGTCAGTGCTTTAATTCACGCCGCGACGATGGTCGCCGCAGGGGTCTATCTCACTGCGCGGATGTTCCCGATTTTGACACCGACCTCGTCGTTGGTAATCGCTTATGTTGGCGGCATTACTGCCCTGGTCGCCGCGACTATCGCTATCGTTCGATTTGACATTAAGCGCGTTTTGGCATACTCTACGATTAGCCAATTGGGGTATATGATGTTAGCAATAGGGGCTGGCAGTTATGTCGCAGGACTTTTCCATCTCACGACGCACGCCTTTTTCAAAGCGTTGCTGTTCCTCGGCTCTGGCAGTGTTATTCACGCCTTCCATGCGATGCATGCCCATTCTCATGATGACGATGATGAACATGAACACGATGACCACAGTTTAGCACATGCCCACGGTTCCGACATCCCACCCGACCAGGATATGCGAAACATGGGGGGGCTCCGCCGCAAGATGCCTATTACCTTCGTCACGATGCTCATCGCAACGTTGTCTATCTCTGGTGTCCCGTTCATTTTCTCCGGTTTCTGGAGTAAGGATAAGGTTTTAGCGGGCGTACTTGAACGGGCGATGGAATGGAATTCTGCACATCACTATATTCTGTTCGGTATAGCACTTCTTGCAGCAGGGATTACCGCGTTCTATATGTTCCGTCTCATCTTCATGACCTTTTTCGGTGAGCCGCGCAATCAGGAGATGCACAACATGGCACACGAATCCCCGCTGGTCATGACGGTTCCGCTTGTCGTGCTAGCCCTGCTGAGTTTTCCTGTCGTGAATACTATCTGGTTCAACAAGGACTATGTAAAACCGCCAGAACAACCCTTTATGCATAGTGTGCAACATGCACAGGTCTTACCTGATACCGAAATAGGCGATGCAAAGTTCAACATAACGTTCTTCGGGGTTTCTGAAGCAGTAGCCGCTGAAGAGGAGGGCGCGAACGGTACTGAACTGGGAGCGGATGCACATCATGGACACGGACCGGCGCATACCATCGCTATGGTGTTGTCTATCTGTGTTGCGGGGTTAGGCATCCTACTTTCGTGGTTGTTTTACTATGCGCGTAGGCTTTCCCCGGAATCTGTCGCTACGACTTTCCGACCGCTATACAATCTGTTTTGGCGCAAGTACTATTTTGATGAATTTTACGACGGGGTGCTAGTCGCGCTAACGGTGTGGAAGTCGCGGCTTTTCGCCCGGTTTGATGGGAGCATCGTTGATGGGATTGTCAACGGTGTCGGATTTGTGACGCGAAATATCTTTGCCGCCTTCATCGGCTTTTTTGATAACCGCGTGGTTGATGGGATTGTCAATCGGGTTGCCCACGTTACGTGGAGAGCCGGTGGCAGAATCCGTCGAATTCAGACAGGGGCAATTCAGACCTATCTGTTTATTGTCCTTGGCGGAATAGTGTTGATAATATTGATTTTCCGAATTTTGTAAGGATTGGATTGATAATATGGTATTGTCACTCATGATTTTTGTCCCATTACTTGGGATGATAGTTGTTTTACTTCTACCGCGAGAGTCGGAGGAATTGATTAAGCGGGTTGCACTCGCCTTTACGCTTGTTCCGCTCATCATCGCAGTGTACTTATTTATAACTTACGACCGGACGCTTGCTGGAAAGCAAGAAGTCGAGGGGCCCATCGCTTGGATTGAGGCGTTCAATATCCAATATCACGTCGGCATTGACGGTTTAAGCGTAACGCTCCTGCTACTCACTGCCCTCTTGGGCCCAATTTGTGTGCTTGCGTCATGGCGCAATATCGAGAAGGGCATTAAGGCGTATATGGCACTGTTCCTGTTATTGGAAACAGGCATGCTTGGCTTTTTCGCTGCGTTAGACCTATTTCTCTTCTACGTCTTCTTTGAATTGACACTGTTGCCGATGTATTTCCTCATCGGTGTGTGGGGTGGACCGCGTCGAGAATACGCTGCCATTAAATTCTTCCTCTATACACTTTTCGGCAGTGTACTGATGTTAGTTGCAATGATAGCGGTGTATCTAAATAGTGGTGCCCCAGGTGCCCGGACGTTTGATATCCCAACGCTTATCACGTTGGCTTCTACAGAAGGCCATGCCCTCAATAATCTAAGTTTCCAGATTTGGGTGTTCCTCGGTTTCTTCGTTGGATTTGCTGTTAAAGTGCCAATTTTCCCCTTCCATACCTGGCTCCCGGATGCACACGTTGAAGCACCGACAGCGATTAGCGTTATCCTTGCCGGTATCCTTTTAAAGATGGGCACTTACGGCTTAGTGCGGATTAACATGGCGATGTTCCCGCAAGGTTTAGACTATTTCACTAACGGGGTTGGTTTCGTAGGCAATAGTCTTGCCTTACTCGGTTTTATTAATATCGTCTACGGCTCCTTCTGTGCATTAGCGCAGACCGACTTTAAGAAATTGGTCGCGTATTCCAGTATTGGGCACATGGGGTTTGTCATCTTGGGGCTCGCTGCGCGAAACAGTGCGGGGGTTACAGGAGCGATTCTCCAGATGTTCAATCACGGCGTTATCAGTGCGATGCTCTTCCTACTTGTCGGTGTGCTTTACGACCGCGCGCACCATCGTGAAATTAACGGGTTCGGCGGTTTAGGAAGCAAAATGCCCATCTATACAGGCATCACAACGCTTGCGTTTATGGCATCTTTGGGATTGCCCGGCTTAAGCGGATTTGTGGGTGAAGCACTCTCCCTGCTCGGAGCTTACGAGAAATTCGAGACGTTGGCTATTTTGTCTACGATTGGAATTGTTGTTGGCGCAGCATACTTCCTCTGGACACTCCAACGGGTTTTCTTAGGCACACTCAATCCGAAGTATGAAGCACTTCCCGAAATTAATGGCAGGGAAATCCTAACACTTGTACCGCTCGGCATTCTCACCATTGTCCTCGGCATCTGGCCCCATTTCGCCATCGATATGTTCAGGGAATCCGTTATGGAACTCACAAAAATTGTGGGCACCCTCCAAGCGGGTCTATAGGAGGACGGTGTGGATTACTTAAAGAATATAGAAAGCCTTCCCTATTTCACACCGGAGATACTCCTTGTCGTGTTCGCAGCGGCAGTCATTATCCTCGATTTGATTGTTAAAAATCGGGAAAGTGAAAAGGTTGGGTATCTCTCGCTTGTCGGGCTTGGGTGCACCTTAGTCGCTGTCCTTATCACACACACATCCCTCGGTGAGAACGACTCGCTTTCTCTGTTTCACGGCATGATTCGCCTTGATAAATTTGCCGCATTTTTCAAAGTTCTGCTAATTCTGGCGACCGCCGCAACGATTCTGTTCTCCCTACGTTCCGAAGAACTGGATGCCCGGTTGAAAGGCGAATACTACGCCTTATTGTTAGCCGTCACGTTCGGCATGTTCCTCATGGCATCCTCAACAAACCTGTTGATGATATTCATTTCGTTGGAGACAGTGAGTCTGACATCCTATATTCTCGCAGGGTTTTTAACGTATAGTCCGCGTTCAAGCGAGGCGGCGTTCAAGTATATCACTTATGGGGCAGTGGCTTCAGGTACAATGCTATTCGGGCTATCGCTACTGTTCGGTATGGCAGGAACAGGCGACCTCGGGCAAATTAGTACCCGACTCCCGGAGCTGCTCGCTGCAGGCGAGGTGACTTCGCTACCTGTCCTAATTTCAATCATCTTTATCCTTGCAGGTATAGGGTATAAGATAGCCTCTGTACCGTTCCACATGTGGTCCCCCGACGTTTATGAAGGCGCGCCTATTCCGATAACAGCCTTTCTCTCTGTTGCCTCAAAATCCGCAGGGTTCGCACTGTTCATCAGGTTTTTCTACGAAGGGTTTGACAGTTCAGAGCTGATAACATCTATTGATTGGCCATTTCTGTTAGCAATAATCTCCGCGCTAACGATGACGTTGGGCAACCTTGCCGCGCTGCCGCAACGGAATGTCAAACGGTTGCTGGCGTATTCCAGCATCGCGCACGGTGGTTATCTATTGATGGGGGCAGTCCTGCTTACCGCTGAAGGAATCGGAGCTATCCTCTTCTACCTGGTCGTCTACCTCTTTATGAACTTGGGAGCGTTTTACGTCGTCGTGCTGATTGCCAACGAGGCTGGCAGTGAGATGATTGAAGGCTACCAAGGATTAGCCTCACGCGCCCCCTTAGTCGCTGGGGCAATGGCGATTTTCCTCTTCTCACTAACAGGCATACCACCGTTTGCCGGTTTCTTTGGAAAATGGCTACTATTTACCGCTGTCCTTGATAAAGGCATGTACTGGCTGGCAATTGTTGGATTGTTGAACAGTGTTGTGTCTCTCTACTACTACGCCCGGATTGTCAAAGCGATGTACCTTGAAGACGCTGAAGAAACCGATACGTTCTCTTTTTCTAAAGGCACCTTTGCGTTGTTGAGTGTCTTTGTTGTGCCAACAATTCTCATCGGCCTTCTCAATATCTTCTATACGTTCTCTAAGAATATTACCTTGCAATAACAGCCGGGCTTCGGCAGATTGTCCGCTAAGACGTAGGCGAAATTATGCTTGAATTCATCAAGACTCACCCGCTTTTTGTATTTGCTGCCATATTTGCCGTGCTCCTAATAATTGGTATCGTCAAACGTGCTATGCGGCTCCTAGTCTGGAGCGCAATTATCTTTGTGATTCTCGTCATCGTCGGTATTGTACAACAAGGTGACATCCTCAATTGGTTCAAAAATCTCTTCAAAGGGGTAGGTTGAACCTTAATTGAGAGAAAAAAGATTGACAAACGATAGTCATTCCGGTATACTTGATAATACATGAATTAATGCCCGGTCGTCTAATGGCAGGACGCATGGCTCTGGACCATGTAGTGAAGGTTCGAGTCCTTCCCGGGCAGTCCGTTATTATGTGCCGCTATCGTCTAGGGGTTAGGACGGGTGGTTCTCAGCCATCAAACCGGGGTTCGAATCCCCGTAGCGGTATTTTCTCATCAATCTTCGGGCGGGAATGCACACTCTCCGCCCGTTGTCTCAAGCACGTGAACGCCTTCTAAATTAGAAACCCACATATTGGAGAAAACACACATGCAAAACACACCCAAACACACCAACCGCCTTATCCATGAAACAAGTCCGTATCTACTCCAGCACGCCCACAACCCCGTTGACTGGTATCCGTGGGGTGAGGAAGCGTTAGAACGTGCAAAACGCGAACAGAAACCTATCCTGCTGAGCATCGGTTACTCCGCATGCCACTGGTGCCACGTCATGGAACGTGAATCCTTCGAAAATGAGGGCATCGCCGCTATCATGAACGAACTGTTCGTTAATATCAAGGTGGATAGAGAGGAACGGCCCGATTTAGATGAAATCTATATGAACGCTGTCCAAGTCATGACCCGCCACGGCGGCTGGCCGATGACTGTCTTCCTCACACCGGACCTCAAACCCTTCTACGGTGGCACCTATTACCCCCCTACTGACCGATACGGTAGACCCGGTTTCCCGAAGGTGATGCAAGCCGTAGCAGAGGCGTTCAACGAGCAGAACGCGCAAGTGCTACAACAGGCAGACCAGATTACGACGCAGCTCAATCAGATAAGCAACATCGTTGACCCGCATGAGCATGAACTCACGGAAGAACTCATGACCAATGCATTCCAACACTACCGCACCCAATTCGATTCGCACTACGGCGGGTTCGGCAATGCCCCCAAATTTCCGCCCAGTATGGGGTTGCCTTTCCTACTGCGGTATTGGCATCACAGCGGGAATGCGAACGCGCTTGAGATGGTTGAATTCACTTTGCAAAAGATGGCGTGCGGCGGTATGTATGACCAACTCGGCGGCGGATTCCACCGATATTCTACCGACGAACGTTGGCTCGTACCACATTTTGAGAAGATGCTTTACGATAACGCGCAACTCGTTGTCGCCTATTTTGAAGCATATCAAGCCACGCAAAATCCGTTCTATTGCAATATCGCCACCGAAACGCTCGACTACGTCCTACGCGAGATGTACGACGCAGAAAATGGCGGCTTCTATTCTACACAGGATGCCGATAGTGAAGGCGTAGAAGGCAAATTTTTTGTCTGGGAGCCCCCTGAAGTCGAAGACATCATCGGGGAAGAAAACGCTGAGGTCTTCTGTGAATTTTATGACATCACACCACACGGCAACTTTGAGGGAGAGAACATCCTCCACGTTCAAACACCGCCAGACATCTTTGCCCGAAAACTGCAAATGGAGCTCGAGGAATTGGAGACGCTCCTATCAGAGGGTAGACGAAAACTATTTGACGCGAGAGAGAAACGAATTAAGCCGGGGCTGGATGACAAAATTTTGACCAGCTGGAACGGACTTATGCTCCGCGGCATGGCGATGGGGTACCAATTAACTGGGAAACCTGAATACCTCGCTGCATGCGAAAAATCTGCCGAATTCGTTTTGACGACACTCTCACAGGAAAATGGGCTCCTCTGGCGAACCTATCGTGCGGGCAAAAGCCACCTCAATGCCTATCTTGAAGATTACGCCTATTTCATCGCTGGCTTAATCGCGCTTTACGAAGCCAGTTTTGAACCTCGATGGCTCACGGAAGCGGAACGGCTTGCGCATCTAATGATTGACCAATTCAGCGATGAAGCGGGTGATGGATTTTTCTTCACAGGCAAAGCACACGAAGTGCTTATCGTTCAATCCAAATCCGCTTACGACGGTGCCACGCCTGCTGGGGCATCCATGGCGATTCACAGTCTGTTGCGCCTTGCCAAACACCTCGACGCACCGGAATTCCACGACAAAGCCGTTGAGACCTTGAAGCTCTACTTCCATCAGATGGAACGGATGCCTTCAGGGTCAGGACAATTGCTTTGTGAATTGGCGTTCCTGCTTTCTACCCCCAAGGAAATTGCCATCATCGGTAAGAGAGGCGATACCGAAACGGATGCGATGTTGTCCGCGTTGCACGGCATCTATTTGCCTCACAAAATCGTCGCCTTGCGTGAACCCGCTGATGACGCAACGTTACCCCTTCTTGCAAATAAGCCACAGATTGATAACACGTCAACGGTTTATGTCTGTGAAAATTACGCCTGCCAAACCCCCACAACGGATATTGAGACGTTTGTAGGAATGCTATCATAACTGAAATGATATAGGCACAATTATGGAGGGATTAATATGAGCCTTACAGTCCGATTAAAAAACGTCGGGGTCTTAAAACAGGCGGAATTCTCGCTCGGAGATTTGACTATCATCTGCGGGAAAAACAACACCGGCAAGACTTATGCAACTTACGCGCTTTACGGTTTCTTACGTTCTCTGCGGAGTCTCATCGATATTCCCATTGACAACTCGCAAATTCGAAACTTGTTCTCAGAGAAAGTTATCAAGATTAGGTTGACACAAACAACGAATCAGATCCTCTCAAAAGCTTGTGAGGCGTATACTAACCGATTGGACGAATTTTTTGCTGCATCCGAAGGCACATTTCAGAATAGTGAGTTTCACCTCTTTACAGACGAAATTGACTTACGCCAAAAAGAGTTTAACGGCAGAGTTGAGAGCCCTCAGGGAGCATCTTTTATAATTTCAAAGCGGAAAGGTGCCGAAGACCTCACACTTACCTTGGAAATAGAAAAGGAGATTGATGATTTCACTGTCCGAAAGATTATCAATTTTGTTGTCACAAATGCGATTTTTTCTGATTCGCTGCCCGCTCCGTTCATATCTTCAGCGGAGCGTACAGGGATAGCGATTTTTCGGAAAGAGCTCAATTTTGCGCGGAACCGACTGCTTGAGGAGATGTGGCAAGCCGAAAAACATCTTGAGCTACGCGAATTGCTGTTCAAGTCATATCAAAGTTATCCCGCCCCGGTAGAAAGCAACGTGGCGTTTGCACAACAGCTTGAAGATATCACGAAAAGGAGGAGTTTTATCGCCAAAGAACATCCTGAAGTTTTGGAAGACTTTGCGGACATCGTCGGCGGGGATTATGTCATAACACAGCAGGACCAGCTCTACTTTATTCCCAAAGACACACGGTTGAAGTTGACAATTCCCCAGAGTTCGAGTACTGTCTGCTCACTCCTAGACCTGAGCTTCTACCTTCATCACATCGCTGAAGAAGGGGATTTGCTTATGGTAGACGGTCCGGAATCAAGCCTGCATCCGGAAAATCAACGGCGTATTGCCAGGCTTTTCGCGCGGCTTGTTAATTTAGGCGTTAAGGTCTTCATCACCACCCATAGCGATTACATCGTCAAGGAGCTGAACACCCTTATCATGCTCAACCATGACAAACCGCACCTGAAGAGAATCGCTGAAGAAAACGGCTATCAAAAAGACGAGTTAATTACGGCAGAACAGGTTAAAGTATACGTAGCGGAAAAGGCGTTGTTACCGTTGGAAGAGGGGCAGAAGCGGCGGCAAAGAGGGGACACCCTCGTCCCGGCTGATGTCCATCCTGAGTTCGGTATTGGGGTCCCCAGCTTCGACAGCACAATTGATGAGATGAACAGGATTCAGGACGAAATTG
The DNA here is from genome assembly GCA_963665235.2 of Candidatus Poribacteria bacterium. Classification (GTDB taxonomy): domain Bacteria; phylum Poribacteria; class WGA-4E; order WGA-4E; family WGA-3G. The sequence continues at coordinate 1,116,384 of CAXXLX010000001.1, read as the reverse complement.
TATGGGAGGAAGAGTAAACCTTGTGAATGACATACAGATATTGCGGGAAATGCTCAAGCCCGATGCTCTAGTTACGTTGCAATCAGGGCCGGGTAAACCGTCCGTTCACCTAACCGACGCACAATCTGGCACGACAGTGAAAATCAAGGGATTGCCTCATGACTCCATTGTTATAAGAGCAGAAAATTTTGAGCATCCGCTTGCTGTTTTTAATGACGCGAAGGGTCAACGAAAGCGGGCCGATTTTGTGATTATATCTAATGAGGAGAACGCAAAAAAGTGGATTGTCTGTATTGAAACTCAGAAAATGGACTCTAAAAGGGCATCACATGTCGTCCAACAATTAAAGGGCGCAGCGTGCTTCATCAGTTACTGCAGATGTATCGGAAAATTGTTCTGGGAATCAAATGAATTCCTAGACGATTATGAATACCGGTTTATAAGTGTTGTCCGTCCTAATGACCCCAGAAAGGGAGGAACACAAGCTTTTCAGGACAAAGGTAAGTTGCATAACCAACCTGCGGTTTATCGGAAAATTTCGGGCCGTTCCACAATTTACTTTGGCCAGCTAATTAATCCAAGAGTTTGAAGCGGAGGCCATCTTCTTTGTAATTTAGCCTCAATAACAGATTATCACTTCGTAATCTATAAGGAGATACATCATGAAAAGATATTATGACTTAGGCAGATTCAAAAACGTGCTACTGTTAATTCCGATAATGCTGTCTTTAGGATGTGCGAACCTCGGACAGATGTTATCTGAATCGAAGAAGCTGGACTACAATTTTCGCGAAACGCGATGGGGTTACAACAAACAGCGGGTTTTACTTGCAGAACAGGGGAAGTCGCTACATTTCAGAACAGAAAATGTGCTTATCTTCAATCATCGGCTGAACGGGATTCCTATCAAACTGGTTTATACCTTCAAAAACAATCGGTTGCGAGCGGCTGGTTACATCACAGATAAACCGGTAAAAGGTGCAGATACCATCGTCAAGCAGAGTGTCGAAGAGCTCGGCGAACCGGACAAGATTCTCAACGATGGCATGATTTGGCTCGATGGCGAAACGCTCGTTTATTCCAATGCCTATATTTCACGGGTAAACGTACATGAAATTGCGGGAAAAGAAGCGTCAGGCGGTGTCCTTGCCGATATCTTGGAGGATAAGAATCAACCGGGGCACCTCAACAGATGGGATGGGGTCTGGGCATACATTGACCTGGACTTTTACAACGAGATACACGAGGGAGAACTCCCCTTATATGATTTATCAACCTACGAAAAACTGCTGTTCGGTGTTCTCAAGAGAAGGGCAATTTACACCTATTATACCCGCGAAGGCGGCGTGTCAATAGAAGGTGGTGGCGCACGAGAAGGTGGCGGAGCACGAGAAGGCGGCGGGGCACAAGAAGGTAACGTGCCGTTTGATAGGTAACCTTCTCTCGGGCTGCGAGAAGATAGCACTTTTATCCCAACCCCTTGTCAAGGAGCGGAAACATGAAATTTCTACATCTGCTATTGTGCGGAATCATAATCGGCAGTGCAATCGGGTGTGATTCCCCCAATTCTCAAAAGCACAAGTATGAAACGCTCAAATTTAATGTGGATAAAACGGTTCTGGGGCCCCGAATAACAGATACAACCCTCAAAATCATGATAGCCCCTCCGAAGGGTTGGGAAAAAGTTGACGATTCACTGCTAGCACAGGTTCCCGATCAATTGAAGGGTCAACTCACACAGGAGATTGAGGTAGTCCCCCGCTGGATTTTCTTGAATGAAAGTTCGCGAGCGATGTGTATCGTCTCAAGATTGGATGGCGTGGAAATTGCGCCAGACGAAACCTTATTAAAAACGCTGGAGACCGCTTACCGTGAAAATTTTCCGAAAGCAACGATTCAGCGGACGATTTTTATGAAAGGGACATTTCGCGTGCATCAATTGATGGTAATTGCTTCCGAGTTTGTGCTTATCAAGCTGATATGTGATGCCCCTGAAAGCGCGGTCTTTGCGGTCGATTACCACGTTCCCAGAAATGTATACAAAACGGAACTTCGAGCCATTGAATCATCAATTGGGTCCATTAATTTGATGGCGCGCTAACCGCTACATACCGAGATTGTTCATGTCAACGTGACAACGTCCTTTTTAACAATTTCTTTGATGTGAGCGGGGGTTGCGCGCGCAATCAACTCCAACGTCTCCGGTGCTAACCGTTCTCGGACCTCTTCCGGGACGCGACTTTCCCCCCGGTCTTGCGGTCTATAGCGCAAAACAAGAAAGCAGCGGTAGCGGTCTTTCGGTTTCCAGGGTAATGCGCCATGGGTCAAAAGTTCAGAGATAATCACGGCATCTCCCGCTTTTGGCGTAATATTCTCTACACCTCGCGGAATTTGATTGACATCATCAATCGTTCCGTTGTTGAAGATATGTTCTGGGCGCTCGAATTCCGCTTTGTGTGAGCCGGGAACAACTAACAACCCCCCATCCCCCGGATGTACATCTGTCAGGTAGGGAAAGACAACAAAATCATCGCAATAGATTCTCCCGTTTCGATTCTCAAAACAGTTCCTATCGCGACCATAGTCTTCTCTCGCGCAATGCAGGCGTAGAGCCTCCTCTGATTCCACTAATCCTGCTCTATCCGCAATCATCGTGCCGCGTGCAAGCTGCGGTCTGTTATCGGTCAGCTCTTTGATGATAGGCCATGTTGCTGGCAGCATTGTGAGTGCTTCCAAAGCCCTAGAGAAAGCGAAACCGTTCGGCAGGTGTTTGCCGCTCGAGTCAAATCCAGGGGGCAGGTCTTCAGGGGAAGCATTGATATATGCATCCGCTGCTGCTTGGGCTGCTTTCAATGCTTCGCCGCTAACCGCATTCTCTATATGGAGATATCCGGTGACATCGAAAAGATAACGTTGTTCAGGGGTCATCATAGTTTTTGCTCCGAAGTTTTCCCGGTAGACGTGCTATGCTGCCTTGCGTTCGATTAGCCGCTGCCTTGCACTGGCGCGCGCTATTCCAACATCCAACGTGATGTGCCGTTCCTCAGTCATGCCGAGGTTAATCGCGTGTGCGGTTTCAAGATTGAACCCCCATTCAATCCATTCAGGCATATCTTCCGCAGGAATATCGCCTGCTACGACAACCTTCATAATGCTGATGCCTTTCCCAAGGTGATATGCACGTTGAATATAGTCGAGATGTTTGTCAAAAGGGCCACCCTCTAACATTCTACCCTCTTTATTTGCCGTTGTGAGGATAACCTCTATTTCCGGATGCTCGATAACGGCATCCATGACCGCCCCCGTGTAGATATGTGTGGAGCACCCGATGACACGGACTTTTCCTGCGGTTTTTGCTTCCCGGAACGCATCAAACGCGCCTTCGCGTTCCCGCGTTGCCAAATCTTCAGGGGAAGAGATTGCATGTAACAGCATCACATCTACATAGTCCGTTTGCAATTCGGTCAGTGCTTTGCCGATACTGGCGGATGCGCTGTCGTAATCTTTGACAGCTGTCTTCGTTTGAATGACAATTTCTTCGCGGTTAAGCTGTCGGACAGCCTCGCCGAGGTGCGGTTGTGTTCCGTATCCTTCGGCGGTATCCCAGAAGGTAATCCCTTCGTCAAATGCCTTCAGCATGAGTTTGGCACCGGCTTGATATGTTTTGCAGGTATCCGTGAGTCGACCTGCGCCGTAACAGAGACGTGAGATTTCTAAACCTGTTTTTCCGTAAGTTAGATATTCCATTTCTGCCTCCATAGTGTGTTTGTCCACCTGCGTTTTTCGTTCATTCGTCAGGTGCGGTTTCCGACAACGCGCACCTCTATGATAAAGTATATGCTATTTTAGCGGATATGTCAACTAGAATTTTTTAAAAAATTGTTTTTTAGTAAAGGGTATGGTATACTTTGCATTTAGCAGGGTGTGCAGGAAAACATCTGCACCGCTTTGCTGCAAAACTTAGCGAAGGAGGCGGATTTTCCCTAAAGTCTAAAGACCTAGGGTTTTAATCCCAGAAAATAGATGCGAAATAAAAATTACACACTACTTATCCTACTTTGCGGTCTGATTTTGTCAGGACTGTTAATTGGTTGCGGTGGCGATGATGAAGAATCGCCGGATGAAGAACAGTTTGAAGTAACAGCGGAAGATTTACTCGGTTCTTGGGAAGTCGTGTCAATTGATGGTGAAATATTTCAGGAGTCTTTAGCGTTTAGCTATGGCGAGAAAGAAATAACGGTTACCCAAAATAGCTTTGTCTTTACCGCTAACAATTCATGGTTCTGGAATGTCAGTTGGCAGATATTAATTCCACTAGATGCGGAGACGGTTCAACAATTCACGCTAACTCGTGAACTAAACGGGACTTACACTGTATCGGGTTCAACCGTATCACTTATTCTAGACAGGGCTGATATTATATATGACCCAAAGGATTTGGGGGAGTTGCTCCATGGTCAAACCGAGGAGGAGCTTGAAGAGGCAATCATTCTTGACTTTGGGGGTATTCAAAATTACGCGGGGACTATACGGAAAAATAGACTCACTCTACAAGGGAATTCGGAAAAATTGGTTCTCAGAAAGCTATAGAAAACACGGGTAGCACTCTGGCAACGAGCAATCTTTATGAACGTGAGCTTGATAATAAATATCCGTTTGCTCTAAACCTTTTTCATCGCGAAAAAAGCGGAATAATTGTAGCATAAACTTCCTAGTTTGTGCTGTTTTTTGCTAAAACTACCACAGAACGCTCTAGGTCAAAACTTTTTTCAAACTCACATTTTATGAAATTTAGTGGACACGAGATTTTCAATAACACACCTATCGAAGTTGTTCTTGACGATGGACGCGTTCAGTCCATTCAGGAGGCAGCATCTGCTGACAGCACAACATGGATTGCCCCTGCCCTTGTAGATATCCAGGTGAACGGGTTTGCTGGTTTTGAACTCAATGTTGACACCGTCACAGCAGCGGATGTGTGTGCCATGGTTCGTGCGCTCTGGCGTGTCGGCACAGGTTTCTTATGCCCTACGGTGATAACTGCCTCCTTTGAAAATACCGGAAATTCGCTCCGGGCTGTTGTGGAAACGTGTAAAATGGACGCAAGGGTTGCCCATTCCATACTCGGAATTCACCTTGAAGGGCCCTATATCTCTAAGGCGGATGGACCACGTGGAGCACATCCATTAGAACATGTCAGGGAACCAGACTGGGACGAATTTCGACAGTGGCAGGACATCGCCGAAGGGATGATTCGCATTGTGACCCTCGCCCCTGAGACAAACGGGGCCATTCCGTTTATTGAAAAATTAGTTGAAAACGGTATAGTTGTGGCGTTAGGCCATACGGATGCCGCGCCGAATGATATTCATGCAGCGGTTGATGCAGGGGCGAAGCTTTCCACACACCTCGGCAACGGAGCACACGCGCTTATACCACGGCACCCAAACTATATTTGGGAGCAGCTCGCCGCAGATGAACTTTACGCAAGCCTTATTGTTGATGGACATCATCTGCCGCCTGCTGTTGTGAAAACGATGATGCGGGCAAAAACAGTGGCGCGGTGCATTCTCATTAGCGACGCGACCTCCTTAGCGGGAATGCCCCCCGGCAGCTATCAGTTTGCTGGTAAGGCGGTGGAGTTGACTGCATCGCAGCGTATCCGTTTGGTCGGGACAGAATATCTCGCCGGTTCAGCAATCGCGTTGGCGCGGGGGATAGAAAACAGCGTGCGATTTGCAGGTATTTCGCTGGCGGAGGCTGTGTCGCTGGCAACCTTAAAGCCTGCCCGACTACTTGGTGTGGAAAAGAGGGTTGCCAGCATGGAAGAAAACAGCGCAGCGAACCTGATTGTTTTTACATGGAATCAGATAACTTGTGAAATGGATTTGATAGCAACAATTTTGGATGGACAGGTAGTGTATCAAAGTTTGTCAACTACCCAAGCCTAAAGACTTGGGCTTGTTAAGAGCATCGAACAGCGTTAACTGTACCGCGTCTATTAAACCTTTGTCTTGTGCTTCGTTCTTGTTTCTCGCTTCATAGAGGGTGGTAACCCACCGCTCTCCACGAAAGGCAGCAGCTGCCTTAAAAAGAATGTTTAATGCAGCGTTGTGGTCTCGGTCTAAAGACGTGCCACAGAAACTGCAATTAAAGGTCCGTATCGCCAGAGAGAGGTTCTTTGGCGATTTCTCACCGCAACTTGAGCAGATTTGCGAAGTGTTTTTGGGATCAACTTGGTGGAAATGGAAACCGTCTCTTTCGGCTATGTTTCCACACCACTCAAAGAAGGTTGCCCAAGACGCATCGCTAATACTCTTGCTGAGGTGTTTGTTCTTGACCATGTTAGAAACGCTTAAGTCCTCTGCCACTAATACACTGTTTTTCTTGTGGTGGTAGAGTTTGTAGATGAGTTTGCCAATAAAGTCTTTGCGTCTGTTCGCGGTTCGCTCGTGGTGTAATGCAAGTTTGTGTTGTTGTTTCTTTGAACGGTTGCTACCTTTTTTCTTTCGAGAAAGGTCTTTGGAATGTTTTTGGGTTAAACCTTCTGCTTGACGATACCAGCGTGGGTTGTTCTCTCTTTCGCCTCCGGATGTTGTCAGATAATGCATCGTTCCCATATCAACAGCTATAGCAGTTGTTGGGTCAACCTTCGGGGTGTCCGTGAGTTCACAGGTAATATGAGCATACCAGCCACTTGCTTTTCTAACGAGCGTAACGCCTTTGGGATCCCCTTGAAGCGGGCGGTGCATATAGATTTTGACTTCGCCAAGTTTGGGGACTTTCAAACGGTCGTGTTTCCATGCTGTTTCGCGTATCGGATGCTCGCGAATACCTTTGGACTTGCGGAGTTTCCACGACATAGACTTTATGCTTTTTCTGTGTCTTGGATACCCTTTTTTCGCAGTGCCTTCTTCGCAGCGTCTATAGAAACCGTCGAAGGCTTTATCGTTACGTTCCAAAGCACAGACTTGCATATCTTGTGGGACTTCGCGAAAGTCATCGTATTTTTTACGCGCAACCGTCAACTTCCGTTGTTGGTCGTAGCAAGAAACTTTTTCGCGTTCCGTTTCCCAAGCGACCTTGCGATCATGGCGAGCAGAGTTCTGAAGTTCACACAAATGGGCAAGCCAGTCTAATAATGTTGTTTCCTGTGTTTTCGTAGGATACACAGGGTATCTGAAAGTTAGTTTCATAGTATATTAAGCATCAAGCGTTTATCCCCTTCTTAGTGGGAAGCGGACACATTACCAAGCGGTAACGCTAAGAATGTCCGCCAACTTAATACTTTAATTATACCATGTTTTATGGTCAATGTCAAGTTAAAAACGATGTACCAACGGGGTTAGCGGGCTTTCCTCCCAAAGCTAAAGCATTGGGCTTCTCGCCCGAACAAGGTGAAACGTTCAACGTTCTTTGTGGCAAATCATCGCAGCAATCCAGCAGAAACGTTTGAGTGTCGGGAACAGTCTTAAAAGCTTGCTATCAATTGCTTTGAGAAGTCGAAAGGTCCACCGGTAAAACGGTTGAATCGGGATAGCGCGTTTCCAGAACAGCGCGGCTAAGGAGAAGAGATGAAATTGACGATGTTCCATCTGCTCAAATTCCCCGCCAATTGCCTCAATATCCGCAAGTGAAAAATAGTGCAGCTCGCGGGAGTATTTCAGGAATACCTTGCGATACAGCCACACCATCGGGTGGTTTTGCATATTTTCTATGAAAATTGCCTTGCCCCCCGGTTTCAGAACACGATAGCACTCCTTCGCCGTTTCCGCATGCTCGGTGAAAACCAAGACAGATTTTGAGATGATAAAGTCGAAGGTATTGTCTGGAAATGCAAGTTGCGTTGCATCCATCAGCGAAAAGTGAACTGCCTCGGCAACGTCGTGTTGAATTGCCCGTTCCTTCGCTTCAACAAGCCGAAAAGACAACAGATCGATGCCGAAAACAGATGCCCCCTGTTTAGCAAGCAGCGTCGCAGTGCCCCCCGTGCCTGTGCCTAACTCAAGCACTTTTTTGCCCGCTAATGTTCCCATTTTCGGCAGGACATACTCAAAGACAGGTAGGTAGAAATCTTCCCACCAGAGCAGGAGCTCCGTCTCAACGGTGTATGCCCGGCCTTCTGACCGCAAAGCATCCGTCCCGTTCAAAACTATATTTTTCCCATTTTCCGTAGATTTTCCAAGCAACGTTCTACACATTCAATCGGAGGGTACGCGTAACTTTCCTGCTCAACGATATACCATTCGGTGCCCCCGATAGTTTCGCACGCCTCAAATAGGTCATCCCAACGGACATCGCCTTCCCCAATGAGGGCTTTGTTGTTAGTAGCCGAATATTCCTTCAGATGCACTAACTTCGCTCTGCCGGGATAACGTTCTAGAAACGGTACGGAATCAGCCCCGCCGTGAAGGGAATTACCGGTGTCAAGTTGCATAACGACATCGTCCCGGGTGTTTCCGAAGAAGATATCCCAAGGCAGTTCACCCTCCATCGGTGCAAATTCAACAGCATGATTATGATACCCGGTGAACATCCCTTGGTCAGCGATTTTTTCCGCAATTTCGTTGAAAAGTTTCGCTGTGTTTAACCAAGCCTCCCGTGAGTTCCGGGACTGTTCGGGTAACCCCGGGACAATCAGATACGGATTGCCGAGAATCTGATTGAACGCCACTGTTTTGTCAAGTTCATCTCCGAGGAGTGTGTTCAAACCGGTATGGGTGCCGACAACTTTTAATTCAAGGTCGTCACACATATCCCGCAATTCTTCTGCTGACCGGTCGTAGTAGCCAGCAAATTCAACGCCTTCATATCCCATCTGTGCGACTGCTTGCAGTGTAAGGGATAGGTCTCGAGCACAATCTTCTCTAACGGAATATAGTTGTAACGCAATCGGAATTCTATCGCTCATAATAACATTTTCCTTTCTTGTAATTTGGCAATTAGCAATTGGCAATTAGCAGTTGGCAAGAGAGGTATTTGAAACCTCTGACGCGCATCAAACCGCTTTGATGTATCCTTTGATGTATCGAAGCGTCTTGCCAAAAGCCAATAGTCATATTTAAGATAAACAGAACACTAGCGAGCTGCCGGACGTTCGCACTTACGTCATCGGTAAGTTGACGACCTGTCCGCTGTCCGCTGAAATGAGGCCTGCTTCAAGGATTTCTTGTGCATCTCGGCTGATTTTGGGACAACATAACCCCTCAATCGGTTCACCCGTTTCCAGACAGTGAATGAGGTATTCCGGGGCGTTTCGTTTGCCCTCCGGAAGTGGGTCGGGGTCTACGGTGTGTGCATCGCCGCCTGCAGGGCTTAGGTTTACCTGATTGCCGGTTACCGTCAGCGCGCCCTCTGTACCGTAGACCACGGGATTTGGTGTGACATAACCAACCTTCTGTGTCCAAGAGGCTTCCGTAATACCGAAGGCGTTTCCATATTTCATAAGGATAACGGCGTTATCGTCCGGCAAGGGATAGTCTTTGACAAAGGTGCCCCGGAAGGCTGTTACCTGTTCCGGTAAACCGAGTAGGTAGGCACACATATCCGCGCAATAACAGCAGTAATCCATCAATGCCCCTGCCCCGTTTTTCTCTTCATCGTATAACCACTCATAGAAGTAGCGCGAGCATCCAATTTCCTTTGGCCCGTTATGTGCGGAACGCCATTTGAAATAGAAAACATCACCGATTGCGCCATCTTTGATAAGCTGCATTGCCGTATTGAGGGCAGGGCTCCAAGCAGTAGGCCAATTAATCATCAGAGCGGTACCCGCTTTTTCCGCAGCGTTAAGCATCTGCTCCGCTTGGTCCAGTCGTGCTGCCATCGGTTTTTCGGAAACGACGTGAATTCCTCTCGCTGCTGCAGCTTCAACGATATCCGGGCCTGCGTTGTTTTCTGCTGATGCTTGAACAATGTCCAGCTCCGCTTTTTCTAGCATGTCCTGCCATGAATCATAGACGGTGTTGATGCCACTTTCCGCTTTGAATCGGTCGCGTAATTCCGCGTTGACATCACCTGCTGCGACGATTTCAACGTTTGGATGCGCCTTCCACCGATTCAGCTCTCCCCAGACGTGGTCGTGGACTAAGGAGGCGAAGCCAACGCGATAGGTTTTTGACATGAGTTTTAATCTCCTCTATTAATCCAAGTTGCTACCTATAAGTTTTTAGACATGGGCACTCCGTCTTTAGGCAAAAAATGATTATAATTCGCCAATATCTTGTACCGTAAACTTCCAGTTTGCGCCCTTATGACACAAACTAGGAAGTTTGTGCTACTATGTGGCAACTTAGGTTATATTAATGTGTTCGGTCTATTATCCCTCGGCGCGGACAGCGATTTTGATTGCTGTTTCGCCGTTAATACGGTAACCTCCATCAAGTGCCTTAAACCCATCTTCAACTTGGGAGAGCGGCAGTTGATGACTAATCATATCTGCGAAGGGTAATTCACTTTTTTCGAGAAGCGGCAGTCCACGGACGAAGTGCTCATAGCTGCTGCCCCAAATTGCCTCAACGCGAAGATTTTTACGCATAAGCAGCTGATTGATGTTGAAATCAATTGAGCCCATATCTACAAAATGACCGACTTCGACAAAGGTGCCGCTGTGTCGCGTGTAACCCAAGCCTTCAGGGGTAGCGGGGAGAAATCCAGCACATTCAAAGACGACATCTGCGCCAGCACTGCGCGGGGTTTCCGCTTTCACAAGCTCTGTCCGCTCCTCAGCGGAGGGTACCTCTTCAATATCGATAGTGACATCTGCACCGAACCGTTTTGCAAGTTCTAAGCGTCCGGCGGGGCCACCGACCATAATTACTTTTGCGGCACCGCTCAATTTTGCACAGGCAAGCGTTACAAGACCGATGGCCCCTGACCCTTGCACGACAACTGTATCGCCTAATTTTATCTCCCCACGCATCACTGCATGAACGCCTACAGTGAAAGGCTCTGTAAGGACTGCAACCTCTGGCGATGCATCCGTTTTCATAAAACAGGTGTTGGGATAGGTCAGATACATATAATCGGCGAACCCGCCACGGAAATGGGGAGCTTCATCCGGATTCCATTGAAACCCGTAACCGCCATAGTTTGTCCCCGGTGCAAAGATGAGCCTATCTCCCTCTTTAATCGGTTTACCAACATAGTCCGTTGTGACACCTTCCCCGATTGCTTCAACGATGCCGACATTTTCATGCCCCAATAGGATTTCCTTTTGGAAACCGTTTTGCCAATTATGCAGGTCGGTACCGCATATACCGGCTAACTCTTGGCGGAGTAGCAGGGTGTTCGGGGCAGGTTCGGGGATCGGGTATTCGCGAATTTCAAAATCTTTGCCGTAGGCTACTACAGCTCTTCCTGTTCGGGGCATGTTTCCGCCTCCTGTTTCCGCGTTAATTTAGCACATTGTAGGCACGTTTTGAAAGTGCCTACAATGAATAATTTGTTAGTTCAGGTATATTTCCGCTTTTTTCGCGAGACAATCAAAACGATAAGAATAACAGACGCGATTGAAATCCATAACCAGTTGGCTTGAAATGCTTCAAAGAAGATGTTAAACCCAATCCAAAGCAGGACTTCGATACCTACGATAGCCGCCGTTTTGCTCCATGGGAAGGGCGCATTGTACCGTTTTTTTAACCGCCCGGCGTATAGTGCCGAGATGCCTAAGGTGCCAACAACAACCGCGAGGAATATCAGATTAACGAAAAGTTGGAGGCTCTCTAAAATGAAATTTATCACTATTTTACTCCTTTTAAGTTTTATTTAATCTTATAGAGACGTTACGATACAAAAAAGATAGTAAAAACTTTGCCAGCCATCTATTTTCGTTTTTTCCTATTCCTGCCGAATTCGCTCTGGACGGCTATAGACCGCCATGCTTTGTCCCCGCATGAAACCGATTAAGGTGAGATTCCCTTCTTCTGCAAGGTCGACAGCAAGTGTGGACGCAGCCGAGACGGCAACGACTATCGGGATTCTAGCGAATAGTGCCTTTTGTACAATTTCAAAACTAGCCCGTCCGCTTACCATCAAAATATGCTGACCAAGCGGCAGCATATCAGCCAACAACGCTTGTCCGATAACCTTATCTACCGCATTATGTCTTCCGATATCCTCTCTGATGATGAGAAGTTCTCCATTTTCATCAAACAGCCCCGCGGCGTGTAACCCCCCCGTTTTTTCAAAGACCGATTGTGCGGTTCGTAAGCGGTCGTTGAGTTGATAACAGACAGCTTGATTCACATGAAACGTTGTCCGCAACGGGGGCACCTGATGTTTAACGGATTCAATTGTCATTTTGCCGCAGAGCCCGCAGCTGGCGTTTGCGTGAAAGTTTCGCTGCCATCCCGTTTGTGTCTCTAGGTTCAGTGCTTGTCCGAGCTGCACGTTGACGATGTTTTGCATCGGCGATAGGAGCGGTTTTTGTGTGTCTGTTTCCACTTCAGCCTGCCCTTCATCATCGCAGTACGCTATGATTTCAATATCATCGCTCTCCGTTATGAGGCCCTCGGTATAAAGAAAACCGGCTGCTAATTCAAAATCGTGCCCTGGGGTCCGCATAACAACGATTAAACTCTGTTGACTAACCCGAATTTCAAGCGGTTCTTCAACAACGAGCTCGTCTTTAGTGGGCATCGGTTTCGACTGATGCCAACGGGTAATCTGTTTTGTGCAGGTCGGTTGCGGACGTTTCATTCTATTTTGTTTTCAGTGTTTTTTCGTCTATTGTTGCGATGCCGTTTGTTGTGCCTATCCATACCCGGTCTTTGTTGAGGACAATACACTGAAGCGTTGAGTCCTCCAATACTATCTTTGGATATCCGATGTTGTCGTCCCATGCCTCGGAGCGGGTGTGCTGGATAGCCAGATAGTCGTTTGTAGCAAGCCACAGGACCAGCGGCGTTTGCGGTTCCGGGGGCGGTTGAGTTTCCTCATCTGCTGGAACCGGTGGCGGAGGCGGTTGCACTTCCGTTGTATCGACAATACCTGTGATGTAAATGTTATCTAACACTGTTTTTGCGTCACTGCCGCTTGATATTGTGAAAGAAACACCCCGCGCACCATCCCAGTCTGATTGAAAATAACCGTTCTCCCTGTTTTCTGTATTGAACCAGGTTAAAAACAATTTTTCGTCAACGACGCTGAATTTGACAATCTGGGTTTCCGGGGCAATTTCGGTGGATTTGTAAGGATTCCAGATTTCGAATTCCCGGTCAAAGATAGCGATATTGTTACCAGATGTGCCTATCCACACCGTTTCTGGTGTGAGTGCCAATGTGTGAATATTATTTGGAACCGGGCTGTTGCTTGCATGGTAGTGCAGCGTCGTCCCGCTCTCACGCATCCATCGAACGACTCCCGCCTCGGTAGCGAACCAGATTTCGCTTTTATCCATCTTGATGTCTCGGATCCATGCGTTGCGTAAATTTTCGGTGAGCGCGTAATTTTTTACTTCAGTCGTTTTTCTGTCATAATAGAGAATACCCTGATTTCGGGTGCCGACCCAAATTTCGGATGCACTAACAGCAATAGTTGTGACATCCGGTACGACTGGCAAATGATTGTTAATCTGCCAAGCAGCCCCTTCATTCACTTCCCAACCGCTGGCGTTGTCAGTTTCGATTTGTGCTATCCCTTGCGGTGTGCCTATCCAGAGGGATGTGCCATCTACGGCAATTGCCTGAATTTGGGTGTCGGGCAATCCATTTGTGTAGACATCCCAGGCGCTCTCTTCTAATACTTTCCGGGCTTGCTCCTTTAAGAAGGTGTCTTCGGTCATATTTCGCACAAGGGTGGCTTCCTCGCTGGCTTTTTCATTGTCCCCGAGGTGGAGATAGATAATTGCACGTTTCAAGTGCGCATCATCGACCCATTCACCATCGGGGTAGAGTCTGACAAGGTTTTCCAGGGTATGCAGGGCATTTTCAGGTTTGCCTATTTCGGCCTGTAACGTTCCAATCTGGTAAACGGCTTTCTCCTGTTCGTAGGCATCCGGAAATTGCGTAATCGCTTTTTCAAGCAGTTCCAAGCTTGCTTCAGGGTTATCTAATTTTTCGGAGAGCAGAAAACCTGTTTGGTAGCTGAGCATTTCAACGGATTCATGCTCAGGGTAATGGATTAAGATTAGCAGGTAGGCGTTGACAGCTTGAACGTACGCCTCTGTCGTAAGGGCATCGTCACCGATTTCCTTGAGCAGCGGTACAAGGTCAAAATTCTTTGCGTCTATTTTCGCCACTGAGCGGAAATGTTTCAGAGCCTCGTCTATCTGTCCATCAACCTTTAGCAGTAAACCGAGTTGATAATGGGCGTTGGCGTGGTTTGGAAATTCCTCTAGGGCAGCTTCAAACTTCCGTTTCGCTAATTCGGGGAATTCTAACGTTAATAGGTCAAGTCCGTTGCGAAAATGTTTTTCGGAGTTCTGGTCCGGAACATTTTGTAGGTTTGACGTGAAATTGAGCGTAACGCCTTCCAGCGGGAACGTTAAAACCTGTCCGTTGTATTCAATATTGAAATGGGTTTCAGTTGCACCGCGCCAAATTCCGGTGAGCCTATCACCGTTTTCACGGTCTACGATAACATACTCCTGACTGTAGGCAAGACTTGCACAGAGCAGAAACAGTAGGACGAAACGGATTAATGGAAATAGAGGATTAATGTTCTGCATGGTATTCCTACGAAACTGGAATTATAGATATAGAAACATGATACCAGAAATTTGTGTGAATGTCAAGAAAAAACTTTACGGGTGTGTAAAGTTTTTGTACAAACAGTCCGATGTCTTATGTAGGAGTGTGCTTCGCACGCGACTGGCACCCCTCGACCTGTCTGGAATCCCGACATTCATCTTATGTAGAAACCTGCTTCGCACGCGACCTCCTAACGTAACTTGAGGGGAACAGTCCGCTCTTAGCCCCAGCGGGGCGGTATCTTTATAGAAAACCCAAACAAAACACAAAATAGCCCCAGCGGGGCGATATGGTTATAGATGTTACCCAAACCCCGCTTCTTTCCGCCTCCGCCGCGTCCTCCGCACCTTCCTTGATTCAGCAAAAAATGCGTAGATGTTAGCAACAAACCTCTTTTTTCCGCGTCCGCTGTGTCCGCTGTGTCCACCGCACTTTGCGGCATCCTCGCCCAAATGCGACGTGCATTCAGACAACACACGCGAAATCCACCCTGCCCCGCTCCACCCTTCCACCCTTCCATTTATCATAGTGCAACGTGAGTTTGATAATAAATGTCGGTTTGCACTAACCCCTATAAAGGTATCGTCCCGATGGGACTAAGATTTGGGGCGTGTCCCTCTGCTTCTATAAAGATAGCGTTCCTAAGGAGCGAGCTGGTTGCCGGAATACTAAGGGAAAACTTTTTCCAAACTCACGTTAGTACAAAAACTTTACACACCCACTTGCATTTTTGGATAGATTGTGTTAAAATAGACATTGGAAATACCTGTTTTGTGAAATAAGATAACCGGATTTGGAGGGCGGGGGCTCTGTTCTTTAGCCTCGCTCCGCACTATCACATACATACATAAGGAAAGGGCTCTATTTTCAAAGAATAGGGTTTTTAAGAAATACATGCCAAAAATTAAAATACTTACCGCAGATGTTGCTAACAAAATTGCGGCTGGCGAAGTCGTTGAACGGCCGGCATCTGTTGTCAAAGAACTTATAGAGAACGCGATAGACGCGGAAAGCACAAACATCCGCGTTGAGATTCGCGCAGGCGGTAAACGCCTTATCCGTGTCTCCGATAACGGGGTCGGTATGGAACGCGAAGATGCACTCCTCGCTTTAGAACGGCACGCCACTAGCAAGGTTACACGCGTGGAAGACCTTGAAAACGTTCAAACTTTCGGTTTCCGAGGCGAAGCGTTGGCAAGCATTGCCTCTGTCTCACAGTTTGAGCTGCTGACCCGCACTGCTGATGCTATAGAGGGGACGAAGGTGAATGTTGAAGGGGGCGTTTTTCGCTCCGTTCAGGAGAGTGGATGTTCCCCCGGCACACACATGTCTATTAACAATCTCTTTTATAATGTGCCTGCCCGGCTCAAGTTCCTCAAGACGGACACGACTGAGGTGAACCATATCACGAATCAGGTGACGTGGGCTGCGCTTGCACATCCGAAGATTCAATTTTCGTTATCACATAACGGGAGGTCGGTTATAGATGTACGCGCTTGCGATTCGCATCTGGAGCGTGTGCAGCTCTTATATGGCAAAGAATTCGCTGACAACCTCATCAAGTTTGAAGAGGAGCTGCCGGATTTGCAGCTGTTCGGTTTTCTCGGTAAACCTGAATTTACTAAGGCTAATCGGGAGTATCAACTCTTTTTCCTGAATCAGCGGCCGATTCGTAGTCGTATCATTGGGGCGGCACTCACGGAGGCCCTTGGGGCTGTTATCTCGAAGGACCGACATGCTATCGCCCTGCTTTTTCTAACGTTGGAGCCTAATACAGTAGATGTGAATGTCCACCCCGCCAAAATTGAGGTGCGGTTTCGGAACGAACGGATGATTTATAGCGGGCTCGTCCGGATGCTTCGGAGTGTCATTCATAAACAGAAGTATATTCCGAAAATAGAAACGTCTATTGATACATCACAATCCACTGGTGAACAGCGCACGGTTGAACACCGGCCTACCAGCACCGAGCAGCGACCTACAACACCTATACCCCGACCACAACCGAGTGAGACAACTGATGAAACGGAGGCTCCACAGGAAAGTCACGCTTCTACTACGGAAACGCCTGACCGGACGGAAGCAGCTACGCAAAAGATAGAGGCGGAGGAAACAGCACAAACACCTGAGGGTACTGGTGCTGTGGTGCAACCGCCGCAGCAACCGATTCCTGAAGGTGCGATGCTCAAATTGCTCGATTTTGATACGGTTGAACTGAAGACGAATCTCTTCAAAACCTATATTGTCGCTGAGGGAGAGGATAAGGTTTTCTTTATTGACCAACACGTTGCCGCGGAACGTGTACTTTACGAACGTTTCGTGAACCAATTGGCGGAGGATGGTATTCCTGTGCAAGGGTTGATGCTTCCTGTTACCTTGGAGGCTACACCGCAACAAGTTGCAATCTTCAAGGCACATGAGGCGCTTTTCAAAAAACTCGGATTTGAGCTGGAGGAGTTCGGCGGGAACACTATACTAATTCGGGCGATTCCGTCTATACTGCCGACCCGAACTACCGCGGAGACGGTCACGGACCTACTTGATAAACTTCCTGAGCAACCGCATACGGATGTGGAAATACCGGAGGCTCTTGATAACGCGCTGATAACGCTCGCATGTCGGTCCGCTGTTAAGGCGGGGGACACATTGGACACGAAGGAGATGATTAACCTTGTCCGAGAGTTATCGGAGACGAAACTTCCTTTCAATTGTCCGCACTCACGTCCTATCATCGTTGAAATGGGACGCGATGAGCTGGAGCGGAGGTTCCATCGATAAAATATGATGTAGCTACCCTATACTCAACTTTGGACAATTTTAGGTGTGTAACGTTCTGGTCAAAGGGATAGGTGGAAGATTGGAAGGATGAATGGGTTAATATAGAATCAGGACTTACGCAAATAGAACAGATTTCTCGGGTTTTCGCAGGGGTTTACCCCCCCCTACCCCCCCGCAGGCGGGGGGGAGTGCGTAAGTCCTAAGAATTTTATATTACGATTTTTAAAAATTTTTCGTAATATAGAATTTTATATTGCGGTTTTCGGCAATTTTTCATAATATAGAATTTTTGCGGTTTTCGGCCAACATGCAGCGTCCTCATGATAGTGGGATTTAAAGGGGGACCTAGCGGGCGGGGGGACCCCGCCCAGAAGAGCGGGTTGTTTGCCCGAATACTGAGGCTCCTGCTAGATTTTCTTAACTTTCAGGAAATACTATGGTCACTTTTTGATTGCGAATGGAGTCTCGGTATTTTATCAGAAGGGCCTCTGCGTTCTGATTGGGAAATTCATAGGACAACCGGAGATATTCGACAATTAACGGGTCGAAAATTTTGATGTATTCGAAGTAAAACATGCCGAGCGTGCCTGCTTCCAATTTTTGAGCGAAAACCGTTTGTAGGCCGTTAAATCCTGCCACTACCTCCGAATTTTCAGAATTTTCTTTGCGATAAATGTCCACTAATTCGACCCAAAACCCCTTTTGAAAATCGAGTTCTTCTCTGAGGATAATTTCAGAGTCGATAAATACGGTGGAGAAGTCGCCTGCGGCTTCCGCCTTTTGATATGTGGCTGTTCGTCTCTGATTGACACGTTCTATCGCCTCTGTAGCCTTTTGTAGAGAGCTCGGCGGGGATGGCGTAATTATATCTGTAATCGGTTGTTTCGTCTGTTCGGGACACCCGGTAAATAGGATGGCTGCGCAAAGGATAAGGATGCACGGTAATGCTATTAATCTCATATCTGTTCCTTCTTGTGACGAGTTCAAAGTATCCATACGGCCATCTGCCCTGCACCCCGGTTGCACCAGGCATAGTAGGGAATAGCTGTGACATCCATCTGTTTAGCACTCGGTTTGGAAAGATAGAGGCTATTCTGCCACTGCTCGGCGTTGAACACTGTGCCGGTGCCACGTAGGCGCGTGATACCACCAAGGAGTTCACCGTCAAATACGACATCCAAAGATGCATCATCTCCCAGAGAGAGTGTTTCAAAATTGCCATCGGGGTTGTCAATATCCTCAAAACAGTAGACGAGTGGGCCACGTTGCAGTGCATACCGCCCGAGGTTTTCCCTAACAAGTGGGTGGGCATGTATACGTTCTATCGGCATGGCCATGTTCAATTCTACCGTGTCGTTAGCGTGCCATTGCCTGTCAATTGTCAGGTAACCGTTAGGGACTGCTTGGGCTCTGTAAGCTTCTCCGTTGATGCTCACGTCAAAGTTGTCGCACCAGCTCGGAATCCGCAAATTCAGGCTGAATGTTGCGGGGGTTTCCGGCTGAACCGTTATCTTGACATCGCCTGCCCACGGATAATCGGTCTCCTGTGTCAATTTCACGGGGATATTTCCTGTTACGGTGGTGGAGGCGGTACTGCCAACATAGAGATTAACCCACAGTGCTTTATCAGTATGTGCGTAGATGTACTGCCCTAGGGAGCCGAGCAACCGTGCGATATTGGGTGGGCAACAAGCACATCCGAACCAAGGATGTCGATGTCTTCCGCCGCGGCTGGCTAATGGGTTTTGATAAAAGAATCCTTTGCCATCAAGTGAAACTCCGGAAAGTGCGCCGTTGTAAAGTGCTGTCTCTAATACATCCACGAAACGGGACTCGCCTTTCAACAGAAACATCCGATGTGCCCAAAATATCAACCCGATTGAGGCGCATGTCTCTGCATAAGCGGAGAAATTCGGCAATTCGTAATCCTTTGTGAACCCTTCATTGTGTCCAGACGGGCCGACACCGCCGGTGATATATAACCGTTTTTCAACGTTCTGCCACAGTGCGTCAAGTGCCTTCGTAATGTCGGTGTCTCCCGTTTCATAGGCGATATCGGCGGCACCAGCATAGAGGTACATGGCTCGTACCGCATGCCCGACACACTCAGTCTGTTCCTGTATCGGCAGATGCGCTTGTGAATACGTTCCCTCATATTTATCATCTCGCGTATAGTGGTGTTTATACGCTCCGAGTCCTCCGGGGAGGTCAGGATTTTCCAATTCTCGTTCAAAAACGGATGGGGAATGTCCCCGTTTGGTAATGAAGTATTCGGCGAGGGACATGTAACGCGCCTCTCCTGTTACACGTGCTAGTTTCACTAAGGCGAGTTCGATGCCTTGGTGCCCTGGTAGTCCATCCCGTTTGCCGTGTCCGAAGGTGTTGTCAATGAGCGTGGCGAATTGACAGGCGACATCTAGGAGCTTGTCTTTGCCGGTGGCTTGATAGTGCGCGACACCCGCTTCGAACAGATGTCCGGCGCAGTAGAGCTCATGCATCATGCCGAGGTTTTGCCATCGCTTCTGCGGCTCAACTAACGTAAAGTAGGAATTCAGATAGCCATCCGGTTGTTGACTTTTAGCGATTTTGTCGATAATGTCGTCTAAGTCGGATTCCCACTGTGGGTTTGGATGTGTGCGTAACGTATAGGCAGCGGCTTCGACCAATTTGTGGACATCTGAGTCGTTGAAGAAAATACCTTCAAAATTTCCGTCCATCAGGCCGGCGGCTTTTGCGAAATTATCAATCCTACCGGTTGTGCGACACTGTTCAATTTCATGGGGGATGGTTACGGCTGCGTTTGTGGCTTGCCGAGGTGCCCAAAAACGGTCGGTAATTGTAATATCTGTAAATGGTAATGCCTTCAAAATTTTATCCTCTATAAAGATATCGTCCTTGAAGAGCGGGCTGTTTGCCCGAATACTGGGACTAAGCGTTTTGGTGTTATAGGTTTTCTATAAAGATATCGTCCTTGAAGAGCGGGCTGTTTGCCCGAATACTGGGACTAAGATTTTTGCCGTTAATCGAGTTTAACTTCGACTTCTCGCCTTTCTTTCCATGATTGAACGATAGCTTCTGTAACGCGCAGTGCTTGTAAACCGTCTCGTCCTGTAGGTTCAGGTGGGCGGTCTTCAAGCAGGTCATCCACTAGGGCGGCCATTCGGAGGGCAAAGGTGCCATCGAAGGCGAGTTGTTCCATGCGAAAGATAGAGGGTCGGTATTCTTCAACGACCTGGTTTTCGCGTTTCATTAAAGTTGCACGGCTGAGGACGTTGTCGACAACAATTTCGCCAGCGGAGCCGCAGATTTCTAAGCGTTCGATGGGATGAATGAAGTCGCTATCCCAGCTTGCCATTAGGGTTGCCACGGCTTCTGTCTCATATCGTACGGCGATTGCCATGCTTGTATAGCAAGCGTCTTCACCTTCGCGTGCTTCATGTTTTCTGGGTTTTGCCATTTCTGCGCAAACGCCGACAATTTCACCGCCGAACCATCGCAGGATGTCAATGGCGTGAGTTTCCAATTCGTATAGGAGGTAGTACTCGCCTTTCCATGTCGAGGCGGGTCCCCCTTGTGATAACTTCATATCCAGATAATAGGTTTGCCCGATAGCCCCTGCGTCGAACCATTTCCGTGCCTGTACGTACCCCGGTGCGAACCTGCGATTGTAATCTATTGCGAGGTGTACGCCTTTCTCGTCGGCTTTGGCGACCATCTGTTCCGCCTCGTCGATAGAGAGGGAGAGCGGTTTTTCGGAAATGACGTGTTTTCCGGCTTCAAGGCATTCCATTACGGGTTCAAAGTGCAAGTGGTCGGCTGTTACGACGTCAACGAGGTCGCAAGGCTCGTTGGCGAGCATCTCTTTAACGGAGGGATACCAGTTAGGGACACCGAGCTCGTTTGCACGCGCTTCTGCCTTGGCAGCATCTATATCGCAAACCGCAACCAATTCCGCTCCTGGGTGTTGGAGATATCCTTGTTGGTGTAAATATCCAATACCGCCGCAACCGACTGCTGCTACTTTCAGTTTTCCTGCCATAATCGCCTACTCCTTTTATGTTTTGATACCAGCATGGATTGTCTGCCTCGTCTTTTTATATATTGACATACTCCCCCAGCTAAAGCAAGGGGGATTCTTTTGAAAGTGAATCCCATGCTTTCTGGTGCGGATTGTGGGGTATAGACTTCGGGTGAAGTCTGCGAGGGCTGCTCGCAATAGCAAGGCTGACATCCTCTAATCCAAAGGTTGACGCCCCAACCTTTAAAATATTTATCGCAGCGTTAACGTCACGATGGTGTTTCTGATGGCAAGTAGAACAACACCATTGACGAACAGACAAGTCCAGCTGCTGTTTTCGCTGTCCACAGTGGCTACAAGTCTTAGAAGTCGGTTCAAAACGGTCAATATAGTGAACCTCTTTACCGTGTTTGACCGCTTGATGTTGCAACTTTTGATGAAACGAGTAGGGCGCAATATCAGAAACTTGACACCCCCACAACCGTTTCATCCCCTCAAAAGTCAACGTCTCAAAACAGAGGTCATCGTGTTCATGCACAAAACGCTTCGCGAGTTTCCAATGATGATCCTCACGTTGTCTCTTGATTTTACGGTGTTTGCGCGCCACATTTAAGCGGGAACGCTCACAGTTGTTGCTACCCTTTACTTTCTTAGCATGGGCATGTTGTGCCACAGACAAATCCGCCATAGAGGTTTTATAGAACTCAGGAGACTCATATTCTGTGCCATCGGAACAAGTGAACATCGTTTTGATACCGAAATCATATCCTGCAGCACTACCCGTCTTAGGTAGGATTTCAGATACGGTGTCATCTGTTACAACACACATATAGAAGTCACCAACGCTATCTGCTTTGATAGTGACTGTCTTAATATTACCTACTATCTCGCGGCTTAGATTAAACCGATATTGTTTTTCCATTATACGGACCCTATCACCATAGAAACTATAGCCAGAGGGGGACATTGTGAATGAATACGGTTTGCGCCATGAACGAAACTTAGGCGGACGCTTCGCAATACACTTAAAAAAACGCTGATACCCGGTGTCTAAACGCCGCAGTATATCACGCGCCGCCCAAGAGTCTAACTCACGCCAATGCGAAAACACTTCAGGATGTGAGTTCCTAAGGACGGTAAAGGCACGCGACATCTCAGGAAGCGACATATACGCAAGACCAAGAGAATAGCGCGTCCGCTGCCAACCTAAAAAATAGTTCCAAACATCATGGGCCACCCACGTTAAACGCTTGAGATTACGATTACGCGGGGCACGAAAAAGTTTGTATTTTGTGGTATACATCTAAGGGTATCCTGCCTTGAAAAGTTTTCGGTTTCCTGCCTCTAAAAAGGGGCGGAGAAGTCTATAGATTCTCCGCTAAGGCATTAAATAGAGTATACCCCATTTTTGAGGAAAAGTCAAATTAAAATTTCAACTCATGCACCGCTACTACATCCCCCAGCTAAAGCATGGGGGTTTTGTAGCGGAAGATTTGATAAACGATATACAAAAAAATAGCAAGGGATAAATTATTTATCGGGTGCGTCCAGTTTTTGTCACAGGGAGAGGTGGAAGGATGGAAGGATGGAAGGATGGAAGGATGGAAGGATGGAAGGATGGAAGAGGGGAAGGGTGAAAGGGTGGATTTCGCCTGTGTTGTCTGAATCGCGGAGGACACAGAGGACGCGGAAAACACCGAAAAAGAGGTTTGTTGCTAACATCTGTGCCTTTTTTGTCAGAATGCACATGGAAGAATGGAAGGATGGAAGAGGGGAAGGGTGGATTTCGCCTGTGTTTTGTCTGAATCGCGGAGGACACAGAGGACGCGGAAAACACCGAAAAAGAGGTTTGTTGCTAACATCTTTCAATTTTCACTTGACATTTGCGTTATGGTCCCGGTATAATATTTAGCACGTTCGATAGAAAATCATTTTTTACCTTTTAAAGGAAAGGAGCGGCGGACCTCGCGTTTGGTCACCCTCCTATTGCAACCTCGCGTTTGGTCACCCTCCTATTGCAAAACGTGTCTGGATTTGTGAGAAACGATAAGACTTTTTTCAATACGGTACTCCTTTTAGGAATACTTTGGTATGTAGGGGTTATGAGTTTTGCTGTGCTGATGCATGAACATGAACATGAACATGCCGACCCCTGCCATGCTGACGCACACTGTGCTGCGTGTGTCTATATCAGCCAGAGCGTTGGGATTGAAGTTTATGTCCTTCCGTTTGTCTCACCCGACTTTTGCATGTAACGGCGTAAATTCCTAAAATAGCGATGATGTAATGCTGTTCAGAGAGGCTGCATTTTTGTGCATCATTATTTGGTTAATACCCTCTGGCGTAATTAGTATCAAACCAAAGGATAACATATTAAAGATGCAACGGACACGAAAACACTTAAAAACAATCCGGATTTTTATGGTGGTAGTGGTGTGCAGTCTATTTTTTCATACTGCCTACCCCGCACAGGGGTTTCGGGTTTACACTGGCCACACCGCACAGGGGTTTATAGACCTCTTCAAAGGAGAATTCAGCCTTGCTGTCTTGATGGACAGAATACATAGACCCCAGTGGCGTATTGCCTACAATTTCACCGCTGACTGTCCTGATGAGTTCAAGCAGAAGGACAAAGAACTTGAGGGACTGATTGCCAAAGCCTTGCGAGCATGGATACAGCCGCTGCGCGACCACTACCCTGACAAGCAGTTTACCGATGACTTTATCTTCGTGCGGCAGCCAGATATGGATGACTGTGCGGTTCCTGACCGCCCTTGGCCCGAGCTAGACGCTGGCATCACCTTCGCCTGCAAAGGCGACAGATCTTTATCCATCGCCACAGTATATATGGGCATCCGTCCTGGCAACGGTCCTTGGGTATGCCTGCAAGAAGCACTCGGTATCGTCGATGGCGATCAAGAGCTCATCTACATTCTCATGCATGAGCTAGGGCATGCCTTTGGCTTGGCTGACACCTACGTTGGTGGCGGATTAAGCATAGGCGGATTAAGCACAGGTGGTCTCGCCCACACGATGGGTAGGCAGCCGTCATCCATCATGGCGGATTTCTCCTTTGTAAATTCTCCACCTTTCTATCTAAGTGAAGATGACAAAAACGGCATCATCTGGCTCTACAAGTACTTGCACGAAGACATCTCTGTGGAAGACTGTTTCTTCCCCAATTATGTCTTTGAGGAAGAAACCTACGGCTGTCGCCCCAAGCATCCGCTAATTTTTGAGACCAAGCACGGGACGCTTGACACGGTAAGTAAAATACTGCAAGACGATGCCACCCTTGCCCTTAACGCCTACGATGTAGGCGGGATGACTGCACTGCATTATGCCGTGCAGCGCACTGACCGCGTAATGGTGGAGCTACTGTTAGCGCAAGCGAGCATCAAGGTCAACCTCATGAACAAGCGCAAACAAACACCCGCACAACTAGCACGTGCATTGGGACAGGTGCATATCGCCAAATTGATCGAGACACATCCGACCGCGTTACATCGTCCCATCGCGTGGTCGGATGTTACGTTAGCAGCTGTAGGAACGCTGACAAAAGAGACCGAAGACGCAAGTGCAGGAGTTAGCTATACAATCAAAATCACAAACACTGGCAACACAGATGATACGTTCAACCTGTCAACGTCAGGCGATGTTAATGCTACCGTCAGTCAGTCTGTTGTTTCACTCGGCAGTGGGGCTTCAGCAGAGGTGATAGTGACAGTGTCCGATCCCACACTATCGACCGCGGGGACTTATGTTGTCAAACTTACAGCAACACCACAAAACGATACCGCAAAAACTGCTGATATTACAACGACTACTACTATCCTCCCTATTTACGGAGTCACATTAGCAGGCGTGGGTGATCTAACAAAAGAGATAGCGGCAGCAGGTGAACCGATTAGCTATACCCTCAAAATCACAAATGCTGGCAATACAACGGATGTGATAGATATCACAACAATAGGCGATGCAGCTGCTACATTAAGTCAATTCACTGTATCACTATCCGCCGGGGCTTCAGCAGAAGTGACGATGACAGTGTCTACGACTGCACTATCGACTGCCGGCGATTACGCGGTCAGGGTTACCGCCACTTCCCAGGGGGATAGCACACAGACCGCTAAAATGACAACTACAACGACTCTTCTGCCAGTTACTCCTATTTACAGGGTGATGTTTGAAGGGGATAGCGAACGCACTGGGTCAACCGTGGATGTGCTATCGGGTGTGAGTTATATGCTTACCCTTACAAACACTGGGAATACTGATGACACGATAGTGCTTGACTCTTCCGCAGAGGCTGGCATTGAGGGCAGTGTGCTCGGCACATTCATTGCTACAAGTTCGTCAGAACAGCCGGTTAGCCAGTTAGAGATTGTGCTAGCTGCCGGTGCGTCTGCCGAGGTTATCTTCATAGCGGCGGGAGATTTCTTTACAAAACCGGGCACCTATGAGATTGACGTTACGGCGACATCACACGCGGATAGCACGAAAACCGCTGTGCTTACCATAACAACGACGATAACTCCTGTACCCTCAGACGTGAATGCTGATGGTGTGGTAAATATTTTGGATTTAGTGAAGGTTGCCAATCAATTCGGTGAAATTGGCGATGGTCTCGTTGGGGATGTGAATATGGATGGGCGCGTAAATATCCTTGATTTAGTAAAGGTTTCCTCCCGTTTCGGTAAGACCCAAGCGGAGATTGTGGAATCCTCTTTGTAACCGGGCTACCCTTTATATACTAAACTTTGGACAGTTTTAGGGGTTTGCATTTGCGGCGTTGTCTGAATCGCGGATTACACAGAGGACGATGTTTCCACAACCCCTAGTCCCGTAGGGACGATATATTTATAGAAGCAGATGTTTCAACAACCCATAGTCCCGTAGGGACGATATATTTATAGAAGTTTCAGATGTTTCAACAACCCCTAGTCCCGTAGGGACGATATATTTATAGAAGTAGATGTTTCAACAACCCATAGTCCCGTAGGGACGATATATTTATACAAGCAGATGTTTCAACAACCCCTAGTCCCGTAGGGACGATATATTTATAGAAGTAGATGTTTCAACAACCCATAGTCCCGTAGGGACGATATATTTATACAAGCAGATGTTTCAACAACCCATAGTCCCGTAGGGACGATATATTTATACAAGCAGATGTTTCAACAACCCATAGTCCCGTAGGGACGATATATTTATACAAGCAGATGTTTCAACAACCCATAGTCCCGTAGGGACGATATATTTATAGAAGCAGATGTTTCAACAACCCCTAGTCCCGTAGGGACGATATATTTATAGAAGTAGATGTTTCAACAACCCATAGTCCCGTAGGGACGATATATTTATACAAGCAGATGTTTCAACAACCCATAGTCCCGTAGGGACGATATATTTATAGAAGTAGATGTTTCAACAACCCATAGTCCCGTAGGGACGATATATTTATACAAGCAGATGTTTCAACAACCCATAGTCCCGTAGGGACGATATATTTATAGAGATTAGTGAAAACGGACATTTATTTTCAAACTCACGTTTAAGTACAAAAATTTTACACACCCATCGGTAACGGGTGTGTAAAGTATGTCTCTTTAGAACGGTATCGCGTGCAAAGCACGCTCCTACAGAAGATTCAAATTTTATTTGACATTTGCACTATGGTCACGGTATAATATTTAGCACGTTCAATAGAAAATCATTTTTTAAGGAAAGGAGCGGCGGACCTCGCGTCTGGTCACCCTCCTATTGCAAAACGTGTTTAGATTTGTGGGAAACGATAAGACTTTTTTCAATACGGTACTCCTTTTAGGAATACTTTGGTATGTAGGGGTTCTGAGTTTTGCCGTGCTGATGCATGAGCATGAACATGAACATGAACATGAACATGAACATGAACATGCCGACCCCTGCCATGCTGACGAGCACTGTGCTGCGTGTGTCTATATCAGCCAGAGCGTCGGGATTGAAGTTTATGCCCATACGTTTGTCTCCCCTGACTTTTGCAGGTCTAAACCGCCGCTTTATAAGGGCGCGCGCCCTCCTTTACGACCGACTGTTAACCCCCGTAGTCGTGCTCCCCCTACATTCTCTGATTAACGCATCTATAGATGGTTGGGTGCTGTCGGGTTTTTCTACGTTCAATCGGGAATAGTTAATTGAAGCCCGAAGACACCCGTGTTTATTTGGAATTTATTTTATTACAGCTACTTAAAAAAATTAATTGGAGAATATAATGTTAAAGCATTTTTTTAGAGGCGGCCCTTCTGTCGCTATTTGTCGATTGATATTCCTGAGTTTCGTTGCAGTGCTCCCCTTCCTTGGCGGTTGTGGCGAGACTGACAATCCTATTGTTGATGATGATGATCATGAAGAACCATTCCATGCGGATGTCGACGGCTTTGTCTTAGAGGTCGACGGCGCAGAGGCGTATCGCCAATTTCAGGGTACCGCAACTGGCAAGCTCACAGTGAGTGTCGGTGAAGAGATTGAGGTGCATGTCACCTTTCTTGGCCCAGACGGCGCGGAAACCACCGTTAGTGAAGAGGAGGACGACGACCATGACCATGACCATGACCATGAGGGGGATGAAGTGGAAATGTTCATGTTGCGCTTGACGGATTATGACCCCGCGATTATTGATATTCATCTGCCTGAAGGTGAAGATGACCATGAGGGGGATGACCATGACCATGAGGGGGATGACCATGACCATGAGGGGGATGACCATGAGGGGGATGACCATGCGGACGAAGAGCGGTGGCGATTTGAGGTTGTCGGCCGAAAGGCGGGCGAGACACAAATCACATTTCAGCTCATGCATGGGGACCATCCGGACTTCACGGCAGCCTCTGCGATACCCGTAACTGTTCAATAAGGAGTGAATTGGTATGTTATGTGCTTGTACTTGTACGCACAGAGCTTCTCTGGGAAGCGCGCTTTTGCGGCGCGCCTCCCTACTATTTGCTCTCCTATTGAACGTTACGTGTCCGTTTTGCTGTCCCCAAAACGCCGAAAGTGCCCATGTTAAAACCTGGACACTGCGGGGGAAAGTAATTGATGTATTGCGTCAGAACACGCTTGCTGGGGTTACTGTCCATATCATTTCGCTTGAGAAGACAGTGCTTACCGACGCGAACGGGCAGTTCCAATTTGAGGCGGTGCCAGAAGGACAGCAGACGCTTCGGTTCGCTAAAACGGGATATCAATCGCTTAAAGAGGCGGTTGTTGTCAATGAAAAGACGCAAGGACTACTGATTGAATTGGAGCGGCAGCTGTTTGAATTGAAAAAGGTTACGGTGCACGGATCGAACCGAGATATTTCACAGTTTGCTAAAACAACCGACTTGGTATTATCGGAGGTTGAACTTCAAAAACGGATAGGGATGACCCTGGCGGATACGTTGTCAGACGAGGTTGGTACTTCGCAACGGATGATGGGCCGTGCAGTTGCACGCCCTATGATTAGAGGGTTAGGTGGCGATAGACTGCTGATTCTTGAAAACGGTGAACGTACAGGTGATAAATCTGCATCTAGTGCGGACCATGCTGTATCAATTGACCCAGCAGCTGCGGAGGGGATTGAAATTACGCGTGGCCCTGCATCGCTTATCTACGGTTCAAGTACATTAGGCGGTGTCATCAATGTTAAGAACAGTAATATCCAGGAAATTTTGCCGAAACGGCTTGCCATGCATTTAACGCTCCAAGGTGAATCTGTGAATTCGGGTCGGACAACCTCGACAGATTTCACCTTTCCAATTGGGGAGTTTGCAGGAAATGTTGCATGGAATCGCCGTCTTGCATCGGACATCCAAACGCCAATCGGTTCGCTTGAGAACACGGGTTTGTCGAATGTCAATTTTTCAAGCGGGGTTTCGTTGATTAAGCCCTGGGGTTTCATGGGGGTTTCTGGAAGCAGCTACCGCTCGAATTACGGTGTCCCCGGCTCCCCGGAGGGGCATCTTACCGGTGTTAACATTGCCCTGGCCCGACAACGTTATGAGGGTCAGTTGGCGTATCGTTTCGGGATGCCGTGGCTTGATAAGATTAAACTCCAGGCAGCCTACACCCGCTATCAGCATCAGGAGATAGAGGGCAACGGTACGCTTGGTGTGGAATTCGGCGTGCTAACCTACAATGTCTCGGCGATGGCTTACATGTTAGAGAACGCTATCGTTGGTGTTTGGGGGGAATATCGGGACCATGCAACAGGCGGATTTTACTGGACACCTCACACCCGCGAATTTGCATTGGCTGGTTTCTATCTAAATCAGTATAACCTCAATAACTTCACTTTACAAGGGGCTATCCGTTACGATATTAGACGGGCTGAACCGTTTAGACCCGGCACTGTCATTCGGGCTGGTACCGTTGAACGCCGCGACTTTAACGGTCTATCGGCTGCTGTTTCCGGCATCTACTATTGGACCGACAGGGTCAGCACCGGGGCTACCTTAATGAAAACGTTTCGCGCGCCGGGTATTGAGGAGCTTTTCAGCGATGGTCCGCATCTAGCGGTCTATTCCTACGAAATTGGGAACGCTGAATTGAAGCATGAAAACGGATATGGTACGGAACTTTTTGCTCGATATTCAGGTAATAGGGTCAAACTCAATCTAGCCTTGTTCAGGAATCAGATACAGAACTATCTCATTCCGACGAACACTGGAACGAAGGAGTGGGGCAGTGGTGCAGCCGGGTGGTTATGGATTTATCAATATACCGGCCAGGACGTTGTGATGGATGGTGCGGAGCTCCAGATTGAGGGGGAGATGTTTCCCTACTTTCACCTCCAATTCAATATGAGTTATGTCAACGGAACAGTTGCGTCGAACGGTAAGCCGTTGGAGCGCATTCCGCCGCTCAACGGTAAACTCGTTTTTAGATACGCGCAGCCTGCTTTTCATATCGATTTAACCTCCCGTTTTGCTGCAAGTCAGGACCGGCTGGGTGAGTTTGAGGAGCGGACAGCTGGATATCGCGTCTATGATATTGGCGGTTATCTCAACTTTTCAGTGTGGCAACTTCAGAGCATGCTGGTTGTTGAGTTTGAAAATATCTTCAATACGGAATACCGAGAACATCTGTCTCTTATCAAGTCGGTGAAACCGGAGCCGGGCAGAAATGTGAAGTTGTTATATAAATTGCATTTTTAGTTATTGGCTATTGGCTATTGGCTATTAGCAAGAAGAAGAGGTTTTTGATGCGCGGCAGAGATATGCTTAGCATCACAACCTTCTCGCTATTACCAATAGCTATAAGCTAACAGCCATAAATTCTATAAACATACCGCTCCGCTGTGGCTAAGAGGGGGCGGTGTGTTTTTGTTTTTTTGTCAGAAGAGAGGACACAGCACGCACCTACATAAGAGGGGTGTTGAACAAACAGCGAAAAATATGGAGAACTAAATAATCCTGGGTGTGGGGTGTGTGATGCGCTTGACAGTTTAGCGGTTTTGTGGCATACTCTATGCACGCGAACATTGTGCCTGGAGGAAATACACTGATGGCTTATAGAGAGCTTGCGACGAAAAAACCTTTTATTGTGAATAAAAATCTCGGCAGTGCTGTTGAGGTTGAACCTGAAGCGTTGACACAAACTAATGCCGATGGTTTGTCTGTTGTCGTTCCGACACAGAAACAGAAATATGATTTCGATCGGATTGGGCTGCTTTTAATTCCGGATGTTTTATCGGCGACGGAAATAACAGAAATGCGGGAGTTTTGTGAACGCCTGCACACTAAACCTGACAGTATTCCAGTGCCGCAGCGGTGTGCACTTGGGGGACCCCTACAGAGGTTGGCGGACCACCCGGTTGTTGTCGGATTTTTAAACGAGTTTTTGGCATACCCGCCCGCTGCGAGTGAGGAGTGCTACGGGTTCCGACTTGAAGAACCGGAGCTGATTTTCGGAGCCGGGGCTACACCCGCAGAATCACAGGACACCCCACACAGCGGGCACGGTTTGTTTCGATTGCCGGGCGATTCTCATATCTATCGATGTGTGCCCGGACGCGGGTGGAGCGGGTTAACGCGCGCGATATGGGAACTCACGGAGGTTGAGGCACAAACAAATAACTATCGCTTTATTGCAGGAAGCCACAAGGCTGCATATTCGATGCCAGCAGGGGTTCAGTCAGCAAATTCATCGCTCTGGGAAACATATCAGTGTCCGCCGGGTTCGCTTGTCTTTTTGACAGCATCGATGACGCAGATGCACATTGCTGGCATTTCTTCTCCGGACCGAGTGCGTATCTCCAATTTGTATAACACGGTGGCGAGTCGTTGGTCTAATTGGGCACCGCATCCGCAACTTATAGCGGCGATGCCTGCCCAACGTCAAACGCTTTTTCGCGAGGCTTACGCGGGTGGAAACGTTGTTAACGGAGATTTCGGCAATCGCACCTCCGCGTATCCTATCGAAATTTAAGGGGGATGTGAAAATGGAAATACATGACAGCTCAATATTACCGTCAGGTCCATGTGAACTGCCGACCTGCAATGCTGATGGTGTAACCGTTCCCGAACTTACTGCGGAGCAGAAATATGCTTTTGATACGCATGGATGGTTGCTGATACCCGCGGTTTTCACGGGGCCAGAATTGGCGGAGATGCGTGATTTTGCACTTCGCCTCCACCACGACCCCGAATCTATTCCGGAACACGAACGTAGCACGCTCGGTGGCCCTCTTCAGAAATTGATTGACCATCCGCTCGTTGTCTCACTTCTAAACGAATTTACGGCACACCCAGCCGTGACGAGTCCTGCATGCTACGGTTTTTCTGTTGAGAGCACGCATCTCTTTTATCGTACGCCTAGTATGGGGAACTTTGGTCCGCACAATGGCAATGGGCTCCTCCGATTTCCCGGGGATGCACACTACTATAATGCTTTTCCCGGTAAAGGGTACAGTCCGCACACCCGTATTGTGTGGGAACTGAACGAGGTCAAGAAGGGGCAAGGTGGCACCCTCTTAGTGACCGGCAGTCATAAGGCGGTTTATACGGCCCCAGCGGAAATCCAAAATCCGGATTCGGATATTTGGAGCACTTACGGTTGCCCCGCAGGGTCGCTCCTCTTTTTTACAGAAGCACTTACGCACAGCGCGTCGACGTGGACCAATACCGACAACGATAGGTTGGCGGTATTCAACCTATACAGTCCGGTAGACAGCGGTTATGCTAAGGTTTATCAGCCGCATCCGAAACTGCTTGAAGCGATGCCGCCGATGCGGCGAACTCTGTTCCGTAGTCGGTATGTGGTGGGTAATGTTAACGGGGCAGTGTAAGGAGGTTATTATGTCAGCGAAACAACCGAACATTCTCTGGATTTATGGCGAAGATCTTTCGCCTGAACTCGGCTGCTACGGGACACCTGCTGTGCAAACGCCGAATATTGACCGACTGGCGGCGGAGGGTACGCGTTATACCAGTGCGTTTGTTACATGTCCTGTCTGCTCACCGAGCCGCTCTACGCTTATTACGGGGACATATCAAACCAATTTTGATGCTCATAACCATCGGAGCAATCGGGATAAACCGCTGCGAGCTGATATGCAGCTCATCACTGACTGCTTCCGAGAGGCGGGATATTTTACTTGCAATAGCCCCGGCCCGCCCTATAAACGTCCCGGTAAAACCGATTTTAACTTCAAACGTGAGCAGCCTTTTGATGGCATAGATTGGCGTGAACGCCCGGAAGGACAGCCTTTTTATGCCCAAATTAACATTCCCGATACGCACCGCGTTTTTAAACCGGACCCGGAACGGCCAATTCATCCGGATGATGTGGAAGTGCCGCCTTACTATCCGGACCATCTGCTTACACGCAAGGATTGGGCACTTTATCTCGAAAGTATCCAGATTTTGGACCGGAAGGTAGGGCAAATTCTGGAACGGTTGGACGCGGAGGGGCTCTCAGATAACACTGTTGTCTTTTTTATGAGCGACCATGGGCGTGCGCATGTCCGATGCAAGCAATTTCTCTACGATGGCGGTATTCACATTCCGCTGATTGTTCGCTGGCCAGGGCAGGTTGAGCCCGGCACTGTCGATGATTCACTTATCAGTGGGGTTGATTTCACGCCGACGACGCTGTCGCTGGCTGGCATTCCAATACCGGACTATATGCAAGGACAAATTTTCCTCGGTCCTGAAGCAGCACGGCGCAAGGCTATCTTCGCAGCGCGGGACCGATGTGACGGTACCGATGACCGGATTCGATGTATTCGCACGCACCGCTATAAACTCATTCGCAATTATCATCCTGAACTGCCCTATATGCAATTCAATTCGTATAAAAAATTACAATATCCGGTGTGGACGCTGCTACAGGTGCTTTCGCAAAGTGGCGAATTGTCACCGGCGCAACAGCTGTTCGTGCAACAGACCCGTCCTGCGGTGGAACTGTATGACCTACAGGCGGACCCGTACGAGGTTAACAATCTAGCCGCTGATGGAAATTATGAGGTGGTTCGAGATGAGCTGGCTGCACAACTGGACACGTGGATAGAGGCGACAGGGGATATGGGGGAAACACCGGAGTCGCCAGAGGTTACCTCCTATTGGGATGAACACATGGCTGAAAATTTCAGGCAGGGTATGGAAAAGCGTGGGCTTTCACCCGATATAAGCGATGCAGATTATCTCTCATGGTGGGAGAGTCAACTGTTGTGAGCGCGAGGTGTGTAAAGTTTTTGTCAGAGGGATGGATGGAAGAATGGAAGAGGGAAGAATGGAAGGATGGAAGAGGGGAAGGATGGAAGAGGGGAAGGATGGAAGAGGGGAAGGATGGAAGAAGGGAAGAATGGGAGAATGGAAGAAGGGAAGAATGGGAGAATGGAAGAGGGGAAGAGGGATTTGGCGTGCGTTGTCTGAATCTCGGATTTGCGCGGATTTATCGGATTTGCGCGGATTTTAAGAGGTGTGCGCGTCAAGGTTTTGGGATTAAGTGATGTTGTGTTTTTTTGTCTGAATCGCGGATTAGCACGGAGAACACGGATTTCGCGGATTTTAAATTAGCGATTAGCAATTGGCGATTGGCAGAAAGGAGAAATAGATGAAAATCTGCGATTTTCATTATTTTCTCTCCTGGCAAGATGTTGTGATTATAGATAACCCTCTGACGCGCGTCAGAAGCCTCTTTCTCTTGCTAACAGCCATAAGCCAACAGCCATAATTCTATAAACATATCGTCCATGCTGGACTAAACAGAAGGAGGTTGCGGAACAGTAGCATAAAATCTATATTTTTCTTGACATTTCAATATATTTGTGTTACAATATATATGACTTATGTATCCGCGCCGTCCAGCATCGGAAATGCTGGATTGGACCCCGAATCACTTAAGGAGATTAGCAAATGAAGGAAAGATTGGGACAACCCGCACAGGAGGCGGACATGGACGCTATGATGTTGATGGGTCCATCAAAAGCAAATCAAAACCAAGGACCACTCTTTGCTATTGCAGGGTGTCCAGCCCAAACCAAAGAGATGCCCTTGAACGACAAGTCGCGTATATGCGAAGTATCTACCCCGAAGCAGAAATCATTAGAGACATCGGTAGTGGTCTCAAATTCAAAAGAAAAGGGGTTAGAACCTTATTGGACCGGCTTATGCAAGGTGATAAGCTCTAGGTTGTTATTGCCCATCGGGCTCGTCTCGCCCGGTTCAGTATCGCCCTTATTCGATACCTCATTGAACAAAACGTTGGCGAACTCGTGGTTTTTGACCAAACAGAACACAGTCGACAAGAAGACCTCACATCCAATCTTCTCGCAATCCTGCCTGTCTTCAGTTGCAGACTGCGCGGACTCCGAAGTTACCGTAACAAAATCAAAGAAGATAAGAGTCTATCCGACACCGGAACAGCGTGAGACGCTGCGTCAATGGATAGGCACATCTCGTTTTGTCTATAACAAAGCGATTGACTATTTGCGTCAGCCTGAGACAAAAGCGAACTGGATGGCGATTAAGACAGGTATCCTTGACGACTTACCCGATTGGGCGAAGGCTGTTCCTTATCAAGTCAAGTCAGTTGCTATTCGGGATGCCTGTCAAGCTGTCCAGAACGCGAAAATAGACTATCAGCAGAGAAGCACATTTCAATGCGTGAAGTTCCGTAGTCGGAAAAACGATAAACAGTCTATCTTTATACCCAAAGGTGCCATATCTGAAAAGGGTGTCTATCACACAAAGTTAGGAAAACTTAGACTCAGTGAGCGTCTCCCTGAAAATATCAAAGACTCCCGCTTAGTCAAAGAGGGCACACACTACTATTTGTGTGTCAGTTATAGTGTGACGATACGAAAGCGAGAACCAAGCGGGCGTGTTGTCGCACTTGACCCCGGTATCAGAACGTTTCTCACCTATTTTTGTGAAGATGGCTTCGGCTGGCTTGGACACCACGCTATCAATAAAATCCAACGACTTTGTTCATATCTCGACGACCTACTCAGCCGGGCTGCAAAAGCAAAACGCCCACAACGCCGCAATATGCGAAACGCAGCAAAACGGCTTCGCCGCAAAATACGCAATCTTATTGATGAACTTCATAAGAAAGTCGCACGCTGGCTTGTAGATAACTTTGATATCATCTTACTCCCCACTTTTGAGACTTCTCAAATGACGTGCAAAAGTGGACGCAAACTCCATAAGAAAACCGCACGCCAAATGCTGACCCTCTCTCATTACCGTTTCAAACAGTTCCTTAAGCATAAAGCAAAAGAAACGGGGTGTCTTGTGGTAGATGTTTGTGAAGCGTATACATCAAAAACCGTGTCGTGGACAGGTGAGATTGTCAAAAACTTAGGCGGTGCTAAAGTTATCAAAGATGGCGCAGGTCGGACGATGGACAGAGATTTGAACGGCGCACGCGGGATATTTCTGCGTGCTTTGGTAGATGAACCCTGGTTGCTTTCTATAAGCAACTTGCAAACCGTCTAAGATGTGAAATACATAGTATTCCACGGAAATAGATAGGTTAATATCATCGGCAACCTGATGCGAACTATGTTTTTGATGCTAACGATTTTGTTTGTGCTCCTAATGGTTACCCCAAACATTTTCGCTGTAGACTATACACAATGGAACTTACCAAAGGGGGCGAAAGTCCGTCTTGGTAAAGGTTCTATAAATGAGATACGGTTTTCACCAGATGGCACGCGGTTAGCTGTTGGTGGTAGTATCGGGATTTGGATTTATGATGTTCAGACAGGGGAAGAACTTAACCTATTTACAGGACATACAGGGCCGGTCAATAGCGTGTCTTTTAGTCCAGATGGGAATACTATCGTTAGTGGGGGTGATGACAAGACTATTCGTCTATGGGACACAAATACTGGAAAGCCTATCAGAGTGCTTACAGGACATACCGGTGATGTCACTAGTGTGTCGTTTAGTCCGGATGGTAACACCGTAGTTAGTGGGAGTATGGACAAAACTATTGGTCTATGGGACATTAGGACAGGAGAACTTATCAGAACACTCACGGGAGATCCGAAGTTGGTTATTAGCGTGTCGTTTAGTCCAGATGGGAATACTATCGTTAGTATCGTTAGTGGGAGTTATAACAATCCTATCCAACTGTGGGATACGAACACAGGAAAACTTATCAAAACACTCACGGGACATACAAGGTGGGTCGAAAGCGTATCGTTTAGTCCGGATGGTAGGACGATAGTTAGTGGGGGTGATGGCAAGACTATTCGTCTATGGGATACGAACACAGGAAAACTTATCAAAACACTCACGGGACATACAAGGTGGGTCGAAAGCGTATCGTTTAGTCCGGATGGTAGGACGATAGTTAGTGGGGGTGATGGCAATACTATTTGTCTATGGGACGTTAGCACAGGACAAATTATCAGAACACTCCCAGAAGATACAAGGCGTGTCTATAACGTATCGTTTAGTCCGGATGGTAGGACGATAGTTAGTGGGGGTGATGACAATACTATTCGTCTATGGGACGTTAGCACAGGACAACTTATCAGAACACTCGAAGGACATACAGGGTGGGTTGAAAGCGTATCGTTTAGTCCGGATGGTAGGACGATAGTTAGTGGGGGTGATGACAATACTATTCGTCTGTGGGACGCTATAACAGGACACCTTATCAAAACACTCGAAGGAGATATGGGTGATGTCGCTAGCGTATCGTTTAGTCCGGATGGTAGGACGATAGTTAGTGGGGGCGATGACAATACTATTCGTCTGTGGGACGCTACAACAGGACACCTTATCAAAACACTCGAAGGACATGGGGGTGATGTCAGTAGCGTATCGTTTAGTCCGGATGGTAGGACGATAGTTAGTGGGGGCGATGACAATACTATTCGTCTGTGGGACGCTATAACAGGACACCTTATCAAAACACTCGAAGGAGATATGGGTGATGTCACTAGTGTATCGTTTAGTCCAGATGGTAGGACGATAGTTAGTGGGAGTTCGGACAGGACTATTGGTCTATGGGACACGGGCACCGGACACCTTATCAGAACACTCATGGGACATACGGGTCCGGTCAATGGCGTGTCCTTTTTTAGTTTGAATGCTCGTATACTTGTTAGTGGGGGTGGGGACTGGACTATTCGGCTATGGCACACAAGCACAGGGCAACTTATCGAAACACTCAAAGGACATACGGGTCCGGTCAATAGTGTGTCGTTTAGTCCGGATGGGAATACGATAGTTAGCGGGAGCGTGGACAAAACTATTCGTCTATGGAACCTAAGCACAAGGCAACTTATCGAAACACTCAAAGGACATACGGGTGATGTCAGTAGCGTGTCGTTTAGTCCTGATGGGAACACTATAGTTAGTGGGAGTTGGGACGGTACTATTCTTTTTTGGGAATTTGAGCCTTAAGTGTGCTGCGTAACTGTCAGAATCGCGGATTACACGGAGGACACAGAGGACACGGAGAAAGAGTTTTTTGCGAACCTGTCTGCATTTTGTGAACTGTTCAGAATTGCGGATTACACACCCGGTGTAAATAATCCCGCTAACGGTAGAATGAATAAACAGAGACTCCCCAGATAAGGCGAATTAACACCCACGCCCCGCCGACAATAAATTCACCTAAAATCAGCCCTAAAAATAGCGGTAAGACTCGATGATAGAGACGGATACCGCCAAATCGTAAGATGAGATTTTTTGCTGCCCAACTTACTAACACCGAGAACCAGAGCCATCCAAATGTCCACATACTGCTTGCGACAGCATATCCGGTGGGATGAAACGGAAACATTGGGAAACGGGTGCGCAACCACCACAATAACGTCGTAAACAGAAACCCAATACCCATAAAGGTGACGGCGGGAACGTTCGTTTCGCTCGGATAGTAGAGCCAGGAGCGGAGTCTGTTATAGCCGCCGTTTCCCAGACCCGGGTTCGCGCCTATTTCGTAGGATACGGCGAGGTATGACCAGAACGCGGCGAGGATGCCGAAAACGACGGCACACATCATGGCTATGACCATTCGCCCGGCTTTCATGTTTGCGACTTCAACGAGTTTAAATCCCTCTAATGTATGGGGCATCGGATGTGCACGGTAGCCGCGATTAAAGGCGTAATAGAGCGACATCATGGTGAGGCTCCGTGGCGGAATCGGGCGCGAACCGAGTGTATCTAAGATGAATCGCCGCGGGTTCGCTACAAACATTTCATGCGTCGGCGGCCCGACTTCGGCACGTACCCGGGTGATGCCTAACGCGAGTAGGTAATAGATAAGGAAATACAACGCAATCATCCAAACTGCCATCCCCCCGTAGTTTGAAAAGATGAAAAGGAAAAGCACCCCTGCTATCAATCCCGCTACTGGCCATCGATAGTCTGTTGCGTCTGCGTCTTCGGGAGACAACGTGTTCATGCCGGTCCCTTTTTTGCGGAACAGGTTTCTGAAAATTGCATAAAAGTGTTTGCGGCCCCCGTATAGTCCACAGCATGCGATGGCGAGATACGCACCGACTCCCTGGGGTCCATCGTAAGGAAAGCCTGGCAAAATCTGTAGTCCCATAGCCCTCCCTAAAATACGCTCCGCTTTCCAGAATAGGTAGAAAAACCAGAGCGAAAATGACATCTCTAATGGCATCAAAAAGGCGAGCCCGACTCCGAAGGAGAGAATATAGATGGGGGTCCATCCCATTGCATCCCACGGTTTTTCGGTAAAATAGATACCGAGGTTTGCTTTGCGAACCGGTATCTCCGGAAAAGCGGGGAAGAAGGCGTGGATACCGTTAATGAGGTCGATGCTTCCTGCAATTGCGAAACCTGCCCACAGCATTTTGTTTTTAAAGAGCCGCCCATCTGTGTGCGTCATTTCTATCGGTAGGCGGACAATCGGATAGGTCAATCGTTCCCGTTCTATCCACTGTTTCCGTAAGAGCAGGTCGATACAAATCATCACCCAAATTAGGACAGACAAAAGCACTGTCCACCATAAAATCGGTTGCCACCATGCGGTTATATATTTTTTTGTGTAGAAGGTTGTATCGCCATCGTAAAAATCTTGCAAGACAGAGAGTTCGCTGAGTGTAAGCCAATTGGGTAGGTGCCGCCAGAAGAGCTGTTGCCACTCATTTTCAGGTGTGGCGAACCAAAACCCGTTCGGTATGACAGGCACAACGGTTTGCATCATGTCATGCCCCGCAATTGCGGAGGAGAGCGAGAGGATAACGTAGATGGTAAGCAACTCTCCCTGCCGAAGCGCGAAACGTGGTAGCAATTTTTTGAGCAGCAAATTGAGACTTGTCAATACCGCCAATGTTACGACGACGTTGTAAATCAGGGACATCGTTGTCGGCAAAGTGCTCCAAAAGCGGAGATGATTCGCCATAATGAAATAGGTGTTGGGCGGGATGAGGAAAATGCCGAGCAGAATTGCACGAAACGTCACGCCGGCTTTCGGCTGGGAGGAGCTCAAACCGTCGGTGGACTGCGGTGTTTGTTGAGGATGTGATGTCTGTTTTATCGTATTCATCAATTAATATTATACCATTTAGCGTCTACGTGTGGGACATATAACGCTCGTGCTAGCGCAGCTTCATGGCCAGAATTGGGAAGAGCAGCAGAAATAACACGGCGAATAAACAGATATTCCACACCCAAAGATATGTT
This sequence comes from Candidatus Poribacteria bacterium, assembly GCA_963665235.2. Classification (GTDB taxonomy): domain Bacteria; phylum Poribacteria; class WGA-4E; order WGA-4E; family WGA-3G. The sequence continues at coordinate 1,075,762 of CAXXLX010000001.1, read as the reverse complement.
CCACCTGAACCAATAATTGATAGTAACGCGCAGAGGGGACTTATTGCTTCTAACATCGGAATGTCCACGAAGGGGGATATCGGTAGTAGGGGCAGGAAGGTTATTGCCAGAGCAACGCTGTAACTGATGCCTTTTGCACTAATAGGTGAACACCATAACGCACACCCGATGCCAATCAGCGCGAAAAAGAGACAACTCCCTAATATCACTACACCACATTTCAGGAGTTGCGATATTGTCAACCCGCCTATGTAGCTTGAAAGTGCTAATAGGGGTATTGCTAACCAAATGCTCCAGATTGTCCAGAGCACAACAGCTCCCAGTTTGCCTGCTAGTATTTTCCATGCTGCAATGGGTGTTAGCTTTAGCAGTGCAGCGTTCGCGCTATCCCCCGGTAGATGTGGATGAGAGGTCCGTTCTAGGCACAGGGCTTCAACGGCATGTCTCGGCACCCAGAATTGGAAGATGAAGAGGGCGATGATGAATAGTGTGTACACCTGCTGCCCGAGTGTGATAGGGTTTCCTGTTCTGCGTTGCGCGTAAAATTCAACGGCGGTGACGAATAGTAGTAATGTAAGCACGCATAAAATTAGGAGATGGATTCGTCGATATTTGCGCGAATTGGTGTAAAAACGGAGGTCTTTGAGAATAATGGCAAGCATAGTTTATTGGTTATTGGCAATTAGCGATTGGCTGATGGGCGATGAATCGCCCTACTATCCTCTTGACAGGCCTGTGTGAAAAATGGTATCTTAAATGAAACTTGTTCTAAGGAGTTTTGATATATGTCCAAACTCAATATTGCTTTAATTGGTGCGGGTCGACGCGGCGGTGGCGCGCATCTACCGGTTATTGCGAAACTTAAAGATGTTTTCAATCTCGTTGCGATTTGCGATATAGATGAAGAAACAGCGACGCGCTATGCCGAACAGTACGGGGCAACCCCCTATACCAATGTCCGTGAGCTTGTAGCTCAGGAGGACCTGGATGTCGTTGATATTACTGTCCCCGGTGTTGCACACCACTCAATTGGTTGTTTTATGGCGGATGCGGGGGTTCATATCCTCTGTGAAACCCCTATCGCTGTTACGTTACCGATGACCGATTTGATGATTGAACGTGCCGATGCCAATGACGTAAAGCTTGAGGTGGCGGAAAACTATTACCGCGCGCCTCAAGAGCGGTTTCTGTCGAAGGTAATTGCAGCGGGCGTTATAGGCGATGTCGCTAGAATTTACCGAATTTTTCATGAAGGGGGTTATCACGGGATGAGTATGCTTCGTCTTCGTGCTGGTGGTGAGCCGAAGTCGGCACTCGGTATTACACAGACAAGTCCTGTGATTCCGATTATTGACCGGATGAAACGGCATCATACGCGTGAGAACTGGAGCCTTGGTTTTATTGAATTCGATAACGGGGCGACCGCGCTTATGGTTTACTCCAATGTCATTCATGCGCGCGCCTTGGGTCGCGGACAAACGGGCATCTCCCAAATTGATGGTAGCAGAGGCACGATTGTCGGTAAAGATATTTACGTAACCCCTCCCGCTGACCTTGAATCTGGTGCGAAAGGCATCGCTTACCGGCCCGAACGGAGCACAATTGACGTAGATGGAGTCACCGTGACAGAAAAGATTACGTTGGAACTCCCGGAACAGATGGTGACGTGGGAAAACCCGTTCAAGAACTATCCGCTCTCCGATGGACAAATTGCGGTGGCAGACGAGCTTCTCAGTATCGCTACAGCTGTGCTTAACAGGACGGCTCCGGAATACGGTGCTGCCCGCGCTAGGCAAGACCAAGAGATGAATATTGCGATGAACGAGTCGGGTAAACGTAGTCAGGAAAGCCTTGATTTTCCGCTAACGGAGTTGACGGAAACGGAGCGGAATACGCACGAAAATTATCGGAAACAGTATGGTCATCCGATAGAAGATGTGGAGGCTGGTATTGATACGTTTTTCCCCCGCCGTTAACATGATAGCACACCGGGGAGCGCAGGTCAACGATTTTAATTTTTTTAGTTGCCAATGGGCCTATTTTATGATATACTTTGATTAGTTGGGAGTTTGCTACATTTCAGCAAAGGAGGAAGTAGGAACATGATGGGAACAGGCGGGATGGAAATATTAGTTATCCTTGTGATTGCGCTTGTAGTCTTCGGGCCTCAGAAGCTGCCTGAGATGGGGCGGTCGCTTGGGAAAGCGATTCGGGAATTTAGGAGCGCGGGCGATGATATCAAAAACGAACTGACAAAGGCGGCGAACGATGTAGATGTTGACGGAGATGAGGACAAAAACATCGGTCCACCGGAGTCGACCTAACACTGTGAACGAGGCGTGCTATGGAATCTAATGATGTCGCGATGACGTTTTGGGAACATCTTGAGGAGCTCCGTCGGCGGATTATCATTTCAGCTATCGCTATTGCTGTTTTTACGGTTCTGTGTTTAACGTTTAGCGGGCCTGTGGAGATGGTTGTCCTGTTTCCGCTCAAAAATTCTATTAATACGTTGCTGTCAGGTGCTATTGATGCGACAGTTGGTGCTGAGGGGTCGACTTTAGGTTTTTTTTCGCTCAGTTTGCGGACGAATGCTTCAAATATCAATGCGGAGCTAATCAAAGTTGGTCCTTTGGAAGGGATTATGGCGTATCTAAAGTTGGGATTTGCTGCGGGGATTCTGCTTGCGCTCCCGATAGTGCTATATCAGATATGGGCGTTTGTGTTTCCTGCGCTCAATCGCAAAGAGAAACGGCTTGCGTTACCGCTGTTTTTAGTGATTGTGACGTTTTTCGTCATCGGTTCCGTTTTTGCGTATTTCATTGTTACACCGGTTGTGTTGTATTTTTCGGCTCAACTGTTTCCGAATTTACCGAACCGATGGGATTTGGCGAACTATATTAGTTTAGTGATACACTTAATTTTGGGTTTTGGTGTCGCTTTTGAGTTGCCGATAGTGATGGCGTTTCTTGCGCGTATCGGTGTGATTGACTGGCGCGGTTTTCGCGGGAAGCAGCGTCACGCCCTATTAGGCATCTGTGTCATTTCCGCCTTGCTAACCCCAGCGGACCCGGGGTCTATGCTGCTAATGGCGATTCCGCTTTTTATTCTGTATCAACTCGGTATCTTTTTCGCATACCTCGTTGAAAGGGAGGTTGAAACGAATGGCTAACGAATCTTTGAGGCAACAGCTCGCTTTGCTATATCAACTACAGGAACAGGATAGAGAGCTGTTGTCTATCCATGAACGGCTCCAAGCTATTCCAGAACGTATTGAACGGCTGGCGGCAGGTGTAACGAAATATAAAGAGGATATTACCGAAATCTCCGAAGCACTCGCTGAGGCGGAAAAAGTACAACGTTCAAAAAATGCTGAGCTCGATATGAACGCGGAGCAGCGTAAGAAATATAGGAACGAACAACGGACGGTCACCTCTAATGATGCGTACAGTGCGCTAGAACGCCAGATAGAATACCTCGAGCGGAAGGATAGCGAAACTGAGGAGGCGATTCTGGAGCTCATGGAAACGTGCGACCAATTGAAAGAGGAATTGGCTGAGCTTGAAGCAGAGGTGGCTCAAGAAGATATTAGCACAACTCAAAAAGTGGCTGAACTCCGACAAGAAAAGGGTACTTTGGAAAAGGAGCTGGCTGAAAAGTTGGAGCGGCGGACCGAATTTCTACCCAAAATAGAACAGGCCCTCAGAGACCAATACCACCGATGGCTCGAGCGGCGCAAGACCGATTTTGTGGCACTTTCCAAAAGTGGAACGTGTGAAAGCTGTCGCCTCACCATTCAACCGCAAAACCTCAAAGAGGCGCAGAAATATGAAAAGCTGGTTTATTGTGCAAGTTGTAAAAGGGTGCTTTACGTTAAGCCGCTGGACCCAGATACGCCTTTTCCTTATTGAAACTTTTTGCCCAATTTTCACGTTAAATCAATTCGGTAAGGAGTAGATACGTTATGCCTTTTTTCAATATCAACGAACAACCCGAGCAACAGATTTTTGAGGATATTACAATCCGGACAGTTCATGGGGAGAAGCTGATGCTGTCGTTTGTGCACCTCACGCCGCATAGCGTTGTGGCGGAGCATAGCCACCCACACGAGCAGATGGGCATGGTCCTGGAAGGGACATTTGAGCTGACGATTGATGGGGAAGCCCGAGTCCTCAAGGAAGGCGATGTCTATCTTATCCCTTCTGATGTAAAACATAGCGCGAAGGCTTTTGATAAGCCGGCACGCGCCCTCGATATTTTTAGTCCACCCCGGGAAGATTACTACTCTTGAAAACGCATCTATATCACACAATTCATGAGTTGGAGACAACTGCTTTGGTCAAAGCTGGGATGAGTCTCCGAACTGGCGGTGTAAGTAAAACACCTTATGCCTCTCTCAATCTGGCTACCCATGTTGGGGATAGCCCGGCAGCGGTTCTCCAAAATAGACAGATTTTTTCTGAGCAGATAGGTGTGCGAACGGTAAAGTATTGCCGCCAAATTCACAGCACGACTGTCGTTACGGCAGATATGGGGGTGCCCCTCTTGTGGCATCTTGAAAAGGAGAGTGAACCTGAAATAACAGGCGATGCCCTTATTACTGCCCAGCACGGTCCTGCGTTAGGGGTTTTTACTGCGGATTGTGTTCCGATTTTCATTTTGGATGTGGCAACCCCGGCTATCGGAATTGCCCATGCAGGATGGCGTGGTACTCTTGCACGAATCGCTAACACCACCCTGGAACAGATGAGAATGTGCTTCGGCACTGAGACAAGGGATTGCCTGATACACTTAGGGCCCGCTATCCAAAGGTGTTGCTATGCGGTAAGTTCTGAATTGCTTGACCAATTTGCACAGCACTTCGGGAAAAATGTACATAACGGAACACACTTGAGCCTACAAGCTGCTAATGTTAACCAATGTATTGAAAAGGGTGTGCCCGCCTCGGCAATTTCGGTATCCCCTTTTTGCACTGCTTGTTGGACCGATAAGTTTTACTCACATCGTGCGGAGCGGGGGCAGACAGGTAGAATGCTTTCATTTATTCAACTTGTGGAGATATAGCAGTCGGCGGTCGGTTATCGTACGAGTATCGGGATGTCCTCTGTGTATCTAAGGGGGACAATTATGAAGAACGGACGATGAATCGCCCTACTACGAACGGACGAACTGGAATGGTCGATGCGTTGTTTCGCTTGGGAGCCGGAAACCGTTTGCCCGAATACTAGAGGGTCGCGAGCGAAGCTCGCTCCTACGGCGTGGTAAAATAAATTTGCATTGTGAAAAAAAAAGGTGGTATCATTAAGTACCTGAGTCGGTTGGCTTGCAATCTTAATTGCGAATTAAAAATTGGACACTAAAGAAGATGCTTAACTTTCTAGTACGTGCAATATTTGGAATATCCTCGGTTGTTACGGGTATCATTGGTCTCCGTTTTATCCGCCGGGGCTACAACTATCCTGATAAAAAATACCCGGATCTTTTGTCACAGGAATCGGTAAGTGCGGTCCAGGTCACGCAAGTTTACACGGAGGCGACGCATATTGTTATGGTCGGTATCGGTATTGTAAGTTGTGCGGTGGCACTAGCCGTTATCGGTATACTGTTTTGCAGCAGCAGACCTATAAGCATTATTGTGCCAGATGGTTTTGTTAAGGGGCGCATTGACATAGAATCTTTCGAAGATGAAGACCCTGACTGGGATGAAGATGTCGGATTCATTACACGGTCTAAGTAGAAAGATAGTACTTGAGGTCGCTCAATGTTTGCTCTGGAGGAAAATGTGGACGCTCAGATAGCCGACAACCTTTATAATGTCATGGACCGTATAAGAGCAGCTGCGCAACGGAGCGGTCGAACACCGGATTCGGTACGGCTTGTTGCTGTCACTAAAGGACGCTCGGTATCAGAAATTGAGGCGGCTCTTGCTGCGGGTGTCACGGATATAGGTGAGAATCGGGTGCAGGAGGCGCAGCAAAAATATGAAGAGGTGCGTGCGGCGACCTCTGTGATAGGGTGTAGGTGGCATCTCATCGGGCATTTGCAAAGAAATAAAGTGAAATCGGCACTCGGCATGTTCGGGCTGATTCATTCGGTGGAAAGCGTGAGGCTCTTAGCCGAGATAGCACGCAGGTCGGAGGCGCGGGGCCAGAAAACAGATGTCCTAATTCAGGTAAACACAACTGGCGAGGCTACTAAACACGGTTTGTCTTCAGAGTGTCTCTTTGACTTCATGGAGAAATCGCTGGCGTATCCCGCGGTACGTATCGTTGGGTTAATGACGATGGGACGGTTAAGTGAGTCTGCTGCGGATAACCGTCCGGCTTTCGCGTTGTTGCGAACACTTGCTGAGCAGGTGAAGGCGGAACAATTTCCCGGAATCACGTTACCGTATCTCTCTATGGGCATGACAAACGATTTTGAGGTTGCAATTGAAGAGGGTGCGAATGTAGTTAGAATCGGGCGGGCAATTTTCGGAAAGGGAAAAAATGATTGAAAACATGCGGTTGGGGGTCATAGGTGTTGGGAAAATGGGCGGTATCATAAATTAGCGATTAGCGATTGGCGATTAGCAATTGGCAAGAGTTTGTTATTCTAATGATGTTTTTGACGCGCGTCGGAGACTTCTTGCTAACAGGCATAAACCTAATAGCCAACATTTTGTCCATATTGGGCTAAGTGGAAACAAGGGAAAAAATGATTGAAAACATGCGGTTGGGGGTCATAGGTGTTGGGAAAATGGGCGGTATCATCGTGAGAAGTATTACGGACCGGCTTTTGCCAGCACAGCAAATTTGGATTACCGACCTAGATACGACTCTCGTAACAAAACTCTGCGATGAGAGGCAGGTCAACGGTGCGGCAGATATTACGGAGCTTGTGGAGACGACAGATATTATTCTGTGTGCTGTGCCGCCTGTAGCGGTGCCACACATTCTGCCACAGATTGCCCGAAGTTTAACCTCTCCGCAATGGATGATTAGCATCGCAGCGGGTGTTACGACAACGTCCTTGGAGTCTTACTTTGAGGTTCCGTGTGCGATTGTTCGGGTGATGCCAAATATTGCTGCATCGGTAGGGGCAGCAATATCGGTGCTAACAGGGGGCAGCGCAGCGGGTGCGGACCATCTCGCCACAGCACAGAAAATTTTCGATGCATGTGGTACGTCGTTAATCATGGAGGAACGGCATCTGAACGCTGTCACAGGGATGAGCGGTAGCGGTCCTGCCTACGTTGCCCTTTTTATTGAGGCTTTAGCGGATGCGGGGGTTCAGGTGGGGCTGCCTCGGCAAGATGCCCAAACGCTTGCGACGCATACGGTGTTAGGTGCTGCAACGTTGCTAGCGGAGACACAGGAGCATCCAGTGGTATTAAAAAATCGTGTTACTACCCCCGGTGGTACAACTGCAGCGGGTCTCTATGCTCTGGAACAGGGTCGCTTTCGGGCTACAGTCACTGAGGCTATTCTTGCGGCGACTGAACGAGCGAAACAACTTGGGATCACAAAAGAGGAAGGGAACGTACCACTATGAACATGCTCGCTAGGGTTCTCAGTCACTTGCTTGAAGTTTATATGATAATCGTTATTGTAAATGCGGTTCTCTCTTGGTTTGTGTTTGGGACTCGGAATTTAGCCGTGCGTAGAATTTTTCATGCGACGAGTCAAATGGTCGACCCGGTTCTACAACCGATTCGCCAAGTGCTTGGACCGTTAACCCGGAATTTTGGCATTGACGTTTCACCTATTGTATTACTTGTGCTGTTACACATTCTGAATACATTGTTGCATCCTACACCTTCACCTTAAAGACATGAAGGGTCTTGCTTAACAATCCCAATGCTTTAGCGTTGGGTCCGACCCGTGTGTCTCGTGCAGCAGCAGCTAAAATAGTTGACATGGGATATATCCCTGTGGTGTACTTATAGGACTGCCTCAGCGGCGGAGCGGTTACTCTGTCTCCGCCTTCACCGAGGCGAGTCAGCAACCTAACAGGAGTTCAGACGATGCCATACAAAACCCATAAGATTGCCTTAGCTCCGACTTTTAAGCAGCGGCGTTGGTTTAGCGCGCAATGCGGTTATGCCCGTTTTGCCTACAATATGGGTCTGACTGATTTTAAAGCGAATTTAGCTGAGGATACCTTCTTATCTACTTTCACGCTAAACAATCGTTTCAATGAGAAAAAGCGAGAGTATGATTGGACCTCAGCGCAAGATCAGCGTGCGGCTCTATATGGTATCGACAATTTAGGGACTGCCATCAAGAATTGGACTGATAACGGTTCAGGCTTTCCGCGTTTCAAAAAGCGTGGCAGTCGTCAATCCTACACGACAGCTGCCCACTCCGTGAGAGTGGAAGGCAAACGGATTAGGTTACCCAAAATAGGTTGGGTAAAGACATTTGAAGAGTTGCGTTTCGTAGGCAAAATCATAAAAGTGACCATAAGTCGCACGGCGCATCGTTGGTTCGTATCTATCACCGTTGAAGTGGAGGACACCGAAGCTGTTGATGTATCAACGCACCCCATAATCGGTATAGATGTCGGTATTAATACCTTAGCGACGTGCAGTGATGGGACGCGATATGAGAACCCGAGGCCTTTGAAACGCTATGAGCGAAAGTTAGCCCGTGCCCAACGGAAGTTGAGCCGTCAAGTGCCGCAGTCTAAAAACTGGTTCAAGCAGAAGCGCGTCGTTGAGCGTATCCACTATAAAGTTACCTCTATTCGCTGCGATGCACATCAGAAAGCAAGCACGGATATTGTCAATCGTGCGTCAGGCATTGTTATTGAGACGCTAAAAGTGTCTAACTTGCTAAAGAATAGCAAACTTGCTAAGGCGTTGAGTGATAGTGCCTTAGGCGGGTTCCTATTGTTGCTAAAGACGAAAGCCGAGGCACGCGGTATCCCTGTAACCGAAGCCTGCCAGTTCTTTGCATCCAGTAAAACTTGCAGCAGCTGCGGCCATAAGAAAACAGATTTAACATTATCCGATAGAACTTATCATTGCAGTGTCTGCCAATATAGAGCAGATAGAGACCTGAACGCTGCAATCAACTTGAGAAACCTCGCGGTAGGATATACCGAGAGCCTAAACGCCTGTGGAGCGCAAGTAAGACCTCAACCCACTTCTGTTTTTCAGAAGGAGGCACGAGACGCGGAAGCAGGAATCACATAGGAGGGTCGATGTGCTAAAAGAAGCACACGGCTTCAGCCGTAGTGAGTATCACAAAAACAAAAGCATTTTCAAAATCCGCTTCGGCGAAGACATCTTCCGGGAAACGGGGTAGAAAACCGAAGGCATCGGTGCCGATTGAGAACAGGCCGACTCGCGCGCGGAAGCTTGTACCTACAGCGGAAAAATCGCGCGAGGCTGTAACGCTTAGCTTATGGTCAGCGGAGAATGTCTACGTATTTCCGGACAAAACGGATGGCATTCCCGCGTATGTGATTCGCGAAAAGCCGACCCCTGTGCATGTGTTGACTGTTGAGACACTTCGGCAAAAAATTTATCAGGATATTTTTCTCAAATATGAGATGATGCGTGGGAAGGATATTGCCTATTCACCGCTTTGGGAAACCTATCCGCTTAGTATTGAGGCAGGGGTTGTCCAGAAGAATCCCTCTGGGTACTCGGAGAATCTGCTCGGTTTTAGAAAACAGTGCCATCAAGTCTATAGCGAGCTCTTGAAAGAGCAGCGGCAGAAGTTGGAATCCCTCGGCATTTTTGCTGACTGGAGCTCCACCGACAGAACATTAGAGGCGCGCTATGACACTAAACTTTTTAGCGTTCTAGATAGATTGCGAGATTTAGAATACCTACTCGATGAACCGCAACTGAGCCATTGGTGCCCAAAATGCACCACACCGTTAGAGCTCGGCAAAACCGTTACACAGGTTCCGACAGATACCTCACATACATACATCAAGTTTCCCTTCAATACCGGTTTCGAAGAATTCGGTGTGAATGTTTTTTTTGCGATGCTTCTTCCGATATCGCAGCTCTGGGAGATAGCCGGTACAATTGCCTTAGGCATTCGCGAAGAGGTTAACTATTGGCTTATGGAGTTTAAGAGCGATTATCTGATTTTCGCTGAGCCGCAGTTAAAAATGTTTGAAAACCCGAACGCGACGCGGGACGATTATCCCATACCCATCGCCAAATTGAAAACGGCTCAGCTGATAGAACACACTGTGTCACATCCTCTTTTCTCACTAACGGAGCTTCCGTTTTTCGTAATTCCTGAAGCAGTGTTCGATCGGATTTCAAATTCCTTCGATGGGACAGAATTAGCGGCAAGTGTCATCCATTTGAATCCGGCACATCATCCGCTGAGTTACAGCATTATCCATGCATTATCTGGACCTGGCCAGGAGGGTAAGCCTCCTTCGAAGGTTCCCGGAACAGGAGGTGCTGGGGTGCCTCTTCAATTCGATGCTGCTACACAGATAACGCCTATCTTTGATGAGACGGGTAGATTTACTGAGGATGCCGATTCGTTGTGTGGTCTAAATCTGTTTAATGCGGAGGAGTTCATCCGCAGTGAATTAGAAAATCGGGAGTATTTGATAAAAGCGCGCATGCGAAAAGAGACACAGTTGTGTTGCGAACACTGTAACAGTCCATCAGTTTTCCGTCCGTATCAACATTGGTGCTTCGCTATTACCGGTAGTAGTATAACGGAGGAGCTCAACAATTCCAAGGAGTATTGGAACAACTATAACAAGCGGCTTGGGGGTTCTATCCGTAAAGAGATGATGAAGGTTGCGGATATGCGGGTGTCATCGCAACGTCGGTGGGGGATTCCACTGCCGATTCTGCGCTGTGACCATTGCAACGTTCCTATCTTGGATAAAAACGTTCTCCGCGTTGTGCGGAGTGCAATTCGTGGTGGCACCGAACACTGGTTCCGCTTGAGTGTTGAGGAATTATTGCCTACAGATACGTCCTGTTCGAACTGTCATGCGAAGGATTTCCGTAAAGAGTTGACCCATATCGATAACTATTTTGTGAATCTTCTTCAAGCTCTGTATAGCTCGGATTTCAAGAAGGGCTCCGTTGAATCTGCTGTGAGTGTCGTTTTCGCCCCCCGTCGTCCGTTTCTGAAATGGTTAGGGGAGTTGAACGTTCTGGCTGCAACACTCCGACTGAGTCGGCCTATTAAAGAGTGCCATCCGTTTAAACGTTTACAACTCAAAAACATTCCGGAAAAAGTTTGGCGGATGGAGATACCGGACGCGATGCTTCAGAAATACCCGGCCGATGTTCTGAGACTTATTGCAATTGCTCCCGATTTACATAAGGTCAGAGCTAAGGCGGATGGTGCTGCGCAACTTGAGACCCTAGCAAAGAGATACAAGCGCAAATATACCCAGTTGAAACGAATATTACAAGAAGCGGCGCAGGTATATGTACATTTTCGGGATGAGACCAGCTCCGGTGCTACTGATAAAAGTTCGGCTACTACACTGCTATCCCCGGACACTCTTGCAGTGTTGGCGACGAAGGAACTTTTAGCTGATTTTGAATTGGCTTATCGGGAGAACGATTTCTACAGCATGTGGACCTGCTTATTCGACTTCTGTCGTGCCGATTTCCAGTGCTATATCAGTTTATGTCAAATTGATGGTGCGGATGAGCGTTTCACCTCGGCGAAGATAGCGTTTGAGGCAATATGCTCCGTTCTTCTTCAATGTTTTGCGCCGTTGCTTCCTTTTTTGGCGGAGGAGATTCATCATGAGATGGGTAAAACCCCCGTTAGCGTTTTTCTGAGTACCCGGAACCAATTACCAAGCGTCCCTGAACAGGATGACGCAAAATCGGAATGGAAGGCCCTTAAGAATGCGTACAAATCAAAAACCTAATCCTGATAGCAGTGCTGCTGGTAGGTTGTCGATATTTTATTATATCAAGTCGGTTCTGCCGTTGTTAGCTGTGGCTATTCCGACCTTACTCCTTGATAGAATTACCAAATGGCTTGTTCAACATTATATCCCCTGGGGAACAGGTTATTCGGTTATTCCAGGTTTTTTCAATCTGCGGCATGATACAAACACAGGTGCTGCCTTCGGTATATTATCAGGCCAACGTGCTCTACTTATCGGTGTTACAATTGTGGCGTTAGTTTTCATTTTCATCTATTACTTCCAATTCCGACACAGTCGATGGATGCGAATTGCTCTCGGTTTTCTACTCGGCGGTGCTGTTGGCAATTTCATCGACCGACTCTACTTGGGCCGTGTCATCGATTTTCTTCAGTTTGGTATAGAGAGCAAGCATCTATTTTGGCCTACTTTTAATGTTGCGGATGTGTCTGTATGTATCGGGGCGGGTATGCTGATTTTTTACCTTTTTCGATACCGTAATCAGAGCAATACTGCCGTATAGGAGCGTAAATTGTGAACAAAATTCGGTATAACTCTCCCGCAGGCGGCGGGGGAGGCAGAGAACGTCATTCGGCGAATGCCTATTATTGGTTTGCCGTGTTCGCTGGACTTTTTATTTTCGCCATAATGCCACAAATCGCTAAAGCACAAACGGAGATGACCCCGCCAGCAGAACAAGCGGAACAAGCGGAGGAAGAATATAGCGAAAGCGCGTTACGCCGGTTTGAGATTATTACATTAAGCTCGTTCCCCTTTGCTGCAGTTCATAGCTATTTCGCTGTTCGGGGAGTGAAGATGATTCGGGAAAATAAAATTTCCCCGGTATTATACCCGAAGGATTATAGAAGAATTGGGATTGGGGCAGTTTCGCTAGCTCTTATAATCGGAGTGTGGGATTGGTTAAATACGCGCAATAAAGATAGGACAGCATCCCGTGTGCCGACGCGCCCCCCTGCAGCACCGCCGGATAAAGGGGATGGGGAATCTGATGGGAGCATCGCAAGCCTGCGACAGCAAATGGCTATCGGCAGCCGGTTATCGGAAAGCATCGGTAGGCGGTCTTTGGAAACATCTATGAATTGCTACAGTGAAGATTCTGAATTTCTCACTATATCCTTACTACAGCTTCGATTCTGATGGGGGCGTATTGTGCGAATTCTTTTTATGGGCACTAGCGAATTTGCTGTCCCCGCGCTAACAGGACTTATCTCTAATAAGTTTGAAATTATCGGGGTTGTCACGCAACCGGACCGGCCGAAGGGACGCGGAAAACGTTTAACCCCATCGGCCGTGAAAAGGGTCGCTACGGAACACAATTTGCCGGTGTATCAACCGGAAAAGGTGAGACAGCCCGATTTCATAAACACCCTTAAACAGCTTGCACCGGATGTGACTGTTGTCGCTGCCTTCGGTCAGATTCTCCCGCAAGCTGTTTTGGATATACCGCCATGCGGGACTATCAACCTACATCCATCGTTGTTGCCGAAGTACCGGGGCGCAGCCCCGGTTCAGTGGGCACTGATTAACGGTGAAACAGAAACCGGTGTAACGCTGATGCTACTAGATGCGGGTGAGGATACAGGCGATATTATCTGTGCAGAACGGTTTCCGATTTGTGCTGCAGAAACAGTGGAGACGTTGATGGACAAACTTGCATGCATCGGTGCACGTCAATTGGCGGCACTGTTATCAGACTTACCGCCCGGTGCCCCCCCATCTGCAACACCCCAAAATCACGCCGAGGCGACCCATGCCCCGCGTCTGACAAAGGAGACCGGACGTATCAATTGGGATGATTCGGCAACCGCGATTCACAATCTCATCCGAGGCACTGCTATGTGGCCAGGGGCTTACACCTTTTTTCGAGACGACCGCCCGCTCAAAATTATCCGAAGTATACCGTATCCACAGGGAACAGACTTCACAGGGGCCCCCGGGACATTGAAAATTACACCGCAGCGAGAGCTGCTTGTTGCTACTGGGGAAGGTTTACTCCAACTCTTACAGGTTCAACCTGCTACAAAAAAAGTTATGGAAATAGGCGATTTTATTAACGGATATCACGTCAAAACTGGGGAAAGTTTTGGTTAGCGCGAGGTTGATTAACAGTAGCAAAAAATCTATGTTTTTCTTGACATTTCGGTAAAAATGTGTTATAATATATACATGACTTATGTATCCGCAAAGAAAGCAAGCAAACTATTGGATTACACCCCAGACCACTTACGGAGATTAGCAAATGAAGGAAAGATTGATATTATCCGCACAGGAGGCGGGCATAGACGCTACGATGTTGATGGATACATCAAAAGCAAATCCAAATCAGTTACCACTGTTTGCTATTGCCGGGTGTCAAGCACCAAGCAAAGAGATGACCTTGAACGACAAGTCGCATATATGCGAAGTATCTACCCCGAAGCAGAAATCATCAGAGACATCGGAAGTGGCCTTAACTTCAAAAGAAAAGGGTTTAGAACCTTATTGGACAGGCTTATGCAAGGTGATAAGCTCGAAGTTGTTATTGCCCATCGGGACAGACTCGCCCGTTTCGGTATCGACCTTATACGATACCTCGTTGAACAAAACGGTGGCGAACTCGTGGTTCTTGACCAAACAGAACACAGTCCACAAGAAGAACTCACGTCGGATCTTCTCGCCATCCTGCACGTCTTCAGTCGCAGACTACACGGCCTCCGCAGTTACCGTGACCAAATCAAAGAAGATAAGAGTTTATCCAACAACCGAACAACGTGAGACGCTGCGTCAATGGATAGGCACAGCACGTTGGACCTACAACAAAACGGTTGCTTTGTTGAATGACACGGACACACAAGCGAACTGGATAGCGATTAAGACAGGTATCCTTGACGATTTACCCGATTGGGCTAAACCTGTTCCATATCAAATTAAGTCAGTTGCTATTCGGGATGCTTGTCTTGCCGTTCGCGCAGCGAAGCAGAAATGTCAGAAAACAGGACAGTTTCAATCTGTTTCTTTTAAATCTAAACGAACCCCTTCAGATAGCATCTTTATACCCAAAGCTGCCATATCTGAAAAGGGTGTCTATCACACAAAATTAGGAAAACTTAGACTGAGTGAGCGTCTCCCTGAAAACATCAAAGACTCCCGCTTGGTCAAAGATGGCGCACACTATTATTTGTGTGTCAGTTATAGTGTGACGATACGAAAGCGAAAACCAAACGGACGTGTCGTCGCACTTGACCCCGGTGTTAGGACATTCCTGACATATTTTCATGAACATGGGTTCGGATGGCTCGGACACCATGCAATCAATCGTATTCAAAGACTTTGTTCATATCTTGACGACCTACTCTCCCGTGCGACTAAAGCAACTAAGCAACAGGCAAAGAAGAACATGAGACGTGCCGCAAATCGTATCAGAAAACGGATTAGAAACCTTGTGGATGAACTTCATAAGAAAGTTGCACGGTGGCTTGTCGACAACTTTGATATTATCTTGCTCCCCACTTTTGAGACTTCTCATAAGACTTGTAAAAGTGGACGCAAACTCCATAAGAAAACCGTCCGCCAAATGTTGACCCTCTCCCATTACCGTTTTAAACAGTTTCTAAAGCATAAAGCGAAAGAAACTGGATGTATCGTGGTAGATGTTAACGAAGCATACACATCAAAAACCGTGTCGTGGACAGGTGAGATTGTCAAAAACTTAGGTGGTGCTAAAGTTATCAAAGATAGCACAGGACTCAAGATGGACAGAGATTTGAACGGCGCACGCGGGATTTTTCTGCGTGCTTTGGTAGATGAACCCTGGTTGCTTTCTATAAGCAACTTGCAAACCGTATAAGATGTGAAATACATAGTATTGCACAGGCTTCAGGCTACAAGCCTGCTCTTCAATATATAGGTTAATATCATCGGAAACAAGATGAACGTAGTAAATAAAACCTTGTGGGCGACTATTAAGGTTATTTTGTACTGTCTGACTTTGGTGGGGATAATCGGCTTGCTAATGGTCTTCGTTATTATTCCGCAATGGATTAAGAGCCCCGAGGTGCCGACCCCGAACCTGCTCGGTATGGAGTATCCCGCTGCTGTCCGAAGCCTTGATGAGGCTGGACTTCAAATTGCGGCCCCAATTCAGCTGCAAAGTAGTGGGGACATCCCGAAGGGACACATTGTTTCACAAAAACCGCCATCAGGGACTAGAATCAAAGCGTATCAACCGGTTGAAATCACGGTGAGTATTGGCACCGAGTTGATTCTGGTGCCGTCTGTGATAGGGAAATCAAAGGATGCAGCGTATGATACCCTGCGAACTGCTGGTTTTACGCCGAATCGGGTGGCTTATGTCCACTCGGGAAGTTATCCGCCGGATACTGTCATCGCTCAAACGCCAGGAGAAGGTAGCAGGAAACGCCGTCGAAGCTCTATTAACCTATTGATGAGTCTTGGAACACGGCCCCGGTACATTCAGTTGCCGAACCTTCAGAATCAACCTATAGATGATGTTGTGTCGGCACTTGAAGAGGGTGGGCTCCATGTTGAGGTTCAATATAAACCGCACCCGAAAATCCCCGTGGGGGGTGTCATTACGCATAAACCGATAGGCGGGGACCTTGTCCAAAGCGGAGACCTCATTTTGCTTGAGGTCAGTGGCGTTCAAGGCGAAACTCGAAACATCGGAAGGCTGCTACCCCACAAGCACACGGTGAGTGAAGAGGGTGAGCTGTCACGCCATGTCAGAATCGTTGTCATTGATGGATACGGTGAACGCACTGAGGTCGATGAATCTTACGCACCCGGCACAGTGATTGACTTGGAACAAAAACGGGTTCGCGTTTTTGGCGAAACACGCGTAATTATCTATGAAAATGATGAGAAATTAGACGAAGTTGTCTATCATTAGTCATTGGAGGAAGAATCAATGGACAACAAACCCAGGATTGCCCCCTCACTGCTAGCTGCCGACTTTACCCGGTTGGGGGAAGAGGTGGAAAGGATTGTGGCTGCGGGTGCGAATTTGCTCCATTTTGATGTTATGGATGGCGAATTTGTTCCGAACTTCGGTATCAGTCCACCTTTTATTGCAGCGGTCCGAGAGCAAACAACGGTACCCTTTGATGTCCATATCATGGTAATGCACCCACTCCGCTACATAGATGCCCTCGCTGCAGCGGGTGCCGACTACATTACCTTCCACGTTGAGTGTGCGGATGATATTGAAACTGTTCTTGCAGCAATTAAAGCGCGCGGCATTAAGGCCGGGCTTGCATTTTCACCGAATACACCGACTGAGACTGTCATCCCGTATCTATCGAGCCTCAACCTTGTGCTACCGATGAGCGTTGACCCCGGTTTCGGTGGACAAACTTTTCAACGGCAGACTTTGGAAAAGATAGCGATATTGCACCGACACATTCAGGAAATGGGGGGCTCGCTTGAGATTTCTGTGGATGGGGGTGTAACGGTGGAGATTGCACCGCTGGCTATTCAGGCTGGTGCGACACTTTTAGTCGCTGGCACGGCCATTTTCGGCAGTCAACAACCGGAAGCGGTTATCGAAAAACTACGCACTGTCCCGGAACAGGTAACGTCCTAATGGAGACAGGATGCACACGGCCTATGTTCTCCCAACTCAGCTCCAGGGCGATTTTGCCACGATTACCGGTAGCGAACAGCATCACCTCCGAAATGTGGTGCGGGTTGAGCCGGGGGATACTATCCAAATTATGGATGGAAAAGGGAACGTTTATGTTGCAACGGTTACGACTTCCAATGTAAATGAGACAAAGGCGAAAATACTGAAGCATGAATTTTACCGAAAGGCACAGCCCAGTCTCATCCTCTTTCAGGGTATACCGAAGAATAGGAAAATGGAATTAATTCTGCAAAAAACGACTGAACTCGGCGTAACACACATTGTGCCGATGCACACCGAACGCGCACTGCAACAACCGAGTCAAAACCGATACGAACGTTGGCACCGCGTCGTCCTTGCTGCGGCGAAGCAGTGTAAACGTCCGTGGATACCTGAACTCTCCCGGACGCAACGTTTTGAGGACTGCTTTGTTCAGGGTAAAGCCTTTGCTCTCAACCTGATTTTCTGGGAAAATGAGACAGAACGGCATATCAAGACGGTGCTGCGAAGCACACCGAAGGCGGAATCTATCGCGCTTTTTATCGGGCCCGAAGGGGGATTCTCCGATAAAGAGATTCAAACTGCTGTTGAAAGTGGGTGTGCACCCGTGACACTTGGGGCAAATATCTTGAGAACAGAAACCGCGGCAATCGCAGCAGTCGCTATTGCCGCTTACGAATTTGGCAATTAGCGATTGGCGATTGGCGATTGGCAAGATGTTGTGATTCTAAGAACATATCTGAAGCGCGTCAGTGTCCTCTTTCTCTTGCTAATGGTTGCCATAAACCAATAACCAATAACCAAAGAAAGAAATATAAGAAATCTCTAACCAATTACCATTAACCGAAAAAATGGTAGACATTCTCTGAAGATTTATGAAAACAGCAAAGCTTATCACGATGGGCTGCAAGGTTAATCAATACGATACGCAATCAATGCGCGAAACACTTGTCCGCAACGGGTACGCTATCGTGGACGATATGCAACCAGCAGACCTCTATCTCCTGAACACCTGCACAGTCACAAATGCTGCGGACCAAAAAGCACGTCAAGCTATTCGCCGGGCTATCCGACAAAACCCGGATGCAAAGATTTTTGTCACGGGTTGCTACGCCGAAAGCGACCGGGAAGCAATTGAAGAAATACCGGGGGTGACGTGTGTCTTCGGCAACCGTGAGAAGGCCGATTTTCAAAATTATATAGATACGCTGCATACCGAGACGCTGTTGGAGATTCAACCTGTGCAACACGATGCAATTCGGGAGCATGCCCGTTTTAGCAGCGGAGGGGTGAGCAGTGCTGGAAAACGGACAAGGGCCTTGATTAAGGTTCAGGACGGCTGCAGCGCTTTCTGCACGTATTGTATTATTCCTTATGTCCGCGGCAGAATGACGAGCCGTCCCCTCAACGACATCACAGACGAAGCACATCGTATCGCTGATGGCGGTATTAAAGAGGTGGTCATTACTGGCGTGCATCTGGGGGCGTACGGCATGGATACGGGTAGGGACAAAGATATTGCTGACATTTTAGAATCTATTCATGATATTGATGGCATTTTCCGCATCCGTTTCAGTTCTATTGAGCCGATGTATTTTCCCGATATCCTTTCCGAACGGATGGCTGCACTTCCGAAGTGTATGCCGCATTTTCATATTCCCATTCAATCCGGAACCGATAGCGTTTTGCGTAGAATGCGCCGACGATATACCACAAGACAGTTCGCACATCTCGTCGAAAAACTGCGTACGCAATTTACCGACGATGTCGGTATTACCACGGATATAATGGTCGGCTTCCCCGGCGAAACTGATAGCGATTTCAAGGAGACGCTTCAGTTCGTTGAAGACATCGGTTTCAGTCAACTACATGTGTTCCGGTATTCCCCCCGAAAAGGCACGCCTGCGGCAACTTACCCGGACCAAATCCCTCCGCACGTCTCCGCTGAGCGAAGTCGCGCAATGCATGCATTAGGTGAGCAACTCAGCACTGCGTTTAGACAGAAAATGCTCGGCAAATATAAGGACGTACTCATTGAGGATAGTAGGGAAGGTGAGAAAAATCTACTTGCAGGGTTTACGGATAACTATCTCCGCGTGTTAGTAGATGCGCCGGACACAGCCGTTAATCAAGTGCTACGGGTTAAGTTAGTCGATTTGGATAATGCGTTCGTGTACGGGGTCTGTTAGGACGGTGTGCTTGTGTGTCAATCTTCGCTTTTCGGAGAAAAAAGATTGATGGCAGTTCCAATTTATAGTAGGATTTAGAATTAATTGGACATTGTAAGCCTGTCGTATACGAAACGGCACTTACCGGCGATGTTGTAGAACAAAATTTTAGTTTGTCTCCGCATCCGCACAAACTAGGAAGTTTATGCTACAAAATGTCCGAGTACCTTATTATGACAAATGGAGAAAGATTAAAATGCTAAGTGTTGATGAAGCGCGTCAACGGATGCTAAATACCATTCCCGTTTTATCTACAGAGAAGCGCGGGATACTCAATTGTGCCGGCTATGTCCTTGCCGAGGCGGTATCTGCCCCGGAGCACATCCCGCCGTTTGACAATTCAGCGATGGATGGTTTTGCTGTTCGGGCAGTAGATGTAAAAGCCGCCACTGAAGAGAATCCGACCGTACTTTCGGTTGTGGAAACCATTGCCGCGGGGCATGCCCCTACAAAACAGGTCTTGTCAGGACAAGCGGCACGTATCATGACAGGTGCGATGATGCCTGAAGGGGCAGACGCGGTTGTCATGCAAGAAGTGACGGAGCTGTTCTCACGCGACAGTGTTAAGATTTTTGAAAACGTCTCGGAAAATCAGAACGTCCGTTTTGCAGGAGAGAGCGTCAAAGCGGGGGAAGAGGTGATGCCCCCCGGAAAGCTGCTCCGTGCGCCGGAGATATCTATGCTTGCTTCTCTCAATTGTGCGGAGGTTATCGTGCATCGAAAACCGACTGTCGCGATTGTCTCGACGGGGGATGAGCTGACACCGTTGGGTGAACGGCTTGAACCGGGAAAAATTCGGGACAGCAACCGCTACGGTCTCTATGCACAGGTCGAGGAAGCAGGCGGTGTGCCGATTGATATGGGCATCGCTCCTGACGACGAAGCGGAAACAGAGCGAATTTTTCGGGACGCGCTGGCAAAGGCTGACGCGCTGATTACTAGTGGGGGTGTCTCCGTAGGTGAGCACGACGTGGTGAAAAGTGTGTTGGCGAAATTGGGTGAGATTAATTTTTGGCGCGTCGCAATGAAACCCGGAAAACCGCAGGCTTACGGTATCGCTGATGGAAAACCGATTTTTGGATTGCCCGGTAATCCGGTTTCGTCCCTAGTGGTTTTCGAGCTTTTTGTGAGACCTGCCCTCCTGAAAATGGCGGGCCATACCCACCTACTACGTCCAACCTTCAAAGCGGTCTTAGCGGAAAGCGTCAAGAATAGAGATGGACGCGTTAATTATATGCGTGCAATTCTCACCGAGCAGGATGGACACTATACCGCTAAAACAACTGGCCCACAAGGTTCAGGCATTCTCCATTCGCTCGTCCTAGCAAACGGATTGATTACAATACCCGCTGGTGCAAAATTGGCAGCAGGGGCTACAGTGGATGCCCAATTTTTGGATTAGCAAGTGAAAACGTTTACAACATATTGGGGTGAAATGGCTTACGTCAATTCGGGGGAATCGGGGGTGCCAATCCTTTTCTTACACGGCACCGGGTGTGACGTGTCGGATTGGACAGCAGTGCTTGCGAAAATACCGGACACCCTACGTTGCATAGCCCTGGATTTTCGGGGGCATGGACAGAGCAGTGTGCCTACCGAGCCGTTTACATTCGCAAACCTCGCTGAGGATGTCTTATGCTTTATAGAGACTATGAAGCTTCAGGAGGTGCTGCTTGTTGGACATAGCCTTGGCGGCATGGTTGCGATGGCGGTTGCAAGTCAATCCTCATGTGTTGCCGGGCTTGTGTTGTTAGAGGGGTGGACAAGCCTCTCCGCTGCAAGCCGTGCTTTTGATGCAGGACGGTTGTACGGTAGGCTGTCCAAAACCGAAGTTGCGCGTATTCGGCGGAAGGCTGCGGAGACACGTGCCCGTTTCAGTTCCGAAGTCTGGCACAGCTTCTGGACATCTGTGCAGAATTTCGATGCCTATCCCTACCTTCAGGATGCACGTATCCCTATTTGTGAAGTCTTTGGGGGTATGGGGCGGAACAGTTTAACCGAGGATAAGTTGTGTATTCCGCCCAATCCCAATGTTGAGTGGATATGGATACCGAACGCCGGACATTATCTCCCGCATGAGCGTCCCTCTGAAGTTGCAGAAATCGTAGAGGTCGGTGCGTCCCGTGCATTTCCAGCGTTCACGTTTTAGTGTCTCTATGCCTCTGCTTCAGGAATTTCGACCGGCAAATCCAGCCGGTCTCCCCACTCTTTCCAAGACCCTATGTAGTTGCTTACCTTTGGATGACCCAAGAGCCGTAACGCCACGTAGGTTTGGGAGGAGCGGTATCCCCCTTGTCAGTAGCACATTATCTGTTTCTCTGGTGTGATGCCGACAGCGTCGTACATCGCCCGGAGCGCATCTGCATGTTTGAACGCGCCTGTCTCGTCGAGGTTATTGAGCCATTCCACATGGATGGACCCTGGGATAGCTCCTGCGCGTTCGGCCCGTGCCACCTTACCGTAGTGTTCATCAGCCGTGCGTGTATCCAGCGGGATAAAATCCTCGCGATTCAGCAGCACACGAATGACATCAGCATCCATGTGTGTATTGTGTTGTGCTGTTATCGGAAATTGCGGCACCTCTGGTGGTTCAACGCCATCCGTGCTGATGGCCCCTTCTGCTGCTAACCATGCTCTAAACCCGCCATCCAGCAGCCGTGTTTCAGAGTGTCCCAAATATTCGCAGAACCAGAAACCGCGCGAGGCACGGGTTCCCGAAATGTCCTCGTACCACACGATTGGTTTCCTTGGGTCAAGTCCCCGTTGTTGGAATAGGTAAGCTATCATCCACATAAATGCATCAAATGTCTCCTTACGGGTGTTGATGAGGCTCAAGCCGAAGAGGTCGAGGTGAAGTGCGCCGGGGATATGTCCACGCATGTATTCGTACGTCGGCCGTGTGTCGACGATACAGAACGTTTCGTCTGATAGTGCCTCTTTCAGTTCCGCTGCGGATATAATTAGTTGTGGGTTTTCGTAGCCTTTGTATGTCATTTAAAATTCTCCTTTGCGCGATGAAGTGTGCGCGTCCTTAGCAGATAGGTACATCTACCTACCGATTTTTAATTACCTTCTTTGTTTTCCATTTTCCGGTACGATACCAGAACCACATAGCGATACCTTGCACAACGTTTGAGAGTGCGATGCCGAGCCAGACCCCCTGAAGTCCTATCATGTGTGAAAACAGAAGCACTAGCCCTAAGCCGATTCCCATCTGAGATGCTAGGGTAATAATCATGGGCGAGAACGTATCTCCGGCCCCGTTGAGTGCTTTGCCTAGCACAAGCGAGAAGGCGATAAATCCGAATGTGAGCGATAGAAACTGAAGGTAGACAGTCCCGATTTTGATAACCTGCTGGTCTTCGGTAAAAATCTGGAGGAACACCTGCGGAAAAATAAGAAAAAGTGCGCCGACCGTTGCCATAAGCGTTGTGCCTAATATGTTGCCTAATCGGGTTGCTTTTTCGGCGCGGCCCTGCTGGTTTGCTCCCAAGTTTTGACCGACTAACGGTGCGACTGCGTTGGCAATTCCGAAGCCGGGGTTCATCACGACTATCCGGAGGCGCATACAAATTGTATAGGCTGCGACCGCGTACTTTCCATACGGTCCGATGACCCATAAAAAACCGAGTCGTGATAAATGCCGCCAAAATCCTTGCATAGAACTATAAACGCCTAACCGTAAAATGTCAAGCATTTCTATGAGGTCCATGCGGTATTGAACATAGCGTAAGGAGATAGGTGCGCGTCCGCGCCAGGATATGTAAAGCAGTACAACTACGCCTATACCGCGCCCGATAAGCGTTGCATAAGCTGAGCCGGCTACGCCTAGTTTCGGAAATATGCCTATTCCAAAAATCAGCAGCGGGTCGAGGATAATGTTAATCGCCGTTGAGAAAATCAGGACGACCATCGGCGTAACGGCATCCCCCCCGGCACGGAAGATAGCACCGAGCGTCATCGACAAAAACATTGTGCTAATGCCGACGAGAATAATATGCATATAGGTTGTACCGAGCCGTAGCACCTCCGGGTCTTCTATTCTCACTGCCCGCAAACCGTGTGTTGCTAACGGATAACCGATAATGCCGATGCCGATAGCGAATAGGATTGCTAATAGAATTGCCTGCATCGCTACGTGTGCTGCTTGTGCATGGTTCCGCGCGCCGAGGTATTGTGCCACTATAATTCCAGCACCGGTTGAAATTCCGAGTGAGAAAACGCTGATTAACCTCAGTAAATTCCCGCTCACCCCGACTGCGGCGATAGCAGCTGGCCCGAGCCTTCCGACGAAAATCATATCTACGACATTAAATGCATCTTGGAGAATGTAGCCGCATGTCATCGGGACAGCAAGCCGTAACAGATGCTGCAGAAGTCCCCCTTGGGTCAAATCGCCCCGCGTTTTTCTCATTGAAATCCTTCGTTTACGCTGATGGAAATTTTTGTCGGAAAAAATAAAAAATCGTATTTTTTTCTTGCAAAATTTCGCGTTTTCTAGTATCATATTACTATAGCATAAATTCAAAAAAATGTCATCTTTTGTACGCAATAGGAATCATATTTTTTTCACATATCGCGAGATTCTAGATGGCAAAAACCGGACGTTGCGCGTGCCTCCGAAGCAAGCCAACAGAACAAAAACCGTTCCAAACATGCGCTAGAGGTGTGTGTACAGAACGCTTCATTCGCTTAGTGCCCCGAAAGGGATGCCCTGAGCCTATCCTAATATAAGGAAGGAGAAATATGGCCTCTAATACGCCCAAAGAAATTGGTGAAGAGGGAAAACATCCGGAAGCAGGTAACCGGATGGGGCTCGCCTTCAGCCGTTACTTTACGACCCCGGGGGTTCACCCATACGAATCGCTTGAGTGGGAACGCCGTGATGCCGCTATCTACAACGAGAAGGGCGATGTTATCTTTAAACAGAACCAAGTTGAAGTGCCGACCGCTTGGACACAGCTGGCAACCGATATTGCTGCCTCTAAATATTTCCGGAAAGCGGGGGTTCCGGAGGTTGATGCGGAGGACAGCGTCCGCCAATTGGTGACGCGTGTTGCCCGTACGCTCCGCCGCGTCGGTGAGGAATTCGGCGGCTATTTCGCTACCCCTGAAGACGCTGAAACGTTTGAAATGGAATTGACACATATCCTTGTCACCCAGCGTGGTGCATTCAATTCCCCTGTTTGGTTTAACTGTGGTCTATGGCATGAATACGACATTGAGGGTGGCGGTGGCAACTACTTCTGGGACACGGATGCCCAAAAAGTGGGGGTTTCCACTAATGCGTATCAGCACCCTCAGAATTCTGCCTGTTTTATACAGAGCGTTGACGATTCTTTGGACTCTATGCTTGAGCTGCAACGCTCCGAGGTGCGTCTCTTTAAGTACGGAAGTGGCACCGGTTCAAATTTCAGCAAGGTGCGCGCCAAAGGTGAACACCTCTCCAGCGGTGGTGAAAGTTCCGGCGTGCTCTCCTTCCTTGAAGGATTCGACCGGTGGGCAGGCAGTATTAAGTCCGGTGGTACAACGCGCCGCGCTGCGAAGATGGTTATTCTCGACATGGACCACCCAGAAATCGTTGATTATATCGACTGGAAACTGAAGGAGGAAAAAAAGGCGAAAGCACTTATCGCCGCCGGATACCCCGCCGACTTCAACGGGGAAGCATACAGTACTATCAGTGGTCAGAATAGCAATAACTCTGTCCGAATTCCGAATGCTTTCATGGAGGCTTATCTAGAAGGTGAATCCTGGAAGACAACCTATCGCACAAGTGGCAAAGTCGCTGCCGAGTACGAAGCAAAAACCCTCATGGAAAAAATCGCTTATGCTGCATGGGCTTGTGCTGACCCTGGGGTCCAGTTTGACGACACTATTCAAAAATGGCACACCTGTAAGGAGACAGACAGAATTAATGCAAGTAATCCGTGCAGCGAATACCTCTTTTTAGACGACTCCGCGTGCAACCTTGCCAGCATTAACCTCACAAAGTTTCTAAATGCGGATAACAGTTTTGACGTTGAAGGGTTCCGCGCAACGGTACGCGTTTTCATCACTGCGATGGAAATCATCGTTGATTTTTCTTCGTACCCGACAGAAAAAATAGCGGAACGTTCTCACCAATATCGCCCTCTCGGTCTCGGTTTTGCGAACTTAGGGGCAATGCTGATGCGCTTGGGTATTCCTTACGACAGCCCTGAAGCGCGCGCTTATGCTGGTGCTATCTCCGCGATTATGAGTGGACACGGCTACAGAACTAGTGCGGAAATTTCGAAAAGTATCGGACCTTTCGAAGGATACGCGGAGAATCGAGACTCGATGTTAGCGGTCATCCGTATGCACCGCGAAGCAGCATACCAACTTGATGCGACTGTTTGCCCGCCGAGCCTTCTAGATGCAGCACATGAGGATTGGAATATCTGCCTTCAAAACGGTGAACAGTGGGGCTATCGGAACTCCCAAATTAGTGTCATCGCACCGACAGGCACAATCGCCCTCTTGATGGATTGTGATACAACCGGAATTGAACCGGAATTCGCACTCGTCAAATTCAAGAAGTTGGCAGGTGGCGGTTACATGAAGATTGTTAACCAAAGCGTTCACGATGCCCTGAGCAAACTCGGTTACATGCCGCAACAGATTGAGGCGATTGTCACACACCTCGTTGGGACCGGAACGCTCGAAGGTACCCCGTATATCAATCCGGAGGCTCTCAAAGCGAAGGGTTTCACGGACGAAGACATCGCGTGCGTTGAGGAGAGGTTGCCAAGCGCGTTTGACCTCACTCTCGCATTCGCCCCCGGTTTCCTCAGCGATGAATGCTTGGAGCGGTTAGGCATAGCAGCCGAGAAAGCGGCAGCGCCTAACTTTAACCTCCTGACGACAATCGGTTTTGACCCGGACGAAATTGCGACGGCTGAAGAAATCATCTGTGGTACTGGTACCGTTGAAGGTGCACCGCATCTCTCTTCGAAGCATTACCCTATCTTTGATTGTGCTGTGCAATGTGGTAAACATGGCACGCGCTATATTAATCACATGGGCCCCCTCAAATTGATGGCCTCCGTGCAGCCCTTTATTTCTGGGGCTATCTCCAAGACAGTGAACGTCCCGCATGATGCGACAGTGAACGATATAAAAACGCTGTATGTGGAGGCGTGGCGCCGCGATGTTAAATGTCTTGCGATTTATCGGGATGGCAGCAAAGGCAGCCAGCCCCTCTCAACGCAGAGTCAGCAGGAGGCGCAGGACGAAACGGCTGAAGTCGTTGACGCACCGACTGAACGACCCGTCAGGAAACGTCTCGCTGACACACGCAGAGCTATCGGACACAAATTCAGCGTCGCCGGACATGAAGGGTATATACACGTCGGATTTTATGAAGATGGCCCCCCGGGGGAAGTTTTCATCCGAATGAGCAAAGAGGGCTCTATGATATCGGGCCTCATGGACTCGGTCGCAATCCTTACCTCCGTCGCGTTGCAATACGGTGTGCCTTTGGAATCGCTGGTCAATAAGTTCAGCTATGTACAATTCGAACCGTCAGGTTTCACACAGAATCCGGAAATCCCGAGAGCGAAATCAATTATTGATTATGTCTTCCGATGGCTCGGTAAGGAGTTTCTAGATTCTGATGAATCTGCCGATGTTTTCAAACTTGATGAACAGCTGGCACTCCCTGAAGCACTCCACCCATTTGGACACGGCAATAACGGAGATACCGATTCCTGGGCAGCCCATGAGAAGCAGGTTTTCCTCCTGCACGCTGATGCTCCTCCGTGTCACGTGTGCGGTTCCCTTATGATGCGCAGCGGAAATTGCCACCGATGCACCAATTGCGGCGCAACTAGTGGTTGTTCTTAAACTTTTAGTATCCCTGGGCTCCTTTACCCGTTTGTAGGCGCGCTTCGTAGGCGCGCATGCAAACGGGGTGAGCCACCCACAAATAGCCACTAAAGTAGTGCACAAAGCGTCCGCAAAAAATTGGTATTGCTAGGAAGAACCTATATATGGTATAATAAAAAGACTTGAGTTGAGTAGATGGTCGCGTCCCGAAAACGGGATGAGGAAAGTCCGGACTCCACAGGGCAGGATGCTGGATAACACCCAGGAGCGGCGACGCTATGGAAAGTGCAACAGAGAGTAGACTACAACGCCTCAAAACGTTGTACAGGTGAAACGGTGCGGTAAAAGCGCACCAGCCCATAAGGTGACTTATGGGGCTCGGTAAACCCCATCTGGAGCAAGGTAAAATAGGGGACATTCGAAGGCGTGCCCGCCTCGTTCCCAGGTAACCGCTTGAGGTTAGTGGAAACATTAATCCCAGATGAATGACCATCATATACAGAATCCGGCTTATTCTCAACTCAAGATTTTGAATCATGGCCTCCGCTCGCCTGCCGCCGCTGTTGGCAGGCGGGTTGTGACAAAGTGAGGCGCATAACTTGTTATTTGTATCGATCCACTTCTAACAATTGCAATAGCCGACTATGAGGTTGCGGAACAGTAGCATAAAATCTATATTTTTCTTGACATTTCAATATATTTGTGTTACAATATATATGACTTATGTATCCGCGCCGTCCAGCATCGGAAATGCTGGATTGGACCCCGAATCACTTAAGGAGATTAGCAAATGAAGGAAAGATTGGGACAACCCGCACAGGAGGCGGACATGACGCTATGATGTTGATGGGTCCATCAAAAGCAAATCAAAACCAAGGACCACTCTTTGCTATTGCAGGGTGTCCAGCCCAAACCAAAGAGATGCCCTTGAACGACAAGTCGCGTATATGCGAAGTATCTACCCCGAAGCAGAAATCATTAGAGACATCGGTAGTGGTCTCAAATTCAAAAGAAAAGGGGTTAGAACCTTATTGGACCGGCTTATGCAAGGTGATAAGCTCTAGGTTGTTATTGCCCATCGGGCTCGTCTCGCCCGGTTCAGTATCGCCCTTATTCGATACCTCATTGAACAAAACGTTGGCGAACTCGTGGTTTTTGACCAAACAGAACACAGTCGACAAGAAGACCTCACATCCAATCTTCTCGCAATCCTGCCTGTCTTCAGTTGCAGACTGCGCGGACTCCGAAGTTACCGTAACAAAATCAAAGAAGATAAGAGTCTATCCGACACCGGAACAGCGTGAGACGCTGCGTCAATGGATAGGCACATCTCGTTTTGTCTATAACAAAGCGATTGACTATTTGCGTCAGCCTGAGACAAAAGCGAACTGGATGGCGATTAAGACAGGTATCCTTGACGACTTACCCGATTGGGCGAAGGCTGTTCCTTATCAAGTCAAGTCAGTTGCTATTCGGGATGCCTGTCAAGCTGTCCAGAACGCGAAAATAGACTATCAGCAGAGAAGCACATTTCAATGCGTGAAGTTCCGTAGTCGGAAAAACGATAAACAGTCTATCTTTATACCCAAAGGTGCCATATCTGAAAAGGGTGTCTATCACACAAAGTTAGGAAAACTTAGACTCAGTGAGCGTCTCCCTGAAAATATCAAAGACTCCCGCTTAGTCAAAGATGGCACACACTACTATTTGTGTGTCAGTTATAGTGTGACGATACGAAAGCGAGAACCAAGCGGGCGTGTTGTCGCACTTGACCCCGGTATCAGAACGTTTCTCACCTATTTTTGTGAAGATGGCTTCGGCTGGCTTGGACACCACGCTATCAATAAAATCCAACGACTTTGTTCATATCTCGACGACCTACTCAGCCGGGCTGCAAAAGCAAAACGCCCACAACGCCGCAATATGCGAAACGCAGCAAAACGGCTTCGCCGCAAAATACGCAATCTTATTGATGAACTTCATAAGAAAGTCGCACGCTGGCTTGTAGATAACTTTGATATCATCTTACTCCCCACTTTTGAGACTTCTCAAATGACGTGCAAAAGTGGACGCAAACTCCATAAGAAAACCGCACGCCAAATGCTGACCCTCTCTCATTACCGTTTCAAACAGTTCCTTAAGCATAAAGCAAAAGAAACGGGGTGTCTTGTGGTAGATGTTTGTGAAGCGTATACATCAAAAACCGTGTCGTGGACAGGTGAGATTGTCAAAAACTTAGGCGGTGCTAAAGTTATCAAAGATGGCGCAGGTCGGACGATGGACAGAGATTTGAACGGCGCACGCGGGATATTTCTGCGTGCTTTGGTAGATGAACCCTGGTTGCTTTCTATAAGCAACTTGCAAACCGTCTAAGATGTGAAATACATAGTATTCCACGGAAATAGATAGGTTAATATCATCGGACATGATTCAAACCGATGCAGACTCACGTGCTTTACCACGGGGACAACCTCCACATTTTAAGACAATATATTCGAGATGAAAGTGTGGACCTGCTCTATGCAGACCCGCCCTTCAATTCACATATCGATTACAAAGGCGCGTTCAGAGATATTTGGCATTGGAATTCGGAAACAGAGGCGGCCTATACCGAATTACAGAATGGACATAAACCTGTTGCCATGCTGCTAACTGCGTTTCGTCAAACCTTTGAAGACGACCACAAAGTGGCATACCTCACGATGATGGCGAGCCGTTTATTGGAGCTGCACCGTGTCTTAAAACCGGCAGGCTGCTTCTATCTCCACTGTGACCCAACTACCAGCCACTATCTCAAAGTGTTACTTGACGCGATTTTTGGTGAGCAAAATTATCAGAACGAAATCGTCTGGGGTTATAAAACTGGCGGGACACCACAACGCAACGTTGGTTTCGCACGAAAACATGATATTCTCCACCTCTATACGAAATCTAGCAAAACAGCCGCTGATACACACATAAATCTGCAACGGCAGAAAAGCTATACCCCTACACTCCCTGAACCGCATACCCCGAGCGGGAAACGTTTAGGCGTTAAACGGGACGAACTTCAGAAATATAGATACGTCCAGATGCGCGATTGGTGGGTTGATACCGGCTTAATTCCGGATGAGGATATTCGTCCCCTTTTTAGAAATAATACGGAACGTTTGGGGTATCCGACACAGAAACCGTTGAAGCTCTTGAAACGAATCATAACCGCCTCCAGTCAAGAGGGGGATATTGTGTTAGATGCGTTTTGTGGAAGTGGCACAACGCTACATGCAGCTCAACAACTGAACCGTCGTTGGATTGGAATTGATAACGCTGCCAGTGCAATAGCAATAACAAAGACGCGCTTGGAGGAAACGTTTGGCGAGCCTGTTAAAGTGCTCATAGAGCAGTCATGAATGCGGGGGCATTTTGGGGAGCGGGGTTTCACCCCGAATTCTGTTTCCGTATCATTCCGTCGATTCTGTGTCGATTCCTAGCTCTCTTTCAAGCGATTTGACGTTCGCTAGGGTACTCGGGTGGGGTGAAAGTTCATAGACTTTCCGGTATATTTCCAGGGCTTTCCGTTTATTCCCCAGATAGCTGTAATAGATTTCTGCCATGCGTTCCCAGGCTCCAAGCTCTTCTGGGTCAAGTTCCACGATACGTTCATAGACCTGAAGTGCGTCAGCGTAGGGGCGGGTTGCGCCTTCCCGTTCAAGTGCTTTGGCACGTACATAGAGCAGGCGGATGAGGTCATCGGTGATTTCACTAAGGGTGGGCCATTTTTCAAGTGCCTGCTCTAAGCGTAGAATTGCTTGTGTTTCAAGCCGCGCAATCTCTTTGAAGTCTTCAGGTGTAAGCTCACGGTCCGCGGTTATATAGCTCTGAAGCATTCTGTTGTAGGTTCGGGATAATTGAAGTCGGGCGAGTATTCCGATAGGGGCTTTTTCGGAGGCTACGTTTTGGAGGTTTGGGTCGCTTTCAATTGCCCTTCGGTATCTGGCAGCGGCCTGTTTAAACTGCCTGTTTCCTTGGTAGAGTACACCGAGTAGGTAGTGCGCTTCAGCGTGGTTGGGGTTATTCTCTACTACTGCAAGAAATTCTTCGGTCGCTTCCTCTAGCAACCCTTCATTGCGAAACAGTTTGCCGCGTAGGAGTCGAACTGCTCCATGTTCGGGTTGGATACGTGCTGCATATTCTAGGCGTGCTTTTGCATCTTTCAACCAATTGCTCTGTGAGTAGATCTCTGCGATGCGGAGGTTCGCGTGCAATCGGGCAGGTGCGTTCGCTTCTGACTTTTCGGCTACGAATGCTTGCAATGCTTGCCAATAGAGACGTAAGGCGGGGCTCAAATCCTGTTTGTCAAAGTGTGCATCCGCCTCGGCAAGCAAGCTATCGGGTTGTTGGGATAGCGGTTCAGGTTGTGCGCCGCCGCGCCGGATGTGCAGCGCGGCGAGTGCCACAAAACCGATGAGCACAAAAACCTCTAAATAAAAAAGGTAGGGCCGTGATAATAGGAACGATTTCTTTTCAAGCTGTCTATCAGTTGCCATGCTAATTTTCTCCATCGGGTTTTTCTGCGTCCAAGGTTTCTTTGCATTTTCTGGCATTTTCGGCAAACGACGTGTGCTAAAGCATTCCGCCTTCAGGGGAGCTCGCCGATTTCTGCTTCTGCTCAACTTCTTCAAGGATGTCTAACATCTCCTCGGCATCAACAAAACCTGTGATTCGTTTGAAAACGTTGCCTTGTGCATCCATAAAGATGACAACAGGCAATCCCGGAATCTGATATTTCTCTGTGAGTGCTTTAGTGATGTCAGAGCTCCGGGTAAAATCGAGTTTGACATTGACGTAATTATCGAGTTTTGCGGCAACTGCCGGGTCCGCGTAAGTTTTGTGGTCAAGTTCCTTGCAAGCGACGCACCAGGAGGCGTAAAAGTCAAGCATCAATAGTTTGTCCTCCCGGAGGGCAATCTCCAAAGCCTCGGTTTCATTGTCAATCCAGTCGAGGTGGGGGCCAGCAGGTTGTTGAATGCCGCCAATTATCATATAACATCCTAAGACCGCTAACAGGATGCCAGACGCTTTTCGTAACTTCGTGGAACGCGGAATCCCACTAAAACGTTGTGTTAGCTTGCTAAGCCATAATCCAAGTAGAATGAGGACACCCGCAAGCGCGAAAAACGGAACCGAGTTCTGTAGAAAACTTTTTAACGGCTCAAAGACATCTTTGAGAAAGTAGAGTGCCATGGTGATAATCGCAATACCGAAGATGTTTTCTAAGACGTACATCCAGCCCCCGGAACGGGGTAGCGCGGAGAGCAGCCCAGAGAACGTCCCGATAGCGATGAACAGCAACCCCATGCCGAGGGCATAGGTAAACATAAGCCAAAAACCGAGGAATATGCTGCCTGTTGTTGCAATGTAGGTTAAAAGAACTGCCAACGCCGGTCCTGTGCAGGGTGCAGCAATGACTCCCGCAACAGTTCCCATCCCAAACGCGCCAGCAAATCCTGCACCCCCGACGGTGTTAAGCCGACCCTGCACGGAAGCCGGAAGCTGAATTTCAAAAACCCCGAACATTGACAACCCGAGCGAAATTAGGATTACGCTAATAAAACCGACAACCCACGGATTCGACATTATTTGACCGAACACCGCACCCGTTGACGCAACAGCAATGCCCAAAGTTGAATACATCACTACGATACCCAGCACATAGACAAGTGAGAGCAGAAAGGATTTTAGCAAACCTGCGGACTCATTTGCACCGAAGATTGAGACGGTTATCGGTATGAGCGGGTACACACACGGTGTTAAGCTTGTCAAGATGCCCGCCGCGAATACGAGGAGCAGGGCAAGCACTATGTTGCCTCCCGATAAGGCTCCTGCAAAGGCTCCTGCAAGTCCCTCTTCATTCGTGCCTTCATTTGTGCTACCAAAGGCGATGCCGGAAAAAATGTTTTCATTCACCGGTTTCACAAGTTCTGCCATGCTAACGACTTCAATCGGTATGGGAACATCTAACGTCTCCGGTAACAGACACTGTTCATCGTTACACCCTTGATAACGCAGCTGGACATCTAACGTCAGGGATTGAATTGGGACGGTTTTCAGCAGGGTCACTGGCATCCCGATAGTGATGGTGTCGTGATAGACCGGCACCTCTCCAATTCCTATGATGTCTAGCGTGTCCTCTGTGATGGGATATACGACTTCGCCAAAGGTGATATGTTGGGAGTCGGGAAGTAGCACCTCGGTCGGGATAAGATTTTCGCCTGCGGGATTCGCGTTGACATGCCACCCTTCAGCAATTTTCACGACAATGGCAACCTGGAGTTGTGTGCCGGGTTGTGCCTTGTCTAGAGAGAGATAGCCTTTTGCACTGAGTATTTCTGGTGCTGCGCCTTCGAAAAGTCCGAAGTCTTCTAACTGTGCTGGTGTCTGAATCGGAAACATCACTGTTAGTAGCACTAGCAGCGTCCAGGTCGAATACTTATAAAATTTGGTGTTTTTGAACATTTTGTGAGTTCTCCTTTGGCAATTGGCGGTGCTGATACACGGAACGTTAGAGATTTGAGACAAACCGCCCTGGGTTCAACAAACCGTCTGCATCGAATTTCGCTTTAACCTGTTTCATCAGGCGAAGCGTGCTGCCAATGGGGCCCCAAACGTCGATATGCTGTTTGAGTTCAGGCGGGGCAGCCGCTATGGTAAGATTGCCTTGCATCGCCATAGCATGTTGACGCAGCTGTGTGAGTGTTGACGCAAGTGCTTGAAGGTCCGTCCCGGAATCTATAGGCGTTTTGAGATAGAGTACGCCACTCCCTAAGAGTGCCATCATCTCTTCACCCGATTTTAGGTGCTGCTCAACGAATTTAACGATATCTGTCCGCTTTAGGTTGACTTTTGCAATTACTGTATCGGCGTGCCTATTAGCCTCTGGAAATTTCTGAACGGTTTGATTAAGATTTTCTTGCAATTCACCCTCTACAATTTCGACACCTATCGTGCTGTTTTGTTCCATAAGTGTTTGGACGTGGTTGAGTTGCCATGTTACAGTTTCGGCATCACCGCCGAATTCTACTATTAGCCCTGGTTTTGTCTCCGTGAAATAGTCGATATCGGTGTTCATAAAGAGGTTCACGAAGGTGGGGAGTGCTTGTGAGCGCAAAACGCTTAAGCCTGCGTCAACACCGTCTTGAACGTTTTGAAATTGTGCGGCAAGTATTGCCCGCCGTGCGGGAAGCGGTGCCAATTTGAGGGCTATTTCGGTAATGATACCGAGTGTGCCGAAAGCACCGATATAGAGTTTGTTTAGGTCGTAGCCGGCGACGTTTTTTACGACTTTGCCGCCGCTTTTGACAACGGTACCGTCGGCAAGGACAACCCGCATCCCTAATACCTGATTTCGCGCGGTGCCGTAGCGAAGGCGAATTGTACTGCTGCTGTTTGTTGCAACGAGTCCGCCAATAGTGCATCTGTCAGCGTAAGGTGGAGTCGATGCGAAAAATTGTCGATGTTGTGCCAACTCGGCTTGGAGGTCTGCCAACCGAATACCTGCCTCTACGGTTACGGTTAAATCTGCTGGTTCATATTCTACCACGTTGTTTAGACGTGTTGTGACCAAGACGACATCCACTTTTTGAGGTGTATTACCGATACCGAGTTTTGTGCCGGCACCCGCGGGGATAACAGAGAATTGCTGTGCCCTGGCAAGGCGGAGGACAGCTTGCATTTCTTGGACAGATGCTGGTGAAACGACTGCCTTCGGAACGCAGCCATCAAAGGTGTAATCCGAAGCCTGCTCTATCGGAAGGATGCCTGTCTCGTCAACAATATGCCTGAGTTCATTGTGCAGCGCGCTTGAAGTTTCCATACGTTCGTTGTTTTCCTTATTCCTTATTAGCGATTGGCGATTAGCAATTAGCAATTAGCAAGATGTTGTTATTCTAATGATGTTTTTGACGCGCGTCAGAGACTTCTTGCTATAGGTTTCCAACGGTTTCCATGACGCTATAAATATATCGTCCCTACGGGACTAAAGCGGAGGTTATTGGGGTCTTTCTATAAATATATCGTCCTTGAGGAGCGGGCTGTTTGCCCGAATACTGGGACTAATACAGAAACAGGCCGCTATTCAATTTATACTTGTACAGAAACTTTACATACCCATTTTAAGCCTTATTCCTTGGACTCTTCCGGATAGTCAATTGACCATTTGCCGCGTCCGTCTCCTGAAGGTGTTTCCTGCCAGAGTGCGAGGAAATTGTCTGGGGCGTTGTGTTCCAAAAGGTGCGCCATAAAAAGTTGATGCAGCTCTGCGACAAGTGCAGCGTTGTCTTCAGCGATATTGTTCGTTGCAATCGGGTCAACGGTTAGGTCAAACAGTTCGGGTGTGCCATCTTGGCCGACGGGGGCATATCCCCAACGCTCCGTGACGAGGAACGGCGTTGTTGCGCGGCGTGGCACGGTCCCGTTTCTTGAGCCGATATGTGTTCCTGTTACCGCGTATTCTCTATGCTGCGAATCCCCGTTGCGTAGTGCATCAGCAAAAGACCTGCCCTCAAAAGGTTTGCGCGGTTCAACGGTGACACCCGCTAATTCACAGAGTGTCGGCAGGATATCCATCGGTTGTGCAATTAGGTCAAGCCGTTGGCCCCGTGGCACGTCTCCGCCTGCAATTAAGAACATCTCATGGTTAATCTCTGGATAGGTGGGCCAATAACGCGGGTCTTCCGGGTCAATGTTAGACTTCCCTGTCCTGCCGTGTTCTCCGATGGACATTCCGTGGTCGGACATGACAACGATGAGGGTATCGTCCCAAAGTTCGAGGTCTTCTACTTTTTCAAGGATACGTCCGATGTGCCGGTCAACGAGTTCCGATTCACCTGCGTAGTGTGCCCAGAGGTTGTGCAACTCAGCCTCCGTGTAGAGTGACGAGCGGCCGTAGTTCGGATGTAGCATCGGTGGTCCCGTATAATCCGGGTCGTAACGTTTGACGATGTATTCGGGTGGGTCCCAGGGTTCGTGGGGGTCGAAGAAGTCGACCCAGAGGAAGAAGGGGCCGGCGTTGCAGTTCTCTTCCAACCATCGGATTGTGGTTTGTGCCGTTCTACTGGAAAACGTTTCCGCTTCATATTGGTAGTAGCGGTTTGTCCACCTGTGTGTATTGGGCAAGGTATTTCCGCGGAATGCGGGGTGCGGACGCGTTTTCTCGTCGGGCATAACGGTTCGGATGTCGTCGTTGAGGTGCAGCAACGGTTTGTCGCCCTCCTGTCCTCTGTGCTGGAAAGCGGCATCGAAACCGTGCTGGAACCGTGTATTGAACAGATGCGGGCAATCACAAATCAGTTGTGTTGCGTACCCTTGTGCCCCCAAGAGTCTTGCGATATGATTCGGCCCACTCTGGTCGATAGGTTGCCACGGATAGTGGGGCCATCCGACCGTCCCTGTTGCGACATCGGTGCGATGCGGGACGGTGGGAAAACTGCTCATATAGAATTTATCAATTGCAGTTGCGCGTTCCGCCTCAAATTTATCAAGCATCGGGGTTCGGATAGGACGTTCTGCTCGGTCCCCGAGGTTGTCATAGCGAAACGTATCCGTAATAAGCAAAACGATATTTTTCATGGTGATTTCCTTTGGCTGTTGGCTGTTAGCAAACGTGAGTTTGATAATAAATGTCGGTTTGCACTAACCCCTATAAAGATATCGTCCCTATGGGACTAAGAGTTTTTGCGTTATAGTTTTCTATAAACATATCACCCTTAAGGAGCGGGCTGTTTGCCCGAATACTGGGGTTTAGTCTGTTAATATCGCGAGCACAGCTCGCTCTTACCGAAGAGGTTTGTTGAACAACTATTCTCTAACGCTAATCTGCCACATCTTGCCAATAATTTATTGCCACCTCCTGTTGTGTTGTTTTTAGCAAAAGCAGCGTTACAAGCAGCAACGGGACAATTGCCGTTGCGGTCCAAGCAATAGACACCTGCGCGCCGATGAGACACGGAAAAAAGAGGATTGACCCTATCATTGACCCCTTCAGTGCAAAATAACCGTTTTTCTCGTTCGGCTGTAGATAGAGCGGAATACGACTCCCCACGGCGGCTATCAGTCCTAAGATTACCCAAACGGCGTGGAATTTCTGGTGCAGGGATTCTTCTAACCAATAGGGTAACAATGCGATAACGAATGCTAATCCCGTTGCGACTGCGGCGAGCAAAAGTGCCGGGCGGATACCGAGCTGCAGGGGTGTCGTTGTAATACCGAGTTTTTCATCACGTGCGATATCCTTAAAGGTCGTTGTGATGTGGGTGCCCAAATCATAAAGGGTCGTCGCTGCGAAGGCGTACCACACCAACCGTGGGACGGTGCCGCTGACGGCTAATGCGCCGAAGATATTCAGTAATCCAATGCCTAAGGGCAACGTGAGGCTGCCGAGTATGCCGCGCGCCTTGAAAAAGGCGTTGTAAAGATGCGAAATGGCGACTAAGCCCATGACTACAAACCCTGCGTTACGGTCAAGCCAGAATCCAGCGATTACGCATAATCCGTAGAGAGTGCTTGCGGGTACAAGTGCCTGCCGAGGTGTTAGTCGCTGCGAGGGAAGCGGCCGTTCCGGGTTCGTGAGCGCGTCTGTTTCACGATGGAAATAGTCGTTCTTTATCATCCCGGCGAAGTAGCCGCCTAACGCGATGCCGAGTGCCGCTGCGACGCGCCACGTGAAATGTCCCTCACTTGCAATCAGCGCACCAGGGAGTGTCGCAACGATCGGAATTGCAAAAAGCGGATAGCGGATAAGGTCAAGATAGGCTCTGAATTGACGCATGAGATTAAAACGTTTCCCGGGGTATACCCGCCTCCGGTACGGGAGAGGGTCTCGGTTCAAATACCTCGTCTACTCCATAAAACTGCTCGCTTTCTGTGCCGATTCCGAGGTCAGTGACGTTGGGGCCCAACTGCTTGTTTCCGTTGATAAAATTGTCTCGGAGTCTTCCGCCATCGTAGACTGCCCATCCACTGTTCAACGTGATATTGTTGGAGACAATCTCTGGTGAAGCTGTGGAGTAGCAGGCGATTGCATGTTGATAGTTTGAGCGGATTTCGTTGTGATGGATGCGCGGTCGAGAATCGTCCTCACATACAAGTCCAAATTCGTTGGCGGCGAACGCGTTGTATTCTACCTCCGGTGCAGCAGCACCTCGGAATTGGGCACCTGTTTCATTTTTGTTGAACTCGCTACTGGTAATTGTGGGATTGCTATTTTCAGCAAGCACTCCGATTCTGTTTTCGCTGAAGAGACATCCCTCAATTTGGACAGCGTCTGTTCGGCATGTAATGCCTGTATTTGCATGTTGGATACGGCAATACGTTAAACGGTTGTTGGGACTGCTCGCCTCAATCTGAATTCCTTCCCAATCTCCCACTTTTGCTGGAAGTGTGATTTTTGTGGGTGTTGTTGGTACAGTTTCGGTTCCGATTTTCGGTATCTGCACCTGCGGGGTTTCCGGGGCGTTTTGTTGTGCCCCTAAGGAGCCGAAAACTATCATTCGGTCCGGTGCGCCTTCCGCGTAAAGTTCACCGTGCACGATAAGCCCGGTCGGTGTGTCCATCGGTTCAAACCCAATGATGGCCCCTGACCGGATAGTCAATGTTATGCCCTCCGGAACGACGACCGTATCGGTGACGTACACCATTCCATCCCACACCTCATTTTCTGTCAATTCTCCGGATTTCTCTATAATATTTCCGTTAGTGTCGGTGGTGTTAAGATTGAACAGTCCGCCTTGGCATCCGAAATAGAAAAATGTTAAAAAGAGTAAAGATATAATTTTCGTAGTTGTTTGCATACGTTATTTGTATCATACACAAGAATTTTTGTCAAGTACTTAAAAAATTGCTAAACTTTGGACAATTTTATGGGGAGGGGTAAAGTTTTTATCAAACGGATAGGTGGAAGGGTGGAAGAGTGGAAGAGTGGATTTGGCGTGTGTTGTCTGAATGCACGTCGCATTTGGGCGAATACGCCGCAAATCGCGGATTATCGCGTCGGACTGTAAACTGTTAGTTTGCGGGAAACCCTCCTGCGTCATCTACAGGATGCCGCGATTTAGATAATTTCGCCCCTTCCAAATTTTCCACTCTTCCCCCTCAACTCTTTCGACAAAAATATTTACCCCTCTCTAAAAAAAACTTGACAGACGCAATAAAATCTGCTATAATACTTTAATTAACTATTTCATTAAGGATGCAAATCATGTTTGAAAGCTTGAGCGACCGATTGCAAAGTACTTTCAAAAAGTTGAAAGGACAGGGAAAATTAACGGAGAACAATATCTCTGATGCGCTGCGTGAGGTGCGTCGCGCCTTTCTCGAGGCGGATGTGAACTACAAGGTCACCCGCGATTTTATAGAGAATATCAAGGTGCGGGCCCTCGGTCAAGAGGTGATAGGCAGTCTCACGCCGGAGCTCCAGATTGCTAAGATTATCGGCGAAGAATTGACAACGTTGATGGGCGGGGAGTCGACCAAGATTCAGGTCGCGCCGAGTGGCCCGACGGTTATCCTCTTAGTAGGATTGCAGGGGTCAGGTAAAACGACAGTCGCAGCGAAATTAGGGCTCAGATTTAAGAAGGAGGGCCGTAACCCGATGCTGGTCGCTGCGGATGTTTACCGTCCTGCGGCAATTAAACAGCTACAACTGCTTGGTGAGCAGACAGATACGCCGGTCTTTTCGCTCGGCACGGAGGTCTCCCCGGTTGATATTGCGAAGGCATCGGTGCAAGATGCATTGAGCCGTGGTTGCGACCGCGTGATTATTGACACAGCCGGGCGTTTGCATATTGATGAAACGTTGATGGCAGAGCTTCAAGCTATCAAAGCAGCGGTGAACCCCGCTGAAATCCTATTAATCGTTGATGCGATGACTGGGCAGGATGCAGTCAACGTTGCGGAGAGCTTCAATACCGATTTGGAGATTGATGGCGTTGTCTTGACAAAGATGGATGGCGATGCACGCGGCGGCGCAGCCCTCTCAATTCGGTCTATTACGCAGAAACCGATTAAGTTTATCGGCGTTGGGGAAAGGATTGAGGCGACGGCACTTGAGGAATTTCACCCGGAGCGGATGGCATCACGCATTATCGGGCAAGGCGATTTTCAGACGCTCGTGGAAAGAGCCGAAGCCGTCTTCAGCGAAGACCAAGCGAAGGAAATAGAACGCAAACTCTTAGAAAAGAAAGGACTGGATTTTACCGATTTTCTCTCTCAACTTGAACAGATAAAAAATATGGGCCCCTTAGACCAACTGCTGGATTTGGTCCCTTTTAAGAACCAATTGCCTATCAAGGACCTTAAGCCGGATGAAAGTCAGCTGAAATACGCAAAAGCGATTATACAGTCGATGACACCTGAAGAACGGAAAAATCCGCCACTGCTGGATAGAAGCCGAAAACTCCGAATTGCTAACGGGAGTGGAACGAGTGTGAATCAGGTGAATCAACTGATTTCGCAACTCCGGATGATGAATAGCATGTTCGATCAGCAGCCATCAATGGCGATGCTACAGAAAGGAACGAAAATCGGTGGGCTCCCACGCACAAAAATTGGGGGGGGGCCACGAACAAAGCGGAAGGCACGAAAGCCAAGGAAACGGAAAAAACGCAAGTGATGCTAACGGAGCTATGGATAGCAACGGTGCTATCACGCTATTTGCCGGGCATCATTTGAAAACAATATTTGAGCATTTACGCGGAACCAACATTTCGCATTTATCGACGATACGATATATACCAGGAGGTATTTTTTGGCAGTTAGAATTAGATTACAACGGCACGGTAGAAAAAAACGGCCTTTCTATCGAATTGTCGCGGCTGATGCGCGGGCACAGCGAGACGGTGTGTTTTTAGAACGCCTCGGCCATTACAATCCCTTAACCGACCCAGCTGATGTCCTTATTGACGAGGAAAAAGCACTGAAATGGTTAAGGCGGGGAGCGCAACCTACCGATACAGCGAAACGGTTGCTATCCCAAAGTGGTATCTGGAAAAAATTTACGTATGAAAAACTCGGAAAACCGCTACCTGAGGACGAAGTGGCTGACGCTTCGGATACACCCGAAGACGGGGAAGCCGCCTCAGTAGAGCAGGAACAGGCAGCACTTCTCACAGAAACTGCCTCTGAAGAAACGGATGCACCGGAGGCAGAAACAGCCTCTGAAGAAACCACCGGAGGCAGAAACAGCCTCCGAAGAAGCAGACGCACCAGCAGCAGAAGCGGATGCACCGGCAGCGGAAACAGAGGCACCAGCAGCGGAAACTGCACCCGAAGAAGCAGACGCACCGGCAGCAGAGGCTTCTCCTGAGACCTCTGAAGAAGAGTAGCTTTGATGCTCTAACATCTGGTGGAAACCGAGTGAGAGTCCGGAATGGACGAGAGACATGGTGCACGCTTCAAAAGCGCGCCTACAAATAATAACGCACGCGGGGACAGGAAAACGAAATATTCCTGCCTATTCGCATGTTTCACGTTGTTAACCCTCGAAAGTGAATTATGTTCAAAGATTTGATTGAATACGTAGTAAGAGCCCTGGTCGATAACCCTGACCAAGTGGTTGTCCGTGAAGTGACTGGCGAAAAGGTGGTTATTATTGAGTTAACTGTCACAGAAGAAGATCTGGGGAAAATTATCGGCAGATATGGGCGTACCTTGAGAGCTATCAGAACTGTGCTTTATACCGCAGGGCTGCGAGCGAATAAAAAGGTAATTCTTGAGTTAATCGAGACCCCACGGACCACCGAAGAATAGCGACGGAACAATGAAGATGGATGTGCTCGCGCTATTTCCAGAGATAATCTTACCTGCCTTGCAAACAGGTATCCTCAAGCGGCTTCAGGAGACTGACAAATTAACCATTCAGGTTCGCAACTTGCGAGATTGGGCAACGGATAAGCATAAATCGGTTGATGATTACCCTTACGGCGGCGGTGCGGGAATGATTCTCAAGCCGGAACCACTCTTCGCGGCTATCGCTGAATTAAGGACAGAGGCAACCGCGCAGGTTGTCTATTTAACGCCACAAGGCACACCGCTGACGCAATCCCTCGTGGAAACCCTCTCTTTGGAAACCCACCTCATTTTTATATGTGGGCGATACAAGGGGGTTGACGAGCGTGTCCGCCAAAAGTTGGTGACAACCGAAATTTCTATCGGGGATTATGTGTTGAGTGGCGGCGAAATCGCTGCGCTTGTGCTAATTGACGCTATCGGGCGCGTGTTACCCGGCGCATTAGGCGACTACGAATCGGCACAGGTCGACTCGTTCAGCCAAGATTTACTCGATCATCCGCATTACACCCGGCCCGCGGCGTTTGAGGGCATGCATGTTCCGGACGTTCTATTGAGTGGACATCATGACAATATTGAGAAATGGCGACATGCACAATCGCTTAAAAGGACAGCAGAACGCCGCCCAGATTTACTACAGCAGCTAGAACTGACAGATGAGGAGCTTGCGTTTCTCAAGGCGGAAGTGGACTAAAATATTAACTACAAGGAGGAGAAGAAAATGAATTTGATTGAATCCGTTGAAAGTGAATATATGAAGAGTGATATTCCTGAGTTTGGCCCTGGCGATGTTGTTCGGGTGAATACCCTTATCGGCGAGGGAGAGAAGAAACGAATTCAGGCTTACGAAGGCACTGTAATTCGTCGGGCACACGGCGGCTTGCGCGCCACATTTACGGTGCGTCGCGTCGCATTTGGCGAGGGAAGTGAACGGACATTTCCACTCCATTCACCGAATATTGACAGTATTCAGGTCGTTCGGTACGGTGCGGTCCGACGCGCGAAATTATATTATTTGCGAGACCGCTCTGGAAGGGCAGCACGTGTCAAAGAACGTAGACGCTAATCAGCTGAACGTTTTTGAACGTGAATGCTATCAGAACGGCTACAAACAGCTCGCGGGGGTTGATGAAGCAGGCAGGGGAGCTTTGGCTGGACCGGTTGTCGCTGCTGCTGTTATTCTCCCGCGCAATTGCCACATTACCGGTTTGAGGGATTCAAAGCAGTTGACCCCAAAACAACGGGCGCAGCTGTTTGCCGAAATCCAACGTGTGGCTGTTTCAGTAGGTGTCGGTTCAGCGAGCCCCGATGTTATCGCGAGGCACAATATTTTAGGTGCGACGTTAGTGGCGATGAAGGAAGCGGTTGGGCAACTCACATCGCAACCGGACTATCTGCTTGTTGACGGTTTACATCTGCCTGACACAGGTATTGTCGGAAAAGCGATTCCGAAGGGGGATAGCCTCAGCTGCTCCGTCGCGGCGGCTTCCGTTATCGCTAAAACAACACGCGATAGACTGATGATTGAACTACATCAGACGTACCCAAACTACGGGTTCGCGCAACATAAAG
Source organism: Candidatus Poribacteria bacterium (assembly GCA_963665235.2). Classification (GTDB taxonomy): domain Bacteria; phylum Poribacteria; class WGA-4E; order WGA-4E; family WGA-3G. Next base: position 1,031,788 of record CAXXLX010000001.1, on the reverse strand, counting down.
GGTACCCTACACGGCAGCATCGTCAGGCAATTGCTGAATTTGGTCCATCAGAGATTCATCGGTCCACCTTTAAACTGCTCCCGGATACGTTCTGGTTTTAACCGCCGGGTGCCGATAGCTATTTTCGTACAATTTGGAAAGCACACATGCGTCATTCACGGCTGGACGTTGCAAAGCTTGGCGAAAAGTTCGCAGTGGAGCATCTCAAGACACAAGGGTATCAAATCCTTGCACAGAACTATCGTTTCCAACGTGGCGAGATTGATTTAGTTGCACAAGATGGGGAGCGTATCGTTTTTGTGGAAGTTAAAACGCGGCGCAGCCTGAAGTTTGGGTTGCCTCAAGCTGCGGTGACACGCCGAAAACAGCGGCAAATTTCCAAAATTGCGTTGGCGTATTTGCAGGCACAAAATCTATTGAACGCACCTTGCCGCTTTGATGTTATCGCTATCTACTTGTCACCGCAGTGTGAATTGTTACGGCTTGAACAAATTGAGAATGCATTTGAGTTCCAAGCCTAATGAAGGTAGCGGAACAGTAGCATAAAATCTGTATATTTCTTTACATTTCGCGATATTTGTGTTATCATATATACAATGACTTATGTATCAGCAAAAAAAGCGAGCGAGTTGCTTGATTATACCCCGGCACACTTACGGAGATTAGCAAATGAAGGAAAGATTGATATTATCCGCACTGGAGGCGGACACAGACGCTACGATGTTGACAGATACATCAAAAGCCAATCCAAATCAGTTGCCACTGTTTGCTATTGCCGGGTATCGAGCACCAAGCAAAGAGACGCCCTTGAACGCCAAGTCGCTTTTATGCGAAGTATCTACCCCGAAGCAGAAATTATTAGAGACATCGGAAGCGGTCTTAACTTCAAAAGAAAAGGGACCTAAACCTTACTGGACCGGCTTATGCAAGGTGATAAGTTCGAGGTTGTTATTGCCCATCGGGCTCGTCTCGCCCGGTTCGGTATCGACCTTATACGATACCTCGTTGAACAAAACGGTGGCGAACTCGTGGTTCTTGACCAAACAGAACACAGCCCGGAAGAAGAGCTCAAGTCGGATCTTCTCGCCATCCTGCATGTCTTCAGTTGCAGACTGCATGGACTCCGAAGTTCCCGTGATAAAATCAAAGAGGATAAGAGTTTATCCATCAAGCGAACAACGTGAGACACTGCGGCAATGGATAGGCACAGCACGTTGGACCTACAACAAAACGGTTGCTTTGTTGAACGACACGGACACACATGCCAACTGGATAGCGATTAAGACAGGTATCCTTGATGCCCTGCCGGATTGGGCAACCCCTGTTCCTTATCAAATTAAGTCAGTTGCTATCCGTGATGCCTGTCTTGCTGTTCGCGCAGCGAAGCAGAAATGTCAGAAAATAGGACAGTTTCAATCTGTTTCTTTTAAATCTAAACGAAACCCTTCAGATAGTATCTTTATACCCAAAGCTGCCATATCTGAAAAGGGTGTTTATCACACAAAGTTAGGAAAACTTCGACTGAGTGAGCGTCTCCCTGAAAATATCAAAGACTCCCGCTTGGTCAAAGATGGCACACACTATTATTTGTGTGTCAGTTATAGTGTGACGATACGAAAGCGAAAACCAAACGGACGTGTCGTCGCACTTGACCCCGGTGTTAGGACATTCCTTACATATTTTCATGAGCATGGGTTCGGCTGGCTCGGACACCATGCGATTAATCGTATTCAACGACTTTGTTCATATCTTGACGACCTATTATCCCGTGCCTCTAAAGCAACTAAGCAACAGGCAAAGAAGAACATGAGACGTGCCGCAAATCGTATCAGAAAACGGATTAGAAACCTTGTGGATGAGTTGCATAAGAAAGTCGCACGGTGGCTTGTCGATAACTTTGATATTATCTTACTCCCCACTTTTGAGACTTCTCATAAGACTTGTAAAAGTGGACGCAAACTCCATAAAAGAACAGTCCGCCAAATGTTGACTCTCTCCCATTACCGTTTCAAACAGTTCCTTAGGCATAAAGCAAAAGAAACTGGATGTCTTGTGCTGGATGTCTGTGAGGCTTACACGTCAAAAACAGTGTCTTGGACAGGCGAGATTGTCAAAAACTTAGGCGGGGCTAAAGTTATCAAAGATAGCACAGGTCTTAAGATGGACAGAGATTTGAATGGCGCACGCGGGATATTCCTGCGTGCTTTGGTAGATGAACCCTGGTTGCTTTCTATAAGCAACTTGCAAACCGTATAAGATGTGAAATACATAGTATTGCACAGGCTTCAGGCAAACAGCCTGCTCTTCAATATACAGGTTAATATCATCGGCTAGCCATTACGGAACGCTACCAATTACCAATCATGCAAGCGGTTATTCTTTGTGGTGGCCTGTCCACCCGACTCGGAAAAACAACGGAAAAGCTGCCGAAAATCCTCCTCAAAGTTGGGGAACGCACCGTTTTGGAATGGCAGGTAGCACTCCTAAAAGCGGCGGGGGTGACAGAAGTGATTCTCGCCTCCGGACACTTGCACGATGTGCTTTATGAGCATGTCGGTGACAGCTATGCTGGTGTGAAAATCCTGTATGCACAAGAGGAGAAACCGCTCGGTACCGGTGGTGCAATTCAGAACGCGTTCCGCTATGTACGCAGCTTTCCTGTGTTTGTTTTACACGGTGATATTTTGTTGAAAGATATCGCTTTGGCTGACATGCTTGCCCGCCTGCGTCCTGAAATGGAGGGGTTAGTGCTCGGTGTTTCAGTGGATGACCTCCGCTCCTACGGTGAAATCGTCGCTGACGCACAGGGCCGTATAACCGAGTTTCGCGAGAAACAGCAGGAGGCACGCCCCGGTTGTGCAAACGGGGCAGTTTTTCTTTTCAACCGTGCTATTGTTGACGCTTTTCCAAAAAGCGATACCTTTTCTATTGAACACGATGTTTTCCCACACCTAACACAATTCTATGTTCACACAGTTGAAACGGACTGGATTGATATCGGTGTGCCGGAACGACTTGAATATGCAAGACAGCATTTTATATCCTAAATCAAGAGAGTTAACAGCACACACCTCGTGCCTACTACTATATATTGGAGAAAAATTATGCCTGTTTTTGATGCAGAAGCTTTAGAATTTTGGGAAGAAAATGGTTACGTTGTTGTACCGGAAGCCGTTCCGCTTGAAAATTGCCGCGCCGCTGAGCAAGCGGTCTGGGATTTCCTTGAGATGAATGGCGATGACCCGGAGAGCTGGTACCCCGACCCCCCTCGGCGGACGATTATGGTGGAAATTTATCAACATCAAGCGTTGTGGAACAACCGCCAATATCCGCGCATCCATCAAGCGTTCACTGAAATCTGGGGAAATGATAAACTCTGGGTTAGTTTTGACCGCGCAAGTATGAACCCGCCCGAACGGCCAGAGTGGAAGTTCACCGGCCCCTATCTGCATTGGGATATGTCGTTGAACGATATGCCGGTGCGTCTAAGGGTACAAGGTGTGTTATACCTCGCGGATACCCCCAGTAATCAGGGAGCGTTTACCTGTATCCCCGGTTTCCATAAGAAATTAGAGGCGTGGTTAAAGACCTTGCCTGAAGATACCCCCCCACAGCAGGTGATACGCGAATATCAATCGGAAGCGGTGCCGGTTGCGGGAAACGCAGGGGATTTGGTTATCTGGCACAGCGCATTGCCGCACGGCAGCAGCCCGAACTCTGCTGAACGTCCACGGATGGCGCAATACATCACGATGTCACCCGCACCGAATAACGGCACAGAGACAAGCGAACACCGGGTGACAGGATGGCGTGAACGTTTAACCGGTCTCGGTGGAAACAAGAAAGAGAAGGAGCATCACCAAGGCAAAACAGCTGAACTAACCCCGCTAGGGAAAAAACTTCTCGGGCTTGAGCCGTGGGTGGCTTGATATATTCCGCAATAAGTGCCGATTCAAAGGCACTCACCGTTTGTATGTAACGTCGTCTCCCTGATAAGGGGTGGCAGGGTCATCTAGTTCTCCATATTTTCAATCGTTTTCTTCTGTCCGAGCGAGCTCTGCTCGCGACTCTTTTAGTACGAGGAGCGGGCTGCTTGCCCGAATACTGGGCAATCTGCCGCTCCTCAAGAGCGAGCTGTGCTCACGCCTGAGAAAAACCGCCTGGTAGACCTATTTCTGTTCAAAGTCTTCTGTAGGAACGCGCTGTGCTCGCGACTGTCCATTCAAAATGCTATAAAATAAAAGAGTAGTATGCGGGCGACAAGCCCGCTCCTCAAACTAAATAGTCCTGAAAAAAGGAGAAAACCGATGAAATATCGTATAGACCCTTTCACAACCATAATGCTACTGATAACATTGTTCTTGTTAGCAGGCTGTAGTGGGTGTAGCGTGAAAAACGCTGAGCAGACACCTATTGAAGCAGAGCAACAAGACACAGCGAATGGATACTGGCACGATGGACACTGGCATCCCGCACCAGATACAACGGAGCCCATAGCCCCTGAAAACGACACTTTTTTTGAAAGTATCGTTTTCCCGGACAAACCACAACTCTCTGCCGATGGACACTACAGACCAAAGAATCCATTTGAAATCCCGAATGTTATCAAAGACAACCCGCATCTCTTCGTCATACATGAAAACGGATATTGGAGTGTCAATGAAACGGAAGAATTATTTCAAAAATGGTCGCAAGTGCAGGGTGAATTCGGCTCTAAAGGAATCACAGAACAAGCCTATCGAAGAAAATTGGCAGAAGCACTATCGGAAGGATTAGACCCACTTGTTGGGGCCTTGTTTATAGCGGCAAAACATGTCTCAAATGATTATGCGAAAGAATTGGTAGATAAAGCATACGCCCAAAATCCAAATGATTATGAGGTGCTTATTTATTGGTGTATGTATCATTCACTTGATAATCCGGATGAGGTGAAAGCGACCTATCTCCGCATGCTACAAACCCGTCCTGATGACATCAGAATCTTATATAGTTTAGGGCAGCTCATTTTGGAGAACGAAGACACCCCCCGTGAAGCGATACCTTATCTTGAAAAAGCGTATCAACTCAAACCGGACTGGGCAGATCCTATTTTGATTTTAGGTCAAGTTTATTTTGAATTACGGGAGTTTGAGAAATCACTGAGATACTTCCAAGGGTTTCAAAGGTTCGCAGGAAATCACCCTGGTGTCGCGTCTACTCGTATTGCTCTTATCCGAATAATTTTAGCCAAACAGAATAAAGGAATCGCCATACAATGACACGACAACATCTTATTTTCACTTGACCTCTATTATTGGTCATCAGTTTTCTTTTAACAGACGCAACGTTCCGCCGAACAATGGATTATAGGCGTTGAAAAATAGGAGAAACGTCATGAACCTTCACAGTGGAAACCTTACAACGTTATTTCTGACAATGATAATCTTACTCAGTGGGTGTGCCGGGTGCGGCCAGAAAACCGTAGAAAAGAGCGCACCCGCTGCTGATGAAAACACACCAGCCGGTTCACTGCCTCACGAGCATCACCGGAGCACCGCATACACGAAGGTGCCCGAAGCTCCGCCGGGCGATACCTTTTTTACAACGATACAGTTCCCAAAGACCCCACCACATCGCCCCGATGGACACTATAGACTGCCAAAGTCTCCGTTTCCACCGCCCGATTTCGTTCAAAAATACCCGGAACACTTTAGAAGAGTGGACGATAAAGGTTTCTGGCATCTTAGAGAAGGCACAGAAAAATGGAGAAAAATAGAGAGGTTTGCTTATGATATTGATCTTCCGGACGAAGTGAATGAACAAAGGTTCATAGCACTTGTCGGTGAAGGGTTAGACAAGGTCGCAACCGGCGCATATCTTATGAAATTGGCTGGTTGGAAAGCGGAAGCAAAGAAACTGTTTGAAGAAGTGCTGTCAGAAAACCCCGATAACTTTCGTGCGCTTAGCTACTATTGTGCCATGATACAAGATAAAAATCCGGATGAGGGGGAAGCGATACGTCGGAGGCTCGTTGAACTACGTCCAGACTCAATAGAAGCTCTATATAAATTAGCATGCCACCTAACTTATCACCATCCTGAACCCCGCGAAGCGATACCTTATCTCGAAAAAGCATATCAGCAAAACCCGTGGTGGTATGATCCTATCTTTGTTTTAGGACTAACCTACTACAGTTTGGGGGAATATGAAAAGGCACTATCATACTTTGAAGCGGCTGAAGTGTTTACAGGACCTATGAAAAGACTTTCTTTGTATAAACATCTCATCCGTGAACAACCCGCTATGAAACGAAAAAGTGAAGAAGAAAACAGATGATACGCAAATATCTAAGTGTTTCACTCTTACCGCTGGTTCTTATCTGTTCATCTATTTTGACTAATTCCACTCACGCAGCAGATGCGGTGCCTACGCAACCCGCTACCACTTTTACGTTAGACCTGAAGCCACCCGCCAAGTGGGAGTCATGGACACCGGAACACGATACAGTGCTTGTAATTAATGCTTCTATCGAGGCCGATTCAGATGCAATAGATGCCATTACATCGACTCACTATACTTTTAGCCTGACAGAGGTCTCCGATTACACAGGGTTCTGTATGAATGAGGGCCCCCAGTCCGGCGATAAAAAGGATATTTACTTCCGGCAAAGTGACCAACCCAAAGACACGGACCAATTACAGTATCGCGTTAGCAAAACGAGTGATACATTGACAGTTTACTGCAAATCGCCTCATACAGGAATTCCGATATATGTTTTTGTTGATGACTATGGTGCCCACGGTATACTCGATGGAAACGTAAGTCTCAATGAGAAAAAAGGAGAGAACGGTCAGGAGCTAGATAATACCCCCACTAATAATGACACCGCGAATGCGAGTCTTTCAATACCTAAAGACAATAACGGCAACGACATTGCCGATGGTTGGAGGGAGGATAATACATTTGTAATTGAAGGACGCGCCGGTTACGACCCGTGGGGAGATGACGAAGCCGGCCCCAATGGCAATACAAACAATGGAGATGGGCTTACCGTTTTTGAAGAGTATCGCGGGTTCTGGATCGGTGGTGAGCATGTTGACACAGATCCGTCATCTGAAAAAGACCTTTTTGTTCACAGCGAGTTTGATGAAGGTTATGGCTATGCGTCAAACCTTCCGGACGTATTTACCATTCACCTCATTGATAAAAATAATATGGCATCTAACAACAGACGGATAAGTCGTTATACTTGTGGAAATGGCAAAAGGTATGTACCTATCAGGGGTGGTACTCCAAACCCTCAAAGTGCCGTTTATGTTGTAAATGCTTCCGCTGATGACGAGATTAAGGATTCGCATCAGGGGGACCAGGGTGTCGTGGCACCGCGGGCCACCGTGCCATATCTTGTTCAATATTGTCGCGTGTATCCGCATCGTATTGCAAAGGACTTGCAACGGATAGATAAGCATCCGGACTTAGATAATTATTATAAAAACTACTACCTCGAAGAATTGAAGGGAACTATTGGACATGAAATTGGACACTGTATTGAATTAGACCATGCAACAGATGAATTACAAGAAAAGCATTATAATGAACGACACGGTCATTCGATTATGCAGGATACGGAAGTAGCTGACAAGTGGAACGATGGAACCAAACTGTCGGACAATGAAAAACGTGAGGATTACGCTGATATCGTCGAAAAATTACATCAAGCTGGTTACCCGTATCCCGCCAAGCTACACAAGAAACAATATAATACCATTTCTAATTGAAAATGTCTCTTTCTTGTAGCATAAACTTCCAGTTTGTGCCGTTCTCCGTTTCATTTCTAACAACTGGTAATGGTAGAATAATTAATAAAAATGGTATAATATGGTTAATGCGGCAGATCGGGGTCAGAACTCTAAAGCCAATCCGCTTCGTAAAACGAAACCGCAGTGGACACCACCAGACACCGATGATAGTGACAATCAGCAAAATCAGAATTCAGGCGATGACGGTGCTACGAATACGCCCGCGCTACCAGACTCGCCAACCGGTTTAAGTATGTCGGCAGGGAATGGTCAAGTCCGCCTCTCTTGGACAGCTGCTATGGGTCAGCTTATCCTGGATAGCTCCTAGCTCCAATGGGGGTGCTACGATTACCGATTACGAATACCGATATAGTCGCACCTATCAGACCTATAGCGCATGGACATCGTGGGGTAATACCAACACCTTAGCATCGGTTTTTGGTCTAACCAACGGTGTCCAATACCAATTCCAGGTGCGAGCTGTTAATAGTGCGGGTAAAAGCGTAGTCTCGAATACCGCCTATGCAACCCCGGCGACTGTGCCTACTGCCCCGCAAAATTTAACGTTGACCGCAGGAGATCGTGTGGTAACCCTTACCTGGGAATCCCCTATTTCTAATGGTGGTACTGTGATTACCGTTTACGAATACGATTATCGTGTCGGTACCAGCGGTTACTTCAGTCCGTGGATATCCGCCGGCACCGACCTATCGGAGACTGTAACAGGGCTCACGAATGGTACGTTTTACCAATTCCGGGTGCGTGCGAAGAATAGCGTGGGGGGTGGTGCATGGAGTGGACCGTATGGGGCAACCCCGGAACTTCCAATATTCGCGCCGGGGGCACCGCGTAATTTGCAAGCCTTTGGCAGCGATGGAGGGGTCGCCTTGATATGGGAAGCCCCAAGTGATGATGGCGGTGCTACAATTACGGATTACGAATACCGGTATAGAGAAAATAGTGCCACGACTTGGGGGGCGTGGACATCAGTAGGTTGGACTTTAACAGGTAAAGTAATTAGTGGTCTCACCAACGGCACAACTTATGTGTTTAGCGTGCGTGCTGTGAATAGTGCGGGTTCAGGGTCAGCCTCGTATACGGCTACCGCTACACCGCGCTTTATAGTATCCACGCCGGGGGCACCTCTGAATCTACAGGCAACCGCAGGGGATGGAGAGGTCACGCTATCTTGGTACGCGCCCTCTTCAGATGGTGGCGGTACAATAACCGATTACGAATATCGCAGAGATACCAACAATGATGGCACCTGGCGAAGTTGGGTTTCTACAGGCAGCGGCAGCAGCCCATCCGTTACGATAACAGGCTTAACAAACAACACGGTTTATGCGTTTCGGGTGCGTGCTGTGAATAGTGCGGGTTCGGGTTCAGCCTCGTCTAAAGTCGTTGTAACGCCCCAAGCCGCAGTGGCAGCCCCGGTTTGGAGTGATATACCAGCTCCCTTCACGCTCACTGTGGGGGATAGTTTTCGTTTAGACTTAAAGAGTTATGTGTCAGGAAGTCCGACGATAACGAAGACAGCTGGGCGTATTCCTGCTGGCTTGTCATTTGGGAATGGTGTTTTAAGTGGCACGGTGTCAGGAGTTGAAAAGCGTGGTCTTCAATTTACAGCGACCAACGCTGCAGGTTCCGCAAAAAGCAGATGGGTCAATATCACCGTTCAAGCGGCGCAATGATTTGTCGTTCCTGATGCGGACGTAGCTATGACACAACATCCATCTTCAGTTTGGATGTCAATAGCTATATGGTTAGCAATGCAGCAACAGTCCTCAGTCCTTTTGAATACCGGCACTTTGTTGTGACACCGACTTGATTTAGTCTGTCACCGTTTTTTCTCACTACTAGCACAAAAATGTTGGATTTTGGAAACCTATGGAAACCTATGGAAACCTTTAGCAAGAGTTTGCGGCGTTATCAATATCTGTGACCCGCGTCTTATATTTCTGGTTTCCAATTGCTAATTGCTAATTATGACAGACCTATTGGCAGCACGCGCACAAATGGCGATGTCCCTCGCCTTTCACATCATTTTTGCCTCCGCCGGGATAGCGATGCCACTCCTGATGGTCATCGCCGAAAGGTTGTGGTTGAAAACAGGAGACGAAGTGTACCTCACGCTTGCAAAGCGGTGGTCAAAAGGTACGGCGATTCTGTTCGCTGTCGGGGCAGTCTCTGGCACCGTGCTCTCTTTTGAACTCGGTTTATTGTGGCCCGGTTTTATGGCTTACGCTGGTCCGATTATCGGTATGCCGTTCTCGTTGGAGGGGCTCGCGTTCTTTGTAGAGGCAATCTTTTTGGGCATTTACCTCTACGGCTGGGAACGGGTGCCGAAAAATGTCCACTGGTTTTCAGGCATCATGGTGATGTTAGGGGGCATCTTTTCGGGCATCTTCGTTGTCACAGCGAATGCATGGATGAATACGCCTGCCGGATTTACGGTTGTTGATGGACAGGTTACGGACATTGACCCTATTGCGGCGATGCTAAATCCCTCTTCGTTCAGTCAAGCTCTCCACATGACGTTGGCAGCTTTTCTCGCTGTCAGCTTTGCAGTTGCAGGTATCCACGCCTATTTTCTGCGGCGTGACCCGGATAACCCTTTCCATCGGCGGGCGTTTGCGATTGCGCTTAGCGTCGGCGGTATCATTGCAATTCTCCAACCGATTTCTGGGGACATCAGTGCCAAGCGTCTCGCCAAATATCAACCGATCAAATTGGCAGCGATGGAGGGACAGTGGGAAACGGAACGCGGGGCACCGCTACGTATCGGCGGGATTCCCGATGAGGACGCTGAAGAAACCCGATTTGCAATTGAAATTCCGAAAGCACTCAGCTTCCTTGCACACTTCGACCCGAACGCTGAAATTATGGGACTCAAGGAGGTGCCACCGGAAAATCGTCCGCCTGTGGCAATTGTGCATATTGCATTTCAGATTATGGTAGCGTGCGGCATGGTGCTGATTGTCGCGGGCCTACTAGGCGGGTGGCTTGCATGGCGACAGAAAGGGTTGCCGCTCAACAGGTGGTACCTGCGATTCGTCACGTTCTGTGCCCCACTCGGCTTCATCGCCATTGAAGCGGGATGGACAGTGACAGAGGTCGGCAGGCAACCGTGGATTATCTACAACTATATGCGGACTGCGGAGGCGGTAACACCGATGCCGAATCTCGTTGTTCCGTTCATCGGTTTCACCGTGCTTTACATTTTCCTATCAATTATCGTTGTTATCCTGCTACGTCGTCAGATTTTCCAGCATCCCCAAGAAGCGGAGGAGACCGATGTTCGGACTTGAACTTGAAATATGGGTTGCTGGCGTGATGCTCATCTCGCTGATTCTGTATATGCTAACAGGCGGGGCAGACTTCGGCGGCGGCATCTGGGATTTGTTTGCAACAGGCCCGCGCGCGAAAGCACAACGTGACCTTATCACCCAGGCAATCGCACCTATTTGGGAAGCCAACCATGTTTGGTTAATCGTAATTGTGGTGCTGCTTTTTGTGGCGTTTCCGGTGGCGTTCGCAACAATCGGCACCGCTTTGCACATTCCGCTCACCTTAATGCTCATCGGCATTGTGCTTCGCGGCACCGCCTTTGTCTTTCGCACTTATGACGACCAATCGGACACGACCTATCGTCGCTGGAGCCGCGTCTTCGCAATTGCAAGTGTTATCACGCCTGTGATGCTAGGCGTAACCTTAGGAGCGGTTGCCTCCGGCACAATTCAGGGTAACGCCGAAAGCGGACATGTAGAAACAGATTTTATTTCATCGTGGTTTGCGCCATTTCCGTTTGCTATCGGTTTTTTCACCTTATCCCTCTGTGCCTTGCTTGCGGCTGTTTATCTTACATTGGAAACGGCAGATGCGGCGTTACAGGCAGATTTTCGGCGGCGCGCGCTCATTGCAGCAGTGAGTGTGGGCGCAATGGCAGGACTCAGTTTTATCTTGTCAACGGAAGGCGCGCCCGCAATACGACGCGGTTTAGGAAGTAGCGTCTGGTCAATTCCGTTTCATATCTTAACCGGGGCTGTCGCCATCAGCGGCATTTGGGCGATTTGGAAACGGCACTTTAGACTCGCACGCGTGCTTGTGCCGATACAGGTCACGCTGATTATTTTCGGTTGGGGATTGGCGCAATTTCCTTATCTTGTTACACCGAATCTAACGTTTTCAAACACTGCCGCCTCCGATGCTGTGCTTCGGCCTGTGCTGATTGTTGTGGGTGTAGGTGGGGTGCTGCTCGTGCCTGCGTTCTGGTATTTGTACGCGGTGTTTAAGGGAAGAGCTGGAGCGGGTTCATAGGTGTCAATTTTTAAGAAGATAGGGGGGTGGTGTTGGAGTTCTTAATCGCACTTGGCTCATTTCGGTCCGAATGTAGATTTAATATTCGCAATAAGTCGTTTTGGACTTGCAAAAAGTCATTGATGGGTGTGTAAAGTTTTCGTACACGCGTTTGTAGTAGGGCGATTCATCGCCCGTCGTGTTGTGTAGGACTCTGACGAACAATGAGGCACACTACGAAAAATGTTACGCTGACAGGCAATAAATGGTTTCCCTACTACGAGCACCGTTCTGCTGAGCAATGAGTCGCACTGTAGGAGTAGGGCGTTTTAAACATCAATAGATTAACTTGTACAGAAACTTTACGCACTCGTCATTGATTCTTAACTTGACCAGGACTTACGCAGCGCGTTGATAAACCCTAATGACAGTGGGATCTAGAGCGAGACATAGCGGACGGGGAGACCCCGCCCCTACGAGGTTTCTGCTAAATTTGCGTAAGTCCTGATCAAGATAGCAAAATGCTTATTAAACCTGTGTTAGTCACACTTGCAGTAATTTTAACTTTTGGGTTGATTGGTGTTGCTGCCAATCCACAATACAGTATGTCCGATGTTACCTTACTAAACGTTGTTGTTACTTGCCTTGTATTTGGAATTCCTTTATTTCTACTTCTAAATTGGTATAAGGTCATCCACCTAATACAACGTAAAAAACGTAAGGAACTGCTCAGAATACATGGTTATTATCGAACGGTTGAAACCACAAATATTAAGGGTATAACAGGTTTTATCGATTTAACAGACATCTACTATCATAAAATGTTAGATTGTCCATATCTTTTTGAGCCACACGGTAGTGCATCTCGTAGCAGACTCCTCCAAGAAACAGGACTTTTATCAAGTCTTCCGCTACAAAACCCCCGTGCTTTAGCTGGGGGATGTAGTAGGAACATAAGCTTATGTTTTTAATTTGACTTTTGCATTAAAATGTGGTATAATATATATATCATCAGTGGTTCGGATTACCACCTTCAACGCCACCAATGTTGAAGTTCCGAACCTCAACCTATGGTAGGGTTGTGTGCTGATGTTCTGGCGATACCCAGTCAATATCCACATTTTTGTGCAATGCTTTCGGTATCCAAAAGACGGGTCATGCTGCATTGGATACCAAAGCACTGATTCACAAGCATAAAGAAGGTGCGAAGCACGAGGGCAGGGAAACCTTGTCCTTTGAGTTAGGGGCAGTAAGACTTGGAACAGCCCAAGCATCTCCGTTGAGGATGTCCTCGATGGGACCTCGGACGTTCACACGTCTGAAAACCACAATCCAATAGCTAACGCGTAGCGGAACTTTTTAAAAGAATCTCCCTTGCTTTAGCTGGGAGAGTATGTCAAATAATCTATCCATTCCATGCGACTGTGTTGAATGGATGGATCATAACCACAACACAAGAAGATGAATGTTATCTGAATTTCCATCAAAATACTTAATATTTATAAAGTGGTCGGTAAAGTGATATTATTGAGGACATCCTCATACTGTTCTAACCAGAGGCATCCAATTGTCGATATTTGCGCCGAGTTGTGGGGTATTCTCTTTGATATCCTCAAGCCAGTCCCGTTGTCTACGGCTGCCTTCTTCGGTGACATATTCCCTGACCTGTGTCAGTTGGTTGTCGTAAAGAGCCTCTGTTACATCAGCGAGTGCGGTTTGGACGATTTCTGTTAGTTTGTCATCGATGAATTGATTGACTTCATTGCGTTTGATTTTGAGGATACGGAAGATGCCGAAGTCTAGGTCGGTATGTGCAAAGTGGAACATTTCGCGGAGTTTTTCGCGAAGAGTGTTAAGTGCCTCGTTTGTGGGGTTATGTTCTGATGCTAACATATTTCTCAATTTCGTCTAGGGGTGTTCATTCCTGTTCATAACGTTACCAACGTTCTGTCTGAAGAGATTCTACATGATTAAAGTGTGCGTCTCGCGTGACGAGAATTAAATCATATTGCATGGCGATTGCTGCAATCCAGATATCGTTGTTGGGGATGGGGCGGCCCTTCCTTCGCAGTTGGTCTTTGATGATTCCGTACCACTGCGCCGTTTCCAAATCACAAGGAAAAAAAGCGTTTTGTTGCACAAAACTGTCTATTTTGTGGCGGTTTTCCAAGACTTTGTGCGACTTCTGGGCCCCGTAGTAAAGTTCACCGATTATAGGGGGTGCCAGTGCCACAACTCCTGCGTTTTTGGCTCTTTCTTGTACCTCTACCTCCTCGGAAAACAAGGCAATTGCGATATTCGTATCAAGCAGATACCTACCACTCTGATTCATCAACTTGTCCACACCCTTCTTCAATTGCCTGCTTCATGATTTCCAAGTCTTCTGGCGAAATCGTTCCCGCAAATTGAAGCAGATTTTTTCCGGGGTAACGCTTTGCTAGTTCACCCGAAAGTTCTAGGGCAAAATCCAAAACCTGTTTCTGTTGCTGGGGTGTAAGTTTTTCTATCTGTTCGAGAAGTTCTGTTTTCAAATTGTCCATTGTGTAGCCTCCTTTTCGGTTTACTTTCTGCACGTACCGAATTTGTTGTAAACATTTTAGCATAAACACTATCAAAAATCAAGGTTTTTTGAGAGGGCATAAAGTTTTTGTCAAACGACTATGTCAGTATCAATCAGATATTTACCACTTTGACGAGAGAGTTTTCGCCTAAATAATAGACATTATGCCGGTTTAATTGTAGCATTTCTAGTTCGTTAGCAGTGGCGGTGCGTAGGGGCGGGGTCCCCCCGCCCGATTTGAAGCCATGGTCATAGGGCGAGGGGACCTCGCCCCTACAAGGTTCACAAGCATACTCCGTTTAAATCATCATAATGTCTAATGATACTGGGTTCCGCTTGCCCGATTTTAAGGATGTCAAAAACATCTCCATTGACACGGAACCTCGCAAATAAGGTAAACCACCGTTAAGTTGACTATCTCAAGAGTGTGTAAAGTTTTTGTACAAAACCGGTGAAAATGTTACACTTTTCGACACAAAGTGTGACTTTCGGTTTTCGGTGCTGAATGTGCATGAACGCACGCCACGCATAGCTTTGAAAGCCGTTTTGTCCTCTCTCTTTCGAAACACAAAAAAAACGAAGTGTGTCATTTCAACGGCCGATTTCGGGTATCTGTCCTGACAACTTTTTTAGCGTTCTGCCTCCTACTTTTTGAGACCGGTTCCGGTGAAAATGTTACACTTTTCGACACAAAGTGTGACATCTGGTTCCCGGGGCTGCATTTGCCTAAACTCACGACACGCATAGCTTTGTAAGCCGTTTACACCCCCTTTGGACGATTTCCAAAAAAAAATGAAATGTGACACTTTCGCTATCGGGGGCGCATCAGGTTAGTTGCAAACCGTGCCGCTTTCCTCCCAAAAATGTTTTGGGATGCTGTTATATTATACCATTTCTAAGCATAAACTTCCAGTTTGTGCGCTTTATCGTAGCATAAACTTCCAGTTTGTGCGCTTTATCGTAGCATAAACTTCCAGTTTGTGCGCTTTATCGTAGCATAAACTTCCAGTTTGTGCGCTTTATCGTAGCATAAACTTCCAGTTTGTGCGCTTTATCGTAGCATAAACTTCCAGTTTGTGCGCTTTATCGTAGCATAAACTTCCAGTTTGTGCGCTTTATCGTAGCATAAACTTCCAGTTTGTGCGCTTTATCGTAGCATAAACTTCCAGTTTGTGCGCTTTATCGTAGCATAAACTTCCAGTTTGTGCGCTTTATCGTAGCATAAACTTCCAGTTTGTGCGCTTTATCGTAGCATAAACTTCCAGTTTGTGCGCTTTATCGTAGCATAAACTTCCAGTTTGTGCGCTTTATCGTAGCATAAACTTCCAGTTTGTGCGCTTTATCGTAGCATAAACTTCCAGTTTGGGTCTCCCGTTCTCCGTTTGATTTCTAACAACCGGTAATGATAGAATAATTAATAAAAATGGTATTAGTTGCGAACTGTTTCATTTTTCTTCATAAAAAATATCGCAGACATACGAAAACTTTACACACCCCAAAACAGGAGAATGTGACACTAAAAGCGAGAACAGGCAGCATCCCCCAAGTCTTGGCAGCTTTGCACAACACCGCACTGGCGGTCTTACGATTTGCAGGGTATACCAAAATCACCGAGGCAATACGATTTTTCGCCTCAAAACCTAAACTCACAGTTAACCTCATCACATGAAAATTCTTAAAACTAAATGGCCCTGCCCATCTCTATCTTTTTAGTTGACACCCCTCACATTTTCTGCTACACTTTAAGAGAAGTCTATTGTCTGAACTTAAAACGTCACCGGAACACATCATCTAATCTATTGGAACAGCTAAAACAACCCCTTATTCTGTCAGTTGCAGTGCTGCTAAGTCTTTTTATCTTAGCCGAAGTCAACTATCCGTTGCTGAATCCGCAATCCGAGTTGGCACTCTTCGCGATGTTCGGGTTAATAGTCGTCTTTTTGAAATACCCACTTCATCCGCGATTTGCCGACAACCGTGCCTGTCAGCTCCTCGATTTTGTGCTAGTCAGCACTGTAATTCTCTGTTTCGGTTACATTATCCTCCAAACCGAACCTATTTTTAAAACGTTCTGGTTAGATGGCAAATTCCTCGGGGACCGCGCAGCGAACGAACGTTTCACGGATTACCTCGTCGCCGGAGTTGGACTTATTTTAGTCTTAGAGGCGACCCGCCGCGCTATTGGCATAACCCTTCCAATTCTCGCCCTCCTGTTTTTGCTCTATGCAGGTTTCGGGCAGTTTATGCCGGACTGGCTATTTCCGCATAAGGGGTATTCCTTGCAACGTATCGCAAGTCAGACGTTTTTACATAGCCAAGGGGTATTCGGTATTGCACTACGGGTTATGTTCACCTACGTTTTCCTCTTTGTGCTATTCGGTACCTTTCTGGAGCAGACCGGTGCCACCGCGTACATCTTAAACTTAGCGCGACGAATATTCGGCGGCAGCGCGGGGAGTCCAGCAAAGGTAGCAGTAATTGGAAGCGGGATGATGGGCTCGCTTTCAGGCTCAGCCGTTGCCAATACGGCGACGACCGGCACCTTTACAATTCCGTTGATGCGGAGTGTCGGATTTAAGCCGACAATTGCGGGTGGGATTGAAGCCGCGGCGAGTTCCGGGGGCGCGTTAGTCCCACCGATTATGGGCGCGGGTGCCTATATGATGCTGGAAATCGTTGAACCTGCTGTTACATACCTGCAAATCATCAAAGCCGCGCTCCTGCCAGCGATTCTCTACTATACTGCCCTGCTATGCATCGTCCATTTCTATGCAAAACGTATCAGTAGCACCCCCGTGAATCACACCCAGGCGGACACCGACACATCGGAGGAACACACAAGCAAACTTTCCAAGATGCAAGGCGTAGTCTTTTTCTCGGCGTTTATCACGCTAATAGTGTTCCTACTGCAGGGAGCTACGCCGTTCCGTGCAGTCAGTTGGAGTTTACTGGTCGTGTTGGTCGTAAGCCTCTTTCACAAACAGACCCGCGTCGGCATACCCGGCGTTTTAAAAGCGATGGAAAACGCTGCACAGAGTGGTGTGTCTCTGATAGCCGCCGCTTCATGTGTGGGAATCATCTTGGGAATTGTCACACTCACAGGTGTTGGTTCAAAACTGCCTGCAGCCCTGTTACCGCTTGCGAAAACGAATCTCATTTTAGCCCTTTTCCTCCTGATGATTTCCACAATTATTCTCGGGATGGGGCTGCCCTCCTCTGTCTGTTATCTACTCATGGCGATTTTGGTCGGACCTGTGTTGCTGGATTTAGGGGTCGTTCCGCTTGCAGCCCACTTCTTCATCTTCTATTTCGGGATGATGTCAATGGTCACGCCCCCGGTGGCGTTAGCTGCGTATACCGCCGCGGCAATTGCGAACGCGGGTATCATGCAAACAGCCTTCGCCGCGTTCAGATTTGCGCTTGTTGGGTTCGCGCTGCCTTACGCCTTTGTGTTACGGCCAGAGCTGCTGTGGCTCAGCACGGATGCTGGCGGCCCGGCGGTGTGGTTGGTCTTCATGAATTTCTCACTGACACTGATTGGCACCTTTATCTTCGCGGCGGGGGTTGCTGGATACGCCTTCAAACCGCTCTCTCAGTGGGAACGTTGGGGACTTTTCGTTGCTGTGGTAATTCTCTTTTTCACCCCTACGCACATGCCGTTCCTGTTGATACACGGCATAGCAATCCTTGGGAGTGTTTTCATTTTCTTCTATAATTGGCAAAAAACGGAGGCAAATCATGAAACGTACGCTTAAATGGACGCTCTACAGTCTGCTCGTCCTACTGTTCCTACTTCACAACGATTTCTGGTTTTGGAAAACCCCACAACTTGTCCTCGGCATACCGGTAGGATTGCTCTATCATATAGCGTTCTGTTTCGCCGCAACCCTGCTCATGGCAGCCCTGGTGAAATACACAATGTGAGTTGGCTGTTGGCTATTGGCTTATGGCGATTGGCACAAGGAAGAGGTTTTTGACGCGCGTCAAAAATCTGCTTATAATCACAACATCTTGCTAATTGCTAACTGCTATTTGCTACTTTTACATAAATTTGGAGTGGAGATATGAGTCTTGTTGTTATTTTTGTTTATCTCGGTTTAGTGCTAAGCCTCGGTGTCCTAAGTCACAAGTTTTTCCGTGCCACCGGTGAGGATTACTTTGTCGCGAGCCGGACGATTAATTGGTTTATCCTTTTGATGACGCTTTTCGGTACGCACATGACAGCCTTTACTATCCTCGGTGCCTCCGGTGAAGGTTACCACAGGGGTATCGGCGTTTTCGCGCTGATGGCATCCTCCTCCGCGCTTGTGGTGCCGTGTGTTTTTCTCTTTATTGGGACACGGATATGGCGGCTCGGCAAACAGTTCGGTTATATAACGCAGGTGCAATACTTCCGCGACCGATGGGAATCGGAGGGTTTGGGACTGCTCCTCTTCATTGTGCTTGTCTTACTGCTTATCCCGTATCTACTCATCGGTGTCATGGGGGGTGGCGGTACGCTGGCGACAATAACCGAAGGCACAATTCCTTCATGGGTAGGCGGGTTGCTGATTTGTGCGGTTGTGCTCTGTTATGTCACCTATAGCGGTATGCGCGGCACAGCGTGGGTTAACACCTTTCAAACCCTCGTCTTCATGACGTTGGGTGGAATTACCTTTTTTATCATCATCAAGCGGATGGGTGGGTTTTCAAACGCGCTTGCTGCTGTGGACCCCGGTCTGTTGATGCAGACGGACCACATAAAACCGCTGGAACTCCTAACATATACCTGTATTCCGCTCTCTGTCGGTATGTTTCCCCATATTTTTACACATTTTTTGACAGCAAAAGATGTCGAGTCGTTCCGCTATCCGATTATCTTCTATCCGCTCTGTATCGCAATTGTGTGGATTCCGAGTGTGCTGCTTGGAATATTGGGGAATGTAGATTTTCCCGGACTCAAGGGACCGGAAGCCAACAATGTGCTAATTCAGATGATTGGTGCACATGCCCCAGGCGTTTTAGCCGGTTTCTTAGGTGCGGGTGTCTTCGCAGCGATTATGTCATCGCTCGATTCGCAATCGCTCTCCCTCGGAAGTATGTTCACACACGATATTTTCCTGCACTACCGTAGAAAACGCGGACGCGAACAGACAACCGAAAAACAGCAGGTATGGATAGGACGGTTTTTCATAGTATGTGTGCTCAGCATCACCTATCTCATCTCCCTCATTGCCACACCGAGCATCTTTAAGCTTGCAGTTTGGTGTTTCACCGGATTTTCAGGACTTCTCCCGATAGTGGTCGCTGCGCTGTTCTGGCAGCGTAGTACAAAACACGGTGTGTTCGCTGCAATCGTAAGCGTCATTGTATTATGGCTCTACTTCTTTCTGCGGCATTGGCAGACCCCGGGGTATACCGTCGGGGGCAGCGGTATCATGCCCGTTGCCGTTATCATCCTTGTCTCTTCGGCAACCTTGATAGTCGTTTCACTCCTTACGAAGCCACCGACTTCACAAACGCTTGAAAAGTTTTTCAATTCATCAACAAAAATCGGGTAAAGATAAAATTTGATAACCGTTTTTTAACAAAATATGGTATACTATTGATATGAGAAAGCAATACCCAAAATAGCGGACATCAATAGTAGAACAAAAACATGAAAGTTGCTTACATCACAGCCGGGGCCGCTGGCATGTACTGCGGGACCTGCATCCACGACAATACGGTCGCAACAGAACTCAAAAAACAGGGACACAACGTCGCGCTGATTCCGACATATACCCCCACCCGAACCGATGAGGTCAATGTCAGCATGAACCGCGTTTTCTTCGGCGGCGTTAACGTCTATCTTCAACAAAAATTGTCCCTCTTCCGACATACCCCATGGGCATTCGATAGACTGCTCGATAACCCAACGCTGCTGAACGGATTATCACGTTTCAGCAGCACAACCAGCGCACGAGACCTCGGTGAACTCACAGTATCCATGCTCAGTGCTGAACAAGGGTATCAGAAGAAGGAGTTGGACAAATTGGTTGCCTGGCTTCGAGAAGACAACAAACCGGATATCGTCTATCTTACCAACTCTATGCTCGTCGGATTTGCCAGAGAAATTAAAAGCGCGCTGGAGGTTCCAGTTATCTGCGCCCTTCAGGGTGAAGACATCTTCCTACGGAACCTAATCGAACCTTATAAAACAGAGGCACTAATGCTCCTTGGGGAACGGGCTACAGACGCAGATGGATTTGTTGCATCCTGCCACTACTATGCACAGTTTATGGCAGACGCATATCTTAAAGTACCTGTTGATACAATTGATGTTGTACCCCTCGGTTTGAACTTAGAAGGGCACGGCGTTCCTGTCGAAAAACCGGAGCCGCCTCCCTTCACGATTGGCTATTTGGCACGCATCTGCCCCGAAAAAGGGTTACATCTCTTGGTAAGCGCGCTCCACACATTGGCAACCGAATTAGGGACAGATAACGTTCAACTTCATGTCGCCGGATACCTCGGCAAAAAAGATAAACCCTATTTCGAAGAACTTGTAAAACAAATTGATGCATGGGGGTTGACAGACAGTTTTGTTCATCACGGTGAGGTGACACGGTCACAAAAAATTGATTTCCTCAACCAGCTGCACGTTTTCTCTGTCCCCACCGTTTACCGCGAATCCAAAGGTTTATCTATTCTGGAAGCCCTAGCGAACGGTGTACCGGTTGTTCAACCCCGACACGGCGCATTCCCTGAAATGATTAATGCAACCGAAGGCGGAATTCTCATCGAACCGGAATCGGTTGGGGCTGTTGCTGAAGGCATCCTGGAACTCTACAACGATACCGAAAAACGGGAACACATGGGAAAAATGGGAAAGACTAACGTGCATCAGAAGTTTAACGACGAAGCAATTGCGCAGCAACTCTTAACGGTATTTGAAAAATATCTGTAGCATTTCAGATGCTGCAAAACACAGAAAGGGGAATAAATTATGGCTAAAACGTGGATAATTTTTGTCGTCATGACCGTCGCATCCTGGGGACTTTACGGTGTTTTTCTACATCAAGGGCAGGCCTCTATGGGGGTTTCTGATAAAGGCGAGATGTCTCCAGAGGAGCGGACACATAATCGCTACAAAGCATTTTTATTTGTAGGGCTCGCCTATCTGCTAACAGCTGTCATCGGTTCCGCGCTAATGCTCCTCCTAAGCGGTGCTGAGTGGACCTTTACTAGCGGTGGCGTATCCTGGTCTTTCCTAGCAGGGATTGTCGGTGCTGTTGGCGCGTTTGGGGTTTTACTTGCATTTGGGGCAGGCGGGAGACCCGCGGTTGTGATGTCCATTGTTTTTGCGGGGGCTCCTATCGTGAATGCTGTCGTGGCATTGTTATGGCATCCACCCGCAGGAGGGTGGAGCATGGAGCGATGGCCATTCCTTCTCGGCATTTTGCTCGCCGCAATTGGCGGATGTCTCGTTATGCTCTATAAACCCAGCTAGATTGGCGATTGGCGATTAGCTCATTGGCAATTGGCAATTGGCAATTGGCGATTAGCAATTAGCAAGAAATATAAGAAAGAGAACTCTTTCTCTCCCCTTTGTTTCTTCCTCTTGCCAACAGCCATAAGCCAATTTTTACTATCTTTTTCGGGTCGCAGCGTCTCTAATATGCAAGAGGAGGAGCGAACGTTTCATGAACTTATACCATTTCTAATTGGAAATGTCTCTTTATTGTAGCATAAACTTCCAGTTTGTGCGTTCTTGTAGCATAAACTTCCAGTTTGTGTCTTCCGTTCTCCGTTTCATTTCTAACGACCGGTAATGATAGGATAATTAATAAAAATGGTATTAGAAGAATTGCAAAACGCTGACGATGCGGAACTCGTAATAGCAACCCTTGCAGGCAATCACGAAGCATTTGGCGAATTAGTTTTTCGCTATCGGCGTGGGATGCTGGCAGTGGCACAACAGATCGTCCGAAATCCGATGGACGCTGAAGATATCGTCCAAGACGCGCTGATACGCGCATTCGAAGCATTGCCTCAGCTCGAAGACCTCAACCGCTTCGGCGCGTGGCTCTATTCAATTACACGCAATCACGCGCTTCGCACTGTACAACGGGAAGCGCGGTATCAACTCCACGAAGATGTGGAGGCGGAATTCAATCTCGCAGCTGAACAGGCTACGTCTGACCCCGCACAGATTTCCCTCCGGGAATCAACGCACCAAGCGGTCAGAGACGCAATTGGGACATTACCTGCTGAATTTCAGGAGGTTATCAGCCTCTATTATTGGGCGGAAATGCCACAGAAACGCATCGCGGAAGTTCTATCGCTCCCCTTGACAACCGTGAAATGGAGGCTCCACAAAGCAAAAGAACTGCTCGAAACCCTCCTCAAAAGGCAAGGATATGGTGAGGAATACTAGAGCGTATCGCATAAAGGACTTGTAGGGGCGGGGAAACCCCGCCCGCCTATAAGGGCCCTTTCTTTAGCAGGGCGAGGCAACCTCGCCCCTACGATGCTGATAACAGAAAATTGGAGGCCCTTAAATTAAAAATGGAGAGGTATCCCATGGAACAGGAACGACACCAAGAAATCCGACGTCTCTTTCAAATGTTAGAGCAAACAGTAGAAATCGCAGAACATGCCATATTGACAGAAACCTTCACAGATAGTGAAAACCGATGCATCACGCAATTTAACAAGGTCTTAGCACGGTTAAACGACATCAACGCTGTACCGAATGGGCTCTTCGATCCATTACAAACGGATGCCACTTTTGGTGAGATTACCGTTGCATGTCATCACCTTGCTGCTTACCTTAGCGAAGACCTCAGCGCAGCTGCCAATTTCAAAGGATGGATGACTAACCTCCTTGGCACACAGGTCATAAAAAACATCAGTTACTCGTTCGAGGAGGACAAAATCGGTGATTTAATACGCAAATCTATCCCGGAATTCCTGATGGAAACCACATTGGACGACATCAACGAAACGTTCAACGTCGGTCCAACGACAGTTGTATCCGTGAAAACGGCACTCGGAACGATTGACGTGCAAACAGCAGAAACTAATGTTGTCAGCGTCAGCATCCAACGCACAGCGCAATTGAATATGGATAGACAAGCTGCTAACATGCTCAGGAACCTCAACGTAACCTTCGACCGGCAGGACCAAGAACTGTCTATTCACGCAGCGTTCAAAGATGAGAAACGGCATTGGAGAAAAGTAGCCAACCGGTTGGACATCCGTTTTGAAATCACAGTACCGAAGCGGTTACATCAAATAATTCTGCAAACCGGGGGTGGCGATATCTCTGTTGTCAATGTCAATGGAATGGTCCAGAGCCGCACCGCTGAAGGTGAACTACAGTTTGACAATATTACCGGCCCCATATTAGGACATACAGCTCGGGGTAACGTCAGGTTGACTACCTGTACAGGGGATGTTCAGGTAGATACGTTGCGTGGCGACATTGACGTTAACGTGAATATCGGGGGGAGTGTTAATGCGGAAGCATCCGGCGGGAATCTCCAGTGTACCGATGTTATCGGAGAAATTTCTGCGGAAACATCCGGCGGGAACATTCAACTCAGCGGCTGTAGAGGGGGCGCAAACGTTCAGGCCTCAGGCGGCAGTATAGAGATAGAAAACGATGGACCTATCACTGCCAAAACCGTTGGTGGCTCTATCAAGGCGGCCATATCGGGACAGCTCCAAGACGATTCAATCTTAGAGACATCCGGAGGCGACATCACGGTCTCACTCATTCCCGAAGCTGCGGTTAAAATTGATGCCAAAAGCAATGGGGGCAAGGTCATAAGCAGTTTTCCGGTAGCTATAGACGTTAAAGGAGAATTGCAAGGACTCGTAAATGGCGGCGGTCCCCTCCTCGCCCTCCGCAGCACCGGGGGAGATATCCAGTTGAAACATCGCAACGATTAACAATCTGATGTCATTTGTAGAGGGGCACTCCTTTTTTAATCGATTTTTTCCTTGCTAAAATTCTTGCAATTTGCTATAATCATAAAAGAAAATAGAAGATGCTGGACCGCTTAGCGCGTTAAAGGCGCGACGCGTCCAGTGCCGCTTGCAAAAAACAAAGGAGTGATAGAAATGAAACAATTATTATGTATAGGGACTGTTCTTGTGTTGATGGTAGCGATGATAGGGGTACCCTTACCTGCTGACGCACAAAAATCGCTAACAATCGTGTGGGCAGAATGGGATCCCGCTAACTATTTACAGGAACTCTCTAAGGATTTTACTGCTGAAACGGGCATAACCGTTGATGTCGTGCAGGTACCATGGCCCAGTTTTCAAGATCAGGTCTTCACAGCCTTCGTCGGGAAGCAGGATATTTATGACATCGTAATTGGGGATAGTCAATGGCTCGGTCGAAACTCTGTCGGCGGACACTATATTGACTTAACCAAGTGGATTAAAGCGAATATAGACGTTGATTCTATCTACGGGCCCGCGATGACCGCCTTTGCGGAATACCCGAAAGGGAGCGAAGAGTACTGGGCACTGCCCGCTCAAGTAGATGCCGCCGGGTACGTCTATCGCAAAGACCTTTTTGAAGACCCGAAGGAGATGAAAGCGTTCCAAGAAAAATACGGCTACGCGCTTGCCCCCCCAAAAACATATAGTCAACTCCGTGATATTTCTGAATTCTTTACACGACCCGACAAAGAGCTCTACGGCATTGCAACCTGGTACAGCAAAGAATATGACGGCATTACGATGGGATTCCAACAGGTCCTGTGGAGTTTCGGTGCCTCTTACGGCGATGCCAATACCTATAAGGTTGATGGGCATATCAATAACCAAGACGCTGTCAAAGCACTTGAGTTCTACACAGACCTGCTTCAATTTGCCCCCCCCGGTGCGCCCAATTACTATTGGTCGGAAACCTTGGATGCCTACCTTTCTGGCAAGGTCGCCATGGCAATGAACTATTTCGCCTTTTTCCCCGGCGTTGTTGACCCAGAAAAGAATCCTACCTCTCATGACACAAGCGGTTTCTTTGTTGCACCTGCTGGGCCTAAAGGACATTATGTCAGCATCGGAGGACAGGGCATGTCTATTTCTGCGTACTCTAAAAATCAGGACATCGCCAAGCAATACCTCAAATGGTTTATGCAGAAACCGGTCCAGGAAAAATGGGCACAATTGGGAGGATTCACCCCACATAAAGAGGTCTTGCAATCCGATGCGTTCTCGACAGCGACCCCCTTTAACAAAGCGTTCGCTGAAAGCTTTCCGTACCTACGAGACTTCTGGGCTGTCCCGGAATACGCCGAACTGTTAGAGGTCTGTCAGACGAACTGGAGTGAAGCTATCTCCAAACTCAAATCCGCAAAAGCGGCCCTCAATGCAATCGCACGCAAACACGAGGAAATCTTTGAGGACGCTGGCTACTACGACGACTAAGGACGTTATAGTGTTCTGTCAACTATTACTGTAGGCGAGGTTTCAAACCTTGCCTACAGCGGCGTATCGATATGTGCCTCGCGTCCCCGCACATTATTACGGACCAGACTAAAAAGTATGCAAACCAACCGTTTCTCGCGTGGAATGAGTGATTACCAACTTAAGATGGCATTCATCATGCCGACGATGATTTTGCTCATCCTGATGAACATCTTTCCGCTCCTATGGTCGCTCTACTTGAGTTTCCACCGCTATAAAGCCTCGGCACCCGGCATCGCGCCAAAGTTTATCGGTGGACGCAACTACACCCGTCTTCTAACCGACCCCGATATGTGGGGGTATTTCCGAACAACCGCCTATTTCGTTGTTTTAGCCGTAACCGCTCAATTCTTTATCGGGTTCGGGCTTGCCCTCTTATTAAATCGTCAGTTTCGTGCGAAAGGCATCGTAACAACGCTGCTCCTGTTGCCGATGATGTTATCGCCTGTCGTCGTTGGCCTCTTTTGGCGGTTCATTCTCGCTTCCGATAACGCGGGGGTGCTTAACTTTTTCCTCAAACCTTTCCTCAAATCACCTATCGGCTGGACCACCAATCCCAAGGTGGCAATGTTATCAGTGGTCATTGTTGATACGTGGATGTGGTCGCCATTTATGATGTTGATTGCGCTGGCAGGGTTGAGCGCGGTCCCCAAATATCTCTATGAAGCTGCCGATGTTGACCGCGCCTCTGCATGGTTCAAATTCCGATGGATTACCCTGCCGTTAGTGTCACCACTTCTGCTCATCGCGCTTCTGTTTCGGACAATGGACGCTTTCAAGATGTTTGACATCGTCTATGTCCTCACGCGCGAAGGCGGCCCCGGCCGTGTCACCGAAACCGTTTCTATGAACCTCTACAAACTAGCATTTCGCAACTACAACACGGGGAAAGCGTGTGCTATGGCATACATTCTACTGATTATTATTGTCGCGCTCAGCAACATCTATGTGAAATATTTAAATCGTGTGAAGGGGGAGACATAATCTTATGGCACGTTATTCAAAAAACGAACGGTTCGGATTCCGCCGCAACATAACCAAGCAGGTTGTATTCCTTCTCCTCATGGCACTTATTGTTCTCGCGCTTATTGTCTACATTCTGCCGATTTACTGGATTGCGGTAACCTCCCTGAAGGCATCACCGGACATCAACACCAAAGTTCCGAAGTTTTTCTTTAACATATCGTTGGAAAACTATCAAAAATTGCTGCCAACAGAGAATATACCTAACGTGACGTATCTCTTTATCGCGCAAATGCTCGTGGGACTGCTACTCTTTGCCTTTTTTTCACTTGGCAAACCTGCATGGTACCGCGGCGTTTCGGTTCGAAGCATCGGTATACTCTGGAACATCCTTTTCATCGGAACGTGCCTCTACGGGTTTTTCAGCACGCAGCCTCTCCCCGGGCGGGCACATATTGATGTCCGTTTCCACTTTTTAACGTTGATAGCGTGCAACATCATCGCCTATCTCCTATTCGTTCCGTGGAAGAAAAACATCCCGGCAACGTACGACAGTTCCGGGGGGAATTTAGTCGTTAACAAAAGGGGGCGACTTGCTTTTGTGATTCCTGTTATCTTTGCGACAATCGGAGGCTGTATCGCCTTAGCAAATGGCGGCTCAAAGTATTTCTATCAGTTGCTCAACAGCATTATCATTGGCGGGGGGAGTACAGTCCTCGCAGTCGGGTTAGGCACACTCTCCGCGTATGCTTTTTCCCGGTTCAATATCGCTGGCAAGGATGACCTCCTCTTTTTTATCCTCAGCACACGGATGCTGCCCCCTATTGTCGTAGTAATTCCTATCTATCTTATGTATACCGTGCTTAAGTTGCAGGACACCCATTTCGGTTTGATACTCCTCTACACTACATTCAACGTTTCGTTTGCGGTCTGGCTCATGAAGGGGTTCATTGACGAAATCCCACGTGAATATGAGGATGCCGCCCTCGTTGATGGATACACCCGATTTCAGACCTTTCTGAAGGTTGTCCTCCCGCAATCGGTAACCGGTATTGCAGCAACCGCGGTATTTTGTCTAATTACTGCCTGGAACGAGTTTGCATTTGCGCTTGTACTCACAAATCCCGGTGGCACTGCTGTGACCGCCCCTCCCTCTATTACGAGTGCCACAGGGTCAGCAGGCATGGACTGGGGAAAAATCGCTGCTGCCACCTTTGTGTTCCTACTCCCTGTCGCCATTTTCACCTTCTTAATGCGAAGCCACCTCTTGCGAGGCGTTACATTTGGTGCTGTCAAAAAATAATTAAAGGGAGTAGGCATGTTCCGAATGCCATCAGCAATATGAACCCTTTACATTTAATTTGGCATTACCTACTATGCACTTTCCTTCTTCTCTTGAGCCCACAGGCCGAGTCGGCATTTGAAAATATCGGCATTATGGCGCGACCGATGGGCATGGGCGGCGCATATTCAGCTGTTGCACACGACACAAGCGCGATAGTATGGAATCCAGCAGGCTTAGCACAACTGCCCACTCCCGAAATTAGTGTAAGTTATCTGGAACTCTACGGATTGCTCGGCTATAGCTTTGTCGGTTGGGCGCACCCGATACGACCCGGGCAAACCGTCGGTGCTGCAATCCTGAGCTCAAGCGATACCGAAGGCATATCCCAAGAGCGGACCGTCATGCTATCCGCTGCGGTGCCTATCGTCAACCGCCTACGGGTAGGAGTCAACGCCAAATATTTCTCTACTGCCACCTACCTTGAACGCATGCCGCTGGGACGAGGCGTTGGCTGGGGATTAGACCTCGGCATTCACTACGCGTTGTTGGAAGAGACGGTTGCAATAGGGATTATGCTTCCCAACCTTGTTTCGCAGCTCTACTATCGCCGCGAGGCGGCAGAACGGTATAACGAATCGCTCATAGCGGAGTGGCGTATCGGTTGTGCGATAAAGAAATGGGATGCTCTCTTAGCAGCTGTTGAGATAGCCAACGGCAACCCGCTTATCGGTTGTGAGTATCAACATGATGCCAGCAACGGCACATTCACAGCGCGAGTGGGGTGGCGATGGACGCAGGGTTTATCCCGCGGCCTCACCGCAGGATTTGGCTATCAGTACAGCAACATCGCGTTGGATTACGCCTTTGTGAGTGGCGGTTATGCTGCGCAGACCTCCCTCTTTTCAGTCCGCCTTTCTTACTGACGAGCTGTAGGAGCGTGCTGCGCACGCGATACCCTCCTTTCTTCTGTAGGAGCGTGCTTCGCACGCGAAAACAAATGGATGCGTAAAGTTTTTGTCCTGATGTTACATCTTTTTTGTCTGAATCGCGGATTATCGCGGATTACACGGATGACGCGGATTTTAAGAGGTGTCCGCATCAAGGTTTTGTGATTAAGGGTATTGTGTCTTTTTTGTCTGAATCGCGGATTACACAGAGGACACAGAGGACACGGAAAGTTTTGTGCTTAAGTGATGTTGTGTGTGTTGTCTGCATGCACGTCGCATTTGGACGAGTCCACCGCAAATCGAGGATTATCGCGGATTACACGGATTTCGCGGGTTTTCTTCTGTAGGAGCGTGCTTCGCACGCGATACCCCTCCTCTGTAGGAGCGTGCTTTGCACGCGAAAACAAATGAATTTAATTTGAAAAAGTTTTTGGGATATGCTATAATTACACCTATGTAGACAAAATCATTTTGCATCGAAAACGAGAAAAACCCGACATATACCCCCCGTTCCGGTAGGAGAAATCTGATGATTCATGCACTAGAATTAGAGAATTTCAAGGCGTTCGGAAAACGTGCCAAAATCCCCTTTGCACCGATAACCCTAATTTTCGGTGAGAATAGTGCTGGAAAAAGTAGTATCTTGCAGGCACTCAATCTACTTAAGCAGACGGTAGAAAGCCGGGAGGCTGGTGCTGTGCTACTCCCTCGCGCTGAAAACGGTATTGTCGATCTCGGAAGCTTTCAGGAGATGATTTTCGACCATGACCTAGAACGAACACTCTCTATTCGTGTTGAAACTACGATGAATGATAGAGAAAAGGCAATTCTAGCATCATCGTATAGGAAAAACAAAATAGGCATTGAATTTCGTTTCGAGCGTCCCTCACTTAAGGAAGAGGTCCTTTTAGATGAAATTAGCATTTACGATGGAAAATCCGCTAAGCGTATCGCCAAATTTCGGCCATCGGGCTCAATCGGGGAAGATCCGGAATTTGTGATAGGCAGAGGATTTTTCCGACATCTGCCCGGTCTTCCACCTTCAAAATTAACTACAATGGAGTGCGTTTGGTTAACAGAGGCAGCAGCGTATTGGAAACCGGAATTTGATTGGTGTCAAGAGAATAGGGAGTCGATACTTGACACGCTCAAGGAAAGATTTGACGGATTTACTACAACATAATGCTGACGAGGAAGGCAAGAACAAACCTCGCGAAGAGCTCAGCTCCTTAGCAGATGATATTAAATTTTTCTCTTCAAATTTTGATTTGAAAGCTTATATCTCCAAGAGGCACAAGGAGGAGATGAACACAGGTCTTGGGTTGCTGGGTTTCCTTCCATTAAATTATGTATAGAGAAGGAATCGTTGGATAATAGAATCACGCTTCTTATTACATCGTCAATCTGATGATATAGAAACTTCGATGTCGCTCAATTGGTTATAGCAGCAGGCGAGGCGTTGGAACGAACTTTGGATTATCTTTTTCCAATGGGACCTTTTCGGAGTCCGCCGGAAAGATGGTACATTTTTAGAGGGACCAGTCCTCAAGATGTCGGATACCGGGGGGACCTGCTCCCAGATCTGCTCTTTCGTCGCCCTGAATTGGTTAAGGATACAAACGAATGGCTTCAACGTCTTGACATGGGATATGAGTTAGCAGTGAAACCGGTAGGAGAAGTGATTCAGGTGATCTTTTTGAGGTCAGACTCATAGATACACGTCGAGAAGACCGCGTAAATGTTGCACTCCCAGATGTCGGTTTCGGTATTAGCCAACTTCTTCCTTTCGTTGTTCAGAGTTTGGTTGCTGAGAAACAGATTATCTCCATTGAGCAGCCGGAAGTTCACGTGCATCCGAAATTACAAGCAGACCTCGGGGACCTCTTAGCGGAAGCTATTAAGGAGCCTCGCCAAAATCAATTCATTATTGAAACCCACAGTGAGCATCTAATCTTGCGGCTGCAGCGCTTAGTCTATGAACAAAAGATTAAGCCTGAAGATATTTCGGTTATCTACGTCAGCCGTGGTCCTGATGGAGCAGAATCCCAACGTTTACACATTGACGAAGAGGGAGATTTTATCGATGAATGGCCCAACGGTTTTTTCCCAGAACGACTTCGCGAACTGAGATAACGGAAGGAGTTGCATACATGCTAGTCAGTGCAGTCCCCGATCCGACCGCGTTTGACAAGAAATATTTTGATGCACTTTATCGGATACAAGCGGAAGATTTCTTAAAAGGGATAGAAAAAAACGGATTACTGATTCTTGATTCGGAAAAAAGGTTGCAAACTGCCCTCACTACACGGATTAAGGCGGTCCCAATCAAGTATGGGCAGCGATTACAAATTTTGTTTGAAGAGCTCTTGAAAAATAAAACACAGCGAGTTGTCGAATGTCCCGTTTCACCACATCCCACGCCCCTTTTAGAGTTAGGATACAATTTGAGAACCGATACCGAGGCTGATGCCTTAATTGTCGGGGACGATAGCTTGAAAACATTAAAGGCTGCTAGGGCAGATGTTATCCCGTTATCTGGCTACCGCACCAGCACTTTTGAGAAAAACCGGGGGCGATATGAGGACCAATTTGGAGCAATAGACAAGCTTCCCAAGGCAACAGTGGACGAGCTCATCATTCGTGCTGTCCGCTTTTCAAAATGGTTGCGGTTTTATGACCCGCAGATTGGTAAGGGGGACAGGACAAGCTATTACCGAAGAGGTATTGAATACATTTTATCTCTCTGGGAGAAACACGGTTTTTTTGCAGGTCAGCAAAGTGTGAAAATATTTACTTGTAGTGCAAGGCGAATTCTAAACAGTGACGCAGCAGGTTTGAAAAGAAGTAAGCGATCACAAAATCGGGCTAAACATCAAATAGTTGTCAGGGACCTCATAAATCCAGTAAAACGTAGATTCCCGTCGTGGCCGGTAAAATTGCATGTAAAAAACGATGCTAATCGTATATTCCATGCAAGATATTTGCAAACAGAACATGCTATTATCCGAGTCGAACGAGGTTTTGATCTCTTCGATAGAACCCGAACCGGGAAATTTCAGACAAATTTCCTTACCCTCAATATGGCGGAAAGTCCCCATTTGAAAGAGTGTCGCAATTTACCGGACGCGGACTTGTGATAACGCGTCCCGAACGATTTATCGGAGAACGTAACAGATGGCGAAAAGAAAAAAACAGACACAAATAGAAAAACTCTCCGAGGGCATGCGAGAGCATCTCCTACGACTCGGTTTACCCTCAATTGAACGTTATAAAAATTGGTGCCGCCAACACAATTTCAGCTGCAGCTTGAACAAAAATTCACGGCAACGCCAAAAAGAACTTGAGCTTGTGGTCGTGACCAAAGCCACCGAGATTATGGCGAGTGAGAAAAAAGAGCGCAACTTGAAAGAGGTCATCCCCAAAATTTATAGCGGTGAACTGTCAGGCAAAAAACTGCGGAACGTCACCACAGAAGAAATCGCAGACGCTTTTCAGAATAGCAGCACCCCGAAAGTGCTCCTACAACTGCTGTTATACCTTGAAGAAAACTCCGAACTCTTAAAGGATGAAACCTATATTGAGGGTATCGCAGCGATTGCCAATCACGCCGAAAACTGGCTCCGGCCCCTTGAGACATGGCAGGTCAAAAGCCATAACCGCGATAGACAGTTCGCGGAGCTAGCTCGGCATCTTTTCGCCGAATATCACGTGCCTACCTTCATGGAGCAGGTGTGGTTTACTGAAAACGAAACATATCAGAATTGGTACAAACACATCGGGGCAGGTCAAAACATCCGAACTGCTCCAGATATACCTACATCGCTCACAAAAAAGATGGCACACCATTTCCTGCAGGCACCCAAGCAGTACACCGTTGAAGAAGCACTCCGCTGGGGACAAGTACACGCACTCGGCGGGGATAGACGTTTAGCGGACGCACTCCGCGGGACACGTCTCATCGGAGATTTTGGCAACGACGATTTCTGGCTCAATGTCTTCCGTTTTTTTATCGCAAATCCGATGTTAGATGTCAGTCACGTACATCCGATTATCGATTTTATCTGGAACCAAAAATTTGAAAACCGACACATTTTTGTTGAGAGAGGCGTTGCAGAAGATATTGGACCGGCGCAACCTAACTTCAGTATGAGGGGCAGAACGCCTGAGACACTGCTCCGTCAGGTTGACGAATGGCATACGGAACTCGGTAGAGAAACACGAATGGGGAACTTACAGTGGGCACATTCAGATATCGGCGAATTCCAGCTTCGACAGGGAAGTAAGGAGAAACGCAACCTCAAATTCTGGTATATTCGTGAACTGCTCAGCACAGGCGAACTAAGTGATGAGGGACGTAGAATGGGGCACTGCGTCAGAAGTTATGCCAAGTCCTGCCACGCCGGGCAGAAATCTATCTGGACAATGGAGAGAGAAGATGCCGATGGCCGGCGCAAAGTCTTAACAATTGAGCTCTTACTCGCCGATAAGGTAATCCGGCAAGTTCGCGGCAGGCGAAATCGGATCCCCACACTATCAGAAAAATCCATCTTGGACAGATGGGCAGCGAACGAAAAACTTAAAATTGCTGAATATGTCCAGTTTGAAAATTAAACCGAAAAGGAGGCCACACAATGGAAAACCCAACCACTATTCAAGAGATTGTACAGCGACGCTCATGTAAAAAGTGTGTGCGGTTTTTTTTATGAAAGCAATGGCCACACAAGTTAAATGTTTTCATTCGCACTGAATTCTTTACATGAGCCCCTCCTGTTTTTGAGAACTATTTCTTCTCGCGATATTCCTTTAGCAAATTGTTTATCTTGTCAAGGAATTCTTGTGAGTATATTTGACCGACAAGCGTTTTGTGCGTTTCGGTCGCGAGGATGTCCCACGCCTCCTGTGCATCCGATTCAAACTCAACGAGCTTAATACCGGCCTTCTTTGTCAACGCTTCAACTGCTATTTCATTATCTTTTCGAACGCTCTGAATCAACATCTGCTGATATTTGGCACCGGTTTCACGTAAAACTTTTTGCTGTTCAGGAGTCAGTTTATCGAACTTCTCCTTTGTAATCAGCGTCGCGCCAACCCCAACATTTATCGGTAGGGTCGTCATGTATTTGAATTTGTCGTGCCACTGGAGTGCAATGGTCACATAAGGGGAGACGGTCACTGCGTTGATTTGTCCGGAATAGAGAGAAGACATCACCTGTGTAACCTCTCTCGGCACAGTTGCGACATTGGCATGTTTATAAAATTCAATCCCTATCTTGTCGCTGGTTCGTACCCACATCTTGACAGCTGTCGACCGTAGGTCCTCGATGTTCTTAATGGGTTGATTGCTGAAAATGTAATAAAACCCGATGTCTCCCATTCCGAGCAGGACGTATCCCTTATCTAAAAAGGCTTTGTCTAGGTCATCTCGGAGATAGTTGCGAACATGGTCGAGTTCTTCGTAGGTTTTGAACAATCGGGGCAGTTGAAAGATTAAGATTTCTTCCTGTATTTCGCCAAGTCCGGTGGCGGTCATAGCTCCTGCATGAAGCAGTCCTGCACGCATCTTTCGGATGACATCGAGTTCGTCACCCTGTATTCCGTTTGCATAGAATCGGAACTTGAGTTGGTCATCCGTGTTGTCGGTAATTTCTTTTGCCATCGCCTCAAAATTCTTCATCCAGGTGGACCCCTTGGGCGCGAGTGTAGCAAACTTAATAAACTCGGCGGCGTGAGCGGCTATTGATAAACAGAGCATGCTCACAATTATAAGGAGCAGGTTCACTATACTTGCGATTCGGATTTTACGATTCATTCTTCGGTTTCTCCTTCTTCCGTTTCTAAGTTAAAAAGTACATCGGTCTGTGAGAGCCAACGTTTAGCTCGGGCTTTTGCGATTGAAGTTGCTGCCTCTTGCCCGGGATATACATCGGCAGGTGCGTCAATAACTTCCTGTAAAGATTTTTTGTAAAGTTCAACATCCTGTTTTGGATAGGCGTAGTATCGGGCGCGATAGAATTTGTTCAAAAGGAGTTTGCCGTTATTAATCTCATCAACCCGGTCGAGGTGTTCTTTTGCCCTTTCAGGGTCACCCCCGATTGCTGGCGGTCGGTCGCCGTAATAGACAACATAGAACAGATGTGCACCCCCGAAGTAGAAGGTTTCGTCTAATTCCAGGACACGTTTCATCATGAATTCCACGCGTGCTAGGTCAATGACTTGCATCGGGTCATCCTTCTGCAGACTGATACCGCGGGCTATAGCGTACGCTGCCCAAAATAGGGGTTCGACCTCCTTTTTTTTCAATTTCTGAAGTGCTTTTTGAAAGGTGTCCGTATTAACATTTCGTGCATTTTTGAAGGTTTTATCGGATTTCGCGAGTGCTTTGAACGCATACATCTCGGAGCGTGCATAGTGTTCAATCGCTTGTGTACGCATATCGGCTGCTGTTTCAGTGTCCCCTGCGATTTCAGCCTCTTCCATCTTATCTTCAAGGAATCCGCTATAAGATGCATGGGCGCGGGCGGTTTTGACAATCAGAGATTTATTGCCTAATTTGGAGAGACGTTCAAGCGTCTTGAGATTTTTCTCTAGGGTGGTTTCGACCACCACTAAGTCGCCTTCCTCCTGAATTTTGGAGAGCTTGCTGAGCCCACAGCCGCTGAGGGGTATGGACAGGAGCAGTAGCAACGTTAAGGTAAGCGCGAAATTTGCCCATGTATAGGTCAACTTGGGTCTTAAAATAGTCTGTATCATAAAAAAAATCACCTCGTAGTTAAATTGCTGACACGGTCGCGAGCTCAAGTTAACGGTTGCCCCTGGCGTTATCGTGTTAGTAGTGCGTTTTTTGACATAACGGGGCAGAATAGTGAAAAGTTTCTGAGTGTACAACTAGTATAACATACTTGCATTTTAGGTGCAAACGGGTGTGTAAAGTTTTTGTACACCCGTTTGTAGTAGGGCGATTCATCGCCCGTTCTGAAATTACCGAATTTAAAAATTAATCTTCCAGGACTTACGCAAATTTAGGACTAAGCCTCGTAGGGGCGGGGTCTCCCCGCCCGCTATGTCTCGCTCTAGATTCCACTATCATAAGAGTCTATCAACGCCCTGCGTAAACCCTATCTTCATAAAATTTGTTCTACAACATCCCCGGTAAGTGCACTTTCGTAAACGAGATGCGGACAATGTCCGATTAATTCTAAATCCTACTATACTAACGTGAGCTTGATAATAAATATCCGTTTGCACTAACCTCTATAAATATATCGTCCCTACGGGACTAACAGAAGGAGCGGTCTCGGCTGCTATAAAGATATCGTCCCTACGGGACTAATTGGTTCACTCGGTAAATTCTTATGTTATACCATTTCTAATTGAAAATGTCTCTTTCTTGTAGCATAAACTTCCAGTTTGTGCCGTTCTCCGTTTCATTTCTAACAACTGGTAATGGTAGAATAATTAATAAAAATGGTATTATTTGAATTTCCAGATAATAGCCGGGACAGACTACCGTGCTTGCGACGATGGCGTGTCCATATTACCATATAAACTTAGCGAGCAGACCACTAATAGAAGGAGCAGTTTCTGCTGCTATTATGTTACATCTTTTTTGTCTGAATGCACGTCGCATTTGGGCGAATACGCAGCAAATCGCGGATTAGCACGGAGAACACGGAAAACGCAGAAAGGGCTTATGTGACTTCTATATTGGATTTCACAAGATAACATCTACTACAGTTTGGACAATATCTGTGAGGTTGATGCCCGATTTCAAAGCATTTCTGATTTTTCTCTACGTTCCTCACACAAGGACAAATAGCAGAAAAATAGACCCCGATGTGCAAGAGTTCAGCCCCAGCGGGGCGGTATGTTTATAGAAAACGCAAACAAAACACAACCTAGCCCCATCGGGGTGATATGTGTCCTATGTCTTCCGCGATTCAGACAGGTATTTTCCGTGTTCTCTGTGTCCTTCACAAAATGCGTAGATGTTAGCCAAAAACCTCTTTTTCCGTGCCTTCCGTGTCCTCTGTGTAATCCGCGATTCTGACAATACACACACGGTTGCACACCAGAACTGCCTGCTATTTGCCAATTGACGTATGCGTCAACGGCATCCAACCGAGCAACCGTTTCGCTTTTGACAGGTTAATCTCCTTCTGTTCATGGTCTCCCGCAATAAAGACTGCATCAAAACCCTGATGTTCGACCGAAATAGCGGCGAGATACGCTCGTGCCAGGTCTTCTTCATCTGTCCACCAGATATGCACTGAAGAATCTTTCGGTTGGGTGCGCCGTTCAAGCCACTGTGCTCGTGTTGACGGCCCCGTAATTCGCAACGCAATAAGGGACATATCGTGTTCGCGAGCGAAGTATTCGCATACCTGCTCACCGAACCCCTTGGTCAACCCGTAAACGCCGGGGTTATCGCGAGGCACAACATCTTCATAAGGAAAACTGTTCCGGGTGCGTTCATGCACGGTGAACGTGCTTGTGTAAACACCGTGGCGAATTCCTGCCGCTTTCGCAGCATGCAGTACGAGATGAAGCCCCTTCGCGTTCACATCGTAGTTTGCAACAATGTCACTGAAATCCGCAACAGAGGACCGGTCGCTCGTCGGTTGCAGCATTACCATATAGACAAAGGTATCCATACCCTTCAACGCTTCCTGTACAATGTCCGCATCCGTAACGGAGCCTTGAATATATTCTACCGATTCGTCTTTGGGAGGGGCGATGTCAAGCACTCTGAAATTGTGGTGGGACTTCATATAAGGGAGCGTCATTGTTCCGACATGGCCTGAACCACCTATCAGTAAAACGTTCATTGCTTCATCTCCTGTTTTGTTAGTTCAGAGAAGTCCCACAGCAGGATTGTGCCATCTGT
This sequence comes from Candidatus Poribacteria bacterium, assembly GCA_963665235.2. GTDB lineage: Bacteria > Poribacteria > WGA-4E > WGA-4E > WGA-3G. The sequence continues at coordinate 993,624 of CAXXLX010000001.1, read as the reverse complement.
GCGCCCGCTGGCGAGCGTTTTTCCATCCGGACTAAATGCCACGCTTGAGACACCCCCCGTATGTCCTTTGAGGATTTTGAGGTGTTCACCTGTGTGAGCATCCCACACACGGATTTCTCCGGTCCAAGTTCCACTACTGAGATATCCATCCCAATCATACCAGTCTCCACTAACGATAAGATTTCCATCTGGACTGAATGCCACGCTTGAGACTACATCTTTATGTCCTTTGAGAGTTTTGATGAGTTCACCGGTGTAGGCATTCCACAAACGGATTTCCTCACCCGCACTCGCCTTGCCTTCATAGCCTCTCCAATGCCCGCTGCCACTGACGATTGTTTTCCCGTCTGGACTGAAAACGACACTATTGACTACAGAGGTATGCCCCTTAAGGGTTTTGAGATGTTTGCCAGTGTTGGCATTCCATAGGCGAATTTCTTGACCCACACACGTACCCGAATCCTCACCCCCTCCCAAATATACTAACCTGCCACTGCCACTGGCGATAATCTTTCCATCTGGACTAAAGGCGATAGTATTGACGTTTTCTACATGTCCAATGAGGGGTTTGAGGAGTTCGCCCGTGTGTGCATTCCATAAGCGGATAGTTCTGTCGTTACCCGCACTGGCGATTGTCTTGCTATCTGGACTGAAAACGACACTGCTCACCGAAGCCGCATGTGCCATCAACGTTTTGAGGAGTTCCCGTGTGTTAACATTCCATAGGCGAATCGTTCTGTCGGCACTTGCACTTGCGATTGTGTTTCCATCCGGACTAAAAACGACACTGTTGACAGACTCCCTATGCCCTATCAGCGTTTTGAGAAGTTGATTAGTGTGGGCATCCCATAGATGGATATTGTTCCCCCCACAACTAACAATAGTGTTTCCGTCTGGACTGAAAACCACACTTCCGATTGAACCTATGTCTTTTCCTCTGAATTCATCTTCTGAACCTGTATTTCTCGTAAGAATTTCGAGGAATTGAAAAGTATGAGCATTATGTACAAATATACCCATTTCACTTGCAATCGCGCATGTGTTTCCATCTGGACTGAAAGCTGCGCTGGCCGCATGAGTTGCAATGTCTTCGAGGGCGATGTATTCACCGGTGTTGACATCCCATAAGCAGAAACCCTCCGCACCTGCGCTAAGAAGCGTATTTCCGTTTGGACTGAAAGCCACGCTGCTGATAGCCTTCGTATGTCCTTCAAGATATTTGATGAATTCACCGGTGTGGGGATTCCATAGGCGGATGGTTCCATTACCACTGCCGCTGGCGATAGTGTTTCCATCTGGACTGAAAACGACACTGTTGACATCGCGCCCCTCAAAATCTTCAAAAGCCGTACGTTTTTTGAGAGTTTTGAGGAGTTCGCCAGTCTGAACATCCCACAAGCGGATGTTGCTGTCCCATTCATCTCCACTACTCGCGAGCGTTTTTCCATCCGGACTGAAACATACACTCAAAGGAGTATAGGAACCTCCAAATGATTTGAGCTGTCCGCCTGTTTGCGTATCCAATAATGTGATTCCTGGGCACATACCTTCCACACATGCACCGCCACTTGCGATTATTTTCCCATCTGGACTGAGCGCGACACTACTGACCCACTCTTGTCCGGTTTGCAAAATTTGCTTGCGTTTGGCTGTTTTAACATCCCACACCAAGATGCCTCCGCTGTCATAGCCACTAATGATAGTACTTCCATCTGGACTGAATGCGACACTACTGACAGGTCCCGTATTTTCGGTAAGAAGTGCAACTGCTTGACGGAGCGTCACATCATAGAGCCAGATGCCCGCACTTCCCGCTGCTGCTAAATGCATGCCATTCGGTGAATACGCAATCTCCTTTATAATACCTTTCCCGAGACGCGCTTTGGCACCCTCCGGCAAACTCATGCGTGTTGTGTCCGCTGCGAATAAATTGAGTGGAAAGGACATTAGGATAGCAATAAACACAAAGAATAATAAGATGGTAGATTTCTTCATGTGATAGGTCTCCAATACAGGCTAAGAGGGGGCCTAGGCACCTAAATGAACACTTTATTCCTTGTAGGTGTAGGCACGATGCTGAATCCGCAGATCGAAATTATCGTCGCGTGCCCACGTTGGCATATCCGATGGTACCTCGTAATCGAACTGCTCCGTATCCGATGAATAGGGATTACTACGACGTTCATGAAGGGCGCGTTGATACATTTTGCACCGTTGCGTCAGGAATTCCGTTTGCCACCATTTGTAATGTGCGTTCCATTTCGGGGTCCGTTGGTCGAAGTAGATAACGCGGCGAAGCGTGTCGCTTGTGTTAATTTTACTGCCGTGCAAGACCTTGGTATGATGCAGCAGAATATCACCGGGCTCTACTTCAGCTGGCACCGCATCAGGCCGGTCAAAATTGACTGTCCCTTTCTCGATAATCTCTTGTGCTTCCTCAATGCTCCAGAGATGGCTTTTCGGTATGACCCAAACACACCCGTTATCAACGGTGGAATTATCAATGTATATGTCAACGTTGAAGATGGGGAGATTCTCTCGGATAGCGTTGCCATCTCGATGCCACCGCACGGAGGAGCCGTGTTTCGGCAGCTTGAACACAAGCGATTCATAACACGGTATGAAATCGGGGCCGATAATCCGATGCAGCAAATCGCCGACAAAAGGATGTCCGAGCAACCGCAGTGAAAAGTCGTTCGGGTGTGAATGCAGATAGGTGAGATAATACGGAACGCCTTCGGGACCCCGCATACACCAGGGGTCAGCCGGGCCGCCGCTCAAAATCTCATCTATCAGTCTTTGGCTTTCCTGCTGAATAACAGCAAGCTCATCCGGTTGAATAATCCCTTTGAGGATGAGATAACCGTTCTCATTAAAGAATTGAATTTCATCGTCCGTAATTTTTCGCATAAAAATCTTTACCTTTACTCTTTAGCCCTATAAGGGCGGTATCTTTATAGGTCTGCTGCTATGATAACATCTTTAAAAAAAAAGCGCAAGAAAAATGAAAACAGAACATATCTCTTGCAACAAACCTGCAAATAGTATACTATATATGTATCAGAAGTTAAATTTTTCAGAAGCAGGACTTACGCAGCGCGTTGATAAATCCGCATGATAATGAGATTTAGAGGGAGACTTAGCGGGCGAGGTGACCTCGCCCCTACGAGACTATGTCCTAAATTTGCGTAAGTCCTGAGAAGGAATGACCCGTCTATGCGACACAACCTCTTCGTACCAGACAAAATGCCTTATGCCAAAGGAAAAAACCGTCCAGATGTCCCTTGTATTCTCTGTGCAATTGTCGAAAAAGATGAAAAAGTTGAACGGCTTGAAGTACATCGAACGGAACGTTTTACGATTTCACTCAATCTCTATCCTTATAGTCCCGGGCACCTCTTAATCTTTCCGAATCGACATGTAATTGATATGCGGGAATTGAACCCCGAAGAGGTACTAAACCTTCATGAGCTCCAATGTCTCTGTTTTGAGGTATTGATGCATGCCTATCAACCGCGCGGGTATAATGTCGGTTATAATATGGGAGATGCCTCCGGGGCAAGCATTCCACATCTCCATGTGCACGTTGTGCCCCGCTATCCGCGTGAGTTAGGGTTCATGGACATTATCGGGGGGGCGCGCATCATCATAGAAGATCCGAATGTTACACAAGAAAAACTTGCCTGCTTGTTTCAGGAACTCACGGCGAAATAAATTGACAGGTGTCCAATTGCCAAGGCTATCATATGCTAGAATGGGTTCAGGTAATCTTACACCTATGATTTTACAGCAACGTTGCACCTTCAGGACGCGGGGCAGTAGGACGGATAGGCATTTTCTGGTAAGAACGATATGCAAGGTCCGACAGATGCGGCGTTTCAAGACGGATATATCCTTGTGCCCGTGAGTGCATAATCGCATCAAGAATGCCGGTTACCAGCAGCGTCCGTTCCACAGGGTATTGCGGAACACCTGTCACGAACATCTCCTCTATGTTAAGGCTCAAATAGCTGAAATGCGCGTAGGGCGGGCCGTTTTGAAGGTAAAACTCCGTGGCATAGACGTTATCCCCCTGTCTTCCGGCGTAGGCGAAATCGGTGACATAACCGTTCAACATCAGCACGGCGGACTGAAACCCATCCCGATGTTCTATCAGAAATGCCGTTGGATTTGGACACCCCTCTACAAGCGTCTTGTCCGGTCTGTTTCTGATTTGTGCACATGCTGCTTCGGCTAACGCGAGCGGCCATTGCCTCCAGACCGCTTCTCCCTCCAGACACTGAATTGCAACGACCCCAGACTCTCCGCCTTGGCGGCGTTCAGTCATACACTGCAGCGTCTCAAGCGCGTGAAAACCATACGACTCCACACCGCCGTAGCCTATGCCGACAGCCGAGTCCAACGGAATATCAAGGGGGTGTTCTAAGAAAGGTTGCCGCCAACAGAGCGGTAACGATGAACCCGCCATAAACGGCACCTCAAGCGCGTTTGCACGCGCATACATCCAAGCCGCATCGTCCCAACTATAGGCGAGGTGTTTATCACAGAAAACAGGCACCGACCGACCGCTCGATGCGAACACGCCACAAATCTGTTCAAACATATAGCGGCGCGGATACATGTGTTGTCCCAATTCGTTATGCGGATAGTCACCGTGTTCTCCGATGAGGAGAACGCCATCTACAGCCAATTCACCGCCTCCGAGCGTCAACGCTTGCCGAATGCTCGGATATATCGGGACATTGTGTTCTGCAGCCAAACCCACCCCGATGTCTCGTGCATCCACCTGGTCAAGATAGATGGATGCCAATTCCACACGCGGCATCCGGTGCCCATCATCTGTCGGAAAACCTTTCATATATTTCGTGGCAATCACATCAGCATGCGAATGTGGAAAGTAGGTTGTTATGATAGCAGCGATTTTTTTACGTTGTTCCATGGTGTTCCTCCTGTTTATCGGACAATTTCTGTTCCGATGCCCCCCTCCGTGAAGACTTCAAGGAGCAGGGAATGCGGAATTCTTCCATCAATGATATGTGTTTTCGCTACACCGCCGAGGAGGGCTCTCTCGCACGCCTCTATTTTCGGTATCATTCCGCCTGTGATGACTTTGCTATCGATGAGTGCTTTGATCTCCCGCATATAGATAGTCGGAATGAGCGTAGCCGTGTCGTCCAGATTTCGGCAGATGCCGCGAGTGTCGGTTAGCAAAATCAGTTTTTCCGCCTGTAGTGCAGAAGCGATTTCACCTGCCATGGTGTCCGCATTAATGTTATAGGTTTGCCCATCGACCCCTACCCCGTTAGGTGCAATTACCGGGATATACCCCGCTTTATCAAGTGCCATAATCGGTTGGATGTTGACCCCAATGATATTACCGACAAACCCTATGTCAACGGTGGTCTCATTGCCTGCCTCATCTGTCACTTTGGGTGTATGTTTTTCAGCGATAATCAGATTTCCATCCTTACCACAAATGCCAATTGCTTGCCCGCCGTGTTGGTTGATAAGCGATACAATGCTTTTGTTAATTGACCCTGCTAACACCATCTCGGCGATTTCCACGGTTTCGGCATCAGTTACGCGTAGTCCTTGCACAAATTCTGCTGTTTTCCCAACCCTATCCATCCACGTGCTGATTCGTGGGCCGCCACCGTGTACAACAATCGGGCGCATCCCCACGTATTTCATCAAAACGATGTCTTCCATAACGGAGTGGATAAGACTTTCCTCCTCCATGGCGGCACCGCCATATTTGATAATAACCCGCCGGTCGTAAAAGCGGCGGATATAGGGTAGCTTTAGGTAACGCTTCAATAAAAATATTCGGTGTGGATACCCCTGCTTTAGTGGGGGGAGGAAACACCGCCTCCTTTGTTCTTGTAGATTCCCCCAAGGGGGGCGTGTGCCGTTTTACACCACCAGAACGTCAGCAGTTCTGTTCATTATTTTCTCCTAATCTAAGGTGTTCCTGTGTTATACTGATTCAACGCCAGCATTGGAAAAACAGACGCATAGATTGGGTCGCTGTACCCGCCGATGACCTCCCAATAGATGCCGACGCAGCTTTCGGGCCATGAACCGTCTTCCCGTTGATGTTTCAGGAGAAACGTTATGCCGTTTTGAGCGGCGAGGTTTTCATCGGTAGCGAGTAGAAGGGCGTAAGTACACCACGCGGTCTGCTCCACTGTGCTCTGTGTGGGGTTTCCAAACATATCTTCACCCCAACCCCCATCTGCATTTTGTGTCTGCTCTAACCAGTGCACACCGCGCGTAATCTCCGGTACATCTTTCATGCCTGCTTTGATGAGTGCAACGAGCGCATAAGCGGTCCCATAAGTCCGCTTTGCCAACCAGAGGTCGTCCCAAAAACCCTCGCTGTGAATGGCCGCCCGTAGCCATTGGATACCGCGGGTTATAACCGTTTCATTGTCGCCGTAGGCAAGCAGTGCTTCGATGGCATGTGCGGTAATACTAACACACCCCACGTCGCCTTGACCGGGCTGATACGTGCTCCAACTGCCGTCGCTTCCCTGATTCCGTTTTAACCATTCTACGCCTCGTTGAATTGCATCTTCGGTGCCGTCTCGTTTTGCGCGAATTAAGGCGAGAGTTGACAGAGCGGTATCGTCCGCATCGCTGGGAAGTGAACTATCGGGCATGCCAGAAAATGCCCACCCGCCATTGTCGTTTTGATTCTCCATGAGCCATTGCGCTGCTGCGTTGATTGCGTCCGGACTTGTGCCGACCTCTGTCAAGGCGATGATGCTCAAGGCTGTGTCCCAGACATTGAGATTCAGTGCTTCGCGACATCCCCCATCCGGGTTTTGCGTCGTGTGGAGCCATTCCATGCCGGTCTCTATCAACGCGGGAATATCGGCATCGGCATGTCCCTTTTCACGCAGTTCAATCAGTGCCAATACCGATAGCGCGGTAATATAATTGACGCGAAACCAGCTGCCATCGCTCAAAACACGCGCCTTCAACCAAGCTAATAGGGAATCGATAATTTGGGGACGGTTCGTTGTATTCAGTTCAATTAAGATAAAAACGGGCACTAACGTATGTTGTTCTGCAATAAACAGTGCGTCAAATAGGGACGTGTTAAAGATGTCAACGGGTGGCAGCCGGTGTCGGGGGGGTTTTAAGAGGGCACGCAATGTGGGAATTCGCGTTAAGGACTTGACGAATCGCATAAGCGGCAACGCTCGTTTTGAAACAGTCAGCTTCTGCCAGTCAAATCGATTGAAAGCCGCGTAAGCAAGTTTAATTAACGCCAAATCAAGCGGGTATTGCGGAATACGTGCCACTGTCTCTTCTAAACGTGGTGAGGCAATCTGTTCACCGACCTGTTCCAAAATCAATTGAGCAAATAGGGTTGCGTCCGGATTTGATTGATTTGCAGTGTCTAACCCCCACTCGCGGAAAGTTGTCCCTCGAAGTTCCCGGCTGCGCTCTGTTGCGTCAGCAGAAAAGCGGTACCACGCGCTAAAGCGTGCCGTTTTCGTTTTGGCTGTTAATAAACCAGTCAATAAGGTTTTGGTCGGGGGTATCTCCCTGCGCCAGTTGAATCCATGCGTACGCGCAGGAGGGAAACGTACTCGCGGAAAGTTGTCCCTCGAAGTTCCCGGCTGCGCTCTGTTGCGTCAGCAGAAAAGCGGTACCACGCGCTAAAGCGGCTATAGATTTTTCCTTAATATCCCCAACACGCTGGGAGTTCCAATTTGTTGTCATTTTTTTTCGGAATAGCACATTCTTAAGGCTTTGGATTGTAACGTGAGTTTGATAAATAATTGACGAATTTTTTGTGTAAAGAGAACTCTTTTGAAAATAATAAACTTTTTCAGCGAAAGGAGTTCATTCAACGGATATTATAACACGTTTCTGCAAAATAGACCACTTAATTTTTGCTTTTTCTTCACCGAATGTGTTATTATTTTAACGATTGATTGCAACGGGGCACAGTTAGAAAAGTTTTGTTGTCAATATAGAAGGGAATATATCATCAATACCCTCGCCAAAAATGGCTGGTTCTTCATAAGTCAACCAAATTCGGACAAACTCTGTGACGCATCTATCCATGTGTAGATAGATTATGTAGGGGGGGAATACCCGCTCCTATTTTCCTATTTTTTCTTGACAAATAATATCAAAATGTAGTATAATTAGCGTATCACGTTGGCAGATATGAACAGCGTTACCGCTTGGTAACGTGTCTGCCTACCCACTGTTCAGGGGTTAAAGTGGTGACACGTGAGTATTTATGAAAAAGAAAAGAGAACCTAAACAACACCGCCGCACGTATAAATATCAGATACGCGAACATCCGCAGAATATGCGTTTTGGTAACATACTTGACGACCAACCAAACCCTGTTCAGATTGTGGATACCATAACGAAGACCTGACACTTTTAAATCGGCAGTGGACCTGTCCCGAATGTGGCTCACACCACGATAGAGACGTAAACGCTGCGATAAACATTTTGAGGGCTGCTTGTGATCCCTCTGTGGAGTAGATATAAGACGTTTCCGAGGAAACGCTAACTGCGTAGGAGCGGGCTGTTTGCCCGAATACTGAAGCACAGGTTTCCCCTGCCTTAAGGCAGTGGGTGCCTTGACTTTAGTGAACATGTGCATCTGCGACGAAAATTTTATCGTCATCATAAACACAGGGACCTGAAATGCTTCTGACACTCAAACAGGCAAGCCAATGGGCATCAAAACATCTCAATAAAAACGTTACCACCGCGAATATCTCCTACTTAATTCAGTACGGACACCTCGAAACGAGTCCTGAAAAGGGGACAACACTGATTCCGCTACAGAGCTTAGAAAATTATTATGGACAAAGCCGCCGAGAGAAGCAGTGGAAAGACGAACTCGGCGATGACCTGAATTGGACACTGTCCTTCGAAAAGGTTAAAGAGGCGGAGACGACAAAACATGTCCACAGACTGCATCCGTACAAAGGTAAATTTATCCCGCAATTGGTTGAATATTTCCTAGATACACATACCGACGACTTTAAACAGGAGATCTATTTTCGATCAGGAGATATTGTGCTTGACCCGTTTTGTGGTAGTGGGACAACCTTAGTGCAAGCGAACGAATTGGGGATGCACGCAATTGGGATTGATATTTCGGCGTTTAACGCGTTTATTAGCAATGCGAAGGTTGGAACATTCAACTTCGTTCGGCTATACGAGGCGAGCCAGAAAATTACAGCCGCTCTCCGAAATTTTGTTGCTACATCTGGCATAATGGAATTTGACTCCAAACTTTCGGATGCCCTTACGGTTTTCAACACACAGTATTTTCCGGTATCCTTCAAACGGCAAGTGAGAACGGGTGAGATTGACCAGAAAAGGTATGGGGCTGAGAAGGAGACCGATTTTTTAGAGATATACCGTCCGCTTGTCGCCGAGTATCAAATTGAGATAGAGATGCCAACCGATTCGGCGCGTTTTATGAAGCGGTGGTATTTGCCGGGGGTGAAGGCGGAGATAGATTTTGTCCACAGCAAAATTCGTGAAATAGAGGACGCGTCAACCCAAAGAGGTTTGATGCTCATCTTAAGCCGGACTATCCGTTCATGTAGAGCCACGACACACGCGGACCTAGGGACATTGCGGCACCCTGTAACGACCCCCTACTTTTGTAGAAAACATGGAAAGATTTGCAAACCGCTCTTTTCCATCTTAGGGTGGTGGGAGCGATACAGTAAGGACAGCATAGAACGTTGGTTTGAGTTCAATCGATTAAAAACGGACACTTTTCAACACTGCGTTACCGGTGATTCGCGGACGATTAACATCTTCACGATGTTGGAACAGGTAAATTCACAGTTTGCAGAGATTGCCCAAAAACAGCGGATTAAAGGTATCTTTACAAGTCCGCCGTATGTTGGACTCATCAACTACCACGAGCAGCACGCCTACGCTTATGATCTTTTCGGTTTCAAAAGGTTAGATGAATTGGAGATTGGCCCCTTGTTTAGAGGAAAGGGACGCGAGGCGAGAGAGTCTTACGTTCAGGGTATAGCAGCGGTTTTCAAGAACTGTAAACGGTTTTTAGCGGACGATTACAATGTTTTCGTTGTTGCAAACGATAAGTTTAGTATGTACCCGACTATTGCTGATATGGCGGGTATGCACATCGTCAATCAACACAAGCGGCCTGTCCTGAATCGGACTGAAAAGAATCGAGAAACAGCGTATTCAGAAACGATTTTCCATTTAAAAGAAAAAGGAACTAAAGGATGAATTCACAACGAATGTTGATGATAAAAGAGAAAATCAAGGATTGCATGCGAGAAAAATTCCGATCGTACAATCCTGAAACGCGTTACATGCCGTTCCATTATCGGTTGCTCGGTAAAGATAGGATGGCTTTATTCTCCTTTATTCAATCCTTGAATACCACATTTGGAGTATCAATATATGAGCCCGTCGCTATTGCATTGGCGAGCGGAAAGTTTAGAATTGCCCAAAGTCAAGTTAAACCTGCTAACAAAATAAGCTCTGGAGCATATCAGCAAATTCAGACAATAATGAATGAATTAACGGTGGCTGATAGAGAACCCAATAAGCCTATTGAAATTGAAGAAATTAGAGAAGTTTGTCGAACCGGAACTTTAGACGAGGTAAAACTGACATGGGTGGATATCTGGTTGGAAAACTACGAAGGTGAGCTGTTTTTATTTGACCTAAAAACTGTGAAACCTAACAAAGGTAATTTTAAGGAGTATAAGCGAACCCTTTTGGAATGGACAGCTGCTGAATTTGCGCGAGATCCTGAGGTGGTTGTAAACACAATGATTGGTATTCCTTACAATCCTTATGAACCTAAACCGTATCAGAGATGGACGTTAAAAGGAATGTTGGATTTGCAGCATGATATTTTGGTTGCAGATGAACTGTGGGATTTTATTGGTGGAGAGGGAACGTACGTAAAACTTTTGGATGCTTTTGAGCAGGCTGGCATTGAGTTAAGAGATGAAATTGACGAATATTTTAAACAATTCAGTTGATCCAATACCTTCGCCAATTATCTGAGTTTGAGTTGAATGGATATGTATAGTAAAGCATATACTTATTGGGAGATTTTGTAGCACAAACTTTCCAGTTCGTGCGGATGCGGACACAAACTAAAAGTTTGTTGGACAACAGCCCTGGTAAGCGCGGTTTCGTAAACGAGATACGGACAATGTCCAATTAATTCTAAATCCTACTATAATGTCTAATAGTTTGAAGAGGCGATTGCATAGGGCAGTTCGCGAAGCAGAACAGATACGCCAAGCACTACAAAATGCCAGTCCGTAGTAATCTCAGGTCAAGCTGCGAATTTCCGAACAGAAACGAACTGTAGCTATCACAATAGTCGCCGTTTACCTATAGTGGTGGATAAGGATGAACGATATAGGAGAAGTCCTTTGGAATCCGTAGATTTACGACTTCAGGAATTATTAGAAGGTCTCTCTCACTATTACTCTATCTTAAACATCGTTACAAAAAGCTTTCGAACGATGCCGGACTTCTAGATGAACAGATGCAGCGTAGAATTAATGATCATTTCGCTACAGCAGAAGGGTTGGCTGAACGAATTAGCGTTACGAAGAGAAGTTGGTCTTGGAATTCGAAGATATCCTCGTCCTTCCAATTATTAGTAGAACTAAACACATGGTCGGCTACGCGCGGGAACTTGAAGAGGATAGAGAAAGAATTTTTACACCGTTAAACCGTTATACGGACACCGTCAATGAATTTTTGGAAGACAAAACTATTCGGGTTAATGAGAGCGGCCGTTTAGAAATCAATCAGAATTAGAGTGGCACTCCCTCTCTTCGGTGTCCATTGCAAATAAACCGTATCGCCTTGCTGAAAACGATGAATTTCCTTAGCACCCGTGTTTTGTTGATGGACAATGAGCGGGGTCGGGTAATCGGTCTGCACTGTGTATTGCAACGTCGTTCCGAGATAGCTTGCATCTTGAACAACCCCGCGCAAGCAATTCGGTAAAGCCGAATGAGGTTCCGCCGATATGTCTATCCGCTCCGGACGCACCGCCACGGTGACAACTGTGTCTACCGGCACCTCTTCGCTGCGTTTACAAACGAACGTTGAACTCCGGCTCGGTATTTGACACAACGGTTGTAAATTTATCGTCAGTGCTGATACATATTCCCTCAAAGAAGTTTGATGTTCCGATAAAATCGGCGACAAACCGGTTTTGTGGGGAGTCGTAGATTTCAGCGGGTGTTCCCACCTGAAGGATTTTGCCTTCGTTCATCACCGCAATCCGCTCGGACAGTGCTAACGCCTCCCCCTGGTCATGCGTGACATAGACGAACGTAATCCCGACTTTGCGCTGCAACGTTTTCAGTTCCAATTGCATCTGTTTGCGGAGTTTCAGATCAAGGGCGGAGAGCGGTTCGTCTAATAGCAGAATAGTCGGTTCATTAATCAATGCGCGTGCAAGTGCCACGCGCTGCCGCTCGCCACCGGAGAGTTCATTCGGTTTTCTGCCACCGTAGCCCGGCAGTTGAATTAAATCGAGGGAACGTTCAACCGCATCCGCAATTTCCGTTTTTGGAATTTTTTTCATCTGGAGTCCGAATGCAATATTCTGTGCAACGGTTTTGTGCGGAAATAGGGCGTAATTTTGGAACACAGTGTTGACAGGTCTGCGATACGGTGGGGTTTCAACCATGCGTTCGCCGTTGATAAAAACGTCGCCAGCGGTTGGGTACACAAACCCGCCGATAATTCGCAATGTGGTCGTTTTTCCGCATCCGCTCGGTCCCAGCAAGGAGAAAAACTCGCCGCCTTCTATTCGCAGTGACACGTCGTCCACAGCGACTGTATCGCCGAACCTTTTTGTTAGAGATGATAGGATAATTTCACCTACGGACATAGGGCAGCTGTCCTTTGACAGGTAACAACGTTTTCTTCGTGCATCGTCGTTGCGGTTTGCCCGGCAATATTGGAGGGGCTATTTTTCTTGGGCATCCGCTTATTCGGAATGTTCCGAACCACGGTGTGCTTGTGTGAAAACCCATGTTTGCCGAAGGCAAAGACGACAAACTCGTCTGTTGGCAGCAAAACGTCCTTAACGCGCCGGTTGCCAACAACATAACAAATTGTGGCATGCGGAGAAAGCACTTTTGCCACTGAATCAATACTATGTTTCAGGTCAATATAAAAGGCGGAAACCTCTCGGGCTCGCTTTTCATCAATTGAACGGATTTCTTGAATAGCAGATGAAACAGGGGTATCCATCAATGTTTCACTGGCAGGAGTGCCCCCCATGGCGAGCCTATCAATTTTTCGTGCGTTCGGCAGCCCGAGCCATTCTGCGGACAGCCGAGAAAATTGCCCATAAGCGACCGTAGTTTGCGAATCGCCATAGGGCGGAGACGTAATCACCAGGTCGTAACCGCCAGGCGGACGTGACATTGGAAGTTCACCTTGTACTGTGTTGGCACTACAAACCGACACCTCTACATTTTTGCGTTTTTCCATATATGTCATCAAACCTTGTCTGTTCCTATACAGTTTTTTGCGAAAGATACCAAAAACATCAGGATTAAAGTTTTCAAGTTTTTCTGCTGGCATTCGGTGCAACTTAAACGCACTTGTCCGTGTATAGGATACCTCACGAACCGTCTCCGAAAACGCTACGTGGTAAAATTCCGAACCGCTTGATCTGCTATTCTGTTAATTTGATGCTGTAAGTAGGCGAGACATCTGATAACCCCTTCAGAAAACCAATACTCCAGATTTGGGAAATGCGGAATCGGCGCGGCTGGCACCTGGTCTGTTCGAAATTCAACCTGAAAGAGTGCATTGTTTAACGGATTTAGTTCACTGTCAAGCATTTTCAGAGGGATGGGGGTCAATTTTGCGGTAGCAATCAGGCGCGCGAGGGGGTTGATGTCACATCCGACGCTGTGCATACCGAATAGAGATGCCTCAACCAGTGAGGTGCCCGTACCACAATATGGGTCGAGGAGCCATCTACCTTTGACTCCATATTGCTTTAGCAATCGTCTGGCGATTTGCGGAACCATCATCGCCGGATAAGTGTGGAAACAGTGGGTGTACTCTTTAGTATCTGCTGCTCGAAAGTCCCACGATTCATCTTTATGTCTCAAGTTTTCCAACCTTACCCCTCCAGATCACAGCCGATGAAATTCCGGTTTCTTGCGTGTGCCGCCTCCATGACAGAAAAGGAGCCGGCAGCCGGATCGATTATATAATCACCTTCATTGCTGACAGCAGCGATGAGCTCTGCCTGTAAACCGACAGGTTTCTGATGGGGATGCACTTTTGTTTTCGTTCGTTCGAGCCAAACATCTCGGATGTTATGAATTTGCCAAACTCCCTTCGCCTTTCTCGGGTGTTTCTGTAGCACAACACAATATTCGCTCACACGTCTGGACCGGTACCCCATGCCGAACCTATCTTTATTCCAGACGATTAGGTCGACAACGTCTAACTGTGTATCATCAAACCACGTTTTGAACCCCTGGCAAAGGTGAAACTTATCTATCCACAGAAACAGATGTCCAGATGGGATAAGCACATTGTCAATGCCCCGAATGAATTCAGCAATTAATTCTTCAGGCATTTGGACCAATGCACATCTGCGTTTCTCTCGGTTTTTACCCTCATTGCCGTAATTCATTTTATCAAGTACGCCTCTATACTGTGGGTCAAGAAACGCTACAGGCACCGATTCTTTTGGCAGGTGAGAGAGAAGTTCCAAACCATCCATCTTTAACCGTGTATTCGGTTTTAGAAAATCTGGCAGTGTCAGAGGCGGGGCTTGTACGACCCGCTCGGTGGAGAACACGTTATTTTTAACCGCATCCGTTGTATCAGAAAAAAGTCCGGGAGGTGTCTGGAGGGCGGTTAATTTTTTCATAAACTCTCCTTATCCGAGCTATAAACTGAGTTTGTTAGAGTGCCTCAATCTGTCGTCAACTCCTGCGTCAAGAGCTGATTTACCAATTGCGGGTTTGCCTTTCCTTGCGTTTTCCGCATCACCTGCCCGACAAGAAATCCGATGGCCTTCTTTGTGCCGTTTCGGTAATCCTCAGCGGGCCCAGGGTTTTCCGCAATAACCTCTAAGACGACAGCCTCTATTTCGGAGGTGTCGGTAATCTGGGCTAAGCCCTTTTCTTCAACGATTTGTTTCGGCATCTTACCGGTGTCGAATGCGTCATCCAGCACAGATTTAGCAATCTTCCCACTGATGGTGTCATCGTCTATCAACTGAATGAGTTCGTGGAGATGTGCTGGCGTAACCTTTGCGTCCTGAATTTCAATTTCGGCGGTATTGAGCAGCCGTGTGAGGTCTCCCATAATCCAGTTTGCGCAGGCAGTCGGTTTGCCGCTTTTTTCCGCTGCTTCCTCGAAGAACTCAGCGAGTTGTCGGGTGGTGGTTAAGAATTCAGCGTTTTCAGGGGAGATGTCGTACTTTGCGATGAACCGTTTGCGGCGGTCAGCGGGAAGTTCCGGGAGCGTTGGCTGAATTTTCTCAATCCATTCATCATCAATCCGGACGTGAACCAGATCGGGTTCAGGAAAATAGCGATAGTCGTCCGCTTCCTCTTTTCCACGCATTGCGACGGTCTTTCCCGTATTTGCATCGAACAGCAGCGTCTCTTGAACCACCTTGTCGCCCGCGTCGAGGATGCGTGCCTGCCGTTTCACCTCATATTCCATTGCGACGAGCAGCTCTTGAAACGAGTTTTTATTTTTAATTTCGGTGCGTGTGCCTAATTCTTCACTGCCTTTGGGTCGCAAGGAGATATTCGGTTCACATCGGAGGCTGCCCTCCTCCATGTTGCAATCGCTCACCTCAATGTATTCTAGAATCTCTTTGACAGCTCGGCAGTATGCGATGGCTTCTTGGGGGGAATGAATTTCCGGTTCGCTGACAATTTCCAGTAGCGGAACTCCTGCGCGATTGAAATCCATAAAACTCCGCGTTGGGTCGCCTGTAACGTCAGCGTGAATGGATTTACCAGCGTCCTCTTCGAGATGAATTCTACGGAGGTTGATGGTCTGGGGGTGCCCATTGAATTCGAACGTTACGGCTCCATTGCTACACAACGGAAGGTCGTATTGTGAAATCTGATAATTTTTCGGCAGGTCGGGGTAGAAATAGTTTTTCCGATCGAATTTACTGTGTGGTGTGATGTTGCATCCCATCGCCAATCCTGCGCGAATGGCGAACTCCAACGCGCGGTGATTGATAACGGGCAGCGTCCCCGGCATCCCTAAACAGATTGGGCAGGTACAGTCGTTTGCCGAGGCACCAAAGGTATAAGCACAGTTGCAAAATAATTTGCTCTCTGTGCATAACTCCGCGTGGATTTCTAAACCGATAACTATTTCATATTTTTCCATGAATTTTCACTCTCGTATTCGCGAAACGGTGTGAGTTGCCCCAAAGCGGGGCAACCCGCTTACTAGTAAACAACAATAACAAAGGTTACGCAGTGTCCTCCGATAATTCGTTAACAACAGCTACATTTGCCTCCACTTCAGCCTGAGAGGTCATGCCGATAGTCATGGCGTGAACACAGGGGAGTCCCATCACAAATTCAATTGCTTCGCGTTGGCTCTCTGCATCTTTCGCCAATTTTCCCATGCCGAGGACCTTCATGCCGTAAATGCCTTTGCCGACAAACGCCATCTGTTCCATCGTTCGGATAACATCGGCAGGGGATGCGTCCATCTGAACGCCGGCGTAATTAATCCGTGCCAGTACAACCTCCACCCATTCAGTCATGGCGGATGTCTGGAATGCGCCGTAGTCGTGGCAGGATACACCGTGTGCTCGGATCAGGCCCTGCTCCTTACAACGAACAAGGGCTTCCATTGCATCCGGATACCGTTGTGGCCAGTCTATCTGTGTGAGGCAGTGAAGCAGGACAATATCCACATAGTCAGAGCCGATTTCTTTGAGAAACCGTTTTACATCCGCCTCAACAGTTTCACGTGTGCGCGATACCGTCTTTGTTGTAATGGTGACACTGCTCCGAGGCACATGTTTGAGGGCTTCTTTCACATGCGGATGGCTTCCGTACTGGTCTGCGGAATCCCAAAACGTCACGCCTTTTTCATGTGAGAACAGCAGCAGGTCGCGTAATCCTTCAAATCCTAAATCGGTTTGATTTGAGCGTCCGTTCCACCCGTTTGACCCGGTGCCAATTGAGAGGCGTGAAACCTCTAATCCTGTTTTTCCAAGTGCTACAATTTCCATAATTTCTGCTCCTTTCAAGTTCAGTTATGAATCTCTACTATTAAGTATAGCATAATTTCACAAATTTTGGAAATAATTCTCTTTTTTGTTGTCTTTTGCCTTTAAATGACGTTATAATTAAAACTACGTAGGTTATTCTATTCAATTGAACTAACAAACATGTTTGGAGAACTTAAAAACAGCAGGACGGACGCAGCGCGTTGATAAACCCTTATGATAGTGGGAGCATAGGGGGAAACCTAGCGGGCGGGGGGACCCCGCCCCTACAAGGGGTCTGCTAAATTTGCGTAAGTCCTGAACAGTAGGAATAAAGATATGCAGTTTTTTGCCAGAATGCGAACAATTTTAATATGGCGGAAGTCCGTGTTGGTTTTGCTAATACTAGTTTACAGTTGCTTGATGGTGGGCATGCCGGTTTCTGCCGATGACCTAGAGAGTGCTTTAGCACTTGTCGATAAAGGTAACCACCGGCTTGCTGTTTCAAAACTGAAAGCACTCCTAAGTCCTGAGTTATCTGAGCCGGAGAAACGGGAAATTCATCATGTGCTAGGGTATTGCTATGAAAAACTGAACAATCGCTCGGAAGCGGTGCGTCATTATACACGGGTCGCCTTTCTCAGTTATCCGCTTGCGGATTGTGCCATCTACCGGCTTGCACGACTTTATGAAGATATGAAGAACGACACACGGGCAATAAAGGAGTATTCACAGCTCGTCAAGGATTACCCGAGTAGCTTTTATCACACCGAAGCGAAATGGGCTTTGGCACAACTTTATCTAAAACAGGAAAAATATGAAGCGGCAAAACCGCTCCTAACGACACTCGTCGAAAATACGCGTTATGCTAGAAAGGCAACGTACGCTTTAGCACGTTGCAATGAAGAACTCGAAAACGTTACAGACGCTTACCGTGCCTATCAACAACTTCTTACGGACAGGCATTCCGATGCCGTTGCTGAGAAGACATTAGGTCGACTCAAATTGCTCGCGAGACAGGATATGGCTCTGATGCTAACCCAAATCGACCGCGTAAATTGTGGGTTGGTGTTTTTTCATCATGGAAAATGGAAGGCCGCTATATCCGAATTTACACCGCTTACCTATAGCTCTAACCTGAAATTGCGAGGACGCGCCCTCTACTTTCTGGGGAAGTGTCATCAAGGTCAAAAATGGTATAATAGCGCGCTCAAAAAGTATAATGCCGTTATCGCGCTCGGTGATAAAACACAATATCTCACACGTGCCTACTACCAAATTGCACAATGCTATAAACAGAAAGGCAGCTTGCAAAGTGCGATAAACCGACTGGAAAATTTTGTGAAGACCTATACCTGGAGCGAATTGGTAGATGATGCACTCTATGACCTAGCACAGATACATGAAAAACAGAAAAAATCCGAATTGGCAATGAAGGTGTATGAGCGGTTAATTGCGGCAGCACCGAAAAGCGAATATGCGGATTGGGCAGCTTGGCGCATTGCATGGCAACGTTTTGACGAAAAACGTTACGAGGAAAGCTACCAGTTTTTTAAAGGGATAAAGGAAAACTTCCCCGGAAACCGCTATGCGATGGGCGCGCATTTCTGGATGGCAAAAATTCGGGAACGGCAAAACAAACCTATACTTGCACAAGCGTTATACACCGAAGTCGCGAGGGCAGGCTACTGGTATTACAGCGCAAGAGCCAAGGCACTTTTAGGCA
The DNA here is from genome assembly GCA_963665235.2 of Candidatus Poribacteria bacterium. Lineage (GTDB taxonomy): Bacteria > Poribacteria > WGA-4E > WGA-4E > WGA-3G. The sequence goes on along the minus strand of CAXXLX010000001.1, from coordinate 974,647 downwards.
TTTCCCCCTCCGAATTGGAACCGCGTGCCATACCGAATACACAATTGCCACCGCGTACAGCGTGCCCAGAGCAGGTTGAAATGTTGATGAAGCTCAGTCTTTATGAGGATGCTATTTACCAATTAACCCATCACATCCAGGCAGCCCCGAAAACATCACAGGCGTGTTTCTATGCCTTGATTTCCTGTTATGAACGGTTGGCGCAGTACGATAAAGCGCGAGAGGTTGTCGAAAAAGCACTCGCTAGCCCAGCTTTTGAAAATCAGACGCGAACAGAGGCGGAGAAGCTTCAGCAGTTGCTCTATCCACGTCACTACGCATCCCTAATTGAGAAGTACGCGAAGTTATATCAGGTAGATGCCTTCTTAATTTTCGCCATGATTTTGGAGGAGAGCCGCTATCGCGCAGATGCAATCAGCTGGGCGGGGGCAATTGGGTTGATGCAGATTATGCCAGCAACCGGCAGAGAACTTGCACGGCAACTCAAAATCCGCCGATTCCGTACTACGATGCTTAAAAACCCCGAAATTAACATTCAGATGGGTGTGAAGTACATTCGCTACCTCAACTCACTCTTTGATAGTGACGCAATGTTGGTGACCGGTGCCTACAACGGCGGCCCTGGACGGATGAAGCGGTGGGTCTCGTCAAAAAATATCAAGGATATTGACGAGTTTGTTGAAAAAATTACTATCCGGGAGACCCGGCTGCATATCAAAAAGGTAATCAATAGCTATGACAATTACGTTGAAATTTATGGGCAGCCCGAAGTGCCCGCAGTCAATTCCGCTTCCGATATTCAGAAAAAACAGCGCAAACCGCCTATTCTTGGACAGTTGCGTGAATGAGCACATTCACCCAACGTTGTAGGATGGCATTTTGGTATCTTGCACGAAATGGGGCGGATTTTATAGCATTCTGCACGAAATGGGGCAAGAATGGACTATTTTTTGGTCTGAGTTTGAAACAGGTGTTCTAAAATTTGCAACCGTAGCTGTGTCTCTAATTCCTTCATTTCGGGTAACCCCGCAAGATTGTTTGTTTCATCGGGGTCGTTTTGCACATTAAATAGGAGATAGGGCAATCCATCAGCGTTTAGCGCAATTTTCCACTCCTGATTCAGCAACATAATTTCACCCGATATTTCAGAAATCGCAAATTCACGATGTGTTGCTTCGGTATCATCAAGAACGGGACACAACGATTTACCGAATTGGCGATGTTTCAACTCACCGCCTGCCAATTGAACGAGTGTGGGCCCGATATCAATCCACTCCACGGGGGTTTCAGACACGTTTGCAGCGTGGGGGTTTTTTGCCGTCTCTGGCGTTCGCACTAATAGCGGGACACGGACGGCACCGTTGAGGAAATTGCTTTTGTAAATCAATCCGTAATCGCCATTCATTTCACCGTGGTCGGAGCAGTGAACGATAACGGTATTCTCTAGTTCACCGCGTTCCTGAATTGCATCAAGGATTTCACCAATCTGTGCATCAATAAGCGTGACGTTCCCTGCATAGTCGGCGCGTAATCTTCCGACCTCCCCCGCTTCAAATTTGGGATTCATGCGTTCCATCATACTATCCAAATTTCCGCGGGGACGTTCACCTGAAGCGGGACGCGGTATTGGCGGCGGCATATCGTTCGGGTCGTACATGCTGGCGTAGGGTTCAGGTGTATCCCACGGTTCATGAGGGCCACCGAAACTGACCCAGCAGCACCACGGTTCATGTCGGTCATAATTTTGAAGATATTGCTTCGCTTGCTGTCCGACGTAGACATCGGCGTAGTCTTCGAGCTCAAGGACAGAGGGACGGACGAGGTAAGGTTTTGTGCTGAATCGTTCGCGATAATCGGCGCGGTATGCTTTCCACAATCCTTTTTCTTCCCACAGTGCTGTCATGTGAGATAGCACATTCGCGCTCGCCCGCGGTCCGCCGATTTCGTTCACATCGTCTAATCCGTAGGCGTGCATCAGGTCTTCACGTTCGCGTAAGTCTCCGTTGTGCGGGTGGAGGTGCGTTTTACCGAAAAGGCTGGTGCGATATCCGGCGTTACGTACTGCTTGCATCCAGGTCGGTGTTTCTGCGGACATTGTATGCCGCATATTGTTCCAAACACCGGTGTTGTGTGGGTAAAGTCCTGTTGCTAAACTAAGACGCGTCGGAATACAAACGGGGGAGGTCGTGACGCAGTTGGTAAATCGGACCCCTTCACTTGCAATTTTATCCAGGTTGGGGGTTTGTACCCATCCACCGCTGCAGCCCATTGCATCCCACCGCTGCTGGTCTGTCATGAGAAGAAGAATGTTAGGTTTCATAGCCGCTCCATATATAACTGGTCAATTTCGTTCAAGTCCGGCATCAACGAACGCTTTAGACAATGTTTGATATGACAACGTAGCAGCAGCAAGCGGATCATAGTTTTCGCGCGCCTGCACCATAAAACTGACTTCGGCTGTGATAAAACCATCATATCCGTGTGCTTGCATCCTTTTAAGATAATCGACATAGTCGAAAGTGCCTTCGCCGGGGATAAGGAATTCAAAATCTGGGGCAATACCGCGTTGGTCTTTGACATGTGTATGTGCCGAGACCGCAGCTAACGCGGACACCGTCTCCTCCGTTGGCATGCCGACAATGTCGAAATGACTGATGTCAAAGTTGACTTTGAGATACGGCGAGTTAACAATTTCCAGAAGTTCAAGCACCTTGGCGGGTGTATCGATAATTGCGCCGATGTGTGGCTCCATCGCTATCGTGACCCCCCGTGAAGCTGCATAATCAACTAGTGCGCCGACCCGTTCAACGAGGAAGTCTTTCTTTGTGTTCCACTCCTCCGGTTTTCCGCCGGGGGTTGTATTAACTGCGGGGAGCTCGTCCCCCTGTGCAAGTTCAACTGCTAGGTCAACGCCGCCTTTGAGTCGCCACATATTTCTAGCATGGGACTCTGCGTCAACATCCATCAGATTGGAATGTGCGGCAATTGCTGGTAAAGCTAAGTTGTGCTGTTTCAGCAAAGCAGCAATCCGTTTCCGCTCTGCTGCATGGAGTGTGCTCAGTTCGGTCGTAAAACGTTGGATGATAGTCAGCTCGATACCATCAAATCCGAGGTTGGCGATATGGGAAATAGCGGTGTCTACTGGAACAGTGGGCATTCCCCATGTGCTATAGCCGAGTTTCATGTGGTTTCTCCTCTCGATTCGTCCAATTCTTCAATCCAAGATTCAACGTAGGCTTGGTGTTGCGTATCCCCTGCTGCCTGTGCCAATTTTAGAGCAGTTTCCAAATCCGCTATCGCTTCTTCATCGCGGCCTTGGCGAAGTTTCATGCCTGCTCTATAGCTATAACCGTGGGCGAATTCAGGTTCCACTCGAATTGCTTCTTCATAGTCAGCGAGTGCCTCCTCACGTTGTCCTAATGAATATTTCAAATGCCCTCGAGCGGTGTAACTAGAACCCCACTTGGGCTCGAGATGGATTGCCCGTGCGTAGTCAGCAATCGCTGCTTTGAATTGTCCGAGGTAGAACTTCACATATCCGAGTCCGTGATAAGCTGCCGCCATATCTGGATTGATCCGAAGTGCCTTGTCAAACTCAGCAACAGCATATTCATATTCGCCCTGTTTCATCTTCGCGATGCCCCGATTGTAGTGGGTTTCAGCACAATTTGGATTTAGACGAAGTGCTGCTGCATAATCTGCAAAGGCGGCTTCGTGTTTGCCAAGTCCGAATTTTGCAACTCCCCGGGCGGTATAGACTTCGGCACAATTCGGGTTTAGCCGAAGGGCTTCATCGAGGTCCGAGAGGGCAGCGTCATAGTGTTCGAGGGTATTTTTGGCTTTGCCTCGATGGAGATAGGCTTCTGCATGCTCTGGGTCCAACCGTATTGCGTTGTCATAAGCGGCAATAGCCTCCTTGATTTTACCATGCCCTAACTTACAATACGTGCTTGCAAGCTGGACTGTAAGGTGTCCTGCGTTGACCCATGCGTCTGCGGCGAGTGCGTTGTCTGTTCCTTCGGTGATGTTTGCGATTGCACGCCATTTCTCAACGGCTTCGGCAATTTTTCCCGTTTTCTGCAGCATATCTGCCTCGGCTATCGCCCTCTCTACGAGGACAAACGTGGGGTCGGTTGCGTAGGCGTGTGCTGTCTCCTCAGCTTTTGGTGTGCTGTTTTCATGTGACATAATTCACCTTGGTAATTTTCATGATATACCCCTACCCCTTCCTATATTTGTTGACTACTTTCCGATTTCTGCATCTGAGCTTTAGCCAGGGATGTTTAAATTTGGATACGGTACAGGAACGAATCTTCTAAAAGTGTCCAATTCTGTAGTTTGGAGACAATAGCGAACTCCGCAAAGTAATTTGCTGTACCATATTGCCATGTGCGCAGCTCTATACCGAAGAACTTAAACCGTGCATCCGTTATTTCGTTATGCCAATCCAGCGTTACGCGATGTGGATTACGAAATTCTGTCGTAATCCAGACGAGGGTAATTGCTTGTAGCCCAGCCGCGTATGTGAGGACCTGACCAAGGTGTGAATGATCGGATTTCTCCAATTGGTTTTCAATAACAACGCGTGAGTTGTCCGCTTTGTTACGACACACTAGGTCAGCTCGGAACCCCTCAACATCTTTCTCTTTTGCTTCAAATTCCAATTCCATGTTCAGCACCCTGGCAAGGAGGGGTATGTTCCCCGCTATCCAGGGTGTGAAATCTTGTGCTTCATGTGGCCAGATTGTGCGCGGTTTGACCCGCTGGAATCCAGAAAGTTCAGGCATAAGTTGTTGTTTCCTCTGATTCGTCAAGTTCTTTAATTGAGGTTTCAACGTAAACTTGGTGGATTTCATCGCCGGCGGCACGCGCAAGTTTCAAGGCAATTTCCAAGTCTGCTCTTGCTTCTGCATCGCGATTTTGGCGGATTTTCATCTCTGCCCGATACGTGTAACCGTGCGCGAACGTTGGGGCTACACGAATTGCTTCTTCATAGTCAGCGAGTGCCTCCTCACGCTGTCCTAACGAATATTTCACAAGCCCCCGGTTGGTGTAGCTAGCTCCCTGCCACGGTGCAAGGCGAATCGCATGGTCATAATCCGAAAGAGCCTCCTTAAATTGACTCATGAAGAATTTCACGTAACCCCGATAGTGATAGGCTTCCGCCATATCTGGGTTGATACGGAGTGCCGCGTCAAGTTCCGTAATAACAGTTTCATATTCGCCTAGCTTCATCTTCGCAATCCCCCGGTTGTAGTATGCCTCTGCACAGTTCGGATTTAGACGAAGTGCTGTTGTGTGTTCAGCGAATGCGGCGTTGTGTTCACCGAGCCCGAATTTTGCTACCCCCCGGGCAGTGTGGATTTCTGCTCGCAATTGGGAAATCGCTTCTACCTTACAGTCCCGCTGTAGCTGGAGGGCTTCATCGAGGTCCGAGAGTGCAGCTTCATAACATTCCAATGCGTTTTTGACCTTTCCGCGATAGAGATATGCTTCTGCATGTGCTGGATTCAACCGTATAGCGTTGTCGTAGGCATCAAGTGCTGTCTCGTCGTTATTGCGCGCTGTCAGCAGATTCCCTACATTGACCCATGCGTCTGCGGCGAGTGCGTTGTCTGTTCCTTCGGTGATGTTTGCGATTGCACGCCATTTCTCAACGGCTTCGGCAATTTTCCCTGCCTTCTGTAGCATATCTGCCTCGGCTATCGCCCTCTCTACGAGGACAAACGTGGGGTCGGTCGCGTAGGCGTGTGCTGTCTCCTCAACTTTTTTCGTGCTGTTTTCAGGTGTCATATCTGTCACCTCACTGTGCGCGTTTTTAGGAACGTCAGAAAAGTGCGCTAATGGAACCGAGCCAATCGTTTAGTAGAAAATCAACGCGCTGAATCAGTAGTGCCACACGCCCCATGACGGTGTTACCGAACGCTGAACCGAAACCTATCATGAGAAAGGCAATACCGACCTTTGATACCCATTTGACCGGGCCTCTATGCTCCACCGAAAAGAAAAAATAGGTAAGTGTGCAAATCACACCAATTACCATAAGGACCGCCCCGATAATGAAAAAAGTCAATTCTCCAGAAGACATTACTTCAATCGCTGGAACTTGCCCTGTAACTTGATTATGAATTTCTGAAAAGGGTTCCACTGTGCCACGTGTTTGCTCAAAAATATTGGCGCGTAGAACATTCGGAATAGCGAGCCCACACCCTACACCGATAAGAATTGCACTCGGAAACCGAATCAGCCAAGTATGTCGGGGTGATAACCCAGAGAAAAATAACAAACCAACCCCAATCGGAATCAACTTTATCCAACCTGTCCACGAACCCCCTGTTACTGCATCCGAAAAAGGTTCCCATGCGAACGGTATAAACCCTTGATGATATTGAAGTACGATACCGTATCCGACTGACATGCCGACAAACAGATATTCTGCGAACCGATAAAACGGATTGTCCCGATAAAGAAAACTATAAATACATAGTGTTAGAAATGCGGCAATCCAGATGCCAAAAAGTTCCATTAATTTACTCCTCTTGCTTTCTCCGAACAAAGAAGGCGATGTTGCCAATGATTACCAACAGGACAATCAGCAGGTGTACAAACGATTCAACATTTATCCACAACAGCCCTTTTGCGGGGGCATTTATTAAACGTTCATATTCGGCAGCACCCGCAATACCCGATATCAATCCTATTAATTGTCCCGTTTGTAAATAGGGGTACATCTGTGAGATTATGACACCTGTAACTCCCGCGGCGATTTTCTGATTATATTGCACATTTGCATAGGTAATCCAGTACTCTGTCAAACTGCCAGAAGATAAATCGACAACTAATTCAATTTGATCATAGTTGGTAATGTTTTTCATCATCGGTAAGTCGGTAGTTGGGGTTTCGTAAAAATCCTTTTCAAAGATACTCGCGATGTCAGTGCCCATGCCGAGAATCACTAGTTCAGCACCGGGCCGAAATCCGAGGAAGACATAATCTTCACCGTTGACAGCACCTTTTTCTTTTGCGACCTCCTGCATCAGATTACTTCCCATAGTTGTTCCCACGGCATAAAGTGTAAGTCCGATGACTTTAATATCTTTGTCGAAGCACTGTTTCAATATAGCCTTCGCCATAGGGTTCAGCTCCGCTAAAGAGGAGGGCCCGTAGTCAAAAACGAGCATAATCGCTGCTCCTTCAGGGAGTTTATCAATATAGTCGTAGAGATTCTGGGTCGGTTCAGAAATAGACACTGGTAAACTGACAGGTAACAACATGGGGATGATGACTGCCAATGCAACCAAAATGAAGACGATTCGCCGATCCATATTTACCAATTTTGTTAGCATGTGTTAATCTCCTCCCCCAAGATATGAACGTTCGATGCCCAATATAATGCGGATGGATTGTGAAATTACACCTAAACTCACGCCGAGGATAATTCCACGTCTGGCTGAGAGGTTCGGATTGTCTAAAATCCACTGTTTCAGACCTGAGGAACCATCAGTCAAGCTTTCTACCCCCGCCCACGGTGTCAAAGCGATTAATTTATTCCAAATCAGATCGCCCACGGGTACGTTGCCTAACATAACAATAACCGCAGTAATTAGGAGTAATGATGCTTCAGTATTTCGTGCGCGGAATGCGCGGTATGCCGCTGACGCGATAAAGAAAGCGAGTAGTGAAAACATTGTCGCATCCATTGGCAGTTGCACATTGTTAAATAACCATTCAAAGACAGGGTGTTGCGGTCCGAAAGGAATTCCAACCGCTACCATAATAGCAATACCCAGAAAAACCAAGAAACTGTATTGCCAATGATCGGTCCTGCGGCGTATACGCGTGACATGTGTTTGGATAAGGGTTATTGTACTGAACACTAACGCGAAGGGGGTTATAATACGTGCCCAATTCATAATCTCTTCATATACACCTTGAGAAGACGAATGTGGACTAAACTGAGTTAAGATCATTATGATCCCGAATAGAAAACAGAGTATTAATGGAATTTGTCTCTTCATGGGACCTCCTAACTCACCCGCTGTAAAAGGGTTGTAATCCAGTTGACTCCGAACAGCTCGAGGAATACGCCGAGAACGATAGTTGCAAAAATGAGTAGCTTCCCCCAATCTTGTCCTCTAAGGCTTCCGAGTAGCATCGGTTCTTTGGAAAGATATGCACTGGCGGCATAGAGCTCCTCACCAATCAATGTATAATCACATGCTGTGATTAAGAACGGGAGTTGGTGTTCAGAATCTGTGCCAGCAATCTGAATCGCGCCGATAGAATTACCTGTTTCAGCAAGGATAAGTGATTCTGCGTAGAATGTCCCTTGCAAAAAGATGGCAGCAGGTTTTTCGCGTAGCATCATCCCGTCAACGCCTGCAGCATAAGCAAACTGGCTATCTGTAAGGAAGAAGATATCCTCCTCACTATAGGCATCGGGACGGCCTTCATCAAGATATGAGGCTTTTACCATTTCACGCACGACGTTCAGCACAATCGGATCATTACAAGGCACGCGTAAGGTTGTTTCATAGTCTGCTGTTCGACGTGCGACCTGCCCAAGTATCGTCATACTTGCAATAGTGGCGGGACCACTGACACCGCCTAATCCAAGCACGTATAAGATTGAGCGTCCCATCTCGGTAGCTCTGCCGATTGCCTCATCTACTGCTTCGAGACCGGGAATACGCCGAACGAATACCTCTTTACTATTACGTGAAAGAGATATACTTCCAAGGATCGCAGCGGAAAAGACAAGCATGGCAATAAAAAGTTGGATTTTACCACTGTGAAACCATTGTCCCCTCGCTTGGACTGACTCTGTCGGTTGTGACTCCACTGTCGCCTCAGTGTTGGTAATGGCACGTACAATATAGGCATGTGTTTTACCTTTTTCTATCTCGGTATCTTTATATTCTGTCGTACCTGCCTCTAACTGTTGGCCAATTTCTTCGAACTCACCCGAATCAGTGTTACGCAAGATTTTGTACCCAACGACTGTGCTATCTTCGGCAGCATCCCATGTGATAGTGATGCTTGAGCCATCATCGTTTGGGGTGTCTTTTGCAACCACGTTTGATGGAGGTGTAAGTTCTTGTGATGGCGGGGCAGGTTCTTGTGGCACGGGCTCCTGTAACGGAGCTTCAGGCACAGGTTCTTGTGGTGGAAGCGCAGGTTCTTGACTGAATGCAAAGTTGCCGCATAATAATAAAACTGAACAAGCGACCATCCATAATAGTACTTTGTTGTAAGTCATAAATTTCCTATTAAAAGAGTTGGATTTGATAAACTAATGACATTGTGAAATTGCTTGGACAATCTGTGTGTCCGACACATCGTCTCGGATAACGACTTCGCCAATCCGTTTTGGCAATATAAGGCGAAGTTTGCCACCCAACGTCTTTTTGTCCAAGTACATAGCGTCACATAACGTTTCCGGTGCAACGTCCGGTGGAAAAGTAAGTGGCAGATTTGCTTGCTTTAAGAGGGTGCGTTGCCGTTCAAAGTCGGTTTCGGAGAGCATCCCCAAATTGGCTGCTAATCGTGCGGCGCAATTCATGCCGATAGAAACGGCTTCACCGTGTCGGTATGTGTTGTAATGTGTTAGTGCCTCTAATGCATGCCCGAACGTATGCCCATAGTTAAGCACCATCCGGAGCCCACTCTCCTTTTCATCTTTCGCTACGATGTCCGCTTTGTTAGCACATGCGCGGTCAATCATCTCAATTAGCGTCCCCGCATCCAAATGCAATATAGCGTGTAGGTTTTCTTCTACCATTGCAAACAGCGGTTCATCGCGGATAACCCCCATCTTAATGACTTCAATGAGTCCTGCACGGATGTCGCGTTGCGGTAAAGTCTCTAACGTGTTGACATCAATTAGGACTAACTTCGGTTGATGGAATGCTCCGATAAGGTTTTTGCCTTTCGGGTGGTTAATTGCCGTTTTCCCGCCGACACTGGCATCTACTTGAGCTTGTAGTGTGGTCGGGATTTGCACATAAGCGATGCCGCGCATATACACCGCAGCCGCAAACCCGCCTAAATCGCCGACAACACCCCCACCGAGAGCGATGAGCGTTGAGCCTCTATCAAGTTGATGTGTTACCAAACTATCCTGTATCCGAGCGAACTGCGCTAACGATTTGCTCGCTTCACCGACAGGCACCTCAACTGTGTTTACATCAAACCCCGCAGCGGTTAAACTTTGCTGGACAACGGGGGTATACTGTTGATTAACGAAAGTGTCGGTAACAATAAGCACTTTCGCGGATGTCGCGTGCGGTTTAAGCAGCTCCCCCGTACGGTTAAGAATCGCCGCTCCGATGTGGAGCGGATAACTGTTTGCGCCGAGTTCGACGCGTAAGGTTTTCAACATGTTGCCTTCACAGCAAGTTACGACACGGCAGACCGTGCCTAGTCCAATATTTCTCTGATATGCGCGATAATCTCTTCAAACGAACGGCCAGTCGTTTCGACCATATAATCTGCTTCTGCGTAATAGGGGGCGCGTTCTGTCAACATCGTCCGTATCTTCGCTAACGCATCGGGTGTTTGGAGCAGTGGACGGTGCGTTTCATGACCAACACGCCGATAGATTTCCTCTGCCGTTGCCGTTAAACAGAAAACAGTACCGGTCTGCTTCAGAGTTACGATGTTAGACTTTTTCAAGACAACCCCCCCGCCTGTGGAGATAACATGGTTGTTGAGTTTTGACACTTTCTGAACAGCCTCACTCTCGAGCTGGCGAAAGGCGGGTTCACCGTCTTCGGCAAAAATATCAGAAATGCTACGACCGCTCATCTGTTCGACAACATCGTCCGTATCAACATAATGCATCCCGAGGCGCGAGGAAAGCTGTTCACCAACAGAGGTTTTCCCTGTTCCCATAAAACCGACAAGCACAATATTGGACACGTTTTTGACCACCTCTTTTCACCTTTCAATCGAGAATAATTATCAGTTGTCAGTCCGAAAACACTGAAGACTGAAGACCACTTTAAAAAATTATAGCATGTTTGAAAAATATTGTAAAACGTTTTTGCACGAATTTTAAAGATGTGGTATAATTGGCACAATTCGTAAATTAGCAGTACGGAACGCGAGTTTGAAAAAAAGTTTTGACCTAGAGCGTTCTGTGGTAGTTTTAGCAAAAAACAGCACAAACTAGGAAGTTTATGCTACAATTATACCGCTTTTTTCGCGATGAAAAAGGTTTAGAGAAAACGGATATTTATTATCAAGCTCACGTGTACGGAGAAAACGGATGGCACGACAGCTCAGAATGGTGCGCCCTAACTTAAAACGCTTACCGAAATTAGAGCTCCCCCCCGGCTACAGTATACGCACCTACCGGGAGGGGGATGAGATACACTGGGCAAACATCATTAGCGATTCGTTCGGAGGACGGCAGCGCACCGTGCAAGACACGCAGGCTGAAATTACGGGGCGCGATGTATTTATCCCCGATGGACTCTATTTCGCAACACATCAAGGTATTCCAGTCGGCACTGCCTGCGCCTGGCGACAATCTCCCGATGAAACAGAGGTTGGTTATGTGCACATGGTAGGCGTTGTTGCTGAACATACGGGACATAAGCTCGGAAAATGGGTGTCGCTTGCGGTGCTGTACTATTTTCGTGACTGCCGATTCAAGTGTGCTATGCTTGACACCGACGATTTTCGCCTCCCCGCCATTAAAACCTATCTGAATCTAGGGTTTATCCCTATCTACGTTGAACGTTCGCAGCCGAGACGGTGGCAAGACATTTTTGAAAAATTGGAGCTCCCACCCATGACAGAAGAGATAACACAGCTCCGACAAACGCTCCCCGCCGAATTGTGGGATAAGGTCTCACACTAGTTATACCATTTTTATTACTTATTCTATCATTACCGGTTGTTAGAAATGAACAGAGAACGGAAGACCCAAACTGGAAGTTTATGCTACAAGAAAGAACACAAACTGGAAAAGTTTTATGCTACAAGAAAGAACAAACTGGAAGTTTATGCTAAGTTTATGCTACAAGAAAGAACACAAACTGGAAGTTTATGCAAGAAAGAACAAACTGGAAGTTTATGGGAGTTTATGCTACAAGAAAGAACAAACTGGAAGTTTATGCAAGAAAGAACAAACTGGAAGTTTATGCTACAAGAAAGAACACAAACTGGAAAGAGACATTTTCAATTAGAAATGGTATTAGATGAAATCACCAATCACCTCTAAAACCCGCGCCTACACACCTGATATCTTTGTGATGCCTGCTATTATAGTTATCGGCTTAGGGCTACGTCTTGTGGGGATAGGGGTTGGTTTACCCGATTCACCTGAGCCGCGCGAGGTGCTGATTGCTGAAAATGTGTTGAATCTCATCCATTTCACTGCCCCGCCCGATATTTATAACTGGCCGGGAACAGCCTACTTTTATCTCATTGCGTTGATAGGTAAAGGGTTTGCCCTCGTGGGGGCCGATATAACAGCGGCTCGCGTGATTTGGCTGGCGCGGTTTATCAATGTCCTGTTTTCTGTAGCGACGCTATGGTTTACCTACCGCCTCGGCGTGCGTTGTTATAACAAGCGGGTTGGGCAGATTGCCGCCGGTCTTCTTGCGGTTGCCATGCTACACGCCACCAACGAATCGCGTTTTGCACTCGTCGATATTCCTGCTACCTTCTGCGTCACACTGTTTCTCTACATAACCGCGAGAGAGACACGCCTCACCTTCAAAACCGCTATCTGGCTCGGCATTGTAGCCGGCATCGCTTTTGCAGTCAAGTTTCCAACGGTTTTCGTCTGTCTATCTCTTCTCTGTTTTATTGGCACACAAAATTTTTATAGACGACTTGCAACAGTTATCGCTGTTTCTGTCTTAACCTTTACGCTGGTCTGTCCTTATTGGCTCATCGATGTCGTATCTCCAGCGTGGAACCATTTCTTTGAGGATTTTTGGTATGAAACGCTGCACTACCATCGCGGGCATTTCGGGTTATTTGCCTCTGCTGATACCGGGTGGGCACAGCGGTTTAGCTATCTCTGGACACTTCTCAAGTGGGGAATGGGGGGACCGCTTGCACTGCTAGTTAGTTTCGGTGTAATCTGGACACTGATCAAATCGGGGCTAGCTCTCAGAAAATCTTCGACTATAACAGATGAAAAAACACGGATGGGTTTACTCATACTCGCTTTCATTATTCCGTATCTGCTGTTTATTGGCGCGTATAAGGTTACGTTTACGCGGCATCTGTTGATTCTTTACCCTGCCCTCACTATTCTCGCTGCGGCAACGCTAAACACGTTTGATAAGCGGATTGCTATTGTCATCGGGGCAACTGTCGCACTTTACGCCTTTGTTTACACTGCAGCTCATGCATCCGTTTTGTTGACCCAACCGACAAGACAGGAGGCTGCCGAGTGGATAGCCGAGAATATACCGGAACAGGCAGCTATTTCTGGCGCACCGGAGATTTTATTCAACTGGCTTCTCCCAGAATTACACCGTGACCTAACAGATGAACCAGCAGAATGGGCACTGATTCTGGTACCCGACAGTGAGGTGTTTCAAAAATATGCCCAGCATCCCCAAAGGTATCAAAAACAGGATTGGTACCCGCTTCAGGACATTGACGTAACGGGAACGCTAGCGTTTTACGAACGAATTTTGGGGGCAGAGAGCCGTTATGAATTGCATCGCACGTTTCGCCGCACCCCCTACTTTTTAGGCATTCGTATAGCCGATAGGGGGGCACCGTTTCCGATGCGTGCCCTTGTCCATCCCGAAATTCATCTCTATCGTCGCCGCGATTAAATACCTGACCGGACAGCGAGTGCTATCGTTATGGGAATAGAGGGGGGTGGGTTACAACAAAAACGCGGGCGAGAAATGTTGCCTTTGAATAGGAACAACTGCGTCTAAGATATTGTAAAGCACTTCTGCGGGAATCTTATCAGCGTCAACGATTCTAATCAGTTCTTGTGGATAGTAGTCAATGAGCGGTTCGGTTTTTTCCTTGTAAATGTCCCAGCGGTGCCGGACGATGGCTTCATCGGTGTCATCCTGCCGATACTCCTTGAGGGCTCGCCCGCGAATCCGCTCGAACATCACCTCGCGGTCTTCACAAACCATATAGATGATTTTAAGGACATCAATATAAGGGGCTATCAACTCTGCTTGCTCTATGTCGCGAGGGATGCCATCCAGTACAAGCAGGTCGTTTTCAGGATTATAGACCTTTTCCGCTACTTTGGTTTCAACGTATTGATACCATATTTTAATTGTGACCTGATCAGGCACTAAGTCACCGTGCTTGTCGAATTGCTGAAAAAGCTGTCCCAATTCAGAATTTTTATCGAGTTGGCGGAACATATCCCCGCTGGAGATGTGAACAATGCCGGGAATCTGTGAGAGCAGTTTTCCTTGTGTTCCTTTGCCTGCCCCGGGAGGGCCTACAAGCATAATAGACCGATAACATGGCCCGTCCTCCGGGTGTAGAGGGGTTTTATCCAGTGTCATGTGTGTTCTTTTCCTCTGTGGCCGTTGCTGCATTCTATTGTTATGAGCCAAGGAGATGTTGAAGTATGTAGAAATCCAAACCTTCGTAATCCCGTGATTCAATAAATTGTTGTTCTACCTTTTTGTCGAGCGTCCGCACCTTCTCAAGTAGGTTAAGGAAGGTTTCGCGACTGCTCAATAGGTGTTTGGTTGAAATATCGCGTGGTTGCGTTCGCATCACCTTCACATCCAATCCGATGAATTCGCCGTTCCTGCCGTAGCCATTCTCTTCAAGGACTCGCACCTGATTAAAGGCGCGGCGCAGGTTGGCAGAGCCGAACGCTTTGTCTTGGTCAAATTTAAGACCGTTCTGGTCGTTGAGATGCACACTCCAGAGTTTCTTGTGATATAAGGCGTACGCCATTTCATCAGATGGCTCTAATCCTGCCAGAATCGCGTGGGCGGTTTCTATGAGACCCCCGACACGTTCAGGGTCATCACTTGCGTAAGCCAAACCGATAGCGTGTCCAATTGTTGGGATGTAAGCCATATCCATCGGTTCATTCGGTTTCGGTTCAATTAAAATCCGAATGTCCGCATCGTACGCTAATAACACATTAATCGCATCCAGAATCTGCCCGACTGCACCCGAAGCACACTTCGATTCACGGATATATGTGCCCTCCCGCGCAAGCCATAGCACAAGATTTTTACAACCGAGAACATTCGCAATATCAATACACCGTTTTGAACGGTCCAGCGCGTACTGTCGTTCTTTTTCGGAATTTGCAGTGTAGGCACCATCAATCGTCAGCGGTGATTCCCACAAACGGGGCGCGATGACCTCGGGGGTCAAACCGTGATTATCCAGCTGCGTTTTAACTTTTTGGGCCTGTGCCATCAATTGGGCATGCGTTTTATCGTCAATGTCCGGCACAACGTCATCGTCATGAAATTGAACCCCAATAAAACCGAGGTCACGGTAAAATGAAATCTTTTCATCAAAACTGAACGACTCCCGAACAGGCGGGCCAAAAGGGTCTGCACCCTCATGTATATTCCAGGGCCCAAAAGAGAAACAGTATTCGGTAAGTGGTGTTGTCATTTTTTTTCTCCAATGATAATAGCTGTTAGCAGGAAATAGCAGTCAGCAATTAGATAGGGGACGCGAATAACACCCTTTCTGCTGATGGTTCCGAAAGCCGATATCCGTTAAAAAAGGTTTTGTCTGGCGCACGCAGCATCCTATTCCTACAGGGTTATTTAGTTCTCGATATTTTCGCCGGTTGCTCAACAAACCTCTTATGTAGGAGCGAGCTGTGCTCGCGATGTGAAGGAGCGGCCTACTTGCCTGAATACTGGGATTTGTCTGTGTCCGTATGTGATATAATGTATCGCGTGCCAAGCACGCTCCTACAGAGGACATATACACATCTGTCCAGTGAATCTGTAAAACTAAATGGCTCTGCCTATTCCTAACAAACTACTTGACTTTTATAGTAAGTATAAGGTATTATTTAAAACGTGTCAAGTCTTTTTCGCGCAGCGGGTGTGTAAAATTTTTGTACTTAAACGTGAGTTTGAAAATAAATGTCCGTTTTCACTAATCTCTATAAATATATCGTCCCTACGGGACTAGCGGTTGCGAAACATCTACTTCTATAAATATATCGTCCCTACGGGACTAGCGGTTGTCGGAACATCTACTTCTATAAATATATCGTCCCTACGGGACTAGGGGTATCGGGGCAACATGTTTAATGTGAACGCCAGACAAGCTAGCCCCAGCGGGGCGGTATCTTTATAGAAGCACAAGGGCCAGACAAGCTAGCCCCAGCGGGGCGGTATCTTTATAGAATACACAACAACACAACACAAACTAGCCCCAGCGGGGCGGTATCTTTATAGAAGCACAAGGGCCAGACAAGCTAGCCCCAGCGGGGCGGTATCTTTATAGAATACACAACAACACAACACAAACTAGCCCCAGCGGGGCGGTATCTTTATAGAAGCACAAGGGCCAGACAAGCTAGCCCCAGCGGGGCGGTATCTTTATAGAATACACAACAACACAACACAAACTAGCCCCAGCGGGGCGGTATCTTTATAGAAGCACAAGGGCCAGACAAGCTAGCCCCAGCGGGGCGGTATCTTTATAGAATACACAACAACACAACACAAACTAGCCCCAGCGGGGCGGTATCTTTATAGAAGCACAAGGGCCAGACAAGCTAGCCCCAGCGGGGCGGTATCTTTATAGAATACACAACAACACAACACAAACTAGCCCCAGCGGGGCGGTATCTTTATAGAATACACAACACACTAGCTCATAATCACAAACCTTCTATTGCTACGCATCTTAAAATCCGCGAAATCCGATAAATCCGCGATTCAGACAACACACCCGAAATTCACGCTTCCACCCTTCCCTCTATCATAGTACAAAAACTTTACACACCCTCGCGCAGCCGTGCATCGTGACATTAATCACTTGACATTTTATGGCATTTATCATATAATTGTTAATGATAGAGAAGCACTTGTCCCGAATCCGCGATGCACACAGTGTGCTTACTTCACCGAATGGTGGAAATCGTAGGGGCTATAACTACTTTCATAATGGGCAGACCATTTTGTTGGTGTGTCATAACTTCCCTTAAAGGGATGATGGGAGACCATAATGATGCGCTATGAACGTTTTATTACCTGCTGCCTTCTGTTGTTGGTTCCTACTCTTACTACTGCGAAAATCGTTTTTAAATCACAGCGCGATGGAGCTAACAATCTCTATGTGATGGACGATGATGGCAGCAATGTCCAAAGAATAACCTTCACACCGTTTCCCTTCTCTGATTCGGGGCCCCGCTATTCTCCGGATGGCAAGCATATTGCGTTTTGGAGAAGTGTGATTGTGGACCCGGAGAAAAAGGGGCAGCAGACAGACATGTTCATCATCGATAGAGATGGCAGCAATGAACAGCGGCTCACCGAGGATGCGGCATTGGATGGCAATCATTCGTGGGCCCCGGATGGCCGGCACCTAGCATTCACTTCTAACCGGAGCGGAAACGCTGAAATTCATGTGATAGACATCGTAACCCGAGAAATTCGACAACTAACCCGCAATATAGGTTTGCGGGAATGGGCTGCTGGGCCGGACTGGTCTCCCGATGGCAAATATATCGCCTACCGACAGGCGAAACCCCCACGCGGATTAACAACTATCTACGTGATGAATGCGGATGGAAAACGCGCGCAACCGCTTGTTCGCGCTGACAATTGGTATCGCGGTAGCCCACGTTGGTCTCCAGATAGCAAATCTGTTATGTATGTTGAAGCACTCTACGAGCCGGGGCAGGGATTCAAACTACTAACAAACAACCTCGTGATTCAAAAGCACGGGACAAAAGCGCGGCGGATTTTAGAAACCCCCAAGGATTGGTTAATACATTCCGCCTGTTGGATGGACAACGGAAAACAGGTGCTGATTGGCGCAGAGCCACTCGATGCCCCAAATCGGCAGATTGACATCTACCGGTATAATCTCGCCAACGACAACATAACCAACCTGACAAACCATCCGCAAGACGACTACTCCCCGGATTGGATAAGCGATAAAGTGCTTTCTGTCACCCCACTAGATAAAAAAAAAGTAAGGTGGGGCAATCTAAAGAGGTGAACCCTTAAGGCTAAACCTCTATTGAAACGAAAGCCGTGTTATCCGGGTATAACACGGCTTTTTCTCATCACAGCAGGAACAATGGACACACGGGCATGCTACCTTCGAAACGATTTCGTGCTACCCATTAATTATTGAAACACAATAGATAACGCGAGTTTGAAAAAAAGTTTTGACCTAGAGCGTTCTGTGGTAGTTTTAGCAAAAAACAGCACAAACTAGGAAGTTTATGCTACAATTATACCGCTTTTTTCGCAGGGGATGAAGGGGTCTTGAAGTCGGTGTCTATCTGTTTTTCTACTTTATCACAAATTGGGACTTATGGACAAAAACTTTATACACCCAGCGCAGCAGAATTAAAAAAATGGAATCTTCTCACATGGTATCAATACCTCACACCACTTCTTACTATCTACAGCTATTGTGTTTCCTCCTGCTCGGGCTGATTGTTGTAGGTTGGGTTGAACCTACTGAAACCCCGCCTCTATTTGTCACGGCATTTCAGGATGATGCAACGGAAGCTGAACAGCCCGCACCTGCCCAACCGGACGCGCCTGAAACGCTCACAGCAACTTCATCGCAGACCTTCAGCTTCGATGATGTTTACCAGATAGAAATCAACATGGATACGCCCGGGGACATTGAAATAGTCGCTGTGGACAGTGAGGATAACAACAGCAATACTATTAGCGTTACGTTGGAAAAGCGTGGTTTGGCACATAACCCAATATTGACGAAAACCTATCTACAGGGAATCGCCTTAACAGGAACAAAGCGGGACGGTACACTTCTTATAGATGCCCAGCTGTTAGAGGAGACACCCGAGGAAACACAACAAAACCTAAAAGAGCAACTGCGATTGAACTATGCAATTAAGACACCTGCGGATGTCTCCGTTCAACTCAATGTGAAAACGGGGGATGTACGGCTACATCATCTCCGTGGAAAAATAGCAATCACAACAGGGACCGGGAGCGTACATCTAGATGAAATCTCCGGAAATTATAACATCAATGTAACGCAGGGCAGCATTCACGGAAAAATTTTGTTGACCCGAGGGCAAAATAGGATAAAAACAGAGGAGGGGTCAATTGAACTTATCCTCCTCGATGGACTTGCATCGCCGATGGATTTAACCGCACACGGGGGCGCAATCCGGTTGCATGTGCACGAAAATTACACTGCGAACGTCGAATTTAAAAGCCAGAAACAGCGGGTTATTATTAGCCTCCCCGCGGAGATAGAGAATAACATGGCGTTTATCAACGGTGGAGGCCCGCTGCTCCGTTTGACAGCCACCGATGCAATCTCAATCCTAAAGAGACAGAGTTCACAAAACGGCACGCCAGCGACATCCCCCACCCCCCCGCTAGCGGAGGGACAGGAGGAGGCAGATATCCTCGTAGCTCCTGCACAAGTTGTGCCGCAAACATTACAGGCACCTATTATCGATGGAAATTTATCTGAAAAGGTGTGGGAGACAGCCGCCGCACTGTCCCCCTTTCAATTCGTAGACAGCGATGAATTGCCCGAAAATCGGACGGAGCTATTTCTCATGTCGGATGCGGAAAACTTTTATATCGGGGCAAAGGCATACTTCCCTGACTACCAAATTCCGCGTATTTCACAAACCCAACACGACTCGCCTATCTGGGAAGACGAAGCGGTCGAAATCCTACTCGACCCGAATCCACAAACCTCACCCTACTATCACTTCGTTTTCAATCCGATTGGAGCGTTCTTCGACCAGCAGGTCATTTCACCAGGCCCCCCCAATTTTCGGTTTGCCCCAGCTGACGTTAAACGGGATAGCGTCCGCCGCGTTGAAAAAACAGAAACCGGACAAATCCAACCGTTCGTAGCAGACAGCGACTGGAACTCAGGAGCCAACGTTGCAACCCAAATTAACGCAACCTTCTGGAGCCTGGAGGTCGCCATCCCGCGTAGCGCATTGAAAGCGGACACTAAAAACACATGGTTTTTCAATGCACACCGGAAAGCACAAGCTAGCATTGCGGACACGGACCAGCACACTTCTACCGCATA
Organism: Candidatus Poribacteria bacterium; assembly: GCA_963665235.2. Taxonomy (GTDB): domain Bacteria; phylum Poribacteria; class WGA-4E; order WGA-4E; family WGA-3G. Next base: position 954,427 of record CAXXLX010000001.1, on the reverse strand, counting down.
CCGCGAATATAGTGCTTGGTTACCGCTATACGACGTGGAACACCCGTGGTGGCCACATTGGGCAGAAACGTTGGGAGCACTGACACTGACAGCAGCACAACCCCCTGCTGCGGTAGAAAAATTGGCGGTTGCTGCAATTAAAATTGAGGGGAACACCACAATTCCAAGCGAGGTTGTGCTAAAACACCTCCCTATCGCACCGGGCGACACTGTCACCAATACGCAGCTTGCATGGTTGATTGCAGAATTGGAAAGCAACGATTGGTTTCAGGAGGTGCGTTTGGAGACGATGGTCGCAACACCCGACCCCTTGGAAACACCATCGACGCAACTCACTGAAGAAACCGCAAAGGTGGAAGCAACCTCCCAATTGCGACCTGAAGACTCTATGAAAGTTGATTTGCACATCCGCGTAATCGAAACGCCTGTGAAGTTTGTCCGCAAAATTGACATTGAGGGAAACAGCGGATTTCCGACACTGTTCATCAAAAGGTGGTTCGACCTGTCACCGGGTTATGTCGCACTCGCGAATGCACAACTGAAACAGCAGATGATTGCCGATTTCTATGCGAACCGCGGTTACACATTTGCTACCGTTACGCATCTATTTGACAACGACACGCTTCAGTTTACCATTAGCGAAGGCAGTTTAGATGAAATTCGTTTTACAGGAAATCGCCGTATCTCGCGTTCAGCACTCACAGCTGCCCTTGACTTAAACCTTGAAGATGTTTATTATCATGCCCTCGGCGAATCGAAAATAGAGCTGATGCGCAAAAAACTCAGACGAGATAACAAGCAGTTTAAATCTGTTCGAGGGTGGCGTATACAACGCGAAGGCGGCAAAAATATACTAATTGTTAATATTGTTGAACAACCCTTCGCTAAATACAGCGGGGCACCGATAGTCGGCTTTAATCGTGTTCACGGGTTGGTTTTAGGCGGCAGCGGAACGCTTGCAACCCAACTCATCGGTGGGAACAGCTCTTCGGCTCAGTCAGCTACGGATTTTCCGGTCAACTCTGGAATTATCACGCCGGTATTGAGAAACGTTTTTTGGAGCGGTACCCGCTCAAATTCGGCACCGGGTTCTACAAACTGACAGATGTAAGTTACAATAACTATTCATCCACTACGCTCGCCAGTCTCAGCGATGCTATTTACGGGACTGCCTATGAAGATTACTATCAACGCGCAGGATATCAAACTTGGATAGTCCAAGATTATGGTACCTCGGCACAGCTCCGATTCACATTCACACAGGAGAACCATGATAACCTATTTAAATCAACCGATTGGAGCTATCTTAACCGAAAACAGATTAAGCCCGGCAACCCCCGAATTAATCGAGGGCAGTTGAGAATGCTCTCGCTCAGATGGACGTTTGACACTCGTGACCAAAAGGCGACACTTCAACGTTTGGAAAATATAGGGAGTCACATGGTGCCCTGGGCAAATGAACGCACCCGGCGCGGATGGCGCGGACACCTCACGATTCGAACCACAGGAGAACGCCTCCAAAGCGATTTCACTTTCAATACCTACGGGTTTGAGATAGCACGTTATACACCGCTCTTCAATCGGCATACCTTAAACGTACGACTTGCCGGGGATTTTTCCGATGCACCTTTGCCCAGACAACACCTCCTGTACCTCGGCGGCCCCTTTACACTCAGAGGTTATCCGTTCAACACCTTCGCCGGTGATAACCGCGTTTTGCTCAATATTGAATATCGGTTTATAGAGGAAACCCACGTTAGACACACTACCCCTAACCTACATGTCGGATGGACACTGAGCTGTTTTCTGGATACCGGCCAGGTTTGGTGGGCCAATGAAAATGTTTATGCTGACACTTTCGTAAGGCAGCTAAAAACCTCAATCGGCATCGGCTGCTCCTTTTTCATGGTGCCGGTCGACGAACAGACCCCGTGGAGCATTGGGCTTGAAATTGCCGAGCCTCTCAGTCCGACACTCTCTTTACGAAATCCTATGCTCATTTTACGCTTAGGGCGCATATTTTAACCCGCAAGGAAATATCAAAAAATGAAGACAACACCACTTTATGATATACACCGCCAACTCGGTGCAACCTTTGCTGAAAAGCACGAAGGTTGGAATTTAGTCACACAGTTCACCGATGCCATTTCGGAACACCACGCTGTTAGAAATAACGTCGGTATTGCCGACCTGTCGCACCGCGGTAGACTCTTGCTAACAGGCGACGACCGGGCAAAATTCCTACACCGTCTCATCTCCAACGACGTTGAACCCCTCACTGCTGGGGAGGGCAATTATGCCCTGCTTCTAACGCATCGCGGCAAAATCATCGCGGATATGAACGTATATGTACTCGAAAACGTAATCGGCATCAGCACCGCGCCTGAAACGACCGAAAGCCTCTTCACAGAATTGGACAAATATATCATCGCCGATGATGTTGAACTTGATGTACTAACAGAGAAAACAGGGACAATTGCTGTCTATGGCCCAAAGTCGCCTGAACTCGTCGAAACAGCCCTAAACCTGACAGACCTCCGCACCCTACCGGAATATCACAACCGCTTTTGGAGAGAGGATGACCGGTGGATTGTCTGTGTCCGATTAGATATTACTGGCGAAATAGGCTATCATCTCTATACCGCAGCCGAATCGTTAGCGTGGCTCTGGGAAAGGTTAATGACTGTAGACGCAGACGCGCAGCCAGTCGGATGGAACGCGCTACAATCGCTCAGAATTGAGGCTGGCACGCCTAGATACGGAACAGAATTAACCGATGCTGTTATTCCCCTTGAGGCAGAATTAGAACACGCCATCAATTTTGAGAAGGGCTGCTATATCGGCCAAGAGATTGTGGCGAGAATGAAATATCGCGGACACCCAAACCGCCTCCTGCGCGGAATTGAGCTCCAAGCAGAATATGTACCACAACAGAACGCCTCAATTTACAGCGCGGACAAAGCGATAGGCTGGGTCACTAGTGCTACCTATGCCCCCACCCTACAAAAAACGATAGCCCTCGGATACGTTAGAATGGCAGTCACAGCAGATGGCAGTCCGGTGCAAATTGAAACCCCTGATGGACGTATTGATGGCACAGTTGTGACTTTACCTTTTATACCACAATTGTCCAAAATTTAGTCACTTAATCACGGCGATTTTTCCTATCTGCTTCAAGGTGTCAAATTCAAGGATGTAGATATAGACACCGGTTGATACATCAGCAGTACGATTGCTTGTCAACCACCACTGTTTGCGATTGCCATCGCTTTCGGTGACCTCAAGATTCTCAAGTGGGCTTCCATCAGGCGCGAGGAGCTGAATACGGGTGCCAACAGGCACATTATCAAACGTAATCACCCCTTTGTCCGCTTGGGTGGGATACACAGGATTGGGATAGACGCGTACTTGTGTGAAATCTGTCACCGCCGTTTCACCGTGTTTCAGGGGGATTTCAAGGGGAAGTGTTGCGGTGCGAAGCGGGTTTTCATCTGCATCGTAAACAGAGGAGACAGTTAGCTCATATCCGTTCGCCGCTCCTATCTTAAGACGTTGCATACTTGCCGTATCAAAGGTTAAGATGGCGTGTGTGCTCATTCTACCGCGTATAGCCGATGTCGGGCGGACACCGTCAATCCGTTTAGGTTCGCGCAGGAGATATCTGGTTGCGTCTGCAATAGACACGCCCATCGGCCGGTCGAATGTAACAGTGACCCAATTAGGCGGGTGATAGGTGGCACTCGTTAATTTAGCGGGTTCGCGCGGTGTTACGGAGACAGCCTCGGTGCGCGATGTCTCCTTGCCCGCTTCCACCTCCGCCGTGAGGGTGTACCAGTAGGTGTTATTCGGGGTGACAGTTCTATCTAAGAATCGGGTGCCGGTGAGATTCTCTACGAGCACCTCAAACGCGGAGGCTGCTGGTGCTTCATCCTTTCCACCGGTCGCGCGATAGAGCGTGAAAACAGGAGGCCCGCCGCTTTCCGTTAAGGTGGCCGTTTGTGCGGTTGTCCACGTGATTTGAACTGTTTTCGCTGTCAAAGGCGTTGCGGCGACGTTCCACGGCGTGAGCGGTTCGATAGAATTCCTATCTGTAGCATAGATAGATTCAACACGATGCACGCCATCGGAATCCAAATTCACGTAAAGTTCGTCAAATCCGTTGTTATTTAGGTCGGTTGTCAAGAGCATAGGCGTTTCGGAGACCTCCCGGTGCCAGACCGGTAAAAATGTTGTGCCATTCCACTTCATCACGTAAAGGTTCGGATATGTGATAATGACAAGTTCATTGTGTGCGTCTCCATCTAATTCGGCAATAGCGAGGCTATTCCCGTCGTGTCGATAGGGGGCAATAGCGTGTTCCGAAAGGAGCGTATAACCCGCGGGGGTGTAGGTGAAAATAAGGAATTTCCAAATAGATGGGGCTGAGGGCACATCCGGTGAGGCGGTGTTACCCCCAACAACAAGCTCCGGTGTGCCATCGCCGGTCAAATCCCCCGTGGCAAATTGGGTGATATCGCGGATATCGAGCTGTGTCTGCCACTGTAGCTGGAAGTTGTCATTGGCAGTAGCAGCGTAAATAAAGAGCTCCCCTTCGCTATCGCCCGCGACAAGCTCAGGCGTACCATCGTCCCCATCAAAGTCAGCGATAGCGAACTGTTTTGCGAAAATATTCGCGCCCTCGGTTTCATTAATCAACTCAGCTGTTTCCGCATATAGGTTATCTCCGCGGGTCTCAAAGATGAGAAGCCGGCCGTTGTTATTATCGGCACCGACAATTTCCTTTCTGCCATCGCCATCCAGGTCGGCAATGTTCCCGCCAGTGATATATAGAGATTCCATTATGATTTGTTCAGGGTATTTGCCCGGGGCAAGGCTCTCTATCAGAAAGGTCCGCTCTTTGTCGCTCGCCAATATTTCTAACAATCCATCGTTGTCTGTGTCGTCTACTGCCCACGGTGTGAACGTTTCCAAATCAACCCCCCGATTTGAGATTATATCAGGATTAGCAACGGTTTCTACGTTGGAGAGGGCATGTTCAAGTTTATACTTCCCGGTTGAGGTGCGTTCATAAATCTCAAGGATATGCGGTATAGAAAATTTATCTGTAGTATCTGTTTCTGACAAGGGGGTGCCGACAATTTCGGGTTTTCCATCTCTATCAAAGTCTGTGGTGAGGCTGACAATGTGGAGTGAGGGCAGGTCGAGGGGCACCTCAGTGAATCCGTTCGGCGAGATGGGATGCCCAGTGACGTTATATGTGTAAAGCTGTCCGTGGTTGTCATCAGTTGTCTTCAATCCGACGGTGTTCTGTGCCTCAATAAAAAATTGGTATGTCCCCGTTTCAAGGTTACCGAAAGAGAAGAGATGCTCTTTCCCGAATTCGTTTTCCTCAAAGTGTGCAAAAGGTGTGATTTGCCCTTTACGGCGGTAATAGAGAGTGTTTCGGGTTACATCATCGGTCGCCCATGTAAAAATCGTAATGGACTCCGCTCCGTAAAGGGTCTCAATTGCATCGAGCGCGAAAACTTGCGGGGGGGTGCGGTCTACTGCTAGGACGACCTGGTCATGGGTTTGGCTGCCGTCTGTGGCTGTGACCAGCAGGCGTACGGTGTAAATCCCCTCTGGCACAGTTGTAGTGTCCCAGACAGCGAGGTGTTCCGAAACCTTCTGCGTAGTCATGATACCGGTGAACGGAATAAATTCGGTAGGCACAGTGGTAGACCCGTAAGCCAGCTGCCAGGAGGCAAACTTATAGCCGCCTGCAGTGCCGACAATTGTTATTGCGTTTGCACCCCCGCTATTGGTTTCGGGTGCAAGAATGCGGGCTTGTAATGCACCGCTGGTTAGTAGGGCGCGTTCGGCATTCAAGGTGCCAGCCCCAACAAATTTCGGCTCAGGGGCATCGCTGTCTGCCAGCAAAACAGCATCAGCTGTCCTGACTAGTATTTGGCGAATTTCTTCGTGTGTGAGGGTAGGGCGTTTTGAACGGAGCAGGGCTGCAACGCCGGCAACATGGGGGGCTGCCATAGAGGTACCTGTAAGGATTCTATAAGAATTGTCAATTTGTGTGCTGAGAATAGCGTTGCCGGGCGCGCCGATATCAATAGAGGCACCATAATTGGATTGATAAAAACGGCGTTGATGTTGTTCCGTTGAAGCCACAGCGATAACTTTTCGGTAGCCCGCGGGAAAAATGCTGGCAGCTTTCTGTGAATTTCCCGCCGCCCCTACTAAGACAACCCCTCGAGCATAAGCGTAATCAATCGCATCCTGGATAACGAAGGAACGTTGTTCGCTGCCCCAGCTCATGTTGATAACACTAGCACCGTTGTCAGCAGCGTAGACAATCGCGGCAGCGGAGTCGTCATCTTGCATCCGGGAGCCGCCCCCGAGGGACAAGCCAGAACGTACCGCCATCAACGGACAATTCCAAGCAACCCCGGCAATACCGATACCGTTATCCGGCATTGCACCAGCAATACCAGCAACATGCGTCCCATGCCCGGAGCTATCAAGCGGCTCGTTATCACGTTCTGTGAAATCCCCCACTGCCTGCAAATTGGGGGCATCGGTAAAATCCCAACCGTGCATGTCATCAACGTAACCGTTTCCATCATCATCTAATCCATTATCAGGAATCTCACCAGGGTTTGTCCATATTTTCGAGGCGAGGTCTTCGTGTTTATAATCAATGCCAGAATCGATGATGGCGATAATCACGTCCCTATTCCCCTTTTCAATTCCCCACGCTTGCGGTAATTTAATCAGCGGTAAACTCCACTGTTCCGGATATTTTGGGTCATCGGGAACAATTTCATCGGAAGCTAATGTTGGACGGAGATAGTTATAGGCGACCGCCTCAACGAGGTCGCTCGCCTCAAACGTTGCTTTGAGGACTGAAAGGTCCGCAGCAGCGGAAAACCGAAGGAGATATGTCCGCTGTAAACGCGCGTTATGTTTTAAGGGAGCGGATGAAGCCGGAAAAACAGAGTTCATATACGTCACGCCGTGCTTTTCGGACAACGCGGCTATCGAATCTCCTGATGCCACCGATGCTTCCGGGGTCAGTCGAATTAACAACTCACCAGGCGTGACTTCGGATGGGGTAGCATGTCCAACGGGAATGCCGTAATGACAAAGCACGCTAATAATAAATAGAACTAAAAGGGATAGGATTTTTGAGTGTCTCTTTTGATTCATACCTTTATCGGAAATCAGTTTCTAAGATGTCTAAAATGTTTCCGGACGTGTCATCAATAACGGCAATGGCGAGATTGCCCCAACCGTGGTTATAAAAACTCACTGTCCAAGCAAATCCTTGAAACCAAGCGTATTCACGAACGCCTTTTTGCATTGCTAGCACCGCTTTGATGCGCGGTTCAGATTTTGCGATGTTAATAATCGCGTCCGCCTGTCTCCTCGGTGATATTTCAGGTTTAGGTCGCTTAAGTTGGACCTGTAGGTTGCCAACGTCTACTTCAGGGGGCAATCCCGCTGAGCTCCGCTTTGCAAGTATACGGAGTAGGGTTGCATGTTGGAGATATGCATCTCTAAATTGTGCATAATTTTTCAATCCATCTGTTACCGAAACCCAACGGTGTGTGCCTACTACCTTACTGTACGCTATTGGAATCCGCTCATATTGTGCTGCACACATTTCAGCGGCATCTGCTTCAAGCTGCAACACTTTTGCATAGTCTCCTTCAGCTTTAGCAGCTGCTTTAAGTGCTCTAAAAAAAGTGGCATAGATGCCGAAGTCGTAAAACTTGTTCGGATAGTAGGGAAGCCACGTTGCGATGAATTTTGCAATCTTTTGGCGTTCCGCGTTAAGGACAGACTGAGGCGTTTCCGATTTTTCCCAAGCGGCTTTTGCACATTCGCGATGGAATTGGCGTTGTTCCTGAATTTCCAACGCCTCCTTTTGTGTGCGCGCTGCCCACTTCTCATATCCGTGACGTTTGTAATAGCTATAGGCAATCTCGTTCATCGGTACAGAAATAAGGGTGAGGCATTCAGCTGCCGCTTCATGCCATAGTGCAAGTTTGCCGAACTCCCCGCGTTGTTCATAGATTTTGATAAAGATGCCTGCGTTGGCAGTTCCCTCAAAAACAGCACTGCACGGCGTTGCGGTCCATATTAGCAGAATTGTCCATAAAAATTTTTGAATCATGATGCCTCCGCAGTCCTGCCTATCGTCAATGAGCGATAGGCGAGAAGAGACACCATGCGTCAAATGTCTCCTGCGGCGACAGCACAATTATGCCTGCAGGAATGCCTTTCGCCTCTAAATTAATCGCATCTGTCGGGCAGGTGTAAGGTTCAAAACAGATAGCCTCTCTGCCTGGGGGGGTATAGACAACCAACTCCCGAAATTGTGCATCTGATTCCATCACCATTCCGTGTCCCGTATCCCGATTTTCAATGCAGCACTGGCTTACCTCATCAACGAATTGAACGTCTGTGAAAACATGGTCGAGCTTCAAATGTGCGAACGGTTGCCCGTTGCGTAGGTCAAGCACTCCTGTAACATCGCGCTGGACTCCGGTCGGCACAAGTACATCGTCCAATTCCCAATACTTGGCTGCGGGGACGGTAATGACCGCCTTTGACGCATCTGCTGTTCCGATGAGGTTGGTGCTGAAATACGGGTGTATACCGAACCCCATCGGCATCTTTTCCTCACCCAGGTTTTTGATGGAAACCGTCATCGTTAGCACCGCCTCTGTAAGCGTATAGGTAATTATAATACTAAAGGGAAAGGGATATTGGCGGCTGACATCCGGAAAATCTTGAGAATTGAGTGAGCAGATTAACGTTGCACCGTTCTCATCCGCAGCCAGTTTGTCAACTTTATAAGGACGGTTCAACAGGAGTCCGTGTATTGTCGTTGGGGATTCTGGGGCTTTGTCGAATTGATAGGTTTTTCCCTCAAATTGCCATTTCCCGTTTCGAATTCGGTTCGGAAAAGGAAAAAGGATGGGGTTGCCGAAAGCGGTTGGGCGTTGTTCCAACGTCGCTAAATCTGGCGGTGCATCTATCAAGTTGAGCCAGTTATCCCCATCGGCGACTCTGAACCCGTAGCAGTTATTTCCTAATGCTGGCACAATTTCAGCGATGGCTTTTTCAGCTTGCGTTAGACAGTAAACCTGAAAACCGTCAACTGTTTTCTCATCTACCGAATAATTGAGATTTCCTTGCGGTTTGGTAAGGGGTGTCTGTTGAGAGCTGTTCCTCGTTTGGGCTTCGGTTTGTGTTGCCATAATGCGTCAATTCCTTTTCTAACGGTATTCAGAGAATATCGTGCTTGGTATCTCATTTCGTTTTCGCGCACCACTCAATCCCGCGCTGCAGGACCGTCCGGAAGTTCGGATTGGAATAGGTAACGTTGTCATGTCCACTCTGGAGGCAGAAGATACGGGAATTTCCGTATTCACGTGCCCACCCGATTACGTCCATACTATTCGAATGCTCGACGGTCAACAGGATAGTGCTATCCTCCCCTGCGGATTTCATCGTATAGGTTTCGTCCCCCATCTCCCAATCGGCAAGTGTTTCAGTAATCGGGTGGGTTGCATCAGCGATTTGCACCTGTAACGTTTGCCGTGGGTAGTAGCCAAAATCCTCCCGGTCGTCAATCCCGCACATATCAGAATATTCCGCCCACTCTGGAAATGCAAGTAGAGCGTGATGCAGAATTACAATACCTTGGCCGCGTTCGGTGAGCCCTAGAATGGCTTCTGCCTGCGCCTCCGTCGGATAGGGCCGGTGGAAGTTGTAAAAGACAACGGTTTCGTATTCTGTCTGATTTGGGTCGTCCACAAAGACATCTAGGTCTTCCCGCACGAACGCAATGCCTTGCATGCTCTGAAAAACACCGTCAAAATCTTTTTCACGAAATCCGTGTTCACCTGTTACCACTGCGATTTTCATGTATGTCTCCTTTCGCCAATGAGCTAATCGCTAATTGCTTGATAAGTTAGCACTCGGAATTGGGCGTGGAATGGGGAATCGCCGATGAGTTGTGTCATCAAAATCGCAATTAACTCTTCCACCGGATCGATCCAGAATGTTGTGCTTGCAAGCCCACCCCAGCTGTACGTGCCTTTGGAACTGGGGCCGTGTGTGTTGGCGACATCGGTAACGACCGCAAATCCGAGCCCGAAACCGTTTCCTGTTCTTTCAAGGGGTTGCCAGTCGTCAGAGATATGATTCATTGTGATAAGTTCTACCGTTTTTCTACCGAGCAAACGGACACCATCTAGTTCTCCCTCGTTGAGCATCATTTGGCAGAAGCGCAGATAATCGGCAGCGGTTGACTGTAACCCCGCACCCCCAGAGTGAAAAAAGCTGAGCGGTCCACTTGAAACAGGCGCGTTCTCAAGCACCTGAATACCGCCATCTTCCGCGGGTTCATATAATGTTGCGTATCGGTCCGCCTTTTCTTCTGGAACGGAAAAGGCGGTATCGCTCATGCGGAGCGGTTCAAAAATGCGCGTTTCCAAAAATTCAGCGAACGGTATGCCTGACACCACTTCTACCAGATAGCCGAGTACATCGGTAGACATGCCGTAGCTCCACCATCCGCCGGGCTGATGCAAAAGCGGGATATCTCCAAGTGCCCGTGACATATTTCCGAGATCGCCACTGTAGAAATTCGCTTCTTTATACCGTTTATTAATCGGATGCGGCCAATCGCCGCCATAGATAAGCCCGGAGGTATGCGTGAGCAGATGTTTTATCGTCATCTCTCGTTCCGCATCAACAATTGCATCCCCATGATTCGCGTAAACCTTCATATCTCTGAAAGCGGGGATAAATTCGGATACCGGTGAATTGAGTTGAAAATGTCCCTCCTCATAAAGCATCATCACGGCGATGCTGGTAATCGGTTTAGTCATGGAGTAGATGCGGAAGATGGTATCAAATTCTATCGGTTTAGCAGTTGCGACATCCTGCATGCCGAATTTTTCAAAATGGATGAGCTTGCCTTCACGCGCTATCATTGTCAATGCGCCGGGGATTTTGTTTGCATCCACCCACTTTTGCATTACCGGGGCAATTCGTCCTAGCCGCGATGTTGACATTCCGACCTCTTCGGGAACAGCGCGTGGAATTCCGTAGTCCATAAGTTTTTATCTCCTTTCGGTAGCTGTCGGCTACCGGCGAAACGGGGTGTGGTATCATTTTTTCGCTGGTTTTTCAACCGTTCTCTTCTGTAGGAGCGTGCTGTGCACGCGATGTTTTTCAACCGTTCTCTTCTGTAGGAGCGTGCTGTGCACGCGATGTTTTTCAACCGTTCTCTTCTGTAGGAGCGTGCTGTGCACGCGATGTTTTTCAACCGTTCTCTTCTGTAGGAGCGTGCTGTGCACGCGATGTTTTTCAACCGTTCTCTTCTGTAGGAGCGTGCTGTGCACGCGATGTTTTTCAACCGTTCTCTTCTGTAGGAGCGTGCTGTGCACGCGATGTTTTTCAACCGTTCTCTTCTGTAGGAGCGTGCTGTGCACGCGATGTTTTTCAACCGTTCTCTTCTGTAGGAGCGTGCTGTGCACGCGATGTTTTTCAACCGTTCTCTTCTGTAGGAGCGTGCTGTGCACGCGATGTTTTTCAACCGTTCTCTTCTGTAGGAGCGTGCTGTGCACGCGATGTTTTTCAACCGTTCTCTTCTGTAGGAGCGTGCTGTGCACGCGATGTTTTTCAACCGTTCTCTTCTGTAGGAGCGTGCTGTGCACGCGATGTTTTTCAACCGTTCTCTTCTGTAGGAGCGTGCTGTGCACGCGATGTTTTTCAACCGTTCTCTTCTGTAGGAGCGTGCTGTGCACGCGATATTAAGGGGCAGTCTGCTTGACCTGATTGCTGATTACCTACTCCGCCGTGTCTACTAATGCCTGATAGGTTAATTTCCTAAAATCTCCTTGGAAACCGTATCGGTTATTGAGCAGCTGCGTCATGAGTATGCCGATGAGCTCCTCTTGCGGGTCAACCCAGAAGGTTGTGCTTGCAGCCCCGCCCCAGCTGTACGCGCCAGCTGAGCGCTGCGCTTTTTCACCACCTTCACCCGTCACGACATGGAATCCGAGTCCAAACGCTCCATTTTTACCGTATTGGTGATGTGGATGGCGCATCAGTTCGACGGTTTCACGCGATAAGATGCGGGTACCATCTAACTCGCCGCCATTGAGCAGCATCTGACAGAAACGGAGATAATCGGCTGCGGTTGAGACAAGTCCACCCCCGCCGGAGGGGAAAAAACTGAGCGCATCGTTTGCAAGCGGGGCATTGCCTACCCGTCGAAGACCTCCCTCTTTATTGGGTCTATATAGGGCGGCAAACCGTGCCACCTTTTCCTGCGGCACCGAAAACCCTGTATCTACCATGCCGAGCGGTTTGAAAAGCCGTGTTTGTAAGAATGTCTCGAACGGCATTCCCGAAACTGCCTCTATGAAGTAGCCGAGCAAATCCGTAGCGACACCGTAGTTCCACCGTTCACCGGGTTCGTGCAGCAGTGGAATCTCGGCTAATTTTTCTGCCATCTCAGCTAACGTTGATTTGGCACTAAACAGCTTAAATCGCCGGTAAAGGTCATCAATCGGTTTGTTGCCCCACCCGTAAGTCAATCCGGCGGTATGTGTGAGAAGATGCTTTACGGTCATCTTGTTCTCAGCCGGATGTGTTTCACTCTGTTCTCTGTTAAAGACCTCCATATTTTTGAAGGCGGGGATGAATTTCTCAACAGGGTCATCTAATTGAAAATGTCCCTCGTCATAGAGTATCATAGCGGCGACGCTGGTAATCGGTTTTGTCATGGAGTAGATACGGAATATTGTATCCGCTTCCACCGGTTTTTTATTTTCTACATCGCGCATGCCGAGCGTCTCAAAATGAACAACCTTCCCCCGTCTCGCGATGACTGTCAGGAATCCTGGCAGTTGCCCCTTGTCGACATAGTCTTGCAGGGCAGGAGCAATCTCCTGAAGACGTTCGGCTGAAACGTCGACCTTTTCGGGTGCCGATGTCGGCAGCCCGACCTCCGATGTGCTCTTTGTAGTTGGCGCGCACGCCAACGTGATAATACAGAAAAACAGTAAAAATGTATAAGCGATTCTTTTCACATCTACCCTCCCTTTTTATATGCCGCGTTTGAGGTATCCCCAGCGGGTTGCAAGTTTGCTAGCGGGGTCAACGCTCAGAATTGTGGCTAAACCGACATTCATAGCACTCTTAATTTCCGCTTGGGTGCGTGCAACGTTGGAGATACGTATCTCTTCAATAACCCCCGACAAACCGTTCTGATTGTCAATATTCGGGACACCGATAGTAATTGGGTCGTTGCTCTGAAACGAATTGGTGTTAGGTTTTTCCGTTTCCAACTCGCCATCAACGTAAACTCGCCCCATTTTTCCATCAAAGGTAAAGGCGAGATGATGCCATTTGTTGTCGGTAATTTCCGTAGTGCCATCTATGTTAAATGCACAGCCGCCATTTGCACCCATTTCGGCATGCAGCACCCGCTTATCGACTTGCACCCAAATGCCGTAGTTTCGGTTGGTACATCCCGCCTGCTGTTTGCAGACAATCCCTTGCCATTTGCCTGTAGACTCTTTGACTTTGACCCACGCCTCGATGCTCAGGGTGTCCAGCTCCAATTTTTTAGTGGAGTCCACAACGATGTAGCCGCTGCCATCCCCGGGGAATTCTAACCCCGTTCCAAATTTCGCCCGTACCCATTTGAGGTTACCAGAAAATTCGCCGCTGTGTCCATTCCCGGAAGCGTCTTTTACTGTCTTTCCATCCCCTTCCTCAAAAAGCCAAACCGCAACGGTGTTTTTATCGACTGCCGCATCTGTTGGCGATGTCCCACCAAGCATGACTAAGATTGTTAGGACACCGAAGAGACACCCTATGCCAGTGAAAAACTTTGGAGAGGTACGTTGCATCTCTCATTTCCCCCTTTATTCTCAAGGTTTCAGAAATTTTTCTAATGTTTACCAGTGTGATGTAAAACGTCAGAGACCGTTGTTTTTTTGACCGTATAACAAAAAACTTTAGTTATCATATCAAAAAGCAGATTTTAAGTCAAGAATTTAATTGTTGTGAGGAATGGAAGATTTTAAGATTGGAAGGATGGGGCTCAAAAATTCAACTCCTGTGGCCATTGCGTTTATAAAAACAATCGCACACACCTATAACATGAGCCAAAAACGAATATGTAGCGGACGCGTCTCTGTAATAAAAAAATAAGCAGGTACCCCGTAAGGATACCTGCTTTTTGAAAAGACAGTGTTCCTTTTCACATAATAGGGTAATACCATCGAAGCAACGCGTGATGATTTGCGACAGCCCGGGGTCCACAAGGACTGTTGTAACAAACCCACCTTTCGGCGAACGTATATTTTGGTGGACCTGAACCGCAAAAACAAGCAGGATTTCCTGCATTCCCACAGGCGTAATTATACAAGTTGCAGATGCAGAATTCCCAGACTGAGGTCGCGATCCTTGTAGATAGGGATGCTAAACGAGAAACCGCCACCCGTACCCGGAACTGCATCTCCCTGTCCATCTGCGTAGACAGACACGGTCATCGGTTTCTTCAAGGTGTATGTTTTTGAGGTGGCAGTGGCTACCGCTGTTGCGGTATGGCCTCGTGCGCTATATCGAGGCCCAAGAGATGTCTGAATCCAAAGAATATCGGACATAGCGTGATCCACTCCCGTAAGTGGTTCGTTAATCGTCTGAGGACTATCGTCCGATGTGACTCTACCGTCGACACGGGCATCCGCCCGGAAGGCTACGCTCCGTACGGGTTTAAAAGTGGCTTCAATAACTGCATAAACCTTTACCTCCTTGTCGTACCACTTTACCGTCGATGGATATATGGCCTTTGGGTATTCTTCGAATCTTTCGGTCTCTCCGGTGTTTAGGTTCATCAGAGATTGATACCCAATATCTCTCCATCGCTTCACCTCACCGACAGTTCTATTTGTAGAGTTTAAACGGATATTGGCTGTCGTTGTCAATTCCTGATTCGTTTGGGTTGTGTTGTCGCCGTTCGCAGTGCTTGCTTGCGGTAACAGTAAAAGTACAACTAACAAAATGATTGATATCTGTGTTTTCATCTTTTTTCTCCTATTCCTTTCGGAGCTCGGGGGGGGAGAAGGGAGTTACTTATCTACCTATCTTCCCACGATTCGAGTGAGTTTAATATTTGCTCGAAATGTCGACGAGAAAACTTTTCAGCTTGGGTTTCCCGTTCTATTGTGATTCCAAGTTCTGCCTCGATTTCATCAAGGATTTGATTCAGAACCGTCTCATCGACGCTGCCATCCCGAGGAGGCGGGGTCACCGCGTCTATAGCTTCGCGTATTAAACGGTGGTCCCTTTCCCTATCGGATTCTGTATATTCCCTATCGTAAAAGGCACCCGAGGTAGCACTCGGCGCGGGACCGCGCGTTTTTTCGTGGAGCACGTCGAACCATTTCTGTGCCAAATTGCATGCCGCAAGCGGATAGGCTAGGTACTGACTTGGACGGCCACCTCTTTCGAGGTGTGATGCGACAGACTCAGGGTTTGTGGCAATTCTTTCCAACGCCTTATACCGCTCATATTCTTCATCCGTGAGTTGGTGTAGCTGTCCGTATGAGTTTCCTTTCCAATGAATTGTTATGATGGGTTTATTGTTCGGATGGAGGTCCCACGCACCTGTCTTACTATTTAGTCTGTAGTGGAACCCTGCTGGTGGTCTCTCAAGTCCATGTTCCGCGTAGTATGCTTTCACTATTGCCTGTCTTGTTGCTGCAGGAAGTTTATGATACTCTTCCGGTGGCAGCGCGACTAACTCCTTCCAATTGACGGGCCAGTCTGCGCCTTCTGGCCACTCTATCGTGATATCCGCCAATTTGAGAGGGCCTGTCTTTGCGGACGGCGTTACGCTTTCCATAGGTATATCGGCTGCCTGCTCTGTCTCACTCCCTATCTCTGCCTTTTGGGCGCGTTCCGATTGGCGTAGCAGTTCTGCGGATTCCACTTCCGGTTGTTTATAGGGTGCCAGCTCGTGTTGGTACCAGAAGTAGCAGGCAATACCAAAAACAATGAGGAACAAAAATCCACCTATAACCCACCTATTTGTAAAATATTCACGTAACATGTTGATACCTCCAAATCTGTTACGATGCGTTATTGATACGAAGCTCATGAAATGTCCTTATACCCCTAAGACGTTAATTTTGTGCCAAAGGCCCCATAAAAAATGTTTTTTTTGGAAATACGGTATTATACCAAATTGATTTGATTCATCGTCTTCACGGACCGTGATGTCGGATGCTAACGGGAAGGTTTTTGGTATGTTTATGTTTATTGTCTGAATCGCGGAAGGCGCGGAGAACGCGGAGAACGCGGAAAAAAGAGGATTTCGCGCATGAAACATATCGCCCGGATGGCTAATACCAACTTCATTTGATTCATCGTCTTCACGGACGCTCCGCTGGAGCGGAAGAGTGGAACGAGACGAATTGTGTTAATTTGGTATTACTTAAACGGAGCGGTGCCATTTTTAGGTTGATTTATTCTTACATTTTTTGGTATCATAAAGCAATAACAACTGCTTCAGACTTCTGGATTTCTTGCAATTAACGCCTTTTTTCCAAAAAATCATTTTTTATGGGGTCTTTGGCACAAAATTAACGTCTTAAAGAATATAAGCACATTTCATGTTATTTCTCTTTAGTAGGAGGTTTATGATATGAAAAAGAATGCCGAACGGATTCAGCGACTGGATGAACTTGATGACGAGGCAGCCTTGAACTTGATATTCCAAACGTATTACGATGCCGTTTACAGCTGCGCATTCAGGCTTTTGAAAAATCATGAAGATGCTGAGGAAGTTGTGAATGATACCTTTTCCAAAGCGTTCCGTAAGATGAAAAAACTGAGGCGGGTTGACAATATTTTAGGCTGGTTGCTTACCATCGCCGCGAATACTGCTAAGGATAGGATGCGTAAAGCTGCACGACACGCTAAACGCATAACGTTGGTTTCTATAGACGAATCTCCCGCTGAAGTTGACGCGGCTGGAGAACCCTATACTGTGCCTCTTGCAGATACGGCAGCTCTTGTAGTTCACAAGCAGGCGCAGCAAATTGAAGCACAGCGTCAGCAAGCTATCCAGCTAAAACGCATAATTCGTCTGCTTCCACACAAGGACCAGCAGGTGATGCAGCTCTACTATATCGGGAACCTGACGCAAAAGAGGATAGCAGCGTTAACCGACACAACGTTAAAATCGGTTAAGCATAGAATGAACCGGACGAGAACACTCGTCAAGACTATCGAAAGTCAATTGCCATCTTTGCTCAGCCGCCTCCCGGGCGATGAGCGGACGATGATGGGACAGTATCTGTTAGATCTGTCTTCTTGTGCGGATATTGCTACATTTTTACGTGTTTCGTCGCAGGATGTTGTGGAGGGCTTAAATCGGGCGATGGCACGTTGGAAGAAAATTATTGCACGGCAGAAGAAAACGGCTTCAGGCTCCAATAGTGTTAGCAATGGACAATTTTGATGACAAATATGTCCTGCGCGGGCATAAAGGAGAAACGAACATGTTACGTGAGTATTTCACAAATAGGTGGGTTATAGGTGGTTTTTGTTTCCTGATTGTTTTCGGTATTGCTTGCTATTTCTGGTACCAGCATGAGCTGGCTCCCTACGAACAATCAGAAGCAGAAACCGCAGAACTGATACGCCAAGCGGAACGCACCCAAGCGGAACCGACCGCCGGTGCTCCCTTGGAAAGCACAACGCCAACCGCAGAAAAAACACCTCTCAAATTGGAGGATATCACGATAGAGTGGCCAGAAGATGCGGACTGGCCCGTCAATTGGAAAGCGTTATACAATTTGTCCAAAGAGGAGTATGCTAAACTTCCTCAGACAACGCGAGATGCAGTAAAGCGCGCATTTTTTGCAGAACGGGGATTAACTCCACCCCCGGAGGGATACCATCACGATTTTAATAAAGAGACAGGTGTGTGGGAACTTGTCCCAAATAATGTGCCTATCATTAAGGTGAAACAGGGACCGCCCCAATACAACCAATTTCACCAACTCACGGACGCGGAATATGAACGTTACACCGCTCTTGGGTTTATTAAAGATAATCAAGAATCTGTAGCAAGTTTCATTGCTGCCGGGGGACACCCACATCAGATGCTTGCTTATCCTCCCGAAGTTTGTGAGCTGGCACAAGAATGGTATATGGAACTCCGTGAAAAGACTTACGGACCTACCGCAATAGCCACGTCTTCTGTCTATTACGACAGGCCGGTAACTGAGGCGGATAGAGAGAACGAAAGGCACCTTATGAGCGAAGCACTGAACGCAGCGACACGCTCACCCCAACGGACACTCAGACGTACTGACGTTGTCGTTGAGGAAATCCTTGATGAGATTGAAATAGAACTCGGCATAACAATAGAGCGGGAATCAGAAGCCGCAAAAATTTCGCGTCAATGGAGAAATAGATTATTTAACGCGCGAGTGCCAGAATAGGTCTGCTAGAATATCCTGTTTTCAGGAGAAAAAATGGCGCATCCTGTGCCAAAGGAGGAATAAAGTAAAGATCACCCTGCTAAAGCATGGGTGCTTTGACATAGCGTAACCACACGTTCCCTGTCAAAGATTAAGTTCTTCACTACAGTAATATATCGGTATATCTGTGGTGGTGCACAAAGGTGTTTCGGATGCTCCCCAAGTCCGATGTAAACGCTGATATACCGATCTGGATGGGGAAATACAAACTCTACGGAGAATTACAAACTATGTTTGTTCCTGTCGTTGACAAAAACCAAAATCCACTGATGCCGACAAAGCCTTCGCGGGCAAGGAAGTGGATACGAGACAAGAAAGCCACACCGTTTTGGAAGAATGGCGTTTTTTGTGTGCGCCTTAACGCCGACCCTTCGGATAGATACTTCCAACAGATATGCGTAGGCGTAGACCCCGGCAGTAAGAAGGAAGGCTTTACCGTCAAGAGCGAGGCACATACCTACCTAAATGTGCAAGCAGACGCTCACAACAAGGTTGGAAAGAAAATCGAGAAGCGTCGGACGTTGCGGAGAAGCAGACGCACACGGAAATGCCCGAATCGAAAAAAGAAGCAGCACAACCTGTCGAACCGGAAGCGTATCCCTGCAGGCACACGTGCAAGATGGGATTGGAAACTTCGCATATTAGATTGGTTGTCTAAACTCTATCCTGTTACACACGTCTGTGTTGAGGATATTAAGGCGCGGACAAAACAGTATCAAAAGCAGTGGAATCAGGCCTTCAGTCCTTTGGAAGTGGGCAAGCATTGGTTCTATTCAGAGGTAGAAAAGCGATGGGAACTCCTGACGATACAAGGGTTTGAAACCAAAGAGATACGCGAGCGTCTGGGTCTCAACAAGTCGTCAAAGAAGTTAGCTGAAACCTTTGAGGCACATTGCGTTGATAGTTGGTGCTTGGCCTATCACACCGTGGGCGGTTTAGAGATACCCGACAATACCGATATATTCTGTATCTCACCGATACCGATACGCAGGCGACAACTCCACAGACAAAATCCGCAGAAAGGTGGCAATCGCCCGCGATATGGTGGCACCTTATTAGGCGATGGACTTGTTAAAAACACATTAATAAAGCACAACAAATACGGATTAACACGCCTTGCGGGTGTTAATGCTAAAGGACTATTCTCTGTCTATTCAAAAGATGGACACCGATTAACAACGGGGGCAAAACGCACGGATTTTCAAGTGCTAACACGCTTGAACTTCAACTATAAAGGCGGATTTTCCTCCCCCGCATAAATGCTGGGGGTTTCCAATCCGAAGATTTTGATGAAATTTAAGTTTTTGATATTCACCCTGTCCATTTTTATGATAGGATTTATAGTTATTGACAACGTACAATCACAAGATGTCGGCCCTGGGCCCGTAATAAGTGACAGTACGGACGTTACCCCGGGGTATTATTATACGTTCGGCACACGCGATGAGGGCTCTAATTATTCAACTGTCGGTACCGTTCATCGATGGCACAATATTGGTTATCAGTATCTTAAGAATATCGACACAGGTCAGTATGAGTCGTTTGATGAACCAAAAGACTTCCTGCCTGATAAAGACAAGGAGTTTTTTAAAAAGAAAGTCAAAGTGGATTTTTATGCTACCGGCCGTCTTGATGCAACCCGCGCAGATTCTTTCAAGGGGCATGTTGCATGTATGGGAAAAGTCGAGAGCACTGCTGGATGGACACACCATCTTGGTGATGTGAACGATAAGACCATTTATCAAAAAAACGGCGGAGACGCTACGGGTTCTGTGTCTTGTAGTGCGTCAAGTTATTATATAGTGGATGAGCCACAAACAATTACCTATAGTGTAACGGCGTATGGTGCAGCAGTGTCGGAACATGGCGGTGGTGCAGGCGGTGGAGCAGGTGGAGCAGGTTTTAGTTTTTCATTAAATTATGCGGCAGGGAGTGTCACTGCACCCCAGGGATTTCCCGGTGTGGTCCAAGAACCAACTGAATCGTTCACAATTGAGATCCGCTCAGAGGACGAGTTTCCAACAGGGACCAAGTGTGCTGTTCCAAATATAGGTCTTTATGGAACCAGCCGGGTACCGCTCTGTCCTGCCGATGCCGATGCTGGACACGGTTATGAGGTGCCAGGCACACATTATCATTCCTACGTTTGTTATGGAAACGGTTGCATTGCCTCTGGTTTTTCATGGATTTGTTATAATAGTCCTTGTGGACATCCTGAGTGGTGGTATTTTAATTTTTAGGAACCCATCATTGATTTCAAAAGCAAGTCCCTCCCTTACTCTCCCCTGCTAGCGGAGGGACCTGCTTTTCTTTTTACTTGCACTCGCCGCGCCTTTTCCTTCAAAAGTCTTCAGCTGCCATTAACAATGCGCCTCATCCCGTGGCAACGCGCTCCGCGAAGGGATGCCAGATATAGAGACAAAACGCACGCTGCCACATTAAAAAGGTAATGGGCACTCTCCGAATGCTATCCTATGTATACCACGGTGCCACTTTTGGGTTGATTTATTTTTACATTTTTTGGTATCATGAACCAATAACAACTGCTTCAGACTTCTGCATTTCCTGTAATTAGCACCTTTTTTCCAAAAAAAATCATCTTTTATGGGGTCTTTGGCACAAAATTAACGTCTTAGGCGTAGAGGAGGAACCAAAATGTTACGTGAGTATTTCACAAATAGGTGGGTTATAGGTGGTTTTTGTTTCCTTACTGTTTTCGGTATTGCTTGCTATTTCTGGTATCAGCATGAACTGGCACCCTACGAACAATCAAAAGCAGAAACCGCGGAAATGCTACGCCAAGCGGACCTCCAAAAATCCGATACAGACCGCGATGCGAAACCGACCGCTGATGCACCTATGGAAAGCACAACGTCAACTACAGAGAAAAACAGAAACCCCGATATAGGCTCACAAGAGGAAACAAACAGGAACGAGACAGAAGACAAAGGGTTTTTCCTAACAGACGACATCTATATCGGGCCGAAACCACCACCTATACCAGTTCCTAAAAATGCGCTCATCTCCCCTTACGGTTTCGGACCCTATCCCGAATTACCCGAAGGATTTGGACCTATTACATGGCCACGCAAGAGTGCTGAATCCGAGTTGATGATACGTGTTAGGATAAAACTTCTGAAACAAGGGGTTCCGGTAGAAGGAACTGTTATGAGCAATGGCTTGGTATACCCTATCATCAAAGGGGTCTGCTATGTAAGATGGGGCGAGACATCCAGAGGCAGACGTTATCTACGCGATGTGCTCGGACATCCCGATGATGATATGGAAACAATCGAACAAGAAAAGAAACGACGGCGTGAAAGTGTCACAGCGTCTGACTTTCCCGGTATCAAACTGATACCTTATGAAGAGGGTGGTATAGACCCCTATACCTTCCTTGATTTACCCAAATAGGGAGGATGATTATGAAACGTTTTATAATTTACACACTCATTTTTGTGATGATAGGGAGCTCTGCCACTGTGCTTTTGGCGGATCAACAAAAGAGAAACGTGAAACAGCATTAGGGAAAATGCACCTCAATCGATGCCGATGGTGTCTTATCCGCCGAAGCCTACATTGACGTGAATATAGAGTATCCCGGAGAACGTGGCATACGAAACGCCATCGATGCATTCTTTAACGGCTACGGTATAGAATATGAGGCGTATGCCAAAGTATTAGGAGATGCGCGGGACATCGATGATTACGAAGGCGAGTACGAGTGCTACGCCTGGGTGCCTAATGATGAAGATCACGAACCACGTGAAACGTGGGCTGGATACGTAAAGAGAAAGGTAAAAGCAGAGGATAGCATAAGTCTAGCTGAGAACGATGAAGAATGGGCAGCTGCTGACAAAGCCCGATACGGAAGTTGGGCAGATATACAAGCAGACACGGATTTATCCCAATGCACTGCATGGGGCGATATCAACGGAGCCAGTCCTGAAAAAAATTGGCAGGAGTGGATAAAGGTCGACCCTATTAATCCTGATATTGCACCCAAACCTTGGGATCCGTCTTATTACGATCCTTATCCCAAATGGGTTTTAGTAGACAAGTACCGTCCTGCTCTGTCCAACAAGGCTTATGCAAATGCGTGGAATTTCCCCGACCCCACAGAACATAATAAAGCGCATGAGGGAGATGCGGATTAGAGTAACAAAGGTGACGATGATGACGATGCTGTCTGTCGTCTCAGACCACCAAAGACGCGCAATATGAAAAATCAAAGATTTCATAATGTGCGTTTATGTAGTCATATAGCCTACTGATGCTTCAATTGCAGTGATACCAGGGGCATCTGTGTCCCTTATCACAGATGCCTCTTTCTCCATCGCGTTACCTGCCTGTTTCTTTTCGCCCACACCCGCCGTCCCCGCCATGCCTTTTCCTTCAAAAGCCTTCTGCTGCCGTTGACAATTCACCTCATCCCGTAGAAACACCTTCCGAGAGGGGATGCCAGATATAGAACGCACACTGCCACATTATGTCGTCCTATGTCTATCATGGTCCCCCGGTGCCGCTTTTGGGTTGATTTATTCTTACATTTTTTGGTATCATGAATCAATAACAACTGCTTCAGACTTCTGCATTTCCTGTAATTAGCACCTTTTTTCCAAAAAAATCATTTTTTTATTGGGCTTTTGGTACAAAATTAACGTCTTAGACGTAAAGGAGGCACAAACATGTTACGTGAGTATTTCACAAACAGGTGGGTTATAGGCGGTTTTTGTTTCCTGATTGTTTTCGGTATTGCTTGCTATTTCTGGTATCAGCATGAGCTGGCACCCTACAAGCAACAAGCAGCGGAAAATGCGGAAATGCCACGTCAAGCGGAACGCGCCCAGAAAGCAGAGACGACGCAAGCGATATCCGATGCACCTATGGAAAGCCCAACGCCAACCGCAGAAAAACCTATAAACAACACAACCGATGCAGTTCCGGAGACGGACGGACGCACCGGTGAACAAACCGGCCCCGTTACTGCGGCGACACAGCAAACAGAAACCAACGCCGAGGAGGTTCCTGTTTCTCCGCATGGGTTTGGGCCCTATCCAGAGTTACCACCGGATTATCCGGATTACCCCGCCACTGCTTGGCACTCAGAACTTACCGCAGAAGGGGAACTACTGATACGCGTCCATATCAAACTTTGGAAACAGGGAATACGAGCACTTGGCGGGAATATGAGGGACGATGGACTGATTTACCCCACTCTTCCCGGGGTGGTCTATGTCAAATGGAAGCGGACCGTCCTACCAGATGGTACGGTGGAAAAATCTGTCGCCGATAGGACTGGTGATCCTCACATGGGAAAAATTCTCTGGAACATTGAACTACAAAAGGGTAAAGTTTTGGAAAAGGACATCCCCCCTGAGGTTAAGGTAGTGGATATGGCGGAAGCGGGCATTGACCCGTACGAATTTTTAGGTTTACCGAGTAGGTAGAACAGGAAAACGTTTGTATTTTTTGTAGCAATAGTACTTTTTGTTCCTCAGCGTTTCAGAGCAAAATAATGATAAAAACTTTCTCTATCTTTTTATTCTGTGGTGTCCTGCTGCTCTCAAGTTGTGGCATATTCGCGACGAAACCGGTTGAAACCCAACCGCCAACCGCTATAGCAAACCCGCTCGAAAAACTACACGCCGATATTGACGCGGTTTTGCAGGACGCGTTGTTCACAACAGCAAGCATCGGGATAAAGGTTGTTTCCGTTGAAACAGGCGAGGTGGTTTACGGAAAAAATATCCACAAGCTACACCATCCCGCCTCTACGATGAAACTGCTCACCGCAGCAACCGCCTTAGCAAAACTAGGCTCAGATTATCGGTTTGAAACAACGGTTTATGTTGATACTACAGCGAACGCGGAGGTAGCAGAAAACGTCTATCTCAAAGGCCGCGCCGATCCGGTGCTTCAACCGGACGATGTCGTGAAATTGGGGGATGCACTGCTTCACACCGGCATAAAATCAGTCCAGGGCAACATTGTCGTTGATGAGACATACCTTGACACTGTTCGAGAGGGGCCGGGCTGGATGTGGGACGATAGGCCGCTTCACTTCAGTGCCTTGAGCATCCGAAGCATTGAACCTGATGATAGTACAGGCAGCAGAGCCCTCGCGTGTGGACATCTCCTGAAAAGGACGCTCACACAAAAAGGGGTTGACGTGACAGGTGAGGTCGTCCTCGGCACAGTGCCATCAGCGGCGCAGCGTGTTGCCACACATCTATCGCCGCCCCTCGCCGACATTCTTAAATTGATGAACAAACCGAGTGACAATTACATCGCTGAACTGCTTTTCAAGACAATCGGTGCAGAAGTCATCGGTGAACCGGGAACGTGGAAAAAGGGGAGAACAGCTATCACTGCATTTTTAGGTGAAATTATGGATACCCCCCCGATGCATCGATGCCTTGACGGCTCTGGGGTCTCCCGGTATAACCTTCTCAACGTTGACCTGCTCACAAAGTTGCTTGTCTATATCTATCACAACTTTGCGTTGAGACCGGAGTATTTGGCATCGCTCCCAATTGCGGGGGTTGATGGTACCTTGAAAAATCGGATGCTGGGAATGTACGCGGAAAAGGTGTTACGCGCGAAAACTGGGACGTTGAGTGGTGTCTCCTCACTCGCTGGTTACACTGTTACAGCAGATGGTGAGGTGTTCGCGTTCGGCATTTTGATTAGCCACTACATCGGTTCATCAGCACAAGCGCGGGGCATTCAAGATAAAATTGGTAATTATTTGACACAGTTTAGTCGGCATGCCGTTGATGCGCGTTAGCTAGTAGAGATATAACGTTCCGCTTAGCGCGATTTTGAACCAGCTACAGCAAGATCTTGACATATAGGTTTTAGATATGTCATAATATTGGCAGTTTTTCCTGATATACGGATGGATTTATCGCGAACATAGCTGTTTTTTCTTGGCCTGAATATTTTATGTAATACCATTTCTAATTGAAAATGTCTCTTTATTGTAGCATAAACTTCCAGTTTGTGCTCTTTATTGTAGCATAAACTTCCAGTTTGTGCTCTTTATTGTAGCATAAACTTCCAGTTTGTGCTCTTTATTGTAGCATAAACTTCCAGTTTGTGCTCTTTATTGTAGCATAAACTTCCAGTTTGTGCTCTTTATTGTAGCATAAACTTCCAGTTTGTGTCTTCCGTTCTCCGTTTCATTTCTAACAACCGGTAATGATAGAATAATTAATAAAAATGGTATTACAATCGTGGTTGGGCGAGGAACGAACTGAAGCAACACGAATTCGCCATCGCCGACTACGACGAGGTGATACGATTGGATCCGGAATATACGGATGCCTACTATAACCGCGGGATTGCCAAGGGTGAATTGAAGCAGTACGAGTCTGCCATCGCCGATTATGACGAGGCGATACGCCTCAAACCTGATTATGCAGATGCATATTACAACCGCGGCGGTGCAAAAAACGAAATTTACCACCACGAAGCCGCCCTCCTCGACTATGACGAAGTCATCCGCCTGAACTCTGACTTTGCCGAAGCCTATACCAACCGAGGCATTGCAAAACACAAATTGGGTCAATACGAGGCTGCGATTGAAGATTATGATGAGGCAATACGCATCAATCCTGATTATGCCCTTGCTTACAATAATCGCGGTTACGCGAAACAATTGTTAGGTCAACATGAGGCTGCGATTGAAGATTATGATGAAGCAATACGGTTAGATCCCACTAGATACTATAATAACCGTGGTTTTGCCAAAGAGAAACTTGGACAGAAAGAGGATGCTCGTAAAGATTATGAAAGAGCTGTCACTAACTATGATGAACAAATTCGCCTTAAGCCAGATAATGCCTTTACTTACAATGGCCGTGGACTTGCCAAGATACGGTTAGGTGAATTTGAGTCTGCAATTCCAGACTTTGATGAGACGATACGTCTGAAACCAGATTTTGACTCGGCACACAGCAATCGAGGTAGAGCAAAGAACGCGTTAGGGCAATATGAGTCCGCGCTTGCTGACTGTAATGAAGGAATACGTCTCAAATCTGATAACGCTTTTGCCTACAAGAATCGTGGAGTTGCATACGCGGGCTTAGGACAAATTCAGGAGGCAAAAGCGGATTATCAAACGGCATTGAAACTCCTAAAGCAGATCCGCAATGAGCCCCTCAAAGCCGAAGTAGAGGAACTACTCCAAGAACTTGAAAACGCCGAGTAAAAATGCGTACGGCAGATTGCTCCACCGCACGTTCTTACCTTAATCAAGCCGCTACGAAATCTTCGGTGGGGGCTCACCCACAGCAGACTTTCCATCTCGCAACAACGGCTCCGCACTGCCCCACAACCGACTTCCATCATGCGAAAGCAGCGGCTCCGCTGAATACTGTGCAAGGTAAGCACGCCGCATTGAATCGGTAGTATTTGTTCCACTACTGTGAAAATTAATACTTGTAAATGCCACAATGCTCCCCGCAGGCACAATCGCTGGCACCCCCTTCTCCGGACCGAAATAACCCACTAAATCGTTGCTGCCCTCCTCCCGGATATGCTTCACCCACGAGCGGATACCGATCTGTGAAAACGGCATAACGTATACTGTACCGTTCTCCTCCGACATATCGTCTAGGGCACACCAGCAGGTAAGATAAGGTTTGTGGTCAGGATAACCGACGTAGCCCGAATCTTGATGCCAACTGAACTTCATGCCTGCCTCTGCACCTTTGACAACATACTGTTCCCAGAAAAGATAAGCGGTATCGCCTAAGGTAGCACGACAGACCTCCGCCATCAGCTCACTGAACAGAAATTCGCGAAGTTTTGGTTGCTGCCTAAAGCAGTTTGAAACAAAATAACGTTTGTTCCGATGGTTAAGACCGAGTACATCCGTGTTTTCCCGTTCCATCCGCTCATCCATCTGACTGATAAATGTGCCGCATTCGCTGCGAAGCAGTTCCAAAAGCGATTCCGGAATAACGTTCTCCAAAATGAAATAGCCTTCCTCTTGGTACTGCTGTTTCTGTTTATCGGTTATATTTATCAAAATCGAGGCTCCTATTCAATGTGAATTTTACGCACAATTTGGCCGTTGCTTTCCCAATAGGTGTGTTTCCCTGTTATGTAGTCGGAATCAGCAGCGGGTTGTATATTTCCGGCTGTATCTACGGCTCTGGAGACGATGGTGTGTTCACCTTTCGGTGGGTTGTCCCAATTGAGATGCCAGATTTTCCAAGCAAATTCGGCATCCTCTTCGGGGTCTATCGTCGCCTTTTGCCAAGGGCCACTATCAATGCTGACCTCAACCCTCTGGATAGGGGCACCCCAGGCAGCTCCGTAGATACGGTATTTATCGTCGAGGCGCGTTACCTTCGCCGCTAACGATTTCAACTGTGTTCTACCGACCGAGGTTTCCATCCAAACCGATTCACCATCCGGGCGTTTCTCCTGACGCATTGTGACATAATCCCGCGCCATGAATCTTCCCATAAATCGGGTATCGCGTACCTCAATACGTTTGAGCCACTTGACACAGGCGATGCCGTACCAACCGGGGGCAATTAAGCGTAGCGGCGCACCGTTCCCATGTGGTAACGGTTCACCGTTCATCTCATAACAGAGGAGGTTAGTATCCGCAAGTGCATCTTCAACAGACATACTTCGGGCAAAGTTCTGACGCATCGTGACACCGCGCCGCTTCTCTTCACCGGTATCATGTCCGAAGAAAATAACCTCAATACCGTCCTTTTGGATACCCGCCTCCTTGAGAATCGGAGCGAGAGGTGTGCCCCCCCATTTTGCGTTACCAATTGCACCGGTGAAAGCTGCTGCTCCGTGATTACCGGAGCATTCCAACGTAAAGGTGACATCTCGCTTGGGACGCGCTTTGATATCCTCAATTGTGAACATCAGGGGGTTTTCAACCAAACCGCTGACCTCTAACTTCCACGTGGTGAGGTCAATTTTAGGTTTGTTGTAGTGTGAGACGTTGAAAAATTTATCGTTCGGGGTGATAAATGAATCAAATTCGCTCCAATCCAGCAGAACTCGATTTGAGGGGGGCGGCTGCTCGGTAAATGGAATAAGCACTTCCCCCTTGCGGTCCGGGAAGGCGTAAACCGCCCAAGGACTGAGCAACAGACCGGTGAGAGTAATACCGCTATGCCGCAAAAAATCTCTACGTTTCATGTTAATCCCTCTATGCTTTCATCGCTGATAGGTAATTGAGGTTAACCTGTTTCCAATTGACAACTTCACCCCATGCCTCAATGTAATCGGCGCGTCGGTTCTGATATTTCAGGTAATAGGCATGTTCCCAAACATCAAGTCCGAGAATAGGCGTATGTCCCTTCATCAACGGACTATCCTGATTTGCTGTGGCGTAAATCTGTAGCTTCTTCTTTTCGTCAACGACAAGCCATGCCCAGCCTGACCCGAAATGCGTTTTCGCCGTTTTGACGAACATTTCACTGCCCGCGTCAAGCGAGCCGAACGTGGATTGAATGGCTTCCGCAACCTTCCCTGATGGCTCTCTACCGCCGGGAATCATAGTGTTCCAAAAGAGTGTGTGATTCGCATGTCCACCGCCGCTGTTGATAACCGCTTGGCGGATTTTCATCGGCACCTTTTCGATATTCTGAAGGAGCTTCTCGATCGGCATGTGTGCCAAATCGTTTTCACCTTCAAGTGCCGCATTGAGTTTATTGACATACCCTTGATGGTGTTTGCCGTGATGGATCTCCATCGTGCGCTTGTCAATATGCGGTTCAAGGGCATCGTGTGCATAAGGCAACTTCGGCAGTGCATAGCCGTGGGCATGGTCATCGTGTTCATGTTGGGCTGCATAGACGCGCAGCGGCGTGTTCACAAGGAACAGACCTGCTGCGGCAGTGCTTCCCTGAATTAAAAAGTTTCTACGGTTCATGACTTCTCCTTATCATCCTATTTTGAAAACTATTTTAGCAAAAATTGCTAGGCTATGTCAAGCTAAAATTCCATTGATTTTCAGAAAAAAATGTGGTATATTGTTAAAAATACAAAGATGGAGGTGTAAACCTTGAGTAAAAAACTTATGAAACCGAACACCGAACAAGGCACACAGAAAGTTGAGGAGACGACGCGAACCTATCAAACACTGCCAACGGCTTTCGTAATAGATACCGCAATTGCGGATGCGCGTCTTTTGGAAAAAGAGGGAAAAACCGAAGCAGCCCTTGAAAAATGGCGTTCGCTCGCAAACATCGTCGAGGCGATTGATACCGAAGTCGCTGCGCACGCGTGGTTCTCTATCGGCACGCTCTTGCAGGAGCAAGACAAGAAAAAGAAGGCACTAGCGGCTTACGACACAGCGATACAGCTAAATCCTGTTTATGCGGATGCCTATACACAGCGCGGGAAAATCAAAGATGCCCTAAATCAACACACAGCAGCGATTGCGGACTTTGATGAGGCAATCCGACTCAATCCATCGGATGCTGAGGCATACACGAACCGGGGGCTTGCACAGACGAAACTTGGCAAAAATGAGGAGGCACTCATAGATCACGACGAGGCACTCCGTCTAAACCCAGAACTTGTGGAAGGCTATCATAACAGAGGACTTGCCAAGATGATGCTTGGAAAACATGAAAGTGCCGTTGAAGACTTTGACGAAACCATTCGGCTCTATCCGGAAAGTGCTATTCCTTACTGGAACCGGGCAGGGTCAAAGGACAGGCTGCTTCAATATGAGTCAGCACTTGCTGACTGTGAAGAAGCAATACGAAGAGATCCGGAATTCGCGCATCCCTATGCCCAGCGAGCCCTGTATAAAAGCCGCCGAGGACAGGATGCAGAAGCAAGAACGGATTTAGAAATCTCTCTGAAACTTGCACGCGCAGCCGGCGATGAGCAGCAACAAGCTTATGTTGAAGGTTGGCTTCGATCACTTGACAAATCGGAGGACGACAACAACTAATGCAGGAATTCACCTTCCGTAGAAACATTGAGCTGCGCACTATCTGGCCGCATGAAGCACGGGATTTTACGCCCTGGTTAGCAGAAAATTTAGTCTTTCTTGAAAAACCGCTGAACATGACGCTAGAACTTGAAGCAATAGAGAAACGCGTCGGGGCTTTCCGAGCCGACATCGTATGTCAGAACAAGAGAGACGGCTCACGCGTCGTTATCGAAAATCAACTTGAAAAGTCAAACCATCTGCATCTCGGCAAAGTTCTGACTTATGCCGCAGGCCTAGATGCTGCTACCATCATCTGGATTGCAACGGAGCTGCGGTCTGAACACCGTGAAACCCTCAATTGGCTGAACAAAAATACACCGGCTGCCCTTCAGTTTTTCGGGCTAGAGATTAGGGTTATTCAAATTGCCGATTCGCCTTACGCCCCAGAATTCACTATCGTGACAAATGCGAACAACTAAACAAACAAATAAAAGGAGGTATAAACCGTGAGTGAAGAACTTATCAAACCGAACCCCGAACAAGGCACACAGCAAGTTGAGGAGACGACGCAAACCTATCAAACACTGCCGACGGCTTTCGTAATAGATACGGCAATTGCGGATGCGCGCCTTTTGCAAAAAGAGGGAAAAACCGAAGCAGCCCTTGAAAAATGGCGTTCGCTTGCAAATATCGTCGAGGCGATTGATACCGAAGTCGCTGCGCACGCGTGGTTCTCTATCGGCATGCTCCTACGGGAACAAGACAAGAAAAAGAAGGCACTAGCGGCTTACGACACAGCGATACAGCTGAATCCTGTTTATGCGGAAGCCTATACACAGCGCGGGAAAATCAAAGACGCACTGAATCAGCACACAGCAGCAATTGCGGACTTTGATGAGGCAATCCGTCTCAATCCATCGGATGCTGAGGCATATACGAACCGGGGGCTTGCCCAGACGAAACTTGGCAAAAATGAGGAGGCACTCATAGATCATGATGAGGCACTCCGTCTAAACCCGGAACTTGCGGAAGGTTATCATAACAGAGGACTTGCGAAAATGATGCTTAGAAAACATGAAAGTGCCGTTGAAGACTTTGACGAAACCATTCGGCTCTATCCGAAAAGCGGCATTCCCTACTGGAACCGGGCAATGTCAAAAAGCTCACTCCGTCAGTACGAAGCGGCGATTGCGGACTTTAGCGAGACAATTCGACTCATGCCAGAGAACGGAGAGGCTTATGTCGAACGAGGCAAATTGGAACAGCGCCTCAACCGAAACAAGAAAGCCCGTGAGGATTTTGAGATAGCCCTCAAACTTGCACGCGCAGCGGGGAATAAGAAGCTTGAAGAACAAGTAGCAGTGGAAGTTCAAGCACTCAACGAATTAGAGTGGGAGGAACGCGCTGATGAATGAATTCCATGGCTCTCGCAGCGTTCCCTTACGCGACATCCAAATTGCAGATTCGCCTTACGCCCCAGAATTCACTATTGCGACAAATGCGAACAACTAACAAATAATAGGAGATAACACCTAATGCAGGAGGAACTTTCCCGTCTTAAACCCATTGAACTACGCGATATTTGGCCCAACGAAGCCGCAGACTTCACACCTTGGTTGGCAGAGGAAGAAAACCTAACCCTTCTCGCCGAGACGCTAGGCATAGAACTTGAACTTGAAGCAAAAGAGACAAAAGTTGGGGACTTCCAGGCCGACATTTTATGCAGGAATTCAGAAAATGACACTCGCGTGCTCATTGAAAATCAATTGGAGGAGACAGACCACAAGCATCTTGGGCAAATCCTAACTTATGCAGCAGGCTTGGATGTCCACACGGTTATCTGGATTGCCAAAGAATTCCGGGATGAGCACCGGGCTGCACTTGACCGACAAAATGAGATGACAGATGAACGTTTTCAGTACTTTGGGATAGAGGTTAAGGTATGGCAAATTGGGGATTCTGACCGCGCCCCGCAATTTGAGATCGTCTCCAAACCAAATAATTGGAACCGGACAGTGAGTCATGTTACGGAACGTGCAGTGAGCAAAGACCTCTCTGAAACAAAACTACAGCAGGAGAAATTCTGGATGGAATTCGTTGAACATTTGCGCGTCCATGAGAGTTCACTTTCGCCACACAGCCCAAGGCCTCGAAGTTGGATGCCTTTTAGTGTTGGGAAAGGTAAATTTAATATAGTAGCCTGGCTGGGTATTCAAAAAAGAAATATCAGTATTCGCCTCCAAATGTGGGGACCGGATGCCACAGCACACTTCTACTTGCTAAAAGAACAACAAGAGGCGTTTCATAAGGAATTTGGTGAACCACTTGAATGGAACGAATTACCCGAGTATAAAAGGAGCAGGATTTCCTTATATAAGGAGGACACCGACCCCGCAGATGAAACTGATTGGCCCAATCAGCACGAATGGTTTGCATCAAAGCTGGAGTTGTTTGATAAAGTCTTCCGACCGCGTATCAAAGTGCTCGATCCCGCCGACTGGGAACTGCCCGAAGACGAGGATGACGCATAACCTCAGAGAGGCACCCAATGCAAAACACCGACATCTTCCGCATCCTCGCCCTAGATGGCGGCGGCACCCGCGGCATCTACACCGCTCAACTCCTTGCCCAGATAGAACAGACGTTTGGGACCCGTATCAAAGACTGCTTTGAGCTCATTGCTGGCACCAGCACGGGCTCAATTGTAGCAGGGGCAGCTGTTTCCGACATCCCTATGACAGAAATAGTGGAACTCTTTGAAATTGAGGCTCCCAACATATTTCAGAAAAGGTGGTACCGCAATCCGTTGTTTTTCAGCAAGTATTCAAACAAAAAACTTGCACAGATTATAGCGAAACATATACCGGCAACACCGCTATCCGAAATCGCAACCCCCTTGATGATAACAAGTTCGGAGATAACGACGAGTGAATCGCACATTTTCCGCTCAGGTTATATAGAAAAAGTCGGAGGCCCACCCGCTTCAGATAGAGACGTGAATTTGCATGACGCTATCTTAGCCTCCTGTGCTGCGCCTACATTTTTCGCGACAAAACCTGTTGGCACTACCCTATTGTTGGCAGATGGCGGATTATGGGCAAATAACCCATCTATTGCTGCTTTTACGGAGGCACACACAAAGTTCGGGAAAACGGAAACACAGCTCCGAATTTTATCTATCGGCACGGGACATTCGACGAACATGTATCGCAATAGGCGGAGCTGGGGTTTTCTCACAGGATGGGGCGGGGCAAAGCTAATTTCTTACGTAATGACGTTACAATCTCAGACCGCCGCAAATATAGCGGCACTCCTGCTGAAAGAGAACTATCTGCGGATTAACCCTACCATAGACTTTTGGGAACTAGACTCCACCCGGCAGTTGGAAAACCTGAAGGCCCTGGCATCGCGCGATTTTGCTGAACGGACTGAAGCACTTAAGCATTTTACACGTTATGCAGGATAAGAGGTCCCCGAATTCGCTCGGGTACCTCTTTTCTGGGTGCTAAATCAATCCTGTTTCTGTGAGCGTCCCACGCAAGACTTCAAGGTTCGCAGGGGATATCGGTGCAAGCGGGAGCCGCAATTTTCCGTTAAGTCTGCCCATCAACATCAGTGCTGATTTCGCCGGGATAGGGTTCGTTTCAATAAATAGGTTAATTGCCAACGGCAACGTTTTATAGTGGAGTTTTCTGGCAAGTTCCAGATTTCCGCCGTGAAAAGCGTTACACATTTCCGCAACATCGGAAGGTGCAACGTTAGCGACAACCGAGATAACCCCTTTTCCACCGACAGCAAGAATAGGTAACGTGTTGACATCATCACCGGACAGCACAACGAAGTCATCGGGACATAGATTAACAACTTCACTTGCGCGTTTGAGTTCGCCTGTCGCCTCCTTGAGCGCGACGATGTTCGGATGTTCGGCGAGGCGCGCAATAGTTGGCGAGAGGATATCAGTGCCGCAACGCCCCGGAACGTTATAAACAACGATTGGAATGTCAACCGTATCGGCGATTTTCATGTAATGCGCGTAGAGCCCCTCCTGCGTAGGTTTGTTGTAATAGGGGGTGACAATCAATGCAGCGTCTGCCCCTGCCGCTTTGGCGTGTTGCGTTGCGCGAAGCGTACGGGTTGTCGAATTGGAACCCGTGCCAGCAATTACAGGCACCTGTCCATCTACCGTTTCAACGGTAATTTCTATGACGCGGTCGTGTTCAACCTCTGAAAGGGCAGGTGATTCGCCTGTCGTTCCACACGGAACAATGCCGTGTGTGCCGCCTTCAAGCTGAAAATGAATTAGTTCTTTAAGTTTCGCTTCGTCAAGCGATTCATCGTCCTTAAAGGGTGTGACAAGTGCAACATAAGAGCCTTGAAACATGTAGTAAATCCTCCTTGATGGCTACGGCACAACGGCGTGTGCCTGCTACTTCTAGTAATCCCATGCTTCTGCAGTAAGTTCGCCTGCGTAGATAACACGGGCATCGCCTTCTAGATAAACGTTTTTCGCTGCGTTGTTCTCCAACTCAAAATGGATTTTCAGGACAACACCGCTTGCGGTTCTAACAGAGACAGGTGATGTAACCTTCCCTAACGTTGCGGATACAATAGCCGAAGCAATGGAACCGGTGCCGCAGGCGAGTGTCTCATCTTCAACACCGCGTTCGTACGTCCGAATATCGAGTAGTTCCGCTGAATGGATGCTGATGAAATTGGCGTTGGTACCTACAGGTTTGAAGTCATTGTGATAACGGGTCTGCTGCCCCAGGTCAAAGACATCTGTTGCTTCCAGGTCGTCTACAAAGAAAACGACGTGCGGCACGCCACTATTTGCGAAACCGACGGTATGCACACCGTCCTAAGCTAATTAATCCGAATGTCGTTGGGTCGCTCATGCGTACTTTAACGGCACATTAATCCGAATGTCCGTTGGGTCGCTCATGCGTACTTTACGTTCTCACCGACTATCTCGGATTCATAGACACCAGCGTTAGTTAGAAATCGCATCTGTTCCGTGACGAGGCCATTCAGGTAAGCGAATTTAGAGATGCACCGTGCACCGTTACCGCAGGTTTCCACCTCGCCGCCATCGGCATTGAAATAGCGCATCCGAAAATCCACATCCGCTGCGGGCTCAACCAGTAGAATACCGTCGGCACCGACCGACATGCGGCGTTGGCATACTTTTGTCACGAAGTTCACAAAATCTTTATCGGTGCTATCAACGTTTCGGTTCAAATTATTGATGATGACGAAGTCGTTGCCTGCCCCACTGAGTTTCATAAAGGGTATTTTATTCATTTTTATATTCCATAGTGTAGTTTTCTTACATTCATTATAATATAATTTAGGTTTCATGTCAAGGATTTTTTTCTTTGAAAGTCAGCGCGTTCATTTTTAGGCAGGATTTTATAAAGATTGGAATTTACCGGAAATACTGTTCATCGTCTAAATAGGACTTACGCATTCCCCCCGCTCCTTAAGGGCAGTATGTTTATAGCATTTCCATCTTTAATTCCGAAATTGGTTCTAAGAGTTACGTCTATTTTCCTGCCCGTTTCCCCCGCAGAAGTAGTAAAAAGACTAAATGGCCCTGTGCTCGGATAAGAAAAAAATTGACATCCGTTCGAAAATGTGTTACAATTATCGTTTTCTATTCAATGCCGGCGGTGGCCGTGTACCCTCACAAAAAAAATCCGCTTGCTCTGGAGATGATTATGCACCTAATTACACTAAAAGACTGGTCAGAAACGGATATTCTGGATACAGTTGAAAACAGTCTCAAAATAAAGAACTATCCTGAAAAATATAGACATGCTGTAGGCGGACAGAGTCTCGCCCTGCTTTTCCAAAAGACCTCTACGCGCACACGATGTGCAGGGGAAATCGGTATCACGCAGCTTGGCGGGCACCCCTACTACCTAGACTGGCGAACTACTAACTTCGGTTTAGCCGACCTCGGTGACGAAATTCGCGTGCTGGCGGCTTACGTCGATGTTATCTTAGCTCGTTTCCTGAAGCATAAGGACATGCGCGATGCGGCAACAGCCTCAACGGTGCCGATGATTAACGGGTGTTGCGATAGGTATCATCCAACGCAAGCCATAGGCGACCTGATGACGATACAGGAACACTTCGGTAAATTGGCAGGAATTACGCTCTGTTTTATCGGCGTTCACAACAACGTCTGCAACTCCCTGATTGCTGCCGGGATGAAGGTCGGACTTGAGGTGACCGTCATCGCACCGGAGGTAAACCCTGCTGCTGTTGATGAAGAATTATGGGCTGAAGCGGAACGCAACGGGACCTATAAAAAGGTGCCCACTGATAGCGCGTCCGCGCTGGAGAACGCAATTGCCCAAAGCGACGTCGTCTATACAGATACATGGGTAGATATGGAGTTCTTCACCGACCCCGATTTTGTAGCGGAACGGGAACGCCGCTTGAAAATGATGATGCCGTATCAACTGAATCCCGAGCTGCTCAACGGACATGCATGCCGGATTATGCACTGTCTGCCCGCACATCGCGGGTATGAAATTGCAGGCGAATTGCTCGACGACCCACGCTCCCTTATCTTTCAGCAATCCGAAAACCGCCTGCATAGCATGAAGGCTGTGCTCCTCAAATTGCTGGTTTAGGATACACCGATATGAATAGCACTATACAACACCTACAATGCAGCAGCTGCAGCAACATCTATCCGCACACGGTACCCCAGAACATCTGTCCTTCCTGTGGGAAACCTCTGTTTGCCCGCTACGCGCTTGAACAATTGGCTGGCACATGGACACCGGAACATATCGCCTCAAGACCGCCGACACTCTGGCGTTATAGCGAACTCTTGCCTATTCAAGATTCCGCACACATTGTTTCCCTCGGTGAGACAATGACACCGCTCCTTGAGGCGAAAACGTTAGGCGCGCGGTTCGGACTGACAAATCTGTGGGTAAAGGACGAATCGCGTTTGCCGACCGGGTCTTTCAAGGCGCGAGGCTTGGCGATGGCGGTTTCTAAAGCGAAAGCACTCGGTATTACCGAATTAGCGATACCCTCTGCTGGCAATGCAGCAACAGCACTGTCTGTTTATGCCGCTTGTGCCGGTATCACTGCACATATCTTTATGCCGAAGGATGCACCCGCCTTTAATCGGGAAACGTGTCAGCTTGCAGGTGCGAACGTTACGCTGGTTGATGGCTTAATTACGGATGCAGGCAGAATTGTCGCTGAACGGAAAGAAGCAGCAGGCTGGTTCGATGTTTCAACGCTAAAAGAGCCCTACCGCGTTGAGGGCAAAAAGACGATGGGATTTGAACTCGCTGAGCAGTTCGGATGGCAATTGCCTGATGTGATTATCTATCCCACCGGAGGCGGGACCGGTATTGTCGGTATGTGGAAAGGGTTTGCGGAATTGGAAGCACTCGGTTGGATTGGTAAGAAAAGACCGCGGTTCATCGCTGTACAGGCTGAAGGGTGTGCCCCGATTGTCAAGGCGTGGCAGGAGGGTAAATCGGCTGCAGCCCCCTGGCAAGACGCGCAAACTATCGCCAGTGGGTTACGCGTACCGCAAGCAATTGGCGATTTTCTCATTTTATCCGCAATTCGGGAGAGCGGCGGCGCAGCGATTACTGTTTCAGACACTGCTATCCGCGAAGCGATGCAGCTGCTGCCAACAACTGAAGGTATTTTAACCTGTCCGGAAGGCGCAGCGAATGTCGCCGCGCTTGAACAACTCGTCACGGATGGCACGGTTGACCCTGCTGAGCAGGTTGTTTTATTCAACACGGGTGGTTTTTAGCTTATTCCTGTGGGCACGCTTAATTCTAAGCGGGATGGTGTAAGAATGTTACCTAATAACAATCGCATTTTTCCTCTTGGATGCCTAAGTGGAGTTGTGGCGTTTGAGGTGTCGTTGCTACTACTGCCCCGCCGGTTTTAATTTTTTCAAAATCGATACGCCGAATGTCTTCTGGAATCACAAAATGTGCCTTCAGCGACTCCCAATCTTTGTCAGCAATTGTGATGATTTCACCGCGGTGGAAGCTCACCCATATATCGCCAATCTTAGAATTTGGGACCTCCTGTGCTAACTTCCGCTGTGTGATTTCTACATATTGGGGGTCCAAATCTATACCTATAACTTTTCTTCCTAATCTTGCTGCCGCAACGGCTGTTGTGCCGGTTCCCATAAACGGATCCAAAATTATATCCCCTTCGTCTGTGCTCATTAAAATGAGACGTTCTAAGAGGTGAATAGGGAGTTGACACGGATGCGGGTCCCGATGTTTATTATGACGGATGCGATGAATATCCGACCAGACATCGGAAACGAGGGGGCCAAAGGGATGCAAAATTTTCTTTTTCCCGCCGTAGTCCTTCAATAGATATCCACATTTTCGGCACCGTTTATGCGGATAGCGGATTTCGTAAAATTTGTTTTCCTGCTGATTTTTCGCGTAGAACAGGATGCCGTAATGCGACGGTTGCAAGGTTTTACCCATCGGAGCGGTTGGGGCATCCCATGCAATCCAATGCCGAAAATCTGCGACTTCGTTTAGGTAACCTGCATAATGGAGTAACCATTTGGGGATATTGTGAACAAAAATGGAGCCGCTCGGTTTAGTGATTCTCACCATTTCCATGAGCCATTGCTTACACCAATTGAGATAGTCGTCAGTCTCCTTTTCGTCTTTGTAAGTCCCGTATCTCTTTTTCAGGTTGAAGGGCGGGTCGGCAAATGTCACGTCAATGCTGTTTGGCGGAATCGCCTGCATAATTTCTATACAATCGCCGTGAATGATTTTGTTGACGTATTTTTCCATAAGGCCCTGTATTTGCGTAAGTCCTATAATAGAAAAATAGAATAGGATGTGCGAAAGCGCAGCCCCAGCGGGGCGGTATGTTTATAGCATGTTGGCTGTTGGCTATTGGCTTATGGCTTTTAGCAAGAAGGTTGTGATGCTAAGCATATCTCTGCCGCGCGTCAAACCCCTCTTGCTCTTGCCAATCGCCTGCTAATTGCCAATTTAAAATCCGCGAGATCTGTGTAATCCGCGATTCAGATAACACACGCGAAATCCACCCTTCCACCCTTCCACCCTTCCATTTATCCCTTTGACAAAAACCGGACACCCCTAAAATTGTCCAAAGTTTAGTGTACAGTTAAATCACTGCCCTATCGGTCCTCTTCAATATAGTCGTATTTCGGTTTCTGTTCCGTATCACGTTTTTCGTTCGGCAGCCTCGGCTGTTCCTGCGCGGGTGCACCCATCCTGTTAACGCGGGGTGCCAATTTGTAGCTGGTAACCGATACAATCGGGTAGGGGCCGTCAAATCCAACAACTCTGCCCTTCACTTCAACGGTTTTATTATTGCCTTTTGCAATATCCATTCGCAACCGATCGAATTCGGGAGATTCGGTGAAAACAAATTTTTGGCCGCTTCCCTCAGCTTGGAGGGCGTGGAGCAGTTGAGACGTTTCACGTCCCCAAAGTGCCCATCCGGGTACCCCATTGATATGGCTGCGTGAAAGGCCAGGGTATGTAAACACGGTCCCTTGAATCGTTGCCTCCGTTTTAAGAATACGGACCTGTCCAAGTCCGTGTCTTCCTCGGAACCGGGAATCCTTTAGCTGTCGCATAATGTCATAGACATCAAATGCATGCGTTTCGCTGTATTTAGAAACGCCTCGTCTCGGTTTGACTTCGACAACGGTTGCGAAAAGTCGTTTTCTACCTTTTTTGTCAACAGGCGTGTGGAAGCTGATATCTTTGGCATCCGCCCACGGTGCCAACAGTCGCCGTATTTTTCTGGCATCCGTATTGCTGACGTAATCGGAGATTTCTAGCCTCAAGCTTTTCATTTCTGCGACACTTAGCGTGCTCACACCGACGATAAGCACTAGAGCCACAAACATGATACTATAGAAGTGTGCGCGTTTCATCGTTATTCCCTCGCTTCAATAATAGATTTAACATCTGTTGTTATTATACCATGTTTACGCAAGAATTGCAAAATTATGATAAACGCTTGAGTGCACAAAGTTTTCGTACAAGTTAACCGAAGACCGTTCAGTATTCGGGCAAACGGTTTCCCGCTCCTATAGTAGGGCAATTCATTGCCCATTCCGTGATGCCCACTCGTCTTAAAATCCGCGCCTTTCGTGTCCTCTGTGCAATCCGCGATTCTGACAACACACACGCGAAATCCATCCTTCCATCCTTCCACTCTTCCATCCTTCCACTCTTCCATCCTTCCATCTATCATTATGACTAAAACTTTACACACCCATAAACGTTTTACGATTCCACGAGGTTTTCATCTGGCCCCCGTTTTTCAACAATATAGTACAACGCGGGCAAGACGAGCAGTGTTAAGAGCGTTGCAGTAATCATTCCACCACTGATAACGATTGCAAGCGGTTTCTGCAATTCCGCCCCGGAACCGTGGGCGAGTGCCAGTGGCAACATCCCTAAGCCTGTCGTTAGTGCTGTCATTAGCACAGGACTAATACGCTCCGCTGCGCCCTTCATCACAGCGTCATAGAGCGGCATTCCTTCTGAACGAAGTGTATTAATATGTGAAACCAAGATGATGCCGTTTCGCACAGCAATGCCGAACAGTAGTATGAACCCCACCATGGATGGAATACTCAACACGCCACCGGTCAAGAATACACTGATAATACCACCGATTAACGCGAGCGGCAAGTTCAACATGACTAGGATGGAAAGCCGTATTGACCCCATCGCGAGATACAACAGAAGACATATTCCGACAAGCACGAAACCGCTCTGAATTAAAATCCGTTTTTGGGCACTCTGTTGACTTTCAAACTGCCCCTCGTATTTCAGGAAATAGGATTCGGGCAGGTCAATATGTGCGCGTATTTCCTGTTGAACTTCGGCAATAAAATTGCCGAGGTCCCGGTCCTGAACATTACACTGAACTACAATCCGCCGAGAGACGTTCTCCCGATTGATAGTATTTGGACCGTAACCGATGCTGACATCGGCAACCTGTTCTAGTGGAACGAACGTCCCTGAAGGCGTTCGGAGTTTCAGACTACCGATAGATTCAACACTACTAACAAGGGTTGGGTCAAACCGAATGACGAGGTTATATTGGCGTTGTCCCTGGATAATTTGGCTGACTGTCTCCCCTTTAAAAGCCGCTTCTGCAAAGTGTGTTATGTCTTCAACGCGCAAACCGTGTCGTGCCGCTTCAAGGCGTTTAACCTGAATCTGAAGCTGTTCAATCTGGACCTGTTGTTCAACCTGCAAATCGGCTACCCCCTCAATTCCGGCCATGACAGTTTTAATCTCTTCCGCTTTCTGACGGAGTGTGTCGAGGTCCGGCCCAAAGAGTTTCAAGGCAACTTGCGCGCTGACCCCCGACAAAAGGTAGTCCAAGCGGTGTTGAATGGGCTGCCCGACGGAGACAACCACCCCCGGAAAGTTTTCGGGGGAGAGCAGTTGACGGACTTCGGCAAGTAGCTCTTCGCGTGTTTTTTCGCGGACATCGGGCGGAATGAAGTTTACGACGATATCGTGTGTGTTGACATCATGTGCATGTTCATCGGCTTCCGCACGTCCGGTCCGGCTGCTAACGCTGGTCACTTCGGGAATTTCTAGCAACCGTCTTTCCATCTCACGGCCGATACGTGTGGATTCTCCGAGCGAGGTGCCCGGAGGTGAAAAGACGCTGATAGTGAATGTGGCTTCATCCATGACAGGCAAAAATTCGCGTCCCAAATAGGGAAGGGCTGCGACCGTTATGACCACTAACAGTAGTGCAATTATTACGACTACCCAACGTAATCGTATCGCTACCGAGAGAATAGGACGATAGGCGCGTTTAATCCACATAACGACAGGCTGCAACGTCAAGGCTGTCTCCGTGTCGGAATCGGGTGCCAATGCGACAACAAACATCCGCCAGCGTACCACCATATTGCGGAAACCGTTGTAAAGACGTTTAATCCCTGTAAATACACCACGCTTTTCATACTGTTCAGTTCGCAACGGTATATCTCTGACCCGTGCAAGCAGCAGGTCGCTTAAAACCGGCACGACTGTTAAGGCAACGAACAGCGATGCCGCCATAGAAATAACAACAGTCCAGCCGAGGGGTCGAAACATTCTGCCCTCAATACCGCTGAGGCTGAACAACGGCAGAAAAACGAGGATGATAATCAACGTTGCAAAAACGATCGAGACACGCATTTCATCGCTTGCCCGTGTTACCACCTGCATGGGTGTTTCATGTTGTTGGATTTCTGTTTGTTCAATCCGAGCTACTTCACGGCGATGAAAATACTCCTGCAATCGCCGAAAGATGTTTTCTACATAGACGATTGCATCGTCAACCACCATCCCGACAGCAATTGCTAAGCCAGCAAGTGTCATGATGTTGAGAGTGCCCCCTTGCCAAAGGAGCACAATGACTGCAATAATCAGGGATAGCGGGATAGCGGTAAGTGTAATCAACGCAGTGCGAATGTTGAAAAGAAAAATAACCAGCACGATAACGACGAGAATTGCCCCCTCGCGTAAGGCATCTTTGACAGTATCCACAGCGCGGCGAATCAGCTCGGCTTGGGCATACTCAACTTTAACCTTTACACCCTCCGGTAGCGTCTTCTCCAATGCGTCCAACTCCGAAACCACTTTATCGCTGAGGCTTAGGGTATTGATACCCGGTTGCTTGACGACCTTCCCTAAGACAGTCTCTTTTCCGTTGAGGCTTCCCGCTCCGCGCCGAATTTCGGGAAGCGACCCGATTTTCACCGTGGCGATGTCTTTCACAAGGATAGGCGTGCTCATACCGCGTACATCGATGACGACGTTTTCAATGTCGGCGACCGTGGCAATTCTGCCTAACCCCCGAATCATCAATTCACGACTATCCTTAATAAGAAAACCGCCTGCCGCGTTCTCATTGCTTTTTGAACGATGG
This sequence comes from Candidatus Poribacteria bacterium, assembly GCA_963665235.2. Lineage (GTDB taxonomy): Bacteria > Poribacteria > WGA-4E > WGA-4E > WGA-3G. The sequence continues at coordinate 910,960 of CAXXLX010000001.1, read as the reverse complement.
TGTTTCTGCGCGCAGGGCATGAGCGACATCCTCTAGTGAAATGCCGTAGCTGATCAAACGTTCGGGGTTGACGAAGACCTGAAATTGCTTCACATACCCGCCAATGTTTATCACATTAGCGATACCCCTCCTGAGACTGAAGTCGATATCGAACGACCCAATCCGCTAGGTCGCGCATCTCCATCGGCCCGAGCGGTTTGGGGCCATCTTCGTTGCCGTTTTCTGCTCTTTCATCAACGAGCGCGTATTCCACAATCTCCCCGAGCAGGGAAGAGGTAGGTAAGATAATCGGCGCGTCAACCCCCTCCGGCAAATTTGGTGCAACGAGTTGAAGCCGTTCCGAGACCATCTGCCGCGCGAGAAAAATATCCATACCCCATTCAAACTCAACAAAAATCAACGATAAACCTATCGCTGACGAAGACCTAACACGTGTGACATCCGGGGCACCGTTCATAGCGCTTTCAATCGGCAATGTGACGAGGGTTTCCATCTCCTCCGGGGACCAACCGTGTGCCTCTGTTAGCACGGTAATCCGGGGCGGATTTATGTCAGGATACACGTCGATCGGGGCGGATTGAAACATCCTGAACCCGATAATACTTGCAGCAATGATACCGCAAATCACAAGAAGTCTATTCCGGAGTGAGCCCTCCGTTATTTTTGACCACATTCCTTTTTCTCCTTATCGCGGTCAGCTTAATGATTATGTCCTGCATGGGGGTCAATAACGTCTGATGTACCTGCTGCGGTTTGCATCAGTTGATATCCGCCCTGGACAACGACACGTTCACCTGCCAATAAACCGTCTTTGATTTCAACGTACCGGTCATCCTTTGCCCCCACCTCAACTTCATGTTTGATGTACGTGTTGCCTATTTCAACGAAAACAAACTGTGTGGTCCCCTCTATGAGTAGTGCACGCAAGGGCACCGTCAAAACGTCGTCTAATCTTTCAATGACAACTGTCTGTTCAGCAAACATACCCGGTTTCAGCTTGTCGTCAGGATTGCTGACCTCTGTGTAGAAGTGAGCTGTCCGTTTCTCCGGGTTCATAACCGATGAAATTTTTGAAATCTTGCCTATGAACGTCTCCTCCGGATACGCTGGCACGCGAATGCGGACTTCGCTCCCAACCGAAATAAGTGGTAACGTGTCTTCGTAAGCGTCGCCTTCAATCCACACTGTGCTTGTATCCAAGAGTGAGAAGAGCGTATCGTTTTTTTCAACGGTAGCCCCGAGGGTTACCTGTTGCTGGACGATTTTTCCAGCGGCGGGAGCTGTGATATAGAACGTTTTAATCGGTTGTGCCGTTTGCATAATTTTTTCTATAGCTGCTTGTGTGAGTCCGGACACCTGAAGTTGTTGCTGAATCTTGTTCAAGGTTATGTCCGCACTCCGAATAGCTTCCTCTATTTGGAGCAGCCCCTCTAACGCCTCCGTGCTTTCCACAACAGCAAGGTAATTGTCAATCAGTTTTCTGTGCGGCACATCCTCAAAAGACTTAATTTTGCCAGTGTGCACAAGGTTTTTTAGAAGCACTTCCGTAAGACCTGATGCCAATGCCCGCTGCCTGTTAGCATCAACCTTGATAATAGCGGTTCTGTATGCGGCTTCCGCATCGACCAAATCGGTCGCCTCATCAATAAGCGTGACGTACTGCAAGGCGGGGTGCGGTGCATCGGAGTTCTCGAGCTGCTCGTCCTCTCCTCTGTAGGAGCGAGCTTCGCTCGCGACCTGTGCCGGTTCTCCTCTGTAGGAGCGAGCTTCGCTCGCGACCTGTGCCGGTTCTCCTCTGTAGGAGCGAGCTTCGCTCGCGACCTGTGCCGGTTCTCCTCTGTAGGAGCGAGCTTCGCTCGCGACCTGTGCCGGTTCTCCTCTGTAGGAGCGAGCTTCGCTCGCGACCTGTGCCGGTTCTCCTCTGTAGGAGCGAGCTTCGCTCGCGACCTGTGCCGGTTCTCCTCTGTAGGAGCGAGCTTCGCTCGCGACCTGTGCCGGTTCTCCTCTGTAGGAGCGAGCTTCGCTCGCGACCTGTGCCGGTTCTCCTCTGTAGGAGCGAGCTTCGCTCGCGACCTGTGCCGGTTCTCCTCTGTAGGAGCGAGCTTCGCTCGCGACCTGTGCCGGTTCTCCTCTGTAGGAGCGAGCTTCGCTCGCGACCTGTGCCGGTTCTCCTCTGTAGGAGCGAGCTTCGCTCGCGACCGTCCCTTCTGTAGGAGCGAGCTTCGCTCGCGACCGTCCCTTCAACCCGCCCTATAAGTGAAAGGATAGGGGTTTCGCCGCCGTCGTGCAGAATCTTTTCTAGCGTCTCGTCACTAACCCCGATGAGATGAAATTGCTGTCTTGCCTCAGCGAAAGCGTTTTTCGCTTTCGTATACGCTGCCTGTTGCGCCACCAACTCCTTTTGTGCGGAAATACGTTGCGCTGTCAGGGATTTCGTCCGCTTGAGCGTTGTTTCCAACAGGCGGAGGTCAACGTGCGCTGTGGCAAGTGCAGCACGCATCTGTTCTAAGGCGGAAGTTGTTTTCGCAATAGCCAAGGTTTTATGTTTGTCCAGAGCCGTTTTCTGTGCCTTGCGTTCATCAACCGATTGAAGGTAATCAATTTGCCGAGTTTGTAATTCTCGACGAATCTGCTTTGCGAAAACCTCTGTCAATTTCGTCAATTTATTCTCTAAAGATTTCTGTTGTGCCACCGCTTCAATCAGGTCAATCTGTAGCATTTGCAACGCCGTGCTCTCCAATTCCAATAGTACATCCCCCGCTTTGAGCGAATCTCCCATTTGGAAGTAGATGCGTTGGACGATACCGCCTATTCTGGGCGTGACGCGTGCTTGTCGCCCGGGGTGCGCGATGACGTTACCTGTAACCTGTGTAACCTTTTCAATAGCGCGAATATCCGCCTCGTCAGTTTTCAAATCGATGTTCACTTTTGCCTTATCGGTCAGCGTCACCATCCCTGTATTTTTTACATTTCCGTGTGTCTGCGGGGCATCCTCGCCCTCATCGATAGGCGTATCCTCAGCCCAGGTGGTTGTGAAAATGAGGGTCAGTGAGGCCAGCCCGGCTATTGCTATAACAGAAATAGCAAGCCCAATGGCATATCTGTAGTTCTGACCTACATTTTTTTTGTAAAAATAACGTAACATTTTTAGTCCTCCGCATTGGTAGGAGCAAGCGCCGGAGCGTGAATAGATGTACCCACAGCAGCTTCAAGCTCTGCCACTGCCTTACAGTATGTTGATAGCGTGTTCAGATAGGCAAATTGCGTTCTGCTAAATTCGTTTTGCATCAATATAACCTCTAAGAGACCTGCTTCGCCTAGTTCGTAAGCGGTGCGCGTCAGCGTAAGGTTTTCATTGAGCAACTTCAGCGTATCGCCTTCATAAAACGTGCGCGTTTTTTGTGCGGTCTTCAGTGAAAGGAGTGCCGCCATAACTTCATGTGTAATTTGCCGCTCGGTCCTGCGAATTTCGGTTGCGTCCACCTGCTGCTGTGCCTTTGCAGCATGAATGTCGGCACGATTCCGATCGAAAATTGGCAACGGTATTGAAAACTTTACACCGAATGCATACTCACCGGCACTGCGTTCTGCAATCGCACCAATCCCTAGGTCCGGAATGTTTACCGCTTTTGCAAGGCGATGTTCGCTCTCTGTCAATTGTGCATTGAGGTGCCGTGTTTTCAGGTCGGCACGGTGTGCTATAGCGTGTTTCGTCAAGGTTTGCAATGTCAATTTTTTCAGCGTGCCTGCTCCTATGTTTTCAGGCAGCCCCCCAACAGCGATAGGCTTGGCTTCAAGAGGGGTACCCATTAAACCGTTGAGTTCAAGCTGTGCCAGTGCCAATTCGCTTTCTAATGTTGCTGCTTCGCGCCGTGCCGATTGCAACTGAATGTTCGCCAAATTGACCTGCGTCACTGAAATATCGCCTGCTTCAAATTGGAGCTGTGCAATGTCACGCATCTGCTCGTTGTGTTGAATGAGTGTTTTGGCTAACTTGAGCTTTTCTTGGGCAAGTACTAGGGCATAAAAGGTGAGTTTTACCGATTTCGTAAGCAGGCGCGAGGCTTCGGCAAGTTCAGCATTTACCTTTTCAAGGTGCGTTTTGGCAATACGTTGCCGGTGCCTCCGTTGGCCGCCGAGCTGAAAAGACTTTGTCAATTCAAGGATTTGTTCACCTTCTGCCCCGCCGACAAACTCGGTTTCCAATTCGGGGTTACCAAGCAGGGCAATGCCATCGATTTGGGCTTGTGCAACCTTCACTTTTTCACGAATCACGCGCATACTCAGGTTTTCGCGCAAAGCCGTCTGGATTGCACCCTCAAGATTAATTTCTTCATGTTCTGCAGCGACAGCGGTTATTGGTAAAACAAGGCATAACCCCACTATCGCGCAGATGATATTCAATCTGATTTTCATGAGATGTTAAACTCCTTTGTTAGTTTTATAGTTATCGGTTAGCAGTTATCAGGGTTCGGGTAAAAGATATTTGATTCATCAAAGGTTTCTTTTAACTGATAACTGAAGACTACTAGAAAACTAAATGAGGAGAATAACGGTCCGAAGGGAAATGAGTTTCGGGTTAATGAACGCGGGGCGCGTCAAAAGGGGTGTAACGGGTAAAGTCGGAGAAACACCGGGCTGGTGTGTGATGAGCACAGCTGATGTGCAAACGGAGTCGTGTGCCGCCGCGTGTTCCGAAGAGACGACGTATTGTTCGGTATTTAAGGAGGAAAAGATAGGGAGGTCAACGCATGCTCCACAGTGGTCTTGCTCTGTCGCAATTTCCGTATGCGCAGCACGCGCGTCGGGGCAGCAGCGACCATGGGTTGCAGCTTCAACTTCAATATGCCCATCCTCACCGATGCACAAAACATAATTGGATAGCTGCATCGGAATTACGGCGAAATAGATAAGTAGGCATATCAGAAGGATATTGACATGTTTTTTCAAAAGAAATTTCATGACGGTTCAACTCACAGTGAGAGTGATAGACCCAAGTCTAAAGACTTGGGCTTCCGCAAAGTTATGCGAAAGCTTTCGTGCGATCAACGACCTTGTTTAGAAAACCTATAGCGGTTCTCCAGGGACAGAAGCCTACTGCAACAGACACTACCCTGACTGCGACACCGAAGTGTCCTTGTGAAATTTGTTTTGAGTCGTATTGTTCAAACGGGTTTCAGCATTACCTGTCTTTCCCTACTAACGACTGTCGCGCTACGCTTTCTGACTACGACATTAGAGCTTTACACTATAGGAAGTCTAATCAATGAGGCGCGTAACTGCCCTCTATAGCAACCGTACACTCTAATCTATTAGACGAAAGATTCGCAAAAAGGTTTAATGTTAATCAGAGTTTTTAGCCGCGACTACATCCCAAACCTAAAGGATTGGGTTTTGTCGCGGAACGTTGATAATAGAAAATGGATAGATTCTGCATCCTATTTTTACTATAGTTTGGACAATTTCTGTGAGCCTGATGCCCGATTTTCAAAGCATTTCTGATTTTTCTCTAAGTGCCTCACACAAATACAAACAGTAGAAAATAGACTCCGATGCGCCAAAGCGCGGTTTCCCCAGCGGGGCGGTATCTTTATAGAAAACACAAACAAAACAAAAAATAGCCCCAGCGGGGCGGTATCTTTATAGATTTTAGCCAAACCCCGCTTCTTTCCGCGTCCTCTGTGCCTTCCGTGATTCAGACAAAAAAACGCAACATCACTTAATCACAAAACCTTGACGCATACACACCTTAAAATCCGCGTAATCTGTGTAATCCGCGATAATCCGCGATTTGCGGCGCACTCGCCCAAATGCGACGTGCATTCAGACAACAACGCAAATCGAAACTCTAAAATTGTCCAAAGTTTAGTATTTTTAAGTATACAAGATTTCTACAGAAATGTCAAAAAATAAAATGGTAAAGTCTTGAAAAATATCTGAAAATATGCTACACTTAAAAAAACAGTGGATTTTATCTTAAAATATGTTAGAGGAGAAGAAATGAAAAAAATATTTTGGATACTGATATTATCTGTCATGTGTGTTGCAACTAGCTACGGGCAGTATAACGGTGAGTGTTGGGTCATAAGTAGCGGCGATACCGTCTACAGACTCAATGCGAACGGTAGTGCCGACCCGACGGTTATTCCGAATTTAACACAAGCGAGCGATGCGGAGGTCAACCCGACCAACGGTGTCGCATGGATTGCTATTTCTGCATCAAACGCTGTTTTCCGGTACGATCCGGCGGCTGCAGAGTCGTTTACACAAGCCCCAACGATTGAACGCCCCAACATGATTTCTGTTAATCCAGCAGATGGCACTATCTGGGTAGCAGGTCTGAATGGCGTGTGGAAAATATCCAGCGATGGCACCCAAATTCTCGCGCAGGTGGTTCCGACAGGCGGTCCGCCCAATGTAGAAACCGGAAGATTCAATGTTGCTGTCAATCCGAAGGATGGGAGCTGCTGGATAACGGATGCCCGCGGTCCGATCGGCCGTTACGATGCAAACGGAAACCAGATTGCAACCGCCCCGCCGATGAAAGAACCGAAAGGCGGTGTGACGGTGGATTATCAAGGCAACGCCTGGGTAGCTGATAGTCAGAATAATCTCCTCGTTCGACTCTCTCCGAACGGTGAAGAATTGGCAAGAGTGACCGAGCTGAAAAATCCTGTATCGCCAAGCGTCAATCCGAAAGATGGCAGTGTCTGGGTTGCTGCGAATAACAGTATGCTCGTTAACCTATCGCCAACTGGTAAGAAGCTCAAAGAATTTGCAGGCGGTATGGCAATTGTTGCAATACGACTTTCCCCCGCAGACGGTGGAATTTGGGTCGCTGACCTGCTTGGCGATACATACCAGGGACAGGTCAGTAAGTGGACATCTGCAGGAAAACGGTTGTTCAAAAACGATATTCCGCAACCTTCAAGCGTCTCAATTGGGTATTGGGAAGGAAAATAGCCGGCATTGCCGGGAGCATATAGGAGGGCATTATTATGCGTAGATACTACGTTTTCGCAATCGGCATATTTTCTGTTTTTGCCCTATTTTTCGGGAGTGCTTTTGGGCAACTTCCCGATTTCCAGCTGGATGCCAATAGCATTACCTTCTCTAATCAAACCCCTGTTGAAGGTGAAGAGATTACCATCTGGATTACAGTAAAAAACGTTGGGGACATATCGCCCACGATGAATCAAGATTTGGTCGTTGACCTTTACGAGGGAGAGCCTGCAACGCAACCGCTCCAAATTCTATGTAAAGATGTTATTATGGAATTGGAGCCCGGAAAAACAAAGCAGGTCAAAGCACAGTGGCGGCCGCCGGCGGGTAAGACCGAAATTTATGCAGTTGTGAACCCATCTGGCGATAAACATATTCAGGAATCTGGAGATCGGAACAACATTGCCCATGCAGCAATAGTCGCCACGGCGCGGACGTTCGATGCGGTCACAGCAGAACAAATTCAGGTATCAGTGGACAAAGGTATTGCCTGGCTGGAGACGCAACAGGGCAAACATAGCCGTACCTGTTTGCAATGTGGTCTTGAAAATCAACTGATTTTAACCTGCGTTCGCTGTGGTTCAAGCCTGAAAGGGTTGGCAAGAGATTTTGTGCCGGGCCCCGCATGGAATTTCGGGGACGATAGTGTACAAGAGACGGCTTTAGCCTTACAAGCGTTGTTTGCTGCTGGGTATACCGAAACGCATCCAACGGTACAAAAAGGGTTAGACTACTTGCTGTCAGAGGATTGGAACGAGTTCGCGGTCTATCGGTATGCAGTGATTGTGCCGGTTTTGGTAGCAGCAGGGAATCCGGACTATCGGGCGCGTGCTCAATTTGCTGTGAATCAGTTGGTGGAAAAGCAGTTGCCTGTTAGCGAAGGGAGCGAATTCTCCGATGCAAGAGATTATGGGGGTTGGGGCTACGGTTACAGCGCTGATGGCGCGCACATGAACATGGTTATCTATGCCCTTTACGTAGGAAAACGTGCAGGCTTGACTATCCCGCAGGATACCTGGACTCGCGCTGAAAATTGGATTCGCCGAAATCAGACTGAAACAGGTGGCTGGCTCTATAACCTCGTAGACCAAGGGTCACCTTGGGCAATCGGGGTGTACGGAAGTATGACAGCTACAGGACTGTGGGCACTTCGTGCCTGTGGTGTCCCCGTTGAAGACGCGCAGGTGCAGAAGGGGATGGACTGGATTAAGAAATATTGGTCACTTACCCGGAACCCGGGCTCAAATTCGTGGTTGTATTACTATCTTCTCTCGCTGCAACGTTTCTGTGACATTCCGCCCCAGCTAGCGACACTCGCAGGGTATGACTGGTATAATGAAATATCCGGGATGATGGTTGCGGAGCAGGAGCCGGACGGCAGATGGCGTGGGGCAGATGGCGATTTTTTGGCGACCTGTTTCGCTGTCATGACACTCAGCCATGCCCTTGTCGGGCCATCGGAACCGAATATCGGCGTGGTCCCGCAGAGCCTACGGTTTTCACCCCCCGCACCCCGTGCCGGGGAAGCAACGCGGCTCAGCGCAACCCTCAGAAATACCGGAACCCCCTTCGAGAATATACTGAACGTCACCTTCTATGCGGATGACGTAGCAATTAAAACAACACAGGTTTTGTGGACATCCACTCTGGATGAATCAACTGTCTCCGTAGATTGGGCACCCCCGGAAGAGGGGGAGATGGAGATTAGCGTGCAGGTTGACTTTGAAGACGCGGATGAAAGCGACAATACCGCTTCGGTACCCCTTACCGTTCATTCAAAATCGACAGCGGCAACAGATGCCGAACTTGCTAGCATCCGCAAAATTGGGGAAGGCATCTACCAATTGGGCAATGTCGTTTGCGACACAAATAAACGCGAAATTACCTTCCCCGGTGAAATTAACGCTACAAGTGAAGAGACTATCCTCGAATTTTTTGCATGTGGAAACCTTGGCAAAACTTACGAAAGTCTTTTGATGATTGATGCCGAACCTATGCAGATATTTGTCGCCCTCGGTCTGCTTGAAATGGAGCCCGGTATGAATCATCTCACGGCACAAGGCGACCCGCGTGAACCGAAGGGCGATACTGCTGAAATTTGGGTGCAATGGAAACGCCAAGATGAAGTCGTCCTACACCGGGCGGAAGAATTAGTATGGAATGCCTTCACGGAACAACCGATGCAAAAAACACCGTGGATTTTTAGCGGCGGTAGACTTATCAACAACCAACTGACCGCGCAAAAGTTTCATAACGTTATCGCTGTTTATCGTGACCCGGACTCACTTTTCAATCACGCGTTGCCTGGGGGAACAGATGACCGCACCTATCGTGCCAACACCGATTTGGTGCCGCCTAAAGGCACGAAGGTAAAAATCATCATTCGGCCGTTATAGAACGGTAGGAGGTATCGCGTGCACAGCACGCTCCTACAGAAAATATTATACCATTTCTAATTGAAAATGTCTCTTTCTTGTAGCATAAACTTCCAGTTTGTGCGGTTCTTGTAGCATAAACTTCCAGTTTGTGCGATTCTTGTAGCATAAACTTCCAGTTTTTAGTGCGCGTTCTTGTAGCATAAACTTCCAGTTTGGGCGATTCTTGTAGCATAAACTTCCAGTTTGTGCGATTCTTGTAGCATAAACTTCCAGTTTGTGCGATTCTTGTAGCATAAACTTCCAGTTTGTGCGGTTCTTGTAGCATAAACTTCCAGTTTGTGCGATTCTTGTAGCATAAACTTTTAGTTTGTGCGATTCTTGTAGCATAAACTTTTAGTTTGTGCGGTTCTTGTAGCATAAACTTCCAGTTTGTGCGATTCTTGTATTTTTAGTTTGTGCGGTTCTTGTAGCATAAACTTCCAGTTTGGCGATTCTTGTATAAACTTCCAGTTTGTAGCATAAACTTCCAGTTTGGGCGATTCGTAGCATAAACTTTTAGTTTGTGCGATTCTTGTAGCATAAACTTTTAGTTTGTGCGGTTCTTGTAGCATAAACTTCCAGTTTGGGCGATTCTTGTAGCATAAACTTAGCATAAACTTCCAGTTTGTGCGATTCTTGTAGCATAAACTTCCAGTTTGTGCGGTTCTTGTAGCATAAACTTCCAGTTTGGGCGAATAAACTTCCAGTTTGTGCGAAGCATAAACTTCCAGTTTGTTTCTTGTAGCATAAACTTCCAGTTTGTGCGATTCTTGTTCTTGTAGCATAAACTTCCAGTTTGTGCGATTCTTGTAGCATAAACTTCCAGTTTGTGCGATTCTTGTTCTTGTAGCATAAACTTCCAGTTTGGGCGATTCTTGTAGCATAAACTTCCAGTTTGTGCGATTCTTGTAGCATAAACTTCCAGTTTGGGTCTTCCGTTCTCCGTTTCATTTCTAAACAACCGGTAATGATAGAATAATTAATAAAAATGGTATTATGTATCGCGTGCACAGCACGCTCCTACAGAAGATATAATGTATCGCGTGCACAGCACGCTTCTACAGAAGAGGAAGAGGCTACAGATATCCCGACAACGGTTATCAACCAATAGCCAACAGCCAACAGCCAATGGTTTCCAATAGCCACCATGAAACAAAAACAACCGAACATCCTTCGCGAAGTACAAGGGAATAAGGTTTTTCCCGTTTACCTACTCTGTGGCGAGGAGAGTTTTCTCATTGAAGGCACCCTCAAGCAGATGATAGAAACCCTCTTGCCGCCCGATGCTCGCGATTTCAACTTAACCTACTTAGATGGGGCGAATGTATCGGTCAGAGACATACTCAGCCATGTTGAGGTGTATCCGCTCATGTCCGAACGGCGGGTTGTCGTCGTCAGCGATTCCCCACTGTTTGCCCAAACACGAAGACGGGGCACCTCCCCCGCAACGGTCATCCGCACTGCAATGCGGCATGAAACCGAGGACGTTAAAAAGTGTGTCACGAGTATCGCAAAACTCATAGGGGTCTCTACGTTACAGATTGCAAATGAACATCCCGATTTCAACACTGCCCTGCAAGATATGTCCGACGACATGGGGGACGCACTGACCGAAGAGGCGCGAACGTTCTTTAAACGTTTGCCTAAACTCGCCACACAATTGGAGGGTACCTCTCAGTCTAGCAGCCAAGATAAGGGTGGGGCTGACGATGCTGCACGCTTGTTGGAATGGCTGCAAGGCAGTTTACCGAAAACAGGGGTGCTTATCTTCACGGTAAAAGGGGACGTGAGCGAAAAACATCCGCTCGCGAAAGCTATCCAAGAGGTCGGGAGATATGTCACTTTTGCACCTTTGGAAGCAGGGAATTCAATCAACCGTGACCCACTTTATAAAAAAGTGGTAGAAAAGTTTGAGACACATCAGAAAAAGATTTCCCCCCGAGCTTTCGCGTTGCTCCGAAATCGTACCGGCGGCGATATGCGGACAATTGCGGAAGCTATTAACAAAATCATCGATTTCGTTGGCGATAAACATCAAATTGATGAACAGGATGTCCGAAACATGGTGACGCAAACCACGTTTGATAACATCTTCGACCTTACGGATGCTATTGCGAAACGGGCAACCGGGCGCGCATTGAAAAGCCTTCACGAGGTCTTAGCAGGAGGGCAGGAGCCTATCGTGCTTAATGCTGCAATAGCGAGTCAATTTCGGTTTGCCCTCCAAGCCAAACTCATTTCGCAAAGAAACGGGAAACCGATCGGAGGGAGGATGTCGTTCCCTGATTTTACCAAAAATGTTTTTCAACCGCTCGCTGACGAGCTAGCAGACCTTTTACCGAAATCCGCCACGTATAATATTCTGAAGAAGAATCCTTATGTCGCCTACAAACTTTTTCAAACGCTCCACGCTTTCACTGCTGACGAGTTAATGAATGCCCTAGAGAAAATCTTAGAAGCCGACCTCCAATTGAAACCGGGCACCGGGACGTTCGATGCAACCTATATTTTGGAACAGGGCAGGTTGAAAATCGTCTCGCCTGTCAAGGAGGCAAAACCGTTAGAGGCAATATGCATACTAGAAAAATTGGTGTGTGATATTTGCACCACGCCAAAACGTAGACGGTAGTCTCTCTTCTGGCTGTTGGCTGTTGGCTGTTAGCAAGAAGTTTGTGATGCTAAGCCTGTCTCTGCCGCGCGTCAAAACCCTCTTCCTCTTGCCAATGACTAATCGATTTAAAATCCGCGTCCGCTGCATTCTCTGTGCTAATCCGCGATTCAGACGAAAAATGCACACATGTTAGCAAGAAACCTCTTTTTCCGCGTTCTCTGTGTTCTCTGTGTTTTCCGCGATTCAGACAACACACGCGAAATCCAATCTTCCATCCTTCCCCGCTTCCATCCTTCCATTCTTCCAATCTTCCATCCCTCCAATCTTCCGCGCTTCCATCCCTCCAATCTTCCATCCTTCCATCCTTCCAATCTTCCATCCCTCCAATCTTCCATCCCTCCAATCTTCCATCCTTCCATTCTTCCAATCTTCCATCCTTCCATCTTCCAATCTTCCATCCCTCCAATCTTCCATCCTTCCATCCTTCCCCGCTTCCATCCTTCCATTCTTCCAATCTTCCATCCTTCCACCTATTCCTTTGATAAACTTTACGCCCCCCTAAAATTGATTGTCCAAAGCTCAGTAGCCATTAATGGGTAAGCGAGTAGATAACGGCATTAATGCCCATTTTCAGTGCCATATTGGAATATTTATGCGGGTAGAAATCCTCTGCGGCGTGTTCCCATGCATCGCCTAAGTCCGTATTAAAATTGATCATCATCATCAGCCGCCCTTTGTCATCATATACACCGCGACAGTAAGCAGGATGCCCATCTACACGTTCGTAAGTCCGTCCACTAAAGAGGGAGCGGAGCCCGGGAATCTGAATCAGCTTGTCAATTTTAAAGAAGCAGTGAAAAATTGGATGTGATATAGGAATATCCACCGGTTCTCGATGTGGAAAAATTTTTTTCAGTTCTCTATAGAACCATCGCCATTCGCGTTGGCCGTGGAAGTCGTCGACAAAAATGAACCCGCCGCGTAAGAGGTATTCGCGTAGATTTGCTGCCTCCGCTTTGCTGAGCCGCAGACTGCCGACCTCCAACATATAAGCGAATGCATAGTCGAAGAGTTCCTCTGACCCGACCTCAATAATTTTTTCACGGGGGGCGGCATCGACGTTTGTGTGTTTGCGGAGTTGAAAAAGAAAATTACGGTCGGAAGCCGGCCAATCTACCCGCCAGCTACTGAGACGCGTGAGTTCCCCGCGATATTTGAGCCGAACGAAGGTAAACTCATGTTGGTGTCTTTCCGCCGAATTCAGCAGTGTCGCCGGGAGGGACATCGTAAAAAAAATAGTGGAGGTAATCAAAAAAGTTCGCATCTTCTCTCTTGTGGCAAACACGTTGGATTCATCAGCACAATCCGACGCGCAATTCATGTTCTGTTCCTCCATTGTAGGAGCGACTCCTAATTGGGCCTTTGCAGCCTCCTCAATTGGCGGCACCAGGGTGAAAAATAACGCGAGACGGCACAATCTGCATAGCTCCGTTTGGCGGTTTGTAGAACCATCGCAATGCAATTTGGAACCGGGGCCCCTGGAAATAGTGAATTTCGACAGGGTGCATACCTGCTTGAAGTGCAAATTTTCCCCGTCTACTTTGCGCCGGATGGACCCCATCGTTATTGATAACCAATTTCTTGTTGATGTATAACTTCGCACCATCATCGGAGTAAAGTTCGAAGATATAGGTGCCGGGTTTACCGACAGCTAATTTTCCACGGAAGCGAATTGCGAAGTTTTCAACGACAGTCTGCTTCTCCGGTGTAGGAAAACCGCTGTTATAATTTCTCGTAGGGACATCCAAGTTCGCCGTAAGAAATGTATAAACGGGTGTCAAACGTTCAAAAACCGGCATCTTTGTGATGGGAGTACCAGGCACATAGACCTGCCCGATTAATCCGTGTCCCGGCACAACGTCAGTGTTGAAAATACCGAGCCCGGGGCTCTTCCCCAAATCACCCACGGCACCGAGGTCTGCTACTTTCACGAGGCTAGCCAATCCCTTGCCGACACCGCTGCCTTCACCTTTGCCGCTCCCTCTTAGACCGGTCCCGGGTGTATGACCGCGGCCTCTCCCCTGAAGCCCTGGAATGACGACCGGACCGCCCCCGCTCATATCCTCCCCAAAACTAGCGTTCGGTAGTGAAGGTGCGGCTGACTCCGGTATACTGACATGCGTGACGACCGTCGGGACCAGGTCCGCGTGAACAGGGGCTTTAGGAGCTTGCACCTCTGGTGCGTAAGTCGGGGAGGCAAGCGATGGCGCAGATTCCGCCGCAGGTTCGACAGGTAAAATCCGTAGCAAATGTCGATTTAACACTTGCCGTTTCACTTGTGGACGCGGTTCAGCCTTGATAAACTCGGCGGAAATAGTGTCGTTCGAGTCGTTGTAATACTTCACTATAAACGGCGACACTGCCAATATCACGGCAATATGCACCGCAAAAGATACGAGTAGGGAAATTCTATCTCTGTTTTTCTTCATAGTTTTTGTTTTTTAGCGTGGACTTGTGCAATATTTTAACAGGTTAAAGGTTTTTTGTCAAATTCCGTAATGACAGAGGAAAGGTGGAAGGGTGGAAGAGGGGAAGGATGGAAGAGTGGATCTCGCTTGTGTACTGTCTGAATGCACGGCGCATTTGGGCGAGTACACCGCAAATCGCGGAGGACACAGAGGACACGGAGAACTCGGAAAAAGAGGGGTTTGACTAATATAGTCCTATGGTTTGGACACTATCTGTGCGCCTGATGCCCGATTCGCAAAGCATTTCTGATTTTTCTCACTGTTGCACACACAAATACAAATACGAGAAAAATAGAAAAAAAGCGCAGCCCCAGCGGGGCGGTAGACTCCGATGGACAAAAGCGCGGTTTCCCCAGCGGGGCGGTATCTTTATAGAAAACGCAACCACACCACAACCTAGCCCCAGCGGGGCGGTATCTTTATAGAAAACACAAACAAAACAAAAAATAGCCCCAGCGGGGCGATATGTTTATAGCAAACGCAACCACACCACAACCTAGCCCCAGCGGGGCGGCATGTTTATAGAAAGAACAACATCCTAACCTATAATCACAAAACTTGGAGTGTTTCGCACCGTATACTCCGCGTCCTCCGCGCCTTCCGTGATTTAGACAACAAGATAACAGACCACACACAAGAGAAACATTAGAGCAGATGTCTAGGGTCGGGCAATTACCGAATCAATTTTTTAATCTTCATTTAGTTTGTGTCGTTCTCCGTTTCATTTCTAACAAGCGGTAATGATAGAATAATAGTGATTATTATTACTAAAATAGAACGGGGCATTTGTTTACCTCATCATAGTGATACATGCATTCGACAAGAAACCTGACACCTGATTCTGTATTTTGTTTCTATTAATCATTATACAGCCTTAAAAGCCTCAGTATCTCGGGGTTCATCGTTATGACCATTTCGGTAGTCATCATGTGAAGCCCCTCCGCGCTCAACGCGAGAAGCGTCAGCTGTGCTGTAGTTGTTTCTAACTGTTTTCGGTGTGTCTCCTTCAAGAGCAGCGCCGCGTCTAAGGAGGTCACAAGCATTGCCTGCGAAGCCTGCGTCTGGAAAACTTGTCGTTCGGTTTGACGTTCGGTATATTGTCGATAAGCCTCTTCAGATAGCACCTCTTTGATTGTCTGTTGGTAAAGCGGATGACTCGTAAGGTCGGGCAGTTCAGGCCCACGCCATCGTTTACTCATAACCATTTCATCCGTGAACTTTTTCTTCAGGAGTTCGAGCTGTTCAGCAGCCTGTTCGCGAGGAACATCTTGCCTTATGAGTCCAGCTAGGAGCGTAAATGAGGCATCAATATAGTTGATTTTTTCCTCGATGTCCGGCTTTTGCGTTTCAATAGCTTGTTGGATTACTCCTTTGATGGCTACCCGCAAACGTTGATTTTCCCGTTCACTGAGCGTTCCTAGCTGTTGTTCGGTATGTGCTGTTAATAGCGCGTCTATCATCTCTGACAGTTCAGATTCGTCAACCAAATCCCTTTTAGGATTTATCAGTTTAATTAATCCGTGCCAAATTTTTACCTGAGTTGGAGTCAATATCGTCTGTAGAGATATTTTCAAATCATCAGGTAGCAAATCCACAGCTTCGCGCTGTAAGTTGGGGCCCCTAAACATAGAGTCTAGGTCCAGTTTCGGCGAATGCGCTATTGTGTCAAGTAGCAATTTGAGCACATCTTCGCGCTGCTTGGAATTCAGACTGAGGGTTTGGTCGAGGAACGCCGTTAGGAAGTGAGCGACCGTTTGCCATGCTCGCTGTTGTCGATTCTCGATGAACTCTATATAATCGTGAAGTTGCGTTTCGGTTAGATGCTTCGCGAAGGCTGCCTTGCTATCAGGGTGCGACAACAATGCCATTGCCCCCATCAGGTTGTTTTCTTGTAATTTCGCCTCTAGATTTCCCGGTTCCAACCTAGTGAGTACTTCAAGAAGCGACTGATAGAGTGCCCCCATAGAAGACTCCTCCAATTTGTAACGCTCGCCTATACTCCCAATGATATAACCAAGGGGTCTATCGATAACAGGAACTGCATTGTCCCTTTTGTGCATTCTAATCTGAACGAAGTGGTCTCCGCCATCAACGATTGTAACAGCCCTACCGACCCGGTCATTGTATCCCTTTTTACTCATATTAATCAGATAGCGGCCTGCGGGGAGGTTATCACATTTATATTGCCCTTTGGCATCCGTTTTGACTGTGACTACCTTTTTATCTATCCCAACAATATTAACTGTAACCCCTTCGATTGGGTTCGGTTCTGCGGTTGTGTCAAAAACTTCGCCACGGAGGGTGCCGCCGTTCGGCGCGTTTTCTTGTGCAAAGGCAACGCTTGTGAATATAGTGATTATTAGTATCAAAATAGAACGGGGCATCTGTTTTACCTCCTTTACAATAGGGTTGCATCTATTGTGTAAGTGGATTCGCCAATCCGTCTTGTTCAAGAGCAGCCTGATACCAAGGCATAAGAATCTCGGGGCCTATCCTTAGCAAAAGTTCAGCATTCATTATTTGCAATCCCTCCAGACTCAACGAGAGAAGCGGCACCTGCGCTGCCGCTGTTTCCAACTGTTTCCGTTGCGTCCCTTTCAAGAGCAGGACCGTATCCATGTATACCACTAACATATCACGGGCAGCTTGTGCTTGGAAAACCTGGCGTTCGGTTTGACAGGCAACATATTCCGAATATGCCTCATCAGGAAGTACATCTTTGATCGCCTGTTGGTAGAGCGGATGATTTGTAATGTTGTACAGCTCCGCGCCGCCCCACAGTTTGTTAGTCCAGCTTTCGTCCGCCAACGTTTTCTTCATGGCTTCAAGCTCCTTAGCAGCCTGTTCGCGAGGAATATTTTGCTTTAGGACCTTCACCCAGAGCCTATATAAGTCAAGCAGATACCAAAGCTTTTCGCTGTCGTCCTGATTTCGCACTTCAATGTATTGTTGGAGCACCCCTTTGGTAGCGATTTCCAAACGTTTCTCTGCAATTTCGTTGAGCGGCCCGAGCTGTTGTGTATGTAGTCCCAGGATTGCTTCTGCCAATTGCCAACGTTGCGATTTGAATTCGTTCTGAAGTGTATCTGGAGATGTCTCCCTCTTTTCGAAAATCACCATTCCTTCCCAAATTTCTGCTTGTGTTGGGGTCAATACCGTATAGAGAGATATATTCAATTGTCCCTGTAGTGATAGCACCCAACGCCTAAAGGCGTGGGCTTCGGCTTCATAGACGTTTGCGTTCTTCCCGAAGGTCGAACGTCCGAGGTCCCACCGAGGACATCGGTCCCACCGAGGACATCGGTCCCCACCGAGGACATCGGTCCCACCGAGGACATCGGTCCCACCGAGGACATCGGTCCCACCGAGGACATCGGTCCCACCGAGGACATCGGTCCCACCGAGGACATCGGTCCCACCGAGGACATCGGTCCCACCGAGGACATCGGTCCCCACCGAGGACATCGGTCCCACCGAGGACATCGGTCCCACCGAGGACATCGGTCCCACCGAGGACATCGGTCCCACCGAGGACATCGGTCCCACCGAGGACATCGGTCCCACCGAGGACATCCTTTTATGTCGTCTCCACCCGCACGCGATTCCCTGTAGGTGAAAAATCCTACAGGCATATCAGGTCAGAAGGGTCCTGTCTATCCCCACGTGCCTCGTTTTGAAGAAATCATAAACGATATTTTAAGAGAGGGGCAGTGATACAACGTGCGGACTTTCACCCCCGCCACGATACAAGCTTTCATGCAATTATGCGTTAACTGCCCGATATACTTTTTAAGTGGTCTAACACTAACACTACACACCGTTCTACAGGTGAGGGATAGGACCCACACTGAGTTTGTGTAGGGTAGAACTCCTATCCAAAAGTTTGTGTAGGGTAGAACTCCTATCCAAAAGTGTCAGTATAATTATACCACAGTTTTTGGTCAAAGGAGGGATATTTATGACACAAGGTCATCAATATTCCTCAAATTAATTTTCAGGGATTACGCCCTTAGCGGGAAACTTATATCCCAAACCTAAAGGATTGGGAAACCTTACGCCCGAATGCCCGTAAAAAACTTTACACACCCTCCAGCTATTCGTCAAGCGAGAAGCGGAGCACGCCATGGCCGTTAGTTCCGACATAGAGCGTATTCCCATCGACATCAAACGAGAAAACCGGATATGGGATTTCCGGTGTGACCTGTTGCCATGTGCCGCTGTCCTTGTTCAGTTGATATATTTTCTGTTCGGCTTCGCCGTAAACCGTTGTGTCATCTGTTGCCAATCTACTCATAACAAGCGGTGTTCCTTCAGCATCGGTGAGTGTGTGCCAGTCAGTGCCGTTGCCTGACAGCACTACGCCTTTATCGGTTGCCACATAGACGAAGTTTTCAGCGAAAACTATTGCCTTAAAATGGTTGATAGAAAACGGCAGGTCTGCTGTGACATCGTTCCATCTCGTTCCTTCATCGAACGACTGCATGAGATGTCCATCCCGTTTGCCGACATAAACGGTTTTCCCCGAAACAGCGAGTTTGAAACCTAAATGTGCCTCAAACTGTAATCCGTTTTTAGAAAAAGAAAATTCACCCCTATCCTCTAGGCCTGTGTCGTACCAATCCGGTGCGCCGATATTCCACCTAAAGAGTTTTTTGTCGTATTCCATGTAGTGTGCGGTGTCGCTAACGGCGAAGCTTCCAAGCTGCGAAGAGAGGAAAAATCCCTTGTTGTGTGGTATAAGAAAGAGCACCTCATCACGATTTTCCTTAAGAATTCCTCTACGTGCTCTTACATTTCTATTTTCTAAAATAGCACCAAGTGGGTCTCTATTTTCTAAAATAGGGACATCGGGAATGCCAGCGAGACTATTGTCTTCGGCGAATAAGTAGTAAAAAAGTTGGGGTGCCATATTTTGATTAGACCGTGCATAGAGTACCCCATCAAATACCGCAATACGTGTAAGATAACCTGTATCGCCAGGAACAGCTGCCCAAGATTCGCCGCTGTCAGTTGAACGTACGAGTCCACTCTGTGTGTTAGCGTAAAGAATTCCGCTATCAGCAATGACCTTTTTCACATGTGTGTTCACAAGGCCGGTATTGAATGGATGCCATGACTTGCCGCCATCGGTTGTCCGATAAATTCCGTAGGTTCCGTCTCTGTAGAAGGTGTTTGCGTTCAACATCACGACGGAATCAATAATATCTCCTATAGCACTTAGAGGGGTCCAAGTTGCACCTGCATCACTGGAGCGAAAGGTCTTATTGCTGGTTATTACCGTGACATTTTCCCCTGCCGCAAACGCAAAAATCTTTGGGTACGGTGTTGCAGGGCGAAATTGATATCTGCTGGTTTCATGTCGCGGTACTAATGGAATCCAGCTTCCAGGATCCGTTCCCCACATGATTTCACTAATACCAGTGTTAATCTGTTTCGGCGTTATAGACTTCCACGTATCGCCTCGGTCGGTCGAGCAATAAAGCGAAAAAGGAGGACCTGTAGCATTTGTTAATCCTATCCAACCTCCTTCTCCTACTACCCAATCCCCTTTAGGATCTTTACTCTCTAAAGTCCATTTATCCTCTAAATTCCAGCCGCTTAAGACGTATAACCTATTTTCTGCGACTGCTAATCCCTGGATATCACCAACCGTTTTTTCTTGGGCATTTTCCTGTGCTATCGACACCTGCTCCCACGTGTCAGCATTGAGGCGATAGAGGCCATTATTGGTTCCCGCGAAGACACTGTTTTCAATTGCAGCGATTGCACGAATTTCGTTAGCTGTCATCCCTTCCGGCAGCGGGGTCCACGATTTGTCAGCATTACTCCATCGGAATACCCCGTTTGTATAAGCGAGGTAGATTGTTATATCGTTTTGTGTTTCTGGCATTCCATCAGTTACCACCATGTCAACAAGCCGTCCCTTTATACGCGGACAGAGCGTTTCCCACGTTTCGCCTCTATCTGTAGAACCCAATATCCCTGTATCGGTAGCGATATAAACCGTCCCCTGCCTTTCTGCCACAGGCCACCATCCCCTTCTCTGCGCTATTGACGTGTGTGAGGGGCCCTTGATGTTGCTAATGTGTTTCCACGCTAACCTATCATCTGTCAATCTATAGAGGCTGTTCTGTGTCGCTGCGTAGATATCACCACGGGTTGTTTCGAAGAGGGTAGCGACTGCACCGCCTTCTGGCCCTTTCGTCTGAACCCACCGTGTTTTTGGGTTTGAAATCTCGATTTCATCCGCCATTGCTGCAGCGAATAGGGGCGCGTTCGGTTTCTGTTTAGTGCCGTTGCTGTTCCCAGAAACATCTGAGTACCCGGCTCGATTCCGCACTGCCGGTTTTGAGAGTAGCGGCAGATTAGATTTGGCATTAATTATCTCAACCTTCGGTTCCGATGTTGCGTTGAAGCTATACGGTTGCTGAAAACGGAGTAGGTGCTGCATGCCGCTCCCTATCAATAGCAGCACTAAAATGGATGACGCAGCGGAAACCGCTAACGGCACCAAGGGTTTATTTCCCGCGGGGGGAGCAGTTGGGCGTGAAATTTTCTTCATGATATTCTCTATCAATTGCGGTGGCAGTTTGAAACTGCTAAGGTTTTCGTGTAACACAGCTTCCTCCTTCTTTAGTCGTTCGCGTGCGCGATGGAGTCGGCTTTTCACCGTGTTCGGTGATACACCGAGGAACTTACTGATCTCTTCACAAGACAACCCGGCGAGGTAGTGAAGCGTCATGACAGTGCGTTCACTTTCTTGGAGTGTATCGAGCAGCTTTTGAACAGCAATGCGTCTCTTTTGCGCTGCGGCTTCTTCGCGTTGGCGAGACATATATTCGGAATAATATGCCTCCTCCAACTCAACCGGGTCAGTTGTTTCAAGCTTTTCAAGCGATTCGGGTTGCGGTCTTCTCTTTCTGTGCCACATGTTGCAGAGGTTATTTGTAATGACATAGAGCCACCCTGCGAACCGGTTGTGGTGTGTGAGCGTATCCAGCTTCTGATAGGCGGAGATAAAAGCGTCCTGTGTAATCTCTTGTGCGATATGAAAATCGCCAATTTTTCGCCAAGCGAGTGCATGTATCTGCTCCTGATATTTTTCCACAAGCGCAGCGAATGCCTGCGTATCGCCTTCGAGTGTGCGTTGAATGAGTTCTATATCGTCATATTTCTTCATTGTGTGTCTCCAAACGGCAGTAATCTCTTTAAAATTAAAGATGCAGTTTCGGCTTAAAAGGTTGCATATTGGCGGAAAAAATTAGGTCGGGTTGTGAACCTGCTGTTGGTGATTTTATTTTAGCATAAGGGGGGACAACCGTCAATCAGGCCCGTTATTAGTTGTTAGGGTGCGTAAAGTTTTTGTACTATGATAGAGGGAAGGATGGATTTCGCATGTGTGTTGTCTGAATCGCGGATTATCGCGGATTTATCGGATTTCGCGGATTTTAAGATGTGTAACAATCGAAGTTTTGTGATTAGAGTTTTAGCGTTTTTTTGTCTGAATGCCCGTCGCGTTTGGGCGAATACGCCGCAAATCGCCGAGGACACAGAGAACACCGAGAACTCGGAAAAAGCGGGGTTTGACTAATATAGTCCCTGGGATTTCTCGAAAGCACAAGGTTAAAAAGTTCATTTGCACTTATTTTTTACATGAGCCAAGCGCAGCCCCAGCGGGGCGGTATCTTTATAGAAAACACAAACAAAACAAAAAATAGCCCCAGCGGGGCGATATCTTTATAGAAAACACAAACAAAACACAACCTATGGATAAAAGCGCAGCCCCAGCGGGGCGATATCTTTATAGAAAATACAAACAAAACACAACCTATGGATAAAAGCGCAGCCCCAGCGGGGCGATCTTTATAGAAAACTTTATATAAAAACACAAACAAAACACAACCTATGGATAAAAGCGCAGCCCCAGCGGGGCGGTATCTTTATAGAAAACACAAACAAAACACAACCTATGGATAAAAGCGCAGCCCCAGCGGGGCGGTATCTTTATAGAAAACACAAACAAAACAAAAAATAGCCCCAGCGGGGCGATATCTTTATAGAAAACACAAACCCCTCTTTTGCCGCGTTCTCCGCGTCCTCCGCGCCTTCCGTGATTCGGACAACAAGATAACAGACCACACACAAGAGAAACATTAGAGCAGATGTCTAGGGTCGGGCAATTACCGAATCAATTTTTTAATCTTCATTTAGTTTGTGTCCGCCTGTGCACAAACTGGGAAGTTTGTGCTACAAAATGTGCCAATAAGTATATGCTGGACTATAAACGCTGGACGAATAGCGAAACGATTCCTACACGACAGGCAATGAATCGCCCTACTACAAACAGGTGTACAAAAACTTTACACACCCGTTGTTAGGAACTCTTCTGTAGGAACGTGCTTCGCACGCGATTGTCCATTCTGAATACCTCTGGCGAAATATCAAAAATTAATTGACTTTTTTCGTGAAATATCATACACTGAAATATGTGAACGGAAAAAAATCAACGATTTTCGCCGAACACATTGCAAAAAAAGATGTTTACGGACATATTTATCATTTTTTTCAAAAAAAAGTTGACAAAAAATGCAATTTTGTGTATAATTATTAAAGTGATAAAGTGAAAGTTTGGAAAATGTCTGACAGATTCTGCTCGTTTTCTGGCACCCGGTCGCATCAGGGGTAGCAAACCGTGCTTACTTCGGTCTGATGCTATGCTTTCAAACACGGGCACCGTCTGTTATAAATCGGGAGAGGTACGATGTACCGCCCGGACGCGGTAATAGATAATAGATGAATACATCTCTGTCCCTCTCAGCAAACGCAGACACATTGTCCAAACTTTAGTACTATGGTATCAAGTTCATGTTGGATAACACATAGTAGGGAAAATGCAACCTGTGCAATTTTCCGAACCTTAGGAGCAAATGCAGGTGAAAAAGATGCAGAAAATGCACCACAATTTTAGCATCCCAAAACCGATTTTAGCAGTGCCGTACAGCTACTGTGCCGGCAGTGCAGATCCTTGTCGTGCTTGCGTTTGTTCAGCGTCAGAATATATTGTTAATATCAAATTAACGATAATTACCCCCCCCTTCTAAATGTTAATTATAAATTAACTATTATTAGAAATTTAACAGTCCCAGCACTTATTGCGGGACTCTATTTGTGCTCGCGCGAGTTTCGTCTTGTACGAAATGTTTCGTCGCGGGCTTTTTTTGTTGCATTGGGTTTGCCCGATGCTTGTTATTCCTATCAGCACAGCAGTTGCATGGGATTGTGACTGGGTGTTGGTAGATGCTTTTAATTTGGATCTTGCGTAGTGTTTCTAATAGGAACTATACGAGGAAATTTCTTCTAAAGGAGGCAAAAGTGCCATTAAGACAAGATAAATACAGCAATATCAGAGACAGAATACAACCCGGCGATATAATTGCTTTTTCGGGAAAAAAGGCCCACTCAGAGATAATAAAGAGGGCTACAAAAAGTAATGTGTCGCATGTTGGAGTTGTTATTGAGACTAGGTTACAGAGAGATGGGGAATCTCAGGGACGTATTTTAAAACAAGTCGCTGAGGCAACCGAGTCCGGTGTGAAATTCACCAAGCTCAGCGATATAAATGAAAATTATGACGGCGAAGTATGGTGGTTGCCTTTGAGTTCTGAATCTCAATCTAGGCTACAAGAAAATTTCCAAGCTTTTTTTGACTTCTTGATCGATAGCGAAGGGGCTCCCTATGATTCCCTGGTAACGTTGATCCGGGCATGGATAGATGGACTTGACTCATGGGGTATAACCCGGAATGAGGAGGACTTTGGGGCTTTTTTCTGCTCCGAACTTGCTGCTGGTGCGCTAGAAAAGGGCGGAGTGATTGAGAATGTCACCCCTGCTTCAGAAGTTACGCAGATTGATCTGTGCCGGTTTAAAATTTATGCTGATGAATACGTCCAGTTCAGAGGTGACAGAACAGAGATACGCCGTTTTAATACGGTGGATCCTAACGGTTGGGGGCAATAAATTTCCGAGCCAGAATTTTCAGGATTAGCAAATCAACAGGATTGCGAATCACAATCAGAATGATTTTGAAAATCCTATAACCCCGTGAATCCTTGTTCGGACAGACGTGTGATGGTGCGGCGAATCAACGGCCAAATGCGCGTATGGCATTTAGGGACTTCACAGATTTCGCGGTTTATTGACATTGGCGAAAGCAAGTTGTTTTCCTCTGTTTTGTGGGTTTGTGGACACCTCTTAAAATCCGCGCAATCCGATAAATCCGCGAAAATCCGAGATTCAGACGAACGCACAGATGTCCGTACAACTGTCCTAATTTATCAGGACGGACGCAAATTTAGCAAACGGTGGCAGACGTAGTAAGCACTGCCGCCAATATGGCGGGGAAACCCCGCCCCTACCCTATCAGAAACAGATAGCGTCGTAGGGGCGAGGTCCCCTCGCCCCGTTAACTCTCTAAATCCGATGATCGTAGGGACTTATCAACGCGCTGCATAAGTCCTTAACAAACAAAGGAGATTTTATGAAAAAATATTTTCATCTCTTAGCAATAGTTATGCTTGTCACCTGCTTGGCAGTTGGTATTAACGGCTGCGACGAGCAGGTGCCAAATCAAATTGACAACGTGGTTAATGGAGGCACCGATACACCATCCACTGAACCGGTGCCAGAACCCACTGAACCCGCTAAACCGGAACCTGAGCCAGAACCGGAACCGATTCAAGGCATGGTCGTCACAGCGGTGCCCGCACAAACAACGTCCCCCGCAGCCGGTCAACAGCTGCAGGTACGTATCGAGATTACCGGTGCCGCCGATGTCAGCGGTTATGATGTGACACTAATTTTCGACCCGACTGCCCTGCAATATGTTTCAAGCGCAAATGCGGATTATCTGCCGGCAGGTGCATTCGTAGCACCCGCGCAAGTTACGGCGAACAGTGTTTACCTAAGTGCGGTTTCACTCTCTGGCGCAGTAACCGAAGAGAGCGGCACACTTGCAACCATGACGTTTGAGGTGCTGACCGCGAAAGCCTCCACGCTTACGTTGGGTGAAGTTGTCCTCACAGATGCAAATGGGCAAGCGTTAACGTTCACACCTGTAAATGGGCAGCTCAACGCACCTTAAGTATGGGTGTCTTCAGTCCAGTATGGACGCTATATTTATAGAAACCCGCGTGAACACCCTCTTGAACCCCGTAGGGGTGATATGTGAACACATCAGTTTGTGCGTCACAACAGGTCGCTCCTATTTCTTCAGTCCCAGTATTCGGGCAAACGGTTTCCCGCTCCTCAGGGACGCTATGTTTATAGAAAAGCGTGTGAACATAGTCTTGAATCCCGTAGGGGTGATATGTGAACACATCAGTTTGGGCATCACAATATGTCGCTCCTATTTCTTCAGTCCAGTATGGACGCTATATTTATAGAAACCCGCGTGAACACCCTCTTGAACCCCGTAGGGGTGATATGTGAACACATCAGTTTGGGCATCACAACAGGTCGCTCCTATTTCTTTAGTCCAGTATGGACGCTATATTTATAGAAAAGCGTGTGAACACCCTCTTGAACCCCGTAGGGGTGATATGTGAACACATCAGTTTGGGCATCACAACAGGTCGCTCCTATTTCTTCAGTCCAGTATGGACGCTATATTTATAGAAAACATCGTGAACCTCGTCTTGAACCCCGTAGGGGTGATATGTCAACGCATTAGTTTGGGCATCACAATATGTCGTTCCTATTTCTTCAGTCCAGTATGGACGCTATATTTATAGAAAATCGCGTGAACACCCTCTTGAACCCCGTAGGGGTGATATGTCAACACATCAGTTTGTGCGTCACAATATGTCGTTCCTATTTCTTCAGTCCAGTATGGACGCTATATTTATAGAAAATCGCGTGTTTCTTCAGTCCAGTATGGACGCTATATTTATAGAAAATCGTATGAACACCCTCTTGAACCCCGTAGGGGTGATATGTCAACGCATTAGTTTGGTTGGGCATCACAATATGTCGCTCCTCCCGTATGGACGCTATATTTATAGAAAATCGCGTGTTTCTTCAGTCCAGTATGGACGCTATATTTATAGAAAACATCGTGAACCTCGTCTTGAACCCCGTAGGGGTGATATGTCAACGCATTAGTTTGGTTGGGCATCACAATATGTCGCTCCTCCCGTATGGACGCTATATTTATAGAAAATCGCGTGTTTCTTCAGTCCAGTATGGACGCTATATTTATAGAAAACATCGTGAACCTCGTCTTGAACCCCGTAGGGGTGATATGTCAACGCATTAGTCTGAAAGTTTATGCTACACATCGGGGTGATAAACCCCACCAACAACTAACGAAGGAGTTTCTTTCATGAAAACCCAATCTTTCAAATCTTTTAGCGGAAAAATTACTTTCGCCTTACTCATTCTTGCCTGTTGCTTCGGTTTCACAGCGATAAGTTACGGGCAAGCGATTATCTCTTTACAACCGGCAACGATTGCAGTGCCGCAAGTCGGTAAATCCTTCACTGTGGAAGTGAACATCGCTGGCGGCAAAGGCATGGCCGGCTATCAGGTGGCTGTAGCATTCGATCCGACGGTAGTGCGATATGTCTCTGCTGCAGATGCCGGTTATCTCAATTCAGAAGTTTTCGCTGTGCCGTTACTAGAAGCTGAGCAGACCACCTTTGTCGTTGCTGCACTTGGCGGCACTGCCACAAAAACCCTCGGCACCCTTGCCACAATGACGTTTGAAGTGCTAAAACCGAACCCCTTTCGCAGTCTTCACCTGACAGAAGTTATCTTAGCAGACGCGGATGCGGAGGTGATGGGTGTGAGATTTATACAAAACAACGTCAACCGCGCCGAGCTCACAATCCCGATGCCCGCTAACCACACATCGCTTATGCCGAACTATCCGAACCCGTTCAACCCGGAGACATGGATACCGTATCAATTGGCTACGCCAGCGGATGTAACGTTGACCATCTTTAGTTCAGATGGGCAGTTAGTTCGAACATTGGCATTAGGACATCAACCTGCGGGTGTGTATCAGCATAAGACCCGTGCAGCATATTGGGATGGCAGGAACGACATCGGTGAACGCGTTGCCAGCGGTTTATACTTCTATACCCTCACCGCGGGCGACTTCGCCGCCACCGGAAAAATGCTAATCCTGAAATAAAAGGAGTTATTTTGATGAAAAAACTATTTCAGAAGCAGCTGCTTTACGCCTGCTTAATAACAGTCCTCTGTTTTGGCATCACGGCACTAAGTTATGGGCAAGCCGTGGTCTCCATAAACCCCGCAGAAGTGGTTTCCCCCGCCGTGGGACAGCAGATGACAGTTACGATTAAAATAGCCAACGGCACCCGTGTCGCCGGCTACGACTTAACAATACGGTATGATACAACTGCCCTGCAATACGTTGAAATCACGAACAGCACGTATCTTCCGACAGGTGCGTTTGTTGCCCCGGCGAAGGTGTCCAGTGGACGCATCATATTTGCGGCGACCTCGTTATCAGGAGCCGTAACTGCCAGTAGTGGCACCTTAGCAACGCTCAAATTCCAAGTGGTTGCGGTGAAAGAGTCCACACTCCAACTCGCTGATGTTGTCCTCACCGACAAGGATGGCAACGCCTTGCCAGTCACGAAACGGAACGCCAACGTTGTTGTCAGAAAATTACTTCCGACAGATATCAATAGAGATGGTAGAGTGAACGTGCAAGACCTCGTCTTAGTTGCGCGCGATCTCGGGAAGACAGGTACTCTCTCGACAGATCTGAACAGTGATAACAGAGTGAACGTGCAGGACCTTGTGTTAGTCGCACGCGACCTCGGGAAGACAACAAATAGTGGGGGGACCACGCCACCAGACGATGGCGGAACCACCACGCCGCCAGACGACGGCGGAACCACCACGCCACCGACCACTGACCCGTATGCAGGCATGGCACTAATCCCTGCTGGCGAATTTCGGATGGGAGGCAACGATGCACAGGCCCGGAGCAATGAAAAACCGGTGCATTCTGTCTATGTAGATGCATTTTACATGGATAAATATGAGGTTACCAATGCCCAATATGCAGCGTTCCTGAATGCGAAAGGCAAACACGCTGAGGGTGGTATCACCTGGTATCGCATTGGTCAAGATCGTTCTCGTATTGAGCTGGCATCTGGTAAGTATCGTGCGAAAACCGGGTATGAAAATCACCCTGTGACATACGTGAGTTGGTATGGTGCGATGGCTTATGCGGCGTGGAAGGGCAAACGTCTGCCGACAGAAGCGGAGTGGGAAAAAGCTGCACGTGGCGGTTTAGCCGGTCTAAAATACCCGTGGGGTAACACCATAAATTCCACCAAGGCAAATTACAATAATCATATTAAGGATACCACTGCAGTAGGTAAGTATACTGCAAATGGTTACGGTTTATTCGATATGGCAGGGAATGTGTGGGAGTGGTGCTTAGACGAGTATAACGGAGGTTTCTATTCGGTTTCGCCAGCTCGGAATCCGTTGTCGGGTGCAAATAGTGTTGAATGGTTAATAAATAATTATAAAGGTGTTAAAAGTTCCCGCGTTTTGCGTGGTGGCTCCTGGGGCGATACAGAACGGGGCGTGCGGGTCGCCTTTCGCGCCTACAATACGCCGTCGAACTCGAGCAACCGCTTCGGTTTTCGTTGTGCGAGGGCTGTAACCCCTTAAATCTTTACGTCTTTACCTCTTACGTTTCCAATCTGCTTTGGCAGGTGGAGGTTTTAAGGTTGTTATTTGTTTATAGGCGGGGTTTTCTGCCTCGCCTTTTCGTAAATTAATGTTTTAAATTTTTTGTTGTTTTAATTGGAAAAATTCTGTATAATCATTAGTAGGCTTTAAAAAGCCAACAAGAGGAGATTTACATGCTTAACTCGATTCAACGCGAAGCGAAAGATAGAGCCTCAGTATATTTCCGCCGCATTACCCCTTCAGACGCTGATCCAAGTGCAAGGAATATTATCGGTTGGGGCATCGGAGCAAAAGTCGTAGATGAAGTACTTCAGCCTGATGAAAACGTCCTTCGTGTTTATATCCGAGAATTCCCGGAACCAACTATTGAAGAAGAGTTCGGCCTACCAATTGAGTTCATTGAAGTTGGTCAAATTACCGCTTTTCAAAACCAGGATCGACATTGTCCGGTTCTCTGTGGTGTTTCTGTTGGACATCCGAACATTGGCGCAGGGACGCTTGGGTGCTTAGTTGAGAAAGAGCAGAACCATTACATCCTGAGCAATAACCATGTATTGGCCGACAGTAATAACGCAACTCCAGGTGATCCGGTAATCCACCCCGGGACAGAAGATGGAGGCACGTCTCCAGAGGATAACATTGCCACGCTTGAACCGTACCGCGAAATTGATTTTTCGGGGGAGCCCAACGATATTGATGCCGCCATAGCACTAGTTGGAGATGCCAACCAAACGCTCGTCAGCCCGGAAATTATTGACATCGGCGTTCCGAGATCCCGCACTTACTCTGCCTCGCTTGGAGAAACTGTCCGGAAGTCCGGTAGAACGACAGGACATACGGTTGGTGTTATCACAGATATTAGTTTAGATTTACGGGTGGGTTTTGGAAGTCAGTCCGCATTTTTTGAAAATCAAATTGTAGTCGAGAGTATTGACGTGAATCCTTTTTCAGCCTCTGGAGATTCCGGTTCACTCATTGTAAATAAAGATTGGCTTAAGCCCGTTGGCTTGCTCTTTGCTGGGAATGATTCTGGACTCACCATTGCGAATCATATAGATTTGGTTCTTGATTACTACGGCGTAACCGTTGTTGGAGAATAAGGAGTAGACACATGCAAACAATTTTTGAAGCGAAGAAACACTTCGCAGCCCGTTACTTGTCTGAAGAAGGTTTTGTAGGAGTCGGCATTGGTCTTCATGAAAATGCTGATGCCTTGCGGGTTTATGTGGAGACTGCGGATTGCCTCATCGCGCAGCAATTCAAAGACGAGCCCACTTATGAGGGATTTCCTGTGATTGTGAAAGTTACGGGAAAAGCGCGCGCCCTACCCGTATAATACACAAACACAATCTAAGGTGTGATGGTTAGTAGGCTTTCTGCCGAATGCTATCACACCTCTTTTTTATGGGGGCTAGCTATAAGGCGGGGTTTCATGTCTCGCCTTTTCATAATTTTTCGTTGTTTTAATTAGAAAAATTCTGTATAATTTCTTTTAGAAAATTTTAAAGGAGGAAATCATGGCAGATAAAACCCCTATAGTTCCCAAGGAACAGTGGGAAATGCCTGTATCCATAACCCCCGATGGACGTTGGCTAAGTTTACGAGAATTTACGGACCAAAAAATAGTCACGCTTTCACCTGAAAGTTTGCCTGAACAGTTGGTACCTGCCGGACAAGAAGCAGAATTGGTAGAAAAACGCATTGCGTACCAGCCCGATTTTAAAATGGCTATGATAGGCATTGGCATAGTGGACCAAGAACGCGCTATGCAGGAAGTACGAGAGCAAACGCCTGCCGGTCTCACGTTGATTGATATTGAACTGCGTACGATTGCACTCGTAATAGAACATATTAGAGGAGACCGTTAATATGCAAAACGACGAGGGAACTCCGCACGTTCTCGCTATTGATGTCAATCACGACGTTGCTACCCAGATAGTCCACGACTACCGAAATCAACATGTTTATCCGTACTTGGAATCCATCTGTACACCTTCAGTTGATTCAAGGTACGGGGATACACAAGCTCGTATCCTTGATAGTAACACTTAGGTATCCGACACATGCAAACAATTTTTGAAGCAAAGAAAATGAAGATTAATTTTTAAATCGGTAATTGAGGAGCGGGGTTTCACTCCAATATTCGGGCAACCAGCCCACTCCTCTGACTGAACGGGTGATAAATCACCCTACTACGAGCACTCTTGTAGCAGACTTGGACCTTATTTGGGATGCCCTATATCCTCCGGTTTAATCACCTCGTCACCCCGTTCAATTGCCTGCTGTGTGATGAGGCGTATACCGTGTGCCATGTTCCCCATACCTGCGGCTTCCATGTCCTCCGCCATTTTGGCATATTCGGAGACAATGATTTCCCCTTTCGCGTTCGTGAGCGTGAATGCCCCCCGCATGAGATTCATGAAGAAACGTAGGGCTGGCGGGACATCTTCTGCCCCTTCCTCTATTAAATTGAACATTTCCAGCATGAGACTTTGTGCCTCCTGCTTTGCTTCAGGACTGCTGGCATGGTCTAAGTGTCCTCCCTGTGTTTCACTCAATGCATTTAGCTCTGCAAAAATTGCCTTAAACCTCTTCGCTCCCTCCTGTTTCCTGAGTTCTTCAGCGGAGAGGGTTTCTGGTGCCTGCTCTTCCCCATCAGCAATTTCCTTTGGAGAGCTCTCTAGCAGTGTATCAGCATCGGTTTGTGTACTAGATTGTCCTGCACCCATGGTATCGGTGGTCTCGTCAGCAGTGTCTTCGGAGACAACGTTCTTTTTCACCGATGTGGTCGGTTGCGCGGTGGCGGTTTGTTCTGTTGGTAGTTCTTCAGCCGGTGATTCCTTCAGCTGCTGGATTTCAACGTTGTGTTGTGTCTCTTGCTGTCGAATATTCGCCAGTTCGTTTTGAAGCCACAAAAAGCACCCGGTAGCGAAAATCAGTAGACAACCGAATCCGCCAAGTATCCATTTATTAGTGAGAAGTTCCTTAAACATCTTATCCATCTCCTTTTTTTGATTTTGAATGCGCGTGTGGCATTCTTTGGTTTTTTTCGTCAAGTGTGAACCGAAGCACACTATGAGCAAGCGTTCCAACGTAAACCGTGTTATCCATAACGACAAGCGAGGCAATTGGTGAAGGAATTTCCGGGGTAATCTGTTCCCACGTCTCTGAGTTTTCCTTCAATTGATACACATGCTGCCCTTCTACGCCATAGAGCCCTACGCCATATACCGTTGTGCCATCCACCGTAAGCTGTTTAATGCCAATCGGTGCGCCTTCTGCATCGGTAGTCGTATGCCAATCGGTGCCATCGGTTTTTGAATACACAACCCCTTTGTCCGTTGCGACGTAAACGGTCGCCCCTGCGAAGTCAATTGTGTAGAACTGCTTAACAGAAAAGGGTAAATTTGCCGTGACATCGTTCCAAGTGTTCCCCTCATCAAACGATTGGAAGATATGTCCATCCCGCCTGCCGACATAAATAGTCTTCCCGGACACCGCAAGTTTGAAACCGAGAGAATTTTGAAATTCCATTAAGGTGGAAAGGTCTGTCGGATAGCCAAAAGGACCAACAATATTAAATGGAAACACAATTTCAGTTTCATCTATTAACCCTGTGTTGTACCATTCGGTCGTCCCGGATTTCCATCTGAAAAGTTTCTGCCCATATTCCACATAGTAGGTATTACTGCTAACTGCGAAGCTTCCAAAAAGTGGTATAAGTGCAGTTGCCATTTGCTCCTGTTGCTCCTGGAACACCTTAATTGCTTCTTTACTGAATTTGTCAAAATCAACATCTACCGGCTCGGAGGTTGCTCCTTGCTTAATATTTTTCCTGCCCTTATCCGAAAACACGTCTAAATTTAATGGACTGCCTTTATTGATTTCACCCAGCTGGGGCATATCGAGAATGGGCGTAAGTTCATTATTGTCCGTGGACAAGCGGAAGATAGTGAGTATCTTATCTGAGTTCTTTCAAGTAGAGCGCATTGTTGAATTCAGCCATAGAAGATATTGGAACATCAACACGGAACGGCTCCCACGATTCACCGCCATCCGTTGAAGTTACAAATCCATCATTTGTTCTCCCATAGAGTTTGCCACTAACCGCGATTAAATTTATAACGGCCGCGCTTGCAATTCCGGTATTAAATGGATGCCACGATTCACCGCCATCGGTTGTACGATAAATACCCGATTGGCTGCCTCTGTAGAAGGTTTTTGCATCCTTTATCAGCATAGGAAACGCGGTATTGAACTTTGAACTACCCGCTATATCTAAGGCTTTCCAGGTCTCGCCGGTATCCGTTGAATAGAAAATCTTCTCAACATCTATAATAAGGATAACCTTCTCATTTTCCGCAACGAGCTTGATATCCATATAAGGAATATTCTCGTGTGTTGAATTTTTACCTAACATCGGAAACGTAACCGACAATCCACCTTTCGATTTTTCTTCCCTAGGCTCTATATTTTCCCATGATTCACCTAAATCAGAGGAGCGGTAAACTGACCACCATGAGTCGCTTGTCGTGACAGATTTCTGATTCGTGATTTTTTTCCCTGCTACGACGTAGAGGCGGTTTTCAGCAACAGCCAAGGAGGGAATAGTGATTTTTCCGCCCTTAACATCTGTCTGATCAGCGGCAAAATCTGTCTGACCAACGGTTAATTTTTTCCACCCTTCTGCGTTGAGGCGGTAAAGGCCATCATCGGTGCCAACAAACACGGTATTTTCAATAGCAGCAATGGCACGAATTGTCCTACCTACAAGAGGACTGTCCTTTAGCGGCTTCCATGATTTGCCAGCATCCTCAGATCGGAATATTCCCTCAGAAAGCGTAGCATCCGACTTGAGCATATCCTTCATAAGGGCAAGGTAAAGAGCACGGTCTGTTACCACAATTCCCGAAGGGTAGCCTTTTGGATGCGTTCCGAGTGATGTCCAAGTTTCACCGCTATCAGTAGATGTCAGGACCTCTGTATCTGTGGCGAGGTAGAGCGTGTCCCCGCGTTCCACTATCGGTTTGCCACCACTTGGCATGGCCCAATTCCACAGGTTTATTGAGGTAGTAGCAGTTTCAGTGCGAACAAGTTTCCAAGAATTTCCGTTGTCCGCCAGTTTATATAATGTGGTGGATGTACCCGCATAAATATCACCGCGAGTTGTTGAGAAAAGCCTATTGATTACACCCCCTTCTGGTCCCTTTGTTTGAACCCAGTGCCGTTTCGGCTTTGAAGTCGCCTCTTCATCGGAGAGTGCCGCCGCGAATAGCGGAACATCTGACCTTTTTCCCGCCCCGCTACCCTTACCGGAGACATCCGACCGGCCGACCTGTGTACGCATCGCGGGTTTCGCCGGTGTGTCGATGACGAGTTGCGTCTCTACAATTTCAATTGTCGGTTCCGATGTTGCGTTGAAGCTATACGGTTGCTGAAAACGGAGTAGGTGTTGCATACCGACCCCTATCAATAGCAGCACTAAAATGGCTGACGCAGCGGAAACCGCTAACGGCACCACAGGTTTACTCCCTGAAGGGGGTACAGGTTTGAGGTGTGAAATTTTCTTCATGATATTCTCTATCAATTGCGGTGGCAGTTTGAAACTGCTAAGGTTTTCGTGTATCACAGATTCCTCCTTTTTTAGTCGTTCGCGTGCACGATGGAGTCGGCTCTTCACCGTGTTCGGCGATGTTCCGAGAAATTCACTTATCGCTTCACACGTCATTTCCCCAAGGTAATGGAGCGTCATCACAGTGCGTTCGCTTTCTGGCAGTTTTTTGAGCAGCTTCTTAACAAGTTCACGCCGAGTCTCATCGGCATCTGCTGCACGTTGTTCCGCTAGGTATTGGTTGTATGCCACCTGCTCAACCTCCTTGGTATTGTGAGTATTCAAGGGTTCCATCAGCAGACGTTTTTTTCTGCCCCACTCATGGCACAAGCGAGTGGCGATAACATAAAGCCAACTGGAAAACAGGGTCCGGTTTCTCAGGGTGTTGAGTTTCTGGTAAGCCCTGAGAAAGGTGTCTTGCGTAATCTCTTGTGCGATATGAAAATCGCCAATCTTTTTCCACACGAGGGCGTGGACCCCTTTTTGGTATTTTTCGACTAAGGCAGTAAATGCCGTTTCATCGCCATCTAATGTCCGCTGGATTAGTTCTTTGTTGTAGCAAAACAGCATCTTTTTTGTTTTTCATAAGCATCCTCCGGAATTATATTATCCGTGTGATTAATTAGACGCATCTTATGTGATACAAGGTTGCACTATTTTCTGAAAAAACTAAAAATTTGCAAGATAAAGCCGCGTTACGGAGGACACTTTCCTATTCCTTAACAAAATCTGCGTTAATAACCAAATTATTTTTTGCAATTTTCGGACGTTTATGCTATTATATAAAATAGTGCAATGCTGCACATGCCCCGCTAGCTGTGTCAGGTCTGTGCTAATTTTGCAAATAGCAGTTGAAATCCAAGAACTACATCGGAGAAAAGGGATGGAACAACATATAACAGATGAACAGTGGGAACATTTTTGGGAAAACGGTTACGTTCGCATCGGACAGGTGGCCACTGATGCCGAATTCGCACAACTTCAGCAGCGAATGGATGACATCATGCTCGGCAAGGCACCGCTGGATTATAACAAAATTATGATGCAACTTGACAGAGCCCCCGGCAAAAATTCGCCCGGCCCCCAGTCAGCCGGACATAAAGGGGCAACGTTGTTGTACCGAAAAATCCAGAACCTCGAGCTGGATGAATACTTTTTGGCATATCTCCAGAAACCGACTTTCAGGGAGGTATGTGCAAAAATCTATGGGGACGGTGTACCGATATTGTGTTTCCGAGCCATGTTTATGAACAAACCGGCACGCGAGGGCACCTATCTCGTCTGGCATCAAGATAGATGGACAGACCTTGACCGCGACCCACAAATTACCATCTATACCGCTTTAGACCCGGCAACAATTGAGAATGGATGCGTGCATATTATCCCCGGTTCGCACAGCAGCCTTATCAATCCATCGCACGGCTCAGGATTCCTGACACAGGAACAGATAGACGATATTGTTGCGAATTCTACCGCGCTGCCCCTGGAATTGGAAGCAGGCGAAGTCGTTTTACTACATAATTGGTTGCTGCACAGTTCCGGAACGAACCAGACAGACATTCCGCGGCGCGCTTTTAGTGTCTGCTATATGCATGGCGACACACGTTCTCACCGCGGCTCAGCCTTTCGGCGCGTATTCGGTGAAGGCGCGTTAAGCGTGGAGGATTTAGCGAAAACTGCCTAGTGCTGTATCCATTAGAGTTTTGCTATTAAGGACATTGTGAGCGCAGGGTGATTTAGTTCTCGATATTTTTGGTCGTTTTTTCAACATCCCTCTTATGTAGGAGCGAGCTGTGCTCGCGATAGGAAGGCGCGCTGGTTTCCCAAATACTGGGATTTTTCCGTGAAAGTCCGTGATATAATGTATCGCGTGCGAAGCACGCTCCTACAGAGGAATATATCCACATCTGCAAAGTAAATTTGTAAAACTAAATGGCCCTGATTGTGAGCGTTTTTTTTCTTGACAATATCTGTCAAAAGTGCTATACTATTTCCTGTCTAGTGGGTTTGCATGTTAGATTTGGGACATAAGTCCGTGGGGCTCTATTAAAGTCATAGCCGTGTTGCATATTGGGACGGTAAGAGCCAAGTCGGTGAACCGAAGGTTGATTAACAGTAGCAAAAAACCTATGTTTTTCTTGACATTTCCGTAAAAATGTGTTATACTATATCTATGGTTTATGTATCAGCAAAAAAAGCGAGTGAAATACTGGATTATACCCCGGACTACTTACGGAGATTAGCAAATGAAGGAAAGATTGATATTATCCGCACTGGAGGCGGACACAGACGCTACGATGTTGACGGATACATCAAAAGCAAATCAAAATCAGTTACCACTGTTTGCTATTGTCGGGTGTCCAGCCCAAACCAAAGAGATGCCCTTGAACGCCAAGTCGCTTATATGCGAAGTATCTACCCCGAAGCAGAAATCATCAGAGACATCGGAAGTGGTCTTAACTTCAAAAGAAAAGGACTTAAAGCCTTACTGGACCGGCTTATGCAAGGTGATAAGCTCGAAGTTATTATTGCCCATCGGGACCGTCTCGCCCGGTTCGGTATCGACCTTATACGATACCTCGTTGAACAAAACGGTGGCGAACTCGTGGTTCTTGACCAAACAGAACACAGTCCAGAAGAAGAGCTCACGTCGGATCTTCTCGCCATCCTGCATGTCTTCAGTTGCAGACTGCATGGTCTCCGAAGTTACCGTGACCAAATCAAAGAAGATAAGAGTTTATCCGACAACCGAACAGCGTGAGACGCTGCGTCAATGGATAGGCACAGCGCGTTGGACCTACAACAAAACGGTTGCTTTGTTGAACAACACGGACACCCAAGCGAACTGGATAGCGATTAAGACAGGTATCCTTGACGATTTACCCGATTGGGCTAAACCTGTTCCATATCAAATTAAGTCAGTTGCTATTCGGGATGCTTGCCTTGCTGTTCGCGCAGCAAAGCAGAAATGTCAGAAAACGGGACAGTTTCAATCTGTTTCATTTAAATCTAAACGAACGCCTTCAGATAGTATCTTTATACCCAAAGCTGCCATATCTGAAAATGGCGTATATCACACAAAGTTAGGAAAACTTAGGCTCAGTGAGCGTCTCCCTGAAAATATCAAAGACTCGCGCTTAGTCAAAGAGGGCACACACTACTATTTGTGTGTCAGTTATAGTGTGACGACACAGAAGCGAAAACCAAACGGACGTGTCGTCGCACTTGACCCCGGTGTTAGGACATTCCTCACATATTTTCATGAGCATGGGTTCGGCTGGCTCGGACACCATGCAATTAATCGTATTCAACGACTTTGTTCATATCTTGACGACCTATTATCCCGTGCCTCTAAAGCAACTAAGCAACAGGCAAAGAAGAACATGAGACGTGCCGCAAATCGTATCAGAAAACGGATTAGAAACCTTGTGGATGAGTTGCATAAGAAAGTCGCACGGTGGCTTGTCGATAACTTTGATATTATCTTACTCCCCACTTTTGAGACTTCTCATAAGACTTGTAAAAGTGGACGCAAACTCCATAAAAGAACAGTCCGCCAAATGTTGACTCTCTCCCATTACCGTTTCAAACAGTTCCTTAAGCATAAAGCAAAAGAAACTGGATGTCTTGTGCTGGATGTCTGCGAGGCTTACACGTCAAAAACTGTGTCTTGGACAGGCGAGATTGTCAAAAACTTAGGTGGCGCTAAAGTTATCAAAGATAGCACAGGACTCAAGATGGACAGAGATTTGAACGGCGCACGCGGGATTTTTCTGCGTGCTTTGGTAGATGAACCCTGGTTGCTTTCTATAAGCAGCTTGCAAACCGTATAAGATGTGAAATACATAGTATTACACAGGCTTCAGGCTACAAGCCTGCTCTTCAATATATAGGTTAATATCATCGGAATAGATTATGTCAAAAATTCGGCTTGCTATGATTGGATGTGGCGGAAACTCCTCCGGCCACGCGAGACGGATGAACGGAAACCCCGATGTCCAAATTGTTGGCACCTGCGATGTTAACACGGATATCGCTAACGGTTATATTGACCGAAACCTCTCGGACCTTACGCCACGCCCAGGGGCTTATGCGGATATAGCGAAAATGCTCGAAGAAACAGAACCGGATGCAGTTGTTATCTCCACACCGCATACGTTACACTTCGAGCAGGGCATGCAGGCATTATCCGCGGGATGCCACGTTTTGATGGAAAAACCGATGGTCACCGCCGCTGAAGATGCATACACTCTGGCAGAGAAGGTTGAAGAGACCGGGCTTATACTCACAATCGGTTACAATACGCCGTGCTCCGGGAACTTTTACTATATCCGAGAGAGTATCCGCAGCGGCGAATTCGGCAAACTAGAGTTGGTCATCGGGTATATTACACAAAATTGGAGACGTGCCACAACCGGGGCATGGCGACAAGACCCGAAACTCTCCGGCGGCGGACAGGCGTACGATAGCGGCGCACACCTCCTCAATAGTCTCTGCTGGACAGTCGAAGCGAAAGTCGAAGAGGTATACGCCTATACCGATAACATGGACACGGATGTTGACATCAACTCCTCCATTAACATCAAGTTTGAGAACGGTGTGTTCGCGTCAATGGTAATAAGCGGCAACTGTCCGAGTCCCGGGGGCACCCACATGGCGTTAATCTTTGACAACGGCAGGATTGAGGTCGACGGCTGGGGCGGCGGTTGGATTCGTGTGTGGAAGGGCGGCGAGGCGTTAGACCCACCACCGGTTACGGCGGATATGTCGGCAGGTAACCCGGATGACAATTTCATTGATGCCATCTTGGGCAGGGCGGAACCGCGCACCAGTCCGATAAACGGAATTATACAATCTGAGCTTATGGATTTAATATATGAATCCGCAGAAACCCAAACGCCAGCGCGACCGAGACGGTAGATTTAAGGGAGTAGCATGTTGCGATAAGGCATATACCCGATTAAAATGAACCCTTTCTCCTTTTTTGACTTTTTTAATAATTTTTTTACTGCGGTTATATATATCGGGTTTTTTGCTTGCTTCGGTTTTTTTGTTTTGTTTATAGTAATCCTTTTTCGCATTTTCAACTATACCGAAACGGATAAATCCGGGCGTAGCTACCGCAGGAAATGGCTCTATCCGGGCCGAATCTGTCCGGGGTGCGGATTGAAGGTAGTAACGGATATTCCAACATGCCCTTCGTGCGGTCGCGATTTCTCAAAGGATGGCGGCGGCACAAGCGTTTAAAATATGGATGTTTAAAATCTCGTTTGCACAGTTAGCGTTGATTTGGCCTGCAAGAACGGGGCAGGCGAGCGGAGGTTCAATGATTCAAAATTCTGGATATGTTAGCATCATCGGTGCCCCGAATGTTGGGAAATCCACACTGCTTAACACGCTCTTAGGGCAGAAATTGGCGATAGTCACGCCGAAACCGCAGACTACCCGAAATCAGATTCGGGGGATTCTTACGACAGACACACATCAGATGATTTTTGTGGATACGCCCGGCTTGATGGCACCGAAGTACCGTTTGCAGTCAGAGATGGTCCGAACGGCTTATGGAGCTTTACATGGGGCGGACGTAGTGCTTTTCGTGATTGATGTTGCACGCCCTGCTGAAGAGGGAATTGAGGAGAGAATTTTGGAACGTCTCCGGCGTGCGAAGATTGCCGCGACCGTGCTCGTTCTGAACAAGGTGGATTTGGTCCCAAAGCCGACGCTCCTGCCAATGTTTGACGATTACCGCGAGAAATTTGAATTTGCGGATATGATACCGATTTCTGCAAAAACTGCCGACGGTGTGCCGCTCCTTCTTGAGAAGGTTCGTGCCTATTTGCCGCCCGGTCCCCAATATTTTCCGGAGGAACAACTCAGCGACCTGCCAGAACGTTTTTTTATCGCTGAAACGATTCGCGAGAAAATTATGCTCATCACACAACGGGAGGTCCCGTATGCATCAGCTGTTGTCGTTGAGGAATTTGAGAAACGGCTCCGCCGGAATTCGGAGGAAATCATTTACATTCGGGCGATTGTTTATGCAGAACGGCAGACGCAAAAACAAATTATCATCGGAAAAGGCGGGAAATTGATTAAACGCATCGGTGAATTGGCACGCAGCGACATCGAAAAGTTTTTGGATTCACGGGTGTTCTTAGAACTATACGTGACCGTCAAAGCAGATTGGCGGCGGGACGCACGTAAACTTAAGGAATTAGGTGGGTTTCACTGATTTTCCGAAAGAGGGGTCTATTCAATGACAGACGCATCAATTCATGTACAGGGGGCGCGGCAACACAATCTAAAAAATATTGATGTCAAGCTCCCCAAAAATAAACTGATTGTTTTCACCGGAGTTAGCGGCTCTGGCAAATCTTCACTTGCGATGGATACCGTATATGCCGAAGGTCAGCGGCGGTATATAGAGTCGTTGTCTGCGTATGCGCGACAATTTTTGGGTCAATTAGGAAAAGCGGAGGTAGACGAAATTATCGGCCTATCCCCCTCTATCGCCATCAGTCAAGGGTCAACGGGACATAACCCGCGTTCAACGGTTGCCACTGTAACCGAAATTTACGATTACCTACGGGTGCTCTTTGCACGTGCTGGACAATTACACTGCATAGAATGTGGAGAGCAGGTCGGTTCACAAACTCCGGCAGATATTGTTTCCCGGATTCTCAGCTTTCCCCCACGCACCCGGCTCCTGATTTTAGCCCCTGTCGTTAGAGGGCGAAGAGGCGAGCATCGGAAAGAACTGTCAGACGCACGTAGCGCAGGATTCATACGCGCCCGCATTGATGGCGAGGTGCATGAACTCAATGCAAGCGTTAACCTCAATCCGAATCAACGGCACGACATTGATATTGTGATTGATAGAGTTATCATCAAAGCAGACATTGAAAGCCGCGTCGCGCAATCAGTGGATACCGCGCTCTCTATAGGAGATGGCAACCTTATTGTACACATCGTCTCTACAGCTGAAGACACATCGCAGACAGATAGTAATAGGCAAGCTCCGAATGCTGGCATACAAGAAGGTGATGATGAACTATTCAGTACAGCGTACGCTTGCATACAATGCCAGCGAAGCTACGAAGTACCGGAACCGCGTCATTTCTCATTCAACAGTCCCTACGGGATGTGTGAGGAGTGCCGAGGCTTAGGGGTGACAATGGGCATCTCACCGAAATTGATTGTGCCCGATGATACGCTCTCTATTCCTGATGGTGCAATAACCTTGTGGGGAAAGCTGGATTATAGGAACAGAGGTGTAGCACGTGCCTTAGCAGCATACTTGGGCTTCAGTCTTGAATCTCCATGGAAAGAACTAACGCCAGAGCAACAGCACAGTGTCCTTTACGGTACCGGGGACGCTGTGTTGACGATTAGCCAACCTACGAAGTACAACAGACGGCTGAAGCGGGTTCGAGGTAGATTTCAAGGAATAATTCCCGCCCATGAGTCTCAGCACTTCTGGGGGGATGTTGAGCGCAGTGAAAACAGACACCTTCCTGACTTCTTTGTCAAAATGCCCTGCCGAGCATGCAACGGGACGCGCCTTGCCCCCTTAGTGCGAGGGGTGAAGCTAGATGACGCGAATATAACCGACATTCTCGAAATGTCTATTGAGGAAGCGGCTGACTTTTTTAACAAATTGGAACTGCCAGCGCGGGAAACGTTTATCGCATCTGAACTCCTGAAAGAGGTACGCGGCCGCCTCGGATTTCTCATAAATGTCGGGCTCGGATACCTTACCCTGTCTCGCGCTGCACCGACGCTCTCTGGCGGCGAAACACAGCGTATCCGCCTCGCCAGTCAGGTCGGCGCAGGCTTACGCGATGTCACCTACGTCCTTGACGAACCCAGCATCGGTTTACACCCACGCGACCATGCAGGCTTGCTCACAACCCTTGTCAATCTACGCAATCAGGGGAACACCGTTATCGTCGTTGAACACGATGAAGCGACGATGTTAATGGCGGATTGGATAGTAGATTTCGGCCCCGGTGCAGGCATCAGAGGTGGCGAAATAACCGAGATAGGAACACCTACACAAATCCTTGAGGAGGGCAATTCACTCACCGCCCAATATCTGCGAGGTGACAAGAAAATTGTCCAACCCGAATCGCGCCGACCGACAGGCGACAAGTGGCTCCAAATCTGCAACGCCCGCCAAAACAACCTGAAATCCATTAATCCGAAAATCCCTATCGGTACATTGTGTTGTGTGACTGGCGTGAGCGGCTCAGGAAAAAGTTCCCTAATTCACGATATTCTCTACAACGCACTCGCACGAGACCTGATGAAAGCACACACTGTCCCCGGCGACTACGACCGAATTCGGGGTATCATCGCGAAGAAAAACGTCCCTGTCTCCGATGTCATTGATAAAATTATTAACATTGACATGGCACCCATCGGGCGGACCCCGCGTTCGAATGCAGGGACCTATACAAAGGTCTTTGATGCAATTCGTTCGTTCTACGCAGGCTTACCGGATGCCAAATTGCGCGGCTACAAACCCGGCCGGTTTAGCTTTAATGTTGTCGGCGGACGATGTGAAGCATGTAACGGCAACGGGGCCAAAAAGGTGGATATGGGGCTGCTTTCCGATGTCTGGGTTGAATGTGAAGTATGTGATGGAAAACGTTATAACGACGAAACCCTTACTGTGAAATATAAAGAGAAAAATATTTTTGATGTCCTTGAAATGGATATTGAAACCGCCCTTGCACATTTCGCCGATATTCCAAAAGTCGCAAAAGGGTTACAACTTCTCCACGACGTTGGTTTGGATTACATCAAATTGGGACAACCCGCACCAACTCTCTCGGGTGGGGAAGCGCAACGGATTAAACTCTCTCGCGAACTTTCTAAACGCAGCACCGGCAAAACAATCTATCTCCTTGATGAACCTACTACCGGCTTACATTTTGACGACGTGAATAAATTGCTAACTATTCTGCACCGGCTCGTTGATGAAGGCAACACCGTGGTAGTTGTTGAACATAACCTTGAGGTTATCAATTCCGCAGACTATCTTATCGATTTAGGACCGGAGGGTGGCGCAGCGGGCGGCACTATCGTTGCTGTGGGCACCCCGGAGGAAGTTAAAGCGGTGCCTGAATCCTACACCGGACAAGCCCTGCTCGGTGAATTCGACCTCGGGAAATCCGGAGAGTCCGATGGGATGCCGGACCTACAAAACACCGTTGTTCCAACAGACCTACAGTCTATTGTTATACGAGGTGCCACGGAAAATAATCTCAAAAACATTGACATTGAGATTCCACACCTACAGTTAACCGCATTCACGGGGGTGAGCGGTTCAGGAAAAACATCCCTCGCCCTAGATACAGTTTACGCTGAAGGACAACGCCGCTATATTGAAACGTTAAGCACGTATGCACGGCAGTTTATCGGGACGATGGAAAAACCTAAGGTCTCAAA
Organism: Candidatus Poribacteria bacterium; assembly: GCA_963665235.2. Taxonomy (GTDB): domain Bacteria; phylum Poribacteria; class WGA-4E; order WGA-4E; family WGA-3G. Next base: position 866,602 of record CAXXLX010000001.1, on the reverse strand, counting down.
GGTTGAGGGATTGTCCCCAGCGATTGCTATTTCGCATGCAAGCCCAAGTCAAAACCCGCGTTCTACAGTGGCAACAATTACAGAAATTCACGATGGGCTCCGCACGCTTTATGCCAAATGGGGGGTGCCTCACTGCCCCACCTGTAACGTAGAGGTCCACTCACAAACGGCTGAGGAAATAGTCCATCAGATTTTTGAACGTGTCCCACAAAAAATGGTCGATGTCCTGGCACCGATTACAGACTTTCATGTTACGGTAGGTCAGAGGGGACAAGGCGGAACCGGACGAAGTGCTGTGCACCGCCACTTCGAAGTGGTCCTAGAGGAGGATACCCCGCACAAGTTGAAACCGAACGAGGACTATGATGCTGCGTTCCGTAGGTTGCAAAAATACGGTTTCGCTCGGGTGCAAATAAATGGACAAATCCATCGATTGGATGCAACCCCCAAAATGCAAAAACTGATGCGCCATGAAATTTTTATTGTCATCGACCGGGTGGAAGCGATTGGTGAAGAGAAAAGCCGTTTTACCGAAGCTATCGAGTTAGCACTTAAAGAAAGTGGCGGGTTTGCCGTTATTGAACATAAAAAAGGGAGAAGCACCCCCGAGCGGCATTTCTTCAGTGAGCATGCGATGTGTTCAGAATGTGGTAGAAATTATCCACAACTCACACCGCGGCACTTCTCGTTTAACAACAAAGTGGGCGCGTGCAATACATGTGATGGACTTGGCATCATAGGTTCCGGAAATCACAAAAGACCATGCCACATATGCGATGGCACACGGTTAACAGAATTCCCAAGCGGTGTAAGATTCTCCGGGCAAACTATCGCTGAATTGATGGCGATGTCCATTACCGAAATTATTGAATTCCTAGACGCACGGATAGCGGCAATTGAATTGCAATTAGCAGACAGCAAACAGCAGACAGCGGACAGCGAGCAGCCGGCAGAAAAAGGGGTGTCGATATCCAGGGCTACGCATCCATCACTTCATATATATTCCTCCCCTGAGTTTGAGGCGGAGCTGATTCGCTATATCCAAATTCGGCTCCGATTCCTTGAAGATATCGGACTCGGTTATATCGGATTGGACCGCCCGGCTCCGACGCTCTCCGGCGGTGAAATCCGAAGGATACGTCTCGCAAGCCAACTCGGCACAGGGCTCACCGGGGTCACCTACATCCTCGATGAACCGAGCATCGGTTTACACCCGCGCGACCAGGAACGACTGATTTCCGCCATGAAAGCACTGCGCGACATCGGTAATAGTGTCCTCGTCGTTGAACACGACCGGGATACCATATTAGCCGCTGACCATATCATTGACTTCGGACCAATGGCTGGCACGCGAGGCGGCGAAATTGTGGCAACGGGGGCACCCGATACCTTTACCGACCCAACGTCTATTGTTGCTGACCCCCCTAATGCCCCCGCAGGCAAGGGGGAACCGGAAGGTGGATTGACCCGCGCCTATCTCTCTAATGAAAAGCAGATACCCGTACCGCCTGTTCGCCGCAAAGGGACAGGGGAATGGATAGAGCTGTTCGGGGCAAAAACGAATAATCTTAAGGATATTGATATCAAGATTCCGGTCGGCACACTGACGTGTGTTACAGGGGTTTCAGGGTGTGGGAAAAGCTCACTTATTGATGGCACGCTCCGTCCTGCGCTCGAACGCCAAGCCACTATCAAAATCGGAGATGAACCAGCAGGGGAGTCCTCTTATGGCCCCGCGGAATATGAACGTGTCCAAGGCAGCGCAATTCAACGTCTCATCAACGTCGACCAGAATCCAATTGGAGAAACACCCCGTTCCAATCCGGCAACGTATACCGACCTCTTCACGAAAATCCGAGAACTGTTTGCGGAACAACCGGAGGCAAAACGGCGCGGATTTAGCCCGGGACGGTTCAGTTTTAATCTCTCCTACGGCCAATGTCCTACCTGTGAGGGACACCGTTTTACCCGTGTGGAGATGCACTTCCTTCCGGACGTATGGATTCCGTGCGAAATATGTCATAGCACAGGATACAATGCGGAAACCCTCGAAATCCAATACAAGCAGAAAAACATCGCTGAAGTTTTACAGATGACAGTGCAGGAAGCACTTGACTTCTTTAGCGATATCTCCCGCATCCGCAGACCACTTAAAATGTTAGCGGATGTCGGTTTGGACTACGTCCAGTTGGGACAATCGGCACCGACGCTATCGGGGGGTGAGGCGCAGCGGGTCAAGCTCGCGAAGGAGCTCTCGCGCAGACAAACTGGGTCAACGCTCTACATCATGGACGAACCGACAACAGGACTACACTTTGACGATATTCAGAAGCTACTTAACGTCCTCAACAAGCTCGTTGACGCTGGCAATACGATTGTGGCTATAGAACACAACATGGACATTATCAAATCGGCAGATTGGGTTATTGACTTAGGGCCGGAGGGCAGCAAAGGCGGCGGAGAGATTGTTGCTATGGGCACACCCGAAGAGGTTGCATCGGTGGAGCAGTCACATACGGCACGTTTCCTACAAAGAGAGCTTTGAATCACGTCCTCCGAACGCCTGCTGCCGTTGTTGCAGGCGGGTTTTAATTAATTTGGCGATTAGCATAAACTTCCAGCAATTAGCGAATAGCGATTAGCAAGAAATGTTTGACGCGTGTCAGAGATTTTTGACACATCAAGAACGCTTGCTAACTGCTAACAACTAACAGCCAATTTTGTGTGCTTTATCGTAGCATAAACTTCCAGTTTGTGCACTTCTTCGTAGCATAAACTTCCAGTTTGGTAGCATAAACTTCCAGTTTGGGCACTTCTTCGTAGCATAAACTTCCAGTTTGGGCACTTCTTCGTAGCATAAACTTCCAGTTTGTGCACTTCTTCGTAGCATAAACTTCCAGTTTGGGCACTTCTTCGTAGCATAAACTTCCAGTTTGTGCACTTCTTCGTAGCATAAACTTCCAGTTTGTTCTTGTAGCATAAACTTCCAGTTTGTGCACTTCTTCGTAGCATAAACTTCCAGTTTGTTCTTCGTAGCATAAACTTCCAGTTTGGGCATCGTTCTTGTAGCATAAACTTCCAGTTTGGTAGCACTTCCAGTTTGTGCACTTCTTCGTAGCATAAACTTCCAGTTTGGCACTTCTTCGCATAAAAACTTCCAGTTCACTTCTTCGTAGCATAAACTTCCAGTTTGGGTCTTCCGTTCTCCGTTTCCATTTCTATTTCTACAACCGGTAATGATAGAATAATTAATAAAAATGGTATTATCTCATAAACCTTAACAGTGACAGGCATTCGCTGGACAGGTCCCTGCTGCACACAGCTCTGACATGGATAAAAATTTTGGAATAGTGGGCTCAGAAGGGTGTGAGATGGGCTGACGCAATTCTCTATACGATGCTCTCAGAATAGCACTCGCGGACTTGAGAAAGATAATTGTGATGAGTAAACCCACTACTAAGTCCGGCAGCTTGGATTGCGTAAAAGCAACGAGGCCTGCTGCTAAAAGTACGCTTGTGTTCGCGATAATATCATTGCGAGAACACACCCACGTTGAGTGCATATTTAAATCATCTGTTTTGTGTCTCGCTAAAAGAAGCAGACAAGTCGCGTTGGCAACCAAGGCGAGCGCACCCATAAAAAACATGAGATTTGACTCTGGCGTACCGCCCGCGATGAACTTATAACCGCTCTGGAACAACACGCCGATGCCAAAGATTGCCATAATACTCCCTTTAAGCATAGCTGAACCTGCACGCCAGCGACTACTTTTACCAATTGCATAGAGACTGAAACCGTAAACCAAAGTATCGCTCAGCATATCAAGCGAATCGGCTTGTAACGCCACTGAACCTGCAAGGAAACCAATAATCAATTCCAAGCAGAACATGGCTCCGTTAATACCAAGCACAATCCATAGTGTTTTGGATTGCCGTTCGCGGAGCCCTTCAAGTTCACAGCCTTTGTCGTGACAAAAATTGCCCATAATAAATACCTGCCTTTCTCGTAACGCCAGCATTCCGTGTTAGGTGTTATTCTTTCGTGTGAACACATCCCGAATCTTTCATTTTTTCCTTCCTATGCCTTTTGTTCGACCATGCTTGAAAGGATACCGAGGATTGTGCTACATTGACTAATATGATAACTATTGATATCGATGTGGAGTTTTTGTCCCTCTAATTTGAGGAAAAGCCACTCCGTGCCAGTGGTCGTAGTTCCGTAAACGCGCTGAATGTCATTGCCTCTTTCTGCGTTAAAACGTTGTGCGGCGAGCATCTCTGCGACACACTGCCCTAACCCATTTTTCGGGTCAGCGTTCTTCGCCTCAACAATGATGATGACAGGTGTCTTCAAATATAGAAGGTCCGGTGAGAGGCTGACTAAAAAGTCACATACGCCTGTTAGTCCGTTTTCGGCATCGACATTAAGGTCGATGCCCGAAAAAAAACTGATGCGCCGCTCAAACTGTTCCCGGAGTTCAACGAGAACGTTGACAATAATCAGTTCCGACCGCGCTTTTTCTGTTCCGATAGCGACAGCTAACGGCACCCTTTTTTGCAACTCCTTTGTAAGTGCCTCGCTCGGCTCCACCAATTCAATGCCAGCAAAGACCCCCGCGGTTTCAGTCTTTTCAAGTTGGAATGTTTCTTCTACCGTGTCTAAGGTAAAATTGCTATACGCCATCTGTTTAGTCCCTCCGTAGTGAACGGCACGCCGGTGTGTGCCTCCTCCCCTATGCCTTTTGTTCGACCATGCTTGAAAGGATACCGAGGATTTTGTCGCACTGCGTAATCTGATACCCCATCATATCAATATGGAGTTTTTGGCCCTCTAATTTGAGGAAAAGCCATTCGGTGCCAGTGGTTGTAGTGCCGTAAACGCGTTGAATGTCATTGCCTCTTTCTGCGTTAAAACGTTGGGCGGCGAGCATCTCCGCGACACACTGCCCTAAGCCATTTTTCGGGTCAGCATTTTTCGCCTCAACAATGATGATAACCGGGGCTTTCAGACTAAACTGATTAGGTGAGAGGCTAACTAAAAAATCACAGACACCTGTTAACCCGTTTTCGGCATCGACATTGAGGTCGATGCCCGAAAAAAAACTGATGCGCCGCTTAAAGTGCTCCCGAAGTTCAACAAGAAGGCCGGCAACAATCAGTTCCGACCGAGCCTTCTCTGTTCCGATAGCGATAGCTAACGGCACCTTTTTTACCAAATCCTTTGTGAGCTCTACACTCGGCTCCACCGGTTCAATGCCAGCAAAGACCCCTGCGGTTTCATTCCTTTTAAGTTGGAATGTTTCCTCTACCGTGTCTAAAGTAAAATTGCTATACGCCATCTGTTTAGTCCCTCCGTAGTGAAAGGCACGTCGGTGTGTGCCTACTACCCTATGCCTTTTGTTCGACCATGCTTGAAAGGATACCGAGGATTTTGTCGCACTGCGTAATCTGATACCCCATCATATCAATATGGAGTTTTTGGCCCTCTAATTTGAGGAAAAGCCATTCGGTGCCGGTGGTAGTAGTGCCGTAAACGCGTTGAATGTCATTGCCTCTTTCTGCGTTAAAACGTTGGGCGGCGAGCATCTCCGCGACACACTGCCCTAAGCCATTTGTTGCATCAGCATTTTTCGCCTGAACAATAATGATGACAATCGGTGTCTTCAAATATAGCAGGTCCGGTGAGAGGCTGACTAAAAAGTCACATACGCCTGTTAGCCCGTTTTCGGCATCGACATTGAGGTCGATTCCCGAAAAAAAACTGATGCGCCGCTCAAAGTGCTCCCGAAGTTCAACGAGAACGTTGACAACGATTAATTCCGACCGCGCTTTCTCTGTCTTAAGAGCAACCGCTAACGGCACCCTTTTTTCCAACTCCATTATAAAGACCTCGCTCGGCTCTACCGGTTCAATGCCAGCGAAGACCCCTGCGGTTTCAGTCTTTTCAAGTTGGAATGTTTCCTCTACCGTGTCTAAGGTAAAATTGCTATACGCCATTTCTATAATCCTCCTCTCGTTACTGAAATTAGTCAGTTTTAATACGAAATTAACCTGATCCTATAGAATGTGCCTATTTTGTGTGTTTTCCACGGGAAACCTGCTTTAGAAAATCGACAACGTTTGTTTGAATCATTGAACCTCCGCCAAAAAATCTTGACACTTTATCAATTTTAAGGTATTCTTACTCAGTCTTGTCGGGAAGATATGTTTATGTAATACGGGACAATGCGAATCACCTTTCCAAATTAGTATACCATGAAGAGTGTTTTTTATCCAATTAAGGAAAAAAATGAGAATTGATAGAGATTATTTCTGGTTCCGGCTCTTTAGGACACGCGGTATAGGTGCTAAACGGCTGGCTTCTATTGCGAAGATATTGGAAACAGGGCACCCCGAGCTTCAAATGGTGCTGTTTAATCCAGACGAGCTCGCTGCACTGTCTCCGAAATTGGCGAAAATCCTTAACGGCAGAATTCGCGCCGCGGATAGGGAAAAGGTGTACGCGGAATACGCGCAGCTCAAAGAGCAAGGGGTTGATATTATCTATCCAGAACACCCCGATTTTCTGCCGCATCTCCTTGAAATTTCACCTGTCCTATTTACTAAAGGGCAACGAAAACGTCTTATGTCGGATAGCGTTACTATTGTTGGGGCGCGGCAGGTGTCAGATAAAGGGGTTCGCATTACGGAAGAGCTGGCGGGTAAACTTGCAGCGGTAGGCATAGATGTTGTCTCTGGATATGCCCAGGGGGTAGACTCAGCGGCACACTTAGGCGCGTTAGCGGCTGGCGGTACAACGACAATTGTGCTGCCTTACGGCATTCAGGAATTGCGTTACAAAGAGGCGTTCACGGAATTCAATTGGGAACGGGATATACTTTCAGTGTCACAGTTTGCCCCTACTGTAAAGTGGTTAGCACGCAACGGAATAATTCGGAATGAGCTACTGTGTGCTCTCTCTAAAGCGGTTGTTGTGATTGAGTCCGGTCCTGAACGGGATGAACAGGGAAAGAACAGCGGGACGTTCAGCACTGCCAAAACGGCACTTGAGATGGGTATACCTCTCTTTGTCCTCGCGCCAAGTTGTCTTGACAATCCGCCAAAGGGGAACGCAGCTCTGATTGCGTTAGGCGGTTATAGCTTCAATCCTGTTGATGGGGCTGAACGGATTATTGAACTGTGTCGCACAGTTTAGCAATTAGCGATTAGCGATTAGCAATTAACGTGAGCTTGATAATAAATATCCGTTTGCTCTAAACCTTTTTCATCGCGAAAAAAGCGGTATAATTGTAGCATAAACTTCCTAGTTTGTGCTGGTTTTTGCTAAAACTACCACAGAACGCTCTAAGTCAAAACTTTTTTTCAAACTCGCGTTAGCAATTAGCAAAAGACGTTGTGAAGGTGCACAGTTTTTGAAGCGCGTCAAAAACCTCTTCCTCTTGCCATAGGTTTCCAATAGCCATAAGCCAATAGCCAATTTAGCAATTAGCAAGAGTTTGTGATTCTAAATAGGTTTCTGACGCAGTGCTGGATTGCCAGGGCCATTTAGTTCTCGATATTTTCCGCCGGTTTTTTCAACAAACCTCTTCTGTAGGAGCGTGCTTCGCACGCGACCTATTTCATATTATACCATTTCTAATTGGAAATGTCTCTTTATTGTAGCATAAACTTCCAGTTTGTGCATAAACTTCCAGTTTGTGCCTTGTAGCATAAACTTCCAGTTTGTGCGGTCTTGTAGCATAAACTTCCAGTTTGTGCGGTCTTGTAGCATAAACTTCCAGTTTGTGCGGTCTTGTAGTTTGTGCCTCCTTGTAGCATAAACTTCCAGTTTGTGCCTCTTGTAGCATAAACTTCCAGTTTGTGCCTCCTTGTAGCATCTTGTAGCATAAACTTCCAGTTTGTGCGGTCTTGTAGCATAAACTTCCAGTTTGTGCGGTAGCATAAACTTCCAGTTTGGGCGGTCTTGTAGCATAAACTTCCAGTTTGTGCGGTCTTGTAGCATAAACTTCCAGTTTGTGCGGTCTTGTAGCATAAACTTCCAGTTTGTTGTAGCATAAACTTCCAGTTTGTGCGGTCTTGTAGCATAAACTTCCAGTTTGTGCGGTCTTGTAGCATAAACTTCCAGTTTGTGCGGTCTTGTAGCATAAACTTCCAGTTTGTGTCTTCCGTTCTCCGTTTCATTTCTAACGACCGGTAATGATAGGATAATTAATAAAAATGGTATTACTTTGCGCCATCTGTTGCGTTGATTATAGCAGGGATATCCCATAGTAATACTGTGCCATCCGGACTCCCACTTGCAAGCGTCTGTCCATCAGGACTGAACAGGACACAATAGACTCCTTGCTTGTGTCCTGTGAGGGTTTTGTAGTGTGTGCCTGTTGAAACGTCCCATAGTCGGACAGCTGTATCCCAACCTGCACTTGCAAGCGTTCGACCATCCGGCGCGAACGATAAACTCGATAAACCCAATAAAGTCTGAACAAAAGAGATATGTTCTCTGGGCGTTTTTACGGTGAGCGTTTTTAAGGGGTCACCTGAAGCGGCATCCCACAATTTTACGTTATTTTGGTCCATAGTAGCAAGGATACTCCCATCTGGACTAAACGTCACGCTTGAAATACCTGATGTATGACTGTGGAGCGTTCTTTTGTGTTCGCCGGTGGCAACATCCCATAATCGGACCGCTTTCTCGTCTGCTCTGCTTCCACTGGCAATAGTACGTCCGTTGGGACTGAACGCAAGCGTCTTGACAACGCCTGTATGTCCTGTCAAAGTTTTTTTGTGTTTGCCTGTAGCAGCATCCCACAATCGGATTGTCTTGTCCTTGTTTGAGCTAGCGAGAATTTGTCCATCGGGACTGAACGCTACGTTTCTGACAAAAAAATAAATATCTCGTCCGGAAATATGTTCTTTTATGGTTTTCTTACGTTTGCCAGTAGCAACATCCCACACGCGGACAGTCTCATCCACACTTCCACTACCAATCGAACGTCCATTCGGGCTGAAGGCTATACAATCCACTGCCCCTTCATGTCCAAGTAAGGTTTTCCTGTGTATCCCTTCGATTGCATCCCACAGTAGAATCTCTTTAGATGCGGCAATTGCAAGTGTCGTTCCATCCGGACTAAACGACACGGCAGCAACAGGAGCTATATGTCCCGTGATAGCTCTCTTGTGTTTGCCAGTAGTGATATCCCACAAGTGGAGAATATGGTCGTTGCTCCAACTTGCAAGCGTTTGCCCATCAGGACTGAATGCCACGTGTTGTACATCAGCCATATCTGCTTTAAAAGTATTCTTGAGCCGGCCTGTAGCGGTATCCCACACGCGGACAGTCTCATCTCTACTCCCACTTGCCAGCAGCTGTTTATCAGGACTGAATGTGATGCTATTGATACTTTTCTTATGCCCTTTGAGGGTTTTCTTATGTGTTCCGGTGGCGACATCCCATAAGCGGATGGTTTTATCGTAACTTCCACTTGCAAGCATCTGTCCATCCAAACTGAATGCCAAGCTTTTGATATTTTTCTTATGTCCCTTCAGTGTTCCCTTTTCTTCTCCGGTGATTAGCTTAGACAGACGAATATCTGCGCTACGCGCAGATGCCCTTATTCCGCTAGCGCGGTTAAACCATAACGCATCCCCATGATCCATACCGCGATAGTGTTTTCTCCTATGTGTGCCGGTGGTAACATCCCACAGATTTGTACGGTATATACCCGCGCTTACAAGTGTATTTCCATCTCGGCTAAACAATACCTTAAGAATGGTCCCATCATGCCCTACAAAGGATTGCTTACGTTTGCCCGTGGCAACATCCCACAAATAGATTGTCCTATCCCCCCCTCCGCCAGCAAGTGTTTTTCCATCCGGACTGAATGAAATGCTTGCAATACCGCGGCTATCCCCTGTAAGCAGTGTGCGCGCTGTATCGGTGGAAGTATCATAAAACCAAATACCGATAGTGGTTGCAACTGCTAATATTGAGCCATCTGGAGAATACGCTATATCATTTACACTGCCTTTACCAATACGCAATTTCACGCCCTCAGGCAGCTGATTTTGTGGTGATTCGTGAAGGAGTGTCTCGCGTTGAAATCGCGTAAAAAAAATAGTGCACAGAATTACAATAGGGGAAACAATACATAGTACTAAAAAAATTGAACGCATTCTCGTTTTCACTTTGACACCTCTCTAAGCTGCTAGCGACATATCGAGCTTAATGAAGTTTAGATAAATAGTTCGGGCATCGACGGGCAATGAAGGGTTTCCCTTCTATAAAGGGAGGCTGGAAAACTAAATAACCCTGTCTGACCCGTAGCATTTTCCGCGTTTTCTGTGTTCTCCGCGCCCTCCGCGATTCTGACAAACAACCCGACCTAATCTGCAGCTTGCATTACGGATGTTAGGTCCCACAAAATCACTGTAGCATCAAAACTCAGACTTGCAATCGTTTTCCCATCAGCACTGAACGAAAGATTTTTAACCCATGAAGCATGCCCCGTAAGCATTTTTTTAAGCTGTCCTGTGCGTAAATCCCACAGGCGAATCTTATCGTCATCAACCCCTCCAATCTCGCCTTTAACCTCGCTTGCTAGCGGCAGCCCACTTGAAGAGAAGTGCACATGCCATACAGAACGCTCATATACAGAACCCCCATATCCGGCGATTGCTTGTTTTTGTTTACCTGTTGCGACATCCCACAAACGGGCAGTAGCGTCTTTGCTTGTGCTCGCGATTTCCTGCCCATCGGGACCGAACGATATGCTTAAGATAGTATCCGTATGTCCTTTGAATGTTTGTTTGATTGCCCTTGTACCAACATCCCATAGATAGATGGAACCGCTTTTACTACCACTGGCAAGTGCACTCCCATCTGAGTTAAACGATAGGATAGGGACAGCAACCGCATGTGCCTTTTGCTCGTTCGCAAAACGTTGATTTGTGAAGGGATACCTCTTGTATTCCTGTAGGACAATCTCCCACAAATAGAGCGTGCCATCGCTCCCGCCACTGACAAGCATCTGTTCATCAGGACTGAAAATGACACTCTCGACCAATTCTGTATGTCCTGTAAGGGTTCGCTTGTGCTTTCCTGTTGCGACATCCCATAGACGGATGGTTTTGTCTTGGGCAAGGCTCCAACTTGCAAGCGTTTTCCCATCTGGACTAAAAGTGACACGTTTGATTTTACCTGTATGTCCTGTAAGGGTTCGCTTACGTTTGCTGGTGATATTCCATAGATGAATAGTTGTATAGTTGTAACTCCAACTTGCCAAGGTGTCCCCGTCTGGACTGAACAACACCCCGCTGAACCATATATCTTTTTCGGCAGGATGTGTCTGTCCCATTATGGGTTGTTGCTGCCTTGTGATTGAATCCCAGAAGTAGATAGTTTCAGCTGGATTGCCAGCCACAAACTTACTTCCATTTGGACTCAGTGATATGTTATTGATATCAGGCGGATCCAGACGAGACGTACCTAGGTGCTGCGCGCCGAAATTTGGGATTGTTTTTTTGTGTTTACCTGTCGCAACGTCCCATAAACGAATGGTACCATTATAAGTTCCAGTCGCGAGTGTCCTCCCATTGTGGTTAAATGCTGCCTTCGTAACATAACCTGCATCTTCGCTCAAACGTTTACGTTTGCCTGTCGCAACGTCCCATAACCGGATTTTTCCATAGTCACTCACACTAGAAATTGATTGCCCATCCGGACTGAACAATACGTTTTCTATCTCTCTTTCATTGCCTGCTTGTTCTGCATTTTCCTCTATGAAGGTTTGCCTGAGCGTCCCTGTTGTTGTATCCCATAAGCGAATTGTTGTGTCAGTGCTCACAGCTGCAAACGTGCTACCGTCCGGACTGAAGAACACACTTTCAATCCGTTCTTTGTCTTCGACCTGTTCGGTAATCACACCCTGATTTACTACCTGTTTTTTATGTTTCCATGTAGTTGTATCCCACAAATGGATTGTTTTGTTATCGCTTACACTTGCAAACGTGTTACCGTCCGGACTGAAAGATATATCGGTGACCGTCCCTTTAGGCATTGTAATGGTTTGTTTGCGTTTCCCGGTAACAACATCCCACAGGTGAATAGTCTGGTCTTCACCTCCACTCGCGAGGGTTTGCCCATCTGGACTGAATGCTAAACACTGAACAAATTTCTTATGCGCTTTGAGGATGTTTTTAGACTCACCTGTAACCGCATCCCATAGTAGAACCTCTTCGTAACCCCCATTTGCAAATATGCGTCCATCTGGACTGAATCGCATGATATGGTTAAGAGAAGAACCGGTCATGAGTGTTTTCCTGGGGCTTTGCATTCCAACATCCCAGAGTGTAATGCCCCCGCGCCTATGCACGCTAGCGAGGGTTGTCCCTTCAGTATCGAATAAAATTTCCTTGACCCCTTTCTTGTTCAGTGTGAGCAAGGCACTTTCCTGATACGTCAGCAAGGCACTTTCCTGATACGTCTCAGTATCATATATCCAAATACCGATTGTGGTCGCGACTGCGAGTATAGTTCCATCCGGGGAGTACTGTATATCTTCAATCCGCCCTTTGCCGAGACGCGCTATGGCATGTTCAGGCAGCTCCCATTGTGTGTAGTCTTGGGCAAAGCTGCTCAGTAGATAGGGCATTGAAACGATATATAACAGTGCGAAAATAGAGAATAAGCTCCTTTTGATCACAACAACCTCCGAGGACATGCGGGCAAACGTGTTTCGTCCTGTTTTTTTTAACGTGAGTTTGGAAAAAGTTTTGCCCTGGTATTCGGGCAAACAGCTCGCTCCTTAGGGACGATATGTTTATAGAAAAAGACGTTCACGTCCCAATTCTTAGTCCCAGTATTCGGGCAAGCAGCCCGCTCCTCAAGGACGATATCTTTATAGAAGCCGTTTCCGCCCCAATTCTTATACCATTTCTAATTGAAAATGTCTCTTTATTGTAGCATAAACTTCCAGTTTGTGCAGTTTTTGCTATAGTGGGGTTTCGGTAAAATGAGAACTCATCTTGATAAAGCACAGCCGTGTTCTGTGGGTTTTGATGGGTCTAAACTTCCAGTTTGTCGGTTTCTGCTTCTTCGGGGGATTTGGGGGCGAACGCGGGTTTGCGGCCACGGCCCGGTCTATGAAACTCCTTGAATGCCCTCTTCTTGCATAAACTTCCAGTTCCAGTTTGTGCACTTTATTGTAGCATAAACTTCCAGTTTGTGCACTTTATTGTAGCATAAACTTCCAGTTTGTGCACTTTATTGTAGCATAAACTTCCAGTTTGGGCACTTTATTGTAGCATAAACTTCCAGTTTGTGCAGTACTTTATTGTAGCATAAACTTCCAGTTTGGGCACTTTATTGTAGCATAAACTTCCAGTTTGGGCACTTTATTGTAGCATAAACTTCCAGTTTGAATTAATTTCTTAATCTTCATCCAGTTTGCACTTTATTGTAGCATAAACTTCCAGTTTGTGTCTTCCGTTCTCCGTTTGATTTCTAACAACCGGTAATGATAGAATAATTAATAAAAATGGTATTAGTCCCAGTATTCGGGCAAGCAGCCCGCTCCTCAAGGACGATATCTTTATAGAGGTTAGTGAAAACGGATATTTATTATCAAGCTCACGTTTAAGTATATCACAAGATTGATAACGTGTCACATTTTTCCGCATATTTGCTTTTACAGCAGTTGTCTCACTCTATATTTTCATGCTCGCGCACGATTTCTTGTAGCCCGGTCGCGATGTAGAAGGCGATAAGGCAGATGCAGAAGCATATCGTAAATAACCATTGATAACCGATACGCGGTACAAGGAGTCCCCCTACCGCAGGGGCAAAACTGGCGGGGAGCAGCAACGTGTTCATGAAACCGATGTAACTGGGCCGCTGCCGAGGCGGTGCGATGTTCAGCATATACGCCATGAACCCGACCATCATACCGTTCGTTAAAATACCCCCGATTGCGAAAATCAGGAAATAGGTAAGTAGCATGAGAGTACCCGATAGCATCCCGGAAAAGAAGGCGATTGCCGGTGGAAATATCATGAGCCCTGCGGTGATAATCAACAGCCAGCGCACGCCATGTTTTTCGCCGATATACCCCCATACCGCATTTGAAATGACACCGCTCAATGCGGAGCATACGATGAAAAATCCGATAGTCGCTTCAGAAACGCCTAATTCACGGAGGGCGTATGTTGTGTAGAACGGGGTTGCCATACCAGAGAAATGTAAACAGATACGAAAGAAGAGAAACCGGCGATAATTTCGGTCTGTCCGTAGGAAGTGCGGCCCCTGCTTTAGATGTTGCCATAGGGGTTGGCGTGTCGGCTGAACCGGGTGAATCGGTTCGCGTACGCCGAGGAAACTGATAAATGAGAGGAGGGCAGCACTCATGGAACAGATAAAAAGGAGGGCGTAGTTATTCGGAAATTCGAGGGAGGTTTGGACATCATTACGGAGGACTGCACGGACGAGAAACCCTACCCAGATAGCAAAAAATCCACCGCACAATTGACGTAGGCTAAAAAAGCGAGCTCGCCGATTCGGGGCTATGGCCTTAGAGATGATGTCCATGTAAGGCAACGTCGAAATGCCCATGGCGGAGGTAGATAAAAAGTAGAGTGCCAAAAAACAGGTAGAAAGTAAGCTCGGATTCTGTGTGCCGATTCCGACCGTGCAGCAAAATATGGCAAACCAAGCTAATACGCGGAGGCTCATGCCGAGGGCATAAAACGGCATTTTGCGAGGGCGATGCTCCAGCAGATTTGACATCAACAGCTGGGGCCACATCCACCCAGCTGTCAACATTGAACCGGTCAACCCGACCATCAGCTCTGATTCCGTGAGTCTAGAGATAAAAGCGGCGAGGACTGTTGTGGCATCTGCAAAGGTGAGATTGATTCGCATGAAGGTGCCTTGCAGCAACGCGAAAACGAAGTTTCGCCTGTGGTCCCCTCCTTTTTCACGCATGCACTTTCTCGGCTTTCTTGCTTGTCATAGTACCCACCACCTAAAGGTGGGGGCTTGTGCTTCCTAGACAACAGCGTTTCGCCCTGGGGGTTCACCCGTCTTATGTCGTCTCCACTTAGGGCAGCTAAGCCTGCCCGTTTTAGAATAGAATTTGGAGGATACACACAGTTGGCTGGGATTCTACTCCACATACATCGTCGGTGTATCCCGAAATGTTTTGAGTGATTTCGCACTAACACTACACACCTTCTCACAAGTGGGGGATAGCACCCGCACAGGGTTATGCACGGGGTGAGAATGCTATCCAAAAGTGCTAGTTTGATTATACCACAGTTTTTGGCGAAAGTCAAATTAAAATTTCAACTTATGCGCCGTCTACATCCCGCAAGCTAAAGCATGGGATTTGACGGAAGAGCGTTAAAACTGTTTGTCGCTATCCAATAGAATGGTAACGGGCCCGTCATTAATGAGTTGCACCTCCATCATCGCTTGAAAGGTGCCGCCTTGTGTTTGGATATTGTGCTGTTTTAAGGCGGTGATGAACTGTTCATAGAGTGGCTTTGCTGCTTCAGGGCGAGCGGCGTTAATAAAACTGGGCCGTCGCCCTTTGCGGCAATCACCGTAGAGCGTAAATTGTGAAACAACTAGGGCAGCTCCGCCGGTGTCGAGAAGTGAACGATTCATTTTGCCCGCCTCGTCCTCAAAGATGCGGAGCGTGGCGACCTTGTTTGCGACATAAGCTAACTCTGCTTCTGTATCGTCCTGGGCGATACCGAGGAAGATAAGCACGCCTTCACCAATAGCGGAGACGACTTCACCCTCCACGGTAACAGCAGCAGATTTAACCCGTTGAATTACAGCACGCATGGATTGCTCCTGTCTTCCTGATATGGGGCTGATATAGGGGTTGGTTTAAAACAACGTGCGCTTGATAATAAATATCCGTTTGCTCTAAACCTTTTTCATCGCGAAAAAAGCGGTATAATTGTAGCATAAACTTCCTAGTTTGTGCTGGTTTTTGCTAAAACTACCACAGAACGCTCTAAGTCAAAACTTTTTTTCAAACTCGCGTTAAAACAGTATATCTTCACCTTCAAGTGCTTGCGCCTTATCGCCGCCGAGTATCAGATTGAACTGAAATCCGGGGAGGGTGTTGTATCCAACTTGGAATGCGAGTGTGTTGGAAATTTCATAGCGAAATGAAACCCCAATCATGTTTGCGAGGTTGATTCCTGCATAAGGCAGTTCGCGGGTAAAATCGGCGACGAGCCACATATTGTCCCCAACCGCCATTTCACCACCGGCTTGCCAATTGAGCGTAAAAGAGTCGCCGGTCCCAAGGGCTTTTGACAGTAGGAAAGCTCCTATGCCGCCGTGGAGTTTGAAGAGGCTTCCGACTCTTTGCGTGCCAGCGATATAGGTATTGACCCCGAAAAATGGGAATCCATCAGCAGGACTATGGTCAAGGAATTCGCCATCCGCGTTCAGCCGGTCGTCCGCTGTGAAGCCAAACTGTACATCTCCACCGACAGAGATACTCGGAAGGCCATCATTCCGATCGGGTTTGATGTTGTATTTGAGGCCGATGAGTCCATCATACAGGGGCTGGTCGTAAACCCGTTTTGCACCGGTCAGCGTGTCTCCTGTGTTGTAGTAATCGAGTATAACTTTTCTGACACCACCGGTTGAAAACGTGGCACCGAGCGTAAAGTCGAGGTGTTCGCCTACCCCGTAGATGAATCGGACCGGGATGAGGAACGTCTCTGTTTCGAGTGTTACGTAATGGGATTCCTCAAATTCACCGATGTCTACATTTTGTGTATGTTCAGGGGCAAGGTCAACTTTGGAATACTTGAACATGCTAAATATTGTAGTGGACCCACCTTTTCCGAGGGGTTCAGCGGTTTGGATAGTGCTAAGTTGGGGGGTCGGTGGCAATTGTGCGAAAATCTGTCCCCCGATTCCGATTAAAACTAAAACGATGCTAATGAATGTTAGGTGTTTAAGGTACATAATCTTTCCTTTTCTGTCTATTCAAATTGTGGATGTTTGGTTTCAACTTTCTCACCTTTGCCTATCGTGTGCTCGGGCCGGAGGGAGGTGGTGGCGTAGGCTCTGCTGGAATTGGGTCGAATAACGTGAAATTGGCAAGAAGTGTTGCTTCAACTCTCTCACTTGTGTCTATCATGCCATCGGGCCGGGGCGTATTATCGTAGGCAACGATAAAATAGGGCCTAAGGTAGGGGCTCCCGGCGACGAGCACGGGTTCTTCACCAATAACTGTCAAGGTTGTTTCCCCCTTTTTAGCCGCGGGCCGGGGTATAAATTCCCCATCATTATTTATCGTATAAATTTGATACCCATCCAGGTCGGGTTCAAGGTTGGCATCCCATTGTAACACGGAGTCGTACCGGACAGTAAATAGGGAGCTCGGGTAACAAAACACCGCAAAGTTTGTGGGTGGTTTGGGTGGAAGATTCGGGGATTCTGCTGTGACGATTGTAACGGCTTCCACGCCGAATCGGTCTATAGCAGCGATTCGGTATGTTTTTTTCGTGCCATCTTCCCGGAAATTACCATCAAGATAGTAAAGTTTTTCTTCGTCTCTGCTGATATCGGCGGCGTGCCTAAAAACCAGCGATTCGCCTTCGCCTCTGTCCGGGGCGATGGAGATTTGGAAGATAGAGAAATCAGCGGGAAACGCGTAATTTTCCCAAAAAAGGTTGACAGCAAGGTCAACAGGGTCCCCGATGGTTACGTCTGGTGCCGGCGGTGCAATACTCGGGGTGGCACTGGCGGTTTTCCAGATCCGCATCGGTTCACCGTCGCCGGTTTGGGGCAGATTCGCGGGGTCAGGCGTTTCAACGTCGTTTATAT
This sequence comes from Candidatus Poribacteria bacterium, assembly GCA_963665235.2. Taxonomy (GTDB): domain Bacteria; phylum Poribacteria; class WGA-4E; order WGA-4E; family WGA-3G. Next base: position 848,749 of record CAXXLX010000001.1, on the reverse strand, counting down.
CGATATATGAGATTCGGTATTCGTACGCGAGAACGTTTCCAAAATCATCTAATCGGTCATTTTCGAGATTGTTAGTGTCTATAAACTCGCTTGCCGGGGCATTAACAGTGCCAACTACCTCAAAGGGTTCATCTGAGTTGCTGATTGAACGGCGATAGATACGGTAGGCTTTGATGCCCGATTGTCCGGTGTCTGTCCATGTGACACGAATCTCTCTGTCTCCGGGGTAGAGCGTGAGTCCATCTGGCGCCCCGGATGTCCGCAGATTTTCTGCGTCAAGCGGGTTCGCAAAATCTTCGCTATTTGTGCATGCAGCTAACCCCAAGAGCATGAGAAGTAAAGGCAGGCTCAATAGGAATGTCCTCCCTACCCCGAATTGTTGTGTGAGGTTTTGAAAAAAAATCATCAAATCTCTCCTTTAAAAACGGTGTTGGAATTGTAGACTTGCACGTCTCGTTTGGAAGTCATAATGTGGATGAATTCCGAACCGAGAGAGCCCAACGAGTCTATTGTTGCTTAGAGATACACGGGACGAAATAAGGCTCGCTGAAGAATATGTCCCCACATTAATCAGCGGGTGTACCTGGGACAACGGTTCCGGTTCCGGTTCTGGCTCTGGGGCAGCGGAGGCAAGTTGGTTATAAATTGAGAGAAACACTGCCAACCCGACGCAGCCGAAACCAACGCGGGACATGATAGTACTGGCATTTCGCCGCGCAATGACTGCATCTTTGTGGCTTGCAATTTCCGATTGAATTGCAGTGTTGAGATATTCATTATAACGGGTTTCCGCAGCGGAATTCAGCATGGTACTCCCAACTTGGAAGCCCATGCCCGATACAAACAACGTAATCGCTAAGGCAGGCGACCGCCGCGCTGCATCCGCTTGCCCAAGCGTTAAGAGAAAAAGAAGGGCACAGCTGCACACCAGGGCAACGTATTTCTGACTTTGACTATGGCGTTTCATAAGACATTAATCCTTTTCTATTCTATTTAACTGGTGCAAGCGTCCTGCTTAACTTCAGAAAGTCGCGCTCGAGTGCTCACTCCTACAGAAGAAGGGACGCTTTGGCGATATATTGCACCGACTTATTTTTAATTATATCACAAAGGTTGAAAAGAAAACAATGCAAATTTGACATTCGCAAATTTTTGTGGTAAAATTATGGTAATCAAATACTTTTACAAAAAAAAATGAACCTTTTTGAGACTTACATAGTCTAATACATACAAAAATGCCTTTGAGGTACAAGGAGATTACGGTGAAATATTCAAAACTCTTCAGCATTTTGGGAATTGGGGGTATAGTCGCTTTGCTGCTAGCGTTCGGCTTCCACCTCCATGCACAGAATAGGGCAGAATTGGAGCGCATTGCGGCGAATCCGGAGCAAATGCGACAGCAGATGGAGAAGCTCCGCAAGGCGAATCCGGAGCAAATGCGACAGCAGATGGAGAAGCTCCGCAATCGGCAAGAAGCTTCGAACTCACAGGAGAAAGAACGTTCCGGGGGCGAGAAAGCTAATGACAGTGAAGCGTTTTATCGGGCGATTATTGATAACAATATCTTTCGACCGCTCGGTTGGACTCCGCCGAGAAAAGAGCCAGAATACGCGCTTATCGGCACTGCCATCAATCCGAACGGGTCTGTTGCCAAAGCATTTGTCTTGGAGCGACGCTCAAATCAATTTTATACCGCAGTCGTTGGTGACAAAGTCGGCGAGGCTGTCGTCAAAGAGATTAAGCAGCGAGAGGTTACGTTGGATAAAGCCGGCGAGAATATAACACTTCGGACAGGCAATATGCAGTTTCTCAACTCGAGTGGATCCCGCAGCAGCGGACGCTCCTCTAGTAGAGAAGAAAGCAGCCGGAGTGATAACAACCGGAGCTCCTCATCTAGTGCTTCTAGAGACGCTGCGATGCGAAAAGCAAGGGAAGCCGCTGAACAGAACGCAAAAAAACAGGCAGAGATGAAGGTTATGGAGATGCGGCGGAGATTTGAGAGTGCTTCCCGTGAACAACGCGAACAAATGATAAAAGAATTTCGGGAACGTAGCAGAGGAAGACGCCGCGGCCGCGATTGATAATTTCCTAGGGTATTTACCGCTACTACAGCTTTGGGCTACTAGGCGTGTGTAAAAATTGTACAAACCCCACAAGAGACGATTGAAATCCCTTGTGGGGTTTTGCTTTGTTTTCAACCTATAGTGTCTCTATGTGTAGCTGTGTTTCTATGATCATGACAGTTACGTTTTATGTTTTGGCAAACCGAATGAGGAGCGGACTGTGTGTCGGAATACCGGGAAAAAGGTTCCCCGCTCCTTAGGGACAATATGTTTATAGAAACAGGGGGTTTCTGCCTTCCTCTTAGTCCCAGTATTCGGGCAAACGGTTTCCCGCTCCTCAAGGACGATATCTTTATAGAAGGAGCAGTTTTTGCCTTCCTCTTAGTCCCAGTATTCGGGCAAACGGTTTCCCGCTCCTCAAGGACGATATCTTTATAGAGGTTAGGGAAAACGGACATTTATTATCAAGCTCACGTTATAATACCATTTCTAATTGGAAATGTCTCTTTCTTGTAGCATAAACTTCCAGTTTGTGCACTTTCTTGTAGCATAAACTTCCAGTTTGGGCACTTTATTGTAGCATAAACTTCCAGTTTGTGCACTTTATTGTAGCATAAACTTCCAGTTTGTGCACTTTATTGTAGCATAAACTTCCAGTTTGTGTCTTCCGTTCTCCGTTTGATTTCTAACAACCGGTAATGATAGAATAATTAATAACGAACCTAGCAAATACACGGTTAGGGATTCAATCGTGAGTTGTAATCTGTGGGGCAGCATCAAAATCGACAACCATCACCCTGACAAAGTTTGTGTGTTCTTAGACTATCTTGGCAGAACGCTAGGATACACTTCCTAGATACATCTGCCTTACACGGAACAATTACATTGGCGCGCTCATAATATTCCACCAGAAGGGGATATGAGCGAAACCTATCATGATCGGATGGTCGAAGGAAAGTGGGTAATACCATTTCTAATTGGAAATGTCTCTTTATTGTAGCATAAACTTCCAGTTTGTGCCTCCTTGTAGCATAAACTTCCAGTTTGTGCGTTCTTGTAGCATAAACTTCCAGTTTGTGCCTCCTTGTAGCATAAACTTCCAGTTTGTGCCTCCTTGTAGCATAAACTTCCAGTTTGTGCCTCCTTGTAGCATAAACTTCCAGTTTGTGCCTCCTTGTAGCATAAACTTCCAGTTTGTGTCTTCCGTTCTCCGTTTCATTTCTAACGACCGGTAATGATAGGATAATTAATAAAAATGGTATAAGTTCAGATCAGCCGGATATTTTGTTCAAACAAAATTATGAACAGTTGCAAGAGGCATGCAAAGAATGCCTTGGTTGGCAATTGTTAAAACCGTTGGGTTCTGGTGACGAGTACCGTTTCCAACGCCTGAGAATTCCGGTTAATGATGAGCAGTGTCATTTTGATGATTTAGTTCAGGATCTCCAAACCATATTAATCGAATCAATAAATGTAAAGGGGTTAAAGCAACTTTTGCCTGAAGCAGAGAGGGTTAATCTGAAAGGTAAACGGAGCATTGAAATTCTTGGGGAAATCCTTGATTTCCATGCAGTCGAAGATGCCGATCGCCGAGTCTCTTTCCTACAAAAACTTCAGACGCTGCGCTCCAGGGGTAGTGGGCATCGAAAAGGTAGCGACTATCAAAAAATCGCTAATTACTTCGGGGTTGATAGCCTGGGGCAGCAACAAGCATTCAGTGCAATCCTGAAACGGGCTTTGGATATCATTGAATTTCTCACCTCTGTCGTGCGTAGCGGCAAACTCAGTAATAAAAACGATGCCGGTTTGTTGAAGTGGTAATTTAATCGTTCGATGCATAAACATACCGCCCTTGAGGAGCGGGCTGTTTGCCCGAATACTGGGGCTAAGAGTTTTGGCGTTAACGGCCGGTTCTATAAAGATATCGTCCCTACGGGACTAGGAGGTGTTGCGGAAAACACTGCTGTTTCTAGGGTATGTTTTCTAACTACTATAGGACTTACGCAGCGCGTTGATAAACCTTTATAGCTAATGGGATTTAGAGGGAGAGCTAGCGGGCGGGGAAACCCCGCCCCTACGAGCTACGAGACTTAGTGCCAAATTTGCGTCCATCCTGTTTGGTTAATATCGTTCTCTCCGCGTCATCCGTGTAATCCGCGTCATCCGCGATTCTGACAACACACTGCCCAATCTCTTCCATCCTTCCACCCCCGATATCCAACGGTGACAACATCACTTCTTTTCCGTTTCCGTGAGTGCCGCATATTTCTCGCGTTCTTCGATAATTGCGCGACTAAACTCGTTCCCGTCGGGCTGGATACCGTTACGGACCATCCGTGCTTGCAGCTCTTCAGCGGGACTAGGTGGGTAGCGTTGTGTGTTTCTATAAACTATCGTCCCTACGGGATCGGTTCCCCGGAAATTCCCATCCGCTCAAGGACTTTTCGAGCTATTTCTGCATCTTGCTTGTTGTTTCCTATAGAGTACGCCTTTAATTGCGCATCTTTTCTCCAATTAGCATCGCCCCCTAATTCATTAACAATCCAAGACAGTTGTAATGTTATGTGCTCTACTGTTTCTTCTAACCGAGTTAACCGTTGAGCGAGGGTTTCAACTGTTTCTAACATGGTCAAAATCTCCTTTCATTTGCCGACATCAAAACTGTGGAAGAAGAGGTGTTTGAGGAAGTTGCGGTATTGCGGCAACATCATCGCCTAAATGTAGCGTTTGTAGACACGCTTACAACAAAGCGCGCCTACAAATCTTGACAACGGACTAAGCTACATTGAGGATGTTTTCCGGCATATTCTCAAGACGGGACATCCAATACCCGACATCAAACGACTCATCGCCGATGAGAAACCGCCAGAATTTGATCCGGTTGACAATTTCAAGTCGGACATCGTTGCCGTACCATCTGTGATTTCGGCTCAAAATGCCGCGGATCCCTGCCGCGTTCAGGTCGTCTGTGTTCCAAAGTTGGAGCTGACGGACGGTCGGGTTAAGACGTAATTTGAACATGTACCGGGTGTCTTCGGTTAAATTCGGTTGCGCGCAGTGCCATATTCCGTGATGGACAACGACGAGCGTGCCAGCGTCACAAACAATCGGATGTTGTCCGAGGAAGTTTTGGTATCGGGCAACGTCTGTCTCGCAGACGCGTCTGAAATGACTTCCGGGCAGAATCATGGTGCCGCCCATTTCGCGCGGTGTGTCGTGTGAGAAATAGAAGAACTGAATGTCAAAGTGCATGCGGAGGTCAATGATAGCATCGGCGTGCCAAATCTGTCCGTGTTCGCTTTGGGGACGCACAATATGGACGGCGTGGTGGTCATATAACGGATTTTCCCCGACGAGGCTATGGATAATGCCTTGTACTTGCGGTAAACGGAAGACGTTTCCGACTGCGGAATCTTCACCCCAGACATCGTCTAGAACGGTGCCGCCGCCGCCGCGTGTTCGAACGCCGGACTGCATCTCCGCGTGTGCAGCTTTATTGAATTCATCCGGAATAAAATCATCAAAGCGAAGGTAACCATCGGCTACGAAATTCGCCATCTGTTCTGTCGTGAGGAGGTGCTGTTTATCAATCATGAGATTTCCTCCAATTTCTCCAAGATATATTCAAATCTTAGATAGGAAGTGTGATATTCCATGCCGGGGTAGGCAGGGAATTGTTGTGGAAACTGTATCACCCGCCAGCCATCTCGCATCGCTTCGACGACTGAGCTATAGGGCGGTGTTTCACTGTCGCCTGTCGTATAACGTTTCTCACCCGTGCCATCGTACAGTGCCCATGCAACGACGTGGCTGTTGAGGTCGGGTGTGTGTAAGTGTAGGACTAAGAGCTGCTGTCTTAATTCAGCCATATCAAGAGCCTTCTTTCGTTCAATTAGAATTTTACCGGGTTGCTCCCGCTTTAATCCGGCTCCAGGTTGTAACCAATTTACTTGCGGGTTCCACTGGTGTTACAGAAGCTATTCCGTCCGCTATCAATTCGCCGATTTCTTGTTCACTAAGGGCTCTATCATAGAGGACGACTTCATCAATTGTGCCTGTCATCCAATAGCCGCCGATGTCACAACCGCCGATATATAGGGGACTGTTATTGGTTTCCGGCTCGGCATTTGGGGCGACTTGAGCATCTACTGCGCCATCTATGTAAAGCTTGAAATCGGGTTTTTGATACGTTGCGGCGACGTGATGCCATGTGCCATCGGTAACATTGGTTTTTGCGTCATACGATTTCCATCCGCTGGAGGTGAAGGAATAGTGGATGACACCTGTGTTAACATGTCCAAATATGCCGTAGTTTCGACCTGTCGGATTGCGTGTTTCTTTTGCAGCGATAACATGCCATTTTCCGGAGGTGTCTGGACTATTAATCCATGCAGCGATTGTGAAGGATGTGAGGTCAAGCGCATCATTGTCAGCTACGGTTACCATATCGGCACCGCCAAATTTGAGTGCACCGCCAAATTTACCTTCAACCCACTGCGGAGTGCCCGTGGCAAATTCACCATCTAATCCGTTACCGGATGAATCCATAACGGCTTCCCCGCTTCCATCATCCAATAGCCATGCACCGACAAGGCCATCGGTGGACACTGCCAAGAGATTTGGTGAAACGGCAAGCAGGGTTAGAACGACTAAGATTGTGAGTTTATACATTAGAAAAATTCTCCTTTTTTCGGTATTGTTGATGCCCGGCATTACCGAGCAGCGTTTGCTTTAATCCGGCTCCACGTTGTTACCAGTTTTCCACCCGGTTTTACGTCCAGAGCTCCCGTGATTCCTTTATCCATTAATTCGCCGATTTCTGCGGGACTGAGGGCTCTATCATAGAGGACCACCTCGTCGATAGTGCCTGTCATCCAATAATTACCAACATCACAGCCGCCGATAAAGAGCATATTATCGTGGTTATCTGGGTCTGTCCCTGGTGCTGTTTGTCCATCTACCTTTCCATCTAAATAGAGTATGAAGTCAGGGTTTTTATAGGTTGCAGCGATATGATGCCATTTTCCATCGGTAACCTTGGTTTTTGCGTCAAAAGATTTCCAATTGCCTGTTGTGAAAGAGTAATGGATGACACCTGTGTTAACATGTCCAAATATGCCGTAATTTCGGCTTGTTGGGTTGCGATTCTCTTTAGTGGCAATAATCTGCCATCTATCCGTGATTTTCGGTATATTCACCCACGCTGAGAGTGTAAAGGATTTTAGGTCAAGCGCAGCGTTATCCGGAACCGTTACCATGTCTGCGCCGCCAAATTCCATGGCACCCCCAAATTTACCTTTAACCCATTTCGGGGCACCTTTCGCTATTTGTCCATCCAACCCGTTATCGGAGGAATCCTCGACAGTATCTCCGCCGCCATCGTCCAATAACCAAGCACCAACCAATCCGTTTGTGTCTAGTGCCAAGAGTTGTGGCGAGATAACAAGAAGGCCGAAAATAACAAAAATTAATAGTTTATGCATCTGAAATGCTCCTTTGTTAGAATTAGATAACCGTATCCGGTGGAATCGTTGCGTCTTTAGGCACGATGACAATTCCGTCGCGAATATAGTAGTTATCCGCGTCGTGATTTTCAAGATTCTGCGTATTTGCTATGACTGCATTATCGCCTATTCTTGCATTTTTGTCAATAATAGCGTTTTGGATTAGGCAATTTCGCCCGATTCCGACACTGATAATTCCGTTGCTTGCATTTTCAGCACGCAACGTCTCCGATTCATAGTAGTCCGCACCCATGAGTACGGATTGGTAAATTCGGGAGCCGTTTGAGATGATGCTCCGAATACCGACAATCGTCCGATCCAATTCGGAATCGTCAATAATAGAGCCTTCGGCGAGAGTAGAGGACCGGATACTGCTGCTATTGACTTTCGTACTCGGAAGATGCCGAGGATTGGTGTAGATACGTGCATGTTCATCGTAAAAATTGAAGGGCGGCGACGCATCGGTAAGCGCGATATTTGCTAAATAGAAGGAACGAATAGTACCAATATCCTCCCAATAGTCGTCAAAAAAGTAAGCGGAGACGCGCCGCGTCTTAACGCTTTTCGGGATAATATCCTTACCGAAGTCATCGTTTGATTCGTCGTCAAGAGCTTCTTGCAAGACCTCCCTGTTAAAAATATAGATTCCCATGGAAGCGATATAGTCTCTTCCCTCGGCTTGAACGCCGCGGGAGGTGAAGACCTTCGGGTCAACCCGTAGCGGCTGCAACGCAGCTTCCGTTTGCGGTTTTTCAACGAAATTGATTATCTGTCCATTTGCATCTGTTTGGAGAATACCGAAACCGCTTGTTTCCTCTTTTTTCACAGGAATCGCTGATACGGTGATATCTGCTTTTGATTCAATGTGTACCGCGAGCATTTTGCGATAATCCATCCGATAGAGATGATCGCCGGCAAGAATCAGGACGTAATCCGCTGGAAACCGTGGATTGAGAATATAGGACTTATTGTGTCTGATAGCATCTGCCGTTCCCTGATACCAGTCATCGCCCATGAGCGTTTGTTGTGCTGCCAAAATTTGAACGAAACCCCGACGATAGGTATCAAACCGGTACGCCTTTGAAATATGCCTATTCAAGGAGACAGAGTTGAACTGTGTTAAAACATAAATCCGCTCCAACCCGGAATGAAGGCAATTGCTAATGGGGATATCAACCAGTCTAAATTTGCCAGCAATTGGTACGCTCGGTTTTGCCCGGTCGCGTGTCAATGGAAATAGGCGTGTGCCGCGGCCGCCGCCAAGAATAACTGAGAGAACATTCTCTGGACTCATATTTTAATTTTTCCTATCGGTTCGTTTAGGGGTTGTGTAATGTGCTATCTATCTTCCGTTTACCCAGCCCGCCCGTTGGTTGGGCTTACATTTCTGTTTAACAACGTGAGCTTGATAATAAATATCCGTTTGCTCTAAACCTTTTTCATCGCGAAAAAAGCGGTATAATTGTAGCATAAACTTCCTAGTTTGTGCTGGTTTTTGCTAAAACTACCACAGAACGCTGAGGGTCAAAACTTTTTTTCAAACTCGCGTTTTAACAGGATTCGTTTGATAAGGAAATATTAAAGACTGCCTTTGGTAGAGAGCACCCCACTAATCCGTGTATCGAGTTGCGTTGCGATATCCAAAGCTTTTGCAACTGCTTTAAAAATCGCTTCAATTATGTGATGTTGATTAGTGCCGGATGGTACGTTAATGTGTAAGGTTGTTCCGCTATGGTTTACAAATCCGTGAAAAAATTCTTCAGCAAGTTCTATATCGAACGTCCCAATTTTTCCGAACTTCAGCGGTGTCTCATAATGAAGATAGGGCCGTCCACAGATATCTAGGTCAACTTTCGCGAGAGCTTCATACATCGGCACAGCAAAGCTTCCAAATCGTTTCATCCCGGCTTTGTCTTTTATTGCCTGTTGAAAGGCTTGCCCTAAACATATACCGACATCTTCCGTTGTGTGATGGGCATCTACATGTAAATCTCCCGTTGCTTCAACCGTCAGATCGAAAAATCCGTGTTTTGCAAAGAGTTCTAACATGTGGTCGAGGAATCCAACACCGGTTTTGATATGAGAAGTTCCGGTTCCATCTAGATTGAGACTGAGCCGGATTTGAGTTTCTGTCGTTTCACGTGAAATTTCTGCTTTTCTTTCCATGTGATATTCCCACGCCAAAGACATGGGTTTCCTGCTTCTTCTTAAGTAGATTCATGAACAACTATGCAGCCTACAAACCTATTCTATTATACGCTTAAAAATTGATTTGTGCAACAGAAAAATAGATTTTAGCCAGGATTATTTAGTTTTCGGTCTTTATTTTGCCCACTTCACAAGGCCGAGCTCATAATGAGATTGTAAATCTTCATGGGCGGGCAGAACCCGAAGTGTATAACCGTGCTGTCCTGTCTGGTTTAGCACAAGTGTGCCTTCAAACAGATATTTGCCACCACTGAGGTCTTCTCGATATTCGATCTGTGTGGCGCGTCCGTTCTGAATTTCCCCGGTTGCATCTAACACCCCGTGATAAATTTGGACAGCGAGTTCATTTGGAAACAGCGCGTCTGTGTGAACAACTGCCTGAATTGTAACCGATTCTCCGACAGAAAGTGCCACGCCACTCCCCTCTCCTGTTTTCGAGACTCGCTCCTCAATTCGCAACTTATGCCAATGCTTACGGATGTTTGTTTTCCAATTGGCAAGCTCGATGCTGCGGCGCGCGGCATCCTGATTCAACTTTAGCCATCTTTGGTGTGCAGGAAAATAGAGCCGTTCTGCATATTCAGCCACCATGCGTTTTGTATTGAAGACCGGTGCCAAGTGCTGCATGGCTGTCTTCATCCGGTTAACCCACCCGTAAGGAATATCGTCAACGGGATGTCGGTCGTAAAATAGCGGGACGACCTCCTTTTCGAGGAGTTCATAGATAGCGTTTGCGTGTGCCTTGTCGATAGATTTCGGGTCATCTGTTTCCGGTGTCGCTGCAATTGTCCATCCGCCGCCGAGGTGTTCCGCTTCCGCCCACCAACCATCCGCGGTACTGAGGTTGAGTACGCCGTTGGCTGCTGCCTTCATTCCACTTGTGCCGCTGGCTTCATTCGGTGGAAGTGGGGTATTCAGCCAAACATCAACACCTTCAACAAGATAGCGTCCGACACAGATGTCGTAATTTTCGATGAAAAGGATTTTATGTTGGAATCGGGGTTCCGCAGCAATTTGGTGAATTCGTTGAATAAAGACTTTCCCTTCATGGTCGTGCGGGTGCGCCTTTCCAGCGAAGATAAGTTGAACGGGCCGGTCAGGGTCGTTGAGAATTGTCGCGAGCCGTTCCAAATCATTAAATAGGAGCGTAGCGCGTTTATAGGTAGCAAATCGGCGGGCAAACCCGATGGTTAGTGCTGCGGCATTAAGTATTTTTGCCCCAGCGTCCCGCTTCTCACCGCTATTTTGAACAGCTTGTCCACTTGATACCGGGGGGAGGGGGGTTAAGTCCGCACGTTTTTGTCGTTTCTGACTTTGCCGCTGCTGTGCAAAAGCGATAAGACGTTCGCGGCGACGTTCATGGGTACGCCATAACTCCGTATCCGGAATTTTAGAAATTTGCGTCCATACCTCCTGATTCGTGAGGTCAACTATCCACTTGGGGCCGAGATACCTGTCGAACAGGCTCTGCATATCTTCGGAAACCCAGGAGCGGGTATGAATACCGTTCGTTATCGCCTTGATAGGCACCTCGTGCGCCGGAAGATTGGGCCATAGCTCTTTCCACATATTGCGTGACACGTGTCCGTGTAGTTGGCTCACGCCGTTGGACATCGTTGAAAGTCGTAGTGCAACTAATGCCGGGCTGAATTCACTGTTAGTGTCCGCTGGATTCTTTCTGCCTAGGCCGAGGAACTTTTCTGCTGAAATGCCGAGTGCGCTCAGAGAATCACTACAGTAATTTTTTACAAGTTCAGGCGGAAACCAATCAATCCCTGCGGGAACCGGGGTGTGGGTTGTGAAAATATTCCCTGCGGCCGTTGCTTCACATGCTGCTTCAAAATTGAGTCCGGTTTCTGCCATTAATTGGCGTATCCGTTCAAATACCAGAAAAGCGGCGTGCCCTTCGTTCATGTGGCAGACGGTCGGTTGGATGCCGAGTGCTGCTAAAGCACGGTAGCCCCCAATACCGAGCAGAATCTCCTGCTTGATACGCATCTCTTCATCGCCGCCATAAAGGTAATCGGTGATGTCTTTCAACGCCGCATTCTCGTTTTCGGGGATGTTGGTATCCAATAGATACAGCGGCACCCGACCGACCTGTGCACGCCAAACTTTTGCAAATGCTGTTCCCTCAGGATACTCTACCTCAATTAGCAGCTGACTTCCATCTGCCTGTTTTTCGGGAGAAATCGGCATATTGTAAAAGTCATTTGTCGGGTAATCTGCTGTCTGCCAACCGTCCGATGTTAGCGTTTGACGGAAATAGCCGTGCTGATAAAGTAAACCAACTCCAACGAACGGAAGCCCAAGATAACTGGTCGATTTCAGATGGTCACCAGCTAACACCCCTAAACCGCCGGAGTAAAGCGGCAGACACTCTGTCAATCCGAACTCCATTGAAAAATAGGCGATTTGTAGGTTCGAGAGTGATGGGTCGTTTGAATGCGTTTCAAACCATGCGGGGGCAGCGAGATATGTTTTAAACTTTTTGTGAATTACCTCAAGGTGGGCTAAAAAAACCTCATTTTTCGCAATATCCTGCAACTGTTCCTGCGGAATTTTACCAAGTATTGCTATAGGGTTATGGTAGGTTTCCTCCCACAGCTCCGCATCGAGATGGTGGAAGAGACTAATTGCATCACTATTCCAGGTCCACCATAAGTTTAATGCTAATTCGCGTAGCGGTTCAAGATTCTCTGGTAAGTTCGGTACAACGGACAATTGGCGAATCGGCCTCATTTTTTAATATTTCCTTTCTGTAGAAGCTAGCTCCTGTGCGCGATTTATAGGGTGGTATAGATAAATTATACTGCTATTCCTTCCGATTGTCAATAGAAATTGGCGATTGGCGATTGGCGCATTGGCGATTAGCAGTTAGCAATTAGCAATTAGCAAGAGGTTTGTGATTCTAAGAACATCTCTGAAACGTGTCAGAGTTCTTTTCCTTTTGCTAATGGCTGCCCCCGCGAAATCCGTGTCCTCCGCGATAATCCGCGATTTGCGGCGTACTCGCCCAAATGCGACGTGCATTCAGACAACACACGCGCGAAATCCATCCTTCCCCTCTTCCAATCTTCCAATCTTCCAATCTTCCCCTCTTCCAATCTTCCAATCTTCCAATCTTCCCTTTATCATAGTCCAAAAACTTTACACACTTGCACACCCTCCAAAAATGTGCTTGACACCCTCTCGGTTTGCATGGTATTTTTTAAGATATTCTAACCTTATGCTTTTGGCGAGGTGAAATCTTGAGTATTGTTGTCCACGTCACACACGAAGCTATCCAAAAAATGGGGGGCATCGGCGCAGTTTTGGAGGGTTTGCTGACAACCCAAAGCTATAATGCAGCAATTGAGCGGACATTTCTTATCGGCCCCACTTTTTCTGGTGCCGAGCTGGGTGCACTCGATTCTGTACTGTATCACGCCGCCGACGGTGTGCAAAACACACCGCACGCGGAAGCACTCAGTGCTATTGAAAAAAAATATCAGGTGGAACTTGTCTACGGACAACGGCGATTTGAAGGTCCAAACCAAAAGGGTACCACACTGACAGATGTCCTCTTAGTTAACGTCTCGAACAGCAATGAAGATTTAACTGGGCAGTTCAAGTGGCAACTCTACAAGCACTTTGGCATTGAATCGAGCCGTTACGAAAGTGAATGGGAGTTTGAGGAGTACGTCCGTCTCGCTGCCCCTGCTTACGATGCCCTGCGGGTGCTAATTGATGAAGAGACTGAAACCCCCGTGTTCATTATTTCACACGAATTTATGGGGATGCCGCTTGCACTGAAAACGCTCATCGAACGGAAAATCGACACTCGCGCAGCAAATATGCGTACTGTCTTTTACGCCCACGAAGTCGCAACGATACGACCGCTTGTTGAGGGACACCCCGGACACGATGTCCGCTTTTACAACGTTTTACAGCAGGCAAAGGCACAAGGCATGTTGGCACATGATGTGTTCGGAGACCTATTCTGGTATTACAAGCACGTTTTGATTGATAAGGCACACCTCTGCGATGCAATCTTCGCTGTCGGTGACCTCGTTGTAGAAGAGCTCCGTTTTTTGGCACAGCCGTTTGAGACGTTTCCGATTAACCTCGTGTATAACGGAATTCCAGCGTTTCAAGTGAGCCTCGCGGAAAAGACTGAATCGAAAGCACGGCTCCAGAAATACGCGCGGACACTGCTTGACTATCGCCCGGATTATGTCTTTACGCATGTAACACGACTCGTTAAAAGCAAGGGGTTATGGCGCGATTTGCAGGTGCTAACGCATTTGGACTCACTGCTTGCCTCTAATGATAAAACAGCCGTTCTGTTTATCCTCTCTACAGAAATTGCAACCGGGCGTCCTCATGAAAGCATCCATGAGATGGAGAAGGAATACGGGTGGCCCGTGCATCACAAGATTGGGTATCCCGATTTGGTCGGCGCGGAGGTCGAATTGAATAACGGGGTTTCTGCTTTCAATCTTCAGTCTAAAGCGATAAAGGTGGTTTTCGTCAATCAGTTCGGGTGGAGCCAAGCTGCTTGCGGGACTCGAATGCATAGTGATATGGAATTTATGGACATTCGCAAGGGAAGCGATGCAGAATTTGGGCAGTCCATTTATGAACCCTTCGGAATTGCACAGGTGGAACCGCTCAGTTTCGGCGCAATCTGTGTGGTTAGCAACGTGTGTGGGTGTTACGGGTTCATTCAACGTGCTACCGACAATCGTGACGTTCCGAATATCGTTATTGCTGATTATACGCACCTGAATCCGCCCCCGCAGTCACTGGAAGATGTGATTCATATCGGGTTGGCGGAACGAACGCAGATTGAGGTGGAGAATAGTCGAGACATCGCAGCAAAACTGCTCGGCCGCCTACCACGGAAATCTCGCGATGTTGAAGATATGATTAAAGAGGGATATGATATCGCCGCTTGCATGAGCTGGGAAGTTGTTGTTAAGGATTACTTTTTGCCTGGATTGAAGCAGGCGTTGTAAAAGGATTTTTATTATGAAAAAAGAAGTACGTAATTCCAATGAACCGATGCCGTTGTCTCCTGAAGAAAAGTTGATGACCCCCGAACAGAAGTTTTTCTTTGACCTTCGGGGTTGGATTTTGTTACCATCGGTCCTATCAGACTCGGAAATTGAAGAGATGAAAGCGGAGGTGTATGCGGGTGCCCGACAAAGTTATCAGGGAGCCCTCCAAACCTTACTCGATCATCCCGGAATTGTAGGTGTTCTAAATGCAATTCTTGCGGATGAACGATTTATTCTCGATGATTGCTACGGATTTCGGTGTGAAGGGTCTTTTACGACTGTCCGGAAACCCGGCTGGAGTGTTACATCACGGGGTGATAACGGATTGCCACACGTCGTGCGACCCCCGCAACAAGCAAATGCGATGCGGTATCAGGTTGCTGGCGGAAAAATATTCGCTGGACTCACGCGCGTCGTTTGGGAACTTGAGGAGGTGAAGGCAGGACAAGGCGGTACCTCTTTCCTAAGCGGTTCGCATAAGGCACACTTCAACTACGGCGGGCCGGACCCGTATCGTCCGAATATCAGCGAATCGCCATGGGAGGATAGCATGCGGGAGATGATGGAGGATTATAGCTGTCCCCCTGGGTCGGTCGTGATTTTCACAGAAAGCCTTGTGCATGCCGCAAACGATTGGACGAATCCCGATAATCCACGGTGCGCGGTTTTCAATTGCTATAACTCAATTTGGGCCCAGTGGCATCGGTTGAATCTGAGCCATGAGATTATTGAAACGATGCCGCCGAAACGGCAATCGTTGTTCCGTGGTACGTGGGCGATTGGTGGCGGTCCGGGTGGCAATCGTGCGTATTCGCTGGAGAATAACACTACGTGATAACACATCCTGCGCCCCTCTTCTGTAGGAGCGTGCTGTGCACGCGACACCCTCTTCTGTAGGAGTGTGCTGTGCACGCGACACCCTCTTCTGTAGGAGCGTGCTGGGCACGCGACACCTCTTCTGTAGGAGCGAGCTGGGCTCGCGACACCTCTTCTGTAGGAGCGAGCTGTGCACGCGACACCTCTTCTGTAGGAGCGTGCTGTGCACGCGACACCCTCTTCTGTAGGAGTGTGCTGTGCACGCGACACCCTCTTCTGTAGGAGCGTGCTGTGCACGCGACACCCTCTTCTGTAGGAGCGTGCTGTGCACGCGACACCCTCTTCTGTAGGAGCGTGCTGTGCACGCGACACCTCTTCTGTAGGAGCGTGCTGTGCACGCGACACCCTCTTCTGTAGGAGCGTGCTGGGCTCGCGACACCCTCTTCTGTAGGAGTGTGCTGTGCACGCGACACCCTCTTCTGTAGGAGCGTGCTGTGCACGCGACACCTCTTCTGTAGGAGCGTGCTGTGCACGCGACACCCTCTTCTGTAGGAGCGAGCTGGGCTCGCGACACCCTCTTCTGTAGGAGCGTGCTGTGCACGCGACACCCTCTTCTGTAGGAGCGAGCTGGGCTCGCGACACCTCTTCTGTAGGAGCGAGCTGTGCACGCGACACCCTCTTCTGTAGGAGCGTGCTGTGCACGCGACACCCTCTTCTGTAGGAGTGTGCTGGGCTCGCGACACCTCTTCTGTAGGAGTGTGCTGTGCACGCGACACCCTCTTCTGTAGGAGCGAGCTGGGCTCGCGACACCCTCTTCTGTAGGAGCGTGCTGTGCACGCGACACCCTCTTCTGTAGGAACGTGCACCGCACGCGATAATCTCTTCTGTAGGAGCGTGCTGTGCACGCGACACATTATAGGAATATGAAATGAAAAAATCGCCTACCCGAGGACACCGACAACTCCGCAAAGGCAGACACTCAATACCCGGCACCTATTATTCCCTCACAATAACCACACTTAACAAAAAACCGCTGCTTGCCACCCCCGAAATCGCAGACATCATCTTTCAAGCCTTTGACTGGCTCGAAACGAACGAGCGACTCAGATGGTTTTGTATCATTGTGATGCCGGATCATATTCACGCCGTTATCCAACTTGGCAGCAAACAAACATTGTCGAGACTTATACAATCCTTCAAAAGCTATACAGCGAAACAGATTAACGCTTGCTTGGGACGTAGGGGTCCGCTTTGGCAACGTGCTTATTATGACCACGGTATTCGGCAGGATGAATCATTGAATAGCATTATCCGATATTGTTATGAGAATCCGGTGCGGTCAGGATTGGTAAAGGCTGCGAAGGATTATCCGTTTTGGCGGTGTAAATTCGAGATGGAATGAGGGAGCGTGTGGGTATCGCGTGCACAGCACGCTCCTACAGAGAAAAATATAATGTATCGCGTGCACAGCACGCTCCTACAGAGAAAAATATAATGTATCGCGTGCACAGCACGCTCCTACAGAGAAAAATATAATGTATCGCGTGCACAGCACGCTCCTACATAGGAGAAAAAACAAAAATCGCGTGCACAGCACGCTCCTACATAGGAGGTGTGTTGAACAAACGCGGTCCTAAAACCTGGGCACTCCGGGCAGGTACATAGAGCTGAATCGATTGCCCTACGTCTTCCATCTCTATCGCTTGCCAGGGATAATGAACCCCCGTTACAGCGCCGTACCCACCAAAATCGGTATCATCTGTGTTGAGAATGAGACGGTAATCTGTCCGTTGCGGTACAGGAATACGCCAATCTGTCACAGATGCTGTCGGATGAAGGTTAAAGGCGAAGACAAGACCAGCTCGCGTATAGACTATCTGTTTCGCATCTTCGTGAATAGATAACAACTGAATGTTTTCATCGGTGAGCAGCTGGTACACTACGTCCAATCGTTGCATTGCCTTATCAAAATTGTTTAAGTGCCTGTAATAGAGCGTCTCATCGTCTACAAGATGCCACTGCCTACGTGCGTACCAGGACGAATAGTTGTTGCCTGCCCGGGGGAAATCGATCCATTCGGGGTGTCCGAATTCATTTCCCATGAAATTGAGATACCCCTCACCGCCTAGACTAAACGTGAGCAGGCGAATCAATTTGTGTAACGCAACCCCTCGCGCAATTCTGAGGCTTGGGGTGAAGATGCTCATTTTTGTATAGAGCTCCGCGTCCATCAGCTGCATTGCTAGGGTTTTATCGCCGACAATACTTTGGTCATGACTTTCGACGTAAGCGATATGTTTTTCGCCGATGCGTCTGTTGTGCAACATGCCGTAAATGTCACCGAGGTGCCACGCTTCGTCCTTTTTCTCCTTTAACAACCGGATCCAATAATCCGGGATGCCCATTGCGAGGCGGTAATCGAAACCGAGCCCCCCCTCTTCAATAGGACGTGCAAGTCCGGGCATTCCGCTCATGTCCTCAGCAATAGAAATCGCGTGCGGGTTAGTAGCATGCACCACCTCATTTGCCAACATCAGGTAGGCGATAGCGTCTGTTTCAACTCGAGCGTCGAAGTAATCGGCGTAGCCTGTGAACTTTCGCTCCAGCCCGTGGTCACTGTAAAGCATACTCGTGACACCGTCAAATCTGAACCCATCAAACCGGTAGGTCTCCAACCAGTAGCGAATATTGCTGAGCAGAAACCGCTGGACTTCGTATTTGCTATAATCGAAACAGAGCGAATCCCAAGCGACATGTTCCCCTTTTGCCCCCGCGTGGAAATAGTGATGTGCCGTCCCGTCGAAACGGTTCAAACCTTCATTGAGGTTTTTAACCGCGTGACTATGCACGATATCCATGATAACCAACAAACCCATTCCGTGCGCTGTATCTATAAGTGCTTTGAGTTCTTCAGGTGTTCCGAAACGGCTTGAAACAGCGAAAAAATTGCTCACGTGGTACCCGAAACTACCATAATAGGGGTGTTCCATAATAGCCATCAGTTGCACGGCGTTATAGCCTAGGTTAGCAATTCGGGGTAAAACGTTTTGCGTAAACTCAGCGAACGTTCCGATCTTTTCTGATTCTTGTGCCATACCGATGTGTGCCTCGTAAATCCTTAATCCTTCGGTATTGCAGTTGAAATCGGGTGGGGCATGCTGCCAACGATATGGCTGCGGGGGTGCCCAGTACTGTCCGCTAAAATCGAGGTTTTCGCGCTGTACAACGCGTTGAATATAGGCCGGAATTCGGTCGAGACCCCCGAGTTCTGATACGACATGAACCTTTACAAGACTTCCGTGTGTCAGTTTATTGGCATACACGTTGTCCGGGAGGAATAGATGCCACACCCCCCACCGGTCAACAGACAGTGGATGTGCGTCGCGTGCCCAGTCGTTAAAGTCACCGATGAGGGAGAGCGCGTGCGCGCCCGGTGCCCATTCTCGATACCAGACCCCAGGTATGCCTTCACTTTCGCCACGGTTGAACCCGAAATATCGGTGTCCCTGGGTTATTTCGCCGAGTATGCCCCCGGTCTTTTCAATCTGCGTTCTGAGCCGTTGATAGTGCGCGAATCGCTTTCGCAATTGGGCGGCGTAAGGTTTCAGTAAGGAATCGGTTTTGATAAGAGTGGTACCATCAGGTTGTTGCTTTCCCATAATGCATGAGTGTATCACGAAATCGCCTGCAATTCAAGGAGAATCGCGCCTTAATAAAGGATTTCACGTGTGTTGTCTGAATCGCGGATTAGCGCGGATTTATCGGATTTCGCGGATTTTAAGATGCGTAACAATCAAAGTTTTGTGATTGGAGGTTTAGCGTTTTTTCCGCATTACCCCTCTTCTGTAGGAGCGAGCTGGGCTCGCGACACGATTGCGTATAACAAACCCTTTTTAGCTACACAATCTTCTGTAGGAGCGAGCTGGGCTCGCGACTTCAATAATTGCTTTACTATAACCCGTTTTCATGGTATCCTTAAATTATCGCCCTTCTAGAAAGTTTTGTGATTGGAGGTTTAGCGTTTTTTCCGCATTACCCCTCTTCTGTAGGAGCGAGCTGGGCTCGCGACTTCAATAATTGCTTTACTATAACCCGTTTTCATGGTATCCTTAAATTATCGCCCTTCTAGAAAGTTTTGTGATTGGAGGTTTAGCATTTTTTCCGTTACCCCTCTTCTGTAGGAGCGAGCTGGGCTCGCGACACGATTGCGTATAACAAACCCTTTTTAGCTACACAATCTTCTGTAGGAGCGAGCTGGGCTCGCGACTTCAATAATTGCTTTACTATAACCCGTTTTCATGGTATCCTTAAATTATCATCCTTCTAGCGCGAAAGTTAAATTTTAAGGAGAATTAGGCATGAAATCTGAGCAGCAAACAGTGCAGGCATTTAACAACCTTATTACCTGTAATCCGGAGATTATGAGTGGCACCCCTGTTTTCAAAAACACACGTGTTCCCATCAAAAACCTCATTGACTATCTGGAAGCGGGTGATAATTTAGACGAATTTTTGGAAGATTTTCCTGCTGTCAGCCGCACACAGGCTGTGCAGACATTGGAATTGGCAAAGGAGATGCTACTCACACAAGCTTATGCAGCATATTCTGATTGATGAATGCTTACCTAGTTATACCATTTCTAATTGAAAATGTCTCTTTCTTGTAGCATAAACTTCCAGTTTGTGCGTTCTTGTAGCATAAACTTTTAGTTTGTGCGCTTTCTTGTAGCATAAACTTCCAGTTTGTGCTTTCTTGTAGCATAAACTTCCAGTTTGTGCGTTCTTGTAGCATAAACTTCCAGTTTGTGCTTTCTTGTAGCATAAACTTCCAGTTTGTGCGTTCTTGTAGCATAAACTTCCAGTTTGGGTCTTCCGTTCTCCGTTTCATTTCTAACAACCGGTAATGATAGAATAATTAATAAAAATGGTATTAGAACTATGCGAACACTTTTTGCCCAAGTAGCCGTCCATTTCATTTTTATCACACTGATAGCGTGCTGTCTTCCCCATATTGCAACCGCTGCCGACCCGTTTGAAATTCAGATATTTGATGGAAATATTCAGATAATGCCCCCCTACACATTGATTTCGGGACAACAATACCGACTTCAGGCGGCAACCTCCGACAAAAACCCGGTGGCGGCGAGCTGGTTCATTGCGGGGAACTTAGGCAGCATTACGGGCACACCCCCGATATTATCGGCAATTTTTGTCGGCGAAGGACATCTCCTATGCAGACGCAACGGCATGCTGAAACGTGTCAAGCTGACAGTCGTGCCTGCTACGAAGACGTTTACGACTAACGGTGGCACCCTCAAAAGTCCTGCGGGGGTAGAGATAGAACTGCCCAAAGGTGCACTACCAACTGAACAGAAAATTGGCATAGAAATTGTGGGACCTCCGGGGGTGCCGATAGCAGCAAAACGGCTTGTGCGTGTCGTTCGTATTTCACCGGCGCGGCTTGTGCTCAAACGGAGCGCGCGTATCACATTTTTGCTCGGAACGGATGCACAACCACACCTCTATTTTTGGGAGGGATTTCAGAAAAGATGGGTGCCGTTGCAAAGTCGGGTGAACGTTGCCCAAGGCACCGTCACTGCCTCTATCAACCACTTCGGTATTTATACCTTAATGGTCCCTGAAACAACCTTGAAACGCACGAATAGGTTAAAAATTCAGCGGGTTACGTTGTCTCCCCGCGTCTTTTTCGCCCCGGAGAGACATCGACTCACAATAACGTATCAACTCAATGCCCCCGATGCGTCGCAAGCACTTGTCACAATGGATATCTTTGACCTACGGGGTAGACGTATCCGCAGACTCCTCAACAGTGCTGTACGCCACATCGGGCCGAACGCGGAACAGTGGGATGGATTAACAGATGATGGCGTTATAGTTCGAAACGGACGCTATATTCTCGTCATTCACGCGAAAGCGGCTGCCCAAAACGTAATAGCGCGAAAACTGATTGTGGTTTTTAAGTAGGGGTAGGGTGTTGATTTCCATTTTTCTGTCCTCAAATAGGATTGGGCGGATGTCCACACCCGCCCATCCCAAACTCGCTCTACTTCACGATTAACATCTTACGGGTAGCTGAGAAATCCCCAGCAGTTAGCGTATAGAAATAGGGACCGCTTGCCACGCGTTCACCGTCAGCATTCCTACCATCCCAATATGCCGCACGGTTACGACTCTGGTAAAAACCAGCAGCTTTATGTCCCAAATCTAAACGCCGTACCAGTTTGCCATCAACAGAATAGATGGTCAATACTACGTCCACCGATTCGGATAACTGATACGGTATCCACGTTTCCGGGTTGAACGGATTGGGATAGTTTGGCAAGAGTGTTGTCTCTGTTGGTGTCAATGCTGCCAAGAGTTGTTCCAAAATCAGAATACCACGTTGAAAAACGGGCTCTGTTAGATTCATTTGACGCGCCTCATGGAGCCATGCTGCTACATCCGCACGCGTAAGGGTTGTGGCAAGATCAAGGTTCCAGGTAACGGGTGCCGAAGACATATTACCAAATTTGGCGGCAACAAGCGTCAAATCTAATATATTGACAACCCCATCCCCGTTAATATCCGCAGTGTTTGGGCCCTTCTTGCCGAAGTTTGAGGCAACCCTGACCATGTCAAGAATGTTTACAACCCCGTCCATATTGACATCTTCAGGGAGTAGTGAGGATGGGGATGGCTCGATTTGCCAGATTAATATAGTGCCGTCCCGACTTGCACTTGCAAGCGTGGTCCCATCAGGCGAATATACAAGGTCCGTGACTCTGCCCGTATGACCGTTAAGGATTCGTTCTATCTGTAGATAATCCGGATTATATAATAACTTCTCTGTATCACACAAAAATGCAACATGCTCGCGTCCTATTGCAAGTGTATTTCCATCGGGTGAATACACAAACGGTGCTGTTCCTGAGATGGCGCGGATGTGTTCGCCGGTTCCTGTATTCCATAAATTCACTGTGGAACCATGGCCGCTTGTAAAGATAGTGCCATCAGGTGAAAAAGCAAGGGCTCCTATAGTCCTTTCTACTTCTATAGTTCTTATGAGTCGCCTCGTCACCGGATTCCACAGCTGCAAGACCCCGCCAGCCTCTGTGTGTCTTGCAATTGCAAGTATACTTCCATTGGGTGAATATGCAAGAGCCCTGGCGGGGTTCGTTAACGACGTAACAACACCACTTGTGAGATTACGTATGATTTCAATATTTAAATCTCTTGAGACAACCCAATTTAATTTTTCAAAGCTGGCCGAATTTAACGACAGAGGTCCACTCACAAGCTCACTTAAAACGGCATATTCATCAGCCCCACTTAAAGTTCCTTTGCGTGAGCCTGTTGTCGTATCCCACAATAAATATTCATTTATGAGGAGGGTATTTCCGTCGGTCAAATACGCAAGGGAATAGATACCCGCTACACCACCAGGATCGAAAGAATAGAAAACGCCGTCAGGCTTATCGATGAGTATTGGATCGCCTTCAAGCTCGATGCCATGCTCCTTGAATTCATAGGAATCCCAATAGTAATTCCAATTTAAGGATAAGTCAAAATCGTTTTCGTAGTCGTGTTCTCTTATCTGTGAAGAAATTTTCGCTACATCCCACAATTGCAAAGCATGTTTATTAAACCCAATGGCGAGCGTTTTACCATCGGGCGAATACGCAACAGCGGTCCCTCTATAATTATAATAACTAGAATCATAATAACCGCTGAGAAGAATAGCTTTCCGTTCCCACGTTTCCGTTTCCCACAATATCCCCTTACTACTTGCAAGCATTGTACCATCGGGTGAAAAGGCAAGGTCATAGATATAACCAAAATTAGTAGTGACAGCTTTGAGTTGAGTTGTCCTAACATCCCACACCTTCACGTCGTAACCTATACCTCCTGCAAGCATTGTACCATCGGGTGAAAAGGCAAGTTTAACCTCATAACTATCATTGTCAAAAACAGCTATGAGTCGACCCCCTCTCCCCTTTGTGACATCCCATAGCCGGATGCTTTCATACGAAGCAGTTGCAAGCGTTTCGCCATCAGGTGAAAAAGCGAGGGCTTTCAGATTATTCTGATGCCCGCTGAGAGTGTACATCTGTGTCTTCGTCTCTGTATCCCACATCACCACGTTTTTGGGTGCCGTACTGTTACCAGTAGCAAGCTGGTTACTGACCGACGAATAGGCAAAGGGACCAACAGTCGAGCCTATTTCAATGCTACCTTTCTTCACACCCGTCGCAACATCGTAGAAACAGATTTCTGCTACGAGGTTGGGACCGTAAGCAGACCCAGTCGCTTCAAAATTTTTACCGATTATTGTCAGTGAATTGGAATCGAAAACACCATCCCATACCCTCAGTAGGGATTGTCCTTCTAGGTTTTTGGCATCATAGATCCATGTTCCTGCACTGCCAGCTACTGCAAGCAACTTACCATCTGGAGAATACGTTATCTTGCTTAACGTGCCTTTGCCGAGACGCGCTTTTGCACCTTCGGGTAAACCCCATTGCATGTACTCCGCATCTTGTGCAAAGACAGCAGAGATATGGACACTTGAAACCGTGAGAAGTGTTAATACAAAAACAGTTACTTTAATTTTCATGTTATCTTATATCTCCTTTACTGCTTAGAAATTGAGAGACAATGAATCACACGATTATGATGAAGTTTAAAAAATTAATTCGGTAATTTCCGGACACTAGATACCTTCTCTAATGTTGCTCTTGTATGAGGTCTATTCTTTTGTTGTCTGAATCACAGAAGGCACAGAGAACACAGAGGACGCGGAAAATGCTTTTGTGTTTCAACTATTTCCTTTCGCCAGAGACGGTTCGGTAACAAAAAAATCTCTTAATTCCGCTCGTGAGAGACGGATCGGTAACAAAGAATCTCTTAATTCCGCGTTCTCTGTGATAATCAGCGATTCAGACAGAAAAGAGAGCAGAATTACCGAATTTAAAAATTAATCTTCACTTCATGGAACCGCCCTAAAAGGAATTGTATAAGTCCTACTTATACAGTCGGTGCCCGCAGAGAAAGGAACGTTCCCTTCCCTGCAAGCAGCAAACATTTAATCGGAGGCATCCTGCACACAACGAAAACCGAGCCATTCCGCCCGACGAGCCGGACCACCACTATAACGCCAGAAGATAACTGCATCTTCTATGCTATCACTATAGAAACCGCCGCGCACGACGCGTACAGACGTAACGTCTGTATAGTTGTCTAATAACCATCCTATACTGGGTGCACCAGCTAGCGGATTCCGCCTCGGAGAGATCGCATAGAAACCCTCATCGTACTCGTCTAAGCACCACTCCTGAACGTTACCACCCATATCGTATAAATCATACCCGTTCGGCTGAAAACTGCCAATAGGTGTTGGACCAGAATTCACGGATATGTAGAAATTTTCTTTCGGGTTATAAGGATCAGGCCCCGCATTCCCCCACACATACCACTTATCTACCAAACCGCCTCGCGCAGCCTTTTCCCATTCGGCTTCTGTGGGCAAACGTTTCCCTACCCATTTGGCGTAAGCCATTGCCCCATACCAACTTACATACACAACAGGGTAATTTTCAAAACCTGCCTTCACACGATACATATCCGTTACATCTACATCATACCAAATCGGAGCTGTCTCCCCCCCCGAATGGTAAGAATAATGAACACCCGCCCACACACCGAACCACTGGTTCTGTCTAGCTTTTATACCTTTCGGATCATTTGCATTCAGAAATGCCACATATTGTGCATTCGTCACCTCATACTGATCTATATAGAACGCATCCACGTAAACGGTATGGGCATTGTAATAAGGATCTAGATTCAAGTCGTGGCTAAAAGGATGATCGTTCGTCCCCATCTGAAATTCACCAGCGGGGATTAGCACCATGCCTTCGCGCGCCTCTCCCGGGTCAACGACTACAGGCGGGTCAACGACTACAGGCGGGTCAACTACTACAGGTGGGTCAACTACTACAGGTGGGTCAACTACTACAGGCGGGTCAACTACTACAGGTGGTTCCGGTTCAGTAACGGTAATAACAGCACTCAAGTAGTTGGCGTATTGTCCCTGATTGTCATAGACGCTATAACACGCTGTAAAAGACCCAAGCGCAACATTTTCCCGGATACCAACGGGGATAGCGGTGGGTAACGCATCAGCCGCACCCGTATACGGCAAATTGAAATAACCGGGAACGCCTTCTATACACACGATACAGCCACTAAGGGCATTAGCACCAGAATACGTAAACGGAAGATTAACGATGGCACCAGGGGAGGCGTTTATGTTTCCAACGTCTGCTTGGATACTCGGGGCAGTTGCAGCGGTTGATGTTGCTGGCCGCCATGCACTTACCAATGTGGCACCTTGGACAGCGAACCTATTTGGCAGCGCATTCGGATCCGTTAGGTCAATCTCCACCACTTCTGGGGGTGTCGGTTCAGTCACTTCCGGTGCAGCAACTGTAATAACAATATTCAAGTAGTTGGCATATTGTCCCTGCTCGTCATAGACGCTATAACACGCTGTAAAAGACCCAGGCGCAACATTTTCCCGGATACCAACGGGGATAGCGGTGGGTAACGCATCAGCCGCACCGGTATACGGCAGGTCATAATAACCGGGAACACCTTCTATACACACAATACATCCACCAAGCGTGTTCGTGCCAGAATAGGTAAATGGAAGGTTAACGGTGTCGCCAGGGGAGGCGTTTATATTCTCAACATCCGTCTTGATACTCGGGGCAGTTGCAGCGGTTGATGTTTCTGGCCGCCACGCACTTACCAATGTGGCATCTTGGACGGTGAGTCTATTTGGGAGGGCATTCGGATCCGTTAGATCAATCTCCACCACTTCTGGGGGTGTCGGTTCAGTCACTTCAGGGTCCGGTTCCGGCATAACAGGTTTCGTCATCTTATCTACATATTGGCAAGCGATGATGGAAACCATACAACTTACTAGGATAACAATAAATAACCAGTGATATTTTCGCATTGTAATAGAACTCCTTATAAAATATAAGATGTGCTTGAGCAGCAAGGGTGATGCCATGCTGCTCGAGGCTTTTTAGGTTGTGTAGTGCATGAATGCGGATTACAGCTAACATCTTATCCCAAACAGATGGGCAACCACAATCCAAGATAAGGCTCAGTAATTCATGCTTAGGTTTAGTTGTACCGTTTCGTTATATCCTTTCGTTGCACTTGGTACGCAGGCACAACGCGGATGACAAGCATTGAAGGATACCGATTTCAATGCAACAAAAATAGCCCGCGACGAAACATTTCGTACAAGACGAAACTCGCGCGAGCACAAACAGAGTCCCGCAATAATTGCTGGGACCTGTTATATTTTTAATAATAGTTAATTTATAATTAACATTTAGAAAGGGGGGGGGTAGTTATCGTTAAATTTATATTAACAGTATGTTTTGTTGTTGGAAAAACACAAGCACAGCAAGCATCCGCACCGCCTGCATAACGACTGTACGGCACTGCTAAAATCGGTTTTAAGCTGCTAAAATTGTGGCATATTTTCCACATCTTTTTCACCTGCGTTCGCTTTTACGTTTCGGAAAAATCGCACGTGTTGCATTTTCCCGACTGTGTGCTAACCAACATAAACTGGATACCATCGGACTAAAGTTTGGACACTGTGTCTGCGTTTGCTGAGAGGGACGGAGATGTCCGCATCTATTTGCCGCGTCCGGGCGGCTCCTCGGACCTCTCCCGATTTAACACAAGTCCCCATGTTTGAAAGCATAGCATCAGACCAAACTTTCACTTTATCAATTCAATTATACACACAATTGCATTTTTTGTCAATTTTTTTTGCGATTTTTTTCAAAAAAACGAAAAATTCGCAATTTTGGTGAATAAATTAGGTAATGAAGAAGAACGTGAGTATCGCGAGCACAGCTCGCTCCTACATAAGAACGATTTCCTATATCGCGAGCACAGCTCGCTCCTACATAAGAACCGCGTAATCCGCAATAATCCACGATTCTGACAAAAAACGCCAAATCCACCCTTCCAATCTTCCACCCTTCCACCTATCCCTTTGAATTGTCCAAAGTTTAGTAATTTGTTCCGTGAATTTAGGGGAGAAGGGTATCATACCCTGCCCTCCTGCAACTCTTTCTGAATTTGTCGCAGGAGCTGCTCATGCTCTTCAGAAAGTATCATACTTGCTCTACCGCCAGGGGGTAGTTCAGTAATGACGGTGGTTAGTTTATCCAATTCCGCTTGCTCCTTAGCCGACAGCTCCGCTTTGTCCCGGAGGGAGCGGTATCGGTTCTTCATGTCCTCAACCGATTTTGACTCATCGGTATCTAACCCGAACGCGGGAGACATTACCAGTTGGTGTAAAAGGAGCGTGTTAGGGGCACCGGGAAATGGATAGAGGTGAATTTTCCCTCTTTTGCGCATCAAACAGTGAAGTTCACCTTCACCTGCCTGTTGCGCGGCCATGGGCGAGTGCGTCGTTGCAACGAACTGAAAATTCGGTAACCATTTGTCAAGAAGCGATAATAGTTGGCGTTGCCGCTTTGGATGGAGATGCAGGTCAACCTCATCAATGAGGAGGAGCCCCTTGGCAGTAAGCGGTTTCTCCTGTGAGTTACCAGAGACTTCTGAAACTTGGAACAACAAGTCGCCTATCCAAGCTGCCATTGCAAGATATCCGTCGCTGAGACAATGTAACGGCACAATACCATCTGGCGTATCAAATAGTAAGTGCCCATTCTGTTTATCAATGCGATGAAACTTTATCTCCGGTAGTAGATTGCTGAGTACCTTTCGAACGGTTTCCAATGCAGCACCGTTTCCTATGTAGTCGAGGTCCATCGCCCAGGAATCGATTGGTTTGGTGGTTGCATCAGGGTTGAATAGGGTAGCGACGCGCTGTGCCCTTTTGTTTGTGAATTCCGATGTCTTTGTTCTTCGACTGTTTGCTGCATTGAGATGTCGAGACGCGCCGAAACCGAGCACAAAGTAATCCTCGTTTTTCCCTTTGAGTGCCTTATCAAGCCAAGCGAGATTCTGTTCGTTTTTCCTGATGACATCGGCGAGGGTATCTTCGGCCGCGAGCTGTAAGCGAATCTCGCGTTCCTTTCCTTCCGTTGTCCCCAAAACGGCTGAGATTTCACACGCCTGCGTGTCGTACCGAATCCAGTCGGCAGGTTTTTCTAATAGCTCGGTTATAGCATCACTGCCGCCAGTTATCAAGGCGATAGTTTTCAGCAGCGTACTTTTACCGACACTGTTTTCAGCCAACAAGAGTGTCCATTTGCGAACATCGCCATTCTCCCTTTCAAAGGACAAAGCAATATCAGAAAAACACTTGACGTTGTTAAGACTGATCGATTTGAGGAACATCTTATACCATTTCTAATTGAAAATGTCTCTTTCTTGTAGCATAAACTTCCAGTTTGTGCACTTTATTGTAGCATAAACTTCCAGTTTGTGCACTTCTTCGTAGCATAAACTTCCAGTTTGTGCACTTCTTCGTAGCATAAACTTCCAGTTTGTGCACTTTATTGTAGCATAAACTTCCAGTTTGTGCACTTCTTCGTAGCATAAACTTCCAGTTTGTGCACTTCTTCGTAGCATAAACTTCCAGTTTGTGCACTTTATTGTAGCATAAACTTCCAGTTTGTGCACTTCTTCGTAGCATAAACTTCCAGTTTGTGCACTTTATTGTAGCATAAACTTCCAGTTTGTGCACTTCTTCGTAGCATAAACTTCCAGTGCACTTTATTGTAGCATAAACTTCCAGTTTGTGCACTTTATTGTAGCATAAACTTCCAGTTTGTGCACTTTATTGTAGCATAAACTTCCAGTTTGTGCACTTTATTGTAGCATAAACTTTTAGTTTGGGTCTTCCGTTCTCCGTTTCATTTCTAACAACCGGTAATGATAGAATAATTAATAAAAATGGTATTAGTTATCCTTTGAGGGCTTTCATTGAAATAATGATGAGATAGAGATCCCTCATACCCCTCTATTCCATCTCCGTTTTAAGTATAGACGGCTCTCATTGTGTCTGCGTTTGCTGAGAGGGACGGAGATGTCCGCATCTATTTATTACTGCGTCCGGGCGGCACATCGGACCTCTCCTTACTTTCACTTTATCAATCCAATTATACACACAATTGCATTTTCTGTCAATTTCTTTGGTTGCGTAAAACTTTTGGACTTAACGTGTTATATAGGAGCGTGCTGTGCACGCGACCTCCCCGCTCTGTAGGAGCGCGCTGTGCACGCGATACCTTTCTAGATAGGCGGACATCTCTTAAACTCCGCGTCCTCCGCGTCCTCCGCGATAATCCGCGATTCTGACAAAAAAACGCTAAAACTATAATCACAAAACTTGGATTGTTACCCATCTTAAAATCCGCGAAATCCGATAAATCCGCGATAATCCGCGATTCTGACAACACCCGCGAAATCCACCCTTCCACTCTTCCGCCGTTCCAATCTTAAATTTCCCCTTGACAATCACTGTAATCTATGGCATTATATTCGTATATCCATTTAAAACTTGTACGATAATAACATGCAAATACCAAATTACTACGAAATCTTAGAAATAGACCGGGGCGCGACTGCGGCCGAAATAAAACAGGCATTCCGCAAACTCGCGAAACGTTACCACCCCGATAAAAATCCGGAGCAGGTTGACTTCGCAGCGCAGCGGTTTCGTGAAGTCTGTAAGGCATACACTATCCTGCGCGACAAAAGACAGAAATGGGATTATGACCAGACACTAGAAGCCGCTCAACAGCAGCGAGAAGCACAAGCAGCCTATCAGGAGAGACGCAATCGACTCAATCAGACATACACCAAATTGGAATTGCTATTTCAAGCACTGCTCCATCAAAACTATGAGGCGGGTATTTCTGCTTACGAGCAGCTGTGCTGTGAAAAAGAGGGGGTGTGCATTGACGATTTTCTTAGCTACGAACAGAGCCGGGACTGTGAATTCTTAATCGCAGAAGCGTATCAGAAGCTTGGCAAACAGGAGCAGGCGCGCGTAATTTATGAATCGCTGCTCGCCGCTGAAGCGAAACGGCCCTGTTTCCGACACTTTACCCGGGAACTTAAAGAACGTTTGAAATGTCTATACCTTTACCATTTCAGCGTTGAGGGGCATGAACAGACAACCCCCGTCTCTCTGCTGAAGATTCAGGCGTTACAACTTCCAAAGCGTGAAACCGCGTGGATGTACAAAAAAATTGCTGAATTCTACGTGGAGATAAACCAATTTTCGGAGGCGCGGAAGGTTTTACTCATGGCGTTTGAACTCCAACCTAATCTCGCGGGGGCAAAGAAGATTTGCCAGACTTTAAATATAACGTGAGCTTGATAATAAATATCCGTTTGCTCTAAACCTTTTTCACCGCCAAAAAAGCGGAATAATTGTAGCACATACTTCCTAGTTTGTGCAGTTTTTTGCTAAAACTAACACAGAACGCTCTAAGTCAAAACTTTTTTCAAACTCGCGTTAATTAGGCACTATTTGTAGCGTCCACTTTTAGTTTGCACACAAATATGCACAATCTGGAAGATTATGCTACTATGGGCACAATCTGGAAGATTATGCTACTATGGGCACAATCTGGAAGATTATGCTACTATGGGCACAATCTGGAAGATTATGCTACTATGTGGCAACTTAGGTTTTTTTTTAATAAGTTTTTAGACCCGGAAACACCGTCTTTAATGAAAATATGCTGATAATTGACGTGAGCTTGATAATAAATATCCGTTTGATACTGGAAGATTATGCTACTATGGGCACAATCTGGAAGATTATGCTACTATGGGCACAATCTGGAAGATTATGCTACTATTACGCACAATCTGGAAGATTATGCTACTATGTGGCAACTTAGGTTTTTTTTTAATAAGTTTTTAGACCCGGAAACACCGTCTTTAATGAAAATATGCTGATAATTGACGTGAGCTTGAATAAATATCCGTTTGCTCTAAACCTTTTCACCGCGAAAAAAGCAGCAGCATTGTAGCACATACTTCCTAGTTTGTGCAGTTTTTTGCTAAAACTAACACAGAACGCTCTAAGTCAAAACTTTTTTCAAACTCGCGTTAATTAGGCACTATTTGTAGCGTCCACTTTTAGTTTGCACACAAATATGCACAATCTGGAAGATTATGCTACTATTACGCACAATCTGGAAGATTATGCTACTATTACGCACAATCTGGAAGATTATGCTACTATTACGCACAATCTGGAAGATTATGCTACTATTACGCACAATCTGGAAGATTATGCTACTATTACGCACAATCTGGAAGATTATGCTACTATTACGCACAATCTGGAAGATTATGCTACTATGTGGCAACTTAGGTTTTTTTAAGGAGAAGGATAATGAGACGAGAAGTACGCTGGGAGCGGATGTTCCCAGATGAATTGGAAGCTGCGTTTACGGAATGCCCCGGTGTCTATTTCACTTATGGGCTCTGTGAACCGCACGGTCCACAGAATACGGTCGGGTTAGATGCCCTCAAGGCGCACGCAATTGCCTGCCGCGCTGCACAAACCCACGGCGGCATTGTCGCACCGCCCGACTATTGGCATATCCATGAACACGGCACTTACGCAAATTGGGCACAGCAAAATGTCGGTGAAGTGCGGAGCTGGATGACCGCTATGCCAGCATGGCAACATTTCAAAAATGTGTGTTATCACGTCCGGGCCGCCGATGCCCTCGGATTTCACGCAGCGATTTTTCTCACCGGACACTACGGCCCAAATTGGCAAGACCTCAAAACGTTGCTAACATTAATCCAACCGCACTTCGCAATGCAGCTGTACGGACTCCCCGATTTTGAGGCGAACGGTATCGGTTTCGACAAGCAGGGCAACAGCGGAGACCACGCAGGCCGCGTTGAAACCTCGCTACTCTGGGCTTTAGACCCGGCATGCGTTGATATGTCGCGGATGCCGCCACCTGACACCCCCGGCCCCCACTTCGCAATGGGAGCAAATGCGTACGACTCAGACCGGCGCATCGGAGAACGCATGGTCAACGATGAGGTCGCATGGCTCGGCAACAAGATGCAGGAATTGTTAAACGCTTACGCAGAACAGAATATTTCCGAACGGCAACCGGTAACGTTTGCAGAGGTTGAACAGATTTGGGCAGAACAGGTCACACCCGCCTTGAAAACGTTCAAGACGATGCAAAACACAGGTGAACCGCCCCCGGAGGATTCCCAATGGTTCCGCCAGTGGAAACTTCCAGAAATTTCATAAGAGAGGATCAGGCATGCAAACTACAAATGAACAGCTCTTAACAACGTATCAAAAAGATGGATTTTTGACCGGGATACCTGTCGCCGACACGGCTGAAGCCACCCACTATCGGGATGAATATGATGCCTTAGAGGCGGAAGTCGGCACGGAAAAATGTGAAATCGGACTGATTGATTGGCATTTCGAATACGAATTTATTTGGAAACTCGCCAAACACCCCAAAATCGTTGATGTGATTGAAGCACTTATCGGTCCCGATGTGATGCTGTTAGCCACACACTTCTTTTGCAAGTATGGCCCACGGGAGAAATTCGTTGCATGGCATCAAGACGTAACGTATTGGGGACTGGAACCCCCGGATGCAATTACCGCTTGGTATGCTATAGATGACAGCGACATAGGAAACGGATGTATGCGGGTTATTCCCGGCAGTCATCATCAAGGCGTTCAAACGCACGGCACATCTGAACAGGAAGGCAACCTACTGAGCATTAATCAGGAGGTGCCGGTCACCGAAGCAGCGGAGGAGACCGCGATTGACCTAATCCTCAAGGCGGGTGAAATGTCTATTCATCATGGACAGATAATCCACGGCAGCCTCCCGAATCATTCTACGCGTCGGCGGTGCGGTTTAACCATCCGATACATCGCTCCTTCGGTGAAGCAGGCAGAGGATAATTCATTGAAACGCCCGTGGAAACCGATTCTCCTGCGCGGCACCGACCGGTATAAGCACTTTACCACTGTGCCGGAACCGTTTTCGCTCTAGATATACCTAAGTTGCCACCTATAAATTTTTAGACTTGGGAACGCCGCTTTTAGTCAAAAAATGCTGATAATTGTACCGTGAACTTCCTAGTTCGCGCCCTTATGGAAGACCCAAACTAGGAAGTTTGTGCTACTATGTGGCAACTTGCGTTAGATATTCAGAAATGGAACGCGTATGTAGATATCCCGCAAAGGCAATTCGCATCCAATAGAACTGAAAAGTAGGACATCTTCAGGTGAATCAAACGCTTTCTGCACCCACTGCGTCTCAATAAGCTGGTAATGTTCAACGTGAATCCTGTCCTGGGCAACAAGGACGTATTCTTGCAAGGACGTGAGCTCCTGATAGTGCATAAATTTCTCACCTCTGTCGTACGCTTCAGTTGATGGTGAAAGCACCTCTACGATAAGGGTTGGGTTGAGCAGTGTATCAAAGACATTATCCTCAAAGCGGGGTTTATCGCAAACAACGACGACATCTGGGTAGAAGTAGGGACCTGTAGGATTCGTCCGAACACGCATATCGCTACTGTAAACTTCGCAACCCCGCCCGCGCAATTGCATGTTAAGTTCCATAGCTGTATCTAACGTGATAAGATTATGGGCGCGACTCGCCCCGGACATTGCCAGGATTTCTCCATGGATGTACTCGCTTTTGAATTTTGCCTTGCGTTCTGAGGCAAGGTATGCCTCAGGTGTAATGTAGACATCTAGTGCAGGAGATGACATATTTGCCTCCGTTTGATTATCTTTTTAAAATTTTAACATACCACAGACAAAATTTCAACAAACCTCTTATCTCTTATGTAGGAGCGAGCTGGGCTCGCGACAGGCTGTCTCTTCTGTAGGAGCGAGCTGGGCTCGCGACAGGCTGTCTCTTCTGTAGGAGCGAGCTGGGCTCGCGACAGGCTGTCTCTTCTGTAGGAGCGAGCTGGGCTCGCGACAGGCTGTCTCTTCTGTAGGAGCGAGCTGGGCTCGCGACAGGCTGTCTCTTCTGTAGGAGCG
Organism: Candidatus Poribacteria bacterium; assembly: GCA_963665235.2. Lineage (GTDB taxonomy): Bacteria > Poribacteria > WGA-4E > WGA-4E > WGA-3G. The sequence goes on along the minus strand of CAXXLX010000001.1, from coordinate 814,036 downwards.
AGCTGGGCTCGCGACTCTTCTAAGGAAAAATGATGCAATCTCACATCTACGATACCATCGTCATCGGTGCAGGCGGGATGGGCAGCGCGACAGCATACCACATAGCAAAAGCTGGCGCGGACGTGCTCGTTTTGGAACAGTTTCACCGTGGACACACGTTCGGCAGTTCACACGGTGAAACCCGCATCATCCGTTTTTTTTACGATAAACCCTTCTACACCGAACTGATGAAAACCGCTTATGAAGAATGGCGTGCCCTTGAAGCAGCATCAGGAAAACCCCTCCTGTTCATCACAGGGAGCGTCAATTTAGGTCAAAGTGGAAACCTATATGGACGCGCTGTTCGGCAAAGTTTAGCGGCTGCAGGCGTTGAATCGGAGGAGTGGACTTCGCAACAGTTGATGAAACGTTTCCCGCAATTCCGGGTGTCCGATACCATGGATATCCTCTATCAGAAGGACACCGGTTTTCTCCACGCTGCCGAATGTGTTTCTACACACTCCCAATTGGCAGAACAGCACGGAGCAGATATTCGGGAGGGGATGCCTGTTACGCAAATAGATTGGCAATCGGATGTCCTAACGGTCTACACCGACACACATCGGTTTCGTGGCAGAAAGGTAGTGGTAACAGCAGGGGCGTGGACAAACGTTCTGCTTCCGGAACTCGACCCCCTCTTCACGGTAACGCGGCAACAGGTCTGCTACTATCAACCCACAGATGTTGCGTTGTTCCAGCCGGCCCGATTTCCTGTCTTCACAGAGGTTACAGCAGAAGGCGAATTCCTTTACGGTATCCCCTATTTCGGTAAAAATGGCGTAAAGATAGCGCGACACGGCATGGGACAACCTGTTTCACCCGATACATGCAACCGCACCCCCGACGCAGCTTACATGCAGCGGATAGATGCCTATTTGCATGAGCGGATACCGGAGGTTGGCGAAACAGTTCATGCCGAAGTCTGTCTCTACACCGAAACCCCGGACGAAGATTTCATTATTGACCTCCATCCTGACTGTCCAACCCTACTGATTGCGGCAGGTTTTTCAGGACACGGCTTTAAGTTCTGTTCCATCGTCGGGCGCATCCTGGGAGAGTTGGCACTGACCGGCGAAACCGCTTTTGACATCACCCCTTTCCGCATCAACCGGGCATTTAAGGTCTAATTTTTGTTGATATTCCCACAAATTCATGCTATACTTTTTGCATAATCTAAGGAGGCAGAATAGATGGCATTTACAAACTTCAAATCAATCGCGCAAGTTCAGGAAACCTTTGATATTAAATATATCGAGGAGGACTACCTCCAGTACGATGCCAATATTGAACCCTCCCCGGCGTTTTTGGAAGAGTTTGCGTTTAATCAACAACATATTGACGTGTTTGCATCGGAGACAGCGCGTTGTGAGAATGTTATACCATTCCTAATTGAAAATGTCTCTTTGTAGTAGCATAAACTTCCAGTTTGTGCTTTCTTGTAGCATAAACTTCCAGTTTGTGCCTCTTGTAGCATAAACTTCCAGTTTGTGCGTAGCATCTTGTAGCATAAACTTCCAGTTTGTGCGTTCTTGTAGCATAAACTTCCAGTTTGTGCGTAGCATAAACTTCCAGTTTGTGCTTTGTTGTAGCATAAACTTCCAGTTTGTGCGGTCTTGTAGCATAAACTTCCAGTTTGTGCACTTTCTTGTAGCATAAACTTCCAGTTTGTGCGGTCTTGTAGCATAAACTTCCAGTTTGTGCGGTCTTGTAGCATAAACTTCCAGTTTGTGCGGTCTTGTAGCATAAACTTCCAGTTTGTGCACTTTATTGTAGCATAAACTTCCAGTTTGTGCGGTCTTGTAGCATAAACTTCCAGTTTGTGCGGTCTTGTAGCATAAACTTCCAGTTTGTGCGGTCTTGTAGCATAAACTTCCAGTTTGTGCGGTCTTGTAGCATAAACTTCCAGTTTGTGCGGTCTTGTAGCATAAACTTCCAGTTTGTGCGGTCTTGTAGCATAAACTTCCAGTTTGTGCGGTCTTGTAGCATAAACTTCCAGTTTGTGCGGTCTTGTAGCATAAACTTCCAGTTTGTGCGGTCTTGTAGCATAAACTTCCAGTTTGTGCGGTCTTGTAGCATAAACTTCCAGTTTGTGCTTTCTAGTAGCATAAACTTCCAGTTTGTGCTTTCTAGTAGCATAAACTTTTAGTTTGGGTCTTCCGTTCTCCGTTTCATTTCTAACAACCGGTAATGATAGAATAATTAATAAAAATGGTATTATCTATCCGATTCTCCGGGATGTTTACAAAAAATATGCCGATAGCTTTTCGCTGTGGAGCCATAAACCTATTGCCTACGATTCGCAGCTGAGCGGTCCGCCCGATTATCTTATTTCAACAAAATCGGCGTTAGGAAAAACCGTACTTGGCACCCCAATCATCGTTGTCGTTGAGGCGAAACGAAACGACTTTATTGAGGGTTGGGGACAGTGTTTGGCGGAACTGGTTGCAATTCAGCGGATTAACGGGGACGACCTGATGCCCGTTTACGGGATTGTAACAGATGGGGAGATGTGGCAATTCGGTAAGTTAGCGGAGGCTCTATTTACGCGGAATAGGACACCGCTATCGATAGGCGAGTTGCAGAAGGTCTTCGGAGCAATTGGATATTTAATGTATGTCAATTTACCAGAAACGGCAGCCAAGTCGGCAGAAAGACATTGTCAGGCGACTTAAAAAGTGAATGCGTATCAAATCCAACTATACACCGCCGAGCGTAGCACCAGACTCAACAACGGCCAGAAACATCCCATCAACGCCTCGCCCAGGACTAGCCCGATGAAAAACGGCACTGCTCGCCGATAGGCGTTAATACCGCCATGCCGTAAGATAAGCCACTTCGTCACCATCGCTATCAGCAGCGGAAACCATATTACATCTGTCGTGCCTGGGGCAACCCCAATAACATATCCCGCCGGATGTAGCGGGCACCATACAAAACGGGAACGCAGGAACATGATACCCAAATTCGCCGCAAACGTTATCCCAAGCACAGAGGTTGCCAACCAATCTGTCGGTTTCGGGTTCACTAACCACGATGATAAAAAGTTATAGGTATCCGCTCCCCCCGCGTGAATCTGTTCTGACCCTGCAGCGACACCCTCCCGGTAAATGGCGTACGGATAGAGAATCAGGCTGGATAAGATGCCGACGAGGCTTGCGATTACTAACACCGTGAACATCGTCCGGTTTCGGATGCCGGTGCGTTCCGCTAATTTGAACGCCTCCAGCTGGTCAGGCATTGGGTGCGTGCGGAAAGAGGCGTAGCTGGCACCACTGAGCCAATTCATCAGGGAGAGCATCGTGAGGTTGCCTGCGCGTAACCGCCGCGTGCCGAGCAGTGAAATCATCATATATTGCGGTGTCAAATAGCCGATGGCGTGTATCGGCGGGCCGAGTTCCGCCCGCATCCGAGTCAACCCGACAACAATCAATAGATAGATGCCGATGAAAACCGTAAATGCCCACAGCGACATACCGCCACGGACACAGAACACTGCCAATAATAACAGCGATAATCCCAATGTAATCACAGTGCTGCGGGACGAAAGTGCCTCCGTTTGTGAGGCTACACGATTTGGGCGGATGACCTGTGAAAACACAGTTTTAAAATGTTTTCTAGCGTGCCAACACGCAATCGCCAACAGCGCGAGCAATGCCCCCGCACCCTGCTCCCCTAAAAACGGATAGCCCGGAAGGGTCGATACCCCTACAGCACTTCCGAATAGCAGCTGCACCTTCTTCATCAAATAGAAAAACGTGCATGAAAACGCCAAATCCAATGGCAAAATAAACGAAAACCCGATTAGGTACGGATGAAACCGTAGCGGTGTGCTCCCGATGGCGTTCCACGGCTTTTGTGTGAAGTAGATATTGAGGTTATATTCCCGCACAGGTATTTCCGGCAGCACCGGAAAGAAAAACTGTAGCCCATTGAGCAGGTTTATCCCCATGGCTATTCCGAATCCGAGCCAGAGCAAGCGATTTCTAAAGATACGTCGGTTCGTAGTAATCTCAAGCGGAATCTGAATAATCGGGTACGCCAACTTTTCGTTTTCAATCCACTGTTTTCGAATCAGTGAGGTGAGACAGAGGAAAATTAGCATCAGGAGGAAAATGACGGCTGACCATGAAAGAATCGGCACAATCCAATGTTCAATATAGCCGCCTGTGAAGAAATTGACCTCGCCTTCATAGAAATCGGTGACTGTTTTGGGGTCTTTGACAACCAGCCATTCGGGCAGATGATGGAAGAGGAGTGCCTCCCAATCGTTTTCAGGCGTAGCGAATCGGAACGCATAAGGGATAAGCCCCATCAAGCGGGGGATACAGTCGTGTCCTGAGAACGCGCTTCCGACAGCCAGCATCGCGTAAACAACGATTAAATCCCGTTGTGTCAGCGCAGCCCTCGGTGCAATACCCCGCACTACCAAGTTCAGCACCGTGATAACAAAAATGCCGAACATGACATTCACGGACATCGCAACTGTTGTTAGATGCGCCGTGTGCCAAATCATCTCTACATACGCTATCCAGTAGCTGTTGGCGATAATCAGGACAGTGCCAATCAACACCGCCCGTTTTGCAATTGAATGTGAGGGTTGCAAGTCGGTCTGATGCATTTTAAAGTCGTGGATTTTAGGGTTGAAAATAAAATGTGATATGTGTAAAAATTTCAACGGATATGTGCTCTACAATTATATTATTACACCAAGAACAGCCGTTTGTCAAGTAGGGTGTGTAGGGTGTGTAAAGTTTTTGTACTATGATAGAGGGAAGGGTGGAAGCGTGAATTTCGGGTGTGTTGTCTGAATCGCGGATTTATCGGATTTCGCGGATTTTAAGATGCGTAGCAATAGAAGGTTTGTGATTATGAGCTAGGGTGTTGTGTTTTCTATAAAGATACCGCCCCGCTGGGGCTAGCTTGTGTTGTGTTGTTGTGTTTTCTATAAAGATACCGCCCCGCTGGGGCTAGCTTGTCTGGCACCCGCGCTTCTATAAAGATACCGCCCCGCTGGGGCTAGCTTGTGTTGTGTTGTTGTGTTTTCTATAAAGATACCGCCCCGCTGGGGCTAGCTTGTCTGGCACCCGCGCTTCTATAAAGATACCGCCCCGCTGGGGCTAGCTTGTGTTGTGTTGTTGTGTTTTCTATAAAGATACCGCCCCGCTGGGGCTAGCTTGTGTTGTGTTGTTGTGTTTTCTATAAAGATACCGCCCCGCTAGGGCTAGCTTGTGTTGTGTTGTTGTGTTTTCTATAAAGATACCGCCCCGCTGGGGCTAGCTTGTCTGGCGTTCACATTAAACATGTTGCCCCGATACCCCTAGTCCCGTAGGGACGATATATTTATAGAAGCAGATGTTTCAACAACCCCTAGTCCCGTAGGGACGATATATTTATAGAAGCCGTAGGGACGATATATTTATAGAAGTAGATGTTTCCACAACCCCTAGTCCCGTAGGAACGATATATTTATAGAAGCAGATGTTTCCACAACCCCTAGTCCCGTAGGGACGATATATTTATAGAAGCAGATGTTTCGACAACCCCTAGTCCCGTAGGGACGATATATTTATAGAAGCAGATGTTTCGACAACCCCTAGTCCCGTAGGGACGATATATTTATAGAAGCAGATGTTTCAACAACCCCTAGTCCCGTAGGGACGATATATTTATAGAAGCAGATGTTTCAACAACCCATAGTCCCGTAGGGACGATATATTTATAGAAGCAGATGTTTCAACAACCCCTAGTCCCGTAGGGACGATATATTTATAGAAGCAGATGTTTCAACAACCCATAGTCCCGTAGGGACGATATATTTATAGAAGCAGATGTTTCCATAACCCCTAGTCCCGTAGGGACGATATATTTATAGAAGTAGATGTTTCCATAACCCCTAGTCCCGTAGGGACGATATATTTATAGAAGTAGATGTTTCCACAACCCCTAGTCCCGTAGGGACGATATATTTATAGAAGTAGATGTTTCGACAACCCCTAGTCCCGTAGGGACGATATATTTATAGAAGCAGATGTTTCCATAACCCCTAGTCCCGTAGGGACGATATATTTATAGAAGCAGATGTTTCCACAACCCCTAGTCCCGTAGGGACGATATATTTATAGAAGCAGATGTTTCGACAACCCCTAGTCCCGTAGGGACGATATATTTATAGAAGTAGATGTTTCGACAACCCCTAGTCCCGTAGGGACGATATATTTATAGAAGCAGATGTTTCCATAACCCCTAGTCCCGTAGGGACGATATATTTATAGAAGCAGATGTTTCCATAACCCCTAGTCCCGTAGGGACGATATCTTTATAGAAGCAGATGTTTCAACAACCCCTAGTCCCGTAGGGACGATATCTTTATAGAAGTAGATGTTTCCATAACCCCTAGTCCCGTAGGGACGATATATTTATAGAAGCAGACGTTATATTTATAGAAGCGACAACCCCTAGTCCCGTAGGGACGATATATTTATAGAGAAAACGGACATTTATTTTCAAACTCACGTTTAAGTACAAAAATTTTACACACCCGGGTGTGTACAGTTTTTGGAGGCCCGTATGTGAAATAAATATTGACATTTAGCGCGGACTCTGGTACACTTAACGATGTGTAGCACTAAATTCTTATCATAGCAGAAACCTGGATATACGCAGAGAAATTGCGCGCTTACGGATAACCTCAACGAACCGCAAGGAAATATCAAAAATCCAACCAACGGGCGGACTGGATATACGGGTGAGAACGTTTTCCTTACTAATGTCCTCAACGAACCGCAAGGAAATATTAAAAAACCGCAAGGAAATATCAAATGTTCGATATTATTTATTTAGGACAACGAGGTTTTCGTTTCATCAAACGTTATCCGCGCACACTTGTAACGGTTGGGTTTTTAGTAGTATTCTGTATCGGTATTTGGGTGGGCAGAGAGGTAAAGTTCAGCAAGATAACCGATTATTTCCGCTCCTATACGGACCCTGAGCGGAGCGAGTCGACAAAACAGGTGTCACCCGGAATTGTTCATCGGCAGATATTAGACGATGGCGTGTTGACCAACATCCTTTCCATTGAACCGGATGCGGTAGACATCCGCCCATCCCGTGCTCTAAGTGCAGGAATTGGCACCGAGCACTTAACTTCCATGGTCCGCCGACATAGAGCCCCCCTTGCAATAAATGGTGGATTCTATGAGATGGTCGGCACTTTTCGCGGCGAATCGGTCGGGGCACTGAAAATTGATGGCGAATGGCACAGTGAACCCGAGCAGGGCAGAGCCGTACTCGGGTTCAGAACCGTTGATGGAAAAATTGAAGCCTACATAGACCGGATTGTCCTCCGACAGGAGCTGGTCTTACCGAGTGGCAAGACACTCCCAATTGACGGTATCAATCGAGGGCGTTTGAGGCATGAACTGGTCCTCTACCGGCCCCACTTTCACACCGTGACGTTGACGATGACTGATGGAGTTGAATTTGTCGTAAAAAATAACGAAGTAGTGGATATCCGTGATAGGCAAGGAAGTTCGCGCATTCCGTCGGATGGTTATATTCTTTCAGCAAACGGATGGAAGCGGGTATGGCTGTTAGCACATATCAGTCGTGGTGATTCGGTAAAACTTCGCGAGACAGTCATTCCGGAACGCATCGGAGACAGTAAACTGTGGGCAAGTTTTCCGCATATTATCGGCGGGGGGCCCCTGTTATTGCGGCAGGGTATCACCGCGCCGAAAGAAGCTTATGAGCGCGAGGGATTCAATCGTGCATTCCACAGTTTTTGGCATCCGCGAACTGCGGTAGGGAAAAGAGCCGATGGCACCCTCCTCTTCGTGACGATAACGGCGGCGCAGCCGGGAGTTCGGCGCGGTGTCACCTTGCAGCGACTCGCTGAGCTTTTCATAGAGTGGGGCGCGACGGACGCTGTCAATTTAGATGGCGGGTATTCATCCATGATGGTCATTCGGAATGAGGTCGTGAGTGTTAAGCGACCAAAACCTGACCCCCGCAGGCAGGAAAAACCATCCGCAGATAAAGCGAAACCGGATACACCGGACAAACAATCTGAGAAAAAAGAGAAAACCACCGCACCGGACAAAACGCAGCAGAAAAAGGCGGCACCTGAGAAGAATACGAAAACCGCGCGCGGTAACCAGAGGGTCAGACCTTTACCTAGGTTCGCGGGACGCGCTATTTCAGATGCAATACTCATCTTCCCACGAGACGCACGAAGCGCAAAATAAGACGTGTGGTGGCGGATAAGGATGAGCTCATTGCCAGATTTATTCCTTCGTCTCGATGCCAAGATATTTCAAATCCGCTTTGATGTCCGGCGGATACTGAATTTCGTAGAGTTTGATAGGGGCAGTGGCAAAGTGCATCTTCGGATATAACGGTCTAAAGAATCGAATACCATCCGGATTTCTGTTCAGGAAAGAGTCTTGTGGGTCGTGCGGGGTTTGCAGCAGATGGGTTGCCTTGTGTGTTTTTAGGAAAATAAGTGCCCCACGTTCGGTAGCCGCACGGTGCACATGCTGATTGTATTGATAAATTTTTGGGGGAATATAATGGTCCTGGTCGGTGAGGGTTTTGACATCTCCTATAACATTCAGCTGACTACCAAACCGCCAATGTGCAGCAACAACCGCATCCTTTAGGTGTGTCCGCATCCAAACAAGAGTCTCATAAGTGAGTCCTGGTCCCGGCAGTGCTGTGCGCATCTGTGTTGCGGCGTAAAGCGAGAAGCGGGCATGTCCACCAACCGGTGCCCAAAAGAGAATGAGGGCTAGAGCGGTAGTCGCTGCGATTTTACCCGCGTTTATGTTGTCCAGAAAGTTTCCAACGGTTTCTGCGAATCTTTTTATACCGATTGCGGTAAAGAATGCTATCGGCACACCGATAAAAACGTCATAGCGCATCGCATCGCGGGAGAGGGCAATCCATAAAACGAACCACGCAGCCATGACAATAAATGGGAGTTCTGTCTTCGGACGTGGCGTTTGCGGACGATGATAAACAGCAGTATGAATTCCCCCTACACAACAGATAGAAATAGAAATGAAAAACAGAAGGTCGGCTACCGTTTCTCCGAAAAGTGCGGATAGCGGTTGCCGCGCGAACGTGGTTAGCGTGAAGAGGCAGAGCGGCACTGCTAATGCCAAGCGGTTTGTGTAATACCCCGCTACACAGAGTGCAAGGCTACCAAAGATAAACACGCTTCCATACCTGCTGGTCCAAAACACAAAATCGGGCGCGTTGAGTTCAGAGACAGTCTGCATAAGTGGCGTTTGTGTGAGGATAGTCGTGGTGCCCAAGGTATCCAATTGCATGAAAAAATAGCCGAGGCCCGCAGATAGCAGAACGATTGTCAACCCAAGGGCTATTTTTCTGCTGTGCTCCTTAAATCGCGCTGCTGTCTGCGGTAACGTCAGGAGCAGATGTCGAATGGCACGGATTACCAAAATCGCTACAGGCGGAACGAGCATAAACGCAAATAAGTGTGTTGCGAAAAAATCGCCACGCCGATACGCAGGCGCGAGGAGATAAAGCGCAGGCACGAATGAACACACCCACAGCAGGTAAGAGAGCAGACCGATTTCATGCTCAGACGTGAGGAATCGATAGAGCTCTAGGATGTAAATCAGCAGCAGGAACGCACCGAACCCTTCCCAAGAGAGACCCCCTATGACAGTAAATCCACCGCTGAGAAGTGTCCACCCGATGCGTTTGCGGGGAGAGGCTGTTTGCAACGCAATCAGGTAGGGGATGACAACGCAGAGCGCGACCATCAGACACCACATATCTCTATCACCGAACCCCACCGTGCTGCGTCCGATGGCACTCGGCAGCGTCGCAAGCAAGATACCGGTCGCATTGGCAACCCAGGCACCGAAAGTGCTGTAAAGGAAAAGACAGAGAATGCCCAAACCAAATACAAAGCAGACCGATGGCATGTAGAGACAGACATGGTAGAGCGTGATGCTTGAGGAGAAGAGGGCTATCGCTTTATAAGTGTACGCCACGACATAAGGATAGAGCGACAGCAGCAAACCGTTATCTCTACCAATTGGCATCCATCGGTGCATATCGCGGGGTGGCAGTTTGCCGTGTTCCGTGATAGTTTGTGCCTGCCAATAATAAAAGTACCCATCGTTTTCAAGGAATTGACCGGGCGGCAACGTGTCTGCACCTTTGAGACGGATCCAAAATGCTATGAAGAGAATGCCGATAAGCAGCAGAAGCGGAAATAGGTGTTTGACGTGTGAGATTTTCATTGGACTAAAAAGCGGGGGGAACCGGGGGCATCCCCAGTTCCCTCAGCTGTTGTGATGAGTATAAGAAGTTAATATGAAAAAACACTGTGGTAGACATCCTCACCATTCCCAAGCGGATCTGAACAGAGGCCACGGAGCAGCACACCACCTCTGGAGGTGTGCTCATCCTGGCATTTCGTGAAAACTACCCCGCAGGGGCGTGAACCCCATGTCTGATTTGCAGAATTGTAGGTAGTTTTTACCGGTCTGACACAGATATAGGTAGTATGCGGGGTTGATGAATTGCAGTTCGGATTGATACAGCTGGTATCGCATCCACCGTTGCCAACAGGTGTGCCGCCATTTCCGCCACCGTTGCCGTTGCCATTGCCCGCTTCAAGGGCATCGGTGCACTCACTGCAAGTACCACTAATAGTCGCGCAGGTTGAACAAGTATTTCCACCACTGCCTTGCTGCCCACTACCGCTACCGCTACCACTGCCGAATTGATGAGTATGCGGTAGACAATTCCAATAAGGGGTATTGGTACAGGCGGTGCCTTGTCCGCTGCCTTGACTTGTTGCTCCGCAAGTAGTTTGCGTATGATTACCTGGTTTACAAGGCCTGTATTTTTGATTACACACCCCGGTATGTGTAGCGGTCTTGTGGCTATTTGCATCGCTTGCACATTCCCAATAATCATTGCCGCAACCTCCAAGTTGGTTGGCGTAGTCGTAAGTGCATGAGGCTTTTTTATGGGTAAGGTTATCATATCCTGCCTCGCACTCACGCTTATTACACCCTTCACAGAGTTTGTGGCCGTCAGGTTTAACAGAACATGGAATATGCAAACCGCAGTTTTCTCCCTTACAGATAAAGTGGTGTTCATGGGCATCATTGATTATGTTGCTACAGATACTACACTTGTTCTCGTGGGCAACTGTCCACGTTCCTGTTTTATCGTTTAAAAGGCGATCACTAGCATTTCCCGAGATATCGTCACTAATGCTGCTAGATTCACCTTGTTCAACGGAGTAGGTCATTGATGGGTCTAGTCCATAATTTACACCTACGGATTGGCTAATCCATATTGTGCCGGTGCCTTCCCAGTCAACACCCCATATCTCTATCTTTCCAGAACCTGTCCAATTATGTGTTCCCGGCGGGGCATCCTCCGGAGAAAAGAAGTATGCAGCATGATCAACACTCCATTCTATAGGAGTTACATCTGCGTGGTTCCCTGTCATTGTCCAGGTTCCAATCTTTCGAACACTGCCACCAAAATTGTAGATAGGGACATCTGTACCGTTTGACAAAGTCGCCTTCCCCGTGATGACAGAAGGCTTTGCTTCGCCATATCCATATCCACTGGCTTGAGCGATAATCTCTACCTTTCGATTGGAAGGATTCCACGTTTCTGAAATAGGATGATTCCCGGTATCTGTTTCAGGCTCTGAGGAACTACAAGAAGGACGAACACGATGCGGCCTGCTCATCCCACAAGATATAGTCTTTGTCACCTTGCCTGGGGTACTTGACATACTCTCGCTACCCGGCTTAAAAACTATCGTTGTACTGCTAATATGTGGATGCTTTGTGTTTGAGTCAACTTGGTTCCACACGAGTATAAACGCAAGTGTGAACACAAGGAAGATTATTGGAACAAATCTTAATGTTTTCATCATGAACTCCTTTTTTGAGTCTAAAGTTAAAACATGTCTGGGATTTGATTATTCTCAACCATGTATCCCAACCCCATCTCTATGTATGCTTGCTGCATTACTTTGGTGGCTCTCTCACTGGCTTTTGTCCGGGCAGCTTCATAGAGATGCGTTTCAGTAGCTAACGAAGATGAGATGAAAGGTATGGAACCTCGTGCATCTGCCTTGAATTTGGCGATTTCGGCTATCAGACGTTCTGCTTCCGCTTTATCACCGCGATTTCTTGCAGCATCTCTTCTAGCACGCAACTGTTGGTACTGCTGGTATTGTTCGTAAGTCGGAGCGAACCCGGTTATTTTCGTAATTTCGAATAGGGCTTCTCCCCGCTTGTATAGGATAGGATTGCCGTTTTTATCCAACGTTATGACATTGGGGTCTGACCGGACATAGGCATAGCCTGGGGGTGGTGGTTCAACTCCGTATCGTTTATATAGGCGTCTATAAAAGGGTGTTGCGTCAGTCTGAGGCTCTGCGTTGAGGGGAGGTGCATGGGGAAGATACCCCCTTGTGTCGCTTACCCATACGATTTTAGTCTGAAAGCTGGATGGCAGTTCGGTTGGAAGGGCATCCTGCTTTTCTACCACATGCGGTTCATTATGCCATACGCCATCGTGCCAATGCCCATTCGGGGAGGCACCGGGCGGGGGCGGTTTAGCAGCCTCTTGTGCGTTCCGTTCAGCGATGTCATCCTTAATCTTTTGGATAACTTCCGGTGACGGCGGTTCAAAGACAACATCCGGTTCCATGTCGATGTTACGCTGTGTCAGCAGGAAAACACCAACCGTGAATAGGATAACAATGAGGACAGCTATTCCCCAATACATTTTTCTACGCATAGTAAATCCTCCTTATTTTCGACTATCCCTTATATCGCTGCGGTGCTGCGATAGGGGGCATTTGACAGATGGACACGGCGATTTTTCCGGGAGCTCCTTGTTACATGTCCATTCTATACAAGCGGGAGCATCTGTCTGTGTCGCAGCAATCCGTTTGATTGTGCCAAACAGTAGGCACCCACCCATCAAAACAATCAGTGCCGTGGTGAAGCCTCTTTTGCGCCAGCGGTGCCTTTTCGGTTGCGGAGTGTCCTGATGTTTTAGGGACAGAAACCCCCATAACGAAATAGCAAAGGCGACGACACTGAGGCGGAGCCCGTGCTGCGCAAAAAAGAGCGCACAGAACAAACTTACGATGAAACCTCCAAATGCAGCCACGGCGGCTATATTGACGTTCGTTGTTAAAAGTTTCGTTTTCACAATTCTATATCCTCCGCTAAAATCTGTCAAGTTATACCATTTCTAATTGAAAATGTCTCTTTCTTGTAGCATAAACTTCCAGTTTGTGCACTTTCTTGTAGCATAAACTTCCAGTTTGTGCACTTTCTTGTAGCATAAACTTCCAGTTTGTGCACTTTCTTGTAGCCTAAACTTCCAGTTTGTGCACTTTCTTGTAGCATAAACTTCCAGTTTGTGCACTTTCTTGTAGCATAAACTTCCAGTTTGTGCACTTTCTTGTAGCATAAACTTTTAGTTTGGGTCTTCCGTTCTCCGTTTCATTTCTAACAACCGGTAATGATAGAATAATTAATAAAAATGGTATTACATCGAAGCGTTAATCGTTCTGTTATAGCTGATCGTTGTGCACAGTCCGCTTTCGCGCCAAGAATAACACGCATTGAAGCATGCGCCCCTGCAACGAAAAAAGCCCGTGACACGAGACACGTCGTGTAAGACGAAGTGCCTGTCCGGGCGCGAAGATATCGCAGCAGTTAATGCCTGCACTATGACCTTGTCCACTGATAAAATTAACGAGTGTGAAGCAATGGGGGGGGAAGCGTTAACTTATAATTAAAACAAATCGGAGATAGCAAACGCTGACTTAGCCTGCTCCTGCCCAGAAAACAGGGGGCAGCGATTATGACATTCTCTGTTGTGGTGTTGATATGTCCGTTTCGCATTTATTAATTCCCCCGTCTGGTAAATATGACTTGTAGCCCGGCAACTTCCCACTTTCTTCCAAAGTTATGTTGCACGCGCTTAATATTCTGAACTATAATGAATTACGTTTGTATCCGCACCTCGGTTACAAAAAATATCAACTTAAAAAAAATACTAAACTTTGGACAATTTTAGGGGTGTGTAACGTTCTTGTCAAAGGGATAGGTGAAAGGCTGGGGTTGTGGTGTTTTCCATAGACTGGATGTCTGAATCGCAGAAGGCACGGAGAACATAGAGGACACGGAAAACGATTTTGTGGCCCGGACATTTCCTTGTACAAGAAACGGGTCGGGAACAAAGACCCTCTTAATTCCGCGTTTTCCGCGTTCTCCGCGATAATCCGCGATTTGCGGCGTACTCGCCCAAATGCGACGTGCATTCAGACAATCCCTGTGACAAAAACTTTACCCTTGTTTGGAGAATCTCTTGCATTTTATTCGGAACTTGTGATAATATAGACATGAAGCCACCTCTTTTAGGACAATATAATCTATTGGGTGTCTATGTTCAACCGGACCTACAAACACAATATCGTTGTGATGGCACAATTTTTTAACATAAAGTAAAAAAAGACTTGACTTTAATGTTTTTTTATCGTATAATTTTTGAATACCTAAATTAAAATCTATAGGAGCTTTTGCGATGGAACTCGTTTTTGAAAGAGATGAACTCTTATATTCCTTACAACTAGTTCAAGGTGTAGCAAGTGGTCGTAACACCTTGCCAATACTGTCTAACGTCCTCATTCGTGCCGAAGAAGGGAACATTGAATTTTCGGCTACCGATTTGGAAGTTGGCATCAAAATCAAAGTGGTTGGAACTATCCGGGAAGAGGGAGGCATTACGGTTTCTGCCAAAAAATTGGCGGATATCGTTAAGGAATTGCCGAACAAACCGATTGACGTCGTTACAACCGCAAACGACCGGGTTGAACTGACGTGTGGCGATGGGGTTTACAAGATTATCGGGCTTTCCGATGAAGATTTTCCACAACTCCCCTCTGTTGATGGCGAAGCGATAACGATTGCTGGAGAAACCCTCGGCTCAGTCATTCACAAAACAGAATTTGCCGCGTCAAGAGATGAAGTACGCTATTTTCTGAACGGCCTCTATTTCAATCTGCTTGAAGATAAAACCGAAGTGGTTGCAACGGATGGAACCAAACAGCTCGCTTTAGTGCATTGTGCGCCGCTTGACACGCCTGAAGGAGTCAGCGGCTTTATCGTACCGCTGAAGGCGGTTAAAGAGATTCAACGTATCTTCGCGGATTCAGCCGAGGTGAAAATTTCACTCGCAGAGAATCAACTCCTCCTCGAGAATGACAACACCACTTTGACAACCCGTTTAGTGGAGGGGGAATATCCGAAGTACCAGGAGGTTATACCAAAGGGCTCTGAGGGCCGTGTCGTTGTATCAAAGGATGCCATCTTACGGGCAACGAAGCGAGTCTCACAGTTGTCAAATCCGAACAATTTTTTGACCTGTTTAGAGATGGATACGGAACAGATACGGATTTCAGCGAAGTCCCCCGAACTTGGAGAGGCACTTGAAACCCTCCCTGTAGAATCTGGGACTGGGAGCGTCCGCCTCGGCGTTGATGCCCGCGTGCTGATAGGTGTCTTATCGAGCATAGAGACAGAATCTCTCATCTTAGAGTTTGCGGGAGAGTTTACACAATTCGCTATTAAACCTATGGGGGATGAAGAGCATCTGTGCGTCATCATGCCGATGCGCCTAGAGTCTTAAACCGCGCCTCCCCTTTATTCCCTACAGGCGAGCCCCAACGTTTGTAGGCCATCCGCGCTATTTGTAGGCGCGCTTTGATGAAGTTTAAATAAATAGTTCGGTAATCGACGGGCAATGAATTGCCCTACTACAAACATAAGAGCTCGTAGTAGGGTGATTTATCACCCGTTCCCAAATTACCGAATTTAAAAATTAATCTTCAGGACGTAAGTACTTCTACAAACGCCACTCTCTAAACATATCGTCCTAGTTCACTTCTGTCCCGGACATCTGCTCTAACGCCAACATCAAGGCTTGCGTGCCTAAACGGCCGTGCCCCTGTGCTTGCACCGCGGTATAGAGTTGATGGACTAAGGCAAGCCCAGGAAGGCTCAGATTCATCTTGCGCGCCTCGTCTAAAGCGATACGCATATCTTTAATGAAGTGCTCAACGAAGAATCCCGGGTCAAAATTGCGTTTAAGGACACGGGGAGCTAAGTTATCTAATGACCAACAGGCAGCTGCGCCGCCGCTAATTGAGGATAACATGGTTTCCAAATCCAATCCCGCTTTGTGGCCATAAAGCAACGCCTCACAGACACCAATCATGGTGCCGGAGATAGTAATCTGATTGCACATTTTGGTGTGCTGCCCTGCGCCTGCTCCACCTTGATGGACAATGTTTTTCCCCATCGCTGAGAGGAGCGGCATCACAGCTTGCACAGCCGTCTCGTCGCCGCCGACCATGATAGAGAGGCGCGCTTCGCGTGCACCGACATCCCCCCCTGAAACGGGCGCGTCCACAGAACTAACCTGTTGAGCCTGCGCTTCGGCATAAATGTTTATTGCAAGAGATGGCTCCGTTGTCGTCATATCGACGAGGATACTGCCAGCCTTGGCACCCTTCAAAATACCGGTATCGCCTAGATAGACCTCCCGTACATCGGGCGGAAACCCGACAATCGTGAAGATAACATCCGAAGCGGTGGCAACTTCACTTGGAGAATCTACCCAAGTCGCACCTGCATCTATCAGGGGCTCCGCCTTTGATTGCGTCCGGTTATAGACAGTCATTTCGTATCCGAGGTCCATTAAATGTTGGCACATCCAGCGTCCCATTACACCGGTGCCAATCCAACCTACTTTCGTTGTGGTAGGTTCAATTTTCTTAATAGTGTGTTGCATATTTCTCCTTTAGCAATTATCAGTTATGGTTTTTTTCACGGCTCTATGTCGGCATTTGGCGGATGTTTACTCCCTTTAAAATCCTTCACCAATTGTCCACCGATAACAATCCCTCCCGCAATGACAGTAGAATAAACAGTGAAAAAGCGCGTCAGCAGCACATAGGGTGTTACCAATTTGGTAGCAATCAGTTTACCAACCAATCCGCCTGTTGCAAGCTCCGCCACGCCGCTTGCACCTGGCGTTGGTGCGAACAGCAGAACGAAGTTGAGCAGCATCCCAATAACAGTGAGTTCCCACAGGGTTGCATCGCCGTTCAAGGCTTTGACGACGACATAGCTGCCGAGGACACGAGCACCGAGAAAACCGCAGGTGAGCAGCAGGCTGAGCGCACAAACTCCTTTATGTTGACGAATAAACATCTGACTGAACGTTTTATGTTCCGTAACGAGTTCTTCTACTTTAAGCACGGCACGTTCTAGGAAAGGCGCGATGCGAGGAAACCTACGCCGGGCAGCAGCACAAATCCAATCAAAAACACGGAACACTATCTCCGGTTTCAGAAGCAACAACAGAAATGTCGTTGTTACCAGACTAAATATCAGAAAACTAAATAGACTCACCAACGTCGTCCCTTTCGGAACAAAGGCGGGGTCCAGGTAGAGTATACCGCATGCTGCAATAATTAAGATAATTAAAGTCGAAAGAAAGGCGATAATACCCGATGTTATCGCGCCTGATAACGGAACCCCTACTCGTGCATAAATATAGAGATGCCCAACGCCACCTGTCTGGAACGGTGTAATCGCTGAAACACAGAGCGTTGCTAAAACTGCCCGAAGACTATCGCGCACGCGTAGCGTAGGAAACACCTTTTTTACGAAGATATGAAACCGCATCCCCCCACAAAACCAATCCAAAACCATGCACAGGAACGCCCAGGGCAGAAGTTCGAACCGCATGCCGAAGAGGACCTGCTTTAAATCTTGCGTCCCGCTCCTTAAGTCATCTTGCGTCCCGCTCCACAAAAAACTGAGCAATAACCCGACTAACGTACAGAACGTGAAAATAAGCACCCCGCGAATCATATTTTCGCGGGTCAGGGTTCGTCCCACCGATTCTTCTTGCATTTTTTAATATTTCCTTGCCGTTCGTTGAGGGTATACTATAGTTTGGACAATATCCGTGAGACTAATGCCCGATTTTCAAAGCATTTCTGATTTTTCTCTAAGTTTCTCACACAAGGACAAATAGGAGAAAAATAGGATAGGATGTGCGAAAACGCAGCCCCAGCGGGGCGGAATGTTTATAGATAACGCAACCACATCACAAACTAGCCCCAGCGGGGCGATATGTTTATAGAATATTGGCTGTTGGTTTATGGCTATTGGAAACCATTAGCAAGATGTTGTGATTCTAAAATGCGCTTTGACGCGCTCCAGATTTCTCTTTCTCTGGTTTCCAATTGCCAATTGCTAATTGCCAATTGCTAAATTGCGATATGTTTATAGATTTTAGCCAACCCCTCTTTTTCCGCGTTCTCCGCGTCCTCTGTGTAATCCGCGATTCAGACAACACCCGCGAAATCCCCTCTTCCATTCTTCCCCTCTTCCATCCTTCCATCCTTCCATTCTTCCATTCTTCCATTCTTCCACCCTTCCACCTATCCCTTTGACTGGACGCACCCCTAAAATTGTCCAAAGTTCAGTAATGGTTAAGAAGGTACCCTATCCATCAAGTAGTGAAAGGGTTAGACTAATATCCATCGGCATGGCGGAATGGGTCAATGCTCCGACAGAGATGAGCTGAACACCTGTCGCTGCAACAGCTTGCACGCTTTCTAACGTAATTCCACCGGAGGCTTCGGTGAGCACGCGGTTGCCAACCTGTTTAACAACCCGTTCCATGATGCTGAGGGGCATGTTGTCAAGCAGTAAAATGTCAACCCCTGCTGCGAGTGCTTCGTCAACCTGTTCAACGGTCTCAACCTCAACTTCAATCTTTGCAGTGTGTGGCATAATCTGTCGTGCTTTTTGAACAGCACTCTGTATCCCCCCCGCAGCGACAATATGGTTATCCTTGATAAGCACAGCATCGTACAGACCAAAGCGGTGGTTGTGTCCACCGCCAACCCGCACTGCGTATTTCTGTACCGCACGCCACCCGGGGGCTGTTTTCCGCGTATCCACGATTTTTACATCGTAGTCCGAAACCGCCTTGACAAATTGCGAAGTGAGCGTCGCTATCCCAGAGAGTCGTTGTAGAAAATTGAGTGCCGTTCGTTCGCCACTCAGGATTGTTTTGGCACTGCCGTGCACCTCAGCAATTGCTGTCCCTGCCGAAACCGAATCGCCATCGTTCACCAACGCACGAAAACGGCACGACGGTGCAGGTTGCCCACTATTTTTAACTATCGTAGCATCTAACTTCTCAAAAACCCGCTCAGCGACAGGCAGCCCAGCCACAATGCCCGGACTCTTCGCATGCATTCTGCCAACGCCTTGTTGGGAGGGGGACACTGTCGCTTCAGTCGTAATGTCGCCTATACCGATGTCCTCTGCAAAGGCAAGCTCCAACAAGGGGTCTAATAACTGCAAATTTATTAGCATTTTTAATATTTCCTTGCGGTTCGTTGAGGATATATGTAAGAAAAACGTTCTCCTCCGTATATCCAGCCCGGCACGTTGTTTGGGCTTACCGATTAGATGCTACAGTAAAATTTAAAGAAATGTGGCACACCTTGGTAGGTGCGGTTCGTTGAGGATATATGTAAGAAAAACGTTCTCCTCCGTATATCCAGCCCGGCACGTTGTTTGGGCTTACCGATTAGATGCTACAGTAAAATTTAAAGAAATGTGGCACACCTTGGTAGGTGTGGTCTCGGAACCGCACCTACCACGACATCTAAATAACTTTCCTTAATATCTTTCTAGATAGGGGGTGAGGAACTTCTTCGCGTTCTCCGTGACCTCCCATGCCTCCGGCCAGAAACAGAGGTCAATTGAGAACCACTCCCCATCGTATCCTGTTTCGTCCATGATGACCGGGATGATTTCGTCAAAGTCTAGCACGCCATCCCCGAAGGGCGCGTGTGTACTCGTTTCATCGTCGTGGAGCGTATTATCAGAATCGATGAGATGGAAATGCCCAATCTGTCCCTTGAGTTGACGTGCAAGTTCGACAACCCCGTTATCACCGAGTGTCTCCTGGTCACCTACCTGTCGTGCCCCGACAGTTGCACACATCTGCGCGTGGCATGTGTCAAACAACACCTTGAAATTAGGGTGGTCTACCTCTTGTGGCAGAGCGATGATGTCGCTGGGTTTGTTGAACATGAAGCCGGGTTCAAACTCCCAGAGCAGTAAAACGCCGTGGTCCTCTGCGACCTGGGCACACCGCCGCCAGAGCGAAACGATGCGGTTCCAAGCTGTTTCCTGGTCAACTCCCTCAATTTCAGTCTCAGCAGGTGTGACAGTGTCCACCCGAATCGATGGCGACCCTAAATCTAGCGCAAGTTGGAGGTTTTCCTTAAACAGCTTGTAGTATTTATCGTCCTCTTGTGCCTCATCTGTTGCCGGGCCGGGGTGTGACCAGAAATCAGCTGCCAATCCGGAGACCTCCAGACCGTAATAGGCAATTAAGCCTTTGACAGCGTCCCGGTCGCTTTTCATCGGGTAATCGTTAATATCGATATGCGGTTTAAATGCGCCGACTTCGATGCCATCAAACTCCAATTCACCCAGACGTTTAACGACATCATCAAACGGAACAGGGTTGTCTTGATATGGGCCAAATGCGTAAGCCCAACTTCCAATTGACAATTTTTTTGCCATGTTTTCCTCCTATAGCAATTAGCATTTGCCAATCGCCATTATGTTCTGAATAGCACATCGGAGCGTATCTACTGTTTTAGCTTCCGATGACCAAATTCTGAACCGTTCTCTCTAGTTCGGTGGTAATCTGTTCGACTGTCTCTTTTTTTTCTGTCTTGTAGTTATCGTAGAATTCTGCTAGATTTACAGGCGTGCCAGCACGGATTAAGGCGACCCGGGAGCCCCATATCTTTGCTGTCCCAAAGACCTCTGTTTCCAACCGAAAAATTACCTCAAGGTAACGTTCCGGGGAGTGGTCTTCAGCGACATATCCATCAGAAATCGCGATAAAATTAATTAACCGATTTAAATCCGGATAGAATTGTTGAAATTTCTGGAGGAGTTCTTCATGTATTTTTCGTTCGTACTCCGTCGCCTGTTCAACATCTCTATAGACTTCAACATCAACAGTGTTCTTCAATGCGCGAACCCGCGTAAGAATATCGCCATCGGTCTTCGTTCCCATAATTTGCTCAGCGTGGGATAATATCTGTTCCTTTAAGCCCCGAATTTGCTCATTGAGGGAAGCGGTGAGGTCCACTTTAAATTGATATTCCTCCGCAAGTGTTGACAACACGGCTATCCCGATACGTCTCAAGCGTTGGTATCGTTCTACCGGCGTTCGGGCTGTAGTGGGCAGAATATTTCGCTCTAATTTTGTTAGCGCGGTATCAATAACGTGCCACATGTCTTGTGTATAGCGATATTTGATACCGATTGGTACAATATAGAGCGGTTTCGTAGTTCCCGCCTTTTTAATATCGTCCAAAGCCCAGAAACAGAGTTGGGTAATGCCGCGCTCAAACCGCATGACGGTGTCATTCTGGTGTGAAATCTCCCCCTCTCCGAAGATGACAAGCGGCCATTTTCCCTCAGTGAGAAGTTGCCGGGTCGTTCGGAAGGCATTTCTATCCACTGTGCCGCGCACAATGGAATATGCTCCTAACTGTTGCATCAAAAAGCTTCGGATACCCCCAAAACGCCCCTTATCAAAACTTTCCCGTGCTGCCATATAGTAGTACGGCTGAGAGAGCCGTTTTGATAACAGAAACATAACAGCCGGGTCAGCGGAGGCCGCGTGATTCGGAGCTAAAACCGTAGGAGATCCGTGAGTCATCTTTAGATGCCCCACAGAGGCATCATCAATTTCCAAAGTGAGCCCCTTCAAAAACCAACGATTCGCAAGTGGCACAATTGATTTGGCAACCTTAATCGCAACCGTATTCGGTTTAGGGGGTTTAAAGTCTAACATGAGTAATGAGCTCTGCTGAAATTTTTCTTCAGAAACGGGGCTCCACCTCTATTTGTAGAACACAACCTTACAGCGTGTGCTTATTCCATTAAACGCTCGGTGGATAACAACAGATAACCTCCATTGGCGTGTTGCTTGTGCTGACAATCTCATAACCGGGTAAACATCGCGGAATGAAAACGGATTTACCGCGTTTGAGCGGGACATCCGCGAAATCACCACGGAGTACGCCTTCACCACCTAACGTCACGAGGGCATAGAACCCCTTCCCTGCTGGCATATCTAACGTAGAGCCCACTGTCAAACGGGAACACCCGAAAAATTGCGATGCCTCTGCTGGCACAATACGGTCTTCTCGGTTGTCGCCTTCACCTCTGACAAGTTCGGGGGTACGCCGTATGTAGTTGTTGAGATAGTCCAATTCCAGTTTATCAAATTCAGCCGCATCTACCGCTAAATCCCAGCCGAGCCCGAGGTGCCCATCCTCCTTGCCGTACGGAAATCCTTTCCATTCAGCAAGGATGTTCCAATCGGTGGGCTCTTGCGGTTCAAGCACACAGAGCCCTGTGCCAAGCGAATGCACAATCGGGGTCCGTAAGAAATAGACCTCTCCCACCTTCGGTTCAACGACATGCATCAAGCTTCGTAAGGTTTGCACATCTTGTGCTTCCATCAGCCTGCGGAATTCAGCTTTGTCTATCGCCTCCTTCCATCCTATCCATGCCTTTGCTCCGGGGCGTGTGCCAATTAAAATCCACGCCTCATTTTTGCCGAAAGGCGAGTTGAGATGTTCCTGGGCAAAATCCGGATTCGGATGCCAATGGATAGGGATATGTGCCCCTTCACCGACATCAAAAATTTTGAGGAGCACCCCTAGGTCAGTGCCGTATTTCGCAACGTGTGTGCTGCCGAGTGTCTCCTCCGGAAATGCATCCAACAATGCCTTAAGTAAGACTACTTCACCACTCGGCAGTTCGACCCGGCTAAACCCTTTGTCTGGCGGATTTTCTCTACCGGGGGTGATTGCCCTATTCGTTGAAAAAATCCATTCTTCAGAGTAGTAGTCATCTTTCGGGTCAGGTTCGCCCATAAACTCCGCACGAAGTTTTCCGCCATTGTAAAAATGCAGGTAGGTATTCGGTGCTAAGGCAATAGGTGTATCCAACAGTGCCTTTAATTCAGTTTGTGATGCCATATCTTTCTCCTCTCTTTTTAACGTTACCAATTGATTGTATCATTTTACACAAGATGTTGTCAAGTGACTTTTTTGGGGATTTCATTTTCATTTGACAACTTCACAGAAAAAAATGTATAATTCGAGATAACGTCACTTAAATGGTTCACTCGCTAAACATTTATTATATCTAAAAACTCGCGAATAGCTCCAAAAATGGTCATGAAAGCTCCAAAAATGGTCATAAAAATGGTCATGAAAGCTCCAAAAATGGTCATAAAAATGGTCATGAAAGCTCCAAAAATGGTCATAAAAATGGTCATGAAAGCTCCAAAAATGGCCATAAAAATGGTCATAAAACAATTCATTCGCCAACAACCCGTAAGACATTTTTTATGGCTTATTTTTGTTTAACACCTCCAACGGACAGGAAATGCACATACGATATCATAACTCAGTTCATTTTACCCTGAAAGAGGCCCTGAAGATGTATCCTTCGAGAAAAACAGTACTTCTGCTGCTAAGCAGTCTCATATTTGCCATACTCATAAGCTGCGCAGGTGATAACACGCGTCGGCAAGAAAGCACAGCCGACCGGCGAGGCTTCCGGAACCGCCGAGATTTCGGAAATAGACAAACCTTCGGGAACCAGCCCTGGCAACACACGTCAAATTTACCGCTCGTTATTATCGATACGGACGACAGATGGATTCCGAGTGAGCCCAAAATTCCTGCCCGGATGAAAATCATTTACGATGAGTCCGGTGGTAGGAACGGTTTGGAGAGTTCACACGTACATTTCGAGGGAAAAATCGGAATAGAGGTGAGAGGACAAACCTCGCAAATGTTTCCAAAAAGACAGTACGGTTTTGAATTCAGGGACGATGCAGGTAATGACACGGATGTATCTATCTTAGAACTGCCCGCCGAATCTGATTGGGTGCTGAATGGCCCTTACTCCGATAAAACTCTCATGCGGAACTATTTGGCTTATGAGTTCAGCAATCGAATCGGCAGATATGCAAGCAGAACAAAGTTTGTTGAGGTGTTTCTCAATACGAATGGGGATAAGACTATTCAAGCTCGACATTATGTCGGTGTCTATCTACTGATAGAAAAGATTAAACGCGGAAAAGACCGCGTCGATATTCAATCCTTGCAGCCAACTCACAACACCCCCCCGGAAATCACTGGTGGGTATATAATCAAAATCGACAAAATGGACAGAAATGAGACGTTTTTCTATACGTGGCAAGGAACACGTCTAGCCAACGTATATCCGAAAGGGCACAGGATGCCACAGGGACAAAAAACGTGGATTCAGGATTATATGAGCATGTTTGAAGTCGCATTAGCCGGACCGCATTTTAAAGACCCCGAACTCGGCTATGTCAAGTATATTGACGTAGATTCTTTCATCGACCATTTCATCATCAACGAGCTTTTCAAAAACACCGACGGATTTCGCAACAGCACCTATATGTACAAAGATAGAGGGGGCAAACTTGCGATGGGCCCGGTCTGGGATTTCAATTTATCTATGGGGAATACGGTTTTCCATAACGGTTGGGAAACCGATAGTTGGCTTATCTATACTAACCCTGTTCCTTTTTGGTGGCATCGTCTCTTATCGGACGAAAACTTCAAACAGGAACTGGTTAAGAAGTGGAAAACACTTCGTAAAAACCAACTCGCTACATCAGAAATCCTCGGCGAAATTGATAGGACTGCTGAATACCTCTCCGAAGCACAAAAGCGAAACTTCGAGAGGTGGCGTGTACTCGGACGTTCCATTTTCGGTAACCCCGGACCTGGAGAACGCACTTATGAAGGAGAGGTGCAAGCGATGAAAACATGGTTGGAAACTCGGCTACAGTGGATGGATAAAAATATAGAATTGCTGCCGCAAGCGCAGCGATACACTCGACGGTATCGATACTAAGGAGGTAGAATTAAGCAACCGTTTTGCGGCTAACTAGCGTCACTATAGTTATACCATTTTTATTAATTATTCTACCATTACTAGTTGTTAGAAATGAAACGGAGAACGGAAGACCCAAACTGGAAGTTTATGCTACAAGAAAGAGACATTTTCAATTAGAAATGGTATTAGATACCAGAGATTCCTCAATCCTTGACATATCTCCCAGTAATATGCTACAATATTCTAAAATAACCCAAGTTGCTACTTATAAGTTTTTAGACCTAGAAACACCGTCTTTAATGAAAATATGCTGATAATTAGGTAATATTTGTAGCGTCCACTTTTAGTTTGCACACAAATATGCACAATCTGGAAGATTATGCTACTATGTGGCAACTTAGGTTAAAATAGGAGGTTGTACACATGGCTTTTAGCGATTTCAAAACGATTTCCGAAGTCCTAGAGAAATTCAGAATCAGATATGCCGTAAAAGATTTTGTCCACATCGAGGAAACCCCAGGTACCCCCTCCGAACAATTTTTGAAGGAATTTGAGTTTTGCTTACAACACATCGATGTTTTCGCCTCCGAGGCGGCACGTTGTGAGGCGATAATTTTCCCGATTTTGAAGGAAATCTATAAGGGGTACGCAGACGATTACGCACTCTGGATTAAGAAATCTATCTCTTACGATGAAACGCTTAGCGGTACACCGGATTACTTCATCGCTACCAGGTCTGAATTGGGCATCCCCGTTGTTGGAACACCGTTGATAATCCTCGTTGAAGCAAAGAAAAACGATTTCGAGCAGGGGTGGGGGCAATGCATAGCAGTGTTAGTAGCCTTACAAAAAATTAACGAGGATGCCGATTGTCCTGTCTACGGTATTGTGAGCGATGGAACGACTTGGCAATTTGGGCAGCTTGTCGGCGAGGATTTCACCCGAAACAGAATAAGTGTGACAATGTACGATTTGCCCCGCCTCTTCGGAGCAGTTGATGCTGTATTCAAAGCGAGCTGCAATGGACATTACCCACAGAGGACATCGAACGAACAGCCTGCCGCGGTGCTGTAAAATGGCACCGAGATTAGCAATTAACAATTGACAGTCAACAGACAACCGATACCCCCTAATAAAGGAAAAATTATGCAAACACCACAAGATATTGACGCAATGCACGACGATGACGTTGCTGCAATTGATGAACTCCGTGATGTCTACGGCCAGTTGAAAGAATCACTTGCCAAAATTATCATCGGGCAGGAGCAGGTGATTGAACACCTTGCAATTTGTCTATTTTCGCAGGGACATGCATTGTTGATGGGCGTACCTGGCTTGGCAAAAACCTTGTTAGTCAGTCGGTTCGCCGAAACGATGGCATTGCAGTTCAGTCGAATCCAATTCACCCCTGATCTGATGCCGATGGACATCACTGGCACTGACATCCTTCAAGAAATTCCGGGCGGAAAACGTGAGTTTGAGTTCGTAAAAGGGCCACTCTTTGCTAATCTGATCCTTGCCGATGAGATTAACCGTGCCCCTTCAAAAACACAGGCCGCCATGCTGGAGGCAATGCAGGAATACAGAATCACCGTAATTGGTAGGACCTACCAACTTGCACCACCGTTTTTTGTGTTAGCCACGCAAAATCCGATTGAGCAGGAGGGGACATATCCGCTGCCGGAGGCACAACTCGATCGGTTTATGTTCAGGATTGAGGTGGACTATCCGGAACGCGCTGAAGAGATTGAAATTGCCCGAACTACAACCGGCTTAGCACTGCCAATGCTGGAACACGTTTTAACAGGTGAGCGGGTTATAGCGTTTCAGAATCTTGTTCGACGCGTTCCTGTATCCGGGCACATCTACGAATTCGCTGTTGACTTAGCGCGTAGCACGCGGCCGAAAGATGATGCTTCCCCGGATTGGCTTAAACCGCTCGTCGCTTGGGGGGCCGGCCCGCGTGCAGTCCAATACCTAATCCTCGGGGCTAAGGCACGTGCTGCGCTGAGCGGCAGCTACATGGCACGGCTTGAAGATGTCATTGCAGTGGCAAACCCGGTATTAGCACACCGTGTCATTACCTCCTTCGCCGCTGAATCTGAAAATATCACCAGCCAGGATATCGTTGAACGACTCGTTGAAGAGCTGTCTGAAGCGTAAAAGGATAAATTATGGCACTGCAACTCAAACGGGATTATCTCGACCAGGGGGTGTTGGAGCGGCTTTCAACGCTGCAATTGCATGCCCGGTTGCCGATGATAGGTAATGTGTCCGGCAAACACCGCAGCCCGATTCGCGGTTCCAGCCTAGAATTCGCTGAATACCGAAAGTACGTCCCAGGCGATGATACCCGACGACTCGATTGGCGTGCTTATGCCCGGAACGACCGCTATTATATCAAGGAGTTTGAAGCCGACACAAACCTACGTATGTGCCTAATTGTCGATACCAGCGGGTCGATGGGTTTCGCTTACAACGGTATGAGTAAACTCGATTACGCACGACGCATCGGCGGCACCCTCGCCTATATCGCTGCACTTCAAGGCGATGCTGTTGGGCTCTATTGCGCGGGAGACAGATTTCACAAAGAGATTCCGCCAAAGCGGAGTGCAACCCATCTCAGCACAGTTCTTGATGAACTCGGTGCCGCTGAACCGACAGGCGAGACAGGACTGGCGGACACGTTACACGAAGCTGCCGAACGCATCCCGCAACGCGCACTGATTGTCATCCTTTCAGACCTTTTTATTGAACCGGAAGTGGCGCGCAACTGTTTCGAACACCTCCGATTCCGAAAACATGACGTGGCGGTGTTTCATCTCATCGAACAGAACGAACTGGATTTTGAATTCGACCGACCGATGCGGTTTGTCGATATGGAAGGTGGTGAACCCTTGCTGGCAGACCCAATTATCATCGGCACACAATACCGCCGCGCCCTTGAGGTATATCTCGAAAGCATGGACGAGGTCAGCCGCGACACCGAAATAGACTATCACCGTATCTGTATAAATGAGGACTACGGGGATGTATTGGCAAAATTCTTACTGGGCCGAACCCCAAAAAAGCGTAAGTGAGGCAGGCCATCAGTAAAGATCACCCTGCTAAAGCCTGGGTGCTTTGACATAGCGTAACCACACGTTCCCTGTCAAAGATTAAGTTCTTCACTACAGTAATATATCGGTATATCTGTGGTGGTGCACAAAGGTGTTTCGGATGCTCCCCAAGTCCGATGTAAACGCTGATATACCGATCTGGATGGGGAAATACAAACTCTACGGAGAATTACAAACTATGTTTGTTCCTGTTGTTGACAAAAACCAAAATCCACTGATGCCGACAAAGCCTTCGCGGGCAAGGAAGTGGATACGAGACAAGAAAGCCACACCGTTTTGGAAGAATGGCGTTTTTTGTGTGCGCCTTAACGCCGAGCCTTCGGATAGATACTTCCAACAGATATGCGTAGGCGTAGACCCTGGCAGTAAGAAGGAAGGCTTTACCGTCAAAAGCGAGGCACATACCTACCTAAATGTGCAAGCAGACGCTCACAACAAGGTTGGAAAGAAAATCGAGAAGCGTCGGAAGTTGCGGAGAAGCAGACGCACACGGAAATGCCCGAATCGAAAAAAGAAGCAGCACAACCTGTCGAACCGGAAGCGTATCCCTGCAGGCACACGTGCGAGATGGGATTGGAAACTTCGGATATTAGATTGGTTGTCTAACCTCTATCCTGTCACACACGTCTGTGTTGAGGACATTAAGGCGCAAACAAAACAGTATCAAAAGCAGTGGAATCAGTCCTTTAGTCCTTTGGAAGTCGGCAAGCATTGGTTCTATTCAGAGGTAGAAAAGCGATGGAGACTCCTAACATTACAAGGGTTTGAAACCAAAGAGATACGCGAGCGGCTTGGTCTCAACAAGTCGTCAAAGAAGTTAGCTGAAACCTTTGAGGCACATTGCGTTGATAGTTGGTGCTTGGCCTATCACACCGTTGGCGGTTTAGAGATACCCGACAATACCGATATATTCTGTATCTCACCGATACCGATACGCAGGCGACAACTCCACAGACAAAATCCGCAGAAAGGTGGCAATCGTCCGCGATATGGTGGCACCTTATTAGGCGATGGACTTGTTAAAAACACATTGATAAAGCACGAAAAATATGGACTCACACGCCTTGCGGGTGTTAATGCTAAAGGCCTATTCTCTGTCTATAGTTTAGATGGACACCGATTAACAACGGGTGCGAAACGCACAGATTTTCAAGTGCTAACACGCTTGAACTTCAACTATAAAGGCGGATTTTCCTCCCCCGCATAAATGCTGGGGGTTTCCAATCCGAAGATTTTGATGAATTTCCTACAACCGCTTGCATTAATTGCACTTCCATTGATGCTGTTGCCAGTCATCATCCATCTTATCAATCAGCAGCGGCATCGGACTGTCCCCTGGGCAGCGATGATGTTCCTGATGACTGCGAAACGCATGAGTAAAGGCATGGCGCGGATTCGTCATATTCTCATCCTCCTCATGCGTACTCTCGCTATCGCAGCGTTAATATTTGCTATCAGCCGCCCGCTCTCCGGCGGATGGCTGGGAAGCATCGGATTGGCGAAACCTGATGTCACTATGGTCCTCCTCGATCGCTCTGCAAGTATGGAGATACAGGACCTACAAGCGGGGGAATCGAAACGTTCCACGGCACTGAAAAGACTCGCACAATTGCTGGAACAGGGAGATTACGGAACACACCTGATTCTCATCGATAGTGCCACCGGACAGCTACAGGAAGTAGATTCACCTAAAGCCCTATTAAGCCTGCCGATGACCGATGCTACTGTCACGACGGCTAACATCCCGGGTATGCTTGAATCGGCATTAACTTATCTGAAGGCGAACAACTCAGGACGTGCCGATGTATGGCTCTGCTCCGACCTTCACGAGAACGATTGGAGTGTTGATAGCGGACGCTGGGAGGCGATACGCGAAGAATTTGGAAAATTGGAGGGAGTCCACCATTTCCTGCTTTCCTATTCAGCCCCAGCCACAAACAATTTATCCGTACGGGTCGAAAACGTGCAACGGTGGCAACGCGGCAACGAGGCGGAACTCATTCTTGACGTGATAGTTCGCACCGAAGGCAACAGGAGCGACACACGAAAGGTGCCGATTGAATTTGAAGTCAACAACGTCCGGTCTGTGGTTGAAGTTGAACTTGATACACGGGGGGCATCTTTGCAAGGACATCGTATCCCAATTGATGGTAAGCTTACTTCAGGCTGGGGGGCAGTTCGGTTGCCCGGGGATGCCAATCCGTTGGATAACCGATTTTTCTTTGTGTTCTCTGAACCACCGATGCGGAAATCGGTTATCGTCAGTGATGACGCGAGAATTAGTGAAGCGTTTCGGCTCGCTCTTGCTATCCCCCCCGATGCTCGGCTGCAACATCAAGCAGAGGTGATTTCCGTAAATCGTATTGGGGAAATTGATTGGGAAAGGACGGGATTGTTAATCTGGCAGGCAGCTTTGCCTAGCGGTCTGCTCGCAGAACAGCTTCAGAATTTCGTCAACAGCGGACGGGTTGTTATCTTCTTTCCACCGAATCAAAACCCCGGTGGGCAAATCTTCGACTCACGTTGGAATGACTGGCAATCACCGGATGAACAGCAGTTTCATAAGCTTGCATGGTGGCGTGGCGACACCGAGCTGTTTGCACATGTAGCCAGCGGCGATGCCTTACCCTTAAATGAACTCCGCACCTACCGATATCGCGCCCTTGAAAGTACCGGCACAACGTTAGCAAAGTTTGGAAACGAGGCACCGCTCCTAATCCGTGTGGCAACGGAGCCCGGTGCGGCCTATTTCTGTAGCACACTCCCTACAGCAGAGTTCTCTTCACTACAACGCGACGGTGTTGTGTTTTATGTTATGCTACAACGGGCGTTAGCTATAGGGTGTCGGGCATTAGCATCCGCATCTCAACGCGACGCGGCACCTGATGCGCTAGCAGACCGTGAACAGTGGGAAGCGGTCGCGCCTGTAGAAGATACCCCCTCTCTTTCAGAACGCGGATTACATGCAGGGGTTTACCAAAACGAAACGGACTGGGTAGCTATCAATCGCAGCGATGCTGAAGATACGGCTAAGGCGGCACCCGTTGACACAGTGGATAGCTTGTTTGATGGATTGTCCTATCGGCGAATAGATGTGGAGGTCGGAGATACATCTGCCTTGGCGAATGAACTCTGGCGCACCTTTCTCATCGCGATGATGCTAGCACTTATCATTGAGGCAATACTGAGTTTACCGAGCAAGAAGCTCGAAGACAACCCGCAACTTGATTTTACCCCCGCAGCTGAAAGCACAGATTAGCGCGAAGTTTACTAAACTTTGGACAATTTTAGGAGCGGGTAACGTTTTTGTCAAAGGAAAGGGGGGAAGATTGGAAGAGGGAAGATTGGAAGAGCGGAAGATTGGAAGAGGGGAAGGGTGGATTTGGCGTGTGTTGTCTGAATCACGGAAAGCCCGGAAAATACGGAGAACGAGGAAAAAAGAGGGTTGTTTCTAATATCTACGCATTTTTTTCTGAATCACGGAAGGCACAGAACGCAGAGGACGCGGAAAGAAGAGGGGTTTGGCTAAAATCTATAAACATACCGCCCCGCTGGGGCTAGTTTGTGGTGTGGTTGGGTTTTCTATAAAGATACCGCCCCGCTGGGGAAACCGCGCTTTTGTCCAATAGAAAACCGTTTCCGCCACAACTCTTAGTCCCAGTATTCGGGCAAGCAGCCCGCTCCTCAAGGACGATATATTTATAGAGGTTAGGGAAACCAACGGACCTTTATTATCAAGCTCACGTTTGTAAAGATATTTAGTGCTCACATAGTTTTAGGTTTGCCCGCTTTTGACCGAATGTCTCTGATTGTCCTTGACACGGGACGCTATGTATGGTATCCTATTTGTATCCTAGATTTTTCGGAGTTTTACAATGAATCGCGACACAATTTTTACCGTAACAAAGGAACATCTTAAGGAACTTGATTTAAACACGTCGGTCGAATTTTTTCGGAACCTGCTCTGGGCAGAAGCGCGCCGGCTTGGTATAGAAATCAGCAAGATTAGTGTGTCTAGTTGGGTTAATGTCCCAGATGGCGGCGTTGACGCTACCGTTGATGACGCACAAATCGCAAAACCCGAGCTCATTAAACCAGGCAAAACGAGTTATCAGATTAAATCGGGGGCGGAGTTTAAACCGTGGCGGAAATCGGTCATCAAGAAAGCACTCTTCGGAGAAAAAACACCTGAGTTACAGAACTTAGGGGAGAGTATTCGCGCCTGCCTTAATGCTGAGAGCACTTACGTTTTGGTCTGCACCGGAATCGATCCGGTTGTACCACAAAGAGAAAAAATTCTTTCTAACATTGCGGAATACTTAAAGCAGTGTGGTTATTCAGAGCCCAAAGTAGAGGTGTTTACGCAAAATACGCTAATTGGTTTTCTTCAGGCGTTTCCATCGTTGGCGTTGTCGGTTAATGAACGCTCTGGAGCGGACTTTCAAACACATCAGAGTTGGTCTCAAGATGGAACTATGGATGTGCCGTTTGTTCCTGGGGCAACACAGGGAGCCTTAATTGAAGAAATCAGGGACAAATTGCGGGAGGACATTAGTGCGGTTCATGTGCGGGTGTTGGGTAAACCTGGCATTGGTAAAACGAAGCTCGTTTTAGAAGCTACAAGAACAGACGATTTAGCACCGCTTGTTATTTATTCTACGGCTGCACAGTTTCGTACCGGAGAGTTAATGCGTGAAATCCTCCGGGACGATAATCACTTTTCTGCTGTTTTAGTAATTGATGAGTGCGCGCCGGACAGCCGGTTTTATATATGGGATAAGCTGCAAAATCAGGGACCCCGGATTAAGTTGGTTAGCATCTATAACGAGCGCGATCCGGTTGTCAGTCGCGATATTTCTGTCTTTGAAGTAGAGCGATTGAATAACGATAAGATTCTGGATATCATTCAGGGATACAGGGTTTCGAAAGAAAAAGCAGAAGGATATCTGCCGTTCTGTGGTGGTTCGCCACGCATGGCACATCGCACAGGTGAAGTTCTATTCACTCATCCGGACACGCCATCCGAGCTGCTGAATGATGACTATCTCTACAAGAGTTTCTACGTTGACTTCAGTAGAGAAAGTCCGGAGAGCCTAGAGGTTCAACAGAGGGAGTTGGTGCTTCAGCATATAGCGCTCTTTAGGCGATTTGGTTTTGGGGGGCGCGTTGTCGTAGAAGCCCAAGCGATTACTGCAAAGGTTAAAGAGGCCGACGAACAGATTACTTGGAGTAGGTTTCAGAAAATTGTTGATGAGTTGAAAAGACGCAAAATCCTTCAAGGGGAGTTTACGCTCTACATCACACCGGAAGCACTCCATATTAAGTTATGGGTAGAGTGGTGGCAAGTTTATGGAAACCCGTTTGACCTTGAAACCTTCACCCAAGGTTTACCGCCTGAATTAGTTGATGCGTTCCATGAAATGTTCCGATACGCGGCTGAATCAGAACCCGCCTCAGAAATTGTCAAGGGGCTCCTAGGGCCAAACGGTCCCTTTCAGAATAGTGAATATTTGAATACGAGGAGGGGTAGCCGTTTTTTTTCAGCATTGACTGAAGCAGACCCTAAATCTGCGTTACAATGCCTGACGCGAACGATAGGAATATTAGATAGAAAAGCCCTCCTGCAATTTAAAGATGGCCGAAGGTACGTAGTCTGGGCACTTGAAAAAATTGCTATGCATCGGGAGCTGTTTGTTGAGGCTGCAAGACTACTTCTCGCCCTCGGCGAAGCAGAGAATGAGGGGTGTTCAAATAATGCTAGTGGTGTATTTGCCAATCTTTTTTCACCGGGCTGGGGTGCAGGGGCGCGAACCGAAGCACCTCCCGTAGAGCGTTTGCCGGTCTTGAAAGAGGCGTTCGAGTCTGAATCGAAAGAACGTCGAATTCTGGCATTGAAAGCTTGCCGTAAAGGGCTAGTATCTGACCGCTTTTCACGGATGCTTGGGGCAGAATATCAAGAATTATGGATGCTCCCTAAACTTTGGCAACCTAAAACTTATGGAGAACTCTGGGATGCCTATCGACATGTATGGCAACTTTTATCTGAACAATTAGCACTCTTGCCAGAAGATGAACGGGAGGAGGCTGTAGAGATTCTGCTTGAACAAGCAGGCTCGCTTGCAAGAATCCCACATCTAAGCGAGATGGTTATCAACACTCTTATAACTATTACCGAAAACAGATATGCGAACGAAAAACAGATTATTGAAACAGTGAGTCGAATCTTGCTTGATGATGATGCTTATGTTGACAACACGGGACTCCCGGCGGAAATTCGACAACGTTTTGAAGTGCTTCGAGATGAATTGGTTGGTTCCGATTTTCATTCCCTAATGCGACGATACGTAGGGATGTATCTCCCTGAAGATGCACCTCTCGATAACGGTGAAGTAATCAATCCTGTTCAATCTCACCTTGAAACACTCGCTAATCAAGTCGTTGAAAATCCTACCCTTTTGAAAGGGGAACTCCCATGGCTTGTGACATCCGAGGCGAAGAATGGATACAGGTTTGGGTACCAACTCGGACAGAAAGACAGCAGATTTGCGTTGCTGCCAACCCTACTTGATGCCCAACGAAACACAGGTGACACCGAGAGTGCCTATTTCCTAGGCGGCTATTTCCGTGCACTCTTTGAGACCAACACGGCAAAATGGGAAAAACAACTTGACGCACTTATTGAGGATAACACGTTAAATCTGCTAATTCCGGAACTCACACACCGTTCAGGCTTGACCGCTCGAGCCGGATTGCGGCTCCTCCATCTTGCTAAAGAGGGCATCATCGATATCAATCGATTTGACATTTTTACCTACAGCAGAGCGATTGAAAATCTATCCGAGGCGGTTTTCACAGCGTGGATTGAGTTCTTGCTGAACGTTTCCGAAAAATCCGCCGTGTCAATCGCATTATGCCTTTATCACCGCTACTACGTTGGCCAGAAACCGAAACCAACTTTACCTGCTGACCTGACGTTCCAGCTGCTCACCCATCCATCCTTTTTTGAAGAATCGAATGAAAATCGGTTTAGGACAATGATAGAGCACTATTGGATAGAGCTCGGAAAAGCATTCCTGCAACGCTATCCAGAAAAGTGTTTAGAACTTGTGGCGTTAATGCTCGCGCACTTCGGAACAAAAGGGACCATCGTTCCAGGATTTAAAGCGAAAACAACTTCACTTCTAACTGAAGTGATGAAAAAGTTCCCCGAACAGGTGTGGGAACGGGTTAGCAAATATCTAGATGCATCCGTAGAGACAAACACCAATTTTTCAAGGAGTACCGCGCTGGAATGGTGGCTACAAGGAGCAGAGCTCTCGAAAACAGAAAAAGGAGCCATAACGCTTATTCCACACAAAAAAATCTGGGAATGGATTGATAAAAACGTGGAAAATCGTGCCTCCGTACTTGCGCGTAGTTTCGTTCCTAAAACCCTCATAGAAACGGAATGGCAAACTTCCCTGGCGCGGACAATTCTTACGCGTTATGGTGAACGAGAGGATGTCCGACACGCACTGATATCGAATTATTTAGAAGGTGTGGGGTTGGGCCCTGCCAGTTTACACTACGACACAATAAAACAGAAGCTGCTTCATATCAAGAACACCGAAGACGACGGGAACGTGATATGTTGGCTCGATGAATATATCGCAACATTGGAAGAACAAATTAAACACGCGAAAATCGACGAGGAAAGAATGTTTTAGCACCCCCGGAGACCGAACAAATATGCCAAATCAACAAGGACATCTCGAATTCTTCTCAAGTGCCTCCATCCTAATTGTAGGCCTGATTATTGTTATCATCACCGGCATATTATGTTGGTACGCATGGCACCGCAGCGGGTACCGAAAACGCATCGGATGGCTTGAACTGCTCCGTTTTGTACTCGTCTGTCTCGTAGTTGTCACCCTAAATCAACCGGAATGGTTGGAATCACAACTACCTGAACGCCGTTCTACGCTTGCTGTGTTATGGGATAAATCTAACAGTATGCAAACGCAGGATGTGATTGACGAGCAGGATACAACTGCCACACGCAAAAGTCGCGCCGAAACAATTCAGCCGCTTATGGCAGCGGAGGTATGGAAAGTAGAAGGCGATACTGAACTCAACGTAGTATTTGAGCCGTTCTCTTCTCTATTAGACCCAGCGGAGGAAGCAACCGATTTGAACGCCGGGCTGTCTCATGTGCTGGAAAATCACGATAACCTTCGCGGTGTAGTTCTCCTATCTGATGGAGATTGGAATGTCGGCAACTCGCCCGTGGAAGCAGCTACACGGTTTCACATGAAAGGCATTCCTGTTTTCACTGTCGGTATCGGGAGTGAAGTGCCGCTGCCGGACCTTGAATTGGTCAGCATGGACGCGCCAACTTACGGCGTAACGAAAAAGCAGCTGCGCATTCCGTTCGTCGTCCGAAACACCTTGGGACAGGATAGGGATGTGAACCTCACGTTAAGGGTCAATGACGCGCAAACGGTTACCAAAGTTATCACTGTGCCTGCTATGGGAAAAGCACAGGACAATATTGCCTGGACACCACAGGAAACCGGAGAGTATACCCTCACCTTACGTATTACGAAGGATGTACAGGAGCTCATTCCCGAAAATAATGAGCTCTCCGCCCCTATATCTATACGGAAGGAGCAGTTGAAAGTTCTTGTCATTGAATCTTATCCGCGCTGGGAATACCGGTATCTCCGTAACGCCTTAGAACGGGATGCTGGGGTTGATGTAACGTGCCTACTTTTTCACCCGAAATTGCCGAAGGTCGGTGGCGGACGCGGTTATATCAAACGGTTTCCTGACGCAAGAGAACTCAGCAAATTTGATGTGGTGTTCTTGGGGGATGTCGGTATATCTCCCGAACAGCTGACGATTGAACATGCACAAGATTTGCGTCAACTTGTCAGTGCGCAAGCAGCGGGGCTCGTCTTTCTACCAGGACGCACCGGTGGACATAATTCGTTGACTATCGGCCCGCTGGCTGACCTCTATCCGGTTGTTTTAGACCCCGCAATACCGAACGGCATCGGTTCAAGCATGCAAGGTTATTTCGCACTCACCGAGCCGGGACAGCGAAGCTTGCTAACACGTCTCAGCGATACCGACCTTGACAACAGTGAGGTATGGCGCACCTTACCCGGGTTTTTCTGGTATGCCGGTGTCGAACGCGCGAAAGCAGGCACCGAAACTTTAGCTGTTCACGCTCAGGTTGCAACAGTTTCTGGACGTGTGCCCCTTATCGTCACAAAGACTTACGGCACCGGGAAAGTTCTGTTCATGGGAACGGACAGCGCATGGCGTTGGCGACACGGGGTGGAAGACAAATATCACTACCGCTTCTGGAGCCAAGTTGCACGCTGGATGGCATATCGCCGACAGATGGCACAAGGTGAATTCATACGACTCTTCTACTCGCCTGACAGACCGCATGTCGATGACGTGCTAACGTTAAATGCAAACGTAATCGACAACGTCGGGGGCCCATTGGATAGAGGCACTGTGACTGTGCAAGCGATTTCACCTTCAGGTAAAACGGAGACAATTCGGTTACAACCCGGTACAGAGGACGCGTGGGGATTGTTTATCGGCACGTTTGTTCCGGAGGAGGCTGGCAACTATCGGCTCATTGCGACGAGTAGCGAAACCGGGGCATCTATTCAAACGGAGCTGTCCGTGCAAGGCTTAAATCGTGAGCAGCAGGGCCGTTTGGCGCGTTTTGATGTGTTAGAGGAAATCGCTAAAATCACCGCTGGCAAATTGGTCCCGATTGCTGAGGTGCGAACTCTATTGGAGCATCTAGCTGCTTTACCGGAGCCTGAACCGATTGTTAAACGAACGCGCCTCTGGGCACATCCTATTTGGGCAGGTTTGATTATTCTGCTGCTCGGTTTATTCTGGGTTGCCCGCAAGATGTCTGGGACGATATAATTCTAAACTTTGGACAATTAGTCAAAGGGATAGGTGGAAGAATGGAAGAGGGGAAGAATGGAAGAAGTGGAAGGGGGAAGAAGGGAAGAAGGGAAGGATGGAAGAGGGGAAGAATGGAAGGGTGGAAGAAGGAAGAAGGGAAGGGTGGAAGAAGGGAAGAAGGGAAGGATGGAAGAGGGGAAGAATGGAAGGGTGGAAGAAGGAAGAAGGGAAGGATGGAAGGATGGAAGAGGGGAAGAAGGGAAGGATGGAAGGGTGGAAGAAGGAAGAAGGGAAGGATGGAAGAGGGGAAGAATGGAAGGGTGGAAGAAGGAAGAAGGGAAGGATGGAAGAGGGGATTTCGCGGGTGTTGTCTGAATCGCGGATTACACAGAGGACGCGGAGAACGCGGAAAAAGAGGGGTTGGCTAAAATCTATAAACATATCGCAATTTAGCAATTGGCAATTAGCAATTGGCAATTGGAAACCAGAGAAAGAGAAATCTGGAGCGCGTCAAAGCGCATTTTAGAATCACAACATCTTGCTAATGGTTTCCAATAACCATAAACCAACAGCCAATATTCTATAAACATATCGCCCCGATGGGGCTAGTTTATGTGTCGTTCGCGGTTGCTATAAATATACCGCCCCGCTGGGGCTGCGCTTTCGCAAAAATGAATTGCAAGTATATTTCATCTGGGTTGATAGTTGCTGCCGGTTGTGGCTGCGCTTTCGCAAGAATGAATTGCAAGGGTAGGGTTAAGCCACACCTATCTCGAAACGTGAGTGACGATATGTTTATAGAAGAAACCGTTGCCGCCCGCATATTAGTCCCAGTATTCGGGCAAACGGTTTCCCGCTCCTTAAGGACGATATATTTATAGAAACAGCGATTGCCCCCCGCATATTAGTCCCAGTATTCGGGCAAACGGTTTCCCGCTCCTTAAGGACGATATATTTATAGAAACAGCGATTGCCCCCCGCATATTATACCATTTTTATTAATTATTCTACCATTACTAGTTGTTAGAAATGAAACGGAGAACGGCACAAACTGGAAGTTTATGCTACTAGAACGCACAAACTGGAAGTTTATGCTACAATAAAGCACAAACTGGAAGTTTATGCTACAATAAAGCACAAACTGGAAGTTTATGCTACAATAAAGCACAAACTGGAAGTTTAGGCTACTACAAAGAACAAACTGGAAGTTTAGGCTACTACAAAGAACAAACTGGAAGTTTAGGCTACTACAAAGAACAAACTGGAAGTTTAGGCTACTACAAAGAACAAACTGGAAGTTTAGGCTACTACAAAGAACAAACTGGAAGTTTAGGCTACTACAAAGAACAAACTGGAAGTTTAGGCTACTACAAAGAACAAACTGGAAGTTTAGGCTACTACAAAGAACAAACTGGAAGTTTAGGCTACTACAAAGAACAAACTGGAAGTTTAGGCTACTACAAAGAACAAACTGGAAGTTTAGGCTACTACAAAGAACAAACTGGAAGTTTAGGCTACTACAAAGAACAAACTGGAAGTTTAGGCTACTACAAAGAACAAACTGGAAGTTTAGGCTACTACAAAGAACAAACTGGAAGTTTAGGCTACTACAAAGAACAAACTGGAAGTTTAGGCTACTACAAAGAACAAACTGGAAGTTTAGGCTACTACAAAGAACAAACTGGAAGTTTAGGCTACACAACTGGAAGTTTAGGCTACTACAAAGAACAAACTGGAAGTTTAGGCTACTACAAAGAACAAACTGGAAGTTTAGGCTACTACAAAGAACAAACTGGAAGTTTAGGCTACTACAAAGCACAAACTGGAAGTTTAGGCTACTAGAAAGAGACATTTTCAATTAGAAATGGTATAAGTTGGAACCGAGTTATGAAGGCCCCAAGAGCCACCGCTCACAGGCTCATGTAAAGAATGAGTGTTAACGAAAACGTTTAACTTGTGTGGCCATTGTCTTCATTAAAAACAACTGCGACCCCTTTGACATGCGCGTTTTTTTGAAGAAAAATGAGACGGTTCGCAACTAACATGACAGAATACCAAAACTTTTTAGCGAAAGTGTGACATTTCGTTTTTTTCAAAATCGTGAAAATCGGGTGTCCAACGCCTACAAAGATAGATGGGCAGTGAGTTCATGCGAACTCAAAACCCAAAAGTGGATGTCACACTTTGTGTCAAAAAGTGTAACATTTAACGGAGGTGTACACTATGAAATATTTTGATTCTACCCCTTTCGTCATGTTTGTGGTAAGTGTTGTGCTTTTACTGACAACATCCCTCCCGGGCACTGCCGCAACCTTCTCAGGCAAAATCGTTGATAATGAGGGAACACCGGTTCCGGGCATTATCGTAACCGTTCGGTCATTTAAGGGCACCTCGATTCCGGGACGACAGATGTCCGACCCTGAGCCGGTCTTTCCACAGCCGCAGCCAAGCCGAACAGATGAAACCGGTGCGTTCTCAATAGCAAATATCACGCCATCTTCTGTGACGAAATTAACACTGTTCCCGATAGGCCCCGAACCCGATTATGATGTTATCCGCGTCGAAATTGAGGGAATTTCGTTCAATGTTAGCGGTCGCATGCCTCATTGGGAGCGGGAGAGTCCTGGTCCTGCGTTTGTGATTGCACCTGGGGCTGATATTAAGAACGTAAAAATTACGGTTCGGCCCCGGATGCGTATCCGTGGGCAAGTGCTGCTCGCCGATGGCACTCCGCTTCGCAACACACATGTTGACTTTAGAACAAATTCCCGTGATAAGTACGGCAACACTGGGAGAAGTACTGGAACGGCAAGGCTTGATGCAGAAGGTCGCTTTGTGCGATACCTAGATAGCCCCGGCCATTACACCGTCTCTGTGTCCCATCACGGACAGGTCGCAACGTCCCAAGAGATTTTACTTGAGGATGGACAACGTCTTGATGGACTTGTCCTAACGTTGAAGGGTGAACCGAATCCGCCTAAGCGGGAGTCTACGGATAACGTTAGGAAACCCGTAGCACCGCCTAAACCCAAACCTAAACCCAATCCTGCGCGCAGATTCGACCCGGAAGCTCAAAAGGCCGCAAGACAGCGGCGGCTCGCTGGGGTGTGGATAGGCAATCCGCAAAATCGGCACGTTTATAAACAGATTTCTTGTCGGACCCGTGAGGAAGCAGTGCAACGCGCTACGGCTGAAAACGCATATCTCGTCACTATCAATGACAAAGCAGAACAGGACTGGCTCCGTGCTGTCTTTGGAAAACAAAATTTTTGGATAGGATTGACAGATGGTTTGAAACAGGAGCAACAGCGTTGGGATAACGGAGAACCGCTTACTTATACCAATTGGAACCCTTCAGGGCAGACCGATGATGGTGAGGATAACGATACGGGCAAAAATTACACCGTCCTTATCGGATTCACCGGGAAGTGGCAGACAGTGCGAAAAGGCGGTCTCGTCGAACGCATGACGAAAAAAGCTGTGCTCGAAAAAGAGATACCTATCGCTGAGTCCTCGAAGTCTAACGGTGATAGCAAAAAGCGTTGAGTATCATTATAGGACTAAACCTTGGACAATTCAAAGGGGATAGGTGGAAGGGTGGAAGGGTGGAAGATTAGATTTCGCGTTTTTTGTGCGAATCGCGGATTACACGGATTACACGGATTTCGCGGATTTTAAGAGGTGTGGGCATCAAGGTTTTGGGATTAAGGGATGTTGCGTTTTTTTGTGCGAATCGCGGATTACACGGATTTGGCACTTAGCAATTAGCAATTAGCAAGAGAGTATTCCGAACCCTCTGACGCGCGTCAAAGCGTTGATTAGAATTACAACCTCTTGCCATTGGTTTCCATAAGCCAATCGCCATAAGCCAACATTCTATAAACATATCGCCCCGATGGGGCTAGGTTGTGGGGTGGTTGCGTTTGCTATAAACATACCGCCCCGATGGGGCTGCGCTTCGGCACATCGGAGTCTATTTTTCTCCTATTTGTATGTGTTTGAACAACTGTGAACAAAATCAGAAATGCTTTGCAAATCAGGCATCAACCTCACAGAAATTGTCCAAACTATAGAATCCTTATCAAACCGCAAGGAAATATTAAAAAATGAAATGTATTGACACAACACGAAAACTTACAATATTGACACTGATATTCCTGTTTACCGTAATCGTCTTCGCAGCAGCAGAAGTGCCTCTACAAAACGAATTGAGTGGAATGTCTGGTAAGGTTGTTGATACGGCAGGAAAACCTGTTCCGGAATGCACCTTCACCCTGGAGCCGATGGTTGAATTTGAGGGACATCTTGTGCCAGCAGCTGAGTTTCAAAGGTTTTTTCAAGAACTCCCTGAGGAGATGAAACAGCCAAGAGAATTGATTGCTATACAAGCGTTACCTCAGCAGGTCAAAACCGATTCGGAAGGGAATT
The DNA here is from genome assembly GCA_963665235.2 of Candidatus Poribacteria bacterium. Lineage (GTDB taxonomy): Bacteria > Poribacteria > WGA-4E > WGA-4E > WGA-3G. Next base: position 771,429 of record CAXXLX010000001.1, on the reverse strand, counting down.
TCAAGATTAGCAACATCCAACCAGGTTTCCTCCGAATCAACTTTGAACCTACCGTGAATTTAGACCCTGAACTTGCTGACCTTCCGGAAGGCGTTGAGGTACCCCCCGAAATACTTGCAGAGCTGCAACGTCAGGAAGACAGTGAACCGGATAGGGAATTCATCTCTATTCAGTTTGGAGATGTAACCTTTCTGAACGACCCGAAGGGACAGAACCTGTTTCAGGGGTTCACATTTGCCTTAAAGCCCGGTGTGGCCGTTGAAAACGTCAAAATCACTGTCTTTGCCCGGTTGCAAATTCAGGGGCATATCGTTTATGCCGATGGCACCCCGCTCGCGAACGCTGAGGTAAAGTTTAATATCCTGCTTTCCGATGAACGGGGGAATCGACGCTCCACCTCTACGGTCGAAGATTCTACCGATGCAGATGGATATTTTACAATATATCGCTGATGACCCAGGACATTATACGGTTGCAATTGAATACCGAAATCTATCAACAGGCGCGGGCCCATTTTTACTCAACGATACGGTTGCCCCTGATAAATTGGTCTTAAAATTAGATGGGAACAAAGCGGATGTTGCTAAACCGCGCAACCCGGATAACCTGTCAGCAGCTGAAGCTGAAGTTGATGGACAACTCCCCTTCCAGCTACAGGAAGCAAACAGCGTCTGGGTCATTAATCCGGCGAATGGGCACGCTTACAAAAAAATTCCGTGTGAGCACTGGCACGATGCACGCCAACGCGCTATTAAAGAGGAGGCGCATCTCGTCACTATCAACGATGAAGCTGAACAACATTGGCTTGAGGGCGCATTCGGAAGCCACTCTTTTTGGATTGGACTTACAGATGTAGAAAAAGAGGGTGAATGGAAATGGGATGGCGGTGAACCTGTCACATACACGAACTGGACAACCTTTGAAATCAGACCTGATAGGCTGCCAGACACGGAAAAAGATTACGTTATCCTCTTACATCGGGATGGAAAGTGGCAAACCACCGGACCTAGAAGTCCATCTTGGGAGATAGCGCGGCACGCGGTTATTGAAAAAGATGGCGTGCTCTCCACAATACCCGCCGAAGCGGACAACACGGATATGGACATTGACCCGACACTTGAATCACCTTTCGGTTTCGGGCCATACCCGCCTATTCCGGATACCTGGCCGGCAGATGTCAAATACTGGCCCTGTGAATCTGCCGAATTTGAACTTATGCAACGGATTCGCATAAAACTTGCCTCGGAGGAAAAAGAGATTACAGGGATGACCATGAAAAATGGGTTGGTCTATATTAACACCCCCGGCACTGCTTATGTTGAATGGTCTGAGTCCGGCACCCTCTCCGGATTAAGCGGAGACCCAAAGACATGCATACGCCTACAAGGTATCATCAAGGCATTGGCAGAACAGGGCAAACCTTTTACCGAAAAAGACGTGCCAGATGATATCAAACTCGTACCTTATGATGAAGCCGGTATTGACCCGTATCAATTTTTAGGTTTACCCAAAAATGACTAAACTTTGGACAATTTTAGGGAGGCGTGAAGTTTTTGTCAAGTGGAAGAGTGGAAGGGTGGAAGGGTGGAAGGGTGGAAGGGTGGATTTAGCGGGTGTTGTCTGAATCGCGGATTATCGCGGAAAACGCAGGGAACGCGGAGTTCAGGCTGCGTAACAATAGAAGTTTTGTGATTATAGGTTCAGTTTTTTTGAGGCGGGCAGAAACCTAGGTGCCTATAAACATACCGTCCCGATGAGACTAAGAGACGAGGGCGGTTTGTGCCTCTATAAACATATCGTCCTTAAGGAGCGGGGAACTGTTTGCCCAGCTCCTGCGACGGGCGATGAATCGCCCTACTACCAACTAGTAATACCATTTTTATTAATTATTCTATCATTACCGGTTGTTGGAAATGAAACGGAGAACGGCACAAACTGGAAGTTTATGCTACTAGAAAGAACACAAACTGGAAGTTTAGGCTACGGAAGTTTAAAGAACAGCACAAACTGGAAGTTTAGGCTACTAGAAAGAACACAAAAAGAACTGGAAGTTTATGCTACTAGAAAGAACACAAACTGGAAGTTTATGCTACTAAGAAAGAACACAAACTGGAAGTTTATGCTACAATAAAGAGACATTTTCAATTAGAAATGGTATAATATTAACGTGAGTTTGGAAAAAGTTTTCCCTAGTATGAGGAACCGGCTGGCTGCCTAGGTGCAGGTGTTTCTGCTTCTTCTCCTAATTTTGTAGGGACGATATGTTACAGCATTATGGCTGTTAGCTCATGGAAACCGTTAGAAACGTATAGCAAGAGAAAGAGAACTTTGACGCGCTTCAGATATGTTCTTAGAATCACAAACCTCTTGCTAATTGCCAATCGCCAATCGCTAATCGCCAATGATGATTTTAGCTATTGTAAAGGAGGAGACGATGTACGAATTAGATATTATCCGGCACCTAACAGAGAAAGCCGCAGCGGAAGCATGACAGCAAAGCATCTTTGATGTGTTAACCCTTCGCTTGCAGTTCGATGCTGCCCTTCGCTTTAAACCCGCATTGGAGCAAATCGACGACCCGCAGCAGCTTGCGGCACTGCTCCGCGCTGCGCCGTTGGCGAATACGCCCGAAGACTTCGAACAGGTTTTGGAAGAAACCGAAGAGTGAATAGCAATGACGTAAAACACTAGACATTTCGGGCGGGGAGACCCCGCCCCTACGCCCAGTGACTCCTAACGAAACAGGGTGGGAAGACCCCGCCCCTACAACAATTAAATCGGCATAATGTCTACTAATGCATATCTTGTCCGAGCTTACATTGCAGACAAGGATGAGGAAAATAGAAATTTCAAACCAGATAAATGCATGCTTATACGCATAAGTCTGAGTTTAAAGGAGCGAAACCTCTTATGAACCCAACACACTCAAAAGAAAACAGTATCAACCTACCCCCGCGTATGAAAAACGCCCTCGAACGGTATCGAAAACGGGTATGGATAATCAAACTCACCGAAGGCATACTATCCGCAATCTTTGGCCTCATAATTTCGTATCTCATTGTGTTTGGCTTAGACAGGTTGTTTGATACGCCTACGCTTTTACGTGTCTTCATCCTTCTAATTGGTATGGTTGGAATGGTCGTCCTGTTGCCAATGAAATATTACAACTGGGTGTGGCGACATCGGCAGTTAGCGGGCATCGCTCGGTTGTTAAAACATAAATTTCCGAGATTCGGTGACCACGTGCTGGGCATAGTGGAACTGGCTGCAAACCGGGCTGATCAGGTATCAAGCCCTGCCTTGGTTGAAGCGGCGATGCGTCAAGTTGACGAAGAGGTCGCAAAACACAATCTTTTAGAAGCTGTCCCGAATCCGCAACATCGACGTTGGGCATGGGTGGTAGGTTTACCTATAGTTCTTGTCATCGTCGGGGCATTCCTGATTCCCGCGCCGAGCTGGAATACCTTCGCGCGATGGTTAACTCCCTGGCGGGACGTGTCACGCTACACCTTCGCGCAATTGGAAGGTGAACCGGATCTTCGCGTCGTAGCCTACGCTGAACCTTTTGATGTGGAAGCACGACTAAAAGATGACTCACCCTGGAAACCTGAATCGGGGGAAGCACGATATGAAAAACAGACCCCTATAGTTGCGACCCGAGCGGACGAGACCTACAAATTTCAAGTACCACCCCAAACAGAGGATGGCAGCGTTAAACTTCGCATCGGAGACGCACGCCGGGCAATTCCTATCGAACCGAAGCTAAGACCTGCACTTAAAGAACTCATTGCCAAGGTGCAACTGCCCGACTACCTCCAACGGGATGAACCGCAAATAGCAGACGTACGCGGCGGAATAGTCAATTTAGTGAAGGGGAGTACTGCCACGTTAGAAGCTACCACAACGCGCGAACTCGCTGAGGCGACGCTAAACAATCAGCCACAACAGGTGGCGGGCGCGCGTGTTATAACAGAACCAATAGCGGTAGACACAACGACGGAGATGCACCTCACATGGAAAGACCGCTTTGGCCTCACGGCAAGCGAACCGCAGGTGCTACAGTTTGATGTGGAAGACGATGTCGCACCGACGGTCGCTATAAACAGACTAAAGCATAATCAGGTTATTCTCTCTACAGAAGTCCTTGCCTTTGAGCTCCAAGCAGGCGATGATTTCGGCGTGAAGCACATCGGTTTGGAATGGCAAGGTATTCCGAACCCTATCCAAAATCCGAACCCAGATAGCGGCGAAAAAACCGTATCATCTGGAACGCCTACTTCGGAAGCACTGATTGTTCCTGCCACATTTTCTGTAGAACGTGAAAACGTCCGTCCCCAGAGCCTACGTTTGCGGGCTTTTGCGGAAGATTATTTCCCGAACCGTCAACGCGTCTATTCCCCTCAACTTGTAATACATGTGCTGACACCCGCTGAACACTTCAAATGGCTTATCGGACAGATGCAACTTTGGGCAGGCGCAGCGGAGGATGTCCGCGATAAAGAATTGCAACTACATCAAACTAATCGTGAACTGCGCGACCTGCCGGCTGAAGCTCTTGATGACCCCGCACAGCGCAAAAAACTACAGAATCAAGCCGCGGCTGAACGCGCTAACGCAGCAAAACTTGAGAGCCTCATCGATTCCGGAGGAGAACTGCTCCAAGAAGCAGCCAAAAACGATGAATTCGATCCGGACCGACTCCAATCCTGGGCTAAAATGCTCAAACAGTTAGAGGAAATAGCAGAAAAGCGGATGCCCTCTGTCGCGGACCTACTTGCCCAAGCAGCTGAAGCCCCGGGCCAGAGTAGCAGCCAACAGTCGGAAGGGAGTAGTCAGCAAAATCCGAGCTCTTCAGAAACTGATAGTCAGCAGCCAGCAGCAGCCGGCAAATCAGATAACGCATCCAGCGGCTCAGAGGATGATATCAAGAAATATGGTCCGGAAGGAAAAAACATTCCGGAAACAGCAGATGAAACACCCGATGATCCGAACGAACAAGGGGAGGGAGCAGGCGTGGACCGGAGTAAACCGCCAACAGAGGGAAAACCGGGGTTTTCACCGAAGAATCCCACACCCGGCGTAGGAGATGTTGAATCAGGATTTAACAAAGCAGATAAACCCGCGGGCGGACAACCCCCGCAGATTGTCGGCGGAATGAGTATTCCGACCACTACCCTAAAAGGAAGCGGCAGGGACGACCAAGACCAGAATCAGGACACGGAAACCCCACAGGCATCCGAGCTTGTAATAGAAGCTGTCGAAGAACAGCAGGAATTGCTCGATGCCTTTGCTAAGTTATCGGATGAGATGAAAAGACTACTCGTCGGGTTTGAAAACAGCACGTTCGTCAAACGGCTGAAAGCCGCCTCCCGAAAACAGATTGATATTGCGGTAGACCTTAACAATTTGGACAGCTTCGGTCTCGCAAATAACGCAGCGGACAATCAGGACGCACGGAAACGTTTAGGTGAACTTGAGACGGCAGAATTGAAAAAAGTGAATACTATTATCCAGGATATGTCAGCATATACCGACCGCCGTCCCTCTCCAAACTACTTGCGTGTCCTTGCAGAGATGGAAGATGCCTCTGTCGCCACCCAGATGCGAGACCTTGCCAACGCAATTAGCAGGAATTTTGTCGGACAATCGACTATAGAGGCGGAATATTTGGCGGATATGCTTGACCGCTGGGCAGAACAACTGGTCGGACCGCTACCAGAAGGACAGCCAGGACAGGGGGGGCTCGTCAATCTGCCGAACCTACCCCCAGAAATTATCCTAAAGGTGTTGCGCGTTCTCAATCGCGAAATTCAATTACGCGAAGAGACGCGCGAGCTTGAACACGCAAAAGAGGCACTCAATGCGGATACATATTTTGAACGAAGCGATGCCTTAAGCGATACGCAATACGAGCTTGCAGAGGATACCCTCGAAATAGCACGCGAAATCAGTCTATTGCCGAACGCACATGAACCGCTGATTCAAGGGCAATTTGTAAAGGTTAGCAGAGCCGCTGAAGTTATGGACGAAGCTGAATCAATCCTCGCAAGACCTGACACCGGACCGGAGGCAATCGCCGCTATTTCGGAAGTGATTGAAATCCTCCTTGAAACGCGACGCCTCCCGAATACACCCGGCGGTGGCGGCGGCGGTGGGGCACCCGGCGGTGGCGCGCAAGCACTCGCAGCATTAGCCGCCGCATTAGGGCTCACCGGAGAGGGTGATGACAGCGGAGAAGCTTTTATTGAAAAACGTTCACCCAAACAGGCAATAGGTAAGGCGGGACGCGTATTACCCGAAGAATTTCGACAGGGATTGGACACCTATTTCAACACGCTAGAAGGGAAAATAGTACTTTTACTAAACTTTGGACCAATTTTAGGGAGGCACAACGTTCTTGTCAAACGGATAGGTGGAAGGGTGGAAGAATGGAAGGTGGAAGAGGGGAAGCGGGTTTTGACGCGCAGCAGAGATAGGCTTAGCATCACAATCCTCTTGCTAACTGCTAATGGTTTCCATAAACCAATGGTTTCCAACATTCTATAAACATTCCGCCCCGCTGGGGCTAGTTTGTATGTTGTTTGGGTTTTCTATAGACATTTCGTCCCGCTGGGGAAACCGCACTTTCGCACATTAGGTCTATTTTCTACTGTTTGTATTTGTGTGAAGAACTTAGAGAAAAATCAGCGATGCTTTGAAATCGGGCACCTGTCTCACAGATAGTGTCCAAACTATAGTAGGACTTTTAACGGAGGAGAAATCGATGGCTGATGTGCAAAAAGAGGCTATCCGGTTTGAGGTATTTGCCAGTTTCAAGAGAATAGCGGGGGGCAATCCTATTATCTCCCTGCCGCCACCTCTCTGGGCAGCAGCGACACATGCTATCATTGTTGAGGATACCTTACACTACATCTGGTGTAAACGTGAACCGGAAAACGTCCGTTGGCTGATGATGCACGCAACTGCGCCTATTCATAGCATTACTAGCATCACACAGGATGCACGCAATCCTATTTTGGAACCTTCAGCCGACGGTTTCGATAATGCAGCTGTCGAGTATCCGTTTCCCTTCCGAAACCCTGCTGATGGTAAGTTCTACATGTACTATCGCGGTAAAGGAAAAACGACCCCTGAACAGACCGGTTTGCTTGTGAGCAATGGCGACCTTGGCAAATGGCGGCGCGTCCAACCAACGCCTGTCATCTCTGCGGATACCGAACATGAACGACACGGTGCTACGCATCCCTCTGTCGCTGTGGATGGCGACACGATTCATATCGTTTATACGGGAAAAGCGACACAGTCGTTCGGTGAGGGGTTGACGATGTGCCACGCAACCGCGCCGACGAGCAATCCAGCAGTTGTCACAAAAAATCCAGCGAATCCCGTTTTCACCGGGAGCGGACAAGCTTGGGACAGACAAGCCGTTCGGGAAACCGAACTGTTCAAAGGACCGCAGTACTTCCATATCCTTTATGGGGGATACGATGGCGAAGTCTGGCGGATTGGACATGTACGGACTCGTGATTTTTGCACCTTCGAGCCGAACCCTTCCAATCCCATATTCACCCCATCGGATGACCCTGAAGCGTTTGATTGTGATGGCGTGTTGACAGGCCAAATCCTCCACATCGGTGACACATACGTTATGCTCTACGCAGGTAAGAGAGGCAAAGAGTGGCAGACCGGCCTAGCTGAGGTAAACAGATGAACCGTTCTATTTTGGGACTAATAATCACTGTTTGTATCGCTATATTCACAAGCGTTGCCTTTGCACAAGAAAACGCGCTGAACGGCGGAACCGTCCGGGGCACTGTTGTTGACACAACCCCAGAACGGAACCCTATCGAAGGCGTTACAGTTAATATTGTTGGGACAGATAATAAGGTGTTCACAGTCAAAACCGATGCCAAAGGTGAATATAAATTCGATAACCTCCCCGCCGGACGCTATCTGATGAATATCCACAAAAGGGGATATAATGAGCGAGTCGGTAAGGCTGTTACAATCGTTAATGGCGGAGACCACTTCGTTCAGCTTAAAATAACAAAACGGGACGATATAGAGGAACGTCTTACCGAGCGGATGTTTCAATACATCGCTGAAAGTATCGGTGAACGTTACAATCTAGACGAGCGTATCGTTAAAGCATTCCATCAGTCCATTCTTGAGGCACTCAATACTGTGCTTGAGGAGACGAACCGAAACATGGATGCCGTCTTAGAAACAGCAGACGGGGGAGTCCCCGGGTTGATTATGGGGTTGTTGTCGCACCCCGATTGCAGGCCAGCATTCGAGAAACATCTAACCGAAACGCAGATTCAGGATTATATAGATTTCATCAAGGTACGGCAAAAGAGAGTTCGGCAAGCAGCCGCTCACTTCATAACAGCATTCCTAGACCAATTACTCTGGTTGACACACAAGCAACGCGAAAATGTTACAGCATTGCTGAATGACACAATCAGTTATGATACAGTGGAGGATGTTATAGGTATATTTAACGAACTCTCTTTACAGACGAAAGTCGTAAATTTACTACGGGGACAATTGAATATATCTCTCGATCCGGTATTGACCCCAACACAAGCAGAAATTTGGGAAGGCGTGGTGATTTTCGAAAAGGGAAATAGGGAGACGTTTCCAGATGCACTTCAGACCGAATTCAAACCGCCACGTTGGCACTTGGCAGAAGCAATCCTGGGACTACATACACAACAGCTTGGACCGCTTAACGAAATGGCAGAAAAACGTTTGGAAGTCGTTACCAAAGGGGTGCTCCAACAATACATTGAAGTGCGAAAACAGAACGACAACGCAAAGTTTAGGTACCTGCTTGACTTACACAACTTTTTAGGGGGGGTCCTAAAGCAAAATATGCCTCGCGAACAGGCTGTTAAGGGACTTGAAGCGATGAAGAAAACGTTGGCGGACGAAAGCTGGCCTAACAAGCTGTGGGGCGGAGCGGAGCTGTACAACATTACAAATCATCCGCTCTACCAACAGGCGATCAAAGATGTACTTCCTGATGAGGCATATTCGGAATATGTCGCCCGTCAAATCGAACGCCAGGTTTTCCAATCAGAAGCTGCCCGTGATATGTTAGTGGTATACATAGATACGGGACTGCTCTTGAAAAGGACACAACGGAAACAGCTGGAAACAACGGCAGCGCAGGTGACACTTCTCTCGTTGAGTCTGGAGGGCTTGGAAATGATGCAGACTGAACTTATTCTAAGAACAGGCCCCGAGATTCTCATGCCTTGGTATCAGGATGCCCTTGAACAAGGCGGATTGGCGAACCCACTTACACAGTAGATACACCCGTATTTGAGGCGATATAACGTTGACTTTTGTAGAAGAGAACTTGCTGCAAGTGCCGAACGGCGGCACCCTCCATGGGACTGCTGTTGATACAACCCCAGAACAGAACCCAATTGAGGGGGTTGAGGTTCAGATTGCTGATACAAATAACAAGGTAGTTACAGTAAAAACGGATGCCGAAGGTCACTATCAATTCGATAGGCTCCCCGCAGGACTCTATCTGATGAGTACCAGCAAAAAGGGATACGTTGATCGAGTCGGTAGACCTGTTATTATCATTGATAATGGAGAGCACTTCAAGCAGATTATAATGAGCAAAACGGGCGATGCCGGCAGAGACAATATAATTCGTGTTATCGAGAGACCCCTTAAGCACGTCACTGGAGATATAGGCAAGCGTTACAAATTGGAAAAATCTTCTGTGGAGGCACTCTATCAGTCGCTTCTTGAAGTACTCGCTGTGTTGGAACCGAGAAATCTAGGAGCGAAATTACAAAAAGGCGGTATGTTGGCGATAATAGCATTGTTGTTGTCAGAACCTGATAGCAAGGCAGCCTTCGCGAAGCATCTAACCGAAACGCAGCTTCACGATTATATAGAGTTTATCGAGAATCGGCAACAGCAGGCACGGCAAACGGGCGCTCACTTCCTAACAGCGTTCCTCGACGAAACCCTCAGTCTGAACCACGAGCAACGCGAGGATGTGCTCAAATTACTGCTTGACACAATAATAGCGCATTCGCTGGAACCACCCGTAGCATATATGTTTACCAGCTATAATTTACAGCGCGAAGTTGGGATTTCTATCTGATGGATTGAAAATATCACTACAGCCAATATTGACTCCAAATCAGATAAAAATCTGGAGCGGATTGATTAAGACTGAAAAATGCTAAGGGAGGTTGGTGCAAGTCCTTCCTAATGAAACGGAAGAAAGCTCCCGCGAATCTCAACTGTCGGAGCTGGCAGACGCTATATTAACAGCACATACGAACAACAGCTAGGAACGCTCAGGGAACAGGAAAACCGCATTTACAAGGGGTTATCAAGGATGTAATCCAACGAGCTATTGAAGCGCAAAAGCTGGATATTGAGAAAAAAATCAACTATATTGATGCCTCATCTGAGCTCGAATAGATTCATGATGCAAAATTGCCTCGCGAACAGGCTACTGAACAGTTCGAAGTCCTGAAGAAGAAGTTGGCGGACGAAACGGTTATGGGTAAACGATGGCGTGGGCCTGAACTGCCCGACCTTACGAGTCATCCGCTTTACCAACGGGCAATCAAAAATGTGCTCTCTGATGAGGCTTATCGGCAATATACCGAACGCCAAACCGAAAGACAGGTTTTCCAGACGCAGGCTTCGCAGGCACTGGTTGTGACCTCCATAGACGCGTTGCTGCTTTTGAAGGAGACACACCGGAAACAGTTAGAAACAACGGGGGCACAGCTGACGCTTTTCTCGTTGAGCGCGGAGGGACTTCACATGATGGTTGCCGAAATATTCATAAAGATGAATCCTGAGATACTGAGTTTTTTGAGGCGACTTTATGAATAATGGAAACAAGATATAAAATCGGCTCATGTTAAAGATGTGTGCGATCGTTCTAATAAACGCAATGGCCACAAGGGTTAAATTTTCTTATGCACTTATTCTTTACTAAACTTTGGACAATTTTAGGGGGCGTAACGTTATTGTCAAAGGGATAGGTGGAAGAATGGAAGGGTGGAGTTTGCTTGTGTTGTCTGAATCACGGAAGGCACAGAGAACGCAGAGGACGCGGAAAGAAGAGGGGTTTGGCTAAAATCTATAAAGATACCGCCCCGCTGGGGCTAGTTTGTGGTGTGGTTGTGTTTTCTATAAAGATACCGCCCCGCTCTTGTGTTTTCTATAAAGATACCGCCCCGCTGGGGCTAGTTTGTGGTGTGGTTGTGTTTTCTATAAAGATACCGCCCCGCTGGGGCTAGTTTGTGGTGTGGTTGTGTTTTCTATAAAGATACCGCCCCGCTGGGGCTAGTTTGTGGTGTGGTTGTGTTTTCTATAAAGATACCGCCCCGCTGGGGCTAGTTTGTGGTGTGGTTGTGTTTTCTATAAAGATACCGCCCCGCTGGGGCTAGTTTGTGGTGTGGTTGTGTTTTCTATAAAGATACCGCCCCGCTGGGGCTGCGCTTCCGCGCATTCGAGTCTATTTTCTACAAGTTGGACTTGTGTGAGGAACTTAGAGAAAAATCAGAAATACTTTGAAAATCGGGCATCAACCGGACAGATAGTGTCCAAACTACAGTATTCTTTACATGAGCCTAAAATCAAGTGTCGGGTTTCTTGCCGAATGCATGTATGGAAACCTTCGGCGTGTTCAACCCAACTACAAAAATTCTTATGAAACTGTGAGGAGATAAACAGTGGAAACTAAATACAGAAAAACAGGTGACGGTCTTACCGGGAATGCCTACTACCTTATCGGATTTTCCGGGGTATTCCTACTGCTATCCATCTTTTTCGGTGACTTCACTTACGCCCAAGCTCCAACTCTCCGCTATGGTACAGGTGTCCCGCCAGCGGTTAGAAGCATCAACGACCGAAGCTTGCGATACCTCGCTAGCACCCAATTGGAGAATGGAAGTTGGGCAGGAACGCAGAACGGGCCGGGTATAACAGGCATTTGCGTCATGGCATTGATGGCAAGTGGGGAAGACCCGGATTACGGACCTTATGCCACACATATCCGTAAAGCCTTGCGGAACATTATCAGCAAGCAGAACGCCAAAACAGGCTACGTAGGAACAAGTGGGCACGCTTCAATGTACCATCACGGGTTTGCTATGTTAGCACTCTCCGAGGCGTACGGTGCGGTTAGCGAAGAACTGCTCTATAAGGAGGATAGTGACACACCCCAAAATCAGAGGCGAACCCTCAGTGACGCTTTGGAACTTTCAGTAAGATGTGCCCTCACCGCCCAAGAAAAGAATCCCTGGGGGGCTTGGCGTTATGGTCCACAAGCACGAGACGCAGATACAACCGTTGCTGGTACCGTACTAATGGGAATCCTCGGTGCACGAAACGCCGGTATTGAAATTCCCAATGAAGCTATCAACAAGGCGTTGAACTTTTTTCAAACCTGCACAATGCAAGGCGGCGGGGTCTCCTATACCCCTTCAGGGAGCCACGGCGATGGACTTACCCGTTCCGCAATTGCGACGCTTGTCTATGCAATTGGAAAAAGGACAGACACCCCAGAATACAAAGCGACTGCCGAATTTATCAAACGCAGAGCAAACTATAGTAATCTCAGGGGTGGCTACATGTTCTACACCTTATACTATATGGCGCAGGCACTATTTCAAAGCGATTTTGAAGCGTGGCAAGCGTGGAATCAACGCACTATTGAGCGACTTCAAAAAATGCAACAGGAGGATGGAAGCTTCCACAGCTCCTACGGCAAAGCGTACGGCACAGGCATGGCAGTCCTTACCTTAGCTTTGAACTATCGACTTCTACCCATCTACGAAAGGTAGATATCAGGAGAAAAGCAATGCTACACTATCTAAAAAACATATTGGTTATAATCATCATACTCACGGGGACCTGGTTTCCTACAGTCACAAACGCCCAAGAAACAGTGCTGTTTTGGAAAAATGGAGATTCCCTTCCAGGAAAACTGTTAGACAGCAAGCTAGGAAAAATTCGATGGGCATCCGACTACTTTTCTGACGAACTTGTGCTTGACGTTAACGTTTTGGATTCAATCGTTTTCCCTAACAAGGAGAAACCTACCCCGAACGCCGAAATAAAAAAACAGAGCGTATCCGATAGTGGCACCTTTCGCGTCGGGACCGTAGCCGGCGATATCTGGACAGCGGACATTATCGATTCAGATGAAAATACTCTTCTCTTTTCCAATAAACGTTACGGCCAGTTTCGCGTGAAGCGCGAAGCAATTTATATGCTTGAAAACCAAGAACATACCAATCTTATCTTTGACGGCTCTCAGTTATCCGCTTGGCAATCAACTAACCGTAGAAGCTCTGTTCCGAATCCTGTCAACGAGGAAAATGTGCTCAACCGCCTGGGGCGAGACGATAATAATACTCAACATGCTGGATGGCACGCCGAACGTGGGGGACATCCCTACACAAATAAAGCGAAAACGAGTATTTTCAAGCCATTATCCTGGCCTAAACATTTTGAAATTGACCTCGAATTAGCATCTACGACACGTCCCCCTGGGTTCGTCTTCTCCCTCGGTAAAAACCTCTACGAGGCACTGCGACTGGAAACATGGGTCAATGAACTTGTCGTCGTTCAAGGCACCCTGTTTGAACCTGTGTTGACGATTAAGCCGAACCGCCGAAGCTTTCGATTGCGAATCACTTATAATCAGGACACTAACACCCTAAAGGTCTTTGACTTGAACGGCAATTTGCTCCTGAAATTGGAAGAGGTGCAACCCACCGTGGAAACCGCCGGACTCTATATCTATAACCGAGGCGGAGACCTAACAGTCCAAAGGCTAAGAGTCTATAAACGGTCGGCTGACGCGAAAGACCAGAAAGTTGACTTTTCAAAATCACGCGTACACATGATGAATGGTGAAATCCACCCAGGCAAATTGTTTGTTGAGAAAAACCGAGCGTACGTCCTCGATACGGATGGCACACGTCAAAATATCGAAATCAAACAGGTCGACCGCGTCGTGCAGCCCGGCAGAAAATTGACAGCCGTCGATGGATATAGGGCATTGACCTACATCGATGGAACTGCTATACAGGGACAGATTGTGCAATTGAACCCGGAGAGTATTGTCCTACAGACAGCCTTCTCGGATGAACCGATAACCTGCTCGCTCAACGGGGCGGCACACCTTCGGCTTAACGCTAAAACCAAAACGAAAGCCCCAGCCAAAGATTACGACAAAATGTTTTTCCCCTCCGGAAGTCTACGGGGGCACGTTATATTTAACAATGAGGATGCATCCACTGTAGGGGCGGGGTCTCCTCACCCTCATGACGGACATGCTCAGAATGCTGTAACCATCCAATGGCAACCTATCGGCTCAGCAAAACCTGTACGTTTTGCTAACACCCTATCTCCTCGCATAGAACGTCACAATAAACATATCTCCAGACTACAACCTTTTGATGTCAAGATGTTCCCGCATCTGATGCATCTGAAAAACGGAGAAGTCATCCCGTGTCAAATTTTGACTTACGATGAAACTTCTGTCAATTTCCGTTCACCGTTTATCAAGTCGACCCGCCTGGATACAAAGCATATTAAGGGTATTGAGTTTACTCGCGAAAAAACCCATGCCCGAAAGGAAAACCGAAATCCTATCACTATTACCGGCGGTGATAAACATAGAATCATTTTGGAAGATGGCAGAATCCTTAATGCTAACCTCAACAGAACTAAAGATGGTGGCCTGAGAATAACTATAAAAACGGACAAAGGGGACCACCTAGATGCCTTAGAAGGGGCAATGGTAGTAGTCGGCAGAGAATTCGCTGAAAATGACGCTGTTGCACTTAAGCGTGGCGTTGAACTTCTCTTCGACCCGCTTGAAACGCAACCTAAGAAGTTAGATGTAAAATTGGAACGCGCCCTAACCGTCCCACGTTTCAACCGGGACAATCCACCAAACCATATCATTGAAGCAAACAACGGCGACCTAAAGCGCGGTAAATTAATAAGCATCAATGAACACACAATTCGGTTCGATTCAAAGTTGCGAAAACTTTCTATGCCTATAGACCTTATAACACGCGTCGTTGATATTAGTGCTGAGACACTTGAGAATTCAGACCCCCCTGTAACCCCGAACGGACAGGCGGAACAGAAAGAAGCCACGGGTCATCATAAGCCAACAGCTGAGCAGTCCGAAGTCCGCTTCACGCTCATCCACAATCCGGTACTGATTTTTGAACCTGTTGAGGTTAAAGGCGACACGCTGTTTGGACGGTCACCAATCTACGGAGAGGTTTCCATTCCGTTGAACGGCATCCAATATCTCCATCTCGGTGAAAAGGCACGGTCGTTCAAATCTGTTTTCGAACAGTGGGTAGTCCGCCCTGCGAAAGAACTTGATTTCGGTGCCAATCGGTAATACGGCTATCGGCTATCGGTTAAGAGGGGTGTCTAAAAAATCAATCACCCCCTCTTGCCGACTGCCATTTTGGTGCAAAAAACGCGAGTTTGAAAAAAAGTTTTGACCTACAGCGTTCTCTGGTAGTTTTAGCAAAAAACAGCACAAACTAGGAAGTTTATGCTACAATTATACCGCTTTTTTCGCGATGAAAAAGGTTTAGAGCAAACGGATATTTATTATCAAGCGCACGTTGTAAAAACTATGCCTCGGGAGCAGAAATCGTCTCCCATTCAGGCCAGATGTTTACGGCAGATTCGGGTAAAACTACCACTCTGCCGTTTCTGCCGTTAGAGAATTCGACGCGCAGGCGGTTTTGCCCTACCTCTCGCTGCAGCGGCAATAACCAATAAGCGTGATACATATCTCCATCCACATAACCGCCGACACAAATGTCTTCCAAATGCTGATAGATAATGTTCGTAGCTCCATGCAACTGGTGTAAAACCTGTCCATTTTGTTGAACCTTAACGATGAGCCAAGCTGAAACCGAATTCAACCAATCTGCCCGAAGGAAAAGAATCGGTTTACCATCTGTGCTTTTTAACTCGAAGGTCACCTCAACCCCATTTTGTTCCGCTGTTTGCGGGGATACTGGAGATTGGACCAAAGGGTGCCGATTAAAAACTCGCTGCGCCTCCCCTTGATGTAAACGGGCATAAGGTGACCCGTAAGCATGCCATTCAAGAAACGTCAGCAGGTGTGTGTTTGTCCCCCGCTCGAGCTGAGGGATAGACCCTACCTGTTCAAGTTCCAATAACGCCTCGGCAAGACGATTGACTGTAGCGTATTTGGTGCGTGCTGCAGTGAGGAGTTTCGCCACGGGCCACGACGGATGCGCTTCGTAAGCGTCCAGAAAATGCATCACTATTTGATTGGTGTAACGTGCCGGAATCATTCCTGCCACAGTTGCAGTGCTGCCGAGATAAGCACGGCAACCGTTGTTCAAAAATGCGCGGAGTAATGCTGAACCGGGCGGCGTGGTGGCGCACCCATCGACAATCGCAATGGGATGACGCGACAATGTTGGCATACCTTCCGCTGACACAAAGGTTTCCCCAAATCTATTACTCAGACTTTTCGGACTTCCATGCCCGAAATGAATTATCAAATCTGACTGCGGCAGGCATTGCTCACCCCCTCTACCGAGCACTCCTACCTCATGTCCCTGTTGTGTAAGCGCGTCGAGAAACCGCTGCGTTTCCAAATGTATGCGGGTATCCTCCGAACACAGAATTGTGGACACCGGCCCCCCAATTGGAGCGGTTTCACACAATTGTCGCTGTATTGCATCGGCATTCCCGAGGACTCGTGTCGTGACAACTTCTGGCAAACCATCGCCATCCAAATCCGCATAGAAGGAATCGGTGTGAATAGGCGTTTCATCCAGATAGACTTCCCACATCGGAATAGCAGTCTCATCTCCAACCAATATGAGCGTATCCAATTGATTCCCCATGTGTGAGCGTATTTCAGCTTTGATTTCCTTTGCTATGGTTGTTAGGGCAGTATTAGGATACGCTGGTACTGAAATAGGGTGTCCAGTCTTCGCTCGGTATGCCGCGTCGATGTCGAGCACGTTCGCGTCATGTGCCTGCGCGAAGGCTTCAATCGCTTTTTGAATATCCAACGCCTCCGCCGCATAGACCTCTCTCAGCGCGTTCATATTCACAACTATTAATGGTTTCATAAAAATCTCCAGTTTTAGGCCTGCAATGAAATCTTTGACAATAGTATACCAGCCTAACCCGTTCTCCTTCAAGCGAAAATTCCGGAACACAAAATTTTGCTTAACCAGAAACTAAACATTTGATAAAATAATCGATAAACGGAAAGACCATCGCAAAAAAGGAGTAAAAAATGGAAAAACGCCCAAATATATTATGGTATTGCACAGACCAACAACGTTTTGACACCATCGGTGCGCTAGGAAACCCGCATATACACACCCCAAGAGTTGACGAATTTGTCCAGCAGTCAGTCGCATTCACCCATGCGTACTGCCAATCTCCTATCTGCACCCCGTCCCGTGCAAGTTTTATGACAGGTATGTACCCTTCAGCTATCAGCGTCACCGGCAACGGCAACCCCGTTTTTCCCAAATACTACGAAGACCGGCTGATTTCTCATGCCCTCGCCCAAGATGGATACGACTGCGGATTAATCGGCAAGCTCCACCTCGCAAGTGCTTTTGATGGACAGGAACACCGCGTCAACGACGGTTATCGCTACTTCCAATATAGTCACGACCACGGAAAACCGAACGCATTCGGGCACGAATACGCAGAGTGGTTACGCACACAAGATGTAGAACTGGGTGAACTCTTGAGACAGCGAGTCGTCGTCCAAAAACCGAAGAAGAATACGGGCCGATTTCCTGAACCGACCCCTGATTGCGATAATATCCCACCGCATCTCCATCAAACCTATTGGTGCACCGAAAAAACTATTGAATTTATCAGGAAAAATCGCAGGAAAAATCAACCGTGGATGCTAAATATCAATCCCTTCGACCCGCATCCGGGGTTTGACGCACCTTGGGAATATTACCGTCGCTATGACCCAGAAACATTACCCGGGGCACACTTTCAGGAAAGCGATATACCCTTTCAGTCAAAATTAACAGCAGCGGGTATCGACTTTCAGTCGCAGGCGAAACCCCCTTCTGAATGGGACGATAAGAAGATGCAGGCATCCTATTACGCCATGATTGAACAGGTTGACCATGAATTTGGACGCATCCTCGATTATCTTGACGCTGAAGATCTTCGTGAAAACACAATCATCATATTCACTTCTGACCACGGCGAATCACTTGGCGACCACGGATTAGCATACAAAGGATGCAGGTTTTACGAAGGATTAGCAAGGGTACCGCTTATCATTTCATGGCCATCCCATTTTTTACAAAACGTTAAAAGCGATGTCCTCGTTGAGCTCCTTGACATCGTTCCTACCCTGTACGAGGTGTTAGGGATAGATATACCGTATTATGTCCAGGGCCGCTCGCTCGCGTCTCTCTTGCGCGGGGACACACCAATTCATCAACACCGGGAGGCTGTCCGATGTGAATTTTTCGGTGCACTGGCGACATCCGACCAAACTCACGCAACGATGTATCGAGACCGACGATGGAAACTCATTGTGTACCACCAAAAAGGGATTTGCGAACTGTATGACCTTGACAATGACCCGTGGGAACACACCGACCTTTCTGAACATCCCGATTATCAAGCTATCAAGTGGGAACTTGTGCAAAAGAGTTTCGACGCAACTGTTTACGCACACCCACAGATGATACCGCGTGTCGCGTCGCACTAGTGCCCTGCCCATTATATATTTTTATTTTCGTCTCAGGAGATTGGCTAAAGGCGTATATTCACTGTTTTGCGGTAATTCTACAGTAACGACCTGCCCGCCACGTTTGAAGAGTTTATATGCCTTTGCATTCGACGCAGAGGTGAGCACACGGTACTGCTCGCCAACAATCTCAATTGCAGCGTTGTTGTCACAGGCGATTCCGATACCCCCCCGTTTTGCAAGCATTTGTGAAAATGCTGCCTCCCGCTTCTCGCTATGGTAATGCGGACAATATATTGCATTGATGAATCCCAATCCACTGACGCGGATATAGTTCCACTCCGCGCTGCTGGAGAAGGCGCGAGAATCACTATGACCGTATTTGAACCAGCAAATCGCGCCTGCACTAAGACCCGATAGGACAATACCCCGGGACGCAGCCTCTGCTAACAGAGTGTCCACTCCCAACCGCCGCCATATTTTCATCATCCTATAGGTATTCCCACCGCCAACATAGATTAGATCTGAATCTAATACCAACGTTGACATCTCCTCAAATGTAGGCGGGTTTTGAATTAGGGTGAGGGTGCATGTTTCACATCCGAAGTCGCCCCCGTACCGCGCCGCAAAGGTCTCAATGTATCCAGGAGCGTCGCCACTAGCGGTCGGAATAAAAAGTGCCTTTGGACGTGTTTTACCGGTCAACTCAACGATGCGTTTGTCGATGGTGGCGGTTTCCAGGTCTTTAATCTCGCCCCCGCCAATTGCAACAATTTTCCGTGTTGTTTTCATCAAATTACCCTCACTTGGCTTATGACTGTTGGAAACCTCGCTGGCTTATGGCTAATGGCTTGGGGTCTGATGCTCTTCAGATATCTGGTTAGCATCACAACCTTCTTGCTAATTGCCAATCGCCAATTGCCATTCGCTAAATGATAACACCTCCGATTAAAAAAATCAAGAAAAAAAGCGGCACTTATCTTCTGTCTCGGAGCAAACGTTCCGCTACAAGTCCAAGTGCCGCCCAACCTATTTAATTCCCAGGTTCGATGTGTTCGAGATGTACGCTTGTCATACTCACAAAGTTCAGGAAGAAGGAGATGACATCGTTTATCGGTTCAATGAGATTGTCCTTCGTGCATGCTGCTAATTTGGAGTCGATTAGCAACGCGACAGCTTTCTCTATCTCATTTTCTGAAATACCACTCTCCTGTGCCAGCTCTGCGACCGCTTTTTCACCCGTCACTAACTGTCTTATAACGGCAACTACGGTTGGGTTTGTGAAGAGGGTCGCAAAATTGACAATGTCAGCATCCGGGGCTCTCGCTAGGAAACTATCAACGCCACCTGTCCAAAATGCGATGCGCGACGACGGGCTGTCACTAGCAACTCGATATGCACCGAGATACCCCCAGGCTACGTAATTTTCAGCACCTGCGGGAAGCGTAGTTAACGTTTTAAATGCCTCTGCCTCATCTCGATCTACAAGAGCGTCTTCAAAAGCTCGAAGCGCATGTTCAGGACGGCGAGTTTTTAATTCCGCAATGATAGATGGTATCCATTCGCGAAATTCTGTTTTCATCAGTTCACGAACTTCCGTTTTCATCAATTCACGAACTTCCGCAATTTCTTCCTCAGTCAGACTCCGCTGCGTTTTTTCGGTATCATCTCTTGTCATGCTAATTTCTCCTTTGACTTGATGTTGGGAACGGTGTCCCCCCTCAATTGTAATATCTAATGCCTCTCGAATCATAAATTCGTACGTTTTCAACCGCTGCCTTGCACGGCGGATGCGGCTCTTAACCGTATTTTCGGATATGCCTAAATACGTGCCTATCTCTGAAGAGGTCATCTCTTCAAAGTAGTGGAGTGTGATGACCTCCTGCTCACTCTCTTTGAGTTTCGTAAGCAGTTTTTTGACCAGGTCGCGTTGCGTCTGTGCAGTCGTTTTCGCATGTTCCGATGCGACATACCGGGAATATGCCTCCGCTTCTGTCTCCGATATGTCTATTTCTTCCAGCGATTTGGGCTTTTTTCGGAACCATGCAATACAGAGGTGATTGACTATCTTATAGAGCCATCCTTGAAACTGTTCTGGCTCTTCTAAGGTTTCCAGCTTCTGATAAACGCGCAGGAAGGCTTCCTGTGTAATATCTTCAGCGATATGGAAATCCCCTGTTTTTCGCCATGCCTGTGCATGAACCTGCTTTTGGTATTTTTTCACCAAATTTTCAAACGCGGTCTCATCCCCTAAAAGAATGCGTTGGATTAACGCAACATCGTCATTTTCCACTAGATGCCTCCAGAAAACGTATCTTCAGTTGTTCGTATATAATGACGCGGGCCAGGCGAGAAAAGGTGCATAATTTTTCAAATAGGATAACCCAAGTTGCTACTTATAAGTTTTTAGACCTGGAAACACCGGCTATAATGAAAATATGCTGAGAATTAGCTAATATTTGTCCCGTTCACTTCCAATTCGCACACAAATATGCACAATCTGGAAGATTATGCTACTATGTGGCAACTTAGGTTACTTATAAGTTTTTAGACCTGGAAACACCGGCTATAATGAAAATATGCTGAGAATTAGCTAATATTTGTCCCGTTCACTTCCAATTCGCACACAAATATGCACAATCTGGAAGATTATGCTACTATGTGGCAACTTGCGTTAGGATATAGAACGCGCTACTAGGTGATGCCGAAGATAGGTATGTACTTAGCTCACACCACAACATTTCCATCAATGGTATCCACTTCGGGAGTGTGTCCCATTAGACTTAGCACCGTCGGAAAAATATCAACAGAACGGATGTACTGTTCAGCAATCGGGTAATTTGTGGCAAGTGGGATATGCAGATGTTCCGCGAGTAGGGCACCGTGTGTCGCATGATGTTTCGGAATTTCATAACGGGCCCGTAAATCGTAACCGCTCTCTGCGCTGAGGATGAGGTCCCCGGTGCGTTCACTCTTAAAAATTTGCCATAATTGGACAATTGCATCCGGGTACGGACTATCGTACGTCTGCTGGAGCGTTTCTTGTGAGGAGAGATTCTGATACGGAACACCGTACCCGAGTGGGTCGGTGCCTTCAAACTGGTAAGAGAAAGACGTAGGCACACGTTGTCCGTTTGCATCGGGCTGCTGATAGGAAATCCGCCCCTGTCCAGTTCGACTTTGAACGACGATGCCTCCGGTCTCGCTTTGCCCTGCAATAAGTGCTAATCCTTCCAATTGCAGCAGATGTTCAGTGACCCCCTGATGATTAAGTTCTTCAAAAGAGGTTCGCGGGCCCCACCCCTTTTTGTCTGTACTGTTTTTGAAATAGAGGTGTGTCATCCCGTTTCCGGAGACCATGCTGGCAGATACGGCACCGTGCCGCCAAATCTTTGGATAGTGTAGGCATCGCCACCCGCCCTTATCCAAATGCTGAACGACATCGAGGTGTGTATGTGTGTCGGTCATGCCGTGGTCGCTACTAATCAGGATCAACGTCTCTTGGAGGGTATTTGCCTTTTGCAAACTGTGGATGAGGTGTCCAATTGCGGTGTCAACTTCTCGGTACGTCTCAAGGACTTGGGGGGATTGTATATGTGTCAGGTGTGAAAACGTATCAACTGCGGGGAAGAGGCACATCACAAATTTGTCATCTGTTTCAACAGCTCTGTGTAAGTGTCGTACCGCAATTTGATTGACGAATCGCCAGCGATGTGCAAAGTGGGCGTAGGTATAGATAAGCGGTTTAATTCGACGTGCCAGATTTTTAGCGGGGGGGCACCCGCGAGCGAGCAAATTGTAAATATTACTCGCTGGCGACAAGAGGTCAAAAAGCGTTGGGAAACCTGAAGGTAAATCGTCCTCAAAACGCAACCCATCAAGCCCCATATAACTACAGATACCGGGCCGCTTGAATCGATGTGGATTCCGAAACTTCGATTTGGATAACCACCGAATCCCAGGGACATTTGCGGTGCCGGGAAACAATCCCATAAAGAACGGAATAAAGGCGGGACCGGTTGTTGATGGAAAAACAGTGACGGCTTTGTTTAAACTACCGCACTCCACAACGTACTTCTTAATGTTCGGAAGGTCGCCATTTTCAAGCAACGTTCTAAAAATTTCGTAGGGGGCCCCATCAATTAAGATAAAAATAAAACGTTTGAACTGCAAGCTGGCTGATTCCATCAAGGCTCCCTGAGGATGTTATTGGAAATCGGGTCGTGGGTGTGTCAGGTTTCTTTGCAGGCTATTGTCCTGTCCCTATTTTTCATACAATACTATTATGCAACAATTCGCGTGAAAAGTCAAATTTATTTTAAAATACCTATTCCCTCCACACTTGCGGTGGGTTAGTCGGGTTCTTCTCTTTGGGAGTAATACCATTTTTATTAATTATTCTATCATTACCGGTTGTTTAGAAATGAAACGGAGAACGGAAGACCCAAACTGGAAGTTTATGATACTAGAACCGCACAAACTGGAAGTTTATGATACTAGAACCGCACAAACTGGAAGTTTATGATACTAGAACCGCACAAACTGGAAGTTTATGATACTAGAACCGCACAAACTGGAAGTTTATGATACTAGAACCGCACAAACTGGAAGTTTATGATACTAGAACCGCACAAACTGGAAGTTTATGATACTAGAACCGCACAAACTGGAAGTTTATGATACTAGAACCGCACAAACTGGAAGTTTATGATACTAGAACCGCACAAACTGGAAGTTTATGATACTAGAACCGCACAAACTGGAAGTTTATGCTACAAGAAAGAGACATTTTCAATTAGAAATGGTATAAGTTTCCCATAATCCCTTCGGATTCTCAACAGAAAGCCCTACGTTCCCACATTCGCCACAAACAGTAGCTCTTAACGCTTCTCTATGCGTCTTCTTAAAAAATAGGGCATTAGGGTTTCCTTTCACTTCCACCTCTAAGCTTTGTCCCAAACCACGCTCGTAGCGATCACGAATTCGCAAATTGGGCATGATGTTCTCTGAACCACATCGTGGACATTTCATTATATATTCCTCTCTGCTTGCAGCCATCGCTCAAGCGGATGTTCGCGTGGCGTAAGCGGCATATACACTCGGGCTCCCTGCCGATGCGATTCCCAGGTTGCATGAATCATCTCAAGGCAATCCCGTCCATCCTTACCGCTTGCGAACGGTTCACGGTCCTCCGTAATCGCTTCGATGAGGTCGCGGAGCATGAGCCGTTGCAGTAGCAACCGGACCGCGCCCTTATCTCTCGGCTTTCCGTGTTCATCAAGGTCTTCATCGGGCAGACGAACACGTTGCCATGTTTCAGCGGGGGTCTGATGTTGTCCTTTATGAATAAACATCGTCGTGCCGACACTTTCTCGGATAGCAATTCTTCCCTCAGTGCCGATAATATCAATGCCGTACGCATTATCGTTGGTCTGGGGTTGAGCGAGGAACTGGACATCCGCATGAATACCGTTCTTGAACCGAAAAGAGGCATGCCCCCGTTCACCGAGGACAATTCCCGCATCCCTATCATGCGGATGAACCTCTTGGGTATGTTTAATGTCTGCTACGGTTGACTCGCGTCCACCCATTTGCACAAGATGTGCATGTGTCCACTCCACATCGCCGCCGAAGAGTCGCAGCCAGTCGTAGAGGTGTGTGCCCATCTCCATCAGCGAATTGCCGACCTTGCGGCCCCCTTTGTCTGTTGCCTTCATCAGCAGGACTTGCCCCAGTTCACCTTTGTCAATGAGTGAAAACACATGCTGATTGTATGGACTAGCGCGTTTGATGTGGTTAATGGCAAATTTGACGTTATTTCGTTGACAGGTTTCAACCATTTCATCCGCTTGAATAAGGTTGAGTGCAATCGGTTTTTCACAAAAGACATGGATGCCGCGCTGTGCTGCGGCAATCGTTGGCGGGTAGTGCATCGGGGCATGCGTCGGCACGATAACAATATCCGGTTGCTGTTCATCCAGCATCTTCTCGTAGTCGTCATAGATGGCTTTGACACCGAAACGTTCGCTCCATGCCTTCGCCCGTTCCGGGACAATTTCTGCACCAGCAACGAGTTCACAGTTCGCCTCCTGCTGTACTGCCTGGGCATGATGACCGCCCATGCCGCCCAGACCGATAATTGCAATACGGTAGTTGTTCATGCGTTCCTCCGAAAATCAAAAGAGGTGTGCTTATCTTTGCAACTATCATAGCAATTTTCGGACTGTTGTGCAACAAAAAAATTGAACACAAGTGTGTAAAGTTTTTGTCCTATGATAGAGGGAAGAGTGGAAGGATGGAAGAGGGAATCTGGAAGATTATGCCACTACGCACAATCTGGATGATTATGCTACTACGCACAATCTGGATGATTATGCTACTACGCACAATCTGGATGATTATGCTACTACGCACAATCTGGATGATTATGCTACTACGCACAATCTGGATGATTATGCTACTACGCACAATCTGGATGATTATGCTACTACGCACAATCTGGATGATTATGCTACTACGCACAATCTGGATGATTATGCTACTACGCACAATCTGGATGATTATGCTACTACGCACAATCTGGATGATTATGCTACTAACAATCTGGATGATTATGCTACTACGCACAATCTGGATGATTATGCTACTACGCACAATCTGGATGATTATGCTACTATGGGCACAATCTGGATGATTGTGGCACAATACGGGTTACGGATTTTTGATAAAAACAGCAATTACCGAATTAATTTTTTAATCTTCATAACTACAGTAAACCTATTGGAACTTCACGTTTGCCCAAGTTGTTGTCAACTTCTCTGCACCGGGAGCAACATCGTAAGTTTCGCCGGGGTCCAAAGCGATAGCAAAGGGTTTATTCAATCCTGTAATAATATCTATGACATTGGAACCATCAAAGTTTGCGCGTTGGATTTTACCTATCCCGGTATCCAAATCCCTGTCTGTCCAATATATTTCGCGAGACCACAGATCCAGAAGGATATCGGGTGAGAACTTTAATCCTGTGACGAGGGTTTCAACGTTATTTCCATCAAGATCTGCCCGCTGAATTTTGCCGGTAGAGGTGTTAGACCAGTACATCTTCCGGGCGCGAAGGTCCAATGCTAAGCCGTACACTGTCAGCAGTCCGGTGATAAGGTCTTCAGTATCAGAGCCATCAAGATTCGCCCGTGTGATTCCAGCATTCCAAACGTCAGTCCAGTACATCTTTCCTGCTTTTAAATCTAGTTGGATGTTCAGGGCCCGAACTGCTCGGTTTATTGGTAAATTTTGTTCTCTAATAGGAAGTGCTTTGCTATTGGAGCCGTCAAGATTTGCCCGCTGAATTGAATCCAAGCGCCAGTTTGCCCAATATATTTTGTCAGCGTCAGCATCTATGGCAATGCAGTACGGGTTAATTAGCAATTCATGAGGAATTTCAGCGACGATGTTTTTAATATTGAATCCATCGAGCGTCGCGCGTCGAATCTTAGCTGTCGGCCCTTCCACCCAATATATCTTACGGTTGCGTAAATCCAGAGCAAGGTCGCGAGTAGAAGATGTTTCGGTTAGGACATCTTCCGCTTCAGAACCGTCGAGATTGGCACGTCTGATTTTCCCCGTTTCTGACCAATATATTTTGCTTTTTCGCTGTCCATAACTCGGACATGGAACAATATAATACGGCAGCAAAAATAACGCTAAAATAAGCACAATCCATTTTTGCGTTTTCATGTTCAAGCATCTCCTTTTGACAAAAACTTTACGGACCGTGTAGGCGGCCTGCACAGTTTATAGGTTAAAGAAAACCCGACATCGTAAGTCCTAAACCTACTGGAACTTCACATTTGCCCAAGTAGTTGTTAGCTGATTTGCATCAGGGATAACGGGGGTAACACCGTCAGTTTCGCCGGGGTCCAAAACGATAGCAAAGGGTTCATTTAATCCCGTAAGAATATCTGTGACGTTGGAACCATCAAAGTTTGCGCGCTGGATTTTACCTATTCCGGTACTCAAATCCCTGTTTACCCAATATATTTTGTGGGCCTGTAGGTCTAGAAAGATATCGGGTGAGAACTTCAATTCTGTAACGAGGTCTTCAATGTTATTTCCATCAAGATCTGCCCGCTGAATTTTGCCGGTAGAGGTGTTGGACCAGTACATCTTCCGGGCATGAAGGTCCAACGCGAAGCCGTACACCGACCGCAGTCCGGCTATAAGGTCTTCAGGATCAGAGCCATCAAGATTCGCCCGTGTGATTCTACTGTACCACGCGTCAGTCCAGTACATCTTTCCTGCTTTTAAATCTAGTTCGATATTCAGGGCACCAATTGTTCGCATTAGTGGTAAATTTTGTTCTCTAATAGGAAGCTCTTTTCTATCGGAGCCGTCAAGATTCCCCCGCAGAATTGATCTTAAGTACCAATTTGCCCAATATATTTTGTCAGCGTTAGTATCTATAGCGAGGCAGTATGGGTTAAGTAGCAATTCATGAGGAATTTTAATAGGGGCCCCATCTTTGAGTAAGGCTGTGCCCTCACACTTCCTATTACGGCAACTTACAGTGACACGTTCCACGTCAGGTGGCAGCTCAAATCCGGTAACAATGTTTTCGACATTGAACCCATCGAGCGTTGCGCGGCGAATCTTAGCTGCTGTCGGCCCTTCCGTCCAATATATCTTCCGGTTGCGTAAATCCAGAGCAAGGTCGCGGGTAGAAAATGTTTCCGTTAGGACATCTTCTATCTCAGAACCGTCGAGGTTTGCCCGTTTGATTCTCCCCGTTTCTGTCCAATATATTTTGCTTTTTCGCTGTCCATAACTCGGACATGGAACAATATAATACGGCAGCAAAAATAACGCTAAAATAAGCACAATCCATTTTTGCGTTTTCATGTTCAAGCATCTCCTTTTTTGTGTAGTGCCAAAACCTTTGTCATTTTTTTATCAGCATTTTGCGCGTATCGGAGAAGTCGCCGGCGTTGATAGTATAAAGATAGACTCCGCTGCTAACTTGTTCGCCCGCGTCATTGCGGCCATCCCAGTGAACCGCCTTTTCTTGTGATGCATGTGCTCCGGCGGACATGAGTCCGGGGGACAACGTTCTAACCAACTTCCCGGTGGGGGTATAGATACGAATGGTGACAAGACTTTCGGTCGCAAGCCGAAACGGTATCCAGGTCTCTGGGTTGAAAGGGTTCGGAAAGTTCTGTAGGAGTTGAGCCCGCTTTATCTGTCCAAGCGTGACGAGCTGTTTACCCTTCGGTTCCACAGCAGTAAGTTCGGAGTGAGAAGGCAAGATTTTTGTTGCATCCCAAATCCGGCATCTTCCCATACTGTACGATGCAAGAGCAGAGCCATCTTGACTAAGTGCCCAATAGCCCAATATTGATGGATGATTAATGGGCGTATTTGTTTGCCAATGCCATATCTGGAGTTCGTCATCACTCCCATCAGTAAGAAGGTATCGCTTATCAGCACTAAAATGTATAGGCGCATTCGTGTCTAACAGTGTTGTTACAAGTTGAGCGGTGTTAGGTAGAATTTCCCATATTTGGGTATTTTTTAGTCCTGCGACTGCCACTACCGTTGTGCCATCCTCAGTAGAAGCGAGGGTGAGCGTTTGTGCTAAACTTGTATCCCATTGTGGAATGTTCCAGGCATATTGAAATTCAAAGGTGTCGCCTTCGCGTTTCCACAACAGAATCCAGTATTTCTCCTGATTATTCCTTCCTGTCTCTCCGGAAGCAACAAGGTATTCACCATTTTCACTGAAGGCAGTCCGATAAAGATTTGCGGTCTCCTGCTCGACTCGTGGACGCACTCTGTGGATTTTATCAGGATTTTTTACGTCAAAGATCAGAAGATCACGCCGGGAATCAACCACCACAATCCATCTACCAGACGGACTGAAGGTTGTCTGATTAGCACCAGTGATGTGATGTGGAAATCGTGTTTCAACCTTACCGGTCTGAATATCGCGTAGTTCAAGCCACGGAGATTTGCCAATAGCGATTTTTTGACTGTCGGGAGAGATTGTGAACTCTTCAAACATATAGTCTCCAGCAGAGACGAATAAATCCATCCGCCGTGAAGTAACATTCCACGTCTTAATAGAATGTGGAGATACTACAACTACAGTTTTTCCATCAGGGCTCAATCCACCAATGGACCACGGATTTCCGATAAAATCTGTCCATACACGCTGCTGTTTCTTTTGCGCTATATCCCATAGCACGACAGCATCGAAATATTGCAGGAGCACCGTTTGCCCATCCGGCGAGAGGGTTATCGCTTCTAAATCATGAAACGAGGGCCCGAATGTATCCAACTGTTGTCCCGATTTAACATCCCAGACGCGAACTTTATCATCCCAACCTTTGAAGGGAGTAGCCCCTGTCCTCTGCAGCGCGCCTGTCTGACTCGCTACATACAAACGTTGGCTATCTGGACTGAAGACAGCATCTGAAATTCTACCAATGCCGCTTATTTCGCGCCATAACAGCTCTTGTGTCCCCACATCCCAAACATAAATTAAGCGTGAATTTGAATTTTCTTCGAATGCCGCTACCGTTGTGCCATCGGGACTGATTGTCAAGTTGTTAAGCCGATGCGTAATCTGTTTCTTATACCATCCTTGTAGCTGCCGGGTTTCAACGTCCCACACCTCAATACCCGGCTGCCGGGTGGATATGATAAGATGGTTTCCATCTGGCGTGAAAACCAGTGCCTGCTCAGAAGACATATTTTCGCGTATCAGTTTTCCGACAATCTCCCCATTCTGCCAGTTCCATAAATAGATTTCGCGGGCGATAGGGAACACAAATATAGGTTGTGTCGGACTAAAGGCAGCTTTATCAAAAATGCGCCCCTCTATTTCCAGCGCGTTTATCTGTTCCCTGGCGTTAACATCCCAGATGTTTATAATAGTTTTCTCCGTATCACGAGAATAGCTTAGAAGTGCGGCGTGCGAATTGGTCGGGCTAAACACTGCATCGTTGAGGTATCTCAGCTTGCCGAATTCATCTATAACCTCACCAGTATCGGTATCAACGACCTCAATGTGTGTTGGAACAACCCGCAGGAGCGTATCATTCGTAAGGAAGGCATGTGATTTCGGGCCAATCTGTCCAATCGTAGCGATAGGTTCGAGACTAAACGCAACACACGGTATCGCTGCTATACTGATGAAAACGAGAACAATCTGTAACTTTTGTCGTAAAAGGGGAGTAAGTGTTTTCATAAGAGACCTCCAATTATTTTTTTATCAACATTTTGCGCGTATCGGAGAAACCACCGGCATCGATAGTATAAAGATAGACACCGCTGCTAACCTGTTCACCCGCGTCATTGCGCCCATCCCAGTGCACAGCCTTTGCTTGTGATGCATGTGCTCCGGCGGACGTGAGTCCGGGGGATAACGTTCTGACCAACTTCCCGGTGGGGGTATAGATACGAATGGTGACAAGACTTTCGGTCGCAAGCCGAAACGGTATCCAGGTCTCTGGGTTGAACGGGTTCGGAAAGTTTTGCAGGAGTTGAGCCCGTTTTATCTGTCCGAGGGTGACAAGCCGCTTGCCGCGGGGTTCAACCGAATAGGGGAGGAGGGATAGGACGTTCCTTATATCCCATATCTCATATTGTCCGGTTATATAATCCGGTGAAAGCAACAAAGTCCCATCCTGACTGAGTGCACTAAAATATGGAAGCGAAGCATGATCGATAGGCCTGTTTGTCTGCCAGTCCCAGATTTGAAAACGCCTATCTTGGTTTACAAAAAGATAGCGGCCATCTGGACTAAATTGCATTGAACCCGCTGAACTAAATCGCCCCGGTCCCTTTGCATTCAACGTTGTTAAAAGTGTAGAACCGCCTGACAAGATTTTCCAAATTCGGATTTTTTCCTCATCGGAGCCTGCTAACACTGTCGAACCATCGGGACTGGTTGTAAAGGCGAGGGATGCATCAAGGGGTTCTGGCACTCGCCAAGCGTATCGAAAGGTAAATGTATCGCGCTCAAACCGCCATAACAGAACCCAATCTTTATAGATATTATTCTGTTTTGTCCGGCTGGAGGCTGCCAAATATGTCCCATCTTTACTGAAAGCGAGCTGATAGCAGTAGTGTCTGTCAATAGGCAAGTTTACATTAAGTTCATGCTTTTTTCCCGGATTTTTAGTGTCAAAGATAATAAGAGCACCCCAAAGATCAACCACTGCAATCCATCTGCCGGAGGGACTGAAGGCGATTTCATAATCTGCTGAGAGGTACTCCGAAAATTGCGTTTCAACTTCACCGGTCCGAATGTCGTATAACTCAAACAAGGGTTCTTTACTCACTGCGATTTTTTGGCTATCGGGAGAGATTGCAAACCCTTCAAACATATAGTCCTCGGCAGAAATGAGTAGACCCATCTGTTGGGACGCAACATCCCATGTCTTAATAAACTGTCGAGACATTGTGACCACGGTTTTTCCATCAGGGCTCAAGTTGCTAATAGTTCTCCAGCGTCCGACAAAATCTGCCCACACGTTCAGCAGTTTCTTTTGCACTATATCCCATAGCACAACAACATCCGAATATTGCAGGAGCACAGTTTTCTCATCCGGCGAGAGGGTTATCGCTTCTAAATAATGAAACTTGGTGCCGAATGTATCTATCTGTTGTCCCGATTTAACATCCCAGACGCGCACTTTATCATCCCAACCTTTCCAGGGAGTAGCACCAGACCTCTGTAACCCACCTGTCCAACTTGAAACATACAAACGTTGGCTATCTGGACTGAAGACAACATCTGAAATTCTGCTGATTCCATTCTTTTCGCGCCATAACAGTCGTTGCGTCTCCACATTCCAAACATAAATTAAATTTGAATTTTCTTCGAATGCCGCTACCGTTGTGCCATCGGGACTGATTGCCAAGGTGTCAAACCGATGCACAATCTGTTCCTCATACCGTCCTTGTAGCTGCCGGGTTTCAACGTTCCACACCTCAATACCCGGCTGCCACGTGGATATGATAAGATAGTTGCCATCTGGCGTGAAAATCATTGCCTCCCCAGTAGACATATTTTCGCGTATCAGTTTTCCGACAATCTCCCCATTCTGCCAGTTCCATAAATGGATGTCGCGAGCGATAGGGAGAGCCAATATAGGTTGTGTTGGACTAAAAGCAGCGTTATCAAAAATACGGCTCTCTTCCTCTATCTCCAGCGCGTTTATCTGTTCTCTAGCGTTAACATCCCAGATGTTTACAGTAGTTTTCTCCGTATCGGTAGAATAGTTTAGAATTGCGACATGTGAACCGGTCGGGTTAAACACGACATCGCTGAGATATGTTCGCTCACCGAATTCAGCTATGACCTCTTTCATATCGATATCAACAACCTGAAGGTGTGTTGGAACGACCCGAAGGAACGTATCATTCGTAAGGAAGACATGTGCTTCAGGCACCGGCTGTCCAATCGTAGCGATGGGTTCAAGTCCAAATGCAACACACGGTATCACTGCTATACCGATGAAAATGAGAAAAACCTGTAACTTTTGTCGTAAAAGGGGAGTAAGTGTTTTCATAAGAGACCTCCAAATTGCTTTTTGCATGTCTATCAAATGATATGCAATTTCTATGCCAATATCTGAAGTCTATACATCACGGCTCTCAGTTGATAAACTGCACGAAAGCGTGCAGTTTCGGTTGTGTGCTGCACGATATGGGGCAGATATGGTAACCCAAGTTGCTACTTATAAGTTTTTAGACCTGGAAACACCGGCTTTACTGAAAATATGCTGAGAATTAGCTAATATTTGTCCCGTTCACTTCCAATTTGCACACAAATATGCACAATCTGGAAGATTATGCTACTATGTGCACACAAATATGCACAATCTGGAAGATTATGCTACTATGTGCACACAAATATGCACAATCTGGATGAAGATTAATTTATTAATTCGGTAATAATCCGACATAGCGTAGCAATGCTTGTGAGCCGCCTCTAAACTGTGTCATAAAGTCAAGCACCTTGTCTTTGAGGGTCTCCCACTCATCGCAGAGGCGATGGATATGCAGAACCGATTGCCGCACCCATCGCCATAACTTCTCAATCGGATTTGTCCACGGCGCATAAGTCGGCAGCTGCACTATTTCAATCGGGAGTTTTGTCAGTTCACCGATTTTCTCGGAAAGTTTTCCGGTCCAATTCGGCGGGGTCGGTTTCACAAAGGAGACCGATTGCGGCAGCAGTGCCTCCATCAAATTGGCGTGAAAATGTATCGCCCGATTATCTTGGATAAGATAAATCCGTTGCTTGTCGGGATAGCGTTGGCAAATCTCGGTATAAAATGTATGGAGGGCTACAACTGTGCAGCTTGGCACTTGCTGATAAACAACGTCTCCTGTATGGGGGTTCATAGCACCGATACCATAAATAGTTTTATCCGATTGATAACTCTGATGGGCTAATGGCGTTTTTGTCCCTGTCTGTGCCCAGTCTTTTGCTATAGTGGGGTTTCGGTAAAATGAGAACTCATCTTGATAAAGCACAGCCGTGTTCTGTGGGTTTTGATGGGTCTCTTCTAAAACTTGCTGTATCCGTTCGATTTTCTTGGCATAGTCTGTATCCGGACTCTGCAAATACAGTCTAGCACGCTTATAGCTGATGCCCAGGCGTGAGAAGATTTGATGGATACCCGGCACAGAGATATTAGCAAGCCACGGCACAACCTCGCCAACCGTGCGAAGCGTCCAGCGCGTTTGATGTGCCTTGACTTGTCCCGGGTCTTGTCCTATAGCCGTCAACGCCTCGGTTTCTGCTTCTTCGGGGGATTTGGGGGCGAACGCGGGTTTGCGGCCACGGCCCGGTCTATGAAACAATCCTTGAATGCCCTCTTCTTGGTATCGGCGAAGCCAGGCATAAACAGTGTCCGGATCTCGCTTCTTTAGCAGCCCTTTGAGGGCGACTTTGTGTGGAGAAGTTCCCGCGGCTATCTTTAGCAGGGCAGCCGCACGTTCCCGAAGATAAGCGGGTTCCCCTGTATCGCGGAGTTCAATCAGTCTTTGGCGTTCATCTTTACTGAGTTCAAGTTCATGGCGTTTTGACATAAGACAATACCTCCTGGGACAATAGGATAACATAAAAACAGAAATTACCGAATTAATTTCTTAATCTTCATGAAGATTATGCTACTATGTGGCAACTTAGGTTATGGTAGTAAGCATTCTCCGTACGCTATCCCTATGGTTCGTTTTTCCTTAAATTCGCCTTGCAAATCGCGGATTACACGTATTTCGCGGATTGTAAATTGGCGATTGGCAACGCTGGCAATTATCGAATCCTATAAACATTCCGCCCCGATGGGGCTAGGTTGTGGGGTGGTTGTGTGCTTCTATAAACATTCCGCCCCGATGGGGCTGCGCTTGCGTGCATTCGAGTCTATTTTCTACAAGTTGGACTTGTGTGAGGAACTTTGAGAAAAATCAGAAATGCTTTGAAAACCGGGCATCAACCGGACTGATATTATCCAAACCATAGAAGAGGTTTGTTAAAAAACCGGCGAAAAATATCGAAAACTAAATGGCCACTTCCAATTTGCACACAAATATGCACAATCTGGAAGATTATGCTACTATGTGCACACAAATATGCACAATCTGGAAGATTATGCTACTATGTGCACACAAATATGCACAATCTGGAAGATTATGCTACTATGTGCACACAAATATGCACAATCTGGAAGATTATGCTACTATGTGCACACAAATATGCACAATCTGGAAGATTATGCTACTATGTGGCAACTTAGGTTATGGTAGTAAGCATTCTCCGTACGCTATCCCTGCGGTTCGTTTTTCCTTAGATTCGCCTTATTAAACTGCAAAGTAAATTCAATTTTCTTGACGCACATCTATTTTTCAGGTATACTGTTTCAACACGTGTAATTCCAAACTAGAATTTTAACTTTCACACCTGCAACAACGGTGGCAGGTGAGCGGAAGCCTATGATTCAAACATTTCATTCGCGGATACTTGGACGCAACACAAACAGAATTAGGAGCGGGCTGGTGCCCGAATACTGGAGGACGCTATGGTTGAACGTTGGGGAATATATGAGCTAACATTAGATGGACCGGACATAGGAAACCCATTTGTTGACGTTGAATTGACAGCCGAATTTAAACGGAACGAGCAGACTTTTGAACCACACGGTTTCTACGATGGAAACGGAATTTACAAAATCCGATTCATGCCCGACGAACCTGGCGAATGGACCTATACCACAAAAAGTAATAGTGCCCAACTCAATGGCAAAACAGGACAGTTCACATGCATCGAACCGTCTGAAACGAACCACGGGCCCGTGCACGTTCATAAAAATTTCTATCTTCGTTATGCCGATGGCACACCGTACCATCAGTTCGGGACAACCTGTTATGCCTGGGCACATCAAGGGAAGACGATGGAGAAACAGACACTGCAAACGCTCGTCAATTCCCCCTTCAACAAAATACGGATGTGTATCTTTCCGAAGGATTATGTCTACAACAAGAATGAACCGGTTTACTATCCGTTTGAAGGAAAACCGCTAACGGAGTGGAACTTCACAAAGTTCAATCCTGTATTCTGGCGGCATTTCGAACAACGTGTCCAAGACCTGTTAGACCTCGGTATTGAAGCCGACATTATCCTTTTTCACACCTATGACCGATGGAATTTTGAAAACATGGATGCCGAAAGTGATGACCGCTACATCCGATATGCCGTCGCACGATTAGCTGCCTTCCGAAACGTCTGGTGGTCGCTTGCTAATGAGTATGACATCATGCCCGCAAAATCGGAACCCGACTGGGACCGCTTTTTCCAAATCATCCGGGACCATGACCCATACCAGCGATTACGCGGAATTCACAACTGTAGGCGTTGGTATGACCACAGCAAACCGTGGGTGACACACACGAGTATCCAAACATCAAACATGGCGCACGGTATCCGCTATCGCGGCCAATACGGAAAACCGGTTATCTACGATGAATGCCGCTATGAGGGGGATATTCCACACGGTTGGGGAAATATCACGGCACAACAGATGGTCCAACACTTTTGGGCAGGCACCGTGTCGGGATGCTACGTCGGCCACGGCGAAACGTACAAACACCCTGAAGACCTACTATGGTGGGCAAAGGGCGGAATGCTTCGCGGTGAAAGTCCGCCACGCATCGCATTCCTCAAAGATTTCATGGCGGATGCCCCACCGTTTGATACGCTTGAACCGATTGGTGATGATGCAGGACGATACATCCTTGCCAAGCAGGGTGAATATTATCTAGTTTACACGACTGAACCGCAAACAATCACAGTGGACCTCCACGGGGACCGACCCTATAAAATTGATGCCGTGGATACATGGAATATGAAAATATTGCCTATTGGGACAGCGCAACCAGGGGAATATACGTTTACTTCGCCGTCCAGCGATTTTGCATACCGCTTTACACCTTATGCACCGGGCGAAAAACTGCGTCCTGAGGCGAAAGTGTCGACTGATGTCGTTCAAGGCAGTGCCCCGCTCACGGTGAACTTCTCCGCTACGGGGGATTTGACACAACACTGGGATTTCGGAGATGGCACAACATCCGATAAATCCAATCCCACGCACGTCTACGAAAGCCTTGGACAATACACCGCCACGCTCCACGTCACCGACGCGGAAGGCACAACATCAACAACTGCTCTTACTATTGATGTGTTACCAGCAACACCAGCTGATATTGGAACACACACAGAATTCCCCTGCTCACGCGATGGACTTGTGTTTTCCTGGCATAACGCGCAAAGGACAGAATGAAATTGAACCCCGTGACAACGCATCAATTGAGGATGGGCAGCTGAACCTAACCGATGGGGCATTTCTCGCTAAGAGTGTAAACGAGACGCTCCTCGCAGCGTGCCAACGGCACAATCAGCTAACGCTTGAATGCGTCGTTACAACAGATAATTTGAATCAGAGCGGCCCGGCACGGATTATCTCGTTTTCCAGCGATATCACCCATCGAAACTTCACTTTGGGACAGGATGGCAACCGTTTTGCGATGCGTCTCCGGACACCCCGCACTGGAGAAAACGGCCTCGGTGGCGAATTTTCTTTCGGCAAAATTGAAGGGACTCCCTTAACAATCCCAAGTCTTTAGACTTGGGGCCAACCCGCGTCTCTCGTGCATCTGTAATCAAATCGTTTGACTTTTTATGGGAAATGTGTTATACTCTATTATAGAAACTAACAGATAAGGGATATAGTATAATAGACATTATGCCGGTTTAATTGTAGTCCTCTGTTTCGTTAGCAGGTGCGGGGCGTAGGGGCGGGGTTTCCCCGCCCGATTTGAAATCATGTTTATAGGGCGAGGGGACCTCACCCCTACAAGGTTCACAGGCGTATTCTGATTAAATCATTATAACGTCTAATGTTTATTAAGAATGGAGAAAAGCATTGGTCCTCCGAGACAAACCTTGTTTACAGTTGTCAGTATCATGTCGTCTGGTGTCCGAAGTATCGGCACCAAGTTTTAACCGAACCGATACAAAAACGCTTGCACCATCTAATCTGTTCTAAACAAACCGAGTTAGATTTTAAGGTGTGTGCCAGCGAGGTTATGGAAGACCCCGTGCTTATGATAATAGAAAACACCCCAAAAGTGCCAGTTACACGGACGGTTGGGCTGATAAAAGGGTTTACCTCTAGGGTGTTACGTGAGGAGTTGGCATTCCTAAAATCTCGCTTGCCTTGTTTGTGGACGCGTTCTAAATTTATATCATCTGTAGGTAGCACCTCCTTAGAAGTTGTCAAAAAGTATATTGAGGACCAAAAGCATGTCTAAAAAGGATACCAAAACGTTTCGAACCTACATTATAGCAACAGCAAAACCGACAGCGGAATTAGACGCGATAAATCGTCTCGGTGGGCGAATCTATTCCAAAACGGTATCACTTGCGTTTAGAACATACAACAAAAAGGGTTTTTGGTTGTCGGACGCTGGCCTCAAGAAATATCTTAAGTTTAAGCGGTATCCCTGCCATGCCCATTCTGTTCAGGCAGTTATAGACGACTATTGCGGTGCGAGGCGTTCTTTCTTTTCGAATAAACAATCTAATCCCAAGGCAAAGCCGCCGAAACGGACATATAAATTCCACACTTTCACCTGGCGTGCAACGGGTATCACCTATAAACATGGCAGACTCCGATTGTCTATGGGTCAAGGACGGGAAGCCCTCTATATCAAGCTTGACAAGAAATTCCATAAGATTGTGCCAACCGAAGTATCCCTTGTCTACAACAAAATAACAAAAGCGTATGAGTTCCATGCAACGTACCAAACACAACCGAAACAGCCAAAGATAAAACACGGGACAGCCGTTGCAGTCGATATGGGTGAAATACACCCAATCACTGCTTTCGACGGTATCACTGCCGAAATCTACAACGGACGAGAACACCGCAGTAAAGTGCGGTATCGCGAGAAGTCCAAAGGGGGTCTCAACCGTAAACTCTCAAGATGCAAGCGAGGCAGTCGGCGTTGGAAAAAACTTAAGCGCGCTAAAGATAAACTCCTGGCAAAAATAGCGTCGCAGTTACGTGACATGCGACACAAAATCACATCACGTTTTGTTTCTACTTGCCGAGAGCGAAAGATAGAAACGATTGTTATTGGTGATATTAAGCATATCCGACAATCCATAAACTACGGTAGAAAAACCAATGAGAAGTTACACCAGTGGGCATTCTCTCAGTTTAGAGAGATGATTACCTACAAAGCAAAAGCACTTGGTATCAAAGTTGATACCCAAAACGAAGCCTATACCTCTCAAACCTGCCCAAGTTGCGGTAATCGCAAAAAACCAGTCAAACGAAAATATAAATGCCCCAAATGCGGGTGGCACGGTCATAGAGATGTAGTGGGTGCGAGTAATATTCTCACAGCGTATCAGGGTTACCTTTTTAACCCTGTAGTCGGGGTGGTGGTATCCCCCGTAGGTATCAGGTATAATCCGAACCTATGTAGACTTGATTCGTGGTCACCGTTTTCGGGACTCATATCAAGTAAACCGTCCAAGAGGCGGTAAAGAAGCACACGCCTTTAGGCGTTGTGAGTATCACGCAGGTAAACCGATGCACGTCATCGTCAGCTATTTTTCGGGGAACATCTACTGCTATATTGATGGAGAACAGGTCTACACCGGCAGCGGAATTCAGGGGGACTTCAGCAATTGGACATTATATCCGTTCCTTTTCGGCGATGAGGCAAGCGGCGGCAGGAATTGGGAAGGCACGCTCAGCCATGTTGCAATTTATAGTCGTTTCGTCGGTGCAGAAGAGGCAAACGCAAAGTTCAAACTGATTCAAGTGGGATAGAGCGACATTGATGGAAATTTTCGTACGGTTTTTTTTCATGGTATAATATACTAAACTTTGGACAATTTTAGGGGGCGTAACGTTATTGTCAAAGGGATAGGTGGAAGGGTGGAAGGGTGGAAGGGTGGAGTTTGCTTGTGTTGTCTGAATCACGGAAGGCACAGAGGCCGCAGAGGACGCGGAAAGAAGAGGGGTTTGGGTAAAATCTATAAAGATACCGCCCCGCTGGGGCTAGGTTGTGGTGTGGTTGGGTTTTCTATAAAGATACCGCCCCGCTGGGGCTGCGCTTCCGAGCATTCGAGTCTATTTTCTACAAGTTGCCCGTGTGTGAGCAACTTTGAGAAAAATCAGAAATGCTTTGAAAATCGGGGATCCACCGGACAGATATTGTCCAAACTATAGTATAATATAATACCATTTCTAAATTGAAAATGTCTCTTTATTGTAGCATAAACTTCCAGTTTGTGCCTCTTTATTGTAGCATAAACTTCCAGTTTGTGCCTCTTTATTGTAGCATAAACTTCCAGTTTGTGCCTCTTTATTGTAGCATAAACTTCCAGTTTGGGTCGTTCTCCGTTTCATTTCTAACAATCGGTAATGATAGAATAATTAATAAAAATGGTATAACCTATAAAGGAAAAGGGAGAAGTGATAAAACAAGCACAAGAAAACGATTTCTGTATTGAACGATTCCAACGTTCAGTTGTATCGCCACTACTATTGCTAATATACCTCCTTTTACTTATAGGGTGTGGTCCCCTTGGAATCACCGATCCGCAATCCGAAACGCCTGCAAATTCAAAACCCAAAAAGACGTGGCCTGTAGAACGGACGCTTATCAGCAACGAAGTCAACTGTATTGCAGCGGATTCAGATAACGTATGGGTGGCAACGGAGAAAGGGGTCTCGCGCTGGAAACGTCTCCAAAACACATGGCACCACTACACAATGGAAAATGGATTGGCAAATGATACCGTGAACGCCGTTGCAGTTGATGGTAAATGGGTCTGGTTCGCTACAGATGAAGGTGTGAGCCGCTATAACACCGATACCGATACTTTTTCAACCTTCCGGAGTACCGATGGGCTCGCAAGCGATCAGGTGTCCTCTATTGCTGTGGATGGAAACTATGTCTGGTTCGGCACATCTAACGGCTTGAACCGGTACGACAAAACGATAGACAGCTGGGCAGTTCGTACCCGCAAAGATGGCTTAATTAGCAGAGTGGTTACAACTATCGCCGTGGAACCGGAGTACGTATGGGTCGGTACGGATAGGGAAATAAATCCGGACCCGCATGGATGGGACGATGATCCGAGATTCAGCAAGGGTGGCGTTAGTCGATACCACCGAGATACAGACTCCTGGAATAACTACACAAAATCGGATGGGTTGATAGATAACGAAATTGCCACTATTGCTGTAGATGAGAACAGCGTTTGGTTCGGTACACAATACAGGGGAGTCAGTCAATATAATCAGGTCGACCAGACGTTCATCAAAACGTATACCAAAACCGATCTGTTGAAAAGCGATTTTATCACCTCTATCCGCTCGGATGGGTTTCAGGTCTGGTTCGGAACTGCTAATGCAGGTGTGCACCGTTTCATCAAACCGGTCAATACCTGGGTGCATTACACAAAGGCAGATGGTTTGTCTAGTAATCATGTCAGTTGGATTACGACACAGGGGGATAATGTCTGGTTTGCAAGTAAAGAGGATGGAGTCAGCCGCTTTGATAAGGTTACCGGTGCCTGGACACGTTACAAACAAGCAGATTTTTTGGCGGATAACGATGTCCGAGGTATAACGCACGATGCTGATGGGAACCTCTATATGGCGACAGTCGCTGGTATCTCAATTTACACCCCCCACACGCGGACTTGGGAGGTCATCTCTAAAGAGGATGGGCTGCCAACCCCGTACGTCATGTCCGTACATGTCGCAGCACACACAAGCGAATTGCAACAGAACGACTTCAGTGAAGTTGCCACGCATACGAGTGTAGGGGTTGGGTTACCCAACCCGAGGCAAATCTGGATTGGGACAGCGCGAGGACTCGGTTCGTGCACATACCCAGGCGGACAGTGGACTTTTCACTTTCCCACACAAGGCGAAGCCTTTGTAACAGCAGTAGCTGCCGCGCAGCAGGATTCAAACGTTCAAGAACAGCTCTATCTTGGCACCAACTCGGGCCCGGCGATGTATGACACAAAAATCCAAAAATGGATGTCCCTTCCACTGCCCGATACCCCCAAAAACCCGCTGATATTGTCTGTCCTTTTTCATGATGGAAATGTGTGGTTCGGTGGCGTAGAGGGGGTGTGGTCCTATTCAATCGCGGATAAGCAGATGTATCGGATTGCCGAAGGACTTCAGAAACCTTACGTGAATGTTCTGCTTTCCGTGGAGAGGACGCTTTGGGCAGGGACACAGGGAGGACTCGCAAAATATGACAGCACGCAGCAGCGTTGGATACCTATACCTTTAGAACCCACTGCTAAGGAACAGTTAACTACGGCTAATATCACAGCCCTTGCTTATCGGGAGGGTGTCCTTTGGGTCGGTACACCGCAGGGGATGCGAAGTTACACGATTGCAACTAGAAAATGGAACTCCCTCGGAAAACAGTATAACATTCGCGATATCGTTTGTGATAACAACGGAAAACTGTGGTTAGCGACCGCTACCGGGCTCATTGAATATGCTGTGAAAAATGGCGAAGAGGTGGCGCATCTCTCCCGACCCGTGCGCGAACCCTTACTTGAAACCCGCACTTCACATATCAAATTCGATGGGGATTATGTATGGTTTTCCAACTGGCGCACTTCGCGGAACGGGGGTATTTTACGGTTTCACCGGCCGACAAAAACCTGGCAACGTTTCACACGT
Organism: Candidatus Poribacteria bacterium; assembly: GCA_963665235.2. Lineage (GTDB taxonomy): Bacteria > Poribacteria > WGA-4E > WGA-4E > WGA-3G. The sequence continues at coordinate 729,363 of CAXXLX010000001.1, read as the reverse complement.
CTGGATATTTTCCACTCTACCCTGAAAAAAACTATGACAACGTTGCGCTGGACGTATGTAGATAAAGACGCAGTGTGGTTCACAACAGACTTCGGTGCCCTCCGCTATGATAAAGCCTTGGATACGTGGCAACATTTTACAATGAAAGATGGACTCTCTGTAGACGACCTCGACAAAATTGCTGTCAGTGAAAAGAGCGTCTGGATTATACCGATGGTTGGGATGGCTCTAAACCGTTATGATAAAGCAACCGGCACATGGGAGATTGTCACCCAACCGGATAGGAGAGAGGAACATGAAAGACTAAGGGGACTCGCTGTTGATGGGCCGGAGGTATGGTTCGGGTCCGGACATAGTCTCACGCGGTACAATGAAGATACGAAGGAATGGAAGGAATTCACACCGAGAGATGGGTTAGCAGGGAGAGGTACCGAATGGATTACGATTGATGAAGATTTCATTTGGGTGGCCCGCTCCGAACACGATAGAGGCAGCAACCGGCCGTTGTCAAGATACGATAAAAAGGAAAAGAGATGGGCCACGTTTTCAACCAATGACGTGCTCGCTGCCAAAACCATTAGACGCATCATCGCAACAGAGAACGATGTTTGGATACAATACAGACCTTGGGATAATGTGGTCACCCGATACGACAGACACAATAAGGAGTGGACGACAATCACGTCAGGGCGTGGGACGCTTGAGTTAGCTGCAGACGGTGACTCGCTCTGGTTAGCCGCACCGAACGATGGACTCAGGCGTTTTCATTTCGCCTCCGGTACATGGACAACGTTTAAAGACATCAAAGGGCTGCTGCATAATCATGTAGGAGAATACGCGCTGGCAGTTGACGAAAACTATGTGTGGGTTGGAACGATACGGGGGCTCTCCCGTTATGACAAACAGAAAGAATCTTGGACACCTTTTCCACCGTTGCCAACGCTTTCTGGACGGACCATCCGCACTGTGGATACAGACGAACGTTTTGTATGGGTCGGAACAGACAGCGGTTTGTCTCGGTACGACATGGTCTTAGGAACATGGAAAAACTATAAGCAGACAGGGGGGGCAGAAGAGATAGCAACACACAATGGGCACTGGCATCGGCATCGCCCCAAATCACGCGGTATGCTCTCCGATAACGCTGTTAGCTCTATTGTTGTTGACCAGCAATATGTTTGGGTTGGCACCCGAGACGGTGCAAACCGTTTTGATAAGCTTGCACTTCGCTGGACTCAATACAAAACTGAACACGGATTGCCCGCGAATAATGTCACATCTGTTAGCACTGACGGTAATAATATCTGGGTAGGCACGAATTCTGGGCTCGGTAAATATCCGCGAACTTCAGATGACCTCAATGCTTGGATTGCTTATACGTCCGGTTCTGCAATTCAACCATCGGCTGTATCCAAAGAGTTCGCGGAATCATTAGTTACCGATGAAATTTGGTGTATCACGGCGAGCCAGAAACATGTCTGGGTCGGAACGCGCCGCGGGGTCAGCAGATATGATATCGGGCGTGACATCTGGAAAACGCTCAAAACCGAAGATGGACTCGTGAGCAATGAAGTCAGTTGTATCGCAATTGATGGCAATCGTGTCTGGTTTGGCAGCAACCGAGGGGTAACGCTTTATAATGAAAAGACTAAGGATGTCCTCGGTGGGACCTCGGACGTTTGGCAAACCTATACGACAGACGATGGACTCGCAAGCAACAAGGTTACCACTATCGGGGTTGATGGCACAGACGTGTGGATTGGCACCTATAATGCAGGTGTCAGCAGGTTCAACCAGTTGACGAATACCTGGACAACTTACACGCGCGAAGAGGGATTAGCCCATAACGGTATACTTTCCATGGATATTGGCAGCACGTATGTCTGGTTCGGCACCTATCGCGGCTTGAGCCGCCTCGATAAACGCACCGGAATTTGGACGACTTTCACTGAATCTTACGGACCAGAGGATATTTTAAGGTAAACCCCGGAGATCGGTTTCGCTAAAAGATTTTCTGGGAAAATGATAAAATATGGACACAAAAACAGCCCCTTTAAAACGGTTGAGTCCTCGCCGTTCTTACGTTAAATGTTTTCTAGTGTCTATGCTCGTCGGGCTCTGCTGTTTTTTCGCCAGCTGGAGTGAAGCAGAGGATGTCTACAGTCTATTCGGCAAATTGTTTTTGTCCGGACGTGTTGAATACGATTTCACAAATAGACGCAACTTCCTCGCTGACACAGAGGAGGAACGTATACGGAAAGACAATTTTGATTTTGACCGGCTCTTTCGCCGCGGTTTTCATAGCGTTATGGTGATAGAGGAAACCGCCGGCGGTGTCAAAAATATCCTCAGCCTTGGTGAAGTCCCGACCACTTTCACGAAGTTCACCTTCGATCGAATCGATTTGGACGGTATCCGTTGGGAGGTGCGTTCTAACCGCACCGATTGGACAATTCTCATGGTTCCAGGCACCCTCAACCGTCTGAACGGTCAAGAATCACAAACAGAGGGGTCGGGCATCGGTTTACGTCAAGTCACGAAGTTTGGTAAGTCACAGTTAGGGCTCTCCTGGTATTTCCGGGGAACCCCCGTATGGTCAGTGGATATGGAAACCAATTTCACCAACTACGGGGTGAAAGCGGAGGTTGCGGTAACGCCTAAAAGCGCGTTGGGAAAAAATGCACGTGCACGTTTTGATGCAACAACAACCGTCTTCAAGGCGTTCCGAACTGTCGGCGACACGCTCTTTCAAGCAGAGGCGTTCCGCGTTGGACCCCGATTCGATGCTGACCACGCAGTCGGCGATAACGATGACCAGGACAGATACACCGATAACACGTTTGCTGACCCGCCTTCTCTGATTATTCCAGGGGACCTGGATAAGAATAACAACGGTACCTTCGATTATGAAGACGACATCCTGCTCTTTGATGTCGATGAGGATTTCCTAGATGAAAGCGACCGGAACAACAACGGCATCAGGGACGAGGAAGAAAATGATAAGGAACCGAATTACGAATTTGACATCGGATTGAAAGGTATACGCCTTTTGATGAACCGTAAGATGAAACGGGATACGGGAACCCTCGATCTGGACATCGGTCTACAGGTCGAAAAAAACCTAAGATTCCGAGATACTCCATCTTCAAAAAAGGGGTTCGTTAACACGGTTTACAAACGCCGCCTCGAAAGAGCCTCCTCACTTATTTTCGAGAACGAACTCAAACTCGTTAAGGATAGCATCCCTGATGAAACATGGTATTTTGCTGGATTTCTGGGCAGACAAAATGAACGTCTCTATCGTTCTGACCCGGAAATTCAACAAATGGAAGCAGCGGGAGACCTGCAATTCTTCGGGGTTGAGGGGGGCACCGAAGTAGAAAAACGCCGTAAAGACCCGCTACTGATGCAAAACGACCTAATTAACACTGCTAAAATCACTTGGGAATATCACGGGATTGACCGAATGATCACAACCGCCCGCGCTAAGCTGCAATACGACATCGATTTTGATAGGGATAATGAACATTACGAAGTCGGTATTTTCAAAACCTTGTACCGCCTGCGGCCCTCCAAGTCATTGGAAATTAGCCCGATGTTCAAATATACTGTGCGCAACGGTTTCAGGATGGCGGAGGACCGCCTTGTAGACCTAGCTTTTGCTGCAGAAATTGATGGCGAATTCATTTCACGCCGCCTCCGATTACGCCAGATTGAAAGGGCTTATGTGCGCGATATGGCTTCCGCATTCATTCTGAAAGTTGTCTATCAGTTCACGAAGACTATCAAACTTACTGGGGGCGGACAGATTCTCTTATTCAATGATATGTTAGTAAACGATAACGATTTTGTGCGTCAAGCCCTACTAGCTGAAATGGAAAAAAGTTTCCTCGCCTATCGGAAACAACTTTTTCTACACATCGGGGCACGGTACATCGATCAGCGTGCAGTGGGCGAAGTCAATGACCAGAATTTTATGGAAATTTTCGTACGCGTTTTTGGAAAATTCTAAAACTATGAAAAGGGGTATTCATTATGTCCTCAAAGTCCAACGGAAACCGCGCTGCGGATTCTCATGAACAGGAGCACGGGTTTGGCACCGCGCCTGTCTTTTTAGCCGCAATTAACACTATTCTCGGTGCCATCCTGTTTTTGCGTTTCGGTTATGCAGTCGGGCACGCTGGGCTTTGGGGGAGCCTTGCGATTATCGGGCTCGGTCATCTGGTGACAATTCCCACAGCATTGGCAGTGGCTGAGATAGCCACGAACCGTCGGGTGGCAGGTGGCGGTGCCTACTATATTGTGAGCCGTTCGTTCGGGACAAGCATCGGTGGTGCAATCGGAATTGCGCTATATCTTTCGGAAGCCATCTCTGTTGCATTTTATATAGTCGCCTTCTCGGAAGCTTTTCAACCGCTCTATAGTTGGCTTGAAACCACACATCAATTGGAAATTGACTCTCGCTATATAAGCATTCCTTGTATCCTGCTGCTCCTCGTTCTGATGCTAACAAAAGGTGCTGACCTCGGCGTAGGGGTGCTGTGGGCAGTAAGTATGATACTTGGGTTGTCGATTATCACCTTCCTATTCGGCAAAACCACAATAGACCCGGATGCTACCAATGCCTTGACCCCGATTGAAAACCCTGATGCTTTCGGCATAATTTTCGCAACGTGTTTTCCCGCCTTTACCGGCATGACCGCCGGGCTAGGATTGTCGGGGGATTTGAAGAATCCGCAAAGAAGTATTCCGCTCGGCACCATCGTTGCAACTGTCACGGGCATGATTGTATACATCTTGGTTGCTATTAAACTTGACCGGAGTGCAATCCCCACAGACCTCGCCGAGGATAATTTTATCATGACAAAAATCGCCCTATGGGGGCCCGCAATTTACATCGGATTGGGCGCGGCCTCCCTCTCCTCCGCCATCGGTTCAATTATGGTGGCACCTAGAACGCTTCAAGCCCTTGCACGTGATAAGGTGATGCCGTTTCCGCCGCTGAACCGTTTAATGGCAAAAGGTACCGGGAAACGGAAAGAACCGGTAAATGCGACCTGTCTATCCGGTGCGATTGCGTTAGTTTTCGTCGCCATCGGAGAACTGGATTTAATTGCACAAATCCTCACGATGTTTTTCATAGTGACCTATGGTGCGCTCTGTCTTGTCTCGTTCCTTGAGCATTTCGCCGGCAGCCCCTCTTACCGTCCGACCTTTCACTCCCGCTGGTACGTGTCGCTGTTAGGTGCCGTGATGTGCGGTTTTATGATGATTCAAATAAGCGTCCTCTACGCATCCATCGCCATCTTTCTAATGGGGAGTATTTATCTCGGACTTCGGCGGACGCACAAGGAACAGCGCGGTTTAGCGGCGATATTCCAAGGCACGATGTTCCAACTCACCCGGTGGCTACATATTACCTCACAGAAAAGTCGAGCGAACCTATCCGAAGCGGGATGGCGCCCCTCGATTGTCGCTGTAAACCGATTCGGTGAACGCCGGCTCGGACACTTCGACCTGCTCCGGTTTCTCTGTCATAGGCACGGGTTCGGACAATTCATCCAACTCTTCCAGGGGGAATACTCTTTTCTTAGCGAAATTGAAGCGCGCATCTCCGTTGAAGAACTGGTCCAGCAGACAGAGGTCAGCGGAGCAGGCGTTTTTGTCGATTCGCTTATTAGTCCGACCTTCCAAGGGGCTTTGACGCAAGTATTGCAAATGCCAGGAATCTCCGGGCTCGCCAACAATTGTATCCTCCTTGAATTCGACGAGGCTGAACCGGAGGAGATTAGCGAAATTGAGCTGGGAGCTCGCCTCACCGTAGAGTCCCTGTTCAATCTCCTTATCCTGCGCTCAACGAAATACCGATTCGGCTACCACTCCTCAATTCATATCTGGGTAACAGAGGAGAACTTAGCAAACACACCGATGATGTTATTGCTTGCATATATTATTGTCGGCCACCCACAGTGGAAACGCGCTAAAATTCAACTTTTCGCATGCACCAGTGCCACCGATACTGAACGGGAGGCAGAAGACGAGCTAGCAACCTTAATCAAAGAGGGACGCCTGCCGATTTCAGCACAAAATGTCACCTCTATCTCTTATGAAGACGCGGAAGATTTAGAGCAGGAGGTGATATACCGCTCCGCCCAAGCCGACCTCATCATCCTCGGATTAACACAGGAAGACCTCCGTTCCGACAAGTTAAGGGACATACTCCTCCGGTATGAAGGTGTGAATGACGTGTTGTTTGTGCATTCAACTGAGGAGATTTCAATTGATTGAGGGGTGTGCTGCGTGTTCTGTCCATCGTAAAGTTTTTTGGCTTAATGGCAAATGGCATGACGCGGGTTTTTGGAGAAATCTTAAAAAACTTGACATTTACCGGAATTTCGGTTAGACTATTTAATGTTAAGTTGCATAAAGCTGGCACTAAAATTGGTCAAAGTGTCGTGAATATTAGGAACTAAAGAATGCTGTCCACATCCGAAAATCTTCAGAATACTGATAAATCGCTCCCGATTGACCAAATTCTCTGTGGAAACAATCTTGAACTCATTCAGAAGTTGCCGGATTGCAGCGTTCACTTGGTCATTACCTCACCGCCCTATTTTCAACAGCGCGATTATGGCGGCGGTATGGGTAACGAAACCGATGTCAATGAATACATTGGTATACTCCTTGAGCTCTTTCGCGAGTGTGTCCGTGTTGTGAAAGATGATGGCAGTCTTGTGTTCAACATAGGCGACAAGTATCAGAAAAGCAATCTGTTGCTTGTCCCCTACCGTTTTGCCCTTGCAGCGACAGAAACAGGTTTGGTTAAACTAGTCAACGAGATTACCTGGGTCAAAAGGAATCCGACCCCGCGTCAGTTTCGCCGGCGACTTGTCAGTAGCACGGAGCCTTTCTTCCACTTTGCAAAGTCAGACGACTATTTCTATGACCTTGATGCCTTCTTAGCGGAGCCGCAAACACCGAAGCAGTTCCGTAAAAAGGCGAGCGCAAAGGTCGGGCAGCGCTATTTTGAGCTCATTGCGGAATCTGAACTATCTGAAGCGGAGAAAACCAACGCACGACGTGAACTTACAAAAGTTATCCAAGAGGTACATCGAGGGGAGACACACAGTTTTCGGATGAAAATTCGCGGTATTCATGCCGAACCGTTCGGTGGACAGATAGGTGGACGCACACTCCAAATCAAGAATAAAGGTTTTACGATTATCCGGATGCACGGCAATAAACTCAAGCGAGATGTAATTGAAACGTCAGTAGCCGCTGTTAAAGGAAATAAGCATCCGGCAATCTATCCGGTGGAAGTTGTGGAGGAGTTTTTACACCTGCTCACACCTGCTGGCGCGCTCGTGCTCGACCCGTTCATGGGGTCCGGCTCGACGGCAGTCGCCTGTAAAAAACTAGGTAGGCATTATATCGGTTATGACATCAATGCCGAATACTGTGAATATGCGCGACAACGGGTTTCAGATACACAGCTTGCAGCACTGAGTCTATTTGAGGAATAGTGAATAAGCAGAATCCCAGAAAGCAGTTTTGGCTGTTATAATCACCTCTTTGGTTACGTGCGTGCAATTTTAGAAGATGCCTATCAACTTGCAGAATCGAAGCGCAATACCTAGACCGAACTCTCAGAGTCGCAACAAAAATGGGTTGAAATTATCGTTGAAAAAGCAGAATCCCAGAAAGCAGTTTTGGCTGTTATAATCACCTCTTTGGTTAAAAAGATTGAAAATCCAATCCAAGATGTCCGCTATCATAAAAAAGAGCTCCCAAACGGTTATTCATGAGAACTCCTATTCTTCTGAAGGTATTTTAGTAGGCTCTTCCAGTTTCATTAAAATTAATTATACCAGAAATTATGAAAAAACGTAAAAATTACGCATTTTTCACGAAATTATACCGAAAAAAATGTAAAAATCCGCACTTTTTTGCAAAATTAACTTGACAAACGCCTCTCTAGGGTGTATAATACTATTACTCCGTATTGACAAATAGTATTTTATAGTAGTAAAACAAACGAGGAGGAACTCACGATGAAGCCCCGAAAATTACACCATTTGGAACTTGAAGTGATGAAAGTGGTGTGGAAACTGACGCGTGCCACAGTCAACGATGTGCTTGATAACATCGACCGAAAACTCGCGTATACCACCGTCGCTACAACGATGAAAAGCCTCGAAAAGAAAGGTTTTTTGTCGCATCAAGTTGATGGGCGAACGTTCGTTTATCAACCTTTGGTGAAAGAGACAGAAATTACGCACTCTATGCTCACCGATTTACTGGAACGTCTGTTTGACAATTCGGCAGAAAAATTGGTGAACACGTTACTTGAGGTGCGACAGACTAGCCCCGTAGAACTCAACCGGCTACAAAAACTAATTAATGATTATCAACCGGAGGTGGCAGGTATATCCGTCCCTCAACCCTTGCAAGGAGAGACTAATGACTAAGCAAATCCTTTTTTCATTACTCAACTGTTCATGGCAGTGGATGCTATTAGGTGTTTTGATTTGGGGGGTTACCAGCCGTTTCCGCCGTTCGAACACGACTGTTCATCTGCTATGGTTGTTTTCTTTAATCAGCCTTCCTATCCTATTTGCGTTAAATCAGGCTGTGCCAGCTATCTCGTTCGGAACGGTTCAGCCGATAGTGATGTCGGCAGAATCCGCTGTGTTGCCCGCAATCCAACCCGTTGAATCCTCCAATTGGTCTCGCGGCCGTTGAAAGCCAGGGGCTGTGGAAAGCGAAGCAGTGACAACCGGTTTTTTCCTATCCAATTGGAAATGGATTGATGTGCTGCTATGTGCATGGGCAATCGGGACACTCATCATGTTGGGACGGATAGGCGTTGGCTTGTACCGTATCCATCAACTGCGCCGAACAGCCTCAATCGCTGGTGATGCATATCAGGCAGCGTGCCGACGATTGGCGCAGCAGCTAAATATTAAACGGAAAGTGACCGTTTACACCTCCGCGCAGATTGTGTCGCCTATTTCGTTCGGGTGGCTATCTCCGAGCGTCCTGATACCAGAAACGCTTGCTCTAGAGCAGTTCGAATTAGTTGCCGCCCATGAATTAGCACACGTACATCGGCTGGACTGGTTGACGAATCTCTTTTCACACGTAGTTGGGGCTATCTTCTTTTTCCATCCGATTTATCATCTACTTAACCGAAAACTCACCTATTTACGGGAACAGATTTGTGATGATTGGGTTATCCAATTGACAGGCGCGCGAAAGAGCTATGCACAGTGTTTGCTGGACCTAGTTCGCCACAAGGAACGCGCGATACCGCTTGCTTTGGGCATAAATCAACCCTCACAATTGGAATCTCGGATTAGTGCTATCCTGAAAAACAATCGCCGCCTCGACTGTCAAAATCGACATCGCTTGCTTGTTGTGACACTCACCCTTCTTTTAACCGGGCTACCCCTGCTTGCAATGGCACAGCTCGCTCCGCTGCGAACGGTTCAACTCCCATTTTTCTCACAGGCGGTTTTCGGTAAATCGGAAAAACCGGCTGATAATGTTGAAAAGCAGAAAATGAAGAGCGAGAAGGAATACAAAGAGGGAGAAACCATCAGAGTGTTAGATCCAAGCACGTTTGATACGTCTCCAGAAAACCGGGTGTTTTCTGGCCCGCAGCCGGGCGAAAACCTTCCGCCGTTGAAAGGGACCGGCATCGGTGGTGATTTTGATGAAAAAACATACGATATCATTGCTGCTGTGGAAGACAAACCGCTTCTGCTTTTCTTGCAAGACAACAGTGAGGTCGGGATTAAGGGACTCTATATTTTTACCGATACGGTCGCACCCATTCTAGATAAGGTGGAGGCGCAATTACAAATCGCAGTCCTATTTCTCAGCGAGGACAAGGTGAAACTTCCTGAATATTTTAAGAAGGAAGTGAGTCCATTTGCCACACGTTTTCAGTTCAGTCTATCTCAAGATGGACGTGAAGGGCCTGGCGTGTATGGACTGAATCGCAATGTGGCACAGACAGTTATTATCGCTAAAGATGGGAAAGTCCTCCACAACTTTGCGTTTGCACAACCTATGATTTATACCGACCCACATCTCCTCGGTGCCATCGCACAAGCTATTGATGTAGAGACTACTACGTTCGAGAAATTGCTAAATGAAGAATCGGCGAAGCGATACAAAGAAACGGATTTGGACGATAAGTTGCTCATTGCGAAAAAATTTGCTGGAATTCGCGAAGCAGTTAAAAGTGGAAAAGTCTCCAGAGCAGAGGCAACCGAATGGCTTGAGGAGATGGGTATCACCTGGGAGGAAGGCGAAAAACTTCTTAAGAAGACAGCAGAAACCTCTCAGAAGATGGGCTCTGCTGAAGATAAACAGATGGAGCGCGACAAAGGCGAAAAGGAGCGTTCACCGGAGGCACGCTTGAAGCAGATGAAGGAACGTGAAGGCACACTTTCACCGGAAGCGCGTTTGAAGCAGCAGCAAGAACGGGAAGGCACACGAGATAAGGAACGGGAAGGGGCACGTTCGCCAGAATCACGCTTGAAGCGACTACGGGACCCTGAAGGCAACCAAGATAGAGAACGGGAAGGCACACGCTCACCAGAGGCACGCTTGAAACGGCTACAAGACCGCGAAGGCACACGAGATAAAGAACGCGAAAGGGCTCCATCACGTGAGGAGCTCATGAATTTGTCTCGTGAAGAAATGATTAAGCGGTTTGACAAAGATGGCGACGGCAAATTGAACGATGCAGAAGGTATGGCAGCCCGCCGTGCCCTTGCAAATCCGGAGGGGCAAAACCGCGCCCGTAGACTGAACGTTCAGGTGAAAAATCCAGCTGAATTCAAGCGGGTGCAGAACAAAGCACTTTTCTCCGGACCGCAACCCGGTGAGAAGCTTCCGCCTCTGAAGGCTATGATTATCAACGGTAAAGCAAAGGGAAAAACGTTCGATGTCATCGCCAAGGCAAATGGACAACCGCTCGTGCTCTTCTTGCAGGACGAAAGCCGCCTCGGTTTACGCGGATTGGTCGGCGTTTCACGGTTGCTCGCTCAAATTGCCCAAAAATCTAAAAAGAAATTCCATATCGGTGTTGTGTTTTTGGGAAACACACCGGATACTTTGGCGGAACATGGTAGCAAGATTGTACCGCATATACCACGCGATGTTTTACTCGGTATTTCTCCTGATGGTCGTGAAGGCCCTGGCAGCTACGGGTTGAATCGTAACGTAGCACAAACAGTTCTTATCGTTAAAGAGGGGAAAGTGCTTTATAACTTTGCTCTCGCGCAGCCGATGCTGCAGCCTGACCCTTACGTCCTCGGTGCCGTCGGTGCCCTAATCGGCGAAAAACCTGCTACCCTACAAAAATGGTTGAACGAGAAAAACCCTATAATCGAAATTAAAAACCCTACCGAGAAGGGAAAAATGGGTAAAATGCTCCTAAATGGAACCGTTGTAGGGTTTGACGAAATGTCTTCACTCCTCCGCAAATTGCCTGAAGAACAAAAATCCACGCTTATTATCGAATCTGAACGAGATGTACTTCATGAACAGATTGTCAAAGTAATGGATATAGCAAAAGAGGTAGGTATTGCTCAAATTGCATTCGCAATTGCTTCAGCTGAAGGTAAAAATCCAGTGAGCAGCAAAGAAAAGATGCGCCGTGACAAGGATACCGAGCGTGAACGTGAAGACCGTTAAAAGGAGAGGAAAATGAACACGACAAAACGATGTGACGGAATGCACCGCCGCGATTTCCTACGCGTCGGCGGATTGACAGCATTGGGCCTCGGACTAGGCGACTTTTTTCACCTACAACGCGCCTTTGCCGTAGGGGCGAGGTCACCTCGCTCCTACACAACAGCAAAAACAAAATCCTGTATCCTAATATGGCTCGATGGCGGACCTAGTCATCTCGAAACCTTCGACCCGAAACCGGATGCGCCGCAAGAGGTTCGCGGACCCCTGGGCACTATTCCCACGAACGTCACGGGTATACGTTTCAGCGAATGCATGGAACGGACAGCAGGGATGATGGATAAACTTGCTATTATCCGCTCTATGACCTCTCCGCTTGGGGAACACAATCTAGCCGCACAATATTTGATGACCGGCTATAAACCAACTCCAGCGTTGGATTATCCGACTTATGGGGCTACTGTGGCACATGTCCGCGCTCAAAACAGTGAGGGTGAGCACCCGCTTGCCGCAAGTCTACCGCCTAACATCGCAATTCCCAATTTCAATTTGGGCTTGACCGCGGCACTCGGTAACGGATATTTGCCTATATCGACAAGTCCATTTTCGGTCAGCAGCGGCGCGGGGAAGTCTAAAGAGCGGTCCAGCTTCACAGTCAGAGACCTGGATTTCTATCAGGGATTGGATTTGGAACGGCTTTCACGGCGGAGAGAGTTCGTCGATGCCCTCAATGCATTTAGTGATGCTAAAGACGGTGGCGCGCCAACAATTCCGGACCCGGAGCTGGAACGTGCCTATAATCTGATTACATCGCCTGAAGCGAAGGCAGCATTCACCCTATCCGGTGAACCCAGAGAAGTCCGCGAGCGATACGGCATGGGTGGGGTCAACGGAATCGGGCTGAGCTGTTTACTTGCACGGCGGTTAGTCGAACGCGGGGTGCCCTTCGTGACGGTCAACCACACCGGCTGGGATACGCATCAGAATATCTTTACACTGAAGGAACGTTATCCAACCGACCGGCATGCACATCTGCCCTCCCTTGATAAGGCTTTTAGCGCGTTAATTCAGGACCTGACTGACCGCAGCATGCTGGAGGAGACGCTCGTGGTAGTTATGGGGGAATTTGGACGCACACCGAAGATTAACTCACAAGGCGGACGTGACCACTGGCCTAACGTGTTCAGTGTTGTACTGGCGGGCGGAGGCGTGCAAGGCGGGCAGATTATCGGCAGCAGCGACGCTCTCGGCGAATTTCCGAAGGAACATCCGGTGACACCCTCGGACCTCGCTGCCACAATCTATACGCTACTCGGCATTGAACCACACCTAGAATTACATACGCCTGATGGAAGACCGGTACGTATCGCCCCTGACGGTGCCAAAGTCGTTTCGGAATTGGTTGCCTAAAAGGAAAAGGAAAGTGAATATGAGAAAATTAGTGTGCGGGGTGTTAATTGCGATTGTTTTAGCGGGTTGTGGCGCGGATGACACGATTACAGACCAACCGAAAACCTCACAACCCGAAGTCGATGATAATACACCGCTCAGGGTTATTACCTGGGAGAAGGACAACGCGGTTATGGTGTTGGTCCCTGCCGGCACTTTTAAAATGGGCGACCCTTTTGCGGAAGGAAAGACAGATGAACTCCCTGTCCATGAGGTGACATTGGACGCTTTTTATATGGACCGGTATGAGGTGACAATTGGGCAATATAAGCAGTTTTTAAGTGAAACGGACCACGGCACCTTACCTCCCCAAGTTCCTGATTGGATAGCGGAAAGAGCAGAAAGAGCGGACGTTGTGGTAGACAGGCGCGGGCAGCAGGGGGCAGGTTTCACGCCGCCCACCGATAAACATCCCGTTGTAGGTATCACTTTCAGTGATGCCCAGGCCTACGCCGAATGGGCAGGTAAACGGCTACCAACCGAGGCTGAATGGGAATATGCCGCCCGGGGCGGTTTAACCGGGAAACGGCACGCCTGGGGCAATCGGGCACCTGAAGCGGCGGACTGCAACTTTTCTGGGGTTAATCCAAGCCAGCGGGCTGAGGACGGTTATTCCTACACCGCTCCCGTTGGGAAATACCCCGCTAACGGCTACGGTTTACGGGATATGACAGGCAACGCCTGGGAATGGTGTAGCGATTGGTACAGTGAAAACTATTACAGCAGTTCAGCCCTTGAAAACCCAAAGGGACCGGAAATAGGAACAGAACGCGTCTTAAGAGGCGGTGGATGGTCCAGCTATCCAGCAAACCTACGGCTTGCACGTCGTCTAAAACTGGAACCGACCGCGCCCGGTTTCTCCCCTATAGTGGAATTCGCAGAATTGGAGAATAGGCAAAGGCCCCCACAAGGACAAAGGCCACCGCGGGGGCAAGGGCCCCCACAAGGACAAGGGCCACCGTGGCTAAATGCGGACGCGGAAAGACCTGAACCCGGACAGCAGAGGAACCCGAATCTGAGCAATAGTATTGGGGTTGGCTTCCGCTGTGTGGCGGAACTCACAAGTGAATAGTATACAATAACGGACGAGGTGAGGACATGTATAGATTTGGTTTAACTGTTTTGATGCTGGTAGTTTTCTCTTTTACCTGTTTGAATCCACAGAGCTGCACCGGTGAGGACTATTGGCATCAGTTCCGTGGCCCAAACGGAGATGGCACGATAAGTACGACTGACCTTCCTATCGAATTTAGTGAAACGGAAAACGTCCGTTGGAAAACGCCTATTCACGACAAGGGATATTCATCACCAGTCGTTTGGGGGAATCAGATTTGGGTAACAACCGCGCGTGAAGATGGGCGCGAACTTTTTGCTGTCTGTGTAGACTTAGAAAGCGGCGATATTTTGCACGATATAAAAGTGTTCGATGTAACAGAGCCGCAACTCGAACATGCGGAGCTTAACAGTCATGCATCACCTACGCCTGTTATAGAGGATGGACGCATCTACGTTCATTACGGCACTTATGGCACCGCCTGTTTGGACACGAAAACTGGCGATACACTTTGGGAACGGAGAAATCTCAACTGTGACCACCGGGTGCGTCCCGCTTCTTCGCCAATTATTGATGAAGACGCACTATTTCTGACTTTTGATGGTGTCGATGTACAGTTTGTTGCAGCACTTGACAAAAATACGGGCGACACTTTGTGGTTAGAACATCGAAAAGTTGACTCAGATTTCGAGGCTGTTCTCAGAGCGAAGGGCATTACCGATACCGAAAAAACCAAAAAAGAGAAACCTAATGATAACAGGAAATCCTACGCAACGCCGACAATCATCACTTATCAGGGAAGGAAACAATTGATTAGTCCTGCAGCAGAAGTCACAATCTCTTATAACCCGAAAACAGGCGATGAACTCTGGCGAGTTCAACATGAAGGATGGGGTTGGAACGTTGCATGCCGACCGATTTTTGCACATAATCTCGTCTACTTTACAACCGGCGTAGAAAAACTACTGTTAGCGGTTAATCCCTCTGGGACAGGCGATGTTACGGATACACATATCGTTTGGCGCAATCGCAAAGGGGCCCCTGAAATACCATCGCCACTCATCATAGATGATTTGATGTTTATGGTTAACGAGGGTGGTGTGGCTTCTTGTGTGGAGGCAAAAAACGGAAACCCAGTATGGAGAGGTCGTATCGGCGGAAATCATTGGGCATCCCCCTTATATGCAGGCGGCAACATCTACTTTTTCAGCATGGAAGGACGCGTGTCCGTTATCCGTGCGGCGCGTGAATTTAAATTAATCGCCCGGAATGAGTTTGATGATGGGTTTATCGCATCTGGTGCCGTCTGCAGACAATGCGCTCATATCTCCGTTCGCTTACGCATCTATATTGTATTGAGGAAACGAACCCATCCGAGATTGGGAAAGAACGAAAACAAGGACAAAGCAAATGAAAGTAAATCAGCTAGTTCTCATAGCATTAACATTAGTAGCCACGCTTTTCTTGTGTGAAAATACAACCTTTGCAAACAGCAATCCTGAATCGGAACAAAACATCGCCCGCGTTGACTTTGAAAACGATTTGATACCAATTTTTACCAAGTTTGGATGTAATGCAGGGGCATGCCACGGTTCAGCCGCGGGGAGAGGCGAGTTTAAACTATCCCTCTTCGGCGGTAATCCACAAGCGGATTATGTAGCAATTGTTCGGCAGCTTGCTGGAAGACGCATCAACCTGATGTATCCGGAAGATAGCCTGATTGTTCTAAAACCGACCGCCCAAACCAGACATGGCGGGGGGCACGTCCTAGACGAGAATAGCGAAGGCGCGCAATTACTCCGAAACTGGATTCAGCAAGGGGCACGTTATGAAACGTTGCGCCGTTTGGAACGTATCGAAATATCCCCGAAAAAACAGGTGATAACGCATCTTGGCACGCCTATTCAACTCCGAGCAACGGCTCATTTTGCAGACGGGACCGCAGCAGATGTAACGCGATGGTCTGTTTTCACACCAGAGGATACTTCAGCTGTTGAGATTGACGCAGTCAATGCCGTTGCCAAAGTGCATCGCCACGGGCGACACATTATCATCGCGCGTTATCTTACAGAGGTTGTCCCGCTTGAGTTCATCGCCCCCTTGAACGACACACCCATACCGCAGGATACCCGTAAAAGGACAGAAAACATAGATGGGGAAATTCTTAAATTGCTTGCAAGGTTACGCTTACCTGTGTCTCCGCCTGCTGATGATGCCACCTTCCTACGCAGGGTGACACTCGATTTGACAGGACGAATTCCTACCCCAGCGGCTGTCACTACGTTTCTTGCAGATACAGATAGAGATAAACGGGAAAAGGTTGTTGATGTCTTGCTGCAGTCGGATGCGTTTAGCACGTACTGGACATTGCAGTGGGCGAAACTGCTACGGATTCGTCCCCAAAATAACGATACACAAGGCGCGGCTGTTTATCACCAATGGCTTTCCGAACAGGTACGCGACAGGGTTGGATATGATGAAATGGCACGTTCTATTATTCTTGCAACCGGGGATTCCCACGACATTGGGCCAGCGAATTTTTACCGCACCGTCAATGGTCCACGTGAGCAGGCAGAATTCATGAGTGAACTTTTCATGGGGGCCCGGCTCCGATGCGCTAATTGTCATAATCACCCGCTTGACAAATGGACACAGGACGATTATCACGGGTTAGCCGCAATCTTTGCCAAAATAGAGGGTGAACAGGTGGTTAAGGTAAAACCGTCAGGTGAGGTTATCCATCCAGCAACTGGCGAAAAGGCGATACCGCGAATTCCTGGGACTCAATTTTTGTCTGCCGATGTTGCAGATGGCAGAATAGCACTTGTAGACTGGTTAACAGGGGCAGACAACCCCTATTTCGCCAAAGCCATCGTCAACCGATTGTGGAAAGCGATGATGGGACGCGGCCTTGTGGAACCTGTTGATGATTTCCGTGCCACTAATCCGGCTACACACCCCGAATTACTAACGGAACTTGCAGCCGATTTTGTGGCGAACGGTTACGACCTACGGAATATGCTCAGACGTATCGCACTTAGCGAGACCTATGCACGCAGCGCAAATACGCTCCCGCAAAACAGGACAGATGAACGTTTCTATTCGCATGCACTCCGAAAACCGCTTGAACCGGAGGTGCTAGCGGATGCAATTTCCGATGTCCTCGGTGTACCGAGTGTGTACGGCAACGAACCGATAGGCACACGTGCTGTCTCATTATCCAATCCGAATATTCAATCGGATGCACTTGATATCCTCGGTAGATGCAACCGTGAAACGTCGTGCGAAAATTCAACCGGTACAACCGGCGGCCTTCAGCGGAAACTCCATCTCTTCAACGGTGACCTGCTCAACGCTCGCATCGGTGTTCCGGAGAGTCGCCTTGACAGATTGATAGCAAGCGGAAAATCACCGATGGAGATTGTGAACGCGTTCTATCTCGCAGCGCTCAGCCGAAATCCAACGGATACGGAACAGCAGTTTTGGAAAGAGCATATTGACGACAGCCTATCCGCCAATTCGCAACGCCCGGTCCTTGAGGACATGGTGTGGAGTCTGCTAACCTGCAACGAATTTGTGAACAATAATTAGTTATACCATTTTTATTAATTATTCTATCATTACCGGTTGTTAGAAATGAAACAAAGAACGGCACAAACTGGAAGTTTAGGCTACAAGAAAGTGCACAAACTGGAAGTTTAGGCTACAAGAAAGTGCACAAACTGGAAGTTTAGGCTACAAGAAAGTGCACAAACTGGAAGTTTAGGCTACAAGAAAGTGCACAAACTGGAAGTTTAGGCTACAAGAAAGTGCACAAACTGGAAGTTTAGGCTACAAGAAAGTGCACAAACTGGAAGTTTAGGCTACAAGAAAGTGCACAAACTGGAAGTTTAGGCTACAAGAAAGTGCACAAACTGGAAGTTTAGGCTACAAGAAAGTGCACAAACTGGAAGTTTAGGCTACAAGAAAGTGCACAAACTGGAAGTTTAGGCTACAAGAAAGTGCACAAACTGGAAGTTTAGGCTACAAGAAAGTGCACAAACTGGAAGTTTAGGCTACAAGAAAGTGCACAAACTGGAAGTTTAGGCTACAAGAAAGTGCACAAACTGGAAGTTTAGGCTACAAGAAAGTGCACAAACTGGAAGTTTAGGCTACAAGAAAGTGCACAAACTGGAAGTTTAGGCTACAAGAAAGTGCACAAACTGGAAGTTTAGGCTACAAGAAAGAGACATTTTCAATTAGAAATGGTATTAGAAGGAAATTAAAAGGCTGATGAATTTAGCAGATTGTATATTTTGCTTTGTATTTATCCTGATGTTTGCTGTGCCTGTTATCTCAGCAGATTCCAAAACCGACATCGATTTTGAGACAGAGGTTTTGCCTATCCTCCAGAATAGCTGCTTCCGGTGTCATAGCGCGCCGAAGGTGGATGCCAATGGCACCATGACGAAACCGAAGGGCGGTGTCCAATTGGATAGCGTAAAGGGTATTGAGGAGAGCCTGCACGGAGAGGTTATTGTCCCAAGTGAGCCCGATGATTCCCTGCTTTACCAGCGTATTACCTTAGCGGAAGGTGAGACCGGTATCATGCCCCCATCAGAGGAAGGCGCGCCTTTAGCGAAAGCGCAAACCGACCTCATCCGAAAATGGATTGAAGCGGGAGCAGACTACGGGAATTGGAAGGGAATTCAGGGCAGTCTTGTTGAAAAGCAGGCTAGGAAGACCCAGCAGAGCCTACCTCCTACTATGCCGCCGATTACGTCTCTCGCGTTTTCTCCTGATGGCAAATCTGTTGTGGCATCTTCGCAGGCGGGATTGCACGTTTACGACTGGCCAACGCTCAATCTACAGCGAATTATCAAGGTAAAAGCGCGTAACGTTCATCATCTAGCGTTTTCACCGAGTGGTGACCGGGTGGCGGTTGGTGGTGGCAATCCAGCAACTGAAGGCACTGTAGAGATTTTTTCATGGCCGGAAGGAAAATCGCTCCGTGTACTGCGGGGACATCGCGATTCTGTCATGGCGGTGGCTTGGCGGAATACGGTATCACTTGCATCCGCAAGTTTGGACAGACGCATCATTCTTTGGGACCTACGCACCGGTACCCCGACTCAAGACCTGAAAGGGCATTCACGCGGCGTGTCGTCCCTCTGTTTCCTGCAAGATGCCGAAACGCTCGTGAGTACAGGAGTCGATCGGAATGTTCGCGTCTGGAACGTGACAACTGGTGAGCTGCTTAGAAGCCTGAACAATCATACGATGCCTGTGCATGCTCTGGCACTGCGTCCTGGCAATACAGGGATGCCTCTGATTGCCTCCGCTAGCGATGACCGGACAGTTCGGCTCTGGCAGCCAACTATCGGCCGCATGGTCAAGTTCGCTAGACTGGACGCAGCGACGTTGAACGTTGCTTGGTTAAACGAGGGTTCAAAAATCGTTGCAACCTGTGTTGATGGGCGTATCCGTATCATCGAACCGGATACGGTAGCGGTTATAGATGAGATTGACGCGCTTGATGGCTGGATTTATGCTTTGATTGTCCATCCTACCGATGGGAGTCTTGCTGTGGGGGGGCTCAATGGACAGGTTAAGCGGATTATTGTAAAATAACGCAAGTTGCTACTTATAAGTTTTTAGACCTGGAAACACCGTCTTTAATGAAAATATGCTGATAATTAGCTAATATTTGTCCCGTTCCCTTCCAATTCGCACACAAATATGCACAATCTGGAAGATTATGCTACTATGTGGCAACTTAGGTTAAAATAAGCTGAGCACGCAGATTTTCAAGTTCGGTGCAAAAAGTCGGCATATCATTGATTCTCACTGCACCGATAGCACTAATGACAGACTCGTAAGCGATTGCCCCCGCCCCTCCGACAAATAGAACAACATCTTTTTGAATTCCGCGTCGAATTTTCCGTAATTCATTTGCGATATGTGGGTCATCTGTCGGGTAGATGATACTCAACCCGATTGCCTTTGCCCCATTTTGCGCTGCACACCCTACAATCTCTTCAGCGGGTAGGTCGGTACCGAGGTAGGTAACTTGCCACCCCTGTGCCGCTGCAGTCTTTCCAGCAATTAACGCCCCAATTTCGTGGTGTTGGCCCCGCGGTGTCGCTATCACTAAATTTGGCGTTGCAGCAGGGACATCAGCTCCCTGAGAGATGCTGCCCAACAGCGTCCGGACAACTGCGGTGGCAAGATGTTCATGTGCAATGCGTAAAGTGCCTGCTCTCCACTGTTCACCAATTTCCCGCATTAGCGGGGCAATCAACTTTTCAAGGAAAACGGGTTGGCTAAATGCAACTGATGCAGCGAAGAGTGTTGATTCAAGCACTTGCATTTCAAATCTCTTAACCGCTGCGATGCACGAAGCGATGTAAAAATGAAGGGATGTTTCCTGTGAGACATCCTCTTTAGCAATTGCAGCGGCCTGCATAACCGTCCCATCTGTTCCAATGAGTTTCAGAAGCTCTTCAGTCGATAGGTTTGCTATTCGTCCAATACTATGTCCTGTCTCAGTCGCTAGACGAAGCAATGTGAGTCGTGATATATCCGCATCGGAATAGAGTCTGCGATTCGTTTCGGTTCGCATCGGTGTGACCACGTTGTATCGCTTTTCCCATGTCCGAATGATAAGTTGTGTTAATCCTGTCCGAACAGCGACAGTTTTAATACCGTGTTTATGTTGAGCTGTCATCAGCCTTTTCCTTTTTCGTTTTTCCGCTTGTTATTTTACAAGTATAACATTATATATGCTATCTGTCAATAATTTTGTCTAAATTGGGTGTGTAAAGTTTTTGTACACCCGTTTGTAGTAGGGCGATTCATCGCCCGGCGTGTCGTATAACGTGAGTTTGAAAAGTTTTCCCCTAGTATGAGGAGCGGGCTGGTTGCCCGAATACTGGGACTAAGAGGGGGTGGGCGTTTTGTGCTTCTATAAAGATATCGTCCTTGAAGAGCGGGCTGTTTGCCCGAATACTGGGACTAATACCGATATCCCGCTAGTAGAGGAGCGGAGGGGAATGCGTAAGTCCTACTTGTACAAAAACTTTACACACCCATCTAAATTTTATTAATTCCCTTTAACGGAGGACCCAAACTAAAAGTTTAGGCTACAAGAACGCACAAACTGGAAGTTTAGGCTACAAGAACGCACAAACTGGAAGTTTAGGCTACAACAAAGCACAAACTGGAAGTTTAGGCTACTACAAAGCACAAACTGGAAGTTTAGGCTACTACAAAGCACAAACTGGAAGTTTAGGCTACTACAAAGCACAAACTGGAAGTTTAGGCTACTACAAAGCACAAACTGGAAGTTTAGGCTACTACAAAGCACAAACTGGAAGTTTAGGCTACTACAAAGCACAAACTGGAAGTTTAGGCTACTACAAAGCACAAACTGGAAGTTTAGGCTACTACAAAGCACAAACTGGAAGTTTAGGCTACTACAAAGCACAAACTGGAAGTTTAGGCTACTACAAAGCACAAACTGGAAGTTTAGGCTACTACAAAGCACAAACTGGAAGTTTAGGCTACAAGAAAGAGACATTTTCAATTAGAAATGGTATTAGTTGCGTAATTTTGTCCTATTGCCCTACATAATTTCTATACAAAATTGATGTACGATAAAATTGTCTAAATTATTTCTTGACAAAATATAGACAAATATGTAATAATAATGTACGTAGAGATTTACGCCTTAATTTAACTTGAAAGATTATCGAAGGAAACAAATATCAATGCTACAAGAGCATGTAATACTCGTCGATCGCAGGGGCAGAGAAATCGGCACCCAAGAAAAGCTGCAAGCACATCGTGAGGGTAAATTACACAGTGCATTTTCCATTTTTGTCTTTAACGCCGTAGGTGAATTATTGCTTCAGAAACGGGCATCGACAAAATACCACTCCGGTGGACTGTGGACGAATACCTGCTGTAGTCATCCACGGCCCGGCGAAAGCTATTATCGCGCAGCAAGACGACGACTCAATGAGGAGATGGGTTTCGATTGTGAATTGACCGGGCTTTTTAGTTTTATTTATCACGTCCAACTCGAGAATAGCCTATTTGAGCACGAACTCGACCACGTCTTTGTTGGACACTATAACGGCCAGCCTGTGCCGAATCCGGACGAAGTTGATGATTGGAAGTGGATGAATATAAACGCGCTAAAACAGGATGTTCAAGAAAACCCTAAAAATTATACTTACTGGTTCAAACTGACGCTCGAGCGTGTTGTTACACAAACCCGAACACTCAAATTTTGCCATGAAACTTAATAAATTTATCCATTTAAACTTGATATGGGTCCTACTTTTTTTCTTGTGTTTCATCGGTATCGCTGCGGATGAATCGGTGGAGGAATTGCTGAAACGTGCACGAGAAAAATTTCATGCCTCCCTCGAAGACAAAAAGCAAATTGAACCGGCACTCAAACTTTTTGAACAGATTGCAAAAGAGGAACCGAAGCACGCTGACCGCGCAGCGGTCTACACGGGGGCTCTTTTTACTCTCAAAGGGAAGCACGCGTTTTTTCCGCATACCAAACTTAAGTGGACAAAGCGCGGTTTAGCAATCATGGATAAGGGTTTAAAGAAAATGCCAGAAGACATTGAGGCGATTTTCATTCACGGGGCAGTCTGTTACCATCTTCCGTTCTTTTTCCGCCGTGGTGACGATGCCCAAGGCGATTTCAAGAAAATTATCAAACTGATGCCTTCACAGATGCATACATATCCCCCCGAATTAGTTGTACATATCATTACGTTCTTGCTTGAGAAGGCGAAACTAACAGATGCTGAGAAAGTCCATCTCCGGACACTTAAAGACAAATTGGAATCTGAACGTTCAGGCGGACAGAAATGAAATTTGAATATCTTCTGTTTAATCTTGTTATTATTGTCGGTCCTGTTGTATCCCAATTCAGTCGTCAGATTAGACACGTTTCACACTGGCGATTGAAACTGCTCGTGATTGGAATTGTCATGATTCCGTATATTATATGGGATGCCATTGTGGCTGGTTCGCATTGGTGGTTCAACGAGGCGTATACGGTCGATTTTCGAGTGTTAGGTTTGCCAATCGGGGAGTGGCTCTTTTTTCTTACCGTTCCATTTGGATGTTTGTTGGTATGGGAGACGCTACCGCAGGCCGATAGTTGGTTAGTCCAGTTGAAATTCCTTCGGTACATCAGACCGGTTTTATATGCTGCACTACCGCTCGGTGTATGGATTTTTAGGACAGGTAAGCAATATACGGGACTGGTCCTAATTTGTTTTGGACTCGTCGGGTTGGCAGATATGTTATTGAACCTTAATCTGCTTCTACAACCGAAGACCTATCTCTATCTCGGAATTGTGTCCGGTTTGATTTTGGTGTTCAACGGTTACCTCACGGCGCGACCGGTTGTTCTGTATGGTGAGGCGTATCAGAGCGGCTACCGAATTCTGACAATCCCTATTGAGGATTTCGGGTATGGCTTTACGCTAATGCTTTTTAACGCTATGCTTTACGAAAAATTGAAGGCAGCTTGGCATGGAAAATAAAGAAGTGGCAATTATCGGGGGTGGACTTGGGGCATTAAGCGGCGCGATTCGGCTCGCGCGGTTAGGCTTCTCTGTCCAATTATTTGAGAAAAATCCGAAAATTGGTGGGAAGGTCAACGAAGTAATTTTGGAGGACTACCGATTTGATACAGGGGCATCTCTGCTAACGATGCCTTTTGTGATTGATGAACTGTTCGATTTTGCTGGTTTTAAGCGGTCAGATTATCTCGATTTTGTGCCAATTGACCCGATATGCCGATACTTTTTTTCGGATGGTTCCATGATGGATGCCAGTGCCGACAACGCAAAGATGAAATCTGCGATTGAGACATTATCGCCTGATGATGTGGAAGCATACACACGATTCTTGAAGTATGCCGAACGTATTCACGACCTAACAGCGGAAATCTTTATGTTTACACCGATTCATGAATTCGGGAAACTCATGCGACCTCGGTATTTTCGGACACTGTTTAGGCTTCATCAAATCGATCCGTTTCGGACCGTGCATCAAAGTGTGTCCCGTTTTTTCTCGGATGCGCGCCTCGTTCAGCTGTTTGACCGCTACGCGACCTACAACGGTTCAGATCCGTTTCAGGCACCGGCAACCCTTAATATAATTCCCTATATTGAGTATGGGTTGGGAGGATACTATATCAAAGGCGGCATATATCGTTTGATTGAGGCATTGGAAGCAGTGGCATGTAGGTTAGGGATTCAGATTCGGACATCGGCACGGGTTGAGAAAATTTGCCACGATGGTAAGCGAATCAGTGGTGTACAAGTTAACGGTGAAAAACTTGAAACGGATTATGTCTTGTGTGGGGCTGACGCAGTCATAGCGCATGATGAATTGATTGATGGGCACCAACATCAATCCGAGAAACTAAATCGGTTGGAACCGTCGTTGTCGGGAATGGTATTCCTTTGGGGGATTAAGGGGAAGTATCCAGCATTGGCACATCACAATATTATCTTCTCCAGTGACTACGATGCGGAATTTCAGCAGATTTTTAAACAGCAGCGAGTACCAGATGAGCCGACTATCTATATCGCTATAACCAGTAAAACAGATACGGAACACGCACCGGTTGATGCCGAGAATTGGTTCGTGTTGTTAAACATGCCGTATTTGGCACCCGGACAGATGTGGGAAAAGGAGAAGGTTCGGATGCGAACGGTTGTTTTGGATAGATTAAAGCAGCTCGGTTTCGATATCGCCAATCAGATTGAGGTGGAGCAGAGCTATACACCGGAGGATTTCTCTGAACTTTATGCCAGCAATCAAGGGAGCATCTACGGCGTATCGTCGAATAGCAGAACCACTGCATTCAAACGGCTACCCAATCGAAGTCGTGTCCTGAAAGGACTTTACTTCGCAGGGGGTTCGGTGCACCCCGGCGGCGGGATTCCATTGGTGATATTGTCTGGAAAAATGGCGGCAACTTTGATCGCGGAAGATTATGCATCGAAGATTTAAAGGGAAGAGATATGAAAAAGAAAATTGTCATCATCGGTTCAGGTTTTGGCGGACTCGCAGCAGCAATTCGACTGCAAGCGAAAGGCATGCAAGTCACACTTCTGGAGAAGAATTCGAAAGTTGGGGGACAGGCCTATCAACTCGTTAAGAACGGCTACACTTTCGATATGGGCCCCTCAATTATCACCGCACCTGACCTGATTCAACGTGTATTTGAATGTGCTGGCATGCGGATGGAAGATTACCTTGATTTGGTAAAACTCGACCCATTTTATCGTATCTACTTTCATGACGGTTCATCTCTCGATTACACGGACAATGGCGAACAGATGAAACGACAGATGGCGAGATTCAGTGCAAAGGATGCTGATAACTATGCTCGCTTCATGGCACACACGCGTCAACTCTACGACGCTGTCATCACAGATGGATTAGGTGCAACGGCTTTTGATTTGCAGACGATGCTCCGCTTTCTGCCGCGTGCTTTACGACTTCAGGCATTGATGCCCGCTTACGACTTCGTTAGAAGGTATTTCGACGACCCACGCCACCGTTTCACCTTCTCATTTCATCCGCTGTTTATCGGGGGCAATCCGTTCCGAGCACCGGCGGTTTACCTCATGATTCCCTATCTTGAAAAGACTAGCGGAGTCTGGTTCTGCAAGGGGGGCATGTATAACCTCGTGCGCGCGTTAGAAGATGTGTTCAAGCAACTCGGCGGTGTCGTCGAAACCGATACGGAAGTTGAACAGCTCGTCGTTGAAAATCGGTGTGCAAAGGGGGTTTTTGCATCGGATATACATGATAACGGAAACCCGCGTTCTGGGTTAAAATTTTACGAGGCAGATGGCGTTATTTCCAACGCCGATCTGGCACACACCTACGGCGAACTTATTAATCTCGAACATCGTAGGAAATGGTCCGACAAGAAACTCAGAAAAACGCACTATTCGATGAGCGCATTTCTACTCTATCTCGGCGTTCGTAAAAAATATCCGCAACTAAAGCATCATACGCTCATCCTCTCTGAGAGATATAAAGGGTTAATAGATGATATTTTCGACAATAAGGTGCTTCCAGACGATTTTTCAATGTATCTCCATATTCCATCCCAAACCGATGCATCAATGGCACCGGTGGGGTGTGAGAGTATGTACGTCCTAATTCCGGTGCCGAATTTGGAGAGCGGTGTCAACTGGGAGAAAACGAAGGCAGCGTATACGGACAGAGTGCTGACGTTCCTGGAAGACGACTTTGGACTGACAGACTTAAAACATTCAATTGAAGTCCTTGAAACATTCACACCTTCGGATTTTAGACGTGAACGGAACAACCATCTCGGTAGCCCATGGGGCGTTGAGCCAAAACTGACACAGACAGCGTATTTTCGACCGCATAACCGAAGTGAAGATATACAAAGACTATACTTCGTCGGGGCAAATACACATCCGGGGGCAGGCGTACCGGGGGTGCTGCTGACAGCAGAAACGACGGTAAAGCTTGTCACCAAGGATTTGATGGGGGAGGATTTATCATGAAGAAATTATGGAAAGCAGCAGAGAATCGAGATGCATTTGAGTATGCTCGCAGGGTAACCTCCCACTATTCAAAAAGTTTTTATCTCTCAGCAAGGATGCTGCCCAGAGAACAGCGTTGGGCGACTTACGCGCTATACGGTTTCTGTCGACACTGCGACAATCTGATTGATACGCCGCGGCAACGGACTGAAGCAGAAATCCTCAGAGAGATTCAACTCTTGACAGAAGAACTACAAGTCGCTTACAATACAGGTGAATCTCAACATCCAATTATTCGTGCGTTTATTCTCGTTGCCAAGGCGTACGGCATTCCGATTGCCTATCCCCTTGATCTGCTCAAAGGCGTTACCATGGATGTCCAGCAGACGCGGTATAAAACATTCGATGAACTCTCGCTTTTCTGTTATCGCGTTGCTGCCGTTGTGGGTCTGATGATGACATCTGTCCTCGGCTATAAGGACGAACGCGCCTTCGATTACGCAAAGCAACTCGGTATCGCTATGCAACTGACCAATATTCTGCGGGATGTAAAAGAGGACAAAGAGATGGGACGCCTCTATATACCACAAACAGATTTGGCAGAGTTCGGCGTAACGGAACAAGATATCTTCAACGAGAAAATGACACCGCAATTGCGGGCACTTATGAAGTTCCAAGTTGAACGTGCTGATGGATACTATACTGAAGCGATGCCCGGTATCCCGTTACTGAAAACGGAATCGCAATATGCAATCTATTCAGCAGCTAAAATTTACCGTGGTATCTTAAGAAAAATAGAAGAGTGTGACTACAACCCGTTTCTAAGTCGGGTCTTTGTGCCATCAATCCAGAAAATAAAAATTTTACTACACGAGGGTCTCCGGACGAAAGTTCTATCGGCGCAGGAGAAACTATTCTCAGCGCACTCCGGAATAACACATAAATGATTCGTGCACAGCATCGCCTTTGGGCAGACCTCATTTTTCAACCGTATCTTACGTGGACGTTCAAGCGGCATTTTCACGCAATCCACCTTTTGGGCGCACTGCCGGAAATTCCATCTCATCTGCCATTGCTGTTGCTGCCTAACCACAGTACCTGGTGGGATGGATTTTTCGTTTATCTGCTCAACAAACGGATTTTTCGGCGAACTGCCTATCTGATGATGCTGGAGGAGCAACTCTCTAAATATAGGTTTTTTGCGAAAATAGGAGCCTATTCGATCGAACCGAAGCATCGGCAAGGTATCCTTGAATCACTGGAATACACCGTCGAGCTGCTGCATCAAGGAACACCGCTGGTCACGATTTTTCCGCAAGGCCAATTAGTGCCGTGGCATACACGTCCGCTTGACTATAAGCGCGGTGTTGAATGGATTTTACGGGAATATGGAAAACCCGTTACTGTGCTTCCTTTGGCAATTCGTACCGAGTTTCTGGGCGAAAAACGTCCTGAGGTGTTTTTCCTTTTTGGGGAGGTACATTCGTTCGACATGAATACGTTTCATGGGATGGACTGGCTCGAAAAAACTGAGATGGATTTGCTGGATGATTTGACGTTGCGAATACTTAGTGAAGAAAAAGGGCAGAATTTGCTTTAGGGGTTGGTAATAATAGTGTTTGTATTGATGTTTATCGCCATCGGGTTGCTAGGGGTTATTTTGACGGTTACACTGTTCAACGCTGCGACGGCACCGATGCTGAAAAAAGCAGGCGAGTGCCGGGACCGTCCACGCATTTCGGTGCTGATTCCTGCCCGAAACGAGGAAACCAATATCGGTGCTTGCATTGAAGGATTCCTGGCTCAAAACTACGATAATTTTGAGATTCGCGTACTTGATGATCAGTCAACAGATGGCACGGGCACAATCATTGAAAAGTTCAGCGAAAAGTATCCTGAAGTTCAGGCGGTCCGTGGTAAACCATTACCCGCTGGATGGTTAGGGAAAAATTGGGCGTGCCATCAACTCAGCCAGCAGGCAGATGGGGATATACTCATTTTCACCGATGCGGATAACCAACCTGCACCGGACGCGATTGCGAATACTGTCGCCTACATGCAGAAATTTGAACTTGGGTTGTTGTCGGCGTTTCCAGAGAAAGTGACAGGCACTTTAGCCGAAAAATTGGTGGTACCGGTGATTGACATGTTCGTTTATGCCGGGCTTCCGTTATGGCTGACATATTTCAGTCGTTTTCCATCGCTTGCCGCCGCGAGCGGTTTATGGATGGCATTTACCCGCGAGGCATATCAACAGATTGATGGACATCAAGCCGTATCAAATCAAATTGTTGAGGACGTTGAACTAAGCCGATTGGCAAAAAAGAGAGGTATCCGAATATTAACCTCGGCTGGCACCCGTGTGGTACGTTGTAGAATGTATCATTCGTTTAGTGAGGTATGGAGTGGATTTTCCAAAAACCTTTTTGGGCTGGTCCGCTACAAAACACTCCCATTTTTTGTTCTAGTGCTTATCCTGTTTACAATGTGCGTCCTCCCTTATATCACTGTCTGGTTCTCGGCATTTACGAAGCTATCGCTCGTTGCTATCCTTATGAACATGGTTATGCGGGCTGTACTGGCACTTAAATACAAACACCCCTTCTTTACAAGTGTGGTTTTGCATCCGCTGGGTGTTTTGGCAACTCTGTTGATTGGCATCAATTCATTCTATCAAGTCAAACGGGGTCGCTTGGAGTGGAAAGGGCGGCAAATTGACATGCAGGTAAACGGTAGGGGTTGGGTAACCCAACCCCTACTAAAGATAGGCGTGCTTTATCTACTTTTAGGAGCAGGGGGGTTGTGGCATGTACTCGGTGTTTTTCAAGGAGTCATGCGAAGCCTCGCTGCGCCCATGATGTTTGGTTTAGCGGTTTGGCTGTTTTGGGAATGCTGGCGGAGCTGCCCACAAGAAGAAAGATGGAAATTTGTTCTCTGGAGTGTATGCGTTGTTATAGGGAGTTTCGGAATTGAATGGCTCGGTGTTCGGACAGGTCAAATTTTCGGCGCGTATACCTACAGGGAGACACTGCGTCCGTCGATTGATGGTATCCCCATCTGTATTGGGTGTGCTTGGTTTGTAATGCTTGTTGCCTCGGTTGCTGTTGTTCAAAGAATCGCACCGAAATCAATAGTTACGAGTTGCATCAAATTGGCGTTGTGTGTGGCATCGTTAATGGTCTGTTTCGACCTGTTTATGGAACCCGCGGCGGGAATATTAGACTATTGGGTATGGGCAGATAACCGTATTCCGCTGCAAAACTATCTGGCGTGGTTCGGATTGAGTTTCGTTTTTGCGATGCTCGGTATAAAATTGGGCCTGTTTTCCCAACCGTCCCTTCCCAGTAAAGGTTTGGTACCCCTGCCTAGAATTGCGTTTCATTTCTATTTTGCACAACTCATTTATTTTGGACTCGTGGATTTGAAGTGCCTATGAAATCGACAAACAAGGGTTTATTCATTGCGTTAGCGATTATCGGTCTGTGGGGATTGAGTCTCTCAATTTTCCTTACACTCGATGTCGTTCAAATTGGCATTGTGCTAATCCCATTGGGCATACTTTGGCAGATATTTCTCTATACCGGTCTGTTCATCACAGCGCACGATGCCATGCACGGGTCGGTGTGTCCGACATATCCACGCCTCAACAATGTAATCGGTACAATCACTGTCAGATTATATGCGTTGTTTTCATATCGCAAATTATTAGAGAAGCATTGGGCGCACCACAGAACACCTGCCAGCGGAACCGATCCGGATTTTCACGATGGAGAACACAGTGGTTTCTTGGCGTGGTATCTCCGTTTTATGAAGGAATACCTCAGTTGGAAGCAGCTCGTCGGCATGGCAGTTGTCTTTCAGATTATGGAGTACGTTTTGGACATCCCTACTCTCAACCTGCTCCTATTTTGGGTTTCTCCGGCATTGCTTAGTACGTTACAACTTTTTTATTTTGGGACATATCTGCCGCACCGAACGCCAGCGGGTGGATATGACAACCCGCACTGTGCTCAGAGCAATGCATATTCGACCTTCTGGTCATTTATTACCTGTTATCACTTTGGGTATCATTGGGAACATCACGAGTATCCGGGCGTTCCGTGGTGGCATTTGCCAGCGATGCGTAAGGTTAGTGAACACCGCCAATAAATTCTCGTCATCCGATTTCAATGAGGGTGCCCAATCCTTTTGCCTCCGCTTCTGTCAGTACTGCTGATGCAGCGACTGCATCTTGCACCGATACACCTACCGATTTGAAAAACGTGATTTCGTCATCAGCCTGTCGCCCCTGTTTGCTGCCGTTGACGATTTCACCTATTTCAGCATGGATGTGCGCGTTCGGAATGATTAGGTCACCCGCTTCCTCTAAGCAGGCTTCCCGAGAATCTACGACAATTCGGTTCGCGCGTCTGATTGTTGTGGTATCAACTTCCCGTTTTTCAGGTACAAACGTTCCAACGGCTGTGATGTGTGTTCCCGCTTTTAGCGTGTTGCCATTGAAAAGTGGCGTTGCCGATGTCGTTGCACATAAAACAATATCAGCATCTGCTACTACCTCACGCGGTGTGGGGACGATATTGACTTGAGGTGCCTCTTGCCAGCCCGAAATCTCGGCGGCGAGCTGTTGTGCCGAAGCTGCTGTCCGACTGATGAGATTGACCTGCGTAATGTTTCTCACCACCCTGACCGCCTGCAACTGTGCTCTTGCTTGCACGCCTGCGCCGAAGAGACCAACCGTTTTTGCGTTCTGGCGAGCGAGTAGGTCTGCAGCTAAACCGCCCCCTGCACCTGTCCGGATAGCGGTGAGACTGCTACCGTCCATGAACGCTTTCGGGACACCTGTGGCGGGGTCCAGGACTAAAACCGTTGCGGTGATGCGGGGCAGGTTGTGGTTCGGATTATCGTCATAAACCGAGACCACTTTAATGCCTAGCTCGCCGCTCTGATGCAGATAGGCGGGCATGAAGAGCGTAACGCCTTTGTCGGTGGCGATATGTTGTCGTGGGGGTGCTGTCGCCTTGCCTGCGGACAGCTGCCCGTAGGCGTGCCGCATCGCATCTATGGCTTTAGGCATCGGTAAGGCTGCACGGACATCAGATGCGGATAGGATTCTAATGGGCATGCTATCACTCCACGCGAACTACTGCTTCACCCAACACATCCATATTCGGTATGATTCCGAGCCCCGGTTGCGTTGCAGCTGCCATTTTACCGTTGACCCGTTGCGGCGCGCCCTCCGCGGTGCTGACAGTCACATAGCTGTTGAAATCGGTTGCTGTGAAAAGAAATTCTGGCGGGGTGCTATGGGCGAGATGGGCAATCGCAGCGGTTGTGATATCCCCTCCCCAGCTGTCTTCAATTGTCATCGCTATGCCGAGTTCAACGCAGAGGTCTCTTGCAAGTTTCGCTTTCGTCAACCCCCCAAATTTGCTGATTTTAATATTGACAACATCCATCGCTCGGTCGGCATGGCCGCGTAGCAACGTGTGGATGCTATCAATTGTCTCATCAAGAACAAAGGGGTGGTTTGTCCGTTCTCGGATGGCGAGGCATTCTTGGTATGAGAGGCAGGGCTGCTCAATATAGACATCTACATTGTGCACGCCTCGGACAACGCGGGTCGCTTGGTGCATCAACCATCCAGTATTTGCATCCGCAATGAGCACGTCTCCAGGCTGCATCAATTCGGCAACAGCGTGGATACGTTCAATATCCGTATTTGGGTCACCGCCGACTTTCAATTGGAATTTACGATACCCCTCCGCGCGATACGTAGCGACCTTTTCTGCCATCTCATCGGGAGATTGCTGAGAAATTGCCCGGTAGAGCATAAAATCTGGACCATATCTGCCGCCGAGCAGGGTACACACAGATTGCTCTGAAACTTTGCCTATAATATCCCAACACGCGATGTCAATTGCGGATTTCACGTAGGGATGCCCCTTGAGTGCAATATCCATGCGTTGATTAAGTGGGAGCAGTTGTGTCGGGTCTTCACCGATGAGGTGCGGCGCAAGTTCCGCAATGCCGGTGCGAGTGCCTTCAGCGTAGGCGGGCAGATAGAACGGGCCTAGCGGGCACACCTCACCATAACCAGTAATACCTTGATCCGTTTCAACAGCGACTATAGTGCTGTCAAAAACAGATACAGATTTACCACCGGACCAGTTATAGCTGCCTTCGTAAAGTGGAAGGTCAACTTGATAAGCGTTAATAGTGCGAACTTTCATTAGTATTCTTCTAGACTATAGCACGTCTCTCCTGCTGTGAGAGCATCTCGGATGTCCGCAAAGCGATTGTATGCCTCGTCAAACTCAGCAAATTCAGCGATGACGCGCTCGGAACCATCCTGCGCTGTTAGGACGATTTGACTGGGGCCTTCGCCTGCCACCGCTAATTTTTGGTAGTGATTGAAGTTTATAATTTCCAAGTCATCCGTCACGATGAACATAATTATCCTCCTTTTTATTGTGAATTCCTAAGATTTTTTCGTACACCTGCTCAACTTCACTGGGGGAAGTAATGAACCATTCGGTTCCCGGTGCATCCCGCTTTTGCTTACCTCGGAGTTTCAGAATATTCTGTATCGTCCTTTCCATTAAGTCGTGCGCGTCTGTTTTAATAATGAGACCGACCTTTGGGTATTCTGGTAACGCTGTCCGTGTTTGCGTCCCGATTCTGTGGATAGCATCAAAACTAGCTTTGCCAATCTTGCAGGCCCATACCACTTCACCCTGCGATTCTGCTAAACGTCGGTAAGTTGGGTAATAGTAGAGGTAGACTGACTGTTTACCGGAACCGATGGTTTTTTCAGGTTTCACATCGTTAGGTTCAGAATCTACACTGTCGTCACTCTGAGTGCTTGAAAGGATAGACCAATAACGATGCCTAGGATTTTCAGCAAGTCCTTTCCGTTTCATCTTTGACAGTGCATTCCTGACAGGAGGATGACCTTTAGTTGTCGAGGGCAGCCCACCACGCTCAAGATGTGTTTCATCCACAGTCCGCATGATTTTCTGTATTTGAACAGTCTGTCCCGCAAAGAGTTCCTGAATAAGCTCTTCAGCTATACCAGGCGTGAGGTTTTTCCCAACATATTTATACTGGTCACTCATAAGCACGTTCTCTCCAAATTCTTAAGGGTATCGCCAAAGCGGACATCCTACTGATACGGCGCAAGGACATTTTCCACTGAGCGTGTACCCGAAAACCATCCAACAATTTTCCGTAACACCTCATCTAGGAGAATATCTGGACAGGAAGCCCCCGCTGTCAAAACAATGTCAACCGGGCTACCATCGGAGTGTTCAGTTGGCAACCAATCCTCTGTGATTTGTACATCTTTTGTCTCAAGCATTAGATGTCGAATCTGTGTTGGAGAGAGCAATTCTTCAGCGTCTCGGATAAAATAGGTCGGTAGCTGCTGTTCACAAAGTTCTACAAGGTGACTGGTGTTAGAAGAGTTGTATCCGCCGACGACAACAGCGACATCTCCGCCTTCAGCAATAAGTGCAAGCGTTGCATCCTGATTCTCCTTTGTAGCGTAGCAGAGCGTATCCTTTGTGTCCGCAAAATGTTTGGAAAGATTTTCTTCCCCATACCTTTCGACAATAGCCTGTCGTAATAAATCGGCGATAGCTTGCGTCTCTGTTGCAAGCATTGTGGTCTGATTGACAACCCCGATTCGCTTGAGATGGATATCTGGATGGAATCCTTCGGTGTACCGGTCGACGAATTTTTGAAAGAAGAAATCTGCATTCGCTTCGGCGCGTATTACCTTTGCGAGGTTTTCCGCTTCTGCCAAATCGCGAACGACTACGACAGGGGCTTCCGCTTGTGCATGAGAAAAGGTGGCGCGTGTTTCCTCATGGTACCGCTTGCCGTGGACAACGACGGTGTAATTCTGTTTTCCTATATCTTGGCTCCGCTTCCAGACCTTTTCAACGAAGGGGCAGGTTGTATTGTAGGAGGAGAGCGTAACACCCCGAGCGTTGAGTTCTTTTTCAACCTCTAACGTTGTGCCGAACGCAGGCACGATAACAACGTCATCAGGTGTCAGTACATCGAAAGGGAGCAACGCTTTGCCGGCCGTATCGGAGAGAAATTGCACGCCGTTGTGCCTTAGGTTTTCATTGACGCGCGGATTGTGAATAATTTCGGATAATAGGAAAATTCGCTTATCCGGATTCTCGGCAAGGGCACGATACGCTATCTCAACAGCATTTTCAACGCCGTAACAGAATCCGAAGTGGCGCGCAATTTTAAAACGGACGGGCCCGAAATCTAATATGGATGGCGTAAGGTCCCGTTTCCGAGCGTCAATCTGGCGACGCGCGTTTTTGACAACGGAGATAATAGGACTCTGATAAAAGTGAGGGAGATTAAAGGTTCGCGGCATTTCAATAGCCTCTGTAGCTAGTTTGTTGGGTTTTCCTCGCCTCACCCCTTATGTGTCAATTTGACACTTATAGAGGTAGGTTTTCACATCTCTTTATGGATTATTGCGTTGTGTTCGAAGTTTTTCTAATTCAACTTCAAGTTCCTGCCTGCGGCGTGCTTCTTCCTCGGCAGTTGCTTCCGCGTCTCGCCTGCGGCGTGCTTCTTCTACAGCCGTTGCTTCCGCGTCTCGCCTGCGGCGTGCTTCTTCTACAGCCGTTGCTTCCGCGTCTCGCCTGCGGCGTGCTTCTTCTACAGCCGTTGCTTTTGCTTCTTCAGCTATTGCCTCCGCACGTATCCTGAGCCGTGCTTCTTCCCGAGAAGTCGTTAGAGGAGTGCCATCCGGAAGATACGCTCGTAAAAGCCTTATACCATCAGAACGCTCCTCCCAACCCAAAAGAAGATTCAGCGACTCACTGAACAAATCACCATCCACATTTGGCGTGAGCTCCTCTATAGCACCCGAAACCGTTCGATGCCACCCACGAAACTCCGCAGGTTGCACCAAATCCGGTTGATGGATGAAGTATTCCTTAACACCCATATCGGAAAGATAGATGTGACGCTTCTCCTCACGGTCCCTATCCGCTGTGCTATAAGAGAGAAACTCAAACACGGCGACAGGAGGCGCACCTTCCTCCCAAGTATAAAAACTATCCCGGAGGGGGGTCTTACTCACCCCAAAGACAATGAAGATATCCGGGACAACGGACCTTATCTCTGTACCTTTCCGGTAGTAGACGAAGTTGTCCATCCCTATGTATACATGCGGTTCGTTTTCGTAAAAGCGTATGAACTGATCGAAGAGTATAGCCATCTGCACAATGTGAATTGCGGTTGCGCCCATAGGTTCATCGTCCTCACAAGGGTATCCTTCGATGTAAACGGTCGGTTTTCCCGTTGCCATTGGAAAGGTTGGCATATACTTTCTGCGTTTGGCATCGAAGTCGTTGATAGTATCCATGATTTTCTCCAATACATGTCAAATGAAGAGTTTAGCGATTTCGTCTGTCTCAAAAATAGGAAGAGGTCGTTTTGTGCCGATGGCATCCACAAGATGTATTCCGTGCTCAGGCGGCAAGAAAGTTCCGATGATATCAGCCCTGATGTCGGCAGTGTGAAGTGCATCGCAAATCGTTTTCGCTTTTTCAGGGGCTGAAGCAATCAATAGGGTGCCCGATGAAATGACCCCCAGCGGATTGAGCTCCAAAATGTCACATAATGTCCGGGTGACATCACTATACAATAGCGGTGAATCAAGGAGTTTATCTGAATAGATAGCTGCTCCGACATCGGCTGCGGTTGCCAACTCATGTATTGCGGTTGCAACGCCGCCCTCAGTGACATCGTGCATAGCGTGTACGCCGCCTGTGGCAACAGCAATTTGTGCATCTGCCATCACAGAGATTCCTGGAGAGGTGAGATAATTTTTCGCCTGCTCCAAAAAGAGGGCATCACATTTTCCTATTAGCCGTGCTGTGCATTCGCGAGCGATAATTGCAGTCGCCTCAATACCGATGCCTTTTGTAAGGATTAACGCGTCTCCTGCACAAGCTCCGGCTGAAGTGATTAAGGCATTTTTACCAACAACGCCCATCATTTGTCCAACAACAACGGGTTGTGTGACAGCTGGCGTAACTTCAGTATGTCCGCCACAAAGTGCGATGTCAAACCTTTCACATGCCTGTGTGAGTTGCGTCATAATGTCTTGAACTGTTGCAGCTGTCGTTGTGTCTTCGGGTAAAAGTAGGGTTACAATCAACCATTTAGGTATTGCTCCCATCGCTGCAATATCGTTGCTATTGACACAGACGACATACCATCCGATTTCGTCAGTCGCAAAGGTAATCGGATCGGATGTTGCCACGAGATAAGTATCGCCTACCGCGAGGACAGCAGCATCCTCACCAATTTGTGGGCCGACAACAACACTATCCGTTTTCTCACAGTTTGGGAGGAGCTGCTCCAAAAAGTCGTGTTTCAGTTTTCCAACAGGCAAATTCATGTGTTAAGCACTCAAGACTTTTCGTCCTTTTGCCCGTCTGCGCGAGATAGTTTTTCTGCCGTGCCGGGTGGACATCCGTTTACGGAAGCCCAATTTGTTTTTTCGTTTCCGTCTATGCGGTTGATATGTCCGTTTCATAACTTTTCCTTTCTACATGAAATTACAAATTCCTTAAAAAGGATACCCTATTTTTTTGCTTTTGTCAAATTTTTCTACATTTATCTGATAGGGATAAAAAAAAATTTGACTTTTGCCGGTTTTTATTGTATCATGTTTATAGCATTGTTCGGTAGAGAATACCATCCGCCTCCCTTGAGGCGGTCTCTACCGAAAGAAACCAAATGGTATTGGGAGCAATGCAACAGGAAAACAATGCGGACTTATAGAAAATCCCCACAAAATCGTAGCGAATCATCCGTTCGTTGATACAGCAGGCTGTCCGGGCATGCGTTACCCCCGCCTTACCGGAGCACACACAGCGTCCGGTTCTTGACAAAATTCCGGTTTTTGTGCAAAATGGGTGCTGTAAACAATTCCTGAAATTTAAAAATTTAAGTTGCTATAAAAATGAAAAAATGGTATACTTAAATTTGCATTATAAAAAAAATAGTTGGAATTTTGATTAAGGTTGAACACGAAGACTCCGGACAAACAACAGGAACACATTTCCCTGAATTTTTAGGAATCTTGTAGTCCGTGTCCGGTTAGGAAGATTCACATGCAGCAAACCCCTGATGCGCTCTGGTTAGAAATATTATCGGAACTTGACTCAGACGCTCGCGACGATATCTTTTTGCGTCAAGCCATTCCATGTTCGCTTACCGATGAGGTTTTGCACATCGCTGTACCTTCCAGCTACACACAAATAGAAATTGCGCAACGGTTTCAGAAGGAGATTCAGCAAGCACTCTCACATCTTATCGGTCCACATTGCACTTTGAAGATTACGGTAGCACCAGAGCTCGCCAAAGAGAGTGAGGTTGAACAAACAGCGCAAACGTCCCCTGACCAACAAGGAATCTCTGAAACAACCGGTTTGAACCCGAGCTACATATTCGACCGGTTCGTTGTGGGCCGCAGCAACATGATTTGTCATGCAACTGCCCTCTCCGTTTCGGAGAACCCGGGGGGTGAATATAATCCACTGTTTATCTATGGGGGGGTAGGTCTAGGGAAAACACATCTGCTCCACGCTATAGGTAATCGCGCTCGGAGTATCAAACCCGAGCGAAAAGTGCTTTACGTTACATCCGAAACGTTTATGAACGATTATATAGAATCTATCGTTGGATTTGGCAAAGACACTGCCCCAGGATTTCGCACGAAATATCGAGAAATAGACCTGCTATTGATTGACGACATCCAATTCTTACAACGAAAAGAGGGTACACAAGAGGAATTCTTTAACACCTTCAATACCCTATACCTCAGATCGAACCAAATCGTGATGAGCAGCGACCGCGCACCTTATACGCTTCAGAATTTGGAAGAACGGTTGCTCTCCCGGCTCGAATGGGGAATGGTAGCAGAAATCGCAAAACCCCAATATGAAACACGGCTTGCAATTTTACACCAAAAATGCCAAGACCACGGGCAGGAAGAAATTCCGGATGAAGTCCTTGCCTATATCGCTGAAATGGTGCAAACAAACATACGTGAATTGGAAGGCCTTTTGGTAAGACTTATCGGAACAGCCTCAATACTCGGTGAACCTTTGGATATTGATTTTGCACGCAGAGTCCTAAACGACGTGTCCCAATCAATTAGGCCGCCACACAGAACGATTACAACTGCAGCAGCGATAAAAAAAATCGTGGCGGACTACTTCAATTTGGATATAGAAGATTTGACCTCGGCGAAACGGACAAAAGCCGTTGTCCTTCCACGGCAAATCGCAATGTACCTTTGCCGAGAAATGACACAGCTCTCTTTCATTGACATCGCAGAAGCTTTTCAACGACAAAACCATACCACTATTATGTATGCACATGCACAAGTTGAAAAACTGATTGAAGACGATGAAGCAACAAAGGAGATCATCAGAAATTTGATTGAAAATCTGAAATAGATTCGGAAAAACGGGAAGGCATATATTAACTTATAGCAACTAAAACTTATCGTAACCAGAAATTTTCGCTAAAAAGTTATGCACATGTTATCCACAATTCCTGTTGATAACTCACTAATTCATTGTGCATAACTTGTGCATAACTTGTGCATAACTTACATTTTTATTGTCGTTGTTGATAACATGTCGATAACTCGGAAAGTTATCGACATGTTATCAACAGGGATAAATTCAATGTACATAAGGGTTTAGGTGAGTTATGCACATATCGACAGCCCCTACTACTACTACTAGGTACAATTTATATATATATAGTATTCTAGTAACAGTACTAGGGGATGCGGATAATTCAAAATTTAAGAGAAGAAAAATACACAGAAAGGATTTTTTTCTTATGTCCAAATTATTGGCAACATTAAGTCTGCTCATGTTCATAACGACAATTTTCGGGTGTACCAACGTTGAAAGGATTATTACCGACACCCAAGAACCAGAAACCCTTAAGCTCGGTTTCGTCGTTGCCGGAGCAAATATCACCTATCCATACGGGGCTGAACTGGCTGTAACGGAAATTAACAAAAACGGTGGGCTCCTTGGAATGCCAGTCGAACTGATTGGGCACATTAACAAAGAGGCGGTGCCCGAGGTCTCTGCCCAACTTGCCGAAACACTCATCGTCGATGACAAAATTATAGCACTCATTGGACCCAATAGGTCTTCCCATGCCGTTGGGGTGGGAGCGGTTGCACAGAGGCATAGAATACCGATGATTACAACAACCGCAACCAATCCAAACGTAACAAGTGCCGGTGATTTCGTCTTCATGGCATCTTTCACGGATAATTTCCAAGGGGCAGTCATGGCAAAGTTTACAAAAGTAGACCTTGGTATAACTACCGCCGCTGTTCTTACGCAAAGCGGTGCGCTCTATACCGAAGGTATTTCTGAAATTTTTATATCCAATTTTAGGGAACTCGGTGGAGACATTGTTTCCAACGAATTCTATGAGGTGGGTACTTCAGATTTCACAGCACAATTATCTGCCATAGCAGCTGCGAAACCTGATGCGCTTTTTATCGCTGGCTTTGTGCAAGAATTGGCATTCATAACGCAGCAAGCAAGAGCTATTCCGTTGCAAAATGCAAATGGGGACCCTACGATTTTTCTAGGGGCAGATTCATGGGACAGTCAACTCTTGCTCTATAACGAAGATGCCGAAATAGAAGGCAGTTTCTTCAGCGGACATTTTTCACCAGATACAGATGCACCGACAGCGCGCGCATTCGTTGACACTTACGAAGCTACCTATGAAGCTACACCTTCTGGGGGTGTCGCTGTCAGTTACGATGCAGTCAAATTGCTTCTTGAAGCAATTGCGCGGGCAGGTAGTCTTGACTCTGATGAAATACGACAGCAACTTGCTGCCACGGAAAACTACATTGGGGCAACTCGGGTTATGGCTTATGACGCAAACAGACACCCCATCAAAAGTGCTGTCATTTTCACTATTAAAAACGGCGAAAAACTGTTCTACAAGCAGGTTGACCCTTAATACGAGCCCGGCGGAGCAGAACAACGAAATATATATTTTCTTGCATAAGATTTAACTTTTGTGTTATACTATTTGTATAAAACCTGATATGTTTTTTCTTGTGCGAAGGGACAGGTTTAGAGATGCATCTAATGCGCGTCTGTCTTCGGAATTTTCGGAACTATACGGAATGTGATGTCAGTTTTCCTGCCCCGGTCACATTAGTGGTTGGTAGGAATGCGATGGGGAAAACTAGCCTGCTTGAGGCTCTCTATTTTCTCTGCACTGGAGAATCCCATCGTGGGACATCTGCTGTAGAATTAATACGGCATACTGCGGAAGGGTTCGCTGTTACTGGGTATTTGCGTTGCGATGGCATCCAAGAAACGATTCGCCGACTGGATGCTGTCAAGCCCCGTCAAGGCGCATTTCGACTGAAAACCGATGGCGTGCTCCAACAGCGACGCTCCGACTGGATAGGTCAGTTCAACGTTGTTGTGTTTTCACCAGAATCTTTGGAATTAGTAAAAGGGGCCCCGTCAGCCCGAAGACGTTGGTTGGATTTGCTTTTATCACAACTGAATCGGCAGTATATAGTGGAACTTCAACGTTATAGACATGTCTTGCAGCATCGGAATGCGTTGCTCAAGCGGTTGGCTTTGGGAGAGGCAAAGGTTGAGGAACTCACCGTGTGGGATGGACTGCTCGTTAAATATGGAAGTGCACTTGCTGCTGCACGGTATGTAGCCTTGGCGCGTTTAAGCGTTGTCGCTGAAGCGACCCATCTTGCCCTAACCGGCGGGATTGAACGGCTTGTATTGTGTTATATTCCAAACGTTTTGGCGCATCAGAAAAATGATAAAAACCAAAGTTTTTCTGATAACACGTTGGTAGGTGAAGCACAACCGATGCATGAATCCATTGAGATACTTGAAAAACGATTTCGAAAAGCCTTGCTAACTGAACGCAGTGCTGAAATTCGTAGAGGAATCACGTTGGTAGGGCCCCATCGCGACGATGTTACCCTCGCTTTGGAGACGTACCATGGGAACCAAGGACCGCTGCGTGAAACAGCGCGTATCTATGCCTCTCAAGGACAACACCGAACAATAGCTCTCGCTTTGAAACTGGCGGAATTGGAATTCATTCGGGAGAAAACAGGCACCGCACCCCTGTTTTTGTTGGATGATGTCCTGTCTGAACTTGATGTCAAAAGGCGAGCCTACCTCCTCACATATCTTGAGAACGTCGCTGCCCAAACGGTGATAACCGCAACGGATAGCGATGCCATAGCTGGCCAACTTTCGGGGGTCCATCTGTTAAGAGTGGAGGAGGGGGTTATCATTGAGGAAACCGCGCGGGACCGTTCATAGGGGTGGAAATATTATGAGATTTAGAAAGAAACGACATCACGTAAACCAAGAAGGTTTGCAGGAAGTAGAAGCTATAATTAAAAGTACCCTGCGCGAGCAAGGACAAAGCTACAAGTATGAAGAATGGCGCGTTTTCGGACATTGGCCAACTGTCGTCGGCGATGCTATTGCTAAGCAAACCGTTCCGGTGTCTTTATCATCGACCGGGGTATTGCGGGTTGAAGTCGCACATGCTGTTTATAGCAACGAGTTATCTATGATGAAACCGATGCTTTTGCAAAAACTATCTGAACTGCTCGAACGTGAGAACGTTGTCGTTGACATCCGATTTCACTACAATCCGAACTGCATGAAAACTAACAAAAAGCATGTTGAACAAAGACTATCGGACGCATCAGAAACACAGTCTGATTCCGAGGTCACATCGCTGAGCCCGGACGATATCCAGAAGATTGAAGCAGCGGTGGCTGAGGTCCGTGATGTGGAACTCCGGGCCGCGCTTCAGTCACTTTTTGAGACAAAGTGCCTTGCAAAACGTAATTGATAATTGGTTTTCAGATTTGAATTAGTCTAAATTAGAAACGAACCCGCCTGGAACAATGGCGCAGGCAAGCGGAGGCTCCATGAATCAAAGTACAAATTATACTGCTGAATCAATAGAAATATTAGAAGGATTGACAGCAGTCAGAAAAAGACCCGGTATGTACATCGGTAGCACCGGTTCTGCTGGTTTACATCACCTTGTTATGGAGCTTGTTGATAACTCTATAGATGAGTTCGGGGCTGGGTACGGGTCGGAGGTTCAGGTGACACTCCAAGCGGATGGGAGTGTTGCTGTTTCCGATGATGGCCGTGGTATCCCGGTGGGGGAGCATCATACGGGGGTGTCCGCGCTTCAGGTTGTAATGACGACTCTGCACGCGGGCGGTAAATTTGAGGGACGGGCAGATGTCGGTTACCAAACCGCTGGGGGGTTGCACGGGGTTGGGGCTTCGTGTGTAAACGCGCTCTCTGAATGGTTACATGTACGCGTCTCACAGGGTGGTAAACTTTACGAACAGCAGTATAAACGCGGGGTGCCAACAACCGATGTGGAAGTCGTTGGAGAGACGAAAAACCGAGGCACCGAAACAATCTTTAAACCTGACCATGAGATTTTTGATACGCTTGAATTTCAAGCGAACACCTTAAGGGAGCGGCTCCGTGAATTGGCATTTCTCAACCGAGGCGTACGCATCCGATTTAAGGACCTCCGAACGGTGGAAACCGAAACCCCGGTGGAAACCGAAACCGATGCACAGGACGAGAAAT
The DNA here is from genome assembly GCA_963665235.2 of Candidatus Poribacteria bacterium. GTDB lineage: Bacteria > Poribacteria > WGA-4E > WGA-4E > WGA-3G. The sequence continues at coordinate 685,879 of CAXXLX010000001.1, read as the reverse complement.
CGGAGGTAGTATACCACTATGAAGGTGGTATCGCTTCTTTTGTAAAATACCAGAATGAGAACCGCGAAGTTCTCCATACCACACCTATTTACTTAGAAGGGCAGGCAGATGACGTTCGCGTTGAAATCGCTATCCAATTTAACACCACCTATTCTGAGAATATCTTTTCGTATGCAAACAATATTCGGACGCAAGAAGGTGGTTTTCATGAAAGCGGTTTCAAAAGTGCTGTGACGCGGACGTTCAATACCTACAGTAAAGATAACGACCTGCTGAAAGGCGTGAAAATCCCACTGACAGGCGAGGATATTCGTGAAGGGATTACTGCTGTCATCAGTGTCAAGGTCCCCGAACCGCAGTTTGAGGGGCAAACCAAGTCCAAATTAGGGAACACGGAAGTTGAAGGCATTGTGATGAGTATCGTCAATCAGCATCTCAAGGGGTATCTTGAGGAGAATCCAGGACTTGCGAAGCGCATCATTCAGAAAAGTATTCAGGCAGCACGCGCTAGGGAAGCAGCACGGAATGCACGGGATGTCATCCGAAGAAAGGGAGTCCTTGACTCCGCATCAATGCCGGGCAAATTAGCGGATTGTTCTGAACGGGACGCACAAAAAACCGAAATTTTTCTCGTTGAGGGTGATTCTGCCGGCGGCACCGCAAAACAGGGCCGGGACCGCGGATTTCAAGCTGTCCTCCCGCTCAAAGGAAAAGGTATCAATGTTGATAAGGCACGGTTGGACAAAATATTAAAAAATGCACAGGTCGTCGACATTGTCACGGCACTCGGGACAGGTATCGGTGCTGAGGAATTCACGTTGGAAAAATTGCGATACGGTAAGGTCATTATTATGGCGGATGCCGATGTGGACGGTGCACATATCCGCACCCTACTACTTACCTTCTTTTTCCGACAAATGCCGCAGCTAATTCTTGAAGGACATCTTTATATTGCACAGCCGCCGCTTTTCCAAATTAGGAGAGGCAGGCAATCGCAGTATCTTCAGGACGAAGATGCCTTACAGGAATATCTGCTGCAATCTGCCGCAGGAGCCCAAGAAATAACAAATATCAGACGCGACGCGCCTTATACAACAGCAGAGGCGACCATGTGTGTGAATGCACTCGCTATTATTGAAAAACGCCTCTCCGAATTAAGTGGACCCGGTGCGCAAATCCAGAAAGGACAAACACGTCAAGAACTGATAGCCTACTTCTGGCAACCGCTCGAAAATCAACGCCCCGATAGTGGAGATGGAGCATCTATCACGCTAGACACGGAGACCGCAGAGCAGAATGACCCCGTAGATGATATGTTAGATATCCTTGAATCGTCTATAGAGAAGCCGCGACAGGAAAAACTTCCGCTTGACTTGGGAAATGAACCCGATTCTGAGGAAACAGGTACGGAGGAGCTGCCGAGCACGAATTCTGATGCAGCTAGTGAGGTAAGGGAGAGTTCTGAGGAGCTTCAACAACCCGCTATATCCAAAGCTGCGATACATGCCGAACTTGCCTCGTACATCGAGACTGTCAAATCCCTTGGAATTCAACCTGAAGACTTTGATGCGGAAACACCAGCTGATGCAGCTCCGCTGTTTCGGGTGTTGAATAAATCAGATGAACAACACAACGCAAACTCTGTCAGAGAACTCCTATCGCTCTTAACAACTACTGCAAATAGGGGGATGACGCTTACGCGTTTCAAAGGGCTCGCGGAAATGAATGCCGAACAATTGCGAGAAACAACGATGCGAATGGATGAACGTGTCCTCCTTCAGGTGACGCTGGACGATGCTGTCCGTGCTGAACGGATGTTCACATTACTGATGGGCGGTGATACTGTGGAACCCCGCCGGGCGTTTATTGAACGCTATGGCAGGCAAGTGACACTGGACACTTACGGAGCATAAGGTTAGAATGGCTGTTGGCTAATGGCTAATGGCGATTGGCAAGAGCAAGAGGGATGTGATGCGCGTCAGAAACCTGCTGATAATCACAACATCTTGCTAATTGCTGCTAATTGCTAACAGCCAAAAGGAAACGGAGACCCCATGATTCAAAAACGTTCAATAGAAGCGGAACTGCAAACATCATACCTCACCTATGCCATGAGTGTTAATACCAATAGAGCACTCCCTGATGTACGGGATGGTTTGAAACCGAGTGCACGCCGAATCATCTATGCCATGGGCTCACTCAATTTGACGAATGAGCGTCCGTACGATAAGTGTGCTGCGGTTGTCGGTGAGGTTATGAAGAACTTTCACCCGCACGGCGATGGCCCGATTTACGGGACGCTTGTCCGACTCGTGCAGGAATTCAGCACGCGCTACCCCTTAATTGATGGACAAGGCAATTTTGGGTCTATTGACGATGACCCCCCCGGGGCAATGCGTTACACCGAGTGTCGGCTTGCAAAGATTGCTGAGACCCTCCTCCGGGATATTGGTAAAGATACAGTTGATTTTCAACCCAACTATAAGGATTCTATGGAGGAGCCCACCGTCCTGCCTGGATTGCTCCCGAACCTTCTTGTCAACGGCACTACCGGTATCGGGGTCGGTTATTCAACATGCATCCCACCACATAACCTCGTAGAGGTTGTGGATGCCCTGTTGCATATACTTGATTTTCCGGATGCATCTGTTGAAGAGCTGCTTGAATTTATACCTGGCCCTGATTTTCCCACAGGCGGAATTATCGTCGGTAAAAAGGGTATCAAGGATATGTATGCTACCGGCAAAGGCAGTATTACACTGCGTGCGAGGGTAGAAATTGAACCGATAACGAACAGCAAAACTCGGGGTGACCGAGAACAAATTGTTGTCACCGAAATTCCGTATCAGATTAAGAAAAATCACCTACTTGAGCGGATTGTCGATTGTGTGAACTTGAAAACGATTACAGGGATTTCAGATATCCGGGACGAATCCGATAAGGAAATCCGTATCGTAATAGAACTCAAGCGAGGCGAGGTGCCGCAAGTTATCTTAAATCAGCTGTATAAACATACAAAGATGCAGGATTATTTCGCTGCGAATCTGCTTTGTCTTGTAGATGGCCTGCCCCAAATATTAACCCTCACTGAAATTTTGCATCACTATCTATCCCATCGGCGGGATGTTGTCCGACGGCGAACCGAATTTGAGTTGGCACGGTGTGAACGCCGCGCACACATCTTAGAGGGGTACCGTATTGCATTAGAAAATATAGAAGAGGTCATTGAGGTTGTGCAGACAGCTGAAACCCCACAGGCTGCCAGAGAATTCCTACAGGCGCAGTATGAATTCTCTGATATTCAGGCACGCGAAGTGTTATCTCTAACCTTACGCCAGTTGACAGGATTGGAACGGCAAAACGTTAACGATGAATACGGCGACCTCCTTGAACGTATCGCTGAACTTCGCGCTATCCTATCAGATGAAGAACTTATCACCAACATCATCCGGGAGGAATTAGACGCATTGAGGGAGGAACATGGAGATGAACGAATCACTAACATCGTTTCGGAGGTCAAAAGTTTTGAAATGGAGGACCTTATCGCCGATGAGGAGATGGTTGTCACGTTGACGCATTCTGGATACATTAAGCGGATTCCGATGGACACGTATCGCCGCCAAAATCGTGGAGGGGTCGGCATCAAAGGCGGTCCCACTAAAGATGGCGATTTCTTGGAGCATCTGATTATTGCAACGGCGCATCAATCTCTGCTCTTTTTTACAAACCTTGGCAAGTGTTATGTCATGAAGGTTTTTGAAATACCTGAGGGCACCCGTCAAGCAATCGGTCGCGCAGCGGTAAATATGCTACGTTTGAGTGACACCGAGACTATTACTGCCTTCGTTCCAGTCAGAGAATTTAAGGAGGACCTCTATGTTTTGATGACCACAAAGCACGGTATTGTCAAGAAATCTCCATTGCGGGAATTTCGGAATCCGCTCTCTACAGGAATTATTGCGGTTAAGTTGGATACGGACGACCTACTCATCGGCGCGCGGCTAACAAGTGGAAATCATGATGTTGTCCTTGTTAGTCATAACGGCAATTCTATCCGGTTTAACGAGGCTGAGGTGCGCAGCATGGGACGCCCTACACGCGGGGTCCGGGGCATTCGACTTGCCGAAGGCGACTTTGTTGTTAAAATGGTCTGTGCACCTGATGAAACCCAGTCACTCCTCGTTGTTACAGAGAACGGTTACGGTAAACGGACCGGCTTATCCGCCTATCGGTCGCAAAAGCGCGGCGGCGTTGGGGTAACCGCTATTAAACGTTCAACCCGAAACGGTGCTGTCGTCTCCGCGAACTTAGTGTCAGATGATGACGAACTCGTACTCATTAGTTCAACAGGATACGTGACGCGCATGGCGGTCAGTGACGTTCGGGTCATTGGGCGAGCTACGCAGGGGGTCCGGCTCATGACGTTACAACCGGACGAAACTATTGTGGATGTCGGGGTGCTTAACCATCAGTCCTCGGATTTGAGCGAAGAGCTGCCCTTACAAAGCGAATCCACATAAGCATTCGCGCTCAGGTCAATAACCCCCAGCTAAAGCATGGGGGCTTGTCCCTGATGCCCGCCAAGGCTATTACAGGGACGAGGGTAACTTGTTGACTACAGTAATATATCGCAGAGGCTGGACATGGCAGTCCAAAGTATGGTTATCTAAAAAGGTGGGTCGTCTGTGGTTGGACGATTTCACTGAAGGATGCTCCCCAAGTCTTAACCCACTACGCTTATGTGATCTGGATGGGGAAACATATACCCGCGTAAGCGGAGAACCCGAAAGGGGCCTTACCTGTTTTTTCAAAGATACCGTGTCAGGTCAAGTAAACAGAAAGTGCGAGTTCTGTTGAACGAAGCAGCACAGTCTGCGAGGAACGCCTACGGGCTTGTGGCGAAAAAACAACCCGACTCCCCCTTTGGGGGGAAATATAGAACGAATGGGAGCGGTGTTTCCTCCCCCGCATAAATGCTGGGGGTCTCCACACCGAATATTTTGATGACAAAGCGCGATGAAGAAGGAGAAATTTTATGACGAAAGATGTTTCAATCAGAAGGTGTGCTTACAAAGCGCGTCTGCATAAACGTTCACAATCAGAAGTTTGCTCCCACCGAGCAGGGCTACAAAAAGTTGCAGGGCTGGTTTTATTGAGTCTGTTCTTTTGTTTCACATTTTTCACATTGCGAACACCCCTATCTGCGCAAGAGACACCGCCACTACTTTCGGTTGATACGTCAGCAGAGGCTGCGCAGCTCGCTGAGGCTGCACAGAGCGCAAAGGCGATTTACACACAACTGATGCAGGCAGTTTACTTAGAGAGTTTTGATAAAAATTTGTCAGAGGCAAGGGGCGTTTACGATGCACTCATACAGCTGCACCCTACGTCCGCTTATATCTTTTACAAACGGGGACAGCTCCGATATAGAATGCAGGATATCCGGGGGGCAGAACAGGATAGCCGACAAGCTCTCAAAATAAATGCTGACTACATACCCGCTATGTGGCAACTTGCCCAAATCCTTGCATACCGTGCTTACCATACCGGCGGTGACGTTGATAATATCGTCACTGTCCTGAAACGCATCACGAAATTAGACCCTGACCACAGACAGGCGCAGGAGATGCTTGCGAACCTAGCACGCCAGCTTCGAGAATATGACACTGCCGAAACAGCGCTCAAAGCACTCACACGGGTAATGCCATTTGAACCGAGTTTCCATAAGCAATTAGCCGAACTCTACCGAGAGCTGCAGAAACCACAGGAAGCAATTGAGGCATATCAGCGCGTTGTCAAAATTAACCCACGCGATGTCCGAGCATTGACCGCGCTCGGGCACCTCTACCTCGCCACCGATAAGTTGACTGAGGCACAGCAGGTCTTTACCCAAATCCTTAAGTGGATGCCTAATGACATTAACGGCACATTCGGTATGGGGCTCGTCCATCAGGACATTGCAAGACGGGCTTATGCGGCAAGCGGAGAGCGCACAGCAGAAATTGATAAATCTATTTCTGCAGCGGAAACTTATCTCCAAAAAACGATTACTGCTGCGGAGGCCCGTGCAGAAAACGCACAAAACCGGGCCCAGCGTAGAATGTATCTAAACATCATAGACAATGCACTCAATGCACTCGGACAGGTTTACCTCAGTTTCGAAAACTTCGATGCTGCACAAAAAATCTTCACACAACTACTTTCACGAAACCCCCGGCACGTAGATGGAACATACAGCATCGCTGCTATCTACCAAACTCACGGGGAATTCGAGAAAGCTGAGAAATATCTCCGAAAAACACTCCAACTTAGACCTAACCATGCACACGCCCTCAATGCGTTAGCATATCTCTACGCTGAACAGGGCACGAACCTGGATGAAGCGGAAAATTTAGTCCGACGCGCCCTTGAAAAATCGCCTACAAATGGGGCATACCTCGATACCCTCGGATGGGTTTTCTTCAAACAGAAACGTTTCGCTAAGGCGGTTGAAACACTTGAACTTGCAAATCAACATTTACCGAACACTGTGGAGATTCTCATGCACCTTGGGGACGCATACCGGAAAAATAACGAGCCTCAAAAAGCACGTCAAGCCTTGGAACAGGCACAAACGATTGAACCTGAGAACCAGCAAATCCAAGAACGGCTCAAATAGGATGGATAGTCTGCTGACAAGTGTAAAGTAGTAGGAAACCCGCTCCGCTGTGCTGTTATAGGTAATAAGGAAGCCGAAACTATGCGTTTTCGCCAAAGTGTACTGACCTTTTCTCCGCCTACTTTAGGCCTGATTCAAATTGTCTTTTTTTTTCTGATGCTAACCGTCGCTGTGCAGTCCAGCGAAGCGTTCCGCTGTGCAGTGCCCCTTCTAAAGAAGGATGGCGCGGGGCAACACCTATCGGTGAAGGACAGAAACCTTCGGAGAATGCCTACGACTGTGCCGACCGCTCCAGCACATCCAGCGGCACCGGCACACCCTATTGGCTTCCAGCGGAACTTTTTCGCTATAGACTTCGCAAAGAAACAGCAGTATATAATTCACGCAACCTTACGGGCAAGTGGACACCACTGTTATATCTTCGTTGAAGATTCAGAATGGCCGGAAAAGGTCACCGCACAAATGGTCCAAATGCTCCATAAAGCGTTTGATACAGCAACGCCAGCCGACCCACGCCGCGGAATCTATGAAACTTTAACGGCATACCTCGGCACACCGCCTGATATAGATAAAAACGGCAAAGTTATTTTGCTCCTCCTCAACATTCGAGATGCCGCGGCCCATCACACCACTGCGGGATACTTCTTACCGGTCGATCAGGAGCGAGGCATGCTTCACCATCCAACCTTTGGGCCGCTTCATAGCAACGAGGCGGATATTCTCTATGTGCACTCAAGAAACCAGCCGGGGGCTGCTGAAGCCATTCAGAAAATTATCGCCCATGAACTCCAACACCTTATTCATTATAAGCATTCTCCGAACGAGGAAATCTGGATAGATGAGGGATGTGCAGATTATGCCGCGTTTCAGTGTGGATATAATCTCAATCAGCATATCGCGGCTTTTCAACAAACACCGGACATTTCGCTAACCAATTGGGAACATAAAAATCAGGCAAATCTGCTATCACACTACGGTGCCGCGTTCCTTTTCATGCTATATCTCCATGAACACTATGGGGGGCAACAGACTATCGCTGCCCTTGTTAAAAGTCCGATAGATGGCATTTCGGGGGTTGTGCACACGTTGGAAAAACAGGGTATACAGCGCACATTTTCGGACATCTTTTCGGATTGGAAAGTGGCAAATTATCTTACAGCGTGGCGACCGTTCGGCACTGTTGAAAAATCTTTCCGGTATAACTCACTAACCCCGACGATTCTACCCTTATTCACCCATGATACGTACCCAACTGCTGGCAAAAATAAAATACTCGCCAATTTTTCTGCACACGCCATCGAATGTACTGTGAGGGACGCAACTGTAGGACAGGCGGGTTTAACCTTCAATTTTTCTACGCAGCGCAACGCAAAAGTTGACATTAGGGCAGCATATCTCTATAACACGGGAGAAATCCGAGTTGAATCTTTACCACTTAAAACGGAAACCGATGGAATGACTGCTTACGATATTCCTACTTTTGGAACGAGTGTCCAACGTGTGATGATTATGCCAAGCCTACAGGTGGAAAATCGCAGCTTTTCGCAGCAAACTATAACATACAACTATGATGCATTTGAAGGGAACCTTGGAACATATTCTATTTATGTCCTTCCGAATCCGATTCATCGCGACTATTGGGAAATTGTTGTTGTGCCAAGTGAAGCGGTAGGGGCACTTTCATTGACCTTAACGTTGACGTATCAAAATCGGAAGGTGCTCGATGCGAAACCGATGATATATGTTGCGAATGAGGCAAAATCTGTCTATCGCTGTGCATTTCATCTTGACACTGATGATATTGTCGGTTTGGAAGCTGTGAAATGGCACGTCATGCGAGGGGACACAATTATTGACGAAGGCGTTCTCAATCAACTGATAACCGATAACTGATAGATAACTCACCTATATCCCTCCCGATGGCGGGAGCACATAAGGAAGTAAAAGGAGGCTGACATGCCAAATACACTTTATGCCGGAACAATTGGACAGAGCATCTGGCGAAGCACCGATGTCGGTAAAACCTGGCATCGCGCCAGTGACGGTATTTTTCCTGAAGCCGATATCCGCGCAATCGTTGTACATCCAACAGATGCAAAAACGCTCTATGCTGGGACTGAAAAAGGCGTTGTCAAAACCACAAATGGTGGCGATACCTGGCAACATTTGCATAGTGAATTGGATAACCTCGAAGTCTGGGCACTTGCAATTCATCCGACTGCACCGGAAACCCTCTATGCCGGAACGTGTCCATCTGCTTTTTTCAAATCAACCGATGGGGGGAAAACCTGGACACAACTCGCCGCAGAACTTGCACAAGAATGCGAAGGTATTCCCATCATTCCACGTGTAACAACTATCGTTATTGACCCTGAAGACCCTGAAACTGTCTATGCTGGAATTGAAATTGATGGAATGCGGCTTAGCACCGATGGCGGAAAAACATGGGACAACCGAAGCGAAGGGTTGAGCAGCTTGGATATACATGGACTGACGGTAGTCCCCGGTACCCAAAAAACCCTCGTTGCTGCCACAAATAACGATGTCTGTATTACCACGGACATGCACAATTGGACACCTTTAAAGGTACGCGAACACTTTCCATGGCCCTACTGCCGCGCAGCGTTCTATTTGAATGGCGACACTGCCAAAGTCTTTATCGGGGCAGGCAACGGACCTCCCGGCGACCAGGGCGGTATCTTTTATATGGAAGATGCAGCACAGAACGCTACAGCAATTCAGTGGGCTCGCTCAGATATTGGATGCACAGCGAATAGCACAATTTGGTGTTTCGGCTATAATCCACGGATTGATGGTGTACTGATAGCGTGTAGCGTTAGTGGGCAACTTTTCCTTAGTGAAGATAATGGGGAGTCTTGGCAGAAGTTAGCACATGAATTCGGGGAAGTCCGAGCTTTAGCGGTTGCATAAAATAGCGGATGGCAATCAGCAGCCTGATTTATCGCGTTTCCTGAACATGCAGCGCGTTTACAAATAGGCATTGGCGTGCTGCACTATGTTCAGTAGCGAATCACAACCTGCAATTGTTTCTTGACCTTTTTTCTAATTTATGATAAACTTTTTGGAATGGGTGGAATGTGCAAGGAATATATCAACGTCCCTATTAAAATCTTGAGCTAACTTAATAACAAACCCGACAAATGCCACATGCACGTTTGCATTGATTTGGGAAACCGAATGTCACACGCGCTTATGGCGTTGATTTCGCCTGCAGCAGGCGGACATGGAGCAGAGGCCCCATGATTCAAAAATTTAATTTGAGGAGGCATATCTCTATTATGCGTTTTTTTAGTTTTCTATTAATACCTATTTTCCTCATGACAATGCCCGGATGCTTTGGGGGCGGGGAGATTAATATTGACACGCCACCCCCTATTGTCGAAGCCAAACGGGTTGTCGTAGCACCATTCCTCCCTGAGGTAGAAGAAGCGGGAGCACTGAGTAAAAATCTTAGTATCAATTTAGCCAATCATCTTAAACTTCTTTATGAGAAGGAGATGGAATGGATTCATGATGAATCCGACAAGGTTCGCCCGGTAAGTGCTAAACTTGAAGAGCTTGGATTAACGCTAAGCGATATTTATGAAGATGCAGCGTTAGCCGCTAAAGTCGGACAGGCTTTTGAAGCGGACATGATCATTTTGGGAGGCGTCTCTAAAGCTAAATTGGATAAAAAGGATTTTGACGAACGTCTCATCCGACACGGCCGACAATCCACAGCTGCGAGAGGGGGAACTTTTTATCTCCGAAGCCGTCAAACCGCATTAGGCAAAGTTCGTATCAAAGTTATTGAGGCGGCATCTGGTGAGCTCCTTTATAGCAACCCCATTCGAAAATACCTGAAATATTGGTTCGCTTATCAAACACAGCAGAGTGGACAAATCATTTTCAAGGAACCGGTTGAAATGGAGGCCGATTTGGGCAGACTCTTACCACGCCGAATTGCATATCTGCTCGATAAAAACGGAACCAATCAAACCGGAGCTATACGGGCCGACGAAGATCAGATTATGCTGAAGCCTGATATCATACTCAAAGGCACAGGCGGAATGATTGAATTCAATTAAGCCCCTATTTCTCTCGCCAGTGCCAGCAGGAGAAGCGGTTATGGAAGGTGATAGAACGGAGGGATCTGACGTCTTAATCCAATATGTATGCGCGCTTATGAAGATTAATTTTTAAATTCGGTCCTTTCGGAACGGGTAATAAATCGCCCAGAGGAGCGGGCTGCTTGCCCGAATACTGAACGCGTTTGTTTGTAGTCCGGCAATTTATTGCTTGTCGATTACCGAAATTTTATTTAAACTTCATCAAAGCGCGCATACAAACGTTACAGTCAATTGGATTGCATCACGGGTTATCCTCTGGTTGCTGTTTTTTCCCGTTGATGTAGATATCTCTATGGTTATCATCCGTTCGGCTTAACGTGCTATGACGTTCCTCGGGAGAGATCTTTGCTATGTCTGACGCTACCCAACCATCTGACTGACAATCAGAGATAGTGCCCTCAGGTGGGAGGTGACCGAATTCTCTCAAATACACATTGAATTCTTTTGTAAAGTCCCCTTTAATAGCGCCTGAATCGGCATGAGGATTTGGTCCCGGGGTCGTTGTAACCCAATCATGAGCTAAGAATGCGGACCCCCGCCACTCCCATACATCGTGCGGTGCAGAGCCTCTTGCACCTATATATGTCCAGGCATATAGCAGATGCTGATCAGCCGATGCATAACTCTCACTAAACGCCGGCCCGTCAGAATCTTCACCTTCCCTTGTAATCGTTATATAGAAATCGGGTATCTCGGGGTCAGCGGTTTCACGGTCAGTCCATCGTTTTTCTACATCTTTATCGCGGTTGTACCATTTTCCATTAACTGGACCACGCTTAGAAAAACCGATTAGGGTGATGCTAAAAGTCATCGCGATGATTAATAAAACAGAAAACTTTTTCATCAAAATCTTCGGATTGGAAACCCCCAGCATTTATGCGGGGGAGGAAAATCCGCCTTTATAGTTGAAGTTCAAGCGTGTTAGCACTTGAAAATCCGTGCGTTTTGCCCCCGTTGTTAATCGGTGTCCATCTTTTGAATAGACAGAGAATAGTCCTTTAGCATTAACACCCGCAAGGCGTGTTAATCCGTATTTGTTGTGCTTTATTAATGTGTTTTTAACAAGTCCATCGCCTAATAAGGTGCCACCATATCGCGGGCGATTGCCACCTTTCTGCGGATTTTGTCTGTGGAGTTCTCGCCTGCGTATCGGTATCGGTGAGATACAGAATATATCGGTATTGTCGGGTATCTCTAAACCGCCAACGGTGTGATAGGCCAAGCACCAACTATCAACGCAATGTGCCTCAAAGGTTTCAGCTAACTTCTTTGACGACTTGTTGAGACCAAGCCGCTCGCGTATCTCTTTGGTTTCAAACCCTTGTATCGTCAGGAGTTCCCATCGCTTTTCTACCTCTGAATAGAACCAATGCTTGCCCACTTCCAAAGGACTGAAGGCCTGATTCCACTGCTTTTGATACTGTTTTGTCCGCGCCTTAATATCCTCAACACAGACGTGTGTAACAGGATAGAGTTTAGACAACCAATCTAATATGCGAAGTTTCCAATCCCATCTTGCACGTGTGCCTGCAGGGATACGCTTCCGGTTCGACAGGTTGTGCTGCTTCTTTTTTCGATTCGGGCATTTCCGTGTGCGTCTGCTTCTCCGCAACGTCCGACGCTTCTCGATTTTCTTTCCAACCTTGTTGTGAGCGTCTGCTTGCACATTTAGGTAGGTATGTGCCTCGCTCTTGACGGTAAAGCCTTCCTTCTTACTGCCGGGGTCTACGCCTACGCATATCTGTTGGAAGTATCTATCCGAAGGGTCGGCGTTAAGGCGCACACAAAAAACGCCATTCTTCCAAAACGGTGTGGCTTTCTTGTCTCGTATCCACTTCCTTGCCCGCGAAGGCTTTGTCGGCATCAGTGGATTTTGGTTTTTGTCAACGACAGGAACAAACATAGTTTGTAATTCTCCGTAGAGTTTGTATTTCCCCATCCAGATCGGTATATCAGCGTTTACATCGGACTTGGGGAGCATCCGAAACACCTTTGTGCACCACCACAGATATACCGATATATTACTGTAGTGAAGAACTTAATCTTTGACAGGGAACGTGTGGTTACGCTATGTCAAAGCACCCATGCTTTAGCAGGGTGATCTTTACTTTGGTTACTCCTTTAAGTTTAGGAACTCGTAAGGGTCTATGCCCTCAGAGTCTTCTAGAATTCTGATATGTGATGGAATATCACTTTCAAATACAAAGTTTGAGGGACTCGAAGGAATTCCGGGTAAACCACGCCGAGGTAAGGCATCCACCGTGTCTGAATGTCCGCTTATACTTCCAGCGACTCGTGTCACACTGCCATTCGGCATGCGGAAATCTGTCCAAGTGACATAAATAGTCCCTGGGATGGTCGGATAAACTAGTCCGGTTTTATAACTAATCCCTATGCCCTCGGTGCGTATACCTTGTTGCCATAACTTAACATCAACGCGCATCATTAATTCGTACGTTATAGAGGACCTCGGTTTATCAAAGATATTCGGGTCTGGATAGCCGGGTGGAATTTCAGGGTAGGGCCCGAATCCGTAGGGGGAAACCCGGCCAGTTGTGTTTTCCGTTTCCGATGTGACTGTGGAAACGGTATCCTCTGCCGCGTTGGGGGTAGTGCCGGTTTCCGATACGGCCTCGATTCTTTCGGCTGTTTTCCCCGAGGGGGACGTGATGCTTTCTACGGGAGCATCGCCTGCTTGTTGTTCCACCTTGCTGTTAGTATCCACTTTTTCGGAATCTATCAATTGGCGGTGTCCCTCTGCGTTTTCCGCCTCCTGTTTTTGGAGTTTCGCAGTCTCCTGCCGAAGCCAGAGATGGCAAAACACCGCGAAAAGCAGAAGCAATAAGAAACCACCTATAGTCCACCTATTTGTAAAATATTCGCGTAACATTTTAGAACCTCTTTCGTTTTCAGATGTTTCACAGGGTGAGCTTGTGAAAATGTTTCGCAATCACAAGGACTATCTCTTGAGAAACATCTTTGATATCGCGTAGATTTCAAACATCCTCCTACAACCCACTAAAACCGGAGCGGGTTGCTACTTTAGATATTAGTAGCAAATTTCGTGCCAACTCCCATACTCAGACAGGCGGTCCGTATCAAAACCGCTGATGCCATAACGATTTTTCTCACGGGTATACCTCCAAAACGCACGTCTACAAAGCGGTTAACCATAGGATGCCTAAAACATAAATTTATTTCAAAAAACTCGATGTGCTGAAGACACGACATCTGTTTGCAATACACGGTATACACAAATTGTCGCTATCGGCGGCAGAAATTGTCGTTATCCGCAGCAGAAATTGCCTTATGGGATAATTTTGGAGGTGACAGGGGTTGTGGACATTAAAATTTTTCTTGACTCAAAAAATGGATTTTGGTATCATTTTTTGCAAAAAAGGAGGTTGTTATGAAAAAACCACCAACATTTATCGAATTACCATCAGCACCAATGCAGGCAATTTATGACGAGGTTCAACAAGTGCACGCGTCAAATATTGAGATGCCGTTCTTCATTATCGGCGAGACCGGTGTTGGTAAAGAAGGTATTGTGGAATATATTCACGCCAATAGTTTAAGACGAGACAAACCACTTGTAGCCATCAATTGTGGTAGATTCTCCGCTGAGCTCTTGCAAAGTGAGCTGTTTGGTCATGAAAAGGGGGCTTTTACCGGTGCGGACCAACAGCGGCGTGGGACATTTGAGGAGGCAAATCGGAGCACCCTCTTTTTAGATGAAATTACAGAAATGTCCCTCGATGCCCAGAAGATGTTTCTCCGCTTCTTGGACACAAATAAATTCACGCGCCTCGGTGGCAATCAGGTCTTGACATCCGATGTTCAAATTATCGCAGCGACAAACATAGACGTTGATACAGCAATCGCGGAACAGAAATTTAGAGTGGATCTCTACTACCGCCTCAGCGGTGTGGTGCTCAAGATTCCACCACTTCGGGAGCGAACGGAAGATATCGCGCCTTTGGTGAACCTTTTTATCGCCGAACATAACGTTGGACGACGCAAAACTATTAAGGGGTTTACGCCTGAAGCACTCGCGCGTCTTGAACAGGCAAGGTGGCCAGGCAACATCCGCCAGCTGCGAAACACGATTCGAGTGGCTATTGCACATACAACCGCTGATACACTTGAACTTGCGGATTTTCCACATAACTTTTCAGTTGAACACAATTCGCAGCAGCCTTTGAGAAAGCAGACACCTTCACATTCAATATCTGTTGTGGAGTTGATTTCGCAATTGAAAGCACTTCCGGCAGAGACTCAGTATGGAATCATACGCACATGCTTAAAAAGTCTCCCGCGCTCACTTGAAACGGAGATATTCTGCGCGGAAAATATGAGCTTACGCGACGTTCAACGTCAAGTGGTGCAAGCACGCATGGCGAAACATCCAACATTAGCTAAGGCCGCGGCCTCCTTAGGTATCGATAGGCGAACCCTTAAAGCACATGCGGAATCTAATACGGATGGCCTTTCGTATAGTATCTAACGACTTATGTGAGTGTAAATCGAAAAAATTCAAAGAGCGAATCTAGAAGCCTCCTCCGGATACTTATCACAGTTCCGTTTGACAAAAACTTTAAACACCTATCACAAGAAGCTGATTCTTACACCCCTATAATCTGCTAGAAACCTCCCTCCTGCTTAATTCAAGGTGTCTTCGGGGCTTAGCACTAGCTCGCTGTTTTGAAAAAAAACCTGAATCTGGCGCGTATAGGCTTCACCGTGTTTCAGCAAAAGTACCGCTATTTCGTAAAGCTCGTCCGCTGGAAATATTTCATAAGGGTTAGCGATTTTCTGGTAACAGGCGACGGCATGCTCAAAAAAATTGAGCGTTTCCGTATCAATTACGCCCCTCTCTTGCATGAAGTAAAACCCTTGATGTTTTAGGAGAGGCGGGGTTCCCCCGGTAAATTCTATGATGGTATTATTGATATCTACGCACCGTTGCACAATCATCAGAACACAGCTTGTGATAAAGGAGTGTGTTAGACGTTCAGCGTTTATGTAAGCCTCCTTGTTCGGCGGGAGCCCATTACGCAATTGCTCAAGGCATTCGTCCATATATTCTAATTTCACCTTCACCGGGTTGAAGTAGCAAGGCGTTAATTCCTTTGTATTTTTCGTTTCGGACATCTTTTTCTTCTCCTTTTGTAAATACGTAAGAAACCTTTGATGATTATTAATTAAATTGGTACAGGGTGCGTGCATTGTCTGCCATGATTTTCCGCTTGAGCTCCGGCTCAAGACTTTTCGGGAGTGCATGCTCAGGAGAATCAAAATCCCAATGCGGATAATCGGTTGCGAACATCAACCTATCATTCAGGTCTAGTTGCGCGAGCAGCTGGTGAAAGTATTCCTCTTTCGGCGGTTCTTCAATCGGTTGCGTTGTAATGTAGAAATTCGACCGGATGTAATCAGAGGGCAATCTTTTCAGGGTTGGTACTTCAGCCCGGAGTTTTTTCCATGCTCGGTCGAGTCGCCACATCAGCGGGGGTATCCAAGCGAAACCCCCCTCAATTAAAACCACCTTAAGTGCTGGAAAACGTTCGAGAACACCTTCGCAGACGAGGCTGGTCACCTGTGTCTGAAATGCCTGCGTCATTCCTGCGTGGTCCTCTATATAGTGTGACGGTCGGCCAACAGCAGTAATGGGGCCTGCGCCGACTCCGGTGAAGTGAATCGCGAGCGGAAGGTCGTATTCCACGAGTGTCTCGTATAGCTTCCAATACCTGCGGCGTCCGAGGGGTTCCAATGTCCGAGCAAGCACTAGGACCTGCACGAACCCCGGATGGTTCGCGAGTCGAGCGATTTCTTGAATTGCGAATTCTGTGTCATCGGATACGACGATGAGTGAAGCACGGAGTCTCGGTTCCGGTTCAAGCCATTCAGCGATTTGCCAGTCGTTCACAGCCCGGGCCCAGGCTGCCGCATATTCAAGATTCGGCATCTCACAAACGGGGGTCAAGCAGTTCAAAATACCGTATTCAATGTTGTATGCATCCAGCAGCTGCTTCCGTAGAAAGTCCAGGTCGGACCCTGGGCGTTGTCCGGAGGGTGTCCAGGCATCCTGACGTGCGGCGTGCAAATAGGCGCGTGGAATATACGAACCGATACGTTCGGGAGTGCCCACCATACCATGATGTTTACGCCAACGCTCGGAGAAATAGGGATATAACACTGTCTCTGAAGCAAGTGTGTTATGTATATCACAGTCGATAATTGGCAACCGCTGCCGTTTGGTCTCTTTTTTTTCTATTTCCATATATAATCCCTCTGCCTTCACACTCAAAATTGGTAAAAGGCTCTGGCATTTTCGGATAAAATCTTGCGTGCCACCCCCTGTGGGAGGTTTACTGGAAAAGCCTCTTCAGGGGAATCAAAGTGCCAATGCGGATAATCGGTTGAAAACATAAGCAGGTCTTCGGAATCAAGTTGTCCCACAATTTGAAGCAGTTCTTCGGCAGTTGGGGGTGCGTCAATCGGTTGCAACGTCATCCGTATATGTTGTCGGATATATGCTGAGGGGGGTTGTTTAACCCACGGTGTTAACCCGCGTAAGCCGCGCCACTCCTTATCAAACCGCCACATCAGAGAGGGCATCCATGTCACACCGCTCTCTATGAGCGCAACGCGTAGGTCAGGAAACTGGTCGAAAACCCCCTCCGCTACAAGACTGAGCACTTGTGCCTGAAACACTTGCGACATACCAACGTATTCCTCTAAGTAGGTTGAGGGCCAGCCCACAGATGTCGGAGGCAGCCCCGGGGCTCCCCCGTAGTGGATACCGACTACCAGCTTGTGCCGCACCGCTGCAGCGTAAATCGGATGATAACGTCGATTTCCGTAAGGTGCCTGTGAACGGGCGGGCAGCATTACCTGGACAAACCCCGGATGTGCCCCTATACGTTCTATTTCTCTCGCAGCGAGTTCAGGATTTTGGCTGGGCACAATTAACGACCCCCGTAAGCGTGGTTCCGGGTCAAACCAATGTTCAATCTGCCACTCATTAACTGCGGAAGCAAGGGCTGCCGCTAAATCTTCGTTATGGACGCTTTGCACCCGATACCCACAGGTAAGTATGCCGTATTCGCTGTTCCAAGGGGCAAGCGCGTCCTCCCGAAGGTGTGCCAAATCCGAGGCGGCATCCACCGCTTCAGCAGACGAAAATTCTGGACGCGTTGAAATCGGCACCCCTTCTGGATAATCGTTAGCATCCGGTCCCGGAAAACCCGATTCTTCACAGTAGTCGGACCAATAGTCTGGGAGATAGGGATAAAGCATGCGGACTGATGGTAACGGGTTATGCAGGTCACAGTCTATGACAGACACACCCGCCGGAAAGATTCCGGATGTGAGATTTTCAGTTTCCATTGTCTTTTCCCCCTCCTTTTAGGTATGTGAAATTATACCATATTTTGCTATGTTTATCAAATTTATTTTGGATTGCGATGGAAAAAAACGTTGATTTCGACGCGATTTTATGGTATTCTATTTAAACAAGAAATTCGCAAACACAATGCAATTGTAAAAAAATCACGGGCATTCGGGCGAGAGGTTTCCCAATGCTTTAGCTTTGGGAGGAAAGCCCGCTAACCCCGTTGGTACATCGTTTTTAACTTGACATTGACCATAAAACATGGTATAATTAGAGTATCAAGTTGGCGGACATTCTTAGCGTTACCGCTTGGTAATGTGTCCGCTTCCCACTAAGAAGGGGATAAACGAAGGCAAAGAAAACCATGAAACTAACTTTCAGATACCCTGTGTATCCTACGAAAACACAGGAAACAACATTATTAGACTGGCTTGCCCATTTGTGTGAACTTCAGAACTCTGCTCGCCATGATCGCAAGGTCGCTTGGGAAACGGCACGCGAAAAAGTTTCTTGCTACGACCAACAACGGAAGTTGACGGTTGCGCGTAAAAAATACGATGACTTTCGCGAAGTCCCACAAGATATGCAAGTCTGTGCTTTGGAACGTAACGATAAAGCCTTCGCCGGTTTCTATAGACGCTGCGAAGAAGGCACTGCGAAAAAAGGGTATCCAAGACACAGAAAAAGCATAAAGTCTATGTCGTGGAAACTCCGCAAGTCCAAAGGTATTCGCGAGCATCCGATACGCGAAACAGCCTGGAAACACGACCGTTTGAAAGTCCCCAAACTTGGCGAAGTCAAAATCTATATGCACCGCCCGCTTCAAGGGGCTCCCAAAGGCGTTACGCTCGTTAAAAAAGCAAGTGGCTGGTATGCTCATATTACCTGTGAACTCACGGACACACCGAAGGTTGACCCAACAACTGCTATAGCTGTTGATATGGGAACGATGCATTATCTGACAACATCCGGAGGCGAAAAAGAGAACAACCCACGCTGGTATCGTCAAGCAGAAGGTTTAACCCAAAAACATTCCAAAGATCTTTCTCGAAAGAAAAAAGGTAGCAACCGTTCAAAGAAACAACAACACAAACTATCATTACACCACGAGCGAACCGCGAACAGACGCAAAGACTTTATTGGAAACCAACTCATCTACAAACTCTACCACCACAAGAAAAACAGTGTATTAGTGGCAGAGGACTTAAGCGTTTCTAACATGGTCAAGAACAAACACCTCAGCAAGAGTATTAGCGATGCGTCTTGGGCAACCTTCTTTGAGTGGTGCGGAAACATGGTTTCCG
Source organism: Candidatus Poribacteria bacterium (assembly GCA_963665235.2). GTDB lineage: Bacteria > Poribacteria > WGA-4E > WGA-4E > WGA-3G. The sequence continues at coordinate 666,391 of CAXXLX010000001.1, read as the reverse complement.
AAAGAGACGGTTTCCATTTCCACCAAGTGGAGCCCAAAAACACTTCGCAAATCTGCTCAAGTTGCGGTCAGAAATCGCCAAAGAAACTCTCTCTGGCGATACGGACCTTTAATTGCAGTTTCTGTGGCACGTCTTTAGACCGAGACCACAACGCTGCATTAAACATTCTTTTTAAGGCAGCTGCTGCCTTTCGTGGAGAGCGGTGGGTTACCACCCTCTATGAAGCGAGAAACAAGAACGAAGCACGAGACAAAGGTTTAATAGACGCGGTACAGTTAACGCTGTTCGATGCTCTTAATAGGCACAAGTCTTTAGGCTTGGGTAGTTGACTAACACAAGACATTAGCCCGGAGAAACATCATGTTTTGGGAACAGATTGAAACACAATACAAAGTCGCTGCTGCACATCAATTTTTACTGCACTTTAATGTGCAAGACCTGCTGCACGATGAAGTTTACGGCTACTTACCTACCTTGGATTATCTGATGGAACAACTCAATAGACTCGGATGCCAGTTGGTTCTCGGTTACAACAGCACGCAAGGGTTCGCATGGCCCCATGTGGGAAAGTGGTTGGAAACGCAGAAAATTCTGGGACTTATTCCGAAAAACCAGGATGCCCCGGATGAAACGCCCGAGCGGAGAAGGATTAATTCACAACTTGCAGTCAACAAGATTCATGAAGATGGTTTCTATAAAAGCGATCCGGTCCCTACAAAGGAATTGATACAGAAGATGCACGACCTGCTAAAAGTAAACAGGGTCCGAATCGGATTGGTCATCAATTATCTTGAACAGATTGCCCCCAACGACCCATCGATAAACCTGCCAGCAAAAGATGAGCTCAAACTGTTTTTCCACCAACTCCAAAATTGGGCTGCCGATTTGGAGATACGGCGACGAAAGCATATCGTTCTGCTTATTACGCAAAACACGTACGATATTCACCCGAATTTGCTGGTCAATCAGGAGATGCCTCTCGTCGAAATTCCGTTTCCGGATTATGACGAACGTCTGAAGTTTATTGAACATCTCGGTGCTATTCCGCAGGAGATTTCTATGGCGGACTCGCCGGGGCGGGTTACACAGGTCAATTTAAATTTCGGCAATACGCAAGAGAAGCAGGCTTTAGCACACAATACAGCTGGCTTAAATCTTTTCGGTATTCACGATATGGCACGGCACGCAGCCTCTAACGGTCAGAAAGTGGGCGGCGACATACTCCGTACCTACCGACGCGAAAGTGTCAAAACCTTCAGCCACGGAATTATTGAAATTAACGAACCTATTGCCACCCGGCAACAGCACTGGTCCGCCCACGTAACACGAGTCATTCAAGATATTGCTGAGGGAATGGAACAGGAAGACAGACGGCGGATACCCCGGGGAATACTTTTCCTTGGCCCCACTGGAAATGGGAACGTGTATGCAGCGAGCTTGCTTGCAGGCCAAACAAACATGGCACTAGTACGGCTCCGCTACGCCAATCAGGTCAGCGAGGTAACGATTAATATTAATGAGAACAGCAACAGTTATGAACGTAACCTCATCGCTGCGATTAACTTTATTAAGGGGATTGCGCCGGTCGTTGTATTTATGGAAGAGATTGAGCAGGCCTCTCCACATACAAGTATCCAAGCGGAAAGTTGGGAACGCTCGTTTCCAGTGAGCCTGACCAATGCTATCAGTGATGCCTCCTTGCATGGCAAAGTGATATGGGTCGGTACATCAAGTCGCCCGGACTTAATGCCGCCAATTTTTCGCAAGCCGGAGATTTTTTCACACAAATTGGTTTTTCTCGCCCCAATGCAGGAGAGCCGAGCAGGCATTTTGCAGTTCTTTTGCCGAATGCACACGCGCGAGCAAATTAATTTCCAAGAAATTGCCCGAAACCCGAAAATGGAGGGGCTGAGCGTCAGTGACATTGCACAAATTGCACAACGCGGTCATAACATTGCAAAACGGAACAATCGGAATGCTATGACCCAAGCTGACCTGCTCGAAGTAGTGGAAGATTTTATGCCCGACTATTCACCGGAGATGCAACTCTTCATGGGGTTACTTGCATTGCACGAAGCCAATTCTCGCGCAATGCTGCCAGAAGTCCTGCCCCCGCAATATCAGGAATTTGTCGCCGAGGCACAAATTGATAAAACAAAGGTTAAAGAACGGTTGGGGTGATGGTTCTCAGTCGTGAGCTCGGCTTGAGCGCGTAAGAGGTTAATACCTAATGCGCGTAATATCGCGTGCACAGCACGCTCCTACAGAGGAGTGCTCTTGAAAATATGGGGTCGTAATATCGCGTGCACAGCACGCTCCTACAGAGGAGTGCTCTTGAAAATATGGGGTCGTAATATCGCGTGCACAGCACGCTCCTACAGAGGAGTGCTCTTGAAAATATGGGGTCGTAATATCGCGTGCACAGCACGCTCCTACAGAGGAGTGCGAAAATATGGGGTCGTAATATCGCGTGCACAGCACGCTCCTACAGAGGAGTGCTCTTGAAAATATGGGGTCGTAATATCGCGTGCACAGCACGCTCCTACAGAGGAGTGCTCTTGAAAATATGGGGTCGTAATATCGCGTGCACAGCACGCTCCTACAGAGGAGCGCGCTTGAAAATATGGGGTCGTAATATCGCGTGCACAGCACGCTCCTACAGAGGAGCGCGTAATATCTTGAAAATATGGGGTCGTAATATCGCGTGCACAGCACGCTCCTATAGAAGAGTTGCATTAAAAAACAAAAATGCCCCGGTTGTAAACAACTGGAGCATTAAGTATTCCGCATACTTTTGCAGCCGTTTTCTATTTTTCTGAACGTGGCTGCTGGGGACGTGGTTACTCGTCTTCTTCGTAGCGGCGTTCAGCACGTCGTTCGCGCGGACGGGCGGGGTTGACTTTCAACGGACGTCCCATTAACTCTTGGCCATCTAAGGCTTCAATCGCGCGTTCGCCATCTTCTTGGTTTTCCATCTCAACGAACCCGTACCCTTTGGAACGGCCATCATACCGGTCACGAATAATCGTCACTGTGGTAAGCGGACCGTGCGGTTCAAAGAGTTCTTCCAGGTCAGTCTCTGTGGCTGCATAAGGCACATTGCCAACGTAGATGTTCATCTCGTTTCTCCTTTTGAAATTGAAATAAACGGGAATGTGAGAAAACTGAGTACTGTCAGCATGTTCTATAGGCAGACATTTGGCAGTAAAGCGAAGATTGGCAAAAATGAACTCGGGATTCTTATCAATCTTTTTCGGAAGCCGCGTCACAATCTACAAGAATGTACCTGGTTCCAAACCGTAAAACTGTCAAAATACTACGCTAGGAGGTCGCGCTCGTCAGAGCACTCCTACAAATATTATGGTTTGCAGACACCATCACATTTCCCAAACGTTAATATGATACCACAATTTTTGGGATTTGTCAAGTTTAATTCACAATTTTTCTATTTTACTTTGCATCCAACCAGTTTTCTCCAATCCCAGCCTCGGTCCGAAGCGGGACCCGCAGGGGCATAATGCTCTCCATCTCTTCGCAGACAATTGCCGCGTGTGATTCAACAAATTCCGCCGGGGTTTCAAGAACTAATTCATCGTGAATTTGCAATAACATTTTCATCGGCAAGCGGTCACGGTCAATCCTGTGCTGAACTTTGACCATAGCAGCCTTCATCAGGTCAGCAGCCGTGCCTTGCACAACCGTATTGATGGCTAACCTTTCCCCTAAACTTCGCCGACTCTGTGAAGATTCATAGATTTCAGGGATTGCCCGCCGACGGCCAGTTAAAGTGGAAACATATCCATGGTCCAACGCCTGTTGGATGCATTGATGCAGAAAATGGGTGATACCCGGAAAACGACGTTTATAATCCGAAATCAAATCCCTCGCTTCGCTCACAGTCATCCCCTTAATACGGCGTGCAAGCCCTGAAGGAGAGACACCGTAGATGATGCCGAAGTTGACGCTTTTCGCTTTATCGCGGAGCTCACGCGTGACCTCTGCCGCTGGTACCCCAAAGACCTCCGCAGCAACCGATGTATGGATATCCAAATCTTGTGTGAATGCCTCAATCAATTTTGTATCTTGACTGAAATGGGCGAGAATACGGAGTTCAATCTGTGAATAATCGGCACAGATTAACTTATACCCCGCCGGTGCCTCAAACGCACTACGTAGCTGCCGGCCGATGTCGGTTCGCACTGGAATATTCTGAAGATTCGGGCGGTCAGATTTCAAACGGCCGGTTGCTGTCGTCAATTGATATAGGTGTGTGTGAATGCGACGCGTCTCCGGCACAACCGCGTTCTGGAGCTGTGTCAGATACGTGCTTTGTAGTTTACGGAATTGCCGATACTCAATAATTAAACGCGGCACGCTCGTTTTCGGGTCGTTCACATCCTCTTGTAGGGAGAGCGTTTCCAATACTGTCACATCTGTTGACAGGTTACCACCTTTGGTACGCCTCACAGGTTTATAACCAATCTGCTCGAATAGGACGACCGATAGTTGACGTGGCGAGTCTATATTAAACGCGAACCCGACTATGTCATGTATCTGTTTTTGACGTTCCGCCACAAGCTTTTGAATCACCCGATTTTGTGCTTTCAACGCATCCGTGTTGCAGATAATGCCGTTAAACTCCATCTCTGCAAGTACTGGGGCAAGGGGGGATTCTATATCGCGTACCAACTCCACTATTCCCATCTCGGTAAGTTTCGGGGTGAGGAAGTGATAGAGGCGCAACGTAATGTCGGCATCTTCCGCGGCATATTCTGTCACTACATCCAAAGGAATTTTATCAATTGCGTCATGTGCTGTGCCCTCCCCTATCAACCCGGTGAGCGGAATCATTTTGTGGTTTAAATAGAGCAGTGAAAGTGTATCTAAATTATGTGAGGGGTGCCGTGCGTCAACGAGTTGACTTGCCAACATTGTATCGAAAACGACCCCCCTCAGTTTAATACCGTGCCGTATCAGAATACCAGCATCAAACTTCAGGTTATGTCCACATTTCGGCAAATCGGGATTTTCTAAGAGCGGTTTGAGTTGTGCAAGCACTGTTTTCTCGTCCAAATGCGTTTCAGGTGCAGGCGACCGAATCGGTATATAAACGCCTCTTGCGGGTTGCCAAGAAAAGCTGAGTCCACAGAGGGCCGCATCGCGATGCAACCCATCGGTTTCCGTATCCACGCTGATAAGCCGTTGGGTTGAAAGCGTCTCAACGAGTGCTGTTAATTGTGCTGCTGTCGTGATAGCTGTATAGTTGCAGGAATCGGCGGTAGCATAATCACCGCTTTCCAAAATGGCACTCTTTTTCTCTGCCATCGCTGTCAACCGTTCTTGGCGGGTCGTTCTCTCCGGGGGTTTGGCATCGGCAGAGATAACACTGCCGGAAGCAAGTTCAACAACGACTCGCTGAAACCGCTTGAGCTCCAACTCTTCAAACAACCGGTTGATTTCCTGGAGGTCAAACGGTTTAACACGCGCCTGTTCCATCGAAAAATCGAGGACAGCATCCCGTTTCAACGTCACAAGCTGTTGGGAAAGTGGGAGATGGTCACGCGCCTTCTCTAAATTCTCACGGCGTTTGCCCTTAATCTGATCAATATTCGCGAAGATGTTGTCAACTGAACCGAACTCCTGAATCAACTTCGTCGCTGTTTTCAAACCGATGCCTTCAACCCCCGGCACATTATCGGCCGTGTCCCCCATCAAGGTTAGGACATCAACGACTTGGTCCGGTGTAATCCCTTTATTTTCCAAAAGTGCTGCGACATCAAGCGTTTTGTCGTTACGAATGTCAAACATTGTAACCCTGTCACAGAGCAGCTGCTCAAGGTCTTTATCTTTAGAGATGATACAGACATCCACATCTTGCGTTTCAGGGGTATCCAATACCGATTGCGTTACGGAGGCAATGATGTCGTCTGCTTCCAACGCGGGTTGCCCGAGGACAGGAATTTGGAAGGCTTCAAGCAGTTCTTGGATACGGGGAATCTGTTTAACGAGGTCATCTGGGGGTGTCCTGCGATTCTCTTTGTATTCAGGATAAAGCGTGTTCCGGAAAGTGTCCCCGGGCATATCAATTGCGGCGACAATATGCTCCGCTTTGATGTCGGTGAAGAGCTTCATGAGCATGCTGGTAAAACCGAAGATAGCGTTCGTGGGCTCCCCTGTGACAGAGCTAGTCAAACGGGTCTGAATTGCATAGAATGAACGAAAGATTTCGGCGAGCGTGTCAATAATATAGAGGGTTCTTGAATTTTCGCTTGACATAACTTGGTCCTTTGGCTGTTGGCTATTCGCCATCTGCTCCCGGATACTGCCACTTTCGCAGCGAATCGGATGCAGATAAACCGGCTTCTTGACCGAGGGCAAAGGCGGTGGCAATTAAGTTTCGTTCTCCCGATATGATGTCCCCCGCAGCAAAGAGACCGGGAATTGGGTTGCCACTATTATCTAACATCTGCATATCTTCATTTGCCACAATTAAGCCCTCTTCGTCCGTTTGATAGTCCCACCCTTCCAAAAATTTCGTATTCGGAATTAAGCCTTCGTCAACAAGAAAACCGTGGAAAAACAGCTCGGTGCCATCCGCCATTTCAAATCCTAACAGGTCGGTTTTCTCACCGATGTGTCGTTTAATCTTCGTCTCAACGATATCAATTTTACGGGCTGCAACCTGTTCTAGGATGGGCGGAGACATACCGTGCGGGCGGCCGTTCGTTAGGATTGTGATTTTATCGGTGAAATCTTGTGCACCGAATGCCGCCTCATAGATATAATCGCCTACGCCGAGGATAGCGAGATGTTCATTTACGTGCAGATGTCCATCGCAACGGATGCAAACATGCCACCCCTTGCGATTGCCAGCATAGCGAAAAACGGTGGCGTACTGTTTATACAACCGGTCCGCATCTGCTACAAACTCAATATCGGGCCACTTGTCATCAAACCCCGTAGCAACGACGACGGTGTGAGATTTGAAGCTTTCAAGCTGCAAAGGCGTATTTTTCTTGAGGGTGGCTGTTGAGGCTTCTAACTCAAAAATACCGTTATTTCGTGTCAGGCGGGTAACAAGACCGTCTCTCACCTCAATACCTGTTTTACGAGGCGTGTCACCGAGCCTGAATTCTTCCACAGGGCGGCTCTCCATCCAGCTCATGAGCTCCTTTGCAAACTTGGGGCCGATAATGCCGGGGAAAACCGGGGCATCCTCAATTTCTACCGACTTTGACCAGTACGCTCTACCTCGGCTGAAACTCACCTTTCCTGAGTGTAGTACCAACACGTGCCGCATCTGATGACTTGCGGAGACCGCTGCTTGCGTCCCTGCCGGGCCGGCACCGATTACTGCAACATCGTAAATTGTTTCTGCCATCGTTTTTTTCCTAATTATTACGTGAGCTTGATAATAAATATCTGTTTTCACTAACCTCTATAAAGATATCGTCCTTGAGGAGCGGGCTGCTTGCCCGAATACTGGGACTAAGAGTTGGGGCGGAAACGGCTTCTATAAAGATATCGTCCTTGAGGAGCGGGCTGCTTGCCCGAATACTGGGACTAAGAATTGGGACGTGAACGTCTTTTTCTATAAACATATTTCTTACAATCCGTATTTCTTCCACCGCTCGTTGACCAGCTCGACAATTTCATCAGACATCTGAATTTCTGGGGGCCATTCGCGCTGATAACCCTCCTCCGGCCACTTCGTTGTAGCGTCAATTCCCATCTTTGAGCCTGCCCCGATAAGGGGTGCGGCATGGTCAAGCACATCCACCGGGCCTTCGACGATTGTGACATCTCGCTTCGGGTCAACGTTGCTGCCCACATAAAAAAGCACCTCCTCAACGTTTTGCACATCTACGTCTTTGTCGACGACAATAATAATTTTGCTGAACATCAGTTGCCCGAGCCCCCAAAAGCTGTGCATAATTTTTTTTGCGTGAAAGGGGTAACGTTTATCAATTGAGATGAGGGCGAAGTTGTGAAATACGCCAAATAACGGCAAGTTCATATCGACCAGTTCGGGCAGCTGCGTTTTAATCAATGGCATAAAGATACGTTCGGTTGCCTTCCCCATATAGCAATCCTCCATCGGGGGTTTGCCAACAATGATGGTCTGATAGATGGGATTTTTGCGATGTGTAATTGCAGTGATGCGAAAAACAGGGTATTCATCGGGCAAAGAGTAAAATCCGGTATGGTCTCCGAACGGTCCCTCGATGCACGTCTCATCCGGCTCAATATAGCCTTCTATAACGATGTCCGCTTCGGCGGGTACCATCATATCAATTGTTTTTGCTGGCACCATTTCAACGTTGGATTTTCGGAGGAATCCTGCGAACAGCAGCTCATCAATACCCGATGGAAGTGGTGCCGTACCGATGTAAGACATAATAGGGTCACCGCCGATTGCGACAGCGACAGGCATCTGTTCACCTGCTTGTTTATATTCCCGATGATGCGCAGCCCCGTCGTGGTGAATCTGCCAATGCATAGCTAAGGCGTGCGGATTTAGTTTCTGCAACCGATAGGTGCCAACGTTTCGCTGGCCGGTGTTCAAGCTGTGTGTAAACACTTGCGGCAACGTGATATATCTATCAGCGTCCATCGGCCAACACTTAATTAGGGGTAAGCGGTCTAACGAAGCGTCTTCTCCTGTGAGGACAACCTCTTGAGATGCGCCACGCTTGACATTTTTTGGCGGGAAGTTCGTCAACTGCGACAAAATTCTGAGGATTTTGACCTTATCCAGCAGCGACTCCGGCGGTCCGATTTTAATCATGCCCTCAATTTCGTAGGCTATCCGCGTAAGGTCATCCACGCCGAGTGCCATCGCCATCCGCGTGTAAGAGCCGTACGTATTGATAAGCAGGGGGATATCGCTGCCCTCCACATTTTCAAACAGCAACGCGGGCCCGCCCGCTTTGCTGATGCGGTCGGTTATCTCGCTGATTTCAAGGTCCGGTGAGACCTGTGTTTTGATACGTTTGAGTTCGCCTGCCCGTTCCAATGCCTTTACAAAATCCCTCAGACTTGGATACGCCATCGTTCACCTCTTCAATATGTTGGTTCTGTTTTATGATTGCATGAAAAATATCTCCACTGTTTATTTTATCACAAATCCTGAATGTAGTGCAAGGGCGAAGCGAAAAACTGATTTTTCCTTGATTTAATTTCTTAGAAAGTGGTATGGTATAGGTAAGGAAATAGGGAGGATGAAATAGTCTATAAACCTGTATGTTGCCTTGATTCTGGTGTGTTTTTTGGTAAAAATCGAGTTTGAGTCAGTGTTGGTAAGGGTTTATGCGATTTTCGCTCCAATTTTTGGGGTAAAAAAAGCCCCGTGCAGTTCGTGTTTGGATTAGGGGTTCCGGAGTCAAGCGTGGCGTGGGTCGAAAATAGGGGTAAGTGCCCCAGTGTTTTCCGGTTTGAAGGGAATGGAAACAATTTGCTTCGAAATCTTTCCGAAATTAATTGACTTTTTTCGTGAAATAGCTTATACTGAAATATGTGAACGGAAAAATCAACGATTTTTGCTGAACGCATTGCAAAAAAGATGTTTACGGACATATTTGTCATTTTTTCAAAAAATTACAAAAAATGCAATTGTGTGTATAATTAAAGTGATAAAGTGAAAGTTTGGAAAATGTCTGGTAGATTCTGCTCGTTTTCTGGCACCCGGTCGCATCAGGGGTAGCAAACTGTGCTTACTTCGGTCTGATGCTATGCTTTCAAACACGGGCCCTATCTGTTATAAATCGGGAGAGGTCCTATGTGCCGCCCGGACGCGGTAATAAATAGATGAATACATCTCCGGCCCTCTCAGCAAACGCAGACAAATTGTCCAAACTTTAGTTAACCTAAGTTGCTAGTTATCACAGTAAAGTTGCTTTATAGGTGTAGCAGAATCGAATCATAACGAATCCTGTCTATAGGAGGATAGATTTATGACCCAAAAAGTTTATGTAGGAATTGGTATCCTGATGATAGTAGTTATCGGAAGTGCCATCTTCCTACTGAATCACAATGTAGATACCGAACCCGAAGTTATCTATAAACCTCCCGCAAAGGAAGTGTTAGATAACATTCGAAAGAAAACCGAACCGGGAACTGCGGACCTGGTAACTGTGTCGGAACAGAACAGACAGCGTCGATCTGACCCTGCTTCAAACAATGTTCCAATGTCTGATGATAGCAAACAGGTTGACGTTGGCATGTCTGATGAGACATCTGATGGGCAGGAAACCGACAACACTCCCGATTTCTGGTCGCTTTCGCGGGAAGTACAGCAGCAAATCCTTGACCAATTTTATATTCAACATGGGTTGAAACCGCCGCCTCGTGGATATCAATATCGCTGGAAGGATATAAACGTGCCGCTTTTGGATGAAAACGGCAACCCCGTTTTACATAAAATAGGCGAGCCAATTGTGGATATACAGATGAGAGTCGATTTTGCACCGACCCGCGAGGAGTTCGAAAGGTATAATCAACTGCTGGAAGATCAGGGATGGGCGGAAGCACGCGGCGATTTTGATGAAGTCGAGCGGCTTTCTGCGGAAATTGAGGCACTTGAAGCAGCGGTGCAAAGGGTTCGTCCTGTTCATGTGATGACCAGTGCGGTGGGTGATGAAGCCATAGCAAAATCGGACCGTGTTACGCGAGAGAAACTCAATGCCGCGCTCCGAGAACATGGATTAGAACACTTAATTTCCCCCTGGGAATAGGAGGTTTTCAATGTTATCTAAAAAGCGAATTTCACTTTTCATCCTCATTTTTAGTTTTATAATTGCAATCGGGATGGGGGTAAAAGCCCACAATCTCCATCGTGTGGAAACACCAGACTTAAATTTTACAAGCGAGCCCGAGATCGAGATTTCGTGTAATATAGATGGTAAGTTCTTTATCCATTATCGCAGAACTAAAGCAGATGGTAAAGTCATGTATGATTTTTGGTATGAGGAACCACGTTCCCCTAAAGTTTCAATAACAGCCAAAGCACATGGTTTCGGTTGGGCACATATCCTTTTCTATGGCAATATTGATGGAAAATCTTATGGCGATCCTAATAATACAACGTCACAGAAACTCGGGAAGTGGGTCGGTTTTCTACCCGTGGCCCTGGCCCTAGATATAGATCACAAGATTCAGTTATCATTTACGGGGCCTTTTAAAAGAATGCCAAAGGAATATCCATGGGATGCCAGTGGTTCTATCAAATTAGTCCCCGTGTACTGGAAATGGCGTTTGACTGGAATTATACCGGGCGGTTCATGGGAAGAAGCGTCCAAGGATTTTCACAGGACGGCAACTGATTCGGCAGGTGGAAGTTGGACGGTGGATCGAGACTGGTCGACAATCGGAAGTGGTAGCCACAAGCTAAAGTGAAAATTTAATTGAGGGGTGTGCATAAATAAGGTTAAGACTCCTTACTAAAGTCAATCACGATTTAATTTATGCACACCCCTCAATTAACTGACACTATCGATCTTTCTTCCGAAGTGGTTTGAAAGTAATCCCTACATCCCGTAGGGCATCTTCAATACCATAGTTGCAATAGGCTTTAAGGGTGGCCCGAATTTTCGATGGCAGTACACCCAATCAGGGGTGTGTGAAAAATTTTTGGAGTCCCTAAAAAAATAGTGGCTCATGTCAAGCTTAAGTGCTTTTGACGAGTTTTGATATAAAATCAGCAGAAACAGATTTTAGGTTCATAGCGAACTCACAAATAGCAATGTAACCCGAAAGAAACTTTTTATGAACACCCCGAAACGGACGCAGGAAGTTGCGCACAGTCGTCCACACCCCTTCAATCGTATTGGTATGTATCTCGCGAATACCATCACCATCTGCGTCTCGCGCCCATTGCCCATCTTTATGAACAACAATCTCACGCACCCGTTCAATCTGGTTATACCCACGCCACCCATCCGTATACACGCTCGCAGTCGGACAAGTGAATCTATGCACGTGGACTGAAAGGGTCGCACTATCGGTGTGGTGCACTACGCGTAAACGCAGCTGACCGCTTTCACGCCCTACCGTTCCTACAATAGGCGGTCTATCATTGGCATAAGTCCCGTGGCCCCGACGCTTATTCCCACGACGCCGCGGCGGATCTGAGGCATCCGAATGCAATGTCCCTTTTTCACCCTCGTTTTGAAACATCTCATCTGTTCGGTTTCAACTACCGCATCCGGCACAGCCTCCGCAGGCTGTAGCTGTTCAGCAGAATACTGAAGTTTACGCCGCATACACAGAATCGTTTGACGACTTATACCCAGTTCACGACCCAGTTGGGCACTTGACACACCTTGACACACACCCCGTAAAAGCAGAATCACCTGCGACGGTCTAAACCGACTGCCCGCAAAGACTGTCCCACTATACACATTGTAGACACCTTGGCAGTGTTTGCAGCGATAGACTTGTAGACCACTCGCTTGGGTCTTACGGAAATTGCGTGCCTCCGACACGCTCGCATCGCAATGTGGACAGCATAGACCTTCAGGATGAAAATGATTTAGCAACCAGACCTCTGATTCTTCTTCATCAAATAGAGAGTTTATTGGAAAATCCATAAATATAGTATAGCACAACCAAAATAAAATGGCACTTAATTTTTACATGAGCCAAAATAGTTAGAAGGATGGAAGAGCGGACTAATGGCTATTCGTTATCTGTTTTAGGCCTTCTTTATAGTTAGGATTCTTGGGGTCAAGTTCAATGGCTTTACGGATAGCGGCCTCCGCTATGCGATACTCCCCTTTTCGGTAGGAAATCAGGGCGAGTGTATTGTGATAACTTGCAACGTTCGGATTTAATCTGATGGCGGTTTGCGCGTAATCCGCAGCGGCCTTGAGTTTCACGTTGCGCTTGGCGGGGTTTTCGTAAGTGCTTGCCAACGTTGCACTGAGCTGGGCAAGCGAGTGATACGCTTTCGGTAAGCCGGAGGTAAGATATGCGGATTCCGCTGCTGCAAAATTTTTTCGCTGTACTTGAAGTTCGCCTATCAGATAGTGTGTTTCCGCGAGAAACGGTGCGCGTGAACTACCCTTACGGTCTATCTCAACTGCCTTTTTTAGTGCCGACAAAGCCTCCGCCGGTTTCCCTTGATTTAGATAGCATATCCCTAGGTTGTGATACGGTTCCGCATCGTCCGGATTTAGCCTGAGTGCTGCTTGATAGGCTGACGCTGCCTCAACATAACGTTTCTGATTCAGTAAAATTAACCCTATTTTTAGGCGCGCCTCTAAAAGTTTGGGATTCAGGGTAACCGCTTGTTGGTAATGCTTAAGTGCAAGGGCAGTTTTTTCCTGCACAAGGTAGGTTAAGCCTAACGCTGCATGTGCCTCCGCAAAATCCGGTTGAAGTTTCAAAGCCCGTTGTTGTGCGGCAACGGCTTCTTTATACCTCTTAAGCATTGTCCAGGCAATTCCGATACCGTTATACGCCTCAATAACTTCTGGATTCAGCGCGAGTGCCTTTTCATATTCCCAAACCGCCTTCTGGTATGCCCCGCTTTTAAGGTAAAGTCTGCCGATGTTCGCAAGGATGCGTGCACGTTTTATCGGTTCACGGGTCCGCTGCAATGCACCGCGTAAGTCCCGGACAGGTTCAACGACAGCCTTCCGTTTTTCAAACAGCTGCATCTGTTCACGCGCAGCCTGTTTATCGCCATGCCGAAGGTGCGCCTGTGCAAGGTTGTAAAGAGCTTCGATAAGCTCCGAATCTGCTGTGTATGCGGTTTGATATGCCGAAATAGCCTCAGGTAACCGATTCTCTTGGGAGTAAAGCAAACCGAGCTGATAATGCGCGGCAGCTAAAGTCGGGGCAATCGCTATTGCCCGCTGCTGATGTGCTATTGCCGCGGCGCGCTTTCCACGTTTGCTATAGATGTTGCCCAACTGGTGATGAATCATGGCATCGTCGGGCTGGAGGTCACGCGCGACCTTGTAAGCTGTGAGTGCTTCAGCGTAGCGGTGCAAGTCTGAATAGGCTGCCCCCAACGCAGCGTGGATATGTGCCCACGCCGGTGTCAACTGAATCGCGCGTTGATAAGCTTCAATCGCCGCCTCGAACTGCTCAAGCGCAGCATAAGCCAAGCCTAATCCGTAGGAGGCCTCTGTTAGGGTGAGGGTGTGTTCTGTGGAGTTGTCTATGGTGGTTATCACCTGCTGATACTCGGCAACCGCTTGTGCGTAGTCCTCAATTTTTAGATAGACCTTTGCCAATTGGCACCGAATATCAACACGTGTCGCGTCCGCAGCGAGTTGTGCCCGATAAGCCTCAATTTGCTCCTTGAGGCGACTCTCGTTGCCGCTTTGACACCAAGCAACAGATATATGCCAAATGGACACCGTAAGGCACACTATGACGATAAGCGATATACGTTTTTGCAATCCACGCCATCGTTCCATCGGTTCTCGCCAATTTGAAAGCGGAGGTGCACAGATAGACTGAGCACCTCCTGAAACAGAGGGCAGCATGCAGCAAGGCACACAGCCCAAATTAAGTGGAAAACGTTTGTCGATCTTCGAGCGACCGGACCGACAAATACCAATGTTAAGATAGATGGCAGACTAGCGAACGTCTTTGATGCGTCCCCACGTCGTTGTTAGCTTGTCTAGCGGTTCAACCGGGGTAACGCTCCCGACGATAGCATCTCCTGAGACTTTGAAGTCATCAAAGCTGGCTCCAGTTTGCCACCCCCAGAGGCCTGCTTGTCCGGCACTATATTTGCCCCCGGAGTCATCTGTAAATTCTCCTTGCATTTCACCGTTAATTGAGAGTGCCATGGTATCGCCAGCAACGTCGATTTTCATGTTGAACCATTCGCCATTTGCGATTGTGACGTTCTTTGCGGGCAGTTGCGCGAGATTGTCACGGGAATCCCAGTTAGGGGTTTTGTGTCGCCAGAGCTCGGTTTTGTTATTGGGCACGTTGAGATAGAAGACATAATATTCTCTTTCGCTTTTGGCACGAAATGCAATACCTGCCCAGCTGCCCTCATCAAGCCTGACCTTCGCTTCAACCGTGTAATCGTCCCAGGCGACATCGCCGACGAGGGAATGTTCCGCTGCGCCCCCGACTGCAAGCTTATAAGCACCGTCTGCGACGCTCCACGTGCCGTTAGCCGCGGTCCATCCCTCCGCATTGGAATCAAAGGTCCATTGCTGCTCACCCGCGAAACCGGTAGTCGCTATGATTGCTAGAAAACAAAATCCGATTAGAGTCGTGAATAAACGTTTCATAAATTCTCCTTTCTATTTTCAAGTAAGCGAGGTATTTCTCAATACCCCTGTTTGAGGATACCCCAGGTTGTCGTCAGTTTTCGGGTCGGCTCGACCGGTAGCGTATCCTTGATGTTATCACCGGTGACCATAAAATCGTCGAAGCTGGCGCCAGTTTGCCATGCCCATACGCCGACTTTGCCGCTTTTATAAGCAGCGTCCTTGTCTTCTTTCTGAAACTCATCATTAATGTACAACTTAAAGGTGTCACCTGAAACAATGATCTTCATATCATACCATTCACCGTTCGCAATCTTAACACCACCGGCAGCGGGGATTTGTGCAAGGTTGTCACGTGCATCCCAGGCACCAGCTTTGTGTCGCCAGAGCTCGCTTTTGTTATTCGGGACGTTGAGATAGTAGACATAGTATTCCATCTCACTTTTCGCACGGAATACAAGGCCTGCCCAGCTCCCCTCATCAAGTCTGACCTTCGCCTCAATTGTGTAGTCATCCCAATTGTCTTCCCCAACGAGGGAATGCTCTGCTGCACCACCTTTAGTCAACTTGTAAACACCATCTACGATTTGCCAATTTCCGTTGGCGACTTTCCAGTCATTGTTATTTCTCTCAAAATCCCAGAGTTGAGTACCCGCGGATGCAGGTAAAGAGAGGAGCAGACTCCAAAGCAGGAGAATACTCAAAATAGCTAAGCTCGGTAAAACCTTATAACTTTTTAGCATAGGAATCTCCTTTGCTGCACGCAGCGTGCGTGCGGGTTAAACGGATAAAATAAGCATCGGGGAAAACCCCAATGCAACAACAAAGATAGCCCGCGACATGCACACATGAAAAACATGGCGCAGGCGGGCACGAAGGCGGTGCAGACGTTAAAACCTCTGACACGCTCCTGTATAGTAAAATACTTAATAAATGTGAAGTAGTCGGGGGGGGTACAGAGTAAACGGTTGCGCCGGCGGACACCTCTTAATATAGCTTTGCTCAGGTGAACCGGACCTGACAAGATTGCTCTCTGAATTGTGGTGTTCGTCCGTCGATGCTTCATCCCGTAATTCCTGTAAATCAAATATGAGAGTGTTCTTTTTATGGCGGTGGCGCGGTTTTCGTTTTTTTTGATACCACACATCCACAAAATGTCCATCTAAATCGCTTGCAAAGATTATACCTTTAAATTGCAACCGATGTCAATAGAAAAATTTGACTTTTTGCTTAGAATAGCATATAATAATTAGCAAATGGCAATTAGCAAATGGCAATTAGCAAGATGTTGTGATTCTAAGCAGGTTTCTGACGCGCTTCAGAGCCCTCTTACTCTTGCCAACAGCCAACGGCCAATAGCTATCAACATACCTCTGTCGCTACGCCTAACTTGTATGCTTTCATGCATTTGGATACCTATGAAAAAAATAACGTGCTCTGTTTCAATCTACTTACTCATTTTTGCCCTATTCGTAGCGGTACAATTGCACCCCGCTTTTGCACAACTTGATACTGATTTCGGGAAAAGTCTACTCATCGACGAACCTGAAGCCGCTGACCTCGACCCTGCGAAACTGACAATTGATGCCTATCTCTCTAACACTTATAACAATCACATCGAACTCGGTTTAAGTGTCGACCCTTATACCAGCAGCCTTGCAGGACAGGAAAATCCGCAACTTTCAGGGACAATCAACCGTTTCGGGTTAAACCTACTCGGTGCCCTACCGATTGGCAATAAACTCCGACTCAACCTGCAATACGCTCCACAGTCCGAAAACTACATAGGGGAAGATGGTAAACTCAACGAATTTGATGCGTTCACCGATGTTACCTTAACCGAGCTGCGATATCAGCCGTTTTCAGATTTACCCCCGTTCGTTGTCTCCCATCAGTTTCAACGTTTCGTCCGAAAGTTGAATGTCTATAACAACACGGAACGGCAGCTCGGGCTCCGCTTCGGACGGGTGTTAGAATACAACCTGCGGCTCCACAGATTTGATGACGAATTTCAGCGGAGAGAGGATTTTCTACTCATCGGGTCCACGACGCATAAAGCCACTACACGCCTTCAATTCGGATTGCACAAGCACGTGCTCGGAAAGGTAGAATACGCAATTGAACACGGACGCTACCAAACCAATTTAAACAATCTCATCCTCGGGGTTACAGGACTTGGGGATGACAAACCCCGAACCGATTGGCGACATTTCGCCGCAGCAAAACTGCTACAGACAACAGCGAAACGTTTCGTTTTTCAGGAGGAGGCAAGTCTCTTTTTAAACCGTTCCAACGCTGATTTCTTTAACTTCATAAGTGTGGAAACTGCACTGAGTAAATTTTACCGGTTTGATACGGAACGTTGGTTCCGACTCAAATTGTTCCGCGTCTGGGTGCAGTTTGAAGGCAGACAAACTCGGGACGAGAGCGGAAATATTCTGGAGGGGGCTGAAAACCGCAGCGACACACAACTGGGATTTAATGCACAGGTAAACTACAGATTCACACCGCATCTAACCCTGAATGCCGATTATCAATTCACGCAAAACCGCACCAACGAAAAAGATGTGCTCCTCGATTTTCTTAACTATAACCACAGTATCGTCAGTTTAACGCTGCGCGGCAATTATTAATGAAGAGCGGTTATATACCTACAATCCCCGCTTGCCCTCATAGAGTTTTAGTCGTCCCTCCGTAGCAATTAATGTATAACACGCAGCAATTTCGGCAGCGACCTTCTCTTCTTCCGGAACCCCCCAAAGCAGCAAATAATCAACGTTGTCCGCGTAATTGCATAGGTCAATTGCTTCCGGTGTCCAGTGGACAATTTGCACCCACTCCTTTTCAGCTATCGGTGTCTCAAAATCCGTTTTGAAGCGAATCGGAAAATAGTCGAACTGCACCTCGTAGTTGCCGAGATTAATACACCCGTTATCGAGACAGTAGTAGTTCGCCGCGTTGACAAAGATGCCTATTCTGAGCGATTCGCCAGTCGCCTCAAATTGGAGCGGTAAGATAACGGTGTTCTTCTCAACCCTGTCTACAAAGGCATTAAACTGACGTAATTCTGCGTTCAGCGTTTTGCAGAGAATGCCGATATAGAGGACATTCACAATGGCAAGCAGCGTCACCAATCCTGTGAACACCTGCTGCCACCTAATGTGCTCGCTTAACCGGAAACAGGCGAATATTAAAAGGGCCGCCAAAATCAATAACCTATCGTTCACCCAACCGCCCGGACCTATGGAGCCTGGCAGGATTAAATAGAGTAGGAAAAGCACGCCAAACAGGATTAAAAACGCCCCCTGTCCTGCTACCGACTCTGTTGATGGTTTTCTGTTCTGCCAAAATGTCCAGATGCTGAGGAAAAGCAGGCATGCAAAGACCGCATAGGAAATCCACACCTGATTCTCGTTATAGGCAACTAACACATACATGCCGACGGCGTTCTCTAACAGTTCACCTACACGTCCCAACTCAAATTTAGGTGGACCGCCTGCTAGCAGGTCAGACGTTGGTAGGTAAACTATGAGCAATAACGCAGCAGGTAAAACAGCACACCCGGTGATAAGAATTCGCTTCAGGTTGCGTCTGAAATGAATCACGGTGAGCAGGGCAATAGAGAATAGAACAAACGCGTAGGAGATGAGATGCGCAAAATAGATGACGATGATAAGCAGGTTCAGCAGGACAATACGCGTTGTAGTCAACGTCTCTCTATGTCTCCACCAGTATCCCAGTGCTAAGAAAAACAGCGGGACACTCACGGCAAAGTTGTAGAAACCCATCAATAGCAGGTAATTGTAGATAAACGTGAAGCTTAGGATTACCAGTGCATCCCTGCCAGACTGAACAGCATTTAAGAAATAACGGATGGCAAACGGAAATAGGATAACGTATAGACTCAGAAAAACCTTCTCGGCGATTAACGGCGGAAAGATGAACAGCAGCAGTGCCAGCGAAGCATGCGATAGCCAATTCGGAAATGGAAACCAATTAATATCGTAATAGTCGCGAAATTGATAGGTCGGGTTGCCGTACTCCGTTAGAATTTGTGAGTTATAGACGTGACTCACGCCATCCTGTGTTGGAAAATAGGGAAACAACCATATCGGCAGCAGATATGCAACGATAAGCACACCTATCAAAACGGATGATTTTGTGAAAGCGTGGGAGAAAAATGTCATTTTAATGCCTCCGGCCTCTAAAAGTTAAACAATGGACGCTATCATATATTACCATATTTCGACATTTTTCGGATTTTAATATCGTCTGAATCGCGGATTGTCGCGGATTGCGCGGATTGCGCGGATTGTAGTAGGGGAACCATTTATTGCCCGTCGCTAACCTTTTCTATCACCAACGGGCGATGAATCGCCCTACTACGAGCTGATTATGTTTCTTTTAGCATGACAATTAAAAAAATCCTTGATTTGTCCTATCACAGCTGTTATTATACTCTCAATATCGTAGACTTAATCGCCCGCGTCATCACCGTGAGCCTCAAGACGGTGGAAATCGTTAAGGGCCTACCTTCCCCTCTTATGTAGGAGCGTGCTGTGCAAGCGATTATCTTTGTCTTCGGTGTCAAAACCCCCAAGCTTTAGCTGGGGGATGTAGACACCGCTAAAAACTTTGATTGCACACCAAACCTTTTAGTGAAAATAGCGTCTAATAAATTTAGAGTGTACGGTTGCTATAGAGGGCAGTTACGCGCCTCCTGATTAGACTTCCTATAGTGTAAAGCTCTAATGTCTTAGTCAGAAAGTGTAGCACGACAGTCGTTAGTAGGGAAAGACAGGTAATGCTGAAACCCGTTTGAACAATACGACTCAAAACAAATTTCACAAGGACACTTCGGTGTCGCAGTCAGGGTAGTGTCTGTTGCAGTAGGCTTCTGTCCCTGGAGAACCGCTATAGGTTTTCTAAACAAGGTCGTTAATCGCACGAACGCTTTCGCATAACTTTGCGGAAGCCCCCATGCTTTAGCTGGGGGTCTATCACATTCTATAAACATACCGCCCCGCTGGGGCTATTTTTGGGGTGTGTTGTGTGCTTCTATAAATATATCGTCCCTACGGGACTAAAGAGAACAAAAGTTTGTGCCTCTATGCCAGAAACTTTACGCCCTGCCCCTTTTGGGTGTGTAAAGTTTTCGTACACCCGTTTGTAGTAGGGCGATTCATCGCCCGTCGTGTCGTATAGGGTTGTGATGGGCGATGGGTTTTGCTCCTAGAATCAGGGCTGCGATGGGCAATAAATGGTTTCCCTACTACGAGCACGGTTGTGATGGGCGATGCGTTTTGCTGTAGGAGTGGGGAACCGTTGGTTTCCCAAATACTAAGCATCAATAGATTAACTTGTACAGAAACTTTACACACCCCCCTTTTCCACCATCCTTGACAATTAGGTGTATATTTGGTATACTGATTTTAGTGAACATGTGCATCTGCAACGAGAATTCTATTGTCTTCATAACACAGGGACCTGAAATGCTTCTGACACTCAAACAGGCAAGCCAATGGGCTTCGAAACATCTCAATAAAAACGTTACCACTGCGAATATCTCCTACTTAATTCAGTACGGACACCTCGAAACGAGTCCTGAGAAGGGGACAACACTGATTCCGCTACAGAGCTTAGAAGATTATTATGGACAAAGCCGCCGAGAGAAGCAGTGGAAAGATGAACTTGGCGATGACCTGAATTGGACACTGTCCTTCGAAAAGATTAAAGAGGCGGAGACGACAAAACATGTCCGCTCATGTAAAAAGTATGTGCGATTGCTTGTGATAAAGTCAATGGTCACAGGGATTAAACTTTTTTTAGCACTCATCCTTTACATGAGCCAACGATGTTTTCGTTGTTGCAAACGATAAGTTTGATATGTATCCGACTATTGCTGATATGGCAGGTATGCACATCGTCAATCAACACAAGCGGCCTGTCCTGAATCGGACTGAAAAGAATCGAGAAACAGCATATCCTGAAACAATATTTCGCTTGAAAGAGAAAAGAGCTTGAAAGGTTATACCATTTCTAATTGGAAATGTCTCTTTATTGTAGCATAAACTTCCAGTTTGTGCGGTCTTGTAGCATAAACTTCCAGTTTGTGCTTTATTGTAGCATAAACTTCCAGTTTGTGCTTTCTTGTAGCATAAACTTCCAGTTTGTGCTTTCTTGTAGCATAAACTTCCAGTTTGTGTCTTCCGTTCTCCGTTTCATTTCTAACGACCGGTAATGATAGGATAATTAATAAAAATGGTATTAGTATATTTCGGAGCGGTTTCACTGTAGGGTTGAACACAGAAAATCCGACAGATGCAGCCGCCCCTAAATCAAAATTGGAGGTTACACAATGTCTCAAATCAAATCCGTGCTACTTTGGGAGAACCAGCGGCGATATGTCCGTGAGGCGATTGATGCTGGCACACTCAAAGGCGCGATTATTCCGACCGGCAGTACTGAGCAACATAATGAGCACTTGGCGATGTATCACGACACACAAAGTGCGGTGTATGTCTCTAAATTGGCTGCTGAAAAGTTGTTTCCGCAGGTGATTGTCACAACGCCGTTAGCAATTGGCGTATCGGAGCACTGGATGGACCACAAAGGCACGCTTACGCTTCGCGCGGAGGTCTTCGGTGAAGTCCTGTACGATGTGGCGGATAGCATGCGTCGCCACGGTATTGACAATATCCTGATTGTCAACGGGCATGCGGGCAATGCGGGTCCGGTGCATCAGCGTTTGGACGGTTTCCGTGAAAAATTAGGTATCAACATCGCGTTTCACTCCTATTGGGAGGCGTATACCCGCGAGTTGGTTGAGGAGCAGATGGAGTCCAAGGAGTGCCCGGGGCACGCTGCGGAGTTTGAAACGGCGTTCGCGCTTGCTGCTTTTGCCGAAAACGTGGATTGGCACGGCGTAGATTACGACAGCGCGAAACTCACAATTTCTAACGAGGGACAGGCGACGGCGGACAGAAAATATCATCACCAAGCCAAACTTGCAACAGCAGAGAAGGGGCAGGTCATGATTGATGTCGCTGTGGACTGGGTCGCTGAAAAGATGCAGGCGATGCTTTAGGAGAGCGTGTCTCATTCCTGTAAGGGCGGGGTGACCCCGCCCCTACGATTGTGCTTTCGTTATGCGGGCGGGGTGACCCCGGGGTGACCCCCCGCCCCTACGATTGTGCTTTCGTTATGCGGGCGGGGTGACCCCGCCCCTACGATTGTGCTTTCGTTATGCGGGCGGGGTGACCCCGCCCCTACGATTGTGCTTTCGTTATGCGGGCGGGGTGACCCCGCCCCTGCGATTGTGCTTTCGTTATGCGGGCGGGGTGACCCCGCCCCTACGACAATTACGCTAATGTCCTTCGAGAGCTTTCCGAAGTCCATCGCCATGTTCGCGCCACCATCCGTAGAGGATGGAAATATCGGTGCCGATGCAGAAATGCCGTACGCCCATATCGAGAAAACGTTTCGCGCCATCCGCGCTCCCGATTTCTGCACGAGGCGGTACCCCCATTTTGATGGCGGTTTCAAAGACGCGCCGCTCTGTCTCTTGGATTTCTGGGGAGCCGCGCTGCCCGACTTTGCCAATACTCATGGAATAATCGGAGCCGCCCCACTGAATCATATCAACCCCTTCAACAGATAACACCTCTTCGAGGTTTTCGACGGTCCCCTGTTTCTCAATCATAATAACAACGACCACATCTCGTAAAGCTTGTACGTATTGTGGGCCGCCGCCGTATCCCATATAGGCGAATCTGCGAGTAGCCACGCCGTAACTGCCGCCATCCTCTGGCGTATCCGCCCGTGTAGTCCGGACACACTCCTTCACATCTTCAACGTTTTGGCAATCGGCGTAAAGCACACTCTGAAAACCTGAACCGATTGCACGTTGTGCGATGAAACCGCGCGGCTCCTGGTCTACCTTAATCATCGTGGAGATGTTATGAAGTTCTGCTGCCCTGCATAAATTATCCAAATCGTGCAGATCAAATGGGCCATATTCTCCCACAAATTCGACATAGTCATACATTCCGGTGTGTCCAATCGCCTCAACGATGGAGGGCCAGGTGGTATGGATATGTGTGCCGACGGTGGGTTTGTCAGCGTTGAGCAATTCTCGAAAGGTATTTTTTCTCATGAATTTTCCTCTTTTGTGTTATAGGAACGTTTTGAATTGTGTGACGTTTCAGCATCTACATGCGTCTATATTAGCAAGATTCGGTTATTTTTGCAATGCCAAAATAACGTCAACCCCCCTTTTTTCTTGACGATTTTTTCCATATATGTTACTATGTTGTTGTAGTTGAAAGATACGGCGCTGTCTCTCATCAGAGCAGCCGCATTCCTCAAAAGGAGTTTTCTCATGAAACATAAACTTCCTATCGGGTCCTGTAGGTTTCGGCGCGGTGCCATCCTAGTCGTTGTTTTTCTTTTGCTGTTGTTACAACAAACCCCTCACGCCAAGATTGTTTTTAACAGTAGGCGTAGTGATGGGAGGACCCGCCAGCTTTACGTGATGGACGATAACGGTCGAAACGTTCACCGCCTCACGCATTCGGAATTTTTTGATAGCGATCCGCGCTGGTTTCCGGATGGTAAACAGATCCTGTTTGTGCGAGACTTATCAAAAGGGAAGGATAGCTTGTATAATTCCAAGTTTTATTGTTTCCAGCTTCCGCCGCTTCCGAAAGCGATTTTTTTGTTAAACTGATGGTAGGATAGTGCTAATAGGAGCAGGAATGGAGGACTCTCATGGAAGACACAATTGCATTGCCTACAAATTTCGCGGATTACTTAAAAATTGAGAACGCTGATTTACGTTTTGATGAGGCACTCGGTGTTGCCAAACATATCCTCGGTGCAGGTATAGAAATCTATCCGAACATGGACCACGCTGCGATTTTCTGTGACCCGCCTCATCTCGTCGCTGACGGTTTGAAACAGCTCGGTTATGTCAACGGTTGGGATGCGCGGTGTTATCCATCGCCTGTGGATGGGTGTGATTATATAAACGTCTCTGCTCGCCTGCCCGCCGATAGTCCAGCACGACAGGAGGGGTGGTTTGACTATGTCGCGGTTGTTCATCCTGTGGACAAGGCGGCTTTGGAACACATGCTTGGACAGGGGTATGGCAATCCGTTTATCCATCACTTGACGTGGGGACTTGTCCCGCCAGAACGAATTGTCGCCGATGACAATTTTGGCTATGCTGAGCAGGTTGTGCCGTTTATGGTAGAGAAACGCCAGGTTATCGGGGATGCAATTGGGGATATGCCTGGGACGCTCATCATTGCATTGCCCGAAAACGTTATCACACACCCAAACTTTGAAACTGCTTTACCAAAATGGATTGGCGGGCTTGACACAGCGGAATATCAGGTCGAAGCGATGCAGGGTGGGGGTTTCCTGATTCAGTTCTTTGTGCTAACAGGCGGCAGGATTGAGGTGGCGCTGCGTGTAGACACGACACAGACGTTCAATCCAAAGAGTGTCCATAAGATTTCTGAAGATGAGATTAGTGCTGTGCAGGGGGAATAATGGAGGAAACAATGAATCGTACAAATATTCCACAGACCGATTCAATTCAGGAGCTCGCTGATTTCTGGGATACACACGACTTAACCGATTTTGAAGACGAGCTTGAGGAAGTAGGTGAACCTGTTTTTGAAACCTTAGTTCCCCTAAGATTGGAACCTGAAGAATTTGAGATTATTGAAGGACTCGCGCAGTCGCGCGGGCTCTCACCCGAATCTAATTCGGGAGTGGGTACTTGAGCAGATTGAAGGTAAAATGGCTGTTGAAAGGAATTTTACAAAATAAGCTTGTAGCGGAAGGGCCAACGACATGGCGTATAGCAATTGGACACTGGAGACAGTGCGACAAGAATTTCAATTGGAACTTGTTGAACGCACAGACATCTTTGCCGAAATAGAACCGGTGGAGCCGAGTGAACTCCTCACAACAGTGTTGGCGAAAAAGGTACCGATAGCCGCCGCTATAAATACGGAAAAAGCCCGCTCAGAACTAATTGTCGCGAATGTTGTATTTGAACTTCTTGAGCAATTTGATTACCGAATCAGTTTGTTTTCAGGGATTGACTTCAACGTAGACGCAGAAAGGGGGTTAACCGGCACGTGTGATTTTTTAGTGAGCCTCTCACCGATACAATCTTTTCTGGAGGCACCGGTCATCGTTCTTGTTGAGGCAAAGAAAGAAGGACCCGGCACCCGGGCTTGGGCAATGTGTCGCAGAGATGCTTGCAGCGCAACGTTTCAATGCGGAAAAAGGGAATGATATTCCCATCATCTATGGAGCTGCCACGACAGGCACAGAGTGGCGATTTCTCAAATTGGAGGAGCAAAAACTCCACATCGATATAGCGGTTTATCAGATTACGCGATGTGACAAAATCCTCGGCATCCTCTGTAGCATGGTCAACCAAACCGCGTAAGTCGTATTTAAAATTTGCAATTTTGTGGTAAATATGTTATAATATGTGTGAATGATTAACTTTGATGTTCAGAAACCCTTTTTAATCCCATCCGGAGAGGTGGAAAAAGGATGTTACACGACACTTTGAGGCTTGACATTGCCTATAATTTCTCACAGCGAACGGACACTCGGCCCGCATGCTTCTCGATAGAAACATCGGGAGTCCAGCATAAAATTCCCATCAATTTTGCACCATCGGTTTTGCTTTTAATCCATCTCTTCTCACTCTATTTGGGTGAGGGGATTTTTTTTATGCTTATTTAATAAGAGACCCGCCTGCAACAACGGCGCAGGTGAGCGGAGACCCCATGATTCAATTGCGTGAGAAAGCCCAAGTCATGAACCCAGAAGAAATTCGCCGGGCGTTAATCAGAATCGCCCACGAGATTTTGGAACGAAATCACCAACATATCGGGGAGTTAGTGCTGGTCGGTGTTAAGAGCCGTGGGGATACCATCGCCCACCGAATTGCCGAAAACCTGGGGCACATTGAAAACATCAACGTGCCGGTCGGGGCAATTGATGTGACACTTCATCGCGATGATATCAATCTTCACGAAGCACAGATGAAGCAGAGCGGCACGGACCTGCCTTTTGACATTAATGGAAAGTGGGTTATATTGGTGGATGAAGTGCTCTACACAGGTCGGACCATTCGGGCTGCGATGGATGCCCTGATAGATTTCGGCCGGCCCGCAGCAATTCAATTGGCAACTTTGGTGGACAGAGGACATCGCGAACTGCCGATATCCGCGGACTATATCGGTAAAAATGTACCGACTTCGCGCAAGGAGTTCGTTCGAGTACAGCTAGTAGAGGAGCACGGTATAGATTCAGCTATGATTTGTGAAAAAGATGCGAAATGAGATAAACCGAATTCTTATCCGAAATGGGCACATCATCGACCCGAAAAATAACGTTAATGAGGTCGGGGACATCCTGATTGTCGAGGGTAAAATCGCCGAGGTGGGCGGGAATCTCATGGGGCATGTCGGCGATGCAATGCCGATATCTATCAGGGATTTGCATGCACGCCTACAAAGCACGTCTATAGACGGAAGGAAAGACTTGCCGATAAATATTGACGCGACAGGCGCGGTTGTAGCCCCCGGTTTCATCGATATGCACGTTCATCTGCGTGAACCGGGGTATGAACATAAGGAGACGATTGCTACCGGCACCGCAGCCGCAGCGGCGGGGGGTTTCACGTCCGTTGTCTGCATGGCGAATACGTCTCCCGTGACAGATTCCCCCGAAAGGGTAAAACATATTTGTGAGGTTGCAAATCGGAATGGACAGACTGCGAACGTTTTTCCGGTAGGTAGTATTACCAAAAACCTTGCCGGGGAAGAACTGACAGATATTATAGGTATGCTTGCTGCGGGGGCAGTCGGTGTCAGTGACGATGGGGTGACTGTGATGAACGCTGCTCTGATGCGTGATGCCTTAGTGTTAAGTGCTGAACACAATTTTCCGGTGATGGTTCACTGTGAGGAACACAATCTGAATGCAGGGGCTGTGATGAACCTCGGTGAAACCTCGCGAAAATTGGGTTTGGTGGGCAGCCCAAACGCAGCGGAGGACATCATCGTAGCGCGGGACATCATGTTAGCGGAGTTGACAAACGGACACGTGCATATCCTGCACGTCAGTACCGCCGGTGCTGTTGAGCTTGTGCGATGGGGGAAACGCCGAGGCGTTCATGTCACTGCTGAAGCTTGCCCACATCACTGGATTCTAACCGATGCTGAGGTGGAAAAGCAGGGCACTAACGCCAAGATGCATCCGCCACTTCGGACACAAACCGATGTTGACGCGGTCCGAGAGGGGTTGTGTGACGGGACAATCGATGCAATCGCTACGGACCACGCGCCGCACACCCCGGATGAGAAGGCGCGCGGCATGAAAGATGCGCCCAACGGTATCATCGGGCTGGAAACCTGTGTCCCACTTGTCTTGACATCCCTCGTTGATGCAGGACTTATGACATTAACCGAGGCAATTGCGAAGTTGACCTATATCCCCGCGGAGATAGTTGGGATTGACAGAGGCACGCTCTCTGTCGGGAGCGTGGCAGATATTACATTCATTGATACAGAAAAGGTTGACAAGGTTGACGTAGAAAAATCTTGTTCAAAGAGTCGAAACACACCCTTCGCAAACTACGAACTTAAGGGGTGGCCAATAATGACCCTGAGGGATGGGAAAATGTGGGGTTTCTCTAAGTTGTACTAAACTTTGGACAATTTTAGGGGGGCACAAAGTTTTGTCAAAGGGATAGATGGAAGGATGGAAGGGTGGAAGGGTGGAAGCGTGGATTTCGCGGGTGTTCTCTGAATCTCGGATTGCGCGGATTTTAAGGTGCGTAACACTCCACGTTTTGTGATTAGAGGTTAGGATGTCGTTCTTTTTGTCAGAATCGCGGATTACACGGATTTGGCAATTAGCAATTAGCAATTAGCAATTAGCAAGAGAGTATTCCGAACCCTCTGACGCGCGTCAAAGCGTTGATTAGAATTACAACCTCTTGCCATTGGTTTCCATAAGCCAATCGCCATAAGCCAACATTCTATAAACATATCGCCCCGATGGGGCTAATACCGAATAGGACAGAGGCAAATTGGTAACATAACGGGAGCTTGATAATAAATGTCCGTGCAATCGATGGGCAATGAATGGTTTCCCTACTACGAGCGGTTTATCTAATCAAATTTGACAATCAAAATCGGTAGTTGAATACGTAGGGGTTGGGCTCCCCAACCCGCTTGGTTTGTGAGTTTCTGTAGCTCGGGCGTGGAGACCCCGGCCCTACGAATACCTAACTTGAACGTCAAAGTTCATTAGGTGTGCATGATTTTTTTCGGTGTTTTACCCCCCTTTATCCCCCGCGAGCGGGGGGAAGGCGTGAAGTTAAGCGTTTGGGTAAGCCCGAACAACGTGAAGGGCTGGATATATGGCGAGGCGGGTGGTTTATGAGACCTGCCTTATCAAACCGCAAGGAAATCTTAAAAATATCAAACCGCAAGGAAATATCAAAGATGAAAGCAATGCTCGCGTTAGCGGATGGTACAGTTTTTGAGGGAGAACAGTTCGGTGCAACAGGCGAAACTGTCGGTGAGGTGGTCTTCAACACAAGTATGACAGGCTACCAGGAGGTTTTAACGGACCCATCTTATAAAGCGCAAATCGTCACAATGACGTATCCGTTAATTGGCAACTACGGTTGTAACGAATTGGATGTTGAATCCATTGGGCCGCAAGTAGAAGGTTTTGTTGTGCGGGAATATAGCGCGTATTATAGCAACTACCGTTCAAAATGGAGTTTAGACACCTATCTCGCCGACCATGGGATTATCGGTATTCAGCAGATTGATACCCGGGCACTAACGCGTCGCCTTCGCGTACACGGTGTGATGAACGGTTGTCTTGCCACAGCAGATGCGGGGGGAAACCTTGACGCAGCGAGCCTCGTTGCTAAGGCACAAGCATGGCACGGGTTAGTCGGCAGGGACCTTGTGAAACGGGTTACCTGTCCGAATCCTTATGCATGGCGCGAGCGAGATGTCGAGTGGATAGAGGGTCACAATCGGGAGCTTGCTCCTACCGAAGCTGGAAAGTACCGCGTGGTGGCGATGGATTTCGGCATCAAATATAATATCTTACGTCAATTAACAGCACACGGGTGCGAAGTACAGGTTGTCCCTGCTACGACAACCGCTGAGGAAATCCTTGCCGCAGCACCGGATGGGGTGTTCCTCTCAAACGGCCCGGGAGACCCAATGCCGCTACACTATGCGATTCGGACAATCCAAGAACTGATGGGTAAAAAACCGCTTTTTGGTATCTGTTTGGGACACCAACTCTTAGGACTTGCACTCGGCGGGAAAACCTATAAACTCAAGTTTGGGCATCGGGGCGCGAATCAACCTGTAAAACACTTACAAAACGACAAAGTTGAGATTACCTCTCAAAACCATGGGTTCTGCGTCGATATCGACGCACTTCCAAACACCGTAGACGTTACGCATATCAACTTGAATGACGACACACTTGAAGGGATACAACATCGGGAGTATCCCATTTTTTCTGTACAGTATCACCCGGAGGCATCGCCCGGCCCGCACGATGCGAGCTATCTGTTTTCACAATTCACGCAGCTGATGGACGATTATGAGGCACTTAAGTAGAAGCGTAATCTATCAAATTAGACACAAACCCGCCTGTAACAATGGGCAGTAGGCGAGCGGAGGCTAGTGATTCAATTGCCAAAACGAACAGATATACAAAAAATCTTAATTATCGGTTCCGGTGCGATTATCATCGGGCAGGCATGCGAGTTTGATTACTCCGGAACACAAGCATGCAAAGCCCTCAAAGAGGAGGGGTATCAGATTGTACTTGTCAACAGCAACCCTGCGACAATTATGACCGACCCCGATTTCGCCGACCGGACATACATAGAACCGATTACAGCGGATACCGTTACGTTGGTTATAGAAAAAGAGCGACCCCAAGCGTTATTACCTACATTAGGCGGTCAAACCGCTCTAAACGTTTCGGTTGAATTGGCGGAGTCCGGTGTCCTGGATAGATACGGGGTTGAACTGATTGGTGCCAAACTGCCCGCTATTCAGAAGGCGGAGGACCGCGCGCTCTTCAAACAGGCGATGCAGAAAATCGGTTTGGCGGTGCCCAAGAGTGGCATTGCACATTCGGTAGAGGAGGCGGTTGCCCTTGTTGATGAAATCGGTTTTCCCGCAATCATCCGTCCTGCGTTCACACTGGGTGGGACAGGCGGCGGCATTGCCTACAATATTGAGGAATACCGGAGGATGGTCACGGCTGGCCTCGCCTTAAGCCCAATCAGCGAATTGCTTATCGAAGAATCTGTCATCGGTTGGAAAGAATTTGAGTTAGAGGTGATGCGTGACGGGGCAGACAACGTCGTGATTATCTGCTCCATTGAAAACGTAGACCCGATGGGCGTTCACACTGGGGACAGTATTACCGTTGCGCCTATCCAAACATTAACAGACAAAGAATATCAGTTGATGCGCGATTCCGCCATAAAAATTATTCGTGAAATCGGTGTAGATACAGGTGGTTCCAATATCCAGTTTGCTGTGCATCCGCAGACAGGTGAGCAGGTTGTGATAGAGATGAACCCGCGTGTCTCCCGCAGCTCCGCGCTCGCCTCAAAAGCGACAGGGTTTCCAATCGCGAAAATTGCAGCGAAGTTAGCGGTCGGTTATAACTTGGACGAAATTCCGAACGATATTACCGCGGAAACCCCTGCCTGCTTCGAACCGACTATAGATTACGTTGTCGTCAAAATACCGAGGTGGGCGTTTGAAAAGTTTCAGGGCACCGATGAAACACTGACAACACAGATGAAATCGGTAGGGGAGGCGATGTCTATCGGCAGAACATTTAAGGAGGCACTTCAGAAAGGTTTGCGTTCCTTAGAAACCGGCTGGTTCGGTTTCGATAACCACCCGCTCCAAGATTTGCCGCGCTCCGAGCTTCCAAGTAAATTAAGAATACCGAACGTTGAACGTCTCTTTTACATCAAATCCGCGCTCAAACGTGGGATGAGCATTGAGGAGATTTACGGCTATACACAAATCGACCCGTTTTTTCTGTACAATCTCCAAGAGATTGTTAATTTTGAAAAGGTATTGTCCACACCGGACACAAAGCAATTAATAGCAGAAACTGTCAAAGCCTGTCCCCCCCGCCTGCGCGAGGATAAAGGGGGGGCAGAGGAAAAACAGGCTGAACCGTCTGTCTTTCCGCCTACTATTTCGCCACTCCTTCGGCAGGCAAAACAGCTGGGATTTTCAGACCGGCAGCTCGCTGAAATTTATGACATGCCAGAAGATGTCATACGAGCCACACGCAAAACCCTCGGTATTGAGGCAACCTTCAAAACTGTCGATACCTGTGCAGCGGAATTTGAAGCGGAGACCCCTTACTACTATTCAACCTGTTCCACCGAGGATGAAGTCCGCCAAACAGATAGAGAGAAAATCATGATATTGGGCGGCGGGCCCAACCGAATCGGGCAAGGCATAGAATTTGATTACTGTTGCGTACACGCCGCCATGGCACTCAAGGCAGATGGTTATGAAACCATCATGGTAAATAGCAACCCTGAAACGGTGAGCACCGATTACGACACATCTGATAGGCTCTATTTTGAACCGTTGACGTGTGAAGATGTTCTGAATATCTTCGACAAGGAGCGGCCCTCTGGGGTTATCGTTCAGTTCGGTGGGCAGACTCCGCTAAACCTTGCGCTACCGCTAAAAGCGGCGGGTGTACCGATTATTGGCACAAGTCCTGAAGATATCGCCCGCTCCGAAGACCGGCGACTTTTCAAAGAGGTGCTGGATGATATCGGACTGATGCAACCGCCAAACGGTACTGCAACCTCTACTGATGAAGCGGCACCTATTGCTGAGGCACTCGGCTACCCCGTGATTGTCCGTCCCTCCTACGTTCTAGGCGGACGCGCCATGCAAATCGTTTACGACCGGGAACGTCTCCAAGAATATATGCACTCCGCTGTCCAAGCATCACCTGAACACCCAGTGCTTATTGACAAATACCTTGAGGAGGCAATTGAGGTCGATGTTGATGCCATCTCCGATGGAACGCTTACTGTCATCGGCGGTATCATGGAACACATTGAGGAAGCAGGTGTGCACTCTGGGGACAGCGACTGTGTGCTTCCGCCCTATACATTGGTAGAT
Organism: Candidatus Poribacteria bacterium; assembly: GCA_963665235.2. Classification (GTDB taxonomy): domain Bacteria; phylum Poribacteria; class WGA-4E; order WGA-4E; family WGA-3G. The sequence continues at coordinate 633,888 of CAXXLX010000001.1, read as the reverse complement.
GAGCAGATTGAACGTCTTAAGGAATATACCTACTCCCTTGCGAATGCTCTGCGGGTTCGGGGGTTGATGAACGTGCAATACGCAATTAAGAACGATGACATTTACGTCTTAGAGGTGAATCCGCGTGCATCTCGGACGATTCCATTTGTGAGCAAGGCTATCGGTGTGCCTCTGGCAAAATTGGCGGCTCGCGTGATGGCAGGTAAAACGCTTCCGGAACTTGGGTTTACTGACGAAATTATACCCGCCTATTTCAACGTCAAAGCACCTGTCTTCCCATTCAATCGATTTCCTGGGGCGAACTCCCGGCTCGGGCCTGAAATGAAATCCACAGGCGAAGTTATGGGAATAGATGATGATGTCTCGCGGGCGTTTGCCAAGGCGCAAAAAGCGTGCGGTTATACGTTACCGCTCACCGGCAACGCCTTTATCAGTGTACGCAACAAAGATAAGCGTGCGGTGATTTTCATTGCCAAAAAACTCATCGACATGGGGTTCAAGCTTATCGCTACCCACGGTACTGCGAAAGTCCTGCTCCGTAACGGCATGGATGTTGAACTTGTCTATAGCATCGGAAAAGGGAGACCGACGATTCATGACTATATCAAAAATCACGCTGTCGACCTTATTATCAATACACCAACAGGGGATTTGCACCGGCCCAACGAGCTGCTCATCCGTCAAATGGCAATAGAGCATGATATTCCCATCTTCTCAACTATTCCCGGTGCTGCGGCAGCGGTTAGTGCTATTGACGCGTTACAGAGCGGAGAGATTTCTGTCAAACCGCTTCAAGATTACTACAATTAATACCAAAGCTTTACTATAAACAAAAGTATTGTAGAAAGAAGACACCTTTGGTATAATGTGGTAAATATACCATAGAAAAGGATAAAAAATGGCACATCAGTCTATTGAAAGAAATACCCGCTGGGTGCAAGCCCTCGATAGAATCTTTCAGGTTCTAAATATTGACATGGAGCATCCCGTTCGGGTTTTAGAAATTGAGGATGGCAGGGAAGTAATTATCTTGCAACCGAATGTTTTTACTGTCTCACGTATTTATGCCACGGGCCGGCCCGATGGGGCGCGTCCGCACGGTATGGATTCCTATTTCGATTATTTTTTCGGAAAGCTGGAAACATATCAGGAGCAGCATGGTACCCGCGAAGGGTTTGAATTGAGTGTTGACGAATGGGAGCTCATGTTTGACGAATCTTTCCATCGATATACCCGGTATCTTCTGTTCGCGGGGATTAAAAGGTGGGCAGATGTCGCCCGGGATACGGACATGAATCTTGCTGTAACCGATTTTGCGTACGAATGCGCGCCCGCAGAAATCGCTTGGCAGAGCTATCAATATAAAGGTTATATGCTTATGATGAACAGCATTGCCAAAGCGAAGTTGCGTTTAGAAGAGAATGACACAGCCGCAGCCTTACAACAAATTGACGCGGGCATACAGCAGATTGGCGCGTTCTGTGGCGAATGTTTACGCGAGGAACAGGAGGAAGCGGAAAATATCACCCGGGAACGTTATCTCAGCAACCTCATAGAATTCCGCGCCGATTTGGCTTCACTCGGCACCGAACCCGACGCACACATCGATGAAGAGGCGGATGAAGAGGAGGACACAGACCTATTAGCAGAGTTGGAGCGGTTGCTAAATGATGACGACATGTCGGAAGAGCGGACAGAACCCTCTGACGAGATAAACATGCCGTAGCGCATCCATTAATGGCGGAGGTCATAGCAATCACACTGGGGGTTTTACTGCAATAGGGTTTCCTGATGTCAGGTTGGCCACTCATCCTCCTCTGTTGTACTAGCCCGCTGTATCAGTACCCCGCCGAGAAATAGGAATGCAAGGCTCCGAATCGCAAGATGCAGGGCGCTATGATAAAATGTAACTGGAAAAACGATAGCAGCAAATAGGAACAGGTAGCCAGAAATGGCATTTCCCCAGGAACGGAGAGCAAGCCCGTAACAGAACGCCATAACGGCAAAGAGGAACGCGCTAAGGTACATCAGTGCCTCTATCCATTCCTTCCATACCTGCTCAATCGCCCCTATTTCATCTGCAAGATTATAGAACGTCGCCATTGGGGCTGTCTGAGCGCAGCGCGCTATCAGTTCCAACACAATCCAGAGTGCTGCAAACGTTGCGCCTAAGAGCGTTCTCGTTCTCGCTTCTCCGATGAGTAATTTGGACAAAGCGAGGAGCGTCGGGACAAGTAAGATAAGCATCGGCACCCCGATACCGTGTACAATGCCATAGTGCCCCTCCTGGAAAGCAAACCAATAACTTGTGAATGCCATAAGGACACCACTTATAATTCCGGTTATGCCGCCAGCTATATATAGTTTTTTTAAATTGTTATCGTCCATTTTGATAAAAATCTCTCCCAAAAACAGTTGAATAATTTTGACCAGACAATTTTACATGTATAGTATTATACCACCGTTCACTATTTTAATCCACATTTATTTCCAGAATTAATTCCGATTGACAAATTACAATCGTATAGGTTATAATCTATTGGAAGGAACATTGAGCAAATCTAACCCAAGTTGCTACTTATAAGTTTTTAGACTTGGAAACACCGTCTTTACTGAAAATATGCTGATAATTAGGTAATATTTGTCCCGTTCCCTTCCAATTCGCACACAAATATGCACAATCTGGAAGATTATGCTACTATGTGGCAACTTAGGTAAATCTACCCAAGTTGCTACTTATAAGTTTTTAGACTTGGAAACACCGTCTTTACTGAAAATATGCTGATAATTAGGTAATATTTGTCCCGTTCCCTTCCAATTCGCACACAAATATGCACAATCTGGAAGATTATGCTACTATGTGGCAACTTAGGTAAATCTACCCAAGTTGCTACTTATAAGTTTTTAGACTTGGAAACACCGTCTTTACTGAAAATATGCTGATAATTAGGTAATATTTGTCCCGTTCCCTTCCAATTCGCACACAAATATGCACAATCTGGAAGATTATGCTACTATGTGGCAACTTAGGTAAATCTAGAGAAAAAAAGGAAAATCTTATGGCAATAGCAACACTTCAAGAGCAATTAACAAACGCAATGAAACAGGCAATGAAGGCGCGAGACAAATCCCGATTGGCAGCAATTCGGATGGTCCGCAGTGCAATTCGGGATAAAGAAATTGAGCTACGGAAACCGTTAGATGATGCGGGTGTGCTAGAAATCATCGCGAACCAGATAAAAAAGCGGAGAGAGGTTATCGCCCAATTAAAAGACAGCGACCGCACGGAACTCATTGAGATGGAATCTCAGCAAATTGAGGTGTTGGCACAGTTTCTCCCACCGCAACTCTCCGAGCCAGAAATCACAGAACTGGCGACCAACGTCATTAACGAGTTAGGTGCCACCTCAATACGGGATATGGGAAAGGTGATGGGTAAACTGATTCCGCAGGTGCGTGGCAAGGCGGATAACGGTTTAGTTAGTCAGATTGTTCGGAAGCAGTTAGAATTTATTTCTTAAGGATATACATGGATATGCAGAAAAACGTGATGATTGTACATTCTGACCCGCGGCAATGCGAAATTATCTGCCACGCCCTTAGCGCGGAGGGACATAATCTGATTGCCATACGCAACATGTATCAAGCGTTCCATCAGATTGAGCATCTGAAGATGGACATCCTGATTGCACCGCTGAAAGCCGACCGGATTGATGGGTTAGCCCTATTAGAAGTTGCTACCCGACACCATCCGGATGCTGGGATTATTTTCATTACGGAGCTGAACGTTTTGGAAACGGATATCGGTATCAAGGCGATGTTCGCCCATGAAGGCACCTATTTTCTTCCGAAACCGCTGAATCCTGTTCACCTGAAAGCACTTCTACAGAAAACGCTTCAGAGCCAACGGTTGACGCTTGAGAATCGTCAACTCCAATCCCAAATTGATGCAAATGAGGGGCTCTGTCGCCTAACCGGTAAATCGCCGCAACTCATGCATATACGGGAGATGATTACCCAGATTGCACCGACGAAGGCAACAGTTATGATTTACGGTGCCCGGGGGACCGGCAAAGAGTTAGTTGCCCGTGCTATTCACCATCGGAGTCTCCGGCAGGGGAGTCTAATTGCGTTTAATTGTGCCACACTCAATGAAAACCTCGCTGAATCGGAACTCTTCGGGCATGAGCGTGGTGCATTCAGTGGTGCCTATTATCAACGCAAAGGGAGATTTGAACTTGCTCACGGCGGGACGCTCTTCCTGGATGAAGTCTCGCAGCTCAGCCTCGCCAATCAAGCCCGGCTCCTGCGCGTCCTTGAGGAACGCGAATTTGAGCGCGTCGGCGGAGATAAGACGATTCAGGTCGACGTACGCATCGTCTGTGCAACCAATCATGACCTGGAAGCCGCCTGCAGCAACGGGGCATTCCTACCGGACCTTTACGACCGGCTGAACGTTGTTTCTATTAACCTCCCGACACTTCAGGAGCGTATTGAGGACATCCCGCTGCTGGTCAAAGATTTTCTTGAAGAATTTTGTAAGGAGAATGGAAAATCCTTGAGAACGCTTCCGCCTGAAGCGATACGGGCCTTAATGAAATACGATTGGCCCGGAAATGTGCGTGAACTGAAAAACTGCATTGAGGGGCTCGTCGTTATGTCAACGCAACCTAGCTTAGAATTAGCTGCTCTTCCCGAGCGCATCCTTAAAACAACGGATGCAGTGAATACTAATATATCTTCAGTTCCAACCCTTCGGACACTTGACTCCATGGCCCCGGGCGAACCGCAGCTCAACATTGCAATCGGCATGTCGCTTGATGAGGTTAACCGGGAAGTTCTCCGCGCTACGTTGGAATATGTGGATAATAACAAAGCAAAAGCAGCCAAAATCCTTGAAATCAGCCGGAGAACAATCCAACGTAAAGTCAAAGAATACGGTCTGTGTGACGATGAGGATAACGGTGGGGTCACTTAAGTGCTAATACGCGGCTGGCTCTATGTAGACGTAGACAACAACTTCAGTTTATTCGCGTAAGCTTGTTTGTAGTAATCCACACGTTTCAATTGTGAAGCTGCTGCTTCGTCAATTAAAACAACTGTCTGCGGGTGCATCTGCAAAATTGACGCTGGCACCGATGCTGTTATCGGCCCCTCCACAGCTTGTGCAATTGGTCCTGCTTTGGAATCACCATAAGCCAGGAGCAGACACTGCCGTGCCTCCATAATCGTGCCGATTCCTATCGTAATTGCCATCTTCGGTACCGCGGCGATGTCTCCACCAAAATGCACCGAATTCGCTACAAGCGTACTTTGCGTCAAGGTTTTAACGCGCGTCCGGGAGGTTAAGGACGAACTCGGCTCGTTAAAACCGATATGTCCATCCAGCCCAAGCCCTAGCACCTGGATATCAATCCCCCCGGCGGAAACAATTGCGTCTTCATACGCTTGACAGAACGCCTCATGGTTCGCCACCGTATTCTGCGGGATATACTGATTCGCTACGGGAATGTTGACATGGTCGAAAAAATGTTTCGCCATGAAGGTGTGATAACTTTGCGGATGGTCATGCGGAATGCCGACATACTCGTCTAGGTTAAAGGTAATGACCTCTGAAAAATCGAGCCCCTCCTCCTTGTGCATACGGACGAGTGTGTTGTAAAGTCCTATCGGTGTACTCCCGGTGGCAAGCCCTAAGACGAGGTCCGGCTTTCTGATAAGCGCGTCCCTAACGATTTCTGCTGCAATAGCTGCAAGCTGCTGATAAGTGGGTTGAATGATAATTTCCATTGCGTTCAGGTTTACTTAAACTTCGCCAGCGATAATTTTGCTCATATCCTCGCTAATCTGATGCACTGTACCTTCCGGGTCATCCTGACCGACTGGCAGCTCTGCTGTCATGTAGTCGTCATATCCGACATCCACAAGGGCTGTCATAACAGCATTCCAATCGATTGTGCAGTCCTCAATCAAATAGGTCCAGCGGTGTTCGCCTGCGTTGAAGCCTTTGACATGCACCTTAGAAATTCGCGAGCCGAGCGAACGAATCCAGTGCTGTGGAAAACCGTACGCCACGATGTTGCCGACATCAAAATAGGCACCGACTGCATCGCTCTCAAATTCGTCTAGGTACCGCGAAAATTCCATTGGGCTCAGCAGGAATTTATTCCAGACGTTCTCTATCGCAATCGTCAGTCCTTTTTCTTTCGCAGTTGGAATCAGTTTACGAATTTCTTCTTGGGAACGTTGGTACGCCTCTTCATAAGTGGTCTTGGGATTGACAACAGCTGCGACAAGCAGCACTGTATCTGCGCCTATAACTTCAGCGGTCGCCAAAGAATCGAGCATGGCGTTACGCGAAACTTCCCGAACGGAAGGGTCGGAATCTGAAAGCGGGTGTGACCAATGTTTTCCGTTCATCACACTACAGAGCTCAATGCCGTTATCGGTTGCTATCTGCTTTATGTCGGTGCGTTCCGTGTCGCTTCTTAATGTTCCGATTTCCACGCCATCGAATCCGGCTGCTTTTGCCAATTTAAACCTTGCCGCGGTTGATTCCCCGGGCAATGACCCGATACATATTCCTTTCTTCATATTTTTCAACCTACGTTTTGATAAAAATGAAAAGAGGGACAGTCTAGAAGCTGTCCCTACATTTCTGTTGTGAAATTAGTGTCGACGTGTTTTCAATTGTCCCCACTTAATGGCAAGCTTATCCTTCGGTTCGACGGGAAGCAGATCGCCTTTCATCACGGTTGCAACCTCATTCTCCTTTAGTGCTCTGTTGTAAACGTAAAGTTCATCGAGATAAAAAGTCGCGGCTCTGTAGTTTGTTTTACCGATATACAGCACCCCGCCGCCTTGCCGGTGATCTGCTGGCACAGGGTTAGTTTGAATTTCTTCGCCATCAACATAAAATGTTAGTGTTCCGCCCTGTTTTATCCCGGCGACGTGATACCATCTCTTTAGCTCAAACTGGGTGCCTTCTCCACCCGGCCCGGCGCAGCCTGTACCCTGGTTTCCGGGCTCGAACCGCCAGTGAATGTTCAAGGAACCCGTGCATGTCCAGATACCGGGGGAGCGGTCGGAATTAGGGGCTTTCTTCGCGATGATTTGGCTCCAGGAACCGTTATGACCCTCAATGAAGTAGAGCCAGAAGAGGTAACTATTATCCTGATAAGTTTCCAATTCTTTGAAAGATTGGACTTGGACATCAGCGTTCTGGTCTCTGATTTCCAACGCGGCTCTGCCGTACTTTTTTTCGTCGGTTGTTATTGCCGCCCTGGCAATAATTTCAGCGTCATTTCCGCCGCCGGTTTCGTCCTTAATCTTTCCGCCATTCTCATTATCGAAACTAAAGTAGAGAATTAAACCGTCGTCTTTAACGTCTGCTTGGGTCGATAGAACACCCCCTAAAAGGAGAAGCACCATGAACAGATACATCACAGATTTCATCGTAAATACCTCCTTAGGTATACAGTTGACTTGATATTAGATGCGGGTCCGTTTTTCCAATCCCGCATACAAGTATCAAATCCATTTTTCATAGGATTATAAATTTATTATACAAGAAATTATTAAATTTTTCAAGAAAAAAATTAAGAATAGGGTGTGTAAAGTTTTTGTTCCAAAAAAAGACATTGAAGAAAAACGCAATGTATGGCATAATAGTAGAGATATATCAAACGTCTTTAGGACTTACGCAAATTTAGCAGAAATCTCGTAGGGGCGGGGGCTCCCCGCCCGCTAGGTCTCGCTCTAGCTCCCACTATCATTAGGGTTTATCAACGCGCTGCGTAAGTCCTGGTCTTTAAAGGTAGTAGGCGCGCGCCGCATGCCGTCGAGAGTCCAATGCGAATTGATTGCCAAAGCCACGTATTTCCAAACGCCTATATAGACATCCTCGCTCAAAATCCGCAGCCACCACAGGTAATCCGCAGTGGCGGTGAGGCTGTTGTTACCTACGGCGATGTCCAACAATTTCGACTCCGGGACGAAGCCTACGACCCAATGCGGAAACTTAAGGATATGGACGAAGCAGGAATTGATATGGCACTGCTCAGCACGAATATACCGCCACCGTGTATGCTCACACCTGAATTGGGACTCAAAGGCGCGCAGGCGATTAACAATGCTATTGCCGAATTGGTAGACGCGCACCGACACCGATTCGCAGGATTGGCATGCCTACCGTGGCAAAATCCTGATGAGGCGATACCCGAAATGAATCGCGTGAAAACACTCGGATTCCGTGGGATAATGCTCTATTCACATATCGGCGGTGAACCGGTCGACGCTCCGCACTTTGAGCCTGTTTATGCTCATGCCGAAGCACTGCGGATACCGATTGTCATGCACCCTACCGTTCCGACGTGGGGGACAGCAATCAAAGACCACTGGATGATTGGTATGATGGGATTACAGGTAGATAGCAGCTTTGCACTCTTGCGATTGATTTTGAGCGGAATCCTTGAACGGCACCCAAACTTACAAATCGTAATGCCACACGTCGGCGGGATTCTGCCCTACATGAGCGGCAGAATTGACCATCAAACCGAGGTGTTGGGCAGAGCACGGGAACACATTACGCAACCCCCAAGCGCGTATCTACAGCACATCTATCTGGACACCGTATCTCCGTCCCTACAAGCACTGCACTACGCGTATCAGTTCATTGGCGAGCATCGGCTGCTTTTCGGGACAGACCACCCATGGGTCGATATGCCGAGGTTTGTCGGGTTAATCGAGGCGATGGATATTCCGGATACGGCGCGCACACGCATCTTTGGAGAAAACGCGGCACTGTTATTCGCGCTCACATAACGCAAGGAGGACGATTATGCGGTTAACTGAATCTGAAGTCTCCCGCTTCCACGACAACGGGTTTCTACTGCTTGAAGAGGTATTAAATGAAAATGACTTGGGGCCCGTCATTGAGGAATACACCGGAATTATCGCTGAACGTGCTGAAAGGTTGTACAAGGAGGGAAAGGTTACCGACATCCATGCCGATAAACCGTTCACGGAGCGATTGTTTCACCTCGCCATTGAAGCCCCACAGGTGACAGCAGATTTGGATATTATGCGGGCACGCGGTGAAGCGACGTTTAATTTTCTCAAAAATCCGAAAATCCTCGACATCGCTGAATCCTTCGTCGGGCCCGAGATTGTGTGCAACCCGATTCAGCATATCCGCGCGGTGTTGCCAAGACAGGAATCGCAACGAGACCCCACACCGTGGCACCAGGACGCAGGGGTCTGCTGGCCCGATACCGACCCGTATTTCATGCTAACTATCTGGATACCGATTGTGGACGCAACGTTGGAGAACGGATGTTTACAAGTGCTACCGGGCAGTCATAAGATGGGATTGTTCACACATGCTTGGGGGGAGGGAGGATTGCTGGTACCTCCTGAACATCAACCCCCGAACCTCACACCGAAAGCACTGCCGATACGAGGCAGGTGGGGTTATTCTGTTCCACAATAGAGGCAGGTGGGGTTATTCTGTTCCACAATTACACGCTCCACAGCGCAAAACCGAACGAATCGAAGACCGTCCGATGGAGTTTCGACCTCCGGTATCACGACGTTTATCAACCGACAGGAAGGCCCTACTACCCTGCATTCCTGATGCGGAGCCGTATGCGGCCAGAAGCCTGTCAGACCGATTATGAAACATGGTGTAAACGGTGGGAATTTGCGTTAGAAAATTCTAAAGGCGCGCAAGCCTATCGATGGCCCTGGTAGGCTTGTAGGGGCGAGGTTTCCTCGCCCGTTGGTAGCAGCTATATTAACCCAAGTTGCTGCTTATAAGTTTTTAGACCTAGAAACACCGGCTTTAATGAAAATATGCTGATAATTAGGTAATATTTGTAGCGTCCACTTTTAGTTTGCACACAAATATGCACAATCTGGAAGATTATGCTACTATGTGGCAACTTAGGTTATATTAGGAGAAAACATGCTTGAGATTTCAGACCTGCCGACTGTCAATGCAACGCTGAACACAATCAGCGGTATCCTATTGACAATCGGATATGTGCTAATTCGGCAGCGAAAAATTGCCGCCCATAAAAACTGCATGCTAGCCGCATTTGCTGTTTCTGTGCTTTTCCTCGTCTGCTATGTTATCTATCACGCCAATGCAGGCTCGAAACCGTTTACACAGCAAGGCTGGCTGCGACCTGTCTACTTTACGATTCTGATTTCGCATATTATTTTGGCGTTCGCGATAGTGCCGCTTGCATTACGCACCCTCTACCTTGCCTGGCGAGAACGGTTCGATGCCCATCGGCGTATCGCAAAGATTACCTTTCCGATTTGGTTATATGTGTCCGTAACAGGTGTGCTTATCTATCTGATGTTGTATCAATTAGGTTAAATGATTCTCAATTTTCCTGTCGGTGGACCAATCGACGGTGGGGATTCGTATAAGTTAAATGCCCACATCCACCTGGAAACGGGTTTAACGGGTTTAGACCACAGGCACGTGGACAGCACAAACACGTTTACTTCAATGGACAATCCATAACCCGTTTAACGGCAGGGGATATATTCCCCTGCCATTCTCATGAGGAGAATAACCATGTTTGGACGAAAAGCCTGTTTGTTTTGTGTGCTGCTCCTGCTTATATCAACTAGCGCATCTGCCAAAATTGTTTTTGGCTCCACCCGTGAAGGTGTGAGAGGGGTCTATGTAATGGATGATGATGGTAGCAACCAGACGCTTCTCACCAAATCCGAAGATTTGCAACCATATCCCAGTTGCTGGTCCCCTGACAGTAAACAGATTGCGTTTAAGAGCCGCGTGAGAATAAACGGGAAACGGGTAGTTTTCTTAATGAATGCGGACGGCACGAATATCCGGCAACTCACAGAAGACGATGATAGTTATGTCGGTAAAGTTTCATTTTCCCCGGATGGCAAATCTATCGTATTTGATAGGATAGTTCGGGTAGACAACAAGGAGAAATACGGTATCACCGTGTTGAATATTGAGACAGGGAAGATGAAAGAAATAGCGAATATTAACGCAGGCTACTGTGATTGGTCTCCGGATGGTAAACATATTATTTTCTCAAAACCAGTGGAGGTAGGTGGCGGTGGGAATACGATTTGGATAATGGGTTCGGGTGGACAGAACCCCCGTCCACTCATACCGGAACCTGTTGGGGGGCCAGTGGTTATTCACCGATGGAAACAGCGTTGGTCTCCGGATGGTAAAAAAATTGTGTTTACACAAAATGAGTATACCTGGGAGCGGATACCGAATCTAGGGACTGCACTGATATACAAAGCGCATCGGTATATGATTTGTGATCGCAACGGCGAGCACATCAAACAATTACAAATACCGAAAGACTGGCGCCCGATCAGTATTGACTGGATGGATGATGGTGAATCGGTTGTTTTCAGTGCATATCGCGGTATCCCATTGAACGAACCGATCTTGCGCGGTTTTGTGTTCCCACCGGCCAATATCTATAAGTATCATATTCGGACACGTGTGAGAACGCGGCTCACAAACCACCCGGGCAAGGATGGAATATTGGATTGGATTAGTGATGATGTGCTACCCGTCCAACCACACGGAAACCAAAAAAAAGTGCAGTGGGGAGTGCTGAAGAGTGATAAGTAGACCTTACTGTGTTAACAAGGCAAATTAGAGGGTCGCGTGCGAAGCACGCTCCTACAAGAGATTGCTTATGGTCGCGTGCGAAGCACGCTCCTACAAGAGATTGCTTATGGTCGCGTGCGAAGCACGCTCCTACAAGAGATTGCTTATGGTCGCGTGCGAAGCACGCTCCTACAAGAGATTGCTTATGGTCGCGTGCGAAGCACGCTCCTACAAGAGATTGCTTATGGTCGCGTGCGAAGCAGCACGCTTATGGTCGCGTCCTACATAAGATTGCTTATGGTCGCGTGCGAAGCACGCTCCTACAAGAGATTGCTTATGGTCGCGTGCGAAGCACGCTCCTACAAGAGATTGCTTATGGTCGCGTGCACAGCACGCCTCCTACAAGAGATTGCTTATGGTCGCGTGCGAAGCACGCTCCTACAAGAGATTGCTTATGGTCGCGTGCACAGCACGCCTCCTACATAAGATTGCTTATGGTCGCGTGCGAAGCACGCTCCTACAAGAGATTGCTTATGGTCGCGTGCGAAGCACGCCTCCTACATAAGATTGCTTATGGTCGCGTGCACAGCACGCTCCTACATAAGATTAGGCAGAATAGGGGCGGAACCCACGCACCATCAACCCCCGGTCACTATTAGCCTTCTTCGCTTCTTCCGCTGCCGCAGCACGTTTCTCTGCCTCCGCCCGATTGGCTGTCGTTGTGCCACCAATTATCACGAAGTCATCTGTTCGGCGGTACCGATTGATGAAAACAGGCCGCGGTTTGTCCGACATATTCTGTTTAGACCCGTGAACTGTCTTGACATTAAAAAAGATAGAATCTCCCGCTTTGCCTATAACTGGAAGCGAGCTTTCCCACGGCCACTCATCTTCTGCTAAACCGAGGTGCGAAAACGTATCAATATGCTTGAGCTGCCCGAGCCGATGCGACCCCGGCACGACGTGTAACGCGCCGTTTACAAGATCCGTATCTACGACGTAGTTCAAGATACCGACCGGCCCCTGATATCGATGCTCAAAGTATGCTGAATCCTGATGGAGATGTTTCGGATGCCCGCCGACCGGCTCTTTATAGAGGCACTGGCCATTTCCGAAGATTTCAACGTTCGGTCCCAATATTGCCTCCACAATGCGAATCGTCCTTTCATCGAAAGCGGACTGAAAAAACGCCGCGCTCGTCTGATAGTTTACTGCTAAAACCATAATCTGCTTATCGCGTTCGTAACCCGATGGTGCGGGGAGGAACAGTGTACCGTTTGGTGTCCGCCACCCCTCCACAATCTGTTGTGCCTCGTCAAGCAGTGCTAGCGATTCAGCTGCGGCAGCCTCAATATCTTTGTGAAGTGCCGCAATATACGGTTTCATCAATCCACGCACGACAAGGCATCCGTGTTCCTCAAAAATGCTTGCAGCCTTTTCGGCATCTAATGCGTCTACCGACATCTCAATATCTTCAACTGTTATCTGTGATTCTTGACTCACAATAAATCTCCTTTTAGCCCCGTGGGGGTTTGCGTCCTGTCAATTCCTGTAAATACGCTGAGGTTCGCTCAACATCCGCCTTAAGTTTCCGCTTCGCTTTCTGTCTCCCCGTCTTTTCAGTCTTGTATTCCACTCGATAGGTGCCTCTTTTCAGTCGACGCAGGGAAAACTCGCCGGGGACGTTCCGATTCACATACCTCAGCATGTCATGTAACAACCAATAGACATCTGTCGGTGTGTACCGGAGGGGACAATGCTCAGATGTTTGCTGTACACTGTCAAGTGTTTTCTGCACAAGCGCGACGACTTCAGCAAGCGTATAAGACCTGTTTTCCTCTAAACTAATAAGGTTCATGTCAATCCTCCGTGAACGTATTTTCGGGTTTTCTTGCAGGCAACCAACCTACAGTTTAATAGTAGGCATTTGTGCGGGGTGTCGGGTTTCACGCTGTTCATCAGATTGCACTGTTTCCGTCCCGTTGCGTACCTGAATCAACTGTGAAGCGATGCTGACCGCTATCTCTGGTACGGTTTTGGAATTAATATCTAAACCGATGGGTGCGTAAACCCGCTTGAGCTTCTCTAATGGGATACCGACCTCTAGTAAATCGTCAAAGATGAGTTTTATTTTCCTACGACTCCCGATGAGTCCGATGTACCGTGCGTCCGATTCAACGACGCTATGTAGCGCAGATTCATCGTGCTGATGCCCCCGCGTGACAATAACTACGTATGTTAGATGGTTAATGGGATATTTTCGGAGTTCTTCGGCGATGTCTCCGATGATAATTTCGTCCGCTTCAGGTAACCGGTCGGCTGAGGCAAAGTCTACCCTATCATCGACGATAGCGATATCAAAATCTAGCCAGTTGCCGAGGTGGCAGAGGGCTTGTCCGACGTGCCCTGCCCCAGCAATAAGCAGCGTCGGTCTCGGTTGAAGGGGTTCCAGAAAAACAGCGGTCATTTCGTTCTTCCGAAATAGGTGTGCCCGGTTTTTCGCGAGAATATCGGGCACTTGCGTTTCCACCTCCGCTTCCAACGTCGAATTGCCCAACGTCCCGATACGTTCTCCATTGGTCGCGAAAATCATCTTCATGCCGACCGCCACGTCGGGTTGTGCACTGTTGACAACTGTAGCACAAATAAGCGGTATCTTGTCGGCGTTCAGTTGTTGGAGGCGGGTGAACATCTTCGATTCCCCGGGTGTTTTCGGCAAATCGATGAAGATTTTCATATTTCCACCGCAGATAAGTCCATCGTCCCAGCCGTAATCGCTATCCAATTGGAACTCAAGCAGGCGCGGCATACCGCCTTGCATCAGTCCGATAGCTTGTCTGCGCGCCTCCGCCTCCACACAACCGCCGCCGAGCGTACCGATATTGCGTAAGTCCGGCAGGATTAACAACTTCGCACCGGGCTTCTGCGGCGTAGAGCCCTTCGTTTCTACAACGGTGCAGTACGCCCCCACTTCAGCAGATTCAATCAATTCAGGGATTTTTCTATATATCTCTCTCATAGTCGTAGGTCCGGTCCGCTGTGCTGTCAGTTATCAGATATGTCTTAGCTCATCATAGAGTTTGCTCGACAGCACTTTGGGCGACAAGCTGCGTAAACTGTTCACGTTGCGCTGCTGTCAATTCTAACGGCACGATGCTCTCTACCCCATCGCTGCCGATTTTTGATGGGACGTTCAGAAAAACCGATGCGGTATCCGTTGAAACACGTGCCCCTACGCTCATCACCCGCTTTTTATCAAAACCGATTGCGGATACAACTTGGTGGATATGAGTCGCCAACGTATATTCGCCTATTTCTGTCCTATTTGAGCATCGCGCCACGACCGCTTCAGAGAGGCTTTGGATGTCAGATTCCGACATCAGTTGCGTCAGCGGAATGCCGTTAACCCGACAATATTGCGGTAACGGATGCATGACCTCATCATTTCCGATTGTCAACGCGGCGACATCTTTCACTGAAAGTCCGAGCTGCCGTGCAATTTCAGATTTCAGATACGCTGTCGCACCGCTATTTGAAAGTCCGATAACCTTCGCTGTCTCAAGGTTTTGATGTATCCATGCTGCAACAGCGTTCGCGCGCGGTGTTGCAACTAGGATTTTCGCATCAGCCGCATATTCTTGAAGACTCGGCACAACCCGGCGAACACTTGCAAGCGTCGTTGTTTGCAATACCTGTTTTGAACGGAAACCAGCGGGACCGCCGGTCGGTAGCAGCACAACAACGTCCGAATCGGCTAGCCCTTCGCTGGTGTTGGTGACTGAAACCGTAGTATCATCCGCGCTTAAGGCTGTCGCTAAGGTAATATCTTCAACCCGGTTGGCAAAGTTTACGTTGGACTGCGTCCCCGTGTAGTAGACAACCTCCCGGACCACCTCTAAATGACAAAGGTTCCACGCAACCGTCCGTGCTAACTGACCAGACCCGAATAATGCTATTTTCATATTATCTCCTATAAAAGGGTTTCAACGATTTCCTGAAATCGGTTCTCAAGCGTTTCCCGTTGTCCGCGCATCTCCGAATCAGCCTCCAGTTTGGTTTGTAGCAGTTCTTCATAACGTTCAACGTACTCCATCAAGGTTTCCACCTCTTTTTCATAACAGATTACGGATGCTAAAACCTTCTCTTTGACGATAGTCGGCAGTTCTTCAGAGGTAATCTGCGTTAATTCCCAACGCCACAACTTTTCAGATATATAGGCGACAAACTGCGCTAGCGGTTCGCCCTTATAATCGCTATCCTGAAGTGCTTGGACCTCCTGAATTAAAGCTAAGACCTGGTCAAAAAGCGAGTCGGACAAAATACCGCGCAGTTCCATCAAAATGCGCCCGGTTGTTGATATCGGAAGGCTATTTTGAAGTAGAAACATGCGGAGATTCGGGTAATCAGCTAGCGTTTTCACATCGGTGAGCCACGTTTCACCTATCGCTGGGAGCTCACTGATATCAAAGCTCAATACCTGCTGTTTGCGAATTTCCTCAAGTTCCGTTCCACGGTGAGCGAGTCCTGCGTTGGCAAGTGTGGTAATCACCTCCGTTTGTCCATAAGGTTCCAGGAATGCAATCATCTCTTTCACCTTCGTCTGTGCCGCTTGCATGGATTCCGGGTTAACCCTCTCATTTTCTGTTGTTTGGGAGCGGTTCCGCTTTTTTCCCTTCCGTGTCGGATTGGCGAGCCGGTTCGCACGTTTGGTTAACATTTCATCGTAACGTAACAATTCCTCACGAAGTAAAGCGAGCGTAACATCGCTGTGAATAGCAAGCATCTCGGCTGTGTTGACTTCGCGGAGGCTATACCCTGTTTTCGCTAGTAAGGCGCGGTTCAAATTGCGTTCCAAAGTTTTGCGGTCCTTTTCGCACTCAACCACAAGCTGGCTTTCCAACGTAAGGGTTATCAACCGTTTCGTCTGTTCGGGAACGCTGAGATTGATGTCACAAGTCGGTTGAAAGTTAGCAAGGAGCTTCTCTCGCAATTTGCCATTGAAAACTAAGGTCCACAACGTTGTGTAATACGGCTGGAGTTTATCGGCAACCCCTTGCGAGGCTTGTTCAATCCACTGTTTTACGGTCCCGTAATTCTGTTCGACGTGCGTCAAAAGTTCTTCAAACTCCGTTTCCGAGACCTCAAAGCCGGGGAATTTGGGTGGCGTTTGACGGTTCGCCTGTCTATTTCGGGAAGATGCAACTGCCGGTTTCACGGCTAACAGTATCTCGACGAGCGGTTGGATAACCTTTTCGAAATCCTGATTGTGCTGACTGGCAAAGTTCGCAATTTCAAGAAAAGCCAGCCAAATAGCACGCAGCCGTTCAATTTGCATCGCATGCAAAGTTGAACGTAGCCCGATACGTTCCATCCTTTCTCGCACGGTACCGGATGTCCACTCCGGCAGATATAGCGCGTCTAAGGCGGTATCATTCTCATAGATTTCCAAATCAACCTTCTTGACGAGCCCCGTTGCGATGAAATCGGTTTCAAAAACGAGGTCATGAAAAAGCGCAGAAGCCTTGTCTAATACCTGATTCGCTAAGGTATAACTGGATTGAATGACGTGATTAAGGGTGAACTGTTGATTCTGCTGTAATTGCCAAAGTTCTATAATCGGGTCGATGCTCTGTTTAAGGGCATCTATAGTTGTCTGTGTGGCTTCTGCGTCAAAATGCTCGTTCAGATATTGGACATAGAAATCTACAAACGCATCCACCGTATTGCGCAATTCGCGTAGAGCGAGGTCATCCCACACCTTATTGTGAACGCGTTGCTGTCGATTCAGCATAAGCACTCTCAGTCGACTTTCAACGCCCAGTCGAAATTGCTCTATCAACCGGTGGGCATGCTGCCCGGCTTTAAGCATATAGGTTTCAATTTTGATTAAGCTTTCAGAAATCGCCGCTTCAATGTCCGACATCGGTGCCGTAAATTCTATGGGGACGAGTCGGAGTGTCTTCGGCTCAAGCGGATTGTAAATAGCTGTAGTGGCTAACACCCTCACAGGTGGTACTGTTTCCGAGGTTTTATTTTCGGATAGCCGGTCCCGAAGCTTTAAACTATATCCCAAATCGATGAGGTCAGGGTACGTTCTAATATGTGTCCGCAGCACGACAAAAACTGTATCGTACTCAGCTTTCTCAATTTCAGCAAGCATGACATCTTCGTTAAAACGTACCTGGTGAATATGGGTCTGTTCCGGAATAATGACTTTCGCTCGGGAACGTGCGTTATCCGCTGTTTTTGCGAGTATGTAACCGCCGGCTTTCATGTTATTCGGAATCCGCAAGCGGACGGTTAAGACCTCTTCAGCCAATTCCGGGAGTGTCAGCGATTTTCCGAGGTGTTGAATCGTTATATTTGCCAGTACGCCATCGGCAAAATCGGTAATCTGCCGTGTGTTCCGTTCGAGCTCCTGAACGCTTTTGTGAACGCGGTCGTAATCGTCAAGGGCTTCATCGTGAACTTTCGCCTCATCAATCCAGGACACCCAAGCCCCCGGCCGTGGTTTCATTTTTAAGGCGAGCTGTCCATCCGCCGAGTCAAAGCCAGGGAGAAACTGCCCCTCGGAAGTCTGCTTTGGGGTCCAGACAATCAAGTGTTTCGTACCCTCCAAATCAAGTGCAGTGCCAAATGTATCTCCCCAGCTTATCCGGCCCTCAACACTAGATTTGATTTTATCTGCTAACGCGAAAAGTGAATCGGTGTGAAAATTAAGTGATATATCTTGCATTGGGTCAATAATTAAAATTAAGGGTTAAGGGTTAAGGGTTAAGAATAGACAAGCATCTCCAAAACATCTGCTGTGTTGATTACACAGCTTTCTGAATTTCAAGTCCCCACGCGTCCCAACCTTGAACTACCTTGCGTGCGAAGAGCTCCAATTTGCTCTGCTCCGGAAACATCGCTTCAATGCGCCGTTGTACCTCTTCCGGTTTTTCAGAATGGCGTGTCCGTTCTGCCCTGACCAATTGCCTGATATTCCGTGCGCCTCTCGGTTTTGGAATTTTACCGCGTTTGAAAACGAGGCATAACTCACATTGGCTCAGTGTGTAAAAACCCGGGTTCACACGGCATTTATCCCACACAAACGCAACCGTTGCCCACTGAAATCCCCACGCCTTCCCGAGCACAATAGCCTGATCGAGATGCGGGGACGAGCTCCACATAAACAGGAGACAATCTGGACAGCTAATAGAAGCGATATCCCAGGTCATCATCTCTGCCAAGGGGATAGTGGGATAATGGCGAATCGCGCCACCGCTATCTTTGCCGCTAGCCCCGGTGTGCTGGAGCTGCCCCTTGTAATCCCAGGGCGGATCGGCGTAAAGAATATCATACTGCTTGTTTGGAAACGGGGGATGTGATACCATAGCTCCCTTATCGGCAGTGCCTTTGGGTCTTACGCGAGGGACACGTCAGCTCGGCAAACTAAATAGTCCTGCGCTTCAGTCTGTAGACGTTCGCTTTGGAGGACGACCTACTTCGTTCGCATCCTACTGCGCTTCAACGCTAAGTCCTTCTTGTGGGATGTCATTATTTGCTACCAACATGTCGCGTGTGAAGATGAAATCGCTGCGTGTACTTCCAAGGTTTTCACCTTCTGCTTGGCGTTCTCGGAAGTATTGTGGTAACGTCAGCCCGGTCATTCGAATAGCATCTTCGGGGCATGCCTCAACGCAATATCCGCAAAAGATGCACCGGAGCAT
Organism: Candidatus Poribacteria bacterium; assembly: GCA_963665235.2. Classification (GTDB taxonomy): domain Bacteria; phylum Poribacteria; class WGA-4E; order WGA-4E; family WGA-3G. Next base: position 614,556 of record CAXXLX010000001.1, on the reverse strand, counting down.
GTTAATCTCGAACACGTCTGGATACTTCTCACGTTGGTATCCCTCTTTGGTGGTCCAGCCCTCTGGTGCGGGTGCTGCCTGTATCGTGATGCAGTCCGCTGGGCAGGCTGTTGCGCATAAGAAACAGGCGACACATTTAATTTCATCTTTTTCTGTTGTGGTCAGTTTATGAATGCCGCGATACCGTTCGTTGCGTTCATTCACACTTCTCGGGTCTTCGGGGTATTGATACGTTAACTTCTTCTTCGGGATATGTCTCAACGTTGTAAACAGTCCCTTAATTAAAGCGGGCAGGTACAACCTATCCCAAAACGACATTTCTTCGTTAACTTTCATAAAAGTGTTCCTTTCTAAAAAGTGATAGTTCTTGCCAAAATTGTTTATGTGTTCAGATTAGCAACCGTATAATTTGGGGCTTCCTCGGTAATATCAATATCGTGCGGATGACTTTCTCGGTAGCCGCTGCTTGACATTCGGACGAATTGACTATTCTTTCGCAATGTTTCAATGTCCGGTGTACCGCAGTATCCCATAGCGGAGCGGATACCGCCCACTAACTGATAAACAAAATTGCTCAATTTACCTTTGTGCGGGACGCGGCCTTCAATACCGCGCGGCACAAGCTTCGAGACCTCCGCCTCGTTCAACTGTGCACCAAGGGCAGCAGTCCGTTTGCGCATCGCACTCAGCGACCCCATGCCCCGGTGAATTTTGTAAGTTCTGCCTTGATAGATAACTGTTGACCCTGGGCTCTCGTCAGTGCCAGCGAGTAGACTGCCAATCATGACAGAGCTTGCCCCAGCACCGATAGCCTTCGCAATATCACCGGAATAGCGGATACCACCATCAGCTATAATCGGTACGTCCGATTTATCTGCCTCTTGTGCGCAATCGTAAATTGCGGTAATTTGCGGAATGCTCACGCCTGCAATAACACGCGTCGTACAAATAGAGCCGGGGCCCACACCTACTTTTACCGCATCCGCGCCAGCATCAATTAAACTCCGAGTGCCCTCCGGGGTAACAACGTTTCCCGCGACGAGCTCAACGTCCGGAAATTCCGATTTTATATATTCTGTTGACCGAACCACATTTTTGGAATGGCCATGGGCCGTATCTAAGACAAGCACGTCTACACCCGCCGCGACGAGTGACGCAACGTTTTCCAAAGGCGTTGAGGGCACAATCGCTGCACCTACACGCAACCGACCCGCCTCATCCTTACATGCATTCGGGAACATCTGAACCTTGTCAATATCCTTGATGGTAATCAATCCACAGAGCCGATAATCGCTATCTACAATCGGCAGCTTTTCTTTCCGAGATTGGTGCAGCACCTGCTTCGCTTTATCAAGCGTAACCCCCGGCGACGCGGTAATTAGCTGCTCCTTCGGGGTCATCCGAGCCGTTACAGGCAGATTCAGGTTTTCCTCATATTTGAGGTCACGATTTGTAATCAAGCCGACCAGCAATCCATCCGGTGTCACGATAGGCACCCCGCCGATATGGTAACGCTCCGTTATCTCCAGTGCGTCGCGAATTGTCTTATCTTCAGTTAGCGTAATCGGTGCAGTAATCATACCGCTTTCTGAACGTTTGACGCGGTCAACTTCAGACACCTGTTCGGCAATCGTACAGTTATAATGGATTATTCCGATACCCCCCTCACGTGCAATTGCTATCGCCAGGGTCGCCTCAGTGACGGTATCCATTGGCGCGCTACAGATAGGTATATTGAGCCGTAGGTTACGCGTCAATTGCGTACCTGTATCTACTTCATCCGGTAGCACATTGGATTCTGCTGGAATCAGCAAAACATCGTCAAAAGTTAACCCTTCTTTTGCAAACTTCGGGGGGAAAGCATCGGAAATTTTGGTGTCCATCGGAAACATCTCCTTTAAGGCATATTGAGGTAGGCTCGAAAATGTTTAAAAAAAAACGTTCCTTACCAATTTAACGTATTATAACCCAAGTTGCTACTTATAAGTTTTTAGACCTAGAAACACCGGCTTTAATGAAAATATGCTGATAATTAGGTAATATTTGTAGCGTCCACTTTTAGTTTGCACACAAATATGCACAATCTGGAAGATTATGCTACTATGTGGCAACTTAGGTTATTATAGCATGTTTTCTTTTCCTTGTCAAAAAAAGTTGTCGGCGATAAAAACCAACAAAATTGTCCAAACGACCGATGTTGAAATTATACACAAAATTTAAAATTATAGCAAATCTTTTTTACCAAAAAATTTGAATCTGTGCTAAAATATCTAAAACCGTTCGAAAAAGGAGCTTGAAAATGGATAAACGAAACGTTGGAATTGTCGGGCTCGGTTGGGTCGCTGGGGCCCATATTGAAGCCTTTAAAGCCGTTACAGGGGCGGATGTCACCGCTATCTGCTCACGCCGCGAACACGATGAAGCAGTGTTAGCGGACACTTACGGAACACCCCTCAAAGCCTATACCGATTACGAAAAGATGCTCGCCGACCCGGATATTCACATCATAGATATTTGCACACCGCACCCGTTTCACGCGGAACAAGCTATCGCCGCCGCAAAGGCTGGGAAACATCTCATCATCGAAAAACCGATTTGCCTCACCTACGAAGATGCAATCGCTATCCGAGATGCAGTGAAAACAACAGGAGTCAACGTCTGCGTCTGTTTTGAGTGTCGTTACAGCGCACATTTCACGATGATTAGGTCTGTCATTGACAATGGCCTGCTCGGTGAACTTCACTATGCAGAGGTTGACTATTACCACGGCATCGGCCCTTGGTACGGACAGTACGAGTGGAACATTAAAAAAGATTTTGGCGGTAGCACCCTGCTCACTGCTGGGTGTCATGCCCTTGACGCGTTGCTCTTTTTTATGGATGGCACCGTTGAAGAGGTCACGAGTTATCACACCCAATCCGCAGGGGACGCTTTTCAACCCTACGAGTATAAGACGACAAGCGTGAGTCTCCTGAAGTTTGAAGGCGGTCAGAAGATTGGTAAGGTTACCTCCTGTGTCGATTGTCTACAACCGTACTACTTCCACATCCACCTCGTCGGAAGTGAAGGGAGTTTACTTGACAATCGTATCTATTCTGCGAAAATTAAAGGCATGGACAAAAGCAGGTGGAGCACCCTTGAAACCTCGCTGATTGACTCCGGTGATGTCAGTGACCATCCGTATGAACCGCAGTTTCAGGCGTTCATAGATAGCATCAGTCGCAACGAACCGATGCCGCTGACCGATTTTGATACCGCTTTTGAAACGCACCGCGTCGTCTTTGCTGCGGACCGTTCCGCTGAAGCAGGCGGACAGACTGTTAAGCTGTCTGAACTTGCAGTGTAAAAGAGCAGGCTCTTGAAGCATGTCAAACGCGTATGGCATGGCGATGATGCTGTAACCCGCGCCAAATCTATTTGCGCAGCAGCATCCGCCGTGTCGACGTGAAATCTCCGGCACTGAACGTATAGAAATAGAGACCACTTGCTACGGGTTCACCCCGTTCATTTCTGCCATCCCAATACGCTGCACGACTCTTGTCCACATACAGACCTGCCGCCCGGTTTCCTAACCTTAACGTCCGAACTAAGTCCCCATCTATTGAGTAGATACGCAACCTCACATCCGAAGCTGCCGCCAGATAATACGGAAACCACGTCTCCGGATTAGATGGGTTCGGATAGTTTTGAAAAACATCCGTCGTTTTTAGCTTGCCCCAGGTTGTGAAATGTTTCCCTGTTGTATCAATTGTGTGCCGGTCGAGTAGGACAATCTCTGTATTCTCAACCTGCGGTAAGGAACGCGCACCCGCTGAATCAACTAGACTAACCGCAAATAACTCCAAGGTTGTGGGTTTGACAGCGATGACTTTAAACGTGAGTGTGGCAAGCGTTCCATCGCCACTACTTTTACCTGTCGGAGACGTTGCGGAGAGCTGCACCTTATTCCCGCTAACAATTGGTTCCGCAAAGATTGCATCGTCCGGTAAATAATCCCCGTTAGCACTTTCAACATAGCGGAACACATCCCTGTCGTACGACACAGTTGCCTGATAGCCTGCAACGTTTTCTCCGCCTATGATTTTTAAAGGAAACGTTAGCCGGTCTTTAACATGAGTCAATTGCTGTGGGGGTGCCGAAATGCGTACTATAGCATTCTCGGTGGTAGGAGGTGTTGTATTCTCGGTGGTAGGAGGTGTTGTATTCTCGGTGGCAGGGGGTGTGGTGTACCATAGCAGCACTGTACTATCCCCACTCCCACTTGCTACTGTCTGTCCATCCGGACTAAACGTTACGCTAGTAATATAATCTTTATGCCCCGTGAGTGTCCGCTTATGTTCGCCCGTTGCTGCATCCCATAAACGGATGGTGTCGTCTAAATCGCCACTTGCTATTGTTTGTCCATCCGGACTGAACGCTACGGTGTAGACCTTATCCGCATGCCCCCAGAGTGTTTTCTTGTGTTCGCCCGTTGCTGCATCCCATAAACGGATGGTATTGTCTAAACTTCCACTTGCAAGCGTCAAACCATCTGGACTGAACGCTACGCTCCAGACAGGCTCCAAATGTCCTCTGAGTGTGTGTTTGTGTTCGCCCGTTGCTGCATCCCATAAACGGATGGTGTTGTCTGAACTTCCACTTGCGAGTGTTAAACCATCTGGACTGAACGCTACGCTCCAGACCTCACCCGCATGCTTTCTGAGTGTGTGTTTGTGTTCACCAGTTTCCGCATCCCATAAACGGATGGTGTCGTCAAAGCGCCCACTTCCACTTGCGAGTGTCTGTCCATCTGGACTGAACGCTACGCTATAGACAGGACCTGTATGCCCTTTGAGTGTATGTTTATGTTCACCAGTTTCCGCATCCCATAAACGGACTGTTTTGTCATAACTCCCCGCACTTGCGAGTGTCTGTCCATCCGGACTGAACGCTACGCTACGGACATAATCTCGATGCCCCGTGAGTGTTTTCTTATGTCCGCCAGTTTCCGCATCCCATAAACGGATGGGGCCATCATCATATGCACTTGCGAGTGTCTGTCCATCCGGACTGAACGCTACGCTATTGCTATAAGACGTATGCCACGTGAGTGTGTGTTTGTATTCACCAGTTTCCGCATCCCATAAATAGAGGGTGCTCCGACTTGCACTTGCGAGTGTCTGTCCATCCGGACTGAACGATAGGCTATGGATATAAGACCTATGTCCTATGAGTGTGTGTTTGTGTTGACCTGTTGCGGTATCCCATAAACGAATAGTGTCTCCTAAATCGATACTTAAATCGCCACTTGCGAGTGTCTGCCCATCCGGACTGAACGATAGACTAACGATACCCCCCAGATGTCCTTTGAGTATTTTCTTGTGTTCGCCAGTTTCCGTATCCCATAAACGGACTGTTTTGTCATAACTGCCACTTGCTATTGTTTGTCCATCCGGATTGAACGCTACACTTCTAACCGAACGCGTATGTCCTTTGAGTGTTTTCTTGTGTTCGCCAGTTTCCGCATCCCATAAACGGACTGTTTTGTCTGCACTGCTACTTGCGAGTGTTTGCCCATCCGGACTGAACGCTATACCCCAAATCTCACTTTTATGCCCCGTGAGTGTTTTCTTGTGTTCACCTGTTGACACATCCCATAAACGGATGGTGCGGTCCCAACCGCTACTTGCGAGTGTCTGCCCATCCGGATTGAACGCTACGATATTAATCCAATTCGTATGCCCTGTGAGTGTGTGCTGATTTTCACCTGTTGACACATCCCATAAATAGAGGGTGCTCCGACTTGCACTTGCGAGTGTCTGCCCATCCGGACTGAACGCTACACTCGTGACATCATCGTTCCCGATTAGGGATAACACTTGATATGTTTCCGTATCATAGAGCCAAATACCTATACTCCCTGCAACCGCCAAACGGGTACCATCGCGGGAATACACAATATCGTTTATGTGCCCTTTACCGAGACGCGCTTTGGCATCTTCGGGTAAATTCAACGTTGTGTAGTCTTGGGCGGAAGCAATCGGTAAGAGGACAGAGCAAACCAAAAGCCCTGTCAAAACAAGGGAAAACAGTCCTTTCGTTTTCATCGGAATTCCTCCTTTCAAGATTTTTCAACAGACGTGTTCATTTTATGCCATTCCTGCACAGCCTTGGGAATTGTTTGGAGGTTTTCAATAGTCGTTTGAAGTGGAATAGCACACTCCGGCCCGATTAGCGGTACACCCGCCTCAAGGTTTTTCACCACTTCCGCCTGAACATCCTCCGGGTCTTTAGAAAACAACGTTTCAGGATTATTGATATTGCCAACCAGTGCGATTCGTTTCTGAACGATATCCATGGATTCTTGCGGTTCATTTTTGGAGTCGTAATGGAAGGCGGCCATGCCCGTTTGAGCGATATATTCCATCCTATCGACGGTACGTCCGCAGATATGCAAGATAAGCGGTATTGGAATCCGTTCCACGAATTCAATATGTAGGTCGCGGAGATAACGTTGGTAGTATTCCCCACTGACGAGGTCACCGGTGGCATGGTCGGGGAGCGTGAGTGCATCCGCCCCCGCATCAATTTGTGCAAGACCGAATTGCACAGTCGCTTCCTTCATTCTATCCAGTGCAAGCTTCGTTTTACCCGGGTCATCGAGAGAAAGCAGTAGGAACGGCTCTACACCGAAACAGTGATAGCCAAGCGACCAGGGGCCCATCGTTTTTCCGATGACGGCGACTTCATCGCCATACTCCCGCTTTAGGATTTTAATAGCTTCAAGGACACATTGTGTGTCTGGGTGCGTCAAAAAATCGCTAGGAATAGTAATGTCGTCAACATCTTCCCAGATAGGTTCACGCATTTTGACAGTCGGCCAATTATCCTTCTGTTCCCACTGAATTTTACATCCGAGGGCACTGGATTCTTGGATAATCGTGAAAACCGGCATAATGGTATCGAAACCGAGTTCGGTATAGCCTGTAGCGGCGAGTCTCGCCATAAGTTCCGGTTCGCGATTTGCCTGCGGAAACGGCGCATCGACCAGATCCATGAGTTCAACGGTGGCGACTGAGGTCGGGTTGCAAACAGGCGTACGGTCGGTTGGCTCATTGCGGAGCGCAGCAAGCACACGTTCTCGACCTGTCATCAAAACGTTCGGGCAGGAGACCCCGAGGCTTTAGCGCGGGGACGAATGCCCGCCTCCTTTATCGGTTTAGCGGTTTGATTAGACATCTTTTTGTCCTTTAGTAGCAATTACCGTTTTCAATATGAAGAAATAGGCGTGCCAACAAAGCCTCCACTCAACGCTGAATGTGCGTTTTGCATCGGTATCTACAAAGGGCAGCACGCCTGCCAATTTATAAGCTTATCGCTATCTTATCGCTCCAAGAACTTTCTTTACGAAATCGGCCTCTGGAGTTAAACCTCTGAAACGTAGCACTAGCTTCCCCTCTTTAAATACGAGGTATGTTGGAATTGCATTAATGCCATATTTAGGATATGTCTTCGAGCTCTTATCAATGTCCATATTCGCGATAGAGAATCTATCCCGGTATTCTGTTGCAACTTTGGAGACAACTGGCTCCATTTGTTGGCAGATTGCTCACCAGACCGCTCCAAATGCAACCACTACCGGTAGTTCAGCTCGCAGCACAAGGCGGTCAAACGACGTATCGGTCACAACAAACGGGCTGCGCGGGGGTCCCGCGGTTAAAAAGTTAACAGTGAAGCTTGCTGTATTACCATCAGCATCTGTGACTCGTCCCTTGATGATGTAATCGGTCCCAGTATCAAGTTCTTCACCGTCGATAAATTCAAGGACAGCTTTATTGCCTTCAACTTTACCGAACCATCCGAGGGGTTCACCTACTGCGGTTTGCAGTGCAACCTGTCCGGTTACGTTCTCGTCAAACTCAATTTCGATTCGGCCATCAGCGTTAATCTGTTTAGATTCAACTGCGTCATCCCCATTTCTGATAGTCCCGCCTATGACTTTAGGACGGTCAATATCTCCATCAAGGACAGTGTATTTGAGCGTTTGTTCGCCATTTTCCCAGGTGATAGTGAGTTCAAGCTCGCCCGGTGTGAAGGGCCCCTCAATAGTGGCAATTTGGCCGCTAACAGTGACCTTTTTCCCGGCACTTGCTTTAAAATTTGCGGGGGTTTTGTCGAAGGTCACCGTGATGCTTCCGTTTGCTTCAATCTCTCCATCAGCTGGCGTAGCACTCATAAACAGTGCTGTGTCAGCATCCTCATCAGCTCCACAACCGACCATGTAAACTGTAAACAGGGCAGCTGTGATTAGGATGAGTGTTCTAGAAAATAGTTTCATGAAATCCTCCGTAGTCAAATAGATGAAGTGGTTTCGTAAGTGTGGTCCGCGTTAAATCGTAGAACGCGCTTTAATCTCTTATTCTGTTTGTATTTTACCGTATTTTTCTGGAATTGTCAAGGGGTGTGTAAAGTTTTTGTACGGCTGCGATATTTTTTCTGAAGAAAAATAGAACAGTTCGCAACTAATATAACAGCACCCCAAAACATTTTTGGGAGGCAAGCGGTGTGTTTTGCAACTCACCTGACCAGACATCGATAGCGTGTGTCAAAAGTGTAACATTGGCACCGGAACGGTGTCAAAAAGTAGGAGGCAAAACAGTAAGAAAAGTGGTCAGGACAGATACCCGAAATCGGCAGTTGAAATGACACAACGCGTTTTTTTCTGTTGCGAAAAAGAGAGGACAAAAACGCTTACAAACATAGACGGGGCGGGCGTTCACACACAGGAAACACCCAAAACCAAATGTTACACTTTGTGTCAAAAGTGTAACATTTACACACAAACCGCACAAAAAAGTAGGCGGCAGAACGATAAGAAAACTCCGATGAACTGATACCCGAAATCGGCGGTCGAAATGACACAACGCGTTTTTTTCTGTTGCGAAAAAGAGAGGACAAAAACGCTTACAAACATAGACAGGGCGGGCGTTCAGGCACATGCAACACCGAGAACCAAATGTTACACTTTGTGTCGAAAGTGTAACATTTTCACCGGCCCCGGTGTCAAAAAGTAGGCGGTGGAACGGTAAGAAAAGTTGTCAGAACAGATACCCGAAATGGGCGTTTGAAATGACACACTTTGTTTTTTTTGTGTTGCGAAAGAGAGAGGACAAAACGGCTTACAAAGCTATGCGTGGCGTGCGTTCAGACACATTCAGAACCGAGAGCCAAATGTTACACTTTGTGTCGAAAGTGTAACATTTACACCGGTTTTGTACAAAAACTTTACACACCCAGAAAAAAAGTTTGACTTTTTTTGTAAAATATACTATAATTATAATTAACGTGAGCTTGACAATAAATATTCGTTGGTACTAAACACTTTTGATGGCGAAAAGACGAAAAAAGCGGTATAATTGTAGCATAAATTTTATGAAGTTTAAATAAATATTTTGGTATTCGATGGGCAATGAATTGCCCAGAGGAGCGGGAAACTGTTTGCCCGAATACTGAACGCGTTTGTAATAGGGTGATTTATCACCCGTTCCGAAATTACCGATTTTAAAAATTAATCTTCATTTAGTTTGTGCTGTTTTTTGCTAAAACTACCAGAGAACGTTGAGGGCGAAAACTTTTTTTAAACTCACGTTATAATATTTTCGTTAATTTATGGGAGGGGCCGGTGTACACGGTCGCGGTCGGTTTTGTGAACGGTTTCATGTCCGATTTTACGCGAGTTCCTAATTTTACGTCAGGTCTGTGCGCAAACGGTTGCGTTCGGCCGTGCAATATTATTTTTTAGGTAACACCCTCAAAATATCCGTGAGAAACGTTTGTTTCTATTAACATTCAGTTAACTGAGGTTTTTAACCCATGCATTTTAAGGAATTCGAAAAGGTAGAATATGAACATAATATCCTATTTGACGTTTTATTTCAGGCCCGCTTTCCTGAAATCATGAGAATTTCCGAGGAGAGGCCAGTCAAATTTCAGGATATTTTACGGAAGGAAGGGTACCCAGAACTTGCCTCAGATATAGATATGCCTATTTTAGCATCTAATGTGCCTAAAGAGCTAGAGGAACTAGTTTCTACAACTAAAGTGTTCCATTTTTTTTCAGAAAAAAAAGATTGGAAAGTCTCCTTAGCAAAGAATTTTATTGCTCTTACTTGTAGCGGAAATTACAGAAATTATGCGGATTTTAGAGAAAGATTGGAAAAGGTTTTACGGTTATTTAGTGAAATCTATGAACCTTCCTATTTTACTCGCCTCGGTCTTAGGTATCGAGATATAGCCAATAAAACCTTTCTGCCCCGCGTGGAACAAGAGGTTGAGGTTTTTGTTCCGGAACATATCTTTCCGGAATTAACAACACCTATAGCAAGAAATATCGATATTTTACAAAAAGTATCTTTATTCAGAGATGGAGACGTAAAAGCAAATGTGGCTCATGCTCTGGCTGAAGTATCTGGAAATTTCGGACACAAACACTTAGCTAATGAGAAATCGTATATAATCGATGTAGATTGCTACTCTGAAAGCAACACGAAGGAAATAGAGGATGTCCTTACAAAATGCGATATATTCAGGAATCACTGCTGGAATATCTTCCAGTGGAGTATCACCGATAGCTTACGGGGAGCCCTTGCAGGATCGAAGTCATGAAGGTACTAATATTCCTCTGGGGATACCAAATCTATTCTTCCTTGCTGAAACAATTGCTCGGCTGACTATTGAGGAAAAGTCCTCCCAAATTTCTCATCGAAGAGAATCGGCGGCTGCAGATATTAAAGCAGTAGAGTCGTATAAACTTATCGACAGAACTGTAACAACTATGCGATTGGATACATTCGCATTTCCTCAGTCGCGAGAATCCACAACTAATGATGTAGTCGAAGAGCAATTCAGGAAGAAAATTATCCTATACTTGCAAAGACATAAAATATCGGAGCGATTTGATGTCCTAGCGCAACGGGAGGATAACTGGGATGGATATGACTCCAAAAAGCCAACCGAGCTAACTCTAGCGCGTGCAAAACTTCTTATTGAAGGAATATTAGAGGCTATCGTTGTAGCTGGATATCCGTGGGTTGTGCCTTTCATTTCTAGCGATGAAGATGGTAATGTAATTGTAGAATGGTATGAAGGAGAAAGAGAATTACATCTTCAGATAGGAGAAAATGTGGCGGAATATCTCCAAGTATGGGGAACGAATATTGACACAGAGATGCGCGAAGATTCTCTCAGGCGCGATGATTATTTAACACTTTGGGGATGGTTACTTGATGGATAAAAACGACCCCGTACAGGACAATGAGGTGCTATACCGAAGTGTCCGAGGCGAATCAGTAGCTGAAGAGTACTTTTTTGACAGAGGAAAACTTATAATTCGGTCCGCAGCTTTTAATGATAGGAATAAAGAACCGTCCGTAGATAGAGCGAAACTAAGAGGATTCGATCCTTCTCTCTCTAGGTTACAAGAAACGGATGGTATTGTTAGTCTTATAGCTCATGATGTTCGCGCAATAAAAGAGGTGGAAACAAAAAATGAGGATAAAAATACGGTTCACACTGTAGACATTATCTATGCTCCTACTCCTGAAAATTCCGCCCACTCACAAATTATTGTGAATCCCGAATTTCTTGGCACAGATAGCAAGAAAGGTAAGACATTTAGAAAGCTTCGGGTTGCACTTGCTAAGCTAGCTACTAAAAACGGATGGACATTAGAACCCGGGACAAGGTGAAACAAGCACTCCGCTAGTTTGTACCTCTAAATATACGGGCTGTCTCTATTGAAGATGGCCCTGACCTACAACCTCAAAAATTTGAGAGTATGCCGTTATGAGCAAACCGGAAAAAATCACCTTCTTCGGGCGAGAAGCCCAATGCTTTAGCTTTGGGAGGAAAGCCCGCTAACCCCGTTGGTACATCGTTTTTAACTTGACATTGACCCCAAAACATGGTATAATTAGAGTGTCAAGTTGGCGGACATTCTTAGCGTTACCGCTTGGTAATGTGTCCGCTTCCCACTAAGAAGGGGATAAACGCTTGATACTTGATATACCATGAAACTAACTTTCAGATACCCTGTGTATCCTACGAAAACACAGGAAACAACATTATTAGACTGGCTTGCCCATTTGTGTGAACTTCAGAACTCTGCTCGCCATGATCGCAAGGTCGCTTGGGAAACGGAACGCGAAAAAGTTTCTTGCTACGACCAACAACGGAAGTTGACGGTTGCGCGTAAAAAATACGAAGACTTTCGCGAAGTCCCACAAGATATGCAAGTCTGTGCTTTGGAACGTAACGATAAAGCCTTCGACGGTTTCTATAGACGCTGCAAAGAAGGCACTGCGAAAAAAGGGTATCCAAGGCACAGAAAAAGCATAAAGTCTATGTCGTGGAAACTCCGCAAGTCCAAAGGTATTCGCGAGCATCCGATACGCGAAACAGCATGGAAACACGACCGTTTGAAAGTCCCCAAACTTGGCGAAGTCAAAATCTATATGCACCGCCCGCTTCAAGGCGATGCTAAAGGCGTTACGCTGGTAAAAAAAGCAAGTGGCTGGTATGCTCATATTACCTGTGAACTCACGGACACACCGAAGGTTGACCCAACAACTGCTATAGCTGTTGATATGGGAACGATGCATTATCTGACAACATCCGAAGGCGAAAAAGAGAACAACCCACGCTGGTATCGTCAAGCAGAAGGTTTAACCCAAAAACATTCCAAAGACCTTTCTCGAAAGAAAAAAGGTAGCAACCGTTCAAAGAAACAACAACACAAACTATCATTACACCATGAGCGAACCGCGAACAGACGCAAAGACTTTATTGGTAAACTCATCTACAAACTCTACCACCACAAGAAAAACAGTGTATTAGTGGCAGAGGCCTTAAGCGTTTCTAACATGGTCAAGAACAAACACCTCAGCAAGAGTATTAGCGATGCATCTTGGGCAACCTTCTTTGAGTGGTGCGGAAATATAGCCGAAAGAGACGGTTTCCATTTCCACCAAGTTGATCCAAGAAACACTTCGCAAATCTGCTCAAGTTGCGGTCAGAAATCGCCAAAGAAACTCTCTCTGGCGATACGGACCTTTAATTGCAGTTTCTGTGGCACGTCTTTAGACCGAGACCACAACGCTGCATTAAACATTCTTTTTAAGGCAGCTGCTGCCTTTCGTGGAGAGCGGTGGGTTACCACCCTCTATGAAGCGAGAAACAAGAACGAAGCACGAGACAAAGGTTTAATAGACGCGGTACAGTTAACGCTGTTCGATGCTCTTAATAGGCACAAGTCTTTAGGCTTGGGTAGTTGACTACTCCAAATAGAAACCGCGCCGAATTCTTAGGGGCAACGCTCCTATCTCATCAAAAACGTAAGCTATCGGAGCGATTTGATGTCCTAGCGCAACGGGAAGACAATTGGGATGGATACGACTCCAAAAAGCCGACCGAGTTAACCCTAGTCCATGCTAAATCTCTCATAGAAGATTTTTTTGATTCAATCATTTCTGCCGGACATTCTTGGCTTACGCCATTTATCTCTAGTGATGAAAGTGGTTATGTAACTGTAGAATGGTCCGAAGAAAAACGGAGGTTGCATATTCAGATTGGGGAAAATGAATCTGAGTACATCCAGGTCTGGGGCATAAATATTGACACAGAGATGCGCGAAGATTTTCTCAGGCGCGATGATTATCTAACACTTTGGGAATGGTTAAATTGATGGATAAAAGCGACTCAGCGGTTGAAAATCCTATAGATAGAAAAGAGAACACATCATGGCAAAATCGATTAACTACACCGACATTTTAGAAACCGGCGACAGCGACATCTATGACATCCAAACCCACGCCGCTGGACCCGAAGGCAGTCTACCCCTCACAGCAGAGATGCTCCTGACGCGACCGAGTGGCGATATCTTCGGATTGAGCCACAACACCGCAATGGGATGGGCACCGACAGAACTGCGTAGAGAAGAATTCCTGATTCTCAGCACACAGGGCGGTATCCGCGCACCGGATGGCAGCCCCATTGCATTGGGGTATCACACCGGCCATTGGGAGGTCGGTCTTCTCATGCAAGCGGTCGCCCATGAACTCAAAAAGGCAGCAATTCCGTTTGCTGGCTACTGCTCCGACCCGTGTGACGGCAGAACACAAGGCACCGTCGGCATGATGGATAGCCTCGCCTATCGTAACGATGCAGCCCAGATTTTCAGAAGACTCATCCGTTCCCTTCCGACCCGAAAAGGGGTAGTCGGTGTTGCCACCTGCGATAAAGGGTTGCCCGCAATGATGATGGCACTCGCCTCAATGCGTGAATTACCGGCAGTTCTCGTCCCTGGCGGCGTAACGCTGCCGCCCACTACGGGTGAGGATGCAGGAAAAATTCAGACCATCGGGGCACGGTTCGCACACGGTGAAATAAGTCTACAAGACGCAGCCGATATGGGATGCCGAGCCTGTGCAACCCCCGGCGGCGGCTGTCAATTTCTCGGAACCGCCGCAACGTCACAGGTTGTCGGCGAGGCGTTAGGGATGAGTTTAACACATACAGCGTTAGCCCCATCAGGACAGAACATCTGGTCGGATATGGGCCTGCGTTCTGCAAGGGCAGTCGTCAATCTGGCAGCGAAGGGGTTAACGATGGCGGATATCGTCACATCGGCAGCGATTCGGAACGCCATGGTCGTGCATGCAGCGTTTGGTGGTTCTACGAATCTCCTGCTGCATATTCCTGCCATTGCTCACGCTGCGGGGCTCCAACGTCCAACGGTAGATGAGTGGACTGAAGTCAATCAGCGCGTGCCGCGTCTCGTCGATGTCCTACCGAACGGACCGATAGGGCATCCGACAATCCGTGTTTTTCTTGCGGGCGGTGTGCCTGAAGTCATGCTACACCTACGGCAATTGGGCGGGCTCCTCAACGAAGACGTGCTGACAGCAACAGGTGAACCTCTCGGTAGAAACTTGGATTGGTGGGAAACCTCTGAACGGCGCGCACGCGTCCGAGAATTGCTAACAGAAAGGGATGGGGTTGCCCCAGATGAGGTTATTTTGAACCCGGATGCCGCGAAGGCAGCGGGATTAACAAGCACCGTCACATTTCCGCGCGGCAATCTTGCACCAGAGGGCTCGGTCATTAAAAGCACCGCCATTGACCCAAGCGTCGTCGATGCCGACGGTGTATATCGAATGACAGGCCCCGCGCGTGTCTTCGTTCGGGAATCTGATGCAATACAGACGCTTAAAGGACAAGGCACAGTAAACATCAAGCCGGGCGATATTATGGTGTTGTGTTGCCGTGGACCACTGGGCACAGGCATGGAGGAGGTTTATCAACTGACCTCCGCCCTCAAACACCTCTCGTTCGGCAAACACATCGCCCTGATTACAGATGCCCGTTTCTCGGGTGTTTCAACCGGCGCGTGTATTGGACATGTCGGCCCGGAGGCACTTGCGGGCGGTCCCATCGGAAAGGTGCTCGATGGCGACATCATCCAGATTCAGATTGACACGCGGCAGCTGTTAGGAAGCATCGACCTTGTCGGACACGGCAGCGAACACTTTGGAGCTAAAGCAGGGGAACAGGTATTAGCAGAACGACAGCCGCGCCCCGACCTTGCATCTGACGCAGCGTTGCCAGATGATACAAGATTGTGGGCAGCTCTCCAAGCGGTCGGCGGCGGCACCTGGGGCGGCTGTGTCTACGACGTGGATGCAATTCTCAATGCGCTCTCTTAAATATTGGGCACCACCCGTGCTCTACATGGTACTGATTTTTGTTGGCTCGTCCTTGAAGCAGCCACCGCTGCCGATGCCGAAATTGGAGTGGCTCACGATTGACAAAATCTACCACATTATTGAATACGGTATACTCGGCGGATTGCTGGCGATTGCGTTTGTGAACGCGCCACCGAGATGGTTACCCGCAAATTGGATATGGATTACCGCTGCACTCATCTCAATTCTCTACGGGGCAAGCGATGAATGGCATCAGACCTTCGTCCCCGGTAGATTCGCCACCCTTGCAGATTGGGTTGCCGATGTCGTAGGAGCAATTGTCGGTGTGCTAACGGTTTATCTCTATTATCGAAACAGAAGGAAAAAGAAATAATATGCATCCACTTGTTAAATTGAAGGTGCCGGAAGGGATTATCGCTGTTCATTGGTTTGAACAGAGCAGCTTTGCCCTGAAAAATTCGGCTGGCACTATTGTCCAAATTGACCCGTATTTCCCGCGGAACCGTCCATCGGACCGCTTTATCCACACCGAACCGCCGCTCGATGAGGCCGACCTCCCGACCGATTTCGTGCTGTTGACACATGCACACGGCGACCATACGTGCCCGGAATCTATATCCCGAATTTGGGAAACCTCCACGTCAACGCAATTTATCGGGCCGGAGGAGAGTGTGCATCAGATTTCGTCTGCAACAGATGTTGCCGCGGCTAACGTTTCAGAGATTCGCGCGGGCGACTCTACAACACTAGATGGATTTACCGTGCACGCTGTCTATGCAAAACCGCCCGAAGGCGACGCATCCGCTGATATAGCTCCTCCAGATGTTACACACCTGGGATATGTCATCGCTTGCGATGGGGTCACGCTCTACTTCAGCGGCGACCCGATAAATAATTTTGCTGACCATGACAGCCTGATTTCAGCAGTCGCAGCGCATCAACCGGATATAGGTTTCTTGACAAATCACCCGACGGAGGGAGAATTTCCGTTCTACGCGGGTTGTGTCAAAATGGCGACGCGTATCGGTTTGAAGCACGCGGTGCCAGTACATCGTGCATGTTTCGTCACCCGTGATTATAATCCGAACGAGTGGGCATCCCAATTTCCAGCGGATGGTCCCAAACCGCTTATCATTGAAAGAAATTCACATATTGTTTATCCACAATAGACGTGCTCTCTGGAGCACGAATTCAACCGAGGCGCGTGCTTATAAAACGCGCCCTACACAGACAACCTATACGTAAGAGGTCCAGTACAGATATGTCCGTTCAAGAACAGAAAACCCCCATAGTTGGTATTGTCATGGGGAGTGATTCCGATTTAGAGAAGATGGCAGAAGCCGCGAAGGTTTTAGAGGAATTTGAGGTCCCGTTTGAGATAACCGTATCTTCAGCACACCGTTCCCCGGAACGAACGTTGGCGTGGACAGAAAAGATTAAAGCAGAGGGTGGGCAGGTAATCATCGCCGGTGCGGGACGCGCTGCACATCTTGCAGGCGTTATCGCCGCACACACAACGTTGCCGGTTATCGGTGTACCAATTGATGGCGGGCCCCTCAACGGTGTTGATGCACTTTACGCGACAGTACAGATGCCCCCGGGCATTCCTGTCGGGACAATGGCCATCGGGTCAGGCGGTGCAAGGAACGCGGGTCTATTTGCTGTCCAAATTTTGGCACTTCAAGACCCCGAACTCGAAGCGAAACTGCTCGCCTATAAAAAGAAATTAAGTGACGGCGTTGCGGAGAAAGCAGCACGACTCCAAGAGGTCGGTTATCAAAATTATTAGTATTGCCTCACGGTTCGTTATGGACAGATACGGAGGTCCCATGATTCAAACCATCACAGAAACCGAAGAAAATAGAGCGTGGGAAAACGATACAGAGCTGTTTGATATGATGGAGTCGCAGTTATATGCTGCCGTAATTTCGGATGCCCTAGATGCAGCAGGGTTCCGCAAGCAGGCACTGAAACACACACTCCGGCCGTTGCTGCCAGAGACAATCGTTGTCGGTCGTGCAATGCCTGTCCTCTGCTTGGAGGTCTACGAAATTCCTGATGAACCGTATCAACAGGAAATCGCAGCGGTAGACAGCCTTAAACAGGACGATGTCCTAGTCTGCTCTACCAACGGCAGCACCCGTATCTGCTTTTGGGGTGAATTGCTTTCAACGGCAGCGCGGGCGCGCGGAGCACGCGGGGCAATTATTGATGGATTCATCCGGGACGCACGCAAAATCATGGCGATGCAGTTTCCTATCTTTACAACCGGCCTGTCACCTGTAGACTCTAACGGCCGCGGAGAGGTTGTCGCGTATAACGTCCCGATAGAATGTGCGGGGGTCACGGTTAACCCTGGCGATATCGTCTTCGGCGATGCTGATGGCGTGGTTGTGATACCACACACCGTGGAAACAGCGGTAATTCAGGCTGCGCTGGAGAAGGTTAAGGGTGAAAACCGTACCCGGGACGCACTTCTTGAGGGCGCAACCCTTAGAGAGGTTTATGATAGATACGGAATTTTGTAAGGAGGCAATTGAATGATTTATGAGTTGCGAACGTATCAGGTTGTACCGGGGAAAATGAAAAATCTGAACGACAGATTTGCAAACATCACGTTACCGTTGTTTGAAAAGTACAATATGAAGGTCATCGGTTTTTGGGAGACCGCCATCGGTGAGGCGACGACAACGGAGCTGGTCTACATGCTTGCTTTTGAAGATTTGGGGCACTACCAACGCGCCTGGGATGCCTTCATCGCCGACCCGGAATGGCAAGCGGCGAAACGACTTACCGAAGTCGGAGGTCCATTAGTTAACGTTGTGAGTACCAAAATCCTTGAACCGACAGAATATTCACCGTTGCAGTGAAGTTGAAAAACCGGACCCTTTCGTCCACTAAATTTCTTAAATGCATTTGGCGTTGATTTGACGTGCCCAGCGTTAAATTTTCCAAAAAGCCGAGATTCCGGCAATTTCTCCTTTTTCATCCCGCCTATTTCCCACATTTTTAAGAAAAAGCTTGACAAATTGTGTAAAAACAGGCAATATGTATAGAAAAATAGCATTTACACTTGACAACTAGCGTTGAAACATGTATAATATAAGAGAGGGAATCTGAACATTAAGTGAATGCAAAGTTATCAGCCTATAGATTTAATACAGGTTCCGGAACGACATAAGGAGGATTAAAACAGAAATGGCCGAATATGCAAATCCCGATGTTTTAGTAAGTACAGCATGGGTTGCCGAACACGGCGACGAGGCAGATATCCGGTTGCTCGAAGTTGATGTAGATACGTCAGCGTACGCGGAGGGACATATCGCCGGGGCAGTCGGCTTGAATTGGCAGACGCAGTTGTGTGACCAAATCCGCCGTGATATTCTCACAAAAGACCAATTTGAGGCACTCTGCAACGACAGCGGCATCGCCAACGATACCACCGTAATCTTCTACGGTGATAATAATAACTGGTTCGCAACCTACGCGTTGTGGCAATTCCGCTACTATGGACATGATGAGAGTCTGCTGAAGGTCATGAACGGCGGCCGTCAAAAATGGATAGACGAGGGAAGAGAACTTGTCACGGATGTTCCATCCTATTCTAGCCCGGGATATCAGGCGAAATTTCCGGATGACAACGTCCGCGCAACGAAGGACAACATACTCCCTACACTTGAACAGGGTGTTATCAACCTCGTGGATGTCCGGTCACCCGCAGAATTTACTGGGGAAGTCATCGCACCCCCCGGTATGAGTGAAACCGCCCAGCGTGGGGGACATATCCCCGGCGCAGCAAATATACCGTGGGCAACCGCAGTCGCCGAGGATGGCACCTTCAAGTCCCATGACGAACTCGAAGCTATCTATGGTGGAGAAGGCGTTGATTCCAACAAAGAGACAATTGCATACTGCCGTATCGGTGAACGGTCATCGCATACATGGTTCGTGTTGAAATACCTGCTCGGTTATGAGAAGGTCCGAAACTATGATGGCAGTTGGACAGAATGGGGTAACCTTGTCGGGGCACCCATTGCACGCGATTAATAAAGAAGTTTCACAATAACCGGTAACCGCTAAAGAGTAGACGATGAGATTTGTTTCTGCCCATGCTATCGCTTGTATGACACGGCAAGATGTCGCCCGGCTGCTGAAACGGTTTCAAAAAGAAAAAACCGCTGATGTCAGCAACATCCGAGTTTTGTGCGACACCTTATCGGGACGCATGCTTTGCGAATGGGAAGCACGCGACCGCGTAACTTTAATCGAATGGTTAAAAAAGTGCAACGTGCAAATACGCGGTACAGGTGAATGGGTTATGACAGTTCAATATGAGTCGGTTGGTGATGAATTGAGAGTACCCGCTGAAAATCGCTAGCGGCACATCGATTCAGCACACCCTCTAAAAAAATTGATGCATTACTTAACCCGGCAAACCGCTTTTGAAGCATCTCATTACAATCGTATCCCTGAATTAAGCGATGCGGAGAACTTCGCGTTGTTCGGCCCCGCCGCGAATCCGAGTAGCCACGGTCATAACTATATACTTGAAGTGATGGTGAAAGGGGACGTGGATGCCGATGATGGCATGGTCATCAATTTGGTACTGCTAAATGCATTACTAAAAACAGAGGTGCTTGCGAATTACGACCACAAGCATCTAAACAGCCAGCATCCAACTTTCGCGAAGGCTCCGCATTTGCTACCGACAAACGAAAATATCGTCCTTGACATCTGGTGCCGGGTCGCCGCTGCGTTGCCCGCAGGTGTGCTGCATAGAGTTCGGCTCTATGAAAGCGCAACGCAATTTGCTGACTATTATGGAGAAGGGCCCATGGTTTATCTCACCAAGGTCTACGAATTCAGTGCAGCGCATCGCCTGCACAGCCACACGCTTAGTGATGTGGAAAACCGGGAAATCTTTGGAAAATGCAACAATCCAGCAGGACACGGACATAACTACATCCTTGAAGTTACTGTAAAGGGGGAAGTGGATGAAAGAACCGGCCTCGTTGTCGGTTTGCAGCTGCTTGACGAGGTAGTGGAAAAAGAGGTGTATGCACGCTTTGATTACAAACATCTGAATGTAGATACGCCCGAATTTGAGACATGCAATCCGACCTCTGAAAACTTCGTTAAAGTGCTCTGGGATGTCCTAGAACCGAATCTGCGGCCGGTGGTTTTACACCGACTTCGCTTGCGAGAAACGCCCAAAAACCACTTCGATTACTACGGAGAATCCACTTAATTTATGAATCCTCAAGAGGAAAAGGGCTCCACTTGCAAATCTGTATCGCAAGTGTCGAACCCAGAATTAGAATCGCTGTTTACACAGATTCTGGAACATATAGGTGAAGACCCAGGGCGGCAAGGTTTAATCAAAACGCCGCATCGCGCAGCAAAAGCGATGGAATTTTTTACCAGCGGTTATCATCTAGATATCAACGAAATCTTGAACGAAGCCATCTTTGACGAAGATTATGATGAAATGGTAATTGTAAAGGATATCGAATTTTACAGCCTTTGCGAACATCATATACTCCCCTTCTGGGGAAAATGTCACGTCGGATACCTCTCACGGAACCGGACCATCGGACTGAGCAAGATACCACGCATTGTGGATATGTTTTCTCGACGTTTACAGGTCCAAGAACGGCTCACCCGCGAGATTGCTGAAGCCCTCGAACAGACCCTTGACCCGCGAGGTGTTGCAGTCGTGATGGAAGGGCAACATCTGTGCATGATGGCCCGTGGGGTTGAAAAGCAATCCCCGAAAATGACGACAAACGTTATGCGCGGAGCATTTCGTGAAGATAGTGCAACGCGGGCAGAGTTCCTCAGATGTATACAGATTTCCTAAGGGAGTAGGCGCACGGAGTGTTCTATTTATCAATTAGCAAGATGTTGTGATTATAGGCAGGTTTTTGACACGCGTCAGAGACTTCTTGCCAACGGTTTCCAATAGCCAATCTATAGAGGTGAAACATGTCAACGGAAAACCGGCTTGATGCGACACAAACGAACAGGGTTGAAGGAAAAGTTGTCGTTATTACTGGCGCGTCAAAAGGCATTGGGAAAGCCGTAGCGTTCGCTTTGGCTAACGTAGGTGCGAAGATTGTTCTTGCCGCCCGCACACATAAGGACGTTGCAGCGGTCGCAGCAACACTCACAGCGGCAGGGGCAGAAGCACTCGCTGTCCCAACCGATGTCACAGATGCCGACGCTGTGAGAAACCTCATGCGCCGTAGTCAAGAGGCTTATCAGCACCTGGATATCCTGATAAACTGTGCAGGAAATGGCAGATTCGGAAACGTTGTCGATTTTGAGCTTGCTGATTGGGATAGCGTCGTTAATTCCAATTTGAAGGGTATCTATCTCTGTACCAAGTACGCACTGCCACATCTCTTGGCACGCGGCAGCGGTCAGATTATTAACGTCCTTTCCATCGCCGCGAAGGTGCCTTTTGCAGCGTCTAGTGCATATTGTGCCGCAAAGGCAGGTGCCTTGGCATTCACAAAGGTCCTCGCAGCTGAAGTCCGACAAGACAACATTCGTGTTACAGCAGTACTCCCAGGGTCCGTTGAGACTTCGTTCTGGGATGATATTCCGGAGCACCCCGACTTTGAGAAAATGCTCAAACCTGAGCATGTAGCCGAAACAGTTCTGTCTGTCTGCCAACAACCGATTGGCATGGTTACGGAGGAGATTGTTGTGATGCCCCCGCTTGGGATTTTATAGATTAGTCGCGCTCATCGGCAAATTCGCCCACGATTTCTTCAACCAAATCTTCAACAGTTACGAGGCCAACAACCGTTCTGTTTTCATCTACAGCGAATACCATGGTATGTTGACTATTCTGAATCTCTTTAAGGAGGGCGTTAATTTTTTTGTATTCAGGCACAAAGTGCAGCGTTGAACGAATAAAAGGCGTTACGGTTTCCGGCGGGTGTTCCGCATAGATAACATCGAGGAGATTGACAATACCCACAATGTTATCTATACGTTCATCGTAAACCGGAATCCGTGAGAAGCCGGAGTGCACTGCAATTTTGAGAAAATCCTCACATTTCGTACTTTTCTCAATTGCCACAATATCCTCGAGCGGGACCATAACATCCGCAACAGTTCGGTTTTGTATATCAAGCAGACTGTGAATCATTCTGCGTTGGTCGGTGAAAAGATTGCCGGAACGTTCTCCCATAGTTGCAAGTAACCGTAATTCTTCGCGTTGTTCATCAGCACTCGGTGCACTTGCTCTTCTGTCTACAAGACCGATAATGAATTTTGTCAACGTTTGTACAACGTAAATTATGGGGGCTAAAACCCATTCGGAGAGGCGTAAAAGATATGCGTATCGCAGGGTGAGGGTATCCGATTTGACACGAAAAATGGTTTTCGGTAAGATTTCACCGAAGATAAGCAGCAGCACGGTAATGTAAATCGTAGCGATTGCGTCTTGAGCCCTCCCAGTGAGGTTTGGCAGAATTTGTGCAGTTAATTTACCACCGAATTGGGCAATCAGGACATTTGCAATGTTGGTCCCTACTAAGGTCAAAGCAAGCATCCTATTTGGAGATTGAACTAAACGGTGAATAATTTTTGCACGAGGCTCCTTGGATTTAACAAGTTGATTAATGCGGATTTTATTAACCGAGACAAGAGCAGTTTCTGAACCGGAATAGAAAGCAGACAAAACGAGGCAGATAAGCACTGCGACTATAAACGAGCTCAATGTCGCAATATGTGCTGAACTGCCCGCACCGATTAAAAAGAGGGAAAATAGGAGGATTTTCAATGTAAGTGACCTCTTACTAGATTTCGGTTTCCGACTCCGGAATTGCTGGGCCCCGGAGAAACAGTCTTGTAATCAGGTTACCTTCTGTTGCAGTAATTTCAAATTCGATACCATTTTCATCAACAGCAGATTCGCCGACAGATGGAATTTGTCCCAGGAGTCTAAGGACATAGCCTCCGACAGTATCCGTCCCTTCCTCACTCAGTTTTAAATCGAACAGCTGATTGAGTTCTCGAATACTCAGGCGCCCTGACGTTTCAAGGATAAGGGGGTTTTCGGAATGCTTAACAAAATCGGGCAGATTTTCTAAACGGTCATATTCATCTACGATATCCCCAACCACCTGCTCGATGATGTCTTCGGTAGTGACAATCCCGGACGTACCACCGTATTCATCTAGGAGAATCGCCATTTTCGTTTTTTCTTGGGTCAATTGCAACAGCAACACACCGATTTTACGAGTTTCAAGTACCGAAATAGCCTCCCGAATCAGAGGTGCATTCTCGGATACTTCGGGAATCGTCGCTCGTTTTTCTAGAAACGTCTCAATCGTCAGTGAATTTATTTCGGTATACGGCCACAAAGGGATATCTTTCACATAGAAGATACCACAGATTTTATCAATTTGCTCTCTATAGACAGGTATACGTGAGAACCCGGAGTCTTTTGCCTGCTTTAAAGTTGCTTGAATAGTGTTTGATATGGGCACCGCGACGACTTCCGTTCGAGGCACCATAATTTCTCTCGCTTGAATGTCATACAATTCGAGGATATTGCTCACAATTTCACGTTCATCGGCAGGCAGAGCCTCCTCTGGGTAAGTATCAAGAAGTTCCTTAAAATCTGTGGTTGTGAAGTGCTCTACAGTGGGCAAGTGGCCGCCAAATATTGGGACGAGCACATCAATAATTCTGCGCAGTAAGGCGCGCAATGGGGAAATGACAATAGAAAACACCCACAACGGAGGGGCAGTTATTTTAGCAAAAAGCTCTGCATGCTTAAGCGCGTAAGCCTTCGGAGTCATCTCGCCGAAAATGAGCATCAGTATCACGCTGACCGCTAAAGAGATGACAAACCGGAGCCCCTCACTGTATTGCTGGAGCACTTGCGTCGCAAGTCGTAACATCAAAATCGCAAACGCAACATTAACAAGATTGTTACCGAGCAGTACAGTAATAAACAGCCTGCGCGGATTGTCAACAAAATTGACGATTGCCGACGCACCTTTCTTCTCAAAACGCAATTTCTCCACTTGCACCCGGGTGAGAGCACATAAGGCCGTTTCAGAGCCTGAGAAAAAACCGGAGAGGACAAGTAAACCAGCTAAGCCGATGAGATAAGCGGATAGTGGGACAACTTCCATTCTTCTTTGTGGGCGATTTCTAATCCAACGCTCGCCCGAGTTGTAGAACCTCAGTTTCGGGGGTTAAAAATATAGGTATTCAGGAGCATTCTGTGCAGTTTCAGTATAATCATAACATATTCACAAATTAAATGCAAAAAAAATTGTACAATATAGAAGACTCCAGCGAAATAGACAACTGGAATTCAACTGCCAAACGGTACATCCCTAAAGCACGATTCGAAAAAGAAATGAGGGCAGTCAATGACTAAACTAGAACAGATGCAACGTATTGAGGCATGCGGTATAGTTGCTATAATTCGTGCCAGCAGCTCAAATGAACTTATTGAAGCAGCAACAGCCATTCAAAATGGTGGCGTTGATGTTATTGAAGTAACGATGACAACACCGAACGCGTTACACGTAATTCACGAGGTGTCAACACAGGCAGGCGATGCCATACTGGTCGGTGTCGGTTCCGTCCTGGACGCTGAAACAGCACGCGCTGCTATATTAGCAGGAGCTGAGTTCGTTGTTAGTCCCGTTACAAAACCGGATGTCATCGAAATCTGCAACCGATACGGCAAAGTGGTTATACCGGGTGCCTTTACACCGACGGAGATTTTAACGGCATGGGAAGCGGGAGCAGATTACGTGAAGGTCTTTCCTTCAAGCGGAGTCGGTTCCACGTATATCAAGGACATAAAAGCACCGCTGCCACATATTCCACTTGTACCGACAGGTGGAATCAATGCTGCAAACGCTGCTGAGTTCATCAAGGCGGGCGCAACCGCATTAGGGGTCGGCAGCGCACTTGTCAGCAATAGCCGCCTCGAATCTGGAGATTTTGCACAGCTCACAGAAGCCGCAAAACATCTAGTCGCCGCTGTTAAATCTGCCCGGGGCTAAGCAAATCAACACGTATTCGCCTAAAAACTCGTCTTTGTGTTGACAATTAATGCAATTTCTGCTAATCTTCTAGATATTAGCGGTTAATGTACCCCAAGACGGTCGTATTAACCATGCGTCTGTTCTCATTTATAGGACGTGACTTGACTTAAAGAATCAGAAATCCGCTTGCAACAACGGCACAAGCGAGCGACAGACCTGCATCAAGAATGTTATGGATATTAATGAACTGATATTAGGTAAATATAGATTGCTTGAATATCTCGGTTCGGGCAGTTTTTCGTCCGTTTTTCGCGCTCGCGAAGAAATGACGAACCGTATCGTGGCGATTAAAGCGCTCACCAAAGATGCGTACCCCCCCGGAAGAATGCAATATCTCTTTAACGAAATTAAATCTATGTCAAAGATTTGTGGCCATCCTAATATCGTTTCAATCCATACCGTTGAACCAGGCGAAGATAATTATCTTGCATGGATAATCATGGAATATATTGGGGGCCCCAGTCTCCATCAACTCATGCAAAAAAGGGAGCTAGCCCTAACGGAAGTCCTCAATATCGGCTTAGATATTTCCAACGGGTTAAAAGCTGCCCATGCCCAAAATATCCTGCACCGTGATATTAAACCGCAAAATATCCTGCTCACACAAGAGAAAGAAGCAAAAATCGCCGACTTCAGTATCGCGCGGATTTTTAGCGAGAAAACAGAAGTCGCAGGAACCATGACCGGCACCCAACGCTATATGGCCCCTGAACAACATTACGGTGCTTACGATTACCGAGCGGACCTCTATGCCACAGGGTTAATTCTATATGAAGCCGCAACGGGGCATTTCCCATTTTCTGGCGAAGCGGATGAAATTGATAGAAAAAAAGCGGGCGGCGAAGTAGAAAACCTTGAGAAATGCCCAGAAGGATTCCGAAACTTTTTACTCAAGGCACTCCACCGAGATGTAACAAAACGTTACCAAACCGCCGCTGAGATGCACGACGAACTAGACAGCATCAAACGGGGACAATATGAATATCAAGCCAGCATCCTGATTCAGAAAAGCACCGATTCCCCGGAGACAGAACTCGCCGGTGCCCTCGAACGCTGCAGAAAGGCGTTCCGATTGCAAATCGAAATCGCCGAAAAAATTAATCAGAACCTCTTCTTTAGCGAGCGGAAAAAAAACGAAAACATCCACCGAGAAAAAATAAAAACCCAGCTCAAGCAACACTACGTGAATGCCACACAGTACGCACACAACAATAATGTGCAAGGCATGCTTCAGGAACTTCATGAGGCGCATAACCTCTGTTTACCGGACATGGAATTGGCGAACCAAGCAGGCACGTTGTTCCAGCAGATAGAGGATAACATACTGCGTCCAAATGCACCGACTGCCCAAGAAATCACAGTACTTATAGAAAAACTACCCGAAATGGAGAGGAGACATCTGCGCGATTGGTTCGCCCACCAACAAGAATATCCCGAAGAGGTCCCCAAGTCCACTGCCCACAGAACACAGGTACAACCGGCGGGTAGCTACCGCGTCCTAATTGAGGAAGCCTCCCCTGAATTTTTGTTGGACAAAATTCACACAGATATCCAATATCCCCACGAAGAGGAAGCAGCACATATCTATCAGCAAGCACAAATCTATATACAACAGGAAAATAGACGCCGATGCTACGCGCAATATAAGAAACTCGGCGCATTTTATCAGAAACATGCAAAAAGGTTTATGAGAACCGGCGAAATGGAACTCGTCGCTAACTGTTATACACGGGCAAGATTCGCTTACGCGGCTGCAAATAAACCGAGAGAAGCGAGAAAAAACGCAAAACAGGGGGCCCTATACTACGCATCCCTTGCACGGCAACTTGAAATGCTTCGCGAATGGCCCGAAGCAGGCAAATCCTATATCTTCTCAGCCGCCAATTACCGATACGCCCAATTAGACGACGAATTTGAAAAATACCAAGCTGCCGCAACCACTTGCTATTTCAAAGCAGCCGAAGGGGCACACCTTAACGGTGACCTCCAAACCGCACACGACTATTACATGTTGATTTTAACGGTTGGCGAAACATTGAAAGCACCAACAAGCGCAGTCCTTGAGGCACAAGAATTAATCGCTCAAATTCAGGGAGAACCCTAAAAAATATAGGACACGCCCTGGCGGACATCCAAAATTCGGAAACGGACCACACAATGCAAACATATCATATTCTTGCAATCGGCAGGAGTTCATTAGACCTATATTCCAACGATATTGGCAGTCCTTTTCCTGAAATTACCAGCTTCGGCGCATTCGTCGGGGGATGTCCAACCAATATCAGCGTAGGAACACGCCGACTTGGACTCCGCTCCGCTCTCCTGACCGCTATCGGGGACGACCCGGTCGGTGAATTCCTCCTCCGATTTCTGAAGGCAGAGGGTGTCGAAACGCAGTTCATCGCACACAAAAACGGATACCGAACGAGTGCTGTTGTCCTCGGAATTGAACCGCCTGACCGCTTTCCACTTGTCTATTACCGCGATAACTGTGCGGATATTGAGCTCACAATTGACGATGTCCTCGCCGCCCCGATTGCACAAAGTCAGGCTGTGTTAATATCGGGAACCGGGCTCAGCAAAGAACCGAGCCGGAGTGCTACACTCTACGCAGCAGAACAAGCCAATATATTGCGAAAACAGGTCTTTCTGGATTTGGATTTTCGCGCAGACCAATGGCACGACCCGCGCGCATTCGGTGTAAACGTCCGAGCCGCCCTACGCAATATCGACATCGCCATCGGAACCGAAGAAGAGGTCAAAGCCACAGCCCTCACCGACGTTGCCAATCTGTCAATAGAACACTCTCAGGTCTCAAATCCTAACATTGCGGGAGACCTGGCACTTGCAATCGATACGATTTTGGACAGAGGGCCTGAAGCGTTAATCGTCAAACGCGGCGTTGAAGGGGCAGACATCTATTTGAAGCAGGGAGAAGTGATTCACGCCGCACCTTTTCCTGTTGAGGTCTATAATACACTCGGGGCAGGAGACGCATTTGCAAGCGGCTTTATCTACGGTATCTTAAACGAGTGGGATTGGCAAAAGTCCGCACGCCTCGGAAATGCCACCGGAGCAATCGTCGTCACACGGCACGGATGTGCAAACTTTATGCCTACCATGGCAGAAGTTGAGACTTTTGTCGCCAAACGCGGCAATTTATAGGAGAGAAAAATGAATACGCAAAAACTCACGATGGGACAAGCAGTCGTTCAATTTCTGAAGCAGCAATACGTCGAACGTGACGGGAAAGAGACAGCGTTTTTTGCTGGCATGTTCGGCATCTTCGGACACGGAAACGTGGCAGGTATCGGACAGGCACTGCATCAATACTCGGACACATTCCGGTTTTATCAGACGCGCAATGAACAAGCGATGGTGCATACCGCTGCGGCTTATGCAAAGATGAATAACCGCCTCCGCACCTTTGCCTGCACTACCTCTATCGGACCGGGAGCAACCAACATGATTACCGGAGCGGCAGGGGCAACTATTAATCGACTGCCGGTGCTGCTATTGCCGGGTGATATTTTTTCAACGCGTCTGGTCGCCCCCGTTTTGCAGCAATTAGAATCCCCCAGCTCACAAGACATTTCGGTCAACGATTGCTTCAAACCGATTTCCCGATATTGGGACCGCATCAATCGCCCGGAGCAGATAATCACCGCACTGCCGGAGGCGATGCGCGTACTCACCTCTCAAGCAGAAACAGGCACAGTGACAATAGCATTGCCTCAAGATGTACAAGCAGAGGCATACCCCTACCCTATAGAGCTTTTTGAAAAACGGGTGTATACCGTTCCAAGACCGCGTGCGGATAGGAATTTATTGAAACGGGCTGCCGAATGGATAGCTGCAAGTAAACGGCCGTTAATCATCACTGGGGGTGGCACTATCTATAGTGAGGCAACGGAGCAGTTGGCACAGTTTGCATCGCAAACCGGTATTCCTGTCGGTGAAACCTTTGCTGGCAAGGGGTCGCTCCGATATGACCATCCACAGAACCTGGGCGCGATTGGGGCTACAGGCACGCCCGGTGCAAATATCGCCGCACGCGAAGCTGACCTCGTCATTGCTATCGGCACACGGCTGAGCGATTTCACCACTGCATCTAAAACCGCCTTCCAAAATCCGGAGGTCCGGTTTATCACTATCAATATTGCCGAATTCGATGCCGCAAAACACGCCGCCTTGCCGTTAGTCGCTGACGCTCGCGTCACGCTTACTGAACTTACCGCCGCCGTTGAAACATACCGAATTGATGCCGAGTATGCAACGCGCATCGAAAATTTCCGTGAAGCCTGGGAAGCCGAAGTGGACAGGCTCTATCACCTCGACCACAAACCGCTGCCCAGTCAGAGTGAGGTTATTGGCGTTGTTAATGAATTTTCGCACCCGGAAGATGTTGTCGTTTGTGCTGCAGGAAGTTTGCCCGGCGACCTCCACAAACTGTGGCGGACACGCAACCCAAAACAGTACCATCTCGAATACGGATACTCCTGCATGGGTTACGAAATCGCAGGCGGCTTAGGCATAAAAATGGCTGACCCGACACGCGACGTGTATGTACTCGTCGGGGACGGCTCATATCTCATGCTGGCACAGGAAATTATCACGGCTATTCAGGAAAACTTTAAGTTGATTATTGTGCTTATCAATAACGATGGACACAGCAGCATCGGCGGATTATCAAAGGCAAGCGGTGCACAAGGGTTCGCCACCCGATTCCGATATCGGGACAAAAACACAGGAGAGCTCAGCGGCGACCTCCTACCGGTCGACCTTGCAGCGAACGCGGAAAGCCTCGGCGCTAACGTCATTGAAGCGACAACCCCACAGAGCTTAAAGGTTGCCCTTCAGGCAGCCCGAGAGTCTACACAGACAACGGTCGTCAAAATTGACGTGGATTTTGATGGACATGTCCCCCAATATGAATCGTGGTGGGATGTGCCAGTTGCAGAGGTGTCAGAAACAGACACAGCGAAGCAGGCGTATCAAGACTATCAGGAAGCGAAACGGAAAGAGCGGTACTTCCTTTAAGAAGATGGGTATGCCTACGGAATTGGGCAACCTGAAACCTCTCGCCAACATCATAAACTATCAAAGGAGTCTCAATCTCATGAAAGCATCAGAACTTTTAGACCAACTGAAAGCAGGCGAAGGCGTACCCTGCAATAACTGCGACAACACAATCTCCGCAGATGATATGTTGCGATTCGCCTTTAAACTCGGAAAACTCGCCCCGCGGATGGAAACAGCAAATGTCGGTCCCATCACCTGCGTCCAATGTCAGGTTGATGACCCCGATATTAAAATTACCCCCCGTGGGCCGGATGTGAAGTTCGTCCGGGGGGGTTAATTTGTCACGGAACGTTCTACATCTGTCCCTGTGTGCTAAATTTGCGTAATTCCTGACGTGATAGCACCTTTTGCAAATAAATCTGGAGTTTCATAGTTAGTAGGCGGGTAAGTGTCCTAGTCCCCATTCTTCGTATAGTTTGGCGCGCATTTCTTTGGCTCTACGGCTTATTTCATTTTGGTACGCCTCTGTTTCATACACAGAGGTTGGGGTTGCAGCGGTATATGTAAAATCAGGGATTTCACCTTGCGCTGATGCTTTGAATGCATCAATTTTAGCGGTAATACGTGCGTATTCCGCGTTATCCTTGTTCTTATACCATTTTTATTAATTATTCTATCATTACCGGTTGTTAGAAATCAAACGGAGAACGGAAGACACAAACTGGAAGTTTATGATGCTCACAAACTGGAAGTTTATGCTACAATAAAGTGCACAAACTGGAAGTTTATGCTACAATAAAGTGCACAAACTGGAAAATAAAGTGCACAAACTGGAAGTTTATGCTACAATAAAGAACAAACTGGAAGTTTATGCTACAATAAAGTGCACAAACTGGAAGTTTATGCTACAATAAAGTGCACAAACTGGAAGTTTATGCTACAATAAAGTGCACAAACTGGAAGTTTATGCTACAATAAAGTGCAGGAAGTTTATGCATTTCCAATTAGAAATGGTATTATATGCAGCCTCTAGCTCACTCACCAATTTTTGATAATGTGCATACTGTTTGGGCGTGGGGGCAAAATCAATGCAAGACAAAGATAGGTTCATAGTAGGTGAACAGACGAGGTTTGCCGTTTTCGTCTAATACCGGGGTATTATCAGCGTGCACGCGATAGTAGAAGCCTTCAGGGGGTGGTACAAGTCCAAAGCTTGCATAAAACTCCTCTTCGGTAATATCCGGTTTTTCGGTGATATGCGATAGTTTTTTTCCTTGAAGTGGAGGCGGTTTTGTTTTATACCAATGGTCGCCATGCCAAAATCCGCTCGTTTCGGTTTCGCCGGGGGGTGGCGGTTTGGCGGCATCCTTAATTTTTTCCGTGACTTCCGGTGGCTCAAAAGCAACTTCCGGTGTTATGTTGGTGTTACACTGTGTCAGTAGGAAAACAGTGGCCGTTAATAAGATAACAACTCCCCAATTCCATTTTCTATGCATCGTGAATCCTCCATGTTTTGAGATACCCCTTATATCGCTGCGGTGCTGCAATATAAGGCGTTTGGTGGACAAACACAGCGATTTTTCTTATACAGTTCAGGCGTGTCTACCCCGGATAAGCGGGAGCATCTGTCTATGTTGCGGTAATCTGTTTGATTCTGCCAAACAGTAGTGGACAGCAGGGTTAGATAACCCCCTCCTCTTTTAGGCTATAAAAGATGCCGTCGCCGATAATAATATGGTCTAGCACCTTAATACCGACGTAGTTCCCCGCCTCAATCAGCTGTTTCGTCGCTCGGATATCCTCCTGGCTCGGTTGCGGGTCACCGGAGGGGTGATTATGTGCAAGCACGATAGAATTTGCCGATTCTTCAATGGCAAACCGAAAGATTTCACGCGGATGGAAAACGCTTGCGTTTAAGGTTCCTTCAAATACCTTCTCTTCGGCGATAAGTTTTTTCCCCCAGTGGATCTCATTATCCTCGTCTCCTGCGATTCCCTGTGTCGTCACCCCGCCTTTAGTGTCGAGGCACATGACACAAACAACCTCTTTTCGAAGGTCTCGCATCAACGGCATCATCAAATCAGCGACATCCGTAGGAGAAGTAATCTTAACGCGTTCAGCATGTGAACGTGCGAGTCGTCTGCCTAATTCAAAAGCGGCGACGATTTGTGAAGCTTTCGCCTCACCCACCCCTTTAATCGATTCAAATTGCTTCGCTCGGTTATCTGCCATCCGTTTCAGGTCATTATCGTAGGCGGTCAGGATTTGTTCACCAAGTTGGAGTGCGGTGGTGCCTTGGAAACCGCTTTTGAGAATTATCGCGAGCAGCTCGGATGTTTTCAATTGTGCAGGCCCGTGTTTGTAAAGTCGTTCCCGAGGCCGTTCATCCTTCGGTAGGTCTTTGATACGTAAACGGGTCGGGTCAATGCTGTAGTCGGACATTGTGTTCCTTTCTATTAATCTGAAGTTTTTGTATCAGAACTCACGCAATTATTCCAACTCCGCGCTATCAGAAAGTCTAAAGCCATCTTCCTACAATCTGGCACGTATTTGCGTAAGTCCGTTAGACACTAAAGTAATCCAAGTTCAATTTTTTTAAGTATAATCGAATTTTTAAATAAATACAAGCGAAATTTCCCGGTGCTTTTTAATTTTTCTCTTGACAATTAATCCAAAATTGTATATAATTTAAAAAGTGTTAGGTTAATTTTTGTGTAAAAACGCGAGTTTGAAAAAAGTTTTGACCTAGAGCGTTCTCTGGTAGTTTTAGCAAAAAACTGCACAAACTAGGAAGTATGTGCTACAATTATGCTGCTTTTTTCGCGGTGAAAAAGGTTTAGAGCAAACGGATATTTATTATCAAGCTCACGTTGTAAAAGCAAATTAAAGAGTAAAGAGGAGGAAACGATGCCAACAACAGTTCGAACTAGAGAGGGGGTTACAATTTTGGAACCCACCGGTAAAATTATGGGAGCTGCAGTAGTCGATTTGCGTGACGCGCTTGACGCACAGATAGATACTGCCGATTCGCCGAGGCTCCTGATTAACTTCGAGAAGGTCAATATGATGGACAGCTCAGGACTTGGAACCCTGATGGGAGCGCATGTTAAAGCCACCCGGCAGGATGGCAGAATTGGTGTCATCAACGTCGGAAAAAATATCAAAAACCTGATTGTGCGCAGTCGGCTTGTCAGTATTTTTGAACATTACGATACTGAAGACGAAGCAGTTGCCGGGCTGGGAAGCGAGAAATAAGAATTTCGGCAAAACCGACCGCAATTTGGGCAATCGCTCGCTACGATTGTCCAGCCCGATGCATCTATTTTTAATGCTGCGATTGTCCTAGCGAAACTCATCACCCGCTTCAGAAACTGGCTCATGTTAAAGATGTGTGCGATCGTTCTAATAAACGCAATGGCCACAAGGGTTAAATTTTCTTATGCACTTGTTCTTTACATGAGCCAATACGCGGTAATTTTCACTGGAGAGTATCCGAATGATAAAAAACATTCTTGTTTCTATAGGCGATACCGATTATAAGAAAAGTGCCTTTTATTACGCAGGCCAACTTGCGGTCCTTTTAGGAACACATCTCTCTTGTGTGTTTTTTCAGGACAGCCAGCACGGTGGAAATGCCGATGTTGCTGAAGCAGTGATGCAGCGCACCCGAGAAGAGTGCGCGCTTTATGACTTCTTGGATTATCACGTCGAGACGCTCACCGGAAATCCCCAACAGCTGCTCTGCCAAAAAGCACGTACCGCTGATTTAGTCGTCGTTGGATTTCCGGAAAAAACAGAAACACAAGAGCTGAAGCTTATTCAGAACCACATCGACCATATCCTTGCAAATATTACCAAACCTATTCTTATTGTACATCAACAGTGCAAGCTATTACGGAAAATTTTGGTAGTCCATCACGGCGACCTTTATTCTGACAGCGTCCTCACCCTCACTGCTGAAATTGCAGAACGGACAAAATCGGAAATATGCGGCCTTGCACTTTCCAATACACGACAGGAAGCGAACGCGATTGAGCAACAGATGAAAAATTATCTCAAATACTACGAGATACCATCTGAATTTCTCACCGCGTCCGGTTTTAACGTAACCAATATCTTGGAAAATGCTGAAGCGAATGATTGTGACCTAATCGCACTCAGTGCAAGCAATCACGGAAAATTATATAAGATGGTTTTCCAAAGTACCACGCAGGCTGTCGTCAAACTTGCAAATAGAGCCGTTCTAGTAACAAAGTAGACGAAAAGACTTGACATATTCGCGTGCAAGTTGCCACATAGTAGCACAAACTAGGAAGTTTATGCTACAATTATACCGCTTTTTTAAAGTAGACGAAAAGACTTGACATATTCGCGTGCAAGTTGCCACATAGTAGCACAAACTAGGAAGTTTATGCTACAATTATACCGCTTTTTTAAAGTAGACGAAAAGACTTGACATATTCGCGTGCAAGTTGCCACATAGTAGCACAAACTAGGAAGTTTATGCTACAATTATACCGCTTTTTTAAAGTAGACGAAAAGACTTGACATATTCGCGTGCAAGTTGCCACATAGTAGCACAAACTAGGAAGTTTATGCTACAATTATACCGCTTTTTTAAAGTAGACGAAAAGACTTGACATATTCGCGTGCAAGTTGCCACATAGTAGCACAAACTAGGAAGTTTATGCTACAATTATACCGCTTTTTTAAAGTAGACGAAAAGACTTGACATATTCGCGTGCAAGTTGCCACATAGTAGCACAAACTAGGAAGTTTATGCTACAATTATACCGCTTTTTTAAAGTAGACGAAAAGACTTGACATATTCGCGTGCAAGTTGCCACATAGTAGCACAAACTAGGAAGTTTATGCTACAATTATACCGCTTTTTTTCGGTCTGTAAGTCCAACCATCGGGCGGACTGGATATATGGGTTTGCACGTTTTTTCACCTATATCCTTATCAAACCGCAAGGAAACATCAAATGTCTTTTGGTTATGAAACCTTCAAGGATTTCGCTTTTTTTGAGATAGCCTCGGATATGTTCGCCTATATTCAGGTAGCAGGCGATTTTGTACCGCTCAATCCTGCCTGGGAGCAAACCCTCGGTTTCACCCAAGAAGAACTCCAAAACCGGCAGTGGCTTGAACTTGTCCATCCAGACGATAGGCAAGCTACCCTAACAAAACTCGAAAAACTGAGCACAGAAATGGGGGGCCCCATCTCTTTCGAGAATCGGTATCTTTGCAAAGATGGAACGTATAAATGGCTTGCCTGGGTAGTGAATGTGGGCCCCGACAATTCAACCTATACCGCTGTAGCCCGCGATGTCACGCGGCAAAAGGAATTGGAAACGAAAATCCGGGAAAGTGAAACACGGTTCCAGCAGTTAGCACAAACGCACACCCAAGAAAGCAACCTGCTTCACACCCTCATGGACAACACGACTGACCAGATTTATTTTAAGGACATAGAGAGTCAGTTTATCCGAATCAACCGGTCTTTAGCAGCGCGATTCAACCTGCAAAATCCAGCAGAAGCCGTTGGAAAAAGTGACTTCGATTTTTTTACGCGCGAACACGCCCAACAGGCATACCAAGACGAACGCACAGTTATTGAAACCGGAAAACCGCTTGAGGGAAAACAGGAAAAAGAGACATGGCCCGATGGACAAGACACCTGGGTGTCTACCACCAAAGTCCCCATCCGGGATAGAAGTGGACGTATAAAAGGTACGTGCGGTATCTCGCGAGATATTACCGAGTACCATCGCGCAGTTCAAGCCTTACACGACTCCGAAGCAAAATGGCGTTCCCTCGTTGAAAGTGCACCAGATATTATTGCTACACTTGACCTCAACCACCGATTGACGTTCGTCAATCGACTCCCATCAAGTGTCGACATTCAAATAAAAGATATTATCGGAAAAAGCGTCTTTGATTTCTTGACACCCGAGCATCACGACCGATTTCGGCAGGCATGTCAAAAGGTCACTGAAACAGGCGGAGCCGCGAGTTATGAAATACAAGGACGCATCAGTGGAAACTGGTACGCCTCCTGCATCGGACCCATCAAACCCGATAATGAGATTGTTGGATTTGTCTTAACCTCAACAGACATCACCGACCGAAAACAGGCGGAAACCCAACTCCAAAAAAGCGAAGAACGGCTCCGACGCGCTGTCCTTAACGCCCCCCTACCCATTATGATTCACGCTGAAGATGGAGAAGTCATACTCATCAGCCGAACCTGGACCGAACTGACAGGCTACACCCCGGAGGATATGCAAACGGTCTCCAAATGGTTAGAACACGCTAACAGTGAAAAAAGCAAACAGATTCAGGAATACCTTGCACACGTTCACCAAACAAAGGAACGAATTACTGAAGGACAATACGTAGTTATAACCAAAGCGGGCAAAAAACAGATATGGGAATTCAGCTCATCCTCACTCGGCGCACTGCCAGATGGCAGGCAGCTCGTGATTAGCATGGCACTTGACATCACCGAACGGATAAGGGCACAACGCGCAATGCAAAATGCAAAGGAAACCGCAGAATATGCCAGCAGAGCCAAAAGCGATTTTCTTGCAAACATGAGCCACGAATTGCGGACACCCTTAAATGCCATCATCGGGTTCGCCGAAATTCTCAGAGATGAACTGGTCGGCACCCTTAACCCTGAACAGAAGGAGTGTGCAAACGACATTCGCGTCAGCGGACAACACCTCCTCGAGATGATTAACGACATCCTCGACCTCTCAAAAATCGAAGCCGGCAAAATGGTACTACACCTAGAGTCTTTCCCTATTGTTGATGCCGTTCAGGAGGTCAACGCAATTATAAAGGCCCTCGCTCTTCAAAAGAACATCACCCTTACATTGCAATACCAGCAAAATAGCACTATTGAAGCCGACCGTGTCAAGGTTAAGCAAATCTTTTACAATCTACTTTCAAATGCTATCAAATTTACACCAGAAGGCGGCAAAGTGACAACGCACCTTGAGGTCACACCCACAGCACTGCACGCACAAGTCATTGATACAGGAATAGGGATAGCTGAAGAGGACCAGATGAAACTCTTTGCCCCCTTTACTCAAATTGATACGTCCAAATCAAGACGCTACGGCGGCACCGGCCTCGGATTAGCACTCACACAACGTTTGATTGAATTGCACGGCGGAGCCATTCGAGTCACTAGCGAAGAGGGGAAGGGAAGTAATTTCTCAATCAGCATTCCAATAAAGCAGAAACAGTGAAATCACAACAGATTTTAGTCATAGAGGACCAGGCGTTGAACCGAAAAGTGGTTCGCATCGTCTTACAATCCAACGGGTATGAGGTCATAGAAGCAAGCGACGCAGAAGAAGCCCTCGACCATCTAAAAACTGAAATTCCCGCGCTTATCCTAATGGACATCGCACTGCCAGGACAGAGCGGCGAAGCACTCACCCGACAGATTAAAGCCAATCCCGCCTGGAAAAATATTCCAGTTATCGCATTAACAGCCGCCGCAATGACAGGCGACCGGGAACGATTCCTTAAAGCGGGATGTGATGATTATCTGAGCAAGCCGATTGATATCCAAATACTTGTAGAACGCGTTGAACGTTCCCTCAAAGGACATAAAAATGAAGGGTGAAGCCTTAGCAAAAATCCTCATCGTTGATGATGAACCCCTTAATATCAGAGTCCTCCGGATTCAGCTCGAAGCGAGAGGATACAACATCCTAACAGCCCAAAATGGATTTGAGGCACTAGAGGTCATCACTAACGAAACCCCCGACCTCATTTTGCTAGATATTAATATGCCCAAAATGGATGGATTTCAGGTCGCAGCACGCGTCCGAGCCGATAAAAAGACAGAATTCATTCCGATTGTTATGATAACCGCCTTGCGCGATACACAAGAGAACCGAATTAAAGCCATCGAAGCAGGCGCAGACGATTTTATAGAAAAACCGTTTGATGCTTTCGAAGTGTTAGCACGTATCCGCTCGCTCCTGCGGATTAAACATTACCAGGATACGCTAGCAGAGCATAACGCACGCTTAGAACATGAACTCAAAATGGCGCGGAGCGTGCAAGAAATTCTCATCCCACAAAACGGCACCCAAGACCTCGCGGGGTTTCGCATCGCATCCCATAGCAGCCCAACGCTTGCAGTCGGGGGTGACTTCTTTGATGTATGGGAAATCGACGAAAACCGAATAGGCGTTTTTATCTCTGATGTCATGGGACACGGCGTTTCCGCTGCATTTGTCACCGTGTTTATCAAAACACTCCTCACAGAATACAGAGCACAGCTTGGCGACAACCCCGCCGCCCTTATGCAAATGCTAAATACACGTTTCAGCGATATAATTAGCTCCCGTCTTTTTATGTTCGCTACTGCCTTCTGTGCCATCTTCGACCTCGCGAAAAAGCAGCTCATCTGCGCGAACGCAGGCCACCCATTTCCGTTCTTACAACATGGCATCCAGACACCCTGCGAATTAATCGGCGATAAAAATACAGGAAACGGCCTCGGTATTGAGAGAGACTCCACATATCAAATACACGATTACCCGTTCGATACTTCAAGCCAGCTCCTTCTGTATACCGATGGTGCCTATGAAATTAAAAATCCGAAAGGCGAAGATTTTACAACCGAGCGGTTGCAACACATCGTAGAAACATGTACTGAGCACACCCCGCTGCTGTTTATTCAGCGCGTTTCGGAAGCCATCACCGCATTTGCAAACGCCATCCCGAATGATGATGATATGACACTCATCGCTATTAAAGGTATCGGGAGTGAAACCGCATCGTTTCCTAATGCTCCCGATAAAAAATAGCTGTTACATCTGTCCCCCCACCTGCATTCCCCTCCAATTTGTGTGCATCAGTAAGACAATTTACGATAAAAAGCCCATGCCCGCGTTCACCCTCAGGCGAACGTTGCTGCTTAATCTCAGTCAACCTTTCAGGCGTTAGCCAGTCGCATGTTCCCTGTTTGCCCGTATCTCTGACCAAAATCTCAAGCACTCGCGCATCAACGCTAATTTGCAATAGAATTCCGCTTTCAACCCCCGTTGAACCGTGATTGACAGCATTGCTACAGATTTCGTCAAGCGCGAGCTGAATGTCTGATACCCGTTTTTTGGAAAATCTCAAGGTTTCGGACAACTTCCCGACAAATGCACGTACCGCCTCAAGGTAATAGACATCGCTCGGCACCTTGAGCTCAATATAGGTTTTCTCCATAGCTCGTACCCGTTTTCTATAGCGCGTTTGCTTAAAAAGCGGCAATCGCACTCTTCTCAGATTCGTAAATTTCAACAACGCTTGAGGCACCTATCAAATCGAAGGTGTGCCTCAAGTTTAGTGCCGCTTCACAAATTTTGAGGTCGCCACCGCTCTGCCGCAGCCGCTTCGCTACACCTACAAGACTGCCGACAGCAGTACTGTTGATGTGACTAACCTCACTCAGGTTCACAACAATCATATTGACCTTCTCCGCAAGAAGGTCCTCTAAGACCTTACGCAAATCGGAAGCAGCGTAACTGCTCAAATCTGTTTTGACATCAACAATTTTGACCTCGCCATTTTCTCGTAGGGTCATAAATTCGGTACCGGTCATAAGAACCACCTTCTGTAAATTAAAAAGTCTGTATCTTTAAATTTTAGTCTAAATTCATCAAAAAATCAAGGAAAATTTTTCTGCGCCAAAACATGTGTGCGTCCATCTATTGAATATGCCATAATCTGGACAGTCTATCACAAGATTACAATAGACATTATGCCGGTTTAATTGTAGCCCTTCTGTTTCGTTAGCAGGTGCGGTGCGAGGTCTGTAGGCGGACTCTGATTAAATCATTATAATGCCTAATTCTGTAATCTTTAATTTTTTACTATCTTTTTACATCTAAAGAGACTCTAAATAACCAAAAATAACACAAGACTTACGTACGAAGGAGTGAAATTTACAATGACGTTTCAAAAACTTAGCATGCTTTTAGGGATTATGCTGCTGTTCACTTGGGCGGCACCGTTCGCGCCTGCACAAGAAGGTGCCACATTCTCCGGCCGTATTGTTGATGAAAAGGGAAATCCGGTTGTCGGGATGCCGATAGAAATTCAGCCTCACAAAATCGAAGCCGGGGACATCGAAGTAGAGGGTTTCTTACCGCTATTAGCCAGGGAAACCGGGCTACAAGGCAATTTCTCCATCACGGACATTCCACCAGGCTCTGTCAGATTGGTGGTAGGCGAGGACGAGAGAGAAACACAATTGCTTTCAGTCGACATCGGAGGTTTAACGCTTTATAATGATTCAGATTTCGATGAAATGGAAATGAGGTTTTCCTTAGCACCGGGGACAACAATTAAAGATGCCGTTATCAGAGTCCGAACACAAACCCGACACCGGCCGCAGATTCGCGCGCGGGTCGTTTATGCTGATGGGACACCGATTGCTAACGCACAAATTCGCTATGTATTCCGCCGTAGGGACCTGGATGAAACCGGCCGCGGGAGTTCAGGGGGAACACGTTATACCGATGCGGAAGGGTATTTTTTACAGGAGCTCGAGGGAGATGACGAGCCGCAGTTCTATGTAATTGGTGTTGAATATGATGGCTTCCTTGCCAAATCGCTCCCATTTATTTTGCACAAAGGCCAACTCGAAGTTCATCTTCTTTTGAAGATGAGCGAGCAGGCAATTCCGTTGGAAGAACGCGACCCAGAGCGCATGGGAACTGAATTAGACGCATTTCTCGAGCCCCCACCGGTATGGGCTGTGAACCCTACAAATGGACACGTCTACAAAAAGATTTATTGCCGCAGTATAGAGGATGCAATTGCCAAAGCTACCGCCGAAAAGGCTTACCTCATTTCTATTAACGATAAAGCCGAAGAGGAATGGATACGGCAAATCTTTGGAGGAGCGGATTTTTGGATTGGGCTCAGTGATGCCGCCGAAGAGGGAAAATGGGTCTGGCATAGTGGTGAGCCTGTTACCTATACCAACTGGATTAACTCTGGCAACGAAGCAGATGGGGACAGCGTGGAAGGCAACACCGACATGAAAAATTATGTCATCGCCAGATTTGTCTATGGTCTTCAGGGTAGATGGCAGGTCATCGGACCCAGAGATAGAAACCACCGTTTCACCAAAGTGGCGATTCTCGAAAAACCATCCCCGCCTATTCAAAAAGCAACGGAGGTTAAATAATGAAACATATCACATTTTTCATCGGAATTATCGGATTTTGCCTTATGACATCAGTGCCTTGTCCTGCACAAGTAAAAGGTGGAACGCTCTCCGGCACTGTCCTTGATACAAAAGGGAAACCGATTGCCGGATTTGTAATTAGCTTATCGTCGCGTTTACAAGGCGTGAAAACGGACGAAAAGGGTGCTTTTACTTTCACGAATATCCCCGCTGGCCCGGTTCGGATGACTATTCCCGTGCAAACGCCAGAAGAAAGTAAAAAGGAGATTCCCAACGGCGCACCCATAGTCCCGGCTTCATTCCGGAACCCGGAGCATGAAGTTGTCTCAATCAAAATCGGAGACATAACCCTTTTTCAAGATGTCGACGGCATAATGTTCGGTGTCAAGCCGGGCAATCATATCGAAAATGTGGCGGTTACCGTGCAACGCCGGGCGCGGATTCAGGCGCGAGTCGTTTTCAAAGATGGGAAACCGTTAACCAACGCGCATATTCGCCGGATCATCACACATGAAAGTGTAGATGGAACAAGTCGCGGTAGTAATAGTGGAGACATTACTACAAATTCCGAAGGATATTTTGTGCATTATATTCATCAAAGGAGCGTTCCAGGAAACTACACGGTTCTCGTGAATTACAAAGGACTTTCAGCACTGTCAAAAAAGATTTTGATTGAAGCCGGAACACGTCACGATGACCTAGTTTTGACATTAGATGGTGTAGCACCACCGCCCAAACCAACGTCTGATGGTGTAGCCTCCACTCCCAAACCAAAGCCGGACACCACATCAGAGGGGGTAGTC
Source organism: Candidatus Poribacteria bacterium (assembly GCA_963665235.2). GTDB lineage: Bacteria > Poribacteria > WGA-4E > WGA-4E > WGA-3G. The sequence goes on along the minus strand of CAXXLX010000001.1, from coordinate 571,686 downwards.
CCCCCTTCCAAACCAACGTCTGAAGGTGTAGCCTCCACTCCCAAACCGAAGCCAGACACCGCCCCTCGTGAATCGTTGCCAAGTCTATTACGTAAACTGGCGGGGAAACTGAAACCGGCGGATGAGCCGGACGCTAGCACACCCCCGCCGCAAACGTCGCGGCCTGGACGGTCTTCAGGTCCTAAAAATGCATGGGTTGTGAACCCAGCGAACGGTCACGCTTACAGAAAAATCCGGTGCAGAAATCTTAAAGACGCACAAAAGCAAGCCGCTACGGAAGGAGCATATCTCGTCGCCATCAACGACGAAGCGGAACAGAAATGGCTTTCAGGCATCTTTGGCAATTCTCTTTATTGGATTGGTCTCAGCGATGCTAAAACAGAGGGGGATTGGGTATGGCAAAGCGGTGAACCGCTCACCTACACGAATTGGGGCCCCAAGCAAAGGTTTCCGCGCAGCACCCTCTCGGATGAAAGGAAAGATAGTGCTGTCATGACCTTTGTAAACGGAATGTGGCACGCTGTTGGTCCAGGCGAGCTTTTCTGGCGCGTGACCAAGCAAGCACTCCTTGAGAAGGATACACTGCCTAACGGGGAATAACAGGTGACGGTATGGCAGCGTGTGCCTAATGTTTTCGGACAGCTTCCGCGTCAATCACTCAAATTCTACGAATTTTATATTATGATTTTTAGCAATTTTTCGTAATATAGAATTTTATATTATGATTTTTAGCAATTTTTCGTAATATAGAATTTTATAACGGTTTTCGGTCAAGGTGTGTAAAGTTTTTGCCCATGCTTGCGTAAATTTATTGAATATGCCATAATCTATACAGTCTATTACAAGATTAAAATTCTGTCAAAGGTTGTATAGAGAATGTTTCCGATTATGCCTGCGATTTTCAGGTGCGTAAGTTCTGTGAATATTAAAAAAGGAGATTTACAATGACGTTTCAAAAACTTAGCGTGCTCTTAGGGATTACGATGCTATTCACTTGTGCGGCATCGTTCGCGCTTGCACAAGAAGGTTCCACATTTTCCGGCCGTGTAGTTGATGAAAAGGGAAATCCGGTTGTCGGTATGCCGATAGAAATTCAACCTTCGGATTTCCCCGTTCATCAACACGAAATCGAAGTCGAGGGCATCGAAATAGAGGGTTTCTTACCGATATTAGCCAGAGAAACCGGGCTACAAGGCAGTTTCTCCATCACGGACATTCCGCCAGTCTCTGTCAGATTGGTGGTAGGCGATGACGAGAGGGAAACAGAAGTGCTTTCAGTCGACATCGGAAATCTAACCCTTTATCCAAATGATCATCCACATTTCAATGAAATGCGATTTTCCTTAAGCCCGGGGACAACAATTGAAGATGCCGTTATCAAGGTGAAAACACAAATCCAGCCCCAGGTTCGCGCGCGGGTCGTTTATGCTGATGGGATGCCGATTGCTAACGCACAAATTCGCTATATATTCCGCCGTAGGGACCTGGATGAAACCGGCCGCGGGAGTTCATGGGGCACACTTTATACCGATGCAGAGGGGTATTTTTTGGAGGACCTTAGGGTAGATGACGAGCCGCAGTTCTATGTAATTGGCGTTGAGTATGAAGGTTTCCTTGCCAAATCGCTCCCATTTATTTTGCACGAAGGCCAACCCGAAGTTCATCTTCTTTTGAAGATGGGGGAGCAGGCAATTCCGATAGAAGAACACGACCCAGAGCGCATGGAAACTGAATTAGACGCATTTCTCAATCCACCACCGGTATGGGCTGTGAACTCCACAAATGGACACGCCTACAAAAAGATTTATTGCCACAGTATAGAGGATGCAATTGCCAAAGCCACCGCCGAAAAGGCGTTCCTCGTTTCTATTAACGATAGAGCGGAAGAGGAATGGATACGGCAAATCTCTGGAGGAACGGATTTTTTGATTGGGCTCAGTGATGCCGCTGAAGAGGGAAAATGGGTCTGGCATAGCGGGGAGCCTGTTACCTATACTAACTGGACTAAATATGCCGACGAGGCAGATGGGGACAGCGAGGGAGGCAACACCGACATGAAAGATTATGTCATCGCCGGATTTGGATTTGGTGGTGGATGGCGGGCCGTCGGGCCCGGAGATAGACACTCCCGTTCCACCAAAGTGGTAATTATAGAAAAACCATCCCAACCTATTCAAAAACCAGCTGACAGTAAATAACGGAGGTAGAAATGAAACGTTTATTTTTCATTGGAATTATCGGATTTTGCCTTATGATGTCAGTGCCTTGTGTAGCACAAGGAAAAGGTGGGACGCTCTCTGGTACTGTCCTTGATACAAAAGGGAAACCGATTGCCGGATTTGTAATTGGTCTATCGTCGCGTTTGCAAGGCGTGAAAACTAACGAAAAGGGTGCTTTTACTTTCACGAATATCCCCGCTGGACCGATTCAGATTACTATTCCCGTGCAAACGCAAGAAGAGAGTAAAAAGAAGATTCCGAACACCCGGCCCATAGTCCTGCTTGCACCCTCGGAACCGGATTATGAAATTGTCTCAATCAAAATCGGGAACATAACCCTTTTTCAACATGGACCTACACACTTCGGGGGTATCAGTTTCGGTGTCAAGCCGGGGGGGCATTTCGAAAATGTGGCGGTCACTGTGCAACTCCGGGCGCGGATTCGGGCGCGAGTCGTTTTCAAGGATGGAAAACCGTTAACCAACGCACGTATTACCGAAGTCATCACACATGAAGATGTAGATGGAACAGGGAGCGGTAGGAGTAGTGGAGGCAGTGCTACAAATTCCGAGGGATATTTTGTGCACTATATTCAGAAAGATGACGTTCCAGCACACTACACGATTTTAGTGAAGTACAGAGGCCTTTCAGCACAGTCAGAAAAGATTTTGATTGAAGATGGAACACGTCACGATGACCTAGTTTTAACATTGGATGGTGTAGCACCACCGCCCAAACCAACATCTGATGGTGTAGCCTCCACTCCGAAACCAAAGCCATCTTCTGAAGGTGCAGCCTCCACTCCCAAACCGAAGCCAGACACCACATCTCGTGAATCGTTGCCAAGTCTATTACGTAAACTGACGAAGACACTGAAACCATCGGATGAGCCGGACGATAGTACACCCCCGCCGCTGCCGGTGCTACCAGCGCGGCCTGGGCGGTTTTCAAGCCCCAAAAATGTGTGGGTTGTGAACCCGGCGAACGGTCACGCTTACAGAAAAATCCGGTGCAGAAATCTTAAAGACGCACAAAAGCAAGCCGCTACCGAAGGAGCATATCTCGTCGCCATCAACGACGAAGCGGAACAGAAATGGCTTTCAGGCATCTTTGGCAATTCTCTCTATTGGATTGGTCTCAGCGATGCTGAAACAGAGGGGGATTGGGTATGGCAAAGCGGTGAACCGCTCACTTACACGAATTGGGGCCCCAAGCAAAGGTTTCCGCGCAGCACCCTCTCGGATGAAAGGAAAGATAGTGCTGTCATGACCTTTATAAACGGAATGTGGCACGCTGTTGGTCCAGGCGATCTTTTCTGGCGTGTAACCAAGCAAGCACTTCTTGAGAAAGGGACACCGCTTACCGAGGAATAATAGCGGACAGCATGGCGGGGCGTTTCTACTACATTTGGAGCGTTTCTACTACATTTAAGGAATAAGGACTCCACAATACGCGCAGCCGTGAACCTCAACATCCCCCGTAAACGTTTCACGTTCGGAAAGCAGATAGGTCTCATGATTAGTGACACAGTTCGTGTTTTCACACTGATGGGCTGCTTTCCCGATGTTTCGTTCTGGCGGCTGTGTTAAGATAAGTTGTTCTAATCCCATAAGGCTAGCAATCAGTGCCATGCGAACTGGCACAGCATTCGCGGATTGTTCAAAATAGGCAGCGCGTGGGTCATCATCTAACTCGTAAGCGAGTTCGTTGACGCGTGGGAGCGGGTGCATAATCATCGCATCCGGTTTCGCATTTTTCATTACAGCTGCATTCAGCAGATAACTCCCGCGCACAGTTTTCGCATCTACAGTGGGCGGAAGCCGCTCCTCCTGAAGGCGGTTAACATAGATAACATCAAGTGTTTCAATCACCTCTGTGACGTTTTCTACTTCAATCGGTTTTTGTGCATGGAGATGTGCTAATCGCGCCAGCACCCAGGGCGGCATCTGTAACCCGCTGGGTGCAATATGAATCAGCTTGCCCCCGAATCTTGCGGCCGCTAATGCAAACGAGTGTGCCGCACGGCCATATCGCAGGTCACCACAGATGCCAATGTTTAACCCGTTCACCTGTGATTTCCGCCGAATAATCGTATAGAGGTCGGTAAGTGCTTGTGTGGGATGGGTATGACTTCCATCACCCCCATTGATTACAGGAATATTCGCATAACTTGCCATGACACGCGCCGAACCCGCCCAATTGTGCCGAACGACAATGATGTCTGCATAGTTCGTGACCATTCTCGCGGTATCAGCCAACGTTTCCCCTTTCGTGGCAGAGGTTGCACGCGGGTCAGCAAAACCGAGCGTACCCCCGTTGAGACGTTCCATTGCACTCTCAAACGAGAGCCGAGTCCGTGTACTCGGTTCATAAAAAAGGGTTGCCAGCAACTTGCTTCGGCAAATTCCTGCCCAGGTCTCTAATTGGACCTGCATGCCGCCTGCAAGGCGAAAAATTTGCTCAATTTCAAAATTGGATAAATCGTCAAGCGTTACAAGATGCCGCATTCTTTAATATTTCCTTATCTTGTGAGAAAATATCAACTTTCTCGCGTTGCTTCAGTGTCATTAACCTTCAGACTCCCGACTAGTTCGTCGATGGACGGCATCTCTGCTTTTTCAAGATAGGCGTGAATACCCTCCACCACTTCCATTGATGCCCGAGGATTGACAAAGTTCGCGGTCCCCACTGCGACAGCGGACGCACCGGCGATAAAAAATTCCACTGCATCTGTCGCATTCATAATACCACCCATCCCGACAATTGGAATAGAGACGCTTTTGTAAGCCTCCCAAACAAATCGCAATGCCACCGGCTTAATTGCAGGCCCAGAGAGCCCACCTGTGACGTTTGAAAGTTCCGGTCTGCGCGTTTCCGCATTGATTGCCATAGCACGTAAGGTATTAATCGCAGAGAGCGCATCTGCCCCAGCAGATTCAACAGCACGGGCAATCACTGTAATATCCGTGACATTCGGTGTCAGTTTCACCAATAACGGAAGTGCTGTTTCTGCGCGAACCGCTTTCACAAGTTGATGTGCTAACGTTGCATTAACGCCGAAACTCATACCGCCATAATCCAGATTCGGACAGGATATGTTGAGCTCCACCCCAGCAACCCCTGCCGCCCTGTTTAGCTTTGCCACCACCGTCAGATATTCCGCCACTGTTTTGCCGCAGACATTGACGATGACAGGTACATCAAAATCGCGAAGATAGGGCAATTTTTGACGGATAAAATCATCCACCCCAACATTCTGAAGCCCAATGGCGTTGAGCATGCCGGATGGGGTTTCCATAATACGTTGCATCGGGTTGCCGGGCCATGGCGTGCTTGTCACCCCTTTAACGACAACCGCACCGAGCTCGTTCAAATTTATGAACTCCGCATATTCACTGCCGTACCCGAACGTCCCGGAGGCTGTCATAACAGGATTTCGCATCTGAATCCCGCCAATATTCACATTGAGTAAAGGTTTTCCTCTTTTCATACTAATCATGATAACAGATTCTCTCAAAAATTTCAAATTTGAATCATGTCTCACCATCAAAAAAAAGATTGACAAAATTTAGGCAAAATGATACCATTTTTTAATATTTCCTATCGGTTCGTTGAGGATACATACAAAAAAGGCGTGTCATGCCGTATATCCAGTCCGCCCGTTGGTTGGGCTTAAAGGAAAAGGAGTTTTCGATGAAAATTACAAAATTAGAAACATTTCTCGTACAGCCACGTTGGCTTTTTTTAAAAATCCACACCGATGAAGGTTTAGTTGGACTTGGCGAACCGATTTTAGAGGGGCGCGCGAAGACCTGTGCACAAGCTGTCGACGAACTTGCACCCTACCTCATCGGCGAAGACCCAAGACGCGTCGTCCATCACTGGCAGGCGATGTACCGACATGCATTCTACCGAGGTGGCCCTATCCTGACAAGCGCGCTGAGCGGCGTTGAACAAGCCCTCTGGGATTTAGCAGGAAAATCACTCGGGGTGCCCGTTTACCAACTCTTCGGCGGCCCCACCCGTGACCGAATTAGACTATACAAAGGCGGCGGCGACCCGCAAGGCATTCGGGAATGGATTGACAAAGGGTTTACCGCTTTTAAAACCGGCGTTGCTGGCGGAAGAGCCCCACGTATAATTGAAAACAAAGCTTTCATTGACAGAGCTGTCGAGCATTTTGCTGCATTGCGTGAAGCCGCTGGCACAGAAGTGGACCTGGCTATTGACTTCCACGGTGCTGTCAGTCCACAGACAGCGAAGGTTTTAATTAAAGCCTTGGAACCGTATCAACCGATGTTTATCGAAGAGCCGATTCAGTGTCAAAATGTGGATGTCCTCGCGGAAATTGCACGCAGCACCCATTTGCCGATTGCAACAGGGGAACGGATTTTCACCAAATGGGGATTCCGCGAAATTTTGGAGAAACAGGCAGCGTCTATCCTCCAACCCGACCTTTGTCATGCAGGCGGTATCAATGAAGTACGCATCATCGCAGGAATGGCGGAAGCCTATTACGGCGGCATCGCCCCACATAATCCGCTCGGCCCCATCTCGTTAGCCGCATGTATCCAATTAGATGCCTCCATTCCGAACTTCGTGATGCAGGAACATACCACCCTCGGAGAAGGCTATCTTAAGAATCCCTTCGTTTTCAACGATGGATTCGTCGAACTTCCCACCGGCCCTGGATTAGGCATTGAACTTGACGAAGATGCACTTGAAGACAAAATCGATCACGACTGGCGAAATCCGATGACATACCATCCGGATGACGGAGCCGTTGTGGACTGGTGAAGTAGTAGGAAACCCGAAAAATTATGAAATTTATAATGTTCACAAAACATCTACAAGGATTAGAGGTCCCACACATTATCACTGCATTGCAATCGGTTGGGGTTGAAGGGGCTGACCTTTGTGTGCGTCCCGGGTATCCGGTAAACCCGGAAAATGCGGAGAAGGCATTACCCACCGCCGCAAAACAATTTACCGAAGCGGGATTGTCTATTCCGCTTGTTACAACGCCCGGAGATTTTTTAGACCCTTCAAACGAAGAGACAATCCGCGTTTTTGCCGCCGCAGGCGAAGCAAACGTTCAGAATATCAAATTGGGATACTGGCATTGGCGTGCAACGGATGGTGGATATTGGGCACAAGTTGATTTTATCCGCACCCAACTCGATGGATTTTCCAAACTTTCTGAGAAATACGGACCACGAACCTGCATTCACAACCATTCCGGAACCTCCATGGGACTCAATTCATGTGCTGTGATGAACCTTGTGAAGGGGTTTGACCCACAACACATCGGCGTTTTTGCGGACACGGGGCACCTCTCAATTGTGGGTGAACCGATTGACATGGCACTTGATATTGTCAGCTCACACCTCGCCGTAATCGCTTTCAAAGACCTATCGCGTTCACCCGGAATGCGAGGCGGGAAAGTTGTCCGTATCGGAAAAGGTTTTGTCGATTGGGAAACAGCACTTAAGACCTTGAAAGCGATGAACTTCTCGGGACCGGTCAGTTTTCACAGTGAATACAGCGGTGAACCGGTAGATAGCGTCATTGACTTAGCTCGGGTAGATGTCCGGTTTATTCGGGCACTGTTGGATAAATAGAGGTAAATAGAATGTCACAATTTCAGTTAGGCTTAAATACCAGCACAATTCGTCCCGCTAATTTAATGGATAAGATTCGGATTGCCGGAGAAACAGGTTATTCGGCAATTGAGTTGTGGAACGATGATTTAACCGCTTACGAAGAAGAGGGCGGTTCACTCGCCGATGTGAAAAGCGCACTGGAGGACCACGGGCTTTCTGTCCCTACTGTCATCGCCTTGCACGGCTGGCTTAACACGACAGGCGCGGAACATGAAAAAGCAATTGAGGAAGCAAAACGACGTATGGCACAAGCCGCCGCAGTCGGGGCAACCTATATCATCTCAAGTCCCCCGCGCGAAGTCGCTGACTTGCAGTTAGGCGGTGAGAATTACCGTGAACTGCTTGAACTCGGTCGTGAACTCGGTGTAAAACCTGCCATGGAATTTCTCGGTTTCGTTGATGGCATAAATCAGGTCAAACATGCCTGGGAGGTGATAACAGTCGCTGACCACCCGGATAGTACGATTGTGCTTGACCCGTTTCATATCTACCGTGGTGGCGGAGAAATTGAGGATATGGTGGGCATCCCCGGTGAAAAAATTGCTGTCTTCCACTTTAACGATGCACCTGCGGAACCCGCGCGCGCGGAACAAACCGATGCCGATAGAGTTTACCCCGGTGATGGCATTCTCGACCTGAAAAGAATGATTGCTATTTTGAGAGATGCAGATTATACCGGGGTTATCTCGTTAGAGCTGTTCAACCCGAGCTATTGGGCGGAAGACCCAGCAGAGGTCGCCCGGATTGGGTTGGAAAAGATGCACGCCATCGTGGAAGGATAAAATGAGAAATTCAATTTTATACCGAAAACCGATTGTGGCAATTTTAGCGGTTGTGTTGTTAGCATTCAGCATGCAAAGCATTAGCTACAGCCAATTTCCTTTTTCACGTAGCGGAAAAACTTCAGCTGGCGGACCAAAATTGAGCGTGGACCAGCTCTACGACAAAACAATTCGCTCACTGGTATGGATTGTCTCTGAAAGCGGACAAGGGAGCGGCGTGTTAATTGATGAAGAATTGAGACTCGCCATCACAAACCACCATGTTACAAAAGACAATGCATCGGTAAAGGTGTTCTTCCCCGTACGCGACAGGCACGGCAACTTAATTGACGAGCGGAATTTCTACCTAAGTAAGAGCAATTTAGGGGTACTATCGCGCCTCGGGTATGCAGCAACAGGCCGCATTATTGCAAAAGAGCCGAAAACTGACCTTGCTATAGTTCAACTTGATGGACTTCCAGATACAGCCCGTGAAATCGAACATAATTTCAACTATTCCCCTTATTTGCGTATGGATGCCAACGAGCCCGTTCAGATTTTTGGGAACCCAGGCGGACTCAAACTTTGGAAATGGGCAGCTGGATTCTTCCAAACGGTTCACCAAGGCCTGCTTAAGATTCATGCCGGCACCTATAAAGGCAACAGTGGAGGGCCGGTAATTAATGAGCAAGGCACATTAATCGGAATTGCCACCTTAAGCAACGAACGGACAGCGACCTGGGCTGTGCCAGCCAAACACATAAAAGACCTGCTGAATACGTTACAACCCAGACAGGTGTTCTCCATCCAAAATAACACCGCGTTTACTGTACATTATCAAACCAAATGGTTCGAAGACGACCCTTGGGAAAAAACCTCTGTTAAACCGGGGCAAGCTATGAATCATTGGTATCCTGGCGCGGCAAAAAATATTCCCAAGGAATACCCCAAAATTCGTTTCGATTACATAGCCAACGATGAAACCTTCACCCCGAAGCACTATAAATTACAAACCTATTCTCGGACCCTCGGCTCAGGGGTTAAACCTAGTCGCTTGAAGGATGCTCGCGAATACCATTTCGGTTACAATTCTCGAACAAAGATTCTTGACCTATACGATTCAGAAAAAAAAGATTGATGTGTATATGTTCTTCTGTAGGAGCGAGCTGTGCTCGCGATATTGCGCCTCCAGAAAAAAAGATGATTGATGTGTATATGTTCTTCTGTAGGAGCGAGCTGTGCTCGCGATATTGCGCCTCCATATTTTCAACCGTTCTTTTCTAGTATTCGGGCGATAAGTCGCTCCTCAGGAGCGTGCTTCGCACGCGATATTAACGATATGTTTATAGAACGCGAGTTTGAAAAAAAGTTTTGACCTAGAGCGTTCTGTGTTAGTTTTAGCAAAAAACTGCACAAACTAGGAAGTTTATGCTACAATTATTCCGCTTTTTTCGCGATGAAAAAGGTTTAGAGAAAACGGATATTTATTATCAAGCTCACGTTTATAGAAGCACACAACGCACATACCCAATATATCTCTTGCCAATAGCCAATAAGGAGAAATTTTCATGAGAAAAGGATTGTTGAGCATCACAATCTTAGTGTCCCTTCTGTTCTGCACAATTAGCGCAGCAGATACACAGACGATTCCACAGGCTACCCAGAAAAATTTTGATACTAAACCCGGCGGTCAATTAACCCTTACCTCACATCTCGGCGCGATTGATATCAAAATCAACCCCCGGAATCAGATTGGAATTACCTACACGAAATCGGTAAGAGAAAACACTAATATCGCTATACCCGGATTAACAAAGCAGGAACTTACTAAATTGCTGCAGGAAGCACTCGCTGATTTTGAAGTTGCATTTACGCAAGAAGATTCCGATGTTATGATTGATGCGAAGTTCAAAGCTGGAAAAGAATATTGGCAGAAAAAGTTGCTGGTACTGCCGCTACTGGAGATTCGTTTCAACGTAACAATACCTAACCGGTACAGTGTCAATCTAAACACGTCCCACGGGGGCATTTCCGTAGTAGACCTTATAGGAGGCGTGCAAGCACAGACCTCTGTAGGTAACCTACAGCTCGGAGAAATTAAAGGCCCCGTTTGGGGGAGAACCACCAGCAGTGGTAACGTTACCGTCAAAACGGCTCAAGGAGCTGTGGATGTGGAAACCTCTATCGGCAATATTGACCTCGGCGATGTCGTAGGAGAGGTAAAAGCAAAAACAGGCAGCAGTGGACGCATCACCCTCAAAGCATGTCAAGGAAACGTCGACGTAAAAACCTCTATCGGCGATGTCACGCTCGGCGATGTTACAGGGAACGTGAGAGTAAATGGAGGTAATATTCAAATTGGCACCGTTGATGGTGAGGTAATAGCAAAAGCCTTTAGCAGTGGTAACATCACCCTTAAAGCCTGTCAAGGAGGTGTAGATGTGGAAGCCTCCATCGGCGATATTGACCTGGGCAATGTTGTAGGAAAAGTAAAGGCAAAAACAGGCAGTAGCGGACGCATCTTGCTAAAAAAGTGTGAAAGTGATGTTGATGTGCAAGCCTCCATCGGCGATGTTGAATTGACCAATATTACTGGAACTGTGAACGCGCGCGGCGGCGATATTCAGATTAGCAATGTCGGGGGAATCCTAACAGCGCGGGCATCTAGTAGTGGTAAAATCACGCTAAAAGATTGCCGAGATAACATTGACGTGGAAGCCTCCATCGGCGATATTGAATTGACCAATATTACTGGAACCGTAAAGGCAAAGACAGGCAGTAGCGGACGCATCTTGTTGAACACTTGTAAAAACAACGTCGACGTGGAAGCCTCTATTGGCGATGTTGAGTTGACGAATATTACTGGCACTGTAAACGCGCGCGGCGGCGATATTGAAATCACGGACGTTGGGGGTAGCGTAACAGCAGAAGCCTCCAGTAGCGGGCGCGTCACCCTAAAAAATTGCCGAGATAACGTCACCGTGAAAGCATCTATTGGGGATATTGAATTGACCAATATCACTGGGACCGCGAAAGTTAAAACGGGCAGTAGCGGCAATATTAAGGTTACGAGAGTTGGGGGCGCAGTAGAAGCAGCAGCCTCTATTGGTAACCTACAGTTTAGCGATGTCAGAGGCGATGTCTCAGCAAAAACGGGCAGCAGTGGAAATATCACACTGAATAGCTGTCAGGGAGGTGTGAACGTGAGCACCGCCATAGGTGATATACATGCTGAAATAACAAGGCGCCCTAATCGTCAATGGCATCTGGCGACATCAGGCAGTGGTGAGATAATTGCTATACTCAGAGGCCGGATTGGCATTGATGTAGATGCGCAAACGAATAGGGGGAGCATTTCAAGCGACTTCGTTGTCCAGGGCACCCAATCCAAAAATAGTTTAAAGGGCAAGATTAATGGGGGTGGGACTTTGCTGAAATTGCTTACCTCTTCGGGCGACATTCGTTTGCAGAAAAGGCAGCCGTAAGCAATAAAGAAGTCGTCAATTTCAACAAAAAAGATTACAAATCTGCATGATTTCGTAACTTACAGAGGTGGAGATACCAGCCTCATCGTCCCGCGGGCATCACGAAGGAAGACACGTTCAAAATGAAAGTCCTTATTCCACCTATAAAATGTCAAGGCATCAAAAGTAAATGGGTGTGTAAAGTTTTTTTACAAACAGTCCGATGTCTTATGTAGAAGCCTGCTTCGCACGCGACTGGCACCCCTCGACCTGTCTGGAATCCCGACATTGAGCTTATGTAGAAACCTGCTTCGCACGCGACCTCCTAACGTAACTTGAGGGGAACAGTCGGCTCTTAGCCCCAGCGGGGCGGTATCTTTATAGAAAACCCAAACAAAACACAAAATAGCCCCAGCGGGGCGATATGGTTATAGATTTTAGCCAAACCCCGCTTCTTTCCGCCTCCGCCCCGGCCTCCTCCCCGTGCAACGTGAGTTTGATAATAAATGTCGGTTTGCACTAACCCCTATAAATATATCGTCCCGATGGGACTAAGATTTAGTCCGGAAACGCCTTCTTCTATAAATATATCGTCCCGATGGGACTAAGATTTAGTCCGGAAACGCCTTCTTCTATAAATATATCGTCCTTGAGGAGCGGGCTGCTTGCCCGAATACTGGGACTAAGAGACCGCGCGGAAACCGCTTCTATAAATATATCGTCCCGATGGGACTAAGATTTAGTCCGGAAACGCCTTCTTCTATAAATATATCGTCCCGATGGGACTAAGATTTAGTCCGGAAACGCCTTCTTCTATAAATATATCGTCCCGATGGGACTAAGATTTAGTCCGGAAACGCCTTCTTCTATAAATATATCGTCCCGATGGGACTAAGATTTAGTCCGGAAACGCCTTCTTCTATAAATATATCGTCCCGATGGGACTAAGATTTAGTCCGGAAACGCCTTCTTCTATAAATATATCGTCCCGATGGGACTAAGATTTAGTCCGGAAACGCCTTCTTCTATAAATATATCGTCCCGATGGGACTAAGATTTGGGGCGTGTGCGTCTTCTTCTATAAATATATCGTCCCGATGGGACTAAGATTTAGTCCGGAAACACCTTCTTCTATAAAGATATCGTCCCGATGGGACTAAGATTTGGGGCGTGTGCGTCTTCTTCTATAAAGATATCGTCCCGATGGGACTAAGATTTGGGGCGTGTGCGTCTTCTTCTATAAATATATCGTCCTTGAGGAGCGGGCTGCTTGCCCGAATACTGGGACTAAGAGACCGCGCGGAAACCGCTTCTATAAATATATCGTCCCGATGGGACTAAGATTTAGTCCGGAAACGCCTTCTTCTATAAAGATATCGTCCCGATGGGACTAAGATTTGGGGCGTGTGCGTCTTCTTCTATAAATATATCGTCCCTATTTATTTTCGATCAGACACCCTCCATCTCACTCCACTAAACCCTAAAATTCTGTGGCATTTTACAACGCCTATCGTATTTTGCAACGAACCCCGATAAACCCTGTCGTATCAAGGCACCAAAGCCAATTTTCCCTAAAATTCTGTGGCATTTTACAACATCCTCATAAAGATACCTATAACACCATCCGCACACCGAAAAAATTTTTCACCCCCCGACAAACATAGGCTACACAAGGCTCCGCACAACATATCGATAACATGAAAAAGACCAATTTTAGCTATTTGGCACAGCACTTGCACAATAGGGAAGCAGATAAAGAATTTTTTCGCGGTCTCGATAGTGCTAGAAAAATTGGTAAGCTCACTTACTTACCTAATGAACCAAATTTAGACACTTCGAGGAACCGTTCAAGCGGGTGAATCGGTCTACCTGCTGACAACTGACACGAAATTTGAATTTGCGGAACAAAAAGGAGCCTTATAATGTTACTACAAGCTTTTAGTTCACATAATTCTGTTGAAAGGATAAATATTAGAAGAAACACTAACACACTAACCCGAAACCTACTCACCGGAGCACTGATACTCCTATTCCTGACCGCAGGCATGATGCTGACAACACCACAAGACGCACATGCACAATCGATAGTGTGACTTTCACCGAACCCGCAGGCACACAGACAAGCAAAACGTTCAAGGTGGAAGTCACGTTAAGTCACGCTGCCTCTGCCGGTCCCGGTGGTAACGGTGAATTTACCGTGGAAGATGTCACAGTGGCAACAACCAACACACAAGGTTCGGGAGATGCCACAGTGGTGGCAGTGATAGGGAGCTCGAAAATTAGTACGACATTACGATTAGACCGCCGGGTAACGCAATAGGAAGTGTCACCCTTACCATAAAAGCGAATTCAATTACTGCATTTCATAGTTCACTAGACTGGATATATGGGCCTTCCTCGGCTGAAACCTCTAAGAGTATTAGTTTTGATACGACAAATCTGTTGATGGTGGATTTCACAGAACCCGAAGGCACACAGACAGGCAGTACGTTCACCGTGCCAATTGATTTCAGTCACACTGTCACCAACTTTGACGCGACGGATGACATTGACGTGGCAACAACCCGCACAAGTGGCACGGGGGATGCAACGGTGGCTTTGAGCGGCTCGGGCAGTAGCTACACCGCCACGGTCACACCGCCGAGTAACGCGGCAGGCAGTGTAACCCTTACCATAAAAGCCAATATGGTAGGTTTTAAGCAAAATCTTAACGGGCCCTCCTCGGATGAAACCTCTAATAGTATTAGTTTTGATACCGTGCCGATAACGGTGGGTTTCACAGAACCCGAAAGCTCACAGTCCGGAACCACCTTTGACGTGCCGATTACCTTCAATAAGAGTGTTACAGGGTTTGCATCGAGCGACATCACGGTGACGACGACGCGCACAAGCGGTACAGGGGATGCAACGGTGGCTTTGAGCGGTTCAGGCACTTCCTGGACTGCCACGGTGACATCACCCACGGCAGCAAAAGGCACGATTACATTGGAAGTTGCCGCAAATGCTGTCACCGATAGCAACAGCGTCACCGGGCCTGCCAGTAAAGCGACATCCGATGCGATTAGTTTTGATACAACAGTCGCAACGGTAGATTTCACGGAGCCCACAGGCACACAAGTGACAAATACGTTTGACGTGCCGATTACTTTCAGTAAGAGCGTCACAGGATTTGCAGCGGCCGATATTACGATAAAAACAACGCGCACAAGCGGCACAGGCAATGCTACGTTCACATTGAATGGTTCAGGTACCTCTTGGACCGCAACGGTGACATCACCGACTGCAGCCAAAGGCACTATCACCTTGGAAGTTGCCGCAGACTCGGTAACGGATGGGACGCGCACGGGGCCTGCAAGCAAAGCGACATCCGATGCGATGAGTTTTGATACCACGGTGCCGAAAGTAGATTTCACGGAACCCACGAGCACACAGGTAACGACCTTTGACCTGCCTATCACGTTCTCTAAGAGCGTTACAGGATTTGCAGCGGCTGACATCAACCTCAACACCACGCGCACGAGTGGTACAGGGGATGCAACGTTCACGCTCAGCGGCTCCGGCAAGGACTACAAAGCCACAATCACCGTGCCGACAAACGCGAAAGGCACTATCAGGCTGGAAGTCGCCGGGGGTTCGGTAACAGATGGTACGCGCACAGGTCCTTCACAGAAAACTGACTCCGATGCGATTAGTTTTGACACGACACCGCCGACAGTGGATTTCACGGAACCCACGGATGTCCAAGCCAAGAACTTCAGCGTTGAGATTACGTTCTCTAAGAGCGTTACCGGGTTTACATCGGACGATATTACGATCAATACCACGCGCACGAGTGGCTCCGGCGATGCCACGTTCACGCTCAGCGGTTCTGGCAAAGTCTACACAGCCACAATCACCGTGCCGACAAATGCGAAAGGCACCGTTACACTGGCAGTTGCCAAAGGTGCTGTCACCGATGGTACGCGCACAGGTCCTTCACAGAAAACTGACTCCGATGCGATTAGTTTTGATACCACACCGCCAACGGTGAGTTTCACGGAACCCGAAGGATCACAGTACGGGAACACCTTTACCGTGCCTATCACGATCTCTAAGTCTGTCGCAGAATTTACAGCGAGTGACATCACGGTGACGACGACGCGCACAAGCGGCACAGGGGATGCCACGGTGGCGTTGAGCGGTTCTGGTTCATCTTATACCGCCACGGTGACCTCACCGACAGCAGCAAAGGGTACCATCACGTTGGCTGTTGCAGCAGACTCTGTAACAGATGGTACACGCACGGGTCCTGCCAGCAAAGCCACCTCTTCTGCGATTAGTTTTGATACGACGGTGGCAACGGTAGATTTCACGGAACCCACGGTGGGACAAGCTACTAACTTTGACCTGCCTATCACGTTCTCTAAGAGCGTTACAGGATTTGCAGCGGCTGACATCACGATCACGACAACGCGCACGAGTGGCACGGGGGATGCAACGTTCACCCTCAGCGGCTCCGGCAAAGACTATACAGCCGCAATCACCGTGCCGACAAATGCGAAAGGCACCGTTACACTGGCGGTTGCAGCAGACTCGGTTACGGATGGCACGCGCACCGGTCCTGCCAGTAAAACGACCTCCGATGCTATCAGCTTTGATACGGCACCGCCATCGGTGACTTTCGGAGAACCCGTAGGCATACAATACGAAGATACGTTTAGTGTGCCGATTGCCTTCGGTAAGTCTGTCACAGGGTTTGCCGCCAGCGATATTACGATAACGACGACGCTTACCAGTGGCACCGGCAATGCAACGTTTACGCTTTTAGGTTCAGGTGCTGGTTACTCTGTTAATGTTACGCCATCCACGGAAACGAAAGGCACCATCACACTACAAGTCGCCAAAGACGCAGTAGCTGATAGCCAAAATCGCAGCGGTCCTGTCAGTGCAACGACATCCGAGTCTATCAGTTTTGACAACACAACGCCGTCAGCCACCTACACGGTGCCACAAGGTGTGCAGGTAACCAATTTTGATGTGCCGATTAAATTCTCCAAGTTCATTTTGGATTTTGAATTAAACGATTTGACGTTGACGACGACGCGCACCAGTGGTACAGGTGATGCGACATTCCGTATACCAGGTGTCGGGGGAATCGTCGGCAGCTCTGGCACCAACTTCACAGCGAAAATCACACTTCCAGCAAATGCTGCAGGCACCGTTAACCTCTCCATGCAGGCGGATGCTGTGGAAGATACAGGAGAACATGAGGGACCGTCCAGTGCGACAGAAACCGGGACAATCTCTTTTGATACCAGAGTACCGACGGTGAGTTTCACAGAACCCGAAGGTACACAAGTAGCAGCAACGTTTGACCTCCCGATTACCTTCAATAAGAGCGTTACTGGGTTTTCAACGGTACCGGATCCCAAGGAGGCTGGCCCCGACCTCACCGTGGCAACGACGCGCACAAGCGGCACGGGTAATGCCACAGTAACGTTGAGCGGTTCAGGTACCTCTTGGACCGCTACGATTTCTTTACCCTCAGCAGCGAAAGGTACGGTAAGGCTGGAAATCTCCGCGCACTCAGTCTCGGATGGCACACGCTCGGGGCCTGCAAGCAAAGCCACCTCCGATGCGATTAGCTTTGATACAACAGTCGCAACGGTAGATTTCACAGAACCGGAAGGAACGCAGGTAGCAGATACGTTTGACGTGCCGATCACTATCTCCAAGAGCGTCACAGGGTTTGCAGCGAGCGATATTACGGTGACGACGACGCGCACGAGTGGCTCAGGCGATGCCACGGTAACGTTGAGCGGTTCAGGTACTTCCTATACCGCCACAGTGACATCACCCACGGCAGCGAAAGGGACTATCACGTTGGAAGTTGCGAAAAATGCTGTCACGGATGGCACACGCACCGGTCCTGCTAGTAAAGCCACCTCCGATGCGATTAGCTTTGATACAACAGTCGCAACGGTCAGCTTCACCGAACCGGAAGGAACGCAGGTAGCAAATACGTTTGACGTGCCGATTACCATTTCTAAGAGCGTCACAGGGTTTGTAGCAAGCGACATCACGGTGACGACGACGCGCACAAGCGGCTCAGGCGATGCTACGGTAACGTTAAGCGGTTCGGGGACTTCCTATACCGCCACGGTTACCTCGCCCACGGCAGCGAAAGGGACTATCACGTTGGAGGTTGCGAAAAATGCTGTCACGGATGGCACACGCACCGGTCCTGCTAGTAAAGCCACCTCCGATGCGATTAGCTTTGATACAACAGTCGCAACGGTAGACTTTACAGAACCGGCAGGCACACAGTATGGAGCCACCTTTGACGTTCCGATTACCATCTCTAAGTCTGTCACAGGATTTGTAGCGAGCGATATTACGGTAACGACGACGCGCACAAGCGGCTCAGGTGATGCCACGGTAACGTTAAGCGGTTCCGGCACTTCCTATACCGCCACGGTGACCTCACCGACAACAGCGAAAGGGACTATCACGTTGGAAGTTGCGAAAGATGCTGTTACGGATGGCACGCGCACGGGGCCTGCAAGCAAAGTCACCTCCGATGCGATTAGTTTTGATACAACAGTTGCAACGGTGACTTTCACAGAACCGGCAGGAACACAAGTAGCAAATACGTTTGATGTGCCTATCACCTTCAATAAGAGTGTCACAGGATTTGCTGCCAGTGACATTACAGTGACAAGTAGCACCGGCACTGCCTCTGTGTCATTGAGCGGTTCCGGCAAAGACTACACCGCCACGGTGACCTCACCCACGGCAGCAAAAGGGACTATCACCTTGGCAGTTGCGAAAGATGCTGTTACGGATGGCACCCGCACAGGTCCAGCAAGTAAAGCCACATCGGATGCGATTAGTTTTGATACGACAGTCGCAACGGTAGACTTTACAGAACCGGCAGGCATCCAGGTAGCAAATACTTTCGACGTTCCGATTACCATCTCCAAGTCTGTCACAGGATTTGCTGCCAGTGACATTACAGTGACAAGTAGCACCGGCACTGCTTCGGTGTCATTGAGCGGTTCAGGCAAAGACTACACCGCCACGGTGACCTCACCCACGGCAGCCAAAGGCACCATCACCTTAGAAGTTGCGAAAAATGCAGTCACGGATGGCACGCGCACGGGTCCTGCAAGTAAAGCGACATCGGATGCGATTAGTTTTGATACGACGGTCGCAACGGTAGACTTTACAGAACCTGTAGGCACACAATACAGAGACACGTTTAACGTTGGGATTACCATCTCCAAGTCTGTCACAGGATTTGCTGCGAGTGACATCACCGTGACAAGTAGCAGTGGCAATGCCTCAGTGTCATTGAGCGGTTCGGGTACTTCCTACACCGCAACGGTGACATCTCCCACGGCAACGAAAGGGACTATCACCTTGGAAGTTGCGGCAGACTCGGTAACAGATGGCACCCGCACCGGTCCAGCAAGTAAAGCGACCTCCGATGCGATTAGTTTTGATACGACGGTGGCAACGGTGAGTTTCGATGAACCCGTAGGCACACAGTTAGGCAGCGGCTTTGCCGTTCCGATTACCTTCTCTAAGAATATTACGGGGTTTGATGCAAGCGACATCACCGTGACGAGTAGCACGGGCACAGCCTCAGTGACGTTGGTCATATCGGGCTTATCCCTTGACTACTCCGCCTCGGTCATCTCACCGACAAATGCCAAAGGTATCATCATCCTTTACGTCGCCGCAAATGCTGTTACGGATGGTACACGCACTGCCCCAGCAAACATAGCAGTGTCTAATCCTATCCCTTTTGATACGACACAAGGCACGGTGAATTTCAGTGAACCGAAGGGTGTCCAGATAGCGAAAACGTTTGACGTTGGGATTACCTTCTCCAAAGATGTCCAAGGGTTTGAAGCGGGTGACATCACAATTGCCACAACCCACACCAGCGGCTCCGGCAATGCCACGTTCACGTTGAGCGGTTCCGGCAAGTCTTACACCGCAACGGTGACCTCACCGACAACAGCCGAAGGCACGGTGACATTAGCTGTCGGCAAACATGCCGCGTATGATAGGGCAAATGAGGTGCCGGCAACCACGGAGACATCACAACCCATCGCCTACGATACCACGGTGGCAACGGTCAGCTTCACGGAACCCCCGGGCACACAGGTAGCAGATACATTTGATGTACCGATTACCTTTTCTAAATCGGTCACAGGTTTTGAGGCAAGTGACATAACGGTGAACACAACACACACCAATGGCTCCGGCGATGCCACAGTGACGCTCAGCGGTTCAGGCACCTCTTATACCGCTACAGTTACCTCGCCCACGGAGGCAAAAGGTGCTGTCACGTTGGAAATCTCAGGCGATTCAGTAACGGATGGTGCCCGCAGTGCACCTGAAAGCAACGTCAGCTCCGCTGCTATTACATTTGACACTACAACGCCGACGGTCAGTTTCACAGTGCCGCCAAATGTCCAGACAGGTCCGTTTGATGTCGATATCACCTTCTCCAGGTCTGTCACTGGGTTTGAAGTAGGCGATATGACCTTGACAACAACTCGGACAAGTGGCACAGGCGATGCGACATTCACTTTGACGGGTAGCGGCACCGACTACACGGCTACCCTCACCCCGCCTGCGGATGCTATCGGTCGAGTCGTTTTCACTGTGAAAGCGGATGCAGCGTCGGATGGTGTGCGCAACGGACCGGCTGAAAATGCGAGTGTATCGGTATCTTTTGATACACAGGTTAGCAAGCCGCCTCTGAATACAGATCCGATTAACACGCCCCCGGTGCTTTCGGATCCGATTAACACACCGCCTGTGAATACGACCCCGGCTACGCTAGTTTTCAGTGAACCTTCGGGGACGCAACGCGCCAACACGTTTAATGTTGGTATTACCTTCTCTAAATCGGTCACCGGGTTTGCGGCAAGTGACATCACAGTGGCGAGCACCTCTGGCACTGCCTCGGTATCGTTGAGCGGTTCGGGTACGTCTTGGACAGCTACGATTACATCGCCAACCGATGCGGCAGGAAGTGCCACGCTTTCAATTGCTGCAAATGCTGCCAACGATGGCACACACGATGTGCCGACTACCGCTCAAATGTCGGCAAGTATCGCTTTTGATACGACACTCCCGACGGTCAGTTTCACAGTGCCGCAAGGTGTGCAGGCGAGTGCCTTTGATGTCGGTATCACCTTCTCGAAGTCTGTCACCGGGTTTGAAGTAGGCGATATGACATTGACAACAACTCGGACAAGTGGCACAGGCGATGCGACATTCACTTTGACGGGCAGCGGCACCGACTACACGGCTACCCTCACTCCACCTGCGAATGCTGCGGGGGATATTGCCCTCACCGTGAAAGCAGATGCAGCGACGGATGGCGTGCGCAACGGACCTGTTGCAGATACCAGTGTATCGGTAAATTTTGATACATCCGTTAACACGCCACCTGCGAATACGAACCCGGTTAACACGCCACCTGCGAATACGAACCCGGTTAACACGCCACCTGCGAATACGAACCCGGTTAACACGCCACCTGCGAATACGAACCCGGTTAACACGCCACCTGCGAATACGAACCCGGTTAACACGCCACCTGCGAATACGAACCCGGTTAACACGCCACCTGTGAATACGAACCCGGTTAACACGCCACCTGTGAATACGAATCCGACGACGCTAGTTTTCAGCGAACCTTCGGGAACGCAACTTAACAACACGTTTGATGTCGGTATCACCTTCTCCAAACCTGTCACGGAGTTTGAAACAGATGATATTACCCTTATCACAACGCGTGCCGATACCAGCGGCGGCACCGTTTCATCAGTATTGACAGGTGAAGGTGCCAACTATACAACCACAATCACCGTGCCCGCCAATGCCAAAGGCACGTTACAGGTTCAAGTCCGTGCTGATGCTGCAAACGATGGTGTGTATGATGTGCCGACTGCCGTTAGAACATCCGAAAGTATCGCTTTTGATACAACAGTACCGACGGTCCGCTTCACAGTGCCGCAAGATGTGCAGACGGGTCCGTTTGATGTCGATATTACCTTCTCCAAACCTGTCAACGGGTTTGAATTGGGCGATATGACATTGACGACAACTCGGATGTATGGCATAGACGATGCGACATTCACTTTGACAGGCAGCGGCACGGACTACACGGTTACCATCACGCCCCCTGTTGATACTGCTGGCGAAATCGTCCTCACTGTGAAGGTGAATGCGGGGACAGACGGTGTCCGAAATGGGCCTGCTGCAGATGTGAGTATAACGATTGATTTTGAAACCGAGTCGCAACTGGTTGACACAGGGTCTACAGAGGAATATGGCTCCGATTTCGGCAAAGTCATCTTCAACGAGATATACAACGGCACCGAGGATAAAAATGACTGGATAGAACTGAAGAACGTAGGACAGCGGAGCGTTAATCTTGGAGATTGGGAAATCGGCATCGTAACAGGCAACGGCAAGACCCTGGAAGAGAAAAAGATTATCACACTTCCAAGTTACGAGTTGCTGCCGAACCATATCCTTTTGATTCTCAACAGTGCGACGGAGAAAACCGCCATCGCAGCGGGAATTGACATCTATACCGGACGCTGGGATGAGGCTGTTCTGGAAAGCTGGAACGTCTCAAGGTATATCACCACCAAAGCGTTGAAACTTCCGCTTCCGGTCGAGGAGAAATACCTTCTCACTTTGCGTGAGAAGAAGGATAGAATTGGCACCTCCGAAGCGATTGTTGATGTAGCCAGCACCTATTGGCCGAACAATCTGGACCACGAAACGTTGATGTGGCCCCTGTATATTCAGAAACCGACAGGAATACGTCCAGTCTTCGCCCTGGATGCAGCGTGGCGGCGGACCGATAAGAAAATACCCGGCACGACCGCAACGAAGAAGTTGCCCGGCTATCTCGCAGCGGCGTGGACAGCCAGCGGATACCAGGAGGGGCGCGGCTACGATAAGGATGCCCCGAAGACAACCAGTCTCGGCACCCCCGGCCATCTCAACGATTACCCGAAGGGCAAGAATCTGCCGAGTGGTCCGGTTTCTATCAGTGAGCTAATGTTCGCTACGCGAGACTTCGGTCGTGCAGCCCCGCAGTGGATAGAATTTTACAATACCTCTAACAAAACTGTTGACCTGAGAGGGTGGCAGTTTAACTTAGAAGTGAAACCTGAACCGAACACGTTGCGAAACACAACGTGGGGTTTCACCTTTGAGGGCGTTCACGTCGGCCCGAAACAGACGTTGCTAATCGTAACGCAGAAAAGCTCCAACTCTGGGCATTTCCCAGAGCACAAAGTGTACGATTTGTCAGTGCAGCACACAGACATGCCCGGTATAAGTGAACTATTTAACGTAAACCGATATTTGTTGTTAAGTAGTGCCGGGTTTAGTCTGATGCTGTCCGATGCCAACGGTAAAATGGTTGATAAGATTGGCAACCTTGATGGTGATGCCAAGACGATGGACAAACCCGCCTGGCAACTGCCCGCTGGCAAAACGTTAGAGGGATATAGAAATTCATTAATCCGTAAGTATGAAAATGGGGCACCGCTTCCCGGCACAGAACTCTCAAGTTGGAAAATAGCGAAGGATTTGAAACTCAGTTTTAGAACTTACTGGGGACATAGCACAGATATTGGTAATCCGGGCTATCGTCAGGGGGGTTATTTACCTGTATCGTTGTCGCATTTCGATGCGCTGTTCACAGGGACAGAAGTTGTGCTGAAGTGGACGACCGAGTCCGAGTTAGACAATGCGGGGTTCAATATCTATCGCAGTGAGTCGCGGACCGGTGCGTTCAAACAGATTAATGCTGAGCTAATTCAGGGTGCTGGCACGACCGGTGAGCGTCAGCAGTATGAATGGAAAGACACAACAGCGAAGCCGAATGTTTCGTATTACTATCGTATAGAGGATGTGTCGTTTAGCGGTGTGCGTGAACAGCTGCAGACGGTTCGGATGCGTGGACATGTATCCGCCTCTGGCAAACAGTTCCGGACCTGGGCATCTGTAAAATCTAACAGGTAGGATAAACTTAGCCTACAATATTGTTAAGGTTGCAGTTGGCAGTTGGCAATTAGCAAGAGAAAGAACCCTCTTATATTTCTTGCCAATCGCCAATCGCCAATCGCTAATGAGTAGTGTCAGGCGGTTCAGGGAACAGTTCGGTGAATGGTTCATTTCGTGCCAGTGCGTTGAGCCGTCTGCTATTCCATTCAGCGATTTCTCGGTAAACGTGAGCTTGATAATAAATATCCGTTTGCTCTAAACCTGTTTCACCGAGAAAAAAGCAGCATAATTGTAGCACATACTTCCTAGTTTGTGCTGTTTTTTGCTAAAACTACCAGAGAACGCTCTAGGTCAAAACTTTTTTCAAACTCGCGTTCGGTAAGCCTCGGTTTTACCTTCGGCTTTTCCTTCGGTTCTAGCTTCATCGAATCGTCTTTTCCGTCTGTCCCGATGAGCTTGAAGCCGTGAAAACATAATCATACCTCCTTCTTTGGCAGTTTGGCAATTAGCAAGAAGGTTGTGATGCTAAGCATATCTCTGCTGCGCGTCAAACCCCTCTTCCTCTTGCTATTTGCTAATCGCCAATCGCTAATCGCCAAAAAAGCGAAACCCATCAATTTACCGCAATTTCAACGGAATATCTAACACCTGTGGCAATAAACACTGCGTCTCATTACAGGGTTGATAGTCAAGTTTGAGTACTTGACATACTCTCCCAGCTAAAGCAAGGGAGATTCTTTTAAAAAGTTCCGCTACGCGTTAGCTATTGGATTGTGGTTTTCAGACGTGTGAACGTCCGAGGTCCCACCGAGGACATCCTCAACGGAGATGCTTGGGCTGTTCCAAGTCTTACTGCCCCTAACTCAAAGGACAATGCCCTGCCCTCGTGCTTCGCACCTTCTTTATGCTTGTGAATCAGTGCTTTGGTATCCAATGCAGCATGACCCGTCTTTTGGATACCGAAAGCATTGCACAAAAATGTGGATATTGACTGGGTATCGCCAGAACATCAGCACACAACCCTACCATAGGTTGAGGTTCGGAACTTCAACATTGGTGGCGTTGAAGGTGGTAATCCGAACCACTGATGATATATATATTATACCACATTTTAATGCAAAAGTCAAATTAAAATTTTAGCTCATGCGCCGCTACTACATCCCCCAGCTAAAGCACGGGGGTTTTGTAGCGGAAGACTTGATAATCGGGACAGCGGCTGAGAAATAGATTTTTCTGTTGCTTTTTTGTATGGATGTGTTATAATTGATAGTGAAGGGACTCACTTAACAATCCCACTGCTTTAGCTGTGGGTCCAACCCCGTAACGCCCGTGCCTCTGTGACAGCTAAAATAGTTGACATTATCTAAAAAATATGTTATCCTATATTAGAGAAACTAACAGATAAAGGATATAGTATAATGTTTATTAAGAACCCAGAAAAGAGTTGGTATTCTGATACGAACCTTGTCTATAGTTGTCAGTATCCTGTTATCTGGTGTCCGAAGTATCGGCGCAAGGTTTTAACCGAACCTATACAAGAACGGTTGCATCAGCTGATATGCTCCAAACAAACCGATTTAGATTTTAAGGTGTGTGCCAGTGAGGTGATGGAAGACCCTGTGCATCTTATCATAGAAACCAATCCGAAAGTGCCAGTCACTCGGACAGTTTGGATGCTAAAAGGTTTCACCTCTAAAGTCTTGCGTGAGGGATTTCCACACCTAAAATCCGGTTTACCCTCTCTGTGGACGCGTTCCAAATTCATATCGTCGGTTGGGTGTGTATCCTTAGAAGTTGTCAAAAAGTATATTGAGGATGAAAAGAATGTCTAGGTCCAAAAATGATTATCTCACTTATATCATAGGAACCGCCAAGCCTACAGAGCAGTTAGACGAGATGAATCGGCTTGGCGGTCGTATCTATTCAAAAACGGTATCGCTTGCGTTCAAAACACACAGGCGAAAAGGCTTTTGGATTTCAGACGGTGGACTTAAGGCATATCTCAAATTCAAGCGGTATCCCTGCCATGCCCATAGCGTTCAGGCAATCATAGACGACTATTGCGGTGCAAGGCGTTCTTTCTTTTCTAATAAAGCTTCTAATCCCAAAGCAAAGCCTCCAAAGCATAAGTTCCATACTTTCACGTGGCGTGCTACAGGTATCACCTACAAGCACGGTAAGCTACGGCTTTCTCTGGGCAAAGGCAGAGACCCACTCTGGATTAAGATTGATAAGAAGTTCCATAAGAAAGTGCCCGCTGAAGTCTCACTTGTCTATAACCGAACCACGAAACAATACGAGTTCCACGCAACCTACGTAACGCAACCGAAGCGGACAAAAGTAAAAGCGGGTACTGTGGTTGCTGTGGACATGGGCGAAATACATCCGATTGTTGCTTTTGATGGACTTAATTCCGAGATTTATAACGGCCGCGAAATCCGAAGTAAAGCAAGGTATTGCGAAAAGTTTAAGGCGAAAATCAACCAAAAACTATCAAGGTGCAAACGTTATAGCAAGCGTTGGAAAAAACTAAAACGTGCTAAAGATAGAACGCTTGCATCGCTTGCTAATCAATTACGTGATATGCGTCACAAAATCACGTCTCGATTTGTTTCTTCCTGCCGAGAGCGAAGGATAGAAACGATTGTCATTGGTGACATTAAGCACATACGACAATCTATTAACTATAGCAAAAACGCCAATCAGAAGTTGCACCAGTGGTCTTTCTCAAAAATCGAACACCTGATAACCTACAAAGCAAAAGCGGTAGGCATCAACGTTGAGACAGAAAACGAAGCCTATACCTCACAAACTTGTCCGAGTTGCCGTAATCGCAAGAAGCCGAGTGGCAGAAATTACCACTGTTCTAAATGCGGTTGGAACGGACACAGAGACGTTGTGTGGGCAAGCAACATTTTGACAAAGTATCAGGGCTGGCTTTTCAACCCTGTAGTCGGGGCTGTGGTATCCCCCACAGGTGTTCGGTTTAATCCGCACCTGCGTCGACTTGATAAGTGGTCCCCGTTTTCGGGGCTCAAATCAAGTAAGCCTCCCCTGAGGAGGCAAAGAAGCACACGCCTTTAGGCGTTGTGAGTATCACTACAACATGAATTCGCAGTGTGATGCATATATAGGAAAATTGAACTATGACTTATGTTGATGGTTTACGAGTTATACCCGACACCCCACGGTGAGGATGTGGCACATTTTCATGCACAATTTCATCGCGAAAATCCGTGTGATGGCTGGGGACACGAAATCAAAGTCAACACGGCGGAAGCGGATATCATCAATGCGGAACGACTCGCATGGGATAACAACTATCTTATCCTGTCTGCCGAAGGGAGAGGGCACTATATCGGTTGTAATCTGTCGGTTACCAACTTCCAAGGCACATGGTGGGGTGAAGGCGATGATATGATTTGGATAGATGGCTATAAGTGGCCACCGGATTTGCACGGCACCGGCTCAGAAGATTATCTCAATCAGGCGTGGGGGATGCAACGCAATGCGTTTGCGCATAACGGTTCATCCATTCACGAGAGCGATACCAACGGTTACCAAACTTCGTATGTCTATCATCTTGAAAATCCCATCCGTTTTGAGAAAGAGATTCGGGTGACAATTGAGCACGGACACGGCAACCATCTCAGCAATGAGACATCTTCTGTCGCATATTGGTATCAGATAGAGCCGCATAAACCGTTTGACGTGCTACCTGTTGAACAACGGAAACCGGTGCTGAAGAGCGAAGACGGGGTTTGGCTCATTGACGCGGCAAACCAAACGCCATCATCTGACCCTGTTCTCAACGCTGAAATGAAGCAGCAAAAAAAGCGGTGGCAAGAAAAGCAATAGCTTGTAAATCGCGAGCTCGCTTCTATAACGTTGTTACGGAAACCTTAGGAGCAGGCTGCTTGCCCTAATACTCAAAAATGCCTACTACTTTGAGCAGAGGAGATATGAAATGCTGACGTTTTTCCAACATTTTCTCATAGGAAAAATGGAAGAAGAAACACATAATGACGAGGAAGAACTTGAACAACCCGTAGTGGAAAATCGCGAGCAGGAGCACGCCTCCACTGAAACGCCTGACTCTGATTCTGCTGAGCCAGTTGAGGAAGTCGCGGGCGATGATATCCCAGCAGAACAAGATTCGGATATGGAAAGTCGCGAGCAAGAGCACGTCCCTACTGAAACGCCTAATCCTGATTCTGCTGAGCCAGTTGAGGAAGTCGCGGGCGATGATATCCCAGCAGAACAAGATTCGGATATGGAAAGTCGCGAGCAGGAGCACGTTCCTACTGAAACGCCTGACCCTGATTCTGCTGACCCTGTTGAAGAAGTCGCGGGCGATGATGCCCCCACAGAACAGAGTTCAGATGTGGAAAATGGCGAGCAGGAGCACGTTCCTACTGAAACGCCTGAAGCGGCCGAGGCAGAGACAGCTGAAGTAACATCTGATGCTCCGGAGAGCACGCCTACAGAAGAAGATCAGATATCTAAACCTTTAGAATCGATTGAGCCCTTACAAAGCGCGTCTACGGATGGTGAGACTGCAGAATCAGAAGCCGCATCTGACGATAAAGAAACGCCCGGCCCAAGTGAACCTGAGGTGTCTTATAAGCTGGGGACAAGCGAGGAAGTGTACGATTTCGTAGCGATGTTTGAAGATAGCACATATAAGGGGGCGGAGCAGGTATCAGCAAGCTTGGCAGATTCAGCAGGCGGCGTAAAAAAACCTGCCCTGTTTGGACACCCATCATCAACCGATGCTGCCCGAATTAACTACGAATTAGCACTCCCTTCCGTTGCCGAGAACGAAGCACTTTTTCTCCATTTCAGTGTCGGGCTCCGTGATGGCATCGTGTTTGATGACGCGGAGCGACCACCGGGCGGGGTTAAGTTCTGTATCGAAATTTCGGGCGAACCGCATTTTGACGCTGTGTCAACCGAATGCCGTTGGGCGGAAAACGGGATAGAGTTAACAGATTACGCGGATAAAACAGTGAACATCACCTTCATCACGCACTGTAACGTTGAAGGAAATAGCAGCTACGCGTGGGCACTATGGGGTAAACCGACACTTCTGAAGCTAACTACAAGGGGTGAAGGACGTGATAGGAAGCGTACCCGTACGAGGGGCAGAGGGAGGCGGAGAGCGGTATCCACACCGGAATTGCAATGCGGTATTGCTATTGCCGAATTCGACGAGAATCAGCACAGCGTGTTTACGTTCAATCGTGCTGATTTCACCCCTGCTTCCGAAATTGCAGGTGAAATCTATAAGCAATTAGCAGACGAGCCGCTCGACTTAACGCTTTACGCAGCACAACCGCGATTAGAGATAGTCAGCGTCGGCGCAACATCCGCTGTTGTCGGTGTAGGGGAGGCGTTTGAAGTACAATGCACTCTGAAAAATACCGGGGCGGGGCCCCTCACCAAGGACAGCAAGACACGTCTGAGTATCAGCGAGCTGAAACTCAAACGTGATAAACCTACACACAACGTGAATGCACTCGCCCCCGGTGAGACAACGACGTTATTCTGGCAGGCAAACGGGATTTCACATTCAAATAGTGCCGAATTCAGTGTTACGCTGAAGTCACAGCAACATACCGGTGAGAAACAGGTAAAGGGTACAGTTGACATCCGACCAGTATTACCGAAACTTGAAACAAAAGTGATACCGGAGCTCCATACCTACAAACAGGACGAACACGTCGTGATGGGCAATAAACATCTCCGCATCGTTTTGGTTCACAATGGCACACAGCGCGATAGCCTCCGCTCACAAGAAATAGACATACCGGAAGGCTTTGAGTATTATGCCGTTTTCGTAGCGAAAGGGAATACCTATCACCAAGTAGCAACCTCCAAAACAATCGCTGAAGCAACCTACATTTCTCAATCAAAAGAACAGCCCGAGCAGGAGGGAGCTCGGACAGATACACAGCAGAATCTCACTTTTGTTCCAAGTGAAGTTTACCTATCAGGGAACAGCCTCGGCGAAGCTATTGTCCGACTATCCGATGAACAGAAGGATGCCGATGGCGTAACATGGACGCTTCAACTCCTGCTAACGCTCACTGAAGATGCTAGACGTATCAAAGCAGCATATCGCTTAACGGTGGATAGCCCCCGGGAGTTGCTCGCTTTCCGAGGAACAGAAATCTATGCAGGACATAAAAGCATGCGCGATAAAAAAGCGGCTGCGCTGTTTCCCGGGCTGGAATTCTTAGAAAACGAAGAACCCTCTTCAAATCCCAGAGACGCAGCACCTCCGCTCAACAACCGGTTAGTCCCGCACCCCTATAAAATTACTGTTCCTGTTATGGCGGTTGAGTTGCAGAAATCAATTGTCGGTATCGCTTGGAATCCCCTGGAAAGTTGGGATGGCGAGGAACACAACGTCTCCGCTGTATTCGCCTCCCCGAATTCGTATCACCGAGAGAAAAATCATTTAATGGGACTCTTCTTACCCACTGTACCGAAATGGGTCAAGGAGAATGAACGGGTTGCTGAGACAGCCTATACATTCACCCCGGAACGTCCTATCTCCTTGGCGTGTGAAATTATTGCAGATGGAAATACCACAATTTTAGACGCAGTAACGCATTGGACATCCGCGTATGGCACCCCAGCACCGCTAAACCCACCGCGCAGCGATGAAGAGGAGCTACTCCTCTCACGGCACGGGTTCATGGACACAACCTGGGATGCAGAGGCACGGCAATCGCGACACTGTGCCGATTGGCCCTCACAGAACGAACCGGGATTTGCAACCTTACTTTGGTACGATTACCTCATCACCAAATCTGACCCTGTTAAGGCACGAGTCATGGAGATAGCAGATAAAACGGTCGCCGAAGGCGGCCCGGCAGCTTTGGTAGCCCGCGGTTCATGTCATATTCTCAGCGGAGAGTTTCCATTCTATGTCGGACACTTAGAGGCCGCATTGGCACACTATGAAGACGAAGTGGCACCCTTGCTATCATCGCAAGCAGCGGATGGCAGCTGGGCGTTTCAACCAGCATCGGAACGGACAGAAAGCCTCGGAACACCGGGCGATGTTGTCCTCGGAACGTGTGCTGTGAATGCCCTAAAACTCTTGAAACATGCACGCATCACCGGGAACAGTGTCTCACTCGAAGCGGGTAAAAAAGCACTCGCCTTCATGAACCGTTTTTCGGTGCCGCGGGGTGCCCAAACATGGGAATGCCCATTGTATGAGCCGGATATTCTCGCTGCCGCCTATGCAATTGGGGCATACATTGAGGCACACGAAATCACCGGAAATAAATCGTATCTGAAACGCGCGGAATACTGGGCTAAGGCGGGCCTACCCTTCCTATATCATTGGTATCTGCCGGACCGACCGGGAATGCTGTTCGGCTCCATACCCGTTTTCGGCACAACGTTTCATACGCACCCATGGTTCGGGGTACCAGTGCAGTGGAACGGACTGGTCTATGCCTACTATTTGCAACAACTGGACCGGCACAAACGGGATGAAAAATGGCGCGACATTGCTGAAGGCATCACCATAAGTGCAATGTACCAGCAGTGGACAGAGGGTGAACTGAAAGGCACATACCCCGATGGATTCTACGGATTCTGCACCGAAGGCAAGGGACCGCATCTCAATCCTGAGGATATTATGGTTAATGTCTATACGCTCCGCGGACTTGACCCGGGCATCAAAACCGCAATTGCAGGCTCAATCCATCTCAGCTCCGGCGCGAAACCGGAAGATGTTAACACCTCCCGAAAAGGGGAACTAAAGTGGACACTGAACTACGCGGAAAACGAAATCAGTCACACACTGATTACCGGGTACGGACAAGCCCCATCTCTCATTCGTGCACACCCGACTCACCCCGCACAAACAGAGGGTGCCGAGCATGATGCAGATAAAGAGGACGCGCCTTACGATATTCCGCAAGTTGAGTCCCTAGAAGATGTCACATCCGGATGGCGGTACCTTCACGAAAAAGACGCTATCCTGATTAAACAGCTACACAGCACAGCAGAAATGCAGTTTCAACTGCTTAAATAACTGCTATTCGTAAACTGAAGGGACTCACTTAACAATCCCACTGCTTTAGCTGTGGGTCCAACCCCGTAACGCCCGTGCCTCTGTGACAGCTAAAATAGTTGACATTATCTAAAAAATATGTTATCCTATATTAGAGAAACTAACAGATAAAGGATATAGTATAATGTTTATTAAGAACCCAGAAAAGAGTTGGTATTCTGATACGAACCTTGTCTATAGTTGTCAGTATCCTGTTATCTGGTGTCCGAAGTATCGGCGCAAGGTTTTAACCGAACCTATACAAGAACGGTTGCATCATCTGATATGCTCCAAACAAACCGATTTAGATTTTAAGGTGTGTGCCAGTGAGGTGATGGAAGACCCTGTGCATCTTATCATAGAAACCAATCCGAAAGTGCCAGTCACTCGGACAGTTTGGATGCTAAAAGGTTTCACCTCTAAAGTCTTGCGTGAGGGATTTCCACACCTAAAATCCGGTTTACCCTCTCTGTGGACGCGTTCCAAATTCATATCGTCGGTTGGGTGTGTATCCTTAGAAGTTGTCAAAAAGTATATTGAGGATGAAAAGAATGTCTAGGTCCAAAAATGATTATCTCACTTATATCATAGGAACCGCCAAGCCTACAGAGCAGTTAGACGAGATGAATCGGCTTGGCGGTCGTATCTATTCAAAAACGGTATCGCTTGCGTTCAAAACACACAGGCGAAAAGGCTTTTGGATTTCAGACGGTGGACTTAAGGCATATCTCAAATTCAAGCGGTATCCCTGCCATGCCCATAGCGTTCAGGCAATCATAGACGACTATTGCGGTGCAAGGCGTTCTTTCTTTTCTAATAAAGCTTCTAATCCCAAAGCAAAGCCTCCAAAGCATAAGTTCCATACTTTCACGTGGCGTGCTACAGGTATCACCTACAAGCACGGTAAGCTACGGCTTTCTCTGGGCAAAGGCAGAGACCCACTCTGGATTAAGATTGATAAGAAGTTCCATAAGAAAGTGCCCGCTGGAGTCTCACTTGTCTATAACCGAACCACGAAACAATACGAGTTCCACGCAACCTACGTAACGCAACCGAAGCGGACAAAAGTAAAAGCGGGTCCTGTGGTTGCTGTGGACATGGGCGAAATACATCCGATTGTTGCTTTTGATGGACTTAATTCCGAGATTTATAACGGCCGCGAAATCCGAAGTAAAGCAAGGTATTGCGAAAAGTTTAAGGCGAAAATCAACCAAAAACTATCAAGGTGCAAACGTTATAGCAAGCGTTGGAAAAAACTAAAACGTGCTAAAGATAGAACGCTTGCATCGCTTGCTAATCAATTACGTGATATGCGTCACAAAATCACGTCTCGATTTGTTTCTTCCTGCCGAGAGCGAAGGATAGAAACGATTGTCATTGGTGACATTAAGCACATACGACAATCTATTAACTATAGCAAAAACGCCAATCAGAAGTTGCACCAGTGGTCTTTCTCAAAAATCGAACACCTGATAACCTACAAAGCAAAAGCGGTAGGCATCAACGTTGAGACAGAAAACGAAGCCTATACCTCACAAACTTGTCCGAGTTGCCGTAATCGCAAGAAGCCGAGTGGCAGAAATTACCACTGTTCTAAATGCGGTTGGAACGGACACAGAGACGTTGTGTGGGCAAGCAACATTTTGACAAAGTATCAGGGCTGGCTTTTCAACCCTGTAGTCGGGGCTGTGGTATCCCCCACAGGTGTTCGGTTTAATCCGCACCTGCGTCGACTTGATAAGTGGTCACCGTTTTCGGGGCTCAAATCAAGTAAGCCTCCCCTGAGGAGGCAAAGAAGCACACGCCTTTAGGCGTTGTGAGTATCACACAGGTTAATCGCGAGCGGGAGCTCGCTCCTACCTTAATCTATTGGAGGAACTATGCAAGCGCAAAGAATCGTATCAACTACATTTTGTTTGGTCATGGTATCATTATGTGTCTTCACGCTATTTGTAACGACTGTTCAGGCACAAGATGAGGCCGCCCCACAAGAAGACGGACTGTTTGATTTGAAAGGGATTGCCAGGGATATCATTCTAGTGATAGTTTTTAGCATCGCTGGCTTAATCATTTTAATGATTGGGTATAAGGTCTTCGATATGGCAACCCCGTATGACCTGAACCGTCAGATAGCTGAAGAGAACAACACCGCTGCAGGTATCGCTGTTGCCGGTGTCTTAATCTCGCTCGGCATTATCGTCGCCGCAGCGATGGGATAGGTTATACTACAAGCAGGAAACCTATATTGGCAGGGTTTCAACGTTGTCTGTATGGGTTTCCATAATAAAGAGGTGCTTCGTGTCTGAAACGCGTTACTTGTCAGAACAGAACGTCACTCCTGAAAGAATCCAAGAATGGGTGGAGACGTTCCACCGGGATGGCTGCCTATTCCTTGAAAATGTGTTGACCCCCGCTCACTGCGATGAACTTCGGCAGGATTTAGAATGGTCACTTGAGAATAATCCGAACGGTTTGAACGGCGGAAACCGCACATCAACTATGCATCTCTGTCATCGGATGTTTGAACACAGCCCGGCAAACCTGCGTTTGTTTGAAATTGAACCGATTGTCTCGTTTGCCGAGGCACTTATTGTGGGAGAATGCCACGTCATTCACAACAACTCGTTTCAAACGCGCCCCGGCGGCGGCATTACGACTTGGCATCAAGACGACTCCCCGCACTATATTGTCACAGAAGGTGCACCGCCGACGAACGTCAAACTTCCTGTACTGCTCTTTACTGCGAACTACTATCTCACCGATGTTACGGAGATTGAACATGGCGGGACAGAGGTTATTCCCGGGTCACATCTTTTCGGTGCATCGCCGCCAAATCCGATGGAGGGAACGCAATGGGAAGAAAAGATTCAATATAACCTCGGCAAAGCGGGAAGTGTCATTATGTTCAACAATCAGGTGTGGCACCGCGGCGGTCCGAATCAAAGTCAACGCACCCGATATATCACACAGGTGACTTATGCGCGCCGATTAGTAGGGCATAAATATTATCCGTTCGTAAATTATACGATGCCGGAATCTGTATATCGGGACGCATCCCCGCGCCTCCGACGGCTGCTCGGATTTCTCAGTCATGGCGCGTATGGTTAAATATTTAGCGGTTTGATAGTGTAACCCAAGTTGCTACTTATACCATTTCTAATTGAAAATGTCTCTTTCTTGTAGCATAAACTTCCAGTTTGTGCCTCCTTGTAGCATAAACTTCCAGTTTGTGCCTCCTTGTAGCATAAACTTCCAGTTTGTGCCTCCTTGTAGCATAAACTTCCAGTTTGTGCCTCCTTGTAGCATAAACTTCCAGTTTGTGCCTCCTTGTAGCATAAACTTCCAGTTTGTGCCTCCTTGTAGCATAAACTTTTAGTTTGGGTCTTCCGTTCTCCGTTTCATTTCTAACAACCGGTAATGATAGAATAATTAATAAAAATGGTATTATAAGTTTTTAGACCTGGAAACACCGTCTTTACTGAAAATATGCCGATAATGAGCTAATATTTGTCCCGTTCACTTCCAATTTGCCCACAAATATGCACAATCTGGAAGATTATGCTACTATGTGGCAACTTAGGTTAGTGTATGGCATACACCTCCTACAATTTGGATTTGTAATGAAAGCACTGGCGTTTACAGAACAGGGCGGGATTGACGTTTTACAGTATCAAGACGTAGCTGAACCGACCCTTGACCGTGATGAAATCCTTGTTAAAGTTAGAACGTGCGCTGTTAACTATCTCGATATAATGGTTAAATATTTAGCGGTTTGATAGTGTAACCCAAGTTGCTACTTATAAGTTTTTAGACCTGGAAACACCGTCTTTACTGAAAATATGCCGATAATGAGCTAATATTTGTCCCGTTCACTTCCAATTTGCCCACAAATATGCACAATCTGGAAGATTATGCTACTATGTGGCAACTTAGGTTAGTGTATGGCATACACCTCCTACAATTTGGATTTGTAATGAAAGCACTGGCGTTTACAGAACAGGGCGGGATTGACGTTTTACAGTATCAAGACGTAGCTGAACCGACCCTTGACCGTGATGAAATCCTTGTTAAAGTTAGAACGTGCGCTGTTAACTATCTCGATATACACGCGCGGCGCGACCGGCCTGAAATAAAACAGAAATTATCAGAGACAGGCGCACCGCATATCCTCGGTTCCGACATTGCAGGTGAAATCGCTGAAATTTCTGGCACACATTCGGAACTCACTATCGGGGACCGGGTACTCCTCGCTCCTTGTATCCCGTGTGGTGTTTGTAGCGACTGCATCAACGGGTACGAAAATCTGTGTGGGACGCAACACCTGCTCGGCTTCCAGATAGATGGCGGGTATGCTGCGTTCGTTAAGGCCCCAGCCAAAAACGCAATTCGGATAGGTGATAACGTGTCGTTTGTTGACGCTGCTGCCCTGCCTATCGCTTATCTCACCGCATGGCACATGCTTATCACGCGCGCACAGCTCCGCGCAGGTGATGATGTACTGATACTCGGTGCTGGGGGAAGTGTCGGAAGTGCCGGCTTACAAATCGCCAAGCTAGTCGGGGCGCGCATCTTTGCGACTGCTAGCACAGATGCAAAATTGGCACGCGCCAAGGAATTCGGCGCAGACGTTACCATTAACTATGCCGACGTAAATTTTTCAGAGGTTATCCTAGCCGAAACAGATGGGCGGGGGGTTGATGTCGTTCTTGAACATGTCGGGGCTGCGACCTGGGAACAGAGCATCCGCAGCCTTGCGAAAAACGGCAGACTCGTTTCGTGCGGTGTTACAACAGGCAACATAGGGCAAATCGACATCCGGAAAATGTATCAAAAACAGCTGACGCTCATGGGGTCGGCATTGGGGACCGTCACCGAGCTTCGCACCCTCGTTCGCCTCTTAGAACAGGAGCGGTTGTGTCCTATCATTGACCGCACGTTGCCTTTACAGCAGGCAGCTGAAGCGCATCGTCTTTTGGAGGCGCGTCAAAATTTCGGAAAAATCTGTCTGCTCCCGTGACATGTGAAGGTAGCAGGCATTCTTCATATCCCATCCGCTCCTACCTGTGATAGCGCATCGCGCTATTTTAACGCTCCCCTGTCAAATCCGCCGCCTTTAGGTGGTGGGTACTATGACACTGTGAGATGGCATCACACCCTCAATAGGAAAATGGATAAACGTTATCACGCGGTTCGTACTCGGAATTCGTAGTGAATGTTCTACAATTTCTGTGGTTACGGCCCCCTTGGCGGAATACTTATTACTATGCCTACGACGCTGATTAGGTCGGCACCAACAGCTGAGCGGGACCCGTCCTATGAGTGGCTCCTTACGGGTTTCATTCGCTAACCGATAAGCGAGCGATTCAGGATGAAGCGTCTGGCCGATAGCGATATAGCAGTTCCTATTCTCGCGAAATGCATCGGAGTAGGCGAAGTGACGAATAATTCCAGCTTCCGAGAACACTATTGCGCAAACCAAATCGGAGAGGCGGGTGTAATGAATGCCGGTACTCGTCAAAGATGTGCCGTACTGCTCAGCAAGGGCAGTAATGGCTGGCAATCCGACCTCTGTCAGCCCTGCTGCGTCCGCCAAAAACATAGGGGTTGGCATTAGCAACTCAACGGCAAACTGATTGGCGCGCTGTTCACTAAGCAGATGCGCCCGCTTCTGTGAGGATGTCTCTTCAGTGTCCTCACGCTGTTCCGCAGTTACGGCGTTTAACCGTTCATCTAGGGAACAGGAGCGGGTTTCCGTATCGCGTTCCAATTGGTAATGCCCAATTTCATGGGCGATTGTAAAGTTCCGCCGGGCTTCGGACTGAATTTGCGCGTTGATGAGAATACCCCACGCATCTCCAACGCGCATGAGGCATCCATCATAATTACCCGCAAATTCACGTTCCCATAGGACTATACCGAGGGCACTTGCGATGTGCCTCGGTTCGATTGGAAATTCTTGTATATCGAGGTCGCGAAGGAGGGCCCACGCCGTGGCGGCGGGGCTATCCTTCGCAGAGTGCAATCGGTTACGCATCATCAAAATATTCGGTGTGGAGACCCCTAGCATTTATGCGGGGGAGGGAAAACGAATGAACGAAGTTCATTAGCTTTCCTCCTAACACCGCCTCTTTTTCGGTTTTAGATTACCCCAAAGGGGGGGAGGGAAAACAAATGAACGAAGTTCATTCGTTTTCCTCCTTCGGGTTGTTTTTTCGCCACAATCCCGTGGGCGATCCTCTCCGAGTGTGCTGCTTCTTTTCAGTATTCAGGCAAACAGCCTGCTCTTCAGTGCTGTCACCATCTCCGAGCCGACCTGACACGGTCTCTTTGAGAAAGCAGGTAAGGACCCTCTCGGGCTCTCCGCTTACACGGGTATATATTGCCCCATCCCGATCACATAAGCGTAGTGGGTTAAGGCTTGGGGAGCACCCTTCAGCAACTTGCTTTTACCACAAACAAGCCACCTTTTTAGATAACCATACTTTGGACTGCCACGTCCAGCATCTGCGATATATTACGGTAGTCAACAAGTTACCCTCGTCCCTGTGATAGCCTTGGCGGACATCAGGGACAAGCCCCCATGCTTTAGCTGGGGGTTATTGACCCGATGAACCTTCACTTGATGTAGCATCTGATGTGGCATCTGATGTAGCATCATCCGCTTGTGTCTTGAGGAATTTATAGAACTCATAGAGGGTTTCCTTATCGCGCTCTGTGAATTCCATCATGCCTCTAAACATGAGACTAACCTTCGGGTCCGCAAGAAGGTCATCGTATCGCAATTCCTCTTTACCGAGAAGATAATCTGTTGTTACCTTTAGGGCCTCGGACAGGCCAGCGAGCGTGTTAAAAGAGGGTTTGCGGGTCCCAGACTCGAACTGTGAGATGGCTGCAGGTGTTAAGTTTGCGATTTTCGCTAACTGGGTCTGTGTCATGCTTAGTTCAAGCCGCCGTTTTTTTATCCGAGAGACGGTTTCATCTTTACTCATAACTGTTTCCTTTCATTCGTTGTAAATAAAGCAGTGTATACGTTTAGAAAATTTTGACACAAAAATCGCGAGCAGAAACTCGCTCTTATTATCAGGCTAAGCAGGATACGTTGACAGTTGGAATCTGTCTGTGTATCGTGAACCGTGTTTTTTTCTTTCAACTTTTTAAGCGAACCGATAGCACAGGTCCGATAAAAAAGATGAAACAGAATAAAAACGTTAAATATATTTTAACCTAAAAAACGTTAAAAAGCAAATTTTTTTTTGATATGTAAAATTTTTGTCAAACGAATAGGTGGGAAGGGGGAACGTTTTTTGGGGATGTGTAAACTTTTTGGAGGCCCAAAGGATAGATATAGGAATGGAGGCGTGGAAACCCAAAATGACGTATCCGTTTTTTGGATGTATGCCACCGTTGTAGGCCCCGACTAAGCTCATGCCCCAAATATCACAACGTCATTTTTTACAAACGGTGGAGAGCTATAGGGTAGACTGACACATAAGTACAAAATGTTGACACATCCGTTTTTTATTTTTTTTTGTTGACAAAAACTTAAGAATTTTGGTATAATAAAAATGTGAACTTTAAGATGAAAGAATTTTTTATCAAGAAACGGCGATATTTGCCTTTAAGGTGTTTAATGAATCGGATATATGTCCTTATAACTCTATTAATTTTCTTGTCGGGTTTTTCTGCGTTCAACCCGACTCCCAAGAGCTGCTATGCAGCGGAAGGAGAACGTGCCCTCGGTTTATCGGCGGCTGCCATCCAAATTCGTGGTGAACTCTCCATTCGCAATATTCGGAAAGACCTCGCTCGCATGGCGAGTCTCTCCAGTCGCGTCACAGGCTACCCGCAAGCAGCTAGTGGCAGCAAATACGTCTTTGACCGTTTTGTCGAGAGCGGTTTGCAGAACGTAGAGAGCCGTGAGTTTTCAATCACCGTTCCCATTGACCACGGGAATAGTGCGCTGGAGGTGCTTGCGCCTGATGGAACAGTGCTGGAGACGTTCACGCTCAAACCGTTGTGGCCCAACCTCGTCAGGACATCTCTCATAGCGGATGGGGTGAAACATACGGTTGAAGCGGGTGAAACTTTGGAGGAGATTGCGGAGAGTTATGCTGTCTCCTTGACAGACATCGTGGAGAATTCACGAAACCGCTTCCTATCCACTCCTATCGGGGTAGGTGACACGGTTTTTATACCGACAGGGGGGCTCACGGGGCCGCTGTTGGACGTTGACGATGCACAACTATCAGATTTCAACGGCAGCAATGTGGGCGGTTTCTGGTATTCGCTTCAGGTGGGGGATACGCTCTCTACCCTATCGAGACGTTATCGCGTCACACAAGCGAGTATTACGGACGATGTTCTGAACGGCCACCTTCAGAAGGCATCTGATGGTATTGATAACGATGAAGATGGGATGGTTGATGAATATGGCGAAATTCCGCTGCTCTCTGAAATCGTAGGGTGGGGAACAGATGGCATTGACAATAACGCGAACGGCTGGACAGACGAAATTCCGGGCGATGCGACAGATGGACTGGATAACAATAAAGATGGACAGATTGACGAAGTCGGTGAATTCATTGCTGCAAGCGAGGCCGACATTTTCATACCAAAGGGCGCGATAGTCTTGACAGCGTTTAATTCCGGGACACGTTGGATTAATGCCGCGATGTTAGGAGCATCGGCAGTTGTTTTTATTGAACCGGAAACAACTATCCGTGGTGAAGCAGAGAACAAATTTCTCACCGTTCCCGCAAACATTCCCCGGTTTTGGATTACAAAATCGGATGCAGCCGCACTAAAAGAACGGCTCTCTAATAGCGAAGTTAACGTGCGTGTCAGCGGTAAAATGACATGGGAACGCCGGGTTGGACAAAATATCCGAGGTTTCCTTGAAGGCGGTGACCCTATCTTGCGGGATGAATTGGTCGTCCTCACCGCTTACTATGATTCCATGTCTGTTGTTCCCGCAATTGCCCCTGGGGCTGACCCAACCTGCGGGATTGCGGTGCTTATGGAACTTGCACGCTTGTTCGAGAAACCTGAATACCGTCCAGGACGTTCTGTCCTCTTTGTGGCGGTTGACGCGCATTTCCAAGGTTTAGCAGGCATGCGCGCATTCATGGAAGGTATCGGACAAGATATTGTCGGGTCCGCAACCGATTCCCCAGGAACACCGACTTTGCAAGGACTCAGACGTGGGTTATCCAACGATATTATTGAATTCGAAGAATTAGGACGCAAACTGCTCCTCTCAATCGACCGAAGCACGCTCGTCGACCTGTCTGCGGATTTCTTTCACGATATACACGGCGTGAAAGCGGACATAGACTCACTGGCAACAACGTTAACAGCCTTGGCAACGACACGTTCACAAATTGAGTCGCTGCATGCAGCGCAACGCGATTTCTCTGAACAGCAGAAAAAACGGGTCACACGAAATAGGAAACGGGAAAAGCAGGGATTCACGGAAGAGGAAAAATCAAAACGTAACGCAAACCTTATCCGATTTGAAAAAGAGGCACTCCAAACAACACACTTTCTCCGACATATTGTGCAACGACTTGCACAGGTCCGTACATCTGCCTTAGACAGCAGCCGAACCGCGCAACGTGAATTGATAGAGACTATCGCCTTACCTATCGCCCGATTGGACACCTGGGCAGTGGACAAGCTGGAGCGCGAGCTTCAAGCGGGCAAACTGAGCGATGGATACGGAACGCATCCAAGGACATCATACCTATTGCCAGTGAAACGAAATGATGGTTATGAGATACCGACACCGACAGATTTGCCCCCTGAATTGATACCGGACATAGAACTACTCAATAAAACACTTGCCAATTGGGAGCTGAGCGACACGCGAAAGTTTGCGTTGATGTGGACACCGGATAAAATCCTAGACCGGCACCTGAATCTGCCCGACCTGAAAAAAGCGAGAGATGCCCGCCGGCTTATAGGCAACTCAGCAACTGCGTCGCGTGAAGCGAGTATCGCCCAAGAGCAAGCTCTCCTCTTGAAAGCACAGCAGGCACTCGTTAGCCGTCGGCAGTTATCCGGCGACAGTCAGCAGGAGCCTCTTGGCGATACGGCTATGCCCGCTAACCAAATTAAGGCGGCTATCAATGCGCTGCGCGACACGCCTGAACATACCTTGACACCCGATTTGCAAATCCGCTATCTTACGAAAAACTCTCGAGAACGGATAGACGCAATAAACGCTCAACTCCGGCAACGTTTAACGGAAGAACGTGCTCAGGAGAGAACGTCTAAAGATGTAGTGGGCGGCGGAGAAAGTACCGACATCCTTATTGCTGACCTCGTCCGAGATAAGCAGGGCATCTTTGAAATTGCGCTTCGCAACGCCCGCCTCGAACAGGAACGGCTTGAAAAACTGCTTGAATCACACGCGACGCTAGCCCGTGGATATTTAGCGGAGGAACGGCTTATTTTAGAGAGCTACCTGTCAAGTGCTGAAGTTGAGCAGGCAGAAGTAGCACGCGCGGCTATATCCGCATATTTGGCAGAAGAACACCTGCTACAGACAGTGAAGCAGGGTGCCACAGCAGATGTGAACGCGCTCAAAAATCTCATAATCCAGTTACCAACGCTCACATCCGACCTCAATGCAGAGACCAAACGGCTCCTCCGGGACAACATGTTGACGTTGAGGAATGCAAGGCTTCGGAACATTCAGAGTCGTGTGGAAAAAATGGTGCGGATTAGTGAGGCGGAATACAACGACAAAATTGCACAGATTGAAGCTGCGATTGCCCTTCAAGACCTTTTCAACCGCTATTATACCTCGCTCTTTTGTAGCATCGACCTCTCTTCGCAATCGAACCAATTTGGTGTTTTTAACAAAGGGTGGTTCTATGACCAGCAACCCGAGTTTGTGCTGCGGCGTGAATTTGCAAGCATCGGAAATAAATTAGCGGCCTATGCGGCGGATGCGGATTTCGGTGTCCGTGTGAGAAAACTGTGGCAAGCAACGGATGACCAAATCCGACAAGCTGTGATGGCCCGCCAATGGGGTGTCGCTAGCCAAATTTCGGACAAGGAAGCACTTGAAGGGAAAACCCTTGAAACCCTGCTCAGCGCACACTACGGCAAATTAACGGGATTAGGGGGAGTCAGCCGCCTGATGAGAATGCAGTTCGAACAGTGGCAACACCGCGGAGAACCGTCTGAAGATATGCTGAAGGATATGGACTACATCCGTAAAGAGGTGGAACGGTTTATCCGAAACGATGTCCGCAATGCAAAGAAAAGCCGAAAAAATAGCATCCGCATGATAGCACAACTCCCCGCAATGCTTAGGCTCCGGCACGAAGACCCGGATACCTTCACCGAAGATGAAATAGAGGACATTAGAACGCTAATTTCTATCGTTGGACTTGGGGGCAGCTCTAACTTTGTCAATGCCATTTCTGCTAGCGGCGGCAAGACGTGGAAAACCTACATCCCCGGAAAGATCGCCTTTGATAGTGAAGTGGCAACGTTAGTCGGAAAAACAGGTATAGCCTTTGCAACGATTGAAGATGCGCGTGTCCTGACAGATACGCCTCTGGATACAATTGAACGGGTTGACCTACGCGAAGATGGTAATCTGCATCAGCAAGCAAAAACATTAGCCTCTTTACTCATTCAGGCCTTGCGGGACCCGCAAATGCCGACCGCTGCACGGGTCGG
Source organism: Candidatus Poribacteria bacterium (assembly GCA_963665235.2). Classification (GTDB taxonomy): domain Bacteria; phylum Poribacteria; class WGA-4E; order WGA-4E; family WGA-3G. The sequence goes on along the minus strand of CAXXLX010000001.1, from coordinate 527,775 downwards.
TAATTTCTATTGCAACCTCTTCGGCGATGTGGTTGAATTTGATGCCCGCGATTCAGCACTCCCGAATAAGCCGGTATCCTATCCTATTTTGACGCTCCGCCGGAAACACAAGACAATGATGGGGGTGCGCGGGGACCTCTTCGCGATGGGCGATAACAAGGGCAATTTTGAGGTGGCAGGCCTTGCAATGGAAGGTAGGGCAACACGCAGACTAGGCGGGGCACAAGAGGTTGAGGCGTATATCCTTGACCCAGATTCAGGCGATATCGTGTATGCCCCCGACCTCGGAAATTACGGCGCGAAACTGCTGCCTAACAAAGTTCCAATCAATACCCGCAGACGTGGCTGCCGAGTGGTAACGTTTCCCTGCGTTTCCACGACTATCTACGACCTGGTCGACCAACGGTACCTCCGAACCCTCCGAGAATTAGAGATATACGATGCCCTCTCGGATAGTCCGCCAGAGAAATTCGGTATGTCCAAGCCGTGGCAACAGGAGGGTGTCTCTGCAGCTGAACCGATTGCCCTGGTTTATAGCGAACCGCAGAAACGTATTAAAGTCGGGATGGCTTATGGGCAAATCGGCAAACGGTTGCTGTTAATTAAAGCGACAAAAAGCGGTATGAAAAATCCGACGCTCTATACAGGAGAAGGATTCGTCGTCCGAGAAAACGGTAGCATCCGCCTAACACCCTATGTCGTGGTTCGCGATATGTGGTGGCTCGATGAAAACCGCTCCCGGCTCTACAAGCGGTTCGGTATCAGTAGCGACCGTCTTGACAAACTGCACCAATTCGCTAACGAATACCTCACCCGCGCGGAGACGGCACTCCTTCAAAACGATTATCAACAAGCCCTCAAATTAGCACGGGCGGCCTGGGGGTACGAATCGCGGGCATATCCAGATGTGAAAAGCACAGGCAACGATGTAGTGAACGGGATTATGTTCTATCTCGCGCTCTTGATGCCGTTTGCATACTTTATGGAACGGCTGCTCTTCGGTTTCCCTAACATTCACAAACAGATTATAGCAACCTTTGGCATTTTTCTGTTAGTCTTCTTCTTCCTAAGCCAGGTACATCCGGCGTTCCAGATAACGACAACGCCTGTGATTATCCTGATTGCGTTCGTTGTGCTTGCACTGACCGTGATTGTTATCAGCATTATTGTAAGAAAATTCGAGGAGCAGCTTGAGAAAATCCGCCAGCAGGGGGACCATAAGGTTTACAAAGCTGATGTTGGCAGACTGAGTGCCAGTGCAGCGGCGTTTAGCCTCGGTATCTCGAATATGCGCAAACGCAAAGGACGGACTATCCTTACCTGCGCCACGCTCGTTATCCTAACGTTTACTGTCATATCGTTCACATCGGTGCGGACGTTCCTACGCCCGAACCGGACGAGTCTGCCGCAGGTAACGCCTCGCTATACAGGTTTGCTTATTCGCGACCAATACTGGCGGCCGCTTGAAGAACCGGTGCTGAACTCTATTCTCAACGATATGCAGAAAACACAAATTACGGTTGACGCACTACAACGGCTTTTGGAACAGAAAAACGAACGGCTCAAGAAGCAGGGACAGACACCGGTCGACATTCCTGCCGCAATTGCTACATTGAGAGAAGATGGGTTTATCAAAACCGTTGACGAAGAACCGGTCCTCACCGTGGAGAACGTCGTCGCTCCGCGCGCATGGTATCAGTCGTCGGGAACCGGGGACCAATCGTTTGTGCAATTGACGCGAAGCAGCAACACCCACGACCCAGTCCCGCCCACACATCCCCTTACGGGGGAACTCCCGAGTTTTGCTGCAAACATGCTCGTCGGGATGAGTGAGATGGAACCCACAGTCACCGGTATCCATCGATATCTTCAATACGGAAAATGGTTCGATCGCGTGGATGCACACACTTGGCCGACTGAGTGGCCCTACGCAATTATCCTTCCGAAAGGGATGGCGGACCTCCTGAAAATTACGGAAAGCGACATGGGCAAAGCGACAATCTCTGTTTACGGGGCGGATTTCACTGTCGTCGGTGTACTCGGCATCGGATTCAAGGATTTGACAGATAACGATGGGGAGGAACTCACCCCCGTCGATTATCAATTGATGCAACAGCAACGGAGCCGAGGCGGAACGGGTGATGAAACGCTTGAAGGTGAACTTCAGAAATATCTTCACCTCACCCCGGATAGTATTGCCGTGCTCCCATATCAGGTGGTCATGAATCAGGGTGGAACGCTGAGAAGTGTCGCTGTCAACATGGAGCCTCAACCGGACGACCCAACGCTCTTAACGTCAATTGATAAACTTGACCTCATTATGGCACCGCTGATGAACCGCATCGCTTTAGATTTCTTTGTCGGACGGGACAAAGACACCTATCTTTACAGCAGTATCGGCATGACCAGTTTTAGCGGCATGGGCAACCTCTTCGTCCCGATTCTGATTGCTGCACTGATTGTCTTAAATACGATGCTCGGGGCGGTTTATGAACGCGTGCGCGAAATCGGAATTTACAGTTCGGTTGGGCTTGCCCCCGTCCATATCGCGTTTCTTTTCCTCGCTGAAGCTTGTGTCTATGCGATTGTCGGGGCAGTCCTCGGTTATCTCATGGGACAAGCTATTGCAACAACATTGGTATACTTCGGCTGGCTTGCCGGATTGACGTTGAACTACTCTTCAATGTCAACGGTGGTCGCCACAGTTATCGTGATGATTGTGGTGCTGCTCAGTACGCTTTATCCCGCCCTGAAAGCTTCCCGCATGGCGGTGCCGGATATTGAACGGAAATGGAAACTGCCGGAACCGGAGGGCGATGTTTGGCACTTTAACCTGCCGTTTACCGTGCTACAGGAGGAGGCACTCGGTTTAAATGTGTTCATGCGGGACTACTTCGACGCACACGCTGATGAGTCCGCAAGCGACTTCTATACTGACAATGTCACTTTCAGCACGGTCGCTACAGATACAGACGCCGCGCAATCAGAGGAACACTCCTACCAAATCGGTATGCGGGTCTGGTTGGCACCTTACGACCTGGGGGTCAGTCAATCCATCCAATTTGTTACCTCACCGGTCGGTGGAGAAGAGGAAGATCTTTACCAAATTACCTTAGATGTTCACCGTGAAAGTGGCGAGATAGCGTCTTGGAAACGGGTGAACCGTCGCTTCCTCAATCTGTTGCGGAAACAGCTGCTGATTTGGCGGACATTTAGTGTTGATGTTCGAGCAGAATTCCATGAACGCGGGCGAACTGAAAGTGCCGATACACAGGAGGGCACCGGACAATTAGAGCCTGTCATGACGACAGCAGATTAAGGGAGTAGGCATACACTCTGATACCTATTAACTATGGAAAAATTAGCGAGTCTTATTATCATCATCGGGACTGTTTTATGGTTCGTCAGTATTTTCGCCTTAGGGGGTCGCTGGCAGTGGCAGATGTTCGCCGCACTCATATTGACTATCGGCATCTTCATGGCACACTTCTGGGAAGAACTCAGTGAAGAGAATAATAACGACACGAATACAGATGACAACTCACCCGACTAAAGGAGAATCTTCAATTTGGCGAGAGAACGAATCTCACAGGCAGATGAATGGCAAACTTGGGCACAACGGTACGACATTGAAGGCGGTGTCCGGGAATTTGAATCCGGATTAACGCTCAAAGTGTTCCTCGGCGCGCTCTTTGTTGGGCTGCTCATGATGCCCGGTTCCATCTATCTCAGTTATGTATCCGGTCAATCCGGTGCAGCGGCGGCCCCATGGGTCGCTGTCATACTCTTCACCGAATTAGCCAGACGTTCCTTTACCACTGCGCGCCGACAGGAGCTCTATATGCTCCTCGGGCTCACTGGTGCCGCGGTTGGCAGCGGTATGCAATACCGGAACTTTATCTGGTATGCCTATTTCGTGAACACGCCGCAAGCGGTGTCCTACGAAATCGCCGACAAAATTCCCGCATGGGTTGTGCCTGCTGGTGATTCCGCAGGCGTGCTAACGCGCAGTCTGTTGCACCCCGATTGGCTCCTACCTATAGGGGTCTATCTCGCTGGCAAGCTGCTCGGTACATTGCGGTTTGTCAGTGGTCAGTACATCCTGTTCCGGCTGACAGCGGACCTCGAACGGCTCCCCTACCCGATGGCACCTATTAGTGCACAAGGCGCGACCGCACTTGCAGAAACGACGGGCAAAAACGAAACCTGGCGATGGCAAGTCTTTTCCATCGGCTCCATGGCTGGCTTAATCTGGGGGTTCATCTATATCGGTGTTCCTGCGCTTAGCGGCGTTATGATGAGTCAACCGATTCAGATACTCAAAATCCCGTGGATAGACTTCACACAAAGCATTGAAGGGTTCGCGCCAACGGGGGTCTTTGCGCTCCGCACCGATTTTGGACAGATGCTTATCGGATTCGTCATGCCGTTCCCGGTGATGATGTCGGAGTTCATTACGGCGATGCTATCGCAATTCGTGTTGAACCCGCAAATTCTGTACAAATCCGGCATTCTGTGGCAATGGCACCCTGGGCTCGATGTACGGGGGGTTGGACTTTTCAACAACCTCGATTTCTGGATGAGCTACGGCATGGGCAAAATGTTTAGCCTCGGGCTCGTCGGCATGGCGGCTTCTATTCCGATGCTTTTCAAACTCCGAAGTTCCAAGAAAAAGGCAGGGCAACGCGGTTCACTGGCTACACCTCCCGGGCGAGGCGATTTTCCACTATGGTTAATGGGGCTCCTCTGGCTCATCGGGATGGGGGGATTTGTTTGGCTCATCCACTGGATGGTCCCCAACTTCCCGCTCAGCTTTTTACTCGGATACGCGTTCTTATACACACCGCTTAACTCCTATATCACGGCGAGAACTTTCGGCGTACTCGGACGCGACCTGTTTGAAATACCGTACCTTCATGAGATTACGTTCATTCTGAGCCGGTATGAAGAAATTGATATCTGGTTCGCGCCGCTGCCGGATGAGGATTATGGACAGGGAACGCAGAGCTGGCGTGTGTTAGAACTCACCGGCACAACCTTCACCTCAAATCTTGCCGGCACGCTGCTTATTATGCCAATTCTGCTCGTTAGTGGCATTGTGGTGTTGCACTTTATTTGGAAAATCGCGCCGATACCTTCTGCACAATATCCGTACGTCCAGATGATGTGGCCGATTAATGCAACTAATGAATGCCTCTGGAAAACATCGCTACGCGATGGAAATAGTGAGATGCTGAACGCTATCCGCGGGGATTATGTCGCCGCGGGGTTCACCTCCAGTCTCGCTATTTATGGGCTGCTCTGGGTCTTCAAGTATCCCTCTATGTGGTACTACGGTATCATCGGCGGAATTGGTGCGGACCCAGGAAGTATGGTGGCACGACTGCTCGGCGCAATTATCGGCAGATTCTATATGATTAAGCGGTTCGGCTTGAAACGATGGTATATGTTCAATCCGGTTTTGGCAGCAGGATTCGCATGCGGTGTCGGATTGATAGGGATGGGTACTGTTGCAATTGCCCTTGTTTCTAAGGCTGTTATCGTTAAACCGTTTTAATCTTTTAATCTGATGTTAGGGATTTGTTGAGGGATACCTCAAAATAAATGCCGATGAAAGTGGTGGATTTCTGAAAACTGTCAATAGAAACAGCCGGTTTGTCGGCCGATTTCATGTAATAAAGCAGGTGATGGCTTAATTGAGACCATGGACAAATCAGGTAAGAAAAAATAGAGCACATGCCAGCCTTGTGAGGAGATTGAAATATGTTTAGAAACCGCTTAATCTGGTTAATGATCGCTTCGTTTGCCGTAATCTTATCACTAAGTGCTTGTTATACAATACCTCGGTGGGTAGAGTTTTTACTGGCATGGAATCCGAATCCTAATGAAGGTTGGCTCGCTAGTACAAGCAATGACAACAAAATTCAATTGTGGGAGCCTCACACAGGCAGACTCATGCAAACTTTGATGGCACATACAGATAATGTCAACTCAGTAGCGTGGAGTCCCGATGGGAAAACGCTCGCCAGTGCAAGCGACGACAAAACAATTCGGTTGTGGCAGCAAATTGCCACACGCGATTAAACTTTGGTTATTTGCTATATCCTGAGGTGCCGATTTGAAGCAGAAATCACCCGATTCTATCTCTAAAACAGAATCCTCTTCAACGAGAGAATTTGAAAAATTTGGTTGGGCAGGCATTCAAATAGACATTCCGGCAACATGGGAAATCAGCGGGCTCAGCGGGGATGAGAAAAATGGGTACCTCCGAATGGATGATGCAGAGATGCCACGCTTAGAACTCAAATGGGCAAAATCACGTCAGAAAAAACCTGACCTCCATAAAACGCTTGATGAATACTTCAAATTAGTCCGGAAAAACTATAAGCGGACCGGCGAGGTCTCCTTCCGAAGAAATGTTGACCTCGTCAAGGATGAAGATTTTTTAAAAGGTAGAACTGTCATCGGTTTCAGTTGGAAAGGGGGTATCCGCGCCAACGGGTTAATTGTGCACAACCCAACTGCCAAGCGGATTACCATCGTACAAGTCATGGGACGGCTGAAAGAGAACTGGCGCCCCACAGTTCAACATATCTTCCACTCCATTTCTGACTACGGTGCCACGGACACACACACCCTCTGGAGTGCTTATGGACTCAGGCTCGCTGTCCCGAGAATCTTTAAATTGGAACGTCAGAAACTGCTCAGCGGCTATCTGTTATTTGCATTTAACAAAGGAAAAAGTCGAAAAATTAGCGTAGAACGTTATGGCCCCGCCGAGGTCTTGCTGAATGCATACAGCACTGAATCGACACCCCTAGAGACTTGGTTCCGGGCAAAGTACGCAAAGGCAATTCGTGGATACGGCTTTGAGGTCACGCAGCAGGACGTACAGGGTGACCAATGGTTGACGCTGATTGGACAGCAGACGCGCTTCTACGATTATGTCCCGATTGCACCGGTGCTGGTATTGGACAAACTACGCAAACGGACAAGGCTTGTCTTTCATATAAGACACTGTTATGAGTCCAATCGGATTTATGTGGTGCAATCTATCGGGCGAGTGGATGCTGAAAAGATAGCACAACAGGTCGCCGACAGCATCCATTGTCACTGATGCAGCGGTTTTCGTCCTACCCACCATATAGTTCCGCCTCGCTAGCGGTGAACGTAACTGGAACAATAGGCAAAAAAACAACACATGCTCAACAAAATTCTATATTCACTTAAACTCAAAAAACGTCCCGATGTAGATAGAGGTAAAATCCTCAAAGCCTTTCCGTTACGGAATCAGCTGATAACGTGGGAAATGGACGACAAAGGGGAAGCCTCACTTGTCATTCCGCAGAAAGACAAATTCTGGATACGGCTTACAAGTAAACTCTTTATGCTTCCCGATAAACGGGTTGTCGTGCTAGATAGCATAGGTGCGTATGTGTGGCAGATGTGTGATGGGGAGCATACCATTTCACAGATTATCAAGGCACTCCAGAAGAAACATCAACTGACCCGAAAGGAGGCGGAAACGTCGCTTTTTACGTTCATACAACAGCTCGGTAAACGGAATTTCATCGGATTTGCTATACCGACAGACGCGAAACCGAATACTGCAACAACACCTGTCCCCGAAAAGCGAGGCTTTTTTGGATTCCTACAGAAAAAGTAGGCGGCACGTGAAAATTGGTTGACTCCGCTGTATTTGATAGAACACTCTGAAGAGGTACTTTATGCATCAAGCCGAAATTCCTAAGAAAAACCCCTACGAGATGAAGTTTGACATTGGGACCATTAAACACCTCGGTTTGCAGATGTACGGAAAGTACTTTTATTAGCCTTTGCGCGAATTGTAGAAGAATGCCCTCCGGATTTTATTCTCGTTGAGAATTAACGCTTGTGGAAAAGAAATTTACGAAGAATTGCTCTATGCTAAAGCAGCACGGTTTTTGGGCTGACGCGAATTTGCTTGATGCCAAACATTGGTTGCAAACGCTTGGGATGCAAATGCGACTGTAGTTGAGATTACAATCCCAGAGGAGCAAATTAATCAGCAAACTTCAGAAATCATCATTAGTGATAATGGTATCGGCATGTCATGCGCGGATGTTTACTCTGGACGCTTTGTGCATCCAGCACAAGATAGGGGTATTTCATTGCGGAAATATTTGATTATCGGTCGCGATCGGCGGGAGGAAGAGCAGGTTGACAAAACACAGCCACCTCACGAACGTAAAATTCCTATGGGTAGGAAAGGTATTGGCAAATTTTCAAATGCGACTGTAGTTAAGATTACAATCCCAGAGGGGCAAATTAACCAACAAACTTCAGAAATCATCATTAGTGATAATGGTGTCGGTATGTCAGATAGGGATGTGCGAGAAAAATATTTGATTATCGGTCGCGATCGGCGCGAAAAAGAGCAGGTTGACAAAACACCGCCGCCTCACGAGCGTCCAATCATGGGTAGGAAAGGTATTGGCAAATTTTCCGCTGGTATCGCTAAGGAAATGTTGTAGAGGTTAGCCATTTCCGAATGAATTACGACGAACTCTTGGAAAAAGCAGATGAACGATTTATTGAATTACCGCGATTGCCTGCCACTGAAAGTGTTCTCTATCGGTACAAAGATTACACTCAGATATTTCACAAAATTCAAAAATCGCCGTATTCCAATTGACACAATCCGTAGAGGACTCGCCAGACGTTTCGCTGTCATTGGGGAAAAACACAACTTTGAGGTGATAATTAACGGTACCCCAATCTCGGTTGAGGAGCGGGATTTGAAACGTCTACTTGCAAAAGATATGAACGGTGAGCCGTACCTGTGGGAGTACGATAATGTGGAGATAGAGGAAGAAACAGGTTGGACAGTGTCGGGTTGGATTGGAGCCCTAGAGCGAACAACATCAAAGATTGATGGAATAAACCGTGGCATTGTCCTTATGGCGAGAGGTAAACTTGTGCAAGAACCGTTTGTTTTCGACGCAGTTGTCGGTCAGCAGTACGCGCTCTCTTACCTTATTGGTGAACTCCATACCGAATTTGTTGACGAAGGAGAGGATACGATTAGCACAACGCGCAACTCATTGGTCTGGGAGACAGAAGCTAATACTGCTCTCAAAGAGTGGGGAGCAAAAAAGGTCAATAAAATCGCAAGTTTGTGGGCTAAAAAGCGCCGGCAGGATAAAGAAAAGCAGTTGGAAGAAAACGAACAATATGTTAAATTCAAGGAGCAAGCGGAAGCAACAGGCAATAAGCGCGCATTGAAACTAGCGGACCAACTCATCCGTCAAGCAATTACGAAAAATCCAATTGCTGACACCAAAGAGCTTGAGCCGCTTATCCAAAACTGTCTGGATTTTCTGGAGTTCGATGCCTTTTGGGAAATCGCTGAAGAATTAACTGAAACGGCGTTTGAAGATATCGATGCGCTTCTCAATTTATTCCGGGAATGGGAAATCGTTGAAGCGAAAGAAATGGCACGCGTTACCAAAGGACGGATAACTACCATAGAAAAACTTCAGGAATTGATTGAAAACAACGCCCTGGAAGTACCAACGCTCCACAATTTCTTGAAAGAATTTCCTTGGGTCATCGACCCACGTTGGACATTGGTGGCTGACGAAGTCACCTATAGTCAATTACTTCGCGATAAATTTCCGGAAGATAGCACTGTACCAGCGGAAAACAAACGGATCGATTTCCTCTGTGTACGAGCAAGCACACATCTAGTCGTTGTGGAAATAAAACGGCCAAATCGAGAGCTTCTCGGGAAGAACTCCACCAAATTGAGGACTATGTTATCTTTATGCGAGACTATATTCAACGAACATCAGACCCGAACTACAAAATTGAGGAGGTTACGGGGTATCTCCTTTGCGGAGATTTGGTTGATACGTCTTACGTAAGAGGAAAGCGTAAAAATTTGGAGAAGTCGCAAATCTACATCAGGCGATATACGGATTTACTCCGCATGGTCCGGGATGCACATACCGAATTCTTGAAGAAATACGAGCAGCTGCGAGAGGCTAAGCAAAATACCGGAAACCGTGCTAATTCCTGAAGCAAACCGAAAACGAAATGGTCTCCCCGTTGCATGCCTCACAAAAGGAGAAAAAATAGATATGCAAACAGAAATAGGCGGTGGACAACGGACACTCACTGAAACACCTGAAAGATTTCAACGTCTCCTGCCGAAGGAGAATACCGTTCGCGTCCGAAACCTTATCAAACGGTACGAAATGGGGACGCAAACTGTGGATGCCCTCCGCGGTGTCAACTTCCAAATCCAGCGCGGGGAATACATCTCTATTATGGGACCCTCCGGTTCCGGGAAGTCAACGCTCTTTAACATGATTGGCGGATTGGATAAACCTACCGAAGGCAGGGTCTATATTGACGAGGTGGACATCGCCCAACTTGACGCTTATGAGCTGGCGTGGCTCCGCTGTCGGAAAATCGGTTATATCTTTCAATCGTTTAACCTTATTCCTGTCATGACGGCTCTTGAAAACGTCTCTCTTCCGATGATTTTCGCTGGCATGAGTGCTGACGAAAGTAGAGACAAGGGGGTTGACCTGCTTTCGCTCGTCGGATTGGGGGACCGTGTGCAACATAAACCGTTAGAACTGTCGGGGGGCAGCAGCAGCGTGTTGCAATTGCGCGTTCGCTCGCTAACGACCCGGCGATTGTCCTCGCGGATGAACCTACGGGTAACCTGGATACCAAAACCGGACTTGAAATCATCGCACTGCTCCGCCGACTCAATGACGAAAACGGCGTAACTATTATCACCGCAACACACGACCATAAGATGCTCGATGTATCCGATCGGATTTTCCACATGGCGGATGGTAAGGTTGAGAAAATTGAGTCACGCGATGAAATTGACCTACACGTCGGCAAATTGGACGGCCAAGAGGTCGGATAAACCGCTACATGTCAATCTACAAACGCTTAGGCATTCGCACTGTTATCAACGGGAACGCAACGTTGACACGTCTCGGCGGCTCCATCATGCCGCCTGAAGTCGTCTCCGCGATGGCGGAGGCCTCAAAGCATTTTGTGGATATTGTTGAACTCCAAAAGCGGGTCGGTGAAGAGATAGCGAGACTCACTCATAACGAAGCAGCGTATGTTTCCTGCGGTGCTGCAGCAGCGTTGACGCTCAGCACTGCCGCTTGTATCACGGGATTAGATGCTGCCAAACGTGGGAAATTGCCCCATCTTGACGACTCTATGAAAAGTGAGGTCATTGTGCATCGCCACGGTAGAGTCGGATACGATTTTGCCGTGCGACAGGTCGGTGTCACACTCGTGGAGATAGGAGATGAAAACGGCACAACGCCTGAGGACCTTGAAAGTGCTATCACGGAGAAGACCGCGGCAATCTTTTACTTCGCGAACCCCAGTAGAGCACATCTCTGGGTACCGTACGAAAAGGCTATTGAAATTGCCAAAAGGCACGGTGTCCCCCTTATCGTTGATGCCGCGGCACAGCTGCCCCCGCCAGAAAACTTGTGGCGATTCACACAGCTCGGGGCAGATTTGGCTCTGTTTAGCGGCGGAAAAGGGTTGTGCGGTCCGCAAAGTAGTGGACTCATCGTCGGTAAAAAATCGCTGATTGAGGCGATTGCATTCAACGGTCCCCCGCATCCCTTCATCGGTAGGGGCATGAAGGTCGGTAAAGAGGAGATGGTCGGCTTGCTGGCTGCCGTGGAATGGTACCTGAATCAAGACCACACACAATTGATGCAATCCTACGAGGCTCAGGTTACCTACTATACGTCGATGTTTAAGGACATCAGAGGAGTTTCAGTGCATCGAAGCTTCCCATCTGAGGCGGGACAACCTATGCCCCGAACGGAAATCCGATTTGACGCTGAACAGATAGGTATCACACGCGACGAAATTCTCCAACAACTTGCTGAAGGTGAACCTTCTATAGATATTGCAGGTGCAGGCACAAACGGCGTACTTATCAACGGACAAACCTTGATGCCGGGTGAAGTGGAAATTATCGCACAAAGATTAAAGGAGATTTTAGAGAAAACATCATGAAACTTAACAACGGTATTCAACTCACATGGCTGGGACATGCCACCGTCAAAATTGAGGTGGATGGAAAAACCCTCCTCATGGAGCCCTGGGTTGCAAGTAATCCTGTCTGTCCGGACACCCTCAAAACCTTCGACACGCTCGATGTGATACTCATAACGCACGGGCACGCTGACCATATTGGTGATGCAGTCTCGCTCGCCAAAAAACACACGCCAACGGTTGTGTCTATCGTAGAGATAGCACGATGGCTTGGCAGTCAGGGGGTGGAAAACACGATAGGTATGAACAAGGGGGGCACCGTAACGGTTGCGGGGGTAAAAGCGACGATGGTTTCAGCAAATCATAGCAGTAGCTTCACAACGGAAGATGGAACAATCGTCTATTTGGGGGAACCCGCTGGTTACGTGCTTGAGTTTGCGAACGGGTATAAAATCTATCATGCTGGGGATACCAACGTCTTCGGGGATATGCGAATTATAGGTGAGATTTACCAACCCGATTTGGCACTTCTGCCTATCGGTGACCATTTCACGATGGGCCCGCGTGAGGCGGCTTACGCAGCAGAATTGCTCAATGTGCCGGCGATTTTGCCTATCCATTACGGCACTTTTCCACTCTTAACAGGCACCCCGGAAGAACTCCGAAAATTGACAGCATCCCAGGATGTGGAAATTATTTCGTTAGCGGTTGGGGAAACCTTAGACTAAGGTAATTTTTTGTAGTGCAAACTGTTAGTTTGTGCTGTACGAAATAGTCGGGTGAGGTGAACAGTTCTTAGAATTCTCTTTCCTCCTCAATTCTTTCATGTTTAATATTCCCTTCCAGCTGATGTATATACTCCTCAAGCCATCGTTTGACGTTCGCGTTGTCTTCACCTTCGTTTATACGAAGCAGCTTGTCTCTTTTCGCTTCAAAGTGTAGACTACGGAGCCCTCTCCATATCTCTGTTCCGTAATTTGCGCTTAGGTTTTCTCGGACATCTTCTCGGCCCCCGTAACGAACAAGGAAGGCACGTGTCAGAGAATCCTGCCATTCTTCTGCTGAAAGGGTTTTGGGAACGAGTTTGTAGGCGAAATACCATGCCTGCTCCTCTACATTGTTATCAATCCACTCCCAAATTTTTTCACGTGGAATTAAGGCTAACGCTCCCGTTTCTTCCGGGGTTGAAAAAGAATCTCTGGAATTACCCTCTTTAAGCCACTTTTCTAAGAAACGGTCATATTCCTCTAAGCGTTTGCTAACGTGTTTCCAAACTTGCTCTGGATGCCGTTTTGTCAACTCAGTCAGCACAGAGGACGCGTCGGTATTAGTAAATGTTCCAAAAATGGTGCCCTTTTTCCCAAAATTGGGGATTACTTGTTCAATGAACTCTAAATCCTTTTCCGGATAGAGGTTTAGGAAGACATTTGCAATTTCTGTCCAATAGTGACTTGTCATGGGGTTCATCTGATTTGGGATTGAGTTTTCAAACCAGGCTGGACGAGTGAGGAGCTGGAACGTTAGGTCGCGCGGAGGCGTTGGTTCCTGTTTATCATGGATATAGTAAAAATGGTACAGTTTAAGCGCGATAGACACCGCCAAATTGTCCGAGCAATCCAGCAAAAATGCAATCCATTCAGTGAAGACTTTCTCGGATAGGTTGTCTGTCGTACGCTTGCCGAAGAAAAATGCAAAGTATTTGATATCCATGACCTCGGTTTTGGCAAGTTTGAGTAGTCGTAAACCCGCTCGATCTGTCATTCCTGAGAGATACGTGAGTTCTGCAACTAACACATTTAGTCTTGTATCCTCAACCAGTGCGTCAAGCTGCTCTTCCCATTCCGATACGTTGCTTTCAAAGAGTGTGCGAAAATATCCACCTAGAAAGAATGCGCTTGCATTTTCCCCCGCGTTTCTTTGTGCCTCAATAAGCATTGGTAGAAGGACAAATCCATTGTCTTTTTTCGCGAGTTGGTATCCGAAGCTGTCCCCGTTTTTTGCATCTGTTGTGACAAGCCAGGGCAGTTCCGATTCCAAAAGAGATGCATTCTCAACAGCTTGTTGGGCGAGTGTCCGAATTTTTGGATGTCCTTCCTCGAGGTAATTTTCATTATCGTCGAAAGTATCTACACGTAAATTCATCGCCACATACCGGCGCATCATGGAATGGAAATCAGAACCAATTAATTCATCCTTGAGGTGTTCCCAACGTTGTTTTAGGTCATCGGGTAAATCGTTGCCTTCATCATGAAGGAACTCGACAACAATTTTAATAAGGAGTCTGTTATCAACATAGGCTTTTTCGACGATTGTTTGCATTGTGTCAACAACCGTATCACTTAGGTTCGGGTTTCTTGCGAGTCGCGGGGCACGTTTTAGGAGAATCCCTATAGCTTCTTCACGTTCTTCTATCGGCAAACGTTCTAATTGTTCAGCCAGGAGATGCCATACCTGACGGTAAGCCTCAGAAAGTTCACCGTAAGTTTTGGGCTCCCAAAAGTCGATGTCGTTACGTAATTCCCGATATTCTGTCCCAGACATCGATGAGAAATGGTCGGGCTCCAAACCTTCATTGCAGGCTTTCAATGCAAGCAGCCGTCGTTCTGTCGACCCTGATTCAAACGCCTCTTTCAAGACAGGCAAACGTTCTGCTGGAGATGCTTCGGTCGGTATGCCTCTGCCGCGTCCGGGCGAAAAGAGTCCAGCAAATATACCGCTGGCGTTGTTTGACCGACCTTCATTCTCTGCTTCACCGAGGGCGAGGAGTAACCGCGTGGCATCAACAAACAGCTCTCGCTTCATAGCAATCTTTCCAAGTGCCCATACTACGTCCCTTCGGCCATCTGTGAATTGAAGAAGGGTATCCGTATCCCAGGTTCCTATCGTACGCGTCAAGCACTTTAAGGCTGCTTTGGGCTCCGCTTCAGCCAATGCTAGAAAAAAACGGCTACCCAACCTTGTCTTCAGATATTCGTCATCCCGAAAAGGACCGTTTGGTCCGAGAAGGTACTCAACAGTTCTTGATGCCGCACCCGATTCGGCAGCGTAGACAAACATCTCATAAAACCGTTCAACCAATTTCGGGGGGAGTCCTTCGGTGAAATCCTCAAGCTTAAATAATCTGTGATGTCTTTCCCACCATTGCGTCCATAACCAAATCTGGAGTGCCTTTGGCGTGATATAGAGTGTAGACTCGCCTTGCAGTATCCTACGTTCTCGGAGTTCATAGATGATATTTTCAAATTCGTGTGATGTGATGTTCCGGTCAGCCTTCTCAACCTTTTTGGCGATGGCTTCTGCCTCTTTGGCAACAGAGCGCTCATAGCCAAACTGCTTAAAAAGCGCGAGGTGTTGAAGCACCAACCGCTGTCGCTCAGTCTTCTCACGGTCATCACCTGCAGCGACATAACGTTCCCATATTTCAACTGTGCCAGGGGGTTTAAGTAAATCCTCGGGATGCTTTACCAAGTTCTCACCGATGACGTGTGCAACCCTTGGCGAACCACTACAGAGCTTACCCCACCCGTCGGCTTCAGCATTAGAAATAGTTATATGTTTCTGAATGATGCTGCGAATCTGCTCGTCATTCAGCGATGGCGTGTCATGGTAGCTAATGCCTCCGCCCCTAACCTCATGCTCATTATAGATACTAATCAACTTAATTCGCGCCCCACGATGGCTCAGTTTATCCCAGAAATCCGAGCTGCTAGATGGGTCACATTCATCGATTACGACGATGGCGGAGAATTGACTGTCGTCTCGGAGGATTTCACGCATCAATTCGCTGCCCCGAAACTGAGCAGCTGTGCAATAAATAACAAGCGGTGCTAAATCGTTTGGACTTGTGACTTCCAAAGCGAGCCTTGTTTTGCCGATTCCAGGTTCACCTAACACACGCACGTGAACAGTGTCATAATTTTGACGTAATTCGTCCCGGATTTCTGCAATTAAGTCGTCTTGTGGTTCCCCTGAAACATAAGCGGCTTTCATAGTATCATTTTCTGCCCAACTCTGATGTGTTTGAAAATCTGATTTATCGCGTTCATTCACCCATAACGCCAAGGATGGAAACGTTTCAAGAAAACCGATTAAAGTGTTCTGACTCCACGCCTCAACCTTGGGATTTGAATAACCGCACCCCTTTAGAAAATCCTCAATATGTTTGAGCGCATCTCTACGTAGAGAATCAACTAAGTCTATCCCGGTGCAAACCAAAACGTAAGTCCCATCCGCATCAAGACAGGCGCGAATACTTTCTCCTAAGTTCTGCAACTCAGGTGTTTTTGTTCCGAAGAGTTCTTTTTTAATGACCGATTTCTGCCACGGTTTAAACGATGGACCGGATTTAATTTGATAACTGGTTTTCCCTTGCTTAATGATTCCGAGCCCTGTTGCAATTTGAACATCCTCAACGGTCGCATCAACGCCGCCATCCGGGACATTAACCCAACGAGAAACGTTAATCTTGCTAATTTCTATACCGAGTCGGCGCGCTTCTGCCCACAGCAGCTTCTGAAAAAATTCAACGGCTGTGTTCTGGTTAAGCTGGGTCAGGTTTTTATTCTGGACGGTGAAAATAGTCTCGCTGTTCATGGGACAACTCCGAAAAATTTAGTTAGGATACTATAGGGATCAGGTTCATACAAAGTGAGATGTCAACACTTCCCGATATAGGGGCTTTGTCCTCCAAAGGCGTAGGCCGTTTTCAGTAGTTCTTGTGGGTTGCCTGTGTCATAACGTTCGCCAGCGACGCGGTATCCGAACATGCCCTCCTGCTTTACCATTTCAGCCATTGCGTCCCGCAGCTGAATTTCACCGTGCGTCAAAATTTCGTTGCGATAGTTGTAATCCAGTATGTCAAATAGGAGTGGGGTTAGCAAATCTATGCCGAAGTGACATAGATATCTAGGCGTTTCCTGTGTATCCGATACGCCTGCGACGTGCATGTGTTCGCGTGCGTAGGCTACCGTCGGTTTTTCGGCAATTTGTGCTAACTTGAAAATATCCGGATTGTCCGCAGCAGCAGTTCCCTGCACAATTCCGTTGAGAGCCAGCTCGCTTTCATCACAAACATCCAGACTCGTGACAGATGTTCCGACTGCTGCGTAGACATCTACCAGCTGTTTTGCACAAGAGATGTCCGATTCTGAGATATAGAGGTGGTCCCCGAGTAGAATCATGATGGGGTCGTCTGCGGCAAAATCTTTTGCACAATAGATGGCATGTCCGAACCCTTTCGGTTCCGCCTGAATTGCGAAATGCAGCCGCTTGCCTATTTCTGTCAAGTTGTCAACTATCATCGCCAGTTCCGGTTTTTCAAGAATCGCGGCTGGCACGGCACCAGAGAAATAGTCGGTAATCGGTTCAACCTGTTGCGGTTGGGCAACTATACATACCTCTTCCACGCCAGCTGCGAGTGCCTCCTCAATTATCAACTGAATGACCGGTTTTGTGAGACCGTCTGGCGCGATAATTGGGAAAAGGGCTTTCGGTACAGCTTTCGTTGCGGGAAAGAGGCGTGTGCCGTATCCAGCAATCGGAATAATCGCCTTTTGAATTGGTTTCATACGTTTTCACCTCGTGCGGTAGGTATGACGCGTCTGTAGATGGCACGTAAGGGCAGCGTGCATTCAATTGAAACAAGCGGTAGCACGTCGTCAAGTTCCCGGAATTCTGCTGGAACCCATTGGGTGTCTCGTCGCAAATAGTGTTCAACATGCACACGGTCCTGGGCGACGAGAATGTATTCCTGCAAAGATTCCAGCTGTTGATAGTGTTCAAATTTCTCCCCCCGGTCATAAGCTGCAGTTGAGGGTGAAAGCACTTCTATAACAAGAATTGGGTTGAGGAGCGTGTCAAGGGTATTATCCTCAAAACGCGGTTCGTCACAGACGACAACGACATCTGGGTAAAAGTATGCGGGGCTTTCTAGGCTCGGTCGTACGCGCATATCGCCCGCGAAAACTTCACACTCACGCGCCATCAGTTGATTTCCAAGCTGAATTGTTATATCCACTGTGATGCGATTATGTGCGCGGCTTGCACCCGACATTGCGATGATTTGTCCCTCAAGATATTCGTTTTTGAAGGGGGCTTTACGTTCAAAAGCGAGGTATTCCGCAGGCGTAACGTAGGTTTGTGCAGCAATAGATGCCATAAGTGTCTCCACAATTTGTTGTGCATTTGTTTGTAACGTAATTCTAACAAATTTCTGTGGAAAAATCAAGGGAAAAGGCGTTGGGGGTGTAAAGATCGTATGCAGCAATAGATGCCATAAGTGTCTCCACAATTTGTTGTGCATTTGTTTGTAACGTAATTCTAACAAATTTCTGTGGAAAAATCAAGGGAAAAGGCGTTGGGGGTGTAAAGTTTTTGTGAAAGGGAAAGGTGGGAAGAGTGGAAGGGTGGAAGAGGGGTAGAGAATGCGATACCTACTTCGTTTTCGCAGGCATCGCATCCTCGGTACGTTACATGTTTAGTGTAGGGAGTGGATGTCCCTGGGATTCCTATTTGACAGCTTTGAGTTTACCCCAGGTCGTTGTTGCTTTTCCACCGGCATCTACAGCTAGGGCACCTTCAATTCCATTGCCGAGTGATTTAATTTCAGCTTCAGCAAGTACAACGTTGAAGATAACAATCTCGTCCATGATACCGTCCCACAGGCACCGTTTATTACAGCCAGGATCAGCTCCCATGTAAACTTCCTCTCCTGAAGCCCAAGGGGGGCCTGCTGCGGGGGCTTCACCGGATAATTTACCGTTAACGTAGACATAAACGTTTTCTCCATCCCAAACACCTACGAGATGAATCCACTCTTTTGCGGGAAGTTCAGCGCCGAGTGCCTCATTTCTAGCACCCCCGTTTCCGGCGCGGATATGGAATGCTGCCCTTGCGCTGTTGTCCCCGTTTTCATGTGCCCCGGTTCCGAGTAGCCATTGTGACCAGGTTGAGCATCCAAGTCCTTTCCAGATTACACATTTGCCGCCGGGTGCTACTTCAGAATAGACCCAAGCGTGAATTGAAAATCCTTCGGCGGCTTTAAAATCTAGGGCTGCTAGGGAGTCTGCGTTGCCCTTCTCCCCAATCTTAACCCACGTATCTCCGTTAAACTCCAGTCCACCGCCGAATTTACCTTTTACCCATTTCAGATCGCCGACAAATGTGCCATCGCTCTCGTTTTCTGAGCTGTCGCCGACGGTATTGCCTTTTCCTTCTTCAAAGGTCCACATTCCGACAATCGTAGCTTCGTCGATTTTCGCGTCAGTTGGCACTGTTATCACGGCAAAACTGATAAAAATGAGCGTAAGTGCGGTGAGTGTCAGTTTCGCATAACATTTATAAAGAAACATCTATATTTCTCCTATTTTTTGAGACTGTCTATGTAACAAACAGTCGATAATATACTAAAAAATACAGGAACACGCTATATATCGCTTCACCATAAAGCAAGTTTTTCGATGTTCTGGAACAGCGTCGAAACAGACCGTTCTATTCCATAACACATGCACGTTACTTCCTATTTTTGAGTTTGCCCCAGGTTGTTGCTGTTTTCCCGATGGGGTCAACCGGTGTGGCTCTTCCTAAAGCAGCGTCAAGACCTTGCCCGAGCTCTGCAACCTGCTCGGCTGAGAGTGCTACGTTAAAGATAGCGACTTCGTCCATGATACCGTTCCACTGTCCCCGCTTACCGCAGCCAGGGTCGGCCCCGATGTAGACCTCTTCAGGGGATGCCCAAGGGGGTTGTGATGCATCTGCGGATGCTTGGAGTTCGCCGTTGACGTAGATGTGATTTTTGGTTCCGTCCCAGGTGCCAACGAGATGCAGCCATTCTCCAGCAGGCAGGTCATCACCGAGAACTTCAAGCCTAGCACCGCCGTTTCCAGCTCGGATGTGAAACGATGCCTTTGTACTGTTGTCCCCGTTTTCGTGAGAACCTGTTCCCAGACGGAACTGTGACCAGGTTGAACACCCAAGGCCTTTCCAAACAACGCATTTGCCAGTTGGAGCTACTTCCGAATAGACCCAGGCGTGGACAGAGAACCCTGCTAAATCCTTAACTTGCAAAGCCGCTAAACTATCCGCATCACCTTTTGTTCCGAGTTTAATCCAAGTGTTTGTGCCATCAAACTTTAACCCACCACCGAATTTGGCATCGACCCATTCTAAGCTACCAACAAACGCTCCATCGGTTCCATTACCGGAGAGGTCTTTGACGACTGTGCCTTCACCTTCTTCAAAGGTCCACATGCCAGCAACTGTGTTTTCATCAAGTTGTGCATCAACCGCGTTTACGTACCAAATAGAGGTAAGTAAGAGGCTGAGGATACAAACCACTTTTATAGCTTTGAAATTCATTTAGATTTCTCCTTATAGTTTTGGTACACGAAGGGATTTACAGATTCCCCTCGGTTCCAGAGTGTCGTAAATTAGGTCTCGGTTACCTACTTGAGCAGTATTACGTGAACCATCAAGTTTCTTAAACACTGTTATATCAGACAGTTTAATGGACAGAGACCTTGGATTTGTTTCGTTCGAGGCGTACTGTCCTATTATATCCCGCTGGCACGCATGGTACGGATGCGGAACAGAAGTACGCTCCAATGCAATAACAAAAGCCCGCAAGTACTTCGTGATAGACGAAGGACGTAAGGACGTGCGGGCGCGAAATATCACAGATTTTAAATCCTGCGATACGTAAAATAATTAACGAGTAAGAAAATTTATTAAGGGGGGGGTTTAACGATACGCTAAAATCAATAGGCACCCTGCGCGGACAATCCTGCCTAGCTCGAAGGCATCTATTGCGTTCATTTCTGGATAGTGATGTCGCTTGTCGGTTTTGCATTGTCAAACCCCGGATATGAAAAATGAGATATGCGGTAACAAAGTTTTCCGCTCATACAATTTACAAAGACATTATATCTTAAATTTCGGCAGTTGTCAACCTTTTTTTGAAATCGTCAAATTTTCAGCCGGACGATTTATTTATCAAAAACGCGAGTTTGAAAAAAGTTTTCACCCTCACGGTTTCAAGTGGATATAAAAAAACGGCTTAAACCCAGTTATTACTGGATTCAAGCCGTTTTAGGAAGTGTTAGATATTTGTGCTTATCGGGCGTTTTTGATGCTTCCCCATGTGGTTGTGAGCTTGGCTTTAGCGTCTACAGCGGTCGAACTATCAGCGCCGAAGTATTCAATTTCGCCAATTTGAAAGTACGCTCCAGCTGGGTTCGATGCGGTGTTAAAGGTAACATGCCGAAAAAACCGATACGCGGTGGTTTGAGCGTCGTAATCTTTTCCAGCCTCAAAAAGGACGACTTGCAGTCGCGCAGTCCAAAAGCTATCCCCGGAGTGAGAAAAGATGGTCGTAAAGTCTTCGCCGTCGTTCGAGCCCTGAACTTCCCATTCTGTAGGGTCTCTTGCGGGAACATCGTTCGCTGAGGATACGGTGAAGTGTGTCAATACATACGGATCTTCAAGTTCAGCTGTTATGTGTAGGCCTTCGTCCGGAATGCCGCCACCACGTCCGCAGCACCATTTGTCATTGCCGCCGCCAAGGCGGTTATCAAAGACGTTAAAGGAAAATTCGCCGCCCCCGAAACCGGGTTCTTCATTGGCTGTGAAAATGGCGTTGTAACCTTCGTCTGCATCGGGACTACCATCGTCTTCTGGGTCGGTTAGGTCACCTCCTAGCAGCGAGGCTGTTCCTGTTCCCAAGACTTCCTCTGCCCATGCCATGTCGCTTGTGCCGATAACAAGAAAGCCTATCATCAACACAAATCCTGCTAATACTAACATAATTTTCATAATGTGCCATCTCCTATAGAAATGAATCTCACTTTTACGTGAGTTTGAATAAACTGCACCCATTACCATACCAATCTTTATTAATGTTTGTGCAGTTTTGTCGTTGAAATTCGATAGGTGTCAAATAGTCTAATGCCGAGTGTGGGTGTTTCTGATTGGACACCTGTGTGGAAATCGGCTTAAACCCAGTTATTACTGGATTCAAGCCGATTTAGAAATGTCAGATATTTGTGCTTATCGGGCGTTTTTGATGCTTCCCCATGTGGTTGTGAGCTTGGTTCTAGGGTCTACGGGATAACTATCATCGCCGAAGTACTCTATTTCGCCAATTTGAAAGTACGCTCCAGCCGGGTTCGCTGCGGTGTTAAAAGTAACATGCCGGAAAAACTTGTACCCGATTTTTTGAACGTCGTAATCTTTTCCAGCCTTAAAAAGGACGACTTGCAGTCGCTGATCCCAGAAGCTATCCCCCTTGTGAGAAAAGATGGTCGTGAATTCTTTGCCGTCGTTCGACCCCTGAATTTCCCATTCTGTAGGGTCCCTATTAGGAACATCGTTCGCTGAGGATACGGTGAAGTGTGTCAATGCGTACGGCTCGTCAAATTCAGCTGTCACGTGTAGACCTTCGTCCGGAATGCCGCCGCCACGTCCGCAGCACCATTTGTCATTGCCGGGGCCAAGGCGGTTATCGAAGACGTTAAACGCAGATTCCCCGCCCCCGAAACCGGGTTCTTCGTTGGCTGTGAAAACAGCGTTGTAACCGTCATCTGTTTCAGGTTGACCATCGTCTTCTGGGTCGGTTAGGTCGCCGCCTATCAGTGAGCCGGTTCCTGTTCCCAAGACTTCCTCCGCCCATACCATGTCGCTTGTGCTGATAATAACAAAGGCTATCATCAACATAAATCCTGCTAATACTAACATAATTTTCATCAAAATATTCGGTGTGGAAACCCCCAGCATTTATGCGGGGGAGGAAACACCGCTCCTATTCGTTTTAGATTTCCCCCAAAGGGGAGTCGGGTTGTTTTTTCGCCACAAGTTTCCCGTAGGCGCTCCTCGCAAACTGTGCTGCTTCGTTCAACAGAACTCGCACTTTCTGTTTACTTGACCTGACACGGTATCTTTGAGAAAACAGGTAAGTCTCCTTTCGGAGTGTATATTGCCCCATCCCGATCACGATACCCGCATGAACCCAACCCTTGGGGAGCAGGACCTAGCTATAGAAACTACCACTTGACTATAGCGTTTTAATGGATACGTTGAGGCTGCCACGCCTCGATATCGCGATATATTACGGTAGTCAATAAGTTGCCCTCACCCAAGTTACAGGGTGGCTACCATCTTGGACAAGCCCCCACGCTTTAGCGGGGGGTTATTGACTTAGAATTTCTCCTTATAGTTTTGGTACACAAAGGGATTTACAGATTTCCCTCGGTTCCAAGGTGTCGTAAATTAGGTCTCGGTTATCTAATTGAACAGTATTACGTGAACTATCAAGTTCCTTAAACACTGTTATATCAGACAGTTTAATGGACAGAGACCTTAAATTTGTTTTGTTCGATGTGTACTGTCCTATTATATTCCGCTGTCACGCACGGTACAGATGCGGAACGGAAGTACACTCCGATGCAACAACAAAAGCCCGCAACTGTACACTTCGTCGTGGACGAAGTACGTGCGGGCGCGAAATATCGCAGATTTTAAATCCTGCAATACGACGTAAAATAATTAACAAATAAGAAAATTTATTAAGGGGGGGGTTTAACGGAAAGTTAATGTAGAAACCGATAGGTATTCTGCGCGGACAATCCTGCCTAGCTCGAAGGCATCTACTACGTTCTTTTCTCAATAGCGATTGTGCTTGTCGGTTTTTCATTGTCAAACCCCAAATAAAAGTATGATTTACAAGGACATTATATCTTAAATTTCGAAAATTGTCAACTTTTTTTTAAAATTCTGACATACTCTTACAGTTTACTTATACCATTTTTATTAATTATTCTATCATTACCGGTTGTTAGAAATGAAACGGAGAACGGAAGACCCAAACTAAAAGTTTATGCTACAATAACGCACAAACTGGAAGTTTATGCTACAAGGCACAAACTGGAAGTTTATGCTACAAGGCACAAACTGTTTATGCTACAAGGCACAAACTGGAAGTTTATGCTACAAGGCACAAACTGGAAGTTTATGCTACAAGGCACAAACTGGAAGTTTATGCTACAAGGCACAAACTGGAAGTTTATGCTACAAGGCACAAACTGGAAGTTTATGCTACAAGGCACAAACTGGAAGTTTATGCTACAAGGCACAAACTGGAAGTTTATGCTACAAGGGAAGTTTATGCTACAAGGCACAAACTGGAAGTTTATGCTACAAGGCACAAACTGGAAGTTTATGCTACAAGGCACAAACTGGAAGTTTATGCTACAATAAAGAGACATTTTCAATTAGAAATGGTATTACAATGACATCATATCTTAAATTTCGACAGTTGTCAACCTTTTTTTAAAAGCGTAAAATTTTCAGCTCAGGTCGGTGATATGGACAGATTGTCCTGTCTTTGCGGATTCATAAATACCGTCAAGCATCTGCATCAACATAATCCCCTGTTCCGCTGAAGGGATGGGCTCTGTTTCCTCCACTATGCACGCCACGAAATGTTTCACCTCTTCGTCAAAACTGTTAATTGATGGTGCCTCGAGCGATTTATCTACCTGTTTTCCGTCTTCTTCGGTGTAAAGGGTGAACGGGTTGAGGCTCGCGCCTGCTTTCGTTCCTGCTATTCTTATGTAGTTGTCCCCTGGGAGGTTGAGTGCCCATGTAGTTTCAAGGACAATAGTGGCACCGTTTTCAAAGTGGATTTGGGCAAAGGTTGCATCGTCAACATCGTATTTGATATTATCGGGGACCAGGTGTTTGAAGTGAGAATAGGTCGCGCCCATAATTTCGACCGGTTTCGGGGAGTTCATTAGCCACCAAATACAGTCTAATGCATGTACGCCGATGTCAATGAGGGCACCGCCGCCGGCGCGTTCTTTATCGACGAACCATCCCTCTTTGCCGATGGGGATGCCACGGCGGCGGACGTAAGCCGCTTTACCGAAATAAACGTCGCCGAGTTCGCCATCCTGAATTAGCTGCTTCAGTTTTTGACTGTTACCACCGAACCGTTGTACGAGTGCGTACATTAAGGTCTTTCCGTTTTCAGTTGCTGCATCAGCCATCGCTTTGGCTTCAGTTGCACTTCGGGCAGGGGGTTTTTCGCAAAGGACATGTTTGCCAGCATTTAGCGCGTCAATAGAGATAGGTGCATGTAGGAAATTCGGTAGACAGACGCTAACGGCATCGATATCTCTATTTTCTAACATCTCCAGATGGTTTGTATAGGTATTCGGGATGTTATGTTCCTTCGCGACCTCTTCGGTGCGTTTTTCATCGAGGTCACAAACAGCGATGACCTCTGAACGGGGGTCAACTGTGTAACCTTTGAGATGCTGCATCCCGGGCCAACCGAGTCCGATGACAGCAGCGCGTACTTTTTTTGTTTTATTTTTCATGGTATCTCCTTATGGACTTTACTCGTGGCGGAGTGCCTCCGTTGGTGTGAGGTTTGCCGCCTTGTTTGCTGGATAGATTCCGAAAAATATGCCGATGAACGCGGAAACACCGAATGCGATTAAAGCGGCTTGGATGGATACAATTGCGGGCCAACTTGCATCTTTAATCAGGAATTTTGAGATAATCCATCCTGCGCCGGAGGCGAGGGTGCTACCGATTAAAATACCGACGAGGCCGCCACAAATACTTAGAACAATGGCTTCAATCAGAAATTGAATTAGGATGTCGCGTCGTCTCGCGCCAATAGCCTTGCGTAAACCGATTTCGCGGGTACGTTCTGTTACGGAGACCAGCATAATATTCATGATGCCGATACCGCCAACGAATAGGGCAATACTTGCGACTCCGCCAAGCAGCACTTGAATGATGCGGCTTACATGCCCGACCTCCTTTATGATTTCTTTAGCGGTGAAGTATTCAAAGTATTTTTCGGACCCGTGTTGTTGCCGCATAGCGACCTTGAGTTCAGCGAGGCCCTGTTCAACTTGTTCGAAGCTTGCGGCTTGTGTGTAGAAGGCGATTCCGTGTTTTCGTTGTCCGATGAAGCGAATCTTCATCGTAGAGAACGGAATAATGACCCGATTATCCCATCCTGTGCTCGCCATTTTATCGCCTTTCTCCTCCATAACGCCGATGACGGTGAACCTTTCTGTGTTAATTTTTATTTCTTGTCCGATTGGGTCGTCCCGTTTAAAGAGCTGCTTTCGTGCTTCTGACCCGATAACACAGACGGTATCTCTTCTGTCCAAATCTTTCTGATCAAGGAATCTTCCGGTTTCAACGTACCAGTTATGGACCTCTTGGTATGACGTGGTAACGCCTTCGACTTGGAGTGAGCGTACGTTGTATCCGCGTCTCACGGGAAAGTCGATTGCTCCGTAGTCGGCGGACACATTTACGATAGTCGGGCAGTTTTTTAGGACAAATTCGACATCTTCATACTCAATGTACGCTGGGTGTGTATTTCGGACGTATTTACCATCATCTCTTCTAATAAAATCTTGTCGGAAGCAGACAATCATTGTTGCTCCGCCGATTCGTTCAAATTCGGCTAGGGTGAGATGTTCCGCGCCGCCGCCAACGGAGACGACAGCAACGACGGCGGCGATACCGATAATAATTCCGAGCGTTGTGAGTACTGACCGCAATTTGTTCCGCTTCAATGCGGAGAGCCCGACGCTAATTCCTTGTGTTATTTGCATCTGTTCTTTTGATGTGCGCGGTGGAGACGCTCGCGCGTGTTAGGTTAGTCGGGTTTCATAGACTCGCCATGCAATAGGAATGCCCGGATGTCGTAGCGTCCGGGGCGTTCGACGGGCAAATCGCCATTTTCAATCATCAAATCCAGCGGGTTTGCATGTGTTCGGAGTGGCAATCGTACCACTTCGTGCATCCGTGCGGATTCGTAGATTGCCATGATAATTTCGACGGCGGCACGTCCATGTTTCGCCTCGCCCCGGTGTTCGGGCCCGCCTTCGAGCCATTCGACCAATTCGGCTGCTTGTGCGATGTGCTGATTCGTTCCATCGGAGGGACGTTCCTCCCAATCGGCTGTTTTACTGTTGAGGAGGCGTACGCGGCCTTCTGTTACATCCGCGATGCCATCTGTTCCGTAAACAGTGCCGCCCTGATAGTTAGGTCTGCCGATTTCCTGCATGAGTATGCCGATGCATCCGCCTGCGAAACCGACAATTCCGGCACTGCGGTCTTCGATCTGGATATCGCGTTCATACCGGTCGGTTTTACGTTCGACGTTTCCAATGACCCACTCCGGGGCGGCATCGTTGAGGACGTAGCGCATCATATCAAAGAGGTGTGAGCAGTCGTTCAGGAGCCCCTGTCCACCGTGGCAGATAATCTGGCGCGGTTCACCAATTGCGCCTGCAGCGATGAGGTTGCGGGCATCTGTCCATGCCGAATTGAACCGCCGTTGATGCCCAACGACGACTTTGACACTGTTTCGGTTTGCAGCGATTAACATTTCATTGCATTCACCGAGGTTTACACCCATCGGTTTTTCACAAAGCACCGCTTTTGGACCGCGTGCACACGCTGCGATTGTCATGGGTGCATGAAGTTTATGCCATGTGGCGACACTAACAATGTCAAGGTTTTCTGCGTCCAGCATCTCCCGTGCGTCTAAATAGCAATTTTCACTCGACACGCCGTAGGTATGCGCGAATCTGTCTAGGGCTGCTTGGACAGGGTCAGCAAGAGCGACAATCTCTGTCGCTTCAACGCCTTCGTACCCCCGGGCATGGGCGTTGGCAATGCCTCCGCACCCGATAATTCCGACCCGATATTTTGATGCCATTTTTCTTCTCCATATCGAGTGACATCCTAATCGTCAGAGCAGGTGTCACAGTTCTTCTGTTTCGGTAGTCTTCGTTCTAATACCATTTTTATTAATTATTCTATCATTACCGGTTGTTAGAAATGAAACGGAGAACGGAAGACCCAAACTAAAAGTTTATGCTACGATAAAGGACACAAACTGGAAGTTTATGCTACGATAAAGGACACAAACTGGAAGTTTATGCTACGATAAAGGACACAAACTGGAAGTTTATGCTACGATAAAGGACACAAACTGGAAGTTTATGCTACGATAAAGGACACAAACTGGAAGTTTATACGGATAAAGGACACAAACTGGAAGTTTATGCTACGATAAAGGACACAAACTGGAAGTTTATGCTACGATAAAGGACACAAACTGGAAGTTTATGCTACGATAAAGGACACAAACTGGAAGTTTATGCTACGATAAAGGACACAAACTGGAAGTTTATGCTACGATAAAGGACACAAACTGGAAGTTTATGCTACGATAAAGGACACAAACTGGAAGTTTATGCTACGATAAAGGACACAAACTGGAAGTTTATGCTACAATAAAGGACACAAACTGGAAGTTTATGCTACAATAAACACACGTATTCTCCTAAGCTGCTTTTTAAAGGGGCGGCAAGATTTCGACAATCTCCACTTGGGTCTTACCGAAACGGGAGGAGACCTTTACTAAATCAAGGATATTTACGCGCCCATCTATGTTCACATCCCCAACGAGACCATCGCCAACTTCACCGAATTGATTGGCAACTTTCACTAAATCCAAAATATTTACCACCCCATCAGCATTCACGTCTGAGGGTACAGGGGTTATCGTTGTTGTTATGGTAAGCACGGCGGTTTTTGTGGTATCCGCTTGCGATGTTGCCGTAACTTCAATTGCATAGTCGCCCGGTTTTGTAAAGAAATCTCCTGCCGCTGTGAAGATAACCTCGGCAGATGTTCCGGCGGCTAGTACAACTTCTAACTGACCACTCCGCTGTTCTGGTGAATCTATAGCAGCGAATGCCCCGAGCATACTCCCTTCAATGCCAGCCTCTGCTGAAGAGCCAAGCAGTATCGTGTCATCCATATTCCCGGTGTTTGTGACCGTGAGTGTATAACTCACACCCGACAGCACATCCACGGTTGAGCCAGTATGTTCACTATCCCCTTCAAACGTGACACTATAAACCGGTGTAACTGGCAGAAGAGTGGTTGTGGTTGTCGTTTTAGCGGTTTGTGTGCTATCCCCCTGGGAAGTGACTGTAAACGTGACAACGTAATCGCCGGCAGTTGCTAGTGCGGTCGTAGGGACTGTCATCGTCACTTCTGCTGAAGCCCCGGCGGATAGTGAGATAGTGGTCTGACTTAATGTGGCGGCCGCATCGCCTGTCGTTGCTATATCTATGACATCGGCTGTGTTGCCTGTATTTGTGATTTTGAACGTATAGCTGACCGGTTCGCCTGCTGTCGCTATCTCTTTTGTCAGCTCGTCTACACCTGCTAATGCAACCCCGTAAACAGGTAAAACGGTTGTAGTGGTTGTTGCTTCAGCAGTTTTTGTAGTATCGTTTTGCGATGTTGCCGTAACTTCGATTGTGTATTCGCCCGGTTTTGTAAGGAGGTCTCCTGCTGCTGTGAAGATAACCTCGGCAGATGTTCCGGTGGAAAGGGTAACCTCTAACTGGCTGCCCTGCTGTGCTTGTGAACCTGTTTGGGTGAATGTTCCGAGCACGCTTCCGCCAATGCCGACCTCTGCTGAGGAGCTGAGCAGTATCGTGTCGTCTGTGTTTCCCGTGTTTGTAATGCGAAGCGTATAGCTGCTGCCCGCGCGTGCGTCTGCGGTCTGTTTTGCCAGTGCACCTACACCTGCTAACGCAACCCCGTAAACAGGTAAAACCGTTGTAGTGGTTGTTGCTTGGGCAGTTTTTGTAGTATCGTTTTGCGAAGTTGCTGTAACTTCGATTGTGTATTCGCCCGGTTTTGTAAGGAGGTCTCCTGCTGCTGTGAAGATAACCTCTGTAGATGTTCCGGTGGAAAGGGTAACCTCTAACTGGCTGGTCTGCTGTGCTTGCGCACCTGTTTGGGTGAATGTTCCGAGCACGCTTCCGCCAATGCCGACCTCTGCTGAGGAGCTGAGCAGTATCGTGTCGTCTGTGTTTCCCGTGTTTGTAATGCGAAGCGTATAGCTGCTGCCTGCGCGTGCGTCTGCGGTCTGTTTTGCCAGTGCACCTACACCTGCTAACGCAACCCCGTAAACAGGTAAAACCGTTGTAGTGGTTGTTGATTGGGCAGTTTTTGTAGTATCGTTTTGCGAAGTTGCTGTAACTTCGATTGTGTATTCGCCCGGTTTTGTAAGAAGGTCTCCTGCTGCTGTGAAGATAACCTCTGTAGATGTTCCGGTGGAAAGGGTAACCTCTAACTGGCTGGTCTGCTGTGCTTGCGCACTGTTTGAGTGAATGTTCCGAGCACGCTTCCGCCAATGCCGACCTCTGCTGAGGAGCTAAGCAGTATCGTGTCGTCTGTGTTTCCCGTGTTTGTAATGCGAAGTGTATAGCTGCTGCCTGCGCGTGCGTCTGTGGTCTGTTTTGCCAGTGCACCTACACCTGCTAACGCAACCCCGTAAACAGGTAAAACGGTTGTAGTGGTTGTTGCTTGGGCGGTTTTTGTAGTATCGTTTTGCGAAGTTGCTGTAACTTCGATTGTGTATTCGCCCGGTTTTGTAAAGACATCCCCTGCTGCTGTAAAGATAACTTCGGCAGATTTTCCGGCGGCTAGTGTAACCTCTAACTGGCTGACCTGCTGTGCTTGTGTGCCTGTTTGAGTGAATGTTCCGAGCACACTTCCCTCAATGCCGACTTCTGCTGAGGAGCTAAGCAGTATGGTGTCATCTGTGTTTCCTGTGTTTTTGACCTGAAGCGTATAACTATAACTGACACCCGAACTCATATCTGAGGTCTCTTTTTCTAGTGCGCCTACCCCTGCTAACGCAACCCCGTAAACCGGGAGGATCGTGGTTTTTGTTGTAATGTCATCGGTTTTTGTAGTATCGTTTTGTGATGCTGCTGTAACCTTGACAGTATAACTCCCCGCGGCGGCGAGTGCAGCACCAGAAACCCTCACTGTCACTTGTGTGGAAGCCCCGCGCGCAAGTGAGATAGCATACCGGCTAAGGGTAGCATTTGCATCGCCTGATGTTGATAGTTTAACCGTATCGTTTGTGTTTCCCGTGTTTGTGATTTTGAGTGTATAGCTGATGCCTGTGCTTGCGTCTGTGGTCTGTTTTGCCAGCGCACCTACACCGGTTAGCGTGACCCCGTAAACAGGTGGGACAGTGGTTTTTGTTGTAATATCATCGGTTTGTGTTGTATCGCTTTGTGAAGTTGCTGTAACCTTGACATCATAAGTTCCCGCGGTTGATAGCACAGGGTCAGACACTGTTACCGTTACCTGGGTAGATGCGCCACGCCCAAGCGATACAGAGGTTCGATTGACGGTAGCATTCGCATCGCCTGATGTTGATAGTCTAAACGTATCGGTTGTATTTCCCGTGTTTGTAATCCGAAGCGTATAACTAACCCCCGCGCTTGCGTCTGTGGTCTGTTTTGCCACCGCGCCTACGCCGGCTAACGTAACATCGTAAATAGGCAGGACCGTTGTTGTCGTTGTAATATCAGCAGTTTGCGCGCTATCCCCTTGTGAAGTTGCTGTAACCTTGACATCATAAGTTCCCGCAGCCGATAGCGCGGTCCCAGCGATTTTGGCTGTTACTTGGGTGGAAGCATTAGGTGTGAGGGAGACAGTGGTGCGACTGAGGGTAGCAGCCACAGCTCCTGACGTTGATAGTTTAAACGTATCGGTTGTGTTGCCGGTGTTCGTGAGCTGGAGCGTATAACTAACACCTGAACTTGGATCTGCGGTTTGTTTTGTCAAGGCACCTACGCCTATTAGCGTAAGCCCATAAATAGGGGGAGCGTCCGATGTCGCTTTTTGGGTATAGATATAATCTTCCCGGAAGGTAAAATCACTATTTGCAGCGTTTCCTGCAGCGTAAAATGTTATAGTTCCGACATCGGTGGTGGGTGCAGTCCATTTAAATGTCCAGCTGTTGGAGTCTGCTTTATCGGTGGCTACGCCGGAGAGAGTCTGTTTAATGTATTGCTTTCCACCTGCTGTAGAAACTTGTGTATTTCCATCTGCTGTAGCAAAGGTGCCGGCGCGTGTCCCGCTACTATTCAGTGCTGTCATTTCGAATCCCCATCTTTTTTGTCCTGGGTGTGATAATTTGACAACAATATCGTAGGTTTCACCTGGTGAATAGTTTTCAGGTATAGTCAAAATCAGGGAGCCATCTGAGTCGTTCAGGGCATTGCCTGCGTGGCACTGTGTACAGTTGCCTTCATTGGGTGCTCCTGTTAGTCCATCAGGGGGATTAAAGGAGTAGCCAAGTACATTTCCGTTGCTTGCTGCGAGAAAGAGTATAAGTCCGAGTGAGATAGATAGGATATTTTTTAGATACATCAAAACCGACACCTCTACCGTATAATTAATCTAATTAGTCAAAAACTGCTGTTAATTGTAGCGTGAACTTCCTAGTTCGCGCCCTTATGGAAGACCCAAACTAGGAAGTTTGTGCTACTAGGTGGCAACTTGCGTTAATTAGTCAAAAACTGCTGTTAATTGTAGCGTGAACTTCCTAGTTCGCGCCCTTATGGAAGACCCAAACTAGGAAGTTTGTGCTACTAGGTGGCAACTTGCGTTAATTAGTCAAAAACTGCTGTTAATTGTAGCGTGAACTTCCTAGTTCGCGCCCTTATGGAAGACCCAAACTAGGAAGTTTGTGCTACTAGGTGGCAACTTAGGTATAATTAATTGAAAAAACGCCCCACCGCCGACGTTAATCGGAATTGATTCACGCTCGGAAAACCGGCAGTCGGGGCGTTTTTATTGTTACGTGTTAGTTGGTCATAGTACCCACCACCTAAAGGTGGGGGCTTGTGCTTCCTCGACAACAGCGGTTACCCCTGAGGGATAACTCGTCGGACATCGTCTCCACTTAGGGCAGCTAAGCCTGCCCGTTTTAGAATAGAATTGAGGGGATACACACTGTTGACTGGGATTCTACTCCACATGTAGCGTCGGTGTATCCCGAAATGTTTTCAGTGATTTCGCACCAGCATCACGCAACTTCTCAGGGTTGAGGGACAGCAACTACATGAGAGTGTAGTCTGAGAATGCTGTCCACGATGCTGATATAATTATACCACATTTTTCGGTAAAAGTCAAATTAAATTTTTCAACAACGCCCTGAGCCGTCTACATCCCACAAGCTAAAGCATGGGGATTTGACGGAGGCGTGTTAAGCCTACTTGAGGATGACCATTCTGCGCGTTGCAGAGAAGTTCTCTGTTTTGAGGACATAGAAATATATCCCGCTGGAGACAGCTTCGCCTGCGTCATTTTTCCCATCCCAATAAGCTGCTGTTGAAGTCGTCATGTATGTGCCTGTTGACTTATGTCCTAGGTCTAGCGTACGAACCAAATGCCCGGAAACATCAAAGATTTCAATGGTCACGAGGGTGTCGCGATTCAGTTGATAAGGTATCCATGTTTCGGGGTTGAACGGGTTCGGGAAGTTCTGTCCGAGGAGTGTTTCGTTCGGACGGACATCGCCAACTCGCAGCTGCACGCTCAGATATGCGTTGTGAATATCGGAGGTTTGAATTGTGCGTTCAAACGGTCCGGAGACAACGGTGCCGCGTTCGTCGAGGAGTGTAATTTCAACCCGATCACCGGCTTCAACGACGCTCTGGAGGTCGAGATTTGCCCAGGCAGTTGAGCTGCTTGCATCGTCGCTGGTAACATTCTTGGTTGCGACAACTCCCGTGCGAAGGTTTTTGGACACTAGGGTGTAAGATGCCCCGGGTTCTTTATCATGCAATTGACTTGTGATAACGAATGCCCAGGCGTTCTTAGCGGTGGTGGTACTCGGTGCAGCGGGTGCATCAACAGTTTGGTTGTTCCATGCAGTGCCTGTAAATGTTACGGTTCCACCTGTGGGTGTATTGACGATGTACCCTTTTCCACCTTCGATAGCGAAGCCATCTCCTTCTTCAGCTGCGGAATAGCCGAGGAGTCGCTGTGTGTCAGCCTCTAATTTGATGACAATTGTTGCGCCTAACTTTTCGGCAAGCGATGCCGCTGTGTAGGGCTCTTCGGGCATCAGCGGAACAGCGATCATGTTTAATCCGCGTTCAAGCACGATGTCATAGCTAGGTTCGGTAGGTTCCGGTGGCTCCGGGTCTACCGGTGGCTCTTCATCGGATACCGGGGTGATTGTTAGGGTCGCCACCGGTTCTGTCCAACCTAAAAGTGTTGGGGGCAAATCGCCAATGCCTTGAACGCCAGGGTGTGGCATGATTACGCCATCTTCTGTTGGTACACGCGCATTGGTTGCGCCTGGGTTTTCCTCAAGGGCAGCGGTCGGCCCCGGAATATCGGATGCAAGCTCTGTGTTTTCTTCGCTACCTGCATCGAAAGCTATTAAATCCAACGTTGTGG
The DNA here is from genome assembly GCA_963665235.2 of Candidatus Poribacteria bacterium. GTDB lineage: Bacteria > Poribacteria > WGA-4E > WGA-4E > WGA-3G. Next base: position 493,413 of record CAXXLX010000001.1, on the reverse strand, counting down.
ACACAGGCATACCGTCCTCATCGTAGAGCGGTATACTGCCAAGGATGAACCCATCATTTGTTGAAACTAACATTGCCGCGGCGGTAAGTGAATTGTTCATTGCGTTGCCAGTTAACCGAACGGTAACGGACTGGCCCGGAAGAACTAGCCCATCTGCGACAGCAGTATTCGCGCCTACGGCTCCAGCAAGTGCAAGTAACCCTGAGACAGCTCCAGTTTCAGCAAGGGTGACGAGTGCCGGATTGGCGGGTTCCCCAACCATGCCGAGATTTGCCGCTGATGTGTGTGTAGCAAAGATGGGTGGCGAAAAGATTTGTCCTCCCGGTGGTCCCACGGTGAGGCTGGTGAGGGTAATTTCAAAGAGTTGCTCTTTTGGTTCCACTGGCGGCTCTGGTGGCTCTGTCGAGGGAGCAATGATCATTCCATCTGTAGTTGTGACTGTCAATGCACCTGAAGCAGCATCAGAAAGTAGAACGTTTGACAAGGTAATAGCGGATTCTTTCGCCTCAATCACTTCAAATGTTATCGTAGCAAGCGTGTGGTCACCATCCGGTGCACTACCCAACGCCCAGAAATGTACGCTATTTTCGGATACATTAACGGGGTTTAAGAGGTCCGCGGGTTTCTCAAGATAGTCTTCTCGATATGCAATAGAGACATAGCTGAGTGCAGTCGAATCAAAGTTTACAGTCGCCTGGTAACCGGCAACCCCTGCACTACCTGCTATGGTAATATCTATAGAGAATTGGTCCCCAACCGCTGGAGATTCAAATGTATCGGGAGTGACAGAAACGGTAGCTACGGTCGGTTCCGTTGGTTCAGTCGGATCTGTTGGTTCATCCGTTGGGTCTGTTGGTTCATCCGTTGGGTCTGTTGGTTCATCCGTTGGGTCTGTTGGCTCGTCAGTCGGATCTGTTGGTTCATCCGTTGGGTCTGTTGGCTCGTCAGTCGGATCTGTTGGTTCATCCGTTGGGTCTGTTGGCTCATCAGTCGGATCTGTTGGTTCATCCGTTGGGTCTGTTGGCTCGTCAGTCGGATCTGTTGGTTCATCCGTTGGGTCTGTTGGCTCGTCAGTCGGATCTGTTGGTTCATCCGTTGGGTCTGTTGGCTCATCAGTCGGATCTGTTGGTTCATCCGTTGGGTCTGTTGGTTCATCCGTTGGGTCTGTTGGCTCTTCTGTCGCGGGAACAGTAATCGCCCCATCTACTGTTGTGACTTCTAATGCATCTGAAGCAGCATCAGAAAGAACAATATCTGATAGGGTAATGGCGGATTCTTTCGCTTCCACAACCTCAAATGTTATCGTAGCAAGGGTGTGATCCCCATCCGGCGCACCACCTATTGCCCAAAAAACTACGCTATTATCAGATACGGTAACGGGGCTTAATAGGTCCGCGGGTTTCTCAAGATAATCTTCTTGATATGCAATAGAGACATAACTGAGCGCAGTCGAATCGAAGTTTACGGTTACCTGGTAACCAGCGATGCCTGCGCCGCCTGCTATGGTAATATCTACTGTGAATTGTTCCCCGGCCGCTGGGGATTCAAGTGTAGCGGGATCAACCGAGACAGTGGCTGCACCGTAACTCATGGCTGTAAATCCCAAACATGTTACAATCGCCAATAGGAAAAACAGGGTTCTCCTATTGAAAAATTGGTTTTTCATAAAAAATACTCCTTAGCTAATTTATTGTAATTTGCGGTTTGGAAACCTACGGAAGAAAAACCGCATGCCTTAAAAATTTATAATAATTGAACGAAGTGAAACCGAAGCAAATCGGCATTTCAATCTGATATACTTTCCTTCGACAGCTCAAAGGGGATTATTTTGTCGGATTCATGTGCTTTCCCACCGGCTCGGGTTCTCGGTTAGCACATCTTGCGGAATGGCCCGGCTTACAAATGCTGAGAACGACAGACGATACCTCCGCTTGTGCACCGAAGGACCTTAGGGACATAAAGTTCATTTACCGAAGGACCTTAGGGACATAAAGTTCATTTTAAGTTAAGCAAAATCCGCAATAAGGTATTTTCCACGCTTTTCTATACGATTTTATACATGTAGTTTGACATACTCCCCCAGCTAAAGCATGGGGGATTCTTAGTAAAGAGCCCAATGCCTCTCTGGGTAGATTGTGGTATCAACAAACGTCGCTTGCAGTTTGCTGTCCCGAAGGACTTCACAAAACAAGTCTAACACGTTCTACTCCAAGTAGGACAATGCCCTGCCCTACAATACATGAAATTCCCGTTTAGCGGAAAAATCAGGACAAGTTTTTTAGTGCATCGCACTCTGGAGATAGCTTGTATCCTCCAGGGGACTATCAGGCAGCTAAGTAGAGAGTCCGCTCACGTATTTGGGCACTTGGCAACAGCAGGCCAGCTAGACCTATATGTAGTAGTGAGACCGTCCTATTACAGGGAATTCCGGTCTATATTTAGAGTTTATACCGCTTGCAGTGTCTGTGGTTCGCTGCAACTGCTCTACCCAATACAAGGGATTGGTAGAGAACACGCGTAAACACGGGGTCGTATTTCTTTACCAGCAGCTGCTAATATTATACAACATTTTAAGGCAAAAGTCAAGTTAAATTTTAGCTCATGCGCCGCTACTACATCCCCCAGCTAAAGCACAGGGGTTTTGTAGCTGGGACTTGATAACACATTCGCTTTGTGAATGTCAAATCTTTTTTTAGAGAGTAGGTACCACATCGCTCGCCTAGAGCATGGACGTTTTACACATAGGACCGTTTTTTGTAATTCTACCATAAATCAGAGCGGTAAATCAAATTAAAAAAGTATCCTACAAGGTCGCGCGTGGTGCGAGTTCATTCCAAATATCGGCTAGTTCAGCGGCTGCTCTGTAAACAGGGTACATTGCTTCCCACATGGCTTTTCGGGCTGCGGCGGCAGCCTGTTCATCGCCTTCGGCAATTGCGGCTTTGAGTTGGCTGCCCATTTCTTCCTGGACCGCCGTACACCTTCGGGTGAGTTCTGCAAGCTGTTGTGAGGCATGTATCTGCTGCTTAACGAGCTCCGACACGGATATCTGCATATCCGGTTCCACATCGTAAGCACTCGCTGGTGCGAAATTGGGTGGAAGTCTTTGGCCATCTTCTGTTCGCGGTGTGTGTGTCGGATGGATATGGGGTGTGACAGATAGATACATCGTCATCGGTTCGTCTCCGAGCACACGTACCTTGTGCGGCTGCTCGGCTAGCGCGACACACATCTGTCCTGGGCCTAACTCTTCCGTTTCACCATCGATTTCAAATTCAACGCGCCCTTCCAGAATCAGGAAAATCTCGTGACCGAGGTCATGACTATGTAGTTGTGCACTCTGTCCGGGTTCCATTCTCAGGAAACGTGAGCGGATCTGGGGTGTTACCAAAACGTTCCGGACATCTGTGCGGTAATCGTAAACAGGAAATCCCATTGCGTCCTCCGAATTTGTTTTCGTTTAAGTATGCCATTTTTTCCAAAAAATGTCAAGTGGGTGTGTAAAGTTTTTGTACAAAACCGGTGTAAATGTTACACTTTTGACACAAAGTGTAACTTATGGTTTTGTGTATTGCATGTGTGTGAACGCCCGCCCCGTCTATGTTTATAAGCGGTTTTTCCCTCTCTTTTTCGCAACAGAAAAAAACGCGTTGTGTCATTTTAACCGTCGATTTCGGGTATCTGTCCTGCCTACTTTATAGAGGCACAAACTGGAAGTATGTGCTACAATTCTTATCGTTCTGTCTCCTACTTTTTTGTGCGGTTTGTGTGTAAATGTTACACTTTTGACACAAAGTGTAACATTTGGTTTTCGGTGTTGCATGTGCACAAACGCCCGCCCTATCTATGTTTGTAAGTGGTTTTTCCCTCTCTTTTTCGCAACAGAAAAAAACGCGTTGTGTCATTTCGACTGTCGATTTCGGGTATCTGTCCTGCCTACTTTATAGAGGCACAAACTGGAAGTATGTGCTACAATTCTTATCGTTCTGTCTCCTACTTTTTTGTGCGGTTTGTGTGTAAATGTTACACTTTTGACACAAAGTGTAACATTTGGTTTTCGGTGTTGCATGTGCACAAACGCCCGCCCTATCTATGTTTGTAAGTGGTTTTTCCCTCTCTTTTTCGCAACAGAAAAAAACGCGTTGTGTCATTTCGACTGCCGATTTCGGGTATCTGTCCTGCCTACTTTATAGAGGCACAAACTGGAAGTATGTGCTACAATTCTTATCGTTCTGTCTCCTATTTTTTTGTTCTATTTGTGTGTAAATGTTACACTTTTGACACAAAGTGTAACATTTGGTTCTCGGTGCTGCATTCGCACAAACGCACGCTACGTATAGCTTTTCAAGCGATTTACCCCTATCTTTTTCACAACACATAAAAAACGAAGTGGGACATATCGGAGGCCGGTTTTCGAGTATCTGTCCTGCCTACTTTATAGAGGCACAAACTGGAAGTATGTGCTACAATTCTTATCGTTCTGTCTCCTATTTTTTTGTTCTATTTGTGTGTAAATGTTACACTTTTGACACAAAGTGTAACATCTGTCCTGCCTACTTTATAGAGGCACAAACTGGAAGTATGTGCTACAATTCTTATCGTTCTGTCTCCTATTTTTTTGTTCTATTTGTGTGTAAATGTTACACTTTTGACACAAAGTGTAACATTTGGTTCTCGGTATTGAATGTGCGTGAACGCCCGCCCCGTCTATGTTTGTAAGTCGTTTACACCCCCCTTGGACGATTTCAAAAAAATGAAATGTTACACTTTCGCTATCAGTGGTTAATCAGGTTAGTTGCAAAACGTGCTTCTTTCCTCCGAAAAATGTTTTGGTTGCTGTTATGTTAGTTGCGAACTGTTTGATTTTTCTTCATAAAAAATATTGGCTAATGTAAAGGATGATTGCTAAAAAAGTTTAATCCCCATGGCTATTGACTTTATCACAAGCAATCGCACATACTTTTTACATGAGCGAAACTTACACACCCGCTAATTCAGAAAAAATTTGACTTTTGTGCTGAGATAGAGTATAATTGGTATATACTCAATTTTATTTTGGAAGAAAAACAGACAAGAAGACCTATGCTAACGTTATTTTTTCTCAAGCATCACCATTCACTCCATTCCTGAGTAGGGCGGATTAGAATGATGTGATAGCTGGACATACGGAGCAAGCGAAGCTTGCTTGAAACCCTGGTAGACTAACCGCTCTTCTCTGCACAGCACTGTCGGTGTCTTGTGTGAGGAAGCTCTATGTTTACTAGGTTTTTTTTTGTAATGGACGCTATAGCAACGGAGTGTCTTTTACGTTTATTGGAGAAACGGCTATGGAAAAGTTTACGAAACCGGCTGGAACGAACGATTTTTTACCTGAACAGATGGTGCAGCGAAATTTCGTTGAAAATATCGTTCGGGAAACATTTGAAAGTTACGGATACGCGCAGGTTCAGACCCCGCTGTTTGAATCGTTCTCGCTTTTGTCAGTACAGGCTGGCGAAGAGATACGTCATAAAATGTTTACGTTTGTCGGGCCAGACCGGGTAGATTACGCGCTGCGGCCTGAACTGACTGCCCCTGTCTGCCGAATTGTAGCCACCGGAGAACTACAACATCAGCCTTATCCGCATAAGCTTTACTACATCGGACAGTGTGTGCGGCGGGAGCCGAAGATGGATAACCGGGAGGTTCGGTGGGAATTTCGGCAGGCAGGTGTGGAGCTGATTGGTTCAACATCGGTGCTTGCTGACGCGGAGATTATTACACTTCCTATGCGGATTCTTGAGAAGTTGAACATCTCACAAACGACTTTGAAAATCGGGAACACCGGGGTGTTCCGTGAGATTTTTAAACAGGTCACGCCTAATCCGAAAGACCAAAGTGAAGTGATATTAGACCTTGACCATCTCGCCCGGCTGCGTGGGGACAGTGAACTTTTGGTGCCGGAAACGGTTCGGGATGAATTGAATTTTCTGCGCCGTTTACAAGGCCCCGACTATCAAGGAGCGGACAGGATTAATGCGGATACAGTTCAGGAGCTAACGGAGGACAATGCTGCGAGTTGGGCAGAGAGGTTACCGATGATTGCGGAGGAAACCTATAAAGCGAGATGGTCCCGATATTTCAATATTTCTGAAGAGATAGCGCAGCAGTGTATTGATGTTGCTAAGATTCGAGGGGATAAGGATTCGGTTATGGCGGCATGGGAAACGCGTCTTGGTAGGACAGCTGAACCTGTTCGTGAAGAGCTGCTCACGCTTTGTGCTTGTTTGGAAAATTCCGATATTACGACGTTTGAAATCAATTTGGGCATCACGCGGGGGTTCGATTTCTATACCGGGATGGTTTTTCAGATTGAGTTGTCGGCGCGGCATCTTCCACTTTGTGGCGGTGGACGATATGACCACCTGATAGAGAGTTTGGGTGGAGCACCAATTCCGGGAGCCGGGTTTGCGTTCCAATTCGATTCGCTCATGGAAGCGTTCTCGGAAACGCAACGCGAACCGGTTCAGACGAAAAGGGATTATTTTATCGCTACAACCTCTACCGAGCTTATCCCGGAAGCGCAACGTCTCGCTGAAAAATTGAGACGCGCCGGGAAAAGCGTGGAGGTGGACCTGATGGAACGCGACATTCAGGCGCAACACGAATATGCTGCCAAAATGAATTACGATTATCTGCTCCACTTGGCATCAGCGCAGCCGATGCAGCGAATCGATTTGAAGACTGAAGACACAGAGGTAGTCACCATCGAGGAACTTTAAAGGGGGTAGGCATATTGAGAAAAATGTCCTATACCTTACTAAACTTTGGACAATTTTAGGGAGGCACAACGTTCTTGTCAAAGGGATAGGTGGAAGGGTGGAAGAATGGAAGGGTGGAAGCGGGGAAGAGGTTTTTGACGCGCAGCAGAGATAGGCTTAGCATCACAACCTTCTTGCTAACTGCCAACGGGTTCCAACATTCTATAAACGCGAGTTTGAAAAAAGTTTTGACCTAGAGCGTTCTCTGGTAGTTTTAGCAAAAACCAGCACAAACTAGGAAGTTTATGCTACAATTACACCGCTTTTTTCGTGATGAAAAAGGTTTAGAGCAAACGGATATTTATTATCAAGCTCACGTTCTATAACCATTCCGCCCCGCTGGGGAAACCGCGCTTTGGAAGACCCATCGGCGGAAACCATTTTTCTCTTCTTTGTCCTTGTGTGAGGCACTTAGAGAAAAATCAGAGAGGCTTTGAAAGCGGGGATTCGGCTCACGGATATTGTCCAAACTATAGTATACCTTACTTAAGGATTGGGGAAACTAATTATGCAAACAGAAAGAGTGCTGAATTTACTTTTGCCGAAAGGCACTATACAGTCTGAGACGCTTGAAATGTTTCAACGTGCTGGTTACGAAATAAACGGTTACAAGTCAACCGACCGGTCCTATCGTGCTAGCTTTCACAATAATAACGAATTCCAGATAAAAATTTCACGTCCCCAGGAGATTCCGGTCTATGTTGGCATGGACAATTTTTACGACTTGGGAATAACAGGACAGGATTGGGTTGAAGAGACGGATGCGGATGTTGAGGAAATACTGCCGTTGGCTTATGGGTACGTTAGTATTGTCCTCGCGGTTCGAGAGGAGCGAGAAGACATTAAGACGTTCGTGGATTTGGTTAACCTTGCTGATAGAAACATCCGTATTTCTACCGAATATCTGAACATAGCGGAGAAATATATCCTTGAAAAGACTGAAAACCGTGTTGCCCCCGCTATCCTAACGCCTTGGAAACGTCTGAACACGCTCGGTACTTACCAGTCCCCTATCACACTCATGCTGTCTTTCGGGGCGACAGAGGGAAAACCGCCGGAGGAGGCGGATGCTATTATTGATAATTGCAGCTCAGCGCGTACGCTCAAGGCAAACCATCTGAAAATTATTGAGGTGCTGCGTGAGTCTGAATCGACGTTAATTGCAAACCCGAAGTCGCTTGAGGATTCGTGGAAACGCGAGAAGATTGAAGAATTGAAGCAGACGTTGGCAAGTGGATTGCGGCGGCGCAGAAGTCAAACACTTCCTGGACACATTTAAGGAGGAGAATTTATGGCACCCTTTATTAAACCGCGCGTCCCGCGTGGGATGCGAGACATCTTACCGGAGCAGATGATTCGGAGGCGGTACGTTATAGATAAGATTCGTGAAGTATTTGAGGAATTTGGGTTTGAACCCTTGCAGACCCCCGCACTTGAATTATCTGAGGTGCTCAATGGAAAATACGGTCCGGATGCAGAAAAGCTGATTTATCAGGCGGGTCACCCGGGTGGGAAAGAGGATATCTCGCTCCGCTATGACCTCTCCGTCCCGCTCTGTCGAGTGGTGGCTATGTATCCACAATTGCCAAAGCCGTTTAAGCGGTACCAAATTGACCCTGTGTGGCGAGCGGAGCGGCCTCAAAAGGGACGCTACCGTCAATTTTTTCAGTGTGACGCGGACACCGTCGGCAGCGAGAGTATGTTAGCTGATGCGGAAAATGTCAGTCTCATATATCAGGTGCTCTCCCGACTCGGTTTCATGCAATTTGAGATTGCTATCAATGATAGAAAACTGATTACGGGGATAGGGGAGTTCGCGGGTGTGCCTTCAGAACAACTTGGCGGTCTCTATCGTTCCATCGATAAATTGGATAAAATCGGATTGGAAGGTGTTACTGCAGAGTTGCAAGAAAATGAGATTCCTGAGCCGGTGATTGAGAAATTGCTGGCACTGCTGCAGATTGAAGGACCGCCAGAGTCTGTTCTTGGTGAACTTGAGACGCAGCTCGGACATATAGCAGCAGCTAAGGCGGGTATCGCTGAATTGAACGAGTTAATCCGTTATCTCACGATACTCGGTGTGCCGGACACGTGCTACAAGGTAAATGTCGCTATGGTGCGCGGTTTGGAATACTACACCGGCCCGATTTACGAAACGGTTTTTAAAGAACTGAAAATCGGAAGTCTCACTGGAGGGGGCAGATATGATGAACTTATCGGAAGTTTCAGCAAGCAGAGCTACCCCGCAACCGGAACAAGTTTCGGCATTGAACGGATTATTGACGTGATGGAGACGTTTTCCATGTTTCCGGACACTGTAGGTAAGACGGTGACGCAGGTATTAATGACAGTTTTTGATGATGACCTGATGGAAGAGTCGCTCAAACTGGCGATGCTTCTACGCGAGGCGGGTGTTCGGACAGAGGTTTATTTTGAGTCTGCCCGGCTTGGGACGCAGCTGAAATATGCTGATGCAAAGGGCATTCCGTACGCTATTATCCTCGGTTCGGATGAGTTGGCTGCGGGGAACGCTGCAATCCGTGATTTGGCAAGTAGAGAACAGGAAAATGTGCCACTGAACAGCATTGTAGCTCGGATAAAGCAGTTAATAGCGGCAGGAGTTACGCAGCGCGTTGATGAACCCTTATGATAATCGGATTTAGAGGGAAACCTAGTGGGCGAGGGGACCTCGCCCCTACGAACGAGGATATCGCCTAAATTTTCGTAAGTCCTGCGCGGCATAAAAACGAATTTTAACCGGACCCACTACTTCACGGAATCTTAAAAGCGAATGCAATTTTACAAACATCTAAGGCCCCGCCGAGGACATTCTTCTTACCTCCTTTGGGGCATTTTTATACTGGCGTTTGTTGTTCAGGTTGGGCAACTCACAATTGCGGGATGTAGCCATACTTCGCCCTACTACCGTTCGGAAATTCCGGCTGCCGAGAGGCAGGCTGTCGTAACGGAACACACGTTTGCCTATCGGGTTCTACTTCTTGGGGACGGCGGAGAACCGAAACCGGGGGAACCGGTGTTAAAAACACTCCAGGCGTGGGCGGAAAAAGAGCCTGAAAAAACGAGTGCTGTTTTTCTTGGCGACAATATGTACCCGGAGGGGATGACAGCCCGGAAGAGGCACGAGGCGGAATCTCGGCTCGGTCCACAATTAGCAGTTGTCAAAGCTGCGGGGGTACATGGGTTGTTCATTCCGGGTAATCACGATTGGGCAGGCGGTAGGAAGGCGGGGTATAGCGCGCTTCTTGCACAAGAGAGGTTTATCAACGATGCTCTCTCCCGTGAACCGAATTTCCTACCGCGTGGTGGTCTTCCGGGGCCCGTCCGACTTGATCTTCCGGCAGACGCGCCTATTGTCCGGCTTATCGTGCTAGATACGCAGTGGTGGTTACATAAATATGAAAAACCGCAAGAAGCGGAGGAAGCGGTTATAGCTTCACTTAGAACGATGTTAGACACTGAATTGCCTGTTATGGTTGTTGGGCACCATCCGCTGGAAACCTACGGTATGCATGGGGGTTTTTTTGATTGGAAGGTTCACCTTTTCCCCGCTAGGACTGTGAAAAAATGGCTTTGGGTGCCTATGCCCCTCATCGGTTCGCTGTATCCGCTGGGGCGGTGGCATCTGGTCCGCTCTGAACAAGATATGAACGGGGTTCGGAACAAACACATGGTTTCACAACTCAATGCCGCGTTCTCAACTGCGAAGAAGACCCCGCTTTTAATTTACGCCTCTGGACATGAGCATTCGCTGCAAGTTCTAGAGGGGGATACTACCGATTATCTGCTCGTGAGTGGGCTTGCGTCTAGTGAGAAGTCTACAATCGTCGGCAATGGCGAAAGTACACTGTTTGCACACCAGCATCCCGGTTTCATGGCGGTAGATTTTCTAGAGGGGGGTGAGGTTTTATTACAGGTTGTTGAGCCTGGACGTAAGGAGGTGCTGTTTCATCGTTGGTTGATTGGTAATTAGCGATTGGCGATTGGCTCATTGGCGATTAGCAATTGGCAAGATGGCAGAAAGGAGAAATAGATGAAAATCTGCGATTTTCATTATTTTCTCTCCTGGCAAGATTTTGTGATTATAATCAGATTTTTGACACGCGTCAGAGCCTTCTGTTTTCCAATAGCCAACTGCCAACAGCCAATTCAGCAGTTATTCTGGCACCTTGTTATCTGGGGCGTATTTCAAAAATTCCATTGGCGATTGGCAATTAGCAATTAGCAATTGGCAAGAGGTTTGTGATTCTAATACGCGTTCTGACGTGCGTCAGAGGGCTTAGGTTCATCTCTTGCTAACAGCCCTGATCCAAGAGCTAATCGCCAAATTAGCAGGTTATTCTGGCACCTTGTTATCTGGGGCGTATTTCAAAAATTCCATATCGAGTAGGGCCGGTGCCACGTCATCCAATTGGAGGCGAATGTCCGTTAAATCGGCAGCTGCCTGATCCAAATCTGTTTGTATCTGTTGATACGTCGATGCTGCCTTGTCCGGGCGGTATCCCTTCTTTTTAAGAAGATGTGCAGTTATCAACTTGCTAGCAACCAGCACTGTAACGGTTATAGTTCCCATAACTATCAACGTGACGGTTACGGCAAAAGAGCCGAAAATAGTCATACGTTTTCCTCCTTTACTTGGCAATCCCTTTGGCAACTTGGATGAGTTCTTGTACCTGTTTTTTCAGGGCATCAATTTCATCACGTACCTGGGTTACCTGTTGCTGTAGTGATTCCAGTTCCCGTTGTGATGCACCTTGGAGGAAGCCGTGTTTCTTTGCGGAGTAGGACGTGCCCATCCATACACATCCAAGCACTGTCACCACGATGCTTCCACACCCAATTAGAACAATGAGAAGGATTGTAATCATTTTGAGTTTCTCCTATTTATGCTATTTTTGTATATTAGAGTCCATTGCGCTGTAAAAAGATAGTAGAAAATTAGCGTTGACAGATTTAGTTTACCGAGATGCTTGAAAAATGTCAACTGTTTTTGAGAGGCAGGGCCGGGGAGGTGGAAGGTTAGTAGTGGATTTTTATATTTGATATTATACTATAAACTTTTCGCTTAATGCAGTGTCTAAATAGGGTATATTTGATATTATACCATTTTTATTAATTATTCTACCATTACCAGTTGTTAGAAATGAAACGGAGAACGGCACAAACTGGAAGTTTATGCTACAAGAAAGAGACATTTTCAATTAGAAATGGTATTATCGTTATACCATTTTTATTAATTATTCTACCATTACTAGTTGTTAGAAATGAAACGGAGAACGGCACAAACTGGAAGTTTATGCTACAAGAAAGCACAAACTGGAAGTTTATGCTACAAGAAAGCACAAACTGGAAGTTTATGCTACAAGAAAGGCGGTACAGAACTGGCCTCCGAAGCACACACGGGGCCTTACCACCCTCGGTGTATGCTACAAGCAAAAAGCGCACAAAAATACTGGGGAAGACACACCCTTTATTTTCACAACATCAAACCTAAAGCTACAAGAAAGTATTAATTATTCACCATTAAGTTGTTAGAAATGAAACGGAGAACGGCACAAACTGGAAGTTTATGCTACAAGAAAGCACAAACTGGAAGTTTATGCTACAAGAAAGCACAAACTGGAAGTTTATGCTACAAGAAAGCACAAACTGGAAGTTTATGCTACAAGAAAGAGACATTTTCAATTAGAAATGGTATTATTAGAAAATCTCTGGGAGGCGAGAAACATGCTTACGCAAAAACAGAAGTTGGAATTCTATGAAAACGGGTATATCACAATCCGGGGGGTTGTACCACAGTTGATGGTGGATGCTGCTCGGAAGATGATTAACCATTCTATCGGTGCAGTTGGTATGCACGAAGGGGATCTTGAGAAGTTTCGGGCACAATCGTATTGCAACGAAATTCGGAATGCTCCGCAGATTGTGGATATTTTTCGTAAAACGCCTATTCATAACATAACGGAGGGGTTGTTAGGTGAAGGCAATGTTCAGGTGCCGGGTGCGGCGCAGATAGCCCTTCGGTTTCCGATGCCGCTGGCACGTGATGCGAAAGAACCGCGCGGACATCTCGATGGACTTGGAAGTGGTAGCAACGGTATGGAAAAGGGTGTGTACCGGCGTGGGTTCACAGCGCTAGCGGTTGTTTACTTGGCAGATGTTCCGGAGCCGTATAGCGGGAATTTCACGGTGTGGCCGAAATCGCACAGTTTTTTTGCAGACTATTTCAGAAAAGAGGGGCATGAAGTTTTAGCAGACGGCATGCCGCGTCCAGAGCTACCTGAGGGCCCGACACAAATAGTCGGCAAGGCAGGCGATGTCGTTTTGACACATCATCAGGTAGTCCACTCCGCGGCACCAAATGCGTCGGCTGATGTTCGGTACGCGGTAATTTTTCGTATCCGTCATGTTGATTGTGTGGAAAACGGTTACGATGGGTATACCGATATTTGGCGTGAATGGCCGGGCATTCAAAAGGCAGTTGATGCTGCTAACGCCTAAAATTGCAATTTCGGAGAGACAAGAAAAACGGGTGTATGAGGGGCCCGCCCGTTTCTTTCTATCTGACGTTTTTAATTTCTGCCCAGGTTGTGCTCAATTTGCTGTCCGGTTCGACAGCGAAGGGGTTCCCACGGGCTTTGGCAAGGCGCGTAACCTCATCTTCAGAGAGTGCTCGATGGAATAAGAGAAACTCATCTATCAAACCTTTGTAAGCCCAGTTCGTGGGCCCCGGGGGCCCTCCGAAAGTGGCTGCTTCTGAGCCAACGCCGATAAATCCGTACCGTTGTGCCCTCGGTCCGATTAGTTTATTATTTGTGTGTGTCGGTGCTTCCATATCCAATTCGCCGTCGACGTATATCCGCTTTGTTTCAGCATCAAACGTTACAGCGACATGATGCCATTGGTCATCTGTAACTTCGACTTCTCCGTGCCAGTCGCGTATAGGGCAGCAAATGTCAAAGGCGACAAAGGTGGTATTTCCGAGTTGGTCGTCGCCTGCGCCGAACCGGAAAAATTCGCTGCGGTCCCAGGAGGCAATTATGCCTCTTTGTGAAGTCTTAATCCAAGCAGCCATGCTAAGTTCAGGGATTCCTTCCACATAATTGAGATTTCTCACCGCTACATATTCGGCTGCTGCCCCTGGCAGCTCTAGACATTCATTCACTTTACCTTCCACAATTTTGAGGTTTGTGCCGTGAAGGAGCCCGTTGTTTCCATTTCCGGACTTATCTAAAACATCTGTTTCTACAAGCCCATCCTTGTCCAATTCTACAAGTGTGTCCGCATCAAAACTGTAATAGATGACCAGGTCCGTTGCATCAAAGTTGGCTGCGGACACAGTCAATGTGAGCACTATCGGTATTAGACCGAGCGATAAAATGTTTAATAAAGGCGGGCCTTTCATCCGTTTTTTCCTCCTATTCCTATTTTAGTAAATGGCAATTAGCAATTGGCAATTAGCAATTGGCAAGAGTAAGAGGTTTTTGACGCGCGTTAAACCTCTATTTAGCATCTAAAACTTCTTGCCATAAGCTAGCGAAGCCAATAGTCAGTACACTAAGGCTTCAAAAATGCTCCTGGGATACGTGAACCGGGATAGTTTCCATTTTCGTCGCGATTGGCAATCGGTTCAGGAATTTCCTTATCCCAATAGTCAGGAACGGTGTTTGGACGGCTGTGCCATGCCAAGATTAGAGTTCGTCGTTTATCGGTATGATTTCTGTGGGCACCGTGTAAAACTCTAGCATCTGCTATCACTAATGCGCCGGCTTTAGCGCGGACATCCACCTGAGCGGGATGGTCACTGAACATGAGCGGATGGTCTTCATCGATAAACCGTGCGCCTTGTTCATGTGCTGGCACGAGTTGGTCGTGCAAATCTATTCGCTTGAGATGGGTGCCCGGTATAACCTTTAAACATCCGTTTTCCCGTGTCGTATCGGTTAGATAGTAATTGAGAAAAATCGTTTGGGGCCAGGGGGAACAACTCAGTGGGTCATTCCAACGCATCCAGTCTTGATGCCAATAGAGGGGTGGCCCTCCGGGTTCTTTTGTTAGGATAATAATTCCGCCTGATGCGGCGAAATCTCCGAAACCGAGTTGCTCTAATGCCTCTCGTGATGGTTGCCACTGTAGCAACTTTTGAATATGAGGGTTATCTGCGCCACGGACGTTTACATGCTGTCCTTGGTAGATCATTTCATCGGGTTCCACGTGACCTGTGATGAGACGTTCCGATTCGTCGTGGAGTTCTTGTAAGAATTCTGGTGTTAAAACGTCGTCAACAATGCAGTAACCGTCGCGTAGCATCTGGTTCCGTTTTTCTAGGGCGACTTCAGGTGTCATGAGGTATTACTCCTTTATTCTTTAGCGATTAATTCAATTTTACACAAATTTGCATAAGAAAACAACAATTTTTTCACACACTTTGCTCTTTTTTTAGATTTTATGGTATACTTACTAAACTTTGGACAGTTTTAGGGAGGCACAACGTTCTTGTCAAACGGATAGGTGGAAGGTTGGAAGAAGAGAAAAATCAGAAATGCTTTGAAAATCGGGCATTAGTCTCACGGATATTGTCCAAACTATAGTATACTTAACGCGAGTTTGAAAAAAGTTTTGACCTAGAGCGTTCTGTGGTAGTTTTAGCAAAAACCAGCACAAACTAGGAAGTTTATGCTACAATTATACCGCTTTTTTCGCGATGAAAAAGGTTTAGAGCAAACGGATATTTATTATCAAGCTCACGTTATACTTAGAAAAAATAGGAGGGAGTGCAGATGATTACGCGCAAAGACATTCAAGCTGCTTGTGATGACATAGTTCGTGAGTTTTCGCCGTTACAGGTGATCTTGTTCGGTTCTTACGCTTATGGTACCCCTACGGAGGATTCGGACGTAGACCTGCTCGTTGTTATGGATATTCCGGAATCCGAGACGAGTCAACAGGCTGCGGAAATTTGGCAGCGGATTCCACGTAGGTTTAGCATGGATTTGCTGGTGCGTTCCCCGGAGGAGATTGCCTATCGCGTCTCCTATAACGACTGGTTTCTTCGCGAGATTACAGAAAAAGGCGCAGTCCTTTATGAAGCACCTGAATTTTCCCGCAGTAAGAAAAAGCGCAAAGCAATACCTAATAAGGAAAAATCTGTTATGAATCCATTAACGGCGGAATGGATAGAGAAAGCGGAGAGGGATTATGCCGCAATAGCATTGCACCAACAGGCGGCAGCTCCGGACTTCGATTTTATCTGTTTTCACGCCCAGCAGTGCATAGAGAAGTATTTAAAGGCGTGGCTACAAGAGGCAAAAATTGCTTTACCAAAATCGCACGATTTGTTGGCTCTGTTAGGTTTGATTATCCCAACTATTCCGAGTTGGCACGTTTGGCAGCCAGAGCTTTCAATTATCGCCCCGTATGCAGTAGAATTCCGCTATCCCGGGAAGTCGGCGACTGCTGAAAATGCAACGCATGCTGTGAAAATCTGCAGGACGGTACGGACAGCGGTCAGAACAGAACTGAAATTCCCCCCGAATTTAGTAGAAAAGAAATAGGTTAACTTGTGAGCACTGGAACAACGATAAACATTCCTAAACTTGAGATTTCCGCGCAGGAACGCGCTGAAGGCAAACCTACGCAAGAAAGTATTGAGGCTGGCACGCGCCTTTTACGTGAGGCAGGCTTAGTTGTTATTGAAAGTGTACTCCCGCGCGATTGGATAGCCGAGGTCAACGTCGCAATGGAAGCAGTGCTTGAGCTGGGGGAAGATGCTCCAAAAAAGGAGCACCCGATGCTCAAAATGCCGTTTATGGATGCGCGGATTATTGACAACCCGTTTGCAATTCCGATAATGAAGGCTGCGATGGGCGAGAAAATTTTCGCATACCTGCCCTACGGATGTAACACCACTCGCCCGGGCAGCGATGTCCAGTGGATTCACCGGGATTCAGGACAACTTTTTCCTGAATTGCCGTTTGCACTGCCGGTCTCAACAATCGTCGTCAACATTCCATTGGTTGATTTCACGGTGGAAAATGGGGCGACAGAGGTGTGGCCTGGCTCACATCTCATCGTTGATGATGCGGCGGTACGCAATACGCCTTACAACGTCTGTGAGGAGGAGCGGGCAGCACAACTTCCATCTTTTCAGTTAGTGATGCCTGCGGGGTCTGTGGTCGTTCGGGATATGCGGTGCTGGCACCGGGCGATGCCGAACCGCAGCCAAACGGTTCGCCACATGCTTGCGCTTGTCTATTTCCGGAGGTTTCATCACGCGCCCGATGCGCCGAACATCTTCAGAACGCGTATCCCAGGAGAGACGTGGGCTCACATGTCTGAAGAAACACAAGAAATCTATCGGTTTCAGGCACACGATTAAGAAATTGTCATACAAGGAGGAAGACTATGGAACGTACACTCCTGATTCATCCAGATACGCCCGATATTGATAGAGAACATGGATTCTCCAATATCAATGGCCCGTCACTTGTCCGTGTACCGGGGTGGGTAGAGAACCGGTTAGGTGAATACTACCTCTATTTCGCCCATCATCGCGGTGCATATATCCGCTTAGCTTACGCCGATGAGATTGAGGGGCCCTATACTGTTTACCAGCCCGGTTCGCTGCACCGTGATAAAACCGTCTTTCGAGGGTGCGACCACATTGCGTCGCCAGATGTGCATATAGACGAGGAAAACCGCCGCTTTATTATGTATTTTCACGGAAATTACCGGGGGGGACAGGCAACCTGTTGGGCGACTTCGCCTGATGGTATCCATTACAACGCATCGGAAACGTTGGAGAAGCAGCAGGGGCCCTATTTTCGTGTTTTTTGGTGGGAAGGGCTGCCTTATGCAACAAATCACAATATCCTGAACCGTGGTAAAACCGCTGAATGGACAACTGTGTTTGAACGACGAGATACACCGCTTTTTCCCGGCACACCGGGTAAAGGAAGAGATGGCACGCCACGTCACACAGCGAATCAGGTTGTGGGAGGGACGCTTACTGTCTATTATTCGCTTTATGGCGATACGCCAGAGCGTATTCTAAAGAGCACTGTGCAATTGACTGAAGATTGGAACGATTGGCAGGCATCTCCGCCGACAGAGGTTATCGCGCCGAAATACGATTTTGAAGGTGTGGATATACCCATTGTTCCCTCGACGAATGGGCTTGACCGGGAACAGGTGCATCAACTGCGGGACCCTGATATCTATTGTGAGGATGGGGAAACGTGGCTGCTTTATTCTGTAGCAGGTGAACAGGGTATTGCTATTACGAGGCTTTAGGTGTCAATTTTAGAAAACTGACCCCTAGGATAGGTATACCGTACCTGTAAACAGAGTGCAATGTTTTTTGAAGATGGGACGCGTAAATATTTTGTGAAAAAGGTGTTGGTTTAGGAGGCCTTTTAGACGCGGTTTGTAATTTGATTTTCTACCTCAACAAATCTGTAAATCTGCTGCAAAGCGAGTTCCGCATCAATGGATATAAGCGGGAGTATATCGTCAATGGAGGTAAATTCACGCCGTGGCCACCCCTCGCCTTGCCGAAGATAGTGTTCAACCCGAACCCGGTCTTGTGAAATCAGGACGTATTCTACCAACGATTCTAATTGCTGGTAGCGCGTAAATTTCTCGCCTCTGTCATATACTTCAGTTGATGGCGAAAGTACTTCTATCACAACTATCGGGTTAATCAACGTATCAAGGACGTTATCCTCAAAGCGGGGTTTATCGCAGACGACAGCAACATCCGGATAGAAATAGGAAATGCCTGCACCAATTCCGACGCGCATGTCGCTAGCATAGACTCTACATCCCCGTTCTGTTAATTGATTGTAAAGTCCGGTTGCGGTATTCATCGTAATAAGATTATGGGCATTACTTGCCCCGGACATTGCGACTATCTCTCCGCTTAGGTATTCGCTTTTGAGCGTCGCTTTTCGTTCGGAAGTGATGTATTCCTTGGGGGTTAGGTAGGTTTGGGCAACAATAGATGACATGTGTATCTCCAATCTACGTTTCTATCGCGAATTCACGCAACCGGTTCACGACCTTTACGACTTCATCGGCGACGATGTCAACCTCTTTGGTTGTGTTGTAACGGCCTAGACCGAAACGGATAGCGGTTAGTGCCAAATCATTCGGAACACCCATGGCAACAAGGACATGCGATGCCTTCACGGACTCCGAATCACACGCGGAGCCTGTGGAAACGGCGACGCTTTTGAGCCCCATCAAGAGTGCATCGCTTTGGACACCGGCAAAACTGAGGTTTAGGTTGCCAAGCAAACGTTCTTCAGGATGCCCATTGAGATGGACATCCGCTAACTGCGATGCTAATTTCTGATGCAGTGCGTCTCGCAGCGGACCAACGACTTTCTCCTCGGTTTTCAGGTCCATTGCGATTTGACACGTTTCACACGCTGCGCCTAAACCAACAATTCCTGCTACATTCAGTGTACCCGGGCGGATACCGTGTTCTTGTCCGCCCCCATAGAAAAGTGGTGTCAGCGGATTGTCCTGTTTAACATAAAGTGCGCCGATACCTTTCGGACCGTAAATTTTATGTGCAGTGATAGATGCGATATCAAGCCCTAATGTCTCCATATTTGACTGTAGTTTACCGATACCTTGCACCGCATCTGAATGAAACGGCACGCCGTGTTTACCAGCGATGGCAGCAATATCGACAATTGGGTTTATCGTGCCGACCTCGTTATTGGCGTACATGAAACTCATGAGGATGGTCTTTGACGTAATTGCAGCTGCAACGTCATCAGGACTTACCCTTCCGTATTTGTCCACAGGGAGGTAGGTGATTTCAAAACCTTCCGTGGCAAGGGCGTGGCATGTATCAAGGATTGCATGATGTTCAGCAGTGCTGGTGATGATATGGTTGCCTTTCGGTTTAGAGGCGTAGGCAATTCCCCTGATGGCGAGATTGTCCGATTCGGTTGCCCCGCTGGTGAAGATGATCTCGTCTGTTGTACATCCAAGCAGTATGGCGACCTGTTGACGTGCCTTGTCTACAGCGTTTTTCGCACTAACGCCGAACGGGTGTGTGCTGGCTGCATTGCCGAAGTGTGTGGTTAAGTAGGGCATCATGGCATCTAATACTTCGGGGGCGATTGGTGTTGTTGCATGGTTGTCCATGTAGATAACATTTTCCACGCGGATTCTCCTTGCCTAAGTCGGGGTTTGTAGACGTGCTTACAAGGCGCGCCTACAAACCGCGGGCCGCCTACACGTTAGGGTGATGCTTATAGGTTTCACTGAAGACGTTCACGGAACATGTCCATCAATCCATCCGGCGGGTCAAATGGTAAGTCAATGACGGCATTACTCAAACCGCTATAGTAAATTCCTAAAAGCAGATTGAATTCTGCGAGGGATTGCGGTAGGTTTGTCGGGTGAACCTTGTTATCATCGTCAAGCCATTCAAACATAGCCTCTGTTAAATTGGTTTGCGCGATTGCATTTTGTGCGCCATAGCTCAGGTTTCCGCCTTCATACCCGCCCTCAGGTGTGTATCGTTCCCAGCTTTCGAACCGCCAGTGTACAAACCCTGTTTCGCCAAAGACACAGACCCGTTTATGCCGATTATTGCCGGTTCCGGGATTCACACGGGGTGCCATCTCCGGACCGAACGCGACTGAGGCTTGAACGCCGTTTTGATATGTGACGACCCCTGTAGCGTTCGCAGGGGAGGGTTGTGCGCCATCTAAATTTCCTGCTCCTGCAATTTGTCCAAGCACTTTCACTGGTTGAGAGTTGTCAATATAGGAGGAGACTAACTGTAGGACGTGCGGTGCTTGGTCTACGGGAGGGTTCCGCGCGCTTGCCTCAATAAATTTAATTGCACCAATTTTGCCTTCTGCCACATCCCGTTTCAATTCCAGGTTTTGAGGGTGGAAGTTCAGCTGTGTATTGATAGCAATTTTGGTTTTAGTGCGTTTGGAGAGTTCGTAGATTTGTCGCCAGTCTTCGCTTTCAACGGCAATCGGTTTCTCAATAATGACTGCTGGTACCCCGTGTTCTGATGCCTGATTCAGCAACGGATACCGAATTCGCTCGTTGGTGCCGCGTAAAACCGGGGCAGTTACAATGTGTAACAGGTCAGGTTTCTCTTTAGAGAGCATTTCGTCTAAGTCGGTGTAACGTGCGTCAATCCCAAAATCTTCGCCGAATCCGGTGAGAAGCTCTTCGTTCATATCACAAATAGCGGCGAGTTTGCCACCTTTAACATCGTCGTAAGCGCGAGCGTGGGCACGGGCACGTCCACGACATCCTAAAATTGCACATTTATACATACCATTTTCTCCTTTATGTCACAGAGGTTACGGCATTCGGGGAATGCCTACTACTGTCATTATACGCTAACTTGACAATAAAAGCAAATTAAATGGGGTTGAAATTTCTGGAATGCACCACCCCTTTTCATGTGCTTAAATCACCCGCTTCACATAGACATAATAGGCCCCAAGTGTCAGCTCACCCGTTTCATCGGAGAACTGTGTATGGAGACGCGTTTGCCCCGCCTTCAGTTCGAACGTAAAAGTTACACCGACTGCATCAGGTTTAATCGCTTGTGTGCCAGACTGCTCGTTGATACGGATTTGTGCTGTTTTCAGGTCTAATGCCTTACCGCCGTTATAGAGGTCAATGTGGTCCCCGGGGATGCCATCGGTGATGGCTCTGTTCTCCTCACGGGGCCAGCGGCGGAGCTCAAAACTGTACTCACCATCCTCCGGGATATCAACTGCCCAATAACCGTTACATTCCATACCGCGGCGTATTGCTCCCTGATTCCACGCGTGCCCTTTACCGTGCCAATCGTGCGTTGTCAGACACGCCACCTGTTCGTTTTGTGTGCCGACCACAATTGGACACTCCTCATCAAACCGCTCTGAAACTAACGTCCACCATGCTTCATAATGCTCACGGAGGTCCGCAACGACTTCGGGATGTGCATCAGCGATGTCCTCACGTTGTCCGGGGTCCGCTTGAATGTCGTAGAGCTCGGTGCCGTTGATAAGTCTCCATCTTTGTGACATTGTGGCACTATGTTTCCACTTAATCGGATTTTCAACGCGTTGTGAATCGGTCACAATCACCCGGTCTTCCCATTCCACTAATTTATCTTGCAATAGTGGGGCGATGCTGGTGCCGTGGAAACGAGACGTTTCGGAGATTTCCAAATCACAGAGGTCAATTAAGGTTGGCAGTAAATCTATGTTAGCAGTGAGTTCGTCAATCTCTCTCTTTTGTGAAAAACCGCCACCGGGCCAATGCATAAAAAGCGGTACACGATGCCCACCTTCATAGGGTGAACCTTTTTTACCACGCATGCCAGCATTATAACCCGCTTTGACGAACTGCTGTTCATCTAGGTCGCATCCGGCAGCAGAACCGTTATCTGTCATAAAGATGAGGATAGTGTTTTCTTCAATACCGAGCACTTTGAGGTGATGCCGGAGCCGCGCCATGTTGTCGTCAATGTTGGTAATCATGCCGTAGAAACAGGCACGCGCTTCCGGCTCGCCTTTCCTTCGGTATACCTCACTATAGGCATCCGGAACACGGAACGGGCCGTGGGGGGCATTGGTAGGCAGATAGCAGAAAAATGGACGATTTCGGTTTCGCTCAATAAATGCCATCGCCTCCTGAAACCAAACATCGGTGCAATACCCATCAAAAGGTTGTTCAGACCCATTGTTGAAGTAGGTATCATCAAAATAGTCATTGCCCCAGTAATCGGGGGTTTGACTGATACCGCCGCCGCCGTGATAGAGAGCTTCTTCAAACCCACGGTCGTGCGGACGGAACGGATAGTTATCGCCGAGATGCCATTTGCCAAACATGCCGGTTTTATAGCCGTTGCGTCGGAAAATATCTGCCATCGTGACCTCATCGCTGCGGAGCAGGGAACGGCCGCCGATGGTATGCCAGACTCCTGTCGAGTTGCAGTATCGGCCGGTCATGATACCTGCGCGCGTCGGGGAACAGGTGGGACCGACGTGGAGGTTCTGTAGTTGGACGCTCTCCCCCGCGAGTGCGTCAAGGTTTGGCGTGTTGATAACGGAATTTCCGGTGCATCCTAAATCGCCATAGCCCTGGTCATCCGTGATGACGAAGACTAAGTTAGGTTGTGTCATCAGACTGTCTCCTTTTTTATCAAGTCTTCCGCTACAAAACCCCCGTGCTTTAGCTGGGGGATGTAGTAGCGGCGCATGAGCTAAAATTTTAATTTGACTTTTGCATTAAAATGTAGTATTATACCATTTTTATTAATTATTCTATCATTACCGGTTGTTGGAAATGAAACGGAGAACGGAAGACACAAACTGGAAGTTTATGCTACGATAAAGAACACAAACTGGAAGTTTATGCTACGATAAAGAACACAAACTGGAAGTTTATGCTACGATAAAGAACACAAACTGGAAGTTTATGCTACGATAAAGAACACAAACTGGAAGTTTATGCTACAATAAAGAGATATTTTCAATTAGAAATGGTATTATATATATAGACTGGTGGCTTCAACGGTGAAACTTGACCTAACCCTAAAACGCTTATGTGGAAGTTTTGTAGAAGACTCGTAATGGAGAACTACAACGTACAATAGATTAAGTTTCAAAAAGGTTTGGGTAGAAACCTTTGTCAGAGTAGGTAGAAGCCTTTTCTTTTCTATCTGTTAGAAAGTAAAGCATCATATCTTGACGGCACAAACGCTTTCGTAAAACTTTACGGAAGTCCCCTAAGCTTTAGCTAGGGGTCTATCACAGTGCTATCACGTATACTTCTTAATTGTGGTTATAAGTTCCACATCTCCTGCTTCTTGTGCTAAACTGAGTGCTTTCTGAAAATCTTGTTCTGCCTCTGCTGTGCGCCCTAATCTCTTTTTGGAAAGTCCACGGTTGAAGTACGCCTCTGCATTTTTGGAATTTATGCGAATAGCCGCGTCGTAGTCAAATATAGCAGCTTCATAGTGTCCAAGAAATGCTTTCTCGAATCCTCTATCATTGTATGCTGTGTCATTTTCAGGCTCTAAACGGATGATCATGTCCAAATCGGCTATGGATTCGAAATGTTGCCCTATCTCGCTTTTCACAACGGAACGGTTGCTATAGGCTATTACTAATTCTGGGTCAAGTCGAATAGCCTCGTCAAAATCAAGGATAGCATCTTTAGGGTGTCCCAATTTGTATTTTGTGTTTCCTCTGTTATGATAGGCGTTTGCATTGTTAGGGTCTAAACGGATAGCCTCGTCAAAGTCGGAGAGTGCCTCAAAGTATTGTTTTAAAAGGTCTTTCGAGAGGCCTCTGTTACTATAGGCGTTTGCATTGTTAGGGTCTAAATTAATAGCCTCGTCAAGCGTAGATATAGCAGCACTATAATCTTTTTGTTCGTATAATTTCTGAGCCTTATCAAAGTAGTTCTTGACAGATTTAGCGACGTTCTTAGGGGAATTATTTTTTTTCATTTGATTATTCCTATACGGATGTGGATGGTTTATTATCTCTTAAAATTCTTTGCCTGATGCCTTCATCCGATCCTTCTTTGCCTTCGGCGGGAACTTTAGTTTCTACGTTAGCGGTTGTATTAACCCTTTTTTTACGGTTTTGTAGGTAATAGATTATTAAACCAACAAGAAGAGGGGCACCAAATATTGTGATACTCCACTTAATAATGGTTAATTGTCCGTTAATAAAGGCAACATCTGTGCTAAGTTTATCAAATTTCTCGTCTAGTTCATCAAATTTCTTATCAAGCTCACCAAATTTTGCATCAAATTTCTTATCAAGTTTATCAAATTTTTCGTCTACGTGCTTACGCATTTCCTCTTCAGATTTGTCTATCCTATCAAGAAGCTGCATAAATTGGGATTGTGACAGGGGAGCACTAGACCGTTGCTCCTGTTGTGCAAAAGCGGAAAAAGAGATTGAAAAGATAAAGAGTATTCCGAAAATACTCGAAAGCGGTGTCCGCACGTTTAACATTACTGTGTCCTTTGACTGAGATTGAACAGAATGAACCCGAAAGAGCGTATGTTTTTTCGCAAGCAGTGAATTTATTGTACCATATCAGAGAGGGGTTGTCAAAATATTGAT
Source organism: Candidatus Poribacteria bacterium (assembly GCA_963665235.2). GTDB lineage: Bacteria > Poribacteria > WGA-4E > WGA-4E > WGA-3G. Next base: position 468,473 of record CAXXLX010000001.1, on the reverse strand, counting down.
TGCGTTGTGTACCGCTGGCGAGGTTTCTAGAGGAAATACCCCCAAGCAAAAACACCTCGCCAGCAAGGACAGTTCCCGTAAACACTGATATTATTCCAACGCCTTCTTAATCCGCTCCAAACCGCGATTAATCTCTGTCAACGAAGTAGCAAACGAGAGGCGCAAATGGTTATCAGCACCGAACCCGTTGCCCGGTACAACGCCGACCCCTGCCGAACTGAGCAGATAATCGGTTATGTCCATTGACCCTTCGATCTTTTTACCCTCAAATGTTCTGCCGTAGTGTGCCGAAAAATCGGGGAAGATATAGAATGCACCCTGCGGTTTAACGTAACTCACCCCATCAATGTCATCAAAACGTTGACAGATAACATCGCGCCGCGCCTCAAATGCCTGACGCATCTCTTCAACAGCATCTTGCGATTGCTTCAGAGCGGCGACTGCGGCTTTCTGTGCAATTGAGGTTGCCCCTGAGGTGCTGTGCGATTGAATGCGCGACATCGCTGAAATCACATCTTCGGGACCAGCGGTGTACCCGATACGCCACCCTGTCATAGAATACGCTTTAGAGACCCCGTTGACGACAAACGTAATCGCTTTCGTTTCCTCGTTGAATGAAGCTGGGCTCTGATGTGTCGCGCCATCGTAAAGCAGTGCCTCATAAATTTCATCGGAGATGAGATATACCTGATGTTTGACAGCGAGTTCGGCAATCTGCTTGAGTGTGTCCACATCGTACGTGGTGCCGGTAGGATTGCTCGGACTGTTAATGAGGATTGCCTTCGTTTGGGGGGTTATTGCAGCTTCAACCTGTTCGGCTTGCATGCAGAAGTGCTGTTCGGGGGTCGTTTCAATTACCCGTGGGACGGCTCCTGCCAATTTCACCTGCTGTGGATAACTCACCCAATAGGGGGCTGCAAAGATTACCTCATCGCCCGGGTCGCATATCGCTTGCATGATATTGTAGAGCGTGTGTTTCGCTCCGCAGGATACGATAACTTGGGAAGTTGTATAGGTCAACCCATTATCCTGCTTGAATTTTTCCACGACTGCTTCCCGGAGTTCAGGAATGCCGGGGACGGGGGTATATTTGGTAAACCCTGCGTCGAGTGCTTCAATAGCGGCGGTTTTGATATAGTCAGGTGTATCGAAATCGGGTTCACCTGCCCCGAATTTGACGACATCTACGCCCTCCGCGATGAGTGCGTTAATTTTTGCGGTGATTGCCAACGTGGATGATGGCGTTACGTTTTCACTCCGTTGTGATAATGAAATCATTTTTTCTCCTTATAGGTCGGGTTGAATAGGGGATTTAACTTCCGTTTGCTGCCAATATCCGTTTGAACTCCTCAAAACTTGGCACCCGCGCTGTCTCACGAAGCAACTGCTTGAGTGTTTGATATTCTGCGATGTTTTCGAGCAGTGGTTTCAACGCCTGCACGTCGGTAGATGGAAAGCGAACATCTAGCACGTCAAGCAGATTTTCAATGGTAGTTTTTTTCTGAAAATAATCACCAAAAGATGATGCTTGCATAATACCCTCCGATATAATTCCACGAATGTTGTGAAAATTATCAAATACCACATCAGACAGAATCGCCATGGAGGCAAGATAATCTGGCCTGTCTGCCTCGTCCATCGGGATAGTTTCTGCAACTGCAACACACTGCTGTAACCACTCCGTTGAATCCATGTCCTCTGGCGGTTTCATCAGCGGTGTAAAAGGGATGAGGCCTTTCAGTTTTGCATCTAAAACAGCCTGCCCCTCTATTGTGCACATTCTGATTACCTTGTATTTGATACGAATCTCATACCCCGGCATAGTTTGGACGTATTCCCCGGGGTCATTCTCGCCCGCGGCAGGATGAAAGTAAATGGCATGCTGATAGATAGGTAATTTATACATACGGAGCCCTAAACCAGCATATCCTGCCATTCGGAATGGCATCGGTACTTGCGTGCTATCGTGTGTCTGAAACTCAAAATGCACGATGGCTTCCTGTCCACGAACATTTGCGTGGATGAAACTATCTGAACGATACCATTTGACTACGGGTTGTTCCGTTTCTAGTACGCTAATCGCTTTAACGTCCGGTGTACCAAGCCAAAATTGGAGAAATTCATCGGGATTTTGCCGAATAATATTCTTTGAAACGATGTCATACGGGCCACTTGGCTGTGATGTTGCTTCAGACGCTGCGAGTATTTGTCTCATGATGTGTTCTCAAATTGTTTTAGTAAGTTCTTCTGTTTTCTTGAGAGAGACTTCGGAATTTCTACGACGAGGCGTACCCGCAAATCACCTTTTCGCCCGGTGGCATCTGGTACGCCTTGTCCACGGAGGCGAAACTGCTGTCCGGGTTGTGCACCTGATGGGATTTTGAGCTCCACGTTCTCAGTTAAAGTTTTCACTCGAACTGTGCCACCTAACGCTGCGGTTACCATTGACACCTTCACATCTGTCACCAAATCGCGTCCATCCCGCGTTAGCGTTGGGTGCGGTTGGACAGAGAGTTGCACGAGTAGGTTTCCGGCTTCTCCTGCTCGGGCAGATTCACCGTAGCCGCGGACTCGGAGGGTTTGTCCATCCTGAGTGCCGGGCGGGATTTTAAGGGTGATGTTTTTTCCTTGGACATTGACCTCTTTTTGGCATCCGAGGATTGCCTCTTCAAAAGTGATATTGAGGTTCAGGCGGCGGTCTCGTCCGCGTGTGTGTTGGGCAGCGCGCCGTTGCGGTCCGAACACATCACTAAAGGCGGCATCGAATCCGCCGAGCCCGCCAAATCCGGCGCGTCCAAGAATATCGTCAAGGTTCAGGCTTGCGAAGATGTCGTCCATAGTTCGGTAGCCTTCAAACCCCATACCGCCAACGCCTGCGTGTCCTTGTGTATCATAGACGCGCCGCTTTTGCGGGTCGGATAGTACCGAATAGGCGTTGGATGCCTCTTTAAATTTCTCCTCAGCCGCTTCGTCCCCCGGGTTTTTGTCGGGATGATACCTCACCGCCAATTTCCGATAGGCTTTTTTGATTTCTTCAGGTGTGGCGTTTCGATTAACACCAAGTATGTCATAGTAGTCTTTCATAGTTTTGTCCAATGCTTTCGCAGCATCGGTTTAATGGATAACCCCGGCTGCTGTGCTATAATAGGTCAAGCAAAGCCGTTAGTGTCCTAATGTTTTGATGTTGTTTGACCATAATGCTTCCGAATTCAAGGGCGGCGGTTTCTACTATCAATTTCCGTTTCATGTCTACAATCCGTTCAATATCTTTGACATGCGCTGCGCCAATGAGCCGCCGCAATATCTCCATGCCTGCGAAACCGACCGATTCATGGAAGATATGTTGTAACACAACAGGGCCTTGCGATGCGTCAGTCATCTTAAATTGTGTAGTGTAGCTGGCCCACATCTTACAGATAGCTTTTTTGAGTGCAGCTTGCACGTCGGCATTGCCCGTATGCGAAAAATAGGATAGGAGATAATTCGCCCAATATAAACCTACGTCGAACGCTACCGGTCCATAAAAGGCGAATTCAGCGTCGATAACCTTCGCTGAATTGTCCCTTACTAGGATACTCCCCGTGTGGAGGTCTCCGTGCACTAAACCGTGCTGTGCTGTGAGAAATCTTGTTTTCAGATTGTGCGCCTGCTGCAAGAAAACCGCGTCCGTTTTCAATCGATGAACCTCGGTTTCCAACCCCTCCGTATAAAAATTCGTTTCATGTTCGGTAAATGGAAAAGTGAAGACGTAATCCGCTGTAATCGCCTGCATCACGGTATTAGCGAAGTCTTCCCTATACTTATCTTCGGTCTCTCTATTTAGGTTTTGGACATGGGTTTGGCTATGGACAGTGCCCATAAACCCTCCGATTTGCTCGGGAACGGTATAATTCACTTGCCCTGCGATGAGTTCATCGCGCAGTAGGCAGTAGTTGCGGAAATCCTCCATGACGATTACCGCGTTGTCCTCGTCAAAATAGTATAACACTGGGGCTGCTCCGCTTGCAAGTCGGTTGTAAACTGTGAGCGCGCGTGCTTCGTACGTCAAGCGGTCCGGTGGAAGCGGATAGTCAGGCCCCAAAATCTTAATGTAGGGGGGTGCCTGTTTCAAGACGAGCGAATGTTCCCGGTGTGCCGTATTGAACACCCTATAGACAAAGTTTAAGTTTCCATCTCCGATTTCCTCAGCAGTCAGTTCGGTATTCAGCTCGAAGAAACCTATCTCTGCTTGCCGTTCGCGAAGATAGGGCGGAATATTTTTGCTGTTTAAATCCATACTTATGTTCAACTTCTTGAGAGTGCCGTTCTCACAAGGCAAATGAGTTTAGCACAAAAGTCGTTCTGCAATCTGAATCGCATTCAACGCAGCCCCTTTACGAAGATTATCGGCGACAACCCATAGATTTAAGCCGTTCGGAATAGATGTATCTTCTCGGATGCGTCCGACATAAACATCATCGTTGCCGGCGGCATCTATCGCCATCGGGTACTTATAATTATCGGTATCGTCAATGACTTGGACACCCGGGGCGGCAGCAAGACATTCACGGGCTTGCGCTTGGGTAAGTTTTTCATGCGTCTCTACATTAATGGATTCAGAATGTGCGAAGAAAACTGGCACCCGGACAGTTGTTGCGGACACCCCGATAGTTTCGTCCTCAAGGATTTTTCGGGTTTCGTTAATCATCTTCAATTCTTCTTCGTTATCGCCTGTATCGGTAAAGGGCCAATCGAAGGCGACATTAAACGCCATCTGATGTGGGAACCGATCGAGCGTGATAGGCTTGCCTTCCAACGCCTCGGTTGTTTGCTGGACCAACTCTGTCACGGCGCGTCCACTTTTACCGGAGACGCTCTGGTATGTGGAAACAACGATGCGTTTGATGCCGACAGCGTCGTAAATCGGTTTGAGTGCGACCATCATCTGAATAGTAGAGCAGTTCGGATTCGCGATGAGCCCCTTATGTTGAAAAGCAGCCGCCATGTTAACTTCCGGCACAACGAGGGGTGTTTCTGGGTCCATTCGGAACGCACTTGTGTTGTCAATAACCAACGCCCCCTTTTGGACAGCTGTTGGTATGAATTCCCTACTTACCGTGGCACCTGCCGATGAAAAAACAACATCAACCGCCTCAAAGGAATCGTGTGATAGTTCCTCAATAACGATGTGTTCGTTTTTAAACGTAAAAATTTCACCGGCGGACCTATGCGATGCCAGCAGCTTCAGGTTTTGAATCGGAAAGGCGCGTTCTTCTAAAATTTCTAACAACGTGTTGCCGACCGCGCCTGTTGCCCCAACAATTGCAACACTATAATTTTCATGCATTTTTTTCTTTACCTCAACGTTTCGTCTTTTAAATTATGTTATCACAAATTCGTGCATTAAGCAAGTCCGTTTTATTTAGAAGAAAGCGAAATTCTTTCAATTTCCGAGATTTTAATTGAGTTCTATTGAAAAAAATGGAGTGAATTTGCAAAAATACGGTAGAATCTTCAAAAAAAATTTAAATATACCTTGACAATGTTTGAATTATATGCAGGACTTACGCAAAATAGTTGACATGATTTCTATATTTGGTTAATATGGTTTGCAAGGAGGAGTCTAAAGATGAACAAACCGACACGCTTAGATTACTGTCAGTATTTACTCAGCACCCAAATCAACTGGACGCTCACTCATTTCGCAGACCATTGTGAAAAAGTTCAGGGCTCATGTTAAAGATGTGTGCGATTGTTCTAATAAACGCAACGGCCACAAGGGTTAAATTTTCTTATGCACTTATTCTTTACATGAGCCGTGTTTTTTTGACCACCATCTACCACAGTAGGCTAGCTTCTCACCATCGTGTGGTAGATTCGTATCATCCACACTTATCGTAGGACGTTTACGCTATTGTGTCGAGGCACTCTTCCCTTCAACCGATTTGATGGCTGCGGCTGCTATCGCACACCTGATATGAAGACACAAACTCCGCGCATAATATAGGCTCAAAGCACCTAGCCTGCGATAAAGGCTCCCTTTCGGCAGACCCAACGCGTCACCAACCTGATTCGGGTTGTCCAGACCAAACAGATGGCAAACACACCAACAATAGCGTCCCAACTATACGCTCAGACGGACGCTGAAAGTAAGATGAAAAAACTCTGTAGATTTGATAAGCTTATCTTGCATGAGATGTTCTCCTAGTCGGGGCCTCCAGCTACTTCACTTAAAGCTTCGAATGCCAAACCTACTTGCCAACAAGTTTCTGATAAACTTCTGATATGTTTCAAACAGGTTTCGGACAGATTATGCAAACGCAAGGATGTTCAAGTTGTTTTTGCGCCCGACACCCGCAGCGTTATGGAACATTGAATCCCACAATTCACGATTTTTCATATAATACCTGTAACCTATCCACAGCCTCCAACGTTTATTAACATGTTAACACCGATATCATGTTAGCACAGCCAACATGTTGACACAGTAAACATATCTACACAGATAACATGTCATTGGAGGTAAAAATGAAAACCGTAGCGATCCTCTCTCAGAAAGGTGGCACCGGCAAGACGACAATCGCGACGAATCTCTGTGTCGCCGCGGAACGCGAAGGGCATACCACCGCCCTCATCGATCTCGACCCGCAGGCGAGCGCGACCCGATGGGGCGATTATCGCGAAGCAAACACACCGGCGATTATCGCGACACCTGTCTCTCGATTGAGACACTGGCTACAGACGGCAGAGGAAAACGGCGCGACCCTCGTTATCTTGGATACCGCCCCGAATTCAGGACCCGATGCCCTAAATGTTGCACGGGCTGCATCTATCGTCCTGATCCCGTGTAAGCCATCTATGGTGGATTTAGACGCGATTGAAAACACCGTCAAGATAGCGGAAATCGCGGAAGTTCCGGCACGCGTCGTATTAAATTGCGTCGATGCCCGTAGCGACCTCGGCAATCAGGCACGTCAAGTGATCCGTCAATACGATGTTGAATGCGCACCGTGTGAACTTGGTCAGCGCGTCGGCTTCGTACATGCATTCAATCACGGCACAGGCGTTCAGGAATTTGAACCGCGCGCGAAAACATCACGCGAGATAACGGCACTCTATGCGTATCTCAGCAAGGAAATGGGAGGATAAGATGAAGCAGAAAAAAGACCTCACCGATATTTTCAACCAAAAGCGGGAACAGGAAAAGGCAGCACTCGAAACCGAATCGCAATCGGTCGTTGCGAACACCGACGAGAAGTTGCCGCCATCGCGAAAAGGCAAGAGATGCCTCACAGGGTGGTTTGACCCGAAAACCCATCAGCAGGTACGGATGATCGCGGCAAAGGAAGACAAAACTTATGAGCAAGTATTAGGTGACGGGCTGAATCTTTTATTTGAGAAACACGGCATGCCACCCATCGCATAGGAAAAAAACCTATGAACACACCCGTTGACGCATCTATAGAAGACTGTAGTGAAGCGATAGCGTTGAACCCTGCGTCTGCCCGTGCCTATTACAGTCGTGGCAATGCTTACTTTGATAAAGGTGAGGTTGATAATGCGATAGCAGACTATAGCACAGCCATTGAATTGAACCACGAGTATGCTGATGCCTATTACAATCGTGGCAATGCTTACATTGGTAAAGGCGATTTTGATGCGGCGATATCAGACTTCAGCAAAGCGATAGCGTTGACCCCTGACTATGCCGCTGCCTATTACCATCGGGGTGATTTGTGGTTGCATCTGCAAGAATGGGAGAAAGCCAAAGCGGATCTCACTATCGCCAAGGAGATGGGGATTGACATCGTCGGTTTCTTCCATGCCGCCTGCCAAAGTGTTGAGGAATTTGAGGCGTGGTACGACGTGAAGATGCCGGAAGACAAGGTGTGTATGCGTCAAGGTTTTGTGATTAAGTGATGTTGCGTTTTTTTGTCTGAATCACGGAAGGCACAGAGGAAAGGAACATCTCGCCTGTTGTGTCACGGGCGACACACAAGAGGCGAGATGTTCCTTTCGCAGAGGACGCGGAAAGAAGCGGGGTCTGGCTAAAATCTATAAAGATACCGCCCCGCTGGGGCTAGTTTTTGTTTTGTTTGTGTTTTCTATAAAGATACCGCCCCGCTGGGGAAACCGCGCTTTGGCGCATCGGAGTCTATTTTCTACTGTTTGTATTTGTGTGAGGAACTTAGAGAAAAATCAGAAATGCTTTGAAAATCGGGCATCAGGCTCACAGAAATTGTCCAAACTATAGTATACTTAATTTTGTAAAACAAACGCGATTCGACCTTGCGCTGAATTGCTTGATGAAATAGCCCATAAACCCATACGGTGACTGAATTCTCTCGTGTTTTTTAGTAAAAATCGCGTTTGAGTCAGTATTGGTAAGGGTTTAGGCGATTTTCGCTCCGATTTTTGAGTAAAAAAAAGCCCCGCGCAGTTCGTGTTTGGATTAGGGGTTGTGGAGTCAAGCGTGGCGTGGGTCGAAAATAGGGTAAGTGCCCCCAGTGTTTTCCCGCTTGAAGGGAATGGAAACAAAGCACTGCTACGACTGCGGTAATAGGTGATGCGTGCCCCCAGTGTTTTCCCGCTTGAAGGGAATGGAAACGTCCTTCCATAGGCATACTCCTTCACAACTGTTTTAGTGTGCCCCCAGTGTTTTCCCGCTTGAAGGGAATGGAAACCAATTTCCCTTTCGGGTAGGTGTCTGTCCGCTGCCTCTAGTTCCCCAGTGTTTTCGCGTTTGAAGGGAATGGAAACAATTTGCTTCGAAATCTTTCCGAAATTAATTGACTTTTTTCGTGAAATAGCTTACACTGAAATATGTGAACGGAAAAAAATCAACGATTTTTGCTGAACGCATTGCAAAAAAGATGTTTACGGACATATTTGTCATTTTTTCAAAAAGTTGACAAATAATGCAATTGTATGTATAATTGAAAATGATAAAGTGAAAGTTTGGAAAATGTCTGGTAGATTCTGCTCGTTTTCTGGCACCCGGTCGCATCAGGGGTAGCAAACTGTGCTTACTTCGGTCTGATGCCCGTTCGGTGTCAACATATTCGTGGACGAGAATATGAGTAGCAAACTGTGCTTACTTCGGTCTGATGCTATGCTTTCAAACACGGGCCCTATCTGTTATAAATCGGGAGAGGTCTGATGTGCCGCCCGGACGCGGTAATAAATAGATGAATACATCTCCGTCCCTCTCAGCAAACGCAGACAAATTGTCCAAACTTTAGTATTCTTTTAACAGAAACTATATATTATCAAGCTCCCAACACAAAACCCTCATGATTTATCAGGGGGATATAGTGGCGGTGCATGAGTTGAAATTTTAATTTGACTTTTGCCTAAAAGTGTGGTATAATCACTATAACACTTTGGACAACGCTCTGACCCCGCACATACCTTGTGTGGGAGTTGTCCGCTATTTTAGAGTTTTGTTTGCAATGTTTTTAGACAAAACCACGTCTATTTTTGCTTCATTTAGCAATTGGCAGCAATTGGCTTATTGGCAAAAGAGGAAGAGGGCTCTGAAACACGTCAGAACGCTTATTACCGTCTGAAACTCTTGCTAACTGCTAACAGTCAATAAAGCGAATCGGCATTTGCAGACAAATTTAGCGCATACTCTATATTTTGGAATATGTGCTGGGAGATAGCCCCTGGCTACGTTTGTGTAGCTTGCGAACCATGCATGACCGTGAAATGTCTAACATTGCATGGAAATGTATAGGTTCATACTATCGGAATAGGTTCTATCAAATTCACGCTTCAGTTGGATGTAGTTACACCCTTATTTTTGTAATTCAGAATTCCAAACGGTGAGACTTCATCTACCTGAATAAACATTAAAGGAAGTTGAATCATGGCTAATAAATTAACGAAGGCAGACATCGTTGGCAGTGTTATTGAAAAGACCGGTCTTAGCAAAAAAGATGCGGCTGCCGCTGTTGACGCATTTACGGCAACTGTTCGAGATGCCTTGAGCGACGGTAACTCCGTAGGAATCATTGGTTTTGGAACGTTTGAAGTCCGGCATCGTGCCGCCCGTCAAGGCCGCAATCCACAAACGGGCGATCCGCTTGCTATTGAAGCGAAAAATGTGCCAGCGTTCAAAGCCGGTAAACAGCTCCGAGACGCTGTTGCCTAAATGCAGTGCCTTGACAGGCTGTAGTAAAAAGCCGCAGGATTACGCCTCATTATCGAAAAGGCATCTCTGCGGCTTTTTACTACTGGTAAACCCAGAAATCCGGTTAAACCCGCCCTACCAGTACAGCTTAGGTAGAAACCTAGTTAAACAAAATAGCAGAGGCAAGTTGTGTGCCATTCCCTATAGCTTCGGACCTCTTCAGGAGAACTGTGATGTTAATCCGAACTAGAGCTCCGGTCCGCATTGATTTTGCTGGCGGATGGAGCGACGTAGCTCTCTTTACCGAGGAATCTAAAGGGCTCGTCGTCAACGGGGCAATTAACCGATATGCTTATGCCACGCTTGCTTGTGAAGGCCAAGCAACGCCCCCAGACACCATCGAACTTCAGCGTATTTTGGATAAAAGCATTCGTATCTATTCTGCTGACTTTGATACGTTTATTGAAGCCCAAGATGTACGCCAACTTGAATATGATGGAAACATTGACCTTATCAAAGCCGCTGTCCGACACATGTCAATCCAAACTGGCGGCTTCAATCTGATTACACAGTCGAACGCACCGCCCGGGAGTGGACTCGGCACCTCCGCCGCAATGGGAGTCGCTCTAATCGGTGTGCTCGGCGCACTCAAGGATGTAACCTATCTCCCCTATCAATACGCTGAACTCGCTAGCACAATTGAACGTTTTGAACTCGGTATACTCGGCGGGAAGCAGGACCATTACGCAAGTGCTCTCGGCGGCATCAACTTCATGGAATTTCAAGGTGAAGAAGTAAAAACGTCACCTTTAAAAATACCGCCGCACATACGATATGAGCTGGAAAAAAATCTCGTACTCTGTTACACCGGCCAATCTCGGCTCTCCGGGAATATACATCAAAACGTAACGGAGGCATACAAAAACGGTGAACCGAGTGTGAAAAACGCTTTGGAAAACTTGAAAACAATTGCTGAAACCACTAAAACTGCACTCATCCGAGGCCGCTTAACAGAATTCGGTGAACTCCTGACAGAAAACTGGCAAAATCAGAAGAAATTGCACGCATCCGTAACGAATGAACAAATTGAGGCACTGTTTAGTGTGGCGGAAACACACGGCGCAATCGGGGGTAAAGCATGTGGGGCAGGCGGAGGCGGCTGTCTCCTCTTCTACTGCCAACCTACCCGAGAACATAGCGTCCGACAGAAACTCGAAGAGGCAGGAGCCCGAATCATCGACTTTAACTTTGATACCGATGGACTCCAGATATGGAGAACTGAGTAGCGGGCTGTTTGCCTGAATACTAGGGGAAAACTTTTTCCAAACCTACGTTAGATTAAAATTACTGAACTTTGGACAATTTTAGGGGTGCGTCCAGTCAAAGGGATAGGTGGAAGGGTGGAAGGGTGGAAGATTGGATTTGGCGTTTTTTGTCAGAATCTCGGATTATCGCGGAGGATACGGCTTGCGCGGATTGTCCGGTGCGTAACACTCCAAGTTTTGTGATTATAGGTTAGGGTGTTGTTGCTTCTATAACCCTATCGCCCCGCTGGGGCTAGTTTGTGATGTGGTTGCGTTATCTATAAACATTCCGCCCCGCTGGGGCTGCGTTTTCGCACATCCTATCCTATTTTTCTCCTATTTGTCCTTGTGTGAGAAACTTAGAGAAAAATCAGAAATGCTTTGAAAATCGGGCATTAGTCTCACGGATATTGTCCAAACTATAGTAAAATTAGGAAAGATTCAAAATTCATGGAAAATGCACATATTGAAACTGACTTAGAAGCCGCAGCTTTTTTAAAAACAGCTCGCGAAAATATTTTAACCGAACTGAGAAAACGAATCATCGGGCAAAGCGATGTCATCGACCAACTGTTAATTGCTCTCTTCTCACAAGGCCACTGTCTGCTTGTAGGCGTTCCCGGACTCGCTAAAACGCTTCTTATCAGTACTTTCGCACAAATTCTCAAACTCCCTTTCAATCGTATTCAATTCACCCCGGACCTAATGCCTTCGGACATCATTGGTACAGATATTATTGAGGAAGAGATGAATACCGGCAAACGCGCGTTCCGTTTTATCAAAGGCCCCGTTTTCGCCAACATTGTCCTTGCCGATGAGATTAACCGAACCCCCCCGAAAACACAAGCCGCGTTGCTACAAGCCATGCAGGAATACAAGGTTACGGCAGGGGGGAATACATACGGATTAGAACTCCCGTTCTTCGTGTTAGCAACACAGAATCCGATCGAACAGGAAGGCACATATCCACTCCCCGAAGCACAACTCGATCGGTTCATGTTCAATATTTATATTGACTACCCCGACAAGGCGGAAGAAAAAGAGATTGTAATGACGACTACCTCCGCTTATGAACCGGAGATAGCACCGGTTATTACAAGTGAAGAGGTGCTCAGGTTACAACAAATTGTCCGGAAAGTACCGATTGCCGAAAGTATGGTGGATTATGCCGTTGAACTGAGCCACACTACGCGACCGACACACCCCGATGCCCCAGATTTTATTAAGAACTGGGTGGATTGGGGCGCGGGCCCCCGAGCATCGCAATATCTAGTTTTAGGAGCAAAAGCACGCGCAATTATGCACGGCCGTTATCACGTCGCTTATGAAGATATCAAAGCCGTGGCAAGACCGGTACTTCGACACCGAATTTTAACTAACTTTAACGCAGAAGCTGACGGTATAACAAGTTTGGATATTATCCATAGACTGTTGGAAGACGTACAACCGCCATCAGAGTAAAACGGGGAGGATTTAGGCAATGCGGGCAATTGATGCGCTTAAAGTGAGTGGATAAAAAAACGTTTTCTGTGCTATCGTCTTTTGAACGAACGACTTCAAAGAGTTCTTGAGGTTGCTGAACTCATACCAAGTTGAATACCTTCTCATCGGGGGATATGCTGTTAGCTACCATGGATACCCAAATTAGCAATTGGCAATTGGCAATTAGCGATTGGCGATTGGCGATTGGCAAGAGTTTTTGAAGCGAAACAGGTTTCTGATGCGCTTCAGAGTTCTCTTCCGCTTGCTATAGGTTTCCAACGGTTTCCATAATGCTATAAAGGAACGTGCTGGTTGCCCGAATACTAGCGGAAAACTTTTTCCAAACTCACGTTAAATTCTAAGCGGAGAAAACATGAAAATCGCAATTATTGGGACAGGATACGTTGGGTTGACGACAGCGGTCGTGCTCGCCTACCTCAATCACGATGTCGCTGCAGTGGACAAAGACACCGCCAAACTCAGCTGCTTGCAAGCAGGAAAAAGCCCTATCCATGAACCCGGTATCCAGACGCTGCTTGACGAGGTACGGCACGCTATCCGCTTCACCCCAAGCGTTGCTGAGGTAGTCCCAGCAGCGGAACTTATTCTGATTGCTGTCGGCACACCGCCGAAAAAAAGCGGAGAAGCGGACACACAGCATGTAGAACAAGCCGCCAGAGAGGTTGCACAGGTCTGCCGCCCCAATCAGAACTATACCCTTGTTATCAAATCCACTGTCCCGATTGGGACCAATCAGCGCGTCGCTAAGGTCGTCGAAGATGTCTTTGCCGCGCGCGGTATTCAAGGCAACGTCTCTGTCGCCTCCAATCCGGAGTTTTTGCAGGAAGGGTTGGCGTTACAGGGTGCGTTCTATCCAGATAGAATTATCATCGGGGCGAACTGTAATCGTGCCATCGATGCATTACGGCGGCTCTATCAACCGATACTGGAACAGACGTTTGACCCGCCCAGTTCGTTACCGCGTCCAGCGGCTTACCATCTGCCACCGATGATGACCACAGACCCGAACAGCGCGGAGATGATTAAATACGCTGCTAACACCTTCCTCGCCCTAAAGATTAGTTTCATCAACGAAATTGCCGGGTTATGTGAAAATGTCGGCGCGGATGTAACAGAGGTCGCACGTGGTATAGGGCTTGACTCCCGCATCGGGCACCGATTCCTCCGGGCAGGGCTCGGCTGGGGCGGCAGTTGTTACCCGAAAGATACATCTGCTCTCTTAGGCGTTGCAGCGCAATCTCAATACGACATGCCGATTACCGAAGCGGCGCGAACTGTCAACTTCCGCCAGCGCGTGCGTATCGTTGAAAAATTGCGAAACACCCTTAAAACATTTGATGGAAAAACTATCGGTATCCTTGGACTCGCTTTCAAACCGAACACCGACGATGTGCGTGAAGCCCCCGCCCTTGAAATCATCCGACATCTCCTCGAAGCGGGCGCGAACGTTCGCGCACACGACCCAATCGCTATTCCAAACGCAAAACGTGCCCTAAGCGGCCTCTCCGTTGATTTCTACGAGGACGCATACCGAATCGCTGCGGATGCGGATGCACTCCTGCTTGTTACCGAGTGGGAACTCTATCATAAATTGGACCTGCGTAAACTCGCGAAACAGATGAAAACACCGATTCTCATCGACGGCCGCAACATTTACGCACCACAAGAAGCACGCGCAGCCGGGTTTCTTTACAGCGGAGTCGGTAGATAACCCGAACATCACAACACTATGGACACTTACAAACAACCCCACCCTTTCGATGCAAATTGGCCCCGGTATTGTCCGCAAGAGGATTTTCCGCCATATCGTCACATACCGGGGGTCACCCCGCATCCGATTCGTGACCCGCGCGGCCACAGTTACGGTATAGAGGAGACCTCTGATGATATAGGACTGCCGCCAGAGCTGTGGGAACAAAACGAGACGTACCTATACGGTGTGGACCTGTATAATTTCGCGTATTGGTGGGAGGCGCATGAAGCATGGGAGGGTTTGTGGCACGAAGCAGAGGATACGTATCGGCTTTTTCTGCAAGGATTAATACAGGTGTCCGCATCGCTAATCAAATATCACATGCGGATGTTGCGGCCGTTGCGTACCCTTTCTACTGCCGGCCGCAATAAATTGCGACAGGTTGTTAAGGAGTCTGGTGAGGCAGCGCACAACTATATGGGTATCAATCTGCCTGCGTTTTTGGAAACTGCCGATACGTTCTTCGCGCCGTTTTTCTCGGACACTGTCACAGAGGAAACTTACCTTCAAATTGCGTCAAAACCGCTAATCTCTTTGAATCAGGGCATTTGAACTGCTTGTGCCGAAACGGCATACTCAACTGCTCATTTGCTACTTTTTGGGATAAGTCCATAAACCTCAAGTTCATGGATATAGGGCCGCGCTAACTTCGGTTTATTCTGCCGCGTGCCCTTCCCCTTATCACTGAAAAGGTCTCTTTTGTTGTGTACGTCATCGGTTGTACTAAGAACAAAGATTCGGAGCGCATCCGCGGCGACACCGACCTTAAATTCAGTCGTCGGCTCCGTATTATGCTTGATGTCGTGAATGAACTGCCACCGACCTTCGCTCCCTAAGCGTGCATCTATTCTTGCATAGGCAATGTTAGTGTCACGGAAGACAACGCGATGGATAGTTCTACGTTCTGGTAATTTCACATCGATGCGTCTGCGGGTTTCCCTCGCTCTGTTCTGGGTTATTTCTACATATCCCAACGTTTCCATATCACCGTCTATCATCTCCGGGGCGGAACAAGTCACCCCTTTCTCAAGGGCAATGTTCACCCATTCCTGCGGTTCAATCAACATCTGAAACGTCTTAGGTTGGCATCCCAAAGCGAGAACAACTGTAAATATCAATCCAAGGCTAAAAATATAACGTTGCATTTTTTCTCCTAACATTTGGATAATTTTCAAAATTTAAGGTTAAGGGACAGAAAATATTTTCTCTCTAAAAATATTTTAACACAATTCCCAATGCATAAGTTCCCTGATACGCGCAATATTATAGACATTATAATGATTTAATTGTTCGTTTTAAACTTGGCAGAAACCCACTGTATGTGTTAAAATATAGCAGTTTGTAGGTCGGGTTGAAACAGGTTTCCGAATGCTGTACGCGCATTCGGCACGAAACCCGACAGCGCAAAAGCAGAGGAGAAAAACCAGATGAAGGCAATTATCCGAACGGGTGATGGAAAAGCAGACGTTCTAAAATTAGGCGAAGTTCTAGCACCTGAACCGACAGCAACTCAACTCCTAATTGATGTTAAAGCGACCGCGCTAAACCGCGTAGACTTGATACAACGTAGGGGTGGATATCCACCACCGCCGGGCGAATCGGAAATACTCGGTTTAGAAATCGCCGGTACCGTTTCAACGATGGGCAATGCCGTAACAGGATTTGCCAAAGGGGACCGCGTCTTTGGGCTTGTTGGCGGAGGCGGATACGCGGAGCAAGCTGTCATCGATTACCGCATGGCAATGCCGATACCTAACGAATGGACTTTCGAACAGGCAGCAGCAATTCCTGAAGTCTTTTTTACAGCAAACGAGAATATGTTCACACTCGGAAAATTGACAGCAGGACAGACCATCCTGATTCATGCTGGCGGAAGTGGTGTTGGAAGTGCCGGGATTCAGATGGCACATCATGCAGGCGCGCGCGTTTTTGTCACCGCGGGCACCCCGGAGAAGATAGCAAAATGTAAGGAGTTAGGGGCAGTCGATGGGATTAACTATAAAGTTGATGACTTCGTTACAGAAATTGAGAAATTAACCGATGGTGAGGGGGTTGACACAGTTCTGGATTTTATTGGCGCGCCCTATCTTGAGAAAAATCTCGCAATTCTCAAAACGAAGGGGTGTCTATTGCAGGTTGGATTAATCGGCGGTGCAACGACAGAAATAAACCTGGGCACTGTGATGCGAAAGCGTCTCCGGATTATCGGCTCGGTGATGCGGCCGCAATCGCTTGACGAGAAAATCGCTATCACGCAGCGTTTCGTCCGGCACTGGTTACCAGCGTTAAAGGCGGGGACCCTCCGACCTATCATTGATAAAGTTTTCCCACTAGCAGAAGCCCGACAGGCCCACGAATATATGGAAGCGAACCGCAATTTCGGTAAGATTCTCCTTAAAGTCCAGTAGCGATTTTGCAATTTTGCAACCCCGACATCCTTCTGTTCCCTCCTCACCTTTTTTCTTCTTTCTAGTATGAGGAGCGAGTTGTGCTCGCGATACAAAATATTTACACACCCAGGGCTGAATCGCTCTGTTTTCCGTTGAAACGGTTGCTGATAATCTGGTATACTTATTGTGCAATAAAAAAAATGAAGAAAACCGAAGTGTTAAGCAACTAATGTAAAAATGGCATAAGGCGATTAGGAATAGTCAATAGAAATAGGAGAAATATGTTGGTGTCATCAAATTGTTACGGAAATTTATGGAGTATGCTTACTATCTTTGGGCGAGGGAACCTCGCCCCTACGATAGCGCGACCTTGCACTCTTTTTCAGTTTTTATCTATTTGCTGTCTTTTTTACATGCTGACGTTATCTATCTACGGTTTTCCTGCGGTTGCAGATGTTACATCCGTGACAGCGTCTGAGGGCATTACAGTGACATTCACGCTCCCACCGCTTCAGGTCACCAAGGGTACCACATCGGGCAGCCCGTACGATACAATATCATACAAAGATTGCGGGTGGTTAACGGCACCGGGGCATCCCAAGATGCCTGTCACGCGTGTGCTGTTAGGCGTACCTACCGATATCCAACTGAGTTCTGAAGACATATCGGTTCAGGTCGGTCCTGTGCAAACCCGTAGCGGTATCCGGCTTCAGGCGAAGGGCGGCAAAACTGTGAATCGGTCGCAGCCCGCTGCTGCGTATCCAACTACCTTTGCAAGTATAGAAACCGATGGTTACATCCGTTCCCAGCGCGTCATCAGTCTTGCGTTGTATCCGGTACAGTATCACGTCGCTAGGCAGGAGGTACGTGCCTATCAACAGCTCACCGTTGTTATCCGTTTTCGGTCGAGTAGTGGGCACCTCTATTCGATGAGTACGGAGACTTCTCTGTCATCGCTTTATGAGCCGACCCTTGCGCGGCTCCTGCTCAATTACGAAGCAGCCCGTGCCTTTCGGCAGCCCGGCCTGTCTCGGATATCCGCTGCCCCTGCGGCACCTAGCGCACCGGAACAGCACCAAACACGTTACAAGATAGCCGTGGATAAAACAGGCATCTATCGACTCACTGCAGCGGGCCTCCGCGACACTTGGGGTGTAGACCTTTTGGGAATAGACCCGCGTAGACTCCGCATCACGCGGGCGGGCCAGGACATACCTATTCATATCAGCGGTACTTCGGATAACCGTTTCGACGCAACCGATGCGCTCTTTTTCCTTGCACACGGTTCCACTGACCCGGAGAGCCCGTTCCCGAAGAATGCCTACACCCGCTGGAGTGTCTATTGGCTGCACGTATCTCCGGACTCCACCAAAACGGTTGCTGCTCGCATCCCGCTACAAAATGCAGGTCTTGGGGATGCAACTGCTGTGCAAGTGCCCACCTTCCGGTCCCGCATCATCTTTGAGGAGGACCATCTGACGAACAACCTTGAATTCGTCCATCCTAAGACCGGGCCTGCCAGCGACATACACCGCTGGTTTGATGCTTTAGACTTCTGGTATTGGGCCGGTATTAAAAATGCTGCCGATGTAGGTGAACTGCGGTTGCCGTTCAAAGTCTATGACCTTGCTAAAAGTTTCGAACCGCCGGAGATACATGTTGTCCTCCAAGGTGGGACACCTGTTCGCCATGAAATCTTAGCTGCTGTCAACGGCATACGGATAGGAGACCTTGCCAGGTGGGATTACCAGGAGCAGACCACGGTTTCAAAGCAATTGCGTGCTTGGAATAACTTCAAAGATGCATCTGCTGGGGACACCAATATCCTCTCGCTAACCCGCATTGACACTACCTTTGAAGAGGATACGACGCGTTATCCGTATCACATCTATCTCAACCGATTTTGGGTAGAGTACACACGTCTTTTCATGGCAGTTGATGACCAGCTCCGCTTTGCCTCACCGACAAAACCCGGAGAGGGACGGAATCACCAATACCGGATTGATGCGTTTTTAAACCCGAATATCTCTGTCTTTGAAACCGATGGCAAAAGGCTGACCGCCAGGCTCACGGGTGTTCACATTGGAGCCCAGCCAACCGATGCGGCTATGAACGCACGTTTGCTGGCACTCGGCTCTGGCGACCAAACGGCTGTACCTAATCACACGTACACGGTGATGTTCCAAGTGCCTGATACCCGCTCTGCAAAATACATTGCCGTTTCCGAAACAGCACTTCGTGCACCTGTCCGCGTTGAGGCTGTCCCGCCTGTCGATGTCCGAAGTGCTGCAAACAGCGTTGACTATCTCATCCTTACACACCCTAAATTTCAAGACGCAGCCGATAGATTGGCAACCTGGCGCGGAGGTAGTAGTGGAGGGGGATACCGAACCAAGGTGGTCGATATCAATACTGTTTACAACAGCTTCGGCGATGGGACCGTCCACCCGCAGTGGATAAAAGCGTTTCTCAAGCACGCCTATCAAAATTGGGCACCGCCTGCCCTCTCTTATGTCGTGCTCTTCGGCGATGGAACTTACGACTTCCGCGGTATTGACACCGATTTCCACCCCGAGCCGCCAGAAATGGATGGGTACATCCCGACACACTACATCCCCACCGCTACCTTTGGGAGAACCGCAGCGGACCACTGGTACGCTACTGTCTCTGGGCACGATGAATTTGTAGATTTCTATCTCGGTAGAATCAGTGTGGAAACCGAAGCGGAAGCAGACGCGGTCGTTCAGAAAATCATCCAATACGAATCAAAACGTCCTAACGGGGACTGGCGACGAAAGATTGTCTCTGTCGCAGACGATGAAGTCAACAACTCTGGCGATTTTATTTTCAAAAAGAGCCTAGACGAAATCGCCAAAAATCATACGTTGCTCGGTTATGAAACTGTGGAAATATTCCTTGAGGATGTTATAGATGAGGTTGAAGCCAATCCGGACAAACACGATGGACAGCTTCCGCAACGCGTCGCACGGGAACGGATTACGACCGCATTAGGTGAAGGGGCTGTCATTGCACAATATGCAGGACACGGCGGACGCATTGTCTGGGCACATGAGGCGATTTTTGACAATGCCGCCGTCGAAAAACTACAGGAGACCGGCGGGCCCCCTTTTATGCTCGTGCTCAGCTGCTATAACGGCTACTTTGATGCCCCGGGCGAACCGAGCCTTGCAGAAAAATTGTTCCGTAAAGCACGCGGGGGTATTATCGGAATGCTAAGCGCGACACGTCTCACTTATGGCGATGGCAACGATGCACTCAACCGCATCATTTTTTCTTTGCTCTTTAAACGCGATGTCCGACAACTCGGGCCGCTCACCTTCGATGCCAAGCTGGAATACCTGCTCACCGAAGGCACATCCCAATTAGATATTATGATGGAATATACGCTTTTCGGTGACCCCGCGATGCGTATCGCCATGGCAGATTACGAAATCCGCCCCGAAATCAGAACCAAAACTGTCAAAGCCGGGGACACCCTCAAAATCGCCCCAGGCTTCATTCAGAACGTCAGGTATGACCCCATAGCGAAACGGAAGGTTTTCAAACGCAATACACATTTCAATGGAGACCTCACTGTCAAAGCCGTTTTCCCCGGAAAACACGCCACCGGGATAGATAAAACAGGGGTACCCAAGGAATTTTACACCGGAGATGTGCTCGTCACAAAGACAGTCGCCGTGAGGCAAGGGAGCTATCCGGCTGTTGATATTGCTGTTCCGCACAATATCTCTCCCGGCGATGCACACGTAGAATACTACGGTGAAAATGCTACCGAAATCGCTGTCGGCGGGGATGGATTCACTGTCAACGTCCCCAAAATACTGGATATCCGTCCCGAATTAGTTTCCAAAGACACGCTCACACTCGCTGTACAGGTCTCCGATGATAAAAACCTAATCAGCACTGTCGAGGTAGAGTGGCGGAATCCGAAAACTCACACTTGGGAAAAAGTATCGCTCCAGCCCGTTGAAACAGTTAGCGATACCGGTGCAAGATGGTGGCACTTGCGGGAGCCGCTACCTGTTCCAACAGATGGACGCGCCTTCCGATATGAAATTCAGGTCACCGATACAGATGGACACACTGTCATAAGCGACATCCATAAATTTTATCCATACCTATACCCGAACCTCTCAGTCGTTTTCAATCGAGACACCAAGGCAGGACACATCTATTATACGCTCAAATCTGTCCCGCCCGGGGCATCCGCTGCTGCTTATCAGTGGCATCTCTCAGCGGATATTGAAATGGCGGGGCATGATGAAACGGATTCAGCTATGCCTTCTGTCAATGTTGCGTTCTTTCACGGTAACCCCGATAAGGACGAAGATGCTATCATAGATACGGACGCACACCTGATAGGAGAAATACAACTCACCGCCGACGATTGGACAGCCGGAAATCCATTGGTAGATACAACAACCGCATACACCGTGCAGCCACTCAACACGAACCCTATTGCAACTGCATCTATACCGATAGCATTGCGTGGCGGCACCTATGACGTGTTCGTTTACGTCGACCCTATCTTCAACACAGCTGACACGCCCGGAGCCCTCCTCGAAAATGACGAAACAGATAATATAGGTTACAGGCAATTAACTGTCGCTAGCCAACACATCGGTGAGGTGCCAACACAAATTGATAGTCTCGATGGCGGGCTCCGGCTCCGAGTGCCTGCTGTAGCGATAGGCGCACAACGTCCCGCTGTTCTTACTGTGCAGCCCATCGCTTCCACAATATCCGCCCCGCTAGCGGATGGGACATGGGAGCAGAACCCGAATCTACCCGCTAACGGATTACCCGCTAACACCGCTGGCACAGCACTTCTCTCACCCGTAGTTTTGCCTGGCGGACGGTCGCGAGCACAGCTCGCTCCTACAGGCAACTCGACCTACACAGCTATCACCGGTTACAAATTGCAAGTGGATAGCGGTGCTGACACACTTCCGACCGCTGTCACCTTCGAACTTGATTTCGATATGGAAACCATCCGACAGCAGGTCGTCCAGGAACACCTTGGTGGTGATGAATCAGACACCGTGATTGTAGACCCCGTCGGGACGATTATTCCTGAAGAAAATATCACCGCGGGGATAGTAGCACACACACGCAGCATTGGCGCGTACCTCTATCTAGCCTCCCTTGCCAACTGGGTTAAACTCCCTACAACGCTTAAGGAAACACCCAATGGCGACATTCAGACAACAACACGGGTTACCCAAATCCGCGTCGATAACATAAGCGACAGCCGCCTCACAGATGTCCTTATCGACCCCGATGGAGCAGAAATAGGTCACTGGACAATCCTTTTCGAAACGGAATACACCTATAGAGTCCTCTTCAGGCCGGAAGATGCCCCAAAAGGCAGCCCCTTACAACAAATCGCAACGCAGCAAGCACTTCCATCCGTACGTTTCGGACAATCCGAAATGGAATATGGATGGACGCTCGACATCAGACCCGGCGAAACGCCTTTTCAGTTCGGTGACATCTTCCATTTTCGTATTGCCCAGTTTGAAATACCTGATGAAACCCCGAATGCACCTGTCAAATATCAAATCTACGCTGCGTCTTTTAAAAACCAAAACGCAGGGAATGGCGCGATGCGATACTTGACACTCGACCAAAGGACAGGGATGCCGATAGACGAATGGCTGCTTCTCTTTGTTAACAATACCGAATTCCAAATTGAGGGGAAAAAAACTGGCACTCTAAAAACAGCGGACGAGACACCTATATACGGAACGGTCGGAGAAACTTTTACATATCCTGAATACGGCTTGACACTGCACATCACACAAGGCACAAAACCCTTCGTCGCAGGTGACAGGTTTCTATTTAAAACGGCAACGGTTGGAACGATTACAGGAACAACAGCCTTTACAGGCACGCTTACCTGTCTACGGAGTGACGATACGCTCCCTCCAGAGATACAACTCACAATCGGTAACCAGCAACACTTTAAATCCGGAGACCCGGTCGATGCTGCGCCTCTCATCCAAGCGACACTTACAGACGAAAGAGGTATTGACTATATCACGCGCCCCATACAACTCTCATTAGGCACGTTTGGTGCGTTCGAGCCTATCCCACAAACCGAATACCGACTCACACAGCACAAAGGCTCGACACAACTTATACTCACATATCAGTCCCCTAAATTAGAGCCGCGGGAGTATCAAGTCCGTCTCACTGCCAGTGACCTCGATGGAAACAGTGCTGAAAACGACATCAGTTTCCGTGTGCATGGAACACGGCAACTTCAGGCACCGCTCAATTATCCGAACCCTTTTCCAAAAGAGACAACAATCACTTGTGAACTCACACAGCCCGCTGACGCGCTCACACTCAAAATCTATACTGTGACAGGCCGCCTCATCCGAGAACTGGAAACGGACGCGCCGGCTGGGTTTATCATGCTTAAATGGGATGGCGCAGATAGCAACGGAACCCCCGTCGCAAACGGGGTCTACTACGGAAAAATTAACGTCAAAGGATTTGAAGGCGAAGGAGACCAAACGCACATCCTCAAGATGATGAAATTGAAATAATTTGAACCGTAAGGAATATCGAAACTGTAAGCCCAAACAACGTGCCGGGCTGGATATACGCAAGAGAACTTTTTTTGACTTATGTCCTTAACGAACCGCAAGGAAATATCAGAAGATTCGAAGGCGAAGGAGACCAAACGCACATCCTCAAGATGATGAAATTGAAATAGCTGTTGGCGATTGGCGATTGGCTCATTGGCGATTAGCAATTAGCGATTGGCAATTAGCAAGAAATATAAGAAAGAAAAGAGGGCTCTGCCTCTTGCCATCTGCCATAGGTTTCCAACAGCTTCCAAATAATAGGGAAACCTAGCGGGCGAGGGGACCTCGCCCCTACGATGTGGAGAAAAGAGAAAGTATGAAGAAGATAACGATTGTTCTGATACTCATTCTAACGATGACAGCGGTAGAAAGCGCACTACCGGAATCCTATACCGCGGACTTTCTTACGTACCCAACAGGCGCGCGGCCACTCGGCATGGGAAACGCCTACACAGCAATCGCGAACGATGCAACCGCGCCCTTTTATAACCCCGCAGGGCTCACGCAATCGCGCACACGTGAAGTTAACCTGATGCATGCAACATTGGCTGACCTTGCGGCATACAACATTGCATGTTATAGTCACCCTATCACTTCTAAAACTACAATGGGCATCAGTTGGTTACGCGTCGGCATCGACGACATCCCTATCACCCGTCTTCCTGTCGCAAATAAACCGGTCGGTCCGACAAATCGTCCCCGCGTCACAGACACCTTCAGCAACACAAATAACGCGTTCCTACTCAGCGGGGCGCGGCATCTCATTACCTTACCTCGGAACATCTCTGTCCACATCGGTGCAACCCTAAAACTCCTATACATCACCGCGTATAGCAACACAAATGCCATCGGCGGTGGAAGTGACATCGGACTCATCGCTACAACGCCACAAGACAAATCCACTGCTATCACCCTCGGAATTGTCGCAACCGATTTTTTCACAACGAAACTCTATTGGAACGTACCCCCAGTGACTGAAAATGAAACACCACATACAGAAACGATACCGCCGCGACTCAAAATCGGACTCGCTGCATATCAAAAACTCCATATCTTCAATAGCAGACTCACCCTCACGGCGGATGTAGATACACGCAACGCTTATGAACTCCACACGGGCGCGGAATGGACACTTTTCGACCTACTCTCCTTACGCTGCGGACTTGAGGGACGCAACGGGGCACTTAACCGCACCCATCACTTCACGGCCGGGGCGGGGCTCCAGCTCCGATTCATCACGGGCACTGCTTTCCACGTTGACTACGCCTATCAGCAACACCCGGACCTCGGCACAGCAAACCGCATCTCCGCCAGAATGCAATTTTAGTTGGCAATTAGTAATTGGCGATTGGCAATTGGCAAAATGAGCGATGCTTTTCAAATTGGGCATCTGTCTCACAGATAGTGTCTAAACTACGGCAAAATAAACTTACCTAAGACCTTGAATTCAGAGGCACCAGTTGCATTCGGAACGTTGCTAAAATTGCCATGCACCGCTTCGTTCGCAAGAATGGCAAACGCGATTGCCTCTTTTGCATCTCCCGAAATTCCCTTTTCTGTAACATCAACGACTGGTACAGGTGCGAATGCTTCGGCGAGCCACTCCATCATCAACGTATTTTGTGCACCGCCGCCGCTTACATACAGAATGTCCATTGGACTACCCTTCGCCACAAACTCTTGATAATAGTGTGCTATACTTTCAACTGTCAAGGCGGTTAGTGTTGCAAGTCCATCGCGTTCTGAAATGCCGTGTGTCTGTATCTGTTGCAAACACGTTTCTGCAAAGACCGCGCCGAACATCTCCCTGCCGGTTGTCTTCGGTGGCTTTATTGCCAAAAAGGGGTGTGCCATCCACGTCTTTAGGAGGGTTTCACAAACTGTACCTTGCCGAGCCAGCGCGCCATCTTCATCAAACCGCTTCTTACCGTCTGTGATTGTTGAGATGCATGTATCTATAAGCATGTTGCCGGGGCCTGTATCGGAAGCGACCACCTCTGCCACACTGCAGCCTGCTGGTAGCACTGTCAGGTTAGCGATACCGCCTATATTCAGAAGTCCAATCGTTTCGGTGGGATGACGAAATAGCAAATAGTCGGGGTATGCGACTAGCGGCGCGCCCTCCCCACCGGCTGCGACATCCGCCACCCGAAAATCCGCCACCGTTGGAATTCCTGTCTCATGTGCAATTACGGCAGGCTCCCCAATCTGCAATGTTGAACGTGGGGTGCCTGAAGGCAGATGCTGAATTGTTTGCCCATGCGACCCAATCAGGTCGACCTGTGTCGTGGCGATGCCCGCTTTTTTCAACACCGTCTTAACGCTGTCTGCAAACAATCTGCCTAACACGAAATTCATCGTACAGATTTCATCTACCCGCGCCGTTTCTGCATCGAAAAGCGAAAATATCCTCGCGCGGATATCTGGCGAATACGGCACCGTTTCAAATGTTATCAGGTCTATCTCTGTGTCAAGTCCTGCCCCGGTTATCTCAACAAGCCCAACATCTATGCCGTCGACGGATGTCCCGCTCATTAATCCGATAACCCACCGCTTCTGTTTTTGTAAGAGTTCATAAAAAAATTGAATCATGGGGTCTCCGCTTTTCTATGGCGAGGTGACCTCGCCCCTACGATATAATAGATGCGGAGACGCACGTTGGACGCGAAACTGTTCCACGTCCGCTGACCATCCAGCAATAATATCGGAACAGTCCGTTCGCGCTACCAAGGCTTTGCGGAGAGCAGGACTGCCTGATAGTCTATCGAAGTGTTCCTCGCGAAATGCAAACTCAGCGGGGTGTTCCTCTATCAGCAGTGCTAGCATCCGGACTGTTACTTCGACCGGGGCTATCTCCTTCCGCGCAGTGATATGAATAGCAATCCCACAGCATGTCTCTCCAGCATATTTGGAAAACTGCGGAATAAATTGGAGCGGTCGGAAAAGGAGCCCTGGCAGCTGCAACGCATTCAAACGGGATGCCCATGTCTCCGCATCTATCCACGGTGCCCCAATATGTTCAAACGGTTTTGTTGTGCCTCTTCCTTCGCTTACATTTGTTCCCTCAAACAGGCAGGTGCCGGGGTAGAGGGTTGCGGTGTCAAGTGTCGGCATGTTCGGTGAAGGCGGTACCCACAGCAACCCGGTATCGGCATACACCATTTCTCGGTGCCAGCCCTGCATCGGCGCGACCTTGAGCGGAAAACGAAATCCCTGTTCTGCATGGAAAAGCCTTGCAACTTCACCTATCGTCAACCCGTAACGCACGGGAAGCGGATAGGGGCCCACTAATGAGGTGTGTGCAGGGTCTAACATCGGCCCTTCTACTTGCACCCCGCCGATAGGATTCGGACGGTCAGCGACAATACATTCAACACGTTTTCCGGTGTCTATCAGAGATTCAAACGTTTGCATCGCTTGTAGGAGCGTGCCTAAATAGGTATAATACCGCGCCCCAACATCCTGCATATCGTAAATGAGCACATCTAAATTCTGGTACACTTCTGCCCATGATAGCGGTGTTTCGCCATATAAACTGTAAACCTTCGTCCTATGTTGAGTTTCATTTACAGGCTCGTGATGGACTGTATCCGCTATCTTGATACCGTCCTGTGCTGCCCCCCACAACCCATGCTCTGGCGAAAAGAGCGCGGATAGATTAACATGTTCGCGGAGCAGCGTAATATTGGGCGTTAGGTTTTCATCAAGACCGGTGTGATTGGTTAGCAATCCTACCGATTTTCCTGATAGCCACGACCGCTTTTCAGTCAAGAGGTGTGTTATGCCGAGCGTTATCACATTTGCTTCCTTATGAGGGCGAGGTGACCTCGCCCCTACGATTTTCCGAAAATGATTTTATGGAATTGATTCCGACATGCAATGATGCCCGGGCGCTGCGCGTCCGGGTGCACCCGATTCGTCAAGAGAATCGCAGCGAGTCGCCTTTGTAGGTTCAAACGGACAGAGGTGCCGGTAAAACCTGTATGATAGAGCGACCCATCACTGAGTATGTGCCAGCCGATACTACGACGTTCTGTCTCTGTTGCTGGTGTCAGTGGTGTAGCTAACGTCTTGACACTGTCCGCATGCAAAAGCGTGCCACCCCCCTGTAGCACTGTTTTACAAAAAAGGAGAAGGTCCGCAGCAGTGGAAAAGAGCCCCGCATTTCCGGATACGCCGCCAAGGAAGTGGGCATTTTCATCGTGAACCTCCCCAATAATGACCCCATCGCGCCAGTTATGATGTGCGTATCTCCTGTCATCCCCATCTGAGCTGACCATCCGGCGTTCGAAACTATTTGAATCTTCGGTTGCCGCGCAATATAGCTGCAAGTCGGGAGGCGGATTGTAGCAGGTCCGGGTCATAGCAAGCGGTTCAAAGATACAGCGATTTGCCAAACTGTCTAACGGCTCGCCTGTCTGCTTCGCAATTAAGATACCCATGAGGATATATCCTAAACAACTATAGGTCACCTTCTCACCGGGAGGCGACTCCAGGGGCATCTCACCGATAACCTGCACCGCATCCGCAGGGGAATTGGCTAATAGATAGACCGGTTTCCAAGCAGGGAGGCCAGAGGTGTGCGTTAGCAGGTGCTGACACGTAATGTGAGCATGTGCGAACGTGGGAAGATACGTCTGGACAGGTGTATCTAGTGATAACGTATTCTTTTCAACGAGTTGCATCGCGAGGGTGCCGATGACAATCGGTTTTGTCAAGGAGGCGACATCGAACAACGTATCGTGACACATCTTTGCACGTTTGGGTTTTATACTGCGATATCCGAACGCTGAAAAGTAGGTAACGTTATCATTTTCAAGAATTGCGACAACTGCCCCAGGAAATATTTTTTCTGTGATACTACTTTCAATAAGTGTTGAAATCGATGTTAATTTCATTTTAGCGATTGGCTCACTGGCAATTAGCAATTGGCAAGATGTTGTGATTCTAAGAAGAACTCTGAAGCGCGTCAGAGGTTTCTCCTTTTATTTCTTTCTCTTGCTAAAGGTTTCCATAGGTTTCTATGAACCAATTTATGAGATACGCTCTACAGACCACGCCGCGGACTCCATTTGACGACGTAGTTAGATGGCACCTCACGGACGAACATAGAGGTAGAACGCTCATAATCCCCGGTCCGGTAGACAGTGGAAGAGAGATAAAGCTGCTCCTGCGCGCGTGTCATGCCCACATAGAAAAGTCGCCGTTCCTCCTCAATATACTCTTGTGTCATATCCTGCTGCCACATCGGAAAACTCCCCTCCTCCATGCCGAGGATAATCACAATCGGAAATTCTGTGCCTTTTGCGGCATGCAACGTCATCAGTGTCAGTTGTTCGCTCTTATCGTCAATTTCGTCAAAATTGGTGAGCAATTTCTGATAATCCAGGAAGTTAGTCAACTGATGCCCATCCCCGATTTTTTCAAATTGGACGAGAGTGTTCAGGAATTTCGACCTACGTTCCAGCCATTCGGTATCCTCCGGAGAGGGAAGAATATCGAGTTGCGCTAACTGCTCAATCAACGTTTCAACCTGCTCGTTCAGTCCAGTTAGTGTATTGTCCGGTAAAGCCGGCTGATGCGTTCGAACAAACCGTTTCGCAGCATTTAAAAATGCCCTGACTTCCCTTAAGTTTTTTCCCTCAGGTAGCGCATCCATTTTCGCAAGAATACCCGCACCGACAAGCGGCAGAAATTCTGTCAGAGATTTCACCTCACGTTTTTGTAAATCAATTTTGATGAGCTCTTTAAAGATTTTCCGGTTGACCTCAACGTCCTCCAAGGCACCATGTAAGCGGCCGTGTTCAATGCCAAACTTTTCAGCGAGTGCCCCCAGATTACACCGTTGACGTGGAAAAAGCCGCCGTGCCGTGACAAGCGTATCGTAATGTGGATTTGGCAAACCGCGCTTCAGATAGTGCTGTAGGTCGCGCTCAAGGATAGGATTATCAAATCGCGCTACATTGTGCCCAATCAGGATGCGGTCCTGGATAAATCCACAAAATTCTGGGAGGGCCATCTCGATGCTCGGAGCATTTTTGACAGTCTCTTCGTCTATGCCGTGTATGCGTGTGCTCTCCTTAGGTATATGTCCGCCTGGCGGTTTCACAAGTTGGTAATAACGTTCAACTTCA
Organism: Candidatus Poribacteria bacterium; assembly: GCA_963665235.2. Taxonomy (GTDB): domain Bacteria; phylum Poribacteria; class WGA-4E; order WGA-4E; family WGA-3G. The sequence continues at coordinate 438,658 of CAXXLX010000001.1, read as the reverse complement.
TCGCCGATAGCACTGAGCCGGCGCGCAGCAATCTCAACGATATTTGCAGTTTTCGGTTTGACACCGGTCGTTTCCAAGTCATAGATGACCATGTCTGCCATATTCGGGCTCTCAAAACGGCTCACCAGACGTTGACACAGTTTAAGCACAGCGATGCTTCGCACCCCCTCCGCGCCAAACTGGGTTATCTCTGTATCTTCGGTAACCGCCGTGCCGATAAGAATTGTCCGCGCCCTTTCACCCTTCTCACCAAGTTCGTTGAAATCACCTATCAGCAGATGCACACCGTCTGCATCCCGCATCGGTTTGCCACCCGACTCTGACTCCAAAAAGTGGATTGGCACATTTTTGCCGAGATACGTCTTAAACGTTTGCTGGATAATCTGTGCAGCACAATACTCGTCAATGCCGGGATTCACGGTCATCTGAATCTGTTGATTTAAGTCAATTGCACTGTAGAGGATATCCTGCGTGACTCCCAGATTCGGCATCTCCGGTTGTTTTTCAATTTCTTCCACCTCTTTAGCACGGTAAGGGGAACGCGACAATTCCAAATAATCGAAGAGTTTTGGGATGATTTTAATAATCTCTTCTCCCTTAATTTCAGCCGATAATTTTTCAAACTGCTGCCAAAATTCACGAACATTCCGCTGAGTTAAAGGCCCAACGTCTTGCGGGTACGCCTCAATATCTTTCAAAAGGTCTACTAATTCTAGTCCTTTGCGTTGTGCCAACCATTTGAGCCGAACCCAGGTCAGGTCGTCAATCCGTTTTTCGGGGTAATTGATAACGTGTTCAAGGTCTCGGGGGAGTTGCCACTGGATAAAATGGAGATAAGAGAGGATGCCTCTGCTGTTTTCCTCATCGAAGGAATTGGTCGGGTGAATCCGCTGGAATTTAATGCCTCTTTTTAGCAACCTTTCCGCTAACACGTCTGCAATATTGTGTTTCCGGTAAAAAATCGCAATATCACGATAAGAGTTCCCGCGTTCCTTTACTAATTTTTGGATAATATCTATAAGACGCTGGGCTTCCTCTACGGGTGTTTCAAAGGTGTAATGAAAGATGTCGCGTCCTGCATCTTTATGGGTTTTAAGCGTGTGCTGTTTCTGTCGCTCTGGATTATTGCTGATAACCTCCTCCGCAGCGCGCAAGATTTTCTCGCTACACCGGTAGTGCTCGTCTAATTCAACCGTTTCCGGGGTGAAATCGGCTTTAAAATCCTCAATATACTGTGGATTAGAGCCGCGCCAGCTGTAAATCGATTGGTCTTCATCAGCGACGACCGTAAGATTCCGTTCTGGGGGCGCACACAACAGTTGTAGCAGGCGGTACTGTGCTCTATTCACATCGTGGTACTCGTCAACGAGGATATGTGAAATATTTTTATGATACTCCGCCTTCACCTTCGGCACCTGTTCAAGCAGCTCGACCGTTTTTACGAGCAGGTCGCCAAAATCCAAGGCCTTATATTCCGATAGTTTATGCTGATAAAGTTTCAGCGATTTTTCAATATTCTCACTTGCCATCGGGTCATCTATCTTGGCGATAATGTCAGGAGAAATCTCCAAAGCATCCGGTATATTGTGGAGTTTACACTTCGCGTCCCCGATAATATTCCGTAGCAGCCATGCGGGGTAGTCGTAACGGTTGAGATTCAGTTCGCGGGTCGCCTCTATTAAGATTTCGTCCTGAATTCCCTGCTCGAAAATAGTAAAGTTTGGGCTCAACCCAATTTCTTCAGCGTGATTCCGGAGAACCCCGACGCAAAACGCATGGAAGGTGCCGACCTTAACGTTACCACCGTGCGGCGCGCCGAGTTCGGCGCTAACCCGTTCCTGCATCTCCTGCGCTGCCTTGTTGGTAAAAGTAATCGCAAGGATTCGTTCCGGCTTGACACCGTGATGCCGAATGAGGTACGCAATGCGCTGTGTGATGACCTTTGTTTTCCCCGTGCCGGGCCCCGCAATGACGAGCAGTGGACCAGTTTCATGTGTTACGGCTTCTTTCTGTTTTTCGTTTAAATCGTGAAGAGTGTTCATAAGTCTATTTTGTAGTAGTAGGATTCAAAATTAATTCGTGTGATACGCATACCGGGCGTGGGCAATCAGAAAATTATCTTACACAATTAGTATACCTTATTTAACACAAAAAAACAAGCTTTTTTGATTTGACCCTCATTTTTTGCTTGCATCTATTTTTAAAATATGTTAAACTGATATAAATTGCTACAGTCACCCGAGTTTAGCGTATTTAAGGCGGCAGGTCCGGCTAATTTTTGGCAATATGCATTTTTTTGCTTGCATCTATTTTTAAAATATGTTAAAATGGTAACAAATGCCATATTTAAGACGTTTTTTTGCAAAACGTACGTCGTAAAGATTCGCAAAATTGTTGCAAATGTGGTAAACTCTATCGTAAAGTCATCCCCTTTTGCCTGAGGAGACGTTCACAATGTACGATAAGAAGGAACGTAGGAAAGAGGACATAGAGCTTGAAGAAAACGAAGCTAGCTCCGGCTATTCCTTACAACTGATACATCAAATTATTGAAGAGACACCTGTAGAAGATTGGCGCAGGCAGTGGCTCATGGAACTACGCCGCTCTATCATCAGCGATGAAGGCGAATTCCAACAAAGGGTTCAAGCAATTCAACAGGAAGCCGTTCGCATCCACGCTGAAATGGAGGAGCATATTGAAAAGCTCACCGCGCCAGCGAACCGTATCGGGACACTGCTCACAGTACCCGAAGACGACACCGCGCGTGTCACTATGGGCGGTGCCGAATACTATGCAAACATCGACCCACAGCTGGAGACCGACCCTCTCAAAAAAGGGGTCAGTGTCCTGCTGAACGAGGCGTTTGTCATCGTAGGTCAAATTGGTTACGGCGAATCGGGCCCGATTGCGAAAATCGCTGAAGTGCTACCGGATGGTAGACTGCGCGTCGGCTCGGAACCGAGCCTCCAATCTGTTATCATAGAACGCGGAACCGACCTCGCCAATGTTAAACTCAAAACGGGAGACGAAGTTCGGCTTGATGCAAGCTTAAAGGTCGCTATTGAACGGATAGCCTCAACTGAACAGAACAATTACGCCTTGGAGGCCGTACCACAGATTCCATGGACGAAAGTTGGTGGACTTGAGGAGACTATCCAGCGGATTAAGGATACGATTGAACAGCCAATTCTACACCCGGAACTGTTTAAACGATTTCAGTATAGTGTGCCGAAGGGATTTCTACTCCACGGACCTCCGGGCTGTGGAAAAACACTCATCGGGAAAGCGACGGCTTACAATCTAACCGAACGTCTCAAAACGGAAACTGGCGCGGACGTTGAGGCAACCTTCCTCCATATTAAGGGCCCCGAAATTCTGAACATGTGGCTCGGTGAATCTGAACGGAAGGTACGCGAAATCTTTAAAACAGCACGTGAAAAACGGGCTGAGGGTAAACTCGCCTTCGTCTTTATTGATGAAGCGGAGTCCATTTTGGGCACCCGCAGGGCTATGCGGGCACACAACATCTCTAACACACTCGTCCCAATGTTCTGTGCCGAAATGGATGGCATTGAACCGCTACAAGATGTTGTTATTATTCTTGCAACCAATAGACCGGACCTCATCGACCCAGCAATCCTCCGCCCAGGGCGAATTGATAGAAAAATCAAAGTCACCCGACCGAATAAAACAGCGGCCAAGGATATTTTCAGCATCTACTTAACCCCGGACCTTCCCATTGAGAAAGATTCGGACGATATAACTGCCGAAGAAAAAATTGAGCAACTTATTACGCGAGTCGTCGATGAGATGTTTCAGGAAACAGCAGAAAACCGCTTCCTTGAAGTTGTCCTCCGGAGCGGTAGACGCGACATTCTCTATCGTGGCCATCTCTGTAGCGGGGCAATTATTGAATCTATTGTCCAGCGAGCAAAGGAATCCGCAATGAAACGAGCAATTGCTGACCCCGACACCGAAATAGGTATCTCTATCGCGGACCTCCTCGCAGCGTTCCAGGCAGAATATAGCGAAAACGACATTTTCCCACCGAGTGACGCTAGCGAAGATTGGCTCAAACTGCTCGATTATGACCCGATGAATGTTGTCAAGGTCACACCTATTCAACCTGAGAAACAGGAAGAGCGAAACACAGCGAGTTCCGTGATTTATTAGACTATTCCCCTTCATCGCAGCACCATCACACGGAAAGTGCTGACTACTAAGGGAAAGCGCGAAGTATGCACAGACTTTTTGGGATTGAAACCGAATACGGCATTACCCTTGAAAATGCCGAACAAATTGACCCCGTCAGGGAATCCATTGAGCTGATTAAGAGTTATCGGCGCGAGCCTTTTTTGCCGATTTGGGATTACCGGGGGGAAGACCCGTTTCGAGATGAACGCGGCTTCCGCGCAAAACAACTCAATAATCACCCTGATGAAGTTAAGGAGGAAAAGCGAGACCGCGAACGGGCCGAACAAGAATCTGGCCGCTCCTTTCTTGAAATCAAAAGTGACCGAATCCTTATCAACGGCGCAAGACTCTACAATGACCATGCACACCCAGAATACGCAACACCGGAGTGTCAAAATATCTTCGAACTCGTTGCACACGACAAGGCCGGAGAACGTATCCTACAGAAATGTGCTGAAACTCGCAGTGAACAGCTCGGAAAACGCGTTATCCTATACAAAAACAACACCGATTTTTACGGACACAGCTACGGATGCCACGACAACTATCTCATGGCACGGGAGGTGCCCTTCGATTATCTCAAAGCCAGCATTTTGCCCTTTTTCGTCACTCGGCAAATTTTTGCCGGAGCCGGCAAAATCGGCATTGAAACCGAAGCGGGACTTGCAACACCCGGACATTTTCAACTTGCACAACGCTCCGATTTCTTTCACGTCGAAGCGAGTGTGGATACAATGCACAAACGACCTATCGTCAACACCCGAGACGAACCGCACGCGGACCCAAAAACATATCGCAGACTTCACGGTATCGTCGGAGACGCAAATATGTCTGAATACGCAACCGCACTCAAGGTCGGCACAACCGCACTCGTCATCGATTTAATTGAACAACGACGTATCCCTGAAGGACTTGCAATCGCTAACCCTATCGATACCATTAAAACTATTTCACACGACCAAACCTATCGATGGATATTGCAGAAAAAAGATGGCAAAATTATCAGCGCAATTGACCATCAACGCGAGTACCTTGCACTTGCACAAAAATATGTTGCACATCAAAATAGTGATACCGACTGGATACTGGCAAACTGGGAACAGACGCTCGATGCCCTCGAAAACGACCCCATGACCCTTATCGACCGACTCGATTGGGTCGCTAAAAAGTGGTTGCTTGAAACCTTCGCTGAAGAGGAAGGCGTTCAATGGGATGACCCCTGGCTACAGAGCCTCGATTTAGAATATCATAACATTCACCAAGAGGAAGGGTTGTACTATGGGCTGCCGATGCAGCGCGTTGTAACAGACGAACAGATTCATGAGGCTATGTCCAACCCGCCCTCGGACACGCGCGCCTATTTTCGTGGAAAAGCCCTCAATAAATTTGAGGACTCTATAAAAACCGTCCAATGGGACAGCATTACCTTCACAGTCAATGGCAGTCCCGTCACTATTAATATGAATGGACTGGCAAACCCAGAAATCGCACGTCAGTATAATGAAGCACTTGACCAATCCCCTAACCCTCAAACCCTCGTTGAGAAATTAGGTTTAAATTAAAACAGCACAAGCCATGTGCTAGACCGAAAGAGATGGAGGAATTTCTGATGAACCCTAAAATTGTCTATTTTCCCGAACGTAAACAGCGACCCGTAAAACCGATTGAACCGGGCGATGGTGGAGATGATAGTGAACCCAAACGCCCAGATGTCAATAGACCGGACACCCAAGAACTCCTCAAACGGATGCGGCGGGTTGACAAAGACCAATCCCGGAGATATCGGCAACGAACGGGGGAATGATGAATCATAAAGGAGACTTTCTCAGCCTTTTAAAACAGGCTGATGCCTTGCTAGCGGCAGCGAATCCTGCACCCGACGCGTCTGAATTCATGGAACATCCGGAGCGTGCACCATTCCAAACCGCAGGTATGAACTCGCCACGACACGTTCTTAAGGAACACCCACAGCGGATGTCGAGACATGCCGATACGCTGGAAATCGCGGAAGCCACAACAGTCATCGCCATGCGGTACCAAAAAGGCATAATCATCGCAGGGGACCGCCGGGCAACCGCGGGCACCGCTGTCATTCATGATAGGGCTGAGAAAGTTATACCGGTAGATACGCACTCTGTACTCGCTATCTCCGGGTCACCTGCTATCGCTTATGAGATGGCGCGAGTGCTCAAACACTCGTTCCAATATTTTCGGCGGAGCCAACTTCAAGAACTCAGTGTTGAGGGAAAATTGCGGACATTGTCCCGGCTTATACGTGAAAACTTGCCTATGGCGATGCAAGGCATCGGCGCAGTCATACCGATTTTTGCCTTGTATGCACCTGAAGCACCGGAAACGGAACAAAATGGCGGAAAAATCTTTTTCTATGACGCACTCGGCGCACACTTTGAGAACGTCGACTTTGCAACAACCGGCTCCGGCTCCATCTGGATACGGGGCGTACTACAATATCTCAATCGATGGGGCGAAACCCGATTGGAAAAGATGGATGAACGTCAAGCAACTATCACTATGTTAAGACTTTTTGACATCGCGAGTGAATATGACGCAGCCACAAGCGGCTACAACGCAAAAACCGAAATTTTCCCCACTGTCAAAACTGTCACCCGGGACGGTGTGCTAACACTCACTGACCCATACCTAACCGAATGCTACGCAGAAGCACAAGTTGAGCACCGAACAGAATAACGCAAAACGGATAAAATTATGAGAGACTTGCCCTATCGCTGGATTGAAGCAATTCAGGACCGGCGCGACTATATAGAAGACCAACTGCAGCTCAGAAGTCCAGTCGTTGGTGTACCTTATGCACACGGGAGCCTACTCTTAACCGTTGGTGGGGGAGCGCGAAAAATCTTTGAAGTTCATGACAGAATTGCCCTCTCTGCAATCGGGCACCCTGCGGATATCGAACGACTCCGAATGCTCGTCACAGATACCGCAAGTGTCCAAGCTTTTCAGAGCGCAACCGAAGATGTAAACTTACACCGGCTCACCTATTTCGTTTTGGCGCACTCTTTCAAGCAAGCCTTTGAAGCAATTGTCGGCGAGGCTTACATCATCAAAATGTTGCTCGCTGAAATCGGAGCTACCGGGACAACAACACAGTTTACCCACATCAACTACGATGGCAACGTGAAAACACAGAACCAATTCGCTGTCGTCGGCGGAACCGAGCCAATTGAAATGGCAATGCAAAACTACCTCGATAACACAGCAGAGCCCACGAAACTGGAACTTGCCGATGCCCTACAGCTCGCCTTAAAAACGTGGGCGGTCGGCAGAGGGTTAAGCAAAAACCTAGAAAATATAAAAGAGAATACCGAAATACCGGACGAACAGATAGATGACATCATTCAGGCGGAACTAGAGACCGGGGAGATTGAGGCAGCCGTATTAGATGCTACACAACCTGGGGACATCAAATTTCGGCTACTTAGCGAAGCAGAAATTCAGACAGCCCGGAAAATTTAAGTACGTAGGCAGGCTGCTGGTTTGCAATCGAACCTACAGCAGTATATAACTAAACGGCGAGAGGAATGCAACGTGGCACACAGAATCATGGGCATCGAAACAGAATTTGGGTGCATGATACAGGGACAGGCGATACAGACCAAACGCGCAAGAGTCTCCCCTGAAGGCATCTCAGCACGCGTCCGAGACCACGTCTTTAAAGCACTCAAACTCGGTATCCCTGACCTTCACTATCGCGACTGGGGTGAACCCCCCGGGAACGGAGGATTCCTCTTCAACGGCGGTAGACTCTACATTGACATGGGACACCTTGAATATGCTACGCCTGAATGTGCAAATATCTTTGACCTTATCGCTTACGATAAAGCTATCGAGCGCGTCATTACCGCAATTTTACACGAAACCGGGCTGGCAGACCATATCGCCTTCTACAAAAATAATATTGACCATTTCACGGGGGCCACCTTCGGATGCCACGAAAACTTCCAAGTCCGTAGGGATATACCGTTTTATCGGGTTGTCATCCCAACCCTGCTGCCCTTTTTTGTCACACGCCAAATTTACGCAGGCGCGGGCAGAGTCGGCGGATACGACGACATCCTCGAATTTGGAGATGGACAATACAGCGTCGACGACTTTCACGGATACCAAATCTCACAACGCGCAGACCACATCGTCACAGAAATTTATGAATGGATACAGTTCAGCCGAGCCATTATTAATACACGCGATGAACCCCTTAGCGATTATACCAAATATCGCAGACTCCATCTGCTCGTCGGAGACTCCAATATGTCTGAATATGCAACCGCACTCAAGGTCGGCACAACCGCACTCATACTTGACGCTATCGAGCGGTTTTATGAAACCCACGGGGAAAGACTGCCGCTGCCAGAACTTGACATCGCTGACCCAATCGCCGCCATTCGCCACATCTCACGAGATGCAACGTTCACATGGCAGGTCGACTTGCGTAACGGAAAAACACTTTCTGCCGTTGATATTCAACGTAAATATGTAAATTTCGTCAAAGACATGGTAACCGAACCTACTGACGATACCGAATGGATTCTCACACAATGGGAAGCTGTCCTCAACGACCTTGAAGCGGATTGGACCCGGCTTACAACACGGATTGATTGGGCGGCGAAGAAATGGTTTCTCGACGCACTCATCGCCGAAGAAGACCTTCATTGGAACGATTCATGGCTTAAAAGTCTTGACCTAGAATATCACAACATCGACCTGGAAAAAGGCATCTTCTACGCCCTTCAGAATGAAGGATGTATGAGACGCATTATTACTGAACAACAAATTAATTATGCCATTTGCAATGCACCCCGCAATACGCGGGCAAGGGTACGCGGTTATCTTATGCGAAACCTACAAAAACGAAAAATACCTTGTATTGTCGATTGGCACCACATCTACGCTGGACAAACCGAATGCTTTGAGATGAAAGAGCCGTTTGATACGGCAATACCGAAAGCTGAAAAATGGCTCAATACGCTTAAACTTCGACAAAGATTGTAGACCAGATATCAAACGTTAATGGGAAGTTCAACCGCGCCCTCGGTAAATTCTACCGACACGCGTACAAAATACGAGGAGGACTAACTATGTCCCAAAGAAACTGCACACACACAGACTGTGAAGGATTCTATCGCAGAGACCTGCTTAAAGCCGGGGTGCTAGGCCTCTTTAGTTTTGGCCTGACCGACTTCTTCCGGTTACAAGCAATTGCTTCACCTACGGCGAAACAAGGCACCGCTAAATCCGTCATTCTTGTCTGGTTAGGCGGCGGCCCAAGCCACCTTGACATGTGGGATCTTAAGCCCGAAGCACCCGAAGAAATACGCGGGCTTTTCAAACCGATTCCGACAAACGTAGCCGGCATCCAGATTAGTCAGCACATGCCGAAGCTTGCCCAACAGGCAGATAAACTCTGCATTATCCGCTCAATGACCTCACCAGAAGGCGCGCATGAGCGGGGTACACACTACATGATGACAGGGTATCAACCGCTTCCCGGCTTCGCTGTCCCTGGACACGGTGCTGTCGTTTCCAAACTCAAAGAACAGCGGAGCGCATTGCCCCCCTACATCGCTGTCCCAGGCCCGGTAGCTTATGGCGGTGGAGGATTCCTGGGTGCATCTCTTGCCCCGTTCTCACCAGGCGGCAACCCGGCAAGCAAAAACTTCAAAGTTCGCGATTTACAACCGCCAAGAGGTGTCACCTTTGAACGCGTTGAAAACCGCCGAACGCTGCGCGAAGCCATTGACGCTGCATTCAAGAAATATGAATCAGGAAACCCTGCAGCAGAGGCAATGGATAGCTTCTATACCGCCGCTTACAATCTTATGAGCTCCCCCGATGCACGCGACGCATTTGACCTCTCTAAAGAACCGGGGAAGGTCCGAGATGCATACCGGCGCGACACCTTCGGACAGAGCTGTCTCCTTGCACGAAGACTTGTCGAGGCGGGAGTCAACTTCGTTACCGTCAGCAATGGCGGATGGGATAACCATAACAACATCTTCTCATCGCTCCCAGGCAAACTCAACGCCTTTGACCAGACGATGGCTACCTTAATCAGTGACCTCTCTGAGCGTGGGCTCCTCGAAAGCACTATGGTGCTGGCGATGGGTGAATTTGGTAGAACCCCGGTCATTAACCGCAACGCAGGACGCGACCATCATCCGCGTGTTTTCTCTATCATGATGGCAGGCGGTGGTGTCCAAGGCGGACAGGTAGTCGGTGCCTCCGACCCGTTTGGGATGGAGCCAGCTGAAACGCCAGTGCGTCCAGAAGACCTGTCGGCAACTATCTATCAGAGCCTTGGCATCGATTATGAGCAGAGCATAGAGTCACCGGATGGTGTCCGAATTGTCCTATCACGCGGTGGTAGGCCCATCCGAGGGGTTCTGTCTTAAGTCAAGCATAGCTTTGTAGTGTGAGGCGTTCGCGCCTCACACCTGCCTACTATTATATGGCTTGTGGCTGTTGGTTAATGGAAACCGTTAGCAAGAGAAATTGGAGGCAATCATGCAAGAATCTCCTTTTTACGAACAGGTAATGCAACGCGGCATCACACAAGGCATTGAACAAGGCATTGAACAAGGTGAATTCCGCACCAAACAAGAGTATGTTATCAAGTTGCTGACGCACCAATTCCCTGAAATCTCTGATACTGTTGTAGAGGAAATCCGAGAAATTAAGGAATTCTCACGGCTTGATACACTCTTCGATCAGATACTCACCGCTACAACCTTAGAGGATATTGACCTCAACGGAAATAGCACACAATAAGCCATCGAATATGTCTCTAAAAAGACTGAACTTTGGACAATTTTATGAGTTCGCATTTGCGGGGGCGAGTAAGCCACAAATCGCGGATTATCGCGGAGGACACGGAGGACGCGGGATGAAAAGTAATTACGTCTATCTTCTCTTATCTGTGTTCATAACGTTAGCACTCTTCACGCTGCCTGGCACCCTATCGGTGGCAGAGGAGCATCCCGTTGAAGAAAACGCGGTCCCCTTATCTCCAGTTTGGGCCCTGCAATTTAGTCCGGATGGCAAAACAGTAGCTGTCGGAAAATATCAGTGGGTCGAACTTTGGGATTTGGAGACGCAGCAGCTAGTTAACACTTATGAACCGCACGCTGGACGGGTGCGATGCCTTAAGTTTTCAAAGGATGGCAAAAGCCTATTTGCAAGCGGCGGATTGGCTGCCCGAAGTGGCGAAATACGCATCTGGGATGTCGCATCGGCAGACCTCATTAAAACACTCGAAATCCATGGCGATACCGTTGAATCTATCGCTATCAGCCCGGATAACACAAAACTGCTCACCGCAAGCATGGATGAATACAGTACTGTTATCGATTTATCGCAGCACGACGAAACCCTACCTATAGACGAACAGGCGAAATGGCTCACACAACACGTTGGCAGGGTGCTCTGCACCTTGTACCATCCGGATGGCAACTATTTTGTCACCGGGAGTGAGGATAAAACCTTAAAAGTGTGGCACCCGGAAACCTATACCGTCCTCGTCAATTTTGATGGGAACGATGATTCGGTTTATTCGCTCGCTTATGCAGCGGAGGATGGGTTAATTGTGTCTGGGTCCGCCGATAACGTTGTCCGTTCTTGGCGTGTCACGCAAAACGGTGAAAATGAGACCCGCGGCGCACTCGTTCGCCAATACAATGCGCATCAGGGGCCCGTTTATAGCGTTGACTGCGGGGTTTGGGATAATCAAGAGATTATCGCCTCCGGCGGTGCCGACACCTCCGTAATTATATGGAATCTCCGTACAGGTAACCGGCGGCGTACGTTTAATGAACCGACAGATGCGGTCTATGCTGTGCAGATTAGCCCTACAGGCAACCTTGTTGCTGCGGGCAGCCGAGATGGAAAAGTCCGGATTTGGAATATCAGAAACCGTAGATTAACCCAAGAATTTTAACCCGTGTTTGTCGGAACTAAATACTGATAGCTCTTTTGGAGGGAATACACATGAATGTCCATAAAAAAAATAGCGGTCTCTATTGGGGTTTGCAACCCCTCCTACGTTTGCTGTTTATAGTTTTACTCTGCGCGCCTGTCTCCCTATTTGCACAAGACACGCCACGCCTGAATTCGCTCTTTCCCGCAGGTGGGAAGGTCGGAATGAACGTCGACGTGAGAATACAGGGCTCAGATTTAGGGGGCGCACATACCTTAATTGTAGAGGGGCCCCCTGGGGTTGCTGGTACGCTCCACGCTGGCGGTGGAAAAGTGGACGAGACCCATAAACCTGTTTTTGAAGCAAATTGTGGACAGTGTCACGAACTTCGCTCCCCAAGCAACCGCTCAATGACAGCTACACAGTGGGAAGTCACAGTCGCACGCATGATAACAGAGAAGGGGGCTGAAATCAGTGCCGATGACCAAACCAAGATTGTCCATTACCTCAAATCCGCAGCAAGAGCGAGCGGCGGGTTAACCGCTGAATTCGCAATCGCAGCGGACGCCCCCATTGGACTGCGGGAAATTCGCATCGTCGGAAAAAAAGGCACATCAACCGCATGGCCCTTCGAGGTGAGTCCCGCTGCGGATATCCTTGAAACTGAATCCAATAACCTCCCGGAATCCGCGACAGCTATTCAGCTGCCTATTATCATAAACGGGGTTGTTAACCCTGGCGGTGATGAAGATTATTACGTCTTTGAAGGAAAAAAAGGGGACAGGTGTGTCTTCAACGTCAAGGCTTATCGGCTTAACAATGTCAGTCAGCAGTTTTTCAATCCAACCCTCTACCTTTTTGACGAACATGGCACAGAACTTATCCGAAACAACGGATTCTATAGTCTTGACCCGCTGATTGATTACACTTTACCTGCGGATGGCACCTATTACCTTCGGGTGCGAGACCTGCTCTATCGTGGCAACCCAGACTCCGTTTACCGTTTGACAAGTGGCGTTGTTCCATATAACACCTACCTTTTTCCAACTGGTGGAAAAATTGGCGAGGTGATTAAAGCGAAAATTGGCGGCGAAAACCTCCCGGAAACTGATTGGCAGGTTGAACTCAGTAGCAGTGAGCAGCCGGGGCTCAAACTTATCCGGACCCCGTACGGCATTTTTCCGTTCATCGCCAATGAGTTTACCGAAGATGTTGAGGTGTCCGCATCGGCAACCCACAGCAGCAATCCGAAAACAGATGACTCTACGGAATCTGATGCAGAAAACGGAGAACTGGCAAGGAATGCCGAATCCGAAATCCTTTTCCAAGCCAAATGCACCGCCTGCCATGAGCTCCGCTCACCAGACAATCGTGCGCTCTCCGCCGAACAGTGGGAAAATACTATCACACGCATGTCCGAAAAGGAGAATGCTGATATTACCCCCACCCAACGCGACCGTCTCATCGCTTTCGTTGCAGATGAAGTCACACGCCTCGGCCAACTCATCGCAAAACGTATCGAAAATGCACAGGACATCACAACGCCAGGTGCCATAAGTGGACGCATCTCTGAACCAGGAGAAGCCGATTATTACCAATTCACAATTGCTGAAGGCTCACGCCTCGGCCCGTGGTGGGTGATACACCCCTTTGATAACACAGATGAAAAAGGATTTGATACCGTCTATCCGCCTGAAGTTGAAATCGATTTAGAGAAAGAATACGACGGTAAAGCCGGACGCAAAATCAGTTGGTACCGGACCAATCGCAGAGGCGAAAACGTCTTCTCAAATGTACCTGAAGACGATGTCACTGGCTACGCACTCACCTATATTGAGTCTGACCGGGACCAAAAATATCTCTTATCCCTCGGCTCCGACGATACGATTAAGATATGGGTGAACGATAAACTCATCTTCAGTAAATACGTTCACCGTCCCCTACGCCGCGCGGACGATGTCATTGAACTGCCTATCTCTAAAGGGAAAAACAAAATTCTTGTCAAGATTACGAACGGTTACGGGCCGTGGGGATTTTTCGCGGACATTGGCGGCTATTCTATTGAACTATCCGCAGAAAAATTGAACTCACCGCTGAGCCCCACCCTAACCCTGTTGAATGCTGAAGGCGCAGTGCTACGGAATAACGCAGGCGTAGGCGGACGACGCAACGCTATTATCGATTACAGCTTTGCACAACCCGGTGTCTATGCAGTCCGAGTAGAAGATGTCGCCGGCAAAGGTGGCGCAGGCTATGTTTATCACCTAGACGTGCGCCCTACTGCACCCGATTTCGCTATCTCGGTGACACCCGATAACCCAAATATCGGCCGGGGCGGAACAATCCTATTGGATGTTACACTCCAACGCCGCGTCGGTTTTACTGAACCGATTTTGCTCTCTGTCGAAAATCTACCGAAAGGGATTACTGCCAGCCAGAGTGCTATCCTCTCTGAAGGCGGAAATGACCAAGGGTATATCACCCTAACCGCTGCAGCAGACGCTGACCTAACACATAGCGTCGTACAGGTTGTCGGCACCGTTACGACTGGCTCCGGGAGCCAAATCCAACGCGCTGCAACACCGATTGAAGTCTACCGTATTCAGAACAACGACCGGACTGTTCAGCGCAAAAACGTCGTTGTTAGCGTGACGGAATCCACACCTATCATCCTTACCGCAGTTCCCGACGAAATTGTAGTGACTCCAGACGGACCGGTTGAAATCACCGTGAAGGTTGACAGACGGGGTGGGAATCGGCAGAACATGAATCTAACAGCGGTCGGCTTGCCCTTAGGCGTTCGACTCCAGCGACAAACTACTGTCCTCCGAAGGAATGAAACGGAGGCAATCTTGACGCTTGTGCCGAATATCGTCGCCAGCGGAAACAACGAAATACGGCGGAACCCGTTCATGGGAAATAGGCAAACTCGACCTTATACCTTTGTTATTAACGCAGCTGTTGGCAACCGGCGTGTCGCAAGTACGCCCGCCGTAAAACTCTGGCTCGGCCCCCCGCCGAATTCAGAGGAGCAGGCTCGCCTTAACGGAAACTAATCGCAGCCGCACACGCTGTAACCTGTAAGGCACATCAGCGCGTTCCTATTTGTAGGGCGAGGTTTTCAGGCCTCGCCTTACCTATTTTTTTACCCTTAATAAACCAAACCCGACAACCGGAGGTGTAGATGTCAGGATACTATCGATTTCCAACAATTTATCAAGAAACGTTCGTGTTCGTTTGTGAGGACGACCTGTGGACAGTTCCAATCAGCGGGGGTGTTGCTCGCCGACTTACCTCAAACCTCGGTGCCACCAGCACACCACGCTTATCTCCGAATGGAGAACAGCTTGCGTTTGCAGGACGAGAAGAGGGCCCCTCAGAAGTTTACCTCATGCCTGCCCTCGGCGGCGAGGCAAAACGGCTCACCTATCAAGGAAGCAGCGCGGACATCATCGGATGGGATGCCGATGGACAAAATATTCTCTATAGTAGCGGCGCAGGGACAGCATTCGGCGCATGGATATGGCAAATCTCCACTGAGGGGGGCGAACCGCAACGTCTACCCTACGGCCCCGCTAACCACATCGCCTTCGGGGATGCTGGTGGCGTTGTTCTCGGACGATTGACACGCGACCCCGCACGATGGAAACGTTACCGTGGCGGCACTGCGGGACAACTTTGGATAGATACAGATGGAGATGGACAATTTCAGCCACTTGCACCTGTCAATAGCAACTTCACCACACCGATGTGGATTGGGGAACGCATCTATTTTATCTCCGACCACGAAGGTATTGGTAATATCTATTCCTGCCTCCCCACCGGCGAAGATATGCAACGTCACACACATCAGGAAACCTACTACTGTCGCGCCGCACAAACCGATGGAACCCGTATCGCTTACCATGCTGGGGCAGAACTCCACATCTATGAAATTGAAAACGATACAAATTATCTGGTGAACGTTGAATTTCGGAGCCCGCGCGTCCAGAGACAACGCAAATTCGTTAGCACGTCAAAATATTTGCAAGAATATGCACCTACTCCCGACGGCCAGGCACTATCCCTCACTGTCCGCGGTAAACCGTTTACGATGTCAAATTGGGAGGGCGCAGTCCTACAGCACGGTGAACGCAACGGCACCCGATACCGAAGGACGCATTGGCTTAACGACGGAAAACGTATCCTCACCCTCTCCGATGCTGATGGCGAAGAAGCCCTCGAAATCCATACCTGCGATGGTAGTGCTGAAGTCCAACGCCTATCCACCCTTGACATCGGACATGTCCGCCAGCTTTCAGTTTGTCCGAAGGGTGATGACTTGAAAGACCAACTCCTCATCGTCAATCACCGCTTCGAACTGCTACACATCGAATTGGAAACGCAGGAGCTTCGCGTACTTGACAAAAGCCACTACAACCGTATCCAAGGCGCAACATGGTCACCCGATGGCAAGTGGATTGCATACAGTTTTCCTGCAACTGAGACGACATCCTCCATTAAACTGTGCAACGTCGAGACTGGCGAAACGACGTTCGTCACCCATCCGGAATTCAACGATTTCTCACCTGCGTGGGACCCAGAGGGGAAATACCTCTATTTTCTCTCCGCTCGCGAATTCAACCCTGTATATGATGCGCTCCACTTTGACCTCGGATTCCCCACAGCGACACGCCCTCTGCTCGTCACATTGCAGAAAGAATTACGGAACCCGTTCATTCCTGAACCCCGACCGCTTGAAGATGAAAAGGACAAGGACAAGGAGGACAAGGAGAAGGAGGAGAAATCCGCAGAAAAGAAGGACGAGAAATCTAATGAAAAAGAGAAAAAGAAGCGGAAACCGATTACTATTGAACTTGAGGGCATCATGCAACGCGTTATCGCTTTCCCCTACCCACATGGACGGTACGGACAAATTGATGGCATTGAAGGCAAAGTTATCTTCACCTCTTTTCCGGTCCGACACACACTTAATGCCCCCGATACTGAGGATACAGCCAACACCAAGGGCAAACTCCACGTCTACGATTTCAAGGAACAGAAAAAGGAGGTGCTCGTCGCGGGCATTGATAACTTCCAACTCTCCCGAGATGCCAAAACCCTCGTATATCGCACCGGCGACAAGCTACGCGTTATCAAAGCAGGAAAGAAGGCTGAAGATGATGCAAAGGATAACAAAGGCGGAGCCGCAAACCGACACACAGGGTGGATTGACCTCAACCGTGTCAAAGCCGCCATCATCCCTACTGCTGAATGGCACCAGATGTACCGTGAAGCATGGCGACTGCAGCGAGATTACTTCTGGACTGAGGATATGTCCGACGTAGATTGGGAAAATGTTTATCAACGGTACTTGCCGCTCCTATCACGGGTGGCAACCCGCGCCGAATTTTCTGACCTCATGTGGGAGATGCAGGGAGAACTCGGCACATCCCACGCCTACGAATCCGGCGGAGATTACCGCAGCTCCCCAAATTATGCAATCGGGTTTATCGGAGCAGATTTCGCTTACGATGAAGAAACCAACGGATATCGTATCACACACATCCCAAACGGAGACGCATGGGAAAGGACAAAAGACTCCCCACTCAACGCACCGGGGATTAACGTCAAAAAAGGGGACATTCTCCTCGCTATCGGCGGACAAAACGTCAGCAAAACCGTCACCCCCGGTGAACTCCTCGTCAATCTTGCGGGGCAGGAAGTTCAAGCGACGTTCCAACGCGCTGAAAATGACGAGAAACACGTTGTCACGCTCAAGGTGCTACGGGGAGAACGGGAACTCCGGTATCGCGAATGGGTCTCGCGAAATCGGCAGTACGTCCACGAAAAGACTGATGGTAAGGTCGGATACGTACACATTCCCGACATGATGGGGCGCGGCTATGCAGAGTTTCATCGTGGTTTCCTCGCTGAAGTCAGCTATCCCGCACTGCTAATTGATGTCCGTTACAATGGCGGGGGACACGTCTCACAACTCATTTTGGAGAAATTGTCACGCCGCCGCATCGGATATGATGTCCCACGCTGGGGTACACCGCATCCTTATCCGGATGCTTCGGTCCTGGGCCCGATGGTAGCTGTCACTAACGAAAATGCTGGCTCAGATGGTGACATTTTCTCGCACTGTTTCAAACTAATGAAACTCGGCAAACTTATCGGAAAACGAACGTGGGGCGGTGTTATCGGTATCTCGCCACATCAAGCATTTGTAGATGGTGGTCGAACAACACAACCTGAGTACTCTTTCTGGTTCGTTGATGTCGGATGGCGTGTCGAGAACTACGGCACCGACCCGGACATTGAGGTCGATTACCGCCCGCAGGATTATGCCGATGGTTGCGACCCGCAACTTGACCGAGCAATTGCGGAGCTCCTACAGGAGATGGCGGACAATCCACCCCAACTCCCCGATTTCGGCGAACGCCCGCGACTCACACTGCCAACCTTACCGAAAGTGGAATAGTGCATTTTCCGTTCTTATGTAGGAGCGTGCTGTGCACGCGATATTGTGTGGTTTCATTTCTGTTCTTATGTAGGAGCGTGCTGTGCACGCGATATTACGGGGCGTACGTTTTCCGTTCTTCTAGTATTCGGGCAAGCAGCCCGCTCCGCGAGAGCGTGCTTTGCACGCGATGTTTTAGTCTGTGTGCTGGAGGGATGCAGTCGTGTGTAGTTTGTAGTAGGGGTTCCAGCTGTTGCGGAGCCCCTACTCCCCGCGAAATATAGTGCTATTCCATCGCGTTGTCGTTGGTAAGTTTTGGATTCGAGCATAAGTCCCCCCAGTATACGGGTCTATACAACGGACCGCATCTGCCCATCAACACGCGCAAAGGCTGCTATTCGTGTAGCATTTTTGCAAACGCGTCGATGTTTGGCACTCTTGCTGCTGCGAGATGCAAATCCTCCAATTTTTGCAAATCTGTAATGTTTAGCAGCATAGTTTGTAAAGCATCCACTGCCTCTGCCCGGAATCTCATCAAAATATTCGGTGTGGAAACCCCCAGCATTTATGCGGGGGAGGAAACACCGCTCCTATTCGTTTTAGATTTCCCCCATCGGGTTGTTTTTTCGCCACAAGTTTCCCGTAGGCGCTCCTCGCAAACTGTGCTGCTTCGTTCAACAGAACTCGCACTTTCTGTTTACTTGACCTGATTTTTGCAAAACAGGTAAGTCCTTTCGGAGTGTATATTGCCCCATCCCGATCACGATACCCGCATGAACCCAACCCTTGGGGAGCATAGCTATAGAAACTACCACTTGACTATAGCGTTTTAATGGATACGTTGAGGCACGCCTCGATAGTTTGTAAAGCATCCACTGCCTCTGCCCGGAATCTCATCTTCAATAATGCCAAGATGTGTTTAACAGTATTTTCTCGGATAATTCGTTCGCGTTGTCGTTGGTAAGTTTTAGATTCTATCATAATCTCCTCCGGTATATTTCTATCAAATAGTTGAGAATCATGCACTACGCCGCCGAAGACGGAGATGCCGTAAAGCAAATCTGCTCGTGTCCCTTGGTCGACGGGAGCGGCAAGCGTTGCATCAACACATTCCTGAAAGATATCAAAGAAAAAAAGGTGAGTGTGTAAAGTTTTGGTTAATGTCCATAGGGGCCGGGTCTCCCTGCCCGATTAGAAGAGCCCTCTTGTGAACCTGCCGCTCATAGCGTATAAATTGTCCAAACCTTGATAGGCGCGATTTGAAACCGCGCCTATCAAAAGACGTGCTAAAAACGTTTCTCAATGAGTCGCCCGACAAAAAAAATGAGGATACCGACCGTCATGAACCCAATTTCGACACCCATCGCTTTTGCCTCACTATAACCGTACGGATTTGCACAGCCTAAGTAGAGTCCTGCGCCGAGGCATGCTATGCCCATTAGCTCCAGAGTTTTACCTATATAGTACACCTGTTCCTCACTTTTTATCAGCATGGGTCACGGTCGTTATTTGGGGCAGCAACCTAGTAAACCCTTTTGATTTGTCCCCATCGGATTAATTTTTGTTCTGTATTCGGATTAATTTTTGCAGTGAAAACGATATCGGGGAGGAGGTCGTTTTCCTCTGTGTAACCTGGCGGTGCCCAGGCAATTTTATTTTGCAAGAGACCGCTGTCCACGTCATTATATTCGATGCTGAAACCGATACTATTACCCTTATTAGCGATTCCGTTAAGTCGGAAGCTTAATTCACAAGTTTGCTTATCGCTTCCCCAGGCCACGAGCGTCAGCGGGTCTTTCAGGACGTTCATCTCTTCGCCAATAGGGATTTCATAGCGGTTCCGTTCATCTTTTCGTCCCGTGTGGTATGGGTCAATATAGATGACGAGCGTGTCTTCCGGAAAAAGTTTAGACTGATGTTTTTCGAGCTGATTATCGGTTAGTTTCACGGCGACATAAAGGTAGCCGCTACGCCAAACAGCTTTGAAGGAGCCAGTAAAATCCTCGGAGTCTGGCCATTCGAACCCGCTTATCAGTTCCTGATTGAGTTTTGCTGCAGGTATATTTTCCCAAACCGGATCATCAAGGTATCCATCCACGATAGGTGCGACAGGAACAAGTTCTGCGTTATATTGAAAATTTTGAAGTTTTTCACCGGTAAGATGCGCTAAAGCGTACGACATCGCTGCCAGCAAAAGTATGCCGGTCAAGAGCATGTATGTACGTAATTTCATAATTTTTCTCCTTTTGGCGTAGTTTTAATTTAAGTATACCTTAAGGAATTGTGCCTTGTCAACTAAAAATTTGGAGTAGGTGTGTAAATGTCCATTTTTTTAAAAATTCAGTTGCTATTAATCAAAAAGTGTGTTATAATTTACGTGATAAAGTTTCAAAACATTTTTCCGAAGGCAAACGCGTAACGAGGAAGTTGAGGTTACCGCTAGAAATTGCCTGGGCATGCTCAATTAGGTATCGGTTCCGAATGTAAGTATGCCGTAAGCTGCAGGAGCTGAATTAAATTTTAATGAAACAAGTGAGGCAATTGATTGTGAACAAGAACACAAAAAACATGTTCATGTGGTTTATTTTAGGCTTGGTTATCGTTGTCGTTATCTATCAACTTATCAATAATAGTGACCAGGTTTGCAAGTTGCCAATATTTGATTTTTATCAATATATAGACGAAGAGACCATCTTTGATGGCTATCTTGTTCTGGATACGGAATGGGTTGAAGGTAAGTTTCACAGTGCCCAAGTGGATAGGCTACGTGAGGACTGGAGTGGGCATAAGGAGATAACGGTGCCCCCGAAGTGGAAGGGGGTTTTTAAAGTCAGTCGCGATGCGACCCATGGTGACGAGCTTGAGAAAAAGCTCTACGAGAAAGGGATTCCTTTTAGGAATAAGCCTGCTTCCGATTTTCCACAATGGTTACTTGTTTTCGGCACGACGGTAGTGCCGTTGTTAATCTTCTTAGGGCTGATGATTTTTCTTTCTCGGCAGATGCAAGGCAGCGGTAACCGTGCCCTTTCGTTTGGCAAGAGTCGTGCCAAACTTCATTCTGACGATGGTACGCGGGTGACGTTTGAAGATGTCGCTGGCGTTGATGAGGCAAAGGAGGCCCTTGGAGAGGTCATTCAATTTTTAAAGGCACCGAGTAAATTTAAACGGCTTGGGGGTACAATTCCGAAAGGTGTCCTGCTTGTCGGTCCCCCTGGAACTGGAAAAACGATGCTTGCCAAGGCGGTTGCAGGCGAAGCGGATGTGCCGTTTTATACGATTAGCGGTTCCGACTTTGTGGAGATGTTTGTAGGTGTAGGCGCGTCCCGCGTCCGTGACCTGTTTGAAGAGGGTAAGAAAAACGCGCCATGCATTATTTTTATTGATGAACTTGACGCTGTCGGACGGCATCGCGGCGCAGGTATCGGAGGCGGTCATGATGAGCGTGAGCAGACCTTAAATGCCCTGCTCGTTGAGATGCAAGGTTTTGAAGCCTCCGAGGGCGTTATTCTCATCGCTGCTACAAATAGACCCGATGTGCTTGACCCTGCCCTGCTAAGGGCGGGAAGATTCGATCGGCAGATTGTCGTCGATTTACCCGATGTTCGCGGACGGGAAGCGATTCTGGGTGTCCACACAAAAGAGCCCTATAAGCTCTCTGACGATGTCAATTTAGAAATTTTGGCGAAAGCGACTCCCGGATTCTCCGGGGCTGACCTGAAAAACATGGCCAATGAAGCCGCACTACTCGCCGCCAAACTTGACAAAGAAAACATCGACATGAGCTGTTTTGATGAGGCAAAAGACCGGGTGCTCATGGGCCCGGAACGTCGAAGTCTTGTCATCAGCGATGATGAGCGGCAGATTACCGCCTATCATGAGGCTGGACATGCGCTCATGCTTCATTTCGTGCCTGAAAGCGACCCGAACTATAAATGTACGATTGTCCCGCGCGGGCGAGCATTGGGCGTAACCGCCAAGCTTCCGCTTGAGGAGCGGCATAACATGAGTAAGAAGGGGCTTCTCGCTCATATTATTTTTGCACTCGGCGGGCGCGTCGCGGAAGAAATCATCTTCGGTGAACAGACAACTGGCGCGCAAAACGATTTCGAACAGGCAACAAACCTCGCCCGAAGAATGGTCACGCAGTGGGGGATGAGCCCGATGGGGCCCTTAACCTACGGCCGCAGGGATGAACAGGTCTTCCTCGGCAAGGAGCTGGCTGTTCATAAAGATTACAGTGAACAAACTGCCATTGCAATTGATAAGGCTGTTCACGATATTGTGATGGAGTGTTATCAAAGGGCGAAGGAGATTTTAGAGACGAACCTTGATGGGTTGAAGAAACTTGCCGATGCGCTGTTGGAGCGTGAAACACTCATCACCGAAGAAATTGAAGAAATTCTCGGCCCGCGGCCGCAGCCGCCCGCCAAATCTTTCGCATGAACTGCCGGGGGAAATCGCTCAATTTCGGGGAATGCACCCATATTATGGGAATCTTGAACGTCACACCGGATTCCTTTTCAGATGGCGGGGCATACCTCACTGTTGAAGCCGCGGTAACGCACGCGAAGGAGATGGTAGCCGAAGGCGCGACGCTAATCGATATCGGTGGAGAATCGTCTCGCCCGGGGGCAATGCCTGTGTCCGTTGATGAAGAATTGGAGCGCGTGTTACCTGTTATCCGTGCCCTTGCATCCGAAGGAATTGATGCACTGCTCTCTATTGATACCACGAAAGCAGTGGTGGCACAACGCACCCTTGAAGCGGGTGCACACATCATCAACGACATCACAGCCCTCCAGGGGGATACCGCCATGGCACACGTCGCTGCGGAAATGGATGCCGGTATCATTCTCATGCATATAAAGGGGACACCGCGCACAATGCAGCGCGCCCCACATTATGACAATACCATCAAAGAGATTTACGACACATTAGCAGAACGTATCCGCGCCGCAACGCAACACGGCATCGCCCCGGACAAAATAATCGTTGACCCCGGCATCGGGTTCGGCAAAACAACAGAACACAATCTAGAGATTCTAAGGCACCTTGACATATTCAAACGTTTAGACACACCGTTATTAATTGGTACGTCCCGGAAATCCTTTATCGGCAACGTGCTAAACCTCCCTATAGCGGAGCGGGTTGAAGGGACTGTGGCAACAGTGTGTTGGGCAATCGCGCATGGGGCAGATATTGTCCGCGTCCATGATGTACAGGCGACCGCCCGCGCTGCAAAAATGACCGATGTCCTTTACCGGTAAGCGGAAAACGATTTAAAGAAACTGATGTCTCAACAACACATTCAAGGAATTGGTATTGATATTATTGAGATAGAACGTATCCGGCGTATCTCTCTTCAATGGGGGGCTCGGTTTGAGCAGCGGGTCTATACACCCTATGAACGCGCCTATTGTGGTGAGACACCGATACGATATGCCCGGCTCGCCACCCGCTTTGCTGCGAAAGAGGCAACACTCAAGGCACTCGGCACCGGCTTAATAGCAGGCATGTCGTGGCAGGATGTAGAAATTCGAGCGAACGTTGCTGGCAAACCTATACTTGTTTTGCACGGAGAAGTTAAACGTTACGCCGCTGAATTAGGCATTGTCACCTCCTTCGTCAGTTTATCGCACGCTGTTGATTATGCTGTTGCACAAGTTACGCTTTGCACTGCTTAGTTTTTGATAGATGTTCACCTCACGAATGTCTGTAACAACAAGAGGAAAAGAATTGAGATATTTGCACAATCGGTTAGCAATGCTGCGCCGTTCGCAACTCTCTTTGTTGATTTTGCAGCTTGCGTCCCTATTCTGTTTTTTCCTATATCATGGGTTTGCCGCAGCATCGACACCAGCAGCGGCAGCGGACAGGTTTCTCAAACAGTTAGTCGGGGCTGAGCAGCACGGCATGGGGGGCAGTTTTGTTAGTGCCACCCGGGGGGCGAACGCTCTCGGTAGCAATCCTGCTGGCATCAGTCTTGCAGGCGGGACCCGTTTTATCATTCACACCACCCGCTTCCCACACACTATCGCCCTGGTGTCCAAACAAAACTTTGATGCGAACTATGAGGATTATCAGCGGTATGAACAGCAGGAATCTGGAATTGAAACGTTGAATTGGGCGGTCCCTATGGGTAAATTCGGCACGTTTGGAATCGCTTTCTCCTTTGCACAAACGGGCCCTTTTCGCCGCGTCAATCATCTCGGCAAAGCCCTCAACAACTTTCCACAAAATAACCTAGCTATCGGTTTCGGTTACGGGTTGAATTTGTTCGATAGCACCGTTGTTGGATTTGATGCAAGATGGCTACGGTCTAAGGTCACTGATACTACGCGCACCGAGCATGTGGGTTACGGTTATGCGTACAACGTCGGCATCATCCAACGTCTTAATAAGCGAATTCAGATTGGTATTGTTGCGCGAAATTTGAGCAACGGGTTGTCGTTTTTCGACACGGCTATCCCGGACACACTGCATCCCGATATTGCTGTAGGTATCACCTATCACCGCAAAATTTCCAACGTAGCGTTACGTATCGGGTTAGACGTACATCCCCCCTTCCGCGATGGTATCCGAGCCAACCTCGGTGTTGAAGCATGGTATCATGAACGTATTGGCGTAAGAATCGGGTATCTTCGGGACACTGAAAAACGTTATGCTTCGGTACTGCTGCTGGAACATGATACAATTGAAATAACGGAGCGGGTATGGAAAGCGGAGGGCATATCCTTCGGGCTCGGTTTCCGGCTTGGAAATCTAACGTTGAATACGGCATACATCCCGCGATTCCAACCTACTTTGGCAGCAGATGAACGTATCCACGTCGTCCAAGGTGCTGCTGTGTATACCTTCTCAGTCGGGCAGGATTTTTGAAACACTAAGCAGCGTGCCTTGTTAGGGCACCGCTATGTTTGTAAGGACACCTAATAGTTAATAACCAATAGCTACACGCTTAAAAGGGACATTCACATTAAAGTTTTTAACTTGTTGGAGGAATGCGCATTGAGCACGGTGAAATATACAACTACACACGAATGGATTGAGGTTGATGAGACAGAAGAAGCAACCGGCATCACAGAAGGAACAATCGGCATCACAGAACGCGCACAGCTCATGTACGGTCAAATTGTTTTTGTCGATATTTCACCCTTACAAGAATGTGAGCAAGCCGAAATTATTGGTAGAATTGAGACCGAATCCGGCGGAAATTTCTACCTCTATGCCCCCGTCGCTGGTGAAATTCACCAAATTAATGCGGCACTTGAAGATGATATTGAACTCATCAACCGTTTGCCAGAGGGGGACGGCTGGATTTGCAAAATCCATATTGACAACCTCTCTGAACTCAACTCTCTTTTGGATATAGATGAGTATGCAGCGTATGAAGAGGAAGAAATTGACGAAAAAGAGTACTTACCGGAAACCGATTTTTATGAAGATGTTGATGACTATTGAGCTAAGCTCGAAGTGATAAATATGCGGCGGACGAGTCTTTGCTTCGGCACCGGTATAACAGCCTCTACCCGATAGCCTAGGTCGCTTAGCAGGGGGCTCATGTCGCGTGTATGAATAAGTGCTGTTTTCGGCGCGCGTGTGCGTAGGTTCGCCAAAATTTCCTGTTCCTGGGCCGTATCTTTGACGAGACTCAGGCCGTAAGGTAAATCGGTTGCAATCGCGTCGAACCGCTCTTGTATCTCCCGGGCATCGGCTAGTTGGACATCAGCGGTGAGTCCATAATGCTGAAGATTTTTTGTCGTCGCGCCAACCATGCGCGGGTTGATGTCGTAACCGACCGCTTGCATACCGCTGTGGGCAGCTGCCATCACAATTGTGCCGGTACCACAGCACGGGTCAAGCAAACGTTCCCCGGGCGATGCAACTAAATTGACGAGCACACGCGCTAGCCGCGCAGGGAGTGAACTTGATGTCATATAGGGACGCTGGTTATGGGACACCCACGTCCCATCCGATTCGGAAAGACGCGGGCCAAACCAAATCCTCTCTGGCGTGAACACGGCAACAAAAACAACCTGCGGATGTGATAAATTCGGCTGACCGCCAATAAAACTGCCTAATTGCCGGGCACAGGCAGTTGAATCCACTTTCAGAGAACGCGGTTTTTTAACAATCGACACCCGGAACGCGTCCGCATATAAATCTGCTCCCCGGACTTTCGCATAGAGCTCAGCAGTACTTGTTGCCTCAAACAGGACTTGGGTACAACTTTTGACGTACGCCCCTCGGCGAACGTCAACACATGTTTCTGACACCGTAATGCCATGTGCATTCGGGGATGCCCCCGTTAGGGCAACCGATTCAGCACTTGCAAGCTCGGTAAGTCGGTCCGGAATTGCCATGAGGTATAAATATTTTTGAACGGTCATAATCTGTTAGGATACGCTAAACAAACGAAAACAGTCATAGCTGAAAGGAATTATAGGATGCCACAGACCGAGAAAATTCGGATTGGACACAGCCCGGACTCCGATGACGCTTTTATGTTCTATGCCCTCGCGAAGGGGCTTGTGCCAACCGACCCTTTTGAAATTGTCCATGTTATTGAAGATATTGAGACCTTAAATCGACGCGCGCTCGCCGCGGAGCTCGAAGTCACAGCAGTCTCCGTTCACGCTTACGCCTATATTGCAACGAATTACATACTTATGCCGTGCGGTGCAAGTATTGGCGATAGATACGGGCCCATAGTTGTTTCTAAAAAACCCCTACGAACCCTGGCAGGCAAACGCGTTGCAATCCCCGGCGAAATGACGACTGCCTACCTGACGATGCGGCTCTTCCAACCCGATTTTGAACCGGAGACGCGCCCCTTCGACCAAATCTTAGCAGCCGTACAGCAGGAAGAGGTTGAGGCAGGCCTCATTATCCACGAAGGACAACTGACATACACTCGCGAAGGGCTCCACAAAGTCGTCGATTTAGGAGAGTGGTGGCATGAGGAGACAGGCTTGCCCTTGCCACTCGGTGCAAACGTCATACGGCGGGACCTCGGCACCGAGAAAATTCAAACCATAACCGCACTTCTTAAGAAGAGCATTCAATACTCGCTTGAACATAGAGCCCGCGGGCTTGAATACGCTATGACCTACGCACGTGATATGGAAACAGACCTCGCCGACAAGTTTGTCGGAATGTATGTCAATCACTATACCCTAGATTACGGTGAAAAAGGCAGAGCAGCAGTGCATGAGCTCCTCAACCGAGGGTATGAAGCGGGGATTATTCCGCATCGGGTAGATATTAATTTCGTGAATCTTTGACGCATATCTCGGACGCAACTAAATGCTTTCGGAAGACACGTTATGGACACAAAACGCCGCCGAAACTTCAGCCTAGAAGATGCTGACGGTACAAAGCTTGCCACAGGCGTTCTCTATGACGAAGGGAACGTGCAGGTCTTATGGCGAACCGATATTGGTTACACAGCCGAGCAGTACGCATCGCTCAATCTTATTTTGGATTTGATGCCCGGTGTCGTTGTGCTCCGCCTTCAAGATACCGAGGTTACACCCAATTTACCGGATTCGTAGCGAAAGACGTGGGGCCTCCTAACGAGTGCCCCTTTACTGTTTTCTGAGAACCACCTCTTCACCATTTTCGCCTGTCAAGGTAAATAAATTTTCCTGTAAGTCCCAAGTAGACTTTGCGGGTACAATTACTTGCTGTGCCAACGCCTCCTGAAGCACTATCTCCTTAAGTCCTGCCAATTGCAGCAAGTCTTTCGGTTTAAATTGAACCGCAACGTTGTCTATTTGGAGTGAAAAGGTTGCAGCGGACACATCAAAACGTCCTTTTTGCATGAGGCTTATACCTAACTTGAAAAATCCACCTTCCCCCCCAGCCAAAATTTCTGCCCCAAGCTCCCAAGTCCATGAACCATCTTCAGCAAAAGCCCAACTGTTCAACGTAATCTTCTGTTCAACGTTCTGGAACTTGTTTCGCATATCAGCTACTAAGGCTTTCACGAAAGTTTCTTCAAAATTCTCACCGTTTTTTGATACAACTACCCACGTCCCAACCAAATCTTCTATGGATAGGCTGGGCAAATCTTCGGGATTTTCTGTTTCTTCCGTTGGACTGAGCGGTTTATCTGTCTCCCCGTTACAACCAGCTATCAGGTTTAGCAGAATCATACCGAGTATCAGTATTACGCGCATACAATTTTCTTGCATCATTTCTCTCCTTTCTGTGGGAAGCTGCCCCGACTGCCAACCTACCGGAGCCGCCTATCGGACAATTTTATAATTTGTCCGTTTTCCTGAGCAATATACATATAGCCGAGTCCATCTAACACGACACCTTCCTGGTCATCTCCGAGTAACAGGTATTGCCCGAGGAGGGTGCCATCCCGTTTGAGTTCAACTAATAGGTTTGTCGTATCACTAATGACGACGAGACAATCCGCCTGTGAATCATAGGTGAGCCCGGAGATGTCCATGAAGTTCATCTCAAAACAACGGATGATAGTGGCTTCAGCGGTTTGTGCTGTGGATGTGCGCAGCGGAACTATCACCTCACATACGACAGAAGGCTCTCCGTTCGGTTTACGGCTGAAGGATTGATTGCCAATCCAAAAAGTGCCCCCTTCCGGGTGTGAGGCATCTGGCACGAAAGCGATTGCCTCTATCCCAGTCCCACCCTTTTTCAAAATGGATTTGCCTTCAAAAACACGATTAATTTTAAAATCTCTACGAATTGTGAGTGTCTGTGGGTTAATTTCTAAAATAACTTCCTCATCCTCAACCGCAGCATAAAGCCAGCCGGTTTCCGGATTAACCGTAATTCCCTCAAGGTCCCGCTCTTGAAGCGCCTTTGTTCGGACAACGGTGCCCGTCGGACGGATTTCATGGATGTATCCCTCATCGTTTACGACAAATAACGTTTTTCGCATCGGATGATAGGTCACCCCGGAGGATTCCGCGATGGCCACCTTACTAATATTTCCAAGTTGCGTGTACGGAAGGACTTTGGGGGTGATACCTGCCTCCTTTTTGCGTTCAGAATCCTCTAGCCAGATGAGGAGGTAGACTAAGGCAGCACAGACACCTATAAAGCAGAGCAGAATCAGAATTTTGTTAGGGCGCATCGGTGATTTCCCCCAGTCTCGATGCTGAACTCCCCTATGGCGTGGGACTGTCCAAGGCACCGTATTTTAAAGTAAAGTACAAATCTCACTATCGATTGCAAATACATTATCATGTTTTATTTCCCATGTCAAGAATTAAAAATAGCAGATAGTTGGGGGAGGTGTAAGCGCGCTTGAATGAAGATTAATTTTTTAAATTCGGTAATTTCGGAACGGGTGATAAATCACCCTACTACAAGCCCTTTGACTTTTAGCAACGCGAGTTTGAAAAAAGTTTTGACCTACAGCGTTCTCTGGTAGTTTTAGCAAAAAACAGCACAAACTAGGAAGTTTATGCTACAATTATACCGCTTTTTTCGCGGTGAAAAAGGTTTAGAGCAAACGGATATTTATTATCAAGCTCACGTTTTAGCAAGATGTTGTGATTATAGTCTGCGCTTTGACGCGCGTCAGAGTTCTCTTTCTCTGGCCAATAGCCAATAGCCAAATCGATTAGGCACTTCCTACTCGCGCACCTGTCCGTTTCCGTAGACAATATACTTATAAGTTGTCAATCCTTCAAGACCCATCGGGCCGCGGGAGTGGAGTTTCTGTGTGCTAATGCCTACCTCAGCCCCTAATCCAAATTCGTAGCCATCGGTGAAGACGGTGCTGGCGTTGACATAAACTGCCGCTGAATCCACCTCTTTGAGGAAACGTTGTGCTGCCGTATAGCTCTCAGTGATGATTGCGTCCGAATGGTGTGAACCGTAGGTTTCAATATGGTCAATCGCTGTGCCTATATCGTCTACGACTCGGATGGAAAGAATGTAATCGAGATATTCTGTGTGCCAGTCCTGCTCAGTTGCGGGGTGTGCTGCAGGGTATATCTGTCGGGTGCGTTCGCATCCGCGCACTTCAACGTCTGCTTTGCGGAGCTGTTCACAAATAACAGGCAGATATTTTTCGGCGACTGCATTGTGAACGAGAAGCGTTTCAACGGCGTTGCAGACAGCCACTTTGTAGCCAACTTTCGCATTCATGCAGAGTTTTGTTGCCATGTCAAGTTCAGCGGCTTCGTCAACGTAAATATGACAGATACCATCGGCATGCCCTAGCACTGGAACTTCAGACTCCCGCATCAAAAATTGCACGAATTCGTTGCTGCCGCGTGGAATGACCAAGTCGATATATTCCGGGAGGCGGATGAGTTCATAAACTGCCTGCCGGTCGGTGGTATCAACGAACTGAATAGCATCTGTTACGCCTTCAACTGCAGCGGTGTCGCTAAGAATCTGAGCGAGCGCAGTATTGGAGTGAATGGCTTCGGAGCCGCCTCGAAGGATAACACCGTTTCCAGATTTGATGCAAAGCGCGGACACCTCCACGGTCACATCAGGCCGCGATTCATAGACGACTCCGACCACCCCAATCGGTACACGGACCGTGCCGATTTTCAGACCGTTGGGCCGTTCCCCCATGCTGATAACAGCACCAATCGGGTCAGGCAGTGCGGCGACCTGCCGGAGGTTATCCACCATCCGGTCAATCTTTTTATCATCTATCAGGAGCCGTTGCATGAGCGGGGCCGCCAGCCCCGTTTTTTCTCCGGTGTCAAGGTCGATACGGTTCGCTTCCTGAATTCTGTCTTTGGCACTGCGGAGGCTTTCGGCCATCGCTAAGAGCGCGTTATTTCGGACATCGACGGAGCTGCGTGACAAAACGCGCATCGCCGATTTTGCTTTTCGGGCTTTTGTTTGGATCATTTTTTGTATATCTTGGCTCATAATATTCCTTTCAGTTCAACTAAGCAGGACGAGGTTATCTCGATGTATGATTTCATCGTAATCTCGGTAACCGAGGATTTTCTCAATATCGGTTGTCTGCTTGCCTGCAAGTTGTCTTGTTTCAATTGCGTTGTAGTTAACTAACCCGCGTGCGAATTCTATGCCGTTTTCGGTGAGACATGAGACGGTATCGCTATATTCAAAATTGCCATCAACGCGTCGAATGCCTGCCGGCAATAGGCTTTTTCCGCCTTGCACGAGCGCGGAGCGTGCACCGTTATCTACGAAAAGTTTGCCTTTCGGGGGACGTGAATAGGCAATCCAACGTTTCTTTCCAGAGATACGGGATTGCGGAAGAAAAAGCGTCCCGAGACATTCGCCTTTCAGTAGTCGTGTGACGACAAGCGGTTCGCGTCCATAAGCGATTATCATCATCTCGCCGGACGCGGTGACAATTTCCGCAGCACCTAACTTCGTGACCATCCCGCCTGTGCCACTTTCAGTGCCAGCATGCCCCGCAGCTTTCCAGAGTTCTTCTGAAATAACGTTGACAGTCCGAATCAATTCCGAATCCGGATTGTCCCTTGGGTCAGCTGTGTAAAATCCCGCCTGATCGGATAGAATAACCAGTAGCTCGGCTTGTGCAAGGTTGGTCACATAAGCAGAAAGCGTGTCGTTGTCACCGACCTTAATTTCGTCCACCGCGACGGTGTCATTTTCATTGATAATAGGAATTGCACCGAGATGTAGCAGTGTCCGCAGTGTATCGTTCATGCGTGTGTAACGTTCCCTGTCCGAGAAATCGTCGCGGGTGAGCAGTATGTGTGCGGTGCGTAGTCCATAGTGAGAAAATCGTTCCTCATAAGCTGCCATTAGCCGGATTTGTCCGACAGCAGCAGAAGCTTGTAGACGGGGTAACGTCAGGGGTCGCTGGTTAAAACCGAGTTGCGGCCACCCGGCGGCGATTGCCCCCGAGGTGACAAGGATAACCTCAATACCGGTCTGTTGGACGAGGGCTAGGTCGTGGACGAGCCCGTCGAGGGCTGCTTCGTTGAGATGTGCGCCCTCAGAAAGGGTGCTACTGCCGACCTTCACAACAATACGTTGGACATCTGCTAAGTGGATTCGCCGTTCAGTTTCAACGTGCTTGCACGGCTTTTGGGTTGTAGGTGAACTCAAATTCATCAATCTGGACTGTGTCTCCTTCGGTCGCGCCTGCGCGGCTGAGGGCATTCATCACCCCCATCTTTTTCAGTTTTCTATAAAGCAGAATCAATGCTTGTTCGTTTTCCATATCTGTCATGAGGACAGCGCGGCGCGGTTCTGCCCCGCTAACGATGAACCCTTCCGCGGTTTGTGTGAGCTCAAACCGAGCCTTCGGTTCCGGGGGGAGTTCAGACGCTAACGGTGTTGTTGTCTCTGCCTCTTTTCGTGCCCGGGCCGCTAGGTGTTGTAAGGACCGGTAGGATTGGTGCATCAGACGCTGGATGCCTTCACCGGTAATTGCGGAGATTGGAAAAACTGGACGTTTTCCGAAATATTCTTGGACACGCGTGAGATTCGCCGCCGCTTCGGGCATATCTATCTTATTAAGTGCAATCAGTTGCGGGAGTTGCGTTAACATTGTGCTGTAGTGGCCCAGTTCAAGGTTGAGTTTCTCGTAATCGGTGATAGGGTCTCTGCCATCGGTAGCACTAAGGTCGATGACATGAATTAGCATCTTAGTGCGTTCGATGTGTCGCAGAAATTGATGTCCTAAGCCTGCACCTTTGTGTGCACCTTCAATCAAGCCGGGGATATCGGCAAGTACGAAATTCTGCTCCTGGTCAATACGGACAACGCCTAAATTCGGGATGAGCGTCGTAAAGGGATAGGCGGCAATTTTGGGCGTTGCAGCAGAGGTTCGCGCAAGGAGCGTGGATTTGCCAGCGTTCGGATACCCGACTAAGCCAACATCTGCGATGAGTTTGACCTCTAGACTTATCTCGCGTTCTTCCCCGGGTTCCCCCTTCTCCGCGACGCGTGGCACTTGAAATGTACTACTCTTAAAGCGGGCGTTACCTTTGCCGCCGATTCCACCATGCGCGACAACGATAGCCTGCTCCGGTTCGGTCAAATCGGCGAGCAGCTCCTCACTCTGCAAATCTCTGACGACGGTGCCGGTAGGTACTTTAACGATACGCGCTGCACCATCAGCACCGTCTCGCTGTTTACCTGCGCCATGTTTGCCGTTTTCAGCGACTTGGCGTGGATTATGCCGCAAATCAATTAGCGTACTCATCCCACTGTTAGCGACGAGGAGGACGTTGCCACCCTTGCCACCATCCCCCCCATCGGGGCCCCCGCGCGGCACATATTTCTCTCGGCGGAAACTTATGCAGCCATTGCCACCGTTACCTGCTTTAACCTGAATTCTTGCTGTGTCCATATTGTGTTTTGACTATTGGAAACCATTTGCTATTCGCTACTTGGTTTTTGTTGAAAAATTGCGTCCGCATGCCGGACAACTCTCTACATAAGTACGGATTGCTAAGCCACAATCAGGACAAACACGTTTTGTCTGTAAATGTGTGACTATCCGGGATACCAGAATTATTCCTAAGAAGAGAAGGAGAAGAAATGCTACCTCCAACAGCCCGATTTGCAATTTTTCACCTCGTGAACGGCACTGTGTCGCGTGCCTGCTACTCTGTTTTTATTAAGCTGCGTAGGGTTTCAAGATTTTTCCCGTGCATAGTGTTCATATTGGGCGTTTCAATGATAAGCGGTACTTCGGCAAAACGCGAATCGTTGAGGATGTAAGCAAATGCTCTAGTACCGATATTTCCTTCGCCGATGTGTTCATGTCTATCTACGCGGCTCTGATATGCCGATTTCGCATCGTTGAGATGAAATGCCTGTAACCTTTCTAAACCGATGATAGTGTCAAATCTATCAAACATGGTTTCGCAGTCCGTTTCGGTTCGTATGTCGTAACCGGCAGCGAAGACATGACACGTATCTAAACAGACCCCGAACCGATTGGGATATTTTGACATCCCGATAATATCTCGCAAATGTTCAAAGCAATAGCCGAGATTTGTGCCTTGTCCAGCAGTCGTTTCAAGCAGGACTGTAACATCCGGTGCCGCTGCCGTTTCAAACAGATAGTTGAAACTATCGCTTAACTGATTCAAACCGAACGTTTCACCTTGACCGAGGTGTGCGCCGAGGTGCGTCACGATGTACGATATCTGGACTGTCTGTGCAAGTTCCATCTGTCGCTTAAACTGTTGACGCGATTTTTCTAACACATCCTGCTTCGGAGATGCCATATTACTGAGATGAATATCGTGAACAATCACGTCCTGAATAGACGAATCTGTCCAACCCCTCCCAAATTTTTCGATGACCTCCGCCGTGGGCGGCTTTGATTCCCAACGGTTTGGGTTTGCCAGAAAAATTTGAATTGCGTTGCAGTCGAGTTCATCGCCATTTTTGATAGCGTTATGTATACCACCCGCAGTGGAAACATGTGCTCCGAGTACCATATTTTTCTTTAACCAATTTCGGCAGTTTGAAAGCTGCCTGAATTCGGTTTCCCTTCTTCTGTTAAAGTATGTGGGATATCCACGTCTCTGGGTTAAGTAGGTGTGATGTGCCACAGCAACACTGTACCATCAGAGCTTCCACTTGCAACCGTCAACCCATCCGGACTGAACGTTATGCTGAAGACATCGGACGTATGTCCGTTGAGTGTTTTCTTGTGTTCTCCTGTTGCCACATCCCATAAACGGACAGTTTTGTCGTGACTCCCACTTGCGAGCGTCACTCCATCTGGACTGAACGTTACACTATTGACCCCAGATG
This sequence comes from Candidatus Poribacteria bacterium, assembly GCA_963665235.2. Lineage (GTDB taxonomy): Bacteria > Poribacteria > WGA-4E > WGA-4E > WGA-3G. The sequence goes on along the minus strand of CAXXLX010000001.1, from coordinate 403,346 downwards.
TATGTCCGTTGAGTGTTTTTTTGTGTTTTCCCGTTGCGACATCCCATAAACGGATAGTTTTATCATGGCTCCCACTTGCTACTGTTTGTCCATCCGGACTGAATGCTACGCTATGGATATCATACGCATGTCCAGTGAGTGTTTTCTTGTGTTTTCCCGTTGCGACATCCCATAACCGGATAGTTTTGTCATAACTCCCGCTTGCTACTGTTTGTCCATCTGGACTGAACGTTACGCTTTCTACATCGGACGTATGTCCAGTGAGTGTTTTCTTGTGTTCGCCTGTTTTTGCGTTCCATAAGCGAATAGTTTTATCGTAACCGCCACTTGCTACTGTTTTTCCATCTGGACTGAACGTTACACTATAAACCCCAGAGGTGTGTCCTTCGAGTGTGTGTTTATGTTCGCCTGTTTTTGTGTCCCACAAACAGATAGTGCTGTCCCGACTTCCACTTACAAGTGTCTGCCCATCCGGACTGAACGCTACGCTGAAGACAGAATGCGTATGTCCTACAAGTAGGGTTAACTCTTGATAGGTTTTCGCGTCGTAGACCCAAATACCGATAGCACCTGCTACGCCCAAACGGGCACCATCCGGGGAGTACACGATATCCCCAGTTATGTGCCCTTTACCGAGACGTGCTTTGGCTCCCTCGGGTAAATTCGATAGGGCAGTCGGTATATTTTCGTTCCTTTTCATCAAAAATCGTTCCTTTTTTGCATGAACGTTTTGTCGGTGCCGGAGGTTCCATCTCCAGCTCGCCTGAACTTATACCATTTCTAATTGGAAATGTCTCTTTCTTGTAGCATAAACTTCCAGTTTGTGCACTTTCTTGTAGCATAAACTTCCAGTTTGTGCACTTTCTTGTAGCATTGTTTGTGCACTTTCTTGTAGCATAAACTTCCAGTTTGTGCACTTTCTTGTAGCATAAACTTCCAGTTTGTGCACTTTCTTGTAGCATAAACTTCCAGTTTGTGCACTTTCTTGTAGCATAAACTTCCAGTTTGTGCACTTTCTTGTAGCATAAACTTCCAGTTTGTGCACTTTCTTGTAGCATAAACTTCCAGTTTGTGCACTTTCTTGTAGCATAAACTTCCAGTTTGTGCACTTTCTTGTAGCATAAACTTCCAGTTTGTGTCTTCCGTTCTCCGTTTGATTTCTAACAACCGGTAATGATAGAATAATTAATAAAAATGGTATTACATTACGTTACAACATCCTATTATAACATATTTGGCGAGAATTGTCAAAAATTGGTGAATGGAAATCCAAACAAAAAAGAGTTGACCCAAAAATGAAAAAAGTGTTATACTCTTAATATCGTCTAAAGGTATACGTCAATATGGGCTCCCTTTCACCGAAATCGTATTTTAGGATTCTGCTTTAGACAGCAGGAGATTTCTTCTTTACTAAGGGAGCCCCGAGAGGTCGGTTCTCCGCTCACGTTGCCAAAGAAAAAAAGGAGTCCACACATGAACGCTCCAAAGCACCTCTATTTCATCATTTCCTGCTCTATGGTTTCCGTTTTGTTGTTTTGCCCTGCGATTGAGGCGAAAATCGTCTTTTGTGCTGCAGGAGACATAATGGTTATGAACGATAATGGCGGTGGAAAACGCAGGCTCACAAACGCCCCGCAGTGGTACGATAGTTACCCGCGCTGGTCGCCCGATGGTAAACAAATTGTCTTTGTCCGAGAAATGAAAGAAAATAGACAGAATTCTTATGAGTTGTTTGTCATAAATGCCGATGGAACGAACCTTCAACGCCTCACCGATAACAATGCCCGCGATGGGTATCCATCTTGGTCGCCCGATGGCAAGAAAATCGTCTTTGCCAGCAGCCGAACCGGACAAATGGAGGTGTATGTTATAGACGTAGCGACGCGCCATGTCACGCAGCTAACGAATATCGAGGGGGTTGAAGTGGGGCAAGGTTCTGCTGCCCCCGACTGGTCGCCTGATGGGACTGCTATCGTTTACGAGAAGTTTATACGCAGTGGCAACGCGTTCAGCCATAAAAATATCTATGTGATGGATGCTACTGGTGAGAATCAGCGTCCTCTCCTCCCTGACCCTGAGCCGGGTGCGGATGAGGTCATCATGAGGTTCTTCCCGCGCTGGTCTTCGGATGGACAACAGGTTATCTTTGATGATTACCTCTTCGGTGCAAATGTGCAGCGCGTGATGATTCTGCGTATCGGTGGCAGAGCAAAAGTCGTTTCGGGTCTCCATGACAAAGTTGACTTACTCTCTGATGATTTTCTTTTCGGCACCTTTAGTTGGACTGCAAACGACAGTGCGCTTCTTTTCGACGTGAAGTTCTGGGATAGACCCAATGCGAATTATGATATCTATCGCTATGAGTTTAAGACACGGAACCTCAGACGTTTGACCTGGGGGGAGAAGACTGAGACACGTCCGGATTGGATAGAAGGTGCGTTGTCTGTTTCACCGAAAGAAAAAAAAACGATAACGTGGGGGGCACTCAAACAAAGCGCGAAAGGTGAGTAACCGCCAAAGGAGCTGTTCTCGCTGTTCTTGTTGTGCCTCCTTCTGTAGTGTCCTCGGCAGGCACACTTAATTTTTTGTGGAGTGTTCCGCCGCGGGCTTTTGTTGTGGCAATTATGCCGCCCGCGATTTTTTTGACTTCAATACGCGCATTTGGCGTTGATTTGGCTTTAGGAGTCTGAATGGTAAAACGGTTAGGGGTGCAACACTGTTTTGACTCCACGGTGGGCACTTGCATTTTCAAAGGCGGCTAAACCTTCCACAATTGGATACCGGTCGGTTAATAATGGGGCAAAATTGAGAGTTTTCTCTATAAGAAGTTGGCGGGATTCCTCGAGGCTTGCACGGGAAAATGCCCACGATGCCATAAGCTTGTGTCCGGTATAATGAAATTCCTCGAGCGTTATGTGAAGTTCTTCGCCTTCGGGGGCAAGTCCGAAGAAATTGATGCATCCGCCTTTGCGGACTATTTCGTAAGTGAGCGCGATGGCTGTGGCGTTATTAGTTGTTGCGGAGATAACTGTATCAACTCCTCCACTGTTCATATCGCGGAGATGTGTGATGTCGTCAGGGGTAATATCAAATGCGGCATCCGCTCCGACGGTTTCCGCAATTGCTCTGCGGTGCGGAAGGGGTTCCACCACGTAAGTTGCTAACCCCATCCGTTTTGATAGTTGGGTGAGTATTAAGCCGATGGGCCCCGCGCCGAGAATTGCAACAGAATTTTGGAGAATAGTTTCCTGCATCGCATTTATACAGCAGCCTAACGGTTCCAGAAATAGCAGTTCTTCCGGGGGAATGCTGTCAGGAACGTGGATGAGTTTACCGGTGTCTACACCGTGTTTCGGTATATGGATGTATTCTGCATGCCCGCCATCAATGTCGTGTCCAATACCCTCAATTGTGTTGCAATATTTGTCTTGGTCACTGTTGCAATAGATACACTCGCCACAGGAGAGCATAGGGTTGACGGTGACGCGTTGCCCGATTTTGACATCGGGATGTCGGGTCGCTACGATTACGCCTGCAAGCTCATGTCCCATGACAACAGGGGGCGCGTAATCGGATACATCGCCTCGGAGGGCGGCGAGGTCAGATGCACAAATACCGCAAAGCTCCATCTGAATAAGCACATCGCCGGCCTTGAGCGCGGGAATAGGTTTATCTTGTATGCGTAGCTGTTGGATTTGTTCAAAAACGACAGTTTTCATAATCAGGTGCTGAGGTGGTAAGAGCGAAGCATCGCTCCGCTCTTGCGTACGGATTAGAGGGCCAAGTTCTACTCAAACTCATAAGGCACGGTTTCCGCCTGATGTGTCTTCGCGGATTTTTCAGCTAAATCCATAATAGCGATGACACGGCGAGCGGACTCAGGGGTGACCAGTAACGGGGTCCCATCGTTTAAGTGTGCAACGATATTCTGATAGTAGCTGGGGCCCGGACGTCCGTGATGTCCTACCTTCTGCTCCTTCGGGTGTCCTTCGACTTCGGAGAGGACATTAAATTGTCCACCTTCAGAAACGATTGACCCGTGTGAGCCGAGCAGTTTCCATCGCGGTCCGCCGACCTTGGCGATATTTGACATCTGGATGTTTGCGGACGCTCCATCCGCGACAAACTCTCCCTCAGCAAATCTCACAATCGCTTGGACGTGGTCTTCGTTGCTAATGTCTTTCCAAACGAGGTTGGGTTGATAAAAACCTGTGACGTTAATCATTGGGGCTTCAAGCACATTGAGTAACCAATCGAGGTAATGCGCGCCCCAGTCGTAGAATTGTCCACCGGAAATGGCTTTGACACTGCGCCACCAATTCGGGTTCGGTCTACCGTAGCCGCCGCCCCACATCTCTACACTGTATACCTTTCCGATGATGCCGGACTGTACCAGTTCTCGGAGTGTCCAGAAATCGCCATCCCAGCGGCGGTTGTGGTGAACCGATAGCATGACTCCGTTCTCTTTAGCGGTTGTAATCATCTCGGTGGCTTCAGCGATTGTAACACACATCGGTTTCTCAACGACGGCATGCTTGCCTGCGCTGAGCCCTGCTACAGTGGGCCCACAGTGGAGACTGTGAGGGAGGACGTTCGCGATGAGGTCAACCTCTTCATCAGCCACGAGGTCTTCGACTGCGGTATAGGTGCGGATATCAGGAAAGTCCGCTTTCGCAGCTTTTGTGCGTTCTGGATCGATGTCACACACAGCGACGCATGTGATGCCGTCGGTGCGTTCCATCATATTTGCATGTGCTTTTCCCATATTAAACGCTGCTCCATAACCGAGAACAGCGCCTTTGATAATATCTGCCATTACATTTTGGCTCCTTATTTTGTTTATGAATATGTTATTATAGCATACATGTAGAGATGTGTCAAAATTAAATACCCTATTTTTTAATTTGACTTTTTCTGAAAATAGCGGTATAATATAAATATAGGTCCGCTGCCGGGGTGCTGGAATTTGGTAGACAGGCTAGATTCAGGTTCTAGTGTGCTTTTCGCGCGTAAGGGTTCGAGTCCCTTTCCCGGCATTTCATTCCCGTTGCAATGTTTCTGGAACTAAGTAGAGAAAGATGCTTACCGCCAGATACCCGATACCCCCTAAAGCAAATCCAGAAAAGCCCAATCCAAACCAATCTGCGATGTTTCCGACTATGACGGGGCCCGCGGCACCCCCAAAATCACCAGTAAGTCGCCACAACCCGAGAAACTCCCCGGTGCCATCCTTAGGTGCTAAATCTGCACCGAGTGTCATCATCGTTCCAGAGGCGAGGCCGTTGCCAAATCGCATCAGAATTGCAGCGAGCAGCAGCCAGACAAATGTTTTCGTGAACGGCATGAGTGCCATCCCTGTAGCAAAAATAGAGATACCGGGCACCGTTGCATATCGCCGCCCGAAACGGTCCATCATGTGCCCCGCAAGTGGAAACATTGACATATCAACAGCAGAGGAGAGCATGACGACCCACCGTACATTTTTTGTTGTCAATCCGGCGACCTCTTGTGCATAGAGCGGTATGATAATACGGCCCCCGCGTCGGAGTGTTTGGACACAAATTTGTCCGACACCTGCTGTCGCTAAAAGCCTTGCATGCTGTTTGAAAATTTTGAGAAGTTGTTTCAGGTAGGACTGTTGTGCTTCCTGTTTTTTGCTGTCCGGTTTCGGTGCTGTTCTCGGCATGTAGGCGAAAGTGATAATGAGGGTAAGTAGTGCAATCCCTGCGTAAACGAGGAACGGAATGCGTAGGTTTGCTCCGAGGAAAATCGCACCGAATTGTCCAATAAATGTGCCTATTCTATTGACACCGCCAAACAGTGCGATTGCGCCACCCCGCTTCGTTATTGGAATCACATCCGCCATGTATGCATGTCGAGAGAGCATCCATAACGCTTGCCCGATGCCGCCGACTAATTGCGCACCGATAAGCTGATAAAGATTTTGTGCTAGGCTCATGCCCAGCATTGACACGCTTATCAGAACGAGTGCAAGCAGCATTCCCCGCCTTCTACCAATACGTTCTACCAAAATCCCGGCTGGAATGTTACCCACAATGCTGACTGCAATAACGACCGTTGTTAGGGTATAGGATAACCCAAACGATTTGATATAGATGGAGAGCGTTGGGGAAATAATACCTTCGCCTATCGACAGAAGTAGAGCGGGCAGATAGATAGGTAGAATTAGGGACGCTCGTCTAAAATTGCTGTCTGCCAAATTTGAGGTGACTCCGGCACTAAATGGCGCGTTGGCTCATGGGTTTATGGCTTATGGAAACCTTTAGCAAGAGGAAGAGGACTCTAACGCGCGTCAGACCGCGTTCGTAGAATCACAACATCTTGCCAATTGCCAACAGCCAATAGCCAATAGCCAACACTATTTTTGATACTCTGAACGGTCAGTGTTTCCGCCGTACATCAGCGTATAAATCATGAGGTTAGTCATAAATCGGTAGACATCATTAGAGCGTCGGTTTCGCAATGCGGTTCTAGATTGTATTTCTGCGGTTTCCATAGCACAGAGATAGTCCTTTCTATTGAAGAAAACGCCCAACCTATTCGTGGTTCGGAGGATGCCCTGTGCATCTTTAAAACTGAGATTTGGGGTTTTCCTTCCGCCTGGCGTGCGTGGAACGTATATGGCTCGGTGGAACTTGAATTTAGTAGGTTGTGCGTTATTTTCATTTTCCCAAAAGACTTCTCCGCCTTCAGGTGGTTTGTGAAGTGTGAAAAAGAGCTTGTAGATTTCGTGGTCGTGTGGGAGTTTTTCTAGGGCGTATTCAGGAAATATCTGTCGGAGTTCCTCTTCAACGATTCGTGCGAGCCCTGATTTGAATCCACAGTCGTCAAAGAAGAGGGTACCGCCTCTTTCGAGGACATATTTGCGTAGCATTGCGCGTTCTTCGGTAGTGAATCCGGGGGTCATCTTCATGCCGTCGCGCATCAAATTTCGGTCGCTGGTCATTTTGACATCGTGTCCTGTCATGATAATGAGCGGTGCGTCCAAAATTCGGGGGTCAGTTAGCGGTAATGCACCGCCTGCGAAACTGATATCAGCACTTATTGCGGAGGAATTATCTTGTAACCACTTAATCAGAGAAGGAATAGCTGTTGGGTCTTGCCACCAGTCGCTGAGCGAATGCTTGAGACGGATGATACGGATGTGTGCCTTCAGCTCTGCCCCAGTACCTTTCAAAATACCGCCTAGCTTATTGCCAATATCATCTTTGAGCGTTGGCAGCTTTCCAAATCCCTCACTTAGATCGGATATACCTGCCCCGGAACCGGCACCTTTGGAAAAGTTTCCAAAACCGGAACGTTCTGTACCGCGTTCACCTACCCCGGCACCGCCACTTCCCCCTGTACCTCTGGTCGTGACTAACCCTTCAGCCGGGTTACCTCCAGATAGTGCTGTTCCATCAAGTTGCGACTGTGATAAAACGCTTTCCGGAGATGGTGCGAGTCTTGAGACGTTCTCTAGTGCTGAGGGGACATCTAAAGGTGTTTCCTGCACTACAGGTGTTTCCTCTTCAAGTGGTGAGAGAGGGTCAAGGGAAACCGGGTTCGGCATTCTACTTGAGATTCCATTCCTGCCATCTTGAACTCGCTGTACCACTCGGGGCTGCGGCTTAGGCCTGGGCCTCGGCATATCACGTCTAACCTGCGTCCGCTGGAAAGCTTGCACCATTATTTCGGCGTAAAGTTTATCGTCACTCTGTTCTATCCGCTGGTTTAAGAACCATACACTTACCATAATAACTGCAATGCCATGAAGCACAAGTGCTACCAACAAAGCACGTCGACGCTGCTGTCTTCTTAGGTGTATCTTCTCCATCCGTGTTAACATGTGTTCCTACTCCTTTGCTCATAATAGGGTTTGAAAGTTCCCTTTTCCGGTGCTGTATTTTTTATTGTGTGCGTTCTGTTCAAAGTGCCAAAAGTGCATCAGCATAACAGCTGTACGTAGCCTCATCGAACAATATAAATTGAATATGCTTCGGTATTGCTGCGTTGCTATCTACCAATTCCTGTACCGTTTTCAGAGCTACGGTTGCCGCTTTCTCTGTCGGGTACCCGTAAATCCCGGTGCTAATTGATGGAAAAGCGATGGAGTCCACGTTATTTTCGCTAGCCAAACGGAGGCTTTCTCGGTAACAGCTGGCGAGCAGTGCCGCCTCACCTGTTTCACCACCCTCCCACACTGGGCCGGCAGTATGAATTACGTATTGTGCGGCTAAGTTGCCTGCTGTTGTAATAACGGCTTTACCGGTTGGACACCCGCCGGAACGTTCGCGAATTGCAGAGCATTCCTTTTCAATGGCCTCACCGCCAGCGCGGCGTATTGCCCCATCTACCCCGCCACCGCCGACAAGTTCTTTATTTGCAGCATTTACAATCGCATCAACCGCTGCCTTCGTTATATCCCCTTGGATAAGTTCTATTTTCGTTTGTCCAAATTGTTTTTGCATGGGATGTGTCCCTCAACCTTCAGTGTTTTCGCTGAATGAAACCAATCTGTTGCAGCTGTTGCAAAATAAGCGTCTCCATAGCGGTATCCGTAGTAATTCGCGTGTAACCGATACCGCGTTGGACGCAAAAACGGTGTAAGTTCGTACAAAAATCGTTTTGACGATTTCGGTAATATTCAATCGTTTCTTCATTCACTGTTATCTCTTTTGTTACTCCCGTTTCAGCGTCCACCAATTGCCATTCGCCTGGGGGCGGTGGATTAATTTCTTCTGGGCATTGCAGGTGAATCAATGTCAAAGCGAAACCGCGTCCTAGCAATGCCTTGATGCCATCAGCATAACCGCCTGGGTCCAAAAAATCGCTCAAAATAACTGCAACGCCTGCTTGCGGTTGATATGTAGCGAGCTGCTTAAGGCACGTTGCGAAATCGGTTGTTCCCCCTGTCTCTATTCCGGTAAGCACTTTCTGAAACCGTGCAAATTGCGCTCGTCCGTAAGCGGGCCGAGATGCAGCAACCAACCGTTCCGAGAACATGTAAGTTGATACGTGCTCAGAATTGGCTAGCGCGATATACCCGACTGCAGCAGCAATCTGCTTTGCACAAGCTAACTTCGTCGGCGTGCCGAAGTCCATAGACCGGCTTGTGTCTATCAAAATAGAGACAGCCAATTCTTCGTCTGCTTGGAACAATTTGATAAAAAGTTTTCCTAAACGTGCGTAGATGTTCCAATCAAGATATCGGAGGTCGTCGCCGTGTTCATAACGTCTATAATCGGCAAATTCTATACCGGTTCCGCGGTTGAGGCTTCGGCGTTCACCTCTGAATTTCCCACGAAAGGGTTGCTGACAGCGGATACGGTGTTGCTCAAGTTTGGCGAGAAATTCAGGAGTTAGCATAAAATTAAATACCCTTACTTGCGATATGGGAATATTATACCGAATTTTTAGAAAAAATACAAGTTTATCAAATCTTCCGCTACAAAACCCCCATGCTTTAGCTGGGGGATGTAGTAGCGGTGCATGAGTTGAAATTTTAATTTGACTTTTCCTGAAAAATGGGGTATACTCTATTTAATGCCTTAGCGGAGAATCTATAGACTTCTCCGCCCCTTTTTAGAGGCAGGTAGCAACTTTTCAAGGCAGGATACCCTTAGATGTATACCACAAAATACAAACTTTTTCGTGCCCCGCGTAATCGTAATCTCAAGCGTTTAACGTGGGTGGCCCATGATGTTTGGAACTATTTTTTAGGTTGGCAGCGGACGCGCTATTCTCTTGGTCTTGCGTATATGTCGCTTCCTGAGATGTCGCGTGCCTTTACCGTCCTTAGGAACTCACATCCTGAAGTGTTTTCGCATTGGCGTGAGTTAGACTCTTGGGCGGCGCGTGATATACTGCGGCGTTTAGACACCGGGTATCAGCGTTTTTTTAAGTGTATTGCGAAGCGTCCGCCTAAGTTTCGTTCATGGCGCAAACCGTATTCATTCACAATGTCCCCCTCTGGCTATAGTTTCTATGGTGATAGGGTCCGTATAATGGAAAAACAATATCGGTTTAATCTAAGCCGCGAGATAGTAGGTAATATTAAGACAGTCACTATCAAAGCAGATAGTGTTGGTGACTTCTATATGTGTGTTGTAACAGATGACACCGTATCTGAAATCCTACCTAAGACGGGTAGTGCTGCAGGGTATGATTTCGGTATCAAAACGATGTTCACCTGTTCCGATGGCACAGAATATGAGTCTCCTGAGTTCTATAAAACCTCTATGGCGGATTTGTCTGTGGCACAACGTGCCCATGCTAAGAAAGTAAAGGGTAGCAACAACTGTGAGCGTTCCCGCTTAGATGTGGCGCGCAAACACCGTAAAATCAAGAGACAACGTGAGGATCATCATTGGAAACTCGCGAAGCGTTTTGTGCATGAACAAGATCAGACGTTGACCTCTGTTTTGAGACGTTGACTTTTGAGGGTATGAAACGGTTGTGGGGGTGTCGTCCAGTTTCTGATATTGCGCCCTACTCGTTTCATCAAAAATATGTGTTATAATATAAACACGAAGCAATTGGAAGGTTGTCGATTTACGGGGCGTAGCGCAGCCCGGCTAGCGCGTCTGCTTTGGGAGCAGAAGGTCGGAGGTTCGAATCCTCTCGCCCCGATTCGGTAAACGCCTATAGCTCAATTGGATAGAGCAACGGACTTCTAATCCGTAGGTTGCAGGTTCGATTCCTGCTAGGCGTGCCTTGAATATGGTGGATGTAGCTCAGGGGTAGAGCGCCTGACTGTGGATCAGGAGGGCGTGGGTTCAAATCCCATCATCCACCTTTAGATGCGTCCGTAGTTCAATGGATAGAGCAGTAGTCTTCGGAACTACAAGTTGGGGGTTCGAATCCCTCCGGACGCGGATATTTTTGTGGGTTACTGTGCGCGTTTTCGATAAGGTAGAGGGTATCCACACCGAAGATTTTGATGAGAAGGAACAGAATCCGCGCGCCGTTAGCTCAATTGGCAGAGCATCTGACTCTTAATCAGGCGGTTGAAGGTTCGATTCCTTCACGGCGCATCGTTATGGAAGACAATCAATATAGGGGCGGGTGCTGGAATTGGTAGACAGGATAGACTTAGGATCTATTGGGGTTACGCCTCGTGAGGGTTCAAGTCCCTCCTCGCCCACTTGCATCTGAAACGTTTAGTTTGGAGCGAGGAACGTCAGGCAGTTATTTGCGTTTCGAGTGTTTCGCTATTTTGTAAGTTTGTGACATGAAAGGGGATTTTAGCTTGAAAGTTGAAGTTGAAATGCTGGATAGCACGCGAGTTCGGTTGCAAATTGAATTACCTATTGAAGATGTAAACGAAGCATTAAAAGAGGCATATCAAACGCTGCGTAGCTATGTATCCCTTCCTGGCTTCAGAAAAGGTCGGGCCCCCTTATCGTTTATCAAGTCTCGCTATCCGGAGCATGTCAGTAGCGAGGTAGTCAAACAATTGGTCATCCCTGCTTATGAGAACGCGATATTAAGCAAAAAGCTCCTTCCGCTTGAGCATCCTGTGTTTGAGCCGGAGTTGTCTGAGTTTAAGGTAGTTGAAAATCAACCCCTTGTTTTTGCAGCCGTTGTCAATGTCAAACCGACCTTTACACTTCCCGATTATGCGGCTATCCAGACAGACAAAGCATCTGTTAACGTTCCACGTGAGGATGTAGAGGCTTATATTTCAGCGTTGCAATTGGACTCAGCGACGTTTGAGCCGATTGAAGAGACCCGCCCAGTTCAAGACTCCGATTGTATTCGTTTAGATTGGAACTGCTTTGTTGATGGTGAAGAATTTGAGACTGAAGCGGGGCAGGATGTAGATATTGACTTAAGCTTGCAGACTATACAACCGGACCTGCGGGCTGGACTGCTTGGCATGCATGCGGGAGAGAGTAAGTCGATTTCTGTTACTTTTGAGCCAACCCATCACATCCCAATGCTGGCCGGAAAATGTGTGACCTACGATGTTACGCTGCATGCAATTACTCGGAAGCAGCTTCCTGCGTTAGACGATGAGTTTGCTATGGATTTGGGGTATGACACGTACCAGCATCTGTTCGGTGTTATCTGGAACAATCTGGTTGAAGAGGAGCGTCTGGTTCAAACTAATAAACAGAAGGCAGAAATACTGGCACAGCTTATTGAGAGCACGGATATAACTATTCCGGAGTATCTCATTGAAAAGTCTGTGCAGCAGGCGATGGAAAACGTACAGAATCAGTTGCAGGCGCAGGGGCAGACAGCGGCGGACGCGGGGATAGATTTAGAAACCTTGCCTGCGGAATTGCGTCGCGATGTCATTGAGCGGACCAAGCAAACTTGGATTTTCGATGAGATAGCGACCCTTGAAAACATCCATGTAAGTGACGATGAGCTGGAATTAGAAATTCGGCGGGTGGCGGAGCAAACGAATCGGGATGCACAGAAATATGCGGCCCTGTTGAAGTCAAGCAATCGTTTGGAGGAATTCAGGGTTGAGCTGCAGCACGAAAAAATTTATCAATTTTTAATTCAACACGCCTCTGCGAAACAACCGCTCATTATCACCTAATCCCTGCCTATTGTGGTGTGAATTGATTTGCAGGCTTCGCGTCGCGCGGGATTTACCTAAAAAATGAATCTTGTACCTATTGTTGTTGAACAAACGAGCCGGGGGGAGCGTTCTTACGACATCTATTCCCGGTTGCTTGAAGATCGAATCATTATGATTGGGTCTGCTATTGAAGATGACACTGTAGCGAGTTTAGTGACAGCGCAGATGCTTTTCCTTGAAGGAAAAGACCCTGATGCGGATATCGTGTTGTATTTGAACACGCCGGGCGGGTCGGTTTCTGCAGGTTTAGCCATTTACGACACAATGCAGTATATCCAAGCGGATGTGCAGACCTGGTGTTTGGGACGGGCGTATAGTATGGGAGCTGTTCTTTTAGCAGCGGGTACGCCTGGGAAAAGGTATGCGTTGCCGCATGCGAAGGCACTTATCCATCAACCGATGGCAGGGGGTATTGGCGGCCAAGCTTCGGACATCAGTATCCATGCCAACGAAATCCTGCGTGAACGAGGCCGCTTGTATACGATTTTATCGGAACATACCGGGCAAAGTATCGAAAAAATTGAAACCGATGCGGATAGGGATTTTTATATGACTGCCCAAGAGGCACTTGAGTATGGAATCGTTGATTCGGTAGTAACACATCGTCAATAAACGTCCGAAAAAGAGTCGGAGGAAAAAATGTCAGACATCATCAATCAGAAAATGTTTTGCTCTTTCTGTAGGAAAGAACGTGAGGAGGTCCAGCAACTTCTTCAAGGCCCCGAGGCGAATATCTGTGATAGATGTATTGCCAGATGCAACGAGATTCTTAACGAGGGAGATTCTTCCAAACAGACCCCCGCCAACGACCAAACCGCTCAAAAAGCGGAAAAACTGCCACCGCCAGTTTTACTACTGGAACCCGCAGAAATTAAAGCGAAACTTGATGAATATGTTATCGGGCAAGAGCAAGCGAAAAAAATCCTCTCCGTAGCCGTTTACACCCACTATAAACGTTTACAACATCCCGAAACGAGCGATGTTGAGTTGGACAAAAGCAATATTCTGTTGATAGGGCCGACTGGCACAGGTAAAACGCTTCTCGCCCAAACGCTCGCGAAGGTTTTAAATGTACCGTTCGCGATTACAGATGCTACCACTTTGACAGAAGCGGGGTACGTCGGTGAAGATGTGGAAAACATTCTGCGGAAATTGGTTCAAGCAGCAGATGGCGACACGCGGCGTGCACAACACGGTATTATCTACATAGATGAAATAGACAAAATTACCCGAAAATCTGAAAACCCATCTATTACCCGGGACGTTTCTGGCGAAGGAGTCCAGCAAGCCCTTCTTAAAATCTTAGAAGGCACCGTTGCAAGTGTGCCACCGCAAGGGGGACGGAAACATCCACATCAAGAGATGATAGAAGTGGATACGAAACAGGTCCTTTTTATCTGTGGGGGTACCTTTATCGGTTTAGATGCGGCTATCAAGCAGCGTATCGGTAAACAGAGCATCGGTTTCGGCTCAGCGGTTGTTTCCAAACAGAAACAGAAATTTCACGAAATCCTTGAACATGTTATCCCTAAAGATTTAATTAAATACGGGTTTATTCCTGAATTGATTGGGAGATTACCTATTCTTGCAACGCTGCACGACCTGGATGCCCCTGCGCTGATTCGGATTTTGACAGAGCCGAAAAATGCCCTTGTCAAACAGTATAAGCAACTTTTAGCGTACGAAGGGGTGGAATTTGATGTAACGGATGGCGCGCTTTCTGCAATAGCAGATCAGGTCATCGCAAGAGAGACCGGTGCCAGAGGCCTCCGAACTGTCCTAGAAGGTATTATGTTGGATACGATGTACCAGATACCCTCGCTTTCGGAGGTTCAAGCATGTCAGGTAACGGAAGCCTGCGTTTTAGAAAACAAATCCCCTGAATTGATTAACAACGCCTCTGAAGTCCTTAAAACCGCATCGTAGCGGTTGGAGGCATGGTTTGGTATCCCGCCTATGAAATAGCTATAGGTTTTTAAAAATTAACGACAAAGTATAAACCCTAAGCCAATAAAAGGAGCGATTATGAACCGTGAAAGAGAGCGGCCTGCCTCTAGCGAATCACAAACGAAAAGCGATACCCCTATCCTTTTGCCTGTTATCGCCTTACCGCCCCATTTTCAGACTGTTTTTCCGAAAACCAAAGATGTTGTTGACCTGCCAAAAACGGGCTCGGTTGTTGAAAGGCGGTTAATGGACTGGACCCTTGTGCCTGTAGGGCGTGAAAGGGGGGTGCTTGCTGCACATGAGGCACTCCGCACCAATAAGAGAGTTTTGCTCCTGCATCAAAAAACGGACCTTGAAGAAGACGCTGAAGTGCAACCGGACGACCTGTACACTATCGGTGTTGCTTCAAAGATTGTTGATGTTCACGACCCGAAGGATGGTACCCTCCGGCTTGCAATAGAGCCAATCGCCCGCGCAATCGTCACCAGCTGCGATACTGTTGATGGCTACTTAAAGACAGAAGTAAAAATCGTCGCTGAAGTCACCGGTGTTTCCGCTGCTGCCTCGGAACTTCGGCGGGATGCAAAACGTGCTTTCCGGAGTTATGCCAAATCGCATTCTGACGATATTCTGCCCGCAGCAGAAATTCTGGTACGAGACCTAACAGAACCCGGACTGCTTGCCGATACGATTGCCCGATTTGCTAAGTTCCCACCTGTCAAACGTCAAGAAATTCTTGAGGAACTTAATCCGATGAAGCGGCTCCAACTCGTCACAGCACTGCTGGAAGCCGACCTTGAAACGTTAGAGCTAGAGGAAGAAATTTTGAACGATGTCCGAAAATCTGTTGAGAAAACGCAACGTGAATTCTTCCTCCAAGAAAAGATGAAAGTTATTCAAAACAAATTAGGGCGAGGCGAGGAAATAGACGACGTTGAATCCCTCCGCGAACAGGTCAAAGAAGCAGGCATGACCGACGAGGCAAAAGAAAAAGCACTCAAGGAGCTCAACCGACTGGGGCAGATACCTCCGTTTTCTGCCGAGTCCGGCGTGATTCGCACCTATATTGATTGGCTACTCGCTGTCCCCTGGAAAGAACGTACCGAAAATAGCATCGAACTTACACAAGCTTCCCAAATCCTTGATGAAGACCATTACGGGCTAGACAAACCGAAAGCGAGCGTTTTAGAATATCTCGCTGTTTTGAAATTAGTTGAACAGGTCAAAGGTCCGATTCTTTGCTTAGTGGGCCCACCGGGTGTTGGCAAAACATCGTTAGGGAAATCCGTTGCACGCGCGACAGGTAGAAAATTCGTCCGGATGTCGCTCGGCGGCGTACGGGATGAAGCGGAAATTCGTGGGCATCGGCGTACTTACATCGGGGCAATTCCGGGGCGTATCATACAAGGCTTGCGCGATGTCAAAACCAAAAACCCGCTGTTCCTGCTCGATGAAATTGATAAACTCAGCTCCGATTGGCGCGGCGACCCCGCATCCGCACTGCTGGAAGTACTTGACCCGGAACAGAATGAAACCTTCCGGGACCACTACCTTGATGTTGAATTTGACCTCTCGGAGGTAATGTTTATCACCACAGCCAATACGCGGGTCACCATACCGCCCGCCCTTGAAGACCGCATGGAAGTGATTGAATTGCCAGGCTATACCGATTTTGAGAAGCACAAAATCGCAACCTTTGAACCGAATGGGCTCATTCCGAAGCAACTAAAAACGCACGGGTTGTCCCCAGAAAATATCACCTTTGCTGACACCGCAATATTTGAAATCATCCACAAATACACGCGAGAAGCAGGGGTCCGTAGCCTAGAACGGAACATTACCAATATTTGCCGAAAAATCGCGAAGCAGATAGTCACCGAAGATACCCCCGATATGAAAACTGAAGTGATTGAAGCTGAGCTCAGAGACTACCTCGGGCCACCAAAGTGGACACGTACCAAGGCACAGGAGCATGATGAGGTCGGAGTCGCAACAGGCATGGTCTGGACACAGGTCGGCGGCGATATTGTCTCGGTTGAAGCCACGCTTATGCCCGGGGAAGGCAAATTGAATATGACCGGACAGCTCCAAGAAGTGATGCGGGAATCTGTGCAAACCGCTGTGGCATACCTCCGGTCCCGCGCAGAAGCCTTTGACATCGACCCAGCAATCTTTGAAAAGAACGACATCCATATCCATATTCCAGAAGGGGCTGTTCCGAAAGACGGGCCCTCAGCAGGTATCACCGTCGCAACCGCTATTTTCAGCACTATCACCGGTAAAAAGGTGAGAAAAGATGTCGCAATGACAGGCGAAATCACGCTCCGAGGGCATGTCCTCACAATCGGAGGGCTCAAAGAGAAAGCACTCGCCGCCTATCGAAACGGTATTGTTGACATCATTATCCCTGAAGACAATGAGAAGGACGTTTCAGAGGTACCGGATGACATTCGGGACAAAATTCAGTGGCACCCAGTCAACGATATGACACAAGTCATTACGCTTGCCCTGAAAACCGAACCGGACCCCGATATAGAAAGTAATCCTGACACTGTAGTACCGCCTGTCGTAGAAGATGTCACGTTACAGAACACAAACATAATTGGATAGGCGGGAATCGGCATAGTCGAAAACCGTTGATTGGCGAAGCGGAGGCTCCATAATTAAAAAATGTTGCCGCGTATAGGAATAACGATGGGCGATGCTGCAGGCATCGGTCCTGAAATTATTGTTAAGGCACTGAGCCACAAGTACGTCTACGCGTTATGTCAGCCGCTTGTGATTGGGAGCTCGGCAGTCATTCGGGATGCACTCAGATTCGCTTATACCGCTTGTGATACAGCTGCATGGCGTTATCCAAAAGTAAGTGCCATTACAGAGGCCCAGCAGTGGCCCCCCGCGAGTCACGGACGAATTGATGTCCTTGATGTGAGCACGTTGCAACCGGGGACGTTTTCAATGGGAACCATAGCTGCAAAGTGCGGCAGTGCTGCAATTAGCGCGGTTGAGCACGGGGTGCAACTCACATGCAACGGGAGCCTTGACGCTATCACAACCGCTCCGATTTGTAAAGCTGCAATTCAACGCGCAGGGTCCCCCTACCCGGGGCATACGGAAATGCTTGCGGATTTGACGCAAACACCGAAAGTTGTTATGATGCTGAAAACTTGGGCGGACCCCGTCGGTTGTGTCCAGGCGGCTCCTGCAGAAACACGACTGACCGTCTCTTTCGTCACAAATCACATTCCACTCGCCTCGGTCTCACAGCAGCTTTCAGTGGAAAGAATCCGCGATGTCATTGAAATAACACATACGGCCCTCCAGCAGTTCGGCATTGTGTCTCCGAGGCTCGTTTTAGCAGGATTGAACCCACATGCAGGCGAAGACGGCATGCTTGGAAATGGGGAGGAGGAAACCTATATCGTCCCTGCTATCCGACAAGCACAAGCTGCCGGGTATCACGTTGATGGACCACTGCCAGCTGACACCCTCTTTATCAAGGCTGCCCGCGGGGAATGGGATGCCGTCATCGCCATGTATCATGACCAGGGCAATATCCCGATAAAACTGCTCGGTTTCGGACGAACTGTGAACATCACCTTAGGTTTACCGATTGTACGGACAAGCGTTGACCACGGGACAGCGTTTGATATTGCAGGAAAGGGCATTGCCAACGAAACGAGTCTCATCGCTGCCCTAGCTGCCGCGGCACAAATGGCAAATAGTCAATAGTTATGAACCGATGAAACATTTTTTTTTCTTGCTCAGTCTTATAATAAGCATCACATTCGTTAAACCGGGGGGCGCGCAAGACATTTCCTCGCTGCCGCGCAACGGAAACACACACCCGCTTGTTTCCCATAGAGCCCCCCTACAAGTTGTCAGAACTGCTCCGGATTTTCTCATTCTACGATTTCGTTTGCCAAACTATGCCATACAAAAGCAGCTGCACAACGGACAAGAGGTCACGCATATCCGTCTTGAGGGTGCCTCCTGGACAACCGATACCGGCAAACCGAGGCTTCCTATCTATACCAGCCAAATCGGTTTGCCCCCTACAAACCATGTTGCTGCAACCGTGCTTGAAAAACAGACTACTTTTAAGAACGTCCGTGCGTTGCAGCTGGCACCGCCCGACCCACGGTTTCCTGACGCTCCCACAGAAACGGCAGCAGGCCCGTTCTATCCTACGGCGTTGTTAGAGGTCGTACCCGTTGGATACGTTCGGGAACAGCGGATTGGCATCTTGCGTATTCACCCGATACAATACAACACAAAGACACAACAGCTGCGTATCACCCATGACCTGACGTTCCGCATCGATTTTTATGGCGTACCGAGTCAGGGCACCGTTTCCGATAGACAGTGGGAATCCTCGAATTTCCCACCTAATGGGGGGGCTGCAACATATCAAAATATCTTTCGGACATCGCTTATTAACAACACCCAAGCTGCCGCCTGGCGACAGGCAGTGTTTGCAAACGGGCGCGGAAATTTAGCACTAGATGCTAATGTGCCACGCGCCCCAGCTGTCCAAACTGTTTCCCGCCGCCGTTTTAAAACACCTATCACCCGCAGTGATATGTATTACATCAGCTACAACAACCTCAAAGCTGCCGGGGTGGACTCGCCTGAAACTATTGATTTGAACAGCATTCTCATCAAAACTGGTGGCGACGAAGTAGGGTACTATATTTTAGACCAAAATCAGAATCAAACGTTCGACCCCTCCGATAAAATCATCTTCTACGGACGCGCCCGCATTACCAAATTTACAAATGTGAACTATTACTGGCTCAGTTTTACGCACAAAGGGGCAGCGTCGACTGTAGGGTCCCCTGAAGAGGATAGAGTGTTCCGTGTGAACACCCGCTCGGCAACCCCGCAGACACAGGACCTCGTTGTCCCGACATCCTTTTTGGCGAAAAAGCGGTTCGAAGAAGATGTTCATCATAACCCCCTTACTGGAGTTGATGTTCGCTCGGATGTGGCGGACCACTATTTTTGGACCGGTTTCAGAGGCGATAATAGCAAAGAAAGTCGGAAAAAATTCGGCTTTGTACTGCCTGGGGCCGTTTCACGATTTACCATAGACAGAAACGCTATCCTCAGCATCAAACTCCAAGGAGCCTCGCGTCGGGGGGTAGCACGTCATAAGGCAAAGTTTTACATAAACGGCAACGCATTCGGTGAGACAGAATGGACTCGGCAAGCATTTCAGATAGCAGTACGCGACATCCCTCAGAAATTCATCCACCACAATCTGGAAAACTCACTGCAAATCGATGCACTCGATAAGAATAAAACACCGGAGGGTAATTTCGATTTCTACCTAGATTGGTACGAATTTGAATATTGGCACGATTTTCGCGCACGCAATAACAGACTCTTTTTCAATACAAATACGGACCCGCGCATTTCCACGGAAATAAGGCATTATCGCGTAACGGACTTCTCCACGGCAGCAATAGATGTATACACCCTAGAAGGGAACGGAAGCCTAACTGCGAAGTTAGTAGATGGAGAAGTTAAACGGAGCGGGAGCACCTATAGCATCCTGTTTGAGGACAAACCGGCAAAAGGGGCCGGCTACGTCGCGATTGCGAACAACGCTTATAGACAGGTCGGCGCACTAACTGAAATACCGCCGACCCCGCTGCTTAGCCCCGCAACGCAAGCCGACTATATCGTAATTAGTCACAAAACGTTTTTAGATAGCATCCAGCCGCTTGTAGATTTTCGGAAAGCACAGGGGTTGACTGTCCAAGTCGTGGATGTAGATGACATCTACAACGAATTTAGCGGGGGCATTTTCACGCCGTTCGCGATTCAGAAGTTTTTGCAATACGCTTACCATACCTGGCAACACCCGATTCCCAGTTACGTTTTGCTCGTTGGCGATGCCCACTACGATTACAAGGGCATCACGGCGAAACACTTTGCCCGCAATCCAAACTACAACATTTACCCCATCTTCGTGCCAACCTATCACGGATGGGCCCCAGAAAGTGGAGAAACGGCAATGGACCAACGGTTTGTGAATGTCAGCGGAGATGATGCACTTCCGGATATGCATATCGGGCGGCTCTCTGTCCAAACGCCAGCGGAGCTGACCCAGATGGTCCGAAAGATAATCAACTACGAAAAAAACCAGCAACTGGGCCCTTGGCAAGCGACCCTTGTCCAGGTTGCCGATGATGATTCAGACAACCCCGGCGATGTGCTTTTTGAGAACTCCCGCAATAAACTCATTCAGGAGGTTATACCGCTTGCCTACAACACGAAACAGCTCTATTTGGGAAAAATCGATGACGCTGGAAAAACCCGTTCGCTTATCCGAACCGCTATCAACCAAGGCACGCTTGTCATTGAATATGCAGGACACGGAGGCAGTGAGACCTGGGCGGATGAATCTATCTTCCGCATTGAA
This sequence comes from Candidatus Poribacteria bacterium, assembly GCA_963665235.2. Lineage (GTDB taxonomy): Bacteria > Poribacteria > WGA-4E > WGA-4E > WGA-3G. Next base: position 382,371 of record CAXXLX010000001.1, on the reverse strand, counting down.
GATGTGGATGTCCTACAAAACCGCCATCTTCCGTTTGTGATAACCACTACCTGTCTCAATGGCGAATTCGATAAACCGCGACAATTCGGTAGGCATAGTCTCAGCGAGCAGTTTTTACACAGCCCTAAAGGGGCTATCGCTTCCCTCTCCGCGAGTCGTTTAACTTACGCTACAGCGAATGCCGAATTTGACACCGACCTATTCACTGCAATGTTTGCCAAAACGTCCAACGCACCAGGACACAATGCACCCGCTGCTGTCCAGCCCAGTATCGGTCAAATTGTTACCGATGCGAAAATTCGGTTCATTAGCCGCATCAGCAACCAGCAGTGGATACCCGGAACAGAACAGTATATCTTACTCGGTGACCCTGCCACAAAACTTGCGTGTCCGACCCTCGATATAACCGTTGAATTGGAGCATATCGCGCTAAACTCCAGCAAGGATATCGTTGTTACGGCAAACGAGATAGGTGCCTTCGGACCGGATGGACGCTTTTGGAAAGCAGAAGACTTTAGCACAGAAATCGTTGAAGCCGTCGCTATTTTTCAGAACCACTTTGACGATACGTTCGGGAACGAAATCGTCCGGCGTCGGTCCGGCAGCATCTGGCAAGGCGAATACAATACCATTCGACTTGACGTGCCAAACACCGCTGTCCCCGGCAGAGGGGTCGTTCGCGTATTTGCTCACGACAAAGAGCGAACCGCTATCGGCGGAGCACCGTTCTGGATAGATACACCTATCATCCCTGAAGTCCTTGAGGAGCTAGATGTAACAAAAACCGATACATTGAATATCACAGCCCTTGTACTAGACGACCTCGGCGCTGCACAAGGCATCCGTAATATAGAGGTCGTTTGGGATAGTACTGTCCAACTTGATGCACAGACGTATGCCATGGTAAAAACTACGGCACCTTCGCGCAATCAGGAACTTCTGCCTACGCCACCGAATGGCCAGTGGTATCAACTTCAAACCCCAATTCCGCTCCCCAAAGGCGGCGGAAAAGTTCGGTACCGCATCGGCGTAACCGACAGTACTGGTCTAGAGGTTAAATATCCATCAGCAAATCAAAGGAGCGTTGTCGATGTTCCTGAAGGGCCAAATATCGCTATCCGCACGGATGCGACGCAAGGTGCCCCTATTCGCTACATCTTTAATCCGGAGACAGAGAAATATGCGCTCGTCGCTTTTTTGATTAACAACGGGGGCAGAACAGTAAAATCGGAGGTTGAAATTGTCTTCGCGGAAGGCGACCCTGACTTTCAAGGAGACCTGCAAATAGATGAAGACGCGGACATTATTGGAACTGTCACGCTTCACCCATCCGATTGGCAATCTGAAGGGGACACTGTGCTGCAAAGTGCTACTGCTGAGCTCGTTTTGCAGGAAGCACTTGCCACCGGGGCTCATAGAATCTATGTAATCGCCGATCCGGATGTAGACCTAAGTGATGATATTCGCGGCAACATTTCAGAGCCTCGCGAATATGATAACAAACAGTTCATCTCTTTTGTCGTCAATGAATTTTACTACACCTCCTCTGAGCCGCTTACTGCGTCAAGTCTCGATAGGGTTTTTGATATCCATTTTCCAGTGGAAGCTGTTGCCACGGGGGGGCAGCAGCGTGTGCCGCTCTCTATTTCGACAAGCGCGCCTTTACCACTGACACAGCCTGCGCTCACATTCGCACCGATTCCGCGAGTCGCTGCACTACGGCGCGGCCGCCAGCGCACAGATGCCCCAGGTGTCCAACACTATGAGGCAATATTTCGAACAGCCAATGCTACACTAAAAAAACCCGCGAGGGTTAAACTGCGATTTGATATTAACGGGTTAGAAGATGCGGTAAAAGAAAAAACGCCTTGGGCAACTGAGGGCAGTCAAGAGTATAAGGACGCACTCATTGCCGAAGCAGAAAAACTTGCAATTTATGCATGGCAGCCAAATTATAAAAAATGGAGACGGCTCCCATCCGACATCCATTACGTCACACCGGACGAGACATCCGAAGAAAATACCGTCTTCCAGCTCGACAACTACGTTACGCCGACACAGGCAGACAACGCTAGCGAACAAACAGTTCTGACAGAGCATATAAAAATTGATGCAAGCTTTGCACCTGCTGCCACCTGGGTCATCCTCTTTTTAGACGAATCCCGATACGAAATTTTCTTCAAACGAAAACGCGATATCGACACGATAACCAAAGTTGGGGAAATCGGACAACTTGACACTGTCTTCCGAGAAGAAGGTTACGGACTTGAATTGCAAATTTCAACCCCATCCGAAGGCAGACCTTTCGAATTTGCGGATATCCTCGTCTTTAAAACAGACTATGACGAGGGCAAAGCCTATCTCGTTGAAATACGAAATCAAAACGAAGGCAACGGCACAGCCAGCATCACCGCACGACTCGGTCTCAAACAAACGTTCCAGACTGGAGATTGGTTCCTCTTTTTTACATCCGAACAACATTATGAAATCTGGGACCACACAGGTACACCGGTCCGGCTCCCCAACGTGACGAATACCAAAGTAGTCGGCGTGGTCAACAAACCCCTCTTTCTCAGCCACATCGGTTTAGAGATACTCGTCACGGGCGGTTCTGAACCGTTCCATTTTGGGGATAAAATGAAATTCAGCACCGCGAACGTCGCAACAATTAGCGCGGACGTAACAGAACTGACTCCGTTCACCCTTATTAATAGTGAGGACACCGAACCGCCTGACTTTAAACTCTGGGTAGATGGCATTCAACCCCAGGATGGCAGTGTCATTCCGCCACGGCCCCTCATCTCCCTGCTCCTACAAGATGCTAATGGAATTGACCTGGATACACTGGCCATCCGGAGAGGCGATAACGGTAACCCGCTCGTACCTGTCACCGATTACACTCGCCGGAATACGGATGATACTAACACTATCCCAATTGACTATAAACCCATCTTCTTCCCCGGTGAATACGTTTTTGAAATTGAGGTCCGGGATTTCAACGGAAATGCTATTGGCGGTAAAGCAGAGGTCGTTAAAACTCGATTTTCTGTCATACAAAACCCGGATATCACATCTCCTGTCATCGATATTATAGTCAATGACACCAAAATAGAGATGGGGGTTATAGAAAACGCCACTCACATTACCAAACAACCGCGCTGTGAGATTCGGGTTGCAGATGATATCGCACTTGACGACACGCTCCTGAACATCAGATTTAACAGGGTTTCGGATAACACAGCGGCTGATGAGAATATGCGCCGATATCGCGAATTTGATGAAGCAAAATGGGAACTGATTTCCGACAAAGCAGGCGTTCCGCAAAACGCAAACATCAACTTCGCCCCGGACCTGTCAAACGGCACCTATCAGATACACGTCACCGCAACAGATACAAGCGAAAACACAACGGATGTCACAGCAACGTTCACGTTACAGGAAGCTGTTACGCTTCGCGAAGTCTTCAACGTGCCAAATCCTGTTGAAACGGGTAGCACCTTCTTCACCTATCACCTGGCACAAATGTCCGATAGCGTCACTATCAAAATCTACACTGTCAACGGTAGGCTCATCCGAACGATTAAAGATGCAAGTGCAAATCGGGGCACCAACGAAACCCGCTGGGATTGCCGTGATGAGACAGGGACGCGCTGCGCTAACGGGGTCTATCTCTACCGCGTCATCGCCGATACGGAGGATGGTAGCGTGCAAAAGGTTGGAAAACTCGCCATTCTGCGCTAACCAAAACAGCTTGTAGTAGGGAAACCATTTATTGCTCATTGGCGATTAGCGATTGGCGATTAGCAATTAGCAAGAAATATAAGAAAGAGAACTCTTTTTTACACCTCTTGCCAACAGTTATAGGTTTCCACCTGAAGCTACTTATCCCTTTTGATATTGCCCCAGACGGTTGTTAGCTTGCCGGTCGGCGCAACAGATAGTGCCTCCTGAAGGCCCTCTGCCATAACCGTATTGAGGTCATCTTCAGTTAGTGCGGTGTTGAAGATAGCAACTTCGTCAAGGACACCAATAAAATCCCACCCCACGTCCCCTTTCCACCGGGCTAACCAGATAGAGCCGTTCTCGTTTTTGTTCGTCTCATCGGGTTGTCCGACTTTTACTTCGGCAACCCTTTCACCGTTTACGTACAACATAAGTGTCTTGCCGTCGTGGGTTAAGGCGACAAAGCTCCACTCCTCTATTTTCCAAGTTCCGCCTCGGATTTGGCTATTATCTATGTTGCCACCCGCGACGAAGCTGCCGTAAAAATCGGTTGGGCCGATAAGGATATTCGGATTGTGCCAATCCCTTTCAATAAGACGAATATGGGGACCGCTAGGCACCCCAAGCGGTTTGACCCAAAGCAGGTAGGTGAACCCGTCGCGGTAATCGTCAATAGTTGCACTAGCGGGAATGACGACATGATTACTGCCATCAAATTCGATACCCATGCCTATCTTTCCCTCAACCCGCTTTGCGCCAACAATCTCTCCATCATTCCCGTTACTGGAGGAATCTTTCACAGCTGCTCCTTTTCCCTGGTCGAAGAGCCAGGCCCCTATAACAGATTCCGTGTCAATTTTTGCGTAGCTATTGTGAATGCAGATGTCAACAATACAAAGAGCTATCAGAATCACCAAAATATTTGTAAATCTCATTTTACACCGCCTTTTATCAGATATGTGCTGTCAGGTATCCCTCAATTTTCTCTAACGTTTTCTTACCGATGCCGCGAAAACCTTTAAGTTTGCCCGCATCAATCGCTTCTCGAAGGGAAACGAGACTGTCAACACCGGTCTCCTCATACAAACGTTTAATTGTTTTAGCCCCGAACCCAGGGATAGGAACAAGCTCAACAACGGTCCGGGGTGTGTCCCCTGCGAACTCCTCCAATTTTGTGCACGTGCCGGTTTCAAGCAATTCGGTGATAATCGTAGCGATGATATCACCGACCCCCGGAATTTCCTCTATCAATCGGTCTTGCGCCACCAAGTCCGCCATAGATTCCGGAAATCGGGAGATGGCGTGCGCTAAACGTGGGTACCGTGCTGCGTGGTCTTCCGGATAGTCTGCGATAATCAGGAAGGTATGGAGTTCCAGCAGCTTCTGTGCAATGTCGTCGTTGACGCTCCATCGGGTGCGTCCCTTCTCGTCCGTATAAAATTCAGTTTCTGTTTTCATCGTTTTTCCACCTTAAAATCTGAATTGTGGCATCCCAACCTTACCCTACAAAAATGGTTAATTGTGCTACTCGTAGAGTTCCGTAGCGGTTTCACCTCGGGCGAAGCGGTGAGCAGTTTGCACAGCGGAATCGTTTCCTGCGTTCCTGCGAACATCCGTTGCCCACCGTGCCAATCCAACAATCAGTTGATTTCTGGCGGGATGGGTTTCACAGTAATGCCACTCTCTATCTACAATGTGAATTGTGCTGAGGAGCTCCCCACCGTTATCATCTTTGAGGATACATTGTCCCATTTCAGCGATTAGTCGTTCTGCGGAACATCCCGCGTTGAGATATTCACGGGTCCGCCTACCGATTTCATGAATGCGGACAGATTCGATTCCCTCTATAATGTCGGAGAGGGCTTTGTCTTCAGATAGGGTTTTAGGTGTCGAAGACGTTCGCGGTGCGCTAATCGGTTGATGCCGAATATTTAGCCATCGGTTGCTGAAAAATCGCCATGCAGCATGATAAAGTGCCTTCGCGGCAACTTTTTTACTTCCGGCTAAACGTTGCACCTTTCGTATTGCTGCTGCAAGTTCCATCTCTTCCTGTAAATCCCACCAGCCGGGGCTCATATTCACCGGTGTCCGTGCCATCCTATCGGCTGCAGTCATCACCATAGTTGTAGCAAGTGTGTCAATCGGCACCCCCGCTGTAAGCATTTCCGTTACCGCATCAAAAACCTCGTCGAGGTCTCCACTAACCAGCGCGGCGGAGAATTTGTCTTCGTCGTAGTCAGCGGAACCCTCCGGCGGCAGTTCATCGAAGATAGGCTCGATGTCCTTCAGTTTTTGAATAGCTTCTCGGTGAAGTTCACCCGGTCTACCGCGCCCCTGCCCAAGAATCTTTGCGCCGAGGTTGCAGACTAACTCACCTATCATTTCCCATCCCCATTTTTCAAGCACTTCCGCCAGATGTGCCAAATCGATGAGATTTCTTGAGTATGTAAGGAAAAACCATTCGACGGCACATTCAAAGAGCAGCGGAATGATTTTATCGTCATGTCCACCGAGCTGCCTCGCGGTGATAAGACATTTTTCTATGCCTTCCCACTCCTTGTCGGCGGAGAACACGCTAATCCAGTTTTCGAGTTTCTCCCAATCAATTGGCGGGGGAAGCGGTTGCCGAGCGGGCCGGTCATGGTGTCCACCTGCAGCATGTGTGGCAGCCATCATCAGCGGAATAAGCCGGTCTTCCACTTCGTACATCTGTGCGACCTTAATCCCGTGCATCAACGTTGCAATACGGCCGCCGCCATTTCTCGCGCCTTGTGCTGTAGTGATATGTTTCACCATGTGCTTAACCATTATCTCCAACGTTTCATCTTCTGAAACCCCCTTGGCTAACATAATGGCAATCGCTTTAGAGAGCGTCCAGCTGTCCTGCGAAAACAGGCCCTCTTTTAGCAAGAGGTAATGGGCATCATCCCGTTTCTTACCCCCCTTCTCCACATCCACATAGATATCGCCATTTCGCACTTCGACGGGGAATGTAGCGAGGTCATCACACCCGCCGGTGAAGCAGCCTCCCCCTTCCATATCGTAGCTCCAGCCGTGCCAGTCACAGGATAGGACTCCCTTTCTGACACGCCCGCGTATTAGCGGATATCCCATGTGTGGACACTGATTATCTGTTGCATAAATAGTACCCTCATGCTCAAAGAGCGCAATACTATGTCCTTCAACCCTGACTGCCCTCGGTTTTCCTTCTGTTATTTCACTGCGGGCAGCGACTTTAACGAAATTGGTATTTTCTGCTAACACTGTGTGTATCTCCTTTTGATTACGGAAACCCGCGGAGCGGGTTTCCCACTACTTTAATGTTGCAAGGAACGTTAAGACAGATTTTTTGTTCGCCTTCTTGGCGCAATCGAGCGGTGTCTGTCCAGCTTCATCCTGTGCGTTGATATTTGCTCCGTGTTCAATCAACAACTGTGCTTGGTTTTTACCGACCCCCTTCTTCGCGATGAAGTGTAAGGGGGTTTGTCCCTTATCGTCCACTACATTCGGGTCGGCACCGTTTTCTAATAAACAGGCAATCCCGCGCGTCAATCCGCGTTGTGCGACCCAATGGAGCGGTGTCCATAGGCCGCGCCGATGCCTTTGAAGGGCGTTGATGTCTACCCCTTTGGCAATAAACTTTTTAACCAACGCATCAAACCGCTTAGGTCCCTGCCCAACGAGCACATACCAATCTCGCAAGTTGATTTGATAACCTACGTCAATCAGCACATCGATGATTGCGGGCTGTTTAAACTTAAGTGCTATCTCAAGCAGCGGCAGGGTCGGTCCGATTTGGTGGATATAGACATGACCGCCGGGCACCTCATCTATCTCCTTATCATCGGGACGAGGCGGGTTTGACGATGGGATAACATAACCTTCAGGGGATTTCATATTTATCCGCAACGTGAGGAGTTCCGGATTTTTTTGAAATTCCGCCTGGGCCCGTGCCACATCCCCCATTGCACAATAGAGGACAATATCCGCTTCTGCCCCTTGTTCAATGAGGTATCGGCAGACTTCGGGACGATTTTTCAGTGTCCATTGCGTGGGCGTTCCGTGATGGTCCCGGTCGCGTAGGTTTATGTCCGCGCCGTGTTTGAGGAGCATATCAGCAATATGGGGTGTCGCTGCGAAATGCAGCGGGGACATGCCATCACATCCGGGGGCGTTCACCACAGCAGGATTTTCACGAATCAACGCCTCAAGCGTATCCGCCATATCCAAGCCAGCTGCTGAATGTGCGTCAACCGTCGCGCCCCGTTCAATGAGATAGGCGGCTAATTTTTTGTTATATGATAGCATTGAACCTGCTGCATGTTGCAGGGCTGAAGTGCCCCCTGCCCACCAGGAGCTTTTGACATCAATATCTGCGCCAGCAGAAAGCAGCACCTCCACTAGCGGCAGATTGCCCATCGACGCAGCGAACACAACCGCCGGCGCGTCAAAGGCGAACCACGGTTCGTCAATGTAATCCAAAAGTTCAGCACTCGCTGCCAGTGAACGTTTGACTCGGTTTGCGTCTCCTCTGTTCACCGCTTCAATAAATTCTGCGCGTGATAAGTGCCAACCGTTCTGACCCATAAACGATTACTCCTCAAAAACTTCAATCGTTGTTCTACCTTCGGCGAAACGCATTGCGGTAGTCGCCGCAGATTTGTTATCCGTGTTCGAGCGGATATCTGTAACGTAACGTGCTAATCCGACGAGCAGTTGTGGCTGTGCGGGATGTCCTTCCGCGTGTTGCCACTCCTCAAATACGGTACGCAATGTCGGCAGAATTTCACTGCCCGTATCATCCCATAGCACTGAATGCCCAATCGCTTCGAGCAAACGTTCAGCAGAATAACCGGCATTTAGATAGCCGAGCACCTGTCTCCCGACACTTTGCACATTGAGTGTCTCAATCGTCCTGATAATGTGCTTAATACCTTCCGCCTCATTCGCGACAGATAGTTTTTCTTCACCTAGGGGTTCGCTTAGCGGACGTGAGGAGATGTTTATCCAGCGGTCCGCGAAGATTTGCCACGCAACGTGGAAAACCCCCTTCGCTGCAACGAGGTTACCCCCAATCTGCTGCGCGCTTCGCAAAGATGCCGCCAAATTGAGCTCCATTGTTAAGTTTTCCCACCCTGCATCTACACTAACGGGGGTGTTCGCCATTCTATCCGCTGCCAATAGAACAAGTGTGGTAATTATTCTATCTAATTTGACACCCTCAACCAAGACTGCCTGTACTACCGCAAAAGCGCGTTGAAGATTGACACTTGTGAGGGCTTCGACAAAAGCATCTTCATTGAAATTATCGGTTCGCTCTAAAGTGGCACTGTCGAGAGATGGCAGCATGTCTTTCATGAGGTTGATGGCATCCCTACGGTACCGTTCGGGGTCATCGGGGTGATGTCCTACAAGGTCTGCGCCGAGGTAGAAGAACAGCTCTGCGGTTCGGTCCCACCCGAATTCGTCTACCACTTCAGACAGATAGCTGACATAAAGCGGAATCTGGGGTTCGTCGATAAAATGCGGTTCAACAGCACATTCAAACAGCAGTGGGCACAATTTATCCGCATCCCCTTTACGATATGCTGTGAACAAGCAACGTTCAATCCGTCCGGCTTGTCCCTCGTAAGAAAAAATCCGAACCCATCGGCTTATCTTTTCCCATGAAACGGGTTCAGGCAGTGGCACAACTTCAAGCCGTTCATGGGCTTCGCCAGCGGCGGAACATGCAGCGGTTGTCACAGCGATAAGTCTATCTTCACCCGCATATCTCTGTCCGACTCTGAGGCCGTTGATGAGTTTGGAGACATCGCCACCGCCTTCTGAACCGTGAGCGGTGGGAATATGTCGAGCGACGTGTTCCAAAATTGACCCCATCACCTCTGATTCAGGGACACCGCCTTTAAGCAAAAGTGCGATGGCTTTAGACATTGTCCAACGGTCTTCGCTTAAAAGTCCTTCTCGGAGCAGCTGCTTGTGTTCTTCCGCACGACGGTATGTCATATCGCCCGGTTCAATCCATATTTCTTCACCGCGGATATCCACCGGAAAGACGCGCAAATCATCACATTCGACATGGAAACAGCCACCCCCCTCTAAATCAAAGCTGCGGCGGTGCCAATCACACGTCAGGATACCGTTGCGAACCGTGCCTCGCGTGAGCGGGTAGCCCATGTGCGGACACTGATTATCGGTGGCATAAATCCGACCCGCAACGTTAAACAGCGCGACGCTACGTCCTTCTCCCATCTCAATTGCCTTCGGTTGGTCCTCAGGCACATCACTTAATTCGGCAACTTTGACCCAGCCGGGCTCCTGTTTTTCCATAGTTTTGCTCCTTTTTCTATCATTTGTTCGCAAAAACATAATACGAATGTTAATCACAATTTAACAATTATAGAATATTATACCACAATAATTTTAGAATGTCAAGAAAAAATTGGTAATCTGGTAAATGATGTTTTCTGTTACAATTATGACGTGAGGTTTTTGGGGCAAATGCTACAAACGCAGGCAGCGTCTAAACGGATTAGGCTAAAACCGCATCGTCATTCTACTTTGCAGGTAACGTGAAACGGACTTTGTCGAAACGTTTTGCCAATCTTGCCACTTCCGGTTTGACGGTTTCAGGCGATTTTCCGGTGAGCGCGTCGACGATACAGCTCGCGATTTCTGGGGCATCCGCCGGTGTCATCCCATATCGCGTTATCTCTTGCACGCCGAGACGCAATCCAGCAGTGCCGACTTCACCCGAGAGCGGCACTGCACCCGCAATAATATGGCACGCCTCTAATTGATTCGCAAGCTCCCCGCCCTCTCCATACGCATCCACAATCAGTATAAGCGTATGCGATTCCGTGAAGCCTAATTTGGCACCGAGCATCGGCACGCCGCGTTCCGATAGTGCCTGTCCCAATGCCTTCGCGTTCGCAACAATCGCATCTGCATGTGCTGGACCGTGCGTCATCCACTCGATAAACGTTCCAGCCAATGCTGGCAGCCGACTCAGATGATGATTGCTCATCAGCAGCGGATAAACCGTTCCACCAATTCGTTCTGCAATAGATGTATCGTTCGTCAAAATTATCCCCCCCTGCGGCCCTGCAAGCGTTTTGTGTGTGCTGGAGATGATGATATCCGCGCCCTCCGCAAGCGGCGATTGAAACCGGCCCCCAGCGATGAGACCGATAACATGTGCCGCATCATAGATGAGGTAGGACTCCGGGTTCGCTTGACGCATCACACGTTTCAGCTCGGCAACAGGTTGCGGAAAGAGAAAGATGGCAGAGCCGATATTGACAAGCTTCGGTTTGTGTCTTTCAATCAGGGTGAGTGTTGCTGTCAGGTCAATGTTTGAACGAGAGTCCTCCCACGGAATCGGGATTGATTGTAGGTCTACCTTAAGCGGTGACGTGGCAAGTTTGCGGGCATAGCTATGTCCGTTATGAACCTCTAACGCAGTGTCCCCCGGTTCTGCCAATGCGAAAGTGGCTGCAATTCCGGCGATGTTGCCGGAGAGCGGGCGGAAATCAACGTGTGCCACGCTAAACAGCTCTTTTGCCAATTCTTGCGTGGACGCTTCTATTTCGGCGATGTATCGGTTGCCTTTGTAATGCCGCTCGTAAACGTCAATGCCTATATAATTTCCGTATCGGCGCGCCAATTTTTCATCAAAAAGCTCCTCTACGAACGGCGAGGGGGTATTCTCTGAGGCAATGAGGTTGAGGCACGTCTCACGATACCGATGATGTTTATTGAGCAGTGAGGTCAGTTCTTGAACTTTTGCATTCACAGATTTCTCCGAGTAGGAAGGGATTATTTTTGTATATAGTTTATCAATTTATGCTGTCCTTTTCAACGCCTTTTTATTGAGGAAGGGGTAAATATTTTGGAGAACCGAAGGTTGTAAGGGAGGTTGGAAGGTTGGAAGGCAGTAAAGTTGTCTGAATCGCAGATGAAATTTTTTTGTAATATTTTCTGCCAAATTCTGCACCTTTTATAATAAACACACAAAATACGCGAATGTAATTATTTTACGCAAGTGCCGATGCAATTAAAACACACTTAATTTTTCAAGCAATGAAATTTTTTTGTAATATTTTCTGCCAAATTTTGCACCTTATTATAATAAGCGCGCGAAATACACACGCGATTATTTATTTTACATAAGGTGTTAAAGTGAGCCAATGGCACTAAATTTGGACAGGAATACCGCAGAAGAAGATGCAAAATATGTGAGGGCTTGCCAATCCGGTGACAAAACGGCATTGGATCCCTCTATGAAAAATATTTCGAAAAACTTATCCGTTTTTTCGTAAACAGAGGCATTGGGAACCAGGATGCAGAAGATCTCGCCCAAGAGACACTCCTTGAAGCGTTTAAACAGATAAACACAATTCTGGAGCCCAAAAGTTTCAATAAGTGGTTGTTCAAAATCGCGGAAGGAAAAAGAGCAAGATGGTTGAAATCGGAGGAAAGACGAGTGCTTTATGAAAATGAAAACCTTTTAAGGACAATAGAGGCGCAATCGGCATTTAATCCTGCGAACCTTATGATTCTTGAAGAACAACAATCAATCCGCCAATATTTGATAGAGCGGCTTCCGGAAGACCAGAAGAACGTAATACAGTTGAGAATCGATGGGCTGTCTTACGAACGGATTGCCGATACGTTGGGTTTGACAGTAAGTAAAGTTGGGGTTCTGTTGCATCGGGCTAAAGCAAAATTGAAAAGGTGGCTCAGCACCGAATACCTATAGATAGCTGCCGAGTTGTTTTAAGCAGCAAGGCAATTTAATTTATTGACATTTTTTTACAAGGAGCATGTTATCATTTGTGAAAGTGCTGTTCACGACACACCCTGCCTTGTGGGTCCCATGACTATATCCACTTCGGTGCCAGCGCAATACGCAGCAGCACTCGGAGAAGTGGAAACAGGGCGCATAGCTATGGCAGGAATAGCAAACACAAATGAGCGTTTCTCCTTTTACAAACCTAACCCCTTTTTATGGATTTTTAATCCAAAAGCGGTTATGAATAGTGGTAAACTATTGCAACGGAAGCAGCTCGCCGGATACCGGAAGGTCTACAAGGAGCGGGACATTGCCCCGAATTCTGTTGTAATCGGTGTGTCTTTTTAATTGTTGACTCTGTTTTTACGATGTTTTTATAGTAAACTTTATAATATGGATAGCGTTTATGTCCTTAAAAAAGGAGGAAAGATAATCATGAAACGCTTTTTTGTTTTGACACTTTTGACGCTTATGGTGTGCACTGCCCACCTCTATTGTTCTCCTTCCTATGCGGTATGTAGGTTTTGCGGACATTATTCGAGTAACGGCGAGTTATGGTAATGGGCCGATAAAGGACCGTTTTCAATGCAATTTATGAAATCCAAAAGAGGACTCGCAGCTTTGCTGCTGATAGGCGTGATCTGTTCTTGGCGTTACCTTCATTGTAAACGCTATAGACATTGTAGTAGATTTTACTGATAGCGGCTTTCGGAATGACGGTTGGAATCTGACTCAGAATGGATATTCACATAAATGAGTGTAGACCTAACAGGCCCAGGCTTATGGGGTTTGCTGGGTAAGGATGAGGAAGAATGGCGATCGTCTTATTGGCGGATAAACGGCTAGGAGTGACTGCTTGGATCAACGCAGATCAGTCAGTCACCCTTTTTAGTTATTCATATTCTCATCTTTACGCGAGCGAGAGAGACGTGGCAGCGAAAGCGAATGCTTGGATTAAGTTTCCCAGAGAACGAATAATTCCCCATCCGGACGGCCCCGGTGAGGTAGATGTTGGAAAAGGCGCAGATAAATTGGGTATACAGATTTACGATACACGCACCTATCAACTTGGGGACAAGAACATGTGGGGAAAATTGCAGGGAGCCGCATCACTGCGCGTCCCTAAGCTAAGACACCGCATACAAGTCCGGTATATAGCAAAGGCTGTTCTCTAATGCGTTATATCTATATCACTGTTCACCTTCTCATCTTATACGGAGTTCTTTTCGCGTGGACTGGATGTCGTCCCGAAGGGAGTTCTTCTCATTCACCACCCCCGAAGACGAAAAAAACACGTTAACCGCGGTGGTAACAGTAGGTGGAAAGGTCTGGCATATCAATCCAGACCTTTCCTATCGCGCGACAGGGGTTTGGACAAACCCAAACCCACGCCCGCTAACGGATGCTGAGAAGGAACGGCTTGAGGCACTCCCGGACCTGATCCAAAAGGGGCAAACACAACTTGATGAACTCAACGAGGAGCTCGAATACCTCAAGCGAATTGGAAAGACACAGATAAAAGTTCATTATAACTTTGGCAAACCGCCCTATCCCGTACCGAAACCCTCTGACATTTTATCCAACACTATTGACTTAGGCGAGTTCCCACTGGAGATAAAACCCTACACGAAAACACCTGTAACACAATAGGAGCTCTCATGAAATACTTTCTCAAATCTCTTTGTTTCTCTCTACTTTGTCTACTACCACTCACAACGTTGGCAAAACCCACCGATCAAATCATATTTAAACATCCAAATAACCGCAGCGAATTATGGTTAACCGATATGTGGGCCACACATAACACACACCTGATTTTTAAACACGCCAATGGGATGTGGGAGTTCGCTGTCCAAAAAGATGGCCCTTATATTATCTTTTTGGCCGGACACGATATGGGAGAGATTCTTGAAACTGACGTTTACCTTATTGATAGAAATCAACCTGACGAAAAAGCGCGCAACCTAACACAGAGAAGATTTGAAGAGGTGTGGGATCTTGACATCTCAATAAATGGAGATATTGTCTTTACAAACGTCCCGATTGGCGAAAATCCACTTCCGAAGACAGGCATCTTTTTCATTCCAAATAATGAGATAAAGAATCAAGTGCCAAATGCAAAACGGTTAACAGAAATTGAAGCACGGGAACTTGTCTGGGCACCAACTGGAGATCAGATTGCCTACAGCACTCGTCACGGTGTTTTTACTCTTGATATTGCGACTCGGAAGATTACACGTGTCAGCGAGTTCGGATGGTACCCGATTTTCTCACCAGATGGTAAAAAACTGGCATTCGTAATGCTGCAAAATATTCACGTTATCCCACTTGGGATTCCGCCCGGTCAGAAGAAAATTATAACACTTACAAATCGCGTGGGTTTTGGAGGTCTCAAATGGTCACCTGATGGAAAGTACATCGTTTACGCTACAACTAAAAACAATTTTGCAGCACCCGTGAACGGTGGTGCCCATGTAGAAATTTTTGAACAGTTTAAAAGCGGTGTGTCGTTTGATTGGACAAACAGTGGAAGTTACTCTGTTGAATCCAAAGACAAATTGACCACTCTCTGGGCAAAACTCAAACAATAATAATCCGATGTAGCGGGTATCCTGATTCGGTCTCTGCCTATTTTTTCACATTGGTTATCATATAAAATTCACCCTTTTCGCCGGGCGCGAAAAGGGCAAATTCGTTATTGGACGTTATTTCCGCTATTCCATCGAACGCGATGCTGCCTCCTTGTTCCCCGAATTTTCGCGTTTCGATACGGGGCGGAGGAACCAATCGTGGTGAATTGCTTCCTAGTTTGCGTGGGTAGTTATACGGATAATGTATCATGTTAGAACTTATTCTTTTTGCATAAACGATATAGACTGGAACAGAATAACGTGCCTTTCACATTCAAAGGAGACCTCTAAGTTGAAACAACGAAATTATTTGATATTGCTAGTATGTCTTTTGTCAATCGGATTCATGCTCGGTTGTGAGAGAATTCAGGATGGTGGGAAAAATATCTACGCGCCAGAAGCGGAAACGTTTAAAGTGGGTATGCTCCTCCCCGGTTCTATTAGCGATGAGGGATGGAACGCCTTGGCTTATGACGGTTTAAAAGCAATTGGAACGGAACTTGGTGCTGAAATAGACTACGTTGAAAGTCTGACCCCGGCTGACTGGGAAGCAGATTTTCGCGCCTATGCGATGGCGGGGTATCATCTCATCTTCGGGCATGGGTATGAGTATCAGGAGGCAGCGATAGCGGTTGCCCAGGATTATCCGGAAATCGTCTTTATTACCTCTGCGGGGGCAAGTGGCGCGATTCGCGAAAACGTCTCACCAATTGTCTTTCGGCTTGAACAGGCTACATATCTTTTAGGAATGGTAGCCGGTCTGATGACCGAAACGGATAAAATCGGTATCGTGGGGGGACAGGAGCTTCCCTCCGGCAGAAGCACGTTTATGGCGTTTGAAGGCGGTGTGAAGAGTGTCAACGCTGATGCAACTGTCCAACGGGTGTATGTCGGGGATTGGGAGAGCATTAATAAGGCGCGGGAACTTGCGCTTGCACAGATACAGGAAGGCGTTGATTTCATTTTTCATAACGCAAATGAAGCTGGGCTTGGCGTGTTTGAAGCTGTAGAGATGGCGCAGGATGCGGGTAAAACTGTTTACGCCTTCGGGGCAAATCGCGACCAGAGCCATGTCTCGCCTAGAGCCGTGCTTGCAAATGCGGCGATTACACCGCAAGCCTATCTACAGCTGGCAAGTGCTGTCCGCGCCGGAACATTTGTGTCCAAACTCTATGTTTTCACAATGCTAACCGATGGCGCGATAACGTTTACGTATAATCCAGCCTTGAAAGATAGAGTGCCTGAAGCTGTGCAACAAAAAGTTGAGGCGGCAAGACAGCAAATCTTGGCGGGGACGCTAACAGTTCCACAGCTGGATTTTGGTGAATAGATGTTAGCAGCATGTTGGCTGTTGGAAACCGTTAGCAAGAGAAAGAAACAAAGAGAAGAAACCTCTGACGCGCTTCAGACTTCTTCTTAGAATCACAAACCTCTTGCCAATTGCCAATCGCTAATTGCTAATTGCCAATTTGCCAATAATTATTCTATCATTACCGGTTGTTAGAAATGAAACGGAGAACGGAAGACCCAAACTGGAAGTTTATGCTACAAGAACGCACAAACTGGAAGTTTATGCTACAAGAACACCCAAACTGGAAGTTTATGCTACAAGAACGCACAAACTGGAAGTTTATGCTACAAGAAAGAGACATTTTCAATTAGAAATGGTATTAGAATCACAACCTCTTGCTAATTGCTAATTGCTAATTGCCAATTGCTAAATTACGATGGCAGTGCAAAATATCCTATTCCCGTAAAAAATCCGACTATCATCCACAATCCTACCATCACATATTCACCGAAGATTAAACCGAAGGCGATAGGGCGAATTTTCCGATACGTCGCAGGGCCGCCGAACTTCAGCGCGCAGTACTTTATGAACCACCCGACAAGAATAGAGGACCAGAGATGAAATGGGGGATAGGTGGCACCTAGCAAATACCCAATCGGATGTAGTCCCCACCAGACAAAGTGTTGACGCATCCAGAGCAGGAAAGCGGTGAAACCTGCGCCTGCAATCATGCTGTAGACCTCATCCCACTTCGTCTCCTCCGGAAATTGGATAAGACGGCTCATCCGTTGGAAATAGTTGCGTGGGGCAGCGACAAAGGACCAATCGTGTAAAAACAACGCACCCTTCTTATAGATAAGTGTCAACGAGGCGTAAACGGAGACGATGAGAGCAACGGCGATAGCAATGCCGACTATTGGGGCAATTCGT
This sequence comes from Candidatus Poribacteria bacterium, assembly GCA_963665235.2. GTDB lineage: Bacteria > Poribacteria > WGA-4E > WGA-4E > WGA-3G. The sequence goes on along the minus strand of CAXXLX010000001.1, from coordinate 365,003 downwards.
CTGCGGACGAGTCTAACTTCATCGGCTGCCTTGAAACTGTGAAGAAAGTTCGGCATCATGAATTCCCCCCAATCTCGGAAGAACGTACGTTGGAAGCTGAGAATTGCGAGACTTTTCTGCCCTAATGCAGCCGAGCCCAATGTAATGTTGAGGTATTCTGATGGGAAAAATGGTGCCTGCACAAGCAGCAACCCGCCGTTTACGACCATCCACGACAACACAATGGATGTGATAAAAATAGAGAGCAACGTGAGGATAGCAACCCAGGTCGTTATGCCAGCAAGTCCGAGGAACACTGTGAGCGTAACGAAACCGAGCAGAAACCCAAGCAGCGCGACCCGATACGGAAGCGGTTCATTTGTATCGTCTATTCCGTTTGCCCCGACAGTGTGTTCAGGTTGGCTGCCGATGGTCCCACGCCTGTGCGGGGAGAACGTTTTCCTGAAAAGCGTCGCGATGTGTTCCCGTCCGACCCAGAAAACAGCGGGAACAAAGATAAGATAACCCCCCATAACCTGCCGACTACAGCTCACCCAGGGACTGATTCCGAGTCCCATTGCATTCATGAGAATGTATTGAAGCTTGAAAAAGAGGAAGAAAAACCAAAGACTGAACGACACCTCAAGCGTTAGCAGTGCGGCTATGCCGATGACCGAAAAATAGATGACGAAACGCATCGCGGGCCACCACCCGAGCGTATACCACGGCTTTTCAGTGAAGGCGCGGTGGATATGGTAGACGAGCGGAATTTCGGGTACCGTCGGAAAATGCGCGTGCAGCCCGTTGATAAGGTGCAAGACGACCGGTAACGCCATGCCTGCCCACAAAAGTCTGTTCTTAAAAAAGGGGTTGAGCAACGTGCCGTGTGCCGGGGCTGCTGCTAATTGTACCGGAATCTGAACTAAAGGAAAGGAGAAACGTTCGCGTTCTATCCACTGCTTTCGGAGGATTACGGACAGGCAGAGCGTTGTGAAATAGAAGACGAGGACGAAAAGTCCCCAGATGAGGAGCGGTTTTATCCAAAACAGCCATGGAACGGTTTCGCCTGCGGATATACCTTCATAGAAATCTGTTACAGCGCGTGTATCGGAGACAATCAACCAGTCCGGGATGTGTGGGTGGAGCGTCTCAACCCAATCGTTTTCGGGGGTTGCAAAATAACGCAGCGCGACCAGTGATGGAAGCAGAAACTGTAGCAATCCCATAGAGGGAATGCCGACTCCAACAATCAGCATCATCCAGATGACTGTCAATTCAGGGGCAGAGAACGCGAAGCGGCGACTCTGCGTAAACTTGCGCAGCGGGATATTGATAAAGAATACCAAGAAAAGCAACCCGAAGATGGAACCGACAGGAAGGTGATTACCGGCAATATTGGTGTTCTGCAAAAAATAGTTGTTGTAGGGGGTGATTGCACACATCCCCCCGACCAGAAGCACTCCTACAACGATGGCAGACATTCGAATTTTGGGGTTGCCAGGCATTCTGTAAATTCCATATTAAATATCGGTGCAAGACATTTATTCGTCCCGGAGGCTTGGCCGATAGAGACAGGTTTCAGCGTCAACGACGCGGCCATCCGGTAACGTGTACTGATTTGGCGTGCCTCTGCCCCACGGTTCTTTGAAATCTTGGCTGCGCGCCTTATCTACTGTCATCTGTTGTGCCACAGTCTCCCATGAGAAGTCTGCCATGAGTTTCTCATGTAGCGATGCCGCTGTTTGACCATGTTCAGGATTTCCTATGAGGTTTTCAAATTCCCCCGGGTCATTCTCTAAATCGAACAGGATGGAGTCATCCTCCGGAAAGGCTACGTATTTATAACGTGGTGTTCTCAGCATACGCATAGGACCTGTAGTTTGCTGTGCCCAGTATTCAGTAATTGCGGTGTCGCGCCAACCTTCGGTATTGCTGGACATAAGTTGGGTCATGTCATCGCCATCTAGGTCGTCGGGGATAGGGATACCCGCCTTTGCACATAACGTTGGAAATAGGTCGTTCAATTCAACGGGGGATTTGACGCGCGTGTTTCGGTGTGCATGTTCGGTGCGTCTATCCGCCACAATCAGCGGAACCCGTGCGGCGGCTTCATAATAACTGGATTTCCACCACTGTCCGTGTTCACCTGCCATTTCGCCGTGGTCGGTTGTATAGACGATAATTGTGTTATCTAAAAAACCGTCCCGTTCGAGAAGTGTGAGTAAATCGCCGATACACTCGTCAAGGAGTTCACAGCAGGCGTAGTAAGCGGCGCGTGCTTTGCGCGTTTCTTCAGTGGGGATGTTCGCTGTCTTGAAGTTCTCTCGGAGCCCCTTTGCGAATCGGTGCGTTTGTTCTAGGTGCCCTGGCGGAATGTCGGGCATATCCACATTATCGGGCCAGTATTTGTCGAAGAGTCGTTTCGGTGCGGTGAGCGGAAAATGCGGGCGGCTATAACTTGCGAGCAGAAACCACGGCTGGTCTGTCGGTTGTGCCCTTAGATATTCAAGCGTTTCAGCGTTGATGACCCGTTCTTGTAAAAGGCTTGATGGAATTTCAGTTATGCCTGCCTGCCGTGTGCGTTCACGGACACCGGGGGGACCGTGCAGCGGGTCGGTTTGATGGCCCGCATAGCCGCGGATGTCGCCGTACGGCCGAGATTGAAAACCGTTATTCTGTTCTTTTCCGCCGAAGTGCATTTTGCCGACGAGTGCCGTTGCGTATCCGTGTTGTGCGAAGTGTTCAGGCATCGTGAGATGTTCCGGAAACAGGATGGACCCGTTTGTCCATGCTGAGCAGCGATGCGCGTGTTTTCCGGTCAGCATACACATTCGGGAGGGTGTGCAAAGGGGTACTTGGCAGTACGCACTCTCAAAATAGCTGCCCGATTCGGCAAGCCGGTTGAGATTCGGCGTTTGCACAATACGGTTGCCTTCACACCCGATAGCGTGTGGACTGTGTTCATCGCTCATGAGAAAGAGAATATTCGGTTTTTGAGTCATTGTACCTCCGCTTGCCTGCCGATGTTGTCGGCAGACGGTTTAATTGGCGATTGGCAATTAGCTCACTGGCGATTAGCAATTGGCAATTAACGTGAGCTTGATAATAAATATCCGTTTGCTCTAAACCTTTTTCATCGCGAAAAAAGCGGTGTAATTGTAGCATAAACTTCCTAGTTTGTGCTGTTTTTTGCTAAAACTACCAGAGAACGCTCTAGGTCAAAACTTTTTTCAAACTCGCGTGCAATTAGCAATTAGCAAGAGAGGTTTTTTGAACCCTCTAACGCGCGTCAAACCGCGTGTTATAATCAGAGCATCTTGCCAATAGCCAACAGCCAACAGCCATAAGCCAACATCAATGTGCCGGTTGTGCTTTACGTTTGCCGACCCCCATCGCAATTGCTGGGAGGACGGTTTTGGAGATGTCGGCTGAATAGTCAAAAATTGTCCACCCGGATGCCCCCAAATGACGTGAGAGGTAAATCTGTCCGACTACCGCATCCGGTGTAAGTATTGAATTAGAGGCGGTAGCCCCAATGCCGGGGTAAATTGCAACGTCCTTGGGCATCAAGGCGAGCTGTTTTTGTAACAAATCCGTAAAATAACGGTTATCCTCTGTATAGTTCATCGGACAGACGAAATCCACATAACCTGCTTTTGCCCATGCAATCCAATCCTGCCCAATGGAGCTAGCACAGGATGGATATTCGCCAAAGACCGCAGCAGAAATTTTGATATTCGGTTTTATCTCACGTGCGCGTTTACCGATTAAGCGGACCAGCCGTGTTATCTGCTGTGCTCGCCAGGTTGTATACTCGCTGCCATACTCCCCTGTATCCGGCAGGACATCTGCTGGCCACGCGTCAACGTGTTGTCTCGTTGTGAGCAAGAATCTTTTACGACACTCTTGACAATAACAGGCATTGCGGTTCGGATAACGGATATAATCGAGATGGATGCCATCAACATCGTAATTTTCTACAATTTCTACGACACACGTTAATTCCAATTGCACGTTTTCTGGATGTGATGGACAGAGCCAGTTAAGCGGTTCACCTGCTGCTGTCACCTGTGTCCGTGCGGTATCGCGTAGTTTTTCTACGAACGTTTTTGGTGCCCCTTCGAGGTTCCATGTAATTTTCCATACGTGCACTTCAATACCGTGTTGACGTGCTGCTTGGACGCACTGTTGCAGTTGGTCTCCGTATTGTTTGAAGGTTTCACTCTGCGGTAACACATCGCTAGAGTAATGTGCGACCCCACCCCATGCGATATTGGGGAGAATCATGTTTACACCTGCTGCGGCGAGTTCTTTGGCGGAACGTTCCCAATCGCCGGGGTATGCGCCGAGTCCTGAATGGTTCCACACGGCGCGCCCCTCTATTGCAGTGCTTGGTTGTGACAAGAAGTAAGCTTTTGAGAGTGCTTCTCGACTTTTTCGTGCTGTGGTTATCGCTGCCTGATACGTTTTGCTGGCATATTCCGCGCGTGCTTGATTCATCAAAGTTTGTGCTGTTTGTAATGCGCGTTTTGCCTCTGGAACGCCGCTGTATCGGACAAATCTTGTCAGGGTGTCAAGCGTCTTAATATGTCCAACAGCAGTTATACTTTCCACTTCTCGCTTTGCAATGGCGGTCTGGAATTCAGGGACCAGGTGTCCGAGCAGTGCGGCGAGGAGTTGTATCTTTGTTTGAATATCGTCAGGAAGAAAGACGTGACTAAAGAATGCCCCTGTTTTGCCTATAAAAAGTGCGGGAAACCCGGACGGTTTTCCCGTGGCAGTGTGCCACTGTCCGATAACGTTCGTGTCAGAGGTTGTCGGTTCTGCCACTGTAATGTTCCAGGATGCTTGTTTGACAGATTCTGGCATGCCCGGTATTTCAGAGGTGTCAAGTTGAATGCTAGCGAACTGCCCCGGTTCCTCCTCACGTATCCAATTGGTTCTGCGTAAATTGAGCAGCGGTGCGACCTCGTCTGCTAGTCCATATTTTACCAAAAGTTTACCGCCGTGTGCAACGAAATTTTTCAGGAATTCCGCGGTTTCAGTTGAAACCTCCGGATTCAACGGGAGAATTATCAGTCGATAGGTATCGACGTTAGTCGGCAATGTTTCCGCTATTAGGTCGGCAGAGAAGCCGATGCTATTCAGCATACGGATAAGTCGTTTGCTGACAGAATGGGCATAGTCGCTATCAGCCTGTGTTGTATCAGCGGTGGACACGGAAGGTAAGAGGATACCGATATCAGCCTGTTGTGTGTCAGCACTCGTGAATTCCCCGCTACACGCTAAGAGAATAAACAGAAGAAGTGCTATCCTAGGTACGGAAACGGTTTTGAGATAATCGAAAAACATCACTGTTTCCCTTCAGCGAGGCGGCTCCCGGCTATTTTCTCTAAAAATTTTTCGATGCCTTGGGCAATCGCGGCGGCTAATTTCTGTTGATATGCGGGGTCTGTCAGTTTTCCCGCTTCTGTCGGGTTCGATAGAAATCCGGTTTCAATTAGGATAGCTGGGACATTCGTTCCGATAAGCACGACAAAACGTGCATGTTTAACGCCGCGGTCCACTGCGCCTGTTGCGGTTATCAATTCACGTTGTACCTCTTTTGCCAATCGGTAGCTGTCCTCACTTTTACTTTCTTGTATCAATCCTTTGAGGAGGGTTTCTAGTTCTTGGAGGCTATAGCCGGAGTTTGCATTTTCTCGTGCTGCGATACTTTCAGCGTCTCCGTCGGTGCTGTCTATATCTAGATAATAGGTTTCAATTCCGTTCACTTTCGGACTTTTGCTTGCATTTGCATGAATGCTCAAAAATAGGTCTGCCTTGTTTTCTATGGCGAATTGTGTGCGTTCCTTTAGCGGAATGAACCGGTCGGTTTCGCGCGTTAGGAGTGCGGTGTATCCTTTGGTTGTAAGGATGTCCCGTAATTTTTTTGAGATGCTGAGGGCGATAGGTTTTTCTATAAAGTCGCCTGCGCCTGAGCCGCCTGGGTCTTTTCCGCCGTGTCCTGCGTCAATAACAATCGTTCTTGCTGTGAGTCCAAACTCTCGGGTAAGCGATTCAGGAATTAAGGCTTTTTTCTCGGTCCCTTGGGGTTTGGTTTCTACCTTTTGTGTCGGTTTTTCCGTTTGCTTTGGTGTGACCTGCTGTTGTTCCCCAATAATTTGTGGAGGGGAAGCGGTTTGAGCAGGCGGTGCCGCTGGGTTGTGTTGTGTCGTCTTGAGTGCTTGCAATGCTGCTGATGCGGCATCAGCAATTTCCTGATTTGCTGTGGATTCGACGATGTCAACGTAGAGTGTTTCTGCGCGTGTAACGTAGCCTTGTTGCGCGTAGATGCGTCCGAGTTGTAGTTGTGTCTCTTCCGCGATATCGGCATCCGCGTATCGGTTTGTGACGACCTGATAATTTTGGACGGCGCGCGTCGAATCGCCGAGGTGCGAATAGGAACGTCCGAGCCAATAATGGGCTTGTGGGACGTAAGGCGAGTCGGGATAGGTGCGAATCAGTTTTTGGAACGCTTCAATCGCGTGATGTACAGCTTCTGGGTCTCCCACCTTGACGCACCATATCCAGCAGGAAGCGACAGCATATTGTGCATCATCTGCTAATTCTCCTTGTGCGTCCATATCAAGGATAGCTTCATAGTCTGAAATCAGCGTCCGCCAGTCTGCAAGCGTTGCGCGCGTTTCACCGCTTGCATACGCGTGATGCTGTTCAGAGAGTGCTTTATACCCCGTTGGCATCACTGTACATCCAGCGATGAGAAATATCGCCAACAGCAAAATCAGCATATACGGATAACACGGTTTCATAGTTTTTACTCCTACGGTTTTATTTCGTTTTTTTTTAAACATCTTACCACATAATTAAACGAATTATTTACCGTTCGCGTTACCAAAAAGTCTGTCCTATTTTTCTGAAAAAACTTTGACACTCGACCGTTTTTTCTGGATTAATTTCTAAAAAAGTCATTTTTTTTGAAAAAAATGCAAATTTTCTTGACAAATGCTACATTATGTGGTATACTTAATAACGTCCTTAAGAATGAGATAGTTTTTTCGGTGCAGAAATACAAACGTTTCGTTTGAACCGAAGTCTCATTTTGGGCGGGTAGCTCAGGTGGCTAGAGCGACAGCCTTACAAGCTGTAGGTCACAGGTTCAAGTCCTGTCCCGCCTACCTGTTAAGGGTATCTCATGGACTCGTGGCGCAGTTGGCTTAGCGCGCCTGCCTGTCACGCAGGAGGTCGCGGGTTCAAATCCCGTCGGGTCCGTTTTCATAAGACGCACGGATTAGCCACAGATTGTGTTTAACAATGCTGTGGCTTTTTCGTTATCAGATAAATCTAAAAAACAGGAGCTGAACCACCGTGATTGACCTCAAATTTATTCGCGAAAATGCAGCAGATGTGCAAAAAATGTTAGAAAACCGACACACTGCCGCGGCACTGGACCGGTTGCTTGAATTGGATACACATTGGCGCGAAAATCTGACAAATACACAAGCTCTCCAAGCACATCAGAACAGGGTCTCTCAACAGATTGCGGAATTAAAACGGGCGAAGGAGGACGCAACGGAGACGATTACCGAGATGCGCGAACTCTCTCAAAAAATCAAGGAGCAGACCGCTGCCGCGAACGTTCTCAAAACTGAAATAGATGCCATCCTGTTAACAATTCCGAATATGCCTGAAGAAAGTACGCCTATTGGAACAAGCGAGGCGGATAACACCGAAATCAAAACCTGGGGCGAAAAACCGGATGCCGATTTTGAACTGAAACCGCACTGGGAAATCGCAGAACAATTGGATATCGTCGATTTTCAGCGAGGCGCGAAGGTGGCAGGAAGCAACTTCGTCCTATTCAAAGGCCTGGGCGCACGATTGGAACGTGCCCTAATCCAATTTATGCTTGACTTACACACAACCGAACACGGTTATACTGAAGTCTCACCCCCATTCCTTGCGAACCGGCCCACAATGACCGGCACGGGTCAACTCCCCAAATTTGAGGCGGATATGTATCGATGCGATAGGGACGAAGAAAATCCGGATAGCGACCTGTTTCTGATTCCGACCGCAGAGGTGCCCGTGACGAACCTTTTCGCAGGTGAAATATTGGCTGCCGATGAATTGCCTATCTATTATACCGCCTACACCCCCTGTTTCAGGCGTGAGGCGGGAGCATACGGGAGAGAGACCCGCGGCTTGCAGCGTATCCATCAATTTGATAAGGTGGAGATGGTAAAGTTCACAACGCCTGAAACCTCTTATGCAGAACACGAATCGCTTTTATTAAATGCGGAACGTGTTTTACAAGCACTCGGATTGCCGTATCGCGTTGTGCAGCATTGCATGGGGGAGCTGTCGTTCGCCGCTGCGAAATGCTACGATATTGAGGTCTGGGCACCCGCAGGAGAACGGTTTCTTGAGGTTTCCTCCTGTAGCAACTTTGAGGCGTTCCAAGCCCGCCGCGCAAATATCCGATTCCGCAGGGAAGCCGGGGCGAAACCTGAATTTATTCACACGCTCAACGCTTCTGGTACAGCACTCCCCCGTGTTGTTATCGCACTCCTTGAGACGTATCAGAACCCGGATGGTACTGTCCGTGTGCCTGCCGTGTTACAACCGTATATGGGCGGGTTGCAGGTGATAACCTAAAAAATATTTGACAAATTTCGCGGATTTTTGTAGAATTGAACTATGAATGCAAAAGAACTGACCAAAACTCTTATTGGATATAATACTGTGAGCCCCCGAAGCAACGTTGAGGTGACCGACTTCCTTACTGAAACGTTGGAATCTGTTGATTGTGAGGTTGAACGGGTTGAATACACCGATGCAGCAGGCGTGCTAAAGGTGAATCTGATTGGACGCAAAGGGCGCGACACCGGGGAACGTGGATTGGCACTTCTCGGTCATATAGATACAGTACCTGCTATCGGTTGGTCCGAAAATCCGTTTGAGGCACGGATTGCTGATGGAAAAATGTACGGCCGCGGCAGCTGCGACATGAAGGGGAGCGTCGCTTGTATGATTGAAACCGCATCCCGGTATAAAGCGTCCGACCTAGATGCACCGCTATATGTCGTCATAACGGCTGACGAAGAGGTCGGCTACTTGGGGGCACAGGCGGTCGTTGAAAAGTCGGAGATGTTCCAAAAATATGGGTTTCCACGCTACGGCGTTGTCGGTGAACCCACAGAACTGCACGCCGTATATGCTCACAAAGGCGTTGTTCGATTCACTGTCACAGCAATCGGTAGGGCAGCACACAGCAGCACAGGTGAAGGGGATAATGCTACGCTGAAGTTAATTCCGTTTCTCTCCGAAATGCGGGACATTTATCACGAATTGACAACCGATACCCGATACTTCAATTACGAATTTTCACCGCCTTTCACCGATTGGAATATTACGCTCAGTGATGGCGAGTGCACCGCAAATATCACTTCACCGTTGAGTGTCTGCAATATTAACTACCGTCCGATGCCCGGCGATGACCCACAGGTATGGGTTAACCGTGCCCGCACCGCTGCTGAAACCCACGGGTTGACATTTGATATATTTATTGAGGCACCCCCGGTACGCACGCCGCCTGACGCTGAAATTATTCAAGCAGCTCTTGAAATTACAGGCGAAACACAGCCGAGAACTGTCGCGTATGGCACCGATGCTGCTGCCTTTGGACAACACATGGAAACTGTCATCATCGGGCCGGGTAGCATTAAACAGGCACATACCGTCAATGAGTGGATGGCGTTAGACCAGTTTGATAAGGCTGTCTCAATTTTCAGTCAGTTTGTGAAGCGGTTTTGTGTGACGTAATCCCGTTTAATTTCGGGGTGCGTCAAAGAAGACAGCATCCGGTTTCACCCATTCCGCTTCGCCGTCTGCCCACACTTCGCGTTTCCAGATAGGCACAATCTGTTTGAGGCGATTCATTGCGTATTGACACGCTTCAAACCCATCTTTTCGGTGCGGGGACGCAACAGCGACTGCTACGCTCACCTCACCGATTTCCAATTTTCCGATGCGGTGCACCATAGCAACCCGTTGGATACCCCACTTTTCGGCAATCTCGGCTGCAATTTCTGCCATCTTCTTCTCTGCCATCGGCGGGTACGCCTCATATTCGAGACAGGTTACCGGTCTGCCGTCTGTGTTGTTTCGAACGGTGCCGAGAAATAGGATGACCGCGCCTGCCTCTGGTGTTTCCACGGCTTCACGCACCTCCGCCCCTGTGATGACTTCGGCGGTTATCTTAAACATCCCGCCCTCCTGTGACTGGCGGAATTAGTGCCACTTCATCTCCCTCGGCGAGTTCGGTGTTTTCTGTGGCGTATTCCCAATTCACAGACATTTGCATCACTTCGTAAAACTCAGCGATTTCTGGCCATTCTGTCTCAAGCTGTTTCAGAATCGTTTGGACGGTTGCCCCTTCAGGCAGTTCCATCTCCTCTTCGGAGCGGTCTAACATTTCGTGGCATACGGCAAAATATTTAACTGTAACTTTCATGTTTGGTCTCTTCCTACAATTTGAATTTATAGAGAAAGTATATCATAATAGGGCCGTGAAGTCAAATTTTACCCTTGATTTTTAGCCAATTAGCTGGTAAAATAGAGGGAAGTCGAGAAACAGATAACACAAGTGATTCAACATGGACAGCATTATCATCAAAGGCATCCGATTTCATGGGCATCACGGGGTACCTGAAGCTGAACGTAAGGTGGGGGGACATTATGAAATCGATGCAACACTCGGATGTTCGCTTGAGACCGCCGGGCGTAGCGATGCACTCGCGTATACAATTGACTACGCCGCTGTGGTTAACCGTATCGTTGAGATTGGCACGCGCCAGTCGTTCCAACTGATTGAGGCTCTGGCTGAGGCGATAGCAGCGGCGATTTTAAAAGAGTTCCCGGTGGATACGGTGCAGCTGACCGTCAAAAAGCTGCATCCGCCAATAGAACAGCCGATTGCCTATTTCGCTGTTGAAATTTTTCGTAAAAAGGGGTAAAAAATGCGACTTGGACTGAAACTGTACAGCATCCTTTTATGCTTATGTCTCATCCCTACCGTGGCAGAGGCTGGCGGTAAAAAGACAGTGCTCTCTCCGGAGGTGTCGCCCGGGTTGCAGCTGTATCGCTACGATTGGGATGTCGAGACGTGTGTGCTGTATGTTGCAGAGATGTCTCGACAACAGCCGAACCTGCATTTTGAGGTGGCTCTCGGTAATGGGCAGATTATAGGAAAGGAGACAGTACGTGCAATGGCGGCGCGCCGCACAAAACGTGGCGATAGACGTGTCGTTGTCGCTGTCAATGGCGGTTTCGGTGTGCTCGGGGATATGAGCGGCTACGGCGGGGTACTGGAAAATCTGCATATCCAAGATGGCGAACTGATGACGCAACCAACAGATATAGACGCATGTTTCGGCGTAACCGACTCCGGTGAATTTTTGAGCACCCCCGTGCAAATGAAAGCAAGTCTACAGATAGGAGCGCATACCCTAGAACTCGGATGTATAAATCAGCGTAGGCTTGATGGATGTCTCGTGACGCTTTACACGCCACGACTCGGTGAATCTACACACACTCGCCGCCGAAGAGGTAAGGAGGTCGTCCTCAGCGGATTGCCACTCCCGCTAACACCTAACTATGCGCACCCTTATCGTGTGGAGGCGGTCTCAACTGATGGAAACACCGCTATTCCGAAAGATGGCGCGATCCTCTGGATTAGCACACGCCAAAAGAGTGATAGCGTTGCACAGTTTATCCCAGGGGCAGCGGGCACACTTAAGGTTTCGCTTTCACCCCCTGCATGGAATCAGGCTCGCCATGCCATTGGGGGCAGGCTCCGGCTCCTCAAAAATGGGAAAATAAATCAGACGCTTGTGGATGCACACCTCGCTGAAAAGAAGCATACCCCCGGTAAACGCAACGCACAGCTAAATCTGAGTCACGAACCCAGAACGGCTTTAGGTTATAACGACGACACCCTGTTTTTAGTTGTCGCTGATGGAAGACAACCGAGATATAGCACCGGCTTGACGCTCTATGAACTCGCCAGTATCCTCAGTGAACTTGGCGCGACGGAGGCGATTAATCTGGACGGCGGGTCATCCAGCACCTTTGTTGTTAGCGATAAGGTTATTAATAAACCCTCCGGAAAACGGGAACGTGAGGTGCTAAATGCTGTCTTTATTACTATAGATGTGGATTAAGGCGGATTATTGGTTTTCTGTGTGATGTGGTTTTGTTATGTGCAGGGTGCCTTGTTCCTCATTCTGTCTGAATCGCGGATTACACGGGTGACGCGGATTTCAAGATATGTATAGATCATACACAATTTGAGTCTGTAGCACCAGCGGTGCGGTATGTTTATAGCAGCGCGTATCTGCTGCGTTTTTAGCACCATAGGTGCGTTATGTTTATAACAATCGCATTTTCGGAGTGTCAGTTTCAATCTCGGCTTAACAGTGCTGCGATGTCTTCCGGCACCTTCACGCCATGCTTTGTCTCAAAGGCTGCAACGTTTCCGAAGTAGTTATGAAATGAACCGGCGATGTTAAAACCCATATTTTTGGCGGTACTGAGATCCGCTTTGGCGTTTTCCCATTCTTGCAGAAGCAACCACGCTGCCCCCCGATTGTAATAGACTTCGGCAAGCATGGGTTTCAAGTCTATGGCTTTGTTATAGTCTTGGATAGCCTTATCAAAATCGCCTATGATACTATAAGCAGTGCCCCGATTGTTATAGGCATCGACATACTCGGGTTTCAAGTCTATGGCTTTGTTATAGTCTTGGATAGCAGTGTCCAACTTGCCTATGTCCTGGTAAGCAGTGCCCCGATTGTTGTAAGCAATGGCATACTCGGGTTTCAAGTCTATGGCTTTGTTATAGTCTTGGATAGCTCTGTCAACCTCCCCTTTCTCAACGTAAACATTGCCCCGATTGCTATAGGGTAGGACAAGTTCAGGTTTCAAGTCTATGGCTTTGTTATAGTCTTGGAGGGCCCTGTCATACTCACCTATGCTATTGTAAGCAACACCGCGGTTGTTATAAGCCTTAGTATACTCAGGGTTTAAGTCAATAGCTTCGGTATAATGCTCAACCGCTTTACCATACGATGCCTGTTTTTCCACCGGATCCTTTGTTGAATCCCCACGAATTTGGCAGGTGCGGCCCTTATAAAAATTCGCATACGCGCTCTTATGACTGTTCTGATTTTCAATGAATCCCTGGAGGTCGTTATAGATGGTTTTGGTCGAGATGTCGTGGTGCTTTCGGAGGTAGTGGAGCATGGCCCCTTTTAAGTCTGCTGGGATATACACGACATCGTCTGGTTCAACAACACCACTGGGTGATCGAACGAAGATACTTTTCTGGAATCCAACACGCTCGATTGTTCTAGGCGGTTTTACGACTTCGTAAGCTTCAGATTGTCTTTGGACTAATATGACCCTCCCGGGCTTGTCACGGTTGCCATCGCAGGCGAAAAAGAGGGCAACAAGGTAGTCAGTCGTAAAGTCAATGAGATTCGTCTTTCCGCCGTGGTGCTGGAGCTCTGTGAGGATTTCAGAGTCAGTCATTTCGGAAGTGGTATATTCTCTCGCTTCCCTCAGGATTTCCTCTTGGACAACCGCTATATCAAAGTTTTCTGCTTCAATATCAGCCTTGTATTCGCGATAGAGATTCGAGGAGACTTTTTTATGGCATTTATTAGACTCCCCGCGGTAGATGTAGTCACCTTCGGCAGATTTTTCGACTATATCAGTAATCTTTGCCAAGACACGGCTAAGGTCGGTTTGTGTATTGGATTCGTTTTGCGTATTCATGGGTGTTCCTCCTTAAAATATTTCTGAATCGCGGATTACACGGATGGCGCGGATTATTGGTTTCTGTGTAATGACGTTTTGTTATGTGCAGTGTGCCTGCCCCTTATTCCGCTGCAGTTAATATAAACTGTAACCCCTCAATAATCCGCGTGATTCAACGTTGACATAAACGACGCGCCTAATTCAGGAAGACGTTAAGAATCTGCCTGCTTTGACTATTGATTATTTTCTTGTTCACATTCAGCGTCATCTTCCTGAGAATTTTCCTGCACAAGATCATACTTTCCTAAGCGGAGTAAGGCTAATATCATCAGGTTCATATAAGAAACATCATATTGATGAAAAGGTAGTAAAGAATGTGCAATTTTATGCCTTAAATTGTATCCAACTTTTTCGACTAAGAGGAACCTGAAAAATAGTAGATCGTCTTCGTCAAATAGGTCTTGAATCGCTTCTTCACGTAACAACATATCAATATCTTTTTCCTGCGCGATATTTCGGCCGGCCCGATCTTGTCTGTGATAGGTAGTTGAGACACCAGACAGACGACATAAATTTCTAAAAAGTCCTTCTATCTTTAGGGTCAAGGAATCGAGACACAAAACAAAGTTAGGATGATTCCGCCCTGGATAGGCTAAATAAAAATCTATCTGACGAAAATATTTATTGAGAGATGGAGCAATTAAACTCAACCAATTCAGACTTTTTCCATACCAACAATGTTTGTTCAAATAATCTAATAGTATACCAATAGTCAATTTTCGCTCCGAGATCGCTTCAAAGAGAAAGGTATCGATTAAATAGATGTTTCCTATTTCAAGTTGCAATCGATAGCTCTCAAGGATACTATGACGTTTCTTCTCATCATCGGTCTCAAAATGCTGAGCCGTATTTTTGCTTTGGTCCAATATAACCTTGGGAAAAAGATGAAAGATTGGAGAGCTCTTAATTTGCTCTTTCACTGATTTTTCAGTTCCTTGAACCGTTGGCAGAAAATATTTATCTGAAATTAAGCAGCCAATAATTTCCTCAGAGGTAGCATTCTTAACAAAATCTTGTGCATAGTCTCTTGCTGCCGTTACAATTTCTGTTACATCATCATCTATCCCGTTCGTGTGAAATTCCATAGCATCTCTGAGCTCGGCGTATCTTTTTTCTAATTCCTTTACCTTTTCTTCATTGCCTGCCGTTTTGTAGTTTTCAATCGCCTGCATGCAAAAATGCAAGGCAACAATCGGGTCCGCTTCACGCTGCTTCATTTGAGCTTCATTATGTTGTGCAATCCGGAGTATCCAATTATGAGACTGCTTTTCAAGTCTCTGATCAACTTTTCTTCCAAGCTTGAGAAAGGTAATTGCACTATCTCCATCATCTGAAAAAGATTCGGCAATTTGCCAGCATATATTCTGTAAACCCTCAAAATCTTCTTTAGTAAACCTTTTTGTGAACTTTAACATGAAATCAATAAGAGTCTGCGCCGAAAATACAGCACCTAAACTGAATTTTTGAATCAGTCGCAATAACTCCATTTTGATTTTCTCTACTTCATAATTGCTTTGACAAGCAATAACATGAGCGTTCATGACAACTTTTCTAATATCCTGAGCGTAATCTTCATCGTTATCATATCCTCGCTCATAAATTGAAATCGACTCAAGGTATGAATCAACGGCTGTTTTGGCATATTTATGATGTTTTTTCAGACTACACCAGAGGATATGAGCATAGCGAGCTTTTAGTGTTGGATTATTGGTGGTCTGCAGCCTGCAGATCAAATATTCGTATGTTTTTTCATCAAATAGATCCAAATGTGGGTATACAAATACTTGACCATTGTCGGTTTGTTCCCACTCAGGTCCGATGTTCCCTTCTTTTAAATGGAACCATAGGAAGTGAATCTCCCATTGTGCTTTCTCAGCAGCTTCAGAATCATTTGCTTCCTTTTTCGCGTCCCTAAACTCCCGAAAAAAATCAATCACCTCATAACGCTTGTAATCCGTTAGAGGACTGTTTTCTACATGAGCGTAAAGGGAATCAAGATTCGTAAATTCCAACATGTGCTTTTTCCTCCTATTTTAAGAATCTGTTTGTCTGCTTTTTTGCTGCTAGCCCGTCTACTATGCAGACAGTCTTTACCGTGCAGCACTGGCATCCGTTGCCAGCAGTCGCGCTTAATCAACGCGTTACTTTATTTTACACTAATAGTATAACACATATTTTGCCACTTGTCAAGGCGTGTGTAAAGTTTTTGTCGCAGAGATTGTCAGAATCGCGGATTTTCGCGGAGTGCACGGAAAACGCGGAAGGGTCTTTTGGGCATTTCAGTTCCCCTTCACAAATGCGAACATGTTAGCAAAAAACCTATTTTTCTGTGTTCTCTGCGATTCTGACAGGTATTTTGTCTGAATCGCAGAGAACGCGGAAAACACGGAAGACGCGGAAAGGGTTATTGGAACTCCTGTATTGGTTTTCACAAGCAAACCGCTGTGCATGCACCAAACCCCTATTTTTCTGTGTTCTCTGTGTCTTCTATGTAATCCGCGATTCTGACAGAATAATCCGGGATTCTAACACATCACCTAAGATTAGGTTGTGAAAGAATCAATCTCTTGACGTTTATCTTTTCCTCACCGAAATTGATCAACAAACCTATTTCCAGTCGGTATGCCTTCAAATAATTTAATATCTGTGCTTCATGAACAGGTTCTAACATCGTGATAGCTTTTAATTCCACCAACACAATTCTTGCCACTACGAAATCAGCTCGTCGGGTTCCAATGGGTTCGGGGAAATCCTTGTAATATATATCGTGCTCAACTTCCCGAGCAAATTCCAGACCTGCCCTCCGCATTTCAACAGCTAACGCCCTCTGATAAATCACCTCTTGGAATCCGTTTCCCAAAAACTTATGGACTTCAATCGCTGCCCCAATTATTTTTCCAGTGATGTTTTCATATTTTAGGTTATTACTCATTTTTGTTGTCCCTTTCTTTGTATTTTGTCAGAATCGCGGATTTTCGCGGAGAACGCGGAGAACGCGGAAGGGGTTATTGTGGCATCTATATTGGTTTTCACAAGTAAACCGGTTAGCCTGAACACACTCCTCTTTTTCCGTGTCCTCTGTGTCCTTTGTGTAATCCGCGATTCTGACAGTAAATGCGTAGATTTTAGCAAGAATTCTCTTTTTTCCGCGTTCTCTGCGTCCTCTGTGTAATCCGCGATTCAGACAGTTATCTCATCTGGCAACCTATCAATAATTCGGGCAGATTCCACACTCACATAAACAATCCGCTTAATTGCAGGAACAATGTCACGCGGATCAGCAAACCAACCGTTCGGGTCGTTGACGATGCCGCTATCCTTATCCGTTTTTATGTAGTAGCGGTCAATAAACCACTCCAGCGGTGACCTGCCGTTAACGACATAGCGATAAGCGTCTTCTGGAATGCCACATAAGCGAACATGCGTATTAATGCCAAGCGATCTTTTCCCATCAGGCCCATAACGCATCACTTTATCAGTTAACCGAAAAAGATCCGGGTCCGCATCTTCAAGGTCGGTTGGCGGTAAAGCCATATTCGGAAACTCGACTCTGAGTGGGTATTGTTCACACGTCTCGTAATTGAGATGAAGTTCTGCCAATTTTTTGCCCGCCTTTGCAAAGACGTGAAAATCCGGGGCAAACGGAATACGCGGTATCATTTTGGACAAATCGTTTGCGAACTGCTCTCGGTAACTGGGGGCGTGGAGGATACCGTAAACATAGTCAAAGATGTCATCCTTTGTGATGGAGTCATCACCGTAGTGTTTACGGAAGGCGCGCAGTGCCGTGTCTGAAATGTTATCAATGCGCTCGGGAGGCTTGTTAATACCTTCAAACATGTCTGACGTGTTCGGGGTATCTGTAGGCTTCGGGTATCGGTACCGTGGGAAACACTGTGAACCTTGTTGCAGGTTGAGATCGGACATCCTGTCAGTTACAAGGGCAGAAAATGGCTTTTTCGTTCCGATACAAGGGACGCAAATAGCGCGGTTTTCGCTGGAACTATTTGGAAAGATGCGATCCATCTGATACTTGCTCTGTATGAAGGTGTAGTCAGCATAACAATTTGTCGCAACGAATGGCCGGTAAGCAACTTTTTGAATATAACCCTCATCAAATGCGGTTTTTTCTTTTCGCCTCAGGTTATTTATCAAGGCACTATCCCACTTAGTATTCGATTTGTGTTGACTTGCGACCTCACCTGCTATAAACCCTGGATTTTTCTCAAATTCTGAGAGGGCGGCGAGATAGTCCTGTGTCATTCCGTTCGCGTTCGCGGCACAGGCATCGCGTGAGAGGTTATAAATGTACGCGTCTCTACCGGTTGTTACCCCTCTTGAATATAATTCAAATATTGCATCGTTTGTCTTACCTGCTTTCGCGTCCTTTGATCCCATCGGATAGAACTTAACAAATTCACGGTTTCGTTGTTCAATCCAATCGTGATATTCATCAGGTGTGATCGTCTGCCAAGTGCTAAATCCTTTTATAGACTTTGCCTCAGTGAGTGCTGCCAATTTCTCTTCGCGTGTGAGGTAGTCTCCGATATCGCAGTAGATAATTTTACAACCCTCGTGTCCAGTACTCGGATTCTTGACGAGGAGTGTAATGGCAACGGGGGCGCGTGACCCTGAACCGAAGACTTTACCTCCCTCTCGACGCGACACCTCCCCTTGGGTTCGCTGATTTCCCCGCAGGTTTAGGACATGGATTGAACTGAACTCCTCCACTAAGCACGCCCGGATGCCTGCTTCGGCGTTACCATCAATCCATGAGCCGTTGGTAACGAAGGCGATGATACCTTGCTTATCAATCCTGTCAGAAGCCCATCGAATCGCCATCTTGTATGTATCATAAAGACGGTTTTTATTTGTTACTGTGGCGGCCTCAACGTAGGTTTCTCTGACTCGTTTTTCAAGTTCTGGATAGTCGACATTTGGGTTGTCGTCTGCTGCGCTTTTCTGTCCTGCTGACCATGGCGGATTACCAACGATCACTTGAATCGGAAGCTCCTGTTGCTGTTCTGCACGCTCGTTATTTTCCTGTAGCCACTCTTTCGGGAAAAGCGTAGAGTTATCTTTTTTGTTTAGATTGAAGGTATCCGTTAGGACAATGCCATTGAACGGTTCATAACTGCTGTCTTCTCCGAGCCGCCCGCGGAACGCCTCCTCAATGTTGACAGTGGCGATGTAGTATGCTAGCAGTACAATTTCGTTTGCATGGAGTTCTTCGCGATACTTGCGTTCAAGGTCAGCATCTTGAATAATGTTAGATTGCAGCAGGCGCGTAAGAAAAACGCCTGTGCCAGTGAACGGATCCAGCATATGCACACCTTCATCGCTGAGGCTTCGCCCAAATTCATTTTGCAATACTTCATTGGCACTGTGCAATATGAAGTCCACTACTTCGATGGGTGTATAGACAATTCCGAGCCGTTCCACCTCTTTTTTCAGGGCGGTAACAAAAAACTTCTCGTAGAGTTCCAACAGTACCCGTTGACGTGCTTCGCTATTGTCAAGTCCGCGTGCACGCCTCTGGACGCTTTCGTAAAACCCTTCCAGATCGCGGGTTTCGTTTTCAAGCCCGAATTCTGAAAAATCGTTTTGGAGTTTGTTAAGCGCGTTTGCGACTGGGTTGCCGGTAGCAAAGTCGTAGTTCTCAAAAAGTGCTTCAAAAACAGGGCGTGTGATAATGTGTTGTGCCATCATATCAATAGCACTCTCACGTGTGATTGAGTCGTTGATCGTTTCTGTCAACTCTTTGTGAAAATCATAGAACCACTCCTGTAGTGCCTCGTTTTCGGGATTCTCCAATAGATTTTCAATGCGTCCAACGAGTCTTTTGAAAATATCAGCGACATCCTTTGCCCAGCTCTCCCAATATTTTCTATCGCCGCATTTTTCCACAATCTTAGCGTAAATTGCATCAGCAGGGATACCGATCGGTAGCAGCAGCTGTTGTCCGTTTAGGGATCCATTGCCATTTTCACCATCGCTTCCATCCCCATCGATGATAATAATTTCAGTGGGTTCGTTGTTAAGGTCAATTTTATTGATCTCGGCATTGAGTCTGTCATCGTGAGAACGTAGCGCACGGAGGACACCCCATACAGCGGCGAACCTTTTATTATCGTTGAGTGCTTTAACAGGGTCTGCGCCGGACGGAATTGCGACGGGTAAGACGATGTAGCCGTATTCCTTGCCGGGGGCTTTTCGCATCACACGTCCGACTGCCTGCACAATGTCAACGTGTGAATTTCGAGGTGTCATGAAAAGCACGGCATCAAGCGCGGGTACATCAATACCTTCGGAGAGGCATCGTGCATTAGAGAGGATACGGCAAACGCCTTCAGAATCTCCTTTGAGCCATTCAATTCGCTGTTTCCGTTCAAGTGCATTATTTTTACCATCAACGTGCTTGGTTTCGCATGTGAAATTTTGTGGACGTTGGTCTTCCGGGAGTTCTTCAATCGCAGTTTCTATAATGCGGTCCCAATGTTTTTCAATCCTTTTCGAGGTAGCAATCGTATTTGAGAAAGCGATCGCGCGTGTTAATGGTTTAAGCTCTGGATCTTCAGAAGACTTTCTTTCGGGGTTCTGTAATGCGCGCCAACACCCGACAATCTTTGTCGCGTCGTTGATGTTAAGCTCACTCCCACCATTACTGAGATACCTTTGCAGTGTCCTATTTACACCCTGTTCGGACATCGCCAGTATGACCACTTTGTAATCTGAGAGTAGGTCTTGCTCAACTGCCTTAGAGAAAGGTAAGCGGTGAAATTCGGGCCCGTACGTGTTCGGATCATCCATAGAAAACACATCTATATTATGCTGTGCAGCTTTTGTTTTTGCACTGTCGGTATAAAGGCGAGGTGTTGCGGTCATATAGAGCCGTTTTTTCGCGCGAATCCGGTCAGCATCGTGGACAAGCACAAAAGGCGATGTTTTATCATTAGGTCTATCAACGCCAGTTGTTCTGTGTCCTTCATCACAGAAGATAATATCAAAATCCGGTGCTCCCGCACCCTGCGCTTCTGCAACTTTTGGAAGTGAATGATAGGTGCAGAAAACAACTCTCATGTTGCCTTTATCGTTTTTCTGCAATGCTTCGGAGATAACGGTTTCATTTGTGGTAACAGGGAATTCTAATTCCATGAGGGTAGCGTCTTCATTCGCTTTTCCTGCCTTTGTATCGGAGCATATACCGATGTAGCGATGCGGAATGCCTTGTTGTTCTGCCCATTCCCGCATTGCTTGTGCAAAGAGGCCGATAGAGGGAACAAGATATAGCACTCTACCGCCAACACCAGCGATTTCTTCAGCAATTCGGAGTGCCGTAAAGGTTTTACCTGTACCGCACGCCATGATCAGTTTGCCCCGGTCGGATTCTTTGAAACCGTTGACAACATCATCAAACGCCTTTTGTTGATGCTCCCTTAGACTGAATGTCTCGACCTGATAGTTGAGCTGTTCTGGAGCCTGATGGCTTAGGTCCGGCCAGCTAACCGGTCGGCTTGCAAGGTCTGCTGCACTGATACGTTGACAGGGGGGTTGCAGTCCGTCGAGTGTTCTGCGGACGTTAGCACTCCAGGTCTCGCTGGTATCAACGAAGATTCGGGAGGTGAAGGGTTCGCGTGCGGAAGCGGCGATGAACGTATCCAGAGCAGCCTTCGTAATTCGGGTGTCTGCTGCGTAGCATTTGCACTGGATGGCACAATATCCCCCTTCCCGTTCCTCTGCAACGAGGTCAATACCGATATCAGTGCCATCGAACTCCGGGCGGAGTTGTGCCCATTCGGACCAGAGATAAACTTCGGTAAAACGCCGCTTGTAGAACGGATCTTCGAGGAGATAGTTTTTGATGAGTTTCTCAAAGAGATTGCCTACGCTGTAGTTGCTATTGGCATTTTCGCGGATATACGCAAGTGCGGTGTGGAATCCGTTATCTGTGTCTCCGCTTCTGTTTTCGAAGGGGAGACCGAGTTGGTTTGCTTGGGACATGTGTATCTCCTGATTGTTTGCTGCCCGGTAATGCGGTATCCGCTGTTTCTATAAATATATCGTCCCTACGGGACTAAGAGGTGGGCGGTATTCGCTGTTTCTATAAATATATCGTCCCTACGGGACTAAGAGGTGGGCGGTATTCGCTGCTTCTATGAACATATCGTCCCTAAAGAGCGGGAAACCGTTTGCCCGAATACTAGGGGAAAACTTTTTCCAAACTCACGTTATTATACTAAAGTTTGGACAATTTTAAGAATTAAGATGGACAAAAAGCAAAAAAGTAGGTATCATTTTAAAATAAATTAAATTTTCTAAAGGAAAATAAAAATGAACCTTCTTTTTTGCTTACAAGATATTCTATCACATTTTAGTTGTTTATTCAACCAACAAAACTTTGCGCTTTTCCAAGCGATGATTTTTGGGTTTATTGCTGCCAATACCCAGGGTGGCACCCTGACGGGTCTTTATCAATCAAGTGTCTTCGGAACGAAGTATTGGTCTTTGCCGAAGTTTCTGTCCCGGGGTGTATGGGATGCTGACGCTGTTGCGGCAAAATTGATTGCAATACTACAGCAGGTATTTCCGGATTGGGTTTATGTTTATGACCACACGTCTGCTTTGAAAACCGGCAAGGGTCAATATGGTCTACATTTTTTTCGGAACTTCAAGTATCAGAAAGGTCGTGTGAATCAATCTAAGTTTCACTTCGGTCATGAGTTTGCTGCGTTAGGTTTACTGTGTGAGACTGCGACGCAATGGCTTCTATTTCCTGTGTGGGTCAGGCTTGTTGTTCCGAAGACAGTCCGTGATAAAGGCGATGCGGTCTTGAAGCGTATCGTCTCCAAGATACCTGCGGGGCTAATCATCTTTGATAGAGGGTTCGCCCGTCGAAAAGTGTTTGAGACGGTTTTGGCATTCAAACACCATATCTTGTGTCGGGCGAAGTCAAATGCGGTGTTTTACCGCGTTCCTAAAGTCCCGAAACGTCGAGGCCCCGGCCGTCCGAAGAAATACGGTCCGCGTCTAAACATCCGCCGCTTGCGGTATAAAGTCGTCTCCATAATGGGGAAAGAGTATCAAGTGGCATCACAGATAGCGCGAACAAAAATGTGTCCGGTAGATGTCCGGATAGTTGTCATCCGAACGAAACCGAGACAGTCAAAACCTTACCGGTATTTCTGTGTCTGGACGACAGATTTGACGCTTGACATACCACAGATTGTTCAATACTATCGCCGCAGATGGGAGATAGAGACCGCCTTTCGCGACGCAAATCAACACTTCGGTTTCAGCGGGTATCAGGTCAAGTCCCGAAAAAGCATCAATCGCTTCCTACAACTGAGTTTCGTTGCAGCGTCTCTAACAAAGCTAATCTTTTCTATTCCGGAAACGACACAAAAACTTATCAGTGTTGAGCAGGTCTGTGAAAAACTAGGCATTCATTGGTATAAACCTAAGAAACTCACACAAGGACTGCGGGTCGCTTATCTTCAAGCACAGATTTTGTGCCGCCGATTTTCTGCGAGTTCCGAAGATAAAACAAACTCGCAGAATATTCTGCCCGAGGAAACGCAAGATAACGCCCTGCCTTTTGACAAGGCTGCCTGAAATCTAGAATATTGTCCAAACTTTAGTTATTATAGCATGGATAAGAATAATAAGCAAATGTTTTTAACAAGACATTCTATAAACATACCGCCCCTACAGGGCTAGGCAGAGTGTTGAAAAAACGCTCGAAAATATGGAGAACTAAATGCCCCTGGCTGCCGCATAAAAAGTATTTGACATCGCGGGGGTGTTACGATATAATGTGCAAACTTGACAGACTATTTGTTTCAATCCTGGAGGATAAATTGAGACACTATTTTGCAGTTATATGCATTCTTTTTGCTACGTTTTTAAGCACAGGCAGCCAACAGGCGGAAAATACCCCCAAACTCCTAAAGGCGATTCCGCTTTCGCAAACGGCAATTCAGTTGCAGTTCGATGGAAAGTTGAAGGCGGAAACTATAGAGGACCTGAAGAACTATCGGATAACACCGGATGTTCAGGTGGAAGAAGCACTCCTCGATAAACGTCTGAATCGGGTGATGCTGCTTACCACACCTTTGGCGGTCGGAAAAGAATACCAACTCACGTTGCCAGCATTTCAGACAGGCGTAGTTGTTACGCTCCCAGCGGTAAATGAGGTAACCTTTGGACTTGGGAACGGTGTCACCTTCTCTGGCGTGTTACAGGATACGAGTTTGCTTGTGGAAAAGAGTCGGAAGACGCGAAATAATAACGCTGGTGCGGAACCAACACTCGTCTGTAATCCGATGGGCAGCGTTTTCTTTGTCGCTTTTGACCTGTTTGATGCATTTGAGAATATGGGAGTCTGGGAACCGACGCAGGTGGTAGATGCTACGATAAGTCTATATGCACAGAAATCTGATGCGGCGGCTGCGCAAACCGTTATTCTCCGGCGCGTACTCCTACCGTGGCGTGAAGGTAGGGGAAAATCGGAACGGGCGGAAGAGGATGAGCTCACCTATAACAGCGCGTTGCATCGCAACCTTCCATGGAATAAACCTCCCGCACAAGCGATGTTGGCAGGTATAGATGGCGATATCGAAGGAGATTATAACGGCTCTGAGGATGTCGCACACCGCATCGATGGCACGTGCGAAATTCAGGACGCAGGGAAACGTTACGTCTGGAAAGGTGAGCTGATTACGGAGGCGGTCCGATTTTGGGTCGAGCATCCCGATTATAACTACGGGTACCTTTTTGCACTGCGCGATGGAAAAAGCTCGCTTACTTTTGCCGCAAAAGAGGTGCCGGACGAAAACCTACGTCCTATGCTGACAGTTCGCTACCGAACACAAGGTAAATTAGCGAATGGCGATTAGCAATTAGCAATTGGCAAGATGTTGTGATTCTAAGCAGATTTCTGACGCGCTTCAAAGTCTTCTTCCTCTTGCCATAGGTTTCCAACGGTTTCCAACGGTTTCCAATAGCCAATTCCGCTAAGGCAGGGGGACAGCATTTTCTTTATTTCCGATTCGCCGCATTGTAATATCCTGCTCAACCGTCGGATCAGGGAGGTTTGTCTCGTTCAGTCGATGTTTGAGAAAAGCCTCCATATCGCCTTGCAAACGTGCTACCACCTCATCCGCCTCTTCAGCCAAGTTGTAAACCTCGTCCGGGTCTTCCTCTAGGTCGTACAGTTCTAGGTCCGGCGTGTTGTAAACCTCCGGGGTATCGCCTGTTTCGACAATAAGTTTCCATTTTTGCGTTTGCCAGCCGCGTTTTTTCATCCATCCACATTCGGTAAGATAGATAGCTTCAGCAGTGCCCTCGTGTGTGCTAGTGTCGACCAGTTTTCGGAGACTTGCGCCTTCCATCTTTTCCCGTTCCACAAGCTCGGATTGTCCGGCGTAATCCAGAATAGTGGGGGCAATATCCTTCAGCGATACCAACCCCTCAAGTCGCTGCGCCTTCGGAACAACAGCGGGGCAGTGAAGGATTAACGGAACGTGGCAATTCGTCTGATAAAGCCCGTGGTGGTCGTACCAGAGTTCATGTTCATCAAGTTCCTCGCCGTGGTCAGCCGTTATAACGAGGAGCGTCTCTTCCATCAGTCCGCAGTCGTTCAGATATTGAAAGAGCTGCGCTAACGAGGCATCCATATAAGCGATAGAGGCATCATATTGGGCGTTGACATACCGGCGGTCAGTCCAGAGGCGTTTTTTTGCGATATTGTCCGGGTCATCTGGGTCCGGTTTGCACATCCATTGCCTGAAATAGTCTGTGAAGGGTTCACATGCGTAAACTGCATCCATACTCCGGTTGTTCGGGTCGCATTCATCGCCACTGTAAAACATCCGTTCGAACGGCAGCGGTGGCAAGTAAGGTGTGTGGGCATCCCAGTAATGAAGGAATGCGAACCACGGTTTCGCTTGTGCTTGAGCAATCTCCAAAAGGTCTATCGCTGTTTGATTGACAGCTTCCGCTTTGCGGGCATTGCGGTAACGACTCTCCCACTGATAACCGCGGTAATGGTCTTCCGAAAAGCCGCGTTGGAACCAGCGTCCCAAGTTGTCTGCGGCGACGGTGAAATAACCCGCCTCGTTCAGCAATTCAGGTAACGTGCGAATACTTTCTGAAAGGTCTAGACTTCCGCCTTGTGTTATAATTTGGTGCGTCAACACATCTTTCCCGGTGAACATCGTCGTATGTGCTGGATGGGTCGGAATGTGCGGACTGATGCAACTTTCAAAAAGCGTGGCGTTTGCGGCGAGTGCATCAAGATGGGGGGTTGTCAAGTGAGTATGTCCGTAACAGCTCATGCTGGACGCACGGAGCGTATCCAGTGAAAATAGGATGATATTACGCAAAAGTCTTCTCCTCCTTAGTTTAAATGGCTATCGGAAAGCTGCTAATTCACTTTCCAAAATTTTGTGCAACCTGCACCAAATCCAGAATGTTAATTTCGCCATCTCGATTTACATCCGCAGCCTTGTTGGCATCCGTAACAGTGTCTCCAAAAGCGTTCGCGACGCGTACTAGGTCTAAAATATTAACCTTGCCATCGCCGTTCACATCTACGACGTTATGAAGGATGACCATGCGATTTTGGAGGGTAGCTTCCAATCCTTCATCACTGGTATTATCGGATAGATTCGCATCCACTAAGATGATACGGGCTCGCTTCGCGTTAGTGACCTCAAAGGTGAGTTTAGCGAACGTGTCATCTTCCGCGTTCGTATCGCCATCAGGGGGCAGTGACGCAAAGAGGGCAACCGCCCAATACTCCGCACCTGGCACAGCGAATTCAGGCGGTATTGGTCCCGGAACCTTGAAGAGCATCTCCTCTACTGAGAGTGATGGTGCATCTGGTCCCGGCCCAAAACGCACGGACTTTCCGGATGTAATTTTACCATCGAGGCTGACTCTGACTTCGTATTCCCCATCATCGTTTAGCACAGGGATTGCCCATGAGCTGCCTTGTGGGAGATAGTCGACTATAGTTGTCCCAATGTACTTAAGGGCTGTTCTATCAAAGGCGACCAATGCCGAGTACCCTGCGGTTTCTTCGGTGCCCGTTATTTTAACGTTAATCTTCACCTGCTTGCCAACAGCCGGGGCAGCAATGTCAGTCGTGGGGACTAAAGAGGCTATGATTTCACTGTGTGCTGCTGTTGCAACGCCTAGCATTATGACAATCGTCAGCAAGAGAAAAACTTTGTTTTTCATCAAAATATTCGGTGTGGAGACCCCCAGCATTTATGCGGGGGAGGAAACACCGCTCCCATTCGTTCTATATTTCCCCCCAAAGGGGGAGTCGGGTTGTTTTTTCGCCACAAGCCCGTAGGCGTTCCTCTCCGAGTGTGCTGCTTCGTTCAACAGAACTCGCACTTTCTGTTTACTTGACCTGACACGGTATCTTTGAAAAAACAGGTAAGGCCCCTTTCGGGTTCTCCGCTTACGCGGGTATATGTTTCCCCATCCAGATCACAGATGCGTAGTGGGTTAAGACTTGGGGAGCATCCTTCAGTGAAATCGTCCAACCACAGACGACCCACCTTTTTAGATAACCATACTTTGGACTGCCATGTCCAGCCTCTGCGATATATTACTGTAGTCAACAAGTTTCCCTCGTCCCTGTAATAGCCTTGGCGGGCATCAGGGACAAGCCCCCATGCTTTAGCTGGGGGTTATTGACTTCGACATCCTTATTTTGGGTGGAGCACTAACCTGCTGCGATATCCGCCGCATTGCTTTGGGCACTGCGGATTGCGTTACACAGGTAGGTAATTCCTTCAGGTATATCGTCCACATGACAGTAGGCATAGGCGAGGCGGATTGCTTTGACAGGCGCGTTTGCGTAGTGGAATGCACTCCCGTTGCTATACCCTACCCCCTTCGCAGATGCCAATTCGTTTACTTTATTTAGGTCGGTTGACTCTGGCAGGTCTATCCACAAGAACAACCCCCCGCGCGGTCTGGTCCATGTACAGAGGTCGCTGACATGTGCGTCCAGAGTATCTATGACGGCTTGACATTTGGCACCGACAGCAGCGTTCGTTTTTTCGAGATGTGCCTCAAGATGCTCCATGAAAAACTCAGCTACGATAGCACTTGCAAGCGCGCTTGTGCCGCCATCCCATCGGTTTTGGTGAATCATTCCGTAGTACGGTTGTCTTGCAACGAAGTAGCCTTGGCGAACGCCTGCTCCCAAAATCTTCGAGAAGGTGGCGATGAAGATAACCCGGTTCGCGGTGTCTAACTTGAAAAGTGACGCGGGTGTCGGGTTCGGTACAAAATCTATATCCCCGTAGCAATCATCTTCCACGATGAGGGTATCGTATTCTTCTGCCAGTTCCAACATGCGGTGTCGCCGTTCAAGCGACAGGATTGCACTAGTCGGGTTTTGATGATTAGAGGTTGTGTAGATAAGCGAAGGTGTGACATTTTGGCGTTTGAGCTCCTTCAGTTTTGTTTCCAACGCGTCCATATTCATGCCATCTACATAGTCCATCGGGATGCCGACGATATTCGCCTTGAGGTGGCGCATAATGCCGAGTGTGCCGCTATAGGTAAATTCCTCCGTTAGCACTGTATCCCCCGGCTTAATAAATGTGCCTAACACCAATTCGAGTGCCTGCATTGAGCCTGAGGTAATAGAGGTGTTATCTATTGGGAGCGGGACACCTTCGCGGCGTTCGAAACGGATGGATGCGAGTTCACGTAACCCCCGGTAGCCGGATTCACCGGGGTAATTGACTAATTGTCCGCCCAATTTCCGAAGGGCTTTCTCGCTTGCTTCAATCAACGCCTCAGTCGGAAACGTATAGGGGTCAGGTCTTCCGCCTGTAAATGCAAAATCTTTCATCACGGTCTCCTAAAAATGTTTATTGGATTCTATCTTGACACTATTATAGCACCGATTCAATAGAAAAGCAATAGCAAAACGAAAACTTTATGCTTGACATGCTCCCGCGATTGTGCTAAAATTGTGATAAATGCATATCGAAAAACCTTTTCCAGAACTCACCTTTGAACGGATGCAAGAATGTGACCTTGAACAGGTGATGGCAATAGAACAGGAAGTCTTTCCAACGGAGCCGTGGGACATATCAATTTTTGAATCGTATCTCCGGGATGAGAAGGAGGGTTTCCATCTCTACACCGCTCGGTTAAATGATGCGATTATCGGTTATATTGTGTTTTGGCTGTGCTACGATGAAGCACATATCTTTAACATCGCTGTAACCGATACATACCGTCGCCGCGGTGTTGCCACCTACCTGCTCGGTTCTGCCTTAGAAATCATTCGGGGTGCCGCGGCATGTGAGGTGTTTTTGGAAGTTGCGATGAGCAATGTTCCGGCACGAAAGCTGTACCACCGCTTCGGATTTCAGCCGTACGGCATCCGAAAAAAATACTATGGCAATGGTGAAGACGCTTATGTCTTGCGAAAAATCGTCCAGGAGGAATGAAAATGAAACTTGATATAGCCCGTTACGCTTTTTCTGCTACCCCCTCCGAAGAGAGGCTTTCCCTCGCTATTCGGCGACAGGAAGCACGGACCGCCGGGAGAAACGGATGGCGTATCCTTGAGGAGGAGGTCAACTGGCACCCAGCGGAGACCGCTATTATTGTCGTTGACATGTGGAATGAACATTGGTCATGGGGCGCGACCGAACGCGTTAATATCATGGCACCGAGGATGAACGTCGTGCTGCACCGCGCACGGGAACGGGGTGTCCAGATTATCCATGCACCTTCGGATACGATGGATTTCTATGAGCAACATCCTGCACGTGCTGCCGTGCTTGCTATCCCGCACGCTGACACACCCCCTGAACGTGAAATGCCGGATCCACCGCAACCGGTCGATGCCTCCGACGGCGGCTCAGACACAGGGGAAACGAATATGTACAAAGCATGGCACCGACAGCATCCAGCGATTGATATAGCGGATACCGATGCTATCAGCGACAACGGACAGGAGGTTTATAATTTGCTTGCCCATAAAGGCATTCAAAACCTCATCTTTATGGGGGTTCATACCAATATGTGTGTGCTCGGCCGCTCGTTTGCGATTAAGCAGATGGTCCGATGGGGATTTAATGCTGTCCTCGCGCGCGATTTGACAGATGCAATGTACAATCCGTTCAAACCGCCTTATGTCAGTCACGAGGAGGGGACGCGGTTAATTATTGAGTATATTGAAAAATTCTGGTGCCCAACAATTTTGAGCGGCGATTTAACGACTCCCAAACCGGCGGAATAATACGTTTTCTGGGCAATTGGTAAGAGGTGTCTGAATGTCTACTTCGATGAGCGCAATTCTGGGACTTATTTTTTTAGGTTTAGCAAATGCCTCTGTGTTTTTGATGTTTAAACTGTGGGGGTATCCATTTGACAAAGAAACACGCACGAGTGCTGCGCCGCCTAAATTGATGCTGCTCCATCGGTTCATCGGTTACGCATATCTACTGCTTTACGTGATTATGATGTGGCACATGGTGCCGCGTTTATGGAATTATCAGGTGGAATTGCCGCCACGCACCGTTGCACATCTGATGCTTGGGATTACTATCGGCGTGCTGCTTCTCCTTAAGATTGTCATCCTTCGGTTTTTCCGGCATTTTGAGGAGGCGATGCCGTATATCGGTACGACTTTACTGATTTGCACCTATCTGTTGATTGGGTTGTCGTTGCCGTTCACATTTCGCGAAACTTTGCTGATAACACAGACGCGGGCGTTTAGTGAGGAGGGCATCGCACGAACGCGGCAGCTGATTGAAACTGCCGGACTGCCCCCTGAAGCACCCCTCGAGCAGCTTGCATCAAAACGAAAATTGCGAGAGGGACAGCACGTCTTACAGCGGAAGTGTGTTATCTGTCACGATTTGCGAACAGTGCTTAGCAAACCACGGACACCACCAGATTGGGTCCGCCTTGTCAATCGTATGGCGATTAAACCTATTATCGGTGAACCGATTACCCAGGAGGAGGAGTGGAGCGTTTCCGCATATCTTATCGCCATTACGCCGGATATCAAGACGGCTATGAGACAACAGCGGCAGGAAAAGATGCGGGTAGATGAATCAAAGGCGGCCGCTCAAATTGCGACGACTACTGTGGATATGTCACCTCAACTCATGGCACCTGTGCCGAATTACAATGTGGAAGAAGCGAGAGCACTCTTTGAAGATAAATGCTCACAGTGTCATCCGCTCACGGATGTTGAGGATTATCCACCACGCTCAGAAGAGGAAACAACGGAAATTATCACCCGGATGATTGAACATGGGCTCTATCTTGAAGAGCCAGAAGTAGCGTTGATTACGCACTATGTTAACGAGAATTATCTGGAGAGGTAGGGACGACCGCATGTGTAAGTCTTGCTACTACATGCATGGGAGAAGGAAAATGAAGACGTTTACACTGATGACAGAGCAGCTGATTGAGAAACCCCGGGACGAGGTTTTTGCGTATTTTGCCGATGCACATAACCTCGCAGAGATTACGCCACCGTGGCTCCGGTTCGTTGTGCTTACGCCGCAGCCGATTGAAATGAAGGTCGGTACGCTTATTGACTACCGTTTGAAGTTGCGGGGTATTCCGGTCCGATGGCAAAGCGAAATAACTGAATGGAATCCACCGCACGACTTTTCTGACGAGCAGCGCCGGGGACCGTATCGCTGCTGGATTCATAAACATACGTTCGTTGAGACCGATGCTGGCACGCTGGTGAGAGACGAGGTGGAATATGCTGTGCTTGGGGGGCGACTTATCAACAAGCTTTTTGTCCGCCCGGATATAGAGAAAATTTTTGAATATCGTTCGCAAAGACTACAGACGTTGCTATAAGCCCGATTTTTATCTGCTTAAATTAACGTGAGCTTGATAATAAATATCCGTTTGCTCTAAACCTTTTTCATCGCGAAAAAAGCGGTCTAATTGTAGCATAAACTTCCTAGTTTGTGCTGTTTTTTGCTAAAACTACCACAGAACGCTCTAGGTCAAAACTTTTTTCAAACTCGCGTTAAATTATCTTTAAACTTTGGCATGCCCCGCGCAGTTTCTGTTCTACCTGTCTAATCAACTGGCTGATTCTCGGTGAACTCAACTTTAACGCGTCAGCGATGGCACGATTTGGCATATCCTTGCGAAGACAAGCGAAAACCTGCCGTTCCCGCTCGGTCAGTTTTTCGAGGAGTTGTGGCAGAGCATTTTCAAAATCGGAAACGAATAGGTCCCAAATAGCTCTATCCTCAAGGGGTTCAGCATCAGGGTCGGGAACGTTATTGAGCACAAGGGGGATTGGCGTAAGAGAGATATCCTCTCTGTATTCGGCATTTAGGGACTCGTACTCATCCGGTGCCGTATAGGGTACAGGGTGTTCCCGTGCGTAGTGTTTGAGCTCCTTGCGTTTGGCATTAATCAAACTCGTACAAATTCGCGGGCGTATGAAAGTTCCGAAACTAGCCCTGCTTTTATGGTCGGGATTGAACGCGGGCCCTTTTTCGATAAGCGTTATGGAGGCGATTTGCATCAAATCGTCTTTGAGGTCGGGGAGCGATGGCGGCTCGTATGCCATACATTTCGCACACCGATTCAAATCAGGCAAAAGACGGGTAATTGTCGCGTTGTCCGGTTGGAATTTTCCATCATGTGAGTAAGGCGGGCAGTTTGCACCTGCCGCTTGGCATTTCAATTTCATGAGAGACCTCCATCTAATGAAAACTTTCTTCAGCTTCAAAATAACCGGTTGCCGTGATAGCACCCACAACCTAAAGGTTGGGGCTTCGGTTTCGTAGTGACTGCGGTTTTCTCATAGAGACAACCGTCTTATTTTCACTCCACCTTCAGGCAGCTATCCCTGCCTGCAAAATGTTTATCGCAGCGTTGACATCTCTATCGTGATGAGAACCACAGTCGGGGCAGGTCCACTGTCTATCAGAGAGCGTGAGATTGCCATTATGAAAACCACAATCACTGCACGGTTTTGTTGTCGCTGTCCACTGACTGATTTGATGAAAAGTCCGATTATGCTTAATACACTTATATTTCAGTATCTCAACAAACTGATAGAAGGCAAGGTCGGATACTTTCCGGCCCCACAGCCGTTTCATGCCATCAAGGTTGAGGGTTTCAAGAACGATGGTATCAAACCGCTTGCACAAGTCGTCTGCCAGTTTCCAATGAAAATCAAGACGTTGGTTAGAAATCTTGCGATAGAGTCGGGCAAGTTGATAGACACACCGCCACCAGCGTGCCGATCCTTTCTTTTTTCGCGAAAGTGCCTTGTGGAGTTTGCGAAGTTTCGTCAAGGATTGTTTCAAGGGTTGGGGTGATTGAATCTTTTCGCCAGTGCTCAGTATCAAAAAAGCGTCTTTCATACCGAAGTCTACACCTACGCTTTTACCTGTAGCGTGCAGTGGGTCGGTATCTGTGAAATCCGTTGTCAGACAAAGCCAATAGTTGTTACAGGCATCGCGTTTGAGTGGCACACGTTTGATGTTACCGTGCCAGTCCCGATGCTTAAAAAAGGTATACGGCACAGGATCGCGCTTCCATCTGCCATCATCCCATTTTCGCAGCGTGACGATGATACGATTTTCTGTTATTTGCCAACCCGATTGTTTGAGGGTGACAGATTTGAACTTATGACGTTTCTTGAGTTTCGGCTTGCCTCCCAACTTCTTGAAAAAACGGCGATACGCAGCATCAATCCGTTTCAATTCTTCTTGCATGCCTTGAGACGGCAACGCTTTCCAATGCGGATGCGTCGTTGCCTTCAACATCGTCAAGTGTTCACACATTGCAGCAAAGTTGGCATACGGCAGCCCTGCTTTATACCTTTGGTCTTGCCACTTATGGAAGTATTCATGCACCTGACACATATCGTCAAGCAAGTTGCCAAGCCTAACACAATTAGATTGTTTACCGATTTTATATTTATAGGTTTTCATAGTCCATCAAATATCAGGTTTCCGTTAACCCATGTGAAGCGGGTAGGCAGACACATTGTTTAGCAACAATGCTTCACATGTCTACCAACTTGACACAATCATTATACCACATTTTTATCGGAATGTCAAATTTATTTTGCTTTCAGGGTGTGTAAAGTTTTTGTACAAAAGATAGTGGAAGGGTGGAAGGGTGGATTTCGCGTGTGTTGTCAGAATGCACGTCGCATTTGGGCGAGTACGCCGCAAATCGCGGAAGGCACAGAGCACACAGAGAACGCTGAAAAAGAGGGTTGTTGCTAACAGCTACGCATTTGTGAAAAGGATGTGTGTATTGTCTGTCGGAATCACGGAAAGCACAAAAGACACATTTTTTGGAAAAAATCGTAAAAAAATTGACAAAAGATGCAATTGTGTGTATAATTATTAAAGTAATAAAGTGAAAGTTTGGAAAATATCTGATAGATTCTGCTCGTTCTCTAGCACACGGGTGCATCAGAGGTAGCAAGCTGTGCTCACTTCGGTCTGATGCTATGCTTTCAAACACGGGCACTTGTTAAATCAGGAGAGGTACGATGTACTACCCGGACGCGGTAAATAGATGAATAAATCTCCGTCCTTCTCAGCAAACTCAGACAAATTGTCCAAACTTTAGTAATTAATAATACCTTTTGAAAAAAAGGGTAGGCGGATAATGTATTATGTATGAAAATATTGCTCACGACATAAACATTGTCTACAGCTTCGTATCAATGGCATCCCATAACGGATTTGGAGGTATCAAAATGCCACAAGACTATTTTACAAACCGATGGATCATCGGGGGGTTTTGTTTCCTGATTGTTTTCGGTATTGCTTGTTACGTCTGGTACCAACACGAGCTGGCACCCTACGAACAACAAGCAGCAGACAATGCTGAACTGCGCCACCAAGCGGAACCCGCCCAAAAAGTAGAGGCAGGCCGCAATGCGAAACCGACCACTGATGCACTTGTGGAAAGCGCAGCGCCTCCCGCAGAGAAACGAAGGATGGAAACAACCGATGAAGCAGGGAAGGCAGATGCTGCACCCAGCAAAATCCATCCAAACCTGATGGAACAAACGCAGGAAACGGAAAAAACCGAAGTCCGTGTTTCACCTTATGGGTTTGGACCATACCCAAAGCTCCCAACCGGATGGAAGGATGCATGGCATACTCTCACCGCTGAAGACGAATTAGCAATACGCGTATGGATAAAGCTATTAGAACAAGGTTACGACGTTGAAGGTATAGGATATATTCCACCAGATCGGTTACTCGTTCCTACTATTAAAGGCACTATGTATATTAGAACTGATTCTGAGGGATATATAACGTTCACATCCGGACATCCTGACGATGGCCAGACCCTAGAGGCTATACGCCAACAGAAATTCCAAGTCGCCCTTGAGCCGGGATTCGTGGTGCCGGATGACTTTGAGCCCTTGCGAATCAAGGTTGAGGACATCCCAGGACATATCAAAGTTATTGATGCAAATAATGCAATTGAACCGTATCAATTCTTAGGTTTAAATAAGGAGTGACTTATCATGAAAAATCTTTATTTTTTAATTATTACAAGCTTATTTTTCGCGGGTATAGGTATCGTTTTTTCACATAATTTAAAACCTGTTGTAGACGAACACCGTATCGACGGTGTATCCCCTATGTATTATATGCGTGATTATGATTCACATAAGCCGATGCGGGCAAATGGCACAATCTATACATGGCACACAGGGAAGATGCGTTGGTACGCATACGGATATGTCGAGTGCAAAGATGAAAGTTATAAGTCAACGTACTGGATTGATACCTCCATATATCGTTCGGGAAAGGGGATTGTTGATGAAGATTTATCCCCAAGAGATAAACCAAGCGATTATACAAAATATGGCGTTTTTTGGGATAGTAGAGAATCTAGCTATAATGAGATTCTCCCCAGGGGCGCATCAGACAATCCCCGTGATTATATTAATGATTGTTATTCCTTTACATTCATAGGGGGGCTCCCGTAGATATGTTAGGAGGACAAGAGAGTCCTTCTGATGGTGCTACCGCTACAACACTATTACCAGAGTACTGGTCCTGGTAAGTAGAGCGTATCTCATAAAGGACTTGTAGGGGCGGGGTCACCCCGCCCGACTATAAGAGCCCTTTCTTTATCAGGCGAGGCAACCTCGCCCCTACAATGATGATATGGTTTCTAAAAGGCATCAGGTAGACGATTTATGAGATAAACTGTAAACACATTTTGATTTCTGTGAGCGTTATTTGCACCTCTGCCCCCTAAGTGGCAGTGGATTCTTGTTCATCGAACGGAATCAAAAAGATGTCTTAAGACGTGCTTGCGTAGCCGCGGGAGTCGGAAGCACCCCGCCGATGCATGCAGCGGCAGCGGTCCCAGCCGCTAATTGAGTGCCTGCGTCAACGTAAATGCAGGTAAGCGGTGTAGAAGTATAGCTAAACCGTAAATGTATCGTCAGATTACAAGTTATGTCACATTTATTATTGTGAATAACAAGAACAAGTACGAAGGAACCCTCTCCGTTATCTGCCTAATCTCGGATTACAAGCGCATCGCCTAAGTAAGGCGTTTGTAGGCGTGCTTACAAAGTCTATCTACGAACGCTAGGGGTCACCTAAGGGTGTGTAAAGTTTTTGTACAAGTCTATGCGGAAACCTTTGTTTCTGGATACCAATAGTTGTCCCAGGCGTTATTTTTATCCAGACAGCGAAAAGCGAGAACCGCCTCGATACCCTCTTTTTCCCATCGCATTCCTGCCTGTTTACATCTCTGTGCGACGACATGTTTACAGGCACTCTCAATCACGCCACTTCCAATCTTATGGTTTCCTTTATCCCTAAAGGTCTTATACTGCATTCGCTTTTGGTGTTTTTCAAAATAGCGTGCTTCTCGTTGTAAGGTCTCCGCGGCTTCGGGGGTCTGTGTGTCTAAAGCGTGAATGTGTGCGATAAGTTCTGCGATGTTGCCATCAGAGAGTAGCGGTTCTATGGTTCGCACCCATTGTTCTATCGCCTCGGTCTCTGCTTCTCCATAGGCGACTTTGGCAGCGGTATACAGATGCGATTTGGCGTGCATGTAATCGACAATCTGCACAGCATTGAGGAAGTGTTCATCCGCTAAGTTCCATATCCACGCGGCACCATCGGCGATAAACACAATCTCCTGCGTCTCTATATCCTCTTTATACATACCGCTGTTTGTGGCTAACGCATACAACGATTTACCAAAGTCCTCCGCCTTATCACGCGAGGCAACATACCGAATGCTATCTGGGCGTGCCGATGGTATCCCCCTTGACCCCGCCGGTTGCGGATAATCTCTATAAACGGTGCCAACCTTCACCTCCTTATATCCTATAGGCGAGTTCGTATGACACCCATCACACTCAATATACCACCTCTCATCAAGCCCTAAGGTTTGCACCTCTACCTCCGCCGAGACACACAACCCTTCTGACCATTTACCTACCATTTGATGCAGCGTCGTATGGCTCACTTCTATACCCTGACGCAACAACTCCGACTCCGCTTCTCTAAAGTCTAAACGAGAACACAAACGACACATCGCCTCTGCTACAGCATGCGTGTATTGACCACGCAACCGAGACGCACCATCCCACGGGGCGTGAGTATGCCCCGAACTACAACGATAAACCCAACGCGGCACTAAAATCAAACCACAAAGCGTCGACACATAACGCGGACGCTCTACCCAACGACGACACACATTGTCACAGTCAGGCACAGGACACTTTACCTCTTCGCACGACCCCGCACTCGATTGTTCAGACGCTACTAACGTCAAACACTTTTGACCAAACGAACGAGATACCTCTAAAACACGACGCTCCGCTTCTTCTAACGAGACAGACCCTTCAGAAGACAGACCCGCAAAAAAAGCATTTATCTCATCCACTATCGCTTGACACATCGACGCATTTTCCTTGACTTCACAACTTTCTAATGATATACTAAACATTGGTATCCTCTCTTTTTTCACAAGTTTATTATTTAGAAAGGATACCATTTTTTTATTTTCCTGACAACAAGGATTTGTACAAAAACTTTACACACCCTTGCTTTCACACCGGATGCCGCTTACATCCCCAAGCTGAAGCATGGGGTAACCTTAGCGGAAGAGCGGTAAAAAGTCAAGTCGTTTTTTTTACTCGCCAGGGACATTGAATGTGAACACCGTCTATCCGCATTAGTTGTGCTTCCGTCTTAATGGATTCGCTTGAGTTGTGCCCATCGGATGGCGAGTTTGCTCACAGGAGAAACAGCTAGTGCCCCATCATCTATCCAATCCGGAAAACCGTCGTTATCTATTGGGGAGTTCGTTAGATTGACTATCTCATCGGTAGCGAGTGTATACTTGTAGATATCACTCTGCCCCCCATCCGGGGCGGTATAGTCTTCTATGGCGTAAATGAGCACATGTTTCGTTCCCATCCAACAGGCGGCGTTTATATGCCATTTTGCGATTGATGGCATTTCCACCTCTTTTACTAAACGCCCATCAATGGTCCGAATGACAATTTGATTTAAGAGAACACGCCTGCCTTCGTATTTTGCCACGACATACAATATTTGTTTTCCATCAGGTGACCAGCGGAGGGAATAGTGCTGTGCGACCTCATGGCGGACGAGGGGCCGTGGGTTTTTACCATCCGCGCCGATGATGTAGATAGCAGATTGAAAGGGATTTAGATTTTTGCCTACATAGGCAATCCGTTTCCCATCAGGTGACCACGTGGCACTCCCCTCCGATTCATCCTTCATGACGCGTGTGAGTTCATGCACGTCTTGCGTCTCAACATCCATGATATGAACGCTGTAGGCATCCGTTCGTGTGCTTGTAAAGACTATATGTTGACTATCAGGCGACCAGTCTGGATTTACATCAAGTCCTGTGTAGGTGGTAAGTTTGCGGACCTGTGTTCCATCTATATTCATGAGGAATAGGTCATGGTTCTGTTCATTGGTTTCCCTTTCCTGTGCGCGTTCAAAAGCGATCCACTTTCCATTGGGTGACCAGCGCGGTTTCGTGTCATAGATATCATTATATGTCAATCTTTGGCGGTTGCTGCCATCATCGTCCATGACCCAGATTTCCCAGGCGGCCATCCACACGATTTTTGCGGGGGCACAGGGCGCGATACTGATGAAAAGGACGCTGAGAATAAAAAGTTTGCGCATTGCTTTTTCTCCTATAGCTGAATGAGATGTTTCCCTTCACGTGAGAATGTGAAGGGAAACATCTGCGATCGGAGTTCTTACAAGAGCGTGTGCGTTTTCATATCCATAGAGACAATATACCAAAAGTATTTAGAAATATCAACTATTTTTTGAATGTGAACACAGTCTAGCCGCATTAGTTGTGCTTCTGTCTTAATGGATTTTCTTGAGTTGTGCCCATCGGATGGCGAGTTTGCTCACCGGGGCAACAGCTAGTGCCCCATCATCTATCCAATCCGGAAAACAATCGTTATCTATTGGGGAGTTTGTGAGATTGACTATTTCATCTGTGGCGAGTGTATACCGATAGATATCACTCTGCCCACCATCCGGGGCTTTATGGTCTTCTTGGGCGTAAATGAGAATATGTTTCGTTCCCATCCAACAAGCGGAGTGTATAAACCATTTTGCGATTGATGGCATTTCCACCTCTTGGACCAAATGTCCATTAACGGTCCGGATGACGATTTTATTTGAAATTAGCAGGTTGCCTTCGGCTTTTGCCATGCCATACAGAATATGCTTTCCATCCGGCGACCAGTCAACGGAATAGTGCAGGGAATTCACAGGGGGGAAGAGAGGCCGTGGGTTTTTACCATCCGCACCGATGATGTAGATAGCGGATTGGAAGGGGTTTAGATTTTTGCCTACATAGGCAATCCGTTTCCCATCAGGTGACCACGTGGCACTCCCCGCCGATTGATCTTTCATGACGCGTGTGAGTTCATGCACGTCTTGTGTCTCAACATCCATGATATGAACACTCCATGCATCACTTCTTGTGCTTGAAAAGACTATGTGTTGACTATCAGGCGACCAGTTTGGATTTACATCAAGTCCTGTGTAGGTGGTAAGTTTGCGGACCTGTGTTCCATCTATATTCATGAGGAACAGATCGTGATTCTGTTCATTGGTTTCCCTAGGTTGTTCGCGCCCAAAAACGATCCACTTCCCGTTGGGGGACCAACGTGGTTGTTCGTCATAAATATTATTATGTGTCAATCTTTGGCGGTTGCTGCCATCATCGTCCATGACCCAGATTTCCCAGGCGGCCATCCACACGATTTTTGCGGAGGCAAAGGGCACGATACATAAGAAGAGTATGCTGAAAATAAAAAGGTTGCGCACTGTTTTTTCTCCTATAGCTGAATGAGATGTTTCCCTTCATGTGAGAATATGAAGGGAAACATCTGCGTTATTTTACCACCGGCGGCCTGGGGGTGGTCTGTGCCAAAAACGGACTCTGTTTTTACAGTCCTTCCAGGAAAACCTTCTCTTCAAACCCTCGTCCGTAAAATCCGCATCAATGCGAGTATACGCGGTCATGTGGAAGTCCTGAGCCTCTCCTATCACAGGCAGGTCGTTTACGTTCACCCAGAGCGTTTCAGAGTCATCGAGACTGACTGGCATGGCTTGAGTCTTCGGATCGAATGGCGGCAGAGAAATGCTGTATTTCGGATTTGCCTCATACTTAAATGGATTCTCATCGACAACAAGCCGGTATGCCCAATAAACGGTGAAAGTCTTGTCTTCATAGTAGTGGTAACAACCGGCGAAAAGGATGTCACCGTTTTATCAATGTTTTTGCTCGAGACACCCTTAACCTGTTCTACTCTTTATATATACGTTAAACAGAAAAAGTTAATAGCAAATTAGAGATTTTTTTACAAATTCTCTGAAAAATCTGTGACAAAAGTGAAAAATTGCCTGTTTTTGTCTCAATTTTAGGTGGCTAGTGCGGTTTGGAAAATTATACCCCAAGAAAACGAAAATGCGGTATAATCTAATAAATCGCTCAAATTTTGGAGAAACAGTGTGAATATTATCCATATTATTTCAGATACGTTTAGACGAGATAACCTAGAAATTTATGGCGGAAGGGGATATAGTCCTGCACTTAACGCCTTTGCAGAAAAATGTGTCGTTTTTGATAAAGCCTACGTCTGTAGCTATCCCACCGTGCCGATCCGTGGCGATTTAGTGACGGGGGAGGTAGGGATATGCCGCCGAGGATGGGAACCGCTGCAACGCAACGTACCGGTAATTGCGAACGCCTTAACGAAGGCGGGGGTGGTCAGTATGATGATTGCGGATACACCGCACCATCTCAACAACGGTTTCTTGTATAACCGAGGATTCACAGGATGGAAATGGATTCGTGGGCAGGAGAGCGACACTTTGGAAACACACCCGTACGACTATGACACGGAAATAGCACTGCGATATCGTGAACACACGCGCCCGCATCCGAACACGTTACCCCCAGGATTAAGCAATCACCTCAAAAACAGCGACTTTCGGCGGAACGAAGGCGACACGTTCGTCGCACAAACGGTGCAAACGGCGTGCGACTGGCTGGAACGCAACTATCAACACGACAATTTTTATCTGATGGTGGACACGTTCGACCCGCATGAACCGTGGGACGTACCCGATTGGTATATCAGACGGTTTGACCCGGACGAT
Source organism: Candidatus Poribacteria bacterium (assembly GCA_963665235.2). Taxonomy (GTDB): domain Bacteria; phylum Poribacteria; class WGA-4E; order WGA-4E; family WGA-3G. Next base: position 323,421 of record CAXXLX010000001.1, on the reverse strand, counting down.
TACGACGGGCCGGAACCTATCTATCCGACTTACGGGCCAAATAAGATGGACGAACGCACGACGCAGCGTCTCAATGCCCTCTATCGTGCTGAGGCGTGCCTTGTGGACAACTATATTGGGCAGCTGCTCCAGAAGATTGACTATATGGGGTTGATGGAAAACACGATGGTGATTTTCATGGCCGATCACGGATTTTTATTGGGTGAACATGGGCTTATCGCCAAAAATCTCGGTATGTATGAGGAGATTGTGCATATACCGCTGCTTGTTTATCATCCGGAGGCAACGCCTCGCCGGACAGACGCACTTGCAAGTATTATTGACATGCCAGCAACGGTGATTGATGTGTTCAGTGCCGAGCGGGGCAGGCAGGTTGAAGGCAATAGTCTGCTGCCGATAGTGCTCGGAGAGACCGACACCGGCAGTGACTATGCTGTTACGCACGGGGCTTGGGGTGGCGGATGGAGCCCAGATGGCGGCAGCCCGCACGGGAGTATTACGGATGGTACGTGGTCGCTGCTGTTAGAAAATAAGGGCGCGCCGAAACAGCTGTTCCATCTTCCGACCGACCCAGCGCAGTTGACGAATCGGTTTGAATCGGATACGGATGAGGCACGGCGGCTCTATCAGGCGTTTTTGGAATTTTTGGGGAAGCACGGTGGACCGGAGGCGATGGTTGCACAATTTCAGGCGCGGTGGCCCGTATGATGATGTGGGTGTAGGCGCGCTTACAAAGCACGCCTACAAAACGGAACCGGTTTAGAAGCTATATGAAAGCTTCGCGTAGTAAAGTCCGCCGTTGAAACCGAACGGCACGGACCTTCTGGAATAGGTGAAGACACCGGGGGAGTCAACGATGACATCCTTGTTGCCATCCTCTAATGTACCCCCGCGTGATTGGCCAATCTCGTTTTCATCAGGCAACTGGTCAAACAGATTGTTTGCCCCGATTGTCAACGAAAGTCCTTCGTTGAGTTGATAATTGCTCTGGATATCGGTTAGCCATTTTCCGCCATAAGTTTGGCGTGCCGGGTCGTCGCCACTTCCTTCCTGAACGGTATATTCACCGAAGTAACGCAATGCCCCGCCGATGGTGAGCCCCCCGACGATGTAATCCGCGCTAATGTTTATTCGGGTGTTCGGTTGCCACTCTTCAATCATGGAACGTTCCTGTGAGGGAAACAACGTATCCTCAAGGCCGACCAGAATTTCGGGGGCTTCCACATCACCGATAACTTCGGTATCAGCCCAGGTCAAAGCGGCTTTCAGGTTGAGAAGGGATTCGTTGTCGAAGGCGTATAAATAGCCAGCGGCTACGTCAACGCCTGTCGTTCGGGTTTGCGCGACGTTTGTGAAGACCTGCGCTTCGTTAGCACCCGCTTCTTTTAAACCGGGTACTTTATCTGCACCAAATCTACCGCTAATGACAATACGGTCGTCAATTTGAATGAGGAAACCGTCTACGGTTACCCATAGTTTCTCGAGCGGTTTCAGTACGACCCCGCCGGAGACGTTAAAAGCGGTTTCCTCTTTCAATTCAGGGATACCAAGGGCGCGTGCCGCTTCGCTGTCATTGCGGAACGTACCCACTTCAAGAGCGACCAGTTCTGTCGTGTCGCCGTCACCATCAATGTCATCAACATCTATGTTGAATTGTGTGCTAATGTTGTTGAAATAGAGCTGTTGGAGTGAAGGAGCTCGGAAGCCTGTGCTACCTGCAGCACGGACTGCGACCTCTTTCATAACGTCGTATCGTGCTGTGACTTTACCTGTGAGGGTGGAACCGAAGTCGCTATACTGCTCTCCGCGTACAGCTGCGCCGAGGAGAATCCCACTACCGGGTTGCCCGCTGAGATAGGATTCAAAGTCAGCATACGCTGCGATGTTGGTTCGGTTTTCGTCTGTTTCTTGGTTAGGTCGGAAACCGGGGAAGACCTGAATACCGGAGGCAGCTCCCGCAGCACCGAGTCCAGCGTTATTCCATGAAGCCATTTCACCTGCATGAATACCGTAGGCTTCACGTCTAAATTCTATACCCCCCGCCAAATTGATGAGCGAAGATTGATAATCGAGCGGATAGGTAATGTCTAAATTGAATGCTGTTTGGGACAGTTCAAATCCACCCGCATCTGCTTCAGTAGGACTTGCTATGCCGTAAGACGCATTCAGCGAGTTGGAGATGAAAAAGTCAAATGTATTCAAACCGTGATTGACACTGACATCCACATTGAGGTCGGTCGTTTCATGTGTCCATGCCATTCCCAGTGCAAGGGAGAGGTCTTCGATATTGGTGTTAATTTCGGGCAGGAAACCGTCCGGATAAATTTCTGTCACCGTTCGTTCTGCTTGATTGGCTCTCCGATAGAAACCGGCACTATTGTTTTGACGTGTAGAATACCCGCCGAATGAGTAGAGGTCTAAGCCGTTGGCTATCGGTAGTCCAAAGTTGTAAAATCCGACCTTTTGTGACGAGTCGGAATCACCGATTCGGAAGTTCTGGCGCTCGAATGTGTATTCGCGCGGGTCAAACCACACCGGTTTCTCTGTCACGGTACCGTCTTCGTTTTCAATTTCAAGAATTTGGTCGGCTGGTCTGCCTGGGTCTTCTTCTATCCAGTCATATTGGCGTGTACCTGTAAGACCCGCACGGTTGGTGCGGTATCTGTCTCGCCATTCTACTGTGAGATTGATAAATCCATCTTTACCTGCTTTCATGCCGTAATTGGCGTTTCCAATCCATGTATCTCCATCGCCTTCGTAGGTTTGTCCCCAGTAAAAGTTTGCGTCGCCTGTGTCGATGTCGTCTTTGAGGACAATGTTAATAACGCCAGCGATAGCATCTGAGCCGTATTGGGCAGCTGCGCCGTCGCGAAGGACTTCAATCCGCTCTATTGCGGCGGATGGAATGGCGTTGAAATCTGTGCCGGCAGTACCACGACCTACCGAGGTATTGATGTGGAGCAACGCGCTTTTATGACGACGTTTGCCGTTGACCAATACTAACGTCTGATCGGGGCCCAAACCGCGTAATGTTGCAGGACGTAACGCATCTGTTCCGTCACTAATGGATGAACTTGGAAAGTTAAAGGAGGGCACTAACATCTGTAGGATGCGGCCGGTTTCGGATTGACCTGTAAGGCTGAGCTGTTTCCTGTTAACGACTTCAATCGGTACCGGTGCTAGCAAGGCTTGTCGTCCGATGCTCCGCGTACCTACCACAACGACCGATTCAATCGTTTGGAGCGGGGCAAGCATCACTGTTAATTCTGTCTGACCCGCGGAGACGTTTAACCGTTTGCTAACAAAACCGATGGCCATGACCTGTGCTGACTGTGCTCCTGCTACGTCGCTAAACATAGCGGCACCGTCATCATCTGTTGTTTGTTCCTCAGTGCCAATTGTGACTGTGGCTGCTGGAATCGCACTCCCGTTTTCATCTTGAACGACTACCTTGAGTTCAGCTGCGTTGGTAGTCAAAGGTATTAAGAGGACGATGCCCACGATTATTGTGACAACGCTCCAAAAATACCATTTCTTATCTGATAATAGCAATTTATCCTCCGTTTGGTAACACCTAATCTAAACGTTTTTTCGTAGTCAATTTGTGCCTGTCTTTACAAAACGTTTTAATTATACGCTATTTTTTGGCAAAATGCAAGTTAAATTTGGCGGATGGAGGGGCGTAGCTAGGCATTCTTGAAGTCGATAACTGTTTGCCTATACTCCTCAGGGATTCCGATGTCAAATCGCCGTCCCTTTACGACGTAACCGGAAAATCCGTCCGCTTTTCGCAACTCGTCTAAACAGGAGGTGAGTTGGAATTCACCGCGTTCCCGAATGTTATGTGCGATATTCTGTTCAAGGAATTCAAAAATCTGTGGTTGAATCACATAGATGCCGAACACTGTGAGAAAACGGTCGGCATCCATGCCATCTATGTGTAGATGTTCCCGGGCGTATTTTGCATCAGGTTTTTCATAAAACTCTGTTACGGATAGCATTTCCCGCTCTTTTGTCCATACGCCTGTAACGCATCCGAAGTTGGATAGCTCTTCAATCGGTGTCTCTTTTAACCCGACGACACTATGCCCGACCTGTTCATAAGCGTCTAGGACCTGTCTTGCGCAGGAGCTGGGTTCATCAGAGCCGTAGAGGTGGTCGCCGAGCATCAGCAGAAACGGTTCATTGTCGACCCACTCTCGGGCACAATAGACTGCGTGTCCGAACCCATCCTGAACGTCTTGTGTAATTAACGTGACTCGGCTTCCGAGTTCTATAAGGTATTCGCAGTATGCCTTATTTTCCTTGCTGAGTTTGTTAAAGTGTTCAATCGGGGGTGCGCTTTTGAAAAAGGATTCGAACAGCTCGGTGTCCCCCCGCTGTACGATGAGGCAGACCTCTTCGATGCCGGCATTCACCGCTTCTTCGACGATTGCCATGATTGCGGGTTTTGCGCGTCCGGTCCGGTCTATGACCGGAAAAAGTTCTTTCTTGATTGCTTTTGAAGCAGGAAATAACCGGGTGCCAAACCCAGCAGCAGGAATGATGGCTTTTCGGACATGCCTGCCGGCCTCAATAATCAATTTCAGACAGGACATTTGCAAATCGCGTTCGATAATTTCAATCACCCGCCGTTGGCTTTCTTCGTCTTTGACAATGAATTGTGCTGACCCGTCCCCTTGTGAGCCGACTCCCTTACCGCCCCAGATATAAGGTTGAATCGGTTCATAATTCAGAACTTTGTGTAGTACCGGTGCTGTCAATTGTGATGGGCATGCAGGTATTAGATGTTTATCAAATTCCTGTTGGGCGCGTGTCATCAATTTGCCAACTGCTTCGGCATCCCCCCGACGTAATGCTTGATATGCTGCCTCCGTAATTTCGGCGTTTAGGGGACCGAGATAGTGCTGTACGTTTCGTTGTAGTTCGTTTTCAGCAAACGGATAACAGTGATGGAGCTGATTCAATATGAGTCGGGTGTCTTTACCGGCCCCTAGGTCAACGATAACGAGGTAAAGATTGTTGGAAACGCTGAATTCGCTAACGTCGATGTGTTCTCTATCGAAGCTCATGAGAATGGGATGTTGGTATGCGCAGCCCTGGTCCATTCTGCCACACCGTGAGGGTGTGGTGGTTTCGCCGCGATAGGCGTATTCCATTTCGCCGCGTGTTGTCATTTTGAGGTCATATATTCTGTTGAAGGCGCGGGCAACCAAAACACATATCGCTGCACTGGAGGAGAGCCCTTTTTTGACAGGTAAATCGGTCAGATAGTTATCAATTTCCAGTCCTTGGACGCGGTAGTTCGTCAAAATCTGATAGGCGACTCCTGCGGCGTAACTGAAAAAACTGCCCTTCTCCGCTTCAGCTAGAAGCGCAGCAGGCTCCATCGGTAACGTATAGGGCCCGTGGCGCGTTCCATCGCTGAGGCTTGTCTTTAAAATGAGATTTGTCGGGTGCGGTTTGACCTCCGCGTAGACCCCCTGGTTCGTGCTCGTGATTAGGGTGTAGCCTTTCTCAATATCGGCGTTATCTTGCCGATAACGGCCTGCCCAATCACTATGTTCACCGAATAGGCAAATGCGCCCTGGAACAAAAAGTTTCATACTTTCTCCTTACCGTGTGTGATTTGTGTGCCTTGTTCTCTCGAGTCCCAGCTGCATTTTTCGGGCCCATCGGCATCTTTGTATCCACTCTTGTGCGGAAAGCACGGTTCCGAGAGGTAATGCTGTGTCAGCGGCGATAGCTGAAAACACGTCCTCGGCAATTTGGTACGCTTCCTGATGATATGAATTGATACCGATTAACCTTCGTGCTTCTAATGCAAGTTGTGGGGCTGCTCTTTTTAACATTTCTATTTTACCTACTGTTACCGCTTGGCGGAGGTATTCTGTGCTCAGCTGCCACGCGCCCTCTTTATGAAGCAGCTCACCTGCTAACAGATAGGCTAACCCTTCCTCCGGTTCCGCTTCGATGACGCGCTGTAGCAGCTCCATTTTCGCGCCACTGCCGATACGCGTGGTGTGGTCCCCCGATATGAGAACGCGCCGGAGATTTTCACGGGATTCGGGGGGGCGCGTTTTTGAAAGGACTATCCGCCTTTTGATGATGCTCCGTTCAATCGTTTCGCGAGGGGCAAGCGACATCGCCTCGGTATAGGTCACTGATGCCGCCTCAGGCGTGCCTTGCAGCCACTGGATATCTCCTAGCAGCTGGAATGCCTCGGCTCTATAGAAGGCGTTTTCATCTGTGCCGATACGTTTTGCAAGTGCGGCAGCACGTTCATAATTCCCACGTTGATATTCGCTGAACATTAAGCCCCGTAGGTGTATAGAATTTTCCGGTTCAGCGGATAGCATGCGTTCAAACATTTTTACGGCAGTCTCAAAATTACGTTCGGAGTACGCGTGCCAGGCGTTATCTCGCAATGCTGCTATTTCATGGGCACATACCCGTTCAAAGATGCCGCGCCGCTTTAGGCGGTTGGTAGCGTAACCCAAATCCTCGTCTTTCAAAGGAACGTTTTTCAAAAATTCGAGCCACTCCGTCTCTAACGTTTCCAAGCTCTTGCCGTATCCCTTGGCGAAATTACCTGTCGGAAAAATGCTTATCAGTTTTTCTATGCCGTAGGTATCAACGATAAACCGCACGAATGACCCTGCGAGCAGATAGCTCCGCGACCCTGAATGTCCCCAAAATCCGAGTCCTATACCCATGATGCCTGAAAGCGGTGGCGCGACCTTCAACTCACGCATCGCTTTTGCCCATTGATGCCCGGTGAGGCGGCCTTCATTCCAGTCCGCAGCGACAGCAATGCCCTCGTGAAGTCCTATGCTCAAACTGAACTTCCAAGGGGACCAGTCCGCTGTCAACACATGTGCCAATTCATGTTTGAGCACCGGATGGGTTATTGCAAGATGGCGTTGCCCCTGTGTGTGGATATGAAATCCGTACCCGAAGGGGTCTTCCACAGATGTGTCGCCTGCGCCAATCAACCGTTTTTTCTGTTCAGGGGACCTGTAGATATACGCGCGGACTTTCCGGGAAATTTCTGTCCCGAAATAGGCGGCCAGTTGGCTGTACTGAAATTCACAATCGTTGGCAATCCGTTCAATTTCTCCCACAAGTTCGCGTGCATAGTAGATTTCAAAATTCGCTGTTTCGTGGTAACCGCCCAATTCCCGTTCGATATCCCCCCGTGACAATCGTGTTCCTAATTTGCCAGCGTAGAGTTGAAAGCCTCCCAAGACGACAATTAAGAGACATAGCACTGCACGCTTTGGGAAATCCGCTATAGGTATACGTGCTAAAAGGTTACGCCACCTGAGACGCGGAAGCAATGCTGTTTCACGGTTAATTTCACACACATTGGTAGCGAGACTTAAGAGCAGGCACGTCCATATTACTGTTTCCGCCCTTGCAAGCAGTAGGGGTGTCGTTATCGAAACGACAAAGTCGTAAATCGGTCCGGGAAAATATCCGAGCATTGCATGATATGCAAACACTGGCGGATGAAATATCAGATTGATAAGCACAGGCACGCATGAAAGCAGCAGAAACCCTATATATGTAAGATATGTGAGCCAACGTCTTTCAATCCACAGCCCGAAAAGGATGCCTGATGCCGTGGCTGTGCCACAACTCAGTGTCGGCAAGATAAGGAAAAACAGAAACCCCTCGCCGAAGTTGCAATTTTTGACACGAAACGCATTGAGCAGGATGATGCCGAGGGCTATTAACAGTAAGAGCATGTTAGCCACAAGGGCTCGCCAGAAACATCGCAGCACAATGTGTCCGGGGGGACCTACTAGGGCATCTGGGGCACGTTTCATCGCTTGTAGTGTCGTTATTGCGACATGCGCACCCGCGAAGGCGATGCCGAGTGTCACGACAGCGCAAAACTCAAAGGCAAGGATATCAAATAGCGGCACGTTGGCAAGGACTAATGCCAATATTCCAAAGCTTGCAAACCACAGCCAGTACGAAAAGGTTTTGTAAATCATGATACTCCGATAACTTCGGCTCCCTGTTTTCACGCGTTTGAATCACCTCTACTATTTTAACCAAATATTAGGGGTGTTGTCAAATGAATTTAGTTTGATAGGGTGTACAAAACCGGTGTAAAGGGGTGTGTTTTTTGAGGGAGGTTTTTTGTCTGTGTCGCGGATTAGGAGTGTGTTTGTATGCGCGCTTTGGAAGCGCGCATACAAACGGTGGGGCTGTCTACTGTCTGTTATTCTACGACCCAGGTATCCCCGGCATTGAGAACAGCTTCAAGGTCGCCTTCGCCTCTCTGCTGTTTTGCTAAATCAATCTGGTCAGTCATCATATCTTCGTAGCAGGGCTGTTGGACGCTACGGAAGATACCGATGGGGTGCGGCATGTCCTGTATATCGCTCATGCGGGCGAGGCAGTTCGCCAATGTCGTATTCTGGGCCTCTTGATTGTGACGAATAAGCTCATTTTCATTATCGTCTGTGACTGTGACAACTTCAGGTTGAAAGTCTTTCAACCGAATACCATATTGATTCTCTTTTCCGAAGCGAAGCTGTTCACCGTGTTCAAGTCGAACAATATTATCTGTTTTCGTATCCTTATTGGTATAGAGCTCGAAGGTTTTCGGGTTAAAGACATAACAGTCTTGGTATATTTCGATGAAAGATGTGCCTTTATGAGCGTGTGCGGCTTCAATTGTGGATTGCAGATGTGTGGAATCAATGTCAATTGAACGCGCTACAAAGGTAGCACCGGCAGCTAAAGCAAGGCTAAGCGGATTAAAGGGGGATTCAAGTGAACCGAACGGACTTGACTTTGTCTTTTTTCCCTGCTCCGATGTAGGGGAGTATTGCCCTTTGGTCAATCCGTAAATACGGTTATTAAAGAGAAGGACGTTGATATCGAAGTTCCGGCGCATAAGATGGATGAAATGGTTTCCGCCGATGGAGAGCGCGTCCCCGTCTCCTGTGATAACCCAGACAGAGAGTTCAGGATTTGCCATTTTCAGCCCGGATGCGATAGTTGGAGCTCTCCCGTGGATGGTATGAAATCCGTAGGTATTCATATAGTAAGGGAACCTGCTGGAGCATCCGATTCCGGAGATAAAGACGATGTTCTCTTTGCGAATACCCAATTTTGGCATGATACGTCGTGTTTGGGCGAGGATAGAGTAATCACCACATCGGGGGCACCAGCGTACATCCTGATCGGATTTTAAATCATTTGCTGTGAGGGTAGGCACGCTACCGGGAATGTCTGAAGTTTTTTTATTTTTCATAGTGTTTGCCTTTTTACAAAATAGGGGCCGAGTCTTTTTTGGAGAAACGGTGCGTTCTGTTTTCGACTAGTTCTGGCATATTTCGATGTTAAAGGTAAGTTTCAATTTTAGATTCTAGTTCAAAAACATAAAGGGGTTGGCCTTGGACTTTGTTGAGTCCAACGGCATCAATCAGAAATTCGCTTCGGATTAAGTGGCGGAGTTGACCGTTATTCAATTCAGGAATTAGAACGGTTTTGAATCGGCTGAGAATTTCGCCGAGGTCGTTTGGAAACGGATTGAGGTGGCGTAAATGGACGTGGCCGATGTTATGACCTGCTTCAAATTTATTTTCAACAACTGTCCGTATAACCCCAAAAGTTCCGCCCCAGCCGAGGACGAGCAGGTCTCCCTCTTGTGCACCAAAGACCTCTGTAGGGGGTATATCGTTAGTGATGCGTTTGACCTTTTCGGCTCTGAGAGTCACCATTCTTTCGTGATTTTCTGCGTCATAGCTCACATTTCCGGTTATGTCTGATTTTTCTAGTCCGCCAATTCGGTGTTCAAGTCCGGGGGTGCCGGGCTTTGCCCAGGGTCTTGCGAGGGTTTCAGCGTCTCTCAAGTAAGGTTCGAAACCGTCAACGTCGGTGCGGAAATTGGGTTCAATTTTTGGGAGCTCTTTGACATCCGGAATGCACCACGGTTCCGCCCCGAACGCGATGTACAATTCAGAAAGGAAGATAACCGGTGTGCGATATTTCACTGCAATTTGGCATGCTTCATAAACGGTCTCAAAACAGTCATTGGGACGGCATGCTGCGAGGATAGGGACAGGCGATTCACCATTTCTACCGTAAAACATCTGTAATAGGTCTGCTTGTTCAGTTTTTGTCGGCATTCCTGTTGAGGGGCCGGCTCTTTGGATGTTGCAAACGACGAGGGGTAGCTCGGCAATCATAGCGAGATTGATTGCCTCAGCTTTTAGGGCGAGTCCTGGGCCGCTGCTTCCTGTCACCCCGAGTGCGCCTCCATAAGCAGCCCCAATTGCCACGCCAACGGCGGCGATTTCATCCTCCATTTGCATTGTGACAATGCCAAAATTGCGATAATTTGCGAGTCTATGGAGAATGTCACTGGCGGGTGTAATCGGATAGCTGCCATAAACTAACTGTAATCCGGATTGATGTGCAGCAGCGACGAGCCCGAGAACAGTTGACATGTTGCCCTCAATATTGCGGTATTTTCCGGGGGCAAATTTTGCGGGTTTCACCTCATAAGAGGTGGCAAATTGCTCAGCCATATCGCAGTAGGCATTACCTGCTTTGAGTGCTAAAATATCCGGTTTTACGAATTTCGGGCGTTTGACCTTTAACTCGGTCTTAATCCATTTTATTGTATAATCCATGGACCGCTCGTATAACCAGAGGATCATGCCGAGTGCAAAGAAGTTTTTGCATCTATCTTGTTCACTGAAAGTGAGCGGAGTATCTTCCAGCTCTTTGAGATCTTCTAGATCTTCGTCTTCGAAATCCTCATCTTCGAGTGCTTCAAGTGCTTCTCGAGTCAGGCGTGTCAATTCGACCTGAAAGACCTGATATTTTGCAAGCGAGCCATCTTCAAGCGGATTGTCGGTGTAGCCGGCGAGTCGTAGATTTTTGCGTTCAAAATTATTGGAATTAACAATCAGTATGCCGTTATCCTTTAATTTATGAATGTTGACCTTTAGCGCAGCGGGATTCATTGCGACTAGGACATCACAGGTATCCCCGGGGGTGTAGATAGTTTCACTAGAGAAGTGTAGTTGGAATCCGGAGACTCCGGCGATGGAGCCAGCGGGCGCGAGAATTTCGGCGGGGTAATCGGGCAACGTAGCGACATCGTTCCCGACAATGGCAGAGGTTTCTGTCATTCGCGTTCCGATTGTTTGGGAGCCGTCACCAGAATCCCCGGCAAATAGGACTGTTGCTGCCTGAATTTGCTTTACTTGCTTACGCATCAGTATTCAGCCTTTTTAGATATATTATGTTGTATGGACAGTAGTTATAGGACCGCCCTACGCGAGTGTTTTCCATGTGCTATGCTCCTTCTCTCGTCTTCATCGCATCTCGAATGGGTTGTGGAGGTAATGTCAAAACCTCATGGGAAAAATGTTCAACGAGATAAGAGATAACGTCGCGAATAGATACCATACCTATTGGACGATGTTTTTCATCCACAATAGGCAGGTGTCGGTAGCCGCCGCGTGCCATATACAAAATAGCCGTATCCAACAAATCCTCGGGTGTTGCTGTCTGCGGGTCGGCTATCATGAATTGTTCGACGGGGAGATGTGTCAAATCTCCGGTTTGTTTGTTTAGAATTTTGCGCAGTACGTCCCGTTCGCTAAAGATGCCTCGGAGAATTCTATCTTGCACAACGGGTGCAGCCCCAATCTGCCGTTCTATCAATGTATCAATTGCGGTCTGCACGTTTGCTTCGATGTCAATGATAACACAAAGGTTCATCAAATGTCGGAGCGGCACCTGAATTTCACTAATTTTTAGTTCCCTTTGAGGTGTCTCCACATCTTTCGCTATCTGTGCTAATTCTTCATCAATTAAATCCTCATAAAGCATAGTTAACCCTCACCTTCCTGAGCCGCGATGAATCCTGCGACGTGGTCTAAGATATCTCGTGTTGAAATCACCCCGACAGGATATTCATGCTGTTGGTCATCTGTGATACAAAGCGGAACGTGCCGAAAGTGCCCGAGATGCATCAGTTTCAAGGCAAACGCAATTGGGTCGCTGGCGCGTAAAGATTCTGGATTTGTTGTCATTATCTCTTCTACGTTAACAGTACTCGGTTCCAACTGGTGTCCGCTTATATGAACAAGTAGGTCGCGTTCGGTTAGAATGCCGATTAACCGCTGCTCTGTATCAACGACGAGAATACACCCAAACCCCTCCGCTTGCATGATGTCAATCGCTGCTGAGACCGGAGAGCCGACTTGCACCGTGATGGGTTGTTTGTACTCTAATGTGCTAATAGGTAAAGATAAAGTTCGCGCGTCCATTACGATGGGCTCCTTGAAATTAACGTCAAAACACAAATTTCGGTTTCTTAATCCTCAACTTATTAAAGTATACCACATTTTTTTCGAATTTTCAAGGATAAATTCTAATTTTTGCAATTTTTACGTTAAAATCACGGAACGTTTCGCTTTTCCATGCTTTTCCATGCTTTTCCATATAGTGTGCAAGTTTTGTGCCAAGCAAATTTGGGCAATTATGGGTGAAAAAATGAAGATTCGGACATAAGTTATGACGATTCCAACATAAGTAATGTAAAAATTTGCATAAGTAATGTAAAAAACGGTTGATATATCCAGGTGGAATATGTTACCATGTTACTAAAGTTTGGACAATTTTAGGAGGGCGTAACGTTCTTGTCAAACGGATAGGTGGAAGGGTGGAAGATTGGAAGAGGGGAAGGATAGATTTCGCTTGTGTTGTCTGAATGCACATCGCATTTGGGCGAGTACGCCGCAAATCGCGGACTAGCGCAGAGGATACAGAGAACACGGAAAGAAGCGGTTTTTGCCAACATCTGCGATAGTGTATACCGATGGATGGCGTAGGTATAACCACCTTCAGCGCGTGTATGAGATTGTTGTTTAGTTTGGGGGCTTCAAGGATACGGAATTATTGCAAAATTCCCTGACTGTTTAATGCGTTCGAAAATCTTGATACGGAGAAAATATGAAAGCTGTTAACTTTCGCGGCATTATCGCTGCAAAACAAATCGTCCACCGGTTTTTACGACCAACCCCCTTAAACTACTATCCTGAATTATCTGAAAAACTCGGGTTTCACGCCTATATCAAACATGAAAATCACTTACCGACAGGCAGTTTTAAGGTACGTGGCGGCATTAATTTCATCCAGAATTTACCCGCTGAACAGAGAAAACAGGGGGTCGTTACGGCAACACGCGGCAATCACGGTCAGTCTATTGTGTATGCGGCGGCACAGTTCGATGTCCAAGCGACTATCGTTGTACCACACGGCAACAACCCAGAGAAAAACAGTGCAATGCGCGCATTCGGCGCGGAACTGATTGAACACGGAAAAGATTTTGACGAGGCACGCGAATTATGTGAGACACTCCAAGCGGAACGCGGGCTTTACTACGTTCATCCCTGTATGGAGCCAGCACTTTTTCACGGCGTAGGCACATATTCTCTTGAGATTTTTGACAGTCTCCCGCATGTAGATACCATTATCGTGCCTATCGGTGGAGGTAGCGGTGTCTGTGGGGCTATTACCGTGGCCCAAGCGATTAACCCGAGCGTCCGCATCATCGGTGTGCAAGCAGAAAATGCCCCCGCTATCTATCTGTCGTGGAAGGCAGGACGGCATATAGAGACCGATACCTGCGACACGGTTGCTGATGGACTTGCGACCCGCGTGCCGTTTTCATTGCCGTTTTCTATCATCAAAGGCGGCATTGACGATATTGTTTTACTCAGTGAGGCGGAGCTTGTGGAAGGCATCCGGTGGGCGTTGCGATGGACACACAACTTGGCGGAGGGGGCAGGCGCAGCACCGCTTGCTGCTGCCCACAAACTCACGGATACACTGGCAGGGAAACACGTCGTCATGGTGATGAGCGGTGCCAATCTGGATACGGAAACGCTGAAATTGGCGATTGGCAATTAGCAATTGGCAATTAGCAAGATGTTGTGATTATAAGCAGGTTTTTGACACGCGTTAGAGCCTTCTGGTTTCCAATGGTTTCCAATGGTTTCCAACAGCCAATTAGCAATACCAATTGTGAATCACATAAATAGGTGTGGAGTTTTTAGTCAATTGAAGTGTTGCCCATTCGGCATCCGCTATAAATTCGTTTCGGAGCGCGTTCGTTAGGTCGGGGTGGATATGTAATCCTGTCAAATCCCAACGTAGATTTTGACTTTTCTGCACAACTGCATTGGCTTCCTCTGCGATGAGTGAGACGCGCTGCAAACCGCTATTTTTTCGGGTTAGCCGCAATTCTGTTAGCACATAATGGATAGTTTGTTGCGGGTCGCGCATTTCCGCGCGATAAGGGGTGCCAGCCTCACGTACCCGGTAATGCCCAAAACGCATCAGTTTCAGATTTCCGAAAAACTGATCGGTTTCATATTCTCCCGGACGCGGTAAACCGCCGTAAATAGTAATATGTTGACAGCCATAAGTTTTCAAGGCGTAGTCGACCGCGAGTTGTCCATCCGTATAATCTTTGTCGGTTTGTCCTATCCATTCCTGCACGGTGTGTTTTACTTGCGTTGTGCTGCCTTCGACCGAATCCATATCCCCGATGAGAACGTCTACTATGAGGGGCACGCTTTCTGAGCGGTTCAATTCATCAAATATCCGTATCCCGCCATCAGCACAGATAAGCGGAAACCGATTTTCCATTGCGGTCTGAATTTCTTGGCGGTAAAAATCGAGCTGGGATAGGTCATAGTAGCCGTTGAGAAAAATGAGTGCCCGCTTTTTCATAAACGTTGTATGATGGAATCAATTGTGCTGGACGATAGGACTGTTTGACACGCCGTAGATTTTCTAACCCTGAGTCGTCCATAGCGTTAATCCACTTATAATTGTCCATCAGCTCCTTGCAAAATTCGCGATAGATAAACTGTGCTAACCCCTTTATCCGAAGGTCTGCCACTTCAAGCAGGATGCAAAACGTATCCGCGGTCAGTGGATATCCGAAGGTATAACCGCTGATGTCTCCGTTGATGCGAACAATCCGCCCGACGAGACCGAGTGCTTCAGCATTCGCGATAGCAATCCGATGTGCTGAGCGCGAATCGTCGAGCATCGCACGATATACCTCATCGTTACATTGCGCTGCACGTAAAGTGTGCCACGTGTCATAACATGAAAAACATGCCTTGCAATCCGTAGGACGATATGGGCTGAGTGCTGCTGATGCATACCGCGCCACAAAGCGGTTATAGGCACTCCGTTTGCTTTTGTAACGATTGCCGCTTAACCTACTAAGTGCCTCGGTCTCGTAGATATATTCGCGTTCCTTCAAGGTAGCACAAAACCCGTTTTTTTCAAAAAAGGGGAGTATCTCTTGCGGCACATTTTCGAATCGAGCAATGTGCGGATTACGGTTGGTTTCTGTCATAAACCGATACGTTTCACGAATAACATTTAAATAAATTTCGTTTCCACAAGCGTAAGGCATCGGCAGGATTGGCATGAAATAGTCATCTCCCTGCTTTGCGAAGATACAGAGATGGTCCGAGAGTAAGGTCCAATAAAACTGGAAATGGTTACGCCATATATAAAGCGGAGCAAAGGCGTAGGTAGACAAACGGGGACATGTTTGGGCCGCATATTTGTCAAAAATCGGTTTGTCCTGAAGTGTGAGGGGTTGAAGTTGCATCTGTGAGCTTTTCTAATATGTGGACAGTTTTCACCGTCTCTTGATAGTCCCCGATGAGGCTGTAATTGTCAGCAATTTGTGCGGTAACCGCCTCGGATTCAACGTATTCAATTATGTGGCGGATGTACTTTTGAAAGGCTTCCGTTTCCATATACGCTTCTCCGAACGGGCAAAGCATATCCACACCCAGCACAACCTCGCTTCTATCCTCACTAAACATGAGTGCGAATGGATAGAGTTGACAATCGAGCGGTCGGATTGGGTAGATGGTACAGTGGCTCGTCTCCGGGTCAAAAAAGGGACAGATGTAAAAGTCGTCGTGCGGTATAAGTTGAATTTGTGTGCTTTTTCCATCTGCCTGTGGGCGAAATAACGTTGCATCGGCACCGTGTGTTATCGTTCTCTCTGTTTCCACTTCAGTAAAGATGGGCGCGAGTGGGCTGTTTACCTCTAAAAAGCGGCAGCAGACATCACACGAGAAGCAGACCTCGGATGGGATGATTTGGTGGAGTTTAGCGTTCATCGAGCCTCGCTGATTATACAATTAAGTGCCCAAAATTTTTCCTATCGTATCAATCACGATATGTACGTCTTCTTCGCTTAGCCCTGGGTGAAGGGGCAAACTCACGACGCGTTCATAAGCTTCTTCAGCACGCGGGAAATCCCCCTCACGATAGCCGTACTTGGTCTGATAAAACTCAAAGAGGTGCAACGGGATATAGTGTACACTGCATTCAATGTTCGCGTCGCGCAAAGCCTCGACGAATTCATCTCGGTTGCCGGTGTGGAGCTGGATAATATAGAGATGCCATGCGTGTTCACGAGGATTCGCTGGTGCGAAGGGGGGGGTTATTTGTGGAAATTTCACCAATTCTGTCTGGTATATCTGTGCGAAATTTTGCCGACGTTCATGCTGTTTGTTGAGCTTTAGCAGTTGACATAACCCCATCGCTGCCTGAATATCTGTCATGTTGTATTTGTACCCCTCCGTAGCGATGTCGTATTGCCAGATGCTGCGTTTAGATTGCCGTGTCCAGGCATCTTTGTCTATTCCGTGGAGGCGCATGGTTCTGAGGGGTTCCGCGAAGGCATCGCTGTTAGTCGTGATCATCCCACCTTCCCCTGTGGTCATATTTTTATTTGCATAGAAGCTAAATGCGGAGAGGTCGCCGATGTTACCGATGTATCGCGTCTTATATTCGACGGGGATAGCGTGTGCAGCGTCATCAATAAGGAGAAGGTTGTGGTTTTGAGCTATGTCCTGCAGCGCGTCCATGTCGCATGGCAGTCCAGCGATGTGGACAGGCATTATCGCTTTGGTGCGTGGGGTTATTGCTTGTTCAATATTGGCGATGTCAATATTCAGCGTCTGCGCGTCAATGTCGACGAATACCGGTTTTGCCCCGACATATCGGATTGCTTCCGCAGTGGCGGTGAAGGTATACGGTGTTGTAATTACCTCGTCCTCACTCCCGATGCCTGTTACCACAAGACTGAGATGTAAGGCAGCGGTGCAGGAGCTCACGGCAATAGCATGTTTGACTCCGAGGTATTCGGCAAAAGCACGTTCAAACTCACGGACTCTCGCGCCTGTGCTAATCCATTTTGAGGCGAGTACTTCACTGACTGCCTCAATTTCGGCTTCATCAATCCACGGTCGACTAAAAGGTATAAACGGACTTTGAATCATGGTGCCTCCGCTCGCCTGCGCCGTTGTTGCAGGCGGGTTTCTGACTAAGTTCATAAACTATGTTTCTGTTTAAGTGCTCCGTACGCAAATTTGAATTTGCTAGACTATACTTCTACTTAAGGGGTGTGCATGTAAGCTAAATTGCTTCATCCTGTTTTTGCAGAATTTGAATCATCGCCTCAAGGGCAAGGGTGTAGCTAAGCGGCCCGAAACCGCCGATTACGCCGACTGCCACGCCGGATATATAGGAATGATGCCGAAATTCCTCGCGCGCATAGATGTTGGAGAGGTGAATTTCAATGACAGGCAGGGCAACGGTAGCGAGTGCATCGCGGATGGCAACACTCGTATGTGTATATGCTGCGGGATTAATCAGGATACCATCCGCCCAGTGGATGTGTTCACCGATAATGGTCACAAGTTCGCCTTCGTGATTAGATTGAAGGATTTTGAGCACAACCTCGTGAGGTGATGCTGCTGCATGCCGGTCAAGCATGGCGTTGATGTCAGGTAACGTTTGGTGTCCGTAAATCTCCGGTTGGCGTTTGCCTAAGAGATGTAGATTGGGACCGTGAAGCACAAGAATGTTCATTTAATGATTTCCTTTTTTTGTATACAGAAATATTTTACACAAACTGCTGAAGAATGTCAATAGTTTTAAAGAAAAGAGGTTTGATAAAGTGTCCTATGCGTATATGCCTCGGAGCGTCTTATTGTTCGTGCTGTGATGCGAAAACCCGTGCTACACGCGGATAACACGGGTTTCGTTTCAATAGACGTTGTGCCTTAAGGTTTCACCGCTTTAGCTTTCCCCACCTTACCTTCTTTTTCTTTAGTGGGGTGACAGAAAGGACTTTATCGCTTATCCAATCCGGGGAATAGTTGTCTCTAGGCTGGTTTGTCAGGTTGGTTATATTTTCGTTGGCGAGATTATACCGGTAGATGTGCGAATTTGGGTTATCAAGTGCATTTGCGACAATCAGCACCTGTTTTCCGTTGTCCATCCAACAAGCGGAATTTATTGACCAGTCTTTAGGGGTTTCTAAAATCCGCCGCGCTTTGCTGCCATGCTTCTGAATCACAACGTTGTTTATCGCTAGGTTGAATCCCTGCTCTGGGTTGGGCGGTAATAATTCAACATACATGACAGATTTGCTGTCTGGGGACCAACGTGGCCCAGAGCGGTACCAATTGTCGGCAGGAACGAGTGGTCGTGCGCCTTTTCCGTTCGCACTCATCACGTAGATAGTTGTTAATCCCCCCTGCGGAGGTGTCTGGCGGTAGGCGATATATTTGCCATCGGGAGACCAGTCCGGCCCCGCAGCCCATCCCTGCAAACCTACATTACGGGTCAATTGTCGGATGTCTCGGGTTGTGATATCTATTACATGGATTTCAGTGTTCCCGCTCCGGTTAGAACAGAATGCAAGGCGACGGCCATCCGGGGCCCAGGAATGCCCCACATCTAATGCGGGATGGTCGGTGAGCTGCTGTTCATTGCTGCCATCTCTATCGATAATGAATAGGTCATACCGCTGTCCCTTCTTCGGGTCTACAGTCAGATCTCTTGCAAACGCAATGTACTTGCCATCCGGAGACCAGCGGGGTAACGTACCAAAGGAGCGAAATGGTGTGAATGTTATTCTTTGGACATTACTGCCATCATCGTCCATCACATAGAAATTATTAGCTCCATCGCGCCATGATTCAAAAACGATTTCCGCAGTAGTAAGGGCAGGAACCAACAACAGAAGGCAGCAGGTAATAAAATGTTTATAGTTCATCAAAATCTCCTTTTACTGACCTAGACATTGTAGATAAGCGCGTACACAGATGGATTCCATCGGTAAAGGTGTCACTATAACGATAATTATACGACAAATGCCATAAAACGTCAAACGATTAATGTCACGTGCAGAGAAGAGAAAAAAGTGTTTGCGTTTTAGCTAAGAGTATGGTATAATTTTTAGAATACTCGGTATAGAGGCAGAAATTTTGTGAGACTACAAATCGGACAGACGTAGAGTCATCATTTCATCTAACTCCTTGAAACATTGCTATGCTTTTGACACTAACGACTACATATTCTCCCGCAACAGATTTGGGGTATCTGCTACATAAACACCCGGCACGTCTTCAATCTTTTACGCTTGCGTTTGGGCAGGCACACGTCTTTTACCCAGAGGTAGGAGAGGAGAGATGCACGGCTGCCCTACTGCTTGATGTTGATTCGGTTGGGCTTGTCCGTCAGCGCCGGGGCCGGTTTCGGGAGAATTTTGCGTTAGCCGAGTACGTTAGCGACCGTCCGTATGTGGCTTCTTCGTTTTTGAGCGTTGCAATCGCTAAGGTTTTTAACACCGCATTGTCGGGCAGGAGTAAAGACCGGCCGGAGCTTGCGGAGACCGCTATCCCGTTAAGTGCAAAGTTAGCCATTTTGCCCTGTCGGGGCGGCGAGAGATTTTTGCACCGACTTTTTGAACCGCTCGGGTATACTGTAAACGCCCAACGACACACACTAGATGCACACTTCCCGGAATGGGGCGATAGCCGCTATTTCACGGTCACGTTGGAGAACACGTGCCGCTTGAGCGAACTTCTGACGCACCTTTACGTGCTAATTCCTGTACTTGATGACGAGAAACACTATTATGTTGACGAGGCGGAGATTGAGAAGCTTAAAAAACATGGAGGTGACTGGCTCTCTACGCATCCGGAACAGGAGTCTATTGTCAGCCGCTACTTGAAACATCAACGTCGGCTTACGCATCAAGCCCTTTCGCAGTTGCGTGACGAAGATGTGCAAGTGGCTGACGAAGCAGCGGCCGCTGAAGCGGAGGAGCAGGTTGAAAAAGGTATCGGGCTGAACGAACTTCGTCTACAGGCGGTCACTGAAGCACTCAAACAGGCTGGTGCGAAACGCGTGCTTGATTTAGGGTGCGGTGAAGGTAAGCTGCTGCGCAAACTGATGTCAGAGAAGCAGTTTGAACAAATTGTGGGCATGGACGTTTCGCATCGTGCCCTAAAGATTGCACAGGAGCGGCTCCATTATGACCGATTGCCGGATAAACAGAAAGAACGTCTCCATCTTTTTCAAGGGGCATTGGGATATCGCGATGAACGTCTAAGTGGATACGATGCCGCTGCTGTTGTAGAGGTGATTGAACATCTGGATTCTGAACGGCTCGCCGCTTTTGAACGGGGACTTTTCGAGTTTGCCTGTCCCCAGACGGTTGTGTTGACGACCCCGAACATAGAATATAACGTCAAGTTTGAAAATTTACAGGCGGGACGCTTCCGACATAGAGACCACCGTTTTGAGTGGACACGGAACGAATTTCACGCTTGGGCAACAGGTCTCTCTGAACGTTTCGGTTACACCGTTGCGTTCCATCCGATAGGGCCAACCGATGAAAATGTAGGGGCACCAACGCAGATGGCGGTATTTACCAGAAATATCAAGGTAGGTGAGGGCACTGATGATACTCAAGATTCCTGAACCGTCACTTGTGATTCTTATCGGGCCCTCAGGTTCGGGCAAGTCTACCTTTGCGCGGAAGCATTTTAAGCCGACCGAAATCCTTTCGTCCGATTTTTGCCGGGGGCTTGTTTCAGACGATGAGACGGACCAGGCATCAACGAAAGAGGCGTTTGAGGTACTGCATTTCATCGCCGCGAAACGGCTCGCCGCTGGGAAATTGACAGTTATTGATGCGACTAACGTCCAGGTTGATTCGCGAAAACCTTTGCTATCATTGGCGCGTGAATATCATTACTTAACCGTCGCACTTGTGTTAAACATGCCCGCAAAGCTTTGTCAAGAAAGGAATGAGGCGCGGCCTGATAGAGATTTCAAACCGTATGTGGTGCGTAGGCAACGTGAGCAACTTCGGCGTTCCCTGCGCGGTCTTAAGCGTGAGGGGTTTCGGCACGTTGTTCATGTTATGTCTACGCCTGAAGAGGTTGAGGCACTCCGTTTGGTGAGGCAACCGCTCTACATGAACCGCACGACCGAACGGGGCCCATTTGATATTATCGGTGATATTCACGGATGTTTCGATGAACTTATTGAGTTGCTGGAGGAGCTCGGTTATGAAATCTCAATGCAGGCAGATGGTGGACCTCATGTTGAACCGCCACACGGTAGAAGGGTGATTTTCGTAGGAGATTTTGTGGATAGGGGGCCGAAGGTTGTTGAAGTCCTTAGACTTGTGATGACGATGCACGCGGCTGGCACGGCAATTTGTGTGCCAGGGAATCATGACGTAAAATTGGTTCGCGCGCTTCGCGGCAAAAATGTGCAAACGACACACGGGTTGGCAGAATCGCTGGCGCAATTAGAGCACGAAACGCCAACGTTTAAAGAACGAGTCGCTGAATTTCTGGATGGCCTGACGAGCCACTATGTATTAGACGATGGAAAATTGGTCGTCGCGCATGCCGGGATGAAGGCGGAATTACAGGGACGCGCCTCCGGACGCGTTCGACAATTTGCGCTATATGGTGAAACTACGGGTGAAACCGATGAGTTCGGTTTACCTGTTCGGCTCAATTGGGCGGAGACGTATCGCGGCACTGCGATGGTTGTTTATGGACACACGGCGGTGAGTGAACCGAGCTGGGTGAACCGCACGGTCAATATTGATACCGGGTGTGTTTTTGGCGGCAAACTGACAGCGTTACGATACCCCGAAAAAGAGTTCGTATCTGTTCCTGCACATCGTACCTATTATGCTCCAGCGAAACCGTTCCTTGATGATGAGGCTGAACGGTCAGCTGCCGAAACACAGGTGTACGATGATATGCTGGACATCAACGATGTACTAGGGCGGCGCGTTATCAGCACACGGTTAAATCACAACGTGACAATCCGTGAGGAGAATACCGTCCACGCGCTTGAGGTCATGAGTCGTTTCGCTGTCCATCCGAAATGGTTGATATATCTGCCGCCGACAATGTCGCCAACTGAAACTACGAATATCCCAAACCTGCTTGAACATCCAGCAGAAGCGTTTGACTATTATCGCAAACAGGGGGTGTCCGAGGTTGTCTGGCAGGAAAAACACATGGGGTCACGTGCTATTGTAGTCGTTTGCCGGGACGCAGATGCTGCAAAGAGACGATTTGGTGTTGTGGATGACACCTTCGGCATCTGCTACACACGGACAGGTAGACGGTTTTTTGAAGACGCTACGATTGAAACGGGCCTGTTGAACCAAATAAAAGCGGCGATAGATAGTGCCGGTTATTGGGAAACCTTTAGCACGGAGTGGTTTTGTCTCGATTGTGAACTAATGCCGTGGTCGGTTAAGGCACAGGAATTGTTGCGGCAGCAATATGCCCCTGTAGGTGCGTCAGCCGGGGTCGCCTTAGCGGAAGCACTGACTGTCCTAAAAGCTGCCGCTGCACACGGGGTTGACGTGAACGGTCTAGTGGATACGTATAGGCAACGCTCAGAGGCGGTGGCGAAATATGTCCCGGCTTATCAGCAATATTGTTGGCCTGTGCAATCTATAGCGGAGCTCAAATTGGCACCGTTCCACCTGCTTGCAACGGAAGGTGCGACACATGTCGATAAAGACCATCTGTGGCACATGCAGATGTTGACGAAGCTTTGTGAAAGTGCTGCGGATGATGTGTTATTCGCAACGTCTTATGGCCAGGTAACCCTATCTGATGATGAAAGCCGAGAGGCAGCGATTCGGCAGTGGGAGGAGCTCACGGAAAAGGGGGGTGAAGGTATGGTTATCAAACCGCTGAATTTTGTCGTTCAAGGCAAACGTGGGTTGGTGCAACCTGCTGTCAAATGCCGCGGCCGTGAATATCTGCGGATTATCTATGGGCCTGAGTATACATTGCCGCAAAATTTGGAACGACTGCGTTCACGGGGTTTATCTCACAAACGTTCCCTCGCGCTTAGGGAGTTTGCCTTAGGTGTTGAAGCACTTGAACGTTTTGTTAGTCGTGAACCGCTGTCCCGCGTTCACGAATGTGTTTTCGGTATTTTGGCTCTGGAAAGTGAAACAGTTGACCCGAGGTTGTGACGTTTATAAGGAAAAAAACGCTGCGTTTTGAATTTTTTTCGAAGAAAAACCGTGTGACTTGCAACAAAGAATAACATGAAGGCACAAAACAAACAATTCAGCTTATGTTTATTAATCCTACTTTTGGGGTTAAGCTTATGTGGATGTAACGATTCCGCGCCGCCTACGGACAATCCGGATGAGGACACCGAGGTCGTACGTGAAGATTATCAGCTCACCGGGGATGAGACGTGGGTGGCTGAGAAGACCTATATTGTGCGGGGTACGCTGGAAATTCCATCCGATATAACGTTACAAATTTTGCCGGGGACGACTGTTAAATTCGGTCGTGATGCCCTCATCAAGGTACGAGGTGTGCTGAAAGTCGGAACGCCGGTATTGGCGGAAGATTTAGGCGAAAAAGTTTTTATGACTTCGGACGCTATCGGGCCACAATCCGGTGATTGGGTCGGTATTCTCTTTGACCACACACACGGCGCGGAGAGTTTTCTGCGCGGCGCAGTGATAGAATACGCAACGGTCGCGGTTGATATCAGAACCAGTTCTCCGACTGTGGTAGATTGCACGCTTCGCTCAAATGAAACCGCGGTTGCACTAGATGGAAGTAATGCCATAATTCAACACAACGATATCCTTAACAACGATATTGGGATTAGCACTATCGGTCGTCAGACGCGTCCCCGAATTCAGAAGAACAATATTACAAGGAACAGAACGGGGATTATCTGCGAAAATGTGCAATCCATTATTGTAGAGAATAATCTGAACGGCAATGTCGAAGCCCTCCGGTTACAGGTAAAATTTGACTTAACGATAAGCAACAATTGGTGGGGAACTACTGTAGCCGAGGAGATAGATAAGGCAATTTTGGACGCAGGTGACCCCGAATTTGTCAATAAACAGTTAGGAACGGCCTATTATCGGCCCTTTGCTGCTGCATCTTTCACAGATGCTGGCCCCCGGGAGTGACGAAACTATGTTAACGATTCTGAATACTTCACAAAACCATTATATCCGCGGCGGCTCCGACCGGTACTTTTTTACGATGGGGGAATTGTTGCAAAAACACGGGCACAAGGTTATTCCTTTTACAGCAGCTAGCCCGAAAAATGAACCCACAGAATGGTCGCAATATTTTCCACGCGGTGCCGATCTTGAAAACCCGGGTCCGGTGGACCTAGTGCGTTTCTTATATTCACGCGATGCCGTTAAGTCAATTCAACGGTTACTGAACGATACTCCTATTGATATAGCACACTTTCATATCTACTATGGCAAGTTGACCGCCTCAATTTTAGGGGTGCTCAAAAAGGCGGGTGTTCCGTTGATTCAGACGTTACACGAATATAAGCTGACGTGTCCTGTCTATAGTCATCTGTCGAACGATGAGATTTGTGAGGCCTGTGAAGGCAAACACTTTTGGCGTGCGCTGCCGAAGCGGTGCAATAGAGGCTCGCTTGCCCGGACTGCCCTCAGTGTTACGGAGTCTTATGTTTCACGGCATTTAGGCGCGGTTGATAAATTCGATCATTTTATCTCTGTCTCTCATTTTCTGCGAAAAAAGATGATACAGTACGGTATTCCTGAAGAAAAGATTTCAACGGTGCATAACTTCGTTGATGTTTCCGACATTACACCGAATTTCTCCGTGGGGGATTATGTGCTCTATTTTGGGAGGGTGCATCGGAGCAAAGGCATTTTGACGCTTATAAAGGCGGCTGTGCCACTGACACAGGTGCCGCTGTATATTGTGGGAGACGGTGAAGCGATGCCTGAAATTCAGCGAATTATTGAGGAAAATGGGTGTGACCATATTCATCTTCTCGGTTTTAAACGCGGCGAAGAACTCCAAGAACTGATTCTCAATAGTATCTGTACCGTTTTACCCTCAGAGTGGTATGAAAATTGCCCTATGTCCGTTTTAGAATCTTATGCTTACGGCAAACCGGTAATTGGAGCGGATATAGGGGGTATCCCTGAACTTGTTGTTGATGGGGTTGATGGGTTTCTTGTACCGTCGGGAGGCGAGGAAGCGTTGCGGGACCGGCTACAGTGGATGTCGGACCATAGAGCTGAGGCTGCAGCGATGGGGAAGGCTGGGCGAGAGAAAATGGAAGCGGAGTTTAACGCGGATATTCATTATGAAAGGATTATGGGGGTCTATCAAAAGTTTTTGTAGGGTAACACCGTTAAAAATGTTTTTGGATGCTGATTTTTTTGACAAATTAAGGCTAAATGTGTTATCATTAACTTGAGAGGCTCTGCTAAGGTGAATATCGTGCTCGGGAGAGCACGCCTATTTTAAAGCCTGGTGGATAGATTTAGACCTCTTCGTCAACATCTTAGTTTACAATTTAATAATTTAAAATAAGGAGCATTCATGGTGCCAAAATTCCAGATATTTTTAGTTTTTGTTTCAATTTTAATTGGGTGTATTACCTTTGTATCCTGCGAACGTGAAATCGTAGATCCGAAAGACATGATGCCGCCGGATACGGGGGGTGGGGATACGATGCCGCCGGATACGGGAGGAGGAGATGCGATGCCGCCGGATACGGGGGGTGGGGATGCGACCCCTCCGGATATGGAAGGGCCCTCTGTTGTTATTAACGAACTGATGGCAGATAACGACAATATTCTTGCTGACCCACAGGGGGACTATGATGACTGGCTTGAGTTGCACAACCGCACTGGTAGCCCGATAACGCTTACAGGGATGTATCTTTCGGACAAAGAAGATAATCCTACCAAGTGGGAATTTCCGGAGAATACCAGCATTCCTGCAAACGGATATTTAATTGTGTGGTTGGATGAAGATCATAATGACGAAAATGCGACTGAAGGGCTGCATGCCAACTTCAAGCTGTCTAGAAGTGGTGAACTCGTCCTACTCGTGGATACCGATGCGAACGGCAATCAAGTGCTGGATAGCATTACATTTGGGGAGCAAGAAACGGACGCTGCTTTCGGACGCTTGCCGGATGGCACGGGCGATTTTCAGGTTGTACAAGCAACCCCTGGCTCACAAAACATGACAAATTAAAACTCGAATAACCGACTAAAATTGCTTCAGTGAAGTCTAAGTTTCTGAAGTAACCAATTGGATGTGTCAAGTGGAATATTGGAGATTGAAAGGTAGCAAATAGACACATTTGCTTTATCTTTCTTCTCAATTTCCGCTATTGCTTATTAAGGAGTAAAATTTCTTGAAACTTTTGATAGATCCTGAATCAACACCCTTACCGTTCTTAAGGCAAACCTCAGGAATTGCCGTCGTCATCCTAATTCTCGTCACATACGCGTTCTTTTTCATACCGCACCGGATAGCAACTGCACAGATTGTCCACATTCCGGATCCTAATCTTCGTGATGCTCTCAAACTTGCATTAGATAAAGAGGCCAGTGAAAACATTACTCAGGTAGATTTAGCTAGTTTGCAATCACTTCAAGCCAGTAGATGCCGTTTTATACCTTGGACTGAGAATGGAGCTTGGTGGAAAGAAAGGTGGATATGTTTGGATGATAACGATATATTTGTATCAAATATTAGAGATCTAACCGGTCTTGAGTTTGCTACAAATCTAACAGTGCTATATCTTGATCGTAATAAGATTTCCAATGTCTCCCCGCTCAAAAACTTGACAAACTTGACATACCTTGATCTTGGTCGTAATCCTCTATTGTCTGATATCTCCCCACTCAAAAACCTGATAAACTTGACATTTCTAAATCTTAGAAGCAACCGTGTATATGATGTATCTCCACTCAGGACTTTAACTAAATTGATTGAACTTGATCTTCGGGGCAATAAAATTTCAGACATCTTTTCACTCCGTCCTTTAATGAGTTTAAAATACCTGGATCTTTACGACAACGATTTAGTAGATGTGTCTCCACTTGAAGTTTTGACAAATTTGACCCACCTGAATCTTAAACTAAATCAGATATCGGATGTCTCTTCGCTCAAAAGTTTGATAAACTTAACACACCTAAATCTCCAATCCAATCGGATACAGGAAGTGTCCGCACTTGAGACTATGACAGAAATAATTTTGTTGGACTTTGACTCTAACGAAGTTTCGGATATATCTTCACTCAAAAACTTGACAAAAATGAAATATCTGGATATTTCCGACAACAAGATATCAGACGTATCCCCGCTCAAAGACTTGATAACCCTGAGACGTTTAGATATTGACGACAACCCATTATCGGATTTGTCTCCACTTAAAGGTTTGACATACTTAACCTGGTTAGATCTTGATGACAATCAGATAACAGATATTTCTCCAGTTAGAAACTTGACAAGACTGACAGAACTGGATCTTGATGACAATCAGATAACAGATATATCGGCAATTAGCAATTTAAAAAGACTGACAATACTCGATCTTGATGGTAATAAAATCTCTGATATATCACCGATCGGCGGACTTGTAAACCTGATAGAACTAGACCTTGATGGGAACAAGATAACAAACATATCTCCAATCAAAAACTTGAGAAACTTGAAACTACTTGACCTTCACAACAACAAGATATCAAATTTGACGCCTCTAACTACTTTAACTAAATTGATGGAACTGGATCTTGACGACAATCAGATTTCGGATGTGTCTACACTTAGTGGTTTAGTTAATCTGACAGAACTGGACCTTGATGGTAATAATATATCAGATATATCTGCACTCCGTGGTTTAGTTAATCTTGAAGTGTTAGACCTACGTAGCAACAATATATCAGATATATCTGCACTCCGTGGTTTAGTTAATCTTAAAGTGTTAGACCTACGTGACAACAGAATTTTAGATTACTCTCCTATTGCAGCATTGATAGAAAATCTAGAGGAATACTATGCAGATCCTCCTCCCAATCCTCCGGATGTGAACCGTGATGGAGTTGTAGATATAGCAGATCTTGTCTTGGCTGCATCCAACTTGGAAGATTCTGACTTGGTGGAACTTGCACGGATAAACCTCTATCCAGATGTGAACCTTGATGGTACTGTGGATATAATAGACTTACTTCTAATTGCTGCGGAGATAGGTTCGGCAGCGGCTCCTACACTCAGTAGAAACTCAGTTGAGACATCTAACCTCACGGTTGAGAATCTCTCACAATGGATACGCCTTGCCAAGCAACTTGATAGACAAGAACCACAGATGCAAAGAGGAATAGTTGTTTTGGAGCAGTTCTTAGCAGTTTTGATTGATGTAGAAGTGCCACCAAAAGAAACTGCTCTGCTAACAAATTATCCAAATCCTTTTAACCCTGAGACTTGGATACCGTATCAGTTAGCAGAGCCTGCAGAGGTTAACATTTCTATTCATGCTGCCGATGGAAAACTCATAAAAACATTGGTGTTGGGGCGTTTGCCTGCGGGTGTATATCAAAGCAAGTCACGTGCGGCATATTGGGATGGTCGGAATGGGTTGGGTGAGGTTGTAGCGAGTGGTGTCTATTTCTATACATTTACAGCGGGGGATTTCACGGCGACTGGCAAAATGCTCATTCAAAAGTAACGAAAATCACGCCAAAGTCGTACTACATCTTTCTAGGCGAGGAGAAAAATGCGAGTTTTAATAACGTCATTGTTTATTTTTTGCCTGCTATCTATAGCGTGGGGTGACATTCAATTTGAAGAAGTTTCACAGCAGGCAGGCATCACGCGTATCGGTGAGAGTTGGGGAAATGCTTGGGGAGATTTTGATGGGGATGGCTACCTCGATTTATGGGCTACGAATCATAAGCATAAGCCTAGCTTGTATCGTAACAACCGCGATGGGACGTTTACAGATATTATTGACGAGGTTTGGGATGCGAATCCGGACACCGATACACATGGGGTAGCGTGGGCCGATTTTGATAATGATGGGGACCAAGATTTGATTGTTGTCTCCGGAGGGGGTGGCGGTACGAATCCGACAAACGCTAAACACAATAATCATTTCTATGTAAATGAAAACGGTATTCTTACGGAGCGCGCTGCTGAGCTAGGCATCGATTTTCCGCTTCTGCGCGGCAGAGCCCCCCTTTGGCTGGATTGGAATAGCGATGGAAAACTTGATCTTATTCTCACCGGCAGAGCCCGCCCAGATGTAACCGGCAATTTGGGAGCGTCCCTCTGCTGCGGGGATGAAGGCAGCTCTCTTACTGTAGATGGCACTAGCAGCAATTGGGTAGCATCCTCTCTATTTGAGCAAAGTGGATTCGGTTTTGAAATTGCGAATAGCCGCTCTGGATTTCAAATTGAAAAGGATGCCTCATTAGCGCAGCTTTCGGATGTAACGGGAGATGGAAACCTGGACCTTATTGTCGATGTTAGTCCCTATCCGGGCAGAATATACAATATTTCGGTTACCCCCTTTCAAGAATTAACAGCACTGCTAGATATTCCGAAACGCCACAGTGTGCAAGATGTTTCTTTCGCAGATTTCAACGGGGACCTGCATCCTGATATCTTTCTTGCGCGCGCTGTCTACCGTTCCTATATTAATATACAAACCCCACACAAGCTGACGCTCAATGTACAAACTAATATGGGAGAAAAAGGAGTCAGTTTTAAGACAGAGGGGGAGGTGCATTTTGAAATTTACTCGGTTTGGGCAACGCGCCTTTATCATCTAAAAATCGGAGAAGCAGGACATGATTTGACAACGTTTAGTGGAGAATTTATCCAAACGGATCCCATCCGGAACGTATCTTCTTTCATATTTGTTCTAAACCCTGAAGATCCGAGGGTTGCCGGACTCGCGAAACGCCCCAATAACGAACGCTACGGAATGTATATCGGTTACGACACAGAAACGAAAAAATGGACCGTGCTATATCATACCAGACCACCTATCCAGACAAACTGGACCGGATTAGAGGGTATTATAGAAGCTACCGAGCCAATAACAGATATCACACCTATTAACTTTTCTAGTGGCGATCTGTCCTACAGACCACAATCAATCCTGTTAATCAATACTGTCAAGAATATTGGACGGGGATTCAGTGTTTCCGCTCTATCCGATTCAGACTCTAATCTATTTTCTGATGGTCGTTCTGTCGTTGCAGGAGACTTTGATAACGATATGGATCTTGACCTCTATATCGTTCGTTCAAATAGTGCTGGAAACCTTCCGAATCATCTTTATGAAAATCAGGATAACGACACCTTCGTCCAATTAGCGGGAGCCGGTGGTGCAGAGGGAAGCATACAAGGTAAGGGACAGAGTGCCACAATGGCTGACTACGACAAGGATGGATACCTTGATCTGTTTGTTACCAACGGTAGAGGCGCGTATCCCTTTAACGAAGGCCCTGATCAGCTTTTTCGCAACGTTGGAAGCGGGAATAACTGGCTGCAGATTGATTTAGAGGGCACTATCTCCAACCGAGACGGTATCGGTGCAAGGCTTTTTGCAACAACCCCTGATGGGAAAACTCAACTGCGAGAAAACGGCGGCGGTATCCATTGGGCACAACAAGATCAGAAACGTATCCATTTTGGGCTTGCACAGAATGAGAAGGTCAGCGAGTTGGTCATCTACTGGCCGAGCGGCATCCTTCAAAAACTAACAGATGTGCCAGTGAACCAGGTATTGCACGTCATTGAAGCTGGTGTTCAAACACGCGTTCCTGGGGATGTCAACAAAGATGGACAGGTAGATATACTTGATTTGCTTGTTGTTGTGTCTCACTTTGGGGAGGAGCCGCCTACCGAAGCAAGATTCGATGCCAATAAGGATGGGCAGGTAAACTTAGATGATGTTACCTACATTATTAATATTATTCAGACAAACCATAATAAGGGGGCGGCACCCTTGTCCAAGTCTTCTGTGGGCGTGATTTCCCGGGCACAGCTATCAGCTCAGGTTTCCGCGTTATCAGATGCGGATATTGCAATTCTCCAATCTTTTTACGAAAAAATTGAAGAATTGTCTGACGACACGCCACAAATAAGGTTAGTGAAACATTTTTTAAGGAATCTGTTGATGCTGGATAATGAGCCTCTAAAAACGAAGCTTTATGCGAATTATCCGAACCCATTTAATCCGGAGACCTGGATACCGTATCAGCTCGAGGTAGATGCTAAAATTACAATCCGTATCTATGACACAGCTGGCAAAATTGTGCGAACACTTTTTTCTGGGCATCAGACCGCGGGATATTACATGACCCGAAACAGAGCCGCCTATTGGGATGGTCGGAATGAATTTGGGGAAGCCGTGGCAAGTGGGGTTTATATCTATGAATTGGTAACCCCAGCTTTCAAACGAACCAGACGTCTCGTAGTTCTGAAGTGAAATATTTGAACTGGACTGGATATATGGGAGGAGACCTTTTTCTTACTTATGTCCTTATCAAACCGCAAGGAAATATAGAAACTCGAACGCCGTGCCGGGTTGAATATATGGGGAGTGTATTTTCCATCAAATCTCCGCAAGGAAATATAAAAGATATGTAAGTCCAAACAACGTGCTGGACTGGATATATGGGAGGAGACCTTTTTCTTACTTATGTCCTTATCAAACCGCAAGGAAATATAGAAACTCGAACGCCGTGCCGGGTTGAATATATGGGGAGTGTATTTTCCATCAAATCTCCGCAAGGAAATATAAAAGATATGTAAGTCCAAACAACGTGCTGGACTGGATATATGGGAGGAGACCTTTTTCTTACTTATGTCCTTATCAAACCGCAAGGAAATATAGAAACTCGAACGCCGTGCCGGGTTGAATATATGGGGAGTGTATTTTCCATCAAATCTCCGCAAGGAAATATAAAAGATATGTAAGCCCAAACAACGTGCCGGGCTGGGTATATGGGAGGAGACCTTTTTCTTACTTATGTCCTTATCAAACCGCAAGGAAATATTAAAAACTTCATTGGTTACTGGGGGTGCAGGTTTTATGGGGGCCCACGTTGTAAACGAATTACTTCGTGAGGACACCCATAAAGTTGTTGTGCTTGATGATAAAAGTGGGGGGTTTATAGAAAACGTCAACCCCGCGGCAACGTTCGTTGAGGGCAGCATCCTTGATGTATCGTTGATAAATCAGCTCTGTGAGCAATATCAATTTGATTATATCTATCACCTCGCTGCTTATGCGGCGGAGGGACTTAGCCACTTTATCAAGCGATTTAACTATCAAAATAATCTGATTGGAAGTGTCAATCTGATTAATGCTGCCGTAAATTACAACGTCAAGCGTTTTGTGTTCACCTCTTCTATTGCTGTTTATGGCGAGAATCAACTGCCGATGCATGAAGAGCTCACGCCGATGCCTGAAGATTCGTACGGCATTGCGAAATACGCGGTTGAACAGGAGCTTATCGTTTCGAAACGGCTATTTGACTTGGATTACACCATTTTTCGTCCGCATAATGTCTACGGAGAGCTGCAGAACATTAGCGATAAATATCGAAACGTCATCGGTATCTTCATGAACAAAATTATGGTAGATGAGCCTTTGATTATTTTCGGCGATGGTGAACAGACCCGTGCGTTTACGCATATAGCCGATGTCGCGCCCCATATTGCCCGCTGCGTAGATATACCCGAAGCTGCATGTGAGATTTTTAACCTCGGTTCCGACAAACATGTCTCCGTGAAAACGTTAGCAACTTTAGTCATGGAGGCGATGGGAAAGGAAGTGCCCATAAAGCATCTTCGCGAGAGAGCCGAGGTGAAGCATGCCTATTGTACACATGAGAAGTTCCACAAGGTTTTTGGAACAACCTCACAGGTTTCGCTTCCTGAAGGGTTAAGTAGAATGGCAGCGTGGGCAAAATCTATCGGGCCGCGTCCAGCAACTGTGTTTAGTGAGATTGAAATTGAAAAAAATCTGCCCGAAGGCTGGTAAGATAGTAGGGACATTCCGCAATAGACAGGCAATGAATGGTTTCCCTACTACGAGCGGCGAGCGGAGGCCTCATGATTCAAAGACTTTTGCAGCGCAAGACGTTTTGGGTGATGGTGATAACCTTTGCAGGGATGGCTTTGAGTCTTATAGTCCGTGCCTTCTTGCTTCCGAAGCGGTTTGGGGATAGCTGGACAGCGGATGCGCTCGTGACCGCCTTGAAAGTTGTCCTTCTATTTGACACCGTTGTCCGGGAAGG
Organism: Candidatus Poribacteria bacterium; assembly: GCA_963665235.2. GTDB lineage: Bacteria > Poribacteria > WGA-4E > WGA-4E > WGA-3G. The sequence continues at coordinate 289,901 of CAXXLX010000001.1, read as the reverse complement.
AGCCAAATTTAGTCTTGTGCCGCTCTTTGTGATGCGCCAAAAGGAGATGTCTGACATAGCGTACCAGCGTTTCACCAATGGCCTCCTTAATCTTCTGCTTGCTATCGGTTTTGGAGTTTTTATCCTGATTACGTTTTTCGCGCCTTGGATAGCAGGAGGTTTATTAGGGAAGTCAACACTTAACGTGAAAATGGAGTCGACCCTGTTGCGATTTTGTGCACCGCTGCTTATCTTCGGATGTGGTAGTACAGTGCTTGGGGCATTCCTCAACAGTCGGCAGCATTTTAAAACGGTTGCGCTCCGCAATGCCCTCCCCGCGGGCATGGCAGCCGCAGCATTTTTGCTGCTATGGCGGACAGAAAACCTACAAAATTGGATAGCCATGGCATACACAGGCGGTTTTGTTGCATACTTTGCTTGGTTGTACATCGGAACTTATCGAACGGGACACCGATATCAGTTTACAGGCATCTCTATGGAGGTGCTACGTTCTTTGAAAGATACCGTTACGTTACCGACCCTCGGATTCGCAATTCGGCAGGGTGCGAACCGCTTGCTGGTTGAGCTCTACATAGTTGCACAACTCGGAACAGGTGCGATTGCACGGTATGACTATGCCTTTCGGATCTTCTCCGCGTTACAGACACTCATCGGTATCAGCATAGCGACAACAGGGTTGCCAGACCTTGCAACGCACGATGCTGCAAACGATAAACAGAAATTAGGAGAAACACTGAAGCGAAATGCACGCACCGCAATCTGCCTCGGATTTCCGACAACCCTTGTTCTGCTAATATTTCATAAGCAAATCTGTGGGCTCCTGTACGGACACCTTGGACAGGGCACAACTGAAGTGATAGGACAACTCCTCTTTTGGCTTAGCACTGGTTTACTCTTTTCGTGTCTAATACCCGTGCTGAATGCGGGGCTCTATGCACAAAAGGCGTACCGACTCGTGTTCGTGAATATGGTGACAATGGCTGTTCTAAATGTTATTGTGGCTTATGCACTGCTAGGTCCGTTGTGGCTCTTCGGGGTTGCTATGGCGACATCAGTTACTGCGCTCCTTGCTGTTGGAAATCTGACGTATCTTCTCCGAAAGACGCGCGTTTCTTGGATTTAGGTTGCTAAAGCTATTTGTCAGAGGAAACACAAATGGAAAGTATAGGGGATTATGACTATCTCATTGTAGGGGGTACTACGAAAGCGGCAACGACCTCACTTTTCGTTTACCTTGCCGACCATCCGGCGATTTGTCCCGCTACCTACAAGGAGACCCGTTTTTTTCTCAGCAGCGATTATCCGTTGCCCTCAAAATATCGGTATAAAGATGACGCGGAAACTTATCACGTCCTATTTCCGAACGCCGAGGAGACCCAACTGCGTATGGAGTCGACACCAGATTATCTCTACTGTCCTCACGCGCTTGAGAGAATCGCCACCTTTTTACCGCACGCGAAACTGGTTTTTAGTCTTCGCGAACCGATTTCACGATTAATTTCGTGGTACCGATTCGCAAAACAGATAGGGAAATTGCCACAAAACCTTAATTTTGATGGGTACTGTCAAATGCTTTTCGATGCGATAACCCCGGAAAAGATAGATGGTGTAGGTCAAGTTGAACACTCCCGAAACGAACAGCACTTCCGGGCCCTTGAGCAGGGATGTTATGCTCGTTATCTGTCGCGTTATTTTAAACGATTCGCGCCAACGCAGCTCCATATCCTCTTTTATGAAGACCTTGCTACACAACCAGCGGAAGTGCTCTCTGCACTCTGTCAATTTGCGGGGATAGATGCCGATTTCTACAAGGATTATACCTTTAATGTTACAAATAGGACAGAGACGATGAGAAGTTCGGAATTTCATAAAAAATATAGAGATTTTCGGTTTCGGCTACGGCAGTGGACACATGACAAACCGATAATTCACAACCCGCTACGGTTCGTGAGACGCGCAATTGAACCGCTCTATCTCCGCTTAAACACTTCGCCTTCCGAGGATATTCAAGTATCAGAGGAGATGCGAGCCCGCTTGGTGAGTTATTATAGGAGCGATGTTCAGCATCTATCCGACTTAATTGGGAAAACGCCGCCGTGGAAATTTGAATCATAAATGCTGTTGTTGTAGGCGAGTTTTTGGCGAGGTTGATATTAAGGAAACATTAAAAAATTGGTCAATACATCAATTCAACTTATGATTGTGGGGGCGCAAAAGTCGGGTACATCTTCGTTGCTGCGCTATTTAGCACAACATCCAGACATTCACACGCACCCGCAATCGGAGATGACTTTTTTCCTTCAAGAGCATGAATACACCCGGGGGTATGAATCTGCCTTTGCGAAGTATTTCTCCGGGTGTCCAGCGGATAAAAAGCTGATTGCCAAAAATGTGATGGTAATGCATTCACCTGAGGTTATGCAACGCATTTATGAACACAATCCGGAGATACATCTTGTTGTGCTGTTACGCGAGCCTGTGTCGCGTGCGTACTCTGCGTATTGGTGGGCCCGGCGGCGCGGTTGGGAGTCTATCAAAGTGTTTGAGGACGCGCTCGCTTCAGAGACAGCAAGGTTACAGGAAAATTGGTTTAAATGGCGGCAGTGCCTTTATCGCTACAACAGCACTTACTATCCGCATGTCAAGAATTTGATAGCACAATTTGGAGTTGCCCAGGTTCACTGTATTTTAACGGACGAATTAAAAGTGAATGCCCAGTCTGTTTGTCAACAGCTCTTTAATCTGCTTGGAGTTCGGGACGATTTTGAGCCGCGGGTGGCACAGCGACACAACGAAGCAGCGATGCCCCGGTCCGAACGGTTCAACTATCTATTTACGCAATTTCTGGCATCTCACAATCCACTGCGCCGTGCAATTCGGAAGCTGGTGCCGGATGCTGCAGCACATAAGTTGAGAAATGCCGTGCTCAGTTGGAACGATAAACCGTTTACGCCGCCACCCCTGAATCCAGAAACGCGTGAGGAATTAGAGCACTACTTTAAACCTTTTAATCAACAGTTAGCGGAATTATTAGAGAAAGATTTAACATGCTGGTCATAGCAGCAAAGATAGGAGGTAAACATGAATCGACCACCAGAAGCGTTTATCCGCGTAGATGAAGAACGACTTCTTAACTTCAGCACTGCCTGTTTTGAAAAAGCGGGTATCACACACGAACATGCTGCACTCATTAGTCGGTTGCTTGTCAATTCCGATTTGCGGGGTGTCCGTAGTCACGGCACCCGGACGCTCAGTGGGTACTGCAGCGGCTTTGAAAATGGTAGTTATAACACGCGTCCCGATATACGCGTTATCCATGAAACAGCGACATCTGTCGTGCTTGATGGCAACGGGACGCTCGGTTATCTGCCGATGGTCCGTGCTACGGAACACGCTATCGCTAAGGCAAAATCGGGCGGTATCGGCATGGGGCTTGTGCGTTACATAGGACATTACGGGTCAGCGGGGCATTATGCGCGTCTTTGTAATGAATCTGGGTGCATCGGTTTCTCTGTGCAGGGGTATCAGAATCAGGGGAATGCTGGAAATAGAGACACAAAGCCGCAGCTCGGGTATTACGGCAATCCGCCTATCTGTTTCGCTATTCCATCAGGCGATGAACCGCCGGTCGTGCTTGACGCGGCGACTTGCATTATGGCGGATTACCAACGCGGGCCCGAGTTTGATGAGCTGCTTTCGGTCATTCCCGCTGCGTTTTTTAAGAGCATCGGGTATACAGCCATTGCAAGCTTGCTTGGCGGCGCGCTAACCGGTTTCACTGAACCCCCACCGGAGGACAGTGCCAAATGGAAAGGGGCTTACATGGGCGGGATGGTCCTTGCAATACACATTGAATCCGTTGTACCTCCTGCCCTGTTCCATGCCGAGGTCGATCGGATGGTACGGGATGTTCGAGAAACCTACGAACCGATGCCGGGGACCGAGCAGGCACTGCTCCCCGGTGCAATTGAAGCGGAACGAACAGTCCAGCACCGTCGTGAAGGTATCCGCTACGGTGAGATGGAACAGGCATCCGCCCGTGCTGCAAGTGAAAGACTCGGCGTGCCATTGCCATGGGAGTAGCCACACTCCGTTAGGCGTGGTTTCAAACCCCGTTTACAATAGTGCGTGAATCCCACGCAAATTTTAAAGGAGCAAAACAATGGTTAAATGGACAATACTCATTTTGATTCAATGCATACTGATTTCACTCGGAGCCTCTGCCGCAGCGGAGCCCATAGAAGGCGAAAACTTCATCTGGGTAGACCTCGGTAAGGAGAGCGAAGGTGTCTTACTCACCCAAAGCGAACAGGGAGATGGTGTCACAGAACCAGCTGTGAAGGATAAGGTAGACTGCTTGGAAAACCCCTGGCCCTATGGCGGCCCGGGACATAACCACATGTATTTTAAGATTGATGATGCATTTCTGTTTGGCGGAAACCATGAGGCTTGGATTGTCATGGAATATTTCGACTCTGACGAGGCGGAGGAAATTAATTGTCAATACGACAGTAACGGTGCCGGTCCTGTTAATGGGGCGTTCCGTGGTGCGGGAGATGGTGCATTTCCTGTTCTGAAACCTGAAGGAACAGATACATGGCGTGTTCACATCTGGGTAATCAAAGACGGCCGTTTTGAAAATCGTGCAAACGGCTCCGACTTCCGATTTACCTCCCACGGCAAAGGCCCAATTTGGATTAATCGCGTCTGGTTTAGTACCATCGAACCGCCAGAGAATTTCGACCCAGATGGAATGTTTGGTACACCACGTGCTGTTGACCCGAGGTCAAAATTAGCAACCACCTGGGGCCATCTAAAAATGGGCAACAAATAACGAGCAATGCAATATATATGCACAACATGTCACATCACCTACCGGATATCACCGCTGCGTTATTGTTGTGATTGCGGGGCACCGCTAACCCTACAAAAGGAACAGATAGGTGACGTGTTCACATCAGCAGACGAGCGCAAGTCCTATGATTCAAAAACGTCACTCTGGCGTTACCGTGAGGCGTTGCCAATTGCTTCTGACACGGCATGCGTCACCCTCGGCGAAGGCATGACACCTCTCATTCCACTTGACCTAACGGGAGGGACAGCACACTACGTGAAATTGGACTACCTCTGTCCAACGGGGTCATATAAGGACCGGGGCGCGTCTGTTTTACTCACCCATCTCAAGGCACTTGGGGTCAAAGCAGTTGTTGAGGATTCATCGGGGAATGCAGGTGCAGCGATTGCTGCCTATAGTGCAAGGGCAGGAATTCGCTGCACCATCTACTGTCCTGAAGCCACCTCAAAAAACAAATTAAGCCAAATTGCTGCGTACGGTGCCGACCTGAAATTAGTGCCGGGAAATCGCATGGCAACGACAGAAGCGGTGAAACATGCCGCAGAACACACCTGCTATGCGTCTCACAATTGGCACCCTTTTTTCTTAGAGGGCACAAAAACGCTCGCTTACGAAATTACGGAGCAGTTAGATGGGAACGTTCCGACACACGTTATAACGCCTGTCGGATTCGGGAGCGTCTATCTGGGGTTGTACATCGGTTTTCGCGAGCTGCAGGAGTCCGGTGTTATTGATGCGGTGCCGCATTTACTCGGTGTCCAACCTACAACATGTTGTCCGATTTACAACGCATATCTTGATAACGCCTCTACTATCTCACAGATGCCGCAAACCGGAACTACGCTTGCCGAGGGAATTACCGCCGAACTGCCTATCCGAGGCGAGATGATTTTGGAGGCAATTCGTGCCACGAACGGCGCGTTTACCACTGTTGACGATGCGGACATCAAGATAGGAATGAAAACCCTATCTGAAAAAGGGCTCTATGTTGAACCGACCTCGGCTGTAGTTATCCAAGGATATGAAAAGTTTAGGCAGGCAGGTATTATTCAAGAGGGGGATGTAACGGTAGCAATTCTCACCGGCATCGGTTTAAAGGCAAATTAGCGATTAGCAATTAGCAATTAGCAAGAGGTTGTGATTCTAATTAGGTTTTTGACGCGCGTCTAAAACCTCTTTCTCTCGCTAATAGCCATAAGCCAATAGCCAATAGCTAGCTATTGTATTACAGCCAAGCGATGAATGCTCTCAACCTTTTTATCTCCTACAACAGCCCGTATTTTGTAAAAGTAAACTCCATTTGATAGCGGAATACCTTCAGCATCTTGTGCTTCCCACATAACCTCATTAGCTCCCTCTTTCGCCGAGGCTTCCTTTAGAACGTTGACCCGTCTGCCCGATACGGTATAGATGGTAATTGTCACCTCATCAGCATCGAGCGTTAACTGATAAGTAAATGTGGTTTTGCGCTTGAGCGGGTTGGGATAGTTATGTACTGCTGAGATACGGAAATCGGTTTCTTCCGGTAAAAAGCTTTCGTCATGTTTTTGAAGGGTTCTGTAGTCGAAACTGGAGAGCCATGCCACCTCCTCCTTTAAGGTATTTAACAATTCTACCTCATTCGTCTGATGGGAATACCCGAAAAGCGGTCCAAATTCCTCAAACTGCCTTATGAGCGGTTGGATAGATTTTGAAAACTCTATCGCGCTTGTGAGTTTAGCACGGATGCTATCCCCAGTGCCAACTTGATAGCCGAGGGCGATTGCCTCGACCAATTTTGCTCGGCTTTGAAAGAGCAAAACCCAGAGGTTCATTAGGTGCATTGCATCCCCAAGGTCTTGTGCAGCTTCAAGGTTTACCGGTGTTGCCAGTTCGTGTGCTTCTCGGATTTTATTTGCTGCCTGCTGTTGTTGTGCGATGAGTGCGGTGAATCGGTTGACCGCGTTTTGTGCAATCTTCAATTCAGGTATTGCTAGCGTATCCTGTACCGCTTTGGGGCCGATTAGGTTCCAAAACCGGGTTGCCAATCCTGCGGACCCACTGCCATAGGTGCCGCCGAGGGTGAGGGAGCTAGCGTAATCGGAGAAGTAGCTTGCCAAGGTCCAGCCGTTGATACGTAATGCGTCCAGGCTCAACTCGGCAACTTCTGTGCTGCCGTATCGGGTTGTCAATTCGTTGTGTAACAGTTGAAGCGGGTCAAATTGAATATCCCAATTGATTCGGGTACTGACGAGTCGGTCGAGGTACCCGAGTCCCTCTTTCGCGCCCTGGACCGTAAATCCGCTCAATCCGACAACTTCGGGGTTATTTGCGAGGAGGCGAACGCCTTGTACGAAGAGTTCGCTTTCAAGCATCCAGAAGGGCATCACCTCTTCCACGTCGTGTGAAAGCACGATATATCGGTGTCCCATATCGCCGAGGGCGTTCATCTGTGGAATTGCGATGTCCGCTTCTACGATAGGTTCGCCATCTGCGCCCCATTTTTGGGAAAAAATAGTGCCTTTTGGCAATTGGCGTGCATAGTCGCCGCTTGGATCTTGTAACCAACTGCTATCATATCCTGAGAGGTAAAATTTGAAATCCGGGCGGATTTCGCGTGCTGCGCGGATAATCGTGAAGTATACCTCCCAAAGTTTCGCCTGTCCTTCAGGGGAGCGGTCGCCGCATTGTGGGCAATTGCATGCCCGCGTCTCATGTCCCCAGGACCGGAGGTGAAATCCAGCGAGGCCTGGGTATGTTTTCACAATTTCCTGCGTCAACTGTTTCGCAAGTGTGTGGAATTCCGGTTTTGACCAGCAGAAGGGACGATAGGAACGTTCATTTCGAGAAGCACCGTATAACACCTCTGGTCCCAATATATCCGGGCGCGCCTTGATAAGTGCTTCTGTCGGTTCACCTGTCACGTACATAAATAGATATGCATCAATGCCGCGGTTTTGAAGTGCAGTGAACCGGTTTTGGAGCGTCTCAATCCGTTCTAATCTTTGTGTGCGCGGTTCATCCTGTAATTTTGCAAACGCGGGAGAGTCTACATATTTGAACGCTGTGCCGAATCCATCTTCAATGCCGGTGCCGGTCCAGATACCCTCACCACCGCTCATATTGATACGGTGTCGTGCAAGCCAATCCGGGTCATCTATCTCTAACACGGCGCGAATCGGATAAAAGGGGCGCGAGGTTTCGTCTAAGAAGGGGACAGACAGCGAAGGCTCACGCGCAACCGCTATCTCTATATGCACGGGGGTGAGCCCTGTCAACGCTGTGATACATGCTTCAAGGAAGGCATAAGTCCCATAGATGACTCCGCGTGGGGTGTGCGCAGCAACGACAATAAGAATTTCGTCCCCGAGTTCAACGGTTTGTATCCGATACCCTTCATCGCCAAGGTCTTCAGGCAGCGTCACATTTAGTGCTTGTATCGTTGGATTTGTGTGTAGTGTTCCCAGGACGATGACGGTTTGCGTTGCTGTTGCCTGTTGATTAGTGCGAAGTTCAAGCTGTGCGCCCGTGAATTTTTCTATAAAGGTTTGAATTTCGGAGGCAGCAAACCGCTCTTGGGTGGAGGCGTTGGCACCGATTTGCAGCGTTGCCCTCGGTTCACCCGATACCACAATAGGAATCTCCGCTGCGCGTACCGGGGCCGCTAACAGCAAAAGGCAGAACAGCATTAGCGAAACATAGCGTCCTCCGGTTTCATGCCCTATTCCTGTAAGAATCATCAGATGCCTGCCAATTTCAATGTGAATGTGTATGTTCAAGCTCAAGTCCTGGAAAGAAATAGATAGCGCACAACGTCAAAATCAAGCCGATAACGAACGCTATCTTAGAGGCTCCGCGGCTCTCTTCTGATGAGGGTGTGTAGTTGCCGCGCAAGCCATCCATCATGACGTGCAACAGGGTACCAGCGGCGAAGGCGGTCAAATATTCTACCAGTTCCTCGAAGATACCGTGCAGCAGACGTTCCCCCATGAATGCCCCGACAAGTGGGGCTAGCATCAGCGGCGTAAGTTGTAATGCTGTTTTTGCGAAACTATAATCGCGGCGTAAGGCGGCTGTTATTACTGTCGCTACAGGCACCCGGTGAATCAGGACAGCAAGCGCGAGCGCGATACCCACTTCATGCTCTTCCGCTGCGACGCTGAGATTGAACCCATCTGCAATAGAGTGGAGCGTCAACCCGATGAGTGTTATATTAATGCCCCAAAGGTGTTTCTTTTTGCCGTGGGTATGCTCAGCCGAATCTGCATGATTATGCGGTACCAGACGTTCTATCAGCCAAATTAAACCGAAGCCAACCCACATGACTATAATTGTGGCATAGCCGAGTTCCTGATAAAAATCCACCATCAGCATCAAGACGATACCGAGCACTATCCCTGCTGTAAATCCGAAAACAAGCCCAAACTGTGTCTGTTTTTTCTGAGAAACAATCGCAATTCCCGCGCCGAGGGGTACTGTTGCTATTGCAATTATTGAATAAAATATTAGCATATTATATAATATATCAGAATTATCTCTTGAATTCAACCCGAAAACCCGAAAATGGGTATAATTTGAATTTACCCCTAAAATGTGGTATAATTTGTAGAGAGAATTAACGGACGTTCGGCAGCTCGGTTTTTCAGGAACTTCGGATGTCCCCTTTGAACCTCAAATATTGTTTTATGTTTGAAAGCAAAATCGCTTTTCAAGCAAAATAACAAAGGAGTTTATTTGTATTATGAAAGTCACATTTAATTTTAGGCTGGCTCTGTTCGCGCTTCACGTTGCGTTAGCAATCGGTATGGTATTTTTACCTGTGGTTGTAGCAGATAACCACGAAAGTGATACCGCTTCTGAAGCCGAGGAAACTGCCGCTGAAGAAGAAGTTATGGAAATTGGAGGAGTCGTGGTCGTTGGCACGCGTGCGCAACCGCGCTCTGTCTTGGATTCAGCAGTCCCAATCGATATTGTATCAAACGAATCCTTTGAAAAGCAGGGCGGTGCAGATCTACCGGATTTGCTGAGAACTTTGGTGCCATCTTATAACGTCAATACGCAGCCGATTAGTGATGCGTCAACAGTGGTCCGTCCAGCGAATTTAAGGGGACTTGCCCCAGACCATACACTGGTGCTCGTCAATAGCAAGCGGCGACACCGTGCCGCAGTGATTCACTGGCTCGGAAACGGTTTATCTGATGGCTCACAGGGCCCTGACCTGTCGCCTATTCCGGCAATCGCACTGAAACAGGTTGAGGTGCTACGAGATGGTGCCTCCGCACAATACGGTTCTGATGCCATCGCGGGTGTGATGAATTTCCAATTGAAAGACAACCATGAAGGCGGTTCGTTTGAATTTAAACCCGGTATCTACCAATACGGCGACGGTAGGCAATTTGCGCTCGCTGGTAACATCGGTTTAGGGAGTCCAGACGCGTGGAGTAGCGTCAGTTTTGAATACGGGGGCGCAGATCCGACCATCCGGTCTGTCCAACGTAATGATGCCATAAACTTGATTAACGCAGGCAATTTCAGTGTGAAAGACCCCGCGCAAATTTGGGGACAACCGATTATAGAGAATGACCTCAAATTGTTTGCAAACTACGGGGCCACCCTCACAGATACCATCAATTTCTATGGGCATGCCAATTACGCACGAAAGCGCGTTGAAGGCGGATTCTATTTCCGAAACCCAAACACTCGCAATGGCGTGTTTAGCCCAAACGGGAAAGATCATATGTTGCTCGTCGGGGATATGCGCGGTTTAACAGCCGAAATGGCGGACTGGAAAGCCCGAAAGGAGGCAGCCGAGGAGGCCGGGGAGGAGTTCACCGAACTCTCACCTCACGATGCTGACGATATCCCGATAACTGACAACGTTCCTGATCCCGAGCGGTTGCAAGCTGTCAAGAATGACCCCAATCTTTTCAATTTCCAAGAGATGTTCCCAGGCGGATTCACACCCAGATTTGGCGCATTCATGTGGGATACTTCCATCGTCGTTGGCGTTGAAGGCACCGCTCTGGAAGAAGCGTTAGGCACCCCCTTAACCTGGGATCTGAGCGGCTCTTTTGGACGAAATCATGCTGATTTCTTTATCTTCAATACCGTTAATGCTTCGCTCGGCCCAGATACACCGACATATTTTGATCCAGGGGACTATATCCAGACAGATTATAACCTAAACTTTGATGTTACAAATCAAGTGCACGACTTGGTGTTCCTCGCTGCTGGTTTGGAATATCGCAACGAAGGATTTGAAATCATAGAGGGTGAACGCGAGTCGCATCAGATTGGACCCCTCGCAGCGCAAGGTTTCACTGCTGCCTCCAACGGATTTTCGGGATTCAGCCCGGTTGCGGCAGGCAAATGGGACCGTTACAACGTCGCCGCCTATCTGGAAACTGAAATCAGACCGATTGATGCGCTCCTAGTCGCGCTGGCTGTACGCGGCGAACAATTTGAGATTTTCGGGAGCACCCTGAACTACAAAGCCGCTGCAAACTACAAGGTTACCGAAACGATGCGGTTGCGGGGAAGCTATAGTAGCGGGTTCCGCGCACCGACACCCGGACAGCAAAATACGTTCAACATTACCACCGAATACGATTTTGAGAAAGGGGATCTCGTTAATAAAGGAACAATTCCTTCCACCAACCCTGCTGTCGGGGTTGTGACAGGCGAGGAAGATAACTCGCTTGACCCGGAAACATCAAATAACCTCACTGCCGGGTTTACTGTCGATATTTTGGGGGTAAACTTCACCGCTGATATTTTTGATATTCGGCTGAAAAACCGGTTATCGGTGTCACAAGACTATGCATTGACCGACTCACAGAAGGCACAGCTCATCAAGGAAGGTGTAACTAGTGCAGCGAATCTGGAAACATTCCAGTTCTTTATCAATGACTTCAATACCAAAACCCAAGGTGTTGACTTTGTCGCCACAGCACCAGTAGCGAATGGGACGCTCGTTGCCGTGTATAACTTCACGTCAACTAAGGTTACCCATCTCGTAGTCGACGGAGAACTCGTCGAATTAACTGATGAATTTGAAGATCCTAAGTATAAAGGTTGGGAGAATGCCACACTGGATAGACATCGAACCAGGGAACTGGAAGAGAATTTACCGAAACACCGCGCCAGCCTGACTATCGCTCAATCCATAACGGATGACTGGGGAGTCCTCGGGCGCGCCAGTTATTTCAGCGGTTGGTTCGATTCTGAAGATTACTTGCAAAATACAGATGTGGAAGAAACTGGAGAATACACTGGAAGGGTTATTATCGACCTGGAAACCACTTACACCGTGGGCTCCGGAGTGGCACTCACGCTCGGTGGCAGAAATATCCTTGATACCTATCCCGACGAAAATCCGAATGGTGCCGATTCTGTCGGAAACAAATATGGTCAGTTCAGTCCGTTCGGCTTTGATGGAGCGTTCTGGTACGCTAAAGTCGGTTATAGCTTCTAAACCTGTAACATAAACCCGGTAGGCGTGCTTGTAAAGCTGATTTCTACAAAGGGGAACGACGCACGTCTACCCTACCTTGTAAGTTTTGTCAGAAACACAAATAGCTTTCAGGACTTATGCAGCACGTTGATAAAGTCCATAGATAATGGGATTTAGAGGCAGACCTAGCGGGCGGGGAGACCCCGCCCCTACGAGGGTTCCTGCTAAATTTGCGTAAGTCCTAGCTTTGATATGTTGGAGCAAGCTCCTAATTACAATTTATGAAAAGATGGGGACTGCTCTAGCAAAGGAACAATTTAAATTATGAGCGATACACTTAACATAAAATCCTTTCTCTACGTGCTTCACATCGCCTTGGCTGCCGCTATGTTTTTTTTACCGATAGCAGCAGCACAGGAAGGTGGAAGTGATGCAGCGTCTGAGCAGGAAGTTCTAGAACTTGAGGGTATGGTTATTGTTGGAACGCGTGCAAAACCGCGTTCTGTCCTTGAATCTGCTGTGCCGATTGATGTTATGCGCAGCGAGGACTTTGTCAAACAGGGGGGCACAGATTTACCTGACCTGTTAAGAAACCTTGTCCCTTCTTACAATGTCAACGCGCAGCCTATTGCCGACGCGGCAACCGTTGTGCGTCCAGCAAATCTGCGGGGATTAGCTCCCGATCACACGTTATTACTCGTTAATGGTAAACGTCGGCATCGTGCCTCTGTGATTGCATGGCTCGGAAACGGGTTAGCCGACGGTTCACAAGGCGCGGACCTCTCGCCTATCCCCTCTATTGCAATCAAACAGATGGAGGTGCTGCGAGATGGCGCGTCAGCACAATACGGCTCCGATGCCATCGCCGGTGTCATGAACTTACAATTGAAAGACAGCCACAAAGGCGGCTCTTTGGAAATCAAGCCCGGGATTTACCAGGTCGGAGATGGTCTTACATATTCCGTTGCAGGAAATATCGGCCTGGGGAAAGAAGATATTTGGGCAAACCTCAGTGTAGAATACGGCAATGCAAACGAGACCAATCGCTCCGTTCAACGGGATGATGCCGCTGCACTTACCAATGCCGGAAATGGCGATGTCGCCAATCCATCCCAACCTTGGGGACACCCGATTATTAAAGATGACATCAAGCTCTTTGTAAACTATGGCGTTGACATTGTCACTGACGTTCAGCTCTATGGGCATGCAAACTATGCACAGAAGCAGGTTGAAGGCGGATTCTATTTCCGAAATCCCAATACACGCCCGGCTGTATTTAGCAACGATGGCGGCGCAACCCTGCTCGTTGGAAATCTATCCGGGTTAGAAAAAGAGATAGCGGCTTGGGAGGAACAACGTAAGCAGGCAGAGGCAGCAGAAGCCGAATTTACCGAACCGCATCCCCACAATGCCGATGATATTCCGATAGTCGACCACGTACCAGATGCCGACGCATTGGAAGCAGTCATGGAAGATGACAATTTATTCACTTTCCAAGAACTTTTCCCCGGGGGATTTACACCCCGCTTCGGCGCGGATACCCAAGACGCTTCCGCCCTTGTCGGACTGAAAGGTACAGTCGCTGAAGAATTGGGATGGAATCTCAGCGCATCCTATGGACGACACGGCTCCGATTTCTTTATTAGGAATACTGTCAACGCGTCCCTCGGGCCAAACACGCCTACCGAATTCGACCCAGGCGATTATATCCAAGCGGATACGAATGTTAACCTTGACCTGACATATCCGCTGCACGACCTCGTCTTCCTCGCCGCAGGCGCGGAATACCGAACGGAAACCTTCGAAATTGTGCAGGGACAAATAGAGTCATGGGAAATTGGACCGCTGGCAAGCCAAGGCTTTAGCTCCGGCTCCAACGGATTCCCCGGATTCAGTGATATCGCGCAAGGCAGCTGGACACGCTCCAATTATGCTGGATACCTCGAAACCGAAATGAAACCGATGGACCCATGGGTTATTAGTGCCGCTGTCCGCGGGGAACACTTCGATGATTTTGGGGAGACAATCAACTACAAAATCGCAAGTAGCTACGCTTTCACCGATACCGTCAAGGAATTTCTGACCATCGATAAAGCGTTAGACATGAGGGTGCGTGGCAGCTACAGCACCGGTTTCAGAGCACCGACACCGGGACAGCAGAACGCCTTTAACGTCACAACCGAATTCGGTGAAAACAATACCCTCGTCAATAAGGGAACTATTCCCTCTACACACGCCGCTGCCGGCCTTGTAGGCGGAAAAGCACTCGAACCCGAAAAGTCAAAGAACTTTTCTGTTGGCACAGTTATTAGCGATAATACGGTTAGCGTCACAATAGATTATTTCAATATCACGGTAGAAGATCGGTTGGCACCTTCTAAAGATTTCCAACGCGGCGAGGATATTACCGAAGAACAGATTCAACAACTCGTCGATGAAGGTATCACAAGTGCTGGCAATCTTCAAGAATTCCGATTCTTTACCAATGAATTTGAAACACGCACCCAAGGTATCGATCTGGTGATGACAACACCTGTCTGGAAAGGCGCGCTCAGCCTTGCCTACAACTATACCAGCACGGAGGTCACCCACCGAAACGCGGATATTCTTGATGACACACGCGTCCGACTCCTCGAAGAAGGGCTTCCCAAACACCGAGGAAACGTGACATTAATACAAAATGTTCGCGATAACGTCGGGGTCTTGGGACGGATTAATTACTACGGTCCCTGGTATGAGAACGCTGTCGGAGAGCAAATCTACGGTGGCACTTTTTTGGTAGACCTTGAAGCTAACTACGCGTTTGCCGACAACTTGGGAGTCACATTTGGCGTGAATAACGTCCTCAATGCTGAACCGAACAATGTCACCTGGGCGAACCCGGATATAGAGAACTTTACAGGTAAAATCGTTGGCAGAGCCTTCGGTGAATATAGTCCTTACGGGTTTGGCGGCGCGTTCTGGTATACCAAAATCGGTTACAATTTCTAACGTTCCTTATGTTAGGGAGCCGTTCTAAACTGCTCCCTAACATAAAGTCAATCAACCCGAAGGAGCCTTGATGTTCTTCTCACAAAACACAACAGTGTTTAGAATTATCACAATTTTTGTTTCTATTTTCTCACTCTTTTGGATAGGTGTTTTCCTTTCAGGCTGCGAGCGAATTCAACGGACTATTCCCCAAGATGATTTGCCAACAACAATCAAGCTCGGTTTCATCTACAGTCCGCCTGACCCCGGAACAACCCGGAACGGTGCTGAGTTAGCGGTTGCACTTGCGAATGAAGCAGGCGGAATCAACGGGATACCGCTAGAACTTCTCGTTCGGGAAGATAACAGAGAGCCTTTACGCAGTGCACAGCACGCCAAAGAACTGATCGCTGCAGGTGTGCTGGCAATTATAGGGCCCGACTACGATGAAGAGGCCGTGGAGGTAGGCGCAGTTGCACAACAATATGGCATCCCGATGGTGACAACCTATCCGACTAACCCGAAGGTTTCCCAAAATGGAAATTTTTCGTTCATGGGAGCTTACACCGACCCTTATCAGGCAGGTGTAATGGTTGATTTCGCTAGGCAGGAATTGGATGTGATAACAGCTGCAATCCTCACAGAAATAGGCGATACCTATTCGGAAGGACTCTCGAACGCTTTCATTGAAGATTTTACGGCACGAGGGGGCACGATTACGACACATCAATTTTACGACACTGGCACCACTGATTTCACTGAGCAGTTAATGGAAATTGCTGCAATTGAACCTGCTGTAGACGTTATCTTTTTAGCAGGCTTGGGTTCCGAATTTCCGCTGGCGGTGAAACAGGCAAAGTCTGCCGAATTTAACATTACCGCAACCTTCCTCGGCGGTGACGGATGGGATCGCCCGGATTTGGTCGAAATCGGCGGGGAGGCACTTGAAGGCAGCTTCTTTGCAAATCACTTTTCAGCCGATGGCCAATTAAGCGAAGCGGGTATTCAATTTGTTAAGGCCTATACAGAGCGATTTGACATGCCACCTGATGGTCCCGCTGCACTCGGATATGATTCTGCCACCATTGTTATTGAAGCCATGCGTAGAACAACTAATTTAACACCCGATGCAATTCGAGACCAAATTGAAGCAACACAGAACTACATGGGGGCTACTGGACTATCCCATTTCAACGAAAATCGGCATGCAATCAAGAGCTTGGTCATTAACACGGTCAAAGATGGAAAAATTCAATTTTATCAATTCATTGCACCCTAATCTGTTAAGATATTGTATATATCAAAACGTTAAAATTTTGTAGTGTGAGGTTTTTGTACCTTGCAAATTTTTAAAAGAAAGAAAGGAAGTTAACATGAGCAATCAAAGCAGAGATGCTGAATATACGATGGGCAGAAGCCAAACTGAAACGGAACGGCTGATTGAACAATCACTGCTCTACGATGATGTGACGCGTCGGTTTTTTCTCCGGTGCGGTATAGCAGAAGGCATGAAAGTCCTGGATATCGGCAGCGGTGCGGGGGACGTAGTCCTTACACTGGCGGAATTTGTCGGGGAGGCGGGCACTGTTGTCGGCGTAGATGTCAACCCAGAGATTCTTGAAACAGCACGCGACCGGGCAAACGGAATCGGGGTCAAAAACGTCGACTTTATTGCTGGAGACGCACGCACCCTGGAACTTGATAACGACTTTGATGCCGTTGTTGGGAGACTCGTCCTGTTGTATATGGCGGACCCAGTGGAGGCACTCAAAAAATTGTCTGGCCACCTTCGCCCAGGCGGAATTGTCGCTTTTCAAGATATCGATTTTTCACTCTACACCGGCTCAGAGCATCCGGATACGCCTGTCCTAAACAACTTGATTAAGTGGGGTGTTGGCACATTTGAACGTTCCGGGGCGCACATCAGCATGGGAATGGAACTTTACCGGACTTTCGTTGAGGCCGGGCTACCTGAACCCACCTTAAATTTTGAAGCACCGATGGGCGGGCCCGCGGAATGGCCAGGTTACGAATATCTTGCCAACAGTTTTCGGAGTATCCTGCCATTAATGGAAACTTACGGAATTGCGACAATCGAAGAAGTTGATATAGATACATTACCACAACGACTCCGGGCAGAAGTCGTCGCCTCGAAACGACCCCTTATCTTGCCACCCCATATCACAGCCTACGCATCGATTTCCACTTAAAAAGGCTCGACGCATGGCTGAAAATCACACTACGAGCTTGGACACACCAAATCGTGATGCTACCTATACTTTAGGGCGAACCTCACACGAAACAACGCGCCTCATTGAGCAATCCAGAATCTATGGTGAGTCAACGCGATATCTTTTCAAACGTGCCGGTATAACGACCGGGATGCGGGTCTTGGAAATCGGCAGCGGTGCGGGAGATGTTGCACTTACACTGGCGGAATTTGTCGGACAGGAAGGATATATCGTCGGGGTAGATGTCAACGCGGAAATCCTTGAAACCGCATGCACACGCATAAGGGACGCTGGCATAACAAACATAGAATTTATCGCAGCGGATGCCCGAACCCTCACCTTTTCTCACGATTTTGACGCTATCGTCGGGAGGTTTGTGCTAATGTATATGGCGGACCCGGTCGACGCACTCAAAAAACTGCTAACACATCTGCGACCTGGAGGCATCGCCGCATTTCAGGAGCCGGAGTACACCCTCTATCCTGCGTTCGCGCATCCCGATACACCGCTTATGAACCAACTCCGAGCGTGGATTTTGGACGTGTTTGCACATTCAGCACATTCAGACGCACACCTAAACATGGGCATCGGGCTTTATCGAACTTTTGTCAAGGCAGGTCTATCACCACCCGAAATGCAGCTGCAGGTCCCCATCGGCGCAGCGGAAACCTGGGCAGGATACCGATACATGGCGACTATTTTTCAGAGCCTTCTGCCACTCCTTGAAAAGTACGACATTGCAACAGCGGAACAGGTTGACGTGGAGACGTTAGCCTCGCGGATTCGGCAAGAGGTTAGCGTATCAAAACGGCCGTTCTTCTTACCGTTCCACGTAACGGCCCATGCCCGCTTCGAAGGGTAACGCCTCGGAAGATTTGAGAAGGTGGTACAGCACGCTAGCCGTACCACCGTTATGAAAACAGGATTTACGCAAATTTAGCAGGATTATCGTAGGGGCGAGGTCTCCTCGCCCGCTAGGTCTCCCTTTTATTTGACTGTTGGCTTATGGAAACCAGAAATATAAGAGAATCTTCTCTTTCTTCTCTTTTCTTTCTGATTCTTCTCTTTTCTCTTGCTAATTGCCAATCGCCAATTGCTAATTGCCAATGACATAGTGTGAGGTTTTTAGTCTTCCCCACGTAGTTGTTAGCTTGCCGCGCGCTTCTACACTGAGGTATGACTTCATGCTATTATTCATGATTTCCGTCACTTCATCTTGTGTTAGCCCACGTTTCCAGACGGTCAGGTCATCCATGAGCCCAGCGAACGGACGCTTATTGTCGATGTTGTAACCGACACGTGCTCCTTGACCCCAATCGCCTGCAATCGGATCAGGGAGGCGTGCTTTTTCTTCACCGACTTTGATACCGTTGATATAGAGATAAGCTATTCCCTCTTTACGGCTGAACGTACCAGCGTAATGCACCCATTCCTTTGCCTTGTTTGTGCCAGCCTTGATATCGAATAGCGTTTTCCCTGGATTATGCCCACGATTGAGCCAACGATAATTGCCGTCTCCTCGCGCCTCCGGATGTACAAGCCACGTCCCATCTTGTGCGCGTGCATTGAAAATCGCCATATCTGTGACAGCATCAACGTTAATCCACGCTAAAATGCTCATCCCCTCGGTCGGAATATCTTCTGGGTTAACGTTGGGCCCGTCTAAATCGAGGAAGCTGCCGGAGGTGAAATGTCCTGCCTTGCCAAACTTACCATCGTCAGACTGTGTCACTTTACCGGTGATTTCACCATCGTAACCGCGCCCAGATTTCTCTATGACAGTATTGCCCTTAAACTCCTCATAATCGAAATAAAGCACCAGATCCGGATCGAGGACATCGGCAGAGACACCGCCCAGTTGATATGCCAAAAGTACGCACACGAATATTATGAAAGTCCGTTTCATTTTGAAATCTCCTTTTATTTTTTTACTTTAGCTTTAATAATACCATGATTTGGAAAAGAAAACAAGAAAAAACGGGTGTGTAAATATTTTTACGCCATAGCGAATTTTTTTCTTGATTTAAACGGTGTTTTACGGTAAAATAAAATAGTGATTTTGGAGAAAGAATTATGAAGATTTCACCTATTGATTGGGCAATTATTATCGGTTATATCCTTTTCGCGCTTGGGCTGGGCATCTATTTTTCCAAGCGTGCCGGGCGAAATATCAACGAATTTTTCGTCTCTGGACGCAATTTGCCGTGGTGGTTAGCAGGCACCTCTATGGTAGCCACAACCTTCGCAGCAGATACACCCTTAGCAGTCACAGGGCTCGTTGTAAATGACGGTATCGCGGGGAATTGGCTTTGGTGGAACATGGTATTGAGCGGAATGCTGGCGACCTTCCTATTTTCACGTCTCTGGCGACGCTCCGAAATTATCACCGATGTTGAATTTACCGAGCTCCGCTACTCCGGCCCCTCTGCAAGTTTTCTGCGCGGTTTCCGCGCCCTTTACATTGGTCTACCGATTAACTGCATTACAATGGGATGGGTTATCCTTGCAATGCAGAAAATTGTGGTACTGGCTTTTGACTTACCGGATACTGCGAATACAAAGATTTTCGTTGTGTTGGGATGCATGTTAATTGCTGGCATTTACTGTGCGTTGTCCGGGTTTTGGGGGGTTGTCATGACAGACATCGTCCAATTCGGCATGGCGATGATAGGCTCAATTGCATTAGCAATCATTGCTGTGAACAATATAGGCGGTATTGGGGCACTGAAAGAGCAATTGACCGGGATATACGGTGCCGAGCACGCTATTCTGAATTTCGCACCCGACTTCAGTGCAGGAAAGATGGCTATTTTAACCTTTGGGGTCTATCTCGGAATGCAGTGGTGGGCATCGAACGGCGTGGATGGCAGCGGCTACATTGCACAACGCATGTTCGCAGCGAAGAATGAACGGCATACGCTATTAGCTACGTTATGGTTCAACATTGCACATTACACACTCCGCCCGTGGCCGTGGATACTCGTTGCCCTTGTTGCAATGGTCGTTTACCCCGGGCTCGGCAACCCTGAGCATGTGAATCCTGCCTTACACGATGCGGAAGCGGGATACGCAATGCTAATGCTTGACTATCTGCCTGTAGGGCTGCTCGGTCTGATGCTCACAGCGTTTTTAGCAGCGTTTATGTCAACGATTGACACACATCTGAATTGGGGTGCGTCCTATCTCATCAACGATTTTTATAAACGTTTCTTTAAACCTGAAGCGGCCCCTGAGCATTACGTCACCGCCTCGCGTTTTGCCGTAGTGCTCATCATGATAATCGCAGGCGGGACAAGTCTCTTCATGGATTCCATTGCAGGCGCGTGGAAATTTCTCATCGCCTTAAACGCTGGCATCGGGCTCGTACAAATCTTACGGTGGTACTGGTGGCGTATCAACGCCTGGTCCGAAATTTCCGCAATGCTCGCAGCCCTAATTGTTTCTATCGTTGTGTTTATACATCCTGAAACGAAAAATGAATTTGCCCTTCAAATGCTGATTATTGTCCCAAGTTCTACGTTCGTTTGGGTGCTCGTTACATTTTTGACCGCGCCTGTTTCAACAGAAACACTGATTGCCTTCTACAATCGGGTTAAGCCGAGTAAAAGGGGATGGACACTGATTACAAAAGAGATAGACACACAAGCTGAGATGAGCGAAGAGGTTTCGCAAACAGATTCTAAGCTGCCTGCCCTGCTCAATTGGATAATTGGCGTAATCTTCATCTATGCCACCTTATTCGGCATCGGAAAATTACTGTTAGGCTTTACCGGGACCGGACTTATTTTTGTATCCATTTCAGTCCTATCAGGGGTAATAATGTATCAAAATTTACCGCGTCAAAAGAGAGAGAGCATGTGAAAAGTGTAGGAATTATTCCCGCCCGCTACGCCTCAACCCGATTTGAAGGGAAACCGTTAGCAGATATTCTGGGGAAACCGATGATACAGCACGTCTACGAACGGGCCTGTCGCGCAAAAATGCTCAGTCAAGTTATCGTCGCGACAGATGACCAGCGGATTTACGATACCGTTAAAGGCTTCGGCGGGAACGTACAGATGACCGGTGAATGCGCTACCGGCACCGACCGCGTGGCAGTCGTCGCTGAACAACTAACGTGTGATATTGTCGTTGACATTCAAGGCGATGAACCGCTCCTTGAACCTAAACAGCTCGATATGATGATTCAACCCTTCGTGGAAAGACCACTTGTCCAGGTCAGCACTTTGAAAGAACGAATTCACACTATTGAGGACTATCTTAACAGGAACGTAGTGAAAGTTGTTACAAATCTTCACGGCGATGCGTTGTACTTTTCAAGAAGTCCCATTCCCGGGGCACTACCGAACATGCAGCACGCCTTTAATAAAAGCGGGTTTGTCTATCGGCATATTGGTTTATACGCATTCCGAAAGGAGCTGCTCCTTGCCTTCACCTCTTGGGAGCGCACCCCTTATGAGATTGCGGAGAACTTGGAACAGTTACGCTTTTTGGAACACGGCATTCCCATTCATGTCGTTGAAACCGACACCCCGCTTATTGGGGTTGATGTGCCTGCCGATTTGGAGCGGGTAAAACAGATTTTAAAAAGGAGGGATGTTTAAGCAACATGACAAAATATATATTTGTGACAGGGGGCGTTATCTCAGGCATCGGCAAAGGCATTACAACCGCATCGCTGGGCAGGTTGCTTATCAATAGAGGCTTCAGCGTGATGGTCGTCAAAATTGACCCCTATCTCAATGTTGATGCTGGTGTGATGAACCCTTTTCAACACGGCGAAGTTTTCGTAACCCACGACGGGGCCGAAACCGACCTAGATGTCGGAAACTATGAACGTTTCCTCGGACTTGACCTGAATCAGCACTCTAACTTCACGACAGGCTCCGTCTATAGCGAAGTTATTGCGAAGGAACGGCGCGGCGACTACCTCGGCCAGACAGTCCAACTCATTCCGCATGTTACCGACGAAATCAAACGCCGAATCTATCAAATCGGGAAAGATAACGACGCGGATATCGTCATCACCGAGATAGGCGGAACCATCGGTGATTTTGAAACCCCCCCGTTTGTCGAGGCCATCCGACAAATGGCTGTCGAGGTCGGCCGCGAAAATACGATGTTCCTTCACGTCTCGCTCATTTATACTTTACCCAATGGCGAAAGCAAAAGCAAACCGACACAACATAGCATCAGAAAACTTCAAGAACTCGGAATTCAACCCGATTTACTATTGTGCCGCACCAGTCAAACGCTTGATGACACTGTTCGCAAAAAGATTTCACTCCTCTGTGGCATTAGTGAAGAATATATTTTGGAGGGCCTGGATACCAACTGCGTTGATGAAATTCCGCTCAATTTTGAACAGCAGGGTATGGGAAACCTCGTCTCAAAAAAATTGGGACTAGAGAGACGCGCCACCATGGATGCCGAGTGGATAGCCATGGTGAATAAACTCAAAAATCCCAAACACAGCACGACAATTGCAATCGTCGGGAAATATACCACCGGAAGCGATGCCTATATTAGTGTCCAAGAGGCTCTCAAACATGGCGGAATCGCTAACGAAACAGCCGTACATATCGAATGGATAGAAGCTGAAGGGCTCACTGAACATCCCAACCTAGACGCAGTTTTCCAAAATGTTAGCGGAATTCTGGTACCCGGCGGGTTCGGTTATCGCGGTATTGAGGGCATGATAGTCGCTGCGCAATATGCACGCCACAACCACATCCCGTATTTAGGGTTATGCCTCGGAATGCAGTGCCTCGTCATTGAATTCGCACGCAACGTCGGCAGTTTAGAGAACGCAAATAGCACAGAGGTTGACGAGAACACGCCACATCCTGTCATAGATTTGATGCTTGAACAGCGAGCAATTTCGGACCTCGGTGCCACAATGCGCCTTGGACTTTATCCGTGTGTGCTCAAGGAAAACACCAAAAGTTATGATGCCTATCAGCAACCTATTATCGTAGAACGGCATCGGCATCGATATGAATTCAATAACCGATACCGGGCCACATTAGAATCCGCAGGACTCTGTTTCAGCGGCGTTTCTCCCGATGAAAGCCTCGTTGAAATCGCTGAAGTCACCGAGCATCCGTGGATGGTGGGCTCACAATTCCACCCCGAATTCCAATCTAAACCGCTAGTGCCCCACCCGTTGTTCCGAGAATTTGTTGCAGCGGTATTGGCATATCAACAAAAAAAGACTGAACCAGAAGGAGAGGAAGAATGAAGAACACTGCGACTGTCCTCACTGGGGCTTGGCACGGGGACAAAGAACTGACTCTCAATTTTCCAAGCAATTGGGAAGTAGAAATGCTTTCACCAAAGGATGCCCCCGCGCTTTCTGACAATCAGATTGAACGCGCGTTTGCCAACCCAATCGGCACACCTCCGATATCAGAACTTGCAAAAGGTAGGAAGAGCGCCGCTATCATTGTTGATGATCTGAGCCGGCCTACCCCCGCATCTAAAGTAATTCCGTTTCTACTCCAGGAGCTTACCGCAGCCGGGGTTCCGAAATCCGAAATCCGGTTTGTCGTCGGCGTTGGCGCGCACCGGCCCATCACCAAAGACGAAATGGTTAAGAAAGTTGGCGCGGATATCGTGGCGAACTATCAGGTAACCAATCATAACTTCCTGAGCGGGGACCTACGCGCTTTGGGAAAACTTGAAAACGGCACGCCTGTCTATATCAATAGAATTGTAGCGGATGCAGACTTCAAAATCTGCCTCGGCGGAATTTATCCACACAGCTCAGTCGGGTTTAGTGGCGGGGCAAAACTGATTGTCCCCGGCACCGCAGGTTTTCCCACTATGTATTATTTCCATACCTTTCCACCGGGCCGTGGCCCCGCTGTCATTGAGGGGGAGAGTGATGAACCCGACCGGCGCGATACCATTGAACTGGCAGCGGGTGTCCTCGGGCTTGACGCTATCGCCAATGTTGTCCTCAATAGCCGCCGTGAAATTTGTGGACTGTTCGTAGGCGATTTCATAAAAGCACATCGCAAAGGCGCGCATTTTGCGATGGACACCTACAGAACCGAAATATCGGAAACAACCCGAACGGGGAGCGACCTGGTCATAATCAATTGCTACCCGCTCGACGCGGATGCTATTCAACTTGATAAAGCACTCGCCGCTTTTTCCTATTTTGAAAATGCTTATACGATAGCACTTTATCCCGCAACCGATGGCTCATGTTTCCACGGGCTATACGACCGTCTCGATTATCCGCGGTATCTTAAGCAGAAAGCCGAGCAAATTCCTACCGAACCACCAAAACCCCAAATCGGAAGACGCAACCAGCTCCACGTCTGGTCCGAGCATTTCGGGGTAGATGACTTTTACAAGGAATACCCCTCCTCTCTGCTTTTCCGAGATTTAACGCAATTAATTCAACTCCTGACCGAAAAACTTCCTGCCCAGGCAAAAGTTGCTGTTTTACCTGTAGCCGGAATTCAGGTCCTAACAGGGTGAAAATAGGGAGGAATCTGTCAATGAAAAGAGTTTGTATCGTTGGAACGATGGACACGAAAGGCGTAGAATTTGCGTTCATCAAGGCACAAATAGAAGCAGGTGGAACCGCAACGTGCGTTGTCAATACTGGCATCTTGGGTGAACCGCAGTTGGACCCTGATATTTCTGCCGATGAAGTGGCACAAGCTGGCGGCTCCTCGCTGCAAACGTTGCGCGATGAAGGCGACAGAGGGAATAGCGTCGCTGTCATGGCACAAGGTGCAGCCGAACTTATTTCGGAGAAACACACCGCAGGCGAAATTGATGCCATCATCTCACTCGGCGGCTCCGCCGGAACGACTATCGGCACAACAGCCATGCAGGCATTGCCCATAGGGGTTCCGAAACTCATGGTCTCAACCCTCGCCTCCGGCGATACGAGCCCTTACGTACAGTCAAAAGACATCTGTATGATGTATTCCGTAGTGGATATTGCCGGTATCAACCGCTTGTCCCGGCAGATTCTTGCCAACGCCGCTGGTGCAATCGTCGGGATGGTCAACGCGGACGCGCCTGTAGCGACAACAGATAAGCCTTTAATCGCCGCGACGATGTTCGGCGTGACAACCCCTTGCGTCACAAAGGCACGCGAAATCCTCGAGGCCGCAGGATACGAAGTACTCGTCTTTCACGCAACAGGCACAGGCGGACGGGCCATGGAAGACCTCGTCAAGGGCGGATTCCTTGCAGGCGTGCTAGACGTAACCACTACAGAGCTTGCAGACGAATTAGTCGGTGGAATTCTCAGTGCCGGCCCCGAACGGTTGGAAGCCGCAGGACACGCAGGGTTACCACAAGTCATCGCACCCGGTGCTTTGGATATGGTCAATTTCGGCCCCCCGGACACCGTCCCTGACCAGTTTAGCCAACGGCACTTCTATCAGCACAATCCCACCGTGACGCTGATGCGGACAACCGCCGAAGAGACTGCCGAATTGGGCAGAATCATGGCACAAAAACTTAACACAGCACAGGGGCCCACAACTGTCATTATCCCCACACAAGGCGTATCTGCAATTGATAAGACCGGGCAGCCTTTCGACGCACCGGAGGCGCGAAACGCCTGGCGTGAAAACCTAAAGGCACACATCACGGACAATGTTACCGTAATTGAGATGGATGCCCACATCAATGATGACGCGTTCGCAACAAAACTCGCCGAAACGTTATTAGAGAGCTTGGAATAGAGAGGTGACACATGCCAAAAACCTATAAAGTGCTTACAGAATCGGATGTGACCCATTTCGTTGAAAGGGGACATATTGTCCTGAAAAATTGCTTTCCGAGGAAATTAGCGGAGGATTGGACCGATTTCGCCTTCAAACGCCTCGGATATGACCGCAATGACCCGACCACTTGGGAGGTACCCCGAATCCATTTACCCTCCATGAAACGTGTGCCAATTCAGGAAATCGCGCCGAGGGCATGGGAGGCTATATGTGACCTGCTTGGCGGTGAGGATAGACTTGCCAACTCAGCACCGTCGTGGGGGGATGGGTTTATTATTAATTTTGCGCTGGGAGCAGACACCGCCTGGCAACCCCCAGAGTCGCTCCGCAGCGGGTGGCATAAGGATGGCGATTTCTTCCGCCACTTTTTAGACAGTCCAGAGCAGGGATTGCTTACTATCGTCGTCTGGTCGGACATCTATCCGAAAAGCGGGGGCACCTTTGTCGCTTGTGATTCAGTGCAGCATGTTGCACAGCATCTATATGCACATCCAGAGGGATTGCTCCCCGGGGAGGGTTTCGGTCAGTTGGTCGGAAAGTGCAAAGACTTTGTGGAGATAACAGGAAATGCGGGGGATGTTGTGCTGCTGCATCCGTTCATTTTACATTCTGCTTCCCAAAACCCGTCGGGACGCGCCCGTTTTATCACGAACCCCCCGGTTGCACTTAAGGAGCCGATGAATTTCAATCGCGACGCACCGGACGATTTTTCGCCTGTAGAGTTAGCTGTCTTACGCGGATTGCGCAAAGACCGCTTGGATTTCAAACCGACTGGCCCACGGGAACGGTTGGTACCCGAACGCGTTAAACGTCAAAAGGCAATATTAGAAGAGCAGAAAAAACGGCTTGCCCTGCAATAGACCCTACCTTCTTCAAACTTCATCTTTTTTTTGAAGAAAACTTGTGTGACTGGCAACTAATAGGATGACCTAAGTTGCCACCTTTGTAACATAACGTGAGTTTGAAGAAAATTTCGCTCATGTAAAAAGCATGTGCGGTTGCTTGTGATAAAGTCAATGGCCACAGGGGTTAAACTTTTTATTAGCACTCATTCTTTACATGAGCCAAAAATTTTCTTTAGTCCCGTAGGGACGATATGTTTATAGAAGCGAGGGTTTCTGCCCCCGGCTCTTAGTCCCAGTATTCGGGCAAACAGTTTCCCGCTCCTCAAGGACGATATGTTTATAGAGGTTAGGGAAAACGGGCATTTATTATCAAGCTCACGTTAGCATAATCTACTAGAATTAGCAAATAGCGCGTTGGCAGTTAGCAATTAGCAAATAGCAAGAAATATAAGAGCTCTCTTCTCTTGCTATAGGTTTCCAATAGCCAATAGCCAACAGTCAATACGGCGCAGGCGGAGCGGAGGCCCACGTCAAATGGGTATCATCTATTTTCTCACAGGATACGTTGCCTTTGAAGAGTTTGTACTCAAACTTCTACCTGTCAGCGATACTGTGTACTCTTATTTAAGATTCTTAGGGGAAATCCTCATCTATGTAGCATTCGTAAAGATGGTCATCCACAAACTTTACAGAGGTATTCCCTTCGTCAAAACCGCAATTGATTTACCTGTTATCGGTTTTTACATTGTGGTGTTTCTCTCAATGGTGATAAACAACTCGCCACTGATTGGAAGCCTGTACAATGTCCGTCCGTTAGCTCGATATGTCGTCCTTTTCTATCTTGTCGTAAATTCTCCGCTGTCTCAAAGACGTATAACGTTCCTTTTACGGCTAATTTTAGGTATTGGCATACTGCAGCTCACCATGGGCCTAATTCAGTGGGTTGGCGGCCCGAGTGCGTTCGACTACTTCCTCCCGCGGGAATCAACCCTTGAAGTTGGCGGATTTACCAAAGAGTACCGGTTGCTTGAACTCGGTCGAGAAATTGGGAGTATCTACGGCACCCTGGGGGATACCGTTATCTATGGCGTGTTTATGATACTTATCCTTGTCATCTATCTATCGCGTATAAAACGTCTTGCGTATCTGAATCTAATAGGTATAGTCGTCCTACTAATGTTCATAGCCCGTTCCTACTCACGCGCGGCGACTTTTTCAGCAATTCTTGCTTGTGCCGCTTGGTTCTACTTTCACTACGGCTGGAAAAAGACACTTTACATATCATTAGCAGGCGCGCTTATCTTCGGCATCCTCTTAGCAGTAGTCAATCCGTTCGGTACGCAGTACGTTAACCCGCGCAAAGCAAGGGTCGGGTTGGTTGGGAATCTCACCGGTGTATTTTCCGGTTCTTATGTACGCGTTGCACAGAAACAGCGGCTCGGTGCCTTAATCGGAAATGTCCCAACGGTGCTGGCGAACAGACCAATTCTGGGATATGGTGCCGACCAGAACAGTACCATAGAAAAACTGAATATGAGCAAACGTTCCTTCCTTTTGAAAGTGCTAAGTAAAAAGGGATTCAAAGATGTCTATTGGGTTGCTATACTCTGTTTTTATGGGCTTTTGGGATTAGCACTGTTCAGTCTTATATTCCTCCAACTCTTTAGAGCAGCACTGAAGCTCTACAAACACGCGGTGAGTAGGTACACGAAGCAAATTGCAATGGTAATGCTCTGTTTGGTGGCGGTGACTGTATTCCTACTCTTTTTCAATCGCACGCTTGAATTTCGCGGCTACGGGTTCTACTTTTGGCTATGTGCCGGACTGATGTTCGCAAGTGACACCGCACTTTCGACCTATAAACCGCTGAGGATAACTCTTTGAATCTTGGGGCTCTGCTACAGGAATATGTTTATGAAATATAGTGAAAACCATCTCGCAGTATTATTTACCTATTGTTTTACGGCATCCTCATCCTATGTGTGCTCATCCTATTGATACACCACATATCTGATAATAATAAACAGGAGCCAATTTCCGGCTCCCTCCGTCTAGAGATTGACACACACAAAAAGATGCCACTCCGTAAACAGCTCTACGGCTTCAATACAAACATGATGAGCGGTGATTACGGTTACCTTGATGAAGATTTTGTCGCTTTAACAGAGGGGCTTCAACCGAAAACATTAAGATTTCCCGGGGGCACAGTCGGTAATTTTTATCATTGGCAAAAAGCAGGTTTTATTGAAAGTGAAATGGACTCGACGCTAAATCCAAAACTTAATAAACGAAATAAGGGAAATTACGTTAAACTTCAGAAGCGGCGGCAGGGCAAAATCGCTTTTGACGATTTTATGCAACTGTGTAATCAGCTAAAAATAACACCGGTGATTGTTGTCAATTTGTGGACCGGCACGCCGGAGGAAAGTGCTGCATGGGTCCGTTATGCAAAACAGAAGGAGTACGATATTAGCCATTGGGAACTTGGAAACGAGTATTATCTGCCGCATTACCTCAACAAATTCCGTAACGCTTCAACCTATATGAAGGTAGCCAAAGCACATGCACAAGCAATGAAAGCCGTTGATTCGGATATAAAGGTGTCTGTCTGTGCAACCCCTGTCGCTTTTCACAAAGAGGGCTGGTTATTAAAAACAGCGCAACGCCGATGGGATAAAGGGCTTGCAGGAGATTCTGACCCCGCATCAACCGATTGGTACGACGCTTACTCCGTTCACGTCTATGCTTACAAAGCGGTTAAGGATGTAGATATAGAGGCAATGCGTGGTTACCTCTTCGGATGGATACACTATAGCATGGAGGAAGCGTTGGCATACTATCAAAAGTTGTTTCCGAATAAAGAGATGTGGGTCACAGAATGGAATATAGCCAACCCTGCGAACCGCGTTGCTAATACACAACTCCATGCAATGTACGTCGGAGATTTTTTCCTCAAAATGCTGGGGCAACCGAACATAACGCAGGCGAACTTTCATGTGATTACCGGCCCTGGAAAAGGGTATCCTGTATTTTCACCGATTACCCCACCATCGCCGCGCACCTTTTGGAAATTCGGCGGCGAACCTGAATCGGATTACGGAAAAACAATCCGTCGCACCGTTTACTATACGTTTCAATTAATTGGTGAAGCTTTTTCTACAGCAGATACACAGTTCACCGCCGCTATAGCAAATTCTCCGATGCTTGAAGGGCAGTTAACTTATAAAGGAGAACAATTCTCAGGAATTCAGGTTCAAGCTGTAGGCGGTACAGATACGGTGTTCATTATGATAAGCAATCGGACCAGTGACACGCTAACCCCCGAACTTCTCATTGATGGGAAACGGTTCAAAAGCGAGGCTATCTATCGTTACGTTGCAAATGAGAGCCTCACCGCAACGAATGGCGGCAATGCAGAGATGGAGGGGTCCGGTGCAATTGAGGTACAGCTTCAGGAATGGCGTGGGACAGCGGAAACCCTACAAATTCCAAAAAACAGTTTCGGGATAATTGAGGTCAGAAGGTGACTATGGATAAGATGCTTTTTGTGGTCGGTAACAGTCGGAGTGGAACGACAATGATGGGCCGTATTTTGGGAAAACACCCCGAAATCTACACATTTGGCGAGCTCCATTTCTTTGGACAGCTCTGGGCACCGGCATCAAAAGAGAGTCACGCTCCTATAGGGACGTTGTCTGAACAGCAGACGGTTGAATTGGCAGCAAAACTGCTCTGCATCCAACGCGAGGGGTATCGCACACACGGGAATTTTAAGGGGTTTGTAGCAGAAGCTGAGAACTTTCTTGCGGAATTACCCGAATATCCCAAAACGCCGGCTCAGCTCTTTTCAACGTTTCTCCGATATGAGACATTCCGAAACGGTAAAACTATTCCGTGTGACCAAACACCGCGCAACGTTTTTTACATTGAGGATATCCTCCGATTTTACCCGCAGGCAAAGGTCATCAACATGATACGCGACCCGCGGGATGTACTGCTCTCCCAAAAACGGAAGTGGAAACGGCGCTTTTTAGGCGGGAGCGATATGCCCATAAAAGAAACGTTCCGGGATTGGATTAACTATCATCCGATTACTATCAGCCGCATCTGGCACACAGCCATTACTGCTGCAGATAAATTCGTTGACAATGAACGGGTCATCTCAATTTATTTTGAGAAACTCCTCACCTATCCTGAGGAAACCGTGTCTCATTTATGTGATTTCGTAGGCATCGAATACTCAGCCTCGCTGCTCAAGGTCCCGCAGGTAGGCTCTTCTGTTAATACGGACAAACCGCAGCAGCTCGGTATCAATTCAAATCGGGCAAACAACTGGCAAGACAGTTCTAATCGCGAGCAGGAACTTCCTACTAGGGGGGGCAAACTGAGTTCCGCTGAGATTTATATAAACCAGAAGCTGAATAGGGTGTTGATGGAAAAGCATAACTATGTTCCCATTTCAATCCGCCCCAATATTTTGCGTCTAACAGTGAGTGTTCTCTCATTTCCGATAAAATTGGTGGGAGCATTTGTTTGTAACCTTGATAGAATAAAGAACATCCGTGAAACGTTAAGAAGACGCTTGTAGATAACAGACAACCCCTATATTATGATTGCTCAACTTAGTTCTGATTACATCAGAACGCGCCCAATGAAAACGGTCACCCGTCTGATGAGTTATGCGTTCTTTGAAGGGCGCCCTGTAACCACAAAAGGCAGGTGGATAAACCCGCTTGTTTTCTCTCTGTTGAACAGAATTTCGGGGAGTAAGCGGAGATTCAAACCTGTTAAAAAACCCATCTTCATCCTAGGAACAGGGCGAAGCGGCTCAACAATTCTGGGGATAGTGCTTTCCATGCATAAGGAGGTCGGCTATCTAAATGAACCGAAAGCCATGTGGCATGTCATCCACCCACATGAGGACATTATTGGGAATTACACCCGAAGCGATGCGAAGTACCGGCTCACCGCTGCCGATGCAACAGACGAAATGCGACGATGCGCTGCACAACTGTTCGGGGCATACTTGTCAGCAACCGGTTCAAACCGCATCGTCGATAAATATCCGGAGCTCATCTTTCGGGTAGATTTCGTACAGGCCCTATTTCCGGATGCACGTTTTATTTTTCTCGTCCGAAATGGGTGGGATACATGCCGTTCAATTGCGAATTGGTCAGAACGGCTCGGCATTCAGGTCGAAGATGAGACACATGACTGGTGGGGTGTGAATAGTCGTAAGTGGAAATTATTAGCTGAGCAGCTTGTTACCACAGATGCTGGTTTTAAAGACATAGTTGAAGATGTGAGCAATTTTGACCAGCATTTGGATAGAGCTGCAGTTGAATGGGTTGTGACAATACGTGAAGGACTCAAGCTAAGGCAAAACTTACCCGATTGTATCTATACACTTCGTTTTGAGGAGTTGACTTCAAAGCCTGAAGAAACGTTGCTGGCTTTATGTGACTTTCTCGAATTGCCTTTGGACAAAACTTTTCTGGATTATGCACGGCGGACCTTACATCCGGTGCCACCGAGAACGCCATTTGATTTACATCGGAGCATCGAGCCAATTTTCTTTGACACGATGGCAAAATTAGAGTATAATTGATGGGGGCATATTGTAACCTAAGTTGCCACATAGTAGCATAATCTTCCAGATTGTGCATATTTGTGTGCAAATTGGAAGTGAACGGGACAAATATTAGCTAATTCTCAGCATATTTTCATTAAAGACGGTGTTTCCAAGTCTAAAAACTTATAAGTAGCAACTTGGGTTATTGTAGATTAAAAGAGGTATCGGTAGGAGTAAGCTCCTCATCACGAAGGATAGTCAATAGCAATTAGCAAACGGAGGTCTAATGATTCAAAAACGTTCTTTTACGCGCCGGGATTTTTTATCAACGACTTTGAAAGCAGGAACAGCCGCTTTCACGACAGGTTTATTGCCTAATCTTAATCTTAGCGCGAAAACAGCGGGACGTTATAATGTGTTGTTCATTATGGTTGACGACCTGCGACCTCTGTTAGGCTGCTACGGACATACGGAGATGCACACACCTAACATTGACAGTTTAGCAGAACGGGGCACGCGCTTCGACCGTGCATACTGTCAATATCCACTCTGCAGCCCATCTCGAACCTCTTTTATAACTGGACTGAGACCGCAAACCACAGATGTAGTAAATAACAATACACATTTTCGGGAGACTGTGCCTGACGTTGTCACGCTCCCGCAACATTTTAGAGCACATGGCTACTATACGCAATCTGTTGGTAGAGTCTTCCATCTGCCAGCACACCAGGATGATGAAAACTCATGGAGTAGCCCTTCATGGCGTCCTACGTGGATACCTTTTGATAAACAGACTACACCCTCTTGGGAAGCACTTGACGTTGAAGACGACGCCCTCAGGGATGGAAAAACAGCAAAACGAGCTGTTCAGGTATTGGAACAGATTAAACGACAACAATTTTTTCTAGCTGTCGGTTTTTATAAACCGCATCTCCCCCTGAAGGCACCCCGGAAATATTTTGAATTATACGATACCACGGACTTCGACCTGCCCGGTTCTTCTGTGTCTCCTGAAGATGCCCCTACTAGCGCACTTACCAATTGGAGTTCAATCAGAGACTTTCAAGACCTACCTGTCGGAAACGAGCCACTTTCTGATGCGAAAACCTTGGAGCTAATTCGCGCTTATGCCGCATCCACAAGTTACATAGATGCACAGATTGGACGCGTCCTGGGGCAATTAGATGCTCTCGGGCTCACTGAAAATACTGTCACTATATTCTGCGGGGACCACGGACATCATCTCGGCGAGCAAGGTATATGGGGGAAGCAAACCCTGTTTGAAGCTTCGCTCTCTTCACCCTTAATTGTCAGTATACCCGGGCAACACCCCTCAGAAACGGATGCGCTATCTGAACTTGTTGACATTTACCCAACGCTCTGTGATGCCTGTCAACTTCCGATACCCACAACGTTAGAAGGGTTCAGTCTGATGCCTGTCATTGAGCAACCGGCTCGGTTATGGAAAACAGGGGCTTTTAGTGAGTTCAACCGTGGCGGGACAAAGGGCCGGTCCATCCGGACCACACAATACCGATACACCGAATGGGGAAACTATGGAAGCCGCGGACAAGAACTTTACGATTACCATAGCGACTCAAACGAAACTATCAATATCGCGGGGCACCCAGAAAACGCTGAACTCATTAAACAGCTCAGCGAACAGCTTCATGCCGGGTGGCAAGCGGCATTGCCAGAGGGTTCCGAACAAATACCAGGCACCCAAACATTACCCTGGGATATAAACGGAGATGGGGTCGTTGATATAGAAGATCTCCTTCTCATCTCAAATAGTTTTGGGGCATCCGCACCGGAAAATCCGAAAGTTGACGTTAACAAAGACGGTAAAATTAACATCATAGATTTGCTTATAGTTGCAGCGCATCTCGGAGAAACTACCGGTGCAGCAGCACCACCAAACGCTACTGCCCTTCTGCCGGAACATGCTGACTCTATTGAAGAGTGGCTCACTGAGGCACGTCTGATTAACGCTAACGCTGCTGTTTTTCAGCGCGGCATCGTTACCTTGGAGAGACTGCTTAACAGCACTATCCCCGAAAAAACGGGGCTTTTACCGAACTATCCGAACCCTTTTAACCCAGAAACCTGGATACCTTACGATTTAGCAGTGGACGCTGATGTTGATATCCACATCTACAATGTCCAAGGAGAGTCTATCCGGCATCTCAAGGTAGGATTTCAAACGGCTGGGGTATATCGGACGCAGGCTCGTGCGGCGCGTTGGGATGGTCGGAATTCGGTTGGTGAGCCTGTTTCGAGCGGTGTCTATTTCTATACATTGCAAGCGGGTCTGACGCGTGCGACACGCCGAATGGTAATTAGAAAATAAAGGAAAAACGTATGAAAGACACAAAGCAATCACAACCGTTTACGCGCCGTGATTTCCTATCAACGACTTTAAAAGCGGGGACAGCGGCTTTCACGACAGGATTGTTGCCCAATTTAAAGGCAAAAGCAGCGGAGCGTTATAATGTGTTGTTCATTATGGTTGACGACCTGCGGCCGCTGTTAGGCTGCTACGGACATCCGGAGATACACACACCTAATATTGATAAACTTGCACAGCGAGGTACACTCTTCAATCGTGCATACTGTCAATATCCTGTGTGTAACCCATCCCGGGCCTCAATACTTACAGGATTAAGGCCTAATACAACAAAGGTGTTTTCCAATAAAGCAGAATTTCGCGAAAATTTACCAAACGCTGTGACGCTCCCACAGCTCTTTAAAGCACACGGCTATCACACCCAATCCGTTGGTAAAATTGCACATAACTTAACAATGCAAGATGATACCTACTCTTGGAGTGTCTCTTCGTGGACAAATCCTTGTACCCTCAACCCGCCCTTTGTTCCCTCTTGGCAGGCTTATGATGTTGAAGATGACGAACTTAGGGATGGACAAACCGCAAAGCATGCAGTAGAGGTTTTAAAGGTAATTCAAAAAAAACAGTTTTTTCTCGCTGTTGGCTTCTCCAAACCTCATTTGCCTCTCTACGCGCCAGAGAAGTATTACAAATTATACGAAGGTGTGGATTTTAGTCTTCCCCCCACCGGCAGCCTACCCCGTAGCATCCCAACTATTGTCGAAAGAAAATATAGCGATTTAGGAGAAATCTTAAAATTCCAAGATGTTCTCAATGAAGAAAACCTCTCGGATGTGAGAACGTTAGAATTGATTCGGGCGTATGCTGCATCAACAAGTTACATGGATGCACAAGTTGGGCGTGTTTTAAACCAACTAGACACGCTTAGACTAACTGACAATACAGTTATCGCTTTCGCAGGGGACCACGGTTATCATCTCGGGGAGCATGGGACCTGGGGGAAAAACACCCTTTTTGAAGTTTCCCTCCGCTCCCCCTTGATTATCAGCATACCCAGACAGACTTATCAAGGGGTAAAAACCGATGCACTGGCGGAACTCGTTGACATCTATCCAACGCTTTGTGATGCTTGCCAGCTTCCGATACCTTTACAATTAGAGGGACTGAGCTTACTGCCTGTAATTGGACACCCGAGACATCCCTGGAAAACCGCTGCCTTTAGTCAAATATCTTGGGGCAAAGGAAATTCTATGCGAACGGAACGGTACCGATACACCGAATGGGGAAACAATGGCACCCTCGGTCAGGAACTTTACGATTATCAGATTGACCCGGATGAGACAGTCAACATCGCCTCACTCCCAGAAAACAGCGAACTGGTCGCCCAGCTCAGCGAGCAGCTCCGTGCCGGATGGCGAGCAGCATTGCCAGAGGATTACGAACTAATATCAGCCCTCCAAACATTACCCTGGGATATAAACGGAGATGGGGTCGTTGATATAGAAGACCTCCTTCTCATCTCAAATAGTTTTGGAGCAGCAGCACCGGAAAATCCGAAAGTTGACGTGAACAGAGATGGTAGCGTTAACATCATCGATTTGCTTATAGTTGCAGCACATTTCGGAGAAACTACAAACCCAGCAGCACCATCACAATCTGAAGCCTTGCTGCCGAAGCATATTGACCGAATCGCAGCATGGCTCACTGAAGCGTCCCGAGTGGATGATGGTTCCGATGTTTTTCGCCACGGCATGGCAAACTTGGAGGCATTACTACATACCGTCACGCCAGAAAAAACCGTCCTGCTACCGAACTATCCGAATCCATTCAATCCCGAAACGTGGATACCTTATGATTTGGCGGAAGACGCACATGTCTACATCCATATCTATAACATGAAAGGCGACTCTATTCGGCAGTTATCGCTCGGTTTCCAAACCGCGGGGACATATCGAACGCGGTCTCAGGCTGCATATTGGGATGGACAGAATGCCACTGGCGAACCGGTCGCTAGCGGTCTCTATTTTTATTCACTACAAGCAGGAAAAGTTAAACTTACACGTCAAATGGTAATCCTCAAATGATAATTCTATTACGAGTGCTTTTAATTGTTTACACCGCAGCGTTAATACTAACTTCGCCGATGGTCCACGCTGCATCGTTAATCAACGTTCCGCTGAATCCGGAGCTTTCCGACTTTAATCGTGAAACCTATCGCTTTATTCATCGTTTACTTAATAAACGGGTTTTGCCCGGCATAACGCGCGGGTCGTTGCCCCTCACACGTGGACAGGTTACATCGTCCCTAATGGAAGTAGCACGGCAGGTAGACACTGGCGAAATCATATTGAGTCCAATTGACCAGGGACGTTTAAACGCCTTGTTAACCTTTTACCGCGAGGCAGAAGAATTGCCGAAACCAGCGCAGAAAAACGGGACAGAGGGTGAAACACAAAAACCGACCGGCAGGCGATTGCACCTGATGACACTTGCTGATGAAAACTATCGATTCTCTTTCGATCTGAGAGCATCGCAACGCGTTATTACACGACTTGTTGATAACCTCTCCTCAGAACAGCCTGCCGAGGGGAATATGCACATTACCACACTGTTCCCACATATATATGGACAGTTCGAGGAGAATTTTGCCTTCACAGCAGATATAGCCTACAGATTCTTATACGGCGACATTTTTGACGATGTCTTCCCGGATGAGTCCAAATATAGACAATTAGAGGGAGAACTCAAAAACAGAACCGCAATCAATAGCTATCTCAAGTTTAAAATGCCCTGGTTCGAACTACAATTTGGACAGGACAACCTACAATGGGGCCCAGGATATCACGGAAATTTATTGATTTCTTCAAACCCTATAGCCATTGACATGCTGAAACTTCAAACTACATACAAAACCGTATCTTTTACCGCCTTCACCGGTGTTTTAGAGGATATGTCCGAAGACATCAATGAAAAATATATCTCCGGACACAGAATTGAGGGATATTTCTACGATAGATTTGGTTTGGGATTCTCAGAGCTAGTCGTCTACGGAAACCGTTTTGAATTGGGATATGTGAACCCGGTCAACATCTACCTCATAAATGAGCAGACCATATCGCGTGCAGATAGCCGCGCACCGGGGAGTGGTGACAATGTCTTAATAAGCATGGATATGCGTCTCCGCCCCATGGACAACTTTGAAATATATGGTGAATTGATGGTTGACGATGGAAATCCCGCTGCCGGTTTTAAGCATTGGGATACAAAATTCGGCGTACTTGGCGGCATTTATCTGACAGACCCATTTGGGCTGTCCAACACCGATTTCCACGCCGAATACACGTTTATTAACCAGTACACATATACACACGTCAATCCGGTCAACGTATATAAACATTTTACCTCTGTTATTGGGCACCCTATTGGCGCAGATGCTGACAATTTATGGATTGAACTGCGACGGCGTTGGACAGACAAACTTGAAACCGTTTTCAGTTATCAATTAGAACGGCACGGTGAAGGCGACATCAATAAACCGCATTCGCCTGACGCTCCCAAAGACGATGTTTGGACACCTTTATCAGGACTTACGCACAGCCAACATCGGTTGAAAATTGGTTTTAATTGGGTTGTTATTGGGCATTATTCGTTCTATGCGGATTGGACGCGCATCTGGCACCGGAATTTAGGACATCGCCAGGGAGTCCATGAGAACAGCAATGAAATCCAGGCAAAAGCCCTCTACCGGTTCTAAATTAGCGTTGATAGCGAAAATCTTCTAAAAAAAAATGAAGATTTATCCGGCTTCAAACATCAAAGCAATTAGATTTTGGAATTAATAGTTAATAGACATTATACCGGTTTAAACGCTAAGTCCCGTAGGGACGATATATTTATAGAAGCAGCCGTTCACGGTTCAACGGTCCCGTAGGGACGATATATTTATAGAAGCAGCCGTTCACGGTTCAACGCTAAGTCCCGTAGGGACGATATGTTTATAGAAGCAGCCGTTCACGGTTCAACGCTAAGTCCCGTAGGGACGATATGTTTATAGAAGCAGCCGTTCACGGTTCAACGCTAAGTCCCGTAGGGACGATATGTTTATAGAAGCAGCCGTTCACGGTCTAACGCTAAGTCCCGTAGGGACGATATATTTATAGAGGTTAGGGAAACCAGCGGACATTTATTATCAAACTCACGTAGTATTAAACGGAAGTGTAAGCCCAAGCAACGTGCCGGGCTGGCTATGTGGCGAGGGACATTTTCGGTAAATCTGTCCTTACCAAACCGCAAGGAAATATCAAAAATGAGAATTCGTGTATTGGGAATTCGGGGGCTTCCCGCTACTTACAGTGGATTAGAAACCATCATGGGTGAACTTGCCCCGCGCTGGGTCGAAGCAGGCCATGAAGTCATTGTCTACTGCCGGAAAGCAGTTTTCAAGGAACGCCCCCCTGAATGGAGAGGCATCAAGTTAGTCTATCTCCCTAGCATTGAGCATAAGATGTTCAGTACCCTGACTCACAGTTTCCTCGCGACGTTGCACGCTACATTTAGTCCATCTGATGTGATTTTGACGTGGAATGCGGGCAACGGCCCATTCGGCTGGTTTTTTCGCATCGCCGGCAAACGCGCCGTGATTAATGTCGATGGAATGGAATGGTTACGTCCGAAGTGGAAAGGAATTGGGGCTCTCTACTTCAAGTGGGCAGCAAAGATGGCTACAGCCGCATTTCCGATTGTCATTACAGATGCCTCTGAAATGAAGCGGCTCTACCTTGAGGAATTAGGAGCCGAAACCACCTATATCGCTTACGGCGCGAACATCGAACCGTCGGAAAATCCGGAAGTCCTCGAGACTTATGGGCTTAAACCCCGAGATTACTATCTGATTGCAAGCCGACTTGTACCAGATAATAACGCAGACCTTATCTTAGAGGCGTTCGTCGCTTCGAATACGCAAAGGCAGCTCGCTATTGCCGGCGGAGCGGATTACAAGGGCAACAAGCTTGAGAACGAATTTTTAGATAAATTGAAACAAACAGCTAATGCCAACGTAAAATTTCTCGGGCATATTGACAATTCTGACCATATTAAAGAGCTTCACCATCACTGTTTTGCCTATGTTCACGGACATCAGTTTGGCGGAATAAATCCTTCGATTTTGAAGGCGTTGGGCTTTTCTAACTGCATTCTTGCCCTGAATACCCCCTTCAATGATGAAGTCTTAGAGGGGGGTCGGTACGGGATCCTCTTCGACAAAAACGTTGATTCGCTCACCGCCGAGATTAATGCCTTAGAACAGAATCTGGAAAAAGCCGAGGATTTTCGACGACGCGCCCCAGAACAGATTCGGGCCCGATTCAATTGGGACCACATCGCACAACAATATCTTGAGGTTTTTGAGAAGCTCCAGAAGAGCTAAATACCGTAGCGCGGGACAAACACGCCGAAGGTTTTCCATACCCGCAGTATCAAACCGATAGGAAATATTAAAAATTTGAGTTTACAGAAAACAAGCATCCCTTACTTATCTAATACAACAGCAGGAACTCTAGTGGAACGACTCTCCTCTTTCTACGCAACGCACGGCAAACATCTGTTCGATTTTATCGCAGCATTTTTCTTAATCCTTCTGTTTGCACCCCTGATGGGGCTCGTAGCGTTACTGATTAAACTGACATCCCGTGGGCCGGTCCTTTTCACACACAAACGGGTCGGATTAAATAATCAGCAGTTTGTGATTTACAAGTTTCGGAGCCTCCATATTGATACGCCATCTTACTCAGAGAAACCGGATTCAACTGAGGATGTGCGCATCACCTCTGTGGGGAAATGGATTCGCAAAACCAGCTTAGACGAATTACCGCAGCTATTCAATGTGCTAAAGGGGGAAATGAGCCTCGTTGGCCCACGTCCCGAGATGCCTTTCTTGGCGGAACACTACGAAGATTGGGAAAATCGCAGACACCTTGTACGCCCTGGAATGACAGGGCTCTGGCAGCTTAGTCCGCACCGCCGTGGCTCCATCCGGGAAGGTATTCCTGTCGACATGGAATACATTGAAAATCTGTCCCTATGGAACGATTTTAAAATATTGCTACGAA
Organism: Candidatus Poribacteria bacterium; assembly: GCA_963665235.2. Classification (GTDB taxonomy): domain Bacteria; phylum Poribacteria; class WGA-4E; order WGA-4E; family WGA-3G. The sequence goes on along the minus strand of CAXXLX010000001.1, from coordinate 248,783 downwards.
CCTTCAAAGTCTTTTGGGATAACAACACCTACTAAACCTCGGGTTGTTTTTGCTATCCGCAGAACGCACACGTAATAAGAAAGGACTTGGCGTGCTAAGACGCATTTTGATAAATGCTTTCAGGCTGAAGTGCCCACGGTGTAACGAGGGTGCTCTATTCCAAACACGTTTTAGGATGTTTTCACACTGTCCAACGTGTGAATTGAAGTTCGAGCGTGAGCAGGGATATTTCCTCGGGGCAATGTACCTCAATTACGGCGCGACGGTTTTCGTCGCTTTTCCCGGCTACTTCGCTTTTGAAGCCTGGACCGCACTCCCTTTCCTCGTTAATTTCGGGATATGGAGCGTGGTCTCCGGTATATTTCCTATCTTTTTTTACCGCTATTCGAAAAGTTTATGGCTCAACTTCGATTACCTGCTCAGCCCAAGTTGTGAGTGATTAAGCTACCGCGTGAAGATTTGCCCCCGTGTGTAATTCGCCTCATCAGAGGCAAGGAACGTCAGCACCCGTGCAACACCCATCGGGTCACCGAGAGACCCGCGTGCATTTTCCACAGCAGCCTCCGGGTCACGTCCATCGCGCCTTGCGGACTCTGCAATCTGTCCTAATTTAAGCGGAGTCGCAAGCCCGCCAGGACAAATCGTATGCATGCGGATATTAAGCCCAGCCACCTGGCCTTCTACCGTCATCACCAACCCATTCACACCACCCTTGCTAGCGGCATAAGCCACCGAAGAGCTGCCCCCACGAACCCCCGCACCTGAAGCAATACAGAGGATAACCCCCCCACCGCTTCTGCCCATTAGCGGCACAGCGTGCTTCAGTGCGAAAAACGTCCCTTTAAGGTTAACATCAATAACAGAATCAAAGGTTATCTCTTCAAAATCGTCAATCCGAACGCTCGGCCCGCGTAAGATGCCTGCTGAAGTCACCAACGTGTCAAGTCGACCGTACGCCGTGTCAGCCGTTTGTATCAGTTGTGCAACTTCATCTTCAATTGTAACATCGGCCCGGCAGAATGTAGCAACCCCGCCGTTTTCCACAATTATCTGCGCTGTTTTTTCGCCATCAACTTCGTTAATATCTCCAAGAACAACTTTTGCACCCGCTGCCGCATAAGCAATAGCCGTTGCCGCACCGATACCTGTAGATGCCCCCGTAATCACGGCGACTTTGTCTGATAGTTGAATATGCACCGGTTCTCCTCCGTTGTGAGTAAAGTTTAAAAGAGTATAGACTGAATCCGTTAAAGATGCCAGTGTTTTTTACTCACTACCTCTTCTGTAGGAGCGTGCTGTGCACGCGACCTCCTCCTATGTGGAGCTGTTATCAAAAACCCTCTTTTTCCGTGTTCTTGTGTCCTCATGTGTTTTCCGCGATTCAGACAACACTTTACACACTCCAGAAAAAAAGAAAAACTTGCATTTTCCAAAAAATTTTGGTAAAATTAAATATCAATACTTCTTAAGATTAGGAGGATGCCTAAATGGATATAAGAATTGAGTACTGCACATCCTGAAACTATAAACCACGGGCAGCCAGTTTGGCAGAAGCCTTAGAGAAGGAATATAGTGGTCAGGTGGAAAAAGTGAAACTTGTTCCTAGCAGTGGTGGTGCTTTCGAAGTTTACTTAAACGGAGAATTGCTTTACTCTAAACTAGAGACCCGCGAATTTCCAACGACAGAAAAGATTACCACAGCTATAGCGACTGCGTAACCCAGAATAGATGGGCGTTGGTATCGGATACCACGCCCACTCTTTTTTTAGGCTACTTCTCTGTCCAGTCTGTCCTATCCGTATTTCCCCCGTACTTTAACGTGTAAATCAACAAATTCGTCATAAAGCGATAGACATCCGTGGAGCGGCGCAAGCGCAGCAACGTTCGACTTTCAACCTCGGTCGTCTCCATCGCACACATATAATCTTTACGATTGTAAACCACCGCTAACCGATTACCGATGCTAATACCTTTCTGGTATCGGAACTGCGTCGCTTTCGGGTTATTTTCGCTGCCCCAAAACACATCCCCCCCTATTGGCGGTTTCGACAGGGTATAATAGATACTGTAAATTTCATGTTCATGCGGTAAAATCTGTAGTGGATACTCCGGAAAAATCTGTCGGAGTTCATCCGCGACTACATGCGCAAACAGCCCGTTGAAACCGCAATCATCAAAAAACAGCATACCGCCCCTGTCAACGATATACGTCCGAAGTGCGTCCCGTTCCGCTTGTGAAAATTCAGCGCGCAGTGGGCCCTCCTTCACAAGCCCACGTCCGACGGTAATATCCTTATCGTGACCTGTCATCACAAGGAGCGGTGCATCTAAAATTCTTGCATCGGTTAGGTGTAAAGCCCCGCCTGCAAAGTTCATATCTGCCCGAATAGTTGTATGGGCATCCAACCACTTCATGAGTGCCGGAATAGCAGTCGGATCTTGCCACCAATCCGATAGTGAATGTTTCAGACGGATGACCCGAACATGCCCACGAAACGTTTTACCCGTGCCTTTTAGGATTGCCCCCAGCTTCCCCTTAGGCAGCATCACAGGGTTCTGCAATGTGCCGCCAGCTTCCCTCCCTAAGGTATCCCCGGGTAAAGTGCTCTCCAAAAACGACGAAAACCCTGCACTCGGGATATCTGTTCGCTGACTTCGCGTGACATTCGGCTGCACCTTTACCTGAACAGGCGTAGGCAGCACAGGCGATACCTCAATAGCAGTGTCAGTTTTCACGTTGTTAGCAGGTCTAACAGAATTCGCCTTTACACTTGGCACTGTCACATCGTCAGGATTTAGCGCGTCAGGCTCAAAAGTACGGAGCTGCGGTTGCCGAATCACCTGCGTTTGCTGGCGAGTGACCGGTGTCATACCTGTCACCGGCGTTTGCAACGGGTTCACAGCTGTTTGCGTGGTACGATACCGTTGTTGTACCGGCTTGTGAGTTGGCCGGAATATGTCCCTAACCGCCGGGCGTTTGACAAACTCAACCTCTATCTTATCCTCGTTGAATGCCCAATGCTCCGTTAAGAAGAGCCCGACAAGGACTGCAAAGACGATATGTATTAGTACTGAAGCGATTACCGCGTGAAGTCGTTTCCGTTTCAATTTATTATATCTCAACAGCATGCTTTTCTAGGACTGCATCGTTCAATTCAACGCCGAGCCCGGGTTTTGTCGAGGGAATAATGTAACCATTTTCCCACTGAATCGGCTCCTTGAGAATGTCTGTGTGAAACCCATCCCAGGTATGGATACCCTCCTGAATCAGGAAATTTGGACTACAAACATCCAATTGTATATTCGCCGCACCGCCGATGGGACCGCCGTATAGGTGCGGTGCAATTTGTGCATAGTGTGCCTCTCCCATCGATGCAATCTTCTTCGCTTCAAGGATACCCCCGGTTATCGTCAAGTCCATCTGTAAGATAGAAGCCGCCTGCTGTTCCAGCAGGTCAGCGAACTCATATTTCGTCAACAACCGCTCACCGGTAGCTATCGGAATGCTAGTGGCTTGTGCGACGCGTGCCATCTCCTTAATATTTTCGGGGGGCAGCGGCTCTTCAAACCAAAGCGGGTCGTAGGGTTCAACCCGTTTCGCAAAACGGATAGCACTGTTCGTATTGAATTGGCCGTGTGTCCCGATAAGAATATCGCATCTATCGCCAACGGCATCACGAATCCCGCGGATAACGCTCTCCGCGTAATTGAGTGTCTCTAATCTATCCGCCGTGTGTGGATGGACAGGGTCAAATTTAACAGCGGTAAACCCTTTTTCAACGTAAGCCAGTGCAAGCTCCCCCGTTTTTTCTGGAGAATCGCCGTGCCGCCACTCTAAGAGATAGGAATAGGCTCTCAATTTTTCATGAAACGTCCCACCCAAAAGGTTGTAGATAGGTTGACCTACCGCCTTTCCGACAATGTCCCAACATGCCATCTCTATCGCACTCATCGCTGGCGTGACAAGCGGCCCGGCATGTCGCACACACGGGCCCTCATAAAGCGTTGACCAAATTTTCTCAATCCGGAACGGGTCTGCCCCGATGAGATAACGTTCCCCCCAATCCTTGATTAATTCAATAATGACGTGGTTCAGGCGGGTATGATAAGTGCACTCACCCACGCCTTCAATTCCATCATCGGTCACTAATTTGACAAAAATCCAGTGTCTACCGCCCCAGTGTGGCGGTGGCACATCGACCATATAGGTTTTTACTGCGACAATTTTCATTCGGTTTTCTCCTACAGCGCGAAGGGGTAATTTTTCCTTAAACAAATACTACTGAAATTATACCGAATCTACTGAAATTATGCATCAATTTTCTAGTTGATTTTCTTCGCAAAATATGAGAAAATATAGAGGAAATCTCAATCTTAGGATACGCATGAAAAACGACAAAAACACAATTTTCGGTTGGTATATGTACGACTGGGCGAATTCAGCCTACATCACAACTGTCGGGGTTGGATTGCTGCCTGTCTATTTCAAGGAAGGCATTGTCGGCGAAGGCGGTGTTGTCCTTTTCGGGCAAACGTTCAGCGCGACAGCACTGTGGGGATTTATGGTAGGAAGCGCAGCCCTGCTTGTCTTTCTCCTCGCTCCCGTGCTGGGTGCAATTGCGGACTTCTCTTCAGCGAAAAAAAGATTTCTGTTGTGTTTCGCCTATCTCGGAAGCCTGTTTGCAACCCTGCTCTATTTTTGCCAACCGGGCGATGTCGGGTTAACAATCCTGCTTTATATTAGCACGCAGGTCTGCTTTATTGGTGCGAATGTCTTCTATGACGCATTTTTACCACAAATCGCCTCTGAAGACAAACTCGATTCTGTTTCCACTAAGGGATTTGCAGTCGGTTATGTCGGAGGCTCCATACAATTTGGCATATCCCTGGCACTTGTTGCTGTGCACGAGAAATTCGGCATTAACGACCAAGCATTAGCAGTACGCATCGCCATGGCGATGACAGGAATTTGGTGGGCAGGCTGGACACTATTGACGTTGAAATATCTGAAAGAGGGTAGGGCTGAGCAGCAACTTCCCGAAAAATTTCGCAATCAACCCAAACTCTTGGCATATCTGTACCTCGGCATCAGCCAGACCCTTGCAACCGCAAAAAAGGCAGGACATTTCAAGCATCTCACCCTTTTCATGCTTGCTTATATAGTCTACAACGATGGCATCCACACAGTTACCAGTATGGCGACAATTTATGGAAAAGAGGAATTAGAACTTTCAACAACAGACTTGATGGTGACGCTCCTGCTGGTGCAAGTCGTCGCTATAGGCGGCTCAATGCTATTCGGGTGGCTCGCAAATAGAATGGGCACCAAACGCGCTGTGATGTTCGCGTTAGTCCTCTGGAGTGGGGTTGTTACCTATGCGTATTTTATCCACTCTGCAACCGAATTTTTCATTTTGGGCATGATTGTGGGTATCGTACTCGGTGGAACGCAATCCCTCAGTCGTTCCCTCTATGGCGCGATGATTCCAGAGAAGGCAAGTGCCGAGTTTTACGGATTCTATTCTGTTTTTAGCAAGTTTTCTGCTATCTTGGGCCCCTTCACATTCGGATTAATCCGACAGATTACGGGCACAGCACGATTGGCTATTATATCCTTGATAATCTTTTTTATCGGGGGGTTAATTCTATTGGCATTTGTCAATGAGGAAAAGGCAAAAGCGGATAAACTTGTAGCATAAACTTCCAGTTTGTGCTCTTTCTTGTAGCATAAACTTCCAGTTTGTGCCTCCTTGTAGCATAAACTCCAGTTTGTGCTCTTTCTTGTAGCATAAACTTCCAGTTTGTGCCTCCTTGTAGCATAAACTTCCAGTTTGTGCCTCCTTGTAGCATAAACCTCCAGTTTGTGCTCTTTCTTGTAGCATAAACTTCCAGTTTGTGCCTCCTTGTAGCATAAACTTCCAGTTTGTGCCTCCTTGTAGCATAAACCTCCAGTTTGTCTTCCGCTCTTTCATTTCTTGTAGCATAAACTTCCAGTTTGTGCTTTCTCCTTGTAGCATAAACTTCTTATCACTTTTACACCGAGGGTGGTATAGGCCCCGTGTGTGCTTCGGAGGCGCATGGCGGAAACTCGCAGGTCTGTTTTCAAATACCGCCAAAATTGCTCAATACCATGATGTTGTTTCCAGATCCGCAGTGCCTCACAGGCACGCAGCGGTTTTCCAAAGCATAAAAGTGTTTGTATCTTGCCGCTATCCTGAAAAAAGATGACGACACATTTGCCAAAAGTGGGACTTTCTGCTTTTACCCGACAGACAGGTTTATCACACGCCCATTGATTTTCAAGCAGTTCTATGTTCTGTTTATGCACCGAAAGTTTGGCAGTTGTATCGCCAATGTGCATGACATAATTGCTCTTTCCGTGTATCAGTATAGAACAAAACCCTAACTCCGATAAGGTTTGAACCATGTTGCGGCTGCCATACCACGAATCAAAGGTAATCGGATACTTTCGCAGGTCTATCCCTTCCGCATCCAGGCACGATAGCACCTCATGAGCATCGCTATAACCAGAGAGGGTTTATCTGTGTTGCCACGCCCACGCTTACTCACTAAACATAGGTGCAGCGGATACACACGCTCCCCAACTTTCAGCGTGATACCTAACACGTTCTGGCACCGGATAGACCCATTGTGTTTTTAGACCACCACCGACCACAGTAGGATACCTGCTCCCCATCGCAGGGAACATTGGTATCATCCACACTTACCGTAATGCGCCGCCGAGATTGGGTCGAGGCACTCTGCCCTTCAACCGATCTAATCGCAGCTGCACCTATCACACACCCGATACGCAGACACAAACGCCGCGCATAATAAAGGCTCAGGGCACCAAGACTGCGATAAAGACTGCCTTTCACCACACCCAACGCATCCCCTATCTGCGGGTTGTAAAGACCATAAAGGTGGCAGACGCACACACACAATAGCGTTCTTACTATAAACTCAGACATACCTGAAAGCTTGAAAATGTTCTGTAGATTTGATAAGCTTCTCTTGCATGAGATGTTCTCCTATTCAGAGTTATTTTCTAAGATATTAGGATACCATCTCATGCAATAAAAACATAGAAACTTTTTCAAAAATATCGCATTTTCAGTTGGCTATACCTGCGGACTCTATATGATGACTACTTTCTTGATAGCTCTGAGAAATGTCAGAATAATTAATAAAAATGGTATAACTTCTAATTCGCCAACTCAAAAACAACCGGCAGCTCAAGCCGTAATCTATTCCCGGACTGTCCTTCAGGAAACGACGGGTACGGCACCGCATTTTGGACAGCTGCCAGCGCAGCATCGTCCAACACACGCGAGCCAGACGAAACGGTCACCTTCGGGTGTTCAACTGTGCCATCTTTGAAAAGCGTAAAGCGAACCGTTGTCGCAGCCCCCGGTTCTAAATTCCGAACGCTCGGTGGAAACCGCTGAACCTGCTTAATCCGTTCACGCACCTTCTTCAAAAATTCCGAGAACGACTGCTTCGCCTCCCCTAAATTTGCCGAAACCATATCTATGTCATCCGGCATATCAAATTCCACAGCCGTTAAATTTGTCCCCATATCCAGCTTTGTCATTGACACAGTAGTTTCAAACTTCGGGGCTTCAAACTTCGGGACTGTTGTGACGATTTTCACCTGACGGGCCTGGGTGAACATCCCTCTTGCGCGTTCTAGATTTGAGGTGCCGAGCCTGCCGGTCGGAAGATCCGTGGCAGGCAAAGTAAACCGGTCTTTACCCATCGGAATTCTTGCGCTTGTCGTTATCGGTTGAGCTTTAGGCGTGCGAACCTGAACAATCTTCGGCTTTGGCGGCGGCCGCTTTGCGCGAGGCGGTGTCCGCCGCTTCGGTTTCAGCTTCGTTTTATCCACAAGCACGCTCTGAAGCGCGGCCTCATTCTTCTGCAAAACTGTCTTCCGCACAAAATAGATACCGCCGATAATAATAGCGACGGCGTGCAGCCCGATTGCCAGCCCGACCGCAAATCTTTTCGCACTATTTTTCAACTTCTTGGAAGCCTCACGATTCTGCCGCTGCGCATCAACATAAGTCATGGAGACTTGAGCGGTTTCTGGCGAGGTCATTTTCTTTGCAACGTTCGGTGCCGGCCTACCCGAACTCCCTGTCTGCGCCATCTTTTTCTTGCGCTGTTTTCGTTTCTGTCTACCGGCTGTATAATTAAAGAGCGCGTGACTCATAGTATTACTCCTCCCAAATATTTGTAAGTCGGGTTGAACAGGCCACTAGTCATCGTAGCTGAGAAGTTTACAACGATTATTCTTCACAACTACAGAGCCGAGAATCTTCAGCACCTGTTTTTGCCCGGCGGTATTCTGTAACGTCAAAACGGTCCCACGCAGCAGCTGGAACCCCTCATAAATTTTTGTCGGTTCATCAAAGCGGATATTCACAAACTTGAGGTCAAGGCCACCGTATCGTTCTATCCATCTTCGCATGCCGATATTACATCTCTTATTCAGATTTGCCCAAGCGAATTCGGGCGGAAAACCGCTCTTTGGAAACGCTGGATAAATCCAAGAGAGGTAAACCTGCCGTTGCACCCGCAACGCATTTAACCTGACAATATCTTTCCGATTCAGCGCGTCAATGACTGCCAGACCAAGTTGGTCTGGCGAGTCGAGACTATTTTCCCAGGTTCGACGTTCACACCCTATCAAGCTGCAGCTAAACAGCAGGACTGCCGCTGCAATATAAGAGAGGTAGATGGTATATCCTGTCCTGTTACTATTTCCGTGCACTCGTTGTCCAACCTAATAGCCAGTTATTGGTGGGGCTCACGCCACCGACGAAATCAACAGCGTCAAAGAAGCCATCTGAAGGCGGGGTGGCAGGTGTCACTGAAACCGTAGCGTAACCGGGCGTGAAGTCTGGTGCGTCCTTACTAAACGGGGCTCTCAGCTGCGGGTCTGTTTCATAATTGTCAAGTCCTTTTGCCCAGCCTGCTTCATCGAAACCGTCATCATCTCCTTCATCCCCGAAATTCCCTTTACCGTTTTCAAAGAAGACGCTATTTTTCACAACCAATTTCCCATCTTTTGCCTGCTGGTGCGAAGACGCATTGTTGACATCCAGCCCAACCTTGTTAAAGCCCGTCACGATGAAGTTAGCATACGTACCAGCGGCACCTTCACGGATAAGCATACCGTTATCACTTTCGGGCCCCGCTGGGTCACCGACAAGCGTTACGTTGAAAATAGTCGGGGCGGAACGGGGAGTTGCCTCGTTATCTTTACTGCTGTTATCATTTTCAAAGCCGTTATCTGCATCGTCCCCGTACTGCTGCGCGACCCAGAATTGCCCCTTACCTGTCCAGCCATCGGTCCAGTCGAACGAATCGTCGCGCGCCCCGGTAACCAAGGCGTATTTGATGTTCACAGTGCCCCCAAACATTTCAATACCGTCATCCTGATTCATGTGAACTTGGACATGTTCAACGACAGTGCCGGAACCGACACCTTGAAAAGCGATACCGTTCAATTCGTTGTCTTCACTAAATTCTATGCCAGCGTATTCGATACGGACGTAGCGGAGCACCCCGCTGCTATCGGCAGGATCATTTCCACCGAACGCGCCTGTTTCGCCTTCACCGAACGTAATACCTTGGTTTGTGGGGGCTCTCCCGTTGATAATCAAACCGCCCCACTGTCCACGGGCACGCGAGCCTATTTCCGCATCACTTGTCATAACAATAGGCGCATCAGCAGTCCCCTCTGCTATAATCTTAGCACCCTGGTCAATAATGAGGGTCCCGTTATCTACCTGTTCGCCATAGATGGTGACACCGGGCTGAATGGTAAGGGTTGCCCCATCTTTTACAAATACCGGGCCACTCAATAGATAGTCGTAGTCTGATGAGAGTGTCCTATCTTCAGTGATATCGCCTTCTAAAGCCACCACTGTGCGACCATCGACGGTGATAGTTTCCCCTACTATCGCTGCCGGTTCGTCGGTGTTTTCATCTTCACCACATCCGACAAAAACCAGACCGAATCCCACTGTGAAAATAACTATTAACTGAAACAACCGAAATTTGCCTTGTGTCCAGGACACGCCTAAGGTCGACACAATATTTGACATTTGCTTTACTAAGCTCCTTTTCTGTTTTTTTAAGTTCCCACCCGGTCTTAACGGATAGGGTATTACCTTTTCAATCACAATCCATTGATAACGACATACTTGGTATGTCTACTCCCTTTAAGATTACCCAAGAAATGTTGCAAAATCCTAACGATATTATTACTTTTTATTGCAAAATTGCTTCTATAGGTTATAGCTTATCCCAAACGAGAAAGACCGTCCGCTTTTGTAACTCACTAAAGTTGCCTGTCCCTGTTTGAACTGAACCGCCGGGTCAAGCAAATTTTTAGCTGAGAAGCTAAGCTTGTACGCATCCGCCACTGTCCGGCTAAAGCTTAAGTCCAGTTGTCCGCGCGGTTGTTCATAAACATCTGGCGCACCGTGGTTGCCGACATCCGAAAGTCTACGCCCATAAATATTATATGCAACCGAACTTGAGATGCCCCAGTTGGTGGATTCATATCCCACCGAGAAATTGATAATATATGGACATTGACCTTGTAAGGGCCGCTCGGCGGAGGTCTGAATGCCCACATCGGGAAGCACGACTCTTGAGGTAATAAATGCCGCGTTTGTGTTAATTGAAAAAGCACGTAATTTTGGAGACAGAACGCTTAAATTCTGACGTGCCTCAAGTTCCACACCGTAATTGTTCGCGCCATCCGCGTTTTCGTAAGTAATCCGAACCTCAGCCTGCGGTTGTATAATCTGTTCAATCGGTTTTTGAAACCGCTTATAAAAAGCACTGACTGCGATAACACCCCCCCCGCTCGTCTCTGGAAAAACTTCCCAACGGAAATCGTAATTATCAATCAACGTCCGCTCCAGCTCCGTATTTCCGAGTATCGTTCTCCCACCCACAAAATCGGTAAACTCAAACGGAGCAAGCTCTCGAAAATCGGGACGTGTGACAGTCCGTGAGACAGCAAGCCGCAAATTCATCCGTTCCGTTAGTCGATACATCAGATTGATCCCAGGCAGCACATCCAACGTTTTCAAGTCCGCCTCCTCTGATGAAGAAGAGAACGGATCGAACGCTGTCAGCACCTGATTCGATGATTCCAACCGCAACCCTGTCATCAACTGCCATTTGCTACTCAGCGGAATATCAAGCATCAGATAACCGGAGTAAACATTCTGAGCGGCGATGTAGTTATCGGAGCGGCGTGTCGCTTCGCGAAGTTCGAAGATACGCGGGGCAATATTCTCCGCTTGAAAAAGCAGCTCCGGCGGTGACGACAGCTCGACGGTGCCATCTACGTTGTCTGACGGTAAAAACCGGAATTTCCGAACATCAAACGAACGTGCTCTATCTCGCAGAAGCCCACCGAATTTGAAAAAACCCTCCCGGCGGAACGGGACTTTCAAGTCAACGCGCGCATTATACTCATCGTCTTCCAAATCAAAAAAGAATCGACTTCCACTCTTTGTGCTATCTCGGAAGGTGTATGTGCCATCACCTCTATCTTCGTAAATAGTCTCCCGCGTATCCGGTTCGTCCTGTGACGCACGAGAATAGGTGGCACGCCATTCCAGCGAAAGGTCCGGCGGCGCAGCAACTTCTTCCGCGGTCTCAGGATTTTCCGCCGCAGTCCCGTTTAGAAGTTCCGGTTCTCCGAAATTGAAACCGTGTGTCCCTGCCACCTGTCCAGAGAAAAGTTGACGTTCAACAAATTGCAGACGCGCACTGCGCATATCCGTATTTCTATCCGCATTAAAACCTTGCCAGGTCCGAGTCTGATCTTCTGCGGTATGTGTCGTAAGGGTCCGTATACTCAGGAGATGCTCAGGCGAAAACCGTAGACTTGCATTCACGACACTCCCCCAGTCTACCTCATGACCACTCTGTTCAACAGTATAATCGGTCACAGGCGAAAGCGTGTCGTTTAAGCCGATACGGAAATCGCGGCGTACCTGTGTGTTATAGCTATGGCTGTTCCCGTAGGAGATAACCCCGAGATAACCGAATTGCTTGCCGAAGAGTGTACTGCTGTTCCCGATACTGAATTTATACCCCTGATTCGCAGGAACTGCCTGCCGTTCAGGAGACCAAACGTTAGAGAAAGCGCGACCAAACGTCTGAATCTCTTCACCGGTAAACCCGGCATTGGCAGCAGTAAAACGACCACGTTCCCGCACAGGTATATCCGCAGCACTTTCTTCAATAATTTCTGGAAGATTACGTGAACCGTCGTCAAATCCTAAAAAATCTAAATCACCGCCGGGGTATGTTAAACCATCCGTACCTGTCGCCTGTGTGTTAAAACCGGTGGATAGAGAAATGGACATCATCAACGTTTCCGGAAAATCTTTTGTGAATACCTGAACCGAACCACCGGCGAAGCCACCCGGTTGATCGGGTGAAAAGGTCTTCACCGTTTGGAGGCTTGCAAGCAAGCCAGCAGGAAAGATATCCATCGGAACCACCCGACGATTCGGCTCCGGACTCGGAATCTCAACGTTATTGAGCAGTGTATTGCTATAACGTTCCCCTAAACCCCGAACGAACACATATTTACCGCCTACAATACTCACCCCTGTTATCCGTTTAATTGCCTGCGCTGCCGAAGAGTCGGGCAACCGTCCAATCTCTTCTGTGCTAATGCTATCCTCAATTCGAGAGCCCCGCATCCGTTTTTCAAGGAGACCGCGTTCACCGGATTGGCTCAACCGAACTTTCATCTTAATGGCATCTAACTTGACAACTTGTGCCTCAAGCGACACGCGTAACGGTTCCGGTGTCGCACCGGCACCGACTTCAAAATCGGAAAGCAGATAAGCATTGTAAAACGGCGCGTTCACCCGAAGGGTATAGATGCCCACCGGCAATTCCAAAGAAAATGCCCCCGTTTCATCCGTCGTGGCTTTAATCTGTGTGTCCAGCACACTTATCGTCACATCTGTTAGCGGTGAATCTGTATCACTGTCTACGACAACACCTGTGATTTTTACGGTCTGTTGTGCTTCTAGGTCGGCAGCCTCGCCCCCGAAAACCAGCCCTATACCGAGGACTAAAACCAGCACACCGATACAAAAATTTTGAATCATGAAAACTCCACTCCGCCTGCAGCCGTTGCTACAGGCGAATTTGTTATTAAGTTAACGTGAGCTTGATAATAAATATCCGTTTGCTCTAAACCTTTTTCATCACGAAAAAAGCGGAATAATTGTAGCATAAACTTCCTAGTTTGTGCCGTTTTTTGCTAAAACTACCAGAGAACGCTCTAGGTCAAAACTTTTTTTCAAACTCGCGTTAAGTTATACCAAATTAACACAATTCGTCTTGTTCCACTCTGCCGCTCCAGCGGAGCGGTATGTGAAGACGATGAACCAAATAAATTTGGTATTAGTCCCAGTATTCAGGCAAGCAGCCTGCTCTTAAGGACGATATCTTTATAGCAGCCCCCAACGCCCCCACAAGCTAGTCCCAGTATTCGGGCAAACAGTTTCCCGCTCCTCAAGGACGATATCTTTATAGCAGCCCCCAACGCCCCCACAAGCTAGTCCCAGTATTCGGGCAAACGGTTTCCCGCTCCTCAAGGACGATATCTTTATAGCATATTGGAACCTATGGCGGTATGTGAAGACGATGAACCAAATAAATTTGGTATTAGCCAAAACTTTTAGTATGAAATAACCTATTTATTCTCAAAACAATTCCAATGGTGTCCAAAATTATAATTCCGGAATGAAACAAAAATGTGTAATTTTTTTGGCAAAAAAACAAAAATGATTTTTTTCTTGCATTTAACACCGAAAATCTGCAATAATTAAGAGAACACAGTTAAAAATCGCACCCACTACACCTCACAACAAAATAAACACGCAGCATGCAAAAAGGGAGATAATTCATGATTGAGGAATTACGGCGGAAAAGCATTCATTTCTCAGGGTTAATCCTACCGCTCGTTTATTATCTGTTTACCGATAGACCTACCATGCTGCTTATCGTCGGCATTCTCACAGGCATTGCCCTCGTCATTGAGTTAGCAAAAGAGTTATCTGTGCGTTTCAGGACATTCTTTTCTCGGTTGTTCACCCCGTTCCTGCGGCAACATGAACGGAAAGGCGCGATTACCGGAGCAACCTACTATCTTATCAGCACACTGTTATCCATCCTCTTTTTTGATAAAACGCTCGCCGTCGTCTGTCTCTTTTTCATGGTGTTAGGCGACATGGCTGCCGCCTTAATCGGCAAAATGTGGGGACGTACCAAACTTATCGGCAACAAAAGTCTGGAGGGAAGCGCAGCCTGTTTTATCGTCTGCGCCGCAACCGCAATTGCCTTCCGCGAGTTCGACCCAATTATCAGCATTACCGGGGCGTTAGTCGCCACCGTCGTTGAGCTCCTCCCTCTTCGGATTGACGACAACCTGACAGTCCCGCTCATCTCTGGTGCCGTGATGCATCTCATCATCAAATTATTGGCTTAAGCCGTAGCATGCGATGAATTTCTTTTCTGTAGGAGCCTGCTGCACACGTGATGTTTTGATGTTTTCACAAAATGTGGGGATGTTATCAAAAACCCTCTTTTTCCGCGTTCTCCGCGTTCTCCGCGCCTTCCGCGATTTGCGGCGTACTCGCCCAAATGCGACGTGCATTCAGACAACACACGCGAAATCCACTCTTCCACCTTCCATCCTTCCATCCTTCCATCCTTCCACTCTTCCATCCTTCCATCCTTCCCTCTATCATAGTACAAAAACTTTACACACCCAAATTTTTTACTTGACATTTTTCAAATCACTATGGTAAACTGTATTAATCGCTACAAATTATATAACATAATGGAGGAACTTAAACAGTGGAGAATAATACCGAATTTATTAAAGCAGTACCGACAGCGCGGGGTTTGCGAATTAACCTCGACAGAATGAAAAACACCCTTACGGAGGTCCTCCATGAAATGGGTTATAACGACACACTGGTAGATATACTGATTGAAAGAAATGTCGTTGATTTCAGAAATGTGAATAACAGGAGTGCTATCACGGATAATCTCATTCAGCACTATGGAAAATCCGTTTTATCTGGTGGTCTTCCAGATGCTATAGTCTGCGAAAGTTTTGATACTTTTTTGATAGGAGAACTAGGGAAGAACTGGTGTACTTCCGAGGGAAACACTTTTCGAGAAAGAGTTTTGAATTTAATTACTACACAAATGGCCTCCCTCAGATTAAAGGTGGTCGAGACCAGGGACCTAATTGTTGGACTGACCCCTGAATTAAAGGCCGTAAAGCGAAACGGGGTTATTGATTTTGGTGAATATGGCATGCACTTACCAGATGCTGATATAATTATTTACAATCCTAAAGATTCCCGAGTCCTTGCTGCGGTCTCTTATGAAACCTCTTTGAGAGAAGGGGTTGCCCAGACAGGTTATTGGAAACTTAAACTTCTAGAAAGAAAAATAACAAAACACATCAAAGTTTATCTGATAGTATTTGACACAGACGAAGACTTGACAAAATCACCTCTTACCGTGCAACAACGAGTCATTCCAGTGGTAGACCTGGATGATGCTTATATCCTAACAACGTGGGATATTAAACTTAGCAAAGTCAAACTCTTTGAGCATTTCATTGACGACCTTACACAAGCCGTAAAACAGAGCCAGTAATCCCTGCCCCAATACATCACCATGCTATCTTCTGTTTCGTTATGAATTGCGGTGTGTAGGGGCTGGGTTTCCCCGCCCGATTTGAAATGTGTATCGTTGACCCGATTCATTTTTCATTGACTTCACAAATTTTTAATGATATACTGAATGTTGATATCCTCATCTTAGTAAATTTTACGATAACAACTGCCCACGTATAGGAGACAAACGTGTATTTTAGCGACGAGCGATTTACGATAATCAACGAAAATGTCCTGACGACGCACGCCATTGAAAAAGATAGCATCGACCTTATCGTCACATCGCCACCTTACAACGTTAATATAGAATATAACTCTAATGACGATGCACTCTCCTACCCCGACTATCTCACTTTCTCCGAAGAGTGGTTTTCTCGATGTCTTGAGTGGTTGAAACGAGATGGACGTTTCTGCCTTAATATCCCGCTCGACAAAAACAAGGGCGGACAGCAACACGTCGGTGCTGACCTGACGAAATTAGCAACCGAAATAGGTTTTCAATACCATTCAACAATTGTCTGGAATGAAGGCAACATCTCAAGAAGGACCGCCTGGGGTTCGTGGTTGAAGGCATCTGCACCTTATGTCATCGCGCCCGTGGAACTCATCGTAATTCTCTACAAGGAACAGTGGAAAAAAACAGGGGGTAGCGGTGAATCGGACATGAACAAAGAGGAGTTCATGGAGTGGACAAACGGCCTCTGGACCTTCCCCGGTGAAAGCAAGAAACGGATTGGGCATCCCGCCCCATTTCCGATTGAGCTGCCGCGACGATGCATCAAACTTTTCAGTTACGTAGGTGACACAGTCCTCGACCCGTTTATGGGCAGTGGGACCACTTTAGTCGCTGCACACTTAAACAAACGCCATGGCATCGGAATTGAGGTTGATGCGGGGTATTGTAAACTTGCCAAAGAACGGATCTGTCGAGAAGCAGAGCAGCTCGGTCTATTTGAAGCAGAGGATAGGGGCGATGGCAAAGACAATTCGTGAACTTGTCCTGACATATTTTAGGAATCATCCGAACGAAGACCTCCCTCACGGGCCCGTAGTTGATTGGGTAACAGAACAATACCAGCAGGAACATGGCCAACCACCGCGCGATCCGTGGAGAACCATCAGGAAACTCCATCAAGAGGGAAGACTAATCAAGGTCAAGAAAGGCGTTTACAAGTACGACCCAAGCTATGTCCACGAAGTTGTCCTATTTGAGTTTTCTCCACGGGCCAGAGAAACTATTTTTGAACGCGACGACTATCGTTGTGTCGTCTGTGGGCGTGGCCTTAAAGAAGGCGTTGAGATTGCCGCTGACCATATTAAACCGAAAGATAAGGGCGGTACCAATACAATCGATAATGGGCAAACTCTTTGCTACGAGCATAACTTGCGCAAGCGTAACTATTCACAAACGGAAGCGGGCAAAAGATATTTCATCAGAATGTATCAAAACGCATTGAAAATCGGAGACGAAAAGATAATTGCATTTTGCGAAGCAGTTTTTGATGTTTACGACGCTCATGACGTTGACAGGCATATTGACCGTCCCGACATTGAAAATTGATAAATCTCACCTAAGATAGGACTTACGTAAATTTAGCAGGGCCATCAGTATTCGGGCAAACAGTTCCCCGCTCCTCTAGGCGAGGTCTCCTCGCCCGCTAGGTCGCCCTCTTATTTGGAAACCGTTGGAAACCTATGGCTTATGGCTTATGGAAACCAGAAATATAAGAGGCTCTTCTCTTTTCTTTCTCTTGCTATTTGCCAATCGCCAATCGCCAATTGCTAATTGCCAAATTAAGGAGTGAACATGTCAAACATATCTCGAATTGTTTTTGTAGCCGGAAATGCAAGCCACGGCGGCGGAGCTCACGAACACCCCGCTGGATGCAACTACCTCGCAGCACAGTTGAACGACACCGTGGACACTGTTGAATCGGTCGTGTTTCGCGGCTGGCCCACAGATGCGGCAGTTTTTGAGAACACAGACGCTATCGTTGTCTATTCAGATGGCGGAGGCGGCCACCTCGCTATTCCGCATCTTGACCAAATCGCTGATTTAATGGAAACAGGCGTTGGGCTTGCCATGCTGCACTACGCAGTTGAAGTCCCAAAAGGAGAACCCGGAGACCGCTTCCTAGACTGGATTGGCGGCTATTTTGAAACGCACCTCTCAGTCAACCCGTACTGGACAGCAACCTTCACCGGTTTCCCTGACCACCCCATAACCCGCGGATTAGAGCCGTTTTCATTAGAGGACGAGTGGTATTACCACATGCGGTTTCGGGAGAATATGGAGGGGGTAACCCCACTGTTAAGCGCAATCGCACCAGAGTCAACGCTTACGAGACCGGACGGTCCGCACAGCGGCAATCCGCATGTCCGAGCATCAGTTGCAAACGGAGAGCCCCAGCATCTCGCTTGGTGTGTAGAGCGCGAAGATGGCGGACGCGGGTTCGGGTTTACCGGCGGACATCTCCATAAAAATTGGGGAGACGACCGACTCCGCAAATTAATCCTCAACGCAATTGTATGGACAGCCGGCGTAGACATTCCCGAAGACGGTATCTCAACATCTACACCTACCGAGGCTGAATTGGATGCCTACCTGTAAAAATGTCCGTGCTAAACGCCATAAGCAGGAAGTTTGGAAAGATGGAACGAAGAGGTTGCTTGTGCTTCTTCGTCCTATCCTTCCTTAGGAGATAAAATATGGACCAGGAACAACTCGATTATCTTTTTGACCTCCAAGGATACCTCATCTTGGAGAACGCAATTGAACCCGAAGACCTCGCCAAAATCAACGAATGGATTGATACCCATTGGGAATACGTTGAACACCCCTGGGAACCCAATTCCGAAGATAGGCGAATTCCACGCTGGATTGGGAATATCGAAACCCACACCTACAATATCGAAAACGGAGTCAATTTCCAGAATATCATTGAGGGCGGCGAAGTTTTTCAAAAGCTAATTGACCACCCCGCCTGGATAAATATGATTCGAAGATATGTCCATGAGGTGAACGGCCTCTCTATCCACGAGAATTTTCTCAACGTCCGCGGCCCGGGCGGTTTCATTCATATCCACTGTGGCGGACATGTCCCGCTGAGTTATCTGACATTCCGCCAGATTAATACTGGCGAATGGCTTGTCGGACAAATTAACGTCCTCATGGCACTCAACGACATCGGGCCGGGGGATGGCGCGCCTGTACTCATCCCAGGAAGCCATAAATCCGCGGAAATCCACCCCCGTTTAAAGCATGATGGAAAGGGGATAGTTTACGACGGTTTTACCGGAAAACCTGCTGGAACTGCCTTCGCAACACAAGAGGTACATCTGAAAGCCGGAGATGTCGTCATGTTCACCGATGCAATCACTCACGGGTCCGCCGAACGGACGAATCCTGGGTATCGCCGCTCAATTGTCTACCGTTATTCGCCAAGATATGTCCGGGAACGTTTCGACTATCCGCATTCACCTGAATTATTAGCACGGCTGACTCCCGATCAGCGCAGGATTATCCAACCCATGGCACCGCGGCGGCCACCGCAGGCTGCATAGGTTCGGTATTCACCTATCTGGAAAGCTAGGAGATTTATGATGGAAGATGAATTATATCGGGCTCGTCATGAAACCATCATCTATGATGATGACTACGGAATCTGGACAGAACAAGATCAGGTTTCTGTGGCAGCAGACGTTTTCCAATTGTTTGACAAACATGAAGATTTAGGAGATTTATCATGGAAAAAGTTGACTTGCAACAGCGCGCAATTCGATTAATCAAACAACTCTCTACTGAAGAGCGCAAAGCAGCTGTTGATTATCTCTCCTGTCTTCAAAATGAGGAGGGGCAAAACGACTTGCCTACGCGGGGTCTCGGAACGGTAATCCACGAACTTTTCAAACCTTTCGGGGGCGTGGAACTTGAGATACCGCCACGCGAGCCAATGCGAGAACCCCCGCGTTTTGACTGAAATACTAATCTACAAAAACATGAAAATTCCACAAAAAACCCTCTGGGGTGGACGTTTTAGCACAACCCTCACCACAGAGACAATCGCCTTCACACACTCCATTGAGGCAGATACCCGTCTCATCGGATACGACATCTGGGGAAGTCAAGCACACGCCATTATGCTTGCACGGAAAGGAATTATCTCCGATGCCGACCTCCGCGAGATTTTACGCTGGCTACGAAAAGCGGAAGAGGACTTTCAGAACGGCAACTTCACCCTCGACCCCAATAAAGAGGACGTTCACATGAACGTCGAGGCATATCTCATTGACAACGCAGGCACCGAATTCGGAGGGAAACTTCACACCGCCCGCTCCCGCAATGACCAAGTGCTCGTTGACGCACACCTCTACATACGCGAAGAGATTCTAAATATACAGCGCGGCATCACCGCATTCTGCAACGCCTTCCTACAAATTGCCAAAGCACACATCAACACCGTCATGCCCGGCTATACGCATACACAGCATGCCCAACCGATTAGCCTCGGTTTCTGGGCGACAGCATACATCAGCATGTTCCTGCGTGACCAGAAACGACTACGGGCCGCATACACACTTGCCAACATGAATCCGCTAGGGGCATGCGCCTTAGCGGGCACAACCTTCCCGATTGACCGCCACCTCACTACAAAATTATTGGGGTTCGATACACTACATGAACACGCCCTCGATGTAATTAGCAGCCGCGATTTTATTGCAGAGACGCTCTTCGCCTTGTCCCTTGTAATGGCGAACCTCTCACGGATTAGTGAAGAAATAGTCTATTGGACAACTTATGAGTTCGGGATAGCCGTGCTTGATGATGCGTACAGCTCCGGCAGTTCTATCATGCCACAGAAAAAGAACCCGGACATTCTAGAACTCACGCGGGGGAGAACAGGACGCGTCTACGGCGCACTGTTAGACCTCTTGACGAATCTCAAGGGATTACCCATGGGATACAACCGCGATTTTCAGGAGGATAAACCCCCACTCTGGGAAGCGTTCGATATTGTGAAGGCGTGCCTTAGCGTGCTTCCGGAAGTGCTCAAAACAACAGATTTTAAAACAGAGCGGATGGCCGCGTTAGTAAACGCGAACTTCGCAACGGCCACAGAGCTCGCCAATTATCTCGTTAAGGAATACCATATTAGTTTTCGGGAATCTCATGAGATTGTAGGATGGCTTGTCGGGGAACTTGTGCAGCAGGAAAAGACGTTCGCCGATTGGGAGCTAACACAAGCACTCCTGAAACAGAAGCAGCTTGACGTACCGATTTCGCAACTACAGCGGATTCTGGACCCAAAATGGGCAATTCAGAACAATCGGAGCCTCGGCGGCACTTCACCCACAGAGGTTTCGCGGATGATAGATAATTTCGATAAACAACTGAACGAAATCGCGCACCATATCCATACCTGCCAGACCAAAATTGAGAATGCACACAGAGAAACGCAGCAAATAGTTGACGAAGTTTTGGGACAGCCGCTTGATTAGTGTTAAACCTCGTAGGGGCGGGGTTCCCCCGCCCGTTATGTTTTCCTCTTAAATCCCATTATCATAACGACTTATCAACCATCCTTCCATCTTTCCCCTCTTCCATCCTTCCCCTCTTCCATCCTTCCCCTCTTCCATCCTTCCCCTTCCTTTTAGCCAAAACTTTACACCCCTCCTCCTAACTCCACAACCTATCGTGTGAACGTTCCGCATCCCATTCCGATGTCGGCACGAAATAACCTGCCTCCGCCGAATGCAGACGCTCGCGGATAACTGCCTCGTTCAGTTCAATCCCCAACCCCGGCGTTTCTGGTACCGCAATATATCCATCCTGAATAATCGGATTCGGCAGCCCCGTGACCATCTCATCCCACCACAGCTGCTCGACAGAATGATTTTCTAACACCAAGAAATTAGATGTCGCCGCAGCACAATGCACACTTGCCATAGCACAGACAGGGGTGCCCGCCATGTGAAGTGCCATCGCAATGCCGTGTTCTTCCGCCAGGTCGCCAATCTTCTTCGTTTCCAAAATTCCACCCGATGTCGCAATATCCGGGTGACAAATTGCAATCGCTCGATTTTCAAACAACGGCATGAAATCCTCCTTGCAATAAATGTCCTCACCTGTGCAAATCGGTGTCGCGCAGGAATTGGAGAGGCGGACGTACTGGTCAGTGTATTGCCACGGCACCATATCCTCCAACCATGCAAGGTTATATTTCTCCAACGCCTTAGCGAGGCGGATACAATCCTCAATCCCGATATGCCCGAAATGATCGGCGGCAAGCGGCACCTCATACCCAATAATCTCCCGAACCCTCTCCACATATTCACACAATATACCGATACCTTTATCCGTCAGACGAATACCTGTAAACGGGTGCCTGATATTATGTGTCCCTAAATGTCCATCCGGGGCTGAAAGTGTGCCTGGCGTTCCGCGAAGCAAACCGATACCGATGTCCATCTTCAGAAAAGTGAATCCCTTATCAATCCGTTCTTGGAGTTTTTTCCCCATCGCCTCCGGGTCTTTAAGGGAGGGGGTATCGCTATAACAGCGGATTTTGTCTCGGAATTTTCCGCCAGCAAGTTGATAACACGGCACGCCGTAGGCTTTACCCGCCAAATCCATCAGTGCCATTTCAATGCCGCATACACCCCCGCCTTGTCGCGCATGATGTCCAAACTGTTTAATCTGTCGGAAGATTTTATCCACATTACACGGATTTTCCCCCAAAATGCGGCTCTTGAGCATCAGCGCGTACGTTGGACTTGCCCCATCTCGTACCTCCCCGAGCCCATGGATACCCTGATTCGTATCCAATTTCAGAATAGGGCCGCCCACTTGAGTTCGAACAATCCGCATATCCGTAATCTTCAGTTGTGAAGGGTGAGAGGCGGTATTCACATTTGATACAATAGATGACGTTTCATGCTCCATTATTTCTCCTCAATTTTCATCAAAGCAGCATCCAACACCGCTAGATGGAGTGCTGCGCGTTGTGATAGGGGCCACACGGTCGGTGTTTCAGTGATAATAACATGCTCACTATGGAAATGCAATAGATAGGGTGCTAAACCCACTGTTCCCCACTCCGAGGCGACCTGGTAGACACCTTCAGCAATATCGGGGGCATCTTCACCCGAATCATCGGGGTCTATCGGCCCGATAGTTTTGGCAACCTTAGCCAGTGCTACGCCGATATATTGCTCATCCCGTTTGCCTTCATAGAGGTAAAAACCGTTAGCCTCATAATCCTCGTGAAAGTCTACCGCCAACGAAAATTGCGTTTGACCGAGGACACGTTTGACAATCGCCACCTCCGCCACCTCTTCCTCTTCAAAGGCGCGGTTAATATCCACGTCTTCACGGTTCGTTCGCGTATCGTGAACGAACCCGTAGGGATTCACACACGGAATGACTACAAACGCGAACCGTTTCAAGAGTTCAGCATTATCCCGCTCAAGAAATTGGAGCACCGCCTCAACCCCTGCGGGTTCATCGCCATGCACACCCCCCGTGATAAGGACATATTCAGGAGCATCCGCTGACGATTCCAAACTTACCCAGTGTATCGGATAATCGCTAACAGTGCCGGCTAAATGCAACGGCAGATTCAAGCGATTCAACCGGTCTGTGATGTCAGTGTAGCTACGCAAGACAAATTCCTTTATAGTAAAACTTAGAATTATGTAGACATTTATCTGTTCGTAGTAGTGCAATTTATTGCTTTTTGGCTGTTGGTTGTTAGCAAGAGGAAGAGCCCTCTTCTCTTTCTTATATTTCTTGCTAATTGCTAATCGCCATTTGCTAATCGCCAATTTGCGAAATCCGCCTCAATCTCCTCCGACCATTTCCGATCAATTTCACCGGGCGTGTAAACCCCTTCCCGCAAACGTTGATGTCCGAACCTATCACGGAGTTGCACCTCTTCACCCTGTTCAACCACCTGCTGTGCAAAATGCGGCGGAATAAAGATAATACCACCCCGTCTGCCCAAAACCACATCGCCCGGTAAAACAGTCGCCTCCGCAATGCGGATAGGAATGTTAATACCGGTAAGTGTGACATTCGCAATACCGGTCGGATCTACGCCGCGCACGAACGTAGCGAAGTCCGGCAGCTCGTAAATCCCATCCAAATCGCGGATACCCCCATCAATTACCATCCCTGTTCCCGTTTTCGCATAGATAGCATTGCCGAGATTATCCCCCGCGAAAGTGCCATCCTTAATTTTACCAAACAGATCAACCACAATCACATCATCACGAACAAGCGTATCGATCACCCATGAATTTTGTCCACCGACGCGTCCCTCCTTTTCACCTTGAGCAGAAATAGCATCGTTGAAATCCGGACGGCTCGGAACAAAAGCGCACGTCACCGCCCTACCGACGAGCACACGCGATGGATGCAGATTCATCCACTCCCCAGCAAACTGAAACCGATAGCTGTTCCCGTTAAGAACACCCCACGCCTGCTCGATGCTGATAGCCTGCATCCGTTGCAGAATATCGTCAGGGACACGGGGGCGCCCATCAGGAAACCGGTCGCCTTCCCATAAGTGTGTCATCGCGAGGATGCTTTCTTTATCAATAAGTTGCACTTTGTGTTACTCTCCTGTACTTACTTCCGAGAATAGGGTGGTGGGCAAATGGGATAGACACCACGAAAAAACAGTAGGACGCTTATGCAGCGCGCCTATGGTAGACAGAATACTTACAGACCTGCATTTTCCCATACCTGATTTAGCGATTCAGCCGTAGCTTTCGCAGCATCCGCCGGTGCCATATCGTTCACCTCTTTACTGAACGGTTCTGGAGTCACAGGGCCATCATAACCGATATCTGTCAGCACTATCATCAACTCCGTGAGCGGAATCACCCCAGTTTCAGCAGGAAGACAGCGGATACTGTCAATCTGGTCGTCCGGGTCAATCCCTTCTGGCGCGTCATTGATATGAACATAAACCACATCCGATGCAGCAAGCTTTCGTACATCGTCAACCGTAGCACGACAGGTGTACCAGTGCCAGGTATCAAACAGCAAACCGACGTTCCCGGTGCCGACTGCCGCGGCCAGCCCGAGCATTGCATCCATCGAATAAGCGAAGAGATGCTTAGCCGATTTTCGACTCGTCGCCGGACCGATAAATTCAAGTCCGAGGGCGTGTCCGTGTGCTTTCAAAATCTCCGCAACAGACCGGAGCCGTTTGACAGAAAAATCCCAATTCTGCTGGTAAGTCATATCGTTTGACGCAGGACCGACAACCGTCGTTGTGCGATAGCAGCCCAGTTCCGCCGCGAGTTCCGCACGCGCCGGCAGCTGGGATAACCCCGCATAATAGTCAGCATCCGAACCGCGCCAATTGACACCAAATCCCCAACCGCCCATCGCAATACCAGCGTCCGCCCACAAATCCTTAACGTATTGGATAGAGTGCTCTTGTGCAAGTTGCGCCGCTTCACCGATATTAAGATCCAGTCCTTCAAAACCCGCATCTTTTGCTAAGGCTAAACCTTCCTTCATATTTGCCCGAATGCCGATGGCACCGGGGCTTAAATTTCTAAACATATTTTCTCATACTCCTTCGTTCTGTAGATTATCGACCTTCACCCCGTAAGACCTTTGCAGCGACCGCCCACGGATAGTCGTTATCTTCCGCCTTCGCATCACGATATGTCGGAATCCACACCCAACGTTCTTCACCGGAGCGATTCGGATGACTTGCATGAAGCGTTAAGTCGTGAAAAAAGACAGCACCCCCTGCCTCAATCTCCGCTGTGACAGCCAGACTTTCGTCAACTGCCCCCGGACGCAGACGATTACCGAACCCGTGTCCATCGTTTGCATCTCCATCGTGCACAATAGCCGATTTGTGTGACCCCGGAAACAGTTTGAGACACCCATTTTCCACAGACACATCATCCAAAGCAACCCAAATAGAGAATTTGTGTGCACCGTGCCAATAGTGCCAATCCTGGTGCCAGGGGCTAGCAAAGGTCATTGTTTCGCTCTTGAAAACCACTTTGTCGCTCAGAAATTCAATATCTGGGGCAAGAATTCCTTCTAAAATATCGAGCAGCCGCGTATCACCCACCGCCTCCTGGAAGACAGGGCTCCGCGCAGCTAAGCCGACATAAACGCCGTGCCCCGGGACCGCGCCTGTCTCCGCCTTGACAGCTTCTAAAATGTCAATACATTCTAACTTTAATCGCTGCACCTCACTTCTTGAAAAAAGGTTCGGAACAATGGCGAAGCCTATCTCCTCAAAATCGCTGCAAACCGTCTTCATATCAAACGTCATTTTTCAAACCTCTTCACCCAAGGGATGTGTAACGTCC
The DNA here is from genome assembly GCA_963665235.2 of Candidatus Poribacteria bacterium. Taxonomy (GTDB): domain Bacteria; phylum Poribacteria; class WGA-4E; order WGA-4E; family WGA-3G. Next base: position 222,681 of record CAXXLX010000001.1, on the reverse strand, counting down.
TGTGCTTATCTTTCGGATCCGTCCTTCCCTGGATAAACGATTCAGAGTAGTTGTGACAGTTCCTGGATTAGCATCAGGCAACGCGTTTAGGACATCAATTGTTTCTGACTCGCCTGCCCTTTTCAGATATTGCAATACCATCTCCACAACTGTGCCAGTATTGTTACCCAAATCATGAGAAGCGGTATCAGGTGCTTCAATGTGGACCTCGCGCCCTGTCTCCGCACTTGTGAGCAATCCTTCCATCATCTGCTGCACAATCAAGCCGTGTCGAAGCGGTGCCTTACAAGGTACGCCATCAACAATACATTCAATGAAATGGTCAGCTATCGCATCCCATGAATTTCCATACTTACTTTTTGGCGGTTTCCCATCTAGGTCCTCAAACTCACCGGCTTCGTTAGTTCGGTAGAGTTTCAACGGGGACAACGTCGCACCGGCCTCCGTACCAAAAAGTTCTATCTGAAATTCGCCAGGTTGATGCGATGCCCAGAAACTTTCCACCTGTAAACCGATGCCACCTTCAAAAGTAATAAACCCACCAGCGTAGTCATCCGAATCATATTTCTCGTAAGTCTCTTTCGGCGGTTTACTCTGATTCCAGTAGCCGAGCCCTCGAGGCCCGAACTTCGCGCCAGCAGCACCCAGTACGGCAATTGGCTTCGGTAATCCCAGTATCCACCACGCCGAGTCAAGCACATGGACACCCATATCGCGAAATGCCCCGCCACCCTTCTGAATAAAACCGAGGTTCCAGGCAGGAATACCGCTCCGACGCACACTCCGCGCACGCGCGTAGTACAGCTCGCCAAAATAGTCATCTCGGGCAAGGGTACCCAGATATTGGCAATCGTTCCCAAAACGCGTCGAGAGCGACATCATATTAACAACCCCAGCCGCCTCGGCCGCTTTAACCAATTTTTCCGCCGCCGCCTCCGAATCTGCCAGCGGTTTTGTGACCATAACGTGCTTACCGTTACGTACCGCCTCTAATGCTATAGGCACATGCCACTGATTCGGAGTGCCGACAAACACCGCATCAATGTCTGACGCTTTGCACATCTGCTTGTAATCTGTGTACAGTTTGACCTCACCGGGTAAATTCTTGGCGAAGTCTTTCATCCGGTCTTCAACCAAATCGCAGAGCGCGACGACATGCCCTCGTGCGTTTGCGGACAGAGCCGCACCGTTCGGTCTCCCAATACCCATGCCCACAACAGCGATTCGGACAGTTTCATTTTTTGATGTCATAAAAATATTCTCCTAACTTTAACTATACTTTGGACAATTTCTGTGAGCCTGATGCCCGATTTGCAAAGCATTGCTGATTTTTCTCACACAAAACAGGTATTTTCCGTAATGCGTAGATGTTATCAAAACCGCTCTTTTTCCGTGTTCTCTGTGTCCTCTGTGTAATCCGCGATTTGCGGCGTACTCGCCCAAATGCGACGTGCATTCAGACAGTTGTACAAAAACTTTACACACCCTCAAAACCCTCTTCCTCTTGCTAATCGCCAATCGCCAATTGCCAATCGCCAACAGCTAATTACCAGATGCCAATGCCTCCAAGAAAGACGTAACTAACACAATATCCAGTATATTAACAGTCCCATCCCCGTTGACATCTGCCTTATTGAATTCACTAGTGCTGCCGAAGTTAGTGCCAATCACCGCTAAATCCGAAAAGTCTAAAACGCCATCCCCGTTCAGATCTAATTGCACAGTACCATCTAATGGGTTAGGAAACCACGTCCATGATGTCCTGCCATGGATATCCGTAAGCTGAAGGGATATAGGCTCGGCAGGAGTCGCAGTTAATTCCGTGATAGGAAATGCAAACGCAGCCGTTTTACCCTTTAAGTCTTGGCATGCAAGCAATTTGGTGCCCGGAAGCGGGTCTATAGGCAGTGCCTCAGCAAACAATTGGACTTGGTGAAGCTCCTCCTCGTGTGTTACACTGAAACGGATACGGATGCTTGTTGACAGTGAACCGATAGGGGACAATCTATGAATCTTCGGAAGTGTGTTCGAGGAAACCTGCTCGAAATTAAAAATCGGGTGAACCGCTAAAAAATGTGCAGTGCATCTAGTCAGCCGACTCAGATACCCAGTACTCCCAGACATCAGGTTCGGTTCGCGGTGATCGTGATACAGCCCTAAAGCATGACCCAGCTCATGCGCAACAATCCGAAAACTAAAACAATTCCCTAAAGCAGGAAACATCGCTGTCCCACCACCACCTCCATGGATACCACCCAGACCACAGATGTCGCGCCCAAAAAATTCACCACTCACCTCTAAAAATACCATAAAAATGTCCTGCGGTCTGTCAAAATATTCATGAATTTCCGTAAAAACTTTCCCATAAGGATTATCTTCATAATAAACCTGCTCGAACTCACCCTCTATATGATGAACAAGAGCATGCCCTGACGGATCCGCTTCAAACCTGAAAGTCTTTATATCATATCCGTGCCGTTTCATCTCCCGAGCGTAGAACACCTGCACGTCTTTCATAATCCTGTCCACCTGGGCCACTATACCGCTCCGAGGTACCTGGTCTTTTGGATAGAAGTAAGCGAGACGCACGCGAGGCCCTTCGCTATCTTGTTGTTGAATTTGTGAAACAGCTGTTTGGATCTCTTTTACTTCCGACAGCAATAGCGATAAATCCCATAAAAACACTGTACCATCTGCTCCCGTGCTAGCAAGTGTACTACTATCCGGCGAAAACGCAACCGAACGCGTACCGTACACGGTTCCTGTCAGTGTTGCAATAGCATGCCCCGTAGTAGGATGCCACAACCGCACAGTCCGAGGCCCCGCACTAGCAAGCATACTACCATCCGGCGAAAACGCAACCGAAAAAACCTCGTAAGTATGTCCAGTAAGGATAGCTTTCATTTGACCGCTTGCAACATCCCACAACCGCACAGTCGTATCATTCCCCGCGCTAGCAATCGTGCTACCATCCGGTGAATACGCGACGGTATGAACCCAGGAGGTATGTCCAGTCAATATCGCTTTAGTTTGTCCGCTCCCAACATCCCATAAACGTACACTATTGTCGCCAAAACCGCCAACACTTGCAAGTGTTTTACCATCAGGAGAAAACGCAATAGAACGTACCCAGGAGGTATGTCCAATGAGAACAGCTGTGGTTTCACCGCTTGCAACATCCCATAAACGGATAGTATTGTCCCGGTAACCGCCTGCAGTCGCAAGTGTTTTACCATCAGGAGAAAACGCAATGTAAAGAACACCGCCAACATGGCCCGTCAGGACCGATATAGGTTCCCCAGTCGCGACATCCCACAAACGCGCCGTACGATCTAGCCCACCTACACTCCCAAGGCGGCTGCCATCCGGCGAAAACGCAACACCCCGAATCCGAGCGGTATGTCCTATAAGTGTCGCAACTGGCTGCCGAGTCTCAACATCCCACAAACGCAACGTGCCATTCTCACTGCCAGCAGCAATTATATTGCCATCAGGGGAATATGTAACCGAATCCCCAGGAGCCGCATGACCTGAAAGCATCGCACCGATTTCTCTTGTCGCAACATCCCAAAAGTAGATTGCCCCATCATCACTCCCGCTCACAAGCGTACCCCCATCCGGAGAATACGCAACCGAATGGACATTACCGCTGTGTTTTGTGAGCGTCGCAACCGACCGACCGCTTGTAACATCCCACAAACGAATCGTCCCCCCTTCACTGCCACTGACAAGCATGCTACCATCCGGAGAATACGCAAGCGAGGTCACAGGCTTCGTGTGACCCGTGAACGTAGCAAGTGCCTCCCCTGCCGAAACGTCCCACAACTGAACGCCACCACCCTGCTCGCCAACAGCAAGAACGGTGCCATCCGGTGAATACGCAAGGGCAGTTAAACCTTTCGTGCTAACCGTCAGTACGCTAACCGTTTCTCCAGTCGCAACATCCCACAAACGCACCGTGTCTTCTTCAACAGCACTGCTGGCAACCATGTTACCCTGCGGAGAAAAGGCAACATTATTAACACGGTGTGTATGCCCCGAAAGTATTGTTTTCAGTTGTCCCGTGTGAGTATCCCATAAACGCACCGTATTATCCCAGCTGCCACTTACAAACGTCCTCCCATCCGGGGAATACCCAACAGAGACAATCCGGTCGCCGTGTCCCGAAAGTACTGTCTTCGATTGTCCTGTGCCAGCGTTCCATAAACGCACCGTATTATCCCAGCTGCCACTTGCAAACGTCCTCCCATTCGGGGAATATGCAACACTTGAGACAATATCCGTATGTCCAGTAGACAATGAAAGCGGGGCCAGGGTCTGTGCATCATAAACCCATATCCCGATGCTGCTTGCAACAACGAGCTGGGCACCATCCGGCGAATATGTGAGACCATTTACTGTGCCTTTACCCAGACGAGCTATTGCCCCCTCAGGTAAGTGCCATTGTGGATTGTCTATATTTTCTGGAGTGTGAGTAAAACCGATGGATGCTCCTATTGCAAAAATAATAACGAAACATACAGCGAAAATAAATCCTGTTTTCATGCGTTTCCTTCGGTTTTTGTAGAAATTTGCAGGCTAGATTAATATGTGGAAAAGCTACATTCCTAAAATTAATTATACCCAAAAAAATTTAAATTGTCAAATTAAAAATTACTGAACTTTGGACAATTTTAGGGAGGCACAACGTTCTTGTCAAAGGGATAGGTGGAAGGGTGGAAGCATGGAAGGGTGGAAGCGGGGAAGCGGGTTTTGACGCGCGGCAGAGATAGGCTTAGCATCACAACCCTCTTGCTAACTGCTAATAACCATAAACCAATGGTTTCCAACATTCTATAAATATTCCGCCCCGCTGGGGTAACTGCGCTTTGGAAAACCCATCGGCGTATGTAGGAGCGTGCTGTGCACACGATGTCTTTCCATCGCAAAAAAGAAAAGCCCACGACATCTAAAATGCTGCGGGCTTTTCTCTATTATCGGGTAAACGTTTATTGGCGATTACTTTTCAGCGCACCCCAGGTCGTTGTCAACTTCGCCTTCGCATCTACAGCAGTAACAGCCGATGTCACAGCCTCCAACGCACTGAACATAGCATTCAGATCACCTGCGCCTGTTTCACCGTTGCCAGCAAAGTTAAAATCGAGCGTACCATCTGTCACCTCAATCGCTTCATACCGCTTAATATCAATCTCATCTCTACCGGGTGTGACATACAGTGCTTCAACAATCTCCTCTTCGATAATAATATCAAAGCCGCGATTGTTAGGCGACCAATGCTCACCGACCATATAGGTTACATCAAAAACACCGTTGCCCGTTTTGAACTGATATTTAACCGTATCAGGGAATGCTGCCCAGCTCACAGCGTGGAAGAGTGCCTCATCGTAACCCGCTTCTTGCGCTAGTGCTTTCGCATCATCTGTCAATGTAGCGACTTCAGCGGTGAGCGGTGCTTTTTCAATCCAGCCGCCCCAATCTTGGTCAGCCTGTTGCGCGCCATACCAGACACGGCCCTTTGAATCGGTAAAATCACCCGCATGCCCGCCTCGGACACGGTATTCCTCTGCCAACACCACAGCCGGCCCGATGGCCCCTACAAGAAAAATCGCTACTGTTAAAATGCACAATAATCTCATAATGTACCTCCATTATCTTAGTTTTGTCGTTCACTTTTGAGGATGCCCCACGTTGTCGTCAGTTTCCGCTCCGGCTCAACAGCCAACGTAGGAATAACCTCTATCCCACTGAACATAGCATTCAGATCGCCTTTGCCTGTTGCATTGTTGCCAGCAAATACGAAACTCATCACGCTATCCTTAACCTCAATGCCTTCGTACCGCTTAATATCGATCTCGTCTCTACCGGGTGTGACATAGAGCGGTTCAACATTCTCATCTTCGATGAAAATATCAAAACCGCGATTATTTGGGGACCAATGTTCACCGACCAGATAGGTTACGTCGAAGACACCTCTCCCGGTTTTCAAATCAACCTTGACGACATCCGGAAAGGCTGCCCAACTCACAGCATGGAAGAGCGGTTCATCGTAACCTTCCTGCTTTGCCAGATTTTTAGCATTAGCTGTCAGGTTTGCGACCTCGGCTGTAAGCGGCAATTTCTCAATCCAGCCGCCCCACTCTTGGTCAGTATTTTGACCGCCATACCAGATACGGCCCTTAGAATCCTTAAAATCAGCCACGTGACCGCCTCGAACCCGAATCTCTTTAGCAGGTATACCATCATGAACAAGACCCGCTACAAAAACGGCACATAGAAGTATCAGTAATAATCTTCGTAGCATCAGTTTCCTCCTGTTACGGCACGGCGAAACGTGCCTACTACAACAATTAAATTTTCTCTTCGGTATCGCGCACAATTTCTATATACACGCGCAACGCAATAAGAGAGACATGCACTGTAGATACCCACAATGCAACAAAAAAAGCCTGCAGCACCCCATAAAAATGAAGGGCGCGTACAGGCGCGAAGGTATTGCAGCTTGTAAATCCTGCTGCGCTGCCTTGTAAAACAAAATTAACGATTGTAAAATATGAAGGGGGGGGTAATTCCTAATCGTTAAGTCATGCCCCTTGGGGACCGCAATAAGACACTCCCGAAAAAATGACAGATATCGGCTCCGTTCATTTCTGAATAGCAATTCGTTTTGCATCGTCAAGTCCCCGTGTGAAAAAAAAATTGATAGCTAACGTTAGTTTGAAAAGCGTTCTGATGTCTTAGCCCAGTATGGGCGGTATGTCTATAGAAATATGCAACCCCACAACTCTTAGCCCCGGCGGGGTGATATGTTTATAGCTTCGCTGGCTTATGGAAACCGTTGGAAACCTATAGCAAGAGGAAGAGAACAAAGAGAAAGAGAATCTTCTCTTTCTTATATTTCTTCTCTTCTCTTATATTTCTTGCCAATTGCCAATGAGCCAATTGCTAATTCTATAATTATACCGAAATTTCCGATTAATGTCAATCAAATTTTTAAAAAATTGGGGGCGTATTAATCACAAACCTTTGATTGTTACCCATCGGACAATCTGCGCCTTCCGTGTTCTCCGTGTTCTCTGCGATTCAGACAAAAATGGTTAGATGTTAGCAACAAACCTCTTTTTTCCGCGCCTTCCGTGTTCTCCGCGCCTTCCGCGATTCAGACAACACCCGCGAAATCCACCCTTCCATCCTTCCCCTCTTCCATTCTTCCATTCTTCTCCTCTTCCACCCTTCACCTATCCTTTGTACCAAAACTTTACACATCCCCGCTCACTCCACCTTTTCCGTCACAACCAACCTCTGATTCACCGCAATATCGTTCAACGTCTGAACGATACCGCTCGGCCATTGAATAATAACCCTATCAACTTTGTTATAAGTGCTAAGTCCAAATTCCACCGTCGGACTGTGCTGAGATAGATAACTGCTCCCTGCAGCAACCTCACGAATTTGATGGATATCGCCTGTGATAACTTTGACTCGCGCCCCAATCCCATCACGATTGCTCTTCACACCGATAGTGCGGATATGAAGCCAATTGTGTCTATTCCTGCTATCGTTGCGGAGCAATCTCAGCTTTTCACCGCTATTCACAATCACCAAATCCACATCCCCATCTGCATCGTAGTCGCCAGCAGCAACACCTCTGCCAACCCCCGGTGAATTCAACTGCCGAAGGCCCACCCGTTCAGATATATCGGTGAACGTCCCATCGCCATTATTACGGAGCAGCACATCCGGCTGCCCATGCTTCTCCCACGAGGCAGGGTCAATATGTCCAGCCGAGAAAAACAGATCTAGGTCCATGTCGTTATCTACATCGAAAAATACCGTGCCCCAACAGGTCTTCCCGAGTCCAGACTCAAAAACACCGCTCTGTGCCGAAACATCAATAAACGTGCCATCCCCTCTATTTCGGTAAAGCACATTGTTCTCATCGAGCCAATTTGTAACGAACAGATCCAGCCTCCCATCGTTATCATAATCGCCCCAGGCGACACCCATTCCGCTGCGAATATCCCCCGTACCGCTTCTCGCGTCCGGATGATTCGTATTCATAAACGTCATATCGTCATCGTTTCGGTAGAGAATATTCTGATCGGTATCATTAGCGAGGTATATATCTAGGTCCCCATCGTTATCATAATCTGCAGCGGCCACCCCCAGCGTTAAGTGAAACCCGCCATTAACCTTCGCAGCATCGGTAACATCAACGAACCCGCCATCACCTCTGTTCAAATAAAGAACATTCGCCTGTCCGAAAAAATCGTAAGGAAAGAAAACCTCATCTCCCTGTGGAACTTTGCTATACTCGATATAGTTGCCGAAGTAAAGTTCAACAAACCCATCCGCATCGTAATCCGCCCACACAATACCTGCCCCAAAACCTGTATGGCCAATCCCGCCAGCACCCGATGTGAAACGTTTGAATGTACCATCCCCCTTGTTCAAATAGAAGACGTTCGCTTTATAGTTTGTCACATAAAGGTCAGCATCACCATCGTTATCATAATCAGCGAAGGCGCATCCCATGCCCCATCCCGTGTCCCCAACGCCTGCGGTATCCGTCACGTCTGTAAAAGTGCCATCGCCATTATTTCGGTAAAGCGCGTTTTTGGGAAGAATTGTCCCCGGTTCAGGTCTCACCGCCGCGCTGTTAACAATATACAGATCCAGGGTGCCGTTTTCATCATAATCTCGCCATGCAGCCCCTGAACCCACAAGCGCGGGCACTACGCGATGCGCTATACCCCCCACATGTTCAAAACGGATACCCGCTGCTTCCGTAACATCTACAAACTGAATGTCTGCCGCGTATCCGTACTGGTCTCCGTACGCGTATCCGTACCAGACAAATAGGATGCTCAATAAGGCAACACTTGTGAAAACAGGACCGGGTTTGTTCACCATGTGAGATTCCTTCCACGTTTATCAAATCTTCCGCTACAAAACCCCCATGCTTTAGCTGGGGGATGTAGTAGCGGTGCATGAGTTGAAATTTTAATTTGACTTTTCCTGAAAAATGGGGTATACTCTATTTAATGCCTTAGCGGAGAATCGTCCAAAAATGTAAAGTTTTTGTACTATAGACTTCTCCGCCCCTTTTTAGAGGCAGGTAGCAACTTTTCAAGGCAGGATACCCTTAGATGTATACCACAAAATACAAACTTTTTCGTGCCCCGCGTAATCGTAATCTCAAGCGTTTAACGTGGGTGGCCCATGATGTTTGTAACTATTTTTTAGGTTGGCAGCGGACGCGCTATTCTCTTGGTCTTGCGTATATGTCGCTTCCTGAGATGTCGCGTGCCTTTACCGTCCTTAGGAACTCACATCCTGAAGTGTTTTCGCATTGGCGTGAGTTAGACTCTTGGGCGGCGCGTGATATACTGCGGCGTTTAGACACCGGGTATCAGCGTTTTTTTAAGTGTATTGCGAAGCGTCCGCCTAAGTTTCGTTCATGGCGCAAACCGTATTCATTCACAATGTCCCCCTCTGGCTATAGTTTCTATGGTGATAGGGTCCGTATAATGGAAAAACAATATCGGTTTAATCTAAGCCGCGAGATAGTAGGTAATATTAAGACAGTCACTATCAAAGCAGATAGTGTTGGTGACTTCTATATGTGTGTTGTAACAGATGACACCGTATCTGAAATCCTACCTAAGACGGGTAGTGCTGCAGGGTATGATTTCGGTATCAAAACGATGTTCACCTGTTCCGATGGCACAGCCTATGCGTCTCCTGAGTTCTATAAAACCTCTATGGCGGATTTGTCTGTGGCACAACGTGCCCATGCTAAGAAAGTAAAGGGTAGCAACAACTGTGAGCGTTCCCGCTTAGATGTGGCACGCAAACACCGTAAAATCAAGAGACAACGTGAGGATCATCATTGGAAACTCGCGAAGCGTTTTGTGCATGAACACGATGACCTCTGTTTTGAGACGTTGACTTTTGAGGGTATGAAACGCATCTGGGGTCGTCAAGTTTCTGATATTGCGCCCTACTCGTTTCATCAAAAGTTGCGCCATCAAGCGGTCAAACACGGTAAAGAGGTTCACTATATTGACCGTTTTGAACCGACTTCTAAGACTTGTAGCCACTGTGGACAGCGAAAACAGCAGCTGGACTTGTCTGTTCGTCAATAGTGTTGTTCTACTTGCGCGCAGAAACACCATCGTGACGTTAACGCTGCGATAAATATTTTAAAGGTTGGGGCGTCAACCTTTGGATTAGAGGATGTCAGCCTTGCTATTGCGAGCAGCCCTCGCAGACTTCACCCGAAGTCTATACCCCACAATCCGCACCAGAGAGCATGGGATTCACTTTCAAAAGAATCCCCCTTGCTTTAGCTGGGGGAGTATGTCAAATTCTCCGATTTGATTAAGTATATCATATTTTTCGTTTTTTTGAAAAGATCGTCCAAAAATGGGGGGTGTGTAAAGTTTTTGTACTATGATAAATGGAAGGGTGGAAGGGTGGAAGGGTGGATTTCGCGTGTGTTATCTGAATCGCGAATTATCGCGGAGGACACGGATGACGCGGATTTTAAAGATATGTGTATGCCGATTTTCTAGTGTGAGGAGCAGGCTGCTTGTCTGAATACTGGCAAAACAGGCCGCTCCTCAAGAGTGAGATGTGCTTGTGATAGATTATATCACTTGGTTCTCCGTACAATCGAGATATGTTTTGATATATTAAACCGATTTTCTGATCGCATGAGGCCCATCACTATAAACGAGGGCAAAAAATCGCGAGCGAAGCTCGCACCTACAGAAGAGTCAGCAGAGAACTCCCCTGCTTTTAATCCCAGTATTCGGGCAAGCAGCCCGCTCCTCAAGGACGGTATGTTTATAGCAGCAGATGCCATCCCCTCTGTTAGTCCCGTAGGGACGATATATTTATAGAAAACACAAACAACACACAAACTAGCCCCAGCGGGGCGATATATTTATAGAATGTTGGTTATTGGAAACCGTTGACTATTGGCAAGAGAAAGAGATTTTAGACGCGCGCCAAAAACCTGCTTAGAATCACAACCTCTGGTTTCCAATCGCCAATTTGCCAATCGCTAATAACGATTGACAAACGTTACAAGTCAGTGTATAATATTAACATGCATTTCTAATTATCCCAGTTTTGAAGGATAACATCCCGCTATGAAAGATAAGACAAAAGATTTTTTTAGACAACTACTCGAAGCATTACCGCATCAACGCTACGATATTGTAAGCAAAGGCATATTCGCCGTGTTCGCCGAAGCATTGTTGCGACATTTTACAAACATCCGAGACCTCGAGTTCATTGAACACCTCGATACAGAACTACCCACCGTCGAAATACGACGCATGGATATCCTCGCGAAGGTGCGAATTAATGGAAAAGAGGTTTTAGTGCATATAGAGTTTCAAGTCAGCAACCAGTCCGAAACAGAAATAGTGAAACGGAAACTGGCTAATGGCTATTGGCTATTGGCTTATGGCAAGATTTTCTGATTCTAATAAGAACTCTAACGCGCGTCAGAGTCCTCTTCTTCTTTGCCAATTGCTAATCGCCAATTGCTAATCGCTAAATTGGCATTCACGCCCCTAATGAAGCGACCGGACGATGTATCCGCGGTGGAATGGGTCGAACGGTGCCACGAACAGGTACGCACGCTGGACCTTGACCCTGATGTTCAAAACAACTTACTACTATGGCAATGGATTTTGAGTGGGTTAATCGTTGACCCCGAAGAAATCAAACATCTTATGGAGGTTCCCATGTTTGAATCATCTACTTATCGATATATCTTCGAACAAGGACAACAAGAAGGACAACGAGAAACTGCTGTCAAAAACATCTTGAGTGTCCTTGACGCTCGATTCGGAATCGGCACAAATGAGGAATTACAGTTATCCCTTGAGGGGATAGAAGACCCCCAACGGCTTGACGCACTCGTCCGAACAGCCGCACAGGTAGACACCCTCGAGGCATTCAGGCAAAAATTGACTGAAAACGGAAAATAGCACCGGGCAGCCCCACCAATGGATTTCGCGCGGGTTATAGGTATCAGACGATAGCTTAAAACCCGCGTAATCCACGTAATCCCCGATAATCCGCGATCCTGACAAAAAATGGAGGTTCCCATGTTTGAATCATCTACTTATCGATATATCTTCCAAGACTTATGGAGTGTGTAAAGTTTCTATACAAGTTAATCCATTGATGTTTAAAACCGCCTATTCCTACAATGCGACTCATTGTCCATCAGAGCGGTGCTCGTAGTAGGGAAACCATTTATTGCCCGTCGCAGCCCTGATCCTAGGAGCAAAACCCATCGCACATCACAACCCTGGACGACACGCCGGGCGATGAATCGCCCTACTACAAACGGCTTCTATTACAACCGGCCGGGCGATGAATCGCCCTACTACAAACGGGTGTACAAAAATTTTACACACCCATAGCAAAGGGGTGTGTAAAGTTTTTGTACAAAACCGGTGGAAATGTTACACTTTTGACACAAAGTGTAACATTTGGTTCTCGGTTCTGAATGTGTCTGAACGCACGCCACGCATAGCTTTATAAGCCGTTTTGCCCTCTATTCGGTTTCGACCCATTTTTTCCCAACACATAAAAAACGAAATTTCGCAACACAAAAAAACGCGTTGTGTCATTTTAACCGTCGATTTCGGGTATCTGTTCTGCGGAGTTTTCTTACCGTTCTGCCTCCTACTTTTTGAGGTGGTTCCGGTGGAAATGTTACACTTTTGACACACGCTATCGGTGTCCGCTCAGCTTCGTTGCAAACCGTGCCGCTTTTCTCCGAAAAATGTTTTGGTTTTCTGTTATATTAGTTGCGAACTGTTTGATTTTTCTTCAGAAAAAATAGTATTGGCAATTCGCTCATCGGCGATTAGCAAGAGGAAGCGGGATGTGACGCGCGTCAGAACGCGGACTATAATCACAAGCTCTTGCCAACCGCTTCTTTGCCAACTGCTATGAGCCAATTCTGCCATAAACCAACATTCTATAAACATAACGCCCATACTGGGCTAAGAAGGGGGGGGTGTGTCACGCTATAAACATAACGCCCATACTGGGCTAAGACTGAACAACTTGTACAAAAACTTTACACACCCCATTGGCCATTTTTTCTTGTTTACTGTTCGCTTTCATGCTATTATTAATGATAAAACATAGCGCATTAAAAGGAGAGGTTATGAAACTCACCCAAGAACAGAAAGACACCTACCGTACACAAGGTGTCCTGATAGTCAAAAACGCACTCACAGATGCAGATGTCCAACCCGTCATTGACGAAATTGAGGACTGGATTTCAGAACGTGCCACCGCCCTACAGCAGCAAGGAAAGATTGAAAATCTCTATGAAGCAGAACCCTTCGACAGGCGGTTTGGAAAACTCCTCGCCCAGTCCGGTGAAATCAACAGTGGAATGGACATTATGCACTATCGCGGCAAAGCCATCTTTGAATTCATGCGGAACGACAACCTGCTCGATGTTATTGAAGGAATTGTCGGGCCCGAAATTACCTGCAACCCCATTCAGCATGTCCGCGCAAAACCACCCGTCGTTGATGGAAACGCAAGCTGGGCTGGCGGCGTACCCTGGCACCAAGACGCTGGCGTTATGATGGAAGAAGCAGAAGCATCAAATATCGTCACCTGTTGGCTTCCCTTAGGCGATAGCACTATTGAAATGGGATGCCTCGAAGCACTGCCAGGTATTACTGAAGATATCGGATACCTCACACATCAGAAAGCGGGCGGCACCATGATTATACCAGAGCTCATGCCCGACGTTGAACCGATGATGTTGGAATGTTACCGCGGCGATATCATCTTACTCAGCCGGTTCACGCCACACCGGTCGCAACCGAACAGCTCCGACCGATGCCGATGGTCATTAGACCTCCGTTTTCAGACGACAGGCCATCACACCGGGAGAACAGCACATCCAGACTTCATCGTGCGCAGCCGAAAAAATCCTGAAACTGTCCTAACAGACCATGCGGAGTGGTGTCATCTGTGGACAGACGCATTTGAAAACCCGCGCGGCTTCGCCGGACATCGTTCTATTTAGCACAATAGGATGGACGCAAATTTAGCGGACAGCTTCGTAGGATTAAGCGAGGTGCCCTCGCCCGCTATTTCTCCCCCTATGCTCCCATTATTATAAGGGCTTACGCAGCACGTTGCTAAAGTCCATAGATAATGGGATTTAGAGGTTGACTTAGCGGGCTGGGGGACCCAGCCCTAGAGGAGCGGGAAACCGTTTGCCCGAATACTGAGCTTATGTTCTAAATTTGCGTAAGTCCTGAAGGGTTTATCAACGCGCTGCGTCTGTCCTGGTTACAAACACTTTACACACTCCCTGGATTTTTAAGAGTTGCATTAAAAACGGTTTTTTGATACACTATATCGAACAGACAGTCCATTTCAATTTGTGCCTTCCTAGAAAACTATTTTCTTGACTGATGGCGCGAAATTTTTGAATCGACTTTAAATTTCATGGGGGACCCCAGCAGTGAGAAACACATCACTTTTCAGAAATGAACATATCCGGTATCTGTCGTTCGTTCAAGGATATTTTGGGCCTGTCCCTATCGGATGCATTATAACTAACAGTTTACCCCCCCCCTTAATAAGTTTTACATTTGTTAAGTTTATATCACAAGACAGTGTCGTAGGATTTACAAGCTGCGATACCTTCACGCCCGCACGTGCACACTTCACTTTTTTATGGAGTGTCTCAAGTGCGGGTTTTTGTTTGCATTGTGGACATTTACAATGCTTCGCTCTCATTTCGCGCGCGCATATCCATTAAGCGCGATAACGGAGAGAAAATCTGAGCAGGCGCGGCACGAAATCCGCATCCTGCAACGCTCATCAGACATGGACAAATAGGAGAAAAATAAACACCGATGGGTTTTCCAAAGCGCAGCCCCCTCGGGGCGGTCTGTTTATAGAAAACACAAACACACCACAAACTAGCCCCTCGGGGCGGTCTGTTTATAGAAAACGCGGCAGCCGGCCAGACTAAGCCCCAGCGGGGCGAAATGTGTAATCGAGATGTCCGATGTCTTTCTACCGTGTTCTGTTCACCCTATAGACAAACTCCTAAAATTGTCCAAAGTTTAGTAAGATATAGGAGGTTTATTGTGTTGAAAGCTACAATAGTTGCCCTAAGCCTGCTGCTCATCGTGAGCTTCAGCATGTCCGTTTCGGCAGAAATCACCGAGGAGATGATTGTCGCAGCATGGATATTTGATGGCGATGCCAAAGACATTTCCGGTAACGGATTCGACGGTGAACTTCAAGGCGGAAAATTTGTTGATGGCAAAATCGGAAAAGCAATTGAATTGAACGGGTCAAGCGAATGGATTACCATTGGCAAAGCGATGGGCTCGTTTGAGGAAGTCACCTTGGCCCACTGGGTCAAATCCACTGGACGAGAAAACGATTGGCGAACCTTTTTCAACAACGCCGGTTGGAAAGATGGCGATATTCATTATCAACTGCACCCAAACAATAAAGTGGAGTTTTCTATTAGAGGTAACCCCGGCGGCAACGACACGTTTGCCAACTTCGCAGTAGCTGGCGGTGAAATGAATAAGTGGATTCATATCACCACCGCTTACAGTGCTACAGAAAAAAAGATTCGTTTTTACATCAACGGCGAACTTGATGCCGAACACAACTGGGGCGGCAACCCCGGGGTACTTGACCCCGGCAAAATTGGTTCATGGGATGGTCAACGGCATTGGCAGGGCCTCTTCGATGAATTCGTTATCTTCAACACCGTCTTAAGTGAGGCAGACATTAAGTCTGTCATGAATGACGGTATAGAAGGCGGACTCGCCGTTGATCCGAAGCAGAAATTGGCTATCACCTGGGGTAGCCTCAAAAAATAGACGAACACTTGTCTTATGACACGCTAGAGGAGGTTCATTTTGTTAAGAATAACTACAATTGTCCTAAGTTTACTTGTCCTGTCGCTCATCAGCTTGCCCAGCTCCGCGCAGGTCTCGTCAGATATGGTTGCCGCTGCATGGCTATTTGACGGTAATGCCGAAGATTTTTCAGGAAACGGATTTGATGGCGAACTACAAGGCGGCAGTTTCGTTGATGGCAAAATCGGTCAAGCTATACAGTTGAACGGCACAAACGAATGGGTTAACGTACCCAAACGCATCGGCGAGTTTGAGGAAATTACGTTCACGCACTGGGTCAAAGCCACTGGCCGTGTAGGTGGATGGCGAACCTTTTTCAACAACACTGGGTGGAAAGGTGGCGATATTCATTATCAGCTGCACCCAAACAATCGAGTAGAATTTTCTATTAACGGGAACCCCGGCGGCAACGACTCGTTCGCAAATTTTGCGTTTACAACAGACCAATTGGATAAATGGGTTCACGTCGCAACCGCTTACAGTGCTACAGAAAAGAAGATTCGCTTTTACATCAATGGTGAACTTGACGCTGAACACAACTGGGGCGGCAACCCCGGTGTCCTTGACCCCGGAAGAATTGGCGACTGGAACGGACAGCGGCAATGGCAAGGGTTAATCGACGAATTCATCATCTTCAACACCGCTTTACCTGAAAGCGACGTTCAAAATGTGATGAATAACGGTCTCGAAACAAATCTTACAGCTGTCGACCCCAAAGCAAAACTTGCTGTTACGTGGGGAAGCCTCAAAAAATAGAACCTAATTGTCAATCTACACATTAACACTTATAGGATGGGCGGATGCAACATCCGCCCTAAAAATAACTCATGGGCACAATTTTAAGCATCGTTTTGGGCATTATCGCTTTTCTTGCGATTGCTTGGATTCTCATAGAAATCCTTAAATGGATTTTCGGCATCTTTGTCTTCTTTCTTGCAGTCATCACGAGTATCGCCCTATGCGTTATCGTCATTGGTGGCGCGTTCCTCATCCTCAGACAGATACTAAAGGGCTAGGGAGATTTTTGATGACTACACAAGAATTATACGATTTGTTGTCAAAGCAGATAGCTGACATGGATTCACGGTTCACAAAGCAGATAGCTGACATGGACGCACGATTCACAAAGCAGCTTGAGACACTTGATAGTCGACTACGGAAGGTTGAGCTAGATGTTGCTGAAATCAAGGGCCGTAAAGCCGGATGGCAGTCTGCTCTAAATTGGGTACCCACCGGCATTGCGATTGTTGCCCTTGCGGTCGCAATATCCGTTGCTTTATCGTAGAACCAATCTGCTTTTTGACTAAAGGAGCTATTGCTATGAAGAAACATATCAAGTTTAAAAATGTAGCACCGATTATCGTAGGACTCCTTCTGATAATCTGTGCAACCGACTTAACTTTCGCCGTCGAACGTGATAAGCAGTACATTGCCAAACAGATTTCCAACTTCAAGGTAGACGGCAATCTCGGTGAATGGCAGCGTGCAGAAAGTGTTGCCTTCGATCAGTTAAAAGATGTAGGCCCAGGCCTCCCTAACGCCAACGACTTTACCGGAAAAGGCCGCATCGCGTGGAGCGCAGCTGACCCAACCCGCATCTACTTCGCTGTCGAAATCACCGATGATAAACTTCAAGACATTAACCCCCCCGATAGTAAATGGTGGGAAGACGACAGCGTCGAATTTATGTTCGATTTTGATAACGAGATGGTACGAGATGGACTTGTGCAGTGGACACTTGGAGCCAACGGCAAAGACCTCTCCGCTGCAGCCTCCGCTGATAATACCGAGTGGATAGTTGTCAAAAAAGGCAACGATTACATCTACGAAGTCGCCATCGATCCGACTGCACCGCGCGGCAATCCTCAATTTGCGAACCCCGGTAGAGGCGCAAACTTTAAAGCAAAAAACGGACTCACCATCGGATTCAGCTTTCACATGAACGATTGTGAAAACGGCACCCGTGAACACCAAATCGGGTGGATAGCCGGAGGTGCCTGGGACGCACTCGCCTTTGGCGACCTCACCTTTGACTCCGAATTTTTGGATGTCGCCCCAGCAGGCAAACTTGCATTAACGTGGGGAGCTCTTAAACGTTAAGGAAAACACCCGATCCCCACATGTATAATCTAAACGGCAAAGTCGCTTTAGTGACAGGCGCGGGCGGCGAAAACGGCATCGGCCGCGCCATCGCCACCCGTCTGGCGAAAGAGGGAGCTGATGTCGCTGTCAATGATATAGCCGAACACCCCTACGCAGCAGACACCTCCACCTGGCGGGGATTACCAGATGTCGTCCGCGAAATTGAGACGATGAACCAACGTGCTATCAGTATCATCGCAGATGTATCAGACGCAAAACAGGTCGCCGACATGGTAGACAAAACCATTGCACATTTCGGCAAGCTCGATATTCTCGTTAGCAATGCCGGAACAAAAGCCGGAAAAGACCGCGTCCCTGTCGTTGACCTCGCCGAGGCGGATTGGGATAGAGTGCAGTGCGTCAATGTAAAAGGTGTATTTCTCTGCTGTCAAGCCGTAGCCCGGCATCTCATCGTGCAAGGCACAGGCGGTAAAATCATCAATATCTCCTCCGTAGCCGGAAAACGTGGCGCGGCACGTTACGCCGCTTACTGTGCCTCTAAATTTGCCGTAATCGGTTTAACAGAATCCTTAGCACATGAGCTTGCCCCCTATCAAATTAACGTCAACGCTATCTGTCCGAGCCTTGTAGACACGGAGCGTGTTGGGCATTTAGCCGCTGCCCTAATGCCCGCAGATATGCCGCCTAACGAACAACGTGAGGCATTTGCCCAGCAAGCGACAGAATTGGTCCCATTAGGGCGGCTCGCCGAAGGCTCGGATGTAGCAAAAATGGCCGCCTTCCTCGCCTCAGATGAAGCCGCGTATCTGACCGGCGTATCTATCAACGTAGCAGGCGGTGCCTTAATGCGTTAGCAGGACTTACGCAAATTTAGGCAATCTCCTCAGTATTCGGGCAAACGGTTTCCCGCTCCTTAAGGATGGGGTTCCCCCGCCCGATTGAAACCTTGTTTATAGGGTGAGGAGACCTCCCCTCATAAAAATTCTATATTACGAAAAATTGCCAAAAATCGCAATATAAAATTCTATATTACGAAAAATTGCCAAAAATCATAATATAAAATATATTAACCCAAGTTGCTAGGTAACGACTTGTGCCAGTTAACGAATTGTTTTTGTTGTTTTCACAGATATTTGACATTCATATAAAGATATCGTCCTTGAGGAGCGGGCTGCTTGCCCGAATACTGGGACTAAGAGGTCGGGGCGGAAACGACTTTCTATAAAGATATCGTCCTTGAGGAGCGGGAAACTGTTTGCCCGAATACTGGGACTAAAGAAGAAATCAACCAATGATAAAAACTAACAAGCCGTTATATAATTGTGAAATAATATTGGACAAATAGTTATTTAGCACAAATCGTTAGGTAATAAATTCCTTTCATATCCATGGGATTTGCTCTATAATAACCCAAGTTGCTACTTATACCATTTTTATTAATTATTCTATCATTACCGGTTGTTAGCAATGAAACGGAGAACGGAAGACCCAAACTGGAAGTTTATGGGACGATAAAGTGCACAAACTGGAAGTTTATGCTACAATAAGGCACACAAACTGGAAGTTTATGCTACAATAAGGCACACAAACTGGAAGTTTATGCTACAATAAGGCACACAAACTGGAAGTTTATGCTACAATAAGGCACACAAACTGGAAGTTTATGCTACAATAAGGCACACAAACTGGAAGTTTATGCTACAATAAGGCACACAAACTGGAAGTTTATGGGACAATAAAGAGACATTTTCAATTAGAAATGGTATAAGTTCTGGCCCTAAATACGGTTGTGTCCCTAAAAACGGCGGAGAGCTACATAGTCCATTCACACATAAGGACAAAATATTTAAACACCCGAGAAATCAAAACCGCTTGACAAAAACACAAAAACCGTTTAGAATTCGGGAAAAATATGTAATGGAGATAAACATGAAACTCGCGATATGCAACGAAATGTTTGAAAATTGGAAAATCGAGGATGTGTTCACCTATGCCGCAGAACTTGGATACGAGGCAGTTGAAATCGCACCGTTCACATTGGCAGACTCAGTTTTGGACATTAGTGAAACGGAACGAGCACGAATCCGCAAAGCCGCTCAAACCGCAAAAATAGAGGTCGCAGGGTTACACTGGCTACTCGTCTCACCCCCGGGGCTCTATATCAATCACCCCGACGCAGAGATTCGTGTGGAAACACGAGACTATTTCCTCGCCCTGATTGAACTGTGTGCCGACCTAGATGGACGTGTGATGGTAATCGGGTCGCCACAGCAACGGAACGTTCTGGAACCGCTTACCTTTGAAGAGGCATGGGGATATGCACAAGCAACCTTCGCGGAGGGCGCGGAACTCGCTGGCGAAAGAGGAGTTATGTTGTGTATGGAGCCGTTATCCAGCGATCAGACGAATTTTATCACAAACCCGGATAAAGCGGTTGAGATGGTCAACGCTGTGAATCACCCGAACTTCCAGATGATTTTGGATGTCTGTAGCACCGCAAAAGAGGGGTTAGACATGCCGACACAGATTCGCAACTGTGCCGAACACGTTGCACATTTTCACTCCAACGATGACAACGGTTATCTCCCCGGCTCTGGTAGTGTAGATTATCCGCCAATCATTGAAGCTTTAAAAGCCATCGATTATCAGGGTTATGTGTCAACAGAGGTGTTCGATTTCAAACCGGATCCGAAGACGATTGCGAAACGGAGTATTGAATTTTTGAGAACTTTGTTATGAAAATGCTAATGCGCGATTGCTACAAAGCTTATAGTAGTCTTAGAACAGAGATGGGCCGTTGGCTTAAACAGAGCATGCATCTCGACCCGCCCGGGCCGAACGATGGCGGCGAAGATGAGGCGAACTACGCCCTCGCTTGGTTTCCACACTATCTCATCACCGGAGAATCAGCAGTTTTAGCACACTTCGACGCTCTCAAAACGGCACTGCTCGGTTGGATAGAACGTGATTGTGTCCACGGCTATGAGCCGAAGGCGGAAGCACATCACGGTACGGAACCGTTTCTGCTTTTCCTACCCCGCTATATCGGATTACAACCGGAGGACACTTCGGCTATTTCTGCTTTAACCGATGCTGCGGAACATATCGGCAATTGGGTGCCAGAAATACCAGCTTGGTATGATTACACCCGGGATACCTTTATCGGTTACAATATCGGTACCCAATTTGTGGAGAACGATGAAAAGAACGCGTATGAACTCGCGGAGCATTTCCGTTTTATTCACATCGCCCTTGCAGCGTATCGCGTCACAGGCGAGGCGCGATATGTGACGTGGGCATTGCGATATGGCCGTAAACGTGCTGAGCGTATCGTCGCTGCATCGGAACCGATGCCGCTGCTCTGGGATTTGGAAGCACAGGGGCTCAGCGAGGCGGAGGTTGATGCAAAAAATTTGCATCGACTTGTCGCAAGTTCGCATCACATTCCCGGTGACCCGTTGGCAGGCGTTGAAAACCTACTCGCTTCTGGAGCTATCTACGCCTTAGGTGACCTATATCTGCTGTCTAGGGAGTCCATCTTCAAATCGGCAGCGCGACGTATTGTTGAACCGCTTGTTACATCGCTTAGCGACCCGTATAACGACCCCGCTGCGGCTGCGCTTAGTTATTATCGTTGGACATTCAACGATACGGGGTTTGACACTGCGATTACGGAGGGTTTACAGCAACTTCCCGGGACCGCCCCGGAATTGCTCGCGCTCGTTTTTCCGCAGGAGATTCGGCGCAGGGAATTGGGTGTCGGCAGACGTTCAGATATGGCGTACTGGGGAGAATGGTCAGATGACGGTTCGGTAAAACCGATTCGCGAACCATCAACAGCCACGCTAACACTCGCCTATCAGCTCACAGGTGAGATTAGCTACGCTGTTAGGGCATTGCGAAATGCTGCGGCGCGTCTGGCTATCGCTCGCCGTGTGTTGCGGGGTGGCAGAGAACACGCGGATATGGGAGGCGCGGTCTGCTCGGTTGCCGCAGGGCATGGACGCAATTGGGGACAAGGCGCAGTCACCGCATGCTACGGGCCGCTACTTCTGGGTACACGCGAGATTTTGGGAGAAGTGGTGCCGCTGATAACTGTCAGAAATTCGGCGGGGGCAGCGAAAATGCCATCAACGCTTCTTTCGTTGGTACGCCCGATTGTTGGCGCAACTAACACCGCGGAGGTAGTGTTCTACAATAGCGGCGATTCACCCCTCACATTTTCGTGGCAGCTTCAAAAGGATATTAAAGAGCAGGGACAACGCGAGGCTGAAACAACTTTATGGCATGAGGAGACCCTCGCGCCAAATTCGGTTCAAAAGCGGATTCTGTAAGAATGCATTACGTTCCGAATTTTCCTGCGATGAGAGTCAAATCCAGAATATTTACGATGCCATCATTGTTCACATCAGCTTCCGCATCCGCTTGACCGAACCGAGATGCTACAAAGACAAGATCCAAAATATTGACCACACCATCACCCGTTACATCATACGGTGAGACATCCGCGAGGACGGTAAAGCTGACCAATTCATAAACGATATCCTGGGTATTCTCGAATTTGACGGGACCTAAATCTGGTGCAAGCCATTGGTAGGTTGTACCACGCATTATACTTGTCTTAGTGGTAGCTTTTGTCCGTAGTCTAATTTTTATGCAATCCTCAAATCTGCCTATTGGTGTTACAACATCCTCTATTGCGACAACTTCGTTCACGCTAGTCAACGTTATAGGGCCCGCCAAGGTTATCTCTGAATTAAGGGTAACCGTCCATGAATCTCCGAGTGCTGGTGAGAGTGGGTAAAGGAGCACGGGCGGGTATACCAGCGCGGTTGCTACGCCAAATATCGGGCCGAGGTCTACTTCAACCTTATAGAGTTTAATGCTGTCCTCTTCAAAATCCACAAAGAACTTCTCTGTCGTGGCAAAGTCCGCTCCTAGGGTTTCTGTTGTGAGTTTGATGAGTCCCAGCTTTTTACCGTTAATGACTTCATCGGACGCTTCGACAGTGTAGGTGAGCCGTTCCGTTCCATCTTCAGTTTCCATGACCCATATATTGCCGAGAGTTGTCGGGTAATAATTTTGTGCAGCTGCGCGTAGCGCGACACAAGCAGCAAGGGTTATTACTAAAAAAATTCCAAATGTCTGTTTTCCGAGCATCTAATCCCCCTAAGGTAATAGGCACACGCCGTGTGCTGTCATTAAAAGAAAACGCCTCGATGTAACCATCCCGCTGTGGGTTGATTTTAACCTCAAGGCGTTTTTTTAAACAATTTTGGCACCGTTATCTATTTGAGGATAACCATTCGGCGGGTAGCGGAGAAATTCTCTGTTTGGAGCGTGTAGAAATAGATTCCGCTTGAAACAGTTTCACCCGCGTCATTTTTACCATCCCAATATGCCGCCGTTGAGATTGTCACATATAACCCTGTTGACTTATGCCCCAAGTCTAACGTGCGAATCAAACGTCCCGAAACATCAAAGATGCGGAGTGTTACATCGGTGTTTTGTTTGAGTTGATAAGGTATCCAGGTTTCAGGGTTGAACGGATTCGGGAAGTTCTGTCCCAGAATCGTTTTTTGAGGAAGCACGTTCCCGACTTGCATTTGCACACTCATATAGGCGTTGTGAATGTCAGAGGTTTGAATTGTACGTTGGAACGGTCCGGAGACAAGGGTGCCGCGTTCGTCGAGGAGTTTAATCTCAATCGTATCCCCGGCTTTAGCGACGCTCTTGTAATTCAGATTTGCCCAAACAGCGGAGACGCGTGCATCTTCAGGCGTAACGTTTTGCGTTGTGACAGCTCCTGTGCGAAGGTTTTTAGCAATCACGGTATAAGCTACCCCGGTCTGTTTCCGTTGTAAATCGGTTGTGATGACAAATGCCCACGCGCTTTTCGCCGTGCTGATTTTCGGTGCAGCAGATGCATCAGTCCATGCCTTGCCTGTAAACGGGACAACTCGCCCGGCGGAGCTGTTGATGATATAGCCGCTACCGCCATCAATAGCAAAACCGTCATCATCCTCCGCGATGGTGTAACCAACGAAACGCTGTGTCGATGCGTCAAGTTTAATGACAATCGTTGAACCTAACATTTCAGCGAGGGCTTTCGCTGTGTAAGGTTCCGCTGGCATTAGCGGAATAGATATCATGTTCAATCCCGGGGCAAGGGTAATGTCAAAGCTGTATTCAGTTGGTTCCGTCGGCGTATCCTCGGGCATGTCATCCTCAGTTGTACCAGTATCGTCTGTTCCATCGTCGGACGTAGGTTCATCTGTTGTGGTATCGTCGTCATCGGTAGTGCCATCATCCGTGGGTTCACCTGTTGTGGTGTCGTCATCGGTAGTGCCATCATCCGTGGGTTCGCCTGTTGTGGTGTCGTCATCGGTAGTGCCATCATCCGTGGGTTCGCTTGTTGTGGTGTCGTCATCCGTAGTGTCATCAGTCACGGAAGAGTCATCTGTGTCCGCGTCTGTTGTGCTATCATCAGTTGCGTCAACGAGGTTGTAGCTTTCCAATTCAAACACAATTCCCTGGTCGTTTTCATATTTGATAGGCCCGACATCCGGTGCCAACCATTGGTAATAGGTTGAGCGAACTGTTAAAAGGGCAGTGACAGATTGCCTATTTATTTCAATCTTAACGCAGTCGGCAAATGTGCCAGCAGGCGTTACGACATCCTCGATGGAGACAACTTTTATAGTACTTGTAGTTGTTGAAGTGCCTACGAGGTTAAGTTCTGCTACGGTTACAACTTGCCAGGTCCGGCCGAGTGGCAATTCTGCGGGGAAGAAAGTGGCGGGTGGGTCAAGCGTAGATTCTGCAATACCGAACGTGCCTTCATCTGTCGCTGTCGCGTGTAGTAAAAGATTGCCATTTTCATCAGAAATATAGTACTTGTCAATATCAACGGTTTCAGTGCCGAGTGTCTCTGTAACGATTTTCAGGAGAAAAACCCCTTCCACCGTACCGTTTTCGATCTCTTCAATTGAATAGGTGAGCCGTTCAGCCTCATCGGTACTGAGGAGACCCCATGTATTTCCAATAGTTGTTGGATAGTAATCTTGTGCGGTTGCTGTCAGTGCAAAACCACATACAAGGCTTAGTATTAGAATCGGTTGCAGGCAACGCGTAAATATAGTAAATTTCAAAATTTTGAGCTCCTTTTTCTGTAAATATACAAACATTCGTTGCTAAAATAATATCACAAGTTCCAGAAAGTATCAAGGAAAAAATAAGCGTTTTGCGTGAGGGGATAGCTATATCCCTCATCTTGTCTTCGAAAGGTAGTGGAACAGTACTGCCTTAGCCGGACGGTGTTGGCAAATAGGGCGCACAAAAACGCAACGGAGTATCGCTGCACAAGACTATTATATCGGGAGACCGCTGCCAGCCCACCGGTATATCGTCCTGTTCCGATACGTAGCGATACCCAAACCACATCCCGGCTACTATAAGCAGAATAGCGATGACAATAGCAATCAATGCCACTTTCCAATTTACCATATTGACTTTTTCCAAACGGGCCTAATACCAAATTAACTTAATTCCACCGACTAGGCACGCCTACAAACGGTGAAAAAGTGCTAGTTCTCCGTCACAATCTCCACTTGTGTCTTACCGAATTGATTAGCGACCTTCACTAAATCCAAAATATTTACCACACCATCCATAGTCACATCCGAAACGAGACTATCGCCAACTTCACCGAATTGATTAGCGACCTTCACTAAATCCAAAATATTTACCATCCCATCAGCATTTACATCTGAGGGTACTGGGGTTATCGTCGTTGTAATGGTGAGCATGGCGGTTTTTGTGCGATCGTTTTGCGAAGTTGCTGTAACTTCAATCGTGTATTCGCCCGGTTTTGTGAAGGCATCCCCCGCTGCTGTGAAGAGCACCTCGGCAGACGTGCCCGGGGCTAGCACAACTTCTAGCTGACCACTCGGCTCTCCTTGCGAACCTGCGGCAGTGAAAGTCCCGCGCACACTCCCCTCAATGCCAATCTCTGCTGAAGAGCTAAGCACTATCGTGTCATCCATATTCCCAGTGTTCGTGACTGTGACCGTATAACTGACACCCGATAGCACATCCACGGTTGACCCAGCGCGTTCACTATCCCCTTCAAACTTCACACCGTAAGCTGGTGTAACCGGCAGAAGAGTCGTTGTGGTTGTCGCTTCAGCGGTTTGTGTAGTATCCCCCTGGGAAGTGGCTGTAACCATGACTGCATAATCGCCGGCAGTCGACAGCGCAGCTGTATCCACTGTCATCGTCACTTCTGCTGAAGCCCCGGCGGATAGCGAGACAGTGGACTGACTTAATGTAGCAGCCACATCGCCTGTCGTTGTGATATCTATCACGTCCGCTGTGTTGCCGGTATTTGTGATATTGAGTGTATAGTTGACCGGTTCACCTGCTGTCGCTATCTGTTTTGTCAACTCGCCTACGCCAGCTAACGTAACCGCATAAACAGGAAGGATAGTGGTTGTGATTGTTGCTTCAGCGGTTTGTGTGTTATTCCCCTGCGAAGTTGCTATAACCTTGATGGCATAAGTTTACGGCATAAGTCCCTGCGTTGGCTAGTGCGGGGTCAGCTATTGTCACTGTTACCTCTGCTGAAGCCCCGGCGGATAGCGAGACAGTGGACTGACTGAGTGTAGCAGTCACATCACCTGAGGTTGCTAAGTTGAACGTATCGTTTGTGTTTCCTGTGTTTGTGATATTGAGAGTATAGTTGACCCCAGTGCTTGCGTCTGTAGTCTGTTTTGTCAACTCGCCTACGCCAGCTAAGGTGATGCCGTAAATAGGAAGGATAGTGGTTGTAGTTGTCGCTTCAGCGGTTTGTGTGTTATCCCCCTGCGAAGTTGCTGTAACCTTGATGGCATAAGTCCCTGCGTTGGCTAGTGCGGGGTCAGCTATTGTCACTGTCACCTCTGCTGAAGCCCCTCGACTGAGTGAGATAGCGGTCTGGCTGAGTGTAGCAGTCACATCGCCTGAGGTTGCTAAGTTGAACGTATCGTTTGTGTTTCCTGTGTTTGTGATATTGAGAGTATAGTTGACCCCAGTGCTTGCGTCTGTAGTCTGTTTTGTCAACTCGCCTACGCCAGCTAAGGTGATGCCGTAAATAGGAAGGATAGTGGTTGTGGTTGTCGCTTCAGCGGTTTGCGTGTTATTCCCCTGCGAAGTTGCTATAACCTTTACGGCATAAGTCCCTGCGTTGGCTAGTGCGGGGTCAGCTATTGTCACTGTCACCTCTGCTGAAGCCCCTCGACTGAGTGAGATAGCGGTCTGGCTGAGTGTAGCAGTCACATCGCCTGAGGTTGCTAAGTTGAACGTATCGTTTGTGTTTCCTGTGTTTGTGATATTGAGAGTATAGTTGACCCCCGTGCTTGCGTCTGTAGTCTGTTTTGTCAACTCGCCTACGCCAGCTAAGGTGATGCCGTAAATAGGAAGGATAGTGGTTGTGGTTGTCGCTTCAGCGGTTTGCGTGTTATTCTCCTGCGAAGTTGCTATAACCTTTACGGCATAAGTCCCTGCGTTGGCTAGTGCGGGGTCAGCTATTGTCACTGTCACCTCTGCTGAAGCCCCTCGACTGAGTGAGATAGCGGTCTGGCTGAGTGTGGCAGTCACATCGCCTGAGGTTGCTAAGTTGAACGTATCGTTTGTGTTTCCTGTGTTTGTGATATTGAGTGTATAGTTGACCCCAGTGCTTGCGTCTGTAGTCTGTTTTGTCAACTCGCCTACGCCTGCTAACGTGACCCTGTAAACCGGTGGAACAGTGGTTGTGGTTGTAATATCAGCGGTTTGTGTGCTATCGTTTTGTGATGTTGCTGTGACCTTGATGGCATAACTTCCTGCAGCCGATAGCGCAGCACCGGCGACCTTGACCGTCACTTGGGTGGAAGCCTTAGGGGCAAGCGGGACAGTGTACTGACTGAGTGTAGCATTCGCATCGCCTGACGTTGATAATCTAAACGTATCGTTTGTGTTTCCTGTGTTTGTGATATTGAGAGTATAGTTGACTCCCGTGCTTGCGTCTGTAGTCTGTTTTGCCAACTCGCCTACGCCTGCTAACGTAACCGCATAAACAGGAAGGATAGTGGTTGTGGTTGTAATATCAGCGGTTTGTGTTGTATCTTTTTGCGAAGTTGCTGTAACCTTGACAGCATAGCTCCCTGGGGCGGCTAGTGCGGGGTCATCGACCCTCGCCGTTACTTGGATGGAAGCCTTAGGGGCAAGCGAGACAGTGGACCTACTAAGTGTAGCACTCACATCGCCTGACGTTGATAATCTAAACGTATCGTTTGTGCTGCCTGTGTTTGTCACCCGGAGCGTATAGTTGACTCCCGTGCTTGCGTTTGTGGTTTGTTTCGCCAACGCACCTACGCCGGCTAATGCAACCCCGGGTGTTAAGAGATTAGAGCTTACCAATCTAAAGACAAGTCCAGTAGTGTTTTTATATTTAACAGGACCAACATCAGGGGCTAACCATTGATAGGTTGGATCGAAATTACCGCTTATGGCTCCCCTAATTTCCAATTTCAACTCAACTTTGGCGCAGTTCTGAAATGTTCCGGCGGGTGTTACAACGTCCTCAAATGCAACGACCTCTAAATTGGAGATAGTTTTTACAGGAATAGTGAGGATTTTCGTGTCTGCTGTTATCTGCCATTTATCACCTAGTTCTAAAACTTTAGGAAAAAAGGTAACAGGTGTTGGAAAGTTCGCAGTTATAATGCCGTAAGGGTCTTGCTGTAGGATAGTCTTGTGGAGTTTAACCGCGTCGGGTGCATCGCTCAAAAAATACTGGTCGAGGTCTACCACCTTGTCCGGCTCACCTATGCTCTGTTTTACGGTCTCAATTTTGAGGAGGATATATTCCTGCTCGTCAGCATTTTTGGGTGTCTCAAGCGTATAGGTGAGCTGTTGCTCACTTCTAGTATTTTCTAAAACCCATTTATTGCCGATATCGGCGGGATAATAATTCTGTGCCGTTGCCGTAAAAGCAGCGACAAAAACAGAACCCAACACCAAAATTGGTATTATCCAGCGCGAAAATGTGGTCGTTGTCATTCTTCAGTTCTCCTTGTGCCAATAGGACTAATCGTTAGAACAGCGGGTATGCTGCCTTAAACCTACCCTATTGACTTTTTCCAGAATTCGTGTGATACTATACTATATTTTACCATATAAACAGAATGTTTTCAAGAAAAAACGTAGGGACAATTTTAATATTTGTCCACTTACTCACATAAAATGCACCAAAGGAGGGTCAGAAATGCGATTAGATGGACGCGTTGCGATTGTGACAGGCGGGGGTGGCGGCATTGGTAAAGCGACATGTCTTGCGTTCGCTAGAGAAGGCGCGGATATTGTTATCCCTGAAGTCAATATGACGAATGCTGAGGCGGTCTCAAAAGAGATAACTGCCCTCGGCAGAAAATGCTGCGTCATTGAAACGGATGTCGCTGATGGTGAATCCGTACGAGCCATGGTAAACAGAACCCTTGACGAATTTGGACGTATTGATATTTTAGTCAACAACGCTGGCATTTTTAGCTACACCCGTATAGAGACGTGCAGTGAAGCGGAGTGGGATAGAATGATGGCTGTAAATCTCAAAGGCCCATTCCTCTGCTCACAAGCTGTTATGGAGACGATGAAGGCGCAGCGATTTGGACGGATCATCAATCTCGGTTCGTTAGCGGGACAGGTCGGCGGTTTAGTTGCCTCTGCCCCGTATTCCGCCTCTAAAGCTGGGGTGATGTGCCTGACGAAATCGCTGGCGCGTGTGTTAGGCGAGCACGGCATCACGGTGAACTCTATCGCCCCGGGCATTGCAGCAACGGAGATGGCGAAAAACCATCCGGACATGACCGATCAGATTCCGTTAGGACGCGTCGCGGATGCTTCGGAAATTGCAAGTGCTATCCTCTTTCTCGCTTCGGAAGAGGGGCAGTACATTACCGGCGCAACACTTGATGTCAATGGCGGCATTCGGATGGCTTAAGAGGACGTTCGGTGGGGCGGGATATCTATCCCCATACCTCAAGTCCCAGCAACTTTTTCCCAAGTTCGGTCAATTCGGCGGTTTTCCCCGATTGATGCTCCTTTTCTGCCCGTTCGCCGCTAAACCCAGCCATACGGTTTTCCCATGCGTTGATACGACGTTCGCGTGCTTCCTGACTTGCTTCACCTGTTGGGGTCATAGTGATGTATTGTGCAACGCGCGGTACGTCCGCAGTGTTGATGCCAGCACTATGTGGCAACGCACTGTGCCAAATTATCAAATCGCCTGCTTTTCCGGGGACAGGAGTTGTGCCTAACGCCTCTAAATCTTGTGCCCGTGGATTGGAATCCGGGGGCAGACTTTTTATCCACTCCTCAATCCGATTGTGAAATCCGGGCACGCAGGTAAACGCCCCTTGGTTCGCAGCGGTGTCCGTTAAATAAAGCACCCCCTGAACGTGGAAGCGGATAGGAGTATCGATAGATGTATCCCAGTGGAGCCCTAAGTTTGTGCGTTCAAATTTTCCGGGGACATTGGGCGGGCTCATGCTTGCACGGTCGAAACTGACCCACAGCTTCTCCGTGCCCCAAATCTCGGCAAAGGCTTGATGGACCCGCGGGGATTGACGGGTTGCCCATAACGCCGGATGCTGATAGATTTCCACCATAATGCTTCCGCGTGGCGGGTCAGGGTACCAGCTCTCTGATACATCCGCATCCATCTCCAGGAAATCCCAGACCGCCTGGGCAGCGTTCTCGATTAACGGCGGTGGTGCAGCATCGCGAATTACAACGTAACCGTGCTCTTTCCAAAAAGCGAGGTCTTCCTTACTCAAAACTTTCATCTTTTTTCTCAATAAATTTAACCTATACATTCGTAGACAAAACTATCATTTTCGTCTGTAACTGCATAGTTTGCAACACTGCTTGCTAATAGATAGCAGTGCAGGGTTATCTATCAAAGCGGGCGGGAAAATCCCGCGCGCATAGGTTGAACGAAGTGACACCCAAGGGTGTGGAACTATGCGGCGGTTTTACGCGTCATCTATTTGTGAGCGGAGTCTTTCTAGTTCAGTCTCTAGTTCCTGTCTGCGTTGTGCTTCTGCTGCTGCGTTTGCTTCGGCTTCCTGTCTGCGTTGTGCTTCTGCTGCTGCGTTTGCTTCGGCTTCCTGTCTGCGTTGTGCTTCCGTTGCTGCTGCTGCGGTTGCCTCCGCTGCCATTGCTTCGGAAATTCGTCTGCGTTGTGCCTCTTCGGCTGCCATTTCGGCATTCTCCGTAGCTATCACCTCCGCTTGCTTCCTGAGACGTGCCTCCTCCGCTGAAGTCGTTAGCGGAGTTCCATCCGGCAAATAGGCGCGTAACAGTCTGAGACCATCAGAACGTTCCTCCCACCGGAATAGCAGATTGAGAGCCTCACTGAACAACCCACCGTTCGCGCCCGGCGGAAGTTCCTCTATTCCGCCTGAACCCGTGCGTCTCCACCCGCGAAACTCCGCAGGTTTGGTCGGATCTGGTTGATGTATAAAGTATTCTTGAACGCCCATCGTCTTCAAATAGATGTCTCGTTTCTCCTGACGGTCCCGGTCTGCTGTTGAGGCTGAGAGGAACTCAAACACAACGGTAGGGGACGCGCCCTCCGCCCAGGTATAAAAACTATAGCGGGGCGGCATTTTCTTAACACCGAAAGCAATGAAGATGTCGGGAGATAAGCACCGCTCCACTCCATTCTCGTCTCTATGGTATACGAAGCAGTCCACACCGGGATGGACATCAGGCTCATCTTCGTAATATCTATTAAGTGAATCGAAGAGTATGTTGACTTGTAATCCTTGATGTTCACCAGCGGGCATGGGTTCATCGTCCTCATAAGGGTAGCCATCTATATAGACGGTTGGTTTTCCTATAGCTCTTGGAAAGGTTGGCATATACTTCCTTTTTTTGAGCGTGAAATCGTCAATAGTATTCATGATTTTCTCCCTTTCGTATCAGGTGTCCCTATCGCTTACGCGTGCTAAAACGTGAGCGCGGCCTTCAATATCTAAAATTATTTTAGCAGCAGAAGTGTTTTTTGTCAAGCAAGAATTTACCCCATCCGCCGTAAAAAAGCGGATAGAAAGATAACTATTAACCCTAAAACTACGATGATGTTCAACCACCGGGAAGGTTTTTTTTGAAACACGTCGAAAACGGGATAGGGAAGCGTGAGGATAATGGCTAGGGTAAATATTAGAAAGACGATAAAAAATTTAATGCCTAAAATCAGGATATACAGCGAATAATCCGATACGATAGGTGCCGCCACAGATGCACGGGCTGCACGAAAGAAGGTGATAACGTTGTACAATCCCGATATCAGCACGGTTAATAACGTACACCACACAACGCCGCTGAAACGTTTTAGCGCAGACGATATCAGGGTATCGGCATCGGGAAAACGGTTCGCAAGCGGGATGAGCACAACGCGAAAGAAAAAAAAACCGCCTATTATTAGGACAACGGAACCGATATGCAGCCATTGCATCAAGGGTTTGAGAAACATTGGCACAATTCCAAAGGCGGGAAACATGGCAGGGACAGCACTATATAGGACTGTGCCCTGCCATCGTTTTCCTTCGCGTGATTTTTTATACCACCGGCTTTCCGCCAATAGGACTAAAACAGGAACGTGCTTGCTTACAAGCATCCGGTGACACAAATTGGTCGTCCGGCCCGACAACTTGCATCGTGCAATTGCACCAGTAATGTGTTCCTGGATTGTTTTCGACAAGGTTCTGCAAGTTGCCTCCGGGGATATAAATTGCCTTCGTCCGGAGGTCTTGGCATATTGGGCGGTTAAAAATTGGAAGTGTTTTTTCCGCTAACATTATTCTGCCTCCTATTTGCTTGCTGCCATCATTGCGGCACGGCTGATAAGATTCTGGGTTAAGGTCACCTTATATGCGTTATCGTTCAAGGGTTGTGCGTTTTTAACAGCGTCCGCCCCAGCTTGTCTGCTGTTCGATTCATCAATCCTTTTGCCAGTAAGTGCGGCTTCCGCTTCTGTGGAACGCCAGGGTGCTGGTGCCACGCCGCCGAGGACGATATTGGCATTTTGACACGTCTGTCCTGTCATCTCAAAGACACCAGCGACGCTTGCTAATGCGAAGTCAGGCGCGCCTTTTTCGCGTGCTTTTAGATAAAAGCTCTTCGTATTCGGTTTGGGGCGCGGCACGTGGACTTCAACCACGATTTCGTTCGGTTCAAGCACATTTTCCCGAAACGGGTTTGTCGCCGGTAGGGTAAAAAATTCCTCAACCGGAATTGTTCTTTTGCCCTGCGGCCCGACAATTGTGAGCGACGCGCCCAGCGCAATCAAAGCCGGAGCGATATCCGAAGGATGCACAATATAAACCGGATTACCACCGAGGATAGCGTGGTATTTGTTCGAACCGTCAACAGCATAACAGATATCTCCACCCTTCTTGAGACAGTTGATAGTCTCATCTCGGTAGTACCAGCACCGGGGCCGTTGGCAGAGATTTCCGCCGAGTGTGCCGACGTTCCGAATCTGCGGTGTAGCGACAGAGGCGGCCGCCTGGGCAAGCACGGTGTAATATTCCTGAATTGTGGGGTGCAGGGCGATATCAGCAACGGTGGTTAATGCCCCGATTTTTAACCCGGATGCTGCCACAGAGATGCTATCCATATCCGGCAGTGTCTTGAGATTAATCAAGGTCTTGGGGGTTTCAATGTACTCTTTGAGTTCACTGAGCAGGTCCGTACCGCCTGCTACCACCATCACCTCTCCCCATCCGCTTTCTTGCAATAGGGAGGTGACCTGTTTCACGCTGGTTGCGTTGACGTAACTAAATTTTTCCATTTGTCTTCCTCCTTACGCCTTCTTTTTGGCAAGTGCGGTGAGCACTTTATCCGGCGTTATCGGCAGTTCTCGGATGCGGACCCCAATTGCATTGTAAACCGCATTTGCGATAGCCCCGAGCGTCGGGATACATGGGGGTTCACCGACTCCTGTAACCTTGCGGTGTGTATCGAAGACGATTGACTTGATTTCAGGCATCTCAAAGGTCCCGGGCACCTTATAATCCTCAAGGTTAGCGTTAAGCATGCGTCCGGTTTGGGCATCCATGATTCGTTCCTCTAGGAGGGCTTGCCCTAATCCCATGATAACCCCGCCATTAATCTGGCTTTCGGTTGTTAAGCGGTTAATCGCCAGCCCACAATCTTGAACGGCGACAATCTTAAGGACTTTGACATGTCCGGTTTCCGTATCAACCTCAACTTCGGCGAATTGTGTGCCGGCGACTCCGCCTTGTCGGAGGTCTCTATCCCACGTCCCGGTTTCACTAATGCTCTCCATACCGAGTTGTCCGGTTGCCTGTTTCCAGGTAATTGTCTTAGTGCGGTCGGAGGCGACATAGATAGTGCCAGTCCCGACGCGCAGGTCATCGACAGGAGCCTGCAATAAGGGGGCGACATGTTCGAACAATTTCTGTTTTGCAGCTGCTGTTGCTGTTTTGATAACCGGTGCAACGGATGCTGTTGTTTGGCTCCCACCACTCCCGCCGGAGGGTAAGCCAGGCGCGCTATCTCCAATTTTTACCGAAATATCGGGCGGCGCGAGCCCTAGCTCCTCTGCGACGATAATTGCAATAGCGGTGCGAATGCCTGTGCCGATGTCCTGTGTCCCTGTGACCGCTTCAACGGTGCCATCCGCATTGATAGTGACACGAGCCTGGGTGCCGCCGCCACCGCCGCCGCCCCATTGACCACTGCCAACGCCCATACCGCGTTTTTTCACGTTTGTGCCAGCACCGGGAACGGTGTTGCGGCGATGCCACCCGATTTCCTGCGCGCCCAACGTATATTGCGCTTGACGCACCTCGCTCGGGTCATTAATGCGCCGAAACTCCAGCGGATTCATGCCCAATTTCTCCGCGAGTTCATCCATCAATGAATCCATTGCGAAAGCCCCTTGCGGATGCCCCGGTGCACGCATTGCGCGTTGGTTGCCAGCATTGACAGCGACGTTAAAACGTTCGGTATGTCTATTTGGCACATGGTAGACATAGGGTGCTTGGAATCCAGCACCACTGGAGATGCCCCCTGTGCCGTAGCCGCGCATCTCATAGGCGATGAGCCGGCCATCTCGCGTTGCCCCTGCCTTTACATGTTGTGTCATGGAAGGTCTATTGCCAGCGACAAGATGTTCAGCCTTCCGGGTCAGCATTAACTTCACGGCTTTTCCTGTGATACGTGCCAATTCAGCTGCTGCATGTCCTTCTACTCCGGGCCCGAATTTACTTCCAAAACCGCCGCCCATATGTTCCGTTATAACTCTGACCTGATTTGCGGGCAGTCCAAAGCGGCGTGCGAAATCGTTGCGCACCCCAAAAACGGCTTGCGTAGATGCCCAAACAGTTAAATTCTGCTCGTCTGTCCATTCAACGACATTTCCATGTGTTTCCAAGCAGACATGCGTCTGAACGGGGGTATGATAGGTCGCTTCTACCGTAACGGCGGCTTCAGCGAATCCGGCTTTCACGTCACCTTGTTCGTTGACACCGGGATTGCTCCGGTTTCCTGTCCAGTCGTCCCGAATCTGTGGCGCGCCTTCCGCCATTGCGTCCGCCTCTGTGGCGACGAAAGGTAATTCTTCCAGGTCCACAGAAATCAAGCGGAGTGCATCTTTAGCGATGTCATCGGTTTCGGCTGCCACGGCGGCAATTTCCTGCCCTTGATAGCGCAGCTTATTCCCAACCGCGATTAGCGTAATAACCGCTTGGACACCGGGTAGCTGCTCCGCACGGCTCACATCAATAGCTGTAACCGTTGCATGTGGTACTTCGGACCGCAAAATGCGGCCATAAAGCATCCCCGGTCGATTGATATCAAAGGTATACTTCGCTTTTCCTGTGACCTTATCCTTACCCGACAAACGGGGGGTCCGCTTGCCGATAAGGCGAGCTTGACTTGCTTCTCCCCATGATGCCATTGCTTTTCCTCCTTACATTTTCCGTGATGCGGTTTCGACTGCATCAAATATAAACGGATACGTCCCACAACGACAGGTATTGCCCGATAAACCTTCCTTAATTTCTGTCGGTGTCGGTTTTCTGTTTTCGTTCAAGAGTGCCACTGATGAAACGATGAAACCGGGGGTACAGAAACCGCACATCATTGCGTCGTGCTGGATGAACGCTTCTTGCACCGGGTGCAGCGCGTCGCCGTTTGCGATACCTTCCACCGTAGTAATCTGCTTCCCTTGTGCATCCATTGCAAGCATCATGCATGCATAGACAGGTTTACCATCTATTAGGACGGTGCATCCGCCACACTCACCTTTGTCACAGATAAGTTTGGCACCTGTCAAATCGACGTTGTTTCCGCTTGTATCTATACCGTCTCGTAAAACTGTCAACAACGTGGTGCGCGTTTCGACTTCAACTTGATATACCTTTTCGTTGATATTCAATTGAATTGTCGCGCTGGTAATAGCCCCTTCTTGTTGGGCTTCAGCTGTCTCCTCTGTTCCGATTAAAACAGCAGGGGCGACAGTTGCAGCGACGGTACCGGTGCCTACGCCTTTTAAGAAACGTCGACGTGAAATATTCGTACCCTGTTTTTTCTCTTTATCTGACATGTGTTCCCTCCTTTCTTTGCTCCTATAATATTCCATTAACTGGCTGTGATGAGTCTACAGTAGACTTATAGTGCTCGGAAAACATATATAGTCAAAATATAATATATCACGTTTCACTTTTTTTGTCAAACGAAAAAAATAATGGACATTAATTTCAGAATAGGGTATCATGTTAATGCATTGATTCGTCCAAGCGGCAGATTTTACGGGCATTCGGGTGTAAGGTTTCCCAATCCTTTAGGTTTGGGATATAGGTTTCCCGCTAAGGGCGTAATCCCTGAAAATTAATTTGAGGAATATTGATGACCTTGTGTCATAAATATCCCTCCTTTGACCAAAAACTGTGGTATAATTATAATGACACTTTTGGATAGCATTCTCACCTTTTTGAATAGAAACTCAGTGCAGGTGCTATCCCCCACCTGTGAGAAGGTGTGTAGTGTTAGTGTTAGACCACTTAAAAAGTATAATGGCAGTTAACGCGTAATTGAGCGAAAGCTTGTATCACAGCTAGAATAGGTGAAAGTCCGCACGTTGTATTGCTGCCACTTTCTTAAAACATCGGAAGAGCGGGCTGCTTGCCCGAATTCTGTTTTTGAACGAGGCACGTGGGGATAGACAGGACTGTGTTACACCTGATATGCCTGTAGGATTTTTCACCTACAGGGAATCGCGTGCGGGTGGAGCGACAGTAAGACAGCAACACTCAAATTTGAGTCAACCGCAGTTGCTACGAAACCGAAGCCCACGCCTTTAGGCGTTGGGTGCTATCACACTATTAAGGAGTTAAAATGACTGAAAACACATTTGAAATTAGCGACGATACGTTTGAAGGGATGGTGCTTACGTCAGACACCCCCGTCGTTGTTGACTTTTGGGCAGAATGGTGCGGTCCGTGCAAAATGATTGCGCCTATCTTAGAGGAACTCGCGGCTGAAAATTCAGACACTTTCAAGGTCGGAAAGCTCAACGTGGATGACAACCGTCAAACTGCGATGCAGTATAATGTGCGGAGTATCCCGACGCTTCTCGTCTTCAAAGATGGTAAAGTTGCGGGGCAAATTGTCGGCGCGATGTCCAAAGACGTACTGAAAAAGAAAATTTTAGACACCCTTTAACCTATATCCCTTGCCGTGGAAGCATTAATGCCGGAGCGGTTACGCTTCGGCACGCTTCTGCATGTCATTCGCTATAATCCCCTTTCACAACAAAACACCATGTTTTGGCAACTTATCTATAACACGCTCATACTTCCTGCCCTGCGCCTCGGTTTTCACCTTGCAGGGTGCTGCAATCAGAAAGTTCGGGAGGGACTTACCGGACGGAGACAGGTATTTGAAAAATTGACACACCAACTCCATGCCGCCCGAAAACTTGAGAAAACAGCGTGGTTTCATTTCGCCTCAGTCGGCGAATTTGAACAGGTCAAACCGCTAATTGAATCAATCTACGCGGATACCCGAATTGTTCTAACCTTCTTTTCACCCTCGGTTGCACCGAATGTCCACACCTATCTACACGTTGATGCGGCTGTTTATCTTCCGTTTGATACGCGGCGAAATGTCCAACGTTTGATAAATCTGATTGCCCCTACCTGCCTAATTTTCTCCAGATACGATATTTGGCCGAACCTCGTTTGGTGTGCTGCCAAAGACGATATTCCTGTCATTGTTGTTGCAGGCACGGTGCAGGCGGGTTCAAAACGGCTCGGCGGAATCGCGCGCTCCTTTTTTAGAAGCGTGCATCCGTATATTACATTGCACTGTGCCGTTTCGGACGCGGATGCGACGCGGTTCCAATCCCTCG
The DNA here is from genome assembly GCA_963665235.2 of Candidatus Poribacteria bacterium. Lineage (GTDB taxonomy): Bacteria > Poribacteria > WGA-4E > WGA-4E > WGA-3G. Next base: position 184,164 of record CAXXLX010000001.1, on the reverse strand, counting down.
GCGCGCCAGCTCATCAGGTTGTTGTCACTGGCGACCCACGCTATGAACAGGTTTATAGACGCGCTATCGATGTTGACCCGAACGCTGAATTTTTTCCGGGACATAAGACGCTCAAACATCCTATCCTTATCGCTGGCAGCACATACACAGCGGATGAACGGGTGCTGCTGAAAACGTTTCAAATCCTTCGCCAGGAGGTTCGTGAACTGACACCTCAGTTGATTCTTGTGCCGCATGAACCGACACCGGAACGGATAACGGAAATTCGCACTAAGTTGGAACAACAGAACTGGGAGTACCGCTGCTTTTCAGGGCTCAAAACAGATGTGGATTTGGCGGAGATAGATGTGATTATCGTTGACACGGTGGGCATTCTTGCGAAGCTGTATCGGTTAGCGGATATCGCTTTCGTTGGAGGCAGTTTTCACGGAAGCGTTCACAATGTTATGGAACCCGCTGCGATGGGAATACCTGTGCTTTTCGGACCGACTATCCGGAACGCATCTGAAGCGTTGCTGTTACAGGAACGAAATGCGGCGAAAGTTGTACAGACCCCGGAACAGATGGCGGCGGCACTGACCGAATGGGTGGCGGACGAAACCGCAAGGACAGCGGCTGGAGATATTGGAAAACAGGTGGTTGTGGAAAACCTCGGCGCGGTGGCGCAGACTTTGAGGTACCTACGGGAATATCTTACGGTCTGAATTGGCTGTTGGAAACCATTGGCTTATGGCTGTTGGCTTGGGGTCTAATGCACTTCAGATGTCTGGTTAGCATCACAACCTTCTTGCTAATTGCCAATTGCTATTTGCTAATTGCCAATCGCCAATTTATGAGTTCGAGCGGACATAACATCCGCCCGAATCACAAGGTCTAGTACATGTCACCACCGGGTGGCATTGGAGGTGCTGCTGGTTCCTTCTCAGGAATTTCAGCGATAAGCGTTTCGGTGGTAATCATCAATGCGGCGATGCTGGCTGCATTTTGCAGTGCGACCCGCACGACCTTAGTTGGGTCAGGGATACCCGCTTCAAACATGTCAATGAACCGTTCTTCGCGTGCGTCATAGCCGATGTTTCCGCCTTCGTCTTTGACTTTTGCAATAATGACGGAGTCCTCTTTACCGGCATTTCGTGCGATTTGCCGGAGGGGGTCTTCAAGGGCGCGCGTCACGATTGAAACGCCGACCTGTTCTGTATCGTCTTCAAGCGTGAGTTCACCGAGTGCATTTTGTGCTCTGACGAGTGCGACACCCCCGCCGACGACAACGCCTTCTTCAACAGCGGCGCGTGTGGCGTGCATTGCATCTTCAACGCGTGCCTTCTTCTCTTTCATCTCCACTTCGGTTGCTGCGCCGACATTAATAACAGCGACCCCGCCTGCGAGTTTTGCAAGCCGTTCCTGCAATTTTTCCCGGTCGTAATCCGAGGTGGTATCCTCAATCTGTCTGCGAATCTGGTCTATTCTGCCCTGAATGGACTCAGTACTGCCAGCACCTTCAACGATTGTTGTGTTATCTTTATCAATAACGATGCGTTTTGCAGTGCCGAGGTCGTTCGGTGTGACGTTCTCGAGGTTAATACCGAGGTCTTCGGAGATGACGCGGCCATTTGTCAAGACAGCGATGTCTTCCAGCATAGCTTTTCTGCGGTCGCCGTAGCCGGGGGCTTTGACGGCGGCACAACGCAGTGCACCACGTATCTTGTTAACGACGGTTGTTGCGAGGGCTTCGCCTTCAACGTCTTCAGCGATAATCAGTAGAGGTTTGCCTTGTTGTGCAACCTGTTCAAGGACAGGTACAAGGTCCTTCATCGTGCTAATTTTCTTTTCGTGAATCAGGATTACAGCGTCTTCTAAGATAGCTTCCATACGGTCCGGGTCTGTCACGAAATAGGGGGATAGGTAACCGCGGTCGAACTGCATGCCTTCAACGACATCGAGGTTAGTGTCTAGGCTTTTCGCTTCCTCAACCGTAATGACCCCATCCTTTCCAACTCTGTCCATTGCGTCAGCGATGAGGTCCCCGATGGCGAAGTCGTTGTTTGCGGAGATAGCGGCGACCTGTGCGATTTCCGTTTTTTCCGAGACCTCTTTACTGAGTCCTTGGATAGCATCGACGACAGTATCAACTGCTTTTTCGATCCCGCGTTTGAGTGCCATCGGGTTATGTCCGGCGGCGACGTTCTTCAAGCCTTCCCGGTAGATAGACTGTGCCAAGATAGTAGCGGTTGTCGTTCCGTCCCCAGCGACATCGCTGGTTTTTGAGGCGACCTCTTTGACCATCTGTGCTCCCATGTTTTCGTAGGGGTCCTCTAATTCTACCTCTTTTGCAACCGTCACGCCGTCTTTGGTAATTGTGGGTGCGCCGAACTTCTTATCAAGAACGACGTTCCGCCCCTTCGGGCCCAACGTGACTTTAACAGCTTCCGCAAGCTTGTCAACGCCCTGCTTAATCGAATTCCGAGCTTCTTCATCAAACGCTAACTGTTTTGCTGCCATGTTTCTAACTCCTTACTTAATTAGTTAACCTTGGCTAAGAGGTCATCTTCGCGCAAGATGAGATATTCAATACTCTCGTACGTTACTTCAGTGCCACCATATTTGGCAAACAACACTTTATCGCCTACTGCGACATCAACGGGCTGCCGGTCACCATTTTCCAAAAGGCGGCCTTTGCCAACTGCAACGACCTCACCCTCCTGGGGCTTTTCTTTGGCGGTGTCCGGAATGATAATCCCACCACTCGTTTTCTGTTCATCTTCTTCGGAACGCTTAACGAGGATTCGGTCACCAAGGGGTACAAGTGCCATATCTCTCATTTCCTCCTATGGATTATACCAAAATTGCAAAATTCATAGGCGGTTTTTTACTATTTCTAAACGACATGCCACCTACAAATTTTTATGAAATTACAGGTTTCGCTGCATCGCGAAACCTAAACGAATATATTACACTGTAACCTATAGCAAGATGTGTGCCAATCACAGAAATACCGATACAAACGCAAATAGGCGAATTTCGCCCGCGTGAAAACAGGGGCATTTTGACACGGTTTGCAAAATAGTCGCTATAATCGTGACATTTTGACACTGCATAACGACTACGCGGATTTCCTCCGATTATGCACATGGGACAACCTGTTTTGTCCGGGCAGACCGGTACGCTGCGGCTAAAATTGCATTTGTCCTTAAGCCATCTGTACCGCTGGCAAGCGGTGCTTCGCCTGTCTCTACACATTCGGCGAAATGCTCAAATTGATGTTGATAGAGGTCTTCATACTGGGAGGGAATTATCTGCTTTTCACCGTCGAAATGCGTCTGAATCTGCCACCCATTATCGTTGTAAACCCACACGGTCCCCTCTGTTCCGTAGAGTTCAAGCACAATGTCACACTGTGCGACAGAGAAGCTGAGGTCTGTGAAGGCTTGCGCGCCGTTCTCAAACCGCATCAAGATTCCGCCCGTTTCTTCAACCCGATACTTGTGAATTGGGCTGTCACAAAACGCGCTGACCTCCTTAACTTCACCGATAAGGTAACGGAGCAGGTCGACACTGTGCGCGCCCAAATCCATCAAGCATCCGCCCCCACCTTTCTCTGGGTCCGCACGCCACTCATCTGCATCTAACAAATACTTTTTAAGGAACGGCATCCGACCGTGTACTATCTTACCGAAACGCCCGGTGTTCACCCACGTCTTAATCTGTTGAAAGCAGGAGTGAAACCGAAAGAGGAAGCAGACTTGTAGATGCACGCCGTTTGCGTTGCATGCGGCAATCATCTGCTCGCATTCTTCGGGTGTGAGTGCCATCGGTTTGTCACAGAGGACATGCAGGCCCCGTTCTGCGGCAGCGATGACCTGCTCACAATGAAGGTTCACCGGGGTAGAGACGTAAATTGCATCCAGTGCTGAATCGTTGAGAAGTGCGTCAATATTGCTATATGCTGTCGTAACGTTATGCTCCGTTGCTAATTGTTTCGCACGCGTTGCATCGCGGGAGAAAAGCGCGTGGAGCTCTGCCCCAGTTGCCTTGTGGATAGCGGGCATGGCACGCCGCTGCGCAACGCTCCCCGCACCGAGTACACCCCATTTTAATGTCATCTTCTATACTCTCTAAATTTCTTCATCAATCGATGCCTATAAGTCGGTCAAGTTCTATATCAAGGTCAGATGGCTATAGCATGTTTGTTTTGTAGAGTTTATCAAATATGCGAAAATTAGGCAAGTCCCTTTTTGAGGTTGGGTGTGTAAAGTTTTTGTACTATGATAGATGGAAGGTTGGAAGGCTGGAAGGCTGGAAAGAGGGAAGGATGGATGGAAGGCTGGAAGGCTGGAAGAATGGAAGAATGGAAAGATGGAAGGATGGATTTCGCGTGTGTATTGTCAGAATCGCGGAGGACACAGAGGACACAGAAGGCGCGGAAAAAGAGGTTTGTTGCTAATATCTGTGCATTTTTTGTCTGAATCGCATTCTATAAACATATCACCCCGATGGGGTTAAGAGGTGGGGGGTTGTGTGCTTCTATAACATACCGCCTCCCACCCTTGCGGTTTGGTGTTTGCGGACACTGCTAACCGAATAGCAGATGTAAGCCTGTCCCGAACAGAAAAAATAGCATAATTCTTGAAAAGAGGCGTTCCGGGAAACGATTGTTCAGCCAAACCCCCATCAACACACCTATCCCAAGCCAGGGGAGGAGTGCTAAGGTTTCAATAAACATTTCGTAAGAGAAGAGCCCAAGTTGAAAATAGAACGGGATTTTAACCAAATTGATGAGGAAATAGAGCGCAGTTGTGGTTGCAACGAAGGTTCGAGTGCCTAAACGTTGCGGAATGAGATACATGAGGACAACAACGCCGCCCATGTGTGCAAGTGTTGAGATGATACCTGTTAAAATACCTGCTAATACACCGTGCCACACTTTAAAGCGGATAATCGGTTCTGCTGCATCCGCACGGTTCGGGTCCAATAGTTGAATGAGGCGCGGTCGAAAAAATTCTAATATTGCGAATACGCAGACGATACCGCCGATAACTTTTTTGAGATGAATATCCGAAATGTCTACTAGGATAAACCGTCCGAGGATGATACCGATAATTGCCCCCGGTACAAGTCGCCACACGTTTTCGCGATGCCACTGTTTCCAGTACGGAACGAGTGATAAAATATCTGTTGAGAATAGCAGGGGCAACATCAAACCGAGAACATTACGTGCAGCACGGAATTCCGTGAATAGCGGCACAACTATCATGCCTAACCCCCCACCGAAACCCGCTTTACTGACACCTGTTAACCATGCCCCAAGACATAAGATGATAACCTCGTAGATAAAGTTGCCTCCCGATAATACAAACGTAGATTCTAGTGTTGTGGCTTAATGATACCTGATTCTTCAGGTTTTGTCAACGAAATAGAAATGAGTACTGCAAAAAAAAGTTGACATCTGTGCTAAGATGTGGTAAACTGTACTTAATCAATATTATAGGAGGTGTAAAAACATGGTTCAAGTTGAAGTCACTGTTGATTCAGGTGAAACGTTTGATAGAGCCCTTGCCCGTTTTAAAAAACTGTGTGGCAAGGCAGGTGTCGTCACCGAAATTAAAAAACGGAGTTTTTACGAAAAGCCGAGCGAAAAACGGCGCCGAATTGAACTGAAACGTCAACGGAAAGTTAGACCGCGAACAACAGAATACCGCCCACGCTACAGTAGTAGTAATAGATAGCGCGGTGCTAGGAGGTAAGATATGTCTACCCAGGAGGTTAATGGGGTTGCTGTAGACTATAAAGGGCGTTTGATTCAGCACTGCCATGAATATGGTTTGGGCCAACCGCGCTTTACGGAAACGCAGCACGGTGCCCCGGACTCACCCAGCTGGAAAGTTAAGGTGCATTACGGTGACAACGTTTATGAAACAGCGGATGCTGTACGCGGAACAAAAAAAGGGGCGCACCAATCTGCTGCGAAGCAAATCCTTGAAACAATCGAGCAGAACCGAGAACAGTTGTTGGTAGGTGAGGTGGATGAAGAAGATGAAGAACAGTCTGACACGGAATTAGAAGTTACGCCTGACCCGCAGACACCGCAACCGCATCTTGAGGTTGCATTGCCGCTTGTCACCAGCGCGTTGACGATTGCCAGTGAACGGCTTGAGACATTACACCCGATGCGATACCGGCGCCTCAGTGATGCCGAATTCTCTCGAAAGATAGCTAATTTGACTATGCAGATTGCTCGGGAACTTGTTGTCGCAGCTGATAAGGCCAATATTACATTTTCGCAGAAATAAAGCAGCATAAGCGGAGTCAGGACGCTGACTCCGCCTTTGCATCACATACTATTTGTAATTTTCTATGTAGGAGCGTGCTGTGCACGCGATACATTTAACGTTAATTCCAACCAACTAATTGTAAGTATGTATCCCAGAGCGGATTGCCCCATAAAAGTACTATCACTGCGGCAATGGCAAGAAAGGGGCCGTAAGGGATAGGACTTTCCCGACCTCTCTTTCCGATGACAATGAGTAGCGTGCCGATAATTGCTCCACTCAGGGCAGAAAGTGCTAATACTAGGACTAGCTCCGGCCACGCTCCCAAAAACAGGCCGTTGAGTGCCATCAATTTTATGTCTCCGCCCCCCATCGCTTTTTTGCGTAAGAGTTTACTGCCGATAATGGCGATGAGCCACAGTCCCATTCCGCCTGCTACAAACCCAATGAGTCGTGTTTGTAGGTAAACAAAATCTCCCTGCTGATAAGCAATCGCACTCACGATTCCCAGCCCGAGTATTAGGCCAGGGTAGGTGATGACGTTCGGGATAATATAGTGTTGTGCATCAATGACAGCAATGGGTATAAGGAGTGTTACAAAGATAAGGGCGTGCAGAAAATCGAGCGTTACGCCGAAGCGGTAAAACATGCCTACGAATAGAACGGCCGTCCCGAGTTCAACCGTTGGGTACACTGCGGAAATGCGCGCCTTGCAGTGCCGACACTTTCCGCGCAGTAGCAGGTAGCTCAAAAGTGGGATGTTGTCCAACGCTTTTATCGGATGAGTACAGGTAGGACAGAAGGAACGTCGCGGTGAATACGGCGAAAGGTCCGGCTGGGGAATGCGGTAGATGCAGACATTGAGAAAACTGCCGACTGACAGTCCCAAAAGGAAAATGAGGCCCTGTAAGTAGATGTCAACCACAACTTACCACCAATATTTTTCGCCAAGGGTGGCATCTATAAGGTAAACCCTACTGATTTCGGCGATGCCGCCTAACCGATATTTTGTAGGCACCCGTGGGTGATTCTTCGCAATTCCGATTTTATAGGTCTCCTGTATCAGCACGTAGTCACCGCCCCAGGGGGTTTGCGGAACGGTTTCAAGATAACTACCGCGCCAACCTGTCACACCCGAATCGGTTATCAGTTCGTCTAAACGGGTCGGGTACGTCTGCGTATGTTTGAAGTACTTCTTGATAGCGGTCGCGAGTGTTTCAACATCCACGTCTGCTTGGCCCACTTTCCGATATTCCGCCCAGGGGGGGTAGGAGAGGACACCGATGATAACCACTAACGTAATCAGTATAATGAGTTGAATGCGAGTCATGCGTCTTTTTAGGTTGATTATTGTGAACGGCACGGCGGAACGTGTCTACTACATTTCGGTAGCATCCGGGCGTTCAATCTTGTATTTGGCCATTTTTTTGTATAGATTGGCTCTCTCGACCTCTAACCCTGCGGCGGTTTGCCGTATGTTCCAATCGTTTTTTTCTAGGGCGGTCAGAATGCACTGTGCTTCTACCGCGTCAACCATCTCCCTTAGGGATGTATTGGGTTGATACGGCGAGATGTTATTTGATACCGGTGTGTGCGGCTTTGTATTGGGTAACACTTCTGTGACATCGGTTGGCATAACGATTCTCCGGTTCACCATAATCAGGAGCCGTTCGACAATATTTTTCAGTTCGCGGATGTTGCCGGGCCAGGTGTAGGATTGAAAAATAGGGTATGCCTCGGGGTCGATGACCTTTGGAGCGGATGCCATATTCAGTTGTAGCCGCTCTGCGAAGTATTTGACCAATAGGGGGATATCCTCTAATCGTTCGCGCAGCGAAGGCACTTTAATAGGCACAATCTTGAGCCGATAATAGAGGTCGATTCGGAATTCCCCGCGTTCAATTGCTGTCTGAAGGTCTTTATTAGTTGCTGCGATGATTCTGACATCAACCTTTCGAATTCTCTGGCTACCGAGCCGTTCCACTTCACCGTATTCTAGGGCGCGGAGGACTTTTGCTTGGGCAGTTAGGCTCATATCACCGATTTCATCGAGAAAGAGGGTGCCCCCATCAGCAACTTCAAACCGTCCCTGCCTGAGACCTTCTGCGCCTGTAAACGCGCCGCGTTCATGGCCGAAAAGTTCGCTCTCAACAAGCTCGTCTGGCAGTGCTGCACAATTGACAGGAATAAAGGGATTATTAGCCCGTTGACTGTGTTTATGAATAGCGTTAGCAACAAGTTGTTTGCCAGTCCCGTTTTCACCGGAGATGAGTACACCGAGTTCACTGCCTGCGACCTGATGAATCTCTGCTCGGAGTTTGGAAATCGCCGCACTTTCCCCTACCATTTCGTCTTCAGCAATTTGCGCTTTAAGAATTCTATTTTCTTGGGTTAAACGCGAAAGTTCGAGAAACGGTTCGATATTCGATAGGATTTTATCCATGCTGATCGGTTTTGTGATGTAACGTTTCGCGCCGAGTTCCATCGTTTTCGCAGCGGTTTCAATATCTCGCTGTGCGGACATCATAATAATGCTGAGCTCGGGGGTCTGTTCAAGTATTTTTACCAATGTTTGGATACCATCCATGCCGTTTTCCATCATAATGTCCAACAGCACGAGGTCGACGTTCTCGGATGCACAAATTTGCAATGCCTCTTCCCCACTTGCAGCAGTCAAGGTTTGATATCCTCGGATACCGAGGCCCTGTGAAAGCATTTTCAGAATGTTTTTTTCGTCATCTACAATAAGAATAGTGTCCATGTTGCTATACCTCTGTCGTGGGGGCTGCGGCCCCGCTGTCTGTCTCCCTATTTTGTACGTCAATTTCAGGAGGAGTGAGGTCGGTTTCAGGTGATATTAGCGTTGGCGTAGGGTCACTCACGTGTGAGAGTTCGTTAAAGTTTATCCGTATGGTTGTGCCGATGTTTTCTTCAGTCTCCACGCCGATGTCGCCGCCGTGGACGGTAACGATTCGGCGGACGATTGCCATGCCGAGCCCACTTCCATATTCTTTCGTCGTATAGTCTGGCGTAAAAAGGTTTCGCTTGGTTTCTTCGGACATGCCGTGCCCTGTATCTTGAACTTCAAGCGAAATATTTCTACCGTTTTCATGTCCACTGTTTTCAAGTGCATCATTCCCTGCAACGTTTTCTGTGAGCGGGGTACAGTAGGTTCGGATAGTGAGCGTCCCGCCATCCGGCATCGCCTCAATTGCATTTTTAACGAGATTTCCGACAGCGCGTTCCATCTGTTCTTTGTCCAACGAAAGGGGCGGCAACGGTTTCAACTGTTTTTCAACTGTTACCCCTTTCGCAGCTGGCTCTATCACATTCTCTGTAATCCCGACTTCCGACGTGCTTTGTACTTCCGACGCGGTTATCCCTTCAACCGGGGGAGCTGCGTACAATCTCAAAGCAGTCGCTACAACGTCATTCAAATCGACCGGGCGCAGGTCGGGGACCGGTAATCGTGCGAATTGGTGGAACTCATCGACTAAATTACGGATTCGGTCGACCTCCTCAATGATTGTATCTGTGCATTCGTCAAAAATTCTTTCAAAAACCTCGGGCTGCGCTTTGACAGATTGCAAGTTTTCAACAGAGAGCCGGATGGGAAAAAGCGGGTTTTTGATTTCATGGGCGAGTTGACGTGCGATACCCTGCCATGTTGCTATCCGCTGGGCTGCCTTATGCATCTCTATACTCTGCTTGAGTTCGCTTGCCATTTTGTTGAAGCTAGCAGCAAGTTGTCCGACTTCTCCCTTGGATTCGATGGCAATTTGATAATTGAGGTTACCTGTCCCGATTTCGTTTACACCTTGCCGAAGCTGTGCGATAGGCCGAGTGATTCGCCTGCTGATGAGATAACTGCTGCCGTAGAGTATAAGTCCTCCTGCCCCGAGGCTCGATAGGAGTATTATAAGGGTTCGACGTTGCCACTGACTCCGATGCTGATGTGAATAGGCAATTATCAGTTCTACATCCGGCAATTGCTGCGTATCCGAAAAGGGGGAGCTTAGGATATCCGCGCGTACCGCTGTAAACGATTCATGCAGCACGACATCTTCTGGGTCCGGATCGAGTTGCTGCGGGATATCCTCCAACGCTATAACCAATTCTTTGACCGATTTGCCCGCCGCTTGTTTTATTTGTGCTTGCTTTGTCCACGCCGCCTGTAAGTCTCGTGCTTTGCGTGCTATGTTGTTTAAGGGAATCCATTCCTCCTGCTCGTATTTTTTTTTCACAAGAAAGATTGGATGCTCGCGGGGTTGGCTGAGCAGGTCACCCTCTAGCCATTTTTGAAGAGATCTGCCGCCGGTGACAAACCCCCAATCCCACCATTGTGTTACTTCAACGACAAGCTGCGGTTCATCGTCATCTCCGATGATTCTCTCGCGGATTGTGCCTTTCCCCGCTTTGAATGCTGGCTCAGTTTTAGCGTTCGCTAGCTCCGCATCTTTTTGTCCAATGTGTGGGTCATTCTCCCACTTACTTAACACTAACACGCCATCGGTGTTCCTGCATTCGAAGACATCAAAATTCACTGCTGAACGCCCCACATCTCGGCGTCTATTTTCGTCGCCCCATCGTACAGCATTTCGCACATCTCGATCATTTCCTTTCGCTTTAACCTCTTTCCGAATGCTTTCAACGAATAGAACATACCTATTGGAAATATTATGCTCTAGACCCCGCACATCTTCCTGCTGCTGTGCTTTAAAGGCCCGGTTAATCAGAAAACTAGCAATCGCAAAGACGACAATGGACATGACCGCAAAAATCAGACCGTAGGCGAAAAATATTTTGTTTCGAAGCCGAAGCGAGGACAATTTACTATGCATTTTTTTAGTCTTCAGTCTCTGCCTTGTGGTGGGGCCGCTCCATTTTACGGGCGATTTCTTCGGTACGCCGCTTATACCCTTCAACTGCCGATTGGTGATAGGTTAGCTCTTTATCAAGTGCTACCCGGCCATCAACGAGATGGAGGTCTTGTAGTCGGCCTTTAACGGCGACGGTATCCATTAAGGTCCGCATCAGCGCGAACATATTGCTGATATCCCGCTTCGCTAGCGTTAAGGTAGCATTTGGAATGCCCTTATCGGTAAAATCTTCGGCTGTTCCCTGATAGGAGGCAGTCTGAATGTCGGTCATAGCGAGGCCTTCAAACGCCTCTAACCCGCTAACTTTACTGCGCGGAATTGTCAAATCGGGCCCGAGTGCCTCCCAATGGATAAAAACAACGACCTTATCCCTCGGCCCGGCAATAATACCGTTGAGGATAGAGTGATTGCTTGTCGGCCCCTTTGCAGCGATAACGTTGGCACCGATACCCCGTTCCTGAATGGATTCGGTGTAAAGTTGAACAAACCACTCGCCGAGGCATCTATTGTCAGCGTAATTATAGAGGACGAGGCTGGTTGTACCGTGCTGTTTCTCGGCATAATCGAGCCATTGTGCAAGCCGATAGGCACTGTTATCGGGATGTGTGTAGGACAGTGTAAAGCACTGTGCAGCGTGTCGGATACCAGTTTGTGCTGCCTCTATCCGTTGTGCTGGAGTCTCCCCGATGCCTGCTGTAATTGCTAAGAAAAACAGACCGACCGGTGAAAAAGCGGAGAAACGTCCCCCGACCCCTTCAGGCACAGGAAGTATGCCGTAAAACGGGGTTTCCCGATGCAGTTGGAAAAGTAGACTTTTTTCCGTTAATCCGGTGGTTGCGACAACTTGCTGTCGCCAGTCCCCTAATTCCTGCTGAAGCGTCTCCCGAATAATCATGAGCGTCGCGAGGGTTTCCCCTGTTTTGCCCGATTTGCTAATCACATTGAAAAGCGTTTTCTGTAAAAGTCCGCGTGATTTCAGCATATCCAATAAGGCTTTGAGCCCAATTGGGTCAAACGTATCGCCTGTAAAGTAGACCTCAGGTGCCCCCCCTCGTTCAGCAACCGACAGCAGGTTATGATAGGGATGATTGAAGGTTTCGTGAAAGACGCGCGCACTCAAATCGGAGCCGCCTATACCTATGGTAACAAGGGCAGCAAAGTCCTGACGGGCTTTTACTGCTAGCGTATGCACCTCCTCAATCTGTTCTGTTTGTAGGTGGCTGCGCGTCCAAGCCCGCAAATGTTGCTCTAATTCGGACAACGGTGCATCCGCTTCCGCTTGAAACATGGTTTGAAGTGCTGCTAAACGTGCTTCTGCATGCCCGCCTTCAGGCAGCTCTGGCGAGACGTTGAGTCTCAACCCTGAATCGCTTGCGAACGCCATTTCTTTGTAACTCCTCCCTGTTAGCTTGGAACATTGTTAATAGTTTAGCACAGCTGCCTATAATAAATCAAGTCCAAAAATTGTGTGGAGGTCTGCGAAAGCTCTTAGTTTATTTATCAAATCTTCCGCTACAAAACCCCCATGCTTTAGCTGGGGGATGTAGTAGCGGTGCATGAGTTGAAATTTTAATTTGACTTTTCCTGAAAAATGGGGTATACTCTATTTAATGCCTTAGCGGAGAATCTATAGACTTCTCCGCCCCTTTTTAGAGGCAGGTAGCAACTTTTCAAGGCAGGATACCCTTAGATGTATACCACAAAATACAAACTTTTTCGTGCCCCGCGTAATCGTAATCTCAAGCGTTTAACGTGGGTGGCCCATGATGTTTGGAACTATTTTTTAGGTTGGCAGCGGACGCGCTATTCTCTTGGTCTTGCGTATATGTCGCTTCCTGAGATGTCGCGTGCCTTTACCGTCCTTAGGAACTCACATCCTGAAGTGTTTTCGCATTGGCGTGAGTTAGACTCTTGGGCGGCGCGTGATATACTGCGGCGTTTAGACACCGGGTATCAGCGTTTTTTTAAGTGTATTGCGAAGCGTCCGCCTAAGTTTCGTTCATGGCGCAAACCGTATTCATTCACAATGTCCCCCTCTGGCTATAGTTTCTATGGTGATAGGGTCCGTATAATGGAAAAACAATATCGGTTTAATCTAAGCCGCGAGATAGTAGGTAATATTAAGACAGTCACTATCAAAGCAGATAGTGTTGGTGACTTCTATATGTGTGTTGTAACAGATGACACGGTATCTGAAATCCTACCTAAGACGGGTAGTGCTGCAGGGTATGATTTCGGTATCAAAACGATGTTCACTTGTTCCGATGGCACAGAATATGAGTCTCCTGAGTTCTATAAAACCTCTATGGCGGAACTGTCTGTAGCCCAACGTGTGCATGCTAAGAAAGTAAAGGGTAGCAACAACTGTGAGCGTTCCCGCTTAGATGTGGCGCGCAAACACCGTAAAATCAAAAGACAACGTGAGGATCATCATTGGAAACTCGCGAAGCGTTTTGTGCATGAACAGGATCACCTCTGTTTTGAGACGTTGACTTTTGAGGGTATGAAACGGTTGTGGGGGCGTCCAGTTTCTGATATTGCGCCCTACGCCTTCCATGAAAAGTTGCGCCATCAAGCGGTCAAACACGGTAAAGAGGTTCACTATATTGACCGTTTTGAACCGACTTCTAAGACTTGTAGCAACTGTGGACAGGGAAAACAGCAGCTGGATTTGTCAGTTCGTCAATGGTGTTGTTCTACTTGCCATCAGAAACATCATCGTGACGTTAACGCTGCGATAAATATTTTAAAGGTTGGGGCATCAACCTTTGGATTAGAGGATGTCAGCCTTGCTATTGCGAGCAGCCCTCGCAGACTTCACCCGAAGTCTATACCCCACAATCCGCACCAGAAAGCATGGGATTCACTTTCAAAAGAATCCCCCTTGCTTTAGCTGGGGGAGTATGTCAATTTATACGTCTTCGGAAAGGCTCTGAAGTTTTTAATCTCAATGTCGGTAATTCTCATAGTTTACCCTCAATGATACGGACCGGTTTTACACTATCTAAAAAGAAAAGGTTTCGCCGAATGGGATGTGTTTTTTCATAGAGAAGCTCAAAGATGTCTCGGAACAGAGACATCTTATCACCCTCAATATCTTCAATTGGTGGTAACTCTTCATCTAACAACGGTTGCAGGAAATGCTTATCACTTTTATGCAGCTCGTCAGGCAGATACGCCTCATAAACCAAACCATCAATGACTCGCTCAAAATACCCGAGCATCACGCGGTCACGGGCGTACTTCAAATCCTTGCTGTTTATCGTTGGTTGCTGCTGAAGATAGATTAGGTAATCAACGATTTTGCCAATCAGTGCCTTCTGTGTTAACGTGATGTCCGGAACAGGGATTTGTTGGATGTAACCACTTCGCGCCCGAAGCCAATCAATGGTTAGCTGCTTTGACACTTGCGAATAAAACCACTCCACAGTCCGGGAATTGAGGAGACCGCATAACCATTTTTCCGATGTCGGTATCAGATAGGCGGTTTTACCGTAATAATAACCCGCTGTATCAACCGCGAAGGTCTGATGGTTATAGGTGTTTGGACAAACCAGCTTCGGTTGTGCAAAACGCTCCGCATCGTCAGGAGACGCTGCCAACTCATACCATGCCTGTTTGCCTTTTCTTTGGCTCAGTCGTTCTCTATGTTTTTCCAAATACGCCAAGATGGCAGGGTAATCGTTAATTGCTATGCCCCGGTGTACAAAGATTAACCACCGATGCGGGGTGTCAAGATGCCAACGTCTTATATCCTCGCCATGCAAAAACGGTTTCAAAATTTCTGCGGAGCTAGGGTGTGAGGCAACGAGTTCATCTCGCACCGCTTTATCTACAACGAAAATGTCGGTTGGCGTTGTGTTGATACCGAAAGCAGGTTTTGCTTCGACGTACTCACCTAACGGCATGCCAGCATTCCGAAGCCGCGAAAGCAAATTCAGCACAGCTGGGTATTCAAGGGGGTTACCGTTCGCATCCAAAATACTTTGTGTCTTCGGATAGCGATCTCGCCGACGTTCTATCAAGAGGTGTGCAACATCTTCTGGCAACTTAAAACCGAAGTGTTTCTCAAATCTCTCAACGCTTCTATACGCGTTATGGAATAGGGCAACAATATCCAAGCCCATTTTCTTGGCAGTCGTGAGGTCTGCTTTGGCTTTTTCCCATTCTTTTAATCTTATCCATGCTATACCGCGATTGTAAAAAGGCTCGGGAAGCTCTGAATTCAATTCTATCGCTTTGGTATAGTCTTCTATCGCAAGCTCACCCTCACCTTTTACGCTATAAACACTGCCTCGATTGTTATACGCCAGGGCAAAATCGGGTTTGCGTTTTATTACTTCCGTATAGTCGTTTATGGCGTTATCAAGTTCGCGTTTGTTGGCGTAAACAACCCCCCGATTGTAATACGCCTCGGCATTATCAGATTTGTGTTTTATTGCGTTTGTATAGTCGTTTATGGCGTTATCAAAATCGCTTTTGTTGTAGTAAGCAGTGCCACGATTATAATATGCCTCGGCAAACTTTCTATTTAGCCCTATTGATATGTTATAATTTTCTATAGCGTTATCAAGGTTGTTTTTCTTGGCATAAGCAGCACCAAGATTGTTATACGCCTCAGCACAATCAGGTTGAAGTTCTATCGCTTGGATAAAGTCGTTTATGGCGTTATCAAAATCGCCTTTATTGTAGTAAGCAAGACCCCGCTCATTATATGCCTCGACAAGCTCGGGTTTGCGTTTTATTGCTTCTGTATAGTCGCTGATAGCGTTATCAAAATCGCGTTTTTTGGCGTAAACATTGCCTCGATTGTAATACGCCCCAGCAAAATGCGGATCCAGTTTTAACGCGCTATTGAAGGCTTCGATTGCGCGTGTGTGCTCACCGTCTTTACTGTAAGCGATGCCTTGGGTGTTATGTCTTGTTGCATCGTCTTCTCTTTTCACGCCGGCAAAATCTCTATTGTAATAGGTATCCACAACACCTTGGATCAGTTCTGGCATAACTTTTCTCCTCTACAAGATGGGTTTCTTAAGGTAATGATAACATACAATACACCCCGATTTCAACGGAATATCCGTAGTCTCAATTTGCTACATGAGACTACGGATACACACACGTTACAACCGCTCTCTGAGCATATCCATCAGCCCATCTGGGGGTTCAAAAGGCAATTCAATCACCTCGTTGGTTATTCCGCTATAGTAAATACCTAAGAGCAGATTGAATTCCGCGAGGGATTGCTTGAGATGTGTGGGATGCACGTTGTTTTCATCATCAAGCCAATCGAAAACAGCGTTGGTGAGATTGCCTTGTGCAATGACATCTTGCTCCCCATAGTTGAGCGGGCCGCCCTCATAGCCGCCGTCTCGCGTTGAACGTTCCCAGCTGCTAAATCGCCAATGGACAAACCCATCTGTGCCGATGACAAAAACGCGCTTGTGAAAAAAGACGGTCGGGTCATCCGACGCGGAAGGAGCAATGGCTGTGCCGAATGCAACAGCGACATGGAGCCCGTTTTCGTACTGAACACGCGCTGCGGCGTATTGTGGAGAAGGCTGCGCTGAATCTAAATGCCCCCCGCCAGAAATTTGCCCAAGCACCCGCACAGGCCGCGAATTATCAATATAGGAAGAGACAAGTTGTAACACGTGCGGCCCCTGGTCGACCGGTGTGCTTCGCGCGCTTGCGTCGATGAACTTAAGTTCGCCGATTTTACCCTCCGCTACATCCTGTTTCAGTTCAAGGTTTTGCGGGTGAAAGTTGAGTTGTGTGTTGACGACAAACTTCGTTTTCGTCTCTTCAGCCAGCCCGGCTATCTGTTTCCAATCTTCACTTTCAACGGCAATCGGTTTCTCGACAATCGCTGCAGGCACGCCGTGGTCAGAGGCTTGCTTCATCAGCGGATACCGAATACGCTCATTGCTGCCGCGTAACACCGGTGCTGTGACAATATGGAGCACATCCGGTTTCTCCTTTTCAAGCATCTGATCTAAATCTGTGTACCGTGAAGAGATATTGAAGTCGTCACCGAACCTATTCAGCAATTCCTCGTTCATATCACAGATTGCCGCGATTTTACCGCCTTCGACAAAGCGATATGCGTCTGCATGCGCACGGGCACGACCGCCACACCCTAACATCGCTGTTTTATACATAAAAAATGTCTCCTTTATCGTCCTGCTACAGACGGTGGCAGCCTGTCAGGCCGCCACCACCTTGTTCTACTGTTTTACAAATGTTCCTTGAGCGAATTCATTAACCCATCCGGCGGCTCAAAGGGTAGGTCAATAATCTGGTTGGTTATCCCGCTATAGTAAATGCCTAAGAGCAGGTTGAATTCGGCGAGGGATTGCTTGAGATGTGTGGGATGCACGTTGTTTTCATCGTCAAGCCAGTCAAAAGCCGCCTCTGTCAGATTTCCTTGTGCGGCAATATCCTGTTCACCGTAGTTGAGAGGCCCGCCCTCATATCCGCCTTCAGGGGTTGCGCGTTCCCAGCTGCTGAACCGCCAATGCACGAAACCTTTCGTACCAACAACAAAAACACGTTTATGTGCAACCGTGCTTCCGCTGTCCGATGCCAACGTTCCCATGCCGGTGCCAAACGCAACGGAGACATGGAGCCCGTTTTCATATAGCACATGTCCAGCAGCATGCATCGGAGAGGGTTGTGCCGAATCGAGCTGTTCTCTCCCCGCAATTTGGCCTAATACCCGCGTCGGGCGGGAATTGTCAATATAAGATGACACCAATTGGAGCACATGGGGGGCCTGATCGACCGGTGTGCTTCGCGCGCTTGCGTCGATAAACTTAAGTTCGCCGATTTTACCCTCCGCTACATCACGTTTGAGTTCAAGGTTTTGCGGGTGAAAGTTGAGTTGCGTGTTGACAATGAACTTCGTCTTTGTCTCCTCTGCCAGCCCGGCAATTTGTTTCCAGTCTTCACTTTCAACCGCAATCGGTTTCTCGACAATCGCCGCAGGCACGCCGTGGTCGGAGGCTTGCTTCATCAACGGATACCGAATACGTTGGTTTGTCCCACGCAGCACTGGTGCTGTGACAATATGAAGCAGATCTGGTTTCTCTTTTTCGAGCATCTCGTCCAGGTTTGTATACCGTGCAGAGATGTCGAAGTCATCACCGAAGCGGTTAAGTAGGTCTTCGTTCATGTCGCATATAGCACCGATTTTGCCGCCTTTGACAAATCGGTATGCACTTGCATGTGCACGGGCACGACCACCGCACCCTAACATCGCACTTTTATACATGGAAATGTCTCCTTATAGTTTGTAGGTCGAGTTGAATGAACCCGACAAAAACACATAAACTTAGAACTGTCCAATTCGCAGGTGGCAACCCATCGGGCCGCCACCGCACCGTTTTGCTGTGTTACAGCTGCTCTCTGAGCGAATCCATTAACCCATCCGGAGGTTCAAAGGGTAGGTCAATAATCTGGTTAGTTATCCCGCTATAGTACATACCTAAGAGCAGGTTAAACTCAGCGAGGGATTGTTTGAGATGCGTTGGATGCACGTTGTTTTCATCGTCAAGCCAGTCAAAAGCCGCCTCTGTCAGATTTCCCTGTGCTTCAGTATCCTGTTCCCCGTAGTTGAGAGGACCGCCCTCGTATCCGCCTTCGGGGGTTGCGCGTTCCCAGCTGCTGAACCGCCAATGCACAAAACCTTTCGTACCGACAACAAAAACACGTTTGTGGCAATAAATACCTTGATTATCGGATGCCATCGTACCCACGCCTTGTCCAAATGCAACAGAGACGTGAAGTCCGTTTTCATATAGCACATGCCCAGCAGCATGCATCGGAGAGGGTTGTGCTGAATCGAGATGCTCGCGCCCAGAAATTTGCCCTAATACCCGTGTCGGACGTGAGTTATCAATGTAGGACGACACTAATTGAAGGACGTGTGGCCCCTGGTCGACGGGGGTACTTCGCGCGCTTGCGTCGATAAACTTAAGTTCACCAATTTTACCCTCCGCTACATCGCGTTTGAGTTCAAGGTTTTTCGGGTGAAAGTTGAGTTGCGTGTTGACAATGAACTTGGTATTGGTCTCTTCAGCCAGCCCGGCTATCTGTTTCCAATCTTCACTTTCAACGGCAATCGGTTTCTCCACAATCGCTGCAGGCACACCGTGGTCGGAGGCTTGCTTCATCAGCGGATACCGAATACGTTGGTTCGTTCCGCGTAACACCGGTGCTGTGACAATATGAAGCAGATCTGGTTTCTCCTTTTCAAGCATCTCGTCTAGGTCCGTGTACCGTGCAGAGATGTCGAAGTCATCACCGAAACGGTTAAGTAGGTCTTCGTTCATGTCGCATATAGCACCGATTTTGCCGCCTTTGACAAACCGGTACGCGCTCGCATGTGAACGGGCACGACCGCCGCACCCTAACATCGCACTTTTATACATAGAAATATCTCCCAAAATTTAGGAATGTATCAGTTTTACTATTAGAGTATCAGATAGACACGTTTCTGTCAAACGTTATTAAATTCTAGGAAGATGTGTACAGGGATAGGGGGAAGAGGGGAAGTGCCAGAAGTTGTCAGAATGCACGTCGCATTTGGACGAGTACGCCGCAAATCGCGGATTATCACGGAGGACGCAGATTTTAAGATATATGTTCATCACGGTTTTGTGATTAAGGACATAGCGTTTTTGCCTGAATCCGGATGGCAGTATTTTCGCTATTGGTTTGGTTTAGATAACACACAGCGCGAATATTCAGACAGTTAATTGAGAGTACGAAGGAACTCTTCAATTTTATCTGCTAAACTCTTATCCCCAGCTCGCTTAGCGAGTCTCAGAGCCGTGCGGATATCCTGCTTTGCTTCCTCCGTACGACCTAATAAAACCTTTGCAATTCCCCTATTGAAGTATGCTTCAACATTATCAGGTTTTAGTCTGATAGTGATGTCATAATCCGTAATCGCAGCAAGGTGCTGTCCTAATAAAACCTTTGCTGCTCCGCTATTTATGTATGCCTCGGCATAATCAGGTTTGAGTCGGATGGCGGTGTCATAATCCGAAATCGCAGCAGAGGGTTGTTCTAAACCAACCTTTGCAAATCCCCGATTGTAGTATGCCTCGGCATAATCAGGTTTGAGCTGGATGGCACTATCAAAATCCGAAATCGCAGAAAAGGACTGTCCCAACTGTCCCTTTGCAATTCCCCTATTCATGTATGCTTTGGCATAATCAGGTTTGAGTCGGATGGCGGTGTCATAATCCGAAATCGCAGCAGGGAGTTGTCCTAACTGAGCCTTCGCAAATCCCCGATTATAGTATGCTTCGGCGTAATCAGGTTTGAGCTGGATAGCGGTGTCATAATCTGAAATCGCAGAAAAGTGTTGACCTAACCGCCACTTCGCATTTCCCCTATTGTTGTATGCAATGGCATCATCCGGGTTGAGTCGGATAGCGGTGTCATAATCTGAAATCGCAGAAAAGTGTTGACCTAACTGATACTTCGCATTTCCCCGGTTGTAGTATGCATCGGCAAAATCGGGTTTGAGTCGGATAGTGGTGTCAAAATCTGAAATCGCAGCAGAGGGTTGTCCTAACTGAGCCTTCGCAAGTCCCCTATTGTTGTATGCTTCGGCATAATCAGGTTTGAGTCGGATGGCGGTGTCATAATCCGAAATCGCAGCAGGGGGTTGTCCTAACTGATACTTCGTAACTCCCCTATTGTTGTATGCCTCGGCATAATCAGGTTTGAGTCGGATGGCGGTGTCAAAATCTGAAATCGCAGCAGCGTGCTGTCCTACATCAGCCTTCGCATTTCCCCTATTGTTGTATGCAATGGCATCATCTGGTTTGAGTCGGATGGCGGTGTCATAATCCGAAATCGCAGCAGAGGGTTGTCCTAACCGCCACTTCGCAAGTCCTCTATTGTTGTATGCTTTAGCATGATCGGGTTTTAGTCTGATAGCGGTGTCATAATCCGCAATCGCAGAAACATGTTGTCCTAACTGAGCCTTCACATATCCCCTATTGTAGTATGCCTCGGCAAAATCAGGTTTTAACCGGACAGCTTCAGTCCAGTCTGCAATGGCCCCTACGTAATCTCCTGATAAATACTTCAGATTTCCCCGCTGAAAGTAGGTCTGGGCAGATATAGTTTGTGGGAAAGGTTTTGCTGGCTTCTCCTGTTTCAACAGTTCCTTGAGATATTTTGCTGGGATTGCAAAGTTGAGATTCTGGGCATCCAAAGCGCGGTGAACAGAAACGGACACGCCAATAACTTCCCCCTTACGGTTTAGCACAGGGCCGCCACTGCTGCCCTTAGAAATCGGTGCAGTCATCTGCAATCGCTCATTTGTGTTCTCATCTCTGCGGTTACTAATAAGTCCATCTGAGAACGTGCCTTCTAAACCTTTCGGGTTACCTGCAACGTAAACCATCTCACCAATCCGGACAGTATCGCTATCTCCGAGAGAAAGCGGTTTGATACCGGGTGCCGTTACCTTTAGGAGTGCAAGGTCGTTGTCTTTGTCAGTTGCTGTAACGCCTTCAATGCTGTATGTCCCATCCTTACCTACCAACTTTGCGGTGCCTTTCGCTGCCCCTTCAATCACATGATAGTTGGTAGCAATAAGGTTGGGTTTCACAAAGAAGCCGCTGCCGCTGCCCAAGGTTTCGCCATTTTCATCCTGCATCTCCAGGTACACCGTCGCTGCTAGTGCTTTTTCGGCAATATCTTCGCCAAGCATAGCGGCCTGGGTAGGGGTGGTGTTTATTGTGCCTTTGTGTTTCATAAAATGCTCCTTTTTATCTCTGTCGTTGCGAAGATAGTTTGTCGCGCAAATTGAATATTTTGTTAGCAACATGATAACATGTTTTGCAGAGGGTGTCAAGCGAATTCCACAGACAGAAGACAGAGAAATTCTAAAAAACGGTTTGATTTTTGTGTTGAGATATGTTAGCATGTATCTACGAAGTGTTGTCAGCGTGTCAATGAACTTACTAACCTAATGGAGTTTTATTGTATGATGGAGTTTTATTGTATGAAAATGAAGTGTTTGTTTCTAATCACCCTATTTTGTGCTTCCATGTTGTTCTTGCCAAATGTATCTCTATCAGATTATACGCAATTGGGTTTACCCGCAGGTGCTACAGCACGCATCGGTAAAGGGACCATAACCAGTAATATCGCGTACTCTCCAGATGGCAGTCGACTTGCTGTAAGTAGTTCCATTGGTATCTGGATCTACGACGCTCACACAGGCGAAGAACTTGATCTGCTTATAGAGGATGTGGGGTCTGCAATTTCTATTGCGTACTCACCTGATGGAATGACACTCGCAGCTGCAAATTGGACAGATGTACATCTATGGAATACAAACACAGGAGAATATAAAACGAGACTCATAGCGGCTACAAAGGATGATTTCTTTCTGATTAATTCCATTGCGTATTCACCAGATGGAAAAACTATTACTACTGCAGGTGGGACAGAGGCGCATTTATGGGATGCTGTCACCGGAAAACACAAAACCACTCTAAAAGACGATCACGGCGTGATTAATTCCATTGCGTATTCACCAGATGGAAAAACTATTACTACTGCAGGTGGGACAGAGGCGCATTTATGGGATGCTGTCACCGGAAAACACAAAGCTACTCTAAAAGGGCATACAGACGATATCTATTCTGTTGCGTATTCGCCTGATGGAAAAACTCTCGCTACTGGAGGAGCCGATCGCAAGGGACGTTTATGGGATACTGTCACCGGAAAACACAAAGCTACTCTAAAAGGGTATACACACTGGATTCATTCTATTGTGTATTCTCCGGACGGTACTACACTTGCAGTTGCAAGTGGAAGCAGAGCACATTTGCATAACGCCAGCACAAGAAAAAACAAAAACACGTTAGAAGGACACTTATATGGATTGTGGGGTTATGTCGATTCCATTGCGTATTCTCCCGATGGAAAAACTATCGCTACCGCAAGCCAGAGCGAGGTGCGTTTATGGGATGCAGAAACAGGAAGACACACTGGTACGTTAAAAGAACATATGCCTATTTCTGATTTAGTTGTGTATTCTCCTGATGGAAAAACTATCGCTACCGCAATTGAAAATCCGCTTGCTAGACATTCATATGATGGTATTGTAATTTTGTGGGATGCAGTTACAGGTGCACGCAAAAAAGATTTTTTTAAAGATTATGATTCCTTTGGTTTTGTCAAGTCGCTTACATATTCTCCCGATGGAAAAACTATCGCTACCGCAATTGGGAGCGAGGTACATTTCTGGGATGTAGGCACAGGAAAACAACACGAAACTACTCTAAAAGGAGATACAAATTGGATATCTTCTGTAGCGTATTCTCCCGATGGAAAAACTATCGCTACCGCAATTGGGAGCGAGGTATTTCTTTGGGATACAGACACAGGAAAGCTTCAAAATACCAATGGCGATTGGAGGGATGGAGAGCTGCAACATGCGGAAAGTATCACATTCGTTGCCTACTCTCCCGATGGAAATACTATTGCGTCTGCAAGTCAGAACGCAGTATATTTATGGGATGCACACACAGAAAAACATAAAAATACTTTAAAGGGACATACGAAAAATATCACATTCGTTGCCTACTCTCCCGATGGAAATACTATCATAACAGCAAGTGGCACAGGCGAAGGCGAGGTACGTTTATGGAACGCTGACACTGGAAAAGAAAAAAATGTTCTAAAAAGGTATAGTTCTCTTGTGTATTCTCCCGATGGAAATACAATCGCAACAGCAAGTGCTATTGGCGAAGGACATTTCTGGGATGCAGACATGAGAAAACGCAAAATCATTCTAAAACAGCATTTAAGAAACATCACACCGGGATATTCACCAGATGGAAAAACTTTTGCTACTGCTTATGGTGGAACCATTCTTTTATGGGATACGCGCGTCCTTGCCTCACAGATTCCACAGCAGCCACTTGTGCTCGTCCGGAATGTTGTTCAACAAACTCCTCAGCAAATCGCCAAAATCGCATTAGCATCTACTGTCCTCATCGTTATGGAAGATCGAAATGGACAGCCCCTGAATATTGGGAGTGGATTTTTCGTTACGCGCGATACAATTGCCACTAATCTACACGTTGTTGAAGGGGTTCTCAGAGGATATGTCAAGCGGGTTGGGATGGATAGAACACATCGCATAGAAGGCATCGTTGCCATGGACTCGCGACAAGATTTAGCAATTATTAGGGTTTCGGATGTTGGTGCACCTGCCCTTTCTCTTGGCAAAAGCGACAAAGTGCAAATAGGTGAATCTGTTTACGTAGCAGGTAATCCAATAGGGTTTTTAGAAGGAACATTTTCAAATGGCATTGTAAGTGGTGTACGCGAGTTCCAGGTTGGTAGTGAACGTATCCAGATTACAGCACCTATTTCCAAAGGCAGCAGCGGTGGTCCTGTGTTAAACAGCAAGGGTGAAGTGATAGGTGTTGCAGTGTCAATAATAACAACCGGACAGAATCTGAATTTCGCTATCCCTTCAAACTATCTCATCGAATTACTAAACAAAGTAAGCGGGCAGAAATAGGAAAAGATATCTAAAAGGCTCCATCCAAAGTGTTTTTTATTTTCCTCGCTAAGAACCAAGGCTCATGTTAAAGATGTGTGCGATCGTTCTAATAAACGCAATGGCCACAAGGGTTAAATTTTCTTATGCACTTATTCTTTACATGAGCCAGAACCAATAAAAACCTTCTCCCCACTCTTCGCGCTATCATAAAACGCATCCAAAATCTGCATAAAAGTATACGCATCAGACGCATCAACATCCGGCGCAACCTCCCCCGCAATCGCCATAGCGAAGTGATTGAGCTCATAGAAAAAAACCGGCACATTTTCAGGCAACGCCCCATGGTCAATTTCCGTTGGGGCATCAACGGCTTCCCGGACAAATCCACCATCTTTGAATCTTGATATACCGCCATTCGTGATGGCACCAGTCGTACCGTAGAGTTCAACAACACTTCCCGAATCCGAATGACTCATCCGAGAACAATCTATTTGGATAGTTTTTCCGCCTTCACATCCGAGGATACCGGTCAAATAGTCCTCCGCTGCGCCTTCCGGTCCGTCATATTGGGGGTAAAGCACGTGCTTCGCCGCAAATGCCCACTCAGGTTTCGGACATCCCATCCACCACCATGTCAGATTGAGTTCATGTGAGTAATGCTGCCCTAATGAACCGCCTTTCTGTCCATAGACATGCAGCCAGCGACTATTATCATTAAAAGGTGGAATAGAATTAAATTTCCCAAAAACGCGGGCGTGATACAGGTCACCAATTGCCCCGTTCAAAACAACGTGCCGAATTTGGCGGTTGTTTGGAAAATGGCGCATAAAGTAGCAGAATTGAAGTGTTTTCTCAGCTTTTTGTGCTGCCGCCTCCATCTCTAAAATTTCGGGGGCGCGGATAGCGTGCGGTTTTTGTACCAAGACATGCTTACCCGCCCCGAGTGTATCCAACACCTGTTGCAGCCTGCCATCCGGAGAGGTCGCGAGATAGACAGCGTCAACGTCGGGATTGTCCAGAAGTTCATGATAGTCAGCGTAGCGGTGCGGTACCGCGTTGTCATCGCCTGCCTGTGCCAAGCGTACTGGGTCACGTTCAGCAATTGCGATGACGTTCAGTCGAGAGGTGGCGTTGGCAGATTCTATAGCGCGACAGCCTGCCCATCCGCATCCAATGACACCGAGTTGAATCAATTGATTTGCCATAATAAGTGGTCTCCTCTAATTTCTCTGTAGGGACGAGCTCAATAAAATAGCTCTACCGTGTCAGACATCTGAAAATCAACATTAAAGGGGAGCGAGATGCCCGATTCTTTGTTAGCAAAGTGGTGTGAAAAATCAATAAGGGTGAATCCAACTAACCTCTTCGTCTCTGGATGGAAACGTAGAAGGACATCCTCACCGTATTCGACGTAGTCCGTGTGTTCAGGATTACCCTGTGTTACATAGAGGACATCAGCCTCTCGGTCATAGAAAATTTTAATCTTGTAACTCAATTCGCTTCCCCCATTTGTCGAGAACATGCCATATAAACAAAATGTTTCCAAAGAAGTGGGCAGATTAAACAACATCTGCCCGCACAATTTTGTCCTACGGTTCCACAACTTTATAGTGTTCAACCTGTCCACCACGAATTACCTGAATTGCAAGACTTTTGACAGGATGCCGATTTTCGTCGTAACGCGAAATCGCTGTAGCCCCTTTGTAATCACTAACAGCAGCGAACGCATCTCGGACCGCAACAGGGTCAAGCGAACCCGCGGTCTCTATCGCGCGTGCCAAGAGGCGCATCGCATCATACCCCGAAGCAGCAATGCCATCGGGCGGACTGCCGAAGAGTGCCGTATAATCTGTCACGAATTCCTGAACATCCGGGTCCGGGGTCGCCACAGAAAAATTGGTCGGATAATAACTGCCATCTAACGCAGTACTATCGTCTAAAATACCAAGGAACCGTTCTCTGTCATCCCATGCACTACCACCGAGAAAAGTTGCTTTGATACCCGCTTGTCGTGCTTTCTCAATCAAACGTGGTACTTCTGGCTGAGTCCCGGGACAGAAGATAACATCAGGGGTAACGTCCAACTCCTGAATTTCCTTAATCAGTGCTGTGAAGGTAGTCTCACCTGCAGGATATAAGCCGCTGTGAACGATTTGACCGCCGATTTCCTTAAAAGCTGTCTCAAACGCTTGGACAAGGTCAATGGAGTAGTTGTCATCTGCTTCATAAACAGTTGCTGCAGTTTTAGCATTGAGCTCGTCCGGATTCATCGCGAAATTTGCCATCACCTCTCCTTGAAATGGGTTTGGGACTGTGATGAGAAATATATAATCTCCAGATTCTGGCACATTTGAGCCGCTTGAGCCGGGAAGCATGAGTCGCTGTGCCTGCTGTGCAATTGGACCTACCTCAATTGCCATGGTTGAACGAACAGGACCGAGAAGGGCAAATACGTTTTCCATCTCAATCAGCTCTTTTGCTGCGTTGATGCTTGCTTCTGGTATCGGCAGTTCATCTGCTACGGGTTGATTATTTCGAGTGATAAACACCACCTCCATGCCGAGTATCCCACCATTTTCATTGATTTGAGCACGTGCGGTTTCGGCACCTTGACTAAAAGTTGTGTAGCTATGTGATGACTGGATGACACCGATTTTTAACTTCGCCGGCACCTCGGTGTCTGGCGGAGGCATTTGCTGCATTCGTTCGCACCCTGATAAACATGTCCCTAGAACGCAGAGCAGAACAAGTGAAGTTAGCGTAAAAATTTTCATTCTCATAAATATCTGTCTTCCTTTTTACGTAAAATGTTTGAAAAATATTCGGGTTTGTGGTAACGTTTAACCCAAAATCTTAATGTCTTCTTAAAAATAATAACACATTTACTAGATGTTGTCACGTTCTTTAAAGTGACGCGGACACACGTGACTATCCTGACGTTCGTTAGCGAAAATTGGACCAGCATCCTACCCCGATTCGTTCGGGATACACATAGGAGTTTTTCATGGAACTCGGTTTTTTCACAATGCCTTTGCACCCACCCGGTAGCGACACCACCAAAACGCTCGATGCCGACCTTGAGCAGATGGTAGTACTGGACGAGCTGGGCTATAGCGAAGCTTATATTGGCGAACATTTTACGTTTACATGGGAAAATATTCCATGTCCTGACCTTTTTATTGCAAAAGCGATTGCCATGACACAGAACATTATCTTCGGGACAGGTATTACGTGTATGCCGATTCACAATCCGGCTGTCGTCGCACATCGCATCGCACAGTTAGACCATCTCGCCCATGGCCGTTTTCACTGGGGGGTCGGCTCAAGTTCTACACCCAGCGATGCCGAAATGTTCATGGCACAAGGCGATAGACGACAGTCAACGCAAGAAGGAATTGACGCGGTACTCAAGCTTTGGACCGATCCGGTGCCCGGTCATTACAAAAGCGATTTTTGGGAATTTAAAATACCGAGCGGAAACCCAGATATCGTCAGTGTTCACATGAAGCCGTATCAAAAACCGCACCCGCCGATTGCCCTCGCTGGCTCTTCTACCAAATCAAGTACCCTTATTCTCGCGGGCGAACGCGGGTGGATTCCGATGAGCATCAACCTTGCCCCCGTCTCGGTCATTAAAACGCATTGGGATGCGGTAGCGGAGGGAGCACAAAAGACGGGCCTCTCACCGTCTCGTTCTACATGGCGTATTGCACGCGAAGTGTACGTCGCCGACACGACCGAACAGGCGCGTAAAGAGGCCATAGAAGGTACACTCGGCCGCGATTTCCGGGAGTATTGGTTCAAACTCTTCGGATGGGAGAGATTTAAGATGAACCCTGATATTCCGGACGTAGAAACCTGTCTAGAGGTTTTACTTGACACGTTGTGGATTGTTGGTAGTCCGGACCATGTTGCGAACCGTTTACGCCAACTCTATGAGGAGGTCGGCGGATTCGGGGTGTTGCTTGCCATGGGACACGAATGGGAGCCGAAGGAACAGTGGCTACATTCCATGGAACTCCTCAAGAATGAAGTCATGCCCCAACTCACCGATCTGACATAGTAGCAGGAAATCGGCACCGCATACCACCACACAAGGAGGTGGGATGTGTGCCTGCGCTAAAAGCGTTTCAGCGGTTATTAAATCTTCCTCCGCATAACGCAGCCAGCGAGCAGTTTCTGCAAATACCTTAGTCGTTTGCATAGAGTATTTTTCCCTCCTGTTGGGCATAACGCAGCACCGAGCCGATCCGTGTGCGGTGGCGTGCAAGTTCCTCGGGGGTTGTTACAACGATGTCCTTAGCCACGGGTAAGTCAGCCAGGGCAACTCGAATATCAACAGCAGTTTTCCCTTTATCCGAGAGTTCGGAAAAAACGACGAGCAGATCTATATCGCTATGCCGATGTGCGTCGCCTCGTGCCTGTGAACCGAAGAGGACAATCTGCAAAGGATTAAAATCGCGCACGATGCGAGCTGTCATGATTGAGATGAATTTGTTATTCATTGTTTCTTTACCTTGTTAAAAACGATATGTACAACTGTGTTCACAAGATGGATGACGTTGATTGCCGAAGCGATTCCAACTTCACCCGCGCATTTGAGATACCCTCAATAATCGGTTCAGGTGTCTCCGCTTGCAAACCCAGATAGATGAGCATAATTTCCTCCGTGTAACCGACACGGTCTATCTCCTGACAGATAGCAGGAAAATCCATCTCTGGTGCCCAGAACGGCTCACTGCCTGTTGGCAAATCCACACCACAATTGAAATAGACACTAAATAACCGCTCTGACAAGGTTCGCAAGGCGACAACGGGGTCATCTCCCGCCCGATGGAAATGATAGGCACTGTAGTAAAAACCAAAGTTTTCAGCAGGGATTGCCTCCAAGATGTGTTGTGTGCGTTCCAGATTGTAGGCGAGACTCCCTTCGTGTGCATAGAGAGCAAGCGTCAGATTACGCGCTGCTGCTTCTTCGGTAACCGTTTTGAGATAACCGATAATCGTTTCAATCTCGCGAGCGGTGGCGGTTTCATTGCCACCACTTGCAATGCTAACCGTTGAAATGGAAAGCCTTTGAGCAGTGTCAAGAATAGAAATCAACGTTTCAAGTCCATCTGGCGCGTCAATCCGTACCGTGCTCAGCAAAGATTTGAAATGGAGCCCGGTCTCCTCTCGGAGTGCTTCGATAGTTTCGGCTTCCGCATCCGAAAAATGGGTTTGGGCGAGTTCGATAGCAGATACACCACTTTCAGATAACTCACCCACAAACTCCGACAAACCAAAATTGGAAAATGGAAGCGTGCTTGCACAATAGCTCCACATGTGTTTACTTCCCCATCGCCTTTAGTGCTTTTAAACAACGTTCCACGGCCTCAAGCGGCGGAAAGGCATCGCTCTCATATTCAACAATATACCATTTCGTACCACCTGTCGTTTCACAGACTCGAAAAATCTCCGCCCATGGCACGCTATCCTCACCGATAATAGGACGAAACCCGTTGTGCCCAGCCGCGTCCGATATGGTATAAGGTTTGAGATGGACCGTTCCCGCGCGGCCCGGGTATCGCTCTAAAATACCGACAAGCTCGGCACCCCCATTGAGTGCATTGCCCATATCCAGCTGCATCACAACCCCTTCGTTTGTGTTGCCGAAGAAGGTATCCCACGGCTGTTCACCATCCAGCGGGGTAAATTCAATATGATGATTATGATACCCGGTCACCATATCGTGTGCGGCGAGTTCATCGGCAACCCCATTGAAGAAATCCGCTAACTTCAACCAATCCGCACGAGACTGACGCAGCTCCCCCGGTATACCCGGAACGATGATATAACGGTTTTCCAAAACCTTATTAAATTCAATCGTTTCGGCAAGCCTGTCTTCTTGGACGAGATTGAACGGCGTGTGCCAACCGCAGCAGACCAGACCAAACTCGTCGAGATAACCCTTTAACTCTTGCGCCGAATGTTGTGGGGGACCGGCGAATTCAACACCTTCATATCCCATCTCCGCGACCGCTTTTATCGTAGCGCGGGCATCCGCTGCCAACTCATTTCGAACAGAATATAACTCTAACCCAATCGGTACTCTTGACATAGTGTTCCTTCCATGTTTTTTAGCAGAAATCCGGCGACCCCTGCCGAAAAGTTGTTAACATATAAAAAGACGATTAGCGTGAAATTTAGAATTTCATGATAGACTGTATATATTATGGCATATTCAATAGATTTACGCAACCGTGTTTCGGATTTTTTGCCCTTTGACAAAACCCACCAAATGTGCTAAAATCGAAGGTAAGTTCATAAATAAAGGAGATATAACATGAAATCAATCGCTGTATTCAACAATAAAGGCGGTGTCGGCAAAACAACCTTGACCTACCACCTTGGATACGCCCTCGCCGAGTTGGGCTATAAAACCCTTCTTCTCGATTTAGACCCGCAATCGAATCTAACCCTATTTGGCTTAGCCCCGGAAGAACTACATAACGTTTGGCAGACCGAAGAGGCATTTATAGATGACTTTGCTGCAGCGCGTGAACAGAAATCTCAGGGTGAATTTGAGGCTATTGCCGGTGATGTCCGTTCCATCCACTTTCTTTTTAAACCAACCGAAGATGGAACAGACGCGCTGAAATCCTTTGCAAAACCGCTATCTCTACACGACAACCTTGGAATGATTCCGGGCAGACTCTCCATACATACTTACGAAGACAAAATCGCGAGTCGATGGACAGATGTTTATGGTGGAGACCCGCTAGCAATCCGGACTGTCACACAAATCCGAAATTTTTTCAAAACCTACGCAGAAAATTACGCCTACGACTATGTTGTGATCGATACATCACCAAGTCTCGGAATACTCAATAAAGTCATCATATCCACTGTAGATGGGTTTCTCATTCCGTGTATGCCAGATATGTTTTCCCTTTACGGTATAGAGAATATCGGCAAATCCCTTAAAGGTTGGAAACGGGATTTTGATACGATTTTTACGCTACTCTCCGATGCGAAGTTAACCCATTTCCCCAAGAATTTCGTCAGTTTTTTGGGGTTCACAATTTTCAATGCTAGGAGATATTCCGGATCGGGGGAATGGAATTTATCCAGGGCACATCACAACTACGCTCAACAGATTCCCGCTACAATTCGGGAGTATATTGATGCTGACCACAGGAAACACCTAACTGAAACACAATTAGAAGACCCCGTTGGTGGAACGGCCATTATGCACTCCTACGCAACCCTTCCGAATATGTCTCAAAAATACAGAACACCGATGTGGAAAGTCCCAAGTTGTAAAAACCTAGAGGCAAGTGACAAGAGCACTATTGCAGGTAATAGCCAAAGATATGAAGACACTCAAAAAGGTTTCCACATCTTTGCCAAGGAGCTCTTAACGCGTCTTGACCGATTGGAGGCCAATAATGGTTGATGAAGCAAGTATGAACGCTATTATAGCGCGAGTGCAAAGTGAACACCACAATATAGATCTCTTCCGCGAAAACACAGTTCGCTTTTTTGAGACACATCCGGACCTAACCCAATCGCCACAAGTCGTTCACTCGGTCAAAAGTCGACTGAAGGATTTGGAGCACCTTCGCGAAAAAATACAACGTAAATCGCCAACTGAAGACCCGATCACGCCAGAAAATATTTTCGACCGGATAACCGACATCGCCGGGGTTCGAGTGCTTCACCTATATCAGGCCCAATTCATACATATCCACCGGGCAATAAACCAAAAATTGGATAGCCGAGACTGGATGCTGTATGAAGAACCGAAAGCCTATACTTGGGATCCGGAATCACACGGTTTCTTTGAAAATCAAGGCTTGAACCCTGACGTGAAGGAGAGTTTGTATACCAGCGTTCACTACGTCATTAAGCCCAGAGAAGATTCGCCCGTTTCTTGCGAAATTCAGGTCAGAACCCTTTTTGAGGAGGTTTGGGCTGAAATTGATCACCTAGTCAATTATCCTGAACCGACTGACAACGTAGTTTGCCGGGAACAGATTGGCGTTTTAGCACGGTTAGTTGGCGCGGGAAGTCGCCTTGCAGATTCAATCTGTCGTTTCCATTCCGAGCAAAACACCACTGACGCACCTCGAATTAACCGAGAAGATTCATAAATCCAATTAACAGGAGCAACCCATGCACGTCGGACTCATGGAGGGCACAATACGCCGCCCCACACTCACCGAAAGCCTCGATGCCGTTATAAAGCACGGGGTCCACTATTTGCAATATCATGTGTCTACTTCTACCTCTCCATCTTCAGAAATTCGCAAGGAGCTGGATGCACGACAGATAACGATATCAGCAATATCAGGCACATACAACATGATTGACCCCGATGTTGCCAAACGTCATGCGGGTTTAGAGATGTTGCAGTTCGTCGCTGCGCAATGCGAGCCCCTCGGCACATCGATTATTACACTCTGCACCGGCTCTCGCGACCCGCACAATATGTGGCGTGCCCATCCAGATAACAACTCAGCATCCGCATGGCGTGATCTGGTTGAGTCTATGGCACAAGCACTACAGATAGCTGAAAAGTACGGTATCACGCTCGCGCTTGAACCGGAGGTCTCAAACGTCATCGATTCCGCGCAGAAAGCGCGGCGACTACTTGACGAAATGCAATCCCCCTATCTGAAGATTGTCATGGATGGAGCGAATATCTTTCATAAGGGAGAGCTGCCAAAAATGCGCGAAATCCTTAACGAGGCATTTGACCTGCTTGCTGAAGACATCGTGCTGGCACACGCGAAAGATTTGGACAGGGACGGTCAAGCGGGACACCTCGCCGCAGGCACAGGCTTGTTGGATTACGAGCAGTACATCGGTTTACTTAACCGGAGCGGCTACGAGGGCGCGGTAATTCTGCACGGACTTTCGGAAGCACAAGTGCCCTATTGCACAGCGTTTTTGCAAGAGAAAATTAACGCTATTTCAGTCTAAATTCCCCTCTTCCATTCTTCCCCTCTTCCACCCTTCCACCCTTCTATTCTTCCACCCTTCCAATCTTCCAATCTTCCCCATCACAATTTCTCTTTACAGAAAACCGCAGCTGTGCTAAATTTTAAAAATCTATAAATTGTTGTCCATATCATTTTAGTTTTCCAATATACAACGACGCGCTTTACACGCGTGCAAAGGAGAAATATGGAACCTCTTCGAATCGGATTTCTGGGTGCCGGCGGCTTCGCTAGGCACACTATCTATCCCGCCTTACACCTGGCACCCGTAGCATTGCAGGCTGTTTGCGATGCAGACGAAAATCGGGCAAAAGATGCTGCGGGGAAATTTGGGACAGGCCGGTACTACACCGACCGACACGACATGTTTGAGAACGAGGACCTGGAAGCCGATTATTATCTGTATGGGCCCGCTCCGAGGCAACCGCTCGTGCTCGAAACGCTTGAGGCGGGGTATCACGTCTTCGTACCGAAACCGCCTGCTCCCTCCCTCGATGAAACGCTCGCTTTGGCCGAAGCTGCTGAAAAGCACGGCAAAACATTGATGGTCAACTTCCAACGACGGTTTAGCTTAGGGGTGCGTGAGGCACGGCGAATCATGCAGACCGACTCCTTCGGACAACTCACACAACTTTTCTGTTCATTCTGTAGTGGGCCGTATGGGTCAGTGCAACACTATCTGCTCGATTTTGCTATCCACCACTTCGATCTGGCGCGACACATCGCCGGGGCGGATGTGAAAGAACTCAGCATCTTCCACAACGAGGTCGATAATCAAGGTTCATTTGCTGTCGCTGTTGAGTATACCAACGGCGCAGTGGGAACTTTACAGCTAAGCAGCCAACGTTTATGGCGGCGCAACTACGACTATATTGAAATTACTGGACAGCATGAGTATATCGTCCTAGATGGGCTGTGGGGTGCTAAACACTATACGGGTGGTGGCAACACGTTCACCTCTAACTTTTCCGATGAGCGGAACGGCGAATTGACAGGGGATGGTATTAGCCTCACCGAGTTTGCGAACGCAATTCGTGAAGAACGCGAACCGATTGCCAGTATTCAGGATTGCATCGGCACGATGCGATTTTATGATGCTGTGCTGCAACGGAAAAAAGGGGTTATCTCTCTTGTCGATTAGACCGTCCCGTGCAAATTAGAAGAAACAACTGTCCAAATCCCTCTTACCCCTCCTGAAAAAATGGAACGGTAAGAGGGATTATTTGAAGGATGGCCTCTCTTCAGATAACGCATCTAACTTTTTGCTGGTAGTCAGACACGTTTCATGCAACTCCAATATCTTCGCTGCGACTTGCTGTTTTTCTGTATCGCTCAGACTGTTAAGATACTCCGGAGTCCATTTCCCTTTAAGATAGTTATTGGATGCCTCTACTGCTTTCACCCATTCATCATGCGCCTTCTCATATTCACGCGCCCATTTTTTGTATTGACGCAGCCAATGCTCTAATTTCGCTGGAGGGTCTGACATCGAATCGGCGTTTGCTTTTACAGGCCCATCGCTTGACTGTGGGATGACCTCCGAGCGGGGCACCGGGGGAGTAAGAACTTCTGGTTCCGTCTCGGTGTGCTGCCGTGTGAACAGAAAAACGCAAGCAATACCTACTAAAAAAATCAGAATAGTCCAACCTCTAAACATCTTTTTTCTCATTTTCCTTCTCCTTACCACTTGACCGGCTGTTGGTTTAGTGATAAAGCACCTTATGTTTAAAAAGTGGATACCTTACAACGCAGTCGTCATGTAAGTTTATGAGTATCCATAGTGACAGGGGCATTGTTTCATCGTAACGCTTTCATTATAGCAGAAAACGCGAGAAAATGTCAGAAAAAAAAGGAACTTCCGCGAATTTTGCGGAGTTTTGGAAACATTGGATTGAAGAGGGTTGCGCCTATCAGAATCAGAGAGGTAAGCAGGCACTCTTGAGAGAGTGGAGGGTCTTTCTCCTGCGGGGACTGTGTTCTGTCACGTCGCTGCATCTCTTTTGATATATAGCAGAAGGGGCTATCAAGGGCGGCAGTGGGAACAAATGAAAAGAAGAGGCAGGTAACTTGAGAGTTACCTGCCCATGGTGGATGACTATGGGTTCTCACACGCGGAGCAGCCAGGGCCATTGCAGAGAGGACAAGCCCCATTTCCTGCACCGAAATCGTTGTGTCTGCCGGCGAAGCTTGCACAGGATAATCGATAATTTATACAGTCTCGGTAAGACGCACCGCAGATATATCTGTCAGAAGAACTCAAAGAATACTCATTAACTATCCTTAAGCAGGTACGGGGGCGATGAATCTCCACAGCATGCATATCACAACGCCAATAAAGATTCTTACAACCTGAGCAACGAACTTGTGTGTGTAATGCGCGAGTCACATTAAAATCGAGTTGTGCATTACAACCAGATCTGTCACAGGTTGGAATGCCAGGGCATCTGTGCTGACAAGAATAGAAATTTGTAGCATCACATGTGCTACAAGAGGGTGACAAATGATCTGTCCTGGAGCCACAGCCACCCCCACATAATAAACTGTCTATACAGTTTATCAATCTTTCCTCTGCATCCTGCCAATCAGAATATTTATTAAGAGCGTCCCGTTCCGCAGCATCCAAATCCTCTTCTGTTTGTTGGAGTTGTTGCATCGTTTTTCCGGTGCCGCGTAACCCTCCGAATACCATCTTGAACTGTAAGGTTTTTCGCTTTACTATGAGTTTCATAACCTTCTGGCGAGCGGATTCATACGCTGCCTCCGCTTGTTCTTCATCCTGCCTTTCTGTATAGCATTCCGTTCCCTTAAATACAAAGTTTTCATAATCAACGGCTTGGGTCGATACCTGTAAACCGATGATTCCGAAAAGTATACTGAAAATCAAAAGTGCTTTTTCCATAAGCCACCATCCTTTCTTATAGTTGCAGATTATTTAAACGATAGCCTCTCTTTGGATAGCACATCTAACTTGTTGTTGGCAGTCAGACACGCTTCATGTAATTCCAATATCTTCGCTGCGACTTGCTCTTTTTCTGTATCGCTCAGATTGGTAAGATACTCCGGAGTCCATTTCCCTTTAAGATAGTTATTAGATGCCTCTACTGCTTTCACCCATTCATCATGCGCCTTCTCATACTCACGCGCCCATTTTTTATATTGACGCAGCCAATGTGTTAATTTCGTTGAAGGGTCTGACATCGAATCGGCGTTTGCTTTTACAGGCCCATCGACCGATGGAATAGGTTGTAAATCAGAAGGCGTATGTGGCGCGTCGTGCCATACGTCGCCGTGCCAATGTCCGCCCCCCTCGAAGGTTTTGCCAGGAGGTGGAGGTTTGACCACGTCCTGTGCGTTCCGCTCTGCAATGCCATCCCGAATCTGTTGGATGACTTTATCGGATGGCGGTTCAAAAACAACGTTCGGTTTTGTGTCGGTGTTCCGCTGTGTCAGCAGGAAAACACCGGCGGTTATGAGTAGTAAAATGAGGATAGCTAGTCCCCAATACAGTGTTCGTTTCATGAGGTTTTTCCTCCTATTAAGTATTAAGGATAAATATCAACGTGTTAAAGTACAAGGTGGGATAGTGGGATAGCAGGGCGGACAGCCATCCGTGCTGCTGCTCCCATTGACCACTTTGAGGGTTCCGATGAGTATCATTGCAATAATGAGACTCACACTGATTACAGCGCAGAGCTTCCGGTAACCGGAGGCCTGCTTTAATTGTGATAGTTTACCGCTGTTCATCTATAACCTCTATTTGGAGTAAACCCTCGCCGAATCCCTTATGCACATTCGGCATTGATTTGGTGAAAACGTATTAGGTTTGTTGAACCATTGCGATTCAACACAAATCACGTTTTTTCAAGTAGTAGCGATTGAATTGTTTCGCTGCTTAATAGTTCGGCGGCCATCTCTGGGTATCTGGTTACAAGTTGCTTTTTCAGCCTTTCTCTAGCCCGATGCAACAGAACCTTAACGTTACCTTTTGTGATGTTTAACTGCTCAGCAATCTTTTTTTGCGGTACTTCGTTAGCACTGAACAAGAGGACCTTCTGCTGTTTTTCCGGAAGCTGCGCTATCAAAAGTTCGACAATCTCCAACTTTTCTTCAGTACTCACGATATGCGCAGGTTGCTGATACGTAGGTATAGGTTCACCAGCTGTTTCCTGTAATCGCAATTCGCCTCCATCGCTTCAAGCAGCGTATCCTGGACGAGGTCTTCTACATCCTCGCGATTGTGGATGCCCTCATTGTAGAAAAATTGAGCAAGTCGCTTTTCATATTCTAAACAGAGGGTATCCCATGCCGTCGTGTCACCCGCGCGATAGGAGAGTACAAGTGCTGCTTCGCGTTTACTTATATTAGCGTTCACCGATTTATCATTCTTGGACTATATAGAACAAATTATGAGTAAAAATTGGAAAACAAGATATATCTTTTGCTCCCAATTGAACTAATGCTCACATGAAATGCATAGATAGATGTGTTCTATGCGTTCATCATATAGCAAGTTAAGAAATCGGGTAAAAAGGTTACATCTTTTTACCATTCCCAATTTTGCACATTTTATGTGTCTACATAGCAAGTTAAGAAATCAGGTAAAAAGGTTACAAAAAATTTCAATGTGCGTTGAAAAGTTAAATTCGGATGTTTCAATATAAAAGAAAAGGAGGATAAATATTTTAGAGAACCAAAGGGGGCGTGGAAGGATGGAAGGCGAAAATTATCTGAAGCGATGATAAACTGTCCACTTTACGGATGAAAGCGGATTATCAGGTGTGTAACACTCAGGGTTTTGTGATTAAGGGTATTGTGTTTTGAAGGGTGAGGTTTATTTTACGGAATCGGGGTAGATTTACAGCCACTGTGTGGGAGTGTGGCGTTTGTAGGCACCGAATGCGCGTATGGAGAACCTTCGTCACCTACAAACGGTGGGAGCTGCCTAAACGCTAAATGGGGGTATACATCATGTCACCTATTGGTTAATTGTTTCCAAAACATCAAGACACGTCTTCCCGTTCACCAACTGATGATAATATTGTGCAACACGTCTGCTGAAATCTCCATTCTGACTCAAGGTTTTATCCGATGTCGTGCCGTGGGGTGCCCATAACGTTGCGTCCGAGAAAATAGTCGCGAGTCGGTTTTCCACATCCGTTACATTTGCCCCAAATGCCCCGTTCAACACGTTCTGTATTGTGCGGTTAGGGTCTCGGATTTCGTATTCCACGTTAGTATCGGTAATACCTCGATAGTCGTCAGGGGTAGGCATTGTGTGCGGTGTCAAAAATCGGAGTACCGTTGCGAAGGAATAGGCAAAATCAGATTTGAAAAGCTCTGTGCTTGCTGCATAGTTAGGGGAGCGGACGATATCAGCAGCGCGTTCCCGGAGTTTGACCGTTTCAATGATATTAATCCGGGCGTTGTCATCTTTGACACGGCGGATTCTGTCTATAAATTCCAACGTGTATGCCCGCGCACTTTTCCTCGCTATTGGGATATCTGCCTCCACAATTTCAGCGTATCCGGTCATCAGGCGTTCCAGATGTGGTGCGAACGTCGGGTGTGCCGCCGCTTCGTTAACGTATTCAATACCAGAGAGCATCCCCTTGTGCGTAATCCCCGGCACGTGAACAGAATTGACGAGGAGCAATTTCCAATCGTGATACGATTCAATGCTCTCCTGTTTGACAATAACGCCGTAATCCTGAAGTTCACCGAAAGGCACGCGCAGCATGTCGTCAAGGTCCTCTAAGATAAGCGGTGTTGCGGGCAACTTCTCCGCGTAAGTAATCAATTCATCTGAACCTTCAATCTGTGCTTGGGCTGCCGCCTTAATCTCCTCAGGTACAGCGTAGACTTGCGGCACAAGTCGGTCCCCCATTTCGTTGAGAAACCCAACCTTCGTTTCCAGCCACGCCGCATATCCATCGCTGCGTCTCGGATAGGCGTTGCAGAGCATCTCACGGATAACATCCCCGTTATTGCGGAGATTATCCGTATTGATAACACAGAGCGTTGCATCCGCACCGTGATGGCGGAAATAGCGATAAAGGGTTTCATCTAGCACATCCATCGCCACTTCACCTTTAGCAATTCCCGCTTCTGTTACACCGATAAGGACAAGATCCAGCGGATTTTGAGTCTGTGCATAAAATTTTTCACGGCCCGCCTCCGTGGTGAGCGTAGTTGCGCCGACAACGCTTGCTACCTGTTGAATGTCCTGAACGCCGCCCAGGTCAAACGTGACAACGTGGTATACGCCATTCTGTTGATTGAAGGCATCAGCTTTTTCGGTCCCTCGTGGTTGCCCGACAAAGATGCCGCCGTTATAAAGATTCCGTTGATTGAGAATATGAACAAATTCGTGAGTTAAGGCGCGTTGCAAACCGCCCGCACCGATAGCAAGAATTTTAATTGGAAGCATATTTCCTATTTCTCCTTTGTCAGGTTTCTCTCCATTATCTACGAATCTGTATTACGCCTTTAGAATATCCCCATAGAGCGTGAGATAAGCCTCCGCGATGTGTTTCCAATCGTAAGGTTTCACCCGTTCAATGCTAGCCTTTCCCATCTGGATGCGCTGCTCACCCGCGTTAATCAACTTGAGTAGGCATCGCGCGAGCCCCGCTACATCGCCGGTGTCGAACAGTGCTCCGTTAGTGCCATCCGCAACGAGTTCATCAATGCCTTGAAAGCGACTAGCAACAATCGGTAAACCTGTGCCCATTGCTTCCAAGACGACAAGCGGCATCCCCTCCGCCAATGAAGGGAGTATAAAAATATCCGCGTTTCTATATTTTTCTGGCAGTTCCAGATACGGCACTGCGCCTGCGAAATGTATATAGGAAGCGACACCGAGGTCTTCTGCTATTTTCAGCAATTCTCCGCGATAGGGGCCATCACCGACAATTTCAATTTCAAAGTTGTGGGTAGCACTTTCAACAATTTGCGGAAGCGCGCGAATGAGAAATTGGAACCCCTTGCGTGGAATGAGCCGCCCAATCGTCAGCACCCGGACTGTCTTCGGAGTTGCCTCGCGAGGTGTCGGTGCAAACGTTTCCAGGTCTACACCATCAGGAATTACATCTATTTTCACATCGGCATCCGTTTCACGCGCAAGCTCACGTAAGTCGTCGCTGCATGCGACATTCCTTGCAGCGTTGCCCCAGATTCCGCGAATCATCGGCTTCAGTAGTAGATAGAGCCACCGATAATAGGGCGGGTCAGGATTAGAGCGTGGTACATCTCGTCCCCCCAGAAACACTACGTACGGTACCTTTCGGAATTTCTGTAAAACATAACCCCCGCCTCCCGCAGGAATACCGAAAAAGACCTGAACAATATCCGGTTTAAATTGTTTCGCAAATTTCAACCCATATAGGCTAGAACTGACCGTATATGTCAACATTTCGTGAACAGCACAGACATTCGGATTTTTTCGTAGGGCATGCACCCGATGCACCTGAAAACCTGCCACCTCTTCCCGTGCTGGGCAATCCTGAAATTGGGAGGTAATCAGATGCACATCGTGTCCGGCTGCTGCGAAGTGTTTTCCCAAAAAATAGCTCACCCAACCGCCGCCGCCTCCAATCGGTGGAAATTCGTGATTGAACATCAAGATTTTTCTTCGGGGTTCATCCATAGGTTATCTTTTCCTTTTCCGTTCCGCGCACAGCGGTTTCGCGCAAATGTCGTAGCAAATTCAATAATCGCATCCGCAATCCGAACCCCGCTCACCAATTCCAATTCCTCGAACCCAGGCGAGGGGTTCACCTCTAAGATAACCGGCCCCTTCGATGTTTGTAGTAAATCGACCCCAGCTATCTCTAATTTCATCGCTGCCGTCGCTTCAATAGCAAGGCGGATATAGCTGTCCGGAAGCGTTACCGTTTCACCGTTCCCGCCTCGGTGGATATTCGCTCGAAACTCGCCGGGGGGAGCATTTCTTTTCATTGAAGCAACTGCGTCTTCGCCAACCACAAACACACGGATATCAACACCGGATGCCTCCGCAACAAAGGGTTGAATTATATAGTCTTGACGGAGTTCGCACAGCGCGTCCACGGTTGAAGTCAGGGACGTGGGTGTATCTAAAAGCATAACGCCTTTGCCGTGTGTGCCGTGAAACGGTTTTAAAATAAACGGGTAGTCTCCTATACTATCCACCGTTTCTTCTAAAAACGTGGCGGAACCGACAGTGATGCTTGGTGGAATAGGTAAACCGTGTTGAGCAAGAATCCGCAGAGAACGGAATTTGTGGCGTGCCGCTGCTATCGCCTCCGCACCATTAACCACAGGAATACCCAGCCATTCAAAGTGTGAGATAACCTCGCTGCCGTACCTCGCTGTCGCACCGCTCAGCCGCGGCAACACAACATCAAAATCCTCTGCTGGCTTTCCATGATACATGATACGGCTCCCGGTACCGCCGATATGAAGGTAGAACCCGAACGGGTCTAGAACTGCCGGGGTGTGTCCTGCCTCTATAGTCGCTTCAACGAGGCTGCGGGTTGAATAGTTTTGGGGTCCACGGGAGAGGATGGCAATTTTCATGTTTTTAAACGTTGTACGTTGTACGTTATTTTCAAGAAGTCTTCCAATTCTTCAAATGTATCAAAAATCCGTTCACACAATTTTTCAAAGAAGATGCTCCGAACGCCGGTGTAAACCGCGTATACTGGTTTATTATGGCGGGAGGCGTAATTCATCTCACTCAGAACACCGGGCGACAATTTATCTGTCGGGTAAAGCACAACGACAAAATCGCTTTGGTGGACAAACTGGTAATCTCGCGAAACAGTTCGCGTTTTAATCTGTTCAATTACATCATCGTCCAATTCACTCATCGTTGCAGGTACATGCACCGTGTCATCTTCAGGCCCTTCCTGGGAGAAGGTAACCAGTTCCATATCCTTAATCGCCAGCGGGTCGAAGACAATAAAATTC
Source organism: Candidatus Poribacteria bacterium (assembly GCA_963665235.2). Taxonomy (GTDB): domain Bacteria; phylum Poribacteria; class WGA-4E; order WGA-4E; family WGA-3G. Next base: position 141,539 of record CAXXLX010000001.1, on the reverse strand, counting down.
TCGTTCAGCTTCTCACCGAGTTTACGGATTTTCTCAATTTCCGCCGGGGTTTCTTGTAGAAGCGTAATCGGATAACTGAGATAAAATTTCGGCTTATCGGAGAAAAGCAGTTCATAAAAATTCTCAAGGTTATGCTGCCGTGCCACCGTGTAATACGGCTTATCAACGAGATTTGCAAGTTGTCTAGTGATAAACTCCTCCTCGTCAAGCCAGACGTTAAGTGCTGCTTTTCCCATTCCAGCCCATTGCGTGCTTTCCTCCATCCGTCCGTAAATGTCCGCGATATTGTCAACCACGTTGATAAACAGGTCCGGCGGAAGGATTGCTATATCTCTGAAGGAACACCCTTCGATGAGACTTCCTCGCCAGCGGAAACAGGCGTGGAGGCCGATGACAGCATGCTCATAAGCTTCCGCGCGTTGGGCAATTTCATAAAAAGCAGCGCGCCGTGCTAGCGATAAAACGGCTGGCTCGGAATCCAGCACCTTCTCTGTAAAATGAACATGGGATTCTGCGGCGGCGCGGTGCATAAAATCGCCAACGTTGAAGAAGCCGATGTTTAGTCCTTTTTTAGCACAAAGCACTTCAAAATCTTCCATCAGCTCCTTCCGGCCGGAGCAGCTAATACCCGTACAAATAATATTCATAGCTTCACTCCCTCCCTCAGAATGACTATCAGCAATCAGGATAATCCGCGATTCAGACAAAAAATGTGTAGATGTTATCAAAACCCCTCTTTTTCCGCGTTCTCTGTGTTCTCCGCGCCTTCCGCGATTCAGACAAAAAGACGCGAAATCCACGCTTCCACGCTTCCACGCTTCCATCCTAAAAAACCATTACCGCTCTGCAGTGAGGGATTTAAGTTTAGCAAGTGCCTCCTGCTCCTCTGTTTGCCACGGTCGAGGCTCCGGTGCGTCCAACTTTTGGTGGGGGCCGCTGAAGACGAGGATATAGGCTCTACGCGCTTTCGGTGTACTATTCGGGGCAGAATAGTGTAGGGTACGACAGTGATGAAACGTTGCACCGCCAGCCGCTATCGGGCAGGCGACTGCCTCCGAAGGGTCAACATCGTCGGTCACTAATCCGTGAACGAGCGGGTCATTGTTGATATGGCGATGCCACCGCACTTCACCTTTATGAGATTTCGGAATAAAGTGGAGACATCCACTTTCAATTGTCGCCGTGTCAAGCGGTAGCCAAACGCTCAAGCTGTGTGGAAGCACTGATGGATTCCAATACGCTTCATCTTGGTGCCACGGCGTTTCATTTCCGTAAAGTGCCGGCTTTAAAATCATGTGCCCACCCCCGTTGACCTTTTCAATGTCTACGTCCAGCAATTTTGCAGCGAGTCGTCTCGCGTTTTGAAAATAGATAGACTCTCGCAGTTCCGGAAATTGTGCCTCCGGGCCCAGCACTTGTGGTAACGTTTCACGTCCCGTGTGGGCGCGGGGGCCTGCCAAATCGAAGTAGCGGCCCTGTGCCTCTCCTGTGCGTTCCGTGAAAAGTTCATCGTAAATGCCCTTAAGCCATTCTACCTCATCCGCTGTTGTGATGCATGGAATGCTCAGGTATCCGTTTGATTGGAAAAAAGCGACCTCTTCGTCACTTACGTCAACGTGAAAGTTATTGTTAGCTTGCATAAATTCACCGAATTAAAATGTCAAAAGGCAAAACTGTGAGCACCTGTTCCTTTTCGAACAAGCGTGCCCAGGTGAAAATCTGATGCCACTGTGTTCCAAGCGCAAGCAGCGCGGGATGCTGTTGTGCCAGGTGTAACGGGAACGGCGTGGTGATTTCTTCCTCTTCAATCATGGTTTCTAGCAGTTGCTCAAAAAAGGTTTTCTGTTTAGGCAGCACGATGATGTTAAGTTTATCCTCCTCGGTAAAGCCTGCCTTTTGCTTTGCAATAGCGAGGGCGGTATCAAGTCCACCGAGTTCATCAACGAGCCCGAGTGCCTTTGCCTCTTTTCCTGTCCAGACACGGCCCTGTGCAATTTCATCTATGTCCTCGAAGGTCTTCCTACGTCCCTCTGCTGCTTTGCTGACAAAAGTTTGATAAACGGTTTTCATCATCTTTTCGACGCGTTCCCGTTCTGTCTCTGTAAAGCTGCCGTAATCTGAATAAAGCGTGGAATTTTGTCCGTATCTGATAATTTCCTTTGTCAAACCGACCTTATTATAGAGCCCTTTGAGGTTCAGTTTACCACCGAGGACGCCGATTGAGCCTGTGAGGGTGCCGGGTTGTGCGACAATTGTTCCGGCTGCCATAGAGATATAGTACCCGCCAGAGGCCGCAACGTCCCCCATTGAGACGACGACCGGTTTTTCACGTTGTGTCAGCATTACCTCACGCCAGATAAGGTCGGAGGCGAGCGCAGAACCCCCAGGACTATCTACCCGTAGCACGACCGCCTTAACGGTATTGTCGGCGCGTGCTCTTTGAAAAGCACTTTTAAGTACTGTAGGTGTCACTACCGGCATAGATGCCAAGAACGGGTCGACACTAGGTACAATGGGCCCGTTCGCATAGATAAGCGCGAGCTGTGTGTCCGACCCCCGTGCTTGGGCACGCTGCGGTGGGTTCAACATACTAAACAGCTGCAAAAGCCCAGCGAAGCTGTTCATATCCGGTACGCGTCGCTTCTTTCTGTCGCCCGGTTTGGCAATCTGTATTTTTCCCTCGGGGGCATTTTTGAGTGCGTCTATCAGTTCATCGTAGTATTGCAACCGGTCTACGAGTTTGGCTTGGAGTGCTTCTTCGGCAGTGAACGGCCCTCGGTCTATGAGGGCAGCAGCGGTCTCCGGGGTGATTCCCTCCCTGCCATCCGCAATTTTAGTCCGCATTTGGGCGTAGAGTTCATCAAGCAAGCCGGTCATAGATTCCCGGAAGGACTTAGACATGCTATCGCGGGTGTAAGGTTCGATTCCAGACTTATATTTTCCCATTGCAAGCAGATTGGCTTGAACGTCTAATTTTTCTAAAAGTCCTTTGAAGAAGAGGATTTCCGCACGCAATCCGGTCAAGTTAAGACCTCCGGTAGGCATCAGTACGATGTGGTCCATTGCGGTGGCGAGCAGATATTCGGCATTCCCACCGCTTTCAATATAAGCAATCATCTTTTTTTTGGAATTCTGTAGCTCGGCTAGTTTAGTTCGAATTTCTTGCAGTTTCGCCCAGCCTAAGCCAATACTCTCGATTTTGAAGATAACGCCTGCCACCTCATCATCGTTTTTGAGTGCGTCCAATTTTTTAAGGAGCCCCCGCACTGTTTTTGAAGAGGGGCCAAAAAAGCCCATCGTTTTGGTATCGGTGAAGGTGCCGCTCAGTGTGAACTCCACATATTTTTTAGGTGGGGGCATCTCTTCGGGGGGTTCCACCGCAAAAACCGGTGCTGCAAAGATAAGCAGGATAAGCACCGATGCGATTCTCTGCACAAAAATTTGTAGATGTTTCATTTCTTCTCCTCCTTGTGGGCGTGCTCTATTAAATTGCCCTTAAACGCTATTTTCTAACTATTTTACAACAAAATCGCTCCTGTGTCAATTAAAAATTAATTTTTTCCTTGACAAACCAATTTTTCAATGGTATAATGTAACAAATAATATAAATAACTAGCGTCGAAGGGCGGATAAGAACATGGCAAACATGCCGAGGTTAGTCGTTGAAGTCTTCGAACATGTCAATTTTCGGGGACGCAAAGTGACCCTCATTGATTCCATACCGAATACCACCGAAATTGGTGCCCAAGATGTGATTTCGTCTATTAAAATCTATAAGGGCCCCGGCTTCAGTGCGTCTCCCAACTATAAGGCGATCTTTCACGAGCATGTGAATTATCAAGGACGGCGGTTAGTTCTGGCACCTGGGTTCTACCCAAACATCCACGATATACCGTACAATTTTGGGGATGCGATAACAGCAATCAGTTTTAGTCCAGCAGCGCATCCGACTCCACCGGAGTACGGGGCCGTGCCGGTCATCATAGAGATATTTCGCGATGTAGATTTTAGCGGCCAGCGGAGCGTCGTCATGCGCGATGTCAGTTCTATGTTTGAAGTCGGTATGAACGATACGATTTCCTCCATCCGAATTCAGCGAGGCCCCAGTTTCCCTTTCAGCGGGTGTCATATCATCTGTTATGAGCATGTCAATTTTGAGGGGCGACGGCTCAATCTCAGTTTGAATTCCCGCAAATTCCAGCTGGCAATTAGAAACCTCCGGTCACTTCCACAATCGCAATCGTTTGCGGATATCATCTCTTCCATAAAAATTGTACCGTTAGGTGTTTTCCGCGTACTAATTGTGGTTGGCGATAATCTCACAGGAGAACCCGCCGCTTTGGAATCGCTCACGACGCTTGAAGGTTTAGAATTTCAATATACAACAGTCCATGTTAACGACAACCCAGACAACCGAGGCGACCCAAAGAACGCGGTTAAACTCTCGAGCGTGACCCTTTCCGAGTACGACATCATCTGGTTCACATGGTTTGCTACGGGGCATGATGGGGAGTATTTCGTTGAAGACGCGGATGATGAAATTAAAGATTTCGTCAGAAAAGGCGGAGTCGTTTGGACATCCGCAATGGACAACCATATTGTGCCACCTGATGGTGTACACGTCCCTGAACCGAAGTGGCGGGGAGACTGGCTCCCCGTGGAGCGACACCCCATCGATGTCGTAGGGGCTGAAGATGCCAACGTGACAATTACCGAAGATGGACAAAGAACCGGTATGTTTACATGGCCCCATAAAGTCAACGTCGACAACTTGGTAACAGATGACCACTGGGTCACCAATGATCCGACTTACCGACAGTTGGCAATCAGAGAAGATAATAAAGGGCCGATTGGTATCCAGTTGCAGTGGGGTGATGGCTACTATGTTGGTTTCGCGATGGATACGCGGGATGCCCATAAAACCGCCATTGCTAAACCTCTCCTTGAAAACACCCTCTGTTATCTGGCAAGTCTCGCGTGGCAGACATCGCCGCGCCAACCGCTCAAAGGGCGATACCGCACTACAAATCGCGAAAGCGATGTCGCTGCCCACTAAATCCGGGGGAACAAATTTCATATATTAGAGACATCTACTAATTGTCTCAATACTGCCCCTTTACTAGGAGAAACGAATGCGTTTAATAGCTGTAATCATTTTCTTACTTGTTGTCGCTATTATTGTGGTAACCGTTGCGGTCCGATACTCAGATAGCCTCGGATTAACAGATGTAAGAAACATTATATTAGCTGTCACTATTGGCCTGCTTATCGTTCTCGGTGCTTTCGCTGCTTCTGCTATCCGGTACCGAATCCCGAAAGCCGATATAGCCCTCGTCAGGACAGGTGGTTCCAAGGAAAAAATTAAAACCACTGGCGGAATGTGGGTCAACACAATCATTCATGAAATCAAAGAAATCTCGCTCAACACTATGCGAATTGAGGTACTGCGAGAAACATCTGACTCCTTAATCACAAACGACTTCAACCGCGCCGATGTTGAAGTTGTCTTTTATCTTAAAGTACATACGGAGCCGGAAGAGGATATTTTAAAAGCAGCCCAAGCCCTCGGGGACAAATCTATGACACCGGAGACTGTCCGCGAACTTATTGAACCGATGTTAGATGGTGCCTTGAGAAGTGTGGCTGCCGAAAGTGACATTCAGGACCTGCTTCAAAAACGGATCGAATTCGCTTTCAAAGTTCAGGACGCTTGCGGCGAAAATTTGAGAGAACATAATGGGTTGACACTTGATACCGTCTCCATCATCCGAGTCGATCAGACACCCGTCGAAATGCTCAATCCCGACAACCGATTTGATGCCATCGGTATCCGAGAAATCACCGAAATTACCGTTGAGCAAGAGCGTGATAAAATCGCTGCCATTCAAGAAAAAGAGGTCGCTGTCGAACAAATTGAGGTCGACGCACGAATTCGTATCCTTGAAGCGGAACAAAATCAGGCATGGGCAGAATCTGACCAACAGAAAAATATCGCTGTCTATGCTGTCGAACGGGAAGCCGAAACCATTAAATATCAGTTCGAGATGGAGCAGAGCATTCAAGAACGTGAATATGAGATGAAGCAAGAGGTTGAGCGTGCCCGGATCGCACAGGAACAGGTCGTACAAGAACGCGAAATCGAAATGAATCGCGATGTCGAATTTGAACGCGTTGCCGCTGAACAGATTGTTCAAGAACGAGAAATCGAGAAAAACCTCATCGTCGAAACCAGACAGATTGAGCAAACTAAAGTTGTACAACTTGCCGAAATTGAACAGCATCTCGTCGTCCAAATGGAGAAAATTGAGCAGGAACAGACAATCGCTGTTCGCGAAATCGAGAAAGAACTCTTCGTTGAAAAGGCACGTATCGCCCAAGAAGAAGGGGTCATGCTGCGAGATATCGAACGAGACCTGCTTGTGGAAACTACCAGACACTCCCAAGAACAACAGGTCCAGCAACGGGAAATTGAGAAAAATCTCGTCGTTGAAACCGCACAGATTGACCAAAACCGGCAAGTGGAACTCACCGAAATTGCCAAAATGCTCGCCGTCGAGCAGTCCCGAATCGATCAGGAATTGCGGGTCGCACTCGTCGACGAAGACAGGAAAATTGAGGTCGCTGGCAAGCAGGTCCTCACTGCCCTAGCAGAGAAAGAACAACTCGTCGCTGAAGCCGAACGCGTCGGCGCTGAAGTCGAAGTAACCGCCACCGAGCAGGTCAGAGAAGCTGAGTGGCAACGAGATGTCGCAATTATCGGTGCGGAAGCACAAGCACAGCCCATTGAACGGCTGTCCGATGCTGTCCTCGCTGAAGCACGCGCCAAAGCACAAGGCGAAATGGCCGAATACGAAGCACGAAACGTCGCTGAACAACGCGTCCTCGTCCAAGAGGCAATCCTTGAACTCATCGATGAAGCCACAGGAATCGTCGAACAACTCATGCGTCCAGTAGAGAAAATCGACAGCATCAAAATTCTTGATATGGGCAATACCGATGGAAAAGGCGGAATCAACCGAAGCAGTATGGGACGCCTCGCTAATACATTGCTTGACACAGGCGCAATTGCACCTATGCTTAAGGAACTCTTTAACTTCGCTGACGTAGATGCACAACAGGTAACCGACAAAATCGCTGAATACCTCGCCGATTTAGTCAACCGTCCGAATTCGCCTAATTACGATGCCCGATACGATAACCACTCAGATGACGATGACCGCTAATGAATTTTAGATAAATATGTCGGTATTCGACAGGCAATGAATGGTTTCCCTACTACAAACAAACATAAGGGTTTGTAGTAGGGTAATTTATCACCCGTTCCGCTCCTGATCCTAAATATAAGGGTTTGTAGTAGGGTGATTTATCACCCGTTCTAGTATTCCGAATTTAAAAATTAATCTTCATCATCGTCCATCACTTATACCATTTTTATTAATTATTCTATCATTACCGGTTGTTAGAAATGAAACGGAGAACGGAAGACCCAAACTGGAAGTTTATGCTACAATAACACACAACACAAACTGGAAGTTTATGCTACAAGAAAGCGCACAAACTGGAAGTTTATGCTACAAGAAAGCGCACAAACTGGAAGTTTATGCTACAAGAAAGCGCACAAACTGGAAGTTTATGCTACAAGAAAGCGCACAAACTGGAAGTTTATGCTACAAGAAAGCGCACAAACTGGAAGTTTATGCTACAAGAAAGCGCACAAACTGGAAGTTTATGCTACAAGAAAGAGGCATTTTCAATTAGAAATGGTATTACCAACGGAAAAAAACCTATGCGATATCCAAGAACATCCACGAGAAACAAACGCATCAGACGGCAACGGTGCCGTACATGCAACTCCAATAACGGCAAGCGAGCCTGTCCTGCCCTCAGCAATCTGTTAATTTGTCCAGATTGCTGCAAGGCAAAACGTGCCAAGATACCCGGATGCGACAACCGCTGTCGGTACTATAGTCCCCTCATCGTCCGGGGCCGCAGAGGGCCGCGGCCCGAATTTCCCATTCATAGATGCCTCGTTAGCCGCTCGCAAGACACCGGTATGCTTATCGTTGTCGGCACCCGCAAACGGCCCGATGGCAATCTCAAGGCGATGTTTCTCCTCCTAGACCTCTGGAAAAAAGGGGTCCGAGACAGCTTCTTCGACGCAAATATCACCGAAAAAAAATTTGAAAAGGTATGTTTACAATTCGGAAGAGATTATGTCGCACCTGAACAAGCCTATCCAAATGAAGAAAAGGAGGAAGAAAATAGGAAAGAAAACGAGGAGGAGAACAAAACCAAGGAAAAAAAGGAATTAGTTCACGTCCCGAAAAACACCCTCATTGTGGAAGCTGAAGCCGCTGCATACATGGATAATGGCGTGAAAATCGTTGAGGACGCTGAAGCATCCGAGGGCAAAGCTATTGACAGCGCAAGAGGCGCGCGGGCTATTCATGAAATCTACATACCCAAAACCGGTAAATGGTACGTCTGGATTCGCGCACACTTTAAAGCAGGCAATCAAGACTCCTACTGGGTCGGCATAGATGATGTGGAACCCTATCCATGGGATGAACAGGGCGGCCCGAACGCAATCAAAATCTGGGCAGTGCCGGGCGACTCCTCTAAATGGCACCGATGGTTGTGGGATACCTCAACACACCCCCGGGGCAAATCCATCCCTGGTTATTTTCGTATCAAGCGCAAAGGCTACTACCGCCTCTGGTCTAAGGGTAGAGAACCGGGCTCCCATCTCGATCAGATTTTATTGACGCGTTCGCGCAGGTTCAATCCCGAAACCGCCTCCGAAGGGAGATCTATTCCTGTTATCACAACCCCACACCCTTATGAACCGATTACCTTTGAAGAAGGTCAAAGGTTAATTAACCACGCAGTTGAAATTTCGAAAGAAACCGAAACCGAATTTCCCTGGGAATTTAAATATTGGCTCGACGACATGTGGGGAGATGTCCGCAAGTTTCCTGAAATAGAGGGCTCACTCTACAAATGTCCCAAGTGTGGCCAAGATTTACCGCAACAAGCCGTTGACCTTATGAAACAACATGCCCATTCTGATGACATCCAATTTTACATCTTATGCAGGAAATGTGGGGGTGAATTTGATTAGCAAATCCTCCATCCTTTTGATGGTCTGCTGGGGATGTCTCCTCACAGTTACAACATTTAGCCTCGCCGCACCCCCAAATCCTTATCGCTATTTTGATGTCAATCCGAGGACTGGCGAATTGACTCCGAAATCCTCCGCAGGCCTTAATTCGCAACTGAGTGTCTCTACATATTTGCAAATGTTGGATGAATGTTGCTTAGCAAGAGAACAGGGAGTCCTGCAACCGGATGGCGTTGAATATGTGCTTGCCCTCAAAATTGATTTCAGCGACCAACCGGGAAAAAGAACAAGCGCAGAATTCAATGAATATCTATTTGCTGAAACAGGGGTGTCATTAAAAACATACTTCCGCGAAAACTCTTATAATCAGATGGATGTGCAACCAGGGCCTGCTGGCGGCGTTTTGCCCGCAGGGAACAAATGGATTCGCGCCCAGAAACCGATGGGGTATTACGGAGAAGGCCCAAGAAATATACCACGTTATCGCGAACTCATCGCCGAGGCGTGTCGTGCTATAGACGCAACAGTCGATTTTTCACAATACGACCGTGATAAGGATGGCATCGTAGACCATCTTTTTATCATTCACGCTGGCAATGACGAAGCATCCCCCGTAAATCCTTTCGTCCCTGCCCCTGATGATATTTGGTCGGTCTTAACCCCAAACGTCAACGTTATCGTTGATGACGTTCTCGTCGATACTGCCGTTATTGTTGCCGAAGAACCGGGATTTGATAAACCTCACTTAGGCATCTACTTTCACGAATTCTTCCACGATTTCGGCGCACCGGATGTCTACGGGTTAAACTTCACCGATGCACGGGACCATAAGTGGGGATTAATGGGACAATTCGGACCGTTCCAAGGCCCAGAAGCCGCCGGAGAACAGAACGGACTGGGACCGAGCCATATCATAGGATACCTCAAATGGGATTTTGATGCGCGCCCTGAAAACGGCCGCCTCGGTTGGATACAACCTGTCACTATCACACAAAACGGACCGGTTTCCGTGCCGAGCTTTGAATTGCCCCCTAAAACAGATAAACTCTTCAAAATTGATATTCCACAGGCACGGGAAACCCATTCCGCAAATAGAGAATTTTTCCTTATTGAAAATCGCTATAAAGCCTCCGGAGCAACCTTTGATGCCTATCTTCCCGAATCTGGCATACTCATCTGGCACATCGATGAAACACAGGTCCGTCCGCCTGGCAGTTATGATGCAGCCCAACAAATTTGGCTTGAAGACCCTAATGACCCTGAACATTACGGTATCCATCCGGATGACCCTAACACTATAAACATTGATACCATCACTGAAGGCGCAGCTTACGCCGCAGATGACGACCAAACCGCTTTTACCCCCGGAACCCTACCAAACAGCAACGCTAATGATGGAACACCCTCCGGAATATCTATCACCAATATTGGGCCTGAGGGACCGATTATGCAAATGCTCGTCTCGTTCGGGGACACCTACGAACCCAACGACACCCTCGGCACCGCTTTCCCGATTTACTATGGGCAACCCTATTACTCCTTTCTATATAGCCTATCGGATACACACGATTTTTATCAAATTGAAGCGGTACCCGGTATCACAATTCGTGCGACACTCACCGATATCCCAGCAGGAAAGGATTACCGGCTAACACTCTTATCAGCCACAGGCGAAACGTTGGCCACAGGAGAAAATGCCCCCGATTTAGTAGGATACCAAATCCTTTACCAACCAACTTCACAACAGACCTTTTACCTCATGGTAACCTCTGATGGCCAATTCAGCGACATCATGTCATACCGTCTCTCCGTTGCACAGCTAGACAAGGCACCTTTCGCGCTTGAGAGGGTGAAAGTCTATCCAAATCCGTTCCGTGCATCCGAATCGAAGGTCACATTTGCGTATCAACTCTCCGCCTCTCAAATCGGGGAAACCGTTACCCTTGAAATCTTCACCGTTTCGGGGGAAAAAGTTTATAGCGAGGCACATCAGAACGTGCTTGCCCCCGGAAAATTCTGGTGGGACGGTTCAACGCTCACCGGAAAACCGCTCGCCCCCGGGAACTACATCTATCGTATCGCTGCAACGCAAGCCGATGCTGTTGTCCACGAAATTGGCAAAATCAGTCTACTCAGATAACGTCAGTACGGTCTGTTTGGCGTTTGTAGTAGGGGTAATTCATTGCCTGTCGATTACCTCTTATACCAAATTCATCTGATTCATCGTGTTCACGGACCGCGATGTCGGATGCTAACGGGAAGGTTTTTGGTATGTTTATTGTCAGAATCGCGGAAGGCGCGGAGGGCGCGGAGAACGCGGAAAAAAGAGGTTTTTGCGCATGAAACATTTCGCCCGGATGGAGCTAATACCAAATTCATTTGCTCCGCTGGAGCGGAAGAGTGGAAAGAGACGAATTGTGTTAATTTGGTATTAGTTCAGTATGGACACTATGTTTATAGAATATTGGAAACCGTTGGCTTATAGCAAGCTGTTGTGATTCTAAAATGCGGTTTGATGCGTATCAACCGCCTCTTCCTCTTGCCTTAAAATCCGCGTTTTCCGCGATAATCCGCGATTCAGACAAAAAAACGCAACATCCCTTAATCCTAAAACCTTGATGCCCACACATCGAACATTCCGCGTTCTCCGTGTCCTCTGTGTCCTCCGCGATTCAGACACAAAATGGTTAGATGTTAGCAAGAAACCTCTTTTTCCGCGTTTTCTGCGTCCTCTGTGTCCTCCGCGATTTGCGGCGTACTCGCCCAAATGCGACGTGCATTCAGACAACCCCCGCCAAATCCATTCTTCCATTCTTCCATTCTTCCATTCTTCCATCCCCTCTTCCATTCTTCCACCCTTCCCCTATCATAGTACAAAAACTTTACCCACCCAAAATAAATTAAATTGTTGACTAAAAATTGTAAATATGGTATCTTAACAGAAAAAAGTATTAGTACACAAACGCGCAATGTAAGATGCCATTCTCAAAATGGTAGACAAGGAGGAAATCTTATCAATGAAATGGTTCAATAAGGAAAAGAAATTTCGAATTACACCCTCGCGCCATGTAGGGTGGCATGCCTGTGAATCGCAGCAAACCTGGCGGAAGCTGCATTCCTTAACACTGCTGAATCTAGCGGGGTTGTTGCTGCTCGGATTAATTGTCATCGGATGTGGCACGCCTATAGCGAAATTGTCCCCGGTCCAACCGGTACAAAATATCGCTGAGGCTTTAGCGGAAAAAAGCGAGAAACCCTCCGCAGAAGTCGTGATTCCAGCAATTCCCTCTGAGGATATCCTCAAAGGCCTACTCGAAAAACACGGAATGCGAACAGTAGGGTTTCGTATTAGAAAGGCGGATGAGGCAAATACTAACAGGCTAACCTATTTATTCGCTTTTGATGAATACGCGCATGACGTTGAGAGATGGAACAACTTTCTCAAAGAGTGGCCTGAAACAAGAACGCAGATCGAATTAGCGTCCGGGGCTAACAAAAGGAGAATCGTTGATGTCATCCTTGTTTCCGACGAACCCGAACTCTTTGGGCTCTATTCCAGACAACCCACGCTCACCAAAACCGCTGATGGCATAACCCTCTCAATCTCATATTGGCGACGCGCTGATTTAGACTGGAAATACAACCGTGGGAATATGGCTTCACCCTTTTACGAAGCTGCAACAATGCGACAGGGGGACAAAACGGATGTGTTCTATGTCAAAATCACAAACAACCGAACTGAAAACATCCTGTTTGATGTCAAACAGTGTCAAATGATTGACCAAACTGAGGGGATATACTACGGACTCAATTTGGAGGACCTAAGGGAACGCTTGGCCTATACATTCCATGTCACAGGACTTCATCGGAAAAATGGACTTGAAAAAGCACGCGAAATTCTACTCGAAAAGCGTATGCCTATCCTTGAAAAGCGGGTCGGAAACCCGCAAACCGGAGTCGCACCTGGGGAAAGTATCGAAGGCTTTGTCCCATTTAGACAAACCAATTTGAACGCGGTTACACTCAACGTAGTTCTCCCCATCGAAAAAGCACCACCCCCCGGCGGCGCGACACGTTATCAAACGCTTGAATTTGAATTCCCTTACACACATGACAGAGGTATTCGCTCCGCACAACCCGGACCAAAACGCTATTAATTACCTGAGCGGCTCGCTGCGGACCACCCCAACGAGCCGCCACCCCCTACGACTTGAGGAAATCGCCCTCACCCTCACCCCAGATGACTTCACATGTAGGTAAAGACGCTAAAAATTGATTGCCATAACTCCCGGTTTTAATTCTCGGATCGAGAATTACCACGATGCCTTTGTCGGTCTGGGTACGGATAAGCCGCCCGAACCCCTGTTTGAAACGCAGTATCGCCTCCGGTAAACTGAACTCGATAAATTCGTTACCGCCCCGTTCCTTAATCTCTTTAACACGCGCCTCCATCACAGGGTGCTTCGGTACTTCAAACGGCAGTCGCGTGATGATAACATTACTCAACGCCTCCCCGCGTACATCAACACCCTCCCAAAAACTGGTTGTCCCAAACAGGACCGAATGTGTATCCTCACGAAACGCTTGTAGCATATCTGTCCGTGACAATTCACCCCCCTGTTTGAAGACATCAATACTGAGCAGCTCTAAATATGGCGCAACCTCCTCGTAAACCTCATCCATCATCTTGTAGCTGGTAAAAAGCACAAACGCTTTGCCGTGTGTCAACTTGAGGTAGTGTTTAATCTCCCGAATCGCCGCTGGTGTAAATTCATCGCTATTCGGGTGTGGCATCCTACGCGGGATATGAATTTGGACTTGTCGCTTAAAGTCAAATGGCGAATCTACCAGCAGCTCGCGACATTCTTGGATACCGATGCGCTCTTTGAAATAATCAAAATTCCGATTAGTCGCAAGTGTAGCACTCGTCATTATAACGCTCTGCTTTTCGGTGAAGAGATTTTCACGCAACATCCGGCTGATATTCACCGGGGTAGCATTCAGAACAATCCGCGGCATCCCTCGCGATGTTGAGGCTTCCGCCCAATAGACATAACCAGGGTCCGTATGCTGAATCATTAGGTCCAGGTCCGCTCGCAGGTTTTGGCATTGACTATAATGGGAGTTAAGCTCCTGTTCATCATCCTCTGTTTGTGCGGTATGTTGCAACTGTTTAAGCGTCCTTTCAAGACGTGCCAAAGGACTATCTAACAGATTGCCTTTCTGAAAAATTTTCGTCAGATTCTCCGGTTCAATCCGTTTTGTCACAGTGTGCCTATCGGCATTTGCATCTCCGAGGTTTTCAAAAGCTGTTTCAAACAGTAGGTTTGCCTGTTCGCGTGCATCGGCTACCTCTGCTATTAGGTGTGGTGAGTTGAAACGTGCTGCCGCCCCACTGTCGTTTTTCGGGTTGTGCAGTGAGTCGAAAAACCATTTGATACGGGTGTTGCTGACCTCCAAACTGCCGTGCCGTGTTGCTGTGGCTTCCAAGTGATGGGCTTCGTCCAGAATCAGATAGTCATAATCGGGAAGAATACCGGAGCCGGGAGCGACACTCCGAATCGCCAAATCGCTAAAAAGCAGATGATGATTCACAATCAGCAGATCAGCATCGTACATCTCGTTCCGCGCCTTGAAATAGAAACACGTATTGTATGTAGGGCATCTGTGTCTCAGGCAGTTATCCCGGTCCGAGGCGACCTTATCCCAAACCTGCTGCATCGGTTGCCTCGGCAGATCAGCACGACTTCCATCCTCTGTCACGTTAACCCATTCGACAATGTCCTGCACCTGTTCGGCCTCCTCTTTTGTTTCAAACAAACCGCGTTCATAATTGAGTAGACTGTCCAGCCGGCGGCGAGAGAGATAGTTGCGGCGGCCCTTGGCGAGAACTGCTTTAAAATCACGCGGAAGCACACGCTGAAGGAACGGAATATCTTTCGTAACAAGCTGCTCCTGCAAACTAATCGTATTGGTCGAAATGACAACTGTCTGATTCGCCTTGAGCGATAGCGAGACAGCGGGTATCAGATAGGCAAAACTTTTACCTACCCCAGTCCCAGCTTCCACAATCAGATGCTCCGAGGCAGCAAATGCGCGAGCAACCGCATTCGCCATCGCAAGCTGCTCCTGCCGAAACTCATACATCGGCAGATGCTGTGAGATAATACCCCCAGGACTAAAAATGTCCCGAAGTGTGAGAGGTTTAGAAATTTGTGTCATAATTTTTCCGCAATATCGTTACAGGTTAATTATTCTTTCAACTTCACCGTTAGCTTTTCTGTGCCGTGCTTCTTCTGTTCGTAGGGGCGGGGTCTCCCCGCCCGCAAGGCATTGCTATTCTTTCAACTTCACCGTTAGCTTTTCTGTGCCGTGACTACTTTTAATATCGAGAATCAGTTCGAGTGCATCTTGTGCTTGCTGCAGTGACGCTTCAAGGGTTTGCACATCGCGAATCTCTTTTCCGTTAATAGCCATAATAAGCGCGCCGCGCGGAATCTTTGCCCTGTATCCAGGGGCGTTCTCCTTAACCCTTTCAACGATAACCCCCCGGTCCGCATCTGTTAGATAGGTATATCGCTCAAAATCCCCCGGTCGCAATTTTCGCACAGCTAACCCAAGCGTTTTCCAAGAAACAGATTTAATCTCAACAGACTGTCCCATTAGCTCCGGCGGCATTGCACCGATAGTCACATTCAGCAATTTCTCCTTACCCCGCCGCAACACCTTGATAATAGATTGCTTCCCGACCTGCGATTCAGCAACTAACAGCTGGAGGTCAATAGATTTTTGCACCCGCTCCCCATTGTATTCAACGATAATATCATTGTGCACTAACCCACCTCGGTACGCAGGTGTATCTAAATTTACACCTGTAACGCGGATGCCCTGCGGGACCTCTTGCATCCGAATACCGAGATAACCGCGGATAACTTTACCGTTCACAATCAGTTGATTCCCAATTGTTTTTATCAGATTGCTAGGAATTGCGAATCCGGCTCCTGCTCTTGCTGGGGCCGGCGTGTCTTCAGTCTTCCGAATTAACGCATTGATACCTATCACTTCACCTCGGATATTCAGCAGAGGTCCCCCGCTGCTGCCGGTATTAATCCAGGCATCCGTTTGGATGAAATCTTGATAACGAATGATGCTTGAACCGCCAAGGACAGCCCGGCTTTTACCGCTGACAACCCCTGTCGTTACAGTGTAATCGAGCCGAAACGGATTACCGATAGCGATAGCGAATTGACCGACCCGAACCTTCGCTGAATCCGCCAACTTTAGCATCGGAAACGGTTCTTCCCTATCCACCTTTAGCACAGCGATATCGGTGCTAACATCTGTTCCGACCATTTTCGCTTCAAGGGTGCTGCCATCTAACAGTTTCACTCGAAGGTGTCTTGCCCCGCGTACAATATGGTCATTCGTTAGGATATACCCATCTTCCCGAAAAATGAATCCGGACCCCTCCAATCGGGGAAGACGTTCAGCGCGATGCACATCCATCGCAACAACCCCCACAATAGCAGGTTTGCTTTGCGCCGCGATACTAACAAAAGCGTTCTCAATCGAATTCAACAGCTCCCAATCGCTCGGGTGCTCCGTCGGCGAAGCACAAGAAATAATAATGACGACGAAAAGGAGTAAACCGCAATAGCAATAGTGTTTTTTTTTCATGGAACAATCCTTTTTTTTATATTTTTTAGTAAACAAAGCAGGGGGTGAAACTTACCCCGGCAAACGTTAAACGTGAATTAATGACACAAAAACTTCATCACAAGTTATTCGGTTACATCTATTTTAACATATCTTTAAATAAATGTCAACCTATTTTTTTAATAACGTGAGCTTGATAATAAATATCCGTTTGCTCTAAACCTTTTTCACCGCGAAAAAAGCAGCATAATTGTAGCACATACTTCCTAGTTTGTGCAGTTTTTTGCTAAAACTACCAGAGAACGCTCTAGGTCAAAACTTTTTTCAAACTCGCGTTTTTAATATTGAATTTTGCCGATGTATCGTATATAATTTGCATAAACTTAAAATCAGGTATTGACATGAATTTGCTCCGTTACGCTCTCATTTTTATCCTCGCGACCACAATTGCTACTGCTGAAAACCCAGCTCTGTTCGGCGCGCCACCGTGGCAACCCCTCGGAAAATACACACATCCCGATATCCGAGAGAGCTCTGGCATCGTCGCAAGCCGACAGTTTGAGGGGGTCTATTGGACATTGAACGACTCCGGCAACCCTGCCGTACTTTACGCAACGAAACGCACCGGCGAGCTAATCCAAGAAATTCAGGTACGCGGCACCCGAAACGTCGACTGGGAAGCACTCGGTATTGATAATAACGGACAACTCTGGATTGGCGACATCGGCAATAACAGCCGAATGCGATTTGACCTGAAGGTGCTCGTCACATCGGAACCGAACCCGTTTACGGAGACAGAAACAGAAATCATTGCAAAATATCCGTTTCGCTACCCCGACACGAACGTAGATGCAGAAGGGCTTTTTATCGCTAACGGCATACCCTATATCATCTCCAAGGAGGCAGAACGCGCCGTGCTTTACCGGTTTCCCGAATTGAAAGCGGACACCAAACAAGTTTTGACACGCGTCGGCGAACTCACAGATGCAAAATTCGTTACAGGTGCAGAAATATCAGCGGATGGAAAACGGCTTGCTGTTTGCACCTACAATTCCCTTTGGGTGTATCACGGCACTGCGGACAACTTCACACAAATGATTAACCGAAAACCGTGGGTATTGCAACACAATTTTACAGGCGAGGCAATCTGCTTCGAGGAGTACAACCTTTACCTCACAAACGAAGCACGCGACATCTATGCACTGCCCCAATTTTGGTATGAGAAAGCATGGAAATTGCCACCTAAAAACACACAACCCGCCGCATCCTTGCTAATTGCCCAACAGTCGACGGACTACCGGATAGAAAGCTATCGAGCGGCGGGAATTGATATCGATGGTGGGCATGTCGCCTTGAATGCTAAAACCGCCGGGGCGGTCGTGCATCTAAACGTTGAAGCCCCCTATACAAACCGCTATGAAATCAGGGCTATTTTGACGCGCGGCCCGGAATATGGACATGCACAACTCACAGTCAACGGCACAGCAGTCGGACAACCCTATAATTGCTACCATCCCGAACGGGTCGCAGGGACGCTGGTAACTTATGGTGTCCTACCGCTGAACCGAGGCGATAACACGCTCACTTTAAGCAACGTTGGAAAATCAACCGAAGCAATCGGTTACAAAGTCGGGGTCGATTCCTATCAGGTCCGACATGCCTCTCCGTTTGTTCAGCGTTACATGGTTATAGGCCCCTTTCCGAAGACAGATGTAAACACAACAACACTCCCATCGCTCAATCCGAGCGAAACCCACAAAGGCGTTGATGATAAAACTATCCGTTGGCGTGAAGCTGCTGCACAACCGAACGGTATGCTAAATTTCCGCTCGAAAATCGGCATGAATGCTCGCGGGATTGGATACGCGTTCACCTACGTCTATGCGCCGAAAGCCGTGGACACTGTCCTCCTGTTAGGAAGCGATGAGACGGTTAAGGTCTGGTTAAATGGCACAGAGATTCACCAAAATCGGATTTATCGGCGGATAACACCGGATGCGGATGCAATTCCGTGTCACCTAAAAGCGGGATGGAACCAGATTTTGTGTAGCGTTGAGCAGAACGGTTGGACTTGGGGATTATACGTCCGTTTTACCGATGCAGATGACGTGCTCAAATATAATCTCCATCCGGAAAAGTAGGATGGGCCTGCTGCACAGTCAAAATCCCATTGGAGGTATAGAAAATGTTCATGAAGTGTTTATCTCTCTCCGGTTATTTCATACTCAGTTTAATTTGTGTAGGGGTATTAGCGTTTGGATTGTCATTCCTACTTGTACCGCATCATCCGGTAGATGCGTATCAGCTTTTGCAGGAAACGATAACCTCAGGACAACCTGTCACCGCTGACTGGTGGGGTGAGGTATACGTCCCGGAGAAACACCATGTTCGTTTTACCTTGCATGCGGAAAAACGCCTTGTAGCATTCAAAATATTATTCTTCGTCCTGCTTCCGCTTTTCTGGGGTTGTTGGATAGTTCGACGTAAGCGCGGGAATATCTGCTCTAACTTCTCTTGCCAATCCTAGTAGCCCTACGAAACCACCTGAATGGGCTGTGAGATGTTACTTTGCTTCAAAAATCGTTTTCATGCGTCGATACCTAAGTGTTACTATTAAGGATACAAGCTTGACCATCCCCGTAGCTTGGATTAACTGAAGGTGTACAGAGATACTCGAGGTTCTCCCTCAGCGTAGAAGCCGCCTCAATTTCACCCGCATCATTAAGTTCAGAGATTCTTTGTTCATAGAGGGCGACTACGCGGTCGTGCACTTCTTCCGCTGTTAAACCATCAGCAAATGCAAGATCTATTTCAGAGTCGCATTCAAGAAAGATATCAATAAGATGTGGTTCCAATCTAAAAGTGAAATTTTCCTTATAACCAAAAGACATTATACCGGTTTAATTGTAGTCCTCTGTTTCGTTAGCAGGCGCGGGGCGTAGGGGTGGGGTTTCCCCGCCCGCTTTGAGGTTATCCATGTGGACAACAGGGCGAGGGGACCTCGCTCCTACAAGGTTCGCAGGTGTACTCTGATTAAATCATTATAGTGTCTAAAGTAAGCGCGGCATCCTTTTGTGACAAAATCCGGACCAAGTTCAGCCGCCGTTTGGCAGGAGATAAGATGGACAACTTTGCCATAGACTTCTTCGGGTTGATAGTCCCCTACCTGAAAAATAGGCAAATTATCATCAAAATCTTCGGTGTGGAGACCCCGTTGCTTTAGCACGGGGAGGAAACACCGCTCCTATATTGAAAGTTCAAGCGTGTGAGGACTTGAAAATCTGTGCGTTTCGCACCCGTTGTGAGGCGTTGACCTTCTAAGCTATAGATAGAAAACACCCCTTTCGCATTAATACCCGTAATAGGATGTCCTCGGTGGGACCTCGGACGTGTGATACCGTGTTTGCCGTGCTTTATCAGCGTGTTTTTCACAAGTCCTTCGCCTAACACAGTTCCGCCATATCTTGACCGCATTCCGCCCTTTGCAGGTTGTTCTCGGTGCAAGTTCCGCCTTGCTACGGGTATCGGGGATATGCAAAAAACGGATGTATTGTCGGGTTTCAGTGCCATGGCTTTCTTTGTGTTGCCATTGACAACCGAATGTGCCATCACCCAACTATCAACACAATGTGCATAGAAGTCATCAGAGAGTTTGTCTTGGCTCTTCTCTAATCCTAATGCCTTCCTCCGCGCGGAAGTCCACCTGCCTTTATAGCAAAACACATTTCCAACGCCATAGCGTGCTATCAACTCAGAGACAAACCAGCGTTTACCAACCTCCAACGGACTAAAAGATGTGTTCCATCTCTTCTTACCCGGTTTTGTTCTTGCCTTGATGTCCTCCAAACAGATTTTTGTGACAGGATACAAGTCAGACAACCAATCCAGAATGCGGAGTTTCCAATCCCAACGGGCACGCGTGCCTGCGGGGAGTTTCTGTCTGTTCGCACCTTTATTGGTGCGGTGCTTGCGGTTGGGACACTTCCGAGAACGCCTACCTCGGCGGAGTTCACGTCTTTTCTCAACCTTCTTTCCAACTTTGTTATGTGCATCTGCCTGCACGTTCAGATACGTATGGGCCTCAGATTTGACAGTAAATCCCTCTTTCTTACTTCCCGGATCCACACCGACAACGATGTCTTGTGTTTCTCTATCACTCGGTTCTTTGTTGAGACGGACACAATAGACACCGTTGTTCCAATAAGGCGTTGCCTCACCGCGTTTGACAAGTTTCCTTGCACGTGCAGCATGCATCGGCATCAGCTGTTGTCCATCCTTTGTTTTGACTGGCACAAACATAAGTTTGTTTTCTCCTTTCGGGTATATATTGCCCCATCCAGATCAGGGGTTCGTAGTGGGATCAGACTTGGGGAGCATCCGAAACATACTTTAGGCTGCCACGCCCAGAACCCCCGATATATTACTGTAGTCAACAAGTTACCCTTGTCTCTGTGATAGCCTTGGCGGGCATCAAAGACAAGCCCCCATGCTTTAGCTGGGGGTTATTGACTTCCGATATATGTTGTATAATTGCCGTGGCCAGAGCCAGTGATGTAGACGATACTGTCTTGGGATGCTTCTGACGCGACATTTTCACGAAGTGCCGCTTGTCCTTGACCATAGACAAGTCTAAATCCGTTGGATTCCAAGTACGGATAAACATGCTGATTCCGGTAGTCGTGGACTATCTGAGTAACAGCGTCGTGATTGGGATCAATGGCGAGAACTTGCGGAGTTCCTTCGTTGTTTGGCATATTAGTGGTCTCCACGAACACGTTCTATTACATTCGCGATCGTACGTAGTTCAATATTTATCAATGTACGGCCGGCAGATGTTTTGTTTCGTACTTCCTGCATAGCTCGTTCCTGATCCACTATACCAATGCCTATCATAGCCACTTTAAAATCGGGGCGTTGTGCGATGCGTTTCTCAACCAATTTCGCTTCTTGCCCAGCAGGTACCAACTGTTCAGGCAAACTTCCGGATGAAAGCGTAGCTATTTTTTTCTCTGCAAATTCCCGTAAAGTAATCCATCGCCCGTCGGGGGTTATGGACACAGGCATCTCCCACTGTTCTTTGGGAACTATAAGGGTTTCATTTGCCATGATTTCCTCCTACAAAATTTTTTCTAAAAGCAATTATACAGAATTTCTCTGATTAATGCAACATCAATTTCTTCCAAACAAGTCGGCATGAACCCTCACTAGCAGCATAAGAAAAGGCGAGGTACAAAACCCCGCCGATGTAAAACAGTTAAGAATTAAGGGGTTACAGCCTTCACACAACGAAAACCGAAGTCGTTGGATGAAAGGAATGGCATATTGCTGACGCGATCGGCAACCGGAACGGCTAAAGACCAGGAGCCACCACGCAACATACGGGGGCTTTCAACAACTTGATAATTATCTATCAACCATTTGATGCTGTTTGCACCCGACAGCGGATTCCGAGCCGGAGAAATCGCATAAAAGCCTCTGTTATACTCGTCCAAACACCACTCCCAAACATTCCCTGCCATGTCATGCAAACCATATCCATTTGCAGGATACGTCCCAACTGCTGTGGTATCGTTAATATGCCGATTGTAGTTCGCCTTCGTGGAATCTATAGTGTTGCCCCAAGGGTATTTTTGCCCAGCTAAACCGCCACGTGCAGCTTTCTCCCACTCCGCCTCTGTCGGTAGACGTTTTCCTTTCCAGATAGCATAAGCCATCGCACCGTACCAAGTCACATTAGTTACAGGATGATTCTCATACCCCGTTTTCACGCTATATTTATCGGATACAAACTCAATCCTAGAAAGAGACCCCTCTGTATGATACCATGTGATACCACCTTCGGCATGTTTGCCTTTGGCATTCAGAAACTCAGCATATTGGGCATTGGTGACCTCGTACTTATCCATGTAAAACGCATCTACATAGACAGAATGCACCGGTTTCTCATTGTTTTCACTACCCCCCATCCGAAATTCGCCAGCAGGAATCAGCACCATGTCCTGAGCGTTGACCATGCCCTGCTCATCGCAGCCGGTGATTACAACTGCAAACCAGGCGACAAGCATAACTATTGACAAGAGATGAAAATATTTTTTCATAATTTACTGAATGTCCTGTGATTCTATACCTGCTCAACGCTAAGTGTTGCCAGTTCACCGTTAAGGTTTTGATTGAGACTGAACGCTTTTTCCCCCGGAGATTCAACTACGGCTGTTGTCAACGTTTCCGCGAGGATGTACGCCCGATGCGTTTCAAACGCTTCCGCCACCAGCTCAGATGACGTATCCACACTGAGCCGAATCCGATCGGACACGTTAAAGTCTGCCTCCTTCCGCATATTCTGGATTTTATTGACCAGTTCACGTGCCAACCCTTCAAGGACCAACTCGTGCGTCAGTTCCGTTGAGAGCGCGACGAATTTCCTTGCATCTACCTCGACAAAAAAGCCTTCCTGATTTTGGGTTTGCACGTCAATTTCTGATGGTTCCAACGTATAGGTTTCACCAGCTGCTTCAATTTGCAAACTTCCATTCGCCTCCAACTCCGTTTTTAGCTGCATTGCATCGGCAGTGGCGAGAGCTTTAGCAATTGCCTGCACCCCTTTTCCGTACTTCGGCCCCAAGACCTTGAAGTTCGGTTTGAGCGTAACCTGCGCGAACGCATCCAACTCCTCTGTGAAGACGATGGTTTTAACATTGAGCTCGTCCAAGACAAGCTCTGCAAGCCGATTTACGGTCGCTTTTTCTGCATCGGAGAGACCGCCGAGGGTGATGTCCGCAAGCGGTTGCCGCGTCTTAATACCGGAACGGTTCCGTGCGGCATGTCCCATGCGGATAACCTCGCGTGTGAACGCCATATCGTTTTCCAAGTCAACGTCTATCAACGCAGCATCTGCAACGGGATATTCCGATAGGTGAACGCTCAGGGGCGCGCCGGAGTCAAGCGAACCGACTAAATTACGATAGAGTTCATCCGCTAAAAATGGGACGAAGGGTGCAGCGAGCTTCGCAACGGTGACAAGCACTTCGTAAAGCGTGGCATAAGCGGCCTGTTTGTCCTGTCCAGCCTCCGCCCCCCAGAAACGGTCGCGCGAACGGCGTACATACCAGTTGCTAAGGTCATCTACAAACGCCTCAATAGCGCGTGGGGCATTCGTGAGATGGTAATTTTCCATATCGGCACACACCTTCTCAATTAAAGTATGCAGCCGTGACAATATCCACCTATCTACGGTGGCACGTTCTGCAACCGGGGGAGCATCTTGCAGAACATCAACCTGCTCTAAATTAGCATACATCACGAAGAAGCTATAGACATTGTGAAGGGTACCCATAAACCTCTTCAACGCTTCATCAATGCCCTCCGCTTTGAAAGCGCGCTGTGCCCAGGGCGGAGATGCTGTGAACATATACCACCGCATTGCGTCTGCACCCTGTTCGTCCAAGATTGTCCATGGGTCTACGGTGTTTCCTCGGCTCTTACTCATCTTCTGGCCATCAGGTCCCATGATGAGCTCCAGACAGAGGCAATTTTTGTAGGCAGGTTTGTCGTAGAGGAGCGTCCCCGTTGCTAAGAGACTATAAAACCATCCACGTGTCTGATCGATTCCTTCGGAGATGAAATCTACAGGATAGGCTTGTTCAAACAGCTCTCTATTTTCAAACGGATAGTGCCACTGCGCGGTGTGTGCACAACCTGAGTCAAACCAGCAATCGATTACATCTTGGACGCGGTGCATCGGGCTGCTGCATTTCTCACAGGTAAGCACAACGTCATCGACATAGGGACGGTGTAGTTCAATATCCGTGGGTACATCGGTGCCGAGTTCTCTCAATTCGGCAATACTGCCGATGCAGTGTTGATGTCCGCAGTCGTCACATATCCAGACCGGTAGGGGTGTGCCCCAATAACGTTCGCGGCTCAATCCCCAGTCAATGATGTTTTCCAGCCACTTGCCGAACCGTCCGTTTTTGATATGCTCAGGGTACCAGTTGATTTCCTGATTGTTTTGCAGCATTTGGTCTCGGATAGCGGTAGTTCGGATGAACCACGATTCGCGTGCGTAATAGAGGAGCGGGGTATCACATCGCCAGCAGAACGGATATTGGTGCGTATACTCATCATCCTTGAACAACAACCCACGGCTATCCAAGTTCGCGATGATTTGTCGGTCAGCGTCTTTGACGTATTCGCCTGCCCATGTATCTTTCACTTCAGGGATAAATTTGCCATCGGCACCGACCAATTGCACGAACGGTAGGCTATATTCCTGCCCAATGTCGTAGTCATCTTGCCCGAAAGCTGGCGCGATATGTACCAAACCGCTTCCCTCTGTTGTCGTCACAAAATCTGCGGTGACAACATAATGAGATTTTTCGGTGTGCTGTCCGCTGTCAAAAAGCGGTTCATATTCCCAATCTCGGAGCTCACTGCCCGGAAAGCTATAAGGGCAGTGAGCTCCGATATAGTTTTCAACGATTTGCGGGGGTTCATCGCCAAAGAGACGCGGTATGCATTCCTTCGCGAGGATGAGGTGTTGTCCATTATGTTCAACGGCGACATAATCGTAATCCTCACCGACAGCAACCGCTACGTTGGAGGGCAATGTCCACGGAGTCGTTGTCCAGACAAGCAGATAGCTATTTTCCCTATTTTTAAGTGGAAACCGAACAAAGATAGAGGGGTCGGGGACCTCTTGATACCCAAGTGCAACCTCGTGGCTTGCCAAGGTTGTGCCGCACCGATAGCAATACGGTTGCACCTTATGTCCTTGATATAATAACTTTTTGTCCCACGCTTGCCGCAGCACCCACCAAACGCTTTCAATGTAGTCGTTCGACAAGGTAATATACGCCTCATCTAAGTTCACCCAGAAGCCGATACGTTCGGTCATACGTCGCCAATCCTGTTCGTATTGAAAGACGTTCTCCTTACACTTCTCAATGAAATTCTGAACGCCGTAAGCCTCCAATTCCGCTTTATTTTTGATATTGAGTTGTTTCTCGACCTGGTATTCGACAGGCAGGCCGTGTGTGTCCCAACCGGCTCTTCTGTGGACGTAGTGGCCAGTCATCGTTTTATAGCGACAGACAGCATCCTTCATAATGCGTGCAAGGACGTGATGTACACCCGGCGGGGCATTCGCAAACGGCGGTCCCTCGAGGAAAACAAAGGAGGGTGCATCTTTGTGTATTTCCATACTCTTCTGAAAGATGTCGTTTTCACGCCAGAACGCCAAGGTCTGTTTTTCCTTCTCAGCGAAGGTGAATTGTGGTGATACCTCTTCAAACATGCAAAATTCTCCTCATGTAGCTTTAGTTATTAAAAAACGAAACCCATCACCGAAATAGATTTTTTCAGTGATGGGCATCTCAATAGGACGGTTTATATCTGCTTGCGATTAACCCACCACAGCGCGACGAATAGCAATAGCAATAATAATTATGTTTATGGCGCGAAGAGAGCACTGCCGCAGAACAGTGGCATCCGCAGGGTGTTTGTATTGCAATGTCGATGTGGTGAGCGTATGATAAAACATCCGATAATCCTATTTGATAAAAGTTTGCGCTAAAAGCGTCTGTTAAAATGATACCACATGCTATATAGCAATGTCAAATTTTTTTGCAGAAAGAGGTAAGCGAGGCATGTCGGGCGCGAATTTTGTTGCATGATGGAGTCTATAGTTCGTGAGAAGCGCGGATTGCACATGCCTTAAGCAGAGGAGGGCTGTTCCCGTAACACAGGGATGACGTAACTTCGAATTGTGACACCATCAATTGTCTCTGTCTCCACAAGCGGCATCGGTGTGCGCCGATGGTCAAAGACGACATAATACCCCTCTACTGCCCCCTCTGTTTTGATATGTGCCGCCAGCTGTTTTTTGCCCGCCTCATAATACACCGCCCCGCGCCATACCTTGGTTTCAACGATATATTTCTTTTGTTCATGCGTAATCAGCAAATCCATCCGACCCCGCCCCGTTGGCACCTCTATGTGCATCACACCCCCGACAAGTTTCACAAACTGATCAAGATAGGATAGCAGTAATAGTCTCCCGACAGACTCACGCGGTGTATCCGGCACCTGTAGAATCCTGAAACCCGCACGCACAATAAAATCCCGAAAGTTGTCCAGCAATGCCTCTAAAGCAATCTCTCCCGTAGGTGTGAGGTAGTGTAGAAAACCTCTGATTTTTTTTGTATTAAATACGGAATTTGATGTATAATTGGATATGGGAACAAAACTTAGAAATCATAATTCAAGAGCGTAAGCACAAGCAACGTGCAGTGCTGGATATATGGCGAGGGACACTTTTTCAGGAAACCCGCCTTATCAAACCGCAAGGAAATCTTAAAAACAAGCAACGTGCAGTGCTGGATATATGGCGAGGGACACTTTTTCAGGAAACCCGCCTTATCAAACCGCAAGGAAATCTTAAAAATGGAACAACAAAAAGATAGCACACTTCAGCAGTCACCCGAAGGACTCACAGGCACCACGGTTTTTTTGGAAAAAGAATATCATGATAAAAATGTAGGCGGGGGCAGTGGGTTTTTCATAGCACCAAACAAAATTGTCACAAATATTCATGTGCTTGCTGGTGCTGCAGCGATTACCGTAAAGTGCATTGAGACAGAGACAGTCTATACCTTTGAAGGGATTGTAGCCTTTGATGACAAAAACGACATCGCCGTTCTGAAGATTGCCGAAAAAGGGACACCCTTTCCGCTTGGGGATAGCAGCACTGTTCGAAAAGGGGACAACGTCTGTCTTATAGGGTATCCTGAGAAAAAAGCGACCACCGTAGAAGGAACTGTCCATAGTGTTCGGAATAGCAGTAAACGTCTCTTGATAGATTTTAAGCCATCCGCAGGGCCGGGGTATAGTGGGGGGCCTGTACTAAATAGTAAAGGTGAAGTCATCGCCGTTGCGCAATCTGGATATGTGGCTCCGCCAGCTCCAGAAAGAGGCAAAACCGTTTCCGCTAGTGTTCTCAAACCTCTGCTCACAGAGACGCAAACGGTGGAACCACTTGATGTGTGGCAAAGGCATCCGCAGATACATGCTTATGTAATAGCAGGTGCCGCCGAGCAGGGTCGTGCACACGGTGAGTATAAGGCGGCAATAGCACATTATGATACAGCACTTCAACTCAATCCCGCTATTCCCGGAATTCACATGAACAGAGCACAAGTTAAGCGTGCCTTACGCAAACATGATGAGGCACTTGCTGATTCGCGTGCGGCTCTCAAACTTGAAGCAGAACGACTGAGTTTTTCCGGTTTTGGCGTGTTCCTCTCCGATAGGTGGAAAATTGTCAAATTTTTTCTAAGGGGGCTCTATATCAGGCCTAGAATGAAGCTCGCCGACAAACTTAGAAGCTTGTGCCTCAAATTAGACCCTGAATTTCCCAAGGAATTTAACAGACGGGGACTTGCGAAGTACAAACTCGATGATTTCGCAAGGGCAATAATCGCTTACGATATAGCTATAGACCTAAACCCGGAATATGATAGTGCATACCTTAATCGGGGACTTGCGAAGTACAAACTGGATAATTTCGCAGGGGCAATATCGGATTACAATAACGCCATAGAGCTAAATCCTGAAGATGCTAAGGCATACTTTAATCGGGCTGTTGCGAAGCGGAAACTCGGGGATTTTACAGGGACAATAGCCGATTACAGTAAAATCATCAAACTCAATCCTGAAAATGCTAAGGCATACTTTAATCGGGGGCAGACGAAGGGTGAACTCGGGGATTATCAAGGGGCAGTCGCTGACTATGATAACGCTATCGAGCACAATCCTAAAGCGGACACATATTACAATAGGGGCCTTGCCAAAAAAGCACTCGGCAATCTTGAAGGGGCTATTGACGACTATGATAGTGCTATCAAACTCAATCCTGAAGATGCCAGCGCATACTTTAATCGGGGGCAGACGAAGGGTGAACTCGGGGATTATCAAGGGGCAGTCGCTGACTATGATAACGCTATCAAACTCAATCCGGAAAATGATAGCGCATACTCTCATCGTGGATTTGCGAAGCGGCAACTCGGGGATTGTGAAGGTGCAATAACCGATTACGATAGTGCTATCAAACTTAACCCTGAATGTGCCACGGCACACAACAATCGGGGGTACGCGAAGTATAGGATTAATGATTATGAAGGGGCAATAACCGATTACGATAGTGCTATCAAACTTAACCCTAAATACGCGTCAGCATACAGAAATCGGGGTGAGGCAAAGCGAAAACTCGATGATTTTGAAGGGTCTATTGAAGACTATGATAACGCAATAAAACTCAATCCGAAAAATGATAACGCATACTTTTGGCGTGGATTTGCGAAGCGGCAACTCGGGGATTGTGAAGGTGCAATAGCCGATTACGATAGTGCTATCAAACTTAACCCTAAATACGCCACAGCATATCACAATCGGGGGTATGCGAAGTATCAGATTAATGATTATGAAGGTGCAATAGCGGATTACAATAGTGCTATCAAACTAAAACCCAAATACGCGTCAGCATACAAAAATCGGGGACGGGCGAAAGAAGCCCTCGGACAGCACGAAGCAGCGGAAGCCGACTTTGCAAAGGCAAAGGAATTAGACCCCAACACTCAAAAGTAAGTTATCCTATAGGGGGGGCTATTATGGCAGCGAAAAAAGACGACCTACTCCAAAGAATTGTTGAAAGCAGTAAAGGATCTGTTGTTTGCCTGAAAACCAAATTTATCGGGTTGACGCTTCAAAACGGAAGCGGTTTCTTTGTAGCACCAGATAAAATTGCCACAAACATTCACGTTATTGACAAAATTGCCACGAACATTCACGTTATTGAAGGGATACCCGGAAAAACGTCTATCTCTAATCGTATCTCTCAGGCAGTTCACAACCTGTTCCATCGGTTATTCCGGGGCTCAGCGGGAACAGCGTATACGATTGAAGGTGTGGTGGGGTATGATGACAAAAACGACCTTGTGCTGCTAAAGGTCGCTGAAACAGGCATGCCGCTTCCGTTTGGAGACATTGACGCGGTTGAAAGTGATGAACAGGTTTACATTGTCGGGTACACTCGCACACAATACAAAGGCATAGCAGGAACCATTTCTAGTAAAAATAATAGAAACACAGAATTTCAGATAAGAATAAACGGGCCTCATACACAGGTTGATGGACACAGCGGCGGGCCTGTGCTAAACAGCGAAGGTGAAGTCATTGGCGTTGTTGTCGCGGCTCGGGGACCAAAATCAAATGAGGGGGATAGAGATGTTCATTCTTTCGTTAAGGTCATCCCGTTAACCGTGTTGGAGCCGTTACTATCGAACTCAGGACAAGTTGAAAGCATAGCGGCGTGGCGGAAGCGACCACAGATACGTGCCTACACTAAAACAGATTTAGGGAACAGGGAACTGAAAGCGGGGAAACCTGAAAAGGCGATAGAATACTACGACGCTGCCCTTCGACTGAACCCCAATTTGGCTGAAACCTACTTAAAACGGGCTGATACGAAGGAGGAGCTCGGCGATCTTACGGGCGCAATAACCGATTACGATATGACTATCAAACTAAACCCTGAGGAGGACGCAGCACATAACAATCGCGGCTTAGCAAAGTACAAACTTGATGATTTCGCAGGCGCAATAGCCGATTACGATAGGGCTATCAAACTAGACCCTGAATACGCGCCAACATACAGAAATCGGGGACGTGCGAAAAAAGCACTCGGACAGCACGAAGCAGCAGAAGCTGACTTCCAAAAGGCAAAGGAATTAGACACCAACACTCAAAAGTAAGTTATCCTATCGGGAGGGGCCCTATTATGACAGCGAAAGAAGATGCTCCACTCCAAAAAATCGTTGAAAGCAGTAAAGGATCTGTTGTTTGCCTGAAAACCAAATTTATCGGGTTGCCGATTCAAAGCGGAAGCGGTTTTTTTGTGGCCCCGGACAAAATTGCCACAAACATTCACATTATTGAAGGAGCACCCAATTTCAAAATCAAAGCAATCACCGCAAAACAGCTTGACATCGGAAAAACGCCTATCTCTAAACGTATCTCTCAAGCAGTTCACAACCTGTTCCATCGGTTATTCCGCGGCTTAAACCGGCAACCGAAGCAATCTGAACTTAGCAAAGTCGTAACAGCGCATACAGTTGAAGGTGTAGTAGGGTGTAATGACAAAAACGACCTTGTGCTGCTAAAGGTTGCTGAAACAGGCACACCGCTTCCGTTTGGAGACATTGGTGCGCTTGAGAATGGTGAGCAGGTTTACATTGTCGGTTACGACAAAGGCATAGCCGGGACCATTACTAGTAAACATAATAAAAACAAAGCATTCGAGATAAAAATAAAAGTGCCTCCTACACAAGTTGATGGACACAGTGGCGGACCTGTGCTAAACAGCAAAGGTGAAGTCATTGGCGTTTTTGTCTCTCTTAGGGAGCCAGGATCAAATAACGGTGATGGCGGTGTTCATTCTTTCGCTAATGTCATTCCGTTAGCCGTGCTGGAGAGGGTACTAGCGAACTCAGGACAAGTCGAACACATAGCGGAGTGGCGGAAGCGACCACAGATACATGCCTACACCGAAACAAATTTAGGCAACATAGCACGGGAGGCAGGGAAACTTAAAAAGGCAATAGAACACTACAATGTCGCCCTTCTACTGAACCCCAATTTGGTTGACACCTACTTAAAACGGGGTGAGGCAAAGCGAGAACTTGGTGATTTTCGAGGGGCTATAAAAGACTATAATAACGCTCTCAAACTAAATCCTCGAGATGCTTGTGTTTATTCTAATCGTGGCATAACAAAGCGAGAACTTGGTGATTTTCGAGGGGCTGTAAAAGACTATGATAAAGCTATCAAACTAAGTCCTGAACATACTGGCACGTATATTAATCGTGCCACAGCAAAATGTTATCTCGATGACTTTGAGGGGGCTATAAAAGACTATGATAAGGCTATCACACTAGATCCTGAATACACGGCAGCATACAACAGTCGCGGCATAGCAAAATACTATCTCGATGATTTTGAAGGAGCTATTGAAGACTGTGATAACGCCATACAGCTGAACCCTGAAGATGCTGATTCATACAACATTCGAGCGACTGCGAAGCGGGAATTCGGGCAATCCAAAACCGACCAGGGAGATATGGAAGCAGCGCATGTACTTTATGAAGCAGCAATAGCTGATTGGACGGAAGCCCTTCGACTGAAATCAGAACCTGTTCCAATTTATAATGAGAGGGGATGGGCGAAATATCTCCTCGGAAAACTTGAAACCGAACAAGGAAACGAGATGGAAGCACAGAGACTATTTCAAGAGGCGGTATCTGATGGGGATGAGGCTTTACGGTTAGAGGAGATAAAGAATGCCACATACCGGTCTGCTAGTTATCACACCCGTGGTGCTGCGAAGGCTGCCCTCGGTGACCATAGTGGTGCAATTGAGGATTTCAGTGAATGCATCCAACTCATACCGGAGAAAGCACTATACTATCACGACCGTGGACTTTCAAAAAAGGCACTCGAACAGCACGAAGCAGCGGAAGCCGACTTTGCAAAGGCAAAGGAATTGGACCCTGATGCCTAAGGCTATAACAGTAGAAAGAAAGTGCTTTTATGGAATAGGAAAAGTTCCCGCACTTTTTTCCTTGACATTCACGCTTAAGTACGGTATAATTCATTAAAAAATAACACAGCAATGGAGGATAGCATCAAACAGTGAAACAACTTTTAATCTTACTTAGCACCTTAACACTTCTGGCACCGAGTATCCGGGCAGAGTTGATCTATAGCGAGCATATTGCTCCCATCTTACAGCGGCAGTGTCAAACCTGTCATCGGCAAGGCGAAGTTGCCCCCTTCTCACTCACAGACTACGCTGATGCGAAAGCATGGGCAACCGAAATCGCCGAATATACGAAGGCACGTCTCATGCCACCCTGGAAACCTACGCCCGGCTACGGTACCTTCAAAAACGAACGCCGGCTCACCGATAAAGAGATTAACATGATAACAGAGTGGGCAGAAGCAGGCGCGCCGCCAGGCGACCTCTCCAAAGTTCCCCCCATTCCAGCATTCCCTGATGGATGGGAACTTGGCGAACCTGACCATATCGTTGAAATGCCTGTCGAATATGAAATCGAACCGGAAGGTGAAGACGAATACCGACATTTTATCATACCCACAAACTTTGACACCGATACCTATGTGCAAGCTGTCGATGTGGAACCTGGCAATCGCAAGACGGTACATCACGTCATCGCTTACTTAGATACGAAAGGGGAAGCCAGAAAATTGGATGCCCAAGACCCGAAACCGGGGTATGTCACAGAAGGCACCGGACCAGGGTTTGAATCCTCCGGAATACTTGGGGGATGGGCACCGGGCATGACACCTCACGTTTTGCCAGACGGTGTTGGTTATCTGTTACCGAAGGGTGCGGATATTGTCTTGCAGATGCACTACTACCGCACCGGACACGTCGAACGCGACAAATCGCGCATGGGGCTCTATTTCTCCAAGAACCCAAATACAACAGCACTGCGTATCAGCTCCGCAATCAACAGTGAATTCACTATTCCCCCCGGTGACGCGAACTATGTAGTCAAAGCCGGGAAGCGGTTCAAAAGGGATACCTATCTGTTAGCGACGATGCCGCACATGCACCTGCTCGGACGCGACATGCGCCTTATTGCGAAACCCCCTAAAGGCGACCCGATTGACCTAATCTGGATTCAGGAGTGGGATTTCAACTGGCAAGATATCTATCATTATCGTGAGCCGATTTTCCTACCCGCAGGGACGCGTGTTTCATTAGTTGCACATTTCGACAATTCGGAGAAAAACCCGGCAAATCCGCATAGTCCCCCTATTCCTGTCGGATGGGGAGACAAAACAACGGATGAGATGTGTATCGGTTTCTTGTATCATGTGGAGGCGAGCGAGTTTCAACCGCCGCCATCATCTCAATAAACTTCGTAGGCGTGCTTGCCTTTCGCGAGCAGAGTTCGTGCCTACAATTAATGGTTGTAGTAGGGTAATTCATTGCCCTACTATAAACTGTTAACCTACGATAAACGCTTTTACTGCTAGCCGAGCCGGAGGCTTAACATTATCATAGACATGGGAAACAAGAGAACATGTTTACGAAATCTCAAATTGAGGCAGAAAAGTTAAATCTAAACTCACCCTTTTTCAAGAATGCCCTATCACCGACTCGTGATGAATCCACCCTATTGTCTCTGCTCGATAACCTTGGTAAGTTGCCAGAAGGGTTTAATGGCGAATTGTTTGTCCCTTTACTCACGCATACGAATCCGAAAATTCGCTTACTCGCCGTAAAAAATGTTGGCAAACTCAGAAACGAAAGGTTTTTAACGGAGCTCTCACAATTCGCAGCCGCTGAAAATAATACGTTTGCCCGCCGCGAGGCGATTTCTGCTATTGGACGTATGAGAAGCGAGAAAGCACTCCCGATTTTGATACAGACCCTTACCGATTCCGATCCGAAGGTTATCCTGCAAGCCCTGCGCGGGTTACTCTATTTTAAAGAGAAGCCCGAAGTCCAAACCGCTTTAGACTCGCTACGCGAACATCCGAACGAACTCATTCGCGAGCATCTCGCTAGCCAAGTGAAGCACACCCGACCGCAAAACGTTAAGAAAGACCAGCATCACCCCGCTAGTCCAGATACACTCAAAAATGTGATTGTCCATGCCGATGTGCAAGAGGTACTAAAGACAATCCCAGACGAATCAATCCATCTTACCTTCACCTCCCCTCCGTATTACAACGCTCGAGATTACACGATTTATCAGAGTTACGCGGCTTATCTTGACCTGCTAACGGCTGTTTTCAAAGAGGTGCATCGTATTACCAAAGAGGGACGGTTCTTCGTGCTTAATACGTCTCCCGTTATTGTGCCACGTATCAGTAGAGCACATTCCAGTAAGCGGTATGCTATCCCTTACGATATGCACCCACGCCTCACCGAAATCGGATGGGAGTTTATTGATGACATCGTTTGGACGAAACCTGACTACGCTGCAAAGAACAGAAACGGCGGCTTTTTTCAGCATCGTAAACCCCTCGGTTACAAGACAAATTCTGTCACTGAAAGCGTTATGGTATACCGAAAGAAAACGGATAAGTTAATTGACTGGAATATTCGGCAATATGACGACGAAACAGTTGAGGCAAGCAAAGTTAGGGAGAGTATGAAAAAACGAACCTATGGCATATTAATCCAGCAACAGACAAGGTTCATCCTGCAGTTTTTCCAGCAGAATTAGCGGCACGCATTGTGCAATTTTACTCCTTTAAAGGCGATCTGGTTTTCGACCCATTTGGCGGTAGCGGGACTGTCGGACACGTTGCACTGGCCCATGAAAGATATTTTCTCCTTTGTGAAAAGGAGACAGAATATGTTGAACATGCGAAAGAGCTACTTGACGCTGTCCTGTTCAGTCCCATGAAGCCGCAAGTTCTTTCGTTGAATGACTTAAAATCCGAGCTTGTAGAACCGGTGGATGCCTTAGGTGGATGTACGGATGCGGTGCCTATATGCTTGCCCGTTTGAATTTTTCCTGCCGACAAAATACACCGCAGATGCCAAAATGTGCGAATGCGGATGCAATAACAACACACTATCCAACCACACCAACGGAAACGTCAACCATCCGACCAAGAGCGATACCGCTTTCGCAACTACCAAACTCCCGAATGAACAGAGAAGTCCAACGTATTCCCTGAAAACCCAATGGAGTGCTGCCGTTGGACCAGCACATGCCCCCTGCTCAACTGCGTCAAATGCTGAAAACAACGCCTCAAAGCCTGACACTGTCCATCGCTGATAATCGTGAGGCGATGCATGATAGCCTTGTAAAAACGGCACCGCTGCACAAACATATCCGCCGGGCTTCAGGACACGGTA
Source organism: Candidatus Poribacteria bacterium (assembly GCA_963665235.2). Taxonomy (GTDB): domain Bacteria; phylum Poribacteria; class WGA-4E; order WGA-4E; family WGA-3G. The sequence continues at coordinate 105,807 of CAXXLX010000001.1, read as the reverse complement.
CATTTCCGCTACGACACGCTGCGGGTCACGAACATGCTCCAGCACCGCTTCCGAGATAACAGCATCAAAGGTATTATCCCTGAATGGAAGGCAGTGCCCATCTGCGACGACATCGACTGCCGGGGTAGGTTCAATTTCCAGATTCGTCACATTCGGTGCGCGGCGGTGCATCCCGGAGCCTACATCTAAGATACGTGCGTCCGGCCCCAACGCTCGGATAATACGTTTAACAGCGCGGTTCCAGCGAGGGGCTGGATAGGGGCATCCCATCAAAGGTGCCAACCATCGGTTTTGTCGCAACCTCTGTTTAATGTCATTAATAATCATAACGCCAGGGGCTCCATGCAAAGAAGAAAAGGGTGTGAAATTTTGATACGCTCGTAAAATCCGCTATGAAAAAAATCACTTTTCAAATAATCGATGATATGCTATAATCCGAGGACGGTTATCAGTTGTCCGAAAGTATTGTAGGCCGGGTTGGACGCGGCGAAACCTGACAAAATAACGAAACTCTTATGGAAAAACCACGCGAACTGTTACATCACCTTTCCAGATACATAGTGCACATCAGTTTAAAGACGTGGCAACAATTTTTGAGACACAAGTGCTTGCAGCAAGCTTCATCCTTAGCATTTAACACGCTTCTTTGCCTTGTGCCGTTATCAGCGTTGGCACTGTTCCTGCTGAAAACCTTTGGCGTTTTTGAAAATGCGGCATCTCCTTTAATCGTTGCCCTACAAAATAACCTCTTGCCGCGCTACGGGGCTGAAGAAATTGTAACACGACTCTCTGATTTTGCCAACCAAAATCTCGGACGGCTCGGTGCTGGCGGATTTCTCCTGTTTTTGGTGGTGTCAACGATGCTTTTCATGTCGGTTGAACAGCACTTCAACGACATTTGGGGAGCACGACGACGGTTACCGTTGGTACAAGCGTTCCAAAAGTATGCGGTATTTTACACGTTGTTATCGGTGGGGCCACTCTTAATCTGGCTTTTCTTTTCCACTACCGCCAATTGGTTATTCGGGCATTTTCTGCCGTGGTTTCTGGTCTACTGCCTCTTCCTCCTCATGTATATCGCTCTGCCGAACACGTCGGTGACGTGGCATTCTGGATTGCTTGGTACATTGAGTGCAGGCACGTTATTCCAAATTGCGCGGCTGGCATTTGGCCGATATCTTGAGCTAGTGTGGAAAAACTATAATGAGATTTACGGCGCGCTTGCACTGCTTGTCGTCCTAGCACTATGGATTTATGTCACCTGGGTGATAATTCTGTTCGGGGCAGAGGTGACACATGTCGCTCACAATTTTCAGCGAGGGGATTTGGGGCAGAATCAACCCTACGCTATGGACAACTATATCACGGCAGGCGGGGTGCTAGAATTGTTCCTGAGGGTCGCGGAACGGTTTCAGCAAGGGGAGGGAGCATCTGATATGGAAAACCTCGTCGCCCTGTCGGGGTTTCCTGCGGAGCTTATAGATGGAATTTTCGCACGTTTCAAAGCAGCGGAGCTCATCTACGAAGTTGAAGGAGACACGCTCGGATATCTCCCCGCCCGCGCACTTAGCGAAATTACGCTTTGGGAAATTATCAGTGCCGTGGAAGGAACGCTAACACTGCGTTTACCTGAAGGAAACCCGCTTGCGAAAAAGACATCTCAAACACTAACTGAATTTCACACACATCAGGCCGAAACTTTACAAACTATCACGGTGGATACACTGTTATCAGCAAATGGTTAATTAGCGAATAGCAGTTAGCAAAGAGGCAATTAGCAAGAGTTTGTGATTCTAAACAGTTTTTTGACACGCGTCAGAGACCTCTTTCTCTTGCCAATAGCCATAAGTCAACAGCCAACCACCAATTGGAGGAATTATCACAATGGCTGACTATGAAGATAAAGGTTCACAGATTCGCGTGACAAACCTTGAGGCTTTCCCTATGGGGGTCAAAGCCTACGTTAAGATTGAAACCAACATGGACGTTACAGGATGGGGTGAAATCAACAATATGGAGACAACTGTCACCTGTGCTTTGGCACGTTCCCTATCCGAACTGATTATAGGCGAGAACCCGACACGCATTGAGCATCACTGGCAACGGATGTTTCGTGCCCACAGAAACATCCGGGGCGGCGGCTTAATGATTCACACACTCTCGGCTATTGATATGGCACTGTGGGATATAGCCGGAAAGCTGTGGGGTGTTCCAGTCTATCGCCTGCTCGGCGGGCCTTGCCGGGATAAAATTTGGAAGTATCCGAGCCCGAAGGCAATAAAAACAGGTCCGGGCGGCTCTAAACCCTTTGCGGGTACCCCCGATGAGATTGCCAACATGGTACAACGGATTCACGATACCCGCGAGAAAGTTGGACCAGATGGGGCTGTTATGTTTGATGCACATAGCTGTCTACCCCCACCTATCCTCAAACAGTTTGCAGGGTATCTAAAACCTGACGACCTGCTCTTCCTTGAGGAGGCATGGGTACCGGGCAACGTTGAAGTTATGCGGAAGGTCCGAGAATCTGTCCCTGTTCCATTGGCAACCGGCGAACGGGACCGAACAATATGGGAGGTACGAGAAATCCTTGAAGCACAGGTCATCGATATTCTACAGCCGGATTGCGGGCACGGTGGTGGCATTACCCAGGTGAAAAAGGTGGCTGCCCTTGCTGAGGCACATCACGTGCCGATAGCACCGCACTGCACGATGTCCTATCTGGGGCTCACCGCGAGTTTTCAGCTATCCGCTTCAGTCCCGTTTTTCCTCATCCATGAAGGCTACGAGAACGTCCTACCCGCTGGGGTTGCCCACAAAAATTGGCAGATGGACGAGGAAGGCTACGTGTCCCTCCCTGAAGGGCCCGGTCTAGGGGTTGAAGTAGACGAAGCGAAGGTGATTGAAGTCAGTCAGCAGGGCAGAAAGTTTACCTGGCCAAATGCCAGATTAGCGGATGGCTCGGTTGCCGATTACTAAAATCTACGAATCAATTCAGTGGCGAGGCCGCTGTGCCTCGTCACAAACCTCTGGTCATAGTACCCACCACCTAAAGGTAGGGGCTTGTGCTTCCTCGACAACAGCGTTTATCCCTGGGGGACAACCCGTCTTATGTCGTCTCCACTTAGGGCGATTGTCTGAAACACTGAACGTGGATCAGAGTTATCAGCAGGATGGTTGCTGGCTATGCCCGCCCGTTTTAGAAATAGAAGTGACAGACGGACACAGTTGACTGGGATTCTACTCCACATGTATCGTCGGTCCGTCCTAAAATGTTTTGAGTGATTTCGCACTAGCATCTCACAACTTCTTACGATTGAGGGATAGCACCGTAATTGAGAAACTACGGGTAAGAATGCTATCCACGATGCTGGTAATATTATACCATTTTTATTAATTATTCTATCATTACCGGTTGTTAGAAATGAAACGGAGAACGGAAGACACGAACTGGAAGTTTATGCTACGATAAAGCGCACAAACTGGAAGTTTATGCTACAATAAAGCGCACAAACTGGAAGTTTATGCTACAATAAAGCGCACAAACTGGAAGTTTATGCTACAATAAAGAGCACAAACTGGAAGTTTATGCTACGATAAAGCGCACAAACTGGAAGTTTATGCTACAATAAAGCGCACAAACTGGAAGTTTATGCTACAATAAAGCGCACAAACTGGAAGTTTATGCTACAATAAAGCGCACAAACTGGAAGTTTATGCTACAATAAAGAGACATTTTCAATTAGAAATGGTATTATATCACATTTTGTTATGAATGTCAAATTTATTTTAGACCACGACCTCTTAGCCATCTACATCCCACAAGCTAAAGCATGGGGATTTGACGGAGGAGCGTTAATTATGCATTTAACAACGCAGCTTTATACGTCTCAACAATTGCGTCCAATACAGATTCGAGGACATCGTCTAGTTGCGATGCCAGCTCCTCTTCAACGTTAACCATCAAACTGTGGTCATAAGTTTCACGTTCAGCACAGGGGTCAAAGGATTCACCGTGTGCTTCGAGTAGCGTTGCCAGCCGTGCCGGGGTCAAACCGTCAGAGATGCCGTGTAAACCCCATGCAGTGCCGCGGTAGCCTTTTTCATAATCGACACCGAGGTGTTTCCGTAGAATTTCCTCACGTTCTGCGCCTTGGGCACCGCTATTTTCGAGCTCTTCTGTAGCAGCAATTGCGTGTCTGTCCAATTCCACCTGAAAAGCGGTTGAGGCATCCGCCGCCGCAACTGGATAAATTTTATAGTTTTCCATTTTCTTTCCTTGTAGGACGTTTGTAGGCGTGCCTACAAACGGTGAGATATATTAACCTAAGTTGCCACCTATAAATTTTTAGACTTGGGAACGCCGCTTTTAGTCAAAAACTGCTGATAATTGTAGCGTGAACTTCCTAGTTCGCGCCCTTATGGCACAAACTAGGAAGTTTATGCTACTATGTGGCAACTTGCGTTATATTAGGTATCAGCGAAGATATTGCCTGCGGCACTGCTTGTAACACATCCCTAGCAATAAGTCCATGCAGTCCGACCGTTTCAGCAGCCAGGTCTCCCGCTGCGCCGTGTAGATAAACCGCCAGCACTGCTGCCGTTTCACTTGACATGCCTTGGGCTATCAACCCTGCAATCATACCTGTAAGCACATCGCCCATGCCAGCCGTTGCCATGCCGGGGTTGCCGGTTGAATTGAGCCAAACATCAGCGTTCTGCCATCCGATGACGGTCGGCACCCCTTTAAACACGAGTGTTAAACCGTATTGGGTAGCAAATTGCTGTGCTGTGCTAATTCTATCCGCTTCCAGTGTCTGGATAGGCGTATTCGTTAAACGTGCCATTTCCCCCGGGTGCGGTGTGAGCACTGTTTCTGCTCCGAGCAGTGAGAGAATATCCGGGGCTTGCGCTAAGGCGTTCAATGCATCTGCATCAATAACCGTAGGTAAATCCAGCCCCTGTTCCCGATTTTCCTGAACCAATCGGTGAACGAACGTCACCGTCTCAGGATGTTGAGAGAGCCCCGGCCCGATGGCAAGCACAGATTGGGTTTTTTCTGCGAATTCAAGGATGGTCGGGGTGGCAGATTCCGCTAGGCTGCCTTCTGTCGTTTCGGGCAGCGGTAACGTCATCACCTCAGACAGCTTTACCTCCAAGATTGTATTCAAGCTTCGCGGCATAGCGAGCGTCACCAACCCTGCGCCGGTCCGCAATGCGGCTTCGCTTGTGAGAGCCGCCGCGCCTGTCATTCCGGTTGACCCTGCAATGACGAGCACACGGCCGTAACTGCCTTTATGAGAAGCGGCAGGGCGACTCGGCATCCATTGTGCGGCTTGGCCTGCTGTTGTCCAATTCACCGCAATGTTTTGAGCATCAACGACCTGTTTCGGAAAACCGATGTCAACGACCTCTAATTTGCCTGATAGTTCAGCCCCTGGATGCAACAACACCCCCCTTTTTGGAAAACCTATCGTTACCGTTCTATCCGCTTCTACACATGCGCCTAATATATTGCCTGTATTTGCATCCAGCCCGGAGGGGAGGTCAACGGATAGGATAGGTGTACAGAGACCATTGATAGTTTTGATGACCTCAGCGATAGTTCCACCTACAGTCCCGCGCAACCCTGTGCCGAAAATGGCATCCACAATTAGGTCACAACTGCCGATGCGGTTGAGTGCGTTGAGAAGTGCTGTATTTGTCAAGAGCTCCTCAATCTGTAACCCCAGATTTTTTGCAATGTTGAGATTAATCCGCGCCTCTCCGGTGAAACTTTCTCCCGAGGAGACGAGGTAGAGATGGGTTTTTCTGCCTGCGTGGGCAAGTTGACGTGCGATAACAATGCCATCGCCGCCGTTATTGCCTTTTCCAGCAAAAATGCTAATCTGTTGACACGTTGGGTAATGCCGTTCAATCGTTCGGACGATGGCACTTCCCGCTGTTTCCATGAGCACAATACCGGGAATACCGATACCTTCAATCGTGTCGTGGTCAATTTGGCGCATTTCCGCTGCAGTGACTACCTTCATACCGGGCCACCTTGTAGTTTATCAGAAAATTTTAACATATCAGGATGGACGCAAAAAAGTGACTTGCGTTTCAACTTAATTCATGGTAAAGTATAGCATAGATAAAAAACAGAGGTCAACGTTTAACTTGCACTATCGGGTTACAAGTCATGCATTCCAAAATGTAAGTTAATGGGGACAGTTTGTACTGAAACCCGGAACTCAAAAGAGGGAAATTGAGATGGCAACTTTTAAAGCAGGTATTATCGGTTGTGGTGGGCGCGGACGCGCTCATGCACAGGGATATCAGGCATCACCGGATGTCGAGATTGTGGCATGCGCGGACCCCGTTGAGGGCGCGCGAAACAAATTCGCTGAGCAGTTCGAAGGTGTCAAACCTTACGAAGACTATAACGAAATGCTCGAGGAAGAATCCCTCGACTTCGTCAGCGTCTGCACGTGGATTGCACTTCACAGAGACATGGTTATCGCCGCAGCGAACAGCGGCATCAAAGCCATCCATTCTGAAAAACCGATGGCACCCACCTGGGGAGATGCAAAAGCACTTTATCAGGCATGTGTGGATAACGACGTAGTCATAACGTTCTGTCATCAACGTCGTTTTGGTGCACAGTTCATCAAAGCGCGGCAACTGGCAAACGACGGCGTAATCGGGGAGCTCCGCCGCCTTGAAGGGTCGTGCCCAAATTTACTTGACTGGGGCACTCACTGGTTCGATATGTTCTTTTTTTACAATAATGACGAACCTGTTGAGTGGGTTATTGGTCAAATAGACGTGGACGCTGAAAAAATTGTCTTCGGTACACAGGTAGAGACGAGCGGTTTATCGTGGTTCCGCTGGAAAAACGGTGTAGAAGGGTTGTTGACCACCGGCGGGGTCTCCTTAAAGGGATTCTCCAATCGGCTTATCGGCACGAAGGGCATTATTGATGTCGGCGGCGGTGCACCGGTACGTCTCCTGAGAGAAGGGTCAGCTGAATGGGAAAAGCCCGACCTCAGCGACGTTACACCGAGAGGCAACGACACCGTGCTCTCTGTTCTTGACCTCATTGACAGCGTGAAAACAGGACGCGAGCCGGAACTCAGCGGACGCAAGGCAATTCAGGCAACCGAACTTATTTTTGCCACTTACGAGTCCAGTCGGCGGCGAGCGAAAATTAATTTACCGCTCACCACAGAAGACTCCGCTTTGCTAACGATGCTTGAGAACGGGGACATCGGTTAATCTTAGCGCGGGCGGCTTTCTTTTAACTCGGGCAGGTCGCAAACCTGCCCTAAAAAATAGATTGAAAAGTACCCGCTATCCGTTTTAAATCAACCTAATTGAAAATATTGCGTCTAATACATCAGGACGAAATAATAGCCCGAATCTGTTAAATTCTGGGATTTCAAAAAGTCACGATGGGAGCTTACTCCTGCAAAAAATAAAGATATAGGCGAGCCACTGGTAGCATAGACATCCGTGTAACGGCACGCCGGAACGTGCCAGCTACGTTGTTGAATGCTATCTGTACACTAAATAACGCGAGTTTGAAAAAAAGTTTTGACCTAGAGCGTTCTGTGGTAGTTTTAGCAAAGAACAGCACAAACTAGGAAGTTTATGCTACAATTATTCCGCTTTTTTCGCGATGAAAAAGGTTTAGAGCAAACGGATATTTATTATCAAGCTTACGTTAAAGAAATTAATACTTGTGAATCCACGCGAAGTTGAAAAATAGGAATAGACCCGGCTTCGCGGTAGTAGGGGGAAACGCGTGTCAAAAATCAAAAATAGTTTATCTGTTCCGTGCTACAATCAAAAGAAAACACGGACGCAATCGGCGGTCGGTTTTCGTACATCACTCTTTCTCTTTTTTCAACTGTTTATCGCGCTGCTAATTGTGCAGCCTACCGCTTGGGCTGGACTCGAAAATTTAAAGGTTGACGCTAACGGCGATGCAGTTTTTAACGGCGACGATGAAAAGCTAACAATCACGTTTGCAACCGACGATTCCGGAGATGATGGTATAGAATACACCTATACCATTACCATAGATGACCGTCCGGCGGGGAAAAATGTTATTGCCACCGGTCCGGTCTCTAAAAATCAAACGATAACGGAAATATGGGATGGAAAGCCTCAAGGTCAAACTGAAAAATTGCCCGATGGCACGTACACGATTCGTGTTAAACTCAAATACACTACAGCTCCAGCTCCAGAAGAACCGAATAACACTGAACTTCCAGAAGGACAGGTGTCGGAATTAACGGCAGTGGTAACGTTAGATACCAAAGTCTCAGAAATTTCTATAAGACTTGGGGCAACAGCGTTTTCACCGGGGCTAAACATACTCCCTGTGTACTACGGTTTAAACAAGGATGTAGCTGAGGTGTTGTTAGAATTCCAACAGGCTCCAGGAGATACCTCAATTGGGCAGCCAATTCCATTAAACACAAAGCAGGGCAGTCACACCTTCAATTGGAACGGCAAGGATAGAGACGCTTTAGCCTTCTCCGATGGACAATATACGTTGAGACTACGGGTTAAAGACAAGAGCGGAAAAACGACAACCTATCCTAAAACAAACACGGTCACAATTGACTCGAAGGTACCCCGTATCACCAATATTTCGCTAAATGACGTAATACCGCTGATAAATGAGACGTTTGTCAAAGACAACATTCAGTCAATCAGTTTCACGGCAGACGCTGATGGCGGTACCCCGCTTGATTTGACAGGTGAGCACACAGAAATACGGATTAGACCGGCGAATGGCACACCTCTCAACGGCACATTGACTTACGGAAACAAAATTGGGTTTACCCTCAACAATTCCCTTGACGAAGTTGCGGAAAACGGGCGCTATGAAGTTACAGGTGTTATCGCCGATAGCGCAGGTAACATTGCGTCAAGTACTGCTACATTTACCTTCGATAACGTCGCCCCCACCCTAAGAAGTGTAGCTACAAATAGAGGCGTGTTTAATTCCGGTGACGCGCTAAGGGGAGAGACGACTTTTGTTGAAGCGACACTATCAGATAATATTGAACTGAATTTAGTCGATTCATCAATCAGCTGGAAGGCCCCGAGCGGCATTGCGCTACTTGGGCTGAAAACGTTTCCTGCAAACAATAGAATCCGCTGGCAATTGCTGAACCCAATAGCAGCAGATGGCCTCGCGGATGGCGAATACACGGTTGAAATTGTTGGTGCCGATAAAGCAGGTAACCGAACCGAACCGATTCAGATATCATACTCTTTTGATAATCTTGCCCCGGAACTTGTCTCGCTACGTCCCATAGAGGGGGATGGTACCTCTTTTAACATAATAGGGGATACTATTTACTACAACCTGCCACTTAGAGGGTTTGTCGCTACGTTTAATGATGGCGCAGCCGGGACCGGGGTCGCCTTTACCGGGCGAGATGGGGTGCCCGCTCCTACCGGTATTGTATTTGGCAAGCTGGTATCGAATGGAAGCACTAACCCTATACAAGGGCGCGCCTTTCCTGATGTGGATAACGGCGTGCTAACCTATATCTTAAATGCCCCGCTCCTGAAAACCGATGGAAGTCAAGATGGAAACTATAGGCTCAATGTTAAATCCACAGACTCCGTGGGTAACACCAAAACTTACACATACCAGATTGTCTATGACACGCAAGCCCCAACGTTGAATTCAACGGAGCCTGAAGCGAATGAGACGGTCTCAAACCTCTCTGAAGTTGTGGTCACGCTCAATGAAGTCACTACCAGCATCGATTTTGCACAGAGCACATTCCGACTTGTACGCGGTTCCAGTGGAAACGAAGTTGATGTGCCAGTAAATGTTTCAAGTGACGGTATAGACACCGCTACACTTACACTTTTGGAACCGATTGCATTGGATGGTTCAGATGATGACACCTACACAATTCAGGTCAGTGCAATGGATGTCGTAGGTAATACCGGGGCTGCTGTTCGGCGGAAATTCTATCTTGTCAGCCGAAAACAACCGCAGGTACAATTGATAACGCCTCACAGCGAAACGGTGTCGAGTTTAAGTACTATCACCGTGCAGATTCTCAATTATATAGGTGCAGGCATTGATTTGGAGGCATCGACACTCGTTGTCCGAAATCCGGCAGGGCAGATTGTCCCTCAAGCCAAGATAGAAACCGATACAGCGAACAATCGGTTAACTTGGCACACCGATGCTTTAATCCCAAGAGATGGCACAGCAGATGGCGAATACAGTATCGAGGCGACTGTGATAGATTTTGCCGGGCAAGGTTTTAGCCAAAACTTACAGGTGGACTTAGATACGCAATTCCCCGAAATTCACAACGTCCACGTTTCTACGTACCCTATGGTTGAACTTTCTCGTGAGAGTACAGCAAACATTGCTGAAACGTTCTCCTACATAACGGTTGCAACTGATAAGGACATTAACTTTGAAAACAGTGTAATCTCTCTAAAAGGCCCTAACGACACCGATATCGCGATTAACCGAAGTTATAACAGCGATGCAGTTTTGACGCTTGATTTTCTAAGCTTATATCAACCTGGTATTTATACGCTCGCTATTACGCCAATGGATAAAATCGGCAATGTCTCTCAATATCCGTTTGTCTATCGATTCCGTCTAGACATAGATGTGCCTGTTGTGAGGTGGATGTTGATAGGGGGTAAGAGTGATGCTGTTCCGTTTGTGAACGGCGGGAGCGTAGAAATCGTCGCGACGTTGGCAGATACAACCGGCACTGGCCTAGCGTTAGACGAAGGAGAATCTAGCATCGTGGTCACAAATGCGGCTGGACTTTCCATCCCCGGAAGCAGTAGGAGTGAAAAACGTTCGGAGAATGTCTGGCAACTTATATGGCGACCCCTATCGCTCCCAACAGATGGCAGCGCGGATGGACGCTACACGGTGACCGTCACCCCTAAAGATAAAGCGGGTAGAACCGGCGATGCTGCATCCCGGCAATTTGTCTATGATACACAAGCCCCCCGGATAATAGGTGCCGACCCAATTGACTTGAGTCAGCCGGTCCGTTATGTCCGCGGCGGTTTGACATACCTGAGCGTCACGGCGGAAGATGTTGGCCCTGCATCCCTCGTGTTAGATGCACCATGGGTCAGACTTGTCAAACCTAATGGCGACCTCGTTGATGGAAAGGTGACACACACACCCCAAATCCCCCGCGAGCAGCCTGTTGAACTCTTTTTCACGCTCACTGAGACGTTAGCCACAGATGGCAGCGCAGATGGTCCATACACCCTAATCGTTTACCTCTTGGATAAAGCGGGAAATGAATATGAGGCAGAACACACATTCATTTACGATTCCCAAGCACCGGCAGTCGAATCTGTGTTGGTAAACATGACTGAAATCCCGGCGGGGCTTACGGTGCCCCTTACATCACAACAACTGACTGATATAACAATTAGTAATGAGGGATTGGCAATCAGCAGTATAAACGTTTCGTTTGCGGAGGCAACACGCGTTGACTTTGCTAATACGCTAATCACCTTGACAGGACCGGATGCACAATCGGTCCCGCTCACCTTAGCGAACAATGGCATTGACCAACTCACAGTTAATTTTGTTGCCTTAGCCGTGGGTGGTAGATATACACTCTCAGTGACACCGCAAGATATAGCCGGTAATACTGTCCAAGGCGCAGTGCAATACCCGTTCCATCTAACGTTCACCTTACCCAGCGTCAGCAGCGTGACATTAGGCGGCTTGCAAATTGACGGTTTGTGGTACATTAATGCTCATGATACCGAAATCATCGCAACACTCGCCGATGGTAGTGGCCCAGGCTTAGCACTAAAAGAGGGTGAATCAACTATCATCGTCACAGGACCCACGGGAAATACGGTGCCAGGACAGATACAAACAAACGGACGCACTCAACTAATGTGGAAACCGATTTCACTCCCAACGGATGGGAGTGCGGATGGTCGGTATACGGTGACCGTCACACCTATGGATAACGCAGGGAGAACGGGCATCACCGCACAACGGCAGTTCATTTACGATACACAAACCCCACGTATCACCGCTGCATCGCCCATCATTCTCAGCGAACCGGTCTCTTATGTCGGTGGGAGTTTGCACCAATTCAGTTTTACGATTGAAGATGTTGGTCCTGCCGGTTTTGATTGGGAGGCGCAAGAAATCGCATTGGTCGACGCTGGCGAAGCACCTGTATCTGCTACTATGACACATAATGCGCTAACACAGCAGCTCTATCTGACATTGCCTGCCCCGTTTCCTAGAGATGGAAGTGCTGATGGGGAGTATACTTTAGACGTATCCCTGATTGACAAGGCAGGGAACCGTGTTGATTCGCAACACGCGTTCATCTACGACTCGGTAGTGCCGAAGCTAAGCGCAGTGCTTGTAAATACCGGAGAGACCCCGACAGCACTTTTAGCCCATCAAATCACCGAGCTGGATGTGCCTGTCAGTAGTATAACCGTCCGTTTTGAAGAGAGAACGCGGGTTGACTTCGACAATACCAGTGTCACCTTATCAGAACAGAGCGGCACCCCCATCCCATTTACGTTAGAGAGCAACAACATTGACCAACTTACGGTCAGTTTTGTGTCCCTCACCCAAGGTGGTAGATATACGTTTTCAGTGTCTCCGGTGGATATAGCGGGTAATGCTGTTCAAGGTGCGTTGCAATACCCGTTCCGCTTAATGTTTGATTTACCGCGCGTCAGCACTGTGTCCTTAGGCGGTGTATCAGGCGATGCTGTTTTTCTAAATGGCCCTGATACGGAAATCATAGCGACGTTTACCGATGGGAGTGGTGCGGGTTTAGCCTTATCGGAGGGTGAATCGAGTATCATTGTCACAGGTCCGACCGGTAACACAGTGCCGGGCGAAACCCGTGCGAATGGTGACACTCAACTGATATGGCACCCGCTTTCATTGCCAACGGATGGGAGTGCGGATGGACGTTATACAGTGACCATCACGCCTATGGATAACGCGGGGCGTACAGGTATTGCTGTGCAACGGCAGTTCATTTATGATACACAAACCCCGCGCATCACCGCTGCATCGCCCATCACTCTCAGCGCACCGGTCTCTTATGTCGGCGGTAGTTTGCACCAATTCGCCTTTACGATTGAAGATGTTGGACCTGCTGGTTTTGATTGGTCTGCGCAAAAAATCACATTGGTTGATGCTAGCGAAGAACCTGTATCTGCCGCTATCACACATAATACGCTGACGCGGCAGCTCTATCTGACCTTGCCTACCCCGTTTCCTGGAGATGGGAGTGCTGATGGTAGGTATAGTTTAAACGTATCCCTGATTGATAAGGCGGGCAACCGTGTCGATTCGCAGCACGCGTTCGTCTACGATTCGGTAGTGCCGAAGCTAAGCGCAGTGCTTGTAAATACCGGAGAGACCCCGACAGCACTTTTAGCCCATCAAATCACCGAGCTGGATGTTCCTATCAGTAGTATAACTGTCCGTTTTGAAGAGAGAACACGGGTTGACTTCGACAATACAAGTGTCACCTTAGTAGAACAGAGCGGAACCCCCATCCCATTTACCTTAGAGAGCAACAACATTGACCAACTCACAATCAGTTTTGTTGCGCTAACCCAAGGCGGTAGATATACACTCTCAGTGTCTCCGGTGGATATAGCGGGTAATGCTGTTCAAGGTGCGTTGCAATACCCGTTCCGCTTAATGTTTGATTTACCGCGCGTCAGCACTGTGTCCTTAGGCGGTGTATCAGGCGATGCTGTTTTTCTAAATGGCCCTGATACGGAAATCATAGCGACGTTTACCGATGGGAGTGGTGCGGGTTTAGCCTTATCGGAGGGTGAATCGAGTATCATTGTCACAGGTCCGAGTGGTAACACAGTGCCGGGAGAAACCCGTGTGAACGGTGACACTCAACTGATATGGCACCCGCTGTCATTGCCAACGGATGGGAGTGCGGATGGACGTTATACAGTGACCATCACGCCTATGGATAACGCGGGGCGTACAGGTATTGCTGTGCAACGGCAGTTCATTTACGATACACAAACCCCGCGCATCACCGCTGCATTGCCCATCACTCTCAGCGCACCGGTCTCTTATGTCGGCGGTAGTTTGCACCAATTCGCCTTTACGATTGAAGATGTTGGACCTGCTGGTTTTGATTGGTCTGCGCAAAAAATCACATTGGTTGATGCTAGCGAAGAACCTGTATCTGCCACTATGACACATAATGAGCTGACGCAGCAGCTCCATCTGACATTACCAGCCCCGTTTCCTGGAGATGGGAGTGCTGATGGTAGGTATAGTTTAAACGTATCCCTGATTGACAAGGCGGGCAACCGTGTCGATTCGCAGCACGCGTTCGTCTACGACTCGGTAGTGCCGAAGCTAAGCGATGTGCTTGTAAATACCGCAGAGACCCCAATAACACTTGTAGCCCATCAGGTCACCGAGCTGGATGTTCCTATCAGTAGCATAACTGTCCGTTTTGAAGAGAGAACGCGGGTTGACTTCGACAATACCAGTGTCACCTTAGTAGAACAGAGCGGAACCCCCATCCCATTTACCTTAGAGAGCAACAACATTGACCAACTCACAATCAGTTTTGTTGCGCTAACCCAAGGCGGTAGATATACACTCTCAGTGTCTCCGGTGGATATAGCGGGTAATGCTGTTCAAGGTGCGTTGCAATACCCGTTCCGCTTAATGTTTGATTTACCGCGCGTCAGCACTGTGTCCTTAGGCGGTGTATCAGGCGATGCTGTTTTTCTAAATGGCCCTGATACGGAAATCATCGCCACGTTTACCGATGGGAGTGGTGCGGGTTTAGCCTTATCGGAGGGTGAATCGAGTATCATTGTCACAGGTCCGAGTGGTAACACAGTGCCGGGGGAAACCCGTGCGAACGGTGACACTCAACTGATATGGCACCCGCTGTCATTGCCAACGGATGGGAGTGCGGATGGACGTTATACAGTGACCATCACGCCTATGGATAACGCGGGGCGTACAGGTATTGCTGTGCAACGGCAGTTCATTTACGATACACAAACCCCGCGCATCACCGCTGCATTGCCCATCACTCTCAGCGCACCGGTCTCTTATGTCGGCGGTAGTTTGCACCAATTCGCCTTTACGATTGAAGATGTTGGACCTGCTGGTTTTGATTGGTCTGCGCAAAAAATCACATTGGTTGATGCTAGCGAAGAACCTGTATCTGCCACTATGACACATAATGAGCTGACGCAGCAGCTCCATCTGACATTACCAGCCCCGTTTCCTGGAGATGGGAGTGCTGATGGTAGGTATAGTTTAAACGTATCCCTGATTGACAAGGCGGGCAACCGTGTCGATTCGCAGCACGCGTTCGTCTACGATTCGGTAGTGCCGAAGCTAAGCGATGTGCTTGTAAATACCGCAGAGACCCCAATAACACTTGTAGCCCATCAAGTCACCGAGCTGGATGTTCCTATCAGTAGCATAACTGTCCGTTTTGAAGAGAGAACGCGGGTTGACTTCGACAATACCAGTGTCACCTTAGTAGAACAGAGCGGAACCCCCATCCCATTTACCTTAGAGAGCAACAACATTGACCAACTCACAATCAGTTTTGTTGCGCTAACCCAAGGCGGTAGATATACACTCTCAGTGTCTCCGGTGGATATAGCGGGTAATGCTGTTCAAGGTGCGTTGCAATACCCGTTCCGCTTAATGTTTGATTTACCGCGCGTCAGCACTGTGTCCTTAGGCGGTGTATCAGGCGATGCTGTTTTTCTAAATGGCCCTGATACGGAAATCATCGCCACGTTTACCGATGGGAGTGGTGCGGGTTTAGCCTTATCGGAGGGTGAATCGAGTATCATTGTCACAGGTCCGAGTGGTAACACAGTGCCGGGGGAAACCCGTGCGAACGGTGACACTCAACTGATATGGCACCCGCTGTCATTGCCAACGGATGGGAGTGCGGATGGACGTTATACAGTGACCATCACACCTATGGATAACGCGGGGCGTACAGGTATTGCTGTGCAACGGCAGTTCATTTATGATACACAAACCCCGCGCATCACCGCTGCATCGCCCATCACTCTCAGCGAACCTGTCTCTTATCTCAGCGGCAGTTTGCACCAATTCACCTTTACCATTGAAGATGTTGGACCTGCTGGTTTTGATTGGGAGGCGCAAAAAATCGCATTGGTCGACGTTGCTGACCGTCCTATTTTATCGGCTCTCACGCGTAACGAGCTAACGCAGCAGCTCTATCTGACATTGCCAGCCCCGTTTCCTGGAGATGGGAGTGCTGATGGTAGGTATAGTTTAAACGTATCCCTGATTGACAAGGCGGGAAATCGTATCGATTCCCAACACATATTCGTCTACGACTCGGTAGTGCCGAAGATAAGCGACGTGCTTGTAAATACGACACCGGACCCCCTATCGCTCGTTCCGCATCAGGTCACTGAGCTAGCGAAGTCTATCAGTAGCATAACTGTTCAGTTTGAAGAAACAACACGTGTTGATTTCGAAATGACGACTGTGACATTAACAAATGAATCTGACGAGGTAATTCCGCTTACGCTAGAGCACAACGGTATTTCTCAATTGACAGCGCATTTGGTCGGATTAACGCAAAGCGGTTTGTATACCTTCGGCGTCACCGCGCAGGATATAGCCGGTAATATCTCCCAAAGTGCAGTGCAATACCCGTTCCGGCTACAATTCATTTTACCGACTGTCGGCTCTGTCGTTATCGGTGAATCCATCACATCCGGAAGTGGTGATGTTGCTTACGCCAACGCACGCAATATGCGGATAGATGCCACCCTCCTTGACCCCGCCGGAGTAGGGTTAGCACTTGATGAAACCGGGTCAAACATAACCGTCACAACCCCTGATGCAACAGTTGTCCCTGGCACACTTACCACAAATGGTACGGACCTGATTCGATGGGAGCCGATAACGTTATCAACAGATGGCAGCTCTGATGGTAAATATGCTGTCTATATTACACCTATTGATAAAGCAGGTCGTCAAGGAAGCACTGTCTATCGTGAGTTTATCTATGATACCCAAGCACCGAAGATAACAGCTGCTGAACCGGTTGACCTCAGTCAACCTGTCTCTTACATCAGCGAGAGTTTAACACAACTCAATCTCACAATTCAGGATGTTGGGCCCGCAGACCTCGAACTTGCTGACCAGGCTATTAGCCTCCGTGACGCAAGTGGAAGACTACTCCCTACGCAATTGACATATAACAATGAGTTATATAGAGTGTTTCTTACACTAACCGAACCGTTACCGCTCGACGGTAGTAGGGATGGACAATACACCGTCGTTATTGCGTTATCGGACAAAGCCGGGAATGTCCTCGATGTTGAGCATACAATCGTCTATGATACCCAAGTGCCCACTCTTATCAGCACCAACCCCGCTGATAAAGCACTTATCACCGAGGACATCACACAAATACAGGTAACGCTTGACGATAAAGGGGAAAGCGGAATCGATTGGAAAAACACCACCGTAACACTAGTGGACCCAAACGGCACAGCTATATCAGGCGAACTCGCCAGTGACGGTAAAACACAGCTAACCCTGAATACAAATCAACTTGTGGAGGATGGACGCTACATCATCCGCGTCAATGCTGTTGACAGGGCAGGCAACGGGAACGCATCTATCTTTGAACACAGTTTCCTGCTGAGTAGACACTTGCCCGCAATTGTTTCGACGGTCCCTGCCACTGCTCCAATAGATGAAGCCTTTACCAGCGAAAAGGTTGAGCGAATTGAGGTCGCGCTGCAAACTGATGATGAACACCATTTGTCAACACTTCAGTTATTGAACCCTGCGGGACAGGTCATCGCAGGCCAACAGCAACGCGAACCTAACCGCTTAATCTATAACCTCGTCCGGCCCCTTGCAACAGACGGCTCCGAAGATGGACGCTATACCATCGAATTCACACCAATTAGCGGCTCCGGACGCAGCGGCGACATGCAAAAATTGGTTTTTATGTACGACACGCAGAGCCCCGAAATTGAACCGGAAGCCATTCGGCTCATCGTTGCTGAACCGGCAGCGAATAACGCATTGATGGAAATTCATGCCGACCTCACCGATAACAGTGCCGGAATTGATTGGAAAAATCTAGATGAAGAGTGGATAACCTTTGAACAACTCTCACCGAACGCAACGCAAATATCGGGCCGCGTCTCCCATAACGGTGAGGCCACACTCATCTTCCGACTCACGGTCCCACTAGCTGATAACGGGTCCGCTGATGGGGAGTATCGTATTACTATTACGCCTATCGACCTTGCAGGTAATGGCGATACGTCTTACGAAAAGGTCTTTACCTACGATACAACGCCTCCGTTCATTGATGTCAGCACGCTGCTTATCAATGATATCCCACTTCTCGTTGACACCAATGCTGTCGATTACCCGACTGCCATCTCCACTACTACCGGAGTCGTCATCCAAGCAAGTGTCACGGATACGGGACTTGGGGTTGACCTTTCACAATCCAACATCGTTGTGAGAGACCCCACGGGCGCAGAAATTTCGGGCAACACGCAGCAGAACGGCGTGGATACGCTCATTTTCAAATCGGATGGTCTGAATTTCCAAGGGCCCTACCAGGTTACAGTGACCGGTATCGGAAACGACTCCGAACGGCTCGGATTCGCACCGAGGGGAACAATCACAACCCAATTCCTTTATGAGACGACAGAACCAACTGCTACCCTAACGAGTGATGGCGGTAAAACGGAACTCACAGATGAAGCACTCCCCTTACAGGGCACAGCGACCGACCCAGCGGGAACACGCCCGCGGGGCCAAGGTGGCGGCGATGGCGGAGAAGTCCCTGTCCCAGCATCCGGCGTATGGCTCGTGGAAATCATCGGCACCGGCCCTGATGGCCAACCGATTGAACCGGTACCCGCCGAGGATGAGAGCGACGCACAAGAGGAACCGTGGAGCCGATGGTCCATAGATTTCTTCCCCTCACGCTCAGGCGAATACGATTTAGACATCCGGGTCACTGACAAAGCAGGAAACTTTTCTGTTTACGATGGCGGTGAATATACAATGTCGGTCTCTTTCAGCTTCCGAGGGGCAACGTTTGGATGGCCAAACCCGCTGCGGCGTACAAAAGGCGGTGTTGCCTTCTTCTCCTTTGACCTAAACGCGGAGGAAACGGTAGACCTGACTTTGCACATCTACGACTGGAGCGGAGACATCGTCCGCTCACAGACATATCCGAACGTTGCATCAGGTAAACGGAACGACCAATTGATTAAATGGAACTTGGAAAATCAGGCAGGTACCACTGTGGCACGAGGACTCTACATCTTCCGATTAGAGGCAGTTAATGCAGCAGGAAATCGGGCAAATGCTGTCGGCAAAATACTTGTCGTCGACTAGTAAACGCGAGTGCATAAAAATAGACAAAAGGAGAAAAAATAATGCACAAAAGTAGGCACGGTCTCATGACCGTGATGATTGTAATAGCTCTTCTTATTGTAACCCCGAGTTGGGCAGTTGATATCCATGAAGGTGCCGGAACCGCTGGCGCAGCTTTTCTCAAAATTGACGGTGGCAGCCGACCGGTCGGAATGGGCGGAGCCTTCGCGGGACTTGCTAACGATATTAACACTATCTTTTGGAACCCCGCAGGATTAACGGCTGTTCATACCCGCGAGCTAACCGCAATGCAACACTTCTCTTATGCGGACATTAACAATCAATCCATTGGGTACGCGCAACGTGCCAATCGGTTCGTGTGGGGGGCAAGTTTTATAGGAAGTTTTACAGAAATCGAACGTCGGCAGGGACCGACTGAAACGCCTGACAGCACCGTTACCGTCGGCGGCTTTGCTACCGGTCTATCTATCGCCTATCCTATAGGAACAAACGTGTCTATCGGCGGTACTGCTAAACTTATCTCACAGCAGCTCGATATTGAGAACGTTTACGGCGCGGCCGCAGATGTCGGTTTAATTTTGCGGCTGCTTGACGAACACCTCGGAATAGGCGTTGCTGTCCAAAATGCGGGTATCCTAGACGGAGACGATACCCTACCGATGGCTGTCCGCGCGGGCATCGCTTACGGAACCTACAAACAGCCCGTAGAGGCAGTCAAAAAACCACTCTACACATTTGTCGCAGACGCGAATCTACCGCTTATCGATGCGCATCCTAGCTTTCATATAGG
Source organism: Candidatus Poribacteria bacterium (assembly GCA_963665235.2). Classification (GTDB taxonomy): domain Bacteria; phylum Poribacteria; class WGA-4E; order WGA-4E; family WGA-3G. The sequence goes on along the minus strand of CAXXLX010000001.1, from coordinate 85,573 downwards.
GGCAGAACGGTGGTTTTACGAGAGTGTCGCAGCACGTATCGGTTACCGTATCGATTTAAATGAAAATCCGAGCAACGGCTTAGCACTAGGCATCGGAGTCCGACGAAGCGGGCAGGATGCATTAGCAAATATCGACTTCCAATTCGATTACGCTTTTATCCCTGATGCTAATGTCGGAAACGGGCACCGCATCTCCTTTATCACAAGGTTTTGAATCATCGCGGCTTCCGTAACTAATTGAAGGTGTGTATCGTAGGGGCGGGGTTTCCCCGCCCGGTAGGTGTGTATCGTAGGGGCAGTGTCTCCCCGTCCGCTTTCGTTATTGAGGTGTGTATCGTAGGGGCGGGGTTTCCCCGTCCGCTTTCGTTATTGAGGTGTGTATCGTAGGGGCGGGGTTTCCCCGCCCGATAGGAAGTGAAAGCGAAGCGAACGATGCCACTACACGCTCATTTCAAGCATCCGCTCAATTGGCGAGCGCGCTTTTTCAATAACTTCAGGACTCAACGTAACCTCATAGTCGTCAAGGTCATCGCCGCTGTCAATTGCCTCTAAGATATTGGCAATTTTATCCAACCTCACCTTCGCCATGTGCGAGCATCGCACCGAACACGCTGTCCAGAATTGGACAGTCGGAAATTCTTGTGCCAAATTGGAGGTTAACTCACACTCTGAGGCGACAAAGGCACGTTCCAGCTGTCCTGTTTCTACTTTTTTGGCAATATCCTTCATAATTTGGCTGGTACTGCCGTAAAAATCGGCCTCTTTTAAAACATCCGGACGGCATTCCCAATGTGCATACAGCTGGCGCTGCGGATGTCCCTTCGGAATCTCAAACGATTCACGTATGGCAAGCAGGTCAGATAGTGTGAACCGCTCGTGAACTTCGCAGACTGCCCCGCGCGCTGTGTTGTTTTTGCCCGGGTAAACGATGTGCTTTTCGCCCTTCAGCTCCTCTTCCAAATTCTGTGCGAAGAAGATATCTGGCACGAAAATCAACGTATCCCCCGGCATAGACTTCGCAATGTGTGCAGCGTTCGCGGACGTACAGCAGATATCGGATTCCGCTTTCGCCTCTGCATAACTGTTCACGTAAATCATGACCGGGGCACCCGGATAAAGGGATTTCAACGCCTTCACATCCTCGGCACCAAAGTTATCGGCAAGTGAACAGCCCGCTGTTTTGTCCGCCACTAACACGGTTTTGTCCGGACTTAGAATTTTCGCCGTTTCTGCCATGAACGGCACACCGTTAAAGATGAGATACGGGGCTTCTGTCTTCGCTGCATACATACTCAGTCCCAGCGAATCGCCTTGCTCCTCTTTATCGGACAAGCCGAAAACTAACGGCTCCATATAGTTGTGACCTAACATCACAACATCATGTTTCTGCTTCAGGTCTCGTATCTTGTAGATAGTTTCGGCATGTGCTTCTATGTCAAGAAACGTTAAACTCGGGTGATGCCGATTATATAATTCACGTTTAACATCTTCAAGGCTAAGCGTAGGCACAAGCTCCCGATTTTGATTTTCCGACCCATTTTCTATACCGGAAGTTGCTGCTGTGCTTTCTATATTTCGTTCCGCGTGGCCTTTAGGCATGCTAATCACGCTCCAAGTCAATCGCTAACAGGGTCATGTCTTAAAAAGAGTCCCCATTTTTCGGGGATAGACAGACATACGTATTTGTTAGCAAGTCTTTTTATTCTTAATAGGATACCCGCAAATTCTTTTTTTGTCAAGGTTAATACACGGAAATTCCAAAATTTGGTCAATTCTCAACTCAAGATGAACGGAAAAAAAGGGCTCTGTTGCATACTTATTATAAGCCTAATTGGGGGGTTAACGTTACCTGTGGCCAGCCTCTCAAGTAAATCCAAAGGAAAACTGGCACTTGTCGGCATTCTATCGGGGGTGGGTTATCTAACGCATACACTTGTCACGCGCGATAAACGAGCGACAGAGAACTTACAAGCCCGCCTCGGACCACCGAAACGCGTTACTCAATTTGAACGCGGATTTGACCACTGGTGCGTCAATTACTACAGGCAACAGTACTATATATTTCGCAACAACCGTTTCATATATAACGGCCCCCTAGATTCAGTATGGCACGGTTTTATAGGGATTCACGTGCCGAAATCGTCGGCACCGCTTACCGATACGCGCGTTTCAGGAGTGCCCAGGTGGTTGCCACTTTACCCTTCGCATCAACAGCTAACCCTTCAATCTGCAGCTTTCTATCCTTATCCGTTGGAAGACGAACGTTTGCTGCCCCTTCTGTATTGGCAGCTACGTTTGAGGTGACAAAAATAGCGTCTAACTTGGTGGCATCTTCACGGACAGCTATCCGCAAAACCGTTTCCCCGGGGTCATCAAACTTCCACTCGCGGTCAAACGTACCCGCGTTTAACCAGTGATTAACCCGAGTCCAGTGCCAGGCGTTTTTTGTCCTAATACTCCATCGGTATTGCGTATTTTTGGTCTCCTGTGCATTTTCGTTAGGGTCGGCAGGTTGCCATGTCGCCCAAAATGAGTCGCTGTTGCCATCCCATGCAAAGACGTGTCCCCACAACGCATAGGTGCCCGCTTTTGGGATGTTGATGATGAATTCTGCCCACCCTTTGTCCCCACCGCCTGTAGCTGGTGGACCTTCCATCCAAACGTATTTTCCATCAGATGCCAGTTCATCCTCTGCAATGACCATCGGGTCTTGTAGTGTGTTCGCTAACTCGGCTTCAAGTGCAATCTCGACATCCGCATTCAGCCCGGCGACTGTGCATAAGCTCGCTGTCAATATAACCAAGAAAAAAATTACATTGTGTTTCATAATAAACCTCCCTACTCTTTCGGTATGTAGCAACAATTTTGCCGTGGAGGGCGAGGCAACCCGGGTGTTTCTCTATACGCTTGTCACCCCGATAGGACTAGGATGCCTCTGTCCTCCTTTTAGGACAACAGGACTTACGCAAATTTAGCACTAAGCCTCGTAGGGGCGAGGTCACCTCGCCCGCGAGGTCTCCCTCTAAATCCCACTATCATAAGGGTTTATCAACGCGATGCGTAAGTCCTGAACAATAAACTATTTCCGAGCTTTAATTTTAGCCCACGTTGTCGTGAGTTTATCTTGCGGTTCAACGGGGGTGATAGTGTCTTCGGGCCCAGGATAGCGCGGGTTGACATCATCCACATTTTCGGAGAGATTGTCGGTGATAAAAATAACATCTAACCTCGCCGCATCCTCTCGAACAGCAACACGTAAGGTTGTTTCACCGGCAGGGAGCTCCCACTCGCGGTCAAACGTACCCCCATTTAACCAATGGTTAATCCGATCCCAGTGCCATGCATTTTTTGTTTGAATACTCCATCGGTATTGCGTATTTTTGGTCTCCTGTGCATTTTCGTCAGGGTCGGCAGGTTGCCATGTCACCCAAAATGAGTCGCTGTTGCCATCCCACACAAAGACGTGCGCCCATAACGCGTAAGTGCCCGCTTCTGGGATGTTGATGATAAATTCTGCCCATCCTTGGTCCCCACCGCCTGTGGCTGGTGGGCCTTCCATCCAGACGTATTTTCCGCCGGATGCCTCCGCATCTTCAGCGATGACCATTGGTGCCTCAATTGTATCTGCCATTTCAGCCTCAATCGCACGGTCGTAACTGTAACTGATACCGTTTAGCAGTAATAAACCAGCTATAAAAAATAAACTAAAAATAGATGTCTTGTTCAACATAAACATATCTCCTTTAAAATTGACAGCACCCTATGGGGTTTTGATTTTACCCCATTGTTGATATTGCAAAAATCGTGGTGCTATGGGCAGGCTAGCTGCGCGGTGCTGCCATTTCGGTTGTGCTGCCCATGCGCCGTTGTCAATCAGTTCACGGCGTTCGGTTCCGTCTGCATTTATGAGATGGATAACCCATCTGCCATCCCGTTCAGCTTGAAAAGCGATTTGGCTGCCATCTGGTGACCACGCTGGAACGGCATCATCTGTTGGGGTATCCGTGAGTGCGTTTTTGTTTCCCCCATCTAAAGCATCCATGAGATAGATGTCAAAATCAGCCTGCTCTGCCCCTATCCGCATAGAGGAATACGCAATTCGCTTCCCATCGGGCGACCATGCAGGATAGGTGTCCATCAAGGGCTGATGCGTCAATCGCTGTTCCTCACGTGTTTTAACATTGATTGTGTAGATGTCCCAGTTCAGGTGCCGTTTTGAATGGAACACTAAACGTTCTCCATCTGGCGACCAGGATGGTGCTTCATCCGCAAACCCATTTGCAGTCAGGTTTTCGACTACGCCAGTCTCCAAGTATAGCAGATAGAGGTCGTAGTGCCCTCTACGATTTGAGATGAAAGCGAGTCGGTTGCCATCCGGTGCCCACGCGGGGGCTTTATCTTTTGCACGATGGTGTGTCAACCGTCTCTGCTGCGTGCCATCGGCGTGCATCACATAAATTTCGTAGTTCGCATCGCGTTTCGAGAAGAAAGCAATTGTAGTTCCATCCGGCGACCACATCGGGTAATAATCGGCAGCAGGGTTGTGTGTAAGGTTCACAGGCTGCTGTCCAGCGGTATTTGTCAGATAGATTTCCCAATTGCCGCTTACATCCGAAGCAAACGCTATAGTGGCAGGTGGTGTCTGTTCACAAAAAGCACTCTCGACGAAAAGCATGCACCTACAGAGCACCAGTCCATACAAAAGGACACTGAAAAAACTACGTTGGTATTTTAACAAATTTCGCATTTTTTGTCTATGGAATAGTTATCAGTCTAGTGTGTAAAGTTTTTGTACTTATATTAACGTGAGTTTGAAAAAAGTTTTTCCCTCGTATGAGGAGCGGGTTGTTTGCCCGAATACTGGTCAACCAGCCTGCTCCCAGGGACGATATGTTTATAGAAGCAGGGGATTTCCGCCTCTCCTCTTAGTCCTGTAGGGACGATATGTTTATAGAAGCAGCAGTTTCTACCCGCCTCTTAGTCCCGTAGGGACGATATGTTTATAGAAGCAGGGGATTTCCGCCTCTCCTCTTAGTCCCGTAGGGACGATATGTTTATAGAAGCAGTTTCTGTTCCACTCATCCCGCTTTTTTCGGCCTGAAAAGTGTCTGTAGCGAACGGATATTTATTATCAAGCTCACGTTATGTTACATCTTTTTTGTCTGAATCCCGGAAAACACAGAGATAATCCGCGATTCAGAAACTTCCCTCCACAATCGCAATCTCATCTCCTGTCAAATTATACAAATCATACACTAGTTCATCAATCTCTTTTTCAAGATTGGAAACGCCCAAGTCGGGGTTGGTGTGTTTAGCATCAAGAATTTGATTAACTAAAGTGATAAAAGATTGTTGTTGTGAGGTAGGAATCTTGGCGACAGGGAGTCTCTCTAAAGCATGTTTGTTATACTGATACCCTTTTGCGCCCAGCACAGTTCCACTACAGTACCGTTTATAAGCAAAGGTCATCAATGTAGAACTTAGCAATCCCACCAAAATTTTTAGCTCGCTCCCACTAATCATAAAGCAAGTTTTATCTAAAAAAAACTCCCCCTTGTCATAGAAAAAGTTTGCGGAATGAGTTGTCTCTGGATAAACGATCTTTTCCTTATCAAATTCGGAGTAGTAAGCACAAGCTCTGAGATTCCACCAATTCTCACCTTGATCATCTCTATAGAATAGTCCTTTACCTCTTGTTTTTATTTTTCCCGATTCTATCTGTTCCCCTATAGTCTCAAGGTGTTCGTAGATAGCTGGATACCTCTTTGGAATGTTCAGATTGTACCCTGTTGCAAGTAAATATAATCCTGCTTGCTTGGCATGGTAACGTTTAATATCGCGTCCACGCAGAAGTGGTTTGATGATTTCTGCTGACTTCGGATGCCGAGCTATAAGTTCTTTACGTCCTACTTCATTTATGATGAATGCTTCGTTACAACCTGTTATAATTCCACGATAGATGTTTATATCCCAGTCTTTAAGTGGAATGCCGACATCCTCAATTTTGCGTTTGAGTGCAAGTTCAACAGATGAGAGTATTGCCCACGGTTCACCTTTAGCGGGCATCTCTATAGTCGCGCCATTGTTACTCAAATACTGAGCTATGTTGTCGGCCCGTCTGTCAAAGTCCGCTTCGAGGGATACACCTATGAAGGTAGCAGGTGCATCGGATACAATCTTTTGAAAAAGCAGGATGTTTGTGTCAACGGTAGCATCAAACACATCTGGTCCCATATCCAACAGTTGAATCGGTTGGGTAAGCGTTACAAGATAATCCCTCAACTTTTTACCGTAGCCAGCGCGCATCCATTTATTAGAGGTAATAAAACAGACATGTCCGTTGTTTTTCAGAAGTTGATTCGCTTTTTCATAGAACAAACAGTAAATATCACCAGCGCGGGCGAAGGTTTCAAAACTTGCATCTTGATAAAGATTTGCAAGCCTCCCCCCATCTTTTTGCAATTGAACATACGGTGGATTGCCAATGACTACATCAAACCCATCTGTCTCCCCAAACATCCATTCCGGGGCAAACCAATCAGCGGTGGCGTTCTGGTCGTATACATCCCATTGGGCAATTTTTTCCGCATCATCGGCAAGCATACCGACATGTTTTAGCTCGGTTGCCAATTTTGTTCGCAATTTTTTGTCCTTAGTCTTACAGGTACGTTTGCGTTTGCGGGTAGTAGCGTGGAAATGCTGTTCGCGGTTAGCAAGCAGTTTACGTTCCAAACGCCGTGCCTTTTCACTTGTTAGTGTCAGATCGCCTTTCAGACCAATCAGCGTGTTTGCAGCGATAAACCGTGTCTCCAAATTCGGCAGCGGTTTGATGCCGAAGTTCTCTGCGGCCTGCATCGGTTCCTGCTCAATTGCAAGCGAGATAAAAAAGCGGAGTTTAGCGATTTGACATGCAATCGGTTGAATATCCACACCAAAGATGCTGTTTTGGATTAGGTATAACTTGCGTCCGAAGTCTGAATCTCTATAACGTTTGAAAGTTTCATCAATTTCAACGAGTTCTTGACGGCGTGTTTTATCGTCTTGTGTATCAAAAGCGGCTTCTGCGCGTTGGACAGCGCGTTCCTTCTGTAACCTTTCCCATCGGGTGTTATCCGGGTCAAGCCGCCGAAGTGCCAGCGTTAGTTTGTGGAGCATTCCCATTGGGAACGCACCGGAACCGACCGCGGGATCGAGGACTTTGAGTTCGGAAATTGCGCGAACAATAGCATCTGTCTCGACATCGTCAAACCATTCGTTGGCATCGTCAAACAGCTGTGCATAGTCGAGGAGATAGTGGAGCCGTTCCTTCCACAGTTTTGCATCCCCGTCGGTTGGGTTGCATTTTTGGGAGAGCGTCGCGACCAATGCTGTCTCTACCATATAGTCGACGATAGCGCGGGGGGTGTAGTAGGAGCCGGTCTGTTTTCGTGCCGTAGCACCGGTTTCGGGGTTATAGGCGGCGAGTAAGTTTTCAAACACCTTGCCGAGCAGCTCGGGGTCAAGGGCCACCTCCTGCTCGATTGGTGTGTTCTCCTCGACAGTGAATTTGTAATGTTCAAGTAGGGGGAGAAGTCCTCGCTGTGCGTCAAAAAAGAGGTGGTTGGGGATAGATAGTTTGTGGTACTGTTCATCAGAAAAACAGTCTATTCTGTAGCCACCTTCTCCGGTTGCCTCCTCGCTATCCAAACAATCAAACAAACCACCGTTGATAAAGGGTGTTTGTGCAAAGAGGGATAGCAGTTTATCAGGGTCATGCATCTGCGATTTATAGCGATACCGAGAGAAATTACGGTGATTAGAATTCCCTCCCTTGCTAAACTTACGTTTGCCTATTTTCGTGTTTAGTGTAGCGAAAAAGAGGTTTTGTAGCACAGCGCGATAGTAAGAGTCATCGGTATCAAAGTTCTCCTCTTTGAGTAGAGCTTGGATTTGTGCTTTGTTAAACAGCTCCTCCGCCACCAACCCTTTTTCCTTGATAAACCAGATAAAGAGCAGACGTGTGATGAGGCGTATCACATGCTCCTCCGGTTTTAAGACGAGCTTTTCATCTGTCGGGAACGTTGCCTCCGCTGTTGCCCATTCAAACCAGGCGAACAATTTCCGATAGAACTGCTTGTTGAGTTCTTCCGTATCCAGTTTGGCGAGCCAGGCTGATAGCAGTCCATCGAAGTTTTTCGGTTTTTCGTTGGCATCCATCCAATCTGCACATGTTTGTAGCGAAAGTTCGGAGAGGATATCGAGATGCGCGCGGTGTGGGTTGCTGAGATGGATGTCTTTGATGAGGGTGACCTGTCCGAGCACATCGCGGTTGTCGTCAGTTTTGTCTGGGCGGCGGTTGGTAAAGCCCACGGTGAGACGATTTGCTGTGCGGAATAGGACCACAGTCGGTGCAATTAAACGTTTATTGATTTCGCGTGTAAAGGTAGCGTATTTGGTCCGGGAGTAGGTGTTATTTTTCAATTCCACTGCACAGAAAAGGAAACTTTTTGTATTTCCTTTATCAAACGATGCTGCCTCAAGAAGCGTCAACTGCTGCTCCCTGGCGACTTCGTCACTTGTGAATTGGAACACTATTTGGACAGATTCGGCGTTCTCACGGAATTCCTGTTCGGTCTTAGTGTTGACGTTCTCTGCTGGAAACTCTTCAATAAATTCATCTGCCGCGCCAGAGAGTGATAGGGTGCGTTCACTGCGGTAGCCCAAAGTTGCCAGAAGATCCTTTGATTTTTCAAGAAAATCGCCGGTGGACATTGCTGATAGTGAAACTTTGATGGTTTCTTTGTTCGTCATGTGCGTAATCTCTGCTATTCTATTAGGAAAACGTGCCATTCCCTCAATAGTCTGTGTGTACCTACTCCTTCGCCTTCGGTTCCATCCGCGGTCGGAGCATCTTCAATTCCTTGAGAGGGACATCCGCTCCCTTCTTCGGTTCTTGAACAATTTGTGCGATGTCTTCGCCGTTTGTTTCGATGGTAAATCCTGCGTCCGTGAGCATCTGAAGGGTACGCTGTGTTGTCGCCCCTGCTGCATTCAGATATCCCTCTATAAACATAGAATTTGCCGGGTAAAGGGCCATCACCTCCATGCTTCGCAGATAATGCTCCCTACCAGCGGCGACGCGTATCTCCGCCCGCGGATTCAGGAATCGATACAGACAGAGCACCCGGAGACAATAGTCTGGCGTAAGCGGCGGTGTTTTCATCAACTGCGTCCCAGCTATTGGCAGGAAAAAGTTGACCGGAATTGAGGCGACCTCCAATCTACGCAGCTCCTTGGCTACCGCGATTATATCGCTGTTTTTTTCACCCATCCCCACAATCACCCCTGAGCAGCAGGCGAGTCCAACTGCCTGTGCTGCTTGCAATGTATCCATTCTGTCCTGATAGGTATGTGTACTACATATTTGGGGGTAGTGAGATTCTGACGTATTGAGATTGTGGTTTAACCTGTCCAATCCCGCCGCTTTCAAAGTGCGTGCTGCGGTTTCATTGAGCAATCCAACAGAGAGACACACCTCAATCGGGTATCGCGCTTTAATTGTTTGAATCAATTGGGCAAGATGTGCAACCCGTTTCGGGGAGGGGCCGCGCCCGCTCATGACGAGGCAGTAGCGGTACGCGCCCGCGTGATATGCCCGCTCGGCTTCAGCGAGTATTTCAGACTCCGGTTTTAAAGAATACGTCTCGATATCTGTCGTTGCTGTTTTGGCTTGGACGCAGTAGTGGCAATCCTCTGGGCAATTGCCGTTCTGCGCGTTATTGAGGATATGCAGTTGAACGGTATTCCGGAAATAGGTTTTTCTCACCTGATACGCAGCGTTTAATAATGGCAGTAATTCTACCTCCGAATCGGTTAGCAGTTTTTCACACTGAACATCGGAGAGCAGTTCATTGTCAAGGCTTGTAGTTGTTAAGGTGTGATAGAATGTAGCGTCCATATTTCTGTTATAACGACACACGGTGTGTGCCTACTTACCGATGATATTAACCTGTCCATTGAAGAGCAGGCTTGTAGCCTGAAGCCTGTGCAATACTAGGTATTTCACATCTTCGTTTTCTAATCCTGTTAGCGGCACGTCTCATATTCCTGCGTTGTGGGCGTTTTGCTTTTGCAGCGCGGGAGAGTAGGTCGTCAAGATATGAACAAAGTCTTTGAATACGATTAATTGCATGGTGTCCAGGTTTCCAGCCGAACCCATGCTCATGAAAATATGTGAGGAATGTTCTCACACCGGGGTCAAGTGCGACGACACGTCCGTTTGGTTTTCGCTTCTGTGTCGTCACACTATAACTGACACACAAATAATAGTGTGGGTTTCCATCTTTGACCAGGCGCGAGTCTTTGATATTTTCAGGGAGACGCTCACTCAGCCGAAGTTTTCCTAATTTTGTGTAATAAACACCTTGTGCTTTTATAGCACTTTTCGGGATGAAGATACTATCTGAAGGTGTCCGTTTAGATTTAAAGGAAACTTTTTGAAACGCTTCTGTTTTCTGGTATTTCTGCTTTGCTGCGCGAACAGCAAGGCAAGCGTCACGGATAGCAACTGACTTAATTTGATGTGGAACAGGTTTTGCCCAATCGGGTAAGTCGTCAAGGATACCTGTCTTAATCGCTATCCAGTTCGCTTTTGTGTCCGTTCCGTTCAACAAAGCAACCGTTTTGTTGTATGCCCAACGTGCTGTGCCTATCCATTGCCGCAGCGTCTCACGCTGATGAGTTGTCGGATAAACTCTTATCTTCTTTGATTTTATCACGGTAACTTCGGAGTCCGTGCAATCTACAACTGAAGACGTGCAGGATGGCGAGAAGATCCGACGTGAGCTCTTCTTGTGGACTGTGTTCTGTTTGGTCAAGAACCACGAGTTCGCCACCGTTTTGTTCAATGAGGTATCGTATAAGGTCGATACCGAACCGGGCGAGTCTGTCCCGATGGGCAATAACAACCTCGAGCTTATCACCTTGCATAACCCTGTCCAATAAGGTTCTAAGCCCTTTTCTTTTGAAGTTGATACTACTGCCGATGTCTCTGATGATTTCTGCTTCGGGGTAGATACTTCGCATAAATGCGACTTGTCGCTCAAGGTCATCTCTTTGCTTGCTACTGGACACCCGGCAATAGCAAAGAGTGGTAATTGATTTTGATTTGCTTTTGATGTATCCGTCAACATCGTAGCGTCTATGCCCGCCTCCTGTGCGGATAATATCAATCTTTCCTTCATTTGCTAATCTCCGTAAGTGATCCGGGGTATAATCCAATAGTTTACTTGCTTTCTTTGCTGATACATAAGCCATAGGTATATTATACCATTTTTAATTGAAAATGTCTCTTTATCGTAGCATAAACTTCCAGTTTGTGCTCTTTATTGTAGCATAAACTTCCAGTTTGTGCTCTTTATTGTAGCATAAACTTTTAGTTTGTGTCTTCCGTTCTCCGTTTCATTTCTAACAACCGGTAATGATAGAATAATTAATAAAAATGGTATTATAACACATTTTTATAGAAATGTCAAGAAAAAACTAGATTTTTTGCTCCTGTTATTCAACCTTATTTAGATGTCCCATGCAATGTCAGTTGCATTAAAAACAGGCCCTTCGGTGCAAACCCGTTGATATTCAATTTGATTCGCATTGATACGGATAGGACAAACGCATCCGAGGCAGACCCCTAATGCGCAGCCCATCCGATTTTCCATAGCAACTTGTGCTGGCACGTCAAAATCAATAGCAATGTTTGTGACGGTGGCAAGCATTGCATGCGGACCGCAGGCGTAAATTGTGGGGCGGTGCCAACGATTTTTATGGAGCAGGTCAGCTAAAAGGTCGGTAACAAACCCGTGATGCCCGACGCTTCCATCGTCTGTAGCGATATGCACTGCGATGCCTATTGCCTCCAAGTCTGCAACGCTCAGCAGTCGAGCGCGGTGTTGTGCCCCTACCAATCCAAGTGTCTGTATACCGTGTGTGTGCAACGCCACAGCCAACAACATCAAAGAGGCGATACCTGCCCCACCGCCAACCAAAATCGCTGGTGCCGGTGTATTTGTCGTGTCAAACGTATTGCCGAGTGGGCCCAACACCTGTAGCGATGTTCCCTTCGACATTTCTGACAACCGTTGTGTTCCCTCACCGATGATTTGATAGAGCACCGTTATTTCATCACCGTCAACCGTATAAATTGTAAACGGCCTGCGGAGTAAGAGCCCTGCCCCATGTGAAATCAGGACATGGACAAATTGTCCCGGTCGTGCGTGCTGAGCAATTTCAGCACATTCACAACGTAACAGGTAATGCGCTTCAGCGACCTTCTCGTTAGAGCGGATAGTGGTGTGGATTTCATAAGTATTCATAAGGTTCATGTATTGTAGATTTTCGTCTGTCTTTCCTAACGTGAGTTTGAAAAAAGTTTTCCCGCTCTTTAAGGACGATATATTTATAGAAAAGCGTTGCCTCGCCTCTTTTTAGTCCCGTGGGGACGATATATTTATAGAAGCCGTTTCTGCCCCAAGTAAGTCCCGTAGGGACGATATATTTATAGAAAAGCGTTGCCTCGCCTCTTTTTAGTCCCAGTATTCGGGCAAACGGTTTCCCGCTCTTTAAGGACGATATATTTATAGAGGTTAGGGAAACCAACGGACATTTATTATCAAGCTCACGTTTTCCTAATAAAGTCGAGAGCGTATCCGTGATTGTGTATTTTCAATAATAGCTACGAGCCTCGGTGACTGAAGAGGTTCAAATAGCGAAATCTAGAATACCACAAAAACACAAAAAAAGCAAATAGTAGAAAAATTTGCTTGCAATTTTTCAAAATTGTGTTATAGTTACATAGGAGGAAAAAGTAGCTCATGAAAAACAGATTAAAATTTGGCGACATGAGACGTTTCAAAATTGTCCAATTTACCGATATCCATTGGCACAACGGTGAGTCTGCTGACCAGCAATCGGCGGCTTTGATGGAGAAGGTCGTACACGCGGAATCTCCGGATTTAATTGTGCTGACAGGAGACATATTGTCCGGGGGCGGATGCGATGATGCCTCCGAATCCCTTCGACAGATTGCCCAGATTTTGGAACAATGGAATACCCCTTGGGCAGCTGTTTTCGGCAACCATGACGATGAAGGCACCGCCACCCGTGACGAGTTGATGGAGGTCATGCAGGAAAGCGCGTTATCGCTGTCAGAACCCGGCCCGGTGGACGTTCCAGGGGTTGGCAATTATATTTTGACGGTGCAAAGTTCTGAAGGGGTCGACCCTGCTGCGCTGCTTTACTTTATAGATTCAGGCAGTTACGCCCCAACGGATATCGGCGGGTACGACTGGATTAGACGTGAACAGATAGCGTGGTTTCTCGGCGAATCGGCAAAATTCACTGCTTCGGCAGGCGGGCCGCTTCCTGCGCTGGCGTTTTTCCATATCCCACTTCCGGAATATGATGAAGTTTGGGATTTTCACACCTGCTACGGGGCAAAATATGAGAACGTCTGCCCGCCTCAAATAAATACAGGCTTTTTTGCTGCCCTGCATGAAGCGGGCGACGTTATGGGCACCTTTGTCGGGCATGACCATATCAACGATTTCTGGGGGGATTTGCACGGCATTCGGCTCTGCTACGGCAGAGCTACCGGTTACAACACTTACGGTAGGGAAGGTTTTCCGCGCGGGGCGCGGGTCGTTGCATTACAAGAAGGCGCGCATCAATTTGAGACATGGCTCCATCTCGACGACGGAACTGTCGTGCATGAACAATCGGAGCATACACCGCTCACGCGCAGTTTCACGGAAGACTAAATTGTTTACGAAAATTTAGCAACGGTTTAGCTCGGGTTTCTCAAGCTCAGCCCGACATACGAAGACTATAAAGGATGCTATCCTTGAGGAGGAAAATGTGAGAGCACATCCGCAAATATCTATCCGATACATAGAAGACCTTGCAATATTTGACGTTACCGGTTACCTAACCAACGAATCGGAAGATGTCATTAATGAAGCTTATGATAAAGAGGGGGTACAGGAAGCAGCGAAAATTTTGCTTAACTTTCACCAACAGAGCTTTATCACTAGCAGTGGGTTCGGCACTATTATCAAATTACTTTGGAAGACTCGGGATAAAGGGCAAACGCTGCGCATCGTACATCCGGCTACACAGGTGCGGACTATCTTCAGTACTATCGGGTTAACACAGAGCATCGGCGTTTTTGAAAGCGTTGAGGAGGCATTGGAGGACTTCTAAACGTTTAAGGGAAAAGGGTGTACATGTTCATGTTTAGCAATACGCCTAACAGACTCCAGAGGCTACCCGCGAGAAACTGCCCGAAGATAAGACCTAAGAACAGCGGCAACGCCTTGCGATATGCACGTACACCACTCCCGGTGAATAGTAATTTTTTGAAGAGCCATCCTAAGAAGATTGAGAACCACATCCATCCGATAGCCCAGCCGTTGCCAACGGCATATCCTACCGAGTAAAACGGCCACCACAAAAATTGTCGTTTGAGAAAGGTCAACATGCAGGCGAAGAGGAAGCCAACCCCCATGTGTTGAATAGCAGCGAAATTCGGGGCACGCGGGGCAGTAATCCAGTTTTGCAAGCGATTAAACTCACCGACACCCCAGCGGGCAAACCGGTACTCATAGTAGAGCGCGACATGCCCAATAACGGAGATGAACGCGCCAACAATAGAGGCGACTATCAAGGCAACAACTAACCGATTTTCGCTGAGGCGGAAATACCTGCCGATTTTAAATGCTTCCAACTGGTGCGGCATCGGATGACACCGATAGCCGTAGGCGAGCCAGGACAATAACGTTGTGTTGGTCAAATTCTGTGCACCCAACGGACGACTGCCTAAAAATAGCAGCATCATCCGGTCGGGATGCATGCCGTGTAACTCATGTGTCGGCGGGCCAAGTTCGGCGCGCATGCGCGTCATTCCGATACACAACACCAAATAGATGCTGAAATAACCGAGCGCAACCCACGGTGATAGTCCAGCGAAATACCAAAATATCAGGACAACGGCTAATCCAAATATCAACCCAAATACAGCGAGTTGATATAAGCCGTCTTTTGACCTGAAGGAGAATACGCCGCCGAGCACTTGTAAAATTTGCCGACGACTCGTCACTAGGGCGAGCAAGCCTATACCGAGCCATGCACCTGCCCGTTGCTCGGTTTGAAACCCGATAGCGGTTGTCCAACCTGTTGCACTGAAAAAGATACGTTGTCCTCCCCAAAATAGGTAGAACGCCCAAAAAGAGAGTGCTAAATCTAACGGCATCAAATAACCGAGCCCTATGGCAAACGGATAGACGTAAATCGGCAAACGGCCTATCGCATTCCACGGCCGGTCTGAAAAGTAGAGCTGATATTTAATTTTGAGCGAGGGTATCACTGGAAACAGATAATTCAGTCCCGATAAGATTTCAAGGCCGAAGGCTATGCCGAAACCGAGCCAAATCAGTTTATTCCGAAAGAGGGCGGACGTATTGCCGAGCAGTTCAACGGGCAGCGTTGTCAGCGGATAACTCAACTTTTCATGGTCAATCCACTGTTTTCGAATGATGATGTTGATACATAGCATCATAAACAGCAGCACAATCACCAAACCGCTCCAGGCGACAATCGGCCAAAACCACGCCTCCATATAATGGGGTTGCCAAAACGTATCATCGCCTTCAAAATAACCTGTCAAGATTTTACGGTCGGTAATGGTTAACCACGGCGGAAGAAATCGGAAGAAGATATCGGCCCATTCGTTTTCTGGGGTCGCATACCATCCTGCGTTTGCTATCATCGGCACCAATTGCCGAACGATGTCGTGCCCTGCAAGCGCGGTGGCAACTGAGACCATGATGTACGTCAGGGCCAATTCGCGCTCGGTTGGTGCGGCCCGTTTGAGGAGTCTCCTTAGAAAAGGGGCAAGCACAGCGAGCAGAAAGAACGTGAAAATCACAGTGGGAAAGATTGAGAAATCTGTGAGTTCCCACACGACCCGGTTTTCTGCGGAGATAATCCAATAGCAGGTCAGAAGAATGAGAACGGAGCCGAGGCCGAGGGTACCAACGATAAAACGCCACGTTGATGGTCTTTCAAGTTCCTGTAGGGCGCGAGGGTCTTTTTGGTGCATAGTTTTATGATACCATACCGTCGGTATTGATGCAATAAATATTTTTGAGGAAATATTTGTAATCCTTTGTCTTTCCGTTCACTTTATGCTATAATAGACAAAAGTACTTAACCGCAGGACGAAGGTGAAACACTTATGCCACATCGAGATTTAACGAACGGAGAGCCGCTTCCTAACATCGATAAAATACTCATCATCCGCACGGATGGGATTGGCGATTTGCTGAATTCAACACCAGCGATAGCGTTATTACGACAGAATTATCCATCCGCAGAAATTACGGTGTTAGCACGTCCGCTTAATGCCCCCCTCTTAACCGGCAATCCCGATGTTGATAAGGTTATTGTGTTTGACCGGGGCGGCGAACACAGTCGATTAACAGCACGTCTTCAATTTTATCACACCCTGCGCCGTAAGCAGTTTCATCTCGTAGTTGCGATGCAGACCGCTACATGGCCCCATCTCATCGCTTCTCTTTCTGGCGCGCCGTACCGCCTAGGTCGGTATCAGAAACGGTTTAAATCTACGCTCACACATGCATGGAAAGGAAAATATCGAAAAGGGGAAACCCATGAAGTGGATAGAAACCTAGAATTGGTACGATTAATCTGTCGTGACGAGGGTGTAGGACGCAAACCTATTTTCAATCTGCTGCCGGAGGAGATTGAAAATGTCGAATTGTGCCGCGCATCCTGGGGACTCGGCGACGATACATACCTAATCGGCATTCATCCGGGGGGGAGCTCGTTTGATAAACGTTGGCCCGAGAAACGGTTCGCTGAACTTGCTGACAGACTCGTAGCGCATTACAACGGTACAATCCTTCTTTTACACGGGCCTAACGAAGTGGAACTGGTCCGCAACATCCAAGAAGCGATGCAGTCCACACCAATCGTTTACGCACCGAAGACAGTTCGTGAATTGGGGGGGCTGCTTTCGCGATGCAATCTAGTCGTGTGCAATGATTCCGGACCGATGCATATAGCCGCAGCTTTGGACGTACCGACGGTTGCAATCTTCGGACCGACCGACTATGTTGCATGGCACCCGATGAGTGAAAACGCCTCTATTGTGCGGCGCGATATGCCGTGCTGGCCCTGTAGCGCACATAAGTGCAAAATCGGATGGGAATGCACTAAAAAACTTCCTGTGGAAATGGTATGGGATGCAACGACTCTGACCGTGGAGGCGAGGGGAAAATGAAAATTGCCATGTCAGCATGGGGAACAACAGGGGATGTATATCCGCTCCTAGCACTTGCGGAACGTTTACTTGAAAGGAGCCATCAGGTACGCGTCTGCGCGCCCTCCCTTTACGAGGAGAAGATTCTTCAGATTGGTGCTGACTTCTACGAGGTGGGAGTCGCTTTTGAGTTAGCAGAATTTCATGAGGCGATGGATACTGTCATGGCAATGCGCGACCCTATGGCACCACTGCTGCTTATCGCGAAGGAGGGTATTCTGCGCCGGGGCGAAAAGTGGTATAACGATTGCCTCGAAGCGATGAAAGGATATGATTTAGTTATCTGTCATTCCATAGACATCCCCGCGCAGGAGGCAGCTATCCGAAACGGGTTACCGTGGTTGACTGTGACGTATTGTCCGGGGTTCATTAAAACCGCTGATAATCCCCCCTATCCGTTTCCGAATTGGAGTAGAACATTTAACGCGCTTGTGTGGAAATTGGTAAGACTCCGCCTCAAATATACTGTTGACCCGCTATTCAATCAGTTTATTACGGCTGTCGGTGGCGAACCGAGGGCATCAGTAGCGTCAGACCAGATGTATTCACCCCATCTGAACCTTATCGCTGCGTCGCCAGTAATCTGTCCCCCTGTCAATCTTCCTGCAAACCACAAATTTACCGGCATTTGGCATCTTACGCAGCCGGACTACGTCCCGCCTTCCGAACTCACAGATTTTTTAAATGATGGACCGCCACCTATTGTCATTACGTTCGGGTCTATGGGGGGGAGCGATGGTACGGAAACAACGGAGATTTTAATTGATGCTGTCAAAATGACAAACCAACGGGCGATTATCCAAGCGGGATGGGGACTTTTAGGCAATCAGGACGCTGGAAAAGACATTTTTTGCACGGAATACGTACCACATCAATGGCTATTTCCGAAGGCAAGTTGTGTCGTGCATCACGGGGGAGCTGGCACTACCGCCTCAGTATGTCGTGCCAAAGTTCCATCTGTCGTTGTGCCACACATCGCCGATCAGTTTTATTGGGGGAAATTACTTTTTGATTTAAGCGTTGCCCCGAAAAGTCTACATCGACGTAAACTCACTGCCAAACGCCTTGCACAACGGATTGAACAGGTTTTAAGCACATCCGAAATGACTGAAAAAGCAGAAACGTTGGGCACACAAATGGAATCTGAGGATGGCTTGACAACGGCGGTTGAACTGATTGAATCCTTTCCATTACGAAGAAATTAACACCGCACATCTCTTCTCGCCATTTTCGCAGAAAAAGATTGGCAGCGGTTCCAATTTAAGTGTATAATATTCATATTAGCTACACCTTATCATCCCTATATTGTATTAAAAGGATAACATTCTATTATGCTTCGCTGGCTAATGGCTATTGGCAAGATTTTCTGATTAATAGTCCGAACTCTAACGCGCGTCAGAGTCCTCTTCCTCTTGCTAATTGCCAACCGCTAATTGCCAATCGCTAATATGGCAATGGATTTTGAGCGGGTTAATCGCTGACCCCGAAGAAATCAAACATCTAATGGAGGGTTCTATGCTTGAATCATCAACTTACCGATATATCTTACAGATAGGCTTCGAAGAAGGTCGGCAACAAACTACTGTTGAAAACATCTTAAATGTCCTCGACGCTCGATTCCACATAGGCACAGAGCAAACATTACAGCTATCGCTTGAGGGGATAGAAGACATGCAACGTCTCAAAGCACTGCTCCGAACAGCTGCGCAGGCAGAAAGTCTCGCTTCGTTCATGCGGGCTTTGGTAACAAACGGCAAGTAGTCTGAATTTGTGGGTAACAGCCAGTACAAGCGGGGAGGGGATATATGGCACCGGAGCGTATCACAGCCTTTCCGTTTATCAGACCGCAAGGACACATCAAAATTGTTGTCTTTAGCTTCAGTTTCATAGGCGATGCGGTGCTATCTACTGCTGTCATTGCGCCGCTGCGACACCATTTTCAGGATGCACATATTACCTTTATAGTCGGGCCCGGTGCCTCCGCCATCCTCAAAAACGACCCGCAACTTAATGCCATTCTTGTCTACGACAACCGAGGCGAACACGCTGGTTTGAAAGGGAGAATGAAACTTGTAAAAACCCTACGGCGTGAAAAATTCGACCTTGTTATCAATTTACGAGATAGCTTTATTGCCCGATGTATCGGGGCGAAACATTGGGGATTAGTGCATGGTGGAGATAGGAATCGGCATGCTGTCACTCGATATATAGAGGTGCTACAAAGACACGGGGTTGACACAACGGAGGGACAACCGTCCTTACAGTTGACCGATTTGGAGCATGCGGCGGCACAACGTTTTCTCACCGAAGCAGGACTGCCACCAGAAAAGGTGTTAATCGGTATCCATATAGGTGGGAATTGGGAATACAAATTGTGGAACCCCGAAAAATACGCAGAGCTTGCAAGCAGATTGTGTAAAGAGCAGGACGGTGCCATTTTGCTCTTCGCCGGTCCAAACGAACGGGACCGTCAAGCACAGGTAGCCAGCATGATGGACACCCCGCCGGTCGTAGTTGAAACAGAAAATCTTCGGGAAGTTGCAGCGTTGATTGCAACGTGTGATGTCTATATCGGCAATGACACGGGTCCGATGCATATTGCTGCGGCTGTCCAAACCCCTGTCGTTGCACTCTTCGGCTCAACGAATCACATTCGTAGCGGTCCGTATGGTGATATGCATACAGTTGTGCACAGCGGAATCGATTTGGGATGTAATCCGTGTCATCCGGGGCGGAATCCTGGCGGGTGTGGTGCAGGCAGCTGCGCGGTGATTGATGGGATTACGGTGGCGCAGGTGTTGGAGGCCGTGGTTAATGTCAGGAAGGGTAACAGTCCGCTCTTAGCCCCATCGGGGGGATATGTTTATAGAAAACCCAAACAACACACAAGCTAGCCCCATCGGGGCGATATGTTTATAGTATGTTGGCTATTGGCTGTTCGCTTATAGCATTTAGCAAGAGGTTGTGATGCTAAGCATATCTCTGTCGCGCGTCAAAACCCTCTTCTTCTGGTTTCCAATTGCCAATCGCTGAAAATTGCCAAAGAGATTGTTACGCACCGGACACTCCGCGTTCTCCGCGTTCTCCGTGCTTTCCGTGATTTGCGGCGTACTCGCCCAAATGCGACGGGCATTCTGACAACACACGCGAAATCCGCCCTTCCAATTTTCCACCCTTCCACCTATCCCTTTGACAAGGACGTTACGCACCCTAAAATTGTCTAAAGTTTAGTATCTTTATCAGACGGAGACATCGCATCGGTCATTTTATCAAATCTTCCGCTACAAAACCCCCATGCTTTAGCTGGGGGATGTAGTAGCGGTGCATGAGTTGAAATTTTAATTTGACTTTTCCTGAAAAATGGGGTATACTCTATTTAATGCCTTAGCGGAGAATCTATAGACTTCTCCGCCCCTTTTTAGAGGCAGGTAGCAACTTTTCAAGGCAGGATACCCTTAGATGTATACCACAAAATACAAACTTTTTCGTGCCCCGCGTAATCGTAATCTCAAGCGTTTAACGTGGGTGGCCCATGATGTTTGGAACTATTTTTTAGGTTGGCAGCGGACGCGCTATTCTCTTGGTCTTGCGTATATGTCGCTTCCTGAGATGTCGCGTGCCTTTACCGTCCTTAGGAACTCACATCCTGAAGTGTTTTCGCATTGGCGTGAGTTAGACTCTTGGGCGGCGCGTGATATACTGCGGCGTTTAGACACCGGGTATCAGCGTTTTTTTAAGTGTATTGCGAAGCGTCCGCCTAAGTTTCGTTCATGGCGCAAACCGTATTCATTCACAATGTCCCCCTCTGGCTATAGTTTCTATGGTGATAGGGTCCGTATAATGGAAAAACAATATCGGTTTAATCTAAGCCGCGAGATAGTAGGTAATATTAAGACAGTCACTATCAAAGCAGATAGCGTTGGTGACTTCTATATGTGTGTTGTAACAGATGACACGGTATCTGAAATCCTACCTAAGACGGGTAGTGCTGCAGGGTATGATTTCGGTATCAAAACGATGTTCACCTGTTCCGATGGCACAGAATATGAGTCTCCTGAGTTCTATAAAACCTCTATGGCGGATTTGTCTGTAGCCCAACGTGCCCATGCTAAGAAAGTAAAGGGTAGCAACAACTGTGAGCGTTCCCGCTTAGATGTGGCGCGCAAACACCGTAAAATCAAGAGACAACGTGAGGATCATCATTGGAAACTCGCGAAGCGTTTTGTGCATGAACACGATGACCTCTGTTTTGAGACGTTGACTTTTGAGGGGATGAAACGGTTGTGGGGTCGTCAAGTTTCTGATATTGCGCCCTACTCGTTTCATCAAAAGTTGCAACATCAAGCGGTCAAACACGGTAAAGAGGTTCACTATATTGACCGTTTTGAACCGACTTCTAAGACTTGTAGCCACTGTGGACAGCGAAAACAGCAGCTGGACTTGTCTGTTCGTCAATGGTGTTGTTCTACTTGCGCGCAGAAACACCATCGTGACGTTAACGCTGCGATAAATATTTTAAAGGTTGGGGCGTCAACCTTTGGATTAGAGGATGTCAGCCTTGCTATTGCGAGCAGCCCTCGCAGACTTCACCCGAAGTCTATACCCCACAATCCGCACCAGAGAGCATGGGATTCACTTTCAAAAGAATCCCCCTTGCTTTAGCTGGGGGAGTATGTCAATACACAAGTGTCCAATCAGAAACGCCCGCACTCGGCGTTAGCAGCTATTTCAGCGACCCCGATGGTAATGCATTGACCTACTCCGCCAGCTCTTCTGATGACCTGATAGCCGAGGCAGGCCTGAGTGTCATGCATAATTCGGTGATAGTTGTCTTCGGAAATGGTTTGGGAACAGCCACAATCACCGTGACGGCGACAGACCCAAGCAACGCAACTGCTACCCAGAGCTTCTCCGTTACGGTCACCCCCCAGTTTGCTGATGCGGTGCCGGGGCTCAGCAGTCAAGAACTTTTACAGCTCAGTGCCCTATTGAAGTTCGATACCGTTATCTTCAATGAACTCCATAACGGTTCTGACGATACCACCGACTGGCTGGAACTCCGCAATGTTAGTGGTGCTGCCCTTCCACTTGACGATTGGCAACTCACTGTTCGGACAGCGGATAGTAATGTCGTTGTGCCGTTCCCCACAGGCACGGTTATCCCCGCAGGTGAAGTCCTTTTACTCACAAACACAGAGATGGCAGCAGCCGATGATATATCTGTTCTGTCTGTGGTTTCTGAAAAGTTTGCGTTGCCACAAGCAACGTTTGCATTGATCCTACGAAACCCGACAGTGTTCGGTGATATTGCAGGGAATTACGTCCAAGGCGAAGCCGTAGCAACGATCCCTGCATTCACTGTAGACACGGTATGGGAACGAACACAACCGATAGTTTTTGGGTATCGTGCGGCGGCGTGGGCAGTTAGCACTTATCAAAATGGGCTCGGCACCCCGGGTTATCAGCCCCTATCAACGGATGTAAATAACGATGGTGTCGTAAACATCTTTGACCTGGTGTTAGTCGCCTCACAGTTCGGGACGACAAGCGCAGCAGCTGATCTGAATGGTGACGGCACTGTCAACTTGGCGGATTTAGCTTTAGTTGCTGGTGCGTTAGGTTCCGCTATTGGTGCACCGACTGCGAACCAGTCCGCTGTAGCCGTCGTCAACAATTGGCTGCGTCTTGCGCGTCAAAACGCTGCAAACGTTGTTAAATCCTCCATTCCGGAAGGGTTTTCCTACCAACGCGGCATTCAGGTGCTTGAAGACTTAGCCCGTGCACTAACACCGAATAAAACGGCACTGTTAGCAAACTACCCGAACCCGTTCAACCCAGAGACATGGATACCGTATCAGTTGTCCAAAGCCGCTGATGTCACGGTAACCATTTATGCCTCAGATGGCAACGTTGTTCGGACATTAGCAATAGGACATCGGGATGTTGGCATGTATAAGACCCGTACCCAAGCCGCCTATTGGGATGGCAAAAACGAGTTAGGCGAGTCCGTAGCGAGTGGAATCTATTTCTACACCCTCACCGCGGGGGACTTCTCCGCGACGCGCAAAATGCTCATCCTCAAATAGTATAGTCCTGCCCCTCGATACAGGGCTATTTAGTTTTCGATATTTTTCGCCGGTTGCTCAACAAACCTCTTATGTAGGAGCAAGCTGTGCTCGCGATAGGAAGGAACAGGCGGCTTGTCCGAATACTGGGATTTGTATGTGTCGGTATGTGATATAATAGACATTATGCTGGTTTAATTGTAGTCCGCTGTTTCGTTAGCCGGTGCGGTGCGTAGGGGCGGGGTTTCGCCCGATTTGAAACCGTGTTTATAGGGCGAGGGGACCTCGCCCCTACGAGGCTCATAGGCGCACTCTGATTAAATCATTATAACGTCTAATGTGTCGCGTGCGAAGCCCGCTCCTACAGAGGAACATATACACATCTATAAAGTGAATCTGTAAAACTAAATGGCCCTGCCCCTCGATAACATTAACCTTGACATTCCCTCCACCCTATGCTAAAATACATAGTTAGAACGTCAGGACTTACGCAGCACGTTGCTAAAGTCCATAGATAATGGGATTTAGAGGCTGCCTTAGCGGGCTGGGGGACCCAGCCCTAGAGGAGCGGGAAACCGTTTGCCCGAATACTGAGCTTATGTTCTAAATTTGCGTAAGTCCTGAACGTATTCTAATAAGGAGGTGTCGGGTTTCTCTTCGTTCAACCCGACCTACAAGGTAAAAAACCATGACAAAGTTAGGAATTGTTGGCGCGTCAGGGTATAGCGGGAGCGAATTGGTACGGTTTTTGGTGACCCACCCTGGCGGACTGCACATAGAACTCGTTACATCGGAAACGTACGCCGGTCAGCGCGTTGACCGCGTGTTGCCGCACCTTCGAGGGTTTATAGCAGACCTTACGTTTGAACCGTTAGACATAGATTCACTTAAAAAACGGGTGGATGTTGTCGTACTCGCTGTACCGCATAAAGTTGCGATGGAATATGCACCGCAAATTGTTGCACAAGGTTTGCGGGTTGTAGATTTCAGCGCGGATTACCGGCTCTATGATGCGGAGACCTATAGTGAGTGGTATCACGTTGAACATACCAGTCCCACGCTTATTCAGAATGCTGTTTACGGTTTGCCGGAACGTTATCGCGAGAAGATTCGAGAGGCGCGAATAGTGGCAAATCCGGGGTGTTATCCGACGAGTGCTATCCTCGCCACCATGCCGCTGCTTAACAATAAGTTGATTGACTTGGAATCTATCATCATCGATTCAAAATCGGGCATTTCTGGAGCAGGTCCAAAACCGAAGGATACCACCCATTATCCGAATAGGGAATCCAACCTTGTCGCTTATAACATCGGAAAACACCGACATACGCCTGAAATTGAGCAGGAGTTAAGTGCTGTCGCTGGCGAAACGGTTTCTGTAACCTTCACGCCGCATCTGGTTCCGATGACACGGGGTATCCTGAGTACCGTCTATGCCCGTTTAAAGCAACCGCTTGCTACCGATGCCCTACTTGAAATATATGCCACTTTTTACCAAAATGAACCGTTTATCCGCGTTCTTGACAAAGATGAATACCCGCAAACGAAGGCAGTTCTCGGCAGCAACTACTGTGATGTTGGGCTGGAAGTTGATAAACGCACACAGCGCGTCGTTGCAATGGCAGCATTGGATAACCTTGGGAAAGGTGCAGCGGGGGCTGCTGTGCAAAACCTCAACCTTATGTGCGGTTGTAACGAAACAGACGGTTTGAAATCACCGGGCCTTCTGCCGTAGAATGGCAAATGGAAACCAATTACCGATGGAACTCATGATTGTCGCGGGTGAACCTTCTGGGGACTTGCACGCTTCTCATGTTGCAACGGCACTCAAGGCGAGATGCCCAGACATATCGCTCATCGGCATGGGCGGGGACATGATGGAAAAAGCGGGGGTATCGCTTGATATTCACATCCGAGACTCTGCCATCATGGGGATAACCGAGGTATTGTCTGTCCTTCCGATGTTCCTCAAGAAACAGGCGGCGTTAAAAAAACGGCTCCGACAGCAACGGCCTGATGCCCTGCTATTGGTCGATTTTGCCGAATTTAACATGCCTTTAGCGAAGTTCGCACAACGTGAAGGTATTCCGGTGGTCTATTACATTCCGCCGAAGGCTTGGGCATGGCGTGCAGGCAGAGCAAAAAAACTTGCGAAACGGGTGAACGTCGTTGCTGCCATCTTTCCCTTTGAAGCAGAATTTTACCGAAATGCGGGCGCGCGTGTTGAATTTGTCGGGCATCCGTTGGTAGACTTCGCACAGACCGACCTCACGGTTACACAAGCACGCGAAACACTCGGTCTGAAAAACGGCTCTCCCGTTATCGGACTGATGCCCGGCAGCCGCCGGTCTGAAGTGCAACGGCTCCTTCCAATTATGCTACAGGCAGCGGCGAACGTTGCGAAAGTACATGGAGATGCAGAATGGATTCTCCCGCTTGCACCAGGCTTATCAGAAGAACAGATAACCGACTGCTATAGTAGAATTGCAGGTGTTCCGCCTATAAAGATTTTGCACGACGCAACCTATACGGCAATGCGTGCGGCAACGTTGATGCTCATTACCTCCGGAACGGCAACGCTTGAGGCCGCCTGTATCGGTACCCCGATGATTATCCTCTATTGTACCTCGTGGTTCAATTGGCGTGCCATTAGGGCACTAACTCCCCTTGAACATAGCGGGCTGCCGAACCTTATTGCAGGAAAGACGATTGTCCCGGAACTGTTACAGACGGACCTGACCCCTGATAGGCTTACCGAACTAACCTTAAACCTGCTCCGCAACCCCGATGCATGCGAGGCACAACGTGATGCGCTTTGCGCTGTTCATCAACAATTAGGAGAGGCGGGGGCGGCGGACCGAACTGCACAACTACTGCTGACACAGATTGCGACCCCTTTGAATCAATGAAACGTGCGCTCTACACCTTCATCACCAGCAAACAGCGCGGTGTTTTCGGAACGTTTCTATATTTCCTACTTGTCCCATTTTGTTGGTTTTACGGCTCCGCTGTTCGGATACGGAATTACTGCTTCACAAAGGGGATATTCAAACAGAAACAGCTGCCGTGTATCGTCATCAGTGTGGGTAATATCGTTGCGGGGGGCACAGGGAAAACGCCAGCCGTTGCTGCGCTTGCTACACTGCTCCAGCAATCAGGGTTTCAGGTGTCAGTTCTCCTTCGCGGCTATCGGCGACGCTCTAGTGAAGCGGTGACGGTTGTCTCGGATGGTGAAAACCGCCTCTGCTCCAGAGAGGAGAGCGGTGATGAAGCGGATATGCTCGCGCGGCAACTTCCGAAAACGCCTATCATCGTTGGAAAACAACGTTATCTAGCGGGTAAAACTGCCCTCGACCGCTTTAAAAGCGATATTTTAATCCTAGATGATGGATTTCAACACCGTCAACTCGGACGAGATATTGATATCCTCACTATCGATGCGACGCAACCTTATGGGACTGGTAAGCTCCTGCCCAGGGGCACTTTGCGCGAACCCCCTACTGCGGTTAAACGTGCGGACATCATCTTATTGACGAGAACGGATGGGATTGGGGTGCAAACGCAACACCTGAAAACGGAGCTGAACCGCTTGGCACCGCATCTCCCTATCTTGGAGAGCGTCCATCGACCGACAAACCTCTATTGGTTAGGCGATAATCTAGAAAATACCCCGTTTCCGATAAATGCGTTAGCAGGGAAACGGCTCCTCGCTGTGTGTGGAATTGGTAACCCTGAAGCCTTCGCCGCAACGCTCGCGCAGTACTGTCCACAGGCGGTAGAATTGCTCGCTTTTCCTGACCACCACGTCTACACCGAATCCGATTTACAGCAGATTGAACGTTGTATGAAACAGGGCAATGCCGAGTGGATTATCACAACCCAGAAGGACGAACAGAAGTTAATTCCTTACGCCACACACCTGCCGATAGCTGTTTTAGCGGTTGAATTGGTCATCACCGATGGGGAAGCCGTGCTTATAGATGCAGTGTCTCTCTTGTAGACGCGTTTCTAAGGTAGCGGTTCGCCTTCACGGGCTGTCAATTCGGCATAGAGGGTTTGCAAACGGCCTGTCATTGGGCCTGGGCTCCCCGTGCCGATTTGTCTGCCATCTACCTCTAATACAGGGCTTAACTCCCCGACGGTGCCGGTCGTGAACATCTCATCAGCGGCGTAGACCTCCGTTAGTGAGACGTTTCGTTCTGTAATCGGTATTTGTGCTTCGCGAGCGAGTCGGATGACATTGCCTCGGGTAATCCCCGGTAGACAACTATCCGCGTGCGGTGTGAGCACGTGTCCCCGTTTCACTAAAAAGATATTCGTCGCGTTCGTCTCGGAGACAAAGCCGAAGATATCGAGCATTATTGCATCGTCTACTCCCGCGACGTTCGCCTCTATTTTAGCGAGGATGTTGTTAATCAAATTGTTATGGTGGATTTTGGAATCAACGCACTGCGCCGTATTCCGTCGTATCGCTGAAGTGACCAACCGAACGCCGGTGCTGGCATAAATCGGGGGTTTCCACTCCGCCAAAACGATGAGGCAGGTGCCGTACTGATTCACCTCCGGGTTCATGCTGGATGTCACCTTTTTGCCCCGGCTGAGCGTCAAACGGATATGAACTTCGTCGCGCATACCGTTGGCGTGGAGCGTCTCAAAGATAGCGGTTTTGATTTCGTCTCTGGGGGGAATTCCTGCGAACGCCATCGCGTGTGCCGAGTCTATTAGGCGGTCCAGGTGTGCGTCCAGTGCAAAAATTTTACCTTTATAGACGCGTAACCCCTCCCATACGCCGTCTCCGCCTTGGACAAGGCTATCAAATACCGAAATTTTCGCATCTTCGCGCGGGAGCAGCTCCCCCCCGACATGGATTAAAATGTTTTCGTTTCGTGCATCAGGCAATTGTGGATTCATTTCTTTTCCTCTTAAGAGTTGTATTCTATCCACAGCATATCACAAAATTGAGACGGTGTCAATTTTGGTGGGAATGATAGGGGGGTGTAAAGTTTTCGTACAAGTTAACGGAGGGGCGTTTGTAGTAGGGCGATTCATCGCCCGTCGTGTCAGTATTCGGGCTAACGGTTTCCCGCTCCTTAAGGACGATATGTTTATAGAATGTTGACTTATCACTTATGGAAACCGTTAGCAAGAGAAAGAGAGTTGTGATGTGCGTCAAAGCGTGTATTAGAATCATAAACCTCTTTGCTAATTGCTAATTGCCAATTGCTAATCGCCAGTGAGCCAATCGCCAATTTTTATGTAACCTTTTCGATGGATTTGCATTCTTAACCTACGATAAAGTTCAGATTTGACAAACTCGAAAAAACAAAACATGGAGGTAAAACCGTGAAAGAAAACAGTGTAGATGTCTGGGATGCCTTTCTCAATACACTTGAAAACCGTGGCCTCTCAAGCAGTTGGGAGGTTGCACCGGACGTTCAGGAGACGTTAGTCGACTACTTCAAAACCAAAATTGATGCGGGGGTTGTTGATGGAAAAACGGCTCTTCCATCCGATTTAATATGGAATGAGTACGTCTGGCGTTTTCCTGATGAAATGCGTCAAAAGTTGACGGTACACGCGGAACGGACGCTGAAAACCGACCCCGATAATGGTGCCGCCGCAAAATTTTTGACAATCGTGACAGCGGGAATATCTTACGACCTGCCACCTGATGAATTCTGGACGCTCTATGAGAAAACCGCAGAATTGCTACCAAACGAGGTGGATATTTGCTATTTAGCGTTTGAAAACGCTGGTCTTGATGTTCTTCTTGACGAAGGAGTTAGCGCGCTTGAAAAACTATTTGAACGGCACCGCGCAGGTGAAAAACCGACCCTGTACCAATGGCTCTTTCGGGGGTGTTACGACTACCTGCACGTCACTTCGAGACCTACCGATTTTTACAAGGAGCTTGATAGTAACGACTCCCTCGCGGAAAGGTGGACAGCAGTGCTCGGTAAAATTGAGACCGTTTTTGAAGAACAGCGAAAACGAACGCCGGACCATTGGCATACTGTCCGCATGCTAACCGAAATTCAGGAAGCCCTCGGAAATACTGACGCAGCGCAACAGGTTTTGAAGAAAACACAAACCGTTTTTGAAAAACAGCTCGAACAGGATGAAGACGACTACAACGCGATAAGCGGTTTAGCGAATGTCCACGAGAAGTTAGGCAATGCCCAACTTGCCCGAAAATATAAGGTCAAAGCAGACCCTACTTTGGCATGGGAGGAGCAGGTGTTGCCAGACTTCGCATCGTCAACCGTGGACCTTGAGGGTAATCCAATTTCGTTGTCCGACTACCGCGGAAAAGTTGTGCTCCTCGATTTCTGGGCGGTGTGGTGCGGACCGTGCCTCGGAGAGATTTCCAACGTTAAGGCGGTCTACGATAAATATCACGACAAAGGTTTTGACGTTATCGGTGTGAGTTTTGACAAGGACGAGACGACGTTGCGTGAGTTCATCACGGAGAGAGCACTACCGTGGCGACATATTTTGGACACGGGCGGCTTCCGTGGCGAATTCGCAAAGCAGTACGGCGTGCGCGGAATTCCCGCACCGTTCCTAATCGCTCGAAATGGCACAGTTATCTCGGTTAAGGCGAGAGGCAGCCACTTAGGCGAACTCGTCGCGGCAGAGATTGCAGGTAAAAAGGCGTAAGCAATTTAGAGGGGGGGGTAACAATGGATGAGATGCGCGACGAGGAATTGGTGCATCAAAATTTAGACGATGCGGATGATGAGGCGTTCGAAATTCTCTACCATCGTTACGAAGGGCCCCTCCTCAGTTTTTTCTATAGGCGTGTCGGGAATTGGGAAACCGCACAAGACTTGGTGCAAGAGACGTTTATCAAGGTGCATCAACATCTCGCAACCCTTCGGAAACCGGAAAGTTTTTCCAGTTGGCTGTTTAGCATTGCGTATCAGCTGGTTGCGGCGCACTTCCGCGAAACGCAGAGAAACGTTGAAACCGGTCCGCTGGAGGCGCATTTGGTAGACCTGGAGCATCGCTCGCCTATACATCGTATCATTGCTAAAGAACAGCTGGAAATCGTTCACAGTTTGGTACGGCGGCTACCACAATCAGAACGGGCAGCGTTTGCGTTGAAACTTAACAATCCGAATATGCCGCTGGAAGAGATTGCTGAGACATTGAATATTGCGGTGTCAGCAACAAAGGTGCGGTTGCATCGGGCGCGAAAAAAAATTATCGCATGGATGAAAGCAGAATATCCAGGCGAATTTGACCATATATTTCCGAACACTCGCCAATAATTTCGCAAAAAATACCGTTTTCGATGTAACCTTTTCTGCCGATTTGCATTCTTAATTTATTAAAAAAGGAGACCACGCATGACACCGAATGATGTCAAGGAATTGTTGAAAACCTTAATTGCGGCGCAGGGGCTTCCGATGGATCTGATTGATATAGACCCTTCTCAATATTCAGGGACATCGGATTATACCACAGAGGGCCGCATCAAAGATGTTATCCATCAATGGAACACAGATGGGAAATTCTACACACGGCCGCCCGGACGCGCAGAAATTATGGAATTTTATACCAAAACCGATTCTGACTCAGCGGCAAAAGAGTTGGTGGAATCTCTAGCGGTTGAAGCACTCCTTGAATCTATCATAACGTCAAAAAAGCTGCCAATCCGTTTTACCGACCACGGTTTCCGACTGATTACGTTCGCAGCGGACGACACGACGCGGTACCCTGTAAAGATTCTTCACGGGGGATTGCGGTTACAGAAACGAGCGGGGGCTAAGGTCCAACCATCGCAGCTTGAAGCGGTCGCCGAACGTTTTGAGACGGTGCTACATGAGAAAAACACAAAGGCGAAATTGTTCCACCGAGGTTTTGGATTAGAAAAAAACAGTGAAGCAAATATACCGCTCTCAGAGATTCGCGGAATTGCAAAACAGATTGATGATACCCTCGGTATCAACTACGTGCTGTATTCATACAGCACCCCGCGTTCTGAGGAGAAATTCAAATCTACAAATTGCACAAGTGCTAATATCTGCATCTCTTTGTGGCGGTTTCCACGACGTTAAACTGCTCCGAATGAATTAGTAGGCCTGCTCCAGTGTTCGGGCAAGCAGCCCGCTCCTAAGGGGGCTGTAGCAAAATGGCTAAGCTCACAGAAAATAGGTTTGATAAAAGGAGAATCAATTATGAACCCGAATGAGGTTAAGGAATTACTAAACGCTTTGATTCAGGAATTTGCACTGCCTATCTCCACAATAGGCAAAGGGCCTCTATTGATTGTTGAAAATGATGGCCCAGCAGCAAGGGCACACACAGAGCTTATAATTAAGCGGTGGAAAGGGGCTCGCATCTTTGAAAAATTTCAGCAGAATATCATCAGTGGACATTGGTGCCTCGCCAGAGGGCGCCCCGTATCTGCGATATATAACGAAATAGAGCGTCTTGCATCAGATTCAATCCGTATTCCTGAAGTTAAGGAGGTGCTGCGCGTCTTAATTAAAGAACGAGAACTCCCTTTCAGTATCCTTCACTTATGGTTTACAGTCGTAATTTTCCCAAATAAGCCACGGCACTACCGGACTGATGAGATGATAGAACTAGAAAATTTACTGGAACAGATGACACTTGAAGGCCGTTTTGAAAATGCGGCGAACGGCATTCAGGTCCATCATGCAGGTTTTACCTTACAGCCTAAGGCGGATACTGCTGATGTCCATTTTCCAAAGGTACAGGAGATAGGGCACCGTTTGCAATCCCAGATAGAAAAGCACGAGCTACAGGTGAGATTGATTCACAACGGTTTTAAACTAGAGAAAGAACCCGGAATTGAGATAGATGTAGCTGAAGCTAAGGAATTGGCATCTCGCTTAATGTTCATGACAGGCATCGATTATTGTGTCGGTGCGTATGGCATGGGACCAAAAGAGGGTGTCAAACCTGGTTGGACAAATGCAATTAATTGGAAACATGCCCGGTTGAGTAGTGCCCGGCCTTGGTAATTTCAGATAAACAACAAACACAAAGGAGAATTAACACATGACTTATGTAATCTGCGAACCGTGCATCGACGTAAAAGACCACGCTTGTGCCGATATATGTCCTGTCGAATGTATCCACCCGATGCGTGACGATGCACCCGACGAATTTGAGACGGTCGATCAACTCTATATTGACCCCGAAGAATGCATCGATTGTGCTATATGTGAACCGGCATGCCCTGTCGAAGCTATTTTCATGGAAGAAGATGTCCCCGACGAATGGGAACATTTCATAGAAATTAACGCGGACTATTTTCTGTAAAAACTCCGAAGCGGCAGAAAAACCCTGGTTCGACTGCCTGCCCGATTAAAAATAGACACAAAAGGAGAAATAACACATGACTTATGTAATCTGTGAACCGTGTGTTGATGTAAAGGATAAGGAGTGTGTGGATATCTGTCCGTGTGATTCCATCCGGCCGCATCCAATCGACGAATCGGATGAATTTGAAGCGGTAAACCAACTTTTCATCGACCCAGAAACATGCATCGATTGCGGCGTGTGTGAACCGGAATGCCCCGTCGAGGCTATCTTCATGGACGAAGATGTACCGGAAAAATGGGCGCACTTCATAGAAATTAACGCGGCCTATTTTCAGTAAAAACTTCGGACAGGCAGAAAAACATTTCAAAACACGGGTTTGACTGCCTGCCCGATTAAAAAATAGACACAAAAGGAGAATTAGAAAGTGACGTACGTAATTTGTGAACCCTGCATTGATGTAAAGGACAACGCTTGTGTGGATGTTTGCCCGGTGGAGTGTATTCATCCAATGCAGCATAATGAACCTGATGAATTTGAAGCGGTAAACCAACTCTTCATCGATCCGGAGGAATGCATTGACTGCAACGTGTGTGTGCCGGAATGTCCCGTCGAGGCTATCTTCATGGAGGAAGATGTGCCGGAAGAGTGGGAGCATTTCATAGAGATTAACGCGGCCTATTTTCAATAAAATACTGGAGGCGGCGGTGGTAAAACATCGCAAGCACAGCTCGCTCTTGGGGAACGGACTTCTCGCCCGAATACTAGAGGAAATCGCGTGCACAGCACGCTCCTACAGAGGAAACGGAAACGGTAAAACATCGCGTGCACAGCACGCTCCTACAGAGGAGGCTGGCAACTTAGCAGCCATAGATCAGCAAATAGTCCCATCCGAATCGTTCGTTTTTCTTCAAACGTTCATAACCTTCATCGTCAGGCAGCCCGTATGGATTGAGATGATACAACGCGTAATACTTCAGTGCTTCCGCCTTGTGTGCGGCGGCGCGTTTTTTGTCTTCTGCGGCATCCCCACTGGTGTATTCAGCACCTACGTCCCCACCGGGACCAGGCTCGTCAGGATATGTCAGTGCTGCCCAAAGTCCGTGATGAAGGCGTGCAATGTCAAGATGAGCCCTATAGACTTCATAACGTCCTGTTTTTTCGTATTTATCCACGTAAGCGTGAAGTGCCTCGATGGCTACTTCTTCATTGGGCCGACTACGCTTCCAAAATAGGGAGAGGTATTCTATTATTGGACGCTTCGGGCTGTCAGGGTATTCATCTATCAACCGGTCCAGAAAACCCATATCATAGATCGGACCTGACATCTCGAAATAATCAAAATCTGCACCGAGTTGATTTAGGGTGTCCTCTATTTTTTTATCGAGTGAACCATTGACGAAATAACGGGTACGGCATATAACTTCTGAAACAAGCCGATGAGTAAGCCAGAGTGCCTGTTCTTGTGCCTCGCTCTTTTCGTTGCTTGTCAATAGGGGTTTGAGGGCAAGGATTGCCTTATAATAGTTTTCGGTTGTGATAAGTTTCTCGGCTTTTGCTATAGGGGATTGTGTATCCGTTTCGCTTTGTAGGTATTTGACGGTGAAAGTCGCACCAATCAGCAGAAGCAATAGGAAGATACCGGTTTTCAGGGTGCGTGTTCGGGTCCCTTAAAAGTTCTATCAATATGCGTTACTAAATTTTGCATGTTGCGGTAAAGTTGTCTGCGCTGAGGGTATAGAAATAGACACGGCTTGCGACAGATTCACCGGAATTGTTTTTGCAGTCCGAATACGGAGAAAAACCCAACGACCTCACAACCTAGCCCCAGCGGGGCGATATGTTTATAGGACTGTGATTGTTACGCATCTTCCAATCCGCGAAATCCGTGTAATCCGCGATTTTGACAAAAAGACGCTAACCTCCAATACAATCTTAATCGGACATCTCTGCCCAACCGCGGCTGTCCCGTATGGCATCAATGGCGATTTGATAACGGCACCCATCCTGAAATGTCAAATACGGTTCGTGGGGGCGACCCTCAATATCCGCAAGGAAATCACGAACGAGGGCAGTCCACTTGTTTTGGATTTCGTCCCCGATTTGTGGTAAATCGTCCTGTAATTCTTGTGGGACAGACATCTCCTCAACCTCTTCGCCAACATGTTTTGTGATGTGCGATAGAATGTGGCCGCCTCTTCCGACCAATGTACCCTGTGTGCCGTAGAAAAACCAACCGCCGGTAGGTCTATGTGATGGGATGCCCGGGTGGGTTCGCATCGTCGCGAGGATAGAATTGCCGGTATCCGGGTTTGGATGTCCCAACTTGAAGAATGCAGAGTAATCCCATTCTGCATCACAATCTCGCCATTCAAGTTTTGACGCTTCTTCGCGAGTAATCATTGTGCTTCGCCACACCCGCCAGTCGCGAATTTCTGGTACGACCGGGGCTTTCCGCGGATGGATTTTTGCCTCCCCGACTGCTGACATAACTTTCATGCCTGTCATACGTTCCAGCATACCGAGCCGATGTGTGAGCCCATTGTTCAACGCGCCGCCTCCGTGTGCCAATGAACTCATCCAATTCCATGGCTTCACCTTATCTGATGGAGGGCCTGGAATTCGGCGGGTGTAACCGGTATCGACGGCTGTTAGCTCACCGATGACCTTCTGCTGTGTCAAAAGTTGACGTACGTAAGCGACACTTGGGTCGTACAGATGCGTTGCGGCGAAGGCATGTTTCAGCCCTGTCCCTTTGATGAGTCTATAGATATGTCCCGCTGCTTCCGCGTCAAGTGCCAACGGTTTTTCACAGATAATGTGGCATCCGAGTTCTACCGCTAATTCAACAACCTCTGGACGTAAAATTGCGGGTGTCGTGAGCGCGACAATATCCGGCTTGTGCGTCAACAAACTTTTCCGCCAATCAATTGAGGCATCAGGTACGCCTAAACGGGATGCGACTTTTTGCACAATATCCGGTTTACGTGCACAGATAGCAAGCACTTCAACACCGTAATGCTGAAACGCTTTTGTGTGTCCTTCAGCAGACCATCCCGCGCCGACAACGACCGCTTTTAATTCTTTCATACTGTTCCCAAGTTTGGGGCGCGCTAACAGAGCGTGCCCATTATGTTACGCCAAAATCTCGTTGACAATCCGTGCTTTCTCTTCAACACCGGTTAACCGATGGTCAAGCCCTTGGAACTTAAAGGTCAACCGTTCATGGTCAACGCCCAATTGATTAAGGATTGTCGCGTTTAGGTCTCGGACAGAGACGGGGTCTTTAATGATGTTGTAACTGAAGTCGTCAGTTTCGCCGTGGACGATACCGCCTTTTATACCGCCGCCAGCCATCCACATAGTGAAACACTTCGGATGATGGTCGCGACCATAGTCATCCTTTCTGAGTGCCCCTTGACAATAAACGGTGCGTCCGAATTCACCCCCCCAGACAACAAGCGTATCGTCAAGCATACCACGCTGCTTTAGGTCTTGGACGAGGGCAGTTGCGGGTTGGTCAATGTCGCGGCACTGATTTCGGATGTCTTTCGGCAATGCCCCGTGCTGGTCCCAACCGCGATGAAAGATTTGAACGAGGCGGACATCCCGCTCCATCATCCGACGTGCAAGGATACAGCAGTGTGCAAATGTGCCGGGTTTGTTAACATCAGGTCCGTACATCTCTTTAACTTTGTCCGGCTCCTGATTCAGGTCTGTGAGTTCGGGGACAGAGGACTGCATGCGGAACGCCATCTCATACTGTGAGATACGTGCATGTGTCTCAGGGTCGCCGACCTCTTCGTAGAGTTCTTCATTGAGTTTGACCAGTGAGTCAAGCATCCGTTTGCGTGCCTTTTCGCTCATGCCTTTCGGATTTGAGAGGAATAGCACCGGGTCGCCCTGGCTACGAAGTAGCACCCCTTGATGTTCGGAGGGTAAAAATCCAGCCCCCCAGAGGCGGTTATAGAGTGCTTGTGCGGACTTTCTGCCTGTCCACGTTGCGTTCATCACAATAAAAGAGGGTAGATTGTTGTTTTCTGTGCCTAACCCGTAGCTAAGCCATGCGCCGAGGCTCGGTTTGCCGGGGGTTTCATCGCCAGTGCAGACAAAAGTGATAGCCGGGTCGTGGTTAATCGCATCGGTATGTACGCTTCTGACGATAGCGATGTCTTTGACCATGGATGCGGTATGGGGGAGCAATTCGCTAATCCACGCGCCATCGCTGCCGTTGTCGTACTGTTTGAATTCAAAGATAGAGGGGGCAATTGGAAAACGGGATTGCCCGGAGGTCATCGTGGTGAGTCGTTGTCCCATCCGGACCGTCTCCGGTAGGTCTTTATCGAACCATTCCCCCATCTTCGGTTTATAGTCGAACATATCCATTTGCGAAGGTGCGCCGGACATGAACAGATAGATAGCGCGTTTTGCTTTCGGTGCAAAATGCGGAAGTCCCGGCAGCCCGCCGGTTTGTGGTGCTGCTTGCTGTTCAAGGGCGTGGACAATGCTACTCGGTAACATTGAGGCGAGGGCTGCTCCGCCAAGTCCCATGGCACATTTGCCGAAGAATTGACGGCGGGTCTCAAGTTGCAGATATTCTTTAATCGGGTCCATTATTAACTCCTTTCGCTATGCTCGTTTAAGTTATCGGGACGTTTACTTATTAGCAGGTGGTGAAATATCAAGTGGTGCTGGGATATCTACTCCCAAATCAGGAATCTGTTTCCTGAGATTTTGGAGTGGTTCCATATCTTGAATTGGATTGTCTCCAACAAATAAACGTCTTAGGTTTGTAAAGTTTTCAACAATGCTGATATCAGTAATTTGGTTTCGTTCAAGGTATAAGAAATGGGCTTTTGTTACGTTAGCAATCGGTGAAATGTCGTGGATTTGATTACCGCCAAGGCTTAACTCTTTCAAATCTGTTAATTCAGCAAGGGGGGCAATATCGTTAATCTGATTTTTCGAGAGGTCTAACTGTGTCAACCGCTCCAAATTAGCAAGTGACCCTATGTTGCTAATCTGATTTCCCGATAGGTTTAACCGTGCTAACTTTGTCAAGCCCGCGAGGGGTTCTATACTACTTATTCGGTTTCTGTGTAGATGCAACGATGTTAACTGTGTAAACTTGGCAACTGGGTTTATATCGTTAATTTGATTTTTCTGTAACGCTAGATGTGTCAATTGTGTCAACCCCGCCAACGGTGTAATATCGTTGATTTGATTCCTACCGAGATAGAGTCCCACTAACTGCTTCAAGTTAGCGAGGGGTTCTATATCCGTGAGCTGATTTCCATTAAGCGATAAACTCGCCAGCTGTGTCATTCCTGAGAGTGGCGTAATATCCGTGATTGGATTATAATCAAGCTCCAATTCTGCTAACTGCGTCAATTTAGTAAGCGGTTCTATATCCGTAATCTGATTTCTCCAGAGCCGTAACTTCACTAACTGCGTCAATCTCGTAAGTGGTTCTATATCTGTGAGCTGATTTTCCCGAAGCTCTAAGTCCGTTAAGGACTTTAATTCTGAAATAGGTTTAATATCTCGGATAGGATTTTTGCTAAGCGACAGTACTTGTAATTTTGTCAAACCGAGTGAGTGGTTCTGATATCACTGGACTTGACAACCACTAAGGTCTAAATTGATTAGTCGCGTCAAATTAGAAATCGGTCTTATATCGCTAATTGGGTTGCCAGGAAGCAGGAGCGTAGTGAGTTGTGTCAAATTAGCAATAGGTCCGAGCTCGCTGATTTTATTATCATAGA
This sequence comes from Candidatus Poribacteria bacterium, assembly GCA_963665235.2. Taxonomy (GTDB): domain Bacteria; phylum Poribacteria; class WGA-4E; order WGA-4E; family WGA-3G. The sequence continues at coordinate 47,072 of CAXXLX010000001.1, read as the reverse complement.
GTCTCAAAACCTTTAATCCTGTTGCCTTTTCCAGTCCCGTTAAGTCTTCTATGTTGTATTGGTAAGTAGAAAGTTCCTCTAATTCTTTCAACCGCTTTTCCGGGATTGGGTCGCTTGGAGCTAAGTCGAGAGCATCATGCACAACAGCGGCTAAGCTGGCATCTGGTATAGTTACATTTTTATCGGATGAACAACTCATAAAAACCATAAGAAAAACAAAAAGGGTGGAAAAATATATCATCGAGTTATGCCTCTAATAAACCCTATTTGATATCGCCTACAGGTAATCGGGCGGGGGGACCCCGCCCCTACAAGTGATTTATGAGATACGCTCTACTTAAGGGTTACGCCAAAATCTCGTTGACAATCCGTGCCTTTTCCTCAACACCGGTCAACCGATGGTCAAGCCCTTGGAACTTAAAGGTCAACCGTTCGTGGTCAATGCCCAATTGATTGAGAATCGTTGCGTTTAGGTCTCGAACAGAGACAGGGTCTTTGACGATATTGTAGCTAAAGTCATCGGTTTCGCCGTGTACGACACCGCCTTTAATACCCGCGCCAGCCATCCACATGGTGAAGCACTTCGGATGATGATCACGGCCGTAGTTGTCCTTTTTGAGTGCCCCTTGGCAGTAAACCGTCCGTCCGAATTCACCGCCCCAGACAACGAGTGTATCGTCAAGCATGCCGCGTTGCTTCAGGTCTTGGACGAGTGCCGTTGCGGGTTGGTCAATATCGCGCGCCTGATTCCGAATGTTCTTGGGCAGGTCTCCGTGCTGGTCCCAACCGCGATGGAAGATTTGAACGAGACGAACATCCCGCTCCATCATCCGACGTGCAAGGATACAGCAGTTCGCGAATGTGCCGGGGGTGTCGACCTCGGGCCCGTACATCTCCTTGACTTTGTCAGACTCTTGCTTTAGGTCCGTGAGTTCGGGGACAGAGGTTTGCATGCGGAACGCCATCTCATACTGTGAGATACGTGCATGTGTTTCAGGGTCGCCGACCTCTTCGTAGAGTTCTTCGTTGAGTTTGACTAGTGAGTCAAGCATCTGTTTGCGTGCCTTTTCACTCATGCCTTTCGGGTTTGAGAGGAATAGCACCGGGTCACCTTGACTGCGGAGTAGCACACCTTGATGTTCGGAGGGTAGGAAACCGGCACCCCAGAGGCGATTGTAAAGGGCCTGCGCGCCCTTCGGTCCGCTCCAAGTGGCGTTCATTACGATGAATGCTGGGAGATTTCGGTTTTCACTGCCGAGCCCGTAGCTGAGCCATGCGCCGAGGCTCGGTTTGCCGGGGGTTTCGTCCCCTGTGCAGACAAAAGTGATAGCCGGGTCGTGGTTAATCGCATCGGTATGTACACTTCTGACGATAGCGATGTCCTTTACCATAGATGCGGTATGCGGTAATAATTCGCTAAGCCACACCCCCTCGTTTCCGTTGTCGTACTGTTTGAATTCAAAGATAGAGGGTGCAATTGGGAAACGGGATTGCCCGGAGGTCATCGTAGTGAGCCGTTGTCCCATTCGGACCGTCTCCGGTAGGTCTTTATCGAACCATTCCCCCATCGTCGGTTTGTAGTCAAACAGGTCCATTTGCGAGGGTGCGCCGGACATAAAGAGGTATATAGCGCGTTTCGCCTTCGGTGCGAAGTGCGGCAGTTCAGGCAATCCGCCAATCCGCGTTCCGGCTTGCTGTTCGAGGGCGTGGACAACGCTACTCGGCAACATTGAGGCGAGGGCTGCACCGCCGAGTCCCATGGCACATTTGCCGAAGAATTGACGGCGGGTCTCAAGTTTCAAATATTCTTTAATCGGGTCCATAAATTTCTCCTTAAAGAAGCCGACAGCAATAAGGGCTTTCGGCAGTCAGGGCGGATGCTGAACATCCACACGTTCAATCTTCCACCGGATCCACTTGCAGGGTCGGGTTACGTTTTAATAGTCGTTCAAGCGGTTCCATATCTTGAATTGGATTATCCGAAAGGTATAAATAATTCAATTGTGTCAATCCTTCAAGCGGTGTGATGTCACCGATTTGATTCCAGTGTAGTGCCAAATTCGTCAAATGTGTCATATTCGTGAGGGGGCTGATGTCACCGATCTGATTCCCAAACAAGGACAAATATTTCAACCGCGTCAATCCCTCAAGCGGTGATATGTTGTTAATCTGATTATGTCCCAGGCCCAACGTTGTCAATTGTGCTAACCCAGTAATGGGTGTAATATCGCCAATTTGATTACTATCAAGAGATAATGCCGTCAGCTGTTTCAGATTTGTCAGGGGTGTGATGTCGCTGACCTGATTACCTCCCAGCTCTAATTCTTGTAGCTGTTTCAAGTTTGCTAGGGGTGTGATGTCGCTGACCTGATTGCGTATAAGGTTTAGCTTTTTCAACTGTTTCAAGTTCGCAATTGATTTAATATCGGTGATTTGATTGTTTGACAGGATTAATTCTTCCAACTGCGGTAAGTTTGCCAGGGGTGCAATATCACGGATTTGATTGCCCGTAAGATTTAATGTTGGCAGCTGTTTCAAGTTTTCGAGCGGTTTGATATCCGTAATTTGATTATACGTAAGTTCTACCTCTTGCAGCTGTTTCAAGTTTTCGAGCGGTTTAATGTCGGTAATTTGATTTCGATAAAGATGTAGAACTTTTAACCCAGTCGCTTTTTCCAATCCTGTTAAGTCTTTTATATTTGCGTGGGTGGCGTACAAATACTCCAGTTCCTGCAATTCCTCTAGTGGGACCGGATCATCGGGGGTTAGATAGAGCTTACTTCTGCCCGCGCTAGGTGATAGACTCCCATGCACCGCGGCGGCTAAGTTGGCATCCGGTATCGTCACACCTGGGGAAGTTGGCGGCGGAATATCAAGTGGCAAATAATAGGGTATAAATTCTGGTTTCATATCTTGATTTGGGCTATTCGAAAGGTATAACACCCTTATCTGTGTCAAGGCGGCTCGGTCAAAGTTCTTTATATAATTCTCTTGTAGTGACAAAACTGTCAACTGTGGCAAATGTGTGAGGGGTGTTATGTCACTGAGCTGATTACCCATAAGCGACAACCTCCGCAACTCCTTCAATCCTTCAAGTGCCTGTCCGTTCCTGATTCGATTAAAACCGAGACCTAATGCTATCAATTGTGTTAGGCTGTTGAGTGACGTTATGTCGTCAATTTGATTCGCCGTAAGATTTAAATATGTTACCTGTTTCAGATTCGTGAGGGGTGTTATGTCCGTGATTTGATTTGCCGCGAGTATTAGCCATTTCAGCTGTGTCAAGTTCGCAAGCGGTGTGAGGTCGTCGATTTCATTATCGGCAAGCCCTAAGTGCGTTACCCGTGTCAAGTTCGCAAGTGGCGTTACATCACTAATTTGATTCCCGGCAAGTCCTAACCATTCTAACTGTTTCAAGTTCGCAAGGGGTGTGATGTTGCTAACCTGATTATTTGAAAGGTATAACTTTGTCAACTGCGTTAACTTTGTGAGCGGGGTGATGTCGTGAATTTCATTTCCCGCGAGTTTCAGAATCGTGATTTGGGTTAATCTGCTGAGCGGTGTAATGTCAAAAATTTGATTCGATGTAAGCCTTAAATCTGTCAAACCGCTTGCCTTTTCCAGCCCAGTTAAATCTTTTATGTCAGTTTGTACAGCAACAAGTTTCTCTAATTTTTCCAGTTCCGTTTGCGGAATAGAAGCGTTCGGGTCTAAACCGAGTGCTTCCCGCACAGCACTAGCTAGGTTAGCATCAGGTATTACCACATCCGCGTTAGATGTGCAACCGAGAGAAACGATGAGTATTGCAAGTAGAAGATAGAGGTTTCTCATAACAAACTGCTTTACTGATTAGTAGGCGGCGGTTGAATGTCAAGGCCCGATGGCGATGGAATATCTATTTCTAAACCCGGAAGCCGTTCCAACACCCTTCGAAGCGGTTCCATATCCAAAATCGGATTTTCCCTAACGTATAAACGTCTTAAACGCCTAAAGTTTTCAACAGTGCTTACGTCGCTGATTTGATTGTTATCGAGGTATAAATATCTAACACGTGTTGCCCTGGCAATCGAGGAGATTTCACGAATTTGATTTGTTCCCAGGTTTAGTTCTACCAGCTGTGTTAAGTTAGCAAGCGGTTCGATGTCAGTAATCTGATTACGTCCGAGGGACAATTCCCTTAACCGTGTCATTTTGACAAGCGGGGTGAGCTCCCGAATTTGATTGCCCCAGAGCCATAACTTCGTCAATCGTGTGAGTTCAGAAATGGGGGTGAGGTCGCTAATTCGATTCCGCCATATCCATAACTCTGTCAACTGTGTCAAGTTTGAGAGAGGTCCAACGTCGCGAATCTCATTCCCGCCAAGGTTTAAATCGGTTAGTTGCGTTAATCCTGAGAGGGGTGTAATATCGGTAATTTTATTGTTATGAAGTAATAACCATTCCAGGTTCGTCAATGCTGTAAGGGGTGTGATGTCGCTAATCTGAGTGTTCTGAAGGTTTAACCCGGTCAATTGCGTCAAATCTTTGAGAGGGGTGATGTCCTTAATCGGACTATCCCAGAGCCACAACTGCTTCAAGTTCGTCAATTTTGTAAGAGGTTTGATGTCACTGACCTGATTACCGCCAAGTGCCAGGTTTTCCAATTGTGTTAATCGGGTGAGGGGTGTAATATCCCGTACCTGATTTTTCGTGAGATATAATCCGGTAAGCTGTGTCAATTTAGCAAGCGGTTTAATGTCCGTAATTTGATTCGCTCGGAGTTCTAAGGTCTCTAACCCTTTTGCGTTTTCCAGGCCTGTTAGGTCGCGGATGTTTCTGCTGTCGGCATCCAGCTGCGGTAATACCTCTAGCTTTTTCCGTGGGATAGCGTCAGTTGGGGCCAAATCGAGTGCCTCGCGCACTACGGCGGCCAGGTTAGCATCTGGTATCGTCACATATTCATTGGACGAACACGCTAGCAAACTTACGATGAGCACTATGAACAACGTGTAAATGGGTTTCATCAGGTGCACCGCGTTCAAAATAGGGATGTACGCGACCTTTCGGTCGCGTACATTCGGTATAATTATCCTTTGTTCAGGACTTCGTCCAGATTGAGAATTAGGTTTGCAATCATCGTCCATGTAGCAAGTTCGACTGCATCTAATTTCTCATCCGGTTTAGATTCGCCGACCGCGATGAGTTCTTTGGCGGCTTCCGGCACTGCTTTCAATTCTTCGGCGTGTGCTTGGAGCGTTTCAAGTAGCACTGCCGCTTCCGTAGGTTTCGGTTCGCGTGCGGTTGCAAGCTCAAAGATGTAAGCGAGTCGCTCTTCGGGTGTTTTGCCACCCTCTTTAATCGTGCGTTCAGCGAAAGCACGTGCTGCTTCAACGAACTGTGGGTCGTTCATCAACATGAGTGCCTGCATCGGCGTATTGGTACGTTCACGGCGAATTGTGCATGCCTCGCGTGAGGGTGCGTCCAAGATGTTCATCTGTGGCGGCGGTGCAGTCCGCTTCCAGAACGTGTAGAGGCTCCGACGATACACCTTATCGGCACCGCTATCTTTCCTAAAGGTATCGGTATTAGAGCCGGTAAACCCGACCGCCTTCCAAAGTCCACCCGGTTGCGGGGGTTTGACACTCGGTCCGCCGATACGTGTGTATAACAACCCGCTGAGCGCAAGTGCGTTATCGCGGACGATTTCGGCATCGAAGCGATATCTCGGTGCGCGAGAGAGCAGCACGTTATCGGCATCCCGTTCCAACTTTTCAGACGTAATCTGTGCACCTTGTTGGTATGTCGCTGAGGTGAACATAAGTTTCAACATCGCTTGTATATCCCACCCGGAGGCGACAAATTCGGTTGCGAGCCAATCGAGAAGTTCCGGATGTGTCGGCGATGTGCCCTGTGTGCCGAAGTCCTCCGCTGTCTTCACAATACCGGTCCCAAAAATATTTTGCCAGAAACGGTTAATGGTAACCCGCGCGGTGAGCGGATGTTTCGCGGAGACCAACCATTTCGCAAGCGAAAGCCGATTTGGCGGCATTCCCTTCACCATCGGTGGGAGGACTGCCGGGGTTTGTGGATGGACCTGCTCGCCTCGGTGCTGATACGCGCCGCGTTCCAGGACGTACGCCCCTCGAGGTTCCGTTCGCTCCTGCATGACTAATGTTGTCGTGAGCGAATTGTTTAAGGCGTTCCTTTTGTTTTGCGTATCAGAAATATCTGCGTAGAGTTTTTTCAACCCCTCATCGGTTGAAACATTGCGCCGGTAATATTCCCGGAGTTGCGTCTGCTGATTTCCGTTGCGTTTCCCTCTTTCAACCGCTGCGATGTCAACGATGTTCGCTGTTACCATCGGTGCCTCGGATTCCATGCGGAAGAAGAAACCGGATGGACCGGAATAGTTGACAACCTTTAGCAGTAGGGAATTGTTGCCGGAATTCAGTTGGATTTGGACCTTTTCGGTGTCCGGTGCAGCATCGCGCTGGATATTACTGGCAAGCACTTCCGTTTGATTCACCCACACCTTCAACGCGTCATTACTACTGAGGTAAAGCGTCGCTTTCTGTTTGGTTTCGGAGGCGATGTTCCGGTAGAGGTATGTTGCACTATTTTCCCCAACGATGTCGTTGTGCACCTCTCCATCTTTCCAATGCGTTTGCTGTTTCCACGTCACCTCTTGTGAACCGACAGTGAATTTATCCTTTGTATTGACAGGTTTCGTTTCCGGTTCATAAACGTTATAGAAGGCGATGTTTCCGTGTTCTGCGGTAAACGGCCCGGCAGCGTGCCAGTTCGCAAGCGACACTTTGGAGCCGATGGGGTAGATGGTCGGTGCATCTGTAATAGCGAGTCTGAATCGACCGAGATGATGTTTGCTGTGCTGCGATTCATGCTTAAGCCGAATTCTTAGCAGTCCACCTTCTGTGCTGAACGGGTTTGCGACAAGAAAGATTGCTTGTCGGCTGTTGCCTCGATTGTTATTGCTTTCCAATCCCCAGCCTGTTTCTGGTTTATCGTCAATAACGTTAGCAATAGCAAAATCGCCGCCCTGCTCCTTGTCTGCCCAGGCTGCCACAACGGGAACGGTTGTCCAGGGGTCTTCTTCCTCGGCAGGTGTTTCAGCGTCATCGGTTTCTGGTGCGGTTTCCTCAGTCTTCGCCTCATCAGTGGTTTCCGGTGCGGCTTCCTCTGCGGGTTTTTCAGCATCGGTTTCTGGTGCGGCTTCCTCTGCGGGTTTTTCAGCATCAGTTTCTGGTGCGGCTTCCTCAGTTTTCGCCTCATCAGTGGTTTCCGGTGTGGCTTCCTCTGCGGGTTTTTCAGCATCGGTTTCTGGTGCATCTGCTTCTTCAGTCTTCTCCGCATCAGTTTCCGCTTTAGCTTCTTCAGCTGCTTTAGCTTCCGCTGCTGCTTTAGCTTCTTCAGCTGCTTTGGCTTCCGCTGCTGCTTTTGCCTCTGCTGCTGCTTTAGCCTCTTCCACCGCTTTCTGTGCTGCTTCCTTAGCAGCATTAAGCTCCTGTTCAGCATTTGCGGCGGGAACGATGTCAACAGAAAATCCTGTCAAGACGACATTGCTATTGTCGCTGCGTCCGATTCCACTTCCGGGCAAGGATTTGTCAGGAAGACCTTCTAATCGCACGGCACTCCATTTGCCGGGGGGTAATTTTGCAATAACCTCATAGACCTCTTTATCAGGATTTGTACCGCTTGCTACCACAGAATTGTCTTCACGGATTTCAAGCGTCGCGCCGCCTTGTGAAAGCACAACCTCCGGCTTAATAGGTGTCCATCGTGGCATCCTATTTTCCCAAGCCGTTTGTGCGGCATCTATGTGCGGTATTGGGCCCTTACTCTGTGTGTCTAAGTCCTTAATCTGTTCATCAAATTTTGCGAGTTGTGCCTTCTGCTCCGGTGTCGGCAGCTTCACAATAGGTGGCGAATCCTTACGGTTGCCATCCATCGCATTTTCGGTGATATTGTTGAAATAGGCGTAAAGCTGATAGTATTCCTTCTGCGTAATCGGATCGTACTTGTGGTCGTGGCACTGTGCACATCCAGCGGTGAGCCCCATCCAGACAGTGGCTGTGGTGTTTGCTCTATCAACGGCATATCGGACATAGTATTCCTCAGCGATGGAGCCGCCTTCGCTTGTTGTGACGTGGCATCGGTTGAAACCTGTTGCAACACGTTGGTCGAGGGTTGGCTCCGGGAGCAGATCACCCGCCAGCTGTTCAATCGTGAATTGGTCGAACGGCGTATTTTTGTTGAATGCGTTAATAACCCAATCCCTATAGGGCCACATTTCACGATAATTATCGAGATGCAGGCCGTGGGTATCGCCATAACGTGCGACATCTAACCAGAAGCGTCCTAAGTGTTCGCCGTATTCGGGCTTTTTCATGAAGGTATCAATGAGTTTTTCGTAAGCATCAGGTGAATCGTCCTGAAGGAATTGATGTATCTCTTCAAGTGTAGGAGGTAAACCGATGAGATCGAAGCTGAGGCGGCGGATGAGTGTACGTTTATCCGCTGCTTTGGCGGGTTTTAAGCCCTCCTTTTCAAGTCGGGCAAGAATGAAAGCGTCAATCGGATTTTTGACCCAGTCCGCCTTTTTGACGTTGGGGAGTGTTGGACGTACAGGCGTAGTGAATGCCCAATGCTCCTTCCACGTCGCGCCTTCGCTAATCCACCGCTTAATCTTTTCAATCTGTTCAGGTGTTAGCGTCTTGTTGAAATCCGCCGGGGGCATCTGATAGTTTTCGTCCTCGGAGATGATACGGTTGTAAAGTTCACTTTCTTCCGGTTTACCGGGGGTGATAATAGGGTACCCGCTCGGTTCAGAGAACGCGCCGGTTTTTGTATCCAGTCGTAGTCCTGCCTGTCGGCTCTTTTCGTCTGGCCCGTGGCAGGCGTAGCAGTTATTCGATAGAATCGGCCGGATATCCAGATTATAGTCAACGGGTGCCTGTGCGGTTTCATGATGTTCTGCGAATGTGAGGGGCAGCCCTAACATTGCAACACACAAGCAGACTAACATAGCAGTTAGTGGGACTGTACTTTTAGCGTTTTTCACAAAAATGATCTCCCTTTTCAATCAATATGGCTTGCAAACTGAAATTTGTTCTAACAAAATCATGTCATGTAACGTTTTGACACACAAAAGGTTTAAAGGCGATATTTTACCTATATCTAACAGGACTTACGCAAATAAAACGGATTTTTGGGTTTTCGCAGAGGTTTACCCCCCCTAACGCCCCCGCAGGCGGGGAGGAATGCGTAAGTCCTAATCTAATTTTAACAAAGTTCCACGTTTTATTCAATAAAGAAAATTTAAATTTATTATATTCTTGAAAAAACTACCATAATATGATAATATATACATGTGGTATGTGAGTTAAATGATGATGGATTTCAGTATTTATACTCTTGTGCCTCCTCGATATAGTCATCGTTGAGGATTGTAAAAACCCCTGTCTCGATAATAGAATTGTCTCTTCGATCTTGCAATTTGTACTCATAGAATTGCGTTTCTTCGCCTGATAACATAAGTACTAAAGTATTTGTAGGACAAGTTGAACGCAGCGAAACCTATAGGTGTCAATTTGACATCCATACCACGATTGAGGTATAATTATTTCGCAACATCTAGACAACCCTGTCCGATGGGAATAAAAAATAGGACAGGGTTGCCAAGTTGCCGGGCGGGGCAGGGGGGCGGTCCCCCCTGCCCCTCTGCCCCGCCTGTTTTTTAAGAAATGCGTCTCCACGTCTCTTTATCTACTGCTCACCAACCTTCTCAAAAATAATAACATGTTGCCACGGCAGACCATCAAGCGTTTCTATCCAAGACAGCGGGTGAGGTGTTGCCTCCTTGATTACCTGCAATTCGCTCATCTTGTGTAAACGTTTGATTGGTACATTTGGGTCTTCCAAGCGATATTCTACAAAGGCGACCCTGCCACCCACTTTGAGGGCACGGCAGATATTTTGCATCATCTCATACGGATGCGAAAATTCGTGGTAAACATCTACCATGATTGCAAGGTCCACCGAGTTCGGGGGCAATTTCGGGTCGGTAATCGTGCCTAATACGCCTTTGATATTGGTAATACCCTCCGCTGCCATCTTCTCGTCGAGGATGTCGAGCATCTCCTGCTGAATTTCAACGCCGTAGATGGTGCCTGTTTTGCCGATTTTCGGTGAGATGCGCCGCGCGATATAGCCTGTACCCACACCGATATCCGCAACGACATGCCCCTCTTTTAGTTTTAGCATTTCAATGAGACGATTCGGCATCTCTTCACGTTCCCGTTCGGGACGTTCTAACCAGCCCGCGGCGAGGTGTCCCATGACCTGCGATATTTCTCGGCCCATGTAGATTTTGCCGATACCATCTCGACTGGCGGGCTGCTGTTTGTAGTGTGTACTCACTGGGCGTGTGTGCTCACCTTCTTCGTGCGATGCGCCTTTTAGCGAGGTTGCTACATAGGTTAGCAGGAGCAGCACGCCAACCGTGCTAGCGAAAATTTTCGCTGTTTTCTGGACACGTGGGGCCGCTGCTATTTTTTGAAGTTTTCTAATCATTATGCTTACCACCTTCCGAGGTAAAGCCCTCGGTTTTCCATCGGTATCGACACGCGCATGCCCTTCTGTCGTTGCGAATCCACTATGGCGAAGACCATTTCGGTACTCCGATGTGCAAGTTGAATGTTGCCTTGTGTTTCCGTATCGGTATCAATTGCATCCACAATGTCCTCGATGCACCCCACGGTGCCACTTTTCCGTTCAAAGGGGGGGAATTGCGCGTCTAAAATTTCATTAAACTGTCCCTGCCGTTTGCGGAGTTGAAACCCGAGTCCGTTGTTGAGGGAACGGACTGTGCCTGCGGTGCAATTTACCTCAAATTCGTAAGCGGTGCCGGGAATGCTGATGCCGTTGATGCCGTTTTGAAAACGGATAAATCCCATCACAATTCCCGGGTCGGACTCGGTACGGTTATCCTCAAAATCAGCATCGTCAACAGCGACGTTGCCTTGGACGTATTCTATCGGTGAATCGCTTGCCAAAAAGAGGATAAGGTCAGCGGCGTGGGTGTAGCCCCATAAAGCGGAACCGCCGGTATAGGAGATGATAGAGCGTCGTTCCCCTAATTCTCCGCTCTCAAGGATTTGACGCATTTTGATGTAGCCGGGCGTAAACCGCCGCTGCGTGCCGAGGTTAAATTTGATGTCGTACTTCTCACACACTTCAAGCATAGCGTCCGCTTCTTCCATAGAAGCACAAAGCGGTTTATCACAATAGATGCCTTTCACACCGTTTTCTGCGGCAAATTGTGTGATGTCGGCGTGATTCCCCGGACGCGTGGCGATGCTGACAATATCCGGTTTCTCTTGCATTATCATTTCTTGATAGTCAAGGTAGTACTTCGGGATGTTCCACTTGTCACAAACGCGCTGTGCCTTTTCTTCGACCACATCCGCGGCGGCGACAAGCTGTGTTCTTTCAAAAGCGGTATAACCGGCAGCATGTGAATACGGTAGTGCGCCGTGCGGGGTTGAGCGAACCTCTTCGTCAATTGTCCCGCCCATCCGTCCGCACCCAACAAGACAGGCACGGTATTGTGTAGTTTTCATTGGCATTCCTCCATTCATTTCCTAGTCCCGTAGGGACGATATATTTATAGCAGCACAGAGCACACCCGCTCCTAGTCCCGTAGGGACGATATATTTATAGCAGCAGACGTGTCAGAAACTTTACACATCCTCACTATGCCGTTAGCTTGACAACATCCTGTTTAACAATTTCCTTTATGTGTCCATAAGATGCGGTTTTTGTCAATTCCTGCACCTCTGGTGACAAACGATTGAAGATTGCTTCTGGCAGTCCGGATTTGCCTTCAAATTGTGGACGATATCGAAGAATAAGAAATCGTCTATCGCGGTCTTTCGGTTTCCACTGTAACACCCCGTGTGTCAAAAGTTCAGAGATAACAACAAAATCCCCCGCTTTCGGGGTGATATTGGTGAAAACGTCATCCGGTTCCGGATCGATACCGTCTGGCCCCGGTGTCAGCAGGTCTTCCGGGCGTTCAAATTGGCTCTTGTGTGAACCGGGGATGACGATAAGTCCACCATCGCCGGGGTGCACATCTGTCAAATAGAAGAACGCCACAAAATCGTTGCAATAGATACGGTCATTCTTAATTTCATAACGGGTGAGCCAGTGTCGTCCTTCACGTGCACAGTGTAACCCTGCGGGGTTTGTACCCATCGGTTGCCGATTGGGATTGTGCTGTTCCAACGTGAGGGTGCCCGTGACGAATCTCGGTTTATCAAAGGTGAACTCTTTGATAAGGGGCCAGATAGCGGGATGCACTGTCATTGCCTCAAGCGCCCGATCGAAGGCGAATCCGTGTTCATATCTGCCGCCTTTGCCCGGTTCCAGTTCACGGGGACGCGTCGTGAAACCTTCAGGACGTTCCGCAAGCGGCATGTGAATATACCTATCAACCGCTGCATGTGCCTTTTCGAGTGCCTCCCCTGTGACGGCATTCTGAATGTGTAGATAGCCTGTAACATCAAATAGATAGCGTTGTTCGGGTGTCATTCGCAGTGCCTCTCAAGTTAGCAGGACCTGTTCCTGTTTAACAATATCCTTGATATGTGTATAATGTGCGGGTTGTGCTAATTCACGGGTTTCAGGAGAAAGTCGTTCCGTTACCTCAGGTGGAAACGGATTTCTGTTTCCCCGACTGTCTTGAAAAAACTGTGTTTTGTATCGCAAGATGAGAAATCGTCTATACCGTTCGTTCGGTTTCCATATTAAAACGCCATGTGTCAGTAGCTCGGACATGACAATCGCATCGCCTGCGCGAGCGGTAACATTTACGAGGGCAGGATGGAGTTCATCAGGGGGAGTCTCCACATCAGGAAAAAAGAGACCCTCCGGACGTTGAAACCTCGCTTTATGGGAGCCCGGTAGCACAACTAATCCGCCATCACCAGGGTAAACATCAGTGAAGTAGAAAAAGATGGCAAAGTCGTTGTTGTGAATCTTCCCATTTTTGACAGTATAACGTCGCGTCTGCCATCCGCAATCTTCGCGCGCACAGTGCAACTTGCCGATAACCTGGTCATGTTCCGGGCCCTTTGCAACCAGAGACCCACGATTAAAACGTGGTCTGTTGCTCGTCAGCTCCTTCACAATTGGCCACGTTTTCGGGTGAAGTGTGAGTGCCTCAAGCGATTTATCGAACGAGAACCCGTTGGAATACCCGCCCCCGCCGTAACTGATACCGGGCGGGAGCTCCTCTGGTGGCGTTTGCACACACCGTTCAACAGCATCCTGTGCTGTTTGCAATTCCTCACCGCTGAGGACGTTTTTAAGATGGAGATATCCTGTTAAATCAAAAAGATATCGCTGTTTGGGAGTCATGATTTCCTCCTTTCACGCTTATGCTGTGCATTGTATCATATTTTTTTATATATTCAAACAAAATTTTCAATTGTCCTCTTATGTAGGAGCGTGCTGTGCACGCGATTATCTGTTCAATTGGTCAACCAGCCCGCTCCTCATGCGAAAACGCAGCCCCATCGGGGCGATATGTTTATAGAAAACCGCCATGCCCCCCAACCTAGCCCCATCGGGGCGGTATGTTTATAGAAAACCGCCGCGCCCCCCAACCTAGCCCCATCGGGGCGATATGTTTATAGCAGGACGCAACAAACACATAACCTAGCCCCATCGGGGCGGTATGTTTATAGAAAACCGCCGCGCCCCCCAACCTAGCCCCATCGGGGCGATATGTTTATAGCAGCTTCAAAAATTATCAAGTCTTCCGCTACAAAACCCCCGTGCTTTAGCTGGGGGATGTAGTAGCGGCGCATGGGTTGAACCTATGCTTTGACTTTCTAATAAAAATGTGGTATAATATATCTATAATCTAACACAACAGGGTTTTTTAAAATGAAATTAGAAACACCAGAGTTAGTATATCAAAAGACACGCTCCTCTACATACGCCTGTGAGTATCACATCATTTGGTGTACGAAATACAGACGTACGGTTTTGTCTACTGAAATCCAAACACGGTTAAAAGAACTTGTATTAGAATCTCAAGAAGAATACGGTTACGTTGTCCGTGCAGTGGAAACCCTGGCAGACCCCGTGCATTTGTTGATTAGCATTCCTCCCACCGAAGCTGTGGGTATCCTAATCGGCAGAATAAAAGGAATGACAGCAAAAGTGTTACGCGCGGAGTTCCCACACTTAAAATCAAGGCTTCCGAACTTGTGGACCCGTTCCTATTTTGTAGCCTCTACAGAGGGTGTAACCCTCTCCGTTTTAGAGCAGTATGTAGAAGGAAGATGAAAAAGGTGTATAGTGCGAAATACAAAACACAAACTTTTTCACGACAAGACCTTAAAGCGTCTACATAACGAGCTTAATATCTGTGGTGTTGTGCGAAATCACTTCATCGCCCTGTCTATGCGATATTACCGTCGCTATGGTAAAGGTCTATCCTATGGCAAAATGTCTGCGCACCTGACAAAACTAAAGCAACTGAAGAAGTATGCCCATTGGAATATTCCGTATTCCTGGGCATTACAAAAAGTCCTTAAACGGCTTGCCCAATCGTTTAGAGAGATGCGGACGCACAAACGCGGGCGCCCCCAATTCAAGAAATGTCAAAAGCACAAAGGCATGACGTTTCGCGGTGAGCAAGTTCGTATAGAGAAGTTGCTTGACCCACAAAAGCATTGTAGAAACCACCCTACATATAGAATTCGCCTAAACGGGCATTGGTATCGTTTCGCTTTGCATCGCGAGATACAAGGTGCCATCAAAGAAGTTCACGTCACACGGGACGCACTCGGTGCCATCTATATCACACTCACTGAAGACTATAGCGAAGTCATACCTGAACCCAAGACAGGTAAGGCTGAAGGGTTTGATTTTGGTATCAAAGACTTCCTGACTGGCAGTGACGCAAAACGATATAGTTCTCCTATGTTCTATCAACAGAATGCTAAAGAACTCGCGTTCGCCCAACGTGATTTGTCTCGCAAGGTTAAGGGTTCTAACAACCGAGAGCGTGCGAAAAAACAGGTTGCACGTATACACAAAAAAACTAAGAATCAGAGAATAGACCACCATTGGAAACTTGCTATTGACCTTTGTCGGCAGTTTGATATTCTCTTCTTTGAAGACCTAAACCTGAATGGCATGAAAGCACTTTGGGGCAAACAGGTTTCTGACTTGGCATTCGGAGAATTCATGCAGAAACTAAAACATCAATCCAAAAAACGGATTAAAAGCGTTTTGAAGATTGATAAATGGGCACCCTCTACGAAATGTTGTTCTGTTTGCGGATACCACCATAGAAATATCACGTTAGCCGAGCGCGAGTGGACCTGTCTAAAGTGCTATACGCACCTTGATAGAGACCACAACGCTGCTATTAATATTCTTAAGGAGGGGGTAGCCTCCTTTGGGTTAGGTATTGTAAGACCTATTGTTTTGTTCAACAAAATTGTAGGCCTCACCGTTGAAGCCTCCAGTCGGCTTCTGAATTCCACAAATGCTTTCGCATAACTTTGCGGAAGCCCCCAAGCTTTAGCTGGGGGTCTATCACGAAATTTGTAGTATAATGCACAAAAAACAGAATGGAGGACGCATGTGAAACTCGGATTTGTAAGTGCAATTTTACCCGACCAGACACTAACAGAAGTCGTTCAGTTCGCTGCTGACACCGGTTACGATTGTGTTGAATTAATGTGCTGGCCCAAGGGGAAAGCGGAACGCCGTTATGCCGGTGTAACGCACATTGATGTTGTCAATATAGATGAGGCAGCAATAGATAAAATCCTGCAATGCGTTTCGGACGCGGGGATAACGATTAGCGGCTTAGGCTACTATCCGAATCCGCTGACACCGGACGAAACGGCGGCGAATATTTACAGTGAACACCTCAAACACCTAATCCTCGCAGCGGAACGTTTATCGGTAGACATCGTAAATACGTTTATCGGCAGAGAGCAGGCGTGTACAGTAAATGAGAATTGGCCCCGGTTCAAGAAGGTGTGGAAACCGCTCATCGACTTCGCTGCAGACCACGGCATCCGCATCGGTATCGAGAATTGTCCGATGTTTTTCACCGAAGACGAATGGCCCGCCGGTCAAAACCTCGCCTATTGTCCTGCAATTTGGGAACGGATGTTTGAAGAAATTCCTTCCGCGAACTTTGGACTTAACTTCGATCCGTCTCATTTTATCTGGTTGCAAATGGATTATCTGAAACCGCTTGTCACCTTTGCTGAGCGCATTTTTCATGTGCATGCCAAAGATGTCCGATTAGATAGGGCACGGCTTGATGAAGTCGGTATTCTTGCAACGCCACTGTCGTATCATACGCCGAAGTTGCCGGGGCTCGGTGATGTCAATTGGGGAAACCTCTTCTCTGTCTTAAGCGATACCGGGTACGATGGAGCGGTCTGCGTTGAGGTAGAAGACCGGGCTTATGAAGGGACGTTAGAGACACGGCAGCGTGCCTTGCGACAAAGTCATATCTTCTTAAGACAGTTCATCGGATGATAAATGATGGATAACAGGGACGATTGGATAGAAGCGGAACGCACCGCATTAGAGGAAGCGGGATTGCTGCGCCACCTTCGCACCGTGATGAACGCACCGACAGGCACAATTCTGCTCGATGGCCGCGAGGTTGTGCTGCTCGGCTCGAACAACTATTTGGGATTAAGCACACACCCGAAGGTCATCGCTGCTGCTGTTGAGGCAACACACGTTTTCGGCACAGGTGCAAGTGGGTCGCGTCTTATTTCAGGCAACAGTGAACTCTACACAGCGTTGGAAGCGACTCTGGCGAAAATACACGGCACGGAGGCGGCACTTGTTTTCAGCTCCGGTTATGCTGCCAATACAAGTGTCATCCCTGTGCTTGCGGGGGAGGGTGACCTCATTTTAAGCGATGCCCTCAACCATGCGAGCATCATAGATGGGTGTCGTCTCAGTCGTGCCACTAAAAAAATCTATCGGCACTGTGATGTGGCACATTTGCAGGCACTGTTGTCGGAAACCCCCGGCTTTCAGCGGCGACTGATTATCACAGATGGCGTTTTCAGTATGGATGGGGACATTGCACCGCTCCCCGACATTTGCAAAGTCGCTGCGGACTACGCCGCAATGGTGTTGGTCGATGACGCACACGGATTTGGTGTGCTGGGAGAGGATGGTAGCGGTACCGTGGCGCATTTCGGATTGAGTGGGACAGATGATATTATTCATATCGGCACGCTCAGCAAAGCCGTTGGCGGTTTGGGCGGATATGTCGCAGGAAGTCGCGCACTAATTGAATTACTTATCAACCGGGCGCGCGGTTTCATATTCACGACAGGTTTACCGCCTGCTACGCTAGCCGCTGCACATGCTGCATTGGATGTGATGCGTTCCACACCGGAATTACGCCAACGTCTGCTCTCACATGCGACATGCCTCAAAACTGCGTTAGCAAACTTGGGATTTTCCCTCCTGCCAAGCGAGACGCAGATTATTCCTGTTGTATTAGGCAGCCCACAACGTGCATTGCACGTCGCTGAGGCGTTGCTTGCGGTGGGGGTTTTTGCACCTGCAATTCGGCCGCCTGCTGTCCCTTCGGGGACAAGTCGTCTGCGTGTTACGGTAATGGCAACGCACACGGATGCGGAAATTCAACGGGCAATTGCGGGATTTGCTGAGGTGACGTAGAGGTTTCGAAAACATCCCGTTTTGCGTTTTTAAGTCCTAATTTATGTTTTTTTGAAAAAATCGAAAAAATTTGACATTTGTGCAAATTTAGGGTACACTTTAAGGAGAGGCAGGGGACGCTGGGATTACCTAATTTTAGGTGCTTGCGGTTAATCCTCTGTTCGTTCTATAATGATGTTAGAAGTTATCAACACGTTCTGAATTAAAATCAAAGGAGACAATAAATGCAACACGAAGAACATGAAGTTTCCTCAAGTGAAGATGAGCAGTCGGTTCAAGGTGAAGATGAGCAGTCGGTTCAAGGTAGCAACGATACGCTACAGGAACATGAAGTTTCTCCAGGTGGAGATGGACAGCCGGCCCAAGGTGTTATTCTAAAAACCCTCGGTATCCTCACAATCATCTTCGGTATTGCTATTGGGATATATATGATAGTACAGTTCAGTCGACCGGCGGCATCAATGCTTTTTTCTGAATCCTCAGCCGAGTTGACATTTGGCGAGGTTGTAATAGCAATTGGTGTATCTCTGCTCTTTGTCGTTCCTGGTGCGCTTTGTATCGGTGTGGGGAAAGTTCTTGCTTTGTTGGAAAAGGATAGTGCATAACGTCCTATCCTTCCGTTTGTTTGTGTGATACACGTTAGAGAGATGGGGGTTAGGTGTTCAAGGGTTATTTTGTAGATGGTGGTTTCTTTACTGTCAGAATTGCGGATTTTCACGGATTACACGGATTACGCGGATTATTGATTTTTGTATCGGCAGGTTATTTTTCTGAATGCTGGTGCGTTTTTCTCTATTAATGTTTGATGTTTTTTCTTGCGATGCGCTTTACCGTAGCGGATTACCTCTATTGTCAGAATTGCGGATTTACGCGGATTACACGGATTGCGCGGATTATTGATTTTGGTGTCGGCAGGTTATTTTTCTGAATGCTGGCGTGTTTTTCTGTATCAGCGTTTGATGTTTTTTTCTTGTGATGTGCTTTACTGCAGCGGAGCCTCTTAAAATCCGCGATAATCCGATAAATCCGCGATAATCCGCGATTCAGACACTTCCCTCCACAATCGCAATCTCATCTTCCGTTAAATTATACAATTCATATACCCGTTTGTCAAGCTCTTTCTCAAGTGAAACGTTGAGATGCTTTTCTGAATCGCGGATTATCGCGGAAGGCGCGGAAGGCGCGGAAGGGTCTTTTGTGCATTTCAGTCTCACTTCACAAAATGTGTAGATGTTGGGAAAAAACCTCTTTTTCCGCGTTCTCTGTGTCCTCCGTGTCCTCCGCGATTCAGACACTTAGTTTTGTCAGAATCGCGGATTATCACGGATTACGCGGATTGACACTCTGTAACATCAAGTTATCTGCTAAGCGGACGGTTTTTTGTTGGACTGCGATTCTTGCGGGGGTGTTAGCAGTGCGGCGATGTCTGCTCGGAACCGAATATTCATCATCTTCTCGAAGTTGTTAACGCCACCAAATTCGCGATAAAATAAAGTAGAAATATCTAACCCCAAAGATTTGCTAACCGTTAAGTCTGATTTGGCTTTTTCCCATTCTTCTCGGGATAACCACACTTGGGTCGCTCGGAGGTAATAGGTGATGGCATCATTAGGGCAAAGTTGTATAACCTTGCTAAAATCAGCAACAGCTAATTCTACGTCTCCAATATGGAGAAATATAATTCCTCGGTTCTTGTACGCCTTTGCCAAATCCTGGTCTAGCTCAATAGCTTTGGTATAACTTTCTATAGAAAGGTCAACTGCCCCTACTTCAAAGTGAGCTTTACCGAGGTTGTAATAAGCTTTAGCATAATCAGTTTTAAATTGAGTTGCTCTTTTGAAATCTTTGATAGCAGCCTCAAGATTTCCTATATTAGCGTATGCCACACCCCGATTGTAGTAAGCTGTAGGAGAATTCTCTTTAAGTTGAATAGCCATATCATAATCATCAATTGCTCGGTTATATTCTTTCCTTCTAACGTAAACAGTGCCTCGTTGATTATAGGCTTCAGCACATTCTTTGTCCAATTTTATTGCTGTATCACAATCCCTTATTGCAAGATTGTACTCACCCTTGTTCCAATAAGCTCCCGCACGATTATAGTAAGCTTGGACGTAGTCATCCTTGAGGCGAATTGCTATGTTTAAGTCCTTAATGGCACGATCTGCCTCACCTTTTTTGCAGTACGCAGCACCACGATTACCATAGGCTTCAGCAAAATTTTGATCAAGTTCTATGGCTTTGTCAAAATCTTGAATAGCCCTGTCAATCTCGTCTTTTTTACTATAGGCGTAGCCCCGGTTATTATAGGCGTGGGGAGAGTCTTCTTGGAGTTCTATGGCTTTGTCAAAATCTATGATTGCGCGTTCAATCTCGCCTCTTTCAACGTAAGCATAACCGCGACTGATATAGGCATTAACAAAATCTGGATTGATTTTAAGTGCTGAGAAGTAGTCTTTGATTGCAAGGTCAAGTTCGCCTTTTTCGCCATAGGCAATACCGCGATTGGTATATGCTGCTGCATTATTGCGGCTGAGTTCAATTGCACGTGAGTAATCTTTTAGTGCCTCGTCTATTTGACCCAGAATCATCATAAAGTTCCCCCGATCGAATCTTAAGAAGGCAAGTATTTCTATTTCATCGGGTGTTACTCTGGGTGAGGGCTTTGCCTGAGACTGCATTTCGGTAATAGTTCTGCGGAGGCCATCCACAACATTTTGCCACCCTTTGCTTTCAGGGTTCCATTCGTTTATATCGTAAATCGGCTTGCCTTTTTCAGGAAGAGCTTGAAAATCGCTAAGTCGATGATTTTGCCAATCGCAATGCTCAAGGATAATCGGAATCACTCTTATGTTTGGATTTAACGCAGCGGTCAATTCCTTATTGCAATTTTCAGAAGCAAGACTATACCGACAAGTAAGGTAGAGTAGAATGTCCGAATCGGCAAGATTGTCGAAAATTGCATCCCGCCACTTGTCTCCGGGTAGAATTTCGTTGTCATGCCAGACATCTATTAATCCGTTTTGCTTCAGGACAGCAAGGCTGGTTATCAATTCGTCTTTTGCTTCTGAATTTTTATGTGCATAGGTAATGAAAATTTTTAGTCCTTTGTTCATTCTTTTCCCTCCACAATCGCAATCTCATCTCCCGTTAAATTATACAATTCATAGACCCGTTTGTCAATCTCTTTTTCCTGCTTAGTGGTGTCGGCATTTGGATTTCCAGCTTTCGCTTCAAGAATTTCATCTACTAAATCAATAATGGGGCGTTGCTCCATTTCCGATGGGATCACCACAGGCAATTTGTTCACAGTGCTAACTTTCACCGCAGCCAGAGTTTTCCCTTGTTCCTGCGAAATAAAATGATAAACAAAGTTCAGCAATCGGCTATTAAACAACGCTAAAAGAAACTTGAGACTTACGTCCCCAGATGTCGGAAGAAGCGTATAGAGTGTGTTATCTGTGTAGAAATGTCCCGACTCCGCCTCGCTATGATATGCGACGATTAGATCATCGTCAGTTTGACGCATCAGTAGGCGTTCGGGTTGGTGATGATTTTTAATATCCCCACAAAAATGCCAGTATTCGTTTCGTTTACTCGGTTTTCCGCCGCGTCCAATTCCGGGGATAGGAAGAGGTACGTAATCAATATCGCAAAACAGGTATTTCGCTTTCGGAGAATCCCATTGAATGGTGTACCTTTGAATCTGCTTACCTTGTAAAAGTCTATGCCTTCTACCGTTATTTTCCTGGAAGAAGATTTTGGTTCTGACATTCCCAGAATGAATACCCGTGTCCAAAACGTTGCAGTATTTTTCCACATTTTCAAGGGCAAAAAGTCTCAAAACCCAGTGGTTTTTTCCGCTTAATAGGAATTTACGGTCTGGTATTTTGTTAATCGTTGCGTATTCTACTGCTCCGTTTGCAATGTACTCAAAATCGGGAAATTTCATTTCTCCGCTCAGGTAGGAATGTTGATTTTCTACCTCTGCTTTCAACAAAATAAAAATAGCCGTATAGATAGTGGCCTCAAATGTATGGGCCGGTGCCTTGACCAAATGAAGTAGCTTATGTTCCAAAAACAGGTTACGAATCCTACGTTTTGTGGGCAGTGCGACGTAACTGTCATTGGCAATATATGCAAAAATCCTGTTTTCGGCAGTAAGATTAAACCCGGCAAAGATAAAGTAGTCGTATAAATCGCCCGCCCAGCCATAACTCTCTTTCAGCTGTTTACGCATTGTGAGATCTAGGTGTTCACCTTTTGCATACGGCGGATTGCCAATCACGACATCAAATCCATCTGCAACGCCAAACATCCGTTTCGGCTCAAACCAATCAGCGGTATCGTTTTGGTCATAAATATCCCATTTGGCAATTTTTTCCGCATCATCGGCAGGCATACCCACATATTTTAGCTCGGTTGCCAATTTTGTTCGCAATTTTTTGTCCTTAGTCTTACATGCAAGTTTGCGTTTGCGGGTAGTGGCGTGGAAGTGCCGTTCGCGATTGACAAGCAGTTTACGTTCTAAACGCTGTGCCTTTTCACTTGTTAGTGTCAGGCCAAGACCTATCAGCGTGTTGGCAGCGATAAATCGCGTCTCTAAGTTCGGCAGCGGTTTGATACCGAAGTTCTTCGCGTCTCTGTCCGGTTCCTGCTCAATTGCAAGCGAGATAAAAAAGCGGAGTTTAGCGATTTGACATGCAATCGGTTGGATGTCCACCCCGAAGATGCTGTTTTGGATTAGGTATAACTTACGTCCGAAGTCTGAATCCCGGTAACTTTCAAAGGTGTCACTGATTTCAGCGAGTTCATCCTTCCGTTCCTGTTGGTCGGAGGTATCAAAAGCCTCGCCTGCGCGTTGTGTCGCAAGCTCCTTCTGTAACTTTTCCCATCGGCTGTTATCAGGATCAAGCCGCCGCAGTGCAAGCGTCAACTTGTGGAGTATGCCCATCGGGAACGCGCCGGAACCGACGGCTGGGTCCAATATCTTGAGTTCAGAGATTGTTTTCACAATTGCGTCCGTTTCTCGGTCATCAAACCATTCGTGTGCATCGTCAAACATTTCGGTCGTAGGCAAGCAGATCATCCCGGAGTCGTTCATCCTCTAAGGTATTTCATTGTCTCCATCAGTCGGTTGAACCTTCTCGTAGAAAATAGCGATGAGTGCTTCGTCCACCATGTAATCAACAATCGACGTGGCGTATAGTAGGAACCGGTCTGCTTTCCGTGCAGTGGCAGCGCGTTTCGGGATTGTACGTACGGCGAGTAGATTTTCAAATACCTTGTCCGAGCAGTTCCGGGTCTAACGCAACCTCCTGCTCAATCGGGTGTGTTTTCCTCAACGGTAAACTTATAGCGCTTAAGTATTTCGATAAAGCCTACTTTTTCATCAAAAAAGAGGCGGTTGCTGGAACGATGGAGTTTCTGTCTATGTTTTTCATAGTCTGTGAAAAGCAATCCACGCGTGTACCGCCAGCCTTTTTTGGTTGCCTCCTCGAGATCCAAACAAACCCCGAACAAACGGCACCTGCTTAAGGTGTTCCAGAAATCCATGAGGGTTTTGGAGAAGAGGGATAGCAGTTTGTTAGAATCGTTCATCTGTTTTTTGTAGCGATACACTGAGGGATTACGGTGATCAGAATTGTTAACCTTAGTAAACCTACGTTCGTCTATTTTGGTGTTAAGTGTCGCGAAAGAAGAGGTTTTGCAGGACGGCGCGATAGTAGGAGTCGCCGATGTCTCAAAATCATCTTCTGTTCAGATATGTCTCGCGATTTGCGATTTGTTGAACAGCGTCTGAAGGCAACCAGATTCTTTTTCCTTCATAAACCAGATAAACAGGAGGCGTGTGATCAGACGGATCACATGTTCCTCCGGTTCTATGATTTTCTCTGTATCAGGAAATTTGCACTCCTGCTGATTGCCCATTCATACCACGCTTCAAGCTCACGATAGAAACGTTTATTGAGTGCTTCCGTGTTGAGAACACTTGCCCATGCATTGTGGAGTGTATCAAAGTTGGTAACGCCTTCAAGTTCAATGAGCCGTTGGAGATAAAGTTCTGAGAGGATAACAATATGGGCATGTTTCGGAGACGATAGGTTAATGTCCTTGATGAGTGTCACCTTTTTTAGCACCTGTTTTGATGGGTCTATCTCATGGCGCCGGCGATTGATGATGGCGAGGGAGAGCACAGCACCGTATCGGAACATCACCATGACCGATTTTTCAAATTCTTTGTTGATAAAACGGGTGATGTCAGCGAGTTGTGTGCGTGTGTAGGTCTCTTTAGTCAGTTGAAGCGTGACGAACATATAGGAGGTTCTGAGCGTATCATCTATGTCTGTTGGAGTGCTCTCAAACAGCGAGCCTTGCTCAGGGGTTAGCTGCTGCTTAATTTGATTGTCCGCTACTTGCATAATTTGAAAAAAGGATTGCCACTCATCAAGGCGGAGTTTTTGAGATGGGTTGGCAGTCTTACGAGCGGCCTCAAAGAGAAGTTCAAACCGCTCGGCATCGATTCCATCGTTTCCGACTAGATTGCTGTAGTAGCCGAGGGTGTTCAGAAGATTTGTGGCGGCATCTCTGAGCGGTTGCTTATCAAAGTTCTTCAGTGTGTTTTCAATGTTTTTCTTTGTTATTTCTAAATTCATATAGCGTCTCATGGAGTCAGGACGGATGCAAATTTAGCCCTAAGCCTCGTAGGGGCGAGGTCTCCTCGCCCGCTAGGTTTCCCGCTATGCACCCATTATCTATGGACTTTATCAACGCGCTGCGTCCGTCCTGGTCATGCAAGCAGCGGTTGGTCATATAGAAGCGTGAAGGAATCACGTAGATTCATCAGCTGTTACCAGCCCGAGTTCGGTTAGAAAGGTGGAGACGCTTTCGATGTCGTTTTCGCTCACGTCCCACTCATACTCTTTGGCAACTTGTCGAACTTGTTGATATGTGCCGTTTCCTTTCCAGCTGACAATGTAATGGCCTTTCGCAGCGATAGACAGTTTGTTAAAGTCTTTAGAGATTTCGTGTTCGTTTATCCGTTTTAAAGCGTCTTGCCATTCGTCAAACTGCGGTTTCTTTTGAATGTCTTGCCAGACAGGTTCAACATTATCAGGAATAGAATAGGTATGCCGGCGCATTTCACCAAAAACATTCTGATCTTCCGAATCTGTCGAAAAGGATTCTGTCACTTCTCTAAGCAACCTACAGTTTACCAGACTATCTAAGTGGCTTGCAACGTAACTACTGTAGGGCCCATAGTAATGCGGCGAGAACCCTAAATCAACGTCCATCAGCTCGGATAAGAAATAGATTTTCTTTTGGAGGAGCGTTCTGCCTCGCAGTCCGTTCTCACCTTCACTCTTCACAACAAGTATAAGAATATCAATAATGTGCATATCATTTCCTTTCAGTCCGACTCCAGTTCGGAACGGGAAGGAATCACGTAGATTCATCAGTTGTTACCAGCCCGAGTTCGGTTAGAAAGGAGAGGACACTTTCGATGTCGTCTTCGCTCACGTCCCATTCATACTCTTTGGCAACCTGTCGAATTTGTTGATATGTGCCGTTTCCTCCCCGGCTGACAATGTAATGGACTTTCGCAGCGATAGAGAGTCTGTTAAAATCGTGAGCGATTTCGTGAGCGTTTATGCGCTCGAGTTCCCTTTTCCATGTTCGGAATTCTGGTTCGTTTTCAATATCTCTCCATAATTCTTTGGCCTCATCAGTCAAAAAATAGGTGTGTCGGCGCATTTCGCCAAAGACACTTCGATCGGTTGAGGCTGTCGCGAAGGATTCAATATCTTCATTAAGAAATCCATGGGCGACTAAACTATCTAAGTTTCCTGCAAGCAGGCTGCTGTAAGGCCCGTAGCGATGTGCGGTGAAGTCAAAATTAACGCCCATGAGGACCGATAGAAAGTAGACCTTCTTTTGGAGGAGG
This sequence comes from Candidatus Poribacteria bacterium, assembly GCA_963665235.2. Classification (GTDB taxonomy): domain Bacteria; phylum Poribacteria; class WGA-4E; order WGA-4E; family WGA-3G. The sequence continues at coordinate 21,379 of CAXXLX010000001.1, read as the reverse complement.
GTTCTCCCCCGTAGTCTGTTTTCGGGTTCGCTCTTAACAACAAGTAAAAGAACGTCTATTGTGTACATTTCATCACCTTTCATGCAGAGCGCAAAATGTTTTGGATTTCTGGCTCAAGTGCCAATCGCCGCTGCTTTTGAGACAGGTTATCTCCCTCTGGGGGAACATAAACTTGCACCATCTCTAGAGAAGTTTCGTCGTCGGCAAGAGGTCTCGCGAAAAATAATTCGCTTGTATAATCGCTCATAGCGCGTGGTTCGGAGCTCCACTCGTCAACGATTGTGATTGCTTCCGGATTCAGGATGTAACTCCGGCTTCCATAGTTAGGATTCCGAATCTGAAGAGGTTTGATAATCACGTAATCTGCGTCAATCCCAAGATAATCGGCAACTGCTGTCTCCAATTCCAGTCTTAGCTGCGGATCGTCTTTCATTGTGAGGAGTCGCCGCTTAACCCTAATATTTGTTTCATCTTTGAGCCGGAGATTTGCAACCGTTTTGAAGAGTTTTCTGCCGTAAAGTCTGCTGAAAATTGCTTGTGCTTTTTCTTGTGGACAGTTTCTCAAAATGTCTACTACGTTTTCATCATGGTAATTTAGATACTTCTGAATGAAGTTTTCTTTATCATTTTCATCGTATTGATAAAGTTCCTTCATTTTTGTATTGCCCTCTTCAATTGCAAGAGTTATTCCACGTATAATCATCTCGTTAGAAATGAGGCTAACTCGGTGCCAATAAACCTGCCGTGTCATGTGGTATCGTGCAAGCAAGAGTTGTTCAAGGGCGTAAATGCCTTTACTGTTAATTGCCAGGGAGGTTTCTGTTTTATCAACCTCAATAAGACATGATTCAATAATCTTCTCTAGATCGTATATCCCGTATTTGACCCCGGCGAAATAGGAATCGCGTAAGAGATAGTCCATTTTATCCGCGTCTAACTCGCTAGAGACAACATCTCGATGCCAATCCCGGATATTTTGCTTTCCTTCAATGATTTCAACTACAAAATCCCGTTCATCGGGACTTAGAATTCCGTTGATTTCTGAGTCGGTACGAATAATATCTACAGTGATTTTCTCATGTATCTTTTCCAGAATCTGTCCTGTATCGGAATCTGCTGGTGCGTACTTTTTCAAAAGATGCTCGGAAACATGACTAAAGGGTCCGTGTCCAACATCATGAAGCAATGCAGCGATACGAACCCGATCCATGTCTTCATCGGATATTCTCGACGGATTTAACTCCTGAAGTCTTGTGCAAATTCGACCGGCGATGTGCATCACACCAATTGAGTGGTCAAACCGCGTATGCACGGCACCCGGATACACCAAAAACGTCATCGCCAATTGCCGAATCCGACGAAGACGTTGAAATACCTTTGTGTCGATCAAATCTCTTTCTGTTTTAGAAAGTTTGATAAAGCCGTGAATTGGGTCTCTCATCAAAATATTCGGTGTGAAGACCCCCAGCATTTATGCGGGGGAGGAAACACCGCTCCCATTCGTTCTATATTTCCCCCAAAGGGGGAGTCGGGTTGTTTTTTCGCCACAGGTTTCCCGTAGGCGTTCCTCTCCGAGTGTGCTGCTTCGTTCAACAGAACTCGCACTTTCTGTTTACTTGACCTGACACGGTCTCTTTGAAAAAACAGGTAAGGACCCTTTCGGGTTCTCCGCTTACGCGGGTATATGTGGTTTCCCCATCCAGATCACATAAGCGTAGTGGGTTAAGACTTGGGGAGCATCCTTCAGTGAAATCGTCCAACCACAGACGACCCACCTTTTTAGATAACCATACTTTGGACTGCCATGTCCAGCCTCTGCGATATATTACTGTAGTCAACAAGTTACCCTCGTCCCTGTAATAGCCTTGGCGGGCATCAGGGACAGGTTTCCCCCATGCTTTAGCTGGGGGTTATTGACTTCATGCGGTCGTTCTGTCATAATAGGTTAATTATACCATATCATATTAAGTAATGCAAATTAAATTTCACTAAAATCTATGAGTTCATGCCATACCTATTGTAAAGGGTAACCTTTTAATTGTCAAGAAAAAATCGAGAGCTCCCATTCACTTTAAGGCTGAATTATGAGCCAGGTAACGAGTTCCCATTCAGTTTTCTCTGTAATCTGACTATCAGCAGATGGAAGCAGCGCATCAGCACTTGCGTCAAGCTGATCGTTGACTTTCCGATTGTATTCCGCACGAATTGAATTCAGCACAGCCTCAATTAACATCTCATAGAGCGTCATATCCTCGCCATTTTCGGTTTCTGTGTTAAACCAGTGACACAGTGCCTGATTTGAGGCGGTTTTTCCGATACAGAGCGCGCTAAGACGTTCTAGAATCCGTTTCGGATTTGTGAATCCGATAGAAACCTCGCCTGCATTATCGATATAGACGAGATAGTAAGGCTGAATTGGGTTGAGTTTCTGCTTCTCCGTACCCTCTGTTTCGGCAACAACCTGCTTTAAACAGAAGATAACCCCGGGCTTAATATTGACAGGCATGCCATCATGTGTAAAGGGTGCGGTAACAGCATATAATCCGAGTGGAGCATTTCTCAGTGCAGCTTCATTGGCACGTAGATAGTTGAGGAGTTGCGCCCGAAAATCGTCAAGCGTGAATTGATTGAGATTCAACTGCTCCTCAATATCTTCAAAATCAAGGATTTCGGTTTGCATTCGGCGGAGTTGTTCATCGCGATGCGTCCAGACGTGTTTCATGCTGCTCTCTTCTTCGTCCTTCAGAGAAAGCAGATCATCGTCGCCGGTAGCAGTGAGACTAACGAGTGCCATGCGTGCCTCAACGCGCGGTTTGAGATTGATATATTCATCAAGTTCAGGTGTGGGCCAGAAGTTAACGAGATGGATCTCCTCGTTTTTGCTGCCAATCCTATCAATTCGTCCAAACCGTTGAATAATACGGACAGGGTTCCAGTGGATGTCGTAATTGACAAGATAATCGCAATCCTGTAGGTTTTGTCCCTCGGAGATACAATCGGTGGCAATCAGAAGTTCGATTTCGGGCTCGCGATTTTCTCTATCCGTTGCCATATCTTCCCGGTACTTAGAGAGTGGTGAGAAATTGGTCAAAATCTCGTTGAAATCGTTTCTGCCCAAAGATGTTCTGTTTGCACTGCCCGTAACGACAGCGGATTGGATATCAAGCGTCTCGATTGCCCATTCGTGGAGATTATCGTAAAGGTAATTGGCGGTATCGGCGAAGGCGGTAAAGATAAGGACTTTGCGATTCTCTTTTCCACATCGGTTTTTTGTAGGGTTCTGCACTTTGGTGGCAATTAGCTGCTTGAGTCGCTCCAATTTAGCATCGCGCTCGGGTGTAATGTTGTTCGCGATTCTGTAAATTTTATCCAATTGCACCCTATCGTCTCGAAGATCAGTAAGCCAAGCGTCAAGGTCGAGGTGTTCGTAATGATAGAACTGGTCTTTTCCTGCTTCTATGCCAGCTTGCAGGTCTTCATCTTGATTATCACCGTATTCCTCTTCAGCTTCAGCCAACGGATCGAAACCAGCTCCTTTTTCAGCTTCCCCATTTAAAAAGTCTTCAATTTCAGATTCACGTTTTTTGATGTTTTCAATAGTGCGGTCTAGGGTAGTTGCGAAGGAGTAGACACTGCTTTCAAGTCGTTTGAGGAAGTTAACCTTCATCATACCGATAAGGTTGGACTCGCGTTGCCGGAGGAGTCCCTCGCCATAATGATGGCGGCATTCTTCACGGATATAATTTGATGGAATAAAACGCGCGAGTTTGTAACCCTCGATTTGGTGGCTAATCGTTTGATAGGGGGGAAATTTTCCCTCTCGGTCAATGTCAGGGAAGATGGATTTGGGGGGCACACGCTCCGGAAACCGACCGATCTCCTCCTCGGTATTTTCATAGAAATTTACAATATGCGTTCGGGAGCGGGCAATAGTGAGCCGATCCAAGAGGTTAAAAAAGTCTGCGTTCAAGCTTTCAGCGAGGTTTTCAGGTTTCTGCTTGCGTTCTCCAGAAGGTTGTTCGGTTTCTTCTTCTGTCCACGTATCAAACCGACTTTGTGCTGCGTTAAGCGTCCCTCTAATGCTTGGAATCCCAGTCTTACTAAAAGCGTCGTCTCTATCTTCAGTGATTAAACAGATCTGATTCGCAAGGTCAGTAAGGCGATTGTTGACCGGGGTGGCAGAGAGCATAAGCACTTGGGTTTTGCCGCCGCTTTGGATAACATCTTCCATCAATTTATCGTAACGGACACCACGGTTTCGGAAATTGTGAGATTCATCAATGACGATAAGGTCGTATCCATCCCATTCGTGCTGTGCCAAGTCAATACCGTTGGATTCCCCCTTGTCTCGACTCAGATCCGTGTGTGCTAGCACGTTGTAACGGAACCGATCTGCTTTCAGTGGATTGCGTTTCCTGCGATAGTGTGTCGGATAAAGCAGCCAATTCTGCTCTAACTTTTTGGGGCATAGCACCAACACATTAGCGTTTCGTAATTCAAAGTATTTGATAATTGCAAGTGCCTCGAAAGTTTTGCCTAATCCGACGCTATCAGCGATAATACACCCGTTGTATTCCTTCAATTTCTGGATGCACGCCTGAACCCCGTGCTTTTGAAAAGCGTAGAGTTTTTTCCAGATTTCTGTTTCCTGAAATTTGGGATTTGCTTCGGCAAACTCTGTATCAGTTGCACCCTCCAAGAATTCTTCAAAAACGTGATAGAGGGTTTTGTAGTAGATGAATTCCGGGTCTGTGTCAAAATAGGCATTCTCTAAATTTCGCAAGACCTCATCAGTGACATCCACCACCTCATCCGATTCCCAGAGGCTATCAAACCACTTTTTAAGGTCAGCGCAATCGTTCTTGCTATCAACTTCAAGGTTAAGTTCGATGTTGCTTGCTTTCTCGCTTAACCCCAAGCCACGCACGGTAAAGTTGGAACTGCCGACGATTGCATCCTCACCGCCATCCTTTTCGATATAATACATCTTACCGTGCAGAAAATTGGATTTATGGACAGAGCGAATTTTCACCTTTTGTTCAATCCACTCAGCACACGCTTTGGCAATTTCGCTTTGGGAAAGTTCAGTACGCAGGTCTAACCCTTCCTCAGTGAGACGGAACGCTTTGCTCTCTGTTTTTGAGGGATCCATTCCGTTGACAACATCGGGTTGACCAAAAAGAAAACGCAGGTTATCAATGCCAGTCAGTGAATCCCTAAGTGCATTGAAGGCATTAATTGTAAAGTAGGCGGAGACAAAAGAGAGGGAGGCACCGTCTTGGAGCTTATCTCGCAAAAAATCGGCAACAGTGCCGTACATATTGTTGTCTCGGATATGTGAAGGTTTTGACATTGGGATGTTTTTTCTCCTTACGACTATGATTGTCACGCTATTATAGCACGTGTCTTGAAAATTTATCAAGCAGAAATTTTGAAAATGTGTTAAAATGGTAGTGGATTTGTCGAGTTTCGCTTCGTTCAAACCGGCCACAAACATTACAATGGACAATTTAAGGAGAAGTGTAAAAATGAAACAGTGTATAGGGTTTATGGTAGCATTCCTCTGTTTAGGGGCTGCCATTCACAGCAGCAATGCGCGGGAACTTACATTAGAGGATGTTTTTCCAACCGACCGGGTTTTAGATGTACAGATTACCGTTGCACAAAAGGATTGGGATACCATTCGGCATCAGACTCGGCATTTTGCTGAAGTTCTGAACGCATCACGACAATTTAAGCCACCTGACCATCCGTATACCTACGTTGAAGCGAGTGTCAGTATTGATGGGGTAGTGTTTCCGAAAGTGGGAATCCGCAAAAAGGGATTTATCGGTTCGCAAAACAGCATGCGTCCCTCCCTCAAAATCAGATTGAATCATGTTGACAAAGACGCGGAAATTGAGGGGATGACAAACTTGACGTTCAATAACAACCAGCAGGATGTGAGTCAGGTCAGTCAATTTATGGGGTACGCCCTATTCAATGCGGTTGGCTCCACTGCGCCCCGGTGTGCGTATGCAAAGGTGACAGTGAACGGCAGAAACTTGGGAATTTATTCCCACGTAGAGAGTATGCGCAAACCGATACTAAAACGCGCCTTCGGAAATAACAAGGGGCCATTCTATGAAGGCACCGTCGTTGATTTTTACGAGGCGTGGGAGAACAGCTTTGAACACAAAAGAGGCAACGATACACGCGGTAGAGAAAAAATAAAAATCTTGATTGACGTTCTTGCAGATGAACAGGTGACAGAGGAGGCTATCGGTGAACATGTTGATTTAGATAGCTTCTATCCGTTTTGGGCAGTGGAAGGACTGCTCGGTTTCTGGGATGGCTACTCCGGCAATAACAACAACTTCTTTATCTATCTCAACCCAGAAACGGATAAGTTTCACTTTTTACCGTGGGGTGCCGATTCGCTGTTCGTAAAACATAGTGAAATAGATTTTCGTAGAGACCCGCGGACCCCAGTATCGGTTAAAACACAGGGATTCATCGCATACAGGCTCTATCAACTCGAGTCAGGACGCGAGCGGTACCGAAAAACAATGATGGCCCTGCTTGAAAACAATTGGGATGAGGCACAACTGCTGGCCGAAGTGAACAGGATTGACGCGATGATCCGGCCGCACATGATACCCGCCCAACAGTTCTTTGGGGGAGGACGGGACCGGCGGAGACAAACACCGCGCGATTTTGCGGGGATGCTGGAGCGGACGCGTAATTTCATCCGTACACGCAAAGGTGAAATCTTAACCGAGATTGATGATGGAATGCCGATTTGGAAAAAAAGACCTCACCGCCCATTCGTAATCGGGCCTGAGGGGTTCGATGGTAAAGCGATGAGACAGTTTATCGAATTGCCGAAGGACAACTTGTGGGGTGCCGCGCTGACTGGCGACCTTGAGGAGATCAAGCGTTACCTCGCCGAAGGGGCGGATATCAATGAACTCTCACCGGAGACCCAGATGTCTCCATTGACATGGGCAACCCTGATGGGACAGCCAAAGGCGGCGGCGTTGCTACTACAGCGCGGCGCGAATGTCAACGTGAGGCACGAGGATGGCGGAACGCCGTTGCATGTTGCTGTATTTTTAGGCCGCGCTGAGATAACGGAGCTCCTCATCAAAAACGGCGCGAATGTCAACGCCAAAAACCGTGACGGTAATCTCCCCGCAAGCGGATTGTGGGCCCCCTGGGAGATGACAAAATTTGTGATAGGGATGTTTGGCATTAAGTTGGAACAGAAACAGGTTGAAGCGGGTAGAAACAAAATCGCTGAAATGCTCGGTGTCGAGCGCGGTGAGTTGTCAAAATGGCGGGGTATGGAACGAGCGTGGGAAGCCGCATACAGCGGTAACATCAAAGCTGTTGAGAAGGCGTTAGCTGATGGAATGGATGTGAATGCAAGACACCCGGAATCTGGGGACGTGCTTTTGACCGGGGTTGCCCTGATGGGGCACACGGATATTGTGACGCTACTGCTCAAAAAGGGCGCAGATGTTAATGGACAAAATAGAGATGGCACGACCGCAATACTCGCCGCAGCGTTCCTCGGCCGTGCTGAAACCGTTAAAGTCCTTCTAAAACACGGTGCCGATCCGAACATTCGGAATAATGATGGCAGTGCTCCGATGGATGTTGCACAGCTCGACTGGGGGACCACACAATTTATACTCGGTATTTTGCAAATCGAGGTGGACAAAGCAAAGGTTGAAGCGGGACGCCTCCAAGTTGTGAAACTGCTCTCTGAACATGCCAATAACAGCACGCAATCACAAAACTTATGGAAGGCAGCTGCCACAGGCGACCTAACTGCTATCAAAAAGGCATTGGATGAGGGCAAAAAGATAAACGCGCTCGAACCGCAATCTGGAATTAGTCCTTTAGCCTGGGCAGCACTCACCGGCAAAACGGAAGCTGCGAAATTACTCATTGAAAGAGGCGCGGATGTCAACGCACGAAATAAAGATGGCGCGACACCCTTACATGCCGCAGCTTTCCTCGGACACCTTGAAGTGGCGAAGCTGCTCATTGAAAAGGGCGCGGATATCAACGCACAAAATAACGATGGCAGTACTCCGATAGCTGTAACCCAAGTAGACTGGTCGTTGACACAGTTCGTCATCGGGCTCTTGCAGCTCAAGGCTGACGAGGCAGAGGTCAAGGCCGGTAGAGAAAAAGTTCTGAAACTTCTATTGGAAAAGCAGTAGGCACATTCTGTACTGTACTAGCAGTTTACGCGTGATTTTTTGGCGTTCGTAGTAGGGTGATTTATCACCCGTTCTTTTCGACGGGCAATAAATTGCCCTACTACCAACATAAATAGATGGGCAATGAATTGCCTTAACCCTCCTCACAAACAACCCTATCTCCTTAAATTTATACCTATTTTTGGAACTTTTTCAGGATAGCTGGTGTATAACCGATTGACATAATTCCAGATTAGACACACATAAGGAGATTTTAAAGGTGCTACAAACAGTATTAAGTTTACAGAATTGTGATGCCAAGTTGCGTGCTCGGATGTTTCTATTTGTGACGTTATCGCTTACCATAAGCTTAACCCTCTCTACCCTCGCGGACACCAATGAAGGGGTATTGCGTTTGGAGGACTTTAAAGACCCGGGCAGTTTTGCGGTGAAACTTCAGGATACGCGCGCTGCGGTATCAAAATCCATCGCCACGCAATTGTCCGATGAAACACAACGGCTACTGGCAGAATATGATGGCGCAAGCACACCCACACTACCACTACAGAAAGGACTGCTGACAGATTTAAACCGTCTGCTCCAAGCGGGTTCGCTGTACGATGCGAAAAATTTTGATAAAATTGAACTTAGTAAAGAGACGCAAGCACGCTTGACGCAAGACCCGCAAAGCGGGGATGCCCTCGTTCGTCTGAATCGTTTTCTTTTGGCAGATGCCTATCCCCACGAGCTTGCCTCGCCTACTGAAAAACAGACCGACGCTAATGCAAAAGGGGTTGAGATCTGCCGAACACATTTAAGACAGATAAAATTGGGGCTTGAGAAATATCGAGAGGAGAGAAAAGATGAGCCGAAATGGCTCTCTGAACTATCTCCTGAATATGTCAACAAAAAAGTGCTACTGTGTCCTGCGGATACAACGAAGGGCAAACCTGGGGTTTTAACAGATGGTGCATCCGATCCGAATGGACCTTGTAGTTATCTGTATGAGTTTCGTACCGATGAAAAAGCGAACCAAGAGCTGCTGTTCAAACATGTAGGCGATATGATACCTATTGTTCGGTGTCAGCATCACCTTCTCAATCTAAGTATGAGCGGAAAACTGTATCGCAATGGTCCGCAAAGACCTATCTATAACAGCAGCGTAGTGAAGATTATGCGAACCTCTACCCTGCAATCGTCCCTCCCAGCAAACCTGCCTCCGGGGGCGAAAAGTGCCGTTACCCTGCACATCGACCCTTCGAAAAACTTACGGGCCCAACTCGAGGCTCAATTTGGTGACGGATTTCTTGAAACGCCAGAGGGAAAATCAATGCTCAAGCAGTTAGCGGAGAAAGCCCCTAATACTGCAAATTGGAAGGGATTGGAATTGGCACATCTGCTAGACAAACCGATGCCAGATATAGGGCTGACCGCCCTTTCAAAAAAACCTGTTAAGTTAAACACACTTCGTCGCAAGTTTATCCTCATGCACCTCTTTTCAACTGAGTCTACCACCTGTGGCCCGAAGTTACAGCAACTAGAGAAGCGGTTTGAAAACTATGACAGTGAGCAATTGCACGTGGTTGGCATTAGCATCGGTGGTACCGCGAAGGCAATTAAGACGTTCAAGGAGAAATACAAACTATCAATGCCCATCTGGATTGGTGAAACCGAGCAGATACAGACACTCCTGAATGCAGACAGTGCTAAACCGGAAACGGAATTGATAACAATCCTTTTAGAGCAGGAGCTGATTGTCAAGGATGTTATTATAGATGCTGCACCGGAGAGTCTGTTGCAAAAAGTGAAAGCGTTAATTGACCCTAAGGACTAGCAGCTCGTAGGCTGAACGTAGTGAATATGTAGGAGCGTGCTTTGTTCTCTCTTCAGTAGGAGCGTGCTGTGCACGCGACACTTGTGTAGGAGCGTGCTGTGCACGCGACACTTGTGTAGGAGCGTGCTGTGCACGCGACACTTGTGTAGGAGCGTGCTGTGCACGCGACACTTGTGTAGGAGCGTGCTGTGCACGCGACACTTGTGTAGGAGCGTGCTGTGCACGCGACACTTGTGTAGGAGCGTGCTGTGCACGCGACACTTGTGTAGGAGCGTGCTGTGCACGCGATATTAAGGCGCGTGCTGCTTGCTCAGTATTCGGGCAACTGCTCCTCAAAAAACTAAATAGCCCCAATCTACCGCATTGATAGAGAATCCAAACTTTTCTGCAACTTTTTTGAGTAGTGTGTGTATATAGCTTAACAATAAACTAACGGAGGAGACAGCATGAAGCGTACAATCGGTATACTAATGTTTTTGCTTTTGACAGTTCTGGGGATAGGCACCCTTTTTGGGCACCGGGCCAACTCGGAAATCGTATTTTCCAATTGCCAATTGGTATTGGAAGGAAACAGCGTGGGCACCCTTTTTGGGCACCGAGCTAACTTAGAATCAACAGACACCCAAGGGCTCAGTTTCGCTGAAATAACAGTCCTCAAGAAAGGCGCGCTGGCCGACACTAAAGAATATACCGGTCCGCAAACCGTAAAGAAATTGATGGCCGCATTTGATGATACCTATAATAACAATCATTCAAAAACCGTGGTGCGTGTATTCCGTAAAGTCGGTAATGTAACATCCGGGGTCTATCTGCTAACATCAGGTGATGTCAACCTACCACCTAAGATTGATAGTGCTGATAGGGAAGTGGCTAGCAGTCAGTTGACACCTACGGAGATAGAGGCGCGGTATCCACGGGCGGAGTGGCTTCAACTCCTTTTGGACAAAGGGATTACGATAGAAAATTTCCATGAGTATGCTTCCTACCTGTCAAAACGGCATACGCTCGCCTTCCTGGAAGACAATCCGAAGCTGCGTAAGAGTGTGCCTCTAGGCATTCCGGCGACAGATAATTGGAATACCTATAAAGCTGCTTATATTGATAAGTTAGTGAAAGAGCACACCAAGATGCGGCGGGTTGCAGCACAGGTTGCAAAGGTTAAGATACAGGTTGAAAACGCCAAGGTACAACTAGAACGCAGTAAAACACAAATTGAACGTGCAAAGCAACATTTCAATTCACAACCGCTTAAAGACGCTACGAAACAGCTGGAAAACGTTAAGAAACAGCTGGAAAATGCCCGGGAACAATTGAAAAACACCCAGGAACAGCTCGAGCGCGTCCGAGACGTTTTAGAACGTTCCAAAAGACCGAAACGGATTGTGAAAACGCGAAAATCCTATCCACCGCTATAATAACCTAAGTTGCCACATAGTAGCATAATCTTCCAGATTGTGCATATTTGTGTGCGAATTGGAAGTGAACGGGACAAATATTAGCTAATTCTCAGCATATTTTCATTAATTCGGCGGGGTCGGTTTCACAAAGGAGACTTGCGGCAAGACGGTGTTTCCAGGTCTAAAAACTTACTTGCTGATAAACAACGTCTCCTGTATGGGGGTTCAGCAATAAATAGTTTTATCTTGATAACTCTGATGGGCTATAATAGGGGAGTGAGAACTCATCTTGGTGTTCTGTGGGTTTTGATGGGTCTGCTTTCTAAAACTTGCTGTATCCGTTCGAATAGTCTGTATCCGGACTTAAATACAGTCTAGCACGCTTATAGCTGATGGGCGTGAGAAGATTTGATGGATACCCGGCACAGAGATATTAGCAAGCCACGGCACAACCTCGCCACCGTGCGAAGCGTCCAGCGCGTTTGATGTGCCTTGACTTGTCCCGGGTCTTGTCCTATAGCCGTCAACGCCTCGGTTTCTGCTTCTTCGGGGGATTTGGGGGCGAACGCGGGTTTGCGGCCACGGCCCGGTCTATGAAACAATCCTTGTGCCCTCTTCTTGGTATCGGCGAAGCCAGGCATAAACAGTGTCCGGATCTCGCTTCTTTAGCAGCCCTTTGAGGGCGACTTTGTGTGGAGAAGTTCCCGCGGCTATCTTTAGCAGGGCAGCCGCACGTTCCCGAAGATAAGCGGGTTCCCCTGTATCGCGGAGTTCAATCAGTCTTTGGCGTTCATCTTTACTGAGTTCAAGTTCATGGCGTTTTGACATAAGACAATACCTCCCTGGGACAATAGGATAACATAAAAACAGAAATTACCGAATTAATTTCTTAATCTTCATCCAGATTGTGCATATTTGTGTGCGAATTGGAAGTGAACGGGACAAATATTAGCTAATTCTCAGCATATTTTCATTAAAGACGGTGTTTCCAGGTCTAAAAACTTATAAGTAGCAACTTGGGTTATAATAGGGGAGTGGGTGTGCTGTGCTTTCTGTGTTAATTAATGTAAGGAATATGCCAAATGCTGCGAGTGCTAATTCAGAAAGAGATCTTGCATCATATCCTGAGCGTGCGGTTTGTCGCGCTGCTTTTGATGTGTCTCTTACTCATTCCGCTCACGCTTTTTATCGGGTATCGCAAGTATAGCCAAAACCTTGTCGACTATCAAGAATCTGTCAAACTTGCTCAGACAGAAGCGGAAGAAACCCCGCCGGATGCACAGAATCCGGACGTGGAGGTTTCTAAATTTTTCCTCAAACCGTCCGCTTTGAGTGTATTCGCGAGGGGATTAGAGGAAGCACTGCCCACCTATCTCGGCATGACACGTAATGGCGTGCGGCAAAGTTCGACAGGACTCACACAGGCCCCGCTCTCTTACGCTCTCGGGAATCTCGACTTTCTGTTTGTAGTGGGGACTGTGTTCAGCCTGCTTGCGCTGCTGTTTACCTTCGATGCGGTTGCGGGGGAAAGAGAGGCAGGTACACTTCGGATAACGTTGTCAAACGCCCTTCCTCGCGACCTGTTTTTGTGGAGCAAGGTGATTGGCGGGTACGTTGTATTCGTCATTCCGTTCCTACTGTCATTTCTGGTCGGTTTACTGTTGCTGGTCTGGCAGGGATTTCCCCTTGGGGAGGCTGACATTTTTCCGCGGGTGTTGTGCTTACTACTGATGTCCCTGCTCTATATCGCGGTGTTTTTCGCGATAGGTGTGGTGATTTCCACCTACTTGGACAGTTCCAAAACAGCCCTCATCGTAGCCTTTACTGTTTGGGTGTTCGCAGTGTTAATTGTGCCGCGGGCGGGATTTGTTACCGCCCAACTCTTCGTACCTATCCGTACCGTACAGAGTGTCTATATGGAAAAGACAGCGGTTCGCAACAATCTTAATGTAGAGAAGGACGCGGAAATTACAAAAAAGCTTATAGAAGCTACCGGCGGTCGTATTGAGATAACACCGGAGGGGCAGGATAGTTTGCGGAAACTCCGTGAACCGATCGACGCGGAATATAGGCAGAAATTTGAGGCGCGAGCGGGTGAGATTGAACGCGCCTATCAACGTGAAAAAACACGACAAGAATCTGTCGGCGGAACCCTCTCCCGAATCTCCCCAACATCTTCGTTAACCTTTATCGCCATGGACTTAGCACAGACGGGGAAGTTAAGAAGAGATGCCTATTTCCAAACGGGTGAGTCGTATTACACCCAGCTGAGTGACAATTATTTCAGTCAAATTTCCGATGATCCGTTTTCACAAATTATGCAAGCGGCAGCGCGGATGAATACTGACCAGTCAACCGAGGAGCACATCGCGCCGCCGCCAACTTTGAGAGACCCAGCACTATCGGAGACATTGCGTCATTCAGCGGTAGATGCGTTGCTGCTCTGTCTCTTTGCAGTGGTGTTTACAGCCGTGGCGTTTCTCAAATTTTTCCGCTCCGATATTTGAATACCTATCTGTCAAGCTGTCTCCCCGGATTCCGCCAGATAATCCGGCCCCGTGTCAGGTCGTACGGTGAAAGTTCCACAGTAACCTGGTCCCCGGGAAGCACCCAGATGTTGTTCTTCATCATCCTCCCAGCGAGGTAAGCCACAACTTTGTGGTCATTTGCGTCCAGCTTTATTTGAAACAGGTTACCCGGAAGAGATTCTAGAACGGTCCCAGGCAGACGGATAGCTGTCTCTTTAACTTGGTGTTCAGACGTGACGTTTCTCTCTTTCATCTCTCTACTCCTTCCCTGTTTTTTTCATAAGACTATTTTAAATATAAACGGATTTTTCAGGAAAAAAGTTGACATGAACCCGTAAAACTTGTTAAGATACATAGTAGAGACGTTCTGTTTTTCAGAAATACCTTATGTGAAGGAGAAAAAATTATGAGCCAAGCTTTACCTCTTGTCGCTTATCCTGACCTTGAAAGTCAGGTCAAGGCGATGGAAGACGATGGATATGCCTATCTGCCCCAAGTTATTAATGCGGAACAACTCGCTGAACTTCGAGAAGCTATGGATAGGTTAACAGCAATTCCGGAAAGCTTCGACCGGCACAGCGTACCAGAAAATGGAAGTGGTTTCCTCAACAAACATGTCAATAACGCCTTCAATCGTGCCCCGATTTTTCTAGACTATCTTGATAAGTCGCCTGTTATTGAGTTAGCGGAGGCTGTCCACGGAGGTGATTGTCATGTCATCGGGATGACAGCATGGTTGACAGGTCCAGGCCGCCCCGATCAGGGGCTCCATACGGATTGGCTGCCTATTTCGCTCCCGGCGGATATTTTAGAAGACCCGCGGGTTAAAGTGCCAATTTTTATCACAACCGCACATTACTATCTAGATGACCTTTATGAAGACCTCGGTCCAACGAAGTTCGTTCCGGGGAGTCATCTTTCCGGACGGCGGCCTGATGGCGATACCGAATGGAAGGGCGCGAAAGAACAGAGTATCCTTTGCAATGCAGGGGACGTGGTAATTTTCCGAAGTGAGGTTTGGCATAGAGGCACCGCAAACCGCAGCAAGCAGACCCGCTATCTGTTGCAAGTGCATTACGCAAACCGGATGATAACACAGAAATTTCCGCCCTATCTGAATCGCTTTCAGTTCAATGAAGCCATCCTGGAGCAGGCATCGGAACGCCAGCAACGTCTGATGGGAAATCATCGTTCCGGTGCCTATGATTAATTTAACCACGAATTTTTTCAGGAACAGCCCCTCGCGTAAGGATAGTAGTCACTTTTGAATAGAAAACAATCACTCAATCCAAAAGTTGTCAGTGAGGTGCTGCCGGGGAAAATTGTTGCACTCAGTCTACTCCTTGCGTTTCTCTGGGGGGGTAATTCGCTCTCAATTAAAATCGCTTTGCAAGACCTACCGCCGATGGCATTGGCATTTCTCCGTTTTGCTCTTGGCCTCGCTGTTATTGGCGGTTGGTCGCTCTACCGGCGGATACCACTTGGGTTGCGCCGAGGGGAGCTCCCCCGATTGCTACTGCTCACGGCAATTTTCGTGCTGCAAATTATCACGTTGAACGTTGGCACCCTATTCACGACAGCCTCCCGCTCAACTATTTTTATTAATGTCTACCCCTTTTTTACCGCTCTCTTTGCACATCTCTGGATTCCGGGCGAGCGGCTCACGGTTACAAAAACCCTGGGGATTATCCTCGCTTTCAGTGGCGTTTTCGTAACCGTCGCTCCCAATATAGGGGAAGGGGAAACGAGCCTCTTTGGTGACCTTATTGTACTTGTCAGCGGCTGTTTTTTAGGGTTACGGGTTGTAGTGACAAAATTGTTAATTCAGTCCATTCATCCGTATCGTCTGCTGTTCTGGCTGCTGAGTCTGAGCCTGCCGTGTTATGCCGGGTTGAGTTTTCTATCGGAGCTTGAGAAAACGTTTCAGTTAACTTTGGCGGGCGGTGCTGCGCTCTTCTATCAAGGCGGTATTATTGCGGGTTTGTGTTTTCTGATGTGGACAGCAATCCTTGAAAACTACAGCGCAAGTAAATTAGTTGTGCTCTTTTTTACAACACCGCTTTCGGGGGTGTTTTTTAGTCATCTACTTTTAGGGGATGAACTGACGTTTAATTTGTTGATAGGGGCTCTTCTCGTAGCCGCTGGGATTTATGTCGTGAATATGCGGCGTTGATGGATTTGGACCTATAGCTCTGAAAATTGAATACCTCTGCCTCTGTAGAAAATCGCCTTGACACAGATGCCTAATGCATGGTAAACTATAAAGAAAGTGTGAATATTCCACGTTAGAAACCGGAGCAACAGTACAAAAAGAGGACCTATGGCGATATTTTATAGAGGGGCAGGCATTGGTACTTATTGGTACGATAACGAGCCTGTAAAACAGGGTTTTATTGCCAGAGCCCCCGGGATGGAATCTACTACAAATCGGTTGATGTTTCATATTGCAAGAAGCACTATCAACAGTCCTTTCATTTCTATGACCCGTTCGTACGGAGTGGCTTGGCGATATGCAATAGTGAATAGCGAGCGGGCTCCTACGCCAAGCGATCCGGCGTATGTCCACGAAATTGAGATTCAGGAGCCGCTACCGCCTGGACTCCACCTCCTTGATCCAGTCAAGGAGGTTGCGGGCCTGTTACCGTCTCCGGCAAGCCCAGGTCCGCCCTACCAACACGATGGGTTGCCTGATTTCTTGATAGGAATTGTCAATCCCAGAAATATGGGGCATTTTTTGAGGCAGGCTTCGCTGCAGCCGCCTGGAAGCGAAGGTACACCGCGCACGCCGAATCTAACCATTGAATTAGAGACACTTGTTCGGGCATTACGAGATGCCGAAATTCTTGCACAGGGTGCCATTCCGGCAACTTGTGTAAGGAATAGGTTTGATGTTTATAGATAATCTTAACTTCCACAATGAAAAGGAAAACTCCGATGAAACATATTGTTGATAACGTTAATAAGTTCAAAACCACGATTAGAACGCTTGACTTGGCTGGCCGTGTGCCCTTCACTGATTCTATAGAACTCCTCAGCGTAGAGCTCGAGTACCACGATGGATATGGTCCGCTCTTCATGGGTCGTGTTCGGTATGCCCTCGATGGTGTCAAACAGGAAGCGGGGTTTCCACTCGATCTGCACAAGGGGGCTTTCACCGCCACTGTCCGTATCCAGGAGGCGGGTTTGGAGGATAAACTCCAGGCAGTCGGTCCCGACATCGCCAGGATTGTGTATGAAGATTTAGCAGCAGAGCAACGTGCACTCTTCGACAGCGTCTTGGAAGGGCGCACCGAGGTAACCGTAAAACCTACCACAGGTGGCTGATCTACAACCTAACAGAGCCCTGTTCGTAGGAGGGGAACCATTTATTGCCGGTTTTGTCAGAATCGCGGAAGGCTCGGAGGGGTCTTTTGTGCATTTGAGTCTCCCTTCACAAAAATGGGTAGGTGTTATCAACAAGTGCAGTGCTATAGATAAAGCACTCGCGATTAACATCCTTCACAAAAATGGGTAGGTGTTATCAACACCCTCTTCTTTCCGCGTTTTCCGTGTCCTCTGTGCCCTCCGCGATTTGCAGCGTCCTCGTCCAAATGCGACATGCATTTAGACAACACACGCGAAATCCACCCTTCCCCCCTTCCATTCTTCCCTCTATCCTTTGGGCCTCCAAAAACTTTAACACCCTTGTTCAAATATTTCTGTAAATATGCTATAATTTCATAAACAATTACGAAGGCAAAGGACTATGATTCACGTTTCACAGCTTACGAAGGAATATGGCGAGAAAAAAGCGGTTAATAACATCAGTTTTGAGGTTGGCACGGGGGAAATCGTCGGTTATCTCGGGCCGAACGGAGCAGGGAAAAGCACAACGTTAAAAATGCTGGTCGGTTTGCTTGAACCGACATCGGGAAAGATCTCTGTCGCTGGATATGATGCTGAAACTGAGCTGCTTGAACTCAAACAGCATATCGGTTATGTTCCCGAAGAAGCACAGCTCTATGAACACCTCACCTTGATAGAACACCTCCAGCTAATGGGCAGACTTTACGATTTAGCGGAAAAACAGATTTCATATAAAATTGTAGAACTTGCCAAACTGTTCGAGATGGAGCCGCAAGCCAATCAGCGGATAAGCAGCTTTTCACAGGGGATGCGTCAAAAGTGCATCATTATGTCCGCGCTGTTGCATAACCCCGATGTCCTATTTTTAGATGAACCGTTTACCAATTTAGATGTTACAACCGTCACCTTTATGAAGGCTTTACTCCAACGTTTAGCCGATTTGGGGAAAACGATTGTCTACTGTACCCATATCCTTGAAGTGGCCGAGACGCTCTGCCCGAGGATTATGATTATCAACGAAGGAAAAATGATTGCAGATGCGCCGGTCGCAGTGTTGCAGCAGCAGACAAACCGGGAAGCCCTCAACGAGATTTTTGTGCAATTGACCGAAACGACAGGCATCGCTGAAAAAACGGAGGCAGCCCTTCGGATTGTAACGGAGACACCCCCCGATGCTTGAGAAAATCGTCGCAAAATTCGGCGCATGTCCAATTCAGTATAAACTGCTCCGACAAACGGAGAAAACGCTAGAGGAACGCGCGACTGAAGGAAAACAGGGACTGGCTAAACTCTCACTGTCCTTGACCTGTGTTTTCTGTTTCTTTGTAAGCATCTTTTCGGCACTGCCGGTGTTTTTTCACATAGACGTGTTCACGTACGCTCTTATCGGCACAACGACATCTATGTTCATGGTAGGGATGTGGACGCTTCCGTATTTTGACCTGCTTCTCAGTCCTATCAACTATCGTGTCATAGCCCATACCCCGGTGTCATCACGCACCTATTTTTTAGTGCAACTAACGCATATACTCAAGTATGCCGTGCTGTTGTTAGGCTGTCTGAACATATTTCCATCGGTTTGCGGTATTTTTCTACGTGGCGATGAAGCCTCCTTTTTGTGCTACTTTTTTCCGATTTTTTATTTACCTGTCGCCTTTATGTCCGGCTTTTTCGCTATAGGTGTGATGACAGTGTTCGCTGGTTATTTGACGAAACTCTACGCTATAAAAAGCCTCCGCAAAGTTGCGAAATCCGCGCAGTTTATTTTGCCGCTACTCTTCCCTACATTCTTTTATCTCATCCCAATAGATTTCTTAAAGGATAATTATGAAGCGGTCATAAAATGGTTACTCCTATTTCCGAACGGGTGGTTTGCTGGGGCTATATCGCTCGCGGTTAGCACGTTTGAACGGTCTGAGGTAAGGCGTGATATAGTTTTGGCAGGGGTTGCACTATTTTCAACACTACTGCTCCTAATTCCGCTGCGAAGTATTGCAAAGACCTATTCAAAATATCTCGCCTATCTGATGGAATCCGGCGGGAGACCGAAAGACAAACTGCGGATGCGTGTCCCCTTCCTCGCGCGATTCTTCACGTCTCGTGATGTCTACGCAGGTTTCCGCCTCAGTGCCGTATACATGCGCCGTGATAGACACATTTTATCCCAATTAGCTTCCGGCACGCTCGGCGCAGGCTTGATGACTGTAATCTTCTTTGTGCGGGGAATATATCCTATAGAGTTTATTGAGTATCACTACGCTATCGGTCTCAGTCCCGGATTAACGGGTCTGTTCGTCTTTCTTGGGGTGAGTTTGGTTTTCGGTTTCCTCGGGTCTGTGGGTTACACGGAACACTATAAAGCCGCATGGATGTTAAAATTAGCACCGCTTCGGGCACCGACCGATTTATGGCGTGGTGTCGTGATAGCTACCCTTATCTACATTGTCCTGCCTTTCACACTTCTATTTTTTATAGCGGCGACTTTCTTTTGGGGGGTGCTCGGAATTCTTTTCGTCTTACCCGGTTTCCTCGTTATGCTCTATTCTGTTATCACCTATCCCAAGCCGGAATCCGGTCTACCGCTTTCCGAAGAGGTGCTGAAAACAGTAAAGATGACCGGGTGTTTGGCGTACGGTTTAAGTATGATTGCAGCGGGTGCCTTAGTCGGTATCCAATTTTTGGCGCGGCTGCTCCATCTCTATGTTTATGTTGGCGTTTATTGCATTATTGTGGTTGGGGGTCTTATCGGTTTCATCTACTATTGGACGAAAACACCCGAAAAATTTGACAAAAATTCTGATTTGTGATACGCTATTTTCGTTATTAATTTCAAAGAAGGCAAAGAAAAATGACAAAACAGAGTACATTTACGCCCGTTACTGTAGGTATCATGGGAGGATCTGCGTCCGGGAAAACGACGTTTGCGGCGGCATTGTCGGCGCAACTCGCCGCGTTTTCGCCTATCACGCTTCATCAAGACGCGTATTTTCGGGATTGGTCAGAATATTCGCCAGCGGAACGCGAAAAAGTCGTGACGGCTAATCACCCGGATGCGGTGTTCTGGGAAGTGCTCATCGCCGACGTTGAGAAGCTCCCGCGCCCGACAACCAATTGAAACCCCTACGCCCGGTACCCGTGCAGCAAGCCGCGGCGACGAGAAAAAGGTCACACCCCCTAGCGATGTCGTCATTGTGGAGGGACATCTCATCTATTGGAATGAACATCTTCGCGAGCTACTGGATATCAAGGTTTTTCTGGAGGTTGACGCGCATGAACGGGTGTTAAGACGGATGCTTCGTGATGTTGCACAGCGTGGTGGCGACCTTGAGGGAGCTATCCGCTGGTATCGCCGGGATGTACTCCCGAATTTTCCTGTTTACACCGAGCCTTGCAAACAGTATGCGGACCTTATTATCCCATTTCAGGACGAAAATCCGGTCGCGTTACACACCCTTGCTGCAGGGGTTCGCGCGCGGATTACCGAACATCTGTGAAAACACCACCCCTTTCTCCAATGCCTCATGCCAAACCCTTTATCAAATGGGCGGGAGGCAAATCAAAAGTGCTACCGCAGCTGTCCCCCTTTTTTCCGAAAACGTTCAACCGCTATATTGAGCCGTTTGTGGGTGGTGGAGCCGTCTATTTCTATATCCACGCGCGATACACTGCACCGATTTCACTCCTGACCGACCTGAATGCGGAGCTGATTCAGTGCTATCAAGTTGTCCAGACGCAGTGTGAAGCACTGATAGAACAGTTGACGTTGCACAGGCAAAATCACTCGCGCGAGTATTACGATTGCATGCGTGCACAACAGCCGCAAGACTTAACCCCTGTTATAGCTGCTGCCCGCTTTCTCTATCTTAATCGGACGTGCTATAACGGCCTGTATCGTGTCAATAGTCGTGGTCAGTTCAACGTTCCGATGGGTAGTCACAAACGGCTCAATATCTGTCCGAAGGCGCAGCTCCGAGCTGCAAGCGATGCGCTCACTCACGCCACGTTCTATGCCGTGGACTTTGCCAACTTTTGCCTGACAGAAGCACGTGCCGGCGATTTCATCTACTTTGACCCACCGTATCA